>NZ_JBBORG010000001.1:0-4800000 GCF_038004485.1 Paenibacillus sp. FSL R7-0026
GTGGACAGCCATACTTCTGATTTATGGCAGCAAATTTTATCAATCATACAAAACAAACTCAGCAAACCCAGCTTTGACACCTGGTTCAAAGCAACCAAAGCCACCAAGCTGAATGACCGTTCAATCGTCATATCCGCACCAACCACGTTTGCCGTCGAATGGCTGGAGAGCCGTTACACCAAATTGGTTGGCTCGACGGTATACGAGTTGCTTGGCAAGCAAGTCGATGTGAAATTTGTCATCGAAGAGAACAAGCCTGCTGAACCGGACCCGCAACTGCCGGCACCAACGCCTACAGTTGTACAGGAAGAAGCCGTACTCAGCATGCTGAATCCGAAATATACGTTCGATACATTTGTCATCGGGCCGGGCAACCGTTTTGCCCATGCCGCATCGCTGGCGGTCGCTGAAGCGCCAGCCAAAGCTTACAATCCTCTCTTTCTGTATGGGGGAGTAGGTCTCGGTAAAACTCACTTGATGCATGCGATCGGACATTATGTTCTGGAGCATGATCCGGGCAGCAAAGTCGTTTATTTGTCGTCTGAGAAATTCACGAACGAATTCATTAACTCGATCCGTGACAACCGCGGGGAGAGCTTCCGTAACAAATACCGGAGCGTCGACATTTTGCTCATTGATGATATTCAGTTCTTGGCGGGAAAAGAATCAACACAAGAGGAATTTTTCCATACGTTTAATGCGCTGCATGAGGAACGGAAGCAGATTATCATCTCCAGCGACAGACCACCGAAGGAAATTCCGACACTGGAAGAACGGCTTCGTTCTCGCTTTGAATGGGGGTTAATTACGGATATCCAGCCTCCAGATTTGGAGACAAGGATCGCAATTTTGCGGAAAAAGGCACGTGCGGAAAACCTGGATATTCCGAATGAAGCGATGATGTACATTGCCAACCAGATTGACACCAACATCCGTGAACTGGAGGGCGCCCTGATTCGGGTCGTTGCTTATTCTTCACTGACTAATCAAGATGTAACCACTCATCTGGCAGCTGAAGCACTGAAGGATATTATTCCTTCCAGTCGTCCCAAAATGATCACTATTCATGACATCCAACAAAAGGTCGGCGAGTATTATAGCCTTAAGCTTGAAGATTTCAAAGCACGGAAACGGACCAAGGCAGTTGCTTTTCCAAGACAGATTGCCATGTATCTCTCTCGTGAACTGACAGACTTTTCTCTGCCCAAAATTGGGGAAGCATTCGGAGGACGAGATCACACCACTGTCATACATGCTCACGAAAAAATCTCCCAAGCGATTAAAAACGATCAGGATCTCTATAAAGTTATCAACAACTTAACCGAAAAAATTAAGAATCCAACCTGAACAAGTCCCAAGCCTATGCACAACGTATACACATGTGGATAGGCTTGGGTGTACGGGTTTATACCCACTTATCCACATATTCAGTGCCCCTATTACTATTATTACTAAAAAGATCTTAAAGATATCATCTCCAAAATAGCCATTTCGGAGCTTAGCCTTCGGCCTTTGAAAAACACCTTTTAACAACCCAACACCCAAAAAATCAGCTAGGAGTGAAACCATGAAAATCAGCATAATGAAAAACTACTTAAACGATTCCATACAGCAAGTATCCAAAGCGATCTCGAGCCGTACGACGATTCCGATTCTGAGCGGTATCAAATTCGACGTGAATCATCAAGGTGTAACGTTGACAGCAAGTGACACCGATATATCCATTCAATCCTTCATCCCGCTTGAAGATGGAGATAAAAGCGTAGTTCAGGTAGATCAACCGGGCAGTGTAGTTTTGCCAGCCAAGTTTTTTGTGGAGATCATCAAGAAGCTGCCATCGCAAGAAGTGCACATGGAAGTCAAAGAGAACTTCAACACCTTTATCTCCGCAGGTGCTACCGAAATTCAACTGGTAGGTCTTGATCCGGAAGAATTCCCGGTACTGCCAAGCATCGAAGAAAACCAAACGGTCTCCATTCCAGGAGATTTGCTGAAAAATATGATCAAACAAACTGTTTTCTCCATTTCCACACATGAGACTACTCCAATCCTGACAGGTGTACTCTGGAGTTTGGGTGACAACGAATTGAAATTTGTGGCAACAGACCGTCACCGTCTTGCTACTCGATCAGCAATGCTGGATAATGCAGAAGGTATCCGCTTCAACAACGTGGTCATTTCCGGTAAAACGCTGAACGAGCTCAGCAAAATTGTTCCGGATCAAAATACCCTTGTGGATATCGTTGTTGCAGATAACCAGGTCCTGTTCAAAATCGACCGTGTATTGTTTTACTCCCGTATTTTGGACGGAACATATCCGGATACTTCTAGAATTATTCCAACGTCATACAAAACAGAACTTGTTTTAGATACAAAAAAATTAAGTGAATCCATTGACCGGGCTTATTTGCTGTCGCGTGAAGAGAAAACAAACATCGTGCGTATGCAAACGATGGATTCAGGATCCGTTGAAATTTCTTCAAGCTCTTCCGAGCTAGGTAAAGTAAGAGAAGAAATCGAACCTGCCGAGTTTACAGGAGATCCGTTAAAAATCTCGTTCAACTCCAAATACATGCTGGATGTGCTGAAAGTTGTTGAAAGTGAGCAGCTGATGATCGCTTTTACAGGAGTCATGAGTCCAATCATCTTGAAACCGCTGGATGACAGTCACAGCCTTTACGTGATATTGCCATATCGGACGACCAACTAACGAAAGGAAGATCACAGTGAACCAAGTTACGATTCGTACGGAATATATTAAGCTTGATCAATTTTTGAAACTGGCTGATTGCATCCCAACTGGAGGTATGGCCAAAGCTTTGCTTCAGGAAGGACTTGTACGTGTGAATAAAGAGCCTGAGGAACGCCGGGGACGTAAGTTATACCCTGGGGATATCGTTGAAGTGGACGGAGAAGGCACATTCGAAGTTGCTGCAGAATAAGAAGACCAGTTCGATCCTGCTGCCTCCTGACGGACGGGATAAAAGGGAGGTTACCGCGTGTTTGTGAACAGCATTGATCTGCAGAATTTCCGCAATTATGAACATCTGAGACTGGATTCTTTTGGTCCCGTAAACTTGTTGATCGGGCAAAACGCCCAAGGCAAGACCAATCTTGCAGAGGCGATTTTTGTACTTGCACTCACCAAGAGCCACCGTACATCCCGTGACAAGGAGTTAATCCGTTTCGGTGAGGAACGTGCCAGACTTGCAGCAGAGGTCGACAAAAAGTACGGATCGGTCAAGCTTGAACTATCATTGTCGCAACAAGGCAAAAAAGCAAAGATTAACGGCCTGGAGCAGCGCAAGTTAAGTGATTTTGTCGGAGCGCTCAATGTTGTGATGTTTGCACCAGAGGATCTGGAGATTGTAAAAGGCACACCGGGGGTTCGCCGCCGGTTTCTTGACATGGAGATTGGACAGGTTGCACCTGGCTACCTGTACCACCTGCAGCAATATCAAAAAGTGCTCGTCCAACGAAATAATTTGCTTAAGCAGTTATGGGGAAAAGGGGCATCGGCCCAGACCATGCTTGAGGTGTGGAACGAACAACTGGTCGAGCATGGTGTTAAAATCGTCAAAAAAAGGAAACAATTCATAAAGAAACTGCAAAAGTGGGCAGAAACGATTCATCAGGGGATCACCGGAGGCGGAGAAGTCTTGCGGCTGGCCTACCTTCCTTCCTTCAGCGAAGCCGCTGAGGAAGATGAAGCTGTCTTAATGGACCAATTTATGATAAAATTATCACAAATGAAAGAGCAGGAGATTCGCCGAGGCACAACCCTTAGTGGGCCGCATCGGGATGACCTGTCCTTTTTCATTAACGATCGGGAAGTACAAACATATGGCTCGCAGGGGCAGCAGCGCACAACGGCGTTGTCCCTTAAACTTGCGGAAATTGAACTGATTCATGAAGAAATCGGAGAATATCCAGTTCTGTTGCTGGATGATGTTCTGTCCGAGCTGGACCCTTTTCGCCAGACGCAGCTGATCGAAACGTTCCAGAGCAAGGTGCAAACCTTTATTACGGCTACGGGGATCGAGAGCCTGAACGTTGACAAGCTCAAAGATGCCAGTATTTATCACGTTCATGCCGGACAGGTTGAACGCTAAGGAGTGAGGGGCTTATGTACATTCATCTGGGCGGTGAGAAGATCATCCGTTCTTCCGAATTGGTCGCTATTTTTGATATATCGATTGAAAAATCCTCAAAGATCTCCAAGCAGTATGTCACGCATGCCGAGCAGGAAAAAACAGTGGAGCACATCGGCGAAGAGGAAGCCAAGTCTATTGTGGTGACCAAAAACATTGTGTACTACTCGCCTATTTCCTCAGCCACGCTGAAAAAGCGGGCTCACATTTTTCCGGATCTCTAGCGTTGTGTGGCATAAAAAATGTCTCTTTTGCTGCTTGTCTTTAAATTTGAATAGCTGCTGAAATGAAGGACGTTGCCTATTTCAGCAAACAATTATTAGTTAACGCATATTTACGATATTGAATCTATAGAAGTAGGTGAAAGGCATGTCTATGAATCAACCGTCATATGATGCGAATGAAATTCAGGTCCTTGAAGGATTGGAAGCCGTACGGAAGCGTCCGGGCATGTATATCGGTTCCACCAGTTCCAAGGGCCTGCATCATCTGGTCTGGGAAGTAGTGGACAACAGTATTGACGAAGCGCTTGCAGGTTACTGCGACCACATTGAGGTCAGTATCCATGAAGACAATAGCGTGACTGTAGTCGATAACGGACGGGGTATTCCTGTCGGCGAACATACCAAAATGAAACGTCCTGCACTTGAGGTAGTTATGACTGTCCTCCATGCAGGGGGGAAATTTGGCGGCGGCGGATATAAAGTATCCGGTGGTTTGCATGGTGTTGGTGTGTCCGTTGTGAATGCACTCTCTGAAAAAGTGGTTGTAACGGTTAAACGTGAGGGGCATATCTATCAACAGGAATATCGCCGTGGAGCTCCACAGTACGACCTGAAAGTGATCGGTACAACCGACGAAACAGGAACAACGGTTAGATTCCATCCGGACCCTGAAATTTTCACGGAAACAAGAGTTTATGAATATGACATCTTGCTGGCCCGTATTCGTGAGCTGGCGTTCCTGAACAAGGGTATTGGTCTTACACTGACGGATGAGCGCACAGGTGCAACCAACTCATTCCTGTATGAAGGCGGCATTATCGAATACGTCTCCTTCCTCAACCAGAAGCGCGAAGTACTGCATGAAAATCCAATTTACGTTGAAGGTTCCAGAGATAACATCCAGGTGGAAGTTGCCCTGCAATACAATGACAACTACACCGAGAATATCTATTCCTTCGCGAACAATATCAACACGCATGAGGGCGGAACACATGAATCAGGTTTCAAGAGTGCCCTTACGCGGATTATCAATGACTACGCCCGTAAGGCGGGAGTAATCAAGGACAGCACGGGGAACCTTTCCGGGGATGACGTGCGTGAAGGCTTGACAGCTATTATTTCGGTCAAGATTCCGGAGCCGCAATTTGAAGGACAGACAAAGACCAAGCTGGGCAACAGCGAAGTGCGTGGGATTGTCGAATCCTTGTTTGCCGAGAAACTTCAGGAGTTCCTGGAAGAGAATCCTTCCGTATCCCGTCGCATTTTGGAAAAAGGGCTGCAAGCAGCACGTGCTCGTGAAGCTGCCCGTAAAGCCCGTGAACTGACACGTCGTAAAGGTGCACTCGAAGTAAGCTCACTTCCAGGTAAACTGGCAGACTGTTCATCCAAGGATGCTTCAATCAGCGAATTGTACATCGTCGAAGGTGACTCTGCAGGCGGATCAGCAAAGCAAGGTCGGGATCGTCATTTCCAAGCGATTTTGCCACTGCGTGGTAAGATTTTGAACGTGGAAAAAGCTCGTCTCGACCGGATCTTGGGTAATGCGGAGATTAGAGCAATTATTACGGCAATGGGTACGGGTATTGGTGATGACTTCGATATTGCCAAAGCACGCTATCACAAAATCATTTTGATGACCGATGCCGACGTTGATGGTGCTCATATCCGAACACTATTGCTGACATTCCTGTATCGGTACATGCGTAAAATCATTGAAGCAGGTTATGTATATATTGCACAACCGCCATTGTTCAAGATTGAGCGTAACAAAGTGATTCGTTATGCTGGTTCCGAGAAAGAGCGCGATGAAATTATTGCAACGCTCGGCGAAAATGCGAAATTCAACGTTCAGCGTTACAAAGGTCTTGGCGAGATGAATGCCGGACAATTGTGGGAAACGACGATGGATCCGGAGAGTCGGACCATGATGCAAGTATCGATTAATGATGCCATCCTTGCTGATACCATGTTTGACACCCTGATGGGAGATAACGTTGAACCGCGTCGTGACTTTATCCAGGAAAATGCAAAATACGTGAAAAACCTCGACATTTAACATATTCGAAGAGGCGCCTGAGAGGGCGCCTTTTTTATATTAGGGAAGGCGTATACTTAGACTCACGTATCCCTTTGTTATCTGCGTACACGTTTTTTGGCAGACGAAGCCTGTGCTTTAGGGGATGGACGGGAGCTCTTACCCTTTTTGGAGGGCAAACGACCGTACGCAATCGCATAACGTTTGATCTTCCGGTATGCCTCCTTGTCCGGTAATAAGCCAAAGGCGTAAATGCCTGGCAGTGTGTTGACTTCAAGAATCCAGGGACGCCCTGCTTCGTCTAGCGCAATATCAATACCAATCTCTTTGAGTCTTGGAAATGATGTTTGCAATTGCACAGCGGTATGAATACCTAAGCGGTACAGCTCAGTGCGAAGTTTTTTGAAGCCCTCCTGGTGAAGATGGGGGAGTACGAGTTCTTCAAACGTGGCCAATCGCCCACCACCATGAATGTTGGTGATTATTTTGCCTGGCGCAGCAACACGTCCCAGAATACCTGTTGTTTCCCAGTTGTGTTGCAGATTTTTCTGAGTTAACACACGCAAGTCAAAAGGCAAATCTTCATGCTTCATCAGCGATATTCCCTGTTGAATGATATATTCACGTTCCTGAATGCGATCATTCAGTGCTCGTTCGAGTTCGTCCAGGGAATGAAATGATCTCTCCTCTGTACCGTATTGGAGTTGATATGTTGTTGTGAGATAGGTAGCTCTGGAGATAACAGTACTTGCTTCGGGTTCATCAGGCAGGTTCCGATCATTGGTTTCTTCCGAAACCTCTGTATCTGTGGTGGAATCTTCGGAATTAACAACAGGTTCGTATAAACGGGTTGTTCTCACCCGCATAACGCCATTACCGTAAGTGCCACGGTCCGGTTTGATATAGTTGGACTCAAATAATTCAGTCATTCGTTCCAGAGTTTGACGGCTATATTTTCGGGTCACTGGGATATATTCATTGACAATGCGACTGCGTTGTAACACGGCTGTTTTGGCCCATTTGCTGGAGACGCGTTGGATACCCAAGATTCATCAGTCCTTTCATGTTTTGTTCAGTTCTAAAGAGGGACCAGACACGGAGAAATCAAAGGACAAGAGACGATTTCAGTGGTATAATAGAGAAATATGGCGTTTTGTGCGATGAGCTGCACAATTTGCAGTTTGATCGTAGGACGGGAATGGCTTTAGCCTCGGTAGGCACAGTACATATGCCGTTTTTCTAGCATTGTATGTGCAATTGGGGAGGAAGGCAGGGCGTATCCCCAGACACGCAGAAGTTCCCGGAAGAAAGGCTATTGCCCAGCGGACGTTTAATTGTGTAACTTTTGTGAAAGTAATATAATAAAGAGTAGCGTTCTTGCGCGGTTTTAGCCTTGTTAGGCTTTTCACATATAATCAACTTTTTTTGCATGACGGAATGGAACGTTTGTTGAAGGACAAGAAGGAGGTCCAGCATGGCGGAAGAAATGAACTCTCAGATTACAGATCGGGATATAGGCGTCGAGATGCGTGAATCGTTTATGGATTATGCGATGAGCATCATCGTTAGCCGTGCCTTACCTGACGTGCGTGATGGATTGAAGCCGGTTCACCGGCGTATTCTGTACGCGATGTCAGAGCTCGGCATGACACCCGACAAACCACATAAAAAATCAGCCAGAATCGTCGGCGAAGTTATCGGTAAGTATCACCCACACGGTGACTCTGCTGTTTACGAGACGATGGTACGGATGGCACAGGATTTCTCCCTGCGTTATATGCATGTAGATGGGCATGGTAACTTTGGATCGGTCGATGGTGATATGGCAGCAGCCATGCGTTACACCGAAGCACGTTTATCCAAGATTGCTATGGAAATGCTCAGAGATATCAACAAGGATACGATTGATTTCCAGCCGAACTATGACGGTGAAGAACATGAACCAATCGTCCTGCCTGCTCGTTTTCCTAACTTGCTTGTCAATGGGGTCGGCGGGATCGCGGTAGGTATGGCTACCAATATTCCTCCTCATAACCTGGGCGAGGTCATTGATGGTGTACAGGCCATGATTCAAAATCCGGACATTACATCCATGGAACTTATGGATTACATTCAAGGACCAGACTTCCCTACGTCCGGCTACATTTTGGGCCGCTCAGGCATTCGCCAGGCATATCAGACCGGACGTGGTTCAGTAACGATGCGGGCTAAAACCAACATCGAAGAGAACAACAACAAGGCGCGAATTATCGTTACAGAGTTGCCTTATCAGGTAAACAAGGCGAGACTCGTTGAGAAAATCGCCGAGTTGGTACGTGATAAAAAGATTGATGGCATTACTGACCTTCGTGATGAGTCTGACCGTAATGGTATGCGGGTTGTAATTGAGCTTCGCAGAGACGTGAATCCGGGGGTTGTCCTGAACAACCTGTACAAACATACATCGATGCAATCCACTTTCGGGATTAACATGCTTGCGATTGTTAATAAAGAACCTAAAATTCTGAACTTGCGCGAAGTGTTGTATCACTACCTGCAGCATCAGATTGAGGTTATTCGCAGACGTACGCAGTTTGAACTGAAAAAGGCTGAAGCTCGTGCACACATTCTAGAAGGTTTACGTATTGCGCTGGATCATATCGACGAGATTATTACGTTGATTCGTTCATCCAGTAATGCGGATGCAGCAAGAGAAGGTTTGATTGAGCGCTTCTCACTCAGTCATGATCAGGCTCAAGCTATTCTCGATATGCGTTTGCAACGCCTCACAGGTCTGGAACGCGAACGTATTGAAAATGAATATAACGAACTGATGGTCAAAATCAGAGAGTATCGCGAAATTCTGGCGAATGAACATCTGGTGCTTGAGATTATCAGTACGGAGCTGCAAGAGATCCGCGACCGCTTCAGCGATGATCGTCGTACGGAGATCACTGTAGGTGAAGAGAGTATTCTGGATGAGGACCTGATTCCACGTGAAGAGGTTATCATTACGATTACTCATACAGGCTACGTGAAACGTCTGCCGGTATCCACATACCGCAGCCAGAAACGTGGTGGACGTGGGGTCGTGGGTATGGATACAAAAGATACCGACTTTGTCGAGCATCTGTTTGTGACCAACTCTCACAATTACCTCATGTTCTTCACTGACAAAGGTAAAGTGTACCGTCTCAAAGCTTACGAGATTCCAGAGCTTGGACGTACCGCACGGGGAACGCCGATTATCAACCTGATCCAGATCGAGCAGGGCGAATCGGTCAATGCCGTAATTCCGGTCCAGGAATTCGAAAGTGACAGATACTTGTTCTTTGCTACCCGCCAAGGGGTTGTGAAGAAGACGCCACTTGAGGATTACACCAATATTCGCAAAGGCGGCTTGATCGGTATTTCCTTACGTGATGATGACGTTCTGATCGATGTTAAGCTGACCGATGGATTGCAAGAGATCATCATGGGTACAGCTCACGGAATGTCTATTCGATTCTCGGAAGGTAACGTACGTTCCATGGGACGTAGCGCAACCGGGGTCAAAGGGATTACATTGGATGAACAGGATGCTGTTATCGGCATGGATGTAGTTGATAAAGAGCTTGATGTTCTGATCGTTACAGCCAAAGGTTACGGTAAACGTACACCTGTCAGTGATTATCGGATGCAGACTCGTGGCGGTAAAGGGATCAAGACTATTAATGTCACAGAGAAGAACGGCTCAGTAGTCAGCCTCAAAATGGTTAAAACCGAAGAGGATCTGATGATTATCACGTCTAGCGGTACGTTGATCCGGATGAGCATGGAAGGCATATCCACTATGGGTCGATACACGCAGGGTGTGAAGCTGATTCATATTCGTGACGAGGATTCAGTAGCTACAGTCAGCCGAATTGACAAAAATGAAGAGGAACCAGATGATGAGTCGCTTGAAGGCTTGGAAGGCGAGGAGTCCCAAGCTCCGGTAGTAAGCTTGGAAGAAGGCACCGTTTCTGACGCTGAGGTTAATGAAGTTGAGGGCGACGACGATTCCGGTTCGGAAGCATAAAATAGAATTTTATAAAGACTGATCTCTTGGAGATTGGAAGAAGATTGCGAGGGCTCCCACGGGGAGCCCTTTGTTTGTATAAAGGAATCTCTTCTTTTATTCTTCCGAATCTGGGATGTACAGCCTGATTCCTGAGTAATATAATGGGAAATATCATGAAAAACCGGGACTATGGTCTTGTTTGTATTAACATAGAAGAACGATGAGTGAGGGGAATACACATGGGATTAATCACCCTGTCAGAAGTCAAACCAGGACTCAAACTTGGGAGTGATGTGCAAACACTTCGCGGTAATGTTCTGCTTCAGAAGGGAAAAGTCATTTTACCCAAGGATATGGAAGTGCTCAGAGCCTTTATGATTCAACAGGTAGATATTGAACAAGAAAGAATGGCGTCGAGTAGTACGGGAACCAAAGGTGCATCTTTGTCCGCAGGAAGCTCTGCCAATGACAACAATGGTGAACGGGCTGGTAAGACAGGGAACGTCACCACAGCTCCTGTAGTAACGTCTTTGCAGGATGAGTATGAGAAGATGGTCGGACTAACCAAAAATGCTTTCCTGTCCTCTCTGGCGGCTGAATTACCGGTCTATGAGTTACGTACACAGTTGGAGTCTGTGTTTGCACAGCTCAAACAATATAATGTGCTTACCTTCAGTCCACGAGTAATGCAAGAACATGATTATGTATATCACCATTCCGTACTTAGTGCGATCACATCCTATCAACTGGCTCAATGGATCGATCTCCCCTCCAAGGATTGGATGCAAGTGGCTTTTGCAGGCTTGTTCCATGATATTGGTAACAACAAGGTAGATCCGCAGATTCTTCATAAACCATCCACGTTGACGGCTACTGAGCAGGAAGAGATTCGTCAGCATACGAAATATGGTTATCAGATCCTTAAACAGGCAAAGGCCATTAATGAGGGAGCCAGACTTGCAGCTTTGCAGCATCATGAAAAAGTGGATGGATCAGGCTACCCGTTGCAGCTTAGTGGGACGCAGATTCATATTTATGCCAAGATTGTAGCTATCGCTGATATTTTCCACGCCATGACGCTGGAGAAGATCTACCGCAAGGCACAATCACCATACCTAGTCCTAGAACAGATCCAAAGTGAGGCATTTGGGAAATTGGACCCTGCAATCGTAAGTGTATTTGTTCAACGATCGACCCAGATCCATAATGGCATCCGAGTGAAACTCAGCAATAACCAGATTGGAGAGATCGTATTCTCTGATCGAGATCATCCTACACGGCCTATGGTGTCAGTAGAAGGAACCATCATTAACCTGATGCAGCAACGGCAGCTTCACATCCAAGAGGTTATCGGATAACAATAGATATTAAAGTAACTTGATGAGAGGGAGGGTCTTTCTTTTATAGAGAGGCCTTTTACGTGAGATAAATGTGGGGGTGTAGAAAAAAACAGAAAGATTATAGAAAGATATATAATTACTCAAAAAAAGACTTGCATTCAATAACTGTACATGGTATATTCTAATTCCGGCCAAGAAAACACGGTTTACACGGTGCGGCAAGCAAATGAAATAAGCTTCGAAAGAAACTTAAAAAAAAAGCTTGCAAAGTTGGTTCGGATGTGATAAGATATAAAAGTTGCTGAAGAGAACAACATTCGGTAACAAAACAAGTTTGATCTTTGAAAACTGAACAACGAGTGAGTAAACATTCTGCTTGCAGAATGAACGCAAAAGTTTGAAACAAGCCTTGGCTTGGATCGGCTGGAGCACAAATGAGATTTTTAATCTCGTCAGATTCAAAATGAGCTTATCGCTCTTTTCAATACTTTATTGGAGAGTTTGATCCTGGCTCAGGACGAACGCTGGCGGCATGCCTAATACATGCAAGTCGAGCGGACTTGAAGAGAAGCTTGCTTCTCTGATGGTTAGCGGCGGACGGGTGAGTAACACGTAGGCAACCTGCCCTCAAGTTTGGGACAACTACCGGAAACGGTAGCTAATACCGAATAGTTGTTTTCTTCGCCTGAAGGAAACTGGAAAGACGGAGCAATCTGTCACTTGGGGATGGGCCTGCGGCGCATTAGCTAGTTGGTGAGGTAACGGCTCACCAAGGCGACGATGCGTAGCCGACCTGAGAGGGTGATCGGCCACACTGGGACTGAGACACGGCCCAGACTCCTACGGGAGGCAGCAGTAGGGAATCTTCCGCAATGGGCGAAAGCCTGACGGAGCAATGCCGCGTGAGTGATGAAGGTTTTCGGATCGTAAAGCTCTGTTGCCAGGGAAGAACGCTTGGGAGAGTAACTGCTCTCAAGGTGACGGTACCTGAGAAGAAAGCCCCGGCTAACTACGTGCCAGCAGCCGCGGTAATACGTAGGGGGCAAGCGTTGTCCGGAATTATTGGGCGTAAAGCGCGCGCAGGCGGTCATTTAAGTCTGGTGTTTAATCCCGGGGCTCAACCCCGGATCGCACTGGAAACTGGGTGACTTGAGTGCAGAAGAGGAGAGTGGAATTCCACGTGTAGCGGTGAAATGCGTAGATATGTGGAGGAACACCAGTGGCGAAGGCGACTCTCTGGGCTGTAACTGACGCTGAGGCGCGAAAGCGTGGGGAGCAAACAGGATTAGATACCCTGGTAGTCCACGCCGTAAACGATGAGTGCTAGGTGTTAGGGGTTTCGATACCCTTGGTGCCGAAGTTAACACATTAAGCACTCCGCCTGGGGAGTACGGTCGCAAGACTGAAACTCAAAGGAATTGACGGGGACCCGCACAAGCAGTGGAGTATGTGGTTTAATTCGAAGCAACGCGAAGAACCTTACCAGGTCTTGACATCTGAATGACCGGTGCAGAGATGTACCTTTTCTTCGGAACATTCAAGACAGGTGGTGCATGGTTGTCGTCAGCTCGTGTCGTGAGATGTTGGGTTAAGTCCCGCAACGAGCGCAACCCTTATATTTAGTTGCCAGCACTTCGGGTGGGCACTCTAGATAGACTGCCGGTGACAAACCGGAGGAAGGTGGGGATGACGTCAAATCATCATGCCCCTTATGACCTGGGCTACACACGTACTACAATGGCCGGTACAACGGGCTGCGAAATCGCGAGATGGAGCCAATCCCAACAAAGCCGGTCTCAGTTCGGATTGCAGGCTGCAACTCGCCTGCATGAAGTCGGAATTGCTAGTAATCGCGGATCAGCATGCCGCGGTGAATACGTTCCCGGGTCTTGTACACACCGCCCGTCACACCACGAGAGTTTATAACACCCGAAGTCGGTGGGGTAACCGCAAGGAGCCAGCCGCCGAAGGTGGGATAGATGATTGGGGTGAAGTCGTAACAAGGTAGCCGTATCGGAAGGTGCGGCTGGATCACCTCCTTTCTATGGAGAATCGTTTCCTGCAACGGAAACATTCAAATAAGCAGCTTAGCTGCAAAACACTCACTCGTTGTTCGGTTTTGAGAGCTCAAACTCTCAAACAGCTTGCTTTTGCATGGAGCTTGTTCTTTGAAAACTAGATATCGAAACGAAACAAACGCGAATTAGAACATTCCTTTAAGCTGATCTTGTGTAAACAAGTGAAGTGTTTATAAAGGTAGTTAAATTGCTTTTGTGATGGTATCGGGTGAGAGCGACTTTTGGATTTGGACGTAGTCCAAACCAAGGGAAGCGAGCGACCGAAACCGGAACAAAATGGTTAAGCTACTAAGAGCACACGGAGGATGCCTAGGCGCTAGGAGCCGATGAAGGACGTGGCGAACAACGAAACTGCCTCGGGGAGCTGTAAGCAAGCTTTGATCCGGGGGTGTCCGAATGGGGAAACCCAGCTGGGGTAATTTCCAGTTACTCATAACTGAATACATAGGTTATGTAGAGGCATACCAGGGGAACTGAAACATCTAAGTACCCTGAGGAAGAGAAAACAATAGTGATTCCGTCAGTAGCGGCGAGCGAACGCGGAGAAGCCCAAACCAGAGAGCTTGCTCTTTGGGGTTGTGGGACGTCTCACATGGAGTTACAAAGGAACCGGTTAAGCGAAGAGGTCTGGAAAGGCCCGCCAAAGAAGGTAAAAGCCCTGTAGTTGAAAGTTGGTTCCCTCCGAGACGGATCCCGAGTAGTGCGGGGCACGTGAAACCCCGTATGAATCCGGCAGGACCATCTGCCAAGGCTAAATACTTCCTAGCGACCGATAGTGAAGCAGTACCGTGAGGGAAAGGTGAAAAGCACCCCGGAAGGGGAGTGAAATAGAACCTGAAACCGTGTGCTTACAAAAAGTCAGAGCCCGTTTTAGGGGTGATGGCGTGCCTTTTGTAGAATGAACCGGCGAGTTACGTTCCCGTGCAAGGTTAAGGTGAAGAGCCGGAGCCGCAGCGAAAGCGAGTCTGAATAGGGCGATGTAGTACGTGGACGTAGACCCGAAACCGGGTGATCTACCCCTGTCCAGGGTGAAGGTGCGGTAACACGCACTGGAGGCCCGAACCCACGCATGTTGAAAAATGCGGGGATGAGGTGGGGGTAGCGGAGAAATTCCAATCGAACTCGGAGATAGCTGGTTCTCCCCGAAATAGCTTTAGGGCTAGCCTCGGAAAACAGAGTCGTGGAGGTAGAGCACTGATTGGGTGCGGGGCCCGCAAGGGTTACCAAGCTCAGTCAAACTCCGAATGCCATAGACTTACTTCCGGGAGTCAGACAGTGAGTGCTAAGATCCATTGTCAAAAGGGAAACAGCCCAGACCATCAGCTAAGGTCCCCAAGTGTGTGTTAAGTGGGAAAGGATGTGGAGTTGCACAGACAACCAGGATGTTGGCTTAGAAGCAGCCACCATTGAAAGAGTGCGTAATAGCTCACTGGTCGAGTGACTCTGCGCCGAAAATGTAACGGGGCTAAACACACCACCGAAGCTATGGCTTGATGCTTTGCATCAGGGGTAGGGGAGCGTTGTATAAGGGTTGAAGGTGTACCGTAAGGAGCGCTGGACATTATACAAGTGAGAATGCCGGTATGAGTAACGAAAAGATCAGTGAGAATCTGATCCGCCGAAAGCCTAAGGGTTCCTGAGGAAGGCTCGTCCGCTCAGGGTAAGTCGGGACCTAAGGCGAGGCCGAAAGGCGTAGTCGAAGGACAACAGGTCGAAATTCCTGTACCACCGTAAGCCGTTATGAGCAATGGGGGGACGCAGTAGGGTAGTGACGCGGACTGATGGATGTCCGTCTAAGCAGTGAGGCTGATGTGTAGGCAAATCCGCACATCGTAAGGCTGAGCTGTGATGGGGAGCGAAAATTATAGTAGCGAAGGTCATGATCTCACACTGCCAAGAAAAGCCTCTAGCCAGGTGATGGTGCCCGTACCGCAAACCGACACAGGTAGGCGAGAAGAGTATTCTAAGGCGCGCGGAAGAACTCTCGTTAAGGAACTCGGCAAAATGACCCCGTAACTTCGGGAGAAGGGGTGCCCCGGTAGTGTGAATAGCACGAGGGGGCCGCAGTGAAAAGGCCCAAGCGACTGTTTAGCAAAAACACAGGTCTGTGCGAAGCCGTAAGGCGAAGTATACGGGCTGACGCCTGCCCGGTGCTGGAAGGTTAAGGGGAGTGGTTAGGAGCAATCCGAAGCTGTGAACCGAAGCCCCAGTAAACGGCGGCCGTAACTATAACGGTCCTAAGGTAGCGAAATTCCTTGTCAGGTAAATTCTGACCCGCACGAATGGCGTAACGACTTGGGCGCTGTCTCAACGAGAGATCCGGTGAAATTTTAATACCTGTGAAGATGCAGGTTACCCGCGACAAGACGGAAAGACCCCATGGAGCTTTACTGCAGCTTGATATTGAATTTGGGTACGATCTGTACAGGATAGGTGGGAGCCTTTGAAGCATGAGCGCCAGCTTGTGTGGAGGCAACGTTGGGATACCACCCTGATCGTATCTAGGTTCTAACCTGGTACCGTAATCCGGTGCGGGGACAGTGTCAGGTGGGCAGTTTGACTGGGGCGGTCGCCTCCTAAAGAGTAACGGAGGCGCCCAAAGGTTCCCTCAGAATGGTTGGAAATCATTCGAAGAGTGCAAAGGCATAAGGGAGCTTGACTGCGAGACCTACAAGTCGAGCAGGGACGAAAGTCGGGCTTAGTGATCCGGTGGTACCGCATGGAAGGGCCATCGCTCAACGGATAAAAGCTACCCTGGGGATAACAGGCTTATCTCCCCCAAGAGTCCACATCGACGGGGAGGTTTGGCACCTCGATGTCGGCTCATCGCATCCTGGGGCTGAAGTAGGTCCCAAGGGTTGGGCTGTTCGCCCATTAAAGCGGTACGCGAGCTGGGTTCAGAACGTCGTGAGACAGTTCGGTCCCTATCTGTCGTGGGCGTAGGAAATTTGAGAGGAGCTGTCCTTAGTACGAGAGGACCGGGATGGACGTACCGCTGGTGTACCAGTTGTTCCGCCAGGAGCACCGCTGGGTAGCTATGTACGGACGGGATAAACGCTGAAAGCATCTAAGCGTGAAGCCCCCCTCAAGATGAGATTTCCCAGTATGTAAGACCCCTTGAAGACGACGAGGTAGATAGGCTGGGGGTGGAAGTGCAGCAATGCATGGAGCTGACCAGTACTAATCGGTCGAGGGCTTATCCAATAGCAAGTTGTAATTCGCATGTTTCGTTTCGAATCTAGTTTTCAGAGAACGATCTCTGAATGTAAGCTAAGCTATGCGTTTGGTGGCGATGGCGGAGGGGTTCCACACGTACCCATCCCGAACACGACCGTTAAGCCCTCTAGCGCCGATGGTACTTGGACCGCAGGGTCCTGGGAGAGTAGGACGCCGCCAAGCAAAGAACCACTGCCGATGTTATTCGGTGGTGGTTTTTATTTGTTTATAAGGATTAGATACGTTGAGCAGAAGCTCTGACATGATCGATATTGGAAGGTAACATTTTTGTTACGGATAACAGCGGCAAAACCAGTATAATAGGACTATGTTAAATATGCTAAAAGTACCTGACCACAGAGCTGGAATGTGCAGCTGTGAAAAGGAGGGTGTGTGTGTTAAGTTGGCGGAGACTTGGACTACAATCATTTCTGTTGCTTTGTTTGACCGTTGTTCTGGCAGGATGCGGTGAAGCTTCAGGATCTGTATGGACTTCATATGAAGGTGCGGTGAACGAAAAGAGTTTTCCGGTGCCGAAAGTAGCGAATAAATCTGACCAGTCTGAAAATAATTCGGATATGGATTATGTTCGATATACGCTGTCTGGTATTAGTGAGAGTACTAGCTTGCCTGAGGTATATCTAGACGAGATTAAAAGCTGGGGTTGGACAGAGAAGCAAGCCAAGGGTACATCCAATGAATCCAGTACCTTGCGTGTATTTGCAAAGGAAGGACATACTGTGCATTTAGCAGTACATGATGGTTCCTTTACACTAATGGTTCCTAGAAATGATGCTACTCAAGCGACAGTTAAATCATTGGCTGAAGACGATTGAGCTGTTGCGGGTAAGGTTGCATATGATTAATTAACGTTGTGATGTTCCTTATAATATAGTAAAGCTCCCGTGTACTTGATCGGGGGCTTTTTGTTATTTAGCGAAGTAGGCTTTAGTAATGATGGGAGAACCTATCACGTATGGTGGTTCAGAGGTCATAAAGGTACAGAAGGAATGGAGCAGTTTCTTTCGTACACGTATAGGTGGTATGTGTGCGTGAAGCATAGGGGAGTGTAGAGCGCCAAAAGTAGAGGGGAGAGATAAGTTGTATAAAGGTATTGAGGTAGTGAGTGGCTGATGGAAAGCAGCTAGAGAGCAGCTAGAGAGCAGCTAGAGAGCAGATAGAGCTGAGACTGAGGCAAAAGATCGCTCAAAGGTGTAAGATCTACGAGATATCTGGGGTTATGAGGATATGGAGCAGCGGGAGGAAAAGAAGAGAAGAACAATGCCTCGAGTGGGGATAACTCATTTAACTATACCCATGCTGTGGATAATGAATGAGAAGGGAACAATAAATAAAGGTTATCCACTGTGGATAACCTTTATTTGAGCATGTGAGGTTGAGTCAACTGAACGATACACGATTATGTTTTTGTAACAGATTATTCGAAGGGCTCAGCGGTTATGTATTACAGGTAAGTGAGGTTCATTGAGTATTGCATAAACGAGGGAGCGTTATTGCAGATAGTATGAGACATCTTGTTCATTCAATTTGATGAGTCCGTCTTTGCGCTCACGGGAGAGCACCATTACAACATACAAGCGAGGACCCAACAACCACAAATGCCAGAAGATCAGCGAGAGGGTAAAGGACAATGGCGACCATATCAAACATACTGTAATGATACATAGTCCAATCCAGCTCATGTTAAGGTGTACCCGGACAAACATACGGAAGCTAAAATGCTGATCAGGGATATAACCTAACCAGGGCATACGCATATTCCAACGCCAGCGTTTGGCGTAAGAGGTACGGACCAGAAGTAATATCGTTCTGGCGATGACATAATGAATCCAGATGGTGATTGGACCTGCCAGTACAAAAAAGAAGAGGCCAGTCCAGGAGAATGCGAGTAGATTGAATAAGAGCATGATGACCGGCAGACACAGATAGCTGTAAATGACACTGCGGGCGATAGCCTTTTTTTTCAGAAGCCGGTATTGATAAAATGTTGCTTTATTCTCCGGTTCGGCGATCATACGATTATATATCCTCCTTCGGATTCACGTTTGTGTGGGGTAGGTATTCGTTTTTCTTACACGAGTAAAAGGGAATGAATCATACATGTATGTATATATGAACCTTGTATCTCACGCCATGACGATTGTACAAGATATTGAGATTCGACGGAGCTTATCTCAGTATACTCTTGAATACACGGACTGTCAGGCTTTGATATCGTTATCATGTATTATATATCGGCTGAGATTCCAAGTTTTTTTAAGGAAATTGAATATAAGTTTGAGTCAGGCCATGGGATACGTGATGTAGAGGTAAATGCGATGGATTGTAGGAGTACTGTATATACATAAGCAGGTGAATGTTCTTGTAGGGAGTTGAATGTATTTTTCGGTACAGACACCCAAGAGGGGGTGGGCGAATATATATATTTTATAGAAAGAAAGCACTATGAAAATGTTTAAAATAATAGAAACTGTGCAATACTGATAGTAAACGTAAAACAAGGTGGGATGGTTCATGGAAGAACATGCCGAACACACATGTATTATCTGCGAGCAAAGAAAAAGAGAAGGCATTTTTATTGTATCTGAATTCATATGTGACACTTGTGAAGCAGAAATGGTTCATACCGACGCGCAGGATGCCAAGTACAATTATTTTATTCATCAAATGAAGCAAATTTGGGTACAAAAAAACGCATAATGAATGTTGCTAATAGAAGTAGAAGCGAAACATCACATTGTAACGATGCTGATGTGTATAGAGGCCCAATGGGCCTTTTTCTGTTTTTAAGAGGAGAGATTGTCTTGTTTGCCATCTTGGGAAGGCGTATGCTGATATAATGGTATAGATCATTTGCAGTAGAGCGTGTGGAGATGAGGAAGAAGGACGTTCCTTAGATTAGGAAGCATTTTGGAGCGCATAGGGCGCACATTATATATGTACAGGATGGTTATTTCATGGATCATAAAAATAAATCAAGTAGAGCCCCTTTATATGAAGCGTTGCTTGCGTATCGTGATTCGAAGCAGCGTTCTTTTCATGTGCCTGGGCATAAGAATGGACAAGCTTATCGACATTTGTTGGAACAAGCAGAAGCAGGGCAACCTCCAGTTAAGGATATCGTTAATGAGGAACACCAGCACAACGGTGAGATTCAGAATGATGGAGGAAAGAATGTTAACCAGAAGGTAGAGCGTTTCAGTTCGGTGGATGAACATGGGGTTGATCTGGAGAGTGTGGAACGACTCAGCGTTGAAGGGGCTCACTCGGAATTAGAACTGGTACCGGTGCGTTCATTTCTGGAGATGATGGAGATGGATGTTACGGAGATTACGGGCACCGATGATTTGCACCATCCGGAAGGTGTAATCCAGGAAGCACAGGAGCTTGCGGCAGATTGTTTTGCAGCGGAGGAGAGTTTCTTCCTTGTGGGAGGCAGTACAGCAGGTAATTTGTCTCTATTGCTCACCGTGTGTGATGAGCCAAACAGTATTGTGCTGGTGCAACGGAATGTGCACAAATCCGTTATTCACGGGTTAATGCTGGCAGGTGCAAGAGCTGTATTTCTGCAGCCGTGGGTCGATCCTGCGTCTGGACTTGCGGTCATGCCGTCGGTGGAGACGGTTCAGGCAGCTGTCCAGTCTTATCCTGAGGCAAAGGGCGTACTAGTCACTTTGCCCAATTATTACGGCATGGGCGCTGATCTGACGCCCATAGCCGAGGTATGCCACGCCGCTGGCATGCCATTGCTCGTGGATGAAGCGCATGGCGCGCATTATGGGCAGCATCCGGAGCTGCCTGTCTCTGCACTGTCGTGCGGAGCAGACGGTGTAGTGCAGTCGACACATAAGATGCTGACGGCCTTCACCATGGGTGCCATGCTGCACATTCAGGGGCCAGGGTTAAACCGGTCCCTGTTAAGGCAGCGCCTGGCCATGGTGCAAAGCTCAAGCCCATCATACCCCGTGATGGCTTCGCTTGATCTGGCGCGCCGCCTGCTGCACGTGCAGGGCGCGAACGCCTTCACGGCGGGGCTTGCCGCCGTGAAGGCCTTTAAGCGCGGCCTCGCGGAGCTGCCGCGCTTCCAGTTGCTGCAGCCTGCACAGCCGCTGCAGCCAGAACCGCCAGCCGGAACAGCGAAGCCGGCTGGCATGTCCGTGTCCGCTGCGCAGCAGACACGGGAGGGCCTGACCGCGGCGGCGAAGCCTTCTGCCGCGGGGTATACCGCTCAGGACCCATTCAAGGCCGTCATCTATGACGGCGCAGGGGTGCTGAGCGGTTATGGGCTACAGCAGCAGCTGGAAGCATGCGGCTGTGTGCCCGAGATGAGCGACGAACGGTACGTCGTCTTGCTCTTCAGCCTGGGCTCAACGGTGCAAGATGCTCAGCACCTGTTGCAGGCTTTACACCATATCAGCTCTGCCAATGGGCATGAGCAGGTCCAATCTAATGCAGCGCCATCACATCAGCTTGCGAAAGGTTCGGCACATTATATTTCCACGTGGAACAATTTACAAGAAAAAACTCGCTACTCGGAACCGATCTCCTTTACACTGCAACCGATTGTGGAGACGGATACGATCAATGTGCCGATAGAAGAAAGCGCAGGCTGTCGATCAGCTGAGATGGTAGTCCCGTATCCTCCAGGGATTCCGCTTGTATATCCGGGTGAACGTATTAGTACATCGATGGTGGCACGTATACAACTGCTGCGGGATGAAGGAGCAAAGTTTCATGGGGTATCCGATGCATCTCTACAGTCATTGAGGGTCATGAAGGAATGAAGGGAACACATGAAGATCTGAATTGCACTCACCAATAGGTGGACAATATGACCAATACGGATAGCGATACCGGACCCTACACATGTGAGGGTCTCTTGGTCATTAATCTAGTTGCTAGGGTGTGTCTTCAAACTCAGGCATGCAATACGTTGAAGGATGTCAGGGTCCAACATCTTGAAGTTAAGGATTGCTGATCCTGGCGAATTGTCCGACGATTTTCTAAGGAACCGAGGACGTCTTATTTAGCCTTCGAGTCCTCCTTTTATTTTGTAAGGAACCTGAGACATGTTATTAACCAAATTCGCCTAACAAACACGCTGTAAACGGCTGGTTATTCCAATATAGCGTGTTTTAGATTCCTTAGATTGCTGTGGGCGCATTAAATCGCTGAATAAGACGTCACAGGATCGTTAGCGCTCCCGCTCCGTGCCCTGCTCCAGACACGTTCAGTTATGTTCCGGCTTTCGGCAGGTATGAAGACAGGCTCTAGTTCAACTTATACAGATAGACATAAGAAAGAAGGGAACACTTTGGGTATTCCGCTAAAAAAATATACAGGAATAGTCCTGCAAGTTTTGTTGATGTACGGTTTTTATTGGATTGGAAACTTGATTCAAGCTGTATTACATCTGCCGTTAACAGGCAGTATTGTGGGCATGCTGGTATTGTTTGTCACCATTCAACTGGGATGGATCAAAATGAGCTGGGGAGAAGAAGGGTCGACGTGGCTTCAATCTCATCTGCAATTGTTATTCATCCCGCCAACTGTGGGTATTATTAATCATTTTGATTTTTTTAGAGCCAACACCTTGTTATTGGTTCTGGGTTTGATCGTTAGCACATTAATCACATGTCTGATATCTGCCAAATTAAGTGAGTGGCTTATGACATGGAGATCGTCTCATTCAGTCAAAAAGGAGGCGATCAATTGTCAGCATTCATCCTCGGAATTGGAATGATCGCGCTAACCATCGCTGTATATATTCCAGCCACTCGTCTATATAAAAGACTGAGATGGCCGATACTTATGCCTGTACTCACAACGACTGCCATACTAATCCTGATCTTGGTGATTTCCGGTATAAAGCTGGATACGTACATGTTGGGTGGCAAATGGATACAGGAGCTCTTGGGTCCAGCAGTTGTATCTCTCGCTTTTCCCTTGTCCAGACATCTGCATGTGCTGAAGCAAAATATCATTCCCATTGTGGGTGGAACAATCGGAGGCAGTATTACAGGTGTCTCCACGGGGGCGTTAATCGCCATTCTGCTTGGTTATCCTCAGGAAATGGTCATCGCTTTATTGCCAAAATCCGTGACCACTCCTGTGGCTATTCAACTCGCTAATCAGGTTGGAGGGAATGCCTCATTCACATCGTTGTTTGTGATGATTGCAGGATTCTCAGGGATATTATTGGGGCCGATGCTCTTGAAATGGGCCAAAGTCCGCAGTAAACATGCCTATGGAATTGGACTGGGTTCAGCATCTCATGCCCTCGGCATGGCAAGGTCTTTCGAATATGGAGAGAATGCGGTAGCCCTCAGTTCAGTTTCCATGATTGTCAGTGCTATTGCCGGATCAGTTATGCTTCCATTATGGGTATGGATCATCTACGGTTGAACGCTTTACTTTGTTGTTCATGTTGGAGTAACCGCTGACCTATAGTATGATAGAAAGAAACAAGCTTGTATGATCTTGGTGTTATTAATACGTACCGATATAGCTGTAGCTATACACCTCTGGGCGAGGGATATCATATCTTGTAGCAAGAGGGTCTAAGCATATTCAATTACAGCAGCAATAGATGCAATTATCGACATAGAAAGCAGGGAAGCATATGCAGGGCAGAGGTAAATTCATTACGCTGGAAGGGGGAGAGGGTTCCGGGAAAACAACGATGATCGGTAGAATAGGTTCTTATTTTGAAGAACGGGGTATACCTTACGTAGTTACGCGAGAGCCTGGTGGAATTGAGATTGCGGAGAAAATACGTTCAATTATTCTGGACCCTCTTCATACGGCAATGGATGCTCGAACCGAAGCGCTATTGTATGCAGCTGCACGCAGCCAGCATCTGGCGGAGAAAGTAGAGCCTGCACTGAGAGCTGGAAAAGCAGTCATCTGTGACCGATTTGTCGATAGCAGTCTGGTCTATCAAGGGTACGCCCGTGGACTCGGGATAGAGAACGTATGGGCCATTAATCGTTTTGCGATTGGTGATCTCATGCCGGATGTGACCTTATATCTGGACATTGAGCCTGAAGTGGGGCTTGCCCGGATCGATGCTCATGATGGCCGCGAAGTGAACCGTCTGGATCTGGAAAATCTGGAGTTTCACCGTAAAGTGCGAAAGGGTTACTTCCTATTAAAAGAGCAGTTCCCGGAACGGATCAGAGTTATCGATGCTTCCATGAAGCAGGAGGATGTATTGGCAGCAATGATTTTGTCGCTGGAGACAGGGATTTTGAAGGATTTTGACGAGTAATTGTCTAATATATAGACAGGGCATTTGATAAAGGTGCTTATTCTAAAGGAGGTTATGCAGGATGAAACTGATTGTTGCGATTATACAGGATAAAGACAGCAACCGATTATCCAGCGCATTGGTCAAAGCAAACTTTCGGGCGACGAAGCTTGCCAGTACGGGCGGATTTTTGAAGGCAGGCAACACGACGTTTATGATCGGTGTCGATGATGGTCAAGTCGAATCTGTAATGAACGTCATTCGCAGCAGCTGTAAGGTTCGTGAACAGCTCGTGACTCCGGTCACACCGATGAGTGGAACAACCGACTCTTACCTGCCGCTACCTGTTGAAGTTCAAGTAGGCGGAGCTACTGTATTTGTTCTCCCGGTAGATCGCTTCGAACATTTCTAATTAAACCTATTGCATGGATCCCATGAGGGTCCTTCATGATCGATAGCATGTTGGAAACGATGGATGCAAGAAGAGTTAACAGCGTTCGTGCGTGCCACTTACGGAACGCCTTTCTTGATGAGAAGAATCAGCATACTCTTTCCGGATGAGCATTTCCCAGCTGGGGGAATGGTTCATTTCGGAAAGAGGTTGACTACAAAGAACAAGTCCTTGATGGTGATGTGTATCTACCATTATATATAGAGTATGATCAGCATATATAAAAGCCTCATTCTCACGCACAGGCGCAACGCGCACTGTGCTGATGGGCGATTGGCTAACTAAGATAGAAAGCGGGCGTATCCATGAAAATCAATCCTGGATTCAGACCGATTCAGAGCGGGATCAGTTCTACTGATTCAGGTTCCAAACCGGTTCAATCCAAAAATTTCTCTGATATGATGAATCACCAGGGAGAACGGGTCTCACAAGCTGAACTGAATCGCCGGTTTAGTGAAATCCAGCTTCAGGGAGATCGCTTGGCACGCTCCATGACGATTCGTGAACTGAAGGCGTATAAGCAACTTGTTAAAAGGTTCCTGGAAGAGACCGTTCGTCGCGGTGTATCCATGAAAGAGACAAGGGGTTGGGATCGTCGTGGCAGAGGTAAGCGGTATAAGCTGATTGATGAAATTGACTCCGCTCTGTTATCCATGGCTGATGAATTGCTGGATACAGAAGAAGGAAAAATCTCTCTATTACAACAAGTAGGCGAAATTCGGGGGATGCTTATTAATTTAAGCTTCTGAGGAGGAAGTATGTCCTTTCAACAAATTATGGGTCAACAAGCGGCCAAGCAAATGTTACAAAGCAGTTTGAGACGTAAGGCAATAAGCCATGCGTATTTGTTTAGCGGTCCAGCCGGTAGTGGGCAACGGAAGACGGCAATTACCTTTGCCAAGGCAATATTCTGTACAGAGCTTGAAGATGACGCTTGTGGGCAGTGTCTTGAATGCCGTAAGGTGGATCATGGTAACCATCCGGATCTAACCATGCTTGCACCAGATGGAAACAACATTAAAATAGATCAAATCCGGGATCTGCAGCGTATCTTTTCATATCGATCAGAGGCAGGTCATCCCAAAGTATATATTATAGAACAAGCCGAGAAAATGACGGTGCAGGCAGCAAACAGTTTGCTCAAATTTCTGGAGGAACCGCAGGTACCAGCAGTCGGCATCCTGATTACAGATAATGGACAGGCCATGTTGCCAACGATCCGCTCACGCTCCCAATTGGTGCCGTTCAGCGCACTGAATCCGGAAGAGATGCTTCAATCACTAATTGAGGAAGGGCACCCTGCCAATCTGGCTCGCTCTGCCGTCCATTTAGCGTCAGGATTGGAAGCATGTAGAGAAATTCTCCAGCAGAATTGGTTTGCAGAAATTAGAAACGTAATGTTACAATTAGGGAAGGAGTCCCTGGGTAGAGGAAGTACATCATTGATCTCTGCACAGCAGAAGCTTTTTAAAACCGGACTCTCTGAACACCTGGACATGTTACTTAGTTTGTTCCATCTGTGGTTTAGGGACATGCTGTATGTTCAGTACGATAGGCATGAACATATCGTTTTTATAGATCAGTTAGACATGTTATCTCAGTTGGCACATACCCGCAGCACAGAGCAGTGGGTCTCCTATATGGATATGGCCGCAGCATGCAGAAAAAAATTGCGTTTCAACGTCAATGGCCAGCTTTGTCTGGAGCAATTTTTGATCGGTTTGGCATAAGACTGGGAGAGGGCAAAGTTAGCTCCAATCATATGCAAACGGTTATAACTTCGGCCGGTTCCCTAAGAAGACGGGGCTTCAGACGAAGTGGGGTTGGCTTACAAGGGGGTTAATTTTTTGTACAGTGTAGTGGGTGTCCGTTTCAAAAAAGCGGGCAAAATTTATTACTTCGATCCCCTGGACCTTCCCATTGAGAAAGAAAACTGCGTTATCGTGGAGACAGCGCGGGGGGTTGAGTACGGTAAGGTTGTCGTAGGTAAGAAGGAAGTGGGCGAGTCCGATGTGGTGTTGCCGCTGAAGAAAGTCATCCGCGTTGCGGGCGAGACAGATGCCCGTGTGGTTGATGAGAACAAGCGTGCAGCGAAGGAAGCATTCGGTACTTGTTTAAATAAAATCAAAGACCATGGCCTCAAAATGAAGCTGGTCGATGTGGAATTTACGTTTGATCGCAATAAAATTATATTTTATTTTACAGCTGAAGGAAGAGTTGATTTCCGGGAGCTGGTCAAGGATCTGGCAAGCATATTCCGGACACGAATCGAGCTGAGACAGATTGGTGTACGTGATGAAGCGAAGATGCTTGGCGGAATCGGACCTTGCGGCCGTGTGTTGTGTTGTTCTTCCTGGCTGGGAGACTTTGAGCCGGTATCAATTAAGATGGCTAAAGATCAGAGCCTGTCACTGAATCCGACGAAAATTTCAGGGTTGTGCGGAAGACTCATGTGCTGTCTGAAATTTGAGCATGATAACTATGAAAGTGTGAGAGAAGAACTGCCAGCTGTAGGCAAATTGGTCGTCACCTCATTGGGTGAAGGAAAAGTTGTCGGAATTAATGCCGGTAGCCGCACAGTCCATGTTCAACTGTTCGACATCAGTAAAGTCAAAGAACTTCCGCTGGATGACGTCGTTATCAAGTAAACCATAAAGGTTGCTTCGGGGTGGAAACTTGGAAAAGAAAAATCTGTTTACGCACATTCATGAAATGGAAACCCAACTGGGTCAGTTGCACGGTGATTTAGGAGAGTTAAAAATGATTGTGAAGGAGCTGCTTGAGGATAATCAGCGGCTTACCATCGAGAATGAGCAGTTACGCAAACTGCTCAAACGTGAGGCTCCGGCAGATCTGCCGATCTCCTCAGCACTCGCTCCTGTAGCAAGACCAGCAGGTCCGGCTACAGGCGAGGACGTTGTGGGTGAAGGGTATGATAATCTGGCCCGGTTGTATCACGAAGGCTTCCATATCTGCAACGTCTATTATGGACATTTGCGGACGGAAGGCGATTGTCTGTTCTGCCTGTCTTTTTTGAATAAATGAAGTGACCGTAGGGATCCCCTACGGTTTTTTTTCAAGGTTATAAACCTAAACTAAACAAACATGAGATATAGAGTACCGGAGGATGAGCGTAACATATGAAAGCAAATGAAGTTGTGTTACATGAGTCAGAGCGGATTGATGATCTGCTCTCTCATGATCTGAGAATCATTCAAAGTGATGAAGTGTTTAGTTTTTCGATGGATGCCGTATTATTAGCCCGGTTTGCTTCCGTACCTAAACGGGGTCGTATACTTGATTTGTGTACGGGTAACGGGGTGGTTCCCATTTTGCTTACAACGCGTACGCAGGCTAGTCTGGAAGGGATCGAGATTCAGCCACGTTTGGCTGATATGGCGCGTCGCAGTGTGCAATTAAATGCATTGGATGAGTCGATTATGATTCGTGAAGGTGATTTGCGAGAACTCGTGAAAGAAACAGGACATGCTGTATACGATGCAATAACCGTTAATCCTCCATACATGCCTCTGAATGGCAGTGATCTCAAGATGAACACACATCAGGCAATGGCACGTCATGAGATCGGATGTACCCTGGAAGAAGTGATACAAGCTTGCAGTCGACTTGTACGTAATGGCGGCAAAGTATCGATGGTTCATCGTCCGCAGCGCCTTGCAGAGATTATCTCGCTCATGCGCGAATATAAGCTGGAACCAAAACGGATTCGGATGGTACATCCCCGTGCTCATCTGGAAGCCAACATGGTGTTAATTGAAGGAATGAAAGATGGTAAACCAGAAGTTAGGATGCTTCCTCCACTCATTGTCTACAATGAAGAGGGGAAATACTGCGAAGAGATTATGGATATTTACTATGGTCAGCAACATGCTGAGCGTACTACGAAAGGAGGGCTTTAGATGACTTTGCATATTCAAAAAAGCTATGCGGAGCAGCCTGAAGGATCAGGCAAGCTTTATCTGGTTGGAACACCCATTGGTAATCTGGAGGATATGACCTTCCGTGCCATCAAGACATTGCAGAGTTGTGACATCATTGCAGCAGAAGATACACGCCAGACCCGAAAGCTGCTTACCCATTTTGAAATTACACCTTCGATGCTGTTTAGTTATCATGAGCATAATAAGGGGGCGAGTGGACCTGAACTGATACGCTATATAATAGAAGGAAAAAATTTGGCACTCGTCAGCGATGCCGGTTTGCCAGCTATTTCGGACCCTGGTTCTGACCTTGTACAGCTTGCACTGGAAGCCGGAATAACGGTCATTCCCATCCCGGGGCCCAATGCTGCGTTGTCTGCTCTGATCGTGTCCGGATTACCGACGGAGCGTTTTACATTCGGCGGTTTTTTGCCGCGGGAGAAAAAGGACATGCGAAAAGTGCTGGAGGCTTTTGACGAATCCAACGGGACTTTGTTATTTTATGAATCGCCTCACCGTATTCGGAAAACATTAGTCCACCTTGAAGAAATTCTGGGTGATCGCTCGATTGTCCTGGCTCGTGAACTAACCAAGCGTCATGAGGAATTCGCAAGGGGTACTGTGAGGGAATGCATAGACTGGCTTGAAGAACATCCGCCTCTTGGCGAGTACTGTTTGCTGGTAGAAGGCATTAAGGAAGAGGAGCGTAAGGCTGAGCGCGAAGCATGGTGGCAGCTCATGTCACTCGCGGATCATGTCAGCCATTATGAGGGTGAAGGACATAACCGCAAAGATGCAATGAAAAAAACGGCTACCGATCGCGGTCTGACGAAACGGGATGTATATAATGCATTAATCGAGTAGTAATCTAACCCAATATCTTATGCTGTGGGGGACATAACCTGAAAAAGAAGCTTATATCCAACCTTAGTGGAATATTAAAAAGAGCAGAGTGGCTAAAAAAAATTCCGAACAAATTTCATCGTTCTCTCCCAGTTCGCGTGTGACCGAATCATTTTGGGTAATGGAACCCATAACAAGGCAAAAAAATACCTTCCGCGGTGGGGTTCACACCGGGAAGGTCATTAAGGAATATTAAAAAGGTTAGAAATAACAATTTAGATAAGTCCAGTATACCTGGTTTTTATTATTTTGTCACAGGTGCAGGGATTTCGGAAATACATTCGTTACAAACAATTTTACCTTTGAAGTAAGTAACGTTCTCTGCATTACCACAGAAGATACAAGCAGGCTCGTATTTTTTCAACATGATGCGCTCGCCGTCAACGTAGATTTCCAGAGCATCTTTTTCACCAATACCGAGCGTACGGCGCAATTCAATTGGAATAACTACCCGTCCCAGTTCGTCCACTTTTCTTACAATACCTGTTGATTTCATCATTATAATCAGTGCTCCTCTCAGCTAACTATCTTTGTCATTATTCGACATAATTTTATGTTTTATGATACTCATCATACCAACGATTCCCAAATCAGTCAACCTTAAAATTAGCTTAAAATTAAGGCTGTTTTTCACAAGGTTACTGGTGGTAAGGGATTGGAAGCCGTTTTTCGCATTTAAACCTCAATGTCAGCTTTGTCGATTTGGAAAACGACAAAACTACTTCATTCGACAAAGTTCGTCATATGGTGTCGAATCTTAGGTGGATCGTAGAGCTCAAAGCGTTAATATAAAAGAAATTAAAGGAGTGAGTCGACATGGAACAACGTTTAACGGAAGAGAAAGTATTCAAAGATCCGGTACATAATTATATCCACGTGCAAGATCCGGTTATATGGCAGTTAATTAACACCCCGGAATTTCAGCGTTTACGCCGGATTCGTCAGCTGGGTACTTCTTACCTTACCTTTCACGGAGCAGAGCATAGTCGGTTCTCACATTCACTAGGTGTTTATGAGATTACACGCAAGATCATCTCTCAATTTGAAAGAAGTCATTATTCGGATTGGCCGAAGGAAGAAAAGATTGTAGCTCTGTGTGCAGCTCTGCTTCATGATCTCGGGCATGGGCCATTCTCTCACTCCATCGAGGAAGCTTTTGACATGAATCACGAAGATTGGACTTGTCGCATTATTACAGGTGATACCGAAGTAGGGGCGATCTTAAGACGGTATGCTCCTGATTTTCCTGAGAAAGTAGCGTCTGTCATTCAAAAAACGTATGAAAAGCCGATTGTGGTGAACTTGGTGACCAGTCCGCTTGATGCAGACCGAATGGATTATTTGCTCAGGGATGCCTATTTTACAGGTGTAAATTACGGCACGATTGACCTTGATCGTATCCTTCGGATGCTGCGTCCTTATCATGGGCGGATTGTAGTCAAGGAGTCAGGCATGCATGCAGTGGAGGATTACCTAATGTCTCGGTATCAGATGTATTGGCAGATTTACTTCCATCCGGTAACTCGTAGTTCTGAAATTATATTGCGGCAAATATTCAAGCGAGCGAAAATACTCCTACAACATGGTTTTCAATTCCGCTTCATGATTGATCCACTCCCTCAATTATTTGAAGGAGAATTATCCGTGGATGAATATTTGCAGTTGGATGAAGCATTAATTCAGACGGCATTTACGCAGTGGCGCAAGGAGGACGATACTGTTCTGAGTGAGTTATGCGAACGTTTTATGGATCGCAAGTTATATAAGTATGTAGAGCTTGAACAGGTCGACTTGACAATGATGGAAGAGATTCGGGAAGCTTTTGTACAGGCTGGCCTCGATCCCGAATATGATCTTGAAATTGATTTTCCTTCGGATAATCCGTATGATGTGTTTCGTCCGGATGAATCCACAGATAAGCAGATTCTTCTTCTGGATCGACAGGACAATTTACGTGAGTTGTCAGAAGTATCTGACATTGTCCGTTCCATCAGCGGACTTCACCGAGGGAAACATCATTTGTATTACCCGCAAAACAAGGTGGATGCGATTATTCACGAATTACCGTCACATATACGCCCCTATTTCTTGTAATCGTGTGGGTATAATCCGATGAAGAATTTCGATATCAAAACACTTTCTAAAAGAGCTATTTTTCATGATACAGTAATCTGCTTTAATGGGGAGTATATGTAGATCGACATAATTTTGTAAACGCAAGCAGGCAGAATGAGTGCAATAAGCAATATATAGATCAGAATATCCGTATATCTTCTATATATTGTAGTTGTGAAGAAACAAACGTAATGATGTAATACACAGATGCCCAAAATGTTTTATGTATGAGTCATTGAATTATTGAATTTTACAAATTGAATTTTGAAAAAGAAGATAGTCGTTATTTCGACATGAAGGGAGATACAGACATGATGCTGTTCGACACACATACACATCTGGATGCACCACAATTCGACGAGGACCGCGAGGACATGATTCAGCGTGCTGTGGATGCAGGAGTTGGTCGTATGATCAACATTGGCTTTAACCGGGAGACAATTCCAACCACAATGAAACTCGCCGAAACGTATGACTTTATATATGCAGCTGTAGGGTGGCATCCCGTAGATGCGATAACAATGCAGGAGGGCGATTTGGAGTGGATTGCATCTTTATGCAAGCATGAAAAAGTGGTTGCGATCGGTGAGATTGGATTGGATTATCACTGGGATACTTCACCCAAAGAAATACAGCATCGCGTATTACGACAACAAATTGCTTTGGCGCGTGAAGTGAACATGCCAATTGTCATCCATAATCGGGATGCACATGAGGATATCATAAGAATTTTGCGTGAAGAGAAGGCTGGCGAAGTTGGTGGTGTGATGCACTCGTTCTCGGGCAGCTGGGAAACAGCAAAAAGTTGTCTCGATATGGGCTTCCATCTCTCTTTCGGAGGACCGATCACATTCAAAAATGCAAAGCAGCCCAAAGAGGTGCTGGAGAAGGTTCCTATGGACCGATTTTTCATTGAAACAGATGCTCCATATTTGACACCTCACCCTTATCGTGGGAAGCGAAATGAGACAGCGCATGTACGTCTGGTTGCAGAGGCAGCTGCGGAAATTAAAGGCATTTCGGTGGAGGAAATTGCTGCAATAACAACCAAAAATGCCATGGAACGATTTGGGATTCGTTAAAAAAACGAGCAAATGAGGTGAAAAAGGCAGGTAAGCGGAGGTAATTTGCCCTTTGATCCAAATAAATCAAGAATATTACAATATTTTAACCAAATATTCAGAAAAACGTACTTGATCAACGCTTTACAACATGCATCAAAACAGGATATCATCTTTTCAGTGAATTGTTGTGCGGAAAATTGGACAGATGTTCGGGGGATGAACAAAGGGACACTTTCCGATGAAACAACATTACTTTCATGAATCAGTCTCGCTGAGTCTCCGTTATCGGAGAGCGGGGGAACCAATAGGGCTTAAACATCGGTGTATTTGGCCGATGCGCAACGTTCGCTGACCCAAAAGCAGCGAAGGGAACTGCGAAGCCGTATTTGATTTCTTCTTTGGGTCTCGGGGTGAATTCAAGGGCGTCCGCCATGAGCGGGTGACCCAAGATAGGGCGGCTCTCTTTCGCCCGAACCCGACAGCTAACCTCGCAAGCGGAAAAAGAGAGGCAACCTCGTGCATGAATTTCCGATATTCAAAATCATTCGGAAGCCACGAAAGAGTTCCTCTTACACTCTTTCTTTGGCTTTTTTGTTTTTGAATAAAAGAAATATTGTCATCATACGGTAGGTATTCAGGAGGATGACATCATGTTGCGAAGATTGATTCATGGTGCAGAACCGGATTATGTTGGTCCGATCTGTGTTCTGTAGAAAATTTGGTATAGTCACGTCAAAGACATCATGCATTACTTTAGACGGCGAGGCTATGAAGGAGGACGGAGAAGTGGGCACATTCCAACCAGAAGAGACCCATGAGTCACGATCATCCAGTAAGTCTTTCGCGTTGCGGTGGAAGCATGAGAACATGCGTCAAATGGCATTGATCGCGATTTTCTCAATTGCGCTTACAATCATGATCTTGTTAGTCGTTTACGGTCAGGCCGGGAAACAAATTTCACTGGTTATTGATGGCAAAGCTCAGGTGGTAGAGACTCGTACAGGAATGCTTCAGGAAATGCTGGAGGAGCAGTCGATCACAGTCAGCCCTCACGATAAGGTATCCATGTCCATGAATGGGGCGATTACAGATGGAGACCGAATCGTTATTGAGCGGGCCGTTCCAGTTAACATTACGGCAGACGGAGACACCAAGACTCTGTATACAACCGATTCATCGGTAGAAGATGCAATTCAAAAATCAGGTATTCAAGTTGAAAGTAATGATAAAGTGTATCCGGCGCTTGGAACTGCGATCAAAGCGGAGATGAAGATCCGTGTAGTGCGCGTAACAAAGCGTACAGTGGAAGTAGAGCAACCGATCGCTTACAAAGTCATTAAAACGGCTGACCCTAGCTTGTACAAAGGGGATAACCGTGTCGTTGTGAACGGCAAAGAAGGCACAATTGTGCAGCATATCGAAAAGGTATTTCAGGATGGAGAATTGGTCTCCAAAAAAATGGTCGGCAAATCTGTCGCGAATAATCGTGTAGATAAAGTGATCGCTGTTGGCACCAAAGCAAAACCGGTCGTGAAAGAACCTGAGATTCAGACCGTATCGGCTCAAACGTCAACAACCAAAAAGGCTACAACAACGAACTCGAAGAAAACATCTGCCTCGGGCAGCAAAGTGATTACCGTATCCGGGACTTCTTTTAAATACTCCAAAGTACTTAAAAATGTATCCATGACTGCCTACTCTTCCGAAGAGCCTGGCATTGGAACTAAAACAGCTTCCGGTACTCGTGTAACGGAAGGGCGCACCATTGCGGTTGATCCCAAAGTCATTCCAATTGGCTGGTGGGTATATATCGAAGGTCTGGGATTCCGTCGTGCGGAAGATACAGGCGGTGCCATTAAAGGCAACAAAATTGATGTATATTATGACAGTGTGAAGCATGCCCTGAATTTTGGACGTAAGAAAGGCAAGACGGTCTACGTGATCGGTCCGGTGAAGCCGGAAGCGAACTAAAATCGTTTTACTTTGAAATGGGAATGCTATAAAATAGTTGCATGAATGATTCATGCGGAATATGCGGCGGAGGAGTCTGAATTTAGTCTCCCCCGCCGTTTGGCAGAGAAGAGGATATTCCTCTTCTTTTTGCGTTAGAAAGGAAGAAATGGAACATGATAAAAGAAGTCATTGTGGTGGAAGGCCGTGACGATACGGTAGCTATCCGTCGGGCCGTGGAAGCCGATACCATAGAAACAGGTGGATCAGCCATCAACCAACGCATTCTGAAGCGGATTGCGCTTGCTCAAGAGAGACGGGGAGTCATTGTACTGACAGATCCGGATCATGCTGGCGAACGCATTCGAAAAATTATTGCGAATAAGGTGCCAGGCTGCAAACATGCCTTTATTCCGGAAGCCGATGCAACGCGCAAAGGGGACATTGGGGTGGAGAATGCCTCACCGGAGGCGATCCGTCATGCTCTGGCGCGCGTACATACTTCATACGAAGGTGCTCCGAGCCTGATCGATTGGGAGGACCTGATCGCGGCAGGACTTATCGTGCATCCGCAGGCAGCTGCACGTCGCATGGAGATGGGCAATCTGCTGGGCATCGGTTATTGTAACGGGAAGCAGTTCCACAAACGTCTCAGTGTATTTCAGATTACACGGGAAGAGTTCTCTACAGCATTAGCGCAAATTGAACGTGAAGGATTGTGAGCATATGAAGGACATGGAAGAGAAGATAGAAATTGCAACGCCCAAGCGAACCAAAGAGATTATTCAAAGACACGGATTCTCATTCAAGAAAAGTCTGGGTCAGAACTTTCTGATCGATCAAAATATACTGAACAAAATCGTTAATGCAGCCGATTTGGATGAGTCCAAGGGCGCACTGGAGATTGGGCCGGGTATTGGAGCTCTCACGGAGCGACTGGCTCGGGTAGCTGGTCCCGTCACAGCCGTAGAGATTGACCAGCGCTTAATCCCAATCCTGGGAGAAGTGATGCAGCCTTATTCGAATGTACGTGTTCATCATGGGGATGTGTTGAAGCTTGATCTGGCTGAGTTGTTTAATACGGATTTTGCATCCGTGAACAAAGTCAGTGTTGTGGCTAACCTGCCTTATTATGTAACGACTCCAATTATGATGAAACTTCTGGAAGAGAAACTGCCGGTAGACAGCATTGTTGTCATGATCCAGAAAGAAGTGGCTGAACGCATGGCTGCTGCACCTGGATCAAAAGACTACGGCAGTCTGAGCATTGCAGTTCAGTACTACAGTATGCCGGAGCTTGTGTGTATTGTGCCTCCTACAGTTTTCATTCCGCAACCTAATGTGGAATCAGCTGTCATTAAGCTGAAAGTGCGTGAGCAACCGCCAGTGGAGATTCCGGATGAAGCACACTACTTCGAAGTGGTACAGGCTTCTTTTGCCCAGCGGAGAAAAACAATCTCAAACAACCTGAAGGCACGCTTCTTCACAAAAGAGAACCGGGAACAGGCAGACATTCTGCTGGAGCAGGCAGGTATTCAACCGTCCCGACGTGGAGAGACGTTGAGTCTGCAAGAGTATGCCACACTCAGCACCGTAATGTGGGAAGCAGGGGTACGTGCAGCGCTGTAAAATTTGAATGAACCAAACCGGGTCTTTGCCCATACGATGGGGTAGAGGTGATTACGTTGATGAATATCGGAGACTTGGTCGTTCGGAAGTCATACGGCGGCGATGTGACTTTTCGGGTGGAAGGCCTCCAGTTGGATGCTGCGGTCATTAAAGGGACTGAGTTCCGGCTGATTGCCGATTCCCCGGTGGACGATTTGATACAGGTTCCCTACGAACCACAAAGCGCCAAGACCAGACAGGCGCATATTAAAGCACATCAGACCCTGTCCCGTCTGCAGCAGAATCGTATGGAACAGGCTGAGCGGAATCGTGAAGGTCTGGTACAGGATTGGTCTGCTCAGCAGGAACCGGCTTATTTTGAAATGCCTGGAAAGGTGCTTCATCTGGATGGAGATCCGAACTATTTGAAAAAAAGTATGGATCTCTATGAGCAACTTCGTGTGCCCGCAGAGGGACAATATGTCCATGAATCGGCAATGGCAGATACCTTATACCGCTTATTACCCAAAGTACGTCCGGATATCGTAGTTATTACGGGTCATGATGGGGTGCTAAAGACACGTCAGCCCTATGACTTATATAGTCTTGGTAGCTACAAGAACTCGCAAAATTTTGTGTCGGCCATTCAGGTGGCCAGACAATATGAACGTCATCTGGACGCACTCACTATTGTTGCAGGAGCCTGTCAGTCCCATTTTGAGGCACTGCTACGCGCAGGGGCGAACTTTGCCAGTTCCCCAGGCAGAATTCTCATTCATGCACTTGATCCGGTCTATGTGGCAGCAAAGGCCTCCTTTACCTCTGTGCGGGATACGGTCAACATGAGTGATGTTCTGCACAATACCATCAGTGGCAGCCAGGGTGTGGGTGGTGTTGAGACACGGGGGAGTTACCGGGTAGGTCTGCCTGGGCTGAATGATTTATCTACGCTAAAAGTGAACCCGTCGGCAGTCTGATGTAGGCCATTTAAAGTCCCAATTTGGGGCTTTTTTTGTTTGCAAAAAAATTCATTGACAACAACTTTTTGATGCTGATATAATAATTAGTTTTGATTTGACAATGACTGTAAAATCCGGTATAATGGACAAGAAAAGAGGTGGTCGTCGACAATGGCTAAAAACACGCTGTTGGATATCAAACGCAATCTCGATGCACATATTGGTCAGAAAATTATGTTGCGGGCTAATGGTGGCCGCCGTAAGACCATTGAGCGTACGGGTGTATTGGAAGAAACGTACCCTTCTGTTTTTATTGTTAAGCTTGATGAGGAGCAAGAAACCTTCAAGCGAGTATCTTATAGTTATGCGGATATACTTACGGAATCGGTGGAAGTCATGGTTTATGACCCGGGCAGCCAGACGCATAGCTCCTATATGGAGACGTAAGTATCGATTTACAGGCGATTCGCCCCATAAGGCGGATCGCTTTTTTGTTTTTTTTAAACACCAATTCTCCCTCTAACGTAACCCATACATACTCAGGAATGAGCGAGGAACGGTCGCGGCATACTATATGGACAGGTGAAGGGACAGTTTCTTAAGCAATGCAGGAAACTGAATATGGCCTGGTGACAAAATGTCCAAAACGTGAACGAACAACGAACTCATCACATTATGAAGGATACTTTGGAGGAGGATGGTTCATGAGTCGCAGAAGAAGAAGTGTCATGTCAGAGGATCTGAAGAATGAGCTCGCGAAAGACCTGGGCTTCTATGATACTGTGCAACAGGAAGGTTGGGGCGGAATTAAAGCCAAGGATGCAGGAAACATGGTAAAACGTGCAATTCAACTTGCTGAACAGGCTGCGCGCAAATCTTAATCCGTTTAAAGCAAACTGAAAAGCGGGGAAATCCGTCAGGAACAACCCCGCTTTTTCCCCTTAGATGCGGAATACAAATGACTTGACAGCCCCATTTTGATATAATATGTTAAGTTGTCTTAGGGAAAAGGTGAGGACGGGTGAACGCCTTGAAAATTTACGAAAAAGCGCCTGCTAAAATTAATTTGATGCTGGACGTTTTACATAAAAGAAGCGATGGATTCCATGAAGTTGAAATGATCATGACCATGGTCGATCTGGCTGATCGACTGGAAATGTCGGAGCTGCCGCGAGATACTATTTTCATCTCCAGTCAGGCGGGTTATATCCCGCTCGACGAGAAGAATCTGGCTTTCCAGGCAGCCAGACTCATTAAGGAGCGCTATAACGTGCGTACAGGTGTCCATATTCATCTGGATAAAAAGATTCCAGTTGCAGCCGGACTTGCCGGCGGCAGCAGTGATGCAGCAGCAGCGCTGCGTGGATTGAACCGTCTGTGGAGGTTGAATATACCGGATCACGAACTTCAGGAGCTTGGAGCTGAACTTGGGTCGGATGTTCCATTCTGTATCACAGGAGGGACTGCACTCGCTACAGGCCGTGGTGAGAAGTTAACTCCCATTCCTAATCCGCCGCAGTGCTGGGTAATTCTGGCCAAGCCTCCGATTAATGTGTCTACAGCCGATGTGTACGGAAGGTTCCGCAGTGACAAGATTGTTCGTCATCCGAGTGCAGCTAAAATGGAGCAGGCTATACGCAATCAATCATTTACAGAAGTCTGTGACCAGATGGGCAATGTGCTTGAAGATGTAACGTTGAAGCTGTATCCGGAAGTTCAGCATCTGAAGGATGCCATGATTCGATTGGGTGCAGACGGCGTGTTAATGTCTGGTAGCGGTCCAACGGTATTTGGTCTCGTTTCCAAAGAATCCAAGGTTGCCCGGATATACAATGGTCTGCGAGGGTTCTGTAAAGAAGTGTACGCTGTGCGCATGTTGACGTAAAATTCGCTTTTATAATGTACAAACACGTATAAAGGTGTTATATTCTTAAATAATTATTCGGATTTGGATGTTTCCGTGATCGTGAGGATGGATCTCTGTGAAGAAGTTAAAACGAAGCGCAAGGCTGGTTGAAATGACGCAATACTTATTGTCCAGACCGCATACGGTTATTCCGTTGACCACATTTGCCGAACGTTATGGAGCCGCAAAGTCTTCAATTAGTGAAGATTTGGCGATTATCAAGGAAGTGTTCGAAGAAGGTGGGTCAGGAGAACTGCATACACTGGCTGGAGCGGCCGGGGGAGTAAGATGGATTCCGAAGGTATCCCGAGAACTGGCATTGGCATTTGCGGAGCGGCTCTCGACCCAGCTCGCGCAACCTGATCGGATCTTGCCTGGAGAATACCTGTACATGTCCGACTTGCTTGGTCAGCCCGCATTGATGAATGAAGCCGGCAAGATTTTTGCAACGGCCTTTGGCAATATGAATATTGATGTGGTTATGACGGTAGAAACCAAAGGAATTCCACTGGCTTATGCGACCGGTGCCCAGCTCAACCTGCCTGTCGTGCTCGTACGCAGGGACCATCAGGCTACAGAAGGATCGGCCGTAAGTATCAATTATGTATCCGGGTCCCATAAAAGTCTGCATACCATGTCCCTGTCCCGCAGGGCGATGCGTGAGCATTCCAGAGTACTTATTGTGGATGACTTCATGAAGGCCGGGGGTACGGTGCAAGGAATGATCGATCTTTTGGCCGAGTTTAATGCTACAGTTGCCGGGGTAGGGGTACTGGTGGAATCTGGTTCTGTAGATTCAGAAGAACGCCTGCTAACAGATTACGTATCTCTGGCGAAACTGACAGCAGTTGATGCCAAGAGCAGACAGATTTCCGTCAAGCCTGGTAACTATTTTGACCTGTAGAAAGATGACGAATGTTATGTCGTTAAAAGGTCTTTTCCATCGACCTGGCACTAACGTTGTCGAATTGTGTATTAAATAAAAAAATTCCTGAAATTAGGAAATTTTTGTGGTTATAAAAAGAAGGAGTTCGTATATGCTGTGTGGAATTATACACCAAGTTCTGATGGAAAAAGGTGGTGAACACACACATGCAAATTACGGATGTCAGACTCCGCCGTGTTAACTCGGAGGGGAGAATGAAGGCTATCGCATCCATTACCATCGATAACGAATTCGTCGTTCATGACATTCGTGTCATTGATGGTAACAACGGAATGTTTGTTGCTATGCCGAGCAAACGTACTCCTGATGGAGAGTTCCGTGATATCGCCCACCCGATCTCTTCCGGTACGCGTGAGAAGATTCAGGCAGCAGTTTTGACTGAATACGATCGTGCGGCAACTGAGGAAGAAGTCATTGAAGAAGGTGCCTGAGAACATTATTGGGGTTCGAAGGAAAAGAGAGCCATGTCTTATGGCTCTCTTTTCTTTTTGACCGGAATAAGATATATTCAGTATTGAGTTTATTAGTAGAGAACAAAAAGCGCATCGTGCGCTTGGTGGCAGGGCGGCATCTTAGGAATCATTGGGATTCGGTTAAGCTCGCAGGTACACGGCGTATACATATAGGTCACGATTCGTTGGTGTCCGCGTTGTTACGTGTGATTACAGAGACAGCAGGCGATGAACAGGACCGGCTTGAAGCCGGCTGAACGATACTCATTGGATATAGATCAGCAATGCATTTCAATGGGATTTTCAGAACAGGAGGTCGTTAATTTTGAAACGAATGGCAATCGTTCTTGCCGCAGGGCAAGGAAAACGAATGAAATCAAAATTGTACAAAGTACTGCATCCCGTATGCGGTAAACCTATGGTTGGACATGTGCTGGATGCAGCACTCAGCGCAGGCGTTGAACGCAGTGTAGTTGTAGTCGGTCATGGTGCCGAAGCGGTGCAGTCATTTTTGGGTTCCAGAGCGGAGTATGCACTCCAGGCAGAACAATTGGGTACAGGTCATGCAGTGAGGCAGGTTAAATCTTTGCTTGGCGGCGAAACAGGCTCTACAATTGTGGTATGTGGAGATACACCGCTTGTGACCAGTGAGACGTTGGAAGGTCTGATGAAGCTGCATGAGAGCAGCGGAGCAGCAGCCACAGTTCTTACGGCTCAGTTGGACAATCCCAAAGGTTATGGCCGCGTTATTCGCGGAGAAGATGGATCTGTACAACGGATTGTGGAACAAAAGGATTGCACAGAGCAGGAAGATGCTGTGAACGAGATTAACACAGGCACATACTGTTTCGATAATGCAAAATTGTTCGCTGCCTTGGAAAAAGTGACGAACCAGAACGCTCAGGGAGAGTATTATCTCACAGACGTAGTTGGGATTTTCCGCAATGATGGAGAAGTGGTTGAAGCTTACATGTCGGATGACATCGCAGAATCCATCGGGGTTAACGACCGACTTGCACTTTCGCAAGCCGAAGCCTTCATGCGTGAACGTCTTGCCGTACGCCATATGTTGAACGGTGTGACAATCATTGATCCGTCATCGACATATATCGGAGCGGATGTTACGATTGGATCAGATACAGTTTTGTATCCGGGGACAATCCTCAAAGGCACAACTTCCATTGGTGAAGCATGTCATATTGGTCCTCAGGCAGATGTGGAAGACAGTGTTATTCAGGACGGAGTTACAATTAAACATTCGGTAGTATCCAATGCCGAGGTTGGTTCTGATGCAACGGTAGGTCCATTTGCTAATTTGCGTCCAGGGACTAAGCTGGGTCGCAACGTAAAAATTGGTGACTTTGTTGAAGTGAAAAATGCTACAATTGATGAAGGTTCCAAAGTATCTCATCTCAGCTATATTGGAGATGCCAAAGTAGGGAAAAACGTAAATGTTGGATGCGGGGCAATAACTGTCAATTATGATGGTTATAATAAAGCTGTGACAACAATTGAAGATGATGCTTTTGTAGGTAGCAACGTCAATCTAATTGCACCGATTACGGTAGGAAAAGGCGCTTATGTGGTTGCTGGCTCCACCGTTACCCATTCCGTTCCCGAGAATGATCTGGCCATTGCTCGTCCACGTCAGGAGAATAAACCTGGTTATGCGGAGAAGATTCGCGGACGTGCCAAAGCCAAGAAACAAAATGCCAAACCCCAATAAGGGGTTTTGATAACAAGATTGCCTCCCGAAGATCGGGGAGGTGCCGACATGTCGCAGACGCTTATTGATTCCAATGAACCAGCACGGAGGGTTTTTATTTTATGACTTATTTTGATTCGAAATTAAAAATATTTACTTGCAATTCTAACCCCAAGCTTGCCCATCAAATTGCTGATTATATCGGGATCCCTATGGGTGAATCTCACACAACCAGCTTTAGTGATGGCGAGATTCAAGTGAAACTCTCCGAGAGTGTTCGGGGTTGTCACGTTTATATCGTGCAGTCCACTTGCTTGCCGGTTAATGATAACCTGATGGAAATGCTCGTTATGATTGATGCACTCAAACGGGCATCTGCCAAGACGATTAACGTCGTTATTCCTTACTATGGCTATGCAAGACAGGATCGCAAGGCACGTTCGCGTGACCCGATTACAGCGAAACTGGTTGCTAACCTGATTGAAAAAGCGGGTGCAACCCGTGTCATCGCGATGGACTTGCATGCAATGCAGATCCAGGGATTCTTCGACATTCCAGTCGACCATTTGCTTGGCGTGCCAATTCTGGCTCAATATTTCCGGTCGAAACAGATCGAAAATCCGGTTGTTGTGTCGCCTGACCACGGTGGCGTAGTGCGCGCACGTAAACTGGCTGATTTCCTGAATGCACCCCTGGCGATTATCGATAAACGCCGTCCTGAGCCGAATGTGAGCGAAGTGATGAACATTATCGGTAACATCGAGGGTAAAACAGCCATCCTGATCGATGACATTATTGACACGGCGGGAACGATTGTACTGGGAGCGAATGCTCTGATGGAAGGCGGCGTAAAAGAAGTATACGCGTGCTGTACTCACCCGGTATTGTCCGGACCTGCGATGGAACGTTTGGAGAATGCACCATTGAAGGAAGTTATCGTAACGGATACCATTCCAATTACGCATGCTAATCCGACAAGCAAACTCAAAGTGTTGTCTGTAGCGCCTTTGCTCGGAGAAGCGATTATCCGGGTTCATGAGGAATTGTCAATCAGCAAGCTGTTTGAAATTGAATAAGGATGTCTGCATAAAGTAGTAGAGGGGTTACGTTTTCCGGTTCAATGGAAAATGTAACCCCTGTCGGCGTGCCGTTTTATTAAAAGTGAAACAGACGCTGGTTAGTCCATATAATTTGAACTACTAATTTACACAGAACGAAGAGGGCAGAAAAGATCTGAAGAAGTGAAGCGTTCGCCTTTATCACCGGATTTTCCCTTTGAAAAGGGAATCAAAAAAATCTGGGGATAACAGCGATCGGAAGATGTTTCTGCACGCGCAGTGATCCAGTGTAAAATGGTTCGTTCATCTTATATGGTTAATACCCGGGGCGGGAGATAAATCGGAAACGACGCCGATGAAAAAGCGTGTCGGCAATTTCGACGAATTGATTATCGAAACGTGTGATTAGACCAATCTCAATATGGGTGTCGCGGTCGTATACCTGTACAGGTACGTGATATTCGAGATGATAGATAAAATCGCTATGTTGAGTCAGTTGTCCATTGTCTTCGCGCAAAACCCGCTCACCTTCCTGGGTCGATAAAATATGAACTGTAAATACTACAGTAAATCGATCTTTACTTTCCTGATATTATATGAAATATAAGATTCGAAGTCTATGCCTCACCTCAGGCTAATCCGAAGGAGGGAACAAGATGAAGTGGATTGTCGGACTTGGAAATCCAGGCTCGAACTATGCCAAAACCCGTCATAATATCGGTTTTATGGCACTGGATCGGTTGGCTGATCGTCATAATATCTCCATTACACAGAATAAATGTAAAGCGCTGATTGGAGAAGGCAATATTGGCGGTGTGAAAACCGTACTGATCAAACCAATGACCTATATGAACTTGTCTGGTGAATCGGTTCGAGCATATATGGATTTTTATAAAGTTAGTCTTGAAGATCTGATTGTTGTGTACGACGACATGGATACAGAGATTGGCAAAGTCAGATTGCGTTACCAAGGTAGTGCAGGCGGACATAATGGAATCAAGTCCATTATTCAGCATACCGGTACACAGCAGTTTAACCGGGTGCGCATGGGAATATCCCGGCCTGAACCAGGACATGCCATTGTTGATTATGTACTGTCGACATTCATGAAGAAAGAAAAGGAAGCCCTTGATCAGACCATTGAGCAAACGTGTGATGCCCTGGAGCATAGCTTGACTCATACGTTTGAACAAACAATGGCGAAGTTTAACGGTTAATTTTGTAAGACATACTGGTAAAATGATCAAAAAGACGGGTTCGATTCAGCCATACTGGACATACTGGATGTATAAACCATGTTCAGGAGGCATAAACATGTCAGTGAATTACGTATGTAGGCATTGCCGTACCTTTATTGGACGAATCGATTCTGCCCGGATAACGGAAGTAGAGCTTGGCTTTCATTTCTTGACCCCCGACGAGCGGAGGGATATAATAGCGTATAATTCCGGTGGTGACATTACCGTTCGGATTACATGTGATTACTGTAAGGAAGCCCTGGAGCACAATCCGGAGCTTAGCCTGCTCGCGAGTCCGCTTCAGTAGACATCGCCCATACAGGATCGAATGACAGTTGAGGGCGGTTGCGTAATAACGCTCCACCTTTTATAGCCTTGGCAGCCTGCTGAGGCTTCTTTTCAGTTGGCATGAAAGCCATCTCTAGCTCGAAATTAGGCTCAGCCGCATCAACAGATGTGGCAATGTTGCGAGTAATCCGATATGATGAAACAGGACAAAAAGGAATTTGTATCCATTTTAATAGTGATGCTACGCGTATGCGTGAGATAATCAAGTAAGTTATAAGAGAGGTGCCCCTTTTGTTACAAGCACTTATACAGGCTTTTTCCAAAGATCCGGACTTCGGGTCCATTACAGCCGGAATCAAGTCCGGCATGAAGGAACAATTGGTTTCGGGTCTATCCGGCTCGGCGCGTCAGATTATGCTGGCTGCCTTGCATCAGGAAATGAACCGACCATTGCTCGTAGTAACACATAATATGTTTTCAGCTCAAAAAATTGCAGAAGATTTACAGGAAGCGCTTTCACCTGATCAGGTGTTGATCTATCCTGCCAACGAGCTTGTCGCTGCGGAAGCTGCTGTTTCCAGCCCGGAAACATTGGGTCAGCGTATTGATGTGTTGGTCCGCTGCGCCCAGGGATTCAGGGGCGTTGTTGTTATTCCTTTTTCCGGGGTAAGACGTTATGTTCCGCTTCCGGAAGTGATGGCCAATGCTCGAATTTTGATTAAACAGGGCAACACACTTCAACTGGACTCCTTCCTGCTGGAGATGGTAAAGCTCGGATATGAGCGTGTGGAACGCGTGGAATCTCGTGGTGAGATGAGTGTACGCGGAGGTATCATCGACTTCTATCCGGTTACTTCATCGATCGCATATCGGGTGGAGTTATTTGATGATGAGATCGACTCCATTCGGACATTTGATCCAGCGGATCAGCGTTCGATTGAACGGATTGAAGAAATTACGGTTTTACCATGCAAGGAGTTAATTGCAGATCGTGAACGTATGGAAAAGGCTGCCGATGCGGCTGCTCTTTTGCTGGAGCAACAGCTGGAGAAAATGACGGACCGGCAGGCGAAGCTGCGTCTTCGTGAGGAAATTCACCGGGAGATCGAGCTTTTGCGGGAACACGTGTATTTCTCCGAAATGTATAAATATATTTCTCCGCTCTATCCGGAGAACAAAACGATCTACGACTATATGCCAGAAGATACCCTGCTGGTTCTTGATGAGCCTGCCAGACTATCGGAGACATCAAAACAGCTGGACCGTGATGAATCAGAGTGGAACCTGCATTTGATGCAAAACGGAAAAACACTTCCGGATCTTCCATTATCCGCAGACGGTGATGAACTCTTGTATGAGCGTCCATTCCAGACGCTGTTTATGTCGATCTTTTTGCGCCAAGTTCCACACACTCAACCACAAAACATTCTGAACTTCATCAGTCGTGGCATGCAGGATTTCCATGGACAGATGAACGTACTGAAGGCAGAGATGGAGCGTTGGCAGAAGGCCGGAGTCAAAGTGCTCATGCTGGCGAACGGTGAGGAGCGACTCGAGCGGATGCGCCGGGTACTGATGGACTATGATATTCCAGAGCCAGAGATGATGATCGGTAATTTGCAAACGGGATTTGAAATGCCGTCCATTCATTTGGCTGTTGTGACCGAGGGCGAGATGTTCTCGCAAAAACAGCGTAAAGTACGCAAACCGATTCGGAATGTAGATAATGCTGAACGGATCAAATCCTATAGCGAGCTAAAAGTGGGCGATTATGTCGTTCACCAGAACCACGGGATTGGTAAGTACCTGGGGATCGGCACCCTCGAGGTTGGTGGTATTCATAAGGACTACATGCATATTCTCTATGCTGGTGGAGACAAACTGTCTGTACCTATTGAGCAGATCGATCTGATTCAAAAATATGTTGGTTCCGAAGAGAAAGAACCGAAAATATACAAGCTGGGCGGCAATGAGTGGACACGGGTCAAAAATAAAGTCCGCACATCCGTACAGGATATTGCTGATGATCTAATTAAGCTGTATGCAGAGCGTCAGACCTCCAAAGGGTTTGGATTCGACAAGGATTCTGCGGAGCAGCAGGAGTTTGAGGACATGTTCCCTTACGATGAGACACGTGATCAGGTGCGTGCGATCGAAGAAATCAAAAAGGACATGGAACAAAACCGTCCAATGGATCGTTTATTGTGTGGGGATGTTGGTTACGGCAAAACCGAGGTGGCTATTCGGGCTGCATTTAAAGCAGCTATTGAAGGCAAACAGGTGGCTGTCCTCGTGCCAACAACCATTTTGGCACAGCAGCATTTTGAGACGTTCCGTGAGCGGTTCTCTGGTTATCCGTTCAACATTCATGTGCTTAGCCGGTTCCGCTCCCGTAAAGAGCAGAATGAAACAGCCAAAGGCATCAAGGCAGGCACAGTGGATATTGTCATCGGGACGCATCGATTGCTGTCGCAGGATCTGGTGTTCAAGGACCTGGGACTGCTCATTGTTGATGAAGAACAGCGCTTCGGTGTAACCCATAAGGAAAAACTGAAGAAGCTGAAAACCAATGTGGACGTGCTGACGCTGACGGCAACGCCGATTCCGCGTACGCTTCATATGTCCATGCTGGGTGTGCGTGATCTGTCCGTTATCGAGACTCCACCAGAGAATCGTTTCCCGGTGCAGACCTATGTGGTTGAACACAGTCAGGCGCTTGTTCGTGAAGCCATTGAGCGTGAGCTTGCCCGTGGTGGGCAAGTGTATTACCTCTACAACCGTGTTCAGGGAATTCAGGAGATGGCTGCCGAAATTTCTGAACTTGTGCCTGAAGCCAAAGTTGGTGTGGGACATGGTCAGATGTCGGAAACAGAGCTGGAGAAAACGATCTTGGACTTCCTGGATGGTGAATATGACGTGCTTGTGAGCACAAGTATCATCGAGACCGGGGTAGATATTCCGAACGTAAATACACTGATCGTACATGATGCGGATAAAATGGGACTCTCCCAGCTGTATCAGCTGCGCGGACGTGTGGGTCGTTCCAACCGTATTGCGTATGCCTATTTTACGTACCAACGGGATAAAGTGCTTACTGAAGTTGCTGAGAAACGTCTGCAATCCATCAAAGAATTCACCGAACTGGGTTCAGGTTTCAAAATCGCCATGCGTGACTTGTCGATTCGTGGTGCGGGAAATCTGCTAGGAGCGGAGCAGCATGGTTTCATCGCTTCCGTCGGGTTTGATCTGTATTCCCAGATGCTCGCAGAGGAGATCAACAAACGCAAAGTTACGATGCTTGGCGAGGAGCCGGTACCTTCTGATCAGTGGAACACAACCCTGGATCTCAGTATCGATGCCTACTTGCCGTCCGATTATATCTATGACAGTATTCAGAAGATTGAGATCTACAAAAAAGTGGCGGTCATTGCATCTTTCGACGATGCGATGGAATTGGAAGACGAATTGGTTGACCGATTCGGTGATCTTCCGGAAGCCGTCATTAACTTGCTGGCTGTTGCGCGGATGAAAGTATACGGAAAAATCTACGGTATTGAGTCCATTTCCCAACGCGGTGAGGACATTACCGTGAAGTTCTATGAAGGGCGTGAACATGCCTTTGAACTCTCGAAAATCGCGCACATTGGAAATCAGTTCGAAAGACGTGTACAATTTGAACAAGGACCCCATATGCTGATTCACGCTAAAGGCAAGGGGCTTGGGGATAAGCAACTGATGGAGCTGGTAGAGAAAATTCTGGAGTCCATGAAAACTGCTTTTAAATCAAAGGGGGAACTAAAGGATGTTACCAAAGTATAAAAAAGTAGGAAAAGTACTGTCTGTGAGCATGGTCGCAGTACTATCCTTATCACTGCTTGCTGCATGTGGCAAGAAGGAAGAAGCAAAAACACCTGAATCGACGGATACAAGTGCTGTAGTCGCTACGTATGATGGTGGTACCATTACAGCCAATGAATTCGACATGGAGCAACGTGTCATGAAATTCCTCTATCCGGAGTATGCACAAATGATGGATATGGACGATTTCAAAGAGTATCTGGTGAAACAGGAAGTTGCCTATGAATATCTGAGTGGCAAAGCAACTGAAGATGCCAAAACAGCCGGTACAAAAGCGGCAACTGAGCAATTCGATAAAATGAAAGCTTCTGTTCAGGCAGATCAATGGACAGAAATGCTCAAAGCTCAGAACCTGACTGACGACAACATTAAAGACTACATGACTCGGATCATGACAGTAATCAAAGATAAAGAAACAGGTGTTACGGACGATGCAATCAAGGCTGAGTTTGAGAAAAACAAAGATCAGTTCACAACGGCTTCTGTTCGTCACGTACTGATTAACTTCACAGATCCAAAAACGCAAAAAGAGCGTAAAAAAGAAGATGCACTTAAAATTGCAAAAGAAGTAAAAACCAAGTTGGATGGCGGAGCTGATTTTGCTGAAATTGCAAAAAAATATTCCGAAGATCCAGGTTCTGCTGAAAAGGGTGGACTGTATGAAAATACACCTGTAGGTAGCTGGGTAGAAGCATTTAAGGAAGCTGCAAAAACGTTGCCACTGAACAAAATCAGTGATCCAGTAGAGACAGAGTACGGTTACCACGTCATGAAAGTGGAAGCTCGTACAGAAGCTGACTTTGCCAAATTGACGGCTGAACAAAAAGAAAGTCTGAAGAGCCAATTGGCTGCAGCCGAAATCGATACGTTCATGCAAAATGAATTGGACAAAATCGTAAAAGAAGTTAAACTGCCAAAAACAGAAAAAGCTGAAGAAGGTACGACTGAAGGTACTACGGGTACAGGAACTGAAGGAGAGAAAACAACCGAACCAAAAACGGATGACTCCACAGGTACGGATACCAAGACTGACCAAGGTACGACTGGAACAGACAAAGATGCAACTACAGATGAAGGTACAAGCAGCAAGTAAGCTGGTAAAATTGCTGTGTTAGCATACGTTCAGGGTTAAATTCGCCCGAATGAATGCCTTGTACTACGTAAATATGGACAACCATACAGAGAAGCAAGGGGAGGACTTAGGACCTCCTTCTTGCTTCTTCTTGTATCTATTCAAGCAGTATGGGTACATGGTCGCCTTCTTCGAAAGTTACACAACTATATTCTCCGAAGCATGTATAAGGAAATGGGAACAGATGAATACTATGGTCAAGATATCACACTAAACGTTCTGGGACTTTCCTCTACCCATTAAGGAACAGTAGTTGAAAAATCTTCTCGAGAAAGTGGGGCAACATGTGAAATGAAAGCTACTGGTATTGTCCGCCGTATAGATGACCTTGGTCGTGTGGTCATTCCAAAAGAAATCCGCCGTACGTTACGTATTCGTGAAGGTGATCCACTGGAAATTTTCGTGGATCGTGATGGAGAAGTTATCCTTAAAAAATATTCGCCAATTGGCGAACTTGGTGATTTTGCCAAAGAATATGCAGAATCCCTGTATGAGAGTACAGGACATGTAACGATGATTTCTGACCGGGATACCATTATCACGGTGGCAGGTGGTTCGAAAAAAGAGTATTTGGACAAGCAGGTAGGTCAACTGTTAGAGGGATGTATGGAAAACAGGAAGACCATTTTGGAAACAAACAACGGTTCTTATGAGCTTAGCAAAGATCATGACGAGACGTTATCCTCTTTTGTTATTGCGCCGATTATTTCAGGTGGTGACCCCATCGGAACGGTTATCCTGTTCAATAAGGATGAATCGGTGAAGATGTCTCAGATGGAAGTGAAGATGTCCGAGACAGCTGCTGGTTTCCTTGGCAAGCAAATGGAACAATAGACCGCAGATCAACTCCTGGTGCCCTGTTTTGGGCATACGGGAGTTTTTGCATTTTATGGGACAACGAAGTTAATCCGGATGATTGTGATGGGGTAGGGTTAGTCTGTGTGCCTTCAGGCAGTTATAATAGCAAGGTATGCTTAAAAGGATTACGCGGGAGGGACTTATGAAACAGCCGTCTACAGGCTCAAGGCTGCTACAGGGTGCATTTATACTTGGGCTTGCTGCCATTATCTCTAAAATCATTGGTGCTTTTCAGAAGATTCCGCTGCAGAATCTGGGGGGAGACGGTGTATTTGGCATCTACAATACGGTGTATCCGTTATATATGCTCATTATCACGCTTGCTGCTGCAGGGCTGCCGCTTGCCGTATCCAAATTCGTAGCAGAACAGAACGCACTCGGAAGACCAGACGAGAGCAGAAGAATTATTCGACTATCTTCCCTACTGCTCGGGGGAATTGGAATTATAATGGCGCTCTTGATGTATGCAGGTGCGCCGCTGATCGCTGACATGATTGGCAACCACCATGTGGTTCCATCGATTCGTGCAGCTTCATGGGCGTTATTGTTCGTACCTGTGATGACAGGGCTGCGAGGATATTTTCAGGGATTACAGCAGATGGTCCCAACAGCGGTATCACAAGTGGTGGAGCAGACGATACGTGTCACCGTCATGATTGTTCTGCTTCTGTGGTTGATGAGACGGGACGCTTCGCTTGAGACTATTGCTGCTGGTGCCATGATGGGCTCCGTTGCTGGTGGAATGGTTGGGCTGTTAACCATGTTAGGGTACATGGTCCGTCATCGGCGGAAAGGCAGGGAAGTGGTCACCGAACAGTTGGATTCAGAATGGAGCAGTAATGGCGGAGAAGTTGGATCAGATCGTCATGAGCGTCAGGAGAATACACCGGTTACGCCGCTGAAGAAAACGGTGAGTGCTATTAACCCGGCTCTGGCAGAAAGATCACGATCCAATGGGGAGTGGATCAAGACGCTGCTCATGTACGCCATTCCCGTCTGTCTCGGGTCGCTGGCTGTACCGCTGATGAATCTGGTGGATACCTTCACCGTGCCCCGATTGCTGCGAGGAGAAGGACTGGACGAGCTTCAGTCAATGGTTTCCTTCGGCATCTATAACCGTGGATTGCCGCTGGTTCAACTGGTGACGATGCTGGCCACGTCACTGTCTGTGCTGTTTATTCCGGCGATGGCGGAAGCCCGGTTAAAGGGCGGGCCAGAAGCCGTCCGGCAGCAAGCAGGCCTAGCGCTGCGCTGGTTCTGGTTGATCGGCCTGGCGGCATCCGCGGGTCTCGCGGTGCTGGCGGAGCCGATTAACCGCATGCTGTACGGAGATGCCGCAGGCACCGAAGCACTGCGGTACATGGCGCTGACGGCTGCGGGCAGCACCGTCAGCATTATTGCGGCGGCGCTGCTGCAAGGCCTCGGCGCCGTGCGCGCACCCGCGTTCAGCATGCTGGCCGCCGCAGGCGTCAAGGCGCTGCTGAACGTCATGTTTGTGCCGGCGCTGGGCATCAGCGGCGCGGCCCTGGCAGGCGCAGTCGCCTACATGCTGGCAGCTGGCCTGAATGTGGCGCTGCTGGCGCGACTTGTCGCCCTGCGCCCTGCCCCTGGCGCCGTCCTGGCGAAGCCGGCGCTGGTGATCGCCGCCATGAGTCTGGCGGCGTTAGGCACGGCTTGGGCCGCCGAAGCGGTGCTCGGCGGCATCGGTATCGCGGCCGACCGCAGGCTGGCCGCGATGGGCGTGAGCCTGCTGGGCATTGCCGCAGGCTCGGCCGTGTTCTTGCTGGCGGCGGCCCGGACAGGGCTACTGACCGCCGCGGAGCTGGCGGCTGTGCCTAAGTTGGGGCCTCGCCTTGCCAAGCTGTTGCGCAGACTGCGTGTGCTGCGCTAGCTCCATGCTCACGGTGCCTCTACACCCAGCACAGCGAATATGCAATTATAGGATATCGAATGATTCTGGTATAATACGTGTAATTAGTCCTGTTCAGGCATGATGAATCAGTGAGCCTGGACAGGATAGTCCGGATGGAGGTTTACGTAATGAGTGCAGCTTTAACCGTAGTGGGTCTTGGATCTGGAGATGCAGACCAACTGACCGTAGGTATTATCAAAAAAATGAAACATGCAGCTACGCTTTATGTACGTACCCTGGATCATCCCGTATTGAATGATCTGAAGCAAGAGGGGCTGGAGATGACCTCATTTGATGCCATCTATGAGGCGAAGTCCTCCTTCCCCGAAGTATATGATGAGATCGCGAATCAACTGATAGAAGCCGCTCGCAAGGGTGAGACCGGAACGGAGATTGTGTATGCCGTACCCGGTCATCCGATGGTAGCAGAAGCAAGTGTGCGCCTGCTCAAAGAACGTTGTCCGCAGATGGGCATTTCACTGCGTGTCATGGGTGGAGAGAGCTTCCTGGACGAAGCCTTTATCCGGCTTGGATTCGACCCAATTGAAGGGTTTCAACTTCTGGATGCCAGCAGCCTGAACACGGAATTGGTACAACCACAGCTACATACGTTGATCGGACAAGTCTACGATGTGTTCACTGCTTCAGACGTGAAGCTGTGCCTGATGGAGGTTTACCCGGATGATTATCCGGTATTTGTTGGTCACGCGTTGGGTGTACAGGGCCAGGAGGTCATTCACAAGATTCCATTGCACGAACTGGACCGGATTGAAGGGTACGGCAATCTGTCACTGATCTATGTACCGAAGAACACCGATGATGCCTTGCGTCGCAGATCCTTTGCGCGTTTGCATGAGATCGTGAACATTCTTCGTAGTCCTGGCGGCTGTCCATGGGATCAGGAGCAGACACATCAGTCCATTCGCAAAAACCTGATTGAAGAGACCTATGAGGTCATTGAGACGATCGATGAAGATGACCCCGACCATATGAAAGAAGAGCTGGGTGATCTGCTGCTGCAGATTTTATTACATTCCCAGATGGAAGAAGAAGTGGGCACATTTAATGTGTATGATGTCATCGAAGGCTTGAATGATAAGCTGATCTTCCGCCATCCACATGTTTTTGGCGATAATCAGGCAGAAGATGCGAATGAAGCTCTTCAGAACTGGGAACAGATGAAGGCAGAGGAGAAGAAGCGCAAAGGCCAGGATCAGCAGAAGGTTTCCGTGCTGGATGGTATACCGCGTGACTTGCCTGCATTGATGAAGGGATACAAGTTACAGAAGAAAGCAGCCAAAGTAGGCTTTGACTGGGATGATGTTGAAGGTGTATTTGCCAAGATCGAGGAAGAACTGGCGGAGTTGAAAGAAGCGGTGCAACAAGGCCAGTCTGCGGAAGAACGGAAGCTCGAACTGGGTGATTTATTATTCGCAGCTGCCAACGTTGCAAGATTCATCGATACGGACCCGGAAGAGGCGCTTGCTGCGACCAACCGCAAGTTTGTTGGGCGGTTCCAGTACATCGAGGAGCGTTTGCGTGAACAGGGAAGAACACCAGCAGATAGCAATGTAGAAGAGATGGAGCAATTCTGGCAGGATGCGAAGAAAGCAGGATTATAACGGGTTCAATTTTCTGGTAAATACCGATAAACCTTATTCCATCATGTTATGCAGTGTGTTATGATATACGAACATGTGTTCATCTGTGTTGACTGGGATAGGTGTTTAGCGACGGATGGTTTCGGGTACTGGTCTTAGACTGTTGCCTGCGGACCATCGACAAAAAGCTAAAAAAAGTCGCGGACCAAGGCAGGATTTCAGATGCCAAGCCAGAATACATGTGTAGTAACCTAACGCGAAACCAGCGGCAATAACCTATTGCTCAGGCTCGCAGATACTTTTTTTTCAATTTGGGAGGCTTTTAAAAATGAACAAAACAGATCTGATTAACAACATTTCAACCAAAAGTGGTTTGACTAAAAAAGACGTTGAGTCCGTATTGAACGGCTTTTTGGGAGAAATTACAGATGCACTTGCCAGCGGAGACAAAGTACAATTGATCGGCTTTGGCACTTTTGAGACCCGCAAACGTTCCGGTCGTACCGGACGTAACCCACAAACAGGGAATGAAATCGTGATTCCTGAGTCCACTGTTCCTGCATTCAAAGCAGGCAACAAACTTAAAGAAGCCGTAAAATAATGCGTCTTGATAAATTCCTGAAGGTCTCCCGGCTAATCAAACGCCGCACTGTGGCCAAGGACGTCTCTGAACAGGGACGTGTTCTGGTGAACGGACGTGAAGCTAAGCCCAGCGCCGCTGTCAAAGTGGGCGATGAGCTGACGGTTCAGTTCGGTCAGAAACTGGTCACTGTGAGGGTGGAACGAATTGCCGAGAGTACCAAGAAGGATGAGGCGAGCAGCCTCTACACCTTGGTGAAGGAAGAGCCGATCGCCAAGGATAACGGAATGAACTGGTAACAGTACATCTGGTATTAAATATTCATTCAATGCAAGTTGAATCGAAACGTCCTCCTGTAACAGGGAAGGGCGTTTTTGTTTTTACTGGATGCCGGGTTATTTGTTCAACAACGCTGGTTCTATTCCAACCTCCACATCCATAAGCTAGGTGTAAGAAGGAGGGGTACATGCCATGGTTGAGCACGGTAAGGCCAAACAGCATCATCTGAGCATGCAGAATCGGAAACTGCTGGATCTGACGGGTGTCTCCAACGTGGAGAGCTTCGACAGTGAGGAATTTTTGCTGCAGACTGAACTTGGGCATCTGACCATCCGGGGGCACAATTTACATATCAAAAACCTGAGCCTGGAGGAAGGTCTGTTATCCATTGAAGGCACAGTCAGTTCGCTCCAATATCTGGACCCCGGTTCCCAGTCCAAAAATGGTAAAGGCCTGTTTGGCAAGATGTTCCGATGAGTCCGGATACTCAATGGATCACATTGATGTGGATGCTTACTTCGGGGGTCGTGATGGGAATGGCCTACGACAGTTACCGGGTACTGTCCGGACAGCTGCGGTTTCCGAGATGGAGTATACACACGCTCGATCTGTTGTACTGGGTTGCTTCCGCGCTGTTCGTTTTTCGGATGCTATACGCCGGAAACCACGGACAGTTGCGGTTTTATGTCTTTTTGGGGCTGATTATAGGGGTTTGCTTCTATTTTTGGCTTTTAAGTGTTACAACCCAGCGTTTTGTGGTAATGTTAATTAAACTCGCAAGAACGCTGATTCATTGGTGTGGACATATCCTTAACATCCTGATCGTTATGCCGGTTAAAGGAATTTATAAGTTAATTCGCGTATTATTCGGTTTTGTAATTGCGATACTATTATTCCTGGGCAGGCTGGTGCTGCAATGTTTGGTACCTTTCGGCAAGTTGTTCCGCTGGATGTTTAGGCCGCTCCTGAAACATTGGGTAACGCCACGCTTCATGATCCGTGTGGGTACAAGAATTGCAGCGATGTGGAAACGCTGGTTTTAAGGAGGTCCGTAATGGGTAAAACACCTGTGGGCAGATCAAAGGCTCCAACTAACCAAGGAAAATCTGCCGGTGCAAAAAGGCGCCTCATGCTTTGGATGACGTTTATGATTGTATTTGTAATATGGGCAGGATATACGTTCCTTGTGCAGAATGCACAAATTTCGGACAAGAGTTCTCATCTGGCCACTCAGCAAGCTTCAAAGGAAGATACGTTGAAGAAGCTGGAACAGTTGAAGTACGAAGTCAGCCGGTTGAATGACCCTGAATACATAGGACAGCTGGCACGGAAAAAAGGATATTATCTTCCTGAGGAAACGCCGATCCAGGTTGAAGAGTCAGGGAACTGATGGAATTCGGTCTATTACCGAGCTAGGTTTGTTATCCGTGTGTCTGAAGCCGTTAAACCGGAAAAAATAGGCTCTCTGATGGGGTAGTGTTCAGTTGACCTTGGTTTATGGCATAAGGTATAATTACATTAGCGCAGCATTGATTTTGGCATTCAAAAAATCGGGTTGTATATTTTTAAGGGAGGATCATTTTATTCTATGGCAATTGAAGTGGGCACCAAGTTAGAGGGCAAGGTGACAGGAATCACGCATTTTGGAGCATTTGTGGATCTGTCAGGAGGTGTCACGGGTCTCGTTCACATCTCGGAAATCGCCGACAATTATGTCAAAGATGTCAACGACCACCTGAAGCTGAATGACCTCGTTACAGTGAAGGTTATCAACGTTGACAAGGATGGCAAGATCGGACTTTCCATTAAGCAAGCTGTTGACAAACCGGTTGAGCAACAAACCCAATCTAGACCCCCGAGAGCTCCTAGACCGGAACGCAGTGGAGGAGATCGCGAACGATTCAGCGGCGGAGGCCCAAGTGGTGGCCAAGGTCGTGGTGGTGGCGGCGGTGGATTTAACCGTGGTGACCGCGGAGGCCGTTCTTTCAAGCCCGCAGCAGGCAAACCTTCATTTGAGGATAAAATGTCACGCTTCCTGAAAGATAGTGAAGAGCGGATCTCTTCGCTTAAGAAGAACACAGAAGGCAAACGCGGAGGCCGTGGAGCCAAGCGTGTGTAATCTGTCACAACCTGATCTAAACATATAAGTAAAACCGTTAGCCCATGGGCTAACGGTTTTTTTGCGTTTCTTTCACAGATAAGTAATTGAATAGCTTTTTTTGTAAGGTGAAGCTCCATATCCCCAGTTTTTCTGCACGGCAAAATGAAACCATAAGAACATTTGTCGTCTACCATTTTTTACCGACAGGTTTCCGTGGCATTCCACAGTTATCCTGCTCAAATGGTGGCGAGACCAAACCATCTCCGGTTCAAAATCAGACATTCCGATTGTCGGAATCAAGTAGGAGAATGAATGAAACCACAATAAGGCCGGGGGTTTCGCTCCACCGCGCCAGGCTTGTTTCTTTTGTCGTAAACTTTTTGGACCCTGCCCACCTATTCTGACAAACTACGTCTTCTAATCTATCTATAATCAGAACCATCGAGAACGAAACACGAAAATTCAAATTAATCGAATGGGGTGCCTTGAGGATGATGGAAAAGTGGAATGTCATTCAATTTCCGGGAATGAAAGCAGGTAAAGGAGGTACGGAAGCTCGGGAGGAGCTGTCGGTACGTCTGAAACAATGGCTTGGCTCCCGCAAGGCTGTCCAGATGGTTGCTTCCCGCAAATGGGTACTGCTGCTTACATTTATGGGGTTCCTGCTCGGAAAGGCAATGATCCTGAATGAGTTATCTCCCTTTGCCATTGCTTACTTCGCCGTAATTGCTTTCATGCGCAGGGATTACATCATTCCGGTAGGCGCCGCTTTACTCGCAGGTAGCCTCTTTGCACCGTTTCCAGTACCACTCATTGTTGCATCGGAGATCGCCATCTTTTATCTGCTCTTCCGCGGTCTGGAGTCATATGATCGTGCTGAATTATCTTATGCACCAACGATGGTGTTTACGACTACATTTATGGTCAAATTATTCGCGGTTGTGATCGGACCATCCTTCAGCTGGTACGCAATGCTAATGCTCACGATGGATTCGGTATTAAGTTTCGTGCTCACCCTTGTTTTTATACAAGCCATACCGATCTTCACTTACCGCAAAAAAAAGTTCAGCCTAAAGAACGAGGAGATCCTCTGCCTGATCATATTGCTCGCTTCCGTTATGACGGGAGCCGTAGGGTGGACCATTCAGTCCTTATCGGTCGAGCATATGCTCTCCCGTTATCTCATATTAATCTTTGCGCTGGTGGGCGGAGCCCCCCTTGGAGCCTCAGTTGGGGTCATTACCGGCTTGATTCTGAGTCTGGCTGACATGTCAGCGGTGTATCAGATGAGCCTGCTTGCTTTTGCCGGGATGCTGGCGGGTATGCTTCGAGAAGGCAAACGTGCGGCGGTTGCACTGGGCATGCTGCTGGGTTCGTCCATTCTATCCATATATCTGGGAGGACCGGGCGATGTGATGAACTCATTATGGGAGACGTGTGCAGCTATCGTACTATTCATGTTAACACCTAAAAGCCTGATGACGGCGATATCCAAATATGTACCGGGTACGCAGGATCATACGAAATCGCAGCATGAGTATGCCAAACGGATACGGGATATCACGGCAGAACGGGTAACCCGGTTCTCACAGGTATTCCGTCAATTGTCACGTAGCTTTGATCAGATGTCCGGTGCAGGGGAGCAGGTACAGAAAGAAGGTGGAATGGACCATTTCATGAATGCGGTTGCCGAGGGAACATGTGCAAGCTGCTTCAAGCGTACACAATGCTGGGATGCGAAGTTTATTCAAACCTACAAATATATGACGGACGTGATGAGTACGATTGAAGGAAACCCGGAGATCTCAGGCAAGCAGATTCCAGTGGACTGGAACAGGGTGTGTGCAAAACCGGAAGAGGTCCTTGAAGTCATGCGTGCCCAGTATGGACTGCATCAACATAACATGCAATGGAAGCGCCAAATTATCGATAGCCGGCAGCTGGTTGCAGAGCAATTGTCCGGTGTATCTCAGGTCATGGAGGACCTGGCCAAAGAAATTCAGCGGGAAAGTGATGAGATGGTACAGCAGGAGGAGCAGATTCGGGACGCACTGGAGTCATTGGGCTTGTCCATTCATTCCATTGAGATCATCAATCTGGAAGCGGGCAATGTAGAGATTGAGATTGTACATGCATATACACGTGGATTCGATGAGTGCCGGAAAATGATTGCTCCGCTGATCTCGGATGTACTGGACGAGCATATTGCCGTCTTGCATGAGACCATGACCGACCCTCGTCAGGGACTGGCGACCGTTACGTTTGGTTCAGCCAAAACGTTCGAGGTAACCACCGGTGTTGCTGCTGCTGCAAAAGGGGGAGATGTGATGTCAGGCGACAGCTTCAGTACGGTTGAGTTAGGTAATGGTACATTTGCAGTGGCGCTCAGTGATGGAATGGGCAATGGAGAACGGGCACGTATGGAGAGCAGCGCGGCGCTGAACATACTGGAACAGTTGTTACAGTCCGGCATGGATGAGAAACTGGCGATCAAATCCGTGAACTCCGTTCTGATGTTGCGCTCCCCTGAAGAGATGTATGCCACAGTGGATATGGCACTGATCGATGAATATACGGCAGAGACCACGTTTATGAAAATCGGATCGACGCCAAGTTTTATCAAACGAGGACAGGAGGTTATTCAGGTTTCGGCCAGTAATTTGCCGATCGGTATTATTAAGGATATTGAAGTGGATCTGGTGACGGTACAGCTACAACCAGGGGATATCCTCATTATGATGACAGATGGCATCTATGATGCACCGGGGTATGCGGTGAACAAAGAGTTATGGATGAAACGGCTTATTCAAGAGATTGATACGGATGATCCGCAAGATTTGGCCGATTGCCTGCTTGAAAGTGTCATAAGATATCAGCAGCATGAGATATTGGATGATATGACCGTCGTTGTTGGAAAAGTAGAGCATTTCCGCCCTGAATGGGCCACACTGCGTGTGCCTGGCATCAACCGGATGGAGCGTCCACGGACCGTCAGCTAATTGCATATTCTTCTGTTTGAAGTCTCTTCATTCTGGCAATGCTAGTCATAGAGTTGGAGAGTAACGAATAACGGAGGGATATCGGATGAAGCAAATCTTATTGATCACCGACGGTTGTTCCAATGTAGGACCAAGTCCGGTGCTGGCAGCGGCCGAAGCACAGGAAGAGGGGATTACGGTTAATGTGGTTGGCGTGATTGATTATGGAACCATTGGTGAGCTGGGTAGCCGGGAGATTGAGGATATTGCCAGAGCCGGAGGTGGAATCAGCCAAATTGTAGGTACACGGCAGCTTGCCCATACGATGCAGATGATGACAAGGAAAACGGTGGTTCAGACCATTCAGCAGGCGGTTAATAGAGAGTTAACACAAATTTTGGGAGAGAAGGAGCCCAAAACGGTAACCGATCTGGAGCCTGCACAACGCGCCCGGGTCGTGGAAGTGATGGATGATATGGCTGAAACTACAGCCTTACAGGTTATATTGCTAATAGACGTCAGTGCCAGCATGAAGCCCAAACTGGCTGCGGTAGAAGAAGGCATTCGTGATTTAATGTTGAGTTTGCAGGCGCGTATAGGTCAGAGCAAGCTTTCCGTATTTCATTTTCCGGGACGACACAGTGGAGAAGATGCGGTAATGGATATTGACTGGACAACGGATCCAGGCCGTGTTCGGTCCTTGTTTGGAAGGTTGCAGATGAAGGGTGCAACGCCGACAGGTCCTGCAATTCAGAAGGTGATTGATTTTTACCGTTATGGTACACTGGAGAAACAGCAGGAAATAGAAGGGAACTATCGCATTGAAAGAGAAGGGATGCTCGGTGACAACGTTGTCTGACGCCTCTTTCCCGCCAGGAACAGTGGTTACAGGGAAATGGAATCGCAGTCGTTACACGATTCGGAAGCTACTGGGCAAAGGAGCTAATGGCATCGTTTTTCTTGTCCAACGGGGTGAAAATGGCAAACACTACGCGCTAAAAATGGGATTTGATCCGGTTGATCTGCAATCGGAAGTTAATGTGCTCAAATCTTTTCAACTACAGCGTAATCATGAAGCCCTTCGGCAGAGCGGCATTCCTTCCTATCTTAAAGATGTGGATGATTATGCCGTTCGTGGCCGGGATATTCCCTTTTATGTGATGCGTTACGTTAGAGGTGAGGCACTTCATCACTTCATTCGGCGTCAGGGGACAGACTGGACACTTCTGGTGGGACTTAGACTCTTGCAGAAGCTGGCACAATTGCATCAGGCGGGATGGGTGTTTGGTGATCTCAAACCTCAGAATGTGTTGGTATCCGACTATGGGCAGGTGGAATTGATCGACTACGGCGGAGTTACGTCGATTGGTCGAAGCGTCAAACAGTTCACCGAATGGTATGATCGGGGCTTCTGGAATGCAGGCAGCCGTACGGCAGATGGTACCTATGATGTATTTGCATTTGCATTATTGTTGATTCATGTACTTGAAGCAGACGCGCTCAAGGCACTGGCAGCCGAGGGATTACCGCAACTGCGAAGTGTGAATCAGCTCGTAGTGCTGGTGGAGCGCAGTGAACGACTGGGTCCTTTTCGCAATTGGACGATTCAGGCATTACGAGGTCAGTTTCGTGATGCAGTTCATGCTGCACAAGGGTGGAAGGAAATGATGGCACGCCCCACGCCTCTCCGCCGTCGTTCCAAAAGTACAACACCGCGCTGGCTTAAAAACGCATTTGCTGTATCTGTGATATTACTTATTGGAGTGCTCATCTATGCACTACTTTTCTGATCTGTGAGAGTGCATATACATAACGCAAGGAATGAGGAACAGGTATGGAGGCTTTACGCTGGAACATGCTGGTGAAGAACGTGCTGGATGCAGCGGAAGAGCATCAGTTATGGGTTCCCGGGGATCGGATTGTCGTCGCAGTATCGGGCGGGCCGGACTCGGTAGCTTTTTTGCATATCATGCACGAGATCAGCAAGCGGCATATGCCACTTGAATTGATCTGTGCCCACGTGCATCATGGCTTCCGGAGTGAATCTGATGACGAAGCGGAGAAAATGATGGAACTGGCACAACAGCTTGGTATTACATTTGAATGGACCAAGGCCGATGTACCTTCATATATGGAGCTTACGGGTCAGGGACCACAGGAAGCAGCCCGCAACAAGCGATATGCCTTTCTTCATGAAGTGGCTTCCAAATATAATGCAGCAAGCATCGCTTTGGCACATCATGCCGATGATCAGGCGGAGACGGTCATGCTTCATTTGCTTCGTGGAACCGGCTTGTCGGGACTCTCAGGAATGAAGTTTAAAAGACGAGAAAAAAATGTGGAACTTATTCGTCCATGCCTTCGTATAAACAAGACAGACCTTGTAGAAGCTTGTAATACCCAGGGTTTTATGTATTTCAATGATGAGAGCAACGCCCTGCGTAAATATCGGCGTAATGCCATTCGCTTGGATGTGCTTCCTTTTTTGGGGCAGTATAATGGACAACTCACGCCGTCATTGAATCGGCTTGCCGAAATTGTGGGTGATGAAGACGATTTCATGGAGCAGAGTGCATATGACACATACAGGTGTCTAGTGCAGGTGAACGGCGGAAGGCAAACCTTTGAGGTGCCTTCCTTCTTGAAGTTACATGTCGCTTTACAACGAAGGTTGATTAAACTAATATTGAATTATCTGCCTTTGGACAGTGATTTTGTCGACTTTACCCGTATAGAAACCATTCGACGCAAGGTCATGGAGACCCATGTGACGACCTGGAGCCTGGATATAGGACAGACACTCGCCTGCACTCGGGAGTATAATCTGATTTCTTTTGGCATACGGACGGACGTACAGGATCAATCTTACGAGTATCGTCTTGCGCAATGGAGTGGAACTTATGAGCTTTCACTCACCCCAATTAACCGGTATATTCGGTTGATGACGGTGAGTCCCGAGGACTATCATGTACCGGAATCGGCGGATCAAGCCGCGTTTGATGCGGATCAACTGCTTATGCCGCTGGTTGTGCGTTCACGGTTACCTGGAGATACCATGAAAGTGATGGGATTAAACGGAAGCAAAAAGGTGAAAAATATTTTCATCGATGAGAAAATCCCCCCATCTGTCCGTCCACGTATTCCTGTGGTATGTGATGGAGCAGGTCATATCATCTGGTTACCGGGTGTTCGACGGTCCAATGTGGCTCCTGTCAGGGAGGGCACTTCCGCAATCCTGTACATGACTGTAGGCGATTCAGCGATTCAGGGGTAGTGGTTATGGTTCAGGTAAGGCTTTCATAGTATAACTTAGGAGGTTCGCACAGTTGCAGAACGACATTCAGGAAGTATTGATCAGTGAAGAAGAAATTCAGAGTAAAGTCAAGGAATTAGGCGCAACACTAAGTGCCGAATATGCAAATCGCAATCCTTTGGTCATTTGTGTGCTCAAGGGTGCGTTTATATTTATGGCTGATTTGGTTAAAAACATAACGGTACCTGTTGAAATGGATTTTATGGCGGTATCCAGTTATGGCGCTTCCACCAAGTCATCAGGTGTTGTCAAAATCATTAAGGATCTGGATGTATCCGTTGAAGGACGGGAAGTTCTGATTGTCGAAGATATTATCGACAGCGGACTTACACTCAGCTATCTGATTGAACTGCTAGAAAACCGCGGTGCCGAGTCGGTGCGAGTGGTTACGCTGTTCGACAAGCCTTCAGGCCGTAAAGTTGAGTTGGAAGCTCATTACACAGGCTTTGACATTCCTGACGCGTTCATCGTTGGTTACGGTTTGGATTTTGCGGAGAAGTACCGGAACCTGCCCTATATCGGGATTTTGAAGCCGGAAGTCTATAGTAGCTAATATCCTGCCCGACCCAAGCCTTGAGCTGTTCTTGGCTTCTGTTGAGAAGCCATGTCGGGCTATGTTAAAATAATTAAAGTGTCTCGAGAGGAGGTAGGGGATGAATCGGTTCATCCGGAATTCTGGTTTTTATTTGATTCTTTTTTTAGTTGTGGTGGGGATAGTCCAGTTCGTCAGCAATGGCGGCGAAGCCACCGATAATCCTAGATATGATCAGTTGCGTGCAGCGATCAAAGCCAACAATGTCTCTGAATTGACGGTTCAATTCAACGGTCAAACGTATCTCGTGACCGGTCAATACAAGAAGGCACCTGATGGCGCCAAATCAGAAAATTTCTCAACGTATATTCCTCCTACGGATGAGGCAATTAGTGAACTTGTAGCTGCAAGTGAAACTAACAATTTCCAATATCATCAGGAGCCAATGAAAGGTGACAGCATCTGGTTGACGTTGCTGACTTCCTTTATTCCTTTGATCATTATGTTCCTGCTGTTCTTCTTCCTGTTTAATCAGGCTCAAGGCGGCGGCGGTAAAGTAATGAACTTTGGTAAAAGCCGTGCTCGTCTCTACAACGAAGAGAAGAAGCGGGTTACATTTGAAGATGTTGCGGGTGCTGACGAAGAGAAACAGGAACTTGTTGAGGTTGTAGACTTCCTCAAGGACCCTCGTAAATTCGCAGCAGTAGGTGCACGGATTCCTAAGGGCGTATTGCTCGTAGGGCCTCCAGGTACCGGTAAAACATTGCTCGCTCGTGCCGTAGCCGGTGAAGCGGGTGTACCATTCTTCACTATTTCAGGTTCCGACTTCGTGGAAATGTTTGTCGGTGTCGGTGCATCACGTGTACGTGATTTGTTTGAAAATGCGAAGAAAAATGCCCCATGTATCATCTTTATCGATGAGATTGATGCTGTAGGACGTCAGCGTGGTGCTGGTCTCGGTGGTGGTCACGATGAACGTGAACAGACACTCAACCAGTTGCTCGTTGAGATGGACGGATTCGGAGTTAATGAAGGTATTATCATCATAGCTGCAACGAACCGTGCAGATATTTTGGACCCTGCCTTGCTGCGTCCTGGACGTTTTGACCGTCAAATTACGGTTGACCGCCCTGATGTAAGAGGTCGTGAAGCTGTCCTGAAAGTACATTCCCGTAATAAACCACTGACCAAAGATGTGAAGATGGATATTATCGCGAAGCGTACAACAGGTTTCTCTGGTGCAGATCTGGAAAATCTCTTGAACGAAGCGGCATTGCTTGCAGCGCGTCGTAACCGTAAAGATATTTCCATGAAGGAAGTTGACGAAGCGATTGACCGTGTCATCGTTGGTACGGAGAAGAAAAGCCGTGTCATCAGTGATCGCGAGAAACGAATCGTTGCTTATCACGAAGCAGGTCATACCATTGTAGGATACTTCCTCGAACATGCTGATATGGTACATAAAGTGACCATTATTCCGCGCGGACGTGCGGGTGGATATGTAATCATGTTGCCAAAAGAAGACCGTATGCTGGTTACCAAGCAGGAATTGCTGGATAAAGTAACCGGACTTCTCGGGGGTCGTGTAGCTGAAGAATTGTTCATCGGAGAAATTGGTACTGGTGCATACAGTGACTTCCAGCAAGCGACAGGTATTGTTCGCAGCATGGTTATGGAATACGGTATGAGTGAGAAATTGGGACCTATGCAATTCGGAAGTTCACAAGGACAGGTATTCCTTGGTCGGGATATCGGTCATGAACAGAATTACTCGGATTCCATTGCTTACGAGATTGATCAGGAAATGCAACGCTTTATCAATGACTGTTATGAGAAGTGTAAGGACTTGCTTGTTAAACATTCAAAAGAGATGCACCTGATCGCTCAAACTTTGCTTGAGGTAGAGACTTTGGAAATGGATCAGATCAAGCAATTGATCGAAACAGGTTCTTTGACTCCAAAAGCAGAGAATGACAATGATGGTGAAGGCACACCATCTGAAGGCGGAGAGCCAATCATCGACACCATCGGTGATGTGCGTGTTCGTATTCAAGGTAAAGATGAAACGCCTGAGCCACCAGCCGGAGATATTCCAAACGAAGCTCCGAATCTGGAAAAGGGTAATAACAATAACCCGGATGATGGCGGAACGAAGCCAACGTCTTAATGCACAATACATCTGGCTATGATAGCAGGTGAAATCAAGAGAGCCCTCGAGGCTCTCTTTTTTTTATCCATTATTTTAAAAGAGGATAGATAAAGATAAACGGGAGTTAGATGGCGAACCAGTTAGCAAACAGGTGGTTACAGCGCTGTTCCGGGCCTTTTTCATTTATTGACAGAGTCGTGAACGTTGTGTAAATTAGTTGTTAAACCGCTTGTGATTCGTTTCTCAAGCGAAGATAACGACTTAGGTTAGCCCACGAAACAGCGCATGACGCTGTCCCGATAAAGGAGAGGATCACAGGTGGAAGCTCTGGCTTTAGAGCGCAAGGCTGAGATGAACCGCGAGCTGCGTGAGCGGCTTATGGTGTTGAAGAAGGAACGTAATGCCATTATTCTTGCCCATTATTATCAACGTGACGAAGTACAGGAGGTTGCCGACTTCCGTGGAGATTCGTTTCTGTTAGCCCAGAAGGCAGCACAGACAGATGCGGATGTGATCGTTTTCTGTGGTGTTCATTTTATGGGTGAAAGCGCTAAAATTCTTGCGCCAAATAAAACAGTTATTATCCCGGACGAACGTGCGGGCTGCCCAATGGCAGATATGGTGAATGTGGATGGACTACGCAAATTGAAAGCACAACATCCTAATGCCAAGGTGGTTACGTATATCAATTCCTCGGCTGAGATCAAAGCAGAGACTGACATCTGTTGTACATCGGCGAACGCAGTCCGGGTTATTCAATCGGTGGATTCCGACGAAATTATCTGGGTACCGGATAAAAACCTGGGACATTATGTGCAGCAGCATACAGACAAGAAAATGATTATCTGGGAAGGTTACTGCAACACTCACGATATGCTTACAGTCAAAGATGTGGTGGAGATGAGAGCCAAGCATCCAAATGCAGAGTTTGTTGTCCATCCAGAGTGTCGCCCTGAGGTTGTAGAAATGGGTGATTTTGTAGGCAGCACAACAGCTATTCTGGAGTATTGCAAAAATTCATCAGCGAAGGAATTTATCGTAGGTACCGAAGATGGTACAGGATATCAGCTTCGTCTGGATAGTCCGGATAAACAGTTCCACTTTGCTACCAAGTTCCTCGTATGTCCCAACATGAAGGTGAACAACTTGAAGAAACTGGTGAAATGCCTGGAAACGATGAGGCCGCAAATCTACGTGCCACCGGCCGTTGCCGACAAAGCCAGAGAATCGCTAGAGCGCATGTTGTTGGTAAAGTAGGATGCGCTACTCTTGCTCCAAGACAGGTGAATAACATGATACCGCAATATTTAGTTGATTTTGATCTGTCTGCCCTACCCATGGTAGAGACGGATGTACTGGTTATAGGCTCAGGGATTGCTGGTTTGTTTACTGCCATTAAGGCAAGTGAACAACAACGTGTATTAATGATCACAAAGAAGTCATTACTTGAAAGTAACACCAGATATGCGCAGGGAGGCATCGCTGCGGTTATTGCTGAGGATGATTCACCTGCTTACCACTTGCAGGACACACTTGTAGCAGGAGCGGGCTTATGCCGCTCCGAAGCGGTAGAGGTATTGGTGAATGAGGGGCCGGACGGAGTGAAGGAACTGATTCGTTTGGGTACTTTATTTGATCTGGAGAACGGCGAGTTGGCGTTGACGCAGGAAGGTGCGCATAGCCACCGCCGTATTTTGCATGCCAACGGAGATGCAACAGGATATGAGATTGTACGTGCGCTTGCTGTTGAAGTGAATGAGCATCCCGGGATTGAAGTATGGGATGAGCATTTTGTTGTTGACCTGATTACGGATCGAGATCGAGGGGAATGCATTGGCGCTCTGGTTCAGAAGGATGACGGATCGCAAGTGTTTGTGAAGGCACAGGCAACCGTTCTTTGTTCTGGTGGGGCAGGACAACTGTACCGATACACGACGAATCCGGATGTAGCTACTTCCGATGGTGTAGCCATGGCCTATCGGGCTGGGGCTATTGTTCGTGACATGGAATTTATCCAATTCCACCCCACCTCTCTATGTTACCCGGGAGCCCCGCGTTTCCTTGTGTCAGAAGCCGTACGCGGTGAAGGGGCATATTTGCGCAATGTGAAGGGCGAGCGCTTCATGGATCGTTATCATGCCCAGCTTGAACTGGCCCCACGAGATATCGTGGCACGAGCGATTGTTAGTGAGATGGAGTCCACCAACAGTACCTTTGTGTACTTGGACATTACACATGAACAGCCAGAGATGATCAAGCATCGGTTCCCTACCATATATGAGACTTGTATGCGTTATGGATTAGACATGACAACGGACTGGATTCCCGTTGCACCTGCTGCCCATTACATGATGGGTGGAGTGAAAACGGATTTAAGTGGAGAGAGCAGCATCTCCCGATTATTTGCTTGTGGCGAGGTGTCTTCTACAGGAGTGCATGGAGCCAACCGCCTGGCAAGCAATTCTTTATCAGAAGCGATTGTATTTGGGCGGAGAATTGTTGATCGTATTCAATCTCTCCCTCCGCTTGGTTTATTACAAGCAAGAGGGGCTACGCCTTCATCTGTGGACATGAATAAAAAGATCAACAAGATCACGGAAGAGCAAAAGCCGGTATCCGAAAGACGTTTACGACTACAGAAAATGATGGTTCGTCAGGTCGGTTTGCGCCGGAATGGTGAGGACCTGCAGAAGGCTATGGACAAGCTGCAACAGGAATTGCAATTTTTTGATCAGACACTCACTCATAAGGAAGAGCTGGAGTATGCCAACCTCTTGACCTGTGCCTGGTTAGTTACCAGCGGAGCATTACATCGCGAGGAGAGTCGGGGGGCTCACTATCGTGAGGATTTCCCGGCGCGTGATGATATCGTGTGGCAGAAGCATAGTCTGCAGCAGCGAGAACAAGCCATTGTGGAGGAATTGATGTCATGATACTGAATGGATATAATGAAGGGCTTATCGAATCAATCAAAAACTGGCTTCGTGAAGATGTTGGTGCAGGTGACGTTACAACAAGTGTGACGATTCCAGCAGGCAACCAATCCAAGGCCATTATACACGCCAAAGACAATGGTGTTATTGCAGGCATGACCGTAGCTGAACTTGTATTTCAGGTCGTTGATCCTGATCTTGTATTTACACCGAAGGTAACAGACGGAGACAAGGTTACCCATGGCACGATTTTGGCCGAGGTAGAGGGAAGTACACATTCACTGCTTACAGGGGAACGACTGGCACTTAACTTGCTGCAACGTATGTCCGGAATAGCTACGCGTACGCGTGCCTACGTGGATGTGCTGGATGGTCTTGAGACCAGGCTTGTGGATACACGTAAGACAACGCCGGGCCATCGATTACTTGAGAAATATGCAGTGCGCGTGGGTGGCGGAGCGAATCATCGATTTGGACTGTACGATGCCGTTATGATTAAGGATAACCACATCAAGGGTGCAGGCGGAATCACCGAGGCGGTACAGCGTGCGCGAACCGTTATCCCACATACGATGACGATTGAAGTGGAGACTGAAAATCTGGAGCAGGTGAGAGAAGCCTTGCAAGCCGGGGCAGATATCATTATGCTGGATAACATGCATCCAGAGCGGATGCGTGAAGCAGTTGAACTTATTCGTGAACAGGCTCCTCATGTGAAGGTTGAAGCATCCGGTAACGTGTCTCTTCAGACCATTCGTGGTATTGCAGAGAGTGGTGTGGATGTAATTTCGGTTGGCAGGTTAACCTATTCCTTTGAGAGCCTGGATATTAGTCTGGATTTAAATGAAAAGAAAGAGGGGTGAACCTCTTTGATTCTAGTTGTAGACGTGGGGAACAGCAATATGGTGCTCGGCGTATATCAAGGCCGGGAATTGCTGCACCACTTTCGTCTGAGTACATCACGTCAGTCAACAGTGGATGAATACGGCGTATTGATTTATAATTTATTTCATATGTCCGGCATCAGGGCAAGTGACATCGAAGGTGTCATCATCTCATCTGTGGTTCCGCCGCTGGTGAATGTAATCGAAGCGATGTGTGAGAAGTATGTAGGCAAAAAAGCTTTGCTCGTTGGGCCTGGTATCAAAACTGGCTTGAACCTGCGATACGAGAACCCTCGTGAAGTGGGTGCGGATCGTATTGTTAATGCAGTGGCAGCCGTTGAGAAGTATGGCGGCCCTCTCGTCGTGGTCGATTTCGGTACCGCAACGACCTTTGACTGTATTGACGAGAAAGGTCACTACCTGGGGGGAGCTATTGTACCTGGCATTCAGATCGCCACTGAAGCGCTCTATGAGCGGGCATCCAAGTTGCCTCGTATAGAGCTGGAGAAACCTAAAAAGGTCATTGGCCGTAATACTATTCATGCTATGCAAGCGGGTATTATATTTGGCTATGCAGGGCAGGTAGATGGTATTGTAGAACGTATTCGCGAGGAAATGGGAGCGAAGCCCCGAGTTATCGCGACGGGTGGTCTCGCTACACTTATCGCAGAAGAAACCCGTAGTATAGAGGAAGTTGATCCGCTGCTTACGCTTGAAGGGCTGCGTATTATATATGAGCGGAACCGGGAAAGGTGAGCATAGTGACGGCATACAGCGGGCTGAGATTACAGCTTAAGTGTTGTGCCGTTTTTTCTGTGTTACGACTATTATGGCGATACGCCAAAGGAGGCTGAATGACTTGGAAAACAACAACAAGCATGACCGGTTAATTCGTGGTACAGCAATGAATGGAAAGGTAAGAGCCTTTGCTATCCAGACTACGGAACTGGTTGAGGAACTACGCAGAAGACACGATACGTTTCCCACGGCTACAGCTGCCATGGGGCGTACGGTTACAACAGCAGCCATTATGGGTGCAATGCTCAAAGGTGAAGAGAAGTTAACGGTACAAGTCAACGGTGATGGGCCCATTGGACAGATTGTAGCTGATGCCAATGCGAAAGGCGAAGTACGAGGATATGTTTCTAATCCGCATGTACATTTGCCAAGCAATAGTGTGGGAAAACTGGACGTTGCAGGCGCGGTTGGAACGGAAGGTTTCATCAACATAACGAAGGATTTGGGACTGAAAGAACCATATCGTGGCAGTGTGCCTATTATTTCAGGAGAACTGGGCGAAGACTTCACGTACTACTTTGCGCAATCGGAGCAAACACCTTCTGCAGTAGGCGTTGGTGTGCTCGTTGATACGGATAATTCCGTTATTGTCTCAGGTGGATTCATTATGCAGCTGTTGCCGGGATTGACAGATCCAGAGATCACGGCGATCGAAAACGCCATTAGTACGTTGCCGCCAGTGACGACGTTGCTGGAGCAGGGACTTGAATTGGAAGAGTTGCTTCGCCGATTGTTGCCAGATGTACAAGTGATGGAAGGATTGGATATACATTTTAGCTGTGAATGTTCACGTGAGCGAGTAGAGAAGACGCTGATCAGCCTGGGCCAAACGGAGATGGAGCAATTAATTGAAGAAGAGGGCCAGGCTGAAGTGGTCTGCCAATTCTGTAATGAAGCCTATGACTTTAACAAAGAACAACTTGAGACCATCCTAGAGCAAGCCAAGAACTGATCTATGCGGGGACGGGATGCGGAATGACAAGACAGGAAAAAGGGTTGTGGACGGCTGTAATTGTCTTGACGCTGGGCATGCTGGTTATGGGAACGGTGATGGCTATGCATGGTCTCAGACAGGGCAAAGACGAGGCAGATGCATCCCATGATGCCAATACGGAAGAAGGAAGCACCGTAGCGACGATCAACGGAGAAGTTATCACGGACAAAGAGTGGACCGATGCGCTGAAACGACGTTACGGCAGTGAGTTATTACTCCAGATGTTAAACCGTAAAGCAGTATATGCCGAAGCAATTGAACGCAAGCTGACCGTCACTCCCCAAGAGATTGCAAGAGAACTTGCCGCCGCGATGGATGGGTACGATTCAGAGAAATCATATTTTGACGAAATGAAATCCCAATTGGGCCTGTCGAAACAGGAACTTGAGTTGGAAGCCGGCTACAGGCTGCTGCTTGAGAAAATCGCAACGATCGGTATACAGATCAAGGATGCAGATATTGAGCATTACTGGACTGAACACCGTGAGGATTACGTTTCTCCCGAGAAATATGACTTGTCCATCATCGTAGTGAAGGAAGAAGAAGAGGCGGATTCCTTACTGGATGCGTTGGAGAAGGGGGGAGACTTTGAAGAAGCTGCTCGCAAGCAATCGACAGACAGCTTCTCTCGTGATGCTGGTGGCAGGCTGGGATGGATTGAGAGGAATGATCCATTCCAGTCAGAAGAAATCCTTCAACTTGCTGCCGGGCTGGATGTAGGCGATATTGCCGGTCCGGTTCAAGTGGAAGAAGGCTATGTTATTATCAGACTTAATGATAAAGAAGAACGCCAGGTGCAATCGGCCGAAGAAGTCCGTGAGGAGATTCGAATGGAACTGGCTCTGAGTCAGGCTGATCCGTTGCCGCAGGTAGAGCAAATGCTGCGTAACAAGTATGAAGCCGTAATCCTGTCCGAGATTCCTGCCTCCTGAATGCAATGGAAAAGATTGTCTCGTACTGCTGCATCTTGATAAATATACTCTGTCTGCGGTCTTAGGGCCAAAGGCAGAGTATTTTTTTTGAGTACTCATATTGACAATAAGGGTTAACGTTGATAAGATGAAAATAATAAATACCTACTCGTTTACTCGGATATAAAAGATTTATTTATGAACAAAGAAACTTTCGGAAACCTCCGCCCTGTCTAGAAATCTTAGCAGTAAGGGATAGGATCAACAGGATTTCCGCAGTTCTTCTATAACAGCTAGAGGCTACCGGCCGCACAGTATAGGTTAACAGGACTCAAGTTTTATTCATCCACTAAGGAGGGCATTCATATGGCTAAAGTAGTTAATAACGTAACAGAACTCATCGGAGGTACTCCGCTTGTTCGTCTGAACCGTATCGTACCTGAAGGCAGTGCTGAAATATTCGTGAAGCTGGAGTACCAGAATCCAGGTTCAAGCGTGAAAGACCGTATCGCAATTAGCATTGTGGAAGAAGCGGAAAAAGAAGGCAAGCTGAAACCAGGTGATACCATTATTGAAGCAACAAGTGGTAACACGGGAATTGGACTCGCGATGGTGGCTGCAGCCAAAGGCTACAAGTCCGTTATTGTAATGCCTGAGACGATGAGCTTGGAGCGTCGTAACTTGCTTCGTGCGTATGGTGCTGAGCTTGTGCTAACACCTGGAGCTGAAGGTATGAATGGTGCTGTTAAAAAAGCCGAAGAACTGCTGAAAGAAAACCCTTCCTATTTCATGGCTGAGCAATTTAAAAATAAAGCCAACGTGAAGATCCACCGTGAAACGACTGGCCCTGAGATTGTTGAAGCAATTCAATCTGTAGGCGGTACGTTGGATGCTTTCGTTGCGGGAATTGGTACAGGCGGAACAATTACAGGTACAGGCGAAGTGCTGAAAGAAGCTTTTGCTGGTATTAAAATTGTTGCGGTTGAGCCAGCAGCTTCGCCAATTCTGGCGGGCGGCAAACCAGGACCACATAAGATCCAGGGGATTGGTGCCAACTTTATCCCTGAGATTCTGGATCAGGAAATCTATGATGAGATCATTCACATTGAGAATGATGATGCATTCGAGACGGCTCGTCAGGTAGCGAAGGAAGAGGGCATTCTGTCTGGTATTTCTTCCGGTGCGGCGATCCGTGCAGGTCTTCAGGTTGCGAAACAGTTGGGTGAAGGCAAGCGCGTTGTCGTAATCGTGCCAAGTAACGGCGAACGTTATCTCAGCACACCTCTTTACAACTTCGAAGGCTAAGTCTGCAAATGACAAAACCAATCCTCCTTGCCCGTATGACGGGTATGGAGGATTTTTGGCGTAATGCTTTTAAAAGGGGCGGCGCTTTAGTATACTATCAGACAATAGAACTAGCGACAGATGGAGGGCGGCACACCGCAATGACACACCTGATGACAACATACGCCGACTGGATGGAGTGGGCTGAACAAGGCTGGACCATGATGCCCTATATCACGAAGTCGGATGAGGGACCGTATCATGGCGGTTTACCGTTATCGTGGGAGGCAGCCTGGCAGCAGGCGTCACCCTACGCAATTGTGCTGGAGAATGGCAAAGGCGGGAGATATACATTTCTGGGGTTAGACCCCGTATCCGTTATTTCCGGTAAAGGTCAAGAAGCGATTATTCATGATGTGACGCAAGGAACCACCTCGACGGACAGCGGTAAGCCGCTTGATGTATTGAAGAGATGGACTGCCCCGTATCGCGCACCCAAGGTTAATGGGGCTCCAGACTTTGGGGGTGGATATGCAGGTTATCTCAGCTACGATGTAGCAAGATCATTGGAGAAGCTTCCAGACTTGGCTGAGGATAACCCGGCTCTGCCGGATTATTGGTGGATGCGCTTTGAAGAAATATGGGCGTATGACCATGAGCAGCAGGCGCTTTTCTGCATGGTTCATCTGGCTATAGAGCCTAACCGGAACGAAACGGATATCCGTAGCCTATATTCAGCGGCCGAAGTACGAGCGACAGCGATGCAGAAACGTTGGCTTCATATTATGGGGGCTGCACAGGCCGAGGAACAACAGCAGGCACTGGAACGCCGCAACAAGCAGGTCAATCGTACACCGCAGCCTGAAGATGCGGATAGGGAATCGGAAGGATGGGAAACCTCCTTTCCCCAGGAGAACTTTGAACAAGCTGTGCGTACGGTACAGGAATATATCAGGCAGGGCGATGTGTTCCAGGTGAATCTGTCCTTGAGGCAGGAGAAGCGGCTTCATTCGAGCGCTGAGCATATTTATGAATGGCTGCGCCTTGTGAATCCATCACCATATATGGGTATGCTGCGTAGTCCAGACTTTCAACTGGTAAGCGGATCTCCCGAGCTTCTGGTCAAAGTGGAGAATGGCAAAGTCAGTGCACGTCCCATCGCAGGAACCCGAAGAAGGGGCCGGGATGAAGCAGAGGATAAAGCTATGGCGGATGAACTGCTCAGCAGTGAGAAGGAACGAGCGGAGCATATTATGCTCGTTGATCTGGAACGTAATGATATCGGACGGATTGCGGCCTACGGTTCGGTTCATGTGCCTGAATTGATGACCATCGAGAAGTATTCCCATGTCATGCATCTCGTTTCCCAGGTGGAAGGTAGGCTGGCAGAAGGGTTATCCGTATTTGATGTGATCGCTGCGACATTCCCGGGTGGAACGATTACCGGGGCGCCGAAAGTCCGCACCATGGAGATTATCGAGGAACTTGAGCCTGTACGGCGTGGGCCCTATACGGGTTCCATTGGGTGGATGGATTACAGTGGGAATATGGAATTGAACATCGTCATTCGTACACTTGCCATCAAGGACGGTATTGGTTATGTACAGGCCGGGGCAGGGATTGTTATTGATTCCGATCCATATCGGGAATACAAGGAATGCCGCAACAAGGCAAGAGCCATGATGAGAGCTGTAAATTACAGCGAAGAGGCGGAAGCAAGCAGAGCTATTGAACAAGAACAAGCGGAGCGAACAGAAGCTGTTAAACTAAAATAAAACGAAGCAACCGTCACTTGCATTGACGGAAGATGAGGAGGAGCAGGCATATGATACTGGTTATCGATAATTACGATTCCTTCACGTACAACCTGGTTCAATATCTGGGTGAACTGGGCGAGACGGTGGAAGTTCGCCGCAACGACGAGATTGATCTGGCAGGCATAGAGGCACTGGCACCTGATCATATTCTGATCTCTCCGGGCCCGTGTACACCGAATGAAGCGGGTATTAGTCTGGCAGTCATCGATCATTTCAAGGGAAGCATTCCGATCTTTGGTGTTTGTCTGGGACATCAGTCCATTGGACAAGCGTTTGGTGGCAATGTCATTCGTGCGGAGCGCATGATGCACGGCAAAACATCCGAGATGCACCACAATGGGACATCGGTATTTGCCGGATTGCCATCTCCATTCACAGCTACCCGCTACCACTCCCTGATTGTGGAGCGCAGCAGCTTGCCTGACTGCCTGGAGATTACAGCGGAGACAGCTGAAGGTGAGATTATGGGTCTGCGCCACAAAGAATATGCGATTGAAGGTGTTCAGTTCCACCCGGAATCCATTATTACAGACCATGGTCATCAGATGCTTCGTAACTTTTTGTCCCAACAAGTGAAGGTATAACATGCAATATGCCGCGATAAATGGAGAGTTGGTCAATATGGCGGCGGCCGTGGTTCCTGTAACGGATCACGGCTTTTTGTACGGACTGGGCCTGTTTGAGACGTTCCGGACGTATCAAGGTGTCCCATATCTTTTGGAACGGCATCTGGAGCGAATGGCTTCGGGGTGTAGGGAACTTGGTATTCCTTTTACAACGACCACAGCAGAGGTGACAGATTGGATTCAACGTTTGATGGATGCGAACGGACTTCGGGATGCGTATGTGCGTTATACGGTATCAGCCGGTGAAGCACCGCTAGGCTTACCTTCTGGTGATTATTCAAAGCCAAATCATATTTTGCTGGCAAAAGCATTACCTGAACCTTCTCCCTCTTTATATGAGAGCGGCAAAATGCTCCAACGGTTGTCTACACCTCGCAACACGCCCGAAGGAGAAGTTCGGTTCAAGTCGCTACATTACATGAATAGCATTCTGGCGAAACGGGAGCTTAATGGATACGGGCAGCATGTGCAGGGTGCGGAAGGGTTACAATTAAACCGGGATGGTCATGTAGCGGAAGGGATCGTCAGCAATGTATTTTGGGTACGGGAAAATGTGCTCTACACGCCAGCAATCTCAACCGGCATTCTGCCGGGCATCACTAGAGCTGTGGTAATTGAGATCGGCACGCAGCAAGGAATTCCCTGCATAGAAACGTTAGCTGCCTGGGAGGAACTCCTGCAAGCAGATGAAATATTTTTAACCGGCTCGGTGGCAGAACTGGTTCCGGTGACAATTCTGCGGGATCAGGAGGGAGCCGAAACAATAATCAGCAACGGACATATAGGCCCGGTTACAGCATTCCTTCTGGGTATGTACCGGGAGAAAGCGGGGTATACTTCATGACACTTACACCTGTCATCTATGAACGGAACTATGCATGGGGACCAGCTAAGTTGAAGCTGGGTGAAAGAACACAGATTATGGGCATTCTTAACGTCACGCCTGACTCGTTCTCGGATGGTGGACGTTATACCAACGTGGAGCGGGCGGTTGCCCATGCCAAGCAGATGATGGAGGACGGGGCGGACCTGATTGATATTGGCGGGGAGTCCACCCGGCCAGGTTCAGATGTCGTGGGCGCCGATGAAGAGCTTAGCCGGATTATTCCGGTTATTGAGGCATTGCATCAGCAAGCCCCACACATTCCGATATCGGTAGACACGTATAAGGCCGATGTTGCACGTCAGGCTATTCTAGCCGGTGCCCATATTATTAATGATGTGTGGGGTGCCAAGGCAGATGCAGATATGGCCCGCACGGCAGCAGAGCTGGGGTGTCCCATCATTTTGATGCATAATCGGCAGGAGCGAAACTATACCGATTATCTGAGTGATGTCGTGAGCGATTTGCAGGAGAGCATACAGATTGCGTTAACAGCCGGCGTGAAAGCAGAGCAAATTATCCTGGACCCGGGTATTGGTTTTGTGAAGGATCTCGAAGAAAATCTGAAGCTCATGTCATCGCTCGGTTTGCTCAATGAAATGGGATATCCGGTTCTGCTAGCCACCTCACGCAAAAGATTCATCCAGAACACCCTGGATGTCGGGGCGGATGATGCGCTGGAAGGAACGGCTGCGACCGTTGCATTTGGCATTGCCCAAGGGTGCCAGATGGTTCGCGTTCATGATGTGAAGCCGATTCGGCGGACGGCAGACATGTGTGATGCCATGTTGTATGCTTCTCCGGGTATACGGAGGAAATAATGCTGGCGGGTCCGAGTGACCCGTCCAGTGGAAGCGCAGCGTTTTTCAAAGGCGAAGCTAAGGGATAACTTTAAATAGATTAAAATTTCAATATATATAGAGGGCAGGCGGATCGTATGGATAGAATGGTATTGCATCGTATGGAGTATTACGGATATCATGGTGTTTTTGCAGAAGAACGGAAGCTTGGGCAGCGGTATTATATTGATCTGGAGATTGATATGGACCTGGGTGAGGCCGGACGTAACGATGATCTGACCAAAACGATTAATTATGCGGAGATCCATGAGCTGGTAAAACAGATTGTAGAAAATAAATCATTCCAGTTAATTGAAGCTTTGGGCGAACATATTGCATCTTCTTTACTAGACACTTATACTATTATCAATGCATTGACAGTCAAGGTGACGAAGCCACATCCGCCATTCGATATTCATTTTGAGGGCGTAACGGTAGAGCTTCGCCGCACAAGAAAGTGAGAACCGATCATGATTGCACATTCGACCTCTGAATCCTCAGAGGCTTATATTGCTTTAGGGGCCAATTTGGGTGACCGGGAACAGACGCTGTTTGAAGCATTGTCTTTGCTGGATGAACACCCTCATATATCCGTTCTGCGTTGTTCTGCACTATATGAGACGGAGCCTGTAGGATATGTAGATCAGCCTGCATTTCTGAATATGGCAGTCGCCGTACAGGCGATGCTGACACCTGAGCAGTTGCTCACGGAATTATTGGATATCGAGAACCGTCTCGGTCGTGTTCGTGATATTCGCTGGGGACCGCGCACTGTTGATCTGGATCTGCTCTGGATGCACGGTGAGACGCGAGATACCGAATTGCTTCAATTGCCTCATCCCCGCATGGGAGAACGGGCTTTTGTGCTTGTCCCACTGTCGGATATCGTACCGGAGGGCGAGATTTCAGGTTTGTATACCTTTGTACACTCATCGTTGTCTGTACTGGATGGAAAGGATGGAATACAGCTTTGGAAAACATGCAATTGGCCAACCGAATCCGGGCATTCCGGAAGCTGAAAGGTTTAACACAACATGAACTTGCGGCCGAGACCGGCATCTCGCTGGCCATTCTGGGAACCATTGAACGGGGAAACCGTAAGGTATCACAGCAAGAGCTCGATCGAATTGCTGGTGTGCTGGCAATCAGTATCGAGGAGTTGCGGGGCAACTAGGACCGTTTCGGTTTCGCCATGTTACAACAACCAAGACACCGATCAAACTTTATATCGTGATATATACAGAATTAAAAAAGGAGTGGAACGACTACCGTGCTTAACATTGGTGGCATTGAAATGAAAAACCAGGTCGTACTTGCGCCGATGGCTGGCGTATGTAATCCGGCTTTTCGTTTGATCGCAAAAGAATTCGGAACAGGCCTCGTATGCGCGGAGATGGTGAGTGGCAAAGCCATTGTCCATGGCAACCAGCGTACACGTGAGATGTTGTTTGTAGATGAGCGTGAGAAACCGCTGAGCCTTCAGATTTTTGGGGGAGATCGTGATTCCCTTGTAGAAGCAGCCAAAATCGTGGACCAAGAAACCAATGCAGACATCATCGACATTAACATGGGATGCCCTGTGCCAAAGGTAACGAAATGTGATGCCGGTGCACGTTGGTTGCTTGATCCGAACAAAATCTATGAGATGGTATCCGCTGTCGTGGACGCGGTGGAGAAGCCGGTGACGGTCAAGATGCGTATCGGCTGGGATAACGAGCATATCTTCGCGGTGGAGAATGCGCTCGCGGTTGAACGTGCTGGTGGACAGGCGGTAAGTGTACACGGCCGTACGCGTGAGCAACTCTATACAGGCACAGCTGACTGGTCACACATCAAAGATGTAAAAGAAGCTGTCTCTATCCCAGTGATCGGCAATGGTGATGTCCATACACCAGAGGATGCACGCCGTATGCTGGATGAAACGGGTTGTGACGGAGTTATGATTGGTCGTGCTGCCCTGGGTAACCCATGGATGCTGTATCGTACCATTCAATACTTAAGCACGGGGGAATTGCTTCCTGACCCGAATGGCGAAGAGAAGATCCGTGTTGCCATCCTGCATATGGATCGCCTGATCGCATTGAAGAATGAGACAGTTGCCGTACGCGAGATGCGTAAACATCTGGCTTGGTATTTGAAAGGTTTGAAAGGATCTGCCCGCATCAAGGATGTTATTATGGAAGGAACCAAGCGGGACGAGATGGTACAGATTCTGGAGAACTTTGTGAGTCAGTTGAAAAGCGAAGGTAATTTGGAGTCAGAACCGGTAATCGCCGGAAATGCATCTTAATTATAAACGCATCTGTAAAACGTTTACACCTATAGGGGACTAACATTGACTTTTCGAGATCGTTCCCCTATAATTTCTCAGTATAAATTCGCCATGTGCGTTAATAAGGCTATAGCATCAGGAGGAATATTCTATTTCTCTGGAGAACTTCATATAGTTTTGAAGATGTATGCGAGCGGAGCTCTGTAACAAGCACTGATTCCGTTGCCGTACAATCAAATTTATTCCCATGACAGGAGAATCGGTTGAGATGAGCGACAAGGAAGTTATCCTTACACCAGAAGGACTCAAGAAGCTGGAAGAAGAATTGGAAACATTGAAATCAGTGAAGCGCCGCGAAGTGGCTGAACGGATTAAGGTAGCCATCGGGTATGGAGATATCAGTGAAAACTCTGAATACGAAGACGCGAAGAATGAGCAAGCTTTCATTGAAGGACGTGTAATCACGTTGGAGAAATTGCTTCGTAACGCGCGGATTATTAACAGCGACGAGATCGATACCGATGCCGTAAGCGTGGGTGCAACCGTCACTGTAGAAGATCTGGAGTTTGGCGACATCACGGAATATACGATTGTAGGTACTGCGGAGGCAGATCCGCTTCAGAACAAGATATCGAATGAGAGCCCTGTAGGTAAAGCGATTCTGGGCAAGAAAAAAGGTACAGTTGTTGATGTAAGTGTGCCTGCTGGCGTAATTCAATATAAAATTATGGACATTAAAAAGCTATAGCAACGAAGCAGTTGGGCGCGGTAAACAAAAGCTTCCTTAGGGAAGCTTTTTCAACATTAGAGGAAAAACGTCCTCTCGCGATGCCTGCAATGTAAATAAGGAGATGAATACAGATCATGACGGATGAAGTCTTGAATCAGGAAACCGAACTTAGCGAGCTTTTACAAATTCGCCGTGACAAATTGGACGAGCTCCGCAAATTGGGAATCGACCCTTTTGGCCAAAAATACGTACGTACCGAAGAAGCCGGCTCCATTCTGAAGAAGTATGAAGAACTGACCAAGGAAGAGCTGGAAGAGAAGCACATCGAAGTCAGTATTGCCGGACGGATTATGGCGAAGCGGGGAATGGGTAAAGCAAGCTTCGCACATATTCAGGACCTGAGCGGCAGAATCCAGATCTATGTTCGTCAGGATAGCGTGCCTGAAGACAAGTATGCGGCATTTAGCCTGCTTGACCTTGGCGATATCGTTGGGGTATCGGGTGTGATCTTTAAGACCAAAACAGGTGAAACTTCTGTCAAAGTGAAAGATCTTGAAGTGCTGTCCAAATCGCTCTATCCGCTTCCGGATAAATTCCATGGTCTCACTGACGTAGAGCTGCGTTACCGCCAACGTTATGTTGACCTGATTATGAGCCCGGACGTACAACAGACCTTTATCGCACGTTCCAAAATCATTCAATCGATGCGTCGTTACCTGGATTCCCTTGGATATCTGGAAGTGGAAACACCTACGTTGCATACGATCGCAGGAGGAGCGGCAGCACGTCCGTTCATCACACATCACAATGCGCTGGATATGGAACTGTACATGCGGATTGCGATTGAACTTCACCTGAAACGTCTGATTGTTGGCGGACTGGAGAAGGTATATGAGATCGGCCGTGTATATCGGAACGAAGGTATGTCCACACGTCACAATCCAGAGTTCACAATGATTGAATTGTATGAGGCATATGCCGACTACAAGGATATTATGCAATTGACGGAGAACCTGGTTGCTCATATTGCACAGGAAGTACTGGGTACGCAAGTGATCCAGTATGGAGATTATGAAGTAGATCTTACGCCACAGTGGCGCCGTGTTACGATGGTGGATGCAGTTAAGGAAGTCGCGGGCGTAGACTTCTCCGTACACATGACGGATGAGGAAGCACATAACTTGGCGAAGGAACATAAGGTTCCGGTTGAAAAACATATGACATTTGGTCATATTCTGAACGCGTTCTTTGAAGAATTTGTAGAAGAGACGTTGATTCAACCGACATTCATTATGGGACATCCTCTTGAAATCTCACCACTAGCGAAGAAAAATGATGTAGATCCGCGCTTTACGGATCGCTTCGAATTGTTCATCGTTGGACGCGAGCATGCCAATGCCTTCACAGAGCTGAATGATCCAATCGATCAGCGTCAGCGCTTTGAAGCACAGATGCTGGAGAAAGAACATGGGAACGACGAAGCTCATGAGATGGATGACGACTTCATCCGTGCGCTCGAATATGGTATGCCACCAACAGGCGGATTAGGAATCGGGGTTGATCGTCTGATCATGCTGCTTACCAACTCCCCGTCGATTCGTGACGTACTGCTCTTCCCGCACATGCGTCCTCGTACGCAAGATTAAATAAGGAACGTAGGATACGTTCATAATAGAAGAGGAACCTGCCGTTCAGTATCATGCTGGGGCAAGTTCCTCTTTAGGTTTACATAGACGCTAAAAATAAAGTTTGTCAGAAGGCCCTTGCTTACAGCACACCATTAGGGTAACACCGCGTCTTGAATTTGTTAGATTAACCTGTTCGTATTTTTGTTAAAAGAGGTGCCCTTCATGAAGTTCAGGCTTCACTTTGCCAAATTCTTATCTCCTCCGTTAATTCTGGTCGGTGGTTTTCTGCTTATCATTGCGATTGGAACGGTGCTTCTCATGTTACCAATCTCCAACCAAAGCGGTATGCATTTGGCGTTTATTGACGCGCTCTTTACATCAACCTCTGCTGCATGTGTGACTGGATTGGTTGTTGTGGATGTAGGGACAACGTTTAATTTGTTTGGTCAGATCGTCATTATGGTATTGATGCAGCTTGGTGGACTCGGATTCATGACCATGGCTACTCTCTTTGCACTTGTATTGGGCAAGCGAATCTCACTCAAGGACAGGTTATTACTCAAAGAAGCCATTAATGCAGACAGTATGGAAGGGATAGTACGCATTATCCGCAAGGTGTTGATTTTCTCCTTTACCATTGAAGGGGTGGCAGCTGTCATACTAGCGCTGCGCTGGGCAACGGAGATGCCATTGGGTCAGGCGGTATACTATGGAGTATTTCACTCTGTTTCACTATTTAATAACGGCGGATTTGACCTGTTTGGCAACAGCTTTCAATACTACACTGGAGACTGGATATTCAATGTGACCGCTTCTGTACTCGTTGTCTCTGGTGGACTTGGATTTGTTGTATTGAATGACCTGTTTGAGTATCGCAAACGTCGCCGTCTATCTCTTCAGTCCAAATTGGTGCTGTCTGTATCCGGAGCACTGATCGGTATAGGAGCGATTGTGTTGTTTGTTTTCGAATTCACCAATGGACATACACTGGCTTCACTCACTTGGAGCGAGAAGATCTATGCGTCCTTCTTCCAGTCTGTATCTACACGTTCGTCGGGAACGAGCACAATCGATATCACGGAGATGAGGCAGGCTACCCAATTCTTCTTCATTCTGCTGATGTTTATCGGGGCTTCCCCAGGATCGACCGGGGGCGGGATCAAGACGACTACATTCCTGATTATGATTGGTGCAGTGTATGCCATGATTCGGGGAAATAAGGATATTGTGTTTTTCCGCCAGCGTGTTCCGAAAGAACTGCTGATGAGGGCGCTGACCATTATTATGGTTTCTCTGATCATATTCATGATCGTGGTGATGCTTCTGCTTACGACAGAGGATGCGCCATTCCTTTCACTGATGTTTGAAGCTGCATCCGCAATCGGTACCGTGGGTCTTTCTGTGGGAGTGACTGATGAGTTGACCAATTGGGGAAAAATCATTATTACCTTTACCATGTTTGTAGGTCGGATTGGGCCATTAACCATCGCGTATGCCCTTCGTCCGCGCAAAGAGAAGAAACTGTATCGTCATCCGGAGGGCCGGATCATTATCGGATAAAAATAAAAACCGTCAGACATTCAGAACTAACTCCTGTTATCGTAACGGGCCTTAGTACAACGAATGTGCTGCGGTTTTTTTGGTTTAACGGCACAAGGAAGCAAGATGCAAAGTGAGAACATCGTCCATAAGTTTGGCATTCATCTGATCCGGTCTAAGCACGGTATGTATGCCTAAGCCATCCACGAGTGCATACAATCTTTCAATCTCCAGTTCTTTGTCCAGATCGGCTCTGGAGAGGTCGAGCTTTATCAGGTAGGCGATAACAGAGCCTACAGCTTGTCTGAGTTCATCATATACGGTATTAGCAAGTTCTTTGAGTGTAGGATCGGTTTTCGATCTGGCTGTAAAAGCGTACCACACCTCCATCTCGGCCAGTTTTTCTTCTGTGTTTGGTAAGAATTCGAGCAATAGGCATTTCATATTGTCCATGGGAGAGCCGGTAAAGGACATTTTTTGGACTCGTTGAGACACCCGTTCAGATACCAAATTCATGGCATATCGTAGTAGTTCCGATTGAGTAGAAAAGTAGTGACGCATCGAACCGACCGAAACTCCAGCTTCTTCAGCGATATTCCGAACAGAGGCCTGTTCCATGCCATCTCTTCGTATAATACGCCAAGCTGCCTCGGCCACGAGCACGCGCTGTTTATCGTGATCAACAATTTTAGGCATAGGCATATTATATCACTATTGATTATTATAATACATACGTGCTAAATTATATTTAATACAATTGTATCAAAAAAGGAGAGGCTGAAATGATTGGTTATTTCATTATAGGTTGTGAGATTGCCTTTTGGGTGTTTGTGTTCGCGGGTCTGAGTGTCAGGTATCTCTTTGGCATGAAGCGAATAGGCATCGGTTTGTTAATGGCGACGCCGGTTATCGATCTGTTATTGCTGGTAGCTACAGTTATGGATCTACAGCGAGGAGCTACAGCAAGTATGATTCATGGTATAGCTGCGGTGTATATAGGAGCAAGCATTGCCTATGGTCACCAGATGATCGCTTGGGCGGATCGATATTTCCTATATTGGTTCAAAGGTGGAGAAAACCCTCGTAGTAACAAGTTATATGGTAGAGAACATGCGAGTCGTGAGCGTAGTGGATGGTTTAGACATCTATTGGCTTGGGCTATAGGAAGTGCTTTTCTATTCGCCATGATATGGTGGATTGGAGATGCTGAACGTACAGCTGTTTTCAATAATCTGATCAGAGTGTGGGGAATGATACTCGGAATCGATTTTCTGATAAGCTTTAGTTACAGTTTATGGCCAAGAAAGGTTCCTGCTAGGAATGTTAAACATTAAAAAGTTAGGTGGACGTGCGTATGAAGTTGCTAAGTTGGGAGAATAACATATGTACGTCCGTATTAGATCAAACCGATTGTTAAATATAGTTTCAAAAAAAGACTTGCATTCAATATCTGTACATGGTATATTCTAATTCCGGCCAAGAAAACACGGTTTACACGGTGCGGCAAGCAAATGAAATAAGCTTCGAAAGAAACTTGAAAAAAGAGCTTGCAAAGTTGGTTCGGATGTGATAAGATATAAAAGTTGCTGAAGAGAACGACATTCGGTAACGAAACAAGTTTGATCTTTGAAAACTGAACAACGAGTGAGTAAACATTCTGCTTGCAGAATGAACGCAAAAGTTTGAAACATGCCTTGGCTTGAATCGACTGGAGCACAAATGAGATTTTTAATCTCGTCAGATTCAAAATGAGCTTATCGCTCTTTTCAATACTTTATTGGAGAGTTTGATCCTGGCTCAGGACGAACGCTGGCGGCATGCCTAATACATGCAAGTCGAGCGGACTTGAAGAGAAGCTTGCTTCTCTGATGGTTAGCGGCGGACGGGTGAGTAACACGTAGGCAACCTGCCCTCAAGTTTGGGACAACTACCGGAAACGGTAGCTAATACCGAATAATTGTTTTCTTCGCCTGAAGGAAACTGGAAAGACGGAGCAATCTGTCACTTGGGGATGGGCCTGCGGCGCATTAGCTAGTTGGTGAGGTAACGGCTCACCAAGGCGACGATGCGTAGCCGACCTGAGAGGGTGATCGGCCACACTGGGACTGAGACACGGCCCAGACTCCTACGGGAGGCAGCAGTAGGGAATCTTCCGCAATGGGCGAAAGCCTGACGGAGCAATGCCGCGTGAGTGATGAAGGTTTTCGGATCGTAAAGCTCTGTTGCCAGGGAAGAACGCTTGGGAGAGTAACTGCTCTCAAGGTGACGGTACCTGAGAAGAAAGCCCCGGCTAACTACGTGCCAGCAGCCGCGGTAATACGTAGGGGGCAAGCGTTGTCCGGAATTATTGGGCGTAAAGCGCGCGCAGGCGGTCATTTAAGTCTGGTGTTTAATCCCGGGGCTCAACCCCGGATCGCACTGGAAACTGGGTGACTTGAGTGCAGAAGAGGAGAGTGGAATTCCACGTGTAGCGGTGAAATGCGTAGATATGTGGAGGAACACCAGTGGCGAAGGCGACTCTCTGGGCTGTAACTGACGCTGAGGCGCGAAAGCGTGGGGAGCAAACAGGATTAGATACCCTGGTAGTCCACGCCGTAAACGATGAGTGCTAGGTGTTAGGGGTTTCGATACCCTTGGTGCCGAAGTTAACACATTAAGCACTCCGCCTGGGGAGTACGGTCGCAAGACTGAAACTCAAAGGAATTGACGGGGACCCGCACAAGCAGTGGAGTATGTGGTTTAATTCGAAGCAACGCGAAGAACCTTACCAGGTCTTGACATCTGAATGACCGGTGCAGAGATGTACCTTTTCTTCGGAACATTCAAGACAGGTGGTGCATGGTTGTCGTCAGCTCGTGTCGTGAGATGTTGGGTTAAGTCCCGCAACGAGCGCAACCCTTATATTTAGTTGCCAGCATTTCGGATGGGCACTCTAGATAGACTGCCGGTGACAAACCGGAGGAAGGTGGGGATGACGTCAAATCATCATGCCCCTTATGACCTGGGCTACACACGTACTACAATGGCCGGTACAACGGGCTGCGAAATCGCGAGATGGAGCCAATCCCAACAAAGCCGGTCTCAGTTCGGATTGCAGGCTGCAACTCGCCTGCATGAAGTCGGAATTGCTAGTAATCGCGGATCAGCATGCCGCGGTGAATACGTTCCCGGGTCTTGTACACACCGCCCGTCACACCACGAGAGTTTATAACACCCGAAGTCGGTGGGGTAACCGCAAGGAGCCAGCCGCCGAAGGTGGGATAGATGATTGGGGTGAAGTCGTAACAAGGTAGCCGTATCGGAAGGTGCGGCTGGATCACCTCCTTTCTATGGAGAATCGTTTCCTGCAACGGAAACATTCAAATATGCAGCTCAGCTGCAAAACACTCACTCGTTGCTCAGTTTTGAGAGCTCAAACTCTCAAACAGCTTGCTTTTGCATGGAGCTTGTTCTTTGAAAACTAGATATCGAAACGAAACAAACGCGAATTAGAACATTCCTTTAAGCTGATCTTGTGTAAACAAGTGAAGTGTTTATAAAGGTAGTTAAATTGCTTTTGTGATGGTATCGGGTGAGAGCGACTTTTGGATTTGGACGTAGTCCAAACCAAGGGAAGCGAGCGACCGAAACCGGAACAAAATGGTTAAGCTACTAAGAGCACACGGAGGATGCCTAGGCGCTAGGAGCCGATGAAGGACGTGGCGAACAACGAAACTGCCTCGGGGAGCTGTAAGCAAGCTTTGATCCGGGGGTGTCCGAATGGGGAAACCCAGCTGGGGTAATTTCCAGTTACTCACAACTGAATACATAGGTTGTGTAGAGGCATACCAGGGGAACTGAAACATCTAAGTACCCTGAGGAAGAGAAAACAATAGTGATTCCGTCAGTAGCGGCGAGCGAACGCGGAGAAGCCCAAACCAGAGAGCTTGCTCTTTGGGGTTGTGGGACGTCTCACATGGAGTTACAAAGGAACCGGTTAAGCGAAGAGGTCTGGAAAGGCCCGCCAAAGAAGGTAAAAGCCCTGTAGTTGAAAGTCTGTTCCCTCCGAGACGGATCCCGAGTAGTGCGGGGCACGTGAAACCCCGTATGAATCCGGCAGGACCATCTGCCAAGGCTAAATACTTCCTAGCGACCGATAGTGAAGCAGTACCGTGAGGGAAAGGTGAAAAGCACCCCGGAAGGGGAGTGAAATAGAACCTGAAACCGTGTGCTTACAAAAAGTCAGAGCCCGTTTTAGGGGTGATGGCGTGCCTTTTGTAGAATGAACCGGCGAGTTACGTTCCCGTGCAAGGTTAAGGTGAAGAGCCGGAGCCGCAGCGAAAGCGAGTCTGAATAGGGCGACATAGTACGTGGACGTAGACCCGAAACCGGGTGATCTACCCCTGTCCAGGGTGAAGGTGCGGTAACACGCACTGGAGGCCCGAACCCACGCATGTTGAAAAATGCGGGGATGAGGTGGGGGTAGCGGAGAAATTCCAATCGAACTCGGAGATAGCTGGTTCTCCCCGAAATAGCTTTAGGGCTAGCCTCGGAAAACAGAGTCGTGGAGGTAGAGCACTGATTGGGTGCGGGGCCCGCAAGGGTTACCAAGCTCAGTCAAACTCCGAATGCCATAGACTTACTTCCGGGAGTCAGACAGTGAGTGCTAAGATCCATTGTCAAAAGGGAAACAGCCCAGACCATCAGCTAAGGTCCCCAAGTGTGTGTTAAGTGGGAAAGGATGTGGAGTTGCACAGACAACCAGGATGTTGGCTTAGAAGCAGCCACCATTGAAAGAGTGCGTAATAGCTCACTGGTCGAGTGACTCTGCGCCGAAAATGTAACGGGGCTAAACACACCACCGAAGCTATGGCTTGATGCTTTGCATCAGGGGTAGGGGAGCGTTGTATAAGGGTTGAAGGTGTACCGTAAGGAGCGCTGGACATTATACAAGTGAGAATGCCGGTATGAGTAACGAAAAGATCAGTGAGAATCTGATCCGCCGAAAGCCTAAGGGTTCCTGAGGAAGGCTCGTCCGCTCAGGGTAAGTCGGGACCTAAGGCGAGGCCGAAAGGCGTAGTCGAAGGACAACAGGTCGAAATTCCTGTACCACCGTAAGCCGTTATGAGCAATGGGGGGACGCAGTAGGGTAGTGACGCGGACTGATGGATGTCCGTCTAAGCAGTGAGGCTGATGTGTAGGCAAATCCGCACATTGTAAGGCTGAGCTGTGATGGGGAGCGAAAATTATAGTAGCGAAGGTCATGATCTCACACTGCCAAGAAAAGCCTCTAGCCAGGTGATGGTGCCCGTACCGCAAACCGACACAGGTAGGCGAGAAGAGTATTCTAAGGCGCGCGGAAGAACTCTCGTTAAGGAACTCGGCAAAATGACCCCGTAACTTCGGGAGAAGGGGTGCCCCGGTAGTGTGAATAGCACGAGGGGGCCGCAGTGAAAAGGCCCAAGCGACTGTTTAGCAAAAACACAGGTCTGTGCGAAGCCGTAAGGCGAAGTATACGGGCTGACGCCTGCCCGGTGCTGGAAGGTTAAGGGGAGTGGTTAGGAGCAATCCGAAGCTGTGAACCGAAGCCCCAGTAAACGGCGGCCGTAACTATAACGGTCCTAAGGTAGCGAAATTCCTTGTCAGGTAAATTCTGACCCGCACGAATGGCGTAACGACTTGGGCGCTGTCTCAACGAGAGATCCGGTGAAATTTTAATACCTGTGAAGATGCAGGTTACCCGCGACAAGACGGAAAGACCCCATGGAGCTTTACTGCAGCTTGATATTGAATTTGGGTACGATCTGTACAGGATAGGTGGGAGCCTTTGAAGCATGAGCGCCAGCTTGTGTGGAGGCAACGTTGGGATACCACCCTGATCGTATCTAGGTTCTAACCTGGTACCGTAATCCGGTGCGGGGACAGTGTCAGGTGGGCAGTTTGACTGGGGCGGTCGCCTCCTAAAGAGTAACGGAGGCGCCCAAAGGTTCCCTCAGAATGGTTGGAAATCATTCGAAGAGTGCAAAGGCATAAGGGAGCTTGACTGCGAGACCTACAAGTCGAGCAGGGACGAAAGTCGGGCTTAGTGATCCGGTGGTACCGCATGGAAGGGCCATCGCTCAACGGATAAAAGCTACCCTGGGGATAACAGGCTTATCTCCCCCAAGAGTCCACATCGACGGGGAGGTTTGGCACCTCGATGTCGGCTCATCGCATCCTGGGGCTGAAGTAGGTCCCAAGGGTTGGGCTGTTCGCCCATTAAAGCGGTACGCGAGCTGGGTTCAGAACGTCGTGAGACAGTTCGGTCCCTATCTGTCGTGGGCGTAGGAAATTTGAGAGGAGCTGTCCTTAGTACGAGAGGACCGGGATGGACGTACCGCTGGTGTACCAGTTGTTCCGCCAGGAGCACCGCTGGGTAGCTATGTACGGACGGGATAAACGCTGAAAGCATCTAAGCGTGAAGCCCCCCTCAAGATGAGATTTCCCAGTATGTAAGACCCCTTGAAGACGACGAGGTAGATAGGCTGGGGGTGGAAGTGCAGCAATGCATGGAGCTGACCAGTACTAATCGGTCGAGGGCTTATCCAAATAGCAAGTGATAATTCGCATGTTTCGTTTCGAATCTAGTTTTCAGAGAACAACACTCTGAAATGTAAGCTAAGCTATGCGTTTGGTGGCGATGGCGGAGGGGTTCCACACGTACCCATCCCGAACACGACCGTTAAGCCCTCTAGCGCCGATGGTACTTGGACCGCAGGGTCCTGGGAGAGTAGGACGCCGCCAAGCAAAGAACCACTGCCGATGTTATTCGGTGGTGGTTTTTATTATATAGTTTTATTATGCAGTATGGGATTAAAATACAGATTGAATTTGTTAATTTATCAGCACAATAGGATATATAAATGTAACGTTATTCGATACGAATTGACGTTTTTTTGCGTAATAACTAGACTTGTCCGCTCTGGAAAAACAGTTGTGTTCATCAGGCAATACACCTGATATAACCAAGTACTTTTCCTTGACAGTCTAAATATCGCTTTGCTAAGATGGCAATAATAAATTTTTCAGAAAACGTATTTTCGGCGTAAAATACAGCCTGGAATCTTCGGGTTTTGGACCGTAAAGCTGAGCAAACATAAGGAGGAACACTTGCGTGTGGGAAGATAAATTTGGTAAGGAAGGCCTCACCTTTGATGATGTATTGCTAGTGCCACGGAAATCCGAGACACTGCCTAAAGAAGTAGATGTATCTATTCGTTTGAGCGATAGTGTAAAGCTAAATATTCCTTTGATTAGTGCGGGTATGGATACAGTAACTGAAGCGACATTGGCTATTGCCATTGCACGTGAAGGTGGTATCGGTATTATCCATAAAAATATGTCGGTTGAACAACAGGCAGAAGAAGTAGATCGTGTTAAGCGTTCGGAGAGTGGTGTTATTACAAACCCGTTTTCACTGACGGCAGATCATCTGGTATCTGATGCAGAAGCAGTAATGGCGAAATATCGGATCTCCGGTGTACCTATTATTGAAGGAGATCAGAAGCTGGTTGGTATTTTGACCAATCGCGATTTGCGTTTTATCCATGATTACGGCATCAAAATTAGCGAAGTCATGACTCATGAGAATCTGGTTACCGCTCCTGTAGGCACTACACTACAAGAAGCTGAAGGTATCCTTCAGAAGCACAAGATTGAAAAACTTCCATTAGTTGATGAGACAAACACGTTGAAAGGTCTTATCACAATTAAAGATATTGAGAAAGCCATTCAATTCCCTCATGCAGCCAAAGATGCTCAAGGCCGTTTGTTGGTTGGTGCAGCGATTGGTATTTCCAAAGATACATTTGAACGTGCAGATGCTTTGGTACAAGCTGGTGTCGACCTGATTACGGTAGACTCGGCTCACGGACACCACATCAATATCATTGAAGCTGTACGTCAGCTTCGTGAACGTTTCCCTAGCCTGACCATCGTTGCAGGTAACGTCGCTACTGGCGCTGCCACTCGTGACCTGATCGAAGCAGGGGCTTCGGTAGTCAAAGTAGGTATTGGTCCAGGTTCGATTTGTACAACACGTGTTATCGCTGGTATTGGTGTACCTCAAGTAACTGCAGTCTACGATTGTGCAACAGTGGCACGCGAATATGGAGTTCCGATTATCGCGGATGGCGGAATTAAATATTCTGGTGAAATTACGAAGGCACTGGCTGCAGGCGCACACGCGGTGATGCTGGGAAGTTTGTTTGCCGGCACAGCAGAAAGCCCGGGAGAAACTGAAATCTTCCAAGGACGTAGCTACAAAGTATACCGTGGTATGGGTTCAATGGCTGCAATGAAACAAGGTAGTAAAGATCGTTACTTCCAAGATGATGACAAGAAACTGGTTCCGGAAGGAATCGAAGGTCGTGTTGCTTACAAAGGACCATTGTCTGATACGATCCACCAACTGATTGGTGGTCTGCGTTCGGGTATGGGATACTGTGGTACAAGTAACTTGGAGCAACTTCGTAACGATACAGGCTTTATCCGAATTACAGGTGCGGGACTGCGCGAAAGTCATCCCCATGATGTACAGATTACCAAAGAAGCACCTAACTACTCGTTGTAATCTGAAGAGAGTTAATCATTTCCAGGACAGGCTCGGTGATTTTCACCGGGTCTGTCTTTTTTTGCAGATACCCCTGTGATAGAATAGAACAAGCGGTGACGATCCATGGATGGATTAAGGCGTTGCGGCGGCTATTTGACGTGAATCTATGAATATGGTTTTGAAAAGCAAATGCAGTGCCAGAAAAGGCTGCCAGTTAAACAGAAGCGCGGACGTCCTTTTACATAAGCATTTGCAAAATGCGGACTAAGTGACAATCGATAACGAACTTTAGGAGCAATAATATTGCTCGTTCGATACAGCGCATATAGCACACATCTCATACATCATACACGCAGGTTAGGGAACAAGAAAATCGCAGCATAAGCTGCACTGAAGCAATTAACAATGCTTTGGATCGAAGGGAGTATTCATCATTGAAAGCCAAACACATGAATAAAAAGAAACGCCAAATGCTCAAAAAGAGCGTAGCCTCGGTAATGCTAATTAACATGCTTTGTATGTCTGCAGTAATGCCGGTCATGGCTGCTGCGGACAACTCCGGTCAGGTTCTGACTGCTGCGGCAACAACAACGAAGACGGAGAAAGCTGTACAGGTGCCTGGGGTAGACTCGCTTGGGCTTGAGGTTAGATCTGCGGTGCTAATGGAAGCCTCAACGGGACAGATTCTACTAAATGTTGATGCGGATAAAGCAATGCCACCTGCCAGTATGACCAAGATGATGACAGAGTACATTGTCGCAGAACAGGTCAAACAAGGTAAATTCGGTTGGGACGATATTGTAACTGTTAAAAAGAATGCTGCACAAAGTATCGGGTCGCGTATTTTCCTCGCAGAAGGTGACCAGCACACAGTTAAGGATCTCTATATAGCTATGGCTGTTGGCTCTGCCAATGATGCTACGGTTGCTTTGGCTGAACATGTTGCCGGTTCGGAAGAAGCTTTCGTGAAAATGATGAATGATGAAGCGAAGCGTATGGGCATGAGGGATACGTTCTTCATCAACTCTTCCGGTCTAGACCGAGCAGATATGCCTGCCGACTTCCGTCCAGCTGAAGACAAGGAAACAGTGATGTCCGCAATGGATGCTGCGATTCTGTGCAGATATATCATCATGGATCACCCGGACTACAAAGATTTTACAACCATTCAATCCTATAAGTTCCGTCCAAATGATAAAGCTCCAATTATCAATTACAACTGGATGCTGGAAGCGAATAAAAATATAACCAATTTCAAAAGCTATGCCTATGAAGGTCTGGATGGAATGAAAACAGGCCATACCACGAACGCAGGTAATAACTTTACAGGTACAGCAGAACGTAACGGTATGCGTCTAATTAGTGTTGTTATGGGCACAGATTCGGAATCCGCACGTTTCAGAGAAACTAAAAAGGTATTGGACTATGGATTTAACAACTTTGAAGTGAAGCAGGCTGTTGCAGGCAAGACCAAAGTGACGGGCTGGGAAGCAGTACCTTTGAAAAAAGGTAAAGAAACAACTGTTCCTGTCGTAACAGATAACGCGGTAAGTTTCGTTGTTCCCAAAGGTACTCAGAACCTGGATGTGACGTTCAAAGCCAACGTAACTGAGGCTGACAAGCTGGTAGCACCAATCAAGGCAGGTACAAAGGTTGGTACAGTAACGTACACGTATAAAGCAGATGGAATTGAGCCACAGGAAAAAACAGTGAACTTGATCACTGCTGAAGAGGCTGAAAAAGGTGGATGGTTCCGTTTGTTCTTCCGTGCCGTGAAGGATTTCTTCGTGGATCTTTTTGACGGAATCAAAAACCTGTTCTAACCCTTAGCAAACTTCATGGAAAGAGTATGATCATGATTTTAATGTTACATGATCATATCATTGACAAAATACAAGTTATTCCGACCGGATGGATTGTATATTTACAATTTTTCCGGTAAAATATCAAGTTAGAATTCACGTATGATGAAGTAAAAAAGTACAATGTTCGTTTACCGTATGCAAGATCGTGGCTGGTAAGAGAAGGGGAATGAGCGTATGAAGATCGGCGTTTTAGCACTTCAAGGAGCTGTCACAGAGCATATTCGAAGTATTGAACGTGCTGGAGCAGAAGGTATAGCTATCAAACAGGTTCAGCAATTGGAGGACTTGGATGGTCTTATCCTTCCTGGCGGGGAAAGCACGACGATCGGTAAACTGATGCGCAAGTATGGGTTTATGGATGCCATTCGGGCGTTTGCTGCTGAGGGCAAACCGGTATTTGGTACCTGTGCTGGCTTGATCGTTATGGCTAAACACATTGCAGGGCAAGAAGAAGCTCATTTGGAGCTAATGGATATGACTGTATCCCGAAATGCATTTGGACGGCAGAGAGAGAGTTTTGAGACGGATTTGCCAGTCAAAGGCATTGAGGAAACGGTAAGGGCTGTATTTATACGGGCGCCCTTGATCGAAAGTGTCGGAGATCAGGTGGAGGTTCTCTCCACATATAAGGATGAGATTGTTACGGCTCGTCAGGGACATTTGCTGGCTTGCTCCTACCATCCAGAATTGACGGATGACTATCGTCTGCATACTTATTTTGTAGACATGGCCAGATCCTACAAAAACACGGTAGACTCTAAATAATGCATGATGTACAACCTATGATCTCCCGGTCATCGGATGACTTCCCCAGAAGCCGTGTAAGGCCACTGGTTGGCAGTTGCATCTGAACGGATGCCTGATGTTGCCTGTATCTGCTTCATAGCGGGAATCGCAGCGGAGGGTGACAAGGGGGATATAGGTTGTTTTTTGGGTTACAGGTTCCGATAAGTATATAGTATGGTGTATACAGTAGAGTTTGGAGAATGGATTTAACATAAGGCTTCACGTTGTGAGGTTATTTAGGAGGGGTATAACGTGCTTGATGTGAAAATATTGCGGAATGAGTATGCACGTGTGGAAGAAGCATTGACTAAACGTGGCAAATCGCTGGATCTTATCGCTGGATTTACCGAGATGGATGCCAAGCGTCGGGAATTGCTTCAAGAGAGTGAAACACTGAAGAGCCGTCGGAATACAGTTTCCGCGGAAGTTGCTAGACTGAAGAAGAATCGTGAGAATGCTGATGATCTGATTGTGGAGATGCGCGAAGTCTCTGATCGAATCAAAGCCATGGACGAAGAAGTTCGGGAACTGGAAGTGAAGATCAATGATCTCACAATGGCAATTCCTAATATTCCTAACGAAAGCGTACCTATTGGAGCTTCTGAAGACGACAATGTTGAGATTCGTCGTTGGGAAGAGCCGAAGTCATTTACTTTTGCACCAAAAGCACACTGGGAAATTGCGCAGGATCTCGATATTCTTGATTTTGAGGCGGCTGCCAAAGTAACAGGTTCCCGTTTTACCTTTTATAAAGGATTAGGCGCACGTCTGGAACGTGCATTGATTAACTTCATGATGGATCTGCACAGCGATCAACATGGATATGAAGAGATTCTGCCTCCATACATCGTTAATCGGGATAGCTTGTTTGGAACAGGTCAACTGCCTAAGTTCGAAGAAGACCTGTTTAAGTTGAAAGATACCGAATATTATCTGATCCCTACTGCTGAAGTTCCGGTAACGAACTATCATCGCGAAGAGATTCTGAATGTAGATCAATTGCCTAAGCACTTTGTGGCATACAGCTCTTGTTTCCGCTCTGAAGCCGGTTCGGCTGGACGGGATACACGCGGATTGATTCGTCAGCATCAATTCAACAAAGTAGAGCTGCTCAAGCTCTCTACTCCGGAGACTTCGTATGAAGAGCTGGAGCAAATGACTCAAAATGCGGAGCGTGTGCTTCAATTGTTGGGCTTGCCGTATCGCGTCCTGACATTGTGCACGGCAGATATGGGCTTCACTTCAGCTAAAACGTATGATATTGAAGTATGGTTGCCTGAGAGCAATACCTATCGTGAGATTTCTTCGTGCTCCAACTGTGAGGATTTCCAGGCACGTCGTGCCAATATCCGTTTCCGCAGAGAACCAAAAGCGAAACCTGAATTTGTTCATACATTGAACGGGTCAGGATTGGCCGTTGGACGGACTGTAGCCGCTATCCTGGAGAACTATCAACAGGAAGATGGTACGGTTGTCATTCCTGAAGCATTGCGTCCTTATATGGGCGGTGCAAGTGTGATTGCACGTCGCTCTTAAGTAAGAGTTAGCTAACCATCCTCATCAAGGGGAATACAAATTCAATCCGTCATTTCGGAATGGCGGATTGGAGTGTTTTGTATAACTGAGGCAGTTGTCTGATACGGGATCATAATTTTAATATAAAAAGGTTGCATTATAATGTCGAGATGTGGTATGATACTTTTCGTGGCAAGTTTATAAAAGTTAATTTCCCTGGAGAGGTACCGAAGCGGTCATAACGGGGCGGTCTTGAAAACCGTTAGGGGGCAACTCCACGTGGGTTCGAATCCCACCCTCTCCGCCATACTACACTTATAACAAGGATTCGAGCGATCTCGCTCGGGTCCTTTTTTGCGTTTAGTTTGTCCAGCATAGTGAGCATACAGGTTAGTGACCGATGTATATGTTGCTCAGTACAACGTTATATTTTGAATAAGTCTAATATGTATAAAAACATCTTAATCGCCGCACTTTATAGGAGTGGAGGTGGTAAGATGAACCGCGAGTTAAACATCGATCAGACAGAGCTTGTAGGGGCCTGGCAAGAACGTTTGCCTCAAGTCCTGAATGTTGGAGACCAGGCTCAGGTAATGGCCGATGAAGCCGATCAGCAGGCGATTCGGATACACATTGCTACAGCAGGGCACGAGATGTACTCTTTTGATTTCAAATGTGCATATGTCGATTCCCGTGAAGTCAGCGTACAGCTGATTGATGTGGAACGGGATGGACGAACGACGGATGAGCGTACAGAACCGATTCAGGAACTGGCTCACGATTATACACGGCACATTCATGAATGCGCCCAGTCGTTACAATCCCAGACGAGATAATAGCCTGAAATCTGAAGGAGTGAACTCAATTGACTAAAGCCAAAGCGGGAGTAGACAAAAACCTGCAAAATGTAGTCGATGATCTGGAGCAGCCTGCCGTAAACAGTCATCATGCCCAGCAAATTCAGCAAGATATTAATGATCGCCGTCATCAGGATGCACTGAATCATGACAAAACGGAAGATAGGGACCCATCCCATTCCTAACAATGATGAGGGGGCAATAATATGAGCAAACCAAAAACAATTCCCGTACCGGAAGCGCAAGCATCCGAACAGCATCGTCATTCATCCAAACGCTCTTCCATGCAGGAACCATTATCCGGTTCCAAAAAAGTAAAAAATCAAAATCATGTGGATCATTTGAATCCTCAAGGTTAATAGAAGAAACAGATTCACGCAAAAGTCCCTTGTTACCTAACAGGGGGCTTTTGCGTATTCATACATATATAAAGACAGGCACACGCATATTCCCAAAGCTGACATAGGTCTTTGTAGCCATTTTAAAGAGGAAAGATCACATTTTTCCCAAATTAGGTTTCGGTATCTGTTGATATGGTATATCATTGATATTGAATTACTTTTTTTGGGGTTATCACGAGAGGAGAGAAACAAATGACTAAACGTATGGGGGCGCTTCTTCTTACGTTGCTGTTGACCGTATCTATGGCATTGACAGCATGTAGCAGCAAGCAGGAACCAAAAGAGGCATTGAAGACGGCTGCGGCCAATGCTTCCAAATTGACATCGTATGAGATGAGTTCCAACTTTACAATTAATGAATTGAGCTATAAACCTGGGGATGCGTCACAAACTGATCCTACTATGACTCAGTTTATGAGCATGCTGAAGGATGCTCAGTTGAATGTAACAGGTGTATACCAAAGTGAGCCTATGCAGACAGAGATGACTCTTGGCATCGAGCTTAAAGGCGACATGGGTATGACCTTTAACATCCCAATGGTGATGACGGCTGAGAAACTCTATGTGAAAGTGCCGAATATTCCGTTCTTCCCGATTCCGGAGAACGTTGTAGGCAAATTCTTGGAACTTGACCTGAAAGAACTGGCTGAGCAAGAGGGTACAGAATGGAACCCGGATGCTATGGACGCAGCCAAAACGCAAAAGCTGAGCAACGAAGTCATGGACGCAGTGCTGAGCGAGTACGATCAAGCTAAATTCTTCAAAAATCTAGACACCAAAGATGCAAAACTTCCTGAGGGTGTAGATGCGAAGCAAGTTGTACAATTCTCGGTGAATAATGACAATGTTAAAGAAGCAGTTACTGTACTGGTAACAAAAGCTATGCCTAAAGTATTGGATATTCTGTCCAAAGAGGAATATCGTGAAATGCTGCAAATGGATCAGGCTGATATCGACAAAGCTAAAGAAGATCTGAAGATCACTGAAGCAGATCAGGCTGAAATGGCTAAAGACTTGGATAAATTGAAAGATGTTCTGACAATCAACCAATTCAACATCGATTTCGCATTGGACAAAAACGACTTCCCTGTATATCAAAAGATGGTCGCTGATTTGCTGATCAAGCCAGAAGGTACAAAAGACGAAGTGAAATTGGCATTTACCGGTTCCAATACGTACACCAAGATTAACGAAAAAGCAGCATTCAAAATCAACATCCCTACTGGCGATGAGGTAATTACTATGCAAGAGTTCGAAGAATTGATGAACGCTTCATACGGATACTAATCTCGCTGAGTTCAAACCGTCTGTGATTCAAGTGAAGGATAATCTCCTTCCGCTTGGGTACAGGCGGTTTTTTTTGCTATACAGCGTAAGGGGGATATCCGCAACATAATTGATCTTTGAAGTTGAATCGTGGCTGGTGATATATACAAATAAAACCGCACTCTCTCCTACATAACTAGGGTAGTGCGGTTTTGAATATTAAATTTGTATATAGTTAAATTGGGAATACAGACAGCTTTATTGGGAAGCTTCTAAATCAATTAATTCGCAAGTTCGTCCAAGTCTTCAGCAAGTACAGCATAGATCTGATGATCCTGATATTTGCCGTTGATCTTGAGGTATTTGCGCGCAGTACCTTCAAACTGGAATCCGTTCTTCTCCAGTACGCGCTGTGAACCTTTATTGGAGGGTAATACCGCAGCCTGAACCCGATTTAACTTCAGCGCACGGAAGCCATAAGCTACGGCCAGTTTAACCGCTGCTGTCATTCGTCCGCCACCCTGATAATCCGGATGGATAAAGTAACCCATATCCGCATAATTGGCAACGCCCAATACGACATTGTTGATACTTACTTGTCCAATCAACAGGCTGTCTTTAATGGTATAGATTCCAAATTGATATCCTGTACCTTCTTCTGCTGCCTTGACCCGATCCTCAATCCGCCGAGTCTGAGCATCCAGTGTATAGAATTCATCGTCTCGCACGGGTTCTACAGCCTGGTATGGGACGCGTGTGATCTGAATCAGGTCCAGATAGGACTGTGTATCCTGGGGTGTGAGCAACCGAAGGCTTATGCCATTGGCTGTATCATAGAGTGTTAGTGCCATTACAGCACACTTCCTTTCTAATTGGGATGTTTGTAGTCGGTGACTACTTTAACTTTTGGCGCAGACTTCTGAAAAATTGAGTTAGCATCGTAGAGCATTCGGGCTGAAGGATATCCGGGATCACCTCGGTGCGATGGTTAAAACGAGGCTCCTGTAGCAGGTTCATCAGTGTACCTGCACAGCCCGCCTTGGGATCAGCCGTACCATAGATGACGCGAGGGACCCTGGATTGTACAATTGCACCTGCACACATTGGACAAGGTTCCAATGTGACGTACAGAGAACAATCCAACAAACGCCAAGCTCCGATGGTCTCGCTGGCCTGACGAATAGCCACCATCTCTGCATGGGCGGTGGAATCCAGTGTAGTTTCACGCAGATTGTATCCCCGACCAATAATTTGGTTATTTTGTACGATTACAGCTCCAATCGGCACTTCCCCAAGAGCCTCAGCTTTGTAGGCCTCAGCAATGGCCTCTCGCATCCAATGCTCATGTTGAGCCTCTTCAGATAAATTCCCAAGATCGGGCTGGAGAGAATGGTCATTCATTACTATATAACTCCTTCCAAAATCGTTTATTCAGCGAACAAATATTCGGGTTGTTAACATGTTGTGTATAGAATTGTGGATAACCGTGTAGTTGCTCACATAGTTATAAACAAACTATCCACAAGCCTGTGGGTATGTGGATAAATATAGTGATTAATTTCATTGTAGAGTTCGAAAATGCAAAAAACAACGAATTTCGAGCTTTTCAGTCATTCGGTAACTTTTGGACACAGGTCAATTATCCTTTTCAAAAAGACATACAAGCGTTATGATGGAGATAGGTTTTGCCATATATCGCCAGAGGGTACAAGCCGAGAGGTGAACAAAAAAACTTGTCTATTAAAACGAAATTATCCATGATTATGTCGTGCTCAGTGCTCGTTATTTTAGTGTTGAATATCGCACTGAGTTATTATACTACAGAAGAGAATCTGAGGCAGGACAGTGAAACCAAGATGGTGCTCACTGCAAAGCAGATTGCAATTGCTGTCGAACAGAATCAATACAGTTCGGATTATGTAAAACGGCAGATTGGAAACAATCTGTGGCTTGCTGCTGTCATGGCAGCGGAAGAATTGGACCCGGATATTAATAATATCACAAATGAAGAACTTGTACGCTTGAGCCAAAAGGTCGGCGTCTCACATATTTCGTTAATGGAGCAGACGGATGATGACATCGTTGTTAGCCGCTCCTCAGATCCGAGAGAAATCGGGCTGTCCACCAAATCCATGACTTATTGGTATCAGGCCTTTAAGCAATTGTTTGAAAAACAACAGGTGACGATTCCCCAAGGGCAGAAGTTGGAGCATTTCTGGTCAGATGGATTCGAATACTCGACATCCAGTCCTTCGGATATTGATATTTGGGGTTACTACCATGATGGAAAGAGAAACTACATAATCAATCCCTTCTATAATAATACGGAAGTTGATGACTATGTGAAAATCTCTAGTCCGGATGAGATTTTAAATAAAATTCGTGAGGTCAATCCCTCCATTCTGGAGATTACAGGCATCAATCCGTTAACTTTTGGCAGCCCGAACATGGGTGATGACGGAAGAGATTCGAACTTTAGCAAGTTGAATAACAGACCGATTCGTTTTGGTACATACCAGTATGGTTCTACGGATGAGGATCATCGTGCTGTGGTGCGCGCCATTCGAACAGGGCAAAATGTATCTTTTGTCAGTGAAACGCACGAACAGAAGGTACTGAAGAGTTTTATTCCCATTTTCACACCCAATCAGTCTTCCTATGTGATCAGTATTGTCATGGACTATAAGCAAATATCCTCCATGGTATCTGAACAGTTGGTGAGCCATGCCTCCATATCGTTGGTTTTGCTGGAGATTGTGATCTTTGGCAGCTATCTGCTCGCAGGGTACATCACACGTCCGATCCAATCCATACTGGGCAAAGTGAATGATGTAGCGGATGGGCACTTTGATTTCCGTCTGAAAGTAAAGAGGAAAGATGAACTTGGCCAACTGGCCAATCGTATTAATGCCATGATTCGTAATCTGGGCCATTATACGAGTCGTCTGAAACAGATGTATGAAGAGAATCGGGCGGTGAAAGAACATCTGGAGTCCATTATCAATCAGACAGCGGATGCCATTCACATTACGGATCTTGAAGGAAAAGTGCTGCGGGTTAACCGCGCATTTGAACAATTATATGGCTTTCGAAGTCGTGAGGTGGAAGGTCGTAATCTGAAGATCATCCCGCCAGAGGCAGAAGAAGAAATGAAACGTCAGCATGCCCAACTCGTTGAGGGGATGTCCATTACGTCCAACGAAACTACCTGGATGAAGAAAGACGGGACCCGAGTAGAGGTCAGTGTCAGTACGGCTCCGGTACGAGACGAGGCTGGAGAGATTACCGCGCTCATTAGTGTCTCCAGGGACATTACAAGCCGTAATCGGATGGAAGAGCTGCTCAGACGTTCTGAGAAGCTAACAACCGTGGGCCAGCTTGCAGCAGGTGTGGCACATGAGATTCGTAATCCACTGACCACGCTGCGCGGATTCCTACAGTTACAGCAAGAGAGCAACAAGCTGAATCATCGTCATCTGGATCTGATGTTATCGGAGCTGGATCGAATCAACCTTATTGTTGGTGAATTTCTGATTCTGGCGAAACCGCAGGCGGTTCATTTTCAGAATCGGGATATTCGTTTTATTCTTGGTGATGTCATCTCGTTATTGGATAGTCAGGCGCATCTGCATGGTGTAGAATTTGTACTGCGTGCCTCATCCGATTCGGCTATGGTACACTGTGAAGAGAACCAATTGAAGCAGGTATTCATCAATTTGCTGAAAAATGGTATGGAGGCCATGCCAAATGGAGGAAACATCCATATCAAGCTCAAGCATGACGAGCAGTCGAAACGCGTCAGAATTGAGATCAGGGATGAAGGCATTGGTATCCCGGAAGAGATGATGCCCAAGCTTGGGGAGCCTTTCTTTACGAATAAAGAGTCTGGAACAGGGCTTGGCCTGATGGTCAGTCAGCGCATTATTCAATCACATAAGGGCATGATGGATATTAAAAGCGTCATGAACAAGGGAACAACGGTTATTATTGAACTGCCTGCATCTGAGCAACAACCGGATGTTATTGAGGTAGATCAGGTAACGGATCAACCACTTACAGATGAAGAGAAATAGATGAGGTGAGATTACCTTTTGCGTATTAATAAATTTATTAGTGAAACAGGTTATTGCTCCCGGCGTGAAGCCGACAAGTTGGTGGATAGTGGTCAGGTAACCATTAATGGAGTTAAGGCTGAACTGGGCAGTCAGGCAGAAGAAGGCGACGATGTACGAATCAATGGCAAGCCGATCAAGGAAAAGAGAAAACACGTATATATCGCGCTGAATAAACCGATCGGGATCACAAGTACAACTGAGCAGCATATTCAGGGGAATATCGTTGATTTTGTCGGGCACGATGAACGTATCTTTCCTATTGGACGTCTGGATAAGGACTCAGAAGGTTTGATCCTGATGACCAATGATGGTGATATCGTTAACCGGATTCTTAGATCAGAAGGGCGCCATGAGAAAGAGTATATCGTTACTGTTGATCGATCTGTAACCCCGAGTTTCCTTAGAGGTATGAGCACTGGGGTGAAGATCCTGGGTGAAATGACCCTGCCTTGTACAGTGACCCGGATGACGGATCGAGTATTCCGTATCATCCTGACTGAAGGAAAGAACCGTCAGATTCGGCGGATGTGTAGTGCCTTTGGTTACGAGGTTCGTAAGTTGAAGCGTATTCGGATCATGAACATCCATCTTGGAGAAATGGCGACAGGTTCATGGAGAGAGCTTACCCCTGCTGAAAAAGCGGAGCTGGGCGGTCTGTTGGACTATTCACTGGAATAGTTGATTCGAGTTCGAGTAATTTAACCGATTAAGCTCTGCTTTCCGTAAGGGAGTGCAGGGCTTTTTGGTATAGGGTCAATGATGACAGGTGAATCTTCCAAAATAGCGTGAAAAAATGTAGAGATAAACCAAGCATAAGCCTTATATAAACCCAAAAGACCGTTCTCCAGGTACAAGGAGAACGGTCTTTGGTTAATGAATCGCTGCAGGCCTCTAGTTTCCTCCGCCAACGGCTTTTACATTGGTATTGTTACTTTGATACTTCCGAATGATAGAAACCTCTACACGGCGATTCTGTGCCCGTCCGGTATTGGTGTCATTGCTGGCAACCGGGTGATACTCTCCATAACCACTTGGTGTGAATTTGGAAGGGTCCAATTGCGTGTTCAGCAACAGGATTTTCAGGAAGTTGAGCGCACGGTCTGCACTCAGATCCCAGTTATCCTTATATTGGTTGTTCGAAATGGGAATATTATCGGTATGCCCGGATACAACCACTTCATATTCAGGGAACTCCTGCAGCATGCTTGAGATTGCTTTGGCCAGGGATCGTGATTCTGGCTTCACATCTGCTCGGCCTGAGGAGAACAGGGCGTTATCACTGATGGTGATCTTCAATTCAGATTGATTCAGCTTGGTGTTCAGCTGGTCCGAAAGTCCGTTCTTCGAGATATACTGGTCAAGCCGTTTCTTGAGCTTCTCCAGATCTTCCTGCTCTTTTTGAGCCATCTGTGCATCCGTTATCTGAGCTGGTGTTTTCTTGGTGATTTCTGTAGGTTCCTGTTTGTTCTTACCCAGATCGGCACCTGGCGTATCCGGATTCATGGACGTATGATCCAGAACACCGGAGCCTCCATTCAATGCACTGCTTAGTGCGGAAGCCATCTGCTCGAACTTGGCTGCATCGAGTGAACTCATGGAGAACAACGTGATAAACAGGGCAAGCAACAAGGTCATCAAGTCAGAATAGGGAAGCAACCAGCTCTCGTCTATATGTTCTTCATGTGGTTCGTGCTTTTTAGCCTTTTTCACCTGATGATCCCTCCTTCTCTTCCAGTTGTTTACGTTCGGAAGGTGTCAGGAATACGGATAACTTTTGGTTGATGGCAATGGTGGATACACCAGACTGTATGGATAACAATCCTTCAACCATCATCAGCTTGATCTCCATTTCTTGCTTGGACATCCGCTTCAGCTTGTTAGACATCGGGTGCCATAACACGTAACCACTAAATATACCAAGGAGTGTTGCGATAAATGCTGCCGCAATCGCATGGGAGAGTTTCTCCATGTCACTGAGATCGGCAAGTGCTGCGATGAGACCTACAACGGCCCCGAGAACCCCGAGCGTTGGCGCGTACATCCCCGCTTGAGCGAAGATCAAGGCACCGCCACGGTGGCGCTCCTCTGTAGCATGAATATCTTCCATCAGTACATCACTTACAAATTCCTGATCGTTGCCGTCGATAATCATACGCATACCGCCACGAAGGAACTGATCGTCAATCTCTTCTACTTTTGATTCCAGTGCAAGCAAACCTTCACGACGGGTAGTGGAAGCCCAATCCATAAACGTGCCGATCAGAGACACTCGATCAATAAGTACTTGATTTTTGAAAATAATCCCGAAAAGCTTAGGGATTTTCTTAACTTCAGACATTGGAAATGCGATAAAGATAGTTCCTGCTGTACCAACAAAGATAATAACGTAGGCTGCCGGATTGTTAACCAGGTTGATTAAGGGCGCACCCTTCAGGAACATACCGAGTACAAGGGAGACCAGCCCAAAAACTAGTCCAATAATCGTTGAAATGTTCATCATACACCTCATCCATGAGATAAAATTGAATCCTTTCAAGCGGCTGTATTCGGGCTTCCGGACGAATTTTTGGCCGCAATCCGTTCAATGTTAAGGCATTCCTTAAGGTTGCTAAAACAGTTAAAACGGTCATATATGTATTTATCGACCAGAAGGCCTTTTTTTTTAAGGGCTATTTTCAGGTATAATAAGATCAAATCCGCTCCTTAGGGGCCGAATAGGAGTGAAAAGCCAATGGGCGTAAAGCATGGACGGGATTATGAAGGAATTTTGACAGATCTGACAACGGCAATCGGACGCATACCGGATCGGTATGTTTTCTTTGAAATGGACGCGGAAGAGTGGGAGAGACTGGCTGCATCTGACCAACTTGAAGTGGATGAGGCGTTGGCGGAGGATTTGTTCTATGCGCTGGGCGAGGAGTCCGTTATTCCGGTTGGAAGTGGCGTGGTCATCCATGATAAGGAACAGCACCGCATTCATATTTTGATCGGGGAAGAAGAGCTGACATTTGTACCTTTAATTTAGTGTGTTTACATGCATTTTCAGGGGTGTAAATGGAATTGGAATTACCCTCAAAGCCTTATGGTTATTGGTTCTATGCCATGTAGTTGATTGGATTTTGAAGCTTGTCCGTGGTAAGATGTTAGTCGTGAAATGGGCCAACCGCATGGCGGTGAGCCTGGCCTTTGAGGTTGCTGTTGATCGCACCGAAGGTGTCGGTGGTTATACGGACGCATGTCTGTAATGTACCATCCTATGGGGAGGAAGATAACGCATGGTTTTTTCGCAAGAGGAAGTCGAAGCTCATCTGGGGAGGCTGGAAGGCTGGGAACTGGAAGAGGGACGGTGGATTGTACGTAAATTCGTGTTCTCCAACTACATGAAAGGGGTTGCATTTGTGGATGAGGTCGCTGCGATCTCGGAAGCATTCAATCATCATCCTTTTATTACGATTGATTATACAACGGTTACGCTGCGTCTCACATCATGGGATGCGGGTGGTATCACATCTGTAGATATCAAGGAAGCAGGGCAATATAACGAAGCTTATGACAAAATGAGGTCGCAATAACGAGGTCGGTTATTATCGCGCGGCCAGAAGTGAGTGAACCATACATGTCAGACTATAATCAGAAACAACCTCTTATTGCTGTCGTAGGCAGTCTCAATATGGATCTTGTGGTGAAGACAGACACGATTCCGGAAGAGGGAGAGACGGTGAGCGGTGAGGAGCTGCATTATCTCGCTGGTGGCAAAGGGGCCAACCAGGCTGTTGCCGCTGCGCGTCTGGGTGGACAGACGACGATGATTGGTGCGGTGGGATCGGACGGTTTTGGCGAACGTCTGCTGCACAGTCTGACGGAAAGTGGTGCAGATGCCTCGCAGGTTCGCATATTGGAAGACACGGTTACAGGGACGGCTTCCATCTGGCTCTCTCGGGGAGACAACCGGATTATCGTTATTCCTGGTGCGAATGGGCAAGTGGTGCCTGAGATGCTGGAAGAGGCGGATACGGTAAAAAGCCTGACTGCAGCCGCAGCGGTGCTGCTACAGCTGGAGATCCCGCTGCCAGCGGTTACCCGCGCCGCCCAACTGGCGGCTGAAGGCAGCGCACTGGTGGTGCTCAACCCGGCTCCCGCGGTGCCGGGTCTGCCCCAGGAGCTCCTGCGGTGCGTCGACGTTGTCACGCCGAACCGCAGCGAGCTTGCCGTGCTTACCGGCCGGGATCATCTCCGGCCGGAAGACCTGGATGCGGCGGTCGCAGAGCTCGCCGCATCTCTCGGGGCCGCTGTCGTCACGACGCTCGGCCCCGAGGGGGCTGTGTACGCGGCGGCGCCTGGTGGCCGCGTACAAGCAGGGCGTGCCGGCGATTGCCGTGCGCCCGGCTACGCCGTAAGCGCCGTCGATACGACCGGCGCTGGCGATTGCTTCAACGGCGCGCTGGCAGTAGCCCTCGCGCGCGGTGAGACTTTGGACGCGGCCGTAGGCTTTGCCATGGGTGCGGCCGCGTTATCCGTGACGAAGCTCGGCGCCCAGTCCGGGATGCCGTCCGCACGTGAAGTTGAGGCCTTTCTGGCTGAGCATGCCGCAGAGGCTTAATAATTGGTACAACAAAGAGGCTCTTATTCTCCCAAAAGGGAATTAAGCGCCTCTTTGTTATGCGTGTGCAGAGAGAGATTATTTCTTCTCTGACAGCCACATGGCGATATTTGCAATCTCTTCATCCTGCAGCTTGCCTTTGAAGGAAGGCATGCCACCTTTACCTTTGACAATCGTAGAATAGATCTTCTCCAGATCATCCTGGCTGCCGATGTTAGCCAGAGCAGGTCCTACGCCACCTTGAAGCTGATCCCCGTGACAGGAGATACAATTGGCTTTGACCAGTGCTTCAGCTTGTCCGGCATCCAATGTTACTTCCGGCATGGTTGGCTTGGCTTCTTCAGCCACTTCTTCTTTCCCTGGAAGCGTAAACATTAAAACAATAGCTAAAGCGCATGCTGCAAAAAATACTCCGCTCATGATCCATTTGTGCATCCCTTATGTCCCCTCCAGAATGAAAGATCATCTAACCTGAAACTATCCATATCATTATAACGGAACCTGTACTGACATCATAGCATTTTGTGGGAATTTTTTGAACTAATCACATAACAAGGGGCAAATTTAGTTGTTTTGCAATGGATTCTAACCGCGAGGCCCTTCGTAAACCATACAGTGAAAGGGCTTCAAGCCGCTTGGGGTCTGTCGTTCGTATGTATCCTGGGTGACAAATCCACTCTTCAGATAGACTTGAATGGCACGAGCATTCCAAGTGAGTACTTCCAGATCAATCTCATTCGTGGGATTTCGGCGAATAGCTTCCTGTACAATGGCAGTGACAAAAGCTGTCCCTTGACCCTGACCACACAGCTCTGGATGCATGCCAAGGCCAATCCGGGTTACCCCTTGAAGTGGGAAGTATTGAGCAAACCCACATATGCGATCGTTCTGATCCAGGACGATCGCATATTGCTCCTGCCGCAGCTGTGCATCTCCGAATTCCACTTCCAGAGCTTTCATCTGCTTCCAGGGGAGCCAGCTGTAAATATTGTAAGGCGGATCATACTGCCAACTGCAGATAAGCTCCGCATGTTCTTCTCGCATGGGTACAACGTGAAACGTTACAGGGGTTTCCTTCATACACCTGCATGCTCCTTTCCTTGAAACAGAACTCTTTGTCCACTCTACAAAAGTGATGTTCATTTAGCAAGTCTTCCTTCCCAAGAAAAAAAATGAAACAAAAGTTCCGGTAATTTCGTTTATATTATAACGGGATGGGTAAAAACATCATAAGGGCACGGACGAACGAACGCAAAATGAACCTGTTGATGTCGCAGGATATACCCCGAGTATAACTTGCAACATGAATAAGGATTGAAGCACAAAAAAACCGCCGGATACATTCCTGCGGAGAATGTACCGGGCGGTTCTGTTATGCTTCTTGCTTCGTTCCAGTATGGTTAATGGTTACAGCATCATGTTGCTCAGCTTGTCCCTAGTCAAGGGCCAGTGATTCATATGCGTCCGTGCTCATAATCCGTTTCGCGCCAACATAACGATTGGCCCAATAGTTTTCACTCAATGCACTGATCGTAACGCCTTTGGAAGAAGAGGAGTGTGCGAACTTTCCATCCCCTACAAAGATACCTACATGAGATACGCCTTTACCCGTTGTATTAAAGAACACCAGATCGCCAGCTCTCATTTCCATGCGGGATACGGAATCGCCCATGTCGAATTGGGAACTGGATTGGCGTGCCAAATCAATACCCAACTTGTCGAATACATACCGTGTAAATCCGGAGCAGTCAAAGCCGTTAAGCGTTGTTCCCCCACTTTTGTATGTAGTTCCCATTGCTGAATCAATTACTGTGTCCATCTTTGAATCTGCGAATGCGCTACCTGCACCAAGCGATAAAGCGAATGTGATGCTAAGTACAGCTGCGGTTAATTTCTTCTTGAACAAGAGATATTCCCCTTCCAACGCCTGCGAGGTTAGCTTAAGGATTCGGTTGAAGGTCCCCTATGATCCCTCTGTAGCAAGATCAATTCACCCATAACTGGTTCCCCCGCTTCCCAGGTGCCAGGAATTTGGCTATGCTAGTTATGCACCTGCGAAATCAAGAAATGACGATTTAATTTTAAGTAGTTACAAATATGAATGTAAAGATTACAAAGTTGTTACTAAAAACTCACTGCGATTATTGTAACAGAGGAGTACGGCTTTGGCAACGTTTAGCAACAAATTTAGCAAAAAAAACCTCGACCTTTGACGGGGAAAGGTTGAGGTTTGCCTATTTATAAGTACATATTAGGCCATGAGTTTAACATGTGATGGTAACAATTTTTAAACTATCGGCTCTCACCTTTGGATATTTTGGACTGCCATAATCGGAAATGGCTGCATATTTTCCACAGACTCAATAGACATCTGGCAAGTGGATACGTCTGTTGTAGTATAAGTCCGGTCAGTCCCGTTAATAACCATGAGACTGTAGTGAATGCCCCAAAGACGAGCAAGTGTACTCCACCCAGTAGGAGTGCAATGCCGATTACAGCGATGAGATGACGCAGTGCAATCCAGAGTGCTTTGAGGGTACCGTGAGCCCCGCCTTCTCCTTCTGGTGCCGAAACACCGAACTGCATGTAGAGTATGACATGGTGGATGATCCAACCATATACAATCCAGGCAGCAACATAAGGTATACCAGGCAAAAGTAATTGAAGGGAATGAAATCCGTCCATGAGAATCGAGTAGAGCTTCGGTATGAGCCAGTAGGCGGGCAGAAGTATCAATAATGTACGTATGGTGTGGAGCAGCAGCATCGGTTTCCACAGATTTTTGATTCCGCGGACAAAGGGGATGCGCTCTTCTGTAGAATTAAAGTGCTGAAGTGAGTAGAGCAGTCCTGCCTGAATGAGGGGGCTGATCAACATGCGAACCAGCAGCATGCCCCCGAGAATCCATAGATAACGATGAACCTCCGGATGGGTAGACAGGTTAAGTTGACTTTCCATTTTGAACAAAAGTGTACTCAGCTCCCCTGCATCAGCATCTGGATAGCGCAGGAGCAGTGGGATGACAGCCGATTGTACCATTCGATAGAAGAAATATCCCCAAATGAGTTGATAGAGAAATAAGAGTGCGGCAATGAACATATGCTGACGGACGAGAAACCAGCCTTCACGTATTTTCGCTTTCACCGTTTCCACCTCACCATGACAGACCTCCGAATATGGCTTCTATTAGTTTGGTTACACTCATGCTCCAGCGGGACTTCGTCTGCTCATCCAGTCCGGATTTCAGGAAATTGTTCATATGGCGGTTCTCCAGCACGATCGAGTACAGGGGATCGGTCATGGCCCAGGATACGGGGGATGTGTGAGTTAATTTATACGTGATGCGATCTTCTTTGCCATTCCATTGCTTGGTGAGGATATGCCCGTCTTCAAAAGCAATGCGAACAGGAACGGCGCTGTAGTCACTGCCTTTTTTCGCTATCGTCACGGATGACTCGTACAATGTTTGCCCATCTTTCTGTACGGGCGTAACACGAATCTTCTCTACAGCAAAGTCAGCCATCCCGTTACCATAGACATATTGGTCAAAATAATCAGACCAGGAAGTGCGGGTCACTTGTTCCACAATTTTCTGAAAATCAGCCGAAGTGGGATGTTTGAAACGGTACTTCTTCACATAGGTAGAGAGAATGCGTTCCATCTTTTTTGTGCCGACTTGATGTTCGATACCAAGCAATACAAGTTTGCCACGTGTATAGACATTGGCTGCATACTCATTCTGTGAATCGAACTTCCAGGATTCTTGTGTTAAAGATGAAGGAGACGTAATCAGTCCCGATTGTACCGGCAGATTCGGAATCAATCCGTATTCCTGCTCCATCAGTTTGTCTTCTGCATAAGAGGTGAACCCCTCATCCAGCCAGGCTTCCTCGAATTCGTTGCTAGCAACCATGCCGTAGAAGTACTGGTGTCCGATCTCGTGGACTACGGTTCGTTCCAGGTCATAACCTGGCGTGGTGTCATCGGCTCCAAAGGCTGTAACTAGCGTAGGGTATTCCATACCTCCAGCGCCGTTCCCCGCTTTGGGTGGAACTACGATGGATAAGGTAGCATAAGGATATGGGCCAAACCATTTGCTATAATTGGCTAGAGCGGCCTTCGCGGCGTAGAAATAACGTTCTTTCAGATCCTGATGAGCTGGGTCCAGATATAACTTGATTCGTACACCAGGCACATTGGGTGCAGAGAAGGGTTCCTCGGCGTACACAAAATCGGGTGAGGCTGCCCAGGCGAAATCATGCACATCATCGGCATAGAATTGATAGACCTTTTCTCCATTCTTCACCACGGCTTGCTGCGTCGGAAATCCGGTAGCAGCAACTTTGTATGTTTCGGGCACCCGAATACGTACACTATATATACCGAAGTCAGCGTAAAACTCTGAATTGCCATGGTACTGGTGCAGATTCCAGCCTTCCGTTGTTCGTCCACGTCTGCCCACAGGTTCATAGGCACTTAATTTGGGAAACCATTGACCTGCCATGACAAAATGATCAGCAGTTCCCATCCGGGCAAAAATCTTTGGCAGATTCACTTCAAATCGGGTGTGGAGTGTGATACTTTCCCCGCCTTTGACGGGTTTGGGCAGGCGTACTTTAATGAGGGTGGTGTCCTTGATATTTCCGTCATCTGGTTGCACATACTGCATCCGGTGCAGCAGAGAGAGCCCGTCCTCCGTTTTCATTTCGGTAATGTTCATGGAGCCATAACCATTGGTAGGCATGACATCACCCCGAAGCTTTCCACCGGATTCCTTCATAAAGGTGGTGTCAGCAGAAGAGAAGGCGTTGGGATACATATGAAAGTAAAGCTCGCTGACGGTTTTTTTACCTGGATGTGTCCAGGTAATCGTCTGAGTCCCTTCCAGTACATTCCCTTCGACCAGTTTTACATCCATGTGATATTCCACAACACGGTTGCTGTACACTTCGGCAGTAGGGGTCTGTACACTTTCTGGAGGTGCTGGCGTTGGGGCTATTGCCTTGGGCTTGCCCGATTCGGGGGCGAGTACTGGCAATTCGGAATGAGTTGAGCGATTATAACCCAGAGTGATCCATATCCCTCCGGCAAGTACACACAGGGCCAGGGATGCAGTGAGCCAGCTCTTGGCGCGTCGTGGAATCATCGTTAAATACCTCCCGTTGACAAGCATCTACAGCATGTATATGTTTGCAATGGGGTAATTATTAGTTAAAATATTTGTATCAACCCTTGGAGGTTATAAACATGGACCAAAACGAGCAAAACGGCAAAAAACAGATTGCCTTGAATATCGTTAGTGCAAAAAGCAAGCATAAAGGCTTCGGTGCAGGCTCCATTGAGCTGAATAACCTTTCCCCGGTCATTATTGATAATGGCGAAGCCAAAATCGATATCGGTGCGATGCATGCGAAGAGCAAAGTGGAACGCAATATCAAGTTCTCTACCAATCGTGAAGATGTGCCCAACGGACGCCAGGTATGGCTGGTGTGGGTAGCTGTCGATCGCACGGAGGAAGGCCAACTCTATGGTGGAGCAACGGCATGTGAGATGTGGATTGATACGGAAGCAAGACGTGGATGGAAACTGCTGGCGGAACATGTGAATCGCATGGATTATGCCTTGAAGCGTCGGTTCATGCTGGATGAGCTTGGACCTGAAGCTCGAGCTGCACTTAAGACACTGCTGATCTCACACAACGAGGAATGGTGGAATGCTTCTCCAGATGAATTGAAAGAAGCACTCGCCTAAGGCAGGTCTTTCAACACAGTATAAAAGAAAAAAAGCAAAAGGCCCCTTGACCGGAAATTTCGGTTGGGGGTCTTTTGCTTGTGCATTAATTGTATTCATTGATCTGAATAATTATGAATTTTCATCCGAAGTGAATTTCCAATTGTTCAATACAATTAGGGGTTATAGGTGACGCAACTAAGTCATCGCGCATTTGCGTCATTCTACCCACCAACGTTTGAAATCTCCCCACCAGGAATGTTTCTCTTCCTGTATGCCTTGTTGATTCTGTACCTGACGGGTCTTCTCATCTTCTCCAGAATCCGAATCATCCGTCGTGCCATGGCATACCTCTGTCGGTTCAGTACCATCAATGAAAACTTCCAGCCGTTTCTCTTCACAACCGTTGCCTGCCAGCTTGCCGGATTCCGGGTCAATATAGACACTTACGACATGATCAGGCACGGTGAAAATTTTGGGTGGTACGCTCGCAAGTGCCTGCTCTGTGAACTGGGCAAAGATTGGCGCTGCCCGGCGGCCATCCGAAGTTGAGATGGCTTTGCCTTGGTCGTACCCAACCCATACCGCGGTGGAGAGCTCCGGTGTGAATCCAACGAGCCAGGCATCCGTGTTGGTTGTTCCCGTTTTTCCGGCTACCGGACGTTTGATCGCCTTAGACACCCGGTTACCCGTTCCTCCATTTTCGAAGACACTTTCCATTAAACGAGTCAGGACATAAGCTGCTGCAGGTTCCACGACGGTCTCAGCCTTGGTTTGAGGCGATTCATAGAGTACACGTCCTGCGGCATCCGTCACTTGCAGAATGGCTACAGGTGGCGTCCGTTGTCCACCAGCAGCAATGACGGAAAAGGCCGACGCCATCTCCAGCGGGCTGACAGGTGACGTTCCCAGTGCAAGAGAAGGTACGGCGCTCAGGTTGCTTGTAATGCCGAGGTTTTTTGCCATACTCACAACCTGCTCAGGACCGATCTGCATAATGGTGTTCACCGCATAGATATTGTCTGAAGCGGCGATCGCCTGTCTTAGATCAATCTCACCCAGATACTTGTCTCCAAAGTTGCCGGGTTTATAGGTTTTGCGGTCATTGTCATAGTGAAAAAGGGTAGGTTCACTGTTAAATATGGATGCACTGGTGAGCTGCTTGGATTCCAGGGCTGCCAGATACATAATCGGTTTAAACGCCGAACCTGGCTGGCGTGTTGTCGCCAGTACATGGTTAATCTGATTGGTGCGGTAATTCTTGCCGCCTACCATGGCTTTGATGTAGCCCGTACGAGGGTCGATGGACACGAGGGCCGTCTCCAGCTCACTTTTGGCATCCATACCCTTCGCTATGGCATCTTCAGCTGCTTTTTGTACACGCAGATCCAGGGTGGTGTAGATATTCAATCCCCCATGATCCAGCATCGCTTCACTGATTCCCAGCTCTTTGATGGCCAGATTCCGGATATAGTCACGGAAATACGGAGCGCTTTCCACCGTTTTACGCTCACTTTCCGGTTTGAACGAAAGCATTTTCTCATACGCCTTATCCGCTTCGGCCTGGGTGATCTTGCCGATATCAGCCATGGCATTCAGCACAATCTTCTGTCGGTCTTTGGCATTCTTCATATGGTTATAGGGTGAATAGTAGGTAGGTCCTTTCGGGATTCCTGCCAGCATGGCACTCTCTGCAAGATCCAGCTGTTTGGCTGATTTGCCAAAATACATTCGTGAAGCCGCTTCGATTCCGTAAGCACCATGCCCATAATAGATTTCGTTCAGATACATCTGCAAAATTTCATCCTTGCTGTATTTCATCTCCAATTGTGCCGTGTACATGGCTTCCTTGGCTTTGCGAGTCCATGTTTTCTCATGAGATAGATACAGGTTACGCGCCAGCTGTTGAGTCAATGTACTCGCACCTTGCGACATCTGCATATGTTCGAGGTTAACGAGCACAGCCCGTCCCATCCCTTGCACGTCGAACCCGTAATGATTATAGAATTTGCGATCCTCTACAGCCAGAGTGGCATTGACCAGATCTGGCGCGATATCCTCCAGTTGAACGGGTACAGAGTCTTTGCCACCTGCGGAGAAGGTAGCGATGACTTCACCCTGACTGTCCAGTAATCTGGAATTCCGATCAGAGTCTGCGAGAGGCAGGCTGGTTGCGTATAGATAGACCAATCCTGCAGCGGTAGCAAGTATGGCGAGCACGGCGAGCAGAGACAGGTTTTTAATGAATTTTCGTACAGGGAACCCGCGTTTGCGGGTCTTTTGATTTGGCTTGGTCATGGAACGGGCTCCTCTCTTTTCTTCCAGTATGGGACTTGATTGGCAGGGATATTCAATTGGGTGCATAAGCAAACAAAATGTAGCATTTTCGCCTTAAAAACCGTTTTGCAGTATAAACGTCAATCGCGTATAATGCAAAAGGGTAATGAAAAGGTAAGATTCGGCACAAGATACTAAAGCGCGTAAGGACGAATAGACGAATGGTCATTAATTCATTGATTAGTCAGACGCTCTGCTCAATTTAATCTATATAATGAAGTGAACCGCGGACTTTCCCGCAGGCCAGCAATGATAACGCGATATGGCGCCGAACGCTGGACGTGCTTGGGCGAACCGATTATAGTGCACAGCACTTGGTCGGGTATGGCTGATCATTAACTTTACGGAAAGAAGGTAGAGATTATGGAATTGTGGTTTACGGAGAAACAGACCCCGGTATTCGGGATCACCGCGAAGATTAAGCAGACCTATGTTACAGAGAAAACGGATTTTCAAGATTTGGCCATGGTAGAAACCGAAGAATTCGGTAACATGTTGCTTCTTGATGGCATGGTGATGACGACTGTAAAAGACGAATTCGTATATCACGAAATGGCGGCACACCCTGCGTTGAACACTCACCCGAATCCGAAAAAAGTTCTGGTTGTCGGTGGCGGCGATGGCGGAGTCATTCGTGAAGTCATTAAACATGCTGCTGTAGAAAAAGCAGTTCTCGTCGAAATTGACGGTAAAGTTATTGAATACTCCAAAAAATATTTGCCTGAAATCGCCGGCAAGTTGGACGAGCCTAATGTTGAAGTGCTCGTGAACGACGGCTACATGCATATTATTGAACATAAAAATGAATACGATGTGATCATCGTAGACTCCACGGAGCCTGTAGGCCCGGCTGCGCCATTGTTTGAGCGTGGGTTCTACCAAGGCATCTACGAAGCATTGAAAGAAGACGGAATCTTTGTTGCCCAAACGGACAACCCTTGGTTCAAGGCGGATCTGATCCAGAAGGTGAACAAAGACGTCAAAGAAATCTTCCCGATCGTACATGTGTACGGCTGTAATATTCCAACCTATCCAAGTGGTTTGTGGACATTCACCATGGGTAGCAAGAAACATGACCCACTTGAAGTGGATGAGACTCAAATCCCGGAGATGGATACCAAGTATTACTCTCCGCGTCTGCACAAAGCAGCATTTGTACTTCCTAAATTCGTGGAAGATTTAACGAAATAAAAGGGGAAATCATTAATGAAACTGGATCAAGCTTATTCAGGAAACGTATTTATTTGCAGCTCTGAGGATTATGAGAACTCCAAAGCGGTTATCTATGGCATGCCGATGGATTACACCGTCAGCTTCCGTCCGGGTTCCCGTTTCGGCCCATCTCATATCCGTCAGGCATCGGTTGGACTTGAAGAGTACAGCCCATATCTCGACAAAAGCATTGTAGACATGACATACTTTGACGCTGGAGACCTGCTTTTGCCTTTCGGTAACGCGGGACGCAGCCTTGAGGTAATTCATGAATACATCGGAAGTCTGCTCGCTGACGACAAATTCCCAGTTGGTCTCGGTGGCGAGCATCTGGTTACTTGGCCAGTCATCCAACAGATGTACAAGAAATACCCGGATCTTATCCTGATTCATATTGATGCACACGCTGACCTTCGTGAAAACTATGAAGGCGAGCCATTGTCCCACTCCACACCAGTGCGTAAAGCAGCTGAGTTGATGGGTGGCAAAAATATCTATCAGTTCGGTATCCGTTCCGGTTCCCGTGAGGAGTTCCAGTATGGTCGCGAGAACATCAACTTCTATCCATTTGAAGTGGCAGCTCCGATGAAGGAAGCTCTTCCGAAGATGGGCAACCGTCCGGTGTATGTGACCATCGACATCGATGTGCTTGATCCGTCAGCAGCACCAGGAACAGGTACAGCAGAAGCGGGCGGCATTACGTCTAAGGAACTGCTGGAAGCCATTTATATGATCGCAGGATCTGATGTAAATGTAGTTGGTTGTGACTTGGTTGAAGTTGCACCAATCTATGATCCAACACAACAGACACAGATTGTAGCTGCGAAGCTGATCCGTGAAATGCTGCTTGGATTCGTGAAATAATCACAGAATAATCGATAAGTATAACGCTCTCTGTCTGCGCGGGTTCAACTTTGCGTAGAGGAGGGCGTTTTGTATTGTTAACTTTTGTACAGAGCTGTGCTATACTGACTACATAAGTATTCAGTAGTATATTAATTGATATATTACATTCGTGAAGTATATGGTGATCGGGTTAGGTCATATACTAAAAAGAGCCTTTACCGCTGCCAACGGTAAAGACTCTTAGGACCCGAAAGGCTGTGGATTGCCACGGCGTGCATGAACTAAATAATGCTATTCAAGCGAAACCCACCGTCAGGCTTCCGACCTTATGAGGTGGGTTTTCGCTTGCTACGAAACTTTTTGCGCAACCAACGGTAAAGCTTTCGCCCACTCAGTACAATACTGAGGATCGCAGCAATCAATCGGATTACATCAAGTAACGCCACAAGTTTGACCATCGACGTCACCCCCTTTCGGGAAGCTGCGCCGTGGTCTGGAAAACATCCACCGATATTCAAAAGTCCATAACATTAATTATAGCACGTATGTTCCCTTGCCTCTACCATTTATTTCATGTGTTAGTATAGACTCTCCTCTAACGCAGATATCGTGCCTTGGTATGACTCTATCTTAATATTTGTGTATAATATGGAAATAGAGGAAGGGAAAGGTGGATGTGAATGCGTGTGATTCGGACTCAATTGAGTATGTATCCCAAGTGGCTGACTGCAGTTTTTATAGTGTTTGTCATCAATTTTGTATTAGCAGTGACGATATTTCTCAACTTTACGTTGATGGTGGCTGATCTGGCCATGCTTTTTGCTGCATATAGTATTCGGGAATATAAATACAACAAAATATATTTTAGTTTATGCCTTTTATTAAGTATCAGTTTTGTTATCCTTGCTGTGGTGACGTATCCCATTTAATTTAGTGTACACAATGTTTGGTGATGAACCACCCTTGCCTACATGATCCATTCATGGGTAAAGGTGGTTTTTTTCTTGCAAAATTGTCATCAGGGTTAATCAGATTGTTACGTTAGAACCATCATATTTGGGTAAAACCATAGAAGGAGGTGTTACGATGACAACCAAGAGTACAATGACATGGAAACGGATTGGTGCACTCGCATTATCGTTAACGCTGGCTTGGGGGATGGGTCCGGTACATACGCTATCAGGTGCTAACGCTGCATCTTCACAGGCATGTGGAAAGGGAGATCATGGACTATCTGCTACATTGAAAAAGGGCAGCGGTGTGGAAGAGCAACACCTGCAATTTACGGACATTGATTTTCTTAATGATACGACTGGACGAGCTGGGGGTGAAGGTTTCCTGATCGGTACCTCGAATGCAGGATGTACGTGGCAGTCCATATATACCGGGCAGTGGCAATTCACTCAGCTTGATTTTCCGAATAATGTGAACGGATATGCGCTGGCGCGAGTGAAGGATTCACCTGCAACCTATCTAATCCGTACCCATGATGGGGGATCGCACTGGACGCGGCTCGATACGCCGGGCATTCAATTCAAACGAATCGATTTTCGCAATAAAGATGTAGGTTATGGTTACACCTATAATGGTGCATATCAGACGAAGGATGGCGGGGTAACCTGGAGTAAAATGAATACACCTGCCAACACGCGTGCAGCTGCCTTTGCAACAGAGAAACAAGGGTATGCCGTCGTGGTTGTACCTGGATCGGGATATCATCTGAAGCAAACGAGTGATGGCGGCAAGAACTGGACAACCTCTCTTCGAGTTGTCTCAGACACATGGAGCGGAGGGGATCTGTATGCACATGGCCAGCAAGTATGGGCCCTTCTGTATGGTGATGCAGGCATGTCCCAACAATCGTACTCCCTCTATGCGAGCGGTAATCAAGGCAAGAACTGGACCCAAGTATTTGCGCAATCCACAGCAGGGGGAGGTCCTGCACCGGGTACAAACAGTACGGGCAAAGGAAACGGACCAGCCAACCCGGGTGGTCATCCCGGCAACATGGCGTTGATTGGTAATCAGACGGCGTATCTGTCTGCAGGTTCACCCGCAGCTGGCAAAGTGGGTATTGGACGTTCTTATGATAAAGGTTCCACGTGGAAAAATATTGACCTGAAAGATCCGGGATACAGTTCCCGTATCTCGTTCCCATCGGCCAAGACGGGTTGGCTCGTAGTCACAAGTGATAACTCTCCTGCGATCTATCAGACTACGGATGGTGGAACGACGTGGACACAAAAAATGTTGTTGCCTTCAGAGCAGGATTAAGTAGCCTGTTATTCTGAAATAACAATGGAGCAAATCCAAATTAGAAATGAATAAAAATCAATTTGGTATGCCTCTGCATGAATATCTATAACAAACAGGCCTTTTCCTAATCAATTACACAGGAAGAGGCTTGTTTGTGTAGAAATAAAAACGGTTGAAACCTACTCGAAAACGAGTTATTGTAAGCGATAACAATACAATTTATGGGGGTTGAAATCATGGTTGATGTTATTCTAAAGGCGGATTCAGATCAAGGATTAATAAATCGCAATATATATGGTCACTTTTCCGAACACTTGGGACGTTGTATTTATGAGGGGCTGTGGGTAGGAGAAGATTCACCCATTCCGAATACAGATGGGATTCGAAATGATGTATTGACAGCCTTGCAGAAGCTTAATATTCCAGTACTTCGCTGGCCAGGCGGTTGTTTTGCCGATGAATATCACTGGAAAGATGGTGTAGGTCCGAAGAGTGAGCGTGCTCGTATGATCAATACACACTGGGGCGGTGTGGAAGAGAACAACCACTTTGGTACACATGAATTCTTGAGATTATGTGAACTGCTCGGCACGGAGCCATATATTAGTGGCAATCTGGGTAGTGGTACAGTTCAGGAGATGCAGGAATGGGTGGAGTACATCACGTTTGACGGCGAATCCCCGATGGCGAACTGGCGTAAGAGTAACGGTAGGGAAGAACCGTGGAAAATGAAGTATTTTGGCGTGGGAAATGAGAACTGGGGATGCGGCGGAAATATGCGTCCTGAATATTATGCGGATGAATATCGCCGGTATGCTACATATGTACGTAACTATTCCGGGAACGAGATTTATAAAATCGCTTGTGGACCGAACGAAGGTAACTATGAATGGATGGAAGTCCTGATGCGGGAAGCTGCTCGCTTTATGGATGGAATCAGTCTTCATTATTACACCATCCCTACAGGAGAGTGGAATGATAAAGGCGCAGCTACAGGATTTGGCGAGGCTGAATGGTTCACTACCTTGAAAAAGACGCTCCATATGGATGAATTACTGGTGAAGCACTCCGAGATTATGGACAAATATGATCCAGAGGGCAGAGTCGGCATTATTGTGGATGAATGGGGCACGTGGTATAACGTTGAGCCGGGAACCAATCCAGGGTTTCTGTATCAACAGAATACGATGCGGGACGCTGTGCTTGCAGGTGTTAACCTGAATATTTTCAACCAACATAATAAACGGGTACACATGGCAAATCTTGCGCAGATCGTCAATGTGCTTCAATCGCTTGTGCTCACGGAAGGGGACAAAATGCTCCTGACCCCTACGTATCATGTATTTGATATGTATCAGGTTCATATGGATGCACAACGACTGGAATTGAATTATGATAGCCCAGGATACACATTCGGAGAAGGGACCATTCCGCAGCTCAGCTTATCAGCTTCCCGCAACAAGGATGGGGTCATTCATGTGACAGCTTGTAATCTGAGTCACACGGATGAGTTGGAAGTTTTGTGTCAGCTGGACGCAGCTCAAGTGGCTAAAGTAACCGGGCAGATTCTGCACCATACTGATTTTGGTGCATTTAATACCTTTGAACAGCCGAATCATGTTCAGCCTGTGGCGTGGGATGGAATCACACTGGAGAATAACACACTGCGCTTTGTCCTTCCACCAGCATCGGTTGGGGTGCTCGCTGTAGAGGGTTAATGAATGAAAAGGCAGGAACCTTGCAAGGGCTGTAATGATCAGTACGATGTGAAGATTAGCGATGCCAAAATGGCCAGACTTGTGGAGATTGCCTCGCGTTCGCGTCCGACGGTACAGGATGAGGAATATGAACGTCGGCTATCCATCTGCTCTGCTTGTCCGGGATTGCAATATGGCACAACTTGTCGGCATTGTGGTTGTCTCGTACAGGTGCGAGCGAAGCTGAGTGAGTCGACATGTCCTTTTCCTTATGAATCGCAATGGGCCTGATCGGATGAACGAATCTTATTATAATGAAGCAAAAGGGAGTTGCACTTTACAGGTGCGGCTCTTCTTTTTTGGCTTGATGAGGAAAAAACTCTGAATTTGGATTTGAATTGAGCGAGGGAACTGGATATAGTTATACAGTAGAGTGTAGGATAGCGAGCTATCCGGGAATATGAGCGCGTATAGCGACACAACAATACGGGAAGGGCTGTTCTCACCAGCCGTGCCTGATTTTGCGTCGCCTCGAATATAATGGAGGTTAACATTCATGTCGAACATGCGACCGGTACACATCCGGCTGCACAGCCGTTATGAAGGTGAAGATGTGCTGCAGGAAATGCAGGGTGAAGCCGTGTTAAAAGGGTCTGTTCTTTATGTTCGTTATGAAGAACCGCAGGTTGGACCTGAGGGAGGTACAACCCGTACAACATTGAAGCTGGGCGGACAATCCATCAAGATTATACGTCATGGTGAGGTGGAATCGGAGCAGACTTTTGAATTGAATCGGAAGCTTCCTGGTTTCTACCGATCACCATACATGTCGTTTGCCCTGTCCACGCATACACAGAAGCTGGAGCTTTCCATTCAGGGATTGAGCGCACGCGCAGCGTGGAGCTACGACTTTTACCGCTTTGATGAAGAATCCGGACATTTCGCGATTAGTTTGCATATACAGGAGGAACCAATTTCATGACACGTAATCCACTAGATACGATTAACGAACGGGTAAGCACGGCCATCGGTAACGCCATTGTGGCTGCCGGAATTGTTACGCAGGAAGAATTGCCAGCTATCACATTGGAAGTGCCGCGTGAGAAGACACACGGAGACTTGGCGACCAATGCTGCCATGCAGCTGACCAAGATTGCCAAGCGCAATCCGCGTCAGATTGCTGAAGAGATCATTGCCAATCTGAATCTGGCTGAAGCCGGAATCGAGAAGGCTGAGATTGCGGGCCCAGGGTTCATTAACTTCAAATTGGACAAGAGTTACCTTTATCCAGTACTTGCGCTTGTGCAGGAGCAGGGTAAAGATTACGGAAGAATTAACATCGGAGAAGGACGTAAAGTCGAGATGGAGTTTGTTAGTGCCAACCCGACAGGCAGCCTGCATCTGGGCCATGCCCGTGGAGCAGCTGTAGGTGATGCACTATGTAACATCCTTGACTACGCAGGATATGATGTAACCCGTGAATACTACATTAATGATGCAGGTAATCAGGTGTTTAATCTGGCTCGTTCCATTGAAGCTCGTTATCTGCAAGAGCTGGGTCAGGATGCAGAGATGCCTGAAGACGGTTATCACGGTGAAGATATTAAAGGATTCGCCAAGCAGCTTGTTGCTGAAAAGGGTGACGAATTGCTGTCCATGCATCCGGGTGACCGTGCGGCTTATTTCCGTGACTTTGGTCTGGAGAAGGAACTGGACAAGATCAAACGTGACTTGAATCGCTTCCGTGTTAACTTTGACATCTGGTTCAGCGAAACTTCCCTGTACGACAACGGAGAAGTGCTACGAGTGCTTGATGAATTGCGTGACCGCAATGAGATCTATGAGCAAGACGGAGCAACTTGGTTGAAAACGATGCAGTACGGTGACGACAAAGAACGTGTATTGATCAAGAACGATGGCACGTATACTTACCTGACGCCAGATATTGCTTATCACCGCGACAAATATGCTCGTGGATACGACACGATGATCAACATCTGGGGTGCCGATCACCATGGATATATTCCACGGATGAAAGCGGCGATGCAAGCACTGGGTAATGACCCTGAGAAACTGGTGGTCTTGATTGCACAGATGGTGAGCTTATTCCAGAACGGTGAAAAAGTGAAGATGTCCAAGCGTACAGGTAAAGCTGTAACGATGGAAGACCTGATGGATGAAGTCGGCATTGATGCGATCCGTTACTTCTTCACAATGCGCAGCATGGACTCCCATCTGGACTTTGACATGGACCTTGCGATTTCGACATCCAATGAGAATCCGGTATTCTACGTACAATACGCGCATGCACGTGTATGCAGCGTATACCGTCAGGCTGAAGAACAAGGTATTGAACTGCTGCCACTGGCACAGATTGACCTGTCCAAGCTGACAACAGAGCACGAGTATGACCTTCTCCGCAAAATGGGAGAGCTGCCTGAGGAAATCTCGGCAGCAGCAACAGGATATGCGCCTCATCGTATCATCCGTTATGTATACGAGCTGGCATCCCTGTTCCACAGCTACTACCGTGCAGAACGTGTCATTACGGAAGACGCGCAGCAAACTCAAGCACGTCTGGCACTGATCGGTGCTGTACGTACCGTTATCGCAACAGCGCTTCGTCTGGTAGGCGTAACCGCTCCTGACAAAATGTAAATTCCAGGCTCGCGGCCTATCCGCCGCTCTGCCTAAGGCAAAAAGTCTCCATGTCCACGTTGAGTGCCTTCAACGTGGTACATGGAGACTTTTTTTTGTTGTGTACCCTGAGTTGAAGAAAACGAAATGCCTGACCCATCCAAGGCACACTAGCCTGCTCTGACATCACAGTGGACGTAACCTAGGGTCTCAGTCGCTACGTAATACTCCCTCGTGCGTACTGCCTGGGCCGAGCTACTGCGTTTCGCCACGAGCCTCAATCAAGTTCTGCTGACGGCTGACCGACTGGTTCACTCCCCGCCCTCCTGCATTAGCTTCAGGGCATCAATCTCACCACCACGCACCTTGCTCTTTGATGTGGTAGTCTTGCGAGCGCGTAGCGGGATCGTAGCACGTTTGACGAGTGTCTTGATTTCACTAGGGGATAACCCCGGATGTTTGGAGAGCAGCAAGGCGATAGCGCCACTCACATGGGACGTCGCCATGGATGTACCGCTCATCTCGTGATGTTTGCCTTGTACCCAGGAGGAGACAATTTTATCACCGGGTGCATAGACATCCACATATGCGCCACGATTGCTGAAGGATGCAATACGTCTGTTTTTGTCGGTTGCTCCAACAGATATGGTCTGGGGATACCGTGCAGGGTAATCAATACTGCGGCGTTTGCCGTCATTTCCTGACGAAGCAACAATGACGATTCCGGCATGATACGCACGGTTGACAACGTCAAGAAGCGCCTTGCTACGTGTTTTCATGCCAAAGCTCATATTGATGATATCGACCTTGTTGCGCACACACCAGTCGATGCCAAGTACAATATCGGATACATAAGCCGATCCGTTGTGGTCAAATGCTTTCACCGGATAGATCAGGGAGCGTGGAGCTACACCAATCATGCCTGCGGTACTGTTGGCAGCAGCGATAGTCCCTGCAATGTGGGTGCCGTGTCCGTTATCATCATGAGGAAGCAGGCTGCGGTTTAACAGGTTGATTCCACGTGCCAGTGAATAGCGAAGATCAGGATGGTGATAATCAGCACCCGTATCAATCACACCGATTTTAATCTGGTGTCCGGTAGACACAGACCATACTTTGGGCGCCCGAATCTGCTTCACTCCCCAGGGTATGCCTTGAGCATTGCTTGGTTTGCTGTGGAGTGCGGTGGCATGAAGGGAGATGGGAACGTCTGCTTCAATCGTAATTTCATCCCCATAGCGGTATAGTTCCTCCGGGCGTTGGACTGGAGCAATAATGGAACGAGCCAGTCGCGAGGAACGGACAGCCCCAAGGTCGGTGAATTCATTCCGCATTCGAGACAATTCTACGAGACAGGCCTCGTACTGCTGCGGTTTGGCAAATCGGATCAAATATCGCCCTCCCTGTTCTGGTTCAGGGCGTCGCATTCCGTCAATCAATTGATGCAATAAACCAGTATAGTCCATAATGGGCAGCCCCCTTCGGGATGAACATGCTGAGGTATTCTATGAATGCGCTCATCCCGCCGCATGGGGAACTTGCCCTTTTTTTACAAAAACACATTCTCTTCGTGTCAAAACGGGCGCAGGGACATATGATGGATGGAGAGCTAGAGGGCTCTTGCGGGGAACCTGGTGAGGAGTAATCCTCCAAGGGTATACAGTCAGAAGGCGGAGGGGACTCCGTCTTTTTTATTATGGAGTTGTCTCTTTGGCAAAAGAGGATATTCCTGTGGGTTTGATGTCACTTCACGTTTAATATGTGGACATATTGTTGCTGCTCTCCGCATTTGCGTCACATCCGTACATAAAAACTTGCTTTTTAACGCTAAATAGGTTTTACTTAGGTTTGTTAATGGATATGTTATACGTAACAGTCCAGTTCGTAGGGGTTAAAAAGTGAATTTTGTGTGAGAGGAAGTGTCTGCAGTGAGTACCTCGCTCAATTTGAAAATTGATAAAGAAAAGGTAAGAGAGATCCCTTTGGTGGACCTTGCCTTTATGGTGCTGAAGGCGGCTAATACGCCGTATTACTATCGTGACTTAATGAATGAGGTAGCGAAGCAGCGCGGAATGACTGATGAAGAAATCAACGAGTTTATCGCCCAGCTATATACCGAGATTAATATCGATGGCCGTTTTGCTTGCGTCGGTACAAGTCTGTGGGGCTTGAAGCGCTGGTATCCGGTAGCTGGAACAGAAGATTCCATGACGGGTGCGAAGCGTCCGCGTATCATCAACGATGAAGACGATGATCTGGAAGATGAAGACTTCGGTGAAGAAGAAGACAGCTATAGCAGCGATGAAGACTTCGACAGCACGGATAAAGACGAAGAAGAAGACGAAGAAGAGGAAGAAGAAGACGACATCTTTGACGAAGAAGACAGCGAAGAAGAAGTGCTGGTTGAAGATGACGATCTGGAAGATGAAGACCTCGAAGAAGACGAAGAAGAGTCCGAAAACGAGGATGAATTTGACGACGATTCTGATAATCGGTAGTCATTTTTGACGTCTATAATTTACCCGTTTCCCCGGAATAGTCAGCCTTGACAGCAGACGGGGTAACGGGTAAACTATTGCATGGGCTTATGAATGAGCGACAATATATTTATGTTTTTTATAGAAGGTGCCCCGTCCTGCGGGAGTACTTTTTTTTGTATTTTTAGAGGCATAATTTTGCAAAATGATTTTTTCCGTATGCTCCCGGCCAACATTTCGTGGCCCGTTTTTGTATATCAAAAACACTAAATGGAATGAAGGCCATCGGAATATTTGCACCATTTTTTGCTGTAGAACAACGTGTATTTAAACCGTCTTCGCAGAAAGAGCAGTTCGCAGATGCAGGGAATTTCTGCCATTGCTCTTTTTAACGATGATTACCTGGGAAACAGGTTACGATAACACCATATATCGCCTGAATTTCTGTACTTATATTAGGAGGGTAATAACAGTGACAAAGTATATTTTCGTGACGGGCGGAGTTGTGTCCTCCCTGGGCAAAGGGATTACGGCTGCTTCTCTGGGCAGATTGCTGAAAAACAGAGGGCTTAAGGTAACGATCCAGAAATTTGATCCATATATTAACATCGACCCGGGAACAATGAGTCCTTATCAGCACGGCGAGGTTTTTGTAACGGATGATGGCGCGGAAACGGATCTGGACCTTGGCCACTATGAACGTTTTATTGACATCAATCTCTCCAAAAACAGCAACGTCACGACTGGTAAAGTATACTCTTCCGTCATCAGCAAAGAGCGGCGCGGGGAATATCTGGGCGGAACGGTACAAGTTATCCCACACATTACGAACGAGATCAAAGAGCGCGTATTCCGCGCTGGACGTGAAGCGGGTTCGGATGTGGTTATTACGGAAATTGGTGGAACAGTGGGCGACATTGAGAGTTTGCCTTTCCTGGAAGCTATCCGTCAGATCAAGAGTGATGTAGGTCGCGACAATGTGATGTACATCCACGTAACACTTATTCCTTATATCAAAGCAGCTGGTGAAGTGAAAACAAAACCAACGCAACATAGTGTTAAGGAATTACGCAGCATCGGTATTCAACCGAATGTGATTGTATGCCGTACGGAGTATGAATTGTCTAAAGACATGAAAGCCAAGATCGCTCTCTTCTGCGACATTGATGAGAATGCTGTGGTTGAATGTCGTGATGCAGACACGTTGTATCAAGTACCTCTAAACCTGCGTGAAGAAGGCTTGGATGAGATCGTGGTAAATCACCTGAAACTGACTACTCCTGCACCGGATATGAGCGAGTGGGAAGGGCTGGTTGACCGGATCAACAAGTTGGAGCATACAGTTGAGATCGCTATTGTTGGTAAATATGTAGCGTTGCACGATGCATATCTGAGTGTTGTTGAGTCGTTGTCTCATGCAGGATTTGCATCCAATGCTGATGTAAAAATCCGCTGGGTTCCTTCTGAAGATATTACGGATGAGAATGTAGGCGACCTGTTACATGGTATTGGGGGTATCCTCGTCCCTGGTGGATTCGGAGATCGTGGTATTGAAGGTAAAGTATCGGCAATCCGTTATGCTCGTGAGAAACAAATTCCGTTCTTCGGTATTTGCTTGGGTATGCAGGTTTCCGTTATTGAGTATGCACGTTCCATCGTTGGTTTGAATGGTGCGAACAGTTCCGAGATTAATCCGGCTACGGAATTCCCGGTGATCGATCTGTTGCCTGAGCAAAAAGATATCGAAAATCTGGGTGGCACGATGCGTCTGGGTCTGTATCCTTGTAAGCTTCAAGAAGGTTCTTTGGCGATGGCTTGTTATGATGACGAGCTGGTGTATGAGAGACACCGTCACCGGTATGAGTTCAACAATGAATACCGTGAAACGATCGAAAAAGCAGGACTGGTTATCTCGGGTACATCCCCGGATGGACGTCTGGTTGAGATTGTGGAACTTCCAGGACACCCATGGTTCCTGGCGGTACAATTCCATCCGGAATTCACTTCCCGTCCGAACCGTCCGCAACCATTGTTCCGTGAGTTTGTAAAAGCTTCTCTGGAGAATGCGCAGAAGTAATACATGGTTTTATTGTTTTAACGTAATAGATATTGGGGATGTTCCTGGCAACCATAGCGGATGCCGGAACATCCTTTTTTTGCGTAAAGAGCAGGTGGGAATGCTTTTTTGTCATTTTGTGAAGGTAGCAGGATTTTAATGGAAGAGGTAGAATACTTATCATGACGACTATGGGATAGTTATCCAGATTCGAAGATGTGCATGCTTTCCTAATTCTAGGAGGTTACAGAGTGGAAGATAAAAAAGTTTTGATTGTTGATGACCAGAATGGTATTCGAATCCTGTTAATGGAAGTGTTCAGCAGTGAGGGGTATAACACGTTTCAAGCACCCAACGGCAAGGTTGCTCTGGAGATTGTGAATAATGACAAGCCTGACCTGGTATTGCTCGATATGAAGATTCCTGGGATGGACGGTCTGGAAATCTTGAAGCATATTAAAGAAATTGATCCGGGTATCAAGGTGATCATGATGACTGCTTATGGTGAACTGGACATGATTAAGGAAGCCACGGATCTCGGAGCGCTCATGCACTTTACGAAACCGTTTGATATCGACGAGATGCGAGTGGCTGTGAATATGCAACTTCGCAACGGTACCGCCAATAAATGCAGCTGAATCCTGTTGATACAGGATTTTTTTTGCGTGTGGAGAACATAGAAGGTACTTGGTGGGAAAATGAGGTATTTCACTCCTTCATCCGGGGAATATTGGAAATGGGGAAGTTAGAAAGCGGTGTCTATGAAAACTGTGCTGCAAAGCACAGCATTTTTGCAAATGCTTGTTTAGTATTTGACATGGGATGTGGTATAATAAGCCCGTATGTGATTTCGGCTAAAAACCATAGACACAACCCAAACCCCTAGGAGGATTGAAACCATGCCATTAGTATCTATGACAGACATGTTGAACAAAGCACTTGAAGGAAAATATGCAGTTGGTCAATACAACATCAATAACCTTGAGTGGACTCAAGCGATTCTTGGTGCTGCTGAAGAAGAGAAATCCCCAGTAATCTTGGGTGTATCCGAAGGCGCAGCACGTCACATTGGTGGCTTCTACACTGTAGTTAAAATGGTAGAAGGACTCATTCACGACATGAAAATCACTGTTCCAGTTGCAATTCACCTGGACCACGGTTCAAGCTTCGACAAGTGTAAAGAAGCGATCGACGCTGGATTCACATCCGTAATGATCGACGGTTCCCACCACTCTATCGATGAGAACATCGAAATGACTAAAAAAGTTGTTGAATATGCACACGCTAAAGGCGTTTCTGTAGAAGCTGAAGTAGGTACTGTAGGCGGACAAGAAGACGACGTTATCGGCGGTATCATGTACGCTGACCTGAACGAGTGTATCCGTATCGTTAAAGAAACAGGTATCGATACATTGGCACCAGCTCTTGGTTCCGTACACGGTCCTTACCATGGCGAGCCTAACTTGGGCTTCAAAGAAATGGAAGAAGTTCGTGACGCGGTACAAGTTCCACTCGTATTGCACGGTGGTACAGGTATTCCTAAACACGACATCGACAAAGCCATTTCCCTGGGTACGTCCAAAATCAACGTAAACACAGAGAACCAAATTGCTTTTGCAAGAGTGGTTCGTGAAGTGCTTGCAGCTAAACCAGACGCTTACGATCCACGTACATTCATCGTACCAGGCCGTGAAGCAATTAAAGAAACCGTTAAAGGTAAAATCCGCGAGTTTGGTTCTAACAACAAAGCGTAATTTATCCTTACCAGTTCCATACTGTGAAATGGAAAAACACCGCCTAGCCGGTGTCTTTCCATTTTCACACCTTATTTCTACATCGGAAGCCAACAGCACGTATTGCCGTTCATCGGCTGCAAAACACGTAGGGGGACATTAAGCTTTATGGAAAAATTGATGATTAGTGGCGGACGTCCGTTACAGGGAACTGTAACTATAAGCGGCGCCAAGAACAGCGCCATTGCGCTTATTCCTGCAGCATTGCTTGCCGAGTCAGAAGTCGTGTTGGACAACCTGCCGCTTTTGAGTGACGTGGCGGTTTATGCAGAAATTTTGGAGGAACTCGGAGCACATGTGACTTGGGAAGGCAGTCAGATGAAGATTGACCCTTCTGACATCAAATCCATTCCTATGCCGAATGGTCCCGTGAAGAAGCTTCGTGCTTCGTATTATATGATGGGTGCATTGCTAGGGCGTTTCAAAGAAGCGACCATAGGTTTACCAGGGGGCTGTAATTTTGAGCCTCGTCCAATTGATCAACATATCAAAGGGTTTGAAGCGCTTGGCGCAACCGTAACAAACGAACATGGCTCCATCCATTTGCATGCCAAAGAGCTGCGGGGAGCAAAAATCTATCTTGATGTAAGCAGTGTCGGCGCAACCATTAATATCATGCTGGCGGCTACTCGTGCCAAAGGCTCTACAATTATCGAAAACGCGGCTAAAGAGCCTGAGATTATAGATGTAGCAACACTTCTGAATTCCATGGGTGCCAGCATCAAGGGTGCAGGTACCGAAACGATCCGTATTGAAGGGGTCTCGGAGCTTAAAGGCTGCCGTCATTCTATCATTCCGGACCGTATCCAAGCAGGTACGTATATGATCGCTGCAGCGGCAACGCGCGGAGATGTTCTGATTGACAATGTGATTCCCAAACATCTGGAAGCTTTAACGGCAAAGCTGCTGGAAATGGGTGTTGGCATTGAGGAATTGGATGAAAGTATACGTGTCATTGGTAAACCAAGCTATAACCATGTGGACGTGAAAGCACTTGTATATCCTGGTTTCCCAACGGATCTACAGTCACCCATGACCAGTGTTTTGACACAGGCAACCGGTGTGAGCGTCCTGAGCGACTTTGTATACAGTAATCGATTCAAGCATGTGCCTGAGTTAGTGCGGATGGGTGCAAAGATTCGAGTAGAAGGACGGTCAGCGATTATTGAAGGCAGTGCATTAAACGCGGCCAAAGTAAAAGCATCCGATCTTCGCGCTGGAGCAGCGCTGGTGATTGCAGGTCTCACCGTCAGTGAAGGTGTGACTGAAGTAACGGGGGTCGAGTATATCGACCGCGGTTATGATCATCTGGTGACTAATCTGCGCCTGCTCGGTGCAGATGTATGGCGGGAAACTGATTAATAGGAAGCATTATGCATGATTCAGTCCTACACATGTTTATTTTAACTGAACTGCATATCTTTTTGATGATTAGGTAAACCTGTTTTAATAGAGTTCTCAGTCTCTCCGGCATAAGACGAAATGTTTCTGTTTCCTTTACCGGAGGGTCTTTTTTTGAAATAAACTTCATATGGCTGTAAGAACATCATTTCTCATCCCCAAACCCCGGTTTTGTTTGAACTGCGCTCCATAGCCGGTCTATCCGGATTGATCGCCTCAATGCATCGTTCACTCAATAGCGGATCTTGCCGAATGTTGGCCATCCCACCCGGAAACTTACACTCAAAGACAAGTATTTGCATTATAACGGTTACATTCCGTACAATGGACAGAAGAGATTGTGGCAGATGCTGCGCTCTATAGCCGGAACGTCTAGCGAAACTATCCATTTCACACGGACTTATTAATTGAATAGGTGGTTATTATATGGATCTACAAATTTCCGATTTGGAAGAAATGAAACTAACGGACCTCTACAAACTGGCCAAAAAATATCAGATACCTTACTATGGTACGTTAAAAAAGAAAGAATTAATCTTTGCTATACTACGTGCACAAGCTGAACAGAGCGGCCTGATGTTCATGCAAGGCGTACTCGAGATTTTACCTGAAGGTTACGGATTCTTAAGACCTATCAACTACTTGCCAAGTACGGAAGACATCTACATCTCAGCTTCTCAGATTCGCAAGTTTGACCTAAGAACAGGTGACCTCGTATCAGGTAAGTGTAGAACGCCTAAGGAAAACGAGAGATACTTCGGTTTGTTGCAAGTCAACGCTGTAAATGGTGAGAATCCATCGGCGGCTGCAGAGCGACTTCACTTCCCGGCATTAACCCCACTGTATCCGCAGAAAAAACTGGTTCTCGAAACATCCCCCAACCATTTGTCCACACGAATTATGGATGTGCTCGCCCCGGTAGGATTGGGACAGCGCGGATTGATCGTAGCACCTCCCAAAGCGGGTAAAACGCTTCTCCTCAAAGAAATTGCCAACAGCATCTCAACTAACAATCCTGAAATTGAACTGTTTGTCCTGTTGATTGATGAACGTCCAGAGGAAGTAACGGATATGTCGCGTTCGGTAAAAGGGGAAGTTGTGGCTTCGACATTTGATGAACTGCCTGAGAATCATATCAAGGTGGCGGAATTGGTGCTTGAGCGTGCGCTTCGTCTGGTTGAGGCCAAAAAAGATGTTGTTATCCTGCTGGATAGCATTACGCGTCTTGCCCGTGCATATAACCTGGTTATTCCACCATCCGGTCGTACACTTAGTGGTGGTATTGATCCAGCTGCGTTCCATCGTCCGAAGCGTTTCTTCGGTTCTGCCCGGAATGTGGAAGAAGGCGGAAGCTTGACCATCCTAGCAACGGCATTAATTGATACCGGATCACGTATGGATGACGTCATTTATGAAGAGTTTAAGGGTACAGGTAATATGGAGCTGCATCTGGACCGTCGTCTGGCAGAGCGCCGCATATTCCCGGCGATCGACATTCGTCGTTCGGGTACACGTCGTGAAGAAGTGTTGCTCAGCAAGGAAGAGTTGGATACAATCTGGGCGATTCGTAAAAACATGAATGATTCCCATGACTTTGTTGAAGGATTCCTGAAAAAACTTCGTAACAGTAAGACAAATGCAGAGTTTTTAGCGGCATTTGATTCGGCTGGTAATAGCCCGACAAGCAATTCGGGTACAACAACAACCCGTCGCTCACCTAGACAGACAGCAACGTCAGGTACATCGACGTAAGCGTCGTTTGACTAATCACTTTCTTTTGCAGCATTGCTGTAAATGTTACAATACACTCGTCGTTAGGTTTAACCCATTAGATGTGAGGAGAACATCATGTATTTAGTATACGCAGATGAAAAAGGTAATGTATTTGATCATCCTTCCCTGTACGGGCTTGCCCGCAGTGGAGATATGATCGTTGAGATTATGGAAGATGAACTCATCCCTTTGCCAGAGGGTGCAACGTTGGTTGGACTCCCAAGCACCCGGCCCATTGGTATGGACCCGGACACAGGTGAGATGCTGCCAATGCCAACGGACACACAGGCTGTAGGTGCTTTGCTTCCACAGGGATTCACTCGTTTGTGTCTCCCTGGATATGTGAAGACGGATAAAGAGTATAAATTGCCGTTATTCGGCTATTCCGCAGTAGTCTGGAAAGATGGCGGTTTCTATGTCACCGCTTCGAAGTCGGATAGTCCTGAAAAATGGAATCCACTCAACTGTGATCGTGACGATGTGCGTTCCGGGGTCAAACGATTGACGGAGCAATACCCCGAGAACCGTCTCTACACCCATCTATCCAACTGTGCGCTTGGATATGAATGTCTAACTTCATCAAACACGTTCCTGAATCGTTGGGAAGGTGGAGTGCCGGTATCTTATTCTTGCAATGCGGGCTGTTTCGGGTGTATCTCCGAGCAACCGGATGATAGCGGCTTTGTTTCCCCGCAGACACGTATGAACTTCCGACCACGTGTGGATGAGATTGTGGAGGTTATGCTGGAACACCTGAAGACGCCGGAGTCCATCATTAGTTTTGGACAAGGTTGTGAAGGGGAGCCTTCCACGCAGGCTAAGCTGATTATTGAAGCGATTCGCGAAGTGCGTTCCGTAACGGACATGGGGTATATCAACATTAATACCAATGCCGGTCTGAATGATCACATTAGAGGTATTGTAGATGCTGGATTGGATCTGATGCGCGTAAGTACAATTAGTGCACTGGATGACCACTATAACGCCTACTATAAACCACGTGGTTATACCTTAGCCAATGTTGAGAAATCGATGAAATACGCAGCGCAGCAGGGTGTATACACGTCCATTAACTATCTGATCTTCCCAGGCGTAACAGATCGTGAAGAAGAGATTGAGGCGATGATTGAGTTTGCGAGAAGAACCGATCTACGCTTGATTCAGATGCGTAATCTCAATATTGATCCAGAGAGCTATCTGGAATTAATTCCTCCAGCTCAAGGTGATATCTTGGGCATGAAGCAGATGATTGAGATTTTTGAAGACGAGTTGCCTGATGTTGTGATCGGATCGTATACCCATGTTCCGCCAGCTGGAATGGCACGTCCAAAACGGTTGATTACCTCTTAACAATAATGGATTGCAACAGGCACAAGGTCGTGTTATAATCTCAGGGTTGTGCCATTTACTCTGGGTCCGCTTGAGGCTCAGGGCGGAAAGAGGTGAAAGGTAATGAAAGAAGCAATTCATCCTAATTACACGATTGGTCAAGTATCTTGCGCTTGCGGGAATACTTTTGAGACAGGTTCGGTTAAAGACGGACTTCGTGTAGAGATTTGCTCCGCGTGCCACCCGTTCTTCACAGGTAAACAGAAGTTTATCGATGCTGGCGGCCGTGTTGATCGTTTCAAAAAGAAATACGGAATCTAATTGGACAATTCTTGGAGTTGTCTGCTAATTGCATCCAACACACCCCTGCTGATCTGGCAGGGGTTTTTATATGTTATATGTAAGCATAGTCGCATTCACGTTCCTCTGGTTGCAATTTGGATAACCTTACGTTATACTATTTCTTACCGTGCTAGATGGGGAGGTAGCGGTGCCCTGTAACTCGCAATCCGCTATAGCGAGGTTGAATTCCTGCTAGAGGTTTTGCCGATGTGAGGTTTGGTCCCTAAACGTGGTGTTGACGGTTGGGTCCTCCGCAATGAGTACTCATGAACCTGGTCAGGTCCGGAAGGAAGCAGCCATAAGTGAGATCACTCTTGTGCCGGAGGGTTGCCTAGCCCGAGCTATTGTTCAGGGGTGCCACTTGGATCGCAAATATCGATAGCAGGTGCACGGCTTACCTTTTAAATGTAGAGACCTTTGCAGTTGTATGTATGCAGAGGTCTTTTTGATATGTCTTAATAAACCACGCATGAATGAGTCAGATAAAGTTTGGATTCACCCTAGAATATAGTATAATAGGGGAACGACAAAGGACTCGAATGCGAAGTGGAAGGAAGGTAACGCATCATGGAGCATATCGCGTTATACCGGGCTTGGCGTCCCCAGTCGTTTCAAGATATGGTGGGGCAACAGCATATTATTCAGACCTTGCAGAACGCGATTCGTGAACAGCGGACTTCCCATGCCTACTTATTTAGCGGGCCCAGAGGAACGGGAAAGACAAGTGCCGCCAAGATTTTGGCCAAAGCTGTGAACTGCGAACGTGGGCCTGCGCCTGAACCTTGTAACGAGTGTGAAGCTTGCCGCAGAATTACGACTGGCGCTGTGATGGATGTGCAAGAGATTGATGCTGCATCCAATCGGGGCGTTGAAGAAATCCGTGATCTTCGGGAAAAGGTTAAATATGCGCCAACCGAAGTCCGGCAGAAAGTCTATATTATTGATGAAGTGCACATGCTGACAACGGAGGCATTCAATGCTTTGCTCAAAACATTGGAAGAGCCACCACCACATGTGATGTTTATTTTGGCAACAACGGAACCGCACCGCCTTCCGGCTACTATTATATCGCGCTGTCAGCGATTTGATTTTCGCCGGGTATCCCTGGAAGAACAGACAGCAAGACTTACACTGATCTGTGAACAGGAAGGTATGGAAGCTGACCAGGATGCGCTCCAATACATTGCCCGTTTATCGGACGGTGGAATGAGGGATGCGCTTAGTGTGCTGGATCAGATCTCTTCATTTACGGATGGACGAGTAACGTACCAGCAGGTTATGGACATGACGGGTGGAATTGCTTCAGAGCAATTTGCCAAATTGGCTGCTTCGCTGCTCAAAGGTGATGTTGGTCATATTTTGCAGATGATTGAAGGTTTCATGCATGAAGGAAAGAGTGCAGACAAGTGCATGGAGAATTTACTGTATTATTTCCGTGATTTGCTTATGATTAAGATGGTACCTGATGCAGACAAATTGACGGACCGGGTACTTAATCCGGAGTCTTTCCGTGATATGGCGGAGTCATTCACCAAGGAACAACTATTCCACATGATCGACACCCTTAATCGGTACCAGAGTGAAATGAAATATGCAGTACAACCACAGACATTATTTGAAGTTGCATTGCTTAAACTGTGTAGTATTCCAGCTCAAGGTGAGGCTTCTGTTCAGGTGGGAGCTTCAGCTCATGCAGCACCTGCTGATGGGGGAGAGATCAACCGCTTGAAGCAGCAGCTTGCTGAGTTGGAGAAGAAGTTGGATCGTGCACTAAAAAGTGGGTTGTCTGGTGGAGAAGGTGCATCGAGCGCTCCATCGCGTCCGGCAACAAGAGCTCCTGTATCGAGAGGCAACCCGCCTGCGAAGCTTCCTGCACAGTTGGATCAGTATGTTGCGCGCAAGGGAGCCCCTGAGTTCGCAGATATCAGCAAAAAATGGAGTCAGATCCTGCAACGAGTGAAGGAAGAAAGGGTTACCGTTCACGCCTGGTTTGTGGATGGTGAGCCGGTATCATTGCTTGAAGACAATGTTTTGGTTGCTTTTAAAAACAACATTCACCGTGAAACAACGGAGAAGCAGACTAACCGTGAAGTCATTGAGCGGGTGTTGTCCGAACAGCTTGGTCGTCCTGCACGATTGGTGACGATGATGCTCAAAGATTGGACCGGAGCAATGGAGGGAGCTTCTGAAGCGCCAAAGGAGGACTTTAAGCTTGAACCTGAGCATGAAGACGGCGGTTCAGGCAACAAACAGCCTTGGATTGATGAAGCCATCCAGCTCTTTGGTGAGGACCTTGTAGTGATCAAAGAATAATGCGCATAGCGCGATAACCATAACAAAGGAGATGAACAATTATGAATAACATGAACCAAATGATGAAACAAGTGAAGAAAATGCAGGAGCAAATGCTGAAAGCACAAGAGGAACTGGCGGACAAAACAGTCCAAGGTACTTCTGGTGGCGGTGTAGTGACGGCTGAAGTTAACGGACACAAGAAATTGCTTGCTATCACGATCAAACCTGAAGCGGTAGATCCGGAAGATGTTGAAATGTTGCAGGATCTCGTTATGACAGCTGTTAACGATGCAATGGCCAAAGCCGATGAGATTGCCAACAAGGATATGGGCAAGTTCACAGGCGGCATGAATATTCCGGGATTATTTTAATTAAAAAATTGATCCTGTCAAAGGAGACAAAATCGATTGTATTATCCCGAACCAATAGCCAAGCTGATTGATGCCTTCACCCGGTTGCCGGGTGTGGGTCCCAAGACGGCAGCGCGTTTAGCTTTTCATGTGCTTAACATGAAGGAAGATGACGTTATCGATTTTGCCAAAGCGCTCGTAAGTGTGAAGCGTAATCTTCATTATTGTTCTGTATGTTGTAATATCACAGATACGGACCCGTGTCGCATCTGTCAGGATAAGTCCAGGGATGTCTCTGTAATCTGTGTAGTTCAGGATTCGAAAGATCTGGTGGCCATGGAGCGCACCAAGGAATTCGATGGGTACTATCATGTGTTACAGGGCGCGATTTCACCTATGGAGGGAATTGGCCCAGACGATATTCGTTTGAAGGAACTCCTGGTTCGATTAAGTGATGAACGTATAAAAGAGATCATCTTGGCAACGAACCCCAACATTGAGGGTGAGGCTACAGCGATGTACATCTCCCGCTTGGTGCGTCCGTTTGAGATCAGTGTGACTCGTATTGCGCATGGATTGCCTGTAGGTGGCGATCTTGAGTATGCGGATGAAGTGACCCTTTCCAAAGCGTTGGAAGGGCGCAGGGAGATGCGTTAGTGTGATCAATTTGTATTACGCAGCGGATTTCCTTGGAAACTTCGGATGCTAAATAAGTTTCGATATGCAAAGAGAGCCTTAGGGCTCTCTTTTTTTTATGGAGAAAATGAATGCCCGAGTTCTAAGTTTGTCCTTTCCCTGATAAGTATGAGAATATGCTGTGCTGATCAGGAGGGGGAGAGATTATGTTTTTGTGGCGAAATACACGGAACTCGGTAGAGAAACACAACAGAATGTTGAAGGAACTTGAGGCGGATCAGATCTATGCAGATATTCAGATGGCTAAGCAGGAATGGGAACGGGCTATGAGACAGTTTGAAGATGCACAGGGGCAGGATGAAATTGATTATGCTATTTATGTATTGGAGGCGGCTGAGCGGAAGTACCAGATCCACTTAAGAAGAGCAAAGCGAGCCAGAGCTAATGATGATGTTACATCACAGCGAGGGGTTAGTATGTAGAGTCACGTTTACATTAAACACGGAGGTGTAACACTATGAAGAGTATCATACTGGGAAGTGTATTGGTTATATCGTTACTGGGGCTTATCGTTATTTTATTCAGAAAGCGGATAGGGTTATCGTTTTTCACGTCATTTGGAATTCATCTGGTGCTCGCTGCAGTAGGGATATATATCGTGAATTATTCCGGCTGGATTACAGGAACCTACATCCCGCTGAACCCTGCAACGATAGGGACTGTAACTGTTTTGGGATTGCCAGGTGTGGGGCTATTATTAGGGCTGAAAATTTCTTTGTTCGGATAGTTGACTCGCAGGATATTTATATGGTACATTATATCTCGTTGCTTTGCTTGCTTGGTTAGATGCTTTAGATGAAATGAAGGAGTTCATTACGAACTTCGAAAAAGAATTTCAAAAAAACACTTGACCAAAACAAACGAAGTATGATATATTATAAAAGTCGCCGCTGAGAGAAAATGGTGACGAAAAAAACGAGTTTGATCTTTGAAAACTGAACAACGAGTGAGTAAACATTCTGCTTGCAGAATGAACGCGAAAGTTTGAAACAAGCCTTGGCTTGAATCGACTGGAGCACAAATGAGATTTTTAATCTCGTCAGATTCAAAATGAGCTTATCGCTCTTTTCAATACTTTATTGGAGAGTTTGATCCTGGCTCAGGACGAACGCTGGCGGCATGCCTAATACATGCAAGTCGAGCGGAGTTGATAGGAAGCTTGCTTCCTTGATACTTAGCGGCGGACGGGTGAGTAACACGTAGGCAACCTGCCCTCAAGTTTGGGACAACTACCGGAAACGGTAGCTAATACCGAATAATTGTTTTCTTCGCCTGAAGGAAACTGGAAAGACGGAGCAATCTGTCACTTGGGGATGGGCCTGCGGCGCATTAGCTAGTTGGTGAGGTAACGGCTCACCAAGGCGACGATGCGTAGCCGACCTGAGAGGGTGATCGGCCACACTGGGACTGAGACACGGCCCAGACTCCTACGGGAGGCAGCAGTAGGGAATCTTCCGCAATGGGCGAAAGCCTGACGGAGCAATGCCGCGTGAGTGATGAAGGTTTTCGGATCGTAAAGCTCTGTTGCCAGGGAAGAACGCTTGGGAGAGTAACTGCTCTCAAGGTGACGGTACCTGAGAAGAAAGCCCCGGCTAACTACGTGCCAGCAGCCGCGGTAATACGTAGGGGGCAAGCGTTGTCCGGAATTATTGGGCGTAAAGCGCGCGCAGGCGGTCATTTAAGTCTGGTGTTTAATCCCGGGGCTCAACCCCGGATCGCACTGGAAACTGGGTGACTTGAGTGCAGAAGAGGAGAGTGGAATTCCACGTGTAGCGGTGAAATGCGTAGATATGTGGAGGAACACCAGTGGCGAAGGCGACTCTCTGGGCTGTAACTGACGCTGAGGCGCGAAAGCGTGGGGAGCAAACAGGATTAGATACCCTGGTAGTCCACGCCGTAAACGATGAGTGCTAGGTGTTAGGGGTTTCGATACCCTTGGTGCCGAAGTTAACACATTAAGCACTCCGCCTGGGGAGTACGGTCGCAAGACTGAAACTCAAAGGAATTGACGGGGACCCGCACAAGCAGTGGAGTATGTGGTTTAATTCGAAGCAACGCGAAGAACCTTACCAGGTCTTGACATCTGAATGACCGGTGCAGAGATGTACCTTTTCTTCGGAACATTCAAGACAGGTGGTGCATGGTTGTCGTCAGCTCGTGTCGTGAGATGTTGGGTTAAGTCCCGCAACGAGCGCAACCCTTATATTTAGTTGCCAGCATTTCGGATGGGCACTCTAGATAGACTGCCGGTGACAAACCGGAGGAAGGTGGGGATGACGTCAAATCATCATGCCCCTTATGACCTGGGCTACACACGTACTACAATGGCCGGTACAACGGGCTGCGAAATCGCGAGATGGAGCCAATCCCAACAAAGCCGGTCTCAGTTCGGATTGCAGGCTGCAACTCGCCTGCATGAAGTCGGAATTGCTAGTAATCGCGGATCAGCATGCCGCGGTGAATACGTTCCCGGGTCTTGTACACACCGCCCGTCACACCACGAGAGTTTATAACACCCGAAGTCGGTGGGGTAACCGCAAGGAGCCAGCCGCCGAAGGTGGGATAGATGATTGGGGTGAAGTCGTAACAAGGTAGCCGTATCGGAAGGTGCGGCTGGATCACCTCCTTTCTATGGAGAATCGTTTCCTGCAACGGAAACATTCAAATACAAAATCTAGCCAGGTCGGCTAGTTACTCACTCGTTGCTCAGTTTTGAGAGCTCAAACTCTCAAACGTTTGGTGGCGATAGCGAAGGGGTTCCACACGTTCCCATCCCGAACACGACCGTTAAGCCCTTCAGCGTCAATGGTACTTGGACCGCAGGGTCCTGGGAGAGTAGAACGCCGCCAAGCGTAACCCATTTTGGGTTCAAATAGTATATATATTGTGGGCCCTTAGCTCAGTTGGTTAGAGCGCACCTCTGATAAGGGTGAGGCCGGTGGTTCGAGTCCACCAGGGCCCACCATCTATACCTTTAAACTTTATATGGGGCCATAGCTCAGCTGGGAGAGCGCCTGCCTTGCAAGCAGGAGGTCAGCGGTTCGATCCCGCTTGGCTCCACCAAAAATGTTTTACAAGTTTGTTCTTTGAAAACTAGATATCGAAACGAAACAAACGCGAATTAGAACATTCCTTTTTAGCTGAACTTGTGTTAAACAAGTTTCAATAAAAACGGTAGTCAAATTGCTTTTGTGATGGTATCGGGTGAGAGCGACTTTTGGATTTGGACGTAGTCCAAACCAAGGGAAGCGAGCGACCGAAACCGGAACAAAATGGTTAAGCTACTAAGAGCACACGGAGGATGCCTAGGCGCTAGGAGCCGATGAAGGACGTGGCGAACAACGAAACTGCCTCGGGGAGCTGTAAGCAAGCTTTGATCCGGGGGTGTCCGAATGGGGAAACCCAGCTGGGGTAATTTCCAGTTACTCATAACTGAATACATAGGTTATGCAGAGGCATACCAGGGGAACTGAAACATCTAAGTACCCTGAGGAAGAGAAAACAATAGTGATTCCGTCAGTAGCGGCGAGCGAACGCGGAGAAGCCCAAACCAGAGAGCTTGCTCTTTGGGGTTGTGGGACGTCTCACATGGAGTTACAAAGGAACCGGTTAAGCGAAGAGGTCTGGAAAGGCCCGCCAAAGAAGGTAAAAGCCCTGTAGTTGAAAGTCTGTTCCCTCCGAGACGGATCCCGAGTAGTGCGGGGCACGTGAAACCCCGTATGAATCCGGCAGGACCATCTGCCAAGGCTAAATACTTCCTAGCGACCGATAGTGAAGCAGTACCGTGAGGGAAAGGTGAAAAGCACCCCGGAAGGGGAGTGAAATAGAACCTGAAACCGTGTGCTTACAAAAAGTCAGAGCCCGTTTTAGGGGTGATGGCGTGCCTTTTGTAGAATGAACCGGCGAGTTACGTTCCCGTGCAAGGTTAAGGTGAAGAGCCGGAGCCGCAGCGAAAGCGAGTCTGAATAGGGCGACATAGTACGTGGACGTAGACCCGAAACCGGGTGATCTACCCCTGTCCAGGGTGAAGGTGCGGTAACACGCACTGGAGGCCCGAACCCACGCATGTTGAAAAATGCGGGGATGAGGTGGGGGTAGCGGAGAAATTCCAATCGAACTCGGAGATAGCTGGTTCTCCCCGAAATAGCTTTAGGGCTAGCCTCGGAAAACAGAGTCGTGGAGGTAGAGCACTGATTGGGTGCGGGGCCCGCAAGGGTTACCAAGCTCAGTCAAACTCCGAATGCCATAGACTTACTTCCGGGAGTCAGACAGTGAGTGCTAAGATCCATTGTCAAAAGGGAAACAGCCCAGACCATCAGCTAAGGTCCCCAAGTGTGTGTTAAGTGGGAAAGGATGTGGAGTTGCACAGACAACCAGGATGTTGGCTTAGAAGCAGCCACCATTGAAAGAGTGCGTAATAGCTCACTGGTCGAGTGACTCTGCGCCGAAAATGTAACGGGGCTAAACACACCACCGAAGCTATGGCTTGATGCTTTGCATCAGGGGTAGGGGAGCGTTGTATAAGGGTTGAAGGTGTACCGTAAGGAGCGCTGGACATTATACAAGTGAGAATGCCGGTATGAGTAACGAAAAGATCAGTGAGAATCTGATCCGCCGAAAGCCTAAGGGTTCCTGAGGAAGGCTCGTCCGCTCAGGGTAAGTCGGGACCTAAGGCGAGGCCGAAAGGCGTAGTCGAAGGACAACAGGTCGAAATTCCTGTACCACCGTAAGCCGTTATGAGCAATGGGGGGACGCAGTAGGGTAGTGACGCGGACTGATGGATGTCCGTCTAAGCAGTGAGGCTGATGTGTAGGCAAATCCGCACATTGTAAGGCTGAGCTGTGATGGGGAGCGAAAATTGTAGTAGCGAAGGTCATGATCTCACACTGCCAAGAAAAGCCTCTAGCCAGGTGAAGGTGCCCGTACCGCAAACCGACACAGGTAGGCGAGAAGAGTATTCTAAGGCGCGCGGAAGAACTCTCGTTAAGGAACTCGGCAAAATGACCCCGTAACTTCGGGAGAAGGGGTGCCCCGGTAGTGTGAATAGCACGAGGGGGCCGCAGTGAAAAGGCCCAAGCGACTGTTTAGCAAAAACACAGGTCTGTGCGAAGCCGTAAGGCGAAGTATACGGGCTGACGCCTGCCCGGTGCTGGAAGGTTAAGGGGAGTGGTTAGGAGCAATCCGAAGCTGTGAACCGAAGCCCCAGTAAACGGCGGCCGTAACTATAACGGTCCTAAGGTAGCGAAATTCCTTGTCAGGTAAATTCTGACCCGCACGAATGGCGTAACGACTTGGGCGCTGTCTCAACGAGAGATCCGGTGAAATTTTAATACCTGTGAAGATGCAGGTTACCCGCGACAAGACGGAAAGACCCCATGGAGCTTTACTGCAGCTTGATATTGAATTTGGGTACGATCTGTACAGGATAGGTGGGAGCCTTTGAAGCATGAGCGCCAGCTTGTGTGGAGGCAACGTTGGGATACCACCCTGATCGTATCTAGGTTCTAACCTGGTACCGTAATCCGGTGCGGGGACAGTGTCAGGTGGGCAGTTTGACTGGGGCGGTCGCCTCCTAAAGAGTAACGGAGGCGCCCAAAGGTTCCCTCAGAATGGTTGGAAATCATTCGAAGAGTGCAAAGGCATAAGGGAGCTTGACTGCGAGACCTACAAGTCGAGCAGGGACGAAAGTCGGGCTTAGTGATCCGGTGGTACCGCATGGAAGGGCCATCGCTCAACGGATAAAAGCTACCCTGGGGATAACAGGCTTATCTCCCCCAAGAGTCCACATCGACGGGGAGGTTTGGCACCTCGATGTCGGCTCATCGCATCCTGGGGCTGAAGTAGGTCCCAAGGGTTGGGCTGTTCGCCCATTAAAGCGGTACGCGAGCTGGGTTCAGAACGTCGTGAGACAGTTCGGTCCCTATCTGTCGTGGGCGTAGGAAATTTGAGAGGAGCTGTCCTTAGTACGAGAGGACCGGGATGGACGTACCGCTGGTGTACCAGTTGTTCCGCCAGGAGCACCGCTGGGTAGCTATGTACGGACGGGATAAACGCTGAAAGCATCTAAGCGTGAAGCCCCCCTCAAGATGAGATTTCCCAGTATGTAAGACCCCTTGAAGACGACGAGGTAGATAGGCTGGGGGTGGAAGTGCAGCAATGCATGGAGCTGACCAGTACTAATCGGTCGAGGGCTTATCCAATAGCAAGTTGTAATTCGCATGTTTCGTTTCGAATCTAGTTTTCAGGGAGCAATCCTTGAATGATGTTGATGATTGTTATTTGGAGAGATACCCAAGTGGCTATAAGGGGACCCTCTGCTAAGGGGTTAGACTGCGTAAGCGGTGCGAGGGTTCGAATCCCTCTCTCTCCGCCATCTTTACCTAAAGATGGACAAGCAATCAAGACACAATTAATATGGCGGTGTAGCTCAGCTGGCTAGAGCGTACGGTTCATACCCGTAAGGTCGGGGGTTCGATCCCCTCCGCCGCTACCATATTACCCAGGAGGCTTAGCTCAGCTGGGAGAGCATCTGCCTTACAAGCAGAGGGTCGGGGGTTCGATCCCCTCAGCCTCCACCATATACGCCGGTGTAGCTCAACTGGTAGAGCAACTGACTTGTAATCAGTAGGTTGGGGGTTCAAGTCCTCTCGCCGGCACCATTAATGCCTGGAACCGTGGTGTAGTTGGCCTAACATGCCTGCCTGTCACGCAGGAGATCGCGGGTTCGAATCCCGTCGGTTCCGCCATTAATCCTAAAAATTAAATATGGCTCGGTAGCTCAGTCGGTAGAGCAGAGGACTGAAAATCCTCGTGTCGGCGGTTCGATTCCGTCCCGAGCCACCTTTAATCCCTGGAGGATTAGCGAAGTGGCCAAACGCATCAGACTGTAAATCTGCTCCCGTACGGGTTCGGTGGTTCGAATCCATCATCCTCCACCAGTTTTATGAGTCATTAGCTCAGTTGGTAGAGCACCTGACTTTTAATCAGGGTGTCGAAGGTTCGAGCCCTTCATGACTCATCTTTAAGAAAAGAGTGATTAATCATTAATTTGATTAGTCGCTCTTTTTTGTTATGTGATTTTAGCTCAATATGGATATTTATTAATGCTGGGCAAGATATGATAAACTAATAGAAAACATGCAGAGTGGTGACGTTCATTATATGAAGCTCATACCTGATCTAAAACAGCAAATTGAAGTCATTATAGGCACAACTTTGGACGAATATGAAATTACAATAGAAGAATGGATGCAATCCGTTGTGAATCTGGTTGGTCGACATGAAAATTCAGAGACCTTTGTTGATGAGGGTGAGCGTCAGGAGTTATCTGATCAATCTGCATCTCCAATTTCATCCGATGTGATCAGTTTGAATACGGGAAAGCGTATATTTTTTAAGGTTCGAATGAATGAGCAAGAAGAGACCGTCGTGTGTTGGGGATGCCCTGCAAAATCTATTACCGTGGAAACACGACAATTGATTGAGCTTTTAATCCGTACTAACACGACTCTACCCGATGAGGTACAACCTGTTGTATATGAGAATGATAGGGAGCAGTATTTGACTGAATTGGGTCTCTGGCTTAAAGAGCAGATCGAAGAACCAACCAAGCAGGAATCTGAAGCGGTTCCTGATCGCTTTGTGGTACCCGCAGGATTAAATGCTGAGAAGATTCTGTTCTTGCTGCAAGGGGATACACCGGATGCACATCGTTTACGATCCAAGGAACTCAACAAGTTGCTTGAGAGTTACTTTGGCGAGGAAATTGTCTTGATTCCTCTGGGGGAGCAAGAGTGGATTTTCATGGGTGATAAAGAAATTGTTACAGAAGAAGCCGAGGAAGATACAACGGAGGCCAAAAAGGATTCACTGAACGCTTTTTGTCTGGGGTTGCATGAATTGGTTGCCAGTGAGTGGGCTGGGGTGTTCCATCTGTCTGCATCTCTGCCATGCATTCCTGCGCAACAACTTGTATCGGTCACAACTCTTCTTAGAGAAAGTGTACACTTAGGGAGAGCATTCCATGTTACGCAGCATATTCATCTCCCATGGGATCTTCACCTGGAGCGGTTGGTTGCGAGCATTCCAGATGATCAACGTATACGTTTTATAAAGGAAACTGGCAAAGACACGGTTATCTTCAATGACAGTGAGACACTTGCTACGCTGGAGACCTTTTTTAGCCTGGACTGTAATGTCAGCGAGACAGCGAAACGACTTTTCATTCATCGTAATACGTTGGTATACCGTCTGGATAAGATCAAACAGGAGATTGGTTACGATGTGAGGCACTTCGAAAGTGCTGTTCTAGTGCAATTTTTACTACTAATGTACAAAGTGACGAAAAAGCATTGATATTTTTGTGCAGTTTGCGAATAGTCAAACCTCACGTGTATAGGGTATTATAAAAATACAAATTGTATTCGATTACAAAATGATCTCTGAGGAGGCAACAATCATGGCTGGAGTACGTTTAGAGCATATTTTCAAAAAATACCCGGGTTCTGATAAAGCAACTGTAGTTGACATTAACCTGGACATTAAAGATAAAGAATTTCTGGTACTGGTAGGTCCGTCCGGTTGTGGTAAATCAACAACACTGCGTATGATCGCAGGCCTTGAGGAAATTTCTGAAGGTAAACTCTATATCGGTGACCGTGTCGTTAATGATGTTGCACCTAAAGACCGCGATATCGCGATGGTATTCCAATCCTATGCCTTGTATCCGCATATGAGCGTATATCAAAACATGGCGTTTGGTTTGAAATTGCGTAAGGTTAAAAAAGATGAGATCGACAAACGTGTACGTGAAGCAGCTAAAATCCTGGATATCGAGCATTTGCTTGAGCGTAAACCTAAGGCATTGTCCGGTGGTCAACGTCAGCGTGTCGCTTTGGGACGTGCGATTGTCCGTGATCCACAAGTGTTCTTGATGGATGAGCCTCTCTCCAACTTGGATGCCAAACTGCGTGGTCAAATGCGTGCAGAGATCACTAAACTTGCGAAACGTTTGGAAACAACTGTTATCTACGTAACGCATGACCAGATCGAAGCTATGACGATGGGTGATCGGATCGTTGTTATGAAGGATGGTATCATCCAACAAGCAGCTTCTCCGGAAGAGTTGTACAACCTGCCGGCTAACCTGTTCGTAGCTGGTTTCATCGGTTCCCCGACAATGAACTTTATCTCGGGTAAACTGGCTGAGCAAGGTGCTAACCTTCACTTTATTGCTCCAGGCGTGGACGTTGAAATCCCGCAAGGTAAAGCACAAGTGTTGAAATCTAGAGGATACATTGGCAAAGAAGTGATTCTGGGTGTTCGTCCAGAAGACATTCACGAAGAGCCAGTATTCCTGGAAGCATCCCCGAACTCCGTATTCTCTACACACGTAGATGTTACAGAGAACCTGGGTCACGAAATGCTCCTCTACTTGAGCGGTGTTGGTAACGATACAACGATCGCACGTGTAGACGGACGTTCTAACACTCGTGATGGTTCCACAGTTAAAATGGCCATCGACATGAACAAGGTTCATATCTTTGACAAAGAGACTGAAGTGAACGTACTTCTTCAAGACTAATATTACTAGGATTCCTCGGTGACGATGGAACCTGACAGTTAATGCAATTATACATTGTAATGAGAGCCCCTTCCGTTATTGCTGGAAGGGGCTCTTTTAAGATTATTGGAACTGTAAGTTTCGGCTGAGTTGAAGAATTAATAACGCAAGAAAAACAGCTGCTGAACTACGAATGTAATATCTTAGAAGGTGCTTCGATCAGAAGACTTTTCTTACCAATGGTTGTCGGAGGCTGCGATTGCATTCATCCCGGAATTCATTTAAGATTATTTGAAGGTCTGTCTTCATATATTTGAGAGAATCGACTGTTGGAAGGGTATGCAGTCTGTACCCCATGTTGTGAATGCGCTAATAATGGAAATAACTGATACACGATCTGATGTACATAGAGGGACAGCTAATGCTGAAAGGAAGAGACAAATGGCGAAAAAAGTGAAAGTATCTGAACTGGTGCAGCAATTTCAGTTGGAGGTTGTTTCTGGATCTCACGGACTGAAAAGAGTCATTACGGTAGATGACCTGAACCGTCCTGGTCTGGAAATGGCCGGTTATTTTGAATACCATCCACAAGAACGGGTACAGCTGCTTGGAAGAACGGAGTTAGCTTTCTTTGCAATGTTACCTGAGCAAGAGCGGCGCGATCGTATGCAACGTCTTTGTACGGAAGAGACGCCTTGTATCGTTGTCACGCGTGGACTGGAAGTTCCGCAAGAGCTGATTGATATTAGTGAAGAGCAGAATCTGGCTGTACTTCGCAGCAATATGGCTACAACGATTCTATCCAGCCGGATCACGGGATTCCTGGAAAAGAAATTGGCACCAACAGCAACCATTCACGGTGTACTTTGTGATGTCTATGGCGTTGGTATGCTGATCACAGGTAGTAGCGGTATTGGTAAGAGTGAAACAGCACTTGAACTGGTGAAACGTGGACACCGATTGATTGCCGATGATGCGGTAGAGATCCGCCAAACGTCAGATTTTCAGCTGCACGGTACAGCACCTGAATTGATCCGCCACTTGCTCGAAATTCGAGGTGTCGGTATTATCAACGTCATGACATTGTTCGGAGCCGGTGCGGTTCGGAATAACAAACGGATTACCTTGGTTGTACGTCTGGAAGCATGGCAGCAGGATAAACAATATGATCGGTTGGGTCTGGATGAAGAGACTACACGTATCATTGATACGGATGTACCTCTTGTTACGATTCCTGTTCGTCCGGGACGGAACTTGGCGGTTATTATTGAAGTGGCAGGTATGAACTATCGCCTGAAACAGATGGGTCTGAATGCTGCGCTGCAATTCACGAACAAGCTGACAGCAACCATCTCGGAAGATATGGAAGACATGGATTAAGAAACATTTTATACAAGGAAATGAAGATAAATGGTTGACATGTACTGCTTCTCTTAAGGCGCAGTGTATGCCAACCATTCGTCATGCGTGCGATTGATTGAATAAATAGGAGTGTGAATGAATGGATACATTATTACTGTTGAACCCGATCGCGTTCTCTATTGGAGCGTTAAAGGTTCACTGGTACGGGCTTATTCTTGGTGCCGCGGCACTTATAGGACTCCTGCTCGTGATCCGGGAGGGCAAACGCTACAATATTCCGCAGGAAGTGTTCATGGACATGGTCTTGTTGGGCGTGCCTTCTGCCATCATTGGTGCCCGCATCTACTACGTAGCATTTAAATGGGAAGATTATAAGGATAATTTCTGGGATGTCTTTAAAATATGGAATGGCGGTATAGCCATCTATGGTGCACTTATTGGTGCTATTATCTGTGCAGTTATTTTCTTCCGTCGTAAAGGGTATAACTTCTGGCGTATGGCCGATATCTGTGCGCCTGGACTGCTCGTTGGACAGTTGATCGGACGCTGGGGGAACTTTGTGAATCAGGAAGCCTACGGCGGTCCTGTGGAAGAATCGTTTTTGAGAGACAAGCTTCATCTGCCGGACTTTATTGTGAATCAAATGAACGTAGAAGGCGTATTCCACCATCCTGCGTTTTTGTATGAATCGATGTGGAGTCTCGTTGGTCTGGTCTTGCTGTTGGTTCTGCGTCGTCAGAAGTTCCTGCGTTCAGGTGAACTGTTCATGTCTTATTTCATCTGGTACTCAATCGGTCGTTTCTTCATTGAAGCTTTACGTACAGACAGTCTTGGCTTCCAGGCTCCGCAATGGGTTGCTTCATTAGTGAACGGGCTGTGGTCTCCAATGACTGCAATGGGCTTTGAACAAGGATATCTTGATCCTGCTTATGGTAATGTAAGAATCTCGCAACTGCTCGCGATTGGCATTATTATTGTTGCTGTTGTATTCATTGTGGTGAGAAGAGTGACAGGTAAAGCAGTTGTTCGTTATAGTGATCCGATTGTATCGTCCAAAGTTACCTCAGATGATATGGAGCATACAGGAACAGTTGCTGGCAAAGAGAGTAAGGTAACACCTCCAGCCAAAGATGATCCGAAGCAAGTTGATGATAAAAAGGAGTAATGCAACATGATTGACACGGTATTGTTTGACCTGGACGGAACGATTATTGATACCAATGAGTTGATTATCAGCTCATTCCAGCATGTTATGGGGGGATGGGAGCATTCAGCTCCATGGACTCGGGAACAGATCATTCCACATATGGGTGGCACACTGGAGCAGCAAATGCGTACCTTCTCTGGCCAGGAGGAAGTCTCCGAGTACGTGAAAGGTTACCGTGCTTATAATGATATCCATCATGAAGCGATGGTTAGACCTTTTCCACATGTCATTGAGGTAGTAGAGGCGCTTCATCAGGCTGGCATTGTGATGGGTGTGGTCACAACCAAAATTCGTCCATCTACATTAAAGGTACTTGAACGTTTTGACCTACTAAAGTATATGAAGACGATTGTAACAGTGACCGATGTGACGAATCCGAAGCCACATGCTGAACCGGTACTGAAAGCCATGACGGAACTAGGTGCAGATCCTGCCAAAACGTTAATGGTGGGTGACAGTCCGGTGGATATCCAATCGGCACAAAATGCGGGCGCTCTTTCGGCGGGGGTTGCATGGTCTCTTAAAGGGGAAACAATCCTGAACGGATATGGACCCGACCATATGTTGCATGACATGAGAGACTTGTTGAAACTCATCCGTATTGAAACTGAAACGGGACGTTCATGAGAAAAGTAACCCGCTATCCGGTAGAGGACCAGAATGCACTTTGGCATATCTACAAGACAGTGAGTCCGTGGAAGGGCGTTCGTAATTTTATCTGGATCCAGTTGTCACGTTACTGTCCCATCCTATCGGTGAAGAATTGGATTTACCGCCGAATGCTCGGTATGAAGGTTGGAAAACACACAGCCTTTGGCCTCATGGTGATGGTCGATGTGTTTTTTCCAGAGAAAATAACGGTCGGCGAAAACTCGGTCATCGGTTACAACACAACGATTCTCGCTCATGAGTATCTCATTAAGGAGTACAGGCTCGGTGAGGTGATTATCGGGGAAAATGTACTGATTGGTGCTAACACAACGATTCTGCCCGGGGTAACTATAGGGGATGGAGCCGTTGTGGCAGCGGGAGCAGTCGTACATAAGGATGTTGCACCAGGAGCTTTTGTTGGAGGTAATCCACTGCGTGATTTGTCCCGTGCGGCAGCTTCTACGGAAGAAACTGTCTTTAACACGGATGATTCTTCTCAGGGTAGTGTGCATTGAGTCAATAAAGTAATGAATGAAGATCGATTGAAGTAAAAAGCTGCTTATGGCAGCTTTTTTCGTATATAAATACCGATTGGTGAGGGGAACGGCGTCTGTATAAAACGATATGTCGATCCAAGGGCAATCAAGCTTTGGTATTGTTGACGGTAGTGCGGATTTCATGTTATCATATCCCATATCCTTTAGTTTGTTAGCACTTTACCATGTGAAAGTATTCTTGGAGAAATGAAGCATGATAAGGATTGAACTAAACCAATAGTTGAAGGCTTATGCGATAATACTGTGATTCAGGTTTATAAGATAGAATGGGGATTTACACTATATAAATCCTGTTGAAATAGAACGAGTGCAACTCTTAAATTACTGACTCGGGGTGAATATTACCAATGTCCAAACCAAAAGGTTTTGAAAAACCGACCGGATTCCGCGACTATACACCACATGTAGTATCCAAACTGCGGACGATTGAACGCAATGTACTGGAATGTATGGAACGCTGGGGTTACCGTCAGATCATCACACCAACGATTGAATATTACGATACGGTAGGTGTGGCAAGCTCTACATCAGATCGTAAATTATTTAAATTGCTAAACAGTCGGGGAACCACACTGGTACTCAGATCGGATCTAACGGCTCCAATTGCACGCGTCGTTTCATCCATGCTCAAAGATGAGCTGTTGCCACTGCGTCTGTCCTATCATGCGAACGTATTCCGTTCTATTGAAGAGGAAGCTGGGCGTGAGGCTGAATTTTTCCAGACGGGCGTGGAGTTGGTTGGAGACGACTCACCTGAGGCGGATGCAGAAGTTGTTGCGCTTGCGATTGCCTCTTTGCAGGCAGCGGGAGTGTCTTCTTTTAAAATAGCGATGGGCCATATGGGATTCCTGAACGGATTACTGGAGGAAGTGATTCCAGGCCAGACCGCTGAGCAGGAGCAATTGAAGGAAGGGCTGCTCGGACGTGATTATGTCGGCTATCGTCAGTCGATTGAAGCATTAAATTTGGAGCCTAAGTTGAAAGAACAGCTTGAAGCGATCCTTCGTCTGCGTGGTGGCAAGGAAGTATGCACACATGCGGTAGAGCTAAGTTCAAGTGCTGAAGCAGCACAGTCGATTGCACATTTGTGTGCTGTATTCGAAGTGTTGGAAGCGTACGGTGTATCCGAACATGTGCTGATTGATCTGACGATGATCGGTGATTTCTCCTATTATACGGGCATGACCTTTGAAGGGTATGCAGCCGAACTAGGATCTCCGGTATGTAGCGGTGGACGGTATGATAATCTGTTACAACAGTTTGGTCGTTCATTGCCAGCTACAGGATTTGCACTGAAAACGAACCGTATTATTGATGGAGTTCATGGCATTACCATTGAAGAGAAAAAACCGGTACTTATCCAATATACCCCGAAACGTCGGGCCGAGGCATTAACAGAAGCGGCAAGATTACGCAGTATGGGACAAAATGTAGTGACACTCCTTCTTCCTGAAGACGGGGCTGGGGCAAGTGCCGTATCGGTTGAAGCAAGAACCGCTCAGGCTGAGCAGGTTATTACTTACGGATCTGAAGAAGGAGGACGCTGAGATGTCGGATATTCTGAAGGTGGCCATGCCGAAGGGCCGAATCTATAAAAAAGCCTCCAAATTGTTTCGTGAAGCGGGGCTGGATATTCCAGAAGACGTAGACGATACACGCAGATTGGTCATTGAAGTGCCGGAAGCTGGAATGGAATTCATTATGGCGAAGCCAGTAGATGTTCCAACATATGTGGAGTACGGTGTTGCCGATATCGGAATTGTTGGTAAAGACGTGCTGCTGGAGGAAGATCGGGATGTGTACGAACTGTTGAATCTGGGAATCGCTCAGTGCCGTATGTCTGTGATCGGACTTCCAGACTGGAAGCCAGGCATCCAGCAACGTGTTGCAACGAAGTATCCAAGGATTGCTTCACAGTATTTCCGGGAGCAGGGGCAGCAGGTCGAGGTGATCAAGCTGAATGGTTCCATTGAGCTTGCGCCTTTGATTGGTCTGGCAGACCGGATTGTCGATCTGGTGGAGACAGGTCAGACACTGCGCGAGAACGGATTAGTGGAGATGACAGGCATACTGGACATCACCAGCCGTCTTATCGCCAATCGGGTAAGTTATCGGATGAAGAATGCACGAATTCAAGCCTTGTGTGATGCACTTCAACAGGTCATTCCGGCATCGAATGAGATTTCTGCGGGAAGCCTTCGGGGATAAATTAATGTGTTGGAAACATAGATGAGAAACATACAAAGCAGAAGCAAAAGTAAGAGTAAGAGACAAAATAAAGAAGCAAATCGGCCACAAGAAGGCAGGTATTACAGAGGATGAGGAGGTTGTACGTATGAAAATTGTACCTGCACGAGAGTTTGATCTGAAGCGGGAAGTGGAGTATGGCACGCCGGAGCAAAATGAAACGGTACGGCGTATTGTCAGCGACATTCGCCGTGAGGGTGATGCGGCACTGCTGCGTTACACGGAGCAGCTGGACCGCACGAAGCTGACGGCCGCGGAGTTGCGCGTGCCGCAGGAAGAGCTGCAGGCGGCTTATGCAGCCGTGGAGCCATCCTTTGTGACGGCGATTCGGCAAGCCGCCGCCAACATTCGTGCGTTTCACGAGAAACAGAAACGCAACTCGTGGATGGATTGGCAGCCGGACGGCAGCCTGCTGGGCCAGGTCATCCGACCGCTGAAGCGGGTCGGCGTTTATGTACCTGGCGGCAAAGCAGCTTATCCATCGTCTGTGCTGATGAATGTGATTCCGGCACAAGTGGCAGGCGTGCCGGAGATTGTTCTTGTGACGCCGCCGTCAACGAACGGTGGCGAAGGTATTAACCCGTACATTCTCGTTGCTGCTGCGGAAGCAGGCGTGAGCGAGATGTACCGGGTTGGCGGCGCTCAAGCTATCGCCGCCCTTGCTTACGGCACGGAGAGTATTGCACCGGTCGACAAGATCTGTGGACCGGGCAATATTTACGTGGCGCTCGCGAAGCGCGAGGTGTACGGTGCGGTCGATATCGACAGTATCGCCGGGCCGAGTGAGATTGTGGTGCTCGCCGATGATACGGCGAATCCGGTGTACGTCGCCGCCGACCTGTTGTCGCAGGCGGAACATGACGAGATGGCATCGGCCATTCTCGTCACGAATTCGGCCACGCTGGCGGAAGCCGTGCAGGGCGAAGTGCAGCGGCAGCTTGAAGTGCTGCCGCGGCGTGATATCGCTGCTGCTTCCGTGGAGCAGTATGGCGCTATTATTGTGGTTGATTCCATCGATGAGGGAATCGACGTGGTGAACCGGCTTGCGCCGGAGCATCTGGAGATCATGGTGCAGGAGCCGATGGCTTACGCTGGCCGGATCGAAAATGCCGGCGCGATTTTCCTCGGCCCGTACAGCTCGGAGCCGGTGGGGGATTATTTTGCAGGACCCAACCACATTATACCGACCAATGGAACTGCGCGATTCAGTTCACCAGTGGACGTGGATGATTTTATCAAGAAATCGAGTCTGATCTATTATAGTAAAGAAGCGCTGCTGAAGAACGGAGCGGCTATTATAGAGTTGGCCCGCCATGAGGGTCTTGAAGGGCATGCCCGTGCAATTGCTGTACGGTTAGAACAGGAAGGAAAGGCGGAATCGGACAATGGATAAGCAAAATAATGGTGTGGAACTTGAAAACAAAGGTGCAGTGCGCCAAGCAGAGGTTGACCGCAAAACAAACGAGACCAATATCCAATTGGCCTTTAATGTAGATGGAACAGGACAATCCACGATTGAAACGGATGTGCCTTTCCTGAACCATATGCTGGATCTGTTCACAAAGCACGGACAATTTGACCTTAATGTACATGCCCGTGGAGATATTGATATTGACGATCATCACACGGTTGAAGACATCGGAATCTGTCTGGGACAGACGTTGAGAGAAGCGTTGGGTGACAAACGCGGTATTAAGCGTTACGCCAGTGTTTTTGTACCAATGGACGAGGCACTCGCTCAGGTCATTATTGACGTGAGTAACCGACCTCACTTTGAATACCGTGCTGAATACCCTTCCCAACAGGTAGGCAGTTTCTCCACGGAGCTGGTACATGAATTCCTGTGGAAATTGGCGTTGGAAGCTCGGATTACGTTGCATGTCATTGTGCACTATGGTCAGAACACACACCACATGATTGAAGCGATCTTTAAGGCATTGGGACGTGCTCTGGATGAAGCAACGATGATTGATCCACGTGTAACGGGTGTGCCTTCCACGAAGGGAGTGCTGTAGACGATGGCGATTGCAATTGTCGATTACGGTATGGGTAACCTGCACAGCGTCGGCAAAGCGGTCGAACGTCTTGGCTACGAAGCGCTGGTCACGGGTGACCGGGAAGAGATTCTTGGCGCAGATGGTGTCATTTTGCCAGGCGTAGGTGCTTTTGGTGATGCGATGGTTCATCTGCGGGAGAGTGGACTGGATACGGTGGTGAAGGAAGCCGCTGCCGGGTCCAAGCCACTGATCGGTATCTGTCTGGGCATGCAATTGTTGTTCAGCTCAAGTGAAGAGCATGGCGAACATGAGGGACTGGATATTTTGCCAGGTAAAGTGGTGCGTTTCGCCCCAGGAGAACTGAAGGTTCCTCATATGGGATGGAACCGTTTGGAATTCCTGCACGCGGAAAACCCTCTATTTACGGGGCTTGAGGCAGGTCACGTCTATTTTGTCCATTCCTATCATGCGCTTACTGAAAACAGGGACGATCTGCTGGCGGTAACGGATTACGGACATCCGGTGACAGCCATTGTAGGAAGAGGATCGAACTTCGGTATGCAATTCCACCCGGAGAAAAGTGGCGAACTTGGCATGAAGCTGCTCGGCAACTTTCTGGCTCTGACAGGAGCACCTGTACAAAGGTAAAACATCATCTCTTCTTAACTATAGAAAGCGTACAAATCTAATTCATATTCAGGAGGCCTTGTATGTCATCTTTTATCCTATATCCGGCGATTGATATCCGGGACGGCAAATGTGTAAGACTGGTGCAGGGAGATTATAATCAGGAGACCGTGTATAACGATGACCCGGTTCAAGTGGCTTTATCCTGGGAGAAACAAGGCGGTACATATGTCCATCTGGTGGATCTGGATGGTGCGAAAGCGGGTCATCCTGTTAACGATGAGCTGATCGGGCGGATTGCCTCGGCTGTGAACGTACCTGTTCAGGTGGGCGGCGGACTTCGTACGGTAGCGGATGTAGAGCGTTTGCTGGGTCTAGGTGTTAGCCGGCTGATCATCGGGACAGCAGCGATTGAGGATCGTGCTTTTACAGAGGAAGTATTGGGACGTTACGGGGATAAGGTGGCAATTGGTATCGATGCACGTAACGGTTACGTGGCAACTCGCGGTTGGCTTGAAACATCGGAAGTACAGGCAGAGGTGCTTGCTAAGGAACTGGCGGCATATGGGGCAGAAACGTTTATCTTTACGGATATTTCCCGTGATGGCATGATGCAGGGTCCTAATGTGGAAGCGATTGTGTCTCTTGCCAAGGCAAGCGGACGGACGGTTATTGCTTCCGGCGGTGTGAGTGTGATGGATGATCTGCTTCGTCTGAGTCGTCATGCGGATGATGGTGTTGGTGGAGCGATCGTGGGTAAAGCACTGTATACTGGTAGTATCGATCTGTCTGAAGCAGTACGTGCGGTAAACAAGTAAAGGATATTCGGATAGAGAGGAAGAGGTAGCATGCTGGCAAAAAGAATCATCCCCTGTCTGGACGTGAAGGACGGCCGGGTCGTCAAAGGCGTCAACTTCGTTAATCTCCGCGATGCGGGTGATCCGGTAGAGCTGGCGGCACTATATGACCGCGAGGGCGCGGACGAATTGGTGTTTCTCGATATCTCCGCTTCGGTAGAAGGTCGCGAAACGATGGAAGAAGTCGTGCGGCAGACGGCGGGCGAGATTGCTATTCCCTTTACGGTAGGTGGTGGCATCTCCAAGGTAGAGGACATGAAGCGGATTCTTCGTGCAGGAGCGGATAAAATTGCAGTGAATACAGCCGCGGTACTTAATCCGCAGTTGATTGCAGATGGTGCACGTCGCTTTGGCTCGCAGTGTATCGTGGTAGCGATTGATGCCAAGTATAACGAAGCTTGGGGTGAGTGGGAAGTCTATACCCATGGTGGAAGGAAACCCTCCGGGATCAAGGCGCTGGAATGGGTTAAACAGGCTGAGAGCTTGGGCGCCGGGGAGATTCTTCTCACAAGTATGGACGCGGACGGAACAAAAGACGGCTTTGATCTGAAGCTGACGGCAGCGGTATCCGAATCTGTGCGTATTCCAGTCATCGCATCGGGCGGTGCGGGCAAGGAATCTCATTTCTATGATGTATTCACCACAGGCAAAGCGGATGCGGGTCTGGCCGCAACGATTTTCCATTACAAAGAAATCGCCGTACCGGCGTTAAAACAACATTTGAGAGAACAAGGGGTGGAGATCCGTGACTAAAGTGAGCGATGAAATCAAGGAACAGTTGTCCTTGGAACAGGTTGTGGAACACATTCGTTGGAGTGACGGATTGGTTCCTGCCATTGTGCAGGATGTGGATACTCGGGAAGTCTTAATGATGGCTTATATGAATCGCGAATCTCTGAAGTTGTCGCTTGAATCCGGTGAGACCTGGTTCTGGTCACGCTCGCGTCAGGAGTTGTGGCATAAAGGGGCAACATCTGGCAACGTGCAGACGATTACTTCCCTAAAATATGATTGTGACGGCGATACCTTGTTGGTTGAGGTGAAACCGAACGGTCCAGCTTGCCATACAGGGGCGGTAACTTGTTTCCATAATGAAATCATTGGTTTGCCAGAGAAATCGGCAGACAAGGCTTCGGATGAAGCGGGTGCAGCATCTGCTTCTGCAAGTTCCGGTTCCGAAAGTCGCTTTGAGGTATTGGCTGAACTGGAATCCGTTATTGCAGAGCGTGAACGTGAGCGCCCTGAGGGTGCATATACAACGTATCTGTTTGATAAAGGTGTAGACAAAATACTGAAAAAAATCGGTGAAGAAGCGTCCGAGACAATCATCGCCGCCAAAAATAAAGATAATGACGAGCTTCGTCTGGAAGTCAGTGACCTGATGTATCACCTGCTCGTCCTGTTACAAGAACGCAAGCTGCCGCTGGACGACATTATGTTAGAGCTGAGCCGCCGTCATGAACGGCCTCGCCGCGATTAGGAGGCGAGCTACGTGCGTATAGACTATCATACACACCATGAGCGGTGTGGACATGCCGTGGGCAAACTGGAAGAGTACGTGCAGCGTGGTGTGGAGATCGGACTATCCCAGATTGGATTGTCCGATCACATGCCATTGTTGCATGTCGATCCGGCTCAATATTATCCGGAAATGGCGATGCCTATGGATGAACTGCCGCGTTATGTAGAGGAGTGTTTCTCCCTGAAAGAACGTTACCGTGGTCAGATTGACGTACGTGTTGGTCTGGAAGGTGACTATATTGAAGGATGGGAAACAGAGATCCGTGCAATCATTGAGCGTTATCCATGGGATTATGTGATTGGCTCTGTGCATTTTCTCGGGGAATGGGACATTACGGATTTTCGCCAGACCCATCACTGGGAGGGCAAAGACATCCTTGAAGTATATCGTCAGTACTACGATGCCGTAAGCAAGGCAGCCGCCACGGGCATGTACGATATTATGGGCCATACGGATGTCATTAAACGGTTTGGCTATGTTCCTTCAACGGAGCAGACAGAAGAACGTATCTCACTGGAGAACGCAGCGTTGCAGGCTATTGCCAAAAGTGGCTGCGCCATGGAACTGAATGCTTCCGGGTTATCGAAGCCTTGTGCCGAGATGTTCCCTAGTCGCAGAATGCTGACAGAAGCCATTCGCTTGGGTATTCCATTAACCATGGGCTCTGATGCACATGACCCACTGAAGCTTGGGGATTATTTGCCTGAAGCTGAAGCACTTTTGCATGAGTTGGGCTGTACGGAAGTCGCTGTTTTTGAAGGCCGTCATCGCTCGTTCATTCCTTTAAATGTATAAGCCATTAGAGTATAATGAGGGTAGGAAATAACCTTTTAGAGGTAGTTCAAAAAGCCCGCCTTTGATTACGAAGGATGCCTAATGGCATCTTCAGCATCGAAGCTGGAATTCAGCCGAAATAGGTGGATGCTTACGAAGTATGTTTCCTCTGGAAACATTGTGGTTGCTCACGTAGTTTTGCCTACGCTCCGCTACTCCATTTCTAGCTTTATCCCATCTTCTCGCTACTGAAAACCGGTCTTTTTGAACACTCGCTTTTAGATAAGGGATTATATAGGGACTTCAACCCTCGGGAGGGCATTATGCAGCATTCGTTACGTATTTTTTCCGGTTCATCGAACCCTAAGCTGGCAGAACAGGTATGTGACAAGCTGGGTGTACAACTGGGCAAGATCAAGCTGTCCAGGTTCAAGAGCGGAGAAATATACGTTCATTATGAAGAAACGATCCGTAATTGTGATGTGTTTCTGGTACAGTCGTTGTCTCATCCGATCAATGAGCTGTTTGTTGAGCTGCTTGTGATGATTGATGCCGCCAAGAGGGCTTCAGCACGCACTGTGAACATCATTGTTCCGTATTACGGCTATGCTCGTCAAGAGCGTAAATCCGCTCCTCGGGAACCGATCTCAGCCAAGATGGTAGCAGATGTATTAACTACGGCTGGCGCCAATCGAGTGGTAACGATCGACCTGCACGCAGCGGCCATTCAGGGATTCTTCAACATTCCGGTTGACCATATGACATCACTGGATCTGATTAGTGATTATTTGTTAAGCAAAGGAATCGAGAACCCTGTTGTCGTCTCCCCGGATGCGGGACGAGCATCGATGGCAGAGAAGCTGGCGAACCGTCTGGATTCTCCATTTGCCATTATGATCAAGAAACGTCCAAGCCATAATGAATCGGTGATTACCCATGTCATTGGTGATGTAGAAGGACGGACACCTATTATTATTGAGGATCTGATCGACACTGGAACAACCATTCTGAATGTTGTGGAAGGGTTGAAGGAACGTGGCTCCAAAAATGTATATGTATGTGCAACACACGGATTGTTCTCGGATGGGGCAGTAAGTAAATTGAATCACCCGTCAATTGAAGAGGTGGTAGTTACGGACTCGATCGCACTGCCAGATGACCACCCTGAATGCTTCAAAGTGTTACCTGTTGCACCAATGCTGGCCCGCGCCGTACGCATTATTGTGGATGGTGGCTCCATGGCCACATTGTTTAAGGATTCTGGCATTTAGAGCATCGAAGATATAACGGTGTGCTGCCAGATGAACTGTTCCGTGTCTGAGTTGTTGTCTGCTCAGCACGGTTTTTTTGTTTTGGCTCTTTGAATTCAATTCTTGCTTTGCTGCTCAGAGGCTTGTGCTATAATAACATAAAATCAGTTATGATAGCGTTATCATATAGTATTCAGCCCCTAAGGTGAGATGGATGCTGAACAGTAGAACCACGGCTGAGAACATTGGCATCGTGGAGTGAGGAGTGGGGTCTATTGTCTCGTAATTGGTACTACCGGTTATTGTTCTCGTACTTCCCAATTTTTTTTCTTACGGTGACCATACTCATTTTCATTGCGTTTGTTTTCATCAATGACATCTCTAAAGAGGAAACAAAAAAAGCAGACCGGATTTCCTCCAGTTATATGATAGACACGGTGGATCGTACAATCAGGGATATTGAACTATCCATCCTGGAAACGGTACAGAGTCAGCAGGCATACAAACTCTATTTTAATAACACAAACCTGACCAGCTCGGACACGGTGTATGCAATTGCGCAGAATTTACGTGAGCTATCCAATTCGTCCTCATGGATTCAATCCATCTATCTATATGACAAGCGAAATAAACATGTTCTGACCGTAAGTGGTTCCAGAGAAGTGGAAGGTTTCTCGGATAAGGCATGGATTGATCAGATGGGTACCGGGTCTATCGGTTCAGGCTGGCAACCGGTCCGGGAATTCGATGCGGACTCTGTTCAACGTACCCCTATTCGCGTATTAACGGTGAACAAGGACATGCCTTTGCCTTTTGGCTCTCAGGGCACATTGGTCATTAATATTAAGATGAGCAGCATTGAACAGAGTGTAGATAGTATGGTTAATGGTCAGCTCTCATTCCTGACGATTACGGATCGGGACGGTAAGGTTGTGTATAATGCACATTCGGACCAAGAGGGCTCGATAGATGGTCAGGAACTGAATAGGCTAGCGCTAGAAAGACTGGGCTGGACAATATCCAGTGGAATTAAGGTCGGCAACTTGTTTGGCTGGGTATCTGTCATATCTTATGTATGGGTAATCATTGCTATTGTGACTGTCATCTGTGCGATTGTATATATCGTGTACATTACTCGCCGTAACTATAAACCCATTCAGATCATCATGAACCGGATTGAGTCTCATCAGATTCGGGTGTTCGAACACTCAGGTGCTCGCACGGATGAGATGAAGATGATTGATGGTGTGCTTGAGAATCTGATTAATCATATGATGGATTATGACAAGAAAAGCAGGGAAAATGTACTCATGCAGCGCAGCAAGTTGTTCAATGCCCTGTTGCATGGTGAACACATGGAAAATGCAGCAGAGCAATTAAAAGAGCTTTCTCCACTGAATGACGTGCATGACTCGTCGCGTTTTGTCGTTGTTGTTGGAGAGATTAACCGTTATGAGAAGGGATTTCAGGAGAGGTACACGAGAGGTGAACAAAATACGCTGAAGTTTGCCTTGATGAACGTTTTGCAAGAGCTGTCACGTAATACGGGAGTCCAATGCTGGACGGAATGGATTAGTGTAGATCGAATTGCAATCCTTTTTGTGTTCAAAGAACAGAATGATAACAACTTGGATATGTCTGGGCAAATTCGTGTAGTAGCTGAGGAATGCAAATCTTGGGTAGAACAAAATCTACGCATTTCCTTAAGCTTTGGCATTGGACCTATTGCTCAGGGAATCGGTGCAATACGAGATTCCTATGCGGCCGCAGAAGCGGTAATGCAACGTAAACTGTTGATGAATGGAGATGTCGGCCAAGCCGACTGTGGTGAAACACAGCATCCTTTGCTGGATACCTATACCTATCTGCAGATGATTGCGGACTTTGTTAAGCGGTTCCGGATGTCGAGTGGGCAGTGGCGGGAACAGTTGGAGGAGATCTTTACAGCATTTGAACAGAACAAACTGCCGGATGATGAGATTCGTTCTCTGATTCAGGCCATGTTACAGATGCTCAGCCGAGAGGTAGCCATGATGTCGGAAGGACTTCAGGAAGAGCTGTCCGAAGAAAACATCAACAGATGGTTGAGTGCTGTGGAAGAGGCAGAGACGCTTACGGATGTGAAAAGTCTTTTGTTTGATGGACTGACGGACTTGTTCAGAACGTATGTAGCGGTAACGGAAACCAAGAGTTACAAAGCCATGGTTAATGAAATGAAAAATTATATCGAAGAACAGTTTGCGAATCCTGATCTTTCATTGAAACATCTGAGCGATCGATTCCAGATTACGGGCAAACATGCGAGTTATTTGTTCAAGACAGAATTTAACATGAAGTTTGTTGATTTTGTTACAGAACTTCGCATGAAGGAGACGGAGCAGCTTCTGCTCAATACCGATTACTCTTTGCAGGATATTGCTCTGAAGGTTGGGTATGCAAATGGAATTACGTTGGGACGTGTATTTAAGCGGGTAACGGGTATTACACCAGGAGATTATCGTCGTTTGAAACGTGAACATCGAGAACCCGAAGAGTAACGCAAAAGTGATCATATTCTGAGATCTGTACATCAGGATAACACAGGGTGAATTTCATGCAGTCACTTTCCACTTAGGAGAGAGGCTTGCAGAGGTTCGCCCTGTTTTCGTTGAACAATACTCTTATACTGAGATCGGATGCAACTGTTTTCGCAGGATAGCAAGCTAATATTCCTGTTTTTTTCCCGTTTACGAATATAGGCAGTGTGTGAAAATGGTTTATCCGACTTGGGATAGGCAGTTCTGATCCTTGAGGCGAAGAGTGCCGTCAAAGCCTAGAGCAGCGCAGCTTTGGGAAAAGAATCAGTCTGCGAAAATAGGCTTAGCATATAAACCATAATCCGTTTGTAAGCGCTTCCGAAAGAGGTTTATTGCAGGATGACGGAAAAATGTGAAATACTCTGGGCAAGCTTTAAACATTCACGCAAAGCCAAAGGGGATGACAAAATGAGAAGCAAAGCAACCAAAGGGAGTCTAAAGAAATGGATGGGTTTGGCGCTTACGATGGTAATGGGCGTTTCTTTACTTGCGGGATGCTCATCAGCATCAGAAGAATCAGCTGAAGGCGGAACATCAGGCAATGGCGAGCGCGTTACTTTAAAGGTGGAGATTTTCGACCGTGGTAACAGTCCTTCACCGTACACAATTACGAACAACTATCTATCTAAAATGATTCAGGAGAAGTTCGGCGATCCCAACAATATTGATGTACAGTTTGTACCCGTTCAGCGTTCTGAGGAAGTTACCAAGCTGAACGTCCTGATGGCTAGCAATACGGATGTCCCTGATATTGTGTTTGTTTATGACTCAAGCGTGTTTTATCGGTATGCCCAGCAGGGTGGTTTGACTGATGTTGGAGAGTTGATTGATCAGCACGGTCCGAACCTGAAGAAGTTCCTGGGTGAAGATACTTTGAAGTTTGGGCAAGTGGAAGGACAACAGTTTGCAGTTCCGGGTAAACGTGCTATCACAGGCCGATACAGTTCTTACATTCGTCAGGATTGGCTCGATAAGCTGGGATTGCCAGCGCCGAAGACCACGGATGAATTATATACAACTTTGAAAGCGTTCAAGGATAAAGATCCTGGTGGTCTCGGAAGCAAAAACATCCCAATGGGTATGGCCCTTGCACCAGCTCAATTCGAAACGCTCATCTACTCATTCATCAAGCCAGTAAGTGGCGACCTGACTTATGGTCAACGGTATGAATTGCCGCTGCATGAAGGATTCAAAGAATCGATGCAGTTCCTGAACAAACTGTACAACGAAGGTTTGATCAGCAAAGACTTCAGTTTGGATGAAGACAAAACGCAGTTAGGGAAAGACATTCAAAACGGTAACGTAGGTTACTGGTCTGAAGATGTGGATGCCATGTTCTACGGAGATGGCACACTGGATAATTTGCATAAAAATGTGAGTGGCAGTGAAGTGTTGCCGGTTGATGTATACACCAATCCAAATGCAGACAACAAACACATCAAGTCACGCTACGGAACAAATGGTATGTACATTATGATTCCGAAGAGCAGCAAACGTTCTGTGGAAGCGATCAAATATCTCGACTGGATGGCATCTGACAACAATCTGATTGATATCTACAGTGGTGTGGAAGGCGAGAACTATGATCTGGTAGACGGCATTCCAGTAGTGAAAGAGGATGCATCCCAGGAAGCGCAGGATCGTCTGTTTAACGCAGGGGATACAGCCATTATCTCGAACGGTAAAAACATTGGTGATCAAGCGACGAATGAAAAGGCATGGATTATGGGCTTCCCGCAAAATAATCAGGAGATGCTGAAACAATCCATTGATATTGCTAACACCGATACGGTAGGACCAATCATTTTCGACAAACCGATTGAAGCAGAGATGAAGTACAGCACAGCTCTCAAAGACAAATTAAATGTCATTATCGTAAAAACAGCGATGGCTAAGCCAGCAGAATTCGATGCGGTATATGAAAAAGAAATGGCTGATTTCATGTCTCTGGGTGGTACTGAACTGAAAAAAGAACTTGAAGAAGCGGTTCAGGCACTCCCTGCAAAATAAGTAACTCCACACTTCAATATCCAAGACAGATACCCATACTACGGCTTAACTAGAAAGGAACGTGTGCCGCCGGACTGGCGGCACAGCCGTTTCCTTGTTGATAGGAGGAAACCGACTTGACCACCACATACTTGAAGAGGTATTGGCAATTATACGCTCTGATTTCACTGCCCATTATCTACTTTTTAATCTTTCGTTATGGACCGATGTACGGTGTACAGATCGCCTTTAAGGACTTTAACCTGTTTCAGGGAATCAGCGGCAGTGAGTGGATCGGTTTTGATGCTTTTCGCGAAGTATTTGGAATGCGGGACTTCTACACGACATTGCGCAACACCTTTATGCTGAATTTTCTTGATCTGGTCGTTTCATTTCCAGCTCCTATTATTCTGGCGATCATGCTCTATGAAGTTCGATTCAAATGGTTCAAAAAAATCTCACAAACGATATTGTACATTCCTCACTTTATCTCATGGGTAATCATCGGGGGAATTGTGTACCAATTGTTCGGTAATCAATCCGGTATGGTTAACGGTGTACTGGAAAGCATGGGCTTAAATTCAATACCATTTTTGACAGAAAAAAATCCATGGCTTGTGACGTATCTCTTCACAGGTGTCTGGCAAAGTGCAGGATGGGGAACCATTCTATATCTGGCCGCATTAACCGGCGTCAACAAGGAATTGTTTGAAGCAGCTGAGATCGATGGAGCATCGCGGCTGAAGAGAATCTGGCATATCACATTGCCAAGTATTAAACCAACCATCGTGACCTTGCTTATTCTCAATCTTGGACATATGGTCAGCATCGGTTTTGATCGGCCTTATATCATTGGTAATACGGCCGTGCGTGAATATTCCGATGTACTCAGTACCTTTGTATACAGAGTTGGTCTTGAATCAGGACAATACACGCTGGCAACTGTCGTCGGACTGTTCCAGGCAGTGGTGGGACTCATATTCGTGCTAGGATCTAACTATATTTCGAAGAAAGCAACCGGTGAAGGTATTTTGTAGGTTGTGGATGAACGGAAGAGACGCCAATTGGCTTGTTTGTATAGACCATCAGTAAAGGAGCTGTGCGCATATGAGTGAACGCACCTCAAACCGGATTTTTGATATCGTTAATATCTCCTTTATCACCTTGTTTGTTATATTCTGCCTGGCTCCATTTCTGCACACGATCGCGATCTCATTCAGTTCTAACCGTGCGATTACGTCAGGCGAAGTGACTATATTCCCGAAAGAATTCAATTGGGATGCGTATATCCAGGTGTTCTCTGATCAGTCGATGATCTATTCACTGGGTTACACGACAGTTCTGACCATTGCTACTACTGTGCTGTGCATGGTGTTCACACTGGCAGCTGCATACCCGTTAACCAAGAAAAAATTGAAAGGGCGCAAGCTCTTCATGTATGTCATCATCATTACGATGTTCTTCAGTGGCGGGATCATTCCTGAGTACTTGCTCATTCGTGACTTGAACTTGCTTAATTCCGTGTGGGCACTGATTCTGCCGGGACTGGTCAGTCCGTTTAACCTGATTATCCTGATTTCCTTCTTCAGAGGCATTCCAGAAAGTCTGGAAGAGTCCGCTGAGATTGATGGCAGTTCCCATGTACACACGCTCTTCAAAATTATATTGCCACTATCCATGCCAGTACTGGCTACACTAGCGCTATTCTATGCGGTTGGACGCTGGAATGGGTTCCAGGATTCCCTGATGTATATTAATGATCCGAAGCTGTACCCGCTTCAACTGAAGTTATTCCAAATGGTACAGAATAATATGGTCAGCGAGCTTACCCAAATGGAGGGTGCTAACCGTACGCCATTGACTCCCGAGAGTCTCAAGGCCGCAACCGTTATTTTTGCAACCGTTCCGATTCTACTCGTTTATCCGTGGCTGCAAAAGTATTTTGTAAGCGGTGCGATGCTTGGCGCGGTAAAAGGTTGAGTTAAGGCTGATGTAAAAAGTTTAGCCAGAGGGAGGAGAAGGAAAACAGATGCAGCACATAGACAAGGGCGAATACTCATTCTCGACATGTTGGAATATCAGGAAACATCCCATAGGGGAAGATATGATTCGGGAGATTGCGGATCTCGGCTTTCGTCGGGTGGAGCTCAATTATAATGTGACGAAGGAGATGCTTACGACGATTGAGCCCATGATTGAGCGTGGAGAGATCGGAATTTCTAGTGTCCACAACACCTTTCCACATGACCCTGATCCAGACTACGGTACGGATTCCATCTTGCTCGGCTTCGAAGATGAAGTGAAACGTAAGCGGGCGATCGAATTGCTGGTGGAGTCGGCTGAATATGCCCAACGTTATGGGGGAGAAGCTGTTGTTGTACACCCGGGAGAGGTACCTTTTCCTGAGGATATCAGCAAAGACCTTGGAAAGATCTATAACGAGGAAGGCCCGGATTCACCGAAGTATCGGAGCAAATGGGCTGAATTGATGGAGCGGCGGGAAGCCCTCAGTTCAGGGTATGTGGAGAAAATTATCGCCAGTCTGGATGAGGTATGCAATCGGGCGGCAGCTAAAGGTCTGGATGTTCGTTTTGGCATCGAGACGAGATCCCGACCACAACAGATTCCTACCCTTGCCGAAGCCAAGACCATTATCACGGCCCTCAAAGGGGCTCCGGTTGGTATCTGGTACGATACCGGTCATGCCATCATGATGGACCGAATGGGCCTTTATGACAGTGTGGGAGAAATGCAAGGCCTGATGGATGATATCGTAGGGGTCCATATCCATGAGACACTTGGTCTCTCTGATCACTGGTGCCCGTATGTACACAGTAAAGATATGAACTTCTATGATGCCTATCTGCCGATGATTCGCCGGGCACAGGTGAAGGTGTATGAGTTGAAGTCTGCCTGTAAGGCAGAAGAGATCCATGAGAGTCATGACTTGCTTATGAAGAAGCTTGGAGTGACAGAGTAGGCGCGGTGAAGTGGGGAACAGTTGGCATGTCCACAGCATGTGTTTAATGACTGTTTCTTCATTGACGGAGAACCATAAATAATGTAGTACAACAAGCACAGATTTTCTAGCGACTTATGTAGAAATATGATATATACTGACGAGAAAAATGAACTCACCTACGGGCGGTATGAGTAAGCTTCCGGTCTGAATTGAAGGCACTGAAGCAACATACTCCGCACATCGGGAGAATGCATTGGTATGGAGGGGACTGCACATGTACAAACAACTGGTGGACAGTAATGACAGAGCGGTAGAAAGAGGCATATCCCGGCAGATGCTTGACCCGGAAAGCCGTTACTATGGAGGGACAATTGATCCCTTCACAGGTGTTGCCTGGGTCAACCATACGACTGGAACACCCACGGATATGTGTTACTGGGGAGCTGCGCTCTCCAATCCGGACTCTATCTATTACCGGGATGAGTCGTTGTTAAATCGACTGCTGTTAGCTACGGAATTTGTACTCCGCTTCCAGCATGAAGACGGTTCAATATCGCCTGGCTGGACCAATTACCATTCCCCTCCGGATACCGCATTTGTCGTTGTAGGGTATTCACAGTTGTATCAGCTTCTTCAGCAGCAAGAATGGGAGCCGCTTCAACCTGTATTGAACAATATGAGGCTGTTTCTGGAACGGACAATCCCAACCATGCTTACAGGAGGTTGTCATACGCCCAATCATCGCTGGGTGCTATGCGCGGCGCTTGGTTTCCTGCATGAAATATTTGATCTGGAGGAAGCTGTGCAGCGTGCAGAGCAGTGGATGGATGAAGGAATGGATATTACACCTGATGGGGAGTGGACAGAACGGAGCAATGGGATATACAGTGCAGTTAGCGACATCATGTTAATCCATGCTGCGCGCCTGCTCAATCGTCCTGAACTGCTGGAACCGGTGAGGCTTAATCTCCGCATGATGGTGTATCTGGTCCATCCAACGGGTGAAATTGTTACAGATTATTCAGGGCGACAGGATCTGGGCAGTGTTCATGATCTGTCACCTTATTATCTGCCTTATGCCATTTTGGCTCGGCTGGACGGTGATCCACTCTTAGCCGGTATGGCAGCCTGGGCTGGAGATACATTGACCGATCCGGGAGTATGTTCGGTGAATACGCTCATTCGATTAATGCTTGAGCCGGAGCTTCAGCAGACGAATGGCACACATGATGCATTACCGGAACAGTATGAGGTCATGTTGAATGAACATTTTGTACGGGGCGAATATTTGGAGCAGATGGACTCAGTAGGGCATCACGGACGGATCACTCACAGTCGGATGCATACGGATTTTGGTGCTCCGGTAGCCCGAATTCGGGATGGTGCTACAAGTGTGACTGTGATGACAGAAGTTCCTTCTTTCTTTGCGCTTCGTCATGGCAAGGTGCGCCTGCTGGCTGTGCAACTGGCCTCTTACTTTAATCCAGGGTATGTACCTATGCAGCAAATGACGAGGCTGCCCGAAGGGTATCGACTAACTGGTGAGCAGAAAAAAGGTTACTACGGCCCAATCCCTGCGAACCTGCTGCCAGAATCGGCTGCATCAGCCATCAGTCCATGGTACTTGTTACCTCATCAGAGTCGTCAGCTTACTCATGAGCAGACCTTCCGTGTAGGAGCAGAATTACAGCCAACGGAAAACGGATGGAGCATGCATCTATCTGGACAGGAACCGGAGGACATTATGATGCAGTTGTCCTTTGTATTCGGAAGCGAAGGTGAGCTGACCTGTGAGGACGCGATTGAAACGAGTGAGGGTCACTACTTGTGGAAAGGCGGTACATTACGCTATACCTGCGGAGAAGACTGGCTGGAGATCACCGGGGGCGAGCTGGGGCATCTGGCTGCAACGGTACGTGAGGCAAAACTGCCGGACAAGTGTAAGGTTGTGCTGGTCAATTTCATGACGCCGTTTGATAAAACCATTCAAATTTCACTTTCTCCTTCGATGGCGTCGAAGATCTAGATTTATTAGATATTTAAGCCATAATAGTTAGAAGACCGAGCCCAAATGCTCGGTCTTCTTTTTTTTACGAATGACGAATGCTGCAATTAACGTTCTAAACTGATATTCCCACTGTCGAGCTCAGTCCAGTAATGTATGAACTAGTATCATTTCAGTTGCTCTAAAGCAGTTTCGATTGGTTTAGTGAATAGAGGATCATCTTTGGTTTTGCTCCAGTAAACGACAAGAACATTTCCTTTCTCATATAGAAAAGGGAATGTTGTGAATTGGGCGCTCTCCATGTGTTTATTGAATTCTTTTGTCCCGTTGATGCGATCCTTTTCAGAATTGAAAATATAAAAATGTATAAATTCAGGGCTATAGGGTTCTTCTTCCACGGGCACTTCAACGGAATACACCTCAGGTACAACATCATTTAATTTTAAAGGATACCCGGTTATACCAAAGGACACTAAATCCAATTCTTGAGACTCGAGCTCTCTCATTACATCATCTAATGTGAACTGATTTTCTATGTTTTCTATATCTTTTGAACATCCATTCAAAGCAAACAAGCAGATTAAGATGAATATAAGTGGTTTTATCTTTGAGATCCTCAATGTAACATCCCCTTAAAATAATAATGATGTGTCTTTATTTTTTATTACATACGCGAAAAAGAGGCTGACGGACAGAGCTAATATACGTTGTATTATTTTTAATGGAGATAAACTACTAAAAAGGACAATAAGGATAATAATACCATAAAAGTATACTTGTCTTTATAATAACCGGGCCGAATCCAGTTAGACGCCGCGTAACCGACAAGAATGGACTAATGCAATACTATAAAGAGAGTCTATGGCAAGTGAGTGTAGGAGTATTAGGTAAACATGGTTTTCCTTTGAATAAACAACGCTCCAAGGTGATAGGTTTCCGCAAAATGGAATATCATCTTCTTTTGCATTTTTTTCATAAACGACATGAAACTACATATTGAGAAGTGGGCCTTAAGATGTGGTATACTGAAGAGTATGAATGAAATGCAAAGAGGAGGTGCCTTGGAAGATGAAGGGCAAGCTAGTGCGGGCTGAGGGACACCTTGCCAATATTATACCGATTCACTTGGATGCTTCTTTCTTTTTTGAAAGAGCTGTCCGCTCGCTGGACCGTAATCATGTTGACAAGGCATTAAAATATTTTCGCAAAGCTGTTGAATACGAACCGGAAAATCCGGTAAATCATTGTAATATGGCGGGTATATTATCGGAGAAGGGGGATTACGAAGCCTCCAATGCCATTCTGGCTAACGTGCTGGAAGTGGTAGATCCGTCGATGACGGAATGTTATTTTTATATGGCGAACAATTATGCAAATATGGATCGGTTTGAGGAAGCCGAGCAAGCACTTGTTACCTATCTGGAGGAGGACACCCAGGGTCAGTTCATGACGGAAGCTGAAGAGATGATGGAGCTTCTGTATTATGAGCTGGATCGTCCGACCAAACTGAATCGAATCAAATCACGCAAAGGTGTAGTGGAGCACGATCAGGCACGGGAACTGTTGGAAGAAGGGAAATTTGCACAGGCTGCTGAATTGCTCGAAGGCATGTCTTCTGATTATCCTGATTACTTGGCTGCCCGTAACAATCTGGCACTCGCCTACTATTATATGGGTCTGTTTTCCAAAGCAAAAGAGACCATCGCCGAAGTGCTTGAACAGGAACCAGGTAATCTGCATGCACTCTGTAATCTGGCCATTTTCCATCAAAATGAGAACCGGGCTGATCAAGTGCTGCTTCTGATCAAAAAATTGCGGGTCATCGTGCCATTCCAGCACGAACAAGTCTACAAACTGGCGACAACGATGGGAATTCTGGGCCAACACGATACGGCTTATGTTCACTTCCGGCGTTTGCTCAAGGACGAAGAGACAGCTGCTGATCCGGCACTTGCTCACTATGCAGCAGTGGCGGCTTATAATACAGAACGGTATGATGCTGCTGAGCGTTTATGGCATCATGTGTCCAAGCTTGATCCGGGTTCCGAAGTATCCCGGTATTATCTGTCAGGTCTTGAGGCTGTAAAACAAGGCGAGCAAGAGCCAGAGAAGCTGAGTTATCACTATCATCTGCCATTTGATGAGCAATTCAGACAGTGGGAGAACTATGGTAGTGGCATACCTGAAGAAATGAAAAATGATCCACTGATTCGCTCATCTTTCTTCTGGGCATTGCGTCATGGTGATCGGGCAACCAAGCTACAGGTTATTCATGCGCTTGGGATGATCGGTGACTATGAGGTGCAGCAGGCTCTGCAATCCTTTATTGAAGAGCCTGGAGAAGAACAGGATCTGCTTGAGGCAGCACAAACTGTACTGAACGGATTGAAATCGGCTGAACATGAGGATCGGAATTCTCAGGTGGTTCGCCCCTTTTCTCCTGTAGCCTTGAAGTCTATTGGGAAGGTTCCATCCACATCAGAGCAATCGGACACTGGATCAACTTCCCATTGGCAGGCTGTTGTTGATCGTGCGTTACAGATGTCTGAAGCAAAGGCTGAGTTGCAGCACGAGATGGAACGGCTCTGGACGGATTATGTATCCCGGGTACATCCTGAGGTTCCGGGTACGAAGCAGATTGAGGGTTGGGCTGCAGGACTTGAATACTTGGCAGCGAAGAATCACAGTCGGCCCGTTACCTATCAAAGCATTGCTGAGCGGTATGGGATATCGGCATCAACGGTTAGCAAGTATGCTAAACAGATTCATTCGGTTTGTAACAGCAAGCCACCACTAGTATAGAAAGTTCGCTTCAACTCGTTTTCAGAAAGACATCATCAGGTGAAGGATACAACAACCGGGAAAACGGGTAAACTTAACGAATGGACTTCGTAAACGCCTGTAGGATATCATCTTGGCAAGTTCATCGCTAGTACAACACATTCTCACCTTAATTAAGGAGGCTGTATCTATATGTCTAAATACAGAACGATTGTGATCGGAACGGGACCTGCGGGTCTGACAGCAGCGATATATCTGGCTCGTGCTAATCTGAAACCACTGGTTATCGAAGGTCTTCAGCCGGGTGGTCAGTTGACGACAACAACGGAAGTTGAGAATTTCCCCGGTTTCCCGCAAGGTATCATGGGTCCGGAACTGATGGACAACATGCGTAAGCAAGCTGAACGTTTTGGAGCGGAATTCAAAAACGGTTGGGTGGAAGAGGTCGATTTCAGCAAACCGCCCTTCAAGGTCAAAGTTGGAGGAATCGGTGAACTGGAAGCTGAATCGATCATTATCTCCACAGGTGCTTCCGCTCGTTATCTCGGTATTCCGGGCGAGCAGGAAAATGTGGGACGTGGTGTAAGTACATGCGCGACATGTGACGGCTTCTTCTTCCGAGGTAAAAAAATCGTGGTCGTGGGCGGTGGAGACTCCGCGATGGAAGAAGCGAGTTTCCTGACTCGTTTTGCAACAGACGTGACATTGGTTCACCGCCGGGATGAATTGCGTGCATCCAAGATTATGCAGGATCGGGCTCGCAGCAATGAAAAGGTGAAGTGGGCGCTGAACCGTACTCCACTCGAAGTCGTACCAGAAGCGTTGGGTGTCAAAGGGCTGAAGGTGCGCAACAACGAGACGGGGCAGGAAGAGTTGCTTGAAGCAGATGGCGTATTCGTTGCCATTGGTCACACACCGAATACCGCATTCCTGGGTAATGCGATCGCACTGGACGAACATGGCTATGTTGTCGTTAAACCGGGAACAACGGAGACCAATATTCCGGGTGTTTTTGCCTGTGGTGATGTTCAGGATACGAAGTATCGTCAAGCTATTACAGCTGCAGGATCAGGATGTATGGCCGCGATGGATTGTGAGAAGTTCCTTGAAGGAAGCATTGTCCATGATTGGAGCGAAACGTTGGATAAATAAGCATTGCATGCGTGAGGTTAGGCATATGCTGGGAATAAGAGACAACGGGAAGTCTCATGAAATGAGAGAAGCCGGAAGGCTTCTCTTTTTTTGAAACTACAGTGGGCATGAGATCGTATACATATAGGGCATATTAGCTGTGAGGTGAAGATTTTGGGGGAAATGATAAAAGATTGGTTACAGAATGCGACAGTGAGACGATTTTTGATCCTGCTCTTGTTCTGTTTAATTTTGTTCAGTATGGGGAGTATGCTGCACATGATTCTGCTGTTGTTCCTGGTGACGTATGTCATGAACAGGTTACAGCATTTCATTACAGGTGGTTTGAATCGGTTGTTTCCAATCAACTATAAAGTTGTGGTCATCCTGCTCTATATGATTGTGATCGCAGTCATTGTGCTTGGCATTTCCAGATATTCACCACGGATCGTGGATCAGGTCGTCCAGTTGACGAACGAGATTATGAAATTTCTGGATAGTGCTGACGGTGATAATTTTGCATCCAAAATTGCGGGTTATCTTCAATCCTTCGATATTAAAAATTACACCAATGATGCATTGAAATATATTTTCGCTTTGAGCAAATGGCTGGAGTTTATTCTGCTCGTCATCATTCTGAGTCTGTTCTTCTTGTTGCAGAAGCAGGAGATATCCAAGTTCACGTCCAAGTTCAAAACAAGTAAAATTGGATGGTTCTACAATGAAGTTGCTTATCTGGGAGACAAGTTTGTGTCTTCTTTTGGTAAAGTCATTGAGGCACAGCTTCTTATTGCGGTGTTTAATACGGTGCTGACGATACTGGGCTTATGGATTCTGGGTTTCCCGTATCTGTTCGCTCTGACCATTCTGGTGTTCATGCTCAGTCTGGTTCCCGTTGCGGGGGTTATCATCTCACTTGTACCGCTCTGTCTGATTGGGTATCAGATGGGTGGACTGAAATTAAGCATTATTGTGATCATCATGATTATTGTTATTCATGCCTTGGAGACGTACTTCCTGAATCCAAAACTGATGGCACACAAGACCAAATTGCCAATGTTCTACACCTTTATCGTACTAATTCTGTCGCAACACTTCCTGGGGATCTGGGGACTAATCATTGGTATTCCGATCTTTGTTTTCCTGCTTGATATTCTGGATGTGAACAAGATGGAAAAGACAGAAGAGCCGGTACGTGTGGAATCGAAGTTATAACGTAGAAAATCGACCGAGTTTAATTGAGCTCAACCAAGTCAAACAACATCAGATTCTTTTGGAAAAGTAAGGGTGTCTTCCAACTATGGAAGGCGCTTTTTTGTTGGCAAAACCGCCATTAGATAGCTTTCTGCATGAGAATGGCAGGTGGTGGGGTGCATAAGACGAGTCACCACTCTGAGGGGGCGATGTTGATCTTTTATGAATGGAACGAGTGAAGATGCAATATCATGAGTTGAGGCTTCCTCTGTTATGGAGGAAGGAATTAAGCGTGCGTTTATAAATGAAGGTAATAAGATTGTATACGTATTCAAAAATGCTATGTGATGTAGTTCACAACCCTGGTGAAGCATGATGCGTGCAAGGTCTTATCGTCTTGACCCAGGCGTATCCTTCAATTATAGTTGGTACGTAGGACTTAAACTATTTTAGATAGATAAAGGTGGCTTGCAGCATGTCTGAGAAAATCTACGTTGGGGTCGATCTCGGCGGAACAGCAATCAAGGTCGGTATATGCGATGAACAAGGTCAGCTAATGCATACGTATGAAGGACCGACTGAAGTGGATAAGGGCGTAGACACGGTCATCGCCAACATCGAGAAGTATGTCCGACATATCGTAGCCGAATCACCTTACAGTTGGGAACAGCTTGAGGGTGTAGGTGCTGGAGTGGCCGGTTTCACGAATGTACGCGAGGGAATTATCGTTCATGCCCCTAACATTGGATTTCGGAATGTGGCCATTCGTTCGATTCTGGAAGAACGTCTGGGCAAGCCAATCAAAATAGATAACGATGCAAACGTGGCTGCACTGGGTGAAGTATGGGCAGGTGCCGGCAAAGGCGTAGACAACTGCGTATGTTATACACTCGGTACGGGTGTTGGCGGAGGCTTGATCTTGAATGGCAACATCTATCAGGGTTTCTCCGGTATGGCGGGAGAACTGGGTCATATCAGCGTTGTACCTGATCTGGAAGCCATCAAGTGCGGTTGTGGTAAAATGGGATGTGTAGAAACAGTATCTTCTGCAACAGGAATTATCCGTATGGCGAAGGATGCCGTAGAGCGCGGTGATCATACGTCACTGGCACTCGTCGACAAGATTGCAGCCAAAGAAGTATTTGATGCTGCCAAGGCAGGCGATGAAGTGGCACAACGCATTGTGAATCGTGCGGCCTTTTACCTGGGCAAATCCATGGCTACTGTAGCAGCTGTCATTAACCCGGAGATGTTCATTATTGGTGGAGGTGTATCCAAAGCGGGCAATTTCTTGTTTGATGAAATCCGTACCGTATTTGCTAAGCTGACACCGGAACCACTGCAAGAAGGGGTTCAGATTCTGGAAGCTACACTTGGTAATAATGCAGGTATTGTAGGTGCAGCAGGTCTTCTCTTGCGTTCCTAGTGACCTCGTAACAATATATGAAGACAGCAATATGATAAGGAGGGGACAATTATGCTTGAAGGTGAAGGCTCACCAGGCACAGGCGCCACGCTCATTATCATTACGGGCATGTCCGGAGCAGGTAAAACCATTGCAGTACAAAGCCTGGAGGATCTGGGTTTCTTCTGTGTGGATAATCTGCCGCCGGTATTGATTCCGAAATTTGCGGAACTAATTGAACAGTCAAACGGCAAGATTGGTAAGGTTGCATTGGTTATCGATCTGCGCGGGCGTGAATTCTTTACGGCTCTGTCCGAGTCTTTGAACTATATTAAAGATCATTTTACCATTCATTGCGAAATTTTATTCCTGGATGCTACAGATTCTGTACTTGTTCAGCGTTACAAAGAAAGCAGGCGCAGACATCCTCTGGCTCCTGAGGGCATGCCGCTGGACGGCATCCGACTGGAACGCAAGATGTTGGAGGAACTCAAAAACTCTGCGACTCAGGTATTGAATACTAGTACAATGAAGCCTGCTCAACTGAAAGAACGCATCATATCCCGCTTTTCTCATTTGGAAAGCCAAATGTTGTCGGTGAATATTACGTCGTTTGGATTCAAGTATGGCATTCCGATTGATGCTGATCTGGTGTTTGATGTACGTTTTTTACCGAATCCGCATTATATTGATCATTTGCGACCAAATACGGGACAGAATAGTGATGTGTACGAATATGTTATGAAGTGGCCAGAGACACAGGCGTTTCTGACCAAGCTGCTGGATATGCTGCATTTCCTGATTCCGCAATACCGGAAGGAAGGCAAAAGCCAGGTTATTATTGGAATCGGCTGTACCGGAGGCAAGCATCGTTCGGTAGCAATATCGGAATATTTGGGCAAGATGTTGGGAAGCAGCGAGACAGAAGCTGTTACCGTGAGCCATCGCGACGCTGACCGGGACCGTCATTGAAGAGGGTGAAGGGATGAAAGAGGCCGGACCACGAAGAGAACGTCCGAGAATAGTTGTAATGGGCGGCGGAACCGGATTGTCCGTGATGTTGCGCGGTTTGAAAGAGAAGCCGCTGGATATCACGGCCATCGTCACAGTTGCAGATGACGGTGGAAGTTCAGGCATCCTGCGCAATGAGCTACAGATGCCGCCTCCGGGCGACATTCGCAACGTGCTTACGGCACTGGCTGATGTAGAACCATTGCTTTCAGATATGTTGAAGTACCGTTTCAATACAGGCGCGGGGCTTGCAGGCCACAGCTTGGGTAATTTGATTTTGGCTGCAATGACGGATATTTCGGGCGACTTTGTGACCGCAGTGCGGGAGCTTAGCCGCGTGTTTGCCGTTCGAGGTGAGGTATTGCCAGCCGCAGGCCAGGCCGTTGTGTTGCATGCCGAGATGGAAGATGGGACAATTATTACAGGTGAGTCCAAAATCCCTGAGGCGGGCGGACGCATCAAACGTGTTTTCCTTGAACCGGATCACGTGGAGCCGTTGCCAGAGGCAGTAGAGGCCATTCGTCAAGCTGATGCTATTCTGATCGGGCCAGGCAGCCTCTATACGAGCATCCTTCCCAATCTGCTCGTACCAAAGCTGGCTGAGGCTGTGGTAGAGGCTGATGCGGTGAAGATGTTTATCTGTAATGTGATGACACAGCCGGGAGAAACAGATAACTATACGGTAAGTGACCACCTTAAGGCGGTACACGAGCATATAGGTCATCAGCTCTTCGACTATGTTATCGTAAATAATGGTGATATTCCGCTGCAAGTGCAAAATAAGTATGCGGAAAAAGGAGCAAAACCGGTTGTACTGGATATGAATGTACTCGAAAGTGCTGGTTATCAGGTGGTTGCAGATACTCTTGTTCTGTTCAAAACCTATCTGCGTCATGATGCCGACAAGTTAAGTCATCACATCTACCAACTGGTACAAAATTGGATGTTACGGAAGAGGTGAAGTCCCATGTCGTTTGCAGCACAGACCAAAAAAGAATTAACCATGATCGAGAGCGAACCGTGCTGCGAAAAGGCGGAACTTTCAGCCCTCATCCGTATGCTTGGTGCAGTGCAGTTATCGAATAAAAAAGTGATCTTGGATATTTCGACGGAGAATGCCGCGATTGCAAGACGGGCATACTCTCTGCTTAAAAAGCATTTTCAAGTGCATACGGAATTACTGGTCCGCAAAAAAATGCGGCTGAAAAAGAACAATGTATATATTGTTCGTATTCCAACCATGGTACAGGAGATTCTCAATAGTCTTCATATTGTATCTGAGGGCTTTCTCTTTACCCCAGGGATCAGTACGGAGTTGTTTCAGCAAAACTGTTGTAAACGGGCCTATCTTCGCGGTGCATTTCTCGCAGGTGGATCGGTTAATAACCCGGAAGGTTCTTCCTACCATCTGGAGATTGCGTCCATGTATGAGGAGCACTGTCAGGCACTAGTTGACCTGGCCAATGAATTTCATCTGAATGCACGGTGTATAGAACGGAAAAAAGGATTCATCCTATACATTAAGGAAGGCGAGAAAATCATTGAGCTGCTCAGCATCATTGGTGCTCATCAGGCCTTGTTCAAGTTTGAAGATGTACGAATTATGCGAGACATGCGTAACTCCGTTAACCGAATTGTCAATTGTGAGACCGCCAACCTGAACAAAACCATTGGAGCGGCGGTAAGACAAATCGATAATATCCGGTTGTTACAAAAGGAAGTTGGTCTGGAATCGTTGCCTGAGAAGCTTCGAGAAGTGGCGGAGGTTCGACTCGCTCATCCGGATATTAACTTGAAGGAAGTTGGCGAGCTCCTTAAAGGTACAGTCAGCAAGTCAGGAGTGAACCATCGGCTTCGTAAAATTGATGAGCTGGCTGAGAAAGTACGCACAGAACGTTATGGTTAAGACGGAGTAGGGTAAAGTAACAAGGTCGGCTGTTTCTGTTGAACAGAAGGGTCGGGAAAGTTAACCGCTAAGGATCTAGGGGACTTACTTAGGTCATTGGATGCGCTGTGCAAAAGATGAAATTAGGGCAAGATAATGTCCGTCAAAGCACCCTGAGTTTTTTCTTCTAGTGTCCTGCACGGGTTAATGGTATAATGTTGTATAAATATAATTGTGTATTTAATGTCCAGATTTCATAATAGGGGGTAAGTTTCCATGACAAAGCACCCGGTAGTTGTCCGTTTGAAAACGGGTCTCCATGCCAGACCTGCAGCACTGTTCGTTCAAGAAGCGAATAAGTACTCGTCTGAAGTGTTCGTCGAGAAGGACGACAAAAAAGTTAATGCAAAAAGTATCATGGGGATCATGAGCCTTGCAATTAGCACAGGTACGGAAATCCAGATTAGTGCAGAAGGCGCGGATGCCGAACAGGCTGTAAACGCTTTAGTTAGTCTGGTAAGCAAGGAAGAGCTCGAAAACCAATAAGATATGATCAATCCAATGAAGAAGTCCCGAAAGGGGCTTTTTTGCGTTTTTCACGTTTATGCTATCGTCAAGTGCAACATTATGGAATTTGTCCCGTCTGTTAAGGTATCAAATCGATTAAAGTTTGAGATGTTAACACATAAGGAGGCTATCGTGATGGGTAAACAATGGATGAAACCGTTTGGTGCGGTGCTGGTGGCAAGTACGTTGCTTGTTGGAGGAACAGCATGGGTTGCACCAGGTAACTATGCTTACGCTGCAGAGGTTCAGGGAGTACAACAGAATGTGATTAATGTTGTGGGTAAAGGTGAGATTCAGGTGAAGCCTGATATCGCTTATCTGTCCATTGGTGTGAACAGTACTGCAGAGACAGCTGCATCTGCTCAAAAAGCGAATGCTGCCAAAGTTCAAAAGGTATCCAACTTGCTGAAGAATACGTGGAAGATCAGTGCAGATGACATCCAAACCAGTCAGTTCTCTGTACAACCTAACTATACGTATAGCGAAAAAGACGGACAACAAATTAAAGGTTATACAGCGCATCATACGCTGACTGTCACATATCGTGAGATGGATAAGATCGGCGAGTTGCTCGATGCTGCTTCGGGTGCGGGTGCCAACAATATTGAAAACGTGCGCTTTACTGTAGAAAATCCGGAAAGTTATGAGTCCCAAGTGATTGAGAAAGCTGTTGCCAATGCAGATGTGAAAGCGGGCGCCATTGCAAAAGCAGTTAAACGTCAACTCGGTGCTGTTCTTTCTGTAAGCCAAGGTGATGCCAATGTGCCTGTATTCTATGCAAGCGAGGCGTTGATGTCCAAAGCACAAGATACAGCAGGTGGCACTGAGATTGAAACAGGCCAGGTTAAAGTAAGCACAATCCTGAATATCACGTATGAAATGAAATAAAAGATCGAACTAAGGACTGTAAGCTCAGAAACCTTTTCAAATGTCATTTGAAGGGGTACAGCGAAATAATGACAAAGACTTTGTCCTGTGGACAGAGTCTTTTTTTGTTGGAAAAGCAAACTTTGATGAAGTTAGATAGGAGGGAACTTTATTCGAAGCAACATGAAATGCTGTTTATTGGTATCTTTTTTGTATAGTTGTTCGTGACAAAAAGGTCATATCCCTATATATTTTCTGCCTGATATTCATCAACATTGTAACTCGAGCTGTAAACCTTTCCGAAATCGGGTTAATTATAATAAAGAGGTGAGCGTATGAGATATGCGATCAGGTCAGAATTACATACGCAATGATCCCTAATTGTGAATTCAGAGAGGAGTTTTATATATGACATCATGGAAAAAATGGACAAGTGCGTTGCTTGCGGCAGGAATTATTGTAGGTAGCGGTTCGGTGTGGCAGGATAGTTCGGTTCAAGCAGCATCGGTATCCTCGAAAGTGACAACCCCGGCTGAGGTAACTCTGAAATCGGGTGGAAAAACACTGACTCAAAAAGGACTTCTTCAAGGTGGCTCAACTTGGGTATCTCTTACGGCAGTTAAAGATGTGGCAGGTGGAACCCTGAAATATGATGCGAAAACCAAAGAGTACGCTTTGACAGCAGCCAATAACACGATGACAATTAGTCTTATGGACGGTCAACCAAGTGTCAGAATCAACAACTATTATCCTCAAGTGGACGCAAAGCTGATCAACGGCAGATTATATATCCCATTCTCGGCAATGAGAGATTATCTGGGTGTACAGGGGAATTGGGATGCCAAAACCAAAACGTTGACACTCAGCAAGGTGAAACAAAATAACGTTAAAATTAAAGCGGCAACAGTTAATGTCACTGTGAAAAATGCTGAAGTAGATGTTCAATATCCACAGGTGAGTGGGCTTGCCAGCAAAGAAGCTGAAGCAGCGATCAACAAAGTGTTGAAAGACGAAGTGGATGCTTATGTAGCTGACTTCAAGAAACAGACATCTGAATTCGGCGGTGCAACAGCCAATCGTCCATATGCATTTGAGAGCTCTTATGTAGTGACGTATAACGAAAAAGGCGTGCTGGGACTCATTACTCAGCGGTACGAAGATTATGCTGGCGCTCATGGCATGACATACCGTACGGGCCACACCTTTGCACTGGAGACAGGCAAGGAGCTTACGTTAGATGATGTGCTGCAAAATAACAAAACTATGCGCGAGACGTTGAGTAAAAAAGTGGGTGAGCAACTGAAAGCCCGCGGTGGATACCTCGACGGTTATAAAGGGTTGAATAAAGATCAAGATTACTATGTGACACCAACGGGTGTAGTTGTGTTCTTCCAGTTGTATGAGTATACAGCGTACGCAGAGGGATTCCCTGAAATGCCATTTACGTATAAAGAGATTCTTCCTAAAGGAACAGAACCATTTAGCGATGTAACGGGAACCAAATAAAGAATCATTATTATGCACTCTTAAGTTATTTTTCTTATAAAATGAAAGAAGAAGCCCTCATCATGATCATGATGAGGGCTTCTTCTCGTATAGACAACACAATGAGGTGTTGCTGATTACGTTAGGTATTGATATATTAACGCGTAGACCGTGGTCTAACTAACACTTAGATTCCTTGGGAACCTACGTTTTCAATAACTTTATCAATGATACCGTAATCGGCAGCTTCAGCAGCACTCATGAAGTAGTCACGATCTGTATCTTTCTCAATCCGCTCCAGAGGTTGACCTGAACGCTCAGAGATGATGCGGTTCAACGTATCACGCATTTTCAAAATGCGACGAGCACGGATTTCGATGTCAGAAGCCTGACCTTGTGCACCACCAAGTGGTTGGTGAATCATAATTTCACTGTTTGGTAATGCAAAACGTTTACCTTTTGCACCGGCATTCAACAAGAATGCACCCATGGAAGCCGCCATACCTACACAGATGGTAGATACATCCGGTTTGATGAATTGCATTGTATCGTAAATCGCCATACCGGCTGTAATCGATCCGCCTGGGCTGTTGATGTATAAGTGAATGTCTTTCTCCGGATCTTCCGCAGCCAGGAACAACATCTGTGCCATAATGGCATTAGCCACTACGTCATTAACATCGCTACCAAGGAAAATAATACGATCCTTCAGCAATCTGGAGTAGATGTCGTAGGCGCGCTCACCCCGGTTGCTCTGTTCAACGACCATTGGAATAAAACTCACGTGAAAAACCTCCTTGGAATGTAAATGTTATTGGTGTTTATACTTAAACTGTTACCGTATTACCCACATAATAAACAATTCCAAACAAAAAGTCAAAGAAAGTCAAACTAACTTGCAAAAAAAAGAAACCTTTCCGGTTTCATTGGTTAAATGGGTTATGAGCTGTTAAATAAAAATGGCGCGCCCGCCAAGAATCGAACTTGGATCTCAGGCTTCGGAGGCCTACGTCATATCCATTGGACCACGGGCGCACATTATGTGACAGCAATAATGATTATAGCTCATGAAATATTTAATTGCAAGCAGTTCGTTGTGGTATTGGTTTGGATTAACCCAAAAATGATCATGATGAAGAAGAGTGGATAAAGAGTGCATTTAAGTAAATGCTATTAGAGGTTTTGGACATGCCGTATGAAATGTGATTCTGAGCGATATGTAGATTGAATTCATTTGTTTCTTCTATATATGGTATGCGTGAGCTAGTCCTTGATCATGGAAGTCTAGGATTGTGAAAATAGGCGCGTACAAACGCTGAATGCGTGTCGAAATAACACGTTGAAACACTTGCATGTCACGTCAGTTTTAGGTAGAATAGACGTGGGACTTAAAAAGTTAACCCGGGACGTTTTAGGGCCACGAAAGAGAGCTTGGAACGAGAACTTGCGGGAGTGGAAAGCATGCGAACGATTTTAGAAGTACAAAAGCAGCTTCTGCCTGATCTCATGGATATCTTGAAAAAGAGGTATACGATTCTGCAACAGATCATGTTATCGGATGTGATCGGACGGAGAACGTTAGCTAATTCCATGCAGATGACCGAGCGGGTTCTGAGGGCTGAGACCGATCTGTTAAAGGCTCAGGGACTTATTGAAATTGACAGTGCAGGAATGAAGATCAGCGAGGCAGGGTATGATTTGCTGCAGCAGTTAGAGCCCGTAGCCAAAGAGTTGTTCGGATTATCCGAGCTGGAAGAGCGCATCAAGCAAGCCTACGGTCTGCAAAAGGTAGTTGTGGTTCCTGGTGATTCGGACGTTTCTCCATTTGCCAAAAGGGAACTGGGCAGAGCCGGAGCGAAGGCTCTCGGCAATATCATGAGTGACAACGACGTTGTCGCCGTTACTGGCGGATCAACAACGGCCGAAGTCGCAGAGCAACTAAACCCGCCAACATCGCTAAAAGGTGTCTGGTTCGTACCAGCACGCGGTGGACTTGGAGAAAGCCTTGAAATTCAGGCTAATACGATCGCATCCACAATGGCAAAACGGGTAGGGGCGCAATACAAACTCCTGCATGTACCGGATTTGCTCAGTGATCATGCCTATGAATCATTAATCCAGGACCCTAGTGTTCAGGAGATTCTGCAGCTGATCAGGCAATCACGGATTGTTATTCATGGAATTGGTGATGCCGTAGAGATGGCCAAAAGACGTAAACTTGCGACGGAGATTATAGATGAACTTCAGGAGCAAGGGGCCGTATCTGAATCTTTCGGTTATTACTTTAATGATCAGGGTAAGGTGGTACATACCATGCTTACACTGGGTATGCGACTTCAGGATATTGAACGAACCGATGTTGTGATTGGAATTGCAGGTGGCAAAAGCAAAGCTGCTGCTATACATTCCGTGTTGCGATTTGGTCAGGAAGATATTCTGATTATTGATGAGGCTGCTGCCGAAGTCATCGTTGCTGAAATGGAATAAGGTTTTACTTTGCATCACAACTATTGTTGTCTTGACGGACTTCACCGTCTGTCTTGAATATATAAGTTTCATAAAAAATTAATCAAAACTTGGGAGGAACTTACTCATGATTAAAGTAGGTATTAACGGTTTTGGACGTATTGGACGCTTGGCATTCCGCCGTATTCAAAATGTAGCAGGCATCGAGGTAGTAGCAATCAACGACTTGACTGACGCTAAAATGCTCGCTCATTTGCTCAAATATGATACAACTCAAGGTCGCTTCGATGGCGATGTTGAAGTACACGATGGCTTCTTCAAAGTGAACGGCAAAGAAGTTAAAGTATTGGCTAACCGTAACCCAGAAGAACTTCCTTGGGGCGACCTGGGCGTAGATATCGTTCTGGAATGTACTGGTTTCTTCACAACTAAAGAAGCAGCTGAGAAACACTTGAAAGGTGGAGCTAAGAAAGTTGTTATCTCCGCACCAGCTACTGGCGACATGAAAACCATCGTTTACAACGTAAACCATGAAATCCTCGACGGTACTGAAACTGTAATCTCCGGCGCATCTTGCACAACAAACTGCCTGGCACCTATGGCAAAAACACTGCAAGACAAATTCGGAATCGTTCAAGGTTTGATGACTACAATTCACGCTTACACTGGCGACCAAAACACGTTGGATGCTCCACACCCTAAAGGTGACTTCCGTCGTGCTCGCGCAGCAGCTGAAAACATCATCCCTAACACAACTGGTGCTGCTAAAGCAATCGGTCTGGTAATCCCAGAACTGCAAGGCATCCTTGATGGTGCAGCTCAACGTGTACCAGTAGCTACTGGTTCCCTGACTGAGCTCGTAACTGTTCTGAACAAAAAAGTAACTGCTGAAGAAGTTAACGCAGCTATGCAAGAAGCTTCCGATCCAGAAACTTTCGGATACACAGAAGACGAAATCGTATCTTCCGATATCCAAGGAATCACTTTCGGTTCCCTGTTTGATGCAACTCAAACTAAAGTTCTGACTGTTGGCGACCAACAATTGGTTAAAACTGTAGCTTGGTATGACAATGAAATGTCCTACACTGCACAATTGGTTCGCACTTTGGAGCACTTTGCAAAAATGATTAAGTAATATCTGCAATAACATAGAGCGGAAACAGATGCTATATTGTTTCCGCTCTTTATATATCTACATTTTGCAAATTTCTCAAAAACACCAGGATTGACGAGGGATTTTAGCTCTTGATTGGTCCACCAAATACATGGGTGCGGAGGAAATACAGATGAACAAAAAAAGTGTACGCGATATCGAATTGACAGGAAAACGGGCTTTTGTCCGTGTAGATTTCAATGTGCCGCTCGAAGATGGTAAAATTACAGATGACAAACGTATTCGTGCAACGCTTCCTACAATCAACTTCTTGATTGAAAAAGGCGCTAAAGTCATTTTGGCAAGCCACATGGGTCGTCCTAACGGCGAAGTGGTTGAATCCTTGCGTTTGACTCCAGCAGCTGAGCGTTTGTCTGAATTGCTTGGTAAAACAGTAGTTAAAGCTGACGATTCCGTTGGTGACGCTGTTAAAGCTCAAATCGCTGAACTGAACAATGGCGACGTATTGTTGCTTGAAAACGTTCGTTTCCACGCAGGCGAAGAGAAAAACGATCCGGAACTGGCAAAACAATTTGCTGAACTGGCTGACGTTTTCGTTAACGATGCGTTTGGCGCGGCTCACAGAGCACATGCTTCGACTGAAGGAATCGCTCACTTGCTTCCAGCAGTGTCCGGTTTGTTGATGGAGAAAGAACTTGAAGTGTTGGGTAAAGCAATCTCCAACCCTGAGCGTCCTTTCACAGCTATCATTGGTGGATCCAAAGTTAAGGACAAAATCGATGTAATCGACAACCTGCTGAACATTGCAGACAACGTAATCATCGGTGGCGGTCTGACTTACACGTTCTTCAAAGCACAAGGACATGAAATTGGACAATCCTTGCTGGATGATTCCAAACTTGATGTTGCTCTCGGTTTTATCGAAAAAGCGAAAAAACTGGGCAAAAACTTCTACCTGCCGGTAGATATCGTAGTGTCTGACGATTTCAGTGCGAAAGCAAACACACAAATCGTTGACATCGATGGTATCCCAGCAGATTGGGAAGGTATCGACATCGGTCCTAAAACACGTGAGATCTATGCTGATGTAATCAAAAACTCCAAATTGGTTGTGTGGAACGGACCAATGGGCGTATTTGAAATCGAGCCATTCTCCCACGGTACTCGTGCAGTAGCGGAAGCTTGCGCTGAGACAGAAGCTTACACTGTAATTGGTGGCGGTGACTCCGCAGCAGCAGCTGAGAAGTTCAAATTGGCTGACAAAATGAACCACATCTCTACAGGTGGCGGTGCATCGCTCGAGTTCATGGAAGGTAAAGTACTTCCAGGCGTAGTGGCATTGAACGACAAGTAAGTTTTAGTAGTCTATAGCATGAAGGAGTTGAAACCCATGAGAACACCGATTATCGCAGGTAACTGGAAAATGTTCAAAACGGTTTCCGAATCCAATGACTTCATTCAGGAAGTTAAAGGAAAAGCGGAAGTTGAAGGCGTGGAAACTGTAATCTGCGCACCGTTTACAAATCTGCCATCCCTGGTAGAAGCCGTTAAAGGCACAAACATCAAAATTGGTGCACAAAATCTTCACTTTGAAGACAACGGTGCATTCACAGGTGAAATCAGCGGCGTGATGCTGAAAGACCTGGGTGTGGATTATGTCATTATTGGTCACTCGGAGCGCCGTCAATATTTTGCGGAAACCGATGAGACTGTTAATAAAAAGTTGCATGCAGCATTCCGTCACGGATTGACTCCAATCTTTTGCCTCGGTGAGACGCTTGAAGAGCGTGAAGCGAACCAAACAAAAGACGTATGCAAAGTGCAAACAGTAGCTGCTTTTGCAGGTCTGTCTGCAGAGCAAGCGGCACAAGTTGTTATCGCTTATGAGCCAATCTGGGCGATTGGTACAGGCAAATCCTCCACTTCCCAAGATGCGAATGAAGTTATTGCTTACATCCGTACGCTGGTGAAGGATCTGTACAACGAGACGGTAGCTAATGCAGTTCGTATTCAATACGGCGGCAGTGTTAAACCGGAGAACGTAACAGAATACCTCGGACAAAGCGACATCGACGGCGCACTTGTTGGCGGTGCCAGCTTGCAGCCGGCTTCGTTCATCGCGCTTGTTGAGGGGGCGAAGTAAGATGACAGCTCCAAAACCTGTAGCACTGATCATCATGGATGGCTTTGGTCTGCGTAACACGGTGGAAGGCAACGCGGTAGCGCAAGCCAAGAAACCGAACTACGACCGTTTCATGAGCCAATTCCCACATACAACGCTGACTGCTTGCGGTGAAGCTGTAGGTTTGCCAGAAGGGCAAATGGGAAATTCGGAGGTAGGTCACCTGAACATTGGTGCCGGCCGGATCGTATACCAGGATTTGACCCGTATCTCCAAATCCATTCGTGACGGCGAGTTCTACGACAATGAAACACTTGTCAAAGCGGTTCGCGAAGCGAAACAAAGCGGCAAAAAGCTTCATCTCTACGGTTTGTTGTCCGATGGCGGCGTACATAGTCACATCGACCACCTGTTTGCTATGCTGGATCTGGCCAAAAAAGAAGGAATGAATGATGTATATATTCATGCTTTCATGGATGGCCGTGATGTTATGCCAGACAGTGGTAAAGACTTCATGCAGAAACTGATCGCTAAGATTGAAGAAGTCGGAGTAGGTAAAATCGCAACGGTTCAAGGTCGCTATTACGCGATGGACCGTGATAAACGTTGGGAACGGGTTGAGAAATCATACCGCGCCATCGTTTATGGAGATGGACCGAAATACACTGACCCACTCAAAGCGGTTGAAGAATCGTATGAGAAATCCGTATTTGATGAATTCGTTGAACCAACGGTTATCGTCAAAGCGGATGGTGAGCCGGTAGGTTTGGTTGAGAGCGGCGATTCCGTTATCTTCCTCAACTTCCGTCCTGACCGTGCGATCCAGTTGTCGCAAGTATTCACAAACCAGGATTTCCGCGGTTTCGATCGTGGTCCGAAGTTCCCTGTGGGCTTGCACTTTGTTTGCTTGACTTTGTTCAGTGAGACGGTTGAGGGTTATGTGGCTTATTCGCCTAAAAACCTCGACAACACACTGGGTGAAGTTCTGGTACAGAACAATAAAAAACAACTGCGTATTGCAGAAACTGAGAAATACCCGCACGTTACCTTCTTCTTCAGTGGCGGTCGTGATGTGGAGCTTCCGGGTGAAACTCGCGTACTGATCAACTCACCAAAAGTTGCAACGTATGATCTGCAACCAGAGATGAGCGCGTATGAAGTAGCTGACGCATGTGTTCGCGAGATCGAAGCAGACAAACATGACGCCATCATTCTGAACTTTGCTAACCCTGACATGGTTGGACACTCCGGCATGCTGGAGCCTACCATCAAAGCGGTTGAAGTAACAGATGAGTGCATGGGCCGTGTTGTAGATGCAGTACTTGCTAAAGGCGGCGTTGTACTGATCACGGCGGATCATGGTAACGCGGATATGGTGTTCGATGAGCAAGGACGTCCGTTCACAGCTCATACAACGAACCCGGTTCCATTTATCGTTACGGATGCCAATGTAACCCTGCGTGAAGGCGGAATCCTGGCAGATATCGCGCCAACGATCCTTGACCTGATGCAATTGCCTAAACCGGCTGAGATGACAGGTACATCCGTTATCTCTACCCGTAAATAAGTTACGCAACAACATATATGAAATTGGGAAGTTTGGAGTTTACCCCCGAACGAAGGAAGCAGAAATTGTCCGAAGAAGCAACGCTAAAAGCTTTCTGAAAGAAAGCTGGCTTCGTAAGCAAAGGCTTCGCCTTTATCACATGATTCCAACTTATGAAAATAAGTTCAAAGGAATCAGGGGATAACAGTGATCAGAGGACAATTCGCTGACGTAGTGGAAAAGGGGAAACACAAGTGGTCCTAATTTATAATAAATTTAAATTTAAAGGAGATTATCACAAATGACTATTATTTCTGACGTGTACGCTCGCGAAGTCCTCGACTCCCGCGGTAACCCTACAGTAGAAGTTGAAGTATACCTGGAGTCCGGCGCAATCGGACGCGCAATCGTTCCATCTGGTGCATCCACTGGTGCCCACGAAGCCGTTGAGCTTCGCGATGGCGACAAATCCCGTTACCTCGGTAAAGGCGTTCTGCAAGCTGTTAAAAACGTAAACGAAACAATCGCTCCAGAAGTTATCGGTATGGATGCATTGGATCAACTGGGTATCGACAAATTGATGATCACTTTGGATGGTACGCCAAACAAAGGTAAACTGGGTGCTAACGCAATCCTGGCTGTATCCATGGCAGTAGCTCGCGCAGCTGCTGACGCTCTGGACCTGCCATTGTACGTTTACCTGGGCGGATTCAACGCTAAAGCATTGCCAGTACCAATGATGAACATCATCAACGGTGGTGAGCATGCTGACAACAACATCGACGTTCAAGAGTTCATGGTTCTTCCAGTTGGAGCACCAAGCTTCAAAGAAGCTCTTCGCGTAGGTGCAGAGATCTTCCACAACTTGAAATCCGTATTGAGCTCTAAAGGCTTGAACACAGCTGTAGGTGACGAAGGTGGTTTCGCACCGAACCTTGGTTCGAACGAAGAAGCAATCACTACAATCATCGAAGCTATTGAAAAAGCTGGTTACAAACCAGGCGTTGACGTATTCTTGGGTATGGACGTAGCTTCCACTGAGTTCTACAAAGATGGTAAGTACACACTTGCTGGTGAAGGTAAATCTTACACTTCCGCTGAGTATGTTGACCTTCTGGCTTCATGGGTTGAGAAATACCCAATCATCACAATCGAAGACGGTATGTCCGAAGATGACTGGGATGGTTGGAAATTGCTCACTGAAAAATTGGGCGACAAAGTACAACTCGTTGGTGATGACCTGTTCGTAACAAACACTGAGCGTCTGGGCAGAGGTATCGACGAAGGTATCGGTAACTCCATCCTGATCAAAGTTAACCAAATCGGTACATTGACTGAAACATTTGATGCAATCGAAATGGCTAAACGCGCAGGATACACAGCTGTAATCTCCCACCGTTCCGGTGAGTCCGAAGACAGCACAATCGCTGATATCGCTGTTGCAACTAACGCTGGTCAAATCAAAACGGGTGCTCCTTCCCGTACAGACCGTATCGCGAAGTACAACCAATTGCTCCGCATTGAGGATCAACTGGGTGAACTGGCTCAATACAATGGTCTTAAAGGATTCTACAACCTTAAAAAATAAGCTGGATATCCAGCTTTTACGGGCAAGCCGGGTAACCGGCTTGTCTTTTTTATTGCAACGAAGTAATGGTATAACGTAAGGATCACGCAGATGGTGAAATTTAGGGCATTGTATAAACTGTACTACTTGTAGTACAACCATAGCTATGTTACAATTAAAGTAACTGTTTTTATGGTGAGATGTATGCCCACATGGGTAGGAGGTGGAAAGAATGGATATTGCTTTGAAATTGCTGCTCGTTGTTTTTTCGATCGGTCTAATCACTGTAGTATTGCTGCAGCACGGGAAAAGCGCTGGTTTGGCGGGTGCCATCTCCGGTGGTGCGGAACATCTTTTCGGTAAAACGAAAGCGCGCGGATTGGATCTCTTCCTGCAACGTGCAACGGTGGTACTGGGTGCAGGATTTATGATTTTGTCTATTGTTGTTACGGTGGTTTCCAAGTAAGATTCGGAACTGTTGTTCAATGAATAGCTTAAGCTAATGACTTAATTGATGAACCTTCGTTTCGTGAAGAAACGGGGGTTTTTTAATAAATTCTTACGCGTCCAAACTTTTCCAACAATCTAATCTATAGACTCCATGATTTTCGGTCTTCTTCTCACTTCTGTTTGGTTTTCCTTCCTTAAACATGCAACACACCCCTATCATGTATGGTATGTCCCTCGCTTATTCGTTACGCGAACTCACTCCCTATAATGAATGTCATGTGTACAGAAAATTTTCGGATTTAGTCCTTTTTCAGATGCGCACAGCACGTGTATCGCATAAAATGTCTGTAGAGATACGTGAAAGCGTGATTTTTGAGGAGCGCCTGGCCACTGTGGTTTTTTTGCGAGGTACGGATGGGCCGGATTGAATTCGTGTATACTAGGGTATGAGATAGTATGGTTGTACCACTACACTCTTCACAGCAGTGATATTGTATTGCATGAAAATGGTAAGAATTCCGATACATAAAGAGATGAGACTTGCTTACACTTTTATGTTTCCCGAGGTGAATATATTAATGATAACAGAACAACAATTGCTCGACTTCATGCGGGAAACCGCTTATAAACCTATGACTTATCAGGAGTTGGAACAGCACTTCGCTATTGAAGATGCAGCTGATTTCAAAGCCTTTTTGATTATGCTTAATACGCTGGAGGAATCCGGTAAAGTTTTGCTGACCCGTAACAATCGCTATGGCATGCCAGAGCGCATGGATTTGGTACGTGGACGTTTACAGGCTCACGCCAAAGGTTTTGCTTTCCTTATTCCTGAGGATCGGGAGCACCCGGATGTGTACATTCACGCCAATGATATGAAGAGTGCAATGAATGGTGACACGGTATTGGTTAAAGTCACATCTCAAGGACCTTCAGGTGGTCGCCTGGAGGGTGAGATCGTCCGTATTGTTACTCGTGCTGTGACCCAAGTCGTTGGTGTGTTCCAGAGCCATGAGGTGTACGGATTTGTCATTCCGGATGACAAACGGATTAATCGCGATATTTTCATCCCACGTACCAATTTTGCTGGGGCGGTTGATGGACAAAAGGTCGTAGCAAAAATCGTCAGCTATCCGGAGGGCCGTGCGGCAGCCGAGGGTGAAGTGATCGAGATTCTCGGTCATAAGGATGAGCCGGGTATTGATATTTTGTCCGTCATTCGCAAGCATCAGCTGCCTGAAGCTTTCCCGGATGAAGTGGTAGAAGAGGCGGAGAAAGCACCCGACTCCATCACGGATGAGGAGATTGTACAACAGGGTCGCCGTGATCTGCGCGGACTTAATATTGTCACGATTGATGGCGAAGATGCCAAGGATCTGGATGATGCTGTTAACGTAGAGAAGCTGCCTAACGGTAACTATCGTCTGGGTGTTCATATTGCCGACGTTGGCTATTATGTGCAGGAGAATTCCAAGCTTGATCAGGAAGCTTACAACCGTGGATGCAGTGTGTATCTGGTGGATCGGGTTATTCCGATGTTGCCACAGCGTCTGTCCAACGGGATCTGTAGTTTAAACCCACAGGTAGATCGCCTGACCCTGTCATGTGAAATGGAGTTTAACGACCAGATGAAGGTTGTAAAACATGACATTTTCACAAGTGTAATCAAAACTAAAGAGCGGATGACGTATTCCAACGTTCGTAAAATTCTTGAAGGTGAAGAGCCGGAATTGCTCGAGCGATATAAGGATCTAGTAGATGATTTCCATCTGATGAAAGAGATCGCTTTGAAGCTGCGTGCTATGCGCATGCGCCGTGGTGCGGTTGACTTTGATTTTGAAGAATCCAAAATCATTGTTGACGCAGAATGCAAACCGATAGATATCGTAAAACGGGAGCGTTCGATTGCCGAGCAAATCATTGAGGAATTCATGTTGGCAGCGAACGAAACAGTGGCAGAGCATTTCCACTGGTTGAAGGTTCCGTTCATTTATCGTGTGCACGAAGATCCGGATCAGGAAAAACTGCAAAATTTCCTCGCCTTTGCGGCGAATTTTGGACACCAGGTCAAAGGACGTGGCAATGCGATTCATCCACGGGCGCTTCAATCGTTGCTTGAGGATATCAAAGAAACGAAAGAACAAACCGTGATTAGTACGATGATGCTGCGTTCCATGAAACAGGCGAAGTATGATTCTGAAATGTCAGGTCACTTTGGCCTCGCGGCAGAATTCTATAGTCACTTTACGTCTCCAATTCGTCGTTATCCCGACCTCGTCATTCACCGGGTGATTCGCGAAGTCATTGAGAATAATGGTGCTTTGCCGGAGAATCGTCAGGAGTATTTGGCAGCACGTATGACCGATATTGCGCAGCAGTCTTCGGAACGTGAACGTGTGGCGGTAGAAGCTGAGCGGGATACGGAGAAAATGAAAAAAGCCGAGTACATGCTCGATAAAGTAGGCGAAGAGTTCGGAGGCATGATCAGCAGTGTGACCAGCTTTGGTATGTTCATTGAACTGGAGAACACGGTTGAAGGCCTGATTCGCCTGAGCGCACTCACGGACGACTATTACCATTTTGACGATCAGCATATGGCTCTGATTGGTGAACGTACCTCGAAAGTCTTCCGCATCGGTGATGAAGTGAAGATCCGTGTAGCACGTGTAAGCATGGAAGAGTATACGATTGATTTTGAAATGGTGGATATGAAACCTCGCGCTGAACGTCTTGGCGGCTTCGGTGGCGGACGTGGCGGTAAAGGTGGACGTCCTAGTAGCGGCGGCGGACGCGGCGGTGCCAAGGGTGGACCAGGTGGATTCAGCGGTTCACGTGGCGGCAAAGGCAGTTCGACAGGTGCTGGAGCCAGCCGTGGTGGCAGATCAACGGAAGAAAGCAGCAAAGGTGGACGTGGCGGTCGCAGTGGAGCAGCGAGTGCAGGCGCAGGCTCATCCGGTGGATACGCAGGTAAAGGCGGCGGCAAGCCTAAAGGTGAGCGTCGTGCTGGTGATGCTGGCGGATCAACTGGTCGGGGCAAAGGCGCGGTGAGCTTTGGTTTTGGCTCAGGTAAAGGCGGATATAGCTCTACAACAACGGGTGGTTCGGATACTAGTTCAACCGGTGGACAAGGAAGTGGCCTGAACAGCGGCAGCGGTCGTGGTGAAGGCAGCTTTAAGTCCGGCAAGGGCGGCGGTAAAGGTGGCAAAGGCGGAAGTGGACGTAAAAACACTTCGCCGAGCGGTGTATTTATTGGAGAGAATGCAACTCCTGGTGGCGCTCAGGAAGGCGGAGCACCACGACGCAAGCGGAAGAAGAGCAAAGGTGCAGCTGGTAACGGCACGGCAGCTTTTGTACGAAAAAAGAAAAAATAAAGCTAACGTAACTTGAAGAGATGGATTACAATTCGTTCCTCCAGGTTAAGCGTTGGAGAAAATAGTCACTTCAGCCGGTGTGTTGTTTCGCACAGTCTGAAAGTGGTGTAATGAGGAGGGGCGGCAGAGGTCGCCTCTTTCTTGATTTTAACAGCCGTACTTGCTACAATTAGGGTCTGGCACGTGGTACCTTGGTGCAACATCGGGTGCGCTGCTATAGAGCATGGTACCGGCTTATTTTACGGAGAAGGAGTGAGGACATGGGCAAGAATGATGGACAGAGTAAAGTGCTCGCACAGAATAAAAAGGCTTCCCATGACTACTTCATTGAAGATACGTATGAAGCGGGCATGGTGCTTACCGGAACGGAGATCAAATCTCTTCGTAACGGCCGTGCGAATATTGGTGATGCATTTGCCACGATTCGAAACGGTGAGATTCATATTCACAATATGCATATTAGTCCTTTTGAACAAGGGAACCGAAATAATCCGCTCGATCCGACACGTACGCGCAAGTTGTTGATGCATAAAGTGCAGATTCACAAGCTGCTCGGGCTGTCGAAACAGGATGGGTACAGCATTGTGCCGCTGAAAATCTATATCCGCAATGGTTATGCAAAGCTCTTGCTTGGACTGGGTAAAGGTAAGAAGCAATACGACAAACGGGAAACTGCCGCGAAGCGCGATGCTCAACGTGATATCCAACGGGTACTGCGCGAGAAGCAGAAGGTTGCGCGTTAAGTGGAGCGCTGGGCGTAAATGCTTTACTTTTAAGTGTATAAGATAGTTTTTGTGATGAAGCTAGGAAGATTGATGTATGAGTTAAGGAGTCTCAAGGTTTGTCCTGCAATGGGCAAGATTGAGGCTTTTTTTATTTGTATTTGGGGAAGGTGATTTGATGTGAATAGCCGAAGTGTGCAGTTGGCTGATTTTTGTTGTGTGTGACTAAGAAAATTGACAGGAGCATGGAGCTAAGTGTGGTGATGAATTTAAATTATTAGCTGTTGCTTAAGTTGACTGAATCGTGGGTAAGATACTTAGGTGCAATTGTTCGTGATCCAATCTGGGTAAACTTTACTTCCGATTGGTGACGCGGTATAATATGTAGACGACTGAGCCTGTTGTATTGGATAACCTTGTACACATGCTCATCCTGCTGGAATGTCTTCCAGCAATCTGTACTATTTCGGTGATGTGTCCTGTGTTATGATTACTCATGTAGCAGACAGGAATGTCGAGTTTGAAAGAAGCATCTTTTTACCTTGGAGGAAAAAGATGTGCAGCACCTTTGCTCCGTATTCACGGATTAATCCTGGAGCCCTTCTTCATTGAGGGGGCGTTTATGGATTCGACGGGGATAGTTCGAGCATGGGTAGCGGGTAGTGGGGACGCGTCCGCTTTATCAACGCTAAAGCCTATTAAACGGCAAACAACAAACAAACTACGCTTTCGCAGCCTAAGAAACTGTGTGCGTGCTTCTACCCTGCATCGCCCATGTGACAGGGATAGGGGCTAACTAGTAGTGGGATACGCTGTCACATCTCCGCCTGGGGTGTGCTGAAGAAGACAATCAGGCTGACCCAACGTATAGCCGGTTACGGGGCGATACTCGGGTGACATCAAAACTGTGACTACACCCGTAGAAGCTTATGTGCCGTTATCTTCGGACAGGGGTTCGACTCCCCTCGCCTCCAAGATGGTACTTAATGAGTAAGTACTATGTTGAAGGCGTTTAGGTAACTCCAAGTGAAAAAGAATCAGGTAGCTGGAACATCGAAAGATGTCCGCAATCTGGTTCTTTTTTATAAGTTACATAAACTTACGGCCTACTGTGGGAAAAGCTACTAGGAGGGGATGTTATGAAAGGAAGCTTTAAGGATTATTCATTTGAGGATTTGCTATTTAAGCTAAGTTTGTATCAGAGATTTAATTTGGATATAAAAAATTATATATCAAAGACAACTATAGTCCCCTGGGGAAATTACAATGAGATTAAAATTAATAGACACGAAACCCATTACTCTGAAGACTTTCAACACTTAATTAACTTTTTGAGATGGGAGGGAAAATTTTATAAATACTGTCCTTACTGTAAAAGGGCAAATTCATTACAACCTTCCCAGTACGTAATGGAAGAGGAGCTGGCAGACAGCATGTTAGAATCTTTCCGTGATGATGAAACGGAATATATTGATCCAAGTATTAATATGGCTGATATAACAATGGCTATTAGACTTAACTTGCTATTAAAGAATAAAACAATCACAAAGTTTGTAAAATGCTCACATGATCCGAACCACGAATTCATGTTTATTTACAATTTGAAAGTGGACACTTATAAAAATATACTTGAGTTAAAAAAAATAGGTCAAACTCCTTCTATGAGTGATTTCGCTAGACAAAATATAAATAAGCACCAAAAGTTAATGAATGATTTAAATTGTTTTGAGGATTTTGTAATGGCTACCCACATGTATGGTAGTGGGACTGGAGTTGCTGCCTATACATATTTAAGAAGGGTATTTGAGAAGGTAGTATATCGCGTGTTTAGAGATAATCAATTAGAGCTAGGGAAAAATGAAAGTGAATTTAGAGAAATGCGTATGAAAGATAAAATTATCTTACTTAAGGATTTCCTTCCTAATTTTCTGACAAGTAATAATTCTAATATTTATGGTCTCCTTAGCTCTGGAATTCATGAGCTGAGTGAGGAAGAAGCAACACTGATGTTCCCTGTGTTGGAATCGGCCATTTTAATTATCTTTAAAGAAAAACAGGATAAGATTGATGATGATGATTTAAAACAAAAAACACATAATGCTCTTAACAATTTTGCTACTAAAAATAATACTAAACGTAATCCCAAAACGGAGTCTAGACTATAAAAAGAAAAAGAATCAGACGGTGAGCATCTGAATGATGGTCCACCGATCTGATTCTTTTTTTATTACAACTTGGCGAAACATAGGAGTGGGACGAGTTTTGCAACGAAGTTATACCAGTATAATCAATATCCCCCGCGAGCTTGGCGGCACGGCGGGGGATGTAGTGGATGTTATTTCCTCATTCCTCTTATTAGTATATCACAGGATAAAGGGGAATGAGGGGAATGGCGATGGCATGGGGACAAGGGGAACTCTTTGCAAAAGCATCTAAACAGGAAATCCAGCGGACAAAGTTCCTGCTCGATAAATATACAGATATGGTCTCCTTGATGAGAGACTTTGAGCAATTCGAGCAGCATATGCAACAAGTGGGCATCGATGGCGAAGCAGCTCGCCGCATCGATCAGACAGATCTGCATGCTGACAAGACGGCAAACGCTACGATCCTGATTGAGAAACAACGCTGGGTGTACAAAAGATATGACTTCTATACACACCAGTTGGAAAGGGCGCAACGGTTAATTAAAAACGAAGAAAGTCCGTAAGGCTATTGAGTACAGATACATTCAAGGATATTCTCGTAAAGAAACGCTTCTATTTTTTCAGCGCGCACTCAGTGACAGCACGATTAAGCGCAAAATCGATGAGGGACTGGAGAGTGTAGCAAATACTTTGAAACTAATTGGATTTTTTGAGCAAGACGATGCTGAATTCTAAAGAAGCTGACGAGTACTCGTCAGCTTCTCTTTTTTGCATTGTTAACCTTTAATGAAATCTTGCAGTTCATTCTTGAAGAATTCTAATTTTTCCGGAGTGTTGTTTAACACTAATTGAGTAAGTTCCATTCCATGAACTATTTTATTGTAATTAAGAGAATACATTCTGAACAAACGTTCTAAAACTTCGCTTCCAACAACATTTTTTAATGCATCCGTTGAACCTTTAGGAAATAATTTAAGGTCATCGGTAAGTGATAGTATTTTTTCCACTTGGTCTTTTATTTGCTCTTTATCTGTTATTGGTGTTGATGAATCTTGGTTAATAACTTCAAAAAGCTCTTGATAGCATTCCAAAAAATAGTTCTCGTACTCTCGTCGGTCCAAAATAATTAGATTATCTCCATAACTTTCCCTTAATTCGAGAAGTTTGCCGTCAGCTTTATCATCTGCATCGATAATTATCTTATAAGGTATGGGGCTTTGCGATACACCACTTAGAACTAAATCCAGTTTATCTTTGTGTTCGCGCATAGCGGTCTTTTTGCTAAAGTTTTTTCCGGTTCCTTTCATATTTAAAATTCTATAATTATAACCGATTTGTTTCAATCCAAAGTATGAAAGGATCATAGGGAAGACTTGCTCTTCGGTTTGTCCTTCTACAAATATAACTTTATCGGATAAAGCAAAATCACTATTGTTTACACCTATATCAGATAGTACTTCTTGAATATGTTCTAGGTGCGTATAGTAACTGTTCCCATTAGACTTACTAACGTGAACCAAACGCTTCTCAACAGGGTAATTTATTAAAATTGGTGAATGAGTAGTGAAAATATACTGGTGTTCTTTGTTTTCACTTACTAAATCATATATAGCTTTCTCTGCAGAAGGATGCAAAAAAACATGAGGCTCATCAAATAGAACTACACTATGTTCTTTATTAAACAGAACACACAATAGCAAAAGAACATGAGTGTAACCACTCCCACATTGTGACAAAGGGATCGGCATATCCATCCCTTCAAAATAAATACTAATATAAGTTTGATCGTTTTCATTAATTGGGGTGCCAATGTTAGAAACGTCATTAAATATTTGCTTGAATGATTCATTAATTTTAGTGAAAATTCTAGGAGCATTATTATTTAACGTATAGATTAAGGCATTAAGATTTGCTCCTTCAACTTGCAAATAATTTTGTAAGTTTGTTCTCTCTGTTGGTTGGACATATCTTGATCCATTTATATATATAACCTTGTCTTTGAACATTTCATGAATATTTTTGAAGAAAGTAGGAATTCCGTTAACAGAATAATGTTGATTTTTGTTGAAAACTCTATATTTTATGTCTGGATCATTTGTCACAGAATAATAAAATGCTATGCATTCATCGTTAACAATTCTATCTATTCTTTCTATATAAGATTTATTTGTTTTTACATCATATAGATAAGTCAATCTTAAATGATTAAACTTAAATAATATATATTCCTCATATACATTAGTATTCAATAATGAAATTTCTTCATCTGATAAGTTAATATCCATCACTAAGTCTACTGTATCAAAATTACTACTGAGATAATCTGCCAATTCACCATGAGTAACTTTATATATGGCTTCAATGAAAGCTGATTTACCTGTGTTATTTTTGCCTGCCAAAGCGTTAAGAGTGTTATGTAAATCAATTTTTCCTGAATCTCTGATACTTTTGTAATTTTTAATACTGACACTAAGTATTTTCATTATGTATACCTCTTTTCTTTTTTCTATTAATGTAACAGTACCATTATAGTCTACATTAGCATGTAATTATGAGAGGGAATTATTGACCCGAACGTGAACCAAATCTGACATCATCTTGAGACCATGTTGAACCCCACTTGACCATTTTTCCGTGATACATTAGGAGCATAGAAAAAGGCGCGAATGAAACGCACAGTTGCACATGCGGCATATGACTGGGGCGTTCCTCTTCTCGCTTTTTCTATTTTCAGGATTATCATTCCGTGAGCTTCAACGATATGATCATGTCAAGGTAATGCTCCGTATGATATGTCGCAAGGGAATGTATTCATAGAAGAGAGAGGAGCGAGCAAATGAATCAGTGCCCACGATGTGTAATTAACGAAATCGCAGCGACGAATAATTTTTGCAAAGTATGTGGTATGGATTTGAAAGCCGCCGCTGGAACGACGGCTCAAATTGAAAATCAAATTCAGTCGCTTGATATTTGCAAAAGAAGTCTTGAAAAGAGAATCTCTTCTCTAAAGGAAATTAAGTTATATCACAAACGAATGATCAAAAGAAGTATTCCAATTAACCCTCGTGCTCAGTCTCATTTTCGGGAATAAATCCGATTCTTCTAACAGGTCTGCTAGAATCTGATTTTGGAACGATAGTGATCAAGAAACTTAACTGACTGACGTGTTGAACTAACTGAGACCATTGATTGTTGACATACCCATAAAAGAACAACAAAGAAGGATTGTGGTACCCGATCCTAGTGACATTCATTAGAACTGATTGGCCAAACGAAGTCAGTTGCAGTGCTATTTCTTCATTTTCATTCAGTTCAGATTCAAAGGCATTGATTTCTTTCATTAGAATTTCGTACTGAGTATCGGCCAATTTGTAATCTTTAATCATGGCAAGGGGAAGGTCAAATGGTTCTTCTAAATCAATTTCCCGATTAGACACGAAATCATTCCGATTTAACATGTGAAACATCCTTTCCTACTATATGGTGTGCGAAAACTCCATTTTAGCAGAAAGAGGAAATCGCAAACAGCAAGTTTTAGTAAATGCGAATTAGCAAGCAATTGGCAGGAAACAACGGGTTTGTTCCAGATCATCGGGACTCACCCGTTTTCTGTTCCTTGACCCGGATTTGGTAGCTTCAGTAAAATGGTCTTGTTCTTCCTCTATAGTTACATAGTACGTATGCATTTAAAGCAAAGAGCAAAGCGTTTTTGCGGCGACCGTTTCGGGCGCAGGCTTTTAGGACGTAACAACAACATCATACATATCATAAATTAAGTCGTTCCCTCACTGGATCGGCTTTTTTTATTGGAGGAATTGAAGTGATTAGCAGAAGACGGAAGAAGATACGCATACGCCCCAACAAGCAACCGGAGAAATGCAAAGGTTGTGTATGGGGCAGATGAGATGGAGTGAAGCAGTTCTGTAGTAGACCTGTTTGTCCCAAAGAGGAAAAACCTTCCTGATTGTCGAATGATGTTAATAAAAGGGAGGTAATACTAATGACAGATGATTTTATGAGTTTCCTGAATTCAAAAGAGAGTAGTAAGCAAGAACACGTTAGAAGTGAACAAGAGTATCAAGATAAGTATGAGAGAACAGTTATAGAACTGTTTCATACTATTCGCCAGTGGATGGAACCCTATGAAGGGGCAGAAAAGTTGAAAATTAGTGAAGCGGTCTACGGCCTTCAGGGTATAAGCCGACTTACTGAACTGACCCTTCAGTTTAACGACAAGCAAAAAATATACATTACACCAAATACCATCACTCAAACACTAAATACAATGTTTGCAGTCAATATCACACATTCTAATGGTGAGAATTATCCACATAAACAGGCACCAGCAACGAGGCTTCTATTCGACGAAGAATCTGGTTGGTTCATTGATCTGGAGTTTCCAAATAGGAATATCCTAACTGAAGAATCTTTCAAAGAAGTACTTAAATCGAAACTGAAGTAAGCACCCATCGTGGTGCTTTTTCTTTTGCCTTCATATGACAGAATGTGCGCCGTTCTGAGCTTCTTAACATGAGAATGTCCGGGTTTGCAGGGATCAGTCCATTGAAGAGCGGAGAACAGCGTCTGAGTGAGCGTACACATGCGTATGATGGTCACCCAAACATTGAAACCAACTCAACACAATTCTTAGACAGAATAAACTTATTGTCGGAAATTAGGACGTGATATATCATGTGTTGAGGGAGGGATTTGTTTGGAAAATCGAAATCCAAAAGGCTATGTTAACAAGTTACACTTTATTTACATAATTGTTTGTCTTACGTTAGTTATTCTCGGAATTCTTGCAATGACAATCTGGGATAAGGAGGAAGCGGGAATAGGGCTAAATAATGCGGCCACTGCATCTTCTATTGTATTAGCAGTTGTTGCAATTGTCATGACAATTGTTGATATAGCTGGTCAGCGCTCAACTATCTCTGATCTAAAAGACACTTCTGAAACTTTAGAGTCAAACTTAAATCAAACAAATGATAGTCTCCAAACTTTATCAGAACTTCAAAATCAGCTTTTAAAAACTATGGATAGTATTTCGAAAAGTCAGGAGGACTTGAAGGATTATATTTCAAAACTTGAGAAGACATATGAGAATGAAGGGCCTATCGACCGAGAGAAATTAAACAGTGAGTTGAAATCGTTGAAGGAGAAAGTGGTCGTTCTTCCAAACAATCGAATCTCAAATTATTCTAATATTCACTTTGCTTATTCTAAACATTCGGAAATAACCGAATTAAGTGAAAGGATTCGCTTTTTGCTACGTAGTGGAAATGAATTCTCAATAGCGGAATTAATGAGTGATCCGATGATCTCGACATTAGGCATAACTCGAGCAAAATTGAAAGATGAGTTGACTCGCTTGGTAAGACAAGGGAAAGTTTATAATAATAATGGGAAATATTCTGTAATGTAGGGAAAGCACCCAAGCACCTTCGGGTGCTTTTTTTGTTGCCATAAAACAATGGAGGTAAGGACATGAACATCAGAATCGTGCCAATCGATCAGATTAATGCAGCAGCCTACAACCCCCGCGTTGACCTTCAGCCTGGGGATGTTGAATACGAAAAGCTTCGCCGCAGCATAGAAGAATTCGGTTATGTGGAGCCGATTGTCTGGAACGAACGTACTGGGCATATGGTCGGTGGCCATCAACGGTATAAGATCATGGTTAATGAGCTTGGCCACACTGAGCTGCAATTTTCCGTTGTGGATCTGGACGATCAGCAGGAACGGCTTCTGAATATCGCTTTGAATAAGGTATCAGGTGATTGGGATGAAAATGCCCTATCGCAGTTGCTTGTTGAGCTGCAACAGGAAGGCGTGGATATTTCCTTGTCCGGGTTCGACGATGTGGACCTGAAACAAATGCTTGGTGAGATTGAGATCCCGAACTTCGATGCGGGTACTTCCGAGGATCAAGGTGATTTGGGGGTATTGAGTTCAAAGCTGGTGACTTGTCCGCACTGTAATGAGGAATTCGAACATGATTGATTTAAAAGTGGATTGGGCGACACATGAAGCAGCGAAGTTTTCCTGTGAGAACTTCCACTATAGCCGCAGCTTGCCCGCAGGGAAGTCGGTCAAAGTGGGAGCATGGGAAGATGGCCAGTTTATCGGTGTGGTTATATTCAGCCGTGGGGCGACTCAGAATATTGGTTCTCCATATGGTCTGACGCAGCGTGAATGCTGTGAGTTGACACGCGTTGCCTTAACCAAGCATCAATCATTTGTGTCAGAGATCCTTGCCAAAGCGATCCGGTTCTTGAAGGAGCAATCCCCCAATGTGGAGTTGATCGTCAGTTATGCCGACGTTGAGCAGAAGCATCACGGCGGGATCTATCAGGCTACGAACTGGATCTATGAAGGGAAGACGGACGGGGAGCATTATTTCATCATTCGTGGCAAGAAGACACATCCCAAATCGATTCACAGCAAGTACGGTACCGGCAGTCAACGCATCGATTGGATCAGGAACAACTTGGATGCCAATGCCGAATTGTACCGGACTGAGGGTAAACACAAGTACCTGATGCCGTTGAACAAGAAAATGCGGCGTAAGATCTTGCCTTTGCACAAACCGTATCCAAAATAAAAAGGAGGACGCTGTAACGTCCTCCCCATCACCCAGGGTATCCCCCGGCTGAGATAGCGGCCCGCCACGCGTGGCATTTTGCAGATATCCGCTATCTCGCATTCCATCATAACGGAAAGCTGAGGGGTACGCATGAGAACACCAGATGAAGATTTATTGCAACATGAACTCGCTGTAATGGAAGGTATCCTTGAGAGTAAAGAGCAATACCGTAAGATTGTTAAGGCATCAATTGCCCAGTGGGTGAAAGACCTGCAGGTTGGAAATATAAAGATGCAGACCGTTCAGGATCTGGAACGTCTCATCGAATTGGATATCAAGCTTCAGCAGGACGAACTATGAATTATTCATAGATTCTTTCTTTGGCTGCTTGCAAGGCTTCTTCTCTTGTAGGATAAGGTCTTGAAACAATGCCATGTGGCGGAAAGACAGATGGGGGAGTATGTATTTCCCACTCACCTTTAGAATTTTCTTGAATTGTTACTCCAAGTTCTAACATAGGGCTTCACCTCCTTCGTGCCCTGAATTTACACTGTTGGATAGAAAAAGGGAAGGGGAAATTTACAAGCTTCGGAAGCTTATAATGGGGGTGGTGGTAATGTAATGGCCAGAGAGAGAAGTCCCGAAAGGGACAAGGCTAAACTAATGTGGCTGGAGAGCGGCCGAACGATGAAGCTAAAAGACATCGCCGCCGCTCTTTCTATTCCCGAGTCCAGGATACGCAAATGGAAGTCCATGGATCGTTGGGAAGACGAATTGAATGGGAGCGTTTTTGGTGATTCAAAAGGGAGCGCTCCAAATGGAACGAATGGGAGCGTTCCGAAATCAAGGGGAGCGCCCAAGGGCAACAAGAATGCATCTGGCAATCGGGGCGGTGCTCCACCGGGTAACCAGAATGCTGTGGGTAACCGTGGTGGCGATGGTGGTCCATATCGCAACAAGCATGCGCTCAAGACAGGGATGTATGAAACGATCTTCCTTGATACGTTGGAGCCTGATGAACAGGTTATGATGGATCAGATCGATACGGATCCCCTTGCGCAGCTCAATGAACAGTTGATCATGTTATCCCTGCAGGAGCGGCGACACATGAAACGGGTCAAGTTGCTTGAAGCTGGTCTGACTGACGAAGAACGTAAGACCAAGCAAGAGCTCATGCAGCGGCAGGACAAGGTTCCTATGTTGAGCCCTAAGACGGGAAAGGCAATCACGGTACCACTTACCACTGAAGGGATGAAGGTCACCGAGATTACGACCGTAGTCACTTCCAAGCTGGACAAGATCCTCAAACAAGAGGAAGCCTTGGTCAAAACGAGGGATAAGAAGCTTCGGGTCATCAATTTGATCGCCAGCTTGCAGCAAGAAGAAGAGAAATTAAGAATCGCCCGTGAACGTCTTGAGCTGGACAAATATAAGGCGTTGGGTCATGGGGATGAGAGTGGAGGCGGAAATGATGTAGATAATGAAGATAACGATGGGGATGATCTAGATTGGTAATCGCATTGGCAAAGGAACACCGTCGTCGAATTAAACGGAAATTGCAGCAACGTCCGGACAAACTCGCTGAGTTAAAAGCGATCCTGTTAGACTTCGAACAGTTTTGTTATCGGATGCTCAAGATCAAGGACAAGTCCGGTGCTATGGTACGGTTGATCCTCAATGATGCCCAGCGGCGTTATGCTACAAAGGTATTTGAGGATCTGGAAGCAGGTAAGCCCGTTCGGATCATCATTCTAAAAGCTCGGCAAATGGGCTTTTCAACGGTGACGGAAGCATTGATTTACTATTTCACCTCATTACAGGAAGCAAAGAATGCCTTTATCGTTGCTCAGTCTTCCGATGCTTCAAGTAACTTGTTCGATATGTTCCAGCTTTACTATGAACGCGTGCCATCAGTTATTCAGCCGATGACTCGCAAGAATAACGCCAAAAAGCTAACTTTTGAGAACCCCGCGATCCGGACGGCAGACCGCCGAAGGAATCCCGGGTTGAAATCAAAGATCACTGTTCAAACAGCCGAAAGCCGGGTGCTTGCCCGTTCGGACACGATTCATTATCTGCATGCATCCGAAGTGGCGTTTTGGCCCGCGAAGAAAAAGAAGCGGCATCTGCTGTCGTTGCTGGCCGCATTATCCAAGGAACCGGGAAGCATCGGAATTATCGAATCCACTGCGAACGGCATGGAAGAGTTTAAACAAATATGGGATGCAGCCGTTAAGGGCGAGAATGATTTTTCTCCGCTCTTTTTTGCATGGTTCGAGATGCCCGACTACCGCAAGCCCGTTCCGCCTGGCTTCGAGCTGAGCGAAGATGAACTGGAACTGAAGGCAAAATACGGGCTGGACGATGAGCAGTTGCAATGGCGACGGTACACCATCCGGAACGATTGCGGCGGTGATTCACGACAGTTTGAACAGGAATACCCTTCTGAACCTGACGAAGCGTTCTTGTTATCAGGTGAAAGTATCTTTGATAACAAATTCATTAAGCGCCTCAAGGAAGCAATTAGACTGAAAGGTGCTATTCATGAAATTGATTTTGTTAAAGAAAAGGTTGTCCCGGCTCATGCGGGGGAACTGGTTATCTATCACCATCCAGAGCAGGGGAAGCGATATATTTTATCTGCAGATACAGCAAAAGGTACTGAAGATGGCGACTATGACGCTGCTTACGTGATCGATGCGCGCACTGGTGAGATGTGCGCCGCTTTGCATGGCAAGTGGGACACTGACTTGTATGGCAAAAAGCTGCACACGTTGGGCTTGTACTACAACACAGCATTGCTTGCCGTTGAGAATAACAACACCGGGGAATCTGTTCTCAATACGTTGTTCAACACATGTCATTACCCGCTGCTGTTCCTTCATAAGAAGGGCAAGCTTGGATGGGAAACCAATAAGGCAACCCGTCCCGTGATGATCAGTGATTTCAAAGAAGCCATTCGTGATGAGCTTTATGATATTTACTGTCCTGATCTGTACGGCGAGTGTATGACGTTCATTGATAACAAGGGCAAGGCAGAAGCCGACAGTGGTTGCCACTATGACCGAATCATGGCTTATTCAATCGCCTTGCAGGTGCGTCAGGTAGCCGATAAGTGGTTCGAATGGTTTAAGAAAAAACAACAGCAACGGGAGGAATCGAAGCATGAAGAAAACAATGGGGGAGCGGGGTGGATTTAATTGAGTGAAGGCAATGCATCATGGGTTCCATTTGCGAAAGAGGAAGGTAAGCACATTCCATCCAGTGCCCAACTTCCCGATGTATTCGACAGCTTATACGATCATCACGGGCTGTTACCATTTGAATCAGGTAACGATCCTACATCCTGCAGGCTGCTTGTCAAAAACAGCAACATCATTCCTCAGTGTATTGAGGCATACAAGCGCAACATTGCTGGACATGGTATCACGCTGGAATACTTGCAAGGCGAGAGTGACGAGACTGCAAAGGAAGAATGGAACCGTGCAGAACGCTTTTTGGAGACTTGTAACCTCGAAGATAATCCTGAAGAGATCATAGGCCAGCTTATTGAGGATTTGGAAAGCACGGGGATGGCCAATATGGAAGTTGCATGGCCGAGCGGGAGCGAGTTCCCGACGATCTTCCGGATGGACCCGAAGTATGTACGATACACCAAGGAAAGCAAACTTGCGACAATTAAACGCAAACGACGGATCAGCTCAACCAAACAGGTTGAAGAGTTTTCACAGGAAATCTATGCCCGTCGATATGCTATGAAACGGGGAACTTCGGTTGTATGGTTCCGGCTGTTCGGTACTGATGGCCCTGAGAATCAAGTTATTCCATTGAAGGTTAACAACGACGGGGCCTACGGTGAACCCCGTTGGTTTGGGAACGCGCCTGGTGTGGTCGGTTCCCGTGAAGCTGAGGAATTGAACGTATCCTATTTCTCAAATGGTCGAATGCTTTCCATGATCCTGACTGTGACGAATGGACGACTCACTCAACAATCCATGGAGCTATTGAGTAAGGTCAAAGGATCTCAATCCCAAGGGGGTATTCTTTACCTTGAAGCCAAAGGGCAAGAAACAGGCGGGCCATTAGACGAGAAGGTCGAGAAAGTATCAATCCAGATGGACAAGCTCAATGACCTTCTGCAACAAGATGCGCTCTTCCTTGATTATGGAAAGGAAAAGAAAGCTGATATCTTGTCATTCTTCCGCTTACCGCCGATTCTTGTTGGTCAAAGTTCAGACTACAACCGGGCGACAGCTCAGGCAGCGTTGGCATTCGCTGAAGAACAAGTATTTGAACCTTACCGCAAGTGGATCATGAACGAGATTTTCAACAAGCGGTTGTTCCCAGCCATGGGAATCTTCCGAGTGAAGGCAGTTCTTCGAGCACCGAGCATCATTGATCCAGAAGATCGCAAGGCAATGTTGGACTTTATTGCTGACCGCGGCATTATGTTGGTCCGTGACCTGATCCCGATTGCTGAGGATGTTTTGGGTACGACGATTGATGAAAGTAAGTTCAGTCCGGAATACCTTGATACTCCGATTGCACAATTAGCAGGAAGCCAACCGGCTATTCTTGATCCGGAAGGAAACGGCGATGCTGACGACCTGCAGGAGCGTGTTTCGATCATCGCTAAGCGATTACTGCGAAAAGGATCAGCTGAGGTGGGCGCTCATGTGTGAAGCTTGCTGGGAACTGATTGTCAAAGCTGATGACGATGAGTTTCTTGATAGTCTTGAGCTGACATATGTGGAACGCAAGTTGCTTGAAGAGTTGTACAAGCAGGGTGAAGACCGGATCATGGAGATCCTTGAGCTTCAGGGAGAAGCCCTTCAGGAAGCTATCGCTGAACTGAGCGAGGAATCTCTTGGTGATATCGGTGAGTTGGGTTAGGTCATGATTGCGTTACACACATCCGAAGTCTTTGGTGATCTGTTTGAACAGGCGGTACAGGATGCATTCGAACCTTTGTTCAATCTGGCGGGAGAGTCTGAGCTGCTTGAGCTTGATGATGAAAAGGTGTGGAGCACTAAGAATAAGGCGGCCAAGAAATTTGTTAAGGAGATTCGCAGCCTGGTACCCGATATGAACCAGTCTTCAACGGATACACTCTTGCGAAGCTTCGAAAAGGCGATTGATGAAGGGAACGCGCCTTCAGAGCGGGCTTTGCTTGTTCAGGAGATCAGCGCTCTTGCCGCTACGGGTGCAGATGGACCTTTCAGCATGGAGCGAGCTCAACGAGTATCACGAACGATGAGCACGGCAGCAGCCAATGGCGGTAAGCTTGAAGGTTGGAAGCAGTCCGAGATTGCCAAGGGTAAGAAATGGCGTTCGGCTGCCGGTACAAGAACCCGAAAAACCCACCGGAAAGCAAATGGCCAGATTGTTGCGCTGGACAAGCCTTTCAAAGTGGGGTCAAGCAAGCTTATGTATCCGGGTGATCCTTCAGGTGAAGCTAAAGAAATAGTCAATTGTCGATGTACAATGCAATTGGTCCTGGATTAAAGTTTGAGGCAACTAGCCCATGCATACTCATCACCTTGATTGGGTGGAATTTCTCCACTAGCTATTTTATCCATATGTTTAATGTGTTGGATAATCGCATCATGCGGTTCAGAAACATTATTATTTATTCTTGCTGTTAGAATCCCGAATACATCGTTATTCACAAGATTTTGAGCACAGATCTTAGCGGCTGAACTATCGCTATTATTCTGTTTGTACAATCTGTAATCGGGCAGTATTCCTACAATTTTAGCATTTTCAATGGGGGTCCAAGTAGCCATGAAATCACTCCTTATTTATTTTGGGATATTATACCATGTTTCTCTGAGAGGAGGTGAGAGAAGAAATGACATACAAAATGAAGGACGCAAAGATTACGCACTTGTCGCTCGTGGATAAAGGCGCTAATGGTGTGCCATTTGCCATCATTAAAGCTGCTGGGAAAAACGCTATTCAACTTTGGCGATTTGGACTTGCTTTTGGATGACACACAACACATCGTTATCGGGGTTGTGTATCAGCCTGATGTCGAAGATGCCCATGGCGACATGATGGACGCTGTGGAGATTGAGAAGGCAGCGCACTGTTCATGGAGAACCAACATATCTACAACATCGATAAGCAGCACGATCTGGACGCTGACAAAGGATACGTTGTTGAATCCTACATTGCCCCGTGTGATATGGAGATAGGTGACCAAATGATTGCAAAAGGGTCGTGGGTTGCTGGTGTGAAGGTCACTGACGACGATGCCTGGGAAGAAATCCAAAAGGGTGAGATTACAGGGTTTTCAATGTTTGGCGTGGGTAAGCGTGAGGAAGTCGAGGATGAAGAGGAAGTTTCCAAGGGACTGCTTCACAACATCAAGAAAGCTATCAATGCAGCCTTGTCTCCGATCGTCAAAGGGGCTGTAGCCGACAAATACAATAAGAACCGGAAGAACCGTGAGTTTTGGGCAGCGCAAGACGCCTTGAACGCGGTTCTTTTTCGTTGGGACTCCTGGGAATCCGGGATGGAGACAGACGCCGAAATCATTCGCGAAGCCTTGCAAGATTTTGTTGAGATCGCCCAAGACGTATTGGTGCAAGAGGATATCGTGAAGGCGATAGGCCAACCCGAAGAAATACTTCCATTGCACTATTAGAGATGTGAAACGCCTTGATACTATGTTTATGACTTTCTAGTTAACTATTCATTGGAAATTAACTAGCTACCTCTCCAAACAATGTCATCATCATACGGCGGCGAATTATGGATTTACTGAGCCACGGTTCCTTTTACCTGAACCCTTGTCCATATAAATCCACAATTTGTGGTTCGGGACAAGGGTTCTATACGTCCTCTTGGTTTCAGTATTATCGCTTTAATTTGGATTTCACATATCATTTCAATTTTCGCTCTACCACGCAGGTGAAATCTCACATATTGTCGAAGTAACTAAGTATAACAACTTAGATTGTCAGGAGGATTTTCGGGACCCAACTACAGATTATCTGTAGTTGAATAGGTTAATTAAGAGGAAGGTGTTAATGTGATAATTTGTCCAAAGTGTAAAAATTCAATGAATTACAAAAGTGGTACGAATAATGGGAGATCATACGAATTCTATGGGTGTTCTACATATCCTTCATGCACCCAGATAGTAGAGATTAAAGATGCCCATAAGTATGATAACGGGGAAAAAAGTACTCCTATATGGGAATTACCAATGGAAGAACAAAAAGAAAGAATTAGAAACTCTTTTAGATCCGAAGGTTTATCTTGGGATGAGGCAAATTATCTTGCAGACAGATGGGAAAAAGAAGATTGAACATTCGCCAAAATATCAAGACGCAAAATAAATAATCCTTGCGGGCCTGTTCTCGTATTTTAAATTTCTTGAGATGAATCTATTCCATATTAATCATGCTATGGAACGGCTAAATACAAGCGTTGTCGCAGCAAAGCTGGATTTTGACGAAACTAAATGATGACTAGTGGGGAGTTACGCTACCGCACCAAACATCCTGAGCAGCACGCGGCGGCGAATTGCTGATTTACACAGCCACGGTTCGCTTATCTGAACCCTTATCCAAGCAAAACTACAATTTTTAATGCTGGACAGGGGTTCATCATGCTGTCTAATAGAACAGGGCTTCCTTATTGGGTTAGGTGATACGAATAAAATGGCCGACGGGTGAAAAATATGCTGTTTGACATGCTGAGGAAAGAGATTTACACACTGAATCAAAGTATTTTGAAACAATTGCCCGGTCGAACCACAGGATATCCCATTTCAATAGACGGTATTAGGTTTAATCGTCTTTGGGTACATTTTGGTCTGAATGGTTCCGATCATGATACCGCCAAAGGTAAGGATATCGAGGATTGCTTCATTAAATCCATCACTCATTTGGCCGAACAATCATACGAGTTTAACAACGTTAAGCTACAGCTTAAAGATAAAGGTTATATTTATGATAGATACTTCAGCAAACCTGTTGAATTCTATTCTTCCCTGAATTGGTATCAAACTTGGCAACATCCTGATTATTTTGACGTCTTTTCCGAACATTTGAAGATGTCGGAATGTTTGCCGGGGGTATCGGATTTTTTTAAAAAGCATCAAAAGACAAGAAAAGACGATTACGTAATATTTAGTGATCTTCTCTTTGTACGTGAGCGTAATTCGAAAAACATTAGTAAGAACTTAATTTTAGATACGCATGGGGATTTAATTTGGGATTCCTTACAATATCAAATTAAGTATTACAAGCCTTGTGGTATTACAATAGCAAACGCTCAGGCCCAAGATTTTGTTCGTAAACGACTGAATGGTGAAAAATACTCTTATTTACTTTATCTTAATGACATTCCTGTAATTTTGAGCTCTCAATTTTCAGGAGGCGCATTAAGTGACCCGTTATTTGGATTACTGCGTAATTTATTTACTAAGGTCGTAAATAGGTGAAGCTTTTGAAAATTTGTAGAGTTTCGAGCCGTCTCCCCAAACGATTTCACCATCACACTTCGGCGAATTGTGGTTTTGCACAGCCATGGTTCGCCTCCATTAGAGTCAAGAAACCACCAACCATTGTTCTGGTTGGTGGATTTTTATTTTATGTTATAATAACCCGAATTATATAAATGGAGGAAATAAAGGTATATATAGGTCGAAAGCAGCTCCCAGAAAGTATATCAGGTATCTATAGCCTGCTTTAACTAGACCAAATTATGATAATAGAAAATACATACGGGCCATCCATTGTTATGAGGATTTTTAATAGCTTGTTGATTCTATTTTGTGGAGCCTACGTTGATTTGTGCTCGAATTTAGTATTAAGAAATTAGATTAGGTAACATCCATACTGAGACTACTCCCCGCAGATCTTTGGAAGAGGCTTGACTCTCAGGGTCTATTTTATGAAAAACTAATTTTATAGTGTGTAACATTACATAGCACAATGTTGATTCTATAACAGAGTAAAGGAGTAGTTATTTTGGATCCGTACTTATATTTGTTTTTTCATGTTCTATCACATGCTCTTCTTGGGGCGGTAATTGCATACTGCTTTTTGCCAAGGGATACATGGAAAAATCTTATGATATGTTTATGTTCGGGTGCACTGTGTGGAATAATTCCTGATATTTTTGGGGATAGAAGTGTAGCTCCGTGGTCCCATTCTGTATTATTTACACCTTTTTTAGTTTTAGGAATAGCATATTTGACAAAATTATTCTATAAAAAGACAAGTTTCAAATTAATCTGGGGATCCTCTATTTTGTCTGTCTTGTTTGGACACTTATTTTTAGACTATATGGGACATGATTTACCAGCATTCTATCCCCTTAGCGATAAGTCATATATTATGGAAGCCATTACATTGGGAGATCCATGGATATGGTTTCCGTTAATTATTGGTCTTGGATTGAGTATTTTTTTGAGGAACAAGCCTAAATTACCCGTAATTACTTCGATACTATTTATAGTGGTATATTTAGTTTTTCGAGTAATATCCAAAGAAATAATCGAGCACAAAGTTCAAGTTCAACACCCGGTTCCTGAAAAGTCATATATTATAGTGGAGCCCAATAGTCATTATGAATATCCTTTAAATCCCCTAAAATGGTTAGAGTTCAGGTTTCGAGTCATCAGTCCTCATTTCTCTAAAGTTGGTGATGCGGGTATACTGGGAGAGAAATCAGACAAACTATTCTGGTACGATTTTTATCCAGTAGCCTTTGAGATTAATTTATCAAGAGGGAAATACATTTTAATAAATTCACAGAATTCTAAAGTTGTCCTATCTGTTACTAAGGAATGGAAAGAAGCGGGTTCTAACTTTATTCAGGGAAAGTATGATGGAAACCTTCTTACCTACAAAGAAACCACCAATGGTCAGTGGGAAGAAGTTATACCACAATAGTTTTCTACAGTTTCTATCCACCATCAACCAGCGTTCTGGTTGGTGGTTTTTCTGTTTATGCTATAATCTTTGTAAAATAAGCTGATGCAAGCCCGATTTACTCTGTAATCTCCCAAAGGAGGCAAAGAAGCATGAGCCAAACGCAGCAACAGATCCGCGAGTTTGTTGCAGGGGTACAAGCATATGTCTCGCCAGTAAATGTGATTAATCCTTGGAGAGATTATGTGACGGGTTATGATATCGGCCCCGAAGCGGTGGAGATTCGTTCTGAACATTTGGTCAGGTATTTGGGGCCACGAATGTCCAAGGCTCGGTATATTTTTATTGCTGAAGCTGTGGGATATCAAGGGGCAAGGTTCTCCGGCGTACCCTTGACGTCCGAACGAATGGTTACCGGGAATCATTCGCTGGTGAATCACCAGATGATTTTTGCAGGTGAGCCGGGTGTCCGAACAAGTCTGCCCAATATCGCCAAACCTAACCGCAGTCAGGCGCTGTATGGATTTGCAGAACCGACAGCATCCATCATATGGGGTGAAGTGTTATCCAGTTCAAGGTGGAAACCAACGGACTTTATATTTTGGAACATCTATCCCTTTCATCCCTATCAATCTCCTGAAAACCGGATGACAAATCGAACGCCGATTTTGGCAGAGTTGGAGGATGGTGTGTTATTCGCAAGACAGCTTATGCAACTGAATCCTGATGCTCACATCGTGGCTATTGGCAGAAAGTCAGCAGACACGTTAAGCTCCCATCTCATTAAACATCACCATGTTCCTCATCCTGCAAATGGAAGGGCAGTACAATTCCAAAAAGCAGTAAGGTCAATTATCTAGCCATTTTGAACTGGAGAAATGTAAGGCTGACATATGCACCTTATCGTTCAAGTGCTCGCACATAACGTAATGCCTATCCTATAAGATTGGTTGGTGAAGCTAAATGAATGAAAAATACTGGCTTGTGGTGCAATATCCGCTGAAGAGCGCGCAGGGCAGCAAACGAGATCATTGGTTGAAGGAAAAGGTGATGGAATATCTGGAAACCGTTCTGACCCAGGCGGAGTTGGGAGAGGTGGATGGATGTGATCTGGGTAGCCGCGTGGGTGATCCAAAGGAATATGTGATGAACATTTTCTGTGTGGTAACGGACGAGGATCGGAGCATAGCGCTAATTAAAAAGGTGCTCAGAGAGAGTCGGCTGGATTACACCCGTATCCAAATCGCTACGATGCCATACGGCATAGAAGGAAGCTACACGCTGAAATATGCCTCCAAAAAAGGCGTTACCGAATTCTCGCTTTGATCACGATTCGCTGTTTCTCACCATAACGAACTCTTTACTTGTCCTGCCCGAGGGCAGCTTACTCCCGACATTTCCCCAATTAAATTCATCACGCAAGAAAACGATGATTGGATTTTCCCGACCTTAACCACTCGATCAACACTCTGTAAGTAGTAAGATTATGCCCGTAGATATCGTAATCTTGCTCATAAGTATGTGCATATCAAGGTAATTGTTTATCAGCATCTTTTGTGTATTCAGACCCTCCGCATCTCCCCCGCATGTCTCTCCATCCGGCACAAACTACAACTTGTTATCTGAACCTTCAATATTGTATAAAGCAGTGCTCCTTGTGGTTCCAATTCAAGGGGCCTCTACCCGTTGCATTCACAACAATCAGGTCCTCAAATCTCACTCTACTTCACTCAATCTATCCATCCTCAAGCAGTAAAAAAGAATTGAGCCTCCTCCTTACACTGTCCTATAATATACAATTGTATAAAATCCGAGATAGTGGTGGGTGTCACAACAGGTCATCCGATCCCAACCGTTAAACCCATCACACCTCGGAACCAAAGGAGGTTTACAGTGCAAAACAGAGCAAAGGATGCAACAACAGAGGTAGCAGAAGTAGCAGAAGCGGCAGAAGAAGATGCAACGATTGAAGCGAAAGCAACAGCAAAAGAAACAGTCCAATCAGATGCCGAGACCAATGCAGAAGTAAACGCAAATACAAAAGCGAACACCAGTGCAATGAAGAAGAGTTGGCCTCCCCGTTTCAAAGCGTTCATTCAACGCAAGCCCAAGACGCTGGCTTTTAAAATCCCGTTTGCTTACTTTGTCATTATTCTGCTAACGGTGGCGTTCAGTGCGTTGGTGTTGAATCGAATCTCGGAAAATGATGCGCAGCGAAAGATCAATGAAGCATCATTGCAGACAATTACATCTATTGAGACCAACGTTAATCTGATGATCGAGAACGTGAACAATTATTCGAAAATGATTTTCTCCGATCCCAACTTGCAGAACCTGCTGCGGCAGGGCAATGTGTACTCCAATTTACAGACACAGTCCAAGGTCAGCGCTTATTTGACCAATCTTATGCAAGCGGTTCCAATTATCGATTCTGTATATATTTACGATAATTCGGGGCACCGATTCTCGGTTGGTACACAGGAATGGCCCACGTTTATGGAAGCCAGTGTGAAGGAAGCGCCATGGTACGAACAGGCACTGAAGCACAACGGACGATATCTGCTCAGGCTGAATGGTGGCAACAACGACAGTGGGGTCTCGACGACGGGGGAGAATGATGGGCACGAGGTGGTTTCGTTTATTCGTCTCATTCGAGATTTGGATGATACGTCTCCGCTTGGATTTTTGGTCATGAACATCAAGGGCAAATCCATCGCTCAGGCCTATGCCAACTTGTCTGCACCGGATTCATTTCAGGTGGCCATCCTGGATGAGCATCAGCGGGTGATTGCAACCAACGCTAACGATGGAAAGAAGGCCGAGCCTGCTGTATCCGGCGAATCCATATCTGCGGCTTCTGGACAGGAAGGGATGTACGAGATGTTAGAGGCCAATCGGGCCAAGTTAGCACAAACATTTCAAGAGCAATTCTCCGGCTTCATCACCTTGCAATCGGGTGGTCAGGAATATGCTGTGACCTATCGTTCAGCTGGTGATGATCAGTGGAAATTCATCAGCATGAGCCCATACCAGGCTACCGATACCCGTAATAAATCTATGGTATTGCTTGCGCTGATCCTACTGGCGGTGAACGGGACTGTTTTTTTCGTCAGTTCGTTTATCATCTCCCGCAGCGTCATTAAGCCGATTCACAAGCTGCTTCGTTCCATGCAGAAAGCGCCAAGTGGGAACTTCCGCAAAGTGACGGTTGAGCTGAACAGTTACGAGTTCGCACAGCTATATGGAGGATACAACCAGATGATTGAGCAGATTGACCAGATGTTGAAACGCATCATTCAGGAGCAGCAGACGATTCGTCGAGCAGAGCTGAATACACTTCAGGCGCAGATCAAGCCGCATTTTTTATACAACACACTGGATTCCATCACCTCCCTGGCGATGTCAGGCATGAACGATAAGGTATGTGAGCTGTTAGAAGCGCTCGGAAGTTACTATCGCCTGAGTGTCAGCAAAGGCCGTGAACTGATTACACTGCACGAGGAGGTTGAGATTGTACGCAATTATCTGACGATCCAGCAGGTGCGCTATCCCGGTGTATTTGAGGTGCAGTACGATATTGATTCAGACTGTGAGCGAGTGATGATTCCCAAGCTCGTTCTCCAGCCGTTGGTAGAAAATTCACTGTATCATGGCATTCGTCCCAAAGGCAGCCCCGGCACGATACGCATTCAAGCACGTCGATTCAAGGAAGGGGTACTTCTAACGATTACTGACGACGGAGTCGGCATGTCCGAGGAAGAAGTGCAGCAGGTTCAACGCAAAGAAATAAACAGTTCTAACCGTTTTGACTCAACTAGCTCAATTAACTCAACGAACTCATCTATCTCCTCTAGTTCATCTAATCCTTCTAATCCTACCTATAATGCTAAACACAATCCAAGCTTTGGCTTATGGGGAACGATGGAGCGACTTCGTATTTTCTACGAAAGAGAGGATGGACTCAAGCTGCAGAGCGAGGTTGGAAAAGGAACCACCATTATCATAACGATCCCGAAGGGAGCCGATGAATCATGGAATTAACTGTAGAACCTTTAAAGGTATTGATTGTGGACGATGAATACCTTATCCGAAATCTGCTGCGTATGCGTATCGATTGGGAACAGCAAGGCATGTCTATCGTTGGTGAGGCCTCCGATGCACAAGAGGCTTTGGATCAGATGGAGCTGTTGCGTCCAGACATCGTATTCACGGACATATACATGCCAAAGATGGATGGCATTGAACTGAGTCGTATCCTCATGGAGCGTTACCCGAGCCTGAAAATCGTGATTGTGACGGGACATGATGAATTTGAGTATGCTCGTCAGAGTGTGAAGCTGGGCATATCCGATTTTATTTTGAAACCCATCCGTGCTTCTGAATTATTACAGGTTACGGCGAAGCTGCGAGCGGCAATCGAGCAGGAGGTCGGGCGCGAGTACGAGCTGATGAAGCTGCGGGAGGAGATGAAGCAGGGCTTGCCTTATCTCAGGGAGAGGTTTGTAAATCAATGGTTAAGTGATGTGATGCCTGAGGATGAACTACAAGAGAAGGCGCGTTTCTTTGGTATTCCTATCTCGTCTGGTGAACCAGGATCACGCATCGCAGTAATGGAGGTGGAGGTTGCTGTACCGCAAGCGAAGATAGCTGCACCAGAGGTATATCCACATCTGTCCGAACCATATCACCAAACACCCCAAACATACCAAGTACAACGAGGGCCTCAGCAACAACAACATCAACACGTTCAGCCCCAATTAAGCCAGCATCAGACAGAAGCTGATCCACATACTGCCGAGGAAATACATATTCTGCTGCGAATGGTAGGGATGAAGCAGGTGCAGGTTTTTTATCCGGAGGATTCGCAAACGATTATCGTCATGGACCCGCATAACCGGATCGTTGTACTCTCGCTTGGTGCGGATACGGAATTTGCCAATCAGGTACAGCAGCTTCAGGAAGAACTTCAACATACGCTTAAGCTCGAAGGGTGTGAAGTTGATGTGACCGTAGGGATTGGGCAATGGCAATCAGGATGGGGAAGGGCCTGTGTGGGATACCGGGAAGCTTGTCGTGCACTTGATTATCAGGCGTTTGTGGGAAAAAATCAGGTCATTTGCTTCGAGGATCTGGTCATCGAAGGCGGGAAAAGGCCCTACCACTCGGATGCTCAGCTGCTCCAACAACTGCAATTTTACGTCAGTGTTGGTGCGGGGGAAGAAGCCGTATTGTTGCTGGAGCGTATGCTGTCTGTGCCGTTTTCGGACGTTTCACAGTTTCGGATGGCAGCCATGGATGTGGTTACGGAGTGCCAGCGTGCTGCCATAGAGCAGCAGATTGAGGGAGAGCACGCATTGAACAAAGAGGCCGTTGCGGCCATTTTTACAGCAGATCATTTGCCCGAACTAAAAAGCATGCTGGAGCAGCATGTCCGCACCGTATCGGATGTCATACAAGCCAAGCGACAGGCCAAGGAAGGCAATCTGATCGACCGGGTGATCGCTTATCTTGAAGAGAATATGGCCAATCCGGAAGTGGGGCTTTCCAGCACCGCGGCTGCTTTTTACATAAGTTCGGGCCATCTGGGGCGGCTGATGAAAAAAGAAACCGGGCAGACATTTGTGGAATATCTGACCCAACTCCGCATGAAGAAGGCTGAAATGCTGCTGAAACAGACGGATATGAAAGGATATGAGATTGGGGAGCAGGTAGGCATCCCGGACCCACACTATTTCAGCGTCTTGTTCAAAAAACATATTGGCCGATCCATGAATGAATATCGGAATGTAAAAACCTGAAAAACGAGAATGCAAAAATGGGGAGTTTGAGTGCAGAGAAGGTTTGAGCGTAAACTCACTTCCACTTCCAGTTCCACATATGTTCGAATATTACAAATCGATGCCTGTTTTCTAAATGGAGAACAAAGTACAGTTTGCCTAAAATATGGGCTAGAACCAACTAAAACGCATAGGGAGGTCCATAGAGATGAAAGCGCTATTAAAAAAATCAGCAAGTCTAATTCTGACTCTGGGCATTGTAAGCAGTCTGGCGGCATGTTCATCCGGTTCGTCCGGTGGTGCACAGGGGGAAAGTAACGGCAAGATCAAGCTGACGCTGTGGGATCAATCGGTTGGCAATACCGACCCTTCGGCCAAGTTACTGCCCGAGATTGTTGAGAAATGGAACAGCGAGCACCCAGACATTCAGGTTGAACGTACGGGCACGACAGGAGAACAGTACAAAACCAAAGTCAAAACATCAATTGCAGCTGGTGAAGCGCCAGACCTGTTCTATGGCATGGGTGGCGGCAGCTTCATGCAGCCATATATCAAATCCGGTAATGTGCTGGAAATCTCAAGTTACCTGACGGACGATATCAAAGAACGAATGGGGCCGGGTATGGCGGAGGCCATCAATATGGACGGCAAAATCTACACATTGCCCGTGTATACCCATATCGCCAACCTTTACGTGAATACGGAATTGTTCGAGCAGGCAGGTGCCAAGATTCCGACCACCTATAACGAACTCCTGGATGCAGTCACCAAGCTGAAAGCGGCAGGAATCACCCCAGCTGTGATTGGAGAGAAGGACCGCTGGCCGGGCATGTACTGGTACGACATTATTGCGATGCGTCAGGCAGGCAATGCTGCGGTGATGGAAGCCTTTAAAGATCCGTCGAAGTGGGATTCGCCCGATTTTGTTGCCGCTGCGACCAAAATGCAACAGCTTGCGCAAGCAGGAGCGTTCAACAGCAGCATGTTCAGCATGAGCTATGACGAGATGCTTGGGGCATTTAATGCAGGCAACGGGGCGATGATGTTCCAGGCCAACTGGGTGAATGCAGGAATTGAGGACCCGTCCTCCGCAGTCAAAGGCAAAGTGAAAGTGATTCCGTTCCCGGTATTTGAAGATGGCAAAGGCACAAATACCGAAATCTTTGGCGGAGCCGTCGATGGTTTCTACATCAACCAGAATACCAAACATCCGAAGGAAGCCGTGGAATTCCTCATGTATCTGAGTGAGCAGCTTGGTACACAAGGTTTTCTGGCTGGAGCGGGTCTGCCAAGCTGGAAAACCGATGCACTCGACACATCCAGCCTGTCCTCCCTTGATCTGTCTGCGGCAGATATTATGAAAACGGCGACCTCATTCATCGCGTGGTGGGATAACATTCTGCCTGCGGAGTCTGCCGAAGCGCATAAAAACCTGATTGCCCAGCTGCTTGCCGGCGATGTAACACCGGAAGAGTTCTGCAAACAGATGGCACAGCTCAAACCAACAGAGCTAAGCTTATAGAAAACAGGTAGGCAGATACGTGCGTGCAAGCTTACAAGCTTAAATGCTTACAGGCCCTAGGTCCTTACACTACAAGTCTTTGCAAATTGCCTGTAAATATCTTACGCATAGACCTTGTGAGCTTGCAATGCTACCGCTTCTAACCATGAAGATGAACCCAAACAAGGCGTGGTCCGGTATATCCCGGTCACGCCTTTGAGAGGAGAACAACAATGAACTCTGTATTTTCCAATAAAGGCACGATAGCCGTCTTTGTACTGCCCACACTACTTCTGTTCTGCGGCATTGTGCTTATTCCGATCTTTGTCTCCAGTTATTACAGTCTGCTGGACTGGAACGGCGTGGGCAGGGGTACATTTATCGGCCTGGACAACTATGTAGAGATGTTTAAGGATACCCGTGTGCTGAATTCAATCAAGAACTCCCTGTTATTCGCGGGAGCTTCGGTGTTCATTCAACTGCCGATCTCGCTGGTGCTCGCACTGATTCTGGCGTCCAACGTCAAGGGGGAAGGGTTCTACCGGACCGTATATTTCATCCCGGTGTTGATCTCAACGGTGGTTATTGCCCAGTTGTGGTCAAAAATCTACAATGCCGATTATGGCCTGCTGAACGTGCTGCTGCAAAGTATTGGCTTATCCAGCCTGGCACAGGACTGGCTGGGGCAGAAGGACACCGCGCTGGCGGCATCGTTTATTCCGACCTTGTGGCAGTACGTAGGGTATCACATGCTGCTGATGTATGCAGGAGCAAAGTCCGTGTCTCAGGATGTGCTCGAAGCTGCTCGAATGGATGGTGCTTCCCGTATTCGGACGGCGTGGTCCATTATGATCCCGCTGATGAAGCCGATTCTGAAGGTAAGCCTTGTTTTTTCGGTCATCGGCGCATTCAAGGTGTTTGACCTGATCTATGTGCTGACGGGCGGCGGGCCGTTCTATACCACTGAAGTACCGAGCACGCTGATGTACGCCACCATTTTTGATACGTTCCGGTACGGATATGGCAGTGCAATCTCGGTCTTTATCATTGTGGAGTGTCTGGTATGTACGATCCTCATTAATTCATTGTTCAAAACGGAATAGAAGGAGGCATGAGGCATGAGTACCGTAGAAGTCATGTTGCAAAAAAAGCCCAAGCCAAGGTCCATCTCCGGACCAATCGGGAAAGTGTTCCTGCAAGCGTTTCTGATCCTCGTTGCAATTGTGCAGATCTACCCGCTTATCTGGTTGGCGCTGTTTTCCCTGAAGGATAACAGTGAGATTTTCAGCGGTGATGTAGCCGGGTTGCCGAAGGCGTTTCTGTGGAGCAACTACACCAAAGCAATGTCCGACGGCCATGTGCTGACCTATTTTATGAATAGTGTGCTGGTTACTGCGGCCTCCATTGTCTTGGTACTGATCCTGTCCTCCATGACGGGATACGCAATCACGAGAATGAATTGGAAGCTCAGCGGGTTGACGATGACGATTATTTTGCTGGGCATGATGGTGCCGATTCATGCGGCGCTGCTGCCATTGTTTATTATTTTGAAGAATCTGAGCCTGCTCAACAGCTACTGGTCTCTGATCATTCCCTATGTGGCATTTGGCATTCCGATGGCGGTGTTCATTCTGGGCAGTTTTTTCAAAGGTATCCCAAGAGAGATGGAGGAGTCGGCGGTTATCGACGGCTGCGGCATATACCGGACGTTTTTCTCCATTATTCTGCCTCTGGTAACCCCGGCTATATCAACGGTAGCGATCTTCACATTTCTGTCCTGCTGGAACGAGCTGATGTTTGCGGTCACGTTTATCAATAACACGGCTTACCAGACATTGACGGTGGGCATGATGTCGATGGTGGGAACGTACATTACGCAATGGGGCATCATTGGTGCGGGACTGATGATTACGACGGTGCCAACGGTAGTCATCTATCTGCTGTTGAACAAACAGGTGCAGAAGAGCATGATCGCAGGTGCGATCAAAGGTTAGCTGGAGGCTGGACTGGAGGGCGTGGCGGTAGAAGGGATTGCTGCTTGCTCGCTGTGCTCTCTTTCTGGTAGATATCTTCTTGATTCGGGATTTCGCAAGGTGTGATCTCTGGACTGGACCGCGGCCTATGGACATGGAATAATAAGGGTGATGTAGCCAGTCAGTTGCAGAGAGGGGTCATTATAGTATGGTCAATATTGCTATGGTAGTGCAGGAGTCTGTTCGGGAAAAGGTTGTGGCGTTCACGTTTGATGATGGGCCGCATCCAGTGTATACACCTCAAGTGCTTGAGATATTCCGTCGTGTCGGTGGCCAGGCAACGTTTTTCATGATTGGCCAAGAGATGGAGACTCACCCGGAGATTGCGGCGGAGGTGCACCGGGAAGGGCATGAGATCGCAAACCATACGTACACGCATCCGGACCTGACCAAGCTGACACTGGAGGAAGCCGGGGAGGAGCTGCAACGCGCAGAACGTCTTGTTCAAAAAGTTACGGGGCAACCTGCCCGAAGCTTCCGACCGCCGTATTTTGGCGTAAACGATGATATACTGTCTCTGTCAGCGGAGCGTGGATATCGTACGATTGGTGCGGCCAACGGGGATGCGAGGGATTGGGACAATCCCGGCGTTGAGCATATTCTGGAGCATAGCCGGTCTGCGGTGAAACCTGGCAGCGTGCTCATATTCCATGACGGTTACGGGGATCGTTCCCAGACGGTGGAGGCGGTTCGTGTGCTGGTGGAGGAACTGGTTGGGGAAGGGTACCGTTTGGTAACGGTGAGTGAGTTGTTAGACATTTCTCGTGAGCATGATGAAAAGACGACATAATCAAGTGGACCCATCATTCTTTGAATGACAGGGTCTTTTTTTAATATATATAATACATAGGAAGAATGAAGTGGAAGCACAAACTTTGCTTGCCCTCTCAAACTACTTTATAATAATAGGCTAAACTAGATTATGTCAGGAGGAAACAATGGACTTTATCAGAAATCAACTAGAAGAACTCGGCATGAGTGGACCCTCCATTGGTTATCTTTCAAACATCATTATGATTATTTTTATAGCAGTGATCTCGATATTGGCAAATGTGATTGCCAAGCGAGTGGTACTGAAGACGGTTCATCGTATCGTAAGTAACAACCGTTTCAAGTGGGGCCATATTGTGGTTCAAAAAAATTTATTTCAGAAGCTGTCGCATCTTGTGCCAGCCATTATAATCTATTATTCTGCTTATATTTTCTCGCCCTATCAGGCCATAATTGAAAAATCAGCAATGACCTATATGATTGTCATCATGATTACGGTTCTGAATGCTCTGCTGAATGTGTTCGATGATATCTATCGTACCTATGAGGTGTCGAAGATTCGCCCAATCAAGAGTTACATTCAGGTAGCCAAGATTGTCCTGTTCATTATCGGGGGCATTATCGTCATCTCCAGCCTGATCGGACAGAACCCGCTCATTATCCTCAGTGGACTTGGGGCGTTATCGGCGGTATTAATGCTCGTATTCAAAGACTCGATTCTGGGCCTCGTGGCCGGTGTACAGCTATCGTCGAACGATATGGTACGCGTTGGTGACTGGATTGAGATGCCAAAGTATAATGCGGACGGTGACGTCATTGACATTACATTGAACACGGTAAAGGTTATGAATTTTGATAAAACCATTACGATGATTCCAAGCTACGCCCTCATTTCGGATTCGTTCCGTAACTGGAGGGGCATGCAGGTGTCCGGTGGCAGAAGGATTAAGCGGAGTATCTATATTGATATCAGCAGTATCCGTTTTTGTACGGAAGAGATGGTGGCTGAATTTGAGAAAATCCACTACCTGACTGATTATGTCACGGCAAAATTGAAAGAAATTCAAGCATACAACATGGAGCACGAGGTGAATACCGAAAGCAACGTGAACGGCAGACAACTGACAAACGTCGGTGTATTCCGGGAATATATCCATCAATATTTGAGAAATCATCCGAAAATCAATAAGGATATGACGATGATTGTGAGACAACTAGCACCGGAAGATCGCGGACTGCCTCTGGAAATCTATGCATTCAGCAATGATATCAACTGGGGGGTATACGAGAACGTTCAGGCGGATATCTTTGACCATATCTTCGCGGTGGCGCCAACATTTGGACTGCGGGCCTTCCAGAATCCAACCGGACATGACATTGTGCAACTGAAAGAGGATAAGCAATATGCGCGAGAGTATTAAGAAGATTTATCAAAATAGATGTGACGGCCACCATATTGGTGGTCGTTTTTACGTTTGGATGCCCATCCAATTTGGCCATGGGTGAGAACACGTCGAGTGTTGGTAAGTTGGCTAATTTTTAAAATCACAGGAACACACCCAAATGTTTTATTTATGAGACTGACGGTCAGTTCATGGGATAGGGTTCAGTGCAAGATAACAAAACAGAATGTCTGCAAAAACAAGTAGACAATATGTATTTCTTTACATTATAATCTAATTAATTCCATATTTTGAAAGGGGTGATTTGGAGCTTATTCTGATTAGGCGTGTCTAAGAACGAGGGAAAGCATGAAGTCTCTTTGGCGTGCTAACTTTCATAAGAAATGGAGGGAGAATGAAATGAAGAAAACATTGTATTCTGCTATTATGGTGACGCTTTTATCAGGATCTATTGTGGGTACGGCCTTGGCGGATAATTACGAGTCGAATGACACTTTGAGCACCGCGTATAAAATCCCAACGCAGACGGTGGCCACTCCCTACGGTCCGGCTTACTGGGGTGGAAGTGCTTGGTCTTATCTATCATCCCCGACAGATGTAGACTACTTTACATTCAGAGGGCATGGCAAATCTGTCGTGCTGGGTTCTCCTTCCGGCTATGATTACGATTTGTACGCCTATGACAGCGCTGGAAATTTGGTTGCTTCTTCTACGAATACGTCAGGAGCGGATACAGTTCTTGTCGACTACAATAATGTATATTTTAAAGTGGTAAGCAAGGATGGACGTTACAGCGATACCGATGCTTACAGCGTAACCTTTTATAAAAGGGATGTTTGGGTGCCGTGACCAGACAGTGAGGATAAAAAACGTTAGGTATCGTGGAATTTGATGCTTCTGTCTCACAAATAGGAACTCTACTGCCTGACTGAGGTAGTAGAGTTTTATTTATCCAAGCCAATGGTCTGGAAGAATTGAATACCATGTCCCCACTTTAAATAATTGGAAAATTTGATGGAGGTGAGCTTCGTGGCACGTGTGTTAGTTGTGATGATGCCTGCAGAAGGGCATATCAATCCGTCGCTCGGGTTAATCAAGGAGTTGATAGAGAGCGGAGATGAGGTCGTCTATTGTTGTACTGAAAAATACCGGACGAAGATTGAAGCGTTAGGTGCTCAATTTAAAGCTTACTCCTTCAACGAGGCAACCCTGCTCAACAATCCCAATATGAAGCCATTTGAAATCAAACATCCGTACCAATTCTTATATATGATTTTGAAAAAAATAATTCAACGGTTTATTCCGGATGTTCTGAATCTGATCGAAAATGAAACCTATGACTATTTAATTTTTGATTCCTTAATCGGCTGGGGCGGACAAATTTTGGGCGAAAAGCTAGGGATACCCACGATCTGCTCGACCAGTACCTTTGTTTTTGTAGAGCCTCTAGGATCGGACAATAATCTGAAGGATGACAATGAGGAGGTCCAGGAGCTATATAACGGCATTATGGAAATGTCTCAACAATTAGCTTCCCGGTTCAATGTGGCTGCGCCTTCTCTGGTGGAACTTTCAGGGCATCCAGGACAACTGAAGATTGTCTATACAAGCTGCTATTTTCAACCCATGGGGGACAAGCTGGACGACAGCTTTGTGTTCACCGGCCCATCCATTATCCCACGCAAGGATGCGCCAGCTTTTGCAAATGAATCTCTGCATGCTCATTATAAGCAGGTCGTTTATATTTCGATGGGAACCATTTTAAATAAGGATCTTGATTTTTATAAGCTTTGCTTCACGGCCTTTCGTAATTTGCCTGTGCAGTTTATATTATCTTCTGGGAAGGATACCGATATAGAGCCCATTGCTGATCTCATTCCTGACAATTTCATCATAAGACCCTATGTCCCTCAACTGGAATTGTTGCAGTGTGTAGATGCTTTTCTGACACATGCAGGCATGAACAGTACCAGCGAAGCTTTGTATTACAATGTACCATTAATCCTGCTTCCGTTAACATCGGATCAGCCGCGTGTAGCAGGCCGGGTACAGGAGTTGGGAGCAGGAGTCATCGTGGACAAAAATAACCTTACACCCGATGTGCTTAGAAACGCAGTATTAGAAGTGCTCGGTAATGCCTCCTACAAGGAGCATGCTGAGGTTATTGGGAAAACGTTACGCGATGCTGGCGGGTATAAGCAGGCTGCTATGGCTATTAAGAACTTTATAGGCAATCAGCCGTTATCGGCCACGCCCATCTCTTCGTTTGAATGAAAAGGAGATCGCTCTTCATGAGAGCTAGAAGAGGAAGCCGTCACCTGACTAAAACGGAGTGGTGACTTCCAATTGATTCAAGCGCGTATGGAGGGGGAGATAAACGGAGAGGGGCATTATTTTTACCATATTGTTCGTATACCTTTTGGCAAAGGAGAGTCTTCAGATGAATCATCGAATTCCGGAATATACATTGAACGATGGCTTGAAAGTGCCTGCAATTGGATTTGGTACCTATAGTTTAAGAGGTGAAGAAGGCGTTAAATCGATCGCGTCCGCAATGGATGCGGGTTATCGATTAATTGATACGGCGTATAACTATGAGAATGAGGCAACGGTGGGCAGAGCAATCAAACAAAGCTCCATCGCCAGAGAAGATCTGCTCATTTCCTCGAAGCTGCCGGGTCGTTATCACGCTCATGATAAAGCACTTGTGGCGATCCAGGAATCCCTGTACAGAGCGGATCTGGATTATTACGACCTGTATCTGATTCACTGGCCCAATCCGAAAAAAGACATGTATGTCGAGGCATGGCAAGCACTGATCGAAGCCAAAAAACGTGGATATATCCGATCCATTGGAGTCAGCAACTTCCTGCCTGAGCACAATGAACGGCTGATTAAGGAAACGGGGATAGCGCCGAGTCTGAATCAGATTGAGCTGCATCCATTCTTCGACCAAGCCGATCAGCGGGAACAGGATACGAAGCATGGCATCGTGAACGAATCCTGGAGTCCGATTGGACGTGGCAATGATGCCTTACAGGATATTCTGAAGGATGAGAACATTCTTCGAATCGCGGAAACGCATGGCAAAACGCCAACTCAGATCATTCTGCGCTGGCATGTTCAGCTAGGTTCCATTCCCATTCCGAAAGCTGGCTCCTTGCAGCATCAGCAGGAAAATATCGATATATTCGATTTTGAGTTGAGCACAGAAGAGATGCAGGTCATCTCTGCATTTAATCGTCCGGATGGTCGGTTGTGGGATCAGGACCCCAGCGAGTACGAAGAATTTTAAAGAACGACAAATGAAGGGCTGCTCCCATGTCAGATATGACAGGAGGCAGCCCTTTATTGTTGAAGCATAGTAAGCAATGTTAGCAGTTTTTCATGTTGCGTAATTTCTGCTTACTGTCCCGCAGGGATACGGAAGGTCAGAATCTCATACGGTTTGATATCAAAAGAAATCCGCCCGTTTTCCATGGCGCATTCCGCTTCGTTGTTCTCGAGCAGATCACACGCGTATGCAGTAGCACCTGCTGCCTCAGGCAATTGCAGGGACGCCCGACTGCGGCGGCCATGTGCTTCATAGACTCGGATGATCATATCATCGTTGTTCTCGGCTTTTTTAATAACCTCCAGCACGACATTATCCTGATCGACCGATGCAATTGACCATGTTCCCGGCAACGTACCGGTTTGCGGACTTATTTCACGAGCAACCAGCGGACGGTTAAGATCATAAGCAGCTTGGATGACACGTCCTTCACGGAAGTCACCCTGATGCGGATAGAGCGCGTAGGTGAATACGTGCTGCTCTTTGTCGGCATTTTCATTCGGGTACGTTGCGCTCTTGATCAGTGACAGTCGCATCACCGAGTTATGAATATCATATCCGTATTTGCAGTCGTTCAGCAGAGCAGCACCGTACCCGTTCTCCGCCAGATCGGCCCACTTCTGCCCGCATACTTCAAACCGGGCTTGATCCCAGCTCGTATTACGGTGGGTAGCACGCTCAACGTTGCCGTACTGGATTTCGTAGACGGCCTTTTCACTCCAGATATCGAGCGGGAAAGTGGCTTTCAGCAGCAAATGCTCCTGCTTCCAGTCCACAAACGTACGGAAATCAATCCGGCGCGTATGCGCGTAGAAGATGATCGTTTGCTCAATGACCGAATCCAGGAACTGTCGCTTCACTTGAAGCACGGAACGCACCGGCCCGCTTTCAACCCACTCCAGCGACTGCAGGTCGTTAATCTCCCACATATGCTGTTCATAATAATCGTCAATGTTCCATGCCTCGTATTCCGCAGGTCGATCCTCGAACACTTGCAGCACGTTACCACGCTTGCCAGACTGAAGCAGCTCGCGGCCCTCCAACTTGTCCCATACGGATGTGAACTCGGCACTTTCATTCAGGTGAATATCGTACCAAGGTGTATGGATGTGGCGCCGATCTGCTTCCCACTGTGCAACCGAAACTCCTGCGACAAGCTCGTCTGTCAGATCCGGTGTGATTCGGAAAGATTTATACCCGGATGCAGGCACGTTCTCTGCAAGGAATACAAGTCCGCCTTCGGGAGTCCGCTGGCTTGGTACAGGGCGATCTCCATCATAGACGGTTACTTTTCTAGCAAAAGCAGGCAGTTCAACCACATCCGTCCGTACAAATCCGGTGGTGTTAAATACCACAATGGCTTCGCCATCAGATGTAATTTGGCTTGCAATGCCGTTCAGCGCGCTGTCTTTCAGCTCATCCGTGACACGCAGGACTTCTTCATATTGCTCCTTGGAATCCACATATACCTGCTCAATGGAGCTGCCTGGGAGAATATCATGGAACTGGTTCAGCATCGTCAGCTTCCATGCATGCTCCAGTGCATCGGTTGGATAGGCCGCCTGTGCATTCGCCTGACGATGAATCATGGCATACAGCTCGGCATTGGCCAGCGCAAATTCGCTATGACGGTTGTACCGTTTGTTACGCGCCATGGACGTGTAGGTCCCCCGGTGATACTCCAGATACAACTCACCCGACCAGCGGGGAACGGAAGGAACATCCGCCAGATTTTGCTCCAGCTTCTCGAAAAACTCGCGTACAAAGGTACGTTTCACCGCGGGTACACCCGGCAATCCAACATCAAGTCGTCTGCCATGCTCCAGCATCTCCTCAGTTGGTCCGCCACCGCCATCTCCGAATCCGAAACATTGCAGGACATCTGCATTGATGTTTTTGTTCTGGTATCGCTGCCACGTGCCTTTCACTTGCGAAGCATTAAACCGTCCATTATAGGTCGTCTCGAAGCGGCGCTGCCTGAAATCAGGGTGTTTGTCATAATCTGTTGCTGTAATGAAATGTGTCAGGACCTCTGATCCGTCGATTCCTCGCCAGTACATCGTGTCGTTTGGAATCTGGTTTGTATCATTCCAGGCAATTTTGGTTGTCATAAAATAATCAATGCCGCTCTTGCGCATAATCTGCGGCATCGCTGCACTATAACCAAATACATCCGGCAACCAGAGCACACGGTTCTCTACGCCGAATTCTTCCTTGAAGAAACGTTTCCCGTATATAATCTGACGGATCATGGATTCACCCGAGATCAGGTTACAATCGGCTTCCAGCCACATTGAACCTTCCGCTTCCCAGCGGCCTTCGGCTACCTTTTCTTTGATTTTCTCATATAGGGATGGGTAGTCTGCTTTCAGGTATGCATACAGCTGGGGCTGAGAGGACATGAAGGTATACTCTGGGAACTTGTCCATTAGATACAGTACACTGGCGAAGCTGCGAATGACCTTCTCCCGAGTTTGATCCAGCGTCCACAGCCATGCCACATCGATATGTGTGTGTCCGATACAGTGCACGGTAGGGATGTGATCACCGGCGGGGCGGATATCACCATAGACATGATCTTGCAGATATCGGCGCGCTTCCAGCACCGACGCATGGAATTCTGAGCTGTTCTCCTGACGCAAATCCAGCAGATTCACGGCTTTATTCAGATGTTCGATCAGCTTCAGTCGCTCCAGATCATCCTCACGCAGCAGATCTGCAGCATCGAGCGCAGCCTTAAGATCGTAATACAAATCGGAGACTTGCTGATGATGCTCGGCGATATATACATTTAGAAAAACATCCGCGGCAGACGTACTGCAATACGCGTATAATGCAAGCTCAAACGATTCGCCCTTCACCGCGGATGAAGTGAGGTCAATCTCCGTATGGTTCACATCCAGACCACAGATCAATTCCCCATTGAGGAATGCCAGGAATTGCGGATTGTCATAATTCCAGATGTCATCAGCACCAGTAACGATGGTACAAACGACTTTTTTTCCTTCCAGATGATCCGGGATTTGAATGCGGGTTTTGAAGCAGCTGTGTACATCTTTGCCACCCCAGCCATCACCCTTACGGAATACGTTCCAGGAGGATGGGTCCTCATGAACCAGTTCCCAGGAGTGGTAACCACTTTCTTTATGATAAAGCTCAGGGATATATGTTTTTGAGGTCAGTCGTGCACGTTCCAAGTGTTTCACAATGGTATGGATCCGAGTATACAAGGAATTCATTTTCATGTTGGTTTCCCACCTTGGTTTGTAGTAAGTACAGGCTGTAGTCGTTGTTGGAGTTATAATACTGCAAGCGCTAACATATCAACTCTATCATAACAAAAGAGAAATGGGCGAAACTACGTATTGTATGCTGAAAATAACGTCTTTTTATTGCATTTCATGCTAAAATAAAATCATTAGAATCAGGATAGGGGGCATGTCCATGACACCATCGGTTTTGGCATACGAGCAGGGATATGCGATCCATGTGAACCAGCCTGGAGATTCACTTTTTTATCATCTGGATTATGACGAACGCTCCCATGAACTGAATATGGAGTTTCAGCATTTCCACGATTTCTATGAAATCTGTATTCTTCTGGATCGCACGGCTGCGCATATCATTGAAGGCAGTTTGTACGAGATTCAGCCGTATGATATCGTTCTGCTGAGACCCTCTTTACTGCACAAAACGCAATATCCGAAGGGTGCCCCGCCGAAACGATTGATGATCACCTTTGCCATGCCACGTAATACGCCTGGTCTTGAGAGCGGTTACACAGAGCTGTTCTCGATTTTTAATAAACCGGTCCCGATATTCCGATTTACAGAAGAACGCCGCCAGGCGGTATTGAATCCTTTAAATGAAATCTATGCTCTATCACAGGATCCCTCCGCACTTCATTCAGTGGCGATCCATAGCAAGTTTGTTGAGTTTCTGTGTGCGATCCATCGATACTCGGCTGAGAATAGCTACGTTCGTGAAGAGACAGGCTCGTCTATGTCGCAGCGGATGTATGCCATTGCATCGTATATTCACAGTCATTATCAGAATGAACTGTCGCTCGAAGAGATCTCCAAACGGTTTTTCGTGAGTGCTCATCATCTATCCCGTCAGTTCAACAAAGTCACAGGCTTTACGTTTACCGAGTATATTCAGATGACCCGAATACGTAACGCCCAACAAATGCTCCTGAACTCTAACCAAAAAATCACCGAAATTGCAGCACAGTGTGGCTTCGCCAGCTTCTCTCAATTCAATCGCATTTTCAATAAACTGAATGGCATGTCACCGAGTGCATATCGCCGTAGCAGACATTCACAGAGCGAGCGTGACCTGATATCCATGGGTAGACCTGAGCGCTGACTGAAGACAGAGATAATCTGGGGATGTCAGTGGAGATGTGTTGCATAAATCGCGACAGCAAAGATGTATAGAGGACAAATAAAAAAGGCAAGCCCTCTAAGTTACAAAGGGAATGCCTTTTTCTTTTTCCTTCTATATAAAGATACGTCTACCTAGAGATGGTCCGCCTGATCAGACTCACTCTCTCACTCATGTCCCCGTATGACGGCTACTCTTAAACTTGATCTTTCGGCGCCAGCTCAATAGCGGAGCGGATGGCAGCCAGCATGCTTTTATCATCGGCGATATTTTTACCAGCGATATCGAAGGCTGTACCGTGGTCAACGGATGTACGGATGATGCCACCTTTCAGACCAACGGTGATGTTCACGCCTTCCTCGATGCCCATCACTTTGATCGGCGCATGACCTTGGTCATGGTAGCAGGCTACAACGATATCGAAGTCACCGCGACCAGCGCGGAAGAAGAGTGTGTCCGCCGGGAGTGGACCAACGACGTTAATGCCTTCCTGCTGCGCACGCTCAATGCCGGGCTGCAGTTTCTCTTCTTCTTCTCCATTACCGAACAAGCCGTTCTCCCCGGCATGAGGGTTGATTCCGCATACGGCTACGCGCGGATTCTCAAAGCCTGCTTTTTTCAACGTATCATGAGCAAGCTTCACGACGGTGTAGGTTCTTTCCGGGTTAATACTCGCAATGGCATCGATCAGACCCATGTGTGTTGTCAGGTGAATAACGCGCAGATTCGGCGTGGTCAGCATCATCGAGAAGTCCTGTGTATCCGTCAGATCCGCCAGAATCTCGGTGTGCCCCGGATACAGGTGCCCGCCCTGATGCAGAGCTTCTTTGTTCAGAGGCGCGGTGCAGATGGAGTGAATCTGCTGTTTTTTGGCAAGATCAATGGCTTTGGCGAGAAACTGGAATGCTGCATCCCCAGCCACGGCAGATACTTTACCGTATTCCAGATCCGCAGGAACAAGGTTCAGATCAATGACATCCACAGTACCGAATTCATACTTGGCTTCGGAAGGTTCTTGAATCGCGTTAACGTTCAGATTTGAGCCGATGACAGGTAACACACGCTCCAGAATCTTTGCATCACCGATAACGAGTGGATTGCACTGATCGTACATCTCTTGATGACCCAGTGCTTTCATAATAATCTCCGGTCCAATACCTGCTGCGTCGCCCATTGTAATTCCAATTGTAGGTTTCATACGAGAATACCCCCTTTTAATTTTTGAATCGCATGGATAAAGACATCCGGTTTACCGAAACCGCCTGCTTTTGTAATCACATGCAGATCATCAATCCCGATAAACTTGGAGATCGGCACGCCGATTTCAAGCTCATCCAGCAGCTCGAAGCCGCTAATATTCCATTTCAGACAGATTTGCTTAGCCGTATCACCACCGGTCATGGATACCCCTTTGAAAAGTCCCTCTTCCAGCAATCTGGCACAGATCTCACCCATCGCGAGTACAATTTGGTTGCTGACTTCCGTGTGATTGAGACCGCGAATTTCGCCCGTTGCCCGTGCCAGTTCGATATCCACCTGTTCAGCGGTGGAATAGAGGACAACATCTTGTCCTTCCAGCGCTTTGTCTCGGACCTCGTTATAGACACGTTCCATCTCTTCCGCGCGGTCTGCGGTTGCGGATACCGCTTTGAAGGAATGGAAGGAGACTGAAGCTACGCGGGACTTGCGCATCAAGCGATGTAGCTGCTCGCGGGAGTTTTTGTTCACGCTGCCAACCACCGTTAGGATTGGACCGGGATTCTCCGGGATATCAAGTGACGCAGCCCTGGATTCCAATTCGTAATGTGCGGGGAGATAATTGGCAATGCCCGCCGAACCTGCCCAAGTAAAGGTATACTCCAACTCGCGAGTCATCTGCAGAATCAGTTCCAGATGTCTTTCTTCGGCGGAGTCCACCATTACATACGGGATATTATTTGTTTTCAACTGCTCTAGCTTGGTGCGAATATGATTCTGCCCGGCTTCCAGATCGGCGACGGTGATCTCGCCAACTTCGTACTTGGTCTGTTGTTTCAACAAGTCCGGAAGGTAGGAAATCGTTACAGGTGTCTTCGGATCATGGGCAATTTCAGTATCTGCCAGCGGAACGCCGTTCAGGTAATGAATTCCTTCCAATATCGTCCGGTTATTTTTTGGATAACCCGGGGCAATCATCATAAAGTCCGGCTTTACGACATCATATACAGCATCAATCTCGATGCCGATATTACCGCGCATGGTGGAGTCCATTTTTTTGAAAATCGTCTCAAATCCGTTGTTCGTCAGCAATTCAGCAGCCCGATATACACGGTCATACGCTTCCTGCGAGGATATGGAACGACTATCTGTATCAAAGACGACGGCATCGTAACGTGTAAGAGGGCCTTCATCTATATTAAAAAGAACACTGGTCTTCAAGCCGTGACGGGCAAGCTGCACCCCGCTGTCATTGGCGCCGGTCAAATCATCTGCAATAATGGCTAATTTCATGCAGTCATCCCTCCTTGTAAGCACAATTTAATAAAAAGTCCGTTCAGATCATCCATTAAGCACAGATTAAGCAAATTAAATCAGGTGATACCCATTTATGTGGTTGGTCGTTGATTGTATTTCTCGACTCCACCTGATTTCTCCAGTCGTTTGGAGAGGAACCCGATGAAGATCGGCAACAGGATGGCTGTTGTTACAACGCTCGCTGCAATTTGCACCGTCGCAATCTCGGCAATTGGGCCAAATGAAGCATTAGCAGCCACGATGGCAGCAGGTGTACCTACGGCATTCCCGGCAGTTGAACCTTCGGAAGCACCCACGATGGGGTTCCAGCCGATGGCTTTAAAGAGCAGGAAACCGATTCCGCCCGTTAATAACACGGTTAACACACCCAGTAAAATTCCGCTAAGACCACCTTGAATGATGGAGGAGAAGCTAATGTTCATACCCAGAGCAAATGCGAAGAACGGAACAAGTTTGTCACTGCCTCTATGCAGCCATTCCCCCAGATTGCGGTCCAGATTACCAATAATGACACCAACGATGAGCGGAAGCAATACCGCAACAAAGGCCATAGGGGAAAACATACCGTTTGCAAAACCCATCGCACCAAAGATGGAGAGCGCTACCATGGTCAGGAACGGACCATCACTGAGTGCCAGGAAAGGGTAGGCTGCTTTGTCATCTTCTTTGCCGTATTGACCAGCGAGTGCGATGTACAAACCGCCATTGGAGTTAGTCATCGCAGCAATAATGGCAAGCGGGGCCAGGCCGAGAAATAACCCGTTTGAATCCGCGAACAAAATAGCGATAAAACCAAGGGCTGCACCAATCACCCATTTGAACGTAAGCAAGGTCAAACCTTTGCCGACAGAGGAACCTGCTGTTTTAAACGTAATCTGTGTACCCGCAATGAACAGGAACAGGGCAATCAAAGTACTGGCACTGTTGACAAAAAGGGCTTCCGTGAATCCGCCAATGCGCAGGGCATTTGGGAAGAATGTATTGATGGTTGCACCAAGTAACAGGGGAACGACCATCATACCGCCAGGGATGCGATCTAAAGTTGCTTTAATGTTCATAGTAGTAGCTCCTTATGAAGTAATCGTTTTTATGAAGCGCTTGCAGGGATTATGTTATCCCATATCGTTTAATATAGCAACAATAAATTATTGTAAATTTTAAATACTCGCCTAACTGTTTAAAAATGCAACACATAAAAGCAATAAAAAAGACGCAAACTTAAAGCTAATCTTTAAGTTTACGCCATAATGTGGCCCGGTTAATCCCCAGACGCTCTGCGGCCTTTGATTGATTGTTATTTTCCTCCTGAAGCACGAACTGAATAATTTCTTTCTCAATCTCCTTCAGCGTACCGTTCAACTTCATTGGGCTTGAAGAAGGTTGCTGATCCAGCAAGCGGGACAAGGTAGCCGTGGTGATTACATAATCTTGTTCGTTGAGTGCAGCCTGCTTGATCAGATGTTTCAGCTGGTTGACATTCATATGTTTGATCTGATCTTGGATCAGCTGTAGAGCATCTTCTTTGATTCTCACCGCAGTAGTTCCGTATTTGTGGTAGTAATCCGTCAGGAAATGCTGCATCAGTGGAGCCAGGTCCTCTGGTCTATCCGCAAGATTTGGCATCATAATTGTATTAATCTCCAGATCAAGTGACCACTGCGGGTTTAATATCTGTTCCCCGAGTATAAACACCCCTATTTGGTTTTGAAGGCAACTCTGGATAAAGGCGAGCAACTCCGGATCTTCCATACGTGTTTCCATGTGGTTAATCTCTACATTTCGAACCTTGGCGAGTGGTATCTTGTGCAAATGACCGGGCGGAACTTGCGAGAGATCCATCTGTAATAACAGTCCGCCACCTGAGTACATCTGATGAATATGTTTGACCAGAAAAGATTTACCGGAATCTGCTTCACCCCGCAGATAGATCGGTTCATGATTCTCGTAGAGTGCCCGAATGTTCTGTAATACCGCCTGCATGGCAAGGGATTCGGCAACGATAGGCTCCATCGATGCGTCCGTAAACGTTGTTATGCCGAATTGTGCAAAGGCATAGGGTTGTCCTTTTTCTAGCATATATACCTTGTAGTTCTTGTTGTCCAGGGTCGTTTCATAGGCGTTAACCGTGAGCTGGTAATCGTCCACCATGAACACATTTTGGATCTGGGATTGATGGAACTCCAGACTGGTATTGGTAAGATATATGTGATTATCGGTCAGCGGATTTTTCCCAAAATCGGTCAGGTTCTCGAATACAACTTCATTCCGTTCATTTAAAATAAGTAAATTGGGATGTTCCCGTGTAACCAGGTCATTCAGGATGATCGATATCGCATGATTTTTGCTCAAATAACGGTAGACCAGCTGTGCATCCTCCATCGCTCTAAGGATGGATTCCTGGCCAGATTGGATTAACAATCCCTCCAGACCATAAGTCTTCGCGGTGTTGACGGTGATCACATCTCCGACAATCTGTCGGTACCCGGAAGCCTTCAACTCCAGAAGCAATCGTGCCACATCTTCCGAGCTATGTATGGTATAGACCTTGAGGGGCAGATCCATCAGATCAATAATCGATTGTGCACCAGAGGTGATGTTGGAGAAGCCAACGATGGCTGTTTGGCCGTTAAACTGGCTTGCTAGTGTAAGTGAACGAATCATATCATAGCCCGATAACTGCACATCAATAACGGGAATGGTCACTGCTTTTTTAATGAGTTGGGCGGTTCCACCGCGGCTGATGATAATCTCTGCACCGTTTTTCTCAGCTTGAGTTGCTAATTCCACACCGTTTGCCAAATCGCCCACGTCCGTCTGAATGGCTAACTGGGGAAAGCGAGGAATGCACTCTTGTATAATAGGAATCATCGATTCGTAGGGAGCAATAAAGTGAACTCGTGTACGCATAATTTTCCTGCCTTTTATAGAAATCATTGATCCCCTTATTATAGCCAACTTGCGAAGGAATGGCACCTATGGGGGAACCAGCCCTGTTGTGTCTGCAAAATGCCTGTGTGTTATGCCTTCATAACTCTCCCCGTGAAATGTGATGAAGTGCACTGAATCGAATCGTTATGTATTTCAAAATTAATGCATAATTGCACACGCTAAGTATAGAGAAATGAGGAGATTACATATGGGAGACATTCATAAAGTGGCTGAGCCGGATCACATCATTAAGGATGTTGTCGGGAAGTTCCCGTGCAGGGTGCTGTGGAGTGAGGGCCGTCCATGTCTGGAGTATCAGGGGGAAGAGGATGTGGCGTTAATAACCGAATACGTCCATAAAACGTATAACGTTGAATTATTGGATGTGTTTTTCACAGCAGTGGAGAGCCTTCCGGTGGAGCTATAGATCAGGTAGGGATTTGTGGAATAGGAGCAAAGGGCTAAAACCCATAATAACGATCCGAATCGGATCGCAGATGAAAGTATGCAATTCATTAACGAACTGTGATTGAGGAAGAATGATACTGATAATTATGAGTGATTTTTTTGATTATAAGGCGACACTATAAGTGCTCGTCTTTTCTTATATTACGTTTTTATAGTATGGATTTGGATCGTAGTAACTCCACTTGCCATCGTGAAATGTGAAACGTATGTGGGCGTATTCATGTATTATAGTATACATATGAACTTTTCGGAGGAGGAACAAGTAATGGGAATCTTATCGAGGTTTAGAGACGTGATGAAGGCCAATGTGAACCACATGCTGTCGCGGGCGGAAGACCCGGAGAAAAGCGTGAATGAGTATATGCGAAGCCTGAGCAGTGATTTGGGTCAGGTGAAGGCTGAGACAACGGCGGTGTTGTCGGATGAGAGCCGGGCGAAGCGAGCATTGGATGAGTGCAGCGCCGAGGTCAAGAAGTTACAGCGGTATGCGGAGAAATCGGCGGAGTCGGGAGACGAAGACAAGGCGCGTGGTTTTCTGGAGAAGAAAGTGAAGCTGGCTGACAAATTGAACGAATTACAAGCCGCCTATGAACGGGCTTCCGCCAAAGCCAAGATGATGAAGCATATGAATGATAAACTGGTTGCCGATCTGGGGCAACTGGAAGCGCGGCATACAGAACTCAAAGGTCGCATCGCGGATGCAAAGGCGCAGCAACAGGTCAACGAACGGAATGCATCTACGGGCAGAGCTGATGCTGCATTGAAGGCCATGGAAGACAAGGCGAACCAGGCGCTGAACGAAGCAGAGGCTTTGGCAGAACTTCGTGCTGGGGCACAGGAAGAGGATTTGGACGAATTAATTGCCCAGTTGGAGAGGGACATGAACGCAGATGCGGGTAATAATGAGAATGCGTCGCCAAGTGCGGAGGAAGAACTCGCAGCGATTCAGGAAAAGCTGAAGAATAAATAATACGTTACACCATTTCGTTAACATTGAGGTGAGCAGATGCCGGTTATTGAATATAAATGTCCAAACTGTGGCAGTGGTATGATCTTTGACAGTGTGTCAGGTGCATTATCCTGTCCCAGCTGCGGCCGCCAGGACAACATAGAGCAGATCCCCGATCCCTTGAAAAGACAGGTATTCACCGAAAATGAGGTCAAAGAATACCACTGTAACAGCTGCGGAGCTGACATTGTGACGGAGCCGGAGACCAGTGCGACGACCTGCAGTTTCTGCGGTGCGGCGGTTGTACTCAGTGATCGGCTGACGGGCAATCTGGCCCCTGCGATGGTGATTCCTTTTTCGATCAACAAGGATCAAGCCAAGCAGGCTTTCAAAAAGTGGTGCAAAAACGGCCTGTTAACGCCAAGTGGCTTCATGTCCGCCGATCGGATTCAGAGCATTACCGGCATGTACGTGCCGTTTTGGTTGTACGAGTTACATAACAAAATTGAAGTGCATGGTCGTGGCACCAAGGTTAGATCCTACACCCAGGGCGACTACCATTACACGGAAACACAGCATTTTGATATATACCGCCGGATTCGGCTGAATTACGTGAACCTGCCCATCGATGCATCGGAGAAAATGAAGGATGAACTGATGGATAAGCTGGAGCCTTTTCCATATAATCAGCTGAAATTGTTCAAGACCCCGTATCTGGCGGGGTACATTGCGGAAAAATATAGTTATACGGACGAGGAACTTTTTCCACGGGCCAAGGATAAAACGAGATCTTACATTGATTCTTATATTGCTTCAACTGTATCCGGATATACCAGCGTGAGCTACACGGACAAACAGATTGATACCACGCTCAAAAATGCAGACTATGTGCTGCTCCCGGTGTGGATGGTCAACTATGACTACAATCGGGCACAGTATACCTTTGCCATGAATGGACAGACAGGTAAAGTGGTCGGTAAACCGCCGATCAGCAAAGCCAAATTGGCCGGATGGTTCGCAGGAGTCTCTGCGGTCTCGTTGCTTTCACTGAAGCTGGTTTCCTGGATGATGGGAGGTGGATTCTTATGAGGAAAAGAACCCCTTTGGCCGTGATGGCTACGCTCATTTTACTTATGATAACCCTTGTCGCTCCGTTGTTTCCCATGTCATCGGCATCCGCTGCGGAGAGCAAAAATCTCATCTACGATGAGGCCAACTTGCTGAGTGAGCAGGAGATAAGTGAACTGAATCTACTTGCGAATCAGTATGGCGCGGAACGGCAGACGGACTTTGTTATTTTGACAACAAATAATGTTGAGAATCAGGATGTTATACTCTTAACTGAAGATTTTTATGATGAGCAGAGGCTAGGATACGATAAAGAACATGGTAATGCTGTCATATTGACGATGGACATGAATAATCGTGAAGTATATTTGGCTGGGTTTTATAAGGCAAAAGAATATCTGAGCGATCAGCGGCTTGATGCTATCCGTACCCGAGTTACCTCTGAATTGTCCAGTGGGGATTATAAACTCGCATTTGAGAAATATATTGAGCTTTCTTACGAATATATGGGGTATGAACCTGGTGTGAATCCGAACAATATTTTGTTTAACGGTTGGTTTCAGTTGGGAGTATCTGTAGTTCTTGGCAGTATTGTTGTTGGTATTATGACCTATCGTTCCGGAGGACGTGTCACGGTCAATCGTGCGACTTATGAGGATTCAAGCAATTCCAGTGTAATTGATCGTCAGGATCGTTATATCCGTACAACCGTAACCAAGCGCAAAATCGAGAAGAACAATAACAACGGTGGCGGAGGCGGCGGTGGAGGTACCTCCCGAGGTGGTCACTCACACAGTGGAAGTAGAGGGTCGTTTTAGTAACTGAGTAATCGGATTACGTTAAATAGAAGGGATGGGAACGAATATGGGATTTTTCAGAAATCAATTTTCTAATGTGGTGGAATGGGAAGAATTTAGAGATGACATGATATTTTGGAAGTGGAGCAACCGGGAGATTAAGAAGGGGAGTAAACTCATTATCCGCTCCGGTCAGGATGCCATTTTCCTGAATAACGGTAAAGTGGAAGGCATTTTCGAGGACGAAGGATCGTTTAATATTGATTCCGAGATCATTCCGTTCCTTTCTACCTTAAAAGGGTTCAAATTCGGATTCAACAGCGGCATGCGGGTCGAAGTATTGTTTTTAAATACCAAAGAGTTCACCGTGCGCTGGGGCACGCAAAGCCCGGTATTGATTCCAACACCACAACTCCCGGGCGGGATGCCGATTCGGGCCAACGGCACATTTAATTTTAAAGTAAGTGACTATGTTACCCTGATCGATAAGATTGCAGGCATTAAGCAGAGTTATCTGGTGGAGGATGTCAAAATCCGAATCACTTCTGTGCTGGATCAGCTTCTAATGAAGTGGATTAGCCGTGAAGGGAAGGATATGTTCAACCTGCAAGCCAATGCATCGGATATTGCCAAAGGTATTCAGGAAGATCTGGATATGCAGATGATGGATATCGGCATTGGGATTACCGGTTTCCAGGTGATGAGCTTCAATTATCCGAAAGAGATTCAAGATATGATTACAAAGACCGCTTCGCATGAGATGATTGGTAACCTGCAAAAGTATCAGCAGGTCAGCATGACAGACGGCATCTCATCCGGTAAAGTGCAGGGCGGCGGCGCGGCCTCGGATATGGCAGGCATGATGATGGGTATGAACATGGCCAATGAAATGATGAAAAACATGAACCAAAACCAAGGCCAAAACCAGAACAATAATTCCAATTCGTCTCAGAATCAGAATAACGACCAGAAACCAGCGGGAAACAACAACGGTGATTCAGGTAACTCTTCATCTACAGAAGGCAACAAGAAGCCAAACTTCTGCCCGAACTGTGGAGCCAAAAATGAAGGAGCCAACTTCTGTCCGAATTGTGGTCAAAAGCTGGGCTAATGAAATAAATACATGTAGGGATAGTTCAGCAATGGTTGAGATATTGCGGAGCTATCCCTTTTTTGTTTCGTTTCATAGTTAAAGCAACATGACGTAAGGTGGGGAAGCAGGTTCATTTATTTTAGTTTAAATAAAAGAGTTGACAACCGATCATAAATCATTTATCTTTAACTTAAGATATTTAATTTAAATATAAATAACAACCAAAAACAAATATCTTTAATCCATTATGAGGAGAGATCAAGATGATGATCCCAACATTGACCAGAATAAATGAACTTTCTAGAAAAGCCAAAGAGGGCGGATTGACGGAGATGGAGAAAGAGGAACAGGTTCGTCTTCGCCAAGAATATCTGCAAACTTTTCGTGGTTCGGTCAACGACATTCTGCTGAATGCAACCATCTATGATCCAAACGGCGATGACGTGACTCCTGATAAATTGAAACAAGAACAGGCCAATCAAAATAAAAACTAGCATATAATTCGCTAGATCATATATCTTAATTTTAAGATAATACAAACTTACTATAAATCACTTACCAAACCAAGGAGGAATTAATCATGACTATTCAAACAGCAGGTATTCACCATATTACAGCTTTCGCAGGCGATCCACAGGCCAACGTTGATTTTTATGCCGGAGTTCTGGGACTTCGTCTCGTGAAAAAAACAATTAACTTCGATGCACCTGATGTATATCATCTGTACTTTGGAGATGAACACGGAAGCCCGGGTACCATCATTACCTTCTTCCCATCGGCTGGATCACCACGGGGCAAAATTGGCGGAGGTCAGGTCGGCATCACTTCCTATGTCATTCCTCCTGGGTCGATTGGCTTCTGGCAGAACCGGCTGGAACAGTATAACATTGAGGTAACCAAAACAAGTCGCTTCAATGAAGACCTGCTTCAATTCGAAGATGGTGAAGGCCTGCGGCTTGAGCTTGTTGAACGGGAAGAGGGAGCAACCAGCACTTGGGCGCATGAAGGGATTCCGACCGATAAAGCGATTAAAGGCTTCGGTGGTGCTGTCCTGTTCAGTGTTAATCCGCAAAGAACGATGGATGCTCTTGAGAAAATTTTGGGATTTGTCAGAGTGAGTGAAAATGAAGAGTATGCTCGTTTCCGGTCCAGCGGGGATATCGGTAATGTTGTGGATGTTCCAGTGACCCGTATACCTCTGGGTATGGGCGGCGCAGGAACCGTGCACCATATTGCATGGCGCGCAAAAGACGATGAGGAGCATGCACAGTGGAGTGAAGCTGTACGTGATTACGGGTACCAACCGACTCCAGTGCGGGATCGTCAGTACTTTAACGCAATCTACTTCAGAGAAGCTGGCGGCATTCTGTTTGAAATTGCTACAGATCCTCCGGGCTTTGCCAAAGATGAACCTGCTGATTCGCTTGGACAAAAATTGATGTTGCCTGAATGGTTCGAGAAATACCGCCCTCAAATTGAGGACAATCTGCAACCGATCGGAGTCAGAACGCTCGTACCTGCTACAGCTGCGAATTAATAATAACCTGAAAAAGCGAAGCGTTCGCATTTATCCCCGGATTTTCCCTTAGGAAAAGGGAATCAAAAAAATCTGGGGATAACAGCGATTGGAGGGTTATTCTGTCATCGGAGTGTATGTGTGAATCAGCTTTAGTTCAACTTATATAGCTGACGGTAGATTATGAGAAAACCTAAAGGAGCAACGAAGGATGATGGAGAAAAAGGTTACCTGGCTGGAGCTGTTTTACGATCTGCTCTTTGTAGCAGCGGTCTCCAAAGCGGGTCATGTCTTGTTACATGCCGAACATGGAGTAATTACGTTTGAATATTTAATGAAGTTTGTGCTTATTTTTATCCCTGTTTGGTGGGCATGGGTCGGTCAGACCTTGTTTATTAACCGCTATGGTCAAGACATTCTGATCCATCGAATATTCCTCATCCTTCAGCTTCTGTCCGTTATGGTCATGACGGCAAGCCTCTCTACCCATTTTGACCAATACTACCTGTCCTTCTTCATTGGATATATCGGCTCACGGGCATTTACGGCGATTCAGTATCTGACGGCTCACAAGTCAAAAGGCGAGCATCAGCAGCAAGCGGCTCGTTACTTGGGTATCTGTTTCCTTATTGGCATATTGATCTCATCAGGTTCATTGTTCTTCGATTCCTGGTTGCGCTACGTGATTTTGTATGCGGGGATTGCTGTGGACATCATACTTCCGTTGATCGGGCGCAAAAATCTGGTGAAGGTACCGGTTCAGACCCATCACTTGTTGGAACGTTTCGCGCTCTTTACACTCATCCTGCTGGGTGAATCGGTCGTAAGCATTATCGCTGTGCTGCAAGCCGATCATTGGGATATGAAATCCATTCTGTTTGCCGCCTTTACGTCCATATTTGTCATTGCGATATGGTGGCAATACTTCGACAACGTGGAGAAAAAGGTTAGCAAAGAGATCCAGACTGCCGGGCAAGCGATCATATACGGCCATCTGTTCATCTACATCTCCATGAGTATGATCGCTGCTTCAATTCAGCTGTTATATCAGAATCAGTTAAACTATGTGTTCATGCTAGGGTTTGTGTTTGGATCAACGCTGCTATATTTCTTGTCGACCTCACTTGTGTTCCACCGTTACAGACACGCACATCTACGACTCCGGCCACGTCATCTGGCAGTGATGGTGGGGTTACTGGTGGCATTTGTCCTTGTTGATCTGGTCTACCGGGTTCCGGGTTATGTCATCATGGGCGAAGACATGTTATTCTTCCTGGTGTATGCGAAACTTACGACTTAATATGAGTACTATAAAATGAAGAAAAGTCACGGACAACAGGTGTCCGTGGCTTTTTATTATGCCGCTAATCCTGGACATTTTTTAATAATATAAATAAAGCACAAATCTAATTTAATTTCTTCTATAGAATCTGTTAATATGAGACTAGGTACAAGTGAATCTACCAGATCATAGAATATCTTTTATATAAAATGAGTGTACGTTTTGTTATATAAATTGAACTAAACATTTACACGAAACGGAGAGGACAGAAAAAACCTGAAGAAGCGAAAGCGTTCGCCTAAAAGCTTTCTGAAAGAAAGCTGCATCGGAAGCATACGCTATCCCCGGATTTTCCCCATATAAGGGGGATTCATAAAATCTGGGGATAACAGCGATCGGAAGGTTATTCTGTCATCGGAGTGTCCAGTGTAAATATTCTTTAGTTCAATTTATATAGTTCATTTTATATATAGCGATTCGTAGGTATGGGGATGACAATCAGGAGGGAAATCATTGAGCACACATCAAATCGGAGTTCCATTGGAAGGGTTTGCAGAGTTTAGTCGTACGGTTGCCGCTGAAGGAGCCGTTTTACTCAGAAATGAAGGCCAAGTGCTTCCACTTCGTGAAAACGAAAACGTTTCAGTTTTTGGACGGATTCAAGTCAATTATTATCGCAGCGGTACAGGTTCAGGCGGTAGTGTTCATGTAGCCTACACAACGAATCTATTGGATGGTCTGCGCAGCAAAAAGAATATAACGGTCAATGAAGAGCTGGCAGCTGTCTATGAGAAATGGATTGAGGAAAATCCATTTGATGATGGCGGAAAAGTATGGGCGGCTGAGCCATGGAATCAGAAAGAAATGCCTTTGACGGATGAACTGGTTGCACAGGCCAGAAGCAAGTCTAGCAAAGCCATTATCGTTATTGGACGTACAGCAGGAGAAGACCAGGATAACGCGGATGCGCCAGGAAGTTACCAACTGACAGAAGATGAGAAAGCGATGTTGAAGCAAGTCACTTCGCAGTTCGAACACACAATTGTTGTGTTGAATGTCTCAAATATCATCGACATGAGCTGGTTAAACGAAACGTATCTACATCCGATCCAAGGCGTAATTTACTCCTGGCATGGCGGTATGGAGGGTGGAAACGCGATTGCCGATGTGCTGGCGGGGGACGTTACACCAAGCGGTAAACTGACAGATACGATTGCATATTCCATTGAAGATTACCCTTCGACAAGCAACTACGGCAATGAGTTCAAGAACCTGTATCAGGAAGATATCTATGTAGGTTATCGTTATTTCGAAACGTTTCGACCTGAGCGCGTTCAGTTTGAATTCGGTTACGGCCTGTCTTATACGACGTTTTTGGCCCAACACGAAGAAGCAAAATCAGTAACCAAAGACGGCGAAACCTACATTGAAGTTCGTGTAAATGTGACCAACTCAGGTACAACATATGCGGGCAAAGAGGTTGTGCAGGTCTACTATGAAGCACCACAAGGCAAACTGGGACAACCGGTGAAGGCTTTGGTGGCTTTTGGTAAAACAGGATTGTTGCAGCCGGGCGAGTCAGAACTTCTGACGATCAGCTTCCCGATCCATGCCATGGCATCCTATGATGATGCAGGCGTTACAGGTCATGCTTCCGCGTACGTATTGGAAGAAGGCACATACCGACTGCATGTAGGAACCAGTGTGAAACAAGTGCAGCATATCAACATTGATGGCCAGGATGGCTATAGTATTGAATCTCTTCAATTGGTGGAGCAACTGCAAGAAGCGATGGCCCCAACTGAAGATTTTACACGGATGAAACCAGGTTCGCGCAAGGAAGATGGATCTTATGAACTGACTTATGCAGAAGTACCGAAACGTAAGATATCCATGGCGAACCGGATTGAGCAGAATCTCCCGCAAACGCTGGAGCAGACGGGTAACCAGGGCCACAAGCTGAGTGACGTTAAGGCTGGCAAAGTGAGTCTGGAAACCTTCATCGCTCAACTGAGTGATCAGGATCTGGGGGCGATTGTCCGTGGCGAAGGCATGAGCAGTCCGCTCGTTACTTCGGGAACAGCATCTGCATTTGGTGGTGTCAGCGACAGCCTGTTTAACTACGGTATTCCGGTAGCATGTACGGCAGATGGCCCGTCCGGTATTCGTATGGATAGTGGCGAGAAGGCAACACAGGTATCCATTGGTACGTTGCTTGCGGCGACATGGAACAAGGATCTTGTTGAAGAGTTGTATGTGATGGAAGGACAGGAATTGCTGAGAAATCAGGTAGATACCCTGCTCGGACCTGGACTCAATATCCGCCGGAGCCCGCTCAATGGCCGGAACTTCGAATACTTCTCCGAAGATCCACTGATCTCGGGTGTATTTGCCGCAGCATGTACGAAAGGTATCATGAAGGGTGGTTCCAATGCCACACTGAAACACTTTGCCTGCAACAATCAGGAGAAACACCGCAGTAAAGTAGATGCTGTTGTCTCTGAGCGTGCACTGCGTGAAATTTACCTGAAAGGGTTCGAAATCGCAGTCAAAGAGGGCGGAGCAAACTCCATCATGACCTCCTACAACCCGGTTAACGGACACTGGGCGGCATCCAACTACGACCTGAACACCACGATTTTGCGTGGCGAATGGAATTTCGAGGGTATCGTCATGACCGACTGGTGGGCAATTATGAACGATGTGACCGAAGGTGGAGAAGCTGATCGCAAATACACGAACTGGATGATTCGGGCACAGAATGATCTCTACATGGTTGTACCGAACTACGGCGCAGAGATTAACGGCTGGGACGATAACACGATTGAATCCTTGGAAAATGGAACATTGACTCGCGGAGAGCTGCAACGCTCGGCGATTAATATCTGCAAGTTCATCATGAATGCACCGGTGTCCGGTAGAAAACACGAAATTGTGGAGAACGTTGCTTCGTTCCAAGCGAATGCATCTATATCTGCTGCACAAGCTCAGGCGCTGGTTGAAAACGCACAGGTGAAACCTGCGGTAGCTGAACCCGTCTACATGAAAGTGGATGAGGCAGGCCATTATCGGATTATCGTACAGATCATGTCCCCTGAGCCGGAACTCGCTCAAAGTGCATGTAACCTGCTCCTGAATGATCAGTTGGTGACCACCATTCAAACGAATGGTACGGAAGGTAAATGGATCAGACAGAAACTTGTCAAAGTAGATCTTGAAGCAGGACTGTATGAATTGAAACTGGACTTCACCAAACCAGGTCTCCAGATTGATTGGATCGAATTCAAGCAGGTGTAGAAGATAATCGGAAATATCAGGTGATAAGAGCAATCGAAAGGTTGTTCTGTCATCCAAAGCAGAATACGTTGGTATATGACAAAGGACACTGTATGCGGGTGTCCTTTGTTGTAACACAGAATAGCTACTGTTATGATAGTGTTATGAGATTCGTAGTTCTGAACAATGGGGTCAGGGGTGTTGCGAGGAATGAGAAATTATAATTTTTTGAGTCCAATCCTGCTGATTGTGGTGGCGCTGATTGTAAGAGGCCTGGTGACTAACCTGGGAGTTCTTTTTGGACTATCACAAGAAGTGGCGAGTAATATTGCCATGATAGCCATGATTATTGCTGCACTGATTATGTTTAATCGAATGACGAAGGCTCGGCGTAGAAAATAGAAAAAGCTCGGATAACCAGAAGGTTATCCAAGACACGAAGACATCCTCCGGGTGTCTTTTTTTGTATTGACGTTCTGATCCTAACGTTTTAGACTATTGCTAATTGATAATAACATTATAAATAACAAAAATAACAAAATGATCAGACAAAGTACATGAAATCCGTTGCGCTCTCTATTTGCTAGCCCATTCCGGTCCCCAAAGGAGAATCCAATCATGAAGATCATTGCCGACAAACCATATATCGTTCAGGAAGGTCAGCCTTTGCAGATTAAGAAGCTGACCGTCGTCAAATAATGATGAAGAAGGACCGCAGGAGCGCTGATGAAGCGTTCAGTCGGTCCTTTATGTCATGGATCAGGCTGTGTGCAGTTCGAGTGATGTCTATCGATACGGGTTAACGGTTTTGGAATAATCTACGATGAATTGAAGGGAGCTACATTATGGAAAGACAGCCTGTATTGGAAGTCATCGCTGTAGATGCGGCAGATGCCAAAACAGCTGAGGAGGGAGGGGCTGATCGGATTGAACTGGTATCAGCGATGTCCGAAGGAGGACTTACCCCCAGTTATGGTGTCATGGAGCAAGTGATGTCCAAGGTCTCCATCCCGGTGTATGTCATGATCCGTCCGCATAGCCGCTCGTTCTGCTATAGCACTGATGACATTCAAGTCATGACCCGGGATGTACGCATGGCGAGGGAACTTGGAGCTGCTGGCATCGTGATCGGCGCCCTTACAGAAGCTGGTGAAGTGGATCTTATATCCTTGCAATCATGTATGGCCGAAGCTCAGGGGTTGGGCGTTACGTTTCATCGTGCAATTGATGTGAGCGCAAGCCTGACTGAGACGCTCAAGGTCATCAACAAATTGGGTACCGTCGAGCGTGTGCTTACATCGGGAGGGAAACGGGTAGCGCCTGAAGCGATGCTGGAACTGAAACAGCTTCAGGAACTGGGCCAAACCTTGAACATCGCTGTCATGGCTGGCTCGGGGATAACCGTAGACGGGATTCAGACCCTCGTCCAACAAACAGGTATCACAGAGATACATATGGGATCAGGCGTCAGGTCCGAAGGCAGCTTTAATTATCCCATTGATCCACATTTGGTCGAAGAAGCCAAGCAGCAGTTATGGTTTGCATCACAGCAATTCATGGATAGTAGTGCAATGAGTAGCGGTCCAAGCGATGGAGGTCTAGTGACATAGGAATGCACGAAATAAAAGGAGTGATACGCCATGAATCAAGAACTGCAAACATCCGAATGGATTAAGTCCGCAGCACAGGTCAGCCCATCCGAACGCCAGTTAAGGTGGCAGGAGATGGAGTTCTATGCATTTATTCATTTTACGGTAAATACATTCACGGACCGGGAATGGGGCACTGGGGAGGAAGACCTGGCTATCTTCAATCCTTCTGAACTGAGCGCAGCGCAATGGGTGCAGGCGTGCAAGGCTGCGGGGATGAAAGGGCTGATTTTGACGTGTAAGCATCATGATGGATTTTGTTTGTGGCCAAGTCAGTTTACAGCGCATACGGTCGCGGCTAGTCCGTGGAGGAATGGTGCGGGGGATTTGGTTCAGGAAGTTGCCGATGCCTGCCGTGAGGGTGGATTGAAGTTTGGTGTGTATCTTTCTCCTTGGGATCGGCATGAAGCCTCCTACGGGGATTCGGAGAGATATAACGAGTTTTTCCTCCATCAGTTGCGCGAGCTGCTCACGAATTATGGCGACATCTTCTGTGTATGGTTCGACGGTGCATGTGGGGAGGGTCCGAATGGTAAAAGGCAGATCTATGACTGGGACGCCTATTATGCGCTTATTCGTGAACTTCAGCCGGGAGCTGTCATCTCGGTATGTGGCCCAGATGTTCGCTGGTGCGGCAATGAGGCGGGGCATACACGGGAATCGGAATGGAGCGTTGTGCCAGCGCATATGCAGGATAATGAGAAGATTCAGGAGCAATCGCAGCAGGTAGATGATGGTGAGTTTGCCACAAGGATCAATACGCAGGATAGTGATTTAGGAAGCCGAGAGGTCATTCGTTCCCAAGGTGACCAACTGATTTGGTACCCTGCTGAGGTGAATACCTCGATTCGTCCGGGATGGTTCTATCATGCCAGTGAAGATGATCAGGTCAAAACATTGGAAGAATTGCGCGCCGTCTATTACGGAGCAGTGGGGGGCAATGCCACCTTTTTACTCAATCTGCCGCCGGATACGCGTGGTCTCATTCACGAAACGGATGTCGAGCGACTACAGGAATTGGGAGATTCGCTGCGCACCATTTTTCAGGAAAATTTCGCCTTGCAGGCGCTGGTAAAAGCATCAGAGACGATGGATGAACAACATGCCGTATCGGAGGTGCTGACAGAAGACCGGGATACGTATTGGCGTCCCCTTGAAGGAACGGAGCAGGCTTGGATTGAGCTGGATTTGCGGGAGGAACGATCGTATGACCGGGTGGTGCTGATGGAGCATATCCAGACAGGTCAACGGATTGAGCGTTTTACACTGGAGTTACAGACGGCAGATGGTGGTTGGGAAGCGTTCTACACGGGGACGGTGGTGGGGTATAAGCGAATTTGCTGTTTCCCACAGGTCACATCGAGAAGGATGCGATTAACCATTCATGAATCCAGATGGTACCCTACGTTGTCCGGGTTGGGCATATATCTAAGTGAATGGGGAGGGCTGTAACATGGCGGTGCTGACGTATAAAGGTTCACAATTCATGTATGGTGGCGAGCCCATTCGAATTTTGTCGGGTGCCATCCATTATTTCAGAGTGGTTCCCGACTATTGGGAGGATCGGTTGCTCAAGTTGAAAGCCTGCGGTTTCAATACGGTGGAGACGTATGTGCCATGGAATGTTCATGAGCCGCAGCCGGGGCAATATCGTTTTGAGGGCATGGCTGATCTGGAACGTTTTATTCGCATTGCGGGAGATGTGGGTCTACATGTGATTGTTCGTCCAAGTCCTTATATATGTGCCGAGTGGGAGTTTGGTGGGCTACCTTCCTGGCTGCTCGCTGATGATGATATCCGTCTTCGGTGTAATGATGCAAAGTTTCTGGCGAATGTGGATCGTTATTATGATGTACTTTTGCCCCAATTGAAATCCCTTCTGAGCACCCATGGCGGGCCGATCATCGCAATGCAGATTGAAAATGAGTACGGCAGCTTCGGGAACGACGCGAGTTACCTGCAATATTTACGTGATGGCATGGTAGAACGCGGTATGGATGTGTTGTTATTTACCTCGGACGGACCGACAGACCACATGCTGCAAGCAGGATCAGTGCCTGGGCATCTGGCTACAGTTAATTTTGGATCAGGTGCGGAGGGAGCGTTCGCCAAGCTGCGTGAATATCAGGCGGACGAACCTTTAATGTGCATGGAGTATTGGAACGGCTGGTTTGACCACTGGGGCGAGTCGCATCACACCCGAGAAGCCTCAGATGTGGCTGGTGTGTTTGAGGAGATGCTTCTAGCAGGAGCTTCGGTTAACTTTTATATGTTCCACGGTGGAACGAACTTCGGATTTTATAACGGGGCGAACTGTCAGCAGAAGGATCAATACGAACCCACAATTACAAGTTACGACTACGATTCATTGCTCAGTGAATCCGGGGAGCCGACAGCGAAATTCCATGCGGTGCGTGACCTTATTGCTCAGTATAGCGATGAAGATCTGGGTGAGCTTGTGCTGCCAGAATCGAAGGGGACCGTCGCCTATGGGCGAGTGGAGTTGAACCAGCAGGCGTCAATACTGGCGCAGATGGACCGGATATCAGCCCCGTTGCAACGCACGAATCCAGAACCGATGGAGAAGCTGGGTCAGGATTATGGATTTATTTGTTATCAAACCCGAATATCCGGGCCAAGGGAGCGACAGGAACTTTTGGTTCAGGAGGTGCGTGACCGTGCGCTTGTGTTTGTTGATGGGCAATTTCATGGTGTGCTCGAACAAGGCAATACGGAATTATCGATTTCCTTTGAAGTGCCGCCAGAGGGCGCAGATCTATTGATCCTTGTCGAAAATATGGGGCGAATCAACTATGGCCCGTACCTGAGAGATCCGAAGGGGATTACGGAGGGTGTGCGACATGGCTTTCAATTTTTATATGATTGGACGATTCATTGTCTTCCATTAACTGATCTGTCGGATTTGCAATTTAGTGATATGATTGGCGAAGCAATTAACGAAACAATTAATGAAGTACAGGGACCAGCATTTTATCGAGGAGAGTTTAATATCACGGATGTAAGAGATACTTTTCTGCGACTGGATAGCTGGACCAAGGGGGTTGTATTTGTAAACGGATTCAATCTGGGACGCTACTGGAATAGAGGACCGCAAAAAACGTTATATGTACCAGCCCTGCTTCTTCGTGAAGGTGAGAATGAAATCATCGTATTCGAGCTTCATCAGACGGCTGATCTGGCCGTAACGTTCGTGGATACACCGGATTTGGGCTAGGAAAAGGAAAATAGGTGAGCCAAACGATTATTGAGAATTGTCGTGTCCGCCGGAAAAAGGTATACGTTGGGTATGGACATTGACTAGGGGAGAGGATGAGGAAAAATGAAAGTTGGACTCAGCACCTACAGTCTGCAACAAGCACTGGATCGTAAAGAACTAACCGTGCCGGATACCATTCGATGGATTGCCGATCAGGGCGGGGAACATGTGGAGATTGTGCCGATGGGGTTCAGTCTGATCGATAACTCGGAGTTGATTGATGAGATCAAAGCTGTGGCAAAAGAGGTAGGAATCGATATTTCCAATTATGCCATCGGCGCTAACTTTGCTGTGCAGGAGGACGCCGAAGCGTTGGAGCAAGAGATCCAGAATGTGATGCGACATGTGGATGTGGCTGCTGCGCTCGGCGTGAAGCTGATGCGTCATGACGTGGCTTTCCGCCCTGCACCAGAGGGAACCGTAGCACAGTTTGAGATCGACCTACCGGTAATGGTGAAGGCTTGTCAGCGCATAGCCGATTATGCAGCGGGTTTTGGAATTACAACAAGTGTGGAGAACCATGGGTACTATGTGCAGTCGAGTGAGCGAATTCAGCGTGTGCTACACGAAACGGCGCGGAGTAACTTCAAAACCACACTGGATGTCGGTAATTTCCTCTGTGTAGACGAAGATCCGGTGAGTGCCGTAAAAAATAACATTCCGTACGCGTCGATCGTGCACGCCAAAGACTTCTACTGGAGACCTTCCTACCGGAATCCGGGTGAAGGCTGGTTCCAAACCTCGCATGGCAATTACCTGCGCGGTGCCATTGTGGGCCATGGCGATATCGACATGCCGGAGGTGTTCCGTGTGTTGAAACAATCCGGGTATGACGGATATATCTCGGTAGAATTTGAAGGCATGGAAGATTGCAAAACCGCCTCACGCATTGCCATGGATAACGTCCGCCGCCTATGGGAAGAGGCATAGGACTGAGTACTTGTTTTAAATGAAATATGAATAGTTAGGTATGGCTCAAACGGAAAGTTAATTCAGTCAGGAAAAGTAGTGGAGGGGGCGAAATCGATTCTGAAGAAACGAAGTGTTCGCCTTTATCACCGGATTTCCCCTTTGCAATAAGGGGATTAAAGAAATCTGGGGATAAGAGCGATCGGAAGAACGATTCGCAACCGGAACGTCTACCTGCTGGACGTCAATTATTTTATTTATGGAGGAATCAGCACTATGTCCAAATTGAAAGTCGCCGTCATCGGTGCCGGATCCATATCCGATTGCCATTTGCAAGCCTACGCCAGTAACCCGGACGTTGAAATATACGCTATCTGCGACCTGAATGCAGAACGTGCCGCAGAAGTCGCGAAGCAATATAATGCACCTCATGTGTTTACCGATTATAAGGAATTACTCGCACTGCCCGAGATCCATTCCGTCAGCATCTGTACATGGAACGACTCCCATGCAGAGATTAGCATTGCTGCTCTGGACGCGGGCAAAAACGTGCTGTGTGAGAAACCGCTCTGCCAAACGGTGGAGGATGCACTTGAGGTAGAGAAGGCCGTTCATCGCAGCGGAAAGCTGCTGCAAGTTGGTTTTGTTCGCCGCTATAGCGACAATGCACAGATTCTGAAGAAGTTTATCGACGAGGGTGAACTGGGCGAGATCTATTATGCCAAAGCCTCCAGTCTGCGTCGTCTGGGCAATCCGGGTGGCTGGTTCTCGGATATCAACCGCTCCGGCGGCGGTCCGCTGATCGATATCGGGGTGCATGTGATCGATATTTGCTGGTATCTGATGGGCAGACCGAAGGTGAAATCCGTCTCCGCTAACGTGTCCAACCGATTAGGGAACCGCTCGAACATTAACAATCTGTCATTCTACAAAGCAGCGGACTATGATGCGGAACAAAACACCGTTGAAGACATGGCGAATGCCCTGATTCGTTTTGAGAACGGAGCGAGCCTGCTCGTGGATGTCAGTTTCACGCTCCATGCCAAAGCGGATGAGACTTCGGTCAAGCTATATGGCGACAAAGGCGGTGCCGAGCTCGAGCCGGAAATTTCGATCATTGGCGAAAAGTTCAACACCATTTTGAACATGACGCCACAGGTAGATTTCAAATCATTCGATTTTATGGGATCGTTCCGCAATGAAATCAACCATTTTATCGATAGCACACAGGGCCGCAAAGAAACACTTAGCCCCGTTGAAGACGGCGTCGAAGTGATGAAAATGCTCTGCGCCATCTACGAATCAGCCCGTCAGGGCCGCGAAATCACACTATAAAAGGGCTTTGCAATACGGAGATGCTCCAAGTTGATACTTTACTACTCCCGTGGCATCGAACGTTATGAGCAATTCGCTCCTTTTCAATGAAAAGCTCCGCTCCGGGCGGATTCGGAGTCGTCCTCTCCGCTTGCAGTTGGAGCAGAGTAGGGAGCGAGCGCTAACGAATCTGAGGCGTCTTATTCAAGGATTTTAAGCCCCCTCAAAAATCTAAGGAACCTGACACACGCTATATCAGAATAAGCAGCAGTATACAGCGTTTCTATCAGCTGATTTCGTGAAATAACGTGTCTGATGTTCCTTACAATTTAAAAAGTGGACCTAAGGACCAAATAAGACGCCCTGAGTTCTTTAGAAAGTTTTCTACCCATTCGCCAGGATCAACCGCTTGGATTTCGAGACGTTATAAACGCGCTGACATCCATCATCGTAAATCTTCCCTGAACTGAAGTTGAAGACACATCCTATAGAGACTTACCGTTTATGCCATAAAAGAGAGTGCAGAACCAATCGAAAACAACGAAGCGCACTCTCTCTACCCTTGGATTTCCCTATAGAAACGAGGGAAATAAGGGGTTCCATAGTGACTGGAGAGGGCACCGCACTCAAAATAACAGAGTTACTAAGCCCCTTAACAGTTAAGTGAACCGTTTACGCCAAAACGGAGAGTGCAGAACCAATCTGAAGAAGCGAAGCGCTCGCCTTTATCCCCGGATTTCCCCTCTAGGGAAATAATCAAAAAATCTGGGGGTAACAGCGATCGGAAGATTATTCTGACCGCGCAGTGGCCGAGTGTAAACCTATGTGTTCAGCGTTTGACATGAAATCCAGAGGAGATGAAACAGGATGAGCGAAACCAAAGAAACCGTACTGGAGCAGGAAGAGCAGATTGTCGAAGCCGGCGTGCACAATTTTAGCAAAGAGGAAGAGTGGATCAAACCGGAGGACCCGCTGCTGAATGAGCGGCTGGAGTGGTTCAAGGACCAGAAGCTGGGGCTGATGATGCACTGGGGGCCGTATTCCCAGCTTGGTCTCGTGGAATCCTGGGCGCTGAGCGACGAGGATGGCGATTGGTCGCGCGATGACATCGACTGGACGGATGACATGGAAGACTTCAAACGGGAATATTTCGATCTGAACAAAACTTTCAATCCGATTCGCTTCCAGCCTGAGGAATGGGCACAAATGGCGGCAGATAACGGGTTCAAATACTTCCTGTTCACCACCAAGCACCATGACGGTTTCTGCATGTGGGATACCAAGACGACGGATTACCGGATTACGGGCAAGGACACGCCTTTTCATACCCATAAGTATGCGGACATCTGTCGAGCACTGTTTGACGCTTTTCGGGCCAAAGGACTGGGTATCTCAGCGTATTTCTCCAAAGCGGACTGGCATACCCCGTATTACTGGGCACCGGGCATGGAGCGTGGACGTCATATGTGGCGCGGCCCTTCGTATGATCCCCATAAGTATCCATGGCTGTGGGAGAAATTCGTGGAGTTCACACATGAGCAGATCATGGAACTGCTGACGAATTACGGGCGGATCGAATGTCTGTGGCTGGATGCCGGCTGGGTGCGCGAAGGTCGCCATGGTCAAGATATCAGGCTGGGAGAAGTCGTGGAACGGGCGCGTCAGACCACACAACCTTGGCTCCTGTCTGCAGATCGCACCGTCGGTGGACCGTATGAGAATATCGTTACCCCCGAGCAGACTATACCGGAACATCCGATGAACATTCCATGGGAGAGCTGTATTACGGTGGGGAACTCCTTTGCCTTCGGATTCGATGATCAGTATAAAACGGGAAGACAGCTGGCACATATTCTACTTGAAGTTGTGTCCAAGGGCGGTAACCTGGCGCTGAATGTAGGTCCACAACCCGATGGGCGTCTGCCAAAAGGGGCAATTCGAGGCATCAAGGGCCTCGGTGAATGGTTGGGTACTCATGGAGAAGGCATCTATGGAACCCGAATTTGCGGGCCATATTTTACGAAAGATTGGGCCTTCACTCAGAAGGAAGAGATCAACACCGTATATGCCTTCCGTTTGTACCGAAACGAGAATGAGACCGTACACCCACAGTTGGTCATTCCTTATCTGGAAAAGGTAGAGCGGATCGAACTCGTCGGTAGCGATGACGTACTTTCGTATCAGCAGACAGAAGACGGACTTCTTGTGGATCTGCCACAATCCGCTATAACCAGTGAAGCGCCGATCACACATACGTTCAGATTAATCACAAGCGCATAGAATGCCATGTCAATTCCGGGGGAGATATAACCACCTCCGGGATTTTTTTATTCATACATAAGGGACACAATTCCCAATAGAAACGGCTCGCAATCGCTTGTCACACAAGGGTTTGTGGAATAAAGAGAAGTCGGAGAAAATTGCAAATTGATAAAAGTTTATCGGGCGATGTACTATCAAATCAAGAAAGCGCTACCTGATATGAATGTTTACATCGTATTTGCTAAAGAAGGAACTAAGAACAGAAAAAAGGATGTTTAAGGGATGTAAATGTAATGTATTATTACACTTGAGGTGTAGAAGGAGTGACGCAAATGAGTCGAGCTACGGAAAGCATACCCGCCAAGATGGAACTCCAACAGAGGAAACATGTGGAGCCCAAGCGGCAGCATCCATTCATCAGAAGCCTCAAGAAGCACTGGGAGCTCTACCTGCTCGTGCTGCCCCCGGTGTTGTATCTATTGATCTTCAAGTACATTCCTATGGTGGGTGTCCAGATCGCGTTCAAGGACTTCAGCGTGGTCAAAGGAATCTGGGGAAGCCCTTGGGTTGGATTCAAACATTTTGAAGCCTTCTTCCAATCTCCAAACTTCTGGCTGTTAATCAAAAACACGATAGGCATCAGCTTTTATTCCTTAATTGCCGGTTTCCCCATTCCGATCCTTCTGGCGCTGGCGCTGAATGAGATTCGAACGGGTTACTTCAAAAAGACCGTGCAGATGGTCACTTACGCTCCGCATTTTATCTCAACGGTTGTTATGGTATCCATTATCATTCTGATGCTCTCCCCGCATGTCGGCGTGGTAGACAAGCTGTTCACACTGCTCGGCTTCCCGATGACGAACTTCATGGGCATTCCGGAATACTTCAAATCGATCTATGTCTGGTCAGGTGTGTGGCAGGGCATGGGATATTCATCCATTATATATATCGCAGCTCTTGCTGGTGTTGATCCATCTCTCTATGAAGCAGCAAAGATGGACGGCGCATCAAGGCTTCGGAAAATATGGCACATCGACCTCCCGTCGCTCGTCCCAGTCACCGTTATCATGCTGATTCTGAGTCTGGGCAGCATTATGGGCGTGGGTTTCGAGAAAATATACCTGATGCAGAATCCGCTCAACACAAGTGCTTCGGAGGTCATCTCCACGTATGTGTACAAGGTAGGTCTGATCGGGGCGAATTTCAGCTTCTCCTCGGCAGTTGGGTTCTTCAACTCCATTATCAACCTGATCCTGCTGGTTATCGTCAACGGCATATCGCGCAAAGTATCCCAGAACAGCTTGTGGTAAAGGAGGAGCTTATCCATGTTCAACCTGATTAATCGTAACCGGATCAAGGACCCGCTCGGTGACCGCATTTTCATGACATTCAACTACATCTTTTTGTTCGCCATACTGCTAACAGTGTTTTACCCGCTCTTGTATATCATCAGTTCTTCGTTTAGCTCTTCACGAGCCGTGACATCCGGTCAGGTGTGGCTGTTCCCGGTCGACTTTAACATCAAGGCGTACATCTCCATTTTCAAAAGCCAACAGCTTATGCTCGGTTTCTATAACACGATCATCTACACCGTGGTGGGCACGTTCATTAACGTGGTGCTGACCGTTATGCTGGCGTATCCTTTGTCACGAAAATCGTTCTATGGACGAGGGGCCATCATTATTTTCATGATGATCACGATGTTCTTTGATGGCGGTCTGATTCCCACCTACCTCTTAATGAAGGATTTGCACCTGCTGGATACACGTTGGGCGATGTGGCTGCCCGGGGCGCTCGCAGTATTCCAGGTCATCGTGGCAAGGACTTTCTTCCAATCTTCCATCCCGGAAGAACTCGGGGAGGCCGCGGAAATGGACGGTTGCCGGGATATCCGGTATCTGATCAGCGTGGTTCTTCCCTTATCAAAGCCCATTCTGGCGGTCATGACACTCATGTATGCCGTAGGTCACTGGAATGCGTACTTTGATGCATTAATCTACCTGCGTTCCGAGAAATTGTTCCCTTTGCAATACGTGCTTCGCAATCTGCTCATCCTTAACGCGGCTGATCCGGCGATGCTCGCCAATACCAGCCAACAGATGCGGGACCAAGGGTTCGAGCAGGTGTTGAAATATGCACTGATCGTTGTCGCGAGTATTCCAATTCTGATCATGTATCCATTTGTACAGAAGCATTTTGTTAAAGGGGTCATGGTTGGTTCCCTGAAAGGTTAATCCTTGTGAGTTAAGCCCGGTTGCCTCTTGAAAGGAGGTGGAAGGAACACGCCCGCTTCCGGGGTCGATTTTATACACGTGCGGTACTACCAATAATTTGCCGTTATAAACAAAAAGGAGGAGTCAGATTGAGAAAATCTTGGATTTCGATGTTGTTTCTGGTCTTTGCTTCGATGGCTTTGTTGTCCGCATGCAGTTCATCCGAGGAATCGGGTGGAAATAGCGACGGTAGCGGGGAGAGCGGCGGTCCTGTAACCATGACCCTCTTTGCTCCGCAAGGCAAAGCGTCCATGGAAGAGAATGAATTCACCCAATTTATCGAAGACAAGTTCGACGTTACTCTAAAATGGGATCTGGCCCCAACGGACGCTTTGCAGGATCGCAGACAATTGCTGCTGGCTAGTGGTGATTATCCGGAAGTATTTCTTCACGGCAAGTTCACCACCTCAGACCTTCAAACCTATGGAAAACAGGGCGTGTTCCTTCCGCTACAAGATCTGATTCAGGAGTATGGTCCGAATCTGACCAAGATTATGGAAGAGAAACCTTACTTCAAAGAAGCCATTACGGCACCGGATGGCAACATCTATGCGCTGCCAATCTTCAATGAATGTTACCACTGTACGTATGCACAGAAATACTGGATCAACACGGAGTGGCTTGATAATTTGGGCCTGAAAATGCCAACCACAACTGATGAACTGTATACCGTTCTGAAGGCGTTTAAGACACAGGATCCAAACGGTAACGGGAAAGCGGACGAGATTCCACTCACGGGCGCACCGAACAAGTATGTATGGAATGGCAACATTGATGCCTACCTGATGAATAGCTTTATATACAATGATAACGACAAATACCTGATCGTGAACGATGGCAAGGTGAGTTTTTCCGCCAATCAGGAAGGCTGGAAGAAAGGGCTGGAGTACATGAACAAGCTCTATGCAGATGGCCTGATTGATCCGGCTTCCTTTACACAGAATGATCAGGCGATTGGACAGCTGGGGAACAAGGAAGGCGATGAAGTAGTCGGCTCCATTACGACGGCGCTGGTCAGTTATCTCGTGAATACCTATGACAAAGACATCACCCGTCACCAGCACTGGGAGATCGTTCCTCCATTGAAAGGACCAGATGGAGTGCAGACGACAGGCGCCACGCAGAGCGTAGGTGAGTTTGAGTTTGCCATCACCAACAAGGCGACAGAAGCACAGCAGATTGCCGCTATCAAAATTGTAGACTACATGTTCAGTGAAGAAGGTGCGCTGTACGCAGAGTATGGACCAACTGAAGGCAAGGGCTGGAAGAAGGCAGATGCCGATGAGAAAAACATCAATGGCGAGCCGGCCAAATACAGCTACTACAACCTGCCTGAGCGTGATCCGAACGTTGTTGTGAACGAGAGTTGGTCACAGATCGGAGCACATGACTTGTCCAACACGTTCCGTAATCTGTTTGCGGAAGGACAGAATCCTCTAGAAGCAGAGGGATATGGTACACGTCTGGCTCAAGCTACCAATGTGTATGAACCCTATGCACCCAAAGAAGTATACCCTGCGAACGTATTTATCCGTCCAGAGGATACGGAATCAGCTGCACAACTGACTACCGCGATCAAGGATTATGTGCAGACGAATATGGCACAGTTCATTATTGGTAGCAAGAGCATTGATAAGGAATGGGATTCGTATGTCAAAGGCTTCGATGGCCTTGGACTGAGTAATTACCTTGAGATCTACCAGCGTGCCATTGAGAAGAATCAATAATTGAAGGATTCAATATAGAGACTGTCCCGTCTGTCACCCGTGACCGGGACGGTCTTCTCCTATGACAACCCCACGTCATCCGATATAATGTACTGAATATTTATGGAAAATTAGCGATCAGCACAGATGTTTGTCGTCATTCAGCATGAACAGTAATGGTGGGGGGATCTCGGAGATGAACAACAATTGGTTTAGGCGTTTGCTGTTATCGTATCTGCCTGTTTTCTTTATTGTGACGACCATTCTATTCTTTATTTTCTTTCAAGTATTCAATGAACAGAATCGTAGAGAAGCGCTCAAGGCCAATGAATTCCTTGCATCACAGGTCACGCAATATCTGGACAACTCCCTGCGCTCCATCGACTTCAAGGTACTGCGTGAGATTTTGACCAACCCTAACTTGAAGAATTATTTCTCGGTATCTGGCAGCGATGATGTGTATGCCGGCATTCAGGCGGTCCAGGTGGTTGATGAATTGAAAATAGAGTATCCGCTGATTGATTCAATTTATCTCGTTCGATACGGGGATGGCACAGTCTTCAGTAACGGGAAGGCTGTTCCGATTGAAGAGTTCCCGGATGCAGACTTTATTGCAGATAGCCGGTCAAGGGATGAACAGAAGTGGGCAGGAGCACGAGCGTTCAAGGCTTTTCCTTCACAAGCGACTGAGCAGGTGATTACGATTGTGCGAAGTGTAGGAAACGGCAAAGGACTTGTGGTCACCAACGTGGACCTCAGTACCTTGAGGAAATCCATCATGCAGATGTATGATCCGGAATTTACGTTTGTGAACATCTTCAACCGTTCGGGCGGCAATCTGTGGGATAGTAGCATGCCAGAAGGGATTGCAGCTTCTACTAAAACCACGTCGGGAGAAGTCTTCTCCGAATTTACGTCGAGTTATAGCGGTTGGAAGGTGCAGACAGGTCTCAATAATGGAAAAATCGTCAAATGGACTCTGCAATTTTATAATATCTGGTTTGCCTTTGCGGTAGTGGTTGTGTTGATCGGGGTGGTGTGGGTGATCTATGTGACCCGCAGAAATTACAAGCCGATTCAGCAGATTGTCACGTTAATTCAGACCGTCTCTTCGCAGAAGCAATCGGGGCTGAACTATGGCAAAGAGAATGAGTTCCGATTCATCCATACAACGCTGGAACGCATGATTGATCAGACAAGGCAATATCAGGAGGAGCATGAAGAGAATCTGATTTTGCAGAAAAAAATGTTCTTTCAGGAGTTGCTGGAAGGCACACGAGACTTTACGAGCACGGAGCTGACAGCAGAGATGAAGAAGTTCAAACTGCCTGAGCTGGAGCATCGTTGGGCCGTCATGGTAGTTGAGATGGATCGGTATGATGCATTTGTGAGGGAGTATCATGATCAGGACCAATCCCTCCTGAAATTTGTGTTATCCAGTATTCTGCAGGAGAGTGCACGTCATGAAGGGACGGAAGTATGGGCTGAATGGATCTCCGATCAGCGCCTGTACGCCATCCTCTGGATTCCGGAAATGGAACAGGCCGAGGAGACTGAGTATCGATTGCTCGCCGGTTATCTGGACAGAATCGATCAGTATCTGAACTTCACCGTGACCATTGGTGTTGGTCGGGTTGCTGTCGATATTCGGGGGCTGAGAGCTTCATTGAAAGAAGCCGTGCACGCGCTGGAGTTCAAGGCTGTACTGGGCATAAATCGTATCATTCCGTGTAGCGATGTGCCGAATTCGACCAATGATGTATATGAGTTCCTGAAGACCATCTCACTGCTGGTACAGGCGATGCGTTTATCGGACGATGTGTGGGAAAAGCATTTTGAAAGACTCTTTGAACAAATCAGTGAGTCCGTTCTGTCCCGTCAGGAAATTATGAATACGATCCAATTGTTATTTCAACATTACAATCGGGAATTTGCCGAACTTCCACGGGAGTACCAGGAGTCATGGGCAGCTATATTCACCCCACTTCTGCCAAGGCTTGAGGGCTGGGAGACGTTAGATGACCTGCGTGAGCTGTGCTGGGAAGGGTTCAGGGAACTGGCGCTGCAGATGCAGACACTGCATTGTTCCCGAAAACACAGATCACATATTTTGGAGATTCGCAAATACATCGAAGAGCATTACAACAATCCTGATCTGTCGCTGAACTACCTTAGTGATCTATTCGATATTAATCCGAAGTATCTGAGCAAGCTTTTCAAGGATGAGATTGGGGAGAAGTTTGTGGATCTGCTCATTAGTCATCGCATTGAAAAAGCCAAATTGCTCATGCAGGAGACGGATAAGGCTATTCAGGAGATCAGTGAAGAAGTGGGATATACGAACTATAATTCCTTCAACCGGGCTTTCAAGAACGTGGTGGGTGTGGCACCAAGTGACTACCGCAAAGCCATGTGAGTGCATGCGCCTAACTAATTCCGAACGTATAAGGAGAATGTGCATATGGACTATAAAGATGCTTCGCTTCCCATTCAGGAACGGGTTCAGGATCTGATCGGACGGATGACAACGGCAGAGAAGATTGGACAACTCATCCAGCCGATGGGCTGGAAGACGTATGATAAAGCAGCTGATGGTACAGTACAGGTGACGGAAGAGTTCAAAGCGGACATGGAACAGGGCGGTGTCGGTTCTCTGTATGGTGTGCTTCGGGCCGATCCATGGACTGAAGTGACACTTGAGACGGGGCTGACCCCACGGCAAGGAGCTGTTGCAACAAATGTCATTCAGCAGTATGCCATGGATCATTCTCGGCTAGGCATTCCCATTTTGTTCGGAGAAGAGTGTTCCCACGGGCATATGGCGATTGGGGCGACAGTGTTTCCGGTACCGTTAACAGTGGGAAGTACGTGGAATATGGAGTTATACCGCAAGATGTGTGAAGCCATCGCTGTGGAGACCCGGAGTCAGGGGGGAGCGGCAACGTATTCCCCGGTGCTTGATGTCGTACGTGACCCGAGATGGGGACGGACGGAGGAATGTTTTGCCGAAGATCCATATTTAATCGGTGAATTTGCAGTAGAAGCCATGAAGGGACTACAGGGTGACCGCCTTGATTCCAACCAGACAATTGTGGCGACACTTAAGCATTTTGCGGCTTATGGCAGCTCGGAGGGTGGGCGCAATGCTGCTCCAGTTCATATGGGATTACGTGAATTGCATGAAATAGATCTGTTGCCGTTCAAAAAAGCAGTGGAAGCCGGGGCTTGCTCCGTCATGACCGCTTATAACGAGATTGATGGTGTACCTTGTACGTCCAGTACGTATCTGCTGAATGACCTTCTGCGTGAGCAGTGGGGTTTTGATGGATTTGTCATTACTGATTTTGGTGCCATTCAAATGCTGGTCCATGGACATAACACCGCCGAGAACGGGGAGCAGGCCGTGGCACAGTCCCTTCAGGCAGGTGTAGACATGGAAATGTCCGGGTACATGTACCGCAAACATCTTGGTCAGGCGTTGGAGCAGGGATTGATCGAAGAGAAGGATCTGGACTTGGCTGTGCGGCGGGTGCTGGAGATGAAATTCAGACTTGGGCTATTTGAAAAGCCTTTCGTTGATCCAGAGTTTGCAGAACAGGTCATCGGATGTGAAGACCATACTCAGCTGGCGAGGGAAGTTGCACAGGAGGGGATTGTTTTACTGAAAAATGAGGGAAATACTCTTCCGCTTGCCAAAACAGGTACAAAGCTAGCTGTCATTGGTCCGAACGCAAACCATATCTATAACCAGCTTGGGGACTATACCTCGCCACAGCCGAGAGAACAGATCGTCACCGTACTGGATGGCATTACGCGCAAGCTGGGCGCGGATTCGGGTCAGGTGCTTTACGCACCCGGCTGCCGGATTAAGGGCGACTCCAGAGAAGGTTTTGCGCAAGCGCTCGCCTGTGCAGAACAGGCCGATGTCATTGTGATGGTGATGGGTGGTTCCAGCGCCCGCGATTTTGGTGAAGGTACCATAGACTTGCGGACAGGTGCTTCAGTGGTGACCGATGATCCATGGAACGACATGGAGTGTGGCGAGGGCATTGACCGGGCTTCCCTGAATCTCATGGGTGTTCAATTGGAGCTGGTGCAGGAGGTACATAAGCTGGGGAAACCGGTTATCGTGGTTTATATTAACGGCCGTCCCATTGCTGAACCTTGGATTGATGAGCATGTCCATGCGATTGTGGAAGCGTGGTACCCCGGACAGGAAGGTGGTAACGCGATTGTGGATATTCTGTTTGGCGATGTGAATCCATCTGGCCGCCTTACCGTCTCCATTCCCAAGCATGTTGGGCAACTTCCGGTCTATTATCATGCCAAACGCACTCGTGGCAAGCGGTATCTGGAGATGGATCTGGCGCCGCAGTATCCGTTTGGATATGGACTGAGCTACACCGAATTCAAATACGAGAACGTAAGGGTTATACCGGATGTGATCGGCCCGGACGATGAAGCACAGGTGATGGTTGAAGTCACGAATACCGGAGCGGTATCCGGAAGCGAGGTTGTGCAGTTGTACATCACGGATGTGTCGGCTTCGGTTACGCGGGCTGAAATGTCACTTAAGGGTTTTCGTAAAATTCATCTGGAGCCAGGACAGACCCAGACCGTTACATTCCCTGTGCAAAAAGAACATCTCGCACTGATCGACTCTCGTCTCCAGTCTGTCGTGGAACCGGGTGAATTCAGGCTCATGGTTGGCCGCAATTCTATGGATTGGACCGCCTGCAGTCTGCACATCCAGAAGGTGGGGGTGGAGGTATGATTCGAATTCAGCGATTCATCGAAGATCTGAAACAGCGGCAATGGCTGGATACGATCGAGCTTCCAGCGTGGGAGATGCAGAGGGCCAGATACATTCGGCCAGGGGAATACGAGTACGAACAGGCAGAAGTAAATGAAGATGAGCAGGCAGACAAGGCCATGCAAAACTTGAATCCGCTGAACAGCGTACATGGAACGACGTATTTTCTGAGCAAACATGTGGAGATTCCTGCGGAATGGCAAGATCATGCTGTTGGGCTAATCTTCGAGGCTGGAGGAGAAGGGCTGCTGAAGGTGAATGGCATACCTTATCACGGACTGGACCGGAACCACGGGTTCGTACCCCTGCCGAGAAGTCGGGTAGGGGATACGCCGCAGTTGGAGATTGAACTCTACGATCCGATTCCCGAGCCGCATGATCCACTCAACCGACAAGCTGTTATTCAGCCGCCTATTCAGGGCATTCGGGCAGCATTGGTTCATGTTAATCAGCCGTTACAGAGCCTGATGTACAGCGTGACGGTACTCGCTGAGTCGCTCCGGGCATATAACGAGAAGGAGCCCAAGCGGATGGCGCTTATCCAGGCCATTCATCAGGTGATGGATGACATGTACAATGACCCGGAACGCTGGAGTGATGCAGCCTGGATACAGAACTTCGAATATGCATTAGCACAGTCGGTACAGCAGGAAGACCCGGAGGAATATCGAAGTGGCTTCATGCATCTGGTTGGACAATCCCACATTGATATTGCCTGGCTGTGGCCTGTACGTGAGACGGTTCGCAAGTCCAGTCGCACATTTTCGACCATGTGCACCTTGATGGACACGTACCCGGATTTTGTGTATTCCCAGAGCCAGCCGCAGTTGTATGCCTTCGTGAAGGATCATTACCCGGAGCTGTACGAGCGAGTTAAAGCGCGCATTGCCGAAGGACGCTGGGAATTGGTTGGAGGCATGTGGGTGGAGCCGGATCTGAATATTCCGAGTGGTGAGTCGTTAGTTCGGCAGATTCTGTATGGACAGAACTTCTATCAGGCCGAGTTTGGCAAACGCTCCAACATCGAGTGGCTGCCGGATACCTTTGGTTACTGTGCTTCCTTGCCGCAGATGCTGAAACTCGCGGATATTCCTTATTTTATGACCACCAAGCTGAATTGGAATGATACCAATGCGTTTCCGTATGACCTCTTCGACTGGGTAGGCATTGATGGTACTTCGGTGCTTGCGTATCTGAACCATGGCGTGAATGAGCATACGCGTCCCAAAGATGTGGATGAACATTGGCAATCATTTAAACAAAAGGATGTGCACCCTGAGCAAATGTTGCTTTACGGACATGGCGATGGTGGCGGCGGCGTGACCAATGAAATGGTGGAGTTTGCGGAGCGATCCCACTTGATGGTTGGACAGCCAATCAGCAAATTCAGCACGGCAGGAGCTTTTTTTGAAGACATATCATTAAATCATCCGACGTTGCCGAAATGGCACGGGGACTTGTATCTGGAACTGCATCGCGGAACGTATACAACTCATGCGAGGAACAAACGTAGCAACCGTAAGGCAGAGGTATTATACCGGGAAGCGGAAATCTGGGGGCAATTTGCCGGGGCTCACGCCGCACACACGAAGAATGATCTGGATGAAGGCTGGAAGCTGATCATGCTCAACCAATTCCATGACATTATTCCAGGAACGTCGATTCCTGAAGTATACGTAACGTCCACCGAGGAGTACACGAAGGTATTTGCATTAGGTACATCCGCACTGCGGGAAACGCTGGATACCCTTGCGGAGAACATTGCAACAGATGAAGTCGATGGTCTGCCCTACATTATATTCAACAGCCTTGGCTGGGAACGTGGAGAGAATATCACCATTACAGGGGATGCCCGCCTCGCCGGGGTGGCTGTATTTGATCGTCAAGGGAACCGACTGGCCAGTGACCTGGAGCAAAAGGAAGATAAGTATACGCTGCTCGTCCATGTTCCATCGATTCCTGCTTTTGGGTATACAACCATATGGCTGCGCGAGGCATCGGATGTTATCCTTCCAGTAGGGGAAGAAGGACGCTTCCCGTCCACATGGGAAACCGAATTCTATACCCTTGAGTTCAATGACTTGGGAGAGATCACCCGATGGTATGACAAAACGGTAGGACGCGACTGGCTGAAGCCCGGTGATCGGGCGAATGAGTGGCAGTTTTTCCACGACAAACCGACGTACTGGGATGCATGGGATATCGATCCACGATTTGAATCCCAGCGAGCAGGTGCGGTGCAGTTGATCTCCAGAGAGATTGTACAGCACGGTGCTACGCGAGATGTACTGCGTTTTGTCTGGAAGCTGAATCAATCCGAGATCAGCCAGGATATCATTTTGCATCGTTACCAGCGGCGTGTTGATTTCCATACAAAAGTGAAGTGGAATGAAAGTCATAAGCTGCTCAAGGTGGCATTTCCGGTGGATCTGGTGGCAGCCAAAGCAGCCTATGAAATCCCGTTTGGAGCGTTGGAGCGTCCAACTCATAACAACACCAGTTGGGAGCAGGCTCAGTTCGAGGTCTGCGGGCATCGCTGGGCGGATATCTCGGAGGGCAACAGCGGTGTGAGTTTGCTGAATGATTGCAAGTACGGGTATGACATCAAGGATCGAACGATCCGCCTGTCTCTGCTTCGTGCCCCGAAATGGCCGGATGAACATGCCGATCAAGGCGATCATGAATTCACGTATTCGATCCTGCCCCATCAGGGCGATTGGCGACAAGCTGCCGTGGTTCGCCGGGCGATGGAGCTGAATCATCCAGTAGAGGTTGTTGCAGTGAGTCAGTCTTCCGGCCACTTGCCAGCTGAACACGCTTGGGTTCAGTTCCATAGTGAGCATGTCATTCTGGATACAATCAAGCCTGCGGAAGACGGCTCGGGAACGGTGCTGCGTTTCTATGAATCATCAGGAGGTCGGGAAACGGTGCAAGTTCAGTGGGCTGAGAAGGAAATCAAGGCATTCATCATTAATCTGTTAGAGGATGAGATCCATCCGTTGGTTTGTCTGAACGGAGCATTCGAACTGACATTCAAACCGTATGAGATCAAGTCGGTGAAACTTGTTGATATCAGTAATGAGTCAAACCTTACATTTACATGAGAACGTAAAGTTACTCACTCAATCACAGGAGGTATGACATGAAATTAACGAATAAGATCGGTGTCATCGTGGATAGCTTTGGCGTAGGTGTACGGGAAGGGTTGAACAAAGCCAAAGACGTGGGTGCAGAAGGTGTGCAGATCTATGCCGTCAAGGGAGAGATGGACCCCGAAAATTTGTCGCCTGCGGCGCGTAAGGAGTTGAAGAGTTACATCGATTCGCTAGGTCTCGACATTTCAGCATTGGTCGGTGATCTGGGCGGACATGGGTTTCAGGTCAAGGAAGATAATCCGTGGAAAGTGGAGAAGTCGAAGCGGATCGTGGATCTGGCCCTCGATCTGGGCACCAACATTGTCACTACACATATCGGCATTGTTCCACATGACCCTTCATCGGAAGTTTATGCCACGCTGCATGCTGCTTGTGAGGAACTGGGCCAATACGCCAAAAGTGTTGGCGCATACTTTGCCATTGAGACAGGACCGGAAACGGCTGCTGATTTGAAAAGATTCTTGGATACACTGTCCACCAACGGAGTATCGGTGAATTTTGACCCGGCGAATATGGTGATGGTGACCGGAGATGATCCGGCGCGGGGCGTTCATCTGCTCAAGGATTACATCGTACATACCCATGTGAAGGATGGTGTGCGGCTGAAGGAAGTTGACCCACGAGACGTATACGGAGCGGTTGGTTATGCCCCTATGGATCACGATAAGATTGCCGAGATGGTCTCTTCCGGAACCTTTTTCCGCGAGGTGCCGCTGGGCGAGGGTGGCGTTGATTTTGACGGATACTTTGCAGCGCTTCAGGAGATTGGTTACACCGGTTATCTGACGATTGAACGTGAAGTAGGTCATCAGCCGGAGGAGGATATTCGCAAGGCGGTTCGATTTATCCAACAATATCGATAGGGAGCTGAGCAGATGAAAGTGGGCCTGAGCACGTATAGTTTGTTGAACGATCTGAATTCGGGTGAGATGACGGTGCTGGATGTGATCGACTGGATTGCGGCGAACGGCGGCGAGCATATGGAGATGGTGCCTTACGGTTATACCGTGGAGGATAATCACGATCTGGCGGATGCCATTCGAGAACGGGCAGCGTCTGCGGGTATTGAACTGTCCAATTACTCAATGCCAGCGAATTTCGTGCAGGAGACGGAAGAGGCGTTTGCAGAAGAGATGGCTCGGGTCAAAAGGCATGTGGATGTCGTACACCGGATGGGAGTAAAACATCTGCGTCATGACGTCACGGCGTTTACCCTGCCGAAGGAGAAAATGACCATTGCCTGGTTCGAGGAACATCTGCCGCTGATGGTGCGGGGAAGCCAGATCATTGCGGACTATGCTGCGCAGTTTGGTATTACTACAACCATTGAGAACCACGGCTTCAGCGTGCAGGCCAGTGACCGGGTGCAGCGTGTGCTGCATGCTGTAGATCGTCCGAATTTCAAAACAACACTCGATATTGGCAATTTCATGTGCGTGGATGAGAATCCGATCATTGGCGTCATGAAAAATCTGCCGTACGCTTCTCTGGTCCACTTCAAAGATTTCTACTTCCGTCCTTATGATGAGCATCCGGGTGAGGGTGAATGGTTCACGACAGCCTACGGTAACTTCCTGCGAGGGGCCATCGTTGGACAAGGGGACATTCCAATTCGTAAAATTGTAAAGCTGATCAAAGACTCCGGCTATGATGGCCACATTACGGTGGAGTTCGAAGGCATGGAGGAATGCAAATCCGCATCCAAAATCGCCATGGACAACCTGCGCCGCTTCTGGGAAGAGGCGTAACGAAGCATAAAGAGGGAATGGATCAAGGGCCACTTTTCGAAATGGCTCTTATGGTTGATCATCAGGATTCTGGACTGCCCATCGATCCAGGATCATTTCGATGTAACGCATGGTTTCGGTTGTCATACCATATACACGAGCTGACTGATCATCCTCTGGGGTGATATAATCCCAATATTTTTCTGCCAATTCTGCATTCCCTTGAAAAGCACTTTCAGCATAATCAGAGATTCGGATGGCCAGTAACCGTGAGGCTTCGGAATCCGGAGGTTCCATCTTGCATGTATGAATATCTTTAAGAATATCGGCCCAATCCATGGATAATGAATTGTTCTGATTATTCAGAGGTAACGATTCCATTTCTTCAGGTGTAAAAACATCTTGTCGGAACCTGCCTGGAGGCTGATCTAGTTCACGGATGAAACCCAACATCTCATCCAGACTGATTGTACCGGAGGCTCTGATGGCATATAGGGTTGAAAAAAGAAGATGCTCGACCTTGCTTAATCTCTCCTGCTGTTCCTTGACAACGGCCAGTTGTTGTTCCAACGTATTATTCCATAAAGTAAGGGTACTCTCTGGTTCAGAGCGAACAGCATCCTGATCGAGGAATTCTCCAATCTCATTCAATTTAAAATGCATTTTCTTCAGAATTGTAATCTGCTGAAGCCGTAAAATATCCTTTTCACCATATAAGCGATACTGATTGTTCTCATTACGGACCGGGCGCAGTAAACCCAGCTTTTCATAATAATGCAGTGTTCGAATGGATACTCCGGTATGTTTGGATAGTTGCCCAACGGTATACAACTGGCAGATCCCTCCTCATGATTTATGTATTCTCCACCAGCGCCATGCATTGAGCACCGCCAGAATGATCCCACCGACAAAGATTATCATCATATACAAAATAAATATTTCGGCCAGCCCGTTATCTTGCGCGGTATAGTTTAACAATGCCGGTCTATCACCTGGCATAACAACGAATCTGGCTACTTCCAGGTAAGCGATATGAAATCCGATGGAGGCCCATAGAGATCCGGTCAAACTGCGCAGAAGCTGTAACGTAATACCATAGGTCAAGAGCAGGATCATATAATCCAAGGTTATCCGGTTTCCGGCATCCATACCGACGAGCTCTTGCAATAGGCTGACACTCATCGGAACCAGCAGAAAGAGTGTGGTTTGAGTTACATAAGCGAAAAACACAGGAAGTCGCAGTCTGAAGCGTAATCCATCATAGACCATGCCTCGCATGGATAGTTCCTCTGGCAAAGCTTCGTACAAGAAAGCAATACAACTATTAAGTACGACAGCAAGGAAGAGCTCGGCAGAGAAGTGCCACTCCGTAATCGTAGTCCAGTTGTTCATACTTGCTATCGCCAACCCGATGAAGGCCAGAGAAGTGGCAAATAATGCGCCAAAGAGTAAGTGAATTATGCTTTTTCCTGTCAGAGGAAGAAGAACGGACTTCATATGGAAGTGTCTTCGAATGACGAATAGTACGGGTAAGACGATACTAATAATGACAACAGCTTGGGTGAGATGAACCATCCACTCAGCAGCACCAATAGTGCTGACAAACTCCCCTGCGAGTGTAGCAAAAAACAGACCCAATGTCATCGTCAACCAACTCATTCCAATAATGGCTATTCCACTGCTGCGTCGTTTCTTGGTTACATGTTCAGGTGATACACTCATGCTAATCCCCTCCTGAAGCCAGTATAAACCCTCGAGTTAACGTCAGGGTCAAGCAGGAAATCTGCCTATCAGAATATGGTTCTGCGCAAGGATTAAGTTACGAGCAGCACAAGTGTGGTATACTGGATATATTCAGCCTGATAATAACTGGCTATGGATAGGAGATGTCACTGATCTATGCAGGTATTCGAGGACTGGAATCAGAAAGTAAAGAAGACGTTTAATGCTACGAACCCAGAGGTAGTGTTGACGGTATCGGAAGCTGGAAGTTTGCTTGGTTTGACCAAAGACCAGATGAAACTGTACGTGGACAAGAACAAACTAACGAAGGTCCCGATCATGAGAAGTGTTCACCGATACCTCTTATTGAAAAGTGAAATAGATAACATCGTTCAAGCTCGATAACTTCATAGGATTGAACACAACCATTTTACCGATAGGATTCGGGAGAGTGGTCTTTTTTTTATCGGAAAGGGGACAGAACGTGCTGAATAAAGTGTCAGGTTGGTTCTATCAGCGGGTGAATTGGAAATGGGTTGTAGCTGCGATTGTTGTTTTTGCCTGTTTCATTGCATTTATTCTGCCCTGGCAGGCGGCAAAGTCGGATGAGGCCACCAGTGGAGGGCAGTCCCCGGATTCCTCTTTTCTGTACACTGCGGATGATCTTTATCAGATGGCTGAGCAGTATGGTGAAGCAGGGCGGAGCGCCTATATTCAGGCACGATTCACATTTGATCTCATATGGCCCTTAGCCTATCTGTTCCTCTTAGTTGTTCTGTTATCGATACTCTATCGCGTGCTTCCGGTAAAAAGTCGCTGGCGTTGGGTGAATCTGATTCCGGTCTTAGGTTGGGCTATGGACATGCTTGAAAATATAGGTGCGTCCCTGATCATGCATCGTTATCCTGAACGTACGCCTGTGCTTGCTGAGCTCACTCCGATATTTACCCTATTGAAATGGTGTCTGATCTATGCCAGTTTTGCAGCACTGGTTCCGGGTGTTCTGATCACGGTTCTCTACTATATACGCAGGCCCAAGAAGTAGTGGAGAGAGGGATGGATTAAGAATATGTTGGTAACCCTAATCATGTAAAGGTCCGCAGAGATGAGTGCAGAAATATACGCTTGTCAAAGGACAACCTGTTCATATATACTCATGTCGCAAGTGGCGTGAATCGTATAATTACAAGAGCCCAAGGAGATGAAGAACGCATGTCGATCAGCTTGAATGTGTATCTGGTAACAGACGGTAATGGACGTGAAGCGGTAGATTTTTATCAAAAGGCATTTGGAGCCGAAGTGCTCGCGCTTCAAACATTTGGCGACGGTCCATCTGACCCGAATCACCCCATCCCGCCAGAAGCGAAAGACCGTATTATGCATGCTTCTTTGCAGATTGGCAGCTCGGTATTAATGTTGTCTGATACGTTTCCAGGTATGCCGTACACTGTAGGTAATCATGTTACGGTTACGGTGAACACGGATACGGCAGATGAAGCCAAAGCGATTTTCAACCAGTTGCAAGACGGCGGCGAAGTGAAAATGCCGATACAAGAAACCTTCTGGAGTCCAGCCTACGGCTCGGTTGTTGATAAATTTGGTGTACAGTTTCAGATTAGTGCTACGCCGGGACAAGCTTAAGAGTGTTCTCTTCACTAATATAGCCTTCAAATGGCAAAAACCTCCGCGATCTGCTTTGAGCAGTTGTGGAGGTTTTTTTGTGCTAATTTTTGTAATGATTCGTGATTAATCTCACTTGATTAGCCTTCCTTCTGAATCTTGGAAGGGTTGTTGATTTTAAAAGGAACCGGGTTACGTGTCAGCTTCTTCTTGATGATTTTCGCTTCAAACGTGATAACGTCTCCCACTTCGAGTTCCTGTTTCTTAACGGTGGCACTGTGGCTTGACCAGGCTTCCCCAACATCAATGACGTCTGGATCCGTAATGGTAACTGCTTCATAGATGATGACTTCATCGTCATTGTCCGAGAAGTGATTCGGTACGGTGGTGAACTCTTTGACAACGGCACTCATCTTCACTTTGCCTTCTGGCAGATCAATCTTAACGGTCTTGGCTTTGCTCGCTGTTTTGGCTTTGGGTTTGGCTTCACTGGTTGCCCCAGACTGAGGTCCAACATACTCTTCTACTAGCCCATCCGGATCACCCTTCAGCCCAGAGGAGAATTCATCTGTGTCCGTATCGTCTGAATCATCCAGATCCGGCGGAATTTCACCCAGGTTAACCAAGGCATCTGGAGTTTGCGTAAGTTCAGCAGGGGTAACTGGTACGACGGTATCCGAAGTTGTCGATTCTGTGTTGCGATCTGACCCGGCATTACTTATGCTTCTGGCACTGTAACTGGACGCTTGCATTTCCTTCAGATAAGACGGGTGAATACAATGCTTTTGACCATTATCCAGTTGAATAACGGCTGCCATGTGATCCACATATCCAATGATGGTGCACGGCATGTTTAATCCGTTTCCTTTATAATAGAACGTTTTGAGTTTGGTCGCTTTACCCGAAAGCAGGCCCCACTCCTGACATTTCTCAATCAGCTCATCTTCGTTATCCAGCGCAATAAAATCTTGCGGTTCAATCATAAATGCGTATGTCATATGGAATTTCCGCCCTTCCAATCCATTCTTCATGTTCATCGTTTCCAAATTACAACCAGTGTATCACAAATGAGCATTTTGCTTAAATCGAAACGCCGAAATCTGTACTCGGAGATGAAGATTCTCAAAGCCTGCTTACAGAGGCCTATGCTATAATTTGATCAGAATATAGGGTGAGAAGATATAGCCTTGATATACATATTTCAGGAAAGGAAGATCTGAATGAAGAAAAAGGTAAATCATCAAGCCGTATGGCTTGCTATAGGTGTTGCCATGGGAGTCAGTATTGGTACGGCTACGCAGCAGCTTGGACTCGGGATTGCTTTTGGCTTGGCGCTGGGCATTGTGATTGGTTCGATGGTTAGCAAACGTGCGGGGTCAGACTCAGAACATATGCTCAGCGAACATGTCCGTGAATTGCATAAACCAGGTGACTGGGAAGAGGCGCTTCACCACTCGCAGGATCATCCGGTGCTTATCTTGAAGCACAGCACGACGTGTCCGACGAGTGCTAGAGCGTACAGAGAGTTTATGGCGTTTGTGGGCACCAATGCATCAGATCCCAAACAACCCATGGATTACCGCATCGTCAAAGTGATTGAAAATCGCTCGTTATCCCGCTACATTGCGGAAGAGACAGAGGTTCACCATGAGTCACCACAGGTACTTTTGCTCGATCAGGGAAAAGTCGTCAAACATACCTCCCATGGAAAAATAACGAAAAAGAGATTAATGCAGTGGGCACAGAATCCATTTGGATGAAGCGTACACCTTCATAGACCCGTTCTTTTCAGCCCTTAGCTGAGGAGAGCGGGTCTTTTTTACGCTTTTTTTACACCCATAGAAGCATTTCTTTACCCCTTTTTTACAGCGTTTCATATTACGATTTTACATGTAGCAGGTGCAGAGAACGGTAGAGAGAGGGAGGAAGGGCGCATGGTGAATGATGCCACGATGATTGGATTGGTTGTGCTGCTGTTTGCGGTGTTTTGGGGATTCTTGAAATTCTGCGAGAAGGCTTGAGGGTAGAGAGGGGGAAGCCAGATGATCGTCATCGGCATGATTGTGCTCGCACTGGTGATTTATCTCGGTTATGTGTTGGTGAAGCCGGAGAAATTCTGATGCTGACGATGTGCGTAATGCGGGAACAAGGGAAAGTCGAATAGGGAGGAAATGCGGATATGGGTATCGGTGTAGTGCAAGTAGCGGTGACGCTGCTGATCATCCTGCTGCTGGTGAAGCCGGTGGGAAAACATGTAGTGAACGTGTTCGATGGACAGCGAACGGGGCTGGATCGGATTTTTGGCGGACCGGAGCGACTGCTCTATCGAGTAATGGGCGTACGCGAGAATGAGTCCATGGGGTGGAAAAAGTACCTCACGGCGGTTCTCCTCTCGAACTTTGTAATGTTGGTATTGATGTTTCTGGTGCTGCGGCTGCAAAAATATTTGCCACTTAATCCGGATGGGATCGGCAATATGCCAGCGGCGCAGGCATTTAATACGGCCGTATCGTTCATGACCAACACGAACTGGCAGTCGTATACGGGCGAGAACGCCTTGTCGTACCTGTCACAGATGCTGGCCGTGACGTTTCCGATGTTTACGTCGGCAGCGACGGGATTTGCGGTGGCTATTGCGTTCATTCGCGGGCTGGTAGGCCGCCGGGATGAACTGGGGAACTTTTACGTCGACCTTGTACGGTCGATTACACGTATTTTTTTACCGCTGAGTTTCATTGTGGCCCTGTTCCTCGTGTTCCAGGGTGTGCCTCAGACACTCGCGGGAGCGGTGAACGCTACCACGCTGGAAGGCGCGCAGCAGACGATCTCACGTGGACTGGTCGCCTCACTGGAGTCGATCAAACACATTGGCACCAACGGTGGTGGCTGGTTTGGAACCAATGCTGCACATCCATTCGAAAATCCGACGGCCCTGAGCAATCTGGTGCATATCGTCTGCATGATGCTGTTACCGACTGCACTGGTATACGCCTTCGGCTTGATGGTCAATAACCGGAAGCAGGGTTGGGCATTGTTCGCGGCGATGAGTTTTCTTTTCCTTGTGATGTTGACCACCGTATTTGTCTCCGAATATCGCGGTGTACCCGCGCTGGATGCAGTAGGTCTCCAAGGCAATATGGAGGGGAAAGAGGTCAGGTTCGGCATACCCGAATCGGCTTTATTCACAGCAGTCACGACAGCGGCTACTACAGGTTCGGTCAACAATATGCACGAGTCGCTCACTCCACTTGGAGGCATGGTATCACTGGCTCAGATGATGCTCAATAACGTGTTTGGGGGCAAAGGGGTAGGGCTGATCAACGGACTGTTGTATGTGATTCTGGCTGTTTTTATCTGTGGATTGATGGTGGGACGAACACCTGAGTTTCTAGGCAAAAAAATTGAGGGCAAAGAAGTGAAGCTCGCATCCATCGCCTTGCTCATCCATCCTTTGATTATTCTTGCGCCAACGGCACTCGCGCTTATGCGGCCCGAAGCCATTGCGTCCATCTCGAACGGGGGCATGCATGGCCTGACCGAAGTTCTTTATGCTTTTGCCTCGGGTGCAGCCAATAATGGATCGGCCTTTGCCGGACTGAATGCCAATACAGACTTTTACAACATTGCGATTGGTATCGTTATGCTGCTGGGAAGGTACGTTTCGATGATCGCCATGCTGGCTATCGCGGGTTCACTCGCTACGAAACGGGTTGTGCCGGTAACCACGGGCACCTTGCGGACACACACACCTCTGTTTGCTGGCATTCTGGTCATGATAATCGTTGTTGTCGGCGCACTCACATTCTTCCCGTCGCTTGCTCTTGGACCGATTGCAGAGCATCTGGCGATGATTCAATGAGGTATATGACAAGGAAACGACAGATGGATCAGCACAAGGACGTAACGTATGGAGGTGGCAGTGCACGATGAATGCAGTCGAACGAAAGAAGGAGCAGACGATGCAAGAGATGGATACAGAAATGTTCAGAAATAAGGCCAACGAGCCGGGTAACAACCGCGGTAATAATATTCAACGTGATCCCGGATCGAAACGGTCGTTAAGCAAGGATATGATATTTCAGGCTTCAGTGGATGCGTTCAAGAAACTAAATCCGGTGGTCATGATCAAAAATCCGGTCATGTTTATTGTCGAAGTGGGTACATTCATTACGCTTTTATTATGCATCAATCCCGATCTATTCACCGCATCCGAGGCTGGGCGCGGATATAATATCGCCGTGTTTTTCATTTTGTTATTCACGCTGCTGTTCGCTAACTTCGCGGAGGCACTTGCAGAAGGAAGAGGTAAGGCTCAGGCGGATACGTTACGCAAGACGAAGTCGGACACCATGGCCAATCTGGTGCAGAAGGATGGAACAATTCGGAAAGTGTCTTCGACCCAGTTGAAAAAAGGCGATATGGTCCGTGTGGAAGTCGGTGAACTGATCCCGACGGACGGTGAGATTGTGGAAGGCTTGGCCTCCATTGATGAATCGGCCATTACGGGAGAATCCGCCCCGGTAATCAAGGAGGCAGGAGGCGATTTCTCCTCGGTTACCGGAGGTACCCGCGTCGTGTCCGATTACATCGTCATGCGTGTTCAGACCGATCCGGGTGAGTCATTCCTTGACCGGATGATCTCTCTGGTTGAGGGTGCACAGCGCCAGAAAACACCAAACGAAATAGCGCTGACAACCCTGCTCGCCGTATTAACTCTGATCTTTCTAATAGTCATTCTAACGATGGTTCCGATGGCGAATTACCTGGGTATTCGACTGGATCTAGCGACATTGATTGCACTGCTCGTCTGCCTGATCCCAACCACAATTGGTGGGTTGCTGTCCGCCATTGGTATTGCCGGAATGGACCGTGTTACGCAGTTTAATGTGCTCGCCATGTCGGGTAAAGCGGTGGAAGCGGCCGGGGATATCGATACGTTGATTTTGGACAAAACGGGGACGATCACATACGGAAACCGTATGGCATCTGAGTTTATTCCCGTTCAGGGAATTACTTTGTCAGAGATGACGCAAGCTGCTTTACAGGCTTCTGTGCGAGATGAGACCCCGGAAGGACGTTCTGTTGTGGAACTGGCAGGTAAACAAGGCCAGAGCTGGGCTGAGACGGAGTATGCAAATGCGGAAAATGTGGAGTTCACGGCAGAGACCCGGATGTCCGGTCTCAATCTGAGCAGCGGAATGAAGATCCGCAAAGGTGCAGTGGATGCGATCAAACGATATATTGCTTCCGAAGGAGGACGTATACCGGGAGATCTGGATGAGATTGCAAATCGTATTGCGAAGGCCGGAGGTACACCGCTTGCTGTGGCCATCGATGAGCGAATCTACGGTGTGATTTATCTGAAAGACACTGTGAAGCCAGGGCTGAAAGAGAAGTTCGCTGAGATGCGCGCCATGGGCATCAAGACCATTATGTGTACAGGAGACAATCCGCTGACCGCAGCAACCATAGCGCTGGAAGCGGGCGTGGATGATTTTATTGCCGAAGCGAAGCCCGAGGACAAGATTGCGGCGATCAAAAAAGAGCAGCAGGAGGGCAAGCTCGTCGCCATGACGGGCGACGGTACGAATGATGCTCCTGCTCTGGCGCAGGCCGATGTGGGCCTGGCGATGAATTCGGGCACCATGGCGGCCAAGGAAGCGGCTAACATGATTGACTTGGATTCCGACCCGACCAAGTTATTGTCGGTTGTCTCCATTGGCAAGCAGCTGCTGATTACACGCGGCGCACTCACAACCTTTTCGATATCCAATGATATTGCGAAGTATTTTGCCATCATTCCAGCTATGTTTATTCTCGCCATGCCGCAGCTGCAGGCGCTGAATATTATGAATCTGGCTTCACCACAGTCTGCGATCCTGTCGGCGCTTATCTTCAACGCCATTATTATTCCACTGCTCATTCCCATCGCGATGAAAGGGGTCAAGTACCGGGCGATGTCAGCCGAGAGGCTGCTTGGCCGCAATGTATTCATTTATGGCGTAGGCGGTGTGATTGTACCTTTTATCGGCATTAAGCTGATTGACATGGTACTATCGGGGATTCTTTAACGAGATAACAACGCTTATCAAAATTGTTTTTTTATCCTAATGAATTCAGGAAGTGATCTGTATGAACATGTTCTTGCCCGCTATACGGTTATCGGTCGTACTTATGCTGATATGCGGCCTAATCTACCCGCTTGTAACGACTGGCGTAGCCCAACTTCTCTTTCCTGCGCAGGCGAACGGCAGTCTGATTACGCAAAATGAGAAAATCATCGGCTCGTCCCTGCTGGCGCAGGATTTCCAATCGCCGGGGCTGTTCCAGCCCCGGGCATCAAATGCCGGTTATGACCCAACGGCTTCAGCCGGTTCAAATCGCGCCGTAGCCTCGGAGGAGTATATCGGCGAGATGAAAGAAAAGATTGCTCAGCTCCAGCAGGAAAACCCGGGATTGAAGCAGATCCCTGCTGATCTCGTGACGGGTTCAGGCTCTGGACTTGACCCAGATCTCTCTCCCGAAGCCGCTGAGGCACAGATCCCACGCATTAGCGAAGCTACCGGGCTTAGTGAAAAGCAGCTTGTGCAACTTATAAATGAGCATACTGAAGGCCGTCAGATGGGTATATTCGGGGAACCGCGTGTAAATGTAACGGCTCTGAATCAGGCGCTGACAGCAGAAATGAACTAACGAACGAACATATTAGCCTGCTCACGATATATCGGGAGGGGCTTTCTCCATTTTTTTCTTCATATTTTATGACACGCTCTAATAAGGAAAGGGGGAGAGGGACGGATGGAAGACAGCTTCAAGCGCAAATCACCAGAAGAGATGCTGAAGATGATTACGAAGCTGCAGCAGGGTACGCTCAAAATCTACATCGGCCCAGTTAGCGGATCGGGCAAAACGTATCACATGTTACGAGAAGGGAATACGTTGCGCGAGCAGGGCATTGATGTGGTCATCTGCGCGGTCTCCACAATGCGCAGACCGGAAACAGTGGAACAGCTTGGCGCACTCGAACGGATTCCAAGCATTCACTGGTTACGCGAGAGTGATGATGTAGAGATGAAGGATCTGAACTTGGATGCACTGTTGGCGCGTAATCCGGAGGTTGTGCTGGTGGATGGTTTGGCACATCGTAACAGAGAAGGTGCTCGGTATGCTACCCGGCTGGAGGACATTCAGTTCTTGCTCCAAAACAACATCAGTGTCATGACAACGGTGAATGTGTATGAGCTGGAAGGGTATACCGAGCTGGCCCGGCAGCTCACCGGTATCGCAGCAGAACATACGGTACCTGCGGATACACTGGAACTTGCGGATGAAGTCAAGCTGATTGACGTCACGCCTGAAACCATACTGAGTCGTCTGGCAGAAGGTCATCTGAAGGGGCATGAGGGAGAAGCTGTATTTCGTCAAGGTAATCTGGGTATTCTGCGCGAACTGGCCCTGAGATTGGTGGCAGAAGGGGTGAATGAATCCCTGCGCGAGCATCGGGAGGAGATGGGAATTACCGTCACAACAGGCATCATGGAACGGATTCTCGTGTCCACGCAATATCATTGGAACGGCTCGATCTATATCCGGCGTGGACAACAGATTGCTAAACGGTTGAATGGTGATCTGTGCGCCGTGGTTTTTCGGAATATGCAGCAGCCATTAACCAAGGAGGCAACCGTATTTCGGCGAAATATGATCAAGCTGGTAGAGAAGTTTGACGGCCATATGGAGGAGCTGTCTATATTACACCGTCGCAACATTCCGTCTACGCTGGCGCGTTACGCCATGGAGCACCAGATTACCCGGATTGTGATGGGGCACTCCCGGCGCACGCGCTGGCAGGAACTTTGGCAGGGTTCCGTTGTTAACTCGCTGCTACGCAGATTACGTGGTGTCGATCTGTTTCTGGTTGCTGATCGAGCGGCTCGGGAGGGTGAACGTGTGGTTCCGGCTAAGGTTAACGATGTGGAGTCGCTGACATACCGCAGACTAAGCGAGCAGGAAATGAAGGAACAGATAGGCCAGATTCAGCGCGGTACATTCAAAATATATATCGGAGCCGCACCAGGTGTAGGCAAAACCTACATGATGCTGCGGGAAGGCAATGATTTGCTCCGTAAGGGCATCGATGTGCAGATCGGCTTGCTGGAGACACATGGGCGGGCGGAAACCGTGGAGCAGATGGGTCACCTGTCTGTGATCCCTCGCGCACAGCGAGTGTATCAGGAGGCTCGTCTGGAAGAAATGGATACGGAGGCCATTCTGCATCTTTGTCCAGAAGTGGTGCTTGTGGATGAACTGGCGCATACGAATGTGCCCGGAAGTGTCCGGCAAAAGCGTTATGAAGATGTCCTGCTCCTGCTGAATGCAGGCATCTCGGTGATTACCACAATGAACGTACAGCATCTAGAAAGTCTGAATGATGCCGTTGAACATATTACCGGTGTTCGTGTCCGCGAGACGGTACCCGATCGGATCATTCAGATGGCGGATGAGGTGCAGCTGATTGATGTGGCGCCTCAGGCCTTGCGGCAGCGCATGAGGGAGGGTAAAATCTATGCAACTGCCAAGGTCGAGCAAGCCCTTGCGAATTTCTTCAAAATCGGTAATCTGATTGCCTTGCGAGAACTTGCTCTGCGCGAGCTGGCGGATGATGTGGATGAACGGCTTGAAGCACAGCAGGCTAAAATTGCACTTCGAGGACCTTGGCGCAGACAGGAAGCAGTCTTCGTATGTGTAAGCAGTGATCGTCATGCCGAGCGGCTGATCCGGCGCGGATTCCGCATGGCTTTTCGTCTAAAAGCCATCTGGCATGTACATCATATCCACATCGGTGAGTCCATGAGTGACGAAGTCAAGTGCCATCTGGAAGCATTGGAGCAGCTGACGATTCGGCTTGGCGGTCAATTTCATATTCATCACAGTCCAAGGTTGCGCGATGTACCTGAGATTTTGGCAAGAAAGGCGTCGGAGGCGAGAGCAACCCAGTTGGTGGTCGGGCAGGCAAGACGGTTGTGGTGGCTGAATGGCTACCGCGGCTCAGGTTCGGTGGTCAACCGACTTGTACGCTTGTCGCGGCATCTGGATGTATTAATCGTTGCAGATTATGATTATGAACTGAGCAGGATGTGAATGATTTTGTCTGAACGAATAAAAAAAGAAACGCGGGCAGCCCATGGTAAACGGGTTCCGGCATATGTATGGGTGACCCTCGGGGTGACGCTGCTAACTTTACTGCTTCATGCCATCGGCATGAGTGGTGATCTGGTTAATGTAGCGCTTGTATACCTGTTTCCCGTACTGGTGAGTGCTGTGTATTGGGGAATGGGGCCAGCTATATATGCCGCGAGTTTTAGCGTCATTATGTTTGACTTCTTTTTTGTACCGCCATATTTGAGCTTTACGGTTGAAGACTTGAGATATCTCATCTCCTTTGTCGTGTATCTTGCGGTGGCGATCCTGACAGCAAGTCTTGCAGGTCGGTTGCGACAACAGTTGGAGATGGTAAAAGCACGTGAGGCCACGACTAACTCCCTGTACGCATTGAGTCGTCAGATGACAGCCATTACGGATCTGAATACATTACTGGTTAACATTGCAACCCAAGTATCGCTTACCCTCGGTAAGCCAGCAGCTGTGTATCTTCCGAATGGGCAGGGGGATCTGCTGGTTACAAGCTCTTCTGCACCCGCATCAGAAGGGGAAAAGGATGGCTGGGGAGATGGAGAGTCGGAGATTGCCATTGCCAAATGGGTGTATCATCACGGACAGATCACTGGTAAAGGATCATCCACTTTGCGGGAATCTCTCGGGCTATATGTGCCGCTACGCACAGAGGAGCAGATTCATGGCGTGCTCGCTGTGAGCATGGACGCTGGTGAGGTTCATGAGCAGCAAGAACAGCAAGAACAGCAAGAACAGCAAGAACAGCTTCGTTTGCTGGAAGCATGCGGAGGACTGGCCGCAGGTGCCATTGCCCGAGTGAAGCTGGCTGAAGAGGCCCGATTGGCGCAGATCACTGCTGAATCGGAGCGCATACGCACAGCGTTGCTGGACTCTGTCTCTCATGAATTGCGTACGCCCCTAACCGCCATTATCGGCTCGGCTACGGGATTGTTGGAGAATGATGCTCTTTTTACACCCGAGGATCGGAGAGAATTAACAGGCAACATTCGGGATGGAGCTTTGCGCATGAATCGTCTCGTCACGAATCTGCTGGGCATGGTTCGGCTGGAGAGCGGCATGTTGCAATTGAATCGGAAATGGTGTGACGTGGGGGACATGATCAGCGTTGTACTGACACAGGTTCGGGAATTCAGTCCGCATCGCAACATTCAAGTTGAACTGCCTGATGATCCGGCGTTCATTTACGGAGATGAAGTATTGTTGGAGCAGGTACTGGTCAATATCGTCAGCAACGCCATCAAATATTCGCCTGATGAGAGCCAGATTGTCATCACGGTGACGAGTGATAAGAGCCTAAGTCAATTGATAATCTGGGTAGCTGATCAAGGCATTGGTATACCGGAAGCGGAAAGAACACGTATATTTGATAAGTTCTATCGCTCGGAGTCCACTCAGCATGTCACAGGAACGGGGCTTGGTCTGGCGATCTGCAAAGGCATTGTGGAGGTCCACGGAGGTACCATTGTGGCAGAGCCGAATCCGGGCGGGGGAACGAGAATGCGCATAAATATCCCCATGAAGGCTCACGGACCACGGTTTCCCTATTCAGAACAAGGAGAGGTTGAAGAATAACATGAACGCACCACTAGGGGCTCGCATACTGGTGATCGATGATGAGCCGCAGATCCGCAAATTGCTCAAGGTCACCCTTCAGGCACACCAATTCGAACTTCACGAGTGTGGGGATGGCGAGGAGGGCGTTATTCAGGCCAGTATTGTACATCCGGATTTGATCATCCTTGATCTTGGTTTGCCGGGCATGTCTGGCATGGAGGTCCTTCGCCGGATTCGCGAATGGTCGCAAGTGCCGATTATAGTGCTGACAGCGAAGGATCAGGAGGGAGACAAAATTGCCGCGTTGGATGGTGGTGCAGATGATTATGTGACCAAACCATTTGGAATGGGTGAGTTGGTCGCCCGTATTCGAGTGGCGCTTCGTCATGTAGCCAAAACGACGGATGAGCCGATACTGCACTTCGGATCACTCACGATTGATCTAGCCCAAAGGCAGGTTGAACTGGAGGGGGCTTTGGTCAAATTAACCCCAACGGAATATGAGATGCTGAAAGTGCTTGCCTCCAATGCAGGGAAAATCATCACCCAGCGTCAGCTTTTGCAGCAAGTATGGGGAGGGCATCATCATGAGTCCGACAGCCATTATCTTCGGGTATATGTGGGACATCTGCGTAAAAAATTAAATGAAGATCCAACGAATCCACGGTACATTCAGACGGAGCCTAGCATTGGTTATCGCTTTTTGCTCCCTGCCGAATAACGTTTAAGAGAGCGGGACATTTCGTAACCATGATGTGATGCACCATTCAGCGGGTGAGCATATGGAAAGAACAAAACACCGTCCCCTTTAGCTGCAAAGGAAACGGTGCTTTTATATTATGACGTGTATTTTGGCAACCAGTCGCCGTGAGCCTCAATCAACTCATCACACATCGCTACGATGTCATCAATAGACAGTTCGGCAGCCGTATGTGGATCAAGCATGGCAGCATGATAGATATGTTCTTTTTTGCCAGTGATTGCTGCTTCAATCGTCAGCAGTTGCGTGTTGATGTTTGTCCGGTTCAATGCCGCGAGTTGTGGAGGCAGATCCCCAATATACGTAGGGCTGATTCCTGATCCATCCACCAAACAAGGGACCTCGACACATGCTTCACGCGGCAGGTTCGTAATCAGTCCGTTGTTCATGACGTTGCCGCCAATCTTGTACGGGTTATTTGTCTCCATCGCTTCGATAATATGCGATGCGTATTCACGGCTGCGGGTATGTTCAATATTTTCGCTGGCAAACAGCTTGGTACGCATTTCTTTCCAGCCCTCAATCTGGTTCACACAGCGGCGTGGATACTCATCCAGTGGAATGTTGAAGCGTTCAATCAGCTCCGGGTAATTCCGCTTGATGAAGTAAGGGTGGTACTCGGCATTGTGTTCTGAGGATTCCGTCACATAATAGCCAAAACGCTGCATCAACTCAAAACGAACCATGTCGTCATGCTGTTCTTTCTGTTTTTCTTTCGCCAAACGTTTAATCTCGGGGTACAGATCCTGCCCGTCTTTGGTAACTTCGAGCAGCCACGCCATGTGGTTGATCCCTGCAATCTTAGCCACAACACCTGTCTGATCGATCCCCAGTGCATCAAACAGATGTGGTACACATACCTGTACACTATGACACAAACCTACGGTTTTAATCCCACCATGCACATTCATGACGTTGGTAAGCACGGCCATCGGGTTGGTGTAGTTCAGGAACCACGCATCCGGACATACTTCCTGCATATCTCGGGCAAAATCCAGCATGACCGGAATCGTCCGCAAGTTACGGAAAATTCCGCCGATGCCGAGTGTATCTGCAATCGTTTGACGCAGTCCGTATTTCTTCGGAATCTCGAAGTCCGTAATGGTACATGGATCATATCCACCGACCTGGATGGCATTAATGACATATTTGGCTCCGCGTAGTGCTTCTTTGCGGTCATGATATACGTTAATCACACAACGACTTCCGAGTGAACGGGCCAGACTGGTCAGCAAACGCTCTGAATCGCTCAAACGTTCAGCATCGATATCGAACAATGCCAATTCAAAATCCTGCAGTGCTTCGGTCATCATGACATCACCCAATACATTTTTAACAAAGACAGTGCTACCTGCACCGAGAAACGTAATTTTGTTCATCTTAAGTTCAGCCTCCCTGAAAAATGTTGTACCCCAACTATAGGCTGATTCGGCACATATAACTATGGTTCAACCCCTCTCAAACATGGCATAATCCCATTTTTGTTTCCGTTTTCAACTAATATGGAAGCACTTTAGCTGTTATAATATAAATAGACTAAATGAAGAGGTAAGCGGAACGAAGTCAGGATGGAGGGCGAAAAATGAGTCGGATTGAGATGAATGTGGTTCCCGCAGGCTGGACACAGATGGAGCTGATGTTGTTGTTTTTTGGGTGGGAGGCATGTGATCCTGCGCATTATTGGGGACCGGGTGTACGTGATTCTTACATTGTGCATTACATCCATGAAGGACGGGGTACCGTGTACATGGGGGATCAGGAATACAAGCTTAGCGAGGGACAGGGATTTGTCATTCTCCCAGACACACTTATTCATTATGAGGCAGATCCGAAGGAGCCCTGGACGTATTCGTGGTTTGGTTTTAAAGGCGTACAAGCCAAAGCATTCATGCAACGTGCCCAATTGAGCCCGGAGCACCCGATATATGATGCCCATGATAGAAATACGATGGAACACTTGTATACAGAGATGGTCCAGGCTTCCACGCGTCCGGGAGGCGATGTGATGAATCAGAGTCTCTTGTATCGCTTGGTGGCAGAATTAATCTCTTCTTCGCCTGTGAAGGAAGAAATAGGGCACCTCCTTTCGAACAAAGAGACGTACATCCGGCAGGCGGTGCAGTTTATGGAGAACAGGTACAGTCAGCGGACCTCCATTCTGGATATTGCCCAAGCTGTGGGACTGGATCGAACGTATCTGTCGGGATTGTTCAAAGAGCGATATGGCATGTCGCTACAGTCCTTTTTTCTGGAGTACCGTATGAATCGGGCTGCCGAACTTCTTCAGAGTCCAGGGCTGTCGGTCAGTGAAGTGGCCCATTCTGTCGGTTATACGGACCCCTTACTGTTTTCCAAGATGTTTAAGCGAGTGACGGGTGTGTCTCCAAAGGGTTCGAGAAATCGAGATTAGACGCATCTAGTGTTTTAAATTTAAAAGAAAAATTTTGATCATTATTCGTCGTCCCGCTAAACTGATCAGAAGTATAATTGAATATGTAGAACTTGGTGCTTTGCCCGTCAGGGTGGAAGCTTAATAGGGAGGTCTGGTGTAATACCGGCGCGGTCCTGCCACTGTAACAGAGGAGTCAGGTAGCGATAATCCACTGGTTTAAGCCGGGAAGGAGCTGCAATGACCATGATTCTGGAGCCAGGAGCCTGCCAGGTTTAACAAACACAGTAGTACCCTACGGGAGATAGGAAGGTGTTTAGAGAGCATGATTTTTTCTGGAAATTTGTTTATTTAAGGCGTCTTCATCCAGTAACACGGAGAGGGACGCCTTTTTTGATAGAATTTATAAGTTTTCAGCGGAGCTGTGGATGAAGAATATCATGGAAATCATCATTTTCCTATGAATTTTACTCCTCTCAATTGTGAATTTCTCTCCTTGATATGTACTTTTCAGGCCCTCGAAAAAACACAAAAAAAGGCCACGAATCCGCAGATTCATAGCCTTATGCTTTAAGGTCTCCAACATATGTAGTTCCGTCATCAATAATCAATACATCAAGGATACTCGATTTCCAAACATTTGAAAAGCCCATATTATTCTTGCTCAAAATAAAGTCAGGCTATCGGTGTTCCATTAGGCAATGGGCTATCCGGTGAGAGCAAGACAACATCGCCTTTACCAGGCACGCCGCCAAGCACAAGTACTTCAGAGACAAAACCGGCAATCCGCCGAGGTGGAAAATTAACTACAGCAACGACCTGTTTGCCAATGATCATGTCAGGCGTGTATCGCTGAGTAATCTGAGCACTAGAGTGCTTAAGACCAAGTGGTCCGAAGTCGATCGTCATTTTAATAGCGGGTATGCGAGCCTTGGGGAAGGGTTCGGCTTCCACCACGGTACCAACCCGGATGTCATGTTGCATGAACTCTTCAAAAGTAGCCATAGGGGAAGATCTCCTTTCAACTATTGGGAACTATTATAAATGAAAAATCAACAAAAAATCCAGATTACGCTGTATCGTAACCTGGATTTCTGTTGTGGTGCTTTGCAGTTAGTTAAGCCCCATTCCAATTCTCTCCGGTGAGGTATTTCTCAGTGAGGATGGATAACATCTGAATACCTACTTCATTATGTCCGCCTTCTGGAATAATGATATCCGCATACTTTTTGGATGGCTCGATAAAAGCATCATGCATCGGTTTTACCGTTTCAAGATATTGTTTGTATACGGATTGGATCGTGCGTCCGCGTTCTTCAATATCCCGCAGTACTCTCCGCAGAATCCGCACATCGGAATCGGTATCAACAAATACTTTGATGTCCATTAGACTGCGAAGATGTTCGTCAATCAGCACATGCAATCCTTCTACAATGACAATATGGTTCGGTGCCAGTTCAACGGTCTCATTGGCAGCACGGTTATCTATGGTGAAGTCATATACGGGAGCATACGCCGCTTGGCCTTTTTTCAACAGGGTGAGATGCTCAATCAACAGATCATTATCGAATGCAAACGGGTGATCGTAATTGGTGAGTCGGCGTTGCTCAGGTGTGAGCTGCGACTGGTCTTTGTAATAATTGTCTTGGGATATAAAAGTAACCTTACCTGATCCCAGACGGTCTATGACGGAGCGAGCTACCGTCGTTTTACCGGAGCCGGTTCCTCCGGCGATACCAATGATGAGCATGGTTGTTCCATAAGCCTCCCTAGAATGGCAGCATAATCATGAATAAAGAGCACTGATCCACAATCGATTCAGCACCTTTACCCACATATCTGTCTGTGAATACACAATTCCTTCATTGTACCACAGCGCTTTGCTTTTTTCATCTGCTTTGGAGAGGGATGTATTCCCTAGGATTGGATGATTGACTTTTTTTAAAACAGCACTATAATAAACTTATATTCATAACACGGACTGTTACTGGGGAAACCAGGCATGACCGAATTCGATTGCTTTACTGTAATCGCTTTCGGTCTTTTTTTATTTTTGTTGGGGGGTGAGAACATTGAAGGTTATCAAGAAAGTAAACAATAACGTAGCCATTGCTATTAATGAACATAACGAAGAGGTTTTTGTCGTAGGCAAGGGTGTAGGATTCCTGAAAACGCCTTACGAGCTTACGGAGACGGACTTGGTGGAGAAAATATTTGTAGCACCAAAGAACATCCGTATGTATGACCTGCTGAACAGTATTCCGATTGAGGATATTTATCTCGCGGAGGAAGTCATCAAGTTGGGCAGTCAGATCCTGAATAAAACATTTAACCCGAATCTGCTTCTCACCCTGTCTGACCATATTAGTTTTGCATTAACCCGAACCAGAGAAGGCATCCTTATCAAAAATCCGCTGGAATGGGAAGTGCGGACACTCTATCCGGACGAGACCCGGGTGGGGGAGGCTGCGCTGAAGCTGATTCAAGAAAAAACGGATATCGCTCTGCCAACAGCCGAAACAACACTGATTGCTCTGCATTTTGTTAATGCACAGGTGGGCTCTGGAGAGATGACGGATACCACCAAGGTAACTACAGTTACGGGCGAGATCCTGTCCGTGATCAAATATGCGCTCAAAATTGACTTTCAGGAGGATTCCATCCATTTCATGCGCTTTGCCACACATATCCGGTATTTCATTCTGAGGCAGATGAGCGGTAAATCGCTCAAAGACGAGAATGAATCTCTGTTCCTGATGGTGAAGGAGAAGTTTCCGAAGGAACTGGCTTGTGTGGAGAAAATTGCTGATTTCCTGAAAAATAATTACGGCTGGACCTGTTCGGATGATGAAAAATTATATCTGATTCTGCATATCCAACGATTGATCTCAAATGAACCAACGGAATGAACTAATGAAGGAACTAACCGAATAATCCATATTGGACTGTTACTGATTCGATCAGGCATGACCAAGCGTAGGGAATGACGATTCCCCGGCTTGGTCATTTTTTATATATCCAATTTATTCATGTAGAGGAGAAGGGTCATGAACAACAAAGACTTGGCTAAAAACGTACTTGATCTCGTTGGCGGCGAGCAAAATATATCGGGTCTGACACACTGTGCAACCCGTTTGAGATTCGTTTTGAAGGATGATAACAAAGCAGACCTAAAGGCACTGGATCAGCTCGAAGGCGTGCTCAAGGCACAAAATTCCGGTGGACAGGTTCAGATTGTTATCGGTGCCAAAGTAGACGCGGTATACAGTGAAGTGAAGAATTTAACTTCTGACAAGATTGGCGAGCTTATGGAGTCTACAGACAGTGGACCGAAAAAGAGACGTAATCCCATCAACGTAGTGCTTGAAACTATCGCAGGTATATTCACGCCTGTTCTGCCAGCACTTGTTGGATGCGGGATGATCAAATGTTTGGCTACCGTAATAACTGCAATGGGTTACCTGGAAGGCTCCGGTTTCCTGACGATCATTAACATGATCGGGGACTGTATTTTCTATTTCATGCCGTTCTTCCTGGCTGTTAGTGCAGCAAACCGTTTCAAAACCAATCCCTACTTGGCGGTAGCTCTTGCTGCGGGATTAATGCATCCAACTATTTTGAACGCTGCGGCTCAGATTGCTGAGACGGGTGTAAACAGTATTGATTTTCTCGGCATGCCGATTCTGTTGATGAAATATTCCTCTTCCGTCATTCCAATCATTTTGGCGGTATGGATTATGAGTTATGTGTATCCAATCGTCAATCGAGTGATTCCCAAGTTTCTGCAGGTCCTGCTTACCCCAATGATTGTTTTGTTCATTATGATTCCACTGGAATTAATCGTGCTTGGCCCAGTAGGATCATATATCGGTGACTGGTTGACCAATGGCATTAACTCATTGTTCTCAACCGCAGGTGTTCTTGCTGGTGCGATTCTTGGATTTTTCAAACCAATTATGGTCATGTTTGGTATGCACTATGCCATCATGCCGATTCAGGTTCAACAAGTGGCTACATTGGGTGCAACCGTGCTGTTACCAACGGCACTGGCGGCGAATTTGGCTCAGGCTGGAGCAGCCTTCGGTGTGTTTGTCCTAACGAAGAGTAAAACGATGAAATCAGCAGCTGCTTCGAGTGGATTCACCGCGTTGTTCGGGATTACCGAGCCGGCGATCTATGGTGTAACGCTGAAATACAAACGTCCGTTTTTTGCAGGTTGTCTGGCAGGCGGACTAGTCGGTGGATTCTACAGCTTGGTGCATACAACAGCGAATGCAATTTCACTGCCAGGTGTATTGGCAATTGGCACGTATACATCAGATCGTTACATGTATGTCGTTATTGGTTGTATTGCCGCAGTTGTACTCGGGTTTGTGTTCACGCTGTTGGCGGGCATCAAGGAAGATACAGATGGAAATAAATCGAAGCAACAAGCTACGAATAAAGTAAATAGCAATCAGACAGTGGTTGCCTCAGAGGTAACTCCAGCGTCCGTATCATCACAGACATCCACATCTTCTGACATGCTTATCCTTAGTCCAATGACAGGGGAGATCAAACCCATCTCTGAGGTAGAAGATCAGGCATTTGCCCAAGAGTTGATGGGTAAAGGCATTGCAATCGTTCCGACAGATGGCAAGGTATACGCTCCATTTGATGGGGTAGTCGAAGCGCTTTATCGCACCAAACATGCCATCGGATTGAAAGCTGCGAATGGTGTTGAGATCCTGATTCATATCGGGGTGGATACCGTTAGTCTGAAAGGGAAATATTTTAACGCCCATATCGAGCAGGGACAGACAATCAAAGCCGGGGATTTATTGGTGGAGTTTGATCCAGAAGGCATTACGTCAGCAGGTTATAACACGATTACATCTATTGTGGTGACCAACATACAACAATACGGAGATGTGCTGACTACAGCGACCAGCGGCCCGATCCGGGAGAGTGAACCTTTGATTAAGCTGATTCCTTAAGAACTGCTCATCTTTTCATTGGTTAAGCCACGAGTTACAAGCTAGATGGTCTTAATAAGACCTTAATAATACGTAATAACAGGAGGAAACTAAAATGACGAATTCCAATTTTCCAAAAGATTTTTTATGGGGCGGTGCACTGTCTGCCTGTCAGGCGGAAGGTGCTTATAATGTAGATGGCAAGAGTCTGACCATTCCAGAAGTGATGAAGTTTAACGAGAAGAACGATCGCAAAGTGACCAAGCAGATCAGAGTGAATTGGGAGATGATTGAAGAGGCCAGGAATGACCCGGATACCGTGAAATATCCGAAGCGCCGGGGGATTGATTTTTATCATAACTTCCGTGAGGATATCGCCTTGTTTGCCGAGATGGGCTTCAAAGTATTCCGTTATTCCATTTCATGGGCCAGAGTATTTCCAGGTGGCGACGATGCCGCTCCGAACGAAAAGGCACTAGAGTTCTATGATCAGGTGATTGATGAATGTCTAAAACAGGGTATGGAGCCCCTGATCACCATCAGTCACTTTGATACACCGATTGTACTGATGGACAAGTTCGGAGGATGGTATAACCGCAAATTGATCGATCTGTATGTGAACTATTGTGATGTGCTGTTCAATCGCTACAAGGGCAAAGTGAAATATTGGGTGACGTTCAATGAGATCAACATGAGCGTGAAAGCATCGGCCAAGACGCTGGGAATCATTGATTATGATGCTCCGAATTATGAGGAAATGTTGTTCCAGGGGTTGCATCATCAATTTGTAGCTGCGTCCAGAGCAACCAAGATGGCACATGAGATTGATCCGAATAACCAGATCGGAAGTATGGTGGCTTATTTTACAACGTATCCTTACACTTGCAAGCCGGAGGACGCACTTCAGATGCAGCAGGATGATCAGATGAAAAATCAGTTTTACTTGGATGTGCTTAATAAAGGCGAGTACCCTTACTATAGTAAAACGTATTTCAAAAACAAGGAGATCCAGTTGAATATCGAGGATGGCGATCTGGATAGCATTCGCGCACACACGGCTGATTTTGTAGGAATGTCGTATTACAACTCCATGATTTCCAGCAGTGATACGGAGCAGCTCGAACTAACGGCAGGGAATGTACACAGTGTCTACAAAAACCCGCATCTGCCCGCTAACGAGTGGGGTTGGCAGATTGATCCGATTGGACTGCGGTACACACTGAATCTCGTCTATGATCGGTATCAAAAGCCTGTCTTCATTCTGGAGAATAGCTCAGGTTTCTACGATAAGTTGAATGAAGACGGAACGATCAACGATCCATACCGGATTGATTTCCTGAGCAAACATATCGAACAGATGGGACTCGCCATTGCGGATGGGGTCGAAGTGTTGGGATACACGATGTGGGGACCGGTCGACATGATCAGTTCAGGGACTTCCGAGATGAGTAAACGGTACGGGTTTATCTACGTGGATCAGGATGACTATGGCAATGGTACGCTGAAAAGATATCGGAAGGATTCGTTCTTCTGGTATCAGAATGTGATCCGTACCAACGGAGCAGAACTCTAACAACCATGAACATTCTGGGTCGTATCAAAAAAATCCCAGGCGGCTTGCTGATCGTTCCTATGCTGGCCGCCGCGGTCATCAACACGGTGTTTCCATCGTTTTTTCAGATCGGAGATCCAACAACAGCGCTGTTCACATCGAAAGGTACCATGGTGCTGATCGGTATGATTTTACTGATATCAGGAACACAGCTTAACTTGTCACAGCTTCTGGTGACTTTGAAGAGAGCAGGGGTGCTCTGTATTTCACGTATCCTCATCAGCTGCCTGTTCGGATGGGCGTTTGTACACTTTTTTGGCATAAGTGGGGTCGGGGGAGTTTCTGCGGTAGCCTTCATTGCCGTTCTGACCAGTTGTAATCCGGGATTATATCTGGCCTTGATGAACACATATGGAGATGATGTGGATCGTGCTGCGTTTGGTATTCTGAATCTGATCGCCGTACCGGTTATTCCGGTCATGATATTGAATTCGGCAAGTGGCGTCGGTATCGATTATCTCAGTGTACTTGCTACGCTAGTACCTTTCTTGATCGGGATACTGCTTGGTAACCTAGATAGCAACATCCAGAAGATGTTTGCTCCGGGAACACTGATTCTGCTGCCTTTCCTGGGTACAAGCTTTGGGTCCAATATTGATCTGCGTATTGCATTTCAGTCCAGTCTGTCCGGCTTGCTAGTCACAGTGTTATTTTTGCTGATTTGCATGTTGCCGCTCATTGGAATCGATCGCACGATATTAAGACGACCAGGTTACGCAGCGGCTGCGACATGTTCGGTTGCTGGATTGTCCATGGTGGTGCCTTCGATGGCTGCCGGGTTCAATCCGGCGTATGCGCCATATGTAGACACAGCTATCGCTCAGATTGCGTTTGCCGTGATCCTGACATCGGTGACCGTGCCTTATATCGTGAAGCGTTTGGCTGGAGGAACAGCGACGGAAGCTTCTGCATCAACAAATCACTAGAAAAAAACAGCATGTGTTCTGTCAGGTCATGACGGATCACGTGCTGTTTTGCTTTGTACATCTATATGATCTCTTGGGGTAGGAGAGGGATCGATCGGTTTATTTTACAGACCCAGCAGTTGTTTAACACTTTCAGCTACAGCTTTGCTGGATTGCGGATTCTGTCCTGTGACCACGCGGCCATCTGTTGTGACATAAGAGCTGAAGGCAGCCGCTTTATCGTATTGTGCAGCACGTTCTCTCAAAGCATCTTCCAACAGGAATGGAACATACTCGGTTTGTTGAGCCAATGCTTCCTCTTCATTCGTGAAGCCGGAAACGGTTTTATCTTTAATCAAAAGCAGACCGTTGGACAGCTTCACGTTCAACAAGGCTGTAACCCCGTGGCACACGCCGGATACAACGCCACCTTTTTCATAGATTTCACGAGAAAGCTCATGAAGTTCGGCATTGTCCGGGAAATCCCACATCGTACCGTGACCTCCTGTGAAGTAGATTGCATCGTAGTCACTCGCGTTTACTTCGCTAGGTTTCAACGTATTTTTCAATTGGTTCATGAACGTTTCATTTTCAAAATAGGCTTTGGTGCTCTCATCCAGAGAATCGCCGAGGCTTTTCGGATCAAGAGGTACGTTACCACCTTTAGGGCTAACCAGATCGATCTGAACATTGTCATTATGGTCAAACTCTTCAATAAAGTGAGTTGCTTCGCTTAACCATAAGCCAGTAGGCTCGTCCTTTGTTGCGTATTTATCTACATTTGTTAGAACAACCAGTATCTTTTTCATATAAAAACCTCCCGTAAAGTATATAACATCCATTTATATTAAATATCACAAAATTAAATTGTGTAAAATCTATTATCAAATATAACATAACCATGTTCTAAAGTAAAATCATGAACGTATCGTCGATCTCCAATGTGACTTTCAAGCGTAGGAGTAAAGAACAATCTAGTCGTAGTAAATATGCCCGTAAGAATGCACTTTTTTTATAATGCCCTGTTTATTTTACTCATATTGTAAGCGGAGGTAGGCGTGTGTAAGCGATATCGAAATTAATTCAAATTTGAAGTTAATTTGATTGTACAACTAGTACTTTTGATTTAGAATGACGGAAGATACCAACAAAAAACTGGTACATATTACATATGGACTCGGAGGAACAGTCATGAAAAGTTCAGGTAAATTTTTCGCTTCATCCGTAGTTGCTGCTGTCGCTGCAGTATCTATCGTCTCTTCAGCTTCAGCGAGCACAGTTTCCGTCTCCAACATCTCTGGCGTAACACCTATCAACTTTAGCAGTATGGATATCGAAACAGCTTTGATGATGGTCCAACAAGAACGTACCAAATTACTGGATGCACAATTGCAAACGCAAATCCAGGAGGTACAGAACCGTAATCAACAGGTCGCGGATTTGAACTCTCAATTGCAGATAGCCCAGCAAAACGGGGATGAAGCAGCTGTTCAAAAGCTGAAAGGCCAAATTGACGCAGCGAGCAACTCCCAACAGATGGACATGCTTCGTCTGCAGTCCATGTCCAACAAGCGTAATGAAGCATTTGATGTAATGACAAACTTTGTCAAAAAAATGCAGGATTCAAGATCATCCATCATCGGTAACATGCGTTAAGAACGGATAATAAACTGCAACAACACAAAAAGAGCGAAGCCGGAATTTTAATTCGGAAACCTCGCTCTTTTTGTATTTCTTTTATGATATATCACATCTAATCCGGGTGTGGCCCCAGTCTTTATACTGCTTTCTTCAATCCAAGTTAGCCCGACCAGTCACGACGCCGAGTGAACAGATCCTGCAACTCATCCGTGGACAATTCGGTAATCCAGTTCTCGGAGCTTGTGATGATGTTATCGCTGAGCTGCTGTTTGCTCTCCAACATCTCGTCGATCCGCTCCTCCAATGTGCCAAGAGAGATGAACTTATGTACCTGAACATCCTTGGTCTGACCCATCCGATAAGCTCGGTCGGTGGCTTGATTCTCAACAGCAGGGTTCCACCAGCGGTCAAAATGGAACACATGGTTGGCTGCGGTCAGATTCAATCCCACACCGCCTGCCTTGATGGACAGAATGAAGACGGACGGTTGCTTATCCTCAGACAATGTACGGGATTGGAATTCCTCAATCATACGATCCCGTGCCGTTTTGGAGGTACCCCCGTGCAGATACAGCACAGGCTCCTGCAACTCCTGACGCAGTACCTGTTGCAGCATCTGACCCATCCCGATGTATTGGGTGAAAATCAGGCATCGCTCGCCCTCGTCCCGTAATTCGCGGACAAGTTCCATCAGTCGTTCCAGCTTCGCGGAGCGGCTGATCAGCATCGCCATATCCTGCGGGCTGTACACGTCATAAGCAGATGTTAGTGCACCATCTTCAGGCAGTTCCTCCGGCAAAGCTTCTTTTGTCAGCAGCAGCGGGTGGTCACACAATTGCTTAAGCTGAGTTAGGGCTGAGAGGATCGCACCTTTGCGCTTGATGCCTTCCAGTTCTTTCATTTTATCCATCAGGGCCTGTACGGACTGGTCATACAATGCACTTTGTTCGCCCGTAAGGTGAATGTAAGTCTTCATCTCGTTTTTGTCCGGCAGATCAAGCTGGATATTTGGATCTTTTTTCTTCCGGCGCAGCATGAACGGTTTCACTAATTGCTGCAGATCCTGCATCCGCTGCTCATCCTTATCCTTCTCTATGGCACTGATAAAGCGAGTCTGGAATGCCCGTCCGCTGCCTAGATATCCTGGATTGATAAAGTCATAGATTGACCACAGCTCAGACAACCGATTCTCGATCGGCGTACCTGTCATGGCAATGCGGTGTTTCGCCGGGAAACTGCGAACAGCCACGGACTGTTTGGTCTGGGCGTTTTTGATATTCTGTGCCTCATCGAGACAGATGCATGCCCAGGTATAGGTTTGTAACATCTCCTGATCCAGTGTAGCCGTAGCAAAGGACGTGATAATAATATCCACCTGCTCGGTCTGCTCCCGGAATTCTTCTCCACTTAATCGGCGTGCGCCATAATGCAGACTGACATTAATGGAGGGTGCGAAGCGGCTAATCTCCTTTTGCCAGTTGCCCAGTACGGAAGTTGGGCAGATCAGAAGAACCGGGGCTTGTCCCGGCTTACGTGGTTCATGATCCTTAATGTGTAACAGATACGTAATGAACTGAATGGTTTTCCCGAGACCCATATCATCGGCAAGACATGCCCCAAGTCCGAATCTGCGCAGGAAACCAAGCCATGCAAAACCTTCCTTCTGATATGATCGCAGCTCGGCATGAAGCCCTGTCGGAATGGGCAGGGAAGGTGCGCCGCCTTGTCCGCCCCCAAGTTGTGCAATAACCCGGTTCAGGTGCTCATTCAGTTCTACTTCGAGCCGAATGTTCTGATCATCCTGTGGTTGCTGCTCTTCCTCGGTTTGTTGTCCTTCCTTCCATTTCTGGTTGCGATATTCCCGTTGCTCATTATGCAGCAGATGCAGGTGTAGAATATCCTGGAATGAGAGTCCCTGTTCCCGATCTACACCGCCCATGGCACGACGTATCTGTTCCAGCAGATCAGGGTCAAGTGGAACCCATTCTCCGCGGAAGCGAACCAGTCGTTCATTACGGGCAACAAGGTCGGCGAATTCATCTTCGCTGAGATCTGTGTCACCGATCGCAATGCGCCAGTCAAAATGAATAATCGAGTCCAGTCCAAAGAACGACTGTCCCCGCTCACTGCCTTCCTCCGGCTGCACCTTGGCACGCAACTTTGGTTTCTTCTTACGGGCTGCTTCCCACCAACCAGGCAGCAGAACTTGCCAGCCCGCTGCGAGTAACCGCCCGCTATCCTGCGTCAGGAACTGCCAAGCTTCCTGATCTCCCAAAGGATCACTCAGCACGTCCCGTCTGCCGCTAATGGAACCTCCAAGACGCGGCAGATGTGCACGCAGCTGATCCAGCCATCCGGCGGAGCGATCCAGAATGAACGGTGTCCATACCTCGGGCCACTCCCCTTCAAGCCGGCCCCGTGAATCTAGCATGACGGGTACCAATACAGCGGCATCCAGCTTGTTCTGCAATACCAGTCGTAGCCGCCAAGATGGCTCATCCTCGTCCGGCTCCTGCAATTGCAGCATGGGTCTGAATGGTGCGGCATCTGCTTTCCAGCCAATGGATACGAGCCAGGACTGAGCATCCATCCCGGCTGTCTTGGGTAGAGTGCCGCGCTCTGGAAACAACTGCGGGAATTCACGCCGCAGATCGGTTGCCGCTTCCTCCGAACTGTACCAGCGCTGGAATACAAAGGCGGAGTAAGCCGCCCCGAGTCCTTCGGCATAACTCTCGTCCGTTTGCTGAATCGCTTTGGAAAGCGATGCCCGATCCTGCTTTTTCAAGCTATCCGGGTCCCAGGTCCACTGAAGTTGTCCTGCACGGTATGCCTCGAAGCTAGGTACGTATTTTCGTTTCTCTATGGAGGATGCCAGTGCTGGAGCTAGTCGAATCAGATGTTCCGCTTGCTCGTCCCACTTCCATTCAATATGAAGCAGAGTATGCATCTCGGCAAAAAAGGGAATCACTTCTTCCGCAGGCAGAACAACCAGCTCAATCTCCTCAATCTGCCGAACTTCCAGTTCGGTCCCGTAGAAGGAAGGCGCATGCCAAGCGAACAATCGCTGCTTAAGCGACTGTCCCGGTACAAAGTGGTGTGTGTTGAGTGCTCCGTAAAACAAAGCATCGCCATATCCGGTTAAAGCGACGTGAACCTCAATCGTTTCAGTGTAAGGATGAATTAAGCTCATGAGATCAGTTTACCTTTCCGAAGCTCTTCCTGCAGGGCGCGCAGCCGACTGTTACGAACGGCGAGTGTGGTGATGAATTGCTCCCAGTGCGCTTCTTGCTTCATTTTTTTATAGATTTTGGACAGACGTTTCAACAGCTTCACCGCTGCTTTGTATCCGTCCCTGTTTTTGTGTCCGATATAACGCTCCACTGCCTGATGATAGAAGGGAAGCAGCAGCTCAGGTGCATCCTTTTCGATTGGTTGCAGCATCGCTACGCGGAATTCGAGAGGTTCCGTTCCCGTACTCAGCTGAAAATCAATCCATCTGCGCCACTGTCCACGCGAATGCATAGCATCCTCGTAGGCGGGGCGGGAGTGGGGAAGCATACTGACAAGCGTGTCCCACATACGGTTCTCTGCATCGGGCAGATGTTGAATGGCCGTATCCCATAGATGCATGTAATCATTCAAAGGTGTATTACGCCGATTCGCCAGCAGGGGGCCAAGTTGTACCAACCAATCCCCAAGTCGCTTCCATTCAGCCGAATCTGCGAGTACATGGAGAAAATGCAACAGTTGTTCTGGCGGGAAGCCGTAGGCCGAGCTTCCATGGATGAGTCGCTGCCATCCCTGATCATCTTGCCCCAGATGGAAGTGCATCCAGCTCTGCGCGAGTACTAGCGGCAGAGGCAGTGTTACGGCTTTGCCTGGCCTATCACTACTACTTCCATTATTTTGAGCGCTACCCAAGACACTCCCACCTGACTGGGAAGGTGTCGAAGCGGCGGTTATATTACGTTCTATATCATTTAAGATAGCCTGTTCAGACGCTAACATGTCCCGCGACCCTTGAAGCTCAGGTACGATCCAGTTCAACCACAGTTGTCGATAGATCGGAGTGAAGAACATCATGCTGGCTGTCTCAGGCATCATCTGTTTACGTAAATAAGCTGAGGTTTCAGATAGTCTGTTCCAAAGTTGTTCAAGCTTGTTTCCCTTTAGACCTGACAGGTCTAGTGGATGATTAAAGATCCGTTCAATGTCTTTCTGAAGTGCATCCACCGCGAGCTGGGCAGGGTAGCTCAAGTACACGGGGGTATGAGTGATTGAATTACGAGCCGGCGGCACGCAGAATCGGATGAGGTGCAGCTGCACATGTAGTTCAAAAAGTTGGTCCATTGCAGCGGACAGCCTTGGTTTAATGGCATACAGCTCGTCCGTTGCTTCCTGTACGTAGGATGTGCTTGCTGTGCCAGTACCCAGCCGTCTCAGACATGAGTGGAATAGTTCGTGCCATTCCGAGATTTCGAGATCAGCAAGCTCTGTTGCACGTTCCTTGATCTGGCTGTATTGGTTGTCCGGAATGTCCATATCCTGTTGTTCATCGGCATCTGCATAGCTGGATATTCCTGCGGACATGGCCCCGACGGGTTTGGTCGTTTGTTTGAGCGCAGTACTGGAGTGTGCATTTACAATAGCATGCACAGGTCGCTCCAGTTGTTCGGCATAACTCATCAATACAGCCGTCATATGTTTGCATACGGAACTCACCGGGCAGGTACAATGACTTGTAGTCAGGGATTGCATGCTCAGGGTGACCTCATATTCTTCCGATCCTTGTACAACGGCCGAGATCCCTTGTTGTTCGGAATAGGTTAATGGTCCGACACGTTTCTGTTTATAATATTGGAATCCGCGCATGATCGTCAGGTTATTAAAATGCTCCGCAACCTGCCTGATCAACTGTTGCCACTGCGCATCATCCATCCTCATGTTATTCGGTATGTTCATCATTCCATCTCCTGGGGTAAACATAGGTTCAGTAATCACCACGTCTATGACGTGATGTTGTAAATTTGTTGTATCCATCATATCAGTTATGAGCCAATTCGTGCATGGGTTATGAAGAATTTGAAGTTATTTTAGACCAACTGGAATCAGGATGAACACGTCAGTTCTGCTGGCGGCCGACATGCAAGAATGCACCATATTGTGTATGCTTATGGTATGTATTCCTATCAGGAACGATGCAGGCCGGGGAAACGGCCATACTACACACAACAGGAGAGAGCATATGAAAATACTTACGTTAAACACACACGCTTGGGCGGAAGAGGATCAACTGAACAAGATCAGTCAACTGGCTGATTTTATTAATACACATCAATTCGATGTGATCTCCATGCAGGAGGTCAACCAATCGATGCAGGAAGTCGCGCTTTCTGAAGAAGAACTGAAGATGTATTATGCTACTGAACCCGATGCTGTGATTAAAAAAGACAACTATGCCTACGTCCTGCTTCAGCAGCTGACAGAGCAATATTACTGGACGTGGATTCCCGCGCATGTCGGGTTTCAAAAATACGATGAAGGACTGGCGATCCTTAGCCGGACGCCGATTAAGCAGGCTTTTGGGGAATACGTGTCCCACATGCGGGATTATAACAACTATCGTACACGCAAGATTGTGGGAATCCAGACGGTCGTCCAAGGTGAAGCAACCTGGTTTGTGAATGGACATTATAACTGGTGGGATGATGCGCAGGAACCTTTCAAGGGACAGTGGGAGTTGACGGAGAGCAAGCTTGCCCCCTACATGGATCAGCCGTTATATATAATGGGTGATTTCAATAATGTCGCGGAAGTGCGTGATGAAGGCTATGATTATATGATGAGCAAAGGCTGGAATGACCTGTACACCACAGCATTGCAAAAGGATGATGGAGCAACTGTGGTCAAGGCCATTGCCGGCTGGGCAGATAACAAACGCGATCTTCGGATTGATTATATTTTCTCCAATCGTCCGATTCAGGCTAAATCTTCAACCGTGGTCTTGAACGGTAAAAATGGACCGGTCGTGTCTGACCATTTTGGCGTCGCTGTAGAGATATAACAGCCGTGTGAGCATAAACCGTAAAGGGATATCATCGCAAATACGAAACAAAGCCTCCGCTGACTTCCTGTAAAGGGAAGTGGCCGGAGGCTTTTCACATTCTAAATCATTTGTTATGTACATTTCACATCGTTTGTTCTTTCTGTTGTGGAACTCTATTGTTATTCGAGCGCCAGCATCTGATGTACAAACTTTTTCAGATTCGCGCTTGTCTCACTAAGCTGTTCGATACTTTCCATGAACTCGGTAACAAGCTTGGCCTGATCTACTGTTGCGGTTGTAATCTGACCGATCTCCTGCTCCATATGTTTCATGGAATCTTGTACGCTGCCTAGGGATGATTCGATATCAGCTGCTGCTTGCTTCGTATGATCTGACAGCTTACGTACTTCACTGGCAACCACACCGAAGCCGGCTCCCTGATCGCCCACACGGGCTGCCTCTATCATGGCGTTGAGTCCAAGCAGATTGGTTTGTTCCGATACTTCACGAATGACGTTTGTTACTTTACTTACACTGACCGAGTTCTCTGAAGCTTTTTTGGAGTTGCGCAGAATCTCTTCCGAGGTCGCGGAGAGTTCTTCGGAATGTGCAGCAATCTGCTGAATGCCACCAACGAGCGCATTAATGGTTGTTTCATTTTCACGGATCAGCGTTTCCAATGTCATGTGACTATCCAGTGCGTAGTTCACACCCAATATACCCACGACCTGATCGTTCTCTTTAATAGGGATTAAAATAGCATCAAAAGGTCTGCCCTGCAGATCACCAGGCATGCGTGCCACGGTACGGGAATCTCTGTTAGTCAGCATTTTGAAATGTTTATAATCGTCATGCAGCTCATCCCCAACCTTCACACCAATCTCCAGACTTTTTGCTTCGGAAAAATACAATACTTTCTCATGATCATTAATGGATATGGATATGTCGTCACGGAACATTTGGCTAACAAAAGGCATAGTATTTACCAGAGATTCAAGAGTATTCAATGTGCATCTGTCCTTCCCGATACAAAAAGTGGAATTTTTCAATCTAGTATTTATATCGGTAACGTTTTCTCGTTTTTAAACCATTGTTTAAATTTAAGTTAACCTAGAGAGAAAAGGCAACTAAATCCGATATAATTGTAAGCGTAATCAAAAATCTGTAGCCACCACAGAACATGTCAGTTATACTGGGATTATTATTCGGCTATTCAGAAGATAACCAAGGGACATACCTATTTCCTGGAAAGGGGATTACCCACCTAGGTTAAGCGCTATACTGCATATTAGTTTGGTGCTCCAGTGTGGATGGTATGAATGCAATGATATAAGACTTTATTTCAACGGGAGAAGGGTGTGTGCCATCAATGACGACCTATTTCAGTGAACCACAGAGCATGTATTACCGATTTGGAGAAGATCAGGATCAGGTGTTGAAGGTGCTAGCCGAGAGGTATATTGGAGCCAATGCGCAGGCTGATTTTGTATATCGGGTATTCCAGAAGTCTGGTATTTTGCAAAATGAAAAAGGGCTTTATGATCTGAATTTAGGTAAACGCTTTCCTGATGCACCTAAAGACCATATATCCTACGCAGCTGCACTGGTTTGGGGGGACGAGGACCGGAATCTGGACGTGTTGGTCCGCTGTTATGGGCCTGTTCGTTTCTATTTCAATGAGCAGATGGTCTATCGCTCAACCGTAATGGATGAGATTAGTCCAGACGCAACGGTGAAGCTCAGCATTGATATCAAGCCTGGTTGGAACACCATTTGGCTGGAAATGAAAAACACCCCTGCCGGCTTCGGTTGCCAGTTCGGATCAGATGAAGGTAAAGTGCGTATTCTGAACGTATTTGCGCCGTTTCAGGAGAGACAGGGACAAGCGGGGTGGGTGTTCTCCCAACCGAACCGGGTTGCGAGTAAACAACCGGACCTGCTTGGAAAAGAATCAGACTTCAGCTTGAACTGGCTGCCTGAGACAGGCTGGTCTGATGAAGATAAAACCAAGCCAGCTTTCGAACGAATATTCGGAAATCTTCCTGGAAAGCATGCTTATGCCTGGACCCATTTGAACAACAATGACTCAACCGGGAGTCAGGTACGATTGTCAGGTCAATCCTCAGGTTCTCTAAGTATATGGATTAGCGGCAAGCCCGTGGCGCAAGTGAAGGAGGCGGGTTCGTTCGAAGTGGATATACCAGTCCCGTTTGGACGGAGTGACCTGCTTGTCCGAAGTGAGTGCAACACTACGGCAGGATCGTGGCATTTTAATCTGAACGCAACCGTTTCGGGTAAGCTACTTTCACTGGAACTTCCTCAGCGTGTGCACGGTGCTTCCGGAGAGTCTTGGTTATATGTCGGCCCTTTTGAGTCGGAGGTTGAACCGGACTTGGCGGATCTGACTCGAACGGACCGAGTGTACCAGACGGGTCTAGAACAGACGTATTGGCGTTTAGATCAACCAGATGCTTGGATCAGACCTTATTATGAGAACGCTATGTTAAGCAACAAATGGACAGTGGGCAGTGTGACTAATTATGGTCGCTGGGATTATCCATTGGGTGTCACTGTATATGGTCTATTACGGACAGGGCGTTATTTGCAGAGACCGGACATTACACGTTATGCGGCTGAGCATGTGCAGGCATGTACTCAGATGTATGAGTACTCCTTATGGGATCGGGAGCAGTATGGTTTCCCGGCAGTTAATCAACAATTGGTCATGCTGAAAATGCTGGATAACTGCGGTTCTTTTGGTTCAGCCATGCTGGAAGCATATTCAGAGTGTCATGAACCAACGTTTCTTCCGATTGCTGAACGGATTGCAGATTTCATGCTTTCCCGCCTGGAACGGCAGGAGGATGGTGCATTTTATCGCACATGTGTAGGGGAGTATGCCGAGAATACCATGTGGGCAGATGACCTCTATATGAGCACGCCGTTTCTCGTTCGTTATGCACGGGTGACAGGCAACTCAGCCGCACTGGATGAAGCCGCCAGACAATTTTCACTGTATCGGAAGTATCTGTTTATGCCTGAGTTCAAGATCATGTCCCATGTTTATGATTTCAAATACGGACAGGCAACGCAGATTCCATGGGGACGGGGAAATGGCTGGACACTGTTTTCCTTGACAGAGGTATTGGAAGCTTTGCCAGTAGAGCATCCCGAGCGCCCAGCTTTAATAGATTTCTTCAATGAGCTGTGTGAAGGCTACGCAGCGCTTCAAGGGGAAAGCGGGTTGTGGCATCAGGTGTTGAATGTTCCGCAGACGTATGAAGAAGCCTCCTGCACGGCGATGTTTGCCTATGGTTTTGCGAGAGGTGTACGTTTTGGCTGGTTCAAAGACCCTGAAGTTTACGTCACAGCTGCCGAGCGGGCTTGGAAAGGACTCATCTGCAAAGCCATTGATCGTCAAGGGAATGTCCATGGCGTGTGTAGCGGATCACGATATGCATTTACAGCAGAGTATTATGATCAGGACTTGCGTACCGTCACCAATGACAATCACGGAATAGGCATTATGATGCTGGCAGGAACTGAAGTGGCAAAAATGAAGAAACATCTGGCTGAACACAGGGTGTCTTCACCTGCCGTCTCACATTCCTGACAGACCACCGAGGTCAGATTTTCATACTATCGTTTCTATACAATAAGTTGTCTTCTGCTCCACGTAATACGGTTGTATATCCGTAATCATATTTGAGACGGGATCATCACCGCCGGGAATATCATTCCTGGTGGTTTTTGATTCCTGTAACTCCTTACTTTTTTGACAGGAAAGCTTACTTTTGTTTATGTCATGTACAGTAATAGACCGATACAATAGGTTTTGTAAGCGATTCCATAAATGCAAGAAGGGGAGGAAATTCATTTATGATGATTACAAAAAAGTGGGTAACCTTGTTCTGTCTGTCCCTGTTATTGTTCGCTACAGCCTGTTCTGGAGGGGCCACCGATACATCTTCTTCTTCTGGGGAAGCAAGTGGAAGTGAAGGAGATTCATCAGGCAAGATTGAACTGCGCATGACCTGGTGGGGATCACAGACCAGACATGATCTGACGACCAAAGTGATCCAATTGTTTGAAGAGAAACATCCGGGAATCACCATTAAACCTGAATATTCCGGTTGGGACGGTTATTTTGACAAGTTGACCACACAGGTAGCCGGTTCGAATGCACCAGATATCATCCAGATGGATTACGCCTTTTTGACTGACTTTGCCCGGCGTGGTGCCTTGCTTGACCTGACCCCGTTTGCAGAGAGCAAAGAGCTGCGGACAGAGGATCATGATCAGAGCATGATTACAGCCGGATCAATTGACGATAAATTATATGCGATTACTCTCGGAGTTAACGCACCAGGTGTCATATATGACGCCACCGTATTTCAGGAATTAGGTATTGAAGAACCGCAAGAGAGCTGGACATGGAAGGACTTTGGAGATATTGCGACCAAGATTGCCGAAGCCAAAGGTGAGGGGTTCTATGGATCGGCAGACATTTCCGGTACAACGAACATGTTTGAAGTGTTTATCCGTCAATCCGGCAAAGGATTGTTTGATGGTGGCACAATGACTGCTACCAGCGAGGAGCTTCAGCAATGGTTCGATATGTGGAGCGCACTACGTGAGAATGGTGGAGTGACCACAGCAGAGATAACAGCATCCACAACGAATGCGCTGGAGACACGCCCGATCTCACTGGGTACAGCTGCCATGGATTTTGCATGGTCCAATCAATTGCTGACATTCCAGCAGGTGAACAAAAACCAGGATCATAAGCTTGGCATACAAGTGCTTCCGCATGGTGTAGGTGAAAAGCAAATCGGTGAATATCTGAAACCAGGCCAGTTCCTCTCCGGTTATGGCAAAACCAAACATCCAAAGGAAGTTGCCATGTTCATTGATTTCATGGTCAATGATCCAGAAGCAACCGCTATTCTTGGTTCTGAACGTGGGGTGCCGGTCAATTCCAGCATTCGTGAACAGATGCAGCCAACGCTGCCGGAAGCGGAGCAAACCATTTTCCAATTTATCGATACCGTATCGAAGCACTCCAGTGAGATTGATCCACCATACCCGCAAGGATTTGCTGAAGTGGACACAAGTTTCAAGAGCGCAAGCGAGCAGATCGCTTTCGGTCAAGGCAATACGCCAGATGTCATTGCCCAGTTTATTGAAGGAGCCAAGGCTACACTTGGATCAAGTCAATAACGGTTGGAACGGTCTCAGACTTCTAATTCTGCGGGGAGGTTGCGAAGATGAACACATCACAAGTCAGTCAAGCCCGAATCGAGCGTGTAACTACCCGGCGGGTCAAACGGAGATATGCGCATAATGGAGCCGCGCTTCTGTTCCTCGCCCCATGGCTTGTCGGATTGTTATTTCTAACCCTTGGTCCCATGTTGGTATCTTTGTACATTTCGTTCACCGATTACAGTATCCTGGCCGCCCCTTCCTGGGTCGGTCTGGATAATTACACCACGATGTTTACGTCGGATAAACTGTTCACCCAGTCGCTCAAAGTCACCTTCACGTATGTCGCTGTATCGGTACCGGTCAAATTGATCTTTGCGCTGCTTGTAGCGATGTTGCTCAACAAAGGGATTCGAGGATTAGGTATTTATCGGACAGTGTATTACATCCCGACATTGCTTGGAGGTAGCGTGGCGATTGCAATGTTGTGGCGTAAAATGCTGGGTGGGGACGGGCTATTCAATAGTGTTCTTGCCATGGTAGGCATTAAAGCGCCCGATTGGGTAGCGAATCCGAAATATGCTTTGTACTCCATCGTGCTGTTATCCGTATGGCAGTTTGGATCATCGATGATTATTTTCCTGGCAGGTTTGAAGCAGATTCCACCTGAATATGATGAAGCCTCAGCGGTAGATGGTGCAGGTCCTCTGCGGAGATTCTTCTATATAACGTTGCCGATTCTGTCACCCGTTATCTTCTTCAATCTTGTCATGCAGCTGATTACGTCCTTTCAATCGTTCACACAGGCTTTTGTTATCAGTAATGGTAGCGGAGGGCCAGTGAACTCAACCTTAATGTACTCTCTGTATCTGTACAAAAAAGGATTTTCATTCTTTCAGATGGGCTATGCTTCTGCGATGGCCTGGGTGCTGGTCATCCTGATTGGCGTATTTACATTGCTCGTATTCCGCAGCAGCAAGCTGTGGGTGCACTATGAGGATGGTGGGAAATCATGATTGGACAACGGAACTCTACAGCATGGGTCGTCAGCAAACATGTGTTAATCTCAGGCATCGCCTTTGTCATGCTCTACCCGATCCTCTGGATGCTGGGAAGTTCATTCAAACCGGGACATATGATCTTTACGGAGACCTGGTTCTGGCCACAGGAATGGAATTGGCAAAATTATATGAATGGCTGGTCGGGTATTCAGGGCAATCCGTTCTCCCGCTTCCTGACCAATTCTGTCATCCTGTCGCTTGGCGCCGTGCTGGGCAATGTCATCTCCTGCTCTATGGCGGCATATGCCTTCGCCCGACTGAATTTTCGTTTCAAAGCCATCTGCTTTGGCCTGATGCTCATGACGATCATGCTGCCCCATCATGTGACGCTGATCCCGCAGTATATTCTCTTCAACCACCTGGAGTGGGTGAATACGTATCTGCCGCTTGTCGTGCCAAAATGGCTCGCGACCGATGCCTTCTTCATTTTCCTCATGGTACAGTTCTTCCGGGGATTGCCCAAAGAGCTGGATGAGGCGGCAACCATTGATGGATGCGGTCCTGTGAAAATATACACCAAAATCATCATTCCACTTGCTTTTCCAGCGCTGGTTACCACGATGATCTTTACGTTCTTGTGGACATGGGACGACTTCTTCAGTCAGTTGATCTACCTGAGTGACGTGAGCAAATACACCGTGCCGCTGGGTCTGCGTTTGTTCCTTGATTCCAGTTCTCAATCCGATTGGGGTCCGATGTTTGCGATGTCGGTGTTATCGTTGGTGCCATGTTTTATCGTATTTATCGTGTGTCAAAAGTACTTCGTGGAAGGAATCGCGACCTCTGGGCTCAAAGGGTAATTCCAAGACGAAACGAGTTGATTTTTCCATGGGGAAAGGAAGATGGTCTTCATTTATTAATCAAAAGCTGCAACAAAGCAAGCTCTCCACGTTGATGGTGACTTGCTTTATTGCGTTTAACCTGTTGCTCGTCTCGGTTGTTGTCTGGCTGGCATATCAGTCTTTCTCTGCGGTCACCTTTGCCGAGATTAGCAAAGCACGTCTGGCTCTTCTGAACGAAAGTACACGTCGGGGATTTGATTTCATCACAGGGGTAACAGGAACCGCATATGCTCTGGCAAGCAATCGGGAACTGTCCAATCTGCTCGAAAAGGCCGATACGGGCAGGCTTGCACAGATTCACCAGCGGAGAGAGGTCTCTCGAATCCTGGATCATACCATGGTTGTGAGTGAAGGCATCACATCCATTGAATTGTATACGGATGTCTTTAATGAAGTGACAGTCACTATGGCTGATCGCATATTTCCGGTGGACACCATCGCACATGACTCTTGGTTTGCTACGCTGGAAAAGGCTGATGCGGCTTGGGTTCCGCTGCGTGAGAACGAATCTGGCCAATCCCTGGTCGGATACGCCCAACGGATTTTCGACAGTCGTGGCGGGACGGTTGCCTATGTACTCATTCGACTGAGTAGAGCCGACATCGTACGCAGGTTTGCTGATGTACCCATGGTGCTTGATGGAAAAGTCCTGTTGGTAGATACGGCTGGTAATGTCGTAATGCAGATGGGGAGAGTTGATCCAACAGGGGAGAATGAACGAGTGGATATAAGGAATGAAGCAAGTACAATTCAAGAAACGGGTGAAGCTGTAAATTCATCTTCTTCTATTATAGATAGTGCATGGATTCAGGAACATGTCCAGCATGGTGCAGACGGGTACGAAGTAGTTTCCGGCCAACCCGGAGGTGCACAATTGGTGCTATACTCCAGGCCAGCCATGCTTCAGTGGCGCCTCGTACAGACTATTCCGGTATATACACTGTTATCTCCGCTCAGACAAGCAGGCTGGCAGATCCTCGGCATCGCCGTGCTGGGACTATTATGCTCGGCTGTGCTGGCGTACCTGTTTGTAAGGCGGATCATCCGGCCTTTGCGACAATTAATCAAGCGAATGAGACAACTGGAGAAAGGGGACTTCGATACCCGGGTCCAACTTTCGTTTACGGAGGAATATGCCCATTTGGCTTATGGCTTTAATCACATGGCTTCACAGCTCACGACGCTGATGGAACAGGTGAAGGATGAGAGCCGGGCCAAGCGTGAAGCCCAGACGGGCTTGCTTGAGGCCCAGATCAAACCCCATTTTTTATACAATACCCTCGACATGATCCACTGGCGCGCACTTGATTACGAAGCCAAGGATATCAGTCGCATGATTGTACAACTGAGTAAGCTGTTACGGATCGGACTGAGTGGAGGGAGATTGTTTATACGGGTTCGTGATGAGTTGGAACATGCCCGTTGCTACGTCAACATACAGTCAGAGCGGCTACCGTTTTCCATTCAATATCAGGAGCAGATCGATCCGCATACTCGCGGTTGTTACATTCCCAAGATCATTTTGCAGCCCTTTATCGAAAATGCTGTTATGCACGGGCACCCTGAAGAAGGAACACTTCGAATTCAGGTGCATATGCGCGAAGAGGTTGGCCCGCATGAGGATATCGTCATTCGTATTACGGATAATGGGCGGGGTTTGCCGGAGGGGTGGAAACTCGAAGAGACGTGTGGCATCGGTGTACGGAATGTACATCAGCGCATCCAACTTTATTGTGGGAAGAGGTATGGCGTTCAACTGAGCGATAGAGAGTTAGGTGGCGTGGAAGTGACCATTACGCTGCCGCGTATTGAGACCGACGAGCAATTAAATCTATGGCTGGACGGTGAAAAAGGATGAAGACCATTATGCTTGTTGATGACGATCCTCATATTGTAAAGGCATTAACAGATCATATCGATTGGCCTTCTCTGGGCCTCAGCATTGCAGGCACTGCTTCCAATGGCTTGGATGCGCTGGAGTTGTTTCACCGCATGAATCCAGATGTCATTATGACTGACGTCTATCTACCGGGGATGACCGGGCTTGAGATCACACAGACGTTGCGACGTGATCATCCCCACCTGCCGATCATCATTCTTAGTGGATATGACGAATTCGAGAACGCCCGGGCAGCCATGCGCTGGGGGGTGAATCACTTTTTGCTGAAGCCGGCAGAGGTTGAGGAGATTGAGTCAGTGCTGCGGGAGGTGCTACTGGAACAAGATGTGCGAGAGCGGCATGAGCGGCTGGAGCGGACGTACAAGCAGGAGGTTGGACGGGTGCTTCCGTATTTGCGCAAACAATTCCTTCACGAACTGCTGACTACGCGATATCGGGCAGAGGAACTGCCTAAAGAACGCATGGACTATATAGGCATTCATATGTCCTCACAGACACGCGCCATCAGTCTGCAACTGAATCGCCCCGTATTTTTGACACGGATGAAAGAAAGGGATTGGCAGCTTCTCCGCTATGGGGCGGCCGATATTATTCAGGAGACGGTGAAGGAGCAAGCGGCGCACATGAATGGTCAGGTAGAGATTGTTGATTATTCGGATCAGGTATTTGTGTTGCTTCTATTAGGAGATAAAGATCATCTGGAAGAATGCCTGCCACTCGTGGAGAGGATGATCGATCAGATCTTTACGTATCTGAAAATTGAAGTGAGTGCTGGGATCGGGAGATCCAAGAGTCACCCATGTGAGGTGATAGATTCCTATCTCGAGAGCAGGGAAGCGGTGGAAACAGCAGAATTTCAAGGTGGAAGTCGTATTTACCACTATGAAACATCAGAGGAAACAGAACCAACTGTGACCGATTATTCATTATTGCTTCGTCAATGGAATGAGGCTTGGGCGGATATTCGACCTGACCTGGCCGAAGAGGTATGGCATCATATTTGCCTTTTGCTGAAAGAGGGGAAATGTGTTGGGATACAGGATGTACAGGTTGTGGCCGTTAGTCTGTTTGACACGTTGATGCATAGCTGGAACCGACTTCATCCTATGTTAGCGCCGCCGCTGGCGATGAGTGATTTTTTGCGTGAAATTCAATCGAAATATGCTTTGCATGATCTGGTAAACTGGATGGATCGTATTATCTGCGACTGGCTGGAACAGCTACGTAAGGAGATGGGCGAGAAGAAAAGTAATAAACTTATCGAGCAGGTGAAACAGTATGTAGAGCTTCATTACGCCGAAGAGATTAGTTTTGAAGCGATAGCCAAGGGGCTGTTCGTACATCCGAAGTATCTGAGTCAACTGTTCAAAAGGGTGACCGGTGAGAATTTCGTGAGTTATTTGAACGGGTACCGGATTCAGAGAGCGTTGGAACTGTTGCAGTCGGGACATTACATGGTATATGAGGTGAGCGAGATGACGGGGTTTCGTAATGCAACGTATTTTAGCCAGGTGTTCAAAATGCTTACGGGCAAGAGTCCGTCTGAGGTGGGGTAGAGCGATACAGGTACAGTAATTAAATAAAGTGGAAGAGGAGGTATGGTTCTTATGATGATCGATCAGCAGGAATATTACATTAAAGGCTTATCTTACTCCATTAGATCGGCAGAGGAAAAGGATGCTGAGACCTTGTCTTCACTTCGTGTACAAATCGATGGGGAAACCGAGAACATGGATCGTGAAGAGGGCGAGGCGTATATAGACGCAACCGGGTTTAGGAGGATCATCCATTTGGATAGTGAGAAGTCACGGAATCTGTTCCTTGTTGCTGTAGTAGCGGGTGAGATTGTGGGATACTCCCGATGTGAAGGTAAAGAGCTGAAGCGCTTTTGCCATAAAGTTGAGTTCGGCGTGTGTGTAACCAGACAGTTCTGGGGGCATGGGATTGGCAAGAACTTGTTGGAGAGGTCGATAGAATGGGCAGACCAGACTGGTGTAGAGAAGATGACGTTGAACGTGCTGGCATCCAATGAAAAGGCAATCGAGTTATACCAAAAGAGTGGCTTTGAGATCGAAGGTATTTTGAAAAAGGATCGGCGACACACGGATGGACAGTATCACGACACGATAGTGATGGGTAGGTTCAGAGACTAATAGTATAAAAAGTGAAAAGTACAATCTATATAAGTCCACAGCTTATGGAGTTAAATTATTAGATTCGAAATCCACATAACAGATAGCAGCGTTATTGAGTAGAGGTATTATGTTTCTTATTTTATAGAACGAATGTAATGACGTTGAATGGTTCTGTTCGCAACCTATATTGAGATAGATTAGACCGGTGAGTGTATATAGGGTATAGTAAGAGGATATTGCCATTGGAAAAAGAGATTATGAAGAGATTGAATCAAATATATAATCAGTTTTCAGATGGGATATTTTACAAGTGGTAATTGTATTGTGTATATGATATATTCTATATCCGGCCAAAAAAACACGAGAAACAAAGTGTTGCAGGTGAAACAAATAAGCTTCGAAAGAAACTTAAAAAAAGAGCTTGCTAAGTTGGTTCGGAAGTGTTATGATATAAAAGTTGCTGAGGAGAACAACGCTTGGTAACGAAACAAGTTTGATCTTTGAAAACTGAACAACGAGTGAGTAAACATTCTGCTTGCAGAATGAACGCGAAAGTTTGAGACAAGCCTTGGCTTGAATCGGCTGGAGCATAAATGAGATTTTTAATCTCGTCAGATTCAAAATGAGCTTATCGCTCTTTTCAATACTTTATTGGAGAGTTTGATCCTGGCTCAGGACGAACGCTGGCGGCATGCCTAATACATGCAAGTCGAGCGGAGTTGATAGGAAGCTTGCTTCCTTGATACTTAGCGGCGGACGGGTGAGTAACACGTAGGCAACCTGCCCTCAAGTTTGGGACAACTACCGGAAACGGTAGCTAATACCGAATAATTGTTTTCTTCGCCTGAAGAGAACTGGAAAGACGGAGCAATCTGTCACTTGGGGATGGGCCTGCGGCGCATTAGCTAGTTGGTGAGGTAACGGCTCACCAAGGCGACGATGCGTAGCCGACCTGAGAGGGTGATCGGCCACACTGGGACTGAGACACGGCCCAGACTCCTACGGGAGGCAGCAGTAGGGAATCTTCCGCAATGGGCGAAAGCCTGACGGAGCAATGCCGCGTGAGTGATGAAGGTTTTCGGATCGTAAAGCTCTGTTGCCAGGGAAGAACGCTTGGGAGAGTAACTGCTCTCAAGGTGACGGTACCTGAGAAGAAAGCCCCGGCTAACTACGTGCCAGCAGCCGCGGTAATACGTAGGGGGCAAGCGTTGTCCGGAATTATTGGGCGTAAAGCGCGCGCAGGCGGTCATTTAAGTCTGGTGTTTAATCCCGGGGCTCAACCCCGGATCGCACTGGAAACTGGGTGACTTGAGTGCAGAAGAGGAGAGTGGAATTCCACGTGTAGCGGTGAAATGCGTAGATATGTGGAGGAACACCAGTGGCGAAGGCGACTCTCTGGGCTGTAACTGACGCTGAGGCGCGAAAGCGTGGGGAGCAAACAGGATTAGATACCCTGGTAGTCCACGCCGTAAACGATGAGTGCTAGGTGTTAGGGGTTTCGATACCCTTGGTGCCGAAGTTAACACATTAAGCACTCCGCCTGGGGAGTACGGTCGCAAGACTGAAACTCAAAGGAATTGACGGGGACCCGCACAAGCAGTGGAGTATGTGGTTTAATTCGAAGCAACGCGAAGAACCTTACCAGGTCTTGACATCCCTCTGATCGATGCAGAGATGTATCTTTCCTTCGGGACAGAGGAGACAGGTGGTGCATGGTTGTCGTCAGCTCGTGTCGTGAGATGTTGGGTTAAGTCCCGCAACGAGCGCAACCCTTATATTTAGTTGCCAGCACTTCGGGTGGGCACTCTAGATAGACTGCCGGTGACAAACCGGAGGAAGGTGGGGATGACGTCAAATCATCATGCCCCTTATGACCTGGGCTACACACGTACTACAATGGCCGGTACAACGGGCTGCGAAATCGCGAGATGGAGCCAATCCCAACAAAGCCGGTCTCAGTTCGGATTGCAGGCTGCAACTCGCCTGCATGAAGTCGGAATTGCTAGTAATCGCGGATCAGCATGCCGCGGTGAATACGTTCCCGGGTCTTGTACACACCGCCCGTCACACCACGAGAGTTTATAACACCCGAAGTCGGTGGGGTAACCGCAAGGAGCCAGCCGCCGAAGGTGGGATAGATGATTGGGGTGAAGTCGTAACAAGGTAGCCGTATCGGAAGGTGCGGCTGGATCACCTCCTTTCTATGGAGAATCGTTTCCTGCAACGGAAACATTCAAATATGCAGCTTAGCTGCAAAACACTCACTCGTTGTTCGGTTTTGAGAGCTCAAACTCTCAAAACAGCTTGCTTTTGCATGGAGCTTGTTCTTTGAAAACTAGATATCGAAACGAAACAAACGCGAATTAGAACATTCCTTTTTAGCTGAACTTGTGTTAAACAAGTTTCAATAAAAACGGTAGTCAAATTGCTTTTGTGATGGTATCGGGTGAGAGCGACTTTTGGATTTGGACGTAGTCCAAACCAAGGGAAGCGAGCGACCGAAACCGGAACAAAATGGTTAAGCTACTAAGAGCACACGGAGGATGCCTAGGCGCTAGGAGCCGATGAAGGACGTGGCGAACAACGAAACTGCCTCGGGGAGCTGTAAGCAAGCTTTGATCCGGGGGTGTCCGAATGGGGAAACCCAGCTGGGGTAATTTCCAGTTACTCACAACTGAATACATAGGTTGTGTAGAGGCATACCAGGGGAACTGAAACATCTAAGTACCCTGAGGAAGAGAAAACAATAGTGATTCCGTCAGTAGCGGCGAGCGAACGCGGAGAAGCCCAAACCAGAGAGCTTGCTCTTTGGGGTTGTGGGACGTCTCACATGGAGTTACAAAGGAACCGGTTAAGCGAAGAGGTCTGGAAAGGCCCGCCAAAGAAGGTAAAAGCCCTGTAGTTGAAAGTCTGTTCCCTCCGAGACGGATCCCGAGTAGTGCGGGGCACGTGAAACCCCGTATGAATCCGGCAGGACCATCTGCCAAGGCTAAATACTTCCTAGCGACCGATAGTGAAGCAGTACCGTGAGGGAAAGGTGAAAAGCACCCCGGAAGGGGAGTGAAATAGAACCTGAAACCGTGTGCTTACAAAAAGTCAGAGCCCGTTTTAGGGGTGATGGCGTGCCTTTTGTAGAATGAACCGGCGAGTTACGTTCCCGTGCAAGGTTAAGGTGAAGAGCCGGAGCCGCAGCGAAAGCGAGTCTGAATAGGGCGACATAGTACGTGGACGTAGACCCGAAACCGGGTGATCTACCCCTGTCCAGGGTGAAGGTGCGGTAACACGCACTGGAGGCCCGAACCCACGCATGTTGAAAAATGCGGGGATGAGGTGGGGGTAGCGGAGAAATTCCAATCGAACTCGGAGATAGCTGGTTCTCCCCGAAATAGCTTTAGGGCTAGCCTCGGAAAACAGAGTCGTGGAGGTAGAGCACTGATTGGGTGCGGGGCCCGCAAGGGTTACCAAGCTCAGTCAAACTCCGAATGCCATAGACTTACTTCCGGGAGTCAGACAGTGAGTGCTAAGATCCATTGTCAAAAGGGAAACAGCCCAGACCATCAGCTAAGGTCCCCAAGTGTGTGTTAAGTGGGAAAGGATGTGGAGTTGCACAGACAACCAGGATGTTGGCTTAGAAGCAGCCACCATTGAAAGAGTGCGTAATAGCTCACTGGTCGAGTGACTCTGCGCCGAAAATGTAACGGGGCTAAACACACCACCGAAGCTATGGCTTGATGCTTTGCATCAGGGGTAGGGGAGCGTTGTATAAGGGTTGAAGGTGTACCGTAAGGAGCGCTGGACATTATACAAGTGAGAATGCCGGTATGAGTAACGAAAAGATCAGTGAGAATCTGATCCGCCGAAAGCCTAAGGGTTCCTGAGGAAGGCTCGTCCGCTCAGGGTAAGTCGGGACCTAAGGCGAGGCCGAAAGGCGTAGTCGAAGGACAACAGGTCGAAATTCCTGTACCACCGTAAGCCGTTATGAGCAATGGGGGGACGCAGTAGGGTAGTGACGCGGACTGATGGATGTCCGTCTAAGCAGTGAGGCTGATGTGTAGGCAAATCCGCACATTGTAAGGCTGAGCTGTGATGGGGAGCGAAAATTATAGTAGCGAAGGTCATGATCTCACACTGCCAAGAAAAGCCTCTAGCCAGGTGATGGTGCCCGTACCGCAAACCGACACAGGTAGGCGAGAAGAGTATTCTAAGGCGCGCGGAAGAACTCTCGTTAAGGAACTCGGCAAAATGACCCCGTAACTTCGGGAGAAGGGGTGCCCCGGTAGTGTGAATAGCACGAGGGGGCCGCAGTGAAAAGGCCCAAGCGACTGTTTAGCAAAAACACAGGTCTGTGCGAAGCCGTAAGGCGAAGTATACGGGCTGACGCCTGCCCGGTGCTGGAAGGTTAAGGGGAGTGGTTAGGAGCAATCCGAAGCTGTGAACCGAAGCCCCAGTAAACGGCGGCCGTAACTATAACGGTCCTAAGGTAGCGAAATTCCTTGTCAGGTAAATTCTGACCCGCACGAATGGCGTAACGACTTGGGCGCTGTCTCAACGAGAGATCCGGTGAAATTTTAATACCTGTGAAGATGCAGGTTACCCGCGACAAGACGGAAAGACCCCATGGAGCTTTACTGCAGCTTGATATTGAATTTGGGTACGATCTGTACAGGATAGGTGGGAGCCTTTGAAGCATGAGCGCCAGCTTGTGTGGAGGCAACGTTGGGATACCACCCTGATCGTATCTAGGTTCTAACCTGGTACCGTAATCCGGTGCGGGGACAGTGTCAGGTGGGCAGTTTGACTGGGGCGGTCGCCTCCTAAAGAGTAACGGAGGCGCCCAAAGGTTCCCTCAGAATGGTTGGAAATCATTCGAAGAGTGCAAAGGCATAAGGGAGCTTGACTGCGAGACCTACAAGTCGAGCAGGGACGAAAGTCGGGCTTAGTGATCCGGTGGTACCGCATGGAAGGGCCATCGCTCAACGGATAAAAGCTACCCTGGGGATAACAGGCTTATCTCCCCCAAGAGTCCACATCGACGGGGAGGTTTGGCACCTCGATGTCGGCTCATCGCATCCTGGGGCTGAAGTAGGTCCCAAGGGTTGGGCTGTTCGCCCATTAAAGCGGTACGCGAGCTGGGTTCAGAACGTCGTGAGACAGTTCGGTCCCTATCTGTCGTGGGCGTAGGAAATTTGAGAGGAGCTGTCCTTAGTACGAGAGGACCGGGATGGACGTACCGCTGGTGTACCAGTTGTTCCGCCAGGAGCACCGCTGGGTAGCTATGTACGGACGGGATAAACGCTGAAAGCATCTAAGCGTGAAGCCCCCCTCAAGATGAGATTTCCCAGTATGTAAGACCCCTTGAAGACGACGAGGTAGATAGGCTGGGGGTGGAAGTGCAGCAATGCATGGAGCTGACCAGTACTAATCGGTCGAGGGCTTATCCAAATAGCAAGTGATAATTCGCATGTTTCGTTTCGAATCTAGTTTTCAGAGAACAACACTCTGAAATGTAAGCTAAGCTATGCGTTTGGTGGCGATGGCGGAGGGGTTCCACACGTACCCATCCCGAACACGACCGTTAAGCCCTCTAGCGCCGATGGTACTTGGACCGCAGGGTCCTGGGAGAGTAGGACGCCGCCAAGCGAAACCCCATTGGGGTATTTTTTTTCGAAAATTGATAAGGGCCCTTAGCTCAGTTGGTTAGAGCGCACCTCTGATAAGGGTGAGGCCGGTGGTTCGAGTCCACCAGGGCCCATAGCAAGACCAAAACAAGAAATACACCAGAGTATGGGGCCATAGCTCAGCTGGGAGAGCGCCTGCCTTGCAAGCAGGAGGTCAGCGGTTCGATCCCGCTTGGCTCCACCATTCCCTGATAGCTCAGTTGGTAGAGCACTCGACTGTTAATCGAGTTGTCACAGGTTCGAGCCCTGTTCGGGGAGCCAGTAAGGCCCGTTGGTCAAGGGGTTAAGACACCTCCCTTTCACGGAGGTAACAGGGGTTCGAATCCCCTACGGGTCATAGCAATACCTATTGCTTCAACAAGGGATGAGAATCCCAAAGGTTCGTCGGAGGATGAACTTCGTTAGCAACTGCTTCGCAGTCTCGAACGAAGTGAGAGTATCCCCTACGGGTCATATTATGGAGGCTTAGCTCAGCTGGGAGAGCATCTGCCTTACAAGCAGAGGGTCGGGGGTTCGATCCCCTCAGCCTCCACCATATAACTTTATAACGACGCGGGGTGGAGCAGCCCGGTAGCTCGTCGGGCTCATAACCCGAAGGCCGCAGGTTCAAATCCTGCCCCCGCAATTAGCTTTCCTTGAGAAAGTGATCTGGAACCGTGGTGTAGTTGGCCTAACATGCCTGCCTGTCACGCAGGAGATCGCGGGTTCGAATCCCGTCGGTTCCGCCATTTTTTTATTCTAGTAAGGCTCGGTAGCTCAGTCGGTAGAGCAGAGGACTGAAAATCCTCGTGTCGGCGGTTCGATTCCGTCCCGAGCCACCATTTATAACACCATGTAATACGCCGGTGTAGCTCAACTGGTAGAGCAACTGACTTGTAATCAGTAGGTTGGGGGTTCAAGTCCTCTCGCCGGCACCATGTAATCCTGGAGGATTAGCGAAGCGGCCAAACGCATCAGACTGTAAATCTGCTCCCGTACGGGTTCGGTGGTTCGAATCCATCATCCTCCACCAGTTTTTCTATGAGTCATTAGCTCAGTTGGTAGAGCACCTGACTTTTAATCAGGGTGTCGAAGGTTCGAGCCCTTCATGACTCACCATTATATGCGCGTGTGGCGGAATTGGCAGACGCACTAGACTTAGGATCTAGCGTCTTTGACGTGGGGGTTCAAGTCCCTCCACGCGCATCCTTTATTTGCGGAAGTGGCTCAGCGGTAGAGCATCGCCTTGCCAAGGCGAGGGTCGCGGGTTCGATTCCCGTCTTCCGCTCCAATATTTTGCGCCCTTAGCTCAGCTGGATAGAGCGTTTGACTACGAATCAAAAGGCCGGGAGTTCGAATCTCTCAGGGCGCGCCATTATAACTTCATATTTTGCCGGCGTGGCGGAATGGCAGACGCGCTCGACTCAAAATCGAGTGGGAAACCGTGGAGGTTCGAGTCCTCTCGCCGGTATAGATAACGGGATGTAGCTCAGCTTGGTAGAGCACCTGGTTTGGGACCAGGGGGTCGCATGTTCAAATCGTGTCATCCCGATTGTTGTTATGCGGGTGTAGTTCAATGGTAGAACTTTAGCCTTCCAAGCTAATAGCGTGGGTTCGATTCCCATCACCCGCTTATATATTGAAAAAGAAAGAGATGATATTCACCGTCTCTTTCTTTTTTTTCATTCACAGGCATATTGATCATGATTTTATACAAAGATCACGGATTATTTGGCTGATTATCATGTACCAGCATGTATCCCATCCTCACGATATATTCCCCCTCATTTAAATCTGTTCTTAGTCATTGTAGAAGTGTTCAAATAGAGAAGGTCTGACACATGTTCGAACACAAGAATATTTTTTCTTTATTACAATTTATAAAAACGCTTACAAAAATAGCTTGCGTAAATCATTAACCTGTAATACCATATCAATTAAGCGCTTAACCTTTAGGGGTAAGGCGCTTAAACTTAACGTAGATTAAGCGCTTAACCCGTAAAGGAAAGGACGGCGATCAATTCATGAAAACAATTCGACTGACGATGGCTCAGGCACTGCTTCGATACCTGGATCAGCAATATATCTCGGTTGACGGGGTGGAAACCAAGTTTGTGAAGGGAATCATCGGTATTTTTGGACATGGCAATGTAACAGGCATTGGAGAAGCGCTGGAGCGCAGTCCGGGAAGCCTGACGTATATGCAAGGCAAGAACGAACAAGGCATGGTGCATACGGCAGCGGCTTATGCCAAGCAGAAGAACCGTAGACAGATCTATGCATGTACAACATCTATTGGACCTGGTGCTTTGAATATGATCACAGCGGCAGCTACTGCAACAGTGAACCGGATTCCGGTTTTATTGCTTCCAGGAGATAACTTTGCTACACGGGAACCAGACCCGGTACTTCAGCAGTTGGAAGTGAGCAGTGATTATACAATCTCAGCCACTGATCCATTCAAAGCCGTCAGTAAATACTGGGATCGCATCGTTCGTCCTGAACAGTTGATGATTGCTGTTACACAGGCCATGCGTGTGCTAACTGATCCAGCAGAGACAGGAGCAGTAACGCTCGCACTGCCGCAGGATGTGCAGGCAGAGGCGTACGATTACCCGGAATCGTTCTTTGCCCGCAAAGTACATTATCTGGATCGTCGCCCCCCGGTACAGGCAGCCATTGAACGGGCAACGGAGCAGATTGCCCGAGGCAGAAAGCCGCTGCTCGTTGCAGGCGGCGGTGTGTTGTACTCTGAGGCATCCGCCCAGCTCGTGGAGTTCGCCGAGGCATTTGGTATTCCGATCGCCGAAACGCAGGCGGGCAAGAGCGCTGTCTCTTGGGACCACCCACTGAATGTGGGGGCCATCGGGGTTACCGGCTCTCTGGCAGCCAATAGGCTGGCGAGAGAAGCAGACGTTGTGATCGGCGTCGGTACCCGGTTCTCGGATTTCACGACGGCGTCCCGCTCTGCTTTTCAACATCCGGAAGCTTCATTCATCAACATCAACTTGAACAGCATGGATGCCGCAAAGTTAGGCGGAGAAGCCATTCTGGCAGATGCACGCGAAGGATTGCAGGCTTTGCAGAAGGAATTGCAGCAAAGACAATATCGAAGTGCATATGGTACATCTGAAATCGCTGATCTCCGCGCTGAATGGAATGCAGAAGTGGATCGACTGTATGCAGCACAACATGAAGCAGGGCTGGCACAGACCACAGCAGTTGGCGTCGTTAACAGAACCATTGATCCATCTTCCGTCATAGTGTGTGCGGCAGGCAGTCTGCCAGGTGATCTACATCGTCTGTGGCGTGCGGCTGAACCAAAGACATACCACATGGAGTATGGGTTCTCCTGTATGGGGTATGAGGTAAGTGGAGCGTTCGGAGCAGCACTTGCCGAGCCGGATCGTGAAGTGTACGCCATGGTAGGGGATGGCAGTTATCTGATGCTGCATTCGGAGTTTGTGACCAGTTTGCAGGAACAGAAGAAGATGACTATTTTATTATTCAACAACAATGGATTCCAGTGTATTCATAATTTGCAGCGGGAACATGGTAGTGACGGGTTCGGCAATGAGTTCCGTTATCGGGAATCCGAGAGTGGACGACTGACCGGGGATTACATGCCAATGGACTTTGCAGCTCACGCCCGAAGCATGGGAGCCAAATCCTATAGAGCGGAGACAGCAGAACAGCTGGAACAAGCACTCCGAGATGCGAAGAACGAAACAGTGAGTACGTTGATTGAGATTCCGGTCGTGCCTGGAACCAACGCAGGTGGATACGAGTCATGGTGGAATGTGGGTGTACCTGAGGTATCTGTCGAAGAGAAGGTAGTTCATGCTCATCACACCATGCAAGCCAACCGTGCCAAAGCAAGACCGATTTAATCCGGTTTAATATAGTGAACCACAATGTTGAACGACAAAGGAGACGTGGAGCAATGAGCAAGCTGCCATTCCAGCTTGGGATTCATCCGATCAATTGGGTCGGTGAAGATGTGAAGGAGCATGGTGATGCGACAACGTGTGCACAGATTCTGGATGACATTCAGCGTCTTGGGCTGACAGGTACGGAGATGGGACGTAAATATCCGACCGACCCTGCTATATTGCGTGAGGAATTGAGTAAAAGGAATATCAATCTGGTCTCCCAGTGGAAATCGGTACTGTTCTCCGATCCGGTGTATCGTCAGTCGGAGTTGGACGGTTATCGCAGACATGCGGAATTTCTACAATCCATGGGCAGTAAGGTGATTAGTACGGCGGAAGTAGGCGGGTCGCTTCATTTTGATCCAAGACGAACTCCGAATGAAAAAGAAGTGCTCAGACTCAACGAATCTGAATGGCATATCCTCGCTGAAGGGTTGAACGAAGCAGGAGCTATCGCCCGTGAACACGGGTTGAAGCTTACGTACCATCATCATGGAGGCACGGTGGTAGAGCAACCGGATGAGATTGATCGACTGATGGAGCTGACAGACCCTTCTCTCGTGTATCTGCTCTATGATACTGGTCATGCCTACTATGGCGGAGCCGATCCACTTGAACTGCTGCGCAAACATTATGATCGGATCGCCTATATCCATCTGAAAGATATCCGCCCGCATGTGCTGGATGAAGCACGCGCGGAGCAATCTGACTTTGTCGGTTGTATTCGTAGAGGAGTGTTCACCGTACCAGGGGATGGATGCATTGATTTTGCACCAATTCTGCAAGAACTGATCACACGAGGGTACGATGGCTGGGCGATGCTTGAAGGAGAGCAGGACCCTGCGATTCATAACCCATATGAGTATGCGAAGCGATCTTTGAACTATATGGAGTCGTTATACCAACACAGCTGATTCGTTTAGCATTGCAGCGGTCAGAGGCCACACCTATGAAGTGAAAAAGGAAGAAGGCCAGCAAGAGTATAACGTTACGATTGGAAAATAAAAATGACTTACTCTAGCCGTTTACGAGTTCTTACGATGGAATGAGTAACTAGTCTAGATATCCATATAGAACATGGAAAATCCCACTACAGAAAGGGGCTCACATGCAATGACTTACGTATCCTTTCCGGTATCCAGGAAGAAGGATTTCACCGCGATTGGCCGCTTGTGCATCGACTTGAACGCCAATGAGATCAATCGCCCGATGGAAGAGACGATGACGTTCACGAAGTATGTAGGTGGCTCTCCGGCCAATATTACGATTGGCATGTCCAGACTGGGTATGGAGACGGCTTTTATCGGTAAGATCGCCAATGATCAGATGGGCAGATTCATCCAGAGTTATTTGGAGAAGAACGGCATCGACACATCAAATGTAGTTACAGATGACACCGGAGCGGTGACAGGGCTCGCTTTTACCGAAATTAAGAGCCCAACCGATTGCAGTATCCTGATGTACCGGGACAATGTGGCGGATCTGTTATTACAGGCGCAAGAGGTGCAGGAGCAGTTGATTGCTGACTCCAAAGTGCTGCTAATCTCAGGTACAGCCCTCGCGCAGAGCCCATCCCGTGAAGCTGTATTACAGGCACTAACGTATGCGAAAAAACATGGCACAGTTATTGTGTTTGATCTGGACTATCGCCCATACACATGGACATCAGATGAAGAGACAGCGGTCTATTACAACCTTGCAGCCGAGAAATGCGATATCATCCTCGGCACACGTGAAGAGTTCGACATGATGGAGACATTCGACTACAATCCGGATCATAGCGATCAGGTGACTGCACAAAAATGGTTTGATTTCTCAGCGAATATTGTAGTAATCAAACACGGCAAGGAAGGGTCCATTGCTTATACGCGTGAAGGGCTTTCCCACCGCGCGGACAGCTACCCGGCAAAAGTGGTCAAAACCTTCGGTGCAGGCGACTCCTACGCAGCCGGGTTCCTGTATGGATTGATGCAGGGCTGGACGATTGAGCGCAGTATGGCGTATGGCAGTGGTGCAGCAAGTATCGTTATTTCAAGCCACAGCTGTTCGGATGCAATGCCAACGGTCGAACAGGTGAATGATTACATCGAACGTTGCAATCGGGGCGAGATCACCGTGTCTTAAAGCTCGTTGCAATACTTTGAATAACACACTCATACAGATCAACATCAATCATATAAGTTCAACATAAGGGATCACACATAAGCGAAGGGAGACAGGGCTATGGGAAACGGAATTACTGAAGCGTCTGCAACAGCGACAATGGTACAAAACTGGATCGGAGGTGCCTGGGTAACCCCAGTGTCAACTCGCACGGAGCCAGTGGTGAATCCGGCCACGGAAGAAGTTATTGCACATGTGCCACTGTCCGAACAAGCGGACGTGGATCTGGCGGTTCAGACAGCACGAGAAGCGTTTAAATCCTGGAGCAGCACACCGGTTCCACGCCGTGCACGTATTCTGTTCCGCTACCAGCAGCTGCTGGTAGAGCATTGGGAGGAACTCGCTCGCCTGGTGACGCTGGAGAACGGTAAAAGCTACGCCGAAGCGTATGGCGAGGTATTGCGTGGCATTGAGTGCGTCGAGTTCGCGGCAGGTGCCCCGAATCTGATGATGGGCAAACAACTCCCTGACATCGCGACAGGACTGGAGTCGGGCATGTACCGCTACCCGATCGGTGTTATTGGGGGAATTACCCCTTTCAATTTCCCGATGATGGTACCGTGCTGGATGTTCCCGCTGGCTATTGCGTGTGGTAACACCTTTGTCCTGAAGCCGTCCGAGCGCACACCGCTACTGGCAGGCCGCCTGGCAGAGCTGTTCAAGGAAGCAGGGCTTCCGGACGGCGTGCTCAACATCGTTCACGGGGCGCATGATGTAGTGAACGGTCTGCTTGAACATAAGGATGTTCAAGCGATCTCCTTTGTCGGATCACAACCTGTGGCGGAATACGTCTACACCACTGCATCCAAGCATGGCAAACGGGTACAGGCACTGGCTGGTGCCAAAAACCACTCCATCGTTATGCCGGACGCCGATCTGGATCTGACCGTGAAAGAGATTACCAGTGCAGCCTTTGGCTCAGCAGGGGAACGTTGCATGGCATGTGCGGTTGTTGTGGCTGTGGGTGATGTGGCTGACGAACTGGTACAAAAGCTGGTGGAAGCAGCAGACCGCATTACCATTGGTAACGGTATGGATGATGGCGTGTTCCTCGGTCCCGTCATCCGTGGACCACATAAAGAGCGCACACTTAGTTACATTGAAGCCGGAGAGCAGGAAGGCGCGGCATTGATCAGGGATGGACGTAAGGATCAGGCGACAGGTGAATCCGGTTATTTTGTAGGGCCAACGGTATTCGACCAAGTTGATAGCAATATGAAAATTTGGCAGGATGAGATCTTTGCTCCAGTACTTTCGGTGGCAAGAGTGTCTACGCTGGAGGAAGCCGTTGAGCTGGCGAACCGTTCCGACTTTGCCAACGGGGCGTGTCTGTTCACCCGCAGCGGGGCGAGTATGCGTCAATTCCGTGAGACGATTGATGCGGGCATGTTGGGTATTAACTTGGGCGTACCTGCACCAATGGCATTTTTCCCGTTTTCGGGCTGGAAGAAGTCCTTCTATGGTGATCTTCATGCCAATGGCACGGATGGTGTTGAATTCTACACTCGCAAGAAGATGGTAACGGCGCGCTGGTAACAACCAGAGCATAACTCGGGCTAAGGGAACGCCTAGCCTATATGGACGCACATAGGGAGGATAACGGAATGGGCAAGGACAAAGTGAGAATTGGCATCATCGGTGCTGGACGGATCGGCAAAATTCATGCAGACAATCTCCTGCGCAACCCGCATGCCGAGATTGTGGGAATCAGCGACTTATTTGCAGGTCCTGAATTGGAGGCTTGGGCTTCCGACCGTGGCATCCCTGTTGTAACAACGGATAGCAGCCAGTTGATCTCAATGCCTAATGTAGACGCGGTGCTGATCTGTTCTTCAACAGATACACATGTGCCGCTGATCGAACAGGCCGCTCAGGCGGGCAAACATATCTTCTGCGAGAAGCCGGTCAGCATGGATCTGGCACAGACCCAAGCGGCTGTAGCGGCAGTTCAGAAGGCTGGCGTGAAGCTGCAAATTGGTTTTAACCGCCGCTTCGATCACAACTTCAGACGGATACGTGCACATGTGCAGGATGGTACGATTGGTGATCCACATATTATCAAAATCACGTCTCGCGACCCGAGTCCACCGCCTGCGGAGTATATCCGGGTATCTGGCGGGATCTTCATGGACATGATGATCCACGATTTTGACATGGCCCGGTATCTGTCCGGGAGTGAAGTGGAAGAAGTATACGCTCAGGGCAACGTGCTGATCAATCCGGTCTTTGCGGAACATGGTGACGTGGATACAGCTATTGTAACGATGACGTTTGCCAATGGAGCGATTGGTGTTATTGATAACAGTCGTCAGGCTGTATACGGGTATGACCAGCGTGTTGAAGTATTTGGCTCGATGGGCAGCGCGGCAGCGGCGAATGATCATCCGAATACGGCTGAGATCAGTACAGCGGCCGGGCTTATGCGCGACAAACCGTTACACTTTTTCCTGGAACGCTACAATGAAGCGTATGTGCAGGAGACAGCCCTCTTTATCGATGCAATCCTCCATGATACACCAGTTATCGTAGATGGCCACGATGCAGTACAGGCAGAACGAATTGCACTGGCAGCAAAAATGTCCATGGAGCGGGGAAGACCTGTGAAGCTGAGTGAAGTCCCTGGGGTGTCACTGGAATCGCAAACGGCAACGCCATAGGTGGATGATTAAAGTCACTTTTTTGAATAGAGGGCAAGAATGGTCCAAGTTTTTGTTTTTTATAAGTATCAGGTTGTTGTGAACGAATACAGAAAGGAGTGGATGGCAAGATGTCAGAACGTATTGTGAAACCCGTGGTCAACCCTGAGGGAGACGGTACACTTATAAACGTAACACCGGAGTCGGCAGGATGGGAATATGTTGGCTTTCAGGTAGCGAAGCTGGCGGAGGGGGAGACACTAACCCGTGAGAGCGGTGATCAGGAACTCTGTGTGGTGCTTCTCAGTGGTTTCGCCAATGTAAGTACCCGGGAGCACACATGGGATAATATCGGAAAAAGAATGAGTGTTTTCGAGAAAATTCCGCCGTATTCGGTCTACGTCTCAACTTCCGATCAAGTACAGATCACAGCACGTACCGAACTGGAAATAGCTATATGTGTTGCACCCGGTAAAGGCACGTACCCGGCTCGTCTCATTGCACCCGAAGATGTAGGGGTAGAGGCAAGAGGGTATGGCAATCTGGAACGCCAGATTCACAACATTTTGCCGGAACAGAAGGAAGCAGACAGTTTGCTTGTAGTTGAGGTATTCACACCAGATGGGCATTGGTCCAGTTACCCGCCACATAAGCATGATCGGGACGCACTCCCTGACGAATCTTTGCTGGAAGAAACGTATTATTTCCGTGTGCAGCCTGAGCAGGGGTTTGCCATTCAGCGCATATATACGGATGATCGCTCTGTGGATGAGACGCTAGCAGTGAAGAACGGAGAAGTGGTACTTGTTCCGGACGGATATCATCCGGTAGGTGCTCCTCCGGGGTATGAGGTCTACTATCTGAACGTGATGGCCGGCCCTACTCGGACTTGGAAATTCCATAACGATCCTGACCATGAGTGGTTGATGAAAAAGTAAAACAGTTCATGCTACGCACATTGTGCTGGCTTCAAGTTGCGTATGCAGACTTCCCCCTGCATAATGAGAAGAAGAGAACAATTATCTATGTATAACGAAATTTATATATAGCACAAATGGGGAAAAAAACAATGAAAGCAACCATATACGATATAGCACGCGAGGCGGGTGTATCCATTGCAACCGTCTCGCAGGTCATTAATGGCAAAGGCAAGATCAGTGAAAAGCGGCGCGCCGAGATTATGGAGATCATGGAGCGCCTTCACTATCAACCCAGTGCGATCGCAGCTGCACTTACAGGGAAGCAGACGTATACATTGGGGCTGCTCGTACCGGATATCTCAAACCCGTATTTCGCAGAACTCGCCAGAGCGGTGGAGGATCGAAGCCGTCAATTGGGTTACAGCGTGGTCATCTGCAGTACGGATAATAAGGACGAGCGGGTAGAGCGTTATCTGAATCTGCTTCAGCAAAAAAGGGTTGATGGCATGATGATCGGAACCGGGATCGATAATGCCGAAATTTTGTCACCCCTCTTGCAGCAGTCTATCCCTGTTGCTCTGATTGCCCGTCATATGCCATCTCTGTCGGTTCATACAGTCACCATTGATGACATACTCGGTGGAGCACTCGCAGCGGAGCATTTGCTTGAACTTGGGCATACCCGTGTAGCGGTTCTGTCGGAACCGTCCAAAGTCAGCAGCAGTCAGGAACGTGTACGTGGATTCCGTGAAACCCTGATTAAGGCAGGTTATACGCTGGAACCAAATCAGATCCGAGAATCGTCAGCTGACCTGAGCTCTGCCAAAAAAGAGGCGCTATTGCTGCTCGGTGAGAAGGATCACCCAACAGGTTTGTTCTGTTGTAATGACATTCAGGCCATTGGTGCACTTCAGGCAGCCAAAGAGCTGGGCCTACGCGTGCCAGAAGATGTGTCCATTATCGGGTTTGATAATACGATTCTGGCTTCGGTAACGAGTCCGCCGCTTACGACCGTTGCCCAGCCAATTGAAGATCTTGGACATCGAGCTGTAGATCTGTTGATTGAAGAGTTAAAGGATGAGCGAAAAGAACCGCAGAAGATTGTCCTGAAGCCCGAGCTGGTTATCCGAGAATCAGCAGGCCGTGTATTGGGCTGAAAATAAATAGTTTTCGGCGTACGCTGAACATACGTGAGGCCAAGTCTACGTTTGTCATATTCATGGCTCGGGATAAGGGGTATCGTCTTACCTCGTTCTGAATAGGTAACAAAACAATATAACAAAGTTAACAAACAAGCCGCGTTCACCCTATGGGAGAACGCGGCTTGTTCATTTAAATCTTTAATTTTTAGTGTGGCCCAAAACGTCATCGTAATTGAGGAACCAGAGATAAGAAATGACATTGGAACAGAAGGAGTGAGATGTTATACTGGAATATATCAATAATTACCAATTTATATGTTTTATGTAGATCTAGAGAGGGGATTGGGATGATTAAACGAATCAAGATGATTATGGGTATCGCCATGATTATTGTTTTTTTAGCTATTGCAGTGCGTATGTATACCTCTGGTCAATATACTATGTATATCCCCAGCAAACATACGACGTTTCGAGCAGAGGTCACAGATCATATGACGATGCTGGATACATTGGATCGACTGACGATTAGGAAAATTTCCGACAATGAACCGTATAATGAAGATGATGAAATAACAATTACAGATCCCAAAGAGATTAGAGACATGCTGAAGCTATTAAAGGATGTTGATCTCAAAAGAGTACGGGAATTCGACGTTTCTGAAAGGAATCCGCATTACTATGAGTGGCGACTTACCATAAATAAAGAAGGTCGCTTTACTGAAGATTTCGGAATCACGTTTTATAATGAACAATCTATCTCCATCTATAGCGGCGCGAAAACAAGAGACAAGTTTGAGGACTACGAGATTACCAATGAGTTTAATCTGAATGAGATGGACCGCCTTTTTGAAAAGATGAAGGAGGAGCAAACATGACCAACTATTATGTACGCCCTATTGAAGAACAGGATATCCCTTTCCTGTGGGAGATGTTATACGCATCCCTGCATAGAAGAGAAGGTGATGAACCTTTTCCAATCGAAAGTATTCATACTCCCGGACTGTCCAAATACGTTGAAGACTGGGGGAGAGAAGGGGATTTCGGGTATGTTGCAGTTGACCAGCAGGGCAAGAGACTAGGTTCAATAACATTAAGATTCTATACGGATCAGAGTGCGGGATACGGTTATGTGAATGCAGCTACGCCAGAGATGGGGATGGCTGTAACGGAAGATGCACGTGGAAAAGGAGTAGGGACCTTACTGCTTCAGACCGCATTAGATGAGGTTGAACGGCGGGGAATTGCAGCAGTCTCGCTCAGTGTTGACCCGGATAACCAAGCGATTCGCTTATATAAGCGGTTAGGATTCGTGGAGGAGTCCCTAAATGGTACATCGGTAACGATGGTGCGTGTAAGTAAACTTGAATCTTAAATGATGAGCGTTCGGATCACTGGCAAAACTGAGTAAGCAAAGTGGAACTGCAAAAGAAAAGGCGTTTCCTCATGGGGAACGCCTCTTTCTGTGTGCCATGTACAGCATCGGTATCTCTCTTATTATACTTAGTCCGTATCACTTCAATATTATTTCAACAAAAATGCCAAAGCCTCGTCATACGTTTCCCATTGGAATTCAGTCTGGTGCGCCGACTCTTTGGAGATCCGATTCAATTGCATTTTGGCGATCGCACCACCTACCGCTACACTGGCTCGCTTCATACCCCACTGTGTCAGTAATTTCTGGTGTTCCACAATTTTTTCTTTGGTATCCTGAGGGAAAGCCTTCATGTTCCGCATATCCACTAGCACATCAAACGAATTTCCCAATTGTTCCGCTATTCTCTGGATTTCTGTATTCGCTTGTTCGACATGTTCAGGAGAAACAATACCTTCCCAGATAATTTCAATAATAGGCTTAGTTGAATCCAAACGTCTAACAGACATGTAGGCAGCTCCTCGATAATAAAATAATATGTAATATATGAGACTATAAGCCTATTAATTATACCTTTTTATAACGAGAATGAAAACTGAATACATAATATAGTGGTTCTTATGGACTGCTTATTCCTAGGGAAGTTAAATTCAGGGATTGTTATCATATCGTCAATTGAAAGGAAGCTAAATAGCTAAAAGCCGCCCAGAGTATGAACTCCAGACGGCTTCTACAACTGTGACACGATAAAGTTAAGATAACTACTTAAATTAGAAGCCAATCTTCAAACTGTTACCTTCCGTTGCTACACCTTTGGAAAGGGAAATGCTCAGCTTTTGTTCTGCCGAGAAACCAAGTGTTTCCCCATCATGCAGTGTGACGTCGTTCTCAACCACATACGTTGTGGTCATGAACATCATCTCAAATACATCGCTTAAGGACTCCGACGATTGCACAATCTCCATCTCTTCTTTACCAAAGTTACGTAGTCCGTAAGTGTAAGCTGAAGCGCCTTCGGCATTTTGGAATAATCCGATGAAAATCCAGAGCGAGACGGGCAACTCATCATGTTTGATCCCACGGCTGGTTTCGACATATTGACTGGCTTCAACAACAAGTGGGGCCATGTATATGGCCAGCGCGTGATCCAACTGTAACAAGGCACTCGCTGTTTGAGTGAACAGAACATGTCCCTCAATAGCATTTGTTGCGTTCAGAACAGAGACAATAATCTGAGACTGGTGCCGTGAGGTAACTTGTTCCGCTTCTCGCCAAAGGATGTTTAGCTTAGCATTCTCCTCAACTTCACGGTCAGGCACAGGCGCAGCAATGTGAGCACATACCACCTGCATTCCATTCACTTCGAAAAAGAGATTGCCCTCCTCCGGGCGTTCTTCAATCTCGATATCCCATTCGTTCTTCATGTTCCTGATGAAGAGGTCAAAATCACAATCGTCACGCTCCAGCAGGACAAAACCCACGATGGTTTCACTGTAATTCGTCGATTCGACAGCACCGCCTGCAGGTACCTTCTCCTTTTTGCGCCGCCGAAGCTTGTCAAACAATCCCATGACATGTTCTCCTTCCAATTCCAGATCGATTCTGGTCATTGTACACTGCTATCTATTCACTACCTTACCATAAAGGAGTTAACATGAATCGAGGCAATGCACCATTCGACAGAAATTACAGGAACAGAACTAGCAACAACGCAATGATCGCAGGCAAACCTTGTTTGATAATGATCGATCGTGAAGAAGTTGCTCCTCCATAAAGAGCCGCAATAATCACACACGCCAGGAAGAAAATCTGAATATGCTGTCCAACGGCAGCATCCGGATATAGGAGTCCCCAGATCAGACCTGCCGCAAGAAACCCATTGTAAAGACCTTGATTGGCCGCGAGGGATTTGGTGGATTTGGCGAATTCCGGCGTGAGATTAAAGGTTTTCATTGTGCGTGGACGAGTCCACATAAACATCTCCATCACCATGATATAGAAGTGTTCGACAGCTACAAGAGCTACAAAAATAATACTAATCAAAGGAAACACCTTACTTTCTGATATGTAATTTATTTACTTGTCCATCCTAGTATAAATGTTTGCAACAAGAACGGAAAGAGCAAAATTAATTTATAACAATTTAATTGCGTATTATTAAAATTATTTATCGTTTTCCAGTTGAGTTATGATGTTGAAATTAAAAAATGGTTACAAAGGTAAGCATACGCCGATTGTCGACAATCCATTCATTGGGTAATAATGAACAATAAAGAAGTAATATTGCTCAGGAAAGGGAGGAGATTATTATGGGAACAGTTCAATTCGTCATGTTGGCTGATGATCCATCCACATTTGTGACCCGAGTTGTACCTTTTATCGACATTGAGCTTGCAGGAATTCCGGGTGACCGTCATTATGGTCTGCTTCGTCCAGCGGACTCGCGTCAGAAAATCTACAAGCGTGGCACACCGATTGCGAATCGCCGCCAGATCAGTATTGTGTCCGAGGAAGAATGTGCTCTTATTGCTGAGAAAATGAACATTCCTGAAGTGCGTCCAGAGTGGCTTGGTGCCAATATACTGGTTCGTGGCATTGATCGATTGACGGAACTGCCTGCCGGAACACGGCTTCTATTTCCGAACGGGACAGGGTTAATATGTGAAGGAGAGAACCTTCCCTGTGTACATCCGGGGAAAATGATTGAACAATTCTACGAACAGGACGGTTTGCGCAAAAAATTCGTGCCTGCGGCTCGCAAAAAACGTGGGATTGTGTGCTCGGTTGAACGGGAGGGTGTAATTCACACGGGGGATACCATAGAAGTCATTCACCTGTCCTGATTTTCAGGACAGGTTTCTAATTGATCAGCCCTCGGCCCTCACCATTCGGATGTCTAGAGTGTAGGTATTCCTCTGGTGTACTGCCAATAATGGACTTGAAATCTCGGATGAAATGGGATTGATCATGATATCCAAGATCCTGAGATAGCTTAATCAGGTCACAGTGAAGACCGCGGTCCATCCATTCTGCAGCATTTTGCAGACGATACAACTTGATTACGGTTTTGGGTCCGATGCCCACATACTGGTTGAACAGGCGTTGAAGCTTTCGGGTATGCATATTCCAATAGGAAGACAGATCATCTACTCTCAGCATCTCCCGGTTCTGTTCAATCTGTTGCACAATATCATTAACCATTCTCGCTTGAGCATCTTCAGCAGGAAGGTGTGCACACAATAGCTGGTCGATGTAACTGGTTTTATCCGCATCATCCCCCGCCCCAAGAAGCCGGTCTTCCAAGGACTCCGCTGTGACGTCAAGAATATTGGATACATTCATCGGTTGTCCGTACAATGAAGAAACAGGAATCCGAAGGAAGGGATAAAACCCTCCTGGGTTGAACTTCACGCCAAATACACGACCTTTCCCGCTCACAAGATAGGAGAATTTACGTCCCGATGGTCCGAAGAAAAACGTATTGTTTCGTTCCACGACCAGATTGACACAGGGGTTAGGCACGACATGTTGGGGATACGGTTCAAGTCCAGTCAGATCCCACGATACGATCCAGTAATGTTTAACAAAAGGCCGAAGTGCTTCGGAAGGAGCATGGCGTGTTAGTTGATATTTATGATCACCTTCATTCAGATTCAACAGGCCCATACTTGGTCTGTCTCCATGTTCTACCTGTTTCATCCGAATCATCCCTCCTGCTCATCTCACATTATTTAGGTTCTCTGAACAACAATGCCCGCACAGCAAAACGGGGTAAAATGAGTTGCCTGCGCCATCTCGAAGGTTGACTGAGGAGGCGATAGAGCCATTCCAGGTTAAGCTTCTGCCATATCGCAGGGGCACGTTTGGTTTTGCCTGCCACGATATCGAGACTGCCTCCAACACCTATGGCTACACGAGCGTTCAACTGGTAGCGATACTTGTTAATCCAGTGTTCCGCATGGGGTGCTCCAAGAGCCACGATAAGAAAGTCTGGTTGAGCAGTACAAATCTCTTCCACAATCTGTTGTTCCTTATCTGCCTGGAAGTAACCATGGTGTCTACCTTTTACAACAACTCCCGGATAACGTTGCGCAATAAATTTCACGGCCTCTTCACTGACACTTTCTTCTGCTCCCAGCATGTAGAATGACCAGTGTTTTTGATCGCCTTCCTCTAATAAACGAAACAACAGATCACAACCGGTTACCCGTTCGGTCAATTGACCGCCCCGAAAACGGGATACCATCACAATGCCAGCACCGTCAGCCGTGACCAACCCGGCTTGATCGACAACCTTGCGAAGAGAGGCATTCTTTTGACAGGACATAACAATCTCGGGATTGCCTGTGACGACATGGAAGAGTTCATTGCTTTCCTGATCTACGACTTTATCAAGGATCGCAACGGTTTGATCCATCGTGACATTGGGAAAAGGGATACCCATAATATTTGTTGATTGGCTCATATCTCATTTCCTTTCTGATTCCGTCCCATGAGTGAATGGGGAACAAGCTTATGCATGTGAAGTTCATGTATCATACTGTCAATCAGATTATCGAATGCATGTACGTTTGGATCATAGTCGTGTAACAGATACAGTTTGCCCGAACGGCCAATGGCTGTGACTGCGGAATAGTAGTATCCGGTTAATCCAAGACAATAACAATCTTCATTAGCGTATTTCAAGATCGAATGCATCTCTGTGGAACAACGTAGTGTCTCTTCAGCATTCGGAATAAAATGAAATTCATATTCATGCCAGGGGCTTTCAGCCAGCACTTCCCCGGAGATGCGGCTATAGTATTTAAAATATATAATTTTATCTATTCCCCAAAACTCTTCTAGAAACGATCGGGCAGCCGGAAATAAATCTGCGGATGTAGGGCACTGCTCTATGTATGCCGAGATGTCAACGCATCGGTTCTCATACCAACCCGCTTTCTGCAGCAACTGAATCATTTGTTGATAGGGTAACAATGAGGATTGTGACGTTCCAGACATATTGAACAACTCCTGTTATTTCATTCCATTTTAGTATATCTGATCTTCTGGGAAAGCACTATATGGGCGCAACCTTTTGGATCGTGGTATAAACATTCCGGGAGAATTAAAGAGCTTATATTTTACCTGTTGTCGCGTTTTTACAATACGGCCTTTGGGGTATAACGATAGGATAGGAGTGCGAGGTTGGCAGATCGCGTATCCAATACATAAAGGGAGTGAGTCCATGGAACTGAAATATGAATTCTATATCAATGCAGGACTGGAACAGGTGTGGAATGCTCTAATATCACCAGACGGCACACGGAACAGCTTTTTCGGCAGTGAACTTCGCACCAATTTCCAACCAGGCCAGCCGTTTGCTTATGTAGGGCCGGGCAATGATGGTGCGGAGACTGTCCATGTGTATGGAGATATATTGGAATTTGAACCGTTGTCCAGACTTAGTTATCAGGAGCATCCCGGACCGTCGTACCATGCGAATCATGCCGAGCTTCAATCCAGAGTGGTCTTCCAGTTGGAAACTGTAGGTGAGTGTACAAAACTGACGCTGATCAATGATCAATTTACAGATAACCATCCTTCCATTGCGAATGCACAGAGCAGCTGGTGGATGATTCTAAGTAGCATCAAAACTTGGGTGGAGACGGGGAAAACACTGAATTTTGGGTGGTAGCTGGTAAGAGGTAGTCATTTAAGATTTATTTTCATAAAAAATAAAGGCATTTAAAATAAGAACCAGTGCTGATTCAGCGCTGGTTCTTATTTTTATGCAAAATTAAGACTATTGCTCTACATTTAATGTCTGATAATGTCGAAATATATATCATATGAGCTAAGAGGAGAAATGAGCATGTTTCGTAAACGTACTGAATCGACCAAACACCTTCGTACAGATACTCATCAGAAATTATTGGAGTATAGTCGTAAACTGGTAGCGAATGCAGAAAAAGGCGACTATGACGCATGGATCGAAGATGGCATTGAGTTTCAGGATACCGATGAAATAGCTAGTAATATCAAAAAAGCAGTACATATAATGAAATCACAAAACGAAGCCGTGGAAATGCGGCTTAGAATGCTGAATCAGGCGATGAATGTGGGATTATGGGAATCTGAAATTGTTGCTGGTGATCCACTGGATAACAATAATATCGTATCATTTTCGAATGAATTCCGCCAAATGTTAGGGTTCCATAATGCCAAGGATTATCCCGATTCATTTGCAAGCTGGGCCAAATCGATATATCCGGATGACAGACCCCAACTGGTGCAGGAGATTATGAAACATGTGAATGATACAAGAGCAACAACTGCCTATAACGTCATCAGCCGTATGATTACAAAAAGTGGAGAAATTCGCTGGTTCCGATGCCTTGGACAAGTCATCCGAAATCAGGCTGGCGTTCCGGTCAAACTTCTGGGCATCATGTTTGATATTCATGAGGAGAAGAGCAAGTCTGATGAGCTGGAAGCACTCGTCACCCGATATGATCTGGTTAACCGCGCCTTGGTGGAGGCACCGTGGGATATGACCGTTGTTGCTGGAGATGTAGTTAATCCGAACAATGAATTTTGGTGGTCACCCCAGTTCCGTAAAGAATTAGGGTTTAAAGACGAGCAAGATTTCCCGAATGTGTTCAGCAGCTGGAGCAGCCGGCTTCATCCGGAAGACCATGATCGGACGATCAACGAATTTGCCAGACATATGAACGATTACAGTGGTCGTACACCGTACGATCTGGATTATCGTCTGCAACGCAAAGACGGGGAGTATCGTTGGTATCATGCGGGTGGGGAAACCATTAGGGATCAGGATGGAGTACCGCTCCGTGTAGCTGGAACCATTCGAGATGTTACCCATGAGAAGAATAAGGAACAGATCGTGGAAGCCATGAATCTCAAAACCAAACAATTGTCGGAGTCCATTGGCGAGATGGTACGTGGAATCAACTCGATTACTGATCAGGCACAGGATCTGGTTACTGCACAGGAGTTATCCGCCGATGCAGCTATTCAAGTGAAAAGCAGTGCAGATGATACGAAGAATATCACCGTGTTTATTCGAGAGATTGCCAGTCAGACCAATCTGCTGGGGTTGAATGCAGCAATTGAAGCTGCACGAGCGGGAGAGCTGGGACTGGGATTTGGCGTCGTTGCAGGTGAAGTGCGGAAACTGGCTGATCACAGTTCGGAGGCCACAGTAAATATCGAAGATAGCATGCAGAAGATGAAAACACTGATTGATCAGATTCTTGAACATATCGGTAATATGTCCACGTTAACGCAAAATCAAGCTGCTCTGACACAACAGGTGAATGCTTCAATGGATGAGATTAACACCATGTCACAGGATCTGGTTAATTACTCGCGGAATCTATAATCTCGAAGCCGTTTGTTGTAACATCACGATCATTGGCTACAACATCAACAAAAAACCACCGGGAAGCATTTCTGCTCCCGGTGGTATTTTGTATTTCTATTTCTATTTCTATTTTATAGCTAAGATGTATAGCTTCAGTTTCAGCTATTGAATTAAACTTGTTGAACTTTGATCAGGTTTGTATTACCGGATTGACCGATTGGGACACCAGCCGACAATACAATGATGTCACCTTTTTCAATGTAACCTGTTTTGATTGCGTTACGTGTAGCCGATTCGAACATTTCATCCGTAGTGGTTACTTTGTCGCCCATAACCGGAATAACACCGGAGAGCAGGCAGATTTTCGCCAATACTTCTTCATGTTGTGTAACTGCGATGATTGGCGCTTTTGGACGATATTTGGAGATCATGCGCGCTGTGAATCCACTCTCAGTCGAAGTGATGATTGCTTTTGCATTCAGTACGAGGGAAGAACTTACAGCGCCCTGACTGATAACTTCAGTAATATCAGCGATCTGTTGAGCCGATTTTTGTGCGAATTGCTCTTTGTAATCGATCATTGTTTCAGCACGGCGAGCAACAGCAGCCATCGTGCGCACGGATTGTACCGGATATTTACCAGCAGCTGATTCACCGGACAACATTACAACGTCAGCACCTTGAAGTACAGCGTTTGCCACGTCACTAACTTCGGAACGAGTAGGGCGTGGGTTCACTTGCATGGACTCCAGCATGTGTGTAGCTACGATAACCGGTTTACCAGCGCGGTTACATTTATCGATCATTTCTTTTTGCATCATTGGTACGTCTTCGATTGGCACCTCAACACCGAGATCTCCACGAGCTACCATGATGCCGTCAGATGCTTCAATAATATCGTCCAGGTTCGTCATACCTTCCTGGTTCTCGATTTTGGAGATGATCTGTACGTGGTCTACACCGCGTTCTTTCAAAATGCTGCGGATTTCACGGATGTCATCGCCTTTACGAACAAAGGATGCTGCGATAATTTCGATATCGTTTTCGATCCCAAATCCGATGTGCATAACGTCACGCTCGGTTACACCTGGCAATGTCGTTTTAATTCCTGGCAAGTTAACCCCTTTGCGTGGTTTCAGAATGCCGCCACTGATGATTTTACAATGGATATCGGATCCTTCCACAGACAGTACAGTCAGATCTACAAGGCCATCATCGATGAGGATACGATCGCCAGGTTTCACAACGAGGTTCAGTTCTGGATAGTTTACCGAGATACGCTCAGCGTCACCAAGAATTTCTTCGGTAGTCAGGATCAGCTCTTTACCAGCTTGCAGATGGCAGGATGCTTCTTTCAGTTTACCGATACGTACTTCCGGCCCTTTGATGTCCATCATGATCGGTATATAGGTGTTCAGTTCGGAAGCTGCTTTGCGGATATTGTTAATCCGTGTAACGTGATCTTCCAGTTCGCCATGAGCCATGTTCAGACGGGCAACGGTCATACCTTCCTGAATCATTACTTTTAACAATTCGATTGAGTCACAAGCAGGTCCCATGGTACAAATAATTTTTGTTTTTAACATGCTAAATTTCCTCCTCATATTTAAGCTTATATGTGTATTGTAGCGTTTTCTGTCGAATCAGGGTATGAACTATAGTACAATGATTAGAGTATAGTCCGATAATGAGGTGTGTTATGGTCACTCCACTTGAAGTACGACATATTAATGGTGTCGGTTGGTACGAAGAAGCTGTGCAATCTCAAGAAACTTGGCGGCTTAGCTTGGTTACTTATGGAAAATGTGTATATTGGGTGAACGGTGATAAACAGATCATGGAAAAGGGTGAATTGCTCCTCATTCCAGGTGGTACCCCATATTACGGCAAGAGTATTCCTACAGTAACGCACACACAGATTGTAATTCAACTGCAACGCGACCATATGGAAACTCTGCCTGCACTGGAACGGTATGAGGCTTTGCGGCATAAACCTGGATGTTACGAACTGATCCATCAACGCATGAGTGCTATTTATCAACAATGGCAGGAGCGTCCGTCTTATTATGTCATGATGAGCCAAGCCTTATTGATGGAAGTGTTGATTTATATGAACAGGGAGCTTGATCGTGGAGTTATCCCGCCGGAGAGGCATAATCATGTTGAGCGGATGAAGCGATACATTGAGCGGCATTATCGGGAGAAAGTGACGAAGGAAGAACTCGGGGACGAGATCAATAAAACTCCCAATTATGCTGCCGCATTATTCAAAAGCATGACAAATCAGACTATCAGTCAATATGTCCATGATCAACGGATGAAACGGGCCATATATCTGCTCACCGAGTCACAACTCTCCATCCAGGAAATTGCCGAATTTCTCGGCTACCGGGATCTGTCTTATTTTTACCGCATATTCAAACGTATAACCGGAAGCCCACCGTCTGACCTTCTTCATGAACGGCCACCTATAGCATGAAACGCGTAGTCCAACCCAAATAAAGTTCTTCTATATAAATAGGTTTAATTAAATGAGTACAAAAAAAGAGGGCTTATGCCCTCTTTTGCTGTATAGCAGGATCATCATCCCACCTGTTACATATATAAATGTCGTTATACATGACTGCTTGGGTTAGAAGCTGTGAGTGGCCGCTTGCCTTTTTTTCGTGCCTGCCCAAGACGAAGAGCAAAGACATGTACAGTCCAATACGCGGCCTCAGCAAACAAAATGCCTCCAGCGATGTCCAGTAAGGAATGCTGTTTTACAAACACCGTCGAAGCAATAATCAACCACAGCCATACCGACCAAGAAATCCGTGCCAAAGGCTTAAAGTTCAAGTGTCTGTTGATCACAATAAACAGCAAGTAGCTGGTCAGAACATGAACACTTGGGAAACAGTTGAAGGGCGCATCATTTGTATAGATAAACTGTACTAACACGCTGCTCAGATCAGTTCCGCCGATCTCCGGGCGCGGGACATGGGTAGGGAACACCGCAAAACAGACATTGGCAGCCATGACACCAACATTATAGGTAATCAACGTACGCCAGAATAGCGACTTGTTCGTCAGACCCAAATAGAGAAATCCAAGATACAGAATGGGCATCCAGCTAATGTACGGATAAATAAATTCTTTGATAAAAGGAATCTGTGTGTCAATCCAAGCATAATTGTAGAAGACATCACTTCCGGTGTTGCTGCCTAGAAATACGTAAATGGAGCCTTGGAGCGGTATGCACAGAATAGCCAGTAAATGCCCCCAGCGCTGAAAGAATGCTTTCATAGTATCCTCCTGATTTCATTATGCATTGTGAAACTATCGTTAATGGGTACTTCATAGATATATGACGTTGAAGAGTCGCCACACCCCTGCAGCTTTGAACTCTTGTAATACTATAATGGACAGATAAAGGTATAAGCCATACCTGATTTTAGGGGAAAAGAAGTCAGGATAAGTCTCTTTTTTGTTACTTTTATAGTTTTATCCATAATAGGAATATTCAATATACGGATAATGTGATACAACTATATTGGCATATAAGTTCTTATGACAACGGAAAACATAAATGAAACGAGGTAGGCAACTGTATGATTAATCCGCAATCCAAGCCAAAACATTCCTTTTCCGAGCGGAAACCTGTGCTCACCGTTGTGATTATTGAGCTGCTTCTCCTGTTAGCCGTATTTGCAGCAGGGGCCATTGCAACGATAAAACAACTCGACTACACTTCCCCTGTACTCATTTCCTTTACACCCATCGCCATTGTTCTGATGATCTATCTGACGTTAAGGCGCAAGTGGAGAGAGACTGGCTTCCGATCTTTGCGAAGTATCCCAGCTGGCCATGCAAAGTATTATATTCCACTACTCCTTGTACTGGGTACAATTGCCCTGAAAGGATTTGGGGAGCTGAGCTTGTCACGGGTAGCCTTTTTCATCTTTTTTACCTTGCTCGTAGTTTTTGTTGAGGAAACGATCTATCGTGGGCTTATTTTCAAGACCTTGCTTCAAAAAAGTGCAGTGGCCGCAGTTGTGACCTCCAGCATCTTGTTTTCGATTACACATCTATTGAACGCATTGTCTGGTCAGGATATGACGGATACGATCATACAATTGATCTATGCGCTGCTCCTGGGAGCTGTACTGGCGTTATTGATGCTGAAGAACGGAAATATCGTACCGCTTATATTGTTTCATTTCATACATAATCTGATTCAATTTCTAGGGAATGATCTGGAGGACACAGGTACACTTCCTTACGATCTGTTTATACTGGCAGTACTGATTGCTTACTGTGCATGGTTAGTGTGGAGCATTCGCACAAATTCGTCTATTCCATCCAAAGGGAGTGAGCAAGCGAATAGGGTTGTTCATTAAGGGTATTGCGGGTATTGCTTGAAAGTAGTTATCATACAGTTTCCCGTCAGCAGTTGGATCATGGTATACTTCAGTCTGGCGGGAAGACAGATATGTTCATGATACGAGGTCTGCCTATCCGTACATTAGGTTTAGACAGTAGGTGATATAGTGGAGAAGACAGCACAAGGTGTAGCAGAATGGATGGTACAGGAGATTAAATTCACAGGAACACTTCATCAGGAAGCTGCCATAGAATATGTGAAGACCCATTTTGGCGAAGAGTTTGTTTTTGTGAACGAGAACGGCAATACATCATTGTCCAAAGAAGTGAAGAAAGCTTTCCGAAAGCTTCATCGTGGACAGATCGCCTGGGATCGGGATGCATTTATGTGGGCATGGACATAGTGTGTTATACTGGAGTAAGATGATTCATTGGTTGTGTTGGATATGCATGTCAGAATATTATATAAAAAATGTATAAGATGGATTAGATCTGCATATCCTTTCATAAGACCGTACACAAGCGACCAGGTACATAAGAGTGATAAACCCTGGCCCCACGCGTGTTAATAACATGTATTTCCAAAGCTGTTTGAAAAGAAAATACAAAGATTTGCTTTTTGGCTGAATTGGAGTTATAATAAAAACAAGTTGTAGAGAGTGGAAAACCTAATTCATATATTGTAAAGGGCGATCACTTATAGGTTTATGACTGGTACCTTTTTCAATGTGTGAATTTTTATTTGCTTGCTGCAAAGAACAAAGGAACATGTTAATCTTTATTTGGAGGTGTAATTCACATGCAAAACGGAACAGTAAAATGGTTCAACGCTGATAAAGGCTTCGGTTTCATCGAAGTTGAAGGCGGAGAAGATGTATTCGTACACTTCAGCGCTATTACAGGCGAAGGCTTCAAAACGCTGGACGAAGGTCAACGCGTGCAATTTAAAATTGTACAAGGAAACCGTGGTCCTCAAGCAGAAGAAGTTGTAAAACTGTAATTAAAGCATAGCTGCCTTTAACATGTTATAATGGTAAAGGCAGCTTCTTTTTTTTGATCAGTTATATAAAAGTCGGCCCATTAGTTGTCGAGGCAGGAGTCCGGTGGGACGTGAAACTTCCGCTAAGTGTAGGCTTCTGTGAAATAACGTCGGTTAGATGTTTTTCCATAACAAAGGGGGTAGAAGTCATGTATAATCGCAAAAAACCGTTGGAAGAGATTCCACAAGCTGATGCGGCAATCTGGGAATGTACGAGTGATACGTGCAAAGGATGGATGCGGGACAATTTTGCGTTTGATAACGTACCTACTTGTCCGATATGTGCTTCTGAGATGGTCAGCACGACTAGGATGCTACCATTGCTTGAGAATTCGAATAGTAATCTGAAAACGATGCCTAAAGGAAATCGGATTTAACATAGCTTACCCGCCTCTAACGAGGTGTTTTTTTTTAAGATTAAATAGACACCCTGTGCGAAGGTAAGGGTATTAAATATGAAGTTCCCGGCATTCGTTTTGGCGAATGCCTTTTTTTGTATCATTTTTTAACAGTAAATATAGTGTAATTGACGTGAATCGTATGAAAAAGATAAAGACCCTTTTCGCTAAAAGCAAAAAGGGTCTTTGTTATGACTACAATTTTACCAATCAGATTGGAATTTAGATGAACAGGAATGGCAGCAGAAACAATGTTGCTACCAGAGCCAGATCAATTCCTGCTCCATAGCCGTAACCCCCACCGTATCCTCCGTAACCATATCGACCGTAGGCCGAAGATTTAACTTTTTTTGTTGCAACAGCGTTTTTCTTGCTGCTTTTTACCAGCTGCTGTTTGGATTTGACTGAACACAGCCGTGGTCCCTCGAAACACCCGTTCAAATAAATTTTGCCATCACGACATTGACTAAGCGTACCATACATATGCTTACCGTCGTTCATAACGAGACAAACGGAACGTCCAACGTGCGGAGAAACCGTTTCTTCACATACCCGATTAATTCTGTACATGCAAATCCTCCTCATTAGATGCGGTTGCCGCTTGAATTCAACGGTTTGTATATCATAGTAAAAAGAAGACCAATTGGTATGGACGAGTACCCGGAAAATCGAATGGGGAGGAGCCGTTTTTGAATCCGCTCCATACAATGGGAGGAGTGAGGAGGGGATGTCGCGTGGATTATCATGACATGCTGGCTCGGTTAGGGGAGGGGAGTGCCCATCCCGGAGGATTTTTGGCAACGCTGAAGTTGCTGGAGAGTTTATCTCTGCCTGTGGATAGTCATATCCTTGAGATAGGATGTGGCACTGGGAGGACTGCGTGTTACCTGGCTAAAAGGGGTTATCAAGTAACGGCCATTGATCTTAATCGCCAGATGCTGGATAAGGCCGTTCGGCGAGCAAGACGAGAACGGGTGGATGTTCGATTTGTTCAGGCTGATGTAGCATCGTTGCCTTTCCCGGAAAATCATTTTGATATGGTATTCGTGGAGTCGGTTACAATCTTTACCCCATGGCGGAGTGCGCTAACTGAGTATAGAAGAGTGTTGAAGCCCGCTGGACTTTTGGTAGATCGGGAGATGGTTCTATCAGGCCAGAAGACCGAATTGATGTATCGCGGATTAAAGCAATTTTACGGTATACGAACTCTGGTAACGGCGACAGCATGGAGAAAACGCCTGAAACAGTGTGGTTTCACCAAGGTTGAAGTTAAAGAACATTCACGATCAATGGGAAAATGGGGCGTTGATCATGATCCACATCGCGAGATCGATATGAATTGGTTTGAGGATGAACGTATGCAGCGAATGAGTCAAACCAATGATCGGTTGCTCGCGAAATACGGCAAAAAGTTGGGGTATGCTGTTTTTGCGGCTAGGGCACCGTTGGAAGTCAAAAAGGAAAAATAGGAAAAAGACAACTCACACAATCGTGTGGGTTGCCTTTGGTTTGTTTCGACAGAATGTACTACAGCATATCGTTGTCGATAATCCGCCAGTGGTGTTTGAGCAGGGCTTCCAGTTGGCTCTTATCCTTGGCTCGAAAAGCACTTAAAATTTGCCGGTGCTCTTCATTAACTTCGAGCAGTACCTCAGATAGCTTTGGTTTATTATCACTAACATACGACTGCCGGATGAAACTGTTCTTCAATGTGTTTAACATCTCAATGACTGTGGCGTTACCACATCGCTGAATGTACAGATTATGGAACTGATATTGGTTCTTGTTGTAGGCAGCAAGATCAAGTTGGCTGATATCTTCGTCCATTCGGACAACGAGAGTTTCCATCTCCAAAAGTTCAGATGGTCTGAGATGGTCTGCTGCAAGTGTGGCAGCGAGTGCCTCCAGCACACCAATCGCTTGGGAGAACTCCAGTTTTTTGCCTGCATCAAAAGGAGTGACAATAAATCCCCTGCGTGGGATGTATTGCAGCAGATTGTCTGAAGCCAGCTGGAAAAGGGCCTCCCGAGTAGGCGTGCGACTGATGTCCAGCTTTTTGCATATTTCGGCCTCGTTGATCTTCTGGTTGGGAAGTAACGTCCCGTCCTGAATCTTCTGGGCAATGTAATCGTATACGTGATCTTTCAAGGACCGGTATTTGGGTACCTCCATACCGAATCCTCCTTTCTATGTATAGTGAATGAATAGATGGGTTTGAGGCCGTACTGTGCGCGCCGTTCAGGCGTTTCAAGTTTTTATCATCTTAACACCGAGGGGGAAGTTGGGCAAGCAAACTTCATGTCTCAGCCGATGTAAATGCCGTGTTATATATAGAACATTTTATGGAATTAAAGCGTATAAATGTTTAAATAATGATTGTGATAAGCCAAAATATTTGTTAGTATTACTTACATATAAGTCCATATATTGTCTTATGTATATTGTATACAAATTTATCATTATGCTACTCAGTCTAAAAAAGAATAGGGGTATGATGTGTGAAAAAAGTGCTTTTGCCAATGATGCTGTTGTTAGTGGTTGTATTTATGTCCGCATGTGGGCAGGAAAAAACGACAGGGACCGGATCAGACGCTACTTCGTCTTCGGGCAGTAGCTCTGCGGAAAAGGAAGTAATTGTACTTGGAACCAGTGCGGACTATGCACCCTATGAATTTCATAAGAAAATCGATGGTAAAGATACTATCGTAGGTTTTGACATCGAGATTGCGAAAGCAATTGCGGCTGATCTGGGAGCCGAGCTGAAGATTGAGGACATGGACTTTGATGGCCTTCTTATGGCCCTCGGTACAGATAAGGTTGATTTTGTAATATCAGGCTTAACCCCTACCGAGGAACGAAAGAAGAACGTTGATTTTACGGATATCTACTATTATGCAGAGCAGGCTGTCCTTGTTACAGAAGGGGAAGATACGGCATTAAAGTCCATAGATGATCTATCAGGCAAGCAGGTTGGCGTACAAAAGAGTTCCATTCAGGAAGGCATCGCTCAGGAAATAGAGGGAGCAAAGCTCACTTCTCTGGCCAAAATACCTGAACTGATTCTGGAGTTGCAGACGGGGCGCGTAGACGCACTCATCCTGGAGAAGCCGGTGGCTGAACAGTATGTGAAGAACCAAGAGGGGCTTGTTGTTGCAGGTGTGGAGATTGAACAGGCTGAAGACGAGGGTGGTTCGGCCATCGCGGTGAAGAAAGGTAATCAGAAGCTGCTGGATCAGATCAACGCTACATTGGAAAAGCTCAAAACGAACGGAGATATTGAACGGTTCGTCGTTGAAGCGAATGAGATGCTCGGCGAATAAACCGGACGAGTGAGGGATATGCCGTGAATTTAGATTTTTCCTTTCTATTAGAACATTGGCAGGATTATGCACGAAGTGCGTGGGTCACGCTTGAACTTTCCTTCTTCGGTGTATTGTTTGGTACGTTGCTGGGTGTAATCATGGCGCTAATGCGAATATCCCGAATATGGCCAATTAAATTTGTGGCATCGGCGTATATTGAACTCATTCGAGGAACACCGATGCTTGTACAGATTCTTATTATTCATTATGGTCTGACGGTTATAGGTGTGAACTTGCCGGCATTTATGTCGGGGGTGGTAGCTCTGACGATGAATAGCTCGGCTTATATGGCGGAGGTGTTCAGGGCCGGGATTCAAGCGATTGATAAAGGACAGATCGAAGCTTCGCGCTCCCTTGGTATGACAAATGGTATGACACTTCGTTATATTGTACTGCCGCAGGCTTTTCGTAACATGCTTCCAGCCATCGGCAATGAATTCATTATTATCATTAAAGATTCTTCGCTTGTCTCCATGATCGGCATAGCCGAGATTATATACACGGCCAGAACAATTCAGGGTGTTACGTTCCAGCCGCTCGCTCCGCTACTTGTTGCCGCCGGCCTCTATTTTATAATCACATTTACACTGGCTAATTTGCTCTCTTGGTTGGAACGTAGACTTTCTACTTCTCGCTAACTATTGATAAAGGATTGGATTAGGCTGGAGTGGAAAAAGAGAGATGTAGTCGTAAATGGCGATGGCATCGCATACATTGTTATTGTATTTTGTATACAATATTTTGGAAAGGTGTTGGGTGTGTATGTCAGATTCCAAAATGTTAATTGATTGGTCAGAGCGTTATGCTGCACCTAATTATCATCCGCTCCCTATTGTTATTGAACAGGCGGAAGGGGTATGGGTGGAAGACCCTGAAGGCCGCCGTTATATGGATATGCTAAGTGCATACTCTGCATTGAATCATGGTCATAGACATCCTGTGATCATACAGGCGCTCAAGGATCAGGCAGATCAGGTTACGCTGACATCACGGGCATTCCACAGCAGCTCCGCTTCTCTTTTTTATCAGAAACTCTCACAATTCACGGGGAAATCGAAGATTCTCGCCATGAATACAGGAGCGGAAGCGGTGGAGACTGCGGTGAAGGCGGTACGTAGATGGGCTTATCGTTGCAAAGGTGTACCGGAAAATCAAGCCGAGATTATCGTATGCTCTGGTAACTTTCACGGAAGAACTCTGACAGTTACGTCCTTTTCTTCTTCAGCGGAGTATAAAAAGGATTTTGGACCGTTCACACCTGGATTCCGGATTATACCCTATGGAGACATTGAAGCGTTGAAGCAGGCCATTACGCCAAATACGGCTGGTTTTCTTGTAGAGCCTATTCAGGGCGAAGCAGGAATCGTTATCCCGCCTGATGGATATTTGGCAGAAGCTTTTGCTCTGTGCAAGAGCCAGCAGGTGTTGACTGTATCTGATGAGATCCAGACCGGATTTGGCAGAACAGGTCGCCGTTTTGCCTCCGACTGGGAAGGGGTTGAACCAGACATCTGGATTATGGGCAAAGCGCTGGGGGGAGGAGTCATGCCCATCTCGGCTATCGCTGCTGATGCGGAGATACTTGATTTGTTTGAGCCGGGGTCTCATGGTTCTACGTTTGGGGGTAACCCACTCGCTTGTGCCGTGGCTATAGCAGCTCTGAAAGTTCTTGAAGATGAGAAGCTTGCTGAGCGATCGGAGCATCTGGGGAACTATTTTATGAAAAGACTTCGAGATATTCGCAGTTCAGCCATACGGGATATTCGGGGTAGAGGGTTATTTATTGGTGTTGAGCTGCATGAATCAGCACGTCCCTATTGTGAGCGATTGATGTCTGCTGGTTTGCTATGTAAAGAAACCCATGAGACGACCATCCGATTTGCTCCACCACTGATAATTAAAGAGTCCGAGATTGACTGGGCACTGGAGAGAATTGAGCAGGTGTTGATCAACAATGAGGGAGCTGACCTACATGAAAAATGATGATGATGTACATGGTGGAATAAAAGATACTTCCATTAATACAAGTCAAACATCTGTGCGGCGTAATATTGCTATCATTAAGGTTCCTTTTGGACTCGGTGGAGCAAGAGGTGGAGCAGAGTTGGGGCCTGATGAATTGATTACAGCTGGACTGAAGCGGGAGATTGCGAGTCTTGGGCTAGTGCTTTCCAAAGAAGTGCGGGTAGATTGTCCTTCTGAACCTGCTGCCCCTATTGAGCGGAATCGTGTAAAACACTTAAATGAGGTACGTCAGGTCAGTGAGAAGGTGTGTATTGAAGTATCAGGTGCAGTAGAGGAGGGGGCTTTCCCGCTTGTGCTTGGGGGAGATCATAGTGTAGCGATTGGTACTTTTGCCGGGCTAACAGCGCACTATTCGAATTTGGGTGTGATCTGGTTTGATGCGCATGCAGACTTGAATACGGAAGAACGCAGCTTGTCCGGTAATATGCATGGGATGAGTGTGGCTGCATCCTTGGGGCATACTGCATTCAATCTGTCGCACATTACTGGAGCAGGCGCGTTTATTGATCCTTCCAACTTGGTCTATATTGGTCTGCGTGATTTGGATGAGTATGAGAAAGAGCAGATTAAAGAACTGGGAATCCGAGCATTTACGATGCATGATATTGACCGGATGGGAATAAAGCAAGTTATTGAGGAAGCAATAGCTACAGCGGGAAAAGGGACAGATGGTATTCATGTCAGCTTCGACATGGATTGTCTGGATCCGCGGGAAGCTCCGGGTGTAGGCACCCCAGTACCGGGTGGTTTGAATTACCGAGAGGCACATTATGCATTGGAGATACTTGCTTCCACAAATCAAGTTACGTCGATGGAACTGGTTGAGGTGAATCCGTTGTTTGATCACAATAGACATACGGCACGACTTGGTGTGGAACTGATCGCTTCGTTACTTGGTAAGCGCATATTGTAAGCACTGAGAAGTGAAGCGGAGTATGTAGGCTGTGCCTAAGGAATATACTTTCTTATCTATTATAGAAGGAAAGAAAACTGAGATCTCCGAGGACTAGGGCTAGTCACAATCAATTGTTCACTGCTTCGCAGTGGAAGTGGCTTCCCTGGTTATGTTTAATGGATATGTATATTAGAAGTGCCGTATGAGGATGCTGAGAGTTAAGAGTAGCGTCAGATTACATATTGTGCTGATGATGTGGGTTGATTATCATTTTTGAAAAAAGACTTGCAATTGAAATCTGTACATGATATATTCTAATTCCGGCCAAGAAAACACGGTTTACACGGTGCGGCAAGCGAATGAAATAAGCTTCGAAAGAAACTTAAAAAAAGAGCTTGCAAAGTTGGTTCGGACATGATATTATATAAGAGTTGCTGAAGAGAACAAAATTCGGTAACGAAACAAGTTTGATCTTTGAAAACTGAACAACGAGTGAGTAAACATTCTGCTTGCAGAATGAACGCAAAAGTTTGAGACAAGCCTTGGCTTGAATCGGCTGGAGCAAAAATGAGATTTTTAATCTCGTCAGATTCAAAATGAGCTTATCGCTCTTTTCAATACTTTATTGGAGAGTTTGATCCTGGCTCAGGACGAACGCTGGCGGCATGCCTAATACATGCAAGTCGAGCGGAGTTGATAGGAAGCTTGCTTCCTTGATACTTAGCGGCGGACGGGTGAGTAACACGTAGGCAACCTGCCCTCAAGTTTGGGACAACTACCGGAAACGGTAGCTAATACCGAATAATTGTTTTCTTCTCCTGAAGGAAACTGGAAAGACGGAGCAATCTGTCACTTGGGGATGGGCCTGCGGCGCATTAGCTAGTTGGTGAGGTAACGGCTCACCAAGGCGACGATGCGTAGCCGACCTGAGAGGGTGATCGGCCACACTGGGACTGAGACACGGCCCAGACTCCTACGGGAGGCAGCAGTAGGGAATCTTCCGCAATGGGCGAAAGCCTGACGGAGCAATGCCGCGTGAGTGATGAAGGTTTCGGATCGTAAAGCTCTGTTGCCAGGGAAGAACGCTTGGGAGAGTAACTGCTCTCAAGGTGACGGTACCTGAGAAGAAAGCCCCGGCTAACTACGTGCCAGCAGCCGCGGTAATACGTAGGGGGCAAGCGTTGTCCGGAATTATTGGGCGTAAAGCGCGCGCAGGCGGTCATTTAAGTCTGGTGTTTAATCCCGGGGCTCAACCCCGGATCGCACTGGAAACTGGGTGACTTGAGTGCAGAAGAGGAGAGTGGAATTCCACGTGTAGCGGTGAAATGCGTAGATATGTGGAGGAACACCAGTGGCGAAGGCGACTCTCTGGGCTGTAACTGACGCTGAGGCGCGAAAGCGTGGGGAGCAAACAGGATTAGATACCCTGGTAGTCCACGCCGTAAACGATGAGTGCTAGGTGTTAGGGGTTTCGATACCCTTGGTGCCGAAGTTAACACATTAAGCACTCCGCCTGGGGAGTACGGTCGCAAGACTGAAACTCAAAGGAATTGACGGGGACCCGCACAAGCAGTGGAGTATGTGGTTTAATTCGAAGCAACGCGAAGAACCTTACCAGGTCTTGACATCCCTCTGATCGATGCAGAGATGTATCTTTCCTTCGGGACAGAGGAGACAGGTGGTGCATGGTTGTCGTCAGCTCGTGTCGTGAGATGTTGGGTTAAGTCCCGCAACGAGCGCAACCCTTATATTTAGTTGCCAGCACTTCGGGTGGGCACTCTAGATAGACTGCCGGTGACAAACCGGAGGAAGGTGGGGATGACGTCAAATCATCATGCCCCTTATGACCTGGGCTACACACGTACTACAATGGCCGGTACAACGGGCTGCGAAATCGCGAGATGGAGCCAATCCCAACAAAGCCGGTCTCAGTTCGGATTGCAGGCTGCAACTCGCCTGCATGAAGTCGGAATTGCTAGTAATCGCGGATCAGCATGCCGCGGTGAATACGTTCCCGGGTCTTGTACACACCGCCCGTCACACCACGAGAGTTTATAACACCCGAAGTCGGTGGGGTAACCGCAAGGAGCCAGCCGCCGAAGGTGGGATAGATGATTGGGGTGAAGTCGTAACAAGGTAGCCGTATCGGAAGGTGCGGCTGGATCACCTCCTTTCTATGGAGAATCGTTTCCTGCAACGGAAACATTCAAATAGCAGACTAGATCTGCACAAACTACTCACTCGTTGCTCAGTTTTGAGAGCTCAAACTCTCAAACAGCTTGCTTTTGCATGGAGCTTGTTCTTTGAAAACTAGATATCGAAACGAAACAAACGCGAATTAGAACATTCCTTTTTAGCTGAACTTGTGTTAAACAAGTTTCAATAAAAACGGTAGATTGCTGGATGGTATCGAAATGGAGCGACTTTTGGATTTGGACGTAGTCCAAACCAAGGGAAGCGAGCGACCGAAACCGAAACGAGCGCAATGGTTAAGCTACTAAGAGCACACGGAGGATGCCTAGGCGCTAGGAGCCGATGAAGGACGTGGCGAACAACGAAACTGCCTCGGGGAGCTGTAAGCAAGCTTTGATCCGGGGGTGTCCGAATGGGGAAACCCAGCTGGGGTAATTTCCAGTTACTCACAACTGAATACATAGGTTGTGCAGAGGCATACCAGGGGAACTGAAACATCTAAGTACCCTGAGGAAGAGAAAACAATAGTGATTCCGTCAGTAGCGGCGAGCGAACGCGGAGAAGCCCAAACCAGAGAGCTTGCTCTTTGGGGTTGTGGGACGTCTCACATGGAGTTACAAAGGAACCGGTTAAGCGAAGAGGTCTGGAAAGGCCCGCCAAAGAAGGTAAAAGCCCTGTAGTTGAAAGTCTGTTCCCTCCGAGACGGATCCCGAGTAGTGCGGGGCACGTGAAACCCCGTATGAATCCGGCAGGACCATCTGCCAAGGCTAAATACTTCCTAGCGACCGATAGTGAAGCAGTACCGTGAGGGAAAGGTGAAAAGCACCCCGGAAGGGGAGTGAAATAGAACCTGAAACCGTGTGCTTACAAAAAGTCAGAGCCCGTTTTAGGGGTGATGGCGTGCCTTTTGTAGAATGAACCGGCGAGTTACGTTCCCGTGCAAGGTTAAGGTGAAGAGCCGGAGCCGCAGCGAAAGCGAGTCTGAATAGGGCGACATAGTACGTGGACGTAGACCCGAAACCGGGTGATCTACCCCTGTCCAGGGTGAAGGTGCGGTAACACGCACTGGAGGCCCGAACCCACGCATGTTGAAAAATGCGGGGATGAGGTGGGGGTAGCGGAGAAATTCCAATCGAACTCGGAGATAGCTGGTTCTCCCCGAAATAGCTTTAGGGCTAGCCTCGGAAAACAGAGTCGTGGAGGTAGAGCACTGATTGGGTGCGGGGCCCGCAAGGGTTACCAAGCTCAGTCAAACTCCGAATGCCATAGACTTACTTCCGGGAGTCAGACAGTGAGTGCTAAGATCCATTGTCAAAAGGGAAACAGCCCAGACCATCAGCTAAGGTCCCCAAGTGTGTGTAAGTGGGAAAGGATGTGGAGTTGCACAGACAACCAGGATGTTGGCTTAGAAGCAGCCACCATTGAAAGAGTGCGTAATAGCTCACTGGTCGAGTGACTCTGCGCCGAAAATGTAACGGGGCTAAACACACCACCGAAGCTATGGCTTGATGCTTTGCATCAGGGGTAGGGGAGCGTTGTATAAGGGTTGAAGGTGTACCGTAAGGAGCGCTGGACATTATACAAGTGAGAATGCCGGTATGAGTAACGAAAAGATCAGTGAGAATCTGATCCGCCGAAAGCCTAAGGGTTCCTGAGGAAGGCTCGTCCGCTCAGGGTAAGTCGGGACCTAAGGCGAGGCCGAAAGGCGTAGTCGAAGGACAACAGGTCGAAATTCCTGTACCACCGTAAGCCGTTATGAGCAATGGGGGGACGCAGTAGGGTAGTGACGCGGACTGATGGATGTCCGTCTAAGCAGTGAGGCTGATGTGTAGGCAAATCCGCACATTGTAAGGCTGAGCTGTGATGGGGAGCGAAAATTGTAGTAGCGAAGGTCATGATCTCACACTGCCAAGAAAAGCCTCTAGCCAGGTGAAGGTGCCCGTACCGCAAACCGACACAGGTAGGCGAGAAGAGTATTCTAAGGCGCGCGGAAGAACTCTCGTTAAGGAACTCGGCAAAATGACCCCGTAACTTCGGGAGAAGGGGTGCCCCGGTAGTGTGAATAGCACGAGGGGGCCGCAGTGAAAAGGCCCAAGCGACTGTTTAGCAAAAACACAGGTCTGTGCGAAGCCGTAAGGCGAAGTATACGGGCTGACGCCTGCCCGGTGCTGGAAGGTTAAGGGGAGTGGTTAGGAGCAATCCGAAGCTGTGAACCGAAGCCCCAGTAAACGGCGGCCGTAACTATAACGGTCCTAAGGTAGCGAAATTCCTTGTCAGGTAAATTCTGACCCGCACGAATGGCGTAACGACTTGGGCGCTGTCTCAACGAGAGATCCGGTGAAATTTTAATACCTGTGAAGATGCAGGTTACCCGCGACAAGACGGAAAGACCCCATGGAGCTTTACTGCAGCTTGATATTGAATTTGGGTACGATCTGTACAGGATAGGTGGGAGCCTTTGAAGCATGAGCGCCAGCTTGTGTGGAGGCAACGTTGGGATACCACCCTGATCGTATCTAGGTTCTAACCTGGTACCGTAATCCGGTGCGGGGACAGTGTCAGGTGGGCAGTTTGACTGGGGCGGTCGCCTCCTAAAGAGTAACGGAGGCGCCCAAAGGTTCCCTCAGAATGGTTGGAAATCATTCGAAGAGTGCAAAGGCATAAGGGAGCTTGACTGCGAGACCTACAAGTCGAGCAGGGACGAAAGTCGGGCTTAGTGATCCGGTGGTACCGCATGGAAGGGCCATCGCTCAACGGATAAAAGCTACCCTGGGGATAACAGGCTTATCTCCCCCAAGAGTCCACATCGACGGGGAGGTTTGGCACCTCGATGTCGGCTCATCGCATCCTGGGGCTGAAGTAGGTCCCAAGGGTTGGGCTGTTCGCCCATTAAAGCGGTACGCGAGCTGGGTTCAGAACGTCGTGAGACAGTTCGGTCCCTATCTGTCGTGGGCGTAGGAAATTTGAGAGGAGCTGTCCTTAGTACGAGAGGACCGGGATGGACGTACCGCTGGTGTACCAGTTGTTCCGCCAGGAGCACCGCTGGGTAGCTATGTACGGACGGGATAAACGCTGAAAGCATCTAAGCGTGAAGCCCCCTCAAGATGAGATTTCCCAGTATGTAAGACCCCTTGAAGACGACGAGGTAGATAGGCTGGGGGTGGAAGTGCAGCAATGCATGGAGCTGACCAGTACTAATCGGTCGAGGGCTTATCCAAATATGCAAGTGATAATTCGCGTGTTTCGTTTCGAATCTAGTTTTCAGAGAACAACACTCTGAAATGTAAGCACCGCGTTTGGTGGCGATGGCGGAGGGGTTCCACACGTACCCATCCCGAACACGACCGTTAAGCCCTCTAGCGCCGATGGTACTTGGACCGCAGGGTCCTGGGAGAGTAGGACGCCGCCAAGCGATTTCCCTTTGGGGTATTTTTTTTGCCCCCCTTGCTAAGGAATAAGGGATATATATTAGGGCCCTTAGCTCAGTTGGTTAGAGCGCACCTCTGATAAGGGTGAGGCCGGTGGTTCGAGTCCACCAGGGCCCATAGCAAGACCACAACAATGAAATACACAGTGTATGGGGCCATAGCTCAGCTGGGAGAGCGCCTGCCTTGCAAGCAGGAGGTCAGCGGTTCGATCCCGCTTGGCTCCACCATTCCCTGATAGCTCAGTTGGTAGAGCACTCGACTGTTAATCGAGTTGTCACAGGTTCGAGCCCTGTTCGGGGAGCCATATGGAGAGGTGTCCGAGCTGGCCGAAGGAGCACGATTGGAAATCGTGTAGGCGTCACAAGCGTCTCGAGGGTTCGAATCCCTCTCTCTCCGCCAGATAATTTTTTTAGCAAGGCCCGTTGGTCAAGGGGTTAAGACACCTCCCTTTCACGGAGGTAACAGGGGTTCGAATCCCCTACGGGTCATAATATGGAGGCTTAGCTCAGCTGGGAGAGCATCTGCCTTACAAGCAGAGGGTCGGGGGTTCGATCCCCTCAGCCTCCACCATATAATTTTATAACGACGCGGGGTGGAGCAGCCCGGTAGCTCGTCGGGCTCATAACCCGAAGGCCGCAGGTTCAAATCCTGCCCCCGCAATTATACTTTCCTTTGAGAAAGTGATCTGGAACCGTGGTGTAGTTGGCCTAACATGCCTGCCTGTCACGCAGGAGATCGCGGGTTCGAATCCCGTCGGTTCCGCCATTTTTTAATTAAATATACACCGTGCCGGTGTAGCTCAACTGGTAGAGCAACTGACTTGTAATCAGTAGGTTGGGGGTTCAAGTCCTCTCGCCGGCACCATTTTTAGTATTTACATCTGAATTTGTGATAGAATGTATATTACAAGTAAAATTGTTAATACTAAGATTCTCTTAGTGGATGAATGGCTTACTCTATGGCGGTCGTGGCGAAGTGGTTAACGCACCGGTTTGTGGATCCGGCATTCGGGGGTTCAATTCCCCTCGATCGCCCCATGATTTTTTAATGGGGATTAGCCAAGCGGTAAGGCAACGGACTTTGACTCCGTCATGCATAGGTTCAAATCCTATATCCCCAGCCATTTCATTACGAGTCATTAGCTCAGTTGGTAGAGCACCTGACTTTTAATCAGGGTGTCGAAGGTTCGAGCCCTTCATGACTCACCATTATATTTTGCGGTCGTGGCGGAATTGGCAGACGCGCACGGTTCAGGTCCGTGTGGGCTAACCCCCGTGGAGGTTCGAGTCCTCTCGACCGCACCATATGTTTTGCGGAAGTGGCTCAGCGGTAGAGCATCGCCTTGCCAAGGCGAGGGTCGCGGGTTCGATTCCCGTCTTCCGCTCCAATATTTGCGCCCTTAGCTCAGCTGGATAGAGCGTTTGACTACGAATCAAAAGGCCGGGAGTTCGAATCTCTCAGGGCGCGCCATTATTCTCATAAGTATCGGGATGTAGCTCAGCTTGGTAGAGCACCTGGTTTGGGACCAGGGGGTCGCATGTTCAAATCGTGTCATCCCGATTTTTTTTATTTGCGGGTGTAGTTCAATGGTAGAACTTTAGCCTTCCAAGCTAATAGCGTGGGTTCGATTCCCATCACCCGCTTCCGAGTAACATATAGAAGAGTCTTTGCTTATAGCAAAGGCTTTTTTTGTGTTAAGTGTAATCTATTTATAATAGGGGCAATTGTCATTTGATTAAGGATGAAATCTTTGTTTAAATAAATAGAACAATTCGTATCTGATTAACCGTATTTATTTATAAAGGAGGACAAACAGTAATGAAAAGAGCTCTGGTGATTGGTGGAAACGGAACATTAGGTAAAGCCGTTGTTGCGAAACTGAGAGATTATTCCGTTGAGGTTATTACGGCAGGTAGACAATCCGGGGATGTTCAGGTGGATATGACATCGACAGAGAGTATTACTACCCTTTTTGAAACGGTGAGAAATATTGATTACGTCATTGTGGCGGCGGGTCAGACCCATTATGCGAAACTCGAAGAACTTACACCTGAGAACAATATGATTAGTGTGCAGGGTAAACTGCTTGGACAGGTCAATATCGTATTGATTGGACAGCACTATATTAACGACAAGGGGAGTTTCACGCTGGTCAGTGGCATTATACAAGACCACCCTATTGAGCAAGGTGCATCAAGTGCTCTGGTCAATGGGGCTATTGATTCGTTTGCCAAAGCGGCAGCGTTTGAGTTACCAAGAGGCATTCGTTTGAATTCGGTTAGTCCTAATCTGTTTGTAGAGTCGGCGGAAAAATATAGGGATTTCTTTATTGGATTTAATCCCGTACCTGTAGAGAAAGTGGCTAATACGTTTATCCAGAGTGCACTTGGGATTGAAACAGCCCAAAATTTTAAAATATATTAAAAGCTGGACAGTTATATATGATTTTGATGAATACCTATCCCTAATTAGTTGTAGGAAGAGAAGGGTGTACATGAAATGCATTTAAATGTTAAGCATGTAGAATGATTTTTCCTGAAACAGGACTGAATGAGGCCATATGGAATATTAAATATAAAGGAGATCCACCGAAAATACGGTGAATCTCCTTTTGTTTGTTGTGGATGAAATAGTCGGTATGTTTGGAATCAGGGAGCAGGTAGTCCAAGAACTTCGAGCATTTCATTGCGTTTGAGCGATTCGGCAATGGGGCCGTCAATGAGCCATTTCTTAGCATTGAGGACATAGACATGACCATTTTGAACAGCGGGTAGGCTTTTCCACACTTGGAGTTGCTGGATTTCGTTGAGTTCATCTTTTGTTTTTTGCAATGCTTCAGCTGACCCATCAGAGCTAATGGACACAATGAACAGATAGTCTGCTTTGATTTCAGGCAAAAGCTCAACCGAGATACTCGCATTCATCCGATCCGGATTTTCGGCCTCAAGTTTGGTAACGAGAGCATCGGGAGTGAATCCAATCTCATAACCCGCTCCTACATAACTGGAAGCCGGGAATGGCGTGGATGGAATGGACGAGAAGAACAAACGCATATCTTTCTCTTCCAGGCGCAGGAATGCAGCTGTAGGTTTGGTCTTGGTGATATCGGCTGCAAGCTTCTGGGCTTCAGTTACTTGATCTTTATTTTTTTGTAAAAGCTGTTCAGCCCGCTCTTCAATATCCAGTGCAGTAGCTACCTGCACGATAGATTCCTGCCAATTACGGCGATCATAAGTGATCGTAGGCGCGATCTTCTCGAGTTGTTCGAGAATTTTGGCATCCAAACTGGCATTGGCAATAATAAGGTCTGGATTGGCGCTGACTACAGCTTCAAAATTGACACTTTCATTAATGGGTTCGACAGCCACGCCTTGAGCTTCAAGTTGCTCATTCAGGTAATCTTGCCGGCCAATAGGTGTAGCAAGTACCAGTGGTACCTCCAAGGAGAGGAGAATGTCCTCCATATTAATGGACACAATCCGTTCGGGATGTGCCGGGATTTCTTTGCTGCCACTGGCGCTCTCCACAGTCTTAGTAGCTAATTCAGTGGATGAGTCGCCATCTGTCCCCGCAGCTGATTTTACGCCATCTGCAGATGGCTGCGAAGTGCTTGCAGGTGTCTGTCCACACGCAACAAGTAACATGGCGAGTATGAACAGTATCCCCGTTATTTTGACATAATGCTGTTTGTACATTATAATCCCCCTGTGTTTCTAATGATATTGATTCTCAGTATACTTTATATTGTAGCGGTCTCATGTTGGGGGAGACATAGCCTTCTGTGCTATCCGGTCATGGATTAATGTGCTGAGTCCCACCAAAAAGTTTCAGGGTTTCATCGATAATTTGATCATGGGCATACGGTGAATAATCCAACCAAGGCATTTCATCTAGCAGATATACACACTTGTTCTGCACGGGCATCAATTGTTGCCATAGCTGAGTATGTTGTAGTTTATGCCAACGTTGCTGGGATTCTGAGTCCTGATCCACAATCAGTAACATGCGATCTCCAACCATATGAGGCAACTCCTGTTCATCCAATGCACGATAGACTTGCCCTGGAAGCAGATCGTGTGAAGGGGACACGCCCAGGTCGTTATATAGAACAGCGCCCCCATTGCGTCGCCCGTAGATTAACAGATGACCCATCATGATATGAATGATGGAGACCGTATCCTTACCGATTAAATGAGTAAGCTGCTCTTTGGCATGGATTACCTTGTCATCATACTGCTCCAACCACTGCTGAGCATCTTGTTGCTGTCCCACAATGGAGGCAACTTGTACGAAGTGTTCCCGCCAGCTCAATCCTTTCCATGGGATAACGATGGTAGGAGCAATTCGCTGCAGTGTTCTTTTTAAGGTATGGGCTTCGTACTCATTACAGAGTATGAGGTCCGGGCTCGCTTGCATCAACAACTCAACGTTGGTTTGCCAGATATGAGGATTCATACGTTTGCTACGTCCCAGATGATAAGGGATATTGGAGAAAAACAGATTCCTGTGTTGATCCCGTCGGTTATCGATCAATGCCGCATGGGGGATGATCTGTAATGCCAGCAGATGGCCAGTGGTTCCGAAGGAGAGAGCAGCAATTTTACTGCGTTTCTGCCGTTGATAGGTAGAGGGAGACACGCCAACATATTTTTTGAATTTGCGACTAAAGTAAAACTCGTCCTGAAAACCAACCTGTGAGGCGATATGTTTGATGGTTTGGCCGGGGACGAGCAGCATCTCTTTGGCCCGGTCCATGCGGATGCTATTCACGTATTCCATGGGACTGATGCCAGTCCGGTTTTTGAATACCCGCGAATAGTGCCATACACTCATACCTGCCACTCCGGCAAGAACTTCCCGAGAAAGATGCTCAGCATATCCAAGCTCAATAAGTTCAAGTGTTTGATCCAAAGCAGAGGTGTGTTCGGAATCTCCTATTGCACTTTCTTTGGGAGGAGCATACACATGGGTCAACAATTCATGCATCAAAGTCTGAATACGAAATGGACGATTTTCTTGAGGTACAGAGATGCATTCATGGAGCTGTGAGGCAATTCTGGTACATTCCTGAAAAAGCTCATGCGGTAATTCATCAGCGTAAGATGAACGAAGTAACCCTTTTTGGTATACCTCCATTACAGTAGAGCCGGAAGTAGCTTTATTGATATTCGAGAGAGGCTTCAACATATCAAAATATATCGCGATGCCCTGTAAAGGATGAACCTCATCCGGTGTATATTCTATCGCTGTTCCTGGCAGGATTAGATACATTTTGCCGAGTGTGGCATGATTCAGCCTGTGCCCAATACGAATATCGGCTTCACCGCCAGTACAGATGAGCAGAAGATGTGAGTCCGCTAATACGAATGGGGGAAGAAAAGACGCTTGATCGAGAACTTCGGATGTCTTGAATCTTGCATATAGGTCACGGGTATGTTCACCGTTAGATATCAGTGGAAAGACTTGCAAAGTCACCAGAATCCCTCCTTAACTTGCAATAGTAACATTACATATGATGTATTTGAGAATCATTATCAATTATCGCATATTGTCATACAAATAAGAAGTCCATATGATAATATGAAATGATATACACAAGAGAAAGCGAAGGGGGGGGATATAGAATGTGGTTTATACTTGGTTTTATTATCTTAGTTTCGATATTTGGTATTCGAACGACGAGTCGATCCAATAAACTAAAACAGCAGTTCGGATCAAGGTTACATGCAGTAGGGATTCATCAGTCAGGGCTTCCACAAGTTGCGGAAGGCAGGCGGGTGGATGTGCTGATAGGTAATGGGAACTTATATATTCAAAGTGGTCAGCAAACGTTTGAACTCTCATTAAGAAAAATCGGGAGTGCAGGATATCCAAAAAGAACAGGTAGCTCAAATTCGAGAAATTATCTCGTAATACACTACGAGATGAATGGTAGGGTACGTCCGATAGTATTAAGATTTATGAAGCCTGTTCACGCTAAAGCATTTCTATGGGAAATCGAGGGTCAGCTATTCGCGCGAAACTCAAGTGATGGAATTATAAGACTTTAGAAACTATGATCATTGAACCGCGTAACTCTCCACTATAAATTGAATTGAAATAGGTTATCGAGTTGGAAAATAGCCAATACATAGTTCCCATCATCTAAACCATTGAGCGAATAACCAGTAAAATCGCAACCGATGTTAATCGTAGAATTACTTAAATAACAGATCATTTAATTCACTACGCAAAAAAAGACAAGCTCCTCTCCTACGTTGAACGCAGGAAGAGGAACTTGTCTTTTTAATTAGAGCTTGCGATTAATATCTTTCCAGAATCGTCTGTGTTTTCAAGCCATCAGCCGGAATCAGCCAGTTGTTGTTCTCCAGCAATTGCAGCAGTTGGGTACGCAGTCCGGATACGGCTACAGCATCATCGGTTTTGAAAGAAACTTCTACGATATTCTCAATACCTGTACCTGCTGCGTCACGGATCGGCCATACTTCGAGTGTAAGCTCTTGACCATTCCATGTACCTTCATAACGTTGGAATGTGATTGGTCCATATGCACGAGATTGAGTCAGTTGTTGCTTGCCCCAGTTGGAGGAAGTCCAGTTTTTCAATTTGCCCGGAAGCTTGTCCAGTAACATGTTCAGGGCAGCTTGCTGGGAAGGCAGCTGAACGCCTGTGGCACTAGTATCGACTTTTTTGGTGTTGGAGAAGCTCAGGGTTTGTTTGCCGTATCCCCAATCAATCTCAGCCTCGTAATTATCATCCGATTTGTCGAATCCTTCTTGGTTAGCCAGTGTCAGCGCTGCATTGATATCACCATTGATGACAGGGTAACGTTTTTTATAGGTCAGTTCATAGTTGTTTTTATCATCCTTTTTGCGAAAACGAACATTCCATCCTTGTTCATCCAGTCCGAGCGCATTGGTGTCGAAGTACTCTACGTTAATGTTTCTTGGCGTGGAACTCAGGCCGAGTGTCTGAATCACTTCACTGCGTGGTGTCCCATCTGTATTCAATACAAGCTCCGGCTTGGCCAGAAACTTTACTTCATATGCAGGAACGGCATTGGCAGCAGCAGAAGCCTGTGGTGCTCCCACAAATGTCATTCCACTTCCCAATGTTACGATGCTCAGCATCAATGAGGCGGTTACCTTTTTCCACTTTTTCAAAACCAATCACTCTCCTAATCTGGATTAACGTACAGACTCACTTTATCGCCCGAATATATGAAAGCGATTAAAGGGAAGCGCACATTGCGTTAACCCTGCATAGATTTGATGAATGGCAAACGATAGTTTATAGCGGATCAGGGCAATTAGCCATGGAAAATGGGGAAGCCGTGACTCACCTCTCGTAGCACTTCTTTGAAGCGGTTTACCTGAACGGAAGGGTGGCGGTCCTTGTTATGTACCGTATAGATATGGCGCGGTGCTTGCTCTCCGGGAATGGGAAGAACTTGAATGAGCCCCTGCTGTTCCTCCCACTGTACCGCCATCCGAGACATGAATGAGACATGCCCCCCGATTAACACGAGCTGTTTGATGGCTTCCAGGGAATCCATCTCCACCGTGCTCCGCAAACGAATATCATGTTGCGCAAGCCATTGATTGGTTAACCGCCGTGTACTGGATTCATTGCCATGTAAGGCAAAAGGAATCTGTGCGATATGATCAGGTGTTAATGCATCCTTCTGGGCCAACCCATGTTGCGGAGAGCAGATTAATACCAAGTCATCTTCACACAGCGTCTCGGCTTGCAGGGCAGGTCCAACAAATGGCTCTGAAGAGATCACCCCCAGATCAATTTGATGTCGAATTAACATCTCGCGAATAACAGGTGATGGTTTGACGGATAAGACGATACGGATGCCCGGGAACTCCTGAGAAAAGGTATTGAGTATGGTGGGCAGCAAATATGTAGCCGGTACATAGCTTGCTCCAATGTGCAGGGTGCCCCGATAGAGACTGTCATATTCCTTTACGACCCGCCTTGCCTCTTGGGTCAGAGCATTGATTTTGACGGAATAATGGAGCAGAGCTTGTCCAGCCTCGGTTAGAAAGGTCTTTCCACTGCGTGATTCAAATAATCGTACGCCCATCTCTTCCTCCAATGACTTCATATGAAATGTAACGGTGGGTTGCTTGATCCCCAGTAACTCGGCCACGCTTGTCATGTGATGATGCTTGTCGATCAGCTCAACAATTTGCAATTTGATCAGATTCAATGTCCCAACACTCCTCTCACTACTACTAGCCCCAATATATAAGATGATCTAATGTTTTCATAAAGACGGAGAGTACAGAACCAATCTGAAGAAGCGAAGCCAAAAGCTTTCTGGAAGAAAGCTGCTTCGGAAGCATAAGCTTCGCCTTTATCCCCGGATTTCTCCCTTTATAAAGGAAATAAAAGAAATCTGGGGATAACAGCGATCGGAAGATGGTGCTGTAATCGGAGCGACAACATGAAAATTAATTTAGTTCACCTACTATAGATTTAATCTATGAACATCAACAGAATTCATCTAAAAAGTTAATTCCAATTTTACATACAAGACATACAACTCGCGAAAGCGGACGTTAGACTGAGAACAGTGCAAGAGATCAAGTAACAGAAGACAGGCAGGGATGCTTATGAAATTAGAGATGACAGGAATTCAAAAATCATTTAATCAAACACCCGCACTGCTGCCGACAGATCTAACGCTTGAACATGGAAAGTTCACGACACTGCTCGGCCCATCGGGCTGTGGCAAAACAACACTGCTCCGCATGTTGGCCGGGCTGGAACAGCCGGACGCGGGGGAGATTCGTGCAGATGGTCAGTGTATCTACTCTGCGGCTAAGCGGATTGATATACCAACACACAAGCGTAATCTGGGCATGGTGTTTCAGGATTTTGCATTATGGCCGCATATGACCGTATACGAAAATGTAGCGTTTGGCCTGAAGGCCGGAAAACAGAAATCTGATCTGCGGCAAAAGGTGAACGAAGCACTTGGCATGGTTCGCCTGCAAGGCATGGAAGATCGATATCCTCATCAGCTGTCTGGTGGACAGCAGCAACGGGTTGCTTTTGCCAGAGCCGTAGCCGTCAGACCTGGTGTGATCCTGTTCGATGAGCCACTGAGTGCACTGGATGCTGTACTTCGGGAAGAGATGCGGATTGAGATGATGTCCTTGGTACGGGATATGGGACTGACTGCGCTGTACGTCACACATGATCAGATCGAGGCGATGTCGATGTCGGATGAGATTGTGGTGATGCAGAAGGGTCGGATATTGCAAAAAGGAAGCCCGGAAACGATCTACTCGGCACCAAGTGATCCGTATGTCGCTTCGTTTATCGGAAAGTCCAACTGGCTCACGCCTAATCAATCAATGGTGCGTCCAGAGCATGTCACCTGGAACAAAACAGGTCATGACGATCTGTGTCATCCGGGGACGGTACTTAGTGTCAGCTATGTAGGTGAGCGCTATGAAGTACGAGTGCAGATGGAAGGGCTTGGCGTATGGACAGCCTATATGAACCAAAGGGTGCGCGTAGGGGAGCGTGTGCAGCTCTATGTAACCCCTGAGCGGATATGCCGAATGGACGGTTATGACCACCCGAGTATGAAGCAAAACGAAGCGATCGCAGTGGCATATTAAATTGTTGAACGAGCACGCAGTTGGAAGCAGGAGTACACATTTTATAAGAAACCAGGGGAGATGGACGAATATGTTGGGTATGAACACACGGAAAAAGAGCGCAATGCTGTTATTAACAGCGGTAATGAGTATCAGTTTGTTCGGATGTAGCACAGGGAACTCGACCACAGGCAACGCGGTACAACCCGCGGGTGAAGGAAACACAGCAGCAGCGGCGGAAACAACGAAACCGGCTGGCGGCAAGTTGGTTTTGTATAGTGCTGGCCCACAGAAACTGGCGGATAACATCGTGAGCGGATTTACAGACAAAACAGGGATCGAAGTTGAGATGTTCCAAGGAACGACAGGAAAAATCTTGGCTCGTATGGAAGCTGAGAAATCCAATCCGGTTGCAGACGTTGTGATCCTGGCCTCTTTACCTTCCGCACAGGCTCTGAAAGCCGATGGACTGACTATGCCATACCCTGAAGCAGCCAATGCAGACAAGCTGAACAAGGACTGGTCGGATGCAGAGGGCAATTATTTTAGCAGCAGCGCTTCCGCACTGGGGATTGTGTATAACACCAAACTGGTATCTACACCACCAACAAGTTGGGCAGAGCTGGCTACGCCTGCATGGAAAGATGCAGTAAACATTCCCGACCCTACATTATCAGGTTCAGCACTCGACTTCATCACAGGATACCTGAGTGCAAATGGTGAAAAAGGATGGGATCTGTTGAGTGCCTATAAAGCCAATGGTGTAGCGATGGCAGGTGCCAATCAGGAAGCACTTGATCCGGTTATTACGGGTGCCAAAAGCATCGTAGCGGCAGGTGTGGACTACATGGCATATTCCTCCAAGGCAAAAGGCGAACCACTGGATATCGTATATCCTGAGGAAGGCACGGTAATCAGCCCAAGACCAGCAGCGATTCTGAAATCCAGTCCAAATGTAGAGAATGCCAAAGCGTTCATTGACTACTTGTTGTCCGATGAAGCACAGAAGCTTGTTGCAGATGCCTATCTGATCCCGGGCCGCGAAGACATTGAAGCGACTAACCGTGCCAATGTGAAGGATATTCCACAGCTTAAAGTGGATTGGAACTGGATGAGCGAACATGGCGAAGAGACAGCGGCACGTTTTTCCGAGACTTTTAAGTAAGAAGAACAAGGATAGAGACAACTAGGCAAAAGGAATACCTGCTGTCTGTGGAAAGTCATGTGAGGTGAACGTAGTGAAATCTGTTGGAATGGACAACAACCGAATTTTTCGGAGAGTGGGCGTGATTCTGGCCCTCTTTCTGCTGACCATAAGCATTGGCGTGCCGCTCTTGCTGATCTTCTGGCAAAGTGTGTATCCGGACGGACAATGGGACTGGATGGCTCCGATTCGCACGATTACCGGTCATCATTTATCCGGTGTGTTGCTGAATTCCGTCTGGCTTGGCATCTGCGTTGTAGCGGTAACCACACTGCTGGCGCTACCGCTGGCCTGGATGATGGCGAAGACTCGGATGGGCGAGCATCGCTGGGTCGATGTAATCCTGATGATTCCGTTCATGACCCCGCCGTATATCGGCTCGATGGGCTGGATTCTGTTTATGCAAAAAGGGGGTTATCTCCAGCAATGGGTGCCCTCATCTGCGGGCTGGAGTGAGCTGTTCTTCAGCTTCTGGGGCATGGTGCTCATCATGAGCTTGCACCTGTTCCCATTCCTGTATCTGCTGCTTCGAGATGCATTGATCCGCATCGGTGGCAATCTGGAAGAAGCGGGAGCCGTGCACGGTGCACGTGCAGGATACCGTTTTAGACGTATTATTTTACCCCTGTTGTTGTCGTCTTACGGCATGGGAATCATGCTGGTCTTTGTCAAAACGATTGCGGAATTCGGAACACCCGCAACCTTCGGGCGCAAGATTGGCTATTATGTCATGACCTCCGAAATTCATAAGTACATCTCCAGTTGGCCGATTGATTTCGGTAAGGCGACTTCGCTGGCATCGGTGCTGTTGTCCGTCTGTCTGGTGATGTGGTATATGCAGTCTGCCATGAGTAGAAAGTTCACGTATCGTCTGGTTGGTGGCAAAGGGCAACGTTCAAAGCGATATTCTCTTCGTGGCGGAGCAGGATGGTTGTGCGGGGTGTATCTTGCAATCCTGTTGATCCTGTCGATAGGTATTCCGTATTTCTCCATCATCGCCGCTTCGACCATGAAGTTACGGGGATCGGGAATTGCTTTTGATAATCTGACCTTGGATCATTACAAAGAGCTGTTATCTTGGGGATCGGTGAGTATGAAGGCCATCGGGAACAGTCTGGGATTATCCCTCGCGGCTTCAACCGTTGCTGTTATTATCGGTACGGGGTTTGCGCTGGCTATCGGCAGATCTTCTTCATTCATGCAGCGTGTGATTGACTTGTTCAGTCTGTTGCCTAATACGGTGCCGGGTATCGTGATGGTCGTGGGTCTGATTCTCTTCTGGAACTCACCCTGGATGCCAGTCACGTTGTATAACACCTACGGCATGGTTGTGCTCACGTACGTTGTTCTCTTCTTGCCTTACACCGTGCAGTATGTAAAATCGAGCTTTACCCAGATTGACGGAACATTGTTCCAGGCTGGGCAAGTCTTTGGCGGGAAGCCGCTGTATATTCTGCGGCGTATCCTGATCCCGCTGATCCTGCCCGGCATGCTGGCGGGTTGGATGATGACCTTTACGATTGCAACAAGGGAACTGGTCGGATCGTTGTTGATTCTTCCGCCGTCGATGCAGACGTCGGCTACGTATATATTTGCCCAGTTTGAACAAGGTCAGGTATCACTGGGAATGGCGATGGCCGTTGTGACTGTAGGTATGACGGTGCTGATGCTGCTGGGAATCGAACTGCTGAATTCAAAGAGAAAGTGGAATGCATCATGATCAAACTGAACGTATGGGGCGGTGCAGGGGAACATGGACGTTCCGCTTATCTCCTGAGGGGGAGCAATGTTCGCCTTTTGCTGGATTGTGGTGTGAAAAAAGAAGGTACGGGCGAGTATCCGCTGATTGACCCGAAGATCGTCCCGCAACTGGATGCGGTCCTGTTGTCCCACGCCCATGAGGATCATTCGGTCGCCATCCCTTTGCTTTATAAGATGGGCTACCAGGGTGAAGTGTGGACGACGAGAGAGACGAGGGCGCAGCTGCGTACGTATTTTGCCAACTGGCGTAGGTTTGTAGAGCGTGTAGGCGAAGAACTTCCTTATGATGAAGCAGATGAGCAAGCTATTTGTTATCGGTATCTGGAGGATGAGGTTGTATCCCAAACCTGGTTCGAACCCATTCCTGAAGTAAAAGTGATGTGGGGCCGGAGTGGACATCTGGCTGGATCGGTGTGGTTTGGGGTTGAAATGGAAGGTAAGCGGATTTTCTATTCCGGGGACTACACGTCCGAATCGATGCTTTTACAGGAGGATTGTCCAGCGGAGGCGTTCTCACGGGAAAACATGATTCGTGAAGATACGTTGTTCGATACTCCGAGCAGTGAACAGTGGGGCGCGGAGGAACTAATTGCTATAAACAGTGGGCAAAAGGCTGGAGAACTCATAACGTCACCAGATCAGACATCTGTTGCATCAGAAGCGTCGTCAAGAACACTCGTATCCATGGAGATACCCATGAAGCAGGGAAATTTCACATCCAACGGAGCAGATAGAGCAGCAGTATCTTCCGTCGGGCTGGTAGATCTGGCGATCGTTGATGCCGCCTACGGTACGGACCAGGATACACAGGCTGACAAACTGGAACAGCTGGAACAAGCCATTCGCCAGACGATTGCTCAAGGTGGAAAGGTGCTCTTACCTATGCCTGTCGTAGGGCGTGGACAGGAGATCATACTGTGGGCACAGCAACAATTCCCGGCTATCCCAATCGTAGTGGAACAAGGGCTGGTGGAAGGGATGAAGCAGCTTATGCATGTTCCGTATTGGTTGAGGGAGAAGGGAGAGCATGTCATCGGAAGTTCGTTGAAAGACAAAATTGATGGCTTTCTGATCGGACGAGGATGGGAGCTGCCTACAACCACCCAAGAGCGGGAACAACTGTTGGAACATCATGCTGCTTCGCTATGGTTTATTCCGGACGGCATGATGCAGTCCTCGCTTGCCCGTTGGTACTATAGTCAATTATCGGACAAGGAGGAGAATCTGATTCTGCTCACCGGGCATGTTGCTCATGGTACATTTGCTGATAAGTTGCTACGGGTTCCTGACAAGTATGGAGTGTGTGATGTGCGGAAAATACGTTATAAAGTACATCAGGGCTGGAAGGATGTTGAACGGATGCTGCATCAGATTCCAGCAAGGCATACGGTCCTTGTGCATGCTGACCGGGCAGAGACGGACCGATTAAAAGAAGGTTTGCTCAGAAATAGCCCGTCACCGGGAACAGTTATACATTCACTGTCTGCTGGTGACGAGCTATATGTGTGAATTGAGCATGAATTGAATTGATGCGTCAGATTGGAACGTCCCTGGGGACGTTCTTTTTCCATTCTTGTCTGATTACTTAGGGTTCGCGATGAATGGGGTGTTCCAGTTCGGCATGACCCATCAAACTATCAACGGCTTCACCATCCACCAGTATATCCAGGCTGTTCACTTCATCAAATTGAAACATCGTTGTTGTTAAAGCTTCCAATGCGAGCAATTCTCCACTGGTACCGAGATTCGCTTCAGCGGGGATATGAACATCCAAAGTCACTGTACCCTCAACATATTGGACAGAGAGCAATTCCACCTGCTCCCAGAGGGAAACAAGCTCTGAATCGGTGTTCGTTTGCAACGCTGCAAATGTTTTTTCATATTTTTCGGAGTCATCCTTGTACTCAATTTCCTGCTCTGTTTTCTCTAGCTCAAGTACCTGAGAGTCTGCCAAATATACATCGACAACTTGTGTATTCATTTTGCCCAGATCCACCTCCGTTTCGGATGGGTTTGGTGCCTGCACCTGTCCTCCCTGAACAGCAGGTTCATTCGAACCGGATTGGCTCACTGGCTTCTGGGCACATCCAACTCCGATAAGGATCAAGCATGATAATATAAGTGCACAACCTAGCTTCTTATTCAAAGAATCACTTCCTTTATCTGATTTATTTGATGATTTATAGGCCCAAATACTCCTTGATTCCATCAGCTATCGCTTGAGCGGCTTTCATCTGAACAACTTCGGACGACATCAGTTCTTCATCGATTACATTACTCAAGAATCCTACTTCCAAAAGCACTGCAGGCATGGTCGTGTCTCGGATTACTTCCAAGTTGCCATTCTTCACACCACGATCTCTGAGACCCATGGCTTTCACCAAACGTTGATGAATGATAGTAGCTAATTCCTTGCTATTACTGCGTTGATAATAATATGTCTCTGTACCTGTGGCTTGGGGGGCGGACTTCACGCTATTGCCATGGATAGATACAAATACATCCGCATTTAATTGATTGGCGAGTTGAACACGCTCAGGGCGGGTCGGATAGGTATCACCTTCACGAGTCATCACCAATTCGATATTAGGTTCATTGAGCAGCAGGGCTTGTACTTTGTGAGCCAATGCCAGATTGTATTCCTTTTCGGGTTTGTTCGTGATGCTGATCGTCCCTGGATCACTGCCACCGTGTCCTGGATCGATGACCACAACCTTGCGTCCTGAGTCGCCTACTGGAGTGACTGGAGCAGGTGTGACATTGTCACCCGCAACATTCAGATCAATAATCAGTTTGTCGGCAATGACGTTCTGGTTGTACTGGACAACCTTCACATTATTCAATTCTACGACAATGCGAACTTGTGCCGGTTCTCGTTTGAACAGTGAATATCTCACTTCCGTCACATTGGGATAACCGCTCACATCCAGCTTGCCATTGAACCCTTGATCCAGCGGCTGGGAGATATCACCAAAGGTGGCTCCAGGCAAGTCCACAACCAGACGATCAGGGTACTTGAGGGTCGTTACTATCGGCTGAACGGCCCCATCGGTGGATAACACGAGCTGATTATTGGCAAATTGGATATCGGTAACCTGAGCGGTAGAGCTTGAATCCCCTTTTCCAGGACTATTTCCTGGTTCAATTGCAGGTTCTTTACTAGTGTTTGTTAAGTATACGATCTTGTCTTGATTGTTCCATCTCACCTTAAGCCCCATCTGTTCACTGACAAATCGAATGGGAACCACCAGCGTTTTATTCAAAATCTGCGGTGCTGTGTTCAAAGTGACTTGTTTGTCAGCAACCATGGCTTGCTTTTGATCGACGGTTAGGGAAATCCTCTGTTGATCTTGCTGAATTTTTACAGTGCGTGCTTGTTGGTTCCAATCGACTTTGAATTTCAAATTTTCGGCAACGACGCGAATCGGGATCATCACGTTTTTATTGATAATCGTCACCTGTACATCACTTGGGAGGACTAATTCCTCTCCATCCATAAAGATTTTCGACGTGCTTGCAGCGGCATTTCCCTGATTAGGGAGCAAAACGAGTAAGAATAGACTCAAAAACAGTAGTAAAATGGTTTTCTTCATTATGCACCTCGACTAATATTAGATCATTTTCTTAATTCCAAAATATTCCTACATAATATAAACGGTAAAAATGTAAAAATGTTTCTCTTCTGATATCTAATTATCAATTGATGGAAGAAAACATGATGTGTGATCGCAAATGGGATGAATATTTCTCTTTATATTTTTAATGATGTAATTAAATTTCATATAATGTTTGACTTGTGAAATTTAATATCATATACTGGGTGAAATTATGGCAGGATGACGTATTCATCGGGTCTTGCAGGAGGTTGGAAGTGGATGGATACAGGCAGCTATCCGATGTGGGAGAAGTATCGTTTGAAGCAGGAGCATCTGGTCATCGGACTAATGTCAGGAACGTCACTTGATGGAACAGATGCGGCACTGGTGCGTATTCAAACCGATATGAGCGGGGCATTACAGCAGATCGAGCTGGTTGATTTTGTCTGTGTGCCGTATTCGAATGGATTGAGAGACGTACTGATCCGGTTATGTTCACCGGAGACGGCGCGTGTCGACGAGCTGACAGCCGCGCATTTTGGTGTATCAGAGTGGTATGCTCATAGCGTTACGGAACTGATGCAGTCTGCCGGTATCTCAACGCAGCAGTTGGATATGATTAGCATGCATGGGCAGACGGTATGGCATGCTCCTGTAGCATCTGCATTTCCAGGGCCAACGGGAGCAAGTATTGATGTGGTATCGACATTGCAGATCGGTGAATGTGCTGTCGTTCGAGAACGGACAGGACTGCCAGTGATTGGCAACCTGCGGGCAAGGGATATGGCCGCTGGTGGGGAAGGTGCCCCGCTTACGCCTTATGCGGATGCTCTGATGTTCCGCAGCCCGACGGAAGGGCGGCTGGTGCAGAATATCGGTGGCATTGGCAATGTGACGGTGCTTCCCTCCGAGTCATCCACCGAAGGTATTTCGGCATTTGATACGGGACCAGGGAATATGGTGATGGACGCCATTGTGCGGCAGGCAACGGATGGGCGGCAGCATTATGATCCGAATGGAAGTATTGCCGCACAGGGGAAGGTCGATCAGGGTCTGGTAGACTTGTGTTTGGAGGATGAGTATTTCAAAAGACTTCCACCGAAAAGTACCGGGCGAGAAGTATATGGAGCCGCGTATGCAGTGAGACTGATGGAGATGGCCACAAAGCGTTCCTTATCCCTTGAAGATACGCTGGCTACTGCCACCTGTCTGACCGCGGAAACCATCGTGCGTGCAGTGAAGGATTTTATCCTGCCCAAGGTGCAAATATCGGCCATGCTCGCGTGCGGTGGTGGCACTTCCAATGCCACGTTAATGGAGATGATCCGTCAGAGACTACCGAAGGATATCCGTTTGGAGCGAACGGCAGATTATGGTATACCCGATGATGCTCGGGAAGCCATTGGATTTGCTTTACTTGGCCATGAGGCACTTATGGGAAGAACCAATACACTTCCGGCAGTAACCGGCGCAAAACACGCCGTAATCTCGGGCAATCTCACACTTTAGTGAGACCTGAATTTAATATGAGTTCAGTTATGGAAGGGCGAGGAATTCGATTAGACGCGAGTGGAATTATAAGATAAAATGCTTGTACATGAATGCAGTACGGAAAGGAGGAGCGAATGGAAGGCATGAAAGGTGGACTTGTACGTTTACGCGCATTAATGGATGACTTGACCCCGTCCGAACGGAAGATCGGAGCTTATATTCTCGATCACCCGCAAGAAACTGTTCAATCCTCGGTGGCCCAGTTGTCTGAACGGAGTGGAGGCAGCCCAGCTGCCATTATCCGTCTCTGCAAATCACTGGGTGTAACGGGTTTTCAGGAGCTGAAGCTGAAGATTGCCGGAGATTTGCAGACGAGTGAGCCATATCAATATACGGAGATTCGTCCCCAGGACTCCATGGAGAGCATTATTCAGCATGTGTCCGCAAACAATATTCAGTCGGTGAAGGATACGGTTCATATTCTGGACCCACGTCTGGTGGAAAAAGCTGTGGACGTGCTTCATCAGGCAAACCGGATCTTTTTCTATGGAGTAGGGGCCTCCAACCTGATTGCGCTGGATGCACATTACAAGTTCATGCGAATCAATCGCACAAGCTTTTCGTTCGCCGATCCGCATATGCAGATTTCGTCCGCAACGACGCTTCGTGAGGATGATGCGGTGGTATGTATCTCGTATTCAGGGGAGACTTCGAACGTAATCTCCTGTCTCAAGCATGCTCATGATGGTGGTGCAGCGACAATCAGCATTACCAAGTGGGGCAGCAATACACTCAGTAGTATGGCGGATGTGCCCCTGATGATTACTTCCACCGAAAGTGATATTCGGAGCGGAGCAACTTCGTCACGGATTGCACAGTTGAACGTGATCGATATTTTGTATCTGGCGATTGCCAGTCGGGATTACAACCAGTCGGTGGAGTATTTGGAGAAGAGCCGACAGGCTATTCTGGAGCACAAGTGAAGTAAAACCATATGAATCCCTTTCTGAATATGCAGGAGGGGATTTTTTGACGGATTATATTCGCTTTTAGTATAAAAAAATCAAAAAAAGAGCCCAGACTAATGTCGGGCTCCTCTCTTTCAACCTCTAATATTACCCCCCTGTACGGCTCAGGAAGGCCCCGCAATGGCGCTGCGGACAAATCCGTCAGCCAGATCAAGCCTGTGCTGGGCTTCCGTTGCGTCCACACCTGCCATCAGCATGACGATTGCCGTTTTTACATGACCGTCTGCAGCGGTAAAAGCCTCTTCAATATCCGCTTCATTTGCTCCGGTTGCCAGATGGACCATGCGTTTGGCCCGATGGACAAGCTTCTCGTTCGAAGGGTTCAGATCAACCATGAAATTACGGTAAACCTTGCCCAGACGAATCATGGCGGTAGTGGTGAGCATATTCAGAATCATTTTCTGGGCGCTGCCTGCCTTCATACGTGTTGAACCCATGACAACCTCTGGGCCGACAACAGCCTCAATGCTCACATCAGCCAACAGGGTCATCGGCGTGCCTGCATTATTGCTCAGGCTGATCACCGTAGCCCCGATCTCCTTGGCGTGTCTCATCGCACCCAGCACATACGGCGTTCGTCCACTGGCTGCAATGCCAACCACAACATCGTTTTTGTCTAAGCCATGTTCATCAAGGTCCGCAGCTCCCAACTCCTCATTATCTTCAGCACCTTCAACCGGGTCCTTCACTGCCCGGAATCCCCCTGCAATAATACCCTGCACCATGGATGGCGGGGTTCCGTAGGTAGGCGGGCATTCCGAAGCGTCAAGTATTCCTAATCGTCCACTGGTACCTGCGCCTACATAAAAAAGCCTGCCGCCAGACTGAAACGCCTCCAAGATCCGATCCGCAGCTTGAGCAATGACCGGAATGAGGGGCTGAATGAGCTCCGCAATCCGTTGATCTTCCTTATTAATGAGTTCCATAATTTCTGCCGAAGGCAATTCATCTATATGATCCGTTAGTGGATTGGGTTGTTCTGTTAGTAGTGAATTCAGCATGTGATTCATCCGTATGGCCTCCTTCTCTCTTTTAAAATGATTCATTCAGGGAACAGCGTATTCTTGCCAGTTGTGCTGCCCCAACCGCTGGAGCGGGGGCATCTTCACGATATACAAAGTCCAACTCTCCATAATATCCCGATAACTTCAGGATAAATGTATTTCGGAAAAGTGTAGCGTATCGAAACATTGATCCGGACAGAACAACCGGAGTGGATACAAATTCGGGATGACGGGCAACCAGCGCCTTGGCGGTATCCGCCAATTGTGAGGCTTCGTCGATGATCAGTGCCCGGGCGGCCTCATCTCCGAGTTCAGCTGCTTCTATAGCTAAGCGGGCGATGGATGCGGTCTCGGTTTTGCCCCAATTCGTCTGATACACTCGCGTCTTTAGTTCCGATATATCCCGAAGGCTCAGATTCTTTAGAAGAAGCGGGGTTAAACGGGTGGGAGGAAGAACACCGTCATAACTCTGCATAACCACTTGGAGTGCACGCTGCCCAATACGATAGCCGCTCCCCTCATCTCCGAGCAGATGACCCCAGCCTCCTGCACGGTATCGCTCGCCTTCCCGCGTAAATCCGTACACGATGGAACCTGTTCCAGAGATACACAATACACCGTGCGTATGTCCGAGAGAGGCCATCAGAGCAATCTCTCCTTCGGATATAACCCAGACTTGACAACCTTCTGATGCCTGTCGATTAAGACTCTTCATATAGTTATTTACTGCTTCGGCTATAAGTTGCCGTTCTTGGATCGTATCTACACCTGACATACCGAGGCATATACCCTCACAATTTGTCGATAAATCACTTATTAGATTAAATAGCTGTTCCAGCACTCGTTGCAGTTCGGAAATGGCCTGTTCAGTGGATACGCTGTGAGGATTCGTGGGACCGCCGCTGAGTCGGGCGAGAATTTCACCAGATTCAGAAATGATTGCTGCATCAGTATTGGTACCGCCTCCATCTATGCCTACATATACTCGCAAAGTGGCTCACCTCGCTTGCTTGGGTTTTCTTTTTACATAGTATAGTTGCATGAAAAGAAAAAGTAAAATTAAATTTTATAATAAAAAATAATGTTGAATTTTTATTTTACAACTCATATAATGAATTCAATCTAAAATTTTGGAAGGAATTAATACTGTTAATGTCAATTAAGTTGACGTTAATATTGCATTTAAGAGATTTAGCCTGCGACTGGCAGGCCCAATCTACAGGGGAGGTGCTTTTCCTTACTGCCGCGTGTATAGGTGGATGGCGTTTGAAGGCTGAGCGATCACAAAGGGGTAGCATGGTTAGGCAATGAAAGAATCGGATGATGACATGCAAAGGAGATGAAGGGATGAAAAAGAAGGGTCTGGTATGGACGATGTTGTTGATGATGGTCTTGGTTACTGCCTGTGGGAATAGCGGAGGTGCTGCTTCGGATGATCCGAATGCCGATGATACGGTAACGGTATGGACCTATCCTGTACATGGCACATATGAAGATGAACTGAAGGATCTAATCTCTGATTTCAATAAAGAACACCCGAACATTACCGTGAAGACGGAAATGCTCTCCTGGGCGGAAGGGCCCAAAAAATTCGATGTCGCTCTGAACGCGGGCAACCCGCCGGATCTTTACTTTCACAGCGTAGATGGCACATATGTGAATACGGGATTGGCACTTGAATTGGACAGTTACCTGACACCTGAGATCAAGGACGACTACCTGCCAGGTACGCTGGATTTAGGCCAGATTCAGGGGAAACAGTACGGACTGCCGTTGTATCAATTCCAATGGGCTTGGGGTGGTAACAAACGCATTCTGGAGGAAGCGGGCATTGATTGGAAGTCCATTCAGCAAAATGGCTGGACCTGGTCCGAATTCAACGATGCTGCTGCCAAGCTGACCAAAACGTTGGATGGCGGGGCCAAGCAATATGCACTGGTTACCGACGGAACCTCGCTTGACTTCATTGAAATGCTGTCCCGGAACAACGGCATGATTGATGTTCTTGATAAAGACGGCACGTTCCAATGGAATGATGGTCGCATTCTGGATACCCTCTCTTTTATCAAAAACCTGATGGATCAAGGGTATATGCCGAAGGAAACGGCGGCTCTCGCTCCAGCAAAACGGACGGATATGTTCTACGCGGGGGAAACGGCGATTATCTCCAAAGCGATTCCTTATTATGATGTGATGATTCAGAACCGCAACAAGGACATCGATGATGGCAAGGTGCAGGGAGAGAAGATTGATTTTGTCCTGTTGCCTGTACCGCATAATGATGATCAACCTGAAGCAACAACGATGGGCGGCGAAGGGTATGTAGCCTTCAAACAGAAGAAGGACAAAGGCGAACGGCATGCCAAAAATACGTTCCTTGTGATGGAGGCGCTCAGTGGTGCCAAAGCAGGGAACTCGGCCAATGAACTGGCGCTTCCATTCGTAAGACAGTCCCAGGTGGAACTGTTTAAAGGAAAAGAGCTTGGGCAAGCGGATAATCTGGCTGCTGCAAAAGTCATGGCAGAGAATATCGCGATGCCGGTTGTACTTGAACTGGATATCGATAAAGCATCCGAGCAAAAACAATTCAAGGAACAGGTTGTGAAGCCTAATATTCAGGCGCTGTTCTCGGGTGAGAAAACACCGGAGCAGATCGCAGAAGACTTCAAGAGCAAAGGCCAGCAGATGTTTGGACAATAACTCGGACAATCAAACATAACGTAAAACCACACTGATTAGGAGAGGAGGATTCGCCATGCAGACCGCCCTTGCGCCAAAACCGTCAGTGCCCCGGACTTCCCGGGTTGCCCGGTTTTGGCGAGACTACGGGTGGGCGTATTTGTTTATTTTGGCGCCTGTCCTGCTGTTTCTCATTTTCACACTGTATCCTGTTCTGACGGCTCTTGTGATGAGCTTCCAGAAATACAACATTATGAACTCAACGTGGGTTGGATTGGATAACTACGAGCGACTGGTGAAGGATGAGACGTTCTGGAAGTCGATTAAAAATACAGTCATCTTCACCGTAGGCACAATCCCGGTCAATATTCTCATTACATTTGTACTGTCCTATTTCATCTATCAAATGAAAAGCAAATGGCAGACATTTTTCAAAGCTACCATGTATCTGCCTGCGGTAGCCTCCGGGGTGACCATCTCCATTGTATGGCTGGCGATCTTTGACCCGACGGATTCAGGACTGCTCAACCGTTTCCTCGGTCTGTTCGGCCTTGACCCGGTGATCTGGCTGGGCCAGTCGGGAACGGCACTTTTTTCCCTCATTCTGATGAACTGGCTTGGATCGCACGGAGCGGGTATTATTCTGTATTTGTCAGCCATGGGCGGTATTCCGAAATCGCTGTACGAGGCGGCGGATATTGATCATGCCAGCGGCTGGACCCAGTTCAGCAAGATTACATGGCCGCTGCTCAAACCAACAACGCTGTATCTGCTCGTCACGGGTGTCATTACATCCTTCCAGGTGTTCATCTCTGTATATCTGATGACACAGGGTGGACCAAACTTTGCGACAACTACAATCGCTTATCTGATCTATGAGACGGCATTTAAGTTCTATGAGTTCGGATTGGCTTCGGCTCAGTCGTTTGTACTGGCGATTATCATCATTGTCATCTCCGTCATACAGTTCAAATATTTCTCCAGCGATATTGAGTATTAGAGGTAGTTCAAAACACGTACTATTAGGGCACGTTGCATTAAGCATCCGGGGGTGAATGAAATCCATGAAATCAACACAGAAAAAGATACTGCTCGTTGTTGCATCCATTCTGCTGGTGGTCTGGGCGCTGGTGACGGTCATTCCGATGTATTGGATGCTCGTTGGTTCGGTGCAGGATAGTGCGATGTCGGCTTCGTTTAAACCACAGATGATTCCGGAGCAGTTGTCGTTATCACCATATGAGCGCTTTTTTGCCAAAACCGATGCCTGGCGCTGGCTGTACAATTCGCTGCTCATCTCGATCATTCTGACCGTAACAAATGTATTCTTCGCCTCCCTGGCGGGATATGCGTTTGCCAAACTGAAGTTTCCGGGTAGTCAGGCGGTATTCTGGACCTTGCTTGGGACCATGATGATTCCGGCACAGGTGACACTGATTCCTTTGTACATTCTGATGGTCAACGTGTTTGACCTGGGAGATACGTATACGGCCATTATTCTGCCTGCTGCCGTCAGCGTAGGGAACATATTCTTGATGAAACAGTTCATGTCCACGCTGCCCACATCGCTGATTCATGCGGCACGTATCGATGCATGTAGTGAATTCGGCATCTTCTGGAAAGTCATTCTGCCGATGGCAAAGCCGGGAATCGCGGTGCTGGCGATATTCACGTTTGTGGCTTCGTGGAATGAATTCTTCTGGCCGTTCCTCATTACCAATTCCAACGAGATGCGTACCATTCAGGTGGGGCTGGCCTCGTTTGTATTTGCCGAATCAACGGACTTCGGCGCAATGATGGCAGGGGCAACAATAGGTGCGCTGCCCATGATCATTCTGTTTTTCTCACTGCAACGTTACTTCCTACAAGGCATTACGATCGGTGCAGTAAAAGGTTAATTCCAATATATGTTCAACTAAACATTTACACTATAACGGAGAGGACAGAAATAACCTGAAGAAGCGAAAGCGTTCGCCTTTATCACCGGATTTCCCCTTTTATAAAGGAATCAAAGAAATCTGGGGATAACAGCGATCGGAAGGTTGTTCTGTCATCGGAGTGCAAGTGTAAATATTCGTTAGTTGAACTTATATATTCAGGACAAGCGACAACGTAAAGGGGGATCTACCTATGGCACGCGTGGAGTTTCGCCAAGTGCGCAAAGAATTCAAAGACGATCATAAAGGAACGTTCACGGCTGTGGCCGGCTCGGACTTTGTTATAGAAGATAAGGAATTCGTAGTGTTTGTGGGTCCTTCGGGCTGTGGCAAGACAACGTCACTGCGGATGATTGCCGGACTTGAAAAGCAAACGAGCGGTGATATTGTGATCGGTGACCGGCTTGTTAACGATCTGCATCCGAAGGATCGCGATATCGCGATGGTCTTTCAGGATTATGCACTCTATCCGCATATGACCATCCGCGAGAATCTTTCCTTTGGCCTGAAAAATCTGAAAAAGCCAAAATCCTATATTGATGAACAGGTGCAGAATGCGGCCTCCATTCTGGGACTGGAAGCGATGCTGGAGCGCAAACCACGCGAGCTGTCTGGTGGTCAGCGCCAGCGTGTTGCGGTAGGACGGGCGATCGTCCGTGATCCGCAGGTGTTTTTATTCGACGAACCCCTGTCCAATCTGGATGCCAAGTTGCGGGTACAGATGCGGGTGGAGTTGGGTGAGCTGCATAAACGTCTCGGTGCCACGATTGTGTACGTGACGCATGATCAGGTAGAAGCCATGACACTTGGGGAACGCATCGTGGTCATGAATCATGGAGATATTCAGCAGGTGGCTTCACCAAAAGAACTGTATGCGAGTCCGCGGAATATGTTTGTTGCCGGATTTATCGGTTCCCCGGCGATGAACTTCATTGATGCCCGGATTGAAGGCACGCAGGTTGTCGTGGACGGTGCATCATTCACCTTGCCAGCAGATGTGCTCGCTCGTCTTCAGAGTCATCAAGGCAAGCCGGTGATTATGGGTCTGCGTCCAGAGCATATTTTTGGTGATGATGTCGCTCCGAATATCCCGACAGACCACATGCTGCAGGCGCGGGTTCAGGTTGTAGAACATCTGGGCTCCGAGAATTTGGTATATTTCCATTCCGGTGCCCGTACTGTTACGGCCAAGGTCCACCCGGAAACACATGCTTATGTAGGTATGGACAAAAATTTTGTACTGGACCTGCGTAAGGCACACTTTTTCGATCCAGAGACGGAGCTTGCGATTGGACGGGAGTAAGCGCGGCTGTCCTAAAAGTAATGAGCCTGAATGTGTACTATTTTTTCTCGTTATTATTTTATTTTAAGGAACCTTACACACGTTATTCGCTCCCATTTGCACCGGTTTGAAATGTAACGAATCACAGAGACTTTATTTACTCGAAGATGTTGTTTTTTAGGCTCTGACACCTTGTTTGTACCGAAATAACGGCACTGAAGTTCGTTACAATTGGCATGCCTCGAAAATCTGTCGTTTAAGGTGCGGTAGATTCGTTAGCACGTTGCAAGTTTGGTACAACATACTGACCGGGGGTGCGGCCAAGCCAACCGAAATGGGGAGTCCTTTTAAGACAGCCCTTGTGGGCGAACGCTTCGCTTCTCCAGATTTGTTCTGTTTTCTCCGTTATCGTGTAAATGTTTAGTCCAACTTATATAGAAGGGAGAATAAAAATGCGTAAGCTCAGTGAAGTATTGATCAAGTCTGGTGCGGAAATCTATCGGGATATTATTCCGGTGGCCTTGTACAGTGTCGTTAGTTCCATCGTATTGGTTCCCATTCTGATGTTTGCTCCGCTGCCGATCGCTATACTGCTCCTGGCCTTGATGTATATGCCCATCCTATTCGGTGTTTGTTATGTCGTGCATCACAGATTGAAACGTAAGGAACGGCGCAATGGACTTAAGGATATCTGGGTCGGAACATTGAAGGGAATAATCCCTGGAGTGTCGGTGGGTGTACTTTTCGCGGTGCTTGGCTTCATTCTATGGTCAACCTGGTGGTATTACGGTGGACAGGGTGGAATTACAGGTACAGCAGTGGGTGTATTCCAGACGTTCTTTGTTCTCATGGCGCTGATGTCACAGTTCTATACCTGGCAGCTTGTTTTACAAAAAAACATGGGCATCGTTCAGGCGATGGGTGAAAGTGTAAAGCTGTTCTTCCGTCACCCGGGGTACACGATGGGCGCTTGTTTTCAGGCCATGTGCCTGACTGCGTTGCTGATGCTGACTGTCGTTGGTTTCGGAGCGCTGTTTGGAGGTATGTTTGCCATCTATCAGCATAAGGTTACTCTTAATGTGCTGGAGCCTGAAGAAGAGCCTGTCGTAACAGGCGGTAATGATCACCAGCATACAGGCTGGATCAGCCAGGGGAATGTGTGATGGGCCAGTTGAATGGGACCGAGCAGATCCCGGCTGTAAAAACGGGAATTGATCTTCTGTCCAGAGGGCTATCGCATCCATGGTTAATAGGTGCTCGAATCGGTCTAATTACAAACCCGACTGGTATTACAGCGGATTTTGTATCGACAATAGATGTGTGCGCCGGACTGGCTAATGCCGAGCTTACAGCGCTCTATGCCTGTGAGCACGGACTGGATGGAGAGCTTCAGGCGGGTGTCAGATTCGGAGACATGCTTCATCCACGTCTGGACATTCCGGTGTTCAGCCTGTATGGAGATTACAAGAGACCTACGCCTGCAATGCTGGCTGGAGTGGATACGGTGCTGTTCGACATTCAGGATGTGGGCATCCGTTATTACACGTATGCCTCAACCTTGTTCCGTATGATGGATGCCTGTGCTGGAGCAGGCAAACGTATGCTCATTCTGGACCGTCCCAATCCGCTGGGTGGAAACGTTGTGGAAGGCGGTGTGCTGAACGCGGGGTATGAATCACTCGTTGGCGCTTGGCGTGTACCTGTACGTACCGGATTGACGGTAGGTGAACTCGCCCTGATGGTCAACAGCGAGATGGATGTACCTTGCAAATTGGACGTGGTTGCCATGGAAGGATGGCAGCGCTCCATGGAGTATGCGGATTGTGGCCTTCCCTGGATGTTACCCTCTCCCAATATGCCCACGCTGGACAGTGTGCGGGTATATGCGGGTACGTGCCTGTTCGAAGGCACTAATGTATCGGAGGGCAGGGGCACGACCCGCCCATTCGAGTGGATTGGAGCCCCCTGGGTTGAGGGTGAGCGTTTGGCGGAACGATTTCGGGAATACAAGCTGGAAGGTGTGCATGTGCATTCGGTGTACATGTCGCCAACATTCTCCAAATATGCAGGTGAGCTGTGTGGTGGCGTAAGGATTTTTGTAACGGACAGCAGGAAATTCCGTGCGGTAGAGACAGGGCTGGTGCTTTTGCATGAACTGGTTTCACTCTATCCGGAGCAATTCTGCTGGCTGGAGCCACCAGAGCCGGGTTCAAGATACTTTATCGACCTGCTGGCAGGGGGTAAGGAAGTCAGGGAAACGATCCATGACCGGGCGGGCTTTGTTCGTTTAATCGAAGCGTGGAATGTACAGGCAGCGGAATGGAAGGAGCGGCGAAAGCCGTTTTTGTTATATGAATGAACGGATGTTTGTTAGCGGAGGGAGGCATGAAATGAGTGGGCCAAAAGAGTTATACCAATTCAAGCTGAAACAGATGACCTTGCGTGAGAAAATCGGGCAAATGCTGCTTTGTGGTTTTCATGGCACTGAAGCTGCTGGCGATGTGGAACCCTTTCTCCGAAAGTATCCAATCGGTGGCGTAATCTATTTTGCACGCAACGTTGAGTCGCCAGAGCAGGTAGAGCGGTTATCGTCAGGGTTACAGCAGATTGCCAAAAGCAGCGGTAATGTGCCGCTCTGGATATCCATTGATCAGGAGGGCGGCATGGTTGCACGAATTACCGAAGGAATCGCCTTGATGCCTGGACCAATGGCCATTGCCGCTGCCGGTTCCATTGACGATGCATATCAGGCGGCCTATATCAGTGGGTTGGAGCTGAAGGCCATGGGCATTAACATGAACTTTGCTCCGGTATTGGATGTGAACAATAACGCGGCCAATCCGGTCATCGGAGTGCGATCATTCGGCGAATCTCCACAATCGGTTGCAGAATATGGGGCCAGAACCATTGCGGGAATACAGGACGCTGGAATTGCAGCGACAGCCAAGCACTTCCCGGGGCATGGGGATACGGATACCGATTCCCATCTGGACCTCCCGATCATCACTCATGATCGTGAACGGGTAGAGCGCCTGGAGTTGATTCCATTCCGAGCCGCTATCGCCGAAGGTGTCGATGCCATGATGTCGGCGCATATTTATTTCCCTGCGCTGGAGCCAGAGCGTCTGCCCATAACGCTATCACAAACCGTATTAAGCGGTCTGCTTCGCCAGGAACTGGGTTATGAGGGTATGATCGTGACAGATTGCATGGAGATGGATGCTATTGCCGTTAACTATGGCACTGTCGATGCAGCCGTAATGGCGGTAGAGGCCGGGGCAGATCTGGTGTTAATTAGCCATACGGCTAAGCTTCAGGCAGAGGCATTTGAAGCATTGTTAGCAGCTGTGAGGAGCGGGCGGATTAGCGAGAGACGTATTGATGAGTCGGTGAATCGCTTGCTGATGTACAAGGCGAAGCGTGGTTTACTGGAGAGTGAAACGGGTGGTGCAGGTGATGAGGAAGTGAATATTGCAGTATCGAATGCATCATTGCCAAAGGCATTCAACGCTCCTGCTCTATCCAGTCCGCCGGAGCGCAACAGTTCATTACACCAAGAGGTTGCCCGCCGTATTAGCGAGAACAGTATCACACTGGTGCGCGATCAGCTGAATATGCTGCCTTTGAAGTCGGAACGCACGCTGGTCATAACGGTTGCCACGTCCGTGACGACAATTGCAGACGAACAGCTGAATCAGATGTTCACCTTGGGCTCAGCCTTATCCAATTATGGTCTGGATGTTGTTGATCTGACGGTCACGCCCGAGGACGTTGCCATTCGTTCCGCACGTCTGCTTCAAGCGGCGGAAGCAGATGACATTCGGCAGATTGTGGTGGGAACCTACAATGCGGGAAGCCCCTCCGGCGATCCACAGTGCAGGCTGATTGGCTGGTTGCAGCAATTGGGCAAACCACTGGCTGTTGTGGCATTGCGGAGCCCCTATGATCTGCTGGCGCTCCCGGATGCCCAGGTCTATGTAGTGGCTTACGAGAGCCGGCCACTTGCCATGGATAGCGTCGCTCAGGCGCTGATGGGGCGCATTCCTTTTGCGGGGAAACTTCCTGTAACGTTAAAGCAGACGGATGATGAAAGAGTGGATGTCTCCTAGGCACTGATAAGAATATGAGTTAATCTGCTTTTTGCAGGATGAAGAAGAGATGAATTGTGGGTTGAGCGAAACGGAAATGTGAGTCGTTAAAATGAGAACATATACAACACAAAGAGACGATCCTTTAAAGGACCGTCTCTTTGCTCATTATAAGCTATTAATTATAGATTATTGCAATTGCAGTGCTTTGGCTGTCTGTGCCTCAACTTCATCCAAAAGTGAAGTCATGTCCATACCTGCGTGGTTGCCAAGCAGGATAATGGTGATATCATCGGACAGATTACGTGAAAAAGCTGTGGCAAACCCGCCACCACTACCGTTGTGGAAGACGGTACGGTTTGTGCCATTCTCTTTGAGAATCCAGGCGTAGCCATAGTTTTTATCAGAATAAGGCTCATACATCTGTTCAATCGTATCCTGGCTTAGAATCTTGTCCGTATACAGCGCACGATCCCATTTCAGCATATCGTCCACCGTGGAATAGATGGTTCCTGATCCGGATTGAGACACATAGTAAGGTGCAGTTACCCATGCGTTATCTTCTTGAACAAAACCACTAATCGTGTGCACTTTACGGGAGGCCTCTCCCGAATTCTTCATACCAAGTGGTTTCAGTATCGTCTGCTGCACGTAGTCGGCATAACTCATGCCAGATACCTGTTCAACGACGTATGCAAGTAAAACATACCCGCTGTTGCTGTACAGATAGGCACTTCCTGGTTCAAACTTCAGCGTTTTGTGGCGAATCTCCTCTACAGTCTCTTCCATAGAAGTTCCTTCACCCCGACCAAATGCGGATGGCAGACCTGAAGTCTGGGATAACAGCATATGCAGCGTGATCTGATCTCCCTTTGGTATACCGGAGATATACTTGGAGATTGGATCTTGCGCATTAATCTTACCATCCTCCACGAGACTCAGAATGGACGCGGCCGTGAAGGATTTGCTTAGCGATGCGATTCGGGTCTTCTGATCGGGGCGATTCAGCGTCTGTTCATCGGCAAGTCCGTAGCCTTGTCTTAGCAGAACTTCACCATCGCGGGCGATCAGAGCCATACCTGGATAGTTGATCTCGCGCAGATATGTATCTACGCTAGCAACCTCGCTGTTCAGCAGGCTGACTTGATCAGTGACCATACTTACACTTATCTGCCCCGTGGCTGTACGTTGGACCTTGATGTCTGCTTTGATTGCATTAGCCATGGCCCGGACAGGTACCATCAACGTACCGTTAACGGTACGTGAATTCACACCTGTAGCTAGATCGACCTTGTTTACTTTAATGGAATTGCTGCCAGCCTGATGGATCAGCTTGTCTCTGCCAACGGTAATGGTAGCCGTCTTGGTGCGATTATCCCATTTCAACGTGCCTTTAACCGATGTGACCACATCCCGTAGTGGAACAAACGTTGAGCCTTTGATTATAAGTGGTGCGTTCTTCCAAGATTGTTGCTCACCATTCACTTCAATGTGAACTGCTTGCGTCGTCTGCGCTGCGGATGCCGTAATACCAGCTTGTCCCAGAATCGGGCCTGCGCACAGGATGAGCGCTAACAGAATGCGGAACATGGATGAATATAACGTGGAAATACGTTGTCTTTCATTTGACTTGCGTAAGATGTGAATCCTCCCCTTCCAATCGTTTCATGAATAGTCAACTTATGAGCATTGTAAACGATCTCGCGTAGAGGGTCAAAACGATTAAGCGGATATGATCCATATCATCTGATCAGATCATTTAAATTAAATTTGTACTAATTTAGTATCGATACATAATATTTTTACAGCGATTGTCCGATAAAAGGATGGGTGAAGATTATGATGGGGGATAGTTAAATGAAGAAAAGGATTCGAAATTGGTTTACTTTAACCGTAAAAAAACGCCTGATTGCTGCATTGCTCCTGTTCCTGATAGTACCGAGCATTACCGTGGGATGGTTGTCTTATCAAAAAGCTGCTGACCAGGTTAAAATGGAAATTATTCGTTCCGCACAGGCCAAAACAGAAATGCTTAGTCTGCAGATAAATCAAATGCTGGATATGGAGAAGGATAACGCAGCGCAGATGGCTGCGGGTATTACTTCAAACGATATTATTAATAAATCCCCTGCATTGCAAAGGCAGATGGATCGGATGTCTCAGAATCATAAGGAACTGGGTGTACTCACCGCAGGTGCGGAAGATGGCAGCTGGATGAAATCTCCTGATCCCGGGGAACAGATCTATGATCCACGTGAACGTTCATGGTATACGATGGGCATGTCTCAGGACGAACCTGTAATTTCGGATACATTCCAGTCGGCCACGACAGGTGAATGGGTCGTAACGGCGGCTGCCAAGCTGGCTGATGGCAAAGGGGTATTCGGGGCCAATGTCAGTCTCAATCATCTGAAAGAATCCGTTGATCAGATACGTATTGGTAATGAAGGCAAACTGTACATGCTGGATAACGGGGGTAAATTCCTGTTCCACTACAATATTGAATCCGGTACACAGTCGGATCAACCTTACATCAATGAGATGTATACGAAGGAAAGTGGAACGGTGAAGTATACATATGATGGTCACGAAGTGGAAGCTGTGTATTTCACCAATCCGGTGACAGGTTGGAAAATTGTTGGGGAGATGGTTCCTTCCGAAGCAAGTGAAGCGGTAAGGCCTATTTTGATCCGTGCAATTACAATTGTGGCATCTGCATTGGTTATCGGGTTGATTCTGCTTATATTCATTATCCGCAGCATTCACCGGCCATTGCTGCAATTAACGCAGGCAGCATCCAAAGTAAGCGCCGGGGACCTCACCGTTCGGGTAGGTTTACAGCGCCGGGATGAGTTCGGACAGCTCGGGGAAAGCTTCGACACGATGACGACTTCACTACGTAGTGTGCTTGGAGAAGTGCATGATACGTCCAGCCAGCTGGCGGCATCTTCTGAAGAACTGATGGCAAGTTCCGAGCAGACATCCAAAGCCACAGAACAGGTGGCCGAACTGATGCAGGATGCAGCTGCGGGAACGAATTTGCAGAACAATAGTCTTGCTGCTACAGGTCAACTCGTGGGCGAAATGTCCATTGGAGTCAAAGAGATCTCATCAAGTGCTGAAGACACCGCTCGTATCGCTCTGGATGCATCCACTAAGTCGGAAGCAGGTATGGTTACAGTAGAAGAAGCGGTTACCCATATTCAGCAGGTGAATGATGAGAGCAAAGCCATGTCTGTGGTCATTGAGGATCTGCGCGCGAAAAATGAAGAGATTCTTGTGATTGTGGCCGAGATTACGGCCATTGCCAAACAGACGAACATTCTTGCATTGAATGCATCCATTGAAGCTTCAAGAGCTGGCGAGCAAGGGCGCGGATTCGCGGTTGTAGCCAACGAAGTGAAGACACTGGCTCACAGTTCAGGCGCTTCAGCCGAGCGGATTAATGAGCTTATGCATGAGATGCAGGAGAAAACCAATGCGGTGCAATCCACTTTTGCCCGTACGGGAGAAGGTATGGTGAAGAGTTCGCAGATGGTTACAGAAGCGGGCGAAGCATTCAATAACATTCGTACTGCGGTTCAGTTGGTGGCTGCACAAGCTGGAGAAGTATCCGCGGCTTCCCGTCAGATTGATGGTGGCATGAGTCATATCAACAAGGCAGTAAGTGATACAATGGTTCTGTCGGACAGAATTGCCTCTGGGACGGAAGACGGATCAGCGGCGGCTCAAGAGCAGTTGGCTACAATGGAAGAGGTTGCAGCTTCTTCGGCAGCATTGTCACGTATGGCTGAAGATCTGCAAAGCATGATTGAACGGTTTAAGTTGTAACTGGGATTGAAATGAGACAATGATTGAGGATAAATGCTTATGGAAGGTGCTGAAACGCCCTTTCTGCGATGAGACTGCAGGGTTGCGACCCTGCGGTCTTTTTTCTGTTGAACAAGGGGCATACGTTATGACTTTAAACACAACATTCTTTTCCGTTATATTGACATATAACAAACAAAATTATATTATATCTATAAATAAACAAACAAAAATATAAAATATTTGATTAATATACGGTTAGAATGACCATAACAATGATAAAAAGGAGCTTTTACATGAAATCATCGGAATCCTGGTTGCAAACAGCTTCATTGGAAGAGATCAAGCGTGGTTATATGGAGGAGGGTCCCACCTATATATGTGTCTGCTGCGGATACAGGACGGAAGCGGGGATTATCTATCCTGAGGAAGGAGTGCTCTATGAGGCAACCCGTTATATGCGAGTGCACATTGAGAAGGTTCATGGATCGGTATTTGAATATTTGCTGGAGCTGGATAAAAGCGTAACCGGATTGTCTGATGTCCAGCGGGGCTTGTTGTCACAATTCTATGAAGGCAAGAAGGATGCTGAAGTACAGAAGGCCCTTGGTATCGGGAGTGCTTCCACGATCCGGAATCATCGGTTTGTATTGAAGGAGAAGGAACGGCAGGCCAAGATATTCCTGGCATTAATGGAACTGCTCAAAAGTAAGGATACCCAGGCTCCAGCCGAATGGGTGTCACCGGTGACAAGGCATGGACATACGATCCATCCGAACTCATTTGATATTACAGAACAGGATCGGGAGAAGGTGCTGAATAAGTATTTTCCAGAGGGTACCGGCGGTCCACTGACGACGTTTCATATGCAGCAAAAGCATAAATATATTGTGCTCACCGAGATTGCCAAACGATTCGATACAGAGCGCAAATATACCGAAAAACAGGTCAATGAGCTGCTGAATGAAGTTAATGATGATTACGTGGAAATACGGAGGTATCTCATCGACTACGGTTTGCTGGAACGTGAGCCAGACGGCAGTCAGTATTGGCTGGGAAGTCACGCAGATCAACAGAGCACCGAAGTTGGAAAACAGGAGCGCAAAGAAAAGGGGGAGCAGGAGAAGATGAATCGTCGCAAAGAATTGCAGGAACAGGCCAAAGAAGTTAAAACGGAAGCGGGCGTCTACCAAATTCGGAATGAACGTAACGGCAAAGTTTATATCGACAGCACACTTAACCTGAAAACCATTAACGGACAACGGTTTATGTTACAGATGGGGAGCCATCTGAATCGAAGATTGCAGGCTGAATGGAATGAATATGGAGAGAATGCGTTTGTGATCGAGGTGTTGGAGACATTGAAACAAGACGATAACCCGTATTACGATCCCAAAGATGCACTCGCCAAATGTCTGAATCGCTGGTTTGAACAGCTAGAGCCCTACGGAGATCAAGGATATCACGGAGATAAAAAGCAATCTGCTGAATAGAAGAGTCATTTCCTTTCTGAAATGCCGCACCCTTTATAACTCAAAAACCCCTTTGCCAATGTGATGGCAAAGGGGCTTTTGGTATTACAGACTACTTGTTATATAAGATTACAGCTTGAATTGTTCCACCAGCTTCTGCAGCTTGTGAGCCAGATGGGCAAGGGAATCAGCAGAGGATGATATCTCCTGCATGGAAGCCACTTGCTCCTCCGTAGCAGCAGAGATGTTCTCTGTTCCATCGGCATTGGTTTCCGATATGGCGTGGATCTGATCAATGGATTGCACCACTTCGGCTGTACTTGCAGACATCTGTTGCGAGGCGGCTGCAATGTTCTCAAGCTGATGATTGACGACCCCAACAGCCTCACTAATCTGGGCAAAAGCTTCATCTGCAAACTGCACGGCACGAATGCCGTTGCTTACATCCTGTTGCCCGATCTGTACATTGTGATTGGCCATTGAAATCTCCTGTTGAATCGCTCCGACCATCTCTACAATCTTCTGGCCGGACAGGCTCGATTGTTCCGCCAGCTTGCGGACTTCGCTGGCAACTACGGAGAAGCCGCGTCCATGCTCACCTGCACGTGCTGCTTCAATGGAAGCATTGAGAGCAAGCAAATTGGTCTGTGCAGCGATATCTGTAATGACAGATACCATCTCACCAATGGATGTGGAATGCTGTTCAAGTCGTCCAGCAGTATCTGCCATACCTTGCACAAAGCGACTCACGGAACTCATCTCGGATACGGCCGTCTGCATGGTGGCATTCCCTTTATCCGCGAGCTCACTTGCTTGCATGGCAGCTTCGGATACTTGCTGTGTGCTGTTCGTTACCTGTCCTACACCTCCAGCAAGCTCATTCATCTGTAGTGCCGTATGTTTCAGGCTGCTTGTTTGTTTCTCAAGTCCAGCTGCGGATTCTTCCGTGATTAAGGCGACTTGCTCTGTTGCTTTGGTTGTCTCCGATGAGTTGACTGCCAATTGTGTGGATGAGGCGGTTAACTCGTCAGCCGTGTGTCGCACGTCCTGAATAACGGTTCGCAGGGATTCGCTCATCTTATTGAAGCTGGTGCTCAGCTTGCCGAATTCATCCTGTCCCAATACAGCAACTTCGATAGTCAGATTACCATTACTAATTTCGTCAGATGCCTTCACCAAGCGGTTCAGTGGTTTGGTGATTGATTGCACAATCCAGAAAATAATAATGGAGCTCACCGCAATTGCAATCGCTACAACAATAAGTGTGGTGTATAAAATCGGACGGACAGAAGCCGTCACTTCCCCACTGTCGATGACACCAACCACGGTCCAGCCCGTCGTTTCATTGGTGGAGAAAAAGGCGTGTTCCTGGTTTCCATTTAGTGTATAGGTCAGACTTCCGTTTTTCTGTGCAAAAATATCTTTATAGGGTGCCATGGTTCCTTCGGTCCCTGGTTTTTCGGTAGGATGTACAATGATTTTATTGGCATTATCAATGATATAGATATAACCCTTCTCGCCAATCTTCGTGGAGTTAACCGTCTTCGAGAGGGCTTCAAGCGATAGGCTGACAGAGACGACACCATGGCCATCCGCTGAGGTCTGAGCTACCGAAGCAACAACATTGCCGGTATTGCTTGATATGTAAGGGGTGATTACGGTAGGGACATCTTTGTTCTGCGTAGCAGCCTGATACCACGGGCGTTCGCGCGGGTCATATCCTTCTTTGTTCACCGCAGTTACAGGGGAATTAATATACACACCCTGATCAGTACCGATGGAGGCAAGTTCCACGTCATCATGGGTTTCCTTATACGCGTCGAGCAAGGTACGGATGGTCTCCGTTTCGTCACCCTGATTGGGTCCGACATTGCCTGCGTCCAGCTGACTTGCCAGGAAATCAACATTTTTGCGTGTTGCACCAATGATCTGGTCAATGGTCTGGTTGAGCACCGTAACACTGCTGATCGCGTTCTCATACATTTTCTCTTCAACCTTGGCTTCGGCTGTTTGGAACGAGATAATGCCCAGACTGATTGTTGGAATGAGCAATACAATGGCAAATGACAAAATCAGTTTCTCTCTCATCTGCATTGTTCTTTTGACCCCTTGTTTACGAATTTTTTTCATACACATTCCCCCTCTGTGTAACCCATCCCCATGTCTAGTGGACAAGCCCATCTGGTAAAAGATATTTCATTCCATCCTTTCCAGAAGTTTCTGGTGCTATCGTATGACAAATTTCGCGTTTATTCAACATAATTTATGAGTTTCGCGAAAATATTTTTCGCTTTTGTAGGTATTTAGGATTACATCTGTTCTATAAGAATTAATCTGTCTCTCCCTTAGTGCACATCTTGTGGTATATTTCTGAATTAATGTGAAATGAATTATGCAAAATGTGAAATCCATAAGGCATGTAACTGGTCATGTTGAATACACAAAGAAGTTGTTTTCATGAAGAGTGGACCTGGATGGATCTACATCCATATATATCGGTTTATGGGGACTGAAATTGGAGAGGGGTTGTACGGCAGTTGGACCAAAGTACACTACAGATATCTGGACAGGAGAACATGGAAGAGGTCCAGGATCAAGCTACATTCATTCAGGGGGTCAAAGATTGTATCCCAACCCTGCTTGGTTATTTGAGTATTGGCTTTGCGGCGGGTGTCATTGAAATGACCGCAGGTCTGAGTCTGGCGGAAACAGCTCTGCTCAGCCTGATTTTATATGCAGGATCGGCTCAGTTCATTGCAGCAGGTATGCTCGCATCGAATGGGTCAGCAGTAGCCATCATGTTCACCATATTTTTTGTGAATCTTCGCCATTTGCTGCTCAGCGCAGCTGTATCACCGTATTTTCGGCATCTGACCCCGCTTAAAAATATGTGGATTGGTTCATTGCTTACCGATGAATCTTTCGGCGTCGCGATGACACGTGCGATTGGCAAGGAAAGGCTTAGTGAACGCTGGATGCACGGTCTGAATATTACCGCATACCTGAACTGGTTCGTTGCTAATATGGCGGGAGCATACTTTGGACGCTGGATCACCAATCCGGAACGACTGGGTCTGGATTATGCCCTGCCAGCGATGTTTATTGGACTGGTCGTACTCCAGTTGGTGCATCGCAAAAACAAAAAAATACACATTAATGTGGCTATTATCGCCGTGGTCTGTGTAATCTTCGCCAGCATGGCTTCACTTGGCAGCATGAGTGTCATTGTGGCTGCGGTCATTGCGGCAACGATGGGAGTGTTCATGGAACGATGGAAGTAAGATGGGATTTATTCTGGATTATTATGGGATCGGCGCTGTTAACATTTATCCCGCGTGTACTGCCACTGATGCTGTTCAGCAAGATACAGATTCCAATGTGGTTGTTACGCTGGCTGGAATATGTACCCGTAGCGGTCATGGCAGCGCTGATTGGTCAGGAACTGTTCATGTCGGGCAACCAGTTAGTGCCGATTACGCACAATGCAGCTCTGTGGGCCTCCCTGCCTACGATTGCAGTCGCCATCTGGACACGCAGTCTGCTGGGAACCGTATTGGTCGGTATTGTGGCTATGATGATACTGCGATATTGGATTGGATAGTTGCTAGGTTCTATTGTTGTATCCGGTAATTCCTTCGCAGGATCGGTTAATACTGTTCTATAGAGGACAGATAGCCTATCTGAGCGAAGGGAGCTGGATTCATGAGTGAACTGAAGCGCAAGCTGTTAATTACGGGAGCTGCCGGAGTCATCGGTCGCAGCCTGCTGGAAGGGTTGAGAGCCAAGGGTACGTATGACATCGTTGCAGCTGATCTGCTTGAGGACAAGGAAGCTGGCATTGTAGCCATGGATGTGACGGATGGGGAATGCCTGAAAGAACTGATGAAAAGGGTTCACACCGTTCTGCACATTGCATGGGCTAAGGATGAGGAAGATTTTCTGGGCAAAGTTCTGCCAATCAACGTAACCGGAGCCTACCATGTGTATGAAGCAGCACGGTTGAACGGTGTTCAGCGGGTGATCTTTGCAAGTTCCAACCATGCGACAGGCTTCTATCCTACAGGTGAAGATATTGAAGTGGATGACCCGTACCGGCCGGACAGCTTCTATGGACTTAGTAAATGTTATATTGAACTGCTGGGACGTTATTACGTCGACAAATATGACCTGTCCTCATTCAACATTCGGATTGGAAACTTCTCAGGTGATACATATCCACACTCGGAGCGCTCGGCTCATATCTGGATCTCACCAAGGGATATGGTCCAGCTCGTTGAGTGTTGTATTGAAGCGGATCCGGATATAAAGTATCTGAATCTGTACGGGACTTCAGCGAATACAGACAATTACTATGATATTGGCTATCTGGCGCAGAAGATTGGATACCGCCCACAGGATGATGCGGCCGAGTTGTGGGAAGAGGCAAAGCTTAGGGGCATACCCGATAAACAGGACGAGACAGCCTATCAGGGCGGAGGACATGTGGAGAAAGAACCAAAAGATTTATAAGATTGGGTATCTATATAAGATGAATGAATCAATTACACGATAACGGAGAGGACAGAAAAAACCTGAAAAAGCGAAGCGTTCGCCTTTATCCTCGGATTTTCACCTTTATAAAAGGGAATCAAAAAAATCTGGGATAACAGCGATTGGAAGGTTGTTCTGTCATCGTAGTGCCCGTGTAAATATATGTAGTTCAACTTATATAGTGATGAAAACGCTATTTTCTATTGTGACCGAAAGGGATAAAATGGAGACTGAGGTGTTCAGTGTTTCCATTTTGCACAAGAGGAAGGAACGATTTCAATCATGAGTACAAGTCCATCCGTTATATTGTTTCAGGGAGACTCGATTACAGATGGGGGAAGATCACGCAATGATGATCCAAATCATTTTCTAGGACACGGATATGCGTATCTAATCTCCAGCAAACTGGGTATGGAACTGGCGGGCAAGCATAAGACCTTCTATAACAGAGGCATCAGCGGGGATCGGGCATCCGATCTGTACGCACGCTGGAATGAGGATACCATTAGTCTAAAACCGGACCTGATCAGCATCCTGATTGGGGTTAATGATGCCTGGCGCACGATGAATGGTGAACCTAGCGGGGTAACGGATCGTTTCGGACGGGCGTATCGCCATTTGCTCGAAGAAACTCGGGAAGTGATGCCGGATACGGGGCTGGTTTTGATGGAGCCGTTTATTCTGAGAACCGGAGCGACCGCGGAGAAATGGGAAGCCTGGGAAGAGTATATCGGTCAATATCAGAAACTGGCCCAAGGTCTTGCTGAAGAATTTGGCGCTGTGTGGGTGCCATTACAGCAGACGTTTAATGACGCTCTGAAGCAGGCGGATGCAGCGTACTGGTTATGGGATGGCGTACATCCAACCGCAGCAGGTCATGAGCTGATTGCACGTCAATGGTTGTCTGTTGTGCAAAAATCTCCACTTGCGATTGTGTAACCAAAACGGAGGACCTGACGAAGGTTCTTCGTTTTTTTGTGTTGGGAAGGAGAAGGACGTAACGTCGTGGAAAGGGTTCTAATGGATAATTCTTCAAAAGTGCTATTATATCCGGTAAAATGAAATCGATTACATTATAATGTTTGTATGACAATCCATTAACGAAGAGTGGTGAATCCAGTGGAAGATTCCATTCACGAAGTCGAAAATGAAAATATAAACCAACGTGGTACTGAGAGCAGAGCATTGAGTTCCTTAAGTGCCGACAGACTCTTGGAGAAGTTATCCCGGCCTGAATTGGCTACTTTATACACAGACTTGAAGGCTTACGGTGAACGTGCCTTGAAAGAACCCATGCCTTCCTTGTCGTTCCGTCTATATCGACAGTTCAGCTATAGGGGTGAGCGAAAAGCCTATGAAGAGGCTTATTTCGATCGAAGGGGCAGACTTGCTGCTGTGGCGATGCTCGCCTTGGACACGGCTAGGCCGGATGCACTGCAAGCGCTGGAAGAAATGTTGTGGGACGTGTGTGGTGAGTATACGTGGTGTTTGCCTGCGCATCTGGGTACGGGAGAGGTCAACCAGGTGAAAGGGAACATCGATCTGTTCGCCGCAGAGACAGTACATATGCTGGCCGAGATTGTGACCATTCATGCCGAGCGGCTGGATCGCCTTGTCATAGAGCGGATCAGGTCTGAAGCAGAACGGCGAATCTTCATCCCGCTTTACCGGGAGCAACGGAAGTTCCACTGGCAGACAGCGGATCACAACTGGTCGGCGGTCTGTGGTGGGTGCTGTGGCATGGCCGCGTTGTTGCTTCTCAAGGATGAGTTCACACTACGGGAATCTATCTCCCATACGGTCAGCTGTATGAACGCATTCTTGAGCGGATATGGCGAGGATGGCGGCTGTGCCGAAGGCATTGGATATTGGGTATATGGCTTTGGTTATTTCACCTATTATGCCGAGATGCTTCGTGAGTACAGTGAGGGCGAACTAGATCTGCTGGCGGGTCCCAAAATCGCAGACATCGCGGCTTTTCCGCTGCGAGTTCATCTGTCGGGCGGCACATATGTGAATTATTCGGACAGTGCCGAGCAGGAAGAGATCCCTTCCGGATTACTCTCCCTGCTCGCGTCCCGGGTTGGGTTGCAGATAGATCTTCCGTTTCATATTCCACTGCTTACTGATGATCCATGTCATCGCTGGGCTCATCTATTGCGGAACGTGATGTGGAGTGATCCGGCAGTATACGGTGATGAAGGTGCCTCTGGGCAGGCTGTACGTGGGTTCGTTTTTCAAAATCTGGGCTGGATGATTGCAAAAGGATCGCTCGATTCTCTGGATACAAAACGGACAAACGGCGCACCCCTTCATGTGGCTATTTCCATTAAAGGTGGGCATAACGATGAACCTCACAACCATAATGATCTGGGACAGTTCATTATCCATTGCGGTGGTGAGAATATTCTGTGTGATCCAGGAGCAGGGTTATATACCCAAGCGTATTTTGCGCCAGGCAGAGAGCAGTTGTTACACATCTCATCATCCGGGCATAACGTTCCGCTCATTGAAGGCCAGGAGCAAAGCTCGGGCCGGCAAGCGCAAGCCCATGTGTTAGAGGCAAAGCTGGCAGAGGATGGCGGTGAGCTGAATACAACATTGGATCTGACATCCGCATATTCTGGAGCTGTTTCACTGGCTCGTTATACGCGCCAATTTCATTGGAAGAAGGCTTCTGGGGGTAGCAGGAATGGAACGGAATTGCGTCTCATTGACCGTTTTCAATGGAAGAGCAGGATGGTGTCTTCGGCTAAACGATCATCTTCGGTGGATAATTCAGATTCACATGCAGAGTTTTCAAGTGTTGTTGAACGATGGATGAGTAGAGTACAGCCTGAAGTGGTGAAGTGCGGTAATATTCGCTGGCAAGGCGTACATGGAACGGTCCATATGACGTATGATGCGAACCAGTGGCAAGTCCTTACGGAGGCAATAGACACAGTTGATCATGATAATGTACCAGTCAAATTCTATCGAACGTCACTATTATGGACAGGTTTGATTAATGAGACTGATGTTCGGATAGAAAGTTCTGATCTGATTGAAACGGTATGTGAGGTACACTTCAGCATTGAACCGAAAAATGGGAGAAACCGAGGTGAGCATGCGTGAGTAAATATACATCTGCGTCCACGTATCCATGGAAAGACGAACTCGAACATTACCGTACATTGGCAGAACAAGCGGGCCCCCCTCCGGCAGACGGCTGGAATAGGGAGCGCAAGTTGGCACTTGTTGAAAGTGTTGTTCGCGCTTACACACCATATCAGGACAGCCAGGGTGCAATTATCGACCCGTTCTCGGGTGTGGAGAGATATTATTCTACACCAGCCTATGCGATGGCTGCGGCGGTTCTGGTTGACGAGGGGCGTACAGATCTGCTTGACTCCGCAGCGGCAGCCCTGTCACAGAGCATTGATGCCGTGGTCAAAGGTAGTGCACCTGACAATCACCCTGATTTTTTTCCGGTGCTCATGATGAGAGCTTATATGTTGTTGAAGTCACATCTGCCTGAACAAGCACAGATCTGGGCTGAGGCACTCAAGACGATTGATCCAGAACAAGATTATGTATTTACGATGAGCAAGATGAATAATCCAAATCGCATGATTAACTGGAACGCCATTATGATCTCTGGCGAGTATCTGCGGTGGCGTGAACAGCTGGCGAGTGAGGATACAGCGTGGATGGATCGTTATCTGGAAGCCTATCATGTGCCCCGATTTACAGCACTTGGATTGTATCAGGATGGACCGCTGGACCGCCCGAATTGTCCATTTTCCTATGATATTGCTACCCGTTATCACCTTGGGGTGATGCTTGAAGCTGGTTACGAAGGTGCCACTGCCGACAGGTTGCGTGAGCAGCTGCGCCATGGTGCCTTCAGCTCGCTACTTACGCTCTCGCCGCTAGGTGAGATTCCGCCGCGTGGTCGCAGCTCCCAGCACCAGTGGAATGAAGCAGCCGCAGCTTATGTATGCTCCACACATGCAACGCAGGCTCTGGAGGCGGGAGATCCGGTGATGGCGGGTGCTTTTGCACGTGCGGCCAATCGGTGTTTTGCTGCTGTTGAGCGCTGGAAGATGGATGATGGGCGTCTGAAAATTGTGCGCAATGAATACGCTCCAGAAGATCGGCACGGGTATGAAATCTATACCAACCATACCTGTTACAACCTGTGGACGGCAGCAGCGCTGGCCCACGCTTGTCTCAGTGATCCGGGAGACGATGTGGGCGAAGTGTACCTTCCTTCCGAGTTAGGTAGCAGGGTTTTGCAGACCGATGGGTGGTTTGAAACTGTGATTGCTTCCATACCTGGTCAGCAACTGGTATTACACACGGCGATGAATGATCCGTATACGATTCCTGGTTTGGTACGGATTCAGCAGATAGGGTTACCTGGTCTAATTGGTCCGTCCGCTGCCAGCCATGTGCAGGCAGGATTCACGGAATTTGCTGAAGGGGAGGTCCGTCCGCTCAGCTACTGTCCTGCCTGGAAGACACCAGATGGGGTATGGCACAGTCTTGCAGAGGGGATTCCATCCGGTGGTGCATATGATCGTGACGTTGGATTGGACCCTGCTCAGGGAGGAGGGTCAATAGTGTATGAGAAGGTAGACCATGATACCCGGAATCAAGTGGAGCAGCATCTGGCGGAAAAAGCGTCAGAAGATGGTGTGAATGCCTTGGAGAATTCTTTTGCCGTGACATGGGTCGGTCCATTACCCGGAATTGAAACATTGCGTACTCATTATGTGCAACAAGCGGATGTGCTGACTATAACGTATGAATTCGAAGGTGAGATCGTGGCGGCAGGTGCACTCATTCCGTTGATGTTCCATGATGGCCGTGAACAGGCGGTAATTACTCATACGGATCATAGCGTACGAACGGAGTATCGGGGGGCTTATGTAGAATCCACAGCGCTGGATCAGGAAGCCATTATTCATCTGGAGGAACAGGCTGTGGCTTCACGTAATGGGTTGCTGAAGGAAGCGCGGATTGAAGTGAACGGAGCACGAAGTCTGTCATTTACGATCCGATTGGGCGAGATTACACATGAAGGCGTTTAGGTCGAGGATCATTAGATTTCGAAACATCTCTAAACATCTCGAATGATAGTTAAAAGTGTTATTCGTGGATGATTAGTGATATTTATCGGATAGCTATTGCAGTTATGACATACGACGATATAGATAAGTTGAGGATGAGCTGGAGCATCAAGCATAGATGTCTGGTATTCAATCGAGGAGGGATATGTTCATGAACACATCAACGTCGGTAAAGTGGCTCGAGGAAGCGTGGCAACAGGGGGCTGCCAAAACGATTCGGAATGCAAAGCGGATCAAGGATACTTTTCCGCACATTGCTCCGCAGGGGACGTATGATCGAAATGATCCGGAATGGTGGACAGCAGGTTTCTGGCCTGGATTGTTATGGCTGGTCTATGGGGATGCGCCGGAAAGTGAAGCGCTCGCTCCGTTACATCGTATTGCCGAAAGCTGTGAGCGGCAACTGGAGGGTTGTCTGCGTGATCCCGAATCGGTGGATCACGATCTGGGGTTCATCTGGCTGCTTAGTGGCGTAGCCAACTACCGCCAGACGGGCAGCATGGATGGACGGCGGCGTGGCATGCTTGCCGCCAACCTGCTCGCTGCCCGGTTCCACGTGCGCGGTGAGTTCATCCGCGCATGGAACTTCAGCTCGTCAGCAATGGATACGCGCGGCGTAGCCATCATTGACAGCATGATGAACCTGCCGCTGCTCTACTGGGCATCCGAGCAGAGCGGCGATCCTCGCTTCCGTTGGCTGGCGGAAGCACATGCGGACACCGTGGCGCGCGAATTCATCCGCGCGGACGGGTCCATCTGCCACGTGGTGGAGTTTGATCCACACACGGGGCAGAAGCTGCGAGAGCATGGCGGACAGGGCCATGCTCCAGGTTCCGCCTGGGCGCGGGGTACCGCCTGGGCGTTGCACGGGTTTGCGCTGTCTTTCCGGTATACGGGCGAAGCCCGATATCTGGAGACAGCGGAGCGTGCGGCCGATTTCTTCCTCGCCATGCTTGGCGAAGAGATCGTGCCGGTGTGGGATTTCCGCGCACCTGCGGAGCATCAGGTGGCGTGGGACTCGTCTGCTGCGGCGATTGCCGCGAGCGGGTTGCTAGAGCTGGCGAAGCTGTCGCCGCGCGGGGAAACCTATGCTGCCGCTGGAGAACGTATCGTCCGCGGCTTGCATGAGCACTATAGCTCCGGCGATTCGGCAGCGGAAGAAGGTCTGATTATGCAGGGAACGGTGCATTACCCGGAAGGGCGAGGGCTGAATGTGCCGATTATATACGGCGATTATTTCTATATGGAAGCGCTGGCGAAGCTGCGTGGACATGCGGGGTTATTTTAAAAGAAGAATTGAGAACTACGGGCTGGAAGAACCGAAGGTGAGAACGGATTAGTAAGGTCGTAGTGTTATGAGCTTTCGAGTTATTTCATTAGATTAAACCAGTTATATATTCAGTATTTAGTTGTCAGTAGCATCAGTAGCAAACCATCATCACCTGTCCGCATAAGGCTGTCTCCAGTATTAGGAACGATATTCCCTCTACTGGAGACGGAGTATACCTAAGCTTGAGCTTTGAATAGACAAATCAAGGTGAGCGGACAGGCGGATGGTGTACATAATCGAAGGAAGACAAAAGAAGTATCTGGCCTATGAATATCTCATTCTTACGGATCCAGTTGGGGTGCAGACTTAGTTATGCTCTACTGAAAAAATCGCTTTTCACTTCGAAGGTGTACGTCTCAGGATGACAAAGTCGGCAGAAGATTGATCTGGATAGCGCTGCGGAATAATCTCATGAACTTTGAAATCAGGGTAGTCGAAGAGATATTCGAACAGATTACGGTCCTGGATTGTATCAATCCCCGGGTTGCCGTTTTCTTTCAAACGGGTGTAAAGCACCACCCATGCTGTTGAGGAGTGCAGAATATCATAGAGGGTATTGCGAAAATCTGTTTCATCCGTGATGTGATATAACACATCCAGACAGACCGTCAGATCGGCTTGCAGGAAACCTCGGTTAATCCATAGGCCTGGTGTATACAGCATGAAACTCTTGGACGAATCCTTGGCAAATTGGGAAGCACAACGCTTTACTGAAGAAGCCGCTACATCTACGCCCAGGTAATCCTCATAATTCATGTATTGCAACTGGTTGCCATCCCCACATCCAAACTCAATGACACGATGAATCCCTTCACGTTGAATCAGTCCGTTCACAACCTCGGCCTTGAATTCAGCCAAAACCCCGTATGACCCCCTCCCGGAAGTTTCACCCGAACGATATGTTTCCTCCCAATACCCGATGTAATCAAAAGGCTGAACCATTATGTTTCCTCCAATCCTGTTAAAAGAAGTTCAAGACAGTCAATATACATAGGTATGCGCAATATTCGCAGGTATGATCGGTTGAAACAGGAATTGAAGATAAATTAATTTCCATAGAATTCCCTGAAAATTTCCTGAAAGTCTAAACATCTGGAAAGGACTTGCCGACATAAAACATAAGGAAAAAAATGATGATAATCGGGGGGAAATGATGTTAAAGCCAAGATTGACCAAGTACATGGTGATGATGCTGGTGTTGATGCTGAGTATTTCCAACGTAGGCTTGGCCGCTGCGGCAGATAAAGAACTGTCCAAAATTGTGGTTTCCAAGAATGAGATGTCGCTCGAAGTTGGTGATTCTGGGTCTGTTACGGTGACAGGGGTATATTCAGACAATACCTCGGCTAATGTAACGATTAGTACAACCTGGAGTAGCGAAGATACTTCGATAGCAACTGTATATAATGGTGCAATCACGGCCAAAAAGGAAGGTAAAGCGACGATTACCGCAGCTTACCAGGGTCAGAGTCAGACTGTTCAAGTGAAAGTAACGAAGAAGGTCAAAGCCCTTTCGAAAAACGTGCAAAGTCTGGATTTGCGCACGGGAGATACAAAAGAAATTATTTTGACAGCAACGTATAGTGACAATGAAACAAATAATGCAGCAGCAAGTACTGCAGAATGGTCTACCAGTGATGAGAAGGTTGCTACCGTTGTGAATGGTAAAGTAACTGGACAAAGCGCGGGTACGGCAGTTATTACTGCGAAAGTTGGCAGCCAGAGCGTGACCGTGGATGTTAACGTTGAAGTGGTTAAACGTGTAGATGTAGATAAACAGCAAGTTAACTTGCTGTTGAACAAAAGTGAAAGTGTGAAAGTGACGGCTACGTATCCAGATGGCACAACCAAAGATGTAACCGATCTGGCGGAGTGGACATCCAGCAATGAGAAAGTCGCGGACGTTCTTAAAGGCGAAATTACAGGATACTCGGCAGGTTCTGCCAAGATCACAGCCAAATACGGTACGAAATCAGTATCCGTTGACGTGGATGTGGATCTGACCAGCAAACTGAGTGTGGAGAAACAAAGTATTTTCTTCCGTTTGAGTGAGACAACCAAAACGGCTAATGTCGTTGTAACGGCTTCTTATCCAAACAGCAGCGATGTGAATGTAACGGATCAGGCAACATGGACATCTAGCAACGAGAAGGTTGCAACGGTATTTAAGGGACAGATCACAGCCATTAGCGCAGGTTCAACAACGATCAAAGCAACCTATAGTGGAAAAACTGTAGAAATTGCTGTAGATGTAGATACGGCAAGATATCTGGATATCAAAGATGTAAATGACAAGCTCGCCATGAGTGTTACCGGTGATAACAAGTCTAAGACATTGGTAGCCAATGCCGAATATATTGATGCCAGTACAGAAAATGTAACTTCCAAAGCAACATGGACTTCAAGCAATCCAGATGTCGTATATGTATCAAACGGCGATCTGATTGCATACAAATCCGGTACGGCTACGATCACTGTAGCTTATGGCGGTAAAACGGTTAAATTCACAGTGAATGTAGACGTAGCAGACAAGTATGAGATGGACAAGAAGAAAGCATCGGTAGCCGTTGGTGGAACGACTTCTGCCAAAGTACTGGCGTTGTATGGTGAAACATCCAAAGATGTATCTGAAGATGCAACTTGGAGCAGCAGCAGCGACAAAATCGCTGAGGTAGATAGCAAAGGGGTTATCACAGGTGTTGCTACAGGTAAAGTAACCATTACCGCGAAGATTGAAGGCAAAACACTGACTCTGCCTGTTGAAGTAGGTATGGCTAGTGGACTGGAAGCAGATGTGAACTTCGTTGTTCTGTCTGCCAAAGAAACTCAGACGATCCTTCTAACAGGTACGGATGAGGACGGCAACACGCTGGATGTAACATCCGAAGCAACCTGGAAATCCAGCAATGCACGTGTAGCAGATGTGAAAAAAGGCGTGATCACAGGTAACAGCAGTGGTAAAGCCAACATCACAGCAGAATACGGCTCCAAAAAAGTGACGATCCAAGTTGAAGTGGATGTCATCACACGTATTGAAGCTTCCGAGCCGGTTCTTTCCCTGAAATCAGGCGATACAGCTGATCTGACGGTAACTGCCTTCTTGAGCGACGGTAGCGAGCGTGATGTTACGGACAAAGCTGAATGGAAAACGAACAGCTACAAAGTAGCTCAAGTGACCAAAGGTAAAGTCAAAGCTACAGGTTCAGGTAAAGCCAAAATCACAGCAAAATACGGTAGCAAGTCTGTCACCATTGCTGTAGATGTGGATACACTGAAATACTTGCAGACGGATAAAGTAACGTTGACCATGAAACCTGGTGAAAAGGTAACTGTGGCGGCAACTGCAACGTATGCCGATGGCAGTGAAGCTAATGTATCCAAACCGGCTCTCTGGAAATCTTCCCGTATTGCAACAGCATCGGTGAAAGACGGCATCATTCAGGCAAATGGCAAAGGTAAAGCAACGATTACGGTGACATTTGCAGGTGTGAAAACCAAAGTGACGGTAGTGGTTGAAGCGAAGTAATTGCTTTTCCAAATGTGAGTGTGAAACGCGCAAATAAAAACGGTGATGCCAGCTAATAGCTGGTATCACCGTTTTTTGTTTATAAACTAGGCATGTCTTCAAGCGCTAACGAATCTGAAACGTCTTATTCAGGGGTCTGGAGCGTTTACAGAAATCTAAGGAATCTGAGACACGTTATATCGGAAATTACAGTCTTTTATAGCACTTTTGTCAGGTGATTGTGGTAAATAACGTGTCTGATATTCCTTACAATTTATAAAGAGGACCTAAAGACCAAATAAGACGTCCTGAGTTCCTTAGAAAATGAAAATAATCTAGCCATTCGCCAACGTCCGGAACCCTTGCATACACCACCCTATTACAGAGGTATAACCAAGTGGTTCTGTGACGTTCCCTGTATGTTCTACTACTACATCGTGTGAGATAGTACCAGTGCACCATAGGCAAAAGCGATCACGATTAGAATGGCCGGATGCAGCTTGGTCTTGGTCATAACCCAGAGCGAGATGCCGGCAATGATCAATGTCTGCCAGATGCCGATGGAATCAGTGGATAGCTGTCCAAATTCCCATGTAAGCAGAATCATGAGTACAGCGATAACAGGCTGCACGAGTAGGGTCATGCCTTTGACTTTTGGTGACGTGCGATGTTTGTTCAACAGACGAAGTAATATAATTAGTGCAGTTGCGGAAGGCACGATTGTGGCAAAACTTGCGATAAATGCCCCAAACCAGCCTGCTACGTGGTACCCGACAAATGCAGCAATTTTGGTTGCAATCGGCCCGGGAAGGGCGTTACCAATCGCCAGTACATCACCGAATTGCTCTGTGGTCATCCATTGGTAATGGTTCACAATCTCTTCCTGCATTAGCGGAATGGATGCCGGGCCGCCCCCATATCCCAAGATGTTTGCTACGAAAAATCCCCAAAATAATTCCCACCATGTCTGGAGCATCCTTAGGACACCCCCTTATCAGACTCGCTTTTGGACTTGAAGCGCTGAACCAGATCCAGATGGAAGACACCATATCCAAGGAAAACAGCGATCACAATCCCCGGATGGATATCCAGCAGCTGCAATAGTACAAAGGCAATTACGCCGAATAGGGCGGCAAAAACTTTACCGAGTCCCTTCCAGGCTTTCATGGCAAATTCATAAGCCATCATGCCCAGCATGACAAAAATGACCGGCCGCACGGCGGCTACCATGCCTGCTACCACTTTCGACTCGCGTAGCGCGTACATGGAACCGAGCAGAGCAATAATGGCAATACTTGTCGGCAAAATATGAGCGAGTACGGACACAATGGCGCCCAGCACCCCTTTGGTTTTATAACCGAGATATGCGGCCATCTTGGTCGCGATGGGACCCGGAAGGGCATTGGCGATTGCCAAAATCTCGCCGAATTCCTCATCACTGACCCATTTGTAACGCGTAACGGCTTCGTAACGGATCAACGGAATAACCGAAGGGCCACCGCCATATCCCAGAATTCCGGTCCGTACCATTCCGATGACGAGACCGTTGTAATCTTTCCAACCCATACTGATGTCCTCCTAGAGTCTCATGCCCATCCGGCTTTTATAACGTTTTAACAATAGCTGTGATTCCACTTTGACGATACCCGGCATCTTATAGAGCTTCTCCAGCAAGAATTGCTCCATCTCTTCCATATCCGCAAAAATACCGTGCATGTGCAGGGTACTCGGACCTGTCATATGATAAAGGCTGGTGACGGCTGGCTCTTCGTCTAGTTTCTCAGCAACTTCATCCAGGAAGGGCGGTTCAACATCGACATTGAAAAAGGCCGAGACCTGAAGCCCAACCTTGCCAGGGTTGATCACAACGGTGAAGCGTTCGATGATTCCTTTTTCGGATAAAGCATTAATGCGTGCCTGAACAGCCACACGTGACAACCCGATCTGTGTACCCAGATCCGTATAGGATATCCGGCTGTTGTGGTGAAGCGCGGCGATGATTTTGCGATCCATCTCGTCCAGATTGTACATTTGTGGAATTTCTCCTCCTTTGGAGGAGCGTTTCTCTGACATGTTGACCATCCTTTTCTCTCGCTATATGAAATGAACAATGAAATTTTACTAATCATACAATGTGTATGTGGCATTCATAGTTTAATGACGAATCGTAACTGGAGTCAATCTATTTATCATGATTATTGAATTTAACCGATTTTGAGCCTTCATTTTGTCATTTCGACCAATCGGAAATAAAAAGACCACTCGCACAGTCCAATAGCGAGCAGCCGTTAAATAATAGATAAGCTGGAGCGAAGCGCAAAGTGTGATACGAAGCATGTCCGGTTATACTTGGGCTGTCTTGGGCAATAAAAGGGTAACGGTAGTCCCTTCGCCAGGCTCGGAAGAAACTCTCAACGTTCCTCCTGCACCACGGGCACGCTCTTCCATACTGAACAATCCAACGCCATTGCCAGCGGTTGCTTCGCTGAATCCGGCACCCTGGTCTTCAATAATAACCATCGTCATGTTCTCAGCGTCTTCTATAGTAACACGTGCCTCGGCAACATCGGCATACTTCGCGACATTGGTTAAGGCTTCCTGAATAATTCGGTAGATGGCTATCTCCCGGTTCATCTCCAGTCGTTTGCGCAAATTACATTCCAGATCAACTTCGATCCCGTAGTGACGGGTGTAATTCTCGATATACGTACGAATCGCCGGAACAACGCCCAGGTCATCCAGAACGGATGGTCTCAGCTCCCATGCCATACCGCGTACATCTTCCATGATACCCGTGACCTGCTTACGAAGTGCTTCAACCCCGGGTTGAGGCTGGTCTGCCAGCAGTCGGTCCATCTGAATCACCAGAGAGAAGAGACTCTGTCCAATCCCGTCATGCAGTTCACGCGAGATCCGGCGTCGTTCCTCTTCCTGAATGTTCATCACTTGGGACATCATCTTTTGCAATTCGGCTTCGACGGATTTCAGCTTGGTGACCTCGCTGCGTACAGCCAGGTATTGATAGGGCTCCCCGTCGTTATCAAGGAAAGGCACGATGGTGGTGTTGACCCAATAATGACTGCCATCTCTGGCACGATTGAGAATTTCCCCGTTCCATACCTTACCTGAGGATATCGTGTCCCACAGGTTTTTCATAAAGCTTTTGCCATGGTATCCGGAATTAATGATTCGATGATCCTTACCGATCAGTTCCTCGCGCTCATACTGCGAGATTTCACAGAATTTATCATTCACATACTGGATTTTCCCCTTGCGGTCTGTCAGGGCTACAATGGAGGATTCATCCAAGGCAAATTTCAGATCACTCAGTTGATGCAGGGAACCCTTCAACCTGCTGCGAAATTCATTATCCGTAATGTGATCATCGATTTCGTTCAGCAGGAGGCGTACGGGCTGGTCTGCGAGACCACTTAATCTGTTCTTGCGTGCACTACTCAAAGTTCAGCAACCCCTTTTTCATAGCGAACTTCACCAGTTCCGGTCGTGTACGCAGGCCAAGTTTCTCCATCAGATTGCTTTTGTGGGATTCGACCGTTTTGACACTGATGATCAGATGTTCGGCGATTTCCTTGTTGGCATAACCCTTGGCAATCCAGGACAAAATCTCTTTCTCCCGCTCGGATAACGTGTCATACGGTCCGGCGTTTTCCTGTTTGGCTTTGTCCAGGTATTCACTCATCAGCCGCTTGGTCGCACTGGGGTACAGATAGGCGCTACCCTCTGCTACGGAACGAATCGCAGCAAGCAATTCTTCATGCGGCGCACTTTTGAGTATATATCCGGATGCTCCCGCGTGGATGGCGCGGAACAGATATTCTTCATCGTCATGCATGGTTAGTATCAAAATGGAGACATCTGGCATTAATTTCTTCAATTCAGCGGTAGCGGTCAGACCGTCTTTGCCTGGCGGCATGCTGAAATCCATCAAGACCACATCTGGTTTCAACTCTTGAGCCTTGGCAATGGCTTCATCGCCATCTGCGGCATCTCCAACGATATGTATATCATTCTTTCCTTCAAGTAAGGCGATCAGCCCGGAACGCACGACAACATGGTCGTCTACAACTAATAGTTGAATCACATGATATCCCCCTGTCCGCTTCCTTAGTTCTATCTATATCATAACAAAAAAAGAAGCCATTCAGAGCTTTAATCTCCGAATAGCTTCTCTTACGCTCTAGTTCAAACCTTTATCCAAACACCTTCGGCTGAAGATGTAGAGCGACGTGTTCCGTCTGCCGGATCATATCCGGGGAGAAGGTGCAGGGCAGTCTGCTGCCAACGAGCAGCACGGCGCCAGGCACGCTTCCTTCCTGGAACACAGGTACCGCTATGGCACTTACCAACCGCTCAGCAAGCATTAACGGGCAACGACCGGGTGTATGCTCCCCGGTGGATTGGGCATCAGATCGAGCTGTGCGTCCAGTCCGAAGGGCTGTGCCCACCAGATCTTGTCCGGGGCGCATCTCCATGCGTTTCACCCGTTCATTACTAGCCCCAGAGGTGTACTTCCAGCGTAGCATCGTCCCATTCAGACAGGCAAGTCCACAGAAGTCGCTGGATGTGTTCAGGCGCAGGCCGTCGATCATCTCCTGAATGCCAGATGGCAGTTCATCATGCATGAGAGGACACTTCCTTTTTCGAAATTATAACGTACGTAACGTGGAATTATTATCATTAACCTTTCAGGATCATCTTAAAGTAAGGGTATTACAATGTTAGTTCTATTGTAGACCCTTTCTCTTACGTTGTAATTCAGGGAAAACCCCTATTTCCGTTCCATAATCTACTGAACTTGGGCAGTGGAGGACTCCTGAGTCAGGTGCACCAAGGGATTGAAGAAATGCGAAGGATGAGGCATATCGGTGAAATGTGACTTTTCTCACAGCAAACTCAGGGAGTTTCTCGTTAAGGATCAGGTAATCCCCCGATAACCCTCGCGCTACTTTCGCGGTATGATGGATACATAAGGAATCACCGAGGGGGACGAAGGTTATGGGTACAGTATTTGTAGAAAGAACAACCCAAAGAACAGAGCAGAAACAAACGGAGGCGGGCAAAATGACACGGGAAACAGGCGGAATCCTTTCGTTCGTTACACCTGAGCAATGGGACCTGATTGAAGCAAAAATGCAGCCTAAACGGGTGAAGTCGGGATATAGTCTCTTTCTCGAAGGCGATGAAGCCGGATATCTGTACTACATTCGTTCGGGACGAGTGAAAATGACCAAGTCGACGGAGGATGGCAAGGAAATTATTTTATCCATTCAGCAAAGCGGCGATCTCATCGGTGAATTCGGCGGCATCGGCGGATTGAATCATAGCTACAGTGCAGAGATGGCGGAAAAAGGGGAACTGGCCATTATCTCGCTTAGCGATCTTGAAAGTATACTCAGCAAACATGGCGACCTTGCCTTGAAATTCTTGCAATGGATGGCGCTGTCGCAACGGATCACCCAGTCGAGATTCCGTGATTTGCTGCTGTATGGCAAGGCGGGTGCGCTCGCTTCGACACTGATCCGTGCCAGCAATTCGTATGGCAGGGTCACACCGGATGGTATTGTGCTGGACATGAAGCTGAACCATACCGATCTTGCCGAGATGATTGGAGCTACCCGGGAGAGCGTAACACGGATGCTGGGGGCATGGAAGGAACAAGGTACGCTGGATATGATGGACGGCAAACTGATGATTCGTGACCTGGCAGCCCTGCGCTGTATGTGTGGATGTCCTACATTCCCGAGCTGTCCGGTAGAGCTGTGCCGGTTGTAAAATAACTTGTTCCGGTGTTCCGAGTTGAGGGAAGAACAACGGTTGCATCCCTGAGGAACAAATTTGATTTGGAATCCAAATGAGGCTTCAAGGCTTCACCTCCATTGGCGATTGGGGTCGTTACGGAGAATAAGAAAAGAAAAGCTGGCGTCCCATATATGGGAGTCAGCTTTTTGTGTTTCTTTGAAATTGCTCATGTGCATATTCACTGGAGAGAATCGAATAGATCACAGAGTCATGAAAGGAACCTTTGTAGAACCAGTGCTCCCGCAGCAGACCTTCACACTGCATGCCAATCTTCTTCATGACATTCTCCGAAGCAGTGTTATGCGGACGACATTTGGCGTAAATCCGGTGAATGCCCAGTTCGTTGAAACCGAAGCCTAGTAGAGCACTGGCTGCTTCGGCGGCATAACCTTTCCCTTGGTAAGCGGGGTTAAGGACATAACCGATCTCTGCATTGGTTTTCTCCATAACGTGAATACCGACTCCGCCGAGGAGTCTTCCATCACTTTTCAAACATATCGCCAGTTCATAGCCTTCTCGTGGTTTGGTCTGCTGCATGTCCAACACAAACTGCACATAAGCTCGTGTATCCTCTTCGGTATTCGGCCCCCACGCTGTATGCTGTGTAACTTCCGGCATGGATGTGTAGCTATGTATACTTTTCCAGTCTGTCTCCAGAATATCCCTGATGATGAGTCGTTCGGTCTCCAATTGCATCGTTGTTCACTCCTATATCAATTGAACTAAAGAATATTACACTTGCCACTCCGATGACAGAACAACCTTCCGATCGCTGTTACCCCCAGATTTTTTTGATCCCCTTTTTCAAAAGGGAAAATCCGGGGATAAAGGCGAACGCTCCGCTTCTTCAGGTTATTTCTGTCCTCTCCGTTTCTCTTGTAAATGTTTAGATCAATTATATTGTAAAATAAAAATAGCCCAATAACCGATTCATGTAAAGAATGGGTTATTGAGCTATGTAACTATAAGGCATGCTATTGTGGTTGTTTACATTGAACTGCAGGATAAGTATAAGCCAGCTTACGGATAATTTCCTTTTGCCATCTCGTATCACCCAGATTGGTTGCCAGGTTCAGAAGATCCAAATAATCGTCAAGCTGCAGATCAGCCTTTTGCAGAGTTGTATTCATTCGATGTTCGTTCCCCTTTATCTATAAAATCGTAAAATCATATGCAGTAGAAAGTTACAAAGAGACAAGTTCAAGAATGATAATCATTATCATGTTTATATATTCATTATGCAATGAACGCTGGCAAAATGCAATCCCAAGTCCGCATCGAATTTAACTTTTTTCTGAAAATAGGCTCATCCACAGCACATAGGGAATGTATACACCGAGATATGCAGACGGATACAAGAACCAGCCATTCAGCAGGAAATGGTGAATCTCGGTGGTGAATGTGGTCATATGAGCATTCGTCGCATACACATCACCAGCGATGACGGTTGCCGCACTGTAGAAACAGAGTAGCGCAAGAATATGGAACACTCGGGTAACCATTCGGGAACGAAGAGCAACATAAGCCATAATCAGCGGAACAATCAACAAGAGTATCAAAAATACCAATTTCATCATCGTTTTACTCCTTCGGTAAATGGAATCCTAATGATAATCAGTATGGGCCAATAGACTCAACTTCTAAACTTTTTCATAAACTTTACAAAAAGAAAGAGGAATTCAGCATATGAACAATTAAATTAAAGGAGGATAACCCATTATCAGGTAATTTGGAGGAGGAGAAAGGGAATATGAAGAAGGCGTTATGGCAGCACTGGATCGGGGCATTCCTGGTCTTTATCATGATGGCAACCGCACTGCTGGGGCCGGGTTCGCAAAGTCCGGTACAAGCTGCAGCACCACTTACGGTATCTCAGGCCATCGCTGCCCAGAGCGGTGGAGGAACAGCAACGGTTGAAGGAATCATTGTTGGACATGCTACCGGGTCGCTTACCGCGAAGTTTACATCTCCGTATGCCAATGATTTTAATGTTCTGATTGCGGATTCAGCGTCAGAGCGGACCAACGCCAGATTATTGGATGTACAGATTCCCTCATCTTTCCGTTCGCAATATGGATTGGCGTCCAACCCCAGTCTTGTAGGCAAAAAGATCATCGTAACCGGAACCCTCGGTGCCTACAACAGCTATGCAGGAGTCAAAAACCCAACGTCCATCACACTTTCCTCCGGAACAACCAATCCTGATCCAGAACCGAACCCGGGCACAACACTGCCGGACGGTACCGGCAAGAAAGTATTGTTCGATAATACCCACGCCCAGACAGCAGGTGCTGCCGACTGGATTATTGACGGGGCATTTTCGGATTTTGCGAACGGTTTGCGAAACGCAGGCTTTGCCGTGGATCAGCTGGAACGCAGCATCCCGTATACATTCGGTGAGCAAGCCATCACCTATAATAAATTGAAAGATTACGACGTCTTTGTCATCGGAGAAGCCAACGTGCCGTTCAAAGCGACTGAGCAGGCTGCGCTGGTGCAGTACGTGCAGAACGGAGGAAGTGTTTTCTTCATCTCCGACCACTATAATGCAGACCGCAACAAAAACCGCTGGGATTCTTCCGAAGTATTCAACGGTTATCGCCGCGGTGCCTTCCTGAATCCGGCCAAAGGCATGTCTTCGGCTGAAACCGAATCACCAGCGATGCAGAGTGTGACGAGTTCAGACTGGCTCGCGACGAACTTTGGTGTCCGTTTCCGCTACAATGCTCTTGGAGATGTTAATGCATCGGATATCGTTGCACCTGCACAATCCTTTGGCATTACGGCTGGTGTCAATTCTGTAGCCATGCATGCGGGATCGACCGTTGCGATTATAGACCCGAACAAGGCCAAAGGCTTGGTCTATGTACCAAGTGGTGTGTCCAAGTGGGGCAATGCCGTGGATCAGGGCGTATACAATGGTGGTGGACGAGCTGAAGGAGCCTATGCAGCCATTGCAAAGGTTGGTGCGGGCAAAGCCGCATTTATCGGTGACTCTTCACCTGTGGAAGACGCTACTCCGAAATATTTGCGTGAAGAGACCGGTGCTACCAAGAAGACCTACGATGGATTCAAAGAAGTGGATGATGCAACTTTCCTTGTGAATACCGTGAAATGGCTCGCGGTCAAAGAGAGTTACACCAGTCTGGCACAAGTGCCAGGACTGACATTGGATACGGCAACAAGCCTGCTTCCTATAGAAGCTCCGGCTGCATCAACCGAACCGCAACTTGAGCCATGGGCTGCACCTGCGGCGGGATACAAATGGTATGATCCGACTACATTTAAGACAGGTTCATACGGCAAAGCGCAATAAGTGAAATAGACATCAAATAATGCGAGTAGGGTCTGACCGTGGAGTTTTGCGGACAGGCTCTTTTTTTGCTTATTATATCAGTTACAATGAAGCCCATGATTAGCTCCTACAGCCCTGCCATTGCATAAATATCTGCTCCAGAGGGGAAGGTATGGGTACTAATGATGCGGCGTGAAGCCCAACATAACCTAGGAGGCGGCGAATGATGACTCAGCAAGCAGACTGTGACAGTTCCTCGATGAGGCAGAAGCTTAAGGCAGACCTCCATCGTGTAGCAGAGCGTATGAATCTGACGTTATCCCAATTTGACAATGACAGTGCCTGCCTGCTGGGGCAATTTGCAGAGATTCGAGCGGAAATCAAGCAGATCGAGGTGCTCGCCTCTTCGTTTTATCTGGATTGTTATCTTTCGCCCTTTACAGAGAAGTTTGCCGAATTAACATCGAGCGTACAGCATCTATCTGACCGGAGATATGGGGCGTTGATTGTGATTGAACGGGAGATTCCGTTGGAGTCGATCATTCACTCAGGCGTAACTGTGGATGCAAGAGTGACACATGCACTGCTGGAATCGCTGTTCATTCCCGGTGCACCTCTGCATGATGGGGCTGTGTTGATTCGTGGTAATCAGATTGTATCCGCTGGTAATGTGCTGCCGTTGTCGCAAGCGGAAGTGCATGAACGAAAAATAGGCACTCGTCATCGTGCAGCACTGGGACTCAGTGAATTGACGGATGCGGTTGTGTTGGTTGTCTCCGAGGAGACAGGACAGGCTTCATTCGCTGTGGATGGTGATTTGCATCCAATCAATGTGGTTGAAACGCTCCCTTAAATGAGAAGGATCAAGTGGCCTACATGGGCGATTAAGTTAAGGCTGTTGAGGAAAGTGTACCTTTCTCCTGTAAGGGAGAGAGGTTTTTCTATTGATAGACGATAAAATTATAATCTGAAATTCTACAGCTTTGCTCCCGCCATATGAGAAACATCGATCGATGCTTCTCTGACATTGCGATGTGATTTTGCACAAACTGGGTATTCATGGGTACAATAGAGGATGGTCAATGAATAGAGAACAATGCGATTGGATCGCAAAAATGGTTGGAGGAGACGGTTAGCACATGAGTTGGTTTGAAGCAATGGAGCATCACGATTATGAGGAACTGGTTCTGTGCCAGGATCGAAATTCAGGGTTAAAAGCAATTATCGCCATACACGACACAACACTCGGCCCTGCGCTGGGAGGCACGCGGATGTGGACTTACGCTTCAGAAGAAGCAGCCATTGAAGATGCCCTGCGCCTTGCCCGTGGTATGACATATAAGAATGCGGTATCTGGCCTGAATCTCGGCGGTGGCAAAACCGTTATCATCGGAGATCCGCGGCGCGACAAAAACGAAGCGATGTTTCGGGCGTTTGGACGATATATTCAAGGGTTGAACGGACGTTATATCACGGCCGAAGATGTGGGAACAACGGAAGAGGACATGAACCTGATTTATCAGGAAACCGATTATGTGACAGGCATCTCGGCTAGTTATGGTTCATCCGGTAACCCATCGCCTGCAACGGCTTGGGGTGTATATCGTGGGATTAAGGCAGCAGCCAAAGAAGCATTTGGTACAGATCTGCTGGAAGGTAAAACGATAGCGGTCCAAGGTGTTGGCAATGTAGCGATGCATCTGTGCAAATATCTGTATGAGGAAGGTGCACATCTGATCGTTACGGATATCCATAAGGACTCGGTGAAACAGGCTGTGGACCGCTTCGGCGCGACAGCAGTTGATCCCGCAGACATCACTAGTGTGGAGTGTGATATCTATGCACCATGTGCACTGGGCGGCACGATTAATGACGATACGCTCAGAACGCTCAAGGCAAAGGTTGTAGCGGGCTGTGCCAATAATCAGTTGCTGGAGACCCGTCATGGGGATCAGTTGTATGATATGGGCATCGTTTACGCGCCTGACTATGTTATCAATGCAGGTGGTGTAATTAACATTGCGGATGAGTTGAACGGTTACAACGCGGATCGGGCGTGGAGCAAGATCGGAGAGATCTATTCCAATCTGGAGAAAATATTCGAAAGCTCACGTACCGAGGGCATCGCTACCTATGTTGCCGCAGATCGTCTGGCTGAGCGACGGATTGAACAGATGAAGAATACACGCAGTAAATTCCTGCAGAATGGTCATCACGCATTGAGTTCCCGGAGATTGCGCAAGTAATCTTAATAGAATCATAAAAAAACTTTAAACGGTCTGTTAGATAACGGCAACATCCATTCCCAAGATGGATAGTCGATCTGACAGGCCATTTTTTATGTTGCTATTAGAATTAAAAAAAGAAAAACAGTGGCAATATCTCCCTAAATGATCAATTTAACTATGGATTTTTCCGATAATGTATGTACATCGTTCAGATGCATATGGTTCAGGGAAGTGGGGAGAAGTGGGAAATGGGGAAGAGAAAAGGGTTAGGGCATAGGATCAAAAATATGTCGCTTAAAATCAAATTGCCTTTCATGATCAGTGTATTGGTTGTTTTGGTTCTGCTTGGTGCAACGACCACAAGTTATATGATCTCATCTGATGTTGTGGTCAAGAAAAGCAAGGATGAAATGAATGTGATGGCTGACCGCCTTGGGGAAGGGCTTTGGACAGCTATGCAGCTTCAACAACAATTGAGTCATGCCATATCGGTGCATAATACCTTCAAGGAACTCTTGGAGTTGCGTGATACCAATGAAATGCCAGATGATACCTTTTTCACAGATGAGAATCCATATTTCAACAGAGCAAATACGATTCTCACTGACAGTATATCCGATACGGAAGGCTCCAAGCCGGACCTGTTCGTATTTGACAAGGAAGGAACCATGGTGGCGGGTACCATGCCAGAAGTCATTGGTCAGTCACGGGGAGATCGGGAATATTTTAAGGAATCCATACTGGGGAAATCCTTCATCAGTGACGCGGTCGTCTCTAAGACTAGCAAGAAGCTCATTATTGTATTCTCGGAGCCTATCACCGATGATCAGGGGAATATACTAGGTGTGTTCGCCATGTCGGTGGACAGCAGCTTTTTCCTGGGGCAACTGGGAGACATTAAAATCAATGCCGAAGGCAGAGTTGAAGTGCTGAGCCGGAGCGGCATCATCATGTATGATTCACTGGACCCTTCCATTGTGGGACAAACGCTGGAAGCGGACAAGGAAGCGATGGGAATCATCGAGGCCAGAGCCACTGACAAAGTAAAAATCACTTCGATGGATCGAGATAACATCTATTATCGCGTTAATCAGATTCCCGGTGCAGATCTATCTGTGGTCATCATTGACGACTATGACGATATCAAGCGCCCAATAGAGGATATCCAACGTCAGATGGTTATCGTGACCTTGATCGGAGTTGCTCTGGCTATTGGTGTGGGGTTGCTGATTTCTCGTAGTATTACAAGACCTATCATTCGTCTGATCGGACTGTTTCAACAGCTTGCTCAAGGCAATCTGACCGTTAAGGCCAATGGCAGATATAACAGTGAATTCAAAGATCTGGCGGAGAGCTTTAATGGTATGGTGGAGCAGAACAGGAATCTCATTACCGATATGAATAATTCAATCCATGTCCTTCAAGCCAGCACTCAGGAATTGGAGGAGACATCCAGACAGACGGCAAGATCCATTGATGAGACATCGGCGACGTCCATGGGAATTGCAAAAGCCATGGAGGCCCAATCGGAAGATACCGAGCAGATTGCAGGCAAATTCAACAGCTTTGGCGATAAAGTGGCTGCCATGAACAGCAGTGCACAGGATGTGAAGGCAAGAGCGGATGAGATCGAAACGGTATTCCACAACGGGAATGAAGTCGTGAATGAACTGATGCGTATCAACGAGGTGAACGAACGGGAAGTGGAGAAAATCTCGGAGATTACCGTCAAACTTCAAACGAGTTCGGGCAGTATTAGTCAGATCACGGAAGCCATCAGCCAGATTGCGAAGCAGACCAATCTGCTTGCATTGAATGCTTCAATTGAAGCATCACGGGCTGGAGAGCATGGCAGAGGATTTGCAGTTGTAGCCGAGGAGATCCGCAATCTGGCAGAGCAGAGTTCCCGCCAATCCAAGGAAATCTCCAGCATTATCGAGCAGAATCTGGCCGATGTTGCCGAGAACAACCAAAGTGTTGCCGAAATTCACACCATTTCGTCCAGACAGGATGAGCTTGTCTTGCAGACTCGTCAGGCATTTGATGTGATTCTGGAGAAGGTAACGGTCATTAATCAACAGATCGCTACGATGGCAGGACAGATGCAGGAGATGTTACAGAACAAGGATGATGTACTGGAGTCAGCCCATAGTTTGTCAGCTTCAGGAGAGCAGGTATCCGCTTCGGTTGAAGAGGTAACAGCAACCATGATGGAGCAATCTTCAACAGTACAGCAGTTGGCCAACATGGTGGATACGATCGATCAATTGACGCAAAAGCTGGCCGAATCGGCTGCGCGATTCAAGGTGGAGTAAGGGGCTGTCTCAAAAGGAATTCCGCCTCGCTCCAAGTGCTAACGAACCTACCACACCCTAAAAGGCGGATCATCAACGCTTGCAAGATTTAAAGAATCTCAGTAACGCTATTTCGTCAAAAACGTTGTCAAAACCTAAAAAATCGAGCGAATCGACGAAATAACGTCTCTGTGATTCGTTAGATCTCAGATCGGGGCAACTGGGAGCGAATAGCGTGTCTCAGGTTCATTAAAACAAAATAACACGAACAAGGGATGTCCCCTGTCATATTCATGACTTATGGGACATCCCTTTCTTTTTTATGGTCTCGATCAATGTGCTCTAGTCCATTTAGTGATCAATGAGATGCAACAGTTGAGGGAGAGGTGTGCGAGGCTTGGGCATAGGCTGATCTTCAGCGTTAAAATACCCCATGTGAAGTGTACCTACTATTTTTTCCTCTGATATCACACCAATGGCTTCACAGAATAGTGGACTTTCATTGAAAGGGCTTGTCTTCCATACGACGCCGATGTGTTGTTCCCAGGCGAGCAACTGTATGTTCTGGATCAGTGCCGAGGTTGCAGCAAAAGCCTCTTCCCATGCTTTGGAGGGCAGGTTGGCTGTCATAACCACAACCAGATGTACAGGTGTCTGTGCACAATAGGCAGCTCTGATTTGTTGTCCGTACTTTGCTACAAATTCAGGATTGCGTGTACTCAATACAGCACTCGCGAATGTTTCTCTGCCCTCATTCATAAACAGAATGAAGCGCCAAGGTTCCTTTTTGGAGTGAAAAGGTGCCCATATCGCGTCCTCCAGAATCTCATGAATCGTTTCCAAGGGAATGGGTAGGCCATTAAATTCCTGAATCGTACGTCGTTCGATCACGGTCTGCCTAAGGCTTGTTTTGGGTTTCATCATGTCCCTCTATAACTCGAAGGAAGCAGCGATCTCATCAATGATTTTACTCAGACCGATGGGACCGTATCCTGCAAACCACAGGTTGGCATCACCGATATATACATGATCGTTCTGGACTGCATTCAGATTGGACCAGATGGATGTATCCATGATGTTATTAAGCACAACCTTGTTTTCTTCCCCTGGACGAAGAATGATAAACAGTCGATCCGGGTTCAACTCAGGCAGAATTTCCTCGGAAATTGCCACATTCCATGATCCCTGGAAATCTACACTGTCTACTGAAGCAGGGGTTAATCCCAGAGCACCAAACAGAGTGAAGTTATCATCAGGTTTAATCAACTGAAGCTGTTTATCCTGTACACGCATGTAGGCCACCGTTTCATCTTTGGCTTTTACGGCAAGCTCATCATGGGTTTGGGTCACTTTGGCATCATAGGCATCTTTGACCGCTTGGGCTTCTTTTTCTTTGCCAAGAACGGCTGCTGTTTCCATGAATCGCTCCCAGTCTCCTTTTTCTTCATTATCAAAAAGGATCGTTGGAGCAATCTTGGAGAGTTGCTCATAGTTTGCTTCATTTAACGTTTTGGAGGCCAGAATGAGATCCGGCTCAGCCTGAAGCAATGCTTCGAAATTGGGAGACTCGCCGGAACCTACGGCAGTGGTATCTTTCATCTGATCTGCCAGATATTCAGGGAATCCGAGATCGTTATACGTTACCATGGCTGTTGGTTCAATGCCGAGAGCGAGTAATTGGTCAGCAAAGACGTAGAGCATACCCGCAATTTTCTTGGGTTCAGCAGGAATTTCGATATCCCCTTTGATCGTAGAAATGGTGCGTGTATTCTCACTTCCCTGTTCAGCGGTTGAGGGCTCAGCCCCATTGGACTCGGGTGAAGCGGAGTTCCCGCTGTTCTGGGAAGTCCCACAGCCTGCAAGCATGCTGCATAGAAGAAGAACGGTTATAAGGAATCGTCCTGATTTGAAAAAGGTAGAGAAGCGTTGGTTGTTAGGTAAAGACACGTTGTACACACCCTTTGACTGATTTTGATTATCATTATCAAAATAATTATAGGTGCATTCCAAATCGTAATCCATGGATATTCCTGTTTAATGCATGGACGTTTGGCTCAGGAACAATTGACTAACCCGATTCAGAAACAGATTATGAGCCAAGGAAGTATAACAGGAGTAGGGGGAGGAATCGCCCAATTCATAGACTTGATTCATACGAACCGCCTCCCATTGCTGCCAAATTGAATTTTGCATAAGCGACGCCACAGTGTGCGCACGCTCGTCTGCTTGGCCACTTGTAAACAGAATGAAGTGTTCAATATCCGACTGAACCAGCTGTTCCAGTGACATTATACGGGAATGGGATACGTGATGTAGAGCTTGGGGTACGGATAACTGCAAATCATCATAGAGTACCGTCCCCAGATTACGGTTGCCGTAGACCCGGAACTGTCCATCTTCGTATTGCGCCACAGCCACAGGGCGGTCATCGATGGCATGCTGTATACTGGAGATTTTTTGTTTGACCGATAGATCATAACGTTCCAGCCATTCTTCACCAGCTGTTATTTTGCCCACGGATTGTGCAATGGAGTACATCTGTTTACGCCAATCTCCTGCAAAAGATACGGTGCAAGTGGAGGCAATATGCCGAAATAATTCGGCTTTTTTGGGCTCTTCATAATCGGTTCCTTCATACCCAATGATCAGTTCCGGGTGTGCATTCATTAATAGTTCCAGATCAGGCTGATCTCTGCCCACTTGAATCACATTTTTGAATTCATATGATGTCCTATGGACCGGATTAATCAGTGCCGCATAAGGCTCAATACCAAGGGCAAGCAGATGCCCCGTATAGGGATGGGCAAGTGAAGCGATACGTGTTACGGAGCGATGCTTTTTAATATAAACCATGGGAGACAATCCGGTGGTTGCTTTGAATTTTCGGCTGAAATAGAATTCATCTTCATACCCGACCTGGCGGGCTGTTTGTTTGATCGTGTTGTCCGAGGCCAGTAGCAGATCACCGGCTTCCCGGATGCGTACAGCGTTCAAATATTCGATAGGGCCTTGTCCAATCATTTTTTTAAACAATCTGGAATAACGGTTGACACTCAGTCCAGCCATTTCAGCCAGTTTTTCGCGTGAGAAGTTATCCTGATAATGTGTATTGATATATTTTTGGCTCTGCTTTACCGCTTCAACTGCTGTATCTTCCTGGAATTTCTGCTTTTTCTGCTTCAATAGGACAAGACACAGTTCCTGAAAGAGGATCTGACGTGCCATTCCAGCCCATGGATCTTCCTTTTGCCCACCTTCATGGATTTGAATGGCGAGAACGGGAGCTGAGGGAACAACAGCGGCAATGAATTCAAGATGTGGATCAATAACTGGCTGCATGTTGCCATTCAATTCTTCGTTGTAGACATTGTAGGTTAAGATGACACATTCAAAATCATGCTGTACCTCGGTTGTTGCGATACAGGTGTGAAAAGGCGGGACGGGAAGGACTTGAGGGGCGCATAGGGAGATGATTTTGTCTTCGACTTTGACGGTTAAGCTCCCTTTGATCACAACAAGCAGCGTATGATGTGGACAGGATGGAAAGGACACTTGTTCAGCATTGTTGTCGACACGCCGGGCATCAATGAGCCTATATAAAAGATTCGTGAGTTTCATCTGATCTTCTCCTGACTGCTATGAATGTACATACTATACTGCTGCTTATAAAAGTTATCTATATCAAAACGTGATGCACTTCTGATTCAGCAGCTTCATGAATTGATCCAGCGCACTGCTGACGTACCGATCCTCACCGCGGACAAAGGTTGTCGTGGTATGGGTAAAACGATCTGCCAGATCAAATACGGAGAATTCATCCGGTTTCTTGTGAATAACGTTGCACGGCATAATGGTAAAAGCAATTCCAGACTCCACACAGCTAAGCAGGTTTTCCATCGTACTCACTTCGATGATATTACGTGCGGACAACCCTTCTTCCTGCAAAAATTCTTCGGTCATTTCACGATACGGACAGCCCACGGGGAAAACAACCCACGATACTTGGCACAGGCTTTCGGGTGGTACGTCTGTCTTCTTGGAGATGATATGAACAGTGTCCTGCATCTCGTATTCCACCTTCAAACCCTCTTTCACACAAGCCCCGCTGATAAAAGCACCATCAATCTCATCGTCCTGTATTTTCTTGCGCAGTACTTTGGGTGAAGTGGCGTTAACGAGTGAGATGGACACCTTCGGGTAGGTTATCTGATATTCATTCAGAATCTCCATAAAGCGGCTGGATGCCGCCGTTTCCACAATGCCGATTTTCAGCGTGCCGGAAGGCTCACCGGGATCGGTCATATCCTGCTTCAGATCATGTAAAAGGTTGTGAATCTGTGTGGCGTACTGGACAAACTGTTCTCCTTTGGAGGTCAGTACAACACCTTTGGGAAATCGGTTGAACAACTGGATTTGATATTCCTGCTCCAGTTTTTTGATGCGCGTAGTGACATTGGATTGTGCGTAATTCAGTTCTTTGGCGGCCTGTGAGATTTTGCCTGAACGTGCCACCGCGAGAACAATATCGATATCGGAAAGTTCCATGCTGTAGCCCCCTGAACGTGGATTAACTTCAATTGCTTCCGCAGATGCTAATGTTAGGTATCTCTCTGAGAGATAGAACTATATATTTCAATCATTTTACGATATATCGGAGCCGCCGTACAATATCCTTAATGACAAAGAGAGTAGGGATATGACATGGATAAAATGAATACAGGTTCAACACTATTAAGCCCGGTAACGATTCATCAGTGGCAATTAAGGAACCGAATTGTGATGGCGCCGTTGACCCGGGGATTTGCTGATGATCGGGAGGGGACCGTGACGGATGAGATGGTGGCGTATTATGAGCAGCGTGCGCGGGATGGCGTGGGACTGATCATTACCGAGGGCATTAAACCGAATCTGGCAGGCAAAGGCACTTACGGCATCCCCGGTTTATATACAGATGAACAGACGACTTCTTGGAAAAGGGTAACGGATACTGTTCACAGACATGGCGGCACCATTATTGCTCAACTGTGGCATGTAGGCAGGTTGTCCCACTCCGATCTGATCGGAACCACTCCAGTGGCACCTTCCAGCCTTGCGGCAGAGGGAAGAGTGCATAAGCTGCATAAGCCGTATCAGGTTCCTCAAGCGATGAGTACACAGGATATAGCGGATACAATTCAGCATTTTCAGACGGCCGCCCGCAATGCGGTTCTGGCAGGGTTCGACGGGATCGAGCTGCATGCTGCGCATGGGTATCTGATCGACCAGTTTATCAATGAGAAGACCAACCACAGAACAGATGAATATGGAGGAGACACTGCGGGCAGATTGCGGTTCTTGCGAGATATTATTGTGGCTGTGAAAAAAGAGATCCCTGTGGATCGTATATCGGTACGATTTTCCGAGAAAAAGGATGATGATGCATCCTATGCATGGGCAGACAAAGCTGGAATGATCGATGCATATCTGAACTTGTTCCGCGAGACGGGAATTACGATCTTGCATCCCTCAACAGACCATTATGCGAAAGCATGGGAAGGGGAGCAGTCTTTTCACGAGCGGATTCGTAGTCGGTGGGATGGAATCATCATTGGTGTGGGGGATTTGGATGTTCAGACCGCAGAGCACGCGATTGGTAAGGGAAGCATAGATTTGGCTGCGTTCGGCAGACCGTTTATCGCCAATCCAGATCTGGTACAGAGACTGCATGCGGGTCAGCAATTGATTGAGTATGATGCGAATGCACATTTGCCTGTTTTGGTGTGAAAATAAAGTGAAAAAAAGGGCAGAATAGGCTGCCCTGAGGTTCAGATACTTTTTGAGTGATCCAGAGGTTTCATTTCGTTTCTTCTTGTTGAGCTTTTTTCGATATACCAGAGTATGATCATAGACAACGCATAGAACAGACTGACAGCCAGAATAATGATCCATACACTTTCCATGTCCATGCTTTTGATGAAAATGCCTGTCAAATATGGACTAAGTGTATAGCCCAGGCAACCTACGAATAACAGCAAGCCATTAAACCGCCCCTGATGTGTATCGGGTACACGCGAAGCAATATACAGATTGATATTGGTCTGCACAAGAATCTCTCCAATGGTCCACAGCACCGTGGATAAGGCGACGATGGAAAAATGGGGGAAGTAACCGAGCAGGTTCAAGGCTCCAAATCCGATTCCATAGAAGAGTGCGCCTGTGGCTATGGAGTTTAGGGCAGTTAATTTGCGTGTAGCGGACAGGATCACGGTGGTAAGAATAATGACGCTAATGGCATTGATGGTCATGACCGAGCCGTAATAGGCTGCCCCGTTCTCGCCAAATGAATGATTCATCTGGAGTGGGAGGCTAAATGAGTATTGCATATAGATAAAATAGTTAAGAAATGACACAACGATGAAGAAGGCAACGAGTGGGTTTTTCAGTAGTAGTCTGAATAACGGTGAAGGCGGTTGGCTCAATCGTTGTTGTTCTTGTTGTTGTCCAGCATGTTCGCTGCTTGTTGATGCCAATTCCTTGCGTGTGCCGATCTTAACCTGGTTGATGATGATAAAGGTAGATATCAGAAACACGGTACCGATACTAATAAAGACAATGTTGACGTGATCCTTGATAAAAAAACCGGCGACCAGTGGTCCGATGGCTATACCCAGATTGGCCCCCAGATACATGAGGGAAAAGGCGGACTTTCGCTCTTTCTCCTCCGTACACAGTTGAATAATCAGTGCATTATAAGCAGGCCGGGTAATACTGATGAAGAACATGACTGCAATCAGAAGATAACCAACGGTAATGGTGCCTGACCAAAAAGAGCAGCTTATAATCATGATGGCAGACAACACTTGCCCGATGACAATAATTGTTTTCTTGCCCATAACATCGCTTAAATAGCCGCCGAGAAGTACACCGGGTCCGCTAATCAGGGCTGCCATGGACACAAAGATCCCTGCACTGACCACATTCATGCCCATCTGTAACGTAAGCACCAAGGTAATCAGGGAGAATACAAAATCTCCCGTGCTGTTAATCGTTCTGGCTAAACAGAGATAATAGATATCGCGGCTCAGACCCGCGTAGGTTTTGAATAACGACAATAATTCCAGCCCTCCCCAAGATAACCGTCACTCCAGACCAAAAACGGTGAGGATCATCCGTACATCTTATACAGTTTCAGTTTCAGCAACCGTCACTTCAATCTTGAAGCGATCATACATATCCAGCAGGGTTTGGCGCAATTCTTCAAACGAATCACCCTCCACGATGGCAAATCCTGATCGGGTCATGGTATCGTTTACGTCCCCGGCGCGCTGTCCCACTTGATAGGATACATTGAACTCAACGATGCCAGGGATATCCGCATAATCCTCTATCCCGGATATGTGTTGAATTACCCCTGCGCGTGAAGGGAAGCAGATCATGCCTGTGAATTTATGGCGCGTCTCCTGTTGCTTAAATTCATATATTCCAACTTCCAGATCAGTGACGGCTTCGAAGAAATCAACGCCATGGGTGTTCTTGATACAAGGAGGCATAACATGTGATCCCCCGATTCTTGCACCAATTTCTCCAAACACCACTTCTCCTTCCGGAGTCAGAAAAAGTTCGGCATGTGTTACGGATTGATTGATACCCAAGGCAGCAATGACCTGTTCATTGATTTCTTTGATGTGATGGATAAAATCAGCTTCTGTGCCTTCAGGGAACGTAATACTGGCCGGAGGTTTCTGCTTCGTCGCAATATCCAGGCAGTTATACAGGTATTGGGACACGGATGCAAATACAACCTTGCCCTTGGACACAATGGAATCACAATGAAACTCCGTACCGTGGATGAATTCCTCCAGCAAATCCTTTTGCTGTGCTTGTCTTGTATGGTGTAGATAATGTACCAGTTCATCCATGCAGGACAATTTGAACGTATTGATACTTCCATATCCGCTAAGTGGCTTCACAATAATCGGAAACCCGTGTACAGCAGTGAAACGAATATAGTCCTGTTCATGTAGAGCAATGGCAATTTCGGATGTCCGAATTCCGCGTTGATGCAGCATTTGTTTCATGATCCATTTATTGCGAACAGCCTCAGCCTGATTGCGCTGCATACCGGGGATTCCGAACTCGGAACGGAGTTGACCACCGATCTCAATCGCATTCTCACCCGGCGTTAACAAAGCAGAGATGGAATGGGATTCTCGGATCTGCATCATATGCTCCCGGATGGCATCTTCGGACTCCAGATGATCGATATATCTAATTTCATCAAAGAAGTCCCTGAGGACCTCTTCATGATGCAAATTATGCCGTTCAATAATCAGAATTTTCTTGTGATCCGCCATTTTCTGCAAAGGTTTAACGAAGTTTAATCCAGTTGGAAGCCTGAAATCAGATATGTATACAATGGTTTTCATACGGTCTCGTATATCCCCTTTCAACAAAATACTAAAAATAGTAAAAATTCATTTCATAACATTATAGCTCAATATTTTCCATTTTGAATACACCTTTTGGTTAAAAATATGAACCCAAATACATATTTATGTTGCGTTAAAGTGTTAATTGACAATAGGAATTTTTTGGTATACGATCTTTAGCGGATTAGAAATAAAAAGGAGGAAATAGAAATAAATGGAGATCGTTAAAGAGAAATATGCCATACTGGGAACGCTGGGAGACGATGAAGGATTCCTGACTTGCAGCATGCATATCGCGAAGAAATTAGGCAACTCGGAACGTATCAAGCCATACCCTGAATTTGAAGCGGCTGCGGAAGACTTGAGATCAGGGATCATATCCTGCTTACTGGTCCCCGGGGCGTATCCCAAGCTCAACAGCTTCATCATGGATTCTGAACTAGCGGTGTCTGAGAGCTTTGTGGAGAAAATTCCTGCGCTGGTTCTATCCGGCTTCCATGCGGTATGTCCCGATCAGATCGATATTATCTATCATCATCCAGCAACCACATACTTGTTATCTGAACTTGATACAACCTATAGAGAGAACAGCACCGTATCGTCTAACCCTGAAGCTTGCAGGAAGGTCATGCACAACACGGAGAAGTCCATTGCGCTCACGAATCAGCTATGCGCTGATCATTACGGGCTTGTGACCTACAAAGTATTGCGTGAGGGAATCAATATGCCATGGGTATGTTTTACACAAAATACACAGAGGGTGAATACAGTCATATGAAAAGAATTGCTATTATACTGGATAAAAATCTGGAACCTGGCGCCGCCGCCAATGTGGCTGCCCTGTTAATGGGACAAGCAGCCCTGAATGAGCCGGGGTTATATTCTGATCAACCTGTGCTGGATCATAGCGGCGTTCAGCATGCGGGCATCCGATATAGCACTGTCATTCTGAAGGCCGGGGAGAATCAACTGATCAATCTGGCCAAACTCTGCTCAGATGACAGCGGGGGACTGAGCCATGTTGTTTTTTCACAGACAGGCCAATCGCTCAACAATGCCTTTGAACAATATGCAGTTGAGATTGCTTCGATGGAATTGGAAGCTACCAAAGTGGTAGGTGTCATTGTATGGGGCGAGGATGATCAAGTTAGGGCAGCGACCAAAAAATTCAGTGTCATGAAATAAGGGAAAAGGGCAGAAGCTGATCTTAGAGATCACTCTGCCCTTCTTTACATATGAAAGAATCGTTATAGAGGTTGTTCTCGGTACTGAAAACCGACCTTTTTGTACACGCACTTATAGATGATTGCTGGCGACGGCTGCTTTCTTTTCCGTAAAGTAATACACCAAAGCGAGCAGTGGCATGATCATGCCAATCAGCGTTGTGAGATTCCAGCCTCCGTTAGCATAAGACCAGCTTCCAAGGGATGAACCGATCGCACCGCCAACAAAAAAGATCGACATGAATATACCATTCACACGTCCTCTCGCTTCACTTCCTAACGAATAGATGATGCGTTGACCCAGCACCAGATTTCCCGAGACAGCCATATCCAGTGTGATCGCTACGATCACAAGCAGGATCAATGCAAACGTGGAGTGGCTCTGGAACACATAAGCAAGACCAAACGAAGCAGCAGCGATCACCATGGCAGACCCTGTCAGAATACGTGTTAGTCCGCGATCAGCCAGTCTCCCGGCAATGGGAGCGGCAATAGCACCTCCGACACCAGCCAGTGCGAACCAGGCAATTCCTTGCTGTGACATATCAAAATCGTTAGCGAGCCTGAGCGGAACCGTGGTCCAGAACAAGCTGAAGGCACCAAAGAGACTGGCCTGATAGAACGCCCGTCGGCGCAGTAGCGGCATCGTTCTGAACAGTGTGCCCAAGGACACGATTAATTGACCGTATTTCAAGGTGGGTTCAGGCTGGCGAGCAGGAAGAGCACGTGACAGGAGCAGCATGAGAAGTGTTATGACAATGGCGGAGAATACAAAGACCGTCTGCCATCCGAAGAGACTGGTGATGAAACTTGCGACAGGACGAGCGAGCATGATACCCAGCAGCAGACCACTCATTACATTGCCTACAACCCGACCGCGCTGCTCTTCGGAGGTAAGATACGTTGCATAGGGCACCAGAATCTGAGCGACAACAGAACCTATGCCAATGAACAGGGAGGCAGTCAGAAATACAACAGCAGTGGGCGAGAAAGCCGCAGCAATAAGAGCAACAACCAGTACGATAAGGAAAAGAACGACCAGACGCCGATTCTCGGTAATGTCACTGAGCGGCACGATGAATAACAAACCAATGACATAACCAATCTGAGTCAACGTTACGATCAATCCGGCAGCGGCAGAAGACAGCCCCGTTGTGATGCTGATCGGACCGATAACGGTCTGAGCATAATACAGGTTTGCCACAATCAGTCCACAAGCGGATGCCAGTAAAAAAATAATCCAGGTGGGCACAGGTGCCTTCTTCACTTGTTGTCTCATATCCATCATAATCATCCTCCATAGTTCTAAATTTGTATTCACAATAAACAGTTAATATTAAAAACGTTAATTACTAAACGTTGTGTTCACTAATTACAAACATATAATAAACTAAACGTATAGTATTGTAAATAGGCTCTACATATTTAATGAGAATTTAAATGAGGATAAAAAGGTGCGTGGAGGATGGAATTGTGTGTACTCATGGCAGTTTAGTATAATGAACGTATCGTTTTTATGAATATTACTGATGATTACATATATTTTTTACATCCAGGAGGGCTCAAGATGACTGCCAAAAGAGGACGTCCACGTAACATGGAAACCCAGAATGCCATTCTTACAGCATCGTATGAGTTGTTGTTGGAACACGGATTCGGGGCGGTTACAATCGAGAAGATTGCTGAACGTGCACAGGTGAGCAAAGCCACCATCTACAAATGGTGGCCGAACAAAGGCGCTGTCATCATGGACGGATATATGTCTGCGGCAACGGCAAGATTGCCAGTGCCGGATACAGGCTCGGTATTGGAGGATATACGCATACATGCGAGTAATCTGGTTCGTTTTTTGACCAGTCGGGAAGGAAAAATGATTACACAGATCATCGGAGAAGGGCAGTCGGATGCAGGGCTTGCCGAAGAATACCGTACAAGATACATCCAGCCACGTCGGCGTGAAGCTCGGGGAATTCTGGAGAAGGGTGTGGAGCGCGGTGAATTGAAGAGTGGGATAGACATTGGACTGTACATTGATCTGATCTATGGGCCTGTGTTCTATCGTATGTTAGTAACGGGGGAAGCGATGGATGATGCGTTTGTGGATGTGATGCTTCGTTCATTGTTGGAAGGCATTCAGTCCAAGTAGATATAGGGATAGTCGCGATACAAGTGAGAGGAAGAGGGAAGAGGGCGATTCGTAGGAATCACCCTGGAAGGAGCACATGTATATTATTGTACGTGGGAGATTGTTAGACCTGGAATATAGGTGAGATGGCTGAGGGCCATGAGTCTTTAGCGTTGGAGGAAAGGGAGGATGAGTGCTGGGTTAACACCGAGGGTTCATTCCATACCGAACTGGGCAGTTCGCGGCGTAATACAGGGGCAACTTCCTTGGCAAAACGCTCCACTTGCTCCAGCTGCTCGCTATGCGTCAGTCCATCTACGCTAATACTCAGCACCTGATGTCCGTAAGCGGCATGATAGTCCAGAATTTTCTCAATGACCTGCTCCGAACTGCCGATTAACGCAGGGCCTCGTGCAATGTTATCCTCCAGATCGGTGAAGGGCGATTGGTTATGCTGTGCGGCGGCAGTGGCATGGAACGCTTCATAATATGGCTTATAGCGGCGGATTGCTTCTTCACCCGTATCCGCAAGATAGAGACTCCCGGCACCAGAGCCAATCACTGCTTGCTGCGGATCATGACCATAATAATCGAGGCGCTCCCGATAATGATCAATTAACGCTTTGTATTTGGCTTGCGGATGGAAAGAGTTCGACGTAAAGAGAGGCTCGCCATATTTGGCAGCGAGTTCGGTCGAGACCGTGCTGGACGCGCTACCATGCCAGATCGGGATGGATTGCTGAAGCGGCCTGGGCCACGTGGTCACTCCCTCAAGAGGAGGGCGATACGTTCCCTGCCAGGTTACATTCTCTTCAGACCAAAGCCGTTTTAGCAGATGGTAGCGTTCATCGAGTGAATCCCACTGTTCCTCTTCGCGGATGCCAAACAGCGGATAGTGCCGAGGGTCATTGCCTTTCCCGATGATCATCTCCAGCCGTCCGCCCGATAATTGATCCAGCGTGGCATAATCCTCGGCAACCCGGACTGGATCAAGTATACTAAGAACAGTGACGGTGGTTAGTAACCGAATGCGTGTGGTTGCTGCGGCTATTGCGGTTAATACGACAGGTGGCGAGGAAGATAAAAAAGGCGCACCGTGTCGTTCACCGATTCCATAAGCATCGAAACCCAGTCGTTCAGCCAGCTTTGCTTGCTCTAATATATTGTGGAATTTCTGCTGAGTCGTCAGAGCTTCCCCGGTTACGGCATTAGGCAGATTCATCATGAGACTAAACAAGGCAAATTTCATCTGACCTTCTCCTTGAACTGAATTGATAATATCTGTGTCGTATAACCCTATTGAAATACTAGGATATGTAAGTTGGATTAAATGTATCACGTTCTCACGGATTCTTCTAATGGATTTTTTCTATAAGCAGGAACAATCAGGCTTCATTGCATAAATGTGAAGGGAATTGCCACGATTTTTATTGACCGCTGTAAAATTTAGGATTAAAATTGTGCTTATCATATAAATTCAAAATTATGGATTTTCATTGTGGAGGTGGGATACATGGAACCTACAACTACGATACGCTCATATATTGAGGACTACATCAGGAAACAGGGGTACACCCTGCAGTATTTTGCCGATATATCGGGAGTTAACGCTGGAACGCTTAGCGCAATTATTAAGGGGACTCGGCCCATCGCTATGGCGCAACTGGATCTGATTACCCAAGGCATGAAGCTGGAAGAGGGGTATTTCTACGAGATTTATGGGGCTGAATGTTTCGTGGAATCGGCACCTCATTGGAGGAGACTGGAACCATTCCTGCAACGCTGTGCTGAATTGGACAAGCTCGAATGTATTCATAAGGTTATCCAGGAAGTGACGGATGATCGTTCGTATATCTCGGAGTTGTTTGAGATGGCGGAAGGCATGCTTGAACGTGGACAGACGAAGGCTGCACGGATGTTGTACGAATGTGTGGCGGAGTGTGAGAAATATCAACACTCGGAACGTCTGGCTCTGTGCCAGTATCGCATCTTCACCCTCTCGCTTGGTCAGAATCAACATGATAACCTGCGGGCGGCTGTGCACTTTGAGCCATATATTAATCGGCTGGATGAGGAACGGCAACTGGATGCGATTAAGGATTTGGCGAATACATACTTGGCTCTAAGATACTGGGACAAAGTATTCGAGCTGGCTGAAGATCTGGAGCAGAAAACTAACTTTCTTAACTCTTATAAAAAAAGAAAATCGGAAACTCAAAGGATTAGCACTTATCCTACCTTCGTATACTCCGCGTATTCCAATTTGCTGAGGGCAGCAGCATGTGATGGACGTGAAGAATATCCTGAAGCTCTTCACTATACAGAAGCATATTCAAAATTAACTCGAATTGATAATCCAAGTGACGAGGATCTTAAGTTTATTGATAAATTTAATGGATGGGCACAGGTCAACAATTATCTATATCGCCTTATGATGGGGGATAAAGATGTAATCTATCCGTATGTTCAGTACATTGAGAAAGACGAAGCTGAAATTTTGCCTGCGTTGGTCAAAATAATGGAAGCAGCTAATAATCACGATATGGATGTTGATTTTGTTCTTGATAAATTTGATCCATATATAATGATGTATTCTAATACTTATGGTTATGTTGGTAGTTATAATGAACTTATAACCAACGGCAGATACATTCAATTTCTTAAAGAGTTAACTATCTATCAACTAGATAAAGGCAGATTTGAGCAAGGGTTTCAGCATTTGTTGCATTGTTTAGCTTCAGCTAAAAATATGAAAAGCGAATCTGTGGTTATACAATGTGTAGGCTTATTTGAGAGATTTAGAGATAGTGCTTCAACTGAAATGAAGAACAAGTATAGAAACTTAATTGAGGAGGTTTATAGTAATTATGAGAAAAAAAGCAGCTTTAATAGTAGTTTTGTTTAGCGCTGTTTTATTGTTTACACTGTATCCTCAGCCTAGTGCGAGCACTCCAGTGTTATATAGTACACAAACACATGGCGCTGGTGGAATGTAGTCGTTTCAGGATTAAGTTTTATTGAGCTTGAAATGGTTTATTTCCTAGTTGGAAGTAAGCCTTTTTGTATTGATAACGTAGTTGGAAATTCTATCATCCATAACGAAAAGAGGATTTATCATTGCAGATTGATATTCAGAAGCTTTACGACAAATATATAACGTTAAACATCCCTAATCCATTCACTTTAGAGCAAATTCATGATCGACTAACCAAGAAATACTTCGCTGAGAAGGTGGATTTAGAAGAGTTTTCCGACTTACGCAACGACCCATATGCCGGATTTGATCAGGCGGTTGCAGCTTATGTATTTAAGGACGAGAGGGGAACCAAGCAATTAATTAGCCTGAACAAGGATGAGGATATCCATGAACCATTGGAGTTTGCATGGATAATCAATTCCACTGTGCGAGGATTTTCTCTTCTATTAATTCTTGAAATCGAAGTATTCTATGGGATGGAAGAGAGTGAGATGACTCTTGGCAATCAATGTTTTGAGGAATATTTGATCCTACTCTATTTAACAGGTTACATTGAGTTTGAGAAGGACTCCTTCATTAATCCATTGCTTGCTCGTTATCGAGAGGGCTACAGACTTCGTTATTTTGGTATGCAGAACGGTGATGAAAATTACCTATACAAATAGATTACTTTTCGATAAATTTATTAACTTCTCGCGTGAGAAAGGTGCAAGAGATACTTAGGATAAAATGGATAATATGTCCATAACGCACTTTAACGGTAAAGGATTCGTGTATTCTCGAATACGATATGTAGACATGTTATAATATTCTTTGCCCACATCTTGTAGAAAAGAAGAGGCGTCAACTCTCTATGCAAATTGCTTGATGTTGAAAGTATCTCTATGTAAATAAACATTTTATTCTGCAAAGGAATATAATATGAATTTTTTGGCAATGTATCCTAAAATGTTATACAAAGAGGGGGTGCATGCTGTGAGTGAACCGGTACAGATCACAGATAAAATCGAACGGAACAGGCAAGAGTTGAGTCGTTTGGCGGAGAATCATGGCATGCAGGACAACCAAGTCCTCCGACAGTCCATGGTACTGGACGAGCTTATTAATGAATATAATCGATTCAAATATAAAAGCCATCTTAGGAACAGACAACCGATTGCATAATGCAGTCGGTTTTTTTGTCTAATTAGTGTTCTATAAAAATAGCGTAGTCGACTGTAGCGATACAGTCGGCTTTTTGGCGTTCATCCTGAAACCTATGCGGATAACTTGAAATTCCGTACCAATTCCAGGATTGGCAGGATAGCGAATGATCCTTAAAACTGGATATGATGACCCCAGTTATATCCAGATTGATCTGTGAAGGGGGCTCATACAATGATCGGGAGAGGGAGGGATGAACGGAAATGATGGACAAGGTACGCATTTTTTTCGGAAAAAACGTAAACCTGCGCACCAAGTTGCTCCTGTTGTTCCTGGCGCTGACGTTGCTGCCGCTAAGTTTGCAGGGAATGATGAACTACAAGCATTTCTCGCAGACGATGGATCGCAAGACCGAGCAGTTCACCATTGAACTGGTTCGCCAGATTAACGCCAATCTGAATCGGCTGCTGAAGGACTTTGAGCGGTTGTCGCTCTTGCCGCTTTACGATCAGATGGTGCTTGGCATTCTAGGGAAATACAACGCTCCAATGGGGTCGGGTACATGGGCGAGGTCTGAGGATTATCTAAAAATGAAGCTCTACACATCTGGTCAAGCTTATGACCGGCCGGAGATCCGGGGAATTCATCTGATCAGCAACAGCGGTATTTTGTTCTCCAATCTCGATTCACTGGCGGTCAAGCCGGTATGGGACAGTAGGCAGGATGATTGGTTTGCAGAGCTTGAAGACTCGGAAGGGACATGGCGCCTGCTTCCTCCGCATCAACCCGGCTATTACACGGGCGGTCAGCAAGAATCGTATATATCGGTGGGCAGAGTGCTTCGAGATCCGGGTACGCTCCAGCGACTGGGTTACATTCTGATTGATATCCGTCTGGAGGCCTTCGGTCAACTGTTATCCAATCTGAATTATGAGCAAGATGCAAGCCTGATGATTGTAGACAGCAAACAGCGTCTTCTGTTCGAACGGACCTCAACTGGAGGAATGTCTGCGTACGACCAGTTGCTTATGCAGGGACAGCTTCAAAGCTATGCAGGAAACCAAAAAGTTGTTCTGGATGGGCAGCCCTATCTCTATGTACAACACCATTCCAGCTATTCCGGGCTTTCGGTGATCAGTCTTACACCTATTGCTGTGATTCAAAAGGAGTCGGGTGAGATGCTCACCTTTACAATATGGTTCGCAGTGTTATGTATGGCGGGTATAGCAATTCTGGCGGTTCTGTTATCCTATCGTATCACCCGGCCACTGATTCGACTGAAGCACCACATGATTCGGGTAGAGCAGGGAGATTTCAGCCAGCGTGTATCACACTTCAGCAGCGATGAATTCGGACAGATTAGCCGGGGCTTTAACCGAATGATGGAAGAGATTCATCGACTGTTCAATGAGGTGTTTCTGCTGGGCATTCAAGAGCGGGAGGCAGAGTTGTCAGCGTTACAAAGCCAGATGAATCCCCATTTTATATACAACACGCTGGAGTCCATTAACATGATGGCCATTCGCCAGAAGCATGCGGAGGTGTCGGACATGGTGACGGCGCTTGGCAAGCTGCTGCGTTATACGATTGATAAGGTGGACCGGATGGTTCCACTTGGAGAAGAACTTGCTTTTGTACAATCCTATGTACGCATTCAGCAGGTACGTTACGACGGCAAGTTAAAGATTATCTATGATATCGAAGAAGGGATAACCGAGTATTTGATTCCCAAGCTGGTACTGCAACCGCTGGTGGAGAATGCAGTCTACCACGGCATTGAAGGGCAGGAAAAAGGAGGAGTAATCTGGGTATCTGCCTTGAAATTCGACCACGAGCTGCTGATTAGTGTACGAGACAACGGTAAGGGTATGACTCAGGCAAAGATTGACGAGTTAAATGAGTCCATATCAAAACAGCCTTCCAATGAGGCATTACGTTGCCATGCCGGTGATAGTTTGGGGCTTAATAATATCGCTCAGAGGCTTCGCCTCATGTATGGAGAAGGCGGCAGCCTAAGCATTGATGGAAGTCCCGGGCAGGGCCTGGTGGTCACGATATCCATTCAACTTCTACCGAAAGGGGATTGAAGCGCATGTATAAAGTATTGCTTGTAGAGGATGAGACGGTCATCCGTCAGGGACTGAGGGAGCTGATCGTACAAGCGTCTTCTCAGTTTCAGGTAACGGGCGAAGCGTCGAGCGGTACCGAAGCGCTGGATTTTCTGAGATGTGAGGTGCCGGATGTGTTAATCACGGATATTCGTATGCGTGAAATGGACGGATTAACTTTGGTAAGCAAAGCAAGAGACATGTACCCTGAATTGCTAATGCTCATCATTAGCGGCTATGGCGAGTTTGAATATGCACGCAGAGCGATGGAGTTTGGGGTATTGAACTACCTGTTGAAGCCAATCGATCGTTATGAACTGGCATTATCCATACAAAAGATTCAATTGCTGCTGGATCGCAGATACGGTATAACAACCCTTTCTATCCCTGAGCCATCTGGGAAAACAGAACATGCTGGTGGAGATACTCGGAAGATTATCCGAGATGTGAAGGAGCACATCAAACAACATCCCGATGGAGATCTGCGACTTCAGACGATAGCAGATCTTGTTAACTTGAACCCTACTTATTTAAGCCAGTTGTTCAAGAACGAAATAGGCATCAATTATTCGGAATACATCACGGAGGCACGTATGGAGCGGGCCAAGTGGTTGCTGATTAACACGGGTCTCAAAATCTATGATGTGGCACGGTTATCCGGGCATCAGAGCCCGAAACACTTCATGCTGGTGTTCAAGCAGCAGGTGGGATGGACCGCAGGAGAATATCGAGACCGATTCAGTATCTCTTGAAAAACCATACCATTTCTGTAGTTGACGTGATTTAAGGGGGAACGATGCTTTCGTTATACTTTGGTTGCACATGTATACCACGACGTCCATAAGGGGGATTTCCATGAAAAAAGCAGGACTGATACTGGTGTTTATACTCATGATGATGGCTTCAATCGCGTGCACAAGCTCCAATTCCGGCAGTGAATCTGGGGGTGCAAGCGGAGAGAATGGAGAGGTCGAGCTGAAGTTCATGATGTGGGGCAATCAGGCGCATATGGATGTGTACAACAAGTTGATCGATGACTTCACAAAGGAAAATCCAGGCATCAAAGTAACGATGGAATCCGTACCTTTCGCAGAATACCAGCAAAAAATTTCGGTGCTTGCCGCCGGAGGCTCTCTTCCTGATCTTGCCTGGGTATCGGAGCGAATGGTGCCACAATTCAAGTCCAATCACATTCTGGCCGATGTATCCGAGTTCAAGGATGATGCACAGTTTAAGCTGGATGATTATATTCCAAGTACATTGGATTTGTTCCGTGATGGCGATGAACTGCTGGGACTACCTTTTTCTACACCGCCGGTGGTCATGTTTTACAATAAAATGCTATTCGACCAAGCTGGCCTGACTGATCCAAACACACTTGCCACCCAAGGACAATGGACATGGAAACAGTTCGAAGAGTCTGCCAAAGCCATTACCAGCAAGGATGCGACCAACCGAGTCTATGGTGCCAACTTTTTTCGCGATTGGAAGACCTGGGCGGTTCTCTCCTCCTACTCTTGGTCCAATGGAAGCGGTCCATTCGATGAAGGTATGACAAAGTTCACCTGGAACGATGACTATGGCGTAAAGACCTTTGAATTACTAGAGCGCATGATGTTCACCGATGAATCACACCCGAAGGCGGGCGAACAGGTCAGCTTTGATGCGGGTAATGTGGGCATGTTCTTTGATAATTACAGCTACGTCTCCAAAGCAAGGGAGATTACGGATTTTGAATGGAGCATCGCTCCTATGCCTTCCGGTTCACAAGGCAGTGTACCGATGCTGGGGCAGGCCGGATATGCCATGTTCAACGACAGCAAACATCCAGAGGAAACGAAGAAACTGTTGAAGTATTTTGCCAGTGAGCAGGGGATTCAGGCGACAGCCACCTACTTTGTGCCTCCGCGTACCTCTGTTCTGAACTCAGATGCATTCATTCTTCAGCCGAATAATCCAAGCAAAGAGCATATCGTGCAGGCCGTTATTGATGAAATGCCCAAAGCGCGCTTAATTCCCGGTCATATCCGTTGGCAGGATATCGACAATGCGGTATTGCAGGGATTTGACCGACTATTTGCAAAGACAGCGACAGCTGAGGATAACCTGAAACAAATGCAGGAAGAGATCCAAAGTGTGTTGCAACCCTAAATCATTCGATCGAAACCGGAGGTGAGAACGATGGGCAAATTCAAAGAGTTACTTGAACGGAAACCGCTGTCGCTGGTGGTCAGCCTGCCTGAGAATGATATTGCTTTGGCTCGGGCAGCCATGGAAGAGGGCGCTGATGCACTGAAGGTGCATTATAATGTCGGTCATCGCGCCAGCGGAAATCATTTTGGTCCATTAGACATGTACGCCGAGGTGTTTCGGGCGATCCGCAGTGAGTTTGGTGGTCCGTTTGGGGTCGTACCATCTGGCAGTATAGATGGATCAAGGCGAGAGGATGTGGAGGGGCTTTCTGGGCTGGGTTTTGATTTCTATTCCATCTATGCACATCACTTGCCATCCTTCATGTTGAATGACTTGGGGCTGGACCCAACGTTTGCGATCAATGAGGAATATGATGCTTCCCTCGTAACATCGGCAGCGCACTTCGGCTTCACCGCTCTGGAGGCATCCATTGTACCTGGAAAAGAATATGGTACACCGCTAAGCTTCGCGGATGTGCTTAAGTATCGCCGTCTGGTCTTGCAAGCCCAGGTGCCGGTATTGGTTCCTTCCCAGCGAAAGCTGGTACCAGAGGATGTTCGGGTGTTGCGCGATACCGGGGTAAAGGCGATTATGCTTGGAGCGGTCGTGACAGGCAACACGGAGGAGCAGTTGCGAAGGGCTGTGAACGGGTTCCGTAATGCGATCGACAGTCTGAACCGTCCGGATTAATCCGTTGAAAGTCACGTGAATCACGGGGGACACCCCATATTAGCATTCATTCGTTCTAACGAATCGAGGACATGTTATTCGCGCCCATTTGTACGGAACTGAAGTTTAAGGAATCGGAGAGACGTTATTTCGTCCATTTGGTCGATTTTTAAAGTTCTGGCGACATTTTATAGAGATATAAGATGACTGAGATTCGTTACCCGGTGCATTTTTTTAAAATCTGCCTTATAACATGACTGAGATTCGTTAGCGCTTGGAGCGAGGGGGATCATTCCTTTTGAGACAGCACCTTATATAGAATCGTCACAGAGTTCAGCTCCGGAGGAAATTGGATTAAAAGGGGGAGGCCTGATTGACCCATTCACGCAAGCGCAAAAGAGGGGGGCCGCTCGCCAGAGAGGCCCAGATCGCAGGTTGGCTGTTTGTATCGCCGATGGTGCTGGGGTTTACCCTGCTGCTGTTGTTTCCCATGGGTCTCGCGTTATACATGAGCCTGACCGATTGGCCGCTGCTGGGGGATCATCATTTTATTGGATTGGAGAATTACCGGGATATTATGACAGACGCGATGTTCTGGAAAGTGCTCGCCAATACGGTTTATTTCACAGCGGGGCTGGTGCCGCTTAATATTGTGCTCGCCCTGCTGCTCGCGTTGTTGCTGTCCAGAAATCTGCGGGGCATCGGAATTTTCCGAACCGCCATCTTTGTTCCGGTCATGACCTCGTTGATCGTATGGGCCATCGTGTGGAAGCTGATGTATGCGACAGAGTCTGGATTGATTAATCAGCTTCTGTTGATGCTGGGCATCAAAGGTCCGGCCTGGCTTTACAATCCGGATTTGGCAATGCCAGCGATTATCGTGACAAGTGTGCTGAAAAATGTCGGTCTGAATATGGTGCTGTTCATTGCAGCGATTCAGCAGGTACCGCGTTCACTGTACGAAGCAGCAACATTAGACGGGGCGGGCAGAAGGGGAACCTTCTTTCACGTCACGCTGCCCATGATCACGCCAACCGTGTTTTTGACAGTAGTCATGACCGTGATTGGTTCACTCAAAGTATTTGGGCAGATCTACGTGATGACACAGGGCGGGCCGAGCAACAGCACAAAGGTATTGGTTTATTATATCTGGGAAAAAGCATTCAAATTATTTCAGTTTGGCTATGCTTCTGCTCTCGCATATGTGCTGTTCTTTATCGTGCTAAATCTGACGCTGCTGCAATGGCAGCTCCGAAAGAGGTGGGTGTTCAATGAAGGCGATGCCTAGTCCTTCGGGGCGGAAGATAGGAAGTAATCTGGGGACGTATTTGTTGCTGACCCTGATTTCCCTCATTATGATTGTGCCATTTATCTGGATGATATCGACATCATTCAAGGAACCCCAGAGCATATTCACCTATCCACCGCAGTGGATACCGGAAACATTCCGATTTCAGAACTATATCGATGTCTTTCGATTGATTCCGTTTCACCGTTTTTATTGGAACAGTATCTACATTTCTGCGTTGGTTGTGCTGGGAACAGTATTTTTTGCTTCTCTCGCTGGGTACGCATTCGCCAAAATTCCGTTTAAGGGACGTAATGTGGTATTTCTCATCCTGCTAAGTGCGATGATGATTCCCCATGAGGTGACAGCGATACCGATGTTTCTGTTCATGCGACAACTGGGGTGGATTGATACCCATCTTCCTTTAATTTTGCTGCCGATCTTTGGTGCGGGTGGTGTGTTTGGCATCTTTGTGATGCGGCAGTTCTTCATTACGGTACCAACTGAGCTGGAGGAAGCGGCGATGATTGACGGTTGCAACCGATTCCGAATATATGCGCGAATTATGCTGCCTATTGCCAAGCCGGGTATGGCTACGCTGACGATCTTCACGTTTGTGACGATCTGGAATGAGTTCTTCGATCCGTTGATTTTCATTAACTCGCGTGATCTAATGACGCTGCCGCTTGGATTATCTCTCTTTACAGATGAGGTGGGCACAGCCTGGCAATATCTGATGAGCGCCACCGTCATGGCAACCTTGCCACTGTTAATTGTCTTTTTCCTGGCACAACGGCGCTTCATTGAGGGCGTCGCCATGACGGGACTGAAAGAGTAAGCCGTGCAATACGTGCAATAGAACGGAAGGAGGGACAACATTTGCGTGAACGGATGAGCATGAAAAAGGAAGAGGCAGATGTCGTTATTGTGGGAGGGGGTCCTGCGGGTATAGCGGCAGCCATTGCGGCTGGACGGCAGGGTATACGAACAGTGCTGGTGGAGCGATACGGATTCGTGGGCGGGATGTCAACCGCTGCTATGGTCTATCCCTGGATGACTTTTCATACAGAGCGTGGTGAGCAGGTTATTAAAGGTATTGCACAGGAGATCGTGGATCGTTTGCAGGCACGTGGTGGCTCTCCGGGGCATCTGCGCGATACGGTTGGATTTGTGCATACCGTTACGCCGTACCATCCAGCCATCTTTCAGGTGGTTGCGGCAGAGATGTTACAGGAGGCTGGTGTCCGGCTGCTGTTACACAGCTTTGTGGACGAGGTGGTCGCTGTAGATGATATGGTGGAAGCGGTGCGAGTGACCAACAAGTCTGGACGAAAGGAGTTCCAGGCGAACGTATTCGTGGATGCAAGTGGTGATGCGGATCTGGCTTATCTTGCGGGTGCTTCTGTGGCAAAGGGGAGAGATGGCGACCATCAGTCACAGCCGATGACCATGAAATTCCGCATGCGTGGTGTGGATCTTGGACGAGTGAAGCAATACATGCTGGAGCACCCGGAGGATTTCTATGTGAAAACTCCCTTTGCTGAACTGGACAGCATTCCGTTAACAGGGGTGAGTGGCTTCTACTCCCAGTGGAAAAAAGCAGATGTGCCGATTAATCGCGACCAGGTGTTGTTTTTTACCGGACCGGCAGAGGATGAAGTGCTGATTAATTGTACGCGGGTGCAGGGACTTGATGCGACGGATGCCGAGGATCTGACATCTGCGGAACAGGAAGGGCGGAAGCAGGTGCTGATGATCGCTGAGTTTTTGCAGCGTGATGTGCCTGGATTTGAACGGGCTTCGATCTCGGCAGTAGCGCCGCAGATTGGTATCCGTGAATCCAGACGAATCATTGGGCATTATGCGTTGACCAAGGCTGATGTGGTTGCAGGACGAAAGTTCGACGATGTGATCGCTAGAAGCGGTTACCCGATTGATATTCATGACCCTTCGGGTCAAGGCGTTGTGGCTGCCTTTATAGAGGGAGACGGGGCATATGATATTCCGTATCGCTGTCTGATCTCTCGCAATATCCGCAATCTGCTGGCGGCAGGACGCTGCATCTCCACCACACATGAGGCGCATGCAACGACAAGGTTGACTCCAAGCTGTATGGCTACCGGGGAGGCCGCGGGAACAGCGGCTGCACTCACAGTGAAGATGAAGCTGGACCCGGTGGAACTGCCGATCGAGCTGTTACAGGCGGAATTACGTCACAACGGAGCGGCGATCTAGCAGATGAGTTGATTGTGGACGAATTGGGCAAATCGGGTGAATCATTAATAGTGGGAGTGGGTGTTTATTTAATTCGCGGTGGTGTAAATTTTAACGAACCTGAGACGTCTAATACGGGGCTATAAGCTGAAATGGAAAATGTAACGAATCTCAGTGAAGTTATTTTACTCAAAACCCTGAAATAGGGGGTAAAAGCAGGGTGAATCGGAAGAATAGAGCGTCTACGATTCGTTAGATTAGGAAATGTCCCGAAAAAGGCTAAATAAGCTTCCCTCAGTTCGTTACAAATTGGTGGGAAGCTCGTGAATTGATGAGCATAACTGTAGCCCCAAAGACTCCAAATCACACTGCTAGGTGGGTTTAGAGTCTTTGGGGCGCTCTCATTCTTTTCATCCATTGGTTCTATCCTTCATATCTAGTCCTTCGCATCTAATCAATCACGAGGTCTCGGTTCCGTCATGCTCCTTCATGTTTCGTATTATCTCATGCCTTATTCTCAGCGCTTCATTCATTCATTCATTCAATTCATCCGTGCCTCAAGTCGTCTTGCGACAATGGACAGCGCGTAGTTGATGACAAAATACAATACGGCTGCGAGCAGCAGGGCCGGGATAATGTAATCGAAACTTTGACCGCCAAGGATTTGCACGTTGTGCATCAGCTCCGGCAGAGAGATGATGATCGCCAGTGAAGTATCCTTCAGGAGTGAGATGAATTGGCTGACCATCGGCGGAGACATGCGGCGTAGCGCCTGTGGCATGATGATGCCACCGAGAGTCTGCATGTAGCTGAGGCCCGAGGAGCGGGCAGCTTCCACCTGACCGCGCTCAACGGACTTCAGACCGCTACGGACGATCTCGGCGATCATCGCGCCTTCAAACAGACTCAGTCCAACAACTGTGGACCAGAAGACGGACATTTTAATCCCGAGCTGCGGGAGTACCATGTGGATGAAGAAAATGATGAGCAACAGCGGCAGATTCCGGATCGTATCCACGATCACTGCCACGATCTGTGACAGAACAGGGATACGGGTAAACCGGATCGTACCCAGCACAGTGCCGAGCACAAAGCTGAATATAATGGATAACCCTGCTACCTGCAGGGTTATCAGGAATCCTTGAAGCAGGAAACGAAGGTTGGGCCACGCATAGGCCCCGCTAAAGTCCATATTTTATTAGCCTCCTTCTGTATGTAGGAATGGAATATCGAAGATCAATAGATGGGGCATGGACTGTGTATAAAGCAACTCAAGCACCGTAGCAGTGAATTACAATATGCACTGTGACATGATCACCAATGCCAGTAAAACACAGACGATCCAGTACTCATTTAAACCACATGGACAAGCCGATATTTCTCCCTAAAAATCTGCGGAGGTACAAGTCGATCAGTTACATGGTGACCTGACCTGCCGGTTTGTTCTTTTTCGGTTTGCCCTTGGTGCTGCGCGCCTCTGCATCGCTCTGTCCAAACCTGCGCTCCATATAATGCACCAGGAAGCTGAGTGGTAGCGTCAGCACCAGATAGAACAGCGCAACAATGGTGTACACACTTAGCGGCTGGAACGTATCCGAGTTAACCAGGTCGGCAAAATACATAAGATCCATACCGGCGACAACGGCAAGAATGGATGAGTTTTTGACCAAATTGATAAACTGGTTGCCGATGGACGGCAACACAATCTTGATGGCCTGGGGCAGAATGATCAGGTTCATGGCCTGTACATAGGACAAGCCGGAAGACCTTGCTGCTTCCAGTTGTCCACGCGGCACCGTCTGAATGCCCGCTCGGATCGCTTCGGCAATGAAAGCGGCCGTATAGATGGTTAGGCCCAGAGTGCCGGAGACAAACCCATCCAGCGAAATGCCGAGTGCAGGCAGTCCAAGATAGAAGAAAAACACAACCAACAGCAATGGGATGTTTCGGATAAATTCCACAAAAGCCGTGCCGATCCAGTTCAGCGGTTTCACAGGGGAAATCCGAAAGATAGCCAGGATCGCGCCAAGGATAAAGCTGCCAATGAGAGCCATAATGCTCACTTGAATCGTATTCAGGAATCCTTCCAGAAAACGATCCGAGTGTCGCATCAGTACGCTGAAATCCAATGTGCCCATATAGGCGAAGCCTCCGTTCTCCAGATGTAGAAACGGCGATTACGTCTGCTCATGCTTCGCATCCAGCAGACGAATTCGCCGCTTACCTATCTTAATTCGGGTTACTCGGGCTTCGCGCCCAGCCATTTCTCATGTAATGTGTCATATTCCCCGCTGTCTTTCATGCTTTTGAGCAGCGCGTTGACTTCCTCCACGAAGGCAGTGTCGCCTTTGCGAATGGCCATACCATAAGGTTCGCTTGTGAAATTGCCACCAACCAATTGGAAGCTGTTATCCGTCTGTTGCATACCGATGAGGATGATGTTATCTGTGGTCAGCGCTTCGCCTTTACCTGCTTTGAGAGCAGTGAATGCATCCTGATAGTTATCGAATTCAAGCACCTCAGCATCCGGGGCTTTCTCGCGAATGTTCTGAGCGGATGTGGAGCCTTTCACCGCGAGTACTTTCACCCCGCTGAGGCTTTCCAGGCCGGTAATTGCACTGTCGTTTTTCACCAGCAGGGACTGGCCTGCTTCAAAATAAACATCACTGAAATCCACCTGTTCCTTACGCTCATCCGTAATTGTCATCGTGGCGATGATGATGTCGATGTCTCCATTTTGCAGCATGGGAATACGCGTCTTGGAAGTGACCTCTTTCAGTTCAACCTTTGTCTCATCTCCAAGGATCTGTTTGGCGAGTGCTTTGGCGATATCAATATCGAACCCTTCAACGTTGCCACTTGCAGGATCTTTCAAGCCAAACAGCTTCGTATCGTATTTCACACCGGCAATGAGCTTGCCGCGTTCCTTAATCCGCTCAATCGTGCCTTTCGCCTCGGCGTCGCCACCACCGCTCGCTGAAGGTGTATCTGTACCTGTACTACAACCTGACAATACAAGGGAGAGAATGAGGACAAGCATAAATGATGGCCATTTCAATAATTTCTTCATGAATAAAGACCCCTTTCAAAATGGAATAGTGAATTATTCTCAATGATGAATCAGACGGCTCAGGAATTGCTGTGCTCGTTCTTCTCTGGGGTTGTCAAAAAATTCAGCAGCGTTGGCCTCTTCTACAATTCGGCCTTCGTCCATGAAGATGACCCGGTCCGCAACTTCGCGTGCGAATCCCATCTCATGGGTAACAACGACCATGGTCATGCCATTATGGGCAAGGGAACGCATGACATCGAGGACTTCCCCGATCATCTCGGGATCGAGAGCAGAGGTTGGTTCGTCAAAAAGCATGATTTTGGGCTCCATGGCGAGTCCTCTGGCGATGGCTACCCGTTGTTGCTGTCCACCGGACAACTGGGAGGGGTAACTGTCTGCTTTGTCGGCAATGCCCACCCGGGTCAGATACTTCATTGCTGTTGCGGCTGCCTGTTCTTTGGGTTGTTTACGCACCTTCATGGGTGCAAGGGTAATGTTATCGATGACTTTTTTGTGAGGATAAAGATTGAAGTGTTGAAATACCATGCCGATGTCACGGCGGAAGAGGTTAATGTCCACCTTTTTCTGATGTAGAGGAATCCCACTGACGACAAGTTCACCTTCGGTAATGGTCTCCAAGCGGTTAATACAGCGGAGTAACGTGCTTTTGCCGGAGCCGGAAGGTCCGATAATGACGACGACTTCTCCTTCTTCAATGTGAAGATGGATATCCTTGAGGACATGAAAATGACCGAAATGTTTCTGGACACCCCTAAATTCAATCAAGAGTACACCCCATCCTTTCTGCAACGTCTGTGTGTAAAAGGAATAATAAGGAATAAATTGAAACTAGTTATTTAATCATACATAGTCATCCTGCTTATGGCAATTGGTTTGTGATAAAACATGACATAAGTAATGGGTTCCCTAGGGCTATAGCCAGAAAATGTGTTATATATCTGTCATGTTATTAAACTCCTTGTGACGAATCCTGACAGAAAAATGAATCTATTCTCCTAGTTGCTTTCCAACCTTTGGAATAGTTGTATAGAGTATACTGAAAGTGATGTTTGATTTATGACTCTGATTAACAAAACAAATAGCATCAAGTTCCACGTGTACATGGCAAGAAAGCTCAACCCTACACGTCATGCCATTGATATGATGGAGCGAGAGAGCGTCCGTTTGAACGTAAGTAAGGAAAGTAAAAGCGATGTATTGATCCCATAACAATTCCATTACATGTAGAGAGGATGATTCTGCACGATGAATACATATCACTCCCCAATGTCGACAGGAGCAAGTGCCCAGTCCGATGTTCGAGCTTATGAAGCTAATTTGCCCGTCATTCCTGCTCAGGATTTTCAGCTTACAGACTATGGAGCTGTTGGAGACGGCGTAACAGATAATACGGAGATGTTCCGACTTGCCATCGCTTCATGTGCTGAAGCAGGAGGTGGGAGAATCGTAATTCCTGCCGGGGTATGGCTCACAGGCCCGATTGTAATGCGTAGCCGTATCGAGCTACATGTGGAAGCAGGGGCACTGGTTACGTTTAGCCGAGATTTTGATCAATACCCATTAATTGCATCAAGCTTCGAAGGTTGGCAAGTGGTACGTTGCCAATCCCCGATCGATGGTGATCAACTGGAGGATATTGCGATTACTGGTGAGGGGATATGGGATGGGGGCGGGGAGGCATGGCGTCCGGTGAAACGCTCCAAAATGACCACTTCACAATGGAACCAATTGGTCGCTTCCGGTGGTGTTGTAGAGCAATCCGGCGGAGATGAAGAAATCTGGTGGCCTACCACAGCTGCACTTGAAGGCGGCACCATCGCAAATCGATTGCATCAGGAGCAGGTACGTGATGTCTCTGCCTATGAAGAAGTCAGAGACTTTTTACGTCCCAACATGGTCAGCTTGCGCAGATGTAACCGGGTATTGCTGGACGGTCCAACGTTCCAGAACTCGCCTGCATGGAATCTGCACCCCTGGGCATCTGAGCATGTAACTATTCGTAACGTGAGCGTACGGAATCCGTGGTTCTCACAGAATGGAGATGGGTTGGACATTGAATCCTGCCGTCATGTGGTGGTGGAGCAAAGCGTATTCGATGTTGGCGATGATGCAATCTGTCTGAAATCAGGCAAGGATGCCGAAGGTCGTGAGCTGGGTCTTCCATCGGAGTACATCACCATTCGAGATTGCACGGTGTATCATGGGCATGGTGGTTTCGTGATTGGCAGTGAAATGTCCGGCGGTGTGCGGCATGTGCGTGTGTCGGATTGTACATTTATCGGAACCGACATTGGACTTCGCTTCAAAAGCGCACGTGGACGCGGCGGGGTGGTAGAGGATATTCAGATTGAGCGCATATATATGAAAGATATCATTATGGAAGCGATCTCGTTTTCCTTTTTCTATGCAAATCAGGAAGGGTCTGGACGGGGCAGTGATCTGTCTCAGGAGATTAGTGAAGAGACGCCAGTGTTCCGGGATATTCGAATATCGGATGTGGTCTGTGCCGGTGCCGACACTGCGTTGCTTGTGAGTGGATTGCCGGAACTGCCTTTGGATGGGGTGATCATCCAGCGTTACAATGTGCAAGCTCGCTGTGGTATCCAATGTGCTCATGCGAAACATTTGCATATCGCTGAATTGCAGGCGCAGATCACGGAAGGTCCGCTGGTTCATTTGCACCAGTGCAAAGGGGCAGAGTTAGAGAGCATTCATGGCAAAGGCGCAGATGGCCGACTTCTGATGGTGACCGGACACGAGTCCGCAGGCATTGTATGTCGTGAAGGCGATGCTGACACAGACGGTCGTCAGATCTCTGTGGGTCCCGAGGTACGAAGTGGTGTGATCATTCGGAGGTAAAAGGTATGTAGTAGGGTTTATACAAGTTGGTCCAATTCAGCCGTAGTGGTGCAGCCATGATCCAGTATTCGTGATGCTTTTTGATATAAGGAGTACGTAATCTCTGGAGCGAGGCCACCCACTCGGCTTTTATATGAAGTTATCTGATGATCTACCGGTGTTCCTTGCGATAGCGCAGCGGTGTTGTACCGGTAACCTGTTTGAATGTTTTGTTAAAATGAGCCGTATGCTCAAATCCTACCTTCTCTGCGATCATCTGGACACGTTCTTGTGTGGTCAGCAATCTTCGTTGTGCCTCCCGGACACGAACAACCCGCAAATATTCGCTAAAGCGAAACCCGGTAAACCGGCTGAACATTCGGCTCAGATAGGATGGACTGATATAAAAACGATTTGCTGCACCCTCCAGCGTAAGTGGTTCGGTATAGTTTTTATTCACATAAGTGACAATTTCACTGATTTTGTCCTGCATCGGATGCAAGGGACCGGGGCATGACTGCCGGATGTTCTCCTCTACCCGATGAATACGGATCAAAAGTTGGGCAAGCAGACTTCTTACGGCGATCTCATAGTGAGGGCGTCGCTCTTTGCATTCTTGCAGCATCTGCCACAATATACGCTCCATCTCGGGCTGTTCCGCTTCAGGCAGGCGAAGGAGTCTTGAACAATTAAAAGGCAGAAGACCACATATGCCAAGTTCCATCCCCGTTGCAAAAGCAGGCGAAAAACCGATTAATATCCGTTCGAAGCCGGGAATACTTCCTTTGGAAGTGGTATGTACATCGTGTGGATTAATCAGAATAAAATCACCCTTGCGGGCGGACAGTATCTGACCATTCATGGAATACACTCGTTCACCTTCAAGTAAGTAATACAGTTCGTAGAATGGATGAGCGTGAGGTTGTGGCATACCATTTCCATCATGTCTTCGCATATGTTCAATGGTAAATGAATGTTCACCAATTCGGTATTTGGGTCCAATCCGATCCTCTATGAGACTCATGGTACAGCTCCCCTCTGCTTCACGGATTAACAACGATATCCATATCATAACGGAACATCCATCTTTTTGTAAACGCTATCATTGGAAATCGTGTGCTGTCAAGGTGACAAAACTTGAATGATGTTTTAGAGTAGGGAGAGAGAGGCGAAACTCTGGTTAAGGAGTGTCTCCAATATGATTTGGAAGGAAGGAAACAGGTTATGACGACACATGAATTATCGCCATTGGTTGCTGCGCTCAATATGCAACCTCACGTTGAAGGCGGTTGGTATAAGGAAGAGTGGAAGGCATCTTATCAGATTCCACAGTCCGTTCTGCCGGATACATACTCCGGCCCACGATTCTCGGCAAGTTCCACGTATTTCCTGCTACACGCACATGAAATCTCCGAGTGGCACACGGTTCTGTCCGATGAACTTTGGCTGTGGCACAGCGGCAGTCCGGTTGAACTGAAGCTGGGCGGCAACGGGGAGAATCCTGAGAACGAGGAAGTTCTTGTTCTGGGGATGGATATTGCTGCGGGGCAATCACCACAGGTGCTCGTTCCTGCCGGCGTATGGCAAACCGCGCGTCCACTGGGCGATGAGCCTGTACTGGTAACTTGCGTAGTAGCGCCAGGTTTCCACTTTGATGATTTCAAGCTGGTATCCAAAGGCGAATAGGTTTTGATATGTGAAAATCCCGATCGGAGATGCTCAGGGCATCCGAATCGGGATTTTTTTGGATTGAGCGTATTAAGTATGCTAAGGTTTGTACCCAGTTCAGGGATAGATCATTCCCTTTTGAATAAGCATCACTTTTGGCAATAACTGATCACTTCGGGTTCTCGTTACTTATCCAGCTGTCCACATAAAACTCCTCATGATAATCCGGTTGCTGAGCGAGTTCTTTGAGCTTCTGTTCAGCTTCTTCAGCGGTAAGATATTCTCCAATAACTGCTGTAAACTCACCAGTGGACGTTTTGAGGAAAGAGATGTCCTCATCCGGATAGGATTCTTTAATTATACCCATCGATTCTCCAAAAGGCATTGATTCTGTACGGAGAGAGTATACCTTCCGAGGTGTGACCGGTTTACCGTCAAAAGTCAGTTTCACTTCCAGGTATCCAGGGTTCTTGAACTCCGTTACGGCATACTGTACCCCTTCTTTTAAAACAACTACGAATCCGACGGAAGAGTCGTCTAAAATCATGGAACCATAAACATCTTTCACTAAAGGCTGGGTCATGAAGTCGGCTTTGACTTTCTCTATATCCATGTAACGTGCACCGCTAAACGTGAAGAGGATACGATTCGGTGCTTCTTTGTGTACCACATTATAATGGGGTGCATCATTAGTCTGATCTTGCTCGTCGGTGCTAAAATTGATTTTTAGCGTATTTTCGGTTGCTTCCGATCCCACAGTTACTCCATCGGTAATCTTGCCGCCATCGCCGAATTGAAGTACCTGAACAATCGTTCCGACCACAGGTATTTTGACCATGGCGTTTGCGACAGTAGGAATGTTGACTATGAACAGAAAAGCGGCACATGCTGCCAGAATGGAAGCGTAGCGAATGATACGGGAGGAGCTTTTGCGAGCGGCAGCCTTTTGCTGGGCTTGACGAATAACATCTGTAAGTTGAGCTGGAATTTCAATGTTTTCGTAACGTTCTTTACCTGTCATAGATCTCCAACCTCTCCTTCGATTAAATCCATTTTTAATTTGTTGATAATCCGGTAGAATTTTGACTTAACGGTATTCTCCGACAGGGAGAGCACTTCAGCGATCTCCCGGAAACGCATATTACCAAAGAACTTTAATATAATATAGGCTCTATCTTCGGGCACGAGTCGATCCAGTGCATCATACAGATCCATTTTCTCTTCCGCGGATGCCCCTCGCTCTGGAGCCACAAACTCCTGCGCATGATCCTCCATATAGGTCACTCGCTGGTTGCGTCGAATATGATCTATCGCTGTGTTAATCACAATTCGTGACATCCAGGAATCAAAATAAGTCATGGACTCCATCTTTCCATAAGCGATGTACCCTTTATAGACCGCTTCGGATACGATATCCAGCGCTTCTTGTTCATTTTTAACATAGCAGTATGCCAGTCGATATAATTTATTTTGAATCTCTGTTATTTTTTCGCTGAACTGTTCTTCTTTTGTCTTTCTATGGTTCAGTCTAATCACTCCTGATCCCCCCTGATAAACCTAAATATTCAAGTCACCGCGCGTTCCAGGCCTGGATTCTATATAAGTGCTTGAGTTCGCTTGACACTCGTTAGACTGATGAGGAGACAAAATAGTTCTAAACGTTCAAAAAACTTTTTTTCTTTCGGCCCTGAACAGGATAACGAGCCTCGCCTCCATTCTTATCAACGAATAGTTTGCCTATAACATCACATATCAAAACACCCGCTCTTCCAAGATCGAAGGCGGGTGTAATCGAATTAATCTGCTTATATTAGAAGTTAAAGTTGTCTGGATCAGAACCAAAGCGTTTGTTCTCGTTCAGACCGTTAATCTGCTCTACTTCTTCCGAAGTTAACTCAAAATCGTAGAGATCGGCATTCGCGCGAATACGCTCAGGCGTGACGGATTTCGGTATGGTCACGATGCCGTTCTGCAGATCCCAGCGCAGAATCACTTGTGCCGGGGACTTGCTGTATTTGGCTGCGATGTCCTTCAGCAACGGATGATCCATCAGATGACCTTGTCCGAGCGGAGACCAGGCTTCGATCTGAATCTGATGTTTGTTGCAGTACTCACGAAGCTCTGACTGAATCAATAGTGGGTGAAGCTCCACCTGATTAACTGCTGGTTTGATCGTGGCATCGATCATCAAGTCTTCCAGATGGTGAATCTGGAAGTTGCTCACACCGATCGCCCGGATGCGTCCTTCTTTATGGAGTTTCTCCAGCGCTCTCCATGTATCTTTGTACTTGCCCTTAACCGGCCAGTGGATAAGATAGAGATCCAGATACTCCAGTTCGAGTCGTTCCATGCTGGCTTCAAAAGCAGCTAGCGTGGATTCATATCCCTGATCGCTATTCCATACTTTAGTGGTAATGAACAGATCCTCACGAGCTACTCCAGATTCACGAATACCTTGAGCAACACCTGTTTCGTTGTTATACGCTTTGGCTGTGTCGATGCTACGATAACCAGCTTGAATGGCTGTTTTGACAGCATGAACGACTTCGTCTCCGTCTTTAACTTTGAATACCCCAAAACCCAGCCATGGCATTTTGACTCCGTTATAGAGCGTGGTTGTGTCCTGCACGTGTTTCATGGTCCGAAATTCCTCCTCTTATTGATTCATTGTTCCACTATGTAATTACCCTGCTGTTCAGTAGCCAATCGATATCGAAGGGCCGTCTTGAATGATTATACTAAAATCTTCCTGGTCTTGGAAAAGGGAGCGATCCATTTTACGAAGTAAACACCGCTATTATCCTTTTTCTTCAACCAGAGGTTTGGTTTTGACGCTTGTGGGTGATAAGATGAAGTATACGAAATATGGAAGTCAAGACTTTGTAATTGGAGAGTTTTACATAAGAACAGACGAAGTGCGGAATCGGGTACAGGCCGGGCCGTACGATTAACGATAAAGGAGCAAGAATACAATGGCTAAACCTAAACAAACCAAAAAAGCAGCTGCCTGGTCTCTCGTAGTAATGGGAGCGGGATTTGCTGCATCCTTGCCGTTCCAGGGCGTTCCTGTGGGCAAGTTGCTGGTAGGATCATTTGAAGCGGGACTCGTGGGTGGACTTGCCGACTGGTTCGCAGTTACCGCACTATTCCGTCACCCGCTGGGTATTCCAATTCCGCATACAGCTTTGTTGCCAAAAAATCGGGATAAAATGACGGAAGGTCTGGTCTCCGCGGTAGAGAATAACTTGCTCAACAAAGACAGCATTACCGAGAAAATTGCAGATTTCAAAGCAGCAGAGACGGTGCTCGATACGTTGACACGTGAGCTTCACAGTGACGGGATCAAGATCATGATTGATACACTCTGCAAACGAATTCTGGCGGGTCTGCCGTTAGAGCAGATTGCCCCGCTCGTGGCACGTGAGATCAAGTCACAGGCGGGCGCCTTTGATCTGGGTCCGATTCTGGAACGGGCTGCCCACCAGATGACAGAGCGGGGCTACGATGCCAAAGCGCTGGACTACGGACTGAAGCAAGCCGAGGAGTGGCTGGTTAAGCCCGAGACAATCATGTTTTTAGGTGAAAGCGGCATGAAAGCCATCAGCGGCATTCAGATGAACGGATTGATGCAGTTTGCGATGAATGCGTTCTTGGGTTATATGAACGAGGAGCGTCTGGGTGGCATTTTACAAGGATATCTCTTCGATCGGGTAGAGGATATGAAACGTGAAGGTAGCGCTCTAAGGTACAAGGTGCTTGATATGGTACGTACCCAGACGGTGCGTTTGGCGATGAGCGAGGCTATGCAAGATGGAATCAACAGCTGGAAGAACAATATGCTTGAGGGCTGGAACGCAGAGGAAACGGTGCTGAACAAACTCATCGAACTGAGAGACAAGGCGCTCGCTGCGATGGAAGATGGACAGTATGTAGATACGTATGCACTGCCTGCCATTGAGCGGGTATTGGTTGATCTGCGGGCAGATGACGAGTTGATGACAGGCATGAATGCCAAGATCGTAAATGGCGTCACAACACTGCTGGAGAAAAACCATTCCAAAATCGGTAAACTGGTACGCGAAAATGTGGACAAAATGGACAATGCCACTTTGGTTTCGATGATTGAGGATAAGGTTGGACAGGATCTGCAATGGATTCGGATCAACGGAGCTGTTACCGGATTTGTTATCGGGATTGCGCTGACTGCGCTGCAGATGGCATTGGCATAACAGTAAATCATGTAAAAATAGGGCCGCTCTTTCGAGGAGCAGGCTCTTTTTGTCGTGGATGGGGAAATTATCATGTTCTTGATACAAGAATTAGGAAAGTGGGTAATGTACACCAAAGTGTCCTACTTGAATCATATAGGAAGAAAGTTACATGAAAACGATCCTGTTAGCCGATATGGCTCATGTTGATTTTGTACTATGATGCAGGTAACAGATGAATAGGGTGTACTTCACATATAGTGAATGCCTCGATTCTACCAAGAGGGGGGATTCGTATTAAACGTGTAGGATGGTTGAAGGGTTTATTCACACTAATGATAGTGTTTACTATATTTCTGGGAGGTTGTCAGAACATGAATGCAAGTGAGAAGGAAGCTCTATACCAAGAAGCTGAAGCAACCGTAATTCAGCACTTCAAGCAGAAGTTTGAACTGGATGTTGTGATTACAAGCAAAGAGTTGTTGCCGGAAATGGCAGTGTCCCAGATTGGGCTGAAAGGGCATGTGAAAGATCATGAAGATCAGAGCTTTGGCATATCGTACGACTACAAAAAGAAGGTAACCAAGAATCTGGTCATTAGCCCTGAGATTGAGAAAGTGATGATGGCCAAGGGACACGATCCATACGCCAAATAAAGGGAGGTGTAGTTATTGAGTAACGGGTCCAATATTGATGATGAAACGTATAAAACGATGTCTGATCTAGCCTACCAGGATCAAAAGGCTGGAGACAAATTAACGGAACTTCCCGGATGGGAGGTCCTTGAGGGGACGGAAAGCAACAAATTTTCCGGTTTTGATGCTGTAACATTTTATAATCCCGAGACCAAGGAAGCGGTCATTGCTTATCGTGGTACAGAAGGAAGTGCGTCCTTGGATCGCTCTGTACCTGACTTTGTCATGGATGGCCGCATTGGGGGCGGAGAATTGATTCGTAAGGGTCAGCAGGAAGCCGGGAATTTTGTTAATAATCTTACGCCGGATTGGCTCGACAAAGGGGTCGAAGGCGTCAAGGACTTCACGGGCATATCCAAAGTGGAGGATTGGGCTGGTGACAGGGTAAGAGACGTGGAGAACTGGACGGGTGATCGCGTAAAGGATATTGAAAAAACCGTTTCCCCTACAGGCTGGGCCAATCAGATGTATCAATCCGAAGACTACGCAAATCACATGCAGAACAAGCATAAGGATCTGAATTTCTCGATGACCGGACATTCCTTGGGCGGGGGAAATGCACAATATGCATCTGCTTATACCGGAATTCCAGCCGTGACGTTCAGTGCACCATCGGTAATGGGTAATTTGACACCAGAAATGCGGCGCCGGGCTGAAGCGGGTGCATTTGACGGGCAGGTTGTGAACTATGCCAATCCCAGTGATCTGGTAGCCAGCGGAACATTGGGAGGATATGACCGGCATGTAGGATCGACCTTCTACATTAATTCCAATTATGAGGATGCAAATGATGGAGTGGGCATTATCGATAAGGCCAAGAACTCATTTGGCGGGGAAAACTATCACAGTCTGGATCAATATGATTTCAAAAATGGTTACATATCCAATGACCTGTACGATCCGATTACTGGAGAGAGAATCCGCTATTCACCGCGCCTTATGGATCACATGGGACCGTTCAGCAAGAACTTCGGTCCGTTACGTTCCAAGTCTGGCGGCGGTGGAGGTATGGCTTCGGCTGCTGCGGCTTCAGGTCTAATTCAGGTAACGCCGGAAGAACTGAAAAGTGTCGCTTCCCGGTGGAAGCAAAATGCACAACAGTGCAATGCGGAGCTGAATCAGGTGCGAACCCGCATGGCCCAATATCTGCATACGAGCCGCAGTCGCAGGCTGGAGCCGATTGTCACCCAACTGGACGCGTCGATTCAAGAACTTAGCACATGGCATATGAAACATACCAGCCAGTTCTTGAACTTTATTGATGAGAAAGCAGATGCCTTCCGGCAGGCAGACGAGAGTCCGGTTCATTTTAATTAGGAACCAGGTTGGTTAATGTCGATATCACGTACATGGGGGAGGGGAACGCAAGTGGGTGGACAATTGCTGGTGGAATTGAATGATCTTCGAATTGCGGAAAAAGAACTGACACAGCTGCTTGCCCGTCTGCAAGCCGATGAACAGGAAGCGAGGGCGCTATACAGTCGCCTGAACGATTGGAAGGGGCAGTCCGCAGATCATACAAGACAGCAGATTGAAGAGTTTTTTGCGGGCCTGTCCAGACGTATTCAATCCATCGAACAGCAGAAGAAAAGCTTGCTGCAATACATTGAGATCATGATCCAGACGGATCAGGAACGCTAGCTAAAGAGTGGTTTGGCTGATGCCATATTGCGGATGGTAATCAGCGTGGATATCAGTGTGAATGTGGAGCGGCATGATTAGTGCTTTAACCACGTATTGTAAAGAACATGGGTAGCCAATCAAGATGATGATAGCTAAAAAGCCTATGGCACATCGGGTTTGATCCCGTATGCCATAGGCTTCTTTGTTATCTGAATTTTTCTCATTTTTTTGTAAAAATGTAAGTTAGTTCTTAACGTTTTTTGCGACGTGTAGCCAACGCAATCCCCAAGAAGGACAGGATCAGAGCCAGAATGGATACGATCAATGTTGCTTGTTGAAGCTTCAGTGTACCCGGATCTGTATCCGTGTTGTTTGGCTCACCTGTAACGGTGTCATTAAGTGCATCGCCCAGCGTGGTGTCATCATTTGCTTTGCTATCGTCGGTAGCTGCATTATCCCCAGTGGTTCCTTCTGTACCTGCACTATCATGTCCGCCACCTGCCGCAGCATTATCAGCAGCAGCCGGATCTTCGCTAATAGTCGTGATACTGTGCGGGTTGGCGTCACTTGGTTGGCCTGTCCATTCTACGATGCTACCATCACTGTAGTATTGGAAGGCATCCCAAGCTACTTCAGCTTCCGCCTTAGGGTTCTGTGCAACGAAGTTGAACTGCTGGAATTGTCCTGCCAGAATGCCTTCGTTATCGCCATCAACTTCCCATGTGATCGATGTGACTTCATTGGAATCGTTCTTCTCTGTGGTGATTTTCCAGCCTGCCAGTGGTTGATATTGCTTGAATGCAACACCTTCCGGAACTTTCATGGTGATTTTGGTTGTAGGCAGTTCTTTCTCGGATGGAATCTTAATCGTGTACGTCTGCCATGCGCTTGTCTGTGCAACGGATGGGCTAACGGTAACATGAGCGCTCGCGAATCCGGCGAATAACATGAATGCTGCGGTACCTGTTGCGATAGTGGATGTTAGTTTGGAAATCCATGATGTTTTCTTCAAAATAAATAACCCCTCTCAGTTCTTATCATATATGATGCGGCCCATTTTCTTAAATGAGTGTTTATATTCTGCAAAGGCCGTTTCGGTTACGAATGGTCTTTCGAGTGATTAAAAGCAGGTTACACTTGCTACTTCGATGACAGAATAACCCTCCGATCGCTGTTATCCCCAGATTTTTTGATTCCCTTTTCTTAAAGGGTAAAATCCGGGGATAGCATATGCTTCCGAAGCAGCTTTCTTTCAGAAAGCTTTTAGGCTAACGCTTCGCTTCTTCACGCTATTTCTGTCCTCTCCGTTCTCGTGTAGACTCAGAAAGCTTTTAGCTTCGCTTCTCCAGAATCAATTTCATTCCCTTCACTACATTTGCAGTTTGTAGAAACACTAATTTTAGATTGGGTCACTTTTCAATATAAACGTTGTGTAACTATGGCTTGGCGGTGTCGATCTCAAATTCGGCATCCAGTGCATCCAACGTTTTGGTCAGGAGATGTACCTTGATATTCCAACGTCCAGGCATGGAGATGTAATCTTCAGCCTTGTACACACCGGTGTCGTTTTTCGGAATGGTGATCTCATAGATCCCCATATCCATGTCCAGATGTGTGAGTGACAGTGTGATCTGTTCCAGATCGTTAACGATACTTCCATCTGCTCGTTTCACATCAACTTCGAATTGGTTCTCTCCCGTTACATTGGGACTCACCTGAAGTGTGATCGCCGAGCCGTCTTCTGTAGTCTTTGTCTCCTGATACGGTCCGACCGCAGTCGGTTGTCCTGGAGACAGGTGTGTCAGTACGGCAGCAAGAGCGAGAATGACAGCACCGGTAGCAAGTTCGGCTTTCAGGCTGCCGGATAATCTGCTTCCCGTTGCTGCTCTTGCCAATCTGGCATGACGCCATGCAAAGAGAACCATCACAATCAGCAGAACGATCTTGCCGATCAGGACAAGGCCATAGGCTGTAGTGAACAAGGAGGTCAGCACAGGTGCTGGTAGAATAATCAGACTGCTGTATATTCCTGTAGCAACCAGAGCGGCTACGGCGCCAATCCCCCAAGCGGTAAACCTGCGAATGGCAGTCCAGTAGACTTCTCCTCGCACCTTCGAAGGTAGCTTGTCGGCGAGTGGAGGCAGACATATCGCCATGGCGGTTAAAGCACCAATCCAGAAGGCTGCCCCGATCAGATGTATGAAATCCATGGCAATCGCGAGAGCTCGTTGATCCGCCGCAGCTGGATGTCCCGTCATGGCATGAGTGAACAGCCATCCAAGCACGAGCACGAGTGACCCGTAAGAAGACCAGATGCGAGCACGGATGGATCGATCGCGATCATATCCAGAGAGTATCGTGACGGCCAGCAGCATTACAATGAGTATCTGTAACATCCAGATCTGACCAAAGGATGTCAGCTTGAGCGCACTTCCGATTAGTCCCCAGCTTAGCTCGCCCAGAGCCACACCAGATTCATATAACGTATTTAGTGGCAGGCTGATCAGAGCGGCAAAGGAAGCAGCAGCGTAGCTGATCCATAACATTCTGTAGCTACCCGGAACGTCCATAGGTTCTCTTGTCATGGATGTCGGTGCGATTCGCAGCAGCAAGAATGCAAGTGTCCCCAGAATGACAGACAATCCGAGATACTGAATCCAGTCTGTCAGGGATACAATCCATTTCAGCGGCCCACCTGTTGAACCGGAACCGGATGTAAGATCACTCAGTCCGGCAGGAGAACCGGATGGTTCACCGATATGGAAAACATATGCTCCTTGAATCGGGTGTCCATCGGCAGATACAGCTTTCCAATTAACGGCATAAGTCCCGTTCCCGAGTCCAGTCTGCAGGCCAGTCTCCAGAATATGAGGGCGATCCACATCGATCTGTACATTTCCATCGTCTGCCTGATTGCCGTCAGGTCCGGTAATTTTGATATCATAAAAGGCCGTCTGCAAGGATTCGTTGAACTCCATTGTCAACCGCTCCGGAGCAGCTACGAGGATCTCATTTTCTCCTGGCGAAGCCTTAACAATATAAGCATGGGCAGATGCCCACTGTGGCATAACAAGGCAGCACACAAGCAACAGGCTGGTGACCAATGCCCAGTGCCGTTTGCCCCATTTCAGGGTAAAGCGTGTAAAAATCAAAAAATCATCACCCTCAGGTTATAGATTTGTAGTCATTCGTGGCCTTTAAACACAATCTAACCCATTATAACTTTGTCCAAAATGACTGCGTATGACTACATTGGGCTATAAAAAAACGATTTGGTCTACATAATTGTGACAAAAGCATGAATGCTATGTCATTTCTCACCTATGTCTGACGCACCTGTGAATCCGAAGCAACAATGTTTATTTGCGAAGTTTACGTCCTGCAAGCCCGCTCTCTAGCGCGTAGCGGGTGAGTTGTACCCGGTTTTCAAGCTGCAGCTTCTGCAAAATGTTCTTCAGATGATTCTTCACCGTCTGGTCTGAAATACCGAGCTGATCAGCGATCTCCCGATTGGTATATCCCGCGGATACCCATTGCAGAATCTCAAGCTCCCGCGCTGTTAGCGGGTTATCTTGCACATCTTCACTGCGTGGTGCGGGAAACTCCTGCAAAATCCGGTAGGCCAGTTCCTTACTGAGTGGTGCATCGTCACTGACGATGGCGCGCAGGTACTCCAGCCAGGTGGAAGGCGTTAGATTTTTGAGCAAATAACCTTGAGCGCCTTGTTTCAATGCTTCGAACAGAAAGGTCACATCATCCGAGACCGTGACCATAACAACAATAACATAAGGGAATCGCAGCTTGATCTGACGGGTAGCTTCCAGCCCATCCATGCCCGGCATCTGCACGTCCATCAGGATCAGGTCAGGCATCCACTGTCCGGTGAGCTCCAGCGCTTCCTGTCCATTCGAAGCTGTACCAATTACTTCAAACAGGCTGTCCTCGGATAAAATGCTACAGATCGCTTCACGCGCATGCGCATGATCATCAACAACCAAAACACGTACATGTTCCATATTAAGTATGCTCCTTTCCTATCGTCATTCGGGTATGCCCCGGTCTTGAATCGAGGGTAAAAGACCAACCCATCTCGGCAGCACGCTCCTTCGTAATTCGCAGTCCGTACCGATCCTTCAGATGAAGAGGATCTCCACTTAGTCCATTCCCATTATCCTGAATATAAATGAACCAGGCAATTGGGTTACCTTCTGCGTGAACCTGAACGCGGGTAGCCTGCGCATGTTTGCGTACATTCAGTAAACCCTCCCGGATACAAGCGAGCAGTTCCACTTGTTCCTTGGCAGAGAACGTTACACCCCTGAGGTCCCAATGAATCTGTGCACCAGGTACCGTTTCATTGACGAGCACTTCGACCTGCGCATGCAGTGAAATAATCTCGGGCGCCACGGTAGAGGAGGGAACATAACGCAACTGGGCAATAGCTTGCCTTACATATGTATTGACTTCATGCACGGTTTTTTGAATCTCCTGGATCTCATGCTCATGTCCGCTCCCTGCCAGACTACGGCCGGCTTTATCGGTCTTCACTGACAGCAGGAAAAGAGACTGAGATATGCCGTCGTGAAGTTCTCTTGCCAATTGGTCACGAGCTTCCAGCGCTGCTTTCGCTGCACGTTCCTGCTCCAGAGCAGCCCTGGCACCTTCAAGCATGTGGAACAATCGGCTGAGCAGTGTCACGCTGACGAGGTAAACGATGACGGGTGTTAACCAGTTTCCAGCATCCATCGAAAGGTACGGCATCAGAAACTGATGGCGAATGTATTCCCAGATGCCAACTGTGAATGTGGGGATCAGCAGAATCATCCATTTAATTTGTTTATAGGACATGAATGCAGAACTCCTTTGATCTAGGATTAGCTTAATTAGGTACTTTATTTATACAGGATTTATACAGGGATGGGATCATTATAACGCAAGCTTGTCCAAGACCCTAGTCTGTGTCTTTGGAGAAAGCTGGGGAGGATCAGGGAGTATTTAGAAGGATATCTAAGAACGACAAGGGGTGAAATGTTGTCACGCTAGGTGAGGGTTGGTGTGTCCAGCTGAGGAAGGCTGAGTCCGTTTTCCCTATCGGAGAAGGTCCTCTATACTTAATATAGAACGTGAATTCATTACAAAACATGTTAAGGAGTGACGCAACAACATGAGTCAAGAAGTATTGGAACGTCGCAGTGAATTGCTCAAAAAGAACATTCATCAGATGCTTGTTCAAGACAATCAGCACGGTATCAGTCGCCAAGACAACATGTTTTTGCAGCAGATGATTAAAGAGCTGCATCAGACCTCACATGAGCTGAATACCAAATCTTAATGTAGAATCTGCACGAGAATGAAGTTGTCTGGTGTACGATTCATTCCATGAAAATGAAAATGGCGCTATCTCCGATCAGACCGGGGATAGCGCTTTTACTTTTTCAGGGCTTATATTACTGCAACTGTTGCTGAGCGGTTCTTTTCTCAATATATTGAATGAACAACTCGGCAAGCTCCGGATCGAACTGTGAACCCGAACATACGCGTAGCTCTCGAATCGCTTCTTCCACGTTCTTGGTTTCCTGATACGGCCGCTCTGTCGTCATGGCATCAAAGGAGTCAATCACGGTCAGCATCCGGCAGAGCCGGGGAATCTCGTTACCCTTCAGGCCGTAAGGATAGCCTTTGCCATCATAGCGCTCGTGGTGAAGTTCAATATACGGAATCAGATCGGCGAAGCGATCGTTCGTGATCACCATTTTTTTGCCCCAAGTGACATGTCCTTTGATCGTTTCCCATTCTTCTGCAGTGAGCTTGTCCTTTTTGTTCAGAATGGACCAAGGAATCTCCAATTTTCCGATGTCATGAATCAGTGCTCCCAGCACGAAACGACGTTTCTCGGCATTGTCCAGTGCGAGCAATTCACTGATATCCAGTGCATATTTGTAGACCCGTTTGGAATGTTTAAACGTATCCATATCCTTGTATCTGAACAGATTGAGCTGCTGCTCGATGTCACGAACGTCCTGTACCAGATCAATCTCGTGTTCCATGCCATCATTGCTGCCGTGGCGGTGCACGTTGTTCTTGCCCTGTTTCTTCGCATAATACAGTGCTTTATCTGCCTGATCCACAAGCTGGGATTTGTTATACATATCCACCTGATAGGGCGCAACGCCAGCAGAGAAGGAGAGACAACCGTGTGGAAACACTTCAACGCCTTCAAATGGCGTGTCGTTCAGTTGTTTACGCAGCTTGTTCATGAACCTGTAGGATTCGTCCAACTCCATGCCTGGCATGAGCAAAGTAAACTCTTCCCCTCCATAACGAAAGGCGGTAACAGGTGTGCCTTCCGTCTTTCGCATCAGAAAATCCCCCAGCAGGGCCAGCAGACTGTCGCCTTGAAGGTGGCCAAAACGATCGTTATACTTTTTGAAATCATCAATATCAATAAGCCCCAGACAGAGCGGTGTTCCTTGCGTACGAGCGGTAGTGAGTTCATTTTCCAACATACTTTCAAAATAACTATGGTTGAACAGACCTGTGCGTTGATCCGTATTAGCTTTCTCCTCAATGCTCTGATACATGACAAACAACTGCTTGAATGCATGGGAGAGCAGAATACTGAGACTCAGATACAACAACAGACCGAGCACGCCATTGTGCACAACCAGAATCGTCAGGACAAGCGCCAGAATCAGCGTACATAAATAAACCAGCAGGGATTCGGTAACGAATGCCCGCTTCATCTGCTGTAATGCATCCTTTGTTGAGAAATGAAAGAATAAGCCAAGTGTGATCGTGTTGATGATGAAGTAGGCTGCGAGTGCTGCAAAATAAGGTATCAGGTTATAGCCGTCCAGAGTTCCCGATTGCCCGCCAGTCCACTCAAACACGGCAGCTGCTCCCGTAATCATGAGACTGTAGATGCTGAAATTGACAATGTGTTTCCACCAAGTGAGCTTGCGCTCTTTGATTAACAGGATGATGGAGACAGGAAGCAGTACAGACAAACTGAAAGCTCCGCCAAACATGAATATACAGGCAAGGTATACCGATGAATCCATGGATTGCTGATTGCCTTTGGGTGGAATCTGGAACGTGAAATAATCCAGAATTAACGCTGCACCCAGCATGGTGTAGACCATAACCCAATCCGCCGTGGTTAGATGAAGGTAAGACCACTTGTTCATGTACAGAAAAACACCGATCCCGGTACAACTAAGCAAAATAACATACAGACTGCTTCGATCTGCCTTATGGATAAGGTTACGAATAAAGTTCATAAAAAATCTCCTGCTTGGGTTTAGTCTACTCTTGATGTGTATATAATTGGTGTTCTTGTATATGGATATACTATATAGATGTATAACATACCAAGTTGCCTGCCAAAAATCCAGAAAGAAAAAACAGGCCGCTGGCAGCCTGTTTGTCTTGTTTGGCGGTATGGATACTAGCCGCCCAGCTTGTATCCCGAAGTTAATGCTACAACGACAGAAGCCACGATGATTGCGTTGATGACAATGCGGGAATATTTCACACCTTCAAACTTTTTCATGGAGAAGACCTCCCTTCCTTGGAGTCTACCTGTTTCTTCAAGCCTGATGAGTTTTAGCAGGTTGCACAGCCTTTTTGTCCCGATTCACCATCATGTATTGGATAAAAAGGAATATGCCAACGTTCATGACCACATCACCGATGCTGATGACCTGAGTCCGTGGATAAGGGCTGGAGAGTGGGATGATATCACCGAGAAAAGGCAAACGTGTAGACGCATCCATCATAAAATGTTTTGATACAGCGCCGCCTTCCCTGAGCATGTCTACATAATAGGGTCCCAGTACAGCAGAAGCTTCTACAGAAACTGGCATGCGCCCACCGTTTACAGCCATAACGGCAAAATTGAGAAATACCCCAATCCAGATGAGCATGAAACCGGTATGGTGTCTGTTGAGCCACAGGAAAGCGAGCCCTGTAATGTAGACGGCAGCAAAGAGATAACCATTAATGGATGCCACCCATTCGAATCGTTCCTGGAGATAGAAAATAAAGAACTGGATTAGCAACAATACCGGGAAAATCCAGCCACTTCGCAGCTTGAGTGCTGCAAACTGGTTGAGCCCATGCCGCAACCCGCCCCGAAAAAATCCAACGATCAAGCCTAGTAGAATACCGTCATATACCATGGAGTAACTCCTGTTCGTGCGGAGATATGCAATATGATTGCGTGTTTGTGTACATAAAGGATTCGACCTTATATTGGTAATTCCTGCATGAGAAAAATGATTTTGTAGAAGAAATTTGCAAAATGCTGAACAAAAAACCGCCTTTACGAATCTAGGGGTCGAAACCCCTGTAAAATTCGGTAAAGACGGATGTTTATAATGCCAAAATATGAGCTTTAATTCGGTTGGAGACGGAATTTATTTTATTCAGATCCACCGTTCAGATAGTTGAAGAAAGGCTGATCCACCCAGAAGTCATATGTCGTGATATCCGCATCAGGAGCCAGCTTCAGGAAACCTTCCCGAATGGCTTTGGCATTCTCTTTCAGAGAGAAGGACTGAGCATAATAATTGCCAAGCGCGATCTTATTATTGGAAATGACAGGGTAGTTCGCCAATGCGGTTGGTGAATAATACAGCGGTTGCCACCAGGAGCTGAGAATCAATGGCGATGTACTGTCACTGTTCTTCTTGGCATATTTCAGCACAATGTCGTTGAAGCGAACTTTGTCTGCCACATTGTTGAACTCGAACTGAATATCATATTCCTTCGCAGAAGCAATATAGTTACCGTTCTCGATCTGTGTCACTTTATAGTCTGGCGTTTCCTTTGGCTCGCCCCATTCCTTCAAATAAATGAAGGCAGATGTCTTGGGTTGGAATTGCACATCAGCATCAATGCCTTCACTACGCAGCAAACCAACCAACTGTACAGCATGTTGAATATTATCGTGGCCGTAGGTAAGTGTCAGTTCATCGATAAAGTTGGAATCAAAGCGGCTATCCTTCAGATTATAACCTGTTACGAGATCATCTCGCAGGGCCTGATCCACAATCTTTCTCAGCTCAGGTGATTCGATCAGATCCGCTGTGCGATATGCAGCATACAGTTTGGAATAGATGTCCGCATCGCCGGAACGCCCAATCTCATGTTTGTATTTCCCTTGACTAACCAGTACCCGTCCAAGCAAAGTATTAGCGAAATCTTTACTTGCTACGCCACCCTTAAGGAGAGCGGGGTACAGGCTTTCGGGAATGAGGCCTGTATCAATCGCCGCAGCCAGTTCCTGTGCGGCTTGTCCCTGAACACGGTTTGGGTTAATGCCAACTTTGGCAAGTGCTTTGGCTGTTTTCTCTGCAGGATATGTATAAGCCAGTTCCTTGAATCCGGCAGCTTTCACCGCGATGAAGACCGCCCCATAAGTGCTCAGTTGATCCTTGGCGCGTACTTCTGTACCCGTAAGAACCCCATTATTGTATAAGGATACGGCAGCATCATATGAAGAATCACCAGAAGACAGATCGGTAAAGACAGGAGTTTTGGCTTCACTGTCACTTGCTTGAGTTGCTTCCGTGATGGCTGCAATGGCTTGAATGAAATCACCTTTGGTAATCTGTTGCGGCAATTGAACGTTGTATTTCGCTTGCAAGAATTGAGCAAAATCCGCTGCGCTTTCCGTGTAAGCAACTGGAGCCTGAGCTATCGGTCCTTTGACACTTTGTGAGGTGGTTGGTTTAGCCGGAGTTGCAGATGCTGCAGAAGCAGAAGCGGGCAAGCTAAGGCTGCCGAGTGTTACCGGAGCGGCAAGTAGGGCCGCCAACGTGATCTGGGTGATTTTTTTCAAATGAATAGCCTCCTTAAGATGGGTTGGAAAATGATCAGCTTTGGGTTATAATTCTGACAATTCCTATCAGAATAGAATAATTGGATTGACTTTAGCACGGAGACGCGCTGGATGTCAACGAAAAAAAGCTTGATACAGAGCGGTTTCCAAAGCTTGGTAGAAAGCGAGTTGTCAATTATATTCTATTTGAGTGTATACGCTCAAAGATTTATTGACAAGGATCGACAGTATCCGCTAGGATAAGAAAAAAGAATGTTGAAAAGGGGTATTTTCAAAATGAAAAGAGGTTTATCGTTCGTCTTATCGATCATCATGTTGGCTATTTTGTTGGCAGCTTGTGGGAATTCGGCTTCCAAAGACGAACAATCCGCCCAAGGCAGTGATTCGGAGAAATCTCTTCGGATGGCCCTCGTACTTCCCGAAAAAATAGGGGTTAACCCTTTCTTTGTACAGATGGATGAAGGCTTCAAAAAAGCAGGCGAAGAATTCAAAGTAGATACCAAGACGATTGAATCGACAGACCCGGCAGCATTTGAACAAAATCTGCGTGCTGCGGTTGCCGAGAATTATGATCTGATTATTACAGCCACTTTCCAGGCAGAAGATGCATTGAAGAAAGTTGCTGCAGAAAATCCGGACAAGTCCTTTGCAATTGTAGATACAACAGTGGATCTGCCTAACGTACGTAGCGTTGGTTTCCGTGAATATGAAGGGGCGTATCTGCTTGGTGCAGCTGCTGGATTGTCCACCAAAACAGATAAAGTCGGCATGATCGCAGCAATGGATGTACCATTGATCAAGAAATATACGGAAGGTTTCAAAGCAGGATTGGAATCCGTGAATCCAGACGCAGAATTCCTCGTGAACTATGTAGGTGGATTTAATGACCCGGCCAAAGCAAAAGAATTGGCACTGGTACAATTCGGCAAAGGCGCTGACTTCATCGCTGGCGCATCCGCTGTAGGTGATCTCGGCGTGTTCGAAGCAGCCAAAGAAAAAGGCTTCTACACTTCAGGTCAAGATACGGACCGTACCGTTGAAGACCCGGAACATATCGTATTGTCTCAATTGAAATCAACCGATACGGTTGCTTATGAGACTGTGAAAGATTTTGTAGAAGGCAACTTCAAAGCAGGCGCTGTTAACTACGGTTTGAAAGAAGACGGTGTAGGCCTGACGTACGTTACACGTGATAGTGAATCTCCATTGAATGCTTTTGTCGGACAAGAAGTGATCGACAAAGTTAAAGCAATTAAGGATGATATCGTATCCGGCAAAATCGTAGTCAAAGATCCATTGCAACAATAGTTTTGATTGTTCTTTTCAATGAATGAGTGATGGAAATGATCAGCCGGCTGCCCGATCAGGCAGCCGGTTTTGCTGCTATTAAATGACCAGTATATGTTCAACTTATCGTTTACACGATAACGAAGAGGACAGAAATAACCTGAAGAAGCACAGCGTTCGGAAGGTTGTTCTGTCATCGTAGTGGCGAGTGTAACCTTTTTAAGTTGAACTGAGGGGAGCGAACGCGAGATATGCTGTTGGAGATGGAGCAGATTACGAAGAAATACGGCGGCTTCACCGCTAACCGTGACATCCGTTTTAATTTGCGTGAGGGTGAGATTCATGCCCTTGTTGGTGAGAACGGGGCCGGTAAAACAACCCTGATGCGTATGCTGTACGGTATGGAACAGCCCACGTCAGGCACAATCAAAGTCCGTGGACGTGAGGTAAGCTTTGCTACGCCGTCCCAGGCGATGGCAAGTGGCATCGGCATGGTGCACCAGCATTTCATGCTGTTCCCTTCCTTTTCGGTGGCGGAGAACATCGTGATCGGACGTGAACCGGCTAAGGCAGGCGCATTTGACCGCAAAAAAGCAGCGGCTCAGGTGAACGAGCTGGGCAGACAATATGGCATGCCGGTTGACCCGTGGAAAAAAGTGTCCGAGTGCCCGCTCGGCATGCAGCAGCGTGTTGAAATCCTCAAGGTGCTGCATCAGGGCGCAGACATCATTATATTGGATGAACCTTCAGCGGTGTTGACGCCGCTGGAAGTGAAGGAACTGCTGGCGAACATGAAATCTCTCGCCAAACTGGGCAAAACCTTTGTACTGATCACGCACAAGCTGCAAGAAGTCATGGATGTAGCCGACCGGATCACGGTACTTCGGGATGGTCAGGTGACTGGAACGCTGGAAGCCAAGGATACACATGTGGAGGAATTGTCCCGTCTGATGGTTGGTCGTGAACTTGTGCGTATGGACAAGCAGCCATCGGTTCCAGCGGAAGCGGTGCTTCAGGTGGAAGGGGTCAATCTGTCCGGAGCGAAGGATCGTTCGGCGCTCAAGGACATCCACATGGAGGTACGAAAAGGTGAGGTTGTTGGTATAGCAGGCATCTCGGGTAATGGCCAGTCTGAATTGATTCAAGTCATTGCGGGACTTCGTAAGGCTGACAGTGGTCGTGTCTTGCTTTCCGGGCAGGATACAACCAACTGGCCTGTACGGCGCATCCGGGAGAATGGACTTGCTCATATTCCGGAAGATCGTTACATGTGGGGAGCGGCCAAGGATGCGAGTGTTCGCGAGAACGGGCTAATGGGACACCATCATCGATTGCAGTCACGTGGCATTATCAAAGCCAAAGCAGCAAGAACGATGGTAGAGAGCTGGATCAAACAGTTCAGCATCAAGACAGGTTCTGCGGAGACCAAGGCACAGTTCCTGTCCGGAGGAAACTTGCAGAAGCTGATCGCTGCCCGTGAATTTGCACAGGATACACCGTTTCTGATTGCAGCCGAACCGACCCGTGGTGTGGATATCGGAGCGATGGAGACGATCCATGCCGAATTGCTGCGCAAACGCAGTGAGGGTGCGGGTATTCTGCTCGTTTCATCAGAGTTGTCCGAAATTTTGCAATTATCTGATCGCATTATTGTCATGTATGAAGGCGAGATTGCCGGAGAATTGAGAGCAGAGGAAGCGACTGAGGAACAGATCAGCTTGTTAATGGCAGGAGGGAAAGAGCGGATATGAATCGGGTAAAAGAAACACTTCGCGGACTCGTACAGCCGCTGCTTGCCGTATTCATCGGTCTGCTTGCAGGGGCTGTGGCGATTCTGATCGTTGGCGGTAATGTGGTGGATACGTATGCGGAGATGTGGAAAGGGGCCTTCGGCAACTTCTACTTCTTCACCAATACGTTGGCTCGTTCCACACCAATCATCTTGGCGGGACTTGGCGTAGCATTGGCATTCCGTGCCGGATTTTTCAATATGGGAGCCGAAGGTCAGATGATTCTTGGCGGGCTCAGTGCGGCGCTCACGGCGCTTTATCTGCCAGGTCCGGGCTGGTTTGTGTGTATTGCTGCGATTGTGGCTGGTATTGTTGCCGGTGGAATCTGGTCCCTGTTTGCAGGTTGGCTGGATGCTCGGTTTGGCATGAACTTGTTGATCACAACCTTACTACTTAACTATATTGCCATTTATTTTGGCGGCTACATGGTCTCCTATCCATTCAAGGATCGGACTGGATCAGCAGCGATGGCGCAGACACCCATGATTGATCAGAGTATCTGGTTGCCGAAGTTGTTCCAGGGCATGGGACTGCATGCCGGCTTCATCATTGCCATTGTAGCGGCTATTCTGATCTATTGGTTCACACATAAAACGGTGACCGGTTATGAAATCCGTATGCTCGGCAGCAACCCGTCCTTTGCAACCTACGGTGGTGTTCGTCGCATTCGCATGATGATGCTGTCCATGGTCATTAGTGGTGGACTTGCTGGACTCGCGGGTGCAGGGGAAGTGCTCGGTACACAGTACCGTTTCCTTGATGGCTCATTGTCATCGGCGAGTTACGCATGGAGCGGCATTATGGCAACGCTGCTTGCCCGCTCGCATCCACTCGGTACAGCTGTAGCAGCTATTTTGCTGGCTGCGTTACAGACAGGTGCCATGGGGATGGAACGGAATACGGATGTGCCGCTGGAAGTTGGCAGTGTCATCCAGGCTGTATTGACGTTATTTGTATCAGCTCAGATCGGTTATTCATTCCTGAAGCGGAGAAAGGAGAAAAAGTCCAATGCAACAACTGTTTGATGCAGCCATGTTTGGCTCAACCTTGCGGATTATGACTCCAATCCTGCTTGCAGCGCTCGGTGGGGCTTTATGTTCCCGTGTCGGTCTGTTCAACGTGGGTCTCGAGGGACTGGTTTTGATCGGTGCGTTCTCCGCCATTGTCGGTAATTATCTGTTTGGTAATGTGCTGTTGGCTGTACTCTTTTCCATTATTATTGTGATGTTATTCTCGGCGCTCTTTGCCTTTATAAGTATTAACCTCAAGGCTAACGCCATCGTGGTCGGGATCTCGCTAAACTTCCTGGCTGCGGGAGTGACGACCTTTGCACTGCGTGCGATTTTTGATGTAAAAGGTGCATACTACGACAAAGACATGGTGGGACTTCCCAAGTGGGATATTCCGCTAATCAAGGACATCCCGTGGGTGGGCGATGTATTATCGGGACATAGTCCCTTGGTCTACCTCGGTATTGTGCTCGTGATTGGACTGCAATTCTATCTGTTCAAAAGTGTATCCGGATTCCGCCTGCGCTCCGTTGGTGAGAACCCGATTGCAGCACAGAGCATTGGGATCAAGGTACGCGGCATCCAGTATGGTGCCGTTCTGATGTGCGGTGTGTTGTGCGCTCTGGCTGGAGCACAGTTGTCGCTCGGTCAGGTGACGATGTTTACCGAAGGCATGACTGCTGGTCGTGGTTTTATCGCGCTGGTAGCAACGATGCTGGGGCAAGCGAATCCGCTTGGCGTGATGGGCTCCAGTGTACTGTTTGGCTTCATGGAAGCATTGAGTATTCGTCTGCAAGGATTCTCCCTGCCAACCCATTTCACATTGATGCTGCCGTATATTGTGACGCTGGTCGCGATGTTCTTTTTCAAAGACCGTACTTATGCACAGGATGCACTGAAAGCGGGCGGAAGCTCGCGTTAATTCCTGAATGTCTATGTTAGAGACAGTAAAAGAAGGAGGAATTCCACTTGCATAACAAGGCTGAACGTTTGAAAAAAAGTAAAACCCCGGCACCCAAAACAGGTAACGATCACGGAGATCGGCTGCCGCCAGGACAGATGCTGACGGAGAAATTCCCGATTCTGCATGAAGGGGAAGTGCCGGAATATGACCTGTCCACTTGGGACTTGAAGGTATTCGGCGAAGTAGAAGAGGAGAAGGTGTTCTCCCTGGCTGAGTTGCAGGCGATGCCACAGGTGAACACGGTGAGTGATATTCACTGTGTTACCCGTTGGTCGAAATTTGATACGCCGTGGGAAGGTATCCGCTTCTCTGATTTTGTGAAGCTTCTGGGGGTTAAGCCGGAGGCAAAATACGTTATGATCCATGCGGATCACGATTATGAGACAAATGTACCGCTCGAAGAACTGATGCATGATGATGTACTGCTTGCATTCAAATATAACGGTGAGCCACTAACACCCAAGCATGGTTATCCACTGCGTATGGTTGTGCCACAACTTTACTTCTGGAAGAGTGCCAAGTGGATACGTGGGCTGGAGTTTATGACCGAAGACCGTAACGGATTCTGGGAAGTGAATGGTTTCCACCATTTTGCCGATCCGTTCAAGGAACAACGCTTCTCGGGTGAAGATCTGCCGATTCCGGAAGACGAGTGGACGAAGAAGGAGTTTGATTGATATGTTGATGCCTATTTTGCAGATTCATTCGGAAGACATGCCGGCATACGCCATCGTCTGTGGTGATCCGGCACGTGCGGAGAAGATTTCCCGTAAACTGGAGCAGGCGAGAGAACTGGCATTCAGTCGGGAGTATCGTACATTTGTTGGATTGTATGAAGGGGTACAGATCGCTGTGGTCAGCCATGGTGTAGGTTCACCTGGAGCAGCTGTCTGTTTCGAGGAATTGATTCGCGCGGGTGTAACAACTCTGATTCGTGTAGGTACAGCGGGATCGTATACAACCGATTATCCGGCAGGCAGTGTGATTGTGAGTACAGCTGCTGTTCGTACAGACGGGTTGACTCGCCAACTGGTACCGGATGGTTTCCCAGCGGTAGCGGACATTGGGGTGACACAAGCGTTGATCGAAGCTGCTCGTGAGCAAGAAAGCGCGGACGCTGCAACATTTACAGGTAAAGTGGGCGTTGGTATCACCGTAACACTGGATGCGTTCTTTGCAGGCGTGGAAGAGATTCCACACCGCAAGTACAAGCAGGCTGGAGCACTTGCGGCTGAAATGGAAATTGCGGCGCTCTATATCGTCAGCACCCTGCGTGGCGCTCGCGCCGGAGCCATTGTCGCGATCGATGGATTCGCGGACAGCGATCTGGCTGCCGAGTATGATCCGCATACGGATGCGGTTGGACAAGCGGTGGAGCGCGAGATTAATGCAGCGCTACGTGCGCTAGCCGCGCTTGCTCGCCAAGATCAGGCGTAGGTTGGTTAAGGCAAGTATACATTTTTGCTCATTGTTACAAGCAAAACAGTAGATGATGTCCATTTGAGGTGGACAATATAAAAAGGGCGTCCCGTAAGGTCATGAATATGACCCAAGGGGCGTCCTTTCCTTATAAGTTTTCCGTTTATAGTTAAGTGGAGCCTTTTTAAATAAACTGAAAAAGAAGAGGAAATGCAGGTACAGTAGCGAATTGTATTTGCATGGCATGTCATTAAATTAGGAGAGTGATTAGATATGGGCTGGAGTGAATTACGTGAAATTCCTAATGAATACAGCGATGAGGTACAGCGGATTGATGAGCAACTTTTGAAACTGGTTGCAGCCAGAAAGGACATAACTGGAGCAGTCCAATACCAACCTCCCCAAAATACCATCGATGAATGGGTGAGCTTACTGGATATGAAGGAGGAAGATATCCGATATGTTCTCCGTAGCGTGCAACCGATGCCGCAAAGACACTACTTTCCAAGTGAACCTCTTCAATTGACGAGTGTGGTGCCAATTATGAAGAAAATGATCAAAGATTCGTGTGAGTATATGATCACGCATTCGATGCAATATGAAGGCGAAAGCCTTGTATTTGTGGAGATTCAATATAAGGGGAATGAAGCTGAGCGTATACAAATGGTTCCACATTTGGCTCTGGAAATATTCAGCGAACAGAGACATATCACTATGAGACATGGCAGTCGTGGAGGAGGTGGGGAGACGCAAATTAGTTTCCGAGTGGTTCCTGCTCTTCCTTCTTCTCTGGAAAACGTTCGATTCTCCTTGATTCCCTCAATACCGGAGATGGAATACAAAGTAGAGGAAATCATTTTGGATAAACAGGTTGATTTCGATTAACGGGGAACAGGATACATCATGAAAAATGACGTATGGATGATGCGCATGTACTAAGGGCGCAAAATCTATACGTCATTATGTGTATTTGGGGAAATAACACCTTGTTCTTTCTCAAATTCTTCAATATGTTGTTCAATAAGATACTCAATTTGCATTGCGATAGATCGTTTGTTTTTGTCCGCAATCACTTTAATTTTCTCAAAATTCTTTTCTCGCAGCCTAAGTGTAAAGACTCTTTTATCTGTAGCCATGAAATAAAATCTCCTCAAAAAGTAATGTTCATATTGTATCATTACAAAATAATTCAATATACAATCATATTGACATCTAAGTGATGTCACTCTAATATTTATATTCATAGTGACGTCACTTTTTTGGAGGGGATCATGGAGGATTTCGAAGAAATATTTAACCAGTTCAAAGCTCTTCGTATGGAGAGTATCGGAAATCTTGTGATTTATAATTCAAAAGAATATAAAAGATTGAGTCAAGAAAGTGATCGTTTATTTATGGAGCTATGTGAATATGTTAAGCCAGAGGGGATGGTTTTATTTTTGGACTATTGTAATGTAATAACCCTTCTTCAGGTACAGCAGAGTCAGTAAAGTACGAGCAAGGGTTTAGAGATGGATTTAGCTTAATAAAGTTAATGTTTACGTCAAATAACACATAACTTGGGGACGGCCTGATCCTCGCTGAGAATGATAATGCAGAAAGTGGGCACGTTATATAAAGGAACATCAACCATGAATACGAAAAAGGGAGGACTCTACGATGACACAGAACAATCAACCTCAGGATGAGGCGGAAATTCGCAACAAGCTGGATGAAGACGGGGATTCCTTGATGGAGAAAAAGAAGATTTTAAGCGGAGTAGACATTGAGCCGCAGGCGGACGAATGGGCAGCGAAGCCATCACCTGTTGCTTTTAATGAAGGAAATGCTTCTTCGAAAAAATAAACAACATGAGCATTCTATGGGCTTGATGGAATGAAGATAAATTTAGCGAAGCAGGTACCCTTATGGTATCTGCTTTTTGGTTGTATAATAATGTAAAATTCAGTGGATGAAAGAGTGATGGGGATGAGTACTGGTACGATTAACATCAGAAAGGCAGAAATGAGGGACTACTCTGGTGTGTCATTGTTGATGGATGAGTTGCACCAGATGCATGTCGAGGGGCGGCCCGATCTATACAGAGCGTTAGAGACGAGAATGGAGGAAAAGGAGTTCACCGAACTGCTGGAAACGGACAAGCGTTACCTGTATGTTGCCGAGTCTTCGGAAACGGGTTTGATTCTGGGTTACGGGAGTGCGCAGTTGAGTGTAATTCAGGATAACCCATTGATGGTGGATCGCAAGATGTTGTACATCCATGAACTTGTAGTGGATACCAAACATCGGGGCCAAGGAACAGGCAAACGGTTACTACAAGCATTCATCGAGCTAGGGAGAGAGCTTCAGGCAGACAGCGTGGAATTGTCCGTGTCGACGTTTAACTCTGGCGCACAGACTTTCTATGAACAGATGGGTCTGGTCGTCCGCAGCAGCAGGATGGAGTATACCTTGTAAGATGCATCGCTCTATTTAATTAGGAAGGATTCATCCATTTTTAACAAAATATCAGAATACTATTGAATACCCCCATGGGGTATGTTACTCTTAGAAAAGAACGAAAGAAAAGGGGTGTTCATGATGGATCATCAGAGCCATCCCGAGGAACCTTTGCAATCCTCCAAGTCAGATTCAACGGAAGCTTTGGCTACAGTCCAAGAAGCGGTATCCTGTCATGCCGAGGGCAGTGATGGAAAGCATGTGCGCAAGAGTCATCATTCACAGGAGATGAAGGGTAACCTGGTTTCTCGTTTGAACCGTGTGGAAGGACAGATTCGCGGGATCAAGGGATTGATCGAGAAGGATACGTACTGTGATGATGTGCTGACGCAGATTGCGGCGGCTCAGTCTGCTCTGAATTCCGTAGGCAAGCTTTTGCTTGAAGGCCATATGAAGAGCTGTATCGTTGAGCGTATTCAGGCTGGTGAACATGAGGTTGTGGATGAACTGCTGGTTACGATGCGGAAGTTAATGAAGTAAGCTGAATCAATTCACCTATTTAATTTATCATTTTAATATACCCCAAGGAGGAATTTAGAATGTCTAATGTTACATTGAACGTTACGGGAATGTCTTGCAATCACTGCGTGAAATCAGTTGAAGAAGCTGTGAAGAATACCGGAGCGAGTGGTAAGGTTGATCTGGCAGCGGGAACAGTAGCGGTGGAATATGATGAGCAGACGGTGAACGTGGATCAGATCAAAGCTGCCATTGAAGATCAGGGATACGATGTAGTCTAACGGGATCACAGGCTTAAACCGAACATGCTCATGGGCGAAAAAGAGGTCAGAGTACCTTTTTCCAAGAGTCAGGTTTAAGCCTAATTTTCTGTCTGATATATACCCCTTGGGGGTATAATGGATGCAACATACAATAAATTGAATCGACATGAAAGGAGCTGACATGATGGATAACTCAACGAATAAACCAATGGATAGATCATCCGAACTTACACCAATGCCACCTATGGCAGAAGCACCAGGACTGAAGGCAACACTGCACATCACGGGCATGACTTGTGCTGCATGTTCGACACGAGTGGAGAAGGGCTTGTCCCGTATGGAAGGGGTGCATCAGGCCAATGTGAATCTTGCCATCGAACAGGCAACCGTATCTTATGATCCGAAGACAACCAACGTGAATGCGTTGCGGGATAAAGTAGAGGCGCTTGGTTACGGGACGGTGTCCGAATCGGTTGATCTGAACATTACGGGGATGACGTGTGCTGCCTGTTCTGCCCGGATTGAAAAAGGTCTTTCCCGACTACCGGGGGTATCTCAGGCGAATGTGAATCTGGCGCTGGAAACAGGGCATATCGAATATGCCGCTGGTGCATTGAAACCTTCGGATATTACCGCCAAGATCAAGCAGATGGGCTACGGTGCTGAACTGCAATTGACGCAAGAAGAGACCACATCGGTTCGTGAACGTGAGCTGCAACGCAAAAAGTGGAAATGGATGATCTCTGCGTTGTTATCGATTCCTTTGCTGTGGGCAATGGTCGGACATTTCTCGTTCACATCCGGAATCTATGTCCCAGATCTGTTCATGAACCCTTGGTTCCAGCTGATTCTGGCAACGCCGGTACAGTTCGTGATTGGGTGGCAGTTCTATGTGGGGGCGTACAAAGCACTACGCAACGGTAGCGCGAATATGGACGTTCTCGTCGCATTGGGTACCAGTGCAGCGTTTTTCTACAGTCTCTATCTGACGTTATCGAGTGGTTACTTGCCTTCTACAACGATGGATCATGGGGCAATGGGAACGAGCACAGCCGCCATGCCTTCGGTAGAACTCTATTATGAGACAAGTGCAATTCTGATTACGTTAATTTTACTGGGAAAATGGTTCGAAGCTGTGGCGAAAGGTCGCTCTTCACAGGCGATCAAAAGCCTGATTGAACTGGCTCCACGTGAAGCCCGTGTCATCCGTGATGGACAGGAAGTTATGGTTCCAGCCGCATATGTTGCGGTGGGTGATCTGATCCTGGTGAAGCCGGGGGACAGTATCCCGGTGGATGGTATCGTTGAAGAGGGACAATCCTCTGTGGACGAATCCATGCTAAGTGGAGAGAGCCTTCCCGTGGATAAAAAGCCGGGAGATCCCGTTACAGGTGCTACGCTAAACAAAAACGGGGTATTACGACTACGTGCGACCCGAGTGGGATCGGACACGGCTTTGTCCCAGATCATTAAAGTAGTCGAGCAAGCTCAGGGCTCCAAAGCACCGATCCAACGGATTGCAGATGTCATTTCAGGCATATTTGTTCCCATTGTCGTGGGTATTGCCGCGCTGACATTCCTGATCTGGTATCTGTTTGCAAGTCCAGGTGACTTCGCTGGTTCCCTTGAAAAAGCGATTGCCGTGCTTGTCATTGCTTGTCCATGTGCACTAGGGCTGGCAACGCCGACTTCTGTCATGGCTGGATCAGGACGTGCGGCTGAATATGGCATTCTGTTCAAGGGCGGCGAACATCTGGAATCGGCACAACAGATTCAGACCGTAGTGCTCGACAAAACAGGTACAGTAACCCAAGGTAAACCGGTCCTTACCGATGTTATCACGGCTCCGAATCGGACGGAATCTGATCTGCTTGAGCGAGTGGGAGCGGCCGAACAGAGTTCCGAGCATCCGCTGGCAGAAGCGATTGTTGCAGGTATTCGTGCCAAGGGTCTGGAGCTGACCCCAACAGAGAAGTTCGAGAACATACCGGGATATGGCGTGCGAGCCTCATTAAAAGGGCAAGAAATTCTGGTCGGCACGCGTCGTTTACTTGCGGATGCACAGGTGAATGTCTCTGAAGAAACCGTTCAACAGATGAACCGTCTGGAGGAACAAGGGCGTACAGCGATGCTGGTAGCGGTGGATGGTCAGTGGGCAGGGATCGTGGCTGTGGCTGACACCATCAAGGATACCTCTCGTGAAGCCATCGGTCGTCTTCAGGCGATGGGGATCGATGTCATCATGATCACGGGAGACAATGAGCGGACTGCTCGCGCTGTAGCAGAACAAGCAGGGATCGGTAAAGTTCTGGCTGAGGTGCTGCCGGAAGGCAAGGCTGCGGAAGTGAAGAAACTTCAGGAGAGTGGCCTGAAAGTTGCGATGGTAGGTGACGGCATTAATGATGCTCCGGCACTTGCTACTGCTGATATTGGGATGGCCATTGGGACAGGAACGGATGTAGCGATGGAAGCGGCCGATATTACGTTGATGCGTGGTGATCTGAACAGCATTGCAGATGCGATAGAGATGAGCCGGCGCACGATGGGTAACATCAAACAAAACCTGTTCTGGGCACTTGGATACAACGTTATTGGTATTCCCATTGCAGCAGTTGGCTTCTTGGCTCCATGGCTGGCAGGGGCGGCGATGGCGTTCAGCTCCTTATCGGTTGTCCTGAATTCCCTGCGTCTGCAACGTATGAAGTTGAAGAGAAATGACTGACCGACCTTTGTTTGGAGATATATTCAACGCTTTATTGTAAATGAAGTGAGAATGAATAAATGCGCGGTTCGCTGCGGCGGACCGTGTTTTTTGTTGAGAAAAAATACAGTTGAGTCGCCAAAAAGTAAGACTGAATCGTTGGTATAGATGTTCTTTTCTTCGGAGAAAGGAAAGCATAATGCTCTTTTGTGAAAATGGATCAATTGTATTCATGAATAAGGCTTACGTTTTCTGAATTTTTCAAAAAATGAGTTGACAATATGGACATATTCACATAAAATTTAAACGATCGTTTGATTCAAACAACTGTTTAAATCAAATTAGAACTATTTGAGTAATGGAGGACACCTTTTATGTTACAGGCTTTACGTACATTGTTTAAAAAACCGCCAGTGATTGTAGGGATCGTAACAGCACTTATGTTCCAAGTGATCTTTAGCGTGATCTGGATGACCGCATATTCTGGAGTAAATGACCGTACGAAAGAATTGACGGTTGCGATTGTGAACGAGGACGGCGAAATGTCCAAAGGAATCGCAGATTCGCTCGCAGGAACACTGCCTTTCCATACCGTATCCAATCTGAGTGCGGCTGAAGCGTTGGACCAGCTGAATCATCACCAAGTACACATGGTGCTGGATATCCCGGCTGGATTTAACGAATTGCTTCAGACGGCTGGCTCAACCGCCGAGATTAAATACACCATTAATGAAGCAAACCCGGTTACGATTAAAAGCATGATGCAAGGTGTATCACAAAGTGTGACAAACACGATTAACAAACAAGCTACAGCACAAGGAGTACAGACGGTGTTGACCGCTTCAGGTGCGCCTGCCGATCAGGCTGCTGAAGCCGCGACAAACCTGACTACCCGAGTGGAAGGAACGACAACGTCCATCAACCCGGTTAACGGGATGAATAATCAGATGGTGCCGATGATGATGGTACTGGCTTCCTATGTAGGTGCCATGATCATGGGGATGAACCTCCAGACAGCCATGGGTATGCTGTCATCTACCTATTCCCGATTGACTTTGTTTGGCGCGAGAGTAGTCATTAACGTGGGTTCTGCATTGGTCGTTTCCTTGCTGGGATCTTCACTGATTGTGGCACTGGGAGGACAGATTGCACAAGGATTCGTTGCATTCTGGTTGTTCCAGGCGCTCTTCCTGTGCACGTTCATGTTCTTCTCCCAGTTCTTCCTGATCTGCTTTGGACCAGCAGGAAGTCTGTTCAACATCATCTCACTGTCCTTGCAACTGGTATCTTCCGGTGCAATGGTACCGCGTGAATTGCTGAACAGCTTCTATAGTGGCATTGGGCAGTACCTGCCTGCAACATACGCCGTTCAGGGTATTCTGAGCGTGCAGTTGGGAGGCCCAGGAGTTCAGTCTGCTGCGGGCTCTATCGTGATTGTACTGTTGGTTGCCGTTGCGTTGTCACTGGTCGTGACGTTGTTGAAAAAACAACGCATGCCAGCTATGGCTCCAAGCCCTGCTCAAGCAAACAACTAATACAGCAGATGCATACCATTGCATCATAGGATAGGACAAGCACCCCGATGATTTTCATCGGGGTGCTTGGTGTAATATAATAGACAGATGAATCGCTGGCTGCAGTCCTTGAGCTGGAGCGAATGAGATGAACGGACAAGAGGGAGCGGGACGGAATGACGGAACCGGAGTTGGATATCAAAACGAGGATATTGCTTGCAGCCAAGAAGCTTTTTGCACAGCAGGGGTATGACGGGACGAGTGTTCGTCAAATATGTGATGAGGCAGGTGCCAATGTGTCGCTGGTGTCTTATCATTTTGGCGGCAAAGAAAAAGTGTTCGAAGCATTATTTGAGCATTTCTTCCCGGGGCATATGATGAACGCGCTGGCGGAAGAGTCGATGTCCTCGCCTGTGGAAGGTATCCGCCGAATTATTGGTGAAGTCGTGAAGTTCACGATGACGGATCGGGAGATGAGTGATATTGTGCAGCTTGAAATTACACTGCGGACACATCGTACAGCTACCGTATTTCGTTTTCTAGACCCTGTATGGACCCGAGTGAGGGACCTGCTGCAAGAAGGAAAAGACCAGGGATTGTTCCAAGTCGAGTCCGTATCTTATGCAATGCTTCAGGTTATGGGTGTGGCTTTGGCGCACAAACGGGCCAAGAATTCACGATTTGGCTTTGATTATCAGGATATGAATACAGACGAGCTTGCTGAGCAGACAATTGAGTTCGTACTACGAGGATTGGGAGTGAACCACCATGAATGAAACCATTGAGTTGATGATGAAACACCGCTCTGTACGCAAATTCAAGCCAGACCCGGTAAGTGATGAGCAGCTTGCAGCCATTGTATCTGCAGGGCAGATGGCTTCCTCTTCAAGTAGTGTGCAAGCATATACCGTAATTGCTGTGACTGACTTAGAACAAAAAGCCAAGCTGGCTGAATTGGCAGGTAACCAGGCCTATGTCAATGAATGTCCGGTATTTCTCGTATGGTGTGCTGATCTGTATCGACTGAGTGATGCTGCGAAACGTCATCTTCCTGAGAAGGAATCGTATGCCGATTCAACCGAGAATTTCATGGTAGCCACGATTGATGCTGCTCTGGCTTCCCAGAACGCCGCTCTTGCAGCGGAGTCACTAGGGTTCGGGATCGTATATATTGGCGGGCTTCGTACCCGGATTGAGGAAGTAGCTGAGTTATTGGGATTGCCGGAAGGGGTATATCCGGTGTATGGCATGTGTATTGGTGTTGCAGATCAGGAAACGGGAATTCGGCCACGTCTGCCGCTGGATGCAGTCCTGCATCATAATCGTTATAATGCCGAGCAGAGCATCAAAGGTGTTGAGCAGTATGATGAGACAACGACGGCCTACATGAAAGAACGGACTAACGGTGAAAGAACGACTCCATGGTCCGAACTGATGGCGAAGCGGCTGACTGAGCCGACACGGCTGCAAGTGAGACCGTTCCTGGAAGGCAAAGGATTCTTGAAGCGTTAAGTTGAACTGAAGGTACTTTTAGGCGAACGCGTTGCTTCCTCAGGTTATTTCTGTCCTCTACGTTCCTGTGTAAAAATTTAGTTCAACTGATATATATAGTAGACTAGAAGTCAGTCGGGGCGAAACCGACTGGCTTCTTTGTGCTGTGCTTGCTGCTATCAGATTGTAATCAAGTTAAACCATAGAAACGCTTTGTGTTCTGATAAAAAAGACGGGCGGCCCGCTCGGTTCCCATGCCAGTGATTTCACTCCAAGCTTGGATGACCTGTCTGGTCATGGCCGGGTGTGTCATTCGTCCCTGAAATGGTCCTTCGAAGGGCCAAGGTCCGTCGGTCTCGGCCATCACTTGTTCTGATGGATATTGCCGGGCGAGTTCACGAATCTCTTCTTCATACACAATATCCGGCGTGAAGGAAATGAAATAACCGTTGTCCGCCATGCGCCTTACAGTTTGGCGAGATCCTTTGAACCAGTGGAAGTGAGCACGTCGGAACTGATATTGCTCTAGCAGATCGCAGACGATATCCGCATCATCGTATACCGCATGAAGTACAAGTGGTTTGTTGTGCTTTTTGGCAAGTTGGACGAAACGTTCAAGCAGCATGATATACCCGCTCTGATCGAAGTGCTGTCCTGCCTGCTCCGCCTCCAGACGATTGTAATAGGGGAGCCCGACCTCTCCGATGGCTGAAGCTTGTCCAATATGCTTCTCGATCCATTGGAAGAACAGGTCTATTTCTGCAACGGACGGCAGTTCCTGTTCCGGATGGAAACCGAAGGCTGGATAGATGGTGCGTGGATGTTGTTTTGCAAGCTCCAGATTGGCCTGGGCAGAAGCGAAATTCATGGACACGGCAATGACTGCCTCGACCTGCTGAGACGGGAAAGATAACAGCATCTCGCGTTGTTCGTTAGGGGTATACTGATCGAAGTGAATATGAGCATCAATTAATGGTGCAAAAGCTTGAGAATGCACGAGGGAATTCCTCCTTGTGTTCATTTATATTCTAACTATGTTACGCAGAATTCCTTGTGATGGATCACCCATTAAAGGAAAATAATAACTTAAAAACCCGCGCTATTATGATAGGCGGGCTTTCTGCTGTTCTTCTCTCATCCACTGAGCAATCTGCCGTTTACGCTCCAGAAAAGCGGATTCCTCCGTAATTTCTTCTCGTCTTGGGCGATCAAAAGGAACATGTACCTCGTGCATCACTGTTGCAGGTCGGTTGGATAATACATAGACCCGATCCGCAAGCAGCAATGCTTCTTCGATATTGTGGGTGATGAACAGCACCGAGCGGCGGTTCTGTTCCCAGATATCGAGAAGCCAGCGTTGCATGTCGCTACGTGTCAGTGCATCCAGCGCGCTGAAAGGTTCGTCCAGCAGCATGAGTTCCTGCGGACTGAGCAGGGCACGCAAAAATGCAGCACGCTGCTGCATTCCGCCAGACAGCATATGAGGGTATGCTTGCTCAAACCCGGCAAGACCCACGCTGCTTAACCACTTACGAGCTTCCGCAAGTGCTTCAGCCCGAGGGGGAGCGTTCGAGGCTACTTCTCCAGCAAGTAATACATTATCTTCAATGGTGCGCCACGGGAAAAGGGCGGGCTGTTGTGGCATATAACTGATCTTGCCCCGTTGGCCCGTCACATCATGACCGTTCATGAGCACTTGCCCTTCCTGAGGCTTCAGCAGACCGCCGATAATGTGGAACAGGGTGCTTTTGCCACAGCCGGATGGTCCAACGATAGCGACAAACTCGCCTTGCTCCACAGTCAGGGACAGGCCGTTCAGAACCGGTAACCTGCTCCGCCGTTCACGGAATGATGCATGAACATTAACAACGTCCAGTGCAGGTGGAACCGGAGCAGGAGTCGTATTGGCAGGTCGATTAGGCGTAGCCGAGTTTAACTTTTCACCGTTTGTTGGCTCCACTGCGTGTGCTCCTCGTCCAGGCTGGACTTGTTCGTCCTGTTGCCGATTCATATGGTCATCACTTCCTAATATACAGATTACTTCTTTATTATCGCTTCTGTGGCCGCCAGCGCACGAGCAGCTTCTCCAGCAGGGCAATGAACAGGAAGAGCAGCAAGCTGAGCGCGACAATAATCATGATCGCCACGAATAGACGATCGGTGCGATAAGCCGACTTTTGCAGCATCATATAATAACCAATACCCTTGTCTGCACCAATCCATTCGGCAATGATGGCACCCATCACGCTATAGGTAGCGGCGATTTTGACACCGGAGAACACGGATGGTAGCGCATGGGGGAGCTCCAGCTTCCAGAAGATATGGTGACGTTTCGCACCAGCCATGCGCATATAGTTCATCATCGCGGCGTCAGTACGGGTCAAGCCATCCATGGCCGCCACTGCAACGGGGAAGAAGCAGACCAAGATGATCGTAATCAGCTTGGGCAACAGCCCGAATCCAAACCAGATTAACAGGAGCGGCGCGAGCGCGATGGTTGGGATATTTTGACTAAGAATAAGTAAAGGATACAGGGCTGACTTGAGAAAAGGGACTAAATGTAGCACCATTGCAATTAATAATCCAACCGCGGTGCCAGCCGCGAATCCGATCAGCGTTAACTGAATGGTTGCGGAGGCGTGCATGCCGAGTCGCTCAGCCTGGGATGCCGCTTCGCTGGCGATATCGGACGGTGCTGGCAGCATCCATTTCTCGATATGGAATAGGGATACAGCTCCCTGCCATATCGCTATAAAGAGAATAACCGCCACTATGGGCGGCCATACACTTTTGAAATAGGCATGCATTAGCGATACTTCTCCGTCAGGGTATCCATGCTGAAGCCAGCAGGGCTATGGGCGATTTTGATCTGGGAGATGATGCTTGGGCTGCCAGCCTCCACGAGTACCTCATGCATTTTACGGACAACCTCCAGCAGTTCCTCCAGTTCCCCCTCCATCGTGGTGTCGAGCGCGTTCACCTGATATTTCAAGCCAGATTGTTGAATAACTTCAATGGCGCGATCTACGTAAGGATAAGAGTTCTCGCCATTTGGCGTTTTCGGGATAACCTGAATGCTGAGTAGTGTACTTGCCATGAGAGATCACGGCTCCTTTCGTGATAAATTGCATGAATGAACCAGGTTTACACTTATCACTCCGATTGCAGTACCCTCTTCCGATCGCTGTTATCCCCAGATTTCTTGAATCCATTTTCAATGGGGAAATCCGGGGATAAAGGCGAACGCTTCGCTTCTTCAGATGGGTTCTGTACTCTTCGTTCTTGTGTAAAAAAGTTAAACTTAAGCAATTTTTATTGGGGTAAAAACTCGTTTGTATATGCCTTGCTCACATCGATCTGTTCATCCAGCAGTTTTTTGCTAAACATCCAGTCGGTGTAGTTCTGCCATACTTCCTGCTTTTGCTCACCCCAACGCGGGGCGTCATCTGTGTACTTGGGACTAAGCCATTTCTGGCTTGCCAGTACGAGGTCTTTATCCAGATCCGGTACAGCCTTGATCAGAATGTTCGCTGCGTCTTCAGGATGATCAATTGCGTATTGATATCCTTCGGAGGTGGCTTTCAGGAACGCTTTCACCAGCTCAGGGTCGTTTTGGATCGTCTGCTCGTTTGTTACGAGGACAGGCGTGTAATAATCCAGTGCATCTGAATAATCCTTCACATATAACATGTCGATCGGTTCCCCGCGTAGTTCGGCTTCAATCCCCGTCCAAGCGTAGAAAATCCACGCGAAATCAATATCCCGTTTCACTGCGGTGAAAAAGTCGGCATCACCCATGTTAATGTTTTTCACTTTGGATACATCGGCGCCTTCGCCTTCCATAATGGATTGCATCACGGCTTCTTCCACAGGGGAGCCCCATCCGCCATAGGTTTTACCTTCAAAATCTTTCGGTGATTTGATCTTCCGATCCGCCGGAGCAGCGAACCCGGATGTATTATGCTGAATAACTGCTGCGATGGAGACCAATGGAACACCCTGTGTGCGGGCTTGAGTTACACTCTCCTGATAACTTACGCCAAAAGGCACTTCATTCGAGGCAACCATTGTATCTGCGCCACCGGCACCTGGTTGTACAATCTCCACGTTCAAGCCTTCGGCCTTATAAAAACCTTGATCTACAGCTGCATACAGGCCTGTATGATTCGTATTTGGTGTCCAGTCGAGCACCACTTTAATATCTTTCATGGCGGCAGTGTCACCTTCGTTGCTGCTTTCCGTATTTGTGTTGCCGTTCTGCCCAGCTGGGGCAGCTTCTTTGCTACCACATGCGGCTACAGTCACCATAAGCACGCATAAGAGCAACAATCCCATCGTTTTACTCCATTTCATCTGTGGTTCTCTCCTTCGGTATGTCCGGCCGATTGGCACGGGGTACTCCTTGGCTTCATATCCAATCATCTTGCATAAATCGACAGATTTATACCAGTTGAGATCCGGATGACGTTATTTTTGAGCGTAAGTAAACGTCCATCGATGTCATTCAAGGAAGCCAGACCGCGTTTAGCGGCAGTTTTTCTTGCAATATCAGAAAGGTGATGCTTCCAAACTTATACTTTCTGATAGTAACAAAAAAAGCGCCCCGTATTCCGGGACGCGTGCAGGCGTTAGAGAGGTGGCGTTCAGCCATAGGGCTGTGCCATTTCGATATACTCCGATTCCTACGCTGGCATGATCCAGATCAGGTCTAAGGGTTAGTATCTTGGTGGGATACACTCTCAGCCGGCCAATTCCGACTCCCCTGGGAAACTATGAAGTTACGGGCATTACTAGGTGTAATTATAGGCCAGCGGGTGGAACGTGTCCAGTCAGGAACTGGATGGGGACACGTATGAACTTATCAAAGAGGCTGATATACATATGTATATCAGCCTGTTTGGATGTGTTATTTTCAATAATTATCGTGGCGAATCATATAAGGAAATCTGACTGAGTGCAAAAGCATCGGATTTGGGCTCATAACCTACCTGTCTCTGAGTGGTTTCCAGATTCAATCGTTTAAACCGATTATTCGAGATCCCATGCAGTATGGTGAAGGGCTCCAGATCTGTAGTTGTAATTGCTTTGAACATCAAATCGCACAAGTCAGCCGGACTAATATACGCGCTCATATCCCTTGCCTCCAGCACTGGTCCGTCCGGTTGAAAATCATCATATGCACCTATACGTACCGCAACACTTTGTAAACCTTCGGTATACGCAAAATAGGAAGCGAGCGATTCTCCAAAACATTTGCTAACCCCGTACAAATTCCGCGGGCGTGTGGGCATGTCCGGATAGACTTGAGCATCAATGGGGTACCCCTCAATCGTCTGAGCACTGCTTGCAAGAATGACTCTTCGTACACCTTGGTCTTTAGCTGCACGGAATATATTAAATGTACCTTTGATATTGATATCCAACAACGATTCATAAAATCCGGCATGCGGGGAAGGGTCTCCCGCCAGATGTACAACCACATCCATGCCTTCGCAAGCATGCTGACAGGCTTCGGGATCTGTCACATCCAGCGTCATGATCTCATGGCTTGTCCCTTGATACGTATGCAGTCTGTCGATATTCAAATCCGTGAGTCGCAGGTGAAATGCTTCTGACAAGTGTTGGGACAAGTCACGTCCAATTTTCCCGGCTGCGCCGGTAATTAAAATGTTCATGAAATCAGCTCCAATTCTTAGCGCTGGAAGAACTCAATCCATTCCTTTTCAGGTCCATAGATGAAGAAATAGCGGTAACCGTTAGGCAGTGTGATAATCTCTCCATCGATAAATTCGGCTTCGGTGGATTGAATGCGTTTGTACTCAGAATCAAGATCATCCACGTGGATCGCAAAATGGTGCACCGTACCTTCGGAAGGCAGCTTGTCGCTGTATCCTTGAATTAACTCAATCTCAGTCTCGTTACTTCCATTGAAGCCAAGAAAGGCGAGCTGAATGACGCCGTTAGTATGGGTTACCCGGTCTTTTAATTCAAGACCAACAATCTCCGTATAGAAACGCAGCGTGGTCTCCAGATCACGTACGGCAATACCAACATGGTCAATACGTTTTTGAAAACTCATAATCTAAATCCTCCTTATGTAGTGAATGTTTCTACCATTTTAAGGGATATCATAGGGCTGTACTACATGGTTGTCAAATCCAATTTTAAATTGGAAAAAACATAATTGTTCACAGAATGTTCACTTATGTGGAGGGTTTGGTCATCTCTATAATTACGAAGGTAAACAGAGAGGATGAGAGAATTGCCAACCAGCAAGAAGGAACAGATTATTTTCGGATTAATGATGTGTACAGGAATGGTCTTGGTCATGATGTTCTTCAATCTATGGCACAGTGGGTTACTCGGCAAGATGTCCCCGCTTGAGATACTGCTTCAATTCATATTATGTTTTGTCATCGCGTTTCTGGTGGAGTCTTCCATTGTTGGCCCTGTGGCCAGAAAGATTGCATTCTCCTTGCCCTTTGACAAGTCCAACAAGATTTTGGGTGTGCTCGTCATGTCATTTTTCATGGTGATTGGCATGGTTCTGATCATGTCCATGTATGGAATGATTTCAGCGTATCTTGCAGACCAATTAAGTGGGGGTTCCATATTCCGTACCTATCTTCAGACGATCGCTCGCAACTTCAGCCTGGCGCTTCCATATCAGTTAATCATTCTGGGACCACTCGTGCGATATGTATTCGGTAAATTCATCAAGGATAACGGGCCCGTAATGCCTGTCGTTAACAAAAGTGTGTGATACAGATGGGCCTAAAGTATTTCCTGGGCAATCTTGTGCAAATGAATAGATATTATTCTCACCTTTAATGAAAGGTGATCAGAGAGGCAGAGATAGGGCACTTGCCACCATGATTACAGCGCTAACGAATCGAGGACACCTTATTAGGCCAGTTTCTAAGGGAATGAAAACCTAACGAATCTCAGCGGTGTTATTATGCAAAAAACCTCCAACGAGGCATTTAATTGAAGCTAATTATCTATAATAACGTCTCTAGGATTCGTTAGATTTCAAACATGCGGAAATGGAGGGGGATAGCGTGTGCTAGGTTCGTTAGAACAGAGTAACGCTACAAAAAAATGCCCACTGTCAGGTCATGACAGTAGACATTTCAATATCTTTAATAGGTATTTCTAATCTTCAGGACTGGATCAACACAGAACGGTTAAGTCGCAGAATTCGCTATATGTTTGTTCTGCCATTGATACGTGATTACGCTAATGACAAGCAGGCCAATTGCAAAGATCGCAAGCATCCATGCAGACTGATTAACCGCGAGATGATCAAGACTCCATCCCGTAGTCAAAGGCAGGATGGCACCGCCAACCCCACCTGAGGCAATCAAAATGCTAGGTGTGGATTCTTCTGTTCCGGGCAGCAGTTTACTGGCGAAGACAAGGGCAATGGAGAAAATGCCTGACATCGCAAGTCCAAGCAGCAAGATGATGAGAAATGCAGACCAGATTTGGTTTGTAAATGGAAATACCATTAACAAGAGAACAGATGCGAGACAACTGTACAGGACATAGACGCGGTATTGGAATTTCTCTGCGATATACCCGGCGAAGAGTCGTCCCACGGACATGGCAATCCAGAAACAGGTGACACTAAGCGCTGCTCCGGCTTCCTTCATGTTCATTTTCTCAATCAGAATCGCCGGCATGAAGTTTGCAAGACTCATCTCTGTGCCAACATATAGGAAGAAGAACAGAACGAATAATACCAGAAGAGTCCTGTTACGGCCACGATAGGTTGGACTGGGTGTACTTGCAGATGCGGGATGCATCTCACCCGATGTCCCAGCAGAGTGCGTATTTACGGAAGCATGATTTGAACTCTGTCGCTCCAGAAACTTATCGAGTTCACCGAATGATCCTTTCGCCCAGAAAACAAAGGTCAGCGCTGCGCAGATCGCAACAACGAGAAAGGAGAGACGCCAGTATCCGGCAGCAATCAGACCGCTGGCAATGAGCGGCATGACCATCGCCCCGATCCCGAATAACACTTCCAGTCGACTCATGGCAACGGCTGTATTGTCTTTGATTGCAGCGATGATAATGGTGCCAATAACAGCTTCAACCATTCCGAATCCAAAGCCGGCCGCAGGTGCGATGACGAACATCCAGCCCCATGGTGGCAGCAGCATGTAGGTTAATTCTGCGATACAGAGTAGTGCTGTGGCGATTAACAGGCCTCCCCGTTTACCAAAGCGTCTGTTCAGCCATGGAGATAACAATACACCACCTAGGAATCCGGCAAATTGAGCAAAGATCAGCGTTCCGCCTTGGCTATAATCTTTGCCGTAATGTTCAAGTGCAACCGGTAGAATGGAACCGAGCACAACATGGGCAAGTCCAATCAGGAAATAGGATAGACATCCGATCCAAAGTAATTTTTTCATAAAGAACTCCTTCTACTTATATACATAAATTGAGGATCACAATAAAGCGCAATCTTGAAGACAAAGTCTATCATAACAGGACATGTTAAGTTGTGCCATGAATTCCTGATCGATACAGAAGGTTGCAATCTGGTCCGGCGTTCGTATATACTGAGACCAACAATTACAGATCGGACCATGCCGTTGAAGAGCATCCAACTCGGAGGCGTTTTCGCCAGGGGAGCGATATTTCCCCAAGTTAACCGGAACCGCCCGTTATCGCGGACCAAGAGGCTGGAATTAGGATATCCTGATTCAGCAAGTTGGGTGGCACCGCGAGCAGAGCGCTCCTCGTCCCAAGGGATGAGGGCGCTCTTTGTATTTTTATAGCCAAAGGAGACGGTGACCATGTTAGAAATGAAATGGATTCGGGCACATGCAGAAGAGGTTCAGGCCGCAGCAGACGGGAAAAAAATCAAGATCAACATTCGCACATTGTTAGAGCGGGATGAGGAACGCAGGGCACTTTTGCAGAAATCGGAAGAAGGACGCAGATTGCGCAATACGTTATCCGCGGACATTGGCAGACTTATGCAAGCCGGGAATCGGGAACAGGCCGAGGGTTTGCGGGCTCAGGTAAAACAGATCAATGAACAGTTGGAACAGGTGGAAGCGAGGCTCGCCCCTGTGCAGGAGGAAGTAACCAAGCTGCAATGGCTGGTACCCAATATCGTATCCCCGGATACCCCCAATGGCTCGTCGGATGCGGATAATGTAGAACTGCGACGTGTGGGAGAGGTGCCAACGTTCGAGTATAACACCAAAGATCATGTAGAACTTGGGGAGTTGCATGATCTGATCGATATTCCCCGTGGAGTTAAGATTGGTGGTACGCGAAGCTATGTATTAAAAGGCGCTGGCCTGTTATTACATCGAGCAGTACAGCAACTTGCGCTTGATCTGCTGCTGAAGCATGGGTTTACACCAATGGAGGTTCCGCTGATGGTCAGGGAGGACGCACTGGTGAACACCGGATTCTTCCCAACAGGTCGAGATCAGGTCTATGAACTCGAAGGGGAGAACAAGTGGCTGGTGGGAACTTCTGAAGTGCCACTGGTCTCGTATTATGCGGATGAGATTGTCGATGTTCAAGAGCCTGTGAAGCTGGCCGCGGTATCGACGTGTTTCCGCAGTGAAGTTGGCTCCGGCGGACGTGATGTACGCGGATTGTATCGTGTGCACCAATTTGCCAAAGTGGAGCAGGTCATTCTCTGTGCCCCTGATGCGGAAGAATCGGAGCGCATGCTGCAAGAGATTACGGGACACGCCGAAGAATTGCTGCAATTACTGGAACTGCCGTATCGTGTTGTCGCAGTGTGTACCGGGGATATGTCGCAGAAAACGTACAAACAGTATGACATCGAGACTTGGATGCCGAGCCGCGGTGCATATGGAGAAACGCATTCGTCGTCGAATCTGCATGATTTTCAGGCTCGCCGTTCGAATATTCGTTGCCTGGATGCCGAAGGTAAGTTGGCCTATTGTCACACGCTGAATAATACGGCGGTGGCATCGCCGCGTATCCTGATTCCGTTGCTTGAGAATCATCAGCAGGAGGATGGGAGCATTCACATTCCGCCAGCCCTGCGGCCCTATATGGGCGGGGCCGAGAGCTTGATTTTGCCAGAGCAGGATGAAGTGAATTAGAAAGGTTAGTTAACGCTCTAGTAATTCAAAAAGGGGATGTTCCAAACGTCATGTTGCATGTGACGATGGACATCCCCTTTTCAACTGAAATAGTATTTACATAAACCAAGCTCCTACTATGTTGGGCTAGATTCAAAGGTTTTTATAACGATTACACGCTGATCTCATGAATTGTTCAAAGACTCCCACTTATGTTATTCAACTTTATGCAATTCGTATCCGATATAATATAATAGAAGTAAAATATTGGATTATGGGAGTTGGAAATTAAAAATGAGTAGAATCAAACTGGCGCTTCGAGGCACGCTTGCTCTAATTATGACATTAACAATACTGGTCCCTTCGTTGGCCTTGGCGGCTACTGGTGACGTGAAATCGATTGAAATAACCAATAGCAGCCCGCAGAAGATGAGTGTTTCCGAAACAGCTGCGCTTCAGGTGATGGCAACGGTAGAAGGTTTTGATAACAAGCAGGATGTTACCGAGGGCGTGACTTGGTCCACCAGTAATGCAGCGGTTGCGACGATGGTGAAAGGCAAAGTCAAGGCTGTAGCCGCAGGCGAAGCAACCATTTTTGCAGAGGTAGACGGGGCTAAAGCCCAGTTGGTTGTCCAGGTGCAGGAGAAGATCAAAAGCATCAAAGCTTCACCGAAATCCTACAGTTTCGTTAAAGGCAGTGAAAGTACACTTCCCAAAGTAAGCATTGTACGGGCGAACGGCAAGGAAGAAGATGTGACGTCCGAGATTGTGTGGTCCGTATCCACTTCTTCGGCTGTGCTGGAAAACGGTAAAATCAAAGGCGTTACACCCGGCAGAGTATTGCTGCAGGGTAAATACGGAACAACGATCGTGAAAGTCCCTGTTGCTGTGACGGATGAGATTACCAAAGTCGAGGTTACACCTGCCTCAATGCAGCTGAACATCAAGAAGTCCAAAGCGTTGAAGGTGATCGGCACCTACGCAAACGGCAAAACGATTAACCTTTCGAAACAAGTGATATGGACCTCTTCCAATACAAATGTAGCTATCGTGAAAAATGGAGCCGTTAAGACGCTGACCGAGGGACAAGCAACCTTGACAGGAACTTATCAAAATCAGACAATAAAGGCAGAGGTTACCGTTGTACCTTTGCTCAAAAAGTTGATTACAGGCCAGAAAAAACTGGTTTTGTCCCCACAGGGAAGTACAACGCTGAGTGTGATGGCACAGTATGATACGGGCAAAACCACTGTTGTGACCAACAGTGCGGTGTGGAGCAGCACAAAGCCGGGCGTAGCGACAGTGACAAATGGCAAGATCGTGGCTGTAGGCAAAGGGAAAACGTCCATCACGGCCAAGTGGGGCAACAAAAAAGTGACGATCCCTGTTACGGTAAAATAAATCTTTATATAATGAATTGCTCTGCATCAATTCAAAGATAAATAAGTACATGACATCGTTAAAATCATCAATGTAACAGACAACTAGGGGCGTAGACATACGCTCCTTTTTTGGATATATAGAAATATGTATCTGAAATGCCTTCTGCTAGAACAACAATATAACAGGATCGGATGGGATGAATATGAAAGCTTCGATTATAAGCTCAGACTCTAACTCTAGTGATCTGGCTTACCTGAAATATCTTCTTTTATCCCTAAGTTCCACACTTACATTTCAACGGAGCACTACGATTGAGTGCATGAAGCAATGCACCTATGAAAAATACAGAGAAGGTTACCATTTAAAATGTCATGGTGAAGAGGAGGTTCCTGAATGAAAAATCAATTGCAACCAGAAAACTGGCCTGCCTGGGCGACAGAGTCGGTAGAGATTGCTCCGGCCAACCCTAATTGGGATGCGCAGGCTCAGGAAGAAATCGGACAACTTAAACACCTTCTACAGCAGTTTAGTATCCATCAATTCGAACATATCGGAAGCACGTCCATTCCAGGGTTACCCGCCAAACCCATTATTGATCTGATGGCAGAGGTACAGTCATGGGATGACATGGATCTGATTGCAGATCAGCTGAATCCGGTGGGCTGGAATTACGTTCCGCCTGAACTGGATGGACGGGAGTACAGACGATTCTGGGTCAGGGTTAAGGATGGAAAGAGAGCTGTACACCTTCATCTAATGCGCCCGGGAGAAGAACGCTGGGATCGTCAAATTCGGTTTCGGGATGTGCTGAGAAAACGCCCAGATCTCGTGGAAGCTTACGCCATCCTGAAGACGAAGCTTGCTGATGAGAACAAGGAAGATAGGGAATCGTATACCGCTGCCAAAACGCAATTTATTTTACAAGTGCTTGATGAAGGCGTGTGATTGATTGAAAAGCGTACTTATCAGAGACAGGCTGATCTATTTCTTCGCAGTCATGATGACCATGACGGCAGGGCTCGCATCCAGACACTATAGTGAACGATTGCCAGGTTGGGTGCATGAACATTTCGGGGATGCATTATGGGCGGGCATGATTTATTTCGGAGTACGCATGGTGTGGCCTCATCGCAGCTTGGTATGGGCGATGTGTTTGAGTTGTGCATTCAGTTGGATGATTGAGTTCTCACAGTTGATTCAGACGCCTTGGTTGATTGAGATACGTTCAACCGTATGGGGTGCGCTTATTTTGGGACATGGTTTTCTGGTGATCGATCTGATTCGATATTCGGTTGGTATTCTGTGCATGGTTATGATAGATCGTTATTTCCTGAGAAATAAGATGGCTGGATCATGAACTCAAGTGAATCATGGAGGTGTGCTGAATGAATGTAGAAAAACTTTTTGCCGAATTACCCGAATTCGAAACACAGCGGTTAAAACTGAGGCGGCTTACGATGGATGATCTTGAAGATTATTATGCGTTTGCCTCTGATCCGCGAGTGAGTCAGCAAAGCTTGTGGAAATGCCATGAGACGGTGGAGGATTCAATTCAATATATTCAGCGGGTACTGGATAATTATGAACGGAAAACGGTACATATCTGGGCTTTTGTTTTAAAGGAAACAGAGACCTTGATCGGCAGGGGTGGCATTTTTGATCTCAACGAACCCATGCAGAGTGCTGAACTAGGGTACGCGATAGCCAGCAGTCAATGGGGTAAGGGTCTCGCAGCAGAAGCGATGCAACCCATCGTGGATTATTGCTTTCAGGAACTGGACTGCAATCGGTTGGAGGGAAAATGTAATGCAGGCAACATAGGCTCTGCACGCGTAATGGAGAAGCTGGGCATGTCGTACGAAGGTTTGCTACGCAAACAGTTGAAGATCAAAGGTGTATTTACGGATCAAAAATTGTACTCCCGTATCCGGGATGATCTATAATACTTCCAATGACACATAGGGTACATCGCAGAAATTGAAGGAGGCGGAACCATGATCTATAGTATTATTTCCCGTTCGTTGTGGGAGCAAGTGTCAAAAGGGACTGAGTATGCACCAGATAGCCTGGAGACAGACGGATTCATTCATTGTTCCACTAAGGAACAGATCCCATGGGTAGCCGGGCAATATTATGCAGGCCGTACAGATCTGTTATTACTTAGTATTGATGAGAAGGCGTTGAAGCCGGAACTGGTGTATGAGGATCTCTACGAATTAAATGAACTATTTCCACATATCTATGGAGAACTCAATTTGGATGCGGTTCGCAAAGTCATTCCATTTGAACCGAATGCAGACGGCACATTCTCATTTCCTGAATAAATAACATGTGACGCTTCTGTTTGGCCGTGATCAGTGGACAACATACTTTTCCGAAGGGTGGTTAAAGGATGGATATGAATCAGGTTTTTCTGGAGACAGCCGAGAAGCAATTTCTGTATTACAAGCAGCTCGGGGAAAAAGCTATGGCACAACTGGAGACCGAGCAATTGTTTCAATCCTGGAATGAAGACGCGAACAGCATTGCGGTAATCGTAAAACATCTATGGGGCAATATGCTGTCCCGTTGGACGGATGTACTGACAACAGATGGTGAGAAACCCTGGCGTGAACGGGACGCCGAGTTCGTGAATGATATTTCGTCCCGGGAAGAGTTACTCGCCAAATGGGAGGAAGGCTGGACTTGCCTACTCGAAGCCATTCGTTCGTTTACCCCGGAACAATTGTCTCATATCATATATATTCGGAATGAAGGTCATACCATTATGGAGGCCATTATTCGGCAATTAGCGCATTATCCGTATCATGTCGGGCAGATTGTATTTGCCGCGAAAATGCTTAAAGAAACAGCTTGGGACAGTCTCTCGATTCCGAGAAACGGGTCAGATCAATATAACGGCGGTAAATTTGCCAAGCCGAAGGCACGCAAACATTTTACAGAAGATGAACTTCATATAGAAAAAGGTGAGGACCAACAATGACTCAAATTGCATTGATTCGCCATGGAAGCACAGCGTGGAATAAGGAAAAACGTTCACAGGGCCAGACGGATAATCCGCTGGATCAGGATGGAAGGAAACAGGCCGTTTTACTTGCCGCTAGACTCGCCGAAGAATCCTGGGATGCCATCTATGCAAGTGACTTGGAGCGCGCAAGTGAGACGGCTCGCATCATTGGTGATCGCTTGGGCATTCAGGAGATTCATCTGGACTCTAGACTTCGCGAGATGGGCGGAGGACAGGTCGAAGGAACGACGGAAGAGGAACGGTTAGCCAAGTGGGGAGCGGACTGGAGTACTCTGGATCTGGGACGTGAGCTTGCAGATGCAGGGACTGTTCGAGGCAGTGCGGTGCTTGAAGATATTGTACAGCAGCACCCCGATGGAAGAGTGATTGTTGTCAGTCACGGAGCCGTTCTACGGAATACACTGAGAGGTCTGGTACCTGAGCTTGATATCAGCGTGAAACTGTCCAACACATCCATTACCCGGATCGCCAAGAATGAGAATACGTGGCAATGCGAACTGTACAATTGCAGCGTACATTTGGATTCTTCGAGAGAGTCTCAATAGATGGATGCCCTGACGTTAAAACGCTAGCAAACTTTGTGGACAAAGGAGGAGATGGCGCATGACCAAACAGACGTATGCATGGACCGAGGAGATCCTATCTCCGCTTGGTGAGACAGCGGTTATCATCCATTGCGGGGATCAATTGTCTGACGCTGTGCAGCGCAGAGTGATGTCTGTCTGTGCTTTGCTGGAAAAAAGCACTTTGCCAGCCATGATCGAATGGGTGCCTTCATATACGTCCGTTACAGTATTTTATGATCCGTTCATCTCCCCGTACCCCAAGTTATGCCGCACTCTGCTTCAGCAGTTGAATCAAATGAAGGAATCCGTACAAAACAAGCCCAGAACGGTCACGATTCCTGTATGTTATGGTGGCGAGTGGGGCCCTGATCTGGACTACGTTGCCAGTGAAAATGGACTGACCGCAGAGGAAGTTATTGCGATTCATACATCCGGGGAGTATCTCGTACATATGATTGGATTTGCACCGGGTTTTCCTTATCTCGGCGGGTTATCCGAACGGATTGCTACGCCCAGAAGAGCGACGCCGAGGCTCCGGGTTGAGGCGGGGACAGTAGGTATCGGTGGCAAACAGACGGGAATCTATCCGGTGGATACACCCGGGGGATGGCAATGTATTGGACAAACGCCACTCCGGTTGTTTCGGCAGGAAGAGAACGTACCGAGTTTGCTGGCAGCAGGTGATCGGGTTCGATTCGAACAGATTACGATGCAGGACTATCTGGCGTTGAAGCGGAAGGAGGGCGAACGATGAGTATTGAAGTGATTCGCCCTGGTCTATTATCTACCGTTCAGGATGAAGGCAGAACCGGTTATCGCCGGTATGGTATTCATCCTGGCGGGGTCATGGACACCTTTGCAGCCAGAGCAGCCAATATGCTTGTGGCCAACTCCCGACATGCGGCAGTGCTGGAGATGACGATGACGGGGCCAGAGCTTCGATTTCAGGAGAGCCAGCTAGTCTCATTATGTGGGGCCGATCTGACGGCAACGGTCGATCATCTGCCTGTACCTTTGTGGCGTCCTGTGCTGGTGCGGGCTGGAAGTGTACTGAAATTTGGCCCATGTCGTCATGGCTTGCGTGGATATCTGGCGATTGCGGGTGGAATAGCTGTGCCTGAAGTGATGGGCAGCCGAAGTACAGACCTCAAGACAGGTCTTGGCGGTGTGGATGGGCGAGCCTTGCGCGTGGGGGATCTGTTATCCATAGGTGAACCTTCTGGTGAAGCGCAAGGTTGGATGCAGTGTATGGAGCAGCAGGTAAAGGAGAGTGAGTGGGATCACCGAATTTTGGCGCCTGCGTGGTTTTTATCTGAACGTGAGAGACCTGACTATTATGGGCAACCTGTTATTCGTGTGATGGAGAGCAAGGATAGTTCGCTGTTCAGTCAAGAAAGTCTTGAACAATTCTATGCCGAAAAATACGTGATTTCTTCGCAATCCGATCGGATGGGCTATCGCTTGCAAGGCTCCATACTGGAGTTGGATCAGCCGCTGGATCGGCTGTCTGAAGCCGTTACCTATGGCACGGTGCAGGTGCCACCGGATGGTCAACCCATCATCTTGATGGCAGATCATCAGACGATTGGAGGTTATCCTGTCATTGCACAGGTAGCTCGGGTGGATATGCCAATCCTGGCTCAGGCTAGGCCAGGAACCCGAATTTCTTTTAAGAAGATTACGCATGATCAAGCCCGTCAGTTGTACATGGAACAGGAAATCAATATGCAGCTCATGGATAAACTGATACGCAGAAGAATGGCAGGAATGGGGGGCATTTATTGAATACCTCGAAAACCTTGGATATCAATTGTGATCTGGGCGAAAGTTATGGTATATATCGCACGCTGTCGGACGAAGCCATTCTACCCTTGATTACATCAGCCAATATTGCCTGCGGGTTTCATGCAGGAGACCCGGCTACAATGCGGCTGACAGTGGAGAGGGCATTGGAGCATCAGGTGGCAATTGGAGCCCACCCCGGGTTGCCGGATTTGCAAGGGTTTGGCAGAAGACGTATGGACATTACGCCACGGGAAGCATATGACATGGTGGTGTATCAGATCGGTGCGCTGGATGCCTTTGTCCGGGCAAGCGGAGGGCGAATGCATCACGTAAAACCACATGGTGCCTTATACAATATGGCCGCAGAAGATGCGAAGCTTGCTGAAGCCATCACCGAGGCGATCTATCAAGTACAGCCTGAACTGTATCTGTATGGTCTGGCGGGCAGTGAGCTGATTCATGCTGCGGATCGCATCGGTCTGCGTAGTGTGAGCGAAGTGTTTGCGGATCGAACCTATGGGACGGACGGAAAGTTAACTCCTCGCAGCCAAGCTGGAGCCCTCATTGAAGAATCGGGACAAGCGATTGCTCAAGTGCTTCGGATGGTGAAAGACGGCGTGGTTGTATCCACGGATGGTACGTTGGTTCCCATTAAGGCAGAGACTGTCTGTATCCACGGTGACGGAGCAAACGCTCTCGCATTTGCTCAAGAGATTCGTCGTGTGTTGGAATCGGAAGGCATTAAGTTATCCCCGCATACCACGGGATGATACGCCTGTTCAGTAGAACAATAGTTTTATCAGGTTGTTCGAATTGAACTTTGAAATTTTGGAATGACAAGGAGTGAATGAACAGAATGAAACCCATACGCAACTCGGCGAAAGCTGTCATTGTGCAGGATGGACGATTGCTGGTCATCCGGCTGGAAGACCAATATGGTACCGCTTATGTGTTTCCAGGTGGAGGACAGGAGAAGGGTGAAGAACTTAAGGATGCGGTCGCGCGCGAATGTCTGGAGGAGATTGGTCAGGCCGTGAACGTGGGAGAGCTGTTACATATCCGGGAGTATATCGGTAAAAATCATGAATTCGCCGAGTGGGATGCAGACATCCACCAGGTTGAATTTTATTTTGCGTGCAGCCTGATCGATCCGGAGGCAACCGTTTTTGAAGGCTCCAATCCAGACGACCACCAAGTCGCTGTGGAATGGATTGCACTTGAAGAGCTGTCCCAGATTCGTTTATATCCAAAAACCATTGGCGAATTGCTTCTTAAATCAGGCTCTTCTTCAATCTATCTTGGAGATCTGAATTAAATCAACCATGAAGAAATTTCGTACTAATCTCTTTATGTAAACATTTCTATAAAGAACTTTTCCAATTTTGTCACGTTAGCGTATCGGTTCATGGATTCACCATAGGTGAGGTGGGTACACTATAAGTACAGGCTTATTACAAAAGCATTTGCATTAAGCTGTCTATAGTAATACGAGAATAATGAGCTGTCATTAAACACAAAGAGGTAGTAACAACTACACTACTCTTTGTACTTTTATTATTCACACTTAATTGGGAGAACGGTAGACGTAGTGGAGGGGACGAAATCGATTCTGAGGAAGCGAAGTGTTCGCCTTTATCACCGGATTTTCCCTTTGAGAAAAGGGAATCAAAAAAATCTGGGGATAACAGCGATCCAAAGAACGATCCGTACCCGGAACGACCTTCTACAAGAGTCCTCCCAATATTCCCCCAAACCGAAAGGAGCACTTCCCATGAACCAGACTGAATTGGAACAAAACATTGTAAAAGCATTGGAAAATAACCCTTTTTGCAGTTTCTCCACTGTGGAGAATGGTAAACCGAAATCCCGCTATATGGCGCTTTTCAACGATGGACTGAACATTCATCTGGCAACGAACCGCCGTACACACAAAGTAGAGGAACTGGAGAATAATCCGAATGTTAGCCTGCTACTTGGTTATGAAGCTGGTGGTTCCAAGGAAGTAGTTGAGATCGAAGGAACCTGTGAAGTGACGAAGAACGAAGGCTTACGTGAGCAAGTGTGGAACGACGAACTGAAGGCGTGGTTCGATGGACCTAATGATCCTAACTATGTCATTCTGGACATTACCCCGACTCGTATTGAATACACAGGGAAAGATCATGAACATCATGTGTGGGAACAATAATCCGAATATGAACATAACCTCTGCAAAGTAGTGTCCTTATGCGAAAATACGCGCAGAGTTTAATCCAACCGTGAAAGCCATTAAGGTTTCACGGTTTTTGGTATGGATGAATAACTCTGAATTGGATATACATGTAAGACACATGTAATATACGTATTTTAAAGATAATAAGCACTAAATACCTACTAAAATGTTGAAAAAAATGTCGAAATCACGCATGATAATGTAAACTTGCCTAGGTATGTGCGGGTAATGTAAAAAATAATGCTTTTCAATGACTGAACATTGCGTTATGATTTGGAATGTAAACGACAAGCACAGACATAAATAGATGTTCATGTGAGATAAACTTACCTGAAGTTCCGATGCATGTCATCAGAGCGTCAGTACGCACAACCCATGAAATCTATCTTTTTTCTGCGCTCTTCGTTTGCCCATTAATGCATGATTCAATGTACATAACCGGGAGGGGTTATTTTGAAAACGAGTAAAAAAGTATTATCAAGCCTGACTGCCGCTTTGGTTGCATTAAACGTGCTTGCGGTGTTTCCAGTACCTGTATCGGCTGCGGATGCTGCCAAGGTAAAACTGCGGATCATGGAGACCACAGACATTCATACCAACCTGGTTAACTATGACTACTATTCCGACAAAGAGACAGACCAGTATGGACTCGCCAAAACAGCTACACTGATTAAGAAAGCCCGTGACGAGGCGAAGAACAGCCTGCTGTTTGATAATGGGGATCTGATTCAGGGGAATCCGCTGGGAGACTACTCTGCGAAAATTGATCCACTGAAAAAGGGTGAGACTCACCCTGTATATAAAGCGATGAATCTGCTCGATTATGATGCAGGTAACATCGGTAACCATGAATTCAACTATGGTCTGGACTTCCTGGACATGACGCTGGAGGGAGCGAACTTCCCTTATATTAATGCCAACGTCTATGTAGACGATGGTGATGATGATGAGACAAATGACAAGAACTATTTCACCCCGTATGAGATTTTGGATAAAAAGGTAACGGATGAGACTGGCAAAGAACATACGATCAAAGTAGGTGTGATCGGATTTGTGCCGCCACAAATCATGCAATGGGATAGCGCTAACCTTGAAGGCAAAGTAATCGCCAAGGATATTATTGCTACCGCGAAAAAATTCATTCCTGAAATGAAAGCCAAAGGTGCCGACATTATTGTAGCTATCCCTCACTCCGGATTTGAGGAAATTCCTCAAACAGATCTGATGGAGAACTCCGTTCTGTATCTGAGCCAAGTTGAAGGCATTAATGCCATTCTGTTTGGACATGCCCACAAAGTGTTCCCAAGTGCTGATTTTGCCGGCAAAAAAGGGGTAGACCTGGAGAAAGGTACAATTAATGGCGTTCCTGCTGTAGAGCCAGGATTCTGGGGGGATCACCTAGGGATTATTGATCTGGATCTAGAACAAGTGGATGGCAAATGGAAAGTGGTTGATTCCAAAACGGAAGCACGCCCAATCTATGACACAGCCAACAAAAAGCCACTGGTAGATGCGGATCAGGACATCATTGATGCGGTTCATGAAGAGCATGAAGGTACATTGGAGTATGTTCGTGGTCCGGTGGGCGAAACGACTGCACCTATCAACAGCTTCTTCGCTCTGGTTCAGGATGATCCATCCATTCAGATCGTAACGAATGCACAGAAATGGTATGTCGAAAAACATATGCAAGGTACGGAATATGAGAAAATCCCTGTATTGTCCGCAGGTGCACCATTCAAAGCCGGTGGACGTTCAGGCGCTTCGTATTACACGAATATCCCTAAAGGCACCATTGCGATCAAAAACGTTGCTGACCTGTACGTTTATCCAAATACGGTACATGCTGTAATGGTTAACGGCGCAGAACTGAAAGAATGGCTGGAATGGTCTGCAGGCCAGTTCAACCAGATCGACCCGGCTAAAGGTGGACAACAACAACTGATCAACAATGACTTCCCAACGTACAACTTCGATGTTATCGATGGTGTAACGTATCAGATTGATGTGACCCAACCAGCTAAATACGATAGCAAAGCTACGATTGTTAATGCATCCGCAAGCCGGATCAAGGACCTGAGCTTTAACGGCAAACCGGTTGACCCAGCACAAAAATTCATTGTAGCGACAAATAACTACCGTGCTTCTTCATCCAAACTGGCTAACCCGGACGGCAAACGGATCGTTCTGGCTGCACCGGATGAGAACCGTCAAGTGATCATCGACTACATCCGTGAGAATAAAACAATTAATCCGGCAGCGGACGGCAACTGGTCCCTGGCACCAATCAAACCATCTGCTGGGTTAACCGCAGCAGCGCTGAACGATCTTGAAGTTGTGTTTGCTTCTTCCCCGGATGCAAAAGGTCTGGTTGAAGCAAACCCGGCGATGTCGTTCATCGGTACAAACAATGAAGGTTTTGCAGAGTATGGCTTGAAACTGACAGGTGAAGCAACAACAACACCTGAAACAGGTGTGGAGCCAGCTCCTACGCCTACAAAGCCAACTAAACCTACGGAGCCGGCTACTCCAACCAAACCAACGACCAAGCCACAGCCTGAAAAACCAGCGGGCGGCAAAGTGGTATATGTGGTGAAAAAAGGGGATAACCTGTACCGCATCGGTTTGAAATATGGTGTGGACTGGCGCAAACTTGCGACAGCTAACAAAATCTCAAATGTGCATAACCTGAAAGTTGGACAGAAAATCGTGATTCCCGCTTCTTAAAGTTTAATAAGCTGAGAAGGAGACCGACAGTCATCAGACTGTCGGTCTTTTTTTCTGCAAATTTGAATATATTTGTTCCAAGAACCGTCATACAGGAAGTCATCAAAACAGTAGAGATTAATTTTAAGACCCATGATATAATATTTACAAACTTTGGGTATATACAAGTGAACATTAATGGACATGGAATCTAAATTGGCAAGGGGGGTCCTACATGAATTGCAGTGGCTGCAGTCCAATCTATCCTATAGAGGGCCAAGGTACCTTGTACTTGCGTCCCATTTCCCCCGCTTTGCTGGAAGCGCTACAAACGCCGGGAAGACTTATCGAGACGTCGGATGACATGATGTGGATGGATTTTTCGAATCTTGAGACGGTTCAGAATTTAATAGAAGAGATCGGCGAAATTGATCCGACATTACGTGATTCCCTAACCGTTCAGATTATGCCTATATACGAAAAGGCGAATGAAGAAAGCTGGATTAGTCTAACTATGCAGGAGTCCCGTTTCAAGCATGCGGAGCTTGTTTCCATTATTCTGGAGCATCAATTCAGCAGTCATATGCAACCTATCGTTGATGCATCGGAGCAGATTATCGGATATGAGTTTTTGCTTCGTCCTGCTGAGAATGGAAAATCCTTCAGTTCCTATGAATTATTTGAAGTTGCGCGCGAGACCGGACTACACTCTTTTCTAGATCGTACGGCGCGTATTACTGCTATTGAGACCAGTGCCCTTTTTTTGCCGCATGGTGTCAAACGCTTCGTAAATTTCCTGCCTTCCTCCATATATAATCCCGAATATTGTCTGACACATACGTTTGAAGCGATTGAACGCCTTTCGCTTGACCCTAAAGATTTTGTGTTTGAAGTCGTGGAAACAGAGCAGATACAGCATATGCCCATCTTGCAGCAAATATTTGAGGTATATCGTTCCCGTGGAATGTCGGTTGCACTGGATGATGTGGGTGCCGGATATTCGACAATAGAGTTGATGAATCGGTTAGAACCGGATTTTGTCAAAATAGATCGAAGTCTCATTGACCGTTGTGATCAGGATTCGACCAAACAACAGCAAATTCTTCATATTGTTGAGATGTCGAGTCGATTTGGAGGGCAAGTCCTTGCCGAGGGGATCGAACGAATGGAAGAGTTTGAATTCTGTCGTTCCATAGGTATTGAGCTTGCACAGGGCTACTATTTTGGTAAACCCTCGGCACAACCGCCAGGCGGTCCGTACTGCAATACTTCATTTAATTCATGTAATAATTAGTAACCTGTACCTTGTACAAGTCGCTTCTGATCAGAGGTGGCTTGTTTGGCGTGCCTGCACATTTTTCTCTCAAATAAATACCCTCATTTAGCCGATATATAAGATAAGCCTTTTAGATTGATCCATACATACAAAGAAAGAGGGCATTTTTACATTTTGAGGGGGATAAAGACATGAGTGAAACTCAGGATAATAAACCAATGAAAGCAGCGAAACCTGCCAAACCAAAACATAGTCAAAATAAAAAGAAGAAAAAGAAAGGTTTTGTCTGGAATATAAGGAACAAACTATTGGTCTCCTTCCTGGCCGTTCTACTCCTGCCAAGCTTGGCAGTCGGCGTGATCACACTAACGATGGCTGAAGATGGCGTACAAGGACAATTAGTGGATAGTGCCATGCAAAGTGTGAGCACTGCCAATACGATTGTAGAAAACCAAGTGAATTACAAGATTCATGACATTAACTATTTCGCGGATGCTCTTGATCCGAGCTTGGTCAAAGGGGAGAACGATAGTCCCGAGCTTCAGTTGAAACTGGAGCAATATCTGGGCTTGCATCCCGATGCCATGAATATTTTTGTAGGAACAACAGACGGAATCATGGTTCGAGGTAAACCAACAGCGAGCAGCACACGGGGAGATGCTTATGATCCTAGGGAGCGGGAGTGGTACAAACTAGCGATGGAAAAGCCAGGTACAGCTGTTGTATCAGCGGTGTCTGTTAATACCGATGGTGTTGCAGTTGTGTTTATCTCCAAAACATTAAAGGATCAATCCGGTGTCATCGGTTTATCTCTGGACCTGACAGACCTGCAAGAGCAGGCATCCATTAAGGTGGGCAAAGAAGGCTACGTCATTATTATGGATGCAAACAAAAACTATGTCGTATCCCCTGTAGCAGATGCAGGTACGCCGGAAACGAGCGGCACCCTTGATGAGATGTATCAGAGTCAAGAAGGTCAATTCGATTACGTGTACAACGATCAGCCGAAGATGATGATTTTCTCAACAAATGAAGCAACGGGCTGGAAAATTGCCGGAACGATGTTCAAGAGTGAAATAACCAATGCGAGTAAAGATATTCGCATGGCCACATTTATTGTTATTCTGGCGGCTACCTTCCTTACGCTCCTCTTTATTATCTGGTTTACACGCTCCATGCTGCGTCCAATTAAACGACTGCAGGAATCTGCCAGAGCCGTGAGTAAAGGTGACTTGACTGTGAAAATGGAAACAGGACGTAAAGATGAAGTCGGAGAACTTGCGAAGTATTTTGAACGAATGGTCGATAACCTTCGAATGATGATTCTTGGTGTACAGGAAACGACAGAGCAGGTATCAGCTTCTTCTCAAGAGTTGTCTGCCAGTGCAGAACAAACCACCAAAGCGATTGAACATTCAACACAGGCCATTCAGGAACTGGCTGAAGGTGCAGAGCAGCAGGTAAACAGCGTGAAAGACGGATCGGGAAAGATGAGCCGAATGGCAGAAGATGTTCGAATGATGTCGGAGCGTGTGCAATCGATTACGGCGAATATGCGGAATACGTCCGGAGCAGCTACTTCTGGTAATGAGGCAGCAGGACAGGCCGTGGTGCAGATGAACAGTATCCAGGAAACGGTGGAGCAGCTTGGAACGGTGGTTCAGTCTCTGAATGCACGTTCCGTTGAGATTGGTAGCATGGTTGACGTCATTGCATCCATCTCCAAACAAACGAACTTGCTCGCATTAAATGCTTCTATTGAAGCGGCAAGAGCGGGGGATGCGGGTCGTGGGTTTGCAGTTGTAGCTGGTGAGGTACGTAAACTGGCAGAAGAATCCGGAAGTTCGGCAGCGCAGATCGGTGAGGTGGTTCATAATATCCGTCAGGACATGGATGCCGCTCTAATCGCTATGAATGCGGCTCAGACTCGGGTAGGAGAAGGAATTCAGGCCGTGAATACGTCAGGACAATCCTTTGCTCAGATTCGGGAGGCGGTGGAAGATGCTGTTCATACATTGGATGACTTGTCCGCAACAACGAAGCAACTGGAGAGCGGTGCATCCCACGTTGCCAAGGCGATGAGTGATATTTCGAATGTGACCCAGGAATCGGCTGCGAATACAGAATCCGTGTCGGCATCTTCGCAAGAACAACTGGCATCGGTAGAAGAGATTGCATCATCCTCGGCACACCTGAATAGCATGGCGGAACAATTACAAGGGTTGCTTGGCATGTTCAAGATGGTAGAGGATACGCCGAAGGATAAGGGCAAAGAATAAATCCTAGCATTTCAACACCACAATTTACCACACATTTTATAATAGAAGAAAATAAAGATAGACAATGTTCCTGTAGCCCTGTATAAATATATCGTCTGGTTATTCCGCGCATATAGCGGTGTAATCTAACAATATAAGATCGAATTAACGAATAAAATATCGATACAGGGTACAGCAGGAGGCTTTATGGTATACGTAGCAATACTGATTTTTGTAGTGACAATCACCTTGGTAATCTGGCAACCTCGTGGGTTGGGCATCGGTTGGACTGCCTCGGGCGGGGCATTGCTTGCCCTGCTATGTGGAGTTGTTAGCTTAAACGATGCCTCAGATGTGGCATCCATTGTATGGAATGCAACGCTGGCCTTTGTTGGCATTATTATGATTTCTCTCATTCTCGACGAGACGGGTTTCTTCGAATGGGCTGCCCTTCATATGGCAAGGCTTGCTGGAGGAGACGGTCGCAGACTGTTCTTCTACTCCATTCTGCTGGGAGCCGCTGTGTCTGCTCTGTTCGCGAATGATGGTGCCGCGCTCATTCTGACGCCAATTGTGCTGGCAATGGTGCGTGCATTGAAGTTTGATGAGCGCATGGTGTTGGCTTTTGTGATGGCGAGTGGATTTATCGCCGATACTACATCGTTGCCGCTGGTCGTCAGCAATCTGGTTAACATTGTATCGGCCGATTTCTTTGGTATTACATTTGTGGAGTATGCGGTACGCATGGTCGTGCCCAATCTGTTCTCAATCGTAGCGAGTACGGGGATGTTGTTCTTGTTTTATCGCAAAAGCATACCTCGTCGCTACGACATCTCCGCGGCACGTGACCCGAAGGAAGCGATCCGTGATCCACGGATGTTCCGAATCGCCTGGTTCATGCTTGGGCTGTTACTCGTGGCCTATGCATCCAGTGAGTTTCTGCCGATTCCCGTGTCGGTTATCGTGGGCTCCGTTGCGTTGCTGTTCGCTTTGTTGGCACGCAAGAGCGAGGCTGTTGATCTGAAACGGGTAATCAAGGAAGCGCCATGGTCGATTGTGGTGTTCTCGGTGGGCATGTATATCGTCGTATATGGACTGCGTAATGCAGGGTTAACGGATCATCTGAGCCGCTGGCTGGATGCCATAGCAGAGCATGGTCTACTGGCTGCTTCGCTCGGGATGGGCATCATCGCTGCTGTATTATCATCGGTGATGAACAACCTGCCGACCGTGTTGATTAACCTGCTAGCCATCCAGGGCGCACATACCGAAGGTATCATTCAGGAAGCATTGATCTATGCCAATGTCATTGGTTCTGACCTGGGTCCCAAAATGACCCCGATTGGATCACTTGCCACATTGCTGTGGCTGCACGTGTTATCCCGCAAAGGTGTGAAGATCACATGGGGGTATTATTTCAAAGCAGGCATCATCCTGACGATTCCGACATTGTTGATTACCCTAGCCGGGTTGGCATTGTGGTTATGGATTCTGGGTTAGTAAAATTAGATTTTACATTAAGTATTAATAGATAATTCTGTTGTAATGTAAAAGGCTGCTCTCACAGCCGGTGCTAAGCACTTGCAGCGAGGCAGTTTTTTTCTGCTTTTGTACCTTCTATAGAAGAAACAGATTTTCTTTCTGTATTAAAGAATCAACAAAGAATTTACACAAGGCCAGCCTTTTATAGGGCTGGCCTTCTTTTTTGCCATCTCCCAGGCAGGAGATTGAAATGCCTGAGATCCAACGAGCGCTGACACAGCGAAGGGAACGGAACGATTGTGGAAAAGCGAAGCGTTCGCCTTTATCCCCGGATGTATTCCTTGGAAAAAGTAAATCATATAAATCCGGGGATAACAGCGATTGAAACAACGTCCGTGCCCGCAGCGGCCACTTCAGCGCAATTTGTCTCAGATAAATTTCAATATACAGCCGATATTTTTAACATTGCGTTTACAAAACACTGATTTTAAGATGACATACCGAAACTACAATGAGTAAAGAGTTGATGGTGAACAAACAAATTCACAAAACGCCATCACTACATTGGGGGAGGAAAACAAAACATGTTTAAAAAGTTGCCGTTTATTTTGATGACCTTAACGTTCGTACTGGTTCTCGCAGCATGCGGATCGAAAAATGACGCTGGTACAGAGGGTGCCGCAAGCAATGGATCAGGAGAAGCTGCTACTGAGCTTAGCGGTAACATTCTGGCAGTCGGATCGACAGCATTGCTACCTCTGGTAGAACAAGCTGGACAGAAATTTATGGCAGTTGATGAATATAAGAACGTAACCGTTCAAGTTCAAGGTGGCGGTAGTGGTACTGGTTTGACACAAGTATCTGACGGACAAGCTACAATCGGTAACTCTGATGTATTTGCAGAAGAGAAACTGGAGGACGAAGCCAAAGTAAAAGAATTGGTTGACCATCAAGTAGCAGTAGTAGCTATGGCGCCAGTTAGCAACAAAGATGCAGGTGTAGAAGATTTGACGAAGCAACAACTGATCGACATCTTCTCCGGTAAAGTAACAAACTGGAAAGACGTTGGTGGTGCGGATCAAGCAATCGTTATTGTAAACCGTCCGAGTAGTTCCGGTACTCGTGCAACTTTCGAGAAGTATGCATTGGGTGAAAAAATGGGTGATATCCAAGGTTCCATTCAAGAAGATTCTTCAGGTAACGTAAGAAAACTGGTAGCTGAAACGCCAGGTGCTATTGGTTACCTTGCCTTGTCTTACTTGGATGACAGCTTGCAAGTTTTGAAATACGAAGGTGTAGAAGCAACAGTTGAGAACGTAGAAGCAGGAACTTATCCAGTATGGGCTTACGAGCACATGTACACAAAAGGTGAGCCTGATGCAGCAACAAAAGCATTCTTGGACTACATCTTGAGTGACGAAATTCAACAAAACGACGTGACAGAACTTGGATACATTCCAATGTCAGGTATGAAAGTAAAACGCGATGCAGCAGGTAATGTGGTTGAGTAATCTTTGAACTTGCGCATACAGCGAAAGAGGCGGACTTAGGTCCCGCCTCTTTACGCGGTTTGCTCTAAAATAATCCCATATTTTGCATTAATTCTACTATAGAAGGATGGTTGTTATGGAACAGACCGAAGGGGGAACGGTAATGAATAACAAGTTGAAACCGCGCCGGCCCTTAAAAGAGAAACATTATTGGGAAGAGTGGACGGGACGGATCTATACGTCGATTTGTGTCGTTTTCCTGATCGTTGTCATGTTTTCCATTGTTTATTTTGTAGCGTCCAAGGGACTATCGACTTTTTTCCAAAATGGAATAAGCATCAGCGAATTTCTTGGTGGGAAAACGTGGAATCCAACAGGGGAACCTGCTTTCTACGGGGCATTACCGTTCATCACAGGTTCTTTCATTACAACCTTGCTTGCAGCATTGATCGCAAGTCCGCTTGGCCTGTGTGCAGCGCTCTTCATGACAGAGATTGTTCCGGGTAAAGGCAAAAAGATCTTGCAGCCTGCGATTGAGCTCTTGTCCGGAATTCCATCCGTTGTGTACGGATTTATCGGTCTGAGTGTCATCGTACCTTTGCTTCGCAGTATCTTTGGTGGAACAGGCGTCGGGATTGCAGCCGGATGTCTTGTTCTCGCGGTAATGATTCTTCCTACGGTGACAAGTATTATGGCAGATGCATTGTCCGCGTTGCCAAAAGGATTGCGTGAATCCTCCTACGCACTGGGTGCCACTCGCTGGCAAACCATCTACCGTGTCATTATTCCAACAACTTTGCCAGCTTTGTTGACAGGTGTCGTTTTGGGTATGGCCCGTGCTTTTGGTGAGGCACTTGCTGTGCAGATGGTTATTGGTAATGCACCGCATGTTCCAACATCCTTGCTTGAATCAGCTTCAACATTAACAAGTGTAATTACACTCAGCATGGGTAACACCACGATGGGTTCTGTTCATAACAATGCACTGTGGAGTATGGCGCTTGTCCTGTTGGTGATGACCTTTGTCTTCGTCATTCTGGTTCGCCTGCTTGAAAGGAGAAACCGGGTATGAAAATGAAGGCAAAGACGGTAGATAAAATTGCAACATCCGTTATCGTTGTATTGGCTCTATTCATTGTTATTCTATTGCTCGGTCTGCTTGGATTCATCATGTATAGAGGCATTGGGCATATTAGCTGGAACTTCCTGACGAGCGCACCACAGTTGCTTAAGGGTGGCGGCGGGATTGGTCCACAGCTCTTCAACTCCGTATTCTTGCTTGTTCTGACCTTGATTGTTACCATTCCACTTGGATGGGGCGGCGGGATTTACATGGCGGAATACGCCAAACCAGGCAAGATTACCAGCTTCATTCGTCTGGTCGTTGAAGTATTGTCATCATTCCCATCCATCGTTATCGGTTTGTTTGGTCTCTTGCTGTTAGTAAATCAATTTGGTCTTGGTTTTTCCCTAATCTCGGGTGCCTTGGCTCTGGCGATCTTTAACTTGCCACTGATGGTGCGTACTACGGAGCAGGCCTTCCGGGCTGTTCCGAAGGAACAGAAAGAAGCAGGTCTGGCGCTTGGACTGTCCAAGTGGAAGATTATCACTTCGATTCTGCTACCTGTGGCATTGCCGAGTTTGATTACGGGTACGATCCTGGCATCGGGCCGGATCTTCGGTGAAGCAGCCGCGCTGATGTTCACCGCAGGTATGAGTAGTCCACCATTGGACTTTACAGATTGGAATCCGACGAGTCCAAGATCACCGCTTAATCCTTTCCGTCCGGCAGAGACACTTGCTGTTCATATCTGGAAAGTAAATAGTGAAGGTATTGGGCCAGATTCCAAAGAAGTGGCAGCAGGGGCGTCCGCCGTGCTTGTCATTCTCGTGCTGGCGTTCAATCTAAGTGCACGCTGGATCGGTCGGGTTGTATTCCGCCGCATGACAGCTTCGAAATAAGGAGGAACCAACATGGCCATACCTTTTGGTACGGAACAGTTAAGCATATATTATGGACATTTCCAGGCGGTCAAGCAGATTAGCCTGACGTTCCCTGAAGCAAGCGTAACGGCTCTTATTGGGCCGTCTGGTTGCGGTAAATCCACGTTCCTCCGGTCGCTGAACCGGATGAACGACGAGATTGCCGGTTCCCGTACAGAGGGACATATCTGGATGGACGGTAACGACCTGAATGAGCCTGGAACCGATGTAATCAAGCTTCGCCAGAAGATTGGCATGGTGTGGCAGAAGCCAAATCCTTTTCATAAGTCCATCTACAACAATATCGCGTTTGGCCCCCGCTACCGCGGTACGAAGAGTAAGAAGGCACTGGATGAAATTGTGGAAAAAAGCTTGCGCCGTGCTGCGCTCTGGGACGAAGTGAAAGACAGACTGCATGAGTCAGCTCTGTCTCTCTCTGGCGGACAACAGCAGCGCCTGTGTATCGCTCGCGCCTTGTCTGTTGAACCACAGATTCTGCTGCTCGACGAGCCGGCATCCGCACTTGACCCGGTATCTACGGGTAAAGTTGAAGAGTTGATTACCGAGCTCAAGAAGGAGTTGCGGATTGTTATTGTTACCCATAACATGCAGCAGGCGGCACGCATCTCGGATTACACAGCTTATTTCTATCTGGGAAGTATGATTGAGCACGGGGATACAGAGCATATTTTCACGAACCCGGACAATCGTCTGACGCAAGAATACATTATGGGACGTTTCGGTTAATTGGATCATGGAGTGTAACATAGAGTAATAGACAGAGAGATAAAGAAATAATAGAGACAAAAGAAAGCACAATGCCTGGACGGTTGTTCGGGGGTTGTGCTTTTTTGATTTCATTTTGGAAGAATTTGCTGTATGTAAAGCAATCATGCTACGATATTTAGTAATAAGAGAACGTTTACATTACTTTGAAGGAGATGTTGATAATCACTACGGACCAGATGTATTACGACCATATGGCAGCTCAGATTATACAGAACTACACTATTGAGAAACCTGTCGTTTCATATATTCGTCACAACGAGAATCTGACGTACCATGTCGTCGACGAAGCAAGCGGGCAGAAGTATCTGCTACGGATACACCAAGCCGCATATGCAAGTATGACAGGCATTCAGCATACGCTTCCTGCGCTGGAGGCAGAGATGAACCTGCTTCATGAGTTAAATGCAACGACAGCATTGCGCGTGCAACATCCGGTACGGAATGTATCGGGAGAGTGGGTAACGGTATGGACAAATGAGGAAGGGAAAGAGATTTGTTGTACGGTACTGGAGTGGATTGAGGGTAGGGACATCCAGCAGGGAGAACGCCTGACAACAGAGCAGATCTATGATCTTGGGGCACAACTGCAGATGCTTCATCAATATGGGCGTGAGCAGAATCAGACAGATCGAACAAAGGTGCGGCCGGCATATGGCAACATCTATGAGAACTTGGTCATGCTAGGGCAGCTAGAGGAAGGCGTCCGACTGGGGATTTTTACAACGGAAGACTTCGATCTGCTTCGTGAGACGTTTGAGAACATTAATGAGCAGTTAGAAACATACCAGCATCACGCAGGGACATGGGGGATCATTCATGGGGATATTACTCGCAACAATCTGCTGATAACGGAGCAGGGAATTTCCATGATTGATTTTTGTCTACACGGTTATGGTTATTATCTTTTTGATGCCGGAGGGGCAGCACTTATGTTCAATCGGGAGGAACGTGACATATTCTTATCCGGTTATACCCAACAGATCGCGCCACTGACGGATCGTGATATTCGATTAATGGAAGGGTTCATGTTGATCTTTACACTGGGTTATTATGCCTTTCAGATGGCGAATGAGTCGAGGCACGAATGGATGAAAGATCGCATGCCGAAGCTATGCAGCAAGTATTGCCGACCTTATGTACAGAACAAGAGCATCTTCTACGAACTGTGATTTATAATCCAGATGTGCAGACTCGGATGGGCTACTGAGTAGTGCGGTTCAAAATAGATGGTTGCCTGAATACCCGAACGGTTTCGTGGACAATATCATAAATAGTAGTGAGCACATCATTGATTGAAGTAGAACGAAATAACCTGTTTAAAAGATCTTTTTATCGCATTAATGTAATGAAAGCTGACAAAATATTCTGGTTTTCCTTGGTTCAATAGGAAATGATGGATATACACCCAAAGAAATCGTCAAGTTTGTTGACACTGATCTTCCGGTCGATTAATCTTAATGAAGAAGAAATGAATGACTTCCATGACTGTTCTGACATAAGCTCAGAATGGTTCCATACGGCGGATGATAACGAGCGGGAGAGACCTGGGTTAGCCAAACAAAATGGCTAGTAGTTCAGGCACCGAAGGAGCAAGCTGCTGCGCACCCGGCGCAGTGGTTAATCTCTCAGGTAAATGTACCATCGTTGGACGCAACTCTGGAGAGTGCGCGAACTGCGCCACCCAAGGGGTATATGATCAGTCAGCCCGGTGAACTTGTCTGTAATCGCAGGCAATGCACCTTGTCATCAGACACTGCTGATCGTGAAACTCTCAGGTATCGAGGACAGAGAGAGGGCCTGAGGCCTTCTTCTGTCCTTTTTTGATGTCATCATTCAGTAAATAAGGAACAATGTGGATCAGATTCTGGATGGAAATGACGAATACAATTGGAGGGTTACAAGTGCGATTTAAAGATGTTTTTTCAATTATTGGTCCGTCGATGACGGGGCCTTCAAGTTCACATACAGCTGGAGCGGCAAGGTTAGGGAGAATTGCTCGACAGTGGCTAGGATGTACGCCAGATCGTGCTCGGCTGACGTTGTACGGTTCATTCGCTGACACGTATCAGGGGCACGGAACAGATCTGGCACTGATCGGCGGTCTGCTGGATTATGTCACAGACGATCCGCGTATCCCGGATGCAGAGCAATACGCAGAGGAAGCGGGCATGGAGGTTGAGTTTTATACAAGTGGCCTGCCTGCTCCTCATCCAAATACGGTCAAAATTGAGTTGTGGCATGGAGAACGTGCCTGCTCCTTGATTGGTGCATCCATTGGTGGTGGAAGCGTATCGGTGCATTCGATGAATGATTTTCGTGTTCAGATTAGTGGTGAGTTCCCGACACTCGTTCTGCGACATGCAGACAAAGCAGGGGTGCTTGCGTCGGTAACGTCCACGATCAGTTCATCGGGGGTTAACATCGGCTATATGCAGGTGGACCGGAAAGCCCGTGATGGCGAAGCACTGACTGCGATGGAGATGGACGGTGTGCCTAATCCTGATATGCTCAAGCGTCTAAGGGAGCTGGACCATGTGTTAGACATTCGTGTCATAGATTTGAAGAGAGGAGTTGATTCGGATGCGGTTTAAACATTTGCACGAACTGAATACGATCTGTACAGCGGAATCCAAAACCATTGCTCAGCTGATGATCGAGGAGCAAGTTCAGGAGACCAATACACCGGAAGCGGATGTTGTGCAGCAGATGTCAGAATATTATCAGGTGATGAAGGAAGCGGTACGCAAAGGGTTAACGGAAGATACGACATCACGCAGTGGACTAACAGGTGGAGACGGTAAAAAATTGGCCGAGTACATTCGCAAAGGTGAGACTTGTTCAGGAGATGCTTCCGCACTTGCCATGGCGTATGCCCTGTGTGTATCTGAAGTGAATGCCTCCATGGGTCGGATCGTGGCAACACCAACAGCCGGTTCCTGCGGCATTATCCCCGGTGTGTTTATCAGTTCACAGGAGCGGTTTGGTTGGACGGACGAACATTTGGTGAACGGGTTGTTCTGTGCGGGAGCGATTGGTTATGTTATTGCCAACAATTCATTTATCTCCGGTGCCGAAGGTGGCTGTCAGGCGGAAGTGGGTTCCGCGATCGGCATGGCTGCGGGTTCCATGGTTGAACTGCGTGGAGGTACACCGGAACAGGTCGTTCATGCCGTTGGTTTGGCGTTAAAAAATACACTGGGCCTTATCTGCGATCCGGTGGCAGGCCTTGTTGAAATTCCGTGCATCGTCCGTAATGGACTGGGTGCAGTTACGGCGCTGGCTGCGGCTGACATGGCCTTGGCCGGAGTGCGTAGTGCTATTCCGTCAGATGAAGTCATCGACGTCATGCTGGAAGTAGGCAGTGCGATGCCTAGCCGTCACCGGGAGACAGCCCAGGGCGGGTTGGCCCAGACGCCAACCGGCCGCAAAATGATGCAGAAGTTGGCTAAACCAAAGGCAAAGCGTGCCGAGCCTGAGCCGGAGTCTCCTGCTGAAAATGACGTAGAACCTAAGGCATAAATAGGATGGATATGAATTAAATCTAACGCTAACTCGTGAAACCTTGAGCCTTGATTATTAAAGGTGAAGAAGAGCTCATTACTTGATACGAAAAGCCGATACAAACCTTCCTGGTGAAGAGATGTATCGGCTTTTTTGTCTTTTTCCAACGAAGAAAAACAAAAAAACATTGACGACATATATATCGTATTGATATATTAACTACTGTCATATATCGATACGATATATATGAGAGCGAAACAAAATTAAAGGAGATGGATAGAATGAAAGGTATTTTCCAGACGAGTCTACTGTTTTTGAAAAACGGAGCCACCATTGTAGGTTTAATTACGGCCGTGCTGTTCCAGGTGTTTTTTAATATCATCTGGCTTAGTGGATACGATCAGGTTAACGAAAGAATGACTCAGTTGGCTGTCACCATCGTGAATGAAGACGGGGTAGCGGCTGAACCGGTGGCCAAGTCTTTGGCGGCAGGTCTGAATTTCGAGATCAAACCATCTGAATCAATGCAAGAAGCAAGACAGATGTTAACGGATCGGGATGTGTACATGATTATTGAGATTCCATCCGGATTCATGCAGCAGGCAGAAGACTTGTCGAAGCCGATGACAGTGAAGTATGTGATGAACGAATCAAACGTGGCTACCGTGAAAAGTGTGATGCAGAACGTAGCTGCACAAGTTACAGCCACATTGAATCGTGAAGTACAAGAGAATGGCATTCGCGGAGTGCTGAATCAGTCCGGTATGACTGCTGATCAGTCCGATGCGCTGGCGCTGGGGTTGTCTTCACGCGTGGAGGCAGAGGTGGAGCGACTGAATCCTGTTGATAATTTTGCTTTCTCCATGGTACCGATGTTGATTGTAACGGCTACGTTTACCGGAGCGATGTTGCTTGGCATGAATCTGCAAAAGGTTTCTGGAGAACTGAGTGGCAGGGCAGGGAAATGGGAGCGCTTCTGGGCGCGTAACATCGTGAATGTTGGTGCGGCATTTATCGTTTCGCTTGTTGGATCGGGGATGATGCACGTTATGGGGGTATCCTCAGCAGATGGTTGGTTAATGTTATGGCTGTTCCAGTTGCTGGTCACCATATCTTTTATACTCATGGCTCAGTTGAGCTTGTTGTTGCTTGGCAATGCTGGGGCTTGGTTAAACAGTGCGCTGTTGCCTCTGCTGATGTTGTCCTCGGGCTCAACAATTCCGCGCGATGTAATGTCTGAGTTCTACCAAGGGATCGGTCATTATCTACCGGCGACCTATGCGGTAGAGGGGATGACGAACCTTGTGCTTGGGGGAAACGGGATTGGCCGGGATGCATTGTTTCTTGGGGTAATCGGAGTTACAACGCTGACTCTGGGTGCTTTTAGCATCTGGATCAGACGTTCCAACCCGGCAATCTCTGAACCTCGGAGGGAGAAACAGCCTGCTACTGTACCTGCTGCTCTGGAAGCATCCGTGTCTTCATCCGATCATTGAATATGGGGGGCTGATTGTGATACGTTAAGAGGAATGGAAAGGAGCGGTGCACCGATGAACACGCAGCATGTCATCCTCGGAATACTGCACAATCAGCCATGTTCGGGTTATGAGATCAAGCAGTACTTTGAACAATATTTTTCATTTTTCTTTGATGCCAGCTTTGGCACCATATATCCTACACTCGCGAAGATGGAGAAGTCAGGGTTGCTCACGAAGGAATCGGTGAGGCAGGAAGGGAAACCCGACAAGAACGTGTACTCATTGACTCCGGAGGGAGCAGCACAGTTTCACGCCTACCTGATGAGTCCCCTGGAAGACGAGGTGTTCCGTTCTGATTTTCTGATGCGGTTGTATTTCGGAGAGTTGGCGGATGAGAATACTGTAACGGGGTGGATTTCAACAGAGTTGAAACGCAAGGAATTGTTATATGACAAGCTTCAGCGTCAGATGAAGGAGTTTGGCGAACACATTTCGCCTTCACAACGGTTGTGCATGCAAGTGGGACTTGTGCAATATGAAGCCACCATTCAATTGCTCAAGGAACAACTGGATCAGCCGGAGTAATCCCATGATAGTGATTGATATGCGAAATAGGCGCTCCACAGATCAGGAACAGATCTGTGAGCGCCTATTTCGTTTGATATGCCGATGAATTAAATAGACTCCTGTCTTGCATATGAGCAAGTGTAACTTGATATTTATGTGAGACTAGTACTCAGTACGGCATATCCATACGCGGGCAATTCAATGGCGAGTACGCCATCTTCCTTGGCAGTACGATGGTTTCCGCCGAATAACTCGGTCCATTCCTCGTCACCAGCCTCCAGCTCGACAATAGCCGTCTCCTCTGATCGATTGAACAGAACCAAAAGGCGTTCCTCCTCATTTTGTCGCTCAAATACCAGTTGGCTGCCATCGGGACGAGCCTGCAGGAAACGAACGGTGCCTTCTGCACGCAGGGCAGGATGAGCATGACGCAGGGAGATCAGTTTCTGATAAAAGTCGAACAGCTCTCGGTCCTGCTTCGCTTCATCCCATTCCATGCATTTACGGCAGCCCGGATCATGTTCGCCGTCCATGCCAATCTCATCTCCGTAATAGATGCACGGAGCGCCCATGTAACTGAACTGAAATAACGCAGCCAGCTTCATCTTGCGCTGGTCGCCTTCACACAGCGTAAGCAGTCGCGGGGTATCGTGACTGTCCAGCAAGTTAAACGCCACTTCGCTGGCCTGAAGCGGATAACGGGACAACTGTCGCCCGATGGAGTTTGCGAACTGTTCGGCGTGCATTGTATTTTTCACAAAAAAAGCATTCACGGCATCGGTAAACGGATAGTTCATGGAAGCATCGAACTGGTCGCCTTGCAGCCAGGAAGAAGACTCGTTCCATACTTCGCCCAGAATATAGGCATCCGGATTAGCGGCTTTGACTACACGGCGGAAATCACGCCAGAATGCATCGTCCACTTCGTCTGCCACATCCAGCCGCCATCCGTCCGCGCCCACTTCCTTGATCCAGTACTCAGCAACCTCCAGCAGATAAGCCTTCACCTCGGCATTTTCCGTATTCAGCTTTGGCATGTGCGCTTCGAATCCGAAGGTCTCATACGTTGGAATGCCGTCCTTCACGTCCAGCGGGTATTCGTGTACATGGAACCAGTCCTTGTATTTGGATTGTTCTCCGTTCTTCTGTACATCCACAAACGGCGCAAATGTCTTCCCGGAATGGTTGAACACAGCATCCAGAAGTACGCGAATTCCACGTGCATGGCACAGCTCGACCAGTCGTTTCACGGTATCTGCGTCACCAAAGTGACGATCTACCCGCAGGTAGTCTTCGGTATCGTATTTGTGATTGGTGGTGGCTTCAAAGATGGGTGTGAAGTAGATCGCATTAATGCCAAGATCGCTGATGTAATCCAGATGGTCGATCACGCCCTGAAGGTCACCGCCGAAGAAATTGAAAGGTGTCGGCTCGCCGCCCCACGGCTCTACCTTTTCCGGACTAATATCCGGGTTGCCGTTGGCGAATCGTTCAGGGAAAATCTGATAGAACACCGCATCCTTAACCCATGCAGGGGGTGTGAATACAGCTCCGGCATGAATATAGGGGAACTGGAACATACGACCCGGATCGTCCGGTTCTTCTTCCTGGAAGTCCGTCTCGGTCATCCAGATCTGTTCGTCTCCGTTTTTGAGCAGAAAAGAGTACTTCAGTCGGTGGTAGGGAGGTTTCACTTCACCCTCGAAGTAATCGAACATGGAGTCAGAGGTGAACTTCGTTAAGGGAACCAGCGCTTTGGTTGCATCCCACGCATATTTATCCCCAGTCAGGGCATGTACCTCGGTCAGATCATTCTTTTTGGCACGCAAACGCAGATGGATTGTATCTTGGTCATAGGCATAGGCCCAGTTTCGTTTCGGTTGATGATAGATGGCTTCCAACAGCATAATGAATTTCCTCCCGTCAGGTGTAGAACTAGTATGTACTTGGTAGACTTGATGGATATGACGTTACCCGAGTTAATGGATAAGCTATAATTAGAATGCGTGGTAACGTAAGAGACTTCAACATTTCAATAAGACATGAATTCATATGTTATAGGCAGCTTTTATCATGATGATGCTCAGATATATCATTAACCCAATGGGGACAGAAAGGAAACGAATATTCGGATGAAAACCAAACTGTTATATATTGAAGATGATACGGAAATTGCGACTTGGGTCAGAGCCGATCTGGAGGAGCGCGGTTATGAGGTGGTATGGCTCGGCAGTGGTGAAGGTGCAGCGGAGGCTGCTGTCGGTTGCTCACTCATTATTCTGGATGTCATGCTGCCCGGGCTGGATGGATTTACGGTGGGCCAGCGACTGAAAAAAGAACTTCCTGGGGTTCCCATTGTCATGCTCTCGGCCAGAACGTCCATTGACGACAAGTTGCACGGTCTTGATTTTGCCGATGACTATGTGACCAAACCATTTCACCCCGATGAACTGGCTGCCCGGATTGAAGTACAACTGCGTAAGGCAGGAACAGCGGTCTCATCGGATACAGCCCTGAAGCTGGATCATCTCTCCATCTATGAGAAGGACAATCGGATCGTCAATGAGGAGACGGGAGATGAGATTATTTTATCGGGAAAACAGTTCCACATCTTCGCCTACCTGCTACGACATATGGGCATGATTCGAACCAAAGAGCAGATCTATGAAGCCGTCTGGAACGAGCCCTATCTGGATGGGGACAAAACTTTAATGGTACATATTCGACATCTTCGCGAAAAGCTGGAGCTTGATCCGGCCAATCCTGTAGTTATTCAGACGGTCCGCGGTGTGGGATATCGTGTGAAGAAGCCATGATTCGGTGGTTCAGGGAACGGAAGATCATGAAGGGTGAACGGAAGGGAGAACGAAGCATGGATCAAAAGCAATCCGGGCGGCGCAAGCTTCGCTTTGGGCGGTCCTTGATGTCCAGATACATCATCCTGATCTTGGCGGCTGTATTATTTGTGCCCGTTGTGCTTCCGATCATATCCGTTATATATATTGTCGTAGTGAATAACACGAACACAGACCGAGCGGCACCTTACGGTGACGTTACCCGAATCAGTAACCTTTGGTCACGTGAAGCGAAGAACCTGGATGGGGCTTCGGATGAAGAGATTAAGGCCCGGTTGGAGCAATTACATGGCTCGTATCCTAAATCTTCCATGTATCGTGTGAATGTGAGCGGTGAGACTCTCTTTATTCTTGGGGGTGAAGATGTAACGCTTCTGAAATCCACGTCGCCGGATGGCAGAACAGACACGACACTGAGATGGTCACTGGATTCCGGGCAAACGACAGAGACTCATATTCCAGCCTTATGGAATGTAAACAATACCGTGCAATTCATGAAAGAAGCTTCCTTTCGCGATCCACTGACCGTAGTTGCATATATTGGCGGAGATGAGCAGGACAAAGGACAGGGCTTCATGATCATTGAAGTGCCGAGATCACTTCTGCAAATGAATCACAGTAACGGGCTGCTGGAACTTTTGTATCTCGGCATTGTAATGACCATCATCTTTCTGAGCTTCATCATGATGTCGATTCTCTTCTTCGCACGCATTCGCAAACGACTTATTCGTTTGCAGACCGCCATGATGACCACAGGCAAGGAAGGCCTCCCGCTTCCGGTAGATATCCGCCAGTCAGACGAGATCGGTCAACTGGAAGAAGCCTTCAATCAGATGGTGCATCAACTGTCCGACAGCCGTCACCGTGAACGCGAGGAAGAACAATTGCGCAAACGTCTCATTGCGGGGCTTTCCCACGATCTGCGTACCCCGCTAACGGTGATTCGTGGACATATGCATGCCTTGCACAAGGAAGAGCTGAGCGAGCAAGGTGACCGTTCATTACATCGAATGGAAGCGAAAATGGAGGACCTCGGCGGGCTCATTGACAACATGTTATCCTACAATTTGCTCACGAGCGGGAAATATACACTGAAGCTGGAAGAGAAAGATATCCTGCGGATCGTCAGGGAAACGGCGGCGGCCTGGTACCCGGTCTGGGAGAAAGAGCAATTTGAGATTGATATTGACCTCCCGGAGGAACCGCTGATCTGGCATATGGATGAACAGGGCATGCGCCGTGTACTTGATAATTTGTTCCAAAACGTGATTCGTCATGCCGCCAGCGGGAAGTATATTGGCATATCAACCCAGGAGATTCAGGGTGAGACGGCTATTGTTATTCAGGATCGGGGTCCGGGAATGCAACCGAATTCCGACACAAAAGGCACAGGTCTGGGCTTATCCATTGTAGACCTGTTGATTCGTGAGATGGGTCTGCGCAAGCGGGTAGACAGTTCCGATACGGGTGTCCAGACATATATCTACAGTGGTAAGGGGAAACAGGGAAACAACAAACCGCTGAAATAGCTTTTTAAACTAAACTTAAACTGGAGACTACTTTGGCTTTAACCTTGGAAGGTTACGATAGTTCTGAGGTGATCATACAGTGAGTGAAAATATTATTCAAACGGCTAATCTATGGAAAACATACCGGGACCGTGCAGCGGTCCGTGAACTTGATCTGCATATTAAAAAGGGAGATATCTACGGCTTCCTCGGTCCCAACGGTGCCGGCAAAACAACAACGATTCGCATGCTTCTCGGCTTGATTAAACCAACCAAAGGCGTGATTCGTGTCTTCGACAAGGATATCCGCAAGGATCGCATGGATATTTTGCGCCGTGTGGGTTCCTTGGTCGAATACCCGTCCTATTACGGACATCTGAACGCAGTAGAGAATCTGGAAACTTTGCGTCGCATCATCAATGTACCAAAATCAAGAATTGCTGAAGTGTTGTCCATTGTAGATCTGACCAAGGATGCCAAACGTTCAGTGAAGGGCTATTCCCTTGGGATGAAGCAGCGTCTGGGTATTGCCAGCGCTTTGCTGGGTGAACCGGAGCTGCTGATTCTGGACGAACCAACGAATGGGCTTGATCCTGCCGGTATTCAGGAGATTCGGGAACTGATCAAACGCATGCCTCTGGAACATGGCATTACCGTTCTGGTTTCCAGCCACTTGCTGAGTGAAGTCGAACAGATGGCAAGTCGTGTTGGTATTATCCGTGAAGGCAAGATGGTGCTTCAGGATACTATCGCAAGTCTGCATAGTCAGACGGGTAGTTCTATCCGGTTAACGGTTTCCGAGCCGGAAGAGGCTATGAAGCTGGCAAAAGAACAGGGACAATTTGGTCATCAACAAGGTGCTGCGTTAACGTTCCCTTATATGGATAACAGTTCAGTGGCACTGCTTGTGCGCCGATTAATTGAGCAGGATCATGATGTGTATCGTGTAGAGGAACAGCGTCAGTCGCTGGAAGATCTGTTCATGCGGGTCATTGGCGAGGGGGCTTCCATATGACCGGGCGTGCATTATCGTCAGACTGGCTCAAGATTCGGGGGAAAGGGATCTGGTTTCTTGTCTTTCTGGCCCCTCTTGGATTGACAGCGATGCAGGCGCTTAATTTTGGCTTACGGCTGGACTATCTGAAAGAGCAGTATGCAGATAACCTGTGGGGCGGATTGCTCGGCAATGTGGTTGTCTTTGTGCCCTTGTCTCTGATGCTGGGAGCAACCATTCTCAGCTCCATGATCGCTAATGTTGAGCATGAACAGGGATCGTGGAAACAGTTGCTTGCGATGCCCATTCCCAGACCAGCCGTGTATTTAGCCAAGTTCCTGCTTGCTTGTGTGCTGCTGGTGATCTCCTGCCTGCTGCTAACCGCAGGAATTGTAGGTCTGGGTCTGATCCTCGGATTCCATGCCAGTGAGATCCCTTGGACACATGCGATCAAGCTGGGGCTGTTGCCTTTGGCTGGTGCACTTCCGGTGTTGTCGTTGGAGTTATGGCTCACGATGGTTAACAAGAATCAGGCGCTTCCCGTCACCCTGGGCATCGTTCTCGCGATAACGGGTATGTTCTCGCTCAGTATCTCACCGAGCTTTCCGCTCGCATGGGCACAGATGGCCTGGAATGGGCCCAATCCATACCTCTATGCAGGCATGGGAGCAGGTCTTGGGATATTGATCCTGTTGCTAGGTATGGTGCATTTTAGCCGGAAGGATGTGGCCTGATATGAGCTTTGCAACAACGTACTTCCGAATTTTGTCCGCTGAACGATTGAAAATGGGCAAATCGCCCATATGGCTCCTGATTCTGCTGAGTCCACTCATTGCGCTGTTCATCGGACTGTTGTCCACGCCATCGGGGAATTGGCAGGTATTGATGACCACGATGGTTTTCCTGCACGGATTGTTATTGTTACCGATGCTGACTGGCGTGTTTACATCCTTTGTCTGCCGTTTCGAACATGCGGGTGGAGGGTGGAAGCAGATGCTGGTTTTGCCACTCACACGTTCAGGTGTATATGCAGGTAAGCTGACGATTGTACTCATGCTTCTGGCGGGTACGCAAGTATTGTTGCTGATGTCCATTCTGCTGGCAGGCATGGTTCACGGCATAACGATGCCAGTACCTTGGGGATTCTTGGCGAGCAAACTGCTGCTTGGGTTGCTGGCCTGTGTACCCCTGGCTGCCCTGCAGATGTTCGTTTCATTGGTGTGGAGCAGCTTTGCCGCACCGCTCGCACTGAATTTTGCACTGACCATACCGAATATTCTCATTGTAAACTCGGCGACATACGGGCCGTATTATCCATGGGCACAACCGATGATTCTGATGACACCCGTGGACGGCGCAGGTTTCGGAGCCTACAACGTACCACTGATCACAATGCTGGCGGTTGTTGGAGGTAGTGCTGTCATTTTCATTGGAATCGGCATGATATATTTTGCGAAAAAAGAAATTTGAATAATCCGTACACACTTGGTTATCGTAGATAAAAATCCTCTTTAAGCAAAACATGCAAGCTCTATTGTATGTATGCTTCAGGAGGATTTTTTTAATGTCTGACCCACCCATCATGAATGGTCAGCTCGCTAACGAATCTGAGGAGTCTTAATCAAGGATTTGAAGTGATCTCAGAAATCTAAGGAACCTGAGACATGTTATATCCAATGAAACAACCGTTTGCAGCGTTTATGTCAGGAGATTATGGGGATTAACGTGTCTGATGTTCTTTAAAATTTAAAAAGGGCACTTGGACGCCAAATAAGATGTCCTGGGTTCTTTAGAAAATCGCTTAGCCATCCGCTAGAATCAGCTGATTTGGAATTGAACTTCAAGCTTGTTAGAGGCTTACATTGATCCTTGTATAACTTGTGTGCCTTTACAGGCACCTCCTAAGTAAAATCAAAATTCCAAGTATTACCTCACACATCATGTGAATTGAATCATAGATTGTAAGCAAAATGAGACGAGAATCTGGTAAAATAAAAAAAGCTGTTTCTAGGCAGGCTTACATGGTTATTCGAGGGTAGGCCTATTTTTGTAAGGGATAATTAATCCCTCCTGTTAGATGAAGATATTGGCTGAGAAAAGAGGGGTAAGCCTTGGATATTAATAAAACGGAAACCCTGAAGCGCATTATTTCTGAGGGAAGTTCTTACCAATCACTGTTTTTTAACCATCCGGATGCCATTTATGTAATGGACATCCATGGAAATTATATTGATGCTAATCCCTCGGTAGAGCGGATATCTGGGTATACACTGGATGACTTGATTCGTATGAATCAGAGTGAGATCTGTCCTCCGGACAGTGAAAATTCACGCAAACAATACATTAAAGAGGTACTGGCTGGACGTTCAGTCAGTAATCCAATTACTTTTTATCATAAAGATGGTTCCCTGAAACAGGCAGAGATAACGTATGTGCCTATAACGGAGGGAACAGAAGTTGTAGGAATCTATGGCATTGCCAAAGATGTTACCGATATCCTGGAAGTGCAACGTGAGCTTAAGGAGGCACAGGAGAAATATCAGGTGCTGGCTGACCATGCACAAGATCTGATTACAACTTGTGCTACGGATGGCGAGTTGTTATACGTTTCCCCTTCCGTGTACACCTTACTGGGTTATAAGCCGGAGGAAGTCATAGGAAAGTCCTTCAAGGATTATTGTTATCCGGGAGATTATCCGGACCCTATGGATCTTTCCAAGATCGGCAATGGCTGCAAGATGCGTGTGTTGCACAAGAAGGGACATTATATCTGGATGGAGACATTGGCGAAACCTGTTGCTGGAGAGCGTGGCAAGAGTGTCCAGATTGTAAGCATCAGCAGGGATATCACCCAGCATAAGGATGCGGAAAGACGTCTTCGGGAAAGCCGTCAGCGATACAGATCGTTGTTCGAACATAACCCGGCAGCTGTGTATTCATTGAATCTGGAAGGTAAATACAGCGCAGTGAACAGCAAACTGGTGCAAATGTTGGATATTCCGCGCAATAAGCTTATTGGCCAATCTTTTTTATCCAATCTGGATAAATGCGAAGTGCAATATGGCAAACATTATTTTGACATGGTGAAGCAAGGCGAACCGCAATATTATGAGACCCGAGTCGTTAATTCAAGTGGTCGGAAAATTGAAGTATCTGTTACGAATGTGCCCATCATTGTGGATAAGGAAATGGTGGGCGTCTATGGAATCGTGTCCGATATTACCGAGCGCAAGGAATACACGGAACGGATTCAGGAGCTCAGCAAGCAGCATGAGCTGATTCTCAACACGGTTACAGAAGGAATATTTGGTTTGGATGCGGATGGAATCACCATGTTTATGAATCCAGCAGCAGCTTCAATGTTCGGTTATGAGGCGAAAGAATTCATTGGCAAAAACTCACATCCCATCATCCATCACACCCGTGCAGACGGAAGTCATTTGCCACAAGAAGAGTGTCCGATCCACATGACCGTGTTGGATGGACAGAGACGTTCAATCAAGGAAGATGTATTCTGGCGTAAAGATGGCAGCAGCTTTCTGGTGCAGTATCAGGTGACGCCGATTATTGAACAGGGACAGATTCAGGGCGCGGTGGTTGTATTTAATGATGTGACTGGCGAACGTGAAATTGTACGTGCCAAAGAGACAGCTGAGCTGGCAGCTCAGGCCAAGTCGGAATTTCTGTCGATGGTTAGCCATGAGATCCGGACACCGATGAATGGGATCGTGGGGATGACAGAATTGTTGATCGGTACCGATTTATCGGAAGAACAGCGTGAATATGCCGAGATTATTCGAGACAGCGGCGATGCTCTGCTGAACATTCTTAATGATATTTTGGACTTCAGTAAGCTGGAATCCGGGAAAATGGCACTGGCTTATGAACCATTTGCATTACGCAAGATGTTGGAACAGGTTGCCGAACTGTTTAAACCGCGTGCAGATGAGAAACATCTGGAGATCAGATATCGTCTCAATCCGAGCATCCCTGAGTTCATGGTCGGTGACGCCATACGTATCCGGCAGATTCTGGTGAACTTGGTTGGCAATGCGCTCAAGTTCACAGATCAGGGAAGCATTGAGGTTGCCGTGGATATTATCAAGGGCAGAAAGCCTGAAGACAGCGTTCTTGATTTTGCAGTGCAAGATACGGGAATTGGCATCCCCGCTGACAAGCTGGATCAGTTGTTTCAGTCCTTCTCTCAACTGCATCCGGTGATTAACCGGAAGTATGGTGGTACCGGACTGGGACTGGTCATCTCCAAGCGACTCGTGGAGATAATGGGAGGCAGTATCAGTGTCGAGAGTATAGAAGGGGAAGGCTCAACCTTCCGGTTTGCTGTTCCTGCGGCGAGTGTAGATGCTTCGGCAGAACAGACAGCAAGTCAGTTCCATCATGATCGCACACGTCAAAGTGACAAGGTCGCCATGCGTATTCTGGTGGCGGAGGATCATCCGGTGAATCGGAAGATTTTGCGAGAATATCTGGAGAAGCTCGGATACCAGGCAGATGTGTGTACTAATGGCGTGGAGGCAATTGATGCCATCTCTCAGAATGCTTATGATATCGTCCTGATGGATATTCATATGCCTGTGATGGATGGATTGAAGGCGACAGACCTGTTACACCGCCTAATTCCACAGGATCGCATACCTCCAATCATCGCAGTTACAAGCAATGCCAAACGTGAAGATAAGGAAGCTTGTCTGGAGATTGGAATGCGTGACTTTATTAGCAAACCGGTTATGCTGAGTGAGTTGAAGCGGGTGTTACAGCAATGGGGGCCAAGGGACGAACCTCAACTTGCACCCAATTGAACAACTACTCAAATCAATTATGAAATTGATTCATCTGGCTGTGAAAATAATAAACGCAAACACGCCAATAATCCTCCACTGATGGAGTGTTATTGGCGTGTTTGCGTGGACAGGCTTTTGAAGTTGAGCCGAAGCATACAAAGTGGAGTTGTACACGAATGGCTTATACCAGTGTCAGACGATTGATGTTACCTGATAGGATTTCACAGGAATTGTTGAATTTCTCACGTTCCGTTGCATCCAGATTCAATTCGATAATCTCTTGAATACCATTGCCACCGATGATTGCAGGAACACCGACGCAGACGTTATGTTGCTCATACTCTCCGTCCAGGATAGCCGATACGGCGATGATCTTGTGTTCGTCATTGAGGATGGAACGGGTGATATGCGCGAGGGCATTGCCGATTCCGAATTGGGTAGAACCTTTACGGGTAAAGATCTCCCAGCCTGCATCTTTCGTTTTGCGTGCGATATCCTCCAGATCCAGATGTTTGAAACGCTCCTTGTGCTGATCCATAATGTGCATAATCGGTTTGCCACCGATGGTCACATGGGACCAGGCCACGAACTGGGATTCTCCATGCTCCCCGAGAGCATAACCATGCACACTGCGTGGATCGATGGAGAAGACTTCAGACAGTAGTGTTTTGAGCCTTGAAGAATCAATGGACGTGCCTGTACCGATGACGTGTTCGCGCGGGAGGCCGGATAATTTCCATACCATATAAGTTACTATGTCAACCGGATTGGCAGCGACGACAAAAATCCCGTTAAATCCACTGTTCATGATCGGGACCACGATGTCTTTGGCAATCGATTCCGCTTCCTCCAGAATATCCAGCCGTGTCTGTCCTGGCTTGGGATTCGCCCCGGCAGTTAAGATAATAACATCCATATTGCCACAATCGGCGTACGTGCCTGCATATACCTTGGTGCGGTTATGTGTGAAGTCCATACAATGGGAAAAATCCAGTGCCTGTGCTACAGCACGGTCATACGTCCGGTCCACCATCATAATTTCCCTGCAAATTGATTGATTAATCATGGAATACGCACAACTCGAACCGACAAGACCCGCCCCAATCACCGCTACTTTGCCTGATTTGCCTAACACTGCCGTTCAGCCCCCATTTAGATTGAAATTTATCCGTTACTAATGCGTCCTATGTTAAGTATAGTCCTTTATTTTATGCTGGAATCCACTTCTACGTTACATAAGATAACACATGGAAAAGCTGTGCAGCAATGATATCCGCTATCGCGGGAGCGTATTGGAGTAACGGAGTTAACAAAATTGACATGAATAATTCATAATCATAAGATTTGACGGCGTTTGCACCTGTGTCATTCGACATGACAGCATTCATGCTCGTTGTCGGATTTGGGGTTATTTGTGCGGATCATATACCTGACAAAACTTCTTAGGAATCCGCAGAAACAGAACAAAACCGCCAAAGGGATCTGCCGAGAAGCTGACGAATACATACGGACAAGCAAAAGATAAGCATACTTGATCCATGAGACAGGTTGCCCCGATCCGATGACGGTTCCATAAAGGAACGCTGAAGCCATAATGTTTTTATCCAAGAATCAATTTCATAACTTACTAAAGTTATATGAAATTGATTCCCAAAAGACTTCATTCCGGGAGGGAATTAATGATGATTGAAGAAGCAGGAGCAACGACGGAAACGGCCAAGAGCCTGGGCATAGGTGCCAGTACTCTTCGTAAATATGCGGCAGCACTGGAAGAACAGGGATACCGGTTCGAACGGTCCGCCAACAAATCCAGACTATTCAAGTCCGACGACATCGAGTGCATTGAACGTCTGATGACTGAACTCAGAGAGCATAATCTACCCCTGGCTGATGCTGTGGTGACTGTATTGGCTCCAGAAGTACCTGTAGCTGTAGTAGAAGTAGATGTACCAGTGGTGGGAATTGAAGGTCTGTCAGAGACGGAATGTGCAGCGACAGTCATGTCATCCGTATTCCCTGAAGAACCTGAAATAATGGGTAATCTGAGATCCTATGAAGGTCTGGGGCAACTGGTAAGTGAGGTGACTTATGGTGCTGTAGAACAACAGCAGGATGATCGGGTACAGCTGCTGCAACAGCGAGTCGATGAACTGGAGCTGACCCTTCAGCATCTGGCTGATACACATATGGCTCTTCAGGAACAGATGGAAAAACAGCGTCTATGGATGAACGAGAAGCTGGAAGAGGAGCGAGATCGTGAACTCGTAACCAATCTGCGCAGTTTCCAGGGAAGAAAACGCAAACCCAAAGGAGTATCCCTGCGTATGTTGTTTGGGTTCCTGCCCAAGAAGCATAAGGAAGCTTGAATGACAGGCTCTGACTCATCGTGATTTTGCATTATGGGACTGATATAATAAGCTCCATACAACATGAAGACTGGCAACGGACTGCTCAGTATAGATAAAGACTGAGTGGATCTGGAAGCTGGCGTGGGAGGATCTGTGGAGCTGCGACGAAGTTGGCAAAGATTGCTCGGACTATGGACGGATCGTCCTCGGCGGGAAGGCACGACCATTGCTGAGCGTTATACAATACAGGAATTGCTGGGTATGGGGAGCTATGGGCTGACATACCTGTGTACAGATGACCAGAACGGCAGGGAAGTGGCGTTGAAGGAGTCCAAGCCTAGCAAGGGCAGACTCTCTGCGCACCTGTTGGAGCGGGAGGCGGACGTGATGAGACGTCTGCATCATCCGGCGATCCCTGATCTATTGGATGTGTTCACATCCGGGAGACGAAGTTATATCGTTACCGAGTATATTCGTGGACAGACGCTGGAAGATTGCATATTTGAGCAAGGTCTTCGATATACGGAGCGGGAATGTCTGGAATTGGCAGGTCAACTGCTGGCTCCGGTGGCTCATGTGCATGAGCAGGGATATATTCATGGAGATGTGCGGATTCCCAATGTTATTTTACGTGAAGGGGCGGTACATCTGATTGACTTTGGCCTGGCGAGACGCTTGGGGGAGCCGTTGTTGCCGGAGCTGAAGCGACGTATGCGTGAAGTCCCTGAGCCTGAAGATGAACCGGCTACACCGGATCATGATTTGCAGGATATCGGCCACTTTCTTCTCTTTATGCTGTATTCGGCTTATGAGCCAGAGAAGGGCCGCGAACCAGCCAGCTGGCAGGAGGAACTTAAGCTTACGCCGGAATTGCACCAGATGCTGGAGCGACTCCTTGGACTCCGTCCAGGTTATGAGGGTGGGGCGACAGAGTTACAGGCGGAGATTGGGAATGTGTTGCTGAAATTACAATGAAATAAGCTCTGTAGGTGGACCTATATTTGTTATCCGTGACCTCTTCGTATGATCTCTGTAGGGGTCTTTTTCCTTTTCGCTATAAAGAAACAAATAAAGGGGTGTTCTGTTAGCCGTGTGTATGGCTAGCGAACACCCCTTTATTACATATTCAATTATTGTAGCGTCTAATAAGCTGGTGTGATCATTGCTCTTTAAAAGCAGTCGTGTAAGCCGCTTAGCTGGAGCTATATTTTCTGCTTTTGTAATACCCGGAGCCACTACGGCTATCCCGGTATTTCACATCCGAAGAAGAATAGCGCTTGTAGGAACGCTTGCCTGAGGAACTGCTGTGACGTTTATATGAGCGCCTGTCTGAGGAGCTGTAACGTTTGCGGTGAGATGAAGATTTGGAATCGATAAGTTTGCCGATAATCTTTTTGAACATGAGCTTTCACCCTTTCGACTTCAACTGTTTTAAGCATATACGTGGCTAGATCAGAAGGGGTTTCGATTTTTTCATGGATAATTGTGTTCATTGGACAGGAGCTTGGCGTATAATAGGATGTTGCTGATTGCACGGAATTTTTTATTTTGAGCGTTTAGCGTTACAATAGAGGACAGGATAAGATTTTAACGGACAGGAGTAGTTGTTATGATTACATTGAAGACCAAAGAACAGATTGAATATATGAAAAAAGCCGGAGAAATTCTCGCCGCATGCCATAGAGAAATTGCAAAGATGATTCGTCCAGGCGTTACAACACAGGAGATCGACCAGTTTGCAGAAGCTTTTATGAAGAAAAATGGCGCTACACCGGAACAAAAGGGATATAACGGGTACCAATATGCGACATGTGCGTCGGTTAATGATGTGATCTGTCACGGGTTTCCGGGAAAATATGCATTGAAAGACGGCGATATCGTTACAATCGACATGGTCGTTAATCTGAATGGCTGGCTGGCGGATTCGGCTTGGTCATATGCCGTAGGTGAAGTGACTCCGGAAGCACAACATCTGCTGGATGTAACCAAAAACTCTCTGTACAAAGGCATTGAACTTGCCGTGGTGGGCAACCGGATCGGAGATATCTCCAATGCGATTCAAGTGTATGCAGAAGGTGAAGGCCTATCGGTTGTGCGTGAGTTTATCGGACACGGCATCGGTGAGAAGATGCATGAGGAACCACAAGTGCCTCACTACGGTCCGCCTCATCGGGGTCCACGTCTCAAGGAAGGCATGGTTATTACGATCGAACCGATGCTGAATATTGGTACGTTCCGAAGTAAGCTGGATTCAGATGGATGGACTGCTCGTACTATGGATGGAAGTCTGTCTGCCCAGTATGAACATACGATTGCAATTACGGCGGATGGTCCAGTGATTTTGACAGCACAATAATAGCCAAAAGCAGCTACAATGTGACGATATTTGCATATTTCAAGGCGGCCCACGTTTGTGAACCGCCTGTTTCGGTTTAAACTATTAAGAAGTGATAACACAGAGCCAGTGGTAAGTGATCTCAGCTGACAAGGGTTAACCTTGCGTCCACTTGGCAACAAGGAGGTAATTTTGGTGTCTTTAAATAAACAGATCGTACTTGCTTCTCGTCCCGAAGGTGCCCCTTCCAGAGAGAATTTCAACTTCATTGATGCACCTCTTCCTGAACCGGAAGCTGGGCAAGTCCTGGTACGTACATTATATTTGTCGGTTGATCCATACATGCGGGGCCGCATGAAAGATACAAAATCCTATGCTGCACCGTACGCGTTAAATGAAGTGATCAAGGGTGGAGCCATTGGACAGGTTGTGGAATCTTCGGAACCGAATCTGCGCAAAGGTGACCTCGTATCCGGCATGTGGGGCTGGCAGCAATATGCCGCAGTGAACACGGCCGATCTTTCGCTAATTGATACTGAAGAAGCACCAATCACGGCTTACCTCGGTGCGCTGGGCCTGACGGGTCTGACGGCTTATTTTGGTATGGAGGACATCGGCAAACCGAAGGACGGCGAAACAGTCGTTGTATCGGGAGCAGCCGGAGCGGTAGGCATGATTGCAGGTCAGATTGGTAAAATTGTGGGAGCACGCGTGGTTGGTATTGCAGGCTCTGATGAGAAATGCGCTTATTTGAAAGAAAAGCTGGGCTTCGACGTGGTGTTGAACTACAAGAAGGAGCAGGATATGTCAGCGGCCATTGAACGGGCTTGCCCGGATGGTGTAGATGTCTACTTTGACAATGTGGGCGGTGACATCTCGGATGCAGTCTTGCGCCACATCAATCGGAATGCACGTATTCCGTTATGCGGTCAGATCTCGTCCTATAATCTGGAGAAACCGGATATCGGGATGCGACCACAGACATTGCTGCTAACCAATACAGCATTAATGAAAGGTTTCCTGCTGGGTGACTATACGAAATCCTTCAAAGAAGGCCGCGCCAAGTTGGCGAAATGGATCAAGGAAGGTCATATCCAGTATGAAGAAAACATTGTGGAAGGGTTCGAACAGACCCCGGAAGCATTCATGGGTCTTTTCTCGGGAGATAATCTGGGCAAGCAACTGGTTAAGGTTGCAGATCCTGAATAGATATTGAATGGTTTACATGTACAATTAGGTTGAAAATGAAAAGACACGTTCTGCACACCGAGGGTGCAGCAGAACGTGTCTTTTTTATCTGTAAATCTGTGCGTGGTCTATGTAGGGTGACTAGTGTTCGGCGACCAGCACTTCTTTGTAGTGTTTGTACATATATACACGCCAGCGTACAATCATGCCAAAAGCCAGCAGGAAGAACAATCCGCCTGTTTGCGGAATACTTACATATCGCTGAATGACTTCATGCAGGATCAGGCGTACGGCCAGCAATCCAAGCAAGATAAAAGCAAAGCTGCGAGAACGTGTGGCAAAAATTTCTTCACCTACTCGTTCAAACCGTGTACTGCGAATGAGGGGATAGGAGAAGAGGAACCAGCCCACCAGAAACGCAATGAATGCCCAGAGTAGAGGAACATGTGTTGCCGGTACAACAAACATGAGAAATCCTGTGCTCATACCGAGCGGAGGAATAAGGATTTTGCGAATGGTCACCGGTCTATGACTGGCTTTCATGCGGATGAAGATGGCAAGCAGTGCCATGACGAGCATGCCCACGGTTGCTCCGATTTGCAGGTAGTACGGACTGATTTGAGCCACGTAGAACTCCCTCTTTCTGGAATAATATGTTATCCGGAGATCCGGAACCCAGTACGAATTGCCGGAATTTTCAGTTCCTATTATATCACAAACGTAGAAAGCCGATAGAAAGCTTAGTGTATCATATACCCGATATGTATTCACAGGGTGTATTTGAAAATTTTGTATTATTGTGCCCGTTGTAAGGCCGTTTATTCGATTAAGGGGAAATCATGCAATGATTGGACAACAATGGATGTATTTCAAGCTTATCGGCTCACATCATAGAGGGTGGCTTGTGAGTAATACAGATTGGTTAGTACATGTGGTCAGCCTTGTATGTGCAAGTGTACTGGCTTTTTTGCTGGTTATCTACGGTTACATCTTATGGATGAAATATAGCAGTAGGCGCAGGGAAAAGGTTAAGACGGTACTGATGCAGGAATTAATTTCTGAAGATTCGGTGCTGCAGCGGTATCTGGGTCAAGGAGAAGTAAAAGTAGACTTATTGAATATGAGTGGAGATCAACAGATCGTTTTGCAGCAATTGTTATTGCAACGGCTCGCTCAAGGTCCCGCAGAGCATGAGATTTTGCGAATTCGTCTGTTATCTTGGCAAGTCTTTGGAAGCTCATACCGATTGGTTCTGAAGACGGGAAAGTGGAGTGAACGGGTCAACACGTTGTTATATATTGAACAGTTTCATATGATAGAGCTTCTGCCCAGGTTAGAGGATATGCTGCGGGTTACTTCCTGTACGCCGCTTGAACGCTTCATCATATTGCGCATATATGCCAGAACCGGTTATTTCAGAATCGTGAAGGAATTGTTGCGTGAGCAATATGTATGGTCCGATTCGCAGTATCTGCAGATTCTGCTGTTGCTTACCGATTCATCCTGGACTCGTTTGAAGGATCATTTGAAGGATGTACCTTACCAGGTCCAGTCTAATATCGTCCATGCCATTCGTATTCGGGATGACCAGACGGAGGGTGCCGTTGTTCTACTGGAGAAGCTTATTCTTGGAGAGGATGCATTGCTGCGTACCTACGCTTATCAGGCATTGGCTCAAGTGGGCAGAGGGCGTGAAGATTTGCTGAAGAGGCTATTGCTGGTATGGAACGAATCTGGCGAGGAAAGGCAACGCTCTGAAAGACTAACAGTGACCCGGCTTATGGGCACTGTTCATGCGGATGCTTTTATTCCTAGACTGAAGGTAATGATGGGTGATCCTTCTTTTCAGATCAGACAGGAAGCGGCGAACTCCCTTGCCCGGTACGAGCAGGGACTTGAAGAACTCCGGGAAACGGCTGTAAACCATCCGGATAGATATGCAAGGCAGATAGCGAAAGAAACGCTGGAAAGGATGCAGTATGGACGATAGATGGATTGAGATGCTGCGGAGTTTTGTTTTGGCATGTTACGAGGGGATATTTATCTATCTGGTGCTTGCGATTTTGACGTGCAGTGTTCTGGTAGTTGCTGCCGCTCGCACATTGATCCCGAGAAGGGATCTGGACCCGCTGCAATATCACGAGATGTTGGATGAAGAATTGGCTCCGGCGGTATCCCTGCTTGTCCCGATGCGTAATAGTGAGAATACGATCGTACAGCGAATTAATTGTCTGCTGGATATTCAGTATTCACGCTATGAAGTTATTATTATTAATGATGGATCAGAGGATGGAACAATGCCACAGTTAATAGAAACCTATGATCTGATGCCTATTCGGAGTAAAGTTCATTATTCGGGACTCGGCCAGGAGACGGCTCAGATTAAATGTGTCTACCAATCCAGGCTGCATCATCGTCTGATTGTAATCGACAAGGCGTATGGAGGACGAATGGACTCCCTGAATGCAGGCCTGAATATCTCGCAATATCCTTATATCGCCTCTGTTGGACCCTGGACAGTTCTGGAACGGGATGCATTGGTGAAGATTATGAAACCCGTTATGGATGCTCTCCCAGGAGAAGAGGTCGTTGCTTGTAGTGGACGAGTAGATCTCATACCCCCCAGAAATACGAATCATACAGATTTAACGGATAATAGCACACGACTTATGGGCAGTACGTTGTATGTAATGCAGACCATTGAATACGTGCGTGCTTTTTTAATTGGTGGTGTGGGACTTGTTCGTTACAATATTAATGTGCTTTTATTTACGGCCCAAGTATTCGGTGTATTCAAAAAGAACCGGGTGATGGAAGTTGGTGGGTACAAGCGCAATGACCAGGTTGCTCACATGGAACTGGTGATGCGGTTGCAGAAACATATGAAGCGAACTCGGGAACGTGGTCGTATTATATATATTCCCGATCCGATCTGCAGGGTAGAAGTACCCGGTACATGGCGTCAGCTGCGCACACAGCGTACCCGCTGGTATATGCAGCTTGCGAGCAGTCTATGGGCCCAACGGAGCATGATTCTTAATCCAGCCTATGGCTGGATGGGGATGGTATCCATCCCGTATTTTATTCTGATCGAATTGCTGGGACCTGTGATGGAACTGGGAGCGATTTTGCTGTTCATCTCAGGCATAGGGCTACAGTTGGTGGATATCAACCTATGCATCATTCTCGCTCTGCTGCTGACGCTCTATGGTTCACTGTTGTCCGCAGGTATGGTAATGTTCGAAGTATGGTGTTCACGCAAAGCGTACACGTCCAGAGAGGTGACGCGTCTGTTATTGTATGCTTGTTCGGAGACGTTCTGGTTCAGACCGCTGAACAATATATTCCGTATGTTTGGCATTTTGCAGGCTGTGGGATTGAGAAAGGAAAAGGAGAAGGAGAAGGAGATCAGGAATGGATTGGGGTAATCTAACGGTAATCCTGGTAACACCTTGGAACAGAGCAAGGAGGAATACGCTTCATGAAAAAAAGTTACAGGCCAGCCACGATGTGGACGTTGGCTTGTTTTACAGTGGTATCGGTGGTGCTGGTTGTCCCCTGGATTATGTGGCAATCTCAGGCCCCGGTTCCCCTGAACATCATGATTATTGACAAGAGCAGACCGGACTTGTCCTATCAGGGGCACAAGGGGTTGGTCTGGCTTTTGAATCAACAGAAGATTGTACAGCACACAGGGGAATACTACTCGTATGAAGAGGATTATTACGGCTATGATCTTCAGAACGGGCCTCCCCGGATGAAACAACTGCTGCCTGATGAGGTGACAGATACGGATCTGATCTATCTGACGGCAAATCGCAGTAGTCTGTCTGCACAGAAGAGTGAAGGGAAACAAGGTGGTATCTATGAAGGATTAACGATATATGATGTGCAAAAGATCCGCGAGGCTGCGTATAAAGGGGTAACGATTGTCGCCGAATACAGTGCATTGGCAAATACGGCTTCGAAGATGACCAAGGAGCAACTGTATCCCATTTTGGGAGTGAACAGCAGTGGATGGCAAGGGAAATCGGTATCTAATCTGCAAAGTATAGATGAAGTACCCCGCTGGGTTAGGGCGCACTATGAGCAGCAGGAGAAGAAGAAATGGTCTTATCACGGAGCGGGTATGCTGCTGATCCATATGGATGGACAGGTCATGGTACTGGAGAAAGGCCCGGATGTGAAGACAGGCAATATACAGATTGCATTTACACCGGAAGGCAGCGATTGGAGCGGTATAACCCAGGATATACATTACAATGGCTGGTTCGATATCATTGTGCCGCAACAGAAGAATTCCATACTGGCCTGGTATAAGACGGACCTGACGGAGACAGGCGAGCAGAAGCTGGTGGATGCAGGAATTCCGGCGGAATTTGCTGCACTTGTCCGATATGACGACTATAATCGGTCGTATTACATGGCAGGGTCCTTTGGAGAGATGAAGCATTATTCCTTCTGGCGCCGAATCCGGGGATGGGAGGTCGTCAGGTCCAAGCTTACGCCAGATCAGAAAGATATTCCGGACATGTTCTACTGGAAGGTGTACGTGCCAGTGATGAAGCATATTCTGAATGAAGTGCAGGATGGAAGGCAGCAATGGCCATAGATAGGCTATCGAGAACCGTTTCGATGGAAAGAGGGAAGCCAAAGTCCATTCCACCTTGCGAGAGGAACGGGAGATGTACATATTAGATAAGTGCGTCGTTGTGAGTGGCAAAAGTGTGGTTGAGAGACAGGGCGTATCAAGTAAGCATCGGATGGCCAAGTGAAATGGGACTGGGACTGGGGAGATCGAATACGTTCCAGAATCTTACCACCATGAACAATGGGAGTTGTAGCTAGATCCGAAACAAGAATTATCCCACTGGGGCGTACATGTAGTGTAATCATATTAAATGATTCGTATTAGGACACGTATTAAAACAAGTACTAAAGTGTGTATCACGACCAGAGTAAGCTTCGTATCTAGAATCGCAACAATGTGTGCACTGAACTGTAGCGTGATCAAACATGTACCACTATGTGCATTACGAGCAAGGTAAGCTCCGTATCTAGAATCGTCCCAATGTGTGGACTGGACTATAGCGTGATCTATACATGAATAGTAATAAAACATGTACTACCATGTGCATTACGAGCAAGGTAAGATCCTTGTCTAGTCATGTACCCGCATCCGCATGATCAATACAATTTGGAGCATGAACACTCCGTATTTAGAGACCATAACACAATGTGTGTCTGGACTTATGCGCCAATATGATGAGTGGACGAGTGTCTATGGCATCGTGATCTGAAGCACCGTACGTAGCACATTCTAACGAACTCAGCACATCTTATTGGGCCTAATTTGGTACGGTGGTAAATGTAACGAATCACAGACACGTTAAATGACGGAATATACTCGTTATTCCTGTCCCGCAGCCAGTTTTCTGCGAAATAGGACGTGTGGAGTTCGTTAGTTGTTGTTATTCGCTCTAATTGCCGTTATAGCGTGTCCTCGGTTCGTTAGATTATGGTCAGAGGGCACCGATCATGGCATCACGCAACCGAGGCGCTCTTTTCTTCTATATTAAATGAAATTGTAAAGAAAGAAATTATAAAGAAGACAAGCCGACGAAAGATGAATTCAAAGTGGATGTTAATGTGTTAAAAGTCATCGGCGCAACTATAACATTATTACTGTCAAAATCTATCTATGGGATGTACCCAGTACACGACAACGTAAAAAAGGACTGCAGCGGATCTGCAGTCCTGTTTCATGATGCAATGCGTGCGTACTAATTTTCTTGAAGATGCCGGAGTCCGTGCAGGAATGCGGATACGGTCAGACGCAGACTTTCGTCCGGATCAAAGTTCATGCCGAAGCCGCCCTGTGCCTCAATGGAGGCAAATCCATGGCAGAGGCTGCGCAAACCACGAACGGCGTGCAATGCTTCCGCTTCGGTGAGCGGGTAGGGCTGCAAGCTGTGCAGCAGCAACTCCAGCGTAGCTGTGCTGGCCGCGGCGAGCTGGGGCTCCTCGCGATCCGGGGCATGAAATGAGGCTTCGTACAGCCCGGGATGCTCGCGGACGAAGCCAATGTATGCCGCAGCGATGGCCTGAATGGCATCATCGCCAGTGCGGTCAGCGATAGCCGCGGTTAATGCGTGGCTAAGCTGTTGCACGGACATCAGCGCCATTTCCTGGCGAAGCCCGGGAAGCCCGCTGATGTGGTTGTAGAGCGACGGTGAGCGCACATCCAGCCGCTGTGCCAACGCGGCGAGTGTCAGCGCCTGAAAGCCGTCGCTGTCAGCAAGCTGGGCGGCGGCGCTGAGCAGAGCGCCGCGATCCAGCCCTTGCCGGGGGCTCATAGTTGCCCCCCGGCAAGATCAAACCGCTGCTGTGCATCAGCGGTTGCCGCGCGCATGGCGGCCGCGGGCTGGCGCAGCATCCGTCCGTGGCCTACAGCCAGCACGGACGGTTCCAGCTCCGCCAGGCGCTTCGCGCTGGCAAGGGCCGCTTCGCGGTTCCACGTCGCCAGCGCGGGGAACGGGAAGAGCGGGCGCATGCGGCCGGATACGGCAAGGCCGCCTTGCAGCTGGTACGCGTCGCCAGCGATGAGCACGCGGCTGCGCGTATCCATGAAGGACATATGCCCCGGCGTATGTCCTGGTGAGGCAACGGCGACCAGTGAACCAATCTGGTCACCGTCATCCAGCAAGTGGTTTGGCTGGGTGCGCACCGCTTTGGGCTTAGGCACGCCGCCGCGTACCGGGGTTTGTGGCTCACCGGGAAGAAGGGAAGTATCACCCGCCAATAGCCGGGCATCCCGTCTCGAGATGAAGACCTCGGATTGGGGCAGTGCCTCTTTGAGACGATCCAATGCACCAATATGGTCGCTATGCGCGTGAGTCAGAATGATCTTGGTAATGGGTTTCCCAAGGGACTGGGCAGTTGCCAAAATCCCCTTAAGACTGACCGGTATTCCGGCATCAATCAGGGTTAATCCATCTTCCTCTTCAACCAGGTATACGTTCACAGGGAAGAGTCTTGGAAAAAACGTAACTTGAACGACATCAAATTCTCGGGTAATACGCATCGTTAAACCCTCCTTAAAACTAATGGTATTAGTATAATAACTAATAGGATTAGTTTTAGCAATACCTGTTGTTCATTTTATTCGAATAAAAAAAATTTTAAATAATGATGCACTTTACAAAAAAAGCGTTTTCAAATTGAAGATTACCGATTATAATAATCACGTAAGCCCTTTCATATGTCTATCTTATTGGAGCCCTTCGCGTAGCGAAAGGCTCACTTTTTTGTTCTTTTTTGGATTAAAATGAAGACGGGTGTTAATCCTAGCTTAATTGTGTTGATGAGCTGTAAGTATTGGTATAACAGGAAAAATCACGTTTGATCTCCATCCTGGACGAAAGTTGACAAACATAACTGTTATTCATATAATGACAGTTATACTTACCTTGGGTTGGAGTTCATCGGTGTTGTAAGCCGGGAAGGAGTAAGTTATGAACAGCGAATTTACCATAGCGGTGCATTGTCTTGTTTTTCTGTCGATGAGAGATGAGTGTATGGCCAATAGTGAAGATTTGTCCCAGAGTGTGGGTACACACCCGGCCAGAGTCCGTAAGGTACTTAGTGTTCTGCGCAAGCATGGTTACCTGACGACCAAGGAAGGTGCTCATGGTGGGTACATGCTTAGCCGTCCAAGTGAAGAGATCAAGCTGGGAGAATTGTACAGACTGGTAGCTGGTGGTTCACTCGGTCCCAGCTGGTGCTCAGGGGAGTCCGGTTCATCGTGCGTGGTATCTTCCAATATGCAGGATGTGATGGGGAACATTTATAATGGTGGCGAAGAGGCGCTCAGCGCTTATTTTGATCGTATATCCATTCAGGATGTGAAAGAACGCATAGGTCATGGGGAAACGTTGAACTTATCGCTGAAGGGATTATCTGCAAAGGAGAAGTCCTGACGGAGTCCACAACGAATGGTCCTCCATGAATATGGTCTTGGTTTAGTCAGGCATGGTGGACAAGTTACGGCATGGGCGTATGCTCCGGTGAAAGATCCATTGATGTTCTCAAGCGATTCCGGGCATAACCTGAACACAGATGAGGAGAAATCGTCTGCGCTGATGTTATTTTCGGAAGGAAAATCCCTGGTAGAGTAAACTTCGAGATCACCTTGCGAAAGTAAAAGAAGTATAAACAAATTAGATTCTGGGGAGTGGAACACATGTCAGGCATTGAAAAAAATGAAACACTTCGCGTTATTAGCGAACGCCATGCTGTCAAAAAGTACGAAAAAGGGTTTGAATTGCCTGAAGCTGATCTCAATGCGATTCTGACAGCAGCTGCGGAAGCACCATCTTCATGGAACCTGCAACACTGGAGATTCCTCGTAATTGAATCCGAAGCAGACAAAGCGAAATTGCTGCCAGTTGCTTACGGTCAAAGTCAGATCGTGGAAAGTTCGGTTACGATTGCTGTTCTCGGAGATTTGGAAGCAAACCGTAACACCGTAATCTACGATCAAGCTGTTGAAGCAGGCGCACTGACTGCTGAGGTTCGTGACGCATTGGTTGGACAGATCAACGGTGCTTACCAAAGCCCGCAAATCGCTCGCGATGAAGCGATCCGCAATGCATCTTTTGCTTCCCAAAATATTATGCTTGCTGCACGCTCCCTGGGTTACGATACATGTCCAATCGGTGGATATAATCCACAAAAACTGATCGAAACATTTAACATTCCTGCACGATTTGTGCCAACGTTGTTGATTACTGTAGGTAAAGCTGCACAGCCAGCTCGCCCGTCAGGACGTTTGCCGTTGTCTGAAGTTGTTGTTAAAGGTTCTTTCTAAGTTAGAAAGTTAAATCTGATGATTGCATCAGTGATATAGGTATAATACAAACGGCCGCACTTTCCTGATGAGGGAAGGTGCGGCCGTTTGGCATATTGGAGTTTGTGCGGAAAAGGCCATTCATTGGGACGGATTAACCACTCAAGTGAGTTCTTAGCTTCCACCAAGGAAATATTACTTCTCAGGTGTTTCCGGGATTTGTGGTGCATGGAACGATTCCATGTACTCGATTGCGTTATACACCATCACTGCTGCTTCGGCGCGAGTAATCGTTTGTTTGGGATTGAAGTTTCCGTCGGCATCCAGTTCATTGATTTTGAGAACGAGTGAACGCTGAATGGCACCTTGATACTCTGGCGTAAGCTCCTGTTCGTCGGTAATATCCACAGGTTTGATATTAATCATCGGCAGACCGCCTTTGGCCTCGATGCCTTGCATCAGGAACAGTGTGAATTGTTCACGAGTAAGCGGTTTGGACGGATCGATATCCTGTGACATCTGAATGCCATTATATTGTGCGCGGATAAATGCATCACTATACCATACGCCATCTTTTACATGAGAGAAGTGGTCACTTGGCAGCGGCATTTTGATAAAACGAATCGTGTCCAGATTCAGATTCAGTCCGTCCGCAATCAGTTGAATGCCCTGAGCGGTATTTAACTCCAGTTCAGGTTTGAACAAGCTGTCGCTCACACCTTTGATGAATCCATCTTTATGGAGGGATTCAATTTTGTCTGCTCCTGCGATACCTTGAATATCCGTGAATTGGGCCTGCGCAGCGTTGATCGGGCCTGCACTTAGAGACAGCGTGAGCAGAGCTCCCGCAGTTAATGTAGCCAGTATATTTTTTTTCATGATAGGTTCGCCTCACTTTTCCAGGGATGATCCCTTTATATAAAAGTTATTTGCCCCTATAGACGACCCTTCTGTTCAAAAGGTTGCTGGAATTTGCCAATTGAATTCATGAGGATTCTGAAAGGCTTAAGTGAAGGCACTGCATCTATCCTTTGGATTTATTTCGATAATCCGTGGGTGAACGTCCCATCATTTTGCTGAACAGACGGGAGAAATAGTACGGGTCCTTGAATCCAAGCTCGGAACTGATCTGCTTCACAGTCCAATCGGTAAAATCCAGATAGCGGCAGGAATGCTGGATCTTCAGCCGCAGGAAATAATCGATGGGCGAATGCCCCGTAGCTTGCTTGAACAACTGTGAGTAATGAGGGACAGACAGCCGGGCGTGTGCCGCCAGTTCCTTGAGGGTGATTCCGTTCTCCAGGTGCTCCAGCATATATTGAACGGATTGTTCGGCCGCACGTTTGCTGCTCACGATCCCACCATCTGTTCCTGTCGTCTCCGGTCCATAAGCGAGCATACCAAGCATATAACCGATAATCTGGGAGGCATACGTCATCGTCTGCATGGAGTAACCCGTCTCTAACGCGCCGTAACATTCATGGAACAGCTCAAGCCATTTTTGAGCCTTGGCCGGTGGCATGTTAGTAATATGATGAGTTAACAAGGGTTCTATGTAGGATAAAGCGTGTTCCCCGCGCAGATGAATCCAGAAGATGCTCCATGGTTTAGCTGCGTTGGCTCCGTACACATGAGGAACATGTGCAGGCAATATAACGAGGTTTCCCGGGCTGACATCATATGTCTTGCTGCCATCCATCGTATACCAGCCTGTGCCTTGGACACAGTACATCAGAATGTGTGATTCACAACCATCGGGACGGTCACGGTAATGATGCTCCGCTTCGTGAAAGTAACCGATATCGGTAACGTATAATCCGGACGTGACCGGATAAGCTGCGGTTTCTTGCAGCAGGGAGTCCGGAAGCACAATGAGTTTTTGCATACGAAATCCGTCAGATTTACGCTGTAGGGGTGGTCTGTTGTTAGGTCTCATACTTTGTATTATGGTGAGAGGCGATAAGGGAGTCAATGACAGATATGAGAGCGCTCACCGGAGGTGTTCTCGATTTAGAAAGCCACGTTACAGGAAGTGAAGCAGTTGCCCGTAAATTGGGTAAGTACATACCAGTGGGAAGAATCAGAACAGTGAATATATAGGAAAAGGGAGAGATTTAGTTATGGAACCAGTCACAACTCAGGAAACGCTTTTCTATACAGGTACGTATGCTTCAGCGGATGAACCAGGAATATTCCTATGTGCGTTGAATACGGATTCAGGAGAGATGAGGATCGTCAATCACATGGATGGTGTGGATAATCCGTCTTATCTGGCGCTAAGCCCGGATGGAAACTGTCTGTATGTGGCGAGTGAGACGGACGAGGGAGAGGTGTTGGTCTATCGGAGAGATGCGGCAACGAGTGAGCTGCACCTGATGGATCGAAAACAGACCAGAGGGGCTTCTCCATGTTATGTGTCTGTCTCCACGGATGGTCAGTGGGTGTTCTCATCCAACTATAGCAGCGGCAGTGTCAATGTATTCCCGGTTGGTGATCAGGGGACGCTTGGTGAGATGAGTGCATGGGTGGAGCACACGGGAAGTGGAATCAACGAAGAACGGCAGGAAGGGCCGCATGCACACTCCATTCAACCCGATCCGTCCGGACAGTATGCTGTCGTATGTGACCTCGGTCTGGATCAGATTATTGTGTATCGGTTGGAAGAGGGACGTCTGGTTACCCATCGTGAGATGGATCAGCCACCAGGCGCAGGGCCAAGGCATCTTGTGTTCCATCCCAACTCGAAGTGGGCATATGTAATCAACGAATTGGACAACACGGTTACGGCATTCCTGTACGATGAGCGCAGAGGAGAGTTCACTACGGTACAGCACATTTCCACACTTCCAGAAGGGCACAAAGGAGAGGGGACGGCTGCAGACATCCGTGTATCTCCATGTGGACGTTTCCTATATGCATCCAATCGGGGAGATGACAGCATCGTACTTTATCATATTGATCAGGAGAGCGGTGAGTTGGAAGCCGTAGAGTGGACGTCCACGATTGGGCAGACACCGCGTAACTTTAATATTTTGCCTGGTGGGATTCTGGTTGTGGCGAATCAGGACAGCAATAACCTCGTAGGTTTCCAGATCAGTGAAGAAGACGGACGTCTGACGCATAACGGGTTCAAGCTGGAACTGCCTCGTCCGGTATGTATTGCTCCCGTGGTATAAAAGTTGTAATACGGTGAAGTAAATGTGGAATATTACATCTGAAAAGTGGCCTATAAGCTGTGAAATCATGGAGAAACACATGGTTTTACAGTTTTTTTTAGTCTTTTTATGAGAACATGGGAATCGTCCCATATCCGTGATTTAGTTGATTGTGATTCCAGTCGACTGAAGCAATTCGAAGAATGGGCAACGGCTAACCAAAGGAGAAATCCTTCGGCTTTTTTATGTACGAACCTTTAATCACTAAATTAGACCTATAGATGGAATTATATGTTTAATTTAAAATGAATATATTAAAGCGCTTACATAAAAAGATGGCGCTACAAGGGCATCGGGCTTACCAATACAATTGGGGAGGCAATTGTTTATGGGGAATCGATCATCATTGTGGAAGCGCACATTACGTACAGCCGGAGTATCGTTGTTGAGTTCCGCGTTACTGGTCACTTCGCTTGGATTGGGCAACCCGTCAATAACACATGCAGCGGGAGCAAGGCAGATGGAATATCTGGATCGCGGTGTGGTGGCTGTGAAGACCGGGACAGGTGTGTTTGTCAGTTGGCGGCTTCTGGGAACGGAAGGATCGAATGTATCGTTTAATGTCTATCGAGATGGAACCAAGGTGAACGCTACGCCCATAACAAGCAGCACCAACCTTCAGGATGCAAGCGGGACAAGCAGTTCCAAATATACGGTTCGCGCTGTAGTCAGTGGAGCGGAGCAGGCTGCTTCAGCGGCAGCAAGCGTATGGGGCAATAACTATCTATCTGTACCGCTCAGTGTACCCGCAGGTGGGACAACGCCCGATGGAGTAGCCTACACCTACAGTGCCAACGATGCCAGTGCAGGTGACCTGGATGGTGATGGTGAGTATGAATTGATTGTGAAGTGGGACCCCTCCAACTCCAAGGATAACTCCCAGAGTGGTTATACCGGGGAAGTATTTATCGATGCCTACAAATTAAATGGAACACGCCTCTGGCGAATTAGTATGGGCAAAAATATCCGTGCCGGCGCTCACTACACCCAGTTCATGGTGTATGATCTCGACGGTGACGGCAAAGCCGAGGTTGCGATGAAAACAGCCGATGGCACCAAGGATGGCACTGGCGTGGTCATCGGTGATGCAAGCAAGGATTACCGCAATTCCAGCGGTTATGTATTATCTGGCCCCGAATTCCTGACGGTTTTCAATGGGCAGACCGGCAAAGCACTCTCCACGGTGAACTACGAACCGGCGCGCGGCAATGTGTCCGACTGGGGAGATAACTATGGCAACCGGGTGGACCGATTCCTTGCCGCCATTGCCTATTTGGATGGGGAGCGCCCAAGTCTGGTCATGGCTCGCGGGTATTATACGCGCAGTGTGCTCGTGGCCTATAACTGGCGTAATGGACAGCTGACCAAACAATGGACATTTGATTCCAATACCTCTGGCAATTCAGGTTATGCTGGGCAGGGGAATCATAATCTGAGCGTGGCGGACGTGGATGGGGATGGGAAAGACGAGATCGTCTATGGTGCCATGGCGGTGGATGACAACGGCAAAGGATTGTACACAACAGGACTTCATCATGGCGATGCCATGCATTTGAGTGACCTCGACCCGGACCGCCCTAGACTTGAGGTATTTCAGGTTCATGAGACGCCATCCAATGCCGGAGTGGAGTTCCGGGATGCAGGTACAGGCCAGTTAATCTGGGGAGTCAAAACAACGAAGGATATTGGACGCGGCATGGCGGCAGATATCGATCCAAGATATAAAGGCGCTGAAGTATGGGCAGACGGCAGTCTGTATACGGCCAAAGGGCAGAAACTCGGGACAACCCTACCGTCCTCCACGAATTTTGGCATCTGGTGGGATGGGGATTTGCTCCGTGAACTGCTGGACAGCAACCGAATCGACAAGTGGAATTATGCCAACAGCACAACGATGAACCTGCTCACCGCATCCGGCGTTTCTTCCAACAACGGAACCAAATCTACGCCGAATCTGCAGGCGGATCTGTTCGGGGACTGGAGAGAGGAAGTCGTGTGGCGGACGAATGACAGTTCGGCGCTGCGGATCTATACCACAACAGCAGTTACGGACAAACGCATCTATACGCTGATGCATGATCCGGTGTACCGTCTTGGAGTCGCTTGGCAAAATGTAGCCTACAATCAACCGCCACACACCGGTTTTTATCTGGGAGAAGGCATGAGCACACCACCGGTACCGAATATCCGGTATGCGGGCAGATGAGGAATGGACAAGGTGTGGCCGTCCAATTCCGTTTATGTTTACAATAGCCAGCGAAGCATGGGATTCGCTGAAGGGAACAACGGACGATGGTTCGTTGTTCCTCTTTTTTTTGCCAATAGCCCAGAAATACGGTAAAAATCGGAAAAAACGTTTGACAGGTATATAGACTGCCTTTATTATACGTATATAACTTACTAAACAGGTAGGAATAATAAAAATGAATCTGTTTTCATTGTGAAAACGGTCATTTTACAGACAGATGCAACCATGCAACCTGAACAGAATAACGTTCTCACCGTATAGACGGAGGAACACCGCAGCGCATCCTTTTCAGATGGAGCATGCACGGCCTTAAGCCGGCATGACTTTATGGGGAGAAGTGCGCGTGGGTTCCTCCGTCTTCTTGTTTTTTTACGGGGCGTTCGATCCTGTTCAGCCGGCCTGAGGTAGTCATGCAGATCTATATCGGGGGAGTGTTATTTATGAAAAAGAGAATTCATAAGGGTATTTTGGTTGGTCTGGCACTGGTATTAACAGGAGTTCTGGCAGCATGCGGATCGGATAGCGGCGGATCCAGTGCGGCAGGAACATCGGGGGGAGCGGAAGGCGGTACAGAAGGGGCCAAGGCCATCGAACTGCTGAATGTTTCCTACGATCCAACGCGGGAACTCTATGAGCAATATAACAAAGCGTTTGCGGCGCATTGGTTGAAAGAGAAAGGCCAGGAAGTGACCATCAAGCAGTCCCATGGGGGATCGGGTAAACAGAGTCGTTCTGTTATTGACGGACTGGATGCGGACGTGGTGACACTGGCATTGGGATACGATATTGATGCGATTGAAGATGAAGGTCTGATTAATGAAGGTTGGCAGGACAAATACGAGCATAACAGCTCTCCGTATACCTCTACGATTGTATTCCTTGTACGTAAGGGTAATCCAAAAGGCATCAAGGACTGGGATGATCTGATCAAAGGGGATACGCAAGTCATCACCCCGAATCCCAAAACGTCCGGCGGGGCGCGCTGGAACTATCTGGCGGCATGGGGATATGCCCTTAAGCATAATAACAATGATGAAGAGAAGGCGAAGGAATTTGTTGGTGAATTGTTCAAACATGCGCCTGTGCTGGATTCGGGTGCTCGCGGATCTACGACAACTTTTGTTGAACGTGGCATTGGGGATGTGCTTCTTGCTTGGGAGAATGAAGCTTTCTTATCGGTAAAAGAGTTGGGTCCGGACAAATTCGATATTGTCGTGCCATCGGTTAGTATCTTGGCTGAACCACCGGTTGCAATTGTGGACAAAAATGCAGACAAAAAAGGAAGCCGCGACGTGGCGGATGCCTATCTGAAATATTTGTACAGTGAAGAAGGACAGACGATTGCCGCTGAAAATTATTACCGCCCAACGCTGGACAGCGTGGAGGAAAAATTCAAAGATCAGTTCCCGGCACTTGAGCTGTTCACGTTGAAAGATGTATTCGGTACATGGCGGGATACTCAGGCCAAACATTTTAATGACGGCGGTATCTTCGACCAGATCTATGTTCCAGGCAGCTAAGGTTGCTCTGTTCAATGAACACCTGATCAATCGCGCTGTGAGCGGCCAACCAGCCTTACCGGCTGAAGGCAGAGAGGATGAACGTGCATGAGCAAGGTGGTTGTGGCGCGGAGACGCACATTGCCGGGATTTGGATTAACGATGGGTTACAGTGTGTTCTACCTAAGCCTGGTTGTACTTATTCCACTGGCTGCGCTGTTGTTTAACTCCACAGGGCTGACGTGGGCAACCATGATTGAGGTTGCGACCAATCCCAGGGTGCTGGCTTCCTTCCAGGTCAGCTTCCTGACCGCAGGTGCAGCGGCGCTGATTGATCTCGTGCTGGGGTTACTCCTGGCATGGGTGCTTGTTCGGTATGAATTTCCGGGCAAAAGGCTGTTTGATGCGGTCATTGATCTGCCTTTTGCCTTGCCGACAGCGGTAGCAGGGGTTGCTCTTACGGCGATCTATGCGGGCAATGGCTGGATTGGGCAGTTTGTAGAGCCTTTGGGCATCAAGCTCGCCTATTCACAGGCGGGGATTACACTGGCGCTGATGTTTATCGGAATTCCGTTTGTAGTTCGCACGGTGCAACCGGTGTTGGAGGAGTTGGAGGCTGAGGTGGAAGAGGCGGCTGCCACACTGGGGGCAGGAAGATGGCGGATATTCCGCACGATTCTGTTGCCAGATCTGATTCCACCGTTGCTGACGGGTTTTGCGCTGGCTTTTGCCCGGGGCATTGGCGAATATGGCTCGGTTGTATTTATCTCAGGTAATATGCCGATGAAAACGGAGATTGCTCCCTTGCTGATCATGGCCAAGCTGGAGCAGTTCGATTATGCAGGCGCTACAGCTGTAGCTTTGCTGTTGCTTCTGGTTTCTTTCATCCTGCTGCTGATCATTAATTCCTTGCAACGTTGGAGCCGGAAGGCGGGCAGAGCATGACGATGAAGCATGATGGAATATGGATATTAAAAGACGTCACTCACCCAAACCAAAGGAGGTGCAGCATATGGCGGGTTCTGTCCCACTGAGTCCTGTTCCACCCGTACGAGCTGGCCGCGGAACGAACCGTGCAACAACGGAAGCTCCATGGGTCAAATGGTTATTGATTGGACTGGCGAGTCTGGTACTCATATGGCTGCTTATTTTGCCACTGGCCATTGTGCTCATGGAGGCTTTGAAGCAAGGCTGGGGTGTGTACATCGCTGCTCTTACCGAGCCGGATGCCATGTCTGCACTGAAACTCACGTTATTGGTTGCGGCGATTACAGTGCCGCTGAATACGATATTTGGTGTGGCCGCTGCATGGGTCATTACCAAGTTTCAGTTCAAGGGCAAGGGACTTATGATCACCCTGATTGATCTTCCCTTTTCCATCTCGCCTGTGGTGGGCGGGTTGATCTTTGTATTGGTCTTTGGTTCGAATGGGTGGTTTGGGCCGTGGCTGTCCGAACATGATATCAAAATCATTTTTGCGCTGCCAGGCATTGTGATTGCAACGCTGTTTATTACCTTCCCGTTCGTAGCCAGGGAGTTGATCCCACTAATGGAGGACCAGGGAACCCGGGAAGAAGAAGCAGCGGTTACGCTGGGTGCTTCCGGGTGGCGAATCTTCTGGAGTGTAACCTTGCCCAACATCAAATGGGGGCTGCTGTACGGCATTATTCTGTGTAATGCTCGTGCTATGGGTGAGTTCGGAGCCGTATCTGTGGTGTCCGGACATATCCGCGGGGAGACCAATACGTTACCACTTCATGTGGAGATTTTGTATAACGAATATCAATTCTCGGCTTCGTTTGCCGTAGCATCCCTGCTCCTGATTCTGGCTCTCGCCACGTTGCTGCTCAAGAGCTGGCTTGGATACAAAGCCGTTTCAGAAAAGTGATGATGAGAAGAAGAAAATACAGATTGACAGCTACTGGAAGCCCTGCTAATGTATAAACCAAGTATATAGGTTGGATAAGAATGATTTATAAATCCGTTGGATGACAGCGTACTTAGGAATATGGCGGGCAATAGCCCGAGAAGAGGAGGCGGCTCTATGGCTAAGCCGTTAAAAGTGGATGAGGTATGGTTGGACCGAATTGCCGGACAGCTGAATGACATGGAGTTTGGTTCTTTGCATATCGTGGTGCACGAAGGTCAGATTGTGCAGATGGAGCGGACCGAACGCAAGCGTTTTGAAAACACGCCCTCAGGCAGCGCCTCCAAATCCGGAAGCACGGCACGAAGCAGTTCAGCCCGTTCACTACGCGGATCAAATGCGAGTGCAAAGGGATAGAGAGTGACGTGAGGGAAGCGAAGATAGGTGCATAGAAACACACAAATGTATACTTTTCAGAAACTCATGGGAAGTGCATGTTCCAGATCTTCCTACTTATTGTGCGCGACTTGTCTCCATATGCTCCTTATACCAATGATTCGCTTCAAGCAATACCTGTTGCCCACCTGCATCCATGAATTCTTTCACAAAGGTATCGAAATACCCCACAGGCTGATCGCCAGTGATGATGGAGATGTATGCTCTATCTCTCATGCGAATCAATTCAGATGAATATTGAATCAGGGCAGGGGTTGCAACCTCCAGGCGATTATAGATACCATTCTCCGTCAACCCTGCAGATGCAGCCCACTGTTCACGTTTGTCCGAGGGTGTACCTGGAACCGTCATGCCGATACTTGAGCCGATCATATTAATATAATTCTCCATTCTGTTGTATGGGTAAAGTAAATGGAACGAGTTTGAATCTTCAGCGCTCCAATTCCAGTGTTTTCCTGGAAGGCCATACTCCATTTTGATCTGCTCCTCCGGATCGGGGTTGGCACTTACATAATCGAGTATCTCCAAAATTCTCTCCAGTTTTCCCGGCTCCTTCGCAGCCTCAGCACCTATAGCAATAAAATTCATCAGCAGATTGTTCCCTTTTGAACCGCTATGTCCATCAGGGCCAATAACAGGAGAACCAAATACAACCTCTGCAGTTGCGTTCTTCTGTAACAGCTCATTAACATTGAACGAGGCTCCTACAGGGGTTTCTTGGCCATTTTCATTAAGGACACTGTAGTCTCCCTCTTGATTCCAATGATAATAGTTGCCCATCGAGGTCATCCCAATTTTTCCATTAATAAAAGTATGGGATAGATGTTTATAGCCGCCTTTATTTTCGCCGGTTATAAACTCAGGGTCGATAATCCCGTCCCGATACCACTTTTGCATATAAGTCAGGGCTTTTTTCATCTCAGGCTCCAAAGCACCGATCACAAGTTGGTTGTTTTTTTCATTAAAATACAGTTGCTCGGTGAAAACGGACTGTCCAAAGGCACCAAACACGACATTTAAGCCCTCTCTGGATAGGCCATACGTATCTTGTTTACCATTTCCGTCCGGATCATCTTTGGCAAAAGCATACATAACCGTTTCAAATTCATCTAATGTCTTTGGCACCTCCAGACCAAGCTGCTTAAGCCAGTCCTCTCGGTATACAACAGGGGTTCGATAGATGTTGGTCTGATTAATGGCCGGAATTCCATATAAGGAGCCGTTTATTTTTCCGTACTCTAGGTAACGTGAATCATAATCGCGAATTCGCTGTACGATATTTGGCGCATATTGTTCAAGGACTTCCGGGGAGATTTCCGCTAAGACCCCTTGCATTTGATATTTAAGCAGATCATGCGGTTGTCTGATCCGGAACAGATCCGGTATTTTCCCTTGAGCAAGCTCCAGGTCCAACAGTTCCTCGTACCGCTTGTTCTCAAGATTCCACACCTGCAGATCGACATCAAACCGATCCTCAATATATGCAATCATCTCCGCGTCTTCAGGAACAGGGATATTTTGATGCATGGTCCAGGATATCGTATATTGCGGTGCTGTATCCTTCTCAGCGCTTGCTAGATGGTCCTGCTGTTGCACTTGTGCTGTTTCTCTCCCTAAAAAGGTACACCCACTTGTAAATACGAGAAGGAGAAGCATTGCGGAATATAGCCATAGCTTTCTTGACAAGTTAAGGTTCATAGCAGCTCCTTTCCTAATTCTAAATAGGTTCAATTTAACATTTACACAATAACGGAGAGGACAGAAAGAACCTGAAAGAGCGAAGCTACAAGTTTTCTGTAAGAAAACTACTTCGAAAGCATACGCTACGCCTAAAAGCTTTCTGAAAGAAAGCTGCATCGGAAGCATACGCTATTCCCGGATTTCCCCCTTTTAGAAAAGGGATCAAAGAAATCTGGGAATAACAGCGATCGGAAGGTTGTTCTGTCATCGGAGTGTCCGTGTAAATATTCCTAATTGACCCTATATAGATCCCTGTTCCATTAGACTGCGCATGAAGTTTTTTGGCGTACAGCCGTGAATTTCTTTGAACTTCTTAATAAAATAAGCAGGGGTACGGTAACCGACCGTACTTGCGACCTGCTCAACCGTAATCTCACGTTGTGTCATGAGTTCCCGTGCGCGTTCCATTCTCTGATTCGTAACATATTCGGAATAAACAATCCCAGTTTCTTCCTTGAAAAGTTTACTGAGATATTTAGGGCTGATGAATACTTGCTCTGAGACATGATCCAGCGTGAGATCGCCCGATAAGTGCTCGTGAATATAGGCTTTGACAGCCGAGATGGTATCCACACTTCGTACCTCACTTCGCTTCTCCATCTGCATCACAAATTCGGTCACGAGATGAATCATCCATTCCGAATAGCGGTTGATATTGTAGAACAAAGAAAATTGCTTGTACATATTCAATGAACTCGCCTCAGCGGGTTGCAGGCGCACCTGATTAATACATTCAGCGTAAATAGATACCGTTTTTAATAAGATGATCCGGCTGTATTCGGCGGAATAGGGGCCTTCCTTTATTGTCGCGACCAATTCCTGAATGGCCTGGACCGTACCTTGCACATCCCGAGTCTGCAATTTCTTTTCAAAGTTTACGAGGTATGACTCCGGAATCTCCAAACTGCTGGCTTCCCTGTTCAGAAGATCAAGATCCTGAATGGCAGATTGCTCGGGAAAGAAGTAGCTGTATCGAATCAGGGTATTCGCCTGATGATAGCTTGTGTGAATCTTCGTGAAGTGCTCTACCCATCCGCCTAACGATAGTACAAATTCCAGACCAAATCTGCTGCTCGCCTCAGCGTGAATAAAGTCTACAATGTGATCAGAGAGCGGTTCTTCGGGTTGGTTGGTACAGATGATTACTGCTATTTTGTGATCCTGCAATTCCTCTGCCAGCAGTTGAGTTCCATCCATTTCTGCGATCTCCAGTTGCTGGATCATCGTATACAACGTATGCTGCAACTGTCGTGGCTGCAGATCCTTCCACTTCTCATTGACGGGGTCAATGACGATGCAACGGAAGCGAGAGTAGGCCATTGAAATGTGAACAGACTGGAGCTGTTCCGTAAGTTCCTCGGGTGTAAATCGGTTATTTAACATATTGAGCATAATACTATGCTTAATCATTTTGTGATTGGCCTGTAAGGTTTCTTCAAGACTATCAACTTTATTGGACAGACTGTTAAACGTTGTATCAATGAACCGATATTCGTCCTGCTTTAAGCTGGTTGGGCTATCCATCCGGCTTTTGATGTTATTCATGATTCGTTTAAGAGGACTATAGTTGGCCCTAGTAAAGATGGACGACATCGCTATCCCAACCGCAACAGCCAATAAAAAGAGAAGAACCGAAATCTCCTTCAAGCTATCCAATTTATAATAGAAGCTTTCATTAGGTGTGGTTGTGTAGATTCTCCATGCATTTCCTTTAAATTGATCTTGGGTAACGACATGAGAGTCATAGTTAAATACAGGTGTGAAGCTCTCATCTGAAGTATGAAAGGTGAGCAGCGACTGCGTCAGATTCTCCTCCGTGGAGCTGCCTATTAACGTTTTGTCCGCGGCAGATATGACAGTTCCGTCCTGATCGATGATTAATGTATTTGCATAGTCAGCAGGGAGCATATTTTTAATGATCTGACTGATCGCTGATTCTTTGATATCAATCGCAATCATGGCCTTACTGTCTTGTCCAGACGATTGAAACGGGTAACTATGGACATAGGAAATTAGAGGACTCATCTTGCCTTGTTCCCGTGATTCGATATAAATATCCTGAGGCACCATGCGAGTCTTCATCCATAGGGAGCTTTCTGGAGTCTCTTTCATCGCAGCAATCCAATCCGTCGTATGATCCACACTCGAAGGCGTGTCTTCATAGAGCAATAGCCCATATACAGATGAGACAATGAAGTGGTTCTTCGTATCGTACACATGAATAGCTTCAATGAGATCGGAATAATTTTGCACCATATTTTTGAGGGACTGTTCGATGTCCAGGATTTTGCTATGGTTTCCTTTTAAGCTATCTAAATCGATACTTGCTGCATTACCGAGTGCCAGGGACAGATAGACCTGATTCACCTTCTGGATCACGGAGCTCTCAATATAATTGACAGTGCTTTTCAGCGAAAGTTGATTATTGATTCGAATCTCTTTGCTGTATTGATGGGAGAAGAAGAGGTATAGAATGGAGCCGAAAAGAAGCGCAATGACAAGAACGACAGCAAGGTAGGAAAGAACCATCTTGGATCTTACAGATTGAAATGGCTTATGCATTCTTTTTCCCCCTTCATGTCTCTTTTCTAAACAACTTCATCATTATATAGCAGGCCGAGGACTAGAAATCATGTTGATCGAAATTTAACAAACTCCCACTCCATAATTTACTTTCAGTTAATAAAGCGTTTACAAAAGTAGGTATTTTAATTGATAAATGTAGTATCTAACTCTATTTTTCTTGGATATAAGCTCCGGAACGTACGATTTTGATATAAAACGGAATTTGTTCTATAGATGCGAAACGCTCCCTAATGCTACAGTAACGGCAGATCAGACATCTGTATAGAGTCTTTCTTACTCATTTGCAGATGCAGAAGCAAAAAAATAATTTACCATAACAGGAGCGTGTATTTGCAAGCCATGAGAAAACCACTTAAAAAGTCACTGGCATTACTTCTAATGTTGTCTATGGTAGGTCCGACATTTGCAGAGAAGAGTTTTGCAGCCGATCAGAAGATTCAGTTCTCTGATATTAAGGGACATTGGGCGGAAGCAAATATTCAAGCATGGGGTGATGAAGGATTAATTCGAGGTTACCTGGATCATTCATTTAAACCAAATACGTATATTACCAGAGCAGAATTTATGAATTTGGTAAACGGTGCTTTTGGATATTCCGGACAAGCTAAAATTACCTTTAACGATGTGTCTGAGAGTGCATGGTATTACGAAGCAATTTCTATTGCAAATGCGAATGGATATATAGATGGATACACCGATGGCACAATGAAGCCGCAAGATCCGATCACCCGTCAAGAAGCAGCTAAAGTGATCGCTGGTATTTTGAATCTGGAGTTAAATGAAACAGCAGCGAATGTATTTAGCGATTCATCGTCTATTGCGGCGTGGAGTAAGGGAGCTGTAGGTGGAGCGGCAGCAGCGAAAATTATCTCTGGTTATGCAGATGGAAGCTTCAAACCGCTTAATTCCATTACGCGTGCCGAAGCGGTGTCTGCGCTCGTTAAGGCTGTGGAAACAGATGCTACTACAGCTGCCAAACCAGCTAAGCCAAAAGGAACGGCAACCGTACTGAATGTTAATCCCCCAGCAGATGAAGCTCGGTTGTCCGCCGTGAAACACGGAGCCAATGCCGGAGACGACACCTTGAAAAATATTGCGGAAACCAATCCGTTTATTGATATTTTGGACGGTTTTGATCAAGTGTGGTCCATGAACCAAGCGGATTGGAGAGATGGAACAGCGGCAACTAAAATTGGAGCTGACGGAAAGAATGCAAAGTATGGAGATGGACCGACTCCATACTATGACGGCTTTAAGAATGATCCAACCGTAGCTGTCGCTGATCAGAAAACATATGCAAATGAAGAGATCCGAAACAAAGCAACTTGGGAAGCCAATATCAAATATGTAGAAAAGGTCACGCAAAATCGCACAGGTGAAGAGACATTGGCAGCCTATTATGATGACCAAAGAGATAAGATCTATAGCGTGATGGAGGGCTTTGGTCCGTTGGCTAATACGTATGTAGATATCATCAAGCCAAAGACAAACGTTGAACGAACGGTGGACGAGATGAATGTGGTATTGACCGAAGAAACAGTGGAAGATGAAAGCCAAGGCATTGGAGATTGGGAAGCAAAGACGGAACTTTCAGACTTGGTCCATTTAGTTGATCTGGTTCGATTCAAAATTCCTGCCTCATCTAATCCTTCTAAATATTTCTACTCTTCCCCTAGACCGTGGAGAATGAATTCCAATGGAGAAGTGAAAGAAGTTGTTGACAGCAAAGGACTGCCTGTATGGGAAACCTTGGGCGAAGGTGAGAAAAAAGAAGTACCTTTGGCTTCAGGCGGAACCAAGTCAACAGGAGAAAAACATTACCAGCAATACGAAACCAACGTTAAGCTTATTCCTGCGTTAACGTATGTCAAACGAATCGCTGAGGATGGAAGAGGAAAAGATGGCGGATTTCCGAGCGGACATACCAGTGCAGCTTACTTATCCGTATTTCCTTTGGCATACGCTACACCAGAACGATTCTCTGAATTGTTAACGAGAGCAGCTCAGTTGGGCGAGAATCGAATCGTAACGGGGATGCACTCACCGCTTGATGTTATAGGAGGAAGAATACAATCCACAGCCATGGCTGCATATGCACTTAATCAGGCTGAGAACAAAGATGTGTTAGAGAAAGGTTATGAGAATGCAGGAGAAGTATTTGGAGCTGCAGCCAAGGAAAAAAATATGAGTCTGTATGAGTATGCACATACCGTAACAGAGGATTACACGTTCAAGAGTGCTTACGATGAACACAAATGGGAAGATCACGATGCCAATAAAGCCTTCTATAGAGAAAAGATGACTTACGGTTTACCACAAACCGGAACCAAAGGTTTGGCTCCAGTTGTACCGCAAGGAGCAGAAGCCCTGTTAGAAACACGTCAACCGTATTTAACAGATGAGCAACGCAGACAAGTATTGTATACAACATCCATTGACTCTGGATATCCTGTACTGGATGAATCCAAGGGCTGGGGTAGAATTGATCTGGTCACGGCAGCGGATGGGTACGGTGCATTCTTGAACAATGTAACTGTGGATATGGACGCTTCCAAAGGGCGCTTCAATGCACAAGACTGGTGGAGAAATGATATCACCGGTAGTGGAATGCTCACGAAAAAGGGAACAGGAACCCTTACATTGACAGGGAAAAATAGCTATACTGGCGGAACGTTGCTGCAAGCAGGAACACTGGTAGCTGAATCTGCAGCTGCTTTTGGTACAGGTGATCTGTATGTAGAAAATGGAACAGTTGTCGTTGATGTCGACGGAGCACTCAACTTAAATAGAAACTTTACCATGGATAACGGTACGTTGGAATTGGTAGTGGCTGACAACAACAGTCAGCTGAACGTAGGCAGAAAACTCTATATTGATGGAGGAAGTCTCAAACTGGACTTGTCCAACTATAAGATTGAAGGTTCCAAAGATATTATGTTAATCACGGCTAATGGAATTACAGGTGAGTTCGACAGTGTAACGGCAGATGGTTATGACGTTACGGTCACGTACGAAAATGGTCGTGTCATTGCACATGTTGTAGCCAAATAAGTGAAGTAATTATGCATGATATAAAGTGAACTAAAGAATGTCACACATGCGACTTCGATGACAGAATAACTTTACGATCATTCTTCGCAAGACAAAATTAGTAATATAGAAAAGGGCTGAAGCTACAATGTAGTTTCAGCCCTTTTTGCGTACAGACTTGCAGAATTAAGATCGTGTCTTCAAACCTACTGAAAGCTAAGGCGTACATGATCAGCTTGTTATATCGTTTTTGTCGATAGATTTTGGGAAATAACGTGTATGATGTTCCTTACAATGTTGAAAGAGGACGCAGAGGGTCAAGTAAGACGTCCTGAGTTCCTTAGAAAATCGGCTGGATGCGTTAGTTATTCGTCGGTATTGGGAACTGATTTACGACGTGTATTCACTTCCATCTCCGTAGAGGTTTGCTTCGTTGGTTCCAGCTCCGTATGCCCTGCATAAGGGCGATCACTGCGAGAGCGTGTTCCGGTCAGACTGAAGCCTGAAGTGAACAAGATTAACTGTAATCCAAGAGCGTAGGGCGCAGCAACAATTCCAATCAGGTGGAGTAAGGAGCATAGCGCGATCACCAAGGAGAGTATTTTGAATACTGTACGTGGCTTATCCCGACGTGGGCTGGCCCAGAGCAGGTAACCATATATGATGGTGATCATTAGGGAGACCGCGCGAATCCATGGCAAGATACTCTCCCATGAGTCTACAGACACATCCAACATCCGTTGACCCAATACCAGATCTGTAACCAGAAATCCAGTGGCCGCCAGTGCAGCTGGTTCGGCTACGGGCCGAAGGATGGTCCAAACTGCTGTGCCCCAATGATCTGCATGTGTATCCCGGCTGAGTTCATCTGATAATACGGTGCATTCTCGTTCCAATGCTCTGTGCATCAGTCCGAGTTTGGCAGGGTCATGTTCCTTGATACAGTCACGAATCTGATCCTGTAGTTGGGGGGATAGGTAAGATGCGGCTTTGCAGGCTAACATTGCTGTGATCAGATCGTTATGTTCGGGTTCCGACGGTTCATAATTCCGATTTTCCTGGATGGTAAGTTGTCCCAAGAGGGCTGTACTTATGTATAATGTATCTCGTATCCTTCGCATTCGCCTTTCGTGGCTGCGGCGAACTTCAGTGGCAGACCATATGTATATCCCCAGAAGCAAAGCCATGACGCCAAGCAGCACAGCCACAGCACCTGGGCGCGATGTTAGATCTGCAATCCAACGTTGAAACACACTTGTTCCTCCTTTGCAGCAACTTCACGTAAGCTTTCTCTCACTATTACACAGGAAGTAGATGAATTCAAGCAATTTAAGAAAGCCGAATTTCCCCACCCATTGATAGGAGAATTCGGCTTATTAAAATAATTAAGATTTTAAATAGATGTTTCATCTGGAGTTGAGTCTTCTACTGTGGCAGTTTCTATTGATAAATTATATGTAACAAATGACACCTGGTCGTCTTCATCATTATTTTCAATAGTATAGGTTTGTCTAGTTGAATTGTTATCAATCATGAAAACTGTTTCGTCTGGCTCGGAATTTTCTAGAGAACGGGTTTCTGCTCCGCTACTGAAGTTCACAATCACATCGTCTTCGTCAGAATTTTCTGAAGTTTCAGTAATTTTGGTGAATCCTGAGAATTTAATTTCATCCGGTTCAGTATCTTCAATTGTTGTTGTTATTTTTACATTAAAGGACATTTGCATTAACTCGTCATAGTGTCTTGTTGTTTCAATAAGAGGAATTGACTTAATATATTTTGCGATATAAGGTGTTTTCATGTTATCTCCTAATTATAATTATTTGAATTTGGTTTTTATGGATTATATTATTTGCATCAATTATCTCAGTGATTTGGGTAGAATTAGCATTATAAGCTTTTAGAATTTCAAAAATGCGCGAGTAATTATCAGTCGATTCTTCCTTGTTGCTTATAATAATAATTTCCTTATAATCATTTTCCAATAATCCAGTTTGAATATTGTTTAACAAGTCCTCGGACTTTGAGAAAAAAGATTTTGTGTCTAGAGAGCTATCTAAAATATGAATTTCGTTTTTGGTTTGTGAAATAGTATGAGGTTTCTTCTCAAAACCATTATTAATATTGAGAGCTGTTGCCACGACTAAGACTATTATGCTCCAAATCACTATGTGGGTTAAATATTTCTCCATGTTCTTGATCAAGGTTACTTCTTTAGTAGTGCTATTCCTGATTTCTTGCCAATCAAAGTAAAGACCCGATATATACTTAATAGATGTTTCGTCATTACTGCTAGCATTTTTAATTTTATTGAAAAGAAACTGACGATACGTTTGAACCTTGAGAAAATTATATGAGAAAAACAACACGTTGACCAGAGAAAATAATATTATTATGCTTGAAAGGACATAAATAAAAGTTGGTAAAAATGGTTTGTTGAAAATACTATCAATACGTAATATGTAAGGAAGATATATCGGAATAAGTAACGCAATTATTGCGAGATATGCCAAAAATTTATTGAAACTTTTTCCTCGTATTAATTGAAGATCATTTATTTTATGCAGAATAGTGTTAGTTAATATTTCTTTTTGAAAAGCTTCTTTCAGTATTAAAACATTCTCAAAATCATCTCTCTTTTGTGATAGTTCTTGGTCAGTTAGTTTAGGTTGTAATTTATGTAAATTTATAATCTTTCCCCAGCCGAATTTAAAAATATTTCCTGGTCGTGGAGTTCTATTAACCCATAATGAAAACAAATACAAATCAGCTTCTAAATAAAATAGACAATATATTTTTGTGCCTAAACTTACACTGAATAAATTAACTTGAATAACTTTGGAATCTTTTTTTATTTCTCCAAAGTTACTTTCGTCAATTATACGAAAAAAAGGCATAAAGGAAAAAAATTTAAGGATATAATAAATAGGATTATTCATAAATTGTGTTTCCTCCTAACAGATGATCAATTATTGCAGAAGATATATTTAGTGATAGTGCTTGCTCAAGCCATAACCATTGTCCGTTAGGATTCACTTCTAGAAAATAATAAACACCATCTTTTAGAATGAAGTCAAATGCTCCGTAGTTGATATCTAGTAATTTCATTAAATCAAGGCATTGATTAACTAATGTATTAGGTATAGAAGCCTTAGTATAATGTACTTTGGCGGTCGTCCTTCTCCAGTCAACTTTATCACTTGATTGGATTTTTACGGTGAAAACACTTCTTCCAACAATTGTTACCCTGTATTCTTCATCTTTATCAACGTATTTTTGAAAATATGAAGGGGCAATCTCCAAGTTTTGAATTGGGATTGCTTGGTCAACTATATTTGTTTGTATGTAATTGATTTTTTGTAATTCAAGTATACGTCCTACGGATAACGGTTTTACAATTGAAGTCTGATTGTTACAGAAAGAAGAGGCATCAGTACAGTCATTTGTAATAAGAGAAGCTGGAATAACAAATCCAAGTCTGGAGGCAAAATGTAATTGGATAACTTTGTTCTCAGCTCGCTTTAAAATAGAGGGCTTCGTTAGAATTACCTTTCCTGAAATTTCTGCAATCCCTTCAATAAGAGTTAGAATATCTCTCTGCATTAATGAGTGGAACTTATAATCATACAAGGTCATATCGGGTAACATTGGTTTTCTATAATATACTGCATCTATGTAATCGGCTGTTATTTCTCCAATGGGGCCATTAATGATTACACCCGATGTTGTTACTTTAATTTGATAATTTTGTAGCTTATCTGTATTAATTCTATAAAAATTCAGTTTGTGTTTGAACTTACTAATTAAGTAATCTACAGTTTGATCTACAGTACTTGTTATAACCAATACAGTCTTTATAAATAGCGCCCCTTAATCTTATATATATAAAGACTAGTATACACTAATAGTGCTTTGAAGCATTGGGAGAATTTAAATAAAATACCTTTGGGAAGTGTATGGGAGACTACTACTATCTTTTAGTGATGTTTCACTCGAATTTTAAGATATATTAAGCTGCAAGAGGCCAAGTTAGTACCACATTAACATGTATTATCAATTTGGTATTAAGCATTCGGGGCATAGCATTACCGTGTCCGAGTTTTAATGAACCAAGGGGAGAAATTAGTTATTGGAGAGGGGCACAATTCATGGATCATGTGAATATTGAACACACACCACCCGCATCAGTGGAGTATCTTGCCTTACGGCAGGTTTCGGGTCTTAGCCAGATGAGCAGGGAAGGGGCGGAGATTGGATTACCGAATAGCCTGTTTGCCGTATGTCTGCGAGAAGAGGATATGCTGATAGGCATGGGGCGAGTGATTGGAGATGGAGGTTGTTTCTTTCAGGTCGTCGATATTGCTGTACACCCGGATGTTCAGGGCATGGGGTATGGAAAACTGATCATGAGCGAGATTATGAATTATCTGCGTAAAGCAGTACCTGCCCGTGGTTTGGTCAGTCTGCTGGCGGATGTTCCGGCTGATCAACTTTATGCTCAATTTGGATTTGAATACACCAGCCCAAAATCGGAGGGTATGTGGTGGAGGCAGGGAGACTAGTGAACTAGTTAAATAACATATTCGGCGAACCTTTGGATATATCCAAAGGTTTTTTGCTTTACAACCATTTATTTACATGTATAATGTAAATAAAATCCAATTTACGATTTACAAATTACGATATACGGTTGCACTCGTGAAGAATGGAGGAAATGAATATGTACAATGACCAGAAAGCTCAGTTTAACCAGATGGTGGAACGATCTGTGGAGCAGGCGAACAAAAACCTTTCAGGAGCCAAGGGAGTTGTTTCCGTTCGATTAAGTCAGGAAGAGATTGATATCATTGATCAGCTTGTATTTCTTGAATTAGCCAAAAACCGTTCTGATGCGACTGCAATGTTGATTAGGGAAGGCATACGAACCCATCAGACCTTATTGGACGAGATACGCGAGTATACGGCTGAACTTGAACGGGTAAAAGCCAAGATACAACAGACCATTCGAGATTCAGGTTTGGTTACACGTCTGCATCGTATTAGTGATGATGAATCTGTTATGTACGAGGGAGAGGCGCGTGAAAAAGATGAAAAATGAAATTCGCGGCGACAGCTATCGGGCGGTTTTGCGCCTTCCTTCTTTTGTTGTGCTTCTTGTTGGTAGATTGATTTCTGGCGCAGGGCAGATTTTATTTTCCATGGCGACGATGTGGTATATCCTCCAATTAACGGAGTCGGCACTTGCTGCCGCACTGATTCCGATGTTGCCGTACTTGATCTATGCATTTTTGGGCATTCCTTTGGCTACGATCAGTGATCGCCTGCCGAAAAAGCAACTTTTGATCTGGACAGATATATTGCGCGCAGGCGTAGCTTGCATATTGGCTCTTTTGTTCATGACAGGATCCATGCTTCCGTGGCATATATACGCAGCCAATCTGCTCATTGCAATCCTTGGTTTTTTGTTCAATCCGGCAACCCAGACAGTCATCCCCGCTATTTTGCCAGAACCTGCAAAACAATTAGCTCCAGCCAATGCACTACTGAACTCTTCCTCCAAAACGATTGAATTGCTTGGATACGCCTTGGGGGGCATATTGATCGCGCTCATCTCCGTTCAGTCCATCCTGTTCATCTATGCCGTTACATTTCTGCTATCCGCCATATCCATTTTCTTTATCCGCATCCCTGTAACCAAAGTTGTGAAACAAAAAGGAATCTCCGGTTTTGTTAAAGATAGCATGCAGGGAATTACATTCCTGTTTTCCCGTAAAATTTTGGCCTGCTGCATTATCTTTGGAGCCATAATCAATTTTGCGGGTGCGCCGTTGCATATTTTCACGCCGATTTTTGCCAATATGGTGCTCCAGGCCGGACCACAAGGCTACGGTCTGCTTCAGTCAGCCTTTGCCGCTGGCAGTATTGCGGGCTCTCTGCTCAGTGGTAAATATGCCAAACGACTCTCGCTCGCTCACTGGTTTTTGATCAGTTATCTCATCTCAGGCACAAGTTTGCTGCTCATGCCGATGTTTCCTAACCTGTATATCGCGATTGCGTGTTCATTTTTGTTGATGATGGGACTTGCTCTTGTGAATGTACCATTGGTTACTTCCATTCTTTTATCCACCCCGGAAGAAAAGAGAGGACGTGTCATGAACAGTATGGGTGTCTTGATGAGTGGCATTAGTAATCCGCTTGGGTTGTTGCTGGGAGGGTGGTTCATTGAAACGTACAACCCTTCATGGGTGTACATGGGGATTGGTACATTTGTTATTTGTATGGGCATGGCAAGCCTATTTGTCCGACCTTTCCGTGAGGAACGGAGCAAGCGTACCCGGCAACAAACGACCTCGATGTAGTCTGGAATCTGATGTCATATTGCGCCTCTTTTTAGTCCGAGGAAACAAGTAATTTGACATGATCAGGCGAAATAAATGGATTAAGTAAATAATATATGTAAAATAATTCAATTAAAAAGAAGGAATATCAAATTTTATGTAGAATTTGGTTTAGAAGAGGGGGAGACAAATGGGAGGTAATATATCATGGAAAACAAGGAAGTTTTATCTGTACAGGATTTGATGGCACTAGAGGTTGAAGAGGATAACAACATGTTTGAGGAAACAAGCTTGTGTACAGTGTGCAGCTGGACTAGCTCACAAACAATTGTTGTCGAGAGCTAGGAACTTCTTTACACGCTCTATTCACTGAATCATTTGAAAGATAAGTCTTTGATTTTCGCGCATTACTAAAATAATTGTACCTCCCCCTCTTATTTTATTCAAAAAAGGAGTGATTCTCATTGAAATTCGCAAGCGTAACCCCCAAGAAGGACGCCTTTGAGAACGCTTTGGAACATATAATCCGGGAACTTCCCCAATCCATCCAATGGTCGAATGACGGCCATTGGATTTGTTTTAGACCGGAAGAATTAAGGCTTCCCGCACAGGGCTGGAAAATTCATCTGTCTGTTATCCCTGTGGAAGGAGCTGAATTACTGCGACGCATTGCACCTGTTCTCACAGAAAATGATGTGCAATGGAAAGTAGTGAGCAGCGGTCTGAAACTAATTGAAACATCTAACGGTTCCATACCTCTCCCTCAGACTGGGAAGTGTGTCACCATCTACGCACGAGACGAAGAGCAATTCTTGAAGTTACTTGAGCTAATGCATTCGTGTACAAGCGATCTGAAAGGACCAGCTATTCCGACAGATCGGGCATACCTCGGTAGCGAGTGTGTATTTTATCGATATGGTGCATTCACTGATCGTTTCTATTACGATCGTTACTCGGGTGCAAAAGTGTATGCCATCCAGAATCCAGAAGGTAAGCTGGAGGAGGATCGAAGAACACCTGGCAGGTATAAACCGGAGTGGGTGAGTGAACCTGAGGAATTACTGCGGATTCAGGCGATGGAGAAGAATCAGGCTGCTACTCGTCATTCCGATTCCAATAACAATGAGTTTGGTATACGAAATATTCGTGTGAGACGTGTACTTAAGAAGTCCGGCAAGGGAGGAGTATTTCTCATCTCCGGCACATCGTATGAACAGGCAGTTATGAAAGAAGCGGTCTACCGCATGCGTGTAGACGGTGGTGGGCGCTCTGCTCATAACTATTTGGACAATGAATATCGCGTGCTTGATCTGATGAAGGATACGGGAGTTACCCCAAGGCCGCTTGATCTGTTTAGTACTGAAAATAACCGCTATCTGATCCTGGAGTATTTTGAAAGCATCAGCTTGCGTGAATATATCCATCGCAGACATGTAGCCGCAGACTACAACCGGGCAGATATGCATCGGATGGGTATACATATTCTCGATATGGTGCAGCAATGTCACGATAAAGGAATTGTGATCAATGATCTGACGCCCAACAATATTGTTGTGCTGACGGACGGAAGTGTACGCCTGATTGATCTTGAACTGGCTTATGTCAGAAGTGATGAGGGTCAGGCCGATCCATTGACCGGTCATACTCCGGGCTATGTGCCACGGGGACGTGAGCACAGCAGGCGATCCAGTTATACGGATGATCTGTATGCACTGGGAGGTGTCTTCTATTACATGGCTTCATCCATCGACCCCTATCTGAAATATCGGCAATCCCATCTGGAAGCTGCACAGGCTTATCTGAATCATCAGAGTAATACACAGCTTCGTGGCTTGGGGAGTCTGGGCATCGAGATCATGTCTGGCGGACATGTGGAGCTATCAGAAATTCGTGAAACACTGGTTTCATTGCTGGAACAACAAGAGGTCAATTCAGGAGGAAGCAGGGATGTAATAGAGAAGGATGAATGCAATATGGAGCCAGAAGAAGTACTCCGTCAGGCCGAGCGTATGGTAAACACACTGTATACTTCTCTTGATTTTAATAGCCCCTTGCAACTGTTCCCGGAAAACAGCATGAGCAAGATGTTTCATCCGGCGAATTTCAACTTTGGCTGGACAGGGATGATCTTTGGTTTTAATCAGCTTGGTCAGATTACACAAAACAGACAGTATCATCAATATGCGCATAAAGTGTTGGAATGGATCTTGACGAACCATCCTTATGTACCCAACGAGACACCTGTAGGTCTGTATTTTGGATATGGTGCTGTTCCCTGGGCACTTGCAGAGACAGCTGAACGAATAAATGATCCATCGTTGCTACGACGTGCAGAGGATCTGGCATTGGAAATCACCCGATATGATCCGGTGCAGACCAATATTAGTCATGGAGCGGCGGGGTTGGGATTGATGCTGCTTGAAATATACCGTATTGGCGGCCGCCCTGAACTTCTGGCAAGAGCAGAGGAACTGGGAGTTTATATTTTGGAACAAGAAGAGCAGACAGATGAATCATTGAGTTTGTGGAAAGTGAAAGATAAATCGGACAAAAAAGGCCATCATTCCCTTGGATTCTCTCATGGCATCGCAGGCATCGGATATTATTTGCTTGCCTTGGCGGAGCGTACAGGTAAGGAAGCGTACTATTCTGCTGTGAAGCGAATTGTAGATACACTCGATCGTACGAGTCATGGAGGACAGAATGGCGTGAGCCTGTGGCCTGCATCGTCGGAAAAACCGGATACACTCTGGGTACACTGGTGTAATGGATCGGCGGGTATTGGTCGATTTTTGATGGCAGCGGCTGATATTTTACAAGATCCCCTCTGTACCAGACTTGGACTTCAAGCAGCGGATGCAGTGGCACAGGCAACGGTATTTGCTTCTTTTGGGCAGTGTCACGGAATTGCAGGCAATGGAGATTTTCTGCTCTTAGCTAACCGCAAGTTCCCAGGCAGATATGAAACCAAACTAGCGGAGTATACACAGAGTTTGTATGTATTGCGAAGTGATCTACAGGAAGACATATGGATGTGGCCTCTGGAGGACATGGAGTCCTTCTCCCCGGATTATATGACCGGTTATATGGGGATCTATACATTCTTGCTACGCCGGTTTTATCCGTCTGTTGCATCCGAACCACTGGTTTATTCAGGTTTCGATTATAACAGGGAGGGGAAAGCGTATGATGCTAACATCCATATCTGACATCCTGCCGAAATGCCAGCACGAATCGGGGAAAACGGGTGATCGCTATTATGCAGTTGAACCTGGAAACGACGAAACTCTATCTTCGTTCATGGTAATTGATCAGGGTGAAGGGCAGTATACATTGGATTTATGGAGTGAAGCACATTCCAATCTTTATTGGGAAGATCGGATGTCATCCGTTTTGGATAAAATCACATGGTCCTCTCTATATGCAACTGCTCCTGCCTCATTTCCGTGGGAGAAGCTTGGATACCGGGCGGACGTTCTTGCACATCGGTATCGATTTTTCGGCAAGTTGAAGGACATTCCCGTGCCGGCTATGCCTAATGAAGACGCGGTTTGGATGTCTGCGGAGGGGCAGGTGGATTCCCTTGCACACTTGCTCCAGGCCAGTGATCCTACCTGTCCAGGTTGGGAAGCTGCTCGTCAAGCTATCGGGGATATTTATCAGGGTGTATATGGCAAGCTGCTGAAAGGTTCCGGGCTTGTTGAACTGGAGGGAAGTAAGATCGGGGGCTGCCTGTTAAGCGATGAGTTTGGGAGTGTACTCCTTGCTCATATATTCACAATACCAGAAGCGAAACGTCAAGGATGGGCCCGATGGCTTGCTGCATATGGCCTCCATCGATGCAGTTCAGATCCGAATCAGTGGATTAAAGCATCACTTGATGCAAACAACCGGGGTAGTTATCAATTGATGACGGCACTGAATTTACAACAGGTGCCTGAACTTATACACGTATGCCGAATCACGAAAGAGAGTGAACTTTCATGATGCCTGTCTCACTGGAAAGTACGGATTATCATGATCTGAGAAGTAAATGGTTTCGTGTGAGTCATGAACCTGGATTGTTTGTCGTTGAAGGGACATCAGATGCGGTGAAGCATGAAATTCACAAACTGAGAACGCATTGGCAGGATAAGGCTATACAAATTGCGGTTGGTGATCCGTATGCTACTCTCCCGCTGATCTATCAACTAAATCCATTTCAGCCAATAGATGATCTTGTGGCATGTAAAAATGCGTTATTGAGATTCCAAAGATCAGGGTGGACGCCTGGTAATCGGAAATGGGTTCTGGTTGAAGTATCTTCCTACCTTCACCCTGCGGATCTGGGAGCCATCCACTATATCCTGTATCGACAGAAACTAAGGGGAGTAAGTGTAGTGCTTTTTTTTCATCGGTATCCAACCATGGCGAGTAATCCTGAGGACATACCCAAACTTCCGGTATCTATTGTCAGGGATACGCCCGATCAGACCCGACGTTTGTTGGAAGAACATCTACAAATGGTAAGTAAGGATAAAGGGAAGGAAAAAGAGGCAGCATTGGCGCTCTACAATAGGCTGGCCTGGGTTTTGTTGTCCAAATCGGCTGATCCGGCCCGCTACACGTCCTGTTTTCATTTTTTCGACCATAATTCGTTATTTCAACGGTTGTCGGCGACACAGCAGGCAGTACTCTGGTTTGAGTTGGGTCAGCTGTTGACCAAAAACGGGAAGCAGTATACCGAAGCACGACACTGTTATTCGAAAGCTCGGGAAATCATTGCCCATGATGAACTAACTGAAACGTATCGTACTGGGAAATGGGCTGCACTTGATAATGGTGAAGCATTAATTGAGATGCAGGAGGGCAATGTAGAACGCGCAATTACGTTGGAGCAACAGGCGGGCCAGCGTATACGCCAGCTTCCTGATGGACCCGATCAGCAGGTTTTTCAGATTCAGACACTACTAAACATTGCGGGCTTGCAGCTCCGAGCGGGTCACTATGCAGAGGCAGGTAAGACGTTGCTGGCTGCGGAGAAGTTATGTGTTGATGCGTATTTAGATTGGCTGGGGCATGTACTGCAATTAAAAATGGTACTGCATCAACAGCTTGGTGAGCAGGAGCAGGAATACGAACTATTGATTCAATTGTTACGCATGAAGACAAACACTATCCATTCGAAACTGCTTGGTCGTGCCGTGGAAATCGCTGGCGCGCTGATTACTCAAGGATTAGAGGAACGGGCATCCCGGGTGTACCGTCTATTGATGATGGGGTTGCCGGTTGCCAGTCTGCCACAGATCAGATTGATTCGGGAAACATTAGGCAGACTGGGGACCCTTACGCCCCTAGATGCATATACGCAGGACCAGTATATTGATAAACTGGAATCGCAATTGGAGGGATGGGAGCAGTTAAAGAGCTGGAATGAGAGGAGGAAATCCGGTTGGGCTATCCATTCCTGACACGAATGAGTGTGAATAAGGAACGAACGAGTATGCTCTTGGGCTATGATGACAATACATGCGAATGGTGCAGTCTTGATGATACAGGCCGCATGGATAGCCGGCAGAGCCTTTCTGAACATGAGACAGGGTCAGATCAGCACACGCAGCATATTCAGTTTATGGGCAGGAACCGTGTTCTGGTGATTACACAGGACAAGTCGGGGAAATGGCTTCATATATACGAGAATGAGAAGCAAGCAATTCTGGTTCAGAGTCTATTTGTGAAGTTTCCATTTCCTGTGATGCAGGCTGCTTGGCAAGAGGAGCAATTAATTCTGCTATTTTCCATTAGACATCGTTCAGGAGCTGTCCGTATAGGTCTCTACGATCCCGAGAAGGATGAGGCGCGATGGGTTACTCCTGATCTGGACAACCCGCAATTTGTATTCTGGTCTGCATCAACACGAGAGGTTGGTGTAAACGTTGGTGGATTCGGAAGAGTGTATTCATATTCCGAAGATACCCTTCCATCATCCGAAATACCCTACACGGAGTATGCCTACCCTGTGATGGATAAGCAGGGGGATCTGATAGCCGTTTCTATTCCTGTGGAAGATGGCTTCCAGCCTGGATGGATCAGGCAGGGAGAGGATTGGGTGCATGAATGTTCAAGCAATAGCCAACCCTTCTCTGAACTGATTAGAATGCAGCTCGATCCACATCAACAGCTAGTTCTCTGCGAAGGGATAACCTGCGGCAGGTGGCAATATGTTCTATATACATTGGACAGAGAGAAGAGGTATGAGCTGTATGATTATCCAGGAATCTTGACACAGGCTGTGCTCAGCAGGGACAGGCAGGGATTGATCGGAAAATATGAATCTATCATACGTCCTCCGGTGCCGGGGATATACCGGTTTTCGGAACAAACGCGTACGATTACCCATTTCCCGGTTGAGCGAGATGAGAGGATTGGCAACCATCCTGACAAGGAACCCGATGTAATCTATGGATGGGTTCGTTATGGACATGACATGATTCCGTACATGGACATACACCCGGAGGGCGCAGAACATGTGATCATCTATCTTCATGGCGGGCCTCATAATTGCCTGTTTGACAGCTTTAGTCCGGTCATCAGCGGATTATACCAGGCAGGAGTGCGGGTCATCGGGCTGAACTATCCCGGTAGTTCAGGGTTCGGCACGGATTACAGGATGTGCATTCAGAATGATTGGGGCGGCGTGGATGCAGATGTCATCCAGTTCATGCGGGAGCAGATGTTATCTTCCTATTCAAACGTATCTCTCTATGGGGTGAGCTATGGGGCTTATCTGGCATTGCTGGTAGCAGGTAAAAGTCCGGCGCTATGGAGTACTGTGGTTGCCTGTGCACCGTTTACGGATCTGGAAGGACTGTACGCAGGCGGAGGAGCGAAGCTGAGATCATTCTTGGAAACTGAAATCGGTGAGCTTTTGCTTGATCAATCTGCCCTGCGGGATAGAAGCCCAATAGCTTATGTATCTGGGCTCAGTGAAGTGGATATCCAACTCATTCACGGTCAGGCTGATCAACTGTGTCCCGTAGAACAGACGGAGAGGTTATATCTGGACATCATGGAAAACAAGCAAATGTCTGGAGCTGTAGGCAGGATTGAACTTCATATTGTACAGGATATGGCGCATGAGGTTTATTCGGAGCGAATCTGGGCGCAGAAGGCTGTTGATTTTCTAACCTGCAGTAGAGTATCCACGTAAGATAAATACGTGATGTTTAAGCCGCAAATGCGGCTTTTTTGGTGATATTTAAGGTAAGGATATGGAAAGGAAAAGCGGTGGGGGAAGTGTTGTTCGTGGTCTGGTGCGTAGCTTGAGAGGTTAAGAGAATGAACATTAACGTTTACAAGATGTCACATCCGGTTTAAGATGGCGTGAGCCGTTTAAGGTATATAACAATAGGATTAAGTATTAAAATAACGGTAAGTTGACAAGATGATATCTACAGAAAAGAGGGAATTCATATGAAAGTAGCCATTTTTGGAGCAACCGGAGCGATTGGCAAGATGATACTGTGGGAGCTGATGGATCGTGGGCATGAAGTGACAGCGGTGGTGCGTGACCCTTCGAAGGTTGAGATGGTTCATGAGCGTTTGCGTGTAGAACAGGGAGATCTGCTTAACCCAGATCAGGTGGCTGATTTTGCAGCGGGTCAAGAAGTGGTTGTGAGTGCATATGGACCGAAGTTCGGTGGAGAAGAAGAGATGCTGGAAGTGACACGTTCGTTAATCGAGGGTGTGCGCCGGGCAAAAGCAGGACGTCTGGTTGTAGTTGGTGGAGCGGGAAGTTTGCTAACCGATTCCGGTGATATGCTGATGGATACGCCGGGATTCCCGGAAGAAGTCAAACCACTGGCGAAAGCACATGCAGATGCATATGAACTGATTGAAGCATCGGGTATTCACTGGACCTACATGAGCCCTGCTGCAACAATCACAACAGGACGTCGGACAGGTCAGTTCCGAGTGGGGATGAACCGTGTGATTACGGATGATATCGGGGAAAGCTCGATTTCGGTTGGCGATTTTGCAGCGGCTTTGGTGGATGAACTGGACGATCCGCAATTTATCCAAGCGCGGTTTACGGTAGGTTATTAAGCGTAGACAGGCTTTGGAATGGATGATTTAATCTGAAGGTCTCGTACACGGGATCGATAGAGTTTTCGATGATGTACCGAGTGGATCGTGGTAACTGGATGAGGTAAGAGGAAAGATAGCGATACACATATAAGATGCAGCATTTAGGTGCAAAGTTGCTACTTTTAAGTGTGAAATGAGCTTGTCACGGGGAGGGATGAACGTTGTTTATCGTAACCGCTGAACAGATGAGAGCTGTGGACGAGTATACCATTCATCAGCTCGGTATTCCTGCTGCCAGTCTAATGGAGAATGCAGGCCGAGCCATTGCTGAGGAAGTCATCAAGCTGTGCCGGGAAGGGCAGGCAGAAGGCCGTCTTGTGGATTCAGGGCAGCTTGGCTATAGCAGCAAGAACGATGCGAGGTGGGCACACACCGGGCCGGGTGATCGGCAAGGTTATGGTGGCGACATCATCGCCGATCCGGCGCTGGTGATGGAGCGCCCGGGAGATCAGCAATGGTACATGCTGATCGGCAAGGGCAATAATGGCGGCGATGGGCTGGTGGCCGCGCGCCATTTGGTTGAAGCAGGGCTTGGCGTGACATTGGTCTACGCCGCTGCCCCTGATGCACTGAGGGGCGAAGCCGCAGTGCAACGGGATGCCGCCGCGAAGCTTGGCATCCCTGCTCTTGTCCACGGGCGCGAAGCCGTGGACTTCAGCCGGTGCACAGGCATCGTGGATGCGCTGCTGGGCACCGGCTCGCGGGGAGCGCCGCGCGGAGCTTACGCGGCGCTGATTGAGGCGGCGAACGACAGCGGCAAGCCGGTCGTGTCCGCCGATGTGCCGAGCGGGCTGGACGCCGATACCGGAGAGGTGTACGAGCCCTGCATTCAAGCCCGGGTGACTGTATGTCTCGCGCTGCTCAAGCGCGGGCTGGTGCAGTACCCGGGCGCTTCCGCCGCGGGGCGCATTGTGGTGCGCGCCATCGGCATTCCCGCGCGGCTTGCGCCAGAGCATGGCCCCTCGGTCCGTCTGCTGACGGACGAGGTGCTGTGCGGTGCGCTGCGCGTGGACACAGGCCGTCTCCGGGCACCGGACGGCCACAAGGGCACCTACGGCCACGTGTTGCTGGCCGCAGGAAGTCTGCCGATGAGCGGCGCGGGCCTGCTCTCGACCAAGGCCGCGCTGCGCGCAGGCTGCGGGCTCGCCACATGGGCGCTGCCCGCGGCACTGCTGCCGCATGTCATCGGCACCGTGCCCGAGATCATGCTCGCTGCCGCCGCCGATGGCGACAGCGGCGAATGGAACGCGGCTTCCGTCGACGCCGTGTTGCGTCTCGCGGAGAGCCGCGACGTGCTCGCGACCGGCCCCGGCCTTGGCCGCTTCAAGGGCGACACAGACTGGCTGCGCCGTCTGTGGCAACATACGGATCGTCCGCTCGTCATCGACGCGGACGCCCTCAACATGCTGGCAGACGCTGGCCCACATGGGCCTCGCGACTGGGGCCAGCGAAGTGCGGCGACAATCCTGACGCCGCACCCTGGCGAGATGGGCCGACTGCTGGGCACGTCGACCCAAGAGGTGCAGCGTGACCGCATTGGACACGCTGCAAAATACGCCCGCGAGCAGGGCGTGACCCTTGTGCTCAAGGGAGCACGAACGGTCATCGCAACGCCAACCGGCGAGGCGTACATCAACACCACCGGGCACGCCGGCATGGCGACTGGCGGTGCCGGAGACGTATTGACCGGCATCATCGCCGGTCTGCTTGCCCAAGGTCTCAGCGCGGAGCAAGCCGCCGCGTTCGGCGTATATCTCCACGGACAGGCCGCCGAACGTGCAGCGCTGCTGCGCGGTGACCCGTCGTCCCTGCTGGCCGGAGACATCATCGACGCATTGTGAGGATGGGGCAGGTCTGGGACAGCTCGCGGTTTTGGGCTACTGTCTATGACTAATCATTTCTAAACTGCAAGTGACCCATCGTCCCTACTGGCCGGAGACATCATCGATGCACTGTGAGGATGGGGCAGGTCTGGGACAGCTCGCGGTTTTGGGCTGCTGCCTATGCCGATTCATTTTCAAACTGCAAGTGATCCAACGAACCAGCGCACCAGCACATCAAAAGTATATAAGTGCCCGATGCCCATTGCTAAATGCCCGATGCCCATTGTTCTTTGCTCAGTACTCAGTACTCAGTGCTCAATGAACAATGATCAGTACTGAGTACTCACTACCCAATGCCCAGTGCCCTAACGAACCTGATACACCTTATACCACGGTTTACATCGAGGAGCAAAAGCTAACGAATCTCACCCACGTTATTTCTGTGTATTTCAGAGAAAACACCTGAAAAACCAGGCTAAATTAGGAAATAGAGTGCCTGAGATTCGTTAGATTTTATAATCTGCAATTAATGGTCCAATAAGGTTTGCACGGTTCGTTAAACTTTTGGATATGAAACGCTGCTGCCTTGTTATCTATATAAGTTGAACTAAAGAATATTTACACTGGACACTCCGGTGACAGAACAACCTTCCGATCGCTGTTATCCCCAGTTTTTTTATAAAAATAGGAAATCCGGGATAGCGTATGCTTCCGAAGCAGCTTTCTTTCAAAAAGCTTTTAGGCGAAGCGTATGCTTCCGAAGCGGCTTTCTTTCAAAAAGCTTTTAGGCGAAGCATATGCTTCCGAGGCAGCTTCTTTCATACAACTTTTAGCTCCGCTTTTTCAGGTTCTTTCTGTCTTCTCCGTTTCGTGTAAATGTTTAGTTCAATTTATATACTTTCATATCTTTGAAACGAATTAATGGCTGGATGAAACAATGATTAGTTACTGAAAAGGGGAGCCCTGTCATGATTCATGACGGAGGCTCCCCTTTGTTTGTATGTTCACGGTACCTGATCCTGGCTCGCCCATAACCTGACCATAACTTGCCTATAATCTGCATCTAACCTGCATCTCAACGACATCCGAACTACGGCCAGTCCGAATTTTCCGACATCCTGCTTACAGCCGGAATCGCAGCAATTCCTGATGCATCTCTGCACTGATATCACGCAATGACTTCACCTTGATACTTGCATCAGCGAAGGAACGTTGTTGTTCCGACGTGGAGGCGGTAATCTCTTCACTGCTGGCAGCCGACTGCTCGGTGATGGCACTGATATTTTCGATGGCCTGTTGCACCTGTGTACTGAGTTCATTGGAGTGTTGCATGTCCTCAGCAAGCTGATGGATGCCCGTACTAATGCGCTCCACACTTTCACGAATAGCAGAGAAGGATTCACGAGTCTGTCCAGTGGCTTGTTCCTGTTCGCCGAATAATTGCATGCTCTGTGCTACAGAGTTCTTCACCTTGTCCATGGAGGTTGTGATCTCGCCCACAGCCGCATAGATATGTTTGACCGATTGCGCAGATTGTTCGGCGAGTTTATTCACCTCGCCCGCAACAACAGCGAAGCCACGTCCGGCTTCTCCAGCGCGAGCAGCCTCTATGGAGGCATTTAACGAGAGCATGGTTGTTTGTTTGGCAATCTCCGATACATATGCCGTCATCGTAGTGATTCGAACCGCGCTTTCTTCCAGTTCCCGCACCGTTTGTTCCACCTCGGCCATCGCCATGCGATTCACTTCGGCCAAGCGGAGTTGCTCCGCTACAGCCTTATTACCTTCCTCAACGGTAGTTAATACTTCACGACCATCGATCACCGATTGGGAAGTGGACTCCAGATTGCTATTGAAGGTAGACTGCATTTTATCCACAACCATCACCGTCTCACTCAGATCCTCGGCAATCTTTTGACTGCCAATCGAGAGTTCCTCCGTGGTACGGGATACTTGCTGCACAATCGCTTGAGCTGTATCATTGCCACGGTCAATGTCTTGGGCCATCAGATCGACACGGTGACCCGCTGCACCAATGGATTGAATAATGCCGCGAATATTATGAGTCATGATACCGAAGGAGCGACTCAGGTCATCGAGTTCATCTTTGCCTCGTGCTTCTGGCAATTGTCCGGTAAGGTCACCGTCTGCAATTTGTCCTGCCGCGACTTTGAGCGTACGAATACGCCGAGCGATTTGGCGTGAAGTATACATATTAAACAGCATCACGGAGACGAGCAATACGATGGCTCCACCGAGAGCGACTTGCCACGTTTGCTGGATATCACGCTCCAAATCAACAGTATATTGATCATATCGATCCCGAGTCATTTCATCCAACGAATAGATATCATTCTGTATACCCCGAACCCGAGTGCTGTAACGTTTCGCTTCCGCACTGTTCATCGCACTCATTGCTTCGGTGGCTCCCTGGTTGAGAGCTTGTAATTTTGTCTCGATGGACTGAATAAGTTGTAACTGCTGATCTGTTTCGAGCAAGCCGTCCGTAAGTTCCTGAATCATCGTTTGACCTTCATCCAGCAAGCGAAGTACGGCGTCCTGGTTTCCTGCTGTCATGGAGAACGAGTAGACATCCAGCGCCTGCTGGGTCTGAATCTGATTGGCGTTCAGTTCACTCACCTTGAGCATGGCTGGTACCAGATTTTGATTTTTGGCATTCATGTTGAGCAATTGCATGATGATATAAGCGACTAGCACAAGGCATAGAAGTAGTGAAATTAGAGCATTAAGTATCAGTTTTCCCTGTAGTTTCATGTGCGTACCTCCTCGTATCCGATGGGTTATTGATCAAGCGTAATTTTGATTTGACCGGAAGAGATCTTTGCCTTCAGATCTTCGAAGGTTTGCTGTTGTTCATCACTGAGCGTGATATTATGTAGAGCAGTCAGACCCACGGCTTTCTCCGCCAGTCCCTCTACGATTTCCTTTTGAGGGAAGGTATGATTGTTTTTAACAAACGTGTTAACGGCATTGTAGATAGAGACATCCACATTTTTCAGCATGGACGTAAGAATGGCTTTTTCCGCCAAAAAGAATTGATCGGTATCTACACCGATGGCGTATTTCCCTAATTTCTGAATCTCCGTCAGTGCGCCTACGCCTGTGAGACCGGCAGCAACGTAGATCACGTCAGCGCCCTTTTCCTGAATCATCTGTGCAGCCAATTGTTCACCCAGATCGGCATTACCGAAGTCCCCTGCGTAGACGACATCAACGGTTGCATTCGGCTTGACAGCCAGAACACCTTGCTTAAAACCCTGCTCAAAATTACGAAGGACCGGTATCTCTATTCCACCAAGGAAGCCAACATGATCTTCCGTTGAAGCCATAGCGGCAATAACACCTGCCAGATAACTTCCTTCTTCCGCCCGGAATGAAATGGAGGCAATGTTAGGCAGTTCGGACTGACTGTCAATCATGAGGAACTGCTGGTCAGGATATTTGGCTGCAACTTTCTCCATATCCGCTTGGACAGCATCACTCAGGCCGATAATTAGATCGAATTTGGCTTCCGCAAACTCTTCAAATGCAGCTTCGGCATTGTCGCCCGGTTCACGATAGTCAAAGACAATGCTTTTCTCATTTCTGGCCTGAACCAGTCCATCAAAAGCAGCATCATTAAAAGAACGGTCACCCAGACCCACTTCCGTAAGCACGATCCCAACCTTTGTTCTTGTGTCTGTTGCCGTTGTTGTATTGTTGGCTGAACATGCCCCCAGGATCAGTACCGTCAGGATCATCATTATGGTGAGACCTAGACCTGCGCGTCTGTTCTTGTTTGTTTTCATGTGTTGGTACCCTCATTTCTGTAGTCGCATTTTTCTGTTTTGCATGGTTCCTTAGCTCCAGGGAATGGCGTGTACATGATGACACATATGGTGAGGATTTCCCTCTATCTATATCGGTTAGAAAGGCACTGTGATTTATGGTATGTAGTGAAAATTTACGAAAAAATAAGTATTTTTCATGAATTACACATTATTTTTACATTTCTCTGGTTAAAAGGGTACATAAATATCTACAGTATGTTGTTTACTGATGTTAGAAGTCGAAAAAAGGCACAAGAGAGATGACATGAATCATCTCTCTTGTGCCATAGAATAGCACCCTATACGGATGATAAGGTGATCATCCTATTATAAAAATGACGTGAGTTTTACCAAGCCGCAATCGAGCCATCCGCTCGGGTTTCCGTACCCCCGCATAATACGCCATTGTCCGGGTTGCGCCAGATGATCTGACCGCGTCCAAACTGGGATGGATCGAGTGCCACTTGAATATCATGTCCTTTGCGGGCGAGTGCCTGTGCAATGTGCTGCGGGAAACCCGGTTCCACGAGAATTGTTTTGCCCTTCGTCCACTGCCAGCGTGGAGAATCCAAGGCGGCCTGTGGGTTCAGGTGATAATCGATCGTATTCATGACCACCTGCACATGACCCTGCGGCTGCATGAAACCGCCCATGACACCGAATGGTCCAACCGCTTCACTGCCACGGGTGAGGAACCCCGGAATGATCGTGTGATAGGTTCGTTTACCCGGCTCCAGGGCGTTCGCATGATTAGGGTCCAGTGAGAAATTATGTCCCCGATTCTGCAAAGCAATGCCTGTCCCCGGAACAACCAATCCAGAGCCGAAGCCCATATAGTTACTCTGGATAAAGGAAACCATGTTGCCTTCACCATCAGCCGTAGCCAGATACACCGTTCCACTTGCTCGTGGATCGCCTGCCTCAGGTGCCCGTGCGGTATCACCAATGAGTTTGCGTCGTTCTTCCGCGTATGCCTCGGACAGCAGTTCCTCCACCGTCACACCCATTTTGCGTTCTTCAGTAATATATTTCTCCCCATCGGCAAATGCCAGCTTCATGGCTTCAAGTTGTTGATGATACGCCAGAACGGATTCTTTCTCGTCGAACTCGTAACCTTTCAACAGATTAAGCGCCGCGAGAGCAATCAATCCTTGTCCATTTGGGGGAATCTCCCATACATCGTAACCACGATAGGAGACGGAGACGGGATCAACCCACTCAGGCTGGAAAGCCTTCAGATCTTCGCGAGTCAGATAACCACCGTGCTCTGCCATAAAGGAATGAATGCGCTCTGCCAGTTCTCCTTCGTAAAAGTCTCGCGCTTCGCTCTCGCCAATCTGGCGCAAAGTCGCCGCATGATCCGGCGAGCGCCACATCTCTCCAGCTGCGGGAACACGCCCGCCTGGAGCAAATGTCTCAAACCACGCACGCCCTGCCTCCGCATCACCCTGGCGTGCATAGATCTCGGCTGCCCTTGCCCAGTGGCGGGCCAGCCCAGGCGCAAGCGGGTAACCTTCCTCCGCATAGCGTATGGCCGGTTCCAGCGCTTCCGCCAGCGTGAGCCGCCCGAAACGGCGGCTCAGCTCAGCCCAACCCGCCGGTGCGCCAGGCACCGTCACCGGAACAACCCCAAGCTTCGGCATCTCCGTATGGCCTGCCGCTTGAAGCGCCTCAATGGATATGCCCTGAGGCGCAGGGCCGCTGGCATTGAGGCCATGCAGTTTGCCCTCGGTCCAGACGAGGGCAAAAGCATCGCCGCCAATGCCATTGGACGTTGGCTCCAGCACCGTGAGTGCTGCCGCAGTTGCAATGGCGGCATCGATGGCATTGCCGCCTTTTTTCAATACATCGAGACCGGCTTGTGCAGCCAGTGGCTGAGACGTGGCGACCATGCCTTGTTTCGCATACACAGGCACGCGGTAAGAGGGGTACGGTTGGTAGAGTGGATCGAAGTTCATCAGGTTGTTCAGCTCCTTGTCGCTAGATGTCAGGCTCCGGCATAACCGGATCATACTCCTAACCCTCTTCGCAACTGGACAACCGATATCCTGCCACACCTGCCAAATCCAACCTGACATCAGCCTATGTCGTTACCATATCGCCGCCATTGACATGAATGCATTCACCTGTGACGTAGGATGAATCGCGGGAAGCGAGATAAACGTAGGCTGCCGCCAGTTCGTAAGGCTGACCAGCTCGACCCATGGGTGTATCTGTTCCAAATACCTGTACATCCTCCGCGGAGAAACTGGCAGGGATGAGCGGTGTCCAGATGGGTCCCGGGGCGACGGAATTCACACGGATTCCCTGTGCAGCGAGCGATTGGGCGAGTACACGAGTCAGTGATACGACGGCTCCTTTGGTAGAAGAGTAGTCGATCAGTTGGGTGTTGCCTTTATATGCTGTAATGGAAGCCGTATTGATAATGGAGGCACCTCTGCACAGATGGGGGAGAGCGGCCTGAATCAGAAAGAAATAAGCGAACACATTGGTCTGAAAGGTGTGATACAGCTGTTCTTCTGTAATATCAACGATGCTTGGCTGCACATACTGTACGCCATGATTGTTGACCAGAATATCGATCTTCCCGTAGGTTTCCATGGTTGTGCGGATGACGGCTTCACAGTTTTTCTTTAAGCGGAGATCAATCTCGATTAAGAGACAGCGCTGTCCCAGTTCTTCGATCCGTTCACGAGTCCTTTCGGCATCTGTCCGTTCATATAGATAAGCAATGACGATATCCGCACCTTCCTTGGCAAAAGCGATGGCGGCCGCCCGGCCGATTCCACTGTCACCACCCGTAATAATGGCAACTTTACCTTGGAGTTTGCAGCTGCCGATATAGGCAGGATCTTCACTGATCGGTTCAGGCACCATCAGGGTTTCCAGACCGGGTTGCTGGTCCTGATGCTGGGGTGGAAATGCCAGCTTTTGCTCCTTGCATACCGTTTTCTCACCATAAAAAGGATAGACAGGATTCATTCGCTTTACATCCTCCTCGAACGTTCATTGATACGGATAACCTATGCATTCGCCCAGAAGAAGGTGCGGGAGGAAACAGCAGAGCGGTTGTTTTTTGCGCAGAATATACCATAATAAGGATAGATCCTTAAATCGATGGAGGTGTCAGGAGCCACATGAATATTCAAGGAATTAATCATTTGTGCTTTTCCGTATCCAATCTGGAGCGGGCCATTACCTTTTATGAGGAGGCTCTCGGTGCCCAGATTCAGGTGAAAGGACGCAAACTGGCGTATTTTGAGCTTGCCGGTCTGTGGATCGCCCTGAATCAGGAGGATGTTATTCGCAACTATACGGAACGAACCTATACCCATATTGCATTTACCGTTACAGAAGAGGAGTTCGATGCGTCTGTGCAGCAGCTGCGAGCAGCGGGGGCTGACATTCTTCCCGGAAGGCCAAGAGATCCGCGGGATGCATTATCCGTTTATTTTACTGATCCGGATGGTCATTTGTTTGAACTGCATACAGGTACGATGAAGCAAAGGCTGGATTATTATCGCGAAGACAAAGATCATATGACCTTTTATCCGTGAGTTTCATGTGCAAGTAGAGGTAAATGGTAATTAACGTATTTAAAGTCATTGCAATTATCCGTACAATACATCTTAGGTTCGCTGAAGTGTACACGGTATGTTCGGCTGCCAAACCATATGCACAAGGAGAGATGGACGTGGATAATAAAAGATTCAAGCTTCGGATTGTTGCGAGCGGGTTGTCTATGGCCATTGTCATGTTGTTTTCATTGTACAATGGACATCTTCAAAATTCAGGGGAAGCTCTTCAGTCCCGTGTATCATTGGGCTATTCGTCAGATAAACAAATAACGGTGCACCCGCTTGATCTGAATGATCCTGTTCCTGAATAGTTGTTAGGAGAAGATGGGGGCCGTATTTATTTGATATAGGATTTATAGTCATCATAGTTCATTTTCTGTTCTTGTCCGCTTAGAATTAAAAGTTTGTGGCTAATATCAGCCTCACGATCTGCATGGATGCGTTTAAGCAGATCGTAACTCATTCGAAGGAAATAATAGCCTTCATTGGTGTTGTCTTTCTCATGAAATACAATGCCGAGAAGACGATATAGTTTTGCACGGAGCATGCCTTCATCTCGTTGATCCAGCAGTTGAAGAGCTTCCTTGATGGCTGTTTCGGCCAGTAAAGGTTGCCGTTCTTCGAGATAGATTTTACTGATTTCCTCTAATATAGAAGCCTTCTTGTGAGGCAGATTGCGTTTGTCGTAGATATCGGCGCATTCTGACAGCAAGGGAAGGGCTTCTTTTTTTTGTCCCATATGAAGTTGAATGACAGCCAGATTGTGAAGAGCAAGTACATAGGATTTACTATTTGCCTGTTTATATGAATCTACCGATTTTTTGGTCCAGTCATAACTTAAGAGCAAGTGTCCGTCCTGTTCGGACATATAATAGGCCTTGCCCAAACCCAGCGTAATTTCGCCATATAACTCCGGTTGCCCGCTCATTTGGGCTTCTTTTTCGGCTTTGAGATAATAATCCAGCCCCTTATCCACGTTACCGAGCCGCAAATGGGTTGTTCCGAGAAAGGTTAACGAACGGATATGTTTATCTTGCAGATGTTTGAGTTTGCTGCTGTACGTATAGGACTGTTCGTAGTATTTACGGGCAGCGTGAAACAGTTCTGCATGAAATGCAGCTCTTCCCATTTCCAGGTAATAGTCGACAATGCGCTCCCGGTCACCTGTTCGGGTGACTGTAAAAGCGGCAGTTTCCCCATCATCCAGAGCTTGGCGGTAATCGCCAAGCCTATTGTGGCTTCGCATGATGAGCAGATAGGCCTCCGTTTGATCCAGTGTATCTTCCGTCAGAGTCAGAACTTTGTGAGCCATACGGATACAGGCAGGATCATTCTGCTCAGCATAGTAGGCTTTGGCTTTGTCCAGGACAGCTTCACCAATATCGGTGTCCGTTGTTGCACTTCCTCCCAAGAAGTACTCCATTGGTGTATTGAGTCTGCGAGCAATGATTTTCAACATACGCTGAGAGGGAACGGCTCTGCCTTTTTCGATGAGGCTGATGTATGAGCGTGTCATATCCTCACCTGCCAGTTGTTTCTGAGACAGTCCAAGTTGCTCCCGGATTTCCCGAATTTTGGGTCCGATCATGATCATTCACCGTCCCTTGAATTAGTTTGTGATTATCTTGTGAAATGTGAGTTGTATATTGAATGCTTGGAATTGGTATTAACAAGGGGTAAGGCGTGCGAGAAATCCATTTACCTCCTTTTACAGTTTAAATCCAAATTGGGAGATTATAGAATGATAGTATCCAAGACGAAAGGAGGAATAAATCAATGATCATTAAAGCGACTCCCATTACATTGGAACAATTGAAGAACAAAGAGTTGGAAGCAGTACAATCGGAAGTGAACGTGCTGGGCGAAACACGTGAAGTTAGTGCTCGTGCAGTCTCTGCTCGTGCAGTATCTGCCCGTGCAGTAGCAGCTCGCGCTGTATCGGCTCGCGCAGTAGCAGCTCGTGCGGTATCTGCTCGTGCAGTAGCGGCTCGTGCATAATCCCTTGTATCTACTATGGCATTATGGTTAGTCCAATAGATGAGAGCTTCGGATGAAGCTCTCTCCCTATATTGAGAGTGCTCCGTACGATGGGTATAACGAGGTGTCCTAAACCGATGCATATCAAGCAAATATGGTCATACATTCCCAAGTTCTTCGTTCCTGTCCGGGAGTTGAACGAACACCTGGGACTCAAACAAGCTCAGACCAAAGTGTTGGAGAAAATTCACGGTCTGAAACAGGTTCCGCAAGACAAAGACGGTGATCTGACTAAGCTGTTAGGACGTGTCCTCGCCCAGGTGGTAAACAGTCCGACAGTTGTTCCATCTTCTATCAAGTATATCATTTATTGCCACACAATTCAGGAAAATTTCCCCTTTCCAATGAAGGTATTGCAAGGTCTGAAGCAGGCTTACGGCATGCATCATGCCATTGCATTTTCACTGACACAGCAGAACTGTGCCTCAGGTTTGATTGCGCTGGATGTTGCTGCAACATTGCTGCCCTCTTTGGAAGAGGATGATCATATTTTAATCGTAACAGGTGAAAAAACATTCAGTCCCATTGTACAGCTCATCCCCAATACAACCGTTATGGGCGAAGCTGCGGCCGCCATACTGGTTGGTAAATCCGGCCCGGGAAGCAGGATGGTGGGGCTTACAAACGTAACCCTTGGACAATTCTGCAACGTGCTGACAGGTGATCCCGAGACGCTCAAGGAATTTCAGGAAATCTATACACCCCAGCTCTGTGATGTCATTCACGAGGCAATAGATGGATCGGGCCTGACGTTGGAGGATATCCGTTATATTGTCCCGCACAATGTGAATCTGTCTTCATGGAAAAAGGTTGCTGCACAATTGTCCTATCCATTGGAGCGGGTGTACACATCCAATGTGGGAGAAATCGGGCACTGCTTCTGTTCCGATCCCTATATTAATCTGAAAGAGATTTCAGATCAGGGGCTTTTGCAGAAGGACGACTACTATTTGCTTGTCACGGTTGGGCTGGGAGCAACATTCAGCGTGGCGGTGATGCAGTTCGCAGAAGAACGAGGTGATGAGATTGACCACACTGTTGACCGGATTTTCGAGAAAGCTGAAGCAGGCGCTTACAGGTCATGATGAAGCTGTTTTTGTTTATATAAACAATTTTGAAGTCGAAGAATACTGGAATGAGCAGGGGGTACTGAAGTTGCCTTCCCTGAGTGTTGGTTCGGCTGCTGACGTTGTAAACCGGATGGAAGAGCTGGGGATTTTCCTGGCAGGTGAACAAGATATCGTATTGCTCAAGGAACTGCCGGATTCCGGATTTATAGCAGATGCGCAGGCCATCGGCTTTGGTCGATCACGTTTAATTGCTACTGAATATAATGAACCAGGATTGAACATTACAGCTAACATCCTGCATTGTCAGCGTACGCTGGACAAGCTGCGGGAACTGACAGATAGACAGGATATACAGGCTTATCTGGTTCCCTTCGGAGCCTCGGATCAGGAAGAAGAACTATCCCAACGCACAGGTATTCCCCTTGCCGTACCACCGGCTGACATTTTCCGCAAAGTCAATGATAAGGGCTACTCCCGAAGGCTTAATGCCGAACTGGGTATCCGTCAGATACCTGGCTGTGAGTGTTACTCCCTGGAGGAACTTACGTCCGGATTTGAAGATATGAAATCCGTGTTGGAACAGGGCGGGCGTATTGTCATGAAGGATTCGATGGGCGTCTCGGGCAAGGGAATCACCGTTATTGCAGATGAAGCCCGTTTCCACAAATGCATGAAATTACTGGAGAAACAGGCAAGCAAGAATGGGACAAGAGCTGTGAATTATGTGCTGGAGCAGTGGATAAACAAAACATGTGATCTGAATTACCAGATTTTAATTCATCGGAGTGGTGAGGTTGAATTTCTTGGTGTGAAGGAATCATTGGTCGAACAGGGTGTTCATCAGGGGCATCTCATGCCACCACGTCTCAGCGTTGCGCAGATTGAGGTGATTCGGGATGCGGCATTGCAGATTGGGGCTGCGCTCCATCGGGACGGATATTACGGTGTAGCCGGTATCGATGCCATTCTGGATGAGGACGGAAGTGTGTGGCCTAATCTGGAGATCAATGCAAGGTTTAACATGTCGACGTATCAGACTGAGATCCAGAACCAGTGGATTCCTGAGGGGATGTTAGCTTTGGCCAAAAAATATACACTTCGTTTGAATCACCGCCTGGATTATGGAAAGTTAAGGTCAACACTTGGTCCTCTGTTATTTGATCCGCTGAAGGGCGAGGGGATACTTATCAACAATTTTGCAACGGTCAATGCGGCCTTCAAAGGTAAAGATCGTGTGTTCTCTGGTCGTCTCTATGGTGTCATTATTGCTCATTCGGCTGAGCAGCTACGGGCGACCGATGCTGCGGTTGAAGCCAAGTTATCATTCATAAACGAGGTGAAGTAGATGTCTGGAGATTATCAGATTCAAGGGCTTGCGATTTCGGCCATCGCTGCACAATTCGGTACACCATTATACGTCTATGACGCTGAGGTATTAGAGCGAGTATATGAAGAACTTCGCAGCCTGCTGACTCCAAAGGTGGAATTGTTCTACTCATTAAAGGCTAATCCCAATATTTCAATTGTTCACCTGCTTCAGGGGCTTGGAGCCCAGGCAGAGGTCTGTTCCATGGCCGAATTACATACCGCACTACAGGCGGGTACAAATCCGGAGCGTATAATCTTCCTCGGACCAGGCAAGACCGACGCGGAGATAACCGCTTGCATTCGTCATGGCATCTACGCAATCGTCTGTGAATCGTTTCAGGAGCTTAACCGCATTGAAGCCATTGCAGCTGAAGAGGGACGGATTGTCCCCGTGGCACTGAGAATCAATCCTTCTTTTACCGTGAAGGGATCACGGCTCACGATGGGTGGCAAACCACGCCAGTTTGGCATGGATGAGGATACTGTGATGCAGGGACGACAGCAATTGGAACGATGCTCACATGTGGATATTATCGGTCTGCATGTATACATGGGAACCCGTATGCTTGACGTGGAACCTATTGTGGAGAACACACGCCACATTCTGGAGCTTGCCGAACGGTTGGAGGAGCAACTGGGCATTCGGCTGCAGATGGTAGATGTGGGCGGTGGTCTCGGAGTTCCGTATTACGAGGGAGAACAGCCGCTGTCTGTGACTGCCCTGTCTGCACAATTGAACCCTTTGTTCGAACAATTCAAGGAAAAACATCCTGACATCAGACTGTTCATGGAACTGGGAAGGTATCTGGTGGGAACCAGTGGGATGCTGGTTAGCCGAGCCTTATATGTCAAGGAGTCGTATGGAGAGATGTTTGTTGTAACCGATGGTGGTACCAATTGTCATATGGCAGCGGTCGGAATCGGCTCTTATGTGAAGCGCAATTTCCCGATTGCATCTTTGTCACGTTACGGTGAATCCCCGGTTGCAGAGTTTAATATTACCGGCCCTTTGTGTACACCGAATGATGTTATTGGCAAAAAAGTAAACCTGCCTCCCGTTGAACAAGGGGATTTAATTGGTGTATTTCATTCCGGTGCCTACGGCCCTACTGCTTCACCGACCCATTTTCTCAGTCATGGAAGTCCGGCTGAAGTGATGATTAGTGGTGGAGAAGCCCATCTGATTCGGGAAAGGGATACTCCCGAAGATCTACTGGGCAAACAGCGTTTGATCCCTGTTTCACATTCCGCAGTAACCAACAGATAAGGAGAGATGATGATCATGACAACCGCAGTATTGCTTGAAGAAATCAAAGGTGCCCTTGCCGAAGTGCTGAATATGGAAGAGAACCACGCTGTTACATGGGATACATCTTTATTTGATGAACTTCATCTGGATTCAACGTCTGTTCTGGAACTATTGATGACGTTGGAAGACCGTATTGAGGGGCTGGAGATCGACCCGGATGAACTGGAGCCAGATGTATTTAACACAGTGGGTTCGCTAGCCGTATATATCGAAAAGCAACTCGTTGCTGCCTGATGGCGGCGCCTGTTACCATCCGGGACATGAAGGTCAGGCTGTTTACGGACAAGCAGCCTCCGTTCGAACATCCGGAGTTGTTAAGATTTCACAGTGATTTGTTGGCGGGGTCCCCCGTGGTACCCCGGTTTCATCTGCTGGAGGGTCGTTATAACAATGCCTATCATGATATGAGTGTACTACTGCTCGAAGAGTCGGGGCTGGATCAGATCATGGGAGACGTGGATGTTCTCCTGCTGGCCTATCATTTTCCCAATATTCGTCCAGATATCTCCATTGTCAACTACCTGATGGACCGTTATCAGGCACGGTTCCTGAGTTTTGCCGTGAACGATATGGGTTTCGGTGCACCGTTCGCTGCACTTCATATGCTCCAGCATTATCTGAACAGCGGCAATTACGATCGGGGAATGCTGCTTGTGCTTGATCAGACGTCTCTTCCCTACGAGACGGAAGGAGTGGGCGAGGTTGTAGAACCCGACACGGGAGCTGTTCTGGTTCTGGATCGGTTGGCAGAAGGCGGTTCGTCCCTTGTTGGTGTGGAAATACAATATGCCGAGAGTTCGATTGCCGAGACAGCAGAATTGCTGCTGGACAGGCTTTGCGTTCAGGTATCCGTTAATCTGGCTCAGATCAGGCTTCTTGTCCATCCGCTGTTGGAGCAGGAAGTGTCCGGTACCGAATGGTTTCATGCTACAGGCTGGCAAGGGAGTTACGATCCTGCCCACTGGAGCGCTGCACCATTCTTTGGTCTGAAGCAACTTCTTGAAGATCGGTGCACAGATGAATACATATGTCTGATGCACCTGGAGCCAGATGACAAGTTTATCTATGCACTTCTCATTCATGCAGGTGGATACGAAGAGCTGTAATCAGGAGGAGGGAATCGTGATGGGACTGGGTATAGTGGATATCGGTGTGTATTTGCCTGATCAGATCGAAGAGCCCGAGGTTATCCTCGAATCCTTGGGACTGGGTAAAGGAGAGCTTCAATTACTGCGCAAATATCATCGTCTGAACGGTGTTCCCGTTACCCCTCCGGGTCAGCATCTGGATAATTCTATCGTTCGCGCGATTGGACAGCTTGTTGACAGACAACCTTTGCCTGCCATTGACCTTGTGCTCTATGCCCATTCTGCACATGTACAAGCACCAGGGGATTATAGGCCCTTGCAGCGGGCTCTGAGTGAATATGGGCTCGAGCATATCCCCTTTTATAGTATTTCACAGATGAACTGTGCGTCCTCGATAGCCGCTCTTCAATGGCTTGAACGAATCTCCCGTACACAGCCTGATATTCGTAATGTTTTATTGGTATGTGCCGATCAGTTTAACTTCATGCCACCCGACTGGAGATATATTCGAAAGTCTACGATTCTGGGTGACTCGGCTGTTGCCATGCTTCTATCCAGAAACCATGGTCAGCACGTATTACAGGCTGCTCATGTTCTTCGGGATACGAGGTTCCATACCGGATATTATGCGGAAGTGGAAGAGATGACGTCATTTAACAAGCTGTACGTGGATCATATCATTCGAGGCATGGAAGAGCTGCTGTCAGCAGAGGGCCTGACACTTCATGATGTAGATCATATCTTTCCCCACAACGTCAATTGGACTACATGGAAGGAGTTTTCAAAGCGTACAGGCGTGGATCAAAAACAAATTTACCTGGATAATATCCCGCGGATTGGACATACCTTCTCCACGGATGCGTTCATCAATCTAAGCTCCGGGCTGGAGAATGAATGGGTGCATAAGGGGGAGAGGTCCGTACTGGTCAGCATTGGGCTGGGCAGTTTTTTTGGTTTTGCGTTAATTGAGCATGGAGATTGTTGATCATGAGTAATAGGAGGAGTGCATATGTCAGTCTTGAATTCTGATGAGGTAGGTACTGTGCCGGTTGGTACAGAGGCCGCAGGTCGTCCGGTACCCACTGTAACAGATCTGCTGGAAGCAACAATGTTGCGTTTGGATACACGTCCCGTGTTGTTATGCCAAGGGGGGATAATAGTGGCGACACCTGAACTCGTGAAAAGTGGGCCATGGATATGTCATGCAGAGACAGGCCATATCTACGAATGGAAGCAGGTACGTGCGGATCGGGTGGAAGATCGGATGTTGGAGCCTTCAGGTCTTTTACTCTACCGAATATCGGAACTTCGGAATGAAGGTGTGGCATTTTTTGAAAGACAAGATGATGTCACAGGTGATATAGCTGATCTTCGAAAACGTATGCTTTATTTCCGTACTGAACTGTGCAGCGCTGGATTGGAGCAAGTGCGTAATCATCTATCCAGTCGCAACTCAGGGGGGCAATCCACACTTCAGCATCAACTGGTCAAGGGCATGATTGCTGATGTTTTGACTGTACTATATATGGCTGAGACTATTCAGTCGGATGAATTCGTATTAGAGCAATCAGACATTACGGAGGCTCGTACAAGTACATGGGTTCATCAAGAACTGGATGAGGCCTTCCGTCAATTGCAGCGTCTTGGAGGAGGATTTGGCTATTTGCGACATGCGATCTCGGCTTACGTGTATGCAGGTCAAATGGTCAAAAATATGCTGCTCATTCCGAAGGAGGCCTTCTGATGATTACACGATCTACCATTGCTGTTTTTGAGCAGGAAATGAAACAATATGCCACGGAATTACGTGATATTGGCCTGGTCATTGACCGTGAACCTGAGCGTATAGCTGAGTTCACACATCTGGCATCTCTGCGAACCATCAATCGCATGATGATCCCGCCGGAATATGGCGGTGAACCGATCGTCACTTTAGGTCAGGAACGATATTATGGTCTTTCCTGTCTGGAAAGAGTTATCGCGATTGAGGAACTGTCAGCAGGTGATGCCGGTGTATTTCTCGGGAGCCCGGGTCCATCAATGTCCAGTGTAATCATATCAGCTCTGGCTGACTCACAACAGAAGGAGCGGTACTATTCTCATTTTCTCAAGGGACCCACGTGGTCATTCTTCGCTCTTACTGAACCGGAAAAGGGCTCGGATGCTACGGGTATTGGCACACGAATTTCGCGGAACAAGGAAGGCAGACTGAACCTTGACGGACAGAAGTTCTATATCGGTAATGGTAGTCGTGCTAGCATCGGACTGGTATTTGCTCAGACCAATCGTACGCCTCTCGGCATCCAGATCGCGCTGGTAGACACGTCTGTGCAGGGATTCAGCGCCACACCTCTGGATACGATGGGGGTTAGAGGTGTGCAATTGAGTCACCTCACGTTGGATGGTTTTCCGCTGGCTGAGGAAGATATCATCGGGCGTCATCTCAGTCCAACCAAGCGTGGATTATGGGGCGCGCTTCAGACCTTTCATCGTATGCGCCCTGGTGTCGCTGCACTTGCGCTTGGAGTCGCACGGGCAGCATATGATTATGTGAAGGAGCAGAGGTCTGTTTTCTCGGAGAGGGAGAAGGTGGAGTTAGAGCGACTGGAGATGCGCCTGCATTCACTCCGTAGCATGATTCGTAGCGCAGCGGCGGAGATTGATGCGGATGTGCAGAAAGGGTATCTGGCTTCCCTGAGCAAAATTCGTGCTGGAGCACTGGCTGAGGAGGCCACGGAACTGGCGCTTGACCTGATGGGACCTGGTTCCATGATTGACCATCCTTTATTGAATAAATGGTATCGGGATGCGCGTGCCTTCGAATTCATGGAAGGAACTACCTCCATTCAGAAGATCAACGTTTTCCAAGCCTATGCCAACGGAAAAATGAAGCATGCCTGATACGCTGAATAACCCTCGTGCGATGTCTGTCTATGTTAATCATATCTGTTGGGTTACGGCCGAAGATCACTTGTATACCACGGACACGCTCGATGTGGAAGATTACTATTACTTATCCCCACACATATATATGGAAGAGAACTATTATGACAGGTCTACTGTGCGAACCCGTTCTTTGCGATCCGATGATCAACGGGTAACTGCCGGTGATCTTGCGCTAGTTGTCATGGAATCTTTGGCTTCTGGTACAAGTGAGCGCTGGGATCTGCTGATTTTGGCCCAGACCTATCCTGAACGTTACGCCATGAATCCACCTTTGGCCCGAATCCTGGAGTCTACCTCCTGGAAGGTGGACTATCCACTGGCACTTTCCCATATGGGACCACTCGCTGCTACGGAAGGAATGCAGGCTGCAGCATGGACACTAGGGAGAGAGGAACGGGGGATGTTTGTTCTGGCGGAACAACGTGTGATTGAAGAGCACGATTCTCCCGGAGATCTGTCTGATATGGCTGTTGCCTTGGAGTTAAACAGACAGTCCGGTGCTCTTGCCGTGAATTATATAGGAAAGAGAACGGTTGACGATATCGAAGGGAGTGTTATGGCTTCAGAGATTATATCCATTATAGATGAGTTCATGGATGCTGGTCAGACGGAGAATATTCTTCTTCAATCCCGTTTACGTAGACACATAATCCCTTATTCGAAGCCAGACATGTCCCTGATCAAGTCAGTCTACCACGTACCTGAAACCATCGATTACCAAAGTGGGGACGTGTGGATACAGCTCGCTGAACAATTACAGAGCGGAAACATAAAGGTAGATGATCGTGTTCTGTTGATATCCTGGGATGGCGAACGGCTGTTATCAGCCTGCTGTGTACATGTAGTACATATGCCTGTCCTGAGTCGTCTCACACTACATCAGGAAGTGAAGACATCATGAATGGAGGAGGGGATTGAATTTGAAAGGTCTGGATTACACTTCGGGATCGGTGAACCGGCTGTTAATCCGCACTGCAATACCGATGCTGCTCGCTTCTTTGGTTAACGTAACAACGCAGCTGGTCAATGTTTTTTTTATGGGTCATACCAGTCAGACCGTGTTATATGTGCTATCACTGTATATTCCCATTTCCTTTATCATGATTGCGCTTGTGGAAGCCATGCAATTATCGGTTCAGGTTGCTGTCTCACGGAGCAGAGCGGAGGGTTCGCGGGCTTTTACATCGCTACTTGGGCATATGCTTGGCAGCGCAGCTATTTTTTCAATTGTTGCTGGTGGTGTGGTTATGCTGGTGTCGCCACTTCTCTCCTGGTTTTATGCCGTCCCTATGGATGTAAGGCCTATGTTTACCATTTATGTGGCAGGCATGATGGCAGCAGGTGTGCCCGCTGTGCTCGCAGCGGTGGGTGGTGCCGCATTGCGTGGGTTGGGCCGGGCTCAAGCGGCAGCGTGGAATTCCGTAGGCACGGCATCGCTCAACATTATGCTGGTGTACTGGTTCGTTTCGGTGGCTGGAATGGAATTGAAAGGAATTGTATACGCCAATCTTATTTCTTCAACACTCTCTTTGCTCATAAGCCTTCTGATTCTGATATTGAGGAAGGAATTTGTGTATGAACGGATAACATTTGTGTGGAAACATCTCATTGCACTTCAGCAGGTAGGCATTCCCGTATTTATTTCGTACTGTCTTATCTTTTTGAGTACTTTCTTTTTCAACAAAATCGTCAGTCGATTTGGGGAAGGGGTAGTTGCTGGATTCGGAGTTGGATACCGAATTCAGACGATGGCTATACTGCCCGGAATCGTTATTGGATCGGCTATCGGGATTATGATTAATCATAATCTCAAAGAGGCTCATCGACCACGTGCATACGAGAGCTATCGCAGAGGCCTGGTACAGTCATTCATTCTTTATGCCGTAATTGCCGTATCCATCTGGGTATGGCGGGAACCGTTGACAGCTTTTCTGATTGCGGACCCCGTATCCCGTGCAGAAGCGGCCCGATATCTGGCAGTGGTTTCCCTTTCCTATCTCACCATGGGTCCTATGATGACAACGCTGCTTACCATGGAACAGAGCGGACGCGGCTATCAGGCCCTGCTTATGAATGCTGTATATTTTCTGCTTATTATTGTTGCAGGGTGGGGGCTGACACGAATCTTTGATCATGTGGGATATTTCTATGGCGTCATTGCTTTTGTTAATACAGCGAGTTTATTATGCATTTTACCCGTGATCAGGCTGTTCAAAAAGGACTATGCAGATTCATCCGGGCATAAGCCAACTGACGTGGATGAGCAGGAGGGTCTAGCTGCTCAGAGTTATTCGACCTAGATATAACCAATATCCAATAGAGGAGGTCTCTTTATGAAAGCTCCGGAACCTGCATACCTGGTACGCCGCATCGGCGATACGTTGATTGCAGCCGATGAGACGTTCAGCCAGTTCTATCAGATTGAACCCGCTGAAGAATTGGAGACACGTCCTATCCCCCAGCTAGAGGGCATTGATCCTCCAGATGAGCCTTATTTTTCACTGAACCCTCTCGTAGGTCAAGATTCACCGCATCTCTATATGCTGGGTATTCCCTATTCGGGAGGTTCAGGTATGGAGGGATCAAAAGTCGCGGGATTTGAGCAATCTCTTCGGGCCGAATCATGGAAAAAGGTAATGTATCCAGCTCTGACGCAATCCCGTATATCAGGACTATATGACATTGGCAGTGGCCAGAGATTGCTTGAATCAGTAATGATGCAGGATTTGGGTACTTGCCAAACAGATGATACGGATTCTTCCTACTCGAAGGGTCTGAACTCAGCTCTGGTATATACGGAAAGGGAAGAGGCGCTACTGTGCTGCATTGGTGGGGATCATTCCATTACGTATTCCATCCTGAAATCCATACTGAGTCGATCTAATGCAAGAATCATACTCGTCCAGTTTGATGCCCACCATGATTGCGGGGTGGATGCTATTCATCAGAATGAGATGCATCATGCCAATTTTGTGAGGCATCTACTGACGGAGGACGGTATCGTCGCAGTCGTGCAGATTGGTCTGCGCGGCCTTCGTTCTGTAGATCAGATGTACAAACATCCCAAATTGGTTCAGATTCCTGCAGAACAGATGACCCCGGAACGAGTGCGGACAACCCTGCTTGATATACAGCACAAGTTTCAGGCGGAAGCGGCCTATTTATCGTTTGACTTAGATTGTCTTGATCCTGGAAGTTTTCCTTATGTTGATTTCCCTATCAGTGGAGGCCCGTCATGGTTTAACACCCGAAACTGTGTGGTCGCAGCGCTGGAATCCTCCTTGCCTTATGTGGGCTTTGATATGGTGGAAGGGCAGGAAGCAGAATCGGATGAACGCATTCCGGGGCAATATGAGATGGCCCTCAGAATGCTTACGTATATGATGGATGGCATGCATCGAAATTACCTGCGACATGGAAAGGATGCTCTTAGAGTTTCTCAAGCCTTGGAGGGGACACGTAGATGATGAACTTTAGATCTTTATATGATATGTACCGTGAACAGGTCAGAGATGAACTTCATAAGGAGCGACAGGATGGCATTCATTTGGGGTCCTTTTATGCACTGATGAACATTATCAAGGAGATGGCTCCGCTTAAGCCGAAGCAGTCTGCTGAGTCCATCTGGATGGACTATCTCGCATTTCTTCGTACAATTAATGAGCACAAGAAAAGCCCCTATTCGTTTATGGAGTGGGATGAGGTAGAGGGGCGGGAACATCTGCAGGCAACGTTGCGTGAAGGTGGTGCATTATTAACCTGGCATTATGGTTTTGTGAGGCACAATATGATTACGATTGGACAGGAAATACGTGCAGGCCATATGTCTGCCAAGCTTCCATTCTATCTGATCGCCGAGCAGGAAACAGTGGAACAGGAGAAGAAGCTATCCGGTTGGGAGGCCATCCGTAAGTATGCAGGTGCGGAATTGCTCAATGCGGAGGATGAGATGATTGGCATCAGACTGTATTCCCATTTGCGGAAAGGTGGATCATTCAGTCTTTTTGTAGATGGACAGACCGGATTCAATACGGATAACCATGCTGTTGAACTACCTTTTCTAAGTTCGAAAATTAGCACTCGAAGTGGTATTTTTCGTATTTTGGCCAAAACACAAAAGCCAGTATGTGTATACTTTATGACTCTTACAGAGGACTTTCGTTCCAAGATCGTTTTTCTGCCACCGGTTGTATTGGATCAGGATATTCAGGCTTCTGCTGATAGGATATACGAGCCATTTCGCGAGCAACTGTTAAGCCAGCCAGCATTGTGGCGTTTCTGGGACAGGCATCACCAGCAGGTCATTCACTGGCGAGATGATGAAACGTCAATTACTGATGAAACAGTCAGCCGTGTGGACTGGATTTCCAAGCCACTTGATGGTTTTGGACAGCTCGGTCTGAACACGGACAGTGGAGCAATCTATAATATCAGTTCGTAGATGGAAGTGAGAGGAGGGGCGAAAGATGCGGTCCTTTACTACTGAGAGGCGTAACAATCTGTCGGTGCATGTGCTGCCAACACAACAATATGCCAATTATTACGTACAGATTAATCTGATCAATGCACAGCAAAACATACCCTCAGCTATATTTGTCATGATAGTCCGTTTGTTAATGAACAGCTGTCGTCGCTTTCCATCGAACAGGCTACTCCAGCAACAGTTATGGTCCCTGTATGGTGCAGACCTGACCTGTCGTTTTGATTACAAAGGCGATACTCAGATTGCCTCAATCACGATGCGCATACCTCGTATAACAGAAGATAAGTTAATAACTGGAACGCAGATGGAAGCCATACATAGCGCTGTGCAATTACTCGCAGGCTTGTTATATGACCCAGCGGTTGATGATCATGGCATGTTCGATGAGATGCAAGTACAGGATGAAATGGCTTGGACTGAACATCATATCGCGCATGATGGAACGGATTGGGACAAGGTGGTGCAGAGCCGTTGTCTGGAATGGATGGGATATGAAGGGCAGAACCGTCAATTGGCTCTGGATGAACTACGGCATTGTGTCATATCTCATGAGTTGTGTCGGCACTATCAGGCATTGATCCAAATTCCGATCCATGTTCATGTTCTTGGCGATATCCATCCTGGGCGAATTATGGATATGATCTGGGAACAATTTGAATGTGGGAACAGGGAAGTGTTCAAACGCTGTTGTTCGGAGAGGGAATCAGAACTACACCCAATCAACACACAATATCCAGGAGAGGAAGAAGTAGAGGGGCGACAAGGTAATCCTGCCGAGCAGCGGGAGGCTGAAGCCATGATGATGGAACTGTTGGACATTCAACAGTGCAAGATCAATGTTACTTATAGTACAGGTATTCGATATGGCTCTGCTTTATATCCGGCTTTGTTTGTATTCCATACCTTATTTGGAGCGACACCCGCGTCCCGGTTGCAGGTTGAATTACGTGAACGTTCCCAGTTGGTATATCAAGTTACCAGCACATTGGATGATTTTCGGGAAAAGCTTCACATTACAACGGGCACCAGCAGTGCTAACGTGACGGATGTTCTCGAAGGAATCGATATGGAATGGAAGAGAATCTGTGATGGAGATGTATCCGAGAGGGAGTTATATACCGCTGTGCAGAATGTGATGCATTATGTTCAGGTCGGATTCGATCTGCCACATCAGGTCATTACAAATCATATGGATCAGGTGTTGAGCGAAAGTCAGATGACGACTGTACAATTCCTTGAAGAAATAGCAGAAGTAACTCCTGAAAAGGTGGCTTCCGTTGCTACCGAGTTGAGGAAAGAAGTCACATGGATTCTGTACCCTGAGAGTGAATATTCCGCATAGTACAGGAGGGAAATCATGAGTAGTACCACATTAAATTCATGTGTCTGCAAGCGTTTATCCAACGGCCTGAACGTGAGTATACTGCCACAACCCAAATATAGTCATACATTTGTATCCTGTTCTGTACCCTATGGGTCCATTCACGATATTACGCTTGCGGGTACGGCACATTTCCTCGAACACATGATGTTTTATAATCCCGATGGTCAGTCCGTCAAATCACTTCTTCATGCCGAAGGGGCCTCAACGTCAGCGTTGACGCGTTATGATGTAACGACGTACCAACTTGCTTGTACAGGCAATCTAAGGAACAGCATTCAACTTTTTATGAATATGATTGCAACCCCCTACTTCACGAAAAGAAACATTGAGCGTGAGCGGGCGGCGATTCATCAGGAACTGGAAATGTACAAGGATCAACCCTCCTGGCTGGCTCTTCAGCAATTGTTGCAGATGATGTATGGTAACGACCATCCAATCACACAGGATGTTGCGGGTACACCGGAGAGTATTGCCGATATTACCGTAGAATGGTTAAGCAATGCCTATACAAGTCATTATACGGCTTCTCGAATGTCTGTGGCAGTAGTGGGTCCTGTTGAACCGACGGAGATATTCGAATGGTTAGAGAACTTTTCGATGGATCAACCCAAGGTCATATCCCATACTCCATTCATTCAGCCGTTGCAGGAACAGGACGAGACTTATAAGGAAATGAATGGTGGATCTTCAATACCTCTTGTCCGGTTTGGCTTTCAGGAAGAGAGGCCGGTTACGCAATTGGAGACTCAAGTTGCAACCATGATTGGTATCGAAGCCCTTCTAGGAGAGACTTCAACATTCTTCACAGAGAGTGTGAAGTCAGGTTTGCTCGGGAAGGGGAGTCATTGGGATCACTATTACAGGCAGGAATTTGCTTTCTCCAATGTCTGTGGGTATTCCGTTGATCCCGTTGAATTACATCAACGAGTTAAGGAAGAATGCAGTCGCATTCAGGACCGTATGCTCTCTTCCGAAGATATACGCTATGCTCGGATGAAGTGGATCAGTAATCACTATGCAGATATGGATTCATTGAAAAAACGTTGCATGCACATCTCTGAATATGGCGTAATCGGGCTGGATTACATGCAAATGAGCGAATGTGCTATGAAACTGACGGATGAGGAGATCGGAATCCACCTAAAACGTATAGCGAAACCGAGTCATCTGAGGATGTCCGTTGTTCGTTGAGCAAGAAGAGTAGGGAGAGGGGGTGACCTTGTGAGACCTGCAGTTACAGGATGGAAGGAATCCGCTGCGGTTCATTTTGTGGCAAATGAAGTACATATCTGGACGCAGCCTCTTCCGCACAAGGGAGAGGATTTTTTGTCAAGGTTGGATATAGACACCTGTGTACTGAGCCAGGATGAAATTGAACGTGTACAGAGAAAACAGAAACAATCCATGCATGATGCTCAAAAGTTGGTTATGTCGCGTACATTTCTGAGAGAAGTATTGGCAATGTACACGGGTCAATTAGCGTCAGATATTTATATTGAATATGGGGCTTCAGGCAAACCCTATGTTCAGAGCGGACCACAGTTTAACCTTTCTCATACCGAAGGATGTTGTGTACTGGCATTAGCGGATCATACAGAACTGGGAATCGATCTTGAGTATGTACGTCCTTTGCTGCAGATGAGCGCGGTGATCAGGCGATTTTTGACGGAAGATGAGAAGTGTTATGTACTGGATCACAGGGAGGAGGAACAGGTAATGATCCGGCGTGTTTGGCAAGTACTCACACAAAAAGAGGCTTGGATTAAGGCGTGTGGTCAATCTCTGTCCGGACAGTGGCGAAAACTGAATACGATGGGAGAAGGGTTAGATGGGCATCACGTTGTGGAACGGGAAGGGCAACATTATAATTTGCAGTCTTTGAACGTAGGTCCGAATTACTCCGCCACCTTATGCACTACAGGGAAGACAAGACCACTTGTACGCTGGATGAATGTTGCTGATGATAAACAAAGCTAGGGATAATTTTAATTTATAACTCACATATCTATTGTCTAAACATTGGCATTACCTATAATATGGACAAATGGTACCTTAATTTACCAATGTTAAATTCATTGGTTCAATTCCAAGGAGGTTTGTCATGATTCAGTTCCCTAAACCGGATGTCGAGCAATATTTTCAGACGTACCGTATTTCGCATTTTGCCGTATCGGCAGACGAGAAACGTTTGTTCATGGACAGCAATCTGAACGGTCAGCCGAATATTTGGGCGATGGATTTGCCTGGAGGATACCCGTATCCTTTAACGTACTTGAATCAGAGCAGTCAATTTATCAAAGCAGACCCGCAGGGGCGTCATCTTCTTACCGCGTTTGATCGGGATGGAGATGAGAACTATCATCTATATGCACTCCCACCCGAGGGTGGTGTTCCACTGCCTGTGGTTCCGGCGGAACCGAATGATCGCTGTTATTTCGCTGAGTTGTCCGAGGATGGACAGCGTCTCTATTATGTTACCAGCGCGGGTAATCCGAATTATCTGAATTCACGCCGCATCGATCTGGAGACAGGGGAAGATGAACTGTTATACAGTGGAGAAGAGGTTACGAGCAGCCTGTTTGCTGTAAGTCCTGACGAGAAGAGTTATGTCATTTTAAAAATGTACTCCAATACGTATCAGACGGCGCATCTGTATCGTAACAATGAAGAAATGGTGATTCTGCCAGCTTCAGAACGTTATAGTCAGGTATCTGATCTGATTTTTGCAGATGATAATCGTCTTCTGTTCATAACCAATGATGACTCCGCATACGCCTATGTGGCTGAATACCGTATCGATACCCGTGAATTCCGCTTATTGTGCAGAATCGAAGGGGAAGATGTGGAGTTCATCCGCTGGCATCAGGCTTCCGAGACCTTATATTTCTGGACACTTACAGGGCCAGAGAATCGTATGTACGTATTGGGCAAAAATGCCGATGAGCCTCGGCGCATAGAGATGCCGCTGGATACGATAGAGCAGGTGAACGTTACGAAGGCTGGCAATGTGTATATCCTCGGACGTGGAGCGATCCAACCGCATAATATTTATCGTAAAATAGCAGGTGCTGAGTCCTGGGAGCCGCTGACTGCCAATCGGGTAACCGGACTGGACCCAAGTGATCTCGTGTACCCTGACGTTATTCAGTATAACTCCTACGACGGACTGGAGATTGAAGCTCTCTTGTTCAAAGCAAAACCAGAGCAGGCCAATGGCTACACCGTATTTTGGCCTCATGGTGGGCCGCAAGCATCCGAAGCAAAGTTTTTTCGGCCGATGTTTCAGATGATGCTCGCTCAGGGCTATCATATTTTTGCACCGAATTTTCGGGGCAGTACCGGGTATGGTGCGGAATTCGTCAAATTGGTTGAACGTGATTGGGGTGAGGGCCCAAGGCTGGACTGTGTTGCCGGGATCAACTGGCTGTTTGATCAGGGAATTACCTCGCCGGAGCGGTTGTTTGTGGTAGGTGGAAGTTATGGGGGATATATGACCCTGTTATTGGCAGGGCGCCATCCGGAGCTGTTCCGGGCAGCGGTCGATATTTTTGGGCCAAGTAACCTGTTCACATTCCTGGAATCCGTACCGGAAGACTGGAAGCCGATGATGGATAACTGGCTGGGTGATCCGGTCCGTGACCGCGAACGTTTAACGAAGGATTCACCGATTACGTATCTCGATCAGATGGTTAACCCAATGCTGGTCATCCAGGGTGCTAATGATCCAAGAGTCGTGAAGGCCGAATCCGATCAGATCGTGGCCGCGCTCCAGTCCAAGGGAATTGATGTGGAATACATCGTTCTGGATGATGAGGGTCATGGCTTCTCCAGGAAAACAAACGAGATTCTTGTGTACCGCCGGATGCTGGAGTTTTTGCAGAAACATCAGGAATCACCCGTTGCACAAACTTAAGTTGAGAGATTCCATCGTTGACTGAAATATAGTGAGATGAGGAAAACCGCCAAAGATCAAGGATGATCTCTGGCGGTTTTATGCGTGCGCCCGCATGTTGGGCGATATATATGGAACGATACATTCTACTAATCTAACAATGCGACAATCGAATTGATGGACTGCTGCGCCCACTGTGCAAAAGGCAGGTCGGCTGCCCACGTCACTTGTCCTGTCGCTTTGGCTTCCCCCCACCACAAGATACGTTGATAGAGCAGATGCATGCGGAGACGTGTGCGGAAGTGTTGGCATTTCTCCTCATCTGCTGCACAGACCAGATCCCGGTAGCAGCGAAGGAACTGTGCGGCCAGTTCTGGTTGACCCTCATGAACATACCTGGTGGATATTTTGGTGAGGTCGGCTGTTCCGTCTCCGAAATAGGCCGTTGTAAAATCGAACAAACCACTAATCTGCCACCCTGAAGAACGGTCATTCGGATTTTGAATCAGAATATTCTCGACCTTGAAGTCTCCCATGACAAAACACGGAACAGCTTTGGACCGAAATGCCGGTTCAGCATTCTTGAATTGCTCGTCCACCCACTGAACATCTTCATCCGTAATCACCGAGTACTGTTCAGCATCATGTAACCAGTGACGAATGGTTCCGTACAACCAGTCCAGATAATCGCCTGCAAAGGAAACAATCTGCTGCGCTACAGGATCATATTCCCCGGCATCAGGCACCTTCCAGCGGTGCAGTTCAGCCAAAGTATGGGCAAACATACAGGCAATCTCTTCCTGATCTTGCTGTGACAGCGAAGCCTGGAATGCTGGATCATACAGGTGATTCCCGGGCAGGCGTGGCATTATGGCATAACTCCAGCCTAGCAGATGGGTATCTTCGTGTAATAAATATGGATCAGGGACAGGAATGGACGTATGTTTTGCCAGTTGTTCTACAAAGAACTTTTCTTCCTGTAACTGTCCTGCATATAAAGGATTGCCTTTCAGAATATACTCTCCACGGGAAGAGCGAATGAGCAGTGTCTGACCCATAACACCTTTATCTGTTCGTCGATAATCTTTAAGAGTTCCCAGATCAAGCTCATTCAGCGCATCCTGCAATGAAACTGCGGCCACTTCGCCAAGTTGATTGGAACCAAAATATATACGGGTTGTCATATGGCCGGACCCTCCTGGGTTTTAGTCCTCATTCTCTTCGTCAGACAGGTCATACGTATCCTCATCGACCAATCCACGGATGAAAGCTTCAAAATTCGGCGCAAGATATGTAATCTCATAATCATTTTCCTGATCCACATGAACTACACAGGGTTCACCTTCAGGGCCGCAGAAGCGATAATCCAGCATAACAACATCATGACCAGCGGATGGACAATCACAGATCACAATCCCTAGGTCGGGGTATCCCCAATCTTCGATCATGAACCGACTTCCCAGCTCACCAGCGAGTGCGTATATTTTATCGTGTCCGATCCCCATAATGCTTGAAATGGCAATGTGATCCTCAGCCCAGGAAGTCGCTTCTTTGGTGGGAAATACAGTGAGCGCAGGGATACCGCCGTTTTGCGTATTCATCAGTTGGATATAGGATGCGGGTAGCTTGTAACCCAATTCTTTCTCAATAGTCACAATCTCTTCTTCATCAAAAGGTTCTGATACATGATTGTCCTGTGCATAATCACTCTGCACCCAGAACGTTGCAGGATCATAAGTCCCTGAAGCGGCTCTTAGATGGTTCTGTGTACCGCTCTGCTCGAATGCGGCAAGCTCCTCTTCATGACGCTGGCGATCTCGACGCATCTTGTCCGCTTCGGGACGAACCTGACGAAGGAATTCCAAGGTAGATTCATCGTGCGGCAAGAGTTCGTCCGCTCTCTCAAAAGCCAGTAGTGCCTGTTCATAACTCGCTATATGACAGTATGCATAACCCAGACGGTATTGCCAGAGCGGGTCGCTTACCCCTTGCTCCTGGACAGACAACAGATGTTGAACGGCTTCGCGGTAGCGTGCGTCATTGTTATAGGCTCTGGCGAGTTGACCAATCAGATCATAATCCCGCTCTGAGACGGGGATTCGTTCAATATGTTCAATAATGAGACTGAATTGGTCCTGCTCATGCCACAAGTTGATTTGTTCCAGCAGTTCTCTTTCCATGAATAGGCCTCACTTCCGTAGGAGGGGTATGAATCTCTTTCATTATATAATAAGTGTGTGTTGGTTGGAGAATGTATAAATCAAGCTCTTCGTAGCATACTGTTTAAGTATACTTTAAGTTTAATCTATAAAGTTTAAGTTATGTTTAACTTTGTTTAAGTATTATGTTGAAAGTTAAACTTTACTATCCTATACTAGGAGTGTGAGGTGAGATGGATATGGGAATCACAAGAGTTGAGAAGAATATATTTAGTCAGAACACGGATGAGATTGCTTCTGAGTTAGTTCAGAGCTTGAGTAATTCGGATAATAGTATTTTACTGTTCAAAGTGCTGGCACTTGCAGTCAAAAATAATGCTGAATTTGTCCGTAGCCTGGATGAATCTATCTTTGAAGATGCTGATATTTTTAGAGAGAAGTATGTTGCTCTTCTCAAACACGCGTTAAGTCAAGCAGTGGATGTACCGACAGGAATTACAGACAGTGGTGTTCCTTTTATTGGAGCTGTACGTTCTTATACTCCTAAAGAATTATCTGTATTTTTTGGAGTGAGTATTACGACGATTTTCAACTGGATTGATCAAGGCCGTTTTATGGGGATTCAAAGAGCCGGGTCCAACAAACATAATCTCATCCCAGATGATACTACATATGTGTATGGATTAGGTAAGAGAACGACGATTAAAGAGATTGTGACTATGTGGAAAAAGGAAGAGGCAGAACATCAATCCACAATAGAAGCCAGTGACCTGGATTACCATACAGGGCAAATTGCTCTATATGAAGATAAATACAAAGGGGAATTCGAACGGACACTCGGAACTAAATTGAACTTAACACCTGAAGAAGAAACCGATGCACAAGTTTGGAAACACCATTTGGGGAGGCAGCGTCTTGGCTTTAAAGATACCGAAAAGTAATTTTCGTTTTATTGAGAATGATTTTTCAGATATTATTATGGAGATTCGAGATGGTGCCCAAGGTCTTCCAAGCAGTGCTAGAACTATTCGTAAAACAATTGTCTTTAATGATTTATCGAAGATGTACTGTGTAGAGGAGATAGATCGAAACGGGGGATTCATCGAGTTATATTGGTATGATTGGTATGATGATCAAAAAGAGTTGATTATGAAATTCCATGCTCATTATCATCCTGATGAAACACCTGCTAATATCACGATGTATGACCCGGTTCATATTCATACGGCAAATGAAAGAAGATTAAATAATGAAAAATTTCAAGAATTATATACGTTTCTTGAATTTTTAGATTAAGAAATATCTCTATTAAATTATAATAGTTCAACGCTGATAGGATGTTTGTACATACGAATTAAACAACACTCCCTGATCTTAGGCATTATAGCCACAGTTCAGGGAGTGTTGTTTTTATTTATAGTTTATGTGATTAAAACGATATGAATTGAACTAATCATTTACACAAAACGGAGAGGACAGAAAGAACTTGAAAAAGCGCAGCGTTCGCCTTTATCACCGGATTTTCCCTTGAGAAAGGGAATCAAAAAATCTGGGGATAACAGCGATTGGAAAGTTGTTCTGTCATCGTAGTATCAGTGTAAATAATTTTCAGTTTAATTCGATATGGAGAATCTTTATTACAAATCGTCAAATCCGTTATCGTCGCCAACTTTACCGTAGTTACGGGATTTAGCTTCGAAGAAGTCGGTTTTGGTTGCATTTAGTGCTTCATCGGAGAATGGCTTAATCCAAGGCATGCAGTTTACATCCACACCTTCATATGCTTTCTCCATACCCATCAGACGCAGACGTTTGTTGGCGATGTACTTGATGTAATCTTCCAACTCGTTCAGGTCAATGCCGCGCACGTTGCTGAGTGTGTAATGTGCCCAGTTGGTTTCAAGCTCAACGGCACGATGGATTGTTGTGTATACGTAGTCCATGTTCTCAGGTGTGTTCAGTTCAGGGAAGTCCACCAGCAACTGTTTGTACACTTCAGCGAAGAAGTAACAATGTTGGTTTTCATCCCGCTGGATATACGAGATCATCTGGCTGGTTGCCATCATTTTCTGGTCACGGGCCAGGTTGTAGAAGAAGGCAAACGTACTATAGAAGAAGATACCTTCGAGTACCAGATCGGCTACCATGGCCTGGAAGAACGTCTGTGGAGACGGCTCGTCCCGGAATGTTTGGTAAATGTCTGCGATGAAACGGTTACGGTCAAGCAGGACAGGATCATGTTTCCAGTATTCAAAAATTTCCTTTTGCTCCCGATCAGATACGATCGAAGACAGGACGTAGGAGTACGATTGGTTATGAACGACTTCCTGTTGTCCGATAATGGCCGAGATCGCTTCGAGTGAAGAATCAGTAAAGTAACGTTTTACGTCACCAACAAACATCGTCTGCATGGAATCAAGTACCGCGAGCAGAGAGATGTTGATTTTAAACGTACGTTGCTCTTCCTCGTCCAGTTGAGCAAACTGGGAAGCATCTTTGGACATTGGAATCTCGTCTGCGATCCAGTGGTTGAGCAATAGTACTTTGTACAATTTGTACATATGTGGCATGCGAATGTCGTTCCAGTTCAGGATACCGGAGCATTCACCTTCAATAATACGGGTTGATTGGTTAGGGGCTTCGGTGTTAAAAATTTTCTGTACTTGCATTGTTCCGTTCACTCCTTGAAATTTCATAATGTTCTGACGACAGAACTTTGGGAAATCATCTATATCAACATCTTGCGATGCTGTGATCGTGTTTTAGGCAAAAAAGAACCAGGGCAACGCCATTTTGCAATCAAAACAGGATGCCCTGGTGGTCACCTCGAATCTAGTAAATCTTCTCTACCATGGATAAAGCGTAACTTGCGCAAAAATCAAGATTCTTCAATCGTTAATGCACGGCTACGAACATAATAAGTTGATTTCATGCCGGCTCTCCAGGCGTGCAGATGCAATTCCAGGAATTCTGTTGCTTTAATATCTGGTCGAACGTAGAAGTTGAAACTTTGTCCCTGATCGACGTGGCGCTGACGGGCAGCCGCCATATTAATAGAAGCATGTTGGTCCACCTGGAACGCCGTTTGGTAATAAGGGCTTGTTTTTTCGGACAGATCCGGAGCCGGATTGGCAATTTTGTAAGTTGTTTTCTCTTCATAAGATAACAGCTCATAGAGCGGATCAATACTAGCCGTTGAACCGGCAATAATGGACGTGGAACCGTTAGGTGCAATGGCGAACAACCAGGCATTACGTACACCGTTTTGTCGTACTTCGGCTTGCAGTTCTTTCCACTGTTCGGTTGTCACGAACTCGCCTACGCGCTCACCTGATGTGTACTCGCGTTGGTCAAAGTAATGACCACTTTCCCAATCGGAACCTTTGAATTTAGGATAATGCCCTTTTTCTTTGGACAGCTCCATACTGGATTTCACGAGCAGGTAGTTAATTTTTTCATACAGATTATCGTTATACGTTACAGCTTCGTCAGACTCCCAATGAATGCCTTCGAGAGCAAGCAAGTGGTGAAGTCCAAACGTTCCCAGACCGACTGCGCGATATTGGCTGTTGGTATATTGGGCTTGCAACACTTCAATGTTGTTAATGTCGATAACGTTGTCCAGCATGCGCACCTGAATCGGAACGAGACGCTCCAATACATTATGAGGAATAGCACGTGCCAGATGGATGGAGTTCAGGTTGCAGACAACAAAGTCGCCAGGCACTTTGGAAATCACGATGCGAGTTTGTCCATCCTTGGTTACGAGTTCTTCCTTTTCAATTACAGTGGCAGACTGGTTCTGCATAATTTCGGTACACAGGTTGGAGGAGTATACCATACCGTGTGCACGGTTAGGATTCGAGCGGTTAACCGTATCCCGGTAGAACATGTATGGCGTACCTGTCTCCAGTTGGGATTTAAGTACACGCTTCATGATGTCAATCGCCTGTACTGTAATCCGGGACAGCAGTGGGTGATTCACCGCTTCTTCGTATTTATCACGGAACGCACCTTCACCAAAGGACTCATCATAGAAATCTTCCAGTCCGAGTGCACGACCATTCTCGTCCTTCCAGCCCATCACTTTCTTTGTTTCGTGCGGACAGAACAGGCTCCATTCGCCACGGGTGGATACCCGCTCCATGAACAAGTCAGGCAGACAGATGCCGTGGAATACGTCATGCGCACGCATACGCTCGTCACCGTTGTTCAGCTTCAGATCGAGGAAGGCCAGAATGTCTTTGTGGAAAACGTCCAGGTACACGGCAATGGCACCTTTCCGCGTACCGAGCTGGTCTACGCTGACCGCTGTATTGTTCAGTTGGCGAATCCAAGGGATTACACCGGAACTTGTATTTTGATGACCACGGATATCCGAACCACGAGCTCTGACTTTGCCGAGGTAAACGCCGATGCCGCCACCCATTTTGCTCAGACGAGCTACATCCGTGTTGGAATCAAAGATACCTTCGAGTGAGTCGTCTACCGTATCAATGAAGCAGCTGGAGAGTTGACCGGCTACTTTTTTACCTGCATTGGACATCGTAGGAGTAGCTGCGGTCATGTACATGTTGCTCATTGCCCAGTATGCTTCCTTGACGAGATCCATACGTTTCTCGGCAGGCTCTTGGTGCATTAGGAACATGGCGATAACCATATAACGCTCTTGCGGCAATTCCATTACTTTTCCATCAAAATCGTGAGCGAGGTAACGTTCTGCCAGTGTGAGCAAGCCGATGTAATCGAAGAGCAGATCGTTGCGGTAGTCAATGCACTCAGCAAGTTCGTCGATCTGTTCTTTGGTGTAACATTCCAGCAATTCTTCGCGGTAGATACCTTTCTTCACGAGATCTACAAGAAGAGGATGGAATGCGCCATAAGGTTCGTCCGGGTAAGACTTGTATCTGCGGTTGGTAGCCGCTTTTTTGTACAGGGAAGTGAGCAGGGAGCGTGCCGCTGCAAATTTCCAATTAGGCTCCTCTTTAGTTACCAGTTCCAGTGCGCTCATGATAAAAGCGTTGCTGATTTCGTCTCCGGTAACTTCATCACGGCGGAGCTTGCTGTTTACCCCACGTACCAGACGTTCCTTGTCCAGCATTTCCAGTCCTTCCAGAGTACGGTCGGCATATACCGAGATGCGCATATTATCAAAGGCAAGCTGGCGGTTGTTCGGCTTGGTCACAACTTGTGGCATGAATATTCCTCGCTTTCGCATGTTTAAGAGATAAATTGGAGAAATTCTTTATATAAAGAATTGAGTGTTGTCTTACGGTGAGAAAAAGGTAAAGGTTGCTTTTGGCAGACTGAAACGGCGTTGACAAGTTCATGTCTTAAATCGCTCAACTTGAGGAGCACAAAACAGCACAATGCAGAACATGCTCATATAAAAAGCATTCTCCCGCCTCGCGGCTGAAAATGCCCATGGATGCTCTGGCTTCCTTACTGTCTTAGAGGTTCAGGATATCGACAGAAAAGGGTGCTTATGTAAGCTTTGGTCTATTGCAGATGTGCCTGTAGTTTGAGGATACCGGATGCAGTCCAAACAGCCCCGTTAACCTCCATGTCAACTCTGTTTCGAGAAAGCGATTTACACCTACAGGGACGTGCCTTTGGAGGTGATTTCATCCTGTTTTTCGCGAGAATGCAGAAGGTGACTAATAGAAGCGGAGAAATCTAGTGTTACTACATTTTGTAGCTGTCAACATACTGTAACCCAACATATTGTGTTTGTAAAGTGGGCCGATACAGTAAAACGTAATTCCGAGTATACCATTTAAGCCAGGAATCCGCAAAGGAAAAGGACTGGAAGATTTGAAGATTTATCAAAAAAAATTTTTGACCAATTTGAATGACGTCTTCACGTCAGTTTGAATTGTAACGCATTCAACTGGTAGAATAAAAATAGTCAAAAATCGACTAAAATTAGCGGCAGCGGTTGTTCACGGGGCCCAGAGGAGGCGGAGCAAAATGGCAATAGCAGAAGTGACTGTAATTCCAATCGGAACGGGTACAACCAGTCTAAGCAGTTATGTGGCGGACATGCAAAAGGTATTGGAACATCAACGGGGCATTACATATCAGTTAACTTCCATGAGCACCATTATTGAGGGACCGCTTAACGAGATCTTTACAGCAATTGCGGCTCTGCATGAAGCACCGTTTTTGTCAGGAGCTCAGCGTGTTTCCACATCCGTCAAAATTGACGACCGTCGTGATAAACCGGATGCCTCAAGTATACAGAAGTTACAATCGGTTCAGGATAAACTTTCGTCACTTCAGGCAAGACCTAATTAATGGTTTAGTATAAACATCCGTATATACGGTTATTCGGTATGTTATAAGTCATTAATTAAAGGTTAAATTGTGTCTGTATGTGTAGTTAACGTGAATTTCTGACATCTATAAACAGAAAGACAAAAAAGACCAGCTTAACGTTCGTTAAGCTGGTCTTTTTGTATACTCATTTAACATTTTAATTAATCTGCAACTACCAATGAGGCTCCAATCAAAGTGGCGTTGGTGTAACCACCGCCAACATTTTCAAAAGAGAAGTTGGTAATTGGCGCACCGATAACCGTGGCATAATCACCATCAAGCAAATCTCCGGTCGTTGCAGGATATAGCGCTATAATATCGTTTCCGTTCTCATCCATGACATGAACGATAGAGAAAGTTGCTCCGAGAGAGCTATCTTCTTCAACGGAAATGACTTCCCCGTTAACTTGTACGAAAGTATTGTAATAGTTGGCTACATTTTTATTCAGATGACGGGTCGTTACATTGGAGTCAACGAGCCCTTGTACCTTTTTGCTTAGTTCTGCCGTAATGGCCGGGAATACATCGTTATGTTTACCAAAGAAATCATAAGATGCCTGCTCCATAAAGGCTGTGTCTTCTGTAATGTACGGAGTTAACTCATTAAAGAAATCGGCAGCTGATGCCGTAACAGATGAATTTCCAGTCGTTGCAGTTGGTGCTGTTTGCTCCAGAGAAGCAGTAATGCTTAGGGAATCAAGGATATCTTTGATCTCATCCTGATTGTAAGTATCCTTGGCGTAGGTTAACGTCATGGTGTAGAGTTCTGTATTGGTCGGAATCAGATACTGCACAAGGATAACATCTGTACCCGAGGAATGCTTATAGGCTCCTTCCAAGACACCAGCGCTATATTCTTTATAAGGCTTGTTTGTGTAGCTGGTTTTTTTATAATCGGAAATGCCGATGCTTGAACCGCTTTGTGTGTAATAATCCACTATATTATTGGCGTATTCTTCAGGATTAATTGAACCGGTTGAGCTGGCCTCAATCGTCAGATTCATATTATCTGCAAATGTGACTGATGAAGATTGGTCTGAAAAAGCAGCTTTAATGGATGGAGCATTCATTTGACTTGTATCTACGCTTTTCCAGGATTCAGGATATGCAAAAGAAAATCCTTCTCCACTATATGTAGTGTATTTCGTAGCTTTTGCTTCTGTTGAGACAGTTTCAGTTGCTTTGGATGCTTCGGACGTTTGGCTATTGGTTGTTGTGTTTGTTTCTGAATTACCACAAGCAGTAAGCAATGTGGCTAATGCCAAAATCGTAATAAGTTTCTTCATTATGTCTAATTTCTCCTAATGTGCTTCCCATCGGTTGGGATTTTTTCTAAGGTCATCATTTCGTTTGGGATAATCTAGTTTAGGTGGCGGGGATGGAAACTCCTTTCTATTTTATTAGTAAAATAATAACATAAATAAAGATTTCAGTATTCATAATTACTAAAAAGGTAATTTATCTGTATTTAACAAGTTAAAAGCTAATAATATACCGTATGGGTATCCATTTTGAACGATAATACATACATTTGGTTGATATAACCGTGGGATTTATTTATGAATTAAACATATATATGAACATAACATGCCGACTTAAGAACTAACCCTTTATGTAGGGGCAATTAACGAATAGTCGGTGGGAAAAAAACAGCCCATTTTCGACCTGAGCCCGGTCCCATGTGTGATTGGTGCATATAGTGAACTGTACCTCAAATCAAAGGAGGGGTTTACATGAGTGGAGTAGTAGGTGGATACGGTGGCGCATGGACATCGACTGGCGCGATCTTGGTTCTCTTTATCTTGTTGGTCATCATCTCTAAAGCATTCTTGATCTAATAAACCGCTTGGACCCTAATATATTTGTAAAGGAGGGTTCTGCATGAGCAACGTAGTTGAAGGCGTAGGATACGGCGGCTGGACATCGACTGGAGCAATCCTGGTTCTGTTCATTCTTCTCGTAATCATCACTAAATCTTTCTGGGTATAATATGGCGAGCTCTGCCGGGCAACCGGTGGGGTTTTTTTCTAGAGGACAAGCATGGTGGAGAGCCAGGAAGATAAGATAGCTTGTGGTTGAACGGAAGAATTGGTGGAATTCAAGTAATGGAAGGATGGAGTATGCTTCGAAAATGGGGAAGGTACCTCATGGCTAAACGCCCATTTTGTCAAAATGAGGGCGATAGCCCGGTCCAGAGGTAGGCTGAATACATAGCTTAGGGGTGTAGGCAAATGTTAAGGAGGAATGAACAATGAGCGAAGTAAAACCGAATTCACCGAACGGACAGGGACACGTATACGGACATATGGGAGGTTATGAGCATATGCAAGGATACCAATACACAGGTCATGAAATGCATGGGTATGGATATGGTTGTGGAACAATGCCAATGGGATATGGCTATGGATACGGACACCATGCCAATCAGGCTCCAATGATGCACGGTTATCAACAGGGTTGTGGAGTATCCTATGGTCATGGCGGCGGAAGCTGGGGTTCCATGGGTACGATCCTCGTACTGTTCATCTTGCTGGTCATCATCTCCAAAACGATGTTTATCTAAGTATTTGTGAGTGCAAAGAGACTTTGCTGATCGTGGATCTTTACAGGAGGTGCTCCAAATAAACTCCGAGTTTGAGTTCCATGTTGGGGCATAACGTACCTATGATTCAGAAAGGGACAGCGTAGGACTTCATCCTGCGGTGTCCCTTTTTTATTAGAAGTGAAGGAGCGTTGGGATTACTTTCTATAACGAACTCCACAGACGCTATTCCATGCATTTTTGCCATTTCACAAGTTTAACGAATCGTAGACGTCTTATTATCTGAATCTGGGCATGTTTAGAGCCTATATTTATGAAGTGACATGGATTAACGTGGCTGAGATTCGTTAGATTTTACATAACATAGAAATCCTCAATATAAGGTGTGCAGGATTCGTTAGCGTCTGGTGAGCGTAAACATTTGTTTTATAAGCCGGGGTTATTTGCACAATTAGAAAAGTAAGAAGTAAGAAGTAAGAAGTAAGAAGTAAGAAGTAAGGAAGTATCGAGGAGTGCAGTCAGTGGGAGAATGGAAAAGTTTTAAAAGTAGAGCCGAATTTATCTGGTTAGTCTGAAAAGTGGAATGAAGACTTTCTTTAATGATGGGGAGGCCGATGGTTCTGTAGGTGTAGCTAAATTGGATATGTAGACATGGATAAACACCCGGAACCCAATTCCGGGTGCTTTGTGTATGTTTTCAATCTTCTCAAGAATAAGTGATATCCAAAACAACAAAAGCCCTACCTCTCTTTTGTCCTTGCGGCTCCGATGACCGCGCCAGTGTGAATGGGAACATCTTGTGAAACTCTGTACTACCGGGTTATTGTGATTCAGGTTCTTCAATCTTCATAGGTTAAATGTGCTTAAAATTCGCTGCGGTCGCAGCATGAAGAAAATATTCCGGGGTTTAAAGAAGACAGAAATCATATGAGGTTGTTTAATACAACTCTTATAGTATACCACAGGTTGTAATTTTCTGCAATAAAAAGGAAAGCGCGACCAGAGCAACATGGTTTCGGACTGTTTTTATGTTAGAAAGTGAAAGGTTAGTTTGAAAAGATACAGAAAATTTTTCAGAGTATTTCTTCATAGGGGTAATCCTCTTCAAAAGATTCTGCGTAGGTTATAATAAGAGGGAAGAAACAGAAAGGGGCCCTCGCATGACTGAATCGATGGAGGACAGCAGGTTAATGCGGCAGATCGCGGAACGTGATGCCTCCGCACTGGAGCTTTTATATGACCGTTATGAGCGAGCGGTGTATTCTTTTGCCTACAGGATCGTTGGTGATCCCATGACGGCAGAAGAGACCGTTCAGGAACTTTTTATGCGGGTCTGGAATAATGCTGAACGTTACGATGCCTCACAGGGGAAGCTGACCACATGGATGTTTGCGATTACGCGTAACATTGCAGTGGACATGCTGAGGCGGAAATCAAAAGGGGCAGCGACTACTTCAGTTGAACACGAGACACTGGCGGCCTATGCCGATGAAGATACAAACACGGAAGAAGAAGTGCAGCGTAAATGGGAAGGTACCCGGATTAAAGAGGCGTTGTCCCAATTGAACGGTGATCAGCAACAAGTTATAGAATCGATTTATTATGCGGGATTAACCCAGCAGGAAGTATCCAGCCGATTCGGGATTCCGCTGGGTACAGTAAAGAGCCGTGTCAGGCTTGCCATGCGACAGCTCCAAAAGTTGCTGGCCGATGCTGAATTGCATCCGGACGCGGGAAGGGAGGGCATACATCCATGATAGAACGACATGAGGAGTGGTCTGATCTGGCACCGATGTATGTGCTGGGCGGACTGGAAGCAGAGGAAGTGGCGGCGTTTGAAGCGCATATGGCAACTTGCGAACCTTGCCGCCAGGAGGTAAGGGAATTGCAGGAAGTGACTGGCTTCCTGCCACTTGCGGCGGAACCTGTAGCACCGCCGCAAGGCATGCGAGCACGTGTGCTGGGCAACGTGCTCGGACATGCGCAGGAGAGCGCCGAGGCGAAGCCAGCGGCTGCTCCTGCAGAGCCTGAAGCACCCGTGGTGCTTCAGGAGGACCTTGCGCCGCAGCACAAACGTGCGGCGCAGCCCGGGCCAGGCCTGCCGCCGGTAACGGCGGTGCCTGCGGCCCGGGTGGAAGAGGCTGCCCAGGCACAGCCATGGCAGCCACAAGCGCGCGCGCGTGCGCGCAGCAGCAGCGCCTGGCGCATAGCCAGTGCCGGCCTTGCGGCCGCGGCACTGTTACTGGGCGTGTACACGGCGCAGCTGCGGAGCCAGATCGACTCGCTGACGCAGCAAGCGGCGGGCTCGTCGGCTACGCAAGAGCAACTGGTGCAGGCACAGGCGCAGAATGCACAGCTGCAAGAGCAGCTGGCATCAGCTCTGAAGCCCGCACAGGGCATGCAGACTGGCGAGGCAGTGAAGCTGAATCCTGCAACGCAGGACATTGTAGCTCAGGGTCTCGCAACCATCGTTATTGACAGCAAAGGCACTCACCTGGTTGTGCAGGCTGAGAACCTGCCGAACCTGGAAGGCAAAGAGGCTTTTCAGGTCTGGTTGATCAAAGGAGATACCCCTCAGAATGCGGGTACTTTCCTTAGTCGTGACGGAACGGGAGCAGTATACTACACATTGGATTCGGCCAACGACTATGATACGGTTGCCATCACGCTTGAACCGGATGCAATGGGAGATGAGCCGCGCGGTACAATGATTCTGGCTGCCAAGATTAAAGGATAAATATAGGATATATCACCAAAGGCTGCTCCGTCGTGGAGCAGCCTTTTTGTGTTTTCCAGTTCTGGTGCCCACCCATTGGATTTTATTAATTTTTTTAGTCGGAGCAACCGATAAACAAATAGAAGGCAATACCCTTAATCTCCCTGTGTCTCAAGGGAGAACTGGTTGCACATAGAGAGTGAGGGGTTCAGTTGGAAGCATACCGTTCATTTATCTTTCGCCTGATACGCAATTATCTGATCGGTTCACTGGCAGCTGTTTTTGTTGTCGGTACAGTAGTTATGGTATCTACTCTGCAAATACCCAATATTCAATTTGTTCGACTCATCTTCATTGTACTGATTTCACTCTTGTTCATGCTGGTTGCAGAATTAATTACGCTGTGGGTACAGCTTGGCCCCATAAGACAATTTTTCACTTCCGAGCATCACGAGAGAGACGAATTGAACCACATGTATGAGAAAATTCATCGTTTCCCGGGACAGACCATATATCGGATCATGGGTCCGCACATGCTTGGTTTCTCAATCCCGGCAGCCGGATTAACAATATGGATGATATCCACAGGGTGGCTTGAATTTCCTTACTTCTATACTGTCGTGGCCGCTGCTTGTGCCTTTCTGATTGCCATCATGCATGCGCTGATTGAGTATTACCTAACGGTGCGGGCGATTAGACCCCTGTTACTTGAGATTCGACATCGAGGCAAAGTCCAATACGGGATGGAACCTTCACTGGGAGGGCGCATCCTGGTATCGATCCAGCGTAAATTTCAGCTAAGTACGGCACTGATTGGCTTATTTCCTCTATTTCTATTTTTCCTGGCTACATATATCCGACTTCAGTATATGGACAGTGAATTTGCGAAAGAGTACATACTGTGGGGAATTCTCATCGTTGTTCTGGGCGCGGGGTTTGCGCTGGTGGGAAGCTGGCTGTTGATTCGTGATGTTCGTGATCCAGTTGCTGAACTGACGCATGAGATGAACCGAATTCAGGGGGGAGATCTTGGCAGACGAGCTCCGGATCTATATGCGGATGAGTTTTCGGCACTGATCTCCGGCTTTAATATGATGATTAATCGGTTGGAGATGAGACAGGAACGCAATCGACAGCTGTTGCAAAGTTATTTTTCTACACTGGCTGCTGCTTTAGACGCCCGAGATAAGTACACGGCAGGGCATTCCATGCGTGTGGCAGAGTATTCGCTGATGATTGGCAAGTTGAGCGGAATGAATGAGGAACAGGCGGATTTATTGTACAAATCAGCCCTGCTTCATGATATCGGGAAAATCGGCATACCTGATGAGGTACTGCTGAAGGATGGAAAACTAAGCGATGAGGAATTCGCCATTATTCGCACACATCCCGTGCAGGGAGAGAGTATTTTGTTACAGATAGAGCCTATTGATGCCATGGCCGATTTTCTGCCAGGTGTACGATCTCACCATGAGAGATATGATGGCAAAGGATACCCGGATGGGATGGCTGGTGATGATATTCCCCTTTTTGGCCGCATCATTGCGGTAGCGGATGCCTTTGATGCCATGACGTCTGATCGACCCTATCGGAATGGGATGAGTCACGAGAAAGCGCTAACGATTTTGGAAGAAGGAAAAGGGACCCAATGGGACCCCTATTTTGCAGGTTTGTTTATTGATGAATGGAGACGACAACATCATCTTCAGAAACCATCGAAGTGAGGGATCAGCTGATCCCCTCTGTCCACTTCGATTCTTTTCTGCGTCTCCGGTGAAGAGCGAGGCCTGTTATGATGGTGAGAACACATTCGCCGAGTATGACTGCACCCAAGGCGTCATAGATCACATGTTGTTTGATCATTAGCGTGGATACTATAATAGTTGCTGCCCCGGCGGCCACCAAAATCTTGATGGGTTTGCGGATGCTTGGAACCGAGAGAACAGCACGCATAACCAGATAAGAGTGAAGAGAATGAATGCTTGGAAAACAATTATAAGGACGATCCTGGCTATAGAGCCATCCGAGAACAGATGCTCCCAGGCCTGTACCCGTCAGTTCCGGGCGCGGTACCATGGTCTGAAAGTTGAAGTATATCAGATAACATATCCAGACACAGATATTCATGGATAACAAGACACGGTAATACGTCAGGCGATCCTTGGCACATAGGTAAGCGAGCACACCGAATACAAACGGGTACCAGCCCAAATATGGAATGGACATGCCAGGCACGTAGGGAATGATCCGGTCGAGCGGTGAATCAAGAACTACGAACCCGCGTTCCGGACTATTAAGAATATCATAGAAGAGCCCCATGACGGCCAAAGACAGCATTAAACTCAATGACAGCCAATAGGATTTGCTTTTTAACAATTGCACAACATCTTTCTCCTTTCATTCATGCTCCCTAGGAGCATGACCCCAGCAAATAACTAATTCAAATTTAAACAACAATATATTCTACTACGACCAGCGCACAAATTGAATCCTGATTTGTGTATTTTTGTGTATTTTTTTGACGAAGAAGGAATGCCGAAGTTTCAATGGGCATGATATGATAGAGACACATACGGACGAAGGCACTTTGGCCAGTAAAGTCGGTACAACAGGAGTGAGTGAATGCAATTTTCAAAAATGTTCGTATTGAATATGGGGATGCTTATTACCATTGCATATCTTGCTAGTGTGTTCTATAAATATGTCGTAATACGTACCTCTTCCCGAGTGAAGCAGATCAGCTCTGTGCTTGTCCTTATATTTGCAGGTTGGATCAGTACGGTTTTTGGGTTTCAACTCACCGATGAAGTGGTCTTTGATCTTCGTTATGTTCCTTTAATTGTTGCCGTTCTAACGTATAGACAACCCTATAGCGTAATTATCGTGGGTATTGGAATTGGGCTGTCGAGGCTGACTTTTGGCATCACGGATGCTACATTGGCGGCAGTACTTAACATGTCTGTTTTGGGCGTGATATGTGCAGGTCTGAATATATGGATGAGACGCAGCAACTACAGGCTGATTATTAAAGGAATCCTTGTTACAGTTATCGTCAATGTGGTCAATAGTGTAAACATTGCTATCGTTGGTGTGATCCCGGCTACATACTTCTTTTCACATATTATGCCTTATACACTCCCTACAGGCATTTTGCTGAGCCTTATTTTTGCATTTATTTTACGTGATTTTCAGAATGAACAGAATCGTATTTTGCTGATCCAGAGTACAAACCGGCTTTTATCTGTGCAAAAGGAAGAGTTACAGAAAGCTCAGATTGTACTGGAGGATCGAGCGAAACAATTGATGATTGCCTCACAGTACAAATCCGAATTTCTCGCCAATATGTCCCATGAACTGCGTACACCACTGAACAGTGTCATTAACTTTGCCCAGATGATCAGCGAGAATGCCGACACGATGGATCAGGAGGATATTATACGTTTTGCCAATATGATCGACCACTCCGGGCAGGAACTGCTCACGCTCATTAACGATATTCTGGATCTTTCCAAAGTAGAAGCGGGGCGGCTGGATATTGTACTGGAGGATATCAGTGTCGCACAACTTACAGAAGATGCCATGAGCCACTTTCAGCTTGTTGCCGAGAAAAAAGGTATTCAGTTGGTTCTGGACAAAAAACAGGGACTGCCCGAGACGCTCTGGTCTGATCCCCAGCGGGTTCAACAGATTTTGCGGAATCTGATGTCCAATGCCATCAAGTTCACTCACCGGGGGAAGGTCACGCTGACCGTAAGCACCAAGCAGATTAAGAATGCAGGTATTCAGAATCGATGGCTTATTTTCTCCGTTCAGGACACAGGCATTGGCATTGCTGAGGACAAGCATCATTCCATATTTGAAGCATTTCAGCAGGCTGACGGGTCGATTAGTCGAAAATTTGGCGGTACCGGACTAGGCCTGTCGATCAGTCGGGATTTAGCGAGATTACTGGGGGGATCGATTGAACTTGAGAGCACTGAAGGTAAAGGAAGCACCTTCCATCTCTATCTCCCGTTGGACCGTGAAAAAATGAGTTGACAACCTTCGCGCCGTGAGTAGAATTTGGGATGACAACTAGCATCGACCGGCTTTTGAGACCCGGTCTAAGGAGTGTATCCCCATACAGAAGACGGTCAACGTTAACCCTCCCCCGTTAGCAAGCAAACCACGGCGCAAGGGTTCGACACAACGCACGAATTTATCGATTGCAACATGGGAGGGTGTACCGGCAATTATTTTACAGACATTGCTGGGAGGCCCATTTTTAACCGGATTTCTGTTGTATCTTGGGGCCGGGTCGAGACATATCGGCTTTGTGCTTGCGATTACGACGTTTGTAAACATTGCCCAGATCGGAGCAGCTTACTGGATGCAGCGTATTCGCAGCCGTAAACGCATGCTGCTGTTATTTGTGGGCACACATCGCATCTTGTGGAGTGCAACGGGACTGATCCCGTTTATATTCCCCAAAGAGTGGTGGGTAAGTGTATATATTGGCGTGTATACGGTTGCTTTTATATCAAATACCATCGGCGGTATGATCTGGACTTCACTGATTGGCGATATCGTACCTGCTAAGGTGAGAGGGCGTTATTTTGGAATTCGAAATACGATTCTGAATGCTCTTGGAAGCGTATGCTTATTCGCAGGCGGTATAGTTTTGGACCGTTACCCCGGAGAAATGGGCTTTCTGATCCTGTTTATTCCGGTGTGGATCTGTGCCATTGCCAATACAGTCATTTATTTCTTCTATCCGGACGTTCCCTTTGAACGTTCTACCGAAAAGGTTTTCTGGCGCATGTTTATCAAGCCGTTCCAGGATCGTTCTTTCCTGAAAGCAACGCTGTTCCTGGCTTCATGGTTATTGATCCAGACCTTGATTGTTCCGCTTTATTCCTATGTTATGCTCGATCTATTGAACATCAATTATCAGACGGTATCCCTGATTACGGTAGTCCAGACGCTGGTTATGATGGCCGGTTTTTATGTCTGGGGCAATCTGAATGCCAGATTCAGCAACAAAACCCTCCTATTTTGGACATTGCCAGTCATTGCACTCTCCTGTCTGTCGTGGGGTTTAATGTCGTTCATGCCCGTATTGATCGCACTATTTTTATCTCATATCTTCCTTGGGATCGGTGTAGGTGGATTCAATCAGCTGGCATTTAACTTTACAATTGGAGACACGCCCAAAAGTGAAAGACCGATGTTTGTCGCGGTGTATTCGGCTCTGACCGGAGTCACTTCGTTTCTTGGGCCGTTGTTGGGTGGCTGGTTGTATGAAAAGATGGAAACCTGGTCCGATGCGCTGGCCTGGATCTCAGCCTATGGATTTCAGGTGGGGGTTGGTGTCGTGATGCTGATTCTGACATTTACCCTTGGACGTCGTGTACTGTTAAAATAGAAACGATATAATTTCAACTAATGAATATTTACACGGGCACTTCGATGACAGAACAACCTTGTACCTTGTAAATGTTTAGATTGATCATATGTATCTGGTATGACTTCAAAAAAAGATGGCGAAGTGGAGGGATGTAATTGAATCGTCTCGAACGGAAAGCCATGGTGATTGGAGCCACGGGGCTTGTAGGCGAATTACTGGTTCATAATCTGCTGGAGCACCCGGCATACAGCCTGGTTCGTGTTCTGGTTAGACGTCCGCTTGAGTTGCAACATCCCAAACTGGAACAGCATGTAGTGGACTGGGAACAGTTGGAGAGCCAAGACCACTTATTCGATGGAATCGATGACCTGTACTGTTGTTTGGGTACAACGATCAAAAAAGCAGGCAGTCAGGACAATTTCCGTCAGGTGGATTATCATTACCCGGTTCGTGCAGCTACGATTGCGAAGCAACATGGTGTAGTACAGATGCTTGTGATCTCCTCCATGGGAGCGAGCGCAGGTTCCCGAGTCTTTTACAGTCGGACCAAGGGGGAAATGGAGGATGCATTGTCCGATATCGGTTTTCCGTCATTGCATATCTTCCGCCCGTCCTTAATTCTGGGAGATCGAAACGAGAAGCGGTTTGGTGAGCAGATGGCTGCCCATGCCATGAAGTTTCTGGATCGCTGGATGAAAGGCAGAGCGGACAAATACCGGGCGGTCCACGCCGCAACCATTGCACAGGCCATGACCAATATTGCGATGGTGCAAGCCAAGGGAAACCATGTGTATCCGAATGATGTCATTCATGTCCTTGGTGTGGACGGGGGCTAAGAAACCTTTGAACGAGCTGTTTACTTTATGTGGCTAGTTAGGAGCGTTTCTCGCTTGAGGTAGATCGTGGTATAATAGGCAACAAAAATGAGTTCGAACCCTGACTCCATGCGGCAGCAGGATAACGAACATGAAGGAGAACTCGTCCATGAAAAAACCAATCTCTACCGATCAGGCGCCAGGCGCCATTGGTCCATACAGTCAAGCCGTTGATGCAGGCGATTTCATCTACACTTCCGGACAGCTTGGTCTGAATCCCCAAACAGGAGAGTTCGGCGCAGATGTACAGGAGCAGACACGTCTGTCTTTGAGCAATGTGAAGGCTATCCTTGAAGCAGCAGGTACAAGTATGGATAAAATCGTGAAAACGACGGTGTTCCTAAAAGACATGAACGATTTTGTTCCTGTGAATGAAGTGTATAGCACGTTCTTCGAACAGCCCTATCCTGCACGCAGTGCAGTAGAAGTTGCTCGTTTGCCAAAAGATGCACTGGTAGAGATTGAAGTCATTGCCCTGAAATAGGACAACCTTCATTCGCTAAGGTATACATAAAAAGCCGATTTCAGGTCGAATGACCAGAATCGGCTTTTTGCATTTTTGCGTTACATTTAAGCGCTATATAGAAGGGGGAATTTCAATCACGATCCTGATTACGGGCGAAGAACAACCATACCGCGTAGATGGCCAGTAAGATCGCAATGATGATTGCCGTATAATATACGGAAGTGACATCCTTTTGTTTAAGTGCAATGGCGATATACGCCCATGTGAATACAAGTGGGTATATGCTATCGCGATAACGGAAGCTAACGAGTACAGCCAGCACCATACCCACAATCAGCATAATGATCGTCCAGGTTGGTTCGCTGATACCAAAACCATCCCAGCCTATTTTATATAACAGCACCGCTGCATTGACAATGGTTGCCACGCTAATCCATCCAAGATAAATGCTGAATGGCAGCTTCACAAGCCAGATCTCAGCAGTGGTCGGAACCGTAATGGTACGTGTTTTTACATATAGAACGATCAGAGACAACAGAAGCAGTACAATGATTAGTAAAGCGAGACCGGTCTGCAAGTTTTGAAAAGCAAAAATCCAGGCTACATTGAAGGCACAGCTTGCCAGAAACCAGTACCCTAGACGGGTAATCGAATCCCTTTTCCAAGAAACTGGCACGAACTGATAGATCACGAACCCTGCTAATAGCAGGTAGATCAGACCCCATATAGAGAAGGCATAGCCTGAAGGTGTGAGCAGCACAGGGTACATATCCGATACTTCTTTGTTGGTCTTGCCTCCGATTGGCAGAGCGTTGGAAAGGTAGTTCACGATAATTACAGCGATAAAACCAATGGCGTTTAACCACTTGTACGGATTGTTACGTGACATTGTGTTTCCTCCTTGGTTTAACGAAATGAATGAACCACGGGTCAGTCTACAATGAATATACCCAGTTCTTGCACATTCTAATAACAGCCGCAAAAAATTCACAAGTTGATCTTTCAGATCATTGCGCTCAGCCGCTATGTTGGAACGGTACTCTGTCCCAATGTACGCGAAACGATGCAGAAATATGTCCATGCCCATGATGTCTCACTAACGAGAGGAGGCAGAGAATGCTTACAAGAGAAACGATGGAGCAACAGCAGACTTGGTTCTATGTAGTTGCATTGTTCTTAGGAGCAGTGATCGGGCTGAGTAATCCGGTATGGGGGAATGCTTTACACTACACCGTGTCCCCGGTTCTTGCCGTTCTGTTATATAGCATGTTTGTACAGATTCCCTTTTTACAGTTAAAAGAGTCCTGGTCGAATCTTCGATTTATGGGGGCGCTACTGGTGGCTAATTTTATCGTTGTACCTGTAGTCGTATGGTTGCTTACACTGGTCTTTCCACAATCACCAGGCGTTCTGATTGGAGTCTATCTGGTACTGTTAACGCCCTGTATTGATTACGTCATTGTGTTCACACAGCTCGGCAGGGGCAATGAGAAACTGATGCTCGCCGCAACACCCCTTTTATTTGTTATACAAATGATCCTGTTGCCGTTTTATTTATGGGTATTGATGGGGGCTGAGGTGGCGCAGGTCATGCAGGTAGGGCCGTTTGTGGGGGCTTTTCTGTTCCTGATCGTTATTCCACTGCTGCTCGCTGTTGTTACACAAGTTCTCTCCAGAGGTAAAGTGAGCGGCGAACGGGTCATGAATGCGACGGCATGGCTCCCGGTTCCGATGATGGCACTTGCGCTGATCGTGGTTGTCGCTTCCCAGATTGGCAAAGTTTACAATGATATGGCGATCATCGTGAACGTGATTCCGATCTATGTTGCTTTTCTAATCCTTATGCCTTGGATATCTCGGCTCATTGCTACTTGGTTTGGATTAAATCCAGGCGCTGGGCGGGCGTTGATATTCAGTTCAGCCACACGGAATTCGCTGGTCGTTCTGCCACTGGCGCTGGCACTCCCTCCACAATGGGCAAACATAGCCGCAGCTGTTATTGTTACACAGACGATGGTGGAGCTTGCAGGGGAGCTAATCTACATTCGACTTGTACCTGCGGTGATTTTGCGGGATCGGTGAGCGGAGTAGGATATATCTATGTTATGATCTAATATAATTAATAAAACCATTTTTGGTAAATAAAAGGGGGGTGAGAATCCCTATTTATCGGAAGATTATGTTCTACCTGGATATTGTCCTATTACTGTTCAGCCTCATCTATTTCCCCGTAGTAGCTCATAAGACAGGAAATAATATGGCTTATGGATTTATGGCTGTAATTTTATTAGGTACAATCTCTCGGATCGTATCCTATCTTAGAAAAGAAAGAGTCAACAAATCGTCATGATATAGGCTATTTTCTGTAAAAGTAAAATTAAAAAGAGTACTTCCGATGGGTCATGCCGGGAGTACTCTTTTTAATTCGGATCAAATACTCGTTACGTACCCGCCTCCAATAATGTTTTACGATATTCCGCTGGCGTGATGCCTTCCATCTTTTTGAACACTTTGCTGAAATACTTTTCGTCCTGGAATCCAACCATCTCCGAAATTTTAGCGACTCGCAGGGAAGGATTTTGCAGTAACAGCTTGGCGTTGTTGATCCGCAGTTTAGCCAGATATTCTGACCAGTTCAGACCAAATTGCTGTTTGAATTTGCGTGAAATATACTCCCGGCTCAGGTAGAAACGCGCGGCAATCTGCTGTAAGGACAGGTCCTCCTGATAATGGGCGTCCATATAACGTGCAATCTCACTCATGGGATCAGGATTGGCGTGGTGATGAGCGGTGAGCGCCTTTCCTGCGGCAAGCAGTCGTTGTTCCAATAATGAACGAAGCAGGGGGAAGGATAACAGTCCTTCAGCGTCCAAAGGTAACTCGGCAAAGGGAATAGACTGTTCCTCCGTCACTTCTTCCTCATGGAATGACAAACCTACCGTATCATCAAGCCAGCGGCTCAGCATCCATTCCAGCTCATCGATCCATTGCTGGATCTGCTCAGCACTGACAACCTCAAGATCAGTAATCGGGTCAAGCCACTCGGCGACCGCAGCAGCTACACTGGAAGCTCGGCAACTCATGGCTGCCATACGCAGGGGTTCTTCATGGGCGGTTAAACGCCTGATTTTATTTCCATTTGATGATTCCACTGAGGCATGGATTCGCTGTTTAATTTGCACAGCATTACGTCGCCACAGCCTTGAACTTGCTTCCAGATAGGCTGCTGAGATTCCGCCAGGGTAAGACTCACAGGTGGAGATGCCGAAATGAAGCCGGCGCTGAATCGTCTGCTCCAATCCATGATTGACCTTGTCCAGAATATGTTCCAATGAAGTGGATGGACCCCAATGCAGCAGAACAATCTCGTCCGGTTGATCCAACTGACGAAACATTACGCCTTCATCTGGTGTGGATAACATCTCGGCACAGATATTGAGTACCGAGAACACAAGCAGGTCCGGTTGACTGCGGTATTTTGCCAGACAATCTGCATCCAGATGGGACAGGCTGGAGACAGCGACACTACAGACAGGGATTAGACAGGGGAGATTTAACTCATCCTGTAATCGCTGCATGTGTGATGGGCTGCTGCCTCTTCCGACGGCAAGTTCGGTGAGCAGACGATCCTGGTAGTGGGGGCGCATTCGATTAACGACAATGGATTGCCTGGTGGATTGTATTCGAATGGCGTCTTCCTCTTCCCAAGCGGTAACGGCCTTTAATAGAGAGGCATTCAGCTCATCTGCTTCCACAGGTTTCAGGAGGTAGTCCATGCCACCATGCCTGATTGCATGCCTCACAAGTTCAAAATCATCATATCCGCTGATAACCAGCACCTTGCTATGTGGGGCATGAGCCGATATCCATTCAAGCAATGCCATACCGTCCTTGCCCGGCATACGCATGTCACTGAGTATGATTTGAGGTTGATGTGCCGTGATGGCGGCGATGGCTTCATCCCCGTCTGCTGCTTCAAGTAATGTATCAATACCAAACTCTTCCCAATGACCAAGCAACCTTATGGCATCGCGGACATGTTTTTCATCATCTACAAGCAGTGCCTTCATGTTGTTCACTCTCCCGCGTATAGTTTAACCGTGATCTTCACACCATTGGGTTCCTGATTGTTGATCTCAAGCCTGGCTGAGTGACCGGGATGTGAGTTCAATTGAAGTCGGCGTATTACATTTCGTAGACCGATGGATTCAGACTCGTCGGATTCTTGTGTGGATAACCCGGTTGTTGTATGACTTTGATGCAGCCATCCGCGGATCTCCAGTAATTTATCTTCTGGTATGGAGGGGCCGTTATTATTCAGTTCTATTTCAATCCAATGATCATTGATCCGGCGGCTGGATAGGGATATGTGACCTTTGCCAGGCTGAATATCTGCTCCATGTTTGAAATAGTTCTCAATTAAAGGTTGTAACGTCATTCTTGGCATTTCGACAGACAGGGTATCTTCGGCAAAATCCAAATCCACCTCAAGGCGGTCACCAAACCGCTCCTGCTGCAGTTCCAGATATAACCGGGCATGCTCCGCCTCTTCGCGTAAGGTCACGCAGGTCTGATCCCGCATGCTGTAGCGCAGCATTTTGGACAGGCTAGAGAGTAGTGTATATGCCCGTTGTCCTTGCTGTTGAAGGGCAAGTGTACCGATCGATTGCAGTGTGTTATATAGAAAATGCGGATGGATCTGCGCTTGCAATGCTTTGAGTTGATTTGTCTTATTGGCGATTTCGAGTCGATATTCCCGCAAAATAAGATTATTTACCGTATCCATCATATCTCGGAAATGACGAGCGAGCACCCCAAATTCATCTCGGCTGGATAGATGGATATCCACATGCAGACGCCCGGCTTGAATCTGGTTCATATACCGCATGAGTTGCTTGAGCGGACCGGTGATTCGGATGGAGATGAATAAGGTTGCAACAATGACCAATACAAGTGCTGCGATGGCAATCATCGCGTTATTCCACGTAAGCGTGGTGGCTCTGGCATATAACGTCTCATTCGGAATCTGTTTGACAATGGTCCAGTCGGCGTACGTGCTGCCAAGTTGCTGGTATACATACATGGAACGATCCTGTTCAAAATGCCCTGCGACATTCTGGGTTGTACCTTCGCCAGATCGTGCGATTTTCAGTTCACTAGCCGTTTCCTCTCGTAGTGCATCCGTATGATTGACCTCTGAACTTCCTTGGTAAATAATCTGATTCTGACCATCCACCACATAGATCTGTTCCTTAGCCGGATCATACAGCCTGCCACAGATTGCTGCAATGGTATTCATATTCAGATCAATGGCGAGTACACCCAGACGCTCGGTGGACGGAATATCCTTGATCACCCGATGCAAAGTAATGACTGTTCTTGCAGGGTCATCGGGGGAGGCGGCCTTGAATCCGTACGTGTGACTCATGTGGGCCGATTCCACCCAGATATCCGGGCTGTCACCGCCTGTTTTTCCATGAAGCGAGCCGGAATAGGCCTGTTTTCGTTCCTCCCGCTTCGGAAAGGGATTTGTAATTAAGGTGGATTGATTAGCGGCAAAAGAGTGCAAATACAGCTGGAATACATCCGGCACAGCCGCGCGGATGGTCTGCAAAGTGGTGTACACCTCGGCAACCGCACGATAATCACCAGGAATTTTTGCCAAGTTACGCAGAAAGTTCGGGTCGTTATACACAGCGAGCGACGCTCTGGCCACGTTATCCACATAGTTATTGAGATTGGTGGACGCTTGGTAGATCAGGCGTTTGTTTTCTTCCACAGCTTGTTCCCGCAGGGCCGTCTTGGTCTGGATAAACGTCATGCTGATCGAAGCGAGCAGTGGAAGTGTGGTAGCAATGAGCATAAAGGCAATCAATTTTGTGCGGATACTGTAGTATTTGGACATCGGAACACCCCTTCTGGTTGCAGGTTAAGAGAGGACAATATTTTACCCCCAACTGTTCACAAGGGTCGGTGTTTCCCTCGACGATAATGGGGTTTAATAGAAAAAGAGACCAATTTCATCCATCTATAGAAGGGGAGAACGATATGAAGCATCGCAAATCTTCACAGCTGTTACAGCAGCTTGTGTTCGTGGGTCCCTCCATCGTGTTTTTTATTCTCATCATCGTGGTCCCTTTCCTGCTTGGCATGGTGTATTCCTTCACGGACTGGAACGGGGTATCCGAGAACATTAATTGGGTAGGGTTTGATAACTTCGTGCATGTTTTTGCGAATGATCCCAAGTTCCAAACGGCGTTTTGGTTTACGGTGCGCTTCACCGTGGTTGGTGTAGTACTGACCAATGTGATTGGCTTTTTCCTGGCGTATTTCCTGACCAAACCGCTTAAGACGAGAAACATTCTGCGTACGATCTTTTTTATGCCTAACGTGATCGGTGGGTTGTTGCTCGGCTTTATCTGGCAGTTCATATTTGTGAAAGGGTTTTCAGCAGTAGGCGATGTAACCGGCTGGTCCTTCTTCAACCTTCCTTGGCTGGGAGACGAACCAACCGCCTTCTGGGGAATCGTGATTGTGTTTGTATGGCAGACCGCAGGTTATCTGATGGTCATCTACATCTCATCTCTGACAAATGTATCCCCTGATCTGCTGGAAGCTGCCGAGATTGATGGCGCAAGTCGCTGGCAGGTACTGCGGAGCATCATTCTTCCGCTCATTATGCCAGGTGTAACGATCTGTCTGTTCCTGGCGATCTCCTGGTCGTTCAAAATGTTCGATCTCAATCTGTCACTAACCAAAGGTGGACCGTTCGGATCAACAGAGTCGGTTGCACTTAATATTTACAATGAAGCCTTTGTAAATAACAGATATGGCATCGGAACCGCCAAAGCACTCGTGTTCTTCGTAATCGTTGCCATCATCACCATGATTCAGGTACGTCTGACGAAGAGCAAGGAGGTAGAAGCCTAATGGAGACGACGAAAAATTACCGCTTCAGTACCATTGTAACCGAGATTGTCATGGTACTCCTTGGACTTTTATTCCTGGTTCCGTTTTACTTCCTGTTTGTGAATTCGGTCAAAACCTTCGGTGATCTGCTCACCAATTCGGCTGCATGGCCGGAAGTATTCCAGTGGGGCAATTATGCTAACGCCTGGGAGAAAATTAACTTCCCGTCCGCGCTGATGAACTCGCTTATCGTTACCGTGGTCAGCAATCTGTTGCTTGTGCTGATCAGTTCCATGGCCGCGTACCGAATGGTCCGCAGCGATACCCGGTTCAACCGTATTTTGTTCGGCATGTTCATTGCCGCCATGGTGATTCCGTTCCAGTCTATCATGATTCCACTCGTTACTGTAACCAGTAATCTGGGATTGATCGACAGCCTTGGCGGACTCATTATCTGTTATCTCGGTTTCGGGGCACCGATGTCTGTCTTCCTGTTCCACGGATTCGTAAAATCCGTCCCACTGGAGATTGAGGAAGCAGCCCGGGTGGATGGAAGCTCTGCCTACGGGGTGTTCTTCCGGATCGTATTTCCACTCATGAAACCGATGTATGTAACCGTCATCATTTTGAACACACTCTGGATCTGGAATGATTATCTTCTCCCATCCCTGATCCTGCAAAGCTCCAACCTGCGTACGATCCCAATTGCGACCTTTGCGCTCTTCGGACAATATACGAAGCAATGGGATCTGGCTTTGCCGGCACTTGTGCTCGGCATCATGCCGATCATTATTTTCTTCCTGTTGATGCAGAAGTATATCATTCAGGGGATTACGGCTGGATCAGTTAAAGGGTGAGTGCGAGGGCAGGGTCGCTGCCGGGATCAAGCGTGGAGTGCGAGTGCAGGTCGCTGCGGGATCAAGTTGCGCTTTCGGTCGCTGTTGCTCCTCGGTGGCCTGAATGTATTAGGGCAAGGAAGCCACCGAGGTTCAAAGGCGAACGCTCCGCTCCTCCATCGCATCCTGATCCCTTTGCTCCCACCTCGCATGGAGGTGTGCAAAGGGAGCCATGCCCGCATAGCTTGGGCATGACTCCTAGGGAAGAGAAAGCATCGATAATGAGAAAAGAGCAATAAAGAGAAAAGACCAAGAAAGAAATGATTTAAAGACCAGGTTCGATAAGACAGAAGGTGAGTATGTAAGGGCAGGGTCGCAGCGGGCTCAAGCGGGGAGTGCGAGTACAAGGTCGCAGCGGGCTCAAGTTGCGCTTTCGATCGCTGTTGCTTCTCGGTGGCCTGAATGGATTGGAGCAAGGAAGCCACCGAGGTTCAAAGGCGAACGCTCCGCTCCTGCATCGCATCCTGATCCCTTTGCTCCCACCTCGCATGGAGGTGTGCAAAGGGAGCCATGCCCGCATAGCCTGGGCATGACTCCTGAAGAGAAAGCATCGATAAAGAGAAATGACCAAGAAAGAAGCTTGTATAGCCAGGGACTTCTTCTACAGAGTGAAGTGATGGTAAGCTCCTTTTTTAAAGCGCTAACGAATCCACCGCATCTTAATAGGTGGATAATCAAGGAATACAAATTGTAACGAACCTCAGTAACGTTATTTGGATGTAAAACGGCGTCAGAGCCCTAAAAATTGACCAAATCGACGAAATAACGTCGCTGTGATTCGTTAGAATGGGAACCTGTGCAAATAGGTGCGAATAACGTGCGCTCGGTTCGTTAGAATGAAAATACGCTTCAAGGGAAGGTTATTCTGTCATCGGAGTGCCAGTGTAAATATTCATTAGTTGAACTGTTATACTGAAACTACTATAGGGAGAGTGTATGTATGAAAAGAATGACAAAGTTGACGTTGCTTATGCTGATTGCTTTTTCAGTAATGCTCGCGGGTTGTGGCAATGGGGACAAGAGTGGCAGTCCGGTCAACACGGATACTCAAGGTGGTGGCGAGGCTGCTGCTGGAGATAAAACTATTAAAATCTTCCAATTCAAAGTCGAAATTGCGGAAGCGCTCAATCGTCTCAAAGCGGAATATGAATCCTCCCATCCAGGCGTCAAACTGGACATTCAGACTGTAGGTGGCGGCAGTGACTACGGTGCTGCATTAAAAGCCAAGTTTGCGGCTGGCGAACAACCAGACATTTTCAACGTAGGTGGTTATCGTGAATTGGATACATGGCTTGAATATCTGGAAGATCTGTCTGGAGAATCATGGGCCAAGGATGCACTCGAAGTAGCCAAAGAGCCAATGACCAAAGACGGCAAGCTCTACGGACAGCCGCTCGCGCTGGAGGGTTATGGTTTCATTTATAACAAAGACCTCTTCCAAAAAGCAGGTATTACCGAAATTCCAACGACACTGGAACAATTGGACCAGGCTGCACAGAAACTTCAGGCCGCAGGCATAACGCCTTTCTCGAATGGATATCAGGAGTGGTGGGTGCTGGGTAACCATAATGTAAACGTGGCATTTGCGAATCAGGCAGATCCGGTGAAATTCATCCAAGGACTTAACGAAAGCACGGAAAAAATTCCTGGCAATCAGGTGTTCACCGACTGGATTAACCTGCTCGACTTAACGTTGAAATACAGCAACAAAAACCCGCTGACAACCGACTACAATACACAGGTAACCCTGTTTGCAAGTGGAGAAGCGGCGATGATGCAACAAGGGAACTGGACTCAAGTTCAGATCGATGGAATCGATCCGAATCTGAATCTGGGTATCCTGCCAATGCCAATTAACAATGAACCGAATGACAAATTGTTTGTCGGCGTGCCGAACTACTGGGTTGTGAACAAGAATTCCCAAGTGAAAACGGAAGCAAAAGAGTTTTTGGAATGGCTTGTAACTTCGGATATCGGGAAACAATATATGACCAAAGAATTCAAATTCATTCCGGCGTTCAGTTCTATCACGGCATCGGAAGAGGATCTGGGTGACCTCGCCACAGATATTATGAAGTATAGCCAGGAGAATAAAACACTCAGCTGGAACTTTAACCGTTTCCCTGAAGGTGTTCCACAGGAGTATGGTAGCACGATCCAAGCTTACGTTGCAGGCAAGTCGGATAAAGCCGGATTACTCGACGCATTGCAACAGAACTGGGATAGTCTGAAAAAATAATCCGGATCATGGGCGGTATCCACAGGTTACCGAAAACTGTTCAGAAATTTTTGGATAGAAAAGTTAGTCTATTAGATAAATAAGTCAATTGAAACAGGTTTGCCAGAAATCTTATTCTGGTTGGCCTGTTTTTGTTTTCCGAGGAGCCAATAGCGCTCTGAAAAATTCAAAGTTAGTAATATCCCTGAAATGTGGATAACCCGAAAGTAGTTTAACGATCTCATGACGAATTTAACACAGAGTTAATACTATATGTGGATATCCTGTGTGTATAACACTCTAAATGTGGACAAGTAAGGAGGAGTTGGAGCATAAGAGCATCTTTTGTTAACAGAAATACTTGTTTTCAACTAACTAGTACTGTATAGTTCTAAATATGACAAATCCAAAAATGAACACAGGACCTGCCAAATCCAAAAGTACCAATCCGGTGAACCGGACCAAGGCAGTTGAAGTGGCGGCACAATTATTTCTGCGTAAGGGGTACAGCTACGTCAGCATGGATGAAGTCGTGCGAGTGAGTGGGGTATCCAAGTCAAATATTTATTATCATTTTAAAAACAAGGAGGAACTGCTTCAGGCCGTGGTACAATACTGGATTGCCCAGTATGAGTCGGAGCTGTATCTGCTGCTCAGTCAGCGTGAGCGAGGAGTGGAGGAGCGTATCTACTCGTTTATGGCATTGCTGTCGGCAGGTATTGAGGGCCGTAATTACGAAGGGAGCTGTCCTTTTGTTACGTTATATATGCAGACACCGGACAGTGCACCCCAAGTGAAGGAAAGCATATCCAGATTCTTTCGTGAGCTTAGACCGATGGTGGAGAAGTTGTTTCAGCAAGGTTTGGATCGCGGTGAATTTCGCAAAGAGATCGAGCCGGGACCGGCTGCGTTGTTGTTTATTGCAGCACTGGAAGGTTCACTAATCCTAGCGGGAACTGCGCGTGATGTAGGGATTATAGAACAATCGGCACGTACTTTTTGTCAGATGCTTCGTTAATCGAAGCTCTTTTTTTGAATATAACTAGTACTATATAGTACTAAAAGGAGCCGTAACAGAATGATTGTACATACTAACCGTGTAGTCAATGAAGAAAACACAGCAGCAAATTCAACAAACATGAATCAGGTAATAAGCAAGTCTGATATTGCAGAAACAACCATTTTTATGACAGGAAGTACAGGTTTTATTGGCAAAGAAACGGTCAAACAACTCACGCAGGGAGACGCACAATTGCTCTTGCTGGTTCGTTCGGAACAGCGAGCCAGAACTGTGCTGAAGGCTTATGGAGTGAAGGATTTCGACCGAATTACCTTTATTACAGGTGATTTGTCCATGTCGGGTCTTGGCCTTACCGCAGCAGATCGGGAGCGTGCTCTTGATGCGAATGTGATCATGCATGCGGGTGGAACGATGGACGTCACTTTGGAACGAAAAGTAGCCGAGCAGATATTTATGAACGGGGCCAGAGAAGTGGCACAGCTAGCACAGGAAATCCACCGTACTCATGGATTGAGACACTTTATCCACGTTGTTGGTTATATGAGTCCTTATGGAGAGCGGAATGAACAGGGGAATTATCTACAGGTTGAGCATGTGGATAACAATGAAAGTGCGTATGAAGAGATGAAGTTTCATGCCGATCTGCACATTCGCGAGCATGCAGAACAGCATCACTATCCCTTATCCGTTGTAAATCCGAGTACAGTGGTTGGACCACGTCCCACAGGTGAAACCGAGCAAACGGGTGGGATTGGGCTGCTCATTCAGGCGATTCAGAAAGGACTTATGCCGGTAGTGCCGGGAGGTTCATCCTATTGGTTACCGCTTGTGGAGAATGACATTGTTGCACAGACGCTTGTTTTTCTATCCAAGGAAGCTGCTCCAGTCGGAGGAACTTATCCACTATTGGCGCGGAGGGAAGACAGTCCCAATATGAAGGAACTGTTGCAACTCTTGGCGCAGCAATTGGACGTACCCAAGCCCAAAGGGGCTGTGCCACTACCATGGATTCAATGGATCATGAAATCAGGTGGTTCACGCATCAGTGGTGTTCCGGCGGAGTCGGTTGCTTTTATTACCAACAGGTCATTCCCGGTTGAAGAGACGGAGGCTCTGTTCACACGTATGGGGCAATCGTGGCCGGACATCCGGGAACAGCTTCCGCTGGTTACAGCCGATCTGGACTATCGTCTGCGGTATACGCCGTTACCTGAGGGTTTTCCGACAGATTATATTCGGTCACGGAGCGGAAATATGGCTATGCTTGGTTGGGAGGGTGAGGGAGAGCCTTGGATTATTGTACATGGTTTGCTTCAATCTGCGGATGAGATGTTACCGTTAGGAAAACAGCTTAGGGACCTAACCGGGAACCCGGTATGGTTAATCGATCTCGCTGGATTCGGACGGTCCCCTGTGCATCAGGGAGATGAAGCATTTGAAGGTCAGGTGGATGCGTTGCTTCAGGTGCTCGGTGAGTTTGAAGGTCCGGTGAAGCTGGTGGGGCATTCGATAGGGGCTGCTATTGCAGCTGCGGCACAGATACGTAGCGGGCGGACAAACATTCGGCTGGGGTTGCTTCAGCCAGTAGCTAACAATTCGAATCCGAATGTCCTGAGATGGATTTCCCGTTTGCCAAGAGGTGTGATGCGCTCCATGCTGCGTGGCAGATCGGAGAAAAGTTGGAAGCGAATGTTCAGTTCATTTAGCGGCGTAGGCGACAGCAGTGTTATGCCCGATACCATGGGCAAGAGAATACGCTCCAGTCTTCAGTCCCCTCGCATTGCAGGAGCACATGCAGACTTGTTGCGCTGGATCCACTCGGATCAGAGGAAAGGCGCCAGATCAACGTTGTGGGAGAAAATGGAAAGTCAGCATTATGCCAAGAGTGTATTAGTTGTATGGGCCAATCAAGATCAGGAATATCACTTTCCCCAGGATATGAACTCACAGGTCAAACGGATAGATGTACCCTATGGACATTACTTTCCGACGTTTCAGTATAAGGAAACAGCTGCAATCCTCGCCGAATGGGCCGATACCTTGAGGTGAGTTCAGGTTTGGACATGCAGGAATCCCGTGCCAATTGTCGAAAGGATCAAGTCGACTTTTGAGAGCTGAACCAAAGACAGGAGAGATGAATGTATGAGCAAGCAACGTGTGGAAATCAGTAAAAATGTGCTAACCGAATGTCTCGGACTGCGCAGCGGAGAGAATCTGGTAGTTGTCGCAGACGATATGAAACGGGATCTGGCTGAATCCATCTATGAGGCAGGCAAAGCACTTGGTGCTGAGTCGGTCCTGTTAATTATGGAGGAACGCAGCAGATCTGGAGAAGAGCCACCTGCGCCGATTGCAGAGGCCATGATTCGAGCAGATGTAGCCGTGTGTGTAACGCGATATTCATTAACACATACCCAGGCACGCAAAAAAGCCGCAGCTTCAGGGACCCGAGTGGCAACCATGCCTGGCATGACAGAGGATATGTTTATGAACGGAGCCATTACAGCTGAATATTCACAAGTAAAGGCGTTGACCGAGAAGGTAACGGATCTATTAACCGCAGGTCGCCATGTGCGAATAGAGAAGCAGGGCCATAGTCTTTCCTTTTCCATTGAAGGTCGTAACGGTGTACCAAGCACAGGTATGTATTTGAACCCTGGTGAATCGGGCAACTTGCCGTCAGGAGAAGCTTATATTGCTCCCGTTGAGGGCAAGGGCGAGGGCAGTATTGTTGTAGATGGTTCCGTTGCTGGAATTGGGGCACTCCGTGAACCGATGCTATTGACCGTTAGTGAAGGACGGCTGGTGTCAGCCGAAGGACCAGATGGGGATCAGTTACTGGAAACGCTTGGTGAGGGCGATGGTCGTTTTCTCGGCGAATTCGGGATCGGTACCAATAATAAGGCACGAATCACGGGTGTGGTGCTGGAAGATGAGAAGGTGTACGGCACAATTCATGTGGCCTTTGGCAGCAATAACACATTTGGTGGAACGATTGCCGCAGGTGTTCATATTGATGCAGTTGTACAAAAGCCGGACGTGTACATCGATGACAAGCTGATCATGCGTCAGGGTGAATTGGTCGAATAACTACAGCGAAGGAAATTGGGCATGTCCACAACGTGTCCACAGTAATGGATAACTGAAGCGAAAATTCGGATTTTACGTCAGATTTACAAACAAATACACAACATGTCCACATTAAATTAATGAATATCCACATGAAACGCCAAAGATATCCACAGCATGTGTGCAATATGTGCACAACTTATCCACAAATCAGGTATAACTCGTGTTTTCATGCGATAAAACAGTCGTTTTGGAGTAATAAAACAAGTTATCCACAGGAATAGCGCTTTTTTGTTCCAAGTATTTGAAAACATAGAAACAGATCCATAATATATGGGGATAAAAAAGACCAAAAATCGGCACAAAGCTGATCTTTGGTCTTTTTTTTGAATATCATTTTTCAATCCGATGTCAGGTTACTTACGCTCATTACTAAAACGACTGACTTCCACCACCCTCCATAACAGGGCAAATGAGCAGAGCGGAGACAGCAACTGTAATGCAACGTCTGTTGAAGTTGGCAAAATTGATCTGAAGCCTAAACATTTGATCAAAAATAACCGATACACCAAAGTAACATCTAGTGGGACGAAAGTAGTCTGATTATACGGAATGAGAGGGTATGGGGATAACTATGGACGAGGGAATGCAATATATTAATTTTTCGGTAGGAGATCAGATCTTTGCACTTCGAATTGATGAAGTTCATGAGATCATCAGAATGGTACAGGTAACAACAGTTCCATTTGGAAGTCCGGAGATCCGAGGTTTTGCTTCGCTGTACGGTAAGGTCGTTTCGGTGGTGAGTCTTCGTGTATTGTTGGGCATGCCAGACCAGGAGGATACCTCTTCTACACGTATTATTGTGGTGCCTTACAAAGGTGGATTTGTACCGCTGATTGTAGATATGGTCGATTCTGTCGTAAGTTACGATCGTTTCGAGGAACCAGCTGAGGAACACCGCCGTTTCATGCTTGGCGTTTTTGACAAAATCGGGTTCTGTGAAGATCATCGTGCAGGCATTTTGAACCTGGATGTATTACTGGGCAGCTTGATCAGATCATAGGAGTATAACGATCCGTAATTCTTTCAATATTCAGTATTATCCTTCGGTTTACCCAAATGTTCCTCATCCGCTTTTCGGGAGAAGGGACATTTTTTTGTGCCGCTAAGCATTGAAATAACCACTTTTTATGGGCAAAGGTTTTTAAATCCAGTCATTTTCGTATATGATGGAGAGTAACAATGCGAAGGGATGACGGGAGACTTTAATGATGCAATCGCTGTATGGAGTATGGCTTGGTGACGTATTTTTTTGTTTTTCCGGTGAAACATCGGAACCACGTGTGGATGCATGGAGCCACGTGGTAAGAAGGTTGAATTTTGGCGACGGGGGTCGTCTGTTTCAGCCTGCCGCTCTGCGTCTTGCGGAGCTGCGCTGGCCGAATCCGCTGAGGAACACGGCTGAAGCCAAGAACACGAAGCGGCGTCAACTGCTGGGACGCACATTGGAAGGATTGGCAGTCTCGCCTAAGGATGCCTTCAGGCTGCTGCTGCAATGGGATGACCGTTTGTTAAATGCAGCCGGAATTCAGGTTGGAGAAGAGATGCGTTACTGGATCAAGGCAGCGCAGTTCACACAGGAGCTGCTGTTGCGGGGAGCAATTGCTCCATCGGCTGAATTCGCAGCAAAGACCGGAGCACGGCGACGGACCGGGCAAGAGACATTAACAGGTGTATGGTGGCCACGCTTGCAGCAGGAGGAGGACATCGAACGCTTCCGCGATCTTGCTGAAGCGATGCCCCCGATTGGACTTTCTGCTCCTGGAGCTTATGCTTCATTGGAACCGGAAACGCGTGAAGAAGCAGGGGCTGCGGTATTATTTTCATTCATGAGTGGCATGATTCATGCTGTAGTGACAAGTGAACTGGAGGGCATGGACAGTGAACTGTCCCGTTACCGCACCCCATATCGACGCGGATCTTCGCCAGTAGCCGAACTCTGGTGGAACAGTCTGATCTCGATGTTCCGTCCTGTGACGGTGCAAGGGCCGACGGACGATATGACAGCGTTTATTCATACGTTGCAAGAAGTTGGTGGAACGTCAATGCCAATCGTGGGAGCAGAAGAGATGGCGCCTGCTGAAGGACAATTGAAGCTGGTGCTCCGTTTGGAGCCTCCACTGGGCGAACATGAAACGATCTGGGGAATAAGCTTTTGGGTGGACAGTGAGCAGGAACCAAGCCTGAGGTTGCCTGCACGGACCATCTGGGCACATCCAGAGCGAGATCTGGACCGGGGGAAGGTGTTATATACCTCGGCGGCAGAGCAATTATTGATGGCACTTGGGCAAGCAGCAGAACTGGCACCTGAACTGGAGACGGCGCTGCTCACCGCTCGTCCGGAGGAAATTAAGCTGGAGCAGCAGGGTTTCTTTGAATTTCTCACGCATGCGGTTCCGCGTTTGCAGAAGGCCGGGATAACCGTTCTCATGCCTTCAAGGTGGAGTCGTGCCGGGAAACGTCGTGCGGGACTGCGTCTGCAGATGTTGAATCGGGGAACAGAACGGTTGCCTGGAGCCACATCGGCACTGGGCATGGAACAATTGGTTGCTTTCAAAGCGGAGCCTATGCTGGATGGGAAACCGGTCACGGCGGAGGAACTGGCAGCATTGGCTGAATCCACAGTTCCGTATGTCATGTTCCGTGGTGAATGGATTGAAGTGGATACAAAAGAAATTCGCCAAGTCCTGCGTTATATGAAAAAAGAAGAAGAACAATATATGCCTCTCTCCGAATGGCTGCATCTGGCAGCGGATGAAGGGGAGGATTCCGCATGGAAGGGCCTCTCCGTCTTTGGCGCCGAATCTGATGGGATGCTTGCTTTCCTGCTCGATGGACAGGTGCTTCGCAGTATTGAGCCTCGTCAGGTTCCGGCAGAATTGCATGGTGAACTCAGACCTTATCAGGAACGAGGTTACCAATGGTTATCCGCGATGCGTGAGCTGGGCTTTGGCGTATGTCTCGCGGACGATATGGGACTTGGGAAGACGATTCAGGTAATTACCTGTCTGCTGGACCGCAAACACGAGGAACGCCAGGCGGCTGAAGAGGAAGCCCGTGAGAATGAACTGTTGAATGGATCAGATGATTCTTTCTCGGCGGATCAGAACACGAATGAGCAGCCTGTTCATCTGCCTGCACTTATTGTGTGTCCTACCTCGCTGCTTGGAAACTGGCAGCGTGAGCTGAAGCGGTTTGCCCCGGATCTGTCGCTGTACATTCATCATGGCGGACAACGGCTGCACGGGAATGATTTTCAGGCAGAAGCGCAGACGCATGACATTGTACTGACGACCTATCATCTGGCAGGCAGAGATGGCCCGGATCTGGCTTCGTTGCACTGGTCCACTATTGTGCTGGATGAGGCACAATATATTAAGAACTACCGTACCAAACAAGCGCAAAGCGTAATGCGCCTGTCTACACTTCATCGTATTGCGATGACAGGAACGCCTGTAGAGAACCGACTGAGCGAACTTTGGTCGATTTTCCAGTTTCTCAATCCGGGGTATCTGGGCACAGCTTCATCGTTCCGCCAGCGGTATACGGGACTGGGGCCATCCGAAGAAAATGCAGCATCCTTGCGTGAGCTTCATCGACTGGTATCTCCATTCATGCTGCGCAGGCTGAAGAGTGATCCGGATATTCGCAAGGATCTGCCGGAGAAGCTTGAACTGAAATCCTATTGTTCTCTGACGCCGGAGCAGACGGTGTTGTACCAGCGTGTGGTGGATGATCTGATGGGTGGTCTGGACGGCAGAAATGGCATTGCCCGGAAGGGGATTGTTCTGTCCTCCCTGACCAAGCTCAAGCAGATCTGTGATCATCCGGTGCTGGCGGACAGTAATCGGAAAGACCACGGCAAGGCTGAGGCATCCGGTAAGATGGAACGTTTGCTTGAATTGCTGGACGCCATCCGTGATAACGGGGAATCGGCACTGATCTTCACTCAATATGTTGCTATGGGAGATCTGCTGGTAGCACGATTGAAACAGCGATATGAGGAAGAGCCGTATTTCCTGCATGGTGGTGTGTCGAAGGCGCAAAGGGACGATATGGTGGAGACTTTCCAAAAAGGAGAGGGGCCGTCCATGTTTGTTCTATCTCTTCGTGCCGGAGGTGTAGGTCTGAATCTGACACGTGCGAGTCATGTGGTTCACTATGATCGGTGGTGGAATCCCGCGGTTGAGAACCAGGCGACGGACCGTGTATTCCGAATCGGGCAGAATCGCAATGTGCAGGTGCACAAGCTGATCTGTCAGGGAACACTGGAAGAACGAATTGATGAGCTGATCGAAAGCAAGAAGGCACTCTCCGAGCAGGTCGTTGGTTCGGGTGAGAATTGGCTGACCGAGATGTCGGATGATGAGCTGCGTGGCCTGATTTCTCTTCAGGGTGAGACGTGGCTGTGACCTTGAACATTCAGAGGAATATAGATGTTGAGAAAGGGGGATTATTGTGAGCGAAAAATGGAAGATCGAGCTGCATATGTCCCCCGGTGGATGGACTGCAGAACTAAATACAGCGGCGGATGCGGATCAGGAAGTTTCCGTTTCCGTTTCCGCTTCCGCTGCTGAGGGCAAGACCGGATCAGCCGCAGGCATGTTCACGGTCACGGGAACGCCGGCGCGACTGAGCGAAGCCCAGCGCGAGGCTGTGCTGGCTCAGCTGCGCAAGCGCCCGCTGACGCTGTACGCCCTGCTGCGCGGCGGCCCGGCGCCCGAGGAGCTCGCCGGGCTGCTGCCGGCTGCGCAAGCGCCCGAGGGCTCGCCAGGCGCAGCAACGGCCAGCGCGGCCGTGGCGTGCACCTGCGGCCGCCCGGGCTGCGCGCATGCCGCGGCCGCTGAGCGCGCCGTAGCCGCGCGCCTCGCGGCCGAGCCGCTGCTGCAGCTGGCGCACGCCGGCCTGCCGCGCGAAGCGCTGCTCGCCGGCGTGCTGGGGGCATGGGCGGAGGAACTCGCCCATGATCCCAGCGGCCCCGGCCGCGCAGCGGAAACGGCTGGCCGCCCGCAAGTGCGGGGCGGCGAAGGCGGCGCGGCCGTCGGCGAGTGGATTGCCGAGGCCGCCGCGGACGGCGCCATGCACCAGCCGGGGCCGGGCTTTGGCGCCGTTGAGGTGCGCCTCGCGCAGCCGGGCAAGCCGCCGGCCCTGCCGGAGCTGACGGCGTTGCTGCCGGGCGTGCCGGCCACCGCAGGGCTGGATTTGATCCGCGAGCGTGTAGCCGCGCGGATGTGGCAGGCTGTCCAGAAGAAGACGGACAGCCCGGCAACCAAATGATGCACCCATCAGAGCGGGGGAGATCTCAGATCACCCCTGCTTGTTTTTATTGCAGCATGTTGCATTATTTGATTTAATTCATTTCCGGTACAAGATGAATTTTGTCTTTATCCAACAATGCTCATTAGTAAAGTGCATCTCGGTATTATCATTTTTTTGCATAATGGATATATGAAGGCATATTCCCATTTCACTTTTATTGTGTACAGCACGGGGATGTTGCTCTAAAAGTCCAAAAAACGATCATACAGGCTGTACAGCTCGTATATGTTCATTCGGATCTCTTCTAAAGGAGGTCTTTACCGGTGGAGCTTCGCTCCCAATTAAGGTATACTGTCGCAGGGAACACTGCACGAGAGAACTATATAACATTTATATTATTGCGATAGGAGTTTTTACATGAAATCAATTACAGGAAGACAGCGTCGCATGGTGGTTATGCTGTCCTCATTGATGATATGCGGAGCATTGCTTGCCGCGTGCCAGAACGGTTCAGGCACAGAGGAGAGCCAGAATCCGAATGGAACAGGTAACACACAACAGGAGACGGACGGCACAACGGTTCATTTTACGGAGGATAAAGGAACGGATGGCGACAATGCTGGCGGGGATGACACATCATCTTCTGGCAACAGCGGTGAAGGCACGGATAGCGAGTCTGGGAATGCTTCAGCGGGTGGAGAGCAGGGCTCTTCGGACAATGGGAATGGCGCGACAGCGGAAGATCCATTACTGGAGAAACGCAGTATCAGCGCACTGCAAACAACGATTGATGCACAATCCGTGGTAACCAATGCTGAGTCTATGACCGTCATTGTGAACAAACAACGGAGTCTGCCTGACGGGTACGAGCCGGACGATCTGGTAGAGCCGAATGTACCGTTCTCCTTCGACGAACCTCACGAGAAGCGGCATATGCGCAAGGAGGCTGCGGAGGCACTGGAGAAGTTATTTGCAGGTGCAAAAGCGAATGGCATTGAGCTTCGTGCAGTGTCCGGCTATCGTTCATATCAGCGGCAGGTATCCATCTACAACAATAATGTCAAAACCAAAGGTCAAGAGTACACGGATCGCGTGAGCTCTGTGCCAGGCCGAAGCGAACATCAGACGGGTCTTGCCATTGATGTATCCAGCCCGAGTGTGGGCAATGTGCTGGAAGAGGTATTTGGCACATCGAAGGAAGGTCAGTGGCTGGCTGAACACGCTGCAGAATACGGATATGTCATCCGTTATCTGCAAGGTGAAGAAGATACCACAGGTTACGTCTATGAGCCTTGGCATATTCGGTACATCGGTACCGATTTGGCACCGGATGTGGCGAAGAGTGGGTTAACTCTGGAAGAATACTTCGATGAGGCTAATATCAAGTTGTAATTTGGATGTTTCATCCTTAATGAAAAGATACTAATACTAATTCTCATAAATCCCCGAATGAACCGTCCTTGATCTAACCAATGGGCAGTCATTCAGGGGATTTTTTTCTGTGCAAAGATGTTAATGGAGTTAAGATAGAATTAAACTTGATTCCATTGTCTGAGATGATGGGGGACTGATATAATTCATGTTTAATCTGAAGAGACAAATACAACCAAAGCGAGGGACGAGAGAATGAGCAGACAGCAGGTATTTACGGGCTCCCCATGGGAACCATTGGTGGGATATTGCCGTGCCATCCGTGTAGGGAACAGAATTGAAGTGGCGGGTACAACCGCGATGCAAGATGGTGTAGTTGTTGGGGCAGGTGATCCGTATGCACAGACAAGGTTCGTTTTGCAGACGATCGAGAATGCACTGAAAGAACTGGGGGCTGACATGTCACATGTGGTGAGAACCCGGATGTTTGTGACCGATATCTCCAGATGGGAGGAAGTTGGCAAGGCACACGGTGAATTTTTTGGACAGATCCAGCCTGTAGCCACCATGGTTGAAGTTAGCGCACTCATTGATCCCTTGTTGATGGTTGAGATTGAAGTGGAAGCGATTGTTGAAGATGAAGTCACAGCCGATTGATTTTGACGGTTATCCGGATGATTTTCTAAGGAACACAGGACGTCTTATTTGGCGATAAGGTCCTCTTTCTAAAATGTAAGGAACGTCAGACACGTTATTTCCCGAATTCCTCTGATAAAAATGCTATAAACAGCTGTTTATTCAAATTAGCGTGCCTGAGATTCCTTAGATTTCTGCGGGCGCTTCAAATCCTTGAATAAGACGCCTCAGATTCGTTAGCGCTAAATCCAATTGCTCTGACATTCAGTATGTAACCCATTTCGTATGCAGCGCACATCGCGCGTGTCTGCTCTGGACAAGTTTCAGCTACGCTTTGATTTGAAGCAGTTTGTAGACACGCTCTAAAAAACCAAAACCAAAACCCAAAAACCCAAAAAGCCCAAAAAAATAACCTTACCCGTGCTTGTCAGAAGACAAGCGGATAAGGTTATTTTGAATTGACTTCGCCGCCTGGCCGCACGGCTGAGCTCTTGATGCGCCAAACTCATGACACTGCGCGCCAGGAGCTACATGTGGATGGCTGGTCATTATGATGCTCCACACTCATGACCCCGTGCTAAGCGATGCACGCGGTCGTCTGCAACAACATATAACATGTGTTTCAGCCAGACGTTTTTCCAATCGTATTATTTCGCTTCCAGCTCTGCTGCAGGTGTTTCAACAACCACTTTCCAAGCTGTTCCGATTGGAGGCAGGCTGCGTGTCAGCATAGGGCTGTAGAACCCAATGACTTTAGCGCCTTTGGTCAGTTCTTCAGCTTTTACCGTTTCACCTTCGTGGTTCACGATCAGCGTGTCTTTAGCAATGTTCAGCACGACATGGTCAGGAGCTGTTTCGGTTAACCGTGTACCTGTAATCTCAATCTGTGAGATGCTGCCTTTAGCTGTTGTTACATTTTCAATTGTACCAGCTGTCCCCAGAACGTCTTTCAATTGTGTTTCAGATTCTGTAGCGTTATCCAGCACAGTGACTTTATAGGTAGGCGTTTGTGGTGGCAGGCTGCGGGTGGTGATGAGGGAATGCTCAGCTTCCACGTTCATGCCAATGGCTAGATCAGTCAGTGCAATCTCTTTCCCCTCAACTGAGATGAATTTGGTCTCATCGCTCAGATTGAGCACGATGCCATCCAACCCTGCACCGCCAATCTGGATGGACTTGTATTTATCTTGGTTCGAGATTCTGGTAATTACACCACGTTCAGTAACCGTCTTCACGTCCTCTTCACTAGAGATCGTCACCTGATTTCCTGTTGTGTTCACTTGTCCATGCAGAGCTTTTTCCGCAAAAGAAGCCGGTACATACAATTTGCCGCCTGTGATTTCGGGCGCCGTACCCAGCGTAAGCAGCATTTTATTCACGGAATATTGATCCTTGCCTGTAATTACCTGTGTCCACAGAGCACCACGAGTCAGCTCTGCAGTTTTAGTTTCTTTATTCCATTCCAGTTCAATACCCAGTGCGTCGGTAAGATCACGCAGCGGGATCATGGCTACTTTGCCATCTTTGTTCCAATAACCATCAGAGATGGTTGCGCCATTCACGGATACGTTTACTACACTCACTGTGTTACTATCTGCTGAAACGGATGTTTGATGGACTGGTTTTGTGTTGTCCAGTGTTGCTGCATAAGCGGCTCCACCACCCAATGCCATGGATAGGGCCATCAGTGCACTTACTTTTTTCATGTTGTTGTTCATCAATATTCATCCCTTCTAATCTGTGTACTGACGCGGTAAAATCTTCCTTAGGGCCGCGCTTCAAGTTAATAGACGGGACAAATCGTCTAAGTGTTGCAGTTGAAATGTAATGAATGTAAGCGGTAGATTAGTTTAAATTAGAAATATCGCTTGTATTGCAGGTTATCCGCAGCAGGATCAGGTTAATTTCAGGTAAGTGGCCAAACCTTTGTCCTATTTCACATTCAAGTACGAGGAGGAACGGATTAGATGAGTGATATGTTGGTAGCGCTCTATCGTTTACCGGAGCAAGAGAGTGGACTGAGAGCGTTGGAGGAATCCTCCATTGTGATTCGAAGAGCCATTGCCCCAGAGAAACAGCTTGTACTGGATTGGGTGAGGTCACATTTTAGTCAGGCTTGGGTGGATGAATGTGAGGTCGCTTTTGCGCGTCAGCCGGTGTCCTGTTATATTGCGGTTGAGCATGGGAAAATGATTGGATTTGCCTGTTACGAAGCGACATGTCGCAACTTTTTTGGACCGGCAGGTGTGAGCCAGGATGCACGAGGCAAAGGTGTAGGCACAGCCCTGTTACTGGCCTGTATGCATGCGATGAAGGCGGACGGTTACGGGTATGCGATTATCGGATCAGCGGGACCTGTGGATTTCTACGCCCGGACGCTGGGTGCCGTGAAGATTGAAAATTCAACGCCGGGTATTTACGAAGGCTTGCTGCGGGCAGACTAGACAATAATGATGTTGTGGAAGTTGTGGAAAAGGAAGGGAGGACGATGATGAGCACGAAACAAATGTTGCACATCGGAATGATCGGTACGGGATCAATCTCGGATCTTCATATGAGGTGTTATGCCAAAAACGAGGATGCCGTCATCTATGCCATTTGCGATCTGAACGAAGAGCGGGCTAAGGCTGCTGCGCAGAAGTATGATGCTCAATCCGTATACACTGATTATCGGGAGATGCTGGAGGACCCGCATGTGGATGCCGTCAGTATCTGTACTTGGAATAATACACACGCTGAGTTTGCCATTGCTGCACTGGAGGCAGGCAAGCATGTATTGCTGGAGAAACCGGTGGCAACCAATGTGGAAGATGCACTGCGGATTGAAGAAGCGGTGAATAAGAGCGGACGTACTTTTATCGTTGGATTTGTGCGTCGGTATGATAACAATATGCAGATGATGCGCAGATTCATTGATGCCGGGGAGTTTGGTGAACTGTATTATGCCAAAGCTTCCATTCTGCGGCGTCACGGCAATCCAGGCGGTTGGTTTGCAGACAAAAGCCATTCCGGTGGTGGCCCCCTGATTGATCTCGGCGTACATATTATCGACCAATGTTGGTACCTCATGGGCAGGCCGAAACCTGTTTCGGTCAGTGGTAATACGTATCGGAAGTTGGGCAATCGTGCCCATATCGAACATCTTTCTTTTTACAAAGCAGCCGACTACAGCGCAGCTGTGAATGACGTAGAAGATATGGCGAATGCACTCATTCGTTTTGAAAATGGAGCTTCGCTAGCTGTGGATGTGAGCTTTACCCTTCATGCACGCGGAGATGAATCTTCGGTAAAATTATACGGCGAGCGTGGTGGGTTCGAACTGGAGCCAGAGACACTGATCGTCACGGAGAAAAATAATACCATCCTGAATATTGAACCCCAGACGGACAATACGGGTCTCCATATTCATAGTGCATTCCAGAACCAGATTGACCACTTTGTGGATTGTTGCCTGAACGGTACAGAGCCGATCAGCCCAATTGCGGATGGTGTGGCTTCCACGCGCATGTTGTGCGGAATCTACGAGTCCGCTGAGAAAGGGCAGGAGATTCGTCTGGATTGAGTCCATTTTACATGGCAGTTGTCCTTCATTATATTAAAAAGCATGCGTCTTCCGCGTGATCTGCGGTTACGCATGCTTTTTGGCATCAGGTCATTTATTCAGTGGTGAGTTCTCGTACCCAGGGTCATCATAATCCGTATCCTGCAGCCTTGGAAGCACGTTCATGCTCTCAATTGCCTGCCGGGTATCCGGCGTGCCATGGTCATACAGAAAGGTATACAGCAAGGTCATGCCATCTGAAAATTGCTCTGTTGCCTCATCGTGGTCTGCTGATTTGTAGGGTACGGGAGCCCGTTGCAATGTATAGGCATCGTCATCCTCCAGCACCTTCATCAGATCTTTCAATCGGCCCAACTGTTCGTCATCCACCAACACTTCAAAGGGTGTAGATTCGTTCTTTGTTCGTTCAATCAGGTTATGAGTTACCGATACATACAGATGTTGTTTGCCGTCCTGCATAATCCAACCCCCATTCTGAAATGGAAAAAAGACGCTTCTACTGTTAATAAACAGCAAAAAGCGCCCTGAAACGAGCTACTGTGCTCGTGTGTTATTTACTCATCCACATGTTCAGTCACATATGACCAGCCATTACCTTTTCCTTTGAGTTATTTCCCAAATCTCCCCGTTACGGGCACCTGGCGGGTGCCGGCCTCCATCGATCCTGAACACAGGGGACAGGCGGGAGGGCCCGAGGATGCCTTCTTGGTTGCTTTTGAAGGCACAGCCGGCTTCTGTCTTAGCCAAGCTTTACAGGTGGATGAACTACACTTCCAGACCGCAACGGTCTCCGTACGCTCAGCATTACCTGAACCTGAAGTGTGCGAATGTGAACTGGAGGAACTTGTAGCTGTTGGACTCAGACCTGTGGTGCTGAATGCCTTATGGTTGCGAATCTCCCCACTGCCACGTCGTTCACCGAGGCGATCCTCATCACGTTCATTGTGGACCTCGTAGTCACGACGGTCACTGTGGCTGATGGCACGACGCTGTGCCACATCCCGACCTTCGGAACGGGCACCTGAGCCCGAGCGGGCATACTGTCCATTACCTTTACCATATGAAGCCTGACTGCTCGTCCGGCTCTCCTCACGAGGTTTGCGTTTGTCCGGAACTTCCATGCCGAAGGCTTCAAGCAGGAAGCGGGACACATCCGCTGGTTTTCCATGATGGCTCGCCGGTGAGGTGACATACAAGTACTGCTTGGCCCGTGTGATGGCAACGTAGGCGAGCCTGCGTTCTTCCTCCAGCGCCATGTCCAGTTCGGCATCTGTCTGCTGCATAGCAAGCGCAGCTTTCTGATCCTCAGGAATATCCTGACGTAGTGCGGTACTGTGAGGCACAATGCCTTCACTGGCTCCAATCCAGTACACACAAGGGAACTCCAATCCTTTGGCCCGGTGGATCGTCATCAGCTGTACCGCGTCACTATCCTGCGCACGGCGCAAAGATTCCATCTCACGGTGTCTGCGGGACAGCTCATCCGCGAATTGGATGAACTCTTCTACCGTTTCGAATTTTTTGACGGCAGCTTCGAATTCATCCAGGGTTTCCAGCATCGTTTCCTTATAATGGGTGAAGATGCTGGGATCACCACTTTCCATATACTTGTCGTAGAACTGCCTGCGCATCTCCTGAATGGCGATGATGGGCTTTAGTTTGTATAGCGATTTGATCAGCTTGATGCGTTCCTTGACCTGTTCCTGCTGGAACGGTTTCAGCTTGTCCCATTTCACCAGATGGATGAGTGGGTATTTCTTGGCCTGTTGTTGTTCACAACGCTGTATCCATTCCAGACCCGCATCGCGTGAGACGTAGAGCGGACCCAGTGCACTTGGAAGAGCATCCATGGCTCTTGGATCAAGGGACAGACGCAAATGATCCATCAGGGGTCTGATGAGAGACTGGTCATAGAACACCGGGGAAGCACCATGCTGTACAAAAGGCACATCTTTCAACACAAGCTGCTCGAATACAGCCCGGCTGCTACTTGCTGTCCGGTGAAGAATCGCAATATCGCGATAGGTGTGCTGTCCTTCTTCGACCTGCTGGCACAGCTGGTTTACCACCCACGCCGCTTCTTCCTCTGCATTAGAAGGTGTAGCGAAGCGAGGCGCATCTCCACGGTTTCCGGCGGCACGTAGCCGTTTGTCACGTCTGCGTTTATTGCGGGCAACAAGTTCACTTCCGAGTCCCAGAATGCGTGCATCACTGCGATAATTAATATCCAGCGTCACAATGCGTGCACCAGGGTATACTTTATCGAATTCCAAAATTGATTCCTGGCGTGCGCCATTAAAGGTATAGATCGTCTGGTCATCGTCTCCCACAACCATCAGGTTGCGGTGAGCGGAAGCCAGTTTTTGCACAATCTCATATTGCAGATGATTGGTATCCTGGAACTCATCAACCATAATGTACTGGAAACGCTTCTGAAGCGGCCCCAGAACAGCAGGATCACGAAGCAGAGCGGCTGCCCGCAGTAATATATCATCAAAGTCCATTTTGCCCCGCTCCTGCTTCCAGGCTTCGTAACCAAGCAGGACACGCTTGGCATCGCGTTCTTCCTGTGATTTTTCAGGCAGATCGGTTGTTTCCGATCCTTGCATCTTCCATGCGGACAGCATGGCCAGAAGACTTTCAGGCTGGAAGGCTTCACTCATGCCATTTTGGCGAAGAAGCATCTTCAGTACGGTATGTTGGGCCCGTGACTCGCCAAAGATCTCTTCCTGCACACCGTAATGACGCAATAATGTCAGCGCAAAAGAGTGGAAGGTGCGAGCCTGTACGGCTCTCGCGGCTGCCGGGCGTATGCCTGGCAATGCGGCGATCCGGTCTTTCATCTCGGTGGCGGCTTTGTTCGTGAACGTCACCAGCAGGATACTGCCTGCATGTACGCCGCTGACCTCTATGAGGTAGCCGGCTCTTGCAGCGAGTACAGTTGTTTTGCCACAACCGGCTCCGGCGAGCGTCAGAATCGGTCCTCTGCCGTGACGGACTGCCGAGATTTGTGGTGCATTTAACTTGATACCTGCCTCTTCCAGAGAACGAAAATAAAAGGCATCCTGTTGCTCATTACCCACGAGTTGCCGACTGGTCTCCAGCGGAGCAGACGGGGACTGGGGCAGGGACGCCGCCGGGGTAACCCCGAGCGGACGGGGGTAGAACGTTGAGTTCGGACTTAACATGTTTCATCCACCTCTGTATGCATTCAGGGATAGGACTATCCCGGCTAAAAGTAAACCATTTGCCCTTTTCACAATCGCATTGTAAATTGGTATGATAGAGTTAGTCGCCTAATCAGGCGGTTAAGTATGGTCAAAGCTTCATTATACCCGAACATATGGTCTTGACGAAAGCCCCCGATTTCATCCAGTATCGGTATAAAACGGGCACCTGCACGAGATTACGCAACTTTTTGGCATGATATCGTATAAGTTATATGCCTGAGCATTTTGCATGAAAGATGTAATATGCTAATTTACTATTAAATAGAAATGATAATATTGGTTTTGACGGGACAGAGGAGGAATGGTCATGAAACTGCTTCAGCGCATCAAAGACGGAGCGAACAAAGCAACAGAGCGTGCCCAACACGCCGTTGAGATTGGGAAACTGAACAACCAGATTGTGGGCTTGCAACAGGAACAGGAAGTCCATTTTACAGATATGGGTCGCATCTTCTATGAGGGTTATCGGGCACAGGATATGACGCGTGCAGAAAAAGAGATGGTGGATCTGTCGCAGCTCTGCGACGAATTGCAGGACGAGATTGATAGTCTGCGCAACAAGATTGCACAACTTAAGAACGAACGGTTGTGCGAGTGTGGACACGTCGCTTCCCTGGATGCCAACTTCTGCCCTAAATGCGGACGCAAGTTGGGTGAACTCAAGACAGCAGCGCCCAAAGTAGGAGTCGCAGGAGCCACCACAGCCGCGAGACAGGAGGCAGCTGTAACTCAGACCCCAACTCCAGAGCCGGACTTCTACGATGCGCCACCTGAGTTGGAACTGGAGGAAGACGAGCCGTACCATACGGTCATTCCGTCCATAGCGGATCTGGAAACGGAATCGGAATATAACAGTACGGAATTTACCCAGGAAGAAAAGGAAGCGTTTGATGCCGAGTGGGAACGTCGCAGAGATGAAGAGATGCAACGGGAACGTGAGCGTCAGCAGGAACTGGACGAACGCATCCGCTACTGGAAAGAAAACAACCCGATCGTGAACACGGTGGACGTACAGACCGAAGTATCACGTGAAATGGTGAATTGTCAGATTTGTGCAGCCGAGCTACCCAAAGGGTCGAAGTGGTGCCCGCGCTGTGGTGCCGAACAGATCTGATCTGATGCAGTAGAAGCACTGCCGCATCAGTGTGAGGCAGTGCAGGTTGCTGACAGCATGGGGGGACGGGAATATGGACCAACTGCTGCATCATTTGCGTCATCTCGGGTTTACCGAGATGGAATCTAAAATTATGGTGGAACTCGCCCGTCAGGGATCAGCCTCAGGATATGAGGTTGCGAAGCGGCTGGGCGTGTCCCGTTCCAATGTATATGCGACCCTGCAACGGCTGGAACAGCGTGGATTCTTGCGGTGTAGTCCTGGGGAACCGGCGAAGTATAGTGTGCTGAAGCCAGAGGAGATGACACGTATGATCTCCGATCAAATGCGTACCTCGCTGGATTATGTCCAGAGCAGCATGCCCAAGAGTGAACCGGAGAAGCCTGTCTTCTATAACGTCGAAGGTGACAAGAATGTGTTTGAGAATCTGAGCCGTGAATTGGCCGAGGCTCAGCACGAGATTGTCGTAGACGTTTGGCGTGAAGAGGCAGAGCTGCTACGTAATGACTTACAGCAGGCTGAAGCTCGGGGTGTGCGGCTGTTATGGTCGTGTGATGGTGGCGAAGGCATGCTCGATCAGCCTGTCCCTTGGCCGGGTTTGCCTATGTATGGTACAGGTAATGGTCGGAAATTTTCCCTGGTGGTCGATCGCCGCTGGTGCATGTTAGGCATGCGCGGTGAATCATGCGCCACACAGGCACTAGTTACGGAGCATCCGGTAATGACCGGGCTGCTGCTGAATCATTTTGCTCAAGAGCTGGTGTTGTACGAACTGGAACAGGATATGGGTGAGGAACTGGAGTCCCGCTACGGGCATCGGTACGAAGAACTCTCTGCGCGTTATTGGTCTTCTCCTTCAGGAGAGGGTGACCAGAGCTAGACAGATCGGCAACTAATTCACCTCTGATGGAGTGAACATGCCAGCTCATAGGTACCTATCTTGATGAAACGAATACGTGTGTACATAAAGCAGGCGCTGCCCAAAGGCAGACGCCTGTTTGTGCTGGTTTGAGATGTGACAGTGATGTTCGTCACAGCATCTGTTCCCAGTCAAGTCGATAGTAAAGGTATGAAGTTATGCTATTTTTGAGAAAATGAAGCTATGAACATTCGATTGAACTGGATCGGTTTGAACAGGATTGTACACGTCATTCTTTGGGCACGTGATACAGAGCTTCCAGCACGTCCGTATAATAAGCTGTACCATGGGGTACAAATTCCGTTGCCCGAATCTCGCGAACGATACGTTCCGGTTCATCAGCTGCATGATCACTGCTTGACGGGTCCTTATGACCGATGGAATGTGGTGGTGATATCAATGGCTGAGTCTGAACTCCTGTAGCTTGGATGACGTCGATCTCGCCACGGAACATAGCGAGTAGATCATCCAGCGGCACTTCATACAGGCTATCCACCTCGCTGGGCTGCAGAACGTAGGCTTCGAGCGGCTGGTTCAGACATAATCCATAGACGGCGCTGAATTCCCGATCTATGAATGGGACACCACGCACCTCTCCTTGGAGCTGCTGTGTAGCCGTGAGTAGATAGGTTAGTGCCTCGAATGGAGTATAAACACCCAGTTCTTCCTCCAGCTCACGACTGGCGTCTTGCAGTTGTTCACCTGCGGTAAGATGGCCTGCTGCTGTAATGTCGTAACATCCGGGAAAGGTATCCTTAATATCACGCCGCCGCTGAAAAAGAACCCGTCGCTGCTCGTCTTTGTCACGCACGATCCAGCAGTGGAATGAACGGTGCCAATATCCTTTGGCATGGACCTCGCTGCGGAGTGAAGTGCCGATCCAATTTTGCTGATCGTCATAAATGTCGAAACGTTCTGGGGTCATGAAACGTATCTCCTTATATAGCAGATTTTAAAGTTCAAAATTTCACAAAGTATGTTTTAAACGAAAGGGGAACCATCGTATGGAATGCATTGTACACTTTCAGGTGATTTATCCGCAACCTCAGGAACGTAAAAGTCTTAGAGGACTTATATTTGTAGGGCAAGGTCAGGAACCGGCTAACAGTCAGTTAAGCAGCATGTTTAAGGATATGGGATTTAATGTACGTTTGGAAGATGAGGCCCAGTTGTTGTTCAAGCCAGTGGATGCTTCGGCAAACTTTGAATATATTCGTGTGACAGAGCTTGATACTGGGGAAGAAGTTTACAAAGAAGATAAAGATCTGAAGTCGATCCTGGAGCATTTGCTGCCACGCCGTTTCTAATTCATGAGCATGGCCGCGAATGAAATTCATGGGGGAGCATATGTAATACATGTATGATAGGCACAAAAAAGGCCCCACCTTTACGGTGGAACCTTCAAACCTTTAAGCTACGCAACCCATTGTTAATGAAGCCCATATGGCTAGCTTTTCATACATAAACCCTAGCAAGTAAGAGGTTGTCCCCCGCATCAGGATTTATATCCGTAATTCAACTCGGTGCGTCTTTAAACGTTCATTGTGATTATGCTAGAGCGCCGGTGCCTTCAGCTTCGAGCTCTGAAGTACAGTGTGAGCAGCGGGTAGCCGCGGCCGGAATTTCCGATAGGCAATACTTGCAAGCCTTGGTCGTTTTTTGCGGCTCGGGCTTTTTGTGTTCTTTGCTTTTCAGATAGTTGATGCCCTTCACAAGCATGAAGATACAGAACGCAACGATAAGAAAATCAATCATGACGTTGATGAACTGACCATAAGCAATTACCGTAGCCCCAGCTTCGTTGGCTTGAGCGAGTGTGGTGATGTCCTGTCCGTTTGCTGTTTTGATATCCCGGTCCAGGTTGATGATTTTCTGACTGAAGTCGATTCCACCCATCAGTTTTCCAACCGGGGGCATGATGATATCATTCACAAGGGATGTGACGATTTTACCAAAAGCAGCCCCAATAATGACACCGACCGCCAGATCGATGACGTTGCCGCGGACGGCAAATTCCTTGAATTCGTTAAGTACGCCTTTCATGTTTGCATATCTCCTTTGATCATTCAATTCAAAATATAGGCCGCGTTTCCATTCATTCTCCGTTCAGGTTCGCGCTTCCGTTCTCATATTGTACATAAAAAACACATTCCAATCACCCCCTGTTTGCAAATTAAGACAAGTTTCCGCAACTTCCATGAAAATACTTCTTTATTTCACGCCGTCGATTCGGTATACTTCTAACATTGTCAGTTATGTTTAACCTTTTACATTCAGGTTCGCGATCATACATTGTAACGAATCATGGAGCCAAAAAATTAAATATGCCGTTACTCGTATATGTGCAGGAATAGGCCTGCATGTCTCTACCTGATCACCGGAATGATCGGACTACGGGAAAGATGTTGCAATGTTTTGTAGGGTTGGCATGAGATCATTCTCAGACAGTTTGACTGAAGAGCAGGTTCAAGTGGCTTTTATCTGTTTCTGACTACACTGTTTGAAGTTTCTCACAACAGGATTGAACTCCTGTCATTATGTCCATCCAGTACACTTGCAGCATCCATACGGCTTGTCCATATACGTACAAGTCCGTCTTTCCCGTCTCCGGTTATTCCGCAGCGTGTGAAAAGGCGGGCTTTTTGCTTTTTTACCATGCGATTGGAAGAGCATGTTAGCTTCTGTGCGGAGGGCATTCAGGGGGAAGAATTACAATGCAATTGTTAAAAGACAAGGTGAGACAGGAAGGTATTGTCCTGTCCGAGCAAGTACTCAAAGTGGATTCATTCCTGAACCACCAGATGGACCCGGTTTTGATGAAGGAAGTGGGCAAGGAGTTCATTCGCCGCTTTGAAGGCGAGAATATCACACGTGTGCTGACGATTGAGTCGTCAGGGATCGCACCAGGCATCATGACTGCGTTGGAGCTGAACGTGCCGCTAATCTTTGCACGGAAGCAGAAGTCGCTCACACTGACAGAAGATATTCTGGTAGAGAAGGTCTACTCCTTCACGAAGCAGGAGACCAATGAAATTACCGTTGCCAAGAAGTTCATGAAGCCTGGTGATCGCGTGCTGATCATTGATGATTTTCTGGCGAATGGCGAAGCAGCATTTGGTCTGGCTCGCATTGTGGAGCAGGTTGGAGCTGAAGTGGTGGGTATCGGTATTGTTATTGAAAAAGCATTCCAGCCGGGAGGTCGCTTGCTGAAAGAAGCAGGATACCGTGTGGAATCGTTGGTTCGCATCGGGGCCCTGTCGGATGGACAGGTTACATTTGCGGACGAGGAGGGCACGAACTAATATGGCACGCGAACGTATTTTTCAGCGGCATCGGCATCCAATCAAAACGTTCTCACTCGGATTACAGCACGTGCTTGCGATGTATGCAGGAGCTGTTGTCGTTCCATTGATCGTCAGTAACGCATTGGGTTTTACACAGGAACAACTAACCTATCTCATTGCCATTGACTTGCTCGCATGTGGTGTGGCTACACTGCTTCAGGTATGGGGAAATAAATATTTCGGCGTAGGGCTGCCTGTCATGCTCGGCTGTGCATTTCAGGCTGTGTCTCCGATGATCCTAATCGGGATGAACAGTGGGGTATCTGCCATTTACGGAGCAATTATTGCCTCAGGGCTGTTCGTATTAATCTTTTCCGGAATCTTTGGGAAGCTTATTCGGCTCTTTCCGCCAGTGGTTACGGGTTCGGTGGTTACGATCATCGGTTTAACCTTGATTCCGGTTGCTTTCCACGATCTGGGCGGCGGTCAGGGATCAGAAGATTTTGGCAGCGGAGTTAATCTAATGCTCGGCTTCGGCGTGCTGCTCTTTATCATTCTGATGACTCGTTTTACAACCGGTTTTATCCGTTCCATCTCAGTATTGATTGGTCTGCTTGTAGGTACGATTGCGGCAGGGTTTATGGGCGAGGTTAATTTTGCTCCTATTCGCGATGCAAGTTGGTTCCACGTTGTTCAGCCGTTTTACTTCGGTACACCGACATTTGAGATTGTACCGATCCTGACGATGATTCTGGTGGCGATTGTCAGCGTGGCTGAGTCCACAGGTGTATTTATGGCTCTGGGCAAAATTCTGGACAAGGACCTGTCGTCCAAGGATCTGGCGCGCGGTTATCGCGCAGAGGGTCTAGCCATTGTGTTAGGTGGTATTTTCAACTCATTCCCGTATACAACGTATTCGCAAAATGTAGGACTGGTACAGATGACACGTGTGAAGACACGTGATGTCATTGTGGTGGCTGGTGGAATCCTGGTGGTCATTGGATTTGTACCAAAAATTGCAGCCCTCGCACAGCTCGTTCCAGGGGCAGTACTTGGCGGAGCCATGGTGGCCTTGTTTGGCATGGTGGTATCATCAGGCATTCGAATTATCGGCAGTCAGGTTGATCTGAACCGACATGAGAATCTGTTTGTCATCGCTTGTTCTGTAGGTATGGGACTGGGTGTTACTGTTGTGCCTGAGTTGTTCGCAGGTGCACCGGCCTGGGCTCAGATTATGCTCGGTAATGGTATCATCGCAGGCAGCTTCACGGCGATCTTCATGAACCTGCTGTTCAATGGTCTGGGTACCAAGGAAACGGCTGCCAAGATGGCTGAACAACAGGCAGATGCCATCCTCGGAGAGACGGGTAAGTCAGCTTAATTAGCCGAATTAGGCTAGGGTTATCATCCAGCAGGATTGTTATGTTAACTGTTATAAATAGACGATTCACAAGATAAATAATGAATCAGGTTAATCATGATGATATACAGCGTGAATGGTTTATGACATACATCATTTATGCTATGAATATTCAATGGCATGAACAAGCCCTCTTTATATGTGAAACACCGAAGATACAGGCTCAACAGAGTCGTGTTTTCGGTGTTTTTTTTATTTTGTTTATCATCAGCATAGCGTCCAATGTGCCGCTGTACAGGAACAATACAGGAACAAGACCTTATGCCGGATGTAAGAAGTTATTCACCTAATTCGATGGCAAGCCAAGTTGAATGAAGGATAGACTGTTATCATGCACGGGGGTATACACCCAAGAGATAAGCGATCCAATCGCTTTTTGATTACATAACAATAATTTCACTGGGAGGAACGATGAATTATCAACCTGTATTAAAACAAGATCGAATGAAGTTTCTGGATTTGTTTCGAGGGTTTTCCTTGATAGGCCTACCATTCGTAAATGTATTGGCATTGTGGGTTATGTTGAAGCCGGATACTCGTGTAGATTTTTGGATCCAACGAGCATTATATTTTTTGGTGGAGGCACGTTTTTACGATATCTTCTGTTTTTTATTTGGCCTTGGATTTTATCTTTTTCTAAGCCGGTCAGCTCCCAAAGGTCAAACCAAGCTGTTTCTCTATATCCGCAGGATGCTTATTTTATTAGCGCTGGGATATATTCATCAACAGTATCAGTCTGGAGAAGCTTTATTTCTTTACGCCATCATAGGGCTGGTTGTCATTCCGTTATATTGGGCGCCTCGAACTGTGAATTTGGTGATCGGTGTGGTGGGATTTATTGCAGCAGCCGCGATAGGTGTCAAAATGCTAACGATTCCTTTTTTAATTTTACTGGGATTGTCAGCAGGTCAATATCAACTAATGGAGAAGATCCAGAAAGGACTTCCGTATCTGGGCAGAATCTGGTTCATTTCATTCATCGCTTCTATCTTGGGGATCGGTATCATGTGGTGGTTTGCTCCTCCGGATGCGATGAGTCCGTTTCTATATGAAGTGATTGGTGCGAGCATGGCTGCCGCTGAGCAAGTCAATATGGATGCTGCTTTTCGATTAGAACATATCGGTGTGGCAATTGGTCCGGTGGTATCTATCTTTTATCTAAGTTCATTACTGAGATTGAACCAGAACATGACCTTTGCCAAATTGTTAAGTCCCCTGCATGCATTCGGACGAATGGCCCTGACCAATTACATCGCACAGACCATTATTTTGTTGGTGGTATACCAACTCATATTTGCAGATGCTGCTGTATCGTATACGGTGTCTACCCTTGTGTGCATTGGTATGGTTATTGTACAAGTCATAGCCAGTAATCTGTGGATGCGCTGGTTCCAGTATGGGCCGCTGGAATGGGTATGGAGATGTGGTACCTATCTAAGTTTCATTCCGATCCGTAAAAAGCATTCTAAGCCACGTGTTCATGACACAAGGGTGAGAGGTTGACTCTTTTTCCTCGTTATAATCAAAGACGATCCACATCCGGTTGAACGGAAACGGATCGTCTTTTCTTTTTGGAACACGTATACCTTTTGTTTGAAGTTACAGATGACGCAACTGTTTTTCTGCAAAATCGCCAACCCATGGCAGTTTTAGCCATTTCCCCTGCAGGCTGGTAACGACCATAATAAGCCAGACCACTACACCAAGCAGGGATAACAGCGATGCCACCAGTGGTCCGAACAACGGAAGGAAAGCCGATAATACATGCCCGACCATAATGATGCCAAAGACCGTTACAGATTGCAGGGCATGAAATAACACGAACCGACTCCGCTTCTCCACAGCGAGAAAGACAATCCCACCTACAAAGGTAAACAGATAACAAAGCATGCCGGCAATATTTTCATCCAGACCGCTAGACGATTTCATGGGGGACATCCGGTCCAGCCTCCTTTGACCTTTTTAACTAGGTTATGAGAGAGATGGACAGAACTGAACCGATGAATTGATTTGCCTGTGAACGGATGGGGATGTAAAACATAGGAAAAAGAAAACAGGGGCAGAGTAAGCCATTGTACAGCTTACTCTGCCCCTATTATCGTTTACGTTTAAACATTGCTTTAAACGAAATCGTTATCCGCCCTCGATCTGTCTCCGAGGGTGTGTAATCTTGCCCATTTTATCGGTGTCGTTTTCTTTGGGAACCAACCGCTCATCGGTTCGTCCTTCGTGATGATTATCATATGCATATTCGGTCAGTTTCCATTCCGACTTGCCAAGAACGGGATCGGCCGGGAAATGTTGCCCCCGGTGCAGATGTTCCTCACGTCCGGCTTCATTGATGTAAACTCCGTCTACTTCCACCTTTTCATGCGAAAGGGGCAGCATATCTTGTTCTTTGCGGTCCATGAGACGACGCCTCCTTTGGATACCAGTAATTTAACTGTATGGGTTGTCCGTGATAATATCCCCCGAATAGTTCGGTGTTATGCTGGATATATTAATTCCGTATAGAATGGTGGCAATCTTAACATATGATTCGGAATTAAACTTTTTGGGCATGAAAACCGTTATATTTATTAGAGGAAATCGTCAAGTCGTAAGATACTTCCGAATATGCTACAATAAGATTATGATTCATTCCGAATCATATCGGGTATTTATAGTGTCAGGTACTTGCTTTCTAGCGAGGTTCCCGACCTAAAGCTTGCTTTAAGCCGCGCACACAACTTCATGGATGGCATTTAAGACTTATTCGGCATTCTCTAAACGGAGCATTCACTTTCAACGTTTTGGGAGGGAATTACAATGGCAACGAAAGGTCACAATGAGGTCAAAGAAAGTTTGAGGGAAATGACTCGGATTTTCCGTCCTAAAGATCCAAAAAAATTCGTGAAGGAGTACGTGAGAAAATACCGGATTACGGGTGGATACGAGGAAGAATTGACTTCTGTGGTTGAGCATGAGCTTGTCAAGATGGATTCTTCCGTGTCCTGAAACAACACACAACTCTGATTATACTGTTCCGATAATGAATAGAACCGTCTCCCGGGCGATAAGCTCCGGCAGGCGGTTTTTTTTGCGTTCCTGCTGCATATATATGGGAGTACACTTACAGCGGGAAGGATGAATGCATGTGGACCCTATTTTGAAAACCAAAGAAGAGATTGGCTACATGCGGGAAGCTGGACGAATTTTGCGAAGTTGTCACCAGCATATTGAGCAGTGGATGATACCCGGTATCACGACAACAGCGATTAATGAGCGGGTGGAAGAGTTTCTGGCAGCACGAGGAGCCACACCGGAGCAAAAAGGGTATAAAGGATATCCGTACGCGACGTGTGCCTCTGTTAATGAAGTGGTCTGCCACGGATTTCCGGGGGAAGAGGAGCTGGCGAGTGGGGATGTAGTGACCATCGATATGGTGGTGAACAAAGACGGCTGGCTGGCTGACTCGGCCTGGACATATGGAATTGGTGAAACAAGCAGATCCATTCGCAAGCTGATGAGACGCACGGAGAAGGCACTTGAGCGGGCGATTGCCCAGGCAGTCCCAGGGAATACACTCGGAGATATTGGAAGTGCCATTGAACGAACAGCCAGATTGTATCGGTACGGAATTGTGAAGCCTCTCATTGGTCATGGGATTGGTCAATATATTCATGAACCTCCAAATGTTCTGCCTTATGGCAAACGCAGAACGGGCACGATGCTCACCGAGGGTATGGTTATTACGATTGAACCGATTTTTACAAAAGGCAGTTCCGGGGCCGTTGTGTGGGATGAAGATGGATGGACGGTAAGGACGGTAGATGGCAGCTGGGGGGTCCAGTATGAGCATACAGTTGCGATTACTGGGAATGGCCCCTTGATTCTGACCGATGGCACGTGAGATGAAGTCAGTGAAGAAGAGGACTTAAGTTGAACTTTCTCCCAAATGCTCCATGCTGTTTTGAGCTTGAAGATAGCGGTATGGAGCGATAGGCATGTCTTCTGAATGGATATGGAAGAGGTTTTCCATAAATTCTGATCTTTCTTTTGCATAATAGCACATGTTTTCAATGTGAGAAAAATCACCAATAAATCGAGTTTTATCACCGAAATTTGGCAAAAATTTTCAAATGTAGAGTGTAATACTTTTAACTGAAATCGTTTGCAAATCAAGTTGTAGAGCGGTTTTTTACATAAAGTGAACAATTTGTGAACATGTGTCCAAAGATTGACAAAATCATACCCTCAACTTATATTTAATAAGTGATTGAAGCATATAGAATGAATTGGAAGAATGCGCAGACATGCCCTGAGCAGGAAATCACGGGAGTACTGGAAGCGTTGTTTTTGTAAGCGTTCTGTATGATGAAGAGGATTATGCGTATCGTGCTGAAACGTACCTTTTGTTGCCTTTCTACCGAACGACAACGGTAATCTACGAAAACGTAAAAAAGTGGGGTAGATCAATGATGAAACAGTGGCAGGTTGCAAAGCGAATTCTCCCCTTGCTGGCGGTGTTCTCTTTGCTGCTATCCGCATGCGGGCGGGAAGACTTGTCGGTAATGAAACCTCAGGGTCCTGTAGCGCAAGGCCAATATGATCTGATGAAGTTATCCATCGCGATTATGATCGTGGTGCTCATCATTGTATTTGCTATAGCGGCCTATGTTCTGATCCGGTTTCGTAGACGAGCCGGGCAGACTGAGATGCCCGAACAGGTTGAAGGTAATTTCAAGCTGGAAGTAATCTGGACAGCCATTCCGTTATTGCTGGTTATTGTTCTGGCAGTACCGACGGTCCAAACGATTTTTGCCCAAGGCGAAGATCTGTCCAATGACAAAAACGCACTTAAGGTCCAAGTCACCTCGCATCAGTACTGGTGGGAATTCACTTATCCTCAATATGACGTAACCACCGCTCAAGATCTCATCATCCCGACCGGAACAAAAATCGCATTCGAATTAAAAACCGCTGACGTGCTTCACTCCTTCTGGGTGCCGTCACTTGCGGGCAAAATGGACACAAACCCGGATGGAACACTTAACAAGTTCAGTTTCTCTGCACCGAATGAAGGCGTTTACCGCGGTAAATGTGCCGAATTATGTGGCAGATCGCATGCTTTCATGGAGTTTAAGGTAAAAGCAGTGAGTCAGGAATCCTTTGACAGATGGGTGAACCAGATGAAAGCACCTGCAGTCCTTCCTGAAGACACTCAATTGGCCGAAAAGTTCAAAACAAACTGCCTTTCTTGCCACGCTGTTGGTGATCAAGGTGGACCGGTTGCACCTAACCTGACGGGAATCGGCGGCAAGGAATCTGTCGCAGGCATTTTGCTGAATTCTCGCGAGGGACAGGAAGAAGGTAGTCCGGTACTGGATAACATGAAAGAATGGCTCCATGATCCACAATCCGTGAAGCCGGGCAATACCATGCCGAATCCCAAAGATCTTGGGTTGACGGATGAAGAAATCGACGGAATTGCCGAATATCTGGCCAACTACAAATTGGACTATGAATAGAACAGCAAGGACGAAGAAGGGGGTACACAACCTTGGCTCATGCGCATAGCGTCAAGAGGTACAGGGGCTTGATGGATTGGATCACCACCGTCGATCACAAAAAAATTGCCATTCTCTATTTGGTTGCGGGTGGATTTTTCTTTGGAATCGGCGGCATTGAAGCCATTTTGATTCGGATTCAACTGATGAAGCCTATGAATGATTTTGTATCGGCACAGGTCTTCAACGAATTGATTACAATGCATGGAACAACGATGATTTTCCTTGGTGTCATGCCACTTATTTTTGCCATTATGAATGCTGTCGTGCCTTTGCAGATCGGGGCACGGGACGTTGCTTTCCCGTTTCTTAACGCGCTGGGTTTCTGGACATTCCTGTTTGGTGGATTGTTGCTGAACCTGAGCTGGGTTATGGGCGGAGCACCGGATGCTGGCTGGACCTCATATACGCCGCTTTCGGGCAGTGAGTACAGTGGAACGCATGGTGTGGATTTCTACACCATCGGCCTTCAGATCGCGGGTCTGGGAACGCTCATCGGGGGCATTAACTTTCTCGCAACGATTATTACAATGCGTGCTCCAGGCATGTCCTACATGCGGATGCCGATGTTTACATGGACGACATTTATTACATCTGCCATTATCCTTTTTGCTTTTCCTGCCATCACGGTGGGGCTTGTACTTTTGACGTTTGACCGTATCCTGGGAGCGAATTTCTTCGATGTCGCAGGTGGCGGTAACCCGGTACTCTGGCAGCACATCTTCTGGATCTTCGGGCACCCGGAAGTATACATTCTGATTTTGCCGGCATTTGGTATTATCTCGGAGGTTATTCCGACCTTCTCGCGTAAACGGTTGTTCGGATACAGCTCCATGGTATTTGCTACCATCCTGATTGCCTTCCTGGGCTTCATGGTATGGGCGCATCACATGTTTACAACAGGTCTGGGTAATGTAGCCAACGCGCTTTTCTCCATCTCCACGATGTTGATTGCCGTACCTACCGGGATCAAAATCTTTAACTGGCTCTTTACGATGTGGGGTGGACAGATCCGTTTTACAGCGGCAAATCTGTTCGCAGTTGGATTCGTCCCAACCTTCGTTATGGGTGGCGTTACAGGCGTTATGCTGGCATCTGCTCCGGCAGACTTTCAGTTCCATGATACGTACTTTGTTGTAGCCCACTTCCACTACGTTATTGTAGGGGGACTTGTACTTGGATTGTTCTCGGGACTGCATTACTGGTGGCCGAAGATGTTCGGACGTATTCTCAGCGAAACACTGGGCAAATGGACGTTCTGGACATTTATGATCGGTTTCCAATTAACGTTCTTTGTACAGCATTTCCTCGGTCTGATGGGGATGCAGCGCCGGATCGTTACATATTTGCCGAATCAGGACTTTGACCTGCTCAATCTGGTCAGCTCCGTCGGTGCGTTTCTAATGGGTGTTGGGGTTATCATGTTCCTCGTGAATATCGTGATCACAACGAGAAAACCAGCTGGCGCGCCAAACGATCCGTGGGAAGACGGCCGTACACTGGAATGGTCTATTCCATCTCCGCCGCCGGAATATAACTTCAAGCAGACGCCGCTGGTACGCGGAATTGATGCATATTGGAAGGAAAAAATGGCAGGACATACGGAGATGACACCGGCAGAACCTGTAGGTTCGATTCATATGCCTTCAGCAACACCGTTGCCATTTGTGATGTCAGTAGGTATCTTTATCGCCGGACTTGGCTTGATGTTCAGCAAGGACGAATTTGGTAATGCATTTATGAATGTCATTTTCAACAATTATATTGTAGTTATTATTGGTCTCGTAATCACATTTGGCGCAATGGCACTTCGTTCACTTTATGATGATCATGGCTGGCATATTGAACCGGAGGATCAGGATGAGAAGGGGGCTAGAACATGACAACCTCACATGCCGAACCGGTGAACGACAAATTGCCACATGAACCGGAGAAAGCAACGCTGGAAGGCCGTAACAAGCTTATCGCCTTCTGGTTGTTCCTTGGCGGCGAGACGGTACTGTTCGGTACACTCTTTGCTACCTTCCTGGCACTTCGTGGCCAAACCAATGATGGACCTACGGCGAATGAACTGTTCCACCTGCCACTCGTGGCCGCGGCAACGTTCATTCTCCTGGTCAGTAGTTTGACGAGTGTATTTGCGATTCAGGCCATGCATAAGGGCAAGCGAGATGCACTGGCGTTGTGGCTTGGCATCACGGTAGTACTGGGTATGGGATTTCTCGCACTGGAAATTTACGAGTTCTACGAGTATGTGAAACATAAAGAGTTTGGCATGACCACGAGTGCTTTCAGTTCAGCATTCTATACACTGGTCGGGTTCCACGGAGCCCACGTTGCTTTTGGTATTGTGTGGATCGGAATCATTATCGGTCAGCTGTTCAAAAAAGGATTGACGGTCGTAACCGCACCTAAAGTATACGTCTCCGCAATGTACTGGCACTTTATTGACGTGGTCTGGGTGTTCATCTTTACGGTCGTGTACCTGCTCGGAAAGGTGGGGTAGCACATGTCGGCACAGGATAAGACAGATCAACAGCCTGTGAAACACCGTCACCGGACGGAAGGGCCACAGAAACACGTCGTGGTGTTTATCTTCTCCATTATTCTCACGCTGATTGCGTTTGCGGCTGCTTCTGCCGGAGGGGTCAACACAACCTTTATCATTATTATTTTGCTCGTCATGGCTATTCTTCAAGTATTCGTTCAATTGGGTTATTGGATGCACTTGAAGGACAAAGGGCACTTGATGCCGATTCTGTTCATGGCCTTTGGCTTTTTCGTAGCCTTTACGTGCATCATTATGGCACTCTATTGGGTCTGGTGGTAAAAGAGATGGCGGCGGCGCATTGCCGCCGTCTTTTCCCCTTTTTGGCGAATGAATCTTCACAAAGTAATGAAGGCAACAACCAAATCAGGTCACGGGGAGGTTTCCCGTATGCTCGGGTTGCAATATTTTAGCTTCAACGACTTATGGAGTCCGCTTATATTGGCTTTATTTCTGATCATTGCTGCGGCTTATCTGGTACTTGTGGGACCGTTAAGCGAGCAAATAAAGGATGCAGAACCTGCGACTGCTGCACAGAAAATCATGTTTATTACAGGGTTGTTTGTCCTGTATCTGGCTCAAGCTGGCCCATTTAATCTACTTGGTCATGTAATGTTTAGCTTCCACATGGTGAGCATGGCGTTCTCCTATCTGGTAGCCCCGCCGCTGATGATGAAAGGTTTGCCGATTTGGGTATGGCGCAGAATCGTGCGCTGGTTGCCTACACGCCAGCTATCTTTCCTGGCTCATCCGATCGTTGCGGCAGTGCTCTTTAACGGGCTGTTCTCGTTATATCACCTACCGATTGTACATGATTACGTCATGCTGAATTTTACCGTTCACCGGTTGTATTATATTGCATTGTTCATCACCTCGATGCTCATGTGGTGGACATTGCTGAATCCGTTGCCAGAAGGCAGACAAGCATCGGGGTTATCCAAGATTGGTTTTATTTTTCTGAATATGGTACTGCTCACGCCTGCGTGTGGATTGATTATTTTTGCGTCCGAGCCGTTGTATCAGACGTACAGCAACCCGGCAGTATGGGCTGAAGCAATGCGGTATTGTGTGTCAGGAGATTCTACGGCGTTACTTCGCTCATTCGGTGGGCCTGCGTTCTTCAACTTCCTGTCTTCCGCGAAGGAAGATCAGCAGGTCGGTGGCATTGTAATGAAGTTTATTCAGGAAGGAATCTTTGCCTCCATGCTGGCTTATGTCTTTTTCCAATGGTATCGGAAAGAGAAGCAGGAAGATGATGATGATTCGTATCCTGCAGGGGGCGCAGGGGGGCCGCTCAATCCGGCTGCCAAATAATGAAGTAATGTTCTGACAAGAGGGGGAACACACGATGGATATGTATTTTTGGCTACCAACGATCAGTACTTCTTTCATTGTGATTAGTGCAGTACTGGTGGGGATTGGATGGGTACTGATTATTCGGGGTAAACGTGAGGCTCATCAGTCCGCCATGGTAGCAGGTGCGATTGCAGCTCTAATCTTCTTTGTGATCTATATGTCTCGTACAGTGTTCGTGGGCAATACAGCTTGGGGCGGGGACCCGGATCTGGAGATTTTTTATCGGATATTTCTGATCTTTCATATTATCCTCGCTACCGTAGCAGCGATATTCGGCATCTCCACACTGGTTCTGGGGTTCAAAAAGAAGTTCGGAACACATCGCCGCTGGGGCAAGTTCACGTCCATGATTTGGTTCGGATCAGCGCTAACAGGTGTTGTCGTGTATGTTCTTCTGTATCTCTTATATCCTGGTGGTCATACACGTCCGGTATGGGAAGTTATCCTCGGCGTATAAAAGTATAGATATAACCTCCGGCTACTTGGGCGTGTGTCACTATGACCTTCTGAAACTATGAAAATAGACGAATCTAGTAGACGATTCGTCCACGCTCCCTCTCTCATTCATTCATAGAATGAGTTTGAGAGGGGGAAAGTAAATGAAAAAAACAGTCAATGTCAGTCAAACGTATCCACGTCTCACGGTGTATTCTGAAGAGAACTACAGAGGGAGAAGCCGCATTTATCGTGGCAACACGGGTCTTCGTAACCTGGACAATATTTTGGATGGGGTGGAGAGCCTGCGCTTTTTCTCAACAAGTTCGAATGCAACGCTGGTTGTGTTTACGCGTCCTAACTTTCAAGGTGGATTCCGTGTCTTCCGTGGCAATACCAACTTGAGAGATTTGGATGATCTGATCCGTGGCAATGATGTGGAATCCCTGATCTCCACCAATCAACGGTTAACGCTGGCTCAGATTCGTGCAATCCGCAGGGATCGCAGTCTGCCTAGTGGTTATAACCTCGTTTAATCGTAAGGCCTCTTCTGTAAACAGGTGCTAGAGAACGGCAAAGGGCTGTATCCGAATTGTGTTTACACAATAACGGGTACAGCCCTTCTTTTGTGCTTGGGGAATTTCGTTTATTCCCCTAATCCCCGCCGCCCCCACTGTCGCCGCCGCCACTATCCCCACCACTATCGCTGTTGTGATGAGAATGTGTGTCTGATGAAGAATCCGACTCATGATGTTTGTGATCCGGTGTGTGTCTGGAATGTCGATCATAGGAGTCATCTCCTGTAATGACCGGATATCCCGAAGCAGAGTCGGTATAACCGTTGTTACGACGGATGCGGTGTCTCCCTTTTTTGGCAGAATGACGGTGAGGCTCATCCCGGAGGACCAACCATATTACGACGATAAGGAAAAGGAGGACAAAACCGATCTCTACCAGCCAATCCATAGCTGTAACCTTCCTTTCTTTGATTCGTTACTATAATTTATTTTAACGTAAATCCGTACTGTGTCCCATCCCGTCTTCCTGATTCAGGAAAATTAGGGGTTGACGGGATGAGATTTCAGTCTATATACTGTGTATATTGATATACACAGTAAACACAGTGAACACAGTAAGCAAGATGAGTGAGTGAATGACAGGTGAAAGGCAGGCAGGCATATGAACGAATGGAAGCAGGCGTGGTGGCTGACCCGCAGCCAGATGAGTAAGGATAAGCTCCAATGGCTATGGTCTGCAATATTCATGATTTACACTGGCAGCATGAGCGGTGTGATGTTAGTAGGACAACAACAGACAGATTTCATTAATCCGGTGGTGGATGCCTTCTTTTTACTTATGTTGCCATTTCAAGGGTTTATGTTCTGCAGGCGCTCCTTCCGTTACATACATGAGGATTCCTATACGCAGATGCTGGCCTACTATCGCAGAATTCCTATCCCTGAACAAGCGGTGATGTGGTCCAGGTTACAGCAGTCTCTAATGGCGTTTGCTTACAACGGTATCTTTTTCTACGGATCGTTATTTGTGGTTAACCTTCATTCTGAAGGATTCCGATGGGATCAATATCTGGCCTTTAGCCTTACCTGTACAGGTTATGGACTTGTGGTAACAGGATTGTATATTTACGGAGAGTTTCTGAACAGTGGCAAGAAATATTTGCTTCTCAGTACGCTTTTTGTACCAATCGCCATTGGCATGTCCTTACTGATTCGAATGTCAGGCAGTTACGGATTACGGCTTGTACTGGATGAAAGTAAATCATGGGGGCTACTTTCCCCGATCATGTGGATTGCTCTGGTGGCTGGCGTAGCGGGACTATGGCTGTTTAGTCGCTTGACGCTGAAGAAGCTGGTTCAACGGGATTTGAATTAAAATGAAAATTGAGCTTATGTACGAATACAGGATGAAACCGGCACGGTCAGGTAACAGACTGGAGTGTACCGGAGGGCGAGGTGCAAGATGTGAAAATACCCATTCAAATTAATGAAAATAGCGCTGAACCTTTATACCACCAAATTGAAAATCAGTTAAGATCGTTAATTATTACGGGTCAGTTGGGGGAGGGAACACATTTGCCGTCCATTCGTGAGTTCGCCGGAGCACTGAATTGCAGTGTTATTACGGTTAGACGGGTCTATCAGGATCTGGAGAATGAAGGCCTGCTTCGTACGAAGCAGGGGACAGGTACATTTGTGGCCCAGGTAGAAGCCGGCGACAGAGAAAATTATAGATTGAAGGCCGCACAGGAAGCGATGCAGGCAGCGGTGCAATCCGGGAAATCGGTAGGGTGCACGGAAGAAGAGATGGAGAGCCTGTTCCGGGAAGTCCTGAAGACTATTTACGCGAAGTAAGGGAGTGATGCATACATGGAACCTATAGCAATCCAGTTGAACGGCGTATCCAAAATGCGAAAACGCAGAGTTATTGGCCCGATTGATCTTTCCATCCCGGAAGGGTATGTAGTCGCTATTCTCGGTCATAACGGTTCAGGTAAAAGTACACTTCTTAACATGCTGCAGCAAGTAGTGCTGCCAGATGCCGGACAGATTATATGGTTTGGGAAGGAACATGAGGGGCCGCTCCCCGTTGAACTGAGACAACAGATCGGTTTTGTGGCTGACAACGCTGGTTCGGAAGAGAACCGGATAACAGCACAGGAAGCAGCCCATTTTCGGTCCTACTGGTACCCGCGTTGGGATATGAAGTTGTTCGACCAACTGATTCACGATATGGAAGTCCCTGTTGATGTGAAGCTGAACAAGATGTCCAAGGGAGAGCGGCGAAAGTTTGAGATTGCAGCTGCAATTGCAGCTCGCCCAAGATTATTACTTTTGGATGAGCCTTCATCAGGACTGGACCCCTTTGCCTGGAAAGTGATGGTTGAGCAGTTCCGTACCTTCATGGCTGGGGGAGACACCACGATTCTGATAGCCACACATATTGCGGATGAAGTCAAAAGGCTTGCGGATTACATCGTATTGATGCACCGAGGTCAGTCGCTGGGGATGGCCGAGAAAGATATGGTGCTCGATCAGTGGAAGGAAGTCTGGTATGAAGGAGACTTAAGGCCAGAGAGTATCCCCGGTGTTGTGGAATCTTCTTTGGAAGAGGGAAGTCTGGTTCGCGTAATTACAACCCGGGTCAGCGAAGCGCAGGAGAGGCTGGAGCTGTCCAATAACCGGGTATTGAAAATCCGTAACTTGGAATTGGATGAAGTGCTGGCATTCTGGATTGCCGGGTATGCACCCGTACAGTGGAAATAACCGAAGGGAGACGATAAATGATGAACCGATTGGAATTGAAGCAAGTCGTCAAGCAATATGCAGACAAAACAGCCGTTAATGGAGTCACGCTCAATGTAAAAGAGGGGGAGATTTACGGACTGCTCGGAGCCAATGGTGCAGGTAAAACAACAACAATGCGTATGGTGCTTGGACTGATTCACCCTGACGGAGGGAATATCCTGTACAACGGCAAGCCCTATAATACGGAGCTGCAACAGATTATGGGTTATCTTCCGGAAGAGCGCGGATTGTACCCGAAGGTGAAAGTCAGCGAACAGATTAATTACCTGGCACGACTTCGTGGCATGAATGGTAAGGACGCAGATCAGAGTCTCAAGTACTGGCTGAATCGGTTTGAGGTACCTGAGTATTACGATAAGAAGATCGAGGAGTTATCCAAAGGTAATCAGCAGAAAATGGGCTTTATCGCGGCTGTAGTGCATAGACCGCAGATTCTCATTCTGGATGAAGCGTTCAGTGGACTGGATCCTGTGAACGTGGAATTGCTCAAGTCCACCGTCAAGGAATTGCGTGACGAAGGCACGGCCATTCTGTTCTCAACACACCGTATGGAGCACGTTGAAGAGTTGTGTCGTCAGATCACCATTCTGCATCGTTCCAACACGGTGGTACAAGGAGAGATCAAGGAGATCAAGAGCCGGTATCCGCGTGAACAGGTATTCCTGGGTACGATTGGTAGTGTGGAAGGACTCGAACAGTTGTCTGGTGTGAAGAAAGTCGAGCGGAATGAGCGTGGTTACCTGATACATATTAGTCAGGTGGAAGCGGCTCAAGAGATTCTGAGAGCAGCCATGACTCAGACGACAGTGGAACACTTTGAACTGAAGGAACCAACGCTTAACCAAATCTTTATTCGTGAGGTAGGTGAGTCGAATGAATAAAATGGGAACGATTACGGGTTTTACATTCAAAAACAAAGTTAAAACGAAATCATTCATGGTGACGACCATTGTACTTGCACTTTTAATTTCAATCGGACTCAATGTCCCGTATTTCATTACCTTATTTAATGGGGGTTCCATTGGCGGAGTTTCAAGCAGTAATCCTGTAAATATCGGTCTTCTGAGTACAGGGCAGCCTGAAGTTTCGGAGAAACTGGAGAGCTTCTCTGCGGCTCAAGGAGATCAGGCCTATCGATTCATTGCCAGTGGTGACAAAGATGAGGCTGCTCTTGCGGCGGATGCGGAAGCAGGGCTTACCGATGGTTATCTGAAGTTTGAAGCTGTTTCCGGGCAAGAGTTCCCGCAGCCCATTCTATATTCAGCAGATGACGTATCACCTCAGATCATTGCATCCATTGAAGCAGCGTTGCAGAGTGTGAAGCTGGATGTGGTTGTGAAGGATGTACTCACAGCGGAGCAGAAGGAACTGATTACAACACCTGTGAAGCTCACTGAGCAAAGTTTGAGTACAGATGAGAGCGGAGCAGGCACTGAGTCTGAAGGTGCAATGAGCCCGATTAACTATATTGTGGTGTACTTGCTAATCATCCTGCTGTTTACCTCAACGATGATGACAGGTAACATGATTGCCTCCGAGATCACAGCTGAGAAGAGCTCACGTATTATGGAGATTCTGATTACGAGTGTATCACCGCTCAGTCAGATGTTTGGTAAAATCATCGGAATTTTCATGGTGGGGATGCTGCAAATTGGGATCTTCGGAGCGGTGGTTGCCGGAAATATCTTGCTGCCGCATAACCGTGCAGTATTAGGTGATTTCAATATGAGTTTGAGTGATGTGAATAGTGCAGTTATTGTGTACGGACTCATATTCTACATTCTGGGTTACTTCCTGTATGCCGTGTTGTTCGCTGCCATTGGTTCAATGGTAAGCCGTACTGAAGAACTCGGTCAGGCTGTTCTGCCGATTACGATGTTGTCGCTTGTTTCCTTCTATATTGCGATCTTCAGTATTTCTACGCCGAACATTCTCTTGTTGAAAATCGCAAGCTTCATTCCATTCACGTCGCCGACCGCGATTCTGGTTCGAATCGGCGCAGGAGTTGCGCCAACTTGGGAGATTCTAACGTCCTTAGCGATTCTCATTGTATCCATTATCATCTTCGGATGGCTTGCAGCCAAAATCTATCGCACAGGTGTGCTGATGTACGGTAAACGCCCAACCTTTAAGGAATTGTTTAAAGCCATGAAGGCATATAAGATCTAGGTTGAGTGTTTGAAAGAGGAGGAGGAGGGAGAAAGTGCTGCTCCGTTTTGGAGTGGCACCAATTCCCACCTTTATCCGTAGTATCTAAGGATGTCTATTCTATTAAAACCGTATTGGCAACTATATTCCTTAAAGGAGAATACATAATATGAAGAATTGGAAACGCATGCTCTTATCTCTTACCATCTCGGTAGGTTTGCTCGCATCTGCAGTGCCAGCTATGGCTGCTCCACAAGGAACTTCCGTCAAGGTTAATGACCAAGCTGTGAAATATGCTACAGGAGCGCCGATCCTGGAGAAAGGTACAACATTGGTTCCACTGCGGACTACGCTGGATGCTATGGACGTGAAGCTAACAACTGCGACAGATGATACGATTACGGCTGTAGTAGATGGCAAAACGATTACACTCAAAAGCAAGCTTACACGTATCAACGGTGTAACGTATGCGCCAATCCGCATCGTCGGTGATGCTGCGGGTTATGAAGTTCGCTGGGATGCTGCAACGCGCACCGTGCTGTTGGTATCCAAAGGGGGAGCAACTGAAACTGCGCAAACCGGTGGACGTGGTTTCATGTGGGAAGTTGAAAGTAATGGCAACACGGTCTATCTGGTAGGGTCCATGCATATTGCGGATGAGAGCTTCTATCCATTGCGTCCGGAGTTTGAAGAAGCCTTTGCGGAAGCCGACTATCTCGGGGTAGAGATTGATATTAGCAAAGCCGCTGATGAAGAGCAGCAAAAGCTGGTTCTGAGTCTGGGTTCGTATCAGGATGGTACAACACTGAAAGATCACATCTCCAGTGAAACGTATACTAAGCTGGGTGATGTATTGAAGAAAAATGGTCTGGAGTCTAACGCTTTGGATGCATTTAAGCCTTGGGTAGTAGAGAGTACACTTGCAAGTTTGAAGTCTACAACTGCAGGATACGAAGCGTCCGCAGGAGTGGATCTGTATTTCATCCAGAAAGCGATCGAGCGCAAACTTCCAGTTATTGAGTTAGAGAGTTATCAATCTCAACTTGGTATGTTTAACGACTTTTCCAAAGAAACACAAGAGGAAACACTGAAAGCGACAATCGAAAACTTCGACGTGTTGGATAACAGTGTGAAAGAAATGGCTGAGATGTGGAAAACGGGTAATGACGAGCAACTGCTTGAACTGACAAACAGCTTCTCCACTAACGAGGAATATAACAAAGCAATGCTGGTTGATCGTAACATTGGTATGGCGGACAAAATCGATGGTTACTTGAAAAACGGCAAAGGTGAGGAGTATTTCATTGTTGTTGGTGCGGCACACTACTTGGGCGATCACGGCATCGTGAAACTGCTTGAGGATAAAGGATATAAAGTAGAACGTAAATAAATATAGATTACTATAGAAGGTAACCCTTTCGTCTCGAATATAAGAGTTGAGAGGGTTACCTTCTTATATATAGAAGAAAGACAGATTTAATAAAGAAGATCAAGCTGCAGGATAATACAATTGAACCTAAGAGTTCATTGTAGATTGCAGGTCCTCAATATGGTTAGATCGTGGATTTGATATGTTTTGAAATTAACTCTTTACAAGTGTATGTTCTACATGGTATATTCTATTTCCGGCCAAAAAAACACGAAATATACGGTGCGGCAAGCGAATGAAATAAGCTTCGAAAGAAACTTAAAAAAAGAGCTTGCAAAGTTGGTTCGGACATGATATTATATAAGAGTTGCTGAAGAGAACAACATTCGGTAACGAAACAAGTTTGATCTTTGAAAACTGAACAACGAGTGAGTAAACATTCTGCTTGCAGAATGAACGCAAAAGTTTGAGACGAGCCTTGGCTTGGATCGGCTGGAGCACAAATGAGATTTTTAATCTCGTCAGATTCAAAATGAGCTTATCGCTCTTTTCAATACTTTATTGGAGAGTTTGATCCTGGCTCAGGACGAACGCTGGCGGCATGCCTAATACATGCAAGTCGAGCGGAGTTGATAGGAAGCTTGCTTCCTTGATACTTAGCGGCGGACGGGTGAGTAACACGTAGGCAACCTGCCCTCAAGTTTGGGACAACTACCGGAAACGGTAGCTAATACCGAATAGTTGTTTTCTTCGCCTGAAGGAAACTGGAAAGACGGAGCAATCTGTCACTTGGGGATGGGCCTGCGGCGCATTAGCTAGTTGGTGAGGTAACGGCTCACCAAGGCGACGATGCGTAGCCGACCTGAGAGGGTGATCGGCCACACTGGGACTGAGACACGGCCCAGACTCCTACGGGAGGCAGCAGTAGGGAATCTTCCGCAATGGGCGAAAGCCTGACGGAGCAATGCCGCGTGAGTGATGAAGGTTTTCGGATCGTAAAGCTCTGTTGCCAGGGAAGAACGCTTGGGAGAGTAACTGCTCTCAAGGTGACGGTACCTGAGAAGAAAGCCCCGGCTAACTACGTGCCAGCAGCCGCGGTAATACGTAGGGGGCAAGCGTTGTCCGGAATTATTGGGCGTAAAGCGCGCGCAGGCGGTCATTTAAGTCTGGTGTTTAATCCCGGGGCTCAACCCCGGATCGCACTGGAAACTGGGTGACTTGAGTGCAGAAGAGGAGAGTGGAATTCCACGTGTAGCGGTGAAATGCGTAGATATGTGGAGGAACACCAGTGGCGAAGGCGACTCTCTGGGCTGTAACTGACGCTGAGGCGCGAAAGCGTGGGGAGCAAACAGGATTAGATACCCTGGTAGTCCACGCCGTAAACGATGAGTGCTAGGTGTTAGGGGTTTCGATACCCTTGGTGCCGAAGTTAACACATTAAGCACTCCGCCTGGGGAGTACGGTCGCAAGACTGAAACTCAAAGGAATTGACGGGGACCCGCACAAGCAGTGGAGTATGTGGTTTAATTCGAAGCAACGCGAAGAACCTTACCAGGTCTTGACATCCCTCTGATCGATGCAGAGATGTATCTTTCCTTCGGGACAGAGGAGACAGGTGGTGCATGGTTGTCGTCAGCTCGTGTCGTGAGATGTTGGGTTAAGTCCCGCAACGAGCGCAACCCTTATATTTAGTTGCCAGCATTTCGGATGGGCACTCTAGATAGACTGCCGGTGACAAACCGGAGGAAGGTGGGGATGACGTCAAATCATCATGCCCCTTATGACCTGGGCTACACACGTACTACAATGGCCGGTACAACGGGCTGCGAAATCGCGAGATGGAGCCAATCCCAACAAAGCCGGTCTCAGTTCGGATTGCAGGCTGCAACTCGCCTGCATGAAGTCGGAATTGCTAGTAATCGCGGATCAGCATGCCGCGGTGAATACGTTCCCGGGTCTTGTACACACCGCCCGTCACACCACGAGAGTTTATAACACCCGAAGTCGGTGGGGTAACCGCAAGGAGCCAGCCGCCGAAGGTGGGATAGATGATTGGGGTGAAGTCGTAACAAGGTAGCCGTATCGGAAGGTGCGGCTGGATCACCTCCTTTCTATGGAGAATCGTTTCCTGCAACGGAAACATTCAAATACGCAGCTTAGCTGCAAAAACACTCACTCGTTGCTCAGTTTTGAGAGCTCAAACTCTCAAACAGCTTGCTTTTGCATGGAGCTTGTTCTTTGAAAACTAGATATCGAAACGAAACAAACGCGAATTAGAACATTCCTTTTTAGCTGAACTTGTGTTAAACAAGTTTCAATAAAAACGGTAGATTGCTGGAGCGAGTGATCGAAATGGAGCGACTTTTGGATTTGGACGTAGTCCAAACCAAGCGGAGCGACAGCTCGAACACGAGCGCAATGGTTAAGCTACTAAGAGCACACGGAGGATGCCTAGGCGCTAGGAGCCGATGAAGGACGTGGCGAACAACGAAACTGCCTCGGGGAGCTGTAAGCAAGCTTTGATCCGGGGGTGTCCGAATGGGGAAACCCAGCTGGGGTAATTTCCAGTTACTCACAACTGAATACATAGGTTGTGCAGAGGCATACCAGGGGAACTGAAACATCTAAGTACCCTGAGGAAGAGAAAACAATAGTGATTCCGTCAGTAGCGGCGAGCGAACGCGGAGAAGCCCAAACCAGAGAGCTTGCTCTTTGGGGTTGTGGGACGTCTCACATGGAGTTACAAAGGAACCGGTTAAGCGAAGAGGTCTGGAAAGGCCCGCCAAAGAAGGTAAAAGCCCTGTAGTTGAAAGTCTGTTCCCTCCGAGACGGATCCCGAGTAGTGCGGGGCACGTGAAACCCCGTATGAATCCGGCAGGACCATCTGCCAAGGCTAAATACTTCCTAGCGACCGATAGTGAAGCAGTACCGTGAGGGAAAGGTGAAAAGCACCCCGGAAGGGGAGTGAAATAGAACCTGAAACCGTGTGCTTACAAAAAGTCAGAGCCCGTTTTAGGGGTGATGGCGTGCCTTTTGTAGAATGAACCGGCGAGTTACGTTCCCGTGCAAGGTTAAGGTGAAGAGCCGGAGCCGCAGCGAAAGCGAGTCTGAATAGGGCGATGTAGTACGTGGACGTAGACCCGAAACCGGGTGATCTACCCCTGTCCAGGGTGAAGGTGCGGTAACACGCACTGGAGGCCCGAACCCACGCATGTTGAAAAATGCGGGGATGAGGTGGGGGTAGCGGAGAAATTCCAATCGAACTCGGAGATAGCTGGTTCTCCCCGAAATAGCTTTAGGGCTAGCCTCGGAAAACAGAGTCGTGGAGGTAGAGCACTGATTGGGTGCGGGGCCCGCAAGGGTTACCAAGCTCAGTCAAACTCCGAATGCCATAGACTTACTTCCGGGAGTCAGACAGTGAGTGCTAAGATCCATTGTCAAAAGGGAAACAGCCCAGACCATCAGCTAAGGTCCCCAAGTGTGTGTTAAGTGGGAAAGGATGTGGAGTTGCACAGACAACCAGGATGTTGGCTTAGAAGCAGCCACCATTGAAAGAGTGCGTAATAGCTCACTGGTCGAGTGACTCTGCGCCGAAAATGTAACGGGGCTAAACACACCACCGAAGCTATGGCTTGATGCTTTGCATCAGGGGTAGGGGAGCGTTGTATAAGGGTTGAAGGTGTACCGTAAGGAGCGCTGGACATTATACAAGTGAGAATGCCGGTATGAGTAACGAAAAGATCAGTGAGAATCTGATCCGCCGAAAGCCTAAGGGTTCCTGAGGAAGGCTCGTCCGCTCAGGGTAAGTCGGGACCTAAGGCGAGGCCGAAAGGCGTAGTCGAAGGACAACAGGTCGAAATTCCTGTACCACCGTAAGCCGTTATGAGCAATGGGGGGACGCAGTAGGGTAGTGACGCGGACTGATGGATGTCCGTCTAAGCAGTGAGGCTGATGTGTAGGCAAATCCGCACATCGTAAGGCTGAGCTGTGATGGGGAGCGAAAATTATAGTAGCGAAGGTCATGATCTCACACTGCCAAGAAAAGCCTCTAGCCAGGTGATGGTGCCCGTACCGCAAACCGACACAGGTAGGCGAGAAGAGTATTCTAAGGCGCGCGGAAGAACTCTCGTTAAGGAACTCGGCAAAATGACCCCGTAACTTCGGGAGAAGGGGTGCCCCGGTAGTGTGAATAGCACGAGGGGGCCGCAGTGAAAAGGCCCAAGCGACTGTTTAGCAAAAACACAGGTCTGTGCGAAGCCGTAAGGCGAAGTATACGGGCTGACGCCTGCCCGGTGCTGGAAGGTTAAGGGGAGTGGTTAGGAGCAATCCGAAGCTGTGAACCGAAGCCCCAGTAAACGGCGGCCGTAACTATAACGGTCCTAAGGTAGCGAAATTCCTTGTCAGGTAAATTCTGACCCGCACGAATGGCGTAACGACTTGGGCGCTGTCTCAACGAGAGATCCGGTGAAATTTTAATACCTGTGAAGATGCAGGTTACCCGCGACAAGACGGAAAGACCCCATGGAGCTTTACTGCAGCTTGATATTGAATTTGGGTACGATCTGTACAGGATAGGTGGGAGCCTTTGAAGCATGAGCGCCAGCTTGTGTGGAGGCAACGTTGGGATACCACCCTGATCGTATCTAGGTTCTAACCTGGTACCGTAATCCGGTGCGGGGACAGTGTCAGGTGGGCAGTTTGACTGGGGCGGTCGCCTCCTAAAGAGTAACGGAGGCGCCCAAAGGTTCCCTCAGAATGGTTGGAAATCATTCGAAGAGTGCAAAGGCATAAGGGAGCTTGACTGCGAGACCTACAAGTCGAGCAGGGACGAAAGTCGGGCTTAGTGATCCGGTGGTACCGCATGGAAGGGCCATCGCTCAACGGATAAAAGCTACCCTGGGGATAACAGGCTTATCTCCCCCAAGAGTCCACATCGACGGGGAGGTTTGGCACCTCGATGTCGGCTCATCGCATCCTGGGGCTGAAGTAGGTCCCAAGGGTTGGGCTGTTCGCCCATTAAAGCGGTACGCGAGCTGGGTTCAGAACGTCGTGAGACAGTTCGGTCCCTATCTGTCGTGGGCGTAGGAAATTTGAGAGGAGCTGTCCTTAGTACGAGAGGACCGGGATGGACGTACCGCTGGTGTACCAGTTGTTCCGCCAGGAGCACCGCTGGGTAGCTATGTACGGACGGGATAAACGCTGAAAGCATCTAAGCGTGAAGCCCCCCTCAAGATGAGATTTCCCAGTATGTAAGACCCCTTGAAGACGACGAGGTAGATAGGCTGGGGGTGGAAGTGCAGCAATGCATGGAGCTGACCAGTACTAATCGGTCGAGGGCTTATCCAAATAGCAAGTGATAATTCGCATGTTTCGTTTCGAATCTAGTTTTCAGAGAACAACACTCTGAAATGTAAGCTAAGCTATGCGTTTGGTGGCGATGGCGGAGGGGTTCCACACGTACCCATCCCGAACACGACCGTTAAGCCCTCTAGCGCCGATGGTACTTGGACCGCAGGGTCCTGGGAGAGTAGGACGCCGCCAAGCAACAGGAAGACACACTTGATGATATCGAGTGTGTCTTTTTTTGTTACTTTTTTCTGCGGAGAAACAAACTAATTATATAGATAAGACAGCATCAATATTTCATTAATATGAAGACTTTCAGAATTAATAATTGGACTACGGAGTAATGCTGATATACATACTTCCAGATGATCAACTTCTGAATCTTAGCTCGTTCAGCAACCTTTCAGTTGAATTTAACGTACGTTTCAGTGGGATAGGGTATAGTGAAGCCAAGTAAAGAGGAGGAGAACCATAATGAATATATCTTCTACAGCCAGCTCCACTACATCATACATATCGACATCTTCGAGTTCGGACAATTCAAGTAGCTTGGAGAAACAAAAGACGAAGCTCGAAGCACAACTGGAGAAAGTACAATCCAGCAAGGACGATGAGAAGACGAAGGAGACAAAGACCAAACAGCTTGAACAGCAAATCAAGCAGATTGAGTCACAGATTGCACAGCAAAGCTCTCAAGGAGCCGGTACAACTGCTACGAAGGAGGCTCCACCTGCCCAACCACCATCCAATGGAATGGGCGTAGCTACCCCTAAGGAGATTGCAAACGCAACGACAGACAGCAATGGTCGATTTGATATACGCATCTAATTTACATCTAAATTTAGGATAAAACAAAGCCCTGAGCGATCTATATTGATCGTGCAGGGCTTTTGTTTATTTGTCTGTTAGATTATTTATGAGGTCTACCTACATTCTATTACGTTCCATTGATTTTCTATCTGTTGCCGTAATTATCTGGTAACTACCGTTACTCAGACTGCAACGCGTTTATTCGATCCGTAAGGGATCGTTTTCTATAGTACACGGCTATGGTTGCAAGAACCAGCATTTCGGACAGTGGTACGGCAAGCCACACACCCGTGACACCAAAGAATGAAGGGAGTATCGCAATCAACGCAATCATGATGATCATTTCACGCGCAGCTGTAATCCAGATGGCCATTTTTGCATTACCTACAGATTGGAAATAGGTGCTCATGACAAAGTTAACACCCATAAAGACATAGGCAAATGTAAATATACGTAATCCGTAAACGGCATTATCCGTTACGCCACTACTGAAGTTTCCAAAAATTTGTACGAAATAAGGTGCACCGATCTGAACAACAACCAGTAACAATAGACCGCATGCCAGAGCTGTTTTAGTGGCTAAACGTATCGTTTGTTGTACCCGTTTTATCTGATTGGCACCGTGATAATAGCTGATCAGAGGTTGGGCAGCAGACGCCAGACCCAGGAACGCTAACAGTACCACACCATGAATATAGTTCAACACGGTAAAGGATGCTACACCATCCGTGCCCGCAATGCGGTCCATCGAGATGTTATGGGAGACAGAGAAGACCGACATGCCAAGTTCAGCCAGAAAGCTGGGGAAACCAATGAGTAGAAGGGAAGCCAGCAGTTTGTTGTTCCATTTGAACCGGGTGAACGTGAGATTATTTGTTTTTTTGAAAAAATGAGTGAACAGGACAAGCAGCGCCAGAGATGCCGATATGATTGTACCGATGGCTACACCGCGTACACCCCATTCGAGTACATACAATGTTATATAATTGATGATGATATTGGCTACAGCAAACGTAATCTGAGCGTACATGGATGTGTTGGGATTCCCATCGTTTCGTACAAAGATAGAGAGTGCATTCTCAATGGTGAAAACGAACCCGAACAATAACATGATATTCATATAGTCCGAAGCAAACGGGAAGGTCTCGGCGTTTGCACCGAGGGAGTATACCAGCTTGTCTTTGAATGTAAATGCAACATATCCAATGGCTACCGTAACTATCATAATCAGCATAATGGATTTGGTGAAAATTTGTTTGGCTGATGTGATATCTTTTCTACCCATAGCGTTGGAGTACAAGGTCGCCCCGCCCATACCAATCCACAGTGACATGGCAACAAATAGTGTGTAGACAGGTGAGGCAATGCCGATTCCGGCCATCGCGGTAGAACCCAGTTTGTGTCCAACCATAATGCCGTCGATAATAAAATTAAAAGCAACTACCAGCATCCCTAATACAGAAGGCACGAGGTAACTTATAAAAGCTTTACCTACAGATTGCCCTTCCAATGGATGCGTCCAATTCGTATTCATAATGACCTCCGTTAGTAAACTGAATGTTCATTCTGTATTTAATAATACTGAACGTTCGTTCTGTATGATAACACGGCATGAATTCTCTTGGCAACTTTTACGTTTAAATATCGTTTATGTGATAGAGTAGGTGGATATTTATAAGGCGGGAGGAATCTCTTGATGAAACAAAATAAATACGATGAAGCTGAATTTTTCGACAACTATAGTAAGATGGCTCGTTCCGTTCAAGGGCTGGATGCAGCCGGGGAGTGGCATGAATTGCAGACTCTTTTGCCTGATTTGAAGGACAAGCGTGTGCTGGATTTGGGATGTGGTTTTGGGTGGCACTGCCGGTATGCACGAGAGCAACAAGCGAGTTCAGTGATCGGTGTAGATCTGTCTGAAAATATGCTTCAGCGTGCTCGTGAAATGACGGACGACCCGCAGATCCAGTACAAGCAGCTGGCGATTGAAGATATTGATTTTGCACCGGGACAATTCGACGTTGTGATCAGTTCACTGGCTTTGCATTATATTGAACGGTTAGAAACGGTGTACGCTAAGATCAATGATTGTCTCGTAGAAGGGGGCACATTTGTACTATCTTCCGAACATCCCATCTTCACCGCTCGCGCTGCCCAGGATTGGTATTACGGACCCACAGGTGAGATTCTGCACTGGCCCGTGGATGATTACCACGATGAAGGCAAGCGTGTGGCGAACTTTCTGAATCAGGATGTAGTCAAATACCATCGCACACTGGCAACGCATCTCAATGAACTGATTAAGGCAGGGTTTGCTATTCAAAAGGTGGCTGAATCCAACCCATCACCAGAGATGATTGAACAGGTTCCAGGCATGAGAGACGAGAAGCGGAGACCGATGTTTCTGATGATTGCTGCTGTGAAAGTATAACGATGAAAATGATATGTTAGACCAGAGGGCAGAAAGAAACTGTGGAAGTGGAGCGTTCGCCTAAAAGCTCTCTGATAGAGATTACTAACTAAGTAAACTTGAAGGAATCAGTGTGTTCAGCGATGTTGAACACGCTGTTTTTTTATTTTGCTACAATAATAAGAAATAATGTCCAAAACAGGGAACCAAACCACAGTAGACTCAGTCATATTAAGTGAGGTGAACAACAGTTGGATGATCAATTACTGGCACAGGCTCAGACCATAGACAATTACACACTTAGCAGCATAATGGATGACTACGGAAATGACGTGTGGAATTACGCTTATTTTCTGACAAAAAGTGCCGAACAGGCAGATGAATTGTCTCAGGAGGTATTTATTCGAGCGTACTCGGGGATCGCTCATTATCGTGGAGATTGCTCACTGAAAACATGGCTGTTGACGATTACTAGAAACACGACTTTTACATATCGAAAATCCAGATTCTTTCGTAGCAGTCTGTGGGGAGAGACGTTACCCATTGAGACAGAGCGTGGGGGTTCGGGCCAAAGAGTCATGATTGCAGAGCAGCCTGCACATCCTTCGGCCGAGATGGAAGTGATGCGTAAGGAGCATATCCATGAAATCTGGGATATTGTTCTGGCGTTGCCAAAGAAGTTCCGGGAGATTCTTTTGCTGAATCTGAAATATGAGCTTACGACGAGTGAGATTGCTGAGATGTTGAAAATCAGCTCAGGCACAGTAAAATCCAGACTATCCCGAGGTAAGGATAAGGTACGGAAACAATGGGAGGAGCGAAGCAAATGAGACACAAGGATGAGCAATGGGAGAAGGAAATCCGGAAGGAACCGTTTGCGTCGTCTCCTTTTACAGAGGATCACAAGCGAAAGGTGCTTCAACAGGTGGAGTGGATGAAGAAGTCGGAAGAGGGGAGCAAGGGAGATGGGCCAGAGAGCAGATCTAGGTTGTCCAGGCCGCAAGTAGGCAACGTATCACACAAGCGTCGCCTTAGAAGAGGGCCTCTTGTTGCCGGCACGGGTGCGGTGGTTATTGCTGCTGGATTGTTCCTATGGATCTGGGATGATGGACAGCTGGTAAAACCCGTGATCGAGCAGGTCTATCCGACAGCAGCGTTACAGTTATCCGATGATCTGAACACGAATCTGCTAACCGACAAAATGAAAAGAAGTGTTGCGACTACGATGCGAGATGATCTGGGCAGACAGCTAAAGATTACGAAAGTGGAAGACCTGCCTGTGTCCGGCAGAATATATGTAGAGGCTGGAAATGAAAGCGAGAAGGAGTATGCGCAGATATGGCTCGATGCAACAACAGGAAATCTGCGTGAGGTAGGAATGAGACGTGAGATGCAGCCAAGCGAGCTGGAACACCGTTATCTGCGTCAAGTTCCATCGCTTTTGCAAAGTATAGGCAGCACTCCAACGCTTAAACCTGCATCAGTCCAACGTTTTGTGAGTATGAAGCAAGGGGAATCGGAGCCAATATCGCATACGACATTAGCGTTAGAGAATGAGACTGGCGATGGTTATGGGGAGATTGTATGGCAACAGGACAAGGCTGTCTCAATCACAGGCGACCTTAGACCTGATCAAATATCCCAGATAGCGCTGGCGGATGCCAGAAATGCGATTGAGGCTCTGTCTGGTAAAGCCAATCTTGATCTGGTAAGAGCAAGCCGAAGCAAAGATGATGAACTCGGCAAGGATACAGTCTCCTTTTCCTTTAAAGATAACTACTTTGTACAGATGACCGAAGGAAAAGCGGGCCTGGGCTATACCGTAGGGGACGCTAATTATTATGAGCAACAAGAAATAGGCAACATCGAAGAGATGGAGGCTTATCATGAGAAATTATACAATATTGATGAGTCTCTTCTTAGAGAAAAAGTGGGACCAATAGTAAAAAAGATATTTAACATTGATTTTGACGCCTATAAACTTCGCAGAAATGCCGAGCAATTGGGAATCGTCACATTTGAATTGGAGTCGAGCACCGATGTTTTTCAGGTTGAATACAGGGAAGATGGACGGATCAAGATGATCACCAGAGGCGAGTTATAGGCCTGATCTTATATGTTACAATTTACTTCATAGATGAATGAGTATAAGGAGATAACGATGAAATATTTGGTGAGTTCATGTCTGGCGGGGGTAGCTTGCCGTTACAATGGAACAGCGAGTCTGGATGAGAAGATTCAGGAGCTGGTGGAGCAGGAGCAGGCTAAGATGGTATGTCCGGAGCTGCTTGGCGGATTCTCCACTCCACGGGAACCGGCTGAAATTATCGGTGGCACGGGCAAGGACGTACTGGCAGGCACTGCAAAAGTGATCGAGAAAAGTGGCAAGGACGTCACAGAACTGTATATCAAGGGAGCCTATCAGACGCTGGAATGGGCGCGAGAATTGAATGTATCGTGTGTGGTACTGAAGGAGTTTAGTCCGTCCTGTGGTACAAAGATGATCTATGATGGGAATTTTGCCAATCACAAGGTAACTGGAGAAGGTGTCACCTCAGCATTGCTGAGACAAGAAGGATATACCGTCATTTCTGAAAATGAATGGATGGAGCAACTATAGGTCGCACAGATATCGTTAAATATTCACAGAAAGGCCGCTGGATTATATCCTGGCGGCTTTTCTGTTGTCTCCCATTACTTTTCTCATTAAAAGAATAAAGACGATTTTCCTGAAACGCTAACAAACAGTATGTATACATACGATATAGATATAAGATATATAAGGCTATCAACTACATAAGCGGGGGAATAATCATGTCAATTCAGTCTAAGCCAAAATATAAGAAAGGAAATAAAATCAAAAATATAAAATTAACAACAACGATGGTCATCATGACTGTAATTAGTCTAATCGGCTTGTTTACTGTCTTTCTGATTGGGATTTTCGGAATGAACGAAGCAAAAATGGGACAAGGTATCCTCTACAATGACCGCTTCCAGCATCAAACCAATGTTCTTGAATTGAAAAGTAATTTCTATAATATGCGCGCCAATTATACAAAGGTTCTTGATAATGCAGAGTATACCGACAAACAGTACGATCAGGTTCAGAAAGGTAAGAAGAGTATCACGGATGGCTTGAATGAATTTTCAGCAAGAACATTGGATAACAAAGAAAAAGAGATATTTGCAGATTTGGCAGCAAAGATGGATACATATTATCAGGATATTGAGCAAATCATGGATACCAAAAAGATGTCGGGCACCTACGATAGTGAAGAGAGAGGAAGAATTAACAAAAGCAGTACAGCGATTGTGGAGACGATCACCCTTTTGAGTGCGCATAACGAAGAAGAGTCAGCCAAGCTCTATGCGGATACACAGGAAGTAATTCAGCAGCGAGCATTGGTGCTCGGTTCGGTTCTTTTGTTTTCACTTGCAGCACTCATTCTTATTTCATTTGTAGTGATTCGCAGTATACGTCAACGAATGAAAGCTATCACCCGTTATTGTGAAGAAATAACACAAGGCAACTTAACGGCATCCTTAGATCCGCATCTAACACAGGGAAATAATGAGATAAGTGTCATCGCACGAGCTATTCGTACAATGAGCGATTCCACAACAAATGTCATTCGTGGTGTAGTTCAGGAATCTCATCATATCAACCAGGTTAGCGATCTTACCAACCAGAACATGGCTGGTCTGAATGAACGGATTCGTGAAGTATCAGCTACAGTTGAAGAGCTCTCTGCTGCAATGGAAGAGGCTTCAGCCCATACGGAAAATATGAATCATTCGGCTGCTGAGATGCAACAGGGAGCTGAATATATATCGGAACAGACATCTAAACAAGCAGAGTCCGCCTATGTGACCAGCACAAAGGCTGAAAAGTTGAAGCAGGAAGCCCGCGAATCGAGCCGAGCAGCCATAGACATGTATGATCATACGAGTAAGAAGATGTCAGAAGCGCTGGAGCGTGCAACAGCTGTAGATCAGATTGGTATATTATCTCAGTCTATTTTGGATGTTACAGCGCAGACTAATCTGCTTGCACTCAATGCATCCATTGAAGCTGCAAGGGCTGGAGAAGCAGGCAGGGGTTTTGCGGTTGTAGCAAGCGAGATTCGAAAGTTGGCTGATGATTCCAGACAGGCTGCCGATCAAATTCAGCAGGTCACGGAAGAAGTTATGCAGTCTGTAACCAATCTATCCTCGAATGCCAAAGAGTTGCTATCCTTTATGTTCAATCAGGTTGGCAAAGATTATAAATTATTAGAGGATACAGCTGAACAGTATTATGTCGATTCCCTTGATCATGCCAATGCCGTTAAAGATCTCAATGCAACCTCACAACAAGTGACTGCGAATATCAAAATACTAGTGGGCTCCATTCACGAGATTGCATCAGCCAGTGAACAATCAGCCGCATCCAGTCAGGAAATCGCAGGACACATGGTCGCCTCTGCTGCGCAATCTGTGGAAGTAGTTAAACAATCTGATCAAGTGAAAGATAGTGCATTAAATCTGAATAAGCTGGTTCAAGATTTCAAGATTTAAAAGGAAAAGAGTTATAGATAATCCACTAGGCCATGTAAGTGCCCAGTGGATTATTGCTGTCTTTCGTCCAATACTTACTTTTATAAACCAAGAAACAATAATGTGCGTACTTTTAATTTATGCGCATAGGTCCTAAACTAATACTTGAGATGAAACCACTTAAACATTATTGTTCAACATAAAAAAATATATAAAAGGACGTGGAGCTCCATGGAAGTTACAGCAAAGTCAAAGACAAAGGAAGACATCTTAAAGGCGTATCATTTCCGGCATGCAACAAAGATATTTGATGATACCCGCAAAATCTCGGATGAGGATTTCCAGTTTATATTGGAGACAGGCAGATTATCTCCAAGTTCCATTGGTCTTGAACCGTGGAAGTTTCTGATTGTACAAAATCCGAACCTGCGTAAGCGTCTGTCCGAAGTCTCTTCCGGCGCTCAAAAGCAATTGGCTACAGCAAGCCATTTTGTTGTTATTTTGGCCCGGTCAGATGCCAGTTATAATTCTCCCTATGCGGAGTACATGCTGAAGGAAACAAAGGGAATGCCAGATAACGTATTTGAGCTAACAAGTGAGGCTTATGGAAAGTTCCAAAATAACCAGAAGATTCTGGATAATCCACGATCATTATTTGACTGGGCATCTAAACAAACTTATATTGCACTCGGCAACATGATGACGGCGGCAGCTCAGATCGAGATTGATTCTTGTCCAATCGAAGGTTTCAGCCGTGAGGGCGTCCACCGTATTATGGAAGAAGAGGGCTTGCTCGAAAATGGCGCATGGGGCGTCTCTATGATGGTAGCCTTCGGTTATCGGGCAGAGGAGCCCCAGCGTGAGAAGTCCCGACAATCCGTTGAGAAAATCACGCAATGGATTAACTGAATTCAGCATGAATCCAACATGAATTCAAAAACGATTAGCTAAGATCTAACATTATAGATCAGGATTAAAGTAGAATCGAAACAGCCCGATATTTTCCACATGTTAGCAGGATGGAAAGGGCTGTTTTTCTTTTTTATAAAAAAGAACTTGAAAATACATAGATGTCTATGTATAATGAGGTCATGCCTAAATATAACGCAATTGCACTGATTGCAAGAATCAGAGACCATGTCAATAAACGGATTGTACACGAATTGGAACAGCATGAGGTAACAGGGATTGTACCTTCTCATGGAGATGTATTAATGTTCTTGTACCGGGAAGAGACGTTGTCGATCAAGATGTTGGCTGAACGTATTCAACGCACGCAACCAACGGTAACGGTACTGGTCAACAAGCTAGAGAAGCTTGGCTATGTTGAACGTAGCAAGAGTGCCGAAGATAGCCGAGTGACGATGATTCGCCTAACCGAACAGGGGAAGCGACTCGAACCGATCTTCCATCAGGTATCAGAGCAGATTAATGACATCATCTATAGTGGCCTGTCCGATGAACAGTCGGAGCAATTGGAGAGCTTGTTATCCATTATTGTCCGAAAGTTATAATGAATGAACTCTTCTGTCTGCAACCCTTCCAGATTTGACTGGGATGGAGGCAGAGGAGCCCAAATATTTTTTTACCCATATACATAGATATCTATGTATATGGGAACGTATCAATATAACCCCATTTTCGCAACCTAACTCAAACCAAAACCTGGAGGGATTATCACTATGAAACATCTTATCGTATATGCTCACCCGCACACAGACAGCTTGAATAACGCAATCCTCAATACTGCTGTAGAAGCTCTCGAAGCTCAAGGCCATGAAGTGGTCGTTCGTGACTTGTACAAGCTTGGATTCCAACCCGTATTGACCGAAGCTGACACAGCTTCCATGCGTGCAGGACAGACACCACAGGATATCGCTACAGAGCAACGTTTTGTTACAGATGCAGAAGTTATCACATTCATCTATCCGATCTGGTGGACAGGACTTCCTGCCATTATGAAAGGATATGTTGACCGTGTATTCGCCTATGGTTTTGCGTATGCAGCAGGTGAAGCGGGAATCGAGAAATTGCTGACAGGAAAAAAAGGCCTCATCATCAACACACATGGTACACCAAGTGAAATTTATGATCAGATTGGCATGACTGCTGGACTGAAATTAACTTCAGACGTAGGTATCTTCGATTTTGTAGGTATCGAAGCCGTAGATCATCTGCTCTTCGGTAGTATTGGATACCTGGATGCACCCGCATATCAAGCCATGTTGGATCAGGTTAAACAGACGATTACAACCAATTTCTAATATGGATGTTGAATCCAGATACGGATTCCATATGATACCAGACCGACTCGATCATGAGTCGGTTTGTTTGTTCATGTGTTTGCAAAATGGATGAAAGGGGGTATAATCGTACCCATGGAACCTATACTTATATTCAAAGCATTATCGAACGAGACACGTAGACAAATCCTGTTGTGGCTCAAAAACCCGGAACAACACTTCCCACCGCTGGAACTATCTCAGCATCCGGATGGTGGCAAGAACGGAATCTGTGTCGGCACGATTCAAGTGAAGGCTGGACTGGCTCAGTCGGTTATCTCCAGTTATCTGCTGACCATGCTCAAGGCAGGCTTGCTGCTCTCCGAGCGAAGAGGACAATGGACGTATTATCGGCGCAACGAAGAGACAATCCGTCAGTTTGCCGAGTACGTGCAGAACGAGTTATAAGCCGGATGCCGGAACGGAAGCTAGGATGCATATGCAGGCAGGGATTCCGTCCGGATGCAAACGGCTAGTTTATCATCACATTACCATATCCAGTTGCGATTTAATTAATCTATATATCTGGATATACAAAAATATATTCATCGAGGAGATTAAACGATAATGACTACAGAAAATACGGCTTCATCCCATAAAGAACATATTAATGACGTTAAGCTTTCCATCCTGGATCTGGCTCCCGTCGTTGTAGGTGCAACACCCGCTGATGCGCTGCGCAACAGTCTCGATCTGGCACAGCATGCTGAGCGTTGGGGATATCACCGTTACTGGGTAGCTGAACATCACAACATGCCGGGTATTGCTTCATCCGCAACTTCGGTTGTTATTGGATATCTGGCTGGTGGAACCAAAACGATTCGTCTGGGTTCAGGGGGCATCATGTTGCCCAACCATGCACCGCTTGTTATCGCTGAGCAGTTCGGTACATTAGAGTCCCTGTATCCTGGCAGAATTGATCTGGGACTGGGTCGTGCACCCGGCAGTGACCGCCGTACATCGCTGGCGCTGCGTAAAGATCTGAACAGCGGGGAAGATTTCCCGGAGCTTTTGGCAGAACTTAGAGCCTACTTTGATGCTTCGGCGACTTCTTATCACGCGCCTGTTCGCGCAGTACCAGGAGAAGGACTGAACATTCCGATTTACCTCTTGGGGTCCAGTGATTTCAGTGCACGTCTGGCAGGTCAGCTGGGATTGCCGTTTGCTTTTGCCAGCCACTTCTCGCCCGATTACACCCGTATTGCACTGGAGACGTATCGAAACAACTTCCAACCATCTGAAAGCTTGAAGGAGCCGCATGTGATTGTTGGTGTTAACGCTGTTGTTGCGGATACAGACGAGGAAGCCGCATGGCTGGGTACAACGATGCAACAGCAGTTCCTGAACATTATTCGCGGCACAACGGGATTGGTACAGCCCCCGGCAGAGATGGAAGGCAAATGGACGGACCGTGAGAAAGCTGGTGTTGAGCAGACGCTGAAGGCAGCTGTTAATGGTTCACCAGAAACCGTACGTGGACAGTTGGAATCCTTCATTCGGCAGACGCAGGCAGATGAGCTGATTATTACGTCGATGATCTATGATCATAAGGCACGTCTGCATTCCTATGAGTTAATCGCACAATTGGCGGGAAAAGCTTAATCTTCATTTTTCAGCGTAAAAGCTGGCTTAATGGTAGGGTATAGCTATAAATTTACGGTTCGTCTCTCAGTGAGGCGAGCCGTTTTTGAATAGGGAGAATTTGCAAATGATTGGTGTGGGGCAGAAGACTCATTTTGGGGTAAAATGACTTTACCGGTTTAATTTGAAACGGTTAATCAGCACCATACGTATAAATCCAGAGTGTTATACATATGTTGGCTTGTACAAGGTATTTTATTTTTTTCAGATGCAAGGGGCATTTATCTAGCTTAATAGTTTAGTTTTGATTAAGGGTCATAAGAGAGGACGACACGCCTATGGAGCAACCTGAGCAACCCCGCGTTTGGCCGGAGCGGTTCAAGCGATTTTTTCTTAACAACAAGTTTGTGCTATTTCTGCTGATTCTGCTGTTGGTGGGACTGAACGTGATGGTTCTGACCAAAGTATCCTTTGTTCTTCATCCGCTCGCAGTACTCATCAAAACCATTGTGTTACCTATTATTCTGTCAGGCATACTCTACTATCTGCTGAATCCGATTGTGGATGTGATGGAAAGATGGAAAATCAAGCGTGGCTGGTCCATTCTGATCCTGTATCTTGCAATTGGAGGCATTCTGACGGTCGTTGTGCTGGCAGTCATTCCAGTTGTGCGTAACCAGATTGTAGGACTAATTGAAAACTTTCCAACGTACAGTGAGACGGTAAAACAGCAGTTTGAGGAGCTTACGGGCAGTAAATTGTTCGGTCAGTTCCAGGAGACGGTGAATCTGAATTCGCAGGACTGGTGGGGAACAATCTCCCAAAAGGCTACTGAAATTCTGAACTCGACCTGGACCAAATTGGGCGGATTCCTCGGAGCTTTCACGGAGACCGTGCTGTCCATCGTAACGGTTCCGTTCATTCTGTTCTATTTGCTGAAAGACGGCAAGAAGCTGCCAGCTAAAATTCTGTCTTTCCTGCCGATCAAGAGCCGTACAGGTGCAATGCATGTGCTGGAAGACATCAATCACCAGATCAGTTCATTCATTCGTGGACAGATTATCGTCAGCTTCTGCATCGGTATTCTGCTCTACATCGGTTATATGGTCATTGGCCTGGATTATGCACTGATTCTTGCAATTATCGCATCGTTCACGAGTGTTGTTCCGTATCTGGGACCAGCAATTGCAATTACACCTGCGTTGATCGTGGCCCTGGTTACTTCGCCAGTGATGCTGCTGAAGATGGTTGCCGTATGGACAATCGTGCAGTTAATCGAGGGTAAATTCATCTCACCACAGATCATGGGCAAAACGCTGAAGATTCATCCCATCACGATTATCTTTGTCATTCTGACTTCGGGTAATCTGTTTGGAGTCGTGGGCATTCTGCTCGCTGTTCCAGGATACGCGGTGCTGAAAGTATGTGTATCACATATCTTCAACTGGTTTAAGGACAGATCCGGCCTGTACGACCCGAACAAGAACAATCTTTTATAACCGAAGTGGCAAGCTTCAATAGATAGTTAATCAGAAGATTTAGTCACTTTGTATCCTGTATAAAACGGTACCCTTACCAAGAAGAACCCCCGTCCATCGGCATATAGTCGAGAGGCGGGGGTTCTTCTGCATGAACAGGCTTGGCTGCTGCCTAGCTGTGTTTAATATGTTGGAGCGTTTGCAGGAAAATCTGCTCAATATGAGCATCATCCAGAGAGTAGTACACGGTCTTGCCTTCCTTGCGCCGCTTGACGATCCGCATGTTGCGGAGTGAACGCAGCTGGTGTGAAATGGCCGACTGTCCCATGTCGAGCAGAACCGTCAGGTCATGAACACATAATTCTTTCTGTAACAGCGCATCAATAATACGTAGACGTGTGGGGTCGCTGAATGCCTTGAACCAATCTGCCATCTCGGAAGAGGTCTCCCGATCTATGAGTGAAGTACGAATCGTCTGCACGTCGGCTTCAGTACCTGAGCAGGCTGCATCACATTCGCTTGGTGCTTTAACCGGTTGTTCCATTTCCTATCACCGCCTATGTTAACTCAACATTTGCATAATTCGATTTAACCATTTGGTAAGTACAACAACTAGACGAATAAAACCATTTCGATCTAATTGTTGTTGATTGGAATTCACTGGTTCGGATTTATGCAAAAGTTTAACTATAGCTCTATTATATCCAAAACCCGCCTAAAGCGAAATGATTACTATTAGCATAATCTGTATGAAAAATCAACAACGATTGTTGACACTCATGTTTAGGCGTGCATATAATAGGGGTAACCAAACATATGAATGAGTGCTCATATATTGAATACAATTAAAATATAACATCGTTATTGTACTGCAAAGGGGAGAATTCACATGGGAACCGGACAGGAACAGGTGAAAAGGGAACTGCTGCTTGATGGACTGGATTGTGCGAACTGCGCATTAAAGATTGAGAATGGCGTCAAAAAAATTAAGGGCATTAACGAATGCTCTGTCAATTTTGTTACCAAAACATTATCGCTGCACACCACTTCCGATATGGATGAACAGGTAGTGGAAGAAGCCAAGCGCAAAGTGCTTCGGCTGGAGCCGCATATTCGCATTTCGGAAAAAGGAAAACACGTGAACGGACATGTGCACACCCATACAGGGAGTGCAGCCGGTACGCATAACCACGGTCATGACCATGCCGGACATAATCATGGACATTCACATTCACATGGCAAACACTCGCATACTCATGATCATGGACATTCGCAGGGCCACGCACATGATCATACACATGAGCACGGAAGTCATGCTGGACATGATCATAGCCATACCCATGATGATGCCCATGCAGGCCACTCGCATGAACATGGTGCAGGACAGACAAAAGTGTTACTTGCTCGTCTTGCTGCAGGATCTGTGTTGCTCGCAGCTGCAATCTGGTCGCCGCTGGAGGGCTGGGCACAGTTTACTCTCTATGCGCTCGCATATCTGATTGCCGGGGGAGATATCGTGCTCCAGGCGTCCAAAAACATCATCCGCGGTCAGGTATTCGATGAATACTTCCTGATGTCCGTCGCTACCTTGGGTGCTTTTGCCATTGGAGAGTATCCGGAAGGGGTAGCGGTCATGCTCTTTTATCAGCTCGGGGAGCTGTTTCAGGGCATGGCGGTTAATCGGTCACGCAAGTCGATTCAGTCACTGATGGACATTCGCCCGGACTACGCGAATATCCTGACGGGTTCGGGTGACGAGACCCGGCGTGTATCTCCGGAAGATGTACGGATTGGTGATCGTATTGTCGTGAAAGCAGGAGAGCGAGTACCGCTGGATGGTATCGTTAGAGCTGGGCGTTCCATGGTGGACACTTCTGCTCTGACAGGTGAATCGGTACCTCGTGAGCTGGAGTCCGGAAGTGATGTACTGAGTGGATTTGTGAACAAAAATGGTATGTTGACGATTGAAGTTACCAAAACGTTTGGTGAATCAACGGTATCCAAAATTTTGGACCTGGTGCAGAACGCAAGCAGCCGGAAGGCGAAAACAGAGCATTTTATTAGTAAATTTGCCCGTTATTACACACCGGTTGTTGTTATCCTTGCAGCCTTGATTGCATTTGTTCCGCCGTTGATACTTAGTGGAGCAACATTTGCCGATTGGATCTATCGTGCATTGGTCTTTCTGGTTATCTCATGTCCTTGTGCGCTGGTGGTCTCTATTCCACTTGGATTCTTTGGTGGTATCGGAGCGGCTTCACGTAACGGGATTCTCGTTAAAGGCAGTAACTACCTTGAAGCGTTGAACGATGTGAAAGTTGTTGTTTTTGATAAAACGGGTACACTAACCAAAGGTGTATTCAAAGTAACAGCCATTCGTCCAGAAGTTGGACGTACGGAAGATGAACTGATGAAGCTGGCAGCCATTGCGGAAGCCAATTCCAATCATCCGATTGCCGAATCCATTCGCGCAGCTTGGGCCAAAACCATTCCTACGCAAGGTGTGGAAGGTTATGATGAAGTTGCCGGACATGGGATCAAGGTGAGTGTAGATGGTCGGGAAGTGCTGGCAGGCAACGCCAAATTAATGAAGCAGGCGGGTATATCCTATACCACACCAGAGACGGCTGGAACGATAGTCCACGTGGCTGAAGCTGGCACGTATGTTGGTCATCTGATCATTGCCGATGAAGTGAAGGATGACGCAGCCGCGGCCATTCAGGCGCTGAAGAAGCTAGGCATCCGCAAAACGGTCATGCTGACAGGTGATGCCAAAGCCGTAGGTGAAGCGGTAGGACGTGAGCTGGGTGTGGATGAGGTCTATGCTGAATTGCTGCCACAGGATAAAGTCGAAAGACTGGAGCAACTGGAAGCTGCCAAATCTCCGAAGGAAAAAATGGTGTTTGTCGGTGACGGCATCAACGATACACCTGTACTGGCGCGCGCCGATGTGGGTGTGGCGATGGGTGGACTCGGTTCAGATGCCGCGATTGAAGCGGCAGATGTGGTCATCATGACCGATGAACCGTCGAAACTAGCGAGCGCAATCCGCATTGCTAAGCGTACACGAATGATTGTGTGGCAAAATATCGCGTTTGCTCTGGGGGTTAAAGCGATTTTCCTGTTACTCGGTGTGTTTGGCATAGCCACCATGTGGGAAGCGGTATTCTCGGATGTCGGTGTCACGGTGCTGGCTGTTCTGAACGCCATGCGTGTACTTCGTGTGAAGAATATCTAAGTTTACGAAACGATCCAGGCGGCTCTTCGTATATACGTAGAGCCGTTTTTATATTTTTTCAAGGCAATTATGTAGATAAGTCTAACTAGACATTTACACGAGAACGGAGAGGACAGGAATAACCTGAATAAGCGAAGCTACATCGGCAGGTTATTCTGTCATCGGAGTGTCAGTGTAAGCAGGTCTATGGAAGACAACAGTGAAGGGGAGAACGTTTTGACAGGAGCAGTAGCAGGGATCATCATTGGAGTGTGTTATTTCATTCTGGGGTTCATGGTGTTCAAAAAACCACCGAAAATGATTAACGGAATATATGGTTATCGGACTCCGCGTGCAATGAGTAATCCCGAGTTGTGGGACGAAGCGCAAAGTTATAGCGCCAATCTGATGATGCAATTTGGTGTGATTATTACGGTATTCGGCATTATCGGTTTCTGGCTTACAGATGTACGAGCTTTGGTGCTGAGTCTGGTTGCTACAGGGTTCTATACGTTCAGACTATTTACCAGAGTTGAAGGCCGGTTGAAGCAAATGCAACGTGCTCAACAGCAACAGCAACAGAATGAGCAGAATGTTTAAGGTAAAATGATAAACAGTTTAGAGAGGAAGACTCGCGTGTGAAGCGGGTCTTTTTTTGTTGAAGATAGAGAATGGAAGTCGATGTTCAACTCGCTAAGACTTTATATATAAAATATAACGTTGACGTTAACGTTAATATTATATATAATTATGTACATAACATTATAGATATATGGAAGAGGTGAGGGAAATGAGTTTATATAAAATCGACGACGTAGCCAAGGAATGCGGTTTGACTAAGCGAACCATTCGGTATTATGAAGAGATTGGTGTCATGCCTTCACCTCAGCGGACAGATGGCGGGACGCGATTGTACACTCGAGAGGATATCGATTATCTGAAGAAGGTGGTTCGCGCCAAAGAGGTACTTGGATTCTCCCTTCAGGAGCTACATACCTATGTGGCAACGGCAGATGCCTTGAACGAACAACGTTTTGACTACCAGCAGACGACCGAAGTGAGAGAACGGATCGAGAAGCTTACCGCGATGGAAACAACGCTGGATGGTCAGCTGCAACTGATTGAGCAGAAACTTCAGAGCATACATGCCGTACAGGCTGAACTGGAAGAGCTGCGTGAACGCGTTCGGAGTGGTATTCAGAAGTTACAGGCACATGATCCGCAGGGTGATGAAGACGGCTAACCCAATTAGCATCTAATATTTAATAAACAAAACTGTATACACATATCGCTACATGGAGTGAGCACCATAGTACCTGTGGCGATCCTGTACAAACACCGGATGTTCCGGTGTCATTTGTGCCGTTTTGTTACCTCTAATTCTGAAAATGTATAGATTGTTTTCATTATTTTCACGGTCGTTTTCAAATAAAAAGTTTCACCACATAAATTATTCACAGGAGGAATTACGTATGAAAAGAGAGCCATCATTACCGGACGAATTGCCGTCATCACGTGGGGGCCTGTTATCCCAGCCGCGAGCGGTATGGGCGGTTGCCTTTGCATGTATCATATCCTTTATGGGTCTGGGTCTGGTTGACCCGATTCTGCCCGCCATTGCAGATCAGCTGCATGCTTCCAAAAGCCAGGTGTCACTGCTATTTACCAGTTATAACGCTGTAACCGGGGTAGCGATGCTGATTACAGGTGTTGTATCCAGCCGAATTGGTGTGAAGTGGACGTTGCTCAGCGGTATATTGCTGATTATTATCTTCTCGTTCCTCGGCGGTACCTCAGACACGGTAGGTGCACTGGTTGGTTACCGTGGCGGTTGGGGACTTGGTAATGCCTTGTTCATCGCAACGGCGTTATCCGCCATTGTGGGACTGTCCACGTCGGGGACAGCCAAAGCGATTATTTTGTACGAAGCAGCACTTGGTCTCGGGATTGCGGTTGGTCCGCTGCTTGGTGGTGAGCTAGGTTCCATCTCTTGGCGTGGCCCGTTCTATGGCGTAGCTGTCCTGATGGCGATTGCCTTTATCAGCATTACATTTATGCTGCCCAAAATGGCCAAACCGAAAACACGCAGTTCGTTGTCTGATCCGTTCAAAGCATTAAGTTATCCTTCATTGAAAACATTGGCGATTACCGCCTTCCTGTATAACTTTGGTTTCTTTACCTTGATGGCTTATTCACCTTATGTAATGAATCTGGATGAGCACGGGTTGGGTTACGTATTCTTTGGCTGGGGACTGATGCTGGCGATTACGTCGGTATTCGTCGCACCAAGATTACAACGCCGATTCGGATCGGTTCCGTCCATGAGTGTCATGCTTACATTGTTCGCGATTGATCTGGTTGTTATGGCAGTAGGTACGGTGATGGGTTCACCAACTACCGTTATTGTGGCGGTCATTGTAGCGGGGATTTTCCTTGGGATTAACAACACGTTAATTACAACGGCTGTTATGGAAGCTGCACCTGTGGAGCGTTCTGTTGCTTCTGCTGCATACAGCTTCGTTCGTTTCCTGGGTGGTGCACTTGCTCCATGGCTTGCAGGTAAATTGTCCGAGTGGTTCCTGCCGGAAACGCCGTTTTATTTTGGCGCATTAATGGTTCTGATTGGTGTCGTGGTACTGCTGGTACGCCGTCATCATCTGCGGGATATTGATTCCGCCATTACATCTCATTAATTCACTGGAGGAGGAATTGCAATGCTGAAACATATATTGGTTGCTGTTGATGGTTCGGATCATGCGCATAAAGCTTTGGAGCAAGCATTGATCCTGGCTGAAGATATGAAACATCCCGCAAGTCTGTTGATCGTGCATGTTAATCCTGCCATCTCCATTAATGAACCTGCATTGGGTGTTGATCTGGAAGCACGGATTGCCGAAGAAGGGCAACATATTATAGAACCAGTGACCAGACAGCTGTCTGGACGAGACGTAGCATATGAGACACTGCTGATTGCGGGTGATCCCGTTCATGAGATCTGCCGTGTAGCGCGAGAACGAAATTGTGGAATGATTGTGATGGGTACCGGCGGGAAAGGCATGCTCGCAGAGATGATCGTGGGCAGTGTCAGTCATGGTGTGTTAAAACATGCAGGATGCCCCGTCCTGACGGTTAAATAGGTTGTGAAATCCTTTATAATGCAATAGCTCAAGATCGCCACAATGGCTCATCAGGCACGTTACAAGCTATGATTGCCGAACACCGTAGTGGGTTGACGGCACGGAAATAGTGTATAAATAGATTAAGTTCAATAGGTTCTAAAAGGATGGAGGATGCAGCATATGAAAAAACAACATCTGTTTATCGGTGGCAAACCGACCGAATCTGTAGATTATAAAACACTTCAAGCACCATACTCCGGGGAAACGCTGGCAGAAGTCTCTTCGGCTTCAGCCGAGGAAGCGGAGGCTGCTGTTGCAGCTGCGGTTCAAGCTGGGAAGGCAATGCGCCAGATGCCTGCACATCAGCGTGCAGATATTCTGTACAAGTTGTCCTCCATGCTTGAAGAACGGAAGAAAGAAGCAGCGCAAATCATAGCGCTTGAAGCGGCGAAGCCGATTACCGCAGCACTGGCCGAGGTCGACCGGACGGTGGAAACGTATCGTTTTGCCGCTGAAGAAGCCAAGCGGCTGACCGGAGAGACGGTTCCGATGGATGCAGCCAAAGGTGGGGAAGGGCGTATCGGTTATACGATGCGGCAACCTCTAGGTGTCATCGGTGCGATTACACCGTTTAATTTTCCAATGAATCTGGTAGCCCACAAGGTAGGTCCAGCGCTGGCAGCAGGCAATACGATTGTTCTCAAACCTGCGGAGCAGACGCCTCTGTCTTCCTATTACATTGCTAATCTGCTTCAGGAAGTCGGATTGCCGGAAGGTGCACTGAATGTGGTGAGCGGTGATGGCAAAACGATTGGTGATGTGCTTGTGGAGCACCCCCATGTTGCTCACATTACGTTTACAGGCAGTCCAGCGGTAGGCACGAGCATTCGTAGCAAAGCAGGACTCAAACGCGTGACACTGGAGCTTGGGTCGAATGCAGCGGTGATCGTGGATAAGGACGCAGATCTGGACAAAGTGGTTCCTCGCTGTGTGACCGGTGCTTTCACGTATCAGGGACAGGTATGTATCTCGCTACAGCGAATCTACGTACATCGCGATATCTCGGAAGAATTCATCCGGCGTTTCGCTGAAGCGGCTAAACAAGTGGTGGTTGGAGACCCGCTGAGCCCGGATACGGTGGTCTCTGCGCTGATTACCTCCAAGGATGTACAGCGTACACTCGACTGGATTGAAGAAGCCAAACAGGCCGGGGCTGAAGTAGCAGCAGGTGGTCAAGCTGAAGGAGGCGTTCTGCGTCCAACGGTACTGATTAACGTTCCTCGTGATGCCAAGGTATCCTGTCAGGAAGTATTTGCTCCCATCGTGGTGATTAATACCGTGGATTCGGTTGAAGAGGGCATTGAACATGTTAACGATTCGATATACGGGCTTCAGGCAGGCGTATTTACAAACGATATTCATACCGCCCTCCATGCTGTTGATCAGATCGAAGCAGGCGGAGTTATGATTAATGATATTCCGACCTTCCGAGTGGATCATATGCCCTATGGTGGGGTGAAACAGAGTGGTATCGGACGTGAAGGTGTAAAATATGCTGTAGAGGAAATGACGGAATTGAAATTTGTTATGTTTAACAAAGGGTGATTCTTTTCGTTTCCCGTGCTCTATATTCCGTATGCCAATGAAAACATAACCTCACACTCCTGTGCCACGATAATGGCACAGGATTTTTTTATAGAAGATCATAGAAATTATATAAGTTCAACAAAATAGTTACACATAAAGGAGAGGACAGAAATTACCTGAAGAAACGAAGTGTTCGCCTTTATCACCGGATTTTTCCCTTTAAAAAGGGAATCAAAAAAATCTGGGGATAACAGTGATCGGAAGGTTATTCTGTCATCGAGTGGCCAGTGTTAATATTATTTGGTTGAACTTATATATCAAAAAAATACATGCGGATTCTTAGCCGACTGCGGGTTCACATCTGATGAGACGGGTATAACATAGTTAACATACCGCAACATAACTGACCAAACGCCGCTCATATCACCGAAGCATGATGTACCCATCCAGAGCACGAGCGGAATGAAGCGGTACAGCATTGCCGAAAGTCTTATATTCTCTCATTATTCAAATACAATGCAGTATGAATTAAGCCTGAACTCTGGAGTTGCAGGACAGGCAGGAGGTGTATTCAAATGGCATATTCCATGGTTGACGTATCGGGAATGTCAGGCGTAAGTCTGAACGAGCTGAGCCAGTATGCGGAGACAGGTCTTCTGAATCCGGCATTTGGGGATGTAGATGAGGACATCTATTATGAAAAGCAGGAATTGTTGAGACTCCAGCAAATCCTTTTCTGTAAGGAAGTAGGTATGAAGGAGAATGAGATTGCCCCGATGCTCCGGGATAATCCTCAGGATGTCATACGCATCATGAAGCAACATCGTATTGATATTCTGGAGAAGGCACTCCGTCTGCATGGATTGATTCAGACACTGGACAAAACGATCTCTCATTTGCAAGGTGAACAGGAAATTGATGAACATGATCTTTATATCGGTTTTGTAAATAAGGGGCGTCACCAGTTGCTGAATGAATCGGGTTCTGACCCTGTAGTCACTAATGATATGAACCATGTGCAGACAGACGGTGCTCAGAGGTCCGACATCCAATCTTCCAATTCATCCACATTACCTGAAAAGCAGGAGTTGAAGTCAAAAGAAGATTATCTGGATTCCCAGGCGAAAATTGATCAAGTTCATCTGGACTTGCAACAGGCCATTGAGGATGGATTGGAGCCCGGTAGTGCAAAAGTACAACAGATTATTGGCAGGCATCTTGAATGGATCAAAGGTTATTATACACCCACAGCTGAGATCTATCGGGATTTGGCCAATCTGTATGTAGAGCATAAAAATTTCCGTCAGATGTACGATGGTTACCACCCGAGGCTGGCTGAATTCCTGCGGGATGGGATGATGATTAAAGCGGAACATGATTTATCCTAGATGCATAAAGTAACATGGGCGAGCAAGAACATGGGTGTGTATCATAATGGATAACAAAGAGCGCAGACCTCTGAGAGGACTGCGCTCTTTGTTATTACGGGTTCTTCATCATCGTGTGTGATGAGACTCCGATCACCTTATTCATCATTTCCTAAAGGGGTATGGTTGCCTCCAACTGCTCTGTGATCAGGCTTACGGCTTTCTCCAGGAAGACGCGGTCTTCGTCATCAAAACGGTTTTTGATCGGGCTGTCGATATCCAGCACCCCGTACAGTTCGCCGTTTTTGATAATAGGTACGACAATCTCGCTGTTCGATGCTGCATCACAGGCAATGTGGCCTGGGAAGGCATGAACATCGTCAACGACTAGGGTACGTTTTTCCGCAGCAGATGTGCCACATACACCACGTCCTAGTGGAATTCGGATACAAGCAGGCAGTCCTTGGAATGGACCGAGGACCAGTTCTTTTCCATCATACAGATAGAAGCCGACCCAATTGGTGTCGGTCATAAATACATTGAGCAGCGCAGCAGCGTTCGCCAGATTGGCAATCGCACTAGGTTCATCGCGGATCAGAGCACTTAACTGTCCCAGGACGGCGGTGTGCTGCTCACTTCGTGTTCCTTCATAGGAAACAGCTTGAAACATGGTAAATCACCCTCCCGAGCAAAATGGTACTTATTTTCAAGATAGTGCAGAGGATGCGGTTAGTCAAGCGGAGGATTTCGGAAAGGGAAGGGAATACCTGAAGAATCCTCCTGTTTCTCAGCTTCTTACGTGGGGTAATTACTTAGCAACCACGGAGGGCTACAACCCGGGAAGGAGCTTGGCTTATGCATGCAGAGGTACAGAATCTTTTTGTACGGATTCATCTACTATATTTCGCCCAAAATCAGGATTTGAACGTTAGCGAGGCACTGCCCCTATTGGAAGAACGGGGATATCGCGTTGGAGAGCGGGAGATCAAGCAGGAGCTTGAACACCTGACACAGGAGAACTTCCTGACCGCCCACGGGGACCAATGGAGCCTGACCGGGACTGGCATCGAAGAATTCAAGGAAATCACGGCTGTGTTTGGCCGGGTTAGCGATGAATTACTGGGGAAGGGCAAGAAAACGTCCAAAGCTTAAAATTCATTTGGACAAGCCATGATTCCGTAATTCACTCAAACTTGAATTGATCCATACGTACAACAAGACCGGGAGCGAAATTGGCCCGGTTTTTTGACGTGTGTGCATGACTGAACAGTTGCCATTCGGCGCAGGTTATGATTAGATGACTAGTGAATATTATGGTCTGCGGAGATAGATCGGATCGGAGTGTCTTTATATGTATAAATGCAAAGGAAGAATTCCCGAAATGGAGACTGCGCGGCTTCGTCTGCGTAAAATGCGTCGCCGGGATGCGGCCCAGATGTTCGCATGCTGGTCAGATCGCGAGGTGACCCGTTACATGAATCTTGCACCCATGATTGGGACAAGCGAAGCGGCGGACATGATTGGACTGCTCAACCAAATGGCAGGAGAAGAGGATGCGATCCGATGGGGGATTGAACTTAAAGAAACAGGCAAGCTCATCGGCAGCTGTGGCTTCAATACATGGCAGCTTGAAGGCGCATTCCGGGGTGAGATTGGTTATGAGCTGGGACGTGATTATTGGCGCCACGGTTATATGACGGAGGCTTTCTCCGCATTGCTGCCCTTTGGATATGAGACCATGGGTCTTAATCGAATTGAAGCGCTGGTTGATCCACGTAATCTGGCTTCCGGCGAGTTCCTGACAAACCGCGGCTTCACGCGGGAAGGCTTGCTGCGACAGGTGCAACATACGTCCACCGGATACAAGGATATGGTGATGTATTCGATGCTGTATGATGAGTTCCTTCGTAAGAAAGGTAAATAAAAGAGAGAAAGAAGCGAAGCGTTCGCCTTTATCACCGGATTTCTCGTTTAGAGAGGAGAAGAAAAAATCTGGGAATAACAGCGATCGGAAGCTTGTTCTGGTTCGTAGTAGATGTGTAAATTAACGTACCAATTATATAGAGAACAAAGAGAGAAGGGTTTGTGTGAATGCAACTGGAGGTTTAAAGCGCAGTTTCATCTTGACGGGGCTGTTGCTCGCGACATTTCTATCAGCGATTGAGGGCACCGTAATTGGTCCGGCAGGGCCGACCATTGTCAGTGAGCTGGGAAGTGTACAGCTGCTGAGCTGGATCTTCACCGCATACCTGTTGACGATGGCTGTGAGTACGCCCATTTTCGGTAAAATCAGTGACCTATATGGACGAAAGCCTGTATTTCTGATTGGCTGTGCCTTATTTTTACTGGGTTCACTCTTGTGCTGTCTGTCGCAGAATATGGAGCAGTTGATTATTTTCCGTGCTATACAGGGGATTGGTGCGGGTGCGGTAGTTCCTGTTACATTTACGATTATTGGGGACATCTACGCCATTGAAGAACGTGGCAAAATTCAGGGCTGGATCAGCTCCGTGTGGGGCATTTCCTCTCTCGCGGGACCGCTGCTTGGCGGTTATTTTGTAGATAATCTGGGCTGGCAGTGGATCTTTGGTTTTAATGTGCCATTTGGTTTGCTTGCGATGTGGTTTGTATTTCGTTATCTGAAGGAAGATATCTCTCCGCGTACGGCCAAAATTGACTATGTCGGTGCGTTGACCTTCACGGTGGGCATTACTGCATTGTTATTTGTCCTGTCGGCGGGTGGGCAGTATTATGCCTGGAGTTCTCCGTTGATTGTAGGACTGAGTGTGGTCGCCGCTCTGTTTATTATTTTATTTTTTGTGGTGGAAAAAAGAGCTCAGGCCCCTATGGTTCCACTACATCTGTTCCGAATTCGGGACATCCGTGTAGCGAATATCGCAGGACTGCTGACCAGTACCTTGATGATCGGCCTAACCAGTTATTTGCCGCTCTGGGTGCAGGGGGTTCGGGGCGGAAATGCGACGGAATCCGGGCTGCTGCTCGCGCCGATGTCGGTGGGTTGGCTCATTGGTAGTGTGATGGCAGGCCGTCTATTGATGAAAATTGGATCACGTATGACCGCATTGATTGGGTTAACCGGAATTGCGATCGGGTCGGGTGGACTCTTTCTGGTGGGTGGGACATCCCCGCAGGCTGTGCTATTTATATTGACCTTTATTTATGGTCTCGGCTTCGGATTTGCGTTTACGATCTTCACCATTATTGCGCAGTCTTCTGTAGGGTATAAGGAACGTGGCTCCTCTACGGCACTGCACACGTTCATGCGTACGTTGGGACAGACGATTGGTGCAGCGGCTTTTGGTACCTGGTTGAACTATCGGATTTCCACGTTATCCAGTGAGCAGAATCTGGCTGAGGCGGGAATTTCGGAGAATGATCTAAATGAACTGCTCGCACCACATACGGATGCTGCCCTATCGGATGACAAATGGGCGCTACTGCGTAACGTTCTGGAAGGAAGCTTGCATTCCCTGTTTGTCATTATGTTTGTCATTGCACTGATCTCGTGGGTAACGACGCTTGCTCTACGCAAACGTTTAATTGTACCCGAAGATGCAGATGCTCCACCGCAGCCCCAAGGCTTAAAGTAAAAAGAAGATATATATATACGAAAAACCGGATTCGCCGATGTCAGGCAAATCCGGTTATTTTTGTTGATGGCACATGTGCGTGGACTAGAGTGTATCTTCAAACTCAGGCAAGTGATACGTTGGGGGGATGTCCGGGTCTAAAGTATTTTGAATTACAGGCTGGCTGATCCTGGTGAATCGTCCAGACGAATTTCTAAGGAACGGAGGACGTCTTATTTGACCTTCTGCTCCTCTTTCTAAATTGTAAGGAACATGAGACACGTTATTCCCCGAAATCACCTGAAAAACACGTTGTAAACGGCTGTTTATTCAAAGATAGCGTGTGTCAGATTCCTTAAAATGCTGCGATCGCTTCAAACCCCTGAATAAGACGTCACAGGTTCGTTAGCGCTCCCGCTCTATAGCTGCTCCAGTACATTCTGTTACACTCTGGCTTTCGGCAGGTTTGAAGATACGTTCTAGCTGCTCGCTGATAAACGGTCTGCAGAATGTGCAAGCCTTCCCAAGAGTTCGGACAGCAATTCCTTGTCTTCCTCACTTAGTCCACTTACCGCCCGATCAATCTTCAACGCATAGCCTGGATAGATGTCATCCATGGTGCGCTGTCCTTCTTCGGTCAGTTCCACAAAGATGATACGTCTGTCCTGCGGACAATGTTTGCGGTGTAACAATCCTTTTTGCTCGAGCTTATCGATCACATAGGTCACATTACCACTTTGCAGCAGAAGTTGTGCGCCTACCTGTTGAATCGGCTGAGCTCCTTTCATATATAACACTTCGAGCACCCCGTATGCGGTGGGGTTGAAGCCATGCACTTTGCTTCCGGATACAGCGTGTTCATTCACGCTCTTGAATGTCTGGGCCAAGGTGCGGTACAGATGAAGTGAACGTTCGGTTCCGATTTCTTGTAATTCCAGCATGCTGATCCCGCCTTTTCAGATTAGTTTTATAAGTTGAAATGATAAAGTTACAACCTACCACTACGAGGACAGAACAACCTTCCAATCACTGTTATCCCCAGATTTTTTGAAATATTCTTCAAAGGTAAAATCCGGTGATAGCGTATGCTTCCGATGGAGCTTTCTTTCAGAAAGCTTTTAGGTGAACGCTTCGCTTTTTCAGGTTATTTCTGTCCTCTCCGTTATGCTGTTCATGTAAAAGAGTATTTCAACTTATATGAGTTGGTTAGTTATGTTTGACGATTCAGGTTGTCGCCATGGTTTAATTGTAAACTTCTATTTCGACGAAAAACATGCGATATGTCACAAGATTTGCATTTTTAGCATTTAAAATTTGATCATTCATCATGCTGAAAAATCATCCTTCAGATGTCGCTTTTTCTCCGCCTCTGGCAGGAGGTCGAGTCAAGGGCTGCTCTATATAATGAGTTCATACTGTGAATTGGAATATAATGGAGGAGAACAAGGATGACAAGTGATTTAACGTTTGAAGGACAACGACCGCTGAAGAATAACCGATCTTTTGTAACATTGATGGTGGCACAGGCCATTTCCAATCTGGGTGATTGGCTGCATCTGCTCGCAATCCTGACCCTCGTGGGTATCCGCTGGAATGCAACGCCATGGGAGATTACATTTGTCACACTCTCCGCAGCACTACCCATTCTGTTGACAGGGCCATTCGCAGGCACGCTTGCAGATCGCCTGAACCGAAAATGGCTGATGATTGTAGCTGATGGTGCACGGATCATCATTGTGGGTGCGTTAATTTTTGCTGACCAGATCTGGCACGTTTACATACTGCTTATCCTCAAATCCCTGTTCGATGTAATCTTCTCTCCGGCCAAAAACGGAAAGCTGAAGGAAATTGTACCTCGCGAACAGCTTGCGCAAGCTGTATCCATTAGCTCGGTGATCGAACAGATGTCCAAAATTATCGGTCCAGCGCTTGGTGGACTGCTGGTAGCCGCTTTTGGCATTACCTGGTGTTTTGTTCTCGATTCAGCGTCTTTTCTGATCTCCGGCATCATTTTATTGTGGATTCCTGGAACTCGGGTGATCCAAACCGCAATTCATAACGTAACAGAAGTAGAGGAAGAGACAGCTGGGGATGTTCGCAACCGCTCAAAAGGCTCTTTTTGGAAAGAAACACTGGAGGGTATCCGCATGCTCGCATCTCTCCCTCATGTAGGAACGTCTCTGATCTTGCTTGCTTCAGCCATACTTTTTCTGCAATTTGCCGATTCACAGACTGTGGTGTTATTCAGACAACTTCCCGGAATTTCAAGTGATCTGCTGGGATGGTGCGTGGCAGCAAGTGGCGTAGGTACATTAATTGCAGCGATGAGTGTACGGAAGTGGAAGCATGCAGGGCATGTTTTGAAAATGGGTCTGGGCACCATACTCATGGGTCTGGTTATCGGCGGAGCCGGAGTTATTGTTGGGATTTGGCCGCACGCCGGGTTAGGTGCCAATCTGTTGTTAGTTTCCCTCTTTGCCCTGGCAGGTGTTGGAATTGGGTTTGCAATTGTCCCCTTTCAGATCCTGTTGCAGGAACAGACACCTGAGGCGATGACAGGCAGGGTGTTTGGAACGGTAGGCAGCGTGATGACAGCCAGTAATATTATGGGCCCGGTGGTAGGCGGATTTATGGTCACCTCATTTGGTGTAGTGCCGGCTTTTGTCTGTTCAGGCATTTTGATGACCCTGCTTGGTTTGATTTATTTGATGAAACGTAGCGGGGAAAAAGCCGATCTGAATGGCTCCATTGCAGCCAAAACAATGATTGCAGGCGACTGAAAACAGGCCGGATCTGCTCAGGTTAGAACAGTTGAAATGAAGGTTTGAATTTACTTCAAATTTTAAGTTTATGATTAAAAAGCGTTTGAGTAAACGCCTTCACGTTTAATGAGGAACAGGCAGAAATCCCTGTATTCTAATTATTCCTAGGGGAAAACTCATATGCCTTGTCCCACCAACGCATTAGCGGAAAGGGGGTGAAGCAACTTGAATGTAAAGTTACCAAAATCAATTATGCGTCTTGGAAGCATACCACTGGCAATACTCGCCGGGACTTTGATGCTGGGGTTTGGATCGTCACATGTATACGCAGACGAGGCTCAGGTATCTTCTGAAAAACCGTCCAGTGGATTGTCGCTAAATTTGTTTTCACGTGATTCGGATGGCGGGTTGAATCTGACTCCGTCGGTATCGGTATCCACACCACTACTGGATGTTGAAGTTCCGTCGATCAAAGCGAATGAATCGACAGGTAAGCTGAGTGTATCTGAGCTGAAAGTAGATACACCGCTTGGATCGGCCGGAACATCAGAGATTGGGATTGATGCGAAGAAGGGAACCGTCGAACTGCCGTCAGTACAGGCGGATACACCGGTGATCAAAGCCGATGTATCAAGCAGTCAGGTGAACCTGAACGAAGGGACAGCTTCCTTGCCTGGCGTTACCGCAGAGGTACCCGAGGTGATCAAGGCAGAGACGTCTGCTGTGAAAACAGACCTTCGGCAGGGTAAGGTTGAATTACCTTCCGTGAAGGTGGATGTACCTGAAGTTACTTCGGTCAATATCTCTTCATCCCAAGCGGATCTGAGTAAGGGAAATGTCCAGCTTCCTTCTGTGAGAGCAGAGGTTCCAGTTGTAGACGTATCCGCTGAACTCAATCCTGATCAGGAAAAGGTGGAGATTCCAAGTGTGAAGCCGGAACCGCCTGTAGTCACTCCGGAAAAGCCAACGGTTGTCAAAACACCGAATGGTGAAACTTCCAATACGAGTGCACTCGCAGACCCTGTTTCACCACAGAACAACGAGGAAGGACAGGACGCAATACAGGTTACGGGCAAAGTGATGGAGGTCACACCGGAACCAGAAGTACGTCCAGAACAACCTGCTGTCCCGCAGGCATTGCCTGTGGAAGGAACCGATCTGACGCAGGATTCCGATGTTAGTGCAGGTTTGCCCGATAACGAGTTATTCCTCGTAGATCAGACAGCTGCTAAACCAGCTGTCACTGAACAAGTGCAGAGTAACCAGGAAGCCGATCTGAAACAAGATGATGTCGATGCAACATCTCCATTGCAGCCTCGCACAGAACGACCTACCAGTTGGTCTGTTGCGGCAACTTCTCCCGGAGCAGCTAATGCTTCCGCAGGGACAAGCTCCGGTTCGTCCGGTGTACCTGGAGGTGGAGCAACCGCTCCAGCTGCTGCACTTCCGGGAGCAACAACGGGTCTAGTTACGCCAGATTACGATTTTGCCTTCCGAATGGAACGGCTCGATGGGTTCAGTCAATGGTCACAGGCACCGCCTGGGCGGCCGCCGAAATATACCTCTTTCTCTTAGGCAACAATGGCGTTAATTCAACCAAAATTGAGAAGGAGTGTATATAATCATGAAAAAAGTGAATCGTTGGGTAAAATTGTCGGTATTGTCGGGTACGTTGGTGGCTGGATTGCTGGGAGCTTCGCAGGCAACTTACGCAGATAGCTATAGCAATAACAGCAGTGGCAATCTGGATCTGAATGCAGGTTTGCGTGTGGAGTTGGGATCTCTTCTGTCAGGACATCGTGACACAGGTCACGGGAACAATGGTAGCTACGGAGGTTCATCCAGTACAACTGGAGCATTGAATCTGGATCTTGGCCTTAACGCCGGCTTATCCTCAGAGAGCACAAACCGATACAATGATCGTTCTTCCGACCACACAGCTTCACGTAGCAGTTCTGGCAAGCTGGGCCTTGGTCTGAATGCCAATGTGTCGGGAGAAGGTACAACGATGAGCGACTATTCACGAGGCGGCGATGATCGGAACGTAAACAGTAGCACTACGAGCGAAAGTCGTGGAGCGCTGGATCTCGGTCTGAACGTGAATGCCGAAGGAGAGAGTGCAGCGATGACTCAATCCGAACGCAACAATAGCGTGAATGACCGTGAGCGTAACGTAAACAGTAGCACTGCGAGCGAAAGCCGTGGAGCGCTAGATCTGGGTCTGAACGCGAAAGCAGAAGGAGAGAGTGCGACATGGACTCAATCCGAACGCAATAACAGCGTGAAAGACACCGAGCGTATCACGAACAGTAGCACTGCGAGCGAAAGCGGCGGAGCACTGGATCTGGGTCTGAACGCGAAAGCGGAAGGTGAGAGTGCAACGATGGCTCAATCTGAACGCAACAACAGCGTGAATGACCGTGAGCGTAACGTAAACAGTAGCACTACGAGCGAAAGCCGTGGAGCGCTGGATATCGGTCTGAACGCGAAAGCGGAGGGAGAGAGTGCGACATGGACTCAATCCGAACGCAACAGTAGCGTGAAAGACAGTGAGCGTAACGTGAGCAGCAGCTACGCAAACGAAAGCCGTGGCACCTTGGATCTGGGTCTGAACGCGATAGCAGAAGGAGAGAGTGCAACAATGACTCAATCTGAACGCAGCAACAGCGTGAAAGACAGCGAGCGTAACGAGAACAGCAGCTATGCGAGCGAAAGCCGCGGCGCACTGGATCTGAGTCTGAACGTGGATGCGGATGCAGAGAGCGAAACTACATCTGTGGTGGAGACAAATCGGTAATATGAGATTTTCACTGTAATATGAAGAAGCAGGGGATCCGGAACCCCTGCTTCTTTTTTATTTCGAACTCAAAATAATATACAAACTGATAAAAGTTTCAGTATAATTGTTATAACAGTTGAATAGTATAATTAAGGAGGATAAATGAATGAATAGGGTGAGTGAGATGGAACGAAAAGTAACGAAATTCGGAAATAGTCTTGGATTAACAATGACAGATGCCTTCAAACAAATTGGTCTTGAGCAAGGCGATATGGTTCAAATCGAGGTAAATCAGTCTAACGGGGAGATTATTATTAAGAAGTCTACAAAAGTTAATTTGCCTAACGGAATCAGTAGTGATTTTATGGATACATTGGCTGATGTGATGGGTGAATATGATCAAACCTTGAAAGGTCTCAAGGATAGATGAGCATGACCCGGTATTTGAGTATTCAAGAGGTTATTGCGATCAACGTCGCTATGATTAAGCGTTACAGTCCTGGAGAGCAGATTGGAGTTAAAGATTCTGGTCTGCTTGAATCTGCTGTTTTAAGAGCACAATCATCAGTTTTTGGCAACGAAGCCTACCCATCTATATATGAAAAATCTGTCGCGATCTTTCAATCTTTGGGCCAAAATCATCCTTTTCATAATGCTAATAAAAGAACGGCGTTTACCGCATTAGTAATCTTTCTGCGTTATAACAATGTGTATCTTAAAATGGATCAAACTTTTGCTGAGGACTTTACTGTTGATATGGTGAAGCATAAGTATACATTTGAACAATTAGTCTCAATTATTCGTACATACTGTGTTACTGAAAATGAAATATAATACTAAGCAATAAGTCATACATTACTATGATTTATTGCTTTATTTTTTTGCCGAAATAAGAATGCTCAAAATGATCAAACAAACAACACAAAACTCTTATACAATAAAATGAGATGATCTAACAAGCCCCGAATCAGAACAGGAGTGTTCGATATGAAGATAGAGCATGAAGGTACAACCATACAGGAGTCCATATTGGACGTACATATTACAGAGGCAGGATACGAGCCGGGACAATCAACCATACGCAATATTCGAATGAATGTGGCGCGAGGAGAACTGGTGGGTATTATCGGACCCAATGGTGCGGGCAAAAGTACCACAATCAAAACGCTTCTTGGTCTGCTGGAACATGCGAACTATGAAGTGACGATTGGGGGAGATGGTCGTTATGCCTATATCCCGGAGCAACCGGTTTTTTATGAATATATGACGCTATGGGAACATCTTGATCTGGCTGCAGCGGCGTATGAAATGGAGGAAGAAGCTTTTGTTGCCCGAGCGGAGGAGCTGTTGGTTCGTTTCGGTATGGACCATGTTCGAAATGATCTTCCAGCTAGTTTTTCAAAGGGCATGCGGCAGAAAATGATGCTGATGGTCGGATTTCTGTCTTCACCGGATATCTATATTGTGGACGAGCCGTTCATCGGACTGGACCCTCGTGCAACCAAGGATTTTCTAAAATTACTTGATGATGAACGTCGCCGCGGCGCGGGTGTGCTTATGTCTACGCATGTACTGGATACCGCTGAACGAATCTGCGACCGGTTTATTCTGATTGCTTCGGGCAGATCTGCTGCCGAGGGAACATTGGATGAGATCCGTGAAGCGGCAGGATTACCGGAAGCCTCTTTGTTTGACTGTTTCGATGTACTGACGTCTTAGATAGAGAGAGGGTGAGAGAGAATGGAAACTTCCCAGCGTTATACCCCACTTCGTTTATACAGACGAAGACGCAAAGAACATTTCAAGGAACAGATGAAAAATCTCAGACTCGTCGTGGATTGGACAGTGTGGGTATACCTGCTTGTTCCGGGTCTGCTCTATCTGATTGGATGGTACACGAGTCTGTGGACCAAACCACTGCCTGCATGGGCGACAGGATTACCGCTCCCCGTACTGACTGGGCTGATCGACGTCGTTATGCTTACCGGTGGTGTGTTGATATTTGTGGAGGAAGCGGATGTATTGTTTTTGAAATCAAGGCCGTTGTGGATGCGCACGTTAATGAGGCAAGGGCTCTACCGGTCCTGTCTGCAACATCTGGGCAAAATGATCCTGATTACAGCGCTGACCGCACCCCTGTGGTCCCGTGTATATGAGATGTCGAATCTCCAGATTGCACTTATGACTGTCTGGTTTGGTGCAGTAGCTTCATTCCAAGCCATAACACTACATATGACGAAGGTTCGACATACAGGATGGCGGCGCTGGATTCAGATGATCCCTCTCGTCATTGGCATAGGTTATATGACCATTCATGCGACATCATGGATGCATGGACAGACGTGGAAAATCATATTTGGAATCGTAATTATCATGCTTCTTCTAATTACAGTTGGACAGATGAGGCTATTGATGAAGGGAACGTTTGAAGGGGATGTGCGGGAGGATGTGCGGAGCAGGCTGCAGCTTACAGCTCTAATGTTAAGCCGGGCGGTGAGCAAGCCGAAAGCCCCACGAACACGTTCTATCATCTTCCGCAAACCACGTAAACTGTTACGCAATCGTTCCATCGCGAATCGGACAGCGGAGATTGCATTCAAGTCATTTTTCCGGAACTCGGCCACGATGAAATTGTATCTGCAGCTTGGCGGACTATCCATCGCAGCAGTTGCCTTACCACCTTTTCCGGTCAATGTTATCGTGTGTGCGTTATTAATCATCATGTTGACGGTGATGTTTTATCGTTCCTGGGATGTTTTTGCCACGTCCGACTATGTTCAGCTTATAACGTATGACTCGGAGGCGCTGCATCTTGCAGGTTCAATGATGGTTCGGATGTTGTTCATCCCGATTGGTATTCTTATGGGATTCACGCTGGGATTGGCCTGGCTCGGCTGGATCGTCGGTATTCTGACAGCTGCAGGTGCGTTGGCTTTTGGACTCTGTGTCTTATCTATTGCTGGATGGGTTCGGCTGACCCGTGCTTAAAAGAATTCCTTCTAAATCAGAGCATATCGTGCGCTATATCTGCCCATGCTATAGAAGAAGAATCTCATCTATGGGTGATGAGAGATTAGCTGTAGCAAGGAGGAAGAGACGATGATGGATAATAGCGAACTACAGGTGCACTTTTCAGACGATTCAGCATTGAATGCCGCAAGGGCAACCTTGGAGGAATTGGGATATAAGCCGTATCAGTCCGGCCCGCTGGAATTGTACATCCCTACAGATCGCCAAGATCCTCAGTCTGCCGTAGAGATTGTACAATCTCATGGAGGTAGTGCCGTATTTGCCTCGCAAACGGAAGAACTGGATCAATTTCAGAATATATCAATTCCGGCTCATCTCGTGAATGAGGACTGGAATGAGGGTTATGCGAGTGGAAACCAGGGAAGTCAGACCGAGCAAGGCAGACATAACTATAGTGATGACCCGGCATACGATGATTCGGCTGATGGATTCTCAGGCAGTGTGAAAGCATAGAAGCATCACAAGCTAAGAGCAATTCGAGCCAATTTTTCTAAAATGGAACAATGCCCAAAAACCCCGATCGTCCACAATAGTGGATATCGGGGTTTTTGGCATCTGAGCTAATTCATCATGCGCTTAAAGTGTGTAATACCTATTATAGTTTAGCGTGTTTATATTCTGCGGCATGCATGCCAGCCGTATATCCTGTGGAGAATGCAGCGGTGATATTATACCCTCCGGTGTAGCCGTGAATATCCAAAACTTCACCGCAAAAGAATAGTCCAGGCAGCAGCTTGGATTCCATTGTTTTTGGGTATATCTCCTTTAAGTGGATTCCTCCCCCAGTAACAAAGGCTTCTTTGAGCGATCTTGTTCCGTCTGCACGGAAGGTAAAAGCTTTCATTAGCCCACACAAGTTGCTTAACATACCTTTGGGGAAATGGTGGAACGTGAGGTCATCGCTGATCTCTGCCCGTTTCATCATTAAGGGAATCATACGTTCAGGAACCCATGTTTTTAAAATGTTTTTGACAGCCTTGCGGGATTCTTGTTCCAATACCTGTTGCACCTGTGCTTCCAATGCACCTAGGGACAGCTCCGGGAACAGATCAATGCTCATAATGACCTGTGGGTTTCCAGACTTCATCTGAACCTTGCGGATAAATTGGCTGCAACGCAGTGCGACGGGCCCGGACACTCCAAAATGCGTGAAGATCATATCCCCGCGATGGGAGATGACTGTTTTTCCTTTGGCATCCACTACGGATAGAGCGATATCCCTCAAAGACAAACCTTGCAGTTCTTTGGACTGAATCCAACTCTCTCCAGACACAATGGGCACTTCGGTTGGATATAACTCTGTAATTGTGTGACCCGCAGCCTCAGCCCAAGGATAACCGTCTCCGGTTGATCCGGTTTGGGGGACGGATTTGCCGCCGGTAGCGATGATGACAGAGCGCCCAAGAATGGTTTTACCGGATATCAATTTAACACCCTGTATCTGCTGACCGTTCTGAATAATTTCCTTGACCGGTTCTTTGGTGCGAATCTCAACGCCGAGGGAGACAATTTTGCCTACCAGCGCATCCACGACTGTTTTCGCTTTATCGGTTACAGGGAACATTCTGCCGTTGTCTTCTTCTTTCAGGGCAATTCCGAGATTCTCGAAGAAACGCATGATTCCCTGGTTGTCCAAATTTTGAAACGAACTATATAAAAAGCGTCCATTACCCGGAATATGCCGGATGAGTTCATCCGTTTCCTTGGCATTGGTTACATTGCATCGACCTCCGCCAGAGATACCGAGTTTACGACCCAGTTGATCTCCTTTATCCAGCAGAAGCACGGAGGCTCCATGCTCGGCAGCAGCAACGCAAGCCATCAGGCCCGCAGATCCACCACCAATTACAATGACATCATACATATGTTATTACCCTCTTTTTTCATTGAATTTGTCTGTTTTACGAAAAATGTGTCTACTCCTGGCTTTTTCTGAAATATAATGGAGTTATGAGCAGTTCTATTGTGCAGTCTTAAGGGATATATTGTAATATACTGTCGCCTATGTTTTAATCAGAAATACATGAGGGAATGTGCAGGCAGAGGAGGAGATGGCATTGTGGTTGCGTTAAAGGACATGCTTTTACAAGTACTGCTGGCAGGGTCGGCGGTATTTCTGATTCCCTTATTCCGTCTGGTACTCTCCAAGCGAGCTATTGCCAAAATGGAACATGCCGGAACCGTTCATACCAGTTTTGCTGTGACAAGTGTCGCGAGCATGTTATTGTGTCTGCTGTTTACGCTCTATGCAAGCCCGATGGCCGTACCCATATCACTAAGCATCGTACCTGTGATACTTGTTATTTTGTATTGTAAGTCCGCTATAGGCGTAACGCTGTCTATTCTACATATTCTCTTCTATTTTCTTTTTGCGCATCCCTATGATCTGTACGGATTTCTCCTTCATACGGGCATTCTTCTCTATCCTATTGTATGGTTGTCTGCCAAACGATTCAAGCATAATACACCTTCGCGCAAAATGGCGATCCTCATCATCCTGATTACAATGGAACTGGTTGTAACGAGTCTGTTATGGATCGCATCCCTCCAGAATGAATCCACTTACTCTGCGACCTACATGATACTTACAGCACTTGGATATACCGCTGGAGCCATTGTTGCGGGCAGTCTGAGTCTGCTATGGCTGGAACGGATGAAGCACTATCGCGGGCTGGAGCAGCATCTCTCGGAAGTCCACCACCGATACATAGCTGAAACGGAGAAACTTCATCAGATTCTGAACGCAGTGCCTCTCTCCATTGCTACCGTAGATAAACAAGGCACAGTGATGTTTGTCAATGAGATGATGGAGCAAACGGCAAGGGAGCAGCTACCTTGTACCTCCACGCCTGATCTCATTGGACAGCCTGCCAGTCAATTTGTTGAACAAGGTCAGGCGGATAAGATGGATAAAAGCATTCGCAGAGCCATCGTTCATGGTGAGATTAGTGGGTTGACCGTTCGTTACGGTGCATACGTATTTCAGTCCCGAACCGTACCGATCTATGCTTTTTCAACAGAGTCTGCGAGAGAAGTTACAGGAGCCATGCTGATCATACAGGATATCACGGAGCTTGAGATGTTGCGAAGTGAACTGGATAATGTGGATCGTCTCAGTCTGGTGGGGCAGATGGCTGCAAGCATTACGCATGAGGTGCGTAATCCAATGGCGGTTGTGAGGGGCTTTCTTCAACTTATGCAAGAAAAGAGTCCTGACTCCCTCGATCACTATTACCGGATCGTTCTGGAAGAACTGGACCGGGCCAACAGTATCATTAATGATTTCTTGTCTTTGGCTCAGAATCGTATTGCTGAGAAAGAAGAATCCCAGTTACACGATATCATCCATGAACTCAGTCCATTGTTATGGGCGGATGCGAACCTGCGTGGTCAGAGTATAGAACTCATGTTGGCCCATAATGTGCCAAAGCTGAATCTCAATTCTAAGGAAATCAAACAGGTGGTGTTGAACCTGGCCCGTAACGGGATGGAAGCCATGAATGAGAAGGGTGTGCTTACGCTGGAGACACGGATTGTGGATGATAAGGTGGAACTGTGTGTACGTGACACAGGACCTGGTCTACCCAGAGTGAAGAAGGAAAAGCTGTTTGAACCTTTCTATACCACAAAAGCCAAGGGAACCGGACTTGGATTGTCCATGTGCCTGAGTATTGTGGAACGACATAATGGAACCATTACTGTGGAATCGGAGGAAGGCCAGGGCACGACCTTCAAAGTGGCATTTGAACGTTAGTCATTCAGCATATATTGCCAGACATTGAGACATAATATTATGGAAGAAGCCTTTCCGCAGGCGGTTTCTGAATCTTGCTTTCATTGCTTATGGATGTATAATAGGAATAGCACATCATTACATCCATAATGTTCGATATGAATGTAACGTTGTTTTGGAGAGTTTATTGGCCTTTAATTCTATCGAGATCATAGAACAACCATTTATAAGGAGTGAAACCGAATGTCGATGTCATTTGATCAATACATGAAAGATATGGTTCAACCGATGCGGGATGATTTAACTCGTCTAGGAATCCAGGAGTTGCGTACTCCTGAAGAAGTGGAAGCAAGTCTTCCGGATGCAAAAGGAACAGCGCTGGTTGTTATTAACTCTGTCTGCGGATGTGCCGCAGGTCAATGTCGCCCAGGTGTGTCCCAAGCACTGCAGCACGATATTACACCGGATCACCTGTACACTGTATTTGCTGGTCAGGACAAAGAAGCAACTGCAAAAGCACGTGAATTCTTTGCACCGTATCCTCCATCTTCACCGTCCATCGCTCTGATGAAAGACGGAGAACTCGTTCACTTTATCGAGCGTCATCAAGTGGAAGACCGTTCTGCAGAGGATATTGCGGCTGATCTCAAAAGTGCATTTGACCGTTACTGCCGTTAATTCGCTCCAATAGAACGCCCCGCCCTTCGGATCACCGATGCCGGGGCGTTTCATTTTGGATAGATAAGGTTATTGAACCATTCGGACCTTTCAAGCTGGACATCAAATTTCATTCATTTAGAAACGGGGTGTGTGAACGATGAGTTTGCAACAACAGATCATCGCTGAATTGAAGGTTAAACCAAGCATTAATGAAGAAGAGGAAGTACGCAAGCGTGTTGATTTTCTGAAGACGTATGTGAAAAATGCGGGTGCCAAGGGTTTGCTGATTGCGATCAGCGGCGGTATCGACAGTGCAGTGGCTGCGGCGTTGTGCAAAAAAGCGACGGACGAGCTCACGCAAGAGAACAACCAAGAGTACAAAACGCTTGGTGTGTTCCAACCTTATGGTGAACAATCCGATATCGATCACAGCTACGCTGTAGCCAAAGCATACGATCTGAAGCATGTTGTGGAAACGAATATTGAAGATGCGGTGAACGAGATTGCGCTGGAAGTGGAGCAAGGCTTCAAATCCTTGGGCAGCCCACGTCATATGACTCACCAAGGCAAAGGTAATGTCAAGGCGAGAACTCGTATGGTTATGCAATATGCGCTTTCGTTTGAAGAGAACCTGCTCGTTGTAGGTACGGATCATGCGTCCGAAGCCATTACAGGCTTCTATACTAAATGGGGCGACGGTGCTGTGGATATCACACCACTGAGCACGCTGAACAAACGTCAAGTACGCCAGCTGGCAGCATACCTGAACGTTCCACAGGCTATTTTGGACAAAGCACCATCGGCAGGGCTATGGGAAGGTCAGACGGACGAAGATGAGCTGGGAATTTCGTATGAAGCGAACAGCGACTATCTCGAAGGCAAACAGATCGATCCGGCTGCACAAGAGCGCCTTGAAGCGTTCTATACGCGCACACATCACAAACGCAATGCCATTCCTGGTATCTAATACGGGTGGATGAGCATGATCGTTATATAGGGAATGCAAAAAGAGTCACTGCTCACGCAGTGACTCTTTTTGTTATGTGGAACGAGAAACCGCAAAAATCCAGGTGACTACTATATTAAAGATGAGTTAGCTATTCCAGTCTTTGATCTGTTGCAGGGTTTGGGTGATGGCTTGCTCCAGTTGCGGAGTGGTTTCTTTGAATGGATGTACCGTATTAAAGGTGTGGTTCCCTTCAGGTATCTGGTGCCATGGGATATCAGGGCGTGCTTGCACAAGTGCGGCAGAACCGTCACGCAGACGCTGTGGATCTTCTGTTCCCTTAATGAGTGCGACTCGCACAGGTGAAGAAGCCAAACGGTCAATGATAGCGTAACGTTCGCTATGCTTGTCCAGGTCTTCCAGAATAGCCACGTCCAGTGGCATCTGCTGGCCTGTTCGTCCGTTAACGACATGGCTGCGGCCATGCGTACGCATTTCTTCTTTTTGCTCTGCTGTGAAGAGATCCAGATTGGTTACGCCATTCCAGGAGACGACACCTGCCACCTGCTCGGGATGATCCAGTGCATAGACGAGACTTACGCCCGCACCGCGGCTATGGCCAACCAGGTATACAGGAAGTCCAGTGAGTTCAGGTTGTGTAGTCACATGTTCCAGTACCAGGGCCAGATCGGCAAGCTCCCGGCTGTAGGTATTCACTGCGAACTTTTCAAGTTCAGAGAATTGCTCCAGATATTCGCCGATACCGTTGTGAGAGAAATTAAAGGTCAGCACATGATGTGTCTGGCTTAGCTGTGCAGCTGCATAGGGGAACATGCCCCAGTCTTTGAAGCCTTTGTATCCGTGAGACAGAACGATAACACCTTGAGCGGGTTGTTGTGCAGGGAAAAAGTCCCCGCGAATGATCGCATCTACGTCAGTGGGCAATTCAAAAGTTATGGGCATTATTCAGACCTCCTAAGAATTTCAGACGATTCCTGATTCATATTTTAGCATATATGGTAATGCGGATAGGTACTCGCTTCTGATCGCCCCTCCTGCTACAATAGAATACGTGTTCGGAGAGTTACGGATCATGTGATTGAATGGAGATCTTTTACAGTATAAAAGATTAAGCGGGTGAAGCGTTGATGATATATGGCATAGGTAATGATGTGCTGGAGATTGGACGTATGCGGAAGTTACTGTCCGGTCGCCATGCGGAAGCTTTTCTGAAACGAATTTTAACGCCAGCAGAGCGGGAGATCGCAGTTCGTCGAGGGAAGCGGATGACGGAGTTTGTATCCGGTCGATTTGCAGCGAAAGAAGCGGTGTCTAAGGCATTTGGCTGCGGTATTGGTGGTGTCATGGGCTTCACTGACATTGAAGTGCTGCCTGATGGGACAGGACGTCCCGTGGCCTCGCTGTCCAGTCAAGCCTGGGAACGTCTGCAGCTGCCATATGATAAGCAATATGACATTCATTTGAGTATTACGCATCAGACGGAATTGGCAGCGGCCTTTGCAATCGTGGAGCAGATGGAAAAGTAGTTAGCTTGGCAATAGGAGAGGACGGAAATATGGGTTTACAGGAACAGAAACAACATTTCAGCGTGAATTTGCTGGACTGGTATATGGTCAACCGACGGGATTTGCCGTGGCGTCGCCACAACAATCCGTATTTTACATGGGTATCGGAGATTATGCTTCAGCAGACTCGGGTAGATACAGTAATTCCGTATTTCAATCGTTTTATCGGGAATTTCCCGACCGTGCAGGCGTTGGCGGAGGCACCTGAAGAGGACGTCTTGAAAAATTGGGAGGGACTCGGTTATTACTCCCGTGCACGTAATCTTCAGGCAGCCGCGAGACAAGTCATGGAGCTGCACGGAGGCGAGATGCCGCAGGACAAGCCGGCTGTCTTTGCATTAAAAGGGGTGGGCCCGTATACTGCCGGGGCCATTCTCAGCATTGCCTTCAACCAGCCGCAGCCTGCGGTAGATGGCAATGTCATGCGGGTACTGTCCCGATACTTCCTCATCGATGAGGACATTATGAAGGGCAGCACCCGGGTGTTGATGGAAGAGCTCGCAGGAGAGCTCATTCCGGAAGGGCGGGCGCGTGATTTCAATCAGGCGCTGATGGAGCTTGGCGCGCTGGTGTGTACACCCAAAGCACCGCACTGCCTGACTTGCCCGGTCATGGAGCAATGTTCCGGCCGTATCGCCGGAAGAGAGCTTACACTGCCGGTCAAGACGAAGGCGAAGCCGCCGCGCCCTGAGCAGCGGCTGGTCGCGATTGTGGAGGGCCGCGGTGCTCATCGCGGCCAAGTGCTTGTGCGCCAGCGCCCAGACACGGGCCTGCTTGCCCGTATGTGGGAGCTGCCGCATGTGCTCGCGGCGCCCGCCGCAGCCAGCAAGAAGGCGGCGCCGCTGGCGGATGAGCCGGCCATGGCATTGCTGGCCGGCAGTTTATGGGCGGAAGGCTTCGCTGCCCGCCCGGAAGGGCTGGCTACCCATGCGGAGCATGTGTTCAGCCACATTGTCTGGAGCCTGCAGGTGTACAAGTGTACCGAGCAGGACCAGAGCAGTGAGCTTCCGCTGATCGCAGCGGAAGCTAGAGCCGCCTATGTTGCACAGGCGGCAACAAGGGAGGGCACAGCCTCATTATCAGCTGTGTCACCTGAGTCAGACACAATGCATTCATCGGAGCCAGGCACGCCTAATGCGCAGAACATCGTAACATCGCTTAACGATGGAGAGATGTTGGCACCATCTGACGTTAGTGACCTAGCACTGAGTACTACGACACTGACAGGTAAAGGCGATGGCTTGACCTACCGCTGGATTGGACCGGAAGATATGGATAAGATGGCATTTCCGAATATCTTCCTGAAGCTGATCAGCAGTTATTTTGCCGGGGCGTATGATCAAGTGAATGATTAAATGGGGGAGCTAACGAACTCCAGAGGTCTTATCATGTGGATATACCACAATTATAAATTCTAACGAACCTGAGTGACGTTATTATAGCCAAATCAACCCAAAAGTGCGTATCAAAGCCCATATCTGGGGAAATAGCTACTCTGAGATTCGTTAGGTTTGTGATACGATGAAATATGGAGCAATAACGTGTCCTGGGTTCGTTAGAAACAAAACACTCATTAACTATAGTGATAGCAAAAAGAGAGCCTGATCACGGTCATAATGACCGAATCAGGCTCTCTTTTATGTTAACTGTTGCATGCTAACAGTCTTATTTTGCAGAAGCGTAACGTTTGTTCACTTCATCCCAGTTAATTACATTCCAGAAAGCGGCGATGTAGTCAGGACGTTTGTTTTGGTAGTTCAGGTAGTAAGCGTGCTCCCATACATCCAGACCCAGAACCGGAGTCAGACCTTCAAAGAGAGGGCTGTCTTGGTTAGGTGTGCTAGTGATGGACAACTTACCATCTTTACCAACTACGAGCCAAGCCCAGCCGGAACCGAAGCGAGTTGTAGCTGCTTTAGCGAAATCTTCTTTAAATTTATCAAAGCCACCCAGTTCGCTATCGATAGCTGCTGCGATATCGCCTGTAGGAGCGCCGCCGCCGTTAGGTCCGATGATTTCCCAGAACAGGCTGTGGTTAGCATGTCCACCACCATTGTTGCGAACCGCTGTGCGGATGCCTTCAGGTACGCTGTCAAGGTTAGCAATCAGATCTTCCAAGCTTTTTTCTTGCAGTTCAGGAGCGCTTTCCAGAGCTGCGTTCAAGTTAGTTACATAAGTATTGTGATGGCGATCGTGGTGGATTTCCATCGTTTTTGCATCGATATGTGGTTCCAGTGCGTCGTTAGCGTAAGGAAGTGCTGGTAATTGAAAAGTCATAATGAAATACCTCCTGAGATTTTAGGTTTTTTTGAAAACAGGTACATATGTAATAATACCCTTGCCACTAATATTAAACCGCATTCGAGCTAATTAAGCAACATTTTTGTTTATTAAGTCCCCCGAGGCGTTGATCTAATGATGGGCCAGAGATAACAAACATATTTTACCCTTTATGCAACTATTTATGTGTTTTCAGGCGTTTAAATGGATGAAAAGTTTAATATTCGTATGTAAACGGTTACAATTAAGCGCTTTCAAAAGAAAATGCGTGTTTTATGGAGAAAAGTATGGTTTAATTGACGAAGAAGCGGTATTTTCTCGTTTTTTGTCATTATATGAACATTGGGTTTTTGGTAAAAAGGGATTCCCTTTTTGTAAAAAACCTCATCTAAGCTAACGAAAAGGGAGATTTAAGACATGCACGTTCGTTCCTTTCAGTTGAGTGATGCAAGCCAGATGACGGAGCTTCTCCAGGTTGCACTATCGGAAGAGTGTTATGAGAACACGATGGGCCCGTTTGCCCGTCAATTGTCATGGGATTCTGACCTGATCATGGTTGCGGAAGAAGAGGGAGACCTCGTAGGCGCTTTGATCGGTACGATTGATCACAACCAAGGTTGCATCTACCGTATTGCGGTACATCCAGACTATCGTCGCCGTGGAGTCGGCAAAACACTTGTCGAGGCTATGGAACAGCGGTTCCAGCAGCGTAAAGTCAGCCAGGTATGGGTGGCGGGTGATGAGCACAACAAAGTAGCCATGCCTCTATATGAAGCAATGGGTTACGGTGCCAATCAGATTATGAGCGCTTTCCAGACTCTTAGTATTTTGTCTAAAGCTTAGTTTGCATGTTTAAAAAGAAATAAAAAAGATTCTCATTTCATATTAGGCATATCTCTTTAACGTGTAATAACGTGAGGGATGTGCCTTTCTATTTATATGAGTGTTCTTCACGTCATATTCCTCTGGTTTCCTCATTTACTGAACATGCCTCGGTGTCTCCGAATTTTATTTAAACCACCGCGACTATCCCGGCTGTATTGACGATAACCAAGGTATTGGTGCTCATAACCAATTGTTTCACTCTCCCAAATGGAGTAGACTGAAAGGGAGTATGGTCACTATGTTACAAGTTTAATTCAACTATTTAATAAATGAGGTGTCCCTTTGAATTCCAATAATCATTCAATGGAACATGTGACTTCCGAGCAACGAAATGAACCGTCAAAGCCTGAACAACCGGGCAAATCCTGGGTTGTCGAGCTGTGGGACTGGGTCAAAACGATTGTTGTTGCTTTTGTAATCATGATGCTGCTGAACCTGTTTGTGTTCAATCTGTCGATGGTCAAGGGACAGTCCATGCAGCCGACACTGGTTGAGCGAGATCGCCTTTTCGTCAACAAAATTGTATACCATCTGGGTACTCCTTCCCGATCAGATGTGATCGTACTTCGTGATCCAAGCGAAGGCGTGGAGAAGAAGGATTTTCTGGTGAAACGGATCATTGGACTTCCGGGAGATACAATTGAGGTTAGGGATCACCATCTATATGTGAACGGCGAGCAACAAGCGGAAACGTACACCGATATTGAGGTGCAGGACCCGGATTTTGGCCCAATCACACTGGAGCCGGATCATTTCTTCGTGATGGGGGATAATCGTCATGAAGGCAAAAGTAAGGATAGCCGAGTGTTTGGCAGTATTACATCCGACCAGATTGTAGGCAAGGCTGAATTTATTTTCTGGCCGTTTTCTGAATTGAAGAAATTGTAAAATGCTGACAGGACAACAACTTCAGACTGCATTTTGCGTTAAACCATATAGACTTGTTCCGTTTGAATTCAAGTATGCAAGGCATATATAGAAATTAACGCCTGTCCTCTTACCGTGAGGCGGGCGTTCACTATTTACGGAATAAGTATCGGAAGAAGAGAGGGAAGAGAAATGACGAGCGTACAGACCGGGGCAGCACAGGATGCCTCCGTATGGGAGAAGTTAAAACAAGAGATCAAGGCAGCTGGCCCCGGACTGGGCATTGATGATATCGGATTTGCTTCGGCTGATCCCTTTGTTTCCCTGAAGTCGCTGCTGGAGCAGTCGCGGGATAAGGGGTATGCTTCAGGTTTTGAAGAGCCGGACATTGAAAAAAGAGTGCACCCCGCCTTAAAAGATGGCGAGCCCGCTTCACTTATTGCAATAGCCGTGGCATACCCATCCAAAATGGTGAATCCGCCGAAATCGGAGCCTGGTGCGTATCGAGGTATTTTTGCCCGTTCGGCTTGGGGTCAGGATTATCATCAGGTCCTGCGTGCAGCGATGGACAAGCTGGTGAATTTTATACGTGAACGTGTACCTGAGGCTATGATCGAAAGCATGGTAGACACCGGAGCATTGGTGGATCGTGCGGTGTCCCAGCGTGCGGGGATTGGTTTTAGTGCCAAAAACTGTGCCATTATCTCACCCAAATTTGGTTCATGGATTTTTCTCGGAGAACTGGTAACGAATATTCCTTTTCAACCAGACACACCTGTGACCGAGGACTGCGGTGAATGTACAAAATGTATTGATGCTTGTCCTACAGGAGCATTGGTAGGGCCGGGGCAGTTGAATTCACAGCGTTGTATTTCTTTTGTAACCCAGACGAAAGGGTTCGTGGATGAAGAATTTATGCTGAAAATAGGCAACCGTCTGTACGGTTGTGATACGTGTCAGATTGTCTGTCCGAAGAACCGGGGCAAGAACTGGGATCACCATCCCGAGTTTCACCCCGATCCGGAGATTGTGAAGCCACTCCTACTGCCGCTGCTGGACATCGGTAACCGGGAATTCAAGGAACGTTTCGGTCAGAGTTCCGCCGCTTGGCGGGGCAAGAAGCCGATTCAACGCAACGCCGTTATTGCCCTGGGCAATTTCAAAGACAAAAGTGCTGTACCCAAACTTACAGAAGTACTAAAACGTGATCCGCGCCCCGAGTTGCGGGGAACCGCAGCCTGGGCGTTAAGCAGAATTGGAGGAGAAGACGCCATGAGAGCAATTGGGGAAGCTGCCGCTAACGAACAAGATGGGAACGTACTAAGCATGCTGCAGAAGGCCGAGGAGCGACTGAGTTCGTCCGAGACCTTACCCAAACAGCCACAGGCTGGGCAAGTGAGTGAGAAGCAGCCAGAGGAACAGAACAACGAGAACAATGCCTTACGTGCATTACAACAGGATTTGAAAATGGAAGCTGGGATTGAACCGGGTAGTGAGCAGTCTGCACAGCCTGCCAAACCGGAAGCCGCAGCGTGGAAACCTTCAGCCGTTACGGGTCTTCATGGAAAGCCCGTATACTACGATGAGGTACTGACACCGATTGGTACTCTTACGTTATGCGCGACGGATGAAGGGCTGTGTCATATTGATTTTGGCGCCTTTCACGTACGCGAAGCTCATCTGCAACAATGGGCCCGCATCTGGATTGGCGAGTATCGATATGAGAAGAATGAAGAGAAGCTCAGCGAAGCTGTAAAGCAGTTAAAGGAGTATTTTGCAGGGGAGAGAAAAACGTTCGACTTGCAGCTTGATCGGCTTGGAACACCATTCCAGCTACAAGTATGGCAAGTTCTGTCCGATATATCTTATGGAGAGGCCTCATCACACCAACAGGTTGCGGAAATCATCGGCAGACCCAAGGCTGTTCGTGCAGTTCTGGACGCCATTAGCAAGAATCCGATTCCGATTATTATTCCCTGTCACCGTATCAGTGGTAAAGACGGTACCCTGGTGGGTTATGTAGGCGGTCTGCAAACCAAGGAGCAATTGCTCGCATTGGAGCAGCTATCGTAAGAGCGGGGGACGTTCATGAAGTATGTAAACGTGGAGAGCGTGGAAGCGGGGGAGCTTCTGGGCAAGACGGTATATTCCAGTAACGGCACGGTACTGCTGTCTGCCGGAGTCCAGCTCACCGTATACATGGTCAATACGCTGAAGCGTATTGGCGTGACCATGTTATACATCCAGGATGAAGCGTATAAAGATGTGGATGCAGAAGACATTCTGGATGAAACCACGAAACGGGCAATAATTAATGAAATGAGTGTCACACTCGAATCCATTCGATCCGGGAAAGACTGGAGTCCGAGAAAAGTTGCCCTCAGTATAGAGAAGTTGCTGAATGATGTACTGAACGGGCGTGAAATGCTTGTGCAGCTCACCGATATTCGTACCAAAGACAATGCACAGTATGTTCATGCGATGAATGTATGTTTGTTGTCTTCGGTCATCGGACTGAATATGGGACTCAATTATAATCAACTGAAGGACCTTGCTGTGGGGGCATTATTGCATGATATTGGCAAAGTGGGGGAACCTCCTGGCAGTGGCTCTGCAGCGAATTCTTCGCTGCACCATACATGGCGTGGATTCGAAGTGATTAAGAACAAACGGGAGTTCAGTCTGTTGGTCGCCCATACAGCCCTGCAACATCATGAGCATGTAGATGGTACAGGCATGCCGAGAGGGATCAAGGGGAGTGACATTCATCTGTTTGCGAGAATCGTTAGTGTGGCTAATATCTACGATAATCTCATTAATGGTTTATCCAAGGACAGTTTGATGCCACATGAGGCCTGTGAAGAGATGATGGCGTTGTCTGGTACAAAGCTGGATCGGGACATTCTGATTGAGTTCAACAAGAGTGTATCCGTGTATCCCAATGGTACAGCGGTACGACTGTCCACCAAAGAGACTGGAGTCATTGTGCGTCAACATCGGGGATTGCCCGGCAGACCTGTAATCCGGGTGGCGCGCGGAAGTACGCGTTATTCTCTGGATGTGGTTGAAATCGATCTGGCTCAGCATACAACCGTTTTCATAGAAGCTGTCATGACGTAGCTTGTGTGCGGTTCAACTGGAAAATCCGTTTGCTCAAGGCGTGCGGAAATGCTATGATACTTTCAGGAAATCCGGTCTGTGTCAGGTTTGCAACTTATGTGTTGAACATCATGAAGTGACACGGATTATCAGGCTTTTTAGAATGCATACAGAGGTGTCTAAGAGATGGATATTGTTATACCGATTATCACATTGATTGTTGGTCTGGTCGGGGGATTTTTCATCGGGGTGTTCTACTTGCGTAAACAACTTGAGAAAATGCAAAGCAATCCGGACATGCTTCAGAAAATGGCGAAGCAAATGGGCTACAACCTGAATGGCAAGCAAATGCAGCGTGCCCAGCAGATGATGAAGAATCAGCAGCCAGGAGCGAAAATGCCTCAGCCGCAACAGCATCCTGCGCGTAAAAGTTCGGGCCGCCGAAAATAATAGCAGTGAAGTGAATAACTGCTTACCTTATTGTGGTTCGAAAGGAGGCGTTTGGCAGTGGCTGGCGTTAAAGATTATTTGAATTCAAAAGTATCCGACAATCGGGAGAAGATCGAGTATCATGTAGAGCAGATCCTGAAATTGATCGGAGAAGATAGTACACGTGAAGGGCTGCTTGAAACGCCTGCACGTGTGACCCGAATGTATGAAGAGATTTTTGGCGGATATGAAGTAGACCCGCGCGATGTGCTCGGTGTCACGTTTGACGAGAATCATGAAGAACTGGTTATCGTCAAGGATATTGTCTACTACAGTCAGTGTGAGCACCACATGGCGCCGTTCTTCGGCAAGGTGCACATTGGGTATGTACCAAGTGGCAAGATCGTTGGTCTGAGCAAAATGGCTCGGCTGGTCGAAGCAGTAACACGTCGCCTGCAAGTTCAGGAACGTATTACTTCACAGATCGCTGACATTCTGACAGAGGCCGTTGAACCTCATGGAGTTATGGTCGTTGTGGAAGGCGAGCACTTGTGCATGTGTTCCCGCGGCGTGAAGAAACCGGGAAGCAAGACGGTGACGTCTGCTGTACGTGGTTCTTTCCGTGAGAATCCGGCACAACGTGCGGAGTTCTTGTCTTTGGTGAAAGATTAAGATCAGGTATGTCCACTTACTGGACAAGCCGGATGAGTAAGTTCCTTTGGTTTTGGAAGCAGCAGTTTCTAAGCCATAGGATGTGATATAAATAAGCCGTGTTCCCTGGGAACCGGCTTATTTATATATGCGTTGTCATTCCTATATACTGGATACATATGAATTCGTTAAGCCGGAGGTAATGGAACGATGAGTGTACCTTCCCATTCAGATCAACCGGTTCAGCCGGAAAAGGAACTACAGGCAGATCAACAGGCTACATTGCGTCTGCAAATCTGGGAGACACCACTCATGCGACAAGGTAGTAGTGTACTCGAAGCTTTTGCTTGGGAAGAAGTTATGTGCAGGCGGGTTGGGGCAGGGCATCTGCCTGTTGCACATATATGGAGACACCCAGATGCCTTTGTAGCGGGCCTGCGTGACCGCAGGTTGCCACAGGCTGTAGAAGCGATGGAACAGATTAGAAGCCAAGGGACAGCGGTCTGTGTTCGGCCTTCCGGTGGAGCGGCAGTACCCTTGAACCCAGGGGTAGTCAACGTGTCACTGATTCTGCCTAATCCCGGACATGCCATCAATATTCATGATGATTTCAGGGAGATGGCTTCGATTATTGCCGAGTCGCTAACGCCGTGGTCGAATCAGGCGCAAACTGGTGAGGTTCAGGGTGCTTTTTGCCCGGGAGATTATGATGTCAGTGTAGGTGGATTGAAATTCTGTGGTATTGCCCAGCGCAGGCAGGCAAAGGCGTATATTATTACTGCTTTTATCATCGTGGAAGGTCAGGGAGATCAACTGGCAGCGGACGTGCGACAATTCTATCAGCATGCAGCAGGTGGAGCGAGTGAAGGATATCCCGATGTTCAGCCTGGCACGATGGCAAGTCTGAAAGAATTGGCAGGTATACCTTCAGCTGCGGCATATACTGCCGCTTTGGTTCGAACACTGCGCGATCGCTATCCACAGGCGGAGACCAGCAGGGTGCTTAGCGTTGGCTCTGAAGAAGTACGCCTGACAGCTGAGCAGATGAAGCTGCGCTACGATTAACACTTTTTACTAGGGCTTGGAATTGGTTAATAGAGATGATATGATGTGATTTCGGAAGGAGAGTGTTAGGATGGACACATTGAGATATACGTATTTATATGAGGTTGTATCAACAGGCGAAAAATCCGAGTTCAGCCAAATGGCAACAAGCAAGGAAGAGGCTGCTGCACTGATCGTTGCACGTATAGCCGATCTGGAGTTTACAGATGAGTCTGATATCAAGCTGGGCGATCTGATCTCCATTAGCAAACAGGTTGGCGACAACTATGTGGCGTGCGAGGGCTGTGCTTCTTAAGTGAACATTTAGAAATAGGAAGTCTTACAAAATACAAGCAAGTCTCTTTTTACAGGAGGCTTGCTTTTTTGTATACACCAAAAGAGATATCTTTCAGTCATTCGGCTGGAGATATCTCTTTTTTCTCTAATCCATCTAACCCAAAGCTTAATAAGGCGGCCACAACAACTTGCGTGCTGTTTCGTAACGCTCGGCAACCGCGGGCCAGTAGACAACATTCCACCAATCCTCGATATACTTTTTGCGTTCATTCTGATGTTTCAGATAGTAGGCATGTTCCCACACATCCAGTGGCAGGAGCGGTACGATATCGGACTGGGACAGGTTCTGGTGTTTTTCCGCCTGCAAAATCTCCAAACGATGTGCTCTCGGGCTCCAGACAAGCATCGCCCAGCCACTGCCTTCCACCTTGTTCGCGGCTTCTGTGAATTGATTCTTAAACGCTTCATAACTTCCGAAATCCCGCTTGATCTGCTCTGCCAGCATACCGGAAGGTTTGCCGCCACCAGCAGGATTCATAATTGTCCAGAAGATCGTATGCAGGTAGTGGCCTGCCCCGTTGAAGGCAAGTTCACGTTCCCAATGTTTGATGAGTTCAAAGTTATTCTTTTTTCGCGATTCCGCCAGCTTTTTCTCTGCTACATTTAGTCCATCCACATAAGATTGATGGTGTTTATCATGATGGATACGCATCGTCAGCTCATCAATATGTGGCTCCAGCGCATTGTACGCATAGGGGAGAGGTGGCAGTGTGTGTCCTCCGATGGGAACCGGCTTCTCTTTTACGGGAGGTGCTGTAGAGCTGGGTGTGGCTTGTGTTGTTCCCGTAGAAGGCGGTTGAATGGTTACGGATTGAATCTGAGCTGAAGCGGCAGGTGCATTTACATTCCCCTCTGGAGAAGTTGGAGCTTCTGAAGCTTGGCGATGGATGCTTCCTGACTCTGACGTATGCAACGCATTTTCCAGAAAAAGTGATGGCTCCGAATCCGTTTCGCGCAAGATGCCAGGTTGGCCAAGCGTATCCAATACGCCCAGAAAATACTCCGACTCGCGGATAAAATGCAGAATGAGTACTTTGGCAAGCGGAACAGCTTGCACAGCAGCACTTTGCTCCAGAAGAACATACAGCTGTTTGATGAACTCTCTCGATTGCTGCCGAGCTGCCAACACAAGTTGATCGATACAACGAACGATGTAGGGAGCAGGCGGATGGGTTCCGGGCAATAGTTGTTTTAAAAGCTGATTGGCTACTCGCTCACTGTTTGCAAAGGTAACCTCCCATTCCTCCAGTAACTTGACGTATGGGGGCTCCAGATCAGGAACCAGGGCACGAATGACGAGTGTATGTTCTTTCTCCTGCTCTTTCCAGAAACGGATTTCCTCCAATATCCGCAGAGGAAGCAGGTGACCATATCCATACCAGTTCATCTATGTTGAACCTCCTTCAGATGTAATTCATTGCATGCAGACCGTCTGTTCATGCGTCCCAAGAGTATATTCCACGAGCTTGTTGTCCTATGAGTGCAAAAAAAAGAGCCCCTGAGGGCTCTGGAATAAATTCAATGATTGAAATTTGGTTATTCTCCATTATTCGTGTTCTGTACATCGTCACTGCTTGTTTTCGTTACATGACTCAGGAAAGTTGAGACACGGCGCAGATATTCCTTTGGATGCTCCCGGAAGATCAACTCATGATGCGCATCCTGGACAATCCATACATCCGAGTACGGATTGGTCTGGTTGGCGGCGAGTTGCTCCGCAATTGGATAAGGCGCCTTCTCGTCCTCTGTACCATGGATGAAGAAAATCGGAAACGGATAATCTTCCTTTTTCACTTCCTGGTATGGAATCTGTTGTAATCCGGTGCCATTCAGAACAGGGAACAACAGTTTCATGATCTCCAGTGTAGGCTGACGTGGCAGATCGATCTGGTTGTGAATGTTGTGGTACAGCGTATCTGGCTCCAGCAGGAACGCACTGTCCAGAATCATTGCATCCACTTCCTTCGTAATCAGTCCGGTTTGAAGCGCCGTACCGGCACCCATGGAGAAACCCCAGACAACCAGTTCCTGTGCACCACGTTGCTTGGCGAACTGGATGGCACCCAGCAATTGCTGTGACTCAGCTTTACCACCTGTGGCCACAGCTTTGTTCACCTGTGAGGCGAAGCCATAATCGAACATGACCACGTTGAACCCAAGTTGATGGGCATAGTGAGCCAGGTCATACATGGGTACCCATGTTTCTTCACGATTGGCACCATAGCCGTGACTGAAAATAATCGTTTTGCTTGCAGCATTGTCAGCAGGTATATACCATCCCTGCATCGTCCGGCTGCCATCTGCTGCCGGGAACGTGATGTCTTCGTACTTCATGTTCTTGGCCTGCATTGGATTGGAGAAGACCGGCGCTACAGTAGGATTGGATAATACCCATGCGATATAACCATGCAGTGCAATAAAACAAAACAGTAGAAAAAATACAACGGAGAGCAGCAACGCTACGATAATATGTTTGAACCGAATCAGCCTCGGTGATAGGGAAGAGGGCAGGTCGGACACTTTTGTTTGCAGCGGGGCTTCGCTCTGGGATGATTGATACATGAATGCCCCTCCTTTGAAGTTCAGTTGAAGATAACAACGACATGAAAAGAGAATTGCGTCGATTTCAGAGCCTGCTTCAGAGCGATATCTTAATGTAATATATCTTTATCGTATGTTCCAATATAGTCAAAGTCAATTGATTGAGGGCATTTGTTACGCAATTGTTATATAGTTCTTAAGATATATGGGTAACATTACCTTAGTGTGTAAATTACAGGGGATTAAGTCTTATAAAAAGGAAAAATTTACACGTTTGCCTATTTTGATTTTGGCTCTTTTTGGTTTACAGATGAGACCGTTTCTCATATAATTTATGTAACCAAGTTTCATGTGATGAAACATGAGGAGGGCATTATGCCATGGAAGATCGCAAGTTAACCGTCCGGGCTGTGGAACGGGCGCTGGATATATTATTATGTTTTACCACACGCAGTGATCTGGGACTCACCGAAATTGCCAGCCAGATCGGCCTGCACAAAAGTACAGTCCACCGTTTGATGGCTACGCTGGAGGATCGAGGGTTCGTGATCCGCGATGCAGCAACAGAGAAGTACCGACTTGGCATCCGAATCTGGGAGCTGTCAGCTCATATGTCCCGCAGTGATGATCCCGCTATACTGCTGTTACCTGCGATGGAGCGACTGAGAGATCGATTGGGAGAGACCGTGAGTCTGTACCTGCGTGATGGAAGTGAACGGATTCGGATTCAGGCTGTGCAAAGTGATCAGGCGATCCGCCGTGTCGCTCCTGTTGGCGTTAGACTCCCGCTGTCTGTGGGGGCTTCCAGCAAAGTTTTGATGGCGTTTGCCACGGACGAGGATCGTGAAGAACTGATGAACGGGCCTGAATGGCCTGTGTTTATTGATCCGGCGGTGTATTTGGCGCAAATGGGAGATATCCGGGATAACGGATATGCAACGAGTTATGAGGAACGTGAGCCGGGAGCTGCCGCGGTATCTGTACCGATTATGGATCGCAGAGGCAATATTGCAGCTGCGCTCTCGGTCTCAGGGCCTGTCAGTCGACTTTCGCAGGAGACATTGCATGAATACGCACCTGTGTTGAAGGATGCAGCTACGCAAATGGGGCTCATGTTATCCTGATGTTGAGGTGAGGTTTTTCTCCAATTGAGTTGGTGTTCTGGAATATAAAGGTTGTTTTTATGTTCCGGTTGCGCTACTCTGTAATGGACGGCCCAACGGGGCCAGCTTCATTGAACATGAACGGCGGCTTATGTAAGCCGCAACTTACTAACGTTACTGGGGGAGTCCGAATTGTCCGGACTGAGACGGAATCGCATGAGATTCCGGACCCTTTGCACCTGATCTGGATCATACCAGCGTAGGGAAGTAATCGGCGATATGACCACAACCACCACATGATGTGACCCTTGTAGGGCTCCGTTAAGGAGCTGATTGAAGGTGCATTATTGGTGATGGACATAAAAGTCGGTTCCTTCGGGGATCGGCTTTTTTATATACAGTGAACGGGCGATATAGCGCGGATTTTATGGGCTCCTTTTTCAATAACCTGCAAAAGTGGGCTTGGATGAGGAGGGAAGTCTCATAGATCGATGATCTGTGGCAGCCTCCGTCTGTTGTTATCTGTACATGAAAGGTGTCTCCCTTGGTCTGGTGTAGGATCGCTCTTTCTTCTCTGCATTGCGCATGATTGGGACAGGTACGAAATTGAGCTAATGACGAAACCAACCAAACAAGCGACGAACACTGAGGAGGAGACAAGCGAACATGAGTACAGGAAATCAAACGGGACAACAAGCGATGGAACAGCAACATAACGATCAGCAGGTGGAAAAGGAAACAGGGGCGGCCGGACGGGTTCAGCCCTTTCCCGGCAGCCGCAAAGTCTACATTCAGGGCTCACGGCCGGACATTGCTGTTCCGGAGCGTGAGATAGCCCTTCATGACACGAATACTCCCCAAGGGGTGGAGCATAACGAACCGCTGCGTGTCTACGATACGAGCGGCCCGATGACCGATCCCGCATTTCATGCGGATATCCGTGCAGGTCTACCAGCTCTGCGCACTCGCTGGATCACAGAGCGTGGCGATGTCGAAGCTTATCAAGGCCGTACGGTTAAACCGGAGGATAACGGACTGAAGCCCGGAGGGAAGAGAGCCGGCGCCGAAGAGTATCCCGGATTACGTGGCAAACCCTTGCGGGCACAGCCGGGACGCTGTGTAACCCAGATGCACTACGCGAGGCAGGGAGTCATTACGGCAGAGATGGAATTCGCCGCCATTCGTGAAGGCGTGGAACCGGAATTTGTGCGGCAGGAGCTGGCGAGTGGACGGGCCATTCTGCCATCCAACATCAATCACCCGGAGAGTGAGCCGATGTTGATCGGTCGTCATTTTCACGTGAAGATCAATGCCAACATCGGCAACTCTGCCGTATCTTCCTCCATTGAGGAAGAGGTGGAGAAGATGACTTGGGCGGTACGCTGGGGATCGGATACGGTGATGGATCTGTCCACAGGCAAAAACATTCATACCACCCGGGAATGGATTATCCGCAATTCACCTGTGCCGATTGGTACGGTGCCGCTGTATCAGGCGCTGGAGAAGGTGAATGGCGAAGCGGAAGCGCTGACCTGGGAGTTGTACCGTGACACTCTCATTGAGCAGGCAGAGCAGGGCGTGGACTACTTTACGATTCATGCAGGTGTGCTGCTACGTTATATCCCGATGACCGCCAAGCGGATGACAGGTATTGTGTCTCGGGGCGGGTCCATTATGGCAGCATGGTGCCTTGCGCATCATCAGGAGAATTTTTTGTACACCCATTTTGAAGAAATCTGCGAGATTATGAAAAGGTATGATGTGGCGTTTTCGCTGGGAGATGGACTTCGTCCAGGCAGTATCTACGATGCCAATGACGAAGCTCAGATGGCGGAACTGGCTACGCTCGGGGAACTGACACAGATCGCATGGAAGCATGATGTGCAGGTGATGATCGAAGGTCCGGGGCATGTACCGATGCATAAGATCAAGGAGAATGTGGACTTGCAGATGGAGATCTGTAAAGAAGCACCGTTCTATACGCTGGGGCCGCTGACGACCGACATTGCCCCGGGTTACGATCACATCACGTCCGCCATTGGGGCGGCCATGATTGGCTGGTTCGGCACGTCCATGCTCTGTTATGTTACGCCAAAAGAACATTTGGGCCTGCCCAACAAGGATGATGTGCGGGAAGGGGTCATCGCCTACAAGATCGCGGCCCACGCTGCCGATCTGGCGAAGGGCCATCCGCGTGCCCAACGCCGGGATGATGCATTGTCCAAGGCACGGTTCGAGTTCCGCTGGCGTGACCAGTTCAACCTTTCGCTGGACCCGGAACGGGCGCTGTCCTACCATGATGAGACGCTGCCGGCAGAAGGGGCCAAAGAAGCTCATTTCTGCTCCATGTGCGGACCTAAGTTCTGTAGCATGCGCATTACGCAGGACATTCGTGCCTTTGCCGCTGATAAAGGATTGTCCGAGAATGAGGCTGTAGCTGCCGGGATGCAGGAAAAGGCCGAGGAATATCGGACACGTTCCTAGGCGCCGGTACAGCGCAAGCTGGGCAGTCTGACATCGTTTGAAGGTGAGAATACTGCTATCATGTCTTCTTCATCATCATATTGATCAGCTTCCTGATACTTTTTATCAGCATTATGGTTGATTGTCTAGCAGATGTTTAATAAAATGAATGTAAGTAAACACCAATAAGAGTAGCCAGGCCAATGGCTACTCCTGCACAGCATTTGCGGTGGGTATTCCTCCGAGTGCAGCAAGTTCAGATGAAGTGACCCGTCAGGCCGTCAACCTGTGGCGGGTCACTTCTTTTTACGATCGATGTATGTCAGGAGCGCAATAATTAACATCGCGAACACGATTACGTCGTTAAAAGAGAAGTTCATAGGATCACCTCCCACTGGAGGCAAGCCTATTTCCCACCACAAATTGGCTGTACAAAGTGATTATACCATTTGAAATGCTCTTGTTCGAGAGCATTTTTATTTTGCAAAAGGAGTCAATATAGTAGTTTTCACATGTTTTTAGTGATTGTAATGTTTCACTCCAAATCAGCCACTACTATCGAGCCAGGCCCAAATTCTTCTCCAAATACATCGCAAGCAATGCTAGCGGGCTATGGATTGGAATACCGCGATCTACTGTAACCTGTGCAGCTGCGGGAGCCATAGACAGTTGGGCTGCCACTACCGTTTTACGCGGATACTGCTCAGCAATCTGCTGTAAGCCTTCACGTACCGCTTCGAGATACCCTTGCTGATCTCCACGCATAATCAACTCAAATGTCCCAGGGATGCACACCGCATCCGTCTGAGATGTCTTGGCAACGTGTAGTTGCCCATTCTCAACCTCTTGCTGTAATACCTGATTCATTCGTGCCATCGTGCCTTCAACGGTTGCCGGGTTGGTGAATGCTATTATGTAATCTCCTGGTACTCGCCGCATCTCCTGCAATAACGGATCATCTATGCCGATCACAGGCACAGGGACCTGTGTGGCTTCCTGCTCCAGTACTGTCGCAAACAGGGTACACGTAACCAGAATGGCATCGGCATGACACTCAGCGATCCATTGGAGCGTCTGGGCTACCTTCTCGTGAATAACGACCTTGGAAAAATCAGCGTCATGTTTAAGACGGTCCAGACCTGGATCGACGTAATGGACCAATTCAACTTCATAAGGAGCAAGCGTCTCTTCAATTAAAGCGATGTTGGAATAATGAGCGTGAAAACAACCAATGGTGATCATGTGCTAAGTCCCCTTTTACAGTTCGTATATGTCATGGATCTCGTAGATATTTTAATCATTATAAAAACATGCCTGAGGACTGTACAGTCGTTTATGGCTCAACGCCAATAACCGCCCTTCCGCCAAGCTGCGGAAAGACGGTCGATAACCTGACTCGACTAGGGTCCGGTGTCCATTTTTATCTAAGGGAAGGAGAAGCATTTTTCTTCGCCATTTTTTGCTGTAAAATTTCATGAAAGGATAGACCTTGAGTGTTCTCATTCTCCTTTTTAGGAGCAGTGGTCGCCGTGTTGCGCGGATATTGGTGATGGTACGGGATCATTTGCTGAATAGGCATGCGGATCATCTTGGTTCCTCCTTTGATGCGTTTTTTTGAATTATGTATTTCGACTGGTTACCATGCCAGGTGCGCATATAGGTACATGTGACTTGTTAGACGAAATAGAAGAGTTTAAAGCGTAATTCCAATTGGATTGTAGTGATTTTACCCGGTTTTAAGGAGATGTAAACGTTTTTAGGCAAATTCAGGAACAAAGGACCTGATATGAGAGGTTTGATATGGGAGGATCGAATCGGTTGTTATGTGAATAGTCCCAATTTTAAGGAAGTCAATGGTACCCGCATATGAGGCATATTGTCTGGTTAAATGATGCAAATCATGCTAACTAACTTGGTACCATGGTCGGGTTGTTTAGGGGGTAATGTAGTTCCGGATATAACAAAAAACTGCCGAGTGTACTCGGCAGCTTGCTTGATATGAAGATGGATGCGATGAAACTTGGATTCTGTCTGAGGTGGTATCGTGTTGGCTTTATCTACTTTGGCGAACAGCGATGTATATATCCACTTGTACACTTTCGGGATTCAGGCTGCGTTCATCATATAATTCAAAATCCCCGGTGAACGTACGATCGCTTTGTTTATCCCATGCCCACACGGCTCCCCAGGCTTCGTGAGCAACCTCTGCCATCGGTCCTTTTCTGGAAGTGAATACGGCGTAAGTTGCAGGAGGGAGTAAAATGTCGTCCAATCCTTCAGGCAATGATTCGTTCGGACTGACCTCATGCCCTACCAGTATGGTGTATTCTCCGGTTATCCCATCGGTGTAATCCGTGTAACAACCATAGCGAGCAACTTCGGTTGCAGGGAGGTGCTCTGAGGCAAAATAATTGTTCCAGAGTCCCTGAATACAGCCTTTGCCACTGATCTCAATGGCATTGGTTGTGCGGGCGGATACGCCGGCAAGACGTTTGCCTGGGAGCGTGACATAACGAACGGGCCGGGTTGAGAACGAATGATCTGTTGTTACCTGACCAGGATTAGCGGAAAAAGTAGGGTTTTCAGCGAGAGATTCTGCATGTTGATCCGTTGTATTTGTGCGCCAACGCTTCAAAAAAGGAAGCTGATTACGCAGCATCGAACGAGCGGATTCCTCATCCATGCCTTCGTCCTTCAGAATGGCAGTGCACATCTCCGTCATGCCTTCAAGTGACATACCGGGCTGCTCAAACTTGCCCTCTTTGTAACAATAAATGCAGTACTCACGGGTTGTGCTTCCATCTGCTTCCGTTCCGAATTGGGCAGGGGTTGTGAGCGGCATGCCGCAGCTTTGACATACAGTGACGTTCATGATTAGTTCCTCCTCATATATGTAGAGATTGAATATATCTGAAGTATACGAGGAGGAACTGGACAGCTGTCTGTCAGGTTTGAGTCGGGGAGATATAATTTTGTACAATTTGCTCCGCGATACGGCAGATTTCATCCCGAATATGCTGAGGTTCCAATACTTCAACGTCCGCGCCGAAGCCCAGAATGAATCCATATAACCAGCCATCCTCGGGAAAAGCAACCTGGCTGATGTAATACCCAGTCCCATCAGGCATGACGTTCTCGATCCCAAACCATTCTTCCGCAATATGACGGACGCGAGCATGGAATTTCAAGGTTAACCTAGCTTGATTGTCCGGACGGCTCCATTCCTGTTGCCAGGGTCTGTCCTGTGGGTTGATGACTTTACGCTCGAAGTGCTCATTAGCAAGTGTGACATCTTGCATGCGCACAAGCTTGAACATGCGAAATTGATTCCGCTCGTGACAAAAAGCATACAGATACCAGGAATGCTTCTTGAGTACGATGGTATGAGGGTCGGCAGTTCGGTGAGTATGGATACCTTCCGCACTGCAGTAGGTAAAGGTTACGGGGCGTAATTGATCCATCCCCTGTTCGATAAGTTCAAGCTTGATTTTCAGCGCTTCGGGATGTGTCCAGGTTGAATAATCAACGATGAATCGATTGGTATTGGCCTGAAAATCGTCATTTTTGGATTCAGGTACGATACTGCTGAGTTTTTCGACCAGAAGCTCACGCGCCGCATTAGCATGGGAAGTGGATACACTGCGCAGTGCAGTGACGATGGAAGCGAGGTCCTTGTCTGTTAATACGTTTCGATCCAGACGGTAGCCCTCTGCCAGACCAATCCCGCCGCTTGCCCCCTGATACGTCACCACCGGAATGCCAGCTTGGCCCAATGTGTCGATGTCCCGATAGATGGTTCGGATCGATACTTCGAACATATCTGCCAAGTCTTTGGCTTGTACCCGTCCACGATTGATTAGCAGCACTACGATGGCTAATAAACGCTCCAGTTTCATAGTTTTAATGTCCTTTCATTTATGGATCTATATAAATTGGACAACATTTACACTGAACACTACGATGACAGAATAACCTTCCAATCGCTGTTATCCCCAGATTTTTTGATTCCCTTTTGCAAAGGGGAAAATCCGGTGATAAAGGCGAACGCTTCGCTTTTTCAGGTTTTTTCTGTCCTCTCCGTTAAAGTGTAAAGGAAAAGTCCAACTTATATAACATTGCTTTCAATTGTTTATCTGGTACTTATCTGTTAGATTCATAGGTGTTATAATGCCCAGCATCACACATAGGAGTGGAATAAGCAATGAAGCGAATTACGATTCTGATCGCAGACGATGAAGTTGAGATCGCTGATCTGGTTGCTTTACATTTACAAAAAGAAGGATATCACACCATCAAGGCCTTTGACGGGAAAGCGGCGGTTCAAGCTGTTCAGACCCAAGCGATCGATTTGGCGATTCTGGACATTATGATGCCTGGCATGGATGGGTATGAGGTGACCCGTAAAATTCGTGAGCAGCATCATTTACCGATCATTTTCCTGAGTGCCAAAACGTCAGATATGGACAAAATTACGGGACTTGTGATGGGCGCGGACGATTATATGACCAAACCGTTTAATCCGATGGAACTTGTTGCCCGGGTCAACTCTCAGTTGCGTCGTTCGCTGCAATTCAGCCAGTCTGTGCCTGTGCAGAGGTCCATTCTGGAGAAGGGTGGGCTCATTATCACGCCAGATCAACATCGCGTTACACTCTACGGCAAACCAGTGGAACTAACACCGAAGGAGTTCGACATCTTGTATCTGCTCGCGAGTCACCCCAAGCAGGTGTTCAGTGCAGAAAACATTTTTGAACAGGTGTGGGGAGAAGCCTATTACGAGAGTGGGAATACCGTGATGGTCCACATTCGGACCCTGCGCAAAAAGCTGGGAGAAGATGTGAACAAGAACAAGTTTATCAAAACCATCTGGGGTGTGGGGTACACGTTTAATGACTAAACGAAGAAGTTTTCGCACAACCATGATTATGTTGTTAGGGTTGAGCATGCTTGCTTCTGGCGCAATTACCTATGGGATTTACAAGCTTTTACAAGCTTATTATTCGGGTGTCCGTGCGGAGGATCAGCTCGCTGAATATCGTCATTTTATGAAAAGTATCGGGGATATCTATTTCTTCCTGATCTTATTTATTCCACTGGCCATTTTATTTTTCTTCTGGTTTACCAAGCCCTACGCGACGTATTTCAAGGACATTTCCACAGGGATCAGGCATTTGGCCAATGGAGACTTTCAGCATCGTGTGCAGATCTCTTCGAAGGACGAGTTAGGTACGATTGCAGAGGATGTGAACCTGGCAAGTGAGAAGCTAAGGGACGCGGTGGAACGAGGGGATTTTGCTGAAAATAGTAAAGATCAGCTTGTCGTTAATCTGGCGCATGACCTGCGAACCCCGCTGACGTCTGTGCTTGGATATTTGGATCTGCTCATGAAGGATGATCAGTTAACGGAGGAGCAGGTGCGGCACTTTACATCGATTGCATTCACCAAATCACAGCGTCTGGAGAAGCTGATTGATGATTTGTTCGAAATTACCCGTATGAATTATGGCATGCTGCCTATAAATAAAACACAGCTGGATCTTAGCGAACTGCTGAAGCAGATGAACGAAGAACTCTATCCTGTATTTGAAAAGAACCAGCTAGTCGCCCGACTAAAAATAGACACTGACCTTACGGTCTCCGGTGATGGAGAGCTGCTGGCTCGTGTGTTCGAGAATCTGCTGATTAACGCTGCACGGCATGGCAAGGATGGCATGTACGTAGATATTAATGGATATCGGGATGCAGAACAGGTCATCATTCAGGTAATTAACTATGGTGGACATATTCGTCCGGAGGAATTGCCACATATCTTCGATATGTATTACACCGGAGATCGCGCTCGGACCCCCCAGGAGGGTGGGACAGGCCTTGGTTTATTTATTGCACGCAATATAGTGGAACAGCATGACGGGACGATTTCGGCGCAGAGTGATGTGGTACGGACGTTATTTGAAGTTCGTTTGCCCGTATTCCAATAAGGCTCGACGTCAAATTTAAGAAAAACTTTAAAATTGCCCTGCTTTTTCTTTAACTTGTGTTGTCTATCCTTGATGTATGAGGTAAAAGGAGGAACAAGCATGAAAAAGTGGGGCTTTTTAATATGTATCGTTTTGATCGGATATATCGTTACGCAATCACCGGGATGGATTCAGCAGAAGGATGAATTGCCCATCGAGATCCAGAATACGCGTGAAAATCCCGCAGGTTATACCGTATTCGTCACCGGAAACATTGAGGATCAGGTACATAAGGGGAACTTGTTACTGGTTAATAAGCAATACCCCATTGGCGCGGAAGGGGTTAAATCCGATATTGTATATATAGCGGATGAGGATGAGCTGCTTCGTGGATATGGAATCATGGATCGGAAAATCATGTTATCTCGGCAGGTGGCGCAGGAGTTTCAGAGGATGGTGGAAGCAGCAGGCGAAGAGGGAGTCCGATATTTTCTCGTCAGCAGCGGGTACAGGGATTTTGAAAAGCAGGACGAGCTATATCAGGAAAAGGGTTCAGACTATGCACTTCCTGCGGGTCACAGTGAGCACAATCTCGGATTATCCCTGGATGTTGGTTCAAGCTTGGCTGCCATGAATGAAGCACCAGAGGGTGCCTGGCTGGAGAAGAATGCATGGAAATACGGATTTATTTTACGTTACCCGAAGGATAAAGTGCGCATCACCGGTATTCAGTATGAACCATGGCACTTTCGATATGTAGGGCTGCCGCACAGTGCTGTCATGCATAAGAATAATTTGGTGCTGGAAGAGTATCTTGATTTGTTAAAAGAAAAAGAGAACATTACTGTTGAAGTAGAGGGTGAGGAGTATCATATCCGTTATTACCAGGCCACCCAAGATACGACCGTTTACATACCTGAGCACGGCCAAACTGAAATATCGGGTGATAACATGGATGGTGTCATCGTCACCGTAAAGAAATAACAGGGCAACACAAGGGAGGCGAAACAACATGAAGCACAACAACCAGAAGAAAAGCAAACATTACATCCTTTGGACTGCCGTGTTCATTATCTATGTATATCTGCTGACGAAGCTGATCCTGTTCAAAGGAAGCCCGGTCGATTTTGGCATCGTGAAGGATCGACTGATGGCGTTCTTGCAACAACCGGATCTGGTCCATACCCGAACCGTCAACCTGACACCATTTCAGGAAATCTCACGAGACTGGAACAGTCTATCGTTACATCGTCCGGGTACAGCAATCCATCTGGTAGGCAATATACTGGCTTTTATCCCGCTGGGCATCTTCATTCCCGTGTTGACGGGTAACAAGTTATTCTCCGGAGTAAAAGTGCTACTGCTGTCTGTGCTGCTCAGTTTGGGTTATGAAGTGACACAGCTGTTGACGGGCATGGGGATATTCGATGTAGATGATCTGATGCTCAATACGCTTGGCGGCTTCATTGGATATATCATTTATACCATGGCTATGGGTCTGAAAAAGGTGTTGTCGGTAGGGGAATCCCGCGTGACGACGAAAAAGTTAAATTCTAAGGAAAGTCACGTGTAAGGAGGGGAACAACTTGATGATTATAATGGCTGTACTGTTCATTAGCGCAGGGCTAATGTTTCTCGTGTATCCACACAAGGTAACGGATGCTTCGGAAAAACAGATTGCGGAGCGAGTGATCATGTCTAGATGGGTTGGAGGCTCGTTAATTGCTCTGTCGTGTTTGTTTCTGATCATGGGCACGATTCAACTGTTAGATCAAGCCACACATCACATTGGGCATTAAAAGGTAGTTGGCCTTGGAAATTGATTTTTAAACATATTCCTATTATAAAAAAGCAAAGCAAAAAAAGCTCCCCGCCACGTGCTGATTGCACGTAATGGGGAGCTTTTTTGTATAACTTCATCACATTAATGATTCATGTAATTAAGCTTTTTTCATCATTTGACGCAATACAGTTTGCAGGATACCGCCGTTATGGTAGTAATCCACGTCAACCATGCTGTCCAGACGAGCGATGACAGGGAATTCGAACTGTGTACCGTCTTCACGAGTTACGGTAACTTTCAACTCTTGTCCTGGCTTCACATCATTGCTGAGGCCAGTAATGTCATACGTTTCACGTCCGTTCAGACCAAGGCTGGACCAGCCGTGACCTTCCTGGAATTGCAATGGCATTACGCCCATGCCGACCAGGTTACTACGGTGAATCCGCTCGAAGCTTTCTGCGATAACGGCTTTGACGCCGAGCAAGAATGTTCCTTTTGCCGCCCAGTCACGGGAGCTTCCTGTACCATACTCTTTACCTGCGATAACGATCAGGTTCTGTCCTTCATCCTGATACTTCATGGAAGCATCGTAGATGGACATTTCTTCGTCCGTTGGCAGGTACTTCGTGATACCGCCTTCTGTACCAGGAGCTACCTGGTTACGAATACGAATGTTGGCAAACGTACCACGCATCATCACTTCATGGTTACCACGGCGTGAACCGTAGGAGTTGAAGTCTTTGCGCTCTACGCCATGCTCTTTCAGGTACAGTCCAGCCGGGCTGGATGGTGCAATATTACCTGCTGGCGAGATGTGATCCGTTGTTACGGAATCCGCAAGCAATGCCATAACACGTGCAGAACGGATATCTGCGATATCGTTCAACTTGTCGCCAAGCTCTTGGAAGAACGGAGGGTTCTGAATGTACGTGGAGTTCGGGTCCCACTCGTACAATTCACCTTCAGGTACAGAAATTGAATTCCAACGCTCATTGGCTGTAAATACGTTCTCGTACTTGTTGCGGAACATCTGAGCGTTCAGGGAACTTGCGATGGTATCCTTGATTTCCTCGGAGGTAGGCCAGAGGTCTTTCAGGAATACAGGCTCATTGTTCGTATCATAACCGATTGGATCGGTTTCAAAGTCAATATTCACTGTACCCGCAAGTGCATATGCCACAACGAGTGGTGGAGATGCCAGGTAGTTGGCTTTAACCTGTGCATGCACACGGCCTTCGAAGTTACGGTTACCGGACAATACAGCCGCTACGGTCATATCGTTCTCAGCAATAGCTTCGCTCACTTCGTCCGGCAGTGGGCCAGAGTTACCAATGCATGTTGCACAACCGTAGCCCGCAACGTTGAATCCGAGTTTGTCGAGATACGTGATCAGACCTGCTTTTTCCAGGTACTCGGTAACCACAAGGGAACCTGGTGTCAGACTGCTTTTCACATATCCTGGTTTGGTCAGGCCGCGTTCAACTGCTTTTTTCGCCAGCAGTCCCGCTCCAACCATAACACTTGGATTCGAAGTGTTCGTACAACTTGTGATCGCCGCGATCACAACAGCGCCTGCTTTCAGTTCACTGTTGGAACCGTCCGGATGCTTCACAGGTACAGATTGTTCGATTTTCTCATCGCTCAGACCGTAGCCGCCTTTATCTACAGGTGTGCGAATGATGCTGTTGAAGCTTTCTTTCATTTGTGTCAGCTCGATGCGATCTTGTGGACGTTTTGGTCCTGCAAGACTTGGTACAACAGAGCCGAGATCCAGTTCAATCACATCTGTGAATTCAGGGTCAACGGTGCTGGAAGTACGGAACATGCCTTGAGCTTTGTAATAAGCTTCAACCAATTCTACTTGCTCGTCAGGACGGCCAGTGTTGCGCAGATAGTTCAATGTTTCACTATCAACAGGGAAGAAACCGATCGTTGCGCCATACTCTGGTGCCATGTTGGCTACTGTTGCGCGGTCAGCCAGACCGATGTTGGCAAGACCTGGTCCGTAGAACTCTACGAATTTACCAACAACGCCTTTTTTACGAAGCAATTGGGTAACGGTCAGTGCCAGATCCGTTGCTGTTGCGCCTTCGCTCAGGCTGCCTGTCAGTTTGAAACCGATAACGTCCGGTGTTACAAAATAAAGCGGTTGGCCCAGCATACCTGCTTCAGCCTCAATACCACCAACACCCCACCCAACAACACCAAGTCCGTTGATCATGGTGGTGTGGGAGTCTGTACCTACGAGGGAATCCGGGAATACAACGGTTTCGCCGTCCACGGTTTTTGTTGCTGCCACGGAAGCCAGATACTCCAGGTTAACCTGGTGAACGATCCCTGTGGATGGTGGAACTGCACGGAAGTTGTTGAATGCCGTTTGCGCCCAACGCAAGAAGCGGTAACGCTCTTCATTACGCTCAAACTCAACTTTGATATTGTAATCAAGTGCATCGTTGGTACCAAAAGCATCAACCATAACGGAGTGGTCGATAACGAGATCGACCGGTACGAGCGGGTTGATCTGTTTTGGATCGCCGCCTGCTTTTTTCACAGTATCACGCATTGCAGCGAGGTCAACGACAACCGGTACACCGGTGAAATCCTGCAGAACGATACGTGCAGGGATGAATGGAATTTCCTTGTTATTGTCACGGCCATCTGCCCAGCCGGTCAGTTGTTTTACATGTTCTTCGGTGATAGCACGTCCGTCGAATTGACGAATTGCTGCTTCAAGCAACACTTTAATGGAGAAAGGAAGCCTGGAAAGATCGCCGTGGCCGTTTTCCTGAAGAGCATCGAGACTGTAGTAGCGGTAAGACTTGCCTCCAACCTCAAGACTGCGAGCGGCGGAGAAATGATTCTTTGCTGACATACATGTACCTCCTTGGGATGTGTCGGTGAGATGAAGAAAACGTTCATTTAGGTGAAGAACAGGCCTTCATCGTTCCGTGTTCTTGTTCGTTAGTTTCATCAGATGAAACGTAATTTCATAATCATAACTTTAGTTTTAAGTATACCGTTTTCACCTCCGTACGTAAAGGTCTTTTTGCCTGATCAAGCAAGCTTTTGAACGGATGAAGGCGTTTTCGTGAAGCGAGCAGGAACAAGATATCTTGTGTACCTGTATTTGCCGAATTTCGAATCTCCCTCCTGAGCCGTGTACATACAACCGAAGACCCTTTCATATGAATAGTAGGAGTTTATATACGCAATGAAATATTCCGGACAGAACTCATGCCAAAGGGGGACATAGGCTTGGAACGGGAATGGAAGAGTGCCTTATATACTTACGTGAACCAGTACAATCGCTGTGAGATCGACTACCGTCCACAGACCAGCGAACGGATCGTTACCGATCCTGACTTCGTGGTGGAACGGGGAGAGCGTATGGCAAGGCTGGACGAATGGTATCGTAAGCGGCGCGCCGTGCCTCTTCGCAGCGAGACCAGCGCCAAGCTTGTGCGCACGCTTATGGATGGCCAGGAAGAAGCGGTGGTGGATGTACAATTGTACAGCAGACTGTTCTACGAGAAGAGCGGTATCACCCACCGGGAGGACCGGATTGAGCGGGAGCGGTTAACCTTTCTGCGGCAGAGTGGTGGATGGGTCATTGGACGGGTCGAGCGAGAAGTGCCGGAGCGTCGCCCTGCTGGGGAAGGACGTCCGTTTCAACAAGCTGATTTTGTACAGGCGATGAATCGGCCGCTTCTGAATCGGGAAGTGTTGGGTCAAGGAAGAAGCTCACGGCAACAATCATATCGCAGAGATTTGGCGGTCGCCTATGCAGATCGGTGGTGGAATGCGGGGAATCCGGCATTTGAGGAATTTGATGTGGATTGTACCAATTACGTGTCCCAATGTCTCTTTGCAGGGGGCGCACCCATCCACTATACTGGTAGAAGAGAAGCCGGCTGGTGGTATAAAGGGTATGTGAACGGCTCCGAAATGTGGAGTTACAGTTGGGCAGTTTCCAACAGTCTGGAGCGTTATTTGTCAGGCAGCAGCTGGGGTCTGACCGCGACAGAAGTGGAGCGTCCTGAGCAGCTGATGCTCGGCGATGTTATTCTCTACGATTGGGACGGAGATGGACGATTTCAGCACAGCACCGTTGTGACCGCGTTTGATGCGGGCGGTATGCCGCTTGTTAACGCACATACGGTTAGCAGCCGTCACCGCTTTTGGGATTACCGGGATTCTTACGCTTGGACGGAGCGGACGGTATACCGGCTTTTTCATATTGCAGATGAGTTTTGATGACGAAAGATTTTCGGGATGCGGTGACGCAGACATCCAGTTCCGTGTAAAATAAGACCAGATAATGCAAGCAGAATAACAAGGGTGCTGAGCATGCAAGCATGACAGCATCAGGCACAGATAATCGGAGGGTACACATGAGTATGGATAAATTAAAAGTAGGCGTCGTGTACGGCGGAAAATCGGGCGAGCATGAGGTGTCGCTGCAAACGGCGTTTGCTGTAACAAACGCATTTGATTATGAAAAGTATGAACTGGTTCCTTTTTATATCTCCAAGCAGGGGACGTGGAAAAAAGGACCTGTCATGCATGCGCCGTTCGCGCAGATTGAAGACTTGAAGCTGGAGCAATCGGCAGGCGGAACGCAGGATGCACTGAACGCCCTGTTTGGCCGTTTGTATGGCGGAGCAGAAGCGCTGGACGTGATGTTCCCTCTGCTGCATGGTACGTTTGGAGAGGATGGCACCATTCAGGGCATGTTTGAGATGGCGGATATGCCATATGTAGGTGCAGGTGTACTGGCTTCGGCTGGCGGCATGGACAAAGTGGTCATGAAAAAGCTGTTTGCACAGGCTGGCATTGACCAATGTGCCTTTACGTATTTTAACGCGACACAATGGAAGCAGACAGAGCACGAAATGATCGTACAGGTCGAAGATCAGCTGGGGTATCCTTGTTTTATCAAACCGGCGAATCTGGGCTCTAGCGTGGGAATCTCCAAAGCACGTAACCGCGATGAGCTGAAGACAGCTGTCGAGTTTGCACTTCGGTATGATACGAAGGTTGTCATTGAGGAGTTCGTTGAAGCCCGCGAAGTTGAGGTCAGCGTCCTTGGCAACGACGAGCCCATGGCTTCCGTTCCAGGTGAGATCGTATCCTCCGGTGAGTATTATGACTATGCAGCCAAGTATATTGATGGTCAATCACAGATGCTGATTCCAGCTCCACTGGACCCAGAGGCCGCAGATCGCATTCGCGAGGCAGCTTTGCAGGCGTTCCGTGCGATTGAAGGTAACGGTATTTCACGTGCGGACTTCTTCATTCGGAAAAATGACGGCGCCTTGCTTATTAATGAAGTCAACACCATGCCTGGTTTCACACCATACAGCATGTATCCACTTCTTTGGCGTGAGACAGGTGTATCGTATGCCGAACTGCTGGATCGCATGATTGAACTGGCACTGGAGCGTTACAACCGCAAGCAGGCACTGAATTACGAGAACGGCGTACAGGCGTAGCCTGCGACCACAAGATCAGGAGGGATATGCATGGGATTTCAGACTGAATTCAATTCCGTATGCAAGTTCAAGAATGAGCAGGAGCTGTTCGAACTTCTTGAATACGGACGCGGCAAAATGGTCAAACAGGGCTTCCGGGTATTTCCTACCGGCCAGAAAGTGATTGCATACACACCGGATAACGTGGCTGTAGCCATCGTCAAGATCGTGGTTTCCATTGCAGAGATCAACTTCCAGGGGCAAGAGGTAACCGAGGTGGAGATGCAACTCATCCGCAAATTGACTGAGGAAGAATCACGCATCCAGACTGCCCTTGCGGATGAGATGTTCTTTGGGGAGCAAGCACAGGAGTAGTTGTTGACTGTAAGTGCGGGTCGGAAGGACGGATTTGCCAGAATACGATTATGGTCACTCTTTTAGGGTAAAACTTGGTTATATACAGTGACGGTACATCCTGACGGCTGAATATGCCGTGCGGGTTCTCCGCCCTAATAGAGAGGAAGAGATTCATGCTCGTACGCTTTGGTTACGTGGCAATGTCCGTGCTTATAGAGAACGCCTCGCCTTCCCGGACCATGACCATGTCGAGTTTTAACAAAATCGATGACAGGGAAGCCGCGATCCGCAAGCTCGAACGGATTGCAGCCGAGAACCTGCACAATACATTACGTTTGCTCAGGCACAACAAGGGTAGCCATATTCATGTATATCGCTTCTCTTCCAAATTGATTCCACTGGCAACACACGAGGACCTGAATGATTGGGACCCGTTCCCGGCGCTAAAGCAGGACTTTGCGGCCATTGGTGATTTTGTGAAGGAAAATCATATGCGTGTGTCCTTTCATCCGGATCATTTTACCGTACTTAGTACCCCCCGCGAGCAAGTTCTGCACAACTCGATTCGCGACCTTCGTCATCATGTTCGGATGCTGGATGCCATGGGATTGAATGCCACTGCCAAGAACAATATACATATTGGTGGTGCATACGGGGACAAGCCTTCGGCGGCGCTTCGTTTTGAAGAAAACTTTTTGAAGCTGGATCGGGACATTCAGGAGCGGCTCACACTCGAAAATGATGACAAAACGTTCAATGCGCCTGAGACACTTGCCGTGTGCCAGCGCTTGGGATTGCCCATGGTACTTGATATCCATCACCATTGGGTGAACAACGAAGGAGAACAGGCATGGGATCTGTGGCCTGATATTCTAAAGACCTGGCAGTCACCGCTTGCCCAGGCAGATTCACCGGCTGATCAGCCATTGCCACCCAAAATCCATGTCTCCAGTCCGAAGAGCGAGAAGGATCTGCGAGGTCATGCTGATGGTGTAGAGGTAGAGCCTGTGCTCGATTTCTTGCGTCATATCGCAGCAGACACCCCAAGACTTGACGTGATGATTGAGGCCAAACGCAAGGATGAGGCTCTTGTGCAACTGATGCAGAAGCTGGCATTCTATCACGAAGAGGGTGTGGAGTGGGTGGACGAGTCTACCGTCATCATTCATCCGTAGTGCCAAAAGGGGCCTGGGCAACGAGAAACTTTATGACCTGTGGGGCGTATACTTTTAACAAGTATTTCAACTTTTCGTAGATTGATATAGAAAGTAGAGTGAACGCTTTGAATGAGAAGGAAAAGACACCTTATGTCGTGACAAGCAAAAGCTATACTGCCGTTGCCATTAATGCAGCTTCCAAAGCTGGCGAATGGATCAAAAGCCGTCTTGGGACGGTAGCTGAACTTGGCACCAAATATTCACCCCAAGATCTGGTGACCGAAGTGGATAAAGGAGCGGAGCAGATGATCCGCCGCCTGATTCTCACGCATTTTCCCCACCATGCCATTCTGGGTGAAGAAGGCGTAGAACCGGGACCGGAAGCTTCGGCAAAAGCACTGAAAGAGGCTGAGGAAGAAGAGTTCCTGTGGATTGTTGATCCTGTGGATGGAACGACGAACTTTGTACACGGATTCCCGTTTTATTCGGTGTCCATCGCATTGGCTCACGATGGTGAAGTCATTGTCGGCGTGATCTACGACCCTTCCCGTGATGAGATGTTTGTTGCGGAAAAAGGGAAAGGAGCATATGTTCACGGAAACCGGATGCTTGTATCTGGTGAACAGGAACTGGCTCAGAGCCTGATTGCGGTTGGATTCCCGGCAGACACAACCTTTGCGTTGCCACTGAATATGGCCGCTGTGCAGGCGCTTGCTCCGCAAGTTCGTAACTTGCGTGCAGGCGGATCTGCCGCCCTTCATCTGGCGTATGTTGCCGCAGGACGTCTCAGCGCCTACACCGAAGTTGGCCTGAAACCGTGGGATATAGCCGCAGGTGCGCTGTTGGTTGAAGAATCAGGCGGCAAGGTGACGGATACCATCGGAACGCCTTACCAACTGTCTGTAAACCATGTCGTTGCCAGCAATGGCAAAATCCATGATGCACTGACGGATGTGCTGAAGGAAGCGAAAGCAACCGGTCTGGAGTGAGTTTATTCAACTCATCTGCTCGCCTTTATCACCGGATTTCTCCCTTGGAAAAGGGAATCAAAGAAATCTGGGGATAACAGCGATCGGAAGATGGTTCTGTACACGAAGTGAAAGTACAATAGTATGGTTAACGCAAGTATGACTTTAATTAAAGGAGCGAAAACAATGGATGAATCCAAAGAACTGGAACGACGGCTCAGTGATATGCTGACGGAAGGGGACATGGAAGAGTCCGGCGACACCGATCAGCGTGAACGCCAGCTGATTCCTCCCAAATATGAAGTGCGAATCCAGACAGAACGTGATCCAATTGTCGAGGAAACGTTAAAGTACCGGAAGATGGCACGTGAAGTGGACGATCGTTATGATCGGTATCTGGAGCGAGCTACCGGGAACAAACCGGAGAGCGACACGGGTCATTCGAACTCTAAGGACTCGAATAAGCCGCAATCTTAACTAATCACTGAACGTCATAGCTGAGCTTAACCAATAACAGGCTCCCCTTTAGGGAGTCTGTTATTTCATGTGTGCTCTCAGTAGAGAGGACAACGCCTACTTTGAAATGATAGAATAGAGTAACACGACTTATATCATTGGAATGACCGATGTACTATATATTAGTGTAATTATAGATTCGCGAGAAGGAGTGTTACCTGAATGAAGCGTAAACGTATATGGGAAAATACAGCTGCCGGTTTAACGGTAAGCATGTTGGCAGGAATGCTGCTCTTCACATCTTCTGCATTGCCTGCACACGCGGCTGACACCAAAACCGGTGTATTGCCAACGGGTACAAACGAGACTTCGCTGACAGCGAAGAAAGATGCAGTAGCCGTAACCAAGGAGTTCCGCATCGTCACATTAGGAGATTCCATAACGGTAGGTTATGAGCCCAACACAAAAGAATTGCCTTATGGTTATGTAGAACGTCTGCAGGAGCAAGGTTTGCTGCATGGACGTACACAGGTGGACAACTACGGGATTGCCGGATTGAAAACAAGTGGCCTGAAAAACTTTACTACTGCAATTAAGGATGGAAAAACGCTGACTTCTGAAGCTATTCAACCAAGTCTTCCTGATCCAAGAGCGGGACAGATCGGAGCCAATACTGCTGCAATCCGTGAGAGTGTAGCACAGGCCAATCTGGTTGCAATTACCATTGGGGGAAATGATGTATCTGAGCTTCTCGGTACAGCAGACAAACTGAGTGATCAGGAACTGCAAGCGAAGGTTAAAGAATTATTCGCAACATATACAGCCAATGTAAGTGCAACGATTAATGATATCCATGAAATTAATCCGACAGCTGCAATTGTCATCGCCGACCAGTATCAACCGATGCCAGAAGTAGCAGGCAAGGCACTCTATGCCAAACTGATGGAGGCATCCCAAGGTTTCACACAGACCATTGATGGCATTGCAGCACAATTCACTGCTCAGGGTACCGATGTCAAAGTCGCACACGTGGCCAAGGAGTTTGTTGGTGGTGAAGGCACGATGACACATATGATCAAAGATCGTGATTTCCACCCGAATCAATTTGGATATGCGGCCATTGCCGAAGTATTTGCCAAAACGATCTGGGGAGATTACACCAAGTTGACTGCACCTGCCACAGGTGAACCAATGAATATTATCGTGAGTGGCAAAACATTAAATACTCCGTACAAACCGATTATCCGTAACGGCAAAAACTTTGTGGCGATTCAAGACATCGTGAATGCGGTCGGTGCTACTACAGTGTGGGATAACAAAACTTCAACCGCAACCATTACATATGGAGACCGAAAGGTTGCTGTGAAGATTGGTGCCAATGCTGTGAAGGTAAATGGAGCATCGGTTACTGTGGATACACCTGCATTCCTGAATAAGGTAGGCAAAGAATCCAAAACATATGTACCACTTGCCATGGTGGCTGAAGGTCTTGGCTTTGATGTGCAATATGTAGCGAAGCTGAAAACTGTTTTTGTTAATCCGTAAATTGTATTTCATACTTTAACATGATGTTATTCAACAGCCAGAATACCTTGATCTGTTCAAGGTATTCTGGCTGTTTTGTGTTCTTTTTGAGTTGCTGACACACATGTATACCTTCTCTAATGACCTAAAATGTTGCATAAATATATCTTGTCAGATGACCAATGGATGTGTAAATATGAAAATAACTTACAATAAAACCACTAACCTATAGCATGACAGGCACCCCTCGCAAGCCAAAGGAGCGCTTAGGATGAACAAAATTAAGAACGCTTTCACAACACTGCCGATTCATCACAAAACGATTCTTCTCATCGGATTGTTGATGTTAATCAGCTTTACGTTTTATGCGTCCGTACTCCGATATGTGTTCAGTATCTATGACCGTCAGATCTATGAGAAATCCTCGCAGGTCCTCAATATGTCCTCGGTAGGTATTGAGAATCAACTACGTGAAGTTTCCAATCTCTCCTTCAAGGTGATGTCAGACGAGCCGCTTCAACAATATTTGCTTCAACTTGAAAAGGCCGAGACGGGATATGAGAGAAATGGTCTGCGCAAGAAAATTACCAACCGATTGGTTGCTTATGCGGGTTCTGAGAAATACGTCTATTCCATGCTATTTATCGATAATGATAATAACGTCATGGCTGCAGGGAACCGGGAAGGGATTTCGGAGTCGAAGCAAAGGGAACTGGTATCGCTGGGAGATCAATATACAGGCTCCAATGTCTGGCACACTAGCGGGGATAAACAAGCCAGGCTTTTATCTGTACGACAGGTGAAATCTTTTACTGGGGGCGCATTTACACTGGATAAGCTCGGGACTCTAATTATCCGAGTGCGTCTGGACCGAATCGTACAGGATCAGATGCAGGAACCCGCAGAGGACTCACAGTTATTGATTTCGGATGGAAAAGAAGTAATCTATCCAACCGAATCTTCGGTAAGTGAAGCTGAGATTGAATCGGAACTGAAGCGTACCCAACCCTATGGAATTGCCATGTTTGAGCAGGGGAGACACTTTGTAGCCCGTGCCAATTCTTCCTACACAGACTGGACGTACCTGTACACCACACCTTTTGACCAGATGTTTAAAAAAATTCAGTTTGTTAAACAGTTGGTCACGGTTATTTTTATCATGATTTTTCTGGCGGCACTCATAATTGGAGCAAAGTTCTCCCGCAGTATTACCCATCCGATTGCGCAGCTGATCAAGAAGATGCGTAATATCGAAAAAGGTGATCTGGATAAACTGGAGGAGGCTGCCTTAGGTAACGTTCCGATGTCTCCACAGAATGAGGTTGGGCTGCTGCATCGCACATTCAAGATGATGCTTCAGCGGATTCGTGAATTAATTGATGAGAATTATGCGAAGCAACTGGTGATTCGTGAGACTGAGTTGAAAGCGCTTCAAGCACAGATTAATCCTCATTTTCTATACAACACGCTTGAATCCATTAACTGGATGGCCAAAGTACAGAAACAACGTCAGATCTCGGAAATGGTTGAGGCGCTTGGATTCCTGCTGCGCAGCTCTGTGAATATGACGGAGAAGTGGATCACGCTGGAAAGAGAGCTGGACATTGTCCGCAGCTACGTTACAATTCAGCGCACCCGTTTTGAAGAGAGACTGGATTTTGATATGGAGATTGCACCTGAGGTGGGATCAGCACGAATTCCCAAGTTAACATTGCAACCGCTGGTAGAGAACGCCATACATTATGCACTCGAACCAAGCATTGATCCTTGCCGAATTCGAATAAGGGCGAGAGCAGAGGGAGAACAAGTCATTATTGAAGTCGAGGACGATGGTCCAGGGATGACACCGGAATTCCTCGAACAATTACAAGAAGGACGCATACAGACAAGAGGACAGGGCATTGGGTTATCTAACATCCAGGAACGAATCAGACTGACCTTTGGCGAAGAAGGCAGAATGGTGATGAGCAGCAAGCCCGGATCAGGAACTGTAGTATCGATCAGCATACCTTGGATTAGAGAGGACGATGACGATGTACAAAGTGATGCTCGTAGATGATGAACGTGTCATTCTGGAGGGGATATCCCAAGTGGTCGATTGGGCCGCAGCAGGTACGGAATTAGTGGGTACGGCGCGGAATGGGATTGAAGCGCTGGACAAAATCGGGCAGTCGAAACCCGATATTATCATTACGGATATTTCCATGCCGGGTCTGGATGGTCTGGGACTCATAGAGAAAGCATCCGAAGCATACCCGGGAGTACGGTTCATTATGTTATCTGGTTATAAAGAGTTCGAATACGCCCGTAGAGCGATGCAGTATGGTGTGAAGCATTATTTGCTCAAACCCTGCAACGAGAATCAGATCCATGATGCGTTAACTGAACTGCTGCAGGAACATCAAGATGCTCAGGTGAAGGAACATGTTGCCGGTGAGATGAAACAGCGATTGCAGCGTGTCCTTCCGCATGTGAAGGAGCAATTTCTGCTGGAGTTCATGACCAACCGCACCTATGGGCCGGTTGATCTGGAGTATTATCAGGAGCTGTTTGATCTGGAGCTTGAAGAGAACGCGGTTCGGTTACTGCTGTTCCGAATTGTGGATGAACATGATTACAGTCACTTATTTGCGATCAAAAACATTGCCAGTGACCTGCTCCCACATGTCCTGTTAAGCACAACCATTGAAGGCAAACTCCTCATCCTGCTTGCGGATTCAGTAGATCCGGCCGGACTTAAAGAAAGTATTGAAGAGGTTCGGACTGCATTTACCAGACTATATAAATTGGAAGTGACCGCTGCGCTGAGTGAAGCAGATCGAATGATTCAGTCCCGGCGGTTGTTTCGTGAGGCATTGCAGTATCTGAACCATCGCTTCTTTATCGGTGAAGGCAAGCTGATCACGAAGAATGATCTGGTTCTGGCCGGAGAATGCGACGGGGTGCATGTAGAACAGGATGCGGAGCAACTGTGTCAGTTGATCAAATCGGGTAATACCGAGGAAACAGCGGTAGAGGTGGATCGTCTGTTTGATCTATTGTCGCGTCAGCAACTGGAAATTGAAGTGACTCGCTCTTACGTAGTGCAGCTGTACTCGGCGATGGTTCATGTCTGTCCACCTGAGGAGGCAACGGAATTCACCCAGCGTATGGCAGAACTGCCGCATATCGATACGTTATCTGGTTTGAAGTCTTTTGTTGCAAGCAGTGCAGCCCGATTAACTTCCGGTTATTACAAAAACCATATCAGTCGCCAGTCTTCTGCCGTGGAGAAGATGATGGATATCGTGGATCGTCATTATGGAGAGGCGGATCTCTCTCTCAATGGGGTCGCGCATCAGATGTTGTATATGAATCCGGATTACCTGGGCAAGATTTTCAAAAAAGTCACAGGCGAGAATTTCTCCAACTACGTGAATCGCCTGCGCATTGAACGCGCATGTGACCATATTCGCAGAGGCGGGGATGTGAAAGTATTCGAGCTTGCTGAATTGTTCGGATTCGGCGGGAATTCGCAATATTTCAGTCAGGTGTTCAAAAAGTGGACCGGTATGACACCTACGGAATTCCGCAGGATCGGCATATAACAGTGGACTACCAATCATGTGATTCATGTCTGGGGAGGACGAACAGCGCCGAGAGGAGGCTGTTGTCCTCCTCTGTTTTTTGAACCAACAAGACGGTTTTGTGTATTCAACTCTGGTCGTACATTTGCGAAAATGACATTAACAAGTTTGTGAAAGCGTTATCAGTAACGAAGGGATAACTCGTTCACACAACCATATCAACATAAAAGGGGAGATTGGCATGGTGAAAAAGGCAATATTCCTGATGATGGCTGCTTTGCTCGTGTTTACAGCGGCATGTAGCTCAGGTGGAGGAACTGAAGGAGCATCTGGAGATGACTCAGTTACCCTGCGGATCGCTTGGTGGGGCTCGGATGCAAGGCATGAATATACACAGAAGGTCATCGACCTGTACAAAACGAAAAACCCGAATGTCAAAATCGACGTGGAATATGCTTCATTTGATGACTACTGGAAAAAGCTCGCGCCACAAGCAGCTGCAAATCAGTTGCCTGACATCGTTCAGATGGATATTTCCTACATCAGCCAATATGCACAGAATGGTCAGCTTGAGGATCTTGCTCCATATCTGGGCAATCAGATCAAAGTGGACGATGTGTCCGAGAACGTTATTAGCACAGGTGTAATTAACGGCAAACAATACGGGGTACCTGCCGGTGTTAACGTTCTGGGCTTCCAATATGACCCTGCTTTGCTTCAAAAAGCGGGAGCGGAAGCTATGCCTGAAAATATGACATGGGAATCATACGAAGCACTGGGTAAACAAGCCGCAGAGAAAGGCCTGTATTTGGATGGAGGGGTAGCTCCTGATATCTTCTTCCATTACTTCCTGCGTACCAAAGGACATTCGCTTTACAATGCAGAAGGAACTGGCCTTGGTTATGATGATGACCAATTGTTTGTTGAGTTCTTCGGACTTATGCGCCGCATGATCGAGCAAGGTGCAGCACCTACGCCGGATGTAGCCAACCAAACCAAAGGTATTATTGAGGAATCAGACCTCGTGAAGGAAAAAGGAATCGGCGTATGGCAATGGTCCAACCAGTTCGTAGCCTTGCAACAGGTAGCGAACCGTCCACTCGAAATCGCTCCAATGCCAGGACCGGATATGGAAAAAGGACTATATATGCAACCAAGTATGTATTGGGGTGTAACGTCTAACTCCAAAGTGAAGGAAGAAGCGGCTAAATTCATTGATTTCTGGGTGAATGACGTGGAAGCCAACAAACTGATCAAAGGTGAGCGCGGTGTGCCAATCTCAGGAGCAATCAAAGAAGCCATCGCACCTGAGCTGAGTGACGCAACAAAACAGGTCTTTGAATTCGTAGCAGCCATGGAGCCTAAGGCATCACCAATGAGTTCTCCGCCACCGGTTGGTTCACCTGAAGTAATCTCTGCTCTGGCAGATGTGGTTGAAGAGTTGAACTTTGGCAAAATTACACCTGAACAAGCAGCAGAAACATTCCGCAAGAACGCCGAATCTGTACTTGCTAACAATAAATAACAGTTGAATGATGGCTTGCTCGTCCCACCTCAGGGATGGTCGGGAATGGGGCTACTCGCGAATGCGAGGGCCTTTCCCCGTCCAGATGACCGAAGCCAGGATGAGGGAGCAAGCTGATCCATGAAGGAGGTTCGTTCCATTGAGGCAGTATTCGTCGTTACGTAGAAACTTAACTGGATATGCGTTCATAAGCCCGTTTATTATTGGATTCCTGGGCTTCACACTCATCCCCATGTTTGTGTCCTTATATATGTCGTTCACGAGTTATAACTTGTTCACTTCTCCGCGGTGGATTGGGCTTGATAACTACACCAAAATGTTTTTTGATGACCCGAAATATTGGAACTCGGTCAAAGTGACGTTTCTGTATGTATTCATTGGGGTACCGTTAAGGTTGATCTTTGCCCTCTTCGTAGCGATGGTCCTGAACACTGGCTCTCGTATGATTGGAACGTACCGGACGCTGTATTACCTGCCATCCATTATCGGTGGTAGCGTGGCTGTATCCATCATGTGGCGTAACCTCTTCAGTAATGAAGGTGTTATCAACAGTGCTCTAACGGCAATTGGGATCGGGCCTATCAGTTGGTTTGGTGACCCGAATGCGTCCCTCGTTATGCTCATCTCACTGTCTGTGTGGCAGTTTGGTTCGTCCATGCTGATCTTCCTGGCTGGTCTCAAAAATATCCCTACTGAGATGTACGAGGCAGCAGGTGTGGATGGCGCGAATCCTATACGGAAATTTTTCAGCATCACCTTGCCACTGCTTAGCCCAATCGTCCTGTTCAATATGATTATGCAGACGATTGGAGCATTCATGACCTTCGTACCTGCCTATATTATCTCCAAAGGCGAAGGCGGTCCAATGGATGGTACGATGCTGTACTCCCTGTATCTGTTCCGTCAGGCATTTATGTTTAACAACATGGGGTATGCTTCGGCCATGGCCTGGATCATGCTCATCATGATCGGTATACTCACGGTAGCTGTCTTCCTGACATCCAAGTACTGGGTGTTCTACGAATCTGAAGGAGGGAAGTAACGATGGTTTGGAGAAATGTAAAATGGCCCATTTATCACCTGTTCGTTGCAGCTCTTGCCCTCCTGATGCTCTATCCCGTCCTATGGATGCTATTCAGTTCATTCAAGGAAAGCCGTACGATTTTCGTCACAGCGGATACCCTGTTTCCTGCGGAGTGGATCTGGAGCAACTATGTGGATGGCTGGAAAGGCACAGCTGGAAGACCGTTTATGGATTACATCACCAACTCACTTGTAATCGTGGTGATTTCCACCATCGGTGCTGTAATATCGTCATCGCTGATCGCTTTTGGTTTTGCCAGACTTAACTTCAAGGGACGTACATTCTGGTTCTCCTTGATGATGTTAACGCTGATGCTGCCACATGACGTGGTATTGGTTCCTCAGTACATCATTTTCACAAAGCTCGGCTGGCTGAACACTATCTTGCCAATCGTTGTCCCTACATTCTTCGGAATGCCGTTTTTCATCTTCCTGATGGTACAGTTCATTCGAACGATTCCGAAGGAACTGGATGAGGCTGCAACCATCGATGGGTGTAACAAGTTCAGACTGTATATCCAGATTATTATGCCGCTGATCAAGTCTTCTCTGGCGACTGCAGCCATCTTCTCCTTCTACTGGAGATGGGAGGATCTGCTCGGTCCGGTATTGTACCTGAACTCGCCTGATAAATACACCGTGTCGATGGCGCTGAAAATGTTCCTCGATAGCGAATCTGCTTCCAACTGGGGCGCAATGTTCGCGATGTCCATCGTCAGTCTGGTTCCGGTTGTAGCTGTGTTCTTCATCTTCCAGAAACAAATTGTTCAAGGGATGAGCACCAGCGGATTGAAAGGATAAGCCAGATTACTGTACCTTCGTATCTTCGCCCGAATGAACGTTTACGAAAGTTAACCAAGGAGGTTATCGCTTTTGAATAAAGCTCAGGGTAGTCAGGCCGTTGCCATGGGGGCAGCGGCAGAGGGCCAGGCAGTTTCCGTGACCAGCTGGAAGTTTAACTTTGGACCGGACTCGGGAAGAGCAGATGAGACAGGGGATTATCTGAAAGTAACTGCAACAACCGCATATGAGGAACGCGGAGGATACGGATTCGAGGCAGGATCTCTGGTGTATGAGAAACAACGCATTCGTGATGACGATGTGCCGGATCCCACGAAACAACATCATAACAATTCGGGGCAGACAACCATGTCTGCCCGATTGCGTTCAGGCTTCTGTATTCCACTCAAAGCATCGTTCATCGTGGATGTTCCCGATGGAACCTACCAAGTATTACTTGTCGCAGGTGATAAATTGGCTGAGACAGTGACCCGCGTGAAAGCTGGTGAAGGCAGGCTTGTACTGCCAACCATTCGCACACTTCCCGGACAATACGCAGAGGTTAGATTCTCGGTTGTTGTTCGCGCCGGCAGACTTCGTCTGTCATTCTCCGGTCCTGCACCGAGAATTAATGCTTTGGAGATTACTCTTGCGAATCAGACCATGACCGTATTTCTTGCCGGGGATTCAACCGTAACAGATCAGCCGGAAAGTGGATATCCGTATTGCGGTTGGGGCCAGTTATTGCCAGCACAGTTCAAACATGATGTGGCAGTAGATAATCACGCCCAGTCAGGCCGCAGTTCCCGCAGTTTTATTAATGAAGGCAGATTAAGCGCCATTCTGGAGCGAATCAAGCCCGAAGATTTTCTGTTTATTCAATTTGGACATAACGATGAGAAGCCGGACCCTGAACGTGGTACGGACCCATTCACAACATATAAGGAATATTTGAAAAAGTATATCGATGCTGCACGCGAAGCCAAGGCTCGTCCAGTGCTCATCACCCCGGTGCATCGTCGCTATTTTGCGGATGATGGCACATTGACCGATACCCACGGCGATTATATCATCGCCGTGCGTGAGCTGGCAGAAGAGGAAGATGTTCCGCTGATCGATCTGGCTGAGCGCAGCCGTCTTCTGTTCGAGCAGGCGGGCGTTGAAGGCACTAAGGACGACTTTATGTGGGTGCTGCCAGGCGAGTATGTGAACTTCCCCTCAGGCGTGGAGGATAACACGCATTTTCAGGAACGCGGTGCTCGCCGCCTTGCCCAGCAGTTGGCAGAAGCCATCCGCGAGTTAAAATTGCAACCGTTGCAGATGTATCTGCGGTAATAAGTATCAGTATCAGTAGAGGATCTAATTCTATTGTTCTAGGGGATAAGTTCCCGCAGGATTTTAAGTCCTGTGCGTCTGTATTTAAGCCAAGCGAGTTAATTAAATAACGAGCCAGCAAAAGTTGCCCAGCGAAGAGCGAAGGCAATAATCTTTAAATCGGTCCGGCGAGCGTAGCAGCGAAGAAGGGCGGAATCGGGTAGAGGGAGCGAAGCGTCCGCCTTTGGAGCGGGATTTCCCCTGCTGAGGGGAAATGAATAGAAATCCCGAGCCAACAGCGGCCCACAGCCCGATCCGCCCGCCGAAGCGGCTGCCCCGCGAGCCCACGGGTTTTAAGAGTTGCCCCCGCGAATGAGCCAAAGAAATCCCGAGCCAACAGTGGCCCACAGCGCGATCCGCCCGCCGAAGCGACTGCCCCGCGAGCCCACGGATTTTTAACCTATATTGCAATCGCAAAAAAAGGAGGATGTATTTCAATGATACCTGACCAGACAGAATCAGGCACATCTGCAAGTAAGAATGTTTCAGCAGCTACAGGTCACACCTACTGGGTCATTCCGGATGGTTACATTCCCCCGGAGAGCCGGGGCACATTGGAGAGTCATGAGAGCATCTGTGTACTGAACACCAGTGCCACGGATGCGGAGCTGCATATCACGATTTATTTTGAAGACAGAGAACCACTCGAAGGTATTGTCGCTGAAGTGCCAGCAAGAAGGACAAAGCATATTCGCACTGCATCGCTACGATCCGGGGAGCAGTCTATTCCGCCAGGCGTGCCTTATGCGATTACGGTTTCGAGCAATATCCCGGTTATCGTCCAGTACAGTCGTTTGGACACGACCCAGCCTGAATTGGCTTTGATGAGTGTCATGGCGTATCCATTAGGATAACTTCCCCAATCGACAGCATAGCTGGAGATGGTAAGAAGCCCCGTAAACCTTGCATCCAATGCAGGCACGGGGCTTCTTTTTCTTCATTTATTCGCTGTATTTATACGTGCTCGCATTAAGGATATCCACGTGAACCTCCACTTTTCCAAGCTTAAAACGTTGGAGTGGATCCGCCCGATTGTATACTTCCTGTTTCCATAAGGGAAGGTTGTGGCGATATAAGTGTTCCACAAGACCGTATGAATCAATCTTGTGTGACTTGGTTTTTTCGAACGTATCTCGGATTTGGGATTCGATCTGTTTTTCGGCTTCTTGTTCCATGGCATGAGGCGTGCGTGGGGCTCCATGGTCTTCGGTGATGGAACTTTTGACCGAGGTAACCAGATCAAATGTGACGCCATCTCCTTGTTTCCTTGCCTTGATTCTAGTCTTGGGATCACGAAGCATCAGGGTTAAATCAGGAGTCTTTCGACCATTCCCATATACGTATAGTGGGTACTGATGTACGCGCTCATAATTTACGTATCGTGTACCGTCTGCGTCTGCTCCTGCAACTCTACCCTGACTTGTGCCTTTGGAAATCACATAAAATCCATCCATTCTAACAAGGGGGGGAGTTTTATCCCCGTTGAACCAAGTCTCGTTCCTCGTTGACACCGAGGGTAAAAGAACGACAGAAGCGGGCTCCCGTAGTCCATCAAGAAGCTGATGGAGCCGGATAGGTTCGTAACCGGAATGCTGTTTGTATAGCCTCATGGGCTCAAATAACTCAATGGTCTGGGCGGATTGGTTCAGCAGCGCAGAAGGGGAGAGCACGTCCGGAATGTTATGTTCTGTCGCGTAAATCCAGGGTGTATATCTCAGTTGACCTGAATGCAGCAACGTGTTAAATATATCCTCCAGCTTCCCGTCGAGAGCATTTTTCGATAAAACAATGGCTTTAACATGAGTCCAGAGCGTTTGCTGCTGTGACGTTTCATACAAGTCGTTAATAGCCATGCTCAGTGTTGTACCTTCGCCCCGTCCAATCCAGATATCCCTTGTCTCCCGGGAAGTTGGTGTTTCCTGTTTTGCGATACTGGAGAAGTCAATCAGTTGGGCATACGTAATATACTGGTTGTCCACATAGTCTATTCCTATTGCCGTGATGAAGTTAATACTTTGCACCTCTTTGGAATCCCAGCACCCCGTTAGCAGGATCAAACAGCTTATAAGAAGCCCACTTATGGATACCCATCTTTTCACGGACGCTTCCTCCGGCGGGTGGAATCCTGGGTATGAAGTGCTGCTGGACGTTTGGTTCTTTTCATAGAAGGGGGCATGGATACGGCCTGCGTGAAGTCTCCTGGAATGTAGGGAGATACGGGTGACAGATAGGATACCCCATAACACTCCAACGATACGAGGTGCACCAAAAGAGCGAACAGTCCGATCATAAATCCAAATAATCCAAGGATCGAAGACATAATGAGCATTCCGATACGAATGTGTGCAGTAGCCCCGCTCAGCACGGTGTTCACGAGAATATAGCTGGAGATGACCGAGATCGCTACCGTGACTATGATGGTGGGAGACGTAATCCCGGCACGAATGGCTGCATCCCCGATGATAAGTCCACCGACCACACTGACGGTCTGGCCCAATGCACGTGGTAACCTGCGACCGGCTTCGTTAAATAGCTCAAACATAAAAATCATTAGAAATGCTTCGAGCGTCACCGGCATGGGCAGGCCCATCCGAGTACCGGCAATCGTAGCCAAGAGAGGTAACGGAATCTGTTCCACATTGAAACTGGTCAGGCCGATGTAGAAGGCTGGGAAGAAACAGGCAATCAGCAGACCGGAAATACGCAAAATCCGTTCGAAGGTAACGATGAAAAAAGGTGTGCTTTCGTCTTCCGGAGACTTCAACTGATTGAAAAGTGTAGTTGGTGCGATGACCGCCACGGGAGAGCCTTCAATGAGAACGGCAAAACGTCCATTTAACAGGGAATCGACGACAAAATCAGGACGTTCGGTATTATCTGTAAGTGGAAAGATACTCCGAATCCCTCCCATGACAGCTCGCTCCATGATTGAGGTGCCCAGAATGCCGTCAATCTCAATCTGATCCAGATTGTGTCTTGCTTCTTTCAGAATGTCTGGGTTGATAATATCTTTTACATATAGAAGCCCGATAGATGTCTGGGTACGACCGCCTTTGACATATTTCTCGTAACACATTGAAGAGGTTTTCATTCGTTTGCGAATAAGGGCAACGTTCGTGGTGAGTTCTTCGGTGAATCCATCGCGCGGGCCTTTAACTGATGTCTCAATAGCTGATTCTTCGGGACTGCGTCCCGGGATATCAGCAATATCCACACTGCAGGACTGTACACCATTACCGAAAATGATCAGTAGTTGTCCACTAAATATCAACATATTAAGCTTGTTAGTATCTGTGAGGTCATCCAACGGATTCAATGTTAATCCCAGTTCTTTAGGATGTGATTCCTCAATGATCAGGGAGTGCTGTTCCAGACGGGGAATAATAAATTGGTTAATTTGTTTACCGTCGACGAGACCGTCACAATAAAGCAGGATTACGGGCTGATCAGATTCGTCTTTAACAGGAAAAGTCTGAATAACGACATCTGCACATGGATTGAACTGCTCTTTCAAAGAGGCAAGCAGTGTTTCATGGGACTTGGTGTCAATCGCTTGATGCTCCATGATGTTTCCTCCTCTGGTGGCGTGAATGGATAAAGGCAACCGTCGTTGCGATAATCGCAAGTCCGCTCAGATACACGAGATTGAACGGAAATATGTATTCGACCAGAAGCTTTTCGAAGGTCATATCATCCAGAGGATACAACATGGTTAGAATAAAGAAGACACCTAACGAGATACAACTGATAAGCCTTCTGGTAGAGCTCTTAATATTCCATATTTCTACTACAATATACATGGCGAGACTAATTCGGGTGAATGAGCCTGCGAGCCATTGGTAGATGGAAAAGAAGTCGGTTTGAGCGATGTATTTGCCCAAGGAGGCAATTCGCCATTCTTCAAAGGCGGGATATCGCATTTTGGCGGCTTCAAAAGGATCGAATTCTACAATCGCCCCGATGAGTGGGCCGACAGTCAGTCCCACAAGAATGAGTGCGAGCATCAGATACTGCCATACACGTATACGTTTGGTGAGATGAGGCTGGATATACCAGATGAACAGCAGTTCAAACATGCCTGCAAGACTGTAAATCATGCCATTTAACACCGGATGCCAGCCATGTTCTAACACAGGCAGGAGACGACTGTAATCCTTGTATTGAGTGTTCACAATGGCAACATAGAAGCCCAGCAGTACCACCAGTGGAAGGATCAATCCTGCCGTAAATGCCAGTGAGCGGATGCCTTTATATGCCCCATAGGCACAGAGAGACATGAGGGCAATACTGGTTACCAGAATTGGCGTTTCTGTCAGGTAATTTGTTTTGGCCCAAGTCGTGGTATCGTGCAGGGTGAAATAGATTGCGCTCAGAAAAAACAGACTGTTACCAACTCGAAAGAACAGGCCAATAGGCTTGCCGAGACGGGATGTTAACCATTCATGCAGGGTTTGATGCTGGAGGAAACGAGAGACATAGGCGAGCATTAGCGCAAATATTAGAAATGGTCCGGCTGATAGCAGGACGGAAATCCAAGAATCCCTTTTGGCCGCAGCCAAAAGGGCAGGAATAATCAGAACATGGCTGATCAAGCCAACGGACAACATGATCAACATCATAGCTTGTAAAAAAGAAGGTTGTGTTCGTTTCATGCTGAGGGGTCCCCTTTTCCCAATAGACTGTCCTCAGCAGTGTTAACGTGATTGGAGCGCTTCATACCGTCAGTCGAAATAACGAATACCCATGGCTTCTCTTACCTCTAACATCGTTTCCCGGGCCGCTTTCCTGGCCTCACGGGTACCCTCAATAAGAATCTCTTTCACCTGATCATCACGCTGTACATAATAATTCCGTCGTTCGCGAAAAGGAGCAAGCAGATCATTGATGGCTTCACCTGCGATCTGTTTACAATCTTTGCATCCAATCCGCCCCTGACTGCAACTGGCATGTATTTCGTCTGCGTTCTCCTTGCGGAAAAGCTGATGATAGGCAAAAACAGGGCAGATATCCGGGTGTCCTGGATCAGAACGATGGATGCGGGCAGGATCAGTCTTGGCCTTGATCAATTTGGCTTTTACATCTTCAGGACTTGCATTTAATGAGATCGCATTCCCCATGCTTTTGCTCATCTTACCAACGCCATCCAGTCCTCCAAGCCGCTCTCCGGTCAAAATGCGGGGTTCGGGGAGAATGGGAGCATATAACTCGTTGAACCGCCGAACCAATTTTCGTGCTGTCTCAATGTGAGGAATCTGATCTTCCCCTGCCGGAACAAGGGTGGCTTTACAGAATGCAATATCAGCAGCCTGACTGACCGGATATCCAAGAAATCCGTAGTACAGGTCGGTATATCCACGATCACGTGCTTCGCTCTTGATGGTCGGATTATGCCGGAGTGTATTGACGGTAACAAACATGGAGAAGATCACAGTCAATTCCGCAATTTCCGGAATCATGGATTGAATGAACAGGGTAGCTTTGTTCGGATCAATGCCTACGGCGAGGTAATCAAGCGTGACTTGATGAACACTATCTGCAATCAGGCCAGGTTGATCATAGTGGGTGGTGAGTGCCTGAACATCTGCCAGTAAAATATAGGTTTTGTACTCTTCCTGCAATTGCACCCGACTGCGCAGGCTGCCTACGTAATGGCCGAGATGAAGTTGTCCGGTAGTCCGATCTCCTGTCAAAATAATATCCTTGTTTTTGTTCATGGTTTATTCTCCTTTGGTTTTGTAATTTTTCAACGTTGAGCTGTCGCCACCAGCCGTCTTCCACGACCATCACCTCCTTTCAGCCTGCAAAAAAAATCAAAAAAAAGCTTCGTCTTTTATCCCATTTCCCGGTTGGGAACAGAATAAAGGACGAAGCTTGTGCCTCGCGGTGCCACCTTCATTGGCCGCTCTGTTGCGGCCCACTTGAGGGATACGGATGAGGCATCTACCAGGAGCCCGTTTATGAGCTTCCATGCCTATCGATATCCTGTCCATGGATAACGGCTGGACATGCCGCCTCGCCTACTGAAAGTGTGTATTCCTAGGAACGGATACAGACTCTGTTCAACTCGGAACTCCGAAGCCCATTTCCACATATCCGATGCACCGACTTCCACCACCCGCCGGCTCTCTGTAGCATCCTGACATACGTACTTCTCTTCATCATCGAGGATAACAAATGTTTACAATTTCCAGAATTATATCACGCTTTGATTCCACTGACCAGCCTGTGTTTGCGACCGCTCATATTGGTGCCAAGCACACCGGCGATAATCAACAATGCACCAATATAGTGATAGCTACCCACTGGTTCATGCAATATCCATGCACCTCCTACGATGGAGATGAGCGTGGACAGATTGCTGAATACACTCATTTGCGAGGCCTCCAGATGGGTCAGGGCATAGCTCGCGAGCAGGGTGGAGATCATGGTGGAGAGAATTGCCAGATAAGCGAGTGCACCCAGATAGGATGTATCTCCAAGCGGTTTGATGTAGTCCATCATGGAACCGCTGGACGCATGCCGGATCAGGGAAGCGGCGTTAAATACAATACAGCCAACCATCAGTGTGACCCAGGTTAATTCCATTGGTTTATACTTCTGGGTTAATGGTCTCGCAAGCACACCATACCCTGCAAAACAGACCGTGGATAGTAGCAATAATGCAATACCCTTCAGGTTACCTATAGACATGCCACTTCCTTGCATTATGAAAATAAAGACCACTCCGGCGACAGACAGTAGCAGGAACAGCTTCTGCATCGTTGATGTTCGTTCTTTCAGGAAAACTGAAGCGAGAACGAGTGTGAATACAGGGGCCATGGCCTGAATAATACCGGCTTCCGATGAGTTGGAAGAGACAAGTCCAAAGGCTTGAAAGGCAAAAAATAAGACGGGAGATAACAGCCCCAGTGGAATGATGCGCCACAGATCACGAAGGCTCAGTCGGATTTTGATCCAGCCAAAAATGACAGGAATGCTCACAACGATCAGCGACAGGGCGAATCGGTGGGCAAGCACATCAATCGGATGTGCAACAGTGACGGTCATTTTAACAAATAAAAAAGATAGACCGATAATAGCTGCGTACAATACAGCTGCGATATAAGCGTATCCCCGGGTGTGTGTTGTGTTCATAAATGCTCCTCCAATACAGTAGTCATAGCGTTTTATCTTTCATTATCCTGAATTATGTCAGGTTCGAGGCACGTCCTGGCCTTATTCAATATACTGCCGGGTGCATCGTGCTAAAATAGATAAAAGGTTGAACTGTATCGGTACAGTTGTTGGAGAGGGATGGGTGCATTGAGAAAATACGAAGTGATTGCCGAAGCGTTAAAGCAATGGATTCAGGAACAGATGCAGCAGCAGGATCGTCGCCAGTGGGCAGATAAGGGCATTCGACTGCCAGCCGTTCGAGTTGTAGCAGATCAATATCAATGCAGTGTAAGTACAGCGATTCGTGCATATGAGTGGCTGGAGCAACGGCATTTGGTGTACGCCATACCTCAATCTGGCTATTATGCTGTACAGAACGGGACAGGTGCTCAGGACATGGACTGGCAGGGAGCGTTGGACTTTGCTTCAGCTGCACCCGATCCAAGGGTGTTCCCTTATGCAGACTTTCGTCATTGTGTGGATCAGGCGATGGAGAAGAAACAGGCAGAGTTATTTATGTATGGCACGGATCAGGGATTACCTTCGCTTATTCTGCTGTTGCAGAAGCAGTTTGCGGATTATCAGGTGTTTGCGAGAACAGAGCAGTTCTTTATCACGTCAGGTGTGCAACAGGCACTGGCTGTACTTGCATTGATGCCTTTTCCCAATGGAAAGAGAAAAGTACTGCTTGAACTACCGACCTATCACAATATGCCCTCGCTACTGAATGGATTGAATGTGCCGATTGCCGGTGTGAGGCGTGCCTTGGATGGGCTGGACTGGGCATCACTTGAACGTCAGTTTGCTGAAGGAGATATCAAGTTTTTCTATGTCATGCCACGCTTTCACAATCCAATTGGCACATCGATGACTGTTGCTGACAAGAAGAGACTGATCCGGCTTGCACAGCGGTACGATGTCTATCTGGTGGAGGACGATTATCTGGCTGATCTGGAGGACAATACGAAACAGGACCCGCTATGGTCTTATGATACGGAAGGCCGGGTCATCTATCTGAAGAGTTACTCCAAAATTTTGTTTCCAGGTCTGCGCATTGGTGTAGCTGTTCTGCCCTCACCACTAATTCAATCTTTTGGGGCTTACAAAAAAATGCTCGATATCGACACTTCCGTTCTGTCTCAAGCTGCTCTGGAGATCTATGTCCACAGCGGAATGTTTGCTCATCACAGAAAAGTGATTCGTAACCGCTATGCTGCCCGGATGCACACGGTTCATGAGCAACTGGACTCATATCCAGACTTTGCTCCATTTAGGGAGGCTCCTCGAACAGGAGGGGAGCATACCGTATTACCTTTGGCGGGTGATATGCCGCTTCGTGTTCTGCTGTCCCGGCTTCAAAAGCGCGGAGTCATCGTTGATACGACTGAACGGTATTATCCGGAGGGAACATATCAGGTGCATCAGGATCAGATGCTGCGCTTGAACATCTCCAATGTGCCGAAGCAGCGAATCGAGGAAGGGATACAGAAGATCCGGGAGGAAATTTTGAAACTTCAGATCAGTCAGAGATAAAGACAAAGCTATAACAGCAAGGCCATTACAATAAAACGCATATAGTTGTTAAACTTAGCATCTATCTAGTCATATTGGCCACTCACCACTGTCTGTATATAACAAAAGGCGTCCACACAAGTTGATCACTTGTTGGACGCCTTTTCCTCGAGTTGCTATCTATCAACGATGCAGCTTGTACGCTACATTGTGAATGGAAATAATCTAATTTATTCCTGAGACATCGCCTTGAAGGAAGCTTCTGCGGCTTCCAATGTAGCCTGGACATCCTCGTCTGTATGAGCCGTGGTCAGGAACCAGGCCTCATATTTGGACGGAGCGAGGTTAATGCCACGGTTCAGCATGTGACGGAAGAAGGAAGCGAACAGCTCTCCATCCGTGTCTTGAGCATGATCGTAGTTCGTAACTGGGTGATTACAGAAATGGGTGGAGAATGCACCACGAATACGGTTGATCGTCAGTGCAATTCCATGACGGTCAGCAGAAGCTTGCAGACCTGCCGTCAGGTCGATAGCAAGACGTTCCATCTCTTCGTATACACCCGCGCCTTGCAGGACCTCCAGACATGCGATACCAGCCGAGATGGATGCAGGGTTACCAGCCATCGTTCCTGCTTGATATGCCGGGCCGAGTGGAGCAACCTGCTCCATAACATGTTTGCGTCCGCCGTAAGCACCGATTGGCAGGCCACCACCAATAATTTTACCAAGAGCCGTCAGATCCGGTTCAATCTCTGCATGATTATCGAGTCCGGCATACGTCTGAGTAGAACCGTAATGGAAACGGAAAGCCGTAATAACCTCGTCATAGATAACTAGTGAGCCGTTAGCACGTGTCATGGCACAGAGGCCTTCCAGGAAGCCAGGTTCCGGCATAACCATACCGAAGTTACCAACGATCGGCTCAACCATGACCGCGGCGACATCATCACCCCAACGCTCCAGTGCAGCTTTGAGGCTGTCCAGATCATTGTAAGGCACGGTGATGACTTCTTGTGCAATACTGGCTGGAACTCCCGCACTGTCAGGAATTCCGAGTGTGGACGGGCCTGAACCGGCAGCTACAAGCACCAGATCGGAGTGACCATGGTAACATCCGGCGAATTTTACGATCTTGTTGCGTTTGGTGTAGGCACGAGCGACCCGAATCGTGGTCATGACCGCCTCTGTACCGGAGTTTACAAAACGCACTTTATCCATGGAAGGAATGGCTTCCTTCAGCATTTTGGCGAGCTTGATCTCAAGCTCTGTTGGGGTACCGTACAGCACGCCATTTGCCGCTGCTTCCGTAATGGCCTGTGTAATATGCGGGTGGGCATGTCCTGTAACAATCGGACCGTAAGCGGCCAGATAATCAATATAACGGTTGTCATCGACATCCCAGAAGTGGGCCCCTTGGGCTTTTTTCATAAATACAGGTGCACCGCCACCAACGGCTTTAAACGACCGTGAAGGGCTGTTAACACCTCCTACAATATGTTCAAGTGCTTCTGCGTAAAGAAGTTCGGAACGGGAACGTGATGTATTCATAAGATAACTTCCTTTCGTAATGCAAAATATGATAAAGGTACAAGCTACAGAAAGATATGATGATTTTCTCATAATAGTATAGCCGGGCACAACGAGAGGGCAGCGTAATGGCTGCCCTCTGCATGTTTAGATTACTGAGCCGGTTGCTCTGACTTTTGATCGTCACCACTGGCTGTTTTATCTTCGGTGCTGGTTGTACTATCATCCGTTGTAGCAGGCGGGTGAATAATATCCTGAATATGCTGCTTCAATTTCTCTTCATTGGTAACCGTCAATACTTGCGCACCGCCTGCTGTACGTTCTTCTTTCAGCAGGTTCATTGGCGGGATCTGCTCACTGCCATTCATGCTGCTCTGGTAACCGAGGCCACCCAGTTTCCACATATCGGAGAGTGTCAGATTCGTATCCACATAGGGATTAACCTGTTCCAGAATGGAAGGCAGCTTGGCAATGGTAGTTGTTGACTGCATTTTCGCTGTCACAGCTTTCAGCAACTCACGCTGACGCTCAGAACGAGCGAAATCCGACATCGCATCATGACGGAAACGAACGTACATGAGGGCTGTTTCGCCATCCAGATGCTGATACCCTTTTTTGAGATCAATATCGTATTCGTTATTGTCTGCTTTACTTGTATAGTGCATGTCTTTCTCCACATCAAAATCAACACCGCCAACGGCATCCACCAGTTTGATGAATCCCTGGAAATCTGTATACACATAATACTGTACAGGAATGCCGAGCAGGTCGCCGGCAGCTTGCATCGCTGCATTAGGACCATGGGTGATGGCAGTGTTGATCCGTTCCTTGCCATATCCGTCAATATTGACGTAAGTGTCGCGCAGAATGGAGAACAGATTGATTTTTTTGGTAAGTGGGTCGAGCGATACAACCATCATGCTGTCGGAGCGGGGAACTTCACCTTTTTTCAATCCGCGCGCATCGACACCCATAACGAGAATATTTACCGTTTCTGTGCCTTCCCATTTTGGAGGGTCAGGAGTATTTACTTTCTCCACATTCTCGATACCTGCGAATGGTGATTCGTCGCCGTCTTTTGCCAAACCGTCCAACTGATTGAGAATAGAACCGAAATAATATGCCGCTGCTCCTCCGATAATTAACACGAAGGCGGCAAGAGAAATCCATATGGTTCTCTTCGTCTTTCTGGTCATGCTAGCTCTCCTTTGTATTTGAGATGAAATAAAAAAACGAGTTCGAGTATTCAAGTAAGAACTAGTCGGAGCTTTCCGTACACGTCTTTTCCCAACATACAGGGCAGGACGCAGCTCCAGACTATTTTAAAGCTTGCTGAATTTTGACTGATACCATTATAATTTCTTTTTGGGCTACAAGCAATTTCAACAAAATCCAAGTGAGGTATAATCATGCTGGCGATTGATGTCAAAGATTTGCGCAAGTCGTTTAGCGTCCAGAAAAGCCGAGGTGGGCTGAAGGGCGCGTTTCAGGACCTGTTTGCACGTCAATACCAAGAGGTATTGGCAGTAAATGATATTTCATTTCAGATTCCGCAAGGCGAAATATGCGGATATATTGGGGAGAACGGTGCCGGTAAATCAACAACGATCAAGATGTTGACCGGTATTTTGGTGCCTACTTCAGGGCAAATATCGGTTGGTGGATATGTTCCGTATCAGGAACGGGAGAAGTTTGTACAGAATATTGGTGTTGTTTTTGGTCAGCGCAGTCAATTGTGGTGGGATATTGGCGTTATCGAATCCTTCCATTTATTACGTAAAGTATATCGTGTAGGAGAGGTCGATTTCCGTAAACGGCTGGATGAACTGGTTGAGCGATTGCAGCTTCAGGACCTGTTAAGCCGTCCGGTGCGGAAGCTCAGTCTTGGTCAGCGTATGCGCTGCGAGTTAGTGGCAGCCTTGTTGCATAATCCGAGTATTGTTTTCCTGGACGAGCCAACTATTGGTTTGGATATTGTGGTGAAGTCGGAAATTCGGGATTTCCTGAAAGACATGAACAAGGAGCATGGAACGACCATTCTGCTCACCACCCACGATTTGCAGGACATTGAAGCCCTGTGTTCCCGGGTGATCATGCTTGATGCAGGCAACATCATCTATGATGGAGGTCTGGATCATCTCAAGTCCCAGTGGGGTAAGGAGCGCGAGATCCGCTTCAAGTTCGGTTCAGCTCACAACATCAGTCAGATGCAGGAATGGACTGCTGCTTTGCCTGTACGTTGGACGGTAGAGAATGAATTGTCCGCATCTGTATGGATTCCGCTGGAACTGAATGTTTCGGATGTACTCGGACGTGTCGTTGGACAAGCCGATATTACCGATATTCAGATTATTGAGATCAACACGGATGAGATTGTGCGCAGTATTTACCAATCCGGTTCCGCCGAGCGTCCCGAGATTATGGGAGCAGGGAAAGAAGCGGTGGGTGTATCCTGAGATGAATAGTGCATTTATTGATTTTATGCGCATCCGTTTTCTAACGATGCTGGCATACCGGGTGAATTATTACTCCGGCATTTTGATATATACGCTGAATATCGGCGTGTATTACTTTACCTGGCAAGCCATTTACGGTAGCAGTGGTGAACTCGGCGGCTTCACGGCAGCGCAGATGACCACTTACATCGCTGTATCCTGGATGGCACGTGCCTTTTACTTTAACAACCTGGACCGGGAGATTGCCGCAGATATACGGGATGGCTCCATTGCGATTCAATTCATCAGGCCGATCAATTACGTTATGGTCAAAATGATGCAGGGTCTTGGGGAAGGTATTTTCCGCTTCCTGCTGCTCATGATTCCGGGGATGCTCATTGCCATTTTGCTGTTCCCGGTTGAATTGCCTACGGCGCCATCGGCGTGGATTGGCTTTCTCGTCATGCTGTTCTTCAGTTTCCTCATTAATTCCCAGATTAATGTGATAACGGGACTGGCGGCTTTCTTTGTGGAAAACAATGAAGGCATGATGCGTATGAAACGCGTCGTAGTTGATTTGTTCTCTGGTCTAATCATCCCGATCAGCCTGTATCCAGGCTGGATGTCCGCGGTGATGAAGGTATTGCCTTTTCAGGCCATTACGTATCTGCCCGGTTCCGTTTTCACTGGAAGAGTGGAAGGTACCGCCATCTGGAATGTACTCGGTATTCAGGTGTTCTGGTTTGCCGTGTTACTGCTCCCGATGGTATTGATCTGGCGTAAGGCGCGCAAGCGTCTGTTCGTGCAAGGGGGATAACGGAATGTACTATATGGGTCTGATCTGGGAATATTTGAAGAATTACATGAAAACACGACTTACGTACCGTGCTGATTTCTGGGTGGAGATCCTATCGGATCTGCTGTTCCAGGCAACCAACCTGATCTTTATCTTTGTGGTCTTCCGTCATACGGATAACCTGGGCGGCTGGAGTGAGAGTGAAGTACTCTTTGTTTATGGATATTTTATGGTGCCCTATGGCATCTTCAGTTGTTTTATCAATCTGTGGGGATTCAGTGAGCGGTACATCGTCAAAGGTGAGATGGATCGGATCCTGACACGCCCTGCACATAACCTGTTCCAGATCTTGCTTGAAAATGTAGACCCGCCTGCACTCGTGGGCTCGTTTATCGGCTTGATCATCATGATCTTCAGCGGAGCAGAGATGGGCTTGATGCTGGAATGGTGGCATATCCCTGCATTGATTATTTTGGCACTCAGCTCAGTCATGATCTATGCCGGCATTTATACCACCTTGACTTCACTATCCTTTTATTCGGACGCGCCGACAGGTATTCTGCCATTGATGTATAACATTCAAGGGTATGGGCGTTACCCGGTAACGATCTATAACCGTGCCATTCAGGTGCTGCTAACCTGGATCATTCCGTTTGCCTTTGTGGGGATCTATCCGGCAGCACTGTTCCTGGAAAGGTCCGAGATGCATCGCATGGCGCTGCTTACACCTGTGATGGGATTGGTGTTTGGCTCCATGGGCTTGCTACTGTGGAATTATGGCGTGAAGCGGTATCGCGGAGCAGGTTCATAATAACGCCCTATAACAATTCATGGGGGAGATTAGGGAGGAACTGACATGACGTTAAATGTAGGCGAATTGGCACCGGATTTTGAACTTCCGTCCAGTACGGGAGAATCGGTAAAGCTTTCGGATTACCGCGGACAGCGGGTACTGCTTTATTTTTACCCCAAGGATATGACTTCGTCCTGTACGCAACAGGCTTGTGATTTTCGGGATCGACATGCTGAATTTGAAGGGCTGAACACGGTCATTCTCGGAATCAGCACCGATCCGATGAAACAACATGACAAGTTTATCGCCAAATACGGACTGCCGTTCACCTTGTTATCGGATGAAGAGCACGTTGTAGCCGAGCAATACGGTGTATGGCAGCTAAAGAAAATGTATGGCAAGGAGTACATGGGTATGGTTCGCTCCACTTTTCTAATTGATGAAGAGGGGAAATTGATCAAGGACTGGTCCAAAGTTCGGGTCAAAGGACATATCGAGGCTGCGCTTGAGGCTTTGAAGACATTGTAATAAATGATTTAGACATGTGTGAATAAATACATCCTAACCGTTTCATCATTAAAGGCTGTGCTTCGCGGAATTTCCGTGAACACAGCCTTTTTAGGTTGGCAAGCGCTTATGATTGGTTGAATTATTCTTGCTCTTGCCAGAACGAAGCCGATGCACGAGCAAAAGGAATAGCGGAATAATAAAGCTTACCGTGATATCCCAATCCACCCAAGCGGGCATGATCGTATTGGTGTAGAAAATGACATTGGGAGAAATCAGTACAGCTAAAGCGAATAATAACATGGCTGATGGCAGGATGAGAGGTTTATATGCCTTTAATCGAAATAGCTGAGCTGTTCCAACGACAAAAGAGAACATGTATAGCAGGCTTTTGAAATAGGTAGCAATTAACCAAGCGGTCGCCATGAAGGCCTCAATTCGTTCGAAAAAGTTGCCGATATTGATTTTCTGGGACAGGGTATAGGAGATGTAGATGTCGTGTTGGGTCAGAAAGGGGCCAAATATCATCAGTGAAATGACCAACAATGTGGTTAGTAACAGCCCTCCACATAAAGTAGCGAGTAACATGTCACGTTTGATATGAGGCCCGGACATCACGTAAGGAAGAACCATGGTGATTACGATGAGTTCACCAAAGGAAGTGAAAGCCCCTCTAATGACAGACTGCATCAGATGAAGCCAAGGGGTGTCCAAGTAAGGCTGTAGATTTGAACTGTCTACTTTGGGCATCAGCCCCAGAAATAATAGAATCATAAATGCAACAACGATTGGAGTCAGCATTTCACTGCTTGCTCCTATTGTATGCAAGCCATGCATAAGCCCCCAGACCAGAGCGCACATAAGGATAATTAGAATGACTCGAATGGGTGTCTGAAGGTAGATCTGTGTGGTCATAAAGTCACCGACTTCACGGATACATATGACAGCGCCTATGGCGAAATAAAATAGATATGCAGCTGCCAAAACAGACCCTGCCCATCGGCCAAGTATTTTTTGGCAAATTTCAATAAGAGAAAGATCAGGGTGCGTCTGATGAAGTTTGTATAGCACCCACATGATGAGCATGCCGATCGGTTGACCGATAAGAGAACAGATCCATGCATCCTGTTTACCGGAAGCAGTAACCACGGAGGGATAGAGTAGAATCATGTCCCCAATCATGACGAGAAAGGTAAGGACTGCAAATTGCCTAATGGTGATTTTCTCCTTAATTAACATAGACACCGTTCTCCTTCTCTATATTCAGCATGGATGATATTCATGGATGAAATCCATCTTTCCATCCACACCAGGCTCCTTCCCTCAAAAAAAGCACTCATTCCTGTGAGGGATTGTTTGGAGTAACCGATGATTTTCTGTAAGACTTGAGCAATTGTATCAGCAGAAGACAGCCCGGCAGAATGATCCCCAGTGTGGTATCCCAGTCTACCCAATATGGAACAATGGTGATCACGATAAAAGTAATGCTTGGTGAGATCAGATTGGCTAATCCGAACACAAGTAAGGACGCAGGGAGTACCAGCATCTGATACTGCTTAAGCTTGAACAGTTCCGCACAACCAACAATAAAGGCGTATAAGTATATCATCGCTTTGAAGTACGTAGAGATCAGCCAGGAAGAAGCCATAATGGCTTCAATACGTTCAAAAAAGCTCCCAATACTAATTTTCTGGGACAAAACAAAAGAAGCATATATGTTATGTTGCGTAAGAAAGGCACCCAAGACCAGCAGAGATATGGTAACGAGCGTTGCCAATACCAAGCTACCTAAACCAGCTGCAATAATTACGTCCCGTGTTCGATGAGCCTGCTTGGCAACATAGGGCAGTATCATCATGATGGGAATGACTTCACCGATCGGATATATAATGCTTACCAGAATGCCTTGTGAGATAGAGACAACACCCGTATCACTTACTGGCTTCAAATTTCTAGTATCAATCTGAGGAAGCAGGCAGACTGCAAGGACGACAATAAACACAATAACGACGGGCATCAGTAGTTCACTGCTTCGCCCCATCGTCTCTAATCCGTGAGACACTCCCCAGGCGATCACGATGACAAACATCAGAATGATGATGCGAATGGGAGTGTACGGGAAGATTTGAGTGGTCATGAAATCGCCGACTTCTCTCGTATGCGTGGAAGCACCAATAATGAAAAAGAACAGGTAAAAGCAGGAAAAGAAAGTACCTGGCCAGAACCCTAGAATGCTTCGTGCCATCTGCACCAGATTTTTTTCTGGGTGCATGCTACATAGCTTCAGGAACATGGCCATCAGTGCCATCCCCAGAGGAACGCCTATAAAAGCACAAATCCAGGAATCTTGTTTGGCATAGGACGTGATGACCGAGGGGTAGATCAGCATCATATCCCCGACCACCATCATAAAGATGAGCGTGGTCAATTGTCTTGTTCCAAGGCGCCCCTGTTCCAGCATAATGGTCCTCTCCTTTTTCTAGGTTCCCGTCAGATGTGCCAGGAATTGATTAACAGGTTCATAGATCCACATGATGATATAGAGCGGACTGGGGAAATCCCACAGGTTGGCTGCAATCACACTGAACCCTGTGGCTATGACGAGCATTCCGCTGTACACAACTGTTTCCCTCCATTCCTTGCGACGGATGAGACCTGGAAGATCAACCATGCCTACGAGGCCCCCTATGACAATGACAGTAATTGTAATCAACATCCGGTCTCACTCCTTCAAATCCTCCTTGAATGAATCATCCAGTGTACCTACACGTTTGATCTGTACATTGGCTTCATACTTAACATCCAGATTTTCAAAATATTGATCCCAATCCTTCTCAATCTTTTTGAAAAATTTGGGATCGGCATGATACACTTCCTGACCGAATCCAAAAATGTCAATATGGAACTTTCGCCGCACTGAATTCACGGAGTTTTCCATCAGGTCTATCAGTCGCTCCTCACTGTCCTTTTCCAACTCTTTGAGCGTCTTCATTGAACCAATTCTGATTCCGCACTCTACTGCACCAATGGAAGACACATTTTTGAGTTTGATGTGGATCACAGGCTGGTCGTCAATGACCTTTGCTTTTCGTTGGGTCTTGGTACGGAGAGCTTTGAACGTCACATTTCCTCCCTTTCGGCAAGGCATGTGACTGATGGTAGACACCACATTGTCGCGAATGTAGTTGTATCCTTTCGATTCATCTTCCGTTAACCAGCCGATCAGTTTGTCCTTTTTGAAGATGCTTAATCCCGTAGAATACAGTCGGGCGGGAGACTTGATTGTCGCAATATTATCTTTGCTTCCGCTTCTCGCTAAATTGCCAACAACCTCTACACCAGTGATTACAGGCTGTATTCCAGGCGTCAGCATATATTCAATTAATTGGTCTCCAGTTACGGTTGTTGTGGGAGACCAGGTCTTGGCAGACACGTCCAAAGAATTAAATAACTTCTCCGCAGGAATGTTTTCCAATGGAGTAAGTACGTCCAGTACTTTGGAAGCTGTAGTATTTCGTGCAACCATGACGTAATAATCGGGTCTAGCAGTAGGTTCTCGCATTAACGCTTCCATGACATCGTAGATGCCCTCTTTGCGTGCATATTCTTCTCCGAACACCAGTACACGGATATGTGCCATGAATATGCGGCGTGGGCTTGTCTCGGTCAGCTTTTGAATTGCTTCAAACAGCGTGGGGGCGGACGCTTCGTACAGAGTGACAGGAGTACCATTCCCTCCCCCTGATTTGGAGGATACTTCATTCGGCACGACGACCTGAGCACTCACTTTAATCAAATCGCCATCCTTGTCTACACCAAGACCCAGCATAATGCCAAGTTCATTCAGTTCCTGGCGATCCCAGCATCCGGTAAGGAGAGGGAGCAGGAATACAATGCATACAATTAATCGGAAGCACTTGTTCATACGTTGTTCTCCTTACCGAATTAACGCTTCATTTTTTTGCTGGCTTGTCGGATTTTGTTTGGGGTACCCGTAGAGAATGGACGTGTTTTCATATGGGACCAGGGTACACGAAACAGCGTATCTTTCAGATCTTTCTGAATTAGAGGTGCAAAGGGGGACATATACGGTACGCCAAAAGAACGCAAGCTGCACAGGTGTGTAACCGTAATGAGCAGAACAATTAGAATACCGTAGAAACCAAAAGCTGCCGCGAGTATCATCAATACAAATCGCAAAATTCGGACAGAGATAGACAGTCCATTCTCTGGAATGACATAACTGGATATGGCCGTTATGGAAACGATAATAACCATTGCGGCTGAGACAACTCCTGCATCTACGGCGGCTTGGCCAATCACCAGTGTTCCGACAATGGAAACGGCCTGACCGACCGTTTTCGGAATACGTATACCTGCTTCTCGCAAAATTTCATAGGTCAGTTCCATCAGTATGGCTTCAATGAATGCGGGAAAAGGAACGCCTTCACGTTGAGCTGCCAGACTAATGAGCATATTGGTGGGCAACATTTCCTGGTGAAAGGTGGTAATGGCAATATAGAAGGATGGAGCTAGTAAAGCGATAAAAAAGGACAGATAACGAATCAAGCGAATCAATGTGCTGATATCGGCCCGTTGATAGTAATCCTCCGGCGATTGGAAGAAATGCACGAACAAGGCGGGAACCAGCAGCACAAAAGGGGTACCGTCCACGATGATGGCTACTCTGCCCTCAAGCAAAGCAGCACAAACCGTATCTGGACGTTCGCTATTGTAAACCGTGGGGAATAACGTTCTGGTTTCGTCTTGTACAAGTTCCTCGATGTACCCGCTCTCCAGAATCCCGTCAATATCGATCTCATCGAGCCTGCGCCTTAGTTCCTCTACCACTTCTGGATCAACGGTATGCTTCAGATATAAGACCGCAACCCTTGTTTTGGTGATACGACCAATCTCCTTTTCTTCGATCCAGAGATGAGGGTCACGAATCCGTTTGCGAATCAAGGATGTATTTGTACGCAAATTTTCATTAAATCCCTCCATAGGACCCCGAACAACGGTCTGTGAGATGGGTTCACCAACAGCGCGGTCTTCCCACCCAGCTGCGGCAATTTTCAATCCTCGTTCACAGCCTTCGAGCAGCAGGATGGCCGAGCCGGAAAGGAGAGCATTAAGCACATCTTCCATGTCATCCACAAATGTTACATTGCTCGCAGCCAGAATGTCATTCTGGAGGTAGCTCAGATGCTCATCATCTGCAGAGAATTCCGGAAGTTCATGTGTCTTTAACAGGGATTCCAGGATGGAATGATTCAGAATCTGCACATCCACTAATCCATCAATGTACAACATGACTGCAGGCCATTTATGTAAACACTGGAGAGGGCGCATCATCAAGTCGTTGCTGTTCCCCATCACTTGCTTGCAGTATTCCATATTTTCGCTTAGATCCGGAGAGATTTGCCTCTGATCTTGGCGTTCCAGCGACGATTCACTCATGCCTTCACCTCCCTATACACCCTATATTTTCAAGTTAGTATGACCTGGATGAATTCGGATTATCACAAAAAAAGGAGCTGCGATTATTCGCAACTCCTTGCCTGTTTATTATAGATGGACTTTTGTCCGAATTTACTTTTGTCTTTGTCGAACAGGGGCTGGCTTGGATACGGTGGATCTTGCTGTCCATGCTTTGCGGTAACGATAGAGCACGGCTACGATAAGCAATAGGCCAATTCCTCCCACGATATATGCTGCATATTGATGAGCCAGATGGAATACGGCGTTCCACTGAGGGCCAAATATTTTGCCAATGCCCAGAAACAGTACAACCCAGAACAGTGCGCCTGAATAGGCGTAGAGAGCGAATTTACGAAAGGGAACAGCGGCTATGCCTGCGAAATATCCAGTGAAATGTCTTACTCCCGGAATGAAATAACCGATGAAGATTAAGGCATTACCATACTTGGCAAACCACTTTTGCGTTTTATCGAGCTTGTCCTGCTTCAGCAGAAACCATTTTCCGTATCGTGTTATAAAGGGCAGTCCTGCTTTGGCTCCAATAAAATAAGTGATGGTCATGCCAATCGTTGTTCCCAGAAAAGCCAGTATGGTGAGGATTCCGAAGTCCAGATGCCCCTTGTAGGAGAGAAACCCTGCGTAAGCCATCGTTGTTTCACCAGGAAAGGGAAGTGCGATGAATTCAAGCAACAAGCCAAAAAACAATACGCTGTATCCGTAGGACCCAAACAGATGTTGGATCTTCTCAAGCAATTCCAATAGATTTCACTCTCCTGAATACGGGGTGGGAGCTTGAATACTCTCCAAGGTGTTTTAATGTGTTCTGCCTGTCCATTATGCTACCTAATCTGAAGCGAAGAATCAATCAGGCTAGATAGCAAATTGTGAAAAAATATTAAACAAAATCACGTCTTTTTTCAATGTAGCCTCCATATAATTCTAACAAATCTGCTGAAGTCTATCAGCAAATTACTAGAGACGGTGGAGGTCGATTCGTAAATGGTACAGAGACCGGAATTCAGAATCAAGGAAAATGGGGGAAACTCTGCAACAACCATACATATGTTTTTAGCTGGAGAGTGGTCTGTCATTCTCATGCGTATTGCGATATTGTTATGTGCATTTGCTGTATATGCAGGCACGGCTTATGCATCTTCTGCTTCCGGCTCAGGTGATCCAATCCCAGAAGATAAGAATACTCAAGACAAGGTAGTTTATCTGAGTTTTGACGATGGACCGGGGAACCATACCCGTGAAGTATTGGATATTTTGCGTAAAGAGAAGGTTTTGGCTACATTTTTTGTGCTGGGTGAGCAGGCAGAGCGTTATCCCGAGTTAATCCGGACGCTTGTGGAGGATGGACATGCACTGGGTAATCATACGTTCAATCATCAATATGAACAGCTGTACAGTGATTTTAAAGTGTTTTGGAAACAGATCAAGCAGACAGAGGAAGTGCTGGAGCGTATAACCGGTTTCCGTCCGAATCTGGTGCGAGCACCAGGCGGTACCTACGGGCATTTTGATCAAAGTTATTTTGATTTGCTGCAATTGGGTGGCTACACGGTTATGGACTGGAACGTCGACAGTGGGGACTCCAAGCGTAAAGGTGTTCCAGCCAAAGAGATCCTCAGCAATTCGACCAAAGTACCTGCGGGAGCACGTTCGGTCATTGTCCTGATGCATGACGGTGGTGCACATGCTGAAACGGTAAAAGCACTTCCAGGTATTATCAAATATTATCGTGATCATGGATATCGTTTTGACACCATAAAGAGTACGGATCAACCAGTTCAATTCCGTGTACATCCAGATAGTAAGTATAAGGCCCGCAAGGCACCGGGAAAGGCCTGGATCGCAGAGCATGTAGAAGCGAATGCGACTTTGTGGCTTGCAAGCAAGAAGCTGAAGGTAGAGGTGGGTTTGGCTGCGGCTACCTTGCAACCGGGTGAGTTCCGCATGGAGGGTCAGCGAATCATGGTGCCTTTGCGTACTTTCATGAAAAAATTCGGGGGCAGCACTCGCTGGGACTCTGAAACAAGGACGGCCATAGCAGTATGGAAGGAAAGAACGATTCATGCAGACAGTGTGAGTGGAACACTGACAACAACAGGGGCAATTGAAACGGGGGCAGTACAGAGTCAAGGCGGAACCATCTGGGTTCCGTTACGTGAGTTACTGGAGCAGATGGGGTTGAGGGTGAATTCCTTAACCAGTAATGAAGCAGAGTGGACGGTGAAGGCGGGCACTTCCAGATCCATTTCGGCAATGAACAACATATTTAAGTATAAAATGATCTGAAGAAAGTCATTCTTGTAGGACTATTCTCTCTACTTCCGGGCAACACTGAATCATAGATTACTATGGTTCAGGAATGCTGATGAACGGAAGGAGATCAGAGAAATGTCTTATATCCGAATGGAACATGAACATGCTGTTGAATTGTTAAACAGGGTCATGAAACGTGTTGAGAGTGTAATTATTGGCAAAAAAACAGAGATTCGTTATGTCCTCACTGCAATGCTCAGTGGAGGTCATGTACTTCTGGAAGATGTGCCGGGTACCGGGAAAACGATGCTGGTTCGTGCCGTTGCTTCTGCACTGGACTGCTCCATGGGCCGGATTCAATTCACGTCCGATGTCATGCCGGCAGATGTTACGGGCACTTCAATCTATCATCCACATACAGCTGAATTCAAGTTTCGGCCCGGACCCGTCATGTCCAACGTTGTCCTGGCTGATGAAATAAATCGCGCTTCACCACGCACTCAGTCTGCCCTGCTGGAGGCAATGGAGGAACGACGTATTACGGTTGATGGCACAACCTATGCCTTGCCACGCCCGTTCTTTCTGCTGGCGACACAGAACCCGTTACAGTTTGAGGGTACGTACCGTCTGCCTGAAGCGCAGCTGGATCGATTTATTATGAGAATTGGACTGGGGTATCCCGATCCGGCACAGGAATTGGAATTGTTAACCCGCATGCAAGGTAGAGAAGCGCTTGATGAACTTCGCCCTGTCCTGCTTGCTGAAGAGGTCGTAGCCATGCAGCGTGAAGTCAAACAGGTACATGTTGATCCGGTCGTCAAACAGTATCTGGTGGCCGTTGCTGTAGCCTCTCGCAGCCTTCCGGCGGTCAGACTGGGCATCAGTCCGCGTGGAACACTGGCCTGGATGGCTGCGGCGCAGTCATTTGCCTATCTTCAAGGACGCAGTTATGTCATTCCGGATGATGTGAAAGAGGTAGCTGTGCCTGTCCTTTCCCACCGTATTCAATTGAAGGCCCAGAACAGAGCGGAGGTTTGGGGGCAAGTACAAGTCATTGAAGAAGCATTGTCATCGGTCCCGGTACCTGTACAGATGGCATCACAGGGAAGGGGACGGAGGCAATGACTGCGCTGGGACAACGGATTGTGAGTGCTTTCTTGGTGGTGGCTTTTGCTTCCTTGTATCAGTGGCACGGGGGCAAAGCGGCGTTGTTTCTATCCGTTATAGCTTTCTTGATGTTTACAGGAGGTCTGCTTCTCCATTGGTTCGGACCACGGCATATTCACATCCGTCGGAAAATACACACGAACCGGATTGAGGCAGGCGAGCAGGTACGGGTTCTGGTCGAACTGGAATTCAATTGCCGTATTCCATTGTTATGGATCGTTCTGTGTGAGAACACACCTGCAGGTGTTCATCGCAAATTGATTTTCCCGGGAACACGGCGACAATTTTCCTATCAATATGAATGTTCCGGGTTACGCAGAGGAGTCTACAGATGGGATACGGGCAGATTGTACTGGGGTGATATGTTTGGCTGGAATACCCTCTCCGCAGAGACCAAAGGAGGTACACCCCTAATCGTTGTTCCTCAAGCAACGGCTTGGGGGAAGGGTGATTCGGTAGAATTCGCAGCGATGATTGAAGGGACTCTGTCGGAGCGAAGAAATAGTCAGGGAAACCGTAGCCCTGAGTTTCGTGAATATCAGCAGGGTGACCCACTGGGACGAGTTCATTGGAAAAGTACAGCCAAAACGGGGAAACTTCAGACCTTTCTGCCTGATACCACGGATCTAGCTTCGCTTGGCATCCTTGTGTATGAAGGCGCGTCGGGTTATGGCGTAAAACAACGGGAGAACATGGATGCACCTGCTTTTGAAGGAGTGGTTCGTGCAGCTGCCCGCTGGATTCATACCGCTGAGCGGGATGACATTCCTTATCATCTGTGGATGGAAGGCGGCGATAAGAGCTATGATGCACAAGATCATTGGCAACATGGGCCGATCCATGCAGATGATGAGAATCATGGACTGGACAAGTTAGCGGGGGCACGAATATCCAAAGCACAATCAGGCTCTGTTTCGCTCCGAACGGAGATGTTAGATGGACTGGTGAGCGGGTCGCGAATTGTGGTTCTCACAGGTAAGATGGACCCGGTTCTGGCCGAATGGATTATAACTGCAATCGGGTCGGGTTATCGTGTAGAGGTGCAATTGACTGAAGCGAACCAGGACCAATTAGGATCAACGGATAGATTGATGAATGGATTGGGATATGACAGCTTAAGTTTGGAGCGGCTTCGTCACAGCGGAGTGCCGATCCACGCGGTTACAGACGTTGCGTTATCTTCATTGGGAAAGGTGGAGGTAACGGATGTGGGAGCGTAATGGTAACCAGCAACCCAATTCCACTGTGGCCGACTTAGAGTCAACGGACCGTACGAGAATAGAATCGGCCTATTCTGTATATAAAACTGTGAACCAGAATTCTGTGACGGACATAAAGGATGAGGGATATGTTAGCGTACCTGTCCTGTACAAAATTTTTATTTCGGCCATTTTACTTATACTGTCTCTGGAGTGGATATATCCTGTTACATCATCAGATCAGCAGGGCAGTGAACGGTTCTTGTCCGTAATGGCGGGATTAACGGGAGCATTGTTGCTCGCGGGGTTAATTCGTACAGGATGGATCACCGGAGTACTGATCCGATTATTCATTGCACTCGCTGCTTTATGTCTGATGTACGGAGGAAGTGATCCTGCCCGTTGGGCGGCTGCTTATCCGGGAATATTTTCAGCGGATATGGACACGTTTATAAATAACTGGCGATTTCATTCGATTAGTACAGAAACGAGAGGTTTGTTCATGATGTGCGGCTGGAGCATGCTCATGGCTTCTGTGCAATCCCTCGTATTGTTACGTCGAAGCGTTATGCTGTTTGGCAGTGCAACGCTGCTCTATTTGCTTCTGCTTGAATCTTTTGCGGGGCTGGATGTGTATGCTTCCGTAATACGGTCTGTCCTATGGACTTTTCTTATTCAGGCTCTGCTTCAGCTATTACGCCTCAATGGAGGAGTCACTACTCCGAGTTATCGCGGCAGCCCCTATGGCCGTTGGAGTGCCGTAACTATCGTTGCTTCCGCAGGTATGGTGCTTCTCTCCGCGTTACCTGGCCAGTTTGCTTCCATTCCTCAACCGGAACGCATATCTTTGGAGCAGATGGGTGAACGCCTAGCTCGCTGGGCAGGTTATACACAGCACAGTAGTATCCCTGCTGCAACGGCAGTCACGGGATATAGCACAGCGGACGCGCCTATGGGAGCACCGTTGGTGCAGGGGAATTCCATCTTTTTTATAGCGAAGAGTCCAAAAGTGACGTATTGGCGAGGGGAGACCCGTTCATATTATAACGGTAGTACTTGGAGTGATCCGGGTCAAAGCTTCGAAACGGCAAGTCCATCCGGAATGCTGCGTGCTGATGGTTGGGAGAATCCAACCTATTGGAGTCGCGTTCGCCAAACCGTCACGATGCAGCGAGAGTGGAAAGGACCAAATCCTCTCTTTACCGGGGGCATACCGGTTAACGTATCGTTCCAGGATAAGAACAAGGATAATCAGGAAAACATGTTTTCTTTGCTGTCTAATCGCGATTCGGCAACATTGTGGCTCGCAGGCTCAGGGGACGATAAGATCGTTAAACATTATTCGGCAGACGTCATGGTTCCTGTCGCAACACCTGAACAGTTACGTCTGCTTGAGGAAACGAATAAAGGGAAAGATCCGGCAGCCATTCGGAGGGACTATCTGCAATTGCCTACATCACTCCCTGGTCGAGTGCAGACGCTTGCCAAGGAAATCATTCAAGGCAGTGAGACCCGGTATGACGCTGTGCAAGCTGTAAAGACTTATCTGGCTGCTCATGCCGAGTATACGTTGGATACCCGTATGCCACCGCGAGGAACAGATTTTGTGGACGATTTTTTATTCGTCACACGGAAGGGGTATTGCAATCATTTCTCCACAGCCATGATTGTGTTGCTGCGTGCAGAAGGCATCCCCGCACGCTGGGTTAAAGGTTTTGGCCCCGGAGTTGCTGACCCGGATGTGCCCAGTCAGTATGTGATTTCACAGGGAGATGCACATTCCTGGGTAGAGGTATATTTTCCGGGTGCAGGCTGGATGCCGTTTGAGGCCACGCCAGGCTTCACCATGGCGCAAGGCGCGGGCGAAGGTGTTGCAGCACTCGCCGGTCCGCAGCCTGTTGCGGAGACTCCGCCGTATACGAGCGGCGGAGTGGGTTACGCGGGCGCATGGCTGCTCGCCCGCGCACGGGCCATTGCCGCGGAGCCATGGCTTGTGGCAGCGGCCCTGCTGGGCGCCGCTGCTCTGGTCCGCATGCGGCGGCTACGCCCCGCGCTGCGGATCAGGCTGCTGCTGGCGTGGCCACGCAGCAGCTTTCCGGACCGCGAGCGGCTGCTGCGTGCCGCCGCTCCGGTCTGGGCCGCGCTCGCGCGCCGGTACGGCCCGCGGCCGCCGGGTATGACGCTGCGTGAATATGCAGCGTCACCGGCTTTGGCCGCAGGCGCGGACGGGGCGGACATCGCGCGGTTTGCAGCCGACTGGGAACGGCTGCTGTACGGGCCAGACCGTCCGCTGCGCGCGGACAGCCTGGACTTCCTGCGCCGGGCACTTCGTTTGGCCCGGCGGTTGCAGGCGTTGTAACACAAGGATGTTACAACGTTACACCAAAGATGCGAAGCAGCTGCCATACAATCGCTATCGCTTTAGCTTTCCAATAGAGCTTGGCCACTTGTGGGCAGATGAAGATCGCCATTGGCTGGCGCACTGTTTTTAAACGCAGCATTTGGTTTACGCTGCATGCCATACATAAGACGCCTTTCGCGATACGCTGCGAACGAGGCGTCTTTCCACGATCATACACTTGAACCAGCATCTTGCTGCCAAGCTTTTCTATTCGGAATTTCATATTTAGAGGCATTTGGTAATCCTGTTTTGATATGTCGAAAAAAGGAGTTTCGCCTTTCCTTGACGGTATGTTTTGTCGTTGCGTATAATTAGTTTCATTGAATTGAGGGAGGCACGGTTATGAATAAGCAGAATGAGATTGTGGTTGTCCTTGACTTTGGGGGCCAATACAACCAGTTAATCGCCAGAAGAATCCGGGATCTTGGCGTATACAGCGAGCTTTTGCCGTATAACACACCGGCGGAAAAGATCGCAGAAATGGCACCAAAAGGAATCGTATTTTCAGGTGGGCCGTCCAGCGTATACGCTGAGAATGCTCCACACGTGGACCCAGGTGTTTATGACCTGGGCTTGCCAATCTTCGGTATCTGCTACGGAATGCAACTTATGGCGCAACAGCTCGAAGGTAAAGTAGAACGTTCCGAGAAGCGAGAGTACGGTAAAGCAGATCTTGAGTTTGCTGCTGGATCTACACTGGCAAAAGGCATTGAAGGCGAACATACGGTATGGATGAGTCACGGTGACCACGTGGTTACACTTCCTCCAGGTTTCAAACTGGATGCAGGTACGGAAAGTGCGCCAATCGCTGCCATGAGTGACGATGAGCGTAAATTGTATGCTGTTCAGTTCCACCCTGAGGTACGTCACTCTGTTCGCGGTAACGACATGATTCGTAACTTCCTGTTCGAAATCTGTGGTTGCGAAGGCAACTGGACGATGGAGACATTCATCGATGACACCATCAAAGACATTCGTGAAAAAGTGGGCGACAGTAAAGTACTGTGTGCGCTTAGCGGCGGTGTAGATTCTTCCGTTGTAGCTGCATTGCTTCACAAAGCCATTGGTGATCAACTGACATGTATGTTTATCGACCACGGTCTGCTGCGCAAAGGCGAAGCAGAAAGTGTAATGGAGACGTTTGTCGGCAAATTCGACATGAAAGTTGTCAAAATTGATGCACAAGAGCGCTTCATGTCCAAACTGGCTGGCGTGGATGATCCAGAACAAAAACGTAAAATCATCGGTAACGAGTTTATTTACGTATTTGACGAAGAGTCCAAGCAGTTCGATGATTTTGCATTCCTCGCGCAAGGTACACTGTACACAGACATCGTGGAAAGTGGTACAGCGACTGCACAGACCATCAAATCTCACCACAACGTGGGCGGTCTGCCTGAGGACATGAACTTCAAACTGATCGAGCCACTGAGCACGCTGTTCAAGGATGAAGTACGTAAAGTAGGTACCGAGTGTGGCTTGCCGGACGAAATTGTACACCGTCAGCCGTTCCCTGGTCCGGGTCTTGCAATCCGTGTTCTAGGTGAGGTTACTGAAGAGAAACTTAAAATTGTTCGTGATTCAGACTACATCCTGCGTGAAGAGATTGGCAAGGCCGGTCTTGACCGCGAAATCTGGCAGTACTTCACAGCCCTGCCGAACATGAAGAGTGTTGGCGTTATGGGTGATGCGCGTACGTATTCCTACACTGTAGGTATCCGTGCAGTAACATCCATCGACGGTATGACTGCGGACTGGGCACGTATCCCTTGGGATGTGCTGGAGAAAATCTCCGTACGGATCGTTAACGAAGTTGATAACGTAAACCGTATCGTCTATGACGTAACATCCAAACCACCTGCAACGATTGAGTGGGAGTAAGTTGTGAAATATTAGTGGACTTCATTGCTAGAAGCCCTGATATGGTTGGAACCCTTGAATTATTAAATAAAAGGCTCATTCTTGATAAATTGCTATCAAGAATGAGCTTTTTGTATTGGTTAGATGAATTAATCAACCCTAGTTCCGAAGTAACTCCAGTATTCGTTGGGGTTGACTGTTTGCTTGAGCAAGTATGGCTTGAGAGGCATCGGTTAGAATACTCAGTGTAGAGATCTTTATCATTTCTTTGGATATGTCAGTGTCCCTGATTCGTGACTCGGATGCTGTAAGGTTCTCAGAATAGTTGGATGTGTTGTTATAGGCGTACTCTAGTCGATTTTGATAGGCGCCTAATTTTGCACGCTCCCCTGTGACTTTATCTAAAGCCGTTTCGATATCTGTTAATGTGATATGAGGAATGACTTCATAATCATCAAAACTTGCTTCCGAAAATGCGGTGAACAATCCGGTGTAGCCTTCAAGCATGGATGTATTGGCGGAATAGCCTTCGATCTTTCCTACACCCGTAACAGAAAATGTATAATAATTGCCTACAACAGTTCCGGTAAGTTCATAGTTCTGATCTAATTGCGCAGGATCAACTACTATAGAGGTAATTAATCGATATGATCCATTTACGCGTTCTCCAATATATAATCCATCGTACTGGCTATACCAACCAAAAACTTGGTTGTTAAAGTCGTTTCCTTTAATAATTATGCCAATATTTCCATCTGGATGTGTCGTCATGAATTTTCCATTGACCGTAATGGTCATATCATTACCTTGAATTACTTCCGAGAGAATCGTTTTGTCACCAACGCCTTCAGTGGACTGTGTCAATAATCCGTTCTGGACTGTCCAGGCACCTTGCGCAGGATGCCATTGTGAAAACCTATTTTGATCGTTAAAATTCTCCCTATAATATAGGTCCAGATGCATGTCATTAATGCTTAGCGGAATTGTGTCATTACCTGTATGGACAGCAGCATTAGTAAGTGAACCATTCAAAAGGTAGATTCCATTAAATTGTGTGTTGATTGTTATATCCTCTATATTTCGGAGGTTGTGTGTAATTTCTTGATTAATTGTTTCTTTATCACTATAGGTGTATGTATCATTTACCCTTTGAACAAGTAGTTCTCTGATTCTTTGAAGTCCGCTTGTTATGCTATTGAGAGCACCTTCCGCAGTTTGAATTAATGAAATTCCATCTTGGATATTTCTGGATCCTTGCTCTAAAGCCCTAATCTGAGCACGCATACTTTCGCTAATAGCTAGACCGGCAGCGTCATCCGCAGCGCGATTAATGCGTAGACCTGACGAAAGTCTTTCAAAAGAAGTTTTTTTGGCGTTACTATTATTATTAATTCTATTTTTGGCGTTTAATGCTGGCAGATTATTGTTAATTCTCATATTTCTCCTCCTATCCTAATATTAGTATACACGTTTCGTGGAGAAAATTAATCTGCTAAGGATGGACAATTTAAACAAGAATGACCGTGTTGATGAGCTATGAAACGTAAAATGCATTTTTTTATGAAAAATTTAAAACGTCCATCGATGGTATGACAGATGACTGGGCACGTATCCCTTGGGACGTATTGGAGAAAATCTCCGTGCGGATCGTTAACGAGGTGGATAACGTAAACCGTATCGTGTATGACGTAACTTCCAAACCACCAGCAACGATTGAGTGGGAGTAGAACGTAATATAAATTTAAATGTATAATTAAAATACTCTTCTCTATCTGTGAATTTCAGCAAATAGAGAAGAGTATTTTTTGTGCTCAAGCTATTTTGTTGAGTATTAAGATTTGGAAGGATACTCTATATACAATTTCTTAGTTGCATTGCTCCATTTAATGTTTGCGCCAAGAAGAGACGGGAGATCCTTTGCTTTAACATATGAAGTTCACGAGATATTCCTAGACTGTGTCAGGGGACTGCCATAGAGCACTGGTAACTTCTTGGAGGAATCATAGCCTACGACAACACCGAAGGATTCACTGATAGCACGTAAAGGAATGTATACGGACCCACTAACGATGCGGCCTGAATCTGAAATTAGTTTGCCATTTATAATAACTTCAACTTCTATTGGCTTGGAATCTGATCTAACTACGGTAGCATATGGCTCGGGCTCTGCATTCAATATGGCGGCAGTGGCAGGTGTTACAACTTTAATCTTCTTCTCACCAGTTATAGAACCGAATGTGACCTTTATTGAGGAGGTTCCTAAGCCTACAGCTTGAATGTTGCCGTTTCCATGGAGCTGTAATACTTCTGTGTTTGTTGAATGCCATGTGACCATATCCGTTACATAGACAGCATCCCCATTTTTAAAGTATGCAAGTGCATTCAGTTCGTTGCCATCATTTAAACCGAAAATGAATGGTAGAAAGTCAGGTCGCATTGTCCCCGCAACAACGAAAATTCTTTTCGGCATAGAAACGAAGATATTTGCTGGTGTTGTGTTATAACTCTGAATCGATTCTACAGTATGATTTACCAAGAGAGTCATAGCGGGTAAAACTTCAATAGACGTTTGTTTATTCAAACTGTCCTCTTTAGTTTTTAGATAAAACGATATAAATGCTTCGCCGGAGGAAGAATTAATCGATTTACCATTTTTGGATGAAATGGAAATAATAATTTCTTGTTTACCGTCATTAGGGTCAAGATCTGCGGGTTCTGGATTTTGGATCGTGTAATCCTTGGATTCAAAATAGTCGTTAGGAATGATAAAGGTATCGTCTCTCCATATGTATTTTCCTAGTGTTTCGTCAAACCGTATTACTTCATCTTCATCCGTTGTAAAAATATTCTCATCATAGATCAAAACGATAGTCGCTGATTGGATGTCCCCTTTTTCAGGAGGATTGCTAGTGTTGAGAATCCAACGTTCACCGATATACCTTGACCCGGGATTAGGGTTGAATCGCTTGTTACATCAATAAAAACCTCCTTTGCTACGATAGCGCCCGCCAGACATCCTGCTATCAATAGAAAAGACAACATTCCCATAATTAACTTTTTTCCGAAATACATCTCATAACCCCTATAATACGTAATTTTCTTGTTTTATATCGGTAATTTTATAATGATAGTTAAGTTTGTAGTGGTAGTCAGTATCTCTTCATTTGATCCAAATAATTAGCCTCTATCTTATAGTTCAATTGGAATTTAGATTTCATCCCATTTTAAAGTTCACTTCATGATCCTTTCAGGTCCGGCCTGTACAATAAGTACATACTAAGAGCTATATGGCTACTGAAGGGAGAATTGAATGTATGCGTAAAACCGACTATATGAGCAAATGGAAGATGGGCATTGGAAGTGCGTTTCTGATGGTGATGCTGGCAGGATGCGGTTCAGGTATGCAAGACCTGGCTTCCGGTTCGGGGGACTTTCCATTTGTGAACTTAGAGGCAGCGGATGCTTCTTCCGATCAGACCAAAAACCAGGAGTTATCCTCTGACACAGCAACAAACACGAATCAGGATCGACAAGAGATACAGCACGCTCCGCAGACAGAGATTTAATTAACATAGGACTGATCCGGTAAAAAGTAGTTCCGGCGTATGTCGCAAGTTGCTCCATATACCTAATGAGTTTAAGCCTTCGGTATATGAGATACTGTTATTCCTATAACATCATTTACCTGATGCTAAAACGCATCAGAAACATAAGCTAGCCTGATTAGAGCGCTTCGCGCCCTCTGATCAGGCTAGCTTTTTATGTTATCCTGCGGAACTTTCAGTCTGAAAGAATGGACATATTCCATTGAGATCTTATTGAAAAAAGCGTATTCAATTGGGTTGTAAACCGCTGAACTGGTTCAATCTGTTAAATAATACGAACGATATTATATAAGGGCGAGATTAATATTCGTTTTTCTCATTGACAAAAACATACTGCCCTCCTAAAATAGTGATGGGAAACAAACAAATAGCGCATACTTATTCGTATAATCCTGGGGATTGGCCCGGGAGTCTCTACGAGATCACCCTAATGATCTGGCTACGAAGAGGAGAAGGCTAAGCACATGAATTCTACATGATTGCGGGGACATCACGCACATTAGAATTTTTTTTGTTCTTAGTAAAGGCATCATGCCACTCCTTGTCAGCTGAACCCTGGGTGAAGAATCTTCATCAGGGTCATTTGTCGTTTTTCAATATGGCTTCAACATCTCTAAGGGGGAGTTAGTAATTATGGATCGTTTCTTTAAATTAAAAGAAAACGGAACAAACGTTAGAACGGAGATTGTTGCGGGTCTCACTACGTTTATGACAATGGCTTACATTCTTTTTGTAAATACGTTGTTCTTGGGGCAAGCCGGTGCGGGGATGTCGGATAATGCAGTATTCTTTGCAACAGCCGTCGGCGCCGGATTAATGACTATTATTATGGGATTGTTCGTGAATATTCCGATCGCACTTGCACCAGGTATGGGGCTGAATGCGTACTTCATGACTGTCGTTCTAAGTTCGAATGGAGCGATTACTTGGCAAGCGGCTCTCGGAGCGGTATTCCTTTCCGGTATCGTGTTCATTATTTTGACCGTGACGAAGATTCGTCAAATGCTGCTTGTTGCAGTTCCACAGTCGATCAAAATGGCTATTACGGTGGGTATCGGTCTCTTTATTACCATTATTGGTTTCAAACTTGCTAATCTCGTGGCTGTAACAGTTAATGTTGCACCAGACGCAGATCTGAGTCAGCCGATTCCAGGTAGCAGTTTTAACTTGTCATTGGGCAACTTTGTAACACATCACGATGCGTTGCTGGCCCTGATTGGTTTGCTCCTTATTGCTATTCTGATGGTTATGCGCGTCAAAGGCGCTCTGCTGATCGGGATCGTAGCAACAACGCTGATTGGTATTCCGATGGGCGTTACGAATCTGAGTGGTCTTTCAGGCGCAAGCTGGTTGCCTAATTTCAGTGATCTGGCGGTTGGACAGCTGGATTTGAAAGGTGCCATCAGTCTCGGATTGTTCGAGATCATTTTCATCTTTACCTTCGTTGAATTGTTCGACACGTTTGGTACGATGGTAGGTACTGCAACACGTATGGGGATTATGAAGGATAAGAAAAAAGGCGAGAAAACGATCGGTAAAGCGATGCTCGTCGATGCAGTTGGTGTCAGCGCAGGTGCTGCACTGGGTACAAGTACCATTACAGCATACGTTGAAAGTGCTTCAGGCGTTGAGGCGGGTGGACGTACAGGACTGACTTCGGTAACAACAGGTTTGTTGTTCATTTTGGCCCTGTTTATCGCACCGCTTGCGCTTGTTGTTCCATCCGCTGCGACAGCTCCGGCATTGATCATCGTGGGTGTGCTTATGATGAGTCAAGTGCGCAGCATCGAGTGGGATGATTTCCTGCAAGCTTTCCCTGCGTTCCTTACGATTGTATTGATGCCTTTCACAGGTGGAATCGCAAACGGGATCTCCGCAGGTATCGTATCTTATGTGATTCTGGCGGTGTTCAGTAACTTGGTTACAGAGCGTAAAGTGAAAATTCACTGGCTTATGTGGATCTTGGCGCTCATTGTAGTTTGCCGATACGTATTTATTGGTGGGGAGTAAGGGTTCATTAGGTTTAATGAAGAATACGGAGATAAGTTGTTTACCTTATATATGAAAGAAGCGGAAGCCAGGGGATTTAAACCCGGAGCTTTCGCTTTTTTTTGTATTCTTTTCTTGAGCAAATGAATTTCAAAAATGTTTTCCTTCTATATAGAAGGAATGAGTATAATGTTCTATGATCTGTTGGTTGTTTATCCAATGAAATCATCGGTTAATAAGTTCTATAACGTGATGAGTATGTACTCTATACAACATGAGTTTCTCTATAATTGGATTAGGGATCATATGAAAAACCTTTTTGCGTATTTGAGTAAATTACTCCGATCATTAAAGTTAGTGCGCAGATGTATCATTTAGCTGGTTATAAGGAGATACTTGTTAAAAGGTCTACAGGGTGCTCATTTCATAAGAATATAATGTTTATTGAAAAAAGACTTGCGTTCCATAACTGTACATGGTATATTCTATTTCCGGCCAAAAAAACACGAGATACACGGTGCGGCAAGCAAATGAAATAAGCTTCGAAAGAAACTTAAAAAAAGAGCTTGCAAAGTTGGTTCGGACATGATATTATATAAGAGTTGCTGAAGAGAACGGCATTCGGTAACAAAAAAAAGTTTGATCTTTGAAAACTGAACAACGAGTGAGTAAACATTCTGCTTGCAGAATGAACGCGAAAGTTTGAGACAAGCCTTGGCTTGGATCGGCTGGAGCACAAATGAGATTTTTAATCTCGTCAGATTCAAAATGAGCTTATCGCTCTTTTCAATACTTTATTGGAGAGTTTGATCCTGGCTCAGGACGAACGCTGGCGGCATGCCTAATACATGCAAGTCGAGCGGAGTTGATAGGAAGCTTGCTTTCTTGATACTTAGCGGCGGACGGGTGAGTAACACGTAGGCAACCTGCCCTCAAGTTTGGGACAACTACCGGAAACGGTAGCTAATACCGAATAATTGTTTTCTTCGCCTGAAGGGAACTGGAAAGACGGAGCAATCTGTCACTTGGGGATGGGCCTGCGGCGCATTAGCTAGTTGGTGGGGTAACGGCTCACCAAGGCGACGATGCGTAGCCGACCTGAGAGGGTGATCGGCCACACTGGGACTGAGACACGGCCCAGACTCCTACGGGAGGCAGCAGTAGGGAATCTTCCGCAATGGGCGAAAGCCTGACGGAGCAATGCCGCGTGAGTGATGAAGGTTTTCGGATCGTAAAGCTCTGTTGCCAGGGAAGAACGCTTGGGAGAGTAACTGCTCTCAAGGTGACGGTACCTGAGAAGAAAGCCCCGGCTAACTACGTGCCAGCAGCCGCGGTAATACGTAGGGGGCAAGCGTTGTCCGGAATTATTGGGCGTAAAGCGCGCGCAGGCGGTCATTTAAGTCTGGTGTTTAATCCCGGGGCTCAACCCCGGATCGCACTGGAAACTGGGTGACTTGAGTGCAGAAGAGGAGAGTGGAATTCCACGTGTAGCGGTGAAATGCGTAGATATGTGGAGGAACACCAGTGGCGAAGGCGACTCTCTGGGCTGTAACTGACGCTGAGGCGCGAAAGCGTGGGGAGCAAACAGGATTAGATACCCTGGTAGTCCACGCCGTAAACGATGAGTGCTAGGTGTTAGGGGTTTCGATACCCTTGGTGCCGAAGTTAACACATTAAGCACTCCGCCTGGGGAGTACGGTCGCAAGACTGAAACTCAAAGGAATTGACGGGGACCCGCACAAGCAGTGGAGTATGTGGTTTAATTCGAAGCAACGCGAAGAACCTTACCAGGTCTTGACATCTGAATGACCGGTGCAGAGATGTACCTTTTCTTCGGAACATTCAAGACAGGTGGTGCATGGTTGTCGTCAGCTCGTGTCGTGAGATGTTGGGTTAAGTCCCGCAACGAGCGCAACCCTTATATTTAGTTGCCAGCATTTCGGATGGGCACTCTAGATAGACTGCCGGTGACAAACCGGAGGAAGGTGGGGATGACGTCAAATCATCATGCCCCTTATGACCTGGGCTACACACGTACTACAATGGCCGGTACAACGGGCTGCGAAATCGCGAGATGGAGCCAATCCCAACAAAGCCGGTCTCAGTTCGGATTGCAGGCTGCAACTCGCCTGCATGAAGTCGGAATTGCTAGTAATCGCGGATCAGCATGCCGCGGTGAATACGTTCCCGGGTCTTGTACACACCGCCCGTCACACCACGAGAGTTTATAACACCCGAAGTCGGTGGGGTAACCGCAAGGAGCCAGCCGCCGAAGGTGGGATAGATGATTGGGGTGAAGTCGTAACAAGGTAGCCGTATCGGAAGGTGCGGCTGGATCACCTCCTTTCTATGGAGAATCGTTTCCTGCAACGGAAACATTCAAATACGCAGCTTAGCTGCAAAACACTCACTCGTTGTTCGGTTTTGAGAGCTCAAACTCTCAAAACAGCTTGCTTTTGCATGGAGCTTGTTCTTTGAAAACTAGATATCGAAACGAAACAAACGCGAATTAGAACATTCCTTTTTAGCTGAACTTGTGTTAAACAAGTTTCAATAAAAACGGTAGATTGCTGGAGCGAGTGATCGAAATGGAGCGATTTTTGGATTTGGACGTAGTCCAAACCAAGCGGAGCGACAGCTCGAACACGAGCGCAATGGTTAAGCTACTAAGAGCACACGGAGGATGCCTAGGCGCTAGGAGCCGATGAAGGACGTGGCGAACAACGAAACTGCCTCGGGGAGCTGTAAGCAAGCTTTGATCCGGGGGTGTCCGAATGGGGAAACCCAGCTGGGGTAATTTCCAGTTACTCACAACTGAATACATAGGTTGTGCAGAGGCATACCAGGGGAACTGAAACATCTAAGTACCCTGAGGAAGAGAAAACAATAGTGATTCCGTCAGTAGCGGCGAGCGAACGCGGAGAAGCCCAAACCAGAGAGCTTGCTCTTTGGGGTTGTGGGACGTCTCACATGGAGTTACAAAGGAACCGGTTAAGCGAAGAGGTCTGGAAAGGCCCGCCAAAGAAGGTAAAAGCCCTGTAGTTGAAAGTTGGTTCCCTCCGAGACGGATCCCGAGTAGTGCGGGGCACGTGAAACCCCGTATGAATCCGGCAGGACCATCTGCCAAGGCTAAATACTTCCTAGCGACCGATAGTGAAGCAGTACCGTGAGGGAAAGGTGAAAAGCACCCCGGAAGGGGAGTGAAATAGAACCTGAAACCGTGTGCTTACAAAAAGTCAGAGCCCGTTTTAGGGGTGATGGCGTGCCTTTTGTAGAATGAACCGGCGAGTTACGTTCCCGTGCAAGGTTAAGGTGAAGAGCCGGAGCCGCAGCGAAAGCGAGTCTGAATAGGGCGATGTAGTACGTGGACGTAGACCCGAAACCGGGTGATCTACCCCTGTCCAGGGTGAAGGTGCGGTAACACGCACTGGAGGCCCGAACCCACGCATGTTGAAAAATGCGGGGATGAGGTGGGGGTAGCGGAGAAATTCCAATCGAACTCGGAGATAGCTGGTTCTCCCCGAAATAGCTTTAGGGCTAGCCTCGGAAAACAGAGTCGTGGAGGTAGAGCACTGATTGGGTGCGGGGCCCGCAAGGGTTACCAAGCTCAGTCAAACTCCGAATGCCATAGACTTACTTCCGGGAGTCAGACAGTGAGTGCTAAGATCCATTGTCAAAAGGGAAACAGCCCAGACCATCAGCTAAGGTCCCCAAGTGTGTGTTAAGTGGGAAAGGATGTGGAGTTGCACAGACAACCAGGATGTTGGCTTAGAAGCAGCCACCATTGAAAGAGTGCGTAATAGCTCACTGGTCGAGTGACTCTGCGCCGAAAATGTAACGGGGCTAAACACACCACCGAAGCTATGGCTTGATGCTTTGCATCAGGGGTAGGGGAGCGTTGTATAAGGGTTGAAGGTGTACCGTAAGGAGCGCTGGACATTATACAAGTGAGAATGCCGGTATGAGTAACGAAAAGATCAGTGAGAATCTGATCCGCCGAAAGCCTAAGGGTTCCTGAGGAAGGCTCGTCCGCTCAGGGTAAGTCGGGACCTAAGGCGAGGCCGAAAGGCGTAGTCGAAGGACAACAGGTCGAAATTCCTGTACCACCGTAAGCCGTTATGAGCAATGGGGGGACGCAGTAGGGTAGTGACGCGGACTGATGGATGTCCGTCTAAGCAGTAAGGCTGATGTGTAGGCAAATCCGCACATTGTAAGGCTGAGCTGTGATGGGGAGCGAAAATTATAGTAGCGAAGGTCATGATCTCACACTGCCAAGAAAAGCCTCTAGCCAGGTGAAGGTGCCCGTACCGCAAACCGACACAGGTAGGCGAGAAGAGTATTCTAAGGCGCGCGGAAGAACTCTCGTTAAGGAACTCGGCAAAATGACCCCGTAACTTCGGGAGAAGGGGTGCCCCGGTAGTGTGAATAGCACGAGGGGGCCGCAGTGAAAAGGCCCAAGCGACTGTTTAGCAAAAACACAGGTCTGTGCGAAGCCGTAAGGCGAAGTATACGGGCTGACGCCTGCCCGGTGCTGGAAGGTTAAGGGGAGTGGTTAGGAGCAATCCGAAGCTGTGAACCGAAGCCCCAGTAAACGGCGGCCGTAACTATAACGGTCCTAAGGTAGCGAAATTCCTTGTCAGGTAAATTCTGACCCGCACGAATGGCGTAACGACTTGGGCGCTGTCTCAACGAGAGATCCGGTGAAATTTTAATACCTGTGAAGATGCAGGTTACCCGCGACAAGACGGAAAGACCCCATGGAGCTTTACTGCAGCTTGATATTGAATTTGGGTACGATCTGTACAGGATAGGTGGGAGCCTTTGAAGCATGAGCGCCAGCTTGTGTGGAGGCAACGTTGGGATACCACCCTGATCGTATCTAGGTTCTAACCTGGTACCGTAATCCGGTGCGGGGACAGTGTCAGGTGGGCAGTTTGACTGGGGCGGTCGCCTCCTAAAGAGTAACGGAGGCGCCCAAAGGTTCCCTCAGAATGGTTGGAAATCATTCGAAGAGTGCAAAGGCATAAGGGAGCTTGACTGCGAGACCTACAAGTCGAGCAGGGACGAAAGTCGGGCTTAGTGATCCGGTGGTACCGCATGGAAGGGCCATCGCTCAACGGATAAAAGCTACCCTGGGGATAACAGGCTTATCTCCCCCAAGAGTCCACATCGACGGGGAGGTTTGGCACCTCGATGTCGGCTCATCGCATCCTGGGGCTGAAGTAGGTCCCAAGGGTTGGGCTGTTCGCCCATTAAAGCGGTACGCGAGCTGGGTTCAGAACGTCGTGAGACAGTTCGGTCCCTATCTGTCGTGGGCGTAGGAAATTTGAGAGGAGCTGTCCTTAGTACGAGAGGACCGGGATGGACGTACCGCTGGTGTACCAGTTGTTCCGCCAGGAGCACCGCTGGGTAGCTATGTACGGACGGGATAAACGCTGAAAGCATCTAAGCGTGAAGCCCCCTCAAGATGAGATTTCCCAGTATGTAAGACCCCTTGAAGACGACGAGGTAGATAGGCTGGGGGTGGAAGTGCAGCAATGCATGGAGCTGACCAGTACTAATCGGTCGAGGGCTTATCCAATAGCAAGTTGTAAATCGCGTGTTTCGTTTCGAATCTAGTTTTCAGAGAACAACAACTCTGAAATGTAAGCTAAGCTATGCGTTTGGTGGCGATGGCGGAGGGGTTCCACACGTACCCATCCCGAACACGACCGTTAAGCCCTCTAGCGCCGATGGTACTTGGACCGCAGGGTCCTGGGAGAGTAGGACGCCGCCAAGCAATAGAAGACACACTTGATGATATCGAGTGTGTCTTTTTTATTTTAATCCTAAATACTTATATAAACCTTAACAGCCCTGGTAAATAACTAGGGCTGTTTTTTTATTTCAATATTTATGACAATGTTAAATAACTTTAAATGGTTCATTTCTCTATCATCGATTTAAGTATAACAACTGTCTAGCCCTTTATTTGGTCGCAAGCCTCCGCAAGGATTGTAAGGGAGTTCTGCAATGCACGCTGGGTTTCCGAATCAATAATGACTCCTTGTTTGTTCATTTTCAATGTAATATGAGGAATAGTTAAGCAGCCCTCTTGTAAGACTTGTGCATTAATCATGTTTAGTGTAAGCAATAAGGAAGCATGGGCTTTGTCACCTCCCATGGGGCTTGGGGAAGCAGCAATGACAATGGTGGGTTTATTGAGCCATTCCCCAGAAGATACAATCCAATCTAGTGCATTTTTTAAGACCCCAGGAACGCCATTTCCATACTCTGGCGTACAGATAAGGACACCGTCCGAATGCTTAAGTTGGGCTCTCAAGTTCTGTACGGACACTGGGCCCTCCGCGAAATCGATGTCAGGGTTAAAATGCGGTAGATCATTTAATCCATCATATACTTCAAACTTAAGGTTAGGCGTAGCCAGCTTAATCATGGCGTGCATTATTAACGTATTGGAGGACTGATTGCGCAGGCTTCCGGAAATGGCAAGGATATTTAATTCTTTTTTCATGGGGATAGATCATCTCTATTCTTTAGTAATGTAGGGCAATCTGTTTATTTTCCTCCTGATGGAATGAGCTGTCTATAGAAAACGCATATAATTAAGGCATTCTTCATGTTAGTCAGGCGATATCCACAATTCTTCATCAAAAATGCATGCCATCGTTTGTATTGCTCTGGGTAATAGAATGAAGAGATCACTTTAAAATAAACAACTAACGAAAGTATCATAATAAATATTTTTTTAAAAATTAGTACCAAGTACTAAGACTTAGTGCTATAATAGTAAAAAACAAGTGAGGTGACTACCGGTATGAATCATCAATCAAAGGCAACCATCACGGCAATGGGGACGTATGTACCGGATCGAATATTAACGAATGCTGATCTGGAGAAATTAGTCGAGACAAGTGACGAATGGATTGTGCAACGTACAGGCATGAGAGAACGGCGAATTGCAGCTGAAGATCAATTTGTATCTGACCTGGCTACGAAGGCTGTAGAAGATATGATACGTCGCTATGATGTAAGTGTAGAAGATGTGGATATGATCCTTGTGGCTACAAGTACACCTGAATATGCTTTCCCAAGTACGGCATCCAGAGTACAGGCTAACCTTAAGATCCCACACACGGGCGTACTGGATTTAAATGCTGCATGCGCAGGTTTTACCTACGGGCTACAGCTAGCCGACAGTCTGGTGACCAGTGGAATGTACCGAAAAGTACTGGTTATTGGAGCAGAGACGTTATCCAAAATTACCGATTACACAGACCGCACGACTTGTGTACTGTTTGGTGATGGAGCTGGGGCCTTCTTAGTGGAGAGATCATCGGGTGCTGAAGGTGACTTTATGGCAGCCATATCAGGTACACATGGAGAAGGCGGTGTACATCTCTATAAGAGTGGCTTGTCTTCGGAGATGAATGGTGTGCCTTACAGGGCGAAGGTTGTTTAGTTCAGAATGGGCGAGAGATTTATAAGTGGGCTGTACGGACGATTCCAGAGCAATTGGGTAAACTTATAACGAAAGCTGAATTAAGCCCTGACCAGATTGACTGGTTTGTCCCGCATAGTGCCAACATGAGAATGATTGAAGCTGTTTGCGAACGTGGTCCGGTTCCTTTGGAACGTACTTTAACCAGTGTTGAGTATCGTGGGAACACATCTGCTGCTTCCATTCCGCTTGCTTTACAGCTTGCAGTGGATGAAGGGAAGTTGAAAGAAGGACAGAGCGTAGCTCTCTTTGGCTTTGGCGGTGGTCTGACGTACGCAGGTTTGGTTCTGAAATGGGGCGTGCCGGACAGGGTTCAGTAATGAATAACATCCGAATGTATGCAACGCAAAGATAAATAGAGAAAATAAAAGAGACCACCCAAACTTCATGTAGTCATGAAGAGGGTGGTCTCTTTAGTGGGTTAACTCGTTTCAAAAAAAGTGATATGATTGCATCTATTTTTTGTGTTACCCGGAATTGCTTAATCCCATAAATATTTTACGGCGTAAGCTTAGGCGCTTGGCGGTGATGTGTACCTTGTTCGTAGCTGTAAGCCAGCTTGATCAAGGTTCCTTCATCAAAGGCGCGACCCAAGAATTCCATACCTACGGGCAAACCATCAGTTGTGAAACCGGCAGGTACAGTGATCGCCGGGAAGCCGGAGAATGGACTCAGACGGTTGTTACCACCGGAGTTTTGTCCTTCGCCAATAACACCAGCGGCTTGTGTGGACGTAGGATAGATGATGGCATCCAGGTTATTATCTGCCATAACTTTCAGCAGGGACTCACGTGTAACTTGGGTACGTTTCAGGACGATGTCCTTATATTCGGTGGTCTCCAGGGTTTGGCGTGCATCCCGAGTCTTCATGGATTGTTCTTGGGACTTATCAAACTCTCCGGAAGCGATGATCTCGGACAGACTGTGATATGGAGCATCTGCACCCAATGACTCCAGATAGTCATTCAACTGGAACTTGAATTCATATCCACTAAGGCTTGGGTACTTATTGATCTCAGTTAAGTTCGGTATGGAAATGGGAACTGCAGTAGCGCCCAGTGTCTTCAGTTCTTCCACAGCTGTGTTGATCACGTCAGCAACGGCTTTTTCTTCAGCTTTGGTACTTGGGATGAGTTCTGCAGCCACACCGATGCGTGCACCTTTCAGTCCGTTTACATCCAAGAAGTCTGTATAGCTGGAAGGGATTTTTCCAACCGCGTAAGCTGTAGCGACATCTTTTTTATCATAGCCGGCTGTAGCATCGAGCATGATTGCAGCGTCACTAACGGTACGGGCCATAGGTCCACCGACATCCTGTGTCAAAGCCAATGGGATAATGCCTTCACGGCTGGACAGTCCAATGGTTGGGCGGATACCCACAAGGCTGTTGAAGCTGGATGGGATTCGGATTGAGCCACCAGTGTCTGTACCCATGCCGGCTGCGGCAAAGTTAGATGCAATGGCAGCACCTGTTCCGCCGCTTGAGCCACCTGGATAATGGTCCAGGGCGTATGGGTTCAATGTTTGTCCGCCCAATGAGCTGGATGTTGTGATGCCAAATGCGAATTCATGCAGGTTTGTTTTGCCCAAAATAATGGCGCCAGCTGCTTTGAGTTTCTTCACTTGTTCAGCATCGTGAGCTGGAATGGAATCTTTCAGACAGATACAGCCTGCGGTTGTCGGCATGTCATTGGTATCGAAATTGTCTTTCACTAGAATCGGAACGCCATGCAGAGGCCCGCGAGCACCTTGAGCTGCACGTTCTTCATCCAATTGCTCCGCAATTTTGAGCGCATCCGGGTTCAGAGTTAATACGGCGTTGATGCTCACACCTTGATCATCGTATTTCTCAATGCGGTCCAGATATTTCTGAACTAGCTCTTTTGATGTCAGTTTTCCTTGCGTCATAGCGGTCTGGAGATCCATAATGGTTGCTTCCTCCAGAACAAACGGTTTTATGTAGTTATAAATGCGATCTTTCAATACAGATAGGTCATTCTCCGTAAGTACAGCGTTTGGAAGGAAGAGGGATTCCGTATAACCTTTCATCAACCCCGCAGTGTTCAATGCACCAACAGCACCTGCGAAAGTGGCTTCATCCGGGACATCCTTGAATGATTCGGTAGTCGAATCCAGCTTGAGCCATTGTTGCAAGGCGACCGCAGCATCTTTGCGTTGTACGGTTGTGCCGGAGAGCTTGCCCATGGTAAAAGGAACACCTGCAAGTGTAGCCGCTTCTTCCATAGCCTGAACAAATGCTGCCGGAGTAGCTGGCGCTTTTCCTTTGGATACAGCTGCTACTGTTGTTTTACTCGTAGGCGTTACCGTTGCGGCTGATGCCGAAGGTACTGTTCCTCCCCATGTTGTGGCAACAACAGCTCCCGCCAGTAACAAAGCCCCACTTTTTTCAATACAGATCCATGATAAGTCATGCATCCACGCTCCCTTCCTGTGTCTCATTGATGTGTGTAGCAGCGATTCTGTTTCTATGCTTTTGACACATTGTATAGTTATGTCAGGTAATCTTACAAGGTTTATATTTATCCAAAAAAACGTATACATCAATACTTTACAGTGTTAATACTTATTCATACTTCTGTTTACATGTACTCAGAAAAACTATTACAAATTTTAATGTTAGGAAATATAACACTTTATCGATATGTTGATTAAACATGAGGTTACAGGATACGAGTAGATTAGGAAGTAGAGATGACAGAGCATACCTTTAGTGTGAAATGATATAATGAATAGATAGGAATAAAAGAGACATAACGTTCTACCAGAGAGGAAGAGATATGAAGTGAAGACATTGGTACTCGCAGAAAAAACCGTCTGTGGCACGCGAAATAGCCAGAGTTATGGGTGCGCGTGATAAACATAAAAGTTATATGGAAGGCCCGAAATATATCGTTACCTGGGCACTTGGACATCTGGTTGGATTAGCTGAACCCGAGGATTACGATAAAAAGTATGCAACATGGAATCTGGAGGACCTGCCCATTCTGCCAGAGCGTACGAAACTGAAGGTACTTAAAGAGACCAACCATCAATATAAAGCAGTACAGCAGCTGATGAAACGTCAGGATGTGGGTGAGTTGGTCATTGCGACGGATGCGGCTCGTGAGGGAGAATTGCTGGCCCGTTGGATCATGCAGATGGCGGGGTGGAAAAAACCTTTTAAACGCCTGTGGATTTCATCCCAGACAGATAAGGCGATTAAAGACGGATTTGCTTCGCTGAAGCCAGGCAGTCAGTTCGACCGTCTTTATGAATCTGCACGCTGCCGTGCGGAAGCCGACTGGATGATTGGACTTAACGTGACCCGTGCACTAACCGTTCGTTTCAATGCGCAGTTGTCTGCTGGACGGGTCCAAACGCCGACCTTGGGCATGATTATGGATAGAGAAAATGAAATTAACGGTTTCCGCTCGCAGGAGTATGAGACGTTAACGGCAGATTTGGGTGGTTTTCAGGCTGTGTGGCGGGCAGCTGGGGGAGATTCACGAATTTTCGACCCTCAAGAAACGCAAGAATTGAAGAAACGGGTAGACGGGCGCAAGGGCACGATTGCTCAAGTGAAGAAAAGCGAGAAGGTTGAGCCTCATCCACTGGCATATGATCTGACGGAATTGCAACGGGATGCCAACCGGAAGTATGGTTTCTCTGCAAAGCAAACATCAAACGTCCTGCAGCGTCTGTATGAACAGCACAAGCTCGTAACGTACCCACGTACGGACAGCCGATACCTCACTACGGACATGACAGCTACGTTGAAAGAACGGCTGGACAGTGTAGCCATTGGACCTTATGCGTCTCTGGCACGTCCTTTGCTGCGCAAAAATCTGAATATCACCAAACGTATTGTGGATGACAGTAAAGTTACGGATCACCATGCGATTATCCCCACGGAGCAGACGGTGCTTCTGAATCAACTGAATCCGGAGGAACGCAAATTGTACGATCTGATCGTACGTCGTTTTATCAGCCTGTTTTATCCGGCCGCGAAGTACGATTCAGTTGCGATCACGGTTCAAGTGGGGAAGGACTCCTTCCATGTCAAAGGTACAACGGTGAAAGAAAGTGGTTGGCGTGAAGTATACGGCGGCGATTACAGCGATGATGACGATGACCGGGCTGACGATGCAGCAGACCATGAGCGTGCGCTTTTGCCAGATGTACAGCAAGGGCAGTCGGTGACGGTTCAGCGTTGTCATGTTAAAAGTGGACGGACGATGCCGCCCAAAAGGTATACCGAAGCTGCTTTGCTTTCCCAGATGGAAAAGCATGGACTCGGCACTCCGGCTACACGTGCGGATATTATCGAGAAGCTGGTCAGTTCCGATACAATAGATCGTCAAGGCAACAGCATGCACCCGACTGGCAAAGGAAAACAGTTGATTGAACTGGCTGCTCCTCAGCTTCGTACACCGGATCTGACTGCTCGCTGGGAAGCTGAACTGGAACGCATCGCTCGTGGGCAAGGGAAACCGGGGCCGTTTCTGGATAGTATCCGATCCATGGCGAAAGAGCTGGTGTCTACGGTAAAAGGCAGCAAAGCGGAGTATAAGCCGCATAATGTGTCCAATAGCCATTGTCCGGACTGTAACGCACGGTTGTTGGAGAAGAAAGGCAAGCGCGGCAAGTTTCTTGTATGTCCTAACGAGGACTGTGGATATCGTCGTTCGGCAGAAAAAAGATTGTCCAATCGTCGTTGTGCGCAGTGCCACAAAAAGATGGAAATCAAAGAAGGCAAGGCGGGGTTATATGTACAATGTCTACCTTGTGGTATTACAGAAACGTTGGATAAGGACAAACAGCATGTGAACAAACGCGATCAGCAAAAATTAGTTAAGCAGTATGCGAAGCAAGAATCGATTGGGTCCAATCTGGGCGATCTGCTGAAGGCGGCTATGGAGAAAAAAGGGCAGTAACACGCTTGAGGTAGTTGAGATCGTGCCTCGTGCGGTATGAGCCATGCGAATGATGTACTCATTTACTCCAAAGGGACTGATTATAACTTTTCTCTACTCATCTATGTGAAGTCGTATAAGATCCTTCGTTTTCAGGCAACGTAAGCCAAGGAGGTGATACCTACATGCCGCACAACAAACCAGAGAAAATCCATAATCAGCAAAACAAAGACAGTATTCGGGAAGAGAGTATCGCTGTGCGCCCGGACAAAGCAGCCAAAAGAGCACCAAGCCTGAACGGTATTCCAAAGCAGGAGTCCTAGGTCAGAGCGAGGTTAGCGTTATTACACAAAATTGCGGTTCCCTATCCGGTGCGTTGAACATGTCTCTAATGAGGATTATAATGGAGGCAGGGAGATGTCCCGGGACAGGGGGATCGCTAGAATTATATGCAAACCGGACTTATATTGTGGTTTTTATTTATTAATGTAGTTGGTTATCTGGTGATGTCGGATGATAAGAGGCGTGCACAGCAAAGGCGTGATCGTACACCCGAACGGACGTTATTCTTATTAGCATTTATAGGCGGTGCTTTGGGAGTCTGGATCGCGATGTATAGGAAAAGGCATAAGACTAAACATCCCAGCTTCACCATTGGCATTCCATTGTTGTTGTTCCTGAATGCGGTAATCTATGGTTACTTTATTCAATGAACAGATGGAATACATGCGTAACCATTCCTTCTATGTTTTTAATTGTAGGATTGGAGATATCGAACTGGACTTACGCTGAAGTGAAGGTGTATCGTTAATTGGTCTGATATGTAAATTCATTCGTATAAATGGTTCATTGTGGCTGCGGAACGTTTAAGGAGTTATATGGTTCTGTTAGTTTATTACATGTCAGACCGAAGCTTGCTTCGCGTGCTCTACATATAAAGGAAGGGACGGGATTCACATGTTATTTTCCAAAATATTAGTGGCTTATGATGGTTCGAAAGCTTCAAATAAAGCACTTGATCGTGCGATTGAGCTAGCTAAAGTGTCCCCAAATGCAGTACTGGATGTCATTCATGCTTTTGATTTCCCGCGTGTATTCATCGGTGAGGGGTTGGCTCCACTGCCACCTTCACTTAATAATGACTACTACAATCTGGCGGTACAGACGACAGATGAAGCAAAAGAGCGAATTCAGGCTGCTGGTGTAACGGCCAATGTGGATCTGATTCAAGGAGCGGCAGCGGAAGTGCTGCTTGATTTTGCCAAAGAAAATGATTCAGATATCATTATTATTGGTAGCCGCGGACTGGGTGGTATTCGGGAATTTGTCCTGGGTAGTGTTAGTCACAATGTGGTGCAGCATGCTCAGGTTCCAGTACTGATCGTAAAATAATGGATGAAGTGTGTACGCACTGAAAAGCAGGAAGCCGGTTGTCTTCGAGAGATTGAAGAGGAGCCGGCTTTCTTTTATGGAATGAAATGGATGGCTAACCGAATTTAATGAAGCAATTCCCGAACATTATATTTGTCAATATGTTAAATGTTCGTCTTTAAGTTGACATTAGCTGTAGGGGATTGTTAGAATGTTAGATGTGTCGATCAGGTAAGAATAAGGTCGAGTAGGAACGAAATATGTAATAAGAGATTACCAAAATGAACGAAAATAGTTTGATAGATATTTGCTCGTATAACGCCGGGAATAGGGCCCGGAAGTATCTACCCGGGAACCGTAAATTTCCGGACTACGAGGAGATACGGCTGAGAGTCGCATGCAACCAGATGCGGACAGCAAGCCCCCTTTTGGCATGCCCAAATGAGGGATACGTATTTCTTGGAGTCCGGTGTCCGGAGAAAATGTGATGTTTTCGCGGGTAGCGGATTTTTTCATTTCACACGTAAAATGAATTCATTAATACCAGATGTAATCAAAAAAGCTCAGACGGGAGTTGGATGTATTCATGTCACTGCAAGTCGCTGTAATTATGGGCAGCAAGTCGGATTGGGAAACGATGAAACATGCGTGCGAGGTGCTGGACGAGCTGGAGATTGGGTATGAGAAAAAGGTGGTCTCCGCCCATCGTACACCGGATTTGATGTTTGAATACGCAGAGCAAGCAATTGATCGGGGATTCAAGGTGATCATTGCAGGCGCAGGCGGGGCAGCACATCTGCCCGGTATGGTTGCTTCCAAAACGATGCTTCCGGTCATTGGCGTTCCAGTTCAGTCCAAAGCATTGAACGGTCTCGATTCCTTGTTGTCCATTGTTCAGATGCCTGGTGGTATTCCCGTCGCAACTGTGGCGATTGGCAAGGCAGGGGCAACCAATGCAGGATTGCTGGCAGCTCAAATGATCGGTGCTTTTGACCCGGATGTCCAACGTCGCTCTGAAGCTCGCCGAGAGCGCATCAAACAAGAAGTACTCGAAAGCAGTGAAGAACTATGAGTAGTACAGGGAACCAATCCGGTATAGCAGGAGAACTGAAAAAAGTCCTGCTGCCCGGGAAAACAACCATCGGCATTCTTGGAGGCGGACAGCTCGGACGTATGATGACGCTCGCAGGAACGGCAATGGGGTATCGATTCGTTACTCTTGATCCCGCTGCGGATGCACCTTGTGGTCAAGTTGCTCGTCAGATTGAAGCTGGTTATGACGATGCCAAAGCTGCACTTGAACTGGCTCGGCAATGCGATGTCATTACGTATGAGTTTGAAAATGTAGATGCAGAAGTCGCTGGGCTGCTCGAGCGTGAGTCTTACGTTCCACAAGGAAGTGCGTTACTGTACACCACACAACATCGGTTGCGTGAAAAACGTGCGATCGAAGCTGCTGGAGTAAGAGTCGCGCCTTATCGTGAAATCACAAGTGTGGATACGATGCTTGCTGCTGTAAGCGAACTTGGAGTGCCGTGTGTACTGAAGACGGTGACTGGAGGTTACGATGGCAAAGGCCAGCGTGTAATTCGGGAAGCGAATGAGGCTGTGGCTGCGTACGAAGAACTTGCAGCTACAGGTGCGGAACTGGTGCTGGAACAATTCATCAAGTTTGAATGCGAGATATCGGTCGTTGTAGCGCGTAGTACAAATGGGGAGATTAAAACGTTCCCGCCAGCGGAGAACATTCATGTAAATAACATTTTGCATGCTTCAATTGTACCGGCTAGAGTTGCCGCAGACATCCAGATTGAAGCGCAAAAGCTGGCAGCAGCGGTGGCAGAATCGATGAAGGCTGTTGGGTTGCTGGCTGTGGAACTGTTTGTAGCGGCGGATGGAAGACTGTACGTCAACGAACTGGCACCAAGACCACATAATTCTGGTCACTATACGATGGAAGCTTGTGCGACTTCTCAGTTCGAACAACATATCCGTGCGATCTGCGGATTACCACTTGGGGACACTTCGTTATTGAGTCCGGTTGTTATGGTCAATGTGCTTGGAGAGCATCTGGAAGGTATTATCGCTAGAACAGGGCAACCTGATGCAGAAGCGATAGAGCTCGGTGTGATTCCCAAGCTTCATATATATGGTAAAACCGAGGCAAAAACAGGACGTAAGATGGGGCATGTGAATCTGCTTTGTCAGGATGTTGAAGAAGGATTGCAATGGATTGAACAAACTAATCTCTGGAGGAATACAAATTCATGATTGAACGTTATAGCAGACCCGAAATGAGAGCCATCTGGACCGAAGAGAACAAATTCCAATCGTGGCTGGAAGTTGAAATTTGTGCATGTGAGGCATGGGCGGAACTTGGTGTAATTCCTAAGGAAGAAGCGGCATTGCTTCGTCAGAACGCATCTTTTGACATCGATCGCATCTATGAGATTGAACAGGAAACACGTCATGACGTTATCGCATTTACACGTACGGTATCTGAAAGTCTGGGTGCGGAGCGGAAATGGGTGCACTACGGACTGACTTCCACAGATGTCGTAGATACGGCTCTGGGATATGTATTGCGTCAAGCGAATGAGATTTTGGAAAAGGATATCGTGAATTTCATTGAAATTCTGCGTGAAAAAGCACTGGCTTATCAGCACACACCAATGATGGGACGTACGCACGGCGTGCATGCGGAGCCAACAACATTTGGTCTGAAAATGGCGTTGTGGCATGAAGAGATGAAACGGAACCTGGAGCGTTTCCGTCATGCAGCAGACAATGTACAATACGGCAAAATCTCAGGTGCGGTAGGAACGTACGCGAACATCGATCCGTTTGTCGAAGAGTTTGTCTGCGAGAAGTTGGGCACGAAACCTGCGCCGATCTCGACTCAAACATTGCAACGTGACCGTCATGCGGAATATATGGCTACACTGGCGTTGATCGCAACGTCCCTGGACAAGTTCGCTACAGAGGTACGTGCACTGCAGAAGAGTGAGTTCCGTGAAGTGGAAGAAGCTTTTGCTAAAGGTCAAAAAGGATCTTCCGCGATGCCGCACAAGCGTAACCCGATTGGTAGTGAAAACATCTCCGGTCTGTCCCGCGTTATTCGCGGACATATGGTATCCGCATACGAGAACGTAACGCTCTGGCACGAGCGCGACATCTCGCATTCTTCCGTAGAACGTATCATTCTGCCGGATGCAACGATGCTGTTGAACTACATGCTGAACCGTTTTGGTAACATCGTGAAGAACCTGACAGTGTTCCCTGAAAACATGAAACGCAACATGGAGCGCACTTACGGGGTACCATTCTCCGGTCGCATCATGACAAAGCTGATCGACAAAGGTTTCAGCCGCGAGCAAGCGTACGATACCGTTCAACCACGTGCGATGCAAGCATGGGAAGAACAACGCCAGTTCCAGGATATCGTGAAATCCACACCGGAAATCACGGAAGTGCTGAACGAAGAAGAAATCGCAGATGCATTCAATCCATCATGGCACCTGAAGCACGTTGACACCATCTTCAAAAAACTCGGTTTGAACGATTAATATATAAGTCCCATAAGGCTATAGCGCAGAATGATGGTTCAGCAGGGAACGCAGAGGACAGAAATAAGCTGAAGAAGCAAAGCTAAAAGCTTTCTGAAAGAAAGCTACTTCGAAAGCATACGCTGTACCTTTATCAAATTTAGAACAAGTTTTACTCCCTAAAAGTATAGGTTGATTATGTGTTCACGCTGGAACGGAGAAGGCAGAAAAAACCTGAAGAAGCAAAGCGCTCGCCTTTATCCCCGGATTTTCACTTTGCAAAAGTGGAATCAAAAAATCTGGGGATAACAGCGATCGGAAGGTTGTTCTGCATTCGTAGTGGCCCCGCGTGAAGAGGGGAATTGGACGTATACTTTACATCTCCTGAAAGAAGGTGAGCCCATGGCACTGTCCACTGCGGCAGATCTCGTTAAAGCACCTCTGTTATATAAAGGAAAAGTACGTGAATTGTACGACCTGGGTGAACATTTTCTAATCGTGGTAACTGACCGAATCTCTGCATTTGATTACGTGCTGGACCCGGCAGTTCCTGAGAAAGGAAACGTACTGAATAAACTCAGCAGTTTCTGGTTTGAACTGACAGGAGACATGATGGATAACCACGTCGTTCATACTGATGTAAATCTACTTGGTGATCTCATCACGGACCCTGAATTGCTCAAAGACCGCATCATGGTAACCCGCAAAGCAGAACGCATTGATATTGAATGTGTCGTGCGTGGATACATCACTGGTGGGGGATGGAGACAATACGAGACGAGTGGTGAAGTGAATGGCATTAAACTGCCTGATGGACTTCGCAAGAACGCTAAGCTCGAAGTTCCCATTTTCACCCCGGCAGCCAAAAACGATGTTGGTCATGATGAAGACATCCCAATGGATCGTATGAAAGAACTGGTGGGAGACGCACTAGCAGTTGAGCTTCAGGAAAAAAGCTTGCGGTTGTACGAATTCGCCCGTGATTACTGTGATCAGCGTGGCATCATTCTGGCAGACTGCAAATTCGAGTTCGGCATCGTGGATGGCAAGGTTATCCTGATTGACGAAATCTTCACCCCAGATGCTTCACGCTTCTGGGCCAAAGAGAATTATGAACTCGACATCGAGATCGACAGCATGGATAAAGAGCCAGTGCGCACCTACCTTGCCGGAACCGATTGGGACAAGAACAGCAAACCCGATCCACTCCCACAAGAGGTAGTTGAGGCAACAACCGCAAGATACGTCGATATTTATAACCGTTTAACGAAATAATAAAGTTTAACGTTTGAGCGAGAGCTATGGGAAAGTTTAGATTTCGATCGCTGTTGCCCCCGGATTGTTTTGATTGGAATCCTTTTTTCAAAAGGAAACATTCCGGTTGCAAAGGCGAGCACTTCGTTTCTCCAGCTCAAATCTTTCCCTCCGCCAGTGACAAACTGGGGGATGAGGCAATTAAGAGCGGTGGCTTCCCGCAGGTAGGGGAAGCCTGAAAAATTAAGAGAATTAAATTTACTAATTATTAAAGTAACTTAAAGACCATTCACGATTCACTGTTTTGAAGGAATGGTCAGTCTAGACCATTACACACCGTGCAACGTAAAAGGTTTAGGCCTTTAAAAAACGTCGCATGGACTAGCGGAGGGGCGGAATTGTTCTTAAAGGAGCGATAGCGTTCGCCTTTGTCCCCGGGTTTTGACCGCAGAGCGGGCCAAAACAATCCAAAAAACCTGGGGACAACAAGCGACCGGAAAGAACAATCCGCCCCGGAGCAAGCTCCACACCCCATTTTTAACAGCATAAAGCATTTATCCCGTTCATTACTGAGGAGGAACATAAGGATCATGATCAAAGCAACCGTATATGTCACTATTAAGCAAAGCGTACTCGACCCACAAGGCGTAGCTGTTCAAGGAGCCCTGCATTCTATGGGATTCAACGAAGTGGAAAGTGTACGGATCGGTAAAGTCATGGAATTGAACCTGGATACAACAGATCGTGCGGAAGCGGAGAAACGACTGAAAGTCATGTGTGAAAAGTTGCTGGCCAACACCGTTGTTGAAGATTACCGCTACGAATTGGAGGGTTAATCTCATGAAATTTGCAGTTCTTGTGTTCCCTGGCTCCAACTGCGACATCGACTGTTATAAGGCAGTGGAAGATGCCATTGGGCAAGAGGTTGATTATGTATGGCACACGGCTACAGATCTATCGGCTTATGATTGTATTTTAGTTCCGGGTGGTTTCTCTTATGGTGACTACTTGCGTTGCGGAGCGATTTCCCGCTTTGCACCGGTAATGAACGAGGTAGCGAAGGCTGCTGAACAAGGTAAATATATTCTTGGTATTTGCAACGGATTCCAGATCCTGACGGAAGCGGGATTGCTTCCAGGTGCATTGATCCGTAACACTTCCCTGAAGTTCCGTTGTCACGATACAGTGTTGAAAGTGGCGAACGCAGATACACCATTTACACGTGACTATGCACCCGGCGAAGAGATTATCATCCCGATTGCTCACGGTGAAGGAAACTATTATTGCGACGAGGAGACGCTCGCGAGTCTGCAAGCCAACAACCAGATCGTGTTTACGTACGGGACCAACCCGAACGGTTCCCTGGGTGATATTGCAGGAGTCTGTAACGAGGGTGGCAACGTGGTCGGCATGATGCCGCATCCAGAGCGTGCAGTGGATTCACTGTTTGGTTCGGAAGACGGCAAACGTATGTTTACATCTATTTTGAAAGCATGGAGGGATCGGCATGACGCAGCAGCTATCCGCTAAGGAACCGACAGCAGAACAGGTCGCAGAACATAAACTTTACGCACAAATGGGCGTATCTGACAGCGAGTATGCGCTGATCTGTGAGTTCATGGGGCGCAAGCCAAACTACACGGAAATTGGTGTGTTCAGTGTAATGTGGTCCGAGCATTGTGCTTATAAAAACTCCAAGCCATTACTGCGCCGTTTCCCAACCACTGGACCACGTGTCCTGATGGGACCTGGTGAAGGTGCCGGTATCGTGGATATCGGTGATAACCAGGCCGTTGTATTCAAAATTGAAAGCCATAACCATCCTTCCGCGGTTGAGCCTTATCAAGGTGCGGCAACAGGTGTGGGCGGCATTATCCGTGATATTTTCTCCATGGGTGCAAGACCGGTAGCAATACTGAACTCCCTGCGTTTCGGTAAGCTGGAGAGTGATCGCGTTAAATATTTGTTCGAACATGTTGTATCAGGTATTGCCGGATACGGTAACTGTATCGGGATTCCTACCGTTGGTGGCGAAGTGATGTTTGATGAGAGCTATGAAGGCAATCCGCTGGTTAACGCCATGTGTGTGGGTCTCATTGATCATGACAAGATTCAACGTGGTGTAGCTAAAGGTGTAGGTAACCCTGTGTATTATGTTGGGCCACCGACAGGCCGTGATGGTATTCATGGAGCAACCTTTGCATCGGTTGAACTGACGGAAGAATCCGAGTCCCAACGGACAGCGGTTCAGGTTGGTGATCCATTTATGGAGAAACTGGTAATGGAATCCTGTCTGGAATTGATCGACACGGGCATCGTGCTCGGTATTCAGGATATGGGTGCTGCGGGTCTGACATGTTCGAGTGCAGAGATGGCAAGTAAAGCGGGTAACGGTCTGGAATTGTATCTGGATCAGGTACCACAGCGTGAAGAAGGCATGACGCCTTACGAGATGATGTTGTCTGAGTCCCAAGAACGGATGTTGTTCGTTGTTGAGCCGAAGGATGAGGCACAGGCGATGGAAATCTTTGAACGTTGGGGCGTAATATGTGCCAAAGTTGGTAAAGTAACGGATGATGGTCGTTTGAAATTGATCCACCACGGCGAAGTGGTCGGAGATATGCCGGTAACGGCTTTGGTTGACGAATGTCCAGTGTATGACAAACTCTTCTGTACCTGCCTACTACGAGCAAAGTGCTTCCATCGACACGCTTCGTTATGACGAAGTGTCGGATCTCGGCGGAGCACTTAAACAAGTGCTGGCATCACCTACAGTAGCAAGTAAAAAATGGATTTATGATCAATACGACTACATGGTGCGTACTAGCACTGCCGTTCGTCCGGGTTCGGATGCAGCCGTAGTTACGATTCGTGGCACACGCAAAGGTCTCGCGATGACAACGGACTGTAATGGACGTTATGTGTACCTTGATCCTGAAGTTGGTGGACGGATTGCTGTAAGTGAAGCAGCGCGTAACATTGTATGTTCCGGTGCTGAGCCACTGGCGATCACGGACAACCTGAACTTTGGTAACCCGGAGAAACCGGATATTTTCTGGCAAATGGAGAAAGCGGTAGACGGTATGGCGGAAGCTTGCCGTGTGCTGGATACGCCGGTTATCGGTGGTAACGTAAGTCTGTATAACGAAAACGCCAAAGGCTCTATCTATCCAACGCCAGTTGTCGGTATGGTAGGTCTCGTTCATGATACGGATCATATCACGACACAAGCATTCAAGTCCGAAGGTGATGTTATCATCCTCCTCGGTGAAACAAAAGCTGAACTGGGTGGTAGCGAGCTGCAATACGCAGTTCATGGTCAGACGGAAGGTCGTCCAGACGCAATACGCAAGGTCGTCCTCCAGAACTGAACTTGCAAACGGAAAAAGCGTTGCTCAGCACGGTGCTGGAAGCAATCCAATCCGGTCTTGTTCGCTCTGCACATGACTTGTCTGAAGGCGGCTTGGCTGTTGCACTTGCAGAGTCTTGTATCAGCGGTAACGTAGGAGCACAGGTGAATGTGGAGACTGCACTGCGTGCAGATCACGCCCTGTTCAGTGAGAGCCAATCCCGTATCTTGTTGTCGGCTACGCCAGAGCAAGCGGGTAAACTTGAAGCATTTGTACGTGAGCGCGGTGTACCTGTAGCTGTGATTGGACGTGTAGAAGGAAGTAACCTGACGATTGAATTGAACGGAACATCAGCCGTGAGCGAACCTGTAGGAGGTTTGGCTCAGGTCTGGGAGGATGCGATTCCATGTCTCATGAACTGACGACAGACCGTTGTGGACAGGCGATTATTATAATGAAGGGTCCGGCAAGGAAGGACTCGACAAATTGAAGGAAGAATGCGGCGTGTTTGGGGTGTTCAGACACCCTGACGCGGCTTCGCTCTCCTATTATGGACTGCATGCGCTGCAACATCGGGGCGAAGAAAGTGCAGGCATGTGTGTGAGTGATGGCAGCCAGTTTAACTATCATCGCGGCATGGGTCTGGTGAAAGAAGTGTTCACCAAAGACCTGATGCAGACGTTGACGGGGGATATTTCCATTGGACATGTCCGTTATTCAACGAGTGGTGACAGTAAACTGACAAACGCACAGCCATTGGTATTTAAATACCGTGATGGCGATTTGGCGGTAGCGACCAACGGGAACATTGTGAATGCACCAACGATCCGGCGCGAGCTGGAGCAGAGCGGTTCCATTTTCCAAACAACGAGTGATACTGAGGTCATTGCGCATCTGATTGCACGATCCTCCAAAGGGCTTGTGGAAGCTGCAAAAGAGGCGTTCCAGCGCATTGTGGGTGGTTATGCATTTCTGATCATGACCAACGACAAGCTGCTCGTGGCTTCCGATCCGCACGGACTTCGTCCGCTGACGATGGGTAAGCTGGGAGATGCGTATCTGTTTGCATCTGAGACGTGTGCACTGGAAACAATTGGCGCAGAGTTAATCCGTGACATTGAACCGGGTGAACTACTTGTGTTGGATGCAGATGGTCTGCACGAGGATCGCTTTGATCATCACAAACACCGCAAGGCATTATGCGCGATGGAATATATTTATTTTGCTCGTCCGGATAGTGATATGAATGGTACGAACCAGCATGCGGCCCGTAAACGGATGGGAAGCCGGATGGCCATTGAGTCGTTTGTGGATGCGGACTTGGTTACGGGGGTACCAGATTCCAGCATCTCGGCAGCAATTGGATACGCTGAACAGACAGGTATTCCGTATGAGATGGGTATGATCAAGAACAAATACACCGGACGTACGTTTATCCAGCCAAGCCAGGAATTGCGGGAGCAGGGTGTGAAGATGAAGCTGAGCGCTGTGCGTCGCGTTGTGGAAGGCAAACGTGTGGTCATGATTGACGATTCCATCGTACGGGGAACAACCTCCCGCCGGATCGTGAACATGCTGCGTGATGCAGGAGCTACCGAGGTTCATGTGCGTATTACATCACCACCTTTCAAAAACCCGTGTTTCTACGGTATTGATACGCCTGACAGCCGTGAATTAATTGCTTCACAGTTGTCGGTGGAAGAAATTTGCCGTGAAATTAATGCGGACTCCCTGGAGTTCCTCAGTCCCGATGGACTGATTGCATCGATTCAGGGAGATAATCAGGATGACCCTAAAGGTGGACTATGTCTCGCATGTTTTGATCATGATTACCCAACCCGCCTCGACTTTGGCGGCGAGGAAAAATTTGGCTGTAGCTGTTAGCCCTTAAGCCCAGCCTTGCGGAGCAACAGGGGCCAGGCAGCCAGGCGAAGCAGCTGCCCCCGGGCCTAGCCCGAGCCCTTAAGCCCCGCCTTGCGGAGCAACAGGGGCTAGGCAGCCAAGCGAAGCAGCTGCCCCGGGCCTAGCCCGAGCCCTTAAGCCCCGCTTTGCGGAGCAACAGGGGCTAGGCAGCCAGGCGAAGCAGCTGCCCCCGGGCCTAGCCCGAGCCCTTAAGCCCCGCCTTGCGGAGCAACAGGGGCTAGGCAGCCAAGCGAAGCAGCTGCCCCGGGCCTAGCCCGAGCCCTTAAGCCCCGCTTTGCGGAGCAATAGGGGCCAGGGCAGCCAGACGAAGTAGCTGCCCCGGGCCTAGCCCGAGCTCTTAAGCCCTGCTTTGCGGAGCAACAGGGGCCAGGGCAGCCAGACGAAGTAGCTGCCCCGGGCCTAGCCCGAGCTCTTAAGCCCTGCTTTGCGGAGCAACAGGGGCCAGGGCAGCCAGACGAAGCAGCTGCCCCGGGCCTAGCCCGAGCCCTTAAGTCCCGCCTTGCGGAGCAACAGGGGCCAGGCAGCCAGGCGAAGCAGCTGCCCAGCGGGCTTGCCCGCAGCGTAGCTGAGCGGGGTTCGCCGACCGATGGCTTGCAGCCAACGGAATCGGCGAACAATCCCGCGAGATCACGCATGAATCAACCATAGCAAGATCACACCAGCCACCTCTGCACCGCTTTTTTTGGCGGGTGTCCAGAGGGCCTGCCAAGGTCCTATGGGGTCCTCCCGGGCGGGAGGATTTAGGTGGGGCGAAAAAAAAGGAGATGATTCCACTTGTCTGAAGCATATAAAAAGGCCGGCGTTGATATCGCGGCAGGTAATGAAGCGGTTGAACGGATGAAAAAACACGTGAAGCGTACCTTCCGTCCGGAAGTGATGACAGATCTGGGTGGATTCGGTGCCCTGTTCGGTTTGAACAAAGATAAATACGATGAGCCGGTGCTTGTATCCGGTACAGACGGCGTAGGCACCAAGCTGAAAATTGCATTTGCCATGGACCGTCATGATACTATCGGAATCGACGCGGTAGCGATGTGTGTGAACGACATTGTGGTACAGGGTGCAGAACCACTCTTCTTCCTTGACTATCTGGCATGTGACAAAGTCATTCCTGAGAAGATTGAAGCTATTGTTGCGGGAATTGCTGAAGGCTGTCATCAATCTGGTTGTGCGCTGATCGGTGGCGAGACGGCGGAAATGCCGGGCATGTACAGTGAAGGCGAATATGATATTGCCGGATTCACGGTGGGTATCGTAGACAAAGCGAAGATCATCAACGGTACAACGATTGCCCCTGGTGACACAGTGATTGGACTGGCCTCCAGCGGTGTGCATAGTAACGGATTCTCGCTGGTACGCAGACTTTTGTTGGAAGATGCGGGACTTGATCTGCATGATGAAGTAGCGGAACTGGGCGGTAAGTTGGGTGATTCCCTGCTGGAACCTACAAAGATCTATGTTAAACCTCTGTTGTCCCTGCTGGAAAAGGTGAAAGTAAAAGGCATGGCACACATTACAGGTGGTGGCTTCATTGAGAATATCCCACGTATGTTGCCGAGCAACGTGAATGTGGATATTGACTACGGCTCTTGGCCGATCCTGCCGATCTTCAACCTGTTACAGGAAAAGGGTGCTGTCTCGAACCGTGACATGTTCACCACATTTAACATGGGTGTTGGGCTTGTACTGGTGGTTAATGAAGCAGATGCAACGGAAGCGCTGCAACAACTGAAAGCATCTGGTGAAGAAGCGTACATCATTGGCCGTGTTACTGAAGGAGATGCGCGAGTAACCTTCACGGGAGCGGATGTTTAATGGCGAACTACCGCATAGCTGTATTTGCCTCGGGTGAAGGGACTAACTTTCAGTCATTGGTCGATGCAGTACGGAATGGTGGGCTGGATGCATCCGTAGATCTGCTCGTATGTGATAAACCGTCTGCACGTGTTGTGCAGCGGGCACAGGATGCAGGCGTGGATTGTCATCTGTTTACTCCGAAAAATTATGCTTCCCGTGAAGCCTATGAGGCAGAGATCGTGGAAGTGCTTGAATCCAAAAAAATCGACTTGGTTGTTCTTGCGGGTTATATGAGATTGCTGACTTCTGTTGTGGTGGATCGTTACGCAGGGCGGTTGATTAATATTCATCCGTCCTTGCTACCAGCATTTGCAGGTAAGGATGCGATTGGACAGGCATTGGAATACGGTGTGAAAGTCACGGGTGTGACCGTGCATTTTGTGGACGGAGGCATGGATACCGGACCGATTATTGCCCAGCATCCCGTTCCCATTTTGCCGGAGGATACGCCTGAGTCAATCAGCCGTTCCATCCATGCAGCTGAACAGCAACTTTACCCTGAAGTGGTATCCTGGTTCGCTCAAGGTCTGGTTCATTTAGAAGGACGTCACGTGACTGTTAACAAACCGGTTTAATATAAGTTGAAATTTTTTTACACATTAACGGAGAGGACAGAAAAAACCTGAAAAAGCGAAGCGTTCGCCTTTATTACTGGATTTTTACCATTGAGAAATTGTTCAAAAAAATCTAGGAATAACAGCGATCGAAAGATTATTCTGGACTCGTAGTGTTTTAGTGTGAAAATCCATTTATCAACTGTATAACAGAAGTCGAATATTGGTACGCATTTTGTGATATTTCTCGGGAAATAAATCGGCTGTGTTTCGTCAGGAAACGCGAAGCCATGGGACATTAAAGGAGGAGCATATTGTGAGTATCAAAAGAGCGCTGGTTAGCGTATCGGATAAAACGGGCATCGTGGACTTTTGCCGCGAGCTGTCGCAAATGGGTGTGGAGATTATTTCGACAGGAGGTACAAGCAGCCTGTTGTCGAAGGAAGGCGTACCTGTCATCGGAATTTCGGATGTGACCGGATTTCCGGAAATCATGGACGGACGTGTCAAAACATTACATCCGGCAGTTCATAGTGGGTTGTTGGCTGTGCGGGATAACGAAGAGCACACACGTCAGATGGAAGAACTCGGTCTCGGCTATATCGATCTGGTTGTCGTGAACCTGTATCCTTTCCAAGAGACTATTGCGAAACCGGACGTAGCATACGAAGATGCCATCGAGAACATCGATATTGGCGGTCCAACGATGCTTCGCTCGGCAGCCAAAAACCATGCCTTTGTCAGTGTCGTTGTAGACGCATCTGATTACAGCCAAGTGCTGGAGGAAGTGCGCAACGATGGAGATACCACTCTCGAAACTCGCAAACGGCTTGCGGCAAAAGTGTTCCGTCATACGGCGGCTTACGATGCACTCATCTCCGACTACCTGTCCAACGTAAATGGCGATCCACTGCCAGAGCGTCTAACGGTTACTTACGAAAAACTCCAAGATTTGCGTTACGGCGAAAATCCACACCAGCAGGCGGCATTCTACCGCAAACCGCTGGCTGCTCAAGATACGTTGACAACAGCCGAGCAATTGCACGGCAAAGAGTTGTCTTATAATAACATCAACGATGCGAACGCAGCATTGCAGATTGTCAAAGAATTTGAAGAACCAGCCGTTGTTGCGGTTAAACATATGAACCCATGTGGCGTAGGTATTGGCGCAAGTATCTATGAAGCTTACGGCAAAGCATATGCTGCAGATCCAACATCTATATTTGGTGGCATTGTGGCAGCAAACCGTATTATCGACAGCGATACAGCAGGCAAGTTGAGCGAGATTTTCCTGGAAATCGTACTTGCTCCTGATTTTACACAAGAGGCACTCGATATCCTGACGAAAAAGAAAAACATTCGTTTGCTCAAAACAGGCGAACTGAATGCTGCTCGTAAACGGGAGAGCCAATTCGTAGTAACGTCCATCGACGGTGGTATGATCGTGCAACAGTCCGATGTACACTCCATTGAAGCGAGCGAACTGAACGTGGTAACGGATCGTGCGCCATCGGAAGAAGAACTGAAACAGCTGTTGTTTGGCTGGAAAGTAGTTAAACACGTGAAATCCAACGCGATTGTACTTGCTGCGAATGACATGACGGTAGGTGTGGGCGCTGGACAAATGAATCGTGTGGGTGCAGCCAAAATTGCGATCGAGCAAGCGGGCGAGCAAGCAAAAGGTGCTATCCTGGCATCCGATGCGTTCTTCCCAATGGGTGATACGCTGGAACTGGCTGCAAAAGCCGGAATTACAGCAGTGATTCAACCGGGTGGTTCGATCAAAGACGAAGAATCCATCAAAGTAGCCAATGAATACGGAATTGCGATGGTCTTCACAGGCGTTCGTCACTTCAAACACTAGAACGAAAAAGGTTTAAATAAGGGGTGTCGCCTGTCATGCTAATGACTTATGGTACACCCCCTCTTTTTTAGGTTTTTTAACACGCGATAGCGTAACAAATCCAGTTATGCACAGAGGGGGAACAGAACGAATGGATATTCTGGTAGTAGGCGGCGGTGGCCGAGAGCATGCAATCATCTGGGCACTGGCAAAGAGTGCAAAGGTAGACAAGATTCACTGTGCACCGGGAAATGCAGGTATTGCTCAGCTCGCTGAGTGTCATGCCATTGCGGTGAATGAATTCGATAAACTAACGGCTCTTGCTGTAGAGCTTAAAGTGGGTTTAGTGGTTATTGGTCCGGATGATCCGTTGGCGGATGGGATCGTGGATGCATTTGACGTGACGGGTATTCCGGTATTCGGACCTCGTCGCAATGCAGCAGAGATCGAAGGAAGTAAAACGTTCATGAAGGATCTGCTGCACAAATACAACATTCCAACCGCAGCCTATGAGAAATTCGACAATTACGAACAGGCTCAAGCATACCTGAATGAGCAAGCAATCCCGGTTGTTATCAAGGCAGATGGACTGGCAGCGGGCAAAGGTGTGACGGTAGCTTATTCGCGTGATGAGGCTGATCAGGCACTTCGCAGTATCATGGTGGACAAAGTATTTGGTGAAGCAGGAGCCAAAGTGATCATTGAGGAATTCCTCGCAGGGCAGGAAATGTCCATTCTGGCTTTTGTCGATGGGGAGACGGTTCGTCCGATGGCGGCAGCACAGGATCACAAACCTGTATTCGACAACGACCAAGGGCCAAACACAGGCGGTATGGGTACATACTCACCTTTGCCACATATCCCTGCTTCTATTATTGAGGAAGCCGTGGAGACGATCATCAAACCAACTGCCAAAGCGATGGTTTCCGAGGGACGCCCATTCCAGGGTGTATTGTTTGCCGGGCTGATGATTTCACCAGATGGTAAGCCCAAAACGATTGAGTTCAACGCACGTTTTGGTGATCCGGAAACACAGGTCGTATTGCCACGCCTGAAGAGTGACTTGTTCGATATCTTCTGGGCAACCGTTCATGGCAAGCTGGCTGATATTGAGATTGAATGGAGTGATGAAGCCGCAGTATGTGTGGTGCTTGCTTCAGGAGGTTATCCGGGTCCTTATGCCAAAGGTGTAGTCATTGAAGGACTGGATCAAGTGCAAGATGCCGTGGTATTCCACGCAGGTACAGCGCGTAGTGAAGCAGGTGAGTGGGTCACCAATGGTGGAAGGATTCTGGGCGTAGTTGGCCTTGGTGCGGATATTGCCGAAGCTAGAAACAAAGCCTATGAACAGGCGGAGCGTATCCATTTTGATGGTAAACATCAGCGGACGGATATTGCTGCCAAAGCACTCGTATAGAATGAATATAAGAGCTCGTAAAGATGTATACCGGAAAGGTATTTGCATCTTGCGGGCTCTTTGCTACGTATATAGATGTATCTTGTGCATACGGCCGGACTTATTTTATACGGGAAAGAATATGGGGAAGATTCAAAACAGGATTAAATCAGGGAGATCACGTATGTTTAATGCCCTAAAGTAAGGGGTAGTATTTTTATAAATTGGACTATACTAAACATGTGAAGATTATCACATTATGAGGTAATATCAATCATATTATATAAAGTATGTAACATACATAGAGACTAATTTGTGAACATTATACTGTAAGCTTGTGGCAAACCATAACGTGCAACTGGATGGTTGAGCGGGAAACATGGTATACTTTTCGGAAACAGGAATGAGTACGAGGGGAGGTGGATATCTATTGGGTAGGCGATATTGTAAATTGTCCAAATGGCGAATCTAGGTGGAGTTAAGCGAGGAACAATTGACAGCATGAGGGGTAACCCGATTTGAATGAAGAAGTTTCTGCAAGTCATTGACTTCATCTTGAATTCCTGTTTTGTAATTTTACAAGGTCAAACGTAAGACTTATACAAAAGATATCATTGAAATCAATTTTATATAAGGCAGACGTCGTGTTGAAAGACTAACAGTTGATGAATGGTTAACACAGTTAACGGATCACGCTGTAACTATCTCTGGAGGTGAATCCCTGAGAACCGGGGAAATCATTGGACATAATTACCATATTGAATATCGTATTACTTATTATCTTGATTGCATTGACTGCATTTTTCGTAGCATCGGAGTTCGCTGTAGTCAAAATTCGTACATCAAGAGTGGATCAACTGGTCGCGGAGGGCAATAAAAAGGCCGTATTGGCTAAAAAAGTTGTCTCGGACCTGGATTATTATCTGTCAGCCTGTCAGCTCGGTATTACGGTCACTGCTCTGGGACTGGGAGCGCTCGGAAAACCGACGGTTGAGAGATTGTTATATCCGGTATTCAATTATTTAGATGTACCTGCTTCAACCTCGTCGATTGCTTCCTATGCGATCGCCTTTATCCTCGTCACGTTCTTGCACGTGGTTGTTGGTGAGATGGCACCGAAAACGTTGGCGATTCAATTCTCAGAAAAACTGACATTAATGCTCGCCCCATCGCTATACTGGTTTGGTAAAATCATGTATCCGTTCATCTGGGCGCTTAATGGAACTTCACGTGTTCTTCTGCGAGGATTCGGTGTAAAGCCTGCCAAACATGATCAAGCCTACTCGGAGGATGAGATCAAAATCATCATGAACCAGAGTTACGAAGGTGACGAGAACAACAAGACCAAGCTTTCGTATCTGGAAAATGTATTTGTGTTCGACGAACGTGATGCCAAAGACATCATGGTGCCGCGTACGGAACTGGTGACATTAGATCAGGATATGACTTATGACGATATTATTCCTATATTGGATGAACATAACTATTCACGTTACCCTGTCATCGAGGATGGGGACAAGGACCGCATTATCGGCGTTGTGAATGTGAAAAAGATTTTGCCTGACATGGTAGCTGCAAGATCGTATCAACTAAGCGAGTTCGTTCGTGAGATCCCGTTCGTGTCCGAAGTTACAAGTATCCAGGATGCGATGATTAAAATGCAGCAGGAACGTGTACACATGGCCGTGGTCGTGGATGAATACGGCGGTACTTCGGGAATCATTACGATGGAGGATATTCTGGAGGAGCTGGTCGGTGAGATTCGCGATGAATTCGATGCCGATGAGGTGGCGGATATTCAGGAGACCGGAGAGAATCAATATCTCATTAATGGCCGGGTACTTTTGGATGAAGTGGAGCGACAGTTCGGACTTATCTTTGAAGGTAATGAAGAGATGGATACTGTGGCCGGATGGATCCAGTACCAGAAGGGTGTAGGTGTGGAAAAAGGCGATACGGTAGAACACGGCGATTATGTGTGGACCGTTGTTGATACCGAAAACTATCATATCAAACAAGTTCTTCTGGAGCGGGTAAACGGCGCGCAGGTTGAGGAAGCTACTAGCGATCTGGCGTGATCTTGCCCGGAAATCTCTTAAAACTTTAAATATTTTTGCGATAACGTAGAGGACAGAATAGACTGAAGAAGCGAAGCGTCCACCTTTATCACCGGATTTTCCCCTTTTATATAAGGAATAAAAAAAAATCTGGTGATAACAGCGGTCGGAAGGTTATTCTGTCATCGGAGTGGTCTGAGCAACCTTAATATAAATTTTACTTGGAGGTGAATCCCTCAACCTGAGGGAAATCATTGGACGGAATAATAGCCTTGAATTTATTTTTAGTAGCCGTATTTATAGGTCTGACAGCCTTTTTTGTTGGAGCCGAATTTGCAATTCTTAAAGTACGGATGTCCCGAATCGATCAATTGATCTCGGAAGGGAACAAAAAGGCAGTACTGGCCAAGAAAGTGGCGCACAACCTGGATTATTATCTGTCGGCATGTCAATTGGGGATTACCATCACGGCGCTGGTATTGGGAGCCTTGGGTGAACCTACCGTTGAGAAAATGCTGCATCCGCTGTTTGAGCGAATGGAAGTGCCGGCGGCGTTGTCTACCGTGCTTTCCTACGGTATCGCTCTGGCGATCATTACGTTCCTGCACGTGGTTATTGGTGAATTGGCACCAAAAACGCTGGCGATTCAGTTTGCAGAGAGAATGACGCTGCTGCTGGCACCACCACTGTACTGGTTCGGTAAAATCATGAATCCGTTCATCTATGCGCTGAATGGAGCTGCTCGTCTGTTGCTTGGTATCTTTGGTGTAAAACCTGCCGGGCATGATACCGTTCACTCGGAGGAAGAGCTGAAACTGATTATGGCACAGAGCTATGAGAGTGGCGAGATCAACCAGACGGAGCTGGACTATCTCAAAAACATTTTTGCTTTTGATGAGCGTTTGCTTCAGGAGATCATGATTCCACGAGATAAAATTGTTACGTTGAATAAGGAAATGCCGCTTGATCAGATCATTGAAACGCTGAATCGACACGAATACACCAGATACCCTGTTATTGCGAATGGGGATCAGGCGCACTTTGTGGGCTTTATTAACACAAAAGAAATGTTGACGAGTGTGGCTGCGGGCAGAGACTTTAATATGGAGACATTTGTCCATAACACGCCGAGTTTCTCCGAGCGTTCTCCAATCAAGGATGTGCTGATCCAGATGCAGCAAAGCCGTGTACACATTGCTACCGTGAAAAACGAGGCAGGTGCTACGGTAGGTATGGTTACGATGGAGGATATCCTTGAAGAGATTGTCGGAGATATCAAGGATGAATACGAGCATAAAGATTTGGTGAATCCACCAAAAAGAATGAAACTGGTTTAAGAAGCAGTAATACAAAATTGATACAGGAATACGAAACAACTAATCAATCGTTATAACGCTAAGCAGGTTCCCGATGTAATCGGGGCCTGTTTTTTGTATTAAATCTTAATTTTAAAATAAAAGCTTGCATCTTGAGGTCCAATGGATTAATATAAATTTAAAGAATCTTAATTTAAAGATAAATTGCAAAAAGCAATAAATAAAAGAAGCAAAAACAACCTATGATACAACTAAAACCAAGGGAGTGGAGATTATGTTCAGAACTTCAGGAATTCATCATATTACAGCTTTTGTTGACGATGCGCAGAAAAACGTTGATTTTTATGCAGGTGTGTTAGCGCTCAGACTGGTGAAAAAAACAATAAACTTTGATGCACCGGACGTGTATCACTTGTATTACGGGAATGAGCAGGGTGCACCGGGCACAATTATTACCTTTTTCCCACAGCAGAATTCAAGAAGAGGTGTCATTGGGTCAGGTCAGACTGGAGTTACCGTATATGCGGTTCCTGTAGGAAGTCTGCCTTTCTGGAAAGAACGTCTTGCTTCCTTCGATATTCCATATGAAAATAAAACCAGATTTGGTGAGCAGTACATTCGTTTCTTCGACAAAGGTGGTCTGCTGCTTGAACTGGTTGAGCGTGAAGGCGGTCAGCCAAGCAACTGGAGTTTCAACGGTGTGACACCGGAGCATGCCATCAAAGGATTTGGCGGAGCTGTATTGTTCAGCCACGTTCCTGAGAAAACCATGGACGTCTTGGTGAGCAAACTGGGTCTGGAGCAAGTCGGTGAAGAGAACGGACTTCTTCGTCTTCAGGCAAGCGGCGATATTGGTCAGATCATTGATATTCAGTCCACAGGTATCCAACGCGGGATTGGTGGAGCCGGAACGGTTCACCATATTGCATGGCGTGCCAAAGATTACGTGGAACATGAACAAATTCAGCAGGATCTTGAACAATCCGGATATCATCCAACGCCTGTCATTGACCGTCAATACTTCAACGCTGTGTATTTCCGGGAGCCGGGTGGTATACTGTTCGAACTGGCTACGGATCCTCCGGGATTTGCACGGGATGAACCAGCAGAGAGCATGGGTGAGAAACTGATGTTGCCTGAATGGTATGAACCACAGCGTGAGCAGATTGAACAATTGTTGCCACGAATTGAAGTACGTGAATGGAAAGGAGAGTCCAAATCATGACCACAACCAATACAATGAAACATGTCTATAAAGCAGGTGCTCAGCCGGATGCGCCAACAATCCTGTTGCTTCATGGCACAGGCGGAACCGAGAATGATCTGATCGGTCTGGCGGAGATGATCGCACCAGGAGCTGGCATACTTGGGGTGCGGGGTAATGTATCGGAGAACGGGATGCCCCGTTTCTTCCGCCGTCTAGCCGAAGGCATTTTTGATGAAGAAGATCTGATTGCTCGTACGGCAGAGCTGGGATCTTTTGTAGATGCAGCTGCGGTGGAATACGGTTTTGATCGGTCCAACGTGTATGCACTGGGTTACTCTAACGGTGCCAACATTGCGGCAAGCTTGATCTTCCATCAAGCAGATGTATTCAAAGGTGCAATTCTGCATCACCCGATGGTACCGTTGCGCGGACTCGAACTGCCGGATCTGAAAGGTCTGCCTGTGTTCATTGGTGCGGGCGAGAACGATCCGATTGTACCAAGACGTGAAACCGAGGAACTTGCTTCGCTGCTCAGCGGTGCAGGTGCCGATGTAAACACGCATTGGGAGCGTCAGGGTCATCAGTTGACTCGTACCGAGGCAGAAGCCGCGGCAGCTTGGTTTAAGACTCAGGCGTAAATTGGGTGGATAGACGGTTATGAAACGTATAGAGACAGCTTGATCGTGAAGATCGGGCTGTTTTCTCTTTTTATTTTGATCATCGTTAGGAAGAAGAAATGATTGACTTGTGTTATGCAACCGTTACTAACCGGGTAAACATTTGAATGTGTAGTAGATAACCTTGTATGCTTAGTGATATAGCTATGTATCAACATCATGAACTGGAGGGGTTAATGTGGAACGTAACATCAAGGAATTGGTACAGCGGATGACACTGGAAGAAAAAGCGGGCATGTGCTCGGGACTGGACTTTTGGCATCTGAAAGGGGTGGAGCGTCTTGGCATTCCATCCATCATGGTGACGGACGGACCTCACGGGCTGCGCAAGCAGGATGGAAGTGCAGATCATCTAGGTCTGACGTCGAGCGTTCCTGCGACCTGTTTCCCGTCTGCGGCAGGACTGGCTAGTTCATGGGACAAGGAGCTGGCGCGTCAGGTCGGGGTGGCTTTGGGTGAGGAATGTCAGGCCGAGGATGTAGGGGTACTGCTTGGACCGGGTGTAAATATTAAACGTTCCCCATTGGGCGGACGTAACTTTGAATACTTTTCCGAAGATCCGTTGTTATCTACGCAGATGGCTACCGGTCATATTCAGGGTGTGCAGAGCCAGGGTGTGGGTACATCTCTCAAACACTTTGCAGTTAATAATCAGGAAGAACGGCGCATGTCGATTGATGCGGTGGTGGATGAGCGGACGCTGCGTGAGATCTATCTGGCGAGCTTCGAAGGTGCAGTGAAGGATGGACAACCATGGACAGTAATGTGTTCCTACAACAAGGTGAACGGTACGTATGCAGGTGAGAATGAATGGTTGCTTACGGATATTCTGAAGGACGAATGGGGACACGAAGGTCTTGTGGTATCAGACTGGGGAGCGGTCAATGAACGTGCAGACGCCCTTGCAGCGGGATTGGAATTGGAGATGCCAACAAGCGGTGGAATTGGTGAGCGTAAAGTGATTGATGCTGTAGAGAGCGGACAACTGCCGCTGGACAAGCTGGATCGGGCAGTGGAGCGTCTACTTAAGCTGATCTTCAATGCCGTTGATCAAAAGCAAGAAGGGGCTACATATAACAAGGATGAGCATCACCAACTTGCGCGCAAGGTAGCAGCCGAGAGTATGGTTTTGTTGAAAAATGAAGAAGGTATCCTGCCGCTGGGACGTGAAGGCGAAGTGGCGTTAATCGGGGCATTTGCGCGCAAACCTCGCTTCCAGGGCGGCGGCAGTTCCCATATTAATCCGACCAAAGTGGATGATATTGTGGAAGAGATGACCCAGGTGGCTGGCGAAGGTGTAACCTTCTCGTATGCCCCAGGTTATCGGATTGAAGCGGATGATGTGGATGAGACATTAATGCATGAGGCTGTTCAGGCAGCGCAGTCGGCGGATACCGCTGTTGTGTTTGTTGGATTGCCAGATCGTTATGAATCCGAAGGGTATGATCGTGCCCATCTGCGTCTGCCTGACAATCATATTCGGCTGATCGAAGAGATTGCGAAGGTTCAATCACGTGTGGTCGTGGTGCTGAGCAACGGATCTCCAGTAGAGATGCCATGGCTGCCTCAAGTACAAGCCGTGCTTGAAGCTTACCTTGGTGGACAGGCTGTTGGTGGAGCGATAGCTGATCTGTTGTATGGTGAGGTGAATCCGTCCGGTAAACTGGCAGAGACATTCCCTGCCAAGCTCAGCCATAATCCATCTTATCTGAATTTCCCGGGCGAAGGGGATCGTGTCGATTACCGGGAAGGTATCTTTGTTGGTTACCGCTATTATGACAAAAAAGAGCTGGAGCCACTGTTCCCGTTTGGCTACGGACTGAGTTATACGACATTTGAATATGCTGATCTGAAGGTAGATCGCACAGAACTGACAGATCAGGATGAGGTGAATGTGCAAGTTAGGGTCACCAATACCGGAGACAGAGCGGGCAAGGAGATTGTACAGGTGTATGTCAGCGACGTAGAGAGCAAAGTTATTCGTCCGGTCAAAGAACTGAAAGCTTTTGCCAAGGTGGATCTGGAGCCTGGAGAGTCCAAAGAAGTGAGCTTTACACTAAATAAGCGTTCATTTGCCTATTACAACGTAGATATGAAAGACTGGCATGTGGAGACCGGAGAGTTCGATATTCAAGTGGGCAGTTCCTCACGGGATATTCATGTGCACACACGTGTGAACGTAGAGTCTACAGCAACATTCCTTCCAACCTATACGCGTAATAGTACATTGGGGGATATCCAGCGTGATCCTGCTCACAAACAGCTGTTGGACCAGGCTTTGCAACAATTTCAGGAAGCCAGTGGGTTCGGCGGTGATGATGCTGGTGATCACGCAGATATGATGGATGCGATGATGAAATATATGCCACTGCGGGCACTGGTTGCGTTTAGCGGTGGGGCCATGACGGAAGAAGCGATGAATGAACTTCTGGAGCAGCTGAACAACAAGGATCATGGTATTCGGGGATAAGGGGCTGCGCCCTTAAACCGAGTAGACATCCATCCTTTGATTAACCGATTACGATTATGCGCTACGTGCAGGAACTGTGCACGAAGCAATAAGAAGGTGTATGAGGGCCAGCGGCATAGTGGCTGGAACAGTTACCCGATCCGATCATGGATCGGGTTTTCTTTTTGCATAAGGAAAAAGGAGGGTTAACGGAACGGCGGGATGTGGGGTGATCCTACAACGTGACAGAGGTGACAGGACTGCTATAACTTGCTGAAGCAACATGGTTGTGGTAAAGGATGGATTATTCTATAATGAAGTAATTGATAATCATTTTCAATTAGATTCGGTGAAAGATGACTATGCATCTAATCAGGAGGGGAACATGAATCCTAACCCTAGCTCACATACATTTGGCTCAAGTGCGTTTGTTCAGACCCGCGATGGTCGAAAATTACATTATATGTCCAGGGGAACAGGAGATCTGACGGTGGTGTTTGAATCCGGTATGGGCGCCTCCAGATCGAACTGGGGACTGGTTGCACCAGCAATTGCTGAGCATGCACGTGCAGTCGTGTATGACAGGGCAGGGGCGGGACGAAGTGATGTGGATTCGGCTTCACGCAGCCTTGACCGAATTGCAGAAGATCTTGGGGAGCTATTGACGGCTCTGGGTCCGGGCCCATTCATTCTGGTTGGACATAGCTGGGGAGGTCCGATTGTACGGGCTACGGCAGCTGCACATCTATCTCGATTACGTGGCATTGTTCTGGTAGATCCATCAGACGAGCATTGCGAAATGTATTTTTCCAAGCTTACTAAAAAGAGCTTTGCCATCAATGGTTTCATTATTCCAATCATGGCGCGGACTGGCTTATATAAGATGCTTGGCAGCAAAGCTGGAAGTGTTCAGCCTGACGATGTGGCAGCGGATCACCTCAAGGAGGATTTCACTGTTCGGGCAGCCAGCACGATGCTTGCGGAAGGTAAAACATTTTTGGATGACATGGCAGCACTGCTGGAACATCCTCCGGCTCTGGGTGATCTGGAAGTTAGCGTGATCTCGGGTACGAAACCGGGCAAGGGAGAAGCGAAAATCAGACCTGCCCTCATCACGGCGCATCGCCAGACGGTGAGCCAGCTGTCCAATGCGAGATGGATTGGGGCCGATCAATCGGGACATATGGTTATGTATACAGACCCTCAGGTCATTATCGACGAAATTGTCCGAATGATAAATGATGTGAGCTCAGGCGCAAGAAGAGATCAAAAGTGATACAATACAAAGAAAAGCAGTGCGCGACATTGCTAGACCATAAAAGCGGAGTGTGGAGACAACATGAAACCAGTTGAACAAGAACCAACGGGAACCACAAGTCCCGGTCGTGCCAGTGTTGGCATGGAAGATATCGTGCGCGCACATCATGTGCTGCGTGAGGTCATTGTTAGAACGCCGTTGCAGCGGGATGCTGTATTGTCGGCCAAATATAACTGTAATGTGTATCTGAAAAGGGAAGACCTTCAAGTGGTGCGTTCGTTCAAAATCCGAGGCGCCTACAATATGATTCGCAGTCTGACACCAGCCGAGATGGAGAAGGGTATTGTCTGTGCAAGTGCGGGCAACCATGCTCAGGGTGTCGCTTTTAGCTGTAATGCGCTCGGAATTAACGGCAAAATCTTCATGCCGAGTACAACGCCGAACCAGAAGGTGAAGCAGGTGCGTCGCTTTGGTGGAAACAACGTTGAAGTGGTGCTGATCGGAGATACGTATGATGACGCTTATGCTGAAGCGATGCGTGCATGTGACGAACAGGGCATGACGTTCATCCACCCTTTTGATCAACCCAAGATTATTGCAGGTAATGGTACGGTAGCGATGGAAATCATGGAAAGTCTCGATGAGAATGCCGACTATGTGTTCGTGACAATTGGTGGCGGAGGGTTGGCAGCCGGCGTGGGAACCTACATGAAGACCGTGAGTCCAGAGACACGCATCATTGGAGTTGAGCCACTTGGGGCAGCTTCCATGAGTGAGGCGATGTTCCGCAAACAGGTTGTGACGTTGGATGATATAGATAAATTCGTGGATGGCGCAGCGGTGAAACGGGTTGGTGATCTCACCTTTGATATCTGCAATAGTATACTTGATGACATTGTGAAAGTGCCAGAAGGCAAAGCCTGCACAACTATTCTGGAGTTATATAATGAAAATGCGATTGTTGTCGAGCCTGCCGGTTCCTTGGCTGTTGCGGCACTTGAGCAGTATCGTGAGCAAATCGTGGGCAAGACGGTGGTCTGCGTAATTAGTGGCGGTAACAACGATATCGACCGGATGCAGGAGATCAAGGAACGTTCCCTCATATATGAAGGTCTGAAGTATTATTTCATGGTTAATTTCCCGCAGCGTGCAGGAGCTTTACGTGAATTCCTGGAGGAAGTTCTAGGGAAAAATGATGATATCACCCGGTTTGAATATACGAAAAAGCATGATAAGGAAAATGGCCCTGCCTTGGTGGGCATCGAGCTGATGTACAAGGAAGATTACCACCCGCTCATTGAACGCATGAACCGCAAAGGTATCGCCTATACCGAGCTGAACAAAAATCTAAATCTGTTCAACATGTTAATCTGATGAATGATTCCAAGATGCAATTAGATCACCAAGAAAAATCTCCTCTGATCAGACCTGCGCGCATAGAAGATGCTGATCAGGTCATTCCTTTGCTGTATCAGGCGATAGGAGACATTGCATACGCGCTTGCGGGTGAGGCGGATCATGAGAAGGCGATGCAGATTTTGCAGGAGTTCTATGTACAGGAAGACAACCGGATTAGCTATCGTCATGTGACAGTGATGGAGCAGGATGGGTTGATTGCGGGGATTCTGGTAGCCTATGATGGCGGTGAAGCAGATCGTCTGGACCAGCCGATTTTGGATCGACCTGGAAGAAGCCGGGATGAGAAGTATGCATTGGTCAAAGAAACCCGTCCGGGGGAGTATTATCTGGATACTCTCTCAGTAAGTGAAGCTTATCAGGGGCAGGGCATCGGCCGGGCACTGATGGCTGCTTTTGAGCAGCAGGGCAGAGATCTGGGTCACTCGCAGGTATCCCTGATTGTAGAACGAGACAACGGCCGTGCGCTAATGCTGTACGAACGGCAGGGATATGTCAAAGACGATGTGATTGTCATCGCAGGACATGAGTATAATCATATGGTCAAACCGATTCAATAGAGCAGGAAGCTGACGGGTTAAGTCAGTTTTGAATATAGAAGCAAGAAGAAACCGCCACAGGAGCGAATCCTGTGGCGGTTTTTGGTATGGTGAGATGTTTAAGTTTAGCCTGAATTTTAGCCCGGATATTAACTCTGGGGAACGGATTAACTCAATAATTCGCATAGTCGCTGACCGGCACATTCTGCTCAAGCCATTTCTCGACAGCAGCTGTTTTCTCGAATTTGGCTTCGGTTACGATGTCCATGAACTTTTCGAGTTTCCTCAGGAAGGCACTGTCTTCGGATGAGTTACGTTGTAAGACAGCTTTGTAACCTTTCTGGGCATTGGCTGTCATTTTGTTCGTTTCATAGTCAAATAAAGGTGTATTATTCAGGCCATAAAACGTATACAAGGTATAGTTATTCATTAGCTTCTTCACCTGTTGTAACCGATTGGACTTCGGATATTCGTTCAGGAATCGTTCCTGATTCAAAGCGCGATTGAGTATCTCCTGATAGCCAATGACCAGTGCACCATCATCGGCGGCAAGGTTGCTGGTTTCGACCGCCATGATATTAATGTATTGTTTGATGTCTGGTTTCACGTACGAGATATATTTCTGAAAAGCCATATAATTCATGATCGGATAGAGGGAACCTTCCAGCATAACCAGGCGATAACCGCTATCCCGTGCTTGCTGGAGCAGTGCACGCAGACTGGCATCGTTGGTGCGGCTCATCAGTTGGGTGAAGCTATCATTCCACTTGTAGGCTTTGATCATTTTGTCCTGAACGTTAGGAACGAGCAGGCGGTCCGTCATGGCTGTTAACGCCTTGTTGCGGGCATTCTCCAGCTGTAAGACCATTAGGGTTGCATGATGAGTTGTAACTTGATCGATATGAGATTCGAGATAAATATCCGCGGCAGGCAAGCCGTTCTTTTTGTAGAGCATGGACTGAAATGTTTTATATATCGTTGTTGAACTGGCAGTCGTGACTTTGGTATCTGTACTGGAAGATGCGGCAGCAGCGACTCCGGATAATGGAGCGACAGCCGTTTGGAGCAGCATGAGGATGGTGGTAGCTGTAATGAAGGTGCGCATGCCTTTACGTTTGGCAGATTGGAACGATGATGTCATAGATATGAACCTCCCGTAGTTGAGAAAATGATAGGTGTTGTTCACTAGTCACTATACATTAACCCAATTGGTGCAGGATGTGGTTGCGGAATGGTGACAAATTCTTCTGTTATTTTTAACTTTTGGAGGGTGGAAGATAGAGGAAGATTTCTGAGAAAATAATTTTTGTACAACTGGAAACTTTTGAGCCGATCGGAACGTCTTAGTTGTGCATAGGTAAATACAGGAATTAATGAAAAGAACAGCGAATCTATTTCGATGTTAACTAAATGCGAGAATGGGGATATGGGATATGAGGAAAGCGGGAGGAAAACAAGTGAAGAAGGTAATGTCAGCGCTGGCTGTATCGGCCATGCTGATGTCCGCACTTCCAACGTCGGTTATGGATGCAGCCGCAAGGATCAGTATATATATTAATGATGCAGAGTTATCATCTGCTCAGGCACCTGTGATGAAAGGTGGACGCGTACTGGTTCCGCTTCGGTCGATTTTTGAAGGATTGGATGCGAAGGTACAGTACACGAACAGAACCAAAACGATTGTTGCAACTCGCGACGATCAGGAAGTAACTTTGACACTTGGTTCCAAAACGGCATACATCAACGGGGAAGCGATATCGCTGGATGTACCTGCGAACACGATTAAGGGCAACACAATGGTTCCCATTCGTTTTGTCAGTGAAGCTTTTGGAGAGAAAGTATTCTGGAACTCGCGCAATCAACGTGTAGATATCAAGACAACGGCAACGCCACCAGTGGATGAGACACAATATGCTGCATGGAACATCTATGGTTCGGTATCCGGAAGTAACGGAGATGGTCGTGACCTGACGGTGAGCTTTACACGTCCAACTTCAGAGAAGGCGGTATCTGCCTACCGGATTATGTTGGTGAAAACTCGTGATGTGAATAGCTTCACGGAGTCCTCAGCAACTGCCGTACCTGCTGCGAACTATACATCCATTACACCGAATGGCAGCAACCCGAAACTGACGCTTAATGCACAGACGCGTGACGTAAACGGGGATCTGCTCAACAGCAATGAAACGTATCGCCTGTATGTACTGACTGTTGGAAACAGCAGCAATAATTATAAAAATGCATTGAACTGGTCTTCCCAAGCATTGAAGCTCAATAATGTGAAATCCACAGTACAGGCGGTTACAAGCCTGCGCGCCGCAGATATTAGTGACTATGGCGATGGCCGCGATCTGGAAATTAACTTCACGCAGCCGAGCACAACATCGAACATTACGTATTATCGTGCTTTTGTTGTTAAAGCGAAGGACTCTTCAGCGTTCAATCTGGCTGCAGCGAACAAAGTTTCCAGTGCCAACTCCACGATCATATACAAAGGAAACAGTACCGCAGTGAAAAGCCAGCTGACTTCTTCAACACGGGATACGTCCGGCGAATTGATTAAAAGCGGCACAGCGTATGTGGTCTACATCTTGTCGGTAAGCACTAATACAACAACAGACAGCAAGTTGTCCGCGGCATCCTCTTCACTTACGTTGTCCGTGAACACAGCAACATCTCCGGTAATTACGCAAGTGAGAGATAACTCGGATTATGGAGATGGTCGTGATATTCAGGTGAGTTTCAACCGTTCATCGGATGAGTCCAAGGTGGCGAATTATCGCGTCTTTGTGGTGCGCAACTCGGTTGCCAGCAGCTTCAATCTGACAACGGCAAGTAACCTGTCCTCCAGTCTGTACTATACGGTGAATAAAACAGGTAACAACATTACAACGACTTTGCCTTCATCCATGAAGGACACAAGTGGTTATAACGTAACGAATCTGCAAGATTATCGCATCTTTGTGATGGCGGTGGGCAACCAGCAAAATGGATACACCAATGCGCTGTCAGCTTCCTCCACTGTGCTGAGACTTACAACGAACGGTAACGCGGGAGTTATTAGTAACTTGGCTGTTGCTGATATTAGTGACTACGCTGATGGGCGCGATCTGCGGGTTTCTTTCAACAAAGCTGCGGATGAATCCAGAATCTCTGCCTACCGAGTATATGTCGTTCGTTCCGCTAATGTGGGCAGCTTCACACTAAGCGCAGCTAATGCGTCGAACAACTATACACAAGTAAACAAAACGGGTGGTAACCTGTCAGTTACGCTTCCAAACTATGCAGTAGATACCAATGGTTACACCATTACGAATAACGTTGCTTATCGGGTATTCGTGCTGTCGGTGAATAACAACGGAAACTCCAGTCAAAATGCTTTGTCTGGTTACTCTTCACAAATTACGCTGACACAAAACGCGGCTGTTACGGCTCCGAGCAATGTAGTACCATCTGATATTGGGGATACTGGAAATGGTAGTGATCTGCGTGTGACGTTTAATAAATCTGCGGATGAGACAAATGTGAATCATTATCGAGTGTTTGTAGTGAAGGCGGGTAGCACGTTTAATCTGAACACAGCGAATGCAGTGAACAGCGCGTATTACAGAACCGTCAGCAAAACGGGAGCTAATCAGACTGTTAATTTTACAAGTACTTCGAGAACAGTGAATAACGAACCGATTCTTAATGATGTGGCATACCAAGTATATGTAATGGCTGTGAATAACAATGCTTCTCTGACGAATGCATTGTCATCGCCTTCCGGTGCCATTACTCTAACTTCAGCTACTGCCGTGGCAGCAGTGAGTAATGTGAAGGTGACCGTCAAAGATCAGGGACAACAGGCAGGTAACCCTTCCGATGTAACTATCAATTTTGCCAAAGCATCGAATGAAACGGGAATTGCTAAATATCGTATTTTCATCGTGCCCACAAATCAGGTAAGTGGTTTCACTACAAGTACAGCACTTGGCATTAATTTCTATACTGATCTGGAGACAAGTAGTGCAGGTACTTCAATCGTATTGAACAGTGGATACCGTGATATTAACGACCGTGCGCTTTCCGTTGGACAGAAATACAAAGTGTTTGTTATGTCGCTGTCCAATAGTACATCTCGCGCATCCAATCTATCACCAGCTTCCAATGAGTTTAATATCTTTGCACAAGCAACTGCGGTTCAAACTGCCACTATAACAGGCCTTCAAAATACAAGTACTGTAGACGAGGCAAGTTATAAGCTTACCTTTACTAAACCATCTCCTGAAACTGGAATTTCTGAATACCGACTCTTTATTGTTAAAGGAACAGATAATTTGGATATTACTACAGCAAGCTCTAACACTAGCTACCCAATTGGAAATCCTGCAGCGGTTGAAGTTACTTTAACGAAATCAGCTATAGATTCAACTGGAGCCAATCTGGTGGAAGGAGGCGAGTACAAGGTGTATATTCTTTCAGTTGCTGCAAATACAACAACGAATAAACATACACCTTCAGGCCCATCGGATACATTCAAGCTTGAAAAAGCTCAGCCTACGCCTACACAGGAGCAGACGTCTACTACCAATCCACCAGCCTCAAGTGAGGGGCAAACACCTCCACAGGGGTGAATATAAAAAGTTACACTGAAACAAACTCGAACCCCCTTTCCATCCGGAAAGGGTGTTTTCATTATGTATGAACGACAATCGTCTGGCGTGAATTTCAAACTCGCTTTTTGAAAATCTTGTCGTCAAAAAGGTGCCTAAGACCATTGTTACATCGGGAACAAATAATGGATAATAAAGGGAAGTTGGCTATATAGATTGAACTAACATTTACATGAAACGGAGTGGCCAGTGTAAATATCTTTAGTTCACCTTATGTAGAAGCCTATGAGCCGAAAGGAATGATGGAATGCTTGCATTTCGTTTGACGGGCCTGCCGGATTCCCGGTTGCCGCTGTACCTGTATTGTGTGGGCACGCAGGAAGCGAAAGTTCTGCATAGACCGGATGGATTTCCGGTGTATCAGATGTTTTTGTCACGGGGTGGTGAAGGGCAGTTCAGGATTCCGGGAAAAGGGACGTGGACGATGGGAGCAGGGCAGTTATTCATCGTGGAACCCGGGATTGCGCATGAGTATGTGCCTCATTCCAAATCCAAAGGTGAACTTGGTTATATCGGTATTGGCGGTGCATCGACTGGATCGGTACTTCATAGCGCGGGTTTGCTTCAGAACGAACCGTGCCATATCTCCGGTTTTGAAGTCATCTGGTCACGCATGACCAATCTCTGGCACGCGCTGGATCAAGGAGCAACGGAGATGTGGGACACATCAACCCTCATCTACCAGCTCATTTTGGATATAGCACAATCGAAAATTCCATCTGATGTTGCTAGCGTAGGTATTGGATCATCTAGGGCACAGGATGGCACTGTAACACGTTCTAATCGGGAGTCCGATCCAAGCAAGGATGCACTCGTCCGAGCGGTTGCATTAATGCATACGCACTACCAGGATGACCTGTTATTGAAGCACATCGCTGACGCAGTTGGTTATTCGGTGCAGCATCTCAACCGATTATTTCACCATCATTATGACGTGACAGGACATCAATATATGCAACGATTACGTTTGCAGAAGGCTTCAGAATGGCTGGACAAACATCCACGAGCAAGTGTGCGAGAGGCGGCAGAGACCGTGGGGATGGAAGTGAACTATTTCATCCGGATGTTCAAGCGGGAGTTTGGAGAGACACCGGGCAAAGGAATCAAACATCGCAAGCAACTCCAAATGGAAAAAGACCTCACGAATTCGTGAAGTCCCTTAATCGATTATATAACGTGTTATGCTGCTGTTTTCTTTTGTCCAAATAGAGGCCTTACCGTTGCAAGTCCTACAACTCCGATCACGGCACTCACCCACGGAGCCAGTGCAAATACCGGAAGTTTATCACGCAGTGGATACCCGACAAACAGCACGAGTACCACGACCACGATGTAGATGACGATCCCCCGAATATTGACCTTAGGTATCTTATTTCTGTCCGCTCCTTCATCGTCCGGTCGCTCAGCAAGACGGCGAAGCATCTCCACCAATGCAATACCGCCAACTGCCGCAACGATCAGAGAGAACAGACTGATGTGTTGGAACGGCTCCGTATCTCCGCCAGTCCAACCCACGAACAATCCCACACATCCTTGAATCAACATGACAAAAGACAAAGCCGCCCAAGCGATCATGGCATACCACTTTGGTGTCCGTTTCACAGGCTCTGGATTCTCAGTTGGCTGTGGTTCTACAGCGTTGGCATTCTTTTTCGATGAAGCTGTTGGACTATTATCACGGGTTGGGCTGGATTTACCCATCTCAACGACAGCCGTCTTCTCCGGTGCTGTATTTGTAATCCCGAGCTGTGCATGGATGTCTTGTTCCAGATCAGGTCCGTATAACTCGCGAGCGGGTTTGTTATCCCGCTGAGCCTGTACGATTGCTTTTCCTGCGGAGAGTATCCACTCTTCCTGTGTTCTCTCGTCCGCTGGCGCATGACGCGCAATTGTGCTGATCTCGTCATACAGTTTCACATGTTCAGGTGTCATTCGACTCATCTCAGTTATTTGCCGATTTTGTATTTCTTTAAGCTTCTTATAGGAAATCCCCAATGATTGCTCCCCCTGTCTACACACGTTCTGATCTTCCAATTGACTGAAGACCCTGACGGTATTTTAGTATACGGGAAGGGCTCTCGTTTCGCAAAGTCATTCCTTATAAAAAAGCTGCTCATGGTGGACCCATATCCATACACAGGCCAGTATAACACAGGTGCATAACAGCACCAGTTTACCGTGATGTTGAATCCATTCCAGTAGATGTACCATGAATTCATTCCTTTCGGCAGAAGGATTCCGAGGCAGATGCTGCCTATGTTTGTTCGTTTATTTTCCCCTGTTCATGTGAAAAAATACCCTCACGCCTCACAGATCTAACGATTGTGTGAAGTATGCATAAAGAGCAGCCGATTCCATCACAATAGTAGCATTTCCAACAGAAATCCAAGATTGGAGTGTGCTTGTTATGGATAAACAAACAGAATTGACGCGGAAGCTGCTACTGAACAGCAACTCCCGTGGAGTCGTGGACGAGGTTGTATCCTTTGAAGAGAACCTGGAGGATACGGAGTATGCAGAAGAACTGACAGATGGTAATTTGAAGGGCAGAAGTTTCTGGGACAATAGTGATTCGGGTCATGAGCATGAGTGGAATGGACGGGTGGAGACCCACGAGATGTTCCGTAGAAGCTACGAATAACGATCCTGTAACACTTGATTTGAATTCCAAATGATATCCGGGCCAGCTGTCATCAGCGTGGCTCATTTTTTTGTGCTTATTATCCGATAAAATGTAGATTGGTAGTCGACGTAGAAAGGGTCCTTACTTACGTTGACTTGAAGGTTACGGGATGATAATATATGAATAACATCTTAATACACACTAAACTTATCGGATTATATATATTTAATAAATGGAAGTTAACAGGCTAAGCGTGGAAAGGGGAAATCGGTATGGAACGTCAGATCAGTATCCGTCATGGACAGGAAGAATTAACAGCCACGATTCATTATCCGGTCGTGAAAGATATCAAGGAGGAGAAGAGTCAGCAGCGAGTCCCTCTGGCGGTCATCTGCCACGGCTTCGTTGGTAGCCGGATCGGCGTGGATCGTTTGTTTGTAAAGACTGCACGGGAGCTGGCTGAAGACGGTTATCTGGTCCTACGTTTCGATTATATCGGTTGCGGAGAGAGCAGTGGGGAGTACGGAGCGGAGGGGCTGGAGTCCATGGTGCTGCAGACTCGTTCGGTACTGGATTACGCGGTGAATTGCAGTGATGTAGATCCTACGCGTGTTACGCTGATTGGTCATAGTCTGGGTGGTGCCGTTGCATTACTAACTGCTGTACGTGACAAACGTGTCAAAAACCTGGTTATGTGGTCCTCCGTGGGTTATCCATTCAATGATATCGTGAAGATTACGGGACGGGAAGTATACGATGAAGGCGTAAAACTGGGAGCGGCTGATTATCTTGGATACAAATTCACACCGACGTTCTTTGAGTCTCTTGCTGAACAACAGCCATTCCAGGAAGCAGTTAAGTTTAGCGGAGATGTACTCGTCGTGCATGGCACGTCAGATGAGATTATTCCTGTAGACTACGCATTCCTGTATCAAAAGGTATTCTGGATGCGCCAAGAGGGCCGCTGTGACAAGGAGATCATCTTCCAGGGCGATCACACCTTCTCTTCAGGTAAAGAGCGGGAACAGCTAATTACGCGTACCAGAGAGTGGCTTGGGGAACGTCAGAAGATCGAGCAGGATTGGCAGCACTGGATGATATAAGTGGTAGATTACAACTGTTTGGGGATGTCAGCTTGGAAAAGCGCCTTCTTAAGGGTAAAATAGAGGAGTAAGCATTCTATCCGTGTCTGGAGGTTGGCAGCAATGACATTACCCGCACTTTTCATTGCGCATGGTTCTCCCGCTCTGGCGGTGGAGAGCAATGACTACACTCACTTCTTGAACCAGCTTGGAGACAGGCTGCCGGCTCCGAAAGCCATTGTCGTATTTACGGCGCATTGGGATTGTCCTGAACCGTCCGTGACGATGGATGATACACATCAGACCTTGCATGATTTTTACGGATTTCCTTCTACGATGTATACGATGGAATACCCTGCATCTGGGCAGCCAGATTTAGCAAACGAGATATGTGCTTTGTTCACCCGCAGCAATCTGGCACATCAGCCGGTTCGAGGCCGAGGGCTGGATCATGGCGTATGGGTACCGCTGCTCCATATGTATCCCGAGGCTAACATTCCTGTGATTGCTGTATCTGTAGACTCGCTGCGTACGCCGCAGGAACAGTATGATATTGGCCGAATGCTAGAACAGCTGCGTCATGATGATGTGTTAATCATTGGCAGCGGTGGAACGGTACACAATTTGCGATTGCTGGGAAATACGGATGAACCGCAAGAGTGGGCGGTGGAGTTTGATAACTGGATCGGGGAGCGCTTGCAGCAGTGGAACACAAGAGAACTGTTTCAATATGAGAAAAAAGCCCCTCATGCACGTACGGCGGTTCCGTCGTATGGTACAGAACACATTGCACCTTTGTTCTACGCCATGGGTACAGCGGATATGTCCCGATCAGCGAAGCGTCTATTCCAGTCTTACCCTTATGGAACGCTCAGTTTGAACTGCTGGCAGTTTGGAGACGGCGTGTAACTTGGAACAGACAACAGCCTGATTATGGTGCTTGAAGCCAGTTTCGTTCGGATAACATAACGTGTATTAATGCATACAATTACAATATATAAACAAAAAAAGGTTACTGTACACCCTTGAAGGGCTACAGTAACCTTTTTTCAATACGAGGACTTATTCATGCAATAGATCTTTATTTGCGGATTTCAAACAATTCACAGTCTGTACGCGAATGATAAGCGAGCTCACTGACACTGGATTGTACTACTACGGTGTTGCTGTCAAAACGGATAATGATGCCACCGGAGTCAATCTGGTGATTATCTTTAAAAACTCGAACCTTATACTTCATATTCATGGCTTCCTGGAAGTCCGCATCGGTCTCGAGACGTCGCTGGGTCGGCATATCGTGTACTCCTTTGAAGTTCAACTTTATTTCATCATAATACGATTTTCTGTGGATGGGCAAGTCAGTCAGGCATTCGGGCTGATTTTGAAAAGTAAAAAACCCTGCTCTCCAGGGGGATTGGGAGCAGGGCCGAGAATTCTATGAATGATTGCTTAAGCTGTTTTTTGAGTAGGGCTAATCGTTGGTGTGTCTTTAGGCTGATTGCCTTTGTTGTTACGAGTGAACAATCCGCGAAGGTAAGGCAGTACCCAGTGATCCAGACCGATTTTACCTGCATTTGCACCAGCAACGACAAGGAAGATTTCCATTACAACCAGTTGAGCATTCGTGCTTACTGTTCCCGAGAAGAGGAACGCGAAGTTCATGACCATAGCCATCAGTGCTGCTAGTGTAGTGAAGCAACCGAGGATGAGACCCAAACCTACAAGGAATTCACCCAATGGGATAACGAAGTCGAACAGTCCTGCGTTTGGTACTGCGAATTTCTCAAGGAACGTTGCCCACCAAGCTTGGACAGCCGGGTGATCACCTGTTGCTTTTTCTACCGCACCGGCCAAGAACCCGCCAGCTTGGAATCCGCCAGTCAATTTGCTCCATCCGTGAGTCATCCAATCATAACCGATATACACCCGAAGTACTGTCAAAATCCACATTGCTACTTTGTTTTCTCTAAGCCATTGGTTTGTGCTGAACATATGAACCACTCCTTCATGGAATCTAGTGTGTGTTGTTTTTGTTTTTTCTAAGTGATCACCTTTGATGTCTTTATTGTATAGTTCAAAAGTTGTTTTGTTTGTGATTAAAATCACAATCTAGTTCAAATTTTAAGTAAGGTTTGAGAAGTTCACATTTAGGACATATTTTTCTCGCGAATCGCTGTTTCAAATGTGAATTTCAAGCTGTATCAAGGCCTTCTGGGCGCAGACAAATCGGATGGGGTGTGATTAAATGGAAAGAAATACGTGAAATGGTTGCCTAGATGAGACATATATCACAACTTAGAACCAAGCCATATCGTTCAGGAGGTCCTATATTGAAGCTTTTTAAATGGAACAAAGCAGCATCGGCTGCATCTCTGTTTATTCTCTCATTAAGTCTTGTTGCCTGCCAAAACCAGGAGGTGGCACAGATGCCAGTTCAGCCAGAACCGACACCTGCACCTGTACAAGAAGAACACGTGGAGGAATCCAACACGTCTCTCTATACAGCACCTCTGACGGGTCTGCCTGTAGATGAAGCGATTACGCGTCGACCACTCGCCGTAATGATTAATAATGCACCCGCAGCTCGGCCCCAATCGGGTCTAAGTTCAGCCGATATCATTCTTGAAGTTCTCGCTGAGGGAGGCATTACCCGTTTCATAGCCATCTTCCAGAGTGAAGGCGGTGCGGAGACGGTTGGACCCGTTCGCAGTATACGTCCATATCTAATTGAGCTCGGCGAGAGTTATGATGGGGTACTTGTTCACGCCGGAGGCAGTCCAGAGGCGTATTCCATTTTGCAAAGGCAGCAGAAACAGCATATGGATGAAATCTCGAATGGTGGACCTTACTTCTGGCGTTCCTCGGATCGTAAAGCTCCACATAATCTGTATACTTCAGCGGACAAGCTGAGAGAAGGGTCAGATATCAAAGGTTATAGCCATGATTTCAAGTCGCCGGTATACAACTATAACGAAGAAGGCGCGACATCCGCAGGAGAGACAGTGAAGCAATTCGATATCCATTATTTATTGGATAGTTACCGGGTGACGTATGATTATGATGAAGTTAGCGGACGATATATGAGAATGGTGAATGGCAAGGCAGATCAGGATCTGGATAATGGGACTCAACTTGGTGCAGCGAACATCATTGTGGCAGGTGCAGATCACAAGGTGCTCGATAGTGTAGGTCGGTTGTCCGTTAATTTGGAACAGGGCGGGGAAGCCATGCTGTTTCAGAAGGGCAAGATGATTCGTGGGCAGTGGGTGAAGAAGCAGGGGGATATTATACGGTTTGTTCAGGGTGGCAGTGAAGTTGCTCTTGTGCCGGGTAAAACCTTTATCAGCATTGTTCCCAATCAACCGGAATTTTCCAGTCATGTGAAGCTGGCTGTGCAGCAATAAAAGGATGTAATGAAAGAAAACAATGAAACATGTATTCATTTTGTCGTCGAAAAGACATTATATTTGTCCTTAGCGTGAAAAGTAGAATCGTGTCGATTTTGAATTTTGATGTCGAATTGTAAACGCAGTGTAAAATCTTGACTTGAATTTACCATTATTCCAAATAATTAAGATTCATTTCAGATTAATGTGATAAGAATATAAAAAAGGATCACACCTTTTGTACAAACCATGAAACAAATATGATAAGATATCAAAGGTTGTCATTTCATGTTTCATCGGTTGTCGGCAATTTTTCTCGTAAAGGGGATAGAGCTATGAAGCTTAAGAAGAAGAAGGATATATTTTTTGAGACACTGGAGAATATGGCAGATACGGTTGTTCAAGCGGCAGATTATTTCTCCCAGCATGTTTCCAACCTTCAGGATGTGACTCTTTTTGCTAATGAAATGAAGAAGTACGAGTCGAAATGTGATGATTATGTGCATACGATCATTACAGAACTCAACAAAACATTTATCACGCCGATCGAACGCGATGATATTATGGAGCTGACAACAACACTTGATGACGTATTGGACGGACTCGAAGCAACGGCTTCCCGTTTCTATATGTACCAACTGACAGATCCAGATGATGAGTTCGTCATACAGTTTGCTGAAATTTTGCGCCAATCGGCTTACGAAATTCAGAAGGCGATCCATCTGCTGTCCCAGAAAAAATTGCTCGCGATCCGTGAGTATACCATTCGTTTGAATGATCTGGAAAACCAAGGCGACGAAGTGCTGCGCATGTGTATCAAACATCTCTTCGCTACCGTGTCTGATCCGATTGAACTGATCAAGCGTAAGGAAATTTACGAACGTCTTGAGACAACAACGGATGCTTGTGAAGACGTGGCGAACGTGCTTGAATCCATCATTATGCGTAATTCTTAAGGAGCCAGAGAATAATGGAAACAACGATTTGGGTATTGGGTATAGTCGTCTTCCTTGCACTGGCGTTTGACTTCATCAACGGTTTTCACGACACGGCCAATGCCATTGCGACTTCGGTCTCAACCCGAGCACTGACGCCGCGTCGAGCTATTCTTATGGCAGCGGTGATGAACTTTGTCGGTGCGATGATGTTCACAGGCGTTGCGAAGACGATTGGGGGGAGTGTGACCGACCCCACCACGCTGGATAACGGGATAGAGGTCGTCATAGTCACCTTGATATCAGCGATTATCTGGAACCTGGTTACATGGTGGTTCGGTATTCCGTCCTCATCCTCACATGCACTTATTGGAGCCCTTGCAGGTGCCGTACTCGTTGGCGCAGGATCTGATAAAGTGAAATGGAGCGGATTCATTGATATCGTCGGAGGTTTGTTGTTATCACCTCTGATCGCGTTTGCCATCGGTTATGTGGTCATGACGATTCTCAAATATATTTTCGCCAAACGCAGTCCGCATAACGTGAACAAAGGTTTCCGTACGGTACAGATTTTCACGGCAGCACTGCAAGCATTCACGCATGGTACGAATGATGCACAGAAAGCGATGGGTATTATTACGTTTGCTTTGGTTGCAGCAGGTGTGCAGGATAATCTGGATGTTCCGCTGTGGGTTAAAATCTCAGCAGCAACTGCGATGGCTCTGGGTACATCCATTGGTGGTTGGAAAATCATCAAAACGATGGGTACCAAAATTTTTAAAATTGAACCGATTAACGGTTTTGCCGCGGATCTGTCAGCTGCATCCGTTATTTTCACAGCAACGTTGCTTCACCTTCCAGTGAGTACAACGCACGCGATCACATCAGCTATTCTGGGTGTTGGCTCCGCGAAACGTTTCTCTGCGGTGAAATGGGGACTTGCTGGACGTATTATTATTACGTGGTTCATTACGATTCCGATTACTGGGGCACTGGCAGGATTATTGTACTGGATTATTTTCTAAAAAGAGAAGTTATCCCGAACGAATTCGGAGTTACCAGACAATCTGTTCATAACTGTGTGAATATCGGGATATGTGGATAAATATACAACCAAAATCAAGAGACGCCTGTGCATGAACGTGTGGACAGGCTGGATATGTGGATAGCCATCCGTGGAATGATAAACCAAAAGAAGATATTCCTGTGGATACAGGGAACTGTGGATAGGGAAATGAGAGAAGCCAACAGGGTTGGCTTTTTTTGTTGTCGAGTTTGAATGCGTCTGTGGATATTTTGGACACGTGGGAGACGTACCTATGGTTAAAGTTGTACAATGACTTAAAGATACAGGACAAGGACGTGGTCTAATTTATGATTCGTACACTCGCCATTACACGAGAACATCAAGTCTCCGTTAACGTACCACTTACACAGCTGGATTTGAACGATTACGCCTGGGTATGGGCGGATTTTAACCAGCCAACGGAAGAGGAAAGCCGTTTGCTGGATACATATTTTCATTTTCATCCATTAGCCATAGAGGACTGTCTGCATGTATTGCAACGGCCCAAGCTCGATTATTATGATAATCTGCAGTTTCTTGTACTGCATGCACTGAACCCGTCCACACTGGAAGCCGAGGAGGTTGACTTGTTTCTCGGATCAAACTTCCTAGTGTCTTTTCATCATGGAGTTTTGGAGGAAGTAGATGAAGCTTGGGAACGCTTGTTGCACCATGCACATGAACGTACCATTTGGGCGCGAGGTCCGGTGGCAGCAGCCTATACGGTGATGGACAAGCTGGTCGATCATTATTTTCCGTCTCTATTTGCGATTGAGGATGAACTGGCCGAACTGGAGAACCGGGGTGGACAAGAGTCGGTTGAAGACTTGATGAACCAGGTGTTTGATCTGCGGACTCGATTGCTGAAGCTTAGAAGAACCGTAGTACCGATGCGGGATCTGCTCTATCGGGTGGTGAACTCCCAGCATGTGCAGCGAACAGGTGAACATACGGCTTATTTTACCGATATCTATGACCATTTATTGAAGCTGACGGACATGATTGAAGCCGATCGGGAGATGACCGCTGACCTGCGCGACAGTTATATTTCCCTGAACTCCAACCGGATGAATCAGATCATGAAGACACTCACGGTGATCACGACTGTATTTATGCCGCTCACACTGATCGCGGGTATATATGGCATGAACTTTGCCTATATGCCTGAGCTTCAATGGAAGTTTGGGTATGGTGCGGTGCTGCTGTTAATGTTTGTGCTTGGTGGAAGCATGGTCGCCTGGTTTGTGAAGCGGGGATGGTTTAAGTAGAAAATGTTACGCCTTACTGCTCCGTATGCAGTTCCATCTTTCGGTGATAAGCGCACGCTCTTTCGAGCAGATCATCAGAAGAAGATTGCATAGCTGAAGCAACGTTTGTTACATATGAAAAGGGCCACTGGACAAGGGTCTCAGGCAGAAATTACTGTCGGGAGATGATGTTTGCCAGGTGGCCTTTCTGATTCTTCTATTAGAAGTTTTGAAAAAAAATGTATCCACATGTGAATAACTATTCCGCTGCAATAAGCTGTGTATAACTTATGATGACTTCCTTTTACTCCATTTCAAGAACAAAAGAAGTCGTTGCTGCCTCTTTACCATTCACAAGAATGGTAAGCGTATGCAGACCGGCATAATATTTTCTCGTTGTGATGACTTTGAACGATTGTTTAGTGGCTACCTTGGTTCTGCCTGTCGGGTACATTTTATCGGAGCATTTGAATCGTTTGGGGGCCTGTTTGCCGTTGGCCTTCATATAACCCATCTCATATTCAATTCGCAGCATCTGTGACTCGCCGCTCTCATTAACGACATCAAACGAAAAATGAAGATCCTCGCCGATGCTAATCGTATCCTGGACAAGCTGAAGCTGCTCAATATGAATCGAATCCTGCTCGTTATAACCAAAAAGACTTAGTGCTTTGCTATGTCCTTTCTTCAGTAATGACCTGCTGGCATGCCGGACAATCCAGTCTGTATGTACATGTTGTCCGTACCAGGTCGTGGCCAGATCCATAACCAGTTCAGGGTGGTCCTTGGAGATGTCATTCAGATGATTGGCGACACTTTTGCGAACATAGAGGGACTCGTCCTGTTTCAATGCATGCAGAATCGGAAGTACAGGTGTTGGATCAGTGATAAAGTTCTGGAGTTTCGCACCCCATGGCAAACGTGGCCGGCTGCCCTCACTGGCAAGTCTGCGGATATGCTCGTTGTCGCTCTCTGCCCACGCCATCATATGTTTCATCGTTTGGATTGGATAATGTTCAATAAACGGGCGTACCGCGAACTCCGAGCTGGAATAAGGTGTGAAGAGGGTCAGATACTTCATGGATAACTCGTAATCTTCTGGGTCAAGTCCGTTCACTTCGATAAAATCCGGTACAAATAGATATTCAACGCCTCTCATCGTAGGGGCAGCTTGTTCGATAATATGTAATGCTTCCTCATAATTGTCCGGCAGTACCTGGGTCAAAGCCAGTGTGATTCTGCGAATGCGCGCTTTGAATTCCAACTGTTCCCAGCCTTCAGCGAAAACCAATTCATGAAATTGCTGTGTATCCAGCTTAGGGTAGAATTGACGCATCTTTTCGCCGGTCCGATCGATTAATGCGGGAGTGTATTTGTCTTTGATAAGTTCCATGGTCCGCCTCCTTTAGTTACTATCCAGTATACCTCAAATTACAGAAATAAGAACGTAAGTTCCTGAAAATTATTTGTATACGGATTAACGGTGTTAAGGCACCCGCCTTCTGTAAGGGGGTGCCTGAATTTTTTTTAACCTTTGCGACTTTTGGGACGGCGCTTTGTGGAATTGGATTTGCGACGGATTGGAGTTGTATTGCGGCGACGTGGAACATTCGTTGTTTTACTCCGACGCTTACGCGTACGTTTTCGGGACGGCTTATATTCTTCATAGTCTGCATCAGCTGCGCTGTTATTCGATTTTCCTTTTCCAAAAGGCAGAATGCCCATAACGAGTTTCATCATCGGAGCCATCTGCTGGATCCCACCAACGACCTTTTGCATTTTGCCTATTCCACTCATGATTCCATCAATACCGCCGAAGCGGTCGATCATTCCTTTTAACTCACCGATGTTGGCTAACGAAAACCCGGAACTGCCAGTAGCAGGCGCCGTTACCGGAGCTGGGGGAACAACCTGAGCTGCACCTCCATAAAAGTTCCCGCCAGCCACACCCTGCCCATAGGGTACGACTGCAGAAGCTTCGACTTCACCGAAGCCCGGGTAATGGGGCTCTACTCCAGGATACACCGGTTGGATCTGGGTTTCATTCAAAGACCGCGGAACCACACCGGGCGGCATATAGGCAGAAGTATGCGCCTGCCGATGAGCATGAGAAGACGGACGTTGCCCTGGTGCTGGCTGGCGGTGATAATAATGCTGTGGCATGAACGATCACGTTCCTTCTATGTTGGATTTCGGAATTGCGTTCCATGAGTTGCATGACAGATGTACATCATAGACCCTTGTGGAACTCCCTTTTGTTATACTGTATGTCATTCGCGGAGAGACGGCGTAGGCGGGTATCCCGGAAAACGGGATATTTGCGGATTTGGGCGCATGTATGATGGCAGGTTACCGAAGAGTAAAATGCAGTTCAGACACAAAATTGTCACATTTAGGTGGATTGAAATCCTACATAAGTAATCGGATATATACAGGTGAAAACTGGGAAATAGCGCGGTAAATTCGCCTGATGTACGCGTGGGGAGGACAATAGTACCTTTTGTAAGCGGTAACATGTATTTTTATTCTGTAGTGCGTGAAATCGGTAACGCTTGAAATACCAACTCAGGGTGAGTACAATGTAGGTACACAGTAACCGCTAGGGGATGATGATGAAATGCAGCTGAAAAAGCTAAATGATAAAAGCATTGAACAACTATTCGAGGCTATTTTAACGCTAAAAGATATTGAAGAATGTTATGTTTTCTTTGATGACCTCTGCACAGTTAACGAGATCCAATCCATGTCCCAGCGGCTGGAAGTGGCTCGTATGTTGGGTAAAGGCAATACGTATAACCAGATTGAAGCAGAGACAGGTGCGAGTACAGCTACAATTTCACGTGTGAAACGCTGCCTGAATTACGGTAATGATGGTTATAAAATGACGCTGGAACGCCTGGGACGCTAACATGAAGAAGCCGGGTGTACTCATCATCAGTCACGGTTCACAGGAGCAGACCTGGGTGGAATCCGTCGATGACGCGATCTCCCGGTTGAATCTGCCTGTTCCATTACCGATTGAAGCCGGTTTTCTTGAACTTGTGGAAGGACGCCTGATCCAGGATGGTATCGACCGACTGGAAGCACAAGGCGTAACCGATATTCTGGTCGTACCTCTATTTGTTTCGTCCGGGAGTACACATGTGGATGAAATTGAATATGCCATTGGTGCAAAGGAAACACCTGATCGCGAAACGGATCTGGAACCGTTCGATGTGAAGGCTCGGGTTCACTTCGGTTATCCAGTGGATAACGATCCGGATATTGCCGTGATGGTGTGGGACAAAGTCCGATTGTTGTCGCAGCAGCCAGAGAAGGAAACGATTCTGCTGGTAGGCCATGGTAGTATTCATGACGGTTTTCGCGAGCGTTGGGAAGCTGGAATTTCTTCCCTTACAGAGCGTGTGCAGGAAGTTAGTGGTGTAGCCCATACGGATTATGCATTGCTGAATCCGGAGAGTGTGTACGACAAAGTGAAGTACTGGAGCGAAGAGCGGGGGAACCGAGTCATTGTGGCGCCGCTGTTTTTGAGTGCCGGTTATTTTACGAGGAACGTTATTCCGGATCGGCTGCGGGAACTGAACTATGTGTACAGCGGTGAGACACTATTACCACATCCATTGCTTGGACAGTGGCTGGAGCGTCAGATCCAGATTTTGCTAGAGAGATGTAATGAAGTTAAAGCTTCTTCTTGAAGTGATTGCTTTGGCATAGGTGTGTAATCACATCGCTCGCAGTAATGTCGCATCAATTGATTTGAACTCCATAGCTTCATAAACAATCAAACCACGTCGAAGGACGTGGTTTTTGTTTGTTGTAGATCACTTGAGCGAGGATTAATTTATCTATTAATGGGTGCGTGCAATTGCAGATGTAGCTCCAGTAAACTTATTAGTTGGTCAACGATCTCCTCGGCCGGATAAGGCATGGAATTCATAATCCACCACTCCAGGAGGCCCACAGCAGCGGAAGCAAGAAACTGTATGGTGATCTCTTTTTTCATACCTTCCTGGATGCCACAGGCATCCATTTGTTCCTCCACTCCCTGGACCAACAATGTCATCAACTTACTACGGAACGCGGGAATACCTTTTTTAGTTAGAAGTGTGGTATAGGTAGAGGCATGCTGTTCCAGATAACTGAAGGTTCGGAGCAGCGCATCCTTGGCCGTAACGGGTGTTGTAGTAGGGCTTTCGAACATACAGGCATCCAACAACCGCTGCAAATAGGTCTCAATGCATTGATCCAACAGGTCGAACTTGTCTGCGTAATGCAAATAGATGGTTCCTCGGTTTACATTAGCCCGATCAGCAATATCGTTTATCGTAATTTGCTCAAATTCCTCTTCCGTCAACAACCCTACAAAAGCTTCAATTATTGCCTTTCGTGTCTTGAGTACTCGTCTGTCCATGGCCCCTCCTATAATGGTTTTCAACAATAAGGAATCATTCGTTGATTATTCAACAAAAACGGATATTTTAACGATTGAAGCACAGTAGGTGCTTTGTTACTCTTATTTTATCAACAAATGTTCATAAAGCAACGAATATTGATAAACTATGAAATTGAGGGATAACCAATGAAGATATTAGTGTATGGTGCGGGGGTTTTGGGCAGTCAACTGGCGCACATTCTGGTGCGCGGCGGCAATGATGTTACCATTCTGGCTAGAGGGAAGCGGGCAGAAGAGCTGGAGAAGGATGGAGTCGTCATCCGGCATATTTTTCAATTCAAAACGACAGTTGATCAGGTTCGTGTAGCCAGAACGTTGGAAGTGGATGACCAATATGATCTGATTTTTGTTGTCATGAAATATAACGATTTTCCTTCAGTGTTACCTATTCTGGCAGAGAATCAGAGCAGTAATATTGTGATTGTGGGTAACAACGCAGATGCGCGAAGCATGCAAAACTTTTTGGAGGTAAACAGCAGGGTGGCAAAACAGGTCGCGTTTGGATTCCAGGTGAGTGGAGGTAAGCGGGAAAAGGACCGGATGTTATCCATCGGTGGAGGCAGCGGACAAATGGTAATCGGCAGTCTGGACGGAGAGATAGGCTTTAAACCTTTACTGGACCAAGCTTTCCAACATGTGAAATACAAGTTAAATGTTCTGAGCGATATTGATGCCTGGCTGAAAAGCCATACCATCCCCATTCTGATGCTTAATGCGGTGAGTTTTAATGAGGAGCGTGAGTTGATCAAGTTGGACGGGAACAGAAAGCAAATTCAACATATGATTGGGGCAATGGATGAGGGCTTCAGCGTGCTTGAGGCTATGGGCATAACGATTATACCGGAGATTCAGGCTAAAATTATTCGCAAGCATCAACGGACGTTGTACCTCCTGTTAAAAATCTATAGCATGCTTCCGGTTCATAAGCTGGTCGCGGGTTCTTTTGGTGAAATTGAAGCCTTAAGTAACGCATTCACGGATTGGAAAAAGACAACAGGCATCCCGACTCCCCATTGGGACGTGCTGAAAAGAGATTTTACTATCCTATAATGAAGTGAACTCTTGCTCATTGACCCAATACCTACTACAATAAAACCAACTAATAAAATGGGGATAAGGAGATATAAAAATGCGAGAAGTGCCCATGCGTTATGTGAAAGCGAATCAGGTCGGTATTGTATTGTTTGTTTTACTCTCGTTTGTGTTCAATCCGCTGGTAGTTCTGGGCTTGCTGTGGATCATTCAGGTAGTTGGACTGGCTTCCAGTGGCAAGCTTAATCTGTTTGTGCAAATTGGGAAAGCTGTGTTGACTGGTAAAGGTACAGAGACGCAGGCAGTGGAACTGCAGCGATTCAACAATATTCTGGCCGTGCTCTTCCTGTCTCTGGCACTCATCTCGTTCTCGCTTGGCTGGGTAGCCGCAGGTTATGTATTCTCCGTCATGCTTCTCGCGGCTGCAAGCGCGGCGCTGCTGGGTTATTGTGTAGGCTGCACCGTCTATTTCTGGTATAAACAGCTGCGTGCAGGCAGAAAAATCGGATTTTGAGGTTGGCTGAAGAAGTGATATAAGTATCAGGGATACTACGATAACTTCATAACGAAATCCCCCTCAAGTGAGTTGTTCACTTGAAGGGGATTTTCTTTTTTTATCTTATCTGAACCAGGCTTTGTTTAAATTGTTGGTGAAATTGTTATCGTTGAAAGGCACGTTGGCGCTACCGAAGTTTGTGGTATTGAGTGCATTTCGTGCCGCAGAAGTCAGGTCGTCCCATCCGATCAAAGGCTGAGTTCCACCCACAGCATTAGTAACGCCAAGCTCATGGTTCAGCGGCCAGGTACTATTATAGGAAATCAACGGACGGTTACCTTGTGTATTGGTATTGCTCGGTGTGACGTTGGTGAACTGTCCGTGACCGGAATAGGCGATGGAGAGGATTTGGGGATTGGCTGCTGCCGGATTATCGACCCACACAACGATACCTTCCCAATCATGACGATGGCCGAGTCCGGAGGAAGGGGAGTCTTTGGGGAAATACCACGAATACATGATAGCCCACACCCCATTGTGCCAAGCGGAACGGGAGTAGATCTGTCCTGTACTTGAGCTACAGTTTCCATTCGATGACCCGGATGTATTCAAGCCAGCGCTGGTATTGCCCTGTTGATCCACTGCGGGAAAAGGCACACAACCATGATAGACTTTTAGAAATGGCTGAAAACGCTTGGCTGCTTGTTGCATTACGGTGACTGGTGTGACTTCCTGGAATCCGACAACCTGATCATGATTAATTTCTGCTGCTTCAACAACGGTGACCCAAGGAATACATGCCATAAGCGAAACCATGAGCATTAACGCGATTTTTTTCATTTACAATTCTCCTTCAAGGGTATGATGTGGTGCTAAGTAGAGGGTGCACTAAAACTATATTGGAAAAAGATTTATATTATTTATCTTTTCATCTTAAGATTTGTAAATTTGTAGCATATCTATGTCATAATCATATGAAGATCATCGAAATCGAAGACTAATTCCTGCCCAAGCGGGCAGAATGGTTGATTAATCAGACTATTTTACATAAAAGGTAGTGGAGAAGATTCAGGATCGGTGCGTGAGGTTTATTGGGTAATGGATGGATTAGTAGGTACCTATATGAAAAAATATACTTATGGATTACAGGCTAGGACATCTTTACATTTGATGATATGATAGGAGTTAAAGGCTTTGGAATGAGACGGAATTCCTGATGCATAGATATAGGTAAGACGAAAGATTAGAGCAGAATGAACGCAAAGTCATTATTGTGTAAAAAATATGCCCTTTTGTGGACTGATGCAACGTAAGAATATGAGGTCGTTTAGACTCATGGATAATGTGGAATAGGTGGCGTATGAGATGAAAAAAGCTCGCTTAATATATAATCCGACCTCAGGCCGGGAAGAAATGAAGAAACGTCTGGCTGATATTTTGCAGCGTTTGGATCAAGGTGGTATTGAAGCTTCATGTCACGCAACAACGGGTGAAGGTGACGCAACCCGAGAAGCTGAACTTGCGATTGAGCGCGGATATGACATGATTATTGCTGCTGGTGGCGATGGCACGTTGTACGAAGTGATTAACGGTATGGCCGAGCGGGAGAACCGTCCTCCGCTGGGTGTGTTTCCTTTGGGAACAACGAATGATTTTGCACGTGCACTCGGCATTCCGAGACAGTGGGAAGATTACGTGGATCTGGTCATTAACCAGCAGCTTCGCCCGCTCGATCTGGGCAAAGCGAATGATAAATATTTTATCAACATCGCCGGTGGCGGCTCATTGACTGAACTGACCTATGAAGTACCGAGTCGTCTGAAAACGATGATTGGGCAACTGGCCTATTATATGAAGGGTATTGAGAAAATGGCGAGCCTGTCTCCTCAGGAGCTGATTATTCGCGCCGACGGTCAGGAAGAGATTCATGATGAATTCATGTTATTCCTCATCGCCAATACCAATTCGGTCGGAGGTTTCGAGAAGTTGGCTCCAGGCGCAACCATTGATGATGGTCTGTTCGATGTCATTTGCGTGAGGAAATGTAATTTGGCTGATATGATCCGCCTCGTAACGCTTGCGCTGCGTGGGGAACATCTGAACGACAAGAAGGTTGTTCATTTCCAGACGAGTCATATGGAAGTTACGTCCCCGGGATATGTCCAACTGAACCTTGATGGAGAGTTAGGCGGCACGCTGCCAGCTACGTTTACGAATTTGCGTCATCACTTGATGCTGTATCGTTAAGCATGTGAGTGCTGGGGGCAATGTGGTTCGCTTGTGAAAAGCAATGTTGAGCGCTTCAGAAAAGCTATGATGCTATAGCAGTAGTTGCATAGTATCATATAACTGTTGAGGAGAGTTGGATTCAGCTCTGCCGTAAGGCGTGATGGAAGTGTATTTTCCAGTTGCTGTGTACAGTTGGATCGCGTATAATCTCATGTGGTCACTATGCGTTGAGCTGATACAGGGCACATTGTGGTGATTAAGTGAACATGAACAGTGAAGGTTAAAAGTGCTGGTCTAGTTCGATGGTACTGCGATGTGGTACACCGTGCTGAATGTAACAGTTTGGTCGAGTGCCGGCTGGCGGCTAACGAACTCAGAAAGCCTTAATGTGGTGAAATCACCGAAGCTGCGAATCTAACGAATTTCAGCGTCGTTATTTTGGAGAAAATGACCGGAAAAGATCGGAAAACACTATCTGAGCTTGATATAACGTTTCTGAAGTTCATTAGAAATTCGGAACGTTATTTTTGATGTGAATAAGGTGTGCCAGGTTCGTTAGAATCGGGAACGAAATGAAAAAGAGATTTCTCCCTCGCCTGCACAGGCGGGTACTATATAAGAAGAAAGAAGTGAATGTACGTTGTCTAATACGAACCGCAGCGGTCGTGGAAAAAACCGCCGGAATTCGGCTTCCTCTCAGGGGCAAGGGAACGCTTCAGCGTCCCGTCAGCCAAGTCAATCATCTCGTCCATCTACACGTCAGCAGGGAAAAGAGGTGCGGCCACAAGGCGCATCTCTTTCTGCCGTTCGTCCAAAGGGGAGAGCGCGTGAATCTGCACCAATCGAAGGACTGCCCGTTAGCAAAAATGAAGAGACCGTCATCGACATCATTGGCATGAATCATGACGGTGAGGGTGTAGGTCGTGCGAATGGATACACGCTCTTTGTGCAGGGTGCGCTTCCAGGTGAAACCGTGCGTGTGCGTGTGATGAAAACCAAGAAGCAGTACGGCTACGCCAAACTGCTGGAGATCGTGAAAGCCAGCCCGGATCGTGTGTCCGCGCCTTGCCCGATCTACGATCAGTGCGGCGGCTGCCAGATCCAGCATATGAGTTATGCCGGACAGCTTGCGTGGAAACGCCAGTTGGTCGTAGATAATTTGCAGCGGATTGGCAAGTTGAACGTGATGGTGGAGGATGCAGAAACGCTGGCATCCAACGTGCAGGATGACGCCTCAGTTGATGAGGCTAAGTTGGCGGAACGGTTGGAACATGATGCGAATCAGACAACTGAGCCTGGACAAGCATCTTCTGAAGCACAATTGATTGGAAGTAATCGTATTCGTTTTCGTCTCGAAGGTGTCATGAGCGAAGAAGATGCGAAGCAAGGCATTCGTGTGCTGCCTACGATGGGCATGGACGAGCCATGGCGCTATCGGAATAAAGCACAGGTGCCAATTGGAGCTGCCGAGGGTGGTCTGGTAGGTGGATTTTATGCTAAAGGAAGTCACCGGATCATCGATATGGAGAGCTGTCTCATTCAGCATGAGCACAATGACGAAGTGGTTGCGAAGGTTAAGGAGATCGGCAGCCATTTCGGAATCAGCGTATATAACGAAGAGACAGGTCGTGGCTTGCTGCGTCACGTGGTCGTGAAGAAAGCGTTCCGTACAGGCGAGATGATGCTTGTTCTAGTCACCAATGGTCGAGACATTACGTACAAAGACGAATGGATTGGCAGTATCCGTGAAGCGATTCCGCATGTGGCGAGTATCTGCCAGAACGTGAACAAGAAACAGACCAACGTTATCTTTGGCGATGAGACCCGCGTCCTCTGGGGACGTGATGTAATCTATGATTATATCGGTGATGTGCAGTTTGCCATTTCGGCGCGTTCGTTCTATCAGGTAAATCCGGTGCAGACGGAAGTGTTGTATGGCAAAACGGTAGAGTACGCAGGACTGAGCGGCAAAGAGACCGTTATTGATGCCTATTGCGGCATCGGAACGATCTCTCTTTTCCTCGCACAACATGCAGATCAGGTGTATGGGGTAGAGATTGTGCCTGAAGCGATCGAGGATGCGCGTAGCAATGCCATGTTGAATGATATGCGTAACGTTAAGTTCGAAGTGGGTGCATCCGAGGACGTTATTCCACGCTGGAAAGAACAAGGCATCGAGGCCGACGTGATCGTTGTCGATCCGCCACGTAAAGGCTGCGATCCACGTTTGCTGGAAACGATCCTGGAGATGAAGCCGGAGCGAGTGGTGTATGTAAGCTGTAATCCAAGCACCTTGGCACGTGATCTACGTGTGCTGGAGGATGGCGGATATCGGACGGTCGAGGTGACGCCAGTGGATATGTTCCCGCATACGGTGCATGTGGAGAGTGTAGCGATGTTGGTGAGGGATAATTACAGATACTAAGAACAATTGATATCTAAGAGATTATCGTCTGATGCAAATATCCTTGGTTTATATAACAGAGTACTCGAAGCAGAATTACCGCAAATATGCTTAAGGCTCTAAACCGAAGAAAACTAACAGATGATAAAGAAATGAAAGACGCTGGGAAGAAATTTACCCAGCGTCTTTTTTTTCAGTTTGTCTTTTAATCTATTCTAAATCGATTCATGAATTTATCTGCCGCGGCCTGATCGGCGGGATGAAGAGCATGTTCCATACTAGCATCAGACTTGGTATAGTGCTGTAAAAAACTAAGATTCCCCTTTAATTTGGAGTAAGAATTCTCTTCCATAAAAAATTTGGTGTGGGGGGAATACTTCGAATGAGGAAATCATTTAAGCAGGTCGTTTCCGGGTTACTCGCAGCGGCTCTGCTTCTTCCGGGCGGCTTGATAGCCTATCGGCATCTAATTCACAAATTGTGTATCAGGAAACATTCCAAAATAGCCAAGGCAAGGTAACTCAATCAGGTGGTGCTGGATTCGAAGCGGAATCGTCAACGGAAAAGGTGGCAAAATCGCACCAACTGAATTATTGACCCGCGCTGAAGCAGCGGTGATTCTGTCCCGGATCTGGGCAACTCATTGAAGCTGCTATCTGTACTTTACAGGCGGCAGCTTTTTCAAATTCCATGGCCCTCAATCATGATTGTAATAGAGATCGTTAACCAACCGATTCCATTTGCAGCTCAGCACAAATCATTCCTTCAGGCGATTTTATTATAGAAGGAACCGCTATTCAATGCTGAAAATTGTCGATTCAATCATAGACATCATAAATTTTACTTTTTTCCACTTTGCAATAAAGATGGAATCTGATAGGATAAGTTTATAAATACGATGGTTTTAGTGAGGATTAAAAGGAGGCCGCCTTGCCATGCAAGAATTAACACATCTGGATCAACTTGAGGCTGAAGCGATATACATTATCAGAGAAGTAGCAGCGGAGTGCGAGAAACCGGTCATGTTGTATTCCATCGGCAAGGACAGCTCGGTCATGCTGCACTTGGCCCTAAAGGCTTTCTACCCCGAGAAGCCGCCGTTCCCATTCATGCATATCGATACAACCTGGAAATTCAAGGAAATGATTGAGTTCCGCGACCGAAAGGCGAAGGAATTTGGTATCGAGATGATCGTGCACTCTAATGAAGAGGCTATTCAGCAAGGAATCAATCCCTTCGACCATGGTTCCGCATATACCGACATTATGAAAACCACAGCCCTGAAGCAAGGATTGGATAAATACGGATTCACGGTTGCGTTCGGTGGCGGAAGACGTGATGAGGAGAAGTCGCGTGCGAAGGAGCGGATTTTCTCGTTCCGGAACAAGAATCACTCGTGGGACCCGAAGAACCAACGTCCGGAGATGTGGAAGCTGTTCAACACGCGAATCAACAAGGGAGAGAGCATTCGAGTCTTTCCGCTGTCCAACTGGACTGAGAAGGATATCTGGCAATACATTCGTCGGGAGAACATCGATATCGTTCCGCTTTACTCCGCCGACGTAAGACCGATCGTTAATCGTGACGGGCATATCATCATGGTGGATGACGAGCGGATAAAGCTTGAGCCTGGCGAGAAGGTAGAGATGAAGAAGATTCGCTTCCGCACGTTGGGTTGTTACCCGCTCACGGGCGGAGTCGAGTCTGATGCCGTTACGCTGGATGAGATCATTGAGGAGACATTGGGTGCGTTATCTTCCGAACGGACCAGCCGGGTTATCGATCAAGAAGCGGCGGGAAGCATGGAACGACGCAAACGGGAGGGCTATTTCTAACATGAAGAGTCTACTTAAATTCATTACCTGCGGAAGTGTGGATGATGGCAAGTCCACGCTGATCGGACATATGCTCTATGAGGCCAAGCTGCTGTTTGCCGATCAAGAACGCGCGCTTGAGCTCGATAGTCGATTGGGAAGCCGAGGCGGCAAAATCGACTACTCGCTGCTCCTCGATGGTTTGCTGGCCGAACGCGAACAAGGGATTACCATTGATGTGGCATATCGTTATTTTACGACGTCTCATCGTTCCTTCATCGTGGCGGACACACCGGGACACGAAGAGTATACGCGTAACATGGCTGTAGGCGCTTCCTTTGCCGATCTAGCCATCATTCTGGTGGACGCTACCAAAGGCATCATTACCCAGACCAAACGCCATGCCCGGATCTGCGCCCTGATGGGGATCAAGCATCTCGTATTGGCTGTGAACAAGATGGATCTGGTCGGCTTCGATCAGAGGACGTTCGAGGCAATCAAGGAAGAGTTCATCCAAACGACGGCCGAATTTCAAATCAAGAGCATTCAGGTCATTCCCGTGTCGGCTACGGAAGGGGACAACATTACAACCCAGTCGCCGAATGCTCCCTGGTACGAGGGGTTAGCTTTATTGCCGTATTTGGAAAGTATAGATGTTCATACTACCGATGATACGAAGCCTTTCATGATGCCGGTTCAGCGTGTAAGCAGACCGGACCATACGTTCCGTGGGTTCCAGGGCCAGATCGAGGCTGGAAAGATTTCGGTCGGAGACGAACTCATGACTCTGCCAAGTCGGGAGAAAGCCAAGGTTAAGCGGATTTTGGTGACGGACCAAGCTCAGGATTCGGCTTATGCTGGCCAACCGGTTACGATACAACTGGACCGCGAAGTTGATGTCTCGCGGGGCTGCGTGCTCACGATAGACAATCAAGTCCAAGAAGCTGACAGCTTCGCTTCTACGATCCTGTGGATGGACGATTCCGTCCTGACTCCGGGCAAGCATTATTGGGTAAAGGTCGGAACGAAGACTCTTCCAGGCACTGTAACGGCGATTACCCATAAAATTGACATTAACACGGGCCATACCGTTCCGGCCGATCAAATTGTTAAGAACGAATTGGCCAAGTGTGAATTCACACTGTCGGATCAGATCGTCTTCGATTCCTTTGAGCACAATAAGAGCATCGGAGGTTTTATCCTCATTGATCGTGTCACCAACATGACGTCTGCTTGCGGAGTCATCGATCAAGCTCTGAAGGGAGAAAGCCGATTTGCCACGCTGGATACGGGGATCACGAGAGATGTTCGCGCCCAGCAGAAAGGACAATCTCCGCTCACGGTCTGGTTTGCTGGCTCGGATACGGTAGCTCTCGCCAAGGAAGTGGAGAAGCGACTAATGTCATCCGGTTACCATACGATGCTGCTTGAGAGCGTCAGTGGAGAAACGCTCCGCGGTACGGCGGAGATGGCAAAGGTGTTGAACGACGCCGGCCTGATCTCACTGGTATCCCATGATTCTATCAGTGCGGGCGAACTTGAGACAGCTCGAGAGATCATCGGGGGTAAAGGATTTATCGAAGTTAACGCGGACGAGATCGGCGGAATGTCCACCCAGGATGCCGCGAAATTCGTGGTTAAACGAGTCGTGCAATCCGTTATCGATCACAGTCCTTCGAATAACTACGACATTTAATAAGCATGTCCGATAAAAGCGGTTGCCGATCAGGCAGCCGCTTGTTTGTTTCGTCTAACATCTTAACGAACAGTCTGTATTCAGTGGTATGGCACCCGTTGATGTTCAAAGATGTAGAAAATCATTGGGCTAAGGATGCTGTCAATGATATGGGCTCTCGCCTCATTGTGAATGGCATTGGTAACGATCTATATAATTCAAATACGGATATGACACGTGCTGAATTCGCAGCGATTATGATGAAAGGCTTGGGACTGAAGCCAGTTGATGGCAAGGCGCCTTTTGCAGATGTGGATGCTTCCGATTGGTATCATTCCGCTGTTGCTGCAAGTATTGAGGCGGGTGTGATCAGCGGCAGAGGAGCACATGAACTGACTTCGAAAGCCAACATCACCCGTGCTGAGGTTGCAGCTATCGTCCAAAGAATATTGAAGGCTTCTGACTTGATTTAAAGCACCAAAAGGGTTCCCCCATGCAGGAAGAACTGCATAAAGGGAGCCCCTTTTTTCTTTGTTCCGATACCATTTACTAACTACAGTAGTCTAAAACTCCCATCATCCCAATTGGTAATTAATATACATGCACACCCGTACCAAGCACGGATTTGTTTTGTACGGAATTACCGGATAGATATACCTTTTGCAGATTAGGTAGCTGGCTTAGGGTCTCTATATTGGAAATGGCATTGTTCTCAAGATGAAGTTCTTCTATGGCCTGCCAGTTGATCATGAATTCGAGAGAAGCCAAATTGCTGTCTTGCATAGTGAAGGAACGCAGGGCGGACAGTTTGGCAAAGTAAGGCATCATTTGGTCAACTTCAGTAACAGAGGTGTTGTTTATGCTGAAATACGGCTGCTCTAAGGTTAAATGTTCAAGCACGCTGTTCTCCGCGGCCGCCTTTTGTTCAAAGTTCAGCCTGCACTCGGAGCACATCAGAGATTTCACCTGATTTAAACGAAATAAAGCATCGCTCTCCTTATATAGTGATGAGTCGTAAATGTTTAGGGTCTCTAGGCTGGACAAGCCGTCCAAGGCGGCAAGACGGGTTATTTCACTGATCTCCCAGAGCGAGAGTTGCTCCAGTTTCGGGAATTTACCCAGCGCAGCCAAGTTCAACTCGCCACTTCCGCCACGGAGCGTCAGGCTGGTTGCAGCTGGCGCCTTCAGGCCCGAGAGAAAGGAGGTTGGTATTTCCACTCGCTCTACTTTAGGCAGTGTCAGCGCTTCTGCATTCTCGTAGTAGCCAGACAACGTTAATTTCCGCAGAGAGGGCAGACTGTTTATGGCTTTTACCGAACCAAGCTGACTTAGAGAAGCCAGGCGCAGCGTAGTAATGGAGTTTTTACCAGCCAAGCGCTCCAGACTGGAGAAGTTTACATTTTCGATATCTAACGTTTGTAGAGCAGGCATATTTTGCACAAAGTCGATGGACTTTACGTTCGTTAAATAGGACAACTGAAGCTCCTGAAGCTGGGTCAAGGCATATAGCGGCTGCAGGTCTGTGGTTTCACTGTACTGTATAGACAAGGATGATAGCCCGGTCATGGACGACAACCATCCGAGTTCATCGACAAAGGTGAGCGACAGGGACTTGATTGGCAATTGGTTTAACAAGTGAAAATCTGTTACAGACTCATCCACATAGGTAATGGATAAAGAGTTCAGATTGGGGAATTCCAGTAGTAGGGCCAACTCCTGATTGCTGCGAAGCTGAGTGGAAAGTTCCGTAATTTTAGACTTGTCGCCAAAGTAGCTCGAAAATGTACTGAAGGATTCGTTAAAAGCGCCAGCATAACTTTTTAATCCGGGCATATGGGCCAGAGTGGTTTGGTCCGTCTGGGATATTTCATAGGTATTCGTCAGGTCCAATGCCGTCAGTCCCTTAAAAGCTTCAAAATCTCGCTGATCAATCCGCTGGCTATTCAGTTTCTTATCCTGAGTAATATAAGTGATCTTTTCGGCCTGTTCATCACTGAAGGGATCGGAGAGGCTATATGTAAACTTCCACTGATCATTCTCCGAATGCTCTACGGTTAAATAGCGAATACGAGCCAATTCCTCCTCTGTTGGCAAGGCGGCCCCTTTATCGAAGATATCTCGCAAAAATGAGAGCAGAACCTCGCTTTCAGGCATCTTTCGTACAGGCAGATTGGCTTCTGTTTTTGGATAGGTGGAGCTGTTGCTATAATAAAAATAAGTACCGATGGCGCCAGCTAGGACGAACATCAGTATCAGCATTACCTTTACGGAGGCAGTCTGCTTCGGCGTTGCCTTGGGAGGCGTTCCATGGTAATGATTAATGGTCTGGTCTACGTAATAGACATGATTTTGCTTCAATAAAAGCTCTGTTTCACAATAGGGGCACTTTAAAACCTCATCCTTCTTGTATTCAATTCTTCCGTTGCAATTGGGGCAGTTTAGCGGGATAAACGCCACGAATGTCCCCTCCTTCATTATGATGGTCATAAGATCATGCTGAACGGTCATCTGATTTCATTATACCTTGTGAATTTACGTTTGATGAGAGAAAGAAGTTTCACATAGCAAAGGAGCAGGGAAATCCTGCTCCTTTTTGATCTTTTTTAAGTATGGCTGGTGGTAGGCATCATTAAATAAATCATTAAGCGATCGAAGTAATCGGATGTTTAACTTGCACAGGGTAGAGATGTTCACCATGGGTTCTTACAAATAAACCTTCATTGGTGATCGAACTTTTTAGAACGATATCATCTGTTGCATCTGGCGTGAAATGAAAGGTTATTTTCTCCGTATCCTTATCTGCAATCTTATTCAAGATATCTTTCATATTCATTTCCTTTAAGCTAACAACGTCGAAGAGCTCAATATGATTATCTTCTTTCTGATAAATAACAATGACGTTTTCGTTTTCCAAGTAATAAATATCATCACTAAAGACATTCAGGCAATAAAACATGAGTATTCCTTGAGCATGATGGGTTGCGAAATGCTGAGAAACATGCAATCTTTCCGATGCCAATTTTTGAATAAGACGTAAATCCTCCGCGTTAGTTACATTTAGTTTTCGGATATTCGCAGGCTCGGGTGATTTTATTGCCGTATAATTCATCGAAAAAAGATGTTCTTCCACGGGTTTAAACCCAAACTTGGGGTAAAAATCAAGCACCGATTCATTGGCAAAAAGGTACATGTAATCGTACTTGTTCTCGTATTCCTCTAAAACTTTATTCATTAAACGTGTAGAGAGTCCTTTCCCCCGATAATCAGGATGTGTCATCACCGTGCCGATTTGAATCGCTTTTTTCTTCTCACCGTGAATGATGAGCTCAAGGATGTTAACGGAAACGTTGGCAATAACCTGGTCTCCATCGACATATGAATAAGGGATGTAACGCTCGCCCCAGTATCCTTGTTGATACCAATCTTCAAAATTGATCTCAAACGTGTTGACAGCAAGCTCAAAAAAACTCTTGCGCAGCACTTCATTGTTTTTATAATTCTTCATAAATATTAATTCTTGCATGGTATTACCCCCTTAATCCTCAAATGACTGTTTGTATAGTGGTACGATCCCGTATTTAACTATGTAAAATATGATTACAGGTGACAATTCTGCTTATAAGTTGTTGTTGGATAAGCAAGATTTGTAACAAGAGAAAGTGGAGTATGATACGGAAAGAGACGCGAGCGAGTTCGCGTCTTCTTTTTTTGCATGCTTTATAGGATATGCTTAAATGCAATTGAGTCAGTGAACTGTTTTTCACTATTGAGAATCTTGGTCCATTAATCTACGGCAAAATGCACGATTGCACTATATAACATCTTGTTGCGAAAAGGGTCAAATGTTACTTGATGTTGAACCTGCTTCACGCGCAGTATTAATGCTTTGTTCATTCCGATTCGCTCTTCGATCGCTCGTTCGAGTTCACGGAAGTCATAAGCCTGCAAGCATTCGACTTTGTCTTTGATCATATCCAGTGAAATTTCCATATATCATTCAGGCCTCCTTAAAATCTCGATTTGCAGGTTAAAAGCCTGTCGAGCTTCATTTTAGAGGAGCTTTTCCAGTTCGGCAAGTGCAATCGGGCTGAAAATCTAATAAAGACGTGATAAAATCGGGAAAGGGCAATTTTGAGATCATCGAACGTTCAATAATCTGAAGGTCTAATGGAAGTAATAACAGATACTGCTGTTTGAACAAAGTTACATTTGCATGGTATAAGTGAAGAAGAAGCTAGGACACCATAATGTGAATCGTAACGAAACTGCGAATGATCATGTAAATGATAGGCAAGCAGATGCATGAGTTACGAGTTTTACTATTTTAACTATTAATGAGGACAAAAACTGTCCTGGAATGTATAGAGGAGCTTTTGAGATGACAAAGGAAAACTTTTGGCGTGAATTGCCACGACCATTTTTTATACTGGCACCGATGGAAGATGTGACGGATGTTGTGTTTCGGCATGTCGTAGGTGAAGCGGGGAGACCGGATGTGTTTTTTACGGAGTTTGCGAACACAGAGAGTTATTGTCACCCGGAGGGGCACCATAGTGTGCGTGGACGGTTGACGTTTACAGCGGATGAACAGCCGATTGTGGCTCATATCTGGGGAGATAAGCCGGAGTTTTTCCGCGAGATGAGCATTGGTATGGAAAAGGAAGGCTTTAAAGGTATTGATATTAATATGGGCTGTCCTGTAGCGAATGTTGCGGAGAATGGAAAAGGAAGCGGCTTGATCTGCCGGCCAGCCCTTGCGGCGGAGATTATTCAGGCGGCGAAAGCCGGGGGACTGCCGGTCAGTGTGAAAACGCGTCTCGGATTTACTGAGGTCGATGAATGGCGGGACTGGTTAACTCATATTTTGCAGCAAGACATCGTGAATCTGTCTATTCACCTGCGTACGAGAGAGGAAATGAGCAAGGTGGATGCACACTGGGAACTGATTCCGGAGATTAAGAAACTGCGTGATGAGATAGCTCCTAATACACTGTTGACGATTAATGGGGATATTCCTGACCGTGAGACAGGCCTGAGACTCGTGGAGCAATATGGTGTGGATGGCATTATGATTGGACGCGGTATCTTCCAGAATCCGTTTGCTTTTGAGAAGGAGCCGAAGGAACACAGTAGCACGGAATTGCTTGATTTGCTACGGCTGCATTTGGATCTCCATGATCAATATTCCAAGCTTGAACCACGTTCGTTCAGCCCGCTGGCCCGTTTTTTCAAAATCTATGTTCGTGGCTTCCGGGGTGCTAGTGAGCTGAGAAACAGCTTGATGAACGCCAAAACCACTTCTAAAGTACGCGAATTGCTCGATGAGTTTAAAAGTAATGAACAGGTGGAGTAGAGTAAGACCTAATCATGGATACGGAGTATGATTCAGGTAGATTAATAGCAAAAAAAAGAAGCGGTAACTCTTCCGCTTCTTTTTTTGCTTTTCTGTTTAACGCGTATACGCAGGCTTTTCCATAGCGACCGGTTGAGGATTGGCAAGCACCCATAACACAGCCAACTCGGATAATCTGGCAGGCGCATCAAAATCGTATCCATTGCGAAGCCTGCTGACCAAGTCTGCTGCCTCTTGGAGAAGTGCGGGGGCGAGTGGCGTACCAGAGCCCAGGTGACGAATCAGCGCATCTAGCATCTTGCGATACTCCGCATCCCAGTTTCCTCCGCCATTATCTAATACTTCATGGGACACACGTCCTGTGATGCGAATGACCTCTCCCTGCACCGTTTGAGCGTGGCCCTGAGCCGGGATGAGATATTCCCACAGCTCTTGGTGCTGCTTGGGCCAGGTGGTTGCCTTTACCTGAATGGGTGCAGTTCCATCGTGCATGATCCGATTCGCTACAGGCTCGACATCAAATAGACGGTACAGTTTGATCAGCGCGTCTGAAACTCCATCGACCTTGTCCTTATTGAACTTCTCACGGACGAATTCAAAATCCTTACCGATCCGTTTCACCGATTCTTTCATATCCGGGGTGACCGATGCTCCGGCATCCAGCAGAATTGCGGCAATCTCTGCCAGATTAACTATATCGCTATTCCTGCAATTGACTAACCCCTTAGCTAATGGCGTATTACCCTGTTTATTTTCTGCGTTAATCGTAGCGCCCTGGTTTACCAACTCTTGAACCACTTTGGTTCTATACCCACTGACCGCTGCATGTAACGGTGTTTCATTTTGGTAATCCACAGCGTCCAGATCCGCACCTAATTCAAGGAACAGGGGTACATTTCCTGACCAGTGTGAGGCATGAGCATGTAGAGGCGTGCGTTGATATTTGTCACGTGCATTAATATCTGCCCCTTGATCTATCAGCCAGCGGACCAATTCATCCGAAATATGCCGAAAGCTGAGGGCCGTACCTTTGCTGTAGCCCCCGCGGGCATCCCATTCGCATTGCTCGAAGACCTCTTTTACGGTAGCGGTATCATTATCTTTAACGAGTTTTTCCATATGAGCAGGTAAGGTTGCTTTCTTCGTAGCCATTACACTCTTCCTCTCTTTTGTGAATAACAACGTATGTTCCAATGGTAGGTTATGACGATTTAATAGTAAGTAGATAATTTTCTGCAATTTTATCACATAGGGGAATTCAAAACCAATAACTGGGTTTCTTCCATCATCAATTTGGTTTGCTATGTTATAATTTAGATGAATGTTGATACTGGAGACGGATTGAAAAATATTTGAAATGATCGCCGCAATTCATGCGGTAGGCTTTTGATAATAGGAGGATTTATGTCCTGGAGTAAATTGAAGCAACAACTGGAGAGTTTTCTTAGTCCTGCGTTAGTTGGAAGGGTGGAGTACCGTGCCACCAGCTATCGCTATTCACCTGATAAATCAGGCAATTGTTATATTACTGTAGATAAAAAGAATGTACTCAACATGAGTGATACAACAACCCCAATCCGATGGTATCAGTCAGAGCAGGAGATCAAGAGCGACCCGGAAATCATGATTCCTGTGAGCGATGAAGAGATTGAAGCTATCAGAAAAGATTCCAAAGGACCCATTCCCGAGGATCGTCTTCAAGTCATGGCAAGAAGTAGAAAAATCTCCGTACATGCCAAAGAGCTTTTGTTGGCTCAGACCGCACTTAGTAAATCGAATTTTACTGTTGCAGCTACGACGTATCTATCAACTTCTATAGAGGATAATTTGGAGAGCAAGGATATCTTATTTAATATTCTGGCTTTAATGGACAGACGAGTTGGCAAAAAGCGAATTCTAAACATGTCGGAGCAGGTCAAATTAAAGCATCCAGCCGTTCAGTATTTTTATGAACTGCGTCGTCGTACGTTGTGAAAATAAAAGACTTATATTGTTGGGAGAAGATTTTTACAATTTTAGATTGAGACTAGTGTCAGCGTTAACATCAATACTTAAATTTATTGTATATAGAGTCTACACAATGCATCATGTATCACGTGTGCTGTAAGATGATGGGAGGACATCCACATGGCAAATACAAAAATTAAAACGCCAAAAAAAGACATCGTAGATTATTGGTTTTCAATTGTTGATGAATGTGGTTTAAGTGTTGATGTATCCGAGGCATTAGAGAGGTGTTGGAGATGTGGGTGTGAAGAACTATTAGAAAGGTGTCATATTATTCCTGACTCTTTAGGCGGTGAAGATAGTGCTTCTAATCTTGTTTTGCTATGTCGTAGATGTCATTTAGAAAATCCGAATATTGCCGATAAGGATGTTATGTGGGATTGGCTCCGAGCATATGGCACAACATTTTATGATACATTTTGGGTAGAACAAGGAATGAAAGAATATGAGTTTATCTATGGTAAAACTTTGAATCAAGAGTTTGCAGAGAGAAGCATAACCAACATTGATATGTTTAGTGAGATTGTTAGAGAGCAGATAAGAAACACAACATATCATTTCGGACATCCATATCTGAATTCTGCAACATTGGCGGGCATGTTTAGAGTTGCGTTGAAAAAATATAATGAAATTACTTAAAGGGACAATAGAATAAGTAGCTAATGTTATTAAGGAAATTAAAACATCTATACCTCAACGTAATCCTGTAGGCTTCTCGATCCAAGCTTAAACTCTCTATTAATCGTTTTGATATAGCTTTTAACTATAACCAGTTATGGTTTTTTAGTATCCCTTCTAACTGCTCTCAGCGTGATATGATCATTGTATACAACGAGGGGGTTTTTTACATGACTGATAAGTTCCAGATCGTAGGAAGTTTATTGCGGCCAGATGAGCTGCTGAAATATAAAACACAAATTGAACATAATGATGATATCCAATATCCGTTCTATGAAAACTACGAAGGATATGAGAAGTGTGAGACAGAGGCAATCAAACAAGTTGTCGCAAAGGAAATCGAACATAACTTGTCCGTGGTTACCGATGGCGAATTTTCCAAATCGATGTGGCATCTGGACTTTGTATGGGGATTTGGCGGAGTGAAGCGTTACATCGCGGATCACGGCTATTTTTTCAGAGATGTGGACGGAACTTCGAAATATGAAACACGCAAAGATATTGGACTGCGCATCACTGATAAATTGAGTGGAAAGAACCATCATTTCATTCAACTGTTCCAACAACTGCAAGACACGGCTGGCGAGCAACAAACCAAACTTTGCGTACCGTCTCCTTCCCATATTTTCGGTGAGCTTTCCTGGTCGGATAACATTGGTGGAACGGATGCTGTATATCAAAACATACAGGAACTCAAAGAGGGTCTTGTGATCGCGTATAAGGAATTCGTGGAGGAATTCGCTGCAGTGGGCGGTAAAATTCTACAATTCGATGATTGCTTGTGGGAACTGTTTGCAGACGACAACCCGAACTCTCCTTTTACAGGGGAAAATATTAATCAAGATGAAGTAAAGGGTCTTGCTACCGAATTCATTGATATTAATAATACCGTGATTGACTTTGGTCATAGCCTTGGCTTGAAAATGTGGACACATAACTGCCGCGGCAATTATGATTCCCGCAACATGGGTGGTGGATCGTATGCCAAAATTGCGAATCTGTTCCTGAAGCAATTGAAGTATGACCGTTTCTTCCTGGAGTGGGATGATGATCGTGCGGGTTCAATTGAAGCTCTGGAAGTGTTCAAGGACAGACCTGAAACGGAAATTGTACTGGGTCTGTTGTCATCCAAAACGAGTACACTCGATGATGAAGCACGTGTTGTCCGTTTGCTGGACGAAGCTTCCAAAATCATCGATAAGGATCGGCTGCTGTTGTCTCACCAATGCGGATTTGCATCCTGCGATGGTGGTAACGAATTAAGCGAAGCTCAGCAATGGGCGAAGATTGATCAAGGGCAGAAGATTGCAAAGCAATATTGGGGCAGCACCGTCTAGGATTCAAGCTGCATGTATTGTGACCTTATAAACACATTGCTTGATCAATAGTGTTCTGCACGATAATAAAACGGCGACTTTCCCTCTGGAATCTATCCAGGGAGAAGCCGCCGTATTTGTTGTGGAACGTACGTATGGTACGTTCTCATTTCTATAACTTTTTTAAACTAATGATGAGGCAAGCATGTCTTTCTTTATTACAGCGATTCACGCTTTGCCAGCCATTCCTTTTTCAACAAAGCATATTGATACGTATTCTCGTATTTCGGTGTGCCGTCCTCATTTTTGACAAATGAAATGAACTCCAAAAAAAGCCCTTCCCGGCGCATGCCCAGCTTCTCACACAGTTTCTGAGAACGGAAGTTATCATCCTCGACATAGGCGTACAGTCGTCTGATTCCCTGTTCCATAAAGAGATTTTCGATGAAAGCATTGGCGCTCTCACTGGCGTATCCTTTTCCTTCAAATCTTCCATTAAAATTCCAACCAATACTATACGTATCTGAATTCGAATCCTTACCTGTATCGGAATCCCGATCTTCCCTCATACCAAACAGCTCACCGATCAACTCGTTACTGTCTTTCAGGCAAACCGCGATGTGGGAATCGTCACTGCTTCTTTTTGCGACCTCTGCCGCAGCGTCTTCCAATGTTGAAATTCGTTGATCCATAAAACAATTTACTCTGGGATTTGCCGTGTATTCCAATAGTCCGGCTGCGTCCGTTACGGTGAAATTTCTCAGGATTAATCGATTGGTTTTAAGTATTTGCATAAGATGATTTACCTCCGGTTTTCATATCAATAGATTGGCTTTGTTCATGTTGTATCTCTTTTTATTTTACGAGACGCCCTATTCGTACTATAACTGGGTATTGCCTTGGGTTTGGCTTTGGTACTGTCTGACCGGGAGAACAATCCCACCAATTTCTCCCTATAGATATAACCGAGTACAAACCCGATTACAGCGATAACAGAAATAATAATGGCGATTGTGTATTGTTGCATATGAATCGTGGACCCTACAACGGTAGATGCGATGATCCATGGCAGACGACCAACGATAAGGATCGTGAAGAACCTAAACGAACTAATCGATGTAAGTGCGGCGACAAATACAAGCATGTCTTTGGGCAAGCCGGGAATTACGAAAAAGATGAATAAAAAAGCGGAGAACTTCTTCTCATCATGAATTAACGACATCCACTTATTATTTTTCTTTTGCATTAGCCGTGAAATATAGGCGCGACCGATAAAACGAGTGAAATAAAAGGCGATCGCTGAGCCTATAATCAAACCTATTGTAGTATACAAGGACCCAAGTGTAACCCCATAGATATAACCGCCTGCAATCTGTACCACTTCTCCTGGAATAGGTGCAACCACGATCTGAAGAATCTGGAATAAAATAAACATGACCGGACCCCAATGGCCTGTTGAATGAATATATGCTCTGAAGTTGTCTATGGAAGACATGATTTTAATAAGGGCAGGAGAATAATACACCAGTAGACCAATGGACAACATGATGAACAGACCCAACAATATGTTAATCATTACTTTTTTCGAAGGTTGTGGCATACCTGACGACCCCTTTGTCTAATAACTTCTACATATTTACAGTATAAGACGAAATTATTAAGAGATACCTACATAACTTCTGAAGAATTCTTAAGTCGATTGTATTTGCTGGTAGTCGCTAATAGCGCATATTATACTGAAATTAGACGGAGGGATCAGATGAGCAAGAAAATTCTAATTGCTGATGATAACAGTGAAATTCGTGAAATTGTAAGGATTTTGTTAGAGAGTGAGAATTATGAAGTGATTGAAGCGATAGATGGTCAAGATGCGATTGATAAAGTGAACGAAGAGACGGATCTCATTATTTTGGATATGATGATGCCCAATAAATCGGGGCTGAAGGCGTGTCTGGAGATTCGTGAACAAACAAGCGCACCGATCCTGTTTCTCACGGCGAAAACGCAGGATTCTGACAAACAATTGGCCTTTTCCTCAGGCAGTGATGACTTTTTGTCCAAACCCTTTTCCTATACAGAACTCGTTTCGCGGGTGAAGGCTTTACTGCGGAGGTATTATGTATATCGTGGCAAAGAGAAGACCGAAGAAAAGGACCAAATTATCGTTAAGGATCTTACCGTCCATCAGGATTCAAAAGCCGTGTTTGTTGGGGAGAAGGAGATTGCTCTGACTGAAATTGAATACCAGATCTTGCTGCTGTTGGCTAAGAAGCGACGAAAGGTATTCTCGGCAGAAAATATATATGAGAGTGTTTGGGGGCAACCCTACTTTTATACATGTAATAACACGGTGATGGTTCATATTCGTAATTTGAGAGGCAAACTAGAGGATGACCCGCAGAACCCTAAATATGTGAAGACCGTTTGGGGGAAGGGGTACAAAATTGAATAGATTATTAATCGGAAAAAAGCTGAAGATTAAACTGGTTCTGGCGGTTGTCATTTCTTTGGTTATTTCCATAAGTGCACTCGTTATTTTACAAGTTGTTGGCGAGACTGTATTGGATAGTTATTTAAGCAAATCCACTTTTGTAGAGAACAGGCAGCAAGATGCGCTTGATCGATTTGAAGCATTTGTGGATAACCAGAACGTGTCAACCCGTGATCATGAGCAATTGTCTGCTTGGATAAGACATGAGCGCTACTTAAATCTGTATATTTTTGCAAAAGACAAATTGATATTTTCCTCCAACACGGAGATTGATCCTGCCATTAATGAAGAGTTGTTAACTCAATTCGTGCCATCAAAGATACCCATCACCACCATCCATTTTGCGGATCAGGATGCCCAGATATACTTGGTTAGCTTTTATGAGTATCAATATTACAACCTCATTCTGATTATTGGTGTTTTTATAGCGGCCATTGTGTTCATTGTTTCCTTTCTACTGATGATTAATAAGAAAACATCTTATATTGGGGTGCTTGAACAAGAGATCAAAATACTCGAAGGTGGAAATTTGGATTATTCGATTACGATATCGGGAAAGGATGAACTGTCATCTCTGGCCCAGAGTATTGATGAGATGCGGAAATCATTTGTGGAGCGGCTGGACAGCGAGGAGAGGGTCAGGATGGCCAACCGTGAATTGATCACGGCGATTTCCCATGATTTGCGAACGCCACTCACGATTCTATTAGGATATATGGATATCATAGAGCTCAACAAATATAAGACACATGAGGATCTGTTGCAGTATATTCATAATAGCCGGGAGAAGGCCTATCAGATCAAAGTGCTGTCAGACAAACTATTCGAATATTTCACGGTATCCTCGGCCGCTGAAGAAGAGGAAGTAGAATTTGAAATGTATGAGGGCAGAGCACTTATCGATCAACTCATAGATGAGCAATTAGTGGTTTTGGACGATATAGATGTGCAGGTTCAGACAGATGCACATCATGAGGAGTTTTTGCTGGAAATCAATCTAGTCGCCATGCGTCGCGTAATGGATAACATATTTTCTAATATTCGAAAATACGCAGATCCAGGGCATCCCGTTCATATCCAGATTTCTTTGAAGCAACAATGGGTCATTCTTGCGGTGGAGAATAAGATTAAACATGGTGGCAAAAAGAATGATAGCAACGAAATTGGGCTCGTTAGTTGTCAGAAAATGATTCAGCAGCATAACGGGACGTTGACGGTGTCGCAGGAAAAGGATATCTTTTCACTACAGATTACGCTACCTGTCATCATCAATAAACCAACACAGACTCATATATAACGAATCTCTTGAAATGATGCTGATTGTCTTCCGTGGGATTTCTCTGGCTGTCTGATTTTGTTACCTTAGACTGCTGTAGTGGAGAAGCTTGCTAATAGGCATGGGCGAATGAACATCGCTCTACCATTCACACTATACAAAAAGAGCCATGCGACAGCATGGCTCTTACATATATCGTGAGAGGGCAAACCTCATGTTTTAAACAACAGGTGCATTCTGTTTCTTGAAATATTGTTCAATTAAAAACGCGAGCATCGGTCCGGGCTCAGCCTGCTGTAATTGAGCCTGATCGCCAAATTCCATGAGATACGGCTGTTCCGTAGTACAAGGAATCCAATGAGGCATCGTTTTTCCGGTGGAGTCCGAGCCGTTTGGGTCACCTGTAGCAATAAAGTTGGATAAATAATTGCACATCTGGCGGGCCAGATCATAATGCTTGCCTGTGAATGGCCGCCAGCATTTGGCGAGTGTTTCGAAGAAAAACCACAGATCGACGGAGTGAAAAGTGCCTGGCTGATCCCAGCCCGGAATCTCGGCGTCGAAGTTATAATAGTAGAGAGGCGTTTCAGACAGATGACCGCTGTTCGCCCGGATGGCGAGCAGAATGGCATGTTGGATCATGCGGACCGATGCTTGTTGCAGAGCATGTTCGATTTGGCCGGTATCAGCCTCACATAGCTGTAAAAAGGCAGGAGCATCCTCGCCAAACAACTCCACAGCCATCTGCTTCAGTTCTTCCAGATTGGCTGCGGCGGGACGGGTCCAAAATTCGGAAGACGTATGCCCCAGCATTACGGGTATCGCCTCGCGCTCCTGCTGAACAAAACGAGTAAACGGATCACCTGCGCAGAATTGTTCGTCGATGACGGTTCCCCAAAAGCTTTTGTATTCGAGTGCTTTGTCACGGAGATATTCAGCATCCAGTTGTCTCGCCTCAGCCAGGGAAGATACGCCCAGGAAGCCGAAAAATTCAACCCCTGCTTGCTCTGCATCCCTTAGTGTGGAACGGACAGAAGGCACGCGGACATTCGGGTACAACTCGGTAGCTACACCGCTCATGATGACGGCTCGCTGGAACAAGCCTTTATTTTGCGGAGAAGTCATCTGGCTGAGTACACTTCCTCCGCCTGCCGACTGTCCGCCGATGGTGATCTGGTCTGGATCACCGCCAAAGGCGGCAATGTTGCGTTTGACCCACTGGGTACCTGCTTGCTGATCGAGATGACCAAAGTTGGCGGGTGCATGGGGGGATTCGGCACTAATCTCAGGATGGCACAGGAAGCCAAAGGCATTCAGCCGATAATTAATCGTCACAACGACAATACCTCTACGAGCGATTCGCTCGCCATCAAATTCCATTTCGGCTGTATGGCCGACTTGTAGGCCCCCGCCGAAATACCAGACAAAAACAGGCAGCTTCTCGTCCGTACGCTTGGCTGGTGTCCAGACATTCAGATACAGACAATCCTCGTCCATGGGCAGGTCGGGATCAACGGCCCATTCACGGGTATAGATATTGTTATCATCGATGACTGTTGGGGCTTGCATGGAGATGGGGGCAAAATCAAAAGCTTGCAGTACACCTTCCCAGTACGACTGCGGCTGCGGAGCTCGCCAGCGATTCTCACCTACAGGAGGTGCGGCAAAAGGAATTCCCTTGAAGCTGGTAATCCGCGGGTCCGCCGCGGGCAGTCCTTGCAATTGTCCATGTTCTACCGTAACCATTCTAAGCATACAACAATCTCCTCTCTGGATTTAGCGTGTAAGCGTTACCGAACATCTGATCAACGTGGCATTAGAAAGGGGGAATCAAGGTTGAATCCGATTTGGCATGAGAGCAGTAGAGCCAGTAATTTGTATTTTATCAGCGGTGGTCACAAGCCAGCTAACCCTCACCAATGGGGACCAGGTGTGCGTGACGTTTATGCGCTGCATTATATTATCCGCGGCCAAGGGACGCTGGAGACGGGCGGCCGCGTTTTTCGGCTAGTTACGGGGGAAAGCTTTATCATATTTCCGCAAAAAGAGATTTACTATTATCCAGACCCGCAAGATCCATGGGAGTACGTCTGGGTGGAGTTTAGCGGTGAGGATGCCGGGCGGTTGCTGGGGCTGACACAGCTTTCAGAGGTACAACCCGTGGTGTCGGTCTCGCCGGAGACACTACAGCCTTTTTTCCATCTTGCCTGGAACGCGGGTGCATCATCCTATGAATTGCTACGGGCGGATGCACGTTTGCGTCTGCTGCTCTCCTACTATATGGAGCATTATCCGAAAGAGCCGCAGGTGGACGCCAAGGATTATGTCTGGCTGGCGAGAAAGTACATCGAGCAGAACTACTGGAAGCCGACATTGACCGTCACGGAGATTGTAAAAGCAGTTAATCTGGAGCGCAGTTATTTGTTTCGTCTGTTTAAGGCAGCAACCGGCAAGTCTGTTTTGGAGTATATTACATCCTGCCGAATCGAGCGCGCCTGTGAACTGCTGAAGACGTCGGGCCTGCCGATTCAATCGGTAGCCTATTCTGTCGGCTACAATGATCCGTTATATTTTTCCAAAGTATTTAAGAAAGCAACTTCACACACGCCAACAGCGTACATGATGCTGCACCGGACCAAAGTATAACGTTAACGGAACAGGGCGCAGTTCCCGGACTCTCGGAAATAACGGATCAGCTTCTCAATAGGCTCACGTCCACAGTTCAGCTTCACTCCTATACAATCAATGCACAGAAATTGCTGGGCAGAGCGCGAGATCAATTTGAGGTAGATGCCCACATCGTCTGAAGAGAGCGGAACCTGACAGGAGGTGCACAGGCGATGTTGAGCCATCTATTTCACCAGTTTGGCCCGGACGACGAGGCAATCATGTGCTGCGACAACGGGAGCGAAGCGTTCACGGAATACGCCAAGCTCTTGATGTTCCCAGCAGTCATACAGGGACAGCGCATAACCGGCAGCGTAAGGCAGACCCATATCCCAAAACTGCAAAGACAATTCCCGCTGGCTGTCACTCAGGTTGAAGAAGCCAATAGCTAGGTCGCCATCTGTGAGTACCTTCACTAGCATAAATACATCGTCTGTGTGAAACCATTGCGGCTCTGGTTTAATGCGGTAAGCTCCGCGCGCTTCTACATCCTGATTGATAGCGATCAGGTCAGAATTCAGGAGAATATCCTTTGTAATCTGGTTAGCCTTGCGCACGTCACATCCGATCATTAATGGGGACCCCATCATGGACCAGAGTGAGAAGTGGGTTTTATATTCGATGTCGTTGCATCCTCCGATGCTGCCAATATAATCATTGTTGCTTCCACCGTACATACCTACAATCAGCATATCCATGTCGTTATGGCAGAAGGAGCCGGTGTAGCTTTGTTTTCCCAATTGGGACAGGGCAAGTTCCTTCACTGAATCCCAATTGTCACGGATATCGCCGGTGGAGCGGTACATATGAGCCCCCGACTCCCGAATCCAATCGTATACGTCGTCAGCTCCCCAGTTGCAGGCGGAGAACAGGATATCGCGTCCGCAGTTTTTGAGCGCAAGGCTCATGCGTTTGTACAGCAGCTCTCCTGAGATATGGCGCGGCTTGAAGCAGTAATCATACTTCAAATAATCAACGCCCCATTCGGCAAAAAGGGCAGCATCCTGGAATTCATGCTCGAAGCTGCCTGGATACCCGGCACATGTATGTGTACCCACGCATGAATACATTCCGAACTTTAGTCCTTTGCTATGGATATAATCGGAAAGCGCTCTCATTCCACTCGGGAATTTCTCCGGGTCAGCCACCAGATTGCCGCTCGCATCACGTTCCTTCAGGCTCCAGCAATCATCAATGACAATGTACTCGTAACCAGCGGCCAGATAACCTTCCGACACAAACACATCAGCGACATCCCGAATTAATTGTTCGTTAATATCCCACGTAAAGGTATTCCACGAATTCCAGCCCAGGGCAGGGGCAAAGCCTAACACTTGATTGTTGCTCATGCTCTCGCATCCTTCCTCATCTCGGTTTTGTAAACAACACTAAACTGAACATAAACGATGAGCGACGTATCCTGCCATAGCTTAACGTTGCTTGGACATGGACATATGTTGCTCTGCTTGTGCTGGGGGAATTAGCTCTTCCAATCAGGCTCTCGGCAGGTATCAGAAGTTGCCGGTAGAAGCATAAGAAAGGAAAAATGTCTGTCTGCGAAGAAGTTATATCTATCTTTTCAGGGATCTGTGCGAAACAATGGTATAGATGTTATGATCGGTGATAATGCTCGAACAGGTTGTCAGAGCCACAGGGAAATTTGAATAGTATTCTGTTCTTTCAGGAAAAATACTCCAGTGGTAGTTCATCATGCGAAAGGTAACAATCTTACCAGAACGATTATTTAGGTGGCAGAATGGTTTGAATCGGATAATGAGCGATTTACCTATCCGGTTTTTCGTTAAACATAAGTGTCTGTTTGATTTGATCAGATATATAATTTATACGATTGGGAGTGTTGCAAAATGAATCTAGATGAAGTGATGCAGGAGCTTGAAGCGCTGGGCAAAGAACGAACGAAAAAAATCTATATCTCCAATGGTGCGCATGAACCGCTATTTGGCGTGGCAACCGGGGCGATGAAACCAATGGCGAAGCGGATCAAAAAGGATCAACCTTTGGCAGAGCAACTATATGCAACGGGGAATTATGATGCGATGTACTTTGCGGGCGTGATTGCCGATCCTCAAGCGATGACGGAAGCTGATTTTGACCGTTGGATTGACGCTGCTTATTTTTACATGATCTCTGACTTTATCGTTGCTGTGACGTTAGCCGAGACAGACATTGCGCAAGAGGTTTCCGATGCGTGGATTGCTAGTGGGGATGAACTGAGAATGTCAGCGGGATGGAGCTGTTACTGTTGGTTGCTCGGCAGTCGAAAGGATGCTGAGTTTTCGGAGAATAAACTGATGGAGATGCTGGAACAGGTGAAAAAGACGATTCATGAATCTCCGGAACGAACGAAATATTCGATGAACAACTTCCTGTATACCGTTGCAACATCCTATCAACCGTTGCATGATCAGGCAGTGGAAACGGCCAAGGCCGTTGGCCCTGTCGAAGTGAACAAGGACATGCCCAAGAGCAAGCTGCTGAATGCCTCTGAGAATATCCAAAAGGCAGTGGATAAAGGGCGAACGGGTTTCAAGCGTAAATATGTAAGATGCTGAAATTTTCGCCGTATCGTCAGTTTTAACATATGGAACATATGGTTATCGTGGGATTGAAATCCACAATCTCCATGTTATAATGAGGACAGAAACAGCTTATAATGCAAAGAGAGCCGTGCGGTAACACGACTCTCTGACGCAATAGCCGCTTTTAAGGGCGGTGGGCTTAACAAGCAGGGTACCGACTAAATAGACCGCAACCTTTGCAAGGGTGGGCGGTCTATTTGTGTTTTCAACTCGATATAGCAGCATCAAATCTACGTATAATATAAAAAACCGAAACCTCTACATATCGTTCCTTTTAACCATTTCTTTGGCTTGCTGCCTGCCCGCTGAGAGAAAGCTGTCGCTAAGCTCAGGATCACTAACAGAGCGTGCAAGTACAAGCGAGCCAACCATTGTACTGAACAGTGCACGACCTCTGGACACATCGATCTCAGCCAGATTGGAGATAAAAGTGATCATCCGCTCCAATTCATGGGTAAATACCTGCCGAACCTCTTCGGACGAACGGGATATTTCGCTGGAAAGGGCGGGGAAAATACAGCTCATTTCCGTTTGGTCGCGGTGATACGGACTCAAATAATAATCGATTACTTTATTAATTTTGGAATCCTGCTCTTCCTGATCAGCCACGTTCTGTAGAAGTGTAATGGTATCACTAATGGCATATTCACAGGCTTCGGCAACCAATTGTTCCTTGTTGTCAAAGTGTGAATAGAACCCTCCGTGAGTTAATCCAGCTCCCTTCATAATAAACGGGACGCTCACCTCCTGGATACCATTGGTGCGAAAAGCTCGTGCCGCACTCTCAACAATCTTACCTCGTACTTTTATTTTATGTCCTTTGGGATAGGGCATGATCACTCACTCCATAGCTTCATCGTTCTGCTTTTCTAAAATATTATAGTCATCATAATAAAGCCTGTCAATCTGGGGACTGGATATCTGTTCATTTTCAAAAGGGCCAATACGATTGTTGACGGCCTTAAAATATGATGGTTATAATATATTACGGTCATCATATTTTAAATTGACTTCAAATCGGGAGGTATCAGACTATGAGCAAGCTTGAATCTGTGGATACGTTAGTTATTGGATCAGGTCCAGGGGGATATGTGGCGGCGCTTCGTTCTTCGCAGTTGGGGATGAAGACGGTAATTGTTGAACGTAAACAGCTTGGCGGGGTCTGTACACATGTGGGTTGCATACCATCCAAAGCCTTAATTGCGGAATCGCATCGCTATGATTGGTTCAGACAGTTCAATCAAGCTGACGCGGCAGCTACATTTAAGACTGCTCAGGATTTTAAACAGGGGGTTGTGAATAAACAGGCAGGTGGCGTCCACTATTTGTTAAAGACTGCGGGTGTGACCATTCTGGAAGGAGAGGCCAGTCTGGTGGATGAGCACACAGCCATGATCCAACAAACTGGACAGGAGCAAAGCATTTCTTTTAAAAATCTCATACTGGCAACGGGGTCTCGTCCAATTGAGCTGCCAGCATTTCCAGTTGGAGGTCGCATCTTATCTTCCACAGAAGCATTATCTCTACAGGAGGTTCCGAGTAGTCTGGTTGTGATCGGCGGAGGGTATATTGGGGTGGAGCTTGGACAGATGTATGCCAAATTTGGAACCAAGGTAACGATTCTGGAGGGAGGGGCCCAAGTATTGCCTGGATTCGAGGGGGAACTTGTAGCCCCTGTAGTCAAACAATTGAAGGCGGATGGCATCCAGATCGTAACCGGAGCGATTGCTGAAAAGGTGGAGCACAAAGCGGATTCCGTTACACTGCATTATTCAAAAAAACAGGAGCAGCAACAAGTTACAGCAGAATATGTACTGGTTACGATCGGCAGGAAACCCAATACAGACGGCCAGTTAGGACTGGAACGCATAGGTTTGCCCGTAACAAACAAGGGACTGGTTGACACGGATGAACAGTGCAGAACGGTTATCCCGCACATTTATGCCATTGGAGATATTACAGCCGGTCCGGCACTTGCCCACAAGGCATCCTATGAAGCCAAAGTAGCCGCAGAAGCCATTGCGGGTCTTACCTCCAAAGTGGATTACAAGGTGATTCCGCTTGTCGTGTTTTCTGATCCGGAGCTATCCAGTGTTGGGGTAAATGAGACGGAAGCCAAAGCACAGGCCATTCCGGTGGTTATTGGGAAATCTTCTTTCGGAATCAACGGAAGAGCGTTGGCGTTAAGGGAAACCGAAGGTTTTGTGAAAATAGTGGCTGACCCGACATCAGGAATTGTCATTGGCGCGCAAATCGTCGGCGTGGAGGCATCTACACTGATATCGGAGCTCGCACTCGCAATTGAGATGGGGGCAACCGTGGAAGATCTGGCCATGACGATTCATCCTCATCCGACTTTGGGAGAAGTGATCATGGAAGCAGCCGAGAACGCGGTCACCAAAATGATGATGAAAAGTAAAAGTGCACAGCAAATTTAACTATATAAATTGAACTACACATTTACACGAAACGGAGAGGACAGAAAGAACCTGAAGAAGCGGAGCGTTCGCCTTTATCACTGGATTTACCCTTTATAAAAGGAATCAAAAAATCTGGGGATAACAGCGATCGGAAGGTTGTTCTGTCATCGGAGTGTCCAGTGTAAATATTTTTAGTTCAACTTATATACACGAGGATTGGGAATGGGAGAGATATAAGAATGAAGATAAAAGCAGGTTTGTATATCGGAATTGCGATGGTGTTTATTATTGGAGGTTCACTTCTTGCGGTTAAAGGGAAGGATGCTGTAAGTCAGGCCGAGAGCCGGAAACAAGGCATACTTGAGGCAGAGCAAACGACTTTATTTTATCAGAATAGTCCCGGGACGATTGCAGAGGTTGGTGCATCTACGGGGGACTTTGTGAAAGAGGGAGAGGTTCTTCTCAAAGTGAAATCAGCAGGGGAGGGAGATGTGGATGTACTCGCACCGTATGACGGGTTGGTTGACCGAGTTGCTGTAAAGCAGGGGGATCAAGTCCAAGCAGGAGTCCCGCTAGCAGTTGTGCAAAAGAATACGTATTACACCGACCTTTACATACAGGAAAGTGAAATTCAACAGCTTGCAGTGAATCAAAGCATTGATGTTCATTTCCCGTATTTGGATCAGCCAACGCAGGTGAAGGGGAGCGTTATTTCCATCTCAACTGCTCCTCAGTTTGCGAACTTGCGTATGTCGCGGGAAAAAGGGCAAGCCGATTTAAGTATGTTTCTGGTCCGAATATCGATGGATTCGAATACCGATTTGCTTCCGGGGATGACAGCAGAGGTGAAACTTGATGAAATCACTGATTGACGAGTGGAAGTACGTCGCAGGGAGTAAGTATATACGGCTAATTTTTATTGGGCCAATGATTGCAGCCTTATTTTTCGGATTAATGTTCTCGCAGAATCAACTTAATAAATCACCAGTTGTGGTCATTGATGAGGATCATAGCGAATATTCACGGCAATTGATCTCCAAAATAAATGCGTCACAATACATGAGCGTCAAAAGCTTATATGCGAGCCGAATGAGTCCTGAAATATTGCTTGCCAATGAGCAGGCTGTAGCGGTCATTATGCTTCCCAATCAGTTGGGATTGCGCCAACAACAAGGGAAATCGACGAATATCGGCATATTGATGGATAACACGATGCCCTCGGGGCTAACCGGTGTTCGCACTGCGATTCAGGAGATCATCCAGACGGAAAATATGACCCTTTCCATGACACGTCTGGTCCAAAAAGGGATGGATGCCGAGACTGCTAAAGGAATTGTGTCACCGTTATCCCTTCAGCAGCGGATGCTGTTTAATCCAACCTCCAGTTATGTAGGTTTTATGGTACTTGGATTTGTGAATATCGTAGTATTGATGATTACGACAAGCGCAGCAGGATCGATTGTACCTCGGCTTCGTCAGGAAGGGAAAATGTTTGCCAACGGAAAGTCACCTTTTCAACTATGGGTTCGGAGTGTACCTTACGCTGTGTTGAGTTCACTTTCACTGCTTCTATCCTATGGATTATTAAAGCAGGTGGGGGGAATGCGGTTTGAAGCAGAGGCTTATCTTTTTATCATTCCGTTAGTTGTTTATGCTGTTGCTTTGTCACTCATGGGTATGCTGATTGGATACACTGCCAAAGATATGTCGAAAGTAAGCCTACGAACCAGTTTTGTATTGTATCCCTCCTTTCTGGCTACGGGAATTCAATTAACGCCGCTGGCGTTCCCAGAACCGTTCCAAATGTTCGCATGGGCATTACCCATGAACTGGCTTAACCGTCTGATTCGTGGAATGGCGTTTAGGGACGGGGCGCTGACAGCCTACAGTCAGGAGTTGGGGGCATTGCTGATTATTATTGGCGGAGTGTCCTTGTTTATGGGATTACTGTTTTTGCGGGAAACAAGGAAAGTTTCTTCCAGCAGAGCACCCCTGTTGAATACGGATATATTGCCGAGCAGTAATTAATTTTTTAAGAATCGTTAAACAACGAAAAAAGACGCACGGGAGTCATTCCTGTTGCGTCTTTCTGTTTTCTTTTAATCTCATTCGTGCCTCCCATACGGTGAGCTATTTTCCATATTCAAAAATGGATCGTGATAAAGAGGGAAATACCATAGATTGATTCTCATTAATCGTCATCATTATATGATATAATTTTTCACTGAGAGTACAGAAATGGAGAGCAAGAACGGCTTGATCCAGCTACTCCATAGCTGTGCCCAGTTGTGACCTACTGCTCAGATGAAGACTTCCAAGGGAGCACTGGCTTTTAGGATATAGAGCTGCACGCAGATAAAATTATATATTGTGGGAGTTGTCTAACGAATCATGAATAAAAAAGAAGTCGCGCATATACGCAAGCAGTTTAAACTCGATCACGATCTACTGAATATTTACGATATTCTCAACGTGTATATTACGAAGGAAACCAATGAGGTCTATCACTGGGAGCGTCACCCGTTCGAACTGGTGGACAGAGAGAAACAGGAGCTGTACATGGGCAATTTCAAAAAATTGCTGACAGGTGATTTGGATCAGAAGTTGTTTGAATTGAAGTTCCAGGAAGCGGCGGAGGACCCGGCACAGGTACTGCTTCACCAGGCTCTGGTTACAGGTGATCCGGATGAATGGCAGGATCTGATGCTGCTGCTCGTGGATCGAATGTTGGTGGATACGAAGTTTGAGCGGGACATGGTAGCTACGTTCGTGCGTGGACAGTATTATCTGCCGACCAAGGCTAGAAACGAAGCCACGGAAGAGAGTGAGAAGAACGAGGTGTTCGCCCATCCGTTCATTCTGTGCAGCGTGAATTCCACGGAGAAGCAGCGGAAGACACTCTTGTTTGATTACGTGGAGAGAGAATTCAAATACAACATAATTATCGATCCAATTATCAAATTAAGCACGCCAGAGCAAGGGTTCCTGTATCCTAGCGTAACGGACAACTACTCCGATGTGAATCGTGTACTCTATTGTACAGGGAAATCCAATTTCCCGGATCCGCATTTTGTTGAAAATGTATTGAATGGAGAAAGATCCGTAACCGCACTGGAAGAACGGGCGATCTTCGAAGATATCGTCAAGGAAGTGGCCGGTGAACAGCTCGATTCAGCCACCATTGCACATGTATACGAGGAGATCAACCGAGTCATCGAGATTAACGAAGAGTCCCATGAGGAAGAACCTCCGAAGCTGGATTATAAAGATCTGGAACGTGTACTGACCGCAAGCGGTATAGAGGATCTGACAACGGAGAAAGTAGAACGTGCCTTCGAAACGATCGTTGATAACAAGAACTATGAGATGAAGGCAACCAGTGTTATGCCGAAGTTTACGTCCAAGTCCATTAAGATTGAGACCAAGGTTGCTACGATTTCGGTTAGCCCGCAAGACCTGAGATATGTGAAGCAGGTGAATTATCAAGGCAGACGTTGCATCATGATTGAAGTGGACGAAGATGTTGTGATTGAAGGCTTTACCCTTAATACAGAAAAACTTATAAATGAGTAATTGATTCTAGACAATGATGATGTAAAATCATCCGACCAAGACGAACGAGCGAACGTCCATCTATGTTGAAAAAAAGCCCAAGCCTAAAGCAACATTGAACTGTTCCCTGTCATAGTAGACCGTAGAAGACTACGATGGGAGCAGTTCATTATCGCCAAGGCATGGGCTTTTTTGCTATTTTATGATTGTTGCAGCAGTTGTTTGATATCCGCTGCCGGACTGGAGCCAAGCTCTTCTTGGAGCAATTCCTCCAGCACCAGATACTGGCGCTGCGCTTCGGTTCTTCGTCCAAGCGATAGGTACAACAGGATGATCTCGCGATGAATATCTTCCCGAATCGAATCAATCTGGAGGATACGTTCAAAATAATACAGCGCTCGTAACGGCTCGCCTGCCTTCGCGTGATAGTGGGCCGCAGTTTCCATCGTCATGATGAAATCCAGTTCCAGCTGTCTGGACCACGCGAAAGCCCACTCATAATGCCTTCCTTTCAGAAGTTCACCCGTATACAACGTGTCCATCCGCTCGAAGAGATCGGGGCGATGTGCCGAGGCCTGACGCATCTGTCGGAACAAAGTCTCGAACTCGTACAGATCGCAGTCAATCGCTTCCCGGTCGATACGGATACCGTTTCTGTCCTTGAGAATGATCGGCACGTCACTGTTATCGCCGATGGCACGCCGCACGTAGTACAGTGTGGAATTGATGTTCGTCCAGGCCTTCTGCGGACTGAGGTCCTTCCACAACGTATCAGCCAAGGCATCTCGGGTGGTTGATTTGGTATACAGCAAGAATGCCAGCAATTCTTCCGTCTTGGGCGTTCTAAGCTTGATGGGACTGTCTGCTCCGGCTCCGCCGAACACGGTGAATTCACCGAACAGACGAACGTTCAGTTTGGGTCCAGGCACCGCTGGTTCAGGTGTTGTCACGGACTTGTGAAGCTTTTCCTGCAACCGTTTGATGCTGCGGTTCAGTCGCTCAGCCGTGACCGGCTTGATGACGTAATCGATCACCTCTTTGTCGAAGGCCTGCACCGCATATTCCTCATATCCAGTCACCAGCACGATTGGAAGTGAAGGATGATGTTTACGCAATTCACCAATGAGTTGCATACCTGAGATGCGAGGCATCGTAATGTCCAGAAATGCCGCATCGAAGCTATTCTCTACCGCATATTCACAGGCTTCCTCCGGGTCATGAAACGCACGAGATACCTCGACTTCACCACTTTCTGTCAAAATACGATTCAGTCGCTTCAGAGACAAATCCTCATCATCCACGATGATGACTTTCATCTTCATGTTTCATAACCCCCGTTCCCATCTGTGCTTAGACGTTGATTTGGAAGATCAAAGGTAATCCGCGTTCCCTCGCCGTCCAGACTTTCCATCTGAAGGTGTCTGCCATACAGCAGGTTCAACCGGCTGGAGATATTCCATATTCCCACGCCGTTACTGCCATCGGTAGATTGCCGAATTTCATCCATCCGTTCCCTGGTTATACCAATTCCGTTGTCCTCGATGGTGAACCGTGTTTCCGTATCATTCAGATTACGTATAGACAACATGACGCGGCCCCCGTGAATGCTGGACATCAGGCCGTGACGAATCGCGTTTTCAATCAGGGGCTGTAATGTGAGCGGTGGAATGTCCATGTTCCGGTTCACGTCCGCATCCACGTCGATGATGACCTCCAACCTTGGGCCAAAGCGAGCTTGTTCAATCGCTACATAGGCCTCGATCATCTCCAGTTCGTTCATCAGGCTTGTCTTTGAGTCCAGATGTTTAAAGTGCACACTCCGCCTTAAGTAACTCGATAATTGCAAAATCAATTGTTCTGCCCGATTCGGCGCATCCACACACAATTCGGCAATGGCGTTCAGGGCGTTATACAGAAAGTGCGGGTTCATCTGTGACCGCAAAAAAGATATTTCCGCATCTCGCGCAGCTTGCACGGATGTTTTCATCCGAGTCAAACCGCCGATCCGTGCCAGCAGTTCCTCCGATTCGAACGGCTTGGATACAAAATCATTGGCACCTTTCTCCAAGGCCAACTTCAATTGATTGGCTTTATTACTCGCCGTCAGCATGAGGACAGGCAACTCGGAAGGAGAGAAGCGCTCCCTGATCCGTTCCAGTAATTCGTAACCCGACATGTCGGGCATCATGATATCAGCAATGACGAGATGCACGGCGGGAAGCTGGTCGAGCAATTCCAGTACCGAAGGTGAGCGTGAAGTGACCGCGTAACTGTATCCTTCCAGCTTCAAGAGATTCACTATTGTCTGTAAATTAGCTGAGTCGTCATCCACAACGATGATCCATTCGTCTTTATTCCCTTGTACAATCGTTGGTTCTTCGAACCGGAGTAGCCGATTATCAGGACCTGTAGGAGCGATGGTAAGTGGCATGACGTTGGAACGTTTCTCTCCTTTATTCTCTGCCAGCGGAAAGGTCAGGATGAACGTGGCACCCATGCCGGGTGCCGATTCCGCATGAATGGTTCCGCCGTGCAGCTCGACCAGCTTGCGCGTAATGCTCAGTCCTAGACCGGTGCCACCAGCAACGACTGGCCCCGTATCTGCTTCCTGCTCGAACGGCAGGAAGATATGTTCCAGCTTGTCCGTACCGATACCACGGCCGGTATCGATAATGCGTATCTCCGCTTTGCCTTGCACAACCGCAGCTTTGATGCTTACCGTGCCACGTTCCGTGAACTTAACAGCATTGCCGATTAGATTATGCAAAATCTGAATCAGTCGATTGCCGTCTGCATAGATCGGCGGGAAATGCGACGGGATGCGGTTGATAAGCTCCACCTTTTTCGCGCCAAGCAGGAAGGAGTGCATACGCATGACCGATTCGACAAACGAGTACAGATCGGTCGAAGAACGGTGGAGCGGGATGTCGCCATGTTTCATTTTCGAATAATCCAGCAATTCATCGACCAGATAAGTTAATCGTCTGCCACTTCCCGTCACGATCGCCAGATTGTGCGCTTGCTCATCGGTAAGGGGACCTTCTGCGCCTTTAAGCAGGCTTTCACTAATGTTAACAATCGCGTTCAGCGGTGTTTTGAGCTCATGCGAAGTATTGGACAGGAAGTCGTCCTTCACCTTGTCCAGCAAGAGCAACTGATCTTTGAGGGTGCGGACCGTACGATAGGCCTCGAAGAACCGAAGCACCGCCAGAAACAGCATCAGGATGCTGAACAGGACAATGGAAGCCTGCCCGATGTTCATGTTTTCCTTGAGTGAGATCGAGAAGAGATTAATGTCCAGACAGTACAGCACGATGCTTAAGAGAGCCGCATACCACAAGAAAGTAGAGAGCCGTTCGCCCTTCTCACTGGTCAGAAACTGTGATGCGCATTGATACAGCAACCACAATAGCAGCAACGTGTACATAACGACGACGTAAGGCGCAGCAAGCCCATAGACGGAAATAGGCAGAAGCGCGACCATGCATAAATAAGCTCCGAAAATGATCAGGATCACCGTTGTGAGCATACCGGACAGGATGCCTGTTTTGAATCGGTAGAAGTAAAAGGTCAATAGACCCAGACATGCCACGGAGCAGAAATCTTTTAATTTATAGAGTGTGCTAAAGGGAATTTCCGTGCCCGCCATGGATAACACACGTTCGCTGATCATCCCGTTATAGAGTGCATATAACAGACAGATTAGACCAATCAGCAGTAGGGAATCGTCCCTGTTTCGGTAGAGTGCAGACCCCACGTAACTGACGAGGAATATGATCGAAATGGTAGCCAGTACAGCGAGCGTGCCGAATTCGATAGCTGTGTTGAATTGATGTTTTTTCAGCATGGCTGCTTGTTCGCCGAAAAAGAGTGGACCCGGAATACCAGAGTCCGTGTAATCGTAATTAGCCACCCGAATCAAAATCTCAATGTCACCGCCATGATAGGGGAAAAAGCCAATCTGGGGGGAGTTGCCTGGTCGGTAACCTGCTGATTTTGCCACAGCATGCCCGTCTTCCAGCAGCTTGTTGCCATTGATGTAGATCTCGCTGGCAAAACGAATGTTCATTTTTTTGATCGCCAGCGTTCCTTCAACAGGTGCGTTACGCAGCACCAGTCGATACGTGGCGAAGCCGTGGGTTGGCAGTCGTTCGCCATTCACTTTAAGTCGATTCCAGGAGCCGGGAACGGTTGCATAGGTGTCGGGTGCTTTCGTTGGTCCAGCCTGATTCGATGTTGCAGATTCGTCAGGAAGCAATCGCTCCCAGTAAAATTCCCACTCCCCGTCCAGCTTGATCCGCTCGTCTTGTTCAGGATTCCAGGCCGAGAGGTCCAGAACACCTTGACGGGCATGAAGCACAGCAGATTGTGGTTCTCTGATCGTTGACAGCAGCAGTACGGTAATAGCGAGTACAACAGTCAGGACAACGCCTGAAATTTTTAATAACACGAAATGCTGCTCCTTTAGAGATTGTTCGCTTCGGACAAAATCTCTTGTATTCTATCGGCATTGTAGCGAATATCTCTGGGGGGCGCAATCACATTTCGACAAAATTTTTTCTGTTTATTCCTTGTTTATTGTGATCCATTATAATGCGGAAGCAAGATATGTCGAACGGACGCAGAAAAAGCATCGAAAGACCTATCTTTGCGCGACTATGGGCTGATGGAGTTGAGAGAAATGAAGAGGAGCATCACATCATGGCGTTTGCGGCGTCAGATGATTGGCTTGCTGGCTGTACTAATTGCTGTGGCATGTCTGAATGGATATACAGGTGTATCCGTTACCAAAGCCGCTGGAACTGGACAAGTGACGGTATCGGGAGCTGAAAAAGTGTATCAGTCTGCGGCGCAAGCTGTTTTTTACTTGAAAGCGTATCGCAAGGACGGAACGCTCAAAACGGTAGGTACAGGTTTTCTGATCAGTAATGGTAGAGCACTTACAGCAGCCCATGTTGTAAAGGACGGGGTTTCTTTCGAGGCTGTATTTGAAGATGGTTCCATTGAAAAGATAACGGTTCTGAGCGATGACACGGAAACCGATGTGGCTATGCTGTCTGTGCAGAATAGTAAAAAACGTCCGGTCCTTACCCTGTCAGGGGACAAGAAGCCTGCAAGATATGGGCAAAGATCGTTCGCAATCGGTTACCCGCTGAAGGATGGCAAGATCATTACGGAGGGCATCGTCAATGCACCAACCGCCGAGGTGAACGATGTCATTCGCTTGCTGACTTCCGCGCAGGTGTCTGCGGGCATGTCGGGTGGTCCTTTGTTAAATGAAGAGGGTCGCGTGATCGGCTTGATCTCCGGTTCGTTCCGGACAATGACTGGCATTCATATCTGTGTAACGATCGAAGATATTCGCAAGCTGATGAAGAAGTCGAATACATAACGGGGAAAAAGGGGAATCTCGCATGTTCAAAAAGTTATCAATCTGCCTGCTTGCTGCCTTGCTGACGTTGACGTCTGTGAGCTGGCCACACCAGCCGACCGTTTCGGCAGCTGCGGAGTACACGGATATTCTTATTCCGAATGGCGGCGGCAAAATCATCAATCGGGAAGACATGTCTTCCTGGAACAACAACGTGAAGAAGGACGAAGCGAACAGCTTTGGAATATTTGCTGGCAAGGCACAGGGGGTATCCACTGATTTAAAGAATGTAAAATCATTGGGACCGAGTTACATGACTTTTGAAAAGGGTTTTGCAATGGATACAAGATTCATCGGAACGATTAACGTTCAATCCAATCCCGTCTTGAAGCGTCTGGCTGAAAGCGGTGATGCCAAAATGCTATTGAAAATCAAACGTCTTACAGGATCCTGGACGATGGCAGCTAGTTTGGATGTTTCCGTTAATGGAGGTTCCAAATATAGGCAGGGTGCAATGCAATCAGGGGCCTCCGTAAATTCGTCATGGATTTCATTTGGCGCTAATGATACCATTCAAATTTCGATTACGGGGTTTACGATAGAGAACATCGACGACATTGAGCTCTATTTCGCCGACATCACACCTCCTACATACAACGGCAATACACTGACCCATACGGGGGCAGTTCGATTCAATGCCGATCCTACAGTACAAAAGAATGAATTGTTCCTGAAGCAAGGAAGTAACCTCAACCTGGCGCTGAACTTCAGCGAGCCGGTGTTTCCAGATTCTGCAGAGAATGCCTCTGACCGGATTGATGGCAAATTCAGCTTCATGCGTACGGAATTATTCAGTAATCCGGGTGGAGACGGCTTCGATCCGTCCGTATATTATCTAACGAGCGCAGATAACGGATACAGTGACTTTTCGCAGGGTGGACTGGATCGGAACATTCATGCACGCTCCACTTTTAACCTCCGGTATCAGGCTGCGTTAAATGATAGCACAGGCAACATTTCTATTGATCCGAAGCGCCTGATCGCGCCCTCCGAGGAGGACCGTCCAACATTGCTGGAACGGATGAATGCAGCGGGCTTCATCGATGGTGCGGGTAATCCCGTTGCAGCTTTTAATGGCATTGGAACAGTTCCTTTTGCCGATAACGCGAACCCGAGCGGTACGTTCCGTACCATTATCGACGCACGCGTACCGCAGTACTCAGCTTCCCGCAACGGCGTGCAGCCTGAAGTACTAACGGGACTTGTGCTGAACAAGGGCGACGTTGTTGATTTTACCGTGTACCTTAACGAACAGGTGATCAGCGCGTTTACCCCGACCGAGGATACACGACTCAAGTTTGCCAATGGCATGACTGCTGCATATGTCGGCGGCCAGAACACGAATACATGGACGTTTCGTATGACAGTGCCAGACGGCAAGAGCATTGAAACGTCATTGCTGGAGACTGCTGCCTTGGAGCATGCCAGCAATCCTGGCGACGGAAAGGCGTTGACGGACTACGCCGGTAACGTGCTTACTGAGCCAGTCAAGAAGATTGATTGGGCTGGATTGTCTGTGGACAATACGGCACCTGAAGTGAATTTTGTCTATGAGAATCAGGACGGAGAAGTCATTCCCGAAGGACAATACGTAGGAAATGGATCATTCACGATCAATGCATTCGATCCGGACTTGAACGGTCAGACGAGCAAAGGATTGTTCCGTCCAGGCAGTGGTTCAGGGCTCGTGTATTATGTGCTGAACCAGAGCCCGAATAATCCCTTCGCTGGGCAAAACGACAATTTTGCCGCAGTGAAACGGTATTCCCTGACGCAGAAGCAGCCTTCCGATGAACTATATGCATCTGGTTTCCAGGACGTTGTACTGATTACCGGACAGAATGGCGTGAAAGTAGAACTGCCGGATGACGGCACAGGTTTGAACGGGAACTGGTATTTGCATACATGGACTGCCGACATGAGTTGGGACTCGGCTCGTCAACGGATGCAATACGACAAAGGCAGCAACGAACGTGCAGCTTACCTTGCCCAACATCCGGATGCGACACCTGCCGAACTGGAGGAATATTATCGCTCAAGCATTCTGCCGAATCTGTCCGATTACGGCAATACAGTACAGTGGCCTTTGGCCGATTTCAAACAGGATGATTCCAATTGGTCGTACCATGTCGGCCTGTTGAAGATTGACAATGACGATCCAACCGTCGAAGTTGCGAACATCGTGGACAATAACTCCGACAATGTGAAGATTACGGTTAAGGCCGCTGATCCGACTTCTTCTATTAAAAATAACAAGGTGCAATACCAGTTCGTGGCCGTGGGCAAGAGCCCTGCCGCTTCTGGGTGGCAGGATGCCGAGCTGAACGCACAAGGTGAAGCTGAGATATCAACATTGAATGATCCGGCGATCTCCAAAGGTGGACAATACGAGCTGCATGCGAAAGCCGAGGATGTGGCAGGTCATTCAGCGACAGCCGATCCCAAAGCAGTCGATGTGCTTGTCATCTCAACCAAGTTCAAAGCCTATCCGGGCACTTATGCAATCAATGACGGCCCCGATTTCACCGTAGCCGGTGTACCGATCGATACGATTGAATATCAATATAGTGAAAGCTCTGAACGTCCTGTGGGCAACAGCAAATGGGTTGCTTTTGAGGATGAACCGAAGGAAACAAAGCTGGGGGATGTACCCGCCGAGCGCTACAGCTTCCCTGCCGACAAAACGTTGAACGGGACCTGGTACGCCCATGTGCGCATCAAGCAGCAGGATACGGGACGTTATTACTACTATTATCAGGAGTACAAATTCGACCATCTGCCACCTGTCACGAAATTCGGTTCGCAGGGTTATCTGTATCCGATGCCAGAGCAGACGGTACAGATTGATGTGTCTGACACGTTGGTGGACTTTAACGGCGTAGCAGCCAAGAACATTCGTTACCAATGGATCAAAGTGGTTGACGGGCAAGACGAGAAGGAACCAGATCCGGAAGGCAAGGGCTGGAGCGTGTCCCCTGCGGATCGTTTGATCACATTGCAGGTAGACAACAAAAAGGACAACGGTAATTACCGTCTGTACGTCCAGGCCAGCGATAGCTTGGGTAACAGTAAGCTTTACCACACAAGTGGTCTGTTCTCCGTGTTTTATCTGAGCAGTGAACCACCTGTTGGTAGCGCGCGTTTGATTCGGACGGAAGGTCCAGGAGATGACGGGTACACCGCCATCATGGAACTGACGGTTGATGTGCCAGCACAGGAAGGTTACTTCTACTCCGTTTCCACCAACGGTGGAGACAATTGGAGCACTTGGCTGCCGTATACGAACTATGTCGGCGTTCCTGTTGATACAAACGATTCGGGACAACTCAAGTCACAGGTTCGGGTCAAATTCAAAGGTTACTACGACAATATCAGCGATATCGTAACACCTGAGATCGAGCTTCAGGATGCCCCTGCATATGGACTTGCTTCATTGGAGCAGATCATGCCGGTTCGCGGAGGCGAGAAGGTGCAAGATGGTGGGAAGAACGAAGGACAAGAGATCCTGTTCGACCTCGTTGATGGCAAAACCGTGAAGCCAACGAACAGCAACCCGGAAATGCCGGAAACGCTGGAGGCGAACAAACGGTTCAAAATATACCGCAACGGAAGTTACTCCTTCACCGTGAAGGATGGCAGCAATACAGCAACCGTGTTCATCGTCGTCTCCAACTTCGATGATACGCCGCCAATGGTAAACGTGAAGTATTCCACGATTGCGGCAACGAATGGCACGGTTAAAGTAAGTCTGCAATCGAGTGAACCGATCCGCATCACCAATCTGCCGACGTCGTCCAGAACGTTCCGCGAGAACGGAGAATTCACGTTTGAGTACGAAGATGCGGTTGGCTTTACGGGTAGTGTGACGGCAACGGTGAGCAACATCGATACCACGCCGCCGGAAGCAGATATTGTCATGCACTACAACCATCCCGATCTCAAAGCGTTGATCCGCTACGTTAGTGGTACTGCTGTCGTGGATAGCGCGGGTGACGGGTACAATGCAAACGGAGAATTTACTCATTTCGCAGCACCGACAACAAGCAATGTGATCGCGTCTAATCTGATTGTGGCGCAAGTGCTGCCGAAACTGGGACAAGTTCAGGATTATCAGGTGGTCTCTAATAACTTAGGGACGAACCAATCTTCATTGGTCATGACTTCGGGCAGTAAAGCACGCTTCTCATTGGCAGATGCCGCAGGGAACAATGCAAAGCTGGAATCCGATGCGATTACAACACTCGTTGGATCGATCCCGGCTGTAGAAGAGATTACGATGGTTCGAGTAGACAACGACGGACAGACCATCGATGACAGCAAGCTGGTGCAGATCGGGGATCAAGCCTACTCCAAAGGCAAAGTGCGTGTAGGTCTTGTGATGCCATCATCTGTAGTAGAAGGCAATACGATCTATGCGGGGGCAACCCCGGTAGCAAACTTTAGCGCCGACTACGCCAGCAATGGCGAGCATTCGATTTTACTTTCAGACGTACTTGGTAACAAGAAACAGGTCAACTTTACGATTGCGGGTCTGGATAACACGGCACCAACGATCCGTCTGAACAAAGCTTCCACAACGGTTCTGCAAAACAAACCAGGCTTTGATCTGGTCACCGATCTGGGTGGATACACAGTGAGTGACAATCTCACATCTGCGGAGCAGATTCAGGTGACGGCTGCTGAATACGTGCTGGAAGGCGGACAATACGTGGAGAAACCACTGAACCTCACGGTGACGGGTAAACACACCATTCGTTACACCGCGAAGGACCAACTCGGCAATGCAGGTTACGCGCTGCAAACGGTGTTTGTTCGTTCGACAGATGGCATGTTTGTTACGGCCAATGGCATTCCGTTGTCGGATACCGAATCCGAAACAGCAATCGTGAATACAGGTACGGTCACGTTCAATGTGAACAACTTCCGTACGATCGAGACTGCTGGCGGAACCAAGCTGGAGAACGAACTCGGCACGTACGATATTTATTATTTCCCGGGTCTGGTGCGCGAAGGACAGATGAAATACATCGCTACCCGTGTGACCTATAAGGAACTGATCAGCAAAGACTTCAAGATTACACTGCCCAAAGCAGGATGGTACACCATCATTGTGCAAAATCAGGAGCGCGAACGCGTATACTCCACGCTGCTTGTTAATCGGGCCAATTAGAGAAACGGAAGGGGTTCACCCATGCGACGGAACAAAATCATTCGGATAATCGCAACGTTGATGGCCATGGTCATGCTGATCAGCGTCTTGCCACTTCACATCGCGGCAGCGGCCGTATCCTCAGCGGGAACGACATCCATTAAGAACGGATTTATCAAAGTAACAGTGGACAATGCAAGTGGGCGCTTCAGCATTCGTACAGAAGACGGCCAGCCAATCCGCAAAAAGGATAACGGCGTGGATATGATCTTTGGTGGAGATAACCCGGAGACGTCGTTCACAACATTCCGCATCAACGGAACGGATCTAATCTTTGGTAATCCGTACAAAATGGCACCGAACTGGACCTCGGAGGTTACACCTCCAAAGGTCGTTACGGGAAATGACGGTACCCAAAGCCTGGTTACCGTATGGACCGTTCAAGGTATTCGCATCAGCCAAGTGATCACTTTGCTGTTGAAGGAAGACAAGGATCAGGGCGGTAATGCGCGTGTTCAATATGTAGTGGAGAATACGACAAATGCCAAGGTAGAGATTGGGTCACGTGTATTGCTGGACACGTCGGTTGGTGGCAATGACGGCCCGGCCTTCCAGATCGGGCAGAATTATTCCGTTCCACTTACGGTGGAGCGCAAACTGGTTCATGAGCCAGAGAAGCTCGGTTATGACAAAAACGTGGACGAGCAGGCATACAATTTGCATAAACTGCCACCGTACTGGGTGATGCGGGACAAGCTTGATCTGAGCAATCCTCTGGCGACAAATGTCATTGCCTATGGATTCAACAACTTGTTCGAGGGCGGTATTAACATCGTTGATGAAATGGTAGTAGGCCATTGGGCCAATCTCGCCGGAACGAAATGGGAATATGAACCGGACGAGAATCTTGATTTTACGCAGGATACAAATGACTACGGTACAGCCGATACGGCCGTGGCTTTCTATTGGGAGCCTGATACGGTTCAAGCTGGCGCGCAGCACTCGTATGAACTGGTGTACGGTTTGGGAGAGATTGTATCCCCGGAGAAGGTATTTGATGTTCGTTTCCTGGATCCAACGCAGAAATTGGAGACCAATGAGGAAGAGACGGGTTACGTTAATGACGGCGTGTTCGAAGTGAACACGGAGATCGAGAACCTGGAGATGTTCAACACAAACCATAGCCAGATTGATGTGACTCTGACACTGGAGAACGGTCTGAGCTTTGTGGATGAGAACGGGAAGGAACTCAATGCAACAAGCCAGAAACTTACCTTCCGCAAGGATGTTCCGCCGGAACAAGCTGCACAGGGCATTGAATTCATTCCGTATAAACCAGGCGAGGTCGTCGCAGCCAAATGGCGAGTGAAGGGTACAGGTAAAGCTTGGCCTTCAACGCGCCAATATATGGTGACGGTGAGCAGCCCGGAGACAGAGAAAAAGCTGGAGACGGCTGCTCAAGAGAGCGAGGGGCTGCCGGAATCGGAAATTCGCGCAATCTATGAATCGTCAAGAGCAGGTTTTATTTTCCTGCCACCGGTTGGCGAATTAAGAGAGACGTTGGTCTACGCCATGTCACCGGAGGAAGCGTACAGCAAGGACGAGAAGTACATCACGCTGAACGTGTCCAATATCGCTGCCTACAATGTTGGTAATGAAGCAACGTCTACCGCTGCCAACTTTGACATGTATCTGGTGAACGTGAAGAACGGGGATCGTTACAAAGTGCCGGTGACCCGTTCCGTAACATCCCAGCCACTTGGAAACGGGTTCGCGGGAGATTTGAAGCTGGTATATCGTGGCGGGGAAAAGGTGAAGGCGGACGGCACAACGCTTGAAGTGCTGAACGATGCGTTCTTGCCGCTTGGGGAATATGCCGTGCAAGTGGACTATCGGAACAAGTCAATTCCCGAGCTGGCTGAAGCGCTGAGCTTCAAGACAGACCAGACTTTTGCCATAACCGAGAACGAAGAGAACCGGGTTCGCAAAGCCGGAATTCTCGCTGTATATAAAACTAAACTGGACCTAAATGCAGGTGCTGGTGAGAAAGCGACGTTTGCGAGCGTGCTGCCATGGACGTATGGTAACCTGACGGACGCGCAGTTCAAAACAAAGCTGGATCAGGATCGGGCGAGACTGACTGCTGCCAAGCAGGAAATGGTAGCAGCTTCACGCAAACTGGACCCTGCTCTCGATGTAGCTGGAGCCATCGATGCATCGGCTTCGCCGGTATATGCGGTCCAAACATTCGAAAATGAAGCAGCATTCGAAACGTTCAAAAAAGGACTTGATGATGATACCGAGCAGGAGGTTGTTCTGGAAGTGCGCGGTAAGATCGTGCAGTCCGGTACGGGGGCAAACGCCCAATATACGGTTCAATCGGATACTGAACCTGCGATTCTCAACAAGAGTGTAGCTTACAGCGGGAAAGACCTCACCATTTCAACGGGGAATTTCCCGCTCGCCAAAGACTTGAGAGCAAATACCGACACGCCGTTCTTGCAAACCCTCTTTGTGGGTGGCGATGGTACCCTAAGCGTGGCGAATAGCGGTTTCGTATTCCATTCCGGCGAATGGACCGTTGATTTCTACAACGGATTCGATAAGTCACTCGGAACGGAATCGAAGCTGACGGATGAAGAGCAGGCATGGGAGGAAGGACGCAATCCGGAAGACCCTACCCTGAACGGAACCTTGACTTGGGCTAACGGTATGCTGGGCGATGCGCTCAATCCATACCGCAATCTGCTTGTCTCCTATGTGTACTTTAATAAACATACGTTATTTTCAACACCTACCTTCTCGCTGAATGGCTTTGGGTTGAAACTCAATGACTTTGTGCTTCGACAGGATGGGGTGTCCTTCGGTGGTGCAATGAAGATGTTTATTGTAAATGGGGAAGTAAGCAACGTTATGTTCAACCAATCGGGCTTCGTGGGCATCGATTCCTCACTGGCGTTTGAACTGGATAATAGAATTGGTTTGTTCAAACCGGACTCCGAGGATAGCGTAAAAGGCGGTATCAATGTTACGCACTATAAAGACCCGAACAAATACGGCGTCATGAATTCGTACGGCGTTAACTTCGAGGCCAAACTGGAGAACTTGTTCTCCATTAGTGCGGAGCTTGCTTTTAAACGGGTTCCCGATGGACGAATTATTCCCGACGTCATTGCTTTTGGATCGGACCTTCCTGATCCGGGCATCATGATCAATCCGGCTACCAAAATCTCAAGTATTCGCGGCGCAATCCGTGAACTTGCGATGACGATTGCCGGTGGTACCGAGCGCTTACCGCTGACGCTGGAGGCAGGCATCGATATGGAGCTGGGACAGAAACCAGCTGTTTTCTCAGGTAGTGTAGACCTGACGCTCAAAGCTACCGGATTCAAAGTAGTGGGCAAGCTCGGCTTCGGTGAAGGCAGCAAAGTCATTCCGATGCTGACAGAAGCACTGGTTCAAACCCAATGGGCCAGTCCAATGTTTATCCGTGCGCGGGCACAGATTGATGTTGGTGGTTGGGATATCATTGTGGGCAGTGCCAGCCTGTTTATCGGCGAGAACCTGGAGAAGGGACGAGTCGATTTTGAAGGCATGGTCAGCTCCAAAATACAAATACCAAGTTCAGTGCCGGTTGTTGGCGGTTTAGGATTTGGAACCCGTGCAGGCGTTAATAACGATGAGCTGTGGGCGGGGATTTCCTTGTTATTCCTCACCCTGGGCATCAAATATTACTGGGGCGGCGGCATCTCATTCATGACCGATGGATCGGCATTGGATAACGAGGCACTCGCACACCTGTCGATTAATGATCCAGAACAGGGTCCGCGCCTGTTACAGATCGGAACGGGAATAGAGACGCTTGCGACCTCATGGGAGAATGAGGAGCCGGAGCGTTACGAGATTCGGTATACCGCCGTTGGGGACGGCATCGATATGATCGAGGACAGCTCGCAAAACCTCGGCATTGGCGGCATTCGTACGTCCAATGGAGGGAAAACGCATGTGATCCCGATGAGCGGAGTGACAGGGGATGCGCTGCTTGAATTGGAGTATTTTACAACAACCAGACCTACCCTGACTCTGAAACGTGACGACGGAAGCACGTACAATATTGTGTACGGAGAAGCAACGGATCGGAACGCAACGGCGTTTGAACAGATTATCAAAGCACCTAAAGAGGGTGATCTGAAGAGCGACGGTACAACAGTGACCAAAAAAGAAGAGCTTCAAGGAACCGATATCCGTCGGATCTATGTTGCGATTCCACAGGACGATGCAAAAACGGGAAGCTGGACGCTGACGTCCAGTCAATCGGTCAAGTCCAAGCTGATGAACATTCCGGTACTTCCGGAACTGTCTTCGACGGAACTTGCGATAGATACACAGGATGCGGACCAATTCACAGCAACCTGGACCGTGGACAACGCTTCGCCTGGAGATACGGTTGATCTGTATCTGTCTTCGGAACGTTTGCAGGCAACACCTACACCGGACGAATCCATTGATCCAGGGATCATGATTGCCAAAGGAATAGAGATCGAAAGTGCCGATATTGGTGCTGACGGTCGTGCATCCGGCGAGATGACCTTTGACGTGAAACAGATTGCGTACCTCGGCGGAGCAGACCTTCGTGGTTTTCTGCAACAAGGCACATATTATCTGCGTACGGAACTGAAAACGGACATGGCATTCTCTGTTTTATCTTCACAGGAAGGTTATACGCTCGTAGATCCGTTTGCTCCGAACGCCGTGCCAGTGGTGGAAACGAGAAGCATCGGTAACGGGCAGTTCGAGGTGGCCTTCCCGGCGATCACCAAAACAGCTGAAGAAGAAGCAGAAGAGTTCACTTATATCCTGACCGCTTCGGATGAGCAAGGACATCTATATGATCCGTTCGGCGAAGAAGGATACAGTGAATCCGACTTGAAAGCTACGCTCAAGGATGGCAAGTATCATGTGACCGTAGGTGGATGGAATGCACTAGGAACGCCTAAGCTGGGTGCGGACGGCAAAGTGCAGCGTAATGCAGACGGCACCATTGCCATGGAGGATAAAGAGGTACGCCATTCCGGACTGGAGCCGGGCAAATCGTATCGTATGGGCGTTACGGTCGCACGTAAACCGGCTTCCGACGAGCAAGCGAATCTTCGTTTATCCACAACGACGTATAGCGGGTCGAAGCTGCTTCCTGCCCCTACAGGGCCAGTGCTTTCGCTCGATAACAAACAAGTGGTTAACAATAAATACGAGGTTATTACAAGTTCGAATCAGGTAACAGTGAACGCGGCTTCGAATCAGCCAAACGTGGTTGTAGAGGCTTCGACGGACGATGGTTCGATCGGCACTACTAACCTTGCAACAACAGACAAGCTGAAGTTCAACTTTGAGGTAGATGGTGTATACGCAGTCCAGCTCAAAGCTCGTAATACTAACACGGGGGATACGTCAGTTACAATGCTGTATGTCACGATTGATACGACGGCTCCGATGATCTATCTGGATTCGCCTTCACAAGGCGAACGGGCACAGGGAGGCGTTGCGCTCGTACAGGGTACAACGATGACCGATGCCGAAGTGACGGTAACGGATGCCGATAGTGATCAAAAATTGGCACAGTTCAAACCGGACGAGAATGGAGTCTTTAAACATGAGGTGCCGATTGATGCGAACCGCATGAAGACCCGTCTCCGAATTAAAACCGAGGACGCGGCAGGCAATGTGAACTCTGCCCTTGTTGAGGTGTTGAACGGCGACTTCAAGCTGCCGCGCAGACTGAAACTGGTTATGCCGGAAGAACTTGTTGCCGGTGGAGAACAAGCTGCGGTTCAGACTTATGTGGAGTATACGGATGGAACTCGTGAACTCGCAGACAACAACAGCATCACCTATAGTGTGGTTATGGGTGAAGCGAACGCAGCCGTTCAGGATGATGGCCTTCTTGACGGAAAACGTGTTGGAGCTGCTCTAATCCAAGCCGATTATACATGGCAAGGTACGGAGCTTAGCACGACGGATATCGTATCCGTTGTTGCACCGAAGACGGGAGCTGCACCGCCGGATTACATGGATACGATCAAAGCATCCACAATCGGCACGGGCAAAAAGGGAGAGACACGTGTCTCGATCAGCGCTGCCGGACATAAAGGCAACATGGTTGGCAGTGAACTGGCATACCGGATTTTCACGGAACAATCGCAAGTGATGTTGCCAACATTTGAACAGGATATCAGCGGATGGAACACGCTGCCTTCCGATAAAGTCATCAAAGCAAAACCAGGCGAGTGGGTTGTTATCGCCAAACGAACAACGAGTGAGCCAAAACTCACGACAGCATCCTCTGCTGCGGTGAAGGTGAATGAGCGGATCTCTTCAAGTGTGGAACCAAGCGAGCCAAGCTTGGGCGGTAGCAAACCACTGGCATCGAATGTGCCTGTTGGTCCGTTAACGGTGGGTGGTGTAGCGATCGATAGTGCCATTGGAGGTCGAGACCTGAAGATACCTCTGGAACTGGACGCAGTGCAGAAGGATGGATTGTTGCTGGTCGATGTTACGCCAGGCGTAAGTGGCCCAACCGTGGTTGCTCATCCTGTGCGAGAAGCGCTGCTGGATGCAGTCAAGCAAGGTCAGCGAATTCGTTTGCACGTTGCGGGCCAACTGGAGCAACTACGCTTCGAACTGGATGCGGATCTGATTAAACAACTCGCTGCCAAAGACATTTCGATGGATCTGGAAAGCGATTGGGGCAGCTACCGTTTGGATTGGAATGCCATCGATCTGAACGCACTTGAAGCAGCTTTCCCGACGCAAAAGGCCGAGGATATCAAAGTAAGCTTAAATGTAGGTAAACCGGATCAGGCATACGAACGGCTTGCTGCGAAGCTTGCCAGTGAGGGACGTACGATTCCAAGAGGAACCCCGGTTGCCTTCAACATGACGGCAAGTGACGGTACCAAGTCAATCGAGATTGATAAACTTTTGAAAATGACAACCAAAGAACTGTACCTGCCGGTCGGAGAGGACGAGCGCTCCATATCGACCGTGGTCGTTCTTGAGTCTGACGGCAGCTTGCGGCATGTGCCTACTCGATTCGAAGTGCGGGAAGGGCGGATGGTTGCCATCGCAAGCAGTCTGACCAACAGCGTGTACTTGCCGATCCGATATGACACTGCGTTTAGCGACATGAAGGGCCACTGGGCAAGCGAAGCAGTTCATGATCTGGCATCACGTCTGGTTGTGAATGGCGTGTCGTCTGCTCGTTATGAGCCTTCGCGTAGTATGACTCGGGCAGAGCTTGCTGCACTGATGGTGAGGGCCTTTGGCCTGAAACCAGACACAGGCGCAAGTTCACCATTCGCAGACGTTAAGGCAGCAGATTGGTACAACGATGTGGTGCAAACAGCAACTGCCTATGGCCTCATGACGGGCTACAGTGGTAATCGTTTCGGTCCACAGGATGCCATGACACGTGAGCAAGTGATGGTCATGCTGATCCGTGCATACGAGATGGCAGGACATACTGCGCCAGCTGTGAGCAGTGCAGCTATTAGCCTTGAGGGTTATATCGATGCATCAACGTTGTCTGATTGGGCCAAAGACAGTGCCGCACAAGCGGTGAAGCTGGGTCTGATTCAAGGCAAATCGGCAACGACACTTGAGCCTAAAGCTCCGGTAACTCGTGCCGAGATGGCAACTCTTGTCCGCAGATTACTTGTAGAACTGGATTTGCTGTAAACATGAAGTTGTTGATTTGAACTGGAAAAGCCCGAAAGTCATCATGACTTTCGGGCTTTTTTGTATCTTTTTTATGAGCAGGGTTATTTCAATATGCTGTACGTGAATTCATACCCACCCCGTAAATTCCAATATCGACGCTTTTGCAGACTGTGCTTCCGTATGAGCGCCTTTGCGCCAGGCTTTGGGTGATTCTCCCATCAGTTTGGCGAAGCAGCGGTTAAAGCTAGAGATGGATCGGAAGCCGACCTGCTCGGAGATGGACAGAATGGAGGCCTCCGTGCTTTTCAGTCGCTTGCATGCCTCTTCGACCCGGGTACTATTCAGAAAATCGAGCGGTGTGGTTCCCATAATTTCATGGAACTTGCGGCGAAAATGCGTTGTACTCAGATGACACAGTTCAGCGAGGTAATCGATGGTCACGGGCATCATATAATTTTTGGTGATAAACTCCAGCACGGGTGAGATGACCAAGTCACCTTGAAGGTCCCTTTCCTGATCTTGCGCTGACCAGCTCTCGTTACTCGCATGAACTCGAAGCAGTTCGATATATAGAGACATCAACAAGCCGTACGCGCTCTCTCGATAGTAGGGGGACTGCTGCTTCATTTCTTCTACGATTGATGTTGCTAGTGTATGAATTTTGGGATACTGTTCCTTATTCAGAATGCAATTGGTTCCCTGAATGGCCCATAAATTCGGTTCAATATGAGTTTGGGCTGTTTTGAGCGAATGGCGGAAGAGCTCTTCCGGTGAAAAAAAGATATAGGCCCACAGGCTGGCGTTATTAGGCGAACTGTATGTGGTATGCGGAAGATAACGGGGAATGAACGTGATGTCGCCTGCCCGAAAAGGTACAGATTCCCCCTTAATCTCCATGATGCCTCCATCCGAATAACAGATGCCAATCTCCATGTGGTTATGGAAATGAAGATGCTCACTCTTGATATCGGATATTCTCCAGCGGTCTCCACTGAGTAAAAGGACAGGAAAATCAATGGGCAGACTGTAGTGACGATATTCAATGACCGGTTTCTTCGGTTTGGGCATTTTCGAGGACTCCTATGTATAAATGATTGAAATTGCACAGTTTTGTTGCGAATATGCTTAGATTGAGACTATTTTACTGCGTACAATGGAATAAGTAAAGCGTTTACAAAAATGGACGGACACCTCTCAGGGCGCACTTGGGGGCGTGTGCGCAGGGAGAGGGGAATAACAATGCTTCAAGTGAAATATGACAGGGAACAGATTCTAAACGTAATCGAGAGCGTTACCAAGAAAACACTGGATATGGATCTGACATGGGATTGGCCTGGTGGAGTGGCTTATTATGGTGTATCCAGAGCCTATCAAACGACAGGCAACCAAGAGATTCTGGACAGGCTGGTGAAATGGGCGGACGAATATATCGAGCTGGGTCTGCCAAGTTGGACGGTAAATACATGTGCCATGGGCCATGTGCTCATCACTTTATATGAAGAAACCGGGGATCAGAAATATTGGGATATTGTCCTCAGCAAAGTCGATTATCTCCAGAACCATGCGCTTCGCTTTGGAGACAATGTGCTTCAGCATACGGTATCCGTTTCCAATGATTTCCCCGAACAGGCTTGGGCGGACACCTTGTTTATGGCGGCATTTTTCCTGCTCCGCGTAGGTAGCAAATTAAAAGATGAGGCCATGATTCAGGATGCGCTGAATCAGTATTACTGGCATATCAAATACCTGCAGGATCCGAGCAGCAGTCTGTGGTATCACGGTTATAACAATATCAACAAGGACCATATGTCCGGATTTTACTGGGGAAGAGCAAACGCTTGGGGAGCCTATACGATGTCTCAAGTAAAACCTCAGCTCAACGACTGGTACCTGTATCCGCAATGTATGGATGTAGAGTGTGCACTTCGCGATCAGTTGGCGGCTCTCAAGCTGGTGCAGACCGAGAATGGCTTGTGGCGTACGGTTCTGGATGACGAAGATTCGTACGAAGAGGTGTCCGCTTCCGCGGGTATTGCAGCAGCCATGATCAATAATGGCAATCCACTGCATACGAAATATGTGCAAAAAGCATTGGAAGGCATCCTGAGCAACATTAGTGAAGATGGGCGCGTGCTTGGTGTATCTGGTGGTACGGCGGTCATGAAGGATCGGGATGGTTATCGCAATATTCCAAAAGACTGGATTCAGGGCTGGGGTCAGGGCCTGGCACTCGCTTTTCTGTCCGATATGTTGAGATAGGGAGGGAACCACATTGTCCAAACCAACCAAAGGCTCCTTTACACTACCGGGAGAATCCGGTTATGAGGCACTGACGCTGGAACTTGCCGATCGCTGGGGTGCCGATGTAATCCGTGACAGTGACGGTACAAAGTTGTCCGATGAGATTATTAATGCCGGATACGGCATCTATTCAACCATTTGCATTATTCGGGATCATAATGAGTGGGCATCCCGTAATCTGGATAAACTGCAGCAATGTTTTCTCATTACCAATCCCAAGGTCGCTGTCCAAGATTATGTCTCCATCTATCTGATGGAGGACTTCTTCGCTGAACAATTCAGGGTGAATGATTCCAAAGAAGCGTTTAAATATTGGCAGGTGTATGACCGAACGACTGGGGAAGAGGTACCTAGAGGACAGTGGAATTATGAAAGGGAATCTGGCAATGTTGTCATTACCGGCGTTGCTCCTTGGCATAAATACACGGTGAGTTTCATGGTTTATCGGATATGGGAAGAGATTTCCATGTACAACCATACGACGAATAACTGGGACAAAGAGCACCTGATGCAGATTGACCCGATCTATACAGACACACAAACCTATTTGCTGGATTGGATGGAAAAGTGGTGCCAAGACCACCCGGAAACAACGGTTGTACGTTTTACGTCCCTATTTTATAACTTCGCCTGGATCTGGGGCAGTGATGAGCGGAACCGCCATCTGTTCTCGGATTGGGGTTCATACGATTTTACCGTAAGTTCGAGAGCACTGGATCTGTTTGCTCAAAAATATGGGTATTCACTCTCAGCCGAGGACTTTGTAAATGGCGGTAAATATCGGGTCACTCATATGCCTGCGGATCAGCGAAAGCTAGATTGGATGGCATTTATCAATGATTTTGTCATTGAATTCGGTAAGAAATTAATTGATATTGTCCACAAACATAACAAGCTGGCGTATGTCTTCTATGATGACAGCTGGGTGGGCATGGAGCCGTACAATGATCGCTTTGAGGAATTTGGATTCGACGGTATGATCAAATGTGTGTTCTCAGGTTATGAGGCAAGAATGTGCTCAGGCGTTAAGGCTGATACCCATGAGATTCGCTTGCATCCCTACTTGTTCCCAGTTGGCTTAGGTGGGCTTCCTACCTTCAAGGAGGGCGGAGATCCTACCCTGGATGCGAAGAAATATTGGATTAATATCCGGCGTGCGCTGCTGCGTGAGTCGATTGACCGGATTGGATTGGGTGGATATTTGCATCTGGTTGAGCCTTACCCGGATTTTGTGGATTATATTGAGAAGATCGCCCATGAATTCAGGGAAATGAAGGAGCTTCATCAAGAGGGAAAACCGTATCACATCAAGACAAAGGTAGCCGTGCTGCATAGCTGGGGCAAGTTAAGATCGTGGACCTTATCCGGTCATTTTCATGAAACACATATGCATGATCTGATTCATGTGAATGAGGCATTAGCCGGGTTGCCTGTTCACGTACAGTTTATTGATTTTGATGATATTCGTCAGGGAGCATTGAAGGATGTAGATGTTGTCATCAATGCCGGCTCTGCAGGTTCAGCATGGAGCGGTGGGGAGCATTGGAGTGACCACAAGTCTGTGGACTTATTGACCCAATGGGTGTATGAGGGCGGTACCTTTATGGGCATTAACCAGCCTTCGGCAATGGACGGTTACGACAGCTATTTTAGAATGGCTCATGTGCTTGGGGTGTATGAGGATACAGGCGCTAGAGTTGTTCATGGAAAATGGTCGTATGAGGTTAGTGATGAGTATGGTTTGGTGCCTGAGGGGGCCAGCATACTTCCGAAAAATAACATTTATCTTACTGATGGCTCAGCAGCTGTAGTGAGTGAAACGGATGGTCGGATCACACTGTCCACACATGCTTTTGGAAAAGGAAAAGGGATCTATTTACCTTCCTTCGAATTCAGCTGGGAAAATACAAGACTACTTCTGAATTTGATTCGATTTGCGGGCAATGAATTCCATGAAACAAAGTACATCACGGATAACTTGTATACCGAGTGCGCTTACTATCCTGAGAGCAACATATTGGTTGTGATCAATAATAGCGATCAGGTTCAGTCCACGACGATCAATACAGAGCATGGAAAACAGACCGTGGAATTGGACCCGTACGATACGGTGATCACCAAAATTGGTTTAACAAAATCGGTGTAAGGAGCAGATATGGGTTCTATTTCATAACGAAAAAAGCTCAAGCTGCGGCAATCAGCCAATGCTTGAGCTTTTGTTGTATTCAGTATCTATTAAAGTCTGTATTCCCGACTGGATTTATAAGTTAAATGCGTATTATACAATAAATTTTATGGAAATGCAAGAGGAAAAAGATTGCTTTTACGTAGGCTATCGTTTATGCTAAAAAAAGGAAGTCTACTACATTTTAATAGGAGGTATGGGTGATGGAAAATATGATGATGATGAACATGAGTATGGAAGAAATGATGTGCAAGATGAAATCCATGAAGATGATGATGGAATGCATGGAAGACAAAAGCATGATGGAAGGCATGGACATGAATAAAATGATGTCCTGTATGCAAGAATGCGACGAAATGATGACTACAATGATGGGCATGATGAGCAACATGAAGAAAGCATCGATGTAATTATTGATGATTTATTTAATGTAAAGCTGGCGGGCTTTACATAATGCGCGGAACAGTTGACTGTACGCATCACATCAAAAGCGTAGTAAGCCTTAATCAAGGCGGGTTAATCAGACGAACTGCAGACCGGCTTTTTTCTTTATTTATATTGAAGAATCTTCCTCGACACATCGATACGCATAAGCTTTAATTTGAACCATTGCTCCTGTAGGGAATCGGTCTGAGAACCTTCGGAAGCGACCCGCAGTTTATTAAATATTTCCAATAGCTGGTTGTTAATCCGGTCATAGTTGGCGAGCAATTCACGCAGCATAACAACCTCTCGTTCTTTCTGTAGCAATTCATCCTTCTGCTCTTGAAGCTTTTCGAGAATATCTTTAGCCCATTCCGAGTCTCCTATTGTACGGGCATAATTATATAAATCCAAATAATCGTTAACCCAAGCTTGTGTCCAAGAACTCATGGCGTTATTCACTCCAGTCGGCTTCACATTTCTATATACCGAGTATTATACCCGGAATAATATAATTTACAAGTGGATTATAGGATTTTTTGGGATAAACATAGGTATTATGGTCAATGCCCTAGTCGGTAAGCAGTTTGTCGAGCTTCATATTGTCAGGAAATAAACCTTCATGAGTTCCGATGAAGTATTTCACTTCATTAAATATATATTCTGGAAAATAAATTTAAAATATACTATGTTATAGGTGGATATGATGAAGGGGTACGTTCATTGCTCAACCTTAAATATCTGGAGGGGCTGTGCCATGGTGATATGCATGGGAACAATAATGCTTCTCAACAGGGGAATCAGTTCATCCATGATGACTTTGAGTAATAACGTTGATGCTATGTAATTGTTAGAGGAGACAACGATAAGACATGAGCCGAAAGAAATACTGTAAGCGTATTCAGTTTCTGGATGATTGGAGTCTCAAAACCAAGTTGTACATATTGTTCATTTTTTGTGTGCTGGTCCCGGTCCTGGTCACAAATACCGTGTTTTACCAAAGTATCAAAGGTAACATTGAAGAGAAGGAGCATAGCCGATTCAATGAAATGCAGCAAAGGATCAAGTTCAACCTGCGGAACAGTATAGACAATAGCTTGTATGTGTCCAATTTTCTCTATACCGATGGAACGCTGAACCGGTTCATGGAGTTCAAGTATCGCGATCAGGAAGACTATTACTCTGCCTACTATGATATGCTTAGCAACAACAATCTGGTCAGGTACTATTACAGCTACCAGCAGGTGAATCAAATTACGTTTTATGTTGGCAATGATACCTTCGTCAATGGAGGAAACTTCATTAAGCTGGATGAAGAGGTGAAGAAAAGTGATTGGTATCAAGCGCTGATGAACACAAGCGACCATATCATGATCTATTCGTATTTTGACAAACAGCAGGCGGAGATGTCGCAAAGTCAGGGAGGACGCAAAGTAAGCATTATTCGCAAGCTGGATTACTTTGGGGAGCAACAGGTTGAAAAGGTGTTAAAGGTTGATCTGGACTACGCTTTCATCAACAAATCGCTTAAAAATGAGGGAGCAAATGGGAAGGTGTATGTCGTTTCGGATGGCAGGGTCATTTTCTCGAACGATTCAAAAATGAATCAGATGCGCAAGCCATTTAATCTGATTGCAAACAGTTCAATTGATCCTGTTCAATCCATGCAATCGATTCCCGTCGTATCCGAGGATTGGCAGATTGTCGTCAGCACGGAGAAATTGGACGTTCTGTCGGAGATTGTTAATTCAAAGCTTAATTTGACTTTACTAATTATTCTTAATCTGTTGGTTCCGACACTGCTGATCTGGTTGATATCCAGATCACTGGTCATCAGAGTTGATCGGATAGCAAAGCACCTGGATCAAGTGAAGCATGAGAAATTTGAGGTGATATCGGGACCTGTGGGCAAGGACGAGATCGGCAGCCTGACCCATAGTTATAACATGATGGTCATCAAGATCAAGAACCTGATTGAGATTGTGTTTAAGGGTCAAGTGGAGCGGCAAGCCCTTGAGCTCTCCAAAAAGCAGGCGGAGCTGAAAGCCCTTCAGAGTCAGGTGAATCCCCATTTCATGTTCAACACGCTTGAAACGATCCGTATGAGGAGTTTGATCAAGGACGAACTTGAAACCTCCGATGTCATTCATAAACTGGCACTGCTGTTACGTCAGACGATCAATTGGGGCGACGATCTGATTACAATTGCAGAGGAAATCAATTTTGTGGAGAGTTATCTGAGTATCCAGCAGTATCGCTTTGGCGAAAAGCTGCAGTTTGCAATCCGGATCACAGACGAATCCATTGCTGCCATGATGTTACCCAAACTAACCGTTCTCACCTTTGTGGAGAACGCTTGTGTCCATGGCATTGAGGGGACGTCGAATGATGGGGTCGTGGAGGTATTATTCGAAATTCGAAGTAATGAACTGTACATCTCCATTCGAGATACCGGAGTCGGTATGGATCAGGACAAGCTGGCCTCGCTCCGCAAAATGATGCAAGACCCGAGTATGGATCGGATGAGCGAGCTTAGCAGCATTGGTATGATGAATGCATATATTCGGCTACGGATGTATTTTGATGATTTCGTTCAGGTGCACATATTCAGTGAAAAGGGGAAGGGAACAACGATTGGCATTCAAATTCCTCTTATGCAGGCATCTCAAGAATAAGGAGCGAGGATATGATCAACGTGCTGGTTGTGGACGATGAGCCATTTATTCGCCAAGGACTTCTATTGTTAATTGATTGGGAGTCTTACGGGTTTCAGATTTGCGGTCAGGCTTCCAATGGCATGCAGGCATTGGAGTGCATACGCGCTATGCAGCCCGATCTGGTGATTTCCGACATTAAGATGCCGGAAATGGACGGATTGCAGCTTGCCAAAACCTTGTACGAGCAATATAGCGGTGACATCAAGCTGATTCTTCTAAGTGGATTCTATGAGTTCGGATATGCCAAGCAGGCGATTAAATACCAGGTGGATGACTACATTCTCAAGCCTATTGTGAAGACCGAACTGGTTCAGGTGCTTGAGGAGTTCAGGGTCGCATTTAATGCGCGGACGGAAGAGAAGCGATATCAGCAAAAAAAAGATCGGATTATTATGGCTCAGCATATGCAGTCAATCTTGCTTGGGGTGGCTGAGGAGGATGCTGTTACGAGTCTGCAGCCCCACTATCAAGATGCCGGCATACTGCGTTGCATCCTGATTGAGGCGGAAGCCGGTCCAGAACAGGGAACGGATTGGTGCGCTCGGGTTGAGGCATGGGTGGGCAAGCCTTTGCCGGGACAAATTTTGAAGCCGTTCACAGGTGATAAAAATGCGGTTCTGCTTATTGTTATGGACCTGATGGTGAACCGTGAGGCAGTGACCTTGGAGCAATATTTGACCCGATTACATGCCGATCTGAGCCATGGTCAAGAGGCGGCTATTGCTTGTTATGTCGGGAAGGAAGTACATGAGTTGGAGGCGCTGCACGAGTCTTATCAATCTTGCGGCATAATGAAAAGCTTACGTTTCTTCACCACTTGCAGGCCCATTTATTACTTCGAACTTATGGATACGACCTTATTTGTTAATCGGCCGGGACAGTTCGAAAAACAATTGTTTGATGGGCTAGTCAAGTCTATTGAGGAACAGCAGACGGATGAGTTACACAGTCATGCAAAGGCAATTTTTCAATTTTTTCTGGATGAGCGAATCGAGCCTGGTATTGTCCGCATCCACTTGCATTATTTGGCATACACATTGCTGGATCTCGTGAACAACGATACGGTTGCTCCAGATTCCGGGCTGATGGAATTGACTTTTCTGAAGGTGAACTATGCGATGTTATCCATGGAGGAAAACATTGAACATTTATGCGAATTCTCGCTTATGTGCGCAGAGAAACTGAAGGAGCAGCAAAAGTCAAATGCGATGGGCGTATTAGCCAAAATTGAGGCCTTCATTAACGAGCATTACAGAGAAAATATCAGCCTGAAGTTGCTCGGGGAGCAGTTTTACATGAATAGTGCATATCTGGGGCAGATTTTCAAAAAGCATTTCTCGATCAGCTTCAGTGATTATTTGAATCAATTGCGTATTGAGGAAGCCGCCCGGCTGTTGCGCAGAACAGATCAAAGAGTATACGAAATCGCAACAATGGTGGGATATCGGGATTCCGATTACTTTATTAGCCGGTTCGAGAAACTCATGGGGGAGACTCCTGCACAATATCGTAAAAGTGCCCATGCTGCGTACTCTCTTGATTAACATCCTGCACTCCTTGACGGAGCGGCGGGATATTTTTTTTCGCAGATGCTGGAATTAGTGGGATTCCATCTATAGTTTATCCCGTTGAGAGGGGCATGGAAGCATGATAATTTTAAGTCAGCCTTTGGAAAGCGCTTTCCAAAAAGCTTCTGTCAATATAATCGATGGAGGGGTCATGATGAAAAAGGATGTTAGAAAAAGAATCAAGTATAGTGCTCTGCTCGCTTTAATACTGGTCATCGCACTCACTGGATGTACACCGGGATCGTCCTCGAAAGGGGAAAAGACAGCAGATGGAAGGGAATTGAAACAATTTTCCGCATTTTTTGCCGTACCGGGAAAAATTGCGCCTGACGATAATCGGGTGTTAAAGGCTATTGAGGAGAAAACAGGTGTCAGAGTCACGATGGACTGGCTTACGGGCCAAACAGCCAAAGAGCGGATTGGTGTACTCATTGCAGGCGGCGAATATCCCGATTTTATCGATGGCAGTGATGGTACTCAGCAACTGGTAGCAGCAGGAGCGTTAGTACCTCTTGAGGATTACATCGATAAATATCCAAACATCAAAAATTACCTGGGCGAAGACTGGAAGAAGATGAAAAATACGACGGATGGACATATCTACTTCATTCCTCAATTCGGCAATATACAAGAGAAGTCGATGAAAGTATCCCATGACGGAGAAGCATTCTGGATTCAGAAGGCCGTACTGGAGTGGGATAATTATCCGACAATCAAAACGCTTGACCAATACTTCGACTTGATTGAACGATATAAAGCAGCTCACCCGACCGTTGATGGTCAGCCAACCATTGGATTTGAAATTATCTCCTATGACTGGCGTTATTTTGCACTGGAGAACCCTCCGCTCTTCATGGCTGGTTATCCTAACGAAGGCGCAGCCATCGTTGATAAAGAAACGCTGACGGCCAAAAACTATAATACCATTCCGGAAGCCAAGGCATATTTCAAGAAGATCAATGAGGTATATCATCAAGGCCTCGTCGATAACGAAACCTTTACAGCAAACTATGATCAATATATCTCCAAAATTTCAACCGGACGTGTGCTGGGCATGGTGGATCAAGGATGGCAGTTCCTTGACGCCGAGGCATCACTCGTGAAGCAAAAATTGTATGACAAAACCTATGTACCGTTGTCCATTACACTCTCCGAGGATGTTAAAGGGCGTTATCAGAACAATCCAATCCTTAACGTGAATGGTGGCTTGGCCATTACAAAGAGCTGCGAGGATATCGAGGGAGCACTTCAATATATTAATGATTTGCTGGACCCTGAGATGGAGGTATTGAGAACCTGGGGACAGGAAGGCGTGGATTATCAAGTCGATGACAAAGGCGTGTTCTCCAGAAATGAAGAGCAACGTGCGAATTCCAAAGATCCGGACTGGGTGCTGGCAAACACGGGAAGCCCATTGGTCTATTTCCCGCATCATGAAGGCATGACCGCTGATGGGAAGAATGCTCTTGACCCTAAGGAGCAGCCGGAGGAGTATCTTGCCACATTGAATGACATCGACAAAAAAGTGCTGAAGGCTTATGGATATACGAAGTTTACCGACTTCCTTGAGCCTGCGGAGGAAAATGAACCGTGGTTCCCAATCTATACCTATAATTTTGAACCAAATAAACCGGAGACCATCGCCAGACAAAAAATGGACGATGTAAAACGCAAATGGCTGCCAAAAGTAATTATGACTTCACCAGCCGAATTTGATAAGGCTTGGGAAGAATATCAAGCCACGCTCAAGGAAAGTGCAGATATTAAAGCGTATGAAGATGCGCTGACGGAAGAAGTCCGCAGACGTATGGAACTGTGGGGATAAAGGCCTGTCACACAGAAAGGCTATGGGGAACCCCGTAGCCTTTCTTACACGCTAGATTGGGAGATTGGATAGGAATGGAATCGATTCACCCAGACTGGGTGATATAGATAAACTCGTAAGCAAGGAGAGAAAAAACATGGCCAAAAAGGAGTTGCAGCCTTCGTTAAAAACCAGCCATATCCCAGCGGGAACAAGCTGGATCGGGTACAACCTGTCCAGAATGAAAAGTCAGCGACAATTAATGTGGATGTCATTTCCGTTTATTGCGTTTATCGCTATTTTTGCGTATGGACCATTATGGGGCTGGTTGATGGCGTTTCAGAATTATAGACCGGGCATTGGTTTTATGGAGCAGGATTGGGTTGGGGTGGATCATTTTCGAACGTTATTCACGGACCCTACATTTTTACGTGTCATTCGCAATACGCTGGCGATGAGCCTGATCAGTCTGTTTCTGGGATTTGTCGGCTCGATTGGTCTGGCGCTCTTATTGAATGAACTGCGAATGGTATTGTTCAAACGCGTGGTACAGACGGTTTCCTACCTTCCGCATTTCCTGTCGTGGATCATCGTAACAGGTATTGTTGCGAATGTATTATCAACGGAAACAGGAATAGTTAATGTGCTGTTGACGAAATTGGGCCTGATTGATGCACCGATCAATTTTTTTGCCGAACCCAAATATTTCTGGGGGATTGTAGGTCTGTCCAGCATGTGGAAGGAAATTGGTTGGGGCACGATTATTTATCTGGCGGCCATGGCGTCGATTAATCCGAGCTTGTACGAGGCAGCTTCCATCGACGGAGCCGGACGGTTTCGTAAAATGTTCAACGTCACGCTTCCAAGCATCAAACCAACGATTATTATCCTGCTTATTATTAACGTTGGTAACGTACTGAACGCAGGTTTTGAGATTCAATACTTGCTGGGGAACGGACTTGTGCAGGATGTATCCGAGACGATCGACATTTTTGTTTTGAAATACGGGATCAATCTCGGCAACTACTCACTTGCCACCGCAGCAGGCATTTTCAAAAGTGTGGTCAGTCTGGTGCTCATATTTATCGCCAACGGGATTGCCAAGTCTCTTGGTGAAGAGCGATTGATATGATAAGGGGGCAGAGCTGTGAAACGATTTAGTAGAAAACGAAGCTTGGGAGACTCTATTTTTTCCATCACCAATGGCATATTTATGTTGCTTGTCATGGTTGTTACGTTATATCCTTTTTTAAACACCATTGCCGTATCTTTCAATAACGGGCTGGATACGATCCGCGGGGGGATCTATCTCTGGCCGAGAGAATGGACGCTGCAAAATTACGTCTCCGTCTTCCAAAACCCGAATCTAACACAAGCCGCATTTGTTTCGGTCGCCAGAACTGTGGTGGGAACGGTTGTACAGCTGTTCTGTACAGCCATGCTGGCCTATGTACTGAGCCGCAAGGAGTATATGTTTAACAAATTGGTCACGACGCTGTTTGTCATGACGATGTATTTTAGCGGCGGCTTAATTCCGGGATACATGCTGATCAAACAAGTGGGGCTGCTGAACAGCTTCTGGGTATACATTATTCCCGGGTTGATCGGGGTGTTCAACATGATCGTCATTCGTACCTACATTCAGGGACTGTCGGAGGGATTGATTGAATCCGCGAAGATGGATGGAGCCGGAGATTTTCGGATTTTCATGCGTATCGTGCTTCCCCTATCCAAGCCAGTTCTGGCTACGGTTGCACTGTTTATTGCTGTAGGTCAGTGGAACTCCTGGTTTGACTCCATGTTGTACACGGCAGGAAATCGGAATTTGACCACCTTGCAGTATGAACTGATGAAATTGTTATCCTCTGCGACCTCACAGGGGGGAACCGTCAACGTGGATTCATTCAAAAATGTAACCAACATGGTGACGCCTGTATCCATTCGGGCAGCGATCACGGTTGTGACGGCAATGCCGATTGTTTTACTGTATCCGTTCTTGCAAAAATACTTTGTGACTGGACTAACCATTGGAGGGGTAAAAGAATGAAAAATGCAAATCAAGGCGAACAATGCACGTTTAACAATCCGATTATGCCCGGGTTTTATCCAGATCCATCCGTATGCCGGGTGGGTGAAGATTTTTATCTGGTGACATCAACATTTGCCTATTTTCCTGGCGTTCCGATCTTTCAGAGCCGTGATCTAGTGAATTGGAAACAGATTGGCAATGTGCTGGACCGCCCTTCGCAATTAAATCTTCAGGGAGCAGGCCATTCACAGGGGATATTCGCTCCAACGCTTCGGTATCATGAAGGCACTTTCTATATGATTACAACCAATGTATCACATGGCGGCAATTTTGTTGTAACCGCTACCGACCCGGCTGGGCCATGGTCTGATCCTTATTTTATTGAAGGCGCAGAAGGCATCGATCCAACGATTTTCTTTGATGACGGCAAAGCGTATTACCTTGGTACACGCCCTTGCTCTGAGGGAGTTCGTTATAATGGCAATTGGGAAGTTTGGCTGAGAGAGCTTGATCTGGGCAGTATGAAGCTGGTGGGAGATAGTTACGTTCTGTGGCGCGGAGCGATGGTGGATGTCATCTGGCCGGAAGGCCCGCATCTGTATAAGATCGATGAATATTACTATTTATTGATTGCAGAGGGAGGCACAGGGCCAAACCATGCGGTGACCATTGCTCGCAGTAAAAGTTTGACCGAAGGATACGTCGGGAATCCGAATAATCCAATCATTACACATCGCCATTTGGGTAAACGTTACCCTGTTGTTAATGTAGGACATGCCGACTTGGTGCAGGCTGCGAATGGTCAATGGTTCATGGTCATGCTTGCTTCGCGTCCATATGGAGGGAGCTATAGCAACCTTGGGCGGGAGACGTTCCTTGCTTCTGTCGTTTGGGAGGACGGATGGCCTGTTGTCAATGAGGGCCGCGGAATCCTGGAGGAGCAGGGCACATTGGATTTGAAGCCTGTTCCGGTAGAGCCGCAGCTGCGTTTTGACCATTTTGACAGTGATAAACTGGGCTTGCAATGGATGTTCCTGCGCAATCCTCAGGAGGATCTCTATTCATTAACCGAACGAAAAGGATACTTGCGACTGAGGCTGAAACCGCAAACATTGAAGGAAAAAGAGAATTCCAGCTTTGTTTGTCTGCGTCAAAGGCATATGGATTATGTCGCAGCTACAGCGATGGAATTTGTGCCCGGGAATGCCAACGAAACGGCTGGTCTTGTCGTCATTCAGAACGATCAGTATCACGTACGGATTGAGCGTGCTCTGGCCGAGAATCAGCAGGTGCTGCGTGTGGTGACCGTTATAGATGGTCAGGATAGCCACATTGCGCAAATCGCGCTGGAGGGTGATGTATCGCGAGTGTATATCAAACTGGCTGCGACAGGTCAGCAACTCAACTTCTATTACAGCACGGATGGAAGTCAGTATCATCTGGTGGCGGAACAGGTAGATACAAGTAGCTTGAGCACCGAAGTAGCCGGCGGCTTTGTTGGCTGTTGTATCGGAATGTTTAGCAGCAGCAACGGTACTTCTTCCGATCAGGTAGCGGACTTTGACTGGTTTGAATATGGTTCCATCTAGTAGATTCATCCACATCTGAAATGACTAGAGGCTGAATAGAGTGAATTGACGATTCGGCAGTTGTGGCGACTATGCTACAGATCATATAGAGAAAGCTCAACCATGCAGTTACAAGCGGATGGTTGAGCTTTTTCTATGATGGATATATATTTTCCGATTCCAATAACTCCCTTTCTGCTATATATTAAGAATGATATTCATATAGAAAGAAGGAGATGTTTTGATTTTCAGAAAACTTGTGAGGTGGACTTTAGTTCTAATGTTTCTACTACCTTCCATCGTCAATAGCCAGCATCAAACCGTGTATGCGGATGAGGGGCCTATTGTGGATTTGAGGTATGAACCTAACGAGGACGGCACTATTTTCATTGAAGGAGTGGCAACAGACTCAGCATATGAGAACGTGAGATTGCAGATTAGTACACTTGACGTTAATGCAAGTGGTAAAAGTGAACATGTTAGCTTGTATGAGGCACAAGTAATGACGAATAAAAATGGTTATTTTAGTGTAACCACTTTGAGCATTGACCCCTCTAAAGTAAAGAATGATTATATTTCAATCTCTTTTTATAATGAGAGAGGGAAAGAGTCAACTGTATCACCGGGATATCCTCTAGCTATGCCTAATCTTGACACGAGTCACTTATATGAAGATCCGGATTACATTAAAGTTGGTCCATTTGACAAGTTTAAAGACGGGTACACTCCACCGGTTAAGAATGAAATAGATTATACACAATATGGTGTAGGTACAGCAGCACCGACAGTAACTACAGCAAAACAGATTAAACAAATCGTTAAACCTGTATCCGTAGCAGCAAGCAATACACATGTCATTGTCTTGACTGCAGATGGAACGATATATGGTTGGGGAGATAATTTACATAACGAAATTAAGGATAGTGTTCATCCAGTACTGCCTGTAACAAAAATTAATAAGCTCTCTAATGTAGTGAAAGTAGGGGCAGGAGAACGTTTTTCACTGTATCTAACCAAGCAAGGCGAACTTTATGGCTGGGGAGACTTGAACTATTTAGGAATCAAAACAATGACGGGAACACCCCAAAAAATCACGCTGATCCCTGAGACGATAAAGGATTTAAGTGTTTACGGGAAGGGTGTCGTATTGTTAACGAATTCGGGGAATGTCTATCAGCTTGGAGGAGCCGGTGGCACAGGTATGAAACTCTTGAAGAATCATCATCGAAAAATCAATATTCGAGATGTTGTGGACGTAACCATTGGCGATCTTGATCGTGCTTACGCCGTTAAGAAGGATGGTACAGTGTGGTATTGGAACACCAATATGAAGGACAAAGAAACTACAGCTACACCAATGCAAGGATTCAAAAATATCAAAAAAATCTCATCGGCTGGAGATAACGGGCCCTATTTGATAGCACTGGATAAAAAGGGGAATCTATGGGCTTGGGGTGATAACACTTCACGTCGGTTGGGTTTCAATGTTACCCAGAAGTTGTACAAGCCTCTGATGATTAACAGAGGACCAATTCGATTGAATGGTGTAGAGATGACGTATCCTCGAGTCGATCTTGCATACAAGGCTATTTCCGCTGGGGATGAGGGAGCATTGGTAGTCACTGTTCAAAATGAAATGTTATTTATGGGATATGGTGCAGGTACAGTTAATTTTGCAAGTACTGAGGAAGCGAGAAATTCCTATAAAAACGTATCACTAATCGAAACAAGTTATAAAAATATGTATTGGGTATCCAATGGGAAGTTATGGGTCGCGGGTTATCGGAATGAATATGGACAGTTGGGATTTGGGGTTAAATTGTAGTGTGTTGTTCGTTTAACAAACCTATTAATAGATAACAACCGTCTGTTCTTATAATGGCTTAGGATAACATCTATGTTATGATATTTGCATCTTCAAAAGTTCGATTGAAGGGGCATAGCCTATGAATCAGAGCATACAACAGTTTAAAGCGGATTTTTTCAAAGCGTTGGCACACCCGATGCGGATTCAGATTCTGGAGCTGCTGAGTGAAGGAGCCAAAAACGTGAATGAACTGCAAAGCATTCTGGGATCGGAAGGCTCTGCCGTTTCACAGCAACTGGCTGTATTGCGCAGCAAAAACGTTGTCCACGGAATAAAAGAAGGGACAACCGTCACCTATTCGCTGCGTGATCCGCTGATTAAGGATCTGCTGGCAGTCACCAAACAGATTTTTGACAATCATCTGGTTGATGCCATTTCCATGCTGGAAGATATTCGTAAAGAGTCTTGACACAATAAGCAAGAGCAACTGGGTGTAATCTCCGGAGGTTCTTGTTTTTTTGTGTTAGGTTCCTGCTGGGATTGTGCGTAATCCGATTGACAGGACGTATGCAGGGGAGTAGTCTTTTAAATATATTCAAATATTCAAATATATGAAGAAAAGAAGGTTTTTGTACATGAAATGGATGGGGAGATATGCAGGGTACAATGCTGCCGCTTTTCGCAAGGATCTGTTATCAGGACTGATTGTAGGTATCATTGCGATTCCACTCGGTATGGCCTTTGCCATCGCTTCCGGGGTCAAACCGGAGTATGGATTGTATACCACAGTAATCGCAGGGATTCTCATTTCCTTGCTGGGTGGGTCCAAGTTCCAGATTGGCGGGCCAACGGGGGCATTCATTCCGATCCTATTTGCCATTGTGATGCAGTATGGATATGAGAATCTGCTGATCGCCGGAATGATGGCCGGTTTGATGCTTGTACTTATGGGCGTATTCAAGCTTGGCGCATTAATCAAGTTTATTCCAAGGCCGGTGACTATCGGTTTTACGGCAGGGATCGCCGTCATTATTTTTAGCGGACAAATTACGAACTTTCTGGGACTTCGAGGCATCGAGAAACACGAGGATTTCTGGTCCAATATGAAAGAAATCGGGATGCATATCTCGACGATTAATATATACAGTGTGCTTACAGCTGGAATCTGTCTGGCTGTTCTTCTGCTTGTGCCCAAGTTTGCACCAAAGGTGCCTGCGTCACTGGTGGGGCTGGTTCTTTCGACGGTAGTCGCGGCGTTCTTTTTTGAAGGGCAGGTGGCTACAATTGGTTCGTCCTTTGGCGCGATACCTAACTCTTTGCCTCAGTTTCATGTGCCTGAGATCACTTGGGAGCGTATCGTGAACTTGCTGCAACCCGCTTTTGTCATCGCCATGCTGGGTGGGATTGAATCGCTGTTATCCGCAGTTGTTGCCGATGGCATGACCGGAAGTCGGCATAACAGCAATCGAGAGTTGATTGGGCAGGGGATTGCTAATATGGTGACGCCGTTATTTGGTGGTATTCCTGCAACAGGAGCGATTGCACGTACAGCAACAAATATCAAATCTGGCGCAGTATCGCCATGGTCTGGTGTGATTCACGGTGTAGTGGTTTTGCTGGTACTTGTTCTTTTTGCGCCATATGCATCCCACATTCCTCTTGCCAGTATGGCTCCCGTTCTCATGCTGGTGGCCTGGAATATGAGTGAACGAAGATCCTTCATGAATGTCATGAAAACCAAAACGAGCGATTCACTCGTTCTGCTGATTACCTTTTTGCTGACCGTATTTACAAGTTTAACAACGGCTGTAGAGGTTGGGTTAATTCTTGCTGTCCTTTTATTTGTTAAACGGATGAGTGAGGTGTTAAAGGTTGCCAAAGTACTGCCCGATCCCGAGCATAAACATGAGAAAGTCATGGCGCACATGGTTCGGGAAGGACATGACTGTCCGCAAATAAGCCTGTATACAATTGAAGGGCCACTTTTTTTCGGCGCAGCGGATATGTTCGAGAAGTCGGTCATGGATTCGATTCATCGGCGACCAGGTACTCTGCTGTTGCGCATGGGCAAGGTGCCTTTTATGGATACAACAGGTGAATCCAATCTGGCCCGTGTTGTCAAACATATGGAGAGATCCGGGGGCAGGGTTTTACTTTCAGGCATTCAGGCGCAACCGTTGGAGATGCTGAAGAGAACAGGATTGATTGAACGGATTGGTCCCGATCATATGTTTGAGCACACGGGTGAAGCCATCAATTATTCATTGCAGCATCTGGATGTTCAGAAATGTAAGGGGTGCAAACATTTTGCCTTCCGTGAATGTGCTGCATTGTCGAGCACTGGCGGCGATTCGGAGCGTAATAACCTGCTGAAACCTGGAAAGCGAGTCAATGCAAATAACCTTATATAATCCCGCTGATGCGAGATGGAGCTATAGGAGTCTAAATAGTATTTGTTTATTAAAATATATATTCTGGAAAATAAACGAAAAATATACTATGTTATAGGTTGATAGGTGAAAGGATTACATCGTTCATCAGATGAGAAATAATCATATAAAACCGAAGGAGCAACCATATGTCCATTCAACCGACTGCTTTACGTTCAGTGCTTAACCCTAAGTACCTAGAGTCTGCATTGAGGAATCACTATGACATTGGAACATGGGAAGAATGTTTATTTTGGCTTAGAGGATTGAATGATACCTACCGGGTTCGCACGTCCAGTGGCATGTACATTCTCCGTATCTACCGCACTGAAATCACGGAGGCAGATGTTCAGTATGAGCTTTCATTATTGTCTCAACTCAAGAACGTAATAGGTTCTGCGGAACATACAGACATTGGAGAATACATCGAGAAGAAAGATCATACGGGATATACGGTGATGGAGGCTGCGGAAGGCAAGCGGGTTGCTGTAATGTTTCGGTATATTGAGGGTACGGAGAACAACCTGGAGAATGAGGAGTCTTGTTACGCCTTTGGTCAATCTGCGGCTGAATTGCATGAGGCTATGGATCAGGTGAACATGGAGCTGCCACGATATGAGCTTGATTTGAAATTTCTTATCGATGAACCCCTTGAGCGAATTATCCACTATATCGGTGAGAACAATGAAGCAGCAGCATTTCTCCATACGTTTGCCACAACGTTAAAAGAACGCATCGTTGCCACTTCCAGACAAGACTTGGACTTTGGTCTGTGCCACGGCGATATGCATGGGAATAACAATGCGTTTCAACAGGAACATCAGTTTATCCATTATGACTTCGAGTGGGCAGCCAAAGGCTGGCGTGCCTATGATTTAGCTCAAGTGAAAGTTCGAAAAAGACAGTCTGATGAGCGAAAGGCAGCATTATGGGATGCGCTAATGGCAGGATATCGTTCAGTCAGAAGCTTCTCTGCCGAAGATGAGCAGGCGGTTGATCTCTTTATTGTTGCTCGCCGATTCTGGGTGATGGGACTAGATGTTGCTTTTATTGAGTGTGATACGGGTGCGCTGGACTATGGTTCGGATTGGCTGGATAGTTTCGTAGAAGAGTTCCGGGATACGGGGATTATATCCTAGCGAATGATGAACATTATTTTAGGTGTAGGTTTGAATGCTTTAAGACCCTTCCGAGTCAACTTGAACTCGGGAGGGTCTTTTTCATCTTATATTGAAGGTAACAGGGGTACTTATTAGTTGGATGATGATGAAGAAGCAGCAGCAGCAGCCGATGCTGCGGCAGCTGCGGCCATGGCGGCCTGCTGGGCGATAATAATGTTTGTGATGCTGGTTGAGATGGTTGTGGTTAGAACACCGTTGCGCAGATCCTCTACATGTTGTATGGCTACCAGAGCAGACGAGAACAGGAGCAACTCCTGTTTGTCGATTGACCAGGCACCGAAGCCTTTTTGAGTCCGTAACCAGTCATTTGTTTCTGCGACTTCATCCACTAATGATTCTCTGTCCGAAGGCAGTAGAGAAAGTATCCCGAGAGAGGGTAACGTATACGTTTTATCCATTCGGAGACCCCTTTTGCGAAAAGCTTCATTTAACGCAATCACTCGAGCCCCTGCATCCGGGACATCCTCTCCAAGAACCAGGACCTGTGTTAACGCCTGCACACTGTTTCTGGAAGAGAACTCCGGTTTTAATTCGCCATAAAGTTGTTCCATACGTGCCACACCGGTATCTACTTCGAGATCGGAAAGGGCTAACATGGCAGCGAAAATGTAGTCATCCTGTCCAGTGAGGAAACGATGCTCTGCTTTCATGCCATCATAAAATGATTTGGCCCGCTCCACCGTAGGTTGAAACTGGTCAGGTGATGTCTGAGTAGCGATCTGATAGGCGGCAATAACCAGATAATCGGAGTTGCGGAATTTGATCTCTTTCATCAAGTCATAGACATGCAGGGTATCTGCCAGTCTCGTCTCTTCATCCGTTGTAAGGGAGAGCATGGCAGCAATGCTAATGGCCGAATTACCTCTGAATGCAGAGAAAAGTTTTGTGTTTTGCTTAATCAACTCATGGCTTTGACGAATAGCTTCCCCATCCGCTGGTTTATTCTCCGCTGCATAGAGCAGGGCAGCCAGACGTTGCATCATCGCATGTTGCCATTTGAACGACTTCTTGATGATCTGGGTGTTGGAAACAAATAATTCAACTCGTTCTGCATGATGCTGCTGCATAGGCACACCTCCATATTCACTGTTATTCAACAATACCCTTCCAGCTTCCTTCATTCCGTCGATGTAAACAGATTAGATGATTAGGAATATTAAATGAACTAAAGCGATTATTCCCATAGGGTAGATCAATGATCTGGAGAACCCGTTTTTAAATTCATTTCGAGGATGTTTTTCGAAAAAGAAGTGTAATACGGTATGTATGATGAAAAAGATATCCAGCACCCAAAATGTAATGGTCTGATATGAGCTAAAAAGCAGAGAGAGGATGATGGTATACATTGGCAGGTGAATCCAAGTGAAACACCTATAGGCCTTATCATCTTCCATATCTTTTAACACCATAAACAATTTCCACTCGGACCGCCTGATGGCATCCATTTCGTGAAGCAGAAAGAGAGACAGGTTAAACAAAAATAAAACCAGTAAAAAGTCAGGCATGTAAAGTCTCCCATTTTTCAATTTTATACAAGCAGGTCAATAGCGAACAAGTCACTTACGGTATTGCGACCCACATATACAATACGTGAGTTGTCCTTTGGGGGTTCCAGCAACCTCCCTGTCGAGTCATGTATTCGAAAGTCTCTGTCACTTTGTTTACACAACGCTGCAGTGAATTGTTTATTGAACTGTCTGCCATATTCATTAAGCGGTTATCCTATACCTATATGTGTAGTGAATCCGTTTCCTCACATTCCTTGTTGTATTTCTGCGGCACATCTCGTACAATTTGGTGAAGTAATTCTGCATTGCGTTAATGTGAATGTGAAAATTAAAGATTACATCAGGAAGCTGTACACAAGAAAAGGGGAGAATCGTTTGGAATCAAAGCAACTATCTAGAGGGCTAAAGCCCCGCCATGTAGAGCTGATTGCACTCGGAGGTACAATCGGCGTTGGTTTGTTCATGGGATCGGCAAGTACGATCAAATGGGCAGGACCATCCGTGCTGCTGGCTTATTTATTGGCTGGTATCGTTATCTTTTTTGTCATGCGTATTATGGGTGAAATGTTGATTCAGGAGCCGGTAACCGGTTCGTTTGCTACATTTGCTCACAAATATATTAGTCCGCTTGCCGGATTCCTGACCGCCTGGAGCTATTGGTTCCTGTGGGTTACGGTTGGTATGGCGGAAGTTACGGCGATTGGTATCTATGTCGGGTATTGGTTCCCGGATATTCCGCAGTGGCTGCCTGCACTTGCTGGGGTGCTCATCATTGCGGCGGCGAATCTGGCGGCCGTGAAGTTCTATGGGGAATTTGAATTCTGGTTTGCGATGATCAAAGTGACGGCTATTGTGGCGATGATCGTGATCGGAACAGGTCTGATCTTCTTCGGCTGGGGGAACGGAGGACAGCCAATCGGGCTGTCGAATCTGTTCAGCCATGGTGGCTTCTTCCCTGGAGGCATCAAAGGTTTCCTATTTGCACTGTGTATCGTAACGGCTGCGTATCAAGGGGTGGAGATGGTCGGTATTACAGCAGGCGAAGCGGAGAATCCGAAATACACCTTGCGTAAAGCGATCAAAAATATCGTGTGGCGTATTCTTATTTTCTACGTCGGAGCTATATTCGTTATTGTAACCCTGTACCCTTGGAACGAGGTAGGCGAGACGGGAAGCCCGTTTGTGCTGACTTTTGCCAAAGTTGGTATTGTGGCTGCAGCGGGGATCATTAACTTTGTGGTGCTCACGGCGGCCATGTCGGGATGTAACAGCGGGATCTACAGTGCGGGACGGATGTTATACACCCTGGCTGAGAATGGGCAGGCACCTGCCTTTTTCAAAAAGCTGTCCAAAGGCGGGGTTCCCCGCAACAGTATCGTCATTACAATCTCCTTGCTGCTGATTGGGGTTGTGCTGAACTACCTGATGCCGGACTCCAAGCTGTTCCTGTACATCTACAGTGCAAGTGTTCTTCCGGGTATGGTTCCATGGTTCGCGCTGGCGTTCAGCCAGTTCCGATTCAGAAAGCGTTGGGGCAACGAGATGGCGGATCATAACTTCAAGTCCAAATGGTTCCCGATCAGCAATTACATCATTATTGTGTATCTGATCCTCGTCATTATCGGTATGGCGTTTAACCCGGATACGCGCTTGCCTCTGGTTGTTGGAGCTACGTTTATGGCCATCGTGGTGGCTGGATATTTCGCATTTGGCATTGGCAAAAGACAACGGATAGATGGCGGCGAAGATCGCTAGTCTAATATTCAAAAATCAACTTATATCGTAATATCATACATGCATTCCTTGAAACGATTGGAGAACCTGAGGGTGATTCAGCGTCATTCAGGGAGTGCATTTTTTTTATCCGCAAAATTCATACTTGAATCTCCTGTAACTGGAGGTTTTAAGATTGGAGGTAGAAAGGGAGGCTTTAAGCATATGAGGGCAGTGGAATGGATTTATCTTATTTTCAACCTGCTTATATTAGTGGGGGTAATCGGGATCGGGAGACAGAGTCAACATTTTCGGAAAATGGTATGGGGTGGATTCGTCATATCGGGTGTGCTGCTGATCATCCATGGTGTGGTCGAAGGACTACGTTGGCCGATGATTCCGGTGTATCTGCTCACGTTGGTTCCACTGGTCTTGTTATTTACAAAGGCAAGACGCCAGCAACAGTCAGGTGAAACCTCGCTGAACAGCAAAGGTTCCGGGGCATCTGCTTCGAAATCACCTGTGGCGGGGAAATTCGGACGTGTTCGAATCATCGCAACGTCTTTCCTGGTGTTGCTATACGCTGTTGTGAGCATTGGCTTGCCACTGCTGTTCCCGGTGTTTTCGTTTGCTAAGCCAGCAGGTCCCTATGGAATCGGAACGGTATCCTACGACTGGACAGATAACAACCGAGAGGAATTGCTGACGAGTACTGGGGAAAAACGCGAGCTGATGGTACAGATCTGGTATCCAACGAATCCAGAAGCAGAGGGCGAAACAGCTCCTTATGTTAATAAGCCGGAAATCTACGGGACAGCCTTCAATGAAGTGCTGAAACTGCCAAAGCTTTTATTTTCCAGTCTGAGTCAGGTCAAAACGCATGCGATACAGGAAGCTCAGTTGTCTGATGCCGAAGCCAAGTATCCGGTTGTTCTTTTCTCTCATGGTCTGCATGGCTATGAAAATCAGAATACGTTCCAGGTTGAGCAGCTGGTCAGTCAAGGTTACATTGTTGTAGGCATTAATCACACGTATAGCAGTCTGGTGTCCGTATTCCCGGATGGACGTGTGGCGCAGTTTGAATCCGAAGGAAAAGAAGGCTTTGAGCAGCTGCAATTCAGTTACATGGACAAGTTGAATGAGACATGGGTGAAGGATGCACAGTTTGTACTGGATGAGGTAGAGAAGTTGGCTGAGGGGGACCCGAGTGGGCGGTTTACCGGACATATGGATCTGGACAACATTGGCATGTTTGGACATTCATTTGGCGGAGCAACGACAGTACAGATGTTAATGGATGATCCACGTGTGAAAGCAGGCATGAATATGGACGGCGTATTGTTTGGCAAGAAACGTATCCCTGTGGAAGGTGTGGGCAAGCCGTTCCTGATGATGAGTGCAGACTCAACCGTTGCAGGTACAAGTGTGATGAGTGACGAGGAAATTGCTGCGATGGGCACGACCCGCCCGGAAGCCGAGAAATATTACGAGGAAGTGTATGAGCGCTATGAACCGGTAACCGCAGGAGGGAACTTCTGGATGGAGCTGACCAACACCAAACATCTGAGTTTCTCCGACCTCTACCTGATCTCTCCACTGCTCGAATGGACACAGGGTGTAGATGCGAGGGGAGCGCAACAGTTGGTCAACGATACGACGATTGATTTCTTCAACCACTACTTGAAAGGGCAACCGCTCCATATGGACAAGGAATTGGGAGAACATGAATTCTATTCGTTGAAAAAAGGCTAAACGTATAAATGGAAGGAGACTGGAGTTCAGTCTTCTTCCATTTGTTTTAAACGTAACCGCATGCCCTCCTGTAACAGGTTAATGCCATCTACAATCTGGCTCCATTCGGGATTCATCACCTTGCACAGCTTGTTAAAACGCAAAATACGATCGGTCACGGAGTCCAGCATATATCGGGCCTGTTTACTAAAAAATACTTCAGGTGTTTCAGCATGCTCGACACTTGCATACATCAACACAAAGTCCCACACCATGCTTTGCACAGCAGGGCTATCGATTGCCCAACGCTTGTCCAGAGCTTCGGTAGTGCGAATGCGAATAGCCTCCATTTTTTTCACCCAGACGTCTGCTTCGACTTGTGGTTGATTGGCCATAATGAAGAACGGAACCTCCAGCCGAGCCAGATCGGCCCAATAGGCCGGATCATTGATCAGTTCCTGAATTTCCTTCCAGGCGAGTGTTTGCTGAGCCGTCAGTTTGGTATCTTTCATCATGTATTTATCGAAAAAGTGCAGAAACGACACTCTCCAATCCTGCGGAATGCTGTCCAGCAGATGGGATTCATCCACCTTGGCAGCAACAAATTGTTTTCGCTTGCTTGCATTGGCCGATAGCGATTCTACCAGACTGGAGATATACGTGAGAGACTGTTCCGAATGTAAGGAAGTTTCTTCTTCATGCCGCTTGGCTTGTTGCAAAATGGAGAGCATGGAACTCATCGTGCCGATCTGGGTTTCCAACGCTTCAATCTGCAGATCCAGCGCCTGTGCTACCGCCAGTTCACCGGACATGAGTTTTCGAATATCCGGTATGCTGAAATTCAGATAACGTAGTGTTGTAATGAGTTCGAGTTGCCACAGGTCTTGCATTGTATAGAGTCGATGCCCGCCTTCTGTATGACTGGAGGGTTGTAACAGTTCAATTTCATCGTAATAACGGATCGTTTTCACCGTGGAGCCGATCAGTTTGGCTGCTTCACCAATGGAATAGGGTTTTTTACTTGGGTTCAACGAGATCACCTCATGTTCTATTATACAATCTCCAGTTAGGGGAGATTCAATGCTAGACGACTGTCAGGGAATTCGGACGAACTTAGTTTAAATTTCACCCAACTCGGTTACAAAGGAAAGAGTGCAACTTTTATAAAACAACTTCTGATAATAAATTTAACATTTACATGATAACGAAGAGAGCGCAGAAATAACCTGAAGAAACGGAGTGCTCGCCTAAAAGCTTTCTGCAAGAAAGCTACATCGGAAGCATACGCTATGACCGGATTTTCACCTTAAATAAGGGAGAGCAAAAAATCTGGGGATAACAGCGATCGTAAGGTTATTCTGTGATCGTAGTGATCAATGTAAATCAGCGAGGAGGAATTGAACATGGCTAATCAAGACCAGCACACCATGCAAGATCCAACGACACAATATCCGAAGGCTACACCAGAGTGGAAACAGCAACAGGATGAGCCGGGGCTCCAGCGTGAGATGACCCCTGTTCCCGATGCGGGTGAGAAAAGTTATAAAGGCAGCGGACGTTTAACAGGACGCAAAGCAGTTGTGACCGGGGCCGACAGCGGAATTGGCCGGGCGGCAGCGATTGCGTTTGCCCGTGAAGGTGCAGATGTTGTTCTGGCATACTTGCCGGAAGAGGAAGCAGATGCGCAGGAAGTTGTGAAGCTGATTGAGGAAGCCGGTCGCAAAGCAATTACGATGCCAGGTGACCTGAAGGATGAGAAATACTGTGAAGAACTCATTGAATCTGCAGTAAAAGAGCTTGGCGGAATTGATATTCTTGCTAACGTGGCAGGTAAACAGCAGTTTGTTGAGCAGATTGCAGATCTGACCACTGAACAATTCGATGCGACGTTCAAAACAAATGTCTATTCCATGTTCTGGCTCTGCAAAGCAGCTGTGAAACACATGAAGCCGGGCAGCTCCATTATCAACACATCATCGATTCAGGCATACAAACCTTCGCCAATCCTGCTTGATTATGCAACAACGAAGGCATCCATTAACACGTTTAGTAAAGCATTGGCCCAACAGGTGGGTAGCAAAGGGATACGTGTCAACGTTGTTGCACCAGGACCGGTATGGACACCGCTCCAGGTCGTGGGTGGACAACCAGTCGAGAAGCTGGCCGATTTTGGCTCCAATACACCGCTTGGTCGAGCAGGACAACCTGCCGAGATGGCTCCGGCATTTGTGTTCCTGGCAAGCCAGGAATCCAGCTATGTGAGCGGTGAGACACTGAATGCAAATGGCGGTACGGTTAGTCCGTAAATAGTCTTAGGTAATCCGATCAAGAGGATACGGTCTCCATATTGGGGGCGGTATCCTCTTTTTTGTCGTTAAGATGAGAGAAATAAAATATTTTTATATATGAAAGCGTTCTTATATAAAACGGAAAAGGTACATGGTAATATATTCAAGAACATGATCTTCGCTCCCAGCTCTGAGAGTGCGTTGCTTATACAATGAATCTGTTCAGATCAATACACTATGCCTAGGAATCGAAGGAGGAATTCTGTAATGGCCAAGAATGTACTTAAACTAGGTGACCCTGTCATAAGCACGTACACATCATATGGGACATTAACATCCGTTATGCACGAAGATTTATGGCCATGGATTTTCAATAACTTTATACAAATCAGGTATGCACATGGATGGGGAATTTTTTCGTTTGATTCCCATCAGTTTCTGCTAAGTACCTGTCCGGGAATTTCCTTTTACAACCTGCCACAAGAAATTGTGATTAGCAAATGGGGAACATCACTTAAGCAAGTGATTAAGGAAGCGATAGATATGGGGTATTATCTATATATTTATGCAGATAGATACTACATTGCGTGTACAGACTATTATCAAAAAGAACATCTCATGCATGAATTATTGGTGTACGGGTATGACCTGGATCAAAATTTGATATACATTGCTGATAATCTAGATGATGGTAAATTCATACAAACCGTATGTAGTCTGGATGAACTTGAGAAAGGCTACTGGACCATGTCTAATGAGTACAGTTTTTGGACAGAAGTGAGATTCCTCAAGCCAATTCAGAATATCAATTATGCAATTCATGTGGAGCAGATTATAACGGCGATGGAAAACTATCTTAACTCAAGCGAGACATATGACTTAGTGAGAGATCAGAAATACGATTTTGGAATGCAAGCCATTCAACGCATCTTTACCGACATTGAGCAGGCAGCCATAGTTGGAGAAGCATTGGATTCACGAGTATTTCATCTCTTGTATGAACATAAGCTACTAATGGAGTTACGTTTATCTTACTTAATGGAGAAATCAATCATTGAACGAGATTCAACCTTTATGGAATTAAGCACTATTCTGAAACAGGACTACTTTAAATTGAGAAATATAGTTCTGAAATACAATATAACACGTGACGCAAGTACACTCAGTAAAATAAGTGAGAGATTGCAAGAGAATCTCATGAAAGAAAAAGCATTTATTTCTTCTTTTATTACCAGATTGCAACAGGTTAAATCAATGGCTTGAAGTCATCTAATAATAGACAAAAAATCCCCTTTGCTTGTTGAATAAGCAAAGGGGATTGCTGTGTAACTAAGTTACTTCTGTTCTGGTTTCGGGTCCAGAATGGCATAACTGCCTAGCGTAGCTAATTGTGCTGTGTTCAGAAGCGCTTCATCCACTGCAGCGAGGGCTTCGCCGGCAGCTGTCATCAGCTCATCAGAGTCAACAGGTGAGGCGAAACGAAGAATGACCCGGTTCTCTCCTTTTTTGAGTTCACTCTCAGCCTTGGTTTTGTACTCATTAATGGACGCGACTTCGAGACCATTCTGTACATAATAATCATTGGCATCGCTATCGCCATTAAACATCGCGAGCTCGGAATCAAGCCAGTAATCTTGATCCGCTATCGTTTTCTGACTGGCAGCAGTCTCATCATTGGCATTGTACAGGAAATACGGGATGCCGGAGTTCGTCAGGTTGTTGGTGGCATCCACATGGAACCATTCGTTTCCGATTTTGACCTTGTTCCATGCATGTGGAACGCCGCTTGAAGCTCCCGTTACAACGATGCTTTCCAGGCCCGAGAGATCGGAGAGCAATTTGTAGACGGAGGCATAACTGGCACATACACCAACACCTTTGACCAGAATACCGTATGTGGTAAACGAGTCATTGAACTGCGGATCGACATTTTTGAAGTTGTTCTGCTCCGCATTCTCCAGCGCTGCATCGTCATACTTCGCGTTATCGTTCAGATAATCGTAGATGGCTTTTCGTTTCTCGTCTTCGTTCATGCCATCCTTGATAATGGAAGCTACAACTTCGTTTGCTTTGGCAATAATCTCATCTTGCTTCTTCTGGATACCACCAGCCGATTCATTGTAATAAATGGAAAGGGTAAGTGTACCATAGTTGTATTCGAAACCTTCCACACCAAGAATCAATGGATTCTGGTACATCACTTTCAGAACAACATCTGAGAGTGTCGTGAAATTTTGAGCTTCGGGGAAAGCTTTTAACGAAATTTTATCTTGTGCCGCAATCATGTTTTTGGCTAAAACTTCTTCCAATGCGGAATCTGCATTGATCATTGCATCACCTGTAGCAGGCTGAGGCACGGTTTCCTGATTACCTTGTTCTACATTTTGCTGTGTATTGGATTTCTGTTCATCTACCAGGTTGTCTTCTTCAGCTTCGGGAGCTGGAGCAGGTGCTTCATTGGAAGCTTCTTCAGAAGCCATATCTGAAGAATTATCGGAAGCCTCAGTAGATAGAGGATCAGTTGCATCTTCTGACGTTCCAGTATCGGTTGTGGACTCTGTAGTTGGAGTTTCCGAAGCCGGTGCTTCTTCTGTTTCCGTTGCAGACTCAGGTTCATCATGATTGTTGATGATCGTTGGCACATCAGGTGCAGGGACGTAAGGTGTGTTATTCTTTGGTTCCACCAGTCCGTTGCTGGACTCGGCTACGGTTTGCTGAGTGAGTCTGTCCAGGTCTGCTTGGGTCACATTTTCTACACGTACGTAACTTTTCAGAGCTGTTCCTTTAATGTGAAAAGGAATATTTGTTTCATTGAACTCTGAAATCTCTACGCTTTTGGTATCATAGACAATGGTTTCACGGGCTAGAGATCCGTCATTGTACTCAACTGTTGCTTTCTGAGGAAGTACATCTATATTCTTTAATTTCTCCATATACAATTGTTCTTTCAAAGCTGTTGGTAACTGGGAAGCAAGCGGAGCTGTAGGGACACCTCTGCTAAAATTGGATTCTTTGCCTCCACCGATTGCAGTGACGTAATATTCTCCTCGTAAACCATGGTTCTGATGAGAAATTATCAGTTCACTATAAGTGCCGAGCCCACCTCTTCCGTCTTTCATAAAATCATTGAAAGACGTCTCTGTTGTTACCGCAATATCTAAAGGCAGACTATTACTGAAAGCGTCCTCTGCGCCAGTTAGAGGTACATTTGTATCGAAGTTGGTTAGGTCAGAACGTTCATAAATTTTATATTCGGTGGCACCCTCAACCTTGTCCCAGACCAACGTTAACCGTCTGTCTTTATCAATCTCGTATCTTAGGTTGGGCACAGGCAACTCCGATTTCACTGTAAACGGAATAATGATGGGTTGATCGAGCAGGGTTAGCTTCTCGGCATCCGGATCATAATTCAGACGAATGTAATAAATGGGGGCACCGCCCCAAGAGCCTTGATCCTTGTTCTTCATGGAATCTGAGGTTAAAACGCCCCACCCAAGAGGCCTAATGGAAACGTTGTTGCCATTGGTATCGCGAAGGGCATGTACATCGCTTGCTTTGAGTGCTTTAATATCGGTATGTACACTTATAATGTCAATAGCTGACAGGTTATTCTTCCGTAAATCTGCTTTAAACTTGAACGTAAATTCTTCATCCTGAGCTACGTTGTACATCGGCATGATCGCTTGTTCCGATTCAGAGCCGTATTTCTGCTTCAAACTTAAAATGGTAGAACCTTCTACTATTTCTGTTGGATTATTCTCGGACGGACTGCTTTCCTGCTCAGTGCTCTGGCATCCAGCCAGTAACAGGGTGAGCGCAAACATAATGAAAAATAGACGTTTCATGATACACCGCTTTCTTGTTTTTCTAAGTGACTCTAATGGCTACGTTCTACACACCGAAAGATTATCAAAATTGGTTAAAACCCATACTCGAACCTCTTAACGGCCAAACCTCCTATTAATTTCCTAATATCTTTTGCTAGTTTATGGTCATATTGACGCATTGTCAAGGTGAGAGGGTAGGTTTTAAGTCCTGTAGAACAATAGAACAGTTGTAATTCTGTAGCGGGGGGACCATGTTAAAATACAAGAGTTACTACATATTTATATATAAAACAGAATAATTTGAGGAGGCTGAGGTGGCGTATGACAGCAGAACAGATTGTCAGAACCTTTTTTGAAGAAGTCCGATCAGGCCGAAATCCTGATTATGCAAGCAGCGTGATGGCGGAACAAGTACTGGCTCATCAAGTGATATCTGAAGATGAGGTCACGGTCACCCGAAAACCTTCCGATTATGCGGATCATGTGCGAGAGATGATTGAAGCTTACGGGGAATTTTCACTCGAAATTCAAGAGATGCTGACGCAAGGTGATAAAGTCTATGTGCGCTGGAGACAAACGGGTACCCATATTGGCGAAGTGGACGGATACAGTCCAACCAACCTCCCAGTGATTGAAATTGCGAGTGCGGTATACCGAGTGGAAAACGAACAAATTGCAGAGTATTGGATACAGATCGACAGGTTGGGCATCGAAAAACAATTGGAACGTAATCAGAGCTGAGTTTTCAGCTCTTTTTTAGTTTTCAGTTCTTTGTAAGCGTTCCCGTGTTATAATGGACAAAGTTGTATACAAGTTACCTAAAACGTTTTCTGTCTTTTAACTCCATAATCTGAAAGTGAGGTTCAGTGATGATTAAAGCAACGGAAGATAATCAATATGTTGAACTAACAAGCCCGACAAGTTTACCGAAGGCATCCGGATTCCTTTGGAATGAAAAGATGATGATTCATGTGAATTGCCGGGGGTACGCGGTGGCCCAATTCATGCAGCCCGAACCTGCTAAATACTCGTATGCGCCCAACCTGGAAGCCAAGACGTTTATGCAACCGGAGCAACCATACTATGCCCACCATCCGGGACGGTTTGTCTACATTAAAGATGAAATAAGTGGCGAAATTTTCTCCGCCCCGTATGAACCGGTTCGCAAGCAGGCGGATAGCTATACGTTCGCTGTCGGTAAACACGATATTCACTGGAAAGTGATTCAGGACGACATTTGCATCGAGATGTCCCTGCGCCTGCCGAAGGAAGATGTCATGGAGCTATGGCGTGTGAAGGTAACCAATCTGTCTTCGAGAAAACGCAAGCTGAGTATCTACCCGTATTATACGGTCGGTTATATGTCCTGGATGAACCAATCCGGTTCATATGTGGAAGATTTGCAGGGCATTGTCTGCTCGGCGATTACGCCGTATCAGAAATATCAGGATTATAGCAAAATCAAAAATTACAGCGACAAAACCTATCTGCTTGCAGATCACCAACCGACTGGCTGGGAAGTAAATCATGAGACTTTTGAAGGCGAAGGCGGACTACATAATCCTTCGGCCCTGCAGTCGGAGACACTGGCTGGTGGAGATGCACGGTACGAGACACCTGTAGCTGTATTGCAATATAGAGTCGAACTGGAAGCAGGAGCGGAGCAGGCGTATCGATTCATCTTTGGTCCGGCTCATGATGAGACAGAGATTGAGGGCATTCGTCAGCATTATTTTGTGAAGCAGAATAAGGATGGACAGGATGGTTTCGTCGCAGCCGAACAGGAGTATGCTGAGTATATTGCGGAAGGGCAAGGGAACATCCAGATTCAGACACCGGACAGCTGGTTAGATAATGTCGTGAATCACTGGCTACCTCGTCAGATGTACTATCATGGCAAAACCAATCGTCTGACAACCGATCCGCAGACGCGGAATTATTTGCAGGACAACATGGGCATGAGCTACATTCAGCCGCAGATTGCACGAGCTGCGTTCTTGACAGCCTTGTCTCAGCAGCATATAAGCGGTGCGATGCCAGACGGCATTATTTTGCACCCAGACGCAGAATTGAAATATATTAACCAGGTTCCTCATACCGATCACTGCATCTGGCTTCCGGTCTGTATGAAGACCTATCTAGATGAAACGAATGACTATAGCATTTTGGAGGAACAGGTTGCTTTTACAGACAGTGAACAAAAGGTTTCCGTACTGGAACATATGAATCTTGCGATGCGCTGGTTGATCCATGAGCGTGATGCGCGTGGGTTGAACTATATCAATCAGGGTGACTGGTGTGATCCGATGAACATGGTGGGATACAAAGGCAAAGGCGTATCCGGCTGGCTGACCATTGCGACGGCATATGCGTTCAATGTGTGGGCAGATATTGGTGAACAGGCAGGGCATGCCGAGGTCGCAGCGGAATTCCGTCAGGAAGCCAACCAGACCAATGCGGTAGCCAATGAGTATCTGTGGGATGGGGACTGGTATGCCCGCGGAATTACGGATGATAACGTAGTGTTTGGTGTAAGCAACGACGTGGAAGGGCGCATCTATATCAATCCTCAGAGCTGGGCACTTATGAGCGGTGCTGCGGATCAGGAGAAACAGGAGAAGTTAATTCGTGCCGTAGAGGAGCAATTGGAGACGCCATATGGTGTCGAGAAGCTCGCGCCGTCTTTCACAGCGATGCGGGAAGATGTAGGTCGAGTTACGCAGAAACATCCGGGAAGTGCGGAGAATGGTGCAGTGTACAATCACGCGGCGGCGTTCTATATATATGCGTTGTACCTGGTGGGCGAGAAGGAGAAGGCGTACCGTCTGTTGCGTAAAATGATTCCGGGCCCCGATGCCGAGGATATTCTTCAACGGGGTCAGCTACCCGTATTTATCCCGAATTATTATCGCGGAGCCTATCGTCAATTCCCACGTACAGCTGGGCGCTCCAGTCATTTGTTCAACACGGGCACGGTGCCTTGGGTGTATCGTTGTCTGATCGACGGATTGTTTGGACTGCAAGGTCATGTACAAGGACTTCAAGTGCGGCCGCAGTTACCAGAAGATTGGAACGAGGCTTCAGTTACGCGGTTGTTCCGCGGGGCTGAGCTGCATGTAAATATGAAGAAGGATGCAACTGTCCAGCAAATTGAGGTGCATGTTGACGGTCAACGAATTGCAGGGGACATCATCAAGAATATACAGGCCGGCGTGAAATATGAGGTGCTGGTGAAGCTGCCTTTGTAGAAAAGCGCAAGGAGTAATGCTGAACGATGTGAAGAGTTTGGAAAATTACGAAGACAAATTAAAAACTGCCTTTCCTTTATAGAAGGAGGGCAGTTTTTGCTTTCAAGATGTTGTTTTGAATTGATACGTTTGTCAGACTGAATATGATGAAAGAATCCACAAGCTAAGCTTGATTAGCAAACACTCTATTCTTTGACTCTGTACCAATAGCTATAAATCTCTGAATAACCCAGCTTGGCGTAAAGTTTCAAGGCAGGTGCATTATTCGCAACCACTTGCAGGTAACTGGAGGTAGCACCTTGTTTTTTTGCCCAATGCAATAGATGCAAGATCATCTGTTCAGCAAGTCCCCGATTTCGAAAGTTAGCGTCTGTAATGATATCATACAACCCGATATAGCCACGTTCGATGACACCAAACCCACACGCGACGACTTGCCCATCGATCAACAGCGAGATGAAACCTACCTGTGTGCGGATATTGTTCAACATAAGTTCCGTCGTTTCCCGTTGCAGATCATTCACCTGATTTAACCTGCAAAAATGATCCAGCCACGCTGTGGTCAACTGTTCGTCGATCTGTACAGCCTGGTGTGCAGGCTCTTTGATCTCTTCCAGGCTCCTGATCTGGATACGAGTCAGATCCACAACAGTATACCCTTTGTCTTGCAAAAGTTGGTCGAGATGATCCGGCTGAATAAACGGTGTGATTTTAAATATGGTACTTAACTGATTGGAAGCATAGATGCGCTCACATTCTTCAATCTTTTTATGCACATCCAGAGTGGAGTAATGGATAGGTTGAACGGAGTTGGCACGTTTGGTATATCCTTTGGCAAAACGGAGTACCCAACCGTCATATAATAAGGTGGACAAGGGTTGCCAGTGGTTAAGCGATAGTTCTTCAATGGTTTTATGTTCTGAATCTATGGTATGTGTCATATCCAACCTCCGATTTCATGATTAAATAATAATACATAATTGTGTATAAAAATACAATACAAACATATATATCGCCGAACAGTATGCATTATAGCCGGAGATGGTATACAATTTGATTTGAATGAATAACTTCAGAAGCGGAGCGCATTATGTTAACTATAGAATTAAATAATCACAGCATTAACTGTCATATCCAATACGGCAAACGCAAGAAAGTGTCCATCACGATGGACTTGCCTTATATGGTAACAATCAAAGCACCCAATGGTACCAGTGAAGACATGATCCGGCAACTTGTAGAGCAGCACGGGGATGTAATTTTGAAGAAATCCGCACTGATGCAGCGGGCGCTCGATGGTCCTCAAGCCAAGGAATACGAAGATGAGGGCAAGGGGAAGTTTCTGCTTTTTGGCAAGGAGCATGCACTGCATGACTTAATCCCTGTAGAGGGGCTGACAGAAGAAGAGCTGCGAGCGAATCTGAAGAAGTTTTATTTTGCCGAGTGTAAACGCATGATTGGGGAGCGCATCGGACGCTATCAGCAAGAGTTGAAGGTGAAGCCGAAGTCAGTTGAGATCGTAGATTCTCCCACCAAGTGGGGCAGTTGTAGCTGGGACAAAAAGCTGACGTTCAATTATCGCCTGGCGATGGCGCCACTGGAAGTGATGGATTATGTCATCATTCATGAACTTTGCCATATTCACCACATGAATCATGATCGCTCTTTCTGGCGGCGGATCGGCAGCATCATGCCGGATTACAAAACAAAAGAAGATTACCTGATGCGAAATGGTCGGGCCATGACGTTGTGATTCCATACCCAAGCTTTCACTTGGACACGATACATTTCTCCATTATCATTCGTAAAATCCGCGAAGGTCCCCCTGTTGGCAGTGAGTGGCTACGCGGATTTTTTGTTATGTCTGGATCAGGAGTGGATTACTTGAACGCCGTATTGTTTGAAAAAATGAGTAACCGCATCCATGTCCATTCGATCATCAAACAGATGCTCAGGAAAATAGATGCCTGGAGCCATAGGTTTGTCCGTTGGCATCATCAGTATCTTCTCGGCTTGCACCGCAGCGCCGAGTGCAGTCATATGAGTTTGACCGAGTGGGTCAGAGACTGTCATCGTTCGTTCAACCTTGTTCCCTTTCGCATCCAGCCCTTTCAATTGAATGACGAGATGATGTGCACTCCCGGTTCCCGGATTATAGAGCAATTTCCGCCGGAATGGCTGGAAACGTTCACCACTGATCATCTTCCATACTCCGGTTTTGACCAATCCGGCGAGTGCATAGGTAGATACCTTACTATCGAATGAAATACGGAAACTGGCGGAATCGATATGACTCGTATGAGGTAATGTGACGTGATCGGGTGTATCCAATCTGTAACATGGAGTCGTATACCCGTTCGGGAAATGAACTTTGATCGGATCTGTCATGGGATAGACGAGTCGATGTGTATTGGATTCGGTTATCTGAAAAGGAATACTCATCCGGTCCATGAAGGCTGCCGAATCAGGCCCGGCTTTATCCCGCAGCGACCATAGGGCATGAATGTTTACTTCGACATGTTGCAGAGAGTTAGAAAGTATCATGGCAAAGAGTGACGCCGTTCCTGCCATCCATCCAGAGGACAGCACTACCGGAGCATGAAGCTCTTTCTGCTCTATTGTACGGATCGCTTGATTGAACACCTCAGTCCAGCGTGTTATATCGATAAGTGGAATTTTTCTCCGCACTGCCGATACCAGTAACCGATCATCCAGATCGTTCACTGCATTAATGATTAACGATATATTCTCTCCTGCGTGAATCAGTGGATCGTCTGCATTGGTATCAACAACAACCGTTTGGACACGATTGGATGGAAAAGGTGCTGCTTTACCCGCAGAACGGCCTCCCAATACCAATTCCAGATCAGGATGCCTGTCATGCAAAATGCGAGCAAGCTGTGCACCTACAGCACCATAACCTCCAGCGATAAGAACTCTTTTTCTATTCATTCGGTAAACCTCCGTTGATATGTTTATCTACTTATATGTTTAAACTATTGAACATATAGTAGTGAAGAAAAGGAATGCAGTACACCAGCGCGGTATGCGCTAGCTCTGACATTCCACTTCCACGAGATGAACGAGCTGTTTGAGTAATTCGATCGCATCGTTGAACTCCAGCTTGTAATACATCTCTGTACCTTTTTTCTGAACCGATAACAGCCCGGATTGACGCAATATTTTCAAGTGATGAGAGACCGTAGGGCGTGACATGGGGACATGCTCTGCAATCTGTGATACGTTCATGCTCTCTTGATCAATGAGCAGCGATATGATTCGCTGGCGAACGGGGTCTCCCAAACCTTGAAGATAAGGACTTAGATTCTCGAAAATATCAATAACTTTTTGGTTACCCATCGACTCGTTCATGGCTCACTCCGTTATAATGTTTAATTGTTTAAACGTATTATAAGGCTTAGTTCACTTAAAAATCAAATTTAACATTCCAAGTTGCAGGAAAATAGCTGTTCCGCTTGTCCATTTGAAGTACAATATAAGCAAATATGCCCGTATCACGAATCCATTGATGTATCCGTGGTGGAAGGAGTCCAAGATGGCTGAGAGTAACCATTATTCGGTGCTGGTAGATGAATATATCTCGGAGTTTGCACCTGATGTACAGGTGAGATTACAGGCAATAAGACAGATTATTCGTGAAGCGGCTCCGAACGCCGAAGAGAAGATAAGTTACAAGATGCCTACGTATGCACAGCATGGGAATCTGGTTCATTTTGCCGCATACCAGCATCATATTGGGTTTTACCCTGCTCCCAGGGGAATTCAAGCTTTCCAGGAGGAACTCTCCAAATATAAAGGGGGAAAGGGATCTGTCCAGTTTCCGCTGGACCAGCCATTGCCGGAGGATCTGATCCGCCGGATTGTGGAGTATCGTGTGAAAGAAAATGTGGAGATCGCCTTGGAAAAGAAACGCAAAAAGGGAGCACCGAAGTAATTAAAGCTCCTATCACAAAAGCTCATATCATAAACTATAAAAAAACAGTCGGATGCCTATGCATTCCGACTGTTTTTGTTTTTAGATTCTAGGTTTTACTCTGGTCGTACTTCATTTTACTTTAGTTTATTCCTATGCTCTTGCTTCCCTTCTATTCAAAGTAATACGTAACGTCTGAATTACTTGCTGTAGGAATCAGATACATAAAGCTTGGGTCCACTTGCAAGTAGATGGTCAGGTCGGAAACACCCAGATTAGGGACAGTCAGACTGAATCGACCGTTAGCGTCCAGCTTCACTGTTTCGGTGCGAATATGTTTTTCGTCAGGTGAAGGACCGTGGATCTGGAATGAGAATGTTTTGCCTGCATAAGCCGTGAGTGTTCCCCGTACTTTCAGCGTACGATCCGCTGTATATTCGAACTGCATTAGATGGTTATCCAGGTAATCCTCGTTCCCCGTATCCGGGTCCTGGGGCTCTGTTCCAGGGTCTTGTGGTTCTGTCCCAGGATTCTGTGGATCGGTTACAGGCTCTTGTGAAGGATTGCTAACCGAGAAGAAACGTGTCTGATATGAAATTTCTGCTTTGGACCCGTTTTTCTTTTTCAAACCGGTAATGCGAACGTTGAACGTGTCGCCTGCCTTCAAGGATTTCAAATTATCTGGGCGGAAAATAACAGTATAGTTATACCCATAACCATCGGAATTTACATTGAAATAGGCCTTTGCAGGATCACTGCTAACCGGGGTTTTTGCTCCCAGTACCCAAGTTTTCTGATCCGATGAACGCACGATCTCCACCTGTACCTCCGAATTGGAAGGCTTCGCGAAGACGTCCGGATTCAACTGTGCAGACCAGGCTTGTGACACATTGAATGCTTCAATCGGGAATGCCCCTTTATTCGGATACAAGTTGTAATTGTAATTGAGTTTTCCTGAACGGCTCGTATCCATAACTTGCATGGTGCTGAAGTGGCTCGCATAGTTTTTGTTGTCCCGGGATGCAATTCCGAATCCGACCTTTTTCAGTTGAGGACTCAAAATCCAGCGGCGATGGCCGAGTGCAGCAATGTTGCTTGCATCCGAATCATCCATATAAGCTTCAACACTTTGGACTGCAAGGTTTCCTTGAGCACCATAGGAAGCGTACAGGTTGGAGCTTGAAGCCGATTTGGCTCCCAGATCAAAAAAGTCTTTTGGCATATCTGCAGGACGGACTGGGAAATGAGTCAATTCTCCGGTAGAAACAACGACTGCTCCATGCTGGGCTTGACGATTAAGCGCAGGATCCAGAACGAGATCTCCATCCAAACCGGAGAGATACCGATAGAAGTTGGCTGCACCTAGAGCCTGCTCTAATGTGGTGTTACTTACTACACCAGCGACGTAAGGTGCTTTGGTCGAGGGTTTCTGAGTGAACGTTGCAGTTTGGTTCTTGCCACTCATCCATTGTGTCCATTTCTGGCTGATTTCTTGTTCACTTCGCTCAGGCAGCAGACTGTCGACAGGGGCCGCAGCGATCTGCTGAGTTCCGAGCAGCATAAACAATAGACCTGCCAGAGGAAGAGAGAGTAACGAGCGGATGTACCTTTTTTGAATAAACATGTTCTAATCTCCTTCTAGTAAAAAAATATTATTATGTATTCGATGTATTTTATCGACATTAAAGGTATAATTCGTTAGTTTTATGAATGCAATTGTTTATTCGAATTCAGCGATTTTTCAGCCAGAGCCATTATAATACTCACGGAATCCTGTAATCGAAAAGGAGTTTTTGCATGTCTAAGGTGCTGCATAAGTCGTTTTATCTCATTTTGCTCGTGTTTGTTGCGGTGTTTATTGCTTCGTCCTTGTTGGTACGGGCACAGTACAACTACGCCTTATATGGGGACAATCCCATTTTGGGCATGCAGCAGTGGAGTATTTTTCTCCCGGTCATTCTTTTGCTTCTTGGTTCAGGTGTCGGGTTATATGCTCTATGTCTGAAGCTGAACAAATACAGTCCGAAGGTTGTCATTCCGATTGTGCTGCTAAGTTCTCTGGTCATTCAGGTCACCATCATTTTCGTATTTCCGAGAGTGCCTACCGATGATTCGCAGACCGTTCTTTCACTGGCCATGAACATGCTGTATGATCAAGACTACTCTTCGTTTGAAACGGGTGGTTATCTGCACATGTTCCCGTTTAACTACTCGATCGTGCTGTACCTGAAGACATTGCTGTACCTATTCCCGGACAACTATCTGGTCATCAAACTATTTAATATTTTGTTTTCAACGTTAACAACGTTCATGATTTATCTTATTTATAAACAAGTGAATGACAGATCCACAGAACGTGATTACGGAGTGTTGATCTTTGCAGCAACGTACCTGCCTTCCTTGTTCCTGAACAACCTGATCTATAACGATGTGATTGCCACAGCATTTCTGACATCGTGTCTATACTTTATCATTCGTTTTGTGCGTGAAAAGTCTTGGAAAACAATCGTCATTGCCGCCGTGTTTCTCGCGATGGGCAATTACTTCCGAAGCATTGGTGTGATCGTGCTAATCGCTGCCATCATAACTATCCTGCTGAACATGAGGAGCATCGGAACGAAGAAAGTTATCATTTCCATCGGTGTGTTGGGTATGTTGTTTAATGTCCCAACCTGGACTCAGAACGCGGTTCTTCAATCCTCTGGGGCAGTGAGCGAACCTGTTGGAGACAATTCTACACCGGTCTATATGTGGCTGAACATGGGGATTAATCTGGAGCGTTTTGGCTTCTGGGACAATATGGAGAGTTATCAGATCTATCAGAGGCAGGCCAACTACAATAAGGCCGAAAGTGCAGTATTATTCAAACAAGAGATTGGCAACAAGCTGTCTGAAGCAAGTGCGAGTGACTTGGTGCAGATGTATTACAAAAAGATCATATGGACCTGGACCGAAGGGACATACCAGATGGACCGCTACGGAATCGGCAATGAAAGTTCCATCGGTGCAGGAAGAGGAAGGGGAGGCGGAATCGCAGGCTCCTATAGTTACACGAATGTGATAACAGAACTGTTGCAAGGGGATTCGGCTTATCGGACGGGGTTACTCTGGATCGTATATGTGATGAATTTCTTGATGTACTGTTTTATTCTCATCCGGTTGGTCGGTGGTATTCGTCGTAAACGGTATGACGAAGTTTCATTGATCCTGGTTATTCTCGGATTCATCGGGTTTTATATTCTGTGGGAGATTAAGTCCAGATACATCTATCCTGTATATCCGCTGTTGGTTGTTCTGTCCTATATGGGGTTCAAAGATACGTATGACTTCATATTCCATCGTAAAGGTACCTTGGAGTAATATTCCCTGAGAAAAAGGTGATCATATGCGAAAAAATAAATATTTCACATCGGTTACGTCACTCCTGCTGATGGGATGTTTGGTTATGCTGACGGCCTGCGATGTTATAACCGCCCAGAATATTACCAACACCGGTTCTGTGCAAGGTATGAACGGGTTCGGCATGCCGAATGGTGGTGGCCTGGGCATGAATGGAGGAACACCGAGAGGTGGAAGGGGTACCGCGGGCATGAATGATCGAACAGGCAGTCCAGACATGACGCAGGGGATGATGAATGCCGACATGATAGGTAGAGTCATTTCTGTGAATGGAAACACAGTCACGTTAGCGTTACTTGAGGTGCAGAACACCTCATCCCCAAGCATGGAATGGAAGGATACCGGAATGGAGATGAAATTAAATATAAGTGATGATGTTGCTATCACGGAAGGCATGGGGACGCCGCGCTCGGGCAATTCCAGCTCACGTGCGAATTCGTCCATTCAAGTGTCTGATCTTCAAAAAGAAAACATCGTGATGGTGTGGTATAAGGACAACACCGAGACGGTGGAACGGGTGATGGTTGTCCAGTAAAAAATGATGGGATTATCGTCATTTTGTAATTGCTTACATTTAGCTTATCGGCTATTATGGAAACAACTGGTTTTTTGAAGGGAGTGAGCGTCATGAAACGACGGTCTAAGATGGTATGTTCTATCACTACAATGAAGGTAAGCATAAATTGAATAATTCCGGCAGATCATTCAGATGCAGTGTGGGACACATCCAGTTTCCCATTCCGATCTGAGATCTGCCGATATATAGGGATATAACTGCTCATTTTTTCTGGCGTATGCGAGATTTATTTGCTTGTGCAAATATCTCATACACTCAGAATTTTTAAAAGCCGCAGGCATAGCCTGCGGCTTTTTGCGCGCAAAAATAGGCATTCGTTGCCTACAAGCAATGCACATAAAACGATCAAAAAGGAGAAATGCCCATGTTAAAATTAAAATATTTATTTCAACATAATGCTCTTGCCGAGATGATTCTAAAAAATTGGAACTATGATCCTGAGTCGCTGAATATGTTTCAGTATTATCGCATATCCTCCAATGCCGTGTATCCGTTCAGAGATCAGGGGGAAGTGAGATTGCTTCGTTTTGCCCCGGTAGAGGAAAAAAATCAAGTCAACCTCAGCGCTGAACTGGAGTTCCTCCGTTATCTTCGAACAAATCATTATGGAGCCATGGAGTCTGTACCTTCTCATTCAGGGACAGAACTTGTAGAGGCTCACACGCCATGGGGAACGTACTTTGCTTCCGTATTCAAGCGAGTCACCGGATCGCAGTTAGGAAGTATTGATTTGAATGACTCCATCCTGTACAGCTATGGTCAGGCATTGGGTGAGCTGCATCATCTATCGCGCGCATTCATGCCTGAGCAAAAGGAGAAACGCTGGACCTATACGGATGCTTTGGATTGGATGCAGGAGATCTTGAAGGGTTTTCCTGGTGAAACGGCTGCTCTGAACGAGGTGGAGTTTCTCCGAACATATTTTGCAGCCTGGTCTGTGAACAAGCAAAATTTCGGACTCATCCACTACGATTTTGAATTCGATAATGTCTTCTATGACGAAGATAGCCAGTCTTGTTATGCCATTGATTTTGATGACTCGATGTATCACTGGTACGCGATGGACGTGGAACAGAGTCTGGATAGTTTACGTGAGGAGATCGAGCCTGATCAATGGGAGCAGAAGAAGCAATTGTTCCTGAACGGGTATTGGTCCAAGGCGGGAGAACGTTATGATCTGGAGAGTATGTTCCCCGCTTGTCGCCGTTTTGCCAATTTGTACGGTTATGTGCGTATGCTTCGATCTGTTGCAGAGCAGTGGTCACATGAGCCGGAGTGGATGAGCGGACTAAGAGCGAGGTTAGCGAGGATAATGACAGAAAAGGCAGAGCAATTCGGTCATCCGATTTAATTTCTACACGTAAAAAGTTATATCCACCAATACACTGAACATTGAACGTATGTCATGTCTCATATCAAAATCAGTCCTCATAACAAACAAACCAGCTGGGAATTCAATGTTGAATTCCTAAGCTGGTTTTTACATGTTACTCGGTATAATCACTTATCGCAGTTCGCCCCGCCTCTACACTGATCCAGTAGGAATAATCTTCGCGCACGTCCACATAGAGGTTAAGTTCCTTTGCATCAAGGTTACTTAGCGTTAGTTTGAAATTGCCATAGGCATCTGTTGTAACCTGTTGCGTCTGGATGTGCTCTACAGCAGGCGAAGGACCATGGATTTTGATCGGCATCGTCTGGTTGGCATACGCCGGGAACGTACCTTGAAGGACCAGCGTGTGATCTGCAGAATATACAGCTTTCATGGTCTGATCCGGTAGTCCGCCGTTCTTTTCATTCTCGGTAGCTTCAGTGGCATTCTTCGGTCTGCTCCATAGTTCGAAGCCTTTTTCCTTCAGGTTCTGGAGAAAAACAACGGCTTCTGCCCGGGTCAAGGATTCATTTCCTGCATAACCTTGCACCGTAGCAGCGGTTTTGCCTGAAGAGTATCCCATGTTCAGCAGATACCGGATGGCATCTTCATCCTGGGTATAATTTTTACCGCCAAGCCCCGCCACGATTACGGCTACTTCTGTTCGGTTCAAGGCATGATTGCGCAGCTTTGGATTCTGTTTGCTGGCATCCAGATTCAGATTCAACGCGGAAGCATAGGTATAATAACGATCACTCCAGATGTTTCCTTTGACAGCTTGTCCCTCCGCAGCATCGATACTCTGAATCACATGGGAATTCGCATACAGCTTGAATACCATAGAGAGGAATTCGGCCTCACTCACCCGATTGTTGGGTTTGAACGTTCCATCCTCGTATCCACTGACCATCTCCTGTTGAACGGCCCATTGAATGGCATCTTTCGCCCAATGTGTGCGGATATCAGTTAATTGGGGAATTCCCGTTACCGTAACAGAGACAACCACTTCTTTCCCTTCAAAACGAATCCGAATTTCGGCTTTACCAGCCTGCAGTCCAATGATTTTTCCATCCTTGATGGCAATGCGATCTGACGTCGTAGTGAAGGAAACGTTAGACTGGGGAACATAGGATGTTCCGTTATCATTCACGGCAATGATCGAAGGTAGATCAATCTGTTCTCCTGCTCGGACTTTCAGGTTTGGTTGTCCTGGCGTTATACGGGTAAGTGTTGTATCTTGAACACCGTCCACATGGAAGAAACGTGTGGAGTATGAGATCTCCGCTGCTGTACCATTTTTCTTTTGCAGACCTGTAATTCGAATGTCGAACGTATCGCCGTTCTTTAACAATTGCACATCGTCCGGACGGAAGATGATGGCGTAGCCATATCCATATCCACCTGTCTCTACATTGAAATAGGCTTGATTAAACCATTGTTTATCTGCAGGGTCCACGTTGTAATAACCGGTTGGAAAGCCACTGTTCTGATTGTTGGCATTAAAGGTCCACGTACGTTGATCGGAAGTCCGAGTCATCTCGACCTGTACCTCAGATAGTGATGGTTTCGCGAATACATCTGTATTCAGTTGAACAGACCAGGCCTGTGTACTGCCAAAGGCTTCGATTGGAAATGCACCCTGATTCGGGAACAGGCTGTAGTTGAACGAAGTTCCCCCAGTTCTGCTTTTATCAAATACCTGCATGGCACTATAGTACTGATCATATGTCTTGCCTGCTTCACTACGAGTGGCGAGTCCAAATCCGATTCGTTGCAGTTGTGGACTCAAAATCCAGCGCCGATGACCGAGTCGATCAATATTGGAGGCGTCTGAATCATTCATGTAGGCCTGTATGCTTTTTGTCAGGACGTTATTCTTGGCACTGCTGGTAACGTACAGATTGGAGCTGCTGGCAGACTTTGAACCGGTGTCAAAGAAATCCTTTGGCATATCTCCTGGCTGCTCTGGATAATGGGACAGGTATCCACCCGTGGAGACCACAACAGCCCCATGTTGGGCTTGACGATTCAAGGTAGGATCAAGGACAAGATCGCCCTGTAGCCCCGTGATAAAACGATAAAAGTTGGCTGCGTTCAGCCCTTGTTCCAGATAGGCGTCACTTACCACACCAGCAGAGTAGGGAGCACTTGTCGAAGGTGTCTCTGTATACAGGGGAGATGTATCATTGCCATTCATCCACTGATTCCACTTTTGAACGATCTCTTGCTGACTTCGCTCAGGCAACAAACTGTCGACCTGTTCCGCATGTGCCGCTTGAGCACCCCATAACAGAAACAGCAGGCCTGCCAAGGGCAGAGCGAACAGCGAATGCATTTTATTTTTCCGGTATACCATGTTTCCAACCCCTTTCATATCTGAACGTACGAAGAACATATGCATGTTCAGCATTATGGTATATTCATCGACATTACAGCTGGTTTTGCTTAGAGCCAGACATGGGAAGATAAGGCCGAGCGTATGAAGGAGGGAGTTTAAATTAGGGAGTTGGTGGTTCATTTGTTGAAAAAAGAGCACAGGCCACCCCGCTGATTCGGGACAGCTTATGCTCTTTCTACATATGTATCTACTTTTTAGTCGAGACTCAGGTCGAAATCAGGCTCACACATATAATCTAATGGGTACAGATCATCTCGTGCCGAGATTAATGCACGGAAATGCAGATAAAGATTATTGGGCTGTACCACAATGCCACCAACACGATGGGGCATAAGTTCAGCCACGACGAAGACATCCTCGGCATTGTTACATTTAAAAAGAACATTTTTCGGATGAATGACTTCCTCCAGGTAACTGTACGTCATCACGTGAAATGTTTGTCCGCGCCAGTTTGTCTTGATCACTTTATAAGACTGCGTTCGCACCAGATCCAAATAACGTTCCAGCTGGAACGTATGCTCAAATTGCGTAATGTAACCTTTTTTATCTACATCAATCGTAAATTCGACATCATAGCTCACATGCATTTCATCTTTATAAGTTCCGTTCATAACCTTCATGTTGTCAAAGTGTAATCCGAATTCCGAATCTTCCACATAGGGAATGGTAATGAGTTCGGGGTCAACATAATCTGTGATCTTGCTGTTAATGGAAGGTTTGCTGTAATACTTCGATGGCTGAAGATCAATTGATCCAATCATGCTTCCTGGGAAACCGGGGCTGCAAGTTATTCGCATAGTCATCTCCTTAGTTGTTGGTCAGTATTTAGACGAACGAGTAGGGAGAAAGTTGCACCAGAATAAGGAAATGAAGGACAGGAAGAACCCAGTATGTCTATCTCCCAAAACATCGAGCAGGAACGAATGGTAGGTAAGTATTCTTTTAAGTCATGAATCGCATGTCTACTTCTGTTCCTGCTACTTTCATATGAACAGGAGTACTGGCACTATTTCCAATCTACCTACTCTTTTGATACAGTAACTGTAGGACATATCGGAGATACATATCAATTATGAGACAATGTTTTCATGAATGGGTCATGGGAAACCATGCCCCATATCGCTCTCGGAGAGGAGTCCATCTAATGAATGTGAATGAACATGTGATCGAACAACAGTCCCTTACCTTTGTGGGCGTCAAACGAACGTTCTCTTATGTGGATGGTGAGAATTTAAGAGAAATTCCTAAGATGTGGCAGGATGCATTGGCAGACGGAATTGAGGAACGTTTAAACAGGTTCAATAACGGAGCTATTCCCGGTCTGGTGGGCATCTGTGTAGATCAGCGAGAGCTGCAGGACAATCAAATGGAGTACTGGATTGCTACCTCTCACTCTGGTGAAGTGCCTGAAGGTTTGGTGTCCATCGAACTTCCCGCGTCCCATTGGGTTGTATTTGAAGCGGATGAATTAAAGCCGGAGGCGATACAACGGTTGTGGCTCCATATTATGACAGAGTGGTTTCCTTCCACTTCATATCAGCATGCAGGGATTCCGGAACTTGAAGTGTATAGAGGTAACGGCACACCTCCCCAAGTTTGGATACCTATAAAATCTGTGTGAGCAAAATTGAATTAGGAGGTCAGCGATGTTATCCATTAAAGTGATTGATCATTGTCAGGAGCAAGGCTGGTGGCATGAAGATATTCCAGCAGAATATGAAGAAGCATTACGGAAGCTTGAGATTGATCTCCAGTCGGAATTTGCACAATTTTATCTACATGCAGAGGATGGACCAACTTTCTACAGCAGGCATCAGGAGTTGTATCAGATCTGCTGGTTTATGGAGAACACCGTATATATGGAAGACATGAATGTAGCACAGCTTACACTGGGACTTCCCGAGGCGTATATTCCACTGGACAGTTTTGAAGGTGAAGGTGGATTTTTCTACAACCGTCAGACGGGAGAAGTGGTGCTGGTGGAACTGGGCGAATCGATTGAACGGTTTCTTAATGGTGAGAGTGAGCCACAGTGGGCTGATTTCAATGCTTTTCTGGAGTGGTATTTCGTTCTGGAGGAGGAGACGGTGCAATGAAAGATCTGACACCGGAACATGCCGAACTGGAGCGACAAATTGTAGAAACGGTAGAAGCCGGTAATGTGCTGGATGAGACGCAGCAGCATGAACAAGCACTTATCTATTATGATCAGGCATGGGGCATGTTGCCCGAGCCTAAGATGGAATGGGAGATTGCAAGCTGGATCGCATCCTGTCATGCGAATGCACATATCGATCTGAAGCAGTATGAACTGGCGAAGCCGTGGGCTGAGATATCGTTAAGTACGCGGAGTTCGGATAGAAATACGAGTCCGTTGATCGATCTCGGCATGATCTGCATGAGACTTGAACAGCATGACGAGGCGTATTCGTATTTGCATCAGGCGTATGAGTTCGGCAAAGAGCGGGCATTCCAGGGAAGCCCAAGGGACGTGTTGAACTATTATAAGAAAGAGCGCGCCAAGCGTACCTAGAGTGATTCCGACCATACCATGAAACAAAAAGGGTACCCCGGTTTGGCCAAACATGACCACAGGAGTACCCTTTCGAGTTGAATATTCGTTTATTACTTATTACAGGATGTTCCACTTCATCTAATCCGAAATGTTACGCGTATAGTATTCAATAATATCCTTACGACGGATAATACCGAGGAAGACACGATCGACATCCACCACGGGCACAAAATTTTGGTCTGCTGCAAGTGTCAGCATATCCTCCATTTCAGCCTCAATGAATACACATTCATTATATACCCGATTGTTAATCTCATGGACCTGAACCTGATCCATCGTATCAAAAGTCAATCCGGGTGTATTTCGCATTTTCCATAACAAATCGCCTTCGGACAGGGTAGCAACATATTTTCCATCCTGGTCAATCACGGGAATGGCGGTGTAGTGGTGCGATTCCAATTGCTCAATAGCATCTTTCATGGAAGCGGTAGACTTGATATAGGCCACTTCGGCTTTGGGGAGTAAAAAATAGCTGATTTCCATCATCGGGCTCCTTTTCAGCCTTTTGCATAGCAAAAAAGCTTTAGTATGTAATCTCACTATCCTTATTTAAACATATTATGTGAGCTTTCGGCTATTTTTAATGATAAATTCGTCAGATTTGTTTCATTGTTTAAATGGCGCTGGAAATCTATAGTGTATATTAGAGGTGATGTAACCATGAAATCCAAACGTAAATTAATGTACGGACTGCTGCCCATCTTGTTTGCAGGTGGAATCGGAATGTATCTATACATGCAGAATAACAAAGAAGCAGAGGCCAAGCCCCAGACTACCGTGGATCAATACATAGAGCATCTGCAAAAAAAAGAATTTGACCAGTTGTACACCTTGATGACACCTGCTTCGCTGCAAGAGTCGGGCATGAACAAGGAACAATTTGTTGAGAAATACAATGCGATCTATTCGGGTATGGAAGTATCCACCGTCAAGGCGGAGGTTAAACCTGTGGAGGTTGCCGAAACGGCTTCCGTTGGCAGTAAGACCGATGCAGAGAAACAAAACCCGGATACGTATGAGGTGGATTACAACCTGCAACTGACAACTTTTTTGGGTGAAGTCAGTGAGACGCATACATTGAAACTGGTCCGGCAGGAGCTTGAGGACGGGGGCAAAAACTGGCAAATTAACTGGCAGCCTTCGCTGATCCTAAATGACATGGTTAAGGGCAGTAAGGTACGAGTGAGGACACTGTTCCCGGATCGTGGAGACATTGTGGATCGTGATGGTTTGCCGCTCGCTACCAAGGGCACGATGAATGAATGGGGCATTGTACCTGAGAAACTTGGTGATAACCCGGACCAGATGATTGCTCGAATCGCGAGCCATTATCTGGTTTCGGAAGATGCCATTCGCAAGGCGCTTGCGCAGACATGGGTGAAGCCGGAGTATTTTGTCCCGATTGGTTCAACGGAGGAGTTTGACGTGCCAGAATCTTTAAGCGGGGTTACGATGCAAAGCAAGGAAATCCGCTATTATCCACTCGGCGAGGCGGCTGCGCACCTGATTGGTTATGTGCGCAAAGCCACCAAGGAAGATCTGGATAAGGATACGGAAGGGTATTATCGCGCAGAAGATTGGATCGGCAAAGCGGGTATGGAGCAGTCCATGGAGAAACAGCTGCGTGGTGAACGTGGTGGTTTGATTGAAATCACGGATGAATCCGGTAACTCCCGTTCTGAGCTTATTCGCAAGGATGCTGTAGATGGACAGAATGTTCAGCTGACGATTAGCTCCAAACAGCAAAAGAAATTGTATCAGACATTATCCAGTGGTGGAGACGCCGGTGCAATGGTTCTAATGAATCCGACGGATGGCAACCTGCTGGCGTTGGTCAGTGCACCTTCCTATAACCCGAACAAAATGGTCACAGGACTTACTCAGGCAGAGTGGGATGCTTATTCGGCGAATGAGAAGCTTCCTTTTATCAACAGAGTCACTACCCGGTATGCACCAGGATCAACCTTCAAAGCGATTACAGCCGCAGCGGGGCTGATGGAGAAGGTGACCAGAGCGGACAAAACCCATGATATCTCTGGCTTGCAATGGCGTAAAGACGATAGCTGGGGCGGTTATTATGTTAAGCGTGTGAAGAGTTTATCCCCGGTTAACATGGTCGATGCACTAGTGTACTCGGACAATATATACTTTGCCATGGAAGCGATTGAGATGGGTAGCGCCAAGTTTATTGATGGGATCCAGAAGTTTGGTTTTGGCGATAACTTTGGACTGGATGAACTGTATCTGAAGCCAAGCCAATATGCCAACGAAGCACATCTGGATCTGTCGTCTGAGGTGTTACTCGCTGATACGTCCTACGGGCAAGGGGAGATGTTAATGTCCCCGATTCATCTGGCGTCGTCATTTACACCTTTTATTAATGAAGGGAAGCTGGTGAAACCTGTTTTGATCGAGGGAAAAGAAAGCACTGAGCCTGAGGTAATTATTACTCCGGAAGCCGCAAATACGGTTAAGGATGCTTTGGGAGAAGTTGTTTCCCGGCAGGGAGGTACGGCCCACACTTTGAATTCAATTCCTGGAGGACTCGCGGGCAAGACGGGAACAGCGGAACTGAAAGCGAAGAAGGGAGAGAAGGGGCAGGAAAACGGATTTTTCGTAGTGTTTGATACCGACTCTCCGACCTTCCTGTTATCCGCTGTAATTGAAGAGGTGAACGGCCGAGGTGGAAGCCACTATGTCGTGGATAAATTAAAGCCTTTTTTGGAAAAGTTGAAGATTACGCAGTAACTCCGATTTAATATATAGCCTCGCAAGCATAATAAAAAGACCCGGTCACCATGTTATAGTTCTCACATGTGACCGGGTCTTTCTTGTTTCATTTTATTCAATATGGGATCATTTATTTCCTTGCAGTGATCATGAAGCGTGCCGAGTTGGTACGAATGCCCTTCTCGTCGTGATTTTCTTTCACAAACTGCTGGAATTGCTCAAAGTCAGTGTCTACCTTTCCGAAATCAGGAATGATGGGTGCATGGATTAGGAGAAACATCAAATCTTCGGGTGTAGCATAATGCTCCACCACATTATATTCACGGGCCTGAATGTCATGGAAACCTGCTGTTTGAAGTTCATACTTGTATCGTTCCATCAATGTGCGAGGTTGAATGCCAAGGCTCTGTCCACGGCCAAAAGTTTTTGAAATGTTGGATTTATCATGTTCGCTGACCTGCTGGGTTAGAAATATCCCACCCTGAGCAAGAACCCTAAATACTTCTGAAGCAGAGAACCCAGAGTGTCTGGAAGATACCACATTAAAGAAGCAATCTGGAAAATCCAGTTTTTCTGCGTCCATATGAAGAAAGCGTACGTTGGTATGGCCGCCCGTAGCCTGAAGATTATGCTGTGCGGTCTCAATCATTCCTTGAGCGAGATCAATTCCCACTAGCAATAAAGCTTCTTCCGCAATGGACAGAATGGCTTCTCCACCACCTGTTCCAATATCCAGCAACAGATCGGACGATCGCGTATGGCGAACAACTTCCTCATAGAAGTTCCATCCGATGTTCTCCGAGACCACGTTCATGGAGCTGAAGTTCCAGCCGTTCTTCCGGCCTACACGTTCATAAAATTCAGCGTAATCTATTTTGTTTTTCATTTTCATATTCCTCCAATGTGAGTTAGTTTGAATAGGACAAGAGAGTTGTGCCAAATCGTTCTAGTGTATATGGTCGAATAGGATCAAATGGGCAGACGTATCCCTTGATAGCTGGTACGCGTTTTGACCCAGCTCGACGACTACTTACTTCGAACAATACGGAGCAACATCCGTGTCACCTCACAAGTTGGAATGTCTCCATTATATTCAATTGACAGCGTATACGCGAGGTGTTATTTTGAGGTGGAATCTATTCTATGAGTTCGAGGTGATCCATGGTGGCTATTCGTGCCAAGCAGATTTTTGTCAATTTACCTGTTCAAGATTTGAAGAAATCCGTTGAGTTTTTTACCAAGGTGGGGTTTGAGTTTGACGCCAATTTTACGGACGAGTCTGCTACTTGTATGATCATCGGGGAAAATATTTATGCCATGCTTCTGGTGGAGGAACGTTTCCAATCCTTCATTTCGAAAAAAATCTCCAATGCCGCCGATACAACCGAAGTCATTGTTGCCCTGTCTGTAGATAGCCGTGAGCAGGTAGATGTGATTGTACAAGCTGCCCTCGATGCAGGAGGGAAGCCATCCAACGAACCACAAGATCACGGATTTATGTACGGATGGAGTTTTCAGGATCTGGATGATCACCTGTGGGAAGTTTCCTATATGGATCTCAGCGCTTTTCCTTCAGAGTGATAGAATGAAAATAACTAGAGCCTTCCTAGATTTATAGGAAGGTTCTTTTTTTGTCTGTCGCACCTTTTTCATTGCTTATATTGGGTGCATCTGTTAAAATACAGAACGAATGTTCAGTATGCATGGGACGGAGTGAAATGGAATGAATATGAATAAAAAGCAACTTCAAACCGAGCAGACCAAGAAGAAACTTGCGGATGCTTCCAAAGCCCTTTTTGTACAAAAAGGTTATAAAGCAACGTCCATTGAGGATATTGTAGCTGCGACGGGCAGCAGCAAAGGCAATATATATTACCATTTTAAAAGTAAGGAAGGTCTGTTCCTCTATCTAATCGATGAGTGGGATCGGGAGTGGGAAGAGAATTGGGCGGCCAAAGAACATCTCTATCGCACCTCCACGGAAAAGATATACGGACTAGCTGAACAACTCGTCATGGATGACATGAATCACCCGCTGACAAAGGCGGCTGATGAGTTCTTCACAGGGGAAAAGAAAGAAAATGATATTGAGGAACGGATCTCCTTAATGTTTGAGCGGCATATTCAATTTAATAAACAAATGATAGAGCAAGGCATTGAGAGCGGTGAGTTCAAAGCAGACAATGTAAATAATCTCGCACTGATATTGGAAAGTACCATTATTGGTCTTAGTCAGATGTCACGGGGGATGGAGCCTGATCAGGCTCTCGCTCTATACCGCCAGGCCGCTAGTGTATTCTTGCACGGGATTGCAAAAGATAAAGCTTAAGCAACATTTTGACAACTACGGAGGATGGAATCATGGCATTACTAACACGGAACAGGGGCGCACTGCTGCTGTTAATGTTTAATATTTTTCTTGTTTTTACGGGTATTGGTCTCGTTGTGCCGATTATGCCTGCGTATATGGATCTACTGCATATCACCGGATTCACGGTTGGATTGCTGGTAGCGGCATTTTCCTTCACTCAGTTTCTGTTCTCCCCGCTTGCGGGTCGATGGTCGGATACGTGGGGACGTAAAAAAATTATCGTTGGCGGTATGCTGATCTTTGCCGTATCCGAGTTTATGTTTGGTGCGGTCAATGCACCAGTGCTGCTCTTTGCAGCCCGGATGCTTGGTGGTATTGGTGCGGCGATGATCTTCCCGGCAGTTATGGCTTACACCGCAGATATTACAACAGAGGAAGAACGCGGCAAAGGTATGGGATTGATTAATGCAGCGATTACAACCGGATTTATTATCGGCCCGGGAATTGGTGGGTACATTGCGGACTTTGGCATTCGAATTCCGTTCTACGCCGCTGGGGTTGCCGGTTTGCTGGCATCCATCATTACATTGATTATTTTGCCGGAATCCACGCGAAGCACAGGAGAACAAAGTAAACCTATCCCTGGTTTAACGAAGGCCAAAGCTCCGGGTATGGTATCCCAATTGCTGAATTCATACCGTGAACCGTACTTTTTCAGTTTGATTATTGTATTTGTTATGGCATTTGGTCTAGCGAACTATGAGACGGTATTTTCACTATTTGTGGATCACAAGTTTGGTTTCACGACCAAAGACATTGCATTTATCATTACATTTGGTTCCATCGCAGGTGCGGTTGTGCAAGTATCCCTGATCGGTTGGTTGCTCAACCGGTTTGGTGAAAAGATGGTCATTTCAGTCTGTCTGTTATTTGTAGCCGTATTTGTACTGTTAACCTTGTTTGTAAGTACGTACTGGATGATTCTTGTCGTAACGTTTATCGTCTTTTTGGGAATGGATATCTTACGTCCGGCGATCAGTACACAGATGTCCAAACTGGCACAAGAACAACAAGGTTTTGTGGCCGGACTGAACTCGGCGTATACCAGCTTGGGGAATATCGCAGGTCCAATCGTAGCTGGAGCATTGTTCGATGTGAATATTAACTATCCTTATGTTTCGGCTGCTGCTGTTCTGGCGATCTGTTTCCTGTTATCCCTACGGGTACTCAGAGGGGCCAAAGCGATAAAGCAACCGAAGGCTGAAATGTAATTTTATAATTGGAAAAGAAAGCTTCCACATCAATGCATCAACACCAAAAAAGTCGACTACACATGTTTCATGTGCAGTCGACTTTTTTAATAGTACGTGTATTAACGAATTTCTCCGTTCGTTTCAATCAGTTTTTGATACCAATGGAAACTTTGTTTGCGGATACGTCTCAATTCCTTGATATCGAATTCCTCACGATCCACATAGATGAAGCCATAACGTTTGCTCGACCCTTGATGTGTGCTGACCAGATCTATCGCAGACCAAGGGCAGAAGCCAAATACATCCACACCGTCCGTAATCGCCAGTTGAATCTGTTCGATATGTTTATTGAAGAATTCAATACGATATGGATCGTTAACGACATCGCCTTCCTCCAGTTTATCAAAGGCACCCAGACCGTTTTCCGTAACAATCAATGGCAGATGATAACGGGAGTAGATTTGGCGCAGGGTAGAGCGGAAGCCCACCGGATCAATTTCCCAACCAAACTCCGTTTTTTGCAGATTGGGATTCACAGATCCTCTATATGCGCCCGGTTCACCTACGATTTCATGCTGGTCTCCTGTATGTGAGAAGTCATTGCCATCGTTCAGACTTTCACCAACCGTCTGGGAAGTGTAGTAGTTAAACGCAATAAAGTCAGGGTTTCCTTGAGCAAGAATATTCATATCTCCGTCTTCAATGATGGGCGTATATCCTTTCTCTTCGAGATAACTCCAGGCAATATGATTATAACGTCCATATACCGCCATATCGAGATAGAGCCAGTTACGAATGGCAGCATAGTTATCAGCTGCAAGTGTGTCTTCGGGTTTGGAGCTCGCCGGGTAAATTACACCGATATTAGGAGCTGGGCCAATCTTGGCTTCAGGTAGCATTTCATGACACAGTACCATAGCTTTAGCTTGAGCAACCAGCATGTGGTGATTTTGCTGATATAGTGTTTTTTGCGGATCAACAAGTGTTGTATCCAGTGTACCCAGAGAGCCAGGATGCAGAATTAGCATATTTTGTTCGTTGATGGTCAGCCAAAATTTAACCCGATCTCCGTAGTTCTCATATAGGGTCTTGGCATATTGTTCAAAAGCATCAATCGTTGCTCGGTTGGACCAGCCGCCTTTTTCTTCAAGCGCATAAGGAAGATCGAAGTGATACATGGTCACAATGGGTTCAATACCGTATTTAATTAACTCATTAATGAGGGAATCGTAAAAGGCGAGTCCCTTCGGATTCACCTCACCCGCTCCTTGCGGATAGATGCGTGTCCATGCGATCGAGAAACGGTAGGCTTTAAAGCCCATTTCGGCGAGCAACGCCACATCTTCTTTGTACATATGATAGTGATCACTGGTTACCTTGAAGTCGGTTACGCCTTCCACATGATTCCCCATGTCGATGACAGAAGGGCCTTTACCATCTTCATTCCAGGCTCCCTCAATCTGATAGGCAGAGGTTGAACCTCCCCAGAAAAAATCTTTAGGAAATGGTTTCAGTTGAGTATGTTTCATGGTTAGTTCCTCCTAAGTTGAATTCGTATAATATAAGTTGTGTCAGACAACGAGAGTCAGCAGGACATCATTTTTCTGTACCTGTGCCTGAGTTGTTTCGAACACATCCACTTCTTGCTGCGTTAGAGTCACAATGACAGGTGTTACGGTTTCGTATCCGGCTTCCTTGATCTTATCGATGTCAAACTGGATCAACAGATCGCCCTGTCTGACGATATCACCTTCCTGAACAACTGGAGAGAAGTGTTTTCCCTTCAGCGCTACTGTGTTGATGCCAATATGAATCAGAATTTCCGTTCCTGCGTTAGTTGTTAATCCAATGGCATGTCCAGTCGGGAAGAGGGAAGTGACAACACCGTCTACCGGAGCGACAACTTCACCAATCTCAGGCACAATCGCCAAACCTTTGCCCATAGCCCCAGTTGAAAAGGCTGGGTCGTTAATGGTACTCAGTGCTACGGCTTTACCTGTAAGTGGGCTATATATTTGTTCCTTTTTGATTTCAGTTGTTTTAGTCTCAGATACAACAGGAAGTTCTGCTGGTGTACTTTCAGTCGATGTGTTGGAGACGGATTCGTTTTTAACGGAATCTGTATCTTTGGTTTTGCTTTCGTAACCAAACATCACCGTTAATACCGCGGCTACCGCAAAGGAGCAGGCGATCGCAATCACGTAGACAACCGTTGGTGTATAGACAGGAATGGCAAATATATTGTGGAACACATAAGCAGTCATTTTAACACCAAAGTGACCATTGATGGCACCGCCGATCGCACCTGCGATGACCACGATAGGAATCACACGTTTATAACGCAGGATCAGGCCGTATACGATTGGTTCAGTGACACCTGCAAGTAAACCGGTAAGGCTGGTCGAGCCAGCAAGGGTTCGCAGGGTTTTATTCTTTTTAGCTTTCAGGAAAATACCGAAGGCTACACCGATTTGTGCAAAAACGGCCGCAGCAGCCATGGCTTCAATTGGGTCGCCGCCAACCCCGATATTCTGAATCGTGATTGGAGTAAAGCCCCAGTGGAGTCCGAACACAACCATGAAGGTCATGAATCCACCCAGTACAACCCCTGATAATATACCGCTGACACCAATGAGCCAAGTTACGCCGGAGGAGATCCAGTCACCTACCGTGGTGCCAAATGGTCCAAAGGCCATTGCGGACAGAGGAACCATAATCATCAAAGCAATCATGGGTACAAGGAACAATTGCAGGTCTTTCAAAATGATTTTCTTGAGTAACTTATCGAGAACAGCGTAGATACTAATCGATATGAAGATTGGGAATACGCTGGCTGAATAATTCATCATCACAACCGGTATACCCAGGAACGATACATCTGAGCCCTTATCCATCAGCCCAGTGAAGCTCGGTTCCATCAGAGCGGCACCAATTACGCCAGCTACATAAGGATTGGCTTTCAGCTTCATACCCAGTGTGATGCCAAGGAAGATGGGCAAGAAATAAAATACAGCGTTGCCGGCAGCGGATAAAATCAAGTATGTGTCACTTGTATCCGACATCCATCCGAGCATGGTCAGGACAGTCAGCAAAGCTTTTAGCATACCTGATCCTGCCATAGCCGGGATTAATGGCGAGAAACTTCCGGATATAATTTCAAAAACTTTGGATAATAGCGAGGTTTTTTCCCCTGTGGACTCAGCCGATGAGGAGGAATCTCCTCCGAAATCCCGGTTTTTCATAATCTCCGCATATACATGAGCCACGTTACTACCGATGACAACCTGGAATTGGCCGCCGCTTTCAACAACGGTAATAATACCATCGTGTTTTTCAAGCGTTTCGCGTTCGGCTTTTTTTGAATCTTTCAGGTCGAATCTCAGCCGGGTCGCACAGTGGACAAGACCATTGATATTGGCTTCTCCGCCGACGAGACGAACGATGTCATCCCCCATTTTTTTATGATCCATGTTCATTCTCCTTTGTTGTTAAGATTGCCTGAAAACAAAAAAATACCTAAACGAATGGCTATGATCATCGGAAAGATGACCAGTTGCCAATCATTTAGGTATCGCCTGCTTGAGCAGTAACAATCCTTGTCGTTAAGTTGTGAGACCTACTATATATGACGCCGAAATCGTTTGCAAGCTTTTTTTATTCTGTGTCGAGAAGCTCGTTACGGGAAGTGACACGTTGAATATGGATCGTCAAATACACCTTTTCATCAATGGACATGGCACTTTCAAACTTGTCTTCAAGGTACTGATTGATTAATTGGGTGCACTGAAAAGCCTTGCTATATTTGTCCTTCACCTGCTCATACAGAAAGTTATCTCCTGAAGCAAATTGCTCCTGTTCATTACTCAACATTCGCTGCACAAAATATTGAAGATGGGTAATAAACCGGGAATAATTAAATGAATTTTCATCCAGGGCGATGTGGTAATGGTTGGTCACAATGTTGAAGATATCATCAATAACTTCAGTAATTTCAACGGTTTGTTTCATGCCTTGAGCATCTTGACGAGCGTTTACAAAATGCATCGCAATAAAGCTGGCCTCATGTTCATCCATTTGGATGCCGAATTGTTCCTGGATCAGCTCCACAGCGTTCATACCAATCCCAAACTCCTTCTTGTAAAACTTCTTGATCTGCCACAAAAGCGAATTTTTCAGTCCGACTGATTTACGGTACCGGGTAATGGCAAACTGAATATGATCGATCAATGATATATAGATATTATCACTAAAAATATCGCCCATTTCCTTTTTGGCATGGCCTACAATTTCGTCCGCTAACTTCAAATATTCAACCGATGTTTCCCCAATCAGATCGATTAATTTTTGTGGTATTTTATCCGATTTCAGCACAAAGGTTTTTTCGATTTTATCCTCATCCACAGGCTGTCCGTTTTTCTTTTTGAAGCCAAGACCGTTGCCAATGACAACAAATTCGTGACCAACCTGGTTCTCAGCCCGGATGACATTGTTGTTAAAAATCTGACGGATGATCATATATGTGTTTCACCTCAATTGGTCGTAATAAAAACAAAAAACCCAAACTAAGGCTTAATAGACAGCCTTGGTTTGGGTATCGCCTGCTTACCAGTAACAATCCCGAAGAAGACGCAGCTTCCTCTTTCAATTATGTCCACTATACCGCTTTCATAACAGAATAACAATACAATGATTTATGGAAATGGACGTAAAGACGTGGATTTTTGGTATAATAAGAAATGCTGGAAGTGAATTAGATGGGCTGGGTTGCATAATAAGTTACCGAGGACGGTCATTTTTAAGCATATACAGGATTATTGGAGTGATAACATGAGCAATGCAAAAGGAAAAGGCGGCACCGGTCGTGGTACGGGTAAAAAAGGCTGGAACCGTTGGCAAGCCGCTGCTAACCGGGCGAAAAGTGCACCGAAGCCTTATAAAAGTAAAGGTACAAAGAAGAAGGACGATACCGAAACTTCAAGTGGCAAGCCCGAGTAAGTATGGCTTGACGATGCCAGAGGAGAGAGCTGCCTGACTAACGGGTGGGTCTCTTTTTGCTTGAAAAGAAAAAAAATTAAATTGACAGTAATGTAAATATGGTAATAATATAGAGCTTACGCAAATTAGATGGTAGTGCTACTATATAGAGAAAGGAGCAACAGCATGCCTGTTAATATGGATGAAAATCCACTTGGACTGATTTTGTCACGGACGTATCTGGCATACAAAAAAACAACAACCAGAAATCTGAGTGAACAGGATATTACTCCGGAACAATTTGCAGTTTTGAATGAATTGAGCAAGGCTGGAAGCCATATATCACAGAAAAGACTGGCTGAATTAACAGTGCGGGACCAGACAACGGTAGGCAAAATTATAGACAAGTTGATTCGGAAAGGTCTGGTGACAAGAGAGGAAGATCCACAGGACCGCAGAGCGGTTTTGCTTTGTTTAACGGCGGAAGGACTGGAAATGAATAACGTTCTGACACCTAAGTCAAAAAAGCAAGAGCAAGAGGCACTCGCCGAATGTTCCCCTGAAGAGCTTGAAGCATTCATGGATGTGATGAATCGGATCTATGAAAAGATGAAATAAATTTTTTTGACCAAATATGTGCATGTGCATATATATGTAGTGCAATTATTTTAATTTTAACTAACGGGAGTCGTGAACGAATGAGAAGCTTCAAAGATTTTCTTAAAGTGCCACAGACAAAAATAGGGTTGGTTTTTGCTTTGATTGTTCCGCTGTTATTTGTTGTGATCTGGATGACGGGTTATCATCAAGCCACGGAGAGAGTGGATCAACTTCAAGTTGCTCTTGTGAACGAAGACGGGACACAGGGAACAGATGTGCAGAAGCAGATTGAAACGCTCGCGCCTTTCCATGTCAATGTACTGGATTCTGCCCAAGAAGCCGAGAAACAGATGAATGCTGGTAACTATGCGATGGTTATTGTTATTCCGGAAGGATTCACTGACCGGATTGAAGGCGGTACAGAGACGAGTTTGTCCTTCTATATTAATCAGGGAAATGCTGATGTAGCCAAATCCATTGTGGAACACGCAGCGACTGGAATGACTGCACAAATGGGACAAGGGATTTTGGAGTCCAAGGTTCAAGTCACCCTTAACCAGGATAGTGTCAACAACGATGAGTTGAGTGCAGCTATTGGACAAGCGATGGCAAAGATGAATGAAGGGCCTGTAAAGGCTGAAATTAATAAAACGAATAGTGTGAGTGATTTTGCTACATCGATGCTTCCCATGATTCTGGGTTTTATCACCTACATTGCTGCGATGACTATGAACATTCAGTTTAATATTACATCGAATATCATGAAACGTAACCACTCCAAATGGGAAATCTTCTGGGGACGGCAAATGCTGTTATTGTGTATAGCAGTAATCGTTCCTCTAATAGTGGATACAGTTGCTCTTCTGTTCACGGATGTGGCGAGCTCCTTCGGCGCGTTGTATCTGTATCATGTGCTGGTGAGTCTGGCGTGTATCTGTTTTACACAGATGAGTTTTGCCCTGTTTGGCAATGCAGGCCCTCTATTTAATGTAGCGATGGTTCCACTCCAGTTGATGACAGCAGGAAATATCATTCCAGCCGAGATGCTGGCGCCATTCTACCGTTATATGGGTAACTTTCTGCCCGCTTCAAATGGGGTACAGGGATTTATGCGTTTGATCTATAGTGGAGAGGCAGTAGGTGGATACATGGTTCATCTTCTGTTGATCTCCATTATTACGTGGGGAATTACGTTGCTGCGAGTTGGTATGCAAAAAGCAGGTAATGAACAAATGACGATGACGCCTCAAGCCTCAGCACAGGCACAACATTAAGAGTTTCCTTCTATAATCTAATAACACACAAGAAAGTGGTTCACGTATGGTTTTATGCGTGCATCACTTTTTTGTTTTTTTTCTATCTATAATACCTCTACTTATACTCGTGGTAACTTACAGTGCCCAGAGTAATCTTCCATGACCTTGATAAAAGGACAACCTAAATTGAGCATATTAATGAAGCTAAAATATATGAGAGGAGATGTATGCTAATACGTTTAAAATAAATTAGACATGTATTGCGATGTATGAATGGTAAAAATGTCATTTAAGCTATAATAAACTTTACACTGGGATAGAGGAGAGCACCACAGTAAAGGTAGTTGATTTGTAGTAAATGAATTTTATTAAATTAAGTATTGTAATTAATATATATACGTGATATATTATTAATCCGGCCAAGAAAACACGGTTTACACGGTGCGGCAAGCGAATGAAATAAGCTTCGAAAGAAACTTAAAAAAGAGCTTGCAAAGTTGGTTCGGACATGATATTATATAAGAGTTGCTGAAGAAAACAATGTTCGGTAACGAAACGAGTTTGATCTTTGAAAACTGAACAACGAGTGAGTAAACATTCTGCTTGCAGAATGAACGCAAAAGTTTGAGACGAGCCTTGGCTTGGATTGGCTGGAGCACAAATGAGATTTTTAATCTCGTCAGATTCAAAATGAGCTTATCGCTCTTTTCAATACTTTATTGGAGAGTTTGATCCTGGCTCAGGACGAACGCTGGCGGCATGCCTAATACATGCAAGTCGAGCGGACTTGAAGAGAAGCTTGCTTCTCTGATGGTTAGCGGCGGACGGGTGAGTAACACGTAGGCAACCTGCCCTCAAGTTTGGGACAACTACCGGAAACGGTAGCTAATACCGAATAGTTGTTTTCTTCGCCTGAAGGAAACTGGAAAGACGGAGCAATCTGTCACTTGGGGATGGGCCTGCGGCGCATTAGCTAGTTGGTGAGGTAACGGCTCACCAAGGCGACGATGCGTAGCCGACCTGAGAGGGTGATCGGCCACACTGGGACTGAGACACGGCCCAGACTCCTACGGGAGGCAGCAGTAGGGAATCTTCCGCAATGGGCGAAAGCCTGACGGAGCAATGCCGCGTGAGTGATGAAGGTTTTCGGATCGTAAAGCTCTGTTGCCAGGGAAGAACGCTTGGGAGAGTAACTGCTCTCAAGGTGACGGTACCTGAGAAGAAAGCCCCGGCTAACTACGTGCCAGCAGCCGCGGTAATACGTAGGGGGCAAGCGTTGTCCGGAATTATTGGGCGTAAAGCGCGCGCAGGCGGTCATTTAAGTCTGGTGTTTAATCCCGGGGCTCAACCCCGGATCGCACTGGAAACTGGGTGACTTGAGTGCAGAAGAGGAGAGTGGAATTCCACGTGTAGCGGTGAAATGCGTAGATATGTGGAGGAACACCAGTGGCGAAGGCGACTCTCTGGGCTGTAACTGACGCTGAGGCGCGAAAGCGTGGGGAGCAAACAGGATTAGATACCCTGGTAGTCCACGCCGTAAACGATGAGTGCTAGGTGTTAGGGGTTTCGATACCCTTGGTGCCGAAGTTAACACATTAAGCACTCCGCCTGGGGAGTACGGTCGCAAGACTGAAACTCAAAGGAATTGACGGGGACCCGCACAAGCAGTGGAGTATGTGGTTTAATTCGAAGCAACGCGAAGAACCTTACCAGGTCTTGACATCTGAATGACCGGTGCAGAGATGTACCTTTTCTTCGGAACATTCAAGACAGGTGGTGCATGGTTGTCGTCAGCTCGTGTCGTGAGATGTTGGGTTAAGTCCCGCAACGAGCGCAACCCTTATATTTAGTTGCCAGCATTTCGGATGGGCACTCTAGATAGACTGCCGGTGACAAACCGGAGGAAGGTGGGGATGACGTCAAATCATCATGCCCCTTATGACCTGGGCTACACACGTACTACAATGGCCGGTACAACGGGCTGCGAAATCGCGAGATGGAGCCAATCCCAACAAAGCCGGTCTCAGTTCGGATTGCAGGCTGCAACTCGCCTGCATGAAGTCGGAATTGCTAGTAATCGCGGATCAGCATGCCGCGGTGAATACGTTCCCGGGTCTTGTACACACCGCCCGTCACACCACGAGAGTTTATAACACCCGAAGTCGGTGGGGTAACCGCAAGGAGCCAGCCGCCGAAGGTGGGATAGATGATTGGGGTGAAGTCGTAACAAGGTAGCCGTATCGGAAGGTGCGGCTGGATCACCTCCTTTCTATGGAGAATCGTTTCCTGCAACGGAAACATTCAAATACGCAGCTTAGCTGCAAAACACTCACTCGTTGTTCGGTTTTGAGAGCTCAAACTCTCAAAACAGCTTGCTTTTGCATGGAGCTTGTTCTTTGAAAACTAGATATCGAAACGAAACAAACGCGAATTAGAACATTCCTTTTTAGCTGAACTTGTGTTAAACAAGTTTCAATAAAAACGGTAGATTGCTGGAGCGAGTGATCGAAATGGAGCGACTTTTGGATTTGGACGTAGTCCAAACCAAGCGGAGCGACAGCTCGAACACGAGCGCAATGGTTAAGCTACTAAGAGCACACGGAGGATGCCTAGGCGCTAGGAGCCGATGAAGGACGTGGCGAACAACGAAACTGCCTCGGGGAGCTGTAAGCAAGCTTTGATCCGGGGGTGTCCGAATGGGGAAACCCAGCTGGGGTAATTTCCAGTTACTCACAACTGAATACATAGGTTGTGTAGAGGCATACCAGGGGAACTGAAACATCTAAGTACCCTGAGGAAGAGAAAACAATAGTGATTCCGTCAGTAGCGGCGAGCGAACGCGGAGAAGCCCAAACCAGAGAGCTTGCTCTTTGGGGTTGTGGGACGTCTCACATGGAGTTACAAAGGAACCGGTTAAGCGAAGAGGTCTGGAAAGGCCCGCCAAAGAAGGTAAAAGCCCTGTAGTTGAAAGTTGGTTCCCTCCGAGACGGATCCCGAGTAGTGCGGGGCACGTGAAACCCCGTATGAATCCGGCAGGACCATCTGCCAAGGCTAAATACTTCCTAGCGACCGATAGTGAAGCAGTACCGTGAGGGAAAGGTGAAAAGCACCCCGGAAGGGGAGTGAAATAGAACCTGAAACCGTGTGCTTACAAAAAGTCAGAGCCCGTTTTAGGGGTGATGGCGTGCCTTTTGTAGAATGAACCGGCGAGTTACGTTCCCGTGCAAGGTTAAGGTGAAGAGCCGGAGCCGCAGCGAAAGCGAGTCTGAATAGGGCGATGTAGTACGTGGACGTAGACCCGAAACCGGGTGATCTACCCCTGTCCAGGGTGAAGGTGCGGTAACACGCACTGGAGGCCCGAACCCACGCATGTTGAAAAATGCGGGGATGAGGTGGGGGTAGCGGAGAAATTCCAATCGAACTCGGAGATAGCTGGTTCTCCCCGAAATAGCTTTAGGGCTAGCCTCGGAAAACAGAGTCGTGGAGGTAGAGCACTGATTGGGTGCGGGGCCCGCAAGGGTTACCAAGCTCAGTCAAACTCCGAATGCCATAGACTTACTTCCGGGAGTCAGACAGTGAGTGCTAAGATCCATTGTCAAAAGGGAAACAGCCCAGACCATCAGCTAAGGTCCCCAAGTGTGTGTTAAGTGGGAAAGGATGTGGAGTTGCACAGACAACCAGGATGTTGGCTTAGAAGCAGCCACCATTGAAAGAGTGCGTAATAGCTCACTGGTCGAGTGACTCTGCGCCGAAAATGTAACGGGGCTAAACACACCACCGAAGCTATGGCTTGATGCTTTGCATCAGGGGTAGGGGAGCGTTGTATAAGGGTTGAAGGTGTACCGTAAGGAGCGCTGGACATTATACAAGTGAGAATGCCGGTATGAGTAACGAAAAGATCAGTGAGAATCTGATCCGCCGAAAGCCTAAGGGTTCCTGAGGAAGGCTCGTCCGCTCAGGGTAAGTCGGGACCTAAGGCGAGGCCGAAAGGCGTAGTCGAAGGACAACAGGTCGAAATTCCTGTACCACCGTAAGCCGTTATGAGCAATGGGGGGACGCAGTAGGGTAGTGACGCGGACTGATGGATGTCCGTCTAAGCAGTGAGGCTGATGTGTAGGCAAATCCGCACATTGTAAGGCTGAGCTGTGATGGGGAGCGAAAATTATAGTAGCGAAGGTCATGATCTCACACTGCCAAGAAAAGCCTCTAGCCAGGTGATGGTGCCCGTACCGCAAACCGACACAGGTAGGCGAGAAGAGTATTCTAAGGCGCGCGGAAGAACTCTCGTTAAGGAACTCGGCAAAATGACCCCGTAACTTCGGGAGAAGGGGTGCCCCGGTAGTGTGAATAGCACGAGGGGGCCGCAGTGAAAAGGCCCAAGCGACTGTTTAGCAAAAACACAGGTCTGTGCGAAGCCGTAAGGCGAAGTATACGGGCTGACGCCTGCCCGGTGCTGGAAGGTTAAGGGGAGTGGTTAGGAGCAATCCGAAGCTGTGAACCGAAGCCCCAGTAAACGGCGGCCGTAACTATAACGGTCCTAAGGTAGCGAAATTCCTTGTCAGGTAAATTCTGACCCGCACGAATGGCGTAACGACTTGGGCGCTGTCTCAACGAGAGATCCGGTGAAATTTTAATACCTGTGAAGATGCAGGTTACCCGCGACAAGACGGAAAGACCCCATGGAGCTTTACTGCAGCTTGATATTGAATTTGGGTACGATCTGTACAGGATAGGTGGGAGCCTTTGAAGCATGAGCGCCAGCTTGTGTGGAGGCAACGTTGGGATACCACCCTGATCGTATCTAGGTTCTAACCTGGTACCGTAATCCGGTGCGGGGACAGTGTCAGGTGGGCAGTTTGACTGGGGCGGTCGCCTCCTAAAGAGTAACGGAGGCGCCCAAAGGTTCCCTCAGAATGGTTGGAAATCATTCGAAGAGTGCAAAGGCATAAGGGAGCTTGACTGCGAGACCTACAAGTCGAGCAGGGACGAAAGTCGGGCTTAGTGATCCGGTGGTACCGCATGGAAGGGCCATCGCTCAACGGATAAAAGCTACCCTGGGGATAACAGGCTTATCTCCCCCAAGAGTCCACATCGACGGGGAGGTTTGGCACCTCGATGTCGGCTCATCGCATCCTGGGGCTGAAGTAGGTCCCAAGGGTTGGGCTGTTCGCCCATTAAAGCGGTACGCGAGCTGGGTTCAGAACGTCGTGAGACAGTTCGGTCCCTATCTGTCGTGGGCGTAGGAAATTTGAGAGGAGCTGTCCTTAGTACGAGAGGACCGGGATGGACGTACCGCTGGTGTACCAGTTGTTCCGCCAGGAGCACCGCTGGGTAGCTATGTACGGACGGGATAAACGCTGAAAGCATCTAAGCGTGAAGCCCCCCTCAAGATGAGATTTCCCAGTATGTAAGACCCCTTGAAGACGACGAGGTAGATAGGCTGGGGGTGGAAGTGCAGCAATGCATGGAGCTGACCAGTACTAATCGGTCGAGGGCTTATCCAATAGCAAGTTGTAATTCGCATGTTTCGTTTCGAATCTAGTTTTCAGAGAACGATCTCTGAATGTAAGCTAAGCTATGCGTTTGGTGGCGATGGCGGAGGGGTTCCACACGTACCCATCCCGAACACGACCGTTAAGCCCTCTAGCGCCGATGGTACTTGGACCGCAGGGTCCTGGGAGAGTAGGACGCCGCCAAGCAATAGGAAGACACACTTGATGATATCGAGTGTGTCTTTTTTATTTTAAAGTAATTCATTTTATGTAATTCATTCGTTTCGATTTGACTTGTTATATACATAAAATACTGGCGTTCCAATCCTTAAAGCTGTGATACAATAGGTGAGGTCTATATAGAAAACGGAAACACGCATAAGTACGAGGAGGAACAGTGAACACAATGAAATCAGCCCCGTTTATTGCCGTGGAAGGTCCGATCGGAGCGGGGAAAACAACGCTGGCAACGATGCTTTCCCATGAATTGAATCTTCCGTTAGTTAAAGAAATCGTAGAAGAGAATCCATTTCTGGCTTCCTTTTATCAGGATATCGACGAGTGGAGTTTCCAATTGGAAATGTTTTTTCTGTGTAATCGGTTTAAACAACTGGAAGACACGGGCGTTCATTATGTAGAGCAGAATACCCCAGTCATTTCAGACTATCATATCTATAAAAATATGATTTTTGCCGATCGTACCTTAAAGGGAACGAAACGGGATAAATATCGTCAAATCTATCATCTGTTAACAGATGATCTGCCAAAGCCCAACCTGGTGCTCTATATTGAAGCTGAACTCGATACGTTGATGTACCGCATTAACAAGCGTGGACGCTCATTTGAGCAGGATATGGACCCGGCATATATGGAACAACTGATCGCCGATTACAAAACAGGCATGGATTATCTGGCAAATAGCACAAATCCGCCAGTAATCATTAAGGTCAATGCAGAGCAACTCGACTTTGTGGAACATCCTGAACACTTCAGGCAAATTGTTAATCAGGTAAAGGAGTATATCATATGAATAACTATGGCATTCCAACGAATGCATTAATTACAGTAGCAGGTACGGTTGGAGTGGGTAAATCCACGTTAACGGCTGCGCTTGCACAGCGTTTGAATTTCAAGACTTCTCTGGAGCAAGTAGATCACAATCCTTATTTGGAGAAGTTCTATCATGACTTCGAGCGTTGGAGCTTCCATCTGCAGATTTATTTCCTGGCAGAGCGCTTCAAGGAACAGAAGAAGATTTTTGAACTGGGCGGAGGATTCGTACAAGATCGTTCCATCTATGAAGATACGGGCATTTTTGCACAGATGCATGCGGATCAAGGAACCATGTCTGCTACAGATTTTGAGACATACAGCAGTTTGTTTGAAGCGATGGTGATGACACCGTATTTCCCACATCCAGACGTGCTGATCTATCTGGAAGGCAGTCTGCCTTCGATTTTAAACCGAATTACGGAACGTGGACGCGAGATGGAAATCCAAACGGACCGTTCGTACTGGGAGCACATGCACGAGCGCTATTCCGTGTGGATTGATCAGTTTACGGCTTGCCCTGTGCTGCGTCTGAACATTGATGAGTATGATGTGCATGATCCGGCATCGGTGGATGCCATTTTGGCACAGATTGCAGCTGTCATTCAGCCTTCCAAGGAAGTGCAAAGGTAAGATAGAGCGAGTTTGCCAATATAGTTTTCTGGATTACAGAGGTTATATCTATGATATAGATACGGACAACGTCCCTTCTACGGCTAATATGCTGTTGGAAGGGATATTTTTTTATGTACCAAGGGAATGATTATGAGATGTTTGTGGACAAAACTAAAATGATATATTCGAGCGAATAAGGAAATGGATGCTTAATATATCTTTTCTATTATATAAATACATGGTCACCAAAAGTAGAAAAATGTTGAATAATAGGTCTTTTTGTGGTTTCATAGGAAAGGTGAATTCTGGAAAAGAAGCATATGCATGACTCAGGAGGGAAAGACAACGTGGAAGAGAAACAAGGAGTTAAAATCGGTATGCCGATCATTGGTGGCTTAATTGCAGCCATTCTGGGAGGCATTGTATGGGCAACTATTGCTGCAATGACCGATTATGAGGTGGGATTAATTGCGATTCTGATTGGAGCGCTCACGGGTTACGCAGTTGTGTTGTTCTCCAATAAACAAATTGCGACGGTACATAAGATTATTGCCGTACTGTTTGCGCTTGTTGGTATTTTGTTGGGGAAATATCTGACGGTCGTATATTTTACTTCCGAACTGTTTGGTGATGTAGGCGTGATGGAACTTGTGTTTGATAGCGAGATGATCAGTGCGTTTGTGGAAACCTTCCAGGAGTACTTCAGTCAACCGATTGATTTATTATTCATCGTGCTTGCGATTGTGTCTGCATGGCAGATTCCTGGCCGGATGGCGAGAACTAGTCTAGCTACGGATGCATCTTCATCGGATCACGCACCAAGAGCTTAATCGGATAGACGGTGGACGCTGGCAGCAAAATGAAGAACGTTTGACAGAAGAAACTTAATGCTCATCATCCTAAGCACTTATGAAGTTATATCGAAGGACTGGGAGCAGAAGAAAAACGTAGTAAAGAGCAATCTACTTTGAAAGATATTTATAAAGTACTCAGAGTGAGCAGCAGTTAGGCATGTTCACATTGCGGCTGAGATACTTCCATACATAGGGACGATACGCCTGAGGGTGTACGTCCCTTTTGTGTATCCACCAGGTAGGAGGTGGGATATTGCTCATAACTTTTGCAACAATTCGGATCGATTTAAATTACTTACCACATAACCCTAGTAAATATCCAGCATTTTCATAAGGTTAATTACAAGAAAGATATGTTCACCCCAGGAGGTAGGTTCAGTTATCCGAATGGTCATTTACAGCGAATAAAGCTGATGACGAGAGATTACTTTTATCACTACGGACAGAGGTTAAATTTCCAGACTATTTTTACTATCCACATCTGACGGCAATGAGAGTTGAATAATACTGTATGTGGTTGAATACAGGGTTATATTATTTGTTTTGGTCAGCAAATACAGCCATAGCATCTCTCATAAATACTGCCAACCCATCGCCAAACTGATCAATATTACGCGTGAAGCGTTCATCGTCCACGTACATCTGACCAAGTCCTCTGAAGGCTTCAGGTGAGTAGCTTCCCATCTGATTCAGCCAGGTGTACCATTTTTGAATACCGGCCTGTGCCTCGGCAGATGCTGGTTCTGTGTGACGAAGTGAAGCCAGATGTTTGTAGATTTCGTTCATTTGATCGGATAGAGCCTTTTGCTCCGTGGTTGATTTACTGTGCAGCTTCTGATTTGCGTGATCGACGGCATGGTCTCCCCAACGTTCCCGCGCTTCTTGTTCATACGGATTTTGGCTAAAATCAAATCCTTCGAATTGTTCTTTGGCTGTCATTTTAATTTCTCCTCTCACGTGTAAAACCGTTCTATCAATAGTAGCAATCATCTGGTCCAAGCGTTGGCGCTTCTCCAATAGAATAAGTCGATGCATGTTTAGTGCTTCTTCCGGATTGAAGGAGGGGTTGGTTATAATGTTTTTGATCTCCTTCAATGAGAAGTCGAGTTCCTTGAAAAATAATATCTGCTGCAACCGTTCCAGGTTGGCATTTGAATATAATCGATACCCGGCAGAAGTCACTTCGTCCGGGGTTAATAGTCCGATCTCATCATAGTGATGCAGTGTGCGCACACTGATCGAGGCAAGTTCGGCAACTTCTTTTACCTTCATGGCCATGTGTGAAACCTCCTTACAACACCGATTGTACAGTGTCACGTTACGTGAGAGTCAACCGTTGAAAATGAAAAAAACAAGATGCGAGCACAGAGGCTACATCTTGATCATGGATTGGTGACTGGATGTGAATAGGTGTGAATAGATGTGATGAAATTATTGTTATCATTCAGTCACTGTAGGGGAGCGGCTGCGCTTCTAAGTCGAAGACATAGACTGCCGCGCCGCAGGGGGGAGGCTCCTCTGTTATGGAGAGGAGAGCGAGCGGTTATGGGCTGCACCGTGTATTCAGTGCAGCCCACGGGCTGGCAGTGCAGGGAGAGCAGGGCTACGCCTGCATCCCATGCACTGCCGCAGCGAACTGCGCAGCCGCTGCGCGCACATCGGCCGCGCCCGCGATGGCGGAGATGACGGCTACGCCGTCGGCTCCCGCCGCCATCACGGCGGCCGTGGTATCGGGCGTAATGCCGCCGATACCCACAATCGGAACTGCGATGCCTGCGGCGCGCAGTTCCGTCACCCCTGCGGGGCCCAGCACAGCGTGGGCATCCGCTTTGGAGCGCGTCGGGTACATGGGTCCGACGCCAAGATAGTCGGCGCCCGCCTGCACCGCACGGCGCGCCTCATCCACGGAGTGGGCGGATACGCCAAGCATCCGCCCATCTCCAATGCGGGCGCGTACCAGCGCCGCGTCCGCATCTTCCTGGCCGACATGCACGCCGTCGGCCTCCACCGCTACAGCCAGCTCCACATCATCGTTCACGATGAACGGGACCCCGTGCTGGCTGCACACCTCGCGAAGCCGCATCGCAAGCGTGATGCGAGCTTCGCCAACCAGGGCGCCAGTTCCCTTTTCACGGAACTGGAACAGCGTAATGCCGCCAGCAATGGCCTGGCGCAGCACTTCCACCGGGTCTTGCGTTGTATTGATGCTGCCCATCACCAAATATACCTGCATCGCGCGTTGTACCGCTTCTGCATCCCAAGGGCGCATCACTGCTCATCTCGCTGTCTGCGCTGATACGCAAAATGATTCGTTGGCCCATGTCCGGCCCCAATCCCCAGTTCATCTTCAATGGCTGCCTGAATGAATGCTCGCGCGGTCGTAACGGCAACCAGAACAGGTGAACCCTTGGCTAACTCTGCGGTGATGGCAGCAGAGTATGTGCATCCCGTTCCGTGTGTATGACGTGTTACCACACGAACATTCTCTAGGTAATGAAAAGACAGCCCATCGTAGAGCACATCCACGATCATGTCACTTCCTTCATCATGACCACCTTTGACCAAAGCATACGTCGAGCCCATCTGTACAATCCGTTTTGCGGCTTCTTCCCGCTGACTCAGATTGGTGATGGACATCTCGGTAAGTAGTTCCGCTTCCGGAATATTAGGTGTTGTGATCAGGGCATGGGGCAACAGCTCCGTAACCAGCGCCTGTACCGCTTCCTGCTGGAGCAGGGGCGCACCGCCTTTGGCGACCATTACGGGGTCGATGACCAGATTAGACCAATGGTATTGCTGCCATTTCTCGGCCACTAGACGAATAATCTCGGCACTATATAACATGCCGGTCTTTGTTGCGGTCGGTTGAAAGTCTTCACCCGTCGAGTCCAATTGCTGGGCAATGCCATCGTAAGGGATGGGAAAAACGCCCTGCACACCTGTTGTATTTTGGGCAGCAATAGCCGTGATAACGGTCATGCCGTATACGCCAAGCTCCTGGAACGTTTTCAGATCGGCCTGAATTCCTGCACCGCCCCCGTTATCAGAGCCTGCAATGGTTAGCGCTTGTACAATGCTCATACTGCACCTCCACGGACCTGACGGATCTGTGCGCGTTCTGCCAAGAGGTCTGGTGTTGCTTGTGCCAGTTGATTCAACAATTCAATCTGGAAGCTGCCCGGCCCCTGATGAGCTGTCCGCTCTGCCGCCAGTTCAGCTGCTACACCATAGAAAGCGAGCGCTTCAACAACACTGCTTAGAAGATCGGCTTCTGATTCCGCTATGGCTGTAAAAGAACCAATCACCGAACTGAGCAGACAGCCAGCACCCGTGACCTGAGTGAGCAGGGCATGACCATTACTTGTGAGGAATGTTGATTGTCCATCAGTAACGATATCTTCTTTTCCCGTGATGACCACGACACAGCCAAGTTGTTGTGCTGCCCGCTCAGCAATTCCGATCCGGTCACCTTCACCTGATCCTGCGTCTACACCTTTGATACTCCAGCTTTCACCGATGACATTGGCGACTTCCGCCACATTGCCGCGCAGCACCGTGAGGCGAAGCTCACGAACGAGCATCTGCACGGTTTCCGTGCGATAAGTGGTTGCGCCTGCGCCGACGGGATCAAGCACCACAGGCACGTGATGCGCATTAGCCGATTGGCCTGCCAGACGGATCGCCTGAACGACTTTGTCATCGAGAGTACCAATGTTGAGTACCACGGCACCTGACATCTTGGCGACATCAGCGACCTCTTCATGCGCGTAAGCCATAAAGGGGGACGCACCAAGTGCGAGCAGGCCATTGGCTGTAAAGGGAGCAACGACAAGGTTGGTAATGTTATGGACGAGCGGATTTTGCGTACGAACACGTTCCAAATAAGACATATAATTTCCTCCTTGTTTTGAAGTGACCCCATCGGTAGAAGATCGGTATGAAGGGTCACTCAGCAGAATAATAGGATATGAGTCTCCTTGTTGAGTTGGGGCGCAAAGTCTAACAACAGCCAGATGCATTAATGCGGGAAAAGCAGCAACGTAAAATCTAAATCATTTACTCTCCTTGCAGATTAATAAAAGCATCCTCGGCTTTCACCGATTCAGGAATCAAATCCTTTTCAACGAGCCATGCACGTACATTCTCCCACGATTCCATCTCCTGCCGACCAAACGGTTGGCCTTCTTCATTCATGAGTGGCAGCAGAATTGCCAGACTTTTGGTTTCGATCTCCGGGTCAAGCGGTGATGTTTCATTCTCATGAGCGAGCAGAATACTCAAGGCTTCTTCTGGATGCTCAGTCACATATTTCTGTCCTTCCTGGATCGCTTTGAAGAACCGGGTAAGTTGGTCTTTTTTTGCTTCAATGCCAGCTTCACTCGCAGTCAGGACCAATTCATAATAATCAGGCACACCATAATCGACGGGGTTAATCGATTTCATGGCATGTCCTTCTTTCTCCAAAATCAATTGCTCATGGTTAATAAAACCACCCATAATTGCATCCGCCTGTCCGGAAGCCAGCGAAGGAATCAGATCGAACCCAACGTCAACCAGATTCATGTTATCTGGGTTTCCACCATCGTGGCTAATCATCGTACGTACCATCGCTTCATACAGCGGAATCGAAGAATAACCGACAGTTTTTCCTTCAAGATCTTTGGGTGAGCTCACGTTGCCATTTGCTTCGGTCAACAGATGCACAAGTGGATGCCGAACAACAGCAGCAATGGAACGTACAGGAATGTTCTCGCCACGCGCGAGCAAGATTTGGGGCTGGTAGCTTAGAGCCAGATCAATTTTCCCGGCAGCAACAAGTTTGAGTGAATCATTGGTATCCGCTGGCATCTGAATTTCGACATCTAGACCTTGAACTGCAAAGTATCCTTTTTCTTGAGCAACGTAGATGAAGGAATGTACTGCATTCGGGTACCAGTCGAGCATGATGGACAGTTTATCTTTGGTGTCTGATGCTGGTTCGGTTGCAGACGGATCTGTTTGCTGTGCATTAGTTGCAGAATCTGTTGTTGGCGTGTTTTTGCTGGTATTCGTGGTGCTGCATCCGCTAACGATCAGCAAAAGGCTAATGAGTATGATGGGAAGCAGGGAGTATATACCTTTGTTATTCATAAATGAAGTTCCTCATTTCATCGTTTTGTTTACATCTAATTGCTCTTTTTTTATCCAGCTATTTTTTCTCTCCATGACGTCGTAAGCAAAACCGTTTCTCCAGCCAGGCAATCAGTACAAACAAAACGATCCCCAGCAGGGATAAAAGCACAATAGCTGCAAACATCGCATCCGTGTTCATGTTGCTGGACATGCGACGGCTGAAGTATCCGAGACCTTTGCTGCCACCGAGCCATTCGCCAATCGTTGCCCCAACCACGCAGTACACCACAGACATCTTTAACCCTGAGAAAAAAGAGGGAAGTGCCAGTGGAACCTGGAGTTTGCAAAAAATATCCCACTTGCTGGCGCCCATGGTAAGCAGCAGTTCACGCTGCTCTGAATCGCCTTGGCGGAGTCCATCGTAGGTACTGACCACAATGGGGAAGAATGCGATTAAGAACACCACCGCGACTTTGCTCCACAACGTATAGCCAAACCACAGGATGAATACCGGGGACAAGGCAATCAGCGGGATGGTCTGACTGATCACAATGAAGGGATATATGGCCTTTTCAATCGATCGGTTCATATGCATGCCTGTTGCTAGCGTAATTCCAGTCACTATGGATAAGACAAAACCAACAACAACCTCCATAAAGGTAGCAGGCAGATGGATAGTCAACAGCAGACGACGATGCTCAACCAGTGAGCTTACGATGGCTGTGGGTGCAGGAATGATGAAGGAGGGCACCCATCCCATACGCACAATCACTTCCCAGATCGCCAGTAATAAGAGCATGAGCATAATAAACAAACCATATTGGGAAAACGACCTCGAGAGCCACTTAAAACACCACGTCCAGACGCTAACCTCAGCTCTATCATTTTGCATGCAGTTGTTCCTCCAGTTGTTTCCTCATCTGCACGAGAGCCGGTTCGTAGATCATGTCCGAATGCCTTGGGCGTGGTAAAGGAACCGTCATCTCCCGCAACTGCTGACCTTGTCCCCCTGGAGTTAACAGAATGATACGGTCACTTAACAGCAGGGCTTCTTCGATGTCATGTGTAATGAACAGCACGGTTTGGCCAAAGCCCTCCCACAGCTCCAGCAACCAGCGATGCATTTCTCGTTTGGTTAAGGCGTCGAGTGCACCGAAGGGTTCATCCAGCAACATGAGCTGCCCGCCTGTAAGCAAGGTACGCAGCAATGCCACCCGCTGCCGCATGCCGCCGGATAACTCATCTGGATAGGCCTGCTCATAACGGGACAAGCCGAACCTTGCCAATCCTGCGATGATATCGGCTCGTAGTTTGTCCTTGTCCTGTCGACCTGGTGCAAGCTCGGCAGGCAGCATGCAGTTCTCCATGACGGTACGCCAGGATAACAGCAGATCTTTCTGCGGCATATAGGCGACTCGTCCGAGCCGTTGTCCGTGCGGTACATCAGCAATATCGATGGTGCCGACGGTTGGCTCATGCAAGCCTGCGAGCAGCTTGAAGAGTGTGCTTTTACCTGATCCGCTGGACCCGATAAGCGAGACAAATTCTCCTTGTTGAACCTGAAGCGACACATTGGCGAGTACGGGTGAATCCTTTTTTTCGGAAAAAGCGAAGCTTATGTTCTCAATGGTTACATGGTTGGTCATCTGATCCTCACCCCCTTAATGCCAGACTGCTGGAATAACAACGGCATCCTATACTCTGCAAAAGGAACAAAAAAGACCCACCCATTTCCGGAGAAATGAGTGGGTCTGTAAGTTAAATCCGCAATTTAATCTTCACATACATGAAAAAATTCCGCTTACTAAAAGGCCGCTCCACTTCCCTCCGCTGGTATGATCCAGATCAGGTTCAAAGGGTCCGAATAGTCATATTCGTCTCAGCCGCAAGGCTCCCCTAGTGCAAAAGTTCAAGATATGCAGTTGTCTGTTCAGCATATATCACTTGAACATGAACTGTAAAGAGGCAGCATGATAACTGAACAATTTACCTCGGCTCATGAACCCGATATAATAGGGATGGCCCGTACAGGCCGGATCACAAAATGCAGGTGGGATTGTTCTCCCTCCTAGGCAGAATGGGGACCCGAGTTGAAAACGTTCAAAAAAGTATATATTGAGATCACGAGTATCTGCAATCTGGCTTGCAGCTTCTGTCCGCAGACGCAACGTGCCAAAGGATTCATTGACCCTGAAGTCTTCAACAATATACTGGAACAAGTTAAACCACACACCAATCATATTTATCTACATGTCAAAGGCGAACCCTTGTTGCATCCCAAAATAGATCTGTTGCTCGATTCCGCACATGAGAAGGGACTCAAGGTGAACATTACAACGAATGGTACACTGTTACCCAAGACTCAGCATAAATTGCTTGGCAAACCAGCGCTGCGGCAGATGAATTTCTCCCTGCACAGCTTCGATGGGCATGAAGGTTCAACAGACCGTGACGGTTACCTGCGTCATATTTTGTCCTTTGTACACGAGGCCGTTAAGCACAATGTCATCATCTCATTCCGGCTGTGGAATCTGACGCAGGATAACTTCACAAATGCTCAGATGAATCGAAATCGGGAGACCCTTGAAGTACTGGAACGTGAGTTCAATCTGGACTTCCGCATTGAGGAAAAAGTGGTTCCAGGCAGCGGGGTAAAAATTGCCCCGAATGTATACCTGAATCAGGACCATGAGTTCCAGTGGCCAAGTCTGGATGCACCTGAAGATGACGGCAAAGGTTTTTGCCACGCACTTCGCGGTCAGGCAGCTGTACTTGTGGATGGAACGGTGGTTCCATGCTGTCTTGATGGCGAGGGTGTAATTAACCTGGGTAATGTGCACGAGAAGTCATTCTCGGAGATTATTGAGGGTGAGCGAGCGAACAATCTGGTATATGGCTTCTCCAGGCGGGAAGCTGTAGAAGAGTTGTGTCGAAAGTGCGGTTATCGTCAGAGATTCGGAGCCTGATATCTTATATCAGCAAGCCGGAAGCCATTCAAGATCACACATTTGGAGACAAATGTAGTGGTCTTTCTTTGTTATCGGTGATTAAAGTTAGGGGTACATACGTTACAAATGAGCATACCAGAGGTTGATTTCAGCATATTGCTTGAGAGACCTGGCATGCAAAAAATGCCGATATGACAGGGATTGCAGGATGTCATGATATATCTGATCTAATGATTATTCTAGTTACCTTCCTTATTTGGTAGGATTAGGTTGTGGATCGGACAGAGGTGCACCTCTGACGAACTTCCAGGACAAGCTCAGGCTTGTACACTACCAAATAACGAGAGAATAAGGGAGGAATAAAGTTATGAAAAAAATATTGACGTTGTTGCTGTCGGCTGGTTTGGTTGCTTCTATATTTGGTGCCGTTCCGGCTGCGGCCGCACCTACCGTTGTAAATTCAACCATTGTGGTACCAAAGGGCACGACCTATGATGGTCAAGGCAAAACATTTGTAGCCAATCCTTCCACACTGGGCGACGGATCTCAAGCAGAAAATCAGAAGCCAGTCTTCCGTCTGGAGGCAGGGGCCACGCTCAAAAACGTAAACATTGGATCACCAGCTGCTGATGGTGTTCACTGTTATGGCAACTGTAATATATCGAATGTGGTCTGGCAGGACGTGGGCGAGGATGCACTGACATTGAAGTCGGCCGGAACGGTTAACATTACTGGCGGAGCAGCGTACAAGGCCTATGATAAAGTGTTCCAGATGAATGCGGCTGGAACAATTAACATCAAAAATTTCCGTGCAGATGATATTGGCAAACTGGTTCGCCAAAATGGTGGAACATCCTTCGCAGTTAACATGACGCTGGATAACTCCAATATTTCCAATGTGAAAGATTCGATTTTGCGTACAGACAGCAGCACATCACAAGGGAAAATTACGAATACCCGTTATTCCAAAGTACCAACGTTGTTCAAGGGGTTTGCTTCAGGAAAAACGAGCCAGTCTGGGAACACGCAATATTAAGAGCAGGGATATCTTGGAATACGGATTGAAGGCGTGTACGGATAAGGTAGCTATTTCACATCGTGAAGTATGTCCAAAAGGCATCCAGGGGGATGCCTTTTCCTATGCCAACTTTTGATTTTTGTAGAGACCATTGCCACAAATACCCATCTGATGTACATTAGAAGCAATGAAATAAGTGAACCGGGAGCTCAATGAAGTTGGGCTGAGAGAGTGGCCTTGTGCCGCTGACCGTACATCTGATCTGGGTAATGCCAGCGTAGAGAACATGGATTTGCGATATGTAAGGGTGAATTGTGGGAATGAACGTGGATGAACAACAGACCTCTTTGAACTGTGGTGGTGTATCTGCCATGACGAAGGGGTGCTGGCTGATATTCCGTATTTTCGACATCCATCCATTACATCATTGTGAGGATTGTACACTGTACGTAAGGCCTGCCCGGAACCGGGGAGGCTTTTTCGTTTATTTTTAGAGGTTGTTCAAAAAGTCTGCTTTTGATTACGAAGGATGCCTGACGGCATCATCAGCATCGAATATGGAATTCAGCCGAAATAAGCGGGAGGCTTACGAAGTATGTTTCCTTTGGAAACATTGCGGTTGCTCACGTAATTTTCCCTACGCTCCGCTACTCCATTTCTAGCTTCATCCCATCTTCTTGGTACTGAAAACCAGTCTTTTTGAACACATACTTTTACAACCCCCACAGGGAACAAAGGAAGGACGTAGAGAACATGGCAACAACAGCAGGCAACAAGCGATTGAAACTAACGGATATTCTGGTAACCATCGTGATCGCAGTAGTGTTTGGGGTGATTTACAAGATATGGGGACCTACATATGACTTGATGAAACCATTTGGTGTTCATGCGGAGCAGATGATCTACGGCATGTGGTTTATGGCGGGCACGTTTGCTTTTGTTATCATTCGTAAACCAGGCGTGGCTATTCTTGCCGAAGTTGCGGCCTCGACGGTAAGTGCTTTTCTGGGTAGTGAATGGGGCATGTCCACACTTGTATACGGTCTGTTGCAAGGATTGGGAGCCGAGATATTCTTCGCAGCATTTTTGTATCGCAAAACCAATCTGTTTGTCACCTGTCTTGCAGCCATAGGAGCCGCAGCGGCTTCGCTTTTGCTGGATTACCAGTACGGGTATATTGATTCACTCTCGGCCTGGAATTATACGTTATTTATCGGATTCCGCTTCATTGGAAGCATCTTGATTGCAGGAGTGTTTGCTTATTATCTTGCCAAAGCATTGGAACTAACCGGTGTAACGCGTTCGCTCAGACCGGTATCCAAACAAGATTATGAGGCGCTGGATTAGATGAACGGGGAAGGGAATTCGCAAGCGGTAAGTGTGACAAATCTAAGATGCAAGTTCCCGGGAGAGAAAGCCTTGGTATTTCAAGGCTTGTCTCTTTCTGTGCGTCAAGGAGAGAAAGTGCTGTTGCTTGGCCCAAGTGGCTCCGGTAAATCGACGTTATTGCAAATTTTGAGCGGTCTGATACCATGTTCGGTTGAGATCCCGATGAAATGTGATGATATCCAGGTTCCGACAAAGGCCGGAGTGGTCTTTCAAGACCCGGATACCCAGTTCTGTATGTCCTATACGGATGAGGAGATCGCATTTGTGCTGGAAAATCGGAATATTCCGCGTGAAGAGATGGCGGGGCTGATTGAATATTATCTGGATCAGGTGGGGTTATCCTTTGAACAAAATCGGACATTGATCCAATCGATGTCTCAGGGGATGAAGCAGCGTCTTGCAATTGCTTCGATGCTTGCCATGGACCCGGAGGTGTTGTTTCTGGATGAACCCACTGCACTGCTGGATGATGAGGGGACTTCCCAGGTATGGGATACCGTCAAAACGATCGCCAGTGACAAAACGCTAATTATCGTTGAACACAAAATAAACAAGATTGTGGATATGGTCGACCGCATCATAGTGTTATCACCTGAAGGAAAGATTGTGGCGGATGGGCCAGCACAGCAGGTATTTACGGATGAACGGGGCAAGCTGAAGGCTTATGGAATCTGGTATCCGGGTGTGTGGGAGGAGCGAGAGCAGGCAGCTAAGGAAGAAGAGGGAAGTGCTTCTGGAGAGCTTCAAGTGTGTGTGGATCACGGCATATCAAGTTTGGAAGCACAGCAATCGTCTGGCTTATCCGATACACCGGGTATATCCCCCATATCTCACGTCTCATCCTTATCGCCTGTATCACCCGCCTATCTGCCTGCACTGGACTTGCAGCAGTTCACCGGATGGCGTGGGAAAACACCCTTCATTCAGGTGGAACAGGCCAAGGTATGGCATGGGGATTGGATTGGTATTGTCGGAGCCAATGGAGCTGGCAAGAGTTCATTGTTGTTATCTCTGATGAATATCCTAAAAACAACAGGTCATTATGAGGTGGACGGTCAGCCTTCTGGCAAAACGGAGCAACTTGCAGATCGAATTGCGTTTGTATTTCAGAACCCGGAGTTTCAATTTGTGACCAACACCGTCGCGGAAGAAGTGGAATTCTCATTGCTGGGGGGCAGGCTGACAACGGAAGAAAGACTTGTCAGGACGGATCATATGTTGAATCATTTTGGACTAATAGACCTCTCCGAGCGCCATCCCTACCAATTATCGATGGGGCAGAAACGACGCTTGAGCGTTGCCTCTGCACTGGTGAGAGAGCAGCGAATACTGCTGTTGGATGAACCTACTTTTGGACAGGATGCCCGCAATACGTTTGCCATGTTAGCACAGCTGGAGCAATTGCGGAGAGAGGGAACAGCTATTGTTATGGTTACCCATGATCGTGAAATTGTAAAAAGATATTGCACCCGAATCTGGACGGTAGATGAGGGGAGGTTATCTGATGCAACTGTCGTTTCCTCACCGTGAAACCTGGCTTCATAACGTCAATCCGGGATTAAAGATGATCATTCTGACGATGATGTTTGTCATCGTTATCCTCATTCACAATCTGAATGTAATGGCCAACGTTGCGGTGGCGATGATGTTATTACTGTGCTGGACAGGTCACCCGTGGTACAGATTGATACTGTACGCATCCCCATTCATTCTGGTGTTTATCTCCACATCTACAGGTATGATGATGTTTGGTAAGGGCGAGACCACATGGTATAAGTGGGGATTGATCCACATAACCGAAGAGAGTTTCTATCGCGGTCTACACTTGGGTTTTCGCTCGCTGACTATGGCCGCGGCTGGGTTACTCTTTGGTCTTACGACCAAGCCTGTCAGACTGTTTTATTCTCTGATGCAGCAGTGGAAGCTTCCCGCAAAATACGCCTATAGCTTTCTGGCCGCGATGCGCATGATCCCCATTTTGCTGGATGAATTCCAGACGCTCCGTTACGCGATTCGCATTCGTGGAACAAGGCAACGCAGCTCTCGCTGGAACGTGTATGGAACACTCAAGCGTTATGCTATTCCGTTACTGGCACAGAGTATTCGTCGTGCACAGCGAATGGCGGTAGCGATGGAAGCGAAGGGATTCACGGATGGCGCGAGCCGAACGTATTACATTCAGATTGGCTATTCGCGAGCTGATCTGTGGTTTGTATTTTATTATATGCTCACCTTAACAGCTGCTTATTACATCGGGGTTACCTTTCCTTATCATGCTACGATGGTGGATGTAAGGTAATACGGGGAGATAGAGTGAAATATATTGAGGTAACCGGTAACTTTTTCCTGTATGCAGCGTCTATATGGAAATAACTTCTAAATGGATGGGGATGAACGAGAGTGAAGACGGGTCCTGACTGGCAGAAAACGGGGTACAAATGGATTACCATGACTGGATTATCAGCTGTGCTGTTGACGGGATGGATGCTGCTGGATTCTAAAATGGTCGCCCTTGAAGGACAAGCTTCGGCTACAACGCCACAAGCATTGGGGGCAAGTTCCCAAGTCTTAACTGCAAAGTTAGCTTACAAACAAGGAGACACCGTTACGCTTATTAATGACATACCTTTGTTCAAAAACAGAAGGGACGGCAGTGTGGCTGCTGACCAGATGGGGATTGAATACTATACAACAAAAAACGAAAAGTATACGTTGGTCTCGGTTCGAGGCGAGTGGGTACAGCTTAAGTCAACCGATCATGGAAACTTTTGGCTGCCAAGTTGGTATGCACTGAAGGAGAGCAGAAGCATGACGGAAACAGCTCCCCAAAGCTTCACACTCCAATCAGGCAGCAAGCTATATCTGGCTCCAGATAGTTCTACAACTTGGTCTAGTGAGAAAGCGCTAACAGATAAGGCTGTTATTGTTGCAAAGTGGAAAGGCTGGTATGGGGTCTCCATTGCCCCACGAGTCTGGGATAAAGAATCCTTCACGTATCGACCAGGACTCTTCTGGATCAAGGCACAGGCTATAGAACAGCGGATGAATGTGGCGGATGGTTGGTTCCAACAGGATGCATCGGTGCCAACTTCGGTTATACGCCATCTGGCAGATATTAAGCTGAACAAGGCAACCACCTCCAAACAAGTGGCTGAGTGGTTAGGCGAGCCGGATTGGAAAGAACACTCCAGCAATCTTAAAGACACTGGTTACCCGATGAGTATTGGACAGACCTGGCGATATGAGCGAGCAGACGGCCAGGTCTTGGTGACATTTAATAAGAATGGCAAGCTGATCAGAACTCGCTGGAACCTACCACAGAAGGATCGAAATGCTGTCGTTTCTGATTGGAACATCAGTCGGGCGGATGAATATGGGTTTACGACAAAAATCTATGGTACAACGCTGCCGTCTACAATACCCTGGAAATCGGTATGGACCAATCAGGGTGATATCAACTATACCTTTTTGCAAGCAGCTACAGATGATGTTCTCCTGATGAAAGGGGATGACGGTGGGTTTAGTGGGTTTCATTATGAGAGTTCAGCATACGCACTTGACCGACATTCCGGCAAGAAATTATGGGAGATTAACGCGGGATATGGAAGACAGCAGGTAGAGGTGGATGCGGGACGCCAACAGGTTACCATCTACACTGATTATGACCCTAAGAAGAAAGAATATGTAGATCGCATACGCCACCTCCAGTTGAAAAACGGTGATGTCGTATGGGAGTATGCCCCCAAGCAAAAATTCAGATTGAATGGCATCACCGCTGCTAAGAACGTTGTGGTTGTGGATAGCCCGGTTGTTGAGAGCTCAAGCAACAGTTGGTTAACGGTTCTGGACAGTGCAAACGGAAAAACATTGTGGACGCGAAAACTGGCCACAGGTTATGAATTATTGAACAAGAGTGCAGATGACCCCTATGTGTTGTATTGGGAAAAGAATAAGCTGGTTGCAGCCGATCCGCAATCGGGCCGAACCGTATGGAGCTTAAAGGGCAAACGATCCACCATAGAACAATTTTGGAATGATCCATATACTGGTGGAATTGAACGTCTTGATCCCTTTGCAACCACGAAAGCTGAAAGATGGCTATCACTAGATAATCAGTGGCTTCTGCTTGATCTGAACACGGGGAAAAAGCTTGCCCAATTCCCTGCTCGGGTAGGACAGAGATTTGAGGAGCTGAATGATGGCATGTTGTTGATCCGTGAGAACAAAAACGGCGATCATTACGGCGAATATGAAGATTTTACAACTACCCTGTATGATGCCAAGACAGGCAAAACACGCTGGACGCTCAAGGGCAAGATTGAACGAGGACTGGTGGAAGAGGATCAGTTGTATGTGATTAAGAATGGCTACCCGGCGGCTGTGGATTATAAAACGGGGGAGACGCGCTGGAATGCCAAAGATACGATTGCAACACTAAGGCATCCGACGAATCAGGGAAGTTATCTGGTCATTGATGATCAGTTACTGTTGCCCATGGACGAGAATTTGCTCGTAATGAACAAAAAGAATGGAGCACTGTTAGGTCGTGTACATGACGTTGTGATGGGAAACCCGGAGCACCGGGACCGGGATGCAAAGAATGGAATGATTAACCGGATCGGTAATGAAGTGTACGTGGGTTCGTCCAACGGACGTTTTCGTGTATATGAAGCCGGCCGCCTGCAGGAGGCAATCTCACCTTAAAAGCTTGTCTCGTAAGGGATGTTGATTTATTATAAATGAACAGGCTTGCTCGCGCTCCGGTTATCGGCTGTGCGGGCTTTCTTCATGTGTTCTTGAAGAACCATGCATGATCATTCACGGGAGGACTCTCCATGATCTCATTATATGGTGTAAGCAAACGTTATAACGAGCGCGGTTCCCGTGCAGATCAGGGATTCGAAGCATTAAGCTCGGTGTCCCTCGAAGTGGGACAAGGAGAAATACATGGCATCATCGGATCGAGTGGTGCGGGCAAATCCACACTTCTGCGGATGCTTAACGGATTGGAAAAGCCGGATGATGGTGAGGTTGTTGTGAATGGGCAGCACCTGACCCAGATGAATGAACAGAGTCTGCGTCAGGCACGAAGATCCATTGGCATGATCTTTCAACACTTCAATCTTGTCAGTAACCGAACGGTGAGTGGCAATGTCTGCATGCCATTGGAGCTTGCGGGTATGCCCCGTGCGCAGCGAGTTGAACGTGGACTTGAGGTGCTACGGTTTGTTGGACTGGAAGACAAGGCGGGTCAATATCCTGCTCAGCTTAGCGGAGGACAGAAGCAACGTGTGGCGATTGCACGAGCGCTGGCCAGTCGTCCGGATGTGCTGCTCTGTGATGAACCGACCTCTTCGCTTGATCCACAGACCACGAACGGTATCCTGGATGTGCTGCGTCATATCAATGAAACGCTGGGCGTGACCATTGTTGTAGTGACGCATGAGATGGAAGTGGCTCGCAGACTATGCCACAGGATATCCGTCATGAAGGATGGGCGGCTCGTTCGTACGTTGTCTAAAGCGGAAGTGAGTAGTATCCCTGCTCCGCAGCCTGATCTGCTGACCTCCTTGCTTGCGGGTGACGAATACGGGATGACAGGTTCGTCTTTGTTCCGTCAGGCAGAACAGGAGGACAAGTCATGAGGTTACCTGAGTCTGTGCTGAAATATCAGCATGAGATATGGCAGGCGATTGGAGAGACTTTTGTCATGGTGGGTATCTCCATTGCGGCAGCTGTTCTGATCGGGTTACCTCTGGGTACTCTGCTGTACTTATTCCGGAGAGGACAACGGTATCAGAATCAAACGCTGTCCTTTGTACTCGGTAGTGTCGTCAACATCATTCGTTCGTTTCCGTTCTTACTGCTGGTTGTATTCATGATTCCATTCACACGGATCGTCGTGGGAACGTCCATCGGTACACTGGCGGCAACCGTGCCACTCTCGGTCATTGCAATTGCCCTTTACGCGAGACTGGTGGAACAAGCGTTGCTCGATGTACCGAGGGGAGTGGTTGAAGCTGCTGCTTCCATGGGGGCATCGACGATGCAGCTGGTGGTGAAATTCCTTTACGTGGAGGCACGATCTGGCCTTGTACTGGGAATCACGACAGCTACGATTAGCTTCATCTCCTACTCGACGGTGATGGGCATTGTAGGAGGTGGCGGGGTTGGCGATTTCGCCATTCGCTACGGTTATCAGCGCTTCGAAACGGAGATTATGGTATTTACGATCATCATTATGATTATCCTGGTACAGATGATCCAATTCACAGGTAGCAGACTGTCCCACTGGCTGGATCGCAGATCCTGAACGGTTGGACCGTGCATTATCACGAATAACCAATACAGATTATACGATGAGGGGTAGACACGAAATGAAAGCAAAAATGATGCTTATGTTGCTTGCAGTGATGCTGGTTGTAGCTGCTTGTGGACAAAAAGAAGAAACACCTGCGGCAGAAGGAACAAAGGAAGATACTCAGGCAGCACAAGAAGTTACGCTGAAAGTAGCCACGTTGATTCCACCGATGACAGATGTACTGGATATTGTAAAACCGTTATTGAAGGAAGATGGCGTCAACTTGGAAGTTGTCGTGCTGTCCGATAACGTTCAGCCGAATACGGCATTGGCGAACAAGGAAGTGGATGCAAACTTCTTCCAGCACGTACCTTACATGACCCAATATAACGAAGCGAACAATGCCAATCTGGTGGCAGTACAACCTATCTATAACGCCATCTATGGAGGTTACTCCAAAAAGTATAAATCCATTGAGGAATTGCCAGAAGGTGCAACGATCGCGATTGCAAACGATCCGTCCAACATTGGTCGCTCTCTTGTAATGCTGGAGCAAAACGGACTGATCAAGCTGAAAGAGGGCGTAGGTTTTAACGCCACGCAGGCAGACATCACCGAGAATACGAAGAAATTCAAGTTCGAGGAAGTGGACTTGTTGATGCTGGCTCGTATGATGGATGATGCTGATCTGGTAGCCATGACTCCGGCATATGCCAGTCCGCTCGGTCTTACACCGAAAAAGGATGCACTGTTAACCGAGAAGGATGATTCCCATTTTGCCATCACCATGGTTGCTCGTGAGGATAATAAGGACTCCGAAGCGATCCAGAAGCTGGCTAAACGCATGGCGGGTCCAGAGGTCAAAGCCTTCTTCGAAGAGAAATATGCAGATATCGCGATCCCGGCATTTAAATAGAGAATACGTTAGTCCAATGTAAATAACCTTTAGATCTGAGCGATAACGCTTGGATCTTTTTTTTGTCGTTCGCGTGCTTATTAACAAGTATTTAGAAAGTTAACAATTTGGTCATATCCCCGGAACACTTTATTTAATAGTTTTTTCGTATAATTTGTTTGAAAATAGTTCTTTTGGATTATAAATTAAGAGATTTGTTCGAGTTTTTTAGTGTAAAGAGTGTTTTTCACAAGAAGTGAGACCTAGTTTTTTAAAAAGATGGTTTACAATCTATGAGAGCTATATAAGAGCTATATAAGTTGTATGAATCATTCAGCGATTGGCAGGTTGTTCTGTCATCGGAGTGGCACTAGTTCAACTTATAAGTAGATCAAGTAAAACTAAAATTAATCTGGAAGAGGTAGAGAAATTTGTCCCGAAAAAATAGCAAATCGACCTGGTTCAACAAGATGCATAAGAACTTTAAGACCAAGCTGGTGGTGTCCTTTATTGCTTTCCTGGCCATTCCTTCGTTCAGTATTGGAGTTTTATCGTATAACAGTGCAAAAGATGAAGTGGAGAAACAAATTTTACATAGTGCGATGGAAAATGTGAACCTTGCCAGTGCAACGATAGATCTTTCAGTCAATGCCAAGCGGAACCACATTGAATATTATGCGAGTACACTCGCGGAGCAATTGCGTCAAGAAGATGCCGAGGTTCGGGTTGTGAACGAATTGAAGGGGTATGCCGCACAGAACAAAGATATCATCACCATAGGTGTAGGCACAGAGGCAGGTATGTATCTGATGTCCTCTGATGCGGAGATGCCTGAAGATTACGATCCGCGAACAAGACCATGGTACACAGAAGCGATGGGTACTCCACAGCAGGTCATTGTTACAGACCCTTATGTTTCTGCCGAGACAAAAGAGATTACCATTACGATTGCGAAGGCACTGGAAGACCAATCTGGTGTGGTCCAATTGGATCTCAATCTGGCGGACATTAGTCAATTGGTTAGCGGAATTAAAGTAGGAGAGAAGGGGCATCTGATTCTGCTGGATGCCAGCGAAAAGTATATCTATCATCCGACGATGGAACCTGGAACAGATGCAACAGAAGATTTTTGGACACAAGTGTATACGAATGAATCCGGTAACTTCAACTATACCTTTGATCAGGTTGATAAGGTCATGTATTACGCCACGAATGAATCAACGGGATGGAAGGTCGCAGGCACCATGTTTTCTTCTGAAGTGGAGGATGCCGCTGCGCCTATTCTGAATCGAACAATTATGGTGATCGTTTCCTGTCTTGTCATCGGAATTTTGATCATTTGGCTGGTGATGCGATCGATTGTTAAACCGATTCGTCAGTTGAAGGATCAGGCGATTCAGGTGAGCGAAGGGGATCTAACCCAGACCATAACAAGTACAAGCCATGATGAGATTGGTGAACTGAGTGATGCCTTTGGCAAAATGCAGCACAATCTGCGTGTGCTGATTCAAAATGTGGAGAACAGCGCCAGTCAGGTAGTCATCTCATCGGATGAAATGACTCAGAGTGCGGAATCAACCAGTGCAGCCAGTGAGCAGGTAGCGCGAGCCATCCAGGAAATTGCGAGTGGTGCGGAGAAACAGACCCAGGGTATTGAACATAACCATCAGGCCATGAATGAAATTACGATTGGTATTACAAGAATCGCCGAACGTTCCATACATGTCGCTGATTTGGCGAAACATACAACCGTACAAGCAGAAGAAGGCGGCAACACCGTCAAGCAGACGGTGAGTCAGATGCAATCGATTCAAGAGACGGTAGAACAGACAAACCAATTGATTCAGGCGTTATATGAACGATCACACCAAATATCAGCGATCACGGAGTTAATCGGAAATATAGCCAAACAGACAAACCTGCTCGCGCTGAACGCATCCATTGAAGCTGCTCGTGCAGGTACACATGGCAATGGATTCGCCGTTGTAGCAGCAGAGGTTCGCAAGTTGGCAGAGCAATCCGGACAGTCCGTCAATGAAATCACCGTGCTGACTACGGCGGTTCAGGAAGATATGGCTGCTTCCGTTCGCATGATGGAGAAGGTGACTTCAGAGGTTGGAGAGGGCATGGACATCTCTACAGAAGCGATTCGAAAGTTTGAACGTATTCTGGATAGCATGCGGGAAACGACACCTCAGATTGAAGAGATTGCTGCCACGTCACAAGAGATCACAGCAGGTGTGCAGGAAGTATCTGCTGTATCCAATGAGTTGGCAGGTATTGCGTCAGGCAACGCCGCAACTTCCGAAGAAGTGGCCGCTTCCTCAGAAGAGCAACTGGCAGCGATGGAGCAGATTTCTTCCTCGGCTCGTGGCTTGTCTAGCCTGGCTGAAGAGCTGCAGCGCTTGATTAGACAGTTTAAGTATTAAACGGGATCGTAGAAGAGAGTATTACAGGGACAGCATCACATCATGTTTCATTAGAGGGAGTGGACAACCATGCAACTGGAACTCAAAGCCTTCTTACTGCTAACGGATGCGGTCATGATTACAGATGAGGAGGGTGTGATTCTGGATGTGAATTCCGTTTATGTAACCAAAACAGGATTCTCACGGGAGAGCACCATAGGTCAGCCTGCCCGATTGTTAATGGATACCCACTGGAGAGGAAATCAGACCTGGTCCGGCGTTGCCAAACTGATGAAGGCTGATCAGGAAGTGTGGGAAGCCCAGGTTACGATTACATCGGTTCATTTGGATGATTCTCTTTTTTATATCAGCATATTTAATGATGAATTTTCATGAAAAAAAACGTTGTTTGGTGATAAGGGGATGTTAGCTGAAAGTAGTAATTATTTTCAAAAAAATGGTCAATATCGTCAATTGAATAAGGGAGCACGGCATACTATGATTTGTGTACTGAGGAACTGCGACCGTGAATCTGACAACATTCATTGAATGCATGAAATCCTGAAGTCGTAATGTGGACGGTGACCATTTGCTACGCGATCTTGTATTAAATTTCACGCTAATTTTGATCTTTGTTTTCCTAATTCATCACTATTTGAACCATACAAATGCTACCCGTTCAACATCCATCACGACTCGGATCATTATTGGTATTACGCTAAGCATGTTGGGCACGGCGCTCTATTATTTCTCTATTGTGCTTGAGGATGGTACATTGTTGAATTTCCGGGCTAGTGTGTATCTGCTCGCTGCTTATTTTGGTGGAAGTGGCTCTGCATTCGTTACTTTTGCATTCATATGGATTTTTCGGATTAATATGGGGCTTAATCCCTTGTTGGAGAACTGGCAATATGCGTTGACAGAGTTGTTATTTGTTGTAGCCATATGCCTGATCTTTAAGTATATCAGGGGATTTATGCAGAAGTGGTTGTCCGGAGCGTTGCTGCTGATAACTGTGTATGAGTTTTTTGTACTACAGATATATTCTTCTTCTCTGCTAATGATGGGGCAGATTCTTCTTTTTCAATGTATCTGTCTGCTATCCGTTATATTATTCCTGTATTATCTGAACCAAAATCATCGATATAGGAGATTGGTCATTCAGAGGGATCAGGAAATGCTGGAGATGCTTCGTATGCAGCCGGGTTTTACTTTTAAAATCCGAAAACAGAACGGAAAGTTCGAGTATCTTGTGCTTGAAGGAGAGATGCTCTCCCGACTGGGCTTGGATATGAGTAGTCTGAAGCAAGATTACAAACTGGGCACATTGGATATTTTACCTCAGGAAAAGGTAGAATTTCTGCGAAAGCAGTTTAACCGGGCATGGGAAGGGGAATCTTTTTTTTACGAAATTGAGCATGAAGGTTACTATTCGCTGGTGAACGTTCGCCCTCTGCGAGAAGAGGGTGTGGTGAAATTTGTCGTGGGATATGGTCTTGATATTACGGAACACAGAGCGGTTAAGCGAAGGATTCAAGAAAGTGAAGAGCGATATCGAACACTTGAGCGAGTGTCGGCAGACTGGTTTGTCGGTTTGGATAACAACAGATGTATTGTGTCGGTGAATCAGAAATTTCTGGATGTTCTCGGTCTCGGCAGGCAGGAAGTGATTGGGCGTCAGCTTGAAGAATTGTTGTTCATTGAGCAGCTGGAGAACTGGTTGTTCGTTTTCCAAAAAGCCTTACATCACAATATAACACAGGATACGGAACTGAGTTTCATTGTTGGAGAAGGTCGTGAGCAGCATGTTCGGGTTCACCTATCCCCTGTTAAAGTATTAAACTCGAGTGAGAAAATCAAGGCAGTCATTCATGACATTTCGGATCACTATAGACGTGTTAAGGCTGACAAAGCAAGCCAAGCGAAGAGTGAGTTTCTCGCATTCATGAGCCACGAGATTCGTACCCCACTGAGCGGTATTATCAACTTTTCGTTGTTGCTTCAACGGACAGATCTATCTCCACAACAAAAGGATTATTTGAGTAAAATCAATGCGTCCTCCCAAACCTTGCTTACCCTCGTAAATGATATTCTTGATTTTTCGAAAATTGAGGCAGGCAAGCTGATTTTGGAGAAGGTCTCTTTTTCACCAGAGGATGTGATCAAACGTGTGGCAGATCAGATCGGTGTGGCCATCGGGCACAAAGATATCGAAGTGATCTTTACAACCGATCCCGATCTGCCATTAACGGTGATTGGTGATCCGTTCCGACTTGAACAGGTGTTATTGAATCTGCTCAGTAATGCGATTAAATTTACGGAGCATGGATATGTAACGTTGCAGGCAGAGGTTCTTTCATTGGAGGCGGAGCGAGTTCATGTCCGTTTTGAGGTACAGGACACGGGAATCGGAATGTCACCCGAACAATTGGAACGGCTCTTTGTCCCGTTTACTCAAGCGGAACCCTCGACGTATCGAACATATGGTGGCTCTGGTCTTGGGCTGGTCATCTGTTATTTTCTGGTCACCTCTTTGGGAGGAAGCTTGCGGGTGGATAGTGTGCTGGGAGAGTACAGTCTGTTTTCATTCGACTTGATATTTGAACTTGCAGATTCAGAAGAAGAAGAGAGTTTCTCCCTGCAGACACACCCTCTCCTATATGGTGCAAATGATGTGGTTATCATTGAAGATGATGAACGGATGGGCGCAAATCTGAAGCAGCTGCTCTATTCATTCGGGATGAATCCGACGCTGTATACTTCCTTGAACCATATGATTGAAAGTGATTGGTATGTCCATCATGTAGATGGGGCAAGTTCCATGATCATGATGATGGATATGGATGCAGAGGAGACCGTCAACGGATCGTCATGGGACAGTTTCATGAAGCGAATGAATCAAACCAAATTTCAAATGGTGGGTTATACCCATGCTTTTAGTGAAAATGCCCTGTGGAGTGAGGAGAGATCCTTTCGCCCGGATCTCATGATGATCAAACCGATTACACGTCTGGGATTGTTCGAAGTATTACTTGCACTTCAGGGTGAAGGGCCATTGGAGAAAAAGCGGATGATAGAAGGCGATGAATCTTATTTGCTTAAATCCAAAGGGCACATTCTGATCGCTGAAGATCATGAAATCAATCAACTGGTCATTCGGGCCATGCTGGAACATACCGGATTCAAGGTGACGCTGGCAAACAGTGGCACAGAGGTTTTGAAGAAATTGGACGAACAAACATGGGAACTGATTCTGATGGATCTCTATATGCCAGCTATGAACGGAATTGATGCAGCGCGACACATTCGCAAGATGAGGAAATATGATCGTACACCTATTATCGCGCTTACAGCGAATGGTTTAAAAAGGGACCATGAATTATATCTTGAAGCAGGTATGAATGCCATCCTGACTAAGCCCATACATGAACAGCAGCTCGCAGACATTTTGGAGATATGGATTGATCTAAAAGGCATAAGGGAGATCAATGGAATTGATGCAGATAAGGCGATCAGACAGATGGACGGCAAGCCACATATTCTGCAATATGCGCTCACGAAATTCAGGATGGAGTATGGCTCGTTTCAGCAAAAACTGTCGATTCAGCTTCAGCAACAGCAGATTGCTGATGTCATTCGTAGTGTTCATTCTCTTCGAGGCGTAGCTGCGAATCTGCATGCAGTGGACCTGATGTGTGCGGTTCTCCAATTGGAATCGCTCTTGTCCCGTCCGTTATTCAAAGATGAGGAACAGCGTTCAGTATTGGAGAAGGTACAACAGGAAATTGATAAGATTACCCAGTCTCTTCCATGGTGATCTGAATGAAGCTGTGTTGTTTTAAGGTGTGAACTTATATCCGACCCCCCAGATGGTTTGAATGTATTGGGGGTTTTTTGGATTGTCTTCAATTTTTTTGCGAAGTTTGGTAATGTGCACATCAATGGTGCGATCATTAATGTACGCATCAATACCACGAATGGCTTCAATTAGGGCATACCGACTGTAGACTTTGCCAGGATTGAGAATAAACAGCTTCATGATCTCAAATTCGGAAAACGTCATCTCCACGCGCTGGTTATTCAACAAAACAGTTCTTCGGGCCAGATCGAGAGATATTCCGGATTCCTGTTCAGTGACAACAGAGCTGTTCAATATAGAGTAACGACGCAATACGGCCTCAATACGTGCCTTCAGCTCCTGCATGCTGAAAGGTTTACATACATAGTCATCAGCCCCGTCTGTTAATGATCGAATACGCTCAGAAACCTCGGTTAACGAAGAGATGACAATGATGGGTATTGCCGTATGTTGGCGCATGAGAGAACTAGGATTCTTATTACCCGAATCAGGGAGCATCAAGTCAAGAAGCAGGATATCAGGCCGCGCTTGAAGCTGTAGAAGACCATCTCTTGCGTTATCGACACGGATAACATCATACCCTTCACCTTGCAAATACAAGGATAATGTATCGCCTAACATGTTGTCGTCCTCTATGATAAGCACTTTCGTCATGATATTCCTTTCTGAACCCCCTTCTTGTAGAAGGACTAAGATCCATGGATTACTTAATATACCTGATATTTAAAACATGCAACATGAGGATGTCAAGACTCTAACATGACTCCAAGAAGATGAGAGACTCCGATTTAATGCTTGCCAAGATGTGGATCAGCTTCACGCTCGATCAGGCGCATCAGTTTGCGCTCGGTAGCGCTCTCTGGCGCAGGGGTGTAGACACTGCAACGCAGATCGGAACTACCCTGAACCTGCAACGAAGTCAGATCAAACAACATTTTGCCTGCTTTGGAATGTCTGAATTCGATTAAAACGTCCGGGGCACTACTGACGCTGCTTTGTTTCCAAAGGGTATGAAAATCGGGATGTCTGTTCATCATGTCATCCAAAAATAAATTATACCATTCATCATCAACATACTGGCCATAGTAAGCACGAAAAATTGCCAGAAATCCGCTAACAAAATCCTCCCAGTTCACCGCGAGCCTGCGAAACTCCTTTCGATCAAATAACAGACTGATCATATTCCGCTGTTCGGGGGCAATCTGTTCAAAATCCATAAAAACATGGCGGGCTGCATCATTCCAGCCGACAATGTAACAACGCCGGTCCGAGATCACGGTAGGACAGTGATGAAGTTCTTGCAAAATTTTCTGCAAGGAAGGGTGAAGTTGAACCGGTTCTTCTTCCAGCATAGGCAGCTCCGAGTGATGCTCCATGGCGAGCGAAAACAGATATTTTCGTTCATCTGCAGTAAGCCTCAGTGCTGAAGCAATGTTATCCAACACGGAATGGGATACCTGAATATCCCGACCTTGTTCAAGCCAGGTATACCATGTTGTACTCACTCCTGCCAGTTGGGAAACCTCTTCTCTCCTCAGCCCAGGCGTTCTGCGCCGACTTCCGGTGGGCAAACCGACCGATTCGGGAGAAATTTTGGAACGCTGTGTTTTCAGAAAAGTGGACAATGCCTGTAACCTGACATCATAGTTCAATCCATCACCTTCAATCCTCGTTATCATGGTAGTCATTATACTATTATAATTGACAACTTGTAATAGGATATTCAAAAGTGCACTATTAGTGGCAGAGCGTAAGAGTAAGGTAGACAACAGCGCTGAAGGAGGATGGACATGGAACGAGTCGTGATTACAGGTATGGGAGTCATCTCTCCTTTGGGAAATGATGTACATACATTCTGGAACGGATTAATTGAGGGTAGATCAGGTGTATCACCTATAGAACATTTTGATACAGCTTCGTACAAAACCAGAATCGCTGGCGTGGTCCGTGATTTTGATGGTGAAGAGCGTTTTGGACGCAAGGAAGCAAGACGCATGGACCGATTCGTTCAATTCGCTGTTGCTGCTGCGGATCAGGCTGTATCACAATCAGGTCTTGTGATGGATGAATTGGACCGTGAACGGGTAGGTGTATATATTGGTTCAGGCATAGGCGGCATCCAGACATTGATGGAACAAGGCAAGGTCCTGTCAGATCGGGGACCTGCGCGCGTCAGCCCAACACTGGTACCTATGATGATATCCAATTGGCTGCGGCTACGATCAGTATGAGGTTTGGCTGCTGGGGGCCGACATTGTCGCCAGTAACGGCTTGTTCCATTGGCAATACCGCCATTGGAGAGGCTTTCCGGTTAATTCGTCATGGCGGAGCCGATGTCATTATTGCTGGCGGGACAGAAGCTGCTGTAACCGAAGTGTCGCTGGCAAGCTTTGGTAATGCGACAGCGTTATCAACAAGAAATGAAGCGTTCCAAACAGCAAGTCGTCCATTTGATGCAGGGAGGGACGGTTTTGTCATGGCGGAGGGCGCTGGAATTCTGGTTGTGGAATCACTGTCTCATGCACTGGGAAGAGGGGCGAATATTCTTGCTGAAGTGATTGGATATGGTGCCAGTTCAGATGCGTATCATATGGTAGCTACCCACCCGGAAGGACGGGGTGCATATCTGGCTATGAAAGCATCACTGAAAGAGGCTCAGATTGGACCTGAAGACATTGATGTGATTAACGCTCATGCCACCAGTACGGAGGCAGGTGATCTGTCTGAGACAAGAGCGATTAAGCAACTTTTCGGGACAGGTGCCTATGATATTCCGGTCACAGCGAATAAGTCCATGACGGGACATATGCTTGGTGCAGCAGGTGGTGCGGAGGCGATCTCACTTATTCAAAGTCTGCGGTATGGCATCATTCCTCCAACCATCAATCAGGAGCAGAGGGATTCCGAATGTGATCTGGATTATGTACCAAACGAGGCAAGAAAAGCAGAGCTGCGGATTGGGATGTCTAATTCCTTTGGTTTTGGCGGTCATAATGCGGTTATTGTTCTTCAAAAGTATTCATCTTAAGCCAAAAAGAAAAAGCAGCTTTAAGCAGAAAGAAAGCCGTAACCAAAGAAACAGCGCTGCCTGATGGGGCAACGCTGTTCTTTTGGTTACTTATGGATCACTCGTAAACACTGTACCTTGGTTAGTGGCCAAGTGGTTGTACGCCTCAGGAAGAGAGGGATGTCGATTCCGCCATGCCTTTGCTGCCCCGATTCAACCAGCTCACACGCCAGCGGGATTGCATGAAGAGAACCAGGAACAGGGAAGCTGCTGCAATCAGGCTAAGAATGACAAAACCTGGTGTATAAGATTGATAGCTGCTGTACAGTTGACCGAGAATCAGTGGCAGTGCATACCCGCCCAATCCGCCAGCGGCACCTACAATACCTGTCATCAGGCCAATTTCATTGCCGAAACGTTGGGGAACCAGTTGGAACACGGAGCCATTTCCGGCTCCCAGACACATCATACCGAGGAACAACATGACTACTACTACAGGAAGCGGTGGCATGAAGGATACCCCGATCAACATGATGCAGGCTCCTGTATACAGGAAAGTCAGCATACGTGTTCCGCCAATTTTGTCCGCCAGATAACCCCCTACAGGCCGGAAGAAACTGCCTGCGATTACACAGAAGGTGGTAATGTCTGCGGCACGAACAGGAGAGAGCCCATACTGGGTGTTGAAGAAGATGGTGAGATAGTTACATAATCCAACGAAACCACCAAAGGTCACACAATAGAAGGCACAAAATACCCAAGCATCTTTTTGTTTAAGCAGACTTCCATATTGGGACAATTTCTTGGGTTCAGGCCGGTTAGGGCTATTCTTGGCAAAGATAGAAAAGAGGATGAATACAATAGCGATTGGTATAATAGCAAGTCCGAACACAACTTCCCAGCTGCCAAAATGCGTAGCCAAGCGATTGGCAAACAACGTCGCGAGTACGGTTCCGCTGTTACCCGCCCCGGCAATACCCATGGCCAGACCCTGATGCTCCTTGCCATACCATTGGCCTGCCAGAGGTAGCGCAGCAGCAAAGGAGGCGCCTGCGACACCCAGCAAGAGTGCCACCACGTACAGTTGGCTTAAGGAGTCAACCCATAACCAGCCGAGTAATAAAGGAACTAAGGTGACGAGCATCCCGATCTGTGCGGTTAGTTTCGGACCAATATAATCAGACATGAAGCCAAGCACAAGGCGCAGGATGGAGCCGCCGAGAATAGGCAATGCGACCAGATTGGCCTTTTCCAGCGGAGTCATCGGATAATCCAATGCAATGACCACTGCGAGTGGACCCAGCATCCCCCATATCATAAAACTGATGTCAAAATACATAAACGCCCCGAAGAGGGTGGGCTTATGCCCGCTTTTCCAAAAACTTTTGCTCTCCATCATCCATCATCGCTCCTCATCCAATTGAGATCTTCGTGATTTGTCTATGTGCTTGTTGAGGCAGAAAAAGGCCGCAATTCGTCCAGATCTGAACGATTTGCGGCCCCGTTGCCGACAGGCGGTACACGTCATTGTGTTCCCGCATCTGAGTTGATCACAGCACTGTGATTTTGATTCAAATTATAATCAAGAGAAAATATATATGTCAACAAAAATTACATTGAATTTTGAATAATTCATTTTTCAATCGTTATTCGCTTCTTTAATGTTAATTTAGTTGACATTAGATTGAGATTCCCTTAATCTGAATCTAATATGAATCCACACAAAGGCGTGTGGATTCCGGAGGCAACGGTGCCCTTTTCCGAATCATGGAGAAGGGATTTTTCTGTTTATTTTCAGGTGAGAGAGATAGGGGGGCAGCCCATGAGTAGAAGCAAACTGGTGATTATCGGAAATGGCATGGCTGGAGTGAAGTGTGTCGAAGAGATTATCGCACTGGAGCCTGATACGTATGAGATTGTAATCTACGGCAATGAACCCCGTCCCAACTACAATCGGATCATGTTATCGAAAGTATTGCAGGGTGAGCATTCGTTACAGGATATCATTATCAATGATTGGACTTGGTATGCCGAGCATCATATACGGCTATGTACAGGTGAAACGGTACACCGCATAGATACCCGTGAAAAATATATAGAGACTGAATCCGGACTAAAAGAAACCTATGATGTTCTGATTCTGGCAACAGGGTCTTCACCGTTTATCCCACCGATACCGGGAATGGACAAAGAGCGGGTCATGTCCTTCCGAACCATTGATGATTGTACGCGCATGTCTGATTATTCTAAAACCTATCGCAAGGCCGCAGTCATCGGTGGCGGATTGCTTGGGCTGGAGGCCGCGCGCGGGTTACTGCATCTGGGCATGGAAGCTGTGGTGGTCCATAACGCACCTTACATTATGAACCGGCAGTTGGATCAGAAGGCTGCCGCGATGCTTCAACAGGAACTTGAAGGGCAGGGTATGTCCTTTCTTTTGGCCAAAAATACGCAGAAAATTACCGGGCGATCACAGGCTCAGGGACTTCAGTTCACAGATGGTTCCAAGCTTGAAGCTCAGGTTGTCATTGTGGCTGTAGGAATTCGACCAAATGTGGATCTGGCCAGACGAAGCGGAATCGCCACCAATCGGGCAATTATGGTAGATGACTATATGCGCACCAATGTACCGGATATATACGCAGTTGGGGAATGTGCTGAACATCGGGGAATTAGTTATGGTCTGGTGGCCCCCTTATACGAACAGGGGAAGGTGCTCGCACGTACGCTCTGTGGACAGGAAACGCCTGAATACAAAGGATCTATTCCCTACTCACAGTTGAAGGTATCGGGGGTTGATGTTTTCTCAGCGGGTGAGATCAGTGGGGAAGGCATGCAAACTGCAATTCAACATCTGGATGGCATTCAAGGCACATATAAAAAAGTGCTGATGCAGGCTGGCAAAGTGCGTGGAGCCATTTTATTTGGAGATACAACCGAAGGAACGGCATTGCTTGGACTGGTGCAACGAGGTACGGATGTGGCGGAATTGGCTCCGCGTGATGAGGCTCCGGACCCGGCTGAGATGGCTGCTGCGGCATTACCGGCTCAGGAGACCGTATGTGCCTGCAACAATGTGACTAAGGCTGCGATAATGAAGGCCATTCAGGAACAGGGTCTCGAAACGGCAGATCAGGTGAAGGAGCAGACCAAGGCGTCAGGTTCATGCGGTGGCTGTCGCCCGATGGTGGCTGCTCTATTGAAACATACGCATAATCTGAAAAGTACCGGGGGTACTGGCGTGGTCGCCACACCAGATAAACCTGCTCCAATGCCTGTTTGCAGTTGTACGGATCTTGGGCATGCAGAGCTGAAGGAAATGCTGGCTGACATCGATGTTCTGGAGACAGGGCTACCAGACATATCTTTGATCTTGCAGAAGCTGGGTTGGGGTTCGGAACATGGTTGCTCGGTATGTCGCCCCGTAATTCATTATTACTTACAGGTATCCGGTGGAACGATGGTTGTTCGAGAGATGGAAGGTCACTCAGAGATTCAGGTACGCTGGGATGATCAGATCCCGATGTCATCCTATGCGAGGGATGCGGGTAGCTTGGCAGCACAGCTTCGTACGAATTGGATCGGCGCAGCAATGCCGTCGCCCGTGAATGTAGGAGTCGCACCAGGGCCGGGATCATTAGTGAGCGCACTGGTGCAGGATATCGGCTTGCTGGCTTCACCAGCTGGGTGGGAGATCTATGCAGGCGGTCATGCAGAGCATCCGGTCAAACAAGGTGACTTGCTCGGGGTGGCTGAAACAGAGGTGCAAGCGGCCACACTCGCATCAGCCTGTCTTCAATGGTATCGCCAAACCGCTTGGTATGATGAGCCGTTATGGGCATGGACGGAACGATTGGGATTCATGTCGATTCGGGAAACGCTGCTGGATGACCAGTTACAGAAGGAACTGGCAGCTACACTTCAAGCTGATATATAGATGAAAGGCGGGGATGGAAAGATGGGATTATCCGTGAGTTCAGAACCAACAGCCTCCAAGCTCCATGTAAAGGAAACCCAGTGTCCGTATTGCAGTGTGCAGTGCAAGATGACTGTTGAAGAACTGGCTGCACCTGTTGCAGGCCAGCGTCGTGGTGAGTATACGGTTCAGGGTGTTCCGAATGAAGCCTCTCAGGGCAGGTTGTGTGTGAAGGGCATGAATGCTCATCAACATGCGCTCAGTGGTCAACGATTAATGCATCCGCTCATTCGTCGCAATGGCGAGCTTGAACCCTGTTCCTGGGAGGAGGCCATTCAGACCATCGCAGAGCGGTTTCAGGACTTGAAAGATTCATACGGAGCAGATACGGTCGGAGTCTACGGAGGCGGATCTTTGACAAATGAAACAGCCTACCTGCTCGGTAAGTTCGCCAGAGTTGCATTGGGGACGAAATATATCGACTATAATGGACGGTTCTGCATGTCAGCTGCGGCTTCAGCTGGCAGTAAAGTGTTCGGGATGGATCGTGGATTGACGTTCCGTCTGTCCGATATTCCCAAGGCAGGTTGCATAGTACTCGCAGGTACCAATATTGCGGAATGCCAACCTACCCTCCTGCCATACTTCAATCAAGCGAAGGAGAACGGGGCGTTCATTATCGTTATTGATCCACGCAAGACGGCAACCGCTGCCATTGCCGACCTTCATTTGCAGGTGAAGCCTGGCATGGATGCTCTGTTGGCGGATACCATGTTGAAGGTGATTATGGATGCCGGATTGGTGAACCCTCGTTTTATAGGCGAACGAACGCATGGTTACGAGCAATTGATACAAGGGTTGGCTGATCTGCAACTCGAACAGGCGGCACAAACGTGCGGGGTTGATCTGGCGCTGATTCGTCAGGCAGCGATGGCCTATGGTGAGGCAGAGACAGGCATGATCATGACAGCACGTGGTGTGGAGCAGCAGACGGATGGGCATATGGCCGTTAGGCACTTTCTGAACCTGGTGCTGGCGACTGGCAAAATTGGCCGAGAAGGCTGTGGATATGGTGCCATCACAGGTCAAGGCAATGGGCAGGGCGGACGGGAGCATGGGCAGAAGGCTGACCAGCTGCCGGGTTATCGATCCATTGAAAATGAAGCCGATCGTGCCTATGTGGCATCCGTCTGGGGTGTAGACCCTGCAAGTTTGCCAGGCAAAGGGGTATCCGCCTACGAGATGATGGAGAAGGTCCATGATCAGGAGATTCGGGCGTTGCTTGTAATGGGCTCCAACCCGGTCGTATCCAATCCCAATGTGCGTTTGGTGGAAGAAGGTCTGCGCAAGCTGGACTTTCTGATCGTGGCAGACATGTTCCTGTCGGAGACAGCACGCATGGCTGATCTGGTTCTCCCGGTTACATCTTATATGGAGAATGAAGGTACACTGACCAATCTGGAAGGGCGTGTTCTGCTCCGCGAACAGGGGCGGCCTGCGCCGGGAGAAACGCTCGATGATTGGGATATATTATGCCGGATTGCCGCGCAATTGGGTAATGCTTTTTATTTTGAATATGACACTGCTGAGGATATCTTTAATGAGCTTCGGGTGGCGAGCCGCCGCGGAGTCGCTGATTATTATGGCATTACCTATGAGCGTTTGCGTAACGAGAAAGGGGTATACTGGCCGTGTTCTGCCCTGGAGGATCAGGGAGAAGGACTGCTGTTCGGTGAACGATTCGCTCACCCGGACGGCAAAGCGGCATTTACATTTGAATCCAGCCCGGGCTGGAATGATATATCTTCGGAGTTCCCCTTAATTCTCACCAATGGGCGTGTGTTGCCTCATTATCTTACAGGGGTGCAGACACATCGAAGTCCGGCACTGGCAGCTCGTGAATTGGAGAACTTTGTTGAACTTCACCCGGCTACTGCTGCCCGTTATCGTATTCACGATGGAGAGTGGGTAGAGATTCAATCGACGTACGGAAGCTTCACGGTTCGTTCGCGCATCAAAGATTCGATTCGGGAGGATACCTTGTTCGTGCCGATGCATTGGGGCGGCATTCAGAATGTGAATCGGGCCACCAGACCAGAGCTAGATCCGTTCTGCCGAATGCCTGGGTTCAAGACGGCGGCAGTAAACATTCGACCGTTACGATTGGCCAGATGATTCATGCAGGTTTCAGTTTATAAAGGTTCTCAGGCATCATAAGCTGTTCTAATGGTAGCTAAGCCGCTGCGCAGTCCATATTTATATGAGACTATGCGGCTTTTTTTGCGTATATGTACGCAAGTAGGCCGTAGTTCCGTGGTTCCACGTAAACATGAGGATTGGCTCATGAATATGGATTGAATTTTAGTTATGATGTTCATTAGGGGTACATATGTACGTATTTTTGATTTTATTTTGAGACAGATGGTCATTTTGAGTTTAGGTTATTTCGCATCGTGGTATAGATATCGGGGCTTATGGAAGCTTCTTCAAATAGAGCAGGACATAGGGAGGGAACACGGTGAACATATGGATAACGGTAAAAAGTCTGGGTAAGCGCAAGCCGGTACTTGCCAAGCAAGCTGCCGAACTTCTGGAAACAACTCATACGTTAAGGCAGCTCATTGAGAACATGGTGGCTCTACAAGTAAAAGCGCTTCAGGACAAGAAACAACAGGCTGAATTGCTCGCCTACCTGATGCCGGATGATATTGAGGCGCAAGGAGCGGTGGGGAAAGTCGGGTTTGGCGCAGTATACAATGAGGGTGTTCCTGATCTGAATGTTGCGATGGAGACAGCTATAACCGCCTATGAGGATGGGTTGTATAAAGTATTTCTCAACGATGAAGAATTGCAGGAGCTGGATGAGTCACTTGTTGTAAAAGACGGAGATAACGTGGTGTTTATTCGTTTTACAATGCTTGCCGGACGTCTGTGGTAGAGAGCGATGAAGGAGGAGAACAGGATGAATCAGGAAGAGCAAGTACAGGTGTATATGGATGGATTGCAAGAAAGAGCCAAGTCGTTAACAGGGGTACAGCTCGAGTTGGCAAACTATGTTGTGGAGATCGCCGGGTCTACCTATTTGCGTGGAGACGAAAAGATGTTTCTGAACACTGATAAGTTGCTTGGAAGGCTGGCTGCAGAAACGCAGAAACCATTATTCGAGCCACTATTGGATGTGCTCCAGCATCTGGCGAGCGAGTCATTGGTTGCACAATTCCGTTATATCGCAGAGCGTGCGACTCGTTTCCCATACAGTAACAACTATGAACGCCGCCCTTTCCGCACATCCGATCCGGAGCAGCATGTAGAACAAGTCATCCGTAAACTGATGGGATTGTTCCGTATGGAAATGAAAAATTTCTCCCTGGAAGAATATGTGTCACTTCGTGAGTACAAGCTGGATTATCTGCATGAGATCCGTTGGGTTCTGGCGGATTGTATCGCTTATGAACTGGATCATCAGGGCGGAGATATGAAGCAGGCACTGCACGATATTATCTATGGTGACAATCAGACGGCGTTGTTAACCCATGAAATGATCAAAGGTATATTCATGAGCGATCAGGCGGATGCCTATCAGATGGTGGGTGAGCTGCTCGTTGCAGCAAGGTTGCAGGAAGGGCTGCGCCAAAGCATTGTGGAGCGGATGGATGAAGGGACACTGGAAGCCTATATTTACATATTAAAAATCATTATCGACAACAACCTGATTCGTTTCAGTTCCGTGGTAAGAGCGCTTGCCGTATGGACGGGGATCGGCATAGAAGCAGCCAACCAGCGTGTTGCCGCACAGTTGATTGAACAGGCCTATCAGGCGCTTGTGCAACCAGAAGTACGCGAGGCCTGGCAGCAGGAAGCTAACGCCAACAAACTCTTTATCAGTCTGTGGGCGACAGCGGTCATTGAAGAGAATGAATTAAAGAGCAAGATCATCGAGATTATGGATCAAGGTCAGTTATATCAGAAGATTGTTGCCCAATATGTACTGGCGAACAGCCAGAACAGGGAGCTTCGTTTGCACATTGCACGTCGTTATCTGGAGGCGCAGGATAGCGAGTTGATGCACTGGATTGTGACCAACTATGATGCGATGTATATGTACAACTGGAGTTTCGAGAATGGAGAGAATCAGCGTAGCGTCTACGTGTGGCCATTGCCTGCTCTTGGAGATAAGGCCTTGCGGCGTCAGGACTTTGATCGGTTCAAACAGATGCTGGCTGCCATTCCAAAAGGCGGGTCAGGTGGACCATCGGGTGTACTTGAGTATGTTCACTACCGGATTGATACGGATGATGTAGTCAAGAAAATGTTATATTTGGCCGCTTATGATATGGACCCGGAATGGATCGGGGAGGTCATCGCAATCAAGGACCGATTAAGCCCGGAACTGCGCGGAGAACTGTTGTCCCAGTTTGTTCAGCATCCCGATAATGAGGTGCAAAGACAGTTTGTGTTTGAGAGTTTGTCTGATAAAAGCATCAGTAATCGGGAGAGTGCACTCGCCAAAGCGAAGCTGCTCACGTTGACGGTTGATGAGATGAAACAGATGGAGGCGTTGATGAAGCTCAAAACAGGCTCACTTCGTCAGAAGGTCATTCATGTATTGTTACTGCAACCCGTGGACCAATTGGCGGTCTCGCTGAAGCGACTTTTGCAGGCCAAGAGTGAACTGCAGCGCTTGGGTGCGCTAGAATTATTGACCGAGATTGCAGCAGATCCAGAGCGGATAGATCAGCAGGAGCAATTGCAGCCATTGGCGCAGCTGATTGAGACACCCACTGCCAAGGAACAGAAACTGCTTGATAAGCTGACCGATCAGGGGAGTCGTTACACAGCCTCTAATGGATTTGGTTTATTTGATCCGAAGCGACGTGAGCCATTGCTGGATGAGAAGCGTGATCTCAAGGGCCATAATCCGAAGGATATCTTTACACTCTCTCTGGATAAGACCAGACCATTTCTGGAGGGACTTAGTGAATTAGTGCATGAACACAGGGATTATGAGTATCAAGTGGAATACTACGCTGGCTATAAAGACACATTGTTAGTCGGAGCGAGTCTTCGCTCCAAGGTTCCATATGGAGAGCGGAATGAAATGAAGCAGATGGAACAGTTCCCGCTTCATGACGTATGGGAGAACTATATTCAACATGCCGGGTTCAGCAGTGTGGAATTGATGCAGCTATACATGGCTATACAGCTCCGGGAGTTCAATGGCAATTTGAGCGACCATTACAGTTATTTCCGTGAGCAGTATGACTATGACGAATTGCAGAAGATTCCGTTATTGGAAGGCTGGCGCAAGTCGTTTGCTGAACAGATCTATCCTCTGGATGACATCGAAAAGCTGCAGCAGATGCTGGATTCGTTAACGTATAAGGATCAGGTAGTGGCACTGATATCGGCGGCATTTCTGGATAGCGATCCGATCAATACGTTTGAGATAGCTGAGAAAACCTGGGCCTCCATCATCGCGAGTATGCCTGCTGATCGACTCGAAAAAGAGTCAGGCATGCTTCATATTCTGACTGGACCTTGGAATTATGTAGTTCGTGGCAAAATCCACGACGATAACAGCTTCAAACGTTTCTTCCAGACAGCTTACCAGTTCACCAGTCTTGTAGAGAGTAGTCAACCGCTGTCTTTACTGTCACTTGAAGATTTCCTGCGTGCATACCAGTTGAACCTGATAGATGATCAAGAGATATATCGACAGGTGCTGGTCGGTGGGAATCGTCAGTTGTTTATTCGGGACTTAACATCCACTCGTACAGAAGTGATCGCAAGTGATCCCAAGCTGATTCATTTACGGGATACGGTCGTTAATCGGATTCTGGAGATCGAGCTGACCCGGGGAGAACTCTCTACAGAAGTAAGTACACTTGCCATGAAACTGGAACGAATTGAAGGCATGGAACACTGGGTACATCTGGTCTCGGCGATGGATCAGGATACATTTGTCCGTGGATATATCTACAGTTATGGGGACAACACAACACGTAAAGAGACGTTTAGCTATCTAATTCAGAATTGTCATCCACGAGATGGAGAAGATGAGAAGCGTCTTGGAGAATTGCTCCAGAAGTATCCGGTGAATGAGAAAAAATTGCTGGAAGCAGCCATGTACGCCCCGCAGTGGATGGAGATTGTAGCGAAACATCTGGGATGGGAAGGTCTACGCAGTGCAGCTTGGTACTTCCATGCTCATATTAATGAACGCTTTACTGCGGAGAAAGAAACCATCGTGGCCCACTATTCTCCAATCTCACCACAGGACTTTAATGAAGGTGCGTTTGATATCGCTTGGTTTGAAGAAGCCTATGCTGCTGTCGGGGAGGAACGGTTCAATCTGTTATACGATTGCGCCAAGTACATTTCCGGGGGAGCTAACCACCGCAGATCCCAATTGTTCGCAGATGCTGCACTGGGCAAGCTTCGATTGGACGATATGCGTGATTCCGTGTCAGACAAGCGAAACAAGGATCATTTGTTAACCTACAGTTTGATTCCATTCGCCGTAAATCGCGAACAAGATCTGCGTGAGCGATACGACTTCATTCAGAAGTTCCTGATGCAGAGCAAACAATTCGGTGCACAACGCCGTGCCAGTGAAGGTGTGGCATCACAGATTGCACTGGGCAATCTTGCTCGTAATGCAGGTTATGCCGATGTTACGCGGCTGATGTGGGACATGGAAGCACGTAAGTTGGATGAGATGAAAACTTTCTTTGAACCTCATGCATTGGATGCTGACACGACAGCACAATTGGTCATTGATGAGGAAGGCCAACCCGAGATGGTTATCGTTAGCAAAGGTAAGACACTCAAATCTGTACCTGCCCGGTTCAAAAAAGATGGATATATCGCTGAACTGAAAGAGCTGAAATCGGATCTGGTGGATCAGTATCGCCGGGCACGACAGGAGCTGGAACGTTCGATGACTGCTGGAACATCCTTTACACGTGAGGAAATTGCCAGACTGATGCAAAATCCGGTTATACAACCGCTGGTAAGAACACTTGTATTCCAGTCAGGTGACAAGACGGGAAGGTTCGATGTATCATCCAATGGTTTGGTTGCACCAGGACCGGAGGGTACGGTCCATGCACTAGCGGAACAGGATCAACTGTTGATTGCTCATCCGCTTCATCTGTATCAGAGCGGAAGCTGGAGTGAATTCCAGCGGGATCTGTTCACCCGTCAGGAGCGTCAGCCGTTCAAGCAGGTATTCCGTGAGCTGTATCTTCCTAACGAGGACGAATTGGCTAATGGTACGGTGTCTCGCCGATACGCCGGGTATCAGATTCAACCGAAAAAAGCAGTAGCTCTGCTTAAAGGACGCCAATGGACTGTCAGTTATGAGGAAGGTCTGCAGAAGGTAAGCTATGAGCATAATCTGATCGCGAATCTCTATGCCATGGCAGATTGGTTCTCACCAGCAGATACCGAAGCACCTACCTTGGAGACGGTGCAGTTCTACGATCGCAAGAGCTACAAACCTGTAGCGCTGCAAGATGTGCCGCTGACGTTCTTCTCGGAAGTTATGCGTGATATCGATCTGGTGGTCAGCGTTGCACATGTGGGAGGCGTAGATCCGGAAGCCAGCCTGACAACAATCGAGATGCGTCACGTCATTGTGAACGAGTCGTTACGTCTGCTGAAGATCGACAATGTACGACTGGACGGGAATTACGCACGAATTGATGGTGAATTGGGTGAGTATGCTGTTCATCTGGGGAGTGGTAATGTGTTTAAACAAGCCACAGGTGCACTTCATATTGTTCCGGTGCACAGTCAGCATCGGGGTCGAATCTTCCTGCCATTCCTGGATGAAGATCCGAGAACAGCTGAGATTCTGTCCAAGGTGATGTTGCTCGCCGAAGATAAAAAGATCAAGGACCCGCAGATTCTTGCACAGTTACAGAATTAGAAGTGAACGAACTAGAATTGAACCGCCCTGTGGGGCGGTTTTTTTATTTGTTACTCCGATTTTTAATGTAACTTCAAATCTCAATATAACGAGTGTAGAACAAGAATCATGGATGGAAAGTGGACAATATGGAGCAATTCCAACATAAAGGCAGCTGAAGAACCTGTCTAAAAGGGACCTCAGTTGCTTTTATATTTTTGGATATTTCAATAGACCGGATTGGTTCCGTTTTCAAATAGACTTAGGACCCAGAGCGTGTCGGTATATTCCTTAATCTGATAATTAATTGCATTAATTGGTTGATCGGGAGTGGGTCGAACCGACTGTTTTTAAAAGTAAAGAATTTGTTCGAAAGTAGTTACGGAAATGTAAATAATTCGTTTTCTTGTTTTGTTATCTGAATTATTAATATGGTGATTCCAAAGAACTAGGCTTGTTCCAATCGATCATTTACCAAATTTAAGGGGATGTAATTCGGAATCATGTCGGCTATCGTTAGGAAGCGAAATCTGCTGACTTGCTTGCAGGCTGCAGTTTCAGAAGCCATGTGCAGGACGACCTGAATGCTTGAAAGACTGGGATCAAGCCAGTTTGCATTCCCTTGTATACATGTGTTCAATATGTGCACAAGAAAAATGATCAAGAGAGAAGGAGAACTTACAACATGAACAGAAGACTCAATCTGATTTTCCTCAAACGATGGTTTATGTTATTAATCATCGTGGCGGTTGCGGCTATGCCGCTACACGCCTTCGCCGCGGAGGCGGAATCTGGGGCCAATCGGCCTTGGATGAACAAATCCTTGTCTGCGGAGGAACGTACCGAGCTGCTGCTCAAGGAGATGACGCTGGAGGAGAAAGTTGGATTCGTAACCGGTAAAGTCAATAACTATTATGGTTTCTATAATGATGGATTGGAGCGCCTCGGCATTCCGGCATTACAGATGGCCGATGGACCCGCAGGAGTACGTGTGGCTAACCCGGATGTACAGGACAAAAAGTCCACGGCACTGCCTGCACCCATCGCGCTTGCCGCTTCCTGGGACACCAATCTGGCCAAGAAATATGGCGATCTGATCGGTCAGGAAGCACATGATACAACACATAATGTAGTGCTCGGTCCTGGGCTGGATATTGCACGTACACCATGGGGTTCCCGGAACTTTGAATCTCTAGGTGAAGATCCTCTACTGGCTTCGGGCATGGGTGCAGCGTATGTAAACGGGATTCAAAGCAATCCGGTTATCGCTACAGCGAAGCACTATATCCTGAACAACCAGGAGACGGAACGTTTCACGACCAATGCGACAGCCAGCGAACGTGCGATTCAGGAAGTCTATGCACGTCCGTTCCAGGCGATGGTTGAAAAAGCGGATCTTGGTTCGGCAATGTGTTCATTTAACCAGGTGAATGGTACATATGCTTGTGAGAACAAGGAGATGCTGACCGATGTCCTTAGGGATCAGTTTGGCTTCGAAGGGTTTGTCATGAGTGACTACGGTGCAAACTTCAGCACAGCCAAGTCCGCCAATGCGGGTCTGGATCTGGAGACACCTGGGGAGCCGTATGGCAAATGGGGAGACAAATTGCTGGAAGCCGTGAACAATGGCGAAGTCAGCGAGCAAACCATTGATGAGAAGGTTAGACGTATTTTGCTTCAAATGTTCGATAAAGGGCTGTTCGATAACCCTGTAACAAATACACAAATCAATGCCAAGAAAGACGGCAAACAGGCACGTGAAATTGCAGAAGAGAGCATGGTTCTTTTGCAAAACAACGATAATGTGCTGCCACTTTCCAAGAAAAATGTAAAATCCATCGCTGTCATCGGACCGGATGCAGATAACGCATCGGCTGCTGGTGGAGGTAGCAGTCTGGTTAATCCGACGTATACTGTAAGTCCGCTGCAAGGCATTCGTAACCGTGCTGGTAACGGTGTGGATGTAAAATATGCTGCCGGAACCGATCCTATCTCTGCAGGAGATGCATTTAATGGACCATCCGCCGTACCTTCGACTCTTTTATCACCAGCGGATGCTCAGGAAAGTGAAAGAGAATATGGTACAGATCGTGCGGAATACGGTCTGCGTGCTGAATACTGGACGAATAAAGATATGGAGGGAAACCCTTCTCTGGTACGTACAGATAATCAGGTCAACATGAATCTTGGATTCTACAACTATGAAGGTTTTAACGCACAATCTTCCAAGCTTCCAGTGACACCAACGAAGTTCAATGCCAAAATGTCCGCTCGTTGGACAGGAGCATTTACGGCGCCTCAAACGGGTGAATATAAACTGTCCCTGACCAGTCTCGGTTCTGCGAAACTGTATGTGGATGACGAGTTACTCGTAGACAATCAAGGTGAAAAATTGAGTACAACAAAGAAAGAGATCACATTCAAAGAAGGCGAGTCCCACAATATTCGAATTGAGTATCGTACGGATTTCCCGGTACAGACCAATCATGATATGGGTGCACAGGTTCGTTTTGGCTGGGAAGCTCCAGAAGACGCTGTGGATATTAAAATGCAAAAAGCAGTTGATCTGGCGAAAAAATCCGATGTTGCCGTCGTGGTAACTCGTACGTATGACAGTGAAGGTTACGTCGACCGTTCCGACCTGGAGCTGCCGAATAACCAGGAGCAGCTGATCCGCAAGGTAGCGGCAGCCAATCCAAAAACGATCGTGGTGCAAATGAGTGGTCGTGCTGTTGAAATGGACTCCTGGCAAAAAGAAGTGCCATCCATCGTTCAGGCTTGGTATGCAGGTCAGGAACAAGGTAATGCAGTGGCACGTGTGCTGTTTGGTGATGTGAATCCATCCGGTAAGTTGCCGGTGACGTTCCCATCAGATGATTCCCAGACCCCTGTATCCACTGCGGAACAATTCCCAGGTGTGAATGGGGTGGGTAACTACTCCGAGGGTATTTTTGTAGGGTACAAAGGATATGACAAAGAAGGCATGACACCGGCGTTTGCTTTTGGACACGGGCTGTCGTATACCGACTTTAATTATCGTAATCTGCATGTGAAGAACACTGGCAAAGGCGATAAAGCTACCGTGGAAGTGTCCCTGAATCTGCGCAATACCGGTAAAGTTTCCGGTGCAGAAGTTGTACAGGTCTATGTTGGCAATCTGCCAACCAAAGTTGAAACTCCAGAGAAGCAGCTTGCTGGCTGGGCGAAGGTTGATCTGAAGGCAGGCAAGCAGCAGCGGGTCAACATTCAACTGGATCGCAGCGCATTGTCCTACTGGGATGAAACATCCCATGAATGGGTAATGCCTAAGGGTAAAGTCCAAGTGTATGTTGGCAGTGCATCGGATGATATCCGTCTAACAGGCAGTGTGAATATCGGAAGCAAGTCCGGTAAATAAAAGTGTAATCTGGGAGATCGAAACGTTGTTCTCCCCGTTGAATTCATCTGTGTCAAATGCAGTTTGTTTTAATTCATATAGATTAGGAAAATGAGTCGTGGCCTAATGGCCGCGGCTTTTTCCACAATGGAAGGAGAGTGAAGCGTGATGAACATACGCTGGCGAGAGCATCCCAAACGATGGATGATCCTGTTGATCGCAGCTGTTTGTTGTGTTGGTATAGGAATCTGGCTTATCTTCAACCGAAGTGAACAACCCGCTCCGCCACCGGTTGTGGATAAACAGAGAACGGCCGAAGTCTGGCTAACCATGGGAGATCAGCAAAATCTGCTTACACCACAGAATCCCATTCCAATTACAGATCACCATGATGCAGACCCAAGTTCTTTAGTTTCTTCAACGCAGGAGTCAGACACATCTTCGTCGGAGTTTACCATACAGATTGACCCGGACAAGACGTATCAGACCATGGATGGATTTGGCGCAGCGATGACGGGTTCGTCGGTACATCTGATTAATCAGCTTCCAGAGGAGCAGCAAGAACAACTACTCAAGGAGATGTTCTCGACGGAAGGGCTGAACTTGGATATGGTGCGTCATACGATTGGTGCTTCCGATTATTCGGTAGATGAATCAGGTGTGGCTTCAAGTTATACCTATGATGATATCGAGTCCGGCACGGATTATGAGATGGAACACTTTTCGATCGAAAAGGATCAGGAAGTCGTGAATATGCTGGAGCGTGTAGCTGGTTTGAAACCGGATCTTAACGTGCTGGGCACACCGTGGACGGCCCCGGCCTGGATGAAGTATGGGGAGAAGACCACTAACGGTTGGTATCTGGATTACAACGATCCCCAGGTGTATGAAGCGTACGCGAGATATTTTGTGAAATATATCAAAGCTTATCAGGCAAAGGGCATTCCCATCTACGGGATCACGTTGCAAAATGAACCGGAGTTCACCTCGGATAAATATCCGAGTATGAGTATGGGAGCTGAAGAACAAGCGATGTTCATTCAGGATTATCTCGGCCCGGCTCTACAGGATGCGGGACTGGATACGCGAATCATCACGTATGATCATAACTGGGATCAGGCGGTTGAATATACCGGCAAGGTGCTTGGTGATGAGCAGGCTGCTGCATATATCGATGGATCTGCTTTTCACTGTTATGCAGGTGATCCATCTGCCATGTCGGAAGTGCATGAGCGCTTCCCGGACAAAAATATCTATTTTACCGAATGTAGTGGTGGGGAGTGGAGTCCTGATTTTGGCGAGAATCTGAGCTGGCAGATGTCCAATCTCATTATTGGTGCACCTCGCAACTGGGCGAAAAATGTACTGCTCTGGAACATCGCACTCGATCCGCAAAGTGGACCCACGAACGGTGGCTGTGAGAACTGTCGTGGGGTTGTGACGATTGACCCGGAGAATAATGAAATCACTAGAAATGTCGAGTATTATGCGTTAGGCCACATCAGCCGTTATGTACGTCCGGGAGCTGTGAGAGTTGCTTCCACGCAAGAACAGGGCAAGATCGAGAACGTAACCTTCCGCAATCCGGATGGAACGATGGTGCTGGTTGCGGCTAACACGGGTGAGGCAGAAGTTTCCTTTGAGGTAGTCATGAGCGGAGATTCGTTCCGATATATACTGCCTTCCCAATCGGCAGCAACCATCCGTTGGAAGCCAAAAACGGAGGTAGAACGTTGACTCAAGATTGGAAATTATGGGTACAGATTGAATGATGAACATGATAAAATAAACGTAGAGTTATTTCAAATTTGATGTATTAAACAAGTCCGATCCCAGGATCGGGCTTTTACATAACTTTTTACTTTTAATAGAGAAGGAGCATACATTGGACATGTTAGTCGCTGCATATCGGGAACAGGATCATGACAAGTTGGTTGAGATCTGGGAGAGTGCTGTTCGGGCAACCCATACGTTTTTGGAAGAGCATCACATTCAGTTCTACAAAAAAGTGGTGAGTGATGTGTTGCAACAAAGACAAGTCGAGGTTTGGGAAGCGCTGAATACGGAGCAACAACCCGTGGGTTTTATTGGTGTGGATGATAACTTTATCGAGATGTTGTTTGTAGATCCGAGCCAACACGGACAGGGTCTGGGACGCCTTCTAATAAACCATACCTTCAAAATCAAAGGCCGTCACCTCAAGGTGGATGTTAATGAGCAGAATAGTGGGGCAGCCCGCTTCTATGAAAAGATGGGATTTGTACAGATGGGACGATCCGAATTGGATAGTTCCGGTAATCCGTTCCCGCTGTTGCATCTGGAGATCAAACAGGAATAGGCCGAGAGATTGTTGTAATGGATAGACCATGAGTTATAAATGACCAGAATGAGGAGTGTGCAGGATGACACAGATCAAGGTGACACCGGAACAACTGGAGACGGTCAGTGGGCAGTTCGCTCAGGCACATCAGCAATTATCGGGATTCATGTCCACATTGGACGGCAAGATGAGTGTCATGCGCAGCAACTGGGATGGCATGGAGCGTGAGCGTTTTTATAACGATTATTCAACGGCTCAAGGCACGATGAAATCTGTTCTGGAACTGGTTCTGTCCATTCAGTCGGAGCTTAAGAAGATTGCCGAGCGTTTCCGCACGACAGACGAAGAGGCGGTGAGCCAGGCAATCATGACGGCGCTGACCGCAGCGCGGGCGCTATCAACCATGGGCAAAAATAAAGGCGATGATCTGGACAAAACGCCAGGTCCTCCAAAGAACATGGATGAATGGGATGAGAAGGATGCCGAGAAATACCAAAACTATGAGGAAATGCTGAAGAAAGCCGAAGAGATGGGTGACAAAGAACTGGCGCAGCAGATTCAGGCCAGCATGAACATCATTCGGCTTCAGTATGAAGATGTAATCTATCAGACTGACCCCAATACGGGCAAGACGGTGAAAATTACCGAGGATTCCATCGTAGGTACGTATCAGGTGAAAAGCGACAAGGGCGAAACGACCACCATCAGTCTGGATAAACAGGGCAATGTGGTGGACTATAGCAAGGATACGGAGAAGTATAGGTATTCGGAGCAAACGCACACGACCAGTCAAGGCGAGCATCTCTTTGGCAAAGCAGCACAAACGGCTACAGCCTACGGGATTGGTCTGCTGCTCACAAGCAAGACGGGTTCTGCCTTTACAGAACATGCCACTGGACTTGGTTCTTCCTTCGTTGCGGACAAATTCCTGTTCTCTGTGCCGGAAGAAGGCGAGACACGTACGATGATCTACCGTACCAATAAGGACACGGGCAAAATCGAGAATATGATCGTGGTCACGCGCGGCGACAACGATATTGAATATACTCCGTGGCGGGATTACTTCTAAGCCACGGATGGGGTTGGCAAGCGGGCAACACAGGGCAACCTGATTGCGGTCTGCTTGCCGACCCACCGCATGGAGCCATGTGGTTGTGTATCACATGGCTATGCGTGTGGAGGGCAGGCTGCTTATCCGTGAGCCTGCCCATAGACAAACACCCCGGCAACCTTCTCCCTCAGATGGGAAGGTTGCCGGGGTGTTTTGGGTTGATCTTACCGATTAGCCACGGTCGACGGACCAGGCTGGAAGGAGATCTTTTTTTGCCAGAGATTAATGTGTCTCTTCATCCAGAAATGGTTTGTTCACCGCATAATACATAAAGCCCATCAGCAGCACACCACCCACCAGATTACCCAAGGTCACGGGAACCAGGTTGTGAAGCACACCTTCAAATGAGATCGTTCCCGGATGGTTAAGCACAAGTGCAATCGCGAATGTACACATATTGGCGATGCTGTGCTCGTATCCCGAGATGAAGAAGCAGAATACAAAGAGCATCATGGCAAACATTTTGGCTCCATTCTCCTTCATGAACATCGGCACAAAGAACGCCATACACACAAGCCAGTTACACAGAATTCCCCGGAAAAAGAGCTGCATGGTCGGAACTTCCATTTTGTGTTCCACCACGCTTAGCAGAAAACCGTTCACCTGGGACGAGTCGAACAATCCGGTCAGGTAGATTAACAAGGCAAACACGGCTGCACCCATCAGGTTACCGCTATAACTCGCAATCCACAGCTTAATCACTTCGAACCAGCGCAGTTTCTTGCGCAGCGCTGCATACGTGTAATAAAACGTATTGCCCGTGAACAGGTCACCCCCGCCATAAGCGATCAGAATGATGGCCGCGCCAAACGTAATTGCCGCCATCGGATAGGTAAACGGGGACTGCTCCATATAAAAGAAGTTACCTGTCTTAAACGCCACGATGACGCCGAATCCGATAAACATACTGGCCAGCATGGAGCGTGCGAGGTACCTGATTAAACTTTGTTTGTAAATCTTGTGTTTCTTCAGAGCTAGTTGTTCCACGTTGCGTAAAGCTTCCGTTTCCATAATTCTCCTCCAATAGCGTGGTGTCTTGCTTACCATTATAACGAAATTATGGAAATTGGGGAGGGGGGACTTGGTTTATTGATTATAACTTCCTTGATTCGAATGCAGTACCCGCATTGCAGAAGAGCCAAAATCAGGATCGGATTGAAGCGATTCTAACGTGGATGCTGCACCATTAACTTGTTGATGTGCAACAAGAATAGCAAAGGCAGCTCCTCTGACTAATATGTAGGCATTTCCCTCCAGAACTTGCTGAGTAAGGTGATTATCGGTTAGTTCGATCAGATCACGAAGTGCCTGTAGTTTTTCTTCACCGCTGATTTCGTTAAAATTAGGGTGTTCATTGTTGTTATTATGATTTAAATCAGACATGTCAGACATATCCTACCGTTCACCTCCTGAAGAATATTAAGAATGGGGCGGAAGCAGGATCGGACGGGAAGCCAAGGCTTCTTCCACAATCTGTTCAGGCGTCAGGTCTCGATCATCCCAGAAAATCAGATTACTGATCTCTGCATGTGGAACCTGCTGCTGTAGCTCCGTCAACATGTCATCCAACTCGGCTTCCGTTCCTTCAGAGTCCATCAGTTTGCGAACCAATTCTACCAAATGTAATCGATTGTCCATATCGATACCTCCTGAGTGATTCATAGTGTGAAAAAACTAGTCTTTCATGGGCTGATTCAAAGGATCATATATAATGATCACCGGTAAAAATTTGGGCTCAAGCATCAGACTAATGCGTTGTTCGTCTTGATCAGTATATGAAATGATATAGTTCCCGAAATGAGACTCGTAGATGAATTCTTGGAATTGAAAGGAATGTTCGGGATACTTTATCTTAACATATAACGTAGTAACTCCTCGGGCTAAGGTTTCTTTTAACATAGGAATTTGGGCCCACAATGATAATAGCAATAAGAACAATTAGTATACGTTTAGCGAGACGGGTCAGATGGATTCACCCCATTATCGTAAATCAATTTTCAACAATTCATGAAGGCCCATCTCAAAATAGATGTCACTCCATAAGTATAGCCAGATTACCCAACTGCTCGCCTTTTTCCATGCGTTTGAATGCTTTCGCTACGTCTTGCAATGGATATATGCTATCAATAACAGGATGTATGTCATGTTGCTCCACGTATTGCAGCATCTGGACAAACTCCTCACGGCTGCCCATAGAGGTGCCGATTAGACTGATCTGCGGGAAAAAGATAGAGCGAATCGGTAGGGTCAGATCATCCCCCGAGCTTGCACCATACATCACGATACGTCCACCTGGTCTGATTATATCAAAATATTTTGGGAACATGGCTTGTCCGATGCTATCCAAGATGATGTCCACAGGTTCCAGATCGTTCTGCGTACTCCAATCGGCATGACTATCCAATGCATGGGTAGCACCCAAGCGCAGTGCCTCATTTCTTTTGGCTTCACTTCTGGAGGTGACAGTCACCTCGGCACCAGCCGCTACCGCCATGAGCAGGGCATAGGTCGCTACACCACCGCCAATACCGGGAATGAGGACATGTTCACCTTGCTTTAATACGCCGCGAGTGAATAAGGCGCGATAGGCCGTCAGCGCTGAAAGGGGCAGCACACCTGCTTCCTCCCAGGATAGGTGGGCTGGCTTAGGCAGGGCATTTGCAGCAGGCAACGTTATATATTGCGCGAGTGTTCCATCCGTAGGGCCACCAACAATATCAGGTACGGTCGGCACTTCAGATGCATGTTCCCAACCGAGCGTAGGATGGATAATGACTTCATCTCCTATCGCGAACCCTCTTACGCTTTCGCCAATCGCTACGATAATACCTGCTCCATCGGAACCGGGAATGAGCGGGATGTCCTGGGTTTCGCGTTCTGCCATAATGAATAGATCCCGATGGTTGATTCCAGCGGATTTTAATTGAATCTGCACTTCCCCGGCTTCTGGTGCCCGAGAGATTGACTCTGTATATTGAAGACCTGCAAGGCCGCTCTGGCCCGAATGGACAATAGCTTTCATGTTCAATATTCCTCCTGTCTGTGTAGCCAGATTTCACTACTGAGCCTCATTGTACAGACGGAGCAGATTCACGTAAAATGAACAAAAATGATTGTCAGTATCATTGAGAATAATAGATAAGCACTTTGCATGAAGCGGATGATGTAGAATGCCGATATAACGACGAGCAGGTGATCAGGATATGGATGCAGGTGATTTGAAAATATTTCAGGCGGTTGCCCGCGAAGGTAGTATCAGTAAAGCTGCGCTCTCACTTAATTATGTGCAGTCCAATGTAACAACACGAATTAAACAGTTGGAGACTCAACTGCAAGTACCGCTATTTCATCGTTCCAATCGGGGGATGTCGCTTACACCAGCAGGCGAGAACCTGCTTGGGTATGCGGATAGAATATTGGAATTATTATATGAAGCAGAGCAGGCCTCGCAAGTGGGTAACCCACCGTCCGGCATGCTTCGTCTGGGTGCAATTGAGACAGCAGCTTCTACTTTTCTGACGCCGCTCTTGGCTGAATATACTTCATGCTATCCGGAAGTAAAACATTCGCTTGTCACGGGTGGGACCCATGAACTGAACCAGAAGGTCATCCAACATGAATTGCATGGAGCCTTAATATATGGCCCAATTGATCATCCTGAGCTGAATTATATGAAGATGTATGACGAGGAATTGGTGTTGATCGCTGAACCTGGAGTACATGAGATGTACACGTTATTGTCCAGGCCGATGTTGTTTTTTGAGATTGGATGCACTCATCGAACTCAGGCGGAATCCTTTTTGAACGATCAGGGTATCCACACGCTTAACATCATGGAATATGGAACACTGGACACGATTCTGAATGGTGTATCTGCCGGGCTCGGTGTATCATTGTTGCCGCGTTCTTCGGTTACCAAAGCAGAATTAAGAGGTGAGATCACGGTGATGTCTTTGCCTGATCCCTATTGCCGGTTGGAAGTAGGATTTGTGTATTCCCGTGGTGAACATATATCTAGTGCGCTCAGCGCTTTGGTTGAGATTATTACAGAACCAGAACTATAAGAGGTTGTTCAAAAGTCCGTTTATGAACATGCACTATAAAGGAGTGAGTGATCTTGAAAGAAACTGCGTTAACGTTGGCTGATGCCTTTAATCAGGCAGACTTTATTGTAGGCGGTCATGGCAGTCGCCAAGTGAAGGTACTTCAGAACGTACTGGACCAGATCGATGGGGAGTTGTTCAGTGACCACTACGGCAACGGCCCCCTCATTGAAGAATTTCAGCAACAGATGGCTGACGTTCTTGGCAAGGAATCAGCGGTATTTTTTCCAAGTGGAACGATGGCGCAGCAGATTGCATTACGGATCTGGTGTGACCGCAAAGATGTAAAACGAGTAGCTTATCACCCTCTGTGTCATCTGGAAATCCATGAGGAAGACGGACTGAAAGAGTTGCATCAGATTGAATCAATTTTACTTGCGGACAAGGATCGCTTGATTCGTTTGGAAGATGTACAAGCGCTTGATCAGGACATTGCCTGTCTGCTGTTGGAACTTCCGCAACGTGAGATTGGTGGGCAATTGCCAGCGTATGAAGAGTTGGAAGCGATCTCGGCCTATTGCCGTGAACGCGGGATTAAGCTGCATCTGGACGGGGCACGCCTGTTTGAGATTACTCCGTATTATGAGAAAACGCCTGCGGAGATTTGCAGTCTGTTTGATACGGTGTATGTTTCCTTTTATAAAGGCATTGGAGGTATTGCGGGGGCTATATTGGCGGGTGATCCGGATGTGATACAAGAATCAAAAGTATGGAAACGTCGGCACGGCGGAGATCTGATCGGCCTGTATCCGTATATTCTGAGTTCCCAGTATTATTTCAATGAACGGATTGGCAAAATGGAGCGTTATTTCGAACAGGCTCAAGAACTCGCCTCCTTACTGAATGCGTGTCACGGGATACATACCTTACCCGAGGTACCGGTATCGAATATGTTCCATGTGAACTTTGCGCTCGCTGCTGCGGAAGTTGAACCAATTCTTGTGCAAATGGCTCAGCAGTATGGGATAGGAATGACTTCATATCTGAACAAGACAAGTGGGAACAGCTGTGCCTTCGAATTTTCTGCGGGCGATCGTTATGAGCAAGTTCCCCAGGATAAGCTGCGTGCAGCACTAGAATGGTTGGATCAAGAGTTGCGTAAACAGGTGAGATAAGAAGTTGATTTTAATGTTCGACTCTTGTTTGGGTAAGGTGTTGCGCTTCAAGGAGAACTATTGAATTCACAACGGCTGATCAGTGGGGAAAGGTACCTTAAGGGGGAGTTCAAATGACGTCAATAGAATTGGAACCGATTCGTGATCTTTTGGTGAAGGCTTACGATACAACAATGGGAGAAGGGTGTACTCCTGAGAGGCAAGAGAGCATTGAGGAATTCGAGCAAAAGCATAACGTGAAACTGCCCGCAGCGTATCGTGCGCTTCTACTCGAATTCGGTGCGTGTAACTTCGGCGATCCTGCCCTGTATGCTGTGAAAGAACTGAACTGGGCTTATCCCGAGTTTCTGGAAGTATACCGAGAAGTTGAGAAGGAATACGAACTTTCAGCTGATCTCCAACCGTTCCCGATTGGTGGTTTTGGCGAAGGCAGTATAGCTATACTGGATCAAAATTCAGGCAAGGTGCTGATGTTGATCCACGATGCAGGGGAAACTCCTCTGCGGGAAATTGCTGTGGACTTTAATGAATTGATGACGATGCTGGCTGAGTCGGCAATCTGGGTTCAGGAACAAATGAATTAACAAGGTAGACGGAAGGATGCGCAATCGGCTTATGGATATTCGGAAGTTAAGATACTTTATCACCGTGGCAGAAGAACTTCATTTTCACCGTGCAGCGGAAAAATTAAATATGACGCAACCACCGCTGAGCCAGCAGATTCAGAATTTAGAGGATGAGCTTGGCGTGAAGCTGTTGGAGCGCACGAGGAAAATGGTTCGTCTTACCCCGGCAGGTGCCGTATTTCTGGAACAGGCAAGACTGATCATGGCCCAGCTCGAACGATCTATTCAGCTTACACAAAAGGCAGATCAGGGCATCATCGGGCATATAACCATAGCCTTTGTGGATTCGGCTTCGGGGAGCATTATGGTGGATGTTCTTAGGAAATTTCGCGCTGCATATCCGCAGATTGAATTGACGCTGCGTGAGATGACTTCATCCCAACAATTGCAGGCACTGGAAGACGGACAGATCCATATTGGATTTTTGCGATATCAGGAAGATACTCGTCATGTCTCGTTCCGTCCCTGTCAGATGGAAACGTTGATTGCCGTATTGCCAGATCATCACCCGATGGCTTCTCAGACTCAAGTTTCAATTCGAGAACTGGCGGACGAAGATTTTATTTTATTCCCACGGCATCTGGGTTCTCCGTTCCATCGTCTCGTTCTGGATTATTGCAGGGAGCATGGCGTAGATCCTCGAATTACACAGGAAGCGATCCAAATGTATACGATTGTGAATCTCGTTGCGGCGGGCATGGGCATTTCCATTGTCCCGTCATCTGTGGATGTGTTCCAGCGAAAGGGTGTAGTCTTTCTCCCATTAGAAGAAAATCCGCCCTCCGTACCGTTGTACACGGCATGGCGGACGGATATGAATCAGGAAGTGGTATCCCGTTTTATGAACTTTGTTGATGAATGTGTTTAACCCGTCTTGGCTGGATCACGCTCAATCCACGGATTCAGTATTTCATCAATACGAGACATGATCGCAGGGTCCAGTTTCACACCAGAAGCTTTTACATTCTCCAATACCTGCTCTGGCCGGGATGCACCGATAATGACGGAACTGACATACGAATGTTGTAGAACCCACGCCACAGCGAGTTGGGGGAGAGTTAGACCAATCTCTTTAGCGAGTGGAACAAGCTGTTGCACAGCGGTAAGAACATCTTCACGTAACCACTGACCAGCCAGTTTATTGAAAAAGGGTGCTCCTGCCTCAGCAGCTGCGCGTGATCCGGTGGGCAATGCTGCGTTAGGCGCATATTTGCCTGATAGTATACCCTGAGCAAGAGGAGACCATGTGATCTGTCCCAGCCCTGCTTGATCGCTTGCAGGTACGACTTCTTGCTCAATCACACGCCACAACATCGAATATTGGGGCTGACTTGCAATGAAGGGGATATGAAGTTCCTTCGCCAAAGCGGCTGCTCGTGCAATCTGATCCGCGTTCCATTCACTTACGCCAATGTAATGAACTTTGCCCTGACGCACCAGATCGGAGAATGCCAGAAAAGTCTCTTCCAGCGGAGTATTGTAGTCATAACGGTGAGCGTAATAGACATCGATATAATCAGTCTGTAGCCGCCGCAATGAACCATTGCAGGCTTCTATGATGTGTTTACGTGAAAGTCCGCGGTCGTTATGACCTGTGCCGGTTGGGTGACAGACTTTGGTGCATAGTTCAATACTTTCTCTTCGTATATCTTTAAGTGCCTGTCCCAGTACGGACTCTGCCTTGGTATTGGAGTACACATCTGCGGTATCAAATGTGGTAATACCTGCATCCAATGCGGTTCGCACACAAGCTTCTGCAATTCCATCCTCGACTTGTGCTCCATGCGTAATCCAATTGCCGAGTGAAATCTCACTGACGGTTAATCCACTGTTTCCTAATTTGCGATATTCCATTCATGTCGCCTCCCTAAGTCATCTGGACTCCATTGTAACAATGGCAGATTAATAGGTGAAATATCTTTTAACCTCATCTTTGATACGAAAAAAGTATCAGTGAATCTATATTTTCTCCTGGAGGTATTTGCGATAGAGAGCAGGCGTAATTTCTTCGAACTTTTTGAATATTTTGATAAAATATCCCGATTCATTAAATCCCAGCTCATCACTGATCTGTGAGACAGGCATGTCGGTGACCTCCAGCAATTGTTTGGCCCACTTAATTTTGAGTTTAGCCAGGTAGGTTGTGAAGTTTTCACCCGTTTCCTTGGCAAACAGTCTGCTGAAATAACTCGGACTCAGGTGGCATAGATCGGCCATTTGTTTGAGTGAAACTTGTTCACTTTTGTGACTGTGAATGTATTCAAAAGCAGGCTGAAGTACCGGACTGGAGCTTTCCGTGTCACTTGGGCTATTTTTGAGATAAGCATCCGCTATCGCATTGGTCATCTCTTTTTTGATCGACTCGATATTACGAATGGAGTAACCCGGCAGAATGGTGGAGAGGTTTAGAGTCTCCTGATTGCCTGAAGCTTTCTCGAACATTTCAACTAACAGATTTTTGTTGAGCGCTTCTTCCACAATGTAGTTGCAGAGCAGGGATAACATGTTAGAGATTTTCACAATCTCTTCATAGGTCATCACAGGCAGCTGGGCGTAATCATCCTTTAATTCCTCCAGCTTGGCTGCATGCATGGGTACGTTTTTGGACGTGACAATTTGCTCCAAGTCGTTACCCTTTTCCGGATCGGCGAGTTTCACTTGTCCTGCCATGACGGCGCCGATATATTTGCCATCAATCGTGATTGGAATCGCGATATCAATAATATTGAAATGGCATAAATACACATAAGGTTCATTCAAACGGACCGCTTCCAGACCACCGCGTGAATCACATTTTTGGCAGTAGGGGAGAAGATCCGGGTCTTTACGGACATTCTGGCAGAAAGCCTGACAGCTGCTGTGACTGGTTACGGGAATGCCTTTATAATCAACGGTGAGGATCGCCAGTTTGGTTACTGTTGCGAGAGAATCTTGTAGGCGCTTCCATTTATTAAGGTCCAGAATTTTATTGATATGCAGATATTCTTTGATCATTGGGGCAACCTCCATAGGCTAACCAGATTCATAATTTAGGCCGTTAAAAGTTAGCAAGTTGTACATATTAAGATGTAATGATGACGGGTAATGTATAATGGGAGGTCAAAATTCAACCATCTCATGACAATAAGATACCATGATTGTGCCAAAAAGCAAAAAATTACGATTGTAAATTATAATAATTTGTTATCAAAGTCCACTGTAAACCTGTTGCTCATGCGTTATATTAAGGTCAATTGTAAGAAATTAAAATTTGATGTAATCACTACACTATTTCATATCCTTAGGAGGCATATAATATTATGAGAAAAGCATTTATCAGCCCAACTAAATATGTACAAGGCGAAGACGAGTTGTTGAACCTGGGGTACTTTGTTAAATCCTTCGGAGAATCTGCTTTGCTGATTGCACATCCCGATGATGTACAGCGTGTCAAAGCAAAGCTGGATGCAACAGCCGAGAAATTTAATATTACGTTTGTTGAAAGCGGTTTTAAAGGGGAATGTTCCCGTGAGGAAGTTGCTCGTCTGCAAGCGATCGCGAAGGAAAAAGGATGTGACTCTACCATCGGTCTTGGTGGCGGTAAAGCCATTGATGCGGCCAAATGTGTAGCAGAAGGCGAAGCACTGATCATCTGCCCAACGATTGCGGCAACAGACGCACCGACAAGTCACTCCGCTGTATTGTACACACCGGATGGTTCTTTTGATGACTATGCTTACTTCAAACAAAGCCCAAGTGTGGTACTCGTTGATACAACGGTAATTGCTAATGCACCAACACGTTTCCTCGTATCCGGTATGGGAGATGCGCTCTCTACATACTTCGAAGCAAGAGCAACAGCGAAATCCTATTCCCGTGTAAACGCAAGTCTGCCAATGGGTTCCCGCGAAGGATATACCCCATCTGCAGTAGGTACCAATGCGGCGCTTGCACTGGCAAAACTGTGTTATGAAATGCTGCTGACTGACGGTGCAAAAGCAAAAGTAGCCAGTGACAGCAACGTCGTGACTCAGGCGCTGGAAAACATCGTTGAGACCAACATTCTGTTGTCTGGTCTTGGATTCGAAAGTGGCGGTCTGGCCGCAGCACATGCAATTCACAACGGTTTGACTGTTCTGGAAGGCACACATCATTTCTTCCACGGTGAAAAAGTATCCTTCGGTACAATCTCACAACTCGTTCTTGAAAATGCACCAACCGAAGAGCTGCATGAAGTCATGGACTTCTGTCTCGAAGTGGGACTGCCGATCAGCTTGGCAGATATCGGTGTAGACACGATTAGTCAGGAAGAATTGTTGAAAGTTGCCGAGATCGCTTGTATTCCAGAAGAATCCATTCACGCTATGCCGTTCCCAATTACTGTTCCTGAAGTGGCTGCTGCCATTGCAGCGGCTGACCGCATGGGCCGTGAGTACAAAGCAGCTCGCCGGGAGGTAAAATAATGAAGAAAATCATTAACCAGGCCGAACATGTTGTTATGGAAATGTGCAACGGGATTGCGCTTGCACACCCGGAGCTTGAATTTCTGAAAAAATATAAAGTCATCAAACGCAGAGAGATTCAGGCCGATAAAGTCAGCCTGATCAGTGGCGGAGGCAGCGGACATGAACCGGCTCACGCTGGTTATGTGGGTAAAGGCATGCTGGATGCAGCGGTGTGTGGAGATGTATTCGCATCTCCTTCCCAAATCCAGGTGTATCAAGCGATCAAGGCAACAGCCAGCAACAAGGGGACACTCCTGATCATCAAGAACTACAGCGGCGACATGATGAATTTCAAGAATGCAGCACATCTGGCTGAAGAAGATGGCATCAACGTACAGTATGTACGTGTTGAGGATGACATCGCTGTACAAGACAGTTTGTATACCGTTGGGCGTCGCGGCGTTGCCGGAACTGTACTGGTTCACAAGATCGCCGGAGCAGCAGCCGAAGAAGGCCGCAGTCTGGCAGATGTGAAATCCGTTGCTGAGAAAGCAGCTCAGAACGTGCGCAGTATTGGTTTTGGATTCACATCCTGTACCGTGCCAGCCAAAGGCACGCCTACATTCGAGATTGCTGAAGATGAGATGGAATTCGGCGTAGGGATTCATGGTGAGCCAGGGATTCGCCGTGAGAAATTGGTATCAGCGGATGAATTGGCAGGACGTATGGTCGAAGCATTGCTCGCAGACATGAAGCTGGATAAGGATACATCAGCTGAGATTGCGGTGCTGGTGAATGGTTTTGGTGCAACGCCAATGCAAGAACTATACCTGCTCAACAATTCCGTTCAGCGTGAGCTTGCTGGACATGCAGGTCTGAAGGTCGCTACTACGTTTGTAGGCAACTACATGACAAGTATCGATATGGCGGGTGCGTCGGTTACGATCCTGAAACTGGATGATGAACTAAAAACGCTGTTGTTCAAGGAAAGTGATACACCTGCATTTAAAGTATCCGGCCCTCCAGCAGCACAAGTGGCGTATTCCGAAGCGCTGGAAGCTGTTGTGGGTGAAGATGCTCCCGTATCTTACGAAGTGGAGACGGATGCATCAGCTGCGGTCATCAAAGGCAATCAATTTTCACTGGACAATGTCGTCTATCTGATCGATAAAATGGGTGAGATCATCATCAAGAATGAAGTACCATTCTGTGAACTGGATTCCCATGCCGGTGATGGCGATTTCGGTATGAGTGTGGCAAAAGGCTTCCGCCAGTTGAAACGCGAATGGAATCACATCATTAACGAAGATAAAAAAGACATCGGATCATTCCTCGATGCATGTTCCTTGGTCATCATGGAATATTGTGGTGGCGCATCCGGCCCAATCTGGGGTTCAGCATTCCGTGCGGCTGGCAAAGCTGTAGGGGATAAACAGCAATTAAACGTTGCTGAATTTGCTGAGATGATCCATGCAGCCGTGCAAGGGATTCAGTCCACAGGAGAACGTTCCTTCGGACGTGGTGCCGTTGTAGGCGACAAGACCTTGATTGATGCACTCGTTCCGTGTGCCGATTCCTGGACACAAAGTGCGGAGTCTGGCGATGACTTCAAAACAGCATTTGCCAAAGGTGCAGCAGCAGCCGTTGAAGGTGCGAAGAAAACCGAAGACATCGTGGCACGTATGGGACGTGCAGGTGCCGTCGGCGATCGTAGTCTGGGCTACCCGGATGCTGGTGCGTATGCGCTGGGTGTTATTTTCACAGAATTATCTGAGTCGATGAAATAAGAATGTTGGTGAAAAATTAACACATTTCGATGAGAAATATAAATGTATAAAGAGTTCTTACCGCAAAAGAAGTATCACACAGTGATGCTTCTTTTTTTGTATTGAAATGTCGATTTGTATGCATATAAATGCATACAATGGAATATTCGGTTCATAATTTCGCCATGAATTAAAACAATTAGGTTGTTGAAAATACCTTCTAACTTGTTATAATATAACCTATTGATATTGATAATCACTATCATTTGTTGTTTTGTTACTCAGCACTACCGTGAAAAGGGGTTAAGTTTATTCTCTAAATTTACGTCGGAGGAGGTATATGATACTGAGTTTATCCAACACAGTACGCTGCGTGGGAATCCAAATTTTCTAAATCTAGGGGGATATAAATTACATGAGAAAGTCTATTTCTTCAAAATTAATGTTTATCATGGTTGCGTCTTTAACGTTGGTGTTGGCAGCTTGTTCAAGTAATGAACCTGCTACGACGGATACTGCGAATACAGAGGCTGCAACTTCCGATGCTGCTACTACAGCTACAGCCACAACAGTTGAAATTACGGATGCTCATGGAACGGTAACTGTGCCTGTAAATCCAACGAAGGTTGTTGCTCTGGATAACAGAACATTTGAGACTCTGTCCACTTGGGGTGTCAAATTAGCAGCAGCGCCGAAGGATGTAATGCCTGCGGATTCACCATATGTAGCGGATGAATCGGTACAAAATATTGGGAATCATCGCGAACCAAATCTTGAACTATTGGCTTCGATACAGCCTGACCTTGTCATTGTTGGTCAACGATTTGCTGGCTTCTATGAAGACATCAAAAAATTAGTGCCTAATGCAGCAGTGATTGACCTTAATATTGAGCTTGAAGAAACAGCATCACCTGGAGATAACTTTGTTAATGGCCTTAAAGATGCAACAACCAATTTAGGGAAAATTTTTGAGAAGCAAGAAGAAGCTAGCGAACTGATTGCTGATTTTGATAAAGCTATTGAAGAAGCTAAGGCCGCTTATAACGGTGAAGATAAAATTATGAGTGTTGTCGTTTCTGGTGGAAACATCGGTTTCTCGGCTCCGCTTACTGGACGTGTATGGGGACCATTGTATGATATTTTCGGCTGGGTTCCGGCACTAGAAGTGGACAAATCTTCTTCTGATCATCAAGGTGATGATATTTCTGTTGAAGCGATCGCCCAAAGTAATCCGGATTGGATTTTCGTACTGGATCGGGATGCAGCTGTATCTGCTGAAGAAGGTGCCGTTCCGGCTCAGGACGTTATTGATAATTCACCCGCTCTGAAAAACACCACTGCTATTACTCAAAAACAAATCGTTTATGCTCCAAACGACACGTACACCAATGAATCCATCGAAACTTTCTTGGAGTTGATTAACAACCTTACGAAAGCTTTAGCTAAACAGTAAAAAGGAGTATGCTGCAGTGCAGAAAAATTTAATACCAAAATTAGCTGGGGTTGAGAATTCTCAACCCCAGCGTCATCACCCGAAAAAGCTATGGACTATACCTTTTATCATTGCGATTATAGCCACTATTATTTTAGGCATTACATCACTGCTTATTGGAGTCTATGACATACGAGGACAAGCCGATGGAATGGAGATGTTCTTCATTACTCGTGTCCCACGAACTGTTGCATTAATGCTTACCGGTGCGGCCATGGCAATGGCAGGACTGGTCATGCAGCTTATTACACAGAATCGCTTGGTAGAACCTACGACAACAGGAACAATGGAATGGTCAGGTCTGGGGATCATGTTTATTTATCTGGTCTTTCCTGCTCCGAGCTTAACGCTAAGAATGACTGGTGCAATCATTTTTTCTTTTATAGGAACGATGATTTTTTTTATGTTTCTAAAGAAAGTTAAACTCCGTTCCTCTTTGGTTGTCCCCATTATTGGGATGATGCTTGGAGCAGTCATTTCTGCATTTTCAACTTTCGTTGGGCTTGTATTCCAAATGACTCAAAATATCGAAAGCTGGTTTGCAGGCTCCTTTTCATCTGTGCAAATTGGCAGGTACGAATATTTATGGCTCATTGTATTGGTGACTATTCTTATTTTTGTTTTTGCTGATCGTTTGACCTTAGCCGGACTAGGGGAAGATGTCGCTACCAGTCTTGGCGTAAATTATGACAGGATCATTCTTTTGGGTACTGCGCTTATTTCACTAGCCGTTGGAATCGTTGCAGCGGTCATTGGGAACTTGCCTTTTCTAGGGTTAATTGTCCCCAATATCGTTTCCATGTTTAGGGGTGACGATCTCAGGAGCAATTTGCCATGGGTGTGCTTATTAGGGATGGGCAGTATCATTGTGTGTGATATCCTGTCTCGTGTCATTATCATGCCTTTTGAAATACCTGTCTCCATGATCCTTGGAACAGTGGGAGCCGTCGTATTTATTGTCATTTTGTTAAGACAAAGGCGGTCAACAAGGAGGGTAAGATGAGCGACTTAGCAAGTAGAAATCCACTAAATATCGAAATCGATTCTAGCCGTCGTCCTAAAAAAAGATCAGCTAGAGCCTTCCGTACCAAGAAAGAAGAAAAGCGTTATTGGATTTTGCTGATAACATTAATTGTTCTGGGCGTTTTTGCATCGGTTGGACTACTGGTTTATAACAATCCCGTCCCGGTGTCGTCACCTTCTTTTATACCTGTTGTTACAAGAAGGGTAGTCGCTCTGGTTTCAATGCTTATCGCTGCAATTTGCCAAAGTTTATCCACGGTTGCTTTTCAATCGATTACGAATAACAGAATTATAACTCCGTCCCTTTTAGGTTTTGATGCTATTTATTCAACCATTCATACGAGTACTATATTTTTCCTTGGTGCTACGGTATTTGTGAATTTTAGCGGTGTTGATTCCTTCTTATATCAAGTTGCTGCAATGGTCATCATGTGTTTGATTCTTTATGGATGGCTACTTTCCGGAAAATACGGCAATTTACAACTTCTGCTTCTGGTCGGTATTATCATTGGGACCGGGCTGAGATCCGTATCTTCGTTTATGAGAAGACTTCTTGCACCGTCCGAATTTGATATTTTGCAGGCAAGAATGTTTGCTTCCGTGAATAATGCGGATTCTGCCTATTTCCCGATTGCGATTCCTATCGTCATCATTGCAGCAATTCTGCTGCTTGCTAATGCCAAGAGGTTAAATGTATTGTCGCTGGGTAAGGATGTCTCGACTTCCTTGGGAACTAAACATCAAAGTAGTGTGATTTATACGCTGGTCCTGGTTTCCATATTGATGGCCATTTCGACGGCTTTGGTTGGACCACTTACATTCTATGGGTTTTTAGTTGCAATTTTGAGTTATCAGGCCGCGCAAACCTATGATCACAGATATGTTTTCCCAATGGCACTGGCGATAGGGTTTGTGATCTTAACCGGTGCATACTTTATTATGAATCATGTTTTCAATGCCCAAGGTGTTGTCTCCATTATTATAGAATTGGTTGGCGGACTAACATTTTTAATTGTGATTTTAAGGAAGGGTTCTTTATGATACAGATCAATAATGTCAAAAAAACCTATGCAGCCGAGGTAGAGATTGGCCCTTTGAATATTCATATACCCAAAGCCGGTCTTACTTCTTTAATTGGACCCAATGGTGCGGGGAAGTCGACGACACTTCTGATGATCGGAAGACTTTTGGATTTGGACGAAGGTCAGATCAAGGTTGCCAATATGGATGTTTCCACATCAAAATCAAGGGATCTGGCCAAGATTGTAACGGTTTTACGACAAGAAAATCATTTTGTCACAAGGCTTACCGTCAGACAACTTGCCGGATTCGGACGGTTTCCTTATTCTAAGGGAAGATTAACGGATGAGGATGAAGCTATTATTTCTAAATATATTGATTTTTTAGACTTAACTGATCTGGAAAATAGATATTTAGATGAGCTTTCTGGTGGTCAAAGGCAAAGAGCTTATGTCGCCATGGTTTTGTGTCAGGAGACGGAATATGTACTTTTGGACGAGCCTCTGAACAATCTGGATGTTGCTCGTTCTGTTCGGATGATGGAGCATTTGAGATATGCTGCTAATGAATTTGGAAGAACCATTCTGACGGTTATGCATGATATCAATTTTGCCGCCAAATACTCGGATCGAATATGTGCCATGAAAGATGGTCAAATCGCCGCTTTTGGAACCGTAGATGAAGTGATGGACCCCGAAATTTTAACAGATATTTTTGAAACGAAAATTGAAATTATCGATGGTCCGTATGGACCGATAGCGATCTATTAGCTATAAGTTTAATAAAAGGTCGGTTGAAAACAAATTTCAGAAAGTAGAGTGATTAATCACTCTGCTTTTTTTTATTAAAGTCGAACAAGACAGTTTGAAAGTTTATCTTAAAAACATCATAGAACGATAAGCCTTTACTAGAAGCATCTTCTTGCAAACGTTCCTTTCTCGATTAATAGCTATTTTCGCTCACAGAGTAGTCTTTTGGATATGAAAAGAGGATACTCTATGCCATAAATTGGCTTGAGGGTTCCAGATAGTGTAATCTTGAGATTATGAAAACTCATTTGAACGAGAAGGGATCGGGATGATTCAATGACGCAAAAAATCTATTATGACTCTGCTTACACAAGAGAGTGGCATACAACGATTACAGGCAGAGTGGACAAGGAAGATGGCGTATATGTCACGCTGGCGGAGACTGCTTTTTACCCGCATGGGGGCGGACAGCCTTGTGATCTGGGACGAATTGACGGCATCGCTGTTCTGGATGTGAACATTGAAGATGGCGAGGTGTGGCATAAGCTGGAACGCACCCCTGAAAAGACTGAGGTACATTGTGAGATTGACTGGGAGCGCAGATTCGATCATATGCAGCAGCATACGGGTCAGCATTTGTTATCGGCAATCACGCTAAAGCTGACTGAAGCGATGACCCTCAGTTTCCATCTTGGTACGGAGGTTGACACGATTGATGTGGCTGCGGCTGAACTGGGAGCGAATCAATTGACTGCCATTGAACAAGAAGTGAATCGTCAGATCTATCGTAACGCTCGCATCAACACGTCCTGGGTTACAACAGAAGAGGCGGCACAACTACCACTGGTGAAGCAGCCTACGGTAACGGAGGACATTCGCATCGTCGAGATCGAGGGTGTGGAGTATAACGCCTGCGGTGGAACGCATGTGTCGGCGACGGGTGAGATTGGGATCATCAAACTGTTGAAAACCGAAAAAGTGAAGGGCGGCACCCGCATTTATTTCAAGTGTGGAACAAGAGCGCTGAATGAATTCACATCCACACAAAACGTGCTCAATAGTATCATGGTAAAATTAAAGACCAGCAAGGACGAATTGTTGGAGCGCATTGAGAAAATGGAGCTGGAGCAAAAGCAGCTGCAAACCGAATTGAATGCAGTGAAAACAACCAATGATGCCTATTATGCGGAGGAACTTCTGGCCGCTCGGCAAGGGCTGGTGATTGCTCAGGTCTTTGAAGACAAATCGCTCAAGGATATGCAGAGTCTTGCTACCAAGCTGACGGCAGACCATGAGGGGCTTGTACTCTTTGCCAGCATCTCAGAGGCCAAAGTTGTTCTGGCACAGAACGGACAGCCGCCCGAATGGGCCTGTGGACCTTTCTTTAAAGGCAATCTTGGAGCCTACCAAGGCAAAGGTGGCGGCAGTGAAAAGATAGCTCAGGCAGGCTTTGCCAGCAGCGAAGATGCGCTCGCCTTTTATGAGTTCACCAAGGACCAGTTGGGACATCACTGATTCGCATTTCCCTTTATGAGACACGCAGGTATTGAAATATGAGTAAGGACAAGCACGTCACATTGTGGCGTGTTTTCCATTGCCAATAGTTGAAGGAGGTTGGAATATGACAGAACGAATTCCGTGTATACGGGAAGGGTGTGCAAATACCATTTTACCAGCAACAGCGGCGAAAACGGGTGGTTATTGCATGCCTTGCAAGCAGGAGATGGAACGCGCGGAGCGCCAGAGATACATTGAAGCGAATCGACGTGACGTGAACTTGTATGCAGGTATCACAGACCCGGTCGAAATTTTGAAAATCATGCACAAACCTCAGGTTCGCGATCCACTAATTCGTTATACACCCTATGAACAATGCGAGGAACAGGTATATCTATCTTTGTCTGTAGAGCAACAAGATCAGATGAAGGATTACGCGATGCAACGGATTCGTATAGGTGATGAAGATACGGGCAAAGACATTCTGGTATATCTGGTCTGCTACCATGATATATCGTTGACTGCCGAAATTCCTGAGCTGCTGGAACAGGAGATCTATTATCCTGCCATTTTGTATAAAAGTGCCTCGGGTGAGGTTCGTGATCGTCTCTTGCAGCAGGTGAAGACCGATGATGTAAATCGGAACCACATATTGCTCATGCTGGCCCATATCGGGGATGATGTTGTTGTGCAGCAGTTCCGGCAGTGGAGACAGTCTCCGCCATCGTGGGCGAGTGAGTTGTACGTTGCACCAGAGCATTACGCCACTGAAGCGGGTTGGGAGCTCACGAAAGACGGGCAGCGCAGGGAATTATTCATCACCCCAAGTTATTCACTCTATAAAGTAAAAGATAATGAAGGAACTAACGTGGAATCATTCGGAGATTTATTCTCGTTGCTGACCCATAGTGCCAATTGCTGTCCATGGTGTGGTAGTGCTTTAACCACCTTAATTAGTCTGGATGTTAAGCATCCAGCTCTGAAGGACGTTTCTTGGCATACTCAGCAACTTCAAATCCAGACCTGCGTGATATGCAGCAGTTACGGTGTGGTTTACATGGAGGTGGAGGGAGCAGGGGAACCGTTATGGAGCTCACATAATGTTATGCCTATGGGAATGGACGAGATTGACCTGGACGACTATGGTAAACTTGCACCGGATGTTGGCCAGCAGTTTCGGATTGCGAATGCATCGCGTCATGCATTCCATGCCAGTGAATGGGCGATGGAGCCATCGCTATCTCAGGTCGGCGGACATCCGGGATGGGTTCAGGATGCGGAGTATCCAACATGTCCGAGCTGTTCCACGAGAATGAAGGCTGTCGCACAACTGGATTGGGGCGAGGTTGAGAAACATGGTGAGGGCATGTATTACATGTTCATATGTGAGCCGTGTCAGATGACCGCCGTATCATACCAGCAATCTTGATAGTGGAAGCTAGTATAAAACATTATAAGCAATTATAAGCAGTCATCTTATTAATAATATTACACCGCTGTTAAGGTTGGAATGACAGTAGTAGACAGACTATAACAAAGGGGCATCCCGAAGTTCTTGGAACTTCATGGGATGCCCCTTTGCCCTGCGCAGGATGGATGGGAGATATCTTTGCTACAGTTAGCCGGTTATGTTATTTATTTAGCCGCCAGAGTGAGAATGGGTTTTTTTTCTACATGCAGAGGCCGCTTGTCGTACTCACACAGTCTAACGAACCTAGCACATCTTATTGGGTGAATTTGCAGCACTGTAGAATTCTAACGAATCGTAGCCACGGTATTGCTTCTATTGGCAAGGTTTTATGAAGCAAATCAGAGGTTTTTTCTGTAATAAGACTGCTGAGATTCGTTAGAATTTCATATGGTTGTTTTAATGCAACATAAGGTGCGTCCGATTCGTTAGCGCTTGGCACAAACCCAAACCTAAACTCACCCCATACATACCACCCGCACATTACGGCCTACACCATACGTTCCGCACATTACCACCTAAGTTACTAATTCGGCGTATGTACCTCTTCACTACACCCGTCTACAAGTCCGCAGATGCCTGCTTCAGCAATCCCGCCAGCCATTCATAATCAGGCGTATCTTTTTCCTTGAGTTTGATCGTTTTTCGTTCTTCCGGGCCTTCAAATATCCCATCGGGGAGATCAAGTCCAGTTGCATTGAAGATGGTGAAGGACATGGCTTGTTTGGAAGGCGAGATAACCGCAGCGTACTTTCCGTTTTTTAAAAAATGAGGTTTCTTGTATTGTACGCGTTCTTGTACGTCAGGGATGGTATCATGCACCAACTGGCGCAATTGTTCAGCGACTTGTATTTGCCAGGGGATCTGAATCTGTTCAATAAACGCAGTAACTTCTGCATTCTTGGTCATACTTGTTCACCCTCCGTATGGATCTGATTGTGTGTTTCCCATTCTGGTCTTAGGATTCCCATCATTAAACGGTCGTAACGCTTACCATCACGAAATACAGCTGAGCGTGCCCGACCTTCCAACTGAAAACCAACCTTCTCATAGGAACGGATTGCTTTGGCATTGTAGGCGATGACATCAAGGCCAACCCGGTCCAGATTCATCTCATGAAACGCATATCGTAAAATAAGATTCAACGCTTCCGTGCCATATCCCTTGTTGCGATGTTTGGCAAGTCCGATGCCAATGGCAAGCTGTCCGCAGCGGTTGTTCCATTCAATGCTATGAATGACGACAAAACCAATCAGCGTATCCTCTTCATGCGTGCGCAGTCTGAAGTAAACTTCCTTGTTCTTCGTTTCGCCCTCATCTTCCAACTGTTTCTCTGAATAGGGAATGGCAAGATCAGTATCCACATTCCGAAGGTACTCCGGGTCTTCGTTCCATTGCAGCATCGTCTGCACGTCTTCAGGACGTGGTGGCGTCATCTTTAATCGTTTGCTATAAAACAGGTTGTCCGTTGTTAGTGTCATAGGGGTCTCCTTTAAATTAAGTTAAGCTTGCTTCACCTTAGTTCCACGTTTAACTCTATGTATATTTCGCAATAGACCTCGCCCCTTTGGCATCTGATAGCCTCATCATACTGGAAATTACAGGTGAATCACAATAGCGTATTTTAGTGGATAGAAGTAACCTCTTGTCATAAAACCTAACACGGTAGTAAGATGAAATGATTGATATACATTCAGTGATAAAACCAATAAAAATGTCGGCGGGAGTGGTACGTTATGGAGATCAAAGTGGATGATTTGAGTGGAGTACAAGTTAAGGCTTTAATTGCAGAGCACCTGCAAGGGATGGCAGCAGATTCGCCTCCAGAGAGTATTCATGCGTTGAATCTGGATGGACTCAAGAAACCCGAAATCACTTTCTGGTGTGCTTGGGAAGGGGACGACTTGCTCGGCTGCGGGGCTATCAAAGAACTTGATCCAGAGCATGCAGAGTTGAAGTCGATGCGTACCGCTTCGGCTCATCTGAGAAAAGGCGTAGCGAGAAAAATTTTGGCTCATATTATGGACGTTGCAGTAGAACGTGGTTATAAGCGAATCAGTCTGGAGACGGGTTCAATGGATTCGTTTATCCCGGCACGGAAGTTGTACGAAGACTTCGGATTTGAATATTGCGAACCATTCGCGGATTATACATTGGACCCGAACAGCACGTTTATGACCAAAACAATCTAAAATGATCTACATGAGAAACCAGAATTCTGTTTTTTTACAGGATGCTGGTTTTTTTATTTTGCAACATATCGTACATTTTAAGAGTTGGAAAACGAGTAGAATAAACTCAATAATACAGCATTAAAAGCAACGTGGTCTTGTGACGAAGAGGAGGGAGTTGTCCATGATATACTGGTGGTTTGATCATATGAATCCGATGTTTGCTGTCTTGGTGTTATGTCCCATCATTGCTGTGGTGCTTGGAGTATGCAGTTTTTTTGCCAAATGGTTTAGACTCTGGGTAGCGCTGATTATTTCTTTTATGCTGCCTTTGTTGTATATCGCGAGTGATCTTTCAACATGGGGGAGTAACATAGGCGCTTGGTTCACCTATGGGGCAGGGTACATTTTGCTAACCTGGATTGCACACAGATTGCTTCGTGCCATTGTGGGGTATAAAACATAGGTTATGTCCATATATGTTTGGGATGAATTGGCCATAAGGAACTTCTGGGCTGATTGATGGACAATAGGGTATACTGGACATTATGTCTATGAAACAAGACAGCATTACAGACGTTTTTTACATCAGGAGGACTTGAATTGGCTCAGACAGAAGGAACACTACAGAAGAAGCTTAAACCAAGACACATCAGTTTTATGGCTATGGGTGGTGTCATTGGAACGGGAATTTTTAAAGGCAGTGCAGAGACGATTGGACTCGCAGGTCCGGGCGTTATTGTCACGTACATTTTTGCCGGATTATTGCTGCTGGTTGTTATGGCCGCGATGGCGGAGATGGCTACGGTGTACAAGAACAAAAATATGAAAGACTTCGTGCAGGAGGCATTTGGTAGCAGAGTATCCTTTGTTATGGGATGGATGTACTGCTTTCTATGGTTATCGGTGTGTGTTATTGAGGTGATTGCCGCCGGGAGCTTTTTGCAGTATTGGTTCAGTGAAGTACCGCTGTGGATGCTGAGTCTGGCATGTGCGGCGTTCATTATACTGGTTAATCTGTTAAGTGTAGGTGTGTTCGGGGAATTTGAGTTTTGGCTGGCCGGGATCAAAATTGCCATGATCATTATTTTTATTTTCCTGGGTGCAGGGTTGATCTTTGGCATTATCCCAAGTGACAACACGCCATATCTGCAAAATTACACGCAAGCGGGAGGGTTCTTCCCGAACGGTTGGTCATCGATCTTCTCGGCACTGCTTGTGGTCATGTTCTCTTATGGGGGATCGGAGCTGATTGGTCTGACCCTGACCGAGACGGAAAATGCAGAAAAAGTGATGCCCAAAATCGTGGGCAATTTCATGCTCAGAATTATTCTGTTCTTCACCTTGCCGATTCTCATCATCTGTGGTCTTATCCCGTGGAACGAGATTGGGCCGGAAAGCAGTCCGTTTGTACAAGTGCTTGCCTCCACGGGACTGCCGGGAGCAGCACACATAATGAACTTTATTTTGGTGACGGCAGTTCTGTCTGCTGCGAATTCAGGGATCTATGGTGCATCCCGGATGATGCACTCCATGGCAGTGGGCGGGGAAGCTCCGAAGGCATTGTCAAAGACAAATCGCAGCGGTAGCCCGGTAAATACCTTGCTGGTGTGCGCGGCTGTATTGCTCGGAGGTTCCATGCTTGGCCTGTTCGCGCAGGATCAACTGTTCCGTGTATTGCTCGCCGTTCCGGGGTTTGTCGTAATCCTTGTGTGGATCTGTATTGCCTCATCACAGTTGAAATTGCGGAAGAGATATCCGGTTCAACCGACCTTCAAAGTTTGGGGATTCCCTTACATAACCGGAGTCGTGGTACTATGTCTCAGTGTGATTGCGGTGATGTTTGTGTTTGATGAAGGTAATCGGTTCAGCATTAGCATCTGTCTTGCCGTACTTGCGTTGCTGATTATCTGGTCCCTGATTCGATTCAGGAAGACGAATGGACGAACAGTTTAATATTTGTGACATTCAAATGTAGAACACCTCAACATCTCGGCGCTTACGTCGGGGTGTTTTTTTCTATCAATTTTCACTGCAAGGAACCGAAAAGAATTCTTCGAAGTTTATCCTAAATGTAGCTCCAATAAACAAAGCTACCACAGCCATGATAGCGTTTTTATGTTAACCCAATATTTTCTTGCCTAATTCGACATATTCGTTTACTATTTTCCCATACATAGTGCTTCAAGCATGCGTTTTTTGGGTAGCGCCTAGTCAAAAAGGCTTGGGTTCACGGGAGAGGAAGAGGAGCGGATGATTGGTTTTTTTAGAAAACGTTTGGTTGTGCGCATTGTTGCAGTAGTCACACTGGTCATTACGATTATAGCCGTTGGAAGCATGCTGTTACAGGTGGCCAATATGAAACTAGCTGCGCAGGAGGCCATTTCGAGTTACAACATCCAGATTGCTCAGAGTTATGTGAATCAGCTGGATACAGCATCTTATGCCGAGTTTGCCAAGGACCCCAAGGAGAATGACGAATTCGTGAAGATTCGTGATGAACTGGATGACTTTCGCGTAAGCATTGGTGCAATGTATGTGTATTTCGTCAAAATAGATGACAAAGGTACGCCACTTATTATGGTGGACGGTATGAAGGATGCAGATAAAGCCTCGCCGATTAATGAAGTAACGGATGTCCCTCAGGAGGCTGTGCAGAAGCTGCTACAGGGGCAAACAGCCAGTTCTTCGATCATTAACAATGAGGAGTATGGCGACTATATTTCCTCATACGCTCCCATGCTGGATAGTAATGGCGCTGTAACAGGTGTAATTGGTATCGATACGGCGGTATCGGTGATCGGAAGCATTGAATCGGATATTATGAAATCGAGTATCCCTTTTTATGCCTTGTTGCTTTTAATTACACTTATAGGTATTGCTGTTGTCACGTGGTTTATCGTAAGAGGACTGCGGCCACTTCAACCGCTGAAGGCGAGTGTGGAAAAAATGGCACAGGGTGAGCTCGCAGAAGCGAATCGAATTCTGACGTCGTATCGTTTGCGCAGCCAAGATGAGATTGGAACAACATATCAAGCGATGATACATATGTCCGGGAACTTGAATAAGATTGTGAGTAACATGGTTGAAGGCGTAGCGGTAACCACAGATATTTTATCAGAATCAACGAAGGAATTTAATCGCAGTACCGAAGAGATGCTTGAGATGGGCAAGACGGTTGATCAATCTGTCGAACAGATTAGGCAGGGTGCACATACGCAGAAGCAGGGTGCAAGCGATAGCGCGCACGCGATGGAAGAGATTGCAAAAGGCATAACGGATATTTCCGAATCCTCGATGGTTGTATCGGATGCAGCAACAAGTGCGCTTTCCACGGCGGAGTCCGGTAAACAGAGCATGACAATGATGAAAACACAGATGGAGAGCATCTCAAATGTCTCAAGTGAAGTTGTAGCGATGGTTCAGGTGCTGAACAACTACTCCCAGGAAATTGGGGGTGCCCTGCACACGGTTCGTGATTTTGCGAGTCAGACAAAGCTGCTTGCGCTTAATGCATCCATAGAGGCAGCACATGCAGGAGAACACGGCAAAGGTTTTGCGGTTGTGGCGGATGAAGTTCGGAAGCTTGCTGAGGCCTCAAGCACATCCATGGAACGGATCTCCGACTTGTTGCTTCGTATTCAACAAGAATCACAACAGATTGGCTCACAGATGGGGGTTACTGCAACCGAGATTGGACAAGGGGTTACAATTACCGCAGAAGCGGAGCAAGCTTTCGCCCATGTGGTTGATGCGTTCCAACTGGTGACCCGTCGCATTCAGGAAGTCTCCGCTGCGGCAGAGGAAATCTCGGCAGGTTCGGAAGAGGCCGCAGCCTCCGTCAATACGATCTCGCAGATATCAGCCGGGGTGTCGGATCATTCGGATGAAATCTATCGCTTAATGCGTGAACAATCGGCTATGTTCAACAGGGTGGCGCAGACCTCCACCATGTTGGAGCAGCAGACGAACGAAATGAGTGAAGCCGTACGTAAAGTGAAAGTATAGTTTGAATAAGGTGTAGTAATAGTAACACAAGAGATAGTCAGAAAAGTGTTCCACTCCTGGAGAAGTTGGTGTTCATCCCAAACTTCCTTCAAAGGGTGGAGCACTTTTTTTTAGATTTAAACTTTTAAATGATCCAGCTCTATCGCCTGTCTGAAGCGTTGGGCGAATCGTTCTGCGGCTACGGCGGACTCCTTGGACTCCGTCTGCACGAAGCCAATCTGCATTTTCGGTTGATCGATTCCAGCGATCTCCACCATCTTCACCAGACCTTCTTTCCATAATGGATTTTGGTGAAAGGAAAAGTCGTGACCAATCGTGGCGGCAATATCATTTCGTAATACCATATTGATGGCTTCTGAATTATTTGTTTTAAACAGAATGGACAGAGATCCATGATCATAGGTGAATTCCTTGATGAAGTCTTCGATGAAACCATCTCGATAGAGTGCCAGCTTGTGTTCTTTTAATTGATCCGGTGTAACGCGGCTGTGCTTGGCAAGTTCAGACAGGTGATGCGTACCGACGACCAGCTTGCCCGAGTACATGGGACTGAAGTGAAGTCCATCGAATTCCCGCAATTGTTTGGCATAGATCGCGATAAACCCCAGATGAGTTTTGTTATTGCGAATATCCTCGATAATTTCCATGGACCCTTTCTCTTCAATGGAGATATTAAGTTGCGGGTGCTCACGCTTCATATCCGCAGCAGATTGGACAAGATAGGGCATGACACTTGGAAAAGTAGCCACATGAAGCTCTCCGCTAAGAGAGGAGGCTTCTGCGTTCAGGGATTTCAATTCATCAATCCGCTGTAAAATGTCCAGTGCCTTGGCAATGAATTGTTTGCCTTCAGGAGTGGGATGAGTTCCCTGCCGCGAGCGTTCGAACAGGATGATACCCAATTCTTTCTCCAGACGATGAACCGATTGGCTGATCGCCGATTGTGTGACATGCAGATGCTCCGAGGCGGCGGAGAACGATTGTGTTTTTGCAATTTCAACGACATATTCGAGCTGTTCCAGATTCATGATTTCATCTCCGTTTAGCATTAATACAACTAATGTTAACATTAGTATCTATAAATATGAATAATACATGAACAGCGATATAATATATAGACAATCATACAAAGGGGATGAACTTCATGAAAGCAGCAGTATGGTATGCCCATAAAGACGTGCGTGTGGAAGAGCGGGAGGTTCCGGTTGCTCAAGCGGGTCAGGTCAAAATCAAAGTGGAATATGCGGGGATCTGCGGCAGTGACTTGCATGCCTATCATCATGGTGTAGGAATCCAAGAAGGCGAGAATCATCCGCTCTCAGGACAGAAAGCGCCGCTCACATTGGGTCATGAATTTGCAGGAACCGTAAGTGAATTGGGGAGTAATGTAAGCGGTGTCAGTGTAGGGGATCGAGTTGTGGTAGAGCCGTTGTACCATTGCGGAAAATGTGAGTACTGTATCCAGGGGCGTTACAACCAGTGTACTCAATTTGGATTCGTTGGACTGAATGGTGATGGTGGTTTTGCGGAGTATGTTGTTGTTGAAGCATACATGGTTCATCCCATACCGGATAACGTATCTTTCGAAGAAGGTGCGCTCGTAGAGCCTACGGCAGTAGCCTTTCACGCGGTTCGTCACAGCAAGCTGAAAGTGGGGAACAAAGTAGCCGTATATGGAGCAGGTCCAATTGGATTATTGACCATTCTGTCTGCCAAAGCAGCAGGAGCCTCTGAGATCTATGCAGTCGATGTATTTGAGGAGCGTCTGGACCTGGCAGCCAAGCTGGGAGCAATTCCGGTGAACAGTGCCAAAGTTAATGCAACAGAGGTGATCTTGCAACAATCGGGTGGCATTGATGTGGCTTATGAAGCAGCGGGTGTACAACCAACGATGGATAGCGCCATTGCGGTTGTCAAAAAAGGTGGAGAAGTTGTTGTCATCGCAGCCATTCCGAACCCGCTTCAAGTGAACTTCTTCGATCTTCTGGTCAAAGAAGCGAATCTAACGGCAACGCTGGCATATCGCCACATTTTCCCTGAAGTGATTTCATTGATTGCAGAAGGGTCGCTCGATGTGAAACAAGTCATCACCAAGAAAATCAAACTGGACGACATCGTTCAGGAAGGGCTTGAGCTGTTAATGAGCGACAAGAGTCATGCGAAGATTTTGGTGGAGATTGGCGGCTAAAAAAATCAATAGCGATGTATCATTTCAAATGTTATATAAGTTGAACTAAAATTTATTTACACTGACACTACGATGACAGAATAACCTTCCAATCGCTGTTATCCCCAGATTTTTTTCCATTCCCTTTTCTCGAGGGGAAATCCGGGGATAAAGGCGAACGCTTCGCTTTTTCAGGTTTTTTCTGTCCTCTCCGTTATCGTGTAAATGATTAGTGCAACTTATATAGTTGACATTTATAAACGTAAAACAGACCGTCATGAAGATGATCGGTCTTTTTTACACTTCATTCTCTGTTCGCAGATCCCGTGTTGCTGTTACCCTCCACTAGGAATCATAACGGTAGCAGATCGCCTTGCCCCCGTCACTCTCGGAGCTGAATTCTTTATCCTCTGTAAATCCAAAACGCTCATATAAACGGATGGCATTGACCATCTGACCGCCCGTATATAAATACACCGTATTTTTGCCCATTTCTTTGGCAGAATCAACGCATTGCTGGAGCAATACTCTGGCAATCCCGTGACCTCTCCATTTTGGATCAACACCCAACAGCCGAATAAACGGATAATCGATTGGCAATTCAAAGTTTGGATAAGCCTTGCGTGCTGTTTCGAATAATTGGACTGTACCGACAATCTGATCATCAATCTTCGCGATCCATAATTGCGTCAGGTATGGATTAACCACAGACTCTCTAATGTCTTTCAGGTAGGCCTCCCATCGTTCATTTTGCTCAAAAGTCTCCCGATACTCGGCATAACTTGCAACAAGGATATCTACAATCTCTGGATGGTCTGCTTCTGTGGCAGGATGAATCGTAACGGCAGCCGTTGTCATCTTTTAATTCCTCTTCTCTTATGGGTTAAGTATGGAATATAGTTTTCTTGCATTTTACCATAACGGATTCAATCCGATTTATTCAAATTTTCTATAGGTAACTCAGTCATTTCTATAGATCAAAGCATATCAGCGATTGAGCTGTGTGGAATATAGATGATTGCGATATTCGGTTGGCGTATTGCCTTCGTATTGCTTGAATATGCGCAGGAATAGCTTGTATTCGGAGAAGCCGCATTGTCCGGCAATTTCTTTTACACTGGCATTGGTGTTGAGCAGCAACTGTTTTGCCCGGCGAATACGTTCTGTGAGGATATAGGTTTTGAGACCGGTACCTTTCTCGCGTTTCACCATTTTGGAGATATAGTCTTTATTAAAATTAAAATTTTCCGCAATCTGACTCACCGTGATGTTCGTGTGCAGATGAATATCAACCCACTTGCAGATATGGTCCACAATTGCATTGTGTGGGCGATAATCCGCCTCTATATTCCGCTCCAGTTCTCTGAACAACAATAACAAAGCAGCGTTGGCTTCCTCCGGTGAGAAGGATGACACATGCAGTAATTGCTTGAATAACTGATTGGCCATGGAAGGTACCTGGATGGTGGCATGTGTCCTAAAGCGATTGAATTCTGCCTGCACGGCATCATAGTGCACCCAGTAGAAGCTCACGGGAGCATCGCTGATCTGGTAGCCATAGTGGGTGCGACCAGCGCGCAGAAATAACAGATCGTTGGCACGAACTACATATTGTTCCTCTTCTTCCGCGATGTACATCTCACCTTCCAGCATCAAAATGATCTCATGCACAGGCATGCTGCGTCTCATGTGGCTCCAGTTGCCGTCGGATATGAATTTGCCGCACAGGTAATGTTCCAGTGGCTTTTGCATAGGACGGATTTATCCACCTTTTCTTGGATTATGAGTCTGATGTAATTGTATTTTATTTGATAATATGAGGATATTCAAGCTCTAAATTGGATTGATGAGTATTAGTCTTGTAGCTAATAAAACGGATTTTACCCCTTAAGAATGAATGGATATCTATTACATCCCGAGAAGGAGTGAGTGTCATGATTGATACGAAAAAAGGATTTCTGGGACCGGAACATGTAGATCTGTTAAATGGTGTGTTCCAAACATCACAAGAGGTGGGGGAGCGTTACCTGTTATCGCTGGATATTGATCGATTCCTGGCTCCATGCTTCGAAGCTCATGGTTTACCTGCCCGAAAAGAGCGTTATCCGGGTTGGGAGGCACGTACCATCAGCGGACATTCCCTCGGACATTATCTGTCTGCCCTGGCTGTGACGTATCAGGCAACCGGGAATATCACGTTAAAAGAAAGACTGGATTATGCGGTTACCGAACTGGCGAGAATCCAGCAGACCACGGGGAGCGGGTATATCGGTGGTTTGTCCGAAGAACCTTTCCACATGGCTTTTCGAGCAGAGAATATCGGTGGGTTCAACATCGGTGAATACTGGGTTCCCTGGTACAGTGTGCACAAAATCTACCGTGGCCTGATTGATGCGTACAAACTCACTGGCAACGGACAGGCACTTGATGTAGTTACTCGATTTGCAGACTGGGCGGTTGAAGGTTTGCTCCCGATGACAGAAGAACAGATGCAGACGATGCTTCAAAGTGAACACGGGGGCATGAATGAAGTATTTGCACACTTGTATGGGATTACCGGCAAAGCCTTATATCTTGAGATCGCTAACAAGTTTACCCATCAATTGATCCTGAGACCCTTGGAGCACAAGCAAGACGATCTTCAAGGCAAACACGCCAATACTCAGATTCCCAAAGTGATCGGTGCAGCCGAAATCTACAATCAGGACCATACACATGAGAGTTATCGAACGGCGGCAGAGTTTTTCTGGAATACCACGGTGCATCATCGTTCTTACGTGTTTGGAGCGACGAGCATTTCGGAGCATTACGAAGCAAAGGGCATGGAGAGTCTTGGCATCAAAACAGGAGAGAGCTGTTGTACTCACAACATGATGCATCTAACGAAGCAACTTTTCGCCTGGAATCATGATAGCGCCTACATGGACTATTATGAAAACGCCATCTATAATCACATCCTCGGCACGCAGGACCCCGATACGGGGAACAAAACGTATTTTGCATCAACGCTACAAGGCCACTACAAAATCTATGGTACTCACGATACCGCTTGGTGGTGCTGCACAGGATCAGGCATGGAGAACCCGGGCAAATATGCCGAGGCGATCTATTTTGAGGATGAACAGGACCTGTACGTCAACCTGTATATCGCTTCCCAACTGGATTGGGCGTCACAAGGGTTATCTCTGAAGCTTGAAACCGACTTTCCTTATTCGGAAAAGGTAACCCTGACGATCACCGGAGGCAACGCCTCGGCTCATCTAAGATTACGTGTGCCCTCATGGCTGCAACAGCCAATGACGGCAACAGTTAACGGGGATACGGAACATCCGTATACACAGATGGAACCCGGCTATCTTTCCATCGACCGCACATGGACAACGGGCGATGTCATCACAATCACACTGCCGATGTCACTCCGCCAGTACACTTCCCGGGATGATGCCCACAAGGTGGCATTCCTGTACGGCCCGATAGTACTTGCTGGTGCACTAGGAAACGAGGGTCTTCCGGAGGATACGATCGTGGACGAAACAGCGCTGAATCCCAAGACTGCACCTGTACCTGTGATCTGGACGGAGCAGGAGGATGTACAAGATTGGATCAAGGTTGTGGATGCAGATACGTTAACATTTGAACTTAGCAAAGATGTTACTTCCACAGGCGAAGCCGTGAAGCTCATTCCGTTCTATGATGTGCATCACGAATTTTATACTGTGTACTGGCCGTTTAACGATGAAGGGGATGCGCTGGAGAAAGAGTTGAACGATATCACGATCGACAGGGTTCAGGCTGACGGTCAGCAGGATGAGATCGGACATCAACTGGATAGCAACTGCCGTGGGGAGCACCACAACGGTTCAACCACAGATGGCCGTAAGAAGTTGCATATGTGGCGAGAGGCTTTTGGCGTCAGTGGGGCTTACTTCAGTTATCAACTGGCAGTGGATCGTGAGGCAACCAATTATCTATGTGTGGCCTATTGGGGCGGAGATCATTCCACGTTTGGACGGGAAGGTACGTTATATGACAGACAATTCACCATTACCGTGGATGGAACACTCATTGGTGAGCAGCGAATTCATATGAATAAAATCGGCGAAGTGTTCTATGTGACCTATGATATTCCTGAGGCGGTTACATCAGGCAAAGATAATGTTACAGTGGTGTTCCAGGCGAAGGGCGACAATGGTTGTGCCGGGAAAGTTGTAGAGGTACGCACCACGCGAAGCAAACCGGAATCCATCTTTTCGTGATAAGAGGTATGGTGTGAAAAGGCGCAAACACAATGTTATAATGAAAATAAATTACGGTTAGTTGGAAGAGGAGGTTGGAAGTGTGGCAAAACCCGATAATAAAGGTACTTATAACTTTCAGGATTGGTTAACTTGGGAGGGGGCATGGGAATTAATTAACGGCAAAGCTTTTAATATGTCTCCAGCGCCCACTTCATTGCACCAGTTTATTGTGGGTGAGCTGCACTTCTCTTTGCGGACTTTTTTTCAGAATCGGAAATGTTTCGTGTTTGTTGCCCCTTTTGATGTGTATTTTAGCGAAAATGAACAATATGACCTACCAGATCAAGTTGTACAGCCTGATTTATCGGTAGTGTGCTCCAAAGACCAGATATCTAAAAATGGCTGTCACGGTGCACCTTCATTAATTATCGAGGTGTTATCGCCTTCGACTGCGTTAAAGGATTTTAACGAAAAATTTAACTTGTATCAGAAATATGGTGTGAACGAATACTGGATTGTTGACCCCGGCAATCAAACCGTCCATGTGTACACGCTGGAGGATGGCAGTTACCAGACCCGTCATCTGTATACAGAGCAGGAAACAATTCAATCAGTTATATATCCCGAACTGGTAATCCCGATGGATTCGCTTTTCAAGTTCAGGTAGTGCGAAGCGTCAACCTGTCTGCTACAGAAGAAGTAATAAGGCGGTTGTTTTCTAATTTCTAACGAACTGCATACGTCTTATGTGGGCAATATTGATGTGGTGGAAAATGTAACGAATCTCAGCGATGCTATTTCATTCGAAATAGGCGATAAACAACGTTTTTACACCTAATACGCGAATATAACGTGTCTCAGGTTCGTTACATTTTCAGATGAGCTGAAATGCACCGAATAGGGTCACTTCAGTTCGTTAGCTGTAGAATAAGGCATCAAAATTTCAATAAGAACACCAAAAATGAAGAACCAATGCATAAGGGACAAAACCGGATGATCTCCGATTTGTCCTTTTTGCTTTGCTCCTTTTTTCAGACAAGTCTTATATAAAAAATGACACGCGTAGCTATTTTCCACGTATTACCTGATAACATTTCTTCTCCACAATCTGCCGTCTCTTAGGACGAACTTTTATGGATTGACCACAAAATTTCCTGCCAAGTTCCACGTTGTCCCTGAAAATATGAAATGGGATAAGCCCAAACCACGTATATTATGAGTATTCAAATATCCAATCATATCCACCTGAGAGCGTTAACATCATGTACAATAAGAATAAGTTGAACAGGAAAATTACGACATGAAGCACCAATATATAACATGAAAGGAGGTCGGATGATTGAACATGATCAAGTACATAAAATTGCTGGGGTTGATCTCCGGTATTGTGACTGTGAATGTTCTCGCATTCTCACCCGGCTTTATCGGGCTGAATTTCGGGGGAGGGGCTTTCACAACTGCGCTATCCGTTACCCTTCTGTTCGGCAGTGCAATGGCACTCTTATATGGAAGTTACAACTTGCTGTTCAGACAACCGGTAGTCCTGCCCGTGAAGCATATTGAAACGCATGAAGATTATGTGGAGGCACTATCTTTTTATAGACGCATTAAAGTTCTCGAAGAAGATATTACGCTGGGGCTGTCCCAACTTAGCCGGATAAAAAAGAAGAAAGAAACCCTCCTGAACGTGCTTCATCAGCGGTTTGATCCGGGTGAACTGAGCTACAAGAAATTCGCTTCGGTCACACTGGAAGTGGAGAAGTTGTTATACCTGAACATTCGAAGTGTGCTGAATCGGTTGAATGTATTCGATGAAGCTGACTATGCCAACATGATGAAATCCAAGTCCTCAACACTTCCCCAGAAGCTTTTTCAGGAAAAAACCAAGGTATACAACGATTATCTGTCTTATGTGAAAAATGCATTACACACCAATGAGGAAATTTTGCTCAAGCTCGATCAGTTGTTACTCGAGATTTCACGCCTCGACAGCTTTGAAGCCGGAGATATTGAACAGATGCCTTGTATGCAGGAGATTGATCAGTTAATCAAGCACACCAAATTATACAGACAGTGAGGGGTTGCTCGTATGGCCAAGAAGGGAAAGTTTTTTTTTATATCGATTGTAATGCTGGTGCTCGTATTTGGTCTGGTCTATGCAGGGATTACACTGACGTCGAACTTTGGCAAGTCAACCACACAGGTGAGCACAGAGAATGCAGGTAAGGAACTGGGAAAACTGTACGCGGACATTGCGCCAGCGACGGCGGAACCGGTCAAAGGACAGATTGATCTCGACCCGGTCGATGTGGCAGAATCACTGCCAGATATCTCTAAATTTGCAATTGCCGTAGAGAATACAACAAATGATTACGTCGAAATCTTCTCTTCCACGGAGAAGTCGGGCAGCGGGGTAGACGGCTGGTTAACCGAAGTGGGCGAGGAGTTCAACAAAGCAAATATTACCGTTGGTGGGAAACAAGTATCGGTCAAAATCCGCAACATTGCCTCCGGAACAGCCACCGATTATATCAAGTCTGGTAAGTATATGCCGGATGCATTCACACCTTCCAATGAACTGTGGGGCGAGATGGTTGAGGCCAGTGGGGTGAAGACAGAGATGGTATCCGAGCGACTGGTCGGGAATGTTCCGGGTATTGTCATCTCCAAAGCCAAATATGATGCACTGGTTGATACGTACGGCTCCGTGAATGTAAAAACCGTAACCGAAGCCATTGCCAACAATGAACTCGCGATGGGATATACCGATCCATTTGCCAGCTCCACAGGACTGAATTTCCTGGTGACCGCACTGAATACGTATGACAGCGCCAACCCGCTTGGAGAGAAGGCTATTGAAGGATTCGAAAAGTTCCAGACGAATGTTCCGTTTACCGCTTCAACAACGATTCAGATGCGGGAAGCTGCCAAGTCCGGCAGACTGGATGCCTTTGTACTCGAATACCAGACGTATGTGAATACCGCTGATCTGAAGAGTGGATACGTCTTTACACCATTTGGTGTGAGACATGATAGCCCGCTGTATGCATTGGGACAATTGCCGCAGAACAAACAGGAAATCATCCAAAAGTTTGCGGAATTCGTAACCCAAGCGAAGTACCAACAATCGGCGGAAGAATTTGGTTTCAACGGGTTACAGGATTACAAATCCGAGCTGGCTACCGTGGATGGCGGCACGTTGTTGTCTGCACAGAAAGTCTGGAAAGAGAAGAAGAACGGCAGTAAACCCATTGCCGCCGTGTTCGTGACGGACGTATCCGGAAGCATGGATGGCGAACCGCTCAACCGACTGAAGGAGTCCTTGCGCAAAGGTCAGAAGTATTTGGGCACAGACAACAGTATTGGCTTGGTTTCTTACTCCAGCGGCGTAACCGTGAATCTGCCGATTGCCAAGTATGATACGAACCAGCAGTCCATGTTTGTCGGAACAGTTGATAGTCTGCAAGCTGGCGGCGGTACGGCGACCTTTGACGGGATCGTGGTGGCGATGAAGATGCTGGAAGATTATATGGCTGCTGATCCAAACGTGAAGCCGTTGATTTTTGTCCTGAGTGATGGCGAGACCAACGAAGGTCATACCCTCAAGGATATCCGGGATCTGGTCGAAACGTACAAAGTGCCAATCTATACGATTGGATACAACGCGGACATCAAGGCTTTGGAGAGCATCTCCAGCATTAACGAAGCTGCAAGCATCAATGCCGATACCGACGATGTCGTGTACAAGATTGGTAACCTGTTTAACGTACAGATGTAATCTAAAGGGGGAACTGTAGATGTCATTTTCAATGGAAATACCGAGCCAGAAGGAAATTCAGAAGGTGATTGAAGAAGAGGTGAAACCCGTGCCCGCCGAGGTCGCGGAGCTTCAACAAGTGGCAAATGCCAACGTAGAGATGATCATGACACTGGACCTCGAATCCTTGGAGAAGCGCAAAGAGATTTTGCAATCCATTGACGGCTTTGGTATGAACACGATGAGATCCTCTTCTGAGAAAAACGCCTTGCTTCAAGTCTCCGTTGGACATCTTTCCAAGACGGGAGACGAGGGCGGTCAGGTCGCCAAAGGCTTGACCGAGCTGCATATGCAACTGAAGGATCTCGACCCAAGCGTGGTCGACTTTGCCAAGACCGGTTTCCTCGGGAAATTGTTCAATCCACTTCGCGCCTATTTCCTGAAATATCAGAAGGCTGACGCAGTCATCGCTGACATCGTAACCTCTTTGGATAAAGGCAGATCCACGCTACGTAACGATAATACGACGCTGGAGATCGAACAGCAGAACCTGCGAGAACTCACCAAACGACTGCAAAAGGAGATTCAGCTTGGCGTGCTCATGGATGAGTCTATCGATGCACAGATTGAAGCCGCCAAGGTCCGCAATGAGGACCCTGAAAAAGTCCGGTTTATTACGGAAGAAGTGCTGTTCCCTCTCCGTCAGCGGGTCATGGATCTGCAACAAATGCTGGTCGTTAATCAGCAGGGCATTATGGCGATTGAAGTAGTCATCCGCAATAATAAGGAACTGATCCGCGGCGTAGACCGGGCGAAGAATGTAACGATCTCGGCATTGAAAATTGCCGTTACGGTAGCAAGTGCTTTGTATAATCAGAAGATTGTATTACAGAAGATCGAGTTGCTGAACCAGACAACCAACGATCTGATTGCCGGTACTTCCAAAATGCTGAAGGATCAGGGAATTGCCATTCAGAAGCAGGCGTATGAAGCCAGCATCTCCGTGGATACGATGAAACAGGCGTTCACCGATGTGCTGTCAGCACTCGATTCAATCAGTCTTTATAAGCAGGAAGCTCTGCCAAGAATGCGTGAGACGATTAACCAGTTCCGTGAACTTGCGGATACCGGAGAGCAGCAGATTCAACGGTTGGAGAAAGGGCAGAAGCTAGGGCTGTGATCAGAAGAGAGAGAGATAAATACGCTTTATATTGTTATCTTTATTTCTATAATTAGAAAAAGCGACCGTTCCTCATTAAACATGAGGAACGGTCGCTTTTTGGGTTTCTATGAAGATAGGTACTAACTGTCATACCCCAAGCTTCTTGCATAAGCGTATAACTGTTGTTCGCATTGATCCATTAGAACACTAGCGGTGTTTACTTTGGCGTTACCCTGTTTTAGTAACGTGTAATTCACTTTGTTCTTGGATACTGCCTTTTGGTACAACAGGTACCCTTCGAGCTGAGTGTAACTTGCCTTAACAAATGTGGCGTGGATTTTCTTGATTTGCGGGTTGGCAGGTTTGATTTGTTTTGCCTTGGATACCAATTTAGTATAATTGGGGATCACCGTATTCGTAAGTTTAAGATACATGGACTTGCGGTTGGTTGAAGTTACCTGGGTGTCGATGCTTTCCAAAGCTGTGAAGGCTTTGGCCTCATAAGTTTCAAGAGAAAATAACTGATTAGTGTACTCTTTAAATTCTGCATAACTCTGATCTAAATCTGAATATGTAGAGGTTACTACTTTGGCTGCATCAGCAGAAGCGGCTGGAGAGAGAAACACTCCGCCAAGCAAAACAAAACTGGTAATCAATGATATAATCCACGACTTTTTCAAATGTAATGTCATCCTCCTTTTGTTTGTATTCCATTGGATAACCTAACATATCATTACCAAAAATTACAGGAATACATTTACATAATTTTAGTGGGAAAGCTTTCTTGAAATTCCTCTTATCATCCTACTATAGGGAATTAAGACGATTCAAAATTTCAGTTTTTTAACACGACATTATCCGGTTTGTAATGGATGATTTTGAACAACTCCTCGGCCATGTAAGCGGGGGTGTGCTTGAAATCTTGTCTGATCCACTCCATGATCATGCCAAATATCGCATGAGATTGGTAGCTTGCCAATATTTCATGGTTGATGTGCGCAGGGAAGATATGGTTCAGATCCTGTAAAGCGAGATCCCGAAGGACATCACAGATCATACGCTGGAAGTTGGAGGAAGCCTCGGATTTCACAACCAGTGTGTAGAATTGTGCGTGTTGGTGCACATGCTCAAATATAGTGATCGCCGAAGAGGGCATCAGATTGACTTCGAACTCTTCCTCATCCTGATAAGGTTTGCGGAAAGAAGTTACCAGATCCTGAATCACATCATCGATGATTTCGTTGAACAGGTCTTCTTTGTACTGATAATGCCTGTAGAAAGTTCCCCGATTCAGGTCAGCTCGCTGCACAATATCCGTAATCGATATTTCTTTAAAGGGATGTTTTTGCATCAAATGGATGAGTGCATCCTTCAGTGCAGCTATTGATTTTTTAATTCTTCGGTCCATTGAATTCAGAGTTTCAGACATCTATTTTCCTCCTCGCGAGTTCACTTTATTAGTTAAAGTACATTCGGGCTTATTAGTGTTGTTTAACGTACAACTGGACAAGCTTTTACTGATTGAAGTGAAACGCTATGACTTATTATACTAAGGATAGGAGTTAATGAACATTTGTTTGTTAACTTATTGTAAACGAATACACAAAGGAGGATACAGGAATGAAACTTCAAGATAAAGTTGCAGTTGTTACAGGTGCTGGTTCAGGTATGGGGAAAGCAATTGCCACGTTGTACGCCCAAGAAGGCGCGAAAGTAGTCGTATCGGATATTAACGAAGAATCCGCACAAGCGGTAGTGAATGATATTAAGGCACAGGGCGGAGAAGCGATTGTCGTTCTGGCCAATGTAGCCAAAGAAGAAGATGTGCAAAACCTGATCGATACGACGGTTAGCACATACGGTACAGTAGATATTCTGATTAACAATGCGGGAATTATGGATGGCATGGAGCCGGCAGCAGATATAACGGATGAGAAGTGGGAGAGATTGTTTGCTGTAAACACAACCAGTGTGATGCGGACAACACGTAAAGTATTGCCGATCTTCCTGGAAAAACAAAAAGGTGTTATCGTGAACATTGCTTCAGCAGGTGGATTGCAGGGCGGACGTGCGGGAGCGGCTTATACAGCTTCAAAACATGCGGTCGTAGGATTCACCAAAAATACAGGATACATGTATGCTGAGCAAGGCATTCGTTGTAATGCAATCGCTCCAGGAGCCGTAGCAACCAACATCAGCGCATCTATGGCTGGTATTAGCCCATACGGTGCAGGCCGGCAACAGCTTGGGATGGCAATCAACCCACGCATCGGGACGAGCGAAGAGATCGCCAAAGTGGCTTTGTTCCTTGGATCTGACGAGTCCAGCTTCGTGAACGGAACTGTCGTTACAGCAGATGCTGGCTGGAGCTCTTACTAATCCATTCAAGTGCAGTCCAGCATGGAGTACGGAAATAGTGTGTGAATTAAGGAAGCCGCATGAGTATATGCGGCTTCTTTTTTTGTACCTATGCACCTACGTACGGTGGATAACAGCATCATATTCCGTGTAGGACAAACGTTTGCACTACTACACGGATACTCGAAATGAATCAATCTGAGGGTGGCCTTGGCTTGGAAAAGAGTGAGGATTCACGCACGATCAGACGATGGGGGATGATGACCGGATTATGAAGCTGTGGTTCCCCACTAAGAATTTTTAACAATACCCGAACGGCTGTATAACCAAGCTGATAAGTCCCGATGTCGATAGAGCTTAGGGGTGGAGAAGCCAGTTCCGATAATGCAATATTGTTAAAACTGACCACACTGATATCTTCAGGCACCAGATAATGAAGCTCGGCAAGAGCTCTCAATACCCCGAAGGCCACGTTGTCATCAATGACAACAATTGCGGTGGGTCTGTCCGGCAAGGACATGAACAGTGACATCGCTCTGAATCCACTTTCCTGCAGAAATTCGCCTTCCACAATCCAATCACTATCCGCATCCAGCCCGGCTTGGGCAAGCGCTTTTTGATAACCTAACATGCGATCATGCGATAACGTAATGTCCGGAGGACCGCTGACAAATCCGATTCGAGTATGTCCCTGAGCGATTAGATGATGAGTCGCATCATAAGCAGTCTGCACATTATCGTTATCCACCATGGGGGCATTTGGATGGGCCTCACTGCGACCGATTAACACAAAAGGAAACTTTTCTGCTTCCAAAAAAGAAATGATGGGATCATCTCGTTTGGACCCAAGCAGCAAAATACCATCCACCCTTCGGCCATGCACAAGGCGGGATATCGCATGCAATTCATTGTCTGATGATGTTTCGGTTGTTAGCAGCAATTCATAATTCATACGGGTGGCATGTGTAATAATACCTCGCAGCAATTCTCCGAAAAAGTAATTTTGAAACAACTCTTCTGCAGGACGCGGGAGCATAATGCCAAGGGTGTGTGTTGTTTTGGAAACCAGGCTCTTCGCGATGATGTTGGGATGGTAGTTCAATTCTTTCATAATTTGTTTCACTTTGAGAGATGTCTTGGTGCTGATTCTGGGATGGTTGGAAATCACCCGTGACACTGTAGAAGGGGAAACACCCGCCAATTTGGCAATATCCTTGATCGTAATCATGTAAAAAATCCCTTCTGAACAATCGTATAAATATTCTCCTATGGTAATCCAAAGGATACGAGAAATCAATTGCTAACTGCCGAGTAAGGGATGCACGTGAAGTGAAATTAAGGAAGAAAGAGTCAGAACAAGGAAACAGGAAATTACTGTAGGTAGAATAAGGAAATTGGTTAAAATTGAGCAAATATGGCTTGTGCAAACGTTTGTGCAAATAAAGATCGTTATTGTATGATGTGATTGTTATTGTAGCGCTTACATCTTTGGATTTACATGCTTATTGACTTGTTTACCCCTACATATTGAACGGAGAGGTCATCTTGTCTTCCATTTGAGCAAACGTTTGTGCAAAAGTGAACATGGGATGCAAAACCTGACAACTTACGCAGACAAAAGGGTGAAAAGCGCGAACTTTGTTGGACCAAGCAGAGGGAAGGGGACATTTTACATGAGAAAATGGCAAGGGGCAGCATTGTCCGTCATGATGGCTTTTACACTGGCTGCGTGCGGGGCTGGAGGCGGAAGTCCATCTCCAACTACGGCAGGTGAGAATCCGGAGGAAGTTGTAGAACTGACAGCCGAGAACCTTCAACCGGAAGAAGGGGCAACCCTGGTGATCTGGGAGGATAAAAATCAAAGTAGCTTTATTGAGCAAAGGGTCAAAAAATTCGAAGAAAAATATGGGGTAACGGTCAAAATGGAGGAATTACCTCCAACCGATCAGGTAACCAAGCTGACGACGGATGGCCCAGCGGGTCTGGCGGCAGATGTGGTTGTTTTCCCACATGATAAGATTGGTAGCGCTTCAGAGGCGGGACTTATTCTGCCCAATGACATATTCGAAGCAGAGACCGCAGAGAACACCAGCGACAACGCACTGAAGGCAGTGACGTTCAAGGATATCCTGTACGGCTATCCGTACAGTGTGGAGACCTACGCCCTTTTCTATAACAAGGCACTCTATCCAGAAGCTCCGAAAAACTTTGATGAGATTATCAGTTTCGCCAAGACGTTCAATAATGTGAAGTCTAATCAGTATGCGCTGATGTGGGAATTGCAGCAATTTTACTATAACTATGCGTTCCTGGCTTCACAGGGCGGTTATATTTTTGGGGACAACGGGATGGATAGCGCGGATCTCGGTCTGAATAACGAAGGAGCCCAGAAGGGTGGACAGTTCTTGCAGACGCTGAAGTCGGAAGTGCTGCCGCTCAAGATGGGTGACGTGAACTATGATATCAAAAAAGGATTATTCTCCAGCGGCAAGCTGGCTATGGACATTAACGGTCCGTGGACCATTGCCGATTATCGCAATGCAGGTATTGATTTTGGCGTTGCTCCGCTTCCGGCAATCGATGGCAAACCGATGACCTCCTTCTCAGGTGTTAAAGCCTATTATGTGAATGCATTTACACAATACCCGAATGCGTCGAAGCTCTTGGCAGCGTTCCTTTCCAATGAAGAAGCTCAGATGGAGAACTTTGACCTGAATGGTACACTTCCTGCGAACAAAAACGTGGCTGCTGATCCGAAGCTACAAGAGGACCCAATCAACAAGGCGTTCCTGGAACAGTTCAATAACTCAACACCAATGCCTTCGCTTCCTGCCATGGACAGCGTATGGGGACCAATCACGTCGGCCATTACGGATATCTGGGATACCGATAAGGACGTGAAGGCGTCACTGGATAACGCTGTGAAACAGATCCAGGAAAGCCTTGCAACCGTCCAATAAGAACGAACGACGAGTGCAAAGATATGCATAAGAACTGTATAAATTGAACTTCATATTTACACAAAAACGGAGAGGGCAGAAGGAAGCTGAAGAAGTGAAACGCTCGCCTTTATCACCGGATTTTCTTTTTTGAAAAGGGATCAAAAAAAATCTGGGGATAACAGCGATCGGAAGCTTGTTCTGTCATCGGAGTGGTCAGTGTAAGTACACTTTTGTTCAATATATACAAGTTAGCAATAGGCGGGGAGGAGAGAGCGAATGCAACAGCAGCATGTCCCGGTGCCTGTTGGACCGAACAGGGAAAGACAGCACCGGATGACAGCGGCTATATGTTCCATCATACTGCAAGGTCTTGGACAGCTGTACAATCGACAATGGATTAAGGGAATTTGTCTACTGTTACTGGAGGGAGCAGGGCTTGCGTACCTGCTTCCTCGCCTGTCGCAGGCTGTATGGGGCATATGGACACTGGGGGAAAATACACAGCGTTTTGTCAAAGTGAATGGGTCCACTGTACTTCAAAGGGGAGACCATTCCATCTTTTTGCTGCTTGATGGCATTATCGTACTGCTGGTGTTTTTTGTGTTTATCCTGATCTACATCCTGAATATTCGGGATGCGTACGTCACGGGGCTCGCGAGGGAGGAAGGCAAGCAGACCCTGGGCGCAGCGGCTTCGCTTCGGAACATGATGGACAAAAACTTTCCGTACCTGTTTCTGTCCATTCCGGCATTGGGCATACTTTTCTTCACCGTTATGCCCATTCTATTTACGATCACGATCGCGTTTACCAACTATTCGGCCCCGGATCATATTCCGCCAGCCAAACTCGTGGACTGGGTAGGCTTCAAGACGTTCAGCGATTTGATTCAGCTAAAATCCTGGAGCCAGACATTTTACGGCGTGCTCACTTGGACGGTCATCTGGGCTATTCTGGCGACAGTCACCACCTATTTTGGCGGCGTGCTTGTGGCACTGTTGATTGAACAGCGGGGCATACGCTTCAAAAAGCTGTGGCGGACCATTTTCATTCTGCCTTATGCCATCCCGCAGATCATCTCCTTGCTGCTCATGCGTAATCTGTTCAACGGTCAGTTTGGTCCGATCAATACGTACATGAGAGCGTTTGGGCTGGAGGGATTACCCTGGCTGACAGATCCGTTCTGGGCCAAGGTTACCGTCATTGTTGTCAACATGTGGATCGGTATTCCGGTCAGTATGGTGCTGATTCTGGGTGTATTGACAGCCATCCCTCGTGATCTCTACGAGGCTGCCGAAGTGGACGGAGCATCTGCGTTTCAGAAGTTCAGGATCATTACGATGCCGTTCATTCTTTTTGCCACAACTCCGGTACTCATCATGCAGTTCGCCGGAAATTTCAACAACTTCAATGTCATCTTCCTGCTGACCAACGGAAATCCACTGCGGGGAGACTACCAGTACGCAGGGGCAATGGATCTGCTGGTAACCTGGCTCTACAAGCTCACGCTCGACAATAACAAATTCAACATGGCTTCAGCGGTAGGCATTATCATCTTCCTCATTATCGCTTCATTCTCTATCTGGAACTTCCGCCGCTCCAAATCATTCAAGGAGGAGGACATGATTCAATGAAGACACGTAATAATCCGCTGCGTTTGGTCCTGAGTTATGTGCTGTTGCTGATCATCGCCGTTGTCTCCATCTATCCGGTACTCTGGATCTTTCTCTCTTCCCTGAGACCCGGTGCGGCATTGTTTAGTGAACGGTTATGGCCGGAAGCTTTCACGTTGACCCATTACGGGGAGCTGTTCAATAACCCGTCCTTTATGTACGGCAGATGGTATATGAACACGCTGAAAATTGCCTTTTTCACGATGATCTTCTCTACGCTGATGGTGACACTTGGGATGTATGCCTTGTCCCGCTTCCGCTTCCGTGGACGTAAAACGATTCTCTCCACCATGCTAATTTTGGGCATGTTCCCAAGCTTTATGAGCATGATTGCAATCTATATCATTTTGCTGCAAATTAAATTGCTCGACACTCATGCTGCGCTCATCCTGGTCTATTCATCAGGAGCGGTACTGGGCGGATTTATCGTCAAAGGTTTCTTTGATACGATTCCCCGTAGTCTGGATGAAGCGGCCCGCATGGATGGTGCGAGTCACCTGCGGGTATTCACCAGCATTATCTTGCCTTTATCCAAACCAATGCTGACTTATGTGGCACTAACCAGTTTCACTGGTGCGTGGATGGACTTTATCTTCGCCCGCCTGGTGCTGCGGACGAAGGAGAACTGGACACTTGCAGTAGGCATGTGGGATCTGGTCAACAGGTATCAGGACAGTAACTTTACGATGTTTGCTGCGGGGGCGGTTTTGATCGCTATTCCAATTACCCTGCTGTTTGTTTTCCTGCAACGATTCCTTGTTCAGGGTCTGACAGCAGGAGCTTCTAAAGGGTAAACGCAGACTCAGCAAGAAACATTATAGGTCTAGAGACAATTTCATCAGCTAAGATAACGACGGCATGATTAGTCTCGATAGCGTAACACTCACTTAACTCAGGCACTTCCGTATTGTCATGTCTTTATCGACTGGCACTGCTGCGGAAGTGCCTGATTCTGTAGGGGCTCGAATCATGATTAGGGAGGAACGTGATGTATGGGCATGAACCCGTCCAGTGAGCCCGAGATTATCGGATACCAAGATGGACAAGCTGCATTGCATGATACTAAAGCTCCGCGAACACTATGGCGTAATGTTACCTTTCGCAGGATATTGTACGGCTACGGCATTTCGGTCTTTGGGGATTGCTTCAATGGGATTGCGATCAGTCTGTGGGTGTTACAGACCACAGGGAGTGCAAAGAGCATGGCAGCCGTACAGATCTGCAATATGGCCGTCAGCTTTCTGTTTGGATCGGTGGCGGGTACGGTTGCAGACCGATTGGATCGCAGGAAGCTGATGCTGGTCTCGGATGTATTTCGGGGCGTAATGGCGGTACTGATTGCGGTTAGCTTATTCGGTTGGCATGCACCGTTTCCAGTGGTGCTGCTGTTGCTCTCACTCTCCATGTTTTCAAGCCTGTTTCAGGCCCCTGCATTCCATGCCTCTGTAGCAAGTATGGTGGGCAGAGAACATATTCAACAAGCGACCGGCACCATTCATATGGTGGATAATCTTGCCCGAATCAGCGGTCTTGCTGCGGCGGGCGTTGCTGTTGCTGCATTTGGCGGATTCGTTGCCATATTAATTACAGGGGCAACTTTCTTGTTGTCCGCAGTCTGTGTACTGATGGCAGGTCGCTTTCCAGAGGTACGGCGATCCGTTAGTCAGCAGACCACGTTTGCTCAGGAATGGCGTAGTTCGTTTGCCTACATCTATCGGAATCGTCTGATCCGTTCCATCGTATTGCTCAATCCCGTACTGATTTTGTTTTTCATGTCAGCCATGATGCTGGTTCAAGTGATGGCGGTCAAGGTGTGGGAGGCGAATCCGGTGCAGTTTGGATTAATTGAGACCTGTATTCCGCTGGGATACATGATTGGCTCTGCGCTGTTGATTACTTCGGGAAAACGATTGAAGCGAAGAGGGAAATGGGTATTTATCGGTCTGATTGTATTAGGGCCGCTTTATATTTTTTTGGCGAATGTATCCTCACCAATCATGGCGTTGCCGTTCATCGTGGGCGGAGGTGCGATGTTCGCCTGCTGTACGATGCTTACCCAGATTATGCTGAGGACAGCCGTTCCGGACGAGCTGCAAGGAAGGGTCTATGGCGTAGTTGGAACAATCACCAGTACAGCGCCCATTCTGGGATTGACGGTTGTCTCCGTATTGGCAGATCAATGGGGGGCAGCTTCTGTGCTGCAAGGCGTGGGCATATTACTGCTGGCGACAGGTATTCTGGCAGCGACAACGTTGAAGTCGATCCGAACCTATCATTAGAAATGTGAGATAAAGATCCAATCTATATTAGTTGAACTATAAACATTTACATGATCACGGAGCGGGCAGAAGCAATCTGCAAAAGAGAAGCGTTCGCCTAAAAGATTTCTGAAAGAAAGCTACATTGGAAGTATACGCTAATCCCAGATTTTCCCTGTATAGAAGGGGATCAAATAACTGGGGGTAACAGCGATGGGAGATGGATCTGACCGTGTAGTGGTCAAGTGTAGAGTCATTTGTTCAATTTATATAGCATAATCCAATAGCAAAACCCGGAGCATACGCTGCTTTAGCGTAACTCCGGGTTAGCTTGTGGACAAAATATTCTACTGCCAGTTTACATTTACAGTCGCTGTACCGCTGGTTGGTGTGGTGAACGTGTGGTTGGAACCACCTTCCCACGTAATGGTTGCACCATTTTTCTTGAAGAATTTGAACTCCAGTTGTTTCCCGGCTGGCACGCTCACATCATAGTACCAAGTTGGGTAGGCGTGGATAACCTGATTGAAAGCAGGTCCAATAGCTGTTGTGCCCGTGCTCCAGTTACCCAGTTCTGCTACGTTACCCGTCAGATAGATGTTCTGACCCAGTGTGGTGGACGCATTGTTAATGACGAATCGTACAGTGACCTGATCACCCGTAAGGATGGTGAAGTTGTTATACGCATTGCTGTTGACGCCATTCGCAGCTACTTTTACAGCATAATTGCCTGCGGCAACAGCTGGGATCGTCACTTTGATCTGCGTATCTTCCCACGATGTGATCGCAGCACCGGTAACGGCTGTTGTACCGAAGTATACCGTACCTTTGGTGGAGCCAAATCCACGTCCGCTAATGGTAACGACATTACCCGGTTTGCCCATCACCGGACCTACATGTCCGATCGTTGGTGTTGTCTCGCTTGTTGTATATTGCCATACCGCTGTTGCACCGGCTGCCAGTGTGAAGGAAGAGACGTTGCCATTGGTGGAAGTGATGTTATTACCGTTCAGTGCACCGCCCAATACATCGGTGTAGTTGCCTGTTGGCAGTGAAGTGCTTAGATTCGCAATGCTTGCTGGTGTGGAGAGATTACGGTTCACTGCAACAACAGCTACACTTTTGCCAAATTTGCGTTCATAAACGTACACATCATTATTGATCCAGCGTTGCTGAGTAGAGCCATAGGCGATTGCTGGATTGGATTTGCGCAAAGGGGCCAGCTTGCTGATCACGTTGAAAGCAGTGGTTGTTTTGGAGAAGGAAGGCATTTTGGCCCGATTATCAGGGTCTCCGTTACCCGTCAGATACTGCTCGGTACCATAATAGATGGCAGGTACGCCGCGTGAAGTCAGCGTGAAAGCCAGCGCTTGTTCCAGACGACGGTTGTTGACGGCACTTGTTTTGAACCGATCCATATCATGGTTGTCGATGAACGTGACTTGGTCATTCACCTGATTGTAATCTGCCGCTGTGCCTGTAATCATCGAATCCAGAGCATACATGTTGGATGTGTTATCCCGGAAGACGTCACGTACGGCAGAGTTAAAGCGAAAATCAAGCAGGCTCATTCCAGATTCGTTGGCAAATTCCGTGTTATCTGCATCAGATGCAGCAGATCCAAGGAACCATTCACCAAAGGTGAATACAGGTTTATGTGCATAGATGGAGGACATCCAGCTCTTTTGCCAGCCGAGAGGCATATGTTTCACCGCATCAACGCGAATACCATCCACGCCCATATCAAGCCATAGCTTGATTGCATCTTTGAAATATTGATCAATAGTACTGTTATTGTGATTCAGGTCAGCGAGGTCATAGAGGTTTTTGTAGATACCATTCTCTAGGGAGGAAAAATCGGAGCCGCCGTTGTGATGGAAATATCCATTTGTATCATTTGTGTATCCGCCAACAAGATTACCGTTATCGTACAACTTGCCATTCTCTGCAAAGGAGGTATCGGTCTCCATGGCAGGAGATGTGTGGTTTGGTGCAAAGTCAATTACGATCTTGATGCCTTTGGCATGAGCGGTTGTAATCAGATTTTGAAAATCAGCCATCGTTCCGAAATACGGATTGGTCTTCTTGAAATCACGTGCCCAGTAGCCATGATACGCTGTGTTGATCACACCGCCGTAGTTGATTGTGGCGAAGATATTTTCGACCGGTTGGGAGATCCACAGTGCCGTAACGCCCAGATCGCTAAAATAGTTATCGTTGATTTTGTTGATCAGACCCTGCCAGTCGCCTCCGCAATACAACTTCAGGTTACTACAAGTGGCATCGTAGGCAGCTCCAGTCGGATTGTTGGAAGGATTGCCGTCCAGGAAGCGGTCCGTGAAGATCTGATAGATGACGTCTGTACTAAAGTTCTGCTTGTTGGTAACCGCGGTATCCGCATCGGCATAGATCGCTGAAGCAGGCAGATAGGGAAGTGCGCCCCCTGCAAGTAAACTGAGTGTCAGTGTTGTGCTGAGGAGTACACGTTTGGCCATTTGAAACATAGTAATCCACCCTTCTCGTGAATGTAGTAGTTTAGATAAACAACCAACCTGGCTCTTGAATAATAGCGCTTTCAATACAACGGAGTGTTACGCAGTGGATTGAAGACTTCCCTCCTTTTGACACGCTAACAACCCCGGCATCTCCTTCGGGAGTTACCGGGGTTGTCCTAAACCGCTCAGGTTTAAAAGCATGGCCCTCGAGTTATGATCACAACGTTATCGTAAGAAATATTGGATCTTATGTCAATAACTTTTTTGGGAGCATTTATTTTCTATTTTTATGTTTACAAAAGCATGTCCGGGGATTTAAACTATTCGCAGATTCACAATATAAGGGCTATGTATCCCGGAACACTTACGTGTGTTCTGGGACAACCCCGTCTCTTCTGAGGCGGGGTTATTTGTATTATGCAGTCGAATTGGGAGAAGAGAGGCGGTTGATGATCGTTGAGTACCCATTCTGTCATCGAATGTTTGGAAGGCATTCAGGCGTCGCGGCTGGGCAATATCCGCAACATCTATGTGTACCTCCCGCCCGGTTACCATGAGCAGGCAGCTCGGCATTATCCGGTTCTGTACGTTCATGCGGGGCAGCGGGCTTTTGGTCCATCCCGGCCAGGCAATGAAACATGGAACATGGATCAGGCAGCGGACGGGCTAATTGCCTCCGGGCAAATTGAATCACTGATTATTGTCGGTATTGCACATGTCCGTCCAGTCACGCACAACGAATTCTACCACTACATTGCTCCTGAGAGAGAGGCCGTGAGTGTGGGGTGCTCAGGCATCGACTATGAGCATTTCATCATTCATGAGCTCAAACCGCTCATTGATCATCGATATCGGACGCTGCCGGACAAGTCGAATACCGGGTTGTTGGGTTCATCTGCCGCAGCACTTTGTACATTGCACATGGGGATGCGAAATCCGGATGTTTTCGGAAAACTGATCATGATGTCGCCATTCTATGTGGATGTGCAGCTGGACGAAACATCGGAAAGCGGGCTGTTGGAAGAAAACATGTATCGCTTGCCAGAAGAGGTACCCGACGTTCGGATGTGGATGGATATTGGAGACACGGAAGGTCTGTTTCTGCCTTCCCAGGTCAGAAGAGTAGCTCATCAATTGCTTGAACGGGGAGTCAGATCGGGTGCGGAATTGGCATTTCTGGAACAGCAGGGTGCCTGTCATCAGGAAGGTGACTGGGGAGCACGCGTTCATCTCCCGTTACTGTACATGTTCGGCCACTTGGGTAAGCCCTCCTCGCTCGAACTGCTTGGAAGGGATGTCATCGGACTACAGGGTGGAATGACCGTGTGTATCAATGCACAAATGCACTACGAGAGCGGATTGGTTCAGAGTCTGCTGCATGGGAATTATACTTCGAGTGACCCGAATGTACTTCAGATTCATGCGAGTGGAGAGTTGGTTCCTGTCGGTATTGGAAGTGCATTCATTACGCTGACTGTGGGGGAACTGTCTGCTACACGCATCTACACTGTCGTTCCTGAAATGTCCACTCATGTGGAGGTCTGCATTCGTGCAGAGGTAGCTCCCGACGAAGACTCGGAGGAAACGATATATGGTGGCATGGGCATGAAGCTTGTCCGTTCTGGTAAAGGTCGATATGAAGGTAGTTACCGAGTCCCACGTGATAGTGGGTTCTCCTTCCGATTTACACGTGGTTTCCGCCGTTTCGAGACCGATGTGGATGGCAAACCTATTGCCAATCGGGTATTTCGAGCGACAGATGATATGTCTGTGCATTACCTAATCCAATCCTGGGGCAGTACGTCAGCCAAAACGGGAACAGGAGGCCCAAAATGATTATTCCTTCATTCGCTCCAGTGCTGGACATTCCCTATTATTATCCCTGCAATTTTCCTCTGATTCATGAAGTGCTCCATCGACAAGGATCCATCACAAGTCTTGCACTGTTGGCGGCAAGTCGGTTGTACAGCCTTCCTTCGTGCGGGGATAACGGACTGGTGAAGCCTTATTTTCACAAGCTGGATTATGCAGAGCCGATCTGGGAGATGTATGGTCAGCGACAGCTGGACAGCTTTGAGGAAGGCAAGACGCAGATCCGGCAGCATATTGGCGAAGGTGGGCTTTTTTTGGCTACAGGAACCAGTTATCATCTGCCTTACTGTGAGGATTATCAGAATCCCGAGTACATTCGCAAACACGTGAAGCAAGGCTCCCGACTGCATCTGGTAGACCATTGGATTGCCGTATATGGTCTGGATGATGAGCATGTTCATGTCTACGACCCCGTGCCCTCCAAGTATAAGGGGAAGGTTGCTCAAGAAGCCTTTCATGATTTCTGGAAAGGGAACCAAAGCATACCTGAGCTTGCGCAGGCCAAACGCAAAGAAGAACTCCGAACGTATGGCACCATGGACATTCGGGCGACTGTAAAGCTGGATTCTGTCGGTTACCGCGACATGTTGACCCAGGCGTTAACAACGCAGATTGAAGAATTTCTGACAGGCCGGACGATTACGCAAGGAGAACGCAATTATTATTTTGGACATGCGGTATCGCTGCAACTGTTACATGCACTGCATGAGGCGAATGAAGAGGAACAGGCCAATGAAATGCTAATATCCGGTCTGCTGTTTGATATGCGATGGAGTCGATATTTTCTTCGAGATCTTCTTCAGGAGTCTGCCTTATGGCTAGGTTCTCCACTTGATCAATATGCGAGAGAATTCAGCGACATCATTGCACGGTGGGAGAAGGCATACAATATGCTGCAGGTCAGCCGGATGAAGCAGCGTGAGCACTGGAGAGTGCAGCTAACAGGTGTCATTAAAATGTTGGTCACCGATGAATGGCAATGGTATGAGTCACTTCGACAGTCCATACCTCAGGCAGATTGCTTCCCACGTCAGGCCGTGTTGATGATTGGACAAGAACACAGGGAGGATTTGCTCCGTATCGTATTGGATAGTTGCCGGGAGTTAAACGCGTACCATAATACAACGATTCCACTTGGTGAGGGTGGTAACGCTCCACTGTACGGACGAAGTGGGCAACTGGATTCGCTGGAACTCGTGTCATTGCTTGCAGTGGTAGAGCAGGGAATTGAAGATCGATGGGGAACAGGAATGGGCGCCGCTCTGGCGGAGATGGCTGCTGCTTCCATGCCGGAAAGCCCTTATCAGACCGTAGGTTCACTTGTTGATTATCTCGCACAGCAATGGGCGCCTGCCCGTGAGGAGGATGCACAGTGGTAATCCAATTCTTGCTTGAACGATTCGCGGAGCAGGGACAGCGTCCTGCGCTGATCTGGAAGGATCAGGAGTACAGCTATCGGTGGCTGCTGGAACAGGTTGGCATCATGAGTAAGTGGATTACAGCAGAAGGACTGACTGGGCAACTTGTAACGCTGGAGGAAGACTATTCCCCCTATGCAGCGGCAGCATTGGTTGCTTTGCTCGGACAAGGGTGTATCGTGCTCCCCATGGATCGGAACCTGGTTGAAGCCAAACGAGAGGAATATATCCAGCTGGCACAGGTGAAGTGGCGTTTGGGCGTTGAAGAAGGCAAGTTGTGCATTCGGCAAACATGTGAATTATCTGGAGAGGTTCCTGTGTTGTTATCCTTGCTGGCACAAGAAGGCGTAGGCGGACTTGTACTCTTTTCATCCGGATCAACCGGAGTGAGTAAAGCGACTGTGCATCGTGCAGATCGGCTGTTACATGGTTTTCGGCGGCAGGTTCGGCCTTTGCGAACGATTCCTTTTATGATGTTTGATCATATCGGCGGTGTGAATACCATGCTGCAATCCCTGTCCAGTGGGGGCTGTCTCTGTATCATTGCGGATCGATCTCCCGAAGAAGTGTGCCGAACGATTGAGAAGTTTCGTGTGCAGGCTCTTCCGGTCTCTCCAACATTCATGAATCTGTTGCTGCTGGGCAGAAATGATGAAGGGTATGACCTGTCCAGTCTTGAGGTTGTATCATATGGTTCGGAAGTGATGCCTGAATCCGTACTGGCAGCCTGGAACCGGAGATTTCCACAGATCCGGACGATACAAGCCTATGGCATGTCTGAACTTGGCATTCTGCCAACCCGCTCCAAAGAGCCAGGCTCGTTGCTGTTTTCCATTCAAGATGAAGAGGTCAAGTATCGGGTGGTGGAAGGAGAATTGCAGATTCATACGGAAACCGCGATGATCGGATATCTGAATGCACCTTCACCTTTTACAGAGGACGGGTGGCTGCGAACTGGCGATGAAGCCGTGCTGGAGCAGGGGTACATTCGTATTCTGGGACGTCGTTCCGAGATCATTAATGTAGGAGGACGGAAAGTGTATCCTGCCGAGGTCGAGGGTGTTCTGGAAGAGATGGAATGTATTGAAGCGGCCGTAGTTTCGGGAGAACAGAGTGGTATCACGGGTCAGAGGGTGAAGGTGACTGTCCGGCTGGCTACAGAATGTACTCTCACCGATCTGCGGCGATCCATCTGGGAATATTGTCGGGACAAGCTGCCTTCATACAAGATTCCGCAGAAAATCGTAATTACACAGGGAGCTCTCGTAAGTTCAAGAATGAAGAAAATACGAAAACCGATGACTTCGATATCCTTCGCCTCGGCTGGGAAATAGGTCGCTGTCATCAATGAGTATCAGGCGGGAGAGTAGGGGGGTTAACCTATCTGGAAACGCGAAAGGGAATAGGAAAGGCGCTGCCTCGAAGAGTTTACCTCGCTTGAATCATTACCGCTAACGAACCTCAAACGTCGTATTGAGGGGATAATCAAGAAAAGTAAAACCTAACGAATCTCAGCAACGTTATTCCGTCGAAAACACGGCTTCTGCTTGCGAAAATCGACTCATTAAACGAAATAACGTCTCTCTGATTCGTTAGGCATTTAGACCGCGTATAATGAAGCGAATAAGGTGTGCTGGGTTCGTTAGAATATGACGTATAAGATACAGAAGAGGCTGTCCTTGGTCTAATATGCTACCCATACAGTAACAGGATTTTATTATTTTACCTGTCTACTTTATGGGGAGCATATGACCTGGAGGACAGCCTCTTTGAAGTTATTTTCCCTTGTTAGCTGTATTTATCTCAGGCCTCCGCTGGTTGTTTCACCTCAAGTTGCATCAGGGAGAATCCGTATGCTTCCAGATCGAGGGTCAGTTTATTTCGCCGAGCTTCCAAGGTGTTTGATGTGAACAGATTTCGCCAGACGTTACGATCTGCCAAAGGGAGTTCAAGGGTACACGGCTCATCACCCGCATTAAGAACAAGAAGCATGCGCTCACCCGTATGCGAATCCAATCGTTCGATGGCAAGACAAGGGTCTCCGGCTTTTGCATATACAATCTTCAGTTCTGTGCTGCGCAGGGCAGGGTGCTGTTTGCGAAGGGCAATCGTACGGGTGAAGAATTCCAGAAGCTCGCGGTTCTGCTTGGTCTCATCCCACTCCATACACTTGCGGCAACCCGGATCATATCCTCCATCAAGTCCCACTTCGTCTCCATAATAGATGCATGGCACACCTGGATACGTAAGCAGTAACATAACGGCAAGCTTCATCTTGCGCTCGTCTCCATCACATAAAGTCAGCAGTCTGGGTGTATCATGACTTCCGAGCAGATTGAAGGCCGCTTCTGTTACAGGCTGTGAATAGGCTGCGAGCAGTTTTCCGATCTCATTGGCAAATGCGAGTCCGTCGAGCTTACCGTGCACCGTATAGTCCAATACCGAGTTGGTAAACGGATAATTCATCACGGCATCGAACTGGTCTCCCTGAAGCCACATGAGCGAATCATGCCAGATCTCACCAAGCAAATAGGCGTCAGGTTTGATGGCTTTTACCGTCTGACGGAATTCGCGCCAGAACTGATGATCCACCTCATTCGCCACATCGAGCCGCCATCCGTCAATGTCCATCTCCTCAATCCAGAAACGTCCTACCTCTAATAGGTATGCCTTCACTTCAGGGTGTTCCGTATTCAGCTTTGGCATAAGCGGTTCAAAGGCAAAGGTGTCATAAGTTGGTATACCATCCTCCACACGTGGCGGCCAGTCTTTGATATAGAACCAGTCTGCGTAGGGGGAAGCGGCTCCATTCTTCATGACATCGACAAAAGGAGGAAACTCTCTGCCGGAATGATTGAATACCGCATCCAGAACAACGCGTATGCCGCGCTGATGACAGGCATCCACAAACGCTTTGAACTGTTCATTGGTTCCAAAGTGAGGATCAACCTTCATGTAATCGCCTGTATTGTATTTGTGATTCGTCGTGGCCTCAAACAGCGGACAGAAGTAGATGGCATTGATGCCAAGCTGGCTTATATGATCCAGATGATCAAGCACACCTTGGAGATCCCCACCGAAGAAGTTCACCGGTGTAGGTTCCCCTCCCCAGGATTCAGCATTTTTGGGACTGATGGATGGATCGCCATTGGCATAACGTTCAGGGAAAATCTGATAAAACACAGCATCCTTAACCCAAGCAGGCGGCTCAAAAATGTCGACCGGGTTCATAAATGGAAAATCAAAGAATTCAAGTGGATGATCAGGCAGCGCCTGCTCGAATCCGCGCTCTGTCATCCAGACCGATTCCTCTCCCTGAATCAGTTGGAAGCCATACCGTAATCTGCGATAGGGAGGTGAAGTCTCGGCTTCCCAATAATCGAACATTTCATCCCGGGCAAAGATGTGCATGGGAATGTGTGTAATCGTCCGATCCCAGGCATATTTGTCCCCGGTAATAGCGATTACCGCATCCAAATCACCGCGTTTTGAACGAAGTCGCAAATGCATGGTCGAGCGGTCATAAGCATAGGACCAATTGAGTTTGGGGCGATGGTAAATGGCTTCAAGAATCATGTGAATCACTCCTCGTCAGATGATGAAATTCAATAAAAGTGGCTATTAAACGCAAAAAAGGCACAACCTCAATTGTTCACGAGGTTGTACCTTTCGGCAGCATAGCCTTTTGATTATAGTGTTATTATACGAACTAACTCAGCAAAAGAAAACATTTTTTTTCCTTAAATTTCAAATTGTTTTATTCGAAATGTAGGACGCATATCTGCAATTACTGTTTTTTATAAATCAAATCCAAGTTTGTTGGCGTATGCAGAGAATTCTTTGTGAAACTTCTCGATATTTTTCTTCCCGGCATCAATTTTGGCATTGGCTTGTTTCAGGACAGCACTGTTTACCGTTGTTTTGGAGACCGCTTTTTTAGCGAGTTGGAATCCTTCCAGCTGTGTATAGCTACCTTTAATCAGGTTGGCATGGATTTTTTGCAATTCTGTATTTTGCGGTTTAATCAGCTTCAGCTTGGAAACATATTTGGTGTAGTTAGGAATCGCTGTGTTGGTCAGTTTCAGGAAAACGGACTTGCGATTGGACGATGTAATGTAGAATCCACCTCCCAAAGCATTGAAGGCTTTCTCCTCATATACCGATGCCTTATCCAACTGATCAAGGTAGCTCAGGAAATCTTCTTCTTCGACTGTAGGGATCGGTTCTTGTTCTGACGTGTCAACTTCTTCATAGTATTCGTCTTCCGAATATGTAGTGGTTGAGTCATCCGCAGCAGAGGCATAGGACCCTGCAGGTGCAAATACCCCTCCGAGCAAAACAAAACTCATAATGATTGATAGTACCCATGATTTCTTCACGTGTTAGTATCCCCTATCTATAGATGTGATTTTATTCCAATGGATAATCTAACATAGTACGACAAGAAATTACAGGAATTGTTTTACAGTAAATATCTTGGTTGAATGCATATGAATGAATAATGATCCACCAGCAAAAAGGGCATGTATTAGATGAAGCTAAAAGTAAGAAGAGAGATTTGTATATTTAGCAGGTAAGAAAAAAATTACATATATGGTTTATGTGTAGGCGTATTGTATCGATAAATATTGTATTGATTTAGTTAATATATCTTTATTTAATGTTGTTTTACGAAGTTACAGAGTTCGACAGGGAGTGAGAAGTTTTTCCAAATAAAATGCTTGTATAATGATTTCATCTCCATTACAATACAATTGATAATGAGATTCAATATCATTTACATAAAAAAGGGGAGAAGGATTTCATGTATAAAGTAAAGAAAAAGCTATACATTTATGCAGCACTTATTCTGATGATTTCGCTACTTGCTGGCTGTGCTTCGGGTGGAAGTACTGAGACAACGAATACATCCAGCCAAGCTGTAAGCAGCAATGAGAGCAATAATGAAAGTGATACAACTGCAAGTGCGACTGAAGATCAGACCCGAGTGATCAAGCATGCTATGGGTGAAACCACAATCAAGGGAACTCCGCAAAAGATTGTTACACTGTTCCAGGGTGCGAATGATGTCGTTGTTGCACTTGGCGTGAAACCGACAGGCGTGGTGGAATCCTGGGTTCAGCAGCCAGTCTATGAATATCTGAGAGCAGATCTGGACGGAGTTCCACAAGTAGGACAGGAATCGCAGCCCAATCTAGAAGAGATCAACAAGTTGAAACCCGACTTGATTATTGCTACGAAGATCAGACATGAAGAGATCTATGAGCAACTGTCGCAGATCGCACCAACGGTAGTGACGGAGACGCTTTTTGACTGGAAAGAAACGGTGAAAACTGTTGGGGAAGCGATGAATAGGGTTAAGCAATCGGATAAATTGTTGTCTGATTGGGATGGCCGTGTTGCTGATTTCAAAGAGAAAATGGGGGATCGTCTGCCAATTGAAGCAACCATCACGAACTTTAGAGCCGATCAAGTTCGTATTTTCTACATGGGATATGCAGGTAAGATTCTGAATGAACTTGGGTTCACCAGACCTGCCGGACATGACGCAGACACATGGGGAGTTGAATTGACTTCCAAAGAAAACATTCCAGATATGAATGCAGACATGATCTTTAACTTCAATTCAGGCACAGAAACAGATGCCATTCAGAAAAATTATGATGATTGGACCAGCAGTCCACTGTGGAAAAACCTTGATGCAGTCAAGAACAACCAACTGGTTCAGGTCGATGAAGTGGCCTGGAACATGGCAGGTGGATACACATCGGCCAACATGATGCTGGACGATCTATATAAGCAGTTCAACCTGAACTAACTAACAGGAGCAGGACCTGCCATGCACCAGGACATTCGTTAACGAAGTGTATGGGCAGGCAGGTCTTTTGTCATTTTACAGATGAAAGAGTGAGAGTATGTTTCCCCTTTTTACAAAGGCAAGCGCCAAGATCTATGGACTGGTTGGTTTATTCATATTACTTCTACTTGCTTGCCTAGCCAGTATGATTCTGGGACGTACGCATATCACGTTTCAGATGGCATGGGAAGCACTGCAATTCTATGATGAGAGTTCTGTGGAACATGTGGTTCTGTTGACGGAACGGTTGCCACGTACGGTTATTGCTGCTGTTGTAGGAGCAAGTTTGGCCGTGGCGGGTGGGCTGATGCAGGCATTGACACGTAACCCGCTGGCATCACCGAGTGTGTTCGGAATTAATTCTGGTGCGATCTTTTTTATTGTTATTGCCATCGTTGTATTGTCCGTATCTTCGCTCACCACCATGATGTGGTTTGGTTTTGCAGGGGCTGCTGTAGCCGCGGCAATTGTATATGGGCTAGGTTCCCTCGGTCGTGATGGCCTGACACCGATCAAGATTGTACTGGCGGGGACGGCAATCTCCGCGTTATTTGCCTCGTTCACACAGGCCATTCTGGTGCTGGATGGAACCGGATTGCAGGATGTATTGTTCTGGCTTGCCGGTTCAGTAAGTGGTCGGACGTTGGATATGTTATATCCTGTGTTGCCGTACATGACAGCTGCAGCTATTGTCTCTTTGTTCATGGGCAGAGCCATCAATCTGCTCTTGACGGGTGATGATATCGCCAAAGGCATGGGACAGAATGTACTTCTAGTCAAAGTGCTCATGGGAATTGTTACGGTATTGCTGGCGGGTGGTTCGGTTGCCGTAGCCGGTTCGATCGGCCTCGTCGGTCTGGTTGTCCCGCATATCATGCGTGCACTTGTAGGAAACGATTACCGCTGGCTCGTTCCTTACTCTATTGTGGGGGGAGCGATTCTGCTGTTGTCTGCGGATGTGGTGGCAAGGCTGGTGATTATGCCGCAGGAAGTTCCACTTGGTGTCATGACTGCACTGATTGGCGGACCCTTCTTCGTGTACATTGCCCGTAAGGGGGTGACGAAGATATGAGGAAGCTGTTGACTTTCCGCAACAAAAAAGACACCGTTTCAGTGCAAATGGAACGAAAATCATTGGTTGTCATCGGAATATGTATCCTCCTTTTTCTCGTGGCAGGGGTTGTCGGTACCAGTGTGGGCAGTGACTTTATTTCTCCGCTGGATGTGCTTCGAACGATATTTGGTCTGAATGCAGGAGAGCATGACTTCGTCGTGCTGACCTTAAGACTGCCACGGGTGTTATTATCTCTGCTCGTAGGAGCAGCCCTCGGTATGTCAGGCGCACTTCTGCAAGGCATTATCCGTAACCCGCTGGCATCACCGGATGTCATCGGTATTACTGGCGGTGCAGCTGTTGCGGCTGTAGGTTTTGTTACATTGCTGGGCGGAGCGGTGAGCATCAAGTTGTTACCACTGTTCGCCATCGCTGGCGCAATTGTGACGGCATTGATTATCTATATGCTTGCTTGGAAAAAGGGAGTCAGTCCGATCCGCCTGGTGCTGATCGGGATAGGAGTGTCAGCCATTACCGGAGCTGGAACAACCTTTATGTTGATCCTGAGTCCGTTCTACACGGCAGGTCAAGCCTATATCTGGCTGACTGGAAGTGTGTACGGAGCATCCTGGACCGATGTCCGAACCATTCTCCCGGTTATCATTATTGTTGTTCCTTTGGCGATCTGGTTCGCCCGCAGCCTGAATGCACAAGAATTCGGGGACGATCTGGCCACAGGGCTGGGTGTAACGGTACAGTGGCATCGTTCTGCATTGCTGTTATGCAGTGTACTGCTGGCAGGAATTGCCGTGGCGGTTGCCGGAACCATTGGTTTTGTTGGTCTAATCGCTCCACATATTGCCCGGAAGCTGGTTGGCCGGATGTTTGGCAGTATGCTGATCGTGTCCGGACTGGTTGGTGCTCTGCTTGTATTTGCCGCAGATCTCATAGCCCGTACGGCCTTTCTACCGCTTGACGTTCCCGCAGGGGTATTCACTGCAGGTGTAGGCGCACCATTTTTCCTGTATTTGTTATTCAAGAATCGAAATCAGTTTTGAGGAGGAGAGGGCTGTGAGTATTCTGGAAGCCAAGGAGCTTACGATCTCCTATGGAGCAGATCCCATTATTGAAAATTTGAACCTGACCATTCCCAAGGGACAGATTACCGTCCTGATTGGCAGCAACGGCTGTGGCAAATCTACGCTGCTGCGTACGATGGCCCGGTTGCTGAAATCCAGCTCCGGTTCGGTGCTGCTGGATGGCGAAGAGATTGCAAAGCTGCCAACCAAGGAAATTTCAAGACGCATGTCCATCCTGCCACAGGGCCCGACCGCTCCGGAGGGCCTGACGGTGAACCAACTGGTTAAGCAAGGACGTTATCCACATCAAACGTGGCTGAAGCAATGGTCCCGAGAGGATGAGCGTATGGTCAAGCTGGCACTTGAATCCACACATCTGACAGAACTCGCGGATCGACCTGTGGATGCATTGTCCGGTGGACAGCGTCAGCGTGCCTGGATTGCAATGACACTTGCGCAGGGTACTGAAACCTTGCTATTGGATGAACCTACAACCTATCTGGATATGACACATCAGATTGATATCCTCGATCTGTTGTTTGAGTTAAATGAACGAGAAGGACGCACGATTGTTATGGTACTTCATGATCTGAATCTGGCATGTCGTTATGCGCATCACATTGTGGCTGTTCACAACAAGTCCATCTACGCAGAAGGTAAACCGGAAGATATCGTTACACAGGACATGGTCCGGAAGGTTTTCCAGATGGAGTGTGAGATTGCAATCGATCCACTGTTCGGCACACCAACCTGTATCCCGCATGGACGGGGAAGGAAGCTGAATGGAGAACAGCGGTACACGCAGCTGGCTTGACGATCAAAAAGTCGGCTTTCGATTACTTCAATAATGATTCAAAACTCCACATCAACTGCATTGCATGAGCATGCAGATAATAAATTTAGGCAAGCCGTTGGTAAAACCATATCCCAGGCTTGCCCGGTTTGTTGTGCCTATTATTCGATAAAAACATACCTGCATTGACTCAAACCTACACTAAATTCAATCTTATTTTTCCTTAAAAGTTTATTATTGACAATATAGCTCGAATTGCCATAAAATAGATTTTATGTGATATTGATAATCATTATCAATATATAATTACAAAAAAATTGATGAAGTATGAGCTATATAAGTTGAATTCAAATTTCACACGTTAACGGAGGGGCAGAACAGATCTGAAGAAGCGTAGCGTGCGCCTTTATCACCGGATTTCCCCTTTGTATAAGGGATTCAAAAAAATCTGGGGATAACAGCGATCGGAAGATGGTTCTGACCGCGCAGTGATTTCGTGTGAAAACTATATTCAACTTATATAGGAGCGAGTACCTTCATTCGATCGAGGAGGATTTTCAGTGTTTCCGAAAGGGATTCATAATCTGCAAAACCGACTCATTATAAGCAAAGCGAGAGAAATGGGCATCACCTGTGAGCCACTTCTTGAGGGATGCGAAGATTTTCTGAAGCTGTCTGTAGGGGACAAGCAGATCATCATTAACAAAACCAGATCTCATCGTCTGCCGTTAATTGCCGGTTTGCTCGCGAAGAACAAGCAGGCATGTAATATGTTGTTGCATGAACAGGGAATGCCTGTGCCATCATTTATCGTAATCCCAGAGATGGGAAGCGATGCAGCAGATTTTCTGAAAAGGCATGGCTCCATTGTAGTGAAACCGCTGGATGCAAGCGGCAGCATGGGCGTGACGCTGGATGTGCGTACCCCAGATGAACTGGAGGCAGCCATTCATCTTGCGAGTGTCCATGGCAGCAGTATTATGTTGCAGCAATATGTGACCGGGATCGATTACAGAGTGCTGGTTATTAACGGTGAAGTAGCGGCTGTGAATGAGTATCGACCTGTCTATGTCGAGGGAAACGGGACTTCAACCGTTCGGGCGTTAATTGAGCAATTGAATCAGGAACGAATCGAGATGACGCACATAGGCGAGTATGAAGCTTTTCCTCAGGTTGATGCAGAAACGGAACGACTGCTGGAGGTATTGCGTGCACAAGGGACAACTCTGGATGAAGTTCCTGCCGCCGGAAAAGAAATCGAGCTATACGATCTCCGCAATTCTGCCGCCGGAAAAATCAGTGAATTTTACAAGGATTGTACCGAAATCATTCATCCCGAAAATGCCCGAATGATCATTCAGGCGGCAAAGACTCTTCAGATCGATGTAGCAGGGGTTGATGTTCGTTGTCGTGATATCCGCACTCCAATCTCCAGAGAACAAGGGGGCATTCTGGAAGTGAATGCTTTGCCGGATCTGACACACCACGTCTTTCCCCATGGTGGGACAACCCGTGATGTGGTTCGGTTATACCTGGAATACCTGTGTCAGGAGCAACTTGAATATAAATAAATATAGCTTATAACAACGTATAGATAACAATATATGACGGATACCGTCATGTAATTCGGACCTCACCATGATTTTGAACCAATACCATGTCATATGCAAAATGTAGAACAAGAATCACAGGCAGCAGATTCAGCCTGAATCGATTATAAGGAGCGTTAGAGGGCTATGTCAGTAGAGGTGCAGACGGAATATCTGAAGATGCAAAATGAGAAGGAATCCAATGCAAGATCGTACCCCAGACATTTCCCGCTTGTCATTAGCAAGGCCCAAGGGGTGAAGATTACCGATACGGAAGGCCGCGTATTCTACGATTGCCTGGCTGGTGCAGGAACATTGGCGCTGGGGCATAACCATGACACGGTGGTCAACGCCATTCGCGATGTTCTGGATCAGCAGATTCCGCTTCATACACTGGATTTGGCAACGCCGCTGAAGCTTGCATATATGCAAGAACTGTTTTCCATTCTTCCGGCCGAGATGCGAGACAAAGCCAAAATCCAGTTCTGTGGTCCAACCGGAGCGGATGCAGTAGAAGCAGCCATTAAGCTGGTCAAACATGCTACAGGCGGCAAGTCTATTCTTGCCTTTCAGGGAGGTTATCACGGTTCGACCCAAGCGACGATGTCGATGAGTGGCAACCTGAGCAAGAAACAACATCTGCAAAGCCTGCTGCCCGATGTTCATTTCCTGCCGTTTCCTTATGAATACCGCTGCCCATTTGGTGTTGGTGAAGGCATGACGGCCCGGTTAAGCGCACAGTATATCGAGAACTTGCTCGATGATTGCGAGAGTGGGATTGCCGCACCGTGCGGAGTCATTGTGGAGACGGTTCAGGGCGAAGGCGGGGCGATTCCGGCAGATCTCGAATGGCTGAGGGAGCTGCGCCGAATCACGGCAGAGCGAAGCATTCCACTTATCATCGACGAAGTGCAGACAGGCATCGGACGGACAGGACGAATGTTTTCGTTTGAACATGCCGGGATTGTACCTGATGTAATTGTCTGCTCCAAAGCAGTTGGCGGAAGTTTGCCTATGTCTGTTGTCATCTACCGGGAAGAGCTGGACCAATGGCAACCTGGTGCACACACAGGTACGTTCCGTGGCAATCAGCTCGCCATGGCTGCGGGACTTGCTACACTTCGTTATATTCGGGAACAGGATGTTTTACACAACGTACATCTGCGCAGTGAGCAGTTCATGAATCAACTGAATGTAATGAAAGAGCGGTATGCAGAGATTGGTGACGTGCGAGGCAGAGGACTGATGATTGGCGTTGAGGTGGTTGATCCAATGGGACGCAAGGATCGTCTGGGACATTATCTGCCTAATGGTGCGCTGGCTGAGTCTATTCAGCGTGAATGTTTCAAGAATCGATTAATTGTGGAACTGGGCGGGCGTCATTCAGCTGTTGTTCGTTTTCTGCCGCCGCTGAATATTACGGAGCAAGAATCGGGTGCAATCCTTGCGATCTTTGAGAAATCGGTAGCTGAAGCGATTGCCTTAGCAACAGCCGCATGCTGAAGCTATCCCTGATGAAAAGGCATGCAGTATTACTTGCGATTCTGATCGGTGCTTTTTCGCTGGTACTGACCAACAGTGCATTTAACCTGCTGCTACCTTATTTTGTGCAATATTATCAGATTTCTACGACAGCAGGAGGGTGGATCATAGCGCTATACATGCTCGCCATGACGTTAACAATGCCGCTGGCTTCCCTAATCGTGGACCGACTGGGGCGTAAGCAGACGTATATGCTGGGCATCAGTATCTATGGACTGTTCTCGGCAGCAGGTGCGTTGTTTTATCAGTCTATTGAGGTACTGCTACTGGTCCGTTTCATGCATGGGGTTGCTGCGGGGCTGATGATTCCGTTATCACTTGTGTTGCTGTTTGATGTATACGGACCGGAGGTAAGGGGGCGAATTACTGGAGCGTGGGGCTTGCTGCTTATGCTGGCTCCGGCTGCCGGACCAACACTGGGTGGTTTCATTATTCAGTATGGACGGCTTGAAATGTTGTTTTGGCTCAATGTGCCACTGGCTATATTCTCGTTCATCGGGTGCGGTCGAGTCATTCAGACCTATATCCCTGCTCGTAGGAAAAAATGGCATCCATCCAGTGTCATGATGCTAATCTGCGCTGTAGGTGCCCTTAGTCTGGGGGTACAGTTGTACGCAAGTCCTGTCGTGGCAGCATGGGTACCATGGATGCTGATTGCGATCGGTGTGGTGCTGCTTATTCGGTTCGTCCAGACCGAGAACGATCGCAAGGAACCACTGATCCGGTACCAGTTGCTGCGGCGTAATGCCGTCTTTCCGCTGACTGTATTGATCTCGACTATTCAGGATTGTGTCATGTTTGGCGTGATCTTTGCATTGCCACTATTGTTCCAGGACGTCTTCCACCTGTCACCGGCCCTGTCCGGTGCACTGTTCATTCCCTTATCGATCTGTACAAGTCTGTTCATGTGGATTGGCGGCAGCTTACTGGATCGTGGTCGGTCCATGCATTTTATCGCATGGGGCACATTGTTGGTGTCCATATCGATCTTGTCGTTTGCAGTTCTGCCCCTGGGAGCGTCAATCTGGATCATCGGTATACTCATGGCGTGTCGAGGAATCGGCGTTGGTCTGTCAGGCATGAGCATTTCTGCGATTGGTCTGCAAGCATTACCGGACGAAGACATGCACGAAGGGTCGGTGTTATCAACCACGATTGAGCGTCTGGCTTCTTCGTTTGCGGTGATGGGCTTGACCCTGTATTACGATATGCGTTGGCAATGGCTTGCCGGGGCAGGAACGTCCATGGAGATGGCAAAATGGGGAGCGCTCAAAGAAATCTGTATCGGACTTGGCTGCGCCATACTGCTTACACTTCCCCTGGTCTTACTTATAACCCGAAAGAAGGTTGGCATCATTGTTCGAGATGGAAAACAAGCTCCGGTCTGAAGCTGAGCAGCAGGCCCATGAACATTCGTGCAAACTGCTGCTGAACTGTTACATCCGTGAGCTTGCGCTAGAGAAGGAAAGCGATATTCGGATCAATCCGAACACGCTGACGTACGCTGTTAATTTTCAAGCCAGTAGGGTGAAGGTGACAGGACACTTGTCTTATTACTCTGCCATAGGGGAGCATGAATACCTCAGCATGGAATCTGGCGGGGAAGCGGTGCATTATAGCGACCTGGTACGTTGGATCACATCTGAGCTAAGCGGGAATGGGGAACAGGGAGCGAGTTCGGATCAACATGGAGTGAAGAAAAGTGCGATGGAAATGAAGAGTTCACTTGAGCTGGAGAATGTACATCCATGGGGTGAGAATGCGAATCGCGTCGAGGCGGCGTATGCCAGAGATTTTGCACAAAAGGTAGATAACAGTGTGGGTAACCTTACCTTGTATATCGAACAAGCGGCCGGTCTCGACATCCACGACTATCGCACATCGGAACAGTCACTGTTGTATGGTCATCCGTTCCATCCGTTTCCGAAAAACTCCAAAGGCTTCAGCGAGCAGGATGTACAGAAGTACAGTCCGGAGTTACGGACATCATTTCAACTCTGTTATATCGCCGTGAGGCAGGATGTCTACATGCAGGAATGGGTGGATGACGAGGCGGCAATGGATTTGCCTGATCTCCTGCGGAGCCATGTAGAGCCTATTTTAAAAGAAAAGAGTGGTATGTATGGGCTGCTGCCCGTCCATCCATGGCAATATGCGTACATATCACGGTTGACAGAGATACAGCACTATTTTCGAGATGAAAAATTAATCCTGCTTGGCAGTGCGGGGCCTACCGTCTACCCAACCTCTTCGGTCCGTACAGTTTATGTTCCCGAATGGAACTGCAATATCAAGCTGTCCCTGAACATGCAGATTACCAACATGATTCGCACCAATAGTGCTGAGCAGATGCGCAGAACACTGGATGCCTCCAAGTACGTCAGGCAGCATGACTGCTTCGGTGCTGATGAACCGAACACGCATATTGCGTATGAGACAGGTGTAGCGACTTGTGCTTTTGAAGATGAAGAGTTAACCAGTCTGTTTACGATAGCTTATCGGCCCATTGAGTTTGATGTCGAGAATACGTATGTCTTATCCAGTCTGGTTGAAGCACCGCTTCCTGGGATGCGGTCGAGACTGATGACCATGCTGGGTGGAGGACGTGACATTGCTGAGCGTTGGCTGGATCGTTATCTGCAATGTTCTCTGCTACCGATTGTACGGTCTGCGGGAGAGAAAGGCATTCATTTTGAAGCTCATTTGCAGAATACTCTTGTGACCTTAAAGGATGGGTTGCCAGTGGATTTTATCGTCCGCGATCTGGAAGGGGTCAGTGTGGATGAGGAACTTATAAGTGAGCGGGATCGTGCTGCGTCCGATTTATTATTTTATTCGCGAGAGAAAGCCTGGGCGCGGACATCGTACTATTTTATCGTCAATCATCTGGGCTCTCTGATTCATGCGATGGCGCGAGATGTGAACGTATCCGAGGAGCATTTCTGGAAGCAGGTACGTGAGGTACTTGTAGATGAACTGGAGCGAACGGGCAATGCATATGTGCAACATCTGCTGACAACGGATGCTTTTCTGGCCAAACAAAACTTGGTGAGTTGTCTAAGAGGGATCAGCCAGACCCCGGCCTACGTGCCGGTGAGCAATGTAATGAAACGAATGGGGAGTGAAATGCGTGGGAGTCGTGGGATACAGGGCTGAATCAGGCGGCAAGACAGAAGCAGTCTACGTGGTTGTACAGGAACGGATCATGCGGCAGACACTGGAGGCGATGTGGTTCGAAGGCATTCTGGACAGTCATGTAAGTGGGAGCGAATGGCGAACCGAGGGACTTACATCTTCCGGTCATTCTGTGGCGTACACGTGTGAAGCGGAGCGGAAGTTTTCATTTGGCCGGGTGAAGGTGAAGAAGGGTTCGATCCAAAGAGAAGGCGTACCTTGCACCAATCTGGATCTGTTTTTGGAGGAAATCGTACTGAACGCGTTGAAGGGTGCAAATGTCACGGCTTTTATCCAGGAACTGCTCGAAACGATGGCAAAGGACAGCCAGTGCCAAGCTATATTGCCCTTGAACATTCCGAATGAAGATCGGCATTATGATGCGCTTGAAAGTCACATGACCGACGGTCATCTGTATCATCCGAGTTATAAGTCGAGGTTGGGATTTTCTTTGAAAGACAATCTGGCCTATGGCCCAGAATTTAACTCGAAGGTTTCATTAGTCTGGGTTGCTGTGAAAAAAGAATTTGCTCAGACCGCTGTATCTGCAGGGTATAGCTCTGAAAAACTGGTGGGGCAACAACTGACCGCAGAGGATATGCAGCGATTTGAACAGATCCTGCAACAACAAGGTCTTACGGACCCGGGTGAGAACGTCAACGCATATGCGGCGAGTACAGATCAGTTTGGAAGTAGTGCCGAGGTTGGTGAAATAACAGCTGTTCAAGATAGCTTAATAGGCTCTAGCGTTGGCAGCAAAGACAGCAAGGTGGATGGGGAAATAGGTTCTAAGGCGGGTGATCGATATGTGTTCATTCCGGTTCATCCATGGCAGTGGGAGCACCAGTTGGAATCGGTATTTGCCCGTCAGCGTATAGATGGAGATATCGTATATCTTGGTCCATCGTCTTCGCCCTATCGTGCGCAGCAGTCGATTCGTTCGCTGTCGAATCGGGTGAATCCGGAAGCCCCTTACATCAAGCTGGCCCTTAGCATCACCAACACGTCGAGCACACGTATTCTGGCACAGCATACGACCCAGAACGCACCGCTGATCAGCGATTGGCTGGATGAACTTGTTCGTGAAGATGAGCTGTTGCAGCAGGCGCAGTTTGGCATTTTAAAAGAAATCATGGGATTGTCGTTCCGTTATGAGCAGTTGCCTGCAACCCAGTATGGACGTGCCTACGGTACACTCGGTGCCATCTGGCGGGAGAATGTATCGGTTCATCTTAAGGAAGGCGAGACCGCATGGCCTCTGAATGCATTGATGTTGGTGCAGCCGGATGGTGTTCCATTTATCCAAGATGCTGTAGAGCGACATGGTGTGGAAAAGTGGAGTGAGGCCCTTGTTCGCACAGTTACACTGCCGATTATTCATTTGCTCTATGCACACGGGATTGCGCTGGAATCTCATGCCCAGAATATTATTTTGGTACTGGAAGATGATCTGCCGAAACGAATCATTATCAAGGATCTGCATGATGGCGTTCGCTATGTACCAGATCAACTGTTGCACCCGGAACAGGCACCGAAGCTGAACCCCGAGCCGGAAACCCACCGCAAGTTCAATCGATATTCCTTCATCTATGCCGGAGATGTGTCGGAAGTCCGGGACTATACGTATGATGCATTCTTCTTTATCTGCATGACAGATATTGCGCTGGCTTTGGAGAAGTTTGGTTTGTCAGAGGAAGCGTTCTGGCAGCTGTGCGCAGGTGTAATTGTAGATTATCAGCGAGAGCACCCGGAGTATACGAAACGGTTTGTGGCATTTGACCTTTTGGCCGAAGATGCACTGATCGAAGAGATGACCAAGCGCCGTCTGTATGGGGATGGAGAGTTATATTTCCGCAAAGCGAGCAATCCGCTCAAGATATCAAAGGATGCACTTGAATCAAAGAGAACACCCGAATTAAAGGGAATCGTCGAATGAGGATTAACACGCTGAAGGAAAAAATTGCACGCAAACAGCCTGTTTATGGCCTTTTTGTATCGATCCCGCACCCGGTCATTATTGAGATGATCGGACATGCGGAATATGATTTTGTCATTATTGATCTGGAACATGCCGCAACATCGATGGAATCGGTGGAAGAGTTGGTCCGTGCGGCGGAACTGGTCGGCCTAACCCCGCTGGTACGTATCTCGAAAGTGGAGCGAGCGGAGATTCTTAAAGTGCTGGACTGTGGCGCACAAGGTATCGTCATTCCGCATGTCGAGCAACTGGAGCAGGTGGAAGAAGCGGCTCGCCACGCCTACTATCATCCGGTTGGCATGCGAAGCTTGAATAGTGGTCGTCCCGGTGTATTCGGGAAATATCCGCTTACGGGATACATTGGGGAAGCTAATGAACAGGTGATGGTAGTCCCCATGATCGAAAGTGTAGAGGGCGTGCGGCAAAGTGCACAGATTCTATCTCACCCTCAGGTGAGTTTTGTATTGGAAGGGGCAGCGGATCTGTCGCAATCTCTCGGTGTGCCATGGCAGACGGAGCACCCGGATGTGAGGCGTGCGCTGGATGAATTGCATGCTACCGCCCAGCAGTGCGGAGTACCTTATGCAACGGTTACCAGAGGTGTGGATGATATGTCGCTCTGGGCTGAACGGGGAGTACATATATACGTGCTGGGTGATGATCGGAATACGGCGTTTCGGGCGTATGCCCAAAAACGGAATGACTACAGGAATGCGGGTGGGCAGATATGAAACCAAGTGTATGGCAGGCGATTGATGAACTGCAACGCGGAATGGAAGAACCGGTATGTGCGTATGTATACGATCTGGCTGGCATTCAGGAGCAAGTACGTCAGATGTTGGGCAGCATGCCCCGAAACACACAGTTGTTCTACGCCATTAAGGCGAATCCTGATCCGCGAATCATTGAGGCGTTGCTTCCATTGGTGAAGGGCTTTGAAGTGGCTTCGATTGGAGAGCTACTCAAGGTTAGAGCGGTAAGTCGCGAGGTTCCGATTCTGTTTGGAGGTCCGGGTAAAAAGGAGAGCGAACTGAGACTAGCGATGGAACATGGCGTGAGTTACATCCATGTGGAGAGTCTGCTGGAGCTGCGGCGGATCATTGCGATTGCGAAAGAGAGAGCGATGGATCAGGAGCAGGGGAGCAGGCAGAAGCAAGAATGGGAGCAGAAACCGGGACATGAGCCGAAACACAAACAACAACAGGAGCAAGCGCAGGAGGTTCGCATACTGCTCCGAATCAATCTGCGAAGCAGTACGTTACCTCGGACGAAGATTGTTATGGGCGGTGGGCCGAGTCCTTTTGGAATCGATGAAGAGGCGGTGGAAGAAGCCATCGAACTCATTCGTGTGGAAGGCGCGGGTGTGGTTCGGTTAAGCGGGTTCCATTTTCACTCCTTGTCCAACAATATGGATGCCAGGCTGCATGCCGAGATGATCGAGCTGTATTTGCAAAAGGTGGAGCAGTGGCAGCAGCAGTATGATCTTCCTGTGGAAGTGGTGAATGCAGGAGGTGGGTTCGGTGTTACGTATGATGGCAGCCCCGGATTCGACTGGCCCTTGTTCACTTCCCTGCTGGAGCAAAGTGAAGCCAGAGAGCGCCTTGCTTCACGCGGAGGTCAGCTGTATTTTGAATCGGGTCGACTACTGGTGGCAGACCATGGGTACTACGCAGCAGAAGTTACGGATATCAAAACCTCTCATGATCAGTATTTTGCCGTGTTAAGAGGAGGTACGCACCACAATCGTCTGCCTGCTTCATGGGGGCATAACCACCCGTTCCAGATTATGGAGACGGACCGTTGGAAGCATTCATTTGCCCGGCCAGAGGTAAGAGGTCGTCGAGTCCATATCGTAGGTGAGCTATGCACACCCAAGGATCGCATGCATTCTGATGCGGAGGTAGCACTGCTGCGCGTGGGAGATATTGTTTTGTTTGAAAAGTCTGGGGCTTATTGCTGGACCATCTCGCATCATGATTTTCTGGGGCATCCGCACCCGGCATTCCATTATCTAACGGAGGACAATAATCATGTCAACACTGATGAAACGTTTCAGTCTGCAAGCCGCTGAACGCCGGATTATGGCGGATCTGATGAATTCATTTTTGTCGGAGCAATTACTCCCACTGGAGGATCACCCATTCATTGATTTTGCCGAAGCACCTGCACCGTTCCGTCGATTGTACAAGGGATATGACAGCGAAGGCATGAAAGACAAGGGAAGAACAGCATTAGCAACTTTAGATAATGGGATCGAGACTGGCATCAGGGTGGACGAGCTAGCGGAAACAAATGATTCCGACAAGACAAGTGAGGAAAAGGGCAGCGAGCATAATCAGAATGTAGCTTCTCGCTATAGATTGCACACTCAAGGTGTACTGTGTCTGGTTGAAGCAGGAGTAAGACAGGGGACTCAGTGGGTTCAGGGTTCACCGATCTACGAGGAGAAAACTGATGGAAGCTGGGTTCTCCTTGATACTCCGGCAGAAGTTGGACGTGCAATGTTACAGAGGGCTTTGTTGGATAAGGCCTATGCGCAGCCTGGGGTGGCGGAATTCCTGGTTAGTCTGGACATTGCTGTGGAGCAGTATGCTTTGGGCTGGGAACAAGTCCAGTATCTGTCCGCTAACGTCCCGGCTTCTGCGTATGAATGGTTTATCAAAGGTGAACGTGTTGCGGCATTGCGGGATCGTCCATTTCACCCTTCGTCCAAAGCCAAGGTGGGATTCAATGCAGAAGATGTAACACGGTATGCAGCAGAATTCGGGAAGGCGATTTCGCTGCGCTGGGTGGCTATACGGCTGGATGCCATGCAGCAAGGTTGTGAAGATGGGCTGTCCATTTTGGACGTGTTAGACGATGTTCAGCGCGGAGTGGTAGAAGCCGAGTTTGCCAAAAAAGGGATCACGTTGAACGAATATCTGCCGATGCCTGTTCACCCGTGGCAATTGGAACATGTGATTCTGCCTCGCTTCACGGGAGAGATCGAAGAAGGCAGCATTGTCGTATTGGACGTAGAAGTGGGCGACGTACAGGCAACATCCTCTCTACGCTCGATGGCTCCATCAACTGAATCCACCTTAATGCTCAAGCTACCGGTTAGCGTCCTGTCTCTGGGGGCTGCTCGCTATCTTCCGGTGGTCAAGCTTCTGAATGGTCTTGCTGGTGAACGGATGCTACGACAGGCCGTTGCTTGTGACGAGACGTTGAAGGACAAGGTGTATATGTGTGAAGAGCAGAACTGGTGGGGCTTCATGCCAGAATCCATGGGACTGTTCGATGATCATCCACGCCATCTGGCTGCACAGATTCGTGTGTATCCCGCTGAATTGCTGAATGAAGCCTACAAAGTCATTCCAATGGCCGCATTGGGTGTGAATCTGGAAGGGCATCATCTATTAACGGAAATTCTGGGGGATAACCTGAGCAGCACGGATGTTCTCGAGTTTTATACCAGCATAGCTACGACGTTTTATGATATCGTGATGCGCCTGTTCAAGGTGGGTGTTGTACCTGAGATTCATGGTCAGAACTGCTGTCTGGTGTTGAAGGATAATGAGGTAAAAGGTCTCTTGTTCCGCGATCATGATTCCGTGCGTTTGCATCAGCCTTATCTGGACAAACATGGCATTGCAGACCCTGCCTATCATATTCGTCCAGGCTACTCGAACAGCCTGTATAACGAGACGATTCAGAAACTGATCTTCTATGTACAGTCTTTGGGGACGCAGGTGAATCTGGCTGCGATCATGGAGGCACTTAGCGAGGTGTATCAAATCCCGGAAACGAAGTTATGGGAGATCACGGAGCAGGCTTGGAAGGAAGCGTTGCAACAAGTGCAGCTTCCCGAATCCGACCGGGCCGCGCTCGCTCATGCGATATTCGAGAGCAAGGAGTGGCCCGTGAAGTTAGTTGTCCGTCCGCTGCTTGAAGCGGATGGGGTGCCTGGCGCGATGCCATCGGGCAAAGGCATAGGGTGGAACCCTTTTTACAAGGGATAGAATGCAGAAGGTGACCCGGTTGACGGGTTGCCTTTTTGGTTTGTTGTCATCGAAAGTTACAGTGCTTGGAGGGAATAAAACGTTCATCATTATGGCTAAAAAATCTTATGAAAAGGAGTTACAGGAAAGAGACTGATGATATAATCGGGTTATGTGTTATAGTCATACTTGTGTATTACCGAAAAGGTTTTCGGAAGAAGAGACATCTACTGTTGTAACCGCAATCATAATTTACTTCAAGAAAGTGAGAAACTAACATGAATCAGAAGAGGCTTTTTAATGATGGATGGCAATTTGCGAAAAGTAAGCTGGATGTTACGGAACCTGCGGGTCTGGTGTATGAACCTGTGGAGCTTCCCCATGATTGGCTGATATATAATACGCTTGAACTGTATGAGGACAGCATTGGATGGTACCGCAAGACGTTCCATTACACGAAGGATGAGCAACAGCTTCTGCTTTGTTTTGATGGCGTATACATGGACTCTTCGGTGTATGTGAACGGGCAGCTGGTTGGGGAGTGGAAGTATGGATATTCTGCTTTTGAACATGAGATCACGAATGCACTGGTGGAAGGCGACAATGAGATTGTGGTCAAAGTAGTGCATCAGAGCCCGAACAGCAGATGGTATTCCGGGGCCGGAATCTATCGCCATGTGTGGCTGAACACGAGAGACCGCAACCATATTGTTACGGATGGGATCTATGTATCTATTAATCAGCATCCGAATGGCTGGCAGGTGGAAGTAGATACGGAACTGAACCTGGAACAGAATCAGAACGCAGAGTTGGTGCATACGATCCGGAATGAAGGTCAGGTGGTGGCATCGACGAAGACGAATGTTACGGCTTCGCTGGGTGAGAATGCGGTCGCATTGGCAGATAGCCAACAGATCATTGTGGAGAGTCCAAACCTGTGGAGCCCGGATGCACCGCATCTGTATGAACTGGTGACTGAGTTGCGATTGATCTCGGAAGATCGGACAGTTGAATCGGTATCACAGCGCATTGGATTCCGGGATATCAAACTTGATGCCAATGAAGGGTTCCACCTGAACGGAGTTAAGATGAAGCTGAACGGCGTGTGTGAACACCATGATCTCGGGGCACTGGGAGCTGCTTTTAACCTGACGGCACTACGCAGAAGATTTGTTTTGCTCAAAGAAATGGGCGTTAACGCCATCCGCACCGCGCATAATATGCCTGCCAAAGAGTTCATGGAACTTGCAGATGAGATGGGTATGCTGGTTGTGTCTGAAGCCTTTGATATGTGGGAACGTGCGAAAACGCCATACGATTATGCGAGATTTTTCCCGGAGTGGGTGCATACGGATGTGAAGAGTTGGGTGAAGCGCGACCGTAACCATGCCAGTCTGATCATGTGGAGTATCGGGAACGAAATTTACGATACCCATGCGGATGAGCGTGGACAGGAAGTAACTCGCATGTTAATGGACTATGTGCTGGAATTTGATCCAAAAGGTAATGCTGGCGTGACGATTGGTTCGAACTATATGCCTTGGGAAAATGCACAAAAATGCGCGGATATCGTGAAGCTGGCAGGTTACAACTACGCGGAAAAATATTACGACAAACATCATGAAGAACATCCGGACTGGATTATCTATGGTAGTGAGACGTCTTCTGTGGTGCAGAGTCGTGGCATTTATCACTTCCCGTTCGAACAGCCGATTCTGGCAGATGACGACGAGCAGTGCTCGGCTTTGGGTAACAGTACGACGAGCTGGGGCGCGAAGTCGGCAGAATACTGCATTTTGGCAGAGCGGGATACGCCGTATTCACTGGGTCAGTTCCTGTGGACCGGATTCGATTATATTGGAGAACCGACACCGTATCATACGAAGAATTCGTATTTTGGACAGTTGGATACGGCAACGTTTCCGAAAGACTCTTATTATATCTACCAAGCGGCTTGGACGGATTATAAGAAAAGTCCGATGGTTCACCTGTTCCCTTACTGGGATTTCAGCCCGGGTCAGATTATTGATGTACGCGTGTGCAGCAACGCACCGAAGATTGAGTTGCAACTCAACGGTAAAACCATTGGCACGTACGATATCGATCATGCCAACGGAACACAGCTATCCGGCTGGTGGAAAGTGCCGTACGAAGAGGGCGAGCTGAAAGCGATCGCTTACGATGAGAAGGGCCAGATCATTGCGACTGATGTGCAAAGATCCTATACGGATGCGAAGAAAATTCGTCTGCAAGCGGATCGGGCGCAGTTGCAAGCGAATGGAACGGATCTTATTTTTGTAGAAATTGATGTGGAAGATGAAGCGGGTAATCCCGTTCACAATGCGAACAACCGCGTGCAAGTTCAGGTGACGGGTGCAGGACGATTGCTGGGTCTGGATAACGGAGATAGCACGGACTATGATCCATACAAAGGGTTGAGTAGAAGACTATTCAGCGGCAAACTGATGGCGATCATCGGAGCGACAAATGAACCTGGAACGGTTCGGATTGAAGTTTCTTCCGAAGGGTTGGAAGGGGCTATGGCTGAGTTCGAATCGCAGGTTGTGGACGCTGAACTTGAAGTGAGCAGTGTAGTTAATAATCAAACGCAAGCTGTTTTCATGCAAAATGAACAACGTCCAGTCCTGACGGGGCGTGCTCAGGAGATTCCTTTGCGGAAAATCGAGATCATCAGTACTGCAGGACAGTTGCTCGATCCGTCCAACCCGGAGTTAATTGTAACCACCAAGCTGTATCCAGAGAACACTTCCTATCGCGACATCGAGTGGGCTGTTGTAAATGATGCTGGAATCGAGTCCAACATTGCCAAAGTGGAAGCTGTTCAAGCAGAAACAGGCGACAACGGTGAGCATCAACATGCGGTGAAGGTATCGGCTATAGGTGACGGGGAGTTCCGGCTTCGCGCAACCAGTACCAATGGTACGGATAAAACGAAACTCATCTCCCAGCTGGAGTTCAAGGCGGACGGTCTCGGTACAGCTTACAAAGATCCATACGGCTTCATCACGGGCGGACTGTACGATTACACCAAAGGTGAGGTTGGTAACGGCAACGAACGTGGGGTGGCGACAAGTCGCGACGGAGAGACGCATGTAGGCTTCCGTAATATTGACTTCGGACCATACGGCTCCGATACGATTACCATTCCGATCTTTACGTTGTCCACGGAGGAGTATTTCATTCAGATCTGGGAAGGTATGCCGGATGAAGAGGGAAGCACGATGATCGCGGATGTGGTGTATGACAAAGAGTCCATTTGGAATGTGTACCAGGAAGAGACCTACCAATTGTCCAAACGTCTTAGCGGAATTACATCGATCTGTTTTGTACTGAAACAGAAGATTCATATTAAAGGTTTCTCCTTCGAGCGCCAGAGTCGTGCCTTTGAACAGAACGCTGCTGCATGCTGTGATCACATCTACGGAGATACGTTTAAAATTGAGGGTGATCGTGTAGAAGGTATCGGGAACAATGTATCGCTGGAGTTTGAAAACATGGACTTTACGGCAGAAGGCACATCAAAGCTCGTGATCTACGGTCATTCACCAATTGATAAAAATACGATTCATATTCGCTTTGCAGGTGCGGACGGCCAGAGCAACCAACTGGTTGAGTTCACCCAGTCAGGTGGATATGAGGAGCGGGTGTTTGAGCTTGAACGCGTGACAGGTGAGCAGAAAGTAAGCTTTATTTTCCTGCCAGGCAGTCAGTTTGACTTTGGCTGGTTCCGATTCGAGAAATAAATGTGATGGAAATATAAACCCCTTCAAGCAGGCATCGGTTCATGGGAACGTGAATCTGAATCGCTTGCGTGAAGGGTTTTTCTTGTTCTTGTATGTAGGTGTGAGAGAAAACATCAATGAGACTGCTCTGCTTCAACTGAAAGATCTAAGTGATGACCTATTCTGCTATAGATGTACAACTTAATATCCGTGTCTTGTAATGCAAGCAGGTTTATCGTTTTATCACTATTTCTGTTGATAGATGTTTCCATAGGTTCACTTACTTCATCTACATACATTTTCACATATACCGTGTGGTTGCTGTTGTTTCCAATTGATATGTTGGCATGTGTCCCGTTCGAAGCAACCATTGTGAAGCTGCCGTTGTATGAGGAACGACCTTCATGTTGAGTTGGGGCAATGAGCAGAACAGATGTAGATGTTGGGAAGGAGCGCTCCATTTCATGGGCTAATCCCTTTGACTGCCGTTCGTTCGTTGAAGCTAGAGTCGCTGTATCGGCCGAATGGGTGGATATGAGTACAGATAGAGCCAGTGCTACACCGAGCATTGTTTTTAACGTCATTAAATTAACCTCCTGCTGAATGATAAATCATTAAAATTTTCGTTCCTGTTTATACATTTCTATGATTCTAAACGTTCGGGACAACGAGGGAGTTACATAAAAATGACAAATTAAGCATAATCATGCAACAAAGGATAATATTGAACCGTTTCATACATGAGGTGATGGAATGAGAAAAAGTATGCTTATCCTATCGTTAGCTTTAATGCTGTTAACTGCTTGTGAAGCAAATGATCCAACAACGAATGCTTCCGGAATTACGCAAGTTTTTCCAGAAATTATTGAGCCCCATAATCCAGAGCAAGCGGAGCAAAGCGGGGATGTGGTTGTGCTTCATGGAGGCATACGGAACGAAGATAAGTGGAACACATTTATGAAAAATGTGGAGAAAAAACAGCAGGATCAGGTTCGTGTAACGATGTATACCATTGAAGGTGGGCCCATTATCCAAGAATTGATCTATGATGGTACAGCTATTCAATCGACTTACGATAACTCAAGGGATGCCTATGGCTCCAAACAGGGAATGAAGACCGACACCTGCAAAGGGATCGGGACAATGAAGAGTGAGCAGGGACATATTTTTTACGTGTTAACCGGGTGTGAGAAGGAAGAGAACCCCTTCTGGATGCCTAAGCTTTAAATGAACCTTCGGGCCCTGGTATATACGATTGGCAATACCGGCATAGGCTAACTGTTCTCCATCGGTAAAATGATGGGTTCGGTCTACCTGAGCCGGCGATGTTCATGGCTCAGGCATATGGGGTGGAGCTTGCCATTACCCAGGTGCTGGTACTGCTCGATGTACTGATGCTGACCTCCAAAGGCGCTGCCGGAGTTACCGATTCCGGCTTCGTATCGTTGCGTGCAACGTTGAATAAGATTAATTTTGAGACAATCGGCTCCTTGAGATTGCTTTTTACAATATTTGTTTGTTATGCTTAACTACATAGAATTGCATAGTAGGTGGTGTGTGAAGCTGAGAAACGAAATGATTAAAGGATACATCGATGGAATTGTACTGTCTGTACTGAATAAGCAGGATGCATATGGATACGAAATATCCAGAACGGTGAATGACGAGACCAATGGTCAGTTTGATCTAAAAGAAGGCACGTTGTATCCGGCACTGAAACGTATGGAGGCTAATGGATACATAGAGGGTTATTGGGGAGAGCAAATTAGTGGACCGCGGCGGCGATATTACCGAATCACCCCGGATGGCCAAACTCAGCTCAACACATTGAGGACATCATGGACGGAGAACATCAAGATTATTGATATATTCTTGGGAGGGGATCTGCATGGAAGTCATTGAACAGTATTTTGATCAAGTACTTCGATTTACATTTTTAACGAAGAGGGAAAAGTCTGAGTGGAGAGAAGAAATGGCCGCTCACCTCTATTCCTCGGTGGATCATCTAAAGCGCCAGGGGTTGGGAGAGACGGAGGCCATCGAACGTTCCATTCAACAATTTGGCTCTATCTCAGAACTGCGCAAAACGGTAACCAAAGAAACGTATGGATTCAACATGAGAACGATTTTTGGCTGTGCTTTAGCAGGTTTGCTCCTATTCATTGTAACACTGGCGGGTGGACTAATCGCGAATCGATATGGTGTGCATAATCGGTATATCGAATTAATGCCTATTTTTTGGATTACGGTGTGTGCGTTAGGTGCTTGTCTTGTGTTTACGCGCAAACGTGTGGATCGCCTTTGCCTGTTATCTGTACCCCTTTTATTCACTTTAGGGTATCTGCAAGCTTATTTTCAGGTGATGTATCATTATTGGGGTGAAGGACTTACGTTTAATATGTTTGAAAAGTTATTTTTTAGTGGCGTGCTTCATACGTCTGGAGGATTGGGGTCCACCTTGATCGCCTCTATCTTCTTGGGCGCACAGGCACTCATTATGTTTGCGATAAGTAAAAATAAGTATATATCCATTCTTCCCTTTGCCTTTTCCATCATGTATACCTTTGTTCATATGCTGATGTTTAGTCTCTATTATGTATTTTTCGCCTCAGAGCAGTTCAGTTCCGCGGTGACTCAGGGGTACAGCGTTTTCCTGAGTGGGAATATGCAGCGAGTGGTGGAGATGGGGATGAGTCTGACCATGGCAGTAGCGTTATTTGTAGTATTCCAAGGCTGGATCTATTGGACAGCAAAAAGGAAGTTAAGCTCCGCTTCATAAGGGTATTCAGCTTCCCCCATAATTAGACAATGAAGCCACGCTGGCAAGATAAAGGACAACTATAGCAGGACTCTTGTCTTTTTTATTGGGCTTCCCCCATAGTTATTCGCACACTCTCCGAATGTGCTAAGGACATAGTATAGGGCATATATACTGTGTGCCTTGGCCTAAGGAGATGACCATTTTGAAGTATCTGAACAAGAGGACAGCCACCCTCAACAAATTGAGGCCCAGTCGTTCTACGTCGAAATGCAGAAACAAACACTTGGGAAAGCGAAAGAAATGCCATATTATACGTAGATCTTATCGGAGAAAGCGCTGCTCACTGAAGCGTCCATTAAGATCACAGAAAATGGCCCGTGACAAAAAAGTCATGGCATTACCGAGAGGAGGAGGCAGCAACCCGGTCTGTTGTGAGCCGGGCCCGCTGCTCGCTCCGTTGAGACAACATGAATTGGAGACTGTGAGCTTCCCTGGAACGCAAGGTGTGCCCGGTGCCCAAGGCCCCGCAGGCCCTCACGGCGGGCCGGGTCAACAAGGGGTTCCCGGAGCGCAGGGTCCCGCGGGCCCTCAAGGTGAACCGGGTCAAGTGGGGCTTCCCGGAGCGCAGGGTCCCGCGGGCCCTCAAGGTGAACCGGGTCAAGTGGGGCTTCCCGGAGCGCAGGGTCCTGTTGGTCCTCAGGGTGAGCCGGGTCAACCCGGAGTTCCCGGAGTGCAAGGTCCTGTTGGTCCTCAAGGTGAGCCGGGTCAACCCGGAGTTCCGGGAGCGCAAGGTCCTGTTGGTCCTCAGGGTGAACCGGGTCAAGCAGGACTTCCCGGAGCGCAGGGTCCCGCAGGTCCTCAGGGTGAGCCAGGTCAACCGGGAACTCCCGGAGTCCAAGGACCAACGGGTCCCCCAGGTGAGCAAGGTCCGCCGGGCACGGTACCCGGAATTGAAATCATTCCTACGGCAAACCGTTACTTCTATTTTCCGGACACAGATCTGGATTTGTCGGCCTCAGTTACAATTCCTGCCACAGCATTCACAAATGACGATGGCGGCAGCATAACCGAATTTGCAGGGATTGGACTTAACAGCTTTAACAATCTTTATATCAACGGGATCGTCCAACCAGGAAACTCATACAGTGTAAGTGCGGAGAGGTTGTTTTTTTCGTCACAAAACGGTGTGATCTTTGCAGGGACACCTATCACTATAGAGATAATTATAATAACAGCCAATATCATAAATGGTTAAAATTGGTTGTAGTTGCTGGTTCCTTTGCCTTCACTACTCCCAAACCTACCACATATACTATGTTAGGTAGGAGGTGAGAAACATGCCACTTGTGACACCATTTCAGAACAGTTTAAGATTTGTTGCAACCATTGGTGATGGGACCGGGACTGGAGCAACGTTTGCGATTGCTGCGACAGCTTTTACAAATGATGCGGGTGTAGCTGCTACGGCACTACCAGGTGCATTCAATTATTACAATCTGTATATTAACGGTATTATGCAAACAGCAGATACTTCCTCCGTTACAACCACCGCGATTACGATTCCTGGTGGAGATGCACTGAATGAAGGGATTCCAGTTGTTGTACAATTCGTAGTGTCTTAAAAAAGATTTAATCATGCTGTATCGTTATCTTGTACAAAAAGAACGACTTCTATCTGTGATAGAAGTCGTTCTTTTTGTACAAGATACCCAGTCGACTCAACGGTATTCATTCGTGCATTAATATGCAAAAATGGTTACCCAAGGATGTTGCTCTACTACCGTATAACCTCTGAGAAATGATCCTTCCGTTTGATTCCAATCCTCACTCTCACTTGTTAAAATTTAGGTACATAAACTATGGTCAGGTTGGCGGGTGATAAGGAAATGCAGCGAATCGAGGTACATCCCGATCTATTGGAGGAAAAGGCCCGGTTGGTCCAGCAGAAAAAACAGGAACTGGAGCGAATGCTTAGGGAACTGGAGAAATCCATCTATATGTTGCAATCCGAATGGTCGGGTGTAACAGGAGAGCGTTTTTTCTGGGATTTTATGCAGGTGAAAGAAGTGTTCCCGACTACACTCGGGCTGTTGGACAAAATCCAGAATGAGTTTACGTTTATCGCAAAGAACTTTAGAACAACGGACGGCTCAGGCGAGGTTGCGCTGTACATTCCAGAAGAACTAAAGCGAAATTTCGCTGTAGGGCTGCTTGATAAATCAGTAGGAGAAACAATAACGGGAATGGGCCAGACGGCAGAAGCTTTCTTCGATAATCCGTTCAGTACATTAAGCAGTGTGGCATATGCCATGACAGTGGGCAAAGTTGTAGACGTTGGGCGTGGTATTCAGTTTGCATGGGATACCTCCTGGGGTACGGGAACGGCGAGATCTGATATAGAGCAATTTGTAGAAGAGCAGAAGAAGCAGATCGATGAGAGTGGAGCAGGGTATTACGGTGGAGCGATGACCGGTCAGGCTTTGGCGTATGTTTTGTTTGGCAAAGCTTTTCGTTCGAAGGACGACATTGGGTCGGGTGGAGGCAAGCCTGAGTCGGGGAAAGGAAATGAAAGGACAGGTAGAACTCATTATTTAGAATCAGTTAATAAGTTTGAGGATCAAATTCGAAATAAACCCTTGGAACACGGGCAATTTTTTGATAAGAATGGTAATTTAATAGGAGAAACGGTTGTTGGTACTGAAAAGTCTATAAATATAAGTAACCATAAAGATGTAGCTAAAGATACGGTATTTACTCATAACCATCCAACTAACGGGCCGTTCAGTCTTGAAGATATAGCCACTGCAATAGATTTTAATATGGCTGAGATAAGAGCTGTTTCTCCAAATGGTACTAATTTGAGTATGAAACGAGGGGCAGAAGGTTGGAAAGAAAATGCAGAAGACATAGGAATTATATTCGCTAATATTCAAAAAGAGCTAAGAAGTGATCTAAAAGCACAAGAATATTTCAAAACTGGTAATAAAGATGCAGTGTGGGATATGCTATTTGACAGAGTTGCCAAAAAAATAGGTGGGGAATATACAAAACATTAAAAGGTAGGTTAAACAATGAATAAAGATTTTCTTTACACTAAGCCCTATGTTCCCGGGATAATAGACGATACACCAGTGGACCTCGAATCGTGGTTTCTAGATGATTCAAGAGAGAGAATGGAAGAGAAATTAAGAAATATTTCTCTGAATGACCTAATCATTGAGTTAATTAATATATTTAAAGACGGAGACCCGAATTATCAAGTTCTCTTAGGGTTATTAGGAGAAAAAGTGGTTAAGGAGGCTAGAGAAGATAAGATTATCTATTGTCTAGGTGATATTTTGCGTGCTGATGACGATATAAATAGAATTGAGATTGAAACTGATGATGAGGGTCTAAATATAAAGAAAATGAACATTTTTGTTATTCCAGCCGCGCTTTTGGTACTTCAAAAGGAGATAACTAGCCTTTGTGCTGATATTCAAACTCAAAAAACAAGCGATTACTTATCAATCTCTATTAAAGATAAGATGATCACCTTATTTTCAATTTAAGAGAGTAGATTGTCATACTAATTTATAATCCTAAATTGATACAGTGAAAAGATGATATGAGTTGCGCATATCTATGCACGATTTAAAGTCATATCATTAAGCACTTCTACCAAACCAAAAGTAGAGGTGCTTTTTCCTATGAAATCAAAACAACTAATGAAATCTTCCACAGGTTGGTCGATAATATAGAAGAAGCAACTTTCAGCTAACATATACATAGAGAACTATCCACAACCTTCCTAACTCTCGCGAGGTACATTCATGAAACAAGGCATATAGGAACAGCTTATCAACACAATCACCAGGCATGAGATTTCGGCGCTGGACCCGGATGTGTATAACATTGGCACCGAGAAGCTGGATGCAGAGGAAGCACGTAAACTACTGTTCACGTATTTGGCGGCGGTGACCCGGTGAGCGCTCAAGATTGTATGGGAACAGACGGAAGATAAGACAGCAGTGTTGGCGCAGATCCGAACGTGTAATGAGATTATTGCTACCCTGAAAGGCACACTGGGGGAAGAAGAATACAACGAATTGCAACTGGATGAGCAGGGGGAAGTGCTGACCCATGTGTATTCTAAGCTGAACAGCATTCGTGCGGTCCGGGATACCAAAATCGTTCGTCCAGATACGCCAATCTCCCAAAGCTCTTTATTCACAGGTGCAAAGTCCGAGCCGAGTATGTTACTGGAGCTACAAAAGGAGATCGTGACCGCCGATCGGATCGACTGGCTGGTATCGTTTATCAAATTCAGCGGGCTTCGCCTGCTGCTGGAACAGCTCCAGCAATTTACGGCGGGTGGAGGGAAGCTGCGGATCATCACGACCACCTATATGGAATTAACCGACCTCAAAGCCATTACCGAACTTAGCAAATTACCTAACACAGAGATCCAGATTTCGTATGATACCAAAACGACTCGGCTACACGCCAAAACGTACATTTTCCACCGTGATACCTGGATTCACCACAGCCTATGTCGGCTCCTCTAACCTATCCAACCCAGCGCTGACCAGTGGTATGGAGTGGAACCTCAAGGTGACGGAGAAGGATTCACTCGATGTGCTGCGCAAGATTGAAGCGACCTTTGAAGGCTACTGGAATGACCGTGAATTTACGCGATATGTAGCTGAGGATGAAGGGCATGAGGCACAGTTGAAGGCGGCTCTGAATCGCAAAAAAGATCAGTCCAACCACTTTCACCTCGACATCCAGCCTTACGATTATCAAAAGGAAGTGCTCGAACAGCTTCACGCCGAGCGTACGCTGTATGGACGAACCCGCAACCTGATCGTCGCCGACACAGGCGTTGGCAAAACAGTCATCTCTGCCTTCGACTACAAGCGATTCCGGGCAAGTTATGCGGGAGCAAAGCTGCTTTTTGTCGCCCATCGGGAAGAAATCTTGAAGCAAAGCCGGGATACGTTCCGGTATATCCTGAAGGATATGAACTTTGGCGAGCTACATGTCGGGAATCACCGAGCGGAGGCGCTGGATCACTTGTTTGCTAGCATTCAGAGTCTTAACTCCATGAAGCTGACGGAGATCACCAGCCCAGATTATTACGATTACATCATTGTGGATGAATTCCACCATGCCGCTGCCCCTTCGTACCAGAAGCTGTTGTCACACTACGAACCTAAGATTTTGTTAGGACTCACAGCAACCCCGGAGCGGATGGATGGCAAAGACATTACCGCCTACTTCGATCATACGATTGCCGCCGAGATCCGTCTAACCGATGCCATTGACCGGAAGCTGCTGAGTCCTTTTCAATATTTTGGCGTCACCGATACTGTTGATCTATCCCAGGTGAAGTGGTCGCGTAAAGGCTACGACCTGAATGAACTAGAGAAGCTCTATACCCATAACAAAATTCGTGCCAATCAGATCATCCAAAGTCTGAACAAATACGTAACCGATCTGGATGATGTGAAGGCGCTTGGTTTCTGCGTAGGCGTGGATCATGCGATGTACATGGCAAAAATATTTAACGAAGCCGGCATTCCATCCATGGCCCTGCATGGCGGGTCGAACGAACAGGAGCGTCATTCTACGAAAGGACAACTGGTGAAAGGGGAACTGCGCATGATCTTTGTCGTTGATCTGTACAATGAGGGCGTGGATATCCCTGAGGTGAACACCATCCTGTTCCTGCGTCCTACCGAGAGTCTGACCGTATTCTTGCAACAGTTGGGACGTGGACTGCGGATGGCGGAGGGCAAAGAGTGCCTGACCGTGCTCGACTTCATCGGGCAAGCGCACCAGGAGTACAGGTTCCAAGATAAATTCCGCGCCCTGATCGGAGCTACCAAACACTCCATCTCGCACTACGTTGAGAACGGCTTTTCGAACCTGCCACGCGGTACGTTCATTCAATTGGAAAAACAAGCGAAGGACTACATCATGCGTAACCTCAAGCAGATGAGTCGTAATCGTAGAGCGCTGATCCAGAAGCTGCAAACGTTCCAGCAAGACACCGGACTGCCGCTGACCTTGGCTCATTTTGTAGAGCATCACGGGATGACACTATATGAATTGTATGGTGGACGTACGGGCAAAAGGTATTTCCGTGGCATGTTGGCCGAAGCTGGATTAACAGTACCCATTGAAGGTGAGCAAGAGGAATATATCCGCCGACTGCCGTCTGTGCTGACGATTAATTCTCGAGTCTGGCTGACGTCCCTGATCGACTTTATTGAAAAAGGCAAAGAACCAACCACCGCCGATGAACAGCGCATGCTCACCATGTTCTATTACACCTTCCACCGGGCTGCGCCTGAGAGGTTGGGAATGAGCAGCATCGAGGAGGGAGTACAGCGTGTGCTTTCTTGTGAGGTATTCGGAGCAGAGCTTGTGGATATTTTCAAATATAATCTGGCTCATCTGCGATTTGTGGATAAAAGTAATTCGTTCCCGTACACTTGTCCACTGGATATCCACTGTATGTACTCGATCGACCAAGTGCTCGCCGCCTTCGGCTACTGGAACGCCCAGCAATCACCCGCCTTCCGTGAAGGCGTGAAGTATTTTGCCGATGAACAGACCGATATCTTCTTCATTACACTGAACAAATCGGACAAAGATTTTTCTCCATCTACTCTGTACGAGGATTATGCGATTAACGAGCGTTTATTCCACTGGCAGACTCAGAGCCGGGTGTCGGAGCATACGGCTACCGCGCAGCGGTACATCCATCATCGGGAGACGGGCAACCGAATCGTGCTGTTCGTGCGGGAGTATAAGGAAGAGCATGGCTATACGTCTCCATTTGTCTTTCTGGGCGAAGCGGATTATGTGAGTCATGAGGGGAACAAACCAATGAGCTTTGTGTGGCGGTTAAGGGAAGAGATGCCTGCGAAGATGGTAGCGGTGGCGAATAAGTGTATTGTATGAGTTTGAAATGAATGGACCTGCTATGTAAAGCAGGTTTATTTGTTTAATTATGTATTTAATTGTGGAATTAAGTGGTTTTTTATTGGATAATGATTCTATAAGCCTATTTTTATATTATGAAATAATCAATTTGAACTACTGATTTTAGAAGGAGTGATCTTTATGACTTTAAATAGCGAATACATAGATAAGACAGATTCAAAATTTTGGCGTGAGATTGGAGTCAAAATTGATGCTTTTAATGAACTGACTGATGCTAGATTAGATAACGAATTATTATTGATTCTGAGCTCGTTAAGTTTAGAGGCTTTAATTGAGCTTGGTACGCTTTTCAAAATAGATAATGATTTAAATGGGAAGGGTGAAATTCAAGATTCTTTTAAATCTCTTACTAAAGAACAGAAGTTGCAAATATTATTATGCCGAGATTTTCAGTTGAGAAAAAAGAAAACATTAAGAAACTTTTATGATGATAGGTTCCATAAGTCGGAAACTAAATTCATTCATACAATTTCTCAAGTTATTCATCTTTTTAATGAGAGTCATACTAATCTTATTGAAGTTTTAGCATGGCATTTATGGGACAACAAAGGATCAGATGAACAATTTACAATGAGTGAAAAGATAACAATGGAGCAAGCTCTCAAGGTACCTAGAGAGGGGAATGATAAATTAGTTGATTCATTGTATAAAAAAACTGGTCAGAAAAATAATTACAAGGTGCATTCTTACGCAACGCTACGAAATGAAAATTTGTTAGTAGTTCTGTATAGGCAAATAAATGATGCACCAAGACCAGATTTTGAGGAAGCTATTCGTAACAAAGAAGTGGCACCAGTTCTATTTACAATTAATATTTCAGATGGGACTATTCAGGTTAAATCAAGTACTAAGTTGGAAAAGGAAGCAATAAAAGAGTTTGTGTCAGATGCATTTAATTGCAAACTTACATTAGTTTCCAGTGAAATATTTACTGAGTATAGCCCTGAGAAGATTAAGGCAGCGATAATTCATGGTACTCCTGTTTCTGATGCGGATTCTATCATAAAGATTCATAGAATAAGTTTTCGAGGAAGTCAATTGAAGAATTCTCCAAATTTGACGTTAGGTTTAAAAAATATCGAAATATGGCCTTCTGTACAGCATGCTTATGAAAAAGGAATAATTGAGATGGAAAGCTTGAAAGACATCTCTTCTCTGCATTTAACTTATGGTGATGTTAATAGAACGATTAGAACCGTAATGAAAGATGATGGAAATATCATTTTTTTAATGGATGATAGCGGAATTGCTAAGCATACAAAATTGTCCATTGATTCAGAATTTAAGAATAGATTTGGCTTTCCGCTCAATACGATAATCTCTAATGAGAAGTTTGACGATGGAAAAGTAGATAAAGTTGATGTAATCATGAGTAAGATTAGTACAGATGATTTTTATACCGATGAAACAAAACAGTTATACAAGCTTCTCATAGAAGAAAACATTTTAAATTCAGTAAACAGAAGAGAGATTTCATGTGGGACTTGTGGATATAAAGAAGTTTTTGAACAGTCGAGTAGTATCCCAACAGAATGTCCGGATGATTGTGGCACTGCCTTGAGAGAAAAAAAGTTAGAGAACTATTCTGTCAATAAGAAAGAGGTCTACAGTTATATAAAGAGGACTTTGAAGTCTCTAACTGATTGGAGTGTACTTCAAGATAGTGAACTTAGTCTTTATGACAAAAAATATAAGTTTATAAACCTTTCTAATCAAATGAGTGAAAAGAAGCTCCAAGTGATTGTTGCAGAAAATAGTTTACCTAGTCGGGTCATTCGTAGAATCGAAAAAATGCTTACTCCTACTATGATTATTTTTATAGGGGAACAAGAGAAAAATATTGAAAGTTATAATGCTAATTGCATTTATCCAGTAACATTTGGTAATATATATATAAAACAGGAACGTGAGTTCTCTTATTTCGTTAATCAAATTTACGAATCGTTAGATCGTAGGACAAAGTCTATTCTATCTGATGCTGCAATCAAAGCGTACGAATCAATCGCAAAGACATCAGGAAAAGTTGATATTGACATAAAGTATAAAGATAAAGAGTTTGAAGATGATGTGTTTGCTATCCTTAAAGACATGTTCTCAAACTGTGAAAAATGGGGAAAAGAAATGAGTGGAAAGGCGGTCCCGGAAGGAATTTTTGCAATGTCCTGGACGAAAAAGAATGGTAATAATACTGATGTTGAAAGTTATGTTTTCTCCTACGATTGTAAACTAACTAAAAAAGAGAAGGGCTACGATTTAGGGAAGGATGAGCAAAGAAAAGCTCTAGATTATGTTTTAGATTTAAATAGAAATATGTTTGTTAATCGTTTTAGTAGGAAGAATCAGTTATCAGCTCATATTTTTATTTCAAATAGATTTGACGTAAATAACTTTAATACGATGCAAGAGCATTTTTATAAAATGCTTGGAGATGACTATGATACAAGACCTATCTTTTTAGATTCAGAAACTTTTGTACACATGTATAAACTGTATTTAGATAACTTTGAAGTAATATGTAATTCTCCTAATATTTTCAAAGCAAATCTGTTTAAACTATTTACTTCTGACGATTGTCTTATAACAATAGATGATATAAACAAAAGTTTTAAAAGAATATTAAGACCAGAACAAGCTGAAATAGATGTTTTATCAACGAATTTAGTAAAAGAGGAAATTCTAGATATCTAAGATTGTGAGGGAGGAGCTTATGTTTAATAGGAGTTACTCCGAATCTTCTGAATCATTGAATAAAGTTGAAATTAGTGCAGTCAGCTCTTATGTTGATATTTTTATGAATGACCTAAAGAGAAATATTTTAAGCTTATATAACCCTGAATTTGAAATCTTTAAATATGATACTTATTATAGTTATGTATTTCATGATACCAATATAATTATTTTAGAGAACAGTAGTGGTAAGATTACAAATATTAGCATTACTGATTACAATGATTTCATACCTATAATATTATTTGAGAACTTCAAGGAATTAAAAAATTTACCAGTCAGGCTGGAGCGTTTAAAAAAACTTGGACATGAGAGATTCAGAAATGAAATTAAAGACAATTTGATGTACCAACGGATACAGCAAAACGAAAAAACCTGTACAGCGTTATGGATAGATTATGGAATAGAATTTGTAATAGGTGATTCACTACAGTTACTTCAGAAGGAGTAGAAACAACATACATGAATTCAATAATATTTTTTATTGTAGGAATATTCTGTCTAGCAGTTATTGCTGGGTTATTACAACCTTCTAAAAAGAAAAAAACTAGAAGATCTAAAAGAACTAAGAATCCAGCTATTAAGAAATCTGCGAATACTGGATTTAATCGTTCCTCCTCTACGTGCAGATCTGACGAAATAATTCTAACTTTACCATTAGATAAAATGACGGGAGCAGAGTTCGAGCGACTATTGACACTTTATTTTAGAGACAATGGCTATACGGTAAAAGAAGTTGGCGTTGGAGGTAGGGATGGTGGAGTAGATTTGGTTATCACTGATAAGCGTGGCGAAAAAACAGCGGTTCAGGCAAAATGCTATGCTGATCATAATAAGGTGCAAGTAATGACTGTTCGTGAGCTGGTAGGTGCGAAAAGGAATCATGACTGTATTTTGTCTCTGATCGTGACGACATCTGATCTTACGGGTCCAGCAAGAAAAGAAGCTGATCAATTCAAAGTGGATTATTGGCACGGTGGTTTATTAGACAGCAAGCTACGCAGTTGGGGGAAATGGAAGCCTTCCAATAGAAAAGTAAAAACTACTACGACCAAGAAAGAGCAATCTTTATCTAAAACCGTGTCTAATATCAAGTGCAGTTGTGGTGCTGCAATGGTTAAACGTAAGAATAAAGCTGGGGCGGAATTTTGGGGATGTAGCAGCTATCCTACTTGTAGAAAAACGAAAGCTATCTGAGTAATTCAAAATGACGGAAAAACAAAGGCAAGGCAACTAGTTAAACAGTTGCTTTGCCTTATTTCTGATTTGTTCCGTAACTCTTTAGTATCTCTTTTAGAATGTTCCTGGATAATTGAATATTATCTAAAGATGCATCTCTCAACATGTCCACTATTTCTTGAATCATAATATCCGTCTCGGTTAATTCAATTTCATCATTCACATAAGCAAAAAGTTGAGAAACGTTTACATCCAACGCCTCTGCAATTTTACCAAGATTAATTAAAGAAACGTTTTTCTCTCCACGTTCAACTTGTCCAATGTATGTAAAATGGAATCCACCTTTTTCTCCAAGTGCCTCCTGTGATAGTCCCTTTTCTTTCCTTAAAACTTTAATTCGTGCACCGACTAATTTTAAAATTTTTCTATCTTCCACACTATGCACCCCCTATATATAAAAGTGTAGACAAGATTTCAGGGGGTAAACACGACCATTCAGATCGTATAATTTTGTAAAATTATATCTTTGAGTATTTATTTTGCTGTATAATACTGGTATTAACTCTTTGGAGGGATGACAATGGCAAAAAATTGGTCCATTACCGGAGCACATTGTAATCACCAAGTAGATCTTACCCCACGCTCGCAATACAATGATAGCTCTTTACAACCTAAGTCCAAACATACTCCTGCTTACCATATGTTACATACTACAATAATGGACTATCACCAACATGCTCAGTATCACATCAAACTTGCGATGATCATGCGTGATCATGACCAGTTCAAAGTATGTTTGATTCTCTGCGATTGGGCTTTAACCTCTATGATCAAGGCGTTACATATCCAAAGGTATCATTCAGTACTCCTACCCAAGGAAATCACCATGAACGAAATTTTGCCGCTAGTACATACTGACACTGAACCAGGATTAGATATTGCTTTGTTCATTGGCACCATGCAACATGTGTCATCTTTAGAGGATTTCCTAAATTACCAGCCATTAGATATGAACCACATTGCAAAGCTTCTTCAACGAACGGAAGAAATATTGTGCGATTTAGCTACACGATTGAAGGACGATCCAACGGAGTTCTTTTAGGATAAGGTTTGTCATGTGATCTGATATGATATGGCGTCTGGTCAGTGAACTAATGAGGAAATATCTGGGTGGATTGGAGTTTCCAAAAAGTATGGATGGTGGAAGAGTTTTTCTTGTAACTCCGTTCTCAATATTTGTACTCTCCGAGTCCAGAAAAAACTCATTACAGATAACACGGCAGACGAAATGATTACCCGGATGCAACATGCATCCGGGATTTTTTGGGCGCTGCGAGAGGTTGATTTACAAATTGAGGCATGCCCATTCGGATGTATCCCAGTAGTTGAGTTGATTTCCCCTAGATTAGATAAGGTGGTTACCCAAAAGTCTCGGTGAGAATGGAGTAATCTTTCAATGCAGGTGAGTTTTTGGGGCGAGGCATATCGCGATCGTGATCCGATGGCCGTTTACCTTATCATATAATATAAGACTGCAAGGTTCGTTCATGATAGTTCACGTTTAATGACACGCTTTACCTATATTTTTTGATGATGTGGTGCTTAATCTTTGCTCTGTAAATGAGGCAATGCGTACAAAGTTAGTTACGAGCGTTGCAGAACTGCTTGAAAAACGATAGACCTCATCTAAGGCCTAGTCGAAGAAAAAATCATGATTAATCGCCTATTAATATCAGCGGGCCTTTTAAGTAATTGTCCACCTGGGAACGTTTCTAGTACGGCTGCTGCAAAAGCTTGCATTCGAAGAATAACTCAGAGCTCTTTTTGCTCCACGAAACTAAAACCTGCCGAGAAATCATCTTCTCTTCACTTAAACCAAATCCGTCTAATCGAAGCTTAAGTCTTTCTTCAACTGAAGTTTAAATTTGTCCTTTTGAGTTTCTTAGATTGTAAATAGAATAATAGTATTTAGTTTTGGTATTTAAATACCAAAACTAAATACTATTTGACACTATGATTATGTAGTGTTATATTTTATGTGAATTACAATAAGCCGTTTTGCAAGGGGGTTATAAAGATGCGTAACGACAAGCGGATGAATCACATTTTGAATCGTTATAATGCATTGAGGGGATATACTGCTCAGTCAGAGGTGCCTACTGCATTGTTCCTTTTAAAAAAGACAAAAGAGGCGTTTGCATCAAATACAAAAAAAACTACTGAGCAGAATTCTTATGAGATGATGCTGTCTATATCGAATAGTTATGGAATCCAAAATCCATTTCCGGATTCAAAGGCGTTTTTTGGTGCATATATAGCTATGGAGGATGGAGAGATTGATTGGGAAATATCTCTTGCATCTGCTGATCAAAAAGAGATGTTTTACATACCGAAAGTGCTAGTTTCCGAATTTGAAAAATATTTCAACCCAGACACTAAGACGGTATTAATTCCTGAAGCTGAAAAATTTGTACCGTACCTTACTGAGTTAGTTACCCAACATGATGATTGCGAGTTTTTTATAACTAGCATGGATAATGTGAGTAAAGTTATTCTCGATGAAATGTTTAAAGATCATAGAAATGTAATTGTTGAACTGACTAGTATTTATGATTATGAGTTTTCTGCAAAAAAGTTTGATTTAATTCTGGCGGTACCGGTTTTTGGAGCAAGAGAACGCGGAGAAGATAATGGAGAATTCATTTGTAGGGAATATGAAATGATCGCTGTAGAGAACTTACTCTTACATTTGAATAGTTCGGGTGTATTAGTAATTGTACTTCCAGCTAGAATAACTTTTGCTGCGGGCTCAATTAAGGACTTAAGAGATTTTATACAAAGCATGTATAAATTAGAAGAAATAGCTGAGCTACCAACTGGGATATTTGCATCTACCGCTATTAAGACCTATATGCTGACAATCACAACTGGCAGAACAGAAGATGTAATAATTAAAAGGTATGATGCTGCTACAAGCAACATCAAAAAGAATGGAATCAACGAATTGGTTCTAATTGATGATACGTTTGTTATGTTGGAAGAGTTGGTGGAAATGGGCTATTGGAATGTCGATCATATCTTTGCGATGGTGGATGAAGATTGGCAACGTTATCAGAACTCAAACATTAAAAAAAGGGAATTGGGAAATGTTGCTGAAGTTTTCCGCGGAAAGGCGATCAGCAAAAAAGATGCTAATGGTAGCATTGGAGTCGTGAATATATCGAATCTAAATGATTATGACATTGATTACGAGGGTCTTGATCACATTGAAGAGGAAGAGCGTAAAGTAGCGAATTACTTACTTCAAGCTGGGGATTTATTGTTGCCAGCACGGGGAACAGTGATTAGAATAGCAGTTTTTCAAGAACAGAAGTATCCTTGCATCGCGTCATCAAACATTATTGTAATAAGACCAAATGAACAATTGCTTTTAGGTACGTATTTAAAAGTTTTCTTAGATAGTCCAATGGGGAGCAAAGTGTTAGCAGGAAAGCAACAAGGAACCGTCGTCATCAATATCAGCTATAAAGACTTGAAAACCTTAGAAATCCCGTTGCTTAGGCTTGATGAACAAAAAATTATTGCAGAAGAATATGAACAGGAACGTACCAGGTATGTAGAAAGCATTCGTCTTGCAGAGAATAGATGGAATGAAGTAATGGATCGTCTTCAGAATACTATTATAAAGGTGTAACAATAAAATGTATTGACTTAGATGAATACGATAAGATGGAAGATTTAAATGTAGAGTGCATATGAAGATAATTGTATGTTTATACTATTTTTATAAAAAAGTATAAACATAGCACCAGAGGAGATAATTACATGCTCGGAGCTATAATTGGCGATATTGTTGGTTCCAGATTTGAATCGGACAACCATCGTTCGAAAGAGTTTGACTTTATAATATATAAGTGTTTTTTCACTCATAACTCAGTGATGTCACTAGCTATTGCTGAAGCACTTATGAGTTGTAAACAGGATTTTAAAGACTTGAGCGACCAAGCTAATAAATCTTTGCAAAGTATCGGAAGGACCTATCCGAATTGCGGGTACGAAGAGAGCTTCCATAAATGGATGTACGATGATTCTCCTAAACCATACAATAGTTTTGGTAATGGTGCCGCAACGAGAGTTAGCGCCTGTGGGTATGTAGCAAACTCCATAGAAGAAACTAAAATGCTTGCGCACATGGTAACAGCTGTAACACATAACCACCCGGAGGGGATAAAGGGCGCTGAGGCTATTGCGGTTGCAGTCTTCCTTGCTCGTAGTGGAAAAAACATCTTGGAAATTCGCGATTACATTGATAAGCATTACTATCCCATGGATTTCTCGCTTGATGGAATGAGGGAAACGTATCAATTTAACGAGACTTGCCAAGAAACAGTTCCGCAAGCACTTGTTGCATTCTTTGAGTCTTTTAATTTTGAAGACGCAATTCGGAACGCTGTCTCTATTGGTGGAGATAGTGATACTTTATCGACAATTACTGGAGGTGTGGCAGAAGCCTACTATGGAATCCCGACACATATCAGAAAGCATGCATTGACTTTTCTTGATGAGCGTCTTCTGAAGATACTACTTGAATTTGAAAACATTTATAACGCAAAGACAGAAAAGATCCAAGGCTCAAGGAGCGTCAGTATTAAAGAAAATTCTGCCAGAGCTAAGATAAAAACAGGAGGTAGAGAAGAAATGATCCGATCGGCAATGAACACTGCTGATGAAGTATTAAAGCATAGTACTTCAGAGCTTGAAGAAACAACAAGTCAGAAACTCTTTTCCCATCTTTTTGAAGCCTGCAATATATTACGTGGTCCAATAAATCAGGATGAGTATAAGAGCTATGTAACACCAATTCTCTTTTTTAAACGATTATCAGATGTTTACGATGAAGAAACACAAGCTGCTTTAGAGGAATCTGGTGGTGATGAAGAATTCGCCAGTTTTCCAGAAAACCATCGTTTCATTATTCCTGATGGATGCCATTGGCAGGACGTTCGTGAAGTTAGTGAAAACGTCGGAGTAGCAATAGTTAACGCGATGAATGGTATTGAACGAGCAAACCCAGATACACTCTATGGTGTTTTTTCTAGTTTTGACGACGCAAACTGGACTGATAAAAACAAACTGTCAGATGAACGCTTAAAGGATCTCATTGAACACATGTCGGAAATTAAAGTAGGCAATGAAAACTATTCTTCTGATGTGATGGGAGATAGTTATGAATATTTAATCAAAAAGTTTGCGGATCTTTCTAAAAAAAATGCAGGTGAATTCTATACGCCTCGGTCAGTTGTAAAATTAATGGTCAAAATTCTAGATCCGAAGCCAGGAGAGACAGTTTGTGATCCTGCTTGTGGTACTGGAGGTATGTTGATCGAAGCAATTCGGAATGTGCATGATGATAAAAGCACGTATGGCAGAATCTATGGTCAAGAGAAGAACTTAGCAACTTCAGCAATTGCAAGAATGAATTTATTTTTACATGGAGCTAGGGATTTTAAGGTTAAGCAAGGTGATACTTTGAAATCACCACTTTTCATAAATCATGGAGAATTGCAAACATTTGATTGTGTAATTGCGAATCCGCCGTTTTCGTTAAAAGCTTGGGGGGCAGATCAATTTGCTTCAGATATTTACGGTCGAAATTTATGGGGAAGCCCGTCAGATTCAAGTGCTGATTTTGCTTGGTTACAACATATGGTGAAATCAATGGATAAGAAGAATGGACGTTGTGCAGTTGTTCTTCCACAAGGCGTTCTTTTTCAGGGAGGCAGAGAGGGGGAAATCCGTAAGCAACTAATTGATTCAGACAAACTAGAATGTGTAATCACATTAGTCAGTGGATTATTTTACAGCACAGGCGTCTCAGCGTGCATTCTTATTTTAAACAATAATAAAGATCAAGAGCATAAAGAGAAAGTCTGCCTGATTGATGCGTCAAAGATTTATACTCCCCAAAGGGCACAAAACATAATGACTGAAAAAAATATTGATGAGGTTTACAATCTTTTTAAAAACTACAAATCAGTAATTGAGAAATCTAAGGTGGCGACTATTGAAGATATTAAGTCGAAAGACTACACACTCTCAATGAATAGTTATATTGAAAAAGCTCCCATTGAAACGATTAGTCCTAAAGTAGTACAGAGGGCATTTTTGTTAGCGTTAGATGAAGTTGTTGAATCAGAAAAAAAATTAAAAATCTTATTAGCAGAAGGGGGATACATTAGTGAGTGATAAAAAAATTACTTTAGATGAACTAAGGTCATATTTGTGGAACTCGGCAGTATTCTTACGAACTCATATCGATGCAGGCTCATATAAGCAATATATCTTCCCACTCCTGTTTTTCAAAAGAATTTCTGATGTGTATGACGAAGAATGTGCACAGATCCTTGAGGAATTTGACGGTGATGAGGCTGCAATCGAGTGGGAAGAGAATCATAGATTCATTGTTCCGAAAGGATTTCACTGGAAAGATGTCAGATCAGTGTCAGAAAATGTAGGCGTTGCAATTGTAGGTGCGTTTCGTGCTATTGAAAAAGCAAATCCTGAAAAATTACAAGGTGTTTTTGGGGATGGTGCTTGGACTAATAAGAATAGATTACCTGACAAATTACTTAAAGACCTTATCGAGCACTTTTCATCAAAAACGCTGAGCATGAAAAATTGTCCTGAGGACGAACTCGGACAAGGTTATGAATATTTGATTAAAAAATTTGCTGATGATAGTGGACACACTGCTCAAGAATTTTATACAAATCGTACCGTCGTTCACCTGATGACAGAAATGCTTAAACCTCAGTCTGGTGAAAGTATTTATGATCCTACCTGTGGTAGCGCAGGTATGCTTATTTCAGCCATTGCTTATTTGAAACAACAAGGACTTGAATGGAGAAATGTAAAAGCATACGGACAGGAAATCAACGCTCTTACATCTGCAATTGGCAAGATGAATTTATTTTTACACGGTTTAAAGGACTTTTATATAGTCAATGACGATACTTTAAAGAAACCTGCTTTTGTAGAGAATGGTGAACTAATGCAGTTTGATTTAGTTTTAGCTAATCCACCATATTCAATTAAACAGTGGAATAGAGAAGCATTTTCAGCTGATAAGTATGGCCGAAATTTTCTCGGGACACCGCCTCAAGGAAGAGCCGATTACGCGTTTTTTCAACACATTTTAAAGAGCCTTAATCCAAATACGGGTAGATGTGCAATTCTATTCCCACATGGTGTTTTGTTTAGGGATGAAGAAAGAGAAATGCGTGAAAAACTTGTAAAAAGTGATTTGGTGGAATGTGTAATAGGGATCGGGAAAAATCTATTTTTCAATTCACCGATGGAAGCATGTATTATCATATGTCGAACGAAAAAGGCAGATTCTCGAAAAGGAAATGTATTGTTTATTGATGCGAGACAAGAGGTAACTCGAAAAAATGCAGAGAGTTATTTGGAAGAGGATCATATACAAAAGATAGCACAGGCATATACCGAATTTAAAGTTCAAGATGGTTTTTCAGCAATTGCCCCAATAGAACAGATTATCGGATATGACAGTAAACTGAGTATCCCGCTGTATATTAGTGGATCTACTAAGGTTGAAGATAGGGAGAGGTTATATTCTGTGGAAGAGGCACTGGACGGATGGCTTGTTAGTAGTGATACTTTTAGAGAGTCTTATGAGACTTTGAAATATTTGCTTCTTGAGAATGAAGGTGATGAATCTTGATAAAATATACACTTGGTGATGTAGTAAAAGTAATATCTAAACGTGTAGATAATCCATCGAATTGTGAATACGACAAATTTGTAGGCCTTGAGCATTATGTATCGGGTGAAATTGAAATTAAAAAATATGGTGATACAAGTCTTTTGAAATCGGCTATGAAAGTTTTTAAGTCAGGTGATATTTTAATTGCCCGACGCAATGTATATTTAAAAAGAGCTTCTATTGTTAACTTTGATGGGATTACTTCTGGTGACTCTATAGTATTGCGCACTGAGGATAATTTATTAAGAAGAATTATTCCATTTATTTTAAATACTGATGATTTCTGGGGGTATGCCGAGAAGTTTTCTGATGGAACAATGTCTAAAAGATTATCCCCGAAGGTTTTACTCGAATACGAATTTAGCCTGCCTGAAAAGGACAAACAAGAAAAGCTTTCTGAGCTTTTATGGGCGTTCAATAATACAAAAGAAGCTTACAAGAAGTTGATCTACTTTACAGATGAACTTATCGAATCGAAATTTATCGAGATGTTCGGATTGCCTACTGACAATGCAAAAGGCTTCGATAAAGGAACTATTCGGGATGTTGTATCGGAAGTTAAGTACGGAACTAGTAAACCAGCTAGTGATGGTGGACAATTCCCTTATTTAAGAATGAATAATATTACCTATGACGGTAAATTGGATTTAACAGATTTAAAATTTATCGACATTTCAGAACAGGAAATTGAAAAATATATTGTTCGGAAGGGCGATATACTTTTCAATAGAACCAATAGTAAAGAACTGGTGGGGAAAACTTGTATGTTCAATTTAGATAAACCTATGATAATTGCGGGATATATAATCCGCGTGAGGGTTAACGATAAGTTATTGCCAGAATATTTGTCTACTTTTCTTAACTTGAAATATAGCAAAAATTCACTTTTTGAAATGTGCAAATCTGCGATCGGGCAAGCAAACATAAATGCACAGGAACTGCAAGATATTGAGATCATAATACCACCTGTATGCTTACAATATGAATTCTTAGATCTATTGCATCGTACAGACAAATCAAAACTTGAGCTAAAACAAGCCCTTGTAGAACTAGATGCCACCTGCAAAAAAATTATACACGAAAACATTGCATAAACTGGACTCTTTAGATTTCATTTTTGAAAATAGGAGTGAAGCTGGATGTTTAATGAAGATAACACAATTGAGGAAATGCTACTTACGACGCTCAAAAGTAATGGCTGGAAGTATATCTCGGCTGATGAATTACTACGTGAACACTCTGAGGTAATGGTTGAGACAATGGTTAAGGAGGCGCTTATTCGTCTTAATCCTTCAATTGCTGAAGAACCAGCTCGCGCCGATGAAGTTATTTATAAATTGCGTACTTTAATATTGACGGTTCAACCACATAGCCTGGTAACGCAGAATGAACTGTTTAAAAAGATGGTTTTTGAAGATAACTCCTACCCATTCGGTAAAGATGGTCGTATGATTCCGATTCGATTCTTTGGAACTATGACTAAAGATGACCTAGCCCTAAACGAATATGTTGTTACAAACCAATGGGTATATCCACAAAAAGGCAATGGAAAAAGACTTGATATCGTTCTTCTGATTAATGGATTTCCTGTGGCGATCGGCGAATTGAAAACACCTGTTCGTAATTCTATAACATGGTTAGATGCTGCTGGAGACATAGCAGCTTATGAAAAGAGCATACCAGGAATGTTTGTAACTAACATATTCAATTTTGCTACAGAAGGCAAATGTTACAGATATGGTTCAGTTTGTATGTCAGTTGGAATGTGGGGTCCATGGCATACTCCGAATCATAAAAATGAGGGAAGTCTTGCGGACGTTAAAATAAGTGTTGAAGATATGATTACACCTGAAAATGTCATGGACATTTTTCAGTTCTTTACAGTATATGCGACAGATAAAAATTATCGTAAATATAAAGTCATATGCCGTTACCAACAATTTGAGGGTGCAAACCTCATTGTGGAGCGTGTAAAGACAGGATACCCCAAACAAGGCCTCATATGGCATTTTCAGGGATCTGGTAAATCATTGCTGATGGTTTTTGCAGCACAGAAACTTAGAATGATACCTGAATTAAACAATCCAACAGTAGTTATCGTTGACGACCGAATTGACTTAGAAACGCAGATAACTGCAACATTTAACGCATCTGATATCCCTAATCTCGTCGGTCTTGGCTCAAAGGATGAATTAGAATCCTTCTTTTTGGGGGACCAGAGAAAGATTGCAATTACAACTATTTTTAGATTTGGGGATGTCGAAAAAGATCTAAACCCTAGAGACAATATTATACTTATGGTTGATGAAGCTCATAGAACTCAGGAAGGTGATCTAGGTAGTAAGATGCGTCTTGCTCTTCCAAATGCGTTTTTCTTTGGCCTTACTGGTACACCGATTAATCGAATTGAAAAAAATACGTTCAATACATTTGGTGCAATCGAGGATAAGAGTGGATATATGAGCAAGTATTCCTTCTCGGATTCAATCCGTGACAATGCAACACTACCCTTAAATTTCGAACCAGTTCCAGTTGACTTGCATGTTGATAGAGAGAAGCTTGATGCTGAGTTTGAAGCACTAACAGCGAATTTATCAAGAGAAGATAAGACAGAGTTATCGCGAAGGGTCAATATGAAAGCCATTATGTACGATCGCAAACGTATTCGAAAGGTATGCGGACATATAGCCAAACATTACCAAGATAAAATTGAACCGAATGGATACAAGGGTCAAGTTGTGTGCTATGACAGACAGTGCTGTCTTATGTATAAAGAAGAACTTGATAAATTGCTAGGCCCTGATGCAACCACAATCGTTATGGACACCAACAATGACAAGGAAGATAAATATAAAGCGTATAGACGTGATAGGAACGCAGAAGGAAAGATATTAGATAGATTTAGAGATCTTAACGATCCACTGAAGCTTGTTATAGTAACTTCAAAGCTTCTTACTGGTTTTGATGCACCTATTTTACAGGCTATGTACCTTGATAAGCCAATGAAAGATCATAACTTGCTGCAGGCCATTTGTCGTACTAACAGAACCTATGATGAAGGTAAGACACATGGTTTGATTGTTGACTACGTAGGTGTTTTTGATAATGTAGCAACAGCTTTGGACTTTGATGAATCGAGTATGAAAAAAGTCATTTCAAATATTGAAGAGGTCAAAAAGCAGATCCCTGCACTAATGCGTAAGTGCTTGAGTTATTTCATGGGAGTAGACCGTACAATAGATGGTTGGGAAGGTTTGATTGCTGCACAAGAATGTTTGCCAACTAATAAAATCAAAGACGAATTTGGAGCTGATTATAGAGTGCTCAATAGAGCGTGGGATGCGCTCTCACCAGATCCGTTTCTGAATACAATGAAATACGATTTTCAATGGTTGACAAGAGTATTCGAATCGGTGAAACCTTCTGATGGAAGAGGCGGGTTGATTTGGGCTTCTCTTGGGGCGAAAACATTGGAGTTAGTTCATGAGAATTTGCATATCGGAGAAATACATGATGATATGGAAATTCTTACAATGGATGCAGATTTAATTGATGAATTTATTGAAAAACAGAAGGATTTAAGAAAGACAACGATTAAAGTTGAAATTGATTTGGTCGCAAAAATTCGAAAACACAGTAATGATGTTAAATTTGTTAAGTTAGGAGAAAAACTTGAAAATCTCCGTGAGAAATACGAACAAGGGTTAATAACCAGTATTGAGTTCCTAAAACTGCTATTAGAACTTGCACGGGAAACAGCAGAAGCTGTAAAAGAAGTAGTGCCTGAGGAAGAAGTGGACAAAGGCAAGGCAGCATTGACAGAGCTTTTTGATGGGTTAAGAAATTCAAAGACACCAATTATTGTTGAACGAATTGTTAACGATATAGATGATATCGTTATGATTATCCGTTTCGATGGTTGGCAGGGCACAACTGCAGGAAAACAGGAAGTAAAGAGAGCCCTTCGGAGTGTAGTTTGGGTCAAATACAAGATTAAAGACAAAGAAGTCTTTGATAAAGCCTATCAATACATTGAGCAGTATTACTAATTCGAATAAGTGAAATATCAACGCCAAGTGCAGGCAGCATATTATGTTTGCGTAGACGTGTACTGGAATCCCTTGTTGCTGTGAAAATGATAGTCCCGTTACGTCTTTGTGCTTTTAAAGGCTTTGTTAAGAGAGCACTTTCTAAGAGGGCTACTTTTTCAGAGATAACGGGATATTCTTTAATTGATGATCATGATGATGAATACAATTTGTGCCGGTAGGTATGCAATAATAAGATCATTGAAAGTGAAAAGGTAAATATAGTTTTCAACAAATGAATAAAGTATAATCAAAGGCCAATTTCACTCGTAAAAGAGCAGAAATTGGCTTTTATCACACTCACATTTCAGTCAGTCACTTTACAAAATTAACCCATCAACTCCCATGGCAAATGGTATAATGGCAAAAAAGGAGATTTTGGCGCCAAGGCTTGAAGGCCCTCACAGCAGAAAGGATGTTATACCACATGCCTACATACAACAAATTGGTGCGGGACAAGATTCCGCATATTATCACATCCAGCGGTAAGGAATGCCGCACACGCATTCTGGACCCGGAGGAATATAAGCAAGAATTAAAAACAAAGCTGAGTGAAGAATCGGAAGAATACATGAGTGCAGCGAGTGATCAGGAAGCCCTAGAAGAACTGGCTGACATGCTCGAAGTGATCCGGGCGCTGGCAGAGGTACACGGTGCCAATGCGGCACAGCTTGATAAGCTGCGGGCGGACAAGGCTGAGACACGCGGTGGATTTCAGGAGAGAGTGTATCTGATCGATGTCGACAAAGCTTAACGTTAAACTCATTACAGATAACTTGGCAGACGAACTGATTGCCCGGATGCAGCATGCATCCGGGATTTATATTATGACGTCCTTTATTATGCAGTCCGGGGTGAGACTGCTGGCCCCGCACTTAAAGCGGGCGGCGGAGCGTGGGGCAGAAGTACGGATGCTTGCGGGAGACTATCTGTATATCACACAGCCGGAGGGCTTACGGGCACTGTGTGAGGTTGATCCACGAATTGAGACACGGCTGTGGCGAAGTATGGGCACTTCTTTTCACCCGAAAGCGTATCTGTTCGATCACGACAACGGGGAAGGACTGCTGATCGTTGGTTCATCGAACTTTTCGTTCACTGCGCTGAGGACGGGTTATGAATGGAATCTCGCGATGAATGCGGAGGCGGAGCCGTATACGTTTCAGATGGCGTTGGACAAGTTCATGCAGAGCTTCTACCACGAGACAACCCTGCCGGTGAACCCGGATTCGATTGAACTGTATGAGGAAGAGTACCGCAAATATCACCAGAAGAACCCGGAGATGATCCAGCGCATCACGGAGATGGAAGAAGCGGAATATGGCACAGGTTTACCGGAGGACAAAGAGGAAGAAACCGCTGAGCTGTCGCTGGTGCCGATTCAACCGCGCTTTGCACAGTTGGATGCCCTCGAAGCACTTCATGGCACGATGGAGGAGCAGTACGACAAGGCGATGGTCGTTATGGCGACCGGGCTTGGCAAAACGTATCTGGCGGGCTTCTTCGCCCAGCGGTTCCAGCGGGTGTTGTTTGTGGCGCATCGGGAAGAGATTTTGTTCCAGGCGAAGAAGTCTTTTCAACGGATCATGCCGGAGCGCAGTCATGGGATCTATAACGGGCAGTATAAGGATGGGGCGGCGGATTGTGTGTATGCTTCGATCTTTACGCTGAGTATGCAGAAGCATCGGGATGTGTTTGCCGTCGATGCATTTGATCTGATCGTGGTGGACGAATTTCATCATGCGGCGGCGAAGACATATATGTCGGTGATTGAGCATTTTCAGCCGAAGTTCCTTCTGGGCATCACGGCTACCCCGGATCGGCTGGATGGCAAGGATGTGTATGCGCTCTGTGATGGGAATGTGGCGTACCAGATGCACTTTATTGAAGCGATCCGGCGAGGTTGGCTGGCGCCATTTCAATATTACGGGGTATTCGACGATACGGATTATTCGCAGATTCGTTGGATCGGGACAAAGTATGATGAGGAACAGCTCATGGCCGTTCAATTGCAAGAGGAGCACGTAGAGACGATCTATGCAGCCTGGGTCCGGCACAAGCAGACGAGAACGATTGGCTTTTGCTCTTCGATCCGGCAGGCAGACTTTTTAGCTGCGTATTTCCGAAATCAGGGCGTTAAGGTACTTAGTTTGCATTCGCGTACAACGGACATGTCGCGGGAGGAAGCCATTTGGCAGCTTGATGCGGGTGAGCTGGAGGTTGTGCTGACGGTGGATCTGTTCAACGAAGGAACGGATATTCCACGTGTGGATACGCTATTGTTCGTGCGTCCAACCGAGTCGCTCACGGTGTTTACACAGCAGGTGGGGCGTGGTCTGCGGCTGGCGGAAGGCAAATCACATTGTGTCATCATCGACCTGATCGGAAACTACCGGAATGCGGATGTGAAGCTGAGTCTTCTGGACGTACACGGAGATGAGGAACAAAGCGGAAAAACGATGGATTCGGCTGTGCCGGAAGTTCCGGCTACCTGTGGAATTCATCTGGAGACGAAGGTGGTGAACCTACTTCAGGAACTAAGCCGCAAACGGCTGCCGCGTCGCGAGAAGCTTCATCAGGATTTTCTGGATGTGAAGCGAGAGTTGGGGCGTATTCCGACGTATCTGGAGCTGCATCTGATGGGACGTTCGAAGAGTATCGGGTACCGAAACGAATTTGGCTCCTATGTTGGATTTCTCTATTGGGCGGAGCTCCTGTCCCCGACTGAGGGAGAGGTGTACGTCCGCCATGAGGCGTGGCTACGTGATGTGGAGAAGACACTCATGAACAAAAGCTACAAAATGATCGTGCTGCTGTACATGCTGGAGCGAGGTGAAGTCCACTGGATGGACCCAATCACGCCGGGGGAGATAGCAAGGTTCTTCCATACGTACCTGACGGAGAAGGAGTACCGAAAACGGAAGGACTTTTCGGATAAAGGTAAACTTGCGCTATGGGAATGGAATGAGAAGACGGCAACGGAGATTGAGAAGTTGATAATTGAAATGCCCATGTCCAAGTGGAGTGGAGCGAAGGGCAGCATGACGCGATTCGAGGATGGCGTGTTCTCGCTGAATGTGCAGGTGAAGGGTGCGGAGGAAAAGGCGTTACTGTATCGTTGGACAAAGGCGATTTGTCAGTATCGTTTGCATGCGTATTTTGAGCGGGGGACAGGTAAGTAGAGAAGAAGCTCTTATACAGTCAGTCAATCTGAAATTTTACTTGGCAAATAAAAATTTACCAAGAAGAAAAAGCAAAAAAGCGTACCAGTGGAATAACGGTACGCTTTTTGCTTACTTGAAATTAACTTTTTGTAGTTCACTTATATTATTCGAATAGGGGAACTTAACTATTTAGACCTGTTTTTTATTAAAAAGTAGATTGTGCCAGAAACTAGTCCAGCTAAGATAAGAAGGCTAACAACGAGAATAAGAATATTATTCCACACAATATGCATTGTTGAAACCCCTTTCATAATAATTTTTAAGAGGTCAATACAAAATATACTAGATAAGTATGAAGTGAACGAACCATTTTCTGAGGAAGATACACAATATTTAAAAGAAAACTCAGTTTTAAACAATAATATAACATATATTCAAAATAAAGGGGACGTATCAGTCTTTTCGGTCTCAAAGAAATTTTTCACAGGTAACAATAAAACATTAGCTTTAACTGGTTATGTAGAATACGATAACGGATTCGGTAAAAATAGTTGGAATTTCTATATGGACGCATGGGACACAGCTGGCATAAAAAGAAACATCCGAGCTGAAGTTAAAATTGATTGTGTAGGTATTTCATGACGCTTATTATATTTGTTCAGTAGGTTGGAGTACATAGGTAATAAAAGTGAGTAATTTGTCGAAATATGAAATAATACCTAAGACATATGGCTTAATTATAATGAATTTTGAATATCGTGTTAACACACTAAATTTTGTGTGTTAGGCTTTAATAGTAAACAAATCCCAATTGAGGAGTTGAGTGTAATTACAAAAGATTCGTGTCAGCAATCACATCTAGAAAGAAGGCCCTCATGATGAAGAAAAAAATTGCAACTATATTTGTTCTATTATCCTTTCTTGAATTAATCGTATTGATTATTGTTGGTAAGTCGATTATCAATAATATCATTCAGCCAGATACGTTCACAGGAATTATATCTCTTCCGTTAGCAGCTTGTTTTCTTTCTTTATGGATGTTTTTCTCCAAACAAAAACTTGAAGAACGTATCGTAGGACTGCAAATTTGCTTTATCACAGCATGTTTAACAATTGGACCGTTAGTTTGTCTATGGTTTGTAACTTGAAATTACGCAAAACTATCTAGTTATAAGTAGGAGGACTCATGAAAAGAATAGTAAAGTTTATTACAGCAGCACTTCCCCTTGTTCTTGTTTTTAATTTGATTTTTGTCGGTACAAGTAGCGCAAAAGATTCTGGTACTGAAGTGAATGATATACAAAATTTCACTTTAGAAAATCAAACTTTATTAAGTGACGGATCAGAAGCAAGTACATTTCAATTAAATCCAGAAAACGGAGAGTCTCCGATAATTTATGACGTAACAGAGGAGAAAGATACAGTAACTGTAATCGCTACACAAAATGGAGTTGAGCTAGACAGAGCCATAACTGATAAAAGAACTGGAACGATTAAGCAATTAAAAAATGGAGTAGTTGTAGAGGAATACAAAATTGAAGATCATGTAACCATTAAATCAACTGAGAGTAATAGTATAAATGAAAATGAACAATCCATTCAGTCTGCTCAATCTCAAAATCTCTTAAGATCTGCATATAATTCTGGTATTGGGCAGTATGGATATTTGTATGGTGACTTCACAACTAGATATGGCGATACTTATACGTTAAATTTTAGTGTGGGTACTTCTGTATCTATTATCGTCGGAGCACTGGCTAGTATCTTAACCGGTACTGCAATAGTTTTGGCTATAATAACGGCACTCGGCTCTACAGTTGTAGCAAATGCTATTACATCGCTTATTAGTGGGGATGTGTTTGCTCAGTTTAAAGATTATAACCTTGAGGTTCGTTCCCAGGGTAAAGTAGGCTTAGTATCTAAACAAACGATTGTCAATGCAAAGGTTAATAATTATCGTACAGGTGGATCTTCGTGGGTGTATTTACGAACTGAAGGGGACGGAAGAAGTTGGGATGATTTATGTATTATAGGAGCCTACAATGTATATCTCCAAAACCTATAATTAGAATCAAATCATGTATAAATGAATGATTAAACAGCAATAATTATGCAGGCAGCGGTTCTTTGACCTTCTAGGGTCGGTAGAGAACCGCTGTTTGTGATGTCCTTGGTTTAGATCGGATAGATAGTCGATTGAACCTGCATATTATATGCTCAAGGAGATCGACAGCATCAGGCCTGTCCAGACCCAGAAGGGCATAAGGTATGTGCCCGTTTCATTCTTTGAACCTTTCTTCAATGATGTGGTGGTGACTGATGGCAACGTTTCGATATCCGCGCAAGTGTCGACGATTCAATAAACGGGTGGCCGTAACTGGCTATATTATAAAACTCAAGACCTTTGAAACCAACCTATTTCTAGGAAACGGGTTTCAAAGGTCTTTCCCCATCCTCCACATAAACCTTAATCGCTTCATACAAAAACCTCAAAAAATCTCCATTACCAAACTGATCGAAATAACCCGCATAGCGGCGATCCGTCGTATAGGCTTCAGCGATACACCTCAAAATCTCATCATCACAGACCATAAACTGTTCCAGACAATTCTTCCATTCACGCACTAACGCTTGCACCTCACCAGAAGCAGGAGATAGATCCTGATGTTTCGCCAACTCCCGAAATACCTGCTCCATATTGACCGAGAACTGCTGGTAGGCTTGTTCTTGCTCTTCCGCAGACAGCTCGCTCACATTAGCTTCGAATTCCTGATATTTCTCGGTATCTCCGTAGATGAACTTCGCCTCGGATTCATATTGTTCTTCAATAGACAGGATGGAAGAGTCGTCAAACAGATGAAGATGAGAGATATCCGTCCCATCTACATACTCATCCAATTGATGGATGATGGTTTCGAGCTTTTGTTTGCGTTGAACGAGTGTGCTGCGGTGCTTTCTTAGGATATCTTTCTGTTCTTCTTTCGAAAGTTGCATCATGGCGGCAATGTCTTTTAATGAGAAATTCATTTCTTTGAACAACAGAATCATTTGCAGATTCCCCAGTGCCTCTTGATCATAATAGCGATAGCCGTTGTCCTCGACTTTGCTCGGTTTCAATAGATCCGTTTTATCATAATAATGTAATGCGCGTTTGGTGATGCCAGTAATCTGAATAATATCTTTAACGGTGAAATAGGGTGTCTTCATTCCAAAATTCCTTTGTTTCAGCAAGGATGACACTTGCCGGAGTGATGGTGGCTTCGGTAATCGGTGTACCTGTTTTGTTCAGATAATATTGGATTAAGTGATAACCGCAGGCATAGCCAGCCGCATAGGGCATACCTACAGGAGTGAAATTTTGCATTATGGCAAGTTCATCGCCGTATAGAAACGGATTAATCTGGTCAAATCCTGTGACATGCAGCTGATCTTTCATCTTCGGTTTAATTACGTTATTCAATGTCTCCATATCCGTTTTGGTTACCCATGGGCCTAGCAACCCTTCTCCATACAGGGATGTCGCAAAGCTCTCAGCCAACCCCTCGCTAACGACCATCTCGCCAAGCGTAATCTGTGGATTCCACTGGATATATTGATACCTCACGTTATGATTGCATTCATGGGCCAACACGGATTGCATACGAGGTAGAGTATACCCATTGGGGATCAGGTTCGCAATAATATAACCCGGGATTCCGCCATCTCCGCTGATGCCTTCGTTCATGTTGAGTGAAGGGCTATTCTTGTCGCCTAATAAAATCGTATATAGATATTCGTAGACCGAAAGCTCAATCCCGTGCTCTGTAAAGGTGGATAGACTCGTACGAACAGCTTCATGACACTGTTGCCAAAACGCTTCAGACGAGATTGCTGCTAACGATTCGTTAATCTCAGGTGTGATATCTGCGGGAGCGATATTCATAAAGTTATTCATCATAATCACGTCGAAGCCGTGAGGCTCATGAGAGCGAAACGGAATCTGTTGAATGTTCCATTTGTTCATAAAAGGACCCATCATCCGCTCGCGGTATAACTCCAATTTCTCATCGGGTGCAGCCTGTATGATCTCCTCATAGATTTGATCTGAACGTAACGCGGTAATCTTCATCCTTAATCTCTCCTTCATGTAAGCTTGAGATCATTATCAAGTATGACCTAACGTCACAGTCAAGCGTTGATGTTACGCTGCTGGCTCTCTGAGTGATTCTTCATCTTCAGTGCGAATATCAGAGCAGACAGGATGTAGATCAGGCTTAACAAGAGGTAGGGGAGTTGCAGCGAGAATACGCGATCAAATGTCGTTTCACTAACCCGCACCAATAACCCGCCGAGAAGCGTACCGATGGCACTAATTCCAAAGGACAAAAAGCGAAACACACTTCCGACCCGGCCGAGCATCTCATTAGGAACGGAGCGTTGCAGGATGGAGGAACGGGTAACATTGTAGACAATAATGAAAAATGCAGCACAGAAGTACAGTCCGCCTACCATATACGCATTTGTAGTTAGACCCACCACACCGTAGATGATTCCCATGCACAGAATGGAGGAAATAATCAATTGTTTTGTACTCCATTTCTTACGCATATATGCAACAGCCTGGCTTCCTACAATGCTGCCGATTGTTGCAATGGAGATGAGAATACCGAATGCAAAGGCATCCAGCTGAAGCACATCTCGTACAAAAAAGATCTGAGTAGCCAGAATGATCGAATACATCAGCGTAACTGTGACAGATAAAAGGGCTAATCCGCGGAGAAAACGATCATGATAGACATATTGAATACCGGACCACATCTCGCGTTTCCAATTGTTCATCGGGCGAACTTCTTTCTTGGTTGTTTCCGTATCCCCTGGATAGAAGTTTCCCTTCAAACTGATCAAAAAGAGTAGAGCAATAACAGCCGTTACGGCGTCTATGGCAAAAGGAAAAACAATATGCAGGGTGATAATAAACCCTCCCAGGGCAACGCCCAGAATATCACTCGTGATTAACTGTCCGGCGGTGAACTGCCCATTCGCTTTCTCCAATTTACTCTCATCTACCAGTTGAGGGATGACTGTCAGCACCGTACTGTCGAATACAACTCGGCTCAGGCCAATACCAAACATGAACAGAGCCAGAAGCGGAATGCTCACCCATCCTCCCCAGATGCATAACGTCAGGGCTAGCAGAAGGATCATTCGCGTTAAGCCTGCGCCAATCAGCATATGTTTGCGTGAGTAACGGTCGATGAGGACACCTACAGGAAGACTGAATAGTAGCCAGGGTAAACGAAGTGCCGTCATGGTGACAGAGGCATACAGCGTATCGCTTGTAAGGGTTGATATGAGCCAAGGAACCGCAGCAAGTGTAAGTCCATCACCCAAAAATGTAAGCGAAAATGCACCGAATAACTTGGTATAGTTTGACTTGATTTTCATCGTTCCCTCCTCCAATAAGATGTATAGCATAGTAACATTAAGTTTGGAAAATAATGTGTTTTCACTTAAACAAATTTAAGTTATTCTAAAATGGTTTTCAATCCTATTTTTACAACAAATAACTTCACAAAACGCTTACAAACTTTCAATTCTACCCTACCTTTTCCGCTACGAAGCTGAGATAATGGGAGAGGAATAAGGTATGAAACAGATGCGACAACCATGTTCACCAACAGTCTAAAAATAAAAGCTGCATATCCATAGGAGGATTATTAATGACGACACAACCATTGAATCTGATCCAATCCACGGAGGGCCAAGCATTGCTAGCCCAGATGTATGGACAATCACAAGTAGAGGAACAGACCTCACGTTACACAAAGCTGAACGCAACGTTCGAAGAGTACTTTGGCGCACAAGAAGGAAGCAAGTTGTTCAGCGCGTCAGGACGTAGCGAGATTGGCGGTAATCACACGGATCATAACCATGGTAAAGTGCTGGCGGGCAGCATTACGCTGGATACGATTGCAGTGGCAGCGCCAACTGCGGAGTCGGTTATTACGTTTTACTCAGAAGGTTATGACAAGAATTATGTAATCGATCTCACGGACCTCACGCCAAATACAGAAGACGATGGCACAACAGCATTGATTCGCGGTATGGCTGCGGGATTTGGAGAATTCGGATATAAGGTTGGCGGCTTCCAGGCGTATCTCTCCAGTAATGTGTTCTCGGCATCTGGGGTGAGTTCCTCTGCTTCATTTGAGATGTTGATCTGTACGATTTTGAATCACTTCTATAATGACGGTGCACTGGATGTTGTGACAATGGCTAAAATCGGTCAGTATGCGGAGAACCACTATTGGAATAAACCTTCCGGTCTGTTGGATCAGATGGCTTGTGCGTACGGCGGACTCATTGCTATTGATTTTGAAAACCCAGCACAACCTGTCATTGAACCTGTTCAGTGGGATTTCCAACAAAACGGCTACTCATTGGTTATTGTCAATACGGGCGGTAACCACGCCGATCTGACGGAAGATTACGCTGCTGTACCGTATGAGATGAGAGCGGTTGCTCAAGCACTGGGCAGTGAGTATGTTCGGGAAATTACAGCAGACGCAATCTATGCGAACCTCAAGAAGGTTCGTGAAGCTGCTGGCGATCGTGCCGTGTTGCGTGCGCTTCATTTCCTGGAAGAAAACAATCGTGTCGATGGTCAAGTTCAGGCGTTGCGGGATGGACGTTTTGCTGATTTCCTGAAACTGATTACGGCGTCCGGTAACTCGTCATGGAAGTGGTTGCAGAATGTATATCAGAGTGGTGCTGTGAAGGAACAGGAGATTGGCATTGCGCTGGCACTGACCGAGAATTATCTGCAAAACCTGGGTGATGGCGCTTGTCGTATTCATGGTGGTGGATTCGCAGGGGTTATTCTGACGATCCTTCCGAACGAAAAAGTAGAAGAGTATATGTCCTGGATGCACGACATGCTGGAAACGCCAATTATTGTCGTTAATGTACGGGCACAAGGCGCAGTATGCCTGAATGCATTGATCGCTAACGCGAGCTAAATAGCACTCAGTTAAATAGTTCTAACATGATTCTACGAAGTCCGGGCCATGCCCGGGCTTTTTGGGTTGTTCATTTTTTGAAAAAACTTCAAACTTTGAAGGTCTGTAATGTGTTATTTAAGTAGTGGTTTAGTTAGGTGGGTAGTGACTAGAATACAGGCGTATTGATGATGGGTCGAATAGGTGAGAGGCTGTATCTCAATAATGTTCTCAAGGGGAGGAAGGATCAGATGATTACACCTACAGTAACTGGGCAGGAAGAGACTCAATTATACGAGGAGTTGCAGCGTGCGATTGAAGATGTGGAAGAGGGCGAGCAGCGGAAAATCGTTCTCAATCGGATGATCAGACAGCTCAGGTTCGCCAAGTGGCGCAAAGATCGGATGCGCAAGGTCGATGCATACTGCCAAAAGATCAAACCCGCGACACTTTGGATCATATTAGCCACAGGCGCACTGGCACCAGTCTTGCTGTTTAGCATGTTCATCTGGGTATCGTTGTGGGTGGAATGAAGCTGTAGCGAAGAGGGAGACATTATGAAGTTTATAAAAAAGAACCGTTAACCATCGGATTATCGTATTCCGACTGTAACGATTCTCTGAACTATCTTTAGGGTTAGTGGGACATTTGCGTAGATTTACCGTCTAAAGATTGCACTTGTCCCTGGATATACTGGTGGTAATCACGGAAGCTGCTGATGTGATGCAAAGAATCGGAATTCTCGGACTGGATCTTAATTTTACCGTCCTGAGGCAGATTTTTCATCTCGGCAATGACGGATTTGGAACCTTGGATATCGCCGGACATGTCCTGAATTCGCTGTAATAATGCCGGATGTCCTTCATGTTGGAGCATTTCGGCGAGTGGTCTCATTTCCTCCAACTTTTGGCTCGACCGTTCAAGTGTGGTCATCACTTTGTCTCCATCTGTACTTGCGCTAAGCGAAACCATTCGGTGGATGTGATCCTTCTCCATACGCTCAAGCGCTTCAAGATGGGAAGCTTCCAGTCGTTTGGGATCGCTCCAACTCTCCGATCGAACGGTGTCATTCTGTTGCTGGGAAGCATTATTCGCAGTGCTATTGCCACAGCCCCATAACAGAGTTGAGCAGGTTAACACGGCTCCAACGGCGATGATACTTTTTAACCTCATGCTGTCACTCCTTCAATAATTTACTTATGGTAGTATGAGCCGTAAATTGGTAATTATGCATGTAAATAAAGCAAAGAGTAGTGACTAGCATTAAGGATTATTAATTCTTAGGGGAGTATTAAGGCCGATGGTTGGAGGTCTTTTTAATAATCAATAAGGAACGCAGTATTTATATTTCCATATATATACTGTAAAATCTTCTGATAAAGCTTATTAAGCTGAGCAATACGATCAGGAAATCAGGAGGTTACATGCGTAAGAGGAAGAATGAGAAGCTGTTCAATTATTTATTATTATTTTTAGTTTTGTATGGAATTAGTTTGTTAATTTGGCCTATAGCTCTTTTCGGACTGGGGATGTCTCTAGCTGCACCGTTTCCACATACATACGATACTTCCCGTGATATATTAGTTAAAATTCTTTTTACATATCCTTTGGGCGTATTATTTGCAATATTCTATTGTGGGATTAGTTACGAGAACGGCCGATTCAAAGCCCCTTACTGGGTTGTTCATGTTCCATTACTTTGGCCTGCTACGTGGATCATAGTCGAATATTTAGGATTAACATTTGGTTTTTAAAGAAAAATGGATTTTTCTCTTATCAACAAGTAAAAAACACAAACACCCCTTATCCGGCTCCAGACGGGCAAAGGGGTGTTTCACGTTATTCCTACACTTTCCGTTTATATTTCCCTGTATACGGGATGGTGAGGTGGATTTTCAGATCTTGAATTGAATCTTCGGTAAGCATCATCTTGCTGCCATTGTTTGATAACTTGCGCCAGAGTTTCGGATTTTTGCGATACAGCTTCTCCTGAAGACCGTAAATATCCACACCACGCTCAAGGCCGTGACGATAGGTCTGCATGATCTGCTCCCGCAACTTCACTTCACTAATCTGGATCATCTCTTCATAAGAGGTGGGCACCAGGTATTCGTAAAGGGCAGTTAGGTATTCGGCGTCAATGTTGAACTTGACCTCTTCTCCATGAATGACAGGTTTAATTTTGATCTTTGGCAATCCTACACTAAGTGCCCCGTAGATCGTTCCATCCTTCTGGACAAGTAGGGGGGCCCGCCGCATGTCTTTGATTAGCCAGTGATAACCGGGAAGCTGACTGCGTGGAAAGTATTCAAAGTCATAACCAGTCTTCTCAAAAAAGGCCCCTTCCACCAGAAACAAATCATGTTTCTTCTCATTCTCAGCCCACTGGGTATCGTTCAATGCAAGACTCGGCAGATACGTCGTGGTAGCCGGATCATTATGTGTTGCAATGAGCTTAAAGCTAAGCACAGGCGGGTACAACGATTCTTCCATGTACGTGGGGAGCGGATTGTGAAGAATGCTGTCCAGTGGCGACATATTATAGATGGACGTTGCACTTAGGATTTTCTCCAGAGGCTCGCGTGTTCCATATACCCAGGTTGTATAACGGGATTCTGGAAATCGTCCCAGCATGTCGAACACTTCTTTGATGTGTTTGCTGGTGAGCACCCCTTCAGCCATAACGATGGCTGTCACATGCCCCCAAGCCATGTGTAATTGAGCCGTACGGAACAGTTCGTTCAGCGCAAGGCTCATGGTTTTCCCTTCGGCATGTCCGACCCAAACAGGCGGTGTATCTGCACTTTTGGTTGAACTTTCACTTTTGGCGACACTGGCAAAATCCAGCGTTTGTACATACAGGTGATACATGCCGTCCTTATAATCAATCCCAAAGGCTTTGGCGTAGTCCACCTGTTGAATCTCAAAGGCACTCCAGCATCCACTTGTCATCACGCACATCGATAGGCTTAACAGACCCAGCAAACATCGCTGTAACAAGTGTTTCATCGTCCGTTTCCTTTCTTACGCGGTTCTTGAGTCTCAAGATAGACCGGTCTTCGTTTACCTAACCCCTTTGGCAGTTTGAATAATGAAGCTATCGCTTGTTTGAAATGAAGCGGTGTTAACGGCGTGAGATACGGAATGCCAAATGATTTGAGATCGGTCAGGTAGATGAGGAACAGAATCAACGACAGGATGAACCCATAGATGCCGAGGGATGCCCCCAGGACAAAACAAAGGAACCGCAGGATCAGCACAGAGCTGGTCATGACCTGATTCACAATGGTTGCACCAGCTACGACGGTAACTGCGATGATGACAATCATGAGGGGAGAGACCATGCCGGCTCGAATGGCGGAATCACCGATGATCAAACCTCCAACGACAGTTAATGTCTGGCCGATGGCACTTGGTAAACGTACCCCCGCCTCTCGGAACAGCTCCATTAGCAGCATAATGAGAAACATCTCCACTCCCGATTCCATCGGAAGTCCCATCCGCCCTACCGATATCGTGGCAACCAGTGGGAAAGGAATCTGATCCATATGAAATGAGGTCAGCGCAATATAAAAGCCGGGCAGGAACACGGTGATCATCAGGCCAAGAAAGCGCAGCATCCGCCCTACGTTGACAGCTAAGAAGGGAAAGCTGGCATCTTCCGGTGATTTGAGCAAAAGAAACAGATTGACTGGCCCAATAATGGCGCTGGGATTGCCGTCGACAATGAGGATAAAACGTCCGTTCAGGAGACATTCTGCAGCAAAGTCAGGCCTGCCCGTATAATGGGTGACGGGAAACAAAGTAATCTTCGAAGGGGACAGCAATTCTTCCAGTTCATTGGCGGTCAAGATACGTTCGGTCTCAATCTTGCGCAACCGATCCTGGACGTCTTCGATCAGATCCGGATTGGCGATATTCTTGATATACATCAAAGCTACCTTGGTTGCAGAACGTGTACCGATCAGTTCGATATTACAGGCCAGTTGGTTCGTACGCAGTCGGGTGCGTATCAAGGCAACATTGACGGCAAGGGGTTCAATGAATCCATCTCTTGCCCCGCGGATCGAAACTTCGGTGGTGGATTCCTCCGGTGTCCGAGTAGGGAGGTTAGATATATCAATACTCCACATGGTTTGCAGGGAAGGAATACAGATCAACATATGGCCTTCAAAAACACGGAGAGACATCAGTTCAGTTCCAAATGCCGGATCTTGCAGATCCATTCGGGTCCAATCCAGGCTGATGCACTTTTCAATGTCGGATGTACGAATAAAGTGTGTGTTTTCATATGTTCGTTTGAGTTCCGGGAGAATAATATCGTAGATTGCTTCACTATCTACCATACCGCTGCAATAGGTCATAAGGAGTTGCATCGGAGGTTCTCCGAACATATGACTATTGATGATGACATCATCAGATCCGGCAAAAAAGGTATTCAAGTTGTGCTCGTTCATTCGGAACGGTTCAACTTCACGATTATTCTTGGGTTGGGTTGAGATCGACATGTTTGGGAGCCTCCTTGTCCTTTTTGTGGATTAATGCAGCAATGGTTAATATCACGGTAACGACTGAGACATAGGCCAGCATGACTGGAAACTGAATATGATCCACGTAATAGTCCACGTAATCAATGCGCCACCATTGCATCGCCATAAAGCTCATGATGACGGTAATCGTGAGAATTGCGATATATCGTTTCTTTGGTCTGCGGAAATTCAGCAGATCCACGATGAGATACATGGATATGGCCACCCTTGCAAAGGAACCACTAAGCCACTGATAGATGGACAAAAAATCAACGTGTTGCAGCAGTTTTCCGATATTCACAAGCTTCCATTGCTCATAGGGACTGTTTCGTTGTTTGGCTGCTTCTTCAGGACCGAATTCCACGATGGCCCCGATGGTTGGTCCGATCGCCATACTGAGCATAAACACGCCGAGGATCAGAACATACCACCAACGAATTTTGCCTTTGACTTCATGTTGGAACAACATAAGAATCCAGATTTCCATAAGCCCGGCAAGAGAGTAGATCATGCCCCGCCACACGGGACCCATGCCGTTCTCCATAATCGGGAACAATAGACTGTAGTCTTTATATTTCATATTGGCGGACATTACAAAATAACCAAGCAAAATGACAAAGGGCAGCAGCAGACTGGAAGTCATCGCAATGGAGCGTATGCCTTTAGCCGCTGCCCACGCGGCAACCAGTGCTCCGCCACCAGCCAGAACGTAAGGTGGTGTGAATTGAAGATATGTGGACACGGTCCAGTTAGTTGTCTCATACAACGTATGTGTGCCAAGCGTGAACAGCAGAATGGAAGCGGAGATTCGGAAGATCCAAGAAGGGACCGCACCGAATTCTCGCGTAATCCAATCTGTTAGCCGCTGTCCACGTACACGCCGAATGATGATATACATCATACATAGAAACAACATGAACAAGGGAGCGGCTGCTACAACAGACAACCAGCCGTCTCTGCCGGCAGCTTCGAGAATTGCTGGGATGGACAAGACATGGCAGACCAATCCGGCACTTAATAAAATGATGGAAAAGGACAACCAAATGGTAATTTGACCTTTTTCACGACTCATGGAAATCCTCCTTTCCAATGAAGGAAGTTTCCGTTAGGTTGTACAGCATACAGGAAGTTGATTCCTTTTTCAGATTTTTTCACAGAAAGCTGCAAGCGATATGGACGGACTACGCAGAAAGCTTTAACATACAGATATAGCAATGTCGAAGACAAGCACTGAGCGAAGCATAGAGAAATAGGGAGGAAACCTGCGATGACAAATACAACGAAGGCACCTGGAGAGACAAAAGTTGGCTTTATTGGTACAGGCGTGATGGGTAAAAGCATGGCTGGGCACATCCAGCAAGCGGGATATCCACTGCATGTGTACACGCGAACTGCTGCCAAAGCAGAAGCATTGGTGAAGGAAGGTGCCGTATGGCATGACACACCAGGCAAACTGGTTGCTGCGTGTGATGTCATCATCACGATGGTAGGGTATCCGAAGGATGTGGAGGAGATCTATCTCGGTGAGGATGGTCTCGTAGCCAATGCCAAACCGGGTTCATATCTGATTGATATGACAACATCCAGTCCATTACTGGCTGCACGAATCTTTGAAGCTGCGGAAGCCAAAGGACTGCATGCACTGGACGCGCCTGTATCGGGCGGTGATATCGGAGCGCAGAACGCCAAGCTTTCCATTATGGTTGGTGGTAGTTCGGAGGCCTTTGAAGCCGTGCGTCCGCTGTTTGAGCAGATGGGCACCAACATTGTGCTGCAAGGCAAGGCAGGAGCCGGGCAGCATACCAAAATGTGCAACCAGATTGCCATTGCCTCTGGCATGATGGGCGTATGCGAAGCACTCGCCTATGCCAAGACGTCTGGTCTGGACGCGGAGACCGTGCTGAAGAGTATTGCTACCGGTGCAGCCGGAAGCTGGTCGCTCAGCAATCTCGGTCCGCGCATGATCGCAGGCGATTATGAGCCTGGATTCTATGTGAAACATTTTATCAAAGACATGGGAATTGCACTGGAGTCTGCAAAAGCGATGGGCATGAAAACGCCTGGTCTGGCTCTGGCCGAATCTCTGTATCAGGAAATAGCGAATAATGGTCTGGAAGAGAAGGGTACTCAGGTGCTCTACACCTATTATCTTCAGGCTTAACATCAAGAGAACAGCAGCGTATTCTTTTTCTATTCAGGAAAGGGTTGCGCTGTTTTTTTTAATTTTGCGGTTTGTTTATGCGTCTAAAGTCACGGAATTGGTTAAATGTTCATATGTACTTTGCGTATTGGAGAGATTTTGATCGTTTTCCCTTTATTTTTACCCCGCTTTATCCGACATAAGTAATAGAAGTTTACATAATGAATGTGTCAAAGGATGTTATTCCTCCTGTAATGGTCACCCGTAACCCACACTATAATAGAACGGAGCTTGCCCATGTTCAAGAAAATCCTGTCTCTGTTCAAGACACAGCCAGAGCTTGCGAGCCAGATTACAGCCTCCGCTTCAGCGTTACCATCGACGACAACCATTCCTCCGCGTATGGTCCGTAGTAAGCGCAAGAAAAAGACGGAAGGGGATTGGATACGCCAGCCGGAGGAGCCTAGTACAGCAGATCAGCTGATTGGTCTTCCAAGTCAATATAAAGTGCTGAACGACTTACTCGTTACCAATCCCAAGTCACGCTCCGGTTATTCGCAGATTGATCATGTCGTAATCGGTCCTCGGGCAATCTTTGTGATCGAAACCCGAAATCTGACGACAGGTGAGATTCGCGGTGGAAGAAGAGAGGCCAATTGGTCGGTCAGCAGCAGCCGGGTCAAAATGTACAATCCACTCATGCAGCATCGTGCACATGTGGAAGCCATCCATGCACACCTCGGAGACTACAAAAGAGTACGTCTCGTCTCTATGGTGACCTTCACCAATCGTTGCCGCATTAGTGTTGATCCTGCTGTGAGATATGTGAATTCGGATGAACTGATCATCTACGATCATGAATTGGTGGAAACGATTCAGCGCAAGACAGAACGACTGGAGAGTGAGGTTCCCGAAACCGTATTTCAAGAGAAGGATATCCAGGCGATCTACGCTCTGTTATCATCGGTCAATTCCACGGATCCTCAGATTCGGTCAGAGCATATGGAGAAGGCTAAAGGGATCAAATAATTACGCTTCACGAACACTGTTGTCCATACGGGCGGCAGTGTTTTTGCGTTGGTCCGAGCGGTAATGTGCAATTAGTAAAAGGCTTTAGACACAGGTATATCGTCGTATACAACCGATTTTTAACTTATGATAGAATGTAGACCATGTCCAATTGTGTGAATCAAGCATGTTATATGAAAGGATATTTTTGTAAGTGGGTGTTCAAGTCTTGAAGCAGAGGTTAATGGTTCTCAGGAATATACATACGATAGGGGAAGATTATACGATGAAATGGAATTATACGATAAAGACGTTCACAGTTATGTTCAGTTTGGCAGCGATTCTGACAGCTTGTGGTGGCGGAGCGAAAGAGGCGTCATCGCCGGAGTCTGCTTCCGGTACAGAAGTTGCTTCATCAGAAACAAGCAGCTCGAATGCTGCTGTAACAGAAACCGCAGCAACCGGTTTGAATGGGAGTGAGGAGACAGGTTCAACTACAGAAGAATCTTCTTCAGCTGACGACGGCAAGATTGGAAAGGACTCCACACTGGAAGATTTGAAGCAGCAGTATGCGGATAAACTTGGTTATATCCGTATCCCTCTGAATGATTATCCGGTGCGTCGGGTTAGTGAGGAAGGTTCCAAAAATATTAATGTAGCCAACTACAGCGATGCCGTTGTGGACATGAATGCAGGGGTGCCAATTCACTCCGATTCGCAGCGGTTGATTGATGATGCCTTTCCTTTTTTTACAACCGTACAAGCACCTGACGAATCTTATATAACTTGGGAAGAAGCAACCAATCTGGAGCGTGCCATGGTGAAAACGCTGTTTATCGCCCGTGAAGGTCTGCTGATTACCGAAGATGCGATGAAAAATAAGGATTATAGCAGTACATCGTTCCAGGATTCGATGGATTTCTTCAGGGTCACAGCGAAATTTGAATCCATGGCACCTGTTGCACAGCATCCGCGTGACATCACGTTGAGTACGCTATACGATAAAGCACGCACGTCATGGGACAAGCTTGCTGCGATGGACCCGGAGCAGGATGAAGCGGCGTTTGCCGAGATGTATAAGACGACGAGAACCGATGCCAATAATGCCATGGGGTTGCTTAATGTTCTGTTGTCTACGAATGAGGAAGAACGGATCAAAGATATTTACGGGGAATAAAAATGCCGTGATCCAGAGTTAATCTGGATCATCCCGGTAACATGTCTGGATCACATGCCTTCAAACTCTGACTACCGCTTGAAGCGGGGTCAGGGTTTTTCTGGTTTTTTCCAATAGGTGTATGATATGTTTTTAGGAGTAAGACATGTACGGAATATAGGTGAGGTGTGTGAAAGATGTGGTGGATGAACTTTTGTAAACGCTTTAAATTTAAAACGAAGCTAATCTTGTTTTTATCTACCGCAACGGTCTTAATCTCCGGAATCACAGGGTTGATCACCTATCGCATCCATATCGACCTGTTCAATGAAGAGGTCAGTCGCCAGTATAGTCTTACCGCAGAGCAGATTCTTGCACGTCTGGATTCCAGGGTACACGACATGTATAAAGTCACCGATTATATCACACTGAATCCCTCCGTAAAAAATGCCATCAAAGCACAGACCTCAGGCATCTCGTCCTATGATCAGATGAAGCTGGAAGATGAACTGGATGATCAGTTGTATCAGGTAAGGCTGGATGCACCGGAGATCATGGGGCTCCGCATATATGATCTGAAGGAAAACATATTTAATCTCGGCGCCTTTGCTGGCTCATTTCAACAGATGGATCCTTCCTATCTGGCAGAGATGGTTCATAGACTGGAAGGAACGGGCGGCGAATATGGTTGGAATCGTTTGGGGCCGGATGCCTTCTTGCAGGAGGAACAATCCAATTGGATTCTGGCGGGACGATTAATGCGGTCTGTTGATCTGGAGACCTATGGCGTCATGTTAATTCTGTTTAACACCTCGTTGTTCGAATCGTATCTCAAAGATCTGCGACTGAATGAGGAAGTTGCTGTCTACTTGTTTGACGCAGATGGTGAGCTTCTTTATGCCTTTCATAATCAGGATGCGGATCCACCACCACTTACCGAGCTAAGCCTAGGGGCGACTGAGATCAGGGACGAGCAGGGAACAACCCACTTGTATACGAAACAAACGTCAGACAAAGCGGGCTTCACCCTGGTCAGCAAGGTCTCACTTGCTCAGATTCAGAACAAGGGAAAGATCATTGTAAAAGTTGCCGTGTTCTCTGCGGTAGCCAGCATATTATGCTCCTGGTTCATCATTACCGTAATTAGCGGCAGACTGTTGCGTCCACTTGCGAGTCTAGTCAACGCGATGAAAAGAGTGCGTGATGGACAGTTCGATACACGGGTACGGATCGAGACACGGGATGAGCTCGGTTTCATCGGTGAACGATTCAATGCAATGGCTTCCCGGATTGATACGCTTATACATGAAGTGTACGAGCGGGAACTCAGTGAAAAAGAAGCTGAACTCAAAGCTATCCAGGCCCAGCTGAATCCCCATTTTCTGTATAACACGCTGAGCATGTTTTTCTGGAAGTTCTATATGCTTGGTGATGAGAAATCGGCTCGCCTGGTCACTGCCTTGTCTGAGATGCTGCAGTATACGCTGGAACCCGTGCAGCAACTGACGACCGTGCAGGATGAGATGAAGCAAATAGATCACTACCTGCAGATTCAGCAGGCCCGGTATCAGGAAGCCTTGTCGATTGAAATTGCCGTTCCTGCTGAATTGCTTCGCTGTCAGGTGATCCGACTGTTGCTTCAGCCCATCGTGGAGAATGTTTTTGTTCATGCCTTCTCGGACAAAAGGAACAACCGCCATCTGGAGATTCGTGGCTCGCGGCAAAACGGGCATGAAGGAGAGCCGGATCTGCTCATCATTGAAATTTCAGATAACGGCTGCGGCATGCACGCATCGGTCATTGAACGCATTATGACGCCAGTGGCACATGCGGATGAGGAACGTCAGCACATTGGCATGCGGAGTGTACTTCGAAGAATTGAGTTGATTCACGGTGAACCCTACGGTGTACAGATCGAGTCGACTGTGGGAGAGGGTACGCTAGTACGTCTTCGTTTGCCTTATCAGATCGGTGAGGACTCATGCCGGGAAATTCAGGTGACTGAGAGGAGTAGGTTCTGTTGAATGGACGTATGCTCGTAGTTGATGATGAAGCGTTATTTCGTCAGGGTCTGATTCATCTGGTTCGCAATAACCCCCTCGGGTGGGAGGTCGTTGGGGAAGCGGCCGATGGAGAAGAAGCGATACAGGCTGTACACAGTTGCACACCTGACCTGATCATTACGGACATCAACATGCCTGTGATGGATGGTCTAGATTTGTCCGAACGTATACACGAGAGTGGACTGGACATTATGATTATCATTTTGACAGGTTATCGTGAGTTCGAATATGCACAGCGTGCCATCCGGTATGGGGCGATTGAATTTTTGTTAAAGCCGTTCTCGCTTGATGAAGCATGTCAGGTGTTACAAAAGGCACATGAACGATATCGCCGAAAACAGTCCGACATTCGGATCAGGGAACAATACAGCCAGGTGGACCGTACCGAGAGACTGCGAGAGGAACTGACTTCGTTGCTGCTCCACCATCAATTCGGATCGATAATGAATCGGATCGAGATGTTGCTAGAAGAAGCGTCCGGGATGAGCTTGTCACAAGGCAAAGCGGAGATTCATATGCTTATGAAGGTCATGACAGACTTGCTGGTACAACAGCTTCAGCCTCAGGAATCCGGTGGGATGGACTCAACTGCCCCAGATCCACTGCTCTGGATTCATACCATGCCTGAAGTCATCGCTTGGGCCAGATGCAAGAGCGAAGAGTGGGTGGATATGCTGATGCGGCTTACTCAGGAACAGCAGGATCATGTCGTTACACGAGTTATACAGTATATTGAAATGAACTATTCCAGCACCTGCACGTTGCAGGCCGTGGCTGCCCATGTTCATGTGACACCCAACTACTTGAGCCATTTGTTCAAAAAAGAGACAGGACAAGGCTTCAGCCAATATGTCAGCAAGCGCCGAATTGATAAGGCAAAGCTGCTGCTGCATAGCACTCGGCAGAGCATGGCAGATATCGCGGAACTGACCGGGTTCGATAACTCCAGTTATTTTACAACTGTATTCAAACAGATGACGGGGGTATCGCCCCGCGAATATCGCAAGCAAGTAGCCAAGTGAAGTGCCCGGTAGCAATCCCCCTTGAACTGCTGCAGGGTCAAAATTATAGAGAAACCTCCTCTTAATATCTGTTCGTTTCCAAGTTCAACCCCACCATGTGGGGTTATTTTTGCGTAGAAAATTATAAAAGGATCGTTAAATAACAAATGTTTACGCTTACATTTTTATCTAAAATACAACTATAGTACATCAACAGCAGAGAGGAGTGATGGATGTGAAGGGGGAACTGACCGCAGGTCCGCCGTCTGGATTGCAACCGCCGGACAGTGAGATGAAGCATCGGATTCGGCAGCAGCGGCTTCGACGATTCAAGATGAATATACCGTTAATCTTGATGTTTGTTCCGGTGATTATGTTCTACCTTACCTTTCGTTATGCACCCATCGGAGGGCTGGTCATGGCCTTTAAGGATTACAACTTCTATGATGGGCTGTGGAACAGTCCATGGGTGGGCTTTCAGCATTTTCAGACGCTGTTCAGTGATCCGCGCACGGTGGAGATTATTCGCAACACCTTGTTCCTCAGTCTGTTAAGCATCATTATCGGGTTTCCCATTCCGATCATTCTGGCCATTATGCTGAATGAAGTGCGAAACATGGCCTTTAAGCGAACGGTGCAGACGGTGGTCTATATGCCACACTTCTTTTCCTGGGTCATTATTGCGATGATGATCATGACGGTTTTCTCTTTGGAGAATGGGATCGTAAACCGCTGGGTCGAGGCCTGGACGGGAGCACCTTATCCGTTCTTGTACAACAAGGGTTCGTGGGTTGCGGTGTTTGTTGGCTCAGGGATCTGGAAGGACATGGGCTTCAATGCCATCATTTTTCTCGCGGCACTAACGACCATTGATCCGAGTCAATACGAGGCTGCACAGATGGATGGGGCCAGCAAAATGCGCCAGATCTGGCATGTCACCCTTCCGGGTATACGCTCTACCATTATTCTCCTGCTGATTCTGTCGATGGGGCGGGTGATGGAGGTCGGATTCGACCAGGTGTATATGCTTCAGAATTCCAATGTCAATGAGATAGCGGATGTAATCAGTACCTATATCTACCGCACCGGTCTTCAGGGAGCACAGTTCAGCCTGACAACGGCGATGGGATTGTTCGAATCACTGGTTGCATTTATCCTCATTTTTAGTGCCAATTATATCGCGCGGCGATTTAACGAAGGTTTGTGGTAGGGAGGGAGAACAGCATGAGAAAAACCAAAGGAGAAAAAGTCTTTTATCTAATCAATTATGTATTGTTGTCATTGGTTGCCGTCAGCTGTATCCTGCCCTTACTGAACATTGTTGCCTTGTCATTTAGTGATGCGAGAGCGGTTGTTTCAGGTCAAGTGGGGTTATGGCCCGTCGATTTCACCTGGTTCTCCTATCACAGCCTAATTACGGGAACGCCGATTCTGAATGCATTCTGGAACAGTGTGGAGATCACATTGATCGGTACAGGGCTCAGCATGGCGGTAACGATTATGGCGGCATATCCGCTGTCACGTAGACATTTTTATCACCGGCGCTTCTTTACGATGGCGATGGTGTTCACAATGATTTTTAACGGTGGACTCATCCCGACTTATTTGGTCGTGCAAAATCTCGGTCTTGTGAACAGTTACGGCGCGCTTTGGCTACCGGGTCTGGTGAGCACGTACAACATGCTGATTATGCGATCTTATTTTGAAAATCTGCCGGGGGAAGTGGACGAGGCTGCGCGCATCGATGGTTGTGGTGAACTGGGGCTTTTGTTCCGAATCGTGTTGCCATTATCCAAACCTTTGCTGGCGACTATTGCTCTCTTTTACGGCGTGGGTTACTGGAATTCGTTCATGAGTGTGATGATTTATATCAATGATACGTCCAAATACAACATGACCGTGCTTGTCCAAAATATGATTATGTCCAATCTGAATGTACAGGATTTTACCGATCCAACGATGATATCGAATCTGACCCCGGAAGGCATCCGGGCAGCAGCTGTCATTGTGATGGTCATACCCATTTTGGCAGTGTATCCGTTCTTGCAGAAGTACTTCGTTAAAGGGGTCATGCTTGGATCAATTAAAGGTTAAAGCAGGCTGTGGGTTAACCCGCATGGGTTCATATTACAGGAGAGAAAGAGGGTCTTATCTATGGCGTTAACGATGAAGGCATGGATGAAGTCGGGTCTCGTTCTGGGCTTGATCGGTGGTTTGCTGGCGGGATGTACAGGAGGTAACGGTAGCGAACAGGCGGAAGGGGAAGGCAACAGGGGGAACATTACGTCAACGATCTATGATCGTGGCGCGGTCCCAAGCGGCATGGGTACGATCGAAGATAATATGTGGTCCAAGTGGATTAACGAGAATGGCCCGGCAAATGTAAAATATACAGCAGTTCCCCGCTGGGAATCCCAGTCCAAACTTAACGTATTATTCGCTTCTGGCAGCGCACCGGATATCATTTTTGAATTCGGTACGCCCATCCGTAACACACTGTTTAATCAGAAACAGCTGATGCCACTGGATGAGTTGATCGAGAACTCGAGTGTGGAATACAAAGCCTTGATGGAGAAATATCCCCAGCTCAAGAAGGCCGGCATCAAAAGCGATGGGAAGCTCTATGAAGTGGGACGTATGAACGAGGTGTTTCCACTAACGAGCTTTTTCATTCGGGAAGACTGGCTGGAAAAGTTGAATCTAGAGGTACCGACTAATGAAGAAGAGATGCTGGCGGTAGCCAAGGCCTTCACGGAGAATGATCCCGATGGAAACGGAGCTAAGGATACATACGGCATCGGTGGATTTCAGTTTGGCGATACAGCGGGTCTGTTTCGCTATATGTACAACGCCAACTGGGTGAATGTGGAGGGCGGGGAGATGGTGGTTGGTCCCAACAACATGAAGGAAGCGACAGCATTCAAACGTGCATTGTATGAAGCAGGCGTGGTGGATAAGGACTTATTGACCGACAAGGACGGGGCCAAGGCGAAGCAGGATTTCCTGAATGGCAAAATCGGTATGTACGCGGCCATGACTTCGGATTATACCGGGTTTGCAGCGAAGGAACTGGATACACTGATGCAGAATGTTCCCGAAGCCAAATTAAAGGTCATCGCTCTGCCAACCACGTCCGTAGGACAGCACACGATGGTGTGGAATAACCCGGTTCAGATGACTGCAGCTGTGAATGCACGAGCCAAAAATCCGGAAGCAGTTATGCAATATATCGATTTTCTTACCAAAGCAGAGTCAGGCCGAACCTTCAAAAATGGATTTGAAAACACGCATTATACGCTGAACGATCAAGGCTGTCCGCGTATCTCCGATCAGGAGAAATACAAGCAGGAGATCAGCTGGGCAGGCGATTACGCCATGTTGTACAGCCGTCTGGAGGAAGGCAAATGCGGGTACACAGAAATGCTGTTCAGCGAGGAGATTCCGTCCCAGAAGGAAGGACTTCGACTCTTCAAGGAAGCGCGTGAGGTATACATGACGGATCTTCCGGTGGGAGAGGGCGTTACCCATTCGGAACATATGCCGCAGTTGCCGAAGGAACTCCAGGTGAAGCTGACCAATGTGACGACAGCCATTAACGATATCTTTACCCGTTCCATCATTGGCGGAAGCAAATATACGGTGGAACAGGCTTCTGCCGAAGCACAGCAGAAGTGGGAACAGGGCGGTGGCCCGGAGATTGAAGCATGGTACAAAGACTGGTGGAGCAAGGAAAAGGATAATGTACTAGTCTGGGACGACTTCTATGAAATCTATGAACAACAACAGGCTGATTTTGAAAAAGCAGAGTGAATTCATGGATTCAAATCATTCATAAGATTTATAATTTTGGTGTTGGTAGAAATAAGCGCTCTGATCCCCTGATCAGAGCCTTTTTATGCTTGGGCTTCAAATAGGGGAATATTTGACTGAAAAATGAAGTGAATAGAAAGTTCTCGCATCTTGCTTGAAACTATATCCAGAACGATGCGTATCATAAGGTATTAATTGTTTTTTAATGTAGAATATTGCCGTATTTCAGAGTATAGTAAAGGAATAATTTAACTTATATTCAACATGATGTAGACATGAAAGTTACTGAAAAATCTTGAAAAGAATGTACGGAACACCAGGTTGAAACTATTGGAGGTTGAGTATGAGTTCATTTAAAAGCTGGTTAAATTCAACAAAACAAGGACTTGAAGAGCAAGTCAAAAAGTTTAAAAATAAAGATTTTATGGATGCCGTGGTTGCAGGTTGTGCACTGGTTGCTTTTGCAGATGGTTCCATTGACGAAGCGGAAAAGAACAAGATGGCCGGTTACATCAACCTGAGTCAGGAATTGAAAGTATTTGATATGGCTGAAGTGATTACACGTTTCAATCATTATGTCGCGAACTTTGAGTTTTCTCCAGAGATCGGGAAGCAGGAAGCGCTGAAAGCCATTGGGAAATTCAAAGCCAAGCCGGATGTAGGACGCGTTATTGTGGGTGTATGCAGTGCGATTGGTTCAGCGGACGGCAACTTTGATGATCAGGAGAAAAGAGTCGTTGCCGAGATATGCATCGTACTTGGACTGAACCCGAGTGAATTCAATCTCTAAGTAGAGTAGATATTTTACATGTGAAGGGAGGTGAAAATCAGTGGCAAGCATTAATTTGGTCAAAGGACAGAAGATTGATTTAACCAAAGGCAATGCAGGACTTACTGAGGTGATTGCTGGTCTCGGTTGGGACCCGGTAACTGCCAAAGGGTTCTTCGGAAGAAAGAAACAAGCGGATATCGATTGTGATGCATCGGCGATCATGTTGAATGAAGAAGGCAAGTTGGTTAAGGACTCCAACCTGGTTTGCTTCCACAACAAGCAAAGCGCATGTGGTTCGGTTATCCACTCAGGTGACAATTTAACAGGACAGGGAGACGGTGACGACGAACAGATCAAAATGGATCTGTCCCGTATTCCTGCTGATGTTCATAAAGTATTAATCGTTGTTAATATCTACGATTGTGTCAATCGCAAGCAAGATTTTGGCATGATTGAGAAGGCTTATATTCGTATTCTGGATGGTAAAAATTCCAGTGAGCTCGTGAAGTTCAATCTATCCGATAACTACACAGGTTCAACAGCGTTGATCTGTGGTGAATTGTATCGTCATGGAGGCGAATGGAAATTCTCGGCAATTGGAGAGGGTTCCCATGCGGTACATATCAACGAACTCGCTCGCAGGTACTCCTAAGTACAAGATTTAACCTAAATCGACAATAATCCTGATATTCATATGTCACGATAACTACAATACACTTAAATAAGCGAGGATGATCATACGATGGCAATTAATCTCTCTAAAGGTCAAAAAATCGATCTGACTAAAACGAACCCAGGTTTGACAAAAATCACAGTAGGCTTGGGCTGGGATACCAATAAGTATGATGGCGGAAAAGACTTTGACTTGGATGTATCGGTATTCTGTGCCAATGCAAACGGTAAAGTAGAAGGCGAGAAAAACTTCATCTTCTTCAACAATCCACAAAATGAAAATGGTTCTGTTGTTCACACCGGTGACAACCGTACAGGAGATGGCGATGGTGATGATGAGCAGATCAATATCGACCTGCCTAACGTACCCGCAAATGTAGAGAAAATTGCATTCTCTATTACGATTTACGAAGCTACAGAACGTAGCCAGAACTTCGGACAAGTCTCCCGTGCTTATGTGCGAATCGTCAACGAAGCAAACAGCGAAGAACTGATTCGTTTCGACCTGGGAGAAGACTTCTCCATTGAAACGGGTGTAGTTGTTGGTGAATTGTATCGTCATAGCGGCGAGTGGAAGTTCAGCGCCATCGGTAGTGGTTACCAGGATGGATTGGTTGGATTGACACGCGATTACGGTTTGCAATAGGACGTACAGAACGACTTACAGGATGGGAAGAACCGTCTCCTGGACGGTTCTCCTTTTCATTTAATCACATATCTTGGAAAGGTGGAAAAACAAATGACGATCAGTCTTGCCAAAGGACAACGTATTGACCTGACTAAAACGAATCCGGGCCTTACCCGTGTGGTAGTTGGTTTAGGTTGGGACACAAACAAATATAGTGGTGGAGTCGATTTTGACCTGGACGCTTCGGCTTTTTTGTTGTACGAAGATGGAAAAGCCAAAGGTACGGATGACTTTGTTTTTTACAACAATCCAAGCGGCGGTGCGGGTTCAGTGACACATACCGGTGATAATCGTACGGGTGAGGGTGACGGCGATGATGAGCAAGTTGTTGTTGACTTCAGCAAAATCCCTGCGCACATTCACCGGATCGGTATTACTGTAACCATCTACGATGGAGATGGACGAGGGCAGAATTTTGGACAAGTCTCCAATGCTTTTGTTCGTGTTGTAGATGCTGCAAGTGATCGGGAAGTGCTTCGGTTCGACCTCGGAGAAGACTACTCTACAGAAACAGCTGTGGTGTTCTGTGAGTTTTACCGTGCAGGTGCGGACTGGAAATTCCAGGCGGTAGGCAGCGGCTTCACAGGTGGACTATCTGCTTTATGCAAAAATTACGGACTGGATGCACAATAACTTGGCATAAGAAAGGTGAGTCTGCTATGGCGATTTCTGTCGTGAAAGGCCAGAAGAGTGATCTGACCAAAACCAACTCGGGTTTGTCCCGTCTAACGGTAGGCATTGGTTGGGAGGCAGCCTCGGGTGTGGAGCTGGACACATCAGCATTCCTTCTGGGTTCAGACAATAAAGTGGCTGGAGATGAGGATTTTATCTTTTATAACCAGCCCTCTACCGCGTTTATCACGTATATGGATGGTGGACAGGGTGGTGGCGAGAAGAAACAATTCGCTATTGATCTTGGCAAAATCCCTGCCCGAATTGAGAAAATCGCCTTCAGCCTGACGATTCATGACGGTGAAGCACGACGCCATCATTTTGGACAGGTTCAGCATGGTTTTCTACGGTTTGCCAATGCAGCTACAGGTCAGGAAGTAATGAGATATGATCTGGGAAGCGGTTTTACAGTGGAGACCGCGATTGTCATCGGTGAATTGTATCGTCATAACGGAGAATGGAAGTTCAATGCGATAGGATCGGGTTTTGCAGGTGGTTTGAATGCACTCTGCGCTAACTTTGGTGTGGATGTGGATGGTGGATCAGACCCTGCACCAACGACTTCAACCGTTCCCCCGACAGCTGTACCGACTCCGCCACCCCCGGCACCAGAGCCGACGCCTGCTCCTGTGAATTCGATCAATTTCAGCAAAATTGAATTGAAGAAGAAGGGCGACACCATTAACCTCAAGAAAAATGCGGGGGGACTTGGTGAAATCCTGATTAACCTGAACTGGAATCAACAGGGTAGCAAAGGGTTATTTGGTCGTAGCAAGAGTGTGGATCTGGACTTGGGTTGCCTGTTCGAGATGAAGGATGGTACACGAGATGTGATTCAGGCCTTGGGACAGACGTTTGGTTCACTGAATCGTTTCCCTTATATTGCACTGGATGGGGATGACCGGACAGGATCGGTTAAGACGGGAGAGAATCTGCGGATTAATGGTGCCCGTATCTCAGAAATTGAGCGCATCTTGGTATTTACCTATATTTATGGTGGTGTGGCTAACTGGTCTCAAGTAGACGGTGTGGTAACCATTCAGCAGAAGGACGGTCCCGATATCATTGTCCGAATGAATGAATATGGGAGCCCGCTTGGCATGTGTGGCATCGCGATGTTACGTAATGTGAACAATGAGACATTCAGTATTGAACGAATCGTGCAGTTCTATAATGGGCATCAGGCGTTGGACGAAGCTCATGATTGGGGAATGCAGTGGGTTGCAGGAAGAAAATAATCATTCGTAATTATTCAATATAAATGCTGTATCGGTCAGCACCATTGCAAGGATACTGTTGACCAACGTTATCCTCGATAATAGACCATCAATCCCTCCAGACTAAGGAGGGATTGGTTTTTATGCCCCGACAGCTGGAATCAACTATTGCAGATTGGCTATTGCCAAAGGTGCGAGGAGGAGACAACCCTGAAATATTTTAACTTTTTGAGTCTGGAAGAAGAAGATACTTTATTTTTCTCTTCACCCGTCTCGTTCAATCACCGGACTTCCAAAGATCTACTGGCATATGCTGTTGGGGCTGCTTTATATATGCCCGCGACGCGCACACATATCGCGGACGACATTATGAATGGTAAACATGAAGGTCTGACGACCATTATTATTGATCTGGAGGACGCTGTGGGTGACGACCAAGTAGAGTTTGCCGAGCAGTGTCTGGTACAGCATCTAACTCAACTGATGACTTATATGGAGACAGGCATGCTGAGTCAGGATCAAATGCCTCTTTTGTTTGCTCGTGTACGTTCACCACAACAGTTGGAACGTCTCATTGATACGTTGGGAGAATTGGTGTCCATGCTGACAGGCGTGGCTTTGCCCAAGTTTTGTGTGGGCAATGGAAGAGCCTATTTTGACCAGATCCGCAAGTATAATCAACGGAAACCGGAGCATTATCCCGTTCTCTATGGAATGCCTATATTGGAAACGGCTTCAATTATATATCGGGAGACACGTTGGGAGACCTTACTGGGCCTTCGAAACATCCTCGATGAAAATGTTGAATATGTGCTCAATGTACGCATAGGTGCGACCGATTTCTCCAGCTTGTTTGGACTACGCCGAAGCCCGGAATTGACCATATACGATATCGCCACGATCCGTGACTGCATCTCGGATATTATCAATCTGTTTGGACGGATGGACAAGCCGTATGTGATCTCAGGTCCTGTCTGGGAATATTTCAGTCAGCGGGAGCGCGTGTTCAAACCTCAATTACGACAGACTCCATTCGAAGAAACCCTGGGCAAATCAGGGCTGCATCTGAGAATGAAATATATTACGAACACAATGGATGGATTGATGCGTGAAGTCATGATGGACAAGGAAAATGGAATTGTAGGCAAAACGATCATTCATCCTTCTCATATTAAGCCCGTACAAGCGATGTACGTTGTTACACATGAGGAATATTCCGATGCACAAGACATCATCGCCCGTAATGACGGTAGCCTGGGTGTGTTCAAAAGTAATTACTATAACAAAATGAATGAGATTAAACCACACTTGAGCTGGGCGAATCGAATTCTAATCCGATCACAAATATATGGGGTGTTACATGAACAGCAGCATTTTGTCGGGCTCTTGCCCAAGCATGAGCAACAACACAACTACGTTCCCAATTCTTGATCAATTCAGTCTGAACATTCAGGTTACACATAACCCGCTGCAACTTCCACTAGAATCTCTATTTTCCATGGCTGCACGAATCAATAAGAAACGTTCATTTCTGTTTGTAAGCAGACTGCTGGGCAAGCACATCCCGGTTAACCCGTATACCTCGCTTCTGAGCGGCGCGGCATTGGCTGTTCTGTTATATGAGCATCTGACTGAAAAGACGGAAGAGACGAAAGTTCAGATCACCGAGTGGAAACGGGAAATGGTCGAGGGGCTGATTGACCCCCAACAAGCCCGGCAAGTATACAACATGCTGTTGCAAGAAAGCTTGAGTTTGCCGGAAACGATTCGTTTTGTTGGTTTTGCCGAGACAGCTACAGCGTTGGGACACAGCATGTACGAGATGTTTGCTGATCAAGCTTCCTATATTCACACCACTCGCGAATATGTTCCAGCGATGCATCCAGATATTCAATTTGAAGAAGAACATTCCCACGCGATGGCTCATCGTTGTTATGCGCTGGATCATGAAGCCTTTGCAGGAGAAGGCCCGATTGTTCTGGTGGACGACGAGATTACGACGGGCAAAACCACGTTGAATATCATTAGGGATATTCAGGCCAGATATCCCCGGAAGCAATATGTGATTGCTTCACTGTTGGACTGGCGTACGGAAGCGGACGAACTTCGGTTTGCCGAACTGGAAGCTGAATTGGGAATTACCATTACACCGTTAAGCCTGTTGAAGGGCCGCATTGAAGTGGTGGGTACTCCCCAGTTGGAACCAACACCCCAGGATGAGCAGCTATCTCATCCTGCCGTAACGCTTCAGTCCACTACCGTTGCCGATGCCTTCCATCAGCTTCATGCCACTTCGGAGGATGGTGAAGGTAAACGTAGCACAGCGAGCTACGTCCAGCATACGGGCAGGTTTGGTATGCAATCCCGTCATAATGGCGTACTACGTCAGGAGATTAGCCGGATTGCAGAACGACTTCGGTCGCAGCGTAAGGGAGAACGGACGTTGGTGATGGGAACAGGGGAGTTCATGTACATTCCAATGCGTGTTGCTGCCGAGATGGGGGAAGGCGTGTTGTATCAATCCACTACCCGCAGTCCAATCCATACACATCCGGCTCCAGAATATGCTGTTCGTAGTGGTGCTGGATATGCCTCACCGGAAGACGCATCCGTTCGTAACTTTATCTATAACATCGCTCCAGGACAATATGACGAGATTTTTGTGCTGCTGGAGAGACAGATGTCCGAAGAACGAATGGAACCGATGTTGAAGGTACTGGGGCAGTTGGGATGCGGACACATTCATATCGTATATTGCGGCTTGCCAGAGAAGACAGGGGACAACGAGCAATGAACTTAACTACACTGGAGCTAATCAGACAACGTGAGATTCCGTCTCCCGAGCCGATGGGCAGCTATGCTGCATCCGACGTTGTTTTCCTACTGAAGGATATCAGCCATGTGGATCTGGAAAAGGGAACGGGTGAACGGGAGCAGGCGATTCAATCCGGGGTTCATTATTCGGAGATGCTGCCCGTGGAATACCAGCCCACAGCAGAATACATCGAGCTGTTCCATCAGACACTGGAACAATCCGCTGCAAGAATCGCGCGTCATACCGCCATTGTGGCTGAGAAGATTGTAGAGCGCAGGGGACTGAATCTTGTGCTGGTATCTCTGGCTCGAGCCGGAACACCTGTGGGCATCCTGATCAAACGTTATATTGAATTGAAATACAAAGTGACGATTCCGCATTATAGCATTTCAATTATTCGTGGCAAGGGTATGGACGAGAACGCAATTTTATATATTTTACAGCAGCATGGTCTGGAAACAGCCATTCAGTTTGTAGATGGTTGGACAGGAAAAGGGGCTATTCGCAAAGTGCTGAAAGAATCCTGTGACCAAATGGAACGGACTTATGGCATAAGTCTCGATGATGATCTTGCCGTGTTGGCCGATCCGGGGCAATGCTCAGGCACCTTTGGGACAAGGGAAGATTATCTTATTCCTAGTGCTTGTCTGAATTCCACGGTATCGGGACTGGTGAGCCGTACAGTACTTCGCGATGATCTGATTGGACCGGCAGATTTTCACGGGGCCAAATGGTATCGTGAATGGTCCTCTGACGATGTGTCGACCCAATACGTGGATACTATCGCTCAGCATTTTCCGCAAATGATGGATCTGGCGGAGATTCAAACGGAGGACAATGCTACTGGTACTTCGGAAATCACCTGGAAAGGCTGGCAGGATATCGAGTCCATCCAGCAATCCTTTGGTATTGCGAACATCAATCTGATCAAACCTGGAATCGGAGAAACAACCCGGGTGTTACTGCGCCGTGTCCCTTGGAAGATTCTTGTGGACCGTCTGGATAATCCGGATTTGCAACATATCATGATGCTCGCCAGAGACAGAAATGTGCCGGTCGAGGTATATCCGGGATTAACCTATTCCTGTTGCGGCATTATTCAATCCCTGGGAGGTGGAGGAGAATGATGATCTACGCAAGTGATCTGGACCAGACGCTGGTGTACTCCCGTCGTGCGCTCCGTATTCCCGAAGATACACCGGGACTTGTTCCCGCAGAGTGGATTAACGGCAAGTTGTCCGCTTTTATGTCAGCATATGCACTGGAGCGGTTGCAGTCTTTGCCACAAGACATTGTATTTATGCCGGTGACGACACGTACCGTGGAGCAGTACCGGCGCATTCATATTTTTCAGAGCGAATGTATACCGAAATATGCGGTGACGAGTAATGGTGGCAACATCATTGTTGACGGTCAGGTAGACGATGAATGGAATCTGCATATTCGTTCTTTGCTTCGTCAGCAGGCAGCTACTCCCGAAGAGATCCTGGATTTATTTGACGATGTGCTGAGCCCGGAGTGGGTAATTAATCAGCGATTGTGTGATGAGCTGTTCTTTGCATTGCTGATCGAACGTGACAAGCTTCCAATGGAGCATATTGCGGAAAAGATTCGGGTGTTAGAGACGCTGGGATGGGAGAGTTCGATTCAGGGGCGGAAGCTCTATCTGGTGCCTTCGGCCGTGAACAAACGAGCTGCAGTGGAGCATATTAGGCAACGCATTGGCGATGTGCCTGTGATTGCTTCGGGTGATTCCTTGCTGGATCGTTGTTTGCTGGACTTTGCGCACTACGCCATTGCTCCGTCTCACGGAGAGTTACATGTGGAGAGACAGCGTGTACCTGAGCAGGTACCGTATCAATTTACGGAACAATTCGGTGCTTTTGCAGCTGATGAGATTCTCGATTACGTCCACCGTATTCATAACGATCAACAGACCCAGATAGACCATGCCGAGATAAGGGAGACCGTATAAATGAAAAAAATGAAGATTTACTTCAACCGTTGGTTCTCTGTAACGTATCATTATATGAATGCAATTCGGGACAATGAGGACGGCATGGAATTTGAGATCTACGGTACTCATCCTGATCCGGGACACATGGCATTACAGGGCTGTGATGTTGCAGAAGTTGAACCGCGTGTAACGGGCCGGGAATATGTAGATTTTTGCCTCGACTTTTGCCGTCGTCATCAGATTGATGTGTTTATTCCACGCTGGAACATGCTGGACATCAGCAGACATATCTCCCTGTTCGAAGAGATCGGTACACGGGTTATCGTATGCTCGGATACGGAATTGCTGGAACAATTGATGGAGAAAGACCGGTTCTATGAATCGGTGCGTGAGAAGGGCATTATGGAGATTCCGGATTATTTCACGGTTAATAATGCCGCACAATTCCAGCAAGCCTATGAGGCGCTGCGTGCACGTGGACATGATGTATGCTTCAAACCATGTAATGGTGAGGGCGGCATGGGATTCCGGGTGATCAACAATGAGCGTGATCCGTTGCAAGAGTTGTTCGGATATGCGCTTAACTCGATTTCATATGAAGATGCCCTGCGTGCGTTCTCTTCTGCTCCGTCCTTTCAAAATGTCATGGTGATGGAGGTACTGGAAGGATATGAATACAGCATTGATTGTCTTTCGGATCGCAATGGGAAACTTATAACGGCCATTCCGCGTAGAAAAGAAAGAGGACGTTTGCGCTTGCTTGAAGAAAACGAGGAATTGCTGGCGATTGCCCGCAATGTGGCAGAAGTATATCGAATTCCTTATAATTTTAATATACAGATGAAATATCGCAAGGATACACCGAAGCTGCTGGAGATCAATCCGCGTATGTCGGGTGGGTTGCACATGTCTTGTCTGTCGGGCGTGAACTTCCCGTATCTGGCGGTCAAGTCTGCACTTGGCCATGATATTGGACCACTTCATCCGAAGTTTGGCATACTGGGAAGTCATATCGAACAGCCATTTATAATCGACGTTCAGAAGGTAAGCGGAGTACACCACGTCTAGCTGAGAATTTCCCTCAACATTGACACCTTCTGGATGGTTTTTTTACAATACGGATGAGAGGTTATTCAAAAAGTCTACTTTTGATTACGAATAATGCCTTACGGCATCATCAGCATCGAATATGAAATTCAGCCGAAATAAGCGGGAGGCTTACGAAGTATGTTTCCTTTGGAAACATTGTGGTTGCTCACGTAGTTTTCCTACGCTCCGCTACTCCATTTCTATCTTCATTCCATCTTCTCGGTACTGAAAACCAGACTTTTTGAATATGCACTGTATGTGTTGTTAAGGCAGGAGGACAAGTAATGTTACGGAAAACGAAGATAGGTATAGGCGCATTGGTCGGTTATGGTCTCGCGGCGATCTCGAGTCCCTTTCTACCGGATGTCATCACGTGGGCAATTCCGGCACTGGCAACTGTGGTCGGGGGACTAATTCCTTCACGTTCCACGTCACGTACACAGGTCGAGGGTTCGTCATCAGCCCCTGTACCCATTACAGATATCGGAAATGAACCATCCCGCTTGAATGGGGGACAAGCGCCGAGCGAAGTGCCAACAGGGGTTAATGAGACTTCTACAGCACAGCCCCATTCGAGTTCCACTCCCGCACAACATGCGGGCTCAGAACAAGCGAAGCCTTCCCGCACCGAACCAGATCCTGTATTTGATCCGGTGATTGAATACCTGGAAGTTCTGGAGGACATGATCATCTCCGAAGGTCAGAAGAACGAGCTGGATAATGAGATCGTGGAAAAATCACTGGCTTTGTTTGCCCGTTTGCAGCGTGTGATCCCTTCCCTTCAGGAGCTAAATAACGGGGATATCAACCATACGGTGCGCAGACTGATTTTGAAAGACCTGAACGGTTTTATTAACCCATTTTTACGTTTAAGTGGAGAAGCCAAACGCAATAACCGGCGTATGTTGCTGAATGGTCTTCGAGACGTGGATTCCAAGATATCGGATATTGTATCAACGATTGAACATAAAGACTTAATGGAGCTCCAGAACAAAGCGGAACTAATACATCAACGGTATAACAGCTCTGAATTATAGGAGGGATTGGCATGGCAACGGAATGGGCTCAGTTGAAGCAGGAAGATGAGCAACGGATTAACCAGGAAGCAACGCAGCTTATTCAGAAAGTGTCCCAAAGTGATCCGGCTCACCTGGATACCTTAATGGATGATATCGGCAAGTTGGGCGTGAAAACACAAGAGAGAGCAGGACAGACTCTCAAGCTGCTTGATCGTCCAGTCAATGAACTAATGTCCGGGAATCGGGCAGAGGTATCCAACATGATCCTGAAGCTCCGTGATGAATGTGAAAGTTTGCAACAGAGTAAAAATGTTAGTTTTGTCGGGAAGTTGTTACGTAAAAGCCCGCTGAAAAACTATGTATACCGTTATCAATCTGTTCGTACGAACATTGACGCCATCATTAACGGTTTGCGGGACGGCAAGGACAACCTGGAAGAAAGCATCGTGAATATGCGTCAGTTGAAACGTTCTTCCATTCAGGAAATCTACAATCTGCAGACCAAAATTTCCTTCGGTAATCAATTGAAAGCATTGTTTGAAACTGAGATCGCCAAGCCTGAGAACGAGAATCGTAAAGCACATCTGGAGCGTGGGTTACGCAAAGTGGTGACACGTACCCAATCCATGACAGAGATGATCATGCTGTACAATCAGGCGATCGCAGCTACCGATATCATTAATGATAACAATGACAAGCTGATTGATTCGGTTAATAACGCTATTGATAAAACAGCAAATCTAATCACCGTTTCGGCCATGATTGCAATGGCACTCAATGATCAGGAGAAGGTCATTTCTGCTGTGGAAGCTACGAATAAGACGATTGAAGATCAATTCAAGGAGAACGCCAGATTGTTGAAGACAACGACTGAGAAAACAAATGAACTCTTGTCCAAACCGGCCATGTCCCTTGAAGCAGTCAATCAGGCGATGGGTGATCTAATGTCTGCGCTGGATCTGTCCGAGCAGTCTAATCGCCGGATTATCGAGAGCTGTAATGACTATACCAACAAGATGACAACACTTAACGCCAAAATGAGCGATCGACTGGGTCTGGAAGGGCCGAAGGCTGCTGCTATTCCGGAGAAAAACAAACCGGATTCCAGTGCATTAGGATCTTTCCTGGATTAGGGTAAGACTCGCTGCATATGGCATGGGCATCACTACATGGTTTTATTTTCTGCGAGGGACGCTGAGTGCGTCTCTTTGTTTCATTTATTTGATAGAATATAGCTAAAATCTGGGGTTGTGCGAAGGAGCTTGCTGAACATGCTGGACTTTTCATTCGAGATTATTGATGAGACCAAGATTAATATTCAATACAAATATGGCAGTGAGTTCTTTAACTTTAACCTGTATTATGCAAACGGGGAGTGGACGCTGCATCCATTTGACGGCATACTGATCCAAAACCGTGAAATGTGCAGTCTGATTGTATCGGAGCTGCTCCGTAACAAAGATTTTCATGTCATGTTGGCTAAAGAGAAAATCATCTTATCCCAATTACGCACCAGTGTTAATCTCCAGTCCGACGAGCCGGATGAATGGGTAGCAGATCGGAGAAACGCAGATTATTCCACACATGATGATGAGTTAATGGATTACATAGGGAACCACAGTTTCGAAGACATATTACAGCTTGAGCAAGAACAGATTGAGGCCAGAGTACAATTCTTCCAACAGATCATTCAGAGAATGTTTATGGAGGGACTTGGACCGGAAGATGCTGATTTTATCAAAGTTCAGGCCGTGATTCGGATATATAAGGAGACGTACGATCGCCTGGGCGAGTTGAATGATGACTACCGGGGTGACCGTGGACGTAGAAGATGGTAGGATGTAAAGTTGAAAAAAAGGTTCATCAGCCATAGGCAGATGAACCTTCTTCTTCTTCTTCTTCTGATATTCAAGGAAGATGAATGGTTTGGATATGATCGGTATGCATAATTAAAGAAGTCCCATCTGCTTCTACCAATGCAAGCAAGTGGTTGTCTGCATTTTTCAATAACCCTGCTCGGTAAGGCTTGCAACCGAGGTTGAGTACAACAAGTTCACCTATCATTTTATGAAGTTGCTGATCGAGTGTACGGGAGAGTGACATGGACGAAGGTTGCATAGGGAAATGTTGTTTACTAAGGGAGTAGGGTGTGCTGTTAGTAGGTGAAGGAATAATATACTTCAGATGATTAATGGAAACATAGATAGAATGATATAACGGAGAGTAGAACATAAAGTAGTCATTCATGATATTTGTAATATAACCATGCAGTGTTTTCCCTCCGATGGATATTTCACTGAAACGTCCACGGGCGTTCATCAGCATTTTGCGGTAAGAGATGTTGGTGTGATCCATCTCGGGGTCAGGTGTTGGCACAATCATACTTGTATCATCTGCTGAGTGGACATGCATGGTTTGAACATGATGAAGTGGAATATAAACAAATCGCTGGTTTCCGTAGACTACAATCAGATCCTGGCCTACATCAATGATCTCACCCTGGATCGGTAGTTTACAGCCAGACAGCTCCAATTCGACGGATTTACCCAGCCAATGCGTAAGAAGTTCCACAGTATTCCTCCTCTCAATAGAGAATAGATGTCCAAATATATAGTGAAATTAGGCTAACAATTAGACTTATTGGTATCACAATAAAGGTAACTTTCATATACTGTTTCCAGGAGATTCGAATATGATGGGTCTTTAATATATACATCCAAATTAACGTTGCCAAGGTGCCAATAGGCGTCAGCAAGGCTCCGATATCACTTCCCAGAATGTTGGCAAGATACGCAAGATGCAGTTGGGATTCACTTAGTGGAAGATCTGTAACAGCAAAGGTCCCAATCATGACGGAGGGCAAATTGTTGAATAGATTGGAAAGCAGAGTGAGCATTAACCCTGACACAGCAATGATGCTGGCATTTCCTCCTTCTATTATAGGTTTCATCCACTGAATGATCCAAGCGGTCATGCCTGCACGGTGAAGACTATCCACAATAACATAAATGCTGAAGGCAAAGAGTAGAATGTGCCAGGGCGTTTGTGTTATCACATCTTTGAGTCCAGTCCGGGTGCGATACCAACGCACAGCGAGCATGAGAATAACACCAGTGATTGCAACTACCTCCATGCGTATACCGACTTGCTCAGCTAGAAAATATCCTGCACGGATAAATACAACGATGCCTATACAGACACGGAACAGCCACCAGTCTACTTTATTCTCGGATTCAGTTGTCTGTAGCGGATGATATCCTGAACCTGATGAAGACTGCAGGGATATAGGGAAATGATGAATAACTTTGGGAATACTTCTGCGAAAATAATAGAACAGCAATACGGTCATCACCATAATCGCAAGCATGGATGGCACAAACATCATCTGAGTATAAGTATTGAGATTTAAGCCAACCATTTGCAAAGCAATCAGATTAGCCAGATTACTAAGTCCAATTGGCGCACTGGAAGCCGTAGCGATGAGGGCACCGGAGATCAGGTAGGGTAACTGTTGATGCATTTTCAGACGAAGTATAGAACAGATTCGAATAATAATCGGAGTTGTGATCAGAATACTGCCATCATTGTTGAAGAAGATGGTCATGAGAAAACAAAGTAATAGAATTAGCCAGAACAATCGAAAGCCGGAACCTCGTGCTTTCTCAATCATATTCAAAGCGATCCAGCGAAAGAAACCGATGCTATCTAGAATAATCGACATGACAATGGTAGAGAGAATTGTTACGGCTGCACCAGATACGATCCCGAAGATTCCAACAATGTGAGCATAGCTGCTCATTCCAGTTAAAATAAGAAGAAGGGCGCCAAGCGAGGTGGGTATAGATTCATTCAATCCGCCAGGACGCCACATCAGGAAAATGACAGTGATGATAAAGACCCCGAAGGTTAACCACAACTGGTAGTCAGGCATTTACTGTGATTCACCTCCCAGGGGGAGAAGTCCTGACGAAGCCTGAAGCAGATGTTCATGGGATGGAGTGGGCCTTCCGGGTGCAACGATCCAGTAAAAAGGCACACCAATCAAGATTAATGCGACGAAGATCAACATGATAATTCCCCCCTTTAAGCTGGTAGATAACTTAAGTTGTCAGTTTATTTCAGTTACTTCTTTTTACCGCCGGATTTGTTGCCACGGGACTGGTTGCCTTGATTGCCTCGCGACTTGTTACCACCAGATTTATTTCCTTGGGATTGGTTGCCTTGAACTCGTTGCCCCTGAGAACGATTGCCTTGGTTGCTCCGTGACTTGTTGCCGCCGGACTTATTACCCTGGGATTGGTTCCCTTGAGAACGGTTGCCACGAGACTGGTTGCCTTGAGCCGCCTGATTACCTTGGGCTGCTTGGTTCCCTTGACTTGTATTACTACTGTTATTGTTATTGTTGTTGTTGTTGTTCCCACCACCACGTACGAGGGATACAGATTTCACATGTTGCATCGGAATACGAACAATCTCCTGATTTTTCAACGTCATGATCAATTGGTTCTGGTTGGCATCGGCCAGGATGCCTTCCACTTTTTCAGGTCCTCCCCGGTTAATCTGAACACGGCGGAAGCGGAGTGCTTGCATAACGCCCAAAAACGTGTTGGAAGGAATAGGATTCCCCATGGCTGCATTTCGGTTACCACCGGAACGGCCTGTATCTGTTATGCTTTTTACATGTGATTCATTAACGTAGACAATTCCTTCTTTGCAGTTCATCGCCATGTAGTCCCAGCGTACGTCCGTAAGTGTACCTTGTACTGAATCAGGCCCTCCCCGGTTAATCTTAATCTCTCTTCCCAACAAACCTCTCATTCCTTGACCATTCATAGACATTGTGTTTGACCCCTTCCATGATATAAGTTCAGATGGACAAAAATGGTGGATGTGATTATGACCCCTTCCATTCGTCATTCGTGTCTGTCTGTAGTTTAAGCATATGTGACATGCCTCTTGGAGGGACTAGCCAGTTAACTATATTTATACCATTTCAGCTATAATCTATGAAAATGATGTAAATTTATAGATTAATAACCTGGTTATTCCGCATTATGACAAGTGAGTTTGGATGTGACAAGTATCAGCACTGTGCATTCGCCCGTACGACTTTCTGTGCATCTGCATAGGATGATGTAAGAGCCTACGGGCGAATCTTACAGGTACTCGAAAGGCGGATGGAAATGGCTCTACCTGTCTACCATATCAGCTTGTCTCCAACCGAATATCAACAGTTAACGTCCAATATATGGTCAGAGACGTTTGTGAATAGCACGATGCAGATGGACGGCAAGCCGTTTCCGATCCGGCTTCGATACCGTGGAGGACATACACGCGGTTATCCCAAAAAATCATTTGAGATTCGTACATCCAGCCGGACGTATCATTTTAATGCGGAGTATGATGATCCTTCGTTGTTGCGTAATGCACTTTCTTTTCGTTTTTTTGAGTCGATTCGTGTACCCGCACCGTCTACACAACACTGTGTACTCTATCTGAACGGGCAGCTTCTGGGTGTATACCTGAGGATCGAAGGAGTGAAATCCTTCTTTTTTCGCCAAAGGAAAATCCCTGTGCGCAGTATCTTCTATGCGGTGAATGATCATGCTGGTTTTACGATGAATTCGGATTCCTCTTCAACAAGTACCGATCTATTGTCAGGGTACAGCTTAATTCGTGGCAAAGATGTGGATCGCACAAGGCTACGTAACTTTATTCAGCAGTTGAACACAAAGTCCAGGCTGGAATTGTTTCGTTTTTTACAGTCGAGGGTGGATACAGACAATTATTTACGCTGGTTAAGTGGAGCTGTGCTTACAGGGAACTTCGACGGATTTCATCAGAATTACACATGGTATGAGAAAATCAAAAGCGGAAAATACGGCATCCTGCCTTGGGATTATGAGGGTACTTGGGGGAGGAACTGTTATGGAACACGAGTTGACCCCAATCTTGTTCGTATTCAGGGGTATAACAGACTTACCGGACGATTGCTGGCATTTCGCAGTTTCCGTCAACAATATAAGAAGCTGATGCGTCAGCATCTGATGAATGCTTTTACAGAGAAGCGAATTATGCCATTGGTGAATCGGTTACACAATGAGATTCGTGAAGATGTCAACAAAGATCCTTACATGAAATGGCCCATGGATGTATTTGCAGGTGAACCGGAAAGAATTCGCGAATATGTGGTGAAACGTCGGGAGCATCTAAGTGAAAAACTACGTCAGCTATAAGCACTTAACTAGCGTGGGGAAGGGAGACCTTCCTTTTTTTACTGCCAAAATGAAGAGAAGTTTATTGTATTGGGAAAAGTAGGGTAATAAGAATAGAAGCGGCATTGTAAAATACGCTATAATAACCATATGTGTACATAGAAATGATTACATATTGGACGCTGTGGAGAAAACAACATGTCTAATGGAGGCTCTGAGCTGGAACGTGTTATCGGTTTAGGGTGCTCCGAGCCGGAGGAATGCTTATGATCAAGCTGTTGTACTACTTGAAGAAGTACCGAGTTGCCGCGATTGCAGCCCTAGTCATGATGTTAATTGAGCTTGCGGTGGAGCTGGCTCAGCCTTATCTGATCTCCAAGATCATTGATAACGGGATTCAGCAGGGAGACCTTTCTGTCGTCTGGTTGTGGGGCGGTGTGCTGGTTGGCAGTGCTGTTGTGGCTTTTGCTGCCGGAATTGCGAGTTCGTTCTTTGCATCCCATGCAAGTCTGGGGTTCGGATACGATCTGCGGGAGAAGTTGTATGAGAAAGTGCAAACGTTCTCTTATGCTGTCTTTAACCGGTTCGCAACGTCGTCCCTGATTACCCGATTAACGGGGGACGTGACCCAGGTTCAGGACACCGTCTTCATGAGTCTGCGCTTCATGACACGTGTGCCCCTGGTGGTGATTGGTAGCATGATTATGGCAGTGATCGTGAACCCGAGGTTGGGTCTGCTGCTGGTTGTCATGGTGCCTGTACTGCTCATTGTTGTAGTGTGGATGATCAAAAAGGCAGCGCTGCTGTTCCGCAATGTGCAGCGCAGACTGGATGCCGTCAATGGAGTCATCCAGGAGAATCTGACAGGCATTCGGCTGATCCGTGTTTTCGTACGGATGGGCCATGAGATCGAACGCTTTGCCGGATTCAGCGGCAAGCTGATGAAAGGCACAATCTCCGCGCTGCGCCTGACGGAGACCACGATGCCATTCATGCTACTGATGATGAACGTTTGTATCATCGCCGTATTATGGTTTGGACGAGTAGATATTGCCTCCGGTAATGCAACCGTGGGTGAAGTGGTCGCCGTCATTAACTACCTGCTTCGCACAATTGGTGCCATGTCTGCGTTGTCATGGATTCTGGTAACCTTCTCCAGAGCAAGCGCTTCGGCGCAACGACTGAATGAAGTGTTTAATACGGAGGACACGTCGGAGACTGAACAGACGAAGTCGTTATCAACGTCTGCACCATCTGCTGGATCTATGAAATCTTCGCATTTTCCGCAATCTGTATACCCGGCGAAGAAACAGCGTGCTGTGCAGGGAGCGGTCGAATTCAGCAGTGTAGGCTTCAGTTATCCCAATAGTGAAATTACAGTACTGGATAACATCACATTCACGGCACAAGCGGGGGAGCGTATTGCCATTATGGGAGCAACTGGATCAGGCAAATCCTCGCTGGTACAGCTCATTCCGCGGTTATACACAGAAGATCAAGGAAAGGTACGGATTGATGGTGCCGATGCATCAGAGCTGGATCTGTCCATGCTGCGTGGTGCGATTGGTTATGTGCCTCAGGAGGTTGTCCTGTTTACCGGTTCCATTCGGGAGAATATTGCCTGGGGCCAGGAAGATGCTACCTTGGAGGAGATCGTGGAAGCCGCAAAGCGCGCGCAGATCCATGAAACGATTGAGAATTTACCAAACGGTTATGATACATTGCTGGGTCAACGGGGAGTGAATCTCTCCGGTGGACAGAAGCAGCGACTTTCCATTGCACGAGCGCTTGTACGAAGACCGAGAATTCTGATTCTGGACGATAGCACAAGTGCGCTGGATGTGGCTACAGAAGGCAGACTGCTCGATGCGTTGGAGGAATTATCGTGTACCACGTTTATCATCACCCAGAAGATCAGTTCAACTACTTCGGCGGACCTGATTCTGCTGCTTGATGATGGACAACTCATTGGGCAAGGAAAACATGAAGACCTGATGGAGTCGTCAGAGCTGTATCGCCGAATCCATGAATCACAATACGGGGAGGGTGCACAGCATGTTCAAAGCATTCATTGAGCCTTTCCGTCAGCCGCCACCGCCGATTGATCCGGAGACGTTACGATCAGGTGGTGGTCGCAAACCCAAGGCACGGGCGAAGAACTGGTCAGGTACGCTAGGTCGTATCTGGACCTATCTGGCACGTCGCAAGGTTAAGCTGTCCATGGTACTGTTGATGGTGTTTGCCAGTTCCGCACTCGCTTTGCTTGGCCCATACATGGTGGGGGTGGCCGTAGATGATTTCATCGCGGGTGAAGCCGGCTCAAGCTGGACTCGGTTTCTGATTGGATTAACCGCAGTGTATGTCTTGTTCTCTCTTACATCCTGGTTACAAAATATATGGATGATCGAAATTGCACAGGAAACCGTGTTCCGCATGCGGTATGATCTGTTCTCCCATCTGCACAAATTACCGATTCCATTCTTCGGTAAACGCCAGCAGGGGGAGATTATGAGCCGGGTAACCAATGATATCGAGAATGTCAGCGGTACGTTGAACAGCTCGGCCATCCAGATTTTTTCAAGTGTATTAACACTGCTCGGAACGTTTGGGGTTATGCTCTGGCTCAGTCCGCTACTGACCCTGCTTACCTTTATCGTTGTGCCTCTGATGGCCATCGGCATGCGTTGGATAACGCGCAGAACGGGACCACTCTTCAAGGAGCGGCAGCGTAATCTCGGTGAACTTAACGGTTACATCGAAGAGACGTTATCCGGACAGCGGATCATTAAGGCTTTCTCGCAAGAGGAGCGGGTGATTCGCGGTTTTGAGGAACGAAATACCCGCATCCGGATTTCCGGTTTCTGGGCACAGACGATCTCTGGTTTTATCCCGAAACTGATGAATGGATTGAACAACCTGAGCTTTGCGATTGTTGCGGGCATCGGTGGTATTCTGGCGATTCAGGGTTCGGTTACAGTCGGGGTGATTATAATCTTTGTGGAATATGCTCGCCAATTCACTCGTCCGCTCAATGATCTGGCAAACCAGTGGAATACGTTATTGTCCGCAATTGCGGGGGCTGAGCGCGTATTCGAGGTGCTGGACGAAGATGAGGAAGCGAAGGATGAAGGGGCAGCGGTATCTCTGGACAAGGTAGAGGGAGCCGTTCGTTTCGACAAAGTATCCTTTGGATACGATGAAGGACGTAACATTTTGCATGATATCAGCTTTGAAGCCAAACCGGGGGAGATGATTGCCCTTGTGGGTCCGACCGGAGCGGGGAAAACAACATTGATTCAGCTGTTATCCCGTTTCTATGATCCGACAGGTGGCACATTAACGGTAGATGGACGCGATATGACCACCATTCGGCGTGAAAATCTGCGGTCACATATGGCATTTGTACTACAAGATTCATTCCTGTTTCAGGGTACGATCCGGGAAAATATAAGATTTGGCCGTCTGGACGCAACGGATGAAGAGGTGGAAGCAGCCTCCCGGCTGGCGAATGCCCATTCCTTCATTGTGCGAATGAAGGACGGGTACGACAAAGTGCTCCAGGCCGACGGGAGCGGCATTAGTCAGGGGCAGAAGCAATTGCTCGCCATTGCCCGGGCAATCTTGGCAGATCCATCAATACTCGTACTGGACGAAGCGACGAGCAGTATTGATACCGTCACGGAGATTAAAATCCAGGAAGGGTTACAACGCCTGATGCAAGGCCGTACCAGCTTTGTCATTGCCCACAGGCTGAACACGATCCGTCAGGCAGACCGGATTCTGGTGCTGAAGGATGGGCATCTGTTGGAGCAAGGCTCGCATGATGCCCTGCTGGAACAAGGCGGTTTCTACAGCGAGCTGTATTACAGTCAGCTGCGTAAAAAGGCGCAATAGTCATTTTGGATAATATGGGACATGTATTAGAGAACTTGTAGGTATGTAAAAAGAGCAGGGATGAGGGCACGATGCTCCTCAATTCTGCTCTTTTTGCATATTCCCTTGAAGGAAAATGGAAAACGGAACTGTGATTGTATGTTAAAATAAGGATATATTGGAATAGGTCCGTTTTTGGACGGTTGCCAGCGGTTTTGAAGCATGAGAATGAATTTTTACACGTATGCCTGAATTCAGTCATGTGATGCATTAAAAGAGAGGAGGGCAATGCGGAATGGAATTCAAATTTGGGAATGCTGCTATTCTTCTACCCCCTGTTCACATTATTATTATCGCAATCACTATTATTTTCATTCTAGTAAGGTGGAGCAAGCAGTTAGAAACAAGACGTTTTACGGTTTTCTTTTACTTTCTGATTAGTACGTTCATTACGCCAATTTATTCTCAAAGTACAACAAATGGTGTCTTTGAACTATGGATCCCCGCAGGGTTTATTTTGGTTTTCTTTTATTTGATTCGTAGCGAAAGAAATCATCCATCTAAAATGAAAGCGAGTATCTTAGGATTTTCAATAGCATTATATCAGTTAATCCTTCAATATGTGGGATGAAGGGACAGGACAGGATAATTCAACAAGAACAAGTAAGCAATAGGTTGAAAACAAAAGAGCAGATCCTGATCACAGGACCTGCTCTTTCTCATTTAACTTCCAATAACTTTCCAGTTATTAGCCTGTTCAACCGTTAACGGTTGATGTCTACGGATGTAATCTTCCACCAGTGCGGCCATGTCCGTGGCACCTTCGTGCAGTACCTTTTTGCCCGGATACATTGCATAATCTCCACCGCCAGCAGCGCGGTAGCTGTTCATCACCACAGAGTACATGCCATTCATGTCCATTGGCTTGCCTTCATGTTCCAACTTCACAACTCGACTGCCTACAGGTTGGGAGATATCCAGCTCGTATTCCATGCCAGCCCACATATCGTAATTATAATGTTGGGGTTTGGGCTCCATATAAGCCGGATTGACTGCCACCTCGCCAGAAGCATTCACTTCAAAGTAACGTGCCGTTTGTTCCAGTGCCTCCCGGATATCCTGACCACTCAGCTCCAGTACCGTCAGAGTATTAGGATAGATGAAGTTGGATAACACGTCCCGAACGGTGATGTGACTCCCGAAACCGCGAGCTTCTTCACTCAGCATGGCGGTATTGGAGAGCTGCGCTCCAGTCGCTTCCATCTGCACTTGATGTACAAAAGCAATGAATGGATGTGCCTTGAGTCGCAGAGCCGTAGCATTGGTGATGGATAAATCCCCAGCCACCTCGCCAATGGGTTGATCAAGCCATGCTTGTGCCTCAGTTTCCAGCTCTTCCGTCAGTTTCATGACGCTTGCATCAGGTTCAACCTCATGATGTTCATCCAGAAGTAACAACTGAGCCTTCTTATCTGTAATCTGCCATTTACCGCCCGATGATTGTTCCAACTGAACGGTTACATGCCCCGCACCATTTCCACTGAAGCCCGGCTGAATGACGGTTACACCATGAATATTAGCGGTAAGCTGACGATGCTGATGTCCGGTAAGCAACACATCGATGCCTTCGATGTCCCGGCAGATGGCATAGCCTTGATTTTCCCCAGTTAACCGTTCGGTGGGCTCCCCTGTCTCCAGATCACTCTCAAATCCGCCGTGATAACTGACAACCATTACATCTGGTTGTTCATGCTCATGGATATAGCTAACCCATGCACGAATAGTTTCCAAGGCATCAAGGAACCGTAACCCCTCAATATTTTTCGGGTGCTCCCAGTTCGGTATGTAGTGCGTAGTTGCGCCCAAGAGGGCTACTTTGACACCCGTAGACAATGTTTTGATTAGATACGGAGGACCGAAGGCAGGCACGTCTGGTTGCTCATCTTTTACAATATTGGCAGACAGCCAAGGGAAATTGGAAGCTTCAACTGCTCGGCCCAACAGATTCTGACCATAGTTAAACTCGTGATTTCCCATCACCGCAGCATCATAACCGAGTTCATTCAGTACTGTTATGAATGGATGTACTTCGTTTTTGGAAACCTGTGAAGCTGCATAAGAGGCCAAGGGTGATCCTTGCAGCAGGTCCCCGTTATCCACCAGCATCAATTCAGGTGAACGTTCACGTTCCTTACGAATCAGGGAAGCCAGCAGGGCAAGTCCGGCTGGGCGGTATGCATTGGTATTGTAATGAATGGGACGGATGGCCCCGTGCAGATCACTGGTGAACAGAATGTCGAAGCTTGCCGTATGGTTTGTGGATGTCATTTTACAATCTCCTCTAATATATAAGTTCAGATATATGGAATTACCATAAAACGGAGAAGACAGAATAGGCTGAAGAACCGAAGTATATGCCGTTATCTCCGATGTTCTTCCTATATCTTCAACCATAATGAGCCTATTCTAACAGATACAAGTCCCGCTGACAGCCTGACAGGAAACTTTACAAAACTCCAAATTCCGTTTCACATCGCGCTAATATTTGGCAACTATAGTAGATAAGTACTGAAAAATAGAAACTCTTTGGAGGGTGTTCGTTTGAAGAAGTCTGCTTTATTTTTACCATTGTTGATTTTGGTTCTGTTTCTGAGTGCTTGTGGGTCTAGTAGTAGTACAACAGGTTCGGCTAACGGGGATAATGCGAGTCCGAATGCATCCGGTACGTCTACGGCAGAGACAGAGAAAGCTGTCGAAGGTTATGTGCCAACTGAATTGACGGTTCAATTTGTTCCTTCCCAGAATGCAGATACGCTTGAAGCTAAAGCGAAACCACTGGAGAAGTTGCTTGGTGACAAACTGGGCATTCCGGTAAAAGTCAGCGTATCCACGGATTACAACACTATTATTGAAGCAATGGCTTCCAACAAAGTAGACGTAGGTTTCTTGCCTCCGACAGCTTATGTACTGGCTAAAGAAAAAGGCGCTGCGCAGGTTATTTTGCAAGCACAACGTTTTGGTGTAAATGATGAGACAGGTGCTCCAACCGAAGAGTTGGCGGATTCCTATAAATCCATGTTCATTGTAAAAAAAGATTCTCCGATTCAATCCATCGAGGACCTTAAAGGTAAAAAAGTCGCTTACCAAAACGTAACGTCTTCCGCAGGTTATGTATGGCCAGCAGGTCTGTTGCTGGACAGAGGGATTGATCCATTAAAAGATGTAACACCTGTAACGTTGAAAGGTCATGACCAAGGTGTTATCGCTGTATTGAACGGTGACGTTGATGCAGCAGCTATTTTCCAAGATGCCCGCAACACGGTAGCTAAAGACTATCCGACTGTATTTGAAGATACACGCGTACTGGCGTTCACTGAGCCTATTCCTAACGATACCATTGCCGTTCGTACAGACATGAATGCAGATTGGACTGCGAAGATCAAACAAGCCTTCATCGATATCGGTAAAGATACTGAAGGTCACCAGATCATCAAAGAAATCTATACGCATGAAGGTTATGTAGAGTCCGATGATAGCAAGTTTGAGATCGTTCGCCAGTATGGCGAAAAAGTGAAAGGTGAATAATTCTGATCCAAAAGTAGTTCGGGATCTGTTCACTTTGTAGTAGCTTTCTTGGATGGGAACAGCTTAATCGTAGCAATGGACAGGCCAGTTCAGCGTGATCTACGCTGCGCTGGCTTGTGCCATTATAGCAAGGACTCATGTATGGTTGATCATTAAGAATGAAAGAAGGATATTGTCATGATTGAGCTTCATAACGTTACCAAAACTTACGCTAACGGCACCAAGGGCCTGGATAATATTAATCTGAAATTTGAGCAGGGTGAATTCATTGCTGTAGTGGGTCTGTCCGGTGCAGGTAAATCAACGCTCTTACGCTCCATTAACCGACTGCACGACATTAGTGAGGGCGAGATTCTGATTAATGGAAGTTCCATTACGAAGGCACAAGGCAAACGACTACGCATGATCAGACGTGACATCGGCATGATCTTCCAGAGTTTCAATCTGGTGAAACGGTCCAGTGTACTACGTAACGTACTCGCTGGACGCGTTGGATACCATTCCACCATGCGTACCATTATGGGTCGTTTTCCAAAAGAGGATATTGAACTGGCATTCACTGCGCTGGATCGCGTGAATATTTCGGAGAAAGCTTATTCCCGTGCAGATCAGTTGTCTGGTGGACAACAACAGCGTGTGGCTATTGCCCGTGTACTGGCACAGGAAGCAAAAATCATTCTGGCCGACGAACCAGTTGCTTCACTTGACCCGCTTACAACAAAGCAGGTCATGGATGACCTGAAACGCATCAATCAAGACCTTGGGATTACGACCATCGTCAACCTTCACTTTATTGATCTGGCGAGAGAGTATGCGACCCGTATTGTCGGATTGAGAGCAGGCGAGGTCGTATTCGATGGTCCGGTGGAAGAGGCAACGGATGAGCGCTTTGCAGAAATATACGGCAGACCAATTCTAGCTGACGAATTGTTGGACAAGCAGGCTGTGCATGAGCAGGGAGAAGTTGTGGTATGAAGGGGCAGTCCAACGTTCCACTTCAGAATTCAGGCGGAGTGGGGAAGGAACCTGGTTCCAGCCCGGCTCAGGTTGTGAATCGCCCAAAACCACCTGGGCGTACGAAACATTTGCTCACTTTAGTGATCATTCTGCTCCTTCTATGGGCCAGTGCCAAACAGACGGATGCCAGCTTTACGGAGTTGTTTGAAGGTTTTCCCAACATGTTGGATCTGCTAAAGGAAATGTTCCCACCCCGTTGGAGTTACTTTGATAATATCGTGCAAGGCATGCTGGAAACGATCCGAATGGCCCTGATTGGGACAACCATTGGTGCGATTATTGCGATTCCGGTCTCGATTATCTGTGCCGGTAATCTGATGCCAAGTCGCTGGATCTACTATCCGGCGCGCTTTCTGCTGAACCTGATTCGGACCGTGCCAGATCTGTTGCTTGCTGCTTTGTTCGTTGCTGTGTTTGGTTTGGGGCCAATCCCCGGAATCTTGGCACTGGCTGTGTTCTCGATAGGTCTGATCGCGAAGCTGACGTATGAGACGCTGGAAACCATTGATCAGGGGCCGCTGGAAGCGATGACGGCTGTTGGTATGAACCGGATTCAGCTCATTGTATATGGCGTGGTGCCGCAACTGGCTGCCCAGTTCACATCCTATGTGCTGTATGCCTTCGAAATTAATATACGTGCCGCTGCCATTCTGGGACTGGTGGGAGCCGGAGGAATCGGGCTCTATTACGAGGCCACACTTGGATTCCTGGAGTATGACAAGACCAGCGTAATCATTCTGTTTACCCTTGTCATTGTTCTGGTCATTGATTATGTAAGTACTAAGCTGCGGGAGAAATTGCTATGATGAAAAATGAAACAAGCCGCATCCGGCCTAAACCACGGAAGAACCCGCTACGCTGGGTCATTGTGTTACTGTTAATCCTTATGTATGCCTGGGCGCTTGCCGGTGTACCGTTTACCGGTTTCAAGGAAACTGCCGCTCAGATTATGAAAGCCATTGTAGCCGGAATTTTCTCACCGGATTGGGATTTTGTATATTTGCCTGAAGGAGAAGACTTGCTGCGAGGATTGTTGGATACACTGGCGATTTCCGTGCTGGGTACCGTGATCTCGGCTGTGCTCTGTATTCCATTTGCCTTCTGGTCTGCCCGTAATATGAGTGGCCATCGTTCCATCTCGGGTGCAGGCAAAATGGTACTCAGCTTCATCCGCACGTTCCCTGAGATTATCATGGCCTTGTTGTTCATTAAGGCAGTAGGTCCCGGATCGTTTGCAGGGGTTCTCGCCCTTGGGTTACACTCCATCGGTATGTTAGGAAAATTGTACGCGGATGAAGTTGAAAATATCGACTATGGCCCATCTGAGGCGCTGCTTGCCTCTGGAGCCAATCGCATGCAGCAGTTGTGGTTTGCCATCCTGCCGCAGGTTATGCCTGGATTCCTGAACTATACGTTGTATCGTTTCGAGATTAATGTACGTTCTGCGACCATACTGGGTGTAATCGGGGCAGGGGGGATCGGTACCCCGCTGATCTTTGCACTTAGCACACGGAACTGGCCGCGAGTAGGTATAATTCTGCTGGGTATTATCGTGATGATCACGATTATCGACTTGATCTCGGGGTATATTCGTAAGAAGCTGGTGTAGAGTTAATGTGGCGCTACGAATATATTAGATGATAAATTAAGATAAGTTGATAGCGTAAGAAGAGAGGGCTATTCGGTGCCAGAATATTGGCAGGGGATAGTCTTTTTTTGTGTCTGCAAATAAACAACGGTGCGTTCTTGTTGCTCAGCTAACCGTTGAGGAATAAGAGGATTCCAAGAATATGTATTAAGATGATTGAATTATTTTCCAGATACATGTAAGATTAATAGGTTTCTATATAAAGGGAATTAAGGATATTAATCAATACTCCTCTTAGATATCCATATTAAGAAGTGAGTTTTCAAAAGGAAGGTGACCTATGGAATTATTTCAATATATATGGATTGTATTTATGGTATTGATATTGCTGTACAGAATGATCTTTCAGAAGTTTAAAAAACATAACAGAGAAAATATTGGACTCAGTGCAATCCTGATTATTTTCACGGGAAGCGGTTATACGTTTGCGCACATGAACTTAATTTTTGTTATTAGTGTCATCGCCGTGGCCGTTTATTGTGCTGTATGGAACAGCATTCTATTTGTTAGAAATGGCTATGAGCCAGAACGTTTGAAATGAACCCGTTCTGCATCGGCGATAAAGAATTTAAACAATGTAGCATAGCCTTGCGTGAGCTGGGCTAACGAACCTGAGAGTCCCTATTTTGCCTCACAAGGCATCACTGGAATTCTAACGAATCGTAGTGGCGCTATTTGTTGCGTTTTGCCCGGATTAACCCTTTGGCAACTGAAATCTAGTTAAATAGCGATGCTGAGGTTCGTTATATTCTAGAAGTTGGCCAAAATGGCCGAATAAGATCTGTCAGGTTCGTTAGCACCTAAGAAGTGCAGCAATCTGAAAAGGCTGAAGCGGCATAACTATCATTAGTGCTGCAAGTGTCTACTTTCTGGGCAGAGGTTCTACATGCACGATTGTCAAAAGAAACGTAACCACTTCACCCGTTTTACCGACATATGTGCTTTCAACTAAAAAACCGAAACCAGGTTGCCCTGTGAATCAGGCAATGTTGGTTTCGGTTTTTTAGTTGCTCGGTTAAACGTCAGGCTTCGTTACTGAGACTTAGCTAGCCAAAGGCAATGCTTTGGTCACTTGAACCGTAATTGTCTCGGTGCTGGTTACGCCTGCAGCGTTGATCAGCTCAGCACGGTACGTGTACGTTCCGTTAGCGCGACCGGACAATTCAGTTGTAGCACTTTGGGAAGCTGGTGTTGCTGCGTTCAACGCTTGTGTATCAATCAATACATCATTCTCATAGAGACGGTATTCGGTTGCGTTTGTACCCCACCAGAGGTTCATGGATACGTTGTAGTTGCCGTCACCATCCCAGTTGTTTTGGGACAACGTAGCTTTGCCTGGAGCGGCATTGGTTACTTGTACCGTCAGCACGTCACTGCGTGTTGTGCCTTTGTCATTGGTCAGCTCAGCTACGTAGGTATACGTGCCGTTGGCTTTGCCTGTAATAGCTGTTTTGGAGGACTGAGCCGATGGTGAAGCCGCAGTCAACTTCTGCGTATCGATCAGAACGCCATTCTCATACAGTTTGTACTCAGAACCGTTTTCGCCCCACCAGAGGTTCATGCTTACGTTATACGAGCCTTCGAACAGGCCAGTGGTATATCCATTATCAGAAGAAAGCACCGGTTTACCCGGTGCTCCTGCAGCTGGAGTGGAAGGCACTTCGCCGCCACCTTGCTCTTCAGCAGGTACAAAATCATTCAAACTTCTAGGTTTCAATTGATATACATCTTTGAAAATAGCGGAAACGCCTGTGATATCGATTTTGTCACCAGCAGCATAAGGGAAGGAAGTCTCCGTCACACCTGTACGGGTGTCTACACGGATATGTGTGCTCGTTCCATCTGCTGCTACCGCGTCGAATTCAAAAGATCCAACTGGTGTAGCACTGATGATATTCTCAATCGTTACATTTTTCAATTGAACCAGTTGACCCTGGTTCGCATCTGAAATTGCAGTAACTTCGATTGGAGCAGGTACGGAAGCCGTACCTGTTTTTTCAATCGCGATGATATCGGTAAGCTCAAACTCGCTGTTATAGATAGTTGTTGCAGCCGTTACTTTTACCTTGTCACCAGCATGGAAGCCGCTAGTGTGCTGGAATACGTAGATTCCAGCAGTTTCATCTTGAAGATAGAAGGCTTGTCCACCAAATGCACCCGGCTCTGTCGTCACAACACCTTCGATAGTTACGGTAGTGCCAGCAGCTTTGGTACGTGCTTCAGCAACTGTGATAGCTGCTGGAATCGGTCCTTCTTCTTCCGGCAGCTGTTCTGCGGGCACATTGCCAACAGTCACGGCATTGGTGATCAGGTTGCTGCCATTCAGACGCAGACGCAAGCTCGCAGCACCAGTTGTACCCGGTTTGATGCGTACGTTCAGGTCTTTGATCCCGCGACCTTGGCTGTCCGAGGTTACACTGAATGTGGAGCTATAGCCATACGAAGTCGGCCAAGTACCACTTTCATTCTGGATCATGGCTACCTGTGTTCCGCCAGTCAGATAGATACCGGCACTATAACCAGATACGGTTGTGTTCGGAGCCATGTTCTCCACAACTACACGAATCTGGAAGTCTTCTGCATTCGGAAGGGTATCCTGTTTCACGAAGCTGTAAGCAGCGTTCGCGCTGGATGCAGGGCCACCGTAAGAACCAGCCTTGAACGTGGAACGATCGTACCACTTGTATCCGGCAGCAGGTGCGGACCAAGGTTCAGCCTGAGGTTCTGTGGAAGCAGCCGGCTCTTCGAATGGCAACAGCGCTGTAGCTGTGTCCAATTCAAGTCCGTTCACTTCAGTTAGGCTTGTGTAGTTCTCTTGTGTAGCAAGCCAGTTCACGGTGTTCACGAGCAACACGGCATCATCGGCTTCTTTAAAACCGTCATAAGTTGTTTTGCGTGTGCCTGTCTCTTCACGCAAGTATTTTGGTGATGCATCTTCTACTGGAGAGGAGTCACCGATGAAAGCAGCCTTACCTGCGCCCAGCTTGGATACAGCCACGTAAGGACCTTCTTCAATCCCGCCACCGTTGTAGACACCTTGGTCCACCGCGTTATTCCATTTTGCGTTGGTTTTTGGCAGGTATACAATACCTTTTGCCTTTTCCGGATCGGTGATTGCAAGGGTTGAACCGGCGTGCATGGCTACAGCCGATACGCCTTCTGTGATGCCGAAGGCTTGATCTGCCGGTACGACGATATTAGCGTTGATATCGCCAAGTGCGTTATAGCGGAAACGTACGCCAAAGTTATCGGACAACCAGTCCGTACTAGTTACATTTTGCATGGCATCCGAGTTACGCTCATCGGTGCTCATTCCTTTGGACGGATCTTCAAAAGCTCCCCGACGGTAGCCGTTGATGACTTCAGAGCCATCCCAGCGGTTTTTATTACGGTCTGCATTATAGTGATCTCCAACAAAGAAGATGCTGCCGCCCGTTTCAACATATTGTTTGAGTGCTGCTTGTTCGGATGTTTTGAAAGGAATTTGAGGCTCGGCAATAACGAATACGTTGTACTCTTTCAGATCATCATAGGTAAATGGAGTTGTCTTGCGAAGTTCTTTGACATAGTAACCATCATTCGCGAGTGCATTCCCGAAGTCGGAGAAACCTCCATCAATGACCCAGTCTGCAGCTCCAGCCGTTTGGCCGTGAGAGTTGTCGAACAATACTTTTTTACCTGCATTTTGGTTCACAACCTTTGCCTGGATGAACGGTGCCGGGTCTGTCGGTCCTTCCGCATGAACCGATGCATCTCCGTTCCATAATCCGACCTGAAGCGGCAAAGCCATGGACAATGCCAGGAGTGATTTTAAAAATACTCCTCGCATACCTGTTAATTTACCCAACCAAATCCCTCCCAAATATTAGTTGATTCATGAGTTCGTCCATATTCTACCACATGAAAATCTCACATAGTCATAACAATTTGTAAAAATTAACTCGATATTTGTAAAATTGGGTCTTTTGACATATCCATAGGTATTTCGGTCCCGTCATAATCCATTCATTTCTGCGTGTATATTGATTTTACGCAAATAAAAAGCCATCTCTTATGAGATGACTTTGGCCCGAATTCGATTGACGGCATGGAAGACAGAGGATTTAATCATGCCTTCACTGCGGTTCACCAGCTCTGCCGTTTCCTTAATGGAGTATCCATGGATGAGGCGAAGTTCTAATATTTTACGATGTTCGGTGTTGTTAATATGGGAGACAAGATCATGAACACCTTCGCTAATTTCAAGGTGGGATGTATCGACGTGATGGGTAGGTACCTCCAGACGGCTGTCTCGTCTGAGTGTACGGGTCCGCCTGCGGAAGCTGTCCATCGCCAGGTTACGGGCAATGCGTTTGAGATAATAGAGAATGCGATCTTCAGGGATATCCACGGTAACGTTCATTAGTCGAATGAAACAATCCTGTGCCAGATCTTCTGCATCTTGCGGTTGTTTGACGATATGAGATAGATACCTTGTGATTTCTGATTTATAGTTGATATAAGCATCATTAATTTGTGTGCTGTTCATATGATGTGAATCCCCCTTGATACAGATCAGGCTTGGGTCCGGTCTGGTATGAGTCTCTTATGATCCAAGTATATCGGGAGGTTGTTTCCAAAAGGTCCAGAGTTGTATCGGAGTTGTAACATTTCGTGCTTCCCTCTATTCAAGCATACGGCTTGGGATACAAAATAAAGGCAGATGAAGGAAATTCATAGAGCAGGGAGATTACGAAAGTATCATGAGACAAAAAGAGATTTTAATTATTGAGGACGAGGAGTCCATTCGCGATATTTTGTCCTATTCGTTACGTAAGGAAGGATTTGAGATCAAGGAAGCAGGTACGGGAAAAGAGGGTCTGGATCTGCTTCGGGATTCGAAGCCGGATCTGATCCTGCTGGATTTGATGCTGCCAGATATGAGCGGTTTTGATGTGTGCAGGCAACTATCTGTGAACTCCAAGATACCTGTCATCATGATCACTGCGAAGTCGGACATGCTGGACAAGGTACTTGGCATGGAGCTTGGGGCGGATGATTATATCACGAAGCCTTTTGATATCCGTGAAGTGGTTGCACGCATTCGGGCGATATTTCGCCGGATTGATCTCATCAGCGAGACACTGGAGAATCAGTCCTATGAGGTGGTAAGGCTAGGCAAGCATATTGAGATCCGCAAAGATGAACGGGAAGTGTGGAAAGACGGGGAACGGGCAGGACTCACGAATAAAGAATATGATCTGTTGTTATTTCTCGTGACCCATCATCGTAAGGTTCATACACGTTCTGAACTGCTGGACAAGGTATGGGGATTTGATTTTGCAGGGGATACCCGAACGGTGGATATTCATGTGCAACGGATTCGCAAGAAACTGGATAGTGGTGTGCAAGGCATTTCGATGATTGAAACGGTATTCGGTGTGGGGTATAAGCTGAATATTCAGGTACAGACATGAAGTGGACGATCCAGTTCAAAATGGTGGTGTTATTCTCGGTCATTGTATTTATCGGATTCTCCGTCCTGCTGATTCTGTCCAATAAGGTAGCTCAGGAGAATATGTACCGGGAAGTGCATGAGGATATGGTGCAATCCAAAAGAAATCTGGACATCGCGCTGAATCAGTACTTCCTGATACATAACAAACGCATGAGCAGAGACTCGCTCGAAGCAGGGAGTCGCGAGCTCGCGGAGCAGATTGGATCAGCCGTTGGTGGGGAGATTATAGTATATGGCCCCGATGCTTCACCATACGGATCTGTTGGCAGCGAGGTTAACGTTGCTAAGCGGTCTGACCATCCTGATGTGGAGGAAGCCGTACATTCCCGGATTGCTTACACCACAGTTGTGGATAAGGGTAGGGTCACAGCCAGTCTGTCCTTCCCACTCGAGATGGATCAACAATTGATTGGAATCGTACAGATGAAGAAGGATTACACGGAATTGTTCAAACGCAACCTTCGTTTTCAAAATACGATCAAGTTTTTTGCAGCGGTTATTTTCGTATTTGTATTTATCGCATCCATCTTTATTTCCCGGAAAATTACACAACCCATTCGTGTACTCACGAAACGTTCTGCGGAAGTGGCCCAGGGAAGTCTGAATGCGGACATTCAGATTACAACCAAGGATGAGATTGGTGAATTGGCTTCAAGCTTCACCGTCATGATTGATCGGGTTCGGGAGCAGATTGATGTGATTGAGCGGGAGCGGGATGAAGTGAAGCAAATACAAGCGCGAAGCAAAGTCTTTTTTGACAATGTGACGCATGAATTGAAGACACCCTTAACGACGATTCTGGGGTACGCCCAGATTTTGCGGGATAACGGATTTACCGATCAGGACTTTTTTGACAAGGGTATGAATTATATCATCAAGGAAAGCCAGCGTCTCAACACGATGGTTGCGGATATTCTGGAGGTCTCGGTCTCCTCTGCGGTCATTCAGGCATACCGGTTCGAACGTATCGATATATCAGATATTATTCGTGAAGCTTGTGAGGACATGTCGATTAAGGCGAGCAAGTACAATATAGGCATTCACTATGAGCTAGAGGAACATCAGTATTTACAGGGAGATCGGGATAAGTTGAAAGAGGTCTTCCTCAACATCCTGGATAATTCGGTCAAGTACAGTGATGTGAACTCCATTATCGAAGTACAATCCTTCCGGTTAGGTGATTCTATCGCTATTGTGATCCGTGATCAGGGGGAAGGAATCGGTGCTGAAGCGCTCCAACATGTATTTGAACCCTTTTACCAGGATAAAGGAATCAACAGGGCCGAGAAAGGCAGTGCCGGGCTGGGTTTATCTATTGTGAAGAACATCGTTGAGCGTCATGGAGGAACAGTGGAGATGAAGAGCATCATGTGGGAAGGGACACAAGTGAATATCAGTCTTCCGGGGGAAATGAACGCATGAGACATCCTGGGTTTTGGCGTAAAAACCGTGACAGATTGATGCTGTCAGGGTTGTTGATCGCATTTGTCAGCGGGATTTTTGGGATTGGGAGCCTGTTCAGTCTCGGAAATCTCAAACCAAGAACGGTGATTTTGCCAAGTGAGCAGTTCAACAGCCGTCTGGCACCACCACCGAGCAGTACGATTCAGATCGAGTCGGCTACCAAGATTCCAAATGACTTTGCGATCTTTGATTTTGAAGTGTTAGACCGGAATACGATTATATTTAATCAGCCGGAATTTTCCTATTCAGGGCTCAAGTTGTCTCTCCTGCATCTGGATGATAAGGAAGTGAAAAACATTGCGGCTAATACGGATTACGGTGTAACGATCAGCCCGGATCACAAGAAAATCATTTACTCCCAGTATCGGGCAGGTCAGACGCAGAAGACAACGTATGAGTATATGATACAGAGCGGGGAACGTCGCAAGCTTCCGTACGACAACTCGTATTATCGAGTGTTTGTAGGGAACGAATCCTACATCGGTCAGGATGATCTGTTATTTAAACAAGTTGATCTGAGCCAGGGGACGAGTCATGTCATCTACACGTATGAAGAGCTGATGAGCATGTTCACAGGACCAAAACAAGGGAAAGGTTCGAGTGATACGTTTATCGTTATGGATGTGTTGCAGGTCAGTGAGGATCACCAACAGTTTTATATACTGGTGATGCTGAAAGACAAGTATGCTATCTATCGTGTATCGCTTGAGGATGAGCATGAAGTGAAGGCGTATGCTGCAATGGAAGACATCCAACAGTACAAGTTGCTGAAAAATGGTGACATGCTCATCCAGGGAACGATGAATAAGGTACAGGGGCTGTATCGGTATCACGCAGCAGAGGAGCAGTATGATCTGTTATTACAAGGTTCGATCTGGAGCTTCGATCTGGATGCAGATGAATCCCGAATAGCTTACTTTTTCCCGATGGACAGTCAGAATCAGAAGAATGAGTTGCATGTTGCCTACCTGAATGATAGCAAGATTTCGTCGGATACGGTGATCTATCGCAATATTGATAACTTCATCAGTCTGAAATGGAATGACGATGAATTATTTGCTGTAAGCAGCTCAGTGGATAAAAGTGAAATGTACCGCTTTAGTTTCAGAGCCTGGTAAGCTGCGGAAGATATACGAGTATAAGACCTTGGTATGATGGAGCGATAGCTGCTCTGCGGACAAGGTCTTTTTGTTATGACATGTTACAAGTTGGATACAACTCCGGCCAGCCCGGATACATCTCCACCCTATAATGAAAAGGGAATGAGCTACGCGAATCTTTACATACAAGTTCAAAAAAGACTGGTTTTCAGTACCGAGAAGATGGGACTTTTTGAACAACCTCTGTACATATTTAGCAAGTAGAAAGGAAGACATGCAGTAATGCTTCAAGTTGAACAATTATCCCACTCGTTCCGCAATGGCCAGGGAACCGTGCCGGTGCTTCAGGATATCAACCTGACGATTGGAGAAGGCAAGATGGTAGCCCTGCTGGGCAGTTCTGGTTCGGGTAAATCCACACTGCTGAATCTGATGGCAGGGCTGATGAAACCGGATCAGGGCAAGATTCTAATTGCGGGACAAGATATTGTACGTTTCAGTGAAAATCGCTTGGCTGAGTTCAGGCGCAGTCATATCGGGTTTATTTTTCAATCCTATGAACTGCTGTCCAATCTTACGATCCGGGAAAATGTAGAATTACCCTTGGTGTTTATGGGGATAAGCCCTTCGAAACGCAAAGCAAAAGCATTGAAGCTGTTGGAACAGGTGGGACTGGGTGAAAAAGCAAACTTGTTCCCGTCCCAGTTGTCGGGCGGTCAACAACAACGTGTCAGTATTGCACGTTCGCTCATTACCGAACCCTCGGTGATCTTTGCAGATGAGCCAACGGGAAATTTGGATACCGAGACGGAGGAAGAGATTATTGCGATTTTGCAGCAGCTTAACCGGGATATGAATACAACCTTTGTCATTGTGACACATGAAGCAGAGGTCGCGGAGCAGATGCAAGTTGTGCTTACACTGCAACATGGAATATTGGTTGAAGAGGCTGTAAGGGAAGTTTGAGGCAAAAGGAGAGGAAATGTGAGAATACGGGATGTAGCACGTATGGCCTGGGGACAGATCATTCGCAGAAAAATGGTCACACTGCTGTGCATGATGGGGCTGTCCATCGGCTCTGCCGCCATGATCATTGCACTTAGCGTGGGGCAGTCCGTACAGACCTATAGCGAGAAAACATTGAACGACAATTACAAGATGGATGAAATTACGATTACGCCTAATGAGGGCATTCGTACCGGCAACGGCAAGGGGAATGGTCAGACATCGAAGTTTGAACGGGGAGCATTGACGTTGGAAAAGATTCAGATTATCCAAAGACTACCCCATGTTGTTGCCGTGGCTCCCATGTTAAAGCTGGATTCGCTGGAAATGGTGCTTCCGGATGGTCGCAGCACGTATGTTGAGGTCATTGGTACCCAGCTGGAGACCCTCGGTGGGTTTGGATACAAGTATGCTGAGGGGCGTGGGGCAGAGGATGGTCGTATGGCGGTAACCAGTTATGGGGCTGCATTTGGACTCGTGGACCCCAAAGTAACTCAGAAGTTATTTGAGCAGTTGAATGCTGATCCATATAACAACGAGCTTTTGGAACAGTTTACGGAAATGTCCGCCAAGCAGGATCAGCTGGTTCAGCAGCTGGTTCAGTTCCGGTATGAAGATTATACGAATGCGAGCAAAACCAAAATGAGTGGTTCTATACGCGTGTCTGGAGAGTTGACGAAGCCTTCCAACATGGATGAGATGAGCGCTCAAAACGATAAAAAAGTATATCTGCCGCTCGATACAGCTCGTGCATTGCAGGATGAGCTTGGATTACAGCAGGCCGACAGCAGTGCGGCCAAGCATCTTAACTCAGCTCTGGTCAAGGTTGAGGACAAACGTTATGTATCCCAGGTGGAAGAACAGATTAAAAAGCTGACGTTAAACACACAGAGTAATCTGTTCCAAGAGGAAGCGATGGCAGGTCAATTGGCGATGTACCAAAAAGCGGCATTGGGGATCGGTGGTTTTATCATGTTGCTGGCCTCATTATCCATTATTGTAGCGATGATTATGTCTACGCATCAGCGTCGTAAACAGATTGGTGTGATGAAGGTGCTGGGTGCAAATCTGTGGCAGATCCGTCAGATGTTTATTACGGAAGCAGCGATGCTTGGATTAATGGGCGGCGTGGCTGGTGTGGGGATTGCCTTTGCTGCCCTCGGCGGAGTGAATAGTCTGCTGGCGAGTCAGATGGCAGATCAGATGAATGGTCCGATGACCGTCGTTATTCAGCAGTCGGCTCTGCCACTTGGCATTGTTTTTGCTGTTCTGGTTGGCATTGTATCGGGTATATATCCGGCAATCAGTGCATCTCGGACCAATGCATTAACTGTGATCAAATCAATGTAATTTTATCAGCGAAAGGGAAATTGGGCACATGAAGAAATGGATAAAAATTATCATCACCGTTGTACTTTTGGCAGGTGCAGGGTACTGGCTGTATGAAAAGTACAAGCCAAAACCGGAGGCGCCTATAGAGATTCCGCCCCCGATTACCTTTGATGTGACACAGGAAACGATGACGCAATCGATACAGGTGAAAGGGAAATCCGTATACACCGATCAGACGGAAATCTTCGCTCCGTATGCTTCCAACATCAAGCAGTGGCACGTGAAAAGTGGTGAGCAGGTGAGCAAAGGCGATATCCTGTTTACCCTCGATACTTCCACGTTACAAACGGAAGTAGAACAGTTGCAGAGTGATCTGGAGAAAGCCCAGCTGGAAAATAAGATGAATCAGGTTAGCCTGGATCAAGCGAATATGAGTGAGACGCTTGGCGTGACGGAAGAGGAGCGCAAGAAGGCATTTGCAGATCGGGAAGGTAAACGCCTGACGAATGAATTGAATCAAAAAGCGTTGGTCCTCAAGGAGAAGGAGATACAGAAAAAGCAGGCAGTTATAAGTAAGTCTGTTGTGTATGCTTCCGCTTCCGGTATATTTCAGATGAATGAAGAGGATAGCAAGACACGTGCGGTGACGGAAGGACAGCTGATCGGGTCCATTACAAACATCAGCAAACTGAAATTTATGACGATTGTTGGTGAAGAAGAGATGTTCAGGCTCAAGGTGGGCATGCCAGTTAAGGTGCGAATGACAGCGCAGAAAGACCTGCAATTCACGGGGAAGGTGAGTAAGGTGTCCAAATTCGCCCGCAAGAGTACCGATACGGACCTCAAGCAGGTTTCACAGTTTGACGTGGTCATTGATCTGAAGCCGGACGCCAGAATGTATGGAGGCGTGAGTCTGGAAGGCGATATCGAGACGATGCGGAAGGATAAAGTGACGGTTGTGTCCAGCCTCGCGATCATGCGGGATCAGACCGAGCCTTACGTACTGTTAGACAAAGGCAATGGACAGACAGAGCCGCTGACCATCCAGGCTGGAATGGAATCGGGGGACAAGACGGAGGTGGTTAGCGGGTTGAAACCGGGAGACATTGTCGTTTTGCCTTAGATGTAGGAATATAAGAACGAGACATTATATGTAGTGACTAGCTAGACGAGAGGGTTAATTCGGCATTGTAAAACACGAGGTTCATTGTGGCAGATTGCCAGGATGGACCTCGTGTGTCTTTTGGAGCAAGGGATGTCCAGATTCCTGCCTGAATTATGGAAAAAAATATAATTAAATTTATATAATTCAATTTACAGTAAAATTTACATGTCGTATAATCAGAACATAAGGAGGTGACACCGAACATCATGTTTGTAGATGGATAGGCGAAGGCCTTTTTTTTAACTGTTTGAAGAAAGCGCTTACCCAATTTAGGATTCAGACATCCCATAAGTCATTTTTCACACTTCTTCATGTCTAACACACGTTCAACCACACCCACCATATTATACTCATTCACATGATTCACCCTCACACACCATTTGTTTGCTCAAGATTCCAGTGATACAACCATTTCTTTAGGAGGTGATACAACCAACTCATCCAAACGTTCTCTTCGTGCTAAGCATCATAATGACACAGAGGATCAGACATGAGTACAACCCAATCTAACTAAAGGAAAGGTGGAACTATGAAGACTAAATTGAAAACCAAATCGAGAGGTAAGAAGATCCTGCGCAAAGGTGTAAAGCAAATTATGGCAGCAACGCTGCTCGCGGCGGGGATTTTCCCTGGACTGTCTCCAGGCTTGGCTCAGGCGGCTGAAGCACATGTGGATAATCCATTTGTAGGGGCAACGGCCTATCTGAATCAGGACTATTCAGCTCTCGTGGATACGTCCATTGCACTGACCAACGATGCGTCGTTGAAGGCCAAGATGGAGACCGTCAAATCGTATCCAACCGCAGTATGGGTTGACCGGATTGCTGCAATCTATGGCGGTACGGACAACGCTGGTCGTAAAAGTGTAGAGCAACATCTTGATGCCGTTCTCGCTCAAAAGAAACCGGGTACACCGATCACCGCTTCATTTGTTATTTACAATCTGCCCGGACGGGATTGTCATGCACTTGCATCAAATGGTGAGCTTCCACTAACACAGGCGGCACTGCAGACATATAAAACGGATTATATTGATGTGCTCGCAGATATCTTCGCAGATCCGAAGTATCAGGATATTCGCATTATTGCTGTCATTGAACCGGACAGTCTGCCTAACCTTGTGACCAACCTGAGTACACCAGCTTGTGGTCAAGCCAGCTCAACAGGTATTTACGAGGCGGGTGTGAAGTATGCATTGGACAAGCTGCACGCCATTCCAAATGTGTACAACTATCTGGATATCGGCCACTCCGGCTGGCTTGGATGGGATAACAACCGTTCTGCAGCAGTCGCGCTGTACACAAGTGTTGTGCAAGGGACAGCCGCAGGTCTGAGCAGTGCAGATGGCTTCATTACAAATACAGCAAACACTACACCGCTGGGGGAGCCGAACCTGTCTAACCCTGATCTCAATATCGGTGGACAACCGATTAAATCTGCCAAGTTTTATGAGTGGAATCCGTATTTTGACGAAACCGATTTCACTGCTGCGCTGTATGCCGATTTCGTACAAGCTGGCTGGCCAAGCAGCACAGGTTTCCTGATTGATACTAGCCGGAATGGGTGGGGCGGGGTAGACCGTCCAGCATCTGCTACGGGCAGCAACATCAACGATTATGTGAATTCCGGACGTGTAGATCGCCGGGAGCATCGGGGGAACTGGTGTAATGCCAGTGGCGCAGGTATTGGTGAAGCACCTAAGGCTGCACCAGGACCAGCGCATCTGGATGCTTATGTATGGGTGAAACCTCCAGGTGAATCCGATGGCTCCAGCTCCGAAATTCCGAATAACGAAGGCAAAGGTTTTGACCGGATGTGTGATCCAACCTTCACAACTCGGGATGGTGTATTAACAGGTGCATTGCCTAATGCTCCGGTATCGGGTCACTGGTTCCATGATCAATTCGTGGCACTGGTGAAAAACGCATTCCCTGTACTGCCTGCAAGTAACGGTGGAGGCAACCCTCCGGGCGGAACAACAGCTCCGGCAGCACCAGCAGCATTGACAGCTTCTGCCGGTAACGCTCAAGTCTCCTTGACGTGGACTGCTTCCACAGGGGCTACAAGTTATAGTGTGAAGCGGGCACTGAGTGCATCAGGTCCATTCACAACAATTGCAGCTAACGTGAGTGGAACATCTTACAGCAACACCGGCCTGATCAATGGTACAACCTATTATTATGTGGTAACGGCAACAAATGCAGTAGGTGAAAGTGTTAACTCTGCAACAGCAACAGCTACACCCGTTGCAGGTGTAACGGCGCCGGCAGCACCGACTGCTCTCACAGCAACTGCAGGCAATGCGCAGGTGAGCCTGACGTGGACCGCTTCTACAGGTGCAACAAGTTATAATGTGAAACGTGCGCTGAGTGCAACAGGTCCGTTCACAACGATCGCGGCGAATGTGAGTGGTACGTCCTACACGAACACTGCCCTCACGAACGGCACAACGTATCATTATGTGGTAAGTGCAGTGAATGCAGCAGGGCAAAGTGCCGATTCCGCTGTAGCTTCCGCGACACCTCAAAGTGTCGTTGTACCAACCAGTGATCTTGTCGTGCAATATCGTGCTGGAGATACCAATGCTCAAGATAGCCAGATCAAACCGTATTTCAACATCAAAAATCTGGGTAGTACTGCTGTGAATCTGAGTGATCTGAAGATCCGGTATTACTTCTCCAAAGAAGGCTCAGCTGCGATGGATTCTGCCATCGATTACGCTCAAGTTGGCGGAGCCAATATCCAGCGGACCTTCACAGACTCGTATGTTGAGCTGAGCTTCACATCTGGCGCTGGCAGCATTCAGGCTGGTGGACAGACTGGAGACATCCAGCTTCGCATGTACAAAACAGACTGGTCCAACTTTGACGAGACGAATGACTATTCCTTCGATCCAACGAAAACATCCTACCAGGATTGGAACAAGGTAACACTCCACCAAGGTGGAAACCTGGTATGGGGTATTGAGCCTTAAACTTTATTTGTAACTGTCTTAACCGCGATCCTCAGTGTGTTAGAGGATTGCGGTTTTTTGCTATGCATTCAAGAGTCATTCTAGATTGAAGTTCTCACATGAAAATGTATTTAGAATCGTTTGGAGATCCGTAATTAGGATGTGAGAGCGGATGTATTAAGCTGGGCTGTCCTCTGGTCATGAAAATGATCAGGGGGAGGGGGCAGCCCTATTTCTTTTCTAACGAACAGAGGGCACGTTATTTAGTTGAATTGATGCATTTGAAAATTCTAACGAATCGTAGACACGCTATTCAGTTAATTTGGGTGGATTTTGCCCCGTTTAGACCCGATTTGGTCCAAATAAGGTTGCTGAGATTCGTTAGGATTCGTTGTTGGAGTTTAACGCCCCAATAGGGTGTGTGAGATTCGTTAGAAAAAACTTGGCGGTGAGCTTAAATCATCCTTCCGACTGAAGCGTCATCGGGTTGATTTTCCAAATGACTCCTAAAAACACTGATTATTGATCGTTTTGGACGGATATTTGCCTAGGGTCTGGCAGGCAGGATGTCTATAATAGAACCCGATGGGCGGGATCACCTCGCTCGGATTGGAAAGAGAATGGAAGGGGGACCGCACTCTGGTAGTCGGGCAAGCTGATTTCTCTTTTTTAATTTTGTAAGCGTAATCATTATGGATTGGGATCTTTTGTTGAAGAAGGCCTGTGTGGATTATCGAACGTCTAATCATCATCGATGTGTATATGCGTCACCTATTCTGTCTCAAGGAGCGTGAAGGTGGATGAACTCAGAAACAACAGCGCCGGTACATAAAGGATCGGTGTCAGGTCGGCAATCCGGTCGCAAGAAGGATCGTATGCCACTTGCAGCCAAGGTGCTCTCTTCGGCACTCAGCGTAGCTTTGCTCATTGGAGGAACAGCTGGCGTTACGGGAGCGGAAGCTTCCAACGGTAATGGGGCGACGGAGGCCAGCCTGCAATCACATAAAGGGGGCAGTCACGTGAAAGAGATTCAACTGGAATATCTGGATCGGGGTCTGGTGGCTGCATCGACATCTGAAGGTGTTTTTCTCAGTTGGAGATTGCTTGGTGAAGAGGCTACGGGATATAGCGACAAAGGGCTGACAGGTACGGACTTTAACGTTTATCGTGATGGTAAAAAGATCGCTACTGTCACCGACAGCACCAACTATATAGATGCCGCGGGTAAATCGTCTTCCCGTTATGAAGTGGCAGCGGTGAACAAGAAGGGCAAGGAAAGCAAACGCAGTGCATCCGTCAAACCTTGGGCGAACGGGTATGTGGACATTCCACTGCAAAAACCCGCCGATGGCGTGACGCCTGCCGGAGAAGCTTATACGTATTCCGCCAATGACATGAGCGTGGGGGATGTGGACGGGGATGGCCAGTATGAGTTTTTCGTTAAATGGGACCCTTCCAATGCCAAGGACGTATCGCAAAAAGGATACACGGGTAAAACCTATATCGACGCTTACACCCTGGACGGTCAGTTGTTGTACCGGATCGATCTTGGGGTCAATATCCGTGCAGGTGCTCATTATACACAGATGCTCGTTTACGATTTTGACGGGGATGGCAAGGCTGAGATGATGTTTAAGACCGCTCCGGGCACGAAGATTATCAAATATAACAAAAAAGGAAAAGTGACCTCCGAGAAGTACATCACACTTCCGAAACAGGATCGCAAGGCAGGGTACTCGAACGAAGATGATTATCGTTTAAGTGCTGATGGGTACTACGATCACGTGGTGGATATGTTCAAAAACTGGCATAAACACGATGAGGTTGTGAAGGGGAACTGGCCTGCGACATTGGAAGAGGCTTTTGGAATGGAGAAAAAGTATAATTACCCATTATCTCAGCAGGATGCCGAGAGCCTGGCCGACTACTTCATTGATGTATATGCGGTAGAACGCAGTAACCGAAATGAGCTGCGCAAGTTTGAAGGTTTTATCGTGGATGGACCGGAGTACGTTACGGTATTTGAAGGCAAATCAGGCAAAGAGCTGGAAACCATTCCATATGAACCCGAGCGTCATGATGATGGCCTGATGTGGGGCGATTATGCCATGGCACGGATTGAACCGGGCAATCGGGTGGACCGTTTCCTGGCAGGCGTGGCGTATCTGGACGGCAAGACACCGTCTGCAATCTTTGCACGCGGATATTATACACGTTCAACGATGGTTGCCTACAATTGGGACGGCAAGAAGCTGAAAAAGGAATGGAAAGTGGACAGCGGCTGGACACCGATGAAGAACCCGTTTAATGATGGGCCACATGGTGTGGATGGCACAGATCCGCAGTATGGCTCCATTACAACTCAGGGTGCGCACTATTTCAGTGTGGCGGATGTGGATGGAGACGGCAAACAGGAGATTGTCTATGGCTCCGCTACGATTGATCATGACGGCAGCGTGCTATACAGCTCAACAGACCTGATGCCTGCCGAGAGTGCTGCACCGGGAACCATTGCTCGACTGGGTCATGGCGACGCACTTCATGTGGCAGATATCGACCCGGATCGTCCGGGCCTTGAGATTTTTATGGTTCACGAGGGTGGTCCGTGGGCGCCGTACGGCTATTCCCTGCGAGATGCGAAGACTGGAGAAGTAATCTATGGCGGATACACGGGGAAAGATACCGGACGCGGCATGGTGGGTGATGTTGATCCGACTCGTCGTGGACTTGAGACATGGGCTGTAGGCTTGTGGACAGCTACGGGTGAAAAAATCAGTGATCAGGCGCCAGGCACAAATATGAATATCCGCTGGGCTGGTGATATGACGACACAGATCGTTGATGGTGCGATTGATGTTACACCAACCATCAAAGACTGGAATCGTGGCACGTTGCTGACGGCAACAGGCACATTGACCAACAATCACACCAAAGGTACACCTTCTCTTGTAGCTGATATCTTTGGGGATTGGCGGGAAGAGATGCTGGTGAGAACGACGGACAGTTCCGCGATTCGTATCTATCTGAGTACCGAGAAAACGGACCGCAAGTTGTACACGCTCATGCATGATGCGATGTATCGTGTGGGCATTGCCGGACAGAACAGTGGATACAACCAGCCTTCCTATCCGTCCTTCTACATGGCATCGGATATGGACTGGTCAAAAGTAACGCTGCCTAAGTTCTACACGCCAGGTAAGGGCGGAAAGTAAGCAGACTGGATGAGCAATAGCTAGCAACATAACATGTGTTCATGATCATACTGTAACGTAACGCAGCGTCGTTGATTTTAAGCGTTGGCATCGAAGCTTGGAAGCTCTGGAATTCCCATGTGTCTCGTCACATGGAGGTTTCAGAGCTTTTTTCACATAAGGATCTGGGGATAGAGCTTCGCGTGTTCCAATCCATTCGAATTTACGTCACTTCATTTTGCTAATTAGAGTCTAAATGCTCGGTAGAAGCGAACGCTTCAATGGTGTAGTTACCTTGATCATGGATCAATGTGGTGATGGAGCACTCCGGGATAAGTTGGTTCTGCATAGTTATAAAATCGGAATGCCAGACGTTAAGCTCGCGCTCGGTAAAGGTCTGCACCAGAAAATCAGTAATGAGTCCACCATGTGCAACCACAATAATGTTACTGTTCTCCGGCTCTTCATTAGCCAATTCGGTTAGGAGGGAAGCCAGACGTTCACCTGCCTGTTTGGCCGAGTCTCCCACGGGTGGAATGTAATCTGGGTCAGACGTACATCGATCCCACATCGCAATGAATTCTTCGAATGACTGATCCGGGCAATCGCCCCAATTGGCACGTTCGCGCAGGCGAGGATCTTCGGTTATATGGGAATGGGTGCGGCGGGCAATCATACTTGCTGTTTCTTGGGCTCGTCGAAGTGGGCTGGTCAGGATTTTAGTAATGAGAGAGGTGGCTTTTGCAAAATGAAGTGCTGTGGCTTCGGCTTGTAAAACCCCTTCGGAAGTAAGGGAGACATCTCCGATGCGTCGTTCTTTGAGACCATGTCTCACCAGATGAAAGGTGGTACTCATGCGTGGAAACCTCCTTAAGTATAGACAGTTTACATAAAGGATTAGATTATATACTAATTATATATTTATCTAATCAGATAATACAATGAGGCTTTTAACGAAGACAGTTTATATCCACCCGACAGAATTGTTACAATGGAGAAAAGTGAGGATCGATCGTTGCAGGAATGGAGGTATGGATATGAGCATCACGAAGCACTGGACAGGAAGCCTGTATCAGGATGCATTGCGAACTGAGGACCGCGGGCCGCGTTTTTACGCGTACTACTATAAGCAATGGGACAACTATCGTATGTCCTATCACAATCATGATTCGACGGAGATCATGTATATTATTTCGGGAATGTGCCGGGTGGATGTGCAGATGCCGGATGGGAGTGCGGAGCAGACCGTTTTGAAAAAAGGGCAATTCATTATGCTCGACGCAGGTGTCCCGCACCGTTTGCTGGTGGAAGATGGTGTGCCTTGCAGGATGCTTAATGTGGAGTTTGGATTCTCAGGCTCACCTCCTGGACAGTTATCTATCCGTCAGCTCGCGCAGGAAGAGGAAGAAGTCCATACTTTACTAACCAATGCTTCGCCATATTTGGTACTGCCTGACCCGGAAGAGGTGTATCACATTATGAAAAGTCTGGTGTTGGAACTCGATCAGCGTGGACTGCTTGAGCAAGGAAGATCAACCGTGCCGATGAAGTTCATTCCACCAGAGGAAAGGTCGCATCACCGCGAAGCCCGGAATCTGACGTCCCCGGAACAGGGCATGCTGGTGCGTACGCTGTTCGTGCAGTTGCTGGTCCGTGTTGCACGTCTGCGCGGAGAAATGAGCCGGAGTGCGCCAGATCAGGCGGAACTGTATGTCAAACGAACCATTGAATTCATGCATCACAATATGGATCGCAACATTCAGATGAAGGATATCGCGGCAGCAGTCAATCTGCATCCGGGCTATTTACATCGCATTTTTCGTCAGCACACGCATCGGACACCGACCGACTACCTGACGATGCTTCGCATGGAAAAGGCCAAGATGCTGCTTCAGCAGACGAATATTCCGATATCGGAGATCTCCGACTATGTTGGAGTAGGCAGTCGTCAGTATTTTCATATGTTGTTCAAGAAGACGACGGGCATGACTCCGGTTGAATTTCGCTCCTCTATGGAACGACATGTTAGTCAGTACCCGTCGGATGACTGAACCGATTGCAGTTATTTTCGAATACATATCGATTAGTGGAACTAACGCATAAAAGTTAGGATTTTTGACAACAAGATCTTGAACAGGTCATGATTTTGATAACGCTTCCCCATTTGCCGTTGGTACAATGATTTCATGAAGAGAGTCATTAACCGAAGCGAAAGATTCGGATTAGGGGAGGACATAGGCATGTCGTTTAAAGTGGCGTTTATCGGGGCAGGAAGTATAGGATTTACACGGGGATTGCTAAGGGATTTGCTGACGGTACCAGAGTTTAACAACATTGAAATTGCGTTCTGCGATATTAACCAACACAATCTGGACATGGTGACTGAGCTGTGTCAGCGGGATATCCGTGAGAATGGATTGAATATTCAGATTCAGCCAACAACGGATCGGAAAGAAGCGTTGAAAGATGCGAAGTATGTACTGTGTACAATTCGTGTTGGGGGACTGGAAGCATTTGCAACCGATGTGGATATTCCACTGAAATATGGGGTAGATCAATGTGTCGGCGATACGCTGTGTGCAGGCGGCATTATGTACGGACAACGCGGGATCGCTGAGATGCTGGATATCTGTAAAGATATTCGTGAACAGAGCGCACCCGACGTGCTGCTCTTGAACTATTCCAATCCGATGGCGATGCTGACTTGGGCTTGCAACAAGTACGGTGGTGTACGGACAATCGGCCTGTGTCATGGCGTACAGCATGGTCATCATCAGATTGCGGAAGCTTTTGGCTTGAAAAAGAGTGAAGTGGATATTGTCTGTGCCGGCATCAACCATCAGACCTGGTATATCCAGGCATCTCATGAAAGTAAAGACCTTACAGGTGATCTGCTCGAAGCCTTCGAGAAACATCCCGAGTACAGCCGCACTGAGAAAGTGCGGATCGATATGCTGCGCCGCTTCGGGTATTACAGCACGGAATCAAATGGTCACCTGAGTGAATATGTGCCGTGGTACCGCAAACGTCCGGAAGAGATTAACGAATGGATCGACCTGGGCAATTGGATTAACGGAGAAACAGGTGGTTATCTGCGGGTATGTACTGAGGGGCGCAACTGGTTTGAAACTGATTTTCCTAACTGGATGAAGGATGAACCTATGCAATTCATTCCAGAAAAACGGGGCGAGGAGCACGGTTCATATATTATCGAGGGACTGGAGACGGGACGTGTCTACCGTGGGCATTTCAATACCGTTAACAATGGGGTGATCTCGAACTTACCGGATGATGCAATTATTGAGGCACCGGGATATGTGGATCGCAACGGTATCTCTATGCCGCATGTAGGGGATCTGCCTCTTGGCCCGGCTGCGGTATGTAATGTGAGCATTTCCGTGCAACGGCTTGCAGTTGAAGCCGCGGTGAACGGAGACGACAAATTACTTCGTCAGGCGTTCATGATGGACCCGCTCGTGGGTGCCGTGTGTAATCCAAAAGAAATCTGGCAGATGGTCGACGAGATGCTGGTTGCACAGGCCCAGTGGTTGCCGCAGTACGGAGATGCGATTGCCGCCGCAGAAGCAAGACTTGCTGCAGGTGACCTGATTCCAACGAAGGAATATGAGGGTGCTGCTCGTCTCAAAGTGAAAACGGTGGAAGAGATGCAACAGGATCGCGATGCTGCGAACAAAAATGCGGGCGAATCCGATAAAGGAAAAGATCGCGAGAAAGTACAGCAATAGTGTTGAGTATTACCGTTGATTAGATATAGAGATCATAGAAACATCAGAAAATAGGAAAAGGCCAGATTCTCCAGACGGAGAGTTGGCCTTTTTCTACATGGAGCGCATCAATTTGTTTCCTTGATCTGTACACTAAAAGCAAATGAGGTACTCCCAAGACTGACTTGTTGATCTTCTTTTGAAGACCAATTTATAAATGCGCCGTAATAATAAATTCCCGCTTCTTGGGGAAGGTGAAATGTACCATCCTGTGAAGAAATCTCGCGCGTCTGGTCACCGACGTATTCATACATCATTACGTTGTCGGGGGGAATTGGAATATCCATCTCAATGGTCACTTTTTCTCCTGCAAGAACCGGAGTTGGCGTTGTTCCTTCCAACATGGTGATCCCACCGACATAATCAGCACATTTACTGCCCCAGCAATAGCTGCTTTGAACAGCAGGAACGGAGATGCCACTTGCAGTCTGGATAATCGGAGTAGGCAGATCCTTTGGCAAAGTGGGGTCTGGTTCCACTTCTTTTTGGTGATTTGCTGGGGCAGAGGAGGGTTCGTTGGTACTGTTAATTGGAGTAGTGTTACAGCCGGCCAACAGGAGAACTGTTGTAAGACACATAAGTGAGATGAAGTTCTGTATTCTAGTTAGCGATTTCATTCTATTACCTCCCTAATATCTTCCAGACGGAGATAAGGGGGAAAGGTTGCTTTGCTAGTTAAGGGTGTACTACACGATACATATTACCTTTACAGACATAGTAATATGTTTTATAGTATACGCAGGATGGAAGAAAGTCGGTGAAACTCGCAGATGGATGTGCAAGTGATTAACAGTGATCTGATACGGGGTAATATTGACCCCATCATTCTGAGTGTACTTATACCCGCAGATAACTATGGCTACAGCATTATTAAGGAAATCTATCGCAAGAGTGGAGAGCAGTTTGAATTAAAGGAACCCACGCTTTATTCCAGTTTGAAGAGGCTAGAGAAGAGTGGATATGTGGAGTCCTACTGGGGGGGAGAGACGCAGGGAGGACGACGCAAATATTACCGAATTACAACGCAAGGCCTTGAAGCCTATAGAGAGCAGGTTCATGCTTGGCAAGCAGCCAAGGCACTGATTGATTGCATGATTGTCACTGGAGAAAAAGGAGATGAAGACCTATGAGATTGGATGCTCGCATCACCCGTCATGTGAATCGTTTGTTCGCTCACGCACAAGATACATTAGACAATCGAGAATTAAAAGAAGAGATTCACAGCAATCTCGCTGCGCGGATTGACGATTATATCTCGCAGGGTATGAGTGAAGAGAAGGCGTTCCAGACCGCCATTCAGCATATCGCTGGTATGGATGAAGTGATGAGTGACCATCGAAGGGTACAACGTGTTCCTTACTGGACAGCGTTGTTGCAGTCTGCTCTAATTTATAGCCTCATAGCCTGGATCATTACCATTCCAATGAGAGTGCTGATGCAAGGCTCCGCCATAAACAATCTGCTTATGATCGTGAGTCTCATTGTTGGTGGAACGTATGTGTTGTATATGTTGACAAACAGGACGAATGATCCTGCAACTTCTGTTAAAATCACGGTTATTCGAATCCCTGCCTTATTACAGTGGAATCGAAGAATATGGTGGTTGTGGGCGGCATTAATACTCGTATTATGGGGAACGCAGGCAGCGTTGCGATTCGGAAGCAACATCTGGTTTAATCGACCCATTCAGGTGGATGGACCCTACCAGTTTGCTGTGATCGTCATTGCCTTTGCCATCCCGTTACTAAGCGTTATTATTCCTTTGGTAGTGCATCGGGCGTATCGGATCGTTAGCAAGTATGAAGTGAGTGATGCGTTATGAGAGGGAGGAATATATGGATTATTGCCCTCGTTGTTCTGGGTGTGGTTGGTCTCGTATTCGTTGAGGGTTTCGTTAATCCGAGGATCGAGGCAAAGCAGGATCGGTATGAAGCAGAGCAGCAGAATCCGCTGACACATGATTTTGCCGCTTTAGCCAAATATCGCAGTCCCTACATGGGGGATAATTCAAACCTTAGTCATCTGAATCAGGCTTTACCTTTACGTGAAAGATTGAATGGTTACCAACTGTACCCGGAGACGTTCACGGTCCAAGTGAATTATAGCTTGGATACGCGTGAGATGGATGCAGAGGAACTTGAGCGGATACTCGTATATAATGCGGTTGCGAACTTTGTTATGATCGATAATCTGGAGCAGGTCGTCTACCAGTTTGAGAATACCAGCCATACCTTACGTCGTGAATCTGCCCAACAATGGACAGGTACGGAATTAAAGGAGCTTCAGAACCCAGAGTTATGGAATTTGACTGTACGCGGGAAGCTGGTAGAACCAGCACAAGTGAAAGAGGTTTTTTCACAGATTGTTGACAATTAAACTACATGAAATAGAAGGAAATAGGCAAGAGACTCGACTCTTCTCCCATGCTATGTTATTATAAATCTCTGATAACGTGGTAACGAACTAAAGCGTTTGGGTTTTGGTTATAGACATGGAGGGGTTCGAGAGATGAGAAAAAAAGCGATTCTACTATTATTCATTAGCATATGTGTATTGATTGTGGCGGGTTGTTCCAGTTCCGCAAGCAAAGACGATAACACGATTGTTGTAGGAATTGATGACAAGTTTGCTCCAATGGGCTTCCGCGACGAGCAGAATGAAATTGTTGGTTTTGATATTGATTACGCAAGAGCTGCAGCGGAGAAAATGGGTAAAGAAATCACATTCCAGCCAATCGACTGGTCTTCCAAAGAGTCAGAGCTGAACAGTGGCCGTATCGACATGATCTGGAACGGGTACACCATTACGGATGAGCGTAAAGAGAAAGTACTCTTCACGAAGCCGTATCTGGAAAACAGTCAGGTAGCTATTACCTTGGCAGACTCGCCAATCACAAAGCTGGATGAACTTGATGGTAAAAATGTGGGATTGCAGGCGCTGTCCTCCGCGGCAGATGCATTGGCAGCAAGTCCGCTGAAGGATAAAGTCAAAGCTTCTGAATTTAAGGATAACGTGCTTGCACTGACGGATCTGAAGACAAAACGTCTGGATGCGGTCATCATTGATGAAGTGGTAGCGAGATACTACATGTCCAAAGAAGAGGGAACATTCAAACTGATGGATGAATCTCTTGCACCGGAACAATATGGCATTGGTATCAAAAAAGGCAATGAAGAGCTTCTGAATCAGCTGCAAAAAGCGCTGGATGAGTTGAATGCAGACGGAACAGCGGCTAAAATCTCCACTCAATGGTTGGGTGAAGATAAGGTTCTGAAATAGGCAGGTTATACACCTGATATATAGTTAGAAACAAAACGGACCCCGTATTCCATGCTGGAGCGATTTATGCCCCAGAGGAATGCGGGGTTAACAGATTAGAGGAGACAAAACAATGAGTTGGGATTATCTATCGACCATTTTAAAACCGATGTTAGAGGGTGCGCAGACCACCATTTTCATGTTCTTGCTGGCGATCGTGTTATCTGTGCCGCTTGGATTTGCGGTCACGCTCGCGATGAGAAGCCAGATTAAACCACTGGCATGGATTGCCCATACGTATGTATACGTGATGCGAGGAACACCGCTACTGCTCCAAATTCTATTCTTCTGCTTCGGTTTACCGTTGCTTCCGGTGATTGGAGAGTATCTGGTGTTTGATCGTTTTGTTGCGGCAGGGATTGCGTTCATCTTGAACTATGCGGCGTACTTCGCTGAAATCTTCAGGGGCGGACTGCTCTCCATTGATAAAGGTCAACATGAGGCAGCGAAGGTACTGGGGTTAACAAAGTGGCAGACGATGACCAAAGTCATTATTCCTCAGATGATTCGTGTAGTATTGCCCGCAACGGCCAATGAGTCCATTACGCTCATCAAGGATACGGCACTGCTCTATGCCGTGGCTGTGCCTGAGCTGTTGTATTACGCCCAAGCGGCGGTAAATCGCGACATAAAGCTGTTACCTTTCTTCGTGGCGGCGGTTATGTATCTGCTCATGACACTCGTACTCACCGTGCTGTTCAAGGCACTTGAGAAGCGGTTTTCATTTGAATAAATTAAATCTGATCAATCAAAGGACTGTCTGTATATGACACATATAATAGAAGTAAATCAATTGAGAAAATCATTCGGCACACTTGATGTGCTGAAACAGGTATCCTTCAACGTGGAACCAGGCGAAGTAATTGCCGTCATCGGACCTTCCGGTTCGGGGAAAAGTACGATGCTGCGCAGCCTGATTCATCTGGAGGATATTTCGGGTGGAACGATTCGCATTCAGGATCAGACGTTGGTTGATAATGGCCGTTACGCGGGTGCCGCAGATATTCGCAAGATGACGGATCGCATGGGGATGGTGTTCCAACATTTCAACTTGTTCCCGCATCTGACCGTACAGGCTAATCTGGAACTCGCGCCGAAGGCTTTGAAAAAAGAAAGCTCAAACGTCATTCGATACCGTAGCCTGGAATTACTCGGCAAAGTAGGGCTGTCGGACAAGGCTGATGTCTATCCAGCCAATCTGTCCGGTGGACAGAAACAGCGTGTTGCCATTGCTCGGGCACTGATGATGCAACCGGATATCCTCCTGTTCGATGAGCCGACGTCGGCACTCGATCCAGAGCTGACCGGGGAAGTGTTACGCGTAATCAAACAACTGGCGCAGGAAAACATGACCATGATGATCGTAACGCATGAGATGGGCTTCGCCCGTGACGTTGCGGATCGTGTATTCTTCATGGATAACGGGGAAATTGCAGAGGCAGGTCCACCAGAACAGATCTTCGGCAATCCGAAGCTTGCACGTACCCGGACGTTTTTGCAGCGGGTGGAAGTGGAAGGATAGAAGAAACTTCAAATCTAAGAAATGTCGATAGAACGCAATCCTATGAGTAATAAGGGATTGCGTTTCTTTTTTTGAAAATAATAGCTTATGTCCAAAGGTACATGTTCCAGATAATCAGTACAAGGGTCAACACGATATAAGTTACTATATTCCAACGTGTTCGAATTCGATAAGTGGTGTAACTCATGATTCCAAACAAAACAATACTAAAACATAATACAGCTACATTATGCTGATAAAAAGCAATAAGTACAAGCATCAAAATCATAAGTATATTCATGACTTTATCGATTTTCATCGTAGTGATCCCCCAAAGATATTCAGAAAAGTATTACGACTATAATAATATCTATATGTTAGAGGTATTCTTGATTTATATCATCACACGGATAAATGGTTCTTAAATTCAAATCCTTGAAGTACAATCTATAAGCTTATGGATTTATATGTGTGTCCGGGGATGATGGGAATAAATAAATCTAATGTTAATTCATAATTAACACAATATGGATATTACTTTTCCTATTAATCGATTATAATGAACATACTTAAAGAACAGGGAGGATTTACCTTGGAACATCGCGAAAATGATGTAGATCGTTATTATAACGATACATTGCCACCACCGCCTTATGTAGTACCAAAGACCAATAGTAAGTCGATTGTATCACTAGTTTTGGGAATTCTGTCCGTCACGATTCCTTACGTGGGTATTGTAATCGGAATCGTCGCGATTATATTTGCATCTTTGGCCTTCAAAGAGATCAGAGTTCGCATGGAGCAAGGCAGAGGATTAGCCATTGCTGGACTTGTTTGTGGAATCATCGGTACAGCGATGTATGTATTACTTATTTTGCTCGTACTATTGTTTAGTTTCGCTATCTCAAGTTCTGAAATTTACTCTACATACTAGAAATATGAAGTTAGCAAACTAAGATTGTAGCTAAAACTAAAAAAAGCGAAGGCGTACCTTAGCTCACACCTCTCGTTATCCAGAAGAGGGTAGAGCATAGGTGAACGCCTTTGCTTTTTATTTTACTTTTTTATAGGTGAAGTGCGACTTCACTGCTGACGTTTGCGTTCTCCGTGGTGCGATGCATCAGGAAATACGTTAAGGTTCCTCCAAGACCCATCACAGCGAAGATGCACAGAATGCCGATCTGATCCCAAGCCACACCGAACTGCCCACTTGAGATGACTGCTTTATATCCCGTTACCGAATAGGTCATAGGCAGCCATGGGTTGAATACTTTTAGCCAATTTGGAATCAGTTCGAGCGGGAAGGTGCCAGCGCTGGTGGTGAGCTGGAAGATCAGCATCAGAATTGCAAGGAAACGACCCGGATTCTCCAGCCATGTCACCAGTGCCTGAATGATGTACATGAAGCTTAGGCTGGTAACAAAACTGAACAAGAGGAACAAAGGAACGCTCTGAACATTCAGACCCAAACCGTACAAGACCAGCCATGAAGCAAGCAGGGACTGTACAGCACTCATGAGCGTGAAAGCCAGTATTTTACTCACAAAACGATTCCAGCCACTTGCCTCACTAACCGTGCTGCCGCGTGTGGGTACAACCAGTGTGGCAATCAATGCCCCTACAAATAGCCCGAGTGACAGGAAGTATGGCGAGAATCCTGTACCATAGTTAGGAACCTCGTTATATTTATGCTCATCGACCTGAACAGGCTCTGCATACATGGTTACCAGCTCATCGGTCTTCTTCACACTCCCCGTCTGCTCAGCCGCTTCATTCAGCTTGGTGGCAAGTTCGCCAGAGCCGTCTGTCAGCTTGAGGGTACCTTCTTTTAACTGATCAGCACCGTCATCCAGCTTATGTGAGCCATCTGCAAGGGTTGAGATGCCGTCTGTAAGCTGGCTTACACCCGCAACCAATTTACCTGCACCAGCATTCAATTGACCTGAACCATCCGCAAGTTTGGCACCTCCAGCGGCTGCTTCGGATAATTTGGAATTGAACTGTTGTAGACCAGTCGCAAGTTTTTCTTGTCCAGCGGACAACTGCGTAGCTCCTTGTACCAGTTGTTGTTGACCCTGTACCAACTGACTGCTGCCTTGATGCAGTTGTTGCTGTGCAGCGTACAGGTTTTGGCTGCCAGCGACCAATTGCTGTCCTCCCTGATACAGCTGTTCACTGCCTGCCGCTACGGCCTGACTGGCTGCTAGTAGCTGCTGCACAGCAGGACTTGCGGCAAGTTCTGGACTGGCTTCAGCTAATTGGGCAAGACCTTGCGCAACTGCTTTGGCACCCTCGCTAACTTTGCCACTGCCCTCAACAGAACTTTGCAGCCCAGCAGTCAGCTTTGCACTGCCTTCCTTGGAAGCCGCCAGTCCTGCATCCAGCCTGGCTGCGCCTTCCTGAGCAGATTGAAGACCAGCCTGTAGCTGTTTGCTACCTGTTTCAGCCTGGGTTGCTCCATCACCCAGCTTCGTGCCTGCTGCCGCCAATTGGGACAATCCATCGGACAGGGCACTGGCGCCAGTATGAAGATCATCTGTGCCTTGGGCGAGAGTGGACGTACCTTCTTTTAATGTAACTACGCCCGTTTCGAGCTTGTCGGTGCCTGCTGCCAGTTTGGACAGGTTCTCTTTTAATGTAGCAGCACCCTCATCCAGCGTGATCACACCATCATGAATCTGACCTGCGCCATCCCCGGCGTCCGCCAAACCGCCAGAGATTTTTTCGACCTGATCCAATAACGTTTCGGTATACGATTCTGTGACTTTGGCAGCGACTTTGGAGCGAATTTGTTTGACCGCCGTGCCGCCAATCTGACCTGCGAGGAAGTTGTATCCTTCATTGGGCTCATAGATCAGGTCTGCCGGCTCAGGGTGCTCATCCATCAGGGTTGTTGCTTTGGTGGAAAAGTCCTCCGGAATCACAATCGTCATATAATACGTGTTGTTTTGCATACCTTGTTCTGCTTGTTCACGAGTCACGAATTGCCAGTCGAAATCATCACTTTTTTTCAATTCATCGACCAGATTCTGACCGACCTCCAGTGATCTGTCATTGTAGACTGCACCCTGATCTGTGTTGACCACGGCTACAGGTAATTCATTCATTTTGCCATAGGGGTCCCAGAATGCGTTCAGGAACAGGCCGCTATACAGCACCGGAATGAACAGTACAACGAGAATTGGAATAAATACTTTTGGTTTTTTGAAGGCGGACTTCAGATCCTGCCCAAATACGTGGAATGATTTCATCATGTTCTCTCCCTATCCTTACGCTAATCCGTTTGTTCTATCTCTATTATGTGTGGAATCTAGTGGCATGCCTTTCTCTAGGTGGGGATAAGCCATTCTTCAGAAAGAGGCCCACAAAATCCTTGATCTGATCTTTGTGCAACGTAGGATGAGCTTTGTTCCAATCCGAGGTTAAGGTGACATACAGCTTCAGCAGGACAAAAGAAACCAACTTGGGATCATCCCTGCGAATCTGCTCTAATTCCATGGCACGGCTGACCTGACGCTCCAGATATTCAAGAATGGCTGTCTCCACTTTTTGCAAACCTTCTTTGGCTTGCGGCGTACCAAACTCGTTAACCTCCTGAAAGAGCTTGATTAACAGCTCATGTTCCTCCCGGTACTCCAGCAAAGAATCCATGCTCATATGCACGTTATCCAGAAAGGAATTCTCTTCCTTCACGGTCTGCTCTGTAATCTGTCTCATATCCGCAATGATTGAGCGCAGAATCTCGCTGAACAGTTCTTCTTTATTTTCGAAAAAAGTATAGATCGTTCCCTTGCCCACATTGGCAAGTCTCGCAACCTGCTCCATCGTTGTAGCCTTATAGCCAAACAAGGCAAAGGATTTCTCGGCAGAGTCCATCACCTGTTGCCTTCGATCTATCGTTTTCATCGCATATACACCTCCTTGTAGATTGAAAGGATAATAGTAAGGTAAATCCTTTATTGACCGATTTACTATTACAGTCAGTTGGTCGTTGATAACTGTAGCACTTGAACAGGGAAGGTGGATGTGATCTTTGTCATGGTATGGATGGGGGACGGACAGCGGATCAAGAGGGCAGGGGATTATTTCTCAAAATAAATTGTTGAAAATAAAAGGCATGTGTGATAACCATATTATTGGTCATCACACATGCCTTTGTGGACATAGCAGATATGTTAGATATCTTGTTATCTTTAATGTTCACGGCTCAAATATCAAATAGGATGGATTAATCGTGTATTCCTCCACCTGTGTTAGTAGCCCAGACAGGATACCATCCTTTAGCTATATTCTTTGTATTATACAAAACTAGATTTCCATCATTTTGCATGATTAGCAAGTCGCCCACAAGATTTTCAGGTACATTTCCCGGGCCATACCACGCATTGGCCCACGCCTGATTGTCGGATGTCCAGTAGGGAGTATTGCTATAGTCCGTCAATTTCAGTCTTCCGTTATATTGATCTATAACAAGCATAACAACTCTGCGTTCCTTGAGATTGGTGCTCCAAATCAAAGTTTTTTTCTTTACATTTCTCAACTCAACGTCACCTTGCACGTTGAAATTGAATAGATATCTAGAATTGTCCGATAATAACCTTGTTGTAAAGGTCATATTCTCAGAAACGGTAAGTCTTTCTTGAAAAGCAAATGTTGTTGAGGAAAAAGGGAGAAGTAGTAGGAACATAGCTAAACTAAGCAAAAATGTCTTTTTCATGATATCCTCTTTTCTGGTTTTATTTGCTAAATGTAGAGTAACTATATCATAGTGAAGTTTTAAAATATATCATTATTTCCATAAATAAAAATAAATTGAATTTATAGAAATTGAAACTTTCAACTCTTGCCCTGCGTCCAAAATCTAAGAGCCAAATTATATATTAGAATGAGAGGGAGTCCACCTTGAAATATTTCTCCTACCTCCTGATGATGTGTCTTGTCCTAATGGGTTGTTCCGACGCCTCATTGGATAGCAACAATACAGCAGACCGGATTCAAAGAGAGGGACAGACGATGACGGCAACCAGACAATTGGGGGAGTATGAACTCCGGTTAATTGTCCACCAATCTGGTGATCACGACTTAAATTTTCAACCGGGAATAAAATATATAGGCGAAGATGCCAATCACGAGATTTTCCATTCGAAACAGCTTTTTGATATCGATCTTCAAATGGATGAAAAGACGATTCTCCCGCCTAGGTCGGGCACCAGTGAAGAATTGGCAACTAAATTAACGAAAGATAACTGGTATTCGGAAGAAGTTGAAATAACTCTCACACCAGAACAGGTTCAACAACTATCGAATGGTGAGGGCAATGTTGTACTAAATGCTGGTTTTCGATCCGAACAATCCGGCTACAATGAGAAGAAAAAGATCATTATAAATGCAGAAGAAATACTGTCTGTTAAATGATACCGGGAAGTATAGAACTAGAACCTACCCACCTACCCTGGTAACAACAAAAAACCAAGGTTTTGAGTGTAGTCACTCATGAGCCTTGGTTTTTTACTGTGTCGTATTCTTGTTATCTGTATCCTATTAATTCTATTCTGCGCGTACTTTAAAGAATGAGATCAGTTCTTGCAGTTGCTCGGATACAACCGAGAGCTCATCGGAGGCACTCACAATGGCTGCCATGGAGGCTTCCTGCTCATCAATTGACTGCTCAATTTGTTTACTGCTGCTTGCTGCCTTACTGACATTGGCAGACAGTTCATCGGCCGTGGCAGACATTTCCTGTGTGCTTGCCGAGATTTCTTCAGTAGAACTGGAGATATCCTGAATCTGGTTTGCAACTTTATTCGTAGCAGTCAGAATATTTTCGAAAAATACGCCAGTCTCTTGGGTAACTTCCAAGCCTTTGGTGACTTCCTTGGAACCCAACTGCATCGCCTCGGAAGACTGCATGATATCCCGCTGAATTTCTTCAATTAACTGTCGAATTTGCTTCGCTGATTCCTGCGATTGCTCTGCAAGGTTACGTACCTCACCTGCAACCACCGCAAAACCTCTTCCTTCTTCACCTGCGCGGGCTGCCTCGATTGAAGCGTTAAGTGCAAGCAAGTTGGTTTGTCCGGCAATCTCCGTAATCACGTTAACAATATTGCTAATCTGATTCGAGTTATTTTCCAAAGACTGAATCGAGTTTGACGTATTTTGCACCGCACCGGAGATCAGGCGCATCTGTTCAATGACTTGTTGCATCACCACATTACCTGTGCTGGAGCGCTGCTCCATGCTGAGTGCTTCATCTGCCACATCGGCTGAGCTGCTGGCGATTGTCTGCACTACCGTTGACATCTCAGTCATGGCACGTGCGTTCTCCACAGTGGCTTTATCTTGTGACACCAGTCCAGTAGATATTTCTCGAATATTGGTGCTGATGGATTGAATGTTCACATTATTTTTCTCGGAAATGCCCAGTAGTTGTTTGGAAGACTCCGAGAGGTGATGTGAAGTATTCTGTACTTTATAGATGGTTGTATTGAAGCGATGGATCATCGCATTAAACTTCTCGTTGATGATACCCAGATCATCTCGCCCGGTATCGATGGTTACGTCCAGATTGCCCGTGCTGACTTCTTCGATACCTTTCATCAGATTGCGGATCGGAAGCAACGTTCTTTTCAGCAAAATGAATTGCAACACCATGAACAGGATCAGGAAACCGATCAGGAACATCAAACCGTACGTAAGCAATTTGTTCAGGCCTTTTGGAACGGCACTTGCATCTACATCGAAGTAAAGAGCAGCGTACATGGAGCCATCTGCGTTATTAATCGGATAGATCAGAGTGGTCCAGGTTCCGTACTCATCCGTGTAGAAATCACTGAAGGCAGGTTTTCCGTCCTTTTTCATCTGTTCCAGCACTACGACGTTATTCTGAGGCAACGGGTACATGGCACCTGCGGGCAGGTTACCTTCCTCGAATGGTTCCAACAGGTTCGTTGGAATCGCGATGATGGACGTTCCGTTTCCTTGCTCAAGTTCTGAACCAAAAATGTACGCTTGCGCGATGTTTGGATAGAATTCATGGATGGAATCGAGATAAGCTTTCATTTCCAGCTGTACAGGACCGGAATAGCTTTTTTCCTTAGCCGCTTCTGCCACTTTGGCAGTGTCGAGATCATCGTACCATTTCTGGGTGATGACGGTAGCTTGGTCGTGCAACTGTTCAACCAAGATATTTTTTTGCAATTGATACGCGGCAGTAATCAGGATTACACCGATCAACATGATGCTGCCGAATGAAATCACCAAATTTTTGATGAAGAAAGGCATGGTACTCCAGCGAAGCTTATTAAACAAGATGGTTCACTCCTTCTACGATTGTGACGAAGGACTTATCCTGGTGTTGTACACGCTATGTAATTGTTGACTTGAAAACTGTGAAATCGTCCCTAAAACACTGTCTGATCGAATTCTCTTTTGTTTCTAAAAGCTTTTCGTAATGAGTTTTGCTATTCACGTATATGAACTCCAGGTAAGTTCTACTCTTCAGATATATCGTTATATAGGCATATTAATGTTAGATATTTGCAACAAAATAGGACTTATGAACCGGTTCCAAGGTTATAATTGCGCTTTTTTTCATTATGTTTCTTGTATATCCATGAAAATTTCATAGTGATACATACTATTTATTTTTGTGGTTGATCGCGTTTAAGATTCACTAAAGGTTAGTCCTCTACCATGGTTACATAAGCCTCAGTTGCTTAACAGAGAAACCAAGAAGGAGGATTCATCATTTGAATATTTTATTACGAAAAGTTGCAGTAACGGCATTGTCCGTGACGATGGTAACGACATCTTTTGGTCTGATCGGAAGTCCGAATGCCGCATATGCTGCAGAAAGTACAGCGACAACGACGAGTGCAGGCGTGACGCAAGCTTATGAATCGTTGTTCCAGACGGATTACGTTATTGATGTGAATGTAACGATTGATGATGCAGACTGGAAGAGCATGCTCGAAAGTCCGCTCGATAAGGATTATAAGAATGTTAGTGTGGAAGTGGACGGCAACAAGCTGGACAATGTCGGTTTCTCCACCAAGGGCAATCTGACCCTGAAAGCTGTAGCCTCAATGGAAGATTCGGACCGTTACAGTTTCAGACTGAAGTTTGATAAATACGACAAAACACAAACCCTGCTTGGACTGGATAAAATGGTACTGAACAACAACTACGCTGATCCGTCGTATATGCGTGAAGTTCTTCATTATGAAGCACTGCGCAGCATTGGCATGGATGTACCAATGACGAACTATGTTAAACTGTACGTTAACGGCGAGCTGGTTGGTTTCTATACTGGCGTTGAAGCAGTGGATGATAGCTATCTGGAGCGCAACTACGGTGAGGATTACGAAGAAGGCGTGCTCTATGATACGGATGAGAAGAGTTATCTTCAATATGAAGAGGGCAGTGACTACAGTACAATCACCAAAGACTTGGGTACAGATAAGGATAAAGCCAAACTCAAAACCTTCATCCAAACGTTGAACGAGATGCCAGAAGGTGAAAAAGGCGATATTGAAAGTGTACTGGACGTAGATTCAGCGCTTCAATATATTGCAGGCAACATGGTTTTTGGCAACTATGACAGTTATAACGGCGACAAAGGACACAACTACATGCTCTACAGTGATGCCGCTGGCAAGTTCACCGTTGTTCCTTGGGACTTTAACATGTCCTTCAACGGGTACTCGGGTGGAGGTGGACGTGGCACAACAACCGGATCAACCACGACCAACACCAACGCAACAAACGTATCTGTGGACGAGCCCGTACTGGGCATTAACATGGAAAATGTACCGATGATTAATAACCTGCTTGCTGTGCCGGAGTATAAGGAAAAATATTTAAGCTACGTCAATGAACTGACAGACTATATGGAAGGCATTCAGGATCGTATTACTGGCCTTGCCGATGAGATTCGTCCTTATGTGGAAGCAGATCCAACGAAGTTTTATACGACAGAACAGTTTGAATCCAACATCGCTTATTCTGCAAATGCAGACGCGGCAGGTGGTATGGGCGGTACACCACCAGAAGGATTTGAGGGAATGACCCCACCTGAGGGTATGGAAGGCATGACGCCGCCGGAGGTTTCGAAGGAATGACACCTCCAGATGGAACAACACCTCCAACTCAGCCGGGGGCTGCAACTGGAAACGGTACAACAGATGCAACAACGGGTACAGATAATACGCAGACACGCCCTAGTGGTAACTTTGGCGGTGGGGGCGGAGGCATGGGCTCCATGGCAGCCGGTTCACTGACGACATTTGCACTGAACCGTCTTGCGAATCTGCAAGAGCAACTTGGACGTGAAGTAACGCCTTTGCCTGAGACTTCGGAAGAGACAGGTTCGAACACCTCATCCGGAACAACGGACAAAACCATTACCGTAACACTCGATGGTAAATCGATCACATTCCCGGATCAGGACCCGCTGCAGCAAAGTGGCCGAGTGATGGTACCTGTGAACGCAATCCTCGAAGCGATGGGTGCAGAAGTGACTTGGGACAAAACGGCGAAGACGGTAACAGCGGTTCTGAATGATCAGACCCTTGTGCTCAAGATCGGAAGCAGCACCGCAACCGTAAATGGGGAGACACTCGAAATTGATGCACCAGCAATCATTCAAAACAGTCGCACACTCGTGCCTGTACGCTTCATCTCAGAAGGACTGGGACTTACCGTGGACTGGGATCAAACCGCTGCACAAGTAAGCCTTACATCCAAATAATGAATCATTATTGTAAAGACTATTGTTGTAGTCTTTGATCTTAAAAATGAGTCACATTTTCTTCCGTACAACGGGAGAAGATGTGACTCTTTATTTGATTGCATTAATATTCTAATACATATTGTTATCTGAATTTTGAGCGTTTTTCTGCATTTTTCCACTCTACTAAGTTCCATTCCTCAGGGTATTCTTACACATTTACGGAAAATACGTAAAAGATTAGATTTCAGCAGGCTATTTTTGTGATAAAAGTCACTGAAACATTATAAATATTGTGAACACTCCTACCGATAAGACTATAGTGATATTCGAAACAGAATCGAAATTGGCTTGAATATCCCCACAATTACATAGGGAAAAGGGTGGCTCACACACATGCGAAGCATGAGCATCGGTACCAAAATTAGTTTGATCGTTATCAGTATATTTATCGTCTTCTCCTCAGCCGTGGCGGTAAGTGTAATCATGGAGATGAGACAGGGGATTACGACATTTGCTACAGAGAAAGCGAAGCGTGATTTGGAGATGGCGAATCATATCATTACATATAAGCATCCAGGAGATTGGGCCATTAAGGACGGACAATTATTCAAGGGAGATACCGCGCTGGATGGCAACTTTGAACTGGTGGATGAGATTGGAGAAGCATCCGGGGACACGGTGACGATCTTCCGAGGTGACGAACGTGTTGCTACGAATGTTATGGTGGACGGGGAGCGCGCTGTCGGCACGAAGGTATCGGACGAGGTCGCCCAGACCGTTTTGCAGCAAGGGGAAAAATACTTCGGTGAAGCCGTGGTTGTAGGCCAGAAATATCAGACGGCCTATGAACCAATCAAGAACGCATCCGGAGAGATTATCGGAATTTTCTATGTTGGTGCTTCTCAATCGTTAATTGATGTGATTATCTCCTCATTCCTCAAGACATTCCTGATCGTATTCCTGCTTGCGATGTTGGTCGCAATTACCCTGATCCTGCTGTACGTTCGCAGGGTGAGAGTAAGAATCGAACGGGTATCCGTAGCGATTAAACGTGCGGGGACGGGCGATTTCACACAGCCAGTTGTGGACAACGTCCAAGACGAGATTGGTATGCTGGGCACGGGATACAATGAGATGAGAAGTAATCTCCAGGTCATCATTCAAGGCGGACTTCAGGTTGCCGAGAAAGCAGAGCATTCGACCGGGCTGCTACTGAAGATTGCAGACCAAACGTCCAAAGAATCGGCGCAGATTGCATCCTCCGTTGAACAAGTCGCACAAGGAGCCGAGAGTCAGACAATTAGTACGGAAGAAAATCTGCAGGCCATGGAAGAAGTGGCGATAGCCGTACAACGTATGGCGGACAAGGCCTCCAGCATCTCGGACTCTGCTTTGTATTCACGCAAACAGGCAGAAACCGGAGGTGAAGCGGTGCAACTTACCGTTCAGCAGATGTCTACCATTGAATCTTCCGTTACCACAACGGATGAAGTCATTCGTATGCTGGAAGGGAAGTCGGCACAGATTAGTCAGATGGTTTCCGCCATTCATGAGATTGCAAATCAAACGAATCTGCTCGCCCTCAATGCATCCATTGAAGCAGCAAGAGCAGGGGAGCATGGCAGAGGATTTGCCGTCGTATCTACCGAGGTTCGTAAACTGGCTGAACAAGCCGGACACTCTTCAGATCGTATTGAAGAACTGGTCGAAGCCATGGAACAAGATATGCAGCAATCGCTATCGGCCATGTCGAGAGTGAAGGACGAAGTACAGGAAGGACTGCGATTGACCCGGGAAACGGAGCAAAACTTCAGCCTGATCAGGGATACAAACCTGCGTATGGCTACAGAGATTGAGGACATGGCTGCGACAAGTGAAGAGATGTCCGCAGGTGTGGAGCAGATTGTGGCTTCTGTCCATGAGATCGCTCGCCATGCGCAGACGGCTAGTACCAATTCACAACAGGCAGCGGGTTCTGTCCATGAACAGCTCAAGTCGGTAGAGCAGATCAAGGCATCTGCGGCTATTTTGTCTGATGTGTCCACAGAGTTGCAGACCTCACTTAGTCCGTTTAAGATTTGATATCTGTTACAATAGGGAAAAGGAGGGACTACAATATGGCCCCTGATAAAACAAAACTTTTCCCGAATGAGAATATCCGTACGGTATGTTACATTCAAAACCTGCCGCCGCGTTCCAATGTGGACATCGGTGATTATACGTATTATAGCGATAACACGAATCCGCCAGAGCAATTCTATGACCGGATACAGCATCATTATGACTTTATTGGTGATCGCCTGGTCATCGGCAATTTCTGTGCAATTGCGGAAGGTGTGACATTCATTATGAATGGCGCGAATCATCGGATGGAGGGCATGACGACGTATCCGTTCAACATTTTTGGTGGAGGATGGGAGCGTGTGACACCTACACTGGAACAACTTCCATATAAGGGTGACACGGTACTGGGGAACGATGTATGGCTTGGACAAAATGTAACGATCATGCCTGGTATCACGATTGGAGACGGGGCAATCGTTGCCTCCAATTCAACCGTTGTTAAGGACATTGAACCCTATACGATTGTTGGTGGTAATCCAGCCAAGACTGTTAAAAAGCGTTTTAATGAAGAGACGATTGCACTGCTACTGGAATTGAAGTGGTGGGATCAGGACGAGGAATGGCTGGATACGCATTTGGAACGTCTTGTTTCTACATATGATCTACAGATCTTGCGCGAACTTCTGAACAGCAAATAGGATGGTTGTGCATTGTGCATAAAAGACAAAAAAAGCTGGTTCCTGACAGAGCCGGCTTCCAAGCAAATCAGGCCCTGGACCGTTTTGAGCGGATCAGGGCCTCTTGTTGTCCAAGATGAAATGTGAATTTAGCGGGTGGGTGGTCGTAGGTTGCAATCAGACTGTACTGATGGGGGCTTTAAATGAGTATGAGCTTCTGCATGATCCGAGTTTGTCTGTTTGCCTGAGTAAAAGTTAATGATATCATCAACGGTAGTAAACACGACATTTAAATCCATATTATCATTGTGTGTTTGAATAAAAACCTCTTTTCAATGGGTTGTTACGTTTGTTACGTGGTTTAATTTAAAGCTTCTTTCATGCTTAAGCCTGCTGTGAATACAGGAACTTTACCTGCAGGTAGTTGAATTTCCTTGCCTGTTCTCCGACTTTTTCCTGTTCTTGCCTCACGCTTCTGTACTTCGAATTTCCCAAATCCAACCACTTGAACTTCTTTACCTTCTTTGAGAGCTTCGAGAATCGAATCCAGTACAACGGTTACAGCTTTTTCAGCATTCTTCTTGGAGAAACCGCCAGCCTTGGCTACTTCTGTGATCAATTGTTCTTTATCCATGGGGAATACCTCGCTTTCATTCTTGGGATGTGGAAACTTTGCTGTGAGACATATGAGTAAATAAAAAGCTGCCTTATTAATAAGGCAGCTTTCATATAATTAAAGTTTAGTAACGTTCTCAGCTTGTGGTCCACGGTTACCTTGAGTTACTTCAAATTGAACGCGTTGACCTTCGTCCAAAGATTTGTAACCTTCACCTTGAATTGCACTGAAATGAACGAATACGTCTGTTCCTTCTTCAGTTTCGATAAAGCCGAATCCTTTATCCGCGTTGAACCATTTCACTGTACCTGTTTGCATGTGATTCCTCCAAAAAATAAGTTTTTAGCCGATCATTATGACGAGTATAATTTAAAATTGACACTCACCTGGTGCATTTAAACCACGAACTTGATGTCCGCTAATGTATCGATTAATATGATAATACCATGTCCGCTAATATAAGTCAAGATTTGGAGGTATTTTCTAATGAATCAGTCATCAGGGGTTTCGGTGCAGCGGGAACCGACAGTAGAGGAATTCATACATATGCTTGCTAATGAGGGAGAATTGCATCCCAAAACCGTGAAGGAATATGCAAGTGATCTGAAGCACTTTATCGAATGGTACAAGGAAAGAACCATGCTCAGCGAAGAGTCTTCACTGCGAATTGAAGATGTGGATACATCCACTTTAGTCAGTTATCGTGAAGATGCTCATAAAGTTATGTTATTGAAACCAGCCACTATTAACCGGAGATTGATTACGCTGAAGCGTTTTTTCAAATGGGCTGTCTTGGAATCCAGGCTCAGTCATGACCCTTCCAAACCATTAAAATTCATTCCGGAAGACAAAGTAAGTCCACGCCGAATGACATTGGAAGAAGAGCAGGCATTCCTCGCGGCAGTGGAATATGGTAATTCCCTTCGTGATCAGACCATCCTGACCCTTATGTTTCACACAGGCTTGCGAACGATGGAGGTATGCAACCTCAAGCCTCATAATATCGAACTTGGTAGACGAAGCGGTCACCTGACAGTGAGCGCCGATAAACGCAACGTGCAACGTAAGATCCCTTTGAATATGCAGTGTGTTGTCATGTTGAATCAGTACTTATCCGATCTTGCTCCCGATCGTGCGTATCTTTTTCCTTCAGAGAAGACAAATGATCGTTTAACGGAGAGAGCACTGCGCCACCTGATTAAAAAAGTAATGATAACAGCAGGGCTGGAAGGACTAAGTTCACACGACTTGCGTCATCGTTTTGGCTACGCCATGGCTGAGCATACGCCACTGCACCGTTTGGCCGAGATAATGGGACACACCAACCCAGATACAACAATGATTTATTTTAAAGCATTAAGTATGAATCATCGTAAAGAACAAGAATGAAGTCTGAATTATAATCACAATCAAAACACCTCTTATTAGAAGTACTTCGAAATTTCCCGTGTTTGTATTACTTTAACCTACCTTTAGCATTCATATACGATCCTTCACATTTCACTTAGGCACTGCCCGACAGGGTTGCCTTACCCCTAATAAAGAAAGCGATTACATAACCCTGATAATATTGTATATTATGATGGCAACCTTGGAACAGATCAACATGAGCCTTTGCATTTTGCTTCAATTTGGTGAGCAATAAGAAATCAAATGATTCACAGTGCTACATATATATTCGTTGATAGGGCATAAGGCCGTCATCAAAAGGGAGGAATCCAAACGTGTACCGGGTACTGCTGGTGGATGATGAAGAAGATGTGCGTGAAGGACTTGTTGTAGAGGTCGATTGGGAAGCGCTTGATCTGCGGATTGTCGGTTTGGCTGAGAATGGACGGGAAGCATTGGAGATGGCGGAGAGGGTAGAGCCGGACATTGTGGTGACAGATATCAGCATGCCATTCATGAATGGTCTGGAACTCGCACACAGATTGAGGAAGCGTAATCCACTCGTGAAGGTGGTCATTTTGACTGGATATGATGAATTTGATTATGCGAGGCAAGCCATCTCGTTAAGTGTGGATGAATATCTGCTGAAGCCGTTCTCGGCAGGACATCTCACCGAACTGCTCACAAGACTGCGAGCCCAGATGGCGGCTGAAGTGGCTGAGCGTGAAGATGTACAGCAGCTGCGTGAGCACTATCATACCAGTTTGCCTTTATTACAGGCAGATCTGATGGCGACCTTGCTTCATCGGCAGAAATCCTCAACATATATTCATAGTAAAGCCAAACAATGCGGATTGGATCTGACAGGAGAACGTTATGGTGTGTCCGTATTGACACTGCATATGGAAGGAGATGTACAGAAGGAGAAGTCTGAGGGAGTATTCAGCGAGCCTTCACAGCGACATAACAAAACAACATCCGAGGCAGCGGATCAGTCTGAGATATTTGTTCCTGGAGGTTCCTTGCGTCAATCTGAGGATGCTGAACTGAAACGCTTTGCTGCACTTAACATTGCGGCAGAAGTCTGGTCGGAGCATGGGGCTGGTCATGCCTTTATGCATCAGGAGACGATTGTTCTGCTCTATGTGGATCGCACGGGCGGTACAGATGGTGCGAAACGGCAACAGAAGGCTTTGGAAAATGTGATGCGTAGCATCAACCACTATTTACGTATCCCGGCTACGGTGGGCTCTGGTCAGATTGTGGATACACTCGCGGATGTGAATCATGCCTATGAAGATGCCCTGCTGGCATTGGATTATCGGCTTGTGCCCGGGACGGATTCAATCATATACATTGCGGACGTAGAGCGACAGACGGCGGGTAAGCTGCGGTTCGACGAATTGAAGCAGCAGACGCTGACACGATGCCTGAAGGCAGGTACACAAGCAGAGCTGGAAGAAGCACTGGTGGTCATTTTCCGGGAAATTACAGTGGAACACGGGCGAAGTGATATTCAGCTCTATTTAATTGAAGTATTAACAACAGTATGGAAGGCAGCACAGGCATCAGGAGAAGCGATGGAAGACATCTTTGGTGCAGGGTTCCAGTTGTATGCGGATTTGTTCCGACTGCCGGGACTTACTGAGGCACAGAAGAAGGTGCAGGAGGTCTGTCTACTCGTACAACACCGCATTGCCAGCGGACGCCAGCATGTATACAAAGATATTGTCGAGCAGGCATTAGTTTTCACGAAAGAGCATTATGCTGACCCGGACCTATCCATTCAGAAGGTGTGTGGGCATTTGCATATCAGCTCCGGTTATTTTTGTGGCATTTTCAAAAAAGAAGTACAACTTACCTTCCTGCAATACCTGATGCAGATCCGAATGGAGGCAGCGCGTGAACTGCTTCGCTCGACCGAGCTGAAGTCGTTTGAGATTGCGGAGCAGGTTGGCTTTGCCGAACCCAATTACTTCAGTTTTTGTTTCAAAAAACATATTGGTGTCTCGCCCAAAGAATATCGTAAACAGGCTTCCCAGGCGGCAAGTGAAGGTTCGATCCGATGAAGTTGTTGTCCAGATGGGTGAAGTCCATGGGACTTCAATTACGCTCCCGGCTGCGTTCGTCCAGAGTCAGCAGTATCCGGTTTATTATTACGTGGTCCTTCTCTGTTTTCATTGTCTTGGTGCTGACCATCATGGCGATGCTTCTGCATGATAAGTTCACGCAGGCTGCCGAGAGAAGTGCGGAACTGACGACAAGGCAGATTGTGGATCAGGTCAGTTATAACCTAGAGGATTACGTCCGCAGTATGTCTCATCTGTACCGTGCCATTGAGGAACACATGCTGCGTGACGGGACATGGGAAGGGGAACTGGTGGACAAACAGCTTGATACACTGCTCAGCAGTCGTGAAGATATCATCTCGATTACTCTGCTTGATTCCACGGGGAAATTGCTCAAGAACCGACCTACAGCCGAATTAAAAACCAGCGCCCATGTGACACAGCAAGGGTGGTTTCAGTCTGCCCTTCGTGTGCCGGATCACCTGAGTTTCTCGTTACCTCATATTCAGAACATGTACACAGGCCCATATAAATGGGTCGTTTCCATGAGCAAAGGCATAACGATACGGCAAAATGGTCAGGATCGGCAGGTTATTTTGCTGGTCGATATCAATTTCAAACAGATGGATGAACTGAGCCGGCGGGTCAGTCTGGGGCAACGGGGATATGTCTATATCATCGATGAGAGTGCGGGCAATATCGTGTACCATCCGCAGCAACAATTGATGTATATGGGACTCAAAAGCGAGAATATCGAACAGGCTTTGGTGGCTTCCGGCAGTTACGAAGATGAAGCAGATGGGCAGAAAAGGCTGAATACCGTAAAGTCCGTTGCCAATATCGGGTGGAAAATCGTCGGTGTTGCTTATCTGGATGAGATTATGACCACTCGTCAGGAAGTGAACGGATATCTCATTCGTGTGTTGGTCGTTGTACTGGTGCTGGTCATTCTGGTCTCGCTGTTCTTATCCTCCAGTCTTACTCGCCCAATCCGGCGAATGGAGCGCAAGATGAAGGCCGTAGAGCGAGGGGACTTCAACGTGGAGTTGCCTATTGAAGGGCCGCTGGAGGTGGAACGTCTATCCCGTCGCTTCAACCTGATGGTTAATAAAATCAGGACCCTGATGGATGAGATTATCCACGAACAGGAACAGAAGCGGCGTCTGGAGCTGGAAGCCTTGCAGGCCCAGATCAATCCACATTTTCTATATAATACGCTGAATTCCGTGGTGCGCATGGTAGGCATGAGTCGCAATGAAGAAGTGATTACGATGATTACATCACTCTCGCGCCTGTTCCGCATCAGCCTTAGTCAAGGCAAAACGATTATCACGATCAGGGAAGAGCTGGAGCATGCCCAGCATTATTTGACGATTCAGCAGATGAGGTTTAAGCGCAAATTCAACTTTACCATCCATGCAGATGAGACGCTCCTGGAATGCCTTACATTAAAGCTGATGCTTCAACCCCTGATTGAAAACGCCATTGTTCATGGCATCGAGTACCACATGGACGAAGGAAGTATTGAGGTCGATGTTTATCGTGAGGACAACAAGCTGGTATTTCGCATTACAGATAATGGGGTCGGCATGACGGAAGAACAGATGTCGGGTTTATTAAGTGGTCGTCCTGTGGTCAAAAGCGGTGCAGGCTCCGGCGTAGCGGTACGCAACGTCCATGACCGAATCCGGCTCTATTATGGGGAGGGCTACGGTCTTGAATTCGCAAGTGAGCTGGAAGAAGGCACCACGGTCTGGGTTCGGATTCCCATTCAATCGCAGCAGAAGGAGGGCGAGCCTGATGACAGACAACCAAGTGAATAGGAACGATATCCACAGCCACAGAGTTGTAGGGTCATACATTCGTACGTTTTGGAAAAAGGTTGCTGCGAGTTTCCCTGGAATCCGGAAACGTCGGTTAGTAACCCTGACAGCTGCAAGCTGCTGTCTGCTCATATGCAGCGCCTGTGGCTTATCGAGTCCCGATACTACGGCAGTACCGCCACGTATCGCGCTGATTACGCCAGCTGGGACAGGGGAACTTGCGGAAGCTATCCGGCTTGGCGCCGAAGCGGCTGCCAAAGAGAGTGGAGCCGAACTGATTACCGTGGAAGCATACCCTTCCGATGGTGATGTGTACACGCCTGCCATTCCGGATTCTGCTGGAAGTCAGATGCAGGTCAAACAGGCAAACATCAACAGCCAAACGTTGTCTCGCAGTACGCGAGAGCAGGCTCAAGTGGAGGCCGCCGCATCAGCTCTGAAGCAGGGGGCATCAGCTCTATTGGTTGATCCTCTAAGTGAGAAAGCACTTAGTGACATCATTCAGGAGGCACAGACAACAAATTCCGATGGAACCATTGTTCCTGTTATTGTGCTTAACGATGAATTTCCCGTGAAAGGTATCACCAGTTTCATCTCGATGGATAATGTTGAGGCGGGAAGACAGGCCGGCCAGGCTATGGCGGAGCTTCTGGAAGGGAAAGGGCATGTGGCCTTATTGGGCCCCGATCCTCTTAATTCTGGTCTGATTCAGAGAGAGCAGGGAGTTATGGAAGCCTTGGTACAGTATCCTAATATTCAAGTGGAACCCAAATCGATATGTAATACACGGGATGGATGTTGGCAGACTGCGAAGCAATTGCTGGACCAGCAGGAGGTAGATGGTTTCATTACTCTTCAGGAACCGGCTTCTCTGGGAGCAGCAGATGAACTGAATCGACGCAACTCTGCAGACAAGGTAAGGATTGTTGGATTTGGCAGTGAACAACAGCAACTGGAGCAATTGCAAGAAGGGGTCTTTGATCATCTCATCGTCCAGAATGGATACAGTGCAGGTTATCTGGGAGTGAATCAAGCCGTTGCAAGGCTGAACAATCAACAGGTGCAAGCGAGAGTGCTACTTGAGACCAAGCTGGTTAGTACAGACAATATGTTCTGGATGGATAACCAGAAGCTGTTGTTTCCTTTTGTACAATGAACCAATGCTGGAACGAATGCCGGAACGAATGCTGAATGAAGAAATTAAGGTGTTTGTTAACTTGAGGAAGATTTCGATAGAACAGGTGAAGATATTGTATTCGAATTTAATGTAAACCCTTTCATAATAAAGACATCGGTGAAGCCGAATGAACTTGGGGGAGGTCATTAGGATATGAAGAAAACATGGATGACACTGTTGATTACGGCATGTATGGTTGTGGCGGCGGGGTGTAGCAGCGGCGGAGACAGCGCAGGTGGAAGTACGGGAACAGATACAGGAGGCCAGACAGCAGCCGGTACGGAAACGCCCAAGATTGGTGTTGCCATCTACAAATTTGATGATACATTCATGACGGGTGTACGTAATGCAATGACCGCAGCAGCGGAAGGTATTGCGACTCTGGATATCGTGGATAGCCAGAATGCACAGCCAACCCAGAATGAGAAAGTGGATCTGTTTGTGTCTAAGAAATACAATGCAATGGCCGTGAATCCGGTGGACCGGACGGCGGCAGGTGTCATCATTGACAAGGCTAAGGCAGCGAACATTCCGGTGGTATTCCTCAACCGTGAGCCGGTGGCGGAAGACATGAACAAGTGGGATAAAGTTTACTACGTAGGAGCAAAAGCGGAGGAGTCCGGTACGATCTCCGGACAGCTGATTGTGGATTACTGGAAAGCACATCCGGAAGCGGACAAAAACGGCGATGGCAAGCTGCAATACGTCATGCTAAAAGGGGAACCGGGTCACCAGGATGCAGAGCTTCGGACCAAATATTCGGTTCAGGCGATCCAGGATGCCGGTATCGAAGTGGAAGCACTGGCGGAAGACACGGCAATGTGGGACCGGGTGAAAGGTCAAGAGAAAATGCAGGCGTTCCTGGCCTCCCATGGCGACAAAATTGAAGCTGTGCTCGCGAACAATGATGACATGGCCTTGGGAGCCATTGAGGCATTGAAAGCAGCTGGATACTTCAAGGATGGCAAATCCATGCCGGTTGTAGGTGTGGATGCAACAGCTCCAGCCATTCAGGCTCTACAGGATGGCACGATGCTGGGCACGGTGCTCAATGATGCCAAGAATCAGGGTGCAGCCACGGTGGCACTGGCTTCCGTACTTGCCAAAGGTGAGACACCAACGAAGGAAAATACCAAATACGACATTACAGATGGTAAATACGTCTGGATTGCATACAAAAAGATTACAAAAGACAACATTGCCGACGCCCAATAACAGCACGAGACAGGGACGTCCGACATTCGGGTAGCGTCCCTTTTTTGCCGGTCATATGGAAGGGAGGATACAACATGGAGTCACCTTACCTGCTGGAGATGAATGGAGTTTCCAAAGCATTTCCGGGTGTGCAGGCACTAAGTCAGGTCACATTGAAGGTGAAGCCGGGGACGGTTCACGCTTTGATGGGAGAGAATGGAGCGGGCAAATCCACACTTATGAAATGTCTGTTCGGGATGTATCACCCGGATGAAGGAACGATACGCATCGAAGGAAAGGATGTGGATATTCCGAATTCTAAAGCGGCACTTCAGCAAGGGATATCCATGATTCATCAGGAGCTGAATCCGGTCCCGCATCGTCCGGTGATGGAGAATATTTGGCTGGGTCGTTTTCCGATGAGGGGAATACTGGTGGACGAGAAACGGATGTATATCGATACGCTGGCCCTGTTCAAGGACTTGAACCTGGATATTGATCCGAAGGCTCAGGCGGGAACACTGTCTGTCTCCAAAATTCAATCCATGGAAATTGCCAAGGCGGTCTCTTTTCAATCCAAAGTCATCGTCATGGATGAGCCAACTTCTTCCCTGACAGGCAAGGAAGTGGATCAGCTCTTTGCCATTATTAATGAACTGCGTAGTCGCGGCGTATCCATTATCTATATTTCACACAAGATGGAGGAGATCCTGACGATCTCGGATGAAGTGACAATCATGCGTGATGGCTTTGTTGTCGGGACTTGGGATGCTGCGGATCTAACGACAGATCTGATCATCACACGTATGGTTGGCCGTGATCTGGACGAACGTTTCCCGGAACGGACGAATGTACCTGGTGAAGTGATATTAAAAGCCGAGGGTCTGACATCAAGCCAGTCCAAATCGTTTTGTGATGTATCCTTTGAGCTGCGAAAAGGTGAAGTGCTTGGCATTGGCGGCTTGGTTGGAGCACAGCGGACAGAACTGATTGAGTCCTTGTTTGGACTGCGTGGACTCGCTTCAGGTACCATTTCGATTCATGGGCGCAAGGTGAAGATTAACTCCCCCGCAGCAGCGAAGCGTCATAACATCGCGTTGCTCACCGAAGAACGAAGAGTCACAGGAATCTTCCCGGTGTTGTCGGTGTATGAGAACACGATCATTGCCAGTCTGGGGCGCTACCGAAATCGCGTGGGCTTGTTGGACGAGAAAAAGGGCCGCGAAGAGGCACGTGAGCAGACGCAGAAGTTCAGAACCAAAACGCCTTCAGTTAACACCCTGATTCGAAATCTTTCTGGCGGCAATCAGCAGAAAGTTCTGCTGGCCCGTTGGTTATTGACCGACCCGGAGATACTCCTGCTGGATGAACCGACACGTGGAATTGATGTAGGGGCCAAGTTTGAGATTTACACCATTATTACGGAACTGGCTCGTCAGGGCAAAAGCATTATCATGATTAGCTCGGAGATGCCCGAACTGTTGGGTATGTCGGATCGCATTATGGTGATGAGCGAAGGGCGTCTCACCGGAATCGTGGACGGAGCCGAGGCAACCGAGCAGGATATTATGAGGCTGGCCGCACAACAGCGGATGGCTTAGTCAGGAGGGAAACAGATGAACACACAGATGATCAATCAAGTGAAACAATATGTAACACAACGCGCCATCTTTATTGTACTGATCCTGCTCATTATTGGTATTGCGATTGCCGATCCGAACTTTCTTGCCTTCTCCACACTGCGGGACATCTTACAGCAGTCCTCCACACGGGCCATTATTGCGCTCGGTGCAGCCTTTATCCTTGTCACGGGCGGGGTCGATCTGTCCGCTGGACGGGTGGTTGGTCTGACGGCGGTTGTATCGGCATCGATGCTGCAAATTGACGAGTATGCAAACCGCTTCTTCCCCGATCTGCCCCACTTATGGGTGGGTCTGCCGATCCTTGTCGGGATTACCGCAGGTCTGTTTGTGGGATTGGTAAATGGACTCATTGTCGCCAAATTACATGTGCCACCTTTTATCGCAACGCTGGGTACAATGGTTGCCGTGTATGGACTGAACTCCATTTATTTTGATACGGAACCCAACCAATCACAGCCGATCGGAGGATTGAGACCGGACTTCACCGTCATTGGCTCTGGATACATTGATCTGGGCGGGGGTTATTCCATCCCGTATATTGTCCTCATTGCTATTGCGGTGGCATTAATCTGCTGGGTAATCTTTAACAAAACACGTCTCGGCAAAAACATGTACGCGATCGGTGGCAACATTCAGGCAGCGCATGTATCCGGGATTCATGTAGCTCGCAACCTGGTTGCGCTGTATGCCATAGCGGGTGCATTGTATGGTTTGGGTGGTGTACTTGAGGCAGCACGCACAGGTGGAGCAACAAACAATTACGGTAACATGTATGAGCTGGATGCGATTGCCGCATGTGTGGTAGGCGGTGTATCAACGGCAGGAGGTATTGGAACGGTACCTGGGGTTATGGCGGGTGTGCTGATCTTCGGGGTTATTAACTATGGTCTAACGTTTATCGGTGTAAGTCCATACTGGCAGTTGATTATCAAAGGATTGATCATTGTTGCTGCGGTGGCTTTTGATATCCGTAAGTATATGGCGAAGAAATAAGATGAGCCTCAAGAGGTTACACCAGTCACTCCGATGACAGAACAACCTTCTGATCGCTGTTATCCCCAGATTTTTTGATTCCCTTCTAAAGAAGTGAAAATCCGGGGATAAAGGCGAACGCTCCGCTTCTTCAGGTTATTTCTGTCCTCTACGTTATCGTGTAAACAATTTGTTCATCTTATATGGAAAAGCAGCAAAGAAGCCAGCCCTCGGGATATAGAGAGCTGGCTTTAATTGTTTAACCATTGACCATCCAATCGATAACGGGGATAAATGGCCCCATCATGCACAAGAGCAACATAAATCCGGCGACGTTATAAGATACACTTGTGCCATAATGTGAACGATTTTTTTTGGCGATCAAGAAGGCTGGAGTCCAGAAGAGGGCTGCTACTACAAAAGGAATGTGAAATCCTTGAGTTCCGTTGCTATAAATAGGTATGTTTATTAAGTTAAAAAGATAATGACTGATCATAAAATTTGTTTTGCCCCATTGGAAATTAAAGGCGAGACCCATCAATAGTACGAGTAGAGAGAGCGTTCCGAGGCCCAGTGGTTTTCGTTGTGTTGTCATGTGATATCCTCCATAACCAAGTATTTATCCTAAATTAATCCATTAATGTATTGTACCACAATAATGATCTATGCGAAGAGGAATTGTTTCACTTTTGTTGATTACAATTACATCATATGTCCTATTGCCTTCATAATTTATACATTCGTGCGAATTTGACGAGCCTCCACTAATCGACAACATCAGCTAATCATAATCGATATAATACATGTACATAAGTTGTTTGATGTGAGTTTTATGTCAAAGGGGGCGAGGCTGTTTGCTTAGTTACACGATGAAAATGGTGATATTCCCGCTAGGTTGTCTGCTTGTCATTCTGTCCTCTTATGTTCTCAGGCTTACCCCTAATATGGCAATAATGTCAATTTCGGCGACATTATTGGTAGCAAGTATTTATGGGGAGAGACGATATCCTGTGCTGCGAAAATTTCAGTGGATTTTTCTCGGGATATTCCACTATTTCAGTGAACTGAACTGGTGCAACATGCTGTATTATATGCTCATTATTTCAATGATCCAGGACAAACCAAGGTTGGCGCAGACCTTGCCGATTTCGTTGCTGCTTATGCTGCAATATACGTTGATTCGGCTTTCGTATGTGCCTGTAGATACATATGCTTTGCTGGTTTCGTTATTTGACCTGTTAACCTCGGTTGTTATCATTTTTCTGTATCATACCTTAATCAACAGTGAGGTCGAGAAGCGCAGGCTTCGGGAAAAAAATCGGTTCCTGACCCTGCATGATCCGCTTACCGGACTGTTGAATTACGAAGGTTACATGGAGGTGTTACATAAGACAGTAGAAGAGCAACGGTCTTTTTTGCTTGTCCTTTTGAACGTCAATAACTTTAGCGGCTTTAAAAAAGATTCAGAAGATCCTTGGTGTACGGTAATCACAGGTACAGGTCAGATGATCAGCAATCATTTCACCGAGGCCTATGGCATATCCCGGTATGCAGGAGACCGATTTGCAGTCGTTTTGCCGGAGATACAGGATGTGGAAGAACGAATGTCGTCACTGTTATCCGTTCAGCTTCAAGGACTCCAGGTAAGCTACAGCATCTCCCTGTACCCGGAAATGTCGGATTCGTTGCAGCACTTTATGACAGTAGCCGAGGATAGGCTGCTTCAACAACAGCGCAGCAAATGGCTGAAAAATGAAGAAGAAGTATTTCGTTCCGAAAGACTAAGGGCTGTAGGTGAACTGGCCGCAGGTATGGCTCACGAAATTCGGAACCCGCTTACCGCAATTCGGGGATTCCTGCAACTGTCACGTGGACAAGCGTTTAATATCGCGCCATGGTATGAAGTGATCATGGGTGAGGTGACGAGAGTAACCGATTTGACGGCTGAATTTTTACAGTTTTCCAAACCACATGCCAATCACATGAAGCCTGAACATTTGGGTCACTGCCTTGAACGAGTGATGTCTTTGACCGAGTCAGATGCGGCATCCCGAGGGCATCAAATTACGCTTGAAATGACTAATGAGCCAGTTGTAATCATCATGGATCGAGATAAAATTGTGCAGGTATTGATCAATCTGATTCGTAACGCTTTTGAAGCAATGACAGACCCTGGTGAGGTCCATATGGATTTGTTGCAGGACGGAGACGCAGTGCTCATTTCAATTACAGATACAGGAAGCGGCATTCCGGAAAATTCGCTATCCACAATCTTTAATCCATTTTATACAACCAAAGAAGAAGGTACGGGACTTGGACTTGCGCTCTGCCAGAAAATCGTTCAGGATCACAATGGTAAAATTACCGTCCATAGCGAAATGGGGGTTGGTTCGACCTTCACGCTTCATCTGCCAATGGAGACGTAAATCATATAATTTACCCAGAGATAGCAATTAAATAGTTATTAGACAAAAACATAAACACGCCGCATGGGTCCTGAAGAACCCCGTGCGGCGTTTAATATTTCGATTAATAAAGTTAATGTGTGGAGACCACATCGGTTCCGATCATTTTAGCTATATAAGAGTGTGACTGCAAATTCAAGTAAGCAATATGATGATGGAGGTCAGCGTATAAAAGTCTGAAGTTCGAGCCGGTTGACCTGGCGAATGGGTAGTCGATTTTCTAAGGAACACAGGACGTCTTATTTGGCCTTCAGGTCCTTACTTTAATTTGTAAGAAACTTCAGGCACGTTATTTCCCAACATCCCATGAAAAAGCGCTGAAAATGGCTATTTATTTGGATATAACGTGGCTCAGGTTCCTTAGATTTCTGAGAGAGCTTCAAAAGCTTGAATAAGACGCCTCAGATTCGTTAGAGCTCGCGCATACTCTGCTCCAACAGCGCGCGAGAAGACTCCTCCGGCCTGCACCAAGCGGAAGAATTCCTCCGTCCCGCACCAAGCGGGGAGATTCCTCCAATCCCGCTTGGTGCGAAGTGGAGTTTTTCATGTGGAATGGAGAATATCCGCTTTTGTGGCGTATTGATCACTTGTTCCCACACGAAGGAAATGTTCTCCTACATTCAGGATACAGCGCACTTACTTGCTCCGTACGCGCTAAGGTCCGCTTCGGCATGCAGTAGCTTTGCAGACACGCTTTAGTTCGACTTATTGAGCTGTCCCTGATGTAACTGATAATAGAATCCTTGTTGCTGCATCAACTCGTCATGGCTTCCCCGTTCAGCGATCTGTCCATCATCAATGACGAGAATCTGATCGGCTTCACGAATCGTGCTCAGTCTGTGGGCGATAACAAAGCTGGTGCGGTCTTTCATTAAAGTGCGCATCGCTTCCTGGATCTTCATCTCTGTACGCGTATCAATGCTACTTGTTGCTTCATCCAGAATAAGAATGGCCGGATCAGCCAGAATTGCCCGGGCAATGGTCAGCAGTTGTCGTTGTCCCTGACTCAGGTTGCTTCCTCCGGAAATGATGGGGGTGTCGTAACCCTGTGGCAGTTTGCGGATGAACGAATGTGCATTCGCCAGCTCAGCCACTTGCCTGATCTGTTCATCGGTTGCGTCCGGCTTGCCATATGCGAGATTGTCGCGAATGGTACCCGAGAACAGGTAGGCATCCTGAAGTACAATGCCGAGTTGTCGACGGAGTTGATCCTTCTCCAGTTCCGAGATGTCACATCCATCAATGGTAATCCGTCCGCCTGTAATCTCGTAGAAACGGGGCAACAGGTTGATAATGGTCGTTTTGCCTGCGCCGGTGGGTCCAACAAGTGCAATCATCTCACCAGGTTTTGCAGTAAAACTGACCTTCTTAAGAATGTCTCGATCCGCACTATATCCGAAAGAGACGTCTTCAAATATCACTTTACCTTGAATCTGGTCCAGTTGTTTCTTCTGTTCCTCCACGTATTCGCCAGGCGTATCCATAATGTGGAACACACGTTCAGCACCTGCGATTGCAGCCTGAATCAGATTGTACTGATTGGCCAGATCGTTGAGAGGCCGCTCAATCTGGCGGGAGTAAGCGAGAAAGCTGACGATTAGTCCGATGGACGTCAGACCATGATAAGCCATCCATCCACCTACAGAAGCCAGTATGGCAAACCCGATATTGTTCATCACGTTCATCGTAGGCCCAACCAAACCTGAAACAGTCTGGGCCTGTGTGCTGGATGTGCGCAGTTTCTCGTTTAGGTTCTGAAAATGTTGATGTGCCTGATCCTGACGGTTATAAGCCGCTACGACTTTTTGTCCAGCAATCGTTTCCTGAGCATACCCATTAAGCTCACCAAGTAATTTCTGCTGGGCGGTGAAGTGTTTGCGTGTTCTTGACGCGATCAGGCGAGTGGCGATGGTAATCAAGGGTACAGTCACCAGACTGAGCAGGGTAAGCCGAACATCGAGTGCAAACATGATCGACAAGGAACCAACGAGCAGGATGGCACTGGACATCAATTGAGTTACGCTTTGATTCAGCGTTGTAGATACGTTATCGATATCATTGGTGGCCCGGCTCATCAGGTCCCCGCTTTGATTTTTATCAAAAAAGCTAATAGGCAGCTCTTGCAGTCGGGAAAACAACGCATGACGCAGATCTTTAACGGTCAGTTGGGACACCCCAATCATGACATAGGATTGCGCCCACATCAGGAGTGAGCCGAGGACATAAATACTCAACAAGAGGAGACATTCCTTCAGCAAACCCGCTGTTACTTTTGGAACGATATGTTCGTTAACGGCGCGTCCGAGAAGATAAGGTCCTGCCAGATTGAGCAGTGTGCCGAGAGCGGTGAGCACTAATGCAGCAATGACTCCTTTGCGATGACGTCCCATGTATGACCATACCCGAATCAGGGCGTGGCGAGCATTTTTGGCTCTGACTTTGGGAACAGGTCCTCTGCCCGCTGGTCCGGGTCTTCCGATGGGCGGCACGACGGTTTGGTGTATGGAGGAAGATGCAGGTTTAGCCAAATTGAACATCCTCCTTCCGTTGCTGCGAATAATAGATGGCTTGATAGTGTGATGAATGAGCCATAAGGTCATCATGTGTGCCTCTGGCAACGATCTGTCCTTCATCAATGACATATATACAGTCTGCATCCTTCACGGAAGAGATCCGCTGTGCAATCAAAAAGGTCGTGCTGTCTTTCATCAAGGTCTGCAAAGCCTTCTGAATACTTGCTTCCGTACGCAGATCCACAGCACTGGTGCTATCATCCAGAATCAGCACTTCCGGTTGCATAAGCAGGGCGCGTGCAATGGAAATACGCTGTTTCTGCCCACCGGACAGATTGACCCCGCGCTGACCCAGTTCCGTGTCATACCCGTCTTTCAATTTCATAATAAAATCATCCGCTGCCGCAGCTTGTGCCGCAGCACGCAATTCAGCATCCGTTGCACCGGGCCGGCCGAAGCAAATGTTATCCCGGATGCTGCCGCTGAAGAGGATGGATTCCTGGAGCACAATGGATACACGGCTGCGAAGATCCTGAAGATCCCAGTTGCGAACGTTCACTCCATTCACGAGCACTTCACCCTGCGAAGCATCGTATAGACGGGGAATCAGCTGCACCAGCGAGGTTTTGCCTGAACCTGTTGAACCGATCAGAGCCACTTTCTCGCCCGGCCGAGCCTTCAGGTTAATTCCGGTGAGTGCATGATCTCCGTCATAACGGAAAGATACGTCTCTGAACTCCACTTGACCGCCTGTGTGCGAGGGAAGGGGAGACGGTTGGTATGAATTCTGATCACGGGCAGACGGGGTTGACTGTACATTTCCGGAGTTGTCGGTTCCCGATTGGATATCCGGCTGTGTATGTAACACCTCGTTGATCCGGGCAGCAGATACCTTGGCGCGGGAGAAGCTCATCATCATCATGCCGATTGACGTGAGGGACGAGAGTACAACCGTGACATAGTTGATAAAAGCAATCAGATCTCCGGCAGCAATATCGCCTCCCACTACCTGGAAACCTCCAAACCACAGCACGGCTACAATGGTAGCGTTCAGCATCAAGCTGAGCACGGGTGCATTCAGCGTTACAATACGCCAGGCTTTGACGGCGGTTGTAGTGTAATCTTCGTTGGATTGTTTGAACCGTTTTTTCTCCAGACGTGCACGTGCAAACGCCTTGACGACACGAATGCCGGCAAGATTTTCCTGAAGCACAGCGTTGACCTGATCAAGCTTGCTCTGCACACTGGCGAACAGCGGATAGGATGCTTTTATCAGGATAAATAAAATAATAAACAGTACTGGCACAGTCGCAATAAGAATGAGTGCCAGCTTCACACTGATCGTAAACGCCATGATGATACTACCAATGATCAGCATTGGTGAACGGATAAACATCCGCAGCAGCATCTGTACAAAGGTCTGCATCTGGGTAATGTCACTGGTCAGACGGGTGATCAGAGATCCTTCCTGAAACGTATCCAGATTGCGGAAGGAGAAGGTTTGAATATGGTCAAACAGTTCCTGGCGAAGATCGGTGCCGTATCCAACGGCAGCTTTGCTTGAATAAAGTGTACAGCCTGCGCCGCCAACCCAGCCGATTAACGCAACAAGTAGCATGATCAGACCTGTAGTCACGATATGGGGCAGATTCCCTGCAAGTACACCATCATCCACGATGCTGGACATCAGCTTGGGTTGGAGCAGGTCCATGGTTACCTCAAGTACCATGAGCAACGGGGCAACGATTGCCGCCGACTTATACGGGGTCAAGAATCGTTTTAACGTCCACAATAGGAAATCACCTCAATCTTCATAGCATAAGTGAATCAATTTCATAATACCGTTAGCTGCTTCAATCGCGAGTCTGCATCACCTCAGGATTCACGCAGGTTTTGGAGCATACGCTGTGCAAGTGCAGACATGATCTCGGATTCTTCCGGTGTAAAATCTTTCTGGGCTTGCTGTTCCAACTCCTGAATCACTTCTCTCAATTCTTGTAGCGCGGAGCGCCCCTGATCCGTCAGGTATACCCGCAGACTGCGCATATCTTTTGAGTCTGCTTCGCGTCTCACATAACCGGATGATTCCATACGCTTGAGCATCACGGTTACCGTTGCGGGACTGCGCTGAAGTTGTTCGGCCAGGTTTTTCTGGGATTGGCCATCTTCCCGTTCAAGCTGGAACAGCAAAGGGGGCTGCCCCGGGTATAACTCGGGGTGATTCACAAGTTTCTCATGAACCTTGTAACGTTTCAGTTTCACGAGTTCGGATAGCTGTCCCATTAACCGATCATTTTGGACTGGGTTCATATCATCCGCTCCGTTCATATCCTTTTAGTTAGTCGACTAACTAAATCTTAAGTTTGATTTGACATATCGTCAAGTGAATGCAAGTCGTTAATTTTGGATTTAAGGTATTTTCAGGTCGATTGGCTGGAAAGTTAAACAAGTATAATAGATAAGAAAAAAACAAAAACCTCTGCTTTGAGCGGAAGAGAGTATGATAACTAACTCTGTTCCGGTCTCTAAGAGAGGTTTTTTGGTATTGTGACACGTTTAGTGTGGAGTGTACGGAAAATTATTTTTTGGAGAACATTTCTTTGGCTTCATCCATGGCCATTTTATTACCGATCGATGAGTAATCGAGCCAAGGTTGTGCGCCAATCGGGTAGACATGGCCGGCTTTGACTGCTTTCAGACCTTGCCAGATCGGATTGTTTTGCAGCTCCTTGAACATAGTTTGGGCTTCATCATCCGAATTCACAACTACAAAGATCGCATCTGCATCATAGTCTGGCAATATTTCACGGGAGACGACTTGATACGGTTTAGTCGAATCGATATCTGTGATCCCTTTGGCAGGAGTCAGACCGAGATCCTCATACAAAATGGGACCCATGGGACGGCGTGTACTGAATACACGTAACTCTTTGGCAGTAACACGGATCGCCATCACAGTCCCATCACCAATCGTGTCATGAATCAGAGATTTCACTTCTTCCGTTTCGGTCGCATAGTCTTGAATGTATTGCTCGGCTTCCTTCTCGCGATTCACGAGTTTGCCAATGTCTTTCAGATGGTCGCGCCATGTACCGTCATCCAGATTGAAGACATGCACCGGAGCAATTTTTTCGAATTTGGCAATATCACCACCGGAGAATTCTTCGTCCAGATAGATCACATCGGGTTTTAGGGCAAGCAAAGCTTCCATATCCGGGTCTTTAACCGGACCAAGTGGCGTTGTATTTTGAAGTTGATCAGCAACATGGGACAGGAAACCTTTGGCTTCGCCACCGATAACGGAACCAACCGGAGTAATGCCGAGTGACAGCAGATCATTGGTCAGATGGATCGACATGGAGGCAATGCGTTGCTCTCCCGAACTTGCACTGTTGTCCTGATTTTTGGTTGAAGTATCCGTTGACGAACCACCAGAAGTAGATGATGAATTATTGGTCGTTCCACAGGCTGCAAGCACAAGCACCAGACAGATACTCATGACAAGCATAAGATTTTTCTTTAACATGGGTAGTCACATTCTCCTTGAACATCTCTTGGATGTCTTTATTGTTTTTTGAAAAAAAGATCACTTGCTTCGTACTAACAGGTACAAAAAGTAAGGTGCACCAATCGCAGCAACCACCACGCCTGCCGGAATGGCATTAGGCTGAAAGATCGTTCGCCCGATTGTATCGGCGCTCACCAGAATAACCATACCGATAAGCCCGGCAGCAGGAGTCAGATGCCGATGCATCGGACCGACAAGCCTGCGCGCCAGATGCGGCGCTGCCAGACCGATAAAGCCGATTCCACCAGCCATGGATACACTAACGGCAGACAAAGCCACGGCACAGAGCAGCAAAATAATACGCTGGGATCGGACAGGCGTCCCGATACTGGTTGCGGCAGCATCTCCAAGATTGAAGGCATCGAGTGTTTTGGATCGACTCCAAATATAAGAGATACATAACACCACCCAAGGAAGCAAAGCTTGCACATGAATCCAATCCCGGCCCCAGACGCTTCCTGCCAGCCAGCGAGCGGCAAAGGAATAGGTGTCTTCATCCAAACGCAGGGATAGATAGAGTGTTAACGCATGGAACCCGGCCGCTACCGCAATTCCCACCAGAATCAGCTTAATGGGTGATACGCCGTGGTGCCGATCGTAAGACAACAGCATGATGATCAGGGCGGCGGCAACACTGCCTGCAAAAGCAAACAATGGAATCAGCAAGGCCACAGAACCATCCATCGTAAAGGAAAGACTAACAAACACCATTAGTCCAAATGCTGCCCCCGCATGTAATCCCAGAATACCTGGGTCCGCCAGAGGATTGCGGGTGATCCCTTGCAAGGCTGCTCCGGCAATACCAAGTCCCGCTCCGGCCAGTACAGTTACCAGGATGCGGGGCAGTCGGTAATCAAACAGTACAATCTGATCATCCGAACTGCCATTACCAAGCAAAGTCTGTAACACAGCCGCTGGGGAGAGACGAATGGTTCCCGTGTTCAGGCTGATCACAATAACTGCAATGGCGATGCAGAGCAGCGTGATACTGACGACTATCGAACGTTTACCTCGTGAAGGTGTATTAAAATTCATCGCTACAAGGCCCTCCTTTCTTTACGGGCCAGATAGAGGAAGAACGGTACACCGACAAAAGCGACCATAATGCCTACCGCGAGTTCCTCGGGCGGGTTCACGATGCGTGAGCCCAGATCGGCGAGCACCAGTAATATCGCTCCAAGCAGAGAAGACATCGGAATGATGAGTCGATAATCCACACCCACCAGTTTTCGTGAGATATGAGGGATGACAAGTCCGACAAATCCAATCGAGCCTACTGCCGACACGGACACACCAGCCAGCACAACAACCGCTGCGAGGGCGAGAAACCTCGTCCAGCGCAGATTAATCCCGAGATTAATCGCCACTTCTTCACCGAGTGACATAAGGGATACACGCCGGGCGAGTGGCATAATCAGTACTAGTGTGGCGAGCAGCACGGGAAGAATCAGCTTGAGGTGCCGCCATTCTATTCCGCCAAAACCTCCCGCATACCAGAAGGCCAGATCCTGACTCAGGTCAAAATAAATGGCAACGCCTGTGCTGAGCGAGGTTAACATGGCTGCAATAACGGCTCCGGCAACGGTCAGTCTGATGGAATTCAGGCCACCAGGTGCTACCATTCCAAGCAGGAAGATAAGCAGTGTGCCGAGAACAGCCCCCAGGAATGATAAAAACATAATCCAGCCGTACGGCAGTCCGGGCCAAAAGGCAAAGCTCAGTGCCACGACAAAAGTGGCTCCTGCATTGATGCCCAGAATGCCCGTGTCTGCCAGCGGATTACGCGTAATGCCTTGCATTAAAGCTCCTGCAACGGCAAAGGCAGCGCCGATAATAACCGCGGCAAGGACACGAGGCAGCCGCAGCTCATGAATAATCTGATGTGGTGTCAAAGCTGGGTTGTACTGAAATATGGCAGCCCATACGGTTTCCAGAGTTAACCCTTTGGCACCTAAAGAGATTGCGACAAACATACTTAGCAGCAGTATGGCTATGGCAGACAAAAACGTCAGCCCAACGGTCACTGCAGATTTTCTTGAATTAGACGGACGATGTGGCAGTCCCGGATGTTGAATACGGGTCACTCCTTTGGTACCAACAACGTATTTCATTGTTATTGATTATCATTATCAATTAGTGATCATTATAGAATCTTAATTCAGGCCCGTACATGGCATAAATTAAGATTTTGGAGATGGACATTTTTTAGATTACAAAAGTGAAGGTTTGTTCGTCAACATAGAGAGCGCTTCATCGAGCTGGATGTTGATGGAATATGGAGCATATACGACCCATGAGTTCCAGTCGATGAGATGTACACGTCCGTTTTTTACCGCAGGATGGCTGTTCCACAGTGGATTCGAAGCCATCTCTTTCAACAGTGTTGCCTTTTCATGCATAGAATTAATCGCCAGTACCAGCACATCTGCCTCCAGCCCGTCCCATTCTCCTGGTGTGAAGGGCAGCCAGTTGAATCCAACGCCGGGAGATTTGCCAGCCAGTTCGGTCCGAATGCGCTGAGGAGCGGCCAATTGCAAGGTTCGATAAAAGACATGTCCAAAGTTGCGATGGCTGTACATCCGTGGACCTTTAGGCGTTAACGTGCCAACGGCAACGGTGATGTCCCCGACGAATTCCTTGATTTTTTTGCGTGCACGCTCTGCCTTACGTTCATGTCGATCCAGCCAATCTGTGGCTGCTTGGGTACGATCCACAATGGATGCAATCTGATGCAGATGACCAAAGACGTCTGTCTGGTTCCAGGGAATCGTGATGATAGGGGCGACATCACCAATATGCTCCATCGCTTTGGCAGCTGCATTGTCCTTGGTCAGAATCAATTCTGGATTCACATCCAGGAAAGCCTGACGTCCCTGTTCCCAAGGTTCATAGGCGTGGAAGGGCAGCGTCAGCGATTTGGGCATATGAGGAAGATGGCCTTGGATCTGAGCTGCGCATGGTGTGATACCCAGTGTCATCAGGTGATCCGTGTATGGGTAGGAGAGCGACACGATATTCCGATGGACCTGCTTCGCATAGGAAGTGGGAGCATATCCAGCATGGTTCCGGAAACGTCGGCTGAAATAAAATTCGTCACGGTAACCCACTTCACGAGCCACATCACGGATACGCAGATCGGAAGTGAGCAGTAATTCCTTGGCCCGGTTCATACGCAGATGAGTGATGTATTCAATCGGATTCTTCTGCATGCGGCTCTTGAATAGCTGCGAATAATACGACGGGTGCATGTCAGCCAGTTCAGCCAACTTTTCCAGCTTGATCTCGTGCATATAGTTTTCGCGCATGTATTGCAGGGTGGACCTGAGCCACTGTTCGGGTTCATCCTGCCCAGCCACTACGTCAGTCTGGTCTTCTTGAGGCCAGAGTATATGTAACAGTTCCGTCAGGAAGAGCTGTGCTTTCAAGCCTGTTTCCAAACCTTCGTTGGTCAGTTGTGTAAGCTGTGCGGCAATGCGCTGTATACCGTAAAATGGGCCCTGAATCCAGCCTGTAACAGGTGAACTGAGCTCACGTTCGTAGATTCGTCTGGCTTTTGTTTTCTCCGTAGCCCGATACATATCAAAGCGAATGATATACAGTTCAATATCATAATCTTCATCACTAATCAGTTCAATTGCAGTTCCTGGTAGGGACAGACAAGCTGATTTGCGAACCACGTGAGATTTGATCCCATTCATGATCAGTTGGCCTGTGAATTTGTGCATGTATATGAAAGTATGATGAGCTAACTCAGTTGTGGACCAGCGCCATTTCTCACGGGTTATAATATGTTCTGCCTGACGAAGTTCGATCAGGGTATCATTCAGGAATGTATCCAGCTCTGCTCGGGTTGAGGATTCCTTTTCTGAATTGGGACTTGTCTGCTGATGCAACAGGTGTGGATTCTTGCCGCTGTGGGCGGTACCTGGGATGGTAGTCATGGTGTTATGCGTCCTCCTCTCTTTTGAACAGTTTAGGTAATGATTGAATCTGGAACGTACCATATTTTCTCGGACATGAAGGTCTATTTTAAACGTCTATTGATGCGTTTTGCATGATGTTATCATTACTGACTGTCTTGTCAAAAGCACGTTTGCAGTATAGTCAGATGTTTTATGAATAGCACAGGGTATATGATCCCGTTATCAGATGTGATCGATAGTTTAACCAGATTGTCGCTAGTTACAAGTATGTTTACGGACAAGACTTCTTGGCCCTAGTCTGCTGATAATCTTAGCAAATCTACTGGAGAATTGAAATGTACACAGATATGTTCGAGGCCCTGATGAGCTTGAATTCTATTGAAAGCACATAATCGAAATCGTTTTCTGACGTAAGCGTTTCTTTTTGGTAAAATAAAGGGGATAACATGTTGGCCTGATCTGAATCATGAACCTTTTCAACTCAAATTGCAGTAGGGAGGCTTTAATATGACAGAAGTAGTGGGACGGGACAAAGTACGTTGGGGCATTATGGGCACGGGATGGATTGCATCCCAGTTTGCAAGGGATTTGGAGCATGCGGGAAACGCTGTGAAAGCAGCGGTAGGTTCACGGACAGCGGGAAGTGCGGAGAAGTTTGCAGCTGAATATGGTTTTGCACGCGCTTACGGTTCTTATGATGAAATGCTGCAAGATCCTGAGGTAGATATTATCTATGTGGCAACACCTCATCCTTTACATAAGGAGAATGTGATGGCTTGTCTGGAGGCAGGCAAAGCGGTTCTCTGTGAAAAGCCGTTCACCATGAATGCACGTCAGTTGGAGCAGCTGGTGGAGACTGCACGGGAGCGCAAGCTTTTTCTAATGGAAGGTATGTGGACACGCTTCTTGCCACCCATTGAACAAGCCAGAGCATGGATTGCAGAAGGACGGATTGGTGAAGTTCGTTTGGTCCAGGCAGACTTTGGATTCCGTGTGGGCTGGGAGCCGGAAGGAAGGCTGCTTAATCCGGATCTGGGTGGAGGCGCATTGCTGGATGCAGGGGTGTACCCGATTTCCTTTGCTTCGATGATCTTTGGCGAACAGCCCCAGCATGTATGGAGTACGGCCAATATCGGTGAGACGGGTGTGGACGAGCAGTTTTCCGTATTATTGTCCTATTCCGAGGGGCGTTCTGCATCACTGAGTGCTGCCATTCGTCTGAACCTCAGTAATGAAGCGGTTATCTACGGTACGGAAGGCAAGATTCGTCTACCGTTATTCCTGGCGGGAAAAGAAGCTTATTTGCATGTGAATGGTCAGGACGAGCCCGAAAAGTTCACGGATGATCGAACGTGCATTGGTTATGCTTTTGAGGCAGAAGAAGCGGGACGTTGTATCCTCGAAGGTCGGACGGAGAGCAACACCATTAAACTGGACGAATCCCTGGAAATCATGAAGCTGATGGACACAATTCGGGGTCAGTGGGGATTACGTTACAAATCGGAGTAACAGACAGGAGCTGACGTGTGATGGTGAAGATTCTGATATCCGGGTTTGAACCTTTTGGCGGGGATGCGGTGAATCCGACGGGGGCATTAATGGATGCTCTTGCAAACGAAGTGATCGAGGGTGCTGAGCTAAAAACAGTACTGTTGCCCGTGCACTTTGATGAATGTGCAGACCTGCTGATTGCAGAGATGGAAGCCTATCGGCCAGATGTCGTCATCGCCTGTGGGCTGGCCAAGGGCAGAACATCCATCACACCGGAGCGGATTGCCGTGAATGTCAAAGACATTCCGCCTGGTTCCTACGCGGATAACCAAGGACAGCGTCCTGTGGACGAGCCAATTGTAGACGGCAGCCCGGACGGTTTGTTCTCCACGTTACCCATACGTGCCATGGTGAATGACATGTCGGCAGCAGGCATTCCGGCTTCGGTATCCAATACAGCAGGCACGTATATATGCAACAACACGATGTACCGGGTGCTGGATCACATTCGAGCAGGGCAACTTCCGATCCGTGCCGGATTTGTACACTTTCCCGCCTCCACAGAGATGGCTGTGTTGCAGCCTTCCGTTCCGTCGCTGCCTATTCCCATGATGCTGGATGCGCTGCGGATCATGATCCGCACGGTTGTGGCTGATTCGTAGGGGATGGTTGCGATCGTTCGGTTGCGGTTGCAGCAGATCGTAGGTGACGGTTGGTTGGATTCATAGACCGCAGTTGTGAGAGGGAGAGCAGTGGGTTGGGACAGGGTAAAGTAGGGTTCAAGATGACGTGGAGAGCATGGAGTTGCATGGGTTTCTTTCTGCTTCAATCTTGGGTTGAGTAGAGTGATAGATATGAAGTTGAACATAGAGTGAAAAAAGAGCTGTCCCATCGTCATAAGTCTGACGTTAGGGACAGCTCTTTCTATTTCGTGTGTCATGTGTAGTGTAGTCCAACATGGTTAGTGAGGTCACTAGTTTGCAGCAAAGTATCTTGATGAAAGTTTTTTGCATAGGTAAAAATTAGACTCTAAAACCGCAAACCCGAAACCCGGTAAGGCTTATATAACTTTTGCTGGAGAGTAGGGATTCAGCGAAATAGGTGCGGGGGGGTTTAAGGATAGACTCCGATTCGTGAGCCTTCTAAGCTTCTGAATACGACCTTTACTAACCCTAAGTAACTAAGCTCTTACAAAACAAGACGTAAGGACACCGCCATCATCCTGGCTAGCTAAGTGGTTTGTATCCACGAAAACCACGAATAGACTTCTCCGAAGCTTACTCCTCAGAACACCTTGGAACGGACTCAAACGAATCGAGCACACGCTATTCGCCGAGAATCCGCACACACCAATTTCTAACGAATCGTAGGATCGTTATTGGGTAGAATGAAGCGAATTTGTTGGTGATATGACCGATTTCTAACTGAATAGTGTGTCTGGGATTCGTTAGAATTTTCGTAGCATGATATTTGGCTAAATAAGGTGCACTGGGTTCGTAAGAGAAAAACCTGCGAATTTCTAGCACCCTAAGTCTACTTTTACAAACCACTTAAATTTCGAATCCCCGAATAGGCTTCTACGAAGCTTGCTCCTCAGAACACCGTGGGACGGACTCTAACGAACCGAGCACACGCTATTCTAGGAAAATCTGCACATACCAATTTCTAACGAATCGTAGAAGCGTTATTGTGTGGAATTAGGCGAGTTTGTTGACGATATGAACGAATTCTAGCCGGATACGGTGTCTGAGATTCTTTAGAATTCTCATACCACGTTATTCGGCTAAATAAGATGTGCTGTGTTCTTTAGGTATAGAGCGTACAGATATAGTTGTTAGATTCGCAACAGATCAAGGTCGAACTCGGGAACGAGTCCTTCTTTCATGGCACGTCCAAGTAGTGCAGTAATCGCACCGTAGCCATCATCGCCCAGATTGGCGCTGAATTCGTTAACATACAGTCCGATATGCTGTGCAGCTACGTCAGGGTCCATTTCTTGGGCATGTTCCATAACGTATGCTCTCGACTCATCCGGGTGCGCCCATGCATATTCAACGGAGGCGCGTGCCCATCCGGCGAGGGCATGAGCGTCCATGTTGCGACGTGCGATGATCGCTCCAAGCGGGATCGGAAGGCCTGTGTCGCTTTCCCACCAGTTCCCGAGATCTGTCATTAGTTTGAGGTCATAATTCTGGTATGTGAAGCGTGCTTCATGGATGACAAGTCCGGCATCGATCTTGCCGTCTCGCACAGCAGGCATGATTTGGTCGAATGGCATAACAACAATCTCGCCTACACCGCCCGGAACATTTTGCGCTGCCCACAGACGGAATAATAGATATGCTGTCGAGCGTTCACTTGGCACAGCAACCCGTCTTCCAGACAGATATGCTGGATCGGTCGTGCCATTTGCGGTCAGAACCAACGGACCACATCCTCTGCCAAGTGCGCCTCCAGCAGGAAGCATAGCATAGTCAGATAACACGTATGGCAGTGCTGCATAAGATATTTTCATCACTTCAGGTGTGTCGGGGCCATCCGGATTTGCTGCCAGACCATTGGTAATATCAATATCAGCATAACGGACATCCAGCTCAGGTGCGCCCGGGATCAAACCGTGCACCCACGCGTGAAAGATAAATGTATCATTTGGACAAGGGGAAAATGCAATTTTCATGATGTAATAACCTCCCGTAAAATGGAACTTGCAGCCTGAAGCGCATCGAGGGCGTCCTTGATGCGCCAAGCGTCGCGGTCGCGTGGACCGACCGCGTTGGATATGGCCCGCAGTTCGAGTGCTGGCACGCCGAACTGCTGAGCAGCTGTTGCCACGCCGAAGCCTTCCATACCTTCGGCGGCGGCATCCGGCACGCGGCGCAATAGCTCCGCGGCCGTCTCCGCTGTTCCGGTCGCCGTGGACACGGTGACCGCAGTGCCTCCGCTGACAGCGAGCCCGGCCCGCTGCAGCTCATGGCGCAGGCGAGCGGCAAGCTCCGCGTCCGCCGCCACAATGGACGAGCCGAATCCGAGCTCGTCCACACTAAGGAAGCCGTCTGGCGTCTGCGAGCCCAGATCGGCAGCAACCATAGCGTCGGCTACCACGAGGGAGCCGACGTCTGCCCGGCCGGGGAACCCGCCGCCGATGCCGGCACTGATCACCAGCATGTAGGCTGGTGAATATCCGGTCCCGGCAAGGGGCCCCGGCCTTGAAGATGTGGCAGATGCCTGTGCCACATCGGATGGGCTTGGCGCAGTGGAACCCTGCGCCAACACCCTTGTGCTTGCAGCCGCTACGGCATATGCCAATGTAGCGGCTGTTCCTGCTGCGGCCGAGGCTGGGCCAACGCCCGCAGCGATGACGTCAAATCGTTCCGCGGCTGTATCTCCCAAACCGCGGAGGACCGCATCTTTCTCCGCATCAACCGCGGTTACAATTAACACACGTTGTGATGAATTTGCTTGGACCGGACTTATATCTGAAGTGTTTATTGCCCCGGTTAAATCCCCGTGGTGTCCACTATTTTCGAATGATGCGTTTGGTTTATTATTCTGATCTTTATCCTGTCTATGTTCATTCATCTCGGATTCTCCTTATGAGGTATTAGAAGTGTAACATATGCCCTCCATAGTATCTTTCTTACAGCAAGCTTTTAGTTACACTTCTTAGGGTTCTACTTACTTCTATATTTTCGTGTAAATGTATAGTTCAGCTTATAAAAATGGAATTCGGGCATATATTTGTCCACTATAAAAGGACATTTATCTTAATTTTGTCTTTCAAAGAGTGGACACTTTTTCTAAAAAGATACTATATCCATCCAGGAATATGAAACACTACATATAGATTTTTTAGGACTTAAATTTTCAAATAATCTATATGTAGAATATCAATTCCATGGTGATTTCTCATGTCCGTGTCCACCTTTTGAAAGACATATCTACAATATGTATGCTCAGTGCGGACAGCACGAGTTGGCACTCCAAATGAGCAGATAAACGATTGAAAAGGCTGAAGTCTGCCCCGACCCATTCAACGCAAATCATATATCGACCTTCGGATTATTTACCACAAACCAAATGAATAACTGGCCGGGTCTACACCCGATCCCTATATAGTAGCTCATTTGTGCAAACCCGAATTTAAAGCAAATACACAGTTTTGCTAACTCTGATATAGCTGCCCACTTTACGGCCTACCGTTTGTGCAGACAATAGATCTATAACGCGAGACAACACAACACAACACAACTAACGCATAACAGACCCAACAATCATTCAGATTAAACGCGCCCAAAAAAGTAACAAAGATACAGTGATTACTGAACATAAGTTTATCTCCATCATAACGGAAGGGGAAAGACCTGAACAACCTTTGCATGTAATTCTGTCAAAATCGGTCAAGCAAAGGTTTTGGGTAGCCGTATCACTTCGAGTAGTCACATCTAGCCACATCGCTTCAGATAGCCGTTTTGCCTCACCTCATGTGAACGCCACCCTGATCGTGCCGCGTCCTAAGCCGGAATGAACCTGCTTCCCAAAATTATATATGTCATTTGAACCATATAAACTCTCTTTATTAACGTACTCCCAATAAAACAAGAAGTCAAAGTCAACGGTTGACAATTCGATTTAACTGTATTAATAATAGTAGTACAGTTAATACACCTAAGAGTTGAATACGTACAGCTGTACAGCTTAGGTAATGCCTTTTTACAGCCAGATAACTACACATACACCTCAGATACAGTCATTTAAACCCATAGGTTATTTCACACATGTACAGAAAGGAGGTGCGGGATGTTCGAATTAGATGTACGCAGCCGTAAGGCGATCTACGAGCAACTAGTGGACAAAGTCAAAGAAATGATCGTATACGGTATTCTAAAGCCCGACGAGCAGCTTCCTTCCGTTCGTGCATTATCGACGCAGCTGACCGTGAATCCAAATACGATTCAGAAAGCGTATCGTGAGCTTGAACGTGAAGGTTACATTTATTCTTTGCAGGGAAAAGGGAGCTTCGTATCATCGTCAGTGGAACATCCGAATGAAGCCATGAGAGATGAGATCAGAGAGTCTCTGGTGAAGTTGATTGCAGAAGCTTCGTATTCCGGTTTGACCAAAGCGGATATGACGCTTTTGTTTGAGGAAGCGATGGCCCGTATAGAGAAGGAGGAGCCTCATGATTGAGCTGAATCAAGTCGTTAAAGCGTTTGAACAGGAAAAGGCAGTGGATGGCGTAACGATGCAAATACATAAGGGGTCGATCTACGGTTTGCTCGGTTCCAACGGGGCAGGCAAGACTTCGCTGCTCAAAATGATGGCTGGCATCTATCGTCAGGACAGCGGGACTGTTCGTATCGAAGATAATGAGATTTATGAAAATATGGATCTCAAAGGCCGCACAATTTTTATGGCAGATTCGCCGTACTTTTTCCCGCAATCTTCAATAACTCAGATGGCTGCATTTTATCGTTCGGTATATCCGCGCTGGAATGAGGAACGATTCAAGCAACTGGCTACTGTGTTCAAACTGGACGTGAAACGCAAGTTACATCGCATGTCCAAAGGTATGCGCCGTCAGGCAGCCGTATGGCTGGGACTTAGCTGTATGCCTGAAGTGCTGCTGATGGATGAGCCGATTGACGGCCTTGACCCGGTCATGCGCCAGCAGATCAAGAACTTGCTTTTCCAGGAAGCAGCTGAGCGTCAGGTAACCATTGTCATCTCGTCCCACAATTTACGTGAGATCGAAGATCTATGTGACCATGTGGCAATTATGCACAAAGGCCGAATTATTGTAGAGAAGGATCTCGATGATCTGAAGGCCGATACGCATAAAATCCAGGTCGCTTTCCGCCACCCGGACCATGCGAAAGCCATGGATGAGCAGATTGATATTTTGCATGAAGAGAAACGGGGAAGTGTATCCCTGTACATTGTCAAAGGCAACCGACAACAGGTAACGGATCAATTCCGTATACATGATCCGTATCTGCTGGATGTACTGCCTTTGACGCTCGAAGAAATCTTTATCTATGAAATGGAGGACGCAGGGTATGATATTCAACCGATTGTTCTGTAACCGGGGCATCCTGATCCAAAATTTCAGACAGCATGGATGGATAGGCATTTTGTATCTCATCACATTGTTGTTCTCGTTACCTTTATATATTGGAACACAATATATAGAAGTGCCTCTGGAAATCACCAGTCTGTTTCAGGCCAATGAAATTCATCTGCTATTTGCGCTGACCTTTCCTGTCGCCATAGCTCTGCTACTCTTCCGCTATATTCAAACTGGTGCACCTGCGGACTTATACCACAGTCTGCCATTACAGCGTAAACATCTGTTAACGATGAATCTGTTGACTGGATATGTCATGATTCTGCTTCCGATCTGGATAACCACCGGGATTACCGGGTGGGTATGGGCGGTGCTCGATCAACCATCCTATATTTTCAGTGGTCATGATATCTGGATGTGGGGCGTGACGATGAGCATCTTCTCATTGTTTATGTTTACCCTGACGGTTTCCGTGGGAATGTGTATAGGCCAATCTATTCTGCAAGGACTTACAGTTTTTGGTCTAATATTAATTCCGGTGATCTTCTGGGGAGTTTATGAGCTTCATTTACAACGTTATTTGCTTGGCTTTACGTACAATAATTCGAGTAACTTTAACATGGAAAAAACATCCCTGCTCTTCCGAATGAGCTCTATGGGTTATTATCCTCCAGAATGGGGGGAATTGGGAATTTATGCGGCTATAACTTGTATACTCTTCGTGTTGTGTTATGTGCTGTATGCGAGAAGACATGTAGAGTCGGCGACACAAGCAATTACGTTCAGGATCGTCAAACCCATCTTCCGTTTTGGATTCATGTTCACATTGGTATTATTAGGAGGTGCCTACTTTACCAGAATTGCTCCTGAAGGATCAGGTGTATGGGGTATCTTTGGTTATCTGCTAGGTGGTGTGGTTGGTTATATTGGTGCTGAGATGATTATACGTAAAACATGGCTCATCTGGAGCAGCAGGTTACTCCCCCGGTTTGCAGTATATGGTATCGTGGCAGGATTAATTTTGTATATCCCTGTAGCCGATTGGAACGGTTACGCTAATAATGTGCCCTCAAAGGAAAATGTACAAATGGTACGACTGGGAGGAGACCATTACATCTATGTGAATGATAAAAGTGTAAAACTGGATGATAGCCCATTTTATTCAGATACTCCGGGTTATGTGGATGCTGTGCTTGCACTGCATCAGAAAATTGTGCACTCCGATCTGCCTTTGCTCGAAAGAGTACGTAATCAGAACAGCGGTCAGAACAGAAGCAACGATGAATATGTATTGATCGACTACCAACTCAATAATGGGAAGACGATGACACGTAGGTATCAGATTCCCGAAGAAGAATTCAGGCAGGAATTAGCAGAGGTGAAACAGTGGGAAGATTATAAATCAACGACTTATGACACCTATGCACTGGATGAAGATGTTCGCAGTATTGGTATTCGATCCAGTCTCAACTCGGAGCGTAAAGTATTCATTAGCGATCCTAAGCTGATTCGTGAATTCAAGGAACTTTTGAAGTCTGAAATACTCAATCAGACATATGAGGACCAGCTATCCTCATGGGAATCGTTCGCTTCGATAGAAGTCTATCAGGATTATCTTGATGAAGCATCTTCCAAAGAAAAGCTGGATCGACCGAGCCACAGTGTGAGTTATCAGTTCAAGGCAAGCTATGGCCGCTTGAGGGAATGGCTCAAACAGAACAATCTCTATGATCAACTTACGGTATCGGCTGAGGATATGGCTTCTGCCCAATTTGTTAAACAGGAGATTAATAATCCAGGTAAATACAGAATGGTGTATCCTGAGCCTAATTTTGTGGATGTAAATATCGATGGTAACAGACAGGTCGCTACCAAAAACAAAAAAATAATCAGCGATCTGCTCCTACGCCAAAGAACCGGTTTTTACACCGATCAGGATACGGTCTACCAAATTAAGCTTAACTCGGTAAGGGGGTCGAACATCTATATGATGTTAAAAGAAGAGGATCTGACCGAGGAAATGAAAGCTATTTTGGTCATTCAATAAGCTGAGTTGTATACGTTGTTGATTATATGCGGGAAGGGTTCTCCCGTTGATTGAAGGGTTGATTTTAGACCAGTCAAACTAGCACGACTTGACCAGATCCAATGAATGGAATATATTAGAAAAAGGAAAGATTCGAGCGACTCGTTCAATCGAATCTCATATGGAACGGCTTATGAGGGAAGCACCCGTAAGAGCAGGCAAATGCCTGACTTGCGGGTGCTTTTTTGTCGTTCGCTGATTTCGTTGGCTATTCTTCTGCGAGGAAATGGAGGTGGAGCTTCTCGAATTGGATAGAACAGAGGGTCAGACGGCTTAATATCTTCCAACTATTTTGAAGAAAGGGTGTAGGAATGCATGCAAACAGAAGTATGGAAGGGAACGTTAACTGATCAGGAGGGAACAGTATGTTGTCCTTCTTTCCTATTATTAGGAGCAGGAGGATATGACTTCATAGAACATGACGGCCTATTGGAAGAAAAAAAGGGGCGACAGCATATCGAAGATATAGCTACAGAAGATATAGCTTTAATGGAGACGAGTGACATACTATTACCTTCTCCAATAGCAGGTAGCCATAGTCACATGATGGAACAAAGTAACGTCCTGCGTGGTCAATTGTCATCGTTGGCTCATCTTATTTTCAGATCACGCCTGCTTATAGGGCTTGTGATTCTGTTCAGCGCAGGCACGATTTATTTTGCTTCAACAGCCGAGGCAGCGGGCATAGATCTTGGCGTAACAGCGCAGAAAGCCTGGGATTCCGTTTTGAACAAAGCCGACGCACAAACCAAGTTAACGTTGAAGCAAGCGTACGATAAAGTGGGGAACTGGAAGACACAAGAGCAGGTTTGGGAACAAAAAATAAAGACACTTCATGTCGCCAATACCGCGGAATTGGAGCGATTACGTGTAGAAATAAGACAAACCGATGATGCGAAGGTCGCAGCTCTAGCTGAAAAGGTAAAGCAAACACAAGCCCGATATGAACCGCTATTCGCCCTCTATAGTTCAGTCAATAGACAGTTGGATGCAGCCAAAGCCATCAAAAATAAGGAATGGAGTGCAGCAATCCGCACTCAGGCAGAGACGTTGAGACCCGTTGTGAAGCTTGCCAGAGAAGACATCCGGATCAAGAAAAAGGAACTTGCTGAAGCACGTAAACGGAAGAGCGCTGAAATAAAACGTTTACGAGCTATGCTAGCAGGGGCCGACTCCGCGAAGAAACAGATTCAAACGGCTAAAAAACAGGCAAGTCTGGCAAAAGAACGATATTCCAACGCTCTACAACAGTTCAAACAGAGTACAAAACAAAGCCAAACGTCACGTGTACTCAGCTCATTGAACACATTGGCGTCTGCAGCAGAGAAGTGGGCAGGAACAAAACAAAGTATTCATACACTGGAGCAAAACGTATCCACTACGTATGTGAAAGTCAGACAGGAAATCGCCAAGAGACCCAAATAAGAGGAAACCCGGTCCTCTCCGCAACGTACACAACTTTAGATGTAAAGACGCTTCGATGAGATGATGGAACGAGGTGGAACTATTGCAGACCAAGTTGGAAACGAAACGTACGGGGGCAAAAGGTTTTAAACGTAAACGTTACTGGATTCCCAGCGTAGTACTAATTTTGATCATAGGTTTTATTGGGATTGGTACACAATGGACACCCAAAATAACGGTATTTTTATTAAAATCATTAATTGAAACTACTAATCCAGACACAAATAGCAAGGATACTATGCTCTCGGATGGGATAACTCGTGTTGTGGATGTGCCCTATGCAGACGAAGGGCGTAATGACAGTACACTGGATATCTATTATCCTTCCGTAACATCGGAACCTTTGCCTGTTGTGTTGTGGGTTCATGGTGGTGGATGGGTCTTGGGGGACAAAAAGGATATCGCAGATTATGCCGTTCAATTAGCCAAGCAGGGTTACGTTGTGGTCAGTATGAATTATGCGCTCGCACCGGATACGAAATATCCCATTCCCGTGATCCAGACGAATCAGGCTTTGACTTACGTGAAGAACCATGTCAGTGCGTATCACGGTGACCCGGAAATCATATTTCTCGCAGGCAATTCGGCAGGTGCCCAGATTGCAAGTCAGACTGCGGCAGTGGTGACCAATCCTTCCCTCGCCAAACTGATGAATGTAACACCAGCCGCCCAGCCAGAAGACTTGCGTGGGGTTCTTCTATTCTGTGGTCCATACAATCTAAGCACAGTAGCCAATACAGGTTTTCCACTCATACGGACATTTCTCTGGTCATATACGGGAGTCAAAACATTCGAAGACTATCCACGTCTGCATGAAATGTCGACCGTGCTTCAAGCCACAGCAGCGTACCCGCCTGCATTTATTACCGCAGGCAATGATGACCCGTTGACCAGTCAATCGATTGAGCTGGCACAAGTATTGAAGCGCCTTGATGTTGAGGTGGAAACCTTGTTTTTCTCAAACTCATCAGAGAAGCTGGGACATGATTATCAATTTAATCTTGAGAGTGACGCTGGACAACAGGCGATACATTCGGCAGTACGATTCATGCAACAGTATAGTCGATGAGCAGACAAGTCTGTGGTACACTCGAAGCAAATGAGGGCGCAGGAGGAGAAGTATGGCAGATAAAGAAGATTTGACCCGGTTCGGGGTGGCGTTTCCTACACCTCTGATTGAGCAGTTTGACCAGTATATTGAGGAACAGGGATACAAAAACCGATCCGAGGCTTTCCGTGATCTTGTTCGCAAAACATTACTGCAACCTTCTGCATTACAATCCGACCAGGATGTGGCAGGCACCATTGTGATGGTCTATGATCACCATATCAGTGATCTTCCCATTCGTTTGATGGAGCTGCAGCACGAGGCGCATCATGACATCATTTCCAATATGCACGTGCACCTGAACCATGACCAATGCCTGGAGGTAATTGCCGTACGGGGTAACTTGGGGCGATTGCGTCATCTGCATCAACAGATCCAGGTGCAAAAAGGGGTATTGTATGCGGAGCTCTCCGTGACTTATGTGGATGAACTCAACAAACTGGCTCATGCTCAGAGCAGCGGTCAGGATCACAATCCGAATCAAAGCCTGAATCATAATCACAGTGCGGGTCAGCATGGTCACAGTCATCATCATCGCTCTGCGGAGTAAGACAAATACGGGTGTAATTTCTATGAAAATATAGCAAATCTAAAAAAAACAGACTATTGGTTAGATGCCAACCGTCTGTTTTTTTGTTTGTTATAATACCTGACTTTATAGAGCGCTACAAATGCTCGGTTATACAATTTTTTATTTATTAACTCTGAAATATGAAAAAATATGGATTACGAAGTTAACTTTGTTGACATATGATTTGTATTTTGTGCTACAATTTCTCTAAAAAGTAACACGAAAAAAGTGAGTGCAGCACATATTTAGAGGGGGAACGACCAGAATGGGCAGATTTTCATGGAGATGGGGAAAACGAAAAGGTAGAACAGGATTAGGCATTTTGCTTGTATGTTCCATTGGTTTATCTGGTTGTGCACAGAGCACAGCGCCAACAGCTTCATCAGCAGAGAATGGACAGTCAGTTCCAGCCTTAACCAAAGACGAATTGGTGCTGGCCGTTGGCACCGAGCCGGAAGGCGGGTTTGATCCAACAACCGGATGGGGACAATATGGGTCACCACTTTTCCAGAGTACCTTGCTGAAGCGGGATGCCAAGTTACAACTAGTTAACGATCTGGCTACGGCATACTCAGTTAGTGAAGATGGGCTGACCTGGACGATTACGCTTCGGGACGATGTGAAGTTTTCGGATGGGGAGCCTCTAACGGCTGAGGATGTGAAATTTACATTTGAAACAGCTGCCAAGAGTGGGTCCGTGATTGATTTGACCAATATGGCTGATGTGCAGGCACCCGACGATCAAACGGTTGTATTCACACTGAAGTCGCCGCAGTCCACATTCATCAGTCTGCTGACGACACTTGGCATTGTACCTGAACACGTCTATGGTGCTGATTATGCAGAGCATCCAGTCGGATCAGGACCGTACAAGCTGGTTCAGTGGGACAAGGGACAACAGGCCATCGTTGAGGCTAATGAAGAATATTACGGAAGCAAGTCCGCGTTCCACAAACTCACTTTCCTCTATCTGGATGAAGATGCGGCCTTTGCAGCTGCACAGGCAGGTACGGTGGATATCGCTGCTATTCCGGCAGCGTTTAGCAAGCAACAGGTGAATGGCATGACTTTGGAGGCCGTGAAAACCGTAGATAATCGTGGCATCATGTTCCCCATGCAACCTGCTGGTGCCAAGTCGGGCGATGGTCTTCCCGCAGGGAATGATGTGACATCTGATCTGGCGATTCGCCAAGCGGTGAATGTTGTGATTGATCGTGTGGCTTTGGTTGAGGGTGTACTTGAGGGGTACGGTCGTCCAGCTTATTCCGTCAGTGATGATCTGCCTTGGAGCAATGCAGAAGCTGTATTTACAGATGCCAATCTAGAAGAAGCGAAGCGCATTCTGGCCGCTGGTGGCTGGGCCGATGCGGACGGTGACGGTATTGTCGAGAAAAACGATGTTAAAGCCGAGTTCAATCTGCTTTATTTTGCAGGTGATTTAACAAGACAATCTCTGGCACTGGCTGCTGCGGATATGGTTGCCCAGGCGGGAATCAAAATCAATGTTGAAGGCAAAAGCCGTGAAGAGACGAAAAAGATGGCTTACTCCAACGCTGTATTATTTGGTTGGGGCAGTCATGATCCACTGGAGACGTATAACCTCTATAGCAGTACCCACAAGGGAGAAGGGTATTACAATGTGGGGCTGTACAGTAATCCTGTCGTGGATTCTTGGATGGACAAAGCCCTTCAGGCCACCAGTGAAGAAGAGGCATTACCATTCTGGCAGAAAGCGGAATGGGATGGAACAACAGGTTTCAGTTATCAGGGTGATGCGCCATGGGCATGGCTCGTAAATATAGATCATCTGTATCTGGTTACGAATGGACTGAACATTGGCGAGCAGCAGATCCACCCCCATGGTCACGGCTGGCCGGTGACAACCAATCTGGAGGAATGGTCCTGGGATAACAGTACAAAGTAGGAAACGTACCGGTAGCTTTAGCCTGAATTGGGGAGAGATTGGATGACAGGCAGGAATGGATGGGCGAGATTTGTTGGTTTTAAAATGTTGCGACTTGTATCTCTATTGGTTGGAGTCAGTGTGTTGTCTTTTATATTAATGCAATTCTCTCCTGTTGATCCGATCGAAGCCTACATTGGTGGAGACATGATCAGGGTAAGCGCCGAACAGCGCAGTTTAATCGAAGAACGTTGGGGATTGAATGAATCTCCCATGGAACGATTGCTGACTTGGGGACAAACGCTGATTCAGGGAGATCTGGGAACTTCGATGATCTACAGACAACCTGTAGCGGATATTATCCAGGAACGATTCATGAATTCTGTCGCACTTATGGCTGTAGCTTGGATATTATCCGGTATCATTGGTTTCACTCTTGGTGTAGTTGCTGCCATGAGACGGAATTCGAAGCTGGATCGCCTGATCTGTTGGTATTGTTATACGCTGGCCTCCACGCCGGTATTCTGGATTGCGCTGTTGCTGCTGATGGTATTTGGGGTGTGGCTCGGATGGCTTCCAGTTGGTCTTGGAGTACCCGCAGGGCTGTCAGCTGATCAGGTCACATGGGGAGATCGGGCTATTCATATGATTCTGCCAGCGTTGACCCTCAGTTTGACTGGGGTAGCTTCTATTGCTTTGCATACCCGGCAGAAGCTCACGGATGTGCTCGAGTCAGATTATATTCTGTTTGCGAGAGCGCGGGGTGAGCGTGGATTTCAGCTGTTCCGTCGACACGGGTTCAGACATGTTGTTTTGCCAGCCATAACACTACAATTTGCTTCGTTCAGTGAACTATTTGGTGGGGCCGTACTTGCAGAACAGGTATTTTCATACCCCGGCCTTGGTCAGGCAACGGTTCAGGCGGGGTTACGTGGTGATGTTCCACTGCTGCTTGGACTTGTGATGTGCAGTGCAATCTTTGTTTTTACAGGTAATATGGTTGCTGACATTCTGTATCGCTTGATTGATCCACGGATGAAGGAGGAGCTGATGTCATGAAGCAGACGGTAGAACGCTCCTCCGAGCAGACGGCAGAAACAGCCGAAGTACAGAAAGTGAAAACTGCGAGTCAAGAGGTACGGTACAACATTATTACCGGGTCTCTACAAGCTGAGACTGGAAAAGGAACAGGAACAACACGCCAAACGAGAAAAGATTATACGGCTGCCAGAGACCAAAATTTCCGCAACCCTCGCCAAAGAGCGGTGATCTGGGGAAGCCTCGCGGTGATCTGGATTGCCGTTGTGTGGTTGACGGGCAGGCTGCTTCCGGCTGGTTCTACGCTGACTTCATTAATGGATCGGAATTTGGCTCCAACTTGGGCCCATCCATTTGGCACAGACTGGCTTGGAAGAGATATGTTCATGCGTACGTTAAAAGGATTGGCAACCAGCATTCAAGTGGGATTGCTTGCTGCATGTGGTGGTGGAATGATCGCAATGTTATTGGGTTTGGCAGCCGCTTCAAGCAAGACTGCTGATCGGGTGATCTCATGGATTATCGACCTGTTCCTGAGTGTACCTCATCTGGTATCACTGGTTATGCTGGCCTTTGTATTTGGTGGAGGTTTGGCAGGAGTCGCGGCAGCGATTGCGCTGACTCACTGGCCGAATCTGGCCCGGATTGTACGAGCGGAGATGATTCAACTGAAATCCGCAGAATACATTCAGATTTCACACAAGTTGGGTCAATCACGGTTACAGATTGCGGTGCAGCATATGCTGCCACATCTGGTTCCACAACTGTTCGTGGGCGTATTGCTAATCTTTCCCCATGCGATTCTGCATGAGGCGGCCATTACGTTTCTGGGGCTGGGGTTGTCCCCGCAACAACCGGCAATCGGAATTATTTTGTCAGAGTCGATGAGATATTTATCTGCTGGCATGTGGTGGCTCGCCTTTTTCCCCGGACTGGCATTGTTGCTGGTTGTTCGTGCGTTTGATGTATTGGGCAACAGTCTGAAGACATTGACGGGTACAGGTAGTTCAAGGGAGGTGAGGTAAATATGGCTCTTCTTGATATTGAGGGAGTGTCGGTGTCATTTCGGCGCGCTCGTGGTTGGTTTGGGCACGAACAGACTTACGTCATTCAGAATCTGGATCTTTCCATAAACGAGGGCGAGATTGTGGCTGTTGTAGGCGCAAGTGGATCGGGCAAAAGTGTGCTGGCGCAGGCCATTATGGGTATTCTACCTACCAATGCCAGGTTGGAGGGGCGTATTAGCTATAATAGCGAGCCTTTAACCCCAGAGCGGCAGCTTCATCTGCGTGGAGACGAACTGGTGCTGATTCCGCAATCCGTCAGTTATTTGGACCCCCTGATGAAGGTGGGAAGGCAAGTTCAGCCGGTAACCCGAAATCCGGGACGGAAGCACGGCTTCATAACTCGATCCCATACGAAAAAGACGGAGCAGGAGCTGACGGAGCGATATCATCTTCCTCAAGGAACAGCCGGAAAGTACCCGTTTGAGTTGTCCGGAGGTATGGCAAGGCGGGTGTTGATGGCGACAGCGACCTCAGGCCAGCCGAAGCTGATCATTGCAGATGAGCCGACACCAGGCATCCATCCGGAAGTGTTGGCCGAGACGATGAGGCAATTTCGCGAGCTCGCGAATGAAGGCGTAGGCATCCTGTGGATTACGCATGATGTTACGACAGCCCTGACGGCAGCTGATCGCATCGCTGTATTTTATGCGGGGACCAATGTAGAGACGGCGCAGGTAGATGATTTTACGGGAACTGGAGAACGTCTGCGTCATCCATATACAAAAGCGCTCTGGAATGCGTTGCCGCAGAATGGATTTCAGTCACTCCCAGGCTCCCAGCCGTTGGCAGGTCAAGAGATCACGACAGGCTGTTCATTTGCTCCCCGATGTAATACAGCAACTGCTGTATGTATCGGTGAACGTCCAGAGCTTCGTAAGGTACGGGGCGGAGAAGTGAGGTGTTTCCATGTCACTTGAAGCACGAGATGTGAGTTACCGTTACGATCAAAAGTCGTGGGTGTTCCAGCAGATGAACTTGCAGGTGCAACAGGGAGAAGTGGTTGGCTTGTGGGGACCAAGTGGCTGTGGAAAAACAAGCCTTGGACGCATCCTTGCAGGATATGCCGAACCTGTGGCAGGACAAGTACTTCTGGATGGGAAACCACTCCCGCGTACAGGAGTATGTCCGGTTCAGCTGGTATTCCAGCATCCGGAGAAAGCTGTGAATCCACGCTGGCGAATGCGCCGCGTGTTGCAGGAGGCGTCTGTGCAGGATGAACAGTTGCTCGAAGCATTGGGTATTCAGCAGACCTGGCTGGACCGCAGACCGGGTGAATTGTCCGGTGGAGAACTGCAACGTTTCTGTGTGGCGCGAGCACTCGGTACGGCGACACGTTATGTGATCGCAGATGAGATGACAACGATGCTGGATGCCATCACTCAGGCACAGATCTGGCATACCGTGATGGAAGTGGCTCGCCAGCGTAATCTGGGATTACTGATCATAAGCCATGATCGGGATTTGCTGAACAGGTTGTGCGACAGAATTACACCGATGCCGATATCGATGTCACTGTAATTTTAATTATGGTCGAATAAATAAAATGATCAAATACAAAAGGGGTGCCCCTTGTGAAGTCATTGACCATGAATGTGAATCATGGACTTGACTACGGGGCCCCCCTTTTGCTATTTTGACAAATATTCACCATTTAACGAACAGTACACGTTTAGTTCGCAACGTACATAGATGTAACTGACAGCTTATTTGCCCGACACATTGCTTAACAACACAGATAACCTGCGCATTGCCTTTTCAACCGTGGAACGTGGACAGGCTACATTAATACGCATGAACCCTGTGCCCTCTGTTCCAAAGAAGCTCCCGTCATTGAAAGCAAGCCCTGCTTCATGAAGCAGCATATTGCATAGTTGTGCATGTGGGATATTCAGCTCCCGGAAATCCATCCATAACAGATAGGTCGCTTCGGGCAGATGCATTTTAATCTGAGGCATATGTTCCGCAACATATTGCTGTACATACGCCATATTTCCACGGATATAGGCAAGGCACTCATCCAGCCATTCCTCGGCATCATTGTAAGCAGCTTCGGTTGCAACAGCCCCCAGTGTGCTGATATTGGCAAGTCCCATCGTTTTTACACCCTGAGCGAACGATTCCCGCAACTTGGCATTGGGGATGATGATGTTGGATGTGCAGAGGCCAGGAATGTTGAACGTTTTGCTTGGAGCCGTACAGATGATACTTAGATCAGAGACGGCGTCCGAGATCAGGGTCAGTGGTGTATGAGTTCCACGCTGATGAACAAGGTCGGCATGGATTTCATCTGAAACCATCAGTACGTTGTATTGCAGACACAGTGACGTAAGCCCTTCAAGCTCCTCACGAGTCCATACCCGTCCAACCGGGTTATGAGGACTGCACAGAATCAACATTTTGACCCGACCGGTCTGCAAGCTGGATTCAAGTTGTTCCAGATCCATCGTGTAATGACCGTTATTCTCGACCAAAGGATTGGTGATCAGTTCACGGCCTTGACCACGTACTACTTCATAGAAGGGAGCATACACCGGGGTTTGGATGACCACTGCATCTCCCGGCCCCGTGAATCGTTGTACAGCAATGCTGAGTGCGGGCACGATACCTGGAGTGAATACAATCCAGTCATCGTTAATTTTCCAGTTGTGGCGCCGTTCCATCCAGCCTGCAACAGCTGCATGATACGCTTCAGTCCGCACTGTATAACCAAAAATCCCGTGCTCCATCCGTGTTTGCAGGGCCTGAATGACGGATGGTGGAGCAGCAAAGTCCATATCGGCCACCCACATCGGAAGCGCATCAGCAGCACCGAAGATATCCTCAAGCGCATCCCATTTTTCTGATCCGGTAGAGATCCGGTTAATAGGCTGGTCAAATGTACTGTTATTGTTATTCATCGTATTTAATCCCCCTTGAGTTCCGTTCCTTCGACCACAAATCGACAAATAATTATCTAATACATTGGTTAATTTCGCAACTGTTGTGCATGTATGATTAGCTTCATATGTATGGTCCGGAATTCAGGACTTTATTCATATAAGAACAACTTAACGAGCGAGAGTACAGCGGGAATACGACAAAGACTATTTTTGTACGTCCTTGGTCCTGTTTTGTCCATTTATCGTTTACAACCTCTTGTCAGATGCTATTATATTGCTAACATTTGTTGGAACAACGGGCTGTTATCCGAATAAGCTCGTACCCATACATGATGAGCATAACTACATGAGTCTTTCGCGTACATCGAGCAATCGTCTTGAATCGTATTATGCATAAGGCTGACATTTGAACTCAGGAGGCGTTTAGGGATGAAAAGCAAAAAGTGGTTGATTGCTGCGGGTGTGTTTGGCATGGTGTTAACCGGATCGGCAGGTGTATATGCAGGTACACAACTGGAGACAATCAAAGCTTATCTGAACCATGGGCTCGCCATCGAAGTGAACGGACAGAAATTTACACCGACAGGTGACCAGGGCAAAAAGCTTGCGCCAATTACATATCAAGGCAGTACATATCTCCCTGTTCGTTCGATTGCAGATGCGTTGAAGACCGAAGTGAAGTATGATTCCCAAAACAATAAAGTAAGCATCGGCTCTTCAAGCTCTTCTGGTGGGTCAACATCCACAGGCAACGGCGGATCGACATCGCCCTCAACAGGTACAAACACACAGGCGGCAGGAGTGAAGTCTAAGTATCTTCCGGCTGATTTCCCATTACCTAAGGATGCGAAGGCAACAAGTCTTATTGAGAACATAATGGATGGTAACAAAAAAGTAGTGCTCACGTACACAACCAAAGAAACGTTGCTAACCGTTGGAACATCCTACAAAGACTATTACCAGACCAAAAACTTGAGCCAGAACACTCAGGATATACAGGCAGACAGCTTCAACATCGTGGGTCGTGAAGATGGCAAATATGCCGTAACCATCACAGGTTCGGTGTCTGCAACCAACAAGGATCTGAATGAAATCACCGTAGTGTGGGGCGAAGAGTAATCCTTCCTTCTATAAAAGGTGAACAGCAAAAGCCGCCCGTTGAAATCATAACAGATTTCATTGGACGGCTTTTAGGGTTGAATCCATATCTGGTTCTATACTCTGAATTAATAGTCTAAATATTAGTCCGTTACAGGTACTCGTTAAACCATCCGGCAATATGCTCCAAACGGCGTACCCTCAGATGAGGATGACCTCCACGGGACAACTCGTGGTTTGCCCCTGGGAAACGAACGAGTCTTGTGGTCTGCTTGCGTCTTTTCAGCGCAATGAATAATTGCTCGGCCTGTTCAATTGGACACCGCAGATCCTGTTCGCCATGCAAAATGAGCAGCGGAGTACTGACGTTGCCAACATAAGCGAGCGGGGAATGTTTCCACAGCTTTTCCGTGTCCTCCCACGCGTTACCGCCAATCTGGTCTTCCGTGAAGAAATATCCAATGTCACTTACGCCGTAGAACGATAGCCAGTTGGAGATGGAACGCTGGGTAACAGCGGCCTTAAAGCGATCGGTGTGTCCAACAATCCAGTTGGTCATGAAGCCACCATAACTCCCCCCGGTTACGCCCAATCTAGATTCATCGATAAACGCATATTGGGACAGGGCATAGTCCACACTCTCCATGAGATCGCGATAATCGCCACCGCCATAATCTCCGCGACAGGCGTCTACAAACTGCTGCCCGTATCCGAGGCCACCGCGTGGATTGATATACACAACAGCGTAGCCTTGTGCGGCGAGAATCTGGAACTCGTGCATAAATGTAAAACCATACATCATGTGCGGGCCGCCATGAATCTCCAGAATGGTCGGGATTTTGACCCCGTCGACCATGCCATGAGGTTTCATGATCCATCCTTGCAGCCGCAGGCCATCTGAGGAATTAAACCAGAAGGTTTCCGGTGTACTAAGGTGGATCTCATCCTCAAGCAGTGGATTGCTGCGGGTGAGTTGAATCGGTTCTACCCCGGGATCTTCCGGTTGTTCATACATATAGAGATCACCAGGATTTTGTGTATCGGCAACAGCGGCAACGATCTGCCCGTTTTCCAACTCGGCAAATTGATAAATCTCCCGTTCGTCAGGCAATATATAGTCGGCACTTCTGCCGTCTCGTGCGAATTTGGCGATGCGTACACTACCATGAATGGTCGCTAGACAGAGGATGGATGAACCATCCCTGCTGAATACAGGCCCCGTAGTTGTCAGATGTGATCGCATGTCGCCAACAATGCTGTGATTCAACTGTACGTCCCAATCCGTGCTCAGACATACGAGTTCACCACCTGATACTGGAAGGGTGTACAGCTTCACAAGTGTGGCATTTCCATAGGAACGGTCACTGGCGAGCAGTGCAATGGATTGTCCATCCGGTGCAAAGGCCAGTCGGCTGAACGTATATCCTTCCGGGGTCAACTGCTGCACATCCGATCCGTCTGTTTTGGCAAGGTACACATGATTGGTCAGGGTGTAATCGTTATGGTTCTCGCCTTCTTGGGGCATCTGTGCGATCCAAGCGATGGATGTTCCGTCCGGGGACCAAGCGTAATCTCCAACGTCATAATGACCTGTAGTTACAGGAATTGCTTCCGCATCGATCGGTGCGAGAGCGAAGAGGTGGGAACGTCGACCGTTCCATAATCCACTGGCATCTGATTTCATGCGAATCCGGTCTACAACATGTTCTTGCAGCAGTTTGGGTTTATCGTCTACAGGATCTGTATGTTCTGATTCTTCATCTCCGCTCATATCCACGGATGATTTCACAAGCAAAGTATGACCATCCGGTGACCAGAGCAGGGAACTGACACCATGTTTCAGGTGACTGATTTGCCGTGCTTCTCCGCCATCTGTTGCGATGATCCACACTTGGGATTTCCCATCAACCTCTCTTAAAAAGGCAAGCTGAGACCCATCGGGCGACCAGGCAGGGGAAAGATCCTTCTCACCAGAGGTAAAGGGCCTGTCCTTTTGACTTCCCAGATGCAGCAGTCTCAGGTGAGAACAATAACCGTCACGTGCTTCATTCGTTTTCCGGCTTACATATACAAGTTGTCCGCTATTAGGGGACGGAGTTGGATCATTAACCCATGTAATTTGATAAAGATCTTCCGATGTTATGCCGCGCTGACTCATCATTGTTTGTCCTCCCACCATGAATTAGAATTGGTTAATTTCCTAACCTTTCCATTTATATTAACGGAAAGCAAGGGACAGGACAATATGACTAAGGATGGGAGGGGAGACTTTTATAACAGCGATCGGAAGGTTGTTCTGTCATCGGAGTGGTCAGTGCAAACATTCTTTGTTCAATTCATATAGGTGTGTTAAAAGGATTTCCTCGAAGGATGACGAATCCTAATGTTGAATAAGCGCAGAAATGACGAAAAATGGTCTTAATTCAATGTTTAACATTGGTTAATTTGGTTTAATGTACAATGCAATTCCTGTTCTACACTCAGGTAATTGGTTCATAGCCATTCGTTTATATAGAACTCGTATGATTCAGTCACAATGGAGGAGGAACGTCACGTTGAGCACATCCTATGAGCAGCATGTGGAATATCCAAACCGGAAACGAATGGCGTGGCTCACGGCAGGGGCAGCACTTTTTGTGGCAGCCGGATTTTTTTTAATTTTTGATCGTTCTTCAGTTACGAATGATTCCATCCTTTCGGATGTGATTGGACTTCTATCCATTTTGTTTTTCGGGCTATGTTTCTGTTACAGTCTGGTAAAGATGATTAAGAAGGAACCTTCTTTTGTAATCGATGAGGATGGGTTTGTGGATGCATCTTCTTATACCGCAGGAGGAGCAGTGGCCTGGAAAGACGTTGAGAATATTTTTATGTATGAATTGATGGGACAGAAAATGATCGGGGTCAAATTGCGGGACGAGAAAGCCTTTCTGGATCGCCAGAACGGGATGAAACGCAAATTGATGACGGTCAACAGCAATATGGTCGATGCGACCATCAGCGTTGCCCAAAGTAGCCTCACAGTGCCACTGGATCAATTGTATATCATGATGATGAGCCACTGGAGACATGTGAGTGATAACATGATTTATGATTCGTATAATCGTCGTTAGAGAGGTCAGAATGTCCATAAGTCTTCAGAATGGAGGAATATAGATGATGCATGGTAATCAAACACGCACGATTCTACTTCCGGATGGAACTGCCCTGCCTGCGATAGGACAAGGCACATGGAACATGGGAGAGAAGCAATCCAGTCAGCAAGAAGAAGTGCGTGCACTGCGTTCCGGTATTGAACAGGGAATGACCGTGATTGATACGGCGGAGATGTATGCAGAAGGTGGGGCAGAGGTTGTTACGGGAAAGGCCATCTCGGGCCATCGTGATGAAGTTTTTCTCGTATCCAAAGTATATCCCCATCATGCGGATCGCAAGCAGATGATTACGGCCTGTGAACGTAGTCTTAAGCGTTTAGGAACAGATCGCCTGGATCTGTATCTGCTTCACTGGCGCGGAGGAGTACCACTCGAAGAGACGGTTGAGGCATTGGAACAATTGAAGCAATCCGGTAAAATCCTTCGCTGGGGTGTATCGAATCTGGATACAAGGGATATGCAGGAGTTATGGAGTCTGCCGGAGGGGTCTCAGTGCATGGTGAATCAGGTGCTCTACCATGCAGCTTCACGTGGTATTGAACATGATCTGCTTCCCTGGATGCGGGAACGTAGCGTTCCTGTAATGGCGTATTGTCCACTGGCACAGGGTGGCAGACTTCGCAGTGAATTGTTGGAGCATCCGGTCATTCAGGAGATTGCACAGAGTCGAGGAGTTACGACTTCGCAGATCGCATTAGCCTGGGTGATCAGAGACGGAGACATACTGGCGATTCCCAAGGCGGTACAGCTGAATCATGTGGCAGACAATGCAGCAGCAGTGAACATCGTTTTGACACCAGAGGAACTGACACGGTTGAATGAGGCATTCCCTGCGCCTACAGGCAAGGTACCTTTAGATATCGTGTGAAATAGATAACAATACGATTAATAAAGTTATACAGAGCAGATCTTCACGATCTGCTCTTTTTTTGTATGGATATCGATAGCAGAAGCTTGCCCTTCAATTGAGCGAATATATATTTTAACAAATGGGCTTTACAACACTATTTCACTAGTGTACTATGTAACTAATACACCAGTACAGAGGGGAGCGAGAGCTTTGTGACTATAGAATTTGATAACAATTTACCAATCTATCTGCAGATCATGCAGTACATCAAGAGACAGATTGTAACCGGGACACTTCAGGCAGGTGACAAAATTCCTTCGGTTCGTGAACTGGCGGCTGAACTACAGATCAATCCAAATACAGTACAACGGACATTTCAGGAGCTTGAGCGGGAAGAAGTGGTCGAAACCAAACGGGGCTTGGGCAGATATGTGACCAGTGAGGAGCGGAAGATTATGACGATCAAAAAAGAGATGGCCGGTGAATTGCTGGAACGCTTTCTGACCGGAATGCAGGAACTGGGGATCGAAGAGCAGGATATCTTATCCATCGTAGCCGATGCCGTTGCGGAAGGAAAGGGAGGAACAACGCATGAGTAACATCCTTGAACTGAACCAGATCAATAAGACATATGGCAATAAGAAAGCGCTCAGTAATATTACATTGGATATTGCTCCAGGACGAATCGTAGGTCTGCTGGGTAGCAACGGTAGTGGAAAAAGTACGCTCATGAAGCTGGTTGCAGGTTTGTTGCATCCGAGTAGCGGAACGATTCAAGTTACAGGTAAGCCTGTTGGGCTGGAGACGAAGGCGTTGGTTTCATTTATGCCGGATCGTCCATTAACCGAAAAGTGGATGAGAGTGCGGGATGCGATTGCGTATTATCGCGATTTCTATGCTGATTTTGATGAGGAGAAGGCGCGGGAGATGCTGGACTTCATGAACCTTGTCGAGAGTGACCGGGTACGGCATCTCTCGAAAGGTATGAATGAACGACTACAACTAACACTGGCACTTTCTCGTAAGGCTCGTCTGTATTTGCTGGATGAACCGATTGGCGGAGTAGATCCGGTTGCGCGAGGCAAGATTCTGGATGCGATCGTCAAATTCTATGATGAAGAGAGTAGTCTGATCATCTCCACGCATCTTGTGAATGATATCGAACGGATTTTTGATGAAGTTGTCTTTATTCGCGAGGGTGAGTTGGTGATGCGAGAAGAAGTGGAAACGCTCCGTCTGAAATATGGGAAAAGTGTGGATGAGATGTTCAAGGAGGTCTATGCGGAATGATGACATTATTGAAATATGACTTTAGAAGGAACTGGAATACACTGTTGGCGGGGCTAGTTATTTTGATTATCGCGCAAGTGGGACTTTCCCTTTTCGTGTCTGAGGTCACAGGGATTGTGCTTGGCATTATGGGATATGTTGGAGTAGGTGTGGCTATTTATGTGAAAATGATCAAAACATACACGTCCAATATCCGATCATATAATCGCCGCCTTTTACCCGTAACGGGCCTGTCACATGTGTTGTCTCCCTTGATCTTTGGAGCCCTTTGCGGGTTGGGGTTAGTCATTATATTCGCGACTCATGCCTACATCTATATCTCAATGAAGCTACGAATGAACATGGCAACCAATATTGATCTTTCGGGTCTGCATGTTTCGGATTATATTAGTTTGTTGCTGTTTAGCGCATGGGTTATGGTATTCATGACCGTCATTATCTTCCTTTCGATCTCGATTGCAGGCAGCTTCCGTTGGAGAACTGGGCCATGGATTGGAATCGTTGCATTCTTTGTCATCGTTAATCTGCTCGGCTGGTTGGAAAATATCATTACGACAGGACGTTTTAGTCCAAATGAAATGTTCCGGTACACGGAAGAAAGTACAGGGATCTCGATCACAGCCAATGGCGTATTATGGTCGGACGGCATGTGGGGAAGCATTGTTTTTGAAGTCATTGTGGCGGTCATCTTGGTGTGGGCTACCATTTACCTGAACAACAAAAAAGTTGAGGTTTGATGATAGGATAACTTGAACGTGATGCGAGCAACCAGGGTTGCTCGTTTTTTTACATCCAGTAATAATCCACTTTTTGAATCCATTACCATTAATTATACGTATATATAAATATATTGTGTGCTTGATGCGAGATTAGTTTAAAGAGAACGAAAGGATATGTAAGCGAAAGGAGGAAACGTTATGGAACTATACTTCAGGGATAACTTTTTTAACGCAGGTTACACCGAGATTATGAATCCGAACCAGGAACAGGCAGGTCATCTGGATTTGAAAAGTGTCTTTGGTTCTTCGCTCGATGTATCGGATAACTCGGGATTAGTCTGTAGCGGCAAATTTCGCATGTTAACGAATCGTTGGGATATCACTGCAGCAGATGGGAGACATCTGGGTGTGTTGCGGGCCAGGTTCAGTTTCTTTAGCAAAAAGTATGAATATGACGCAGGATCACGCGGTACGTATGATGTGTCTGCCCCAGCATTTTCGCAGGAATATGATATAAGTGGCAGTGGTGGCCGCATCGTGGCCAGTTTCCGTCGTACCAGCGGCTGGTTTAGTTCAGGGGCATTTGTATTAGATAATCAGTCGGAACAACTGGACACGTATGAATTAATTGCAGTGGTCATGGGCGTGCACGCGATTAACAAAAGAAGGAACTCGGCTGCCAGCAGTGGTGGAACCTAGTTTAGGCGCATGTATAGCAAAAAGGTTTGGATGAGATCATCCAGACCTTTTTTTTCGTATATGGATATGGATATGGATATGGATTTGGCTTTTGAGCAATAGTTATGGTTAACCCACTCTTACAAAATCATTGACCATCGGCTTTCGCAAGAGAATCCTCCTCACGTTGGCGGTGCTGAACTTCATTGGAGTGTTTGGGATGCATATCAGGATCTGTCTCTGCATAACGGGCCAATGCCTTGGCAGCTGTCTCGGACATCCGTTCCCGCAGCATCGTGTGGTCAGCGATTCGAATCCGTTTGCCGAGAAAACGCATTTTGGATAAGACGTAATCCATCTCATTACGTGGAATGGTCAGCTCAATCCGATATGTCTGCTCGGCTTCCAGGTACTCCACCTGTTTCTCGAAGCAGGAGAAGGCATAGAGGATTCGGGATAACTCCTGATTAAACTCAGGCAGAACCTCGATGGTGATGGTCGTTTTACGCTTCTCCGTTATCGCAGCAATTCGGGCAGTGTAACCCGAAGCGGTATCCAGTTCAACCGGTTGGGCTTCCACGGTAACGATGCTGTGCAGCTTGGTTGACATGAGTTTGTCGAAGCGAGGCGCATACCAGAGCACGTACCATTCTTTTTTGACCATGGAATACTCCAGTTTATACGGGAAGCCGAATTCATCCTGGCTTGTGCGTCCATTGCGGACGCGACCCGTCATGCGAAATCCCTGATGATGCAAAATGATTAGCCGTAACTGTCGAAGTAGTGGGTGAGAGACATTGTTTTCTTCGCTTTTGGCTTTTTCAGTCAGGTAATCTTGAAGGTTCAGGTCCTGCTCACTATTCAACATATTGTACATTTTATCTAATGTTACAGGGCTCAGCGCTTCTCTCGCAGTAGGGTGATTCAGCATCATACGAAGCCAGGCCCGTTCCTGTGAGGTCCAGGTGAACAGTCCGGTTTCATTCAGTCGGGTCATCATCTGGTAATTGAACATCTTCTCGAACAGGTTCATAATACTCCGCAATCTCCTTCCATTCCTTGATCATCTCCTGGCGTAGTCTCTGGGGTGCGATGATTTCGCAGCTTGAGCCAAAACTCCGTAACCACGGTTTGATCTCGGTGGTACCGTTGACCTGGATTTCGTAGAGAAAGGTATGGTCCGTTTCGGGTATGATCTTGCCCCATTGACCTTGCAGACGAACTCGATCCAGAATGAAGTTGCGCTGACCACGCTCCGGGTGGAAAAATCGCGCTTGAACCGTCACGGTATTCCCCGTATCTACAAGCCAACTGTACCGACTGATGTCAGTCCATTGCTGCTTCAACTCGAGCATGTATTCCTCTTCGACTGTATCCTGTTCCTCCAGTTGGGTTATGCCTTCCATGCGGAATTTCACAAAGCCACGGCGGCCCTGATATCCAATTACATACCAACGACCATACTGATGGTCATAGATCACTTCAAGGGGCACGATCCGGTTGGATCGACCATCTGCTTCCCGTTCAAAACGTGGATTCGTATTCTGTGAACTGTAGCTGGATGGTTTTTTCGGTGAATAGTATAGGAACTGCACACGTTTGCGCTGACGAATCGCACCAAGCAGCGTGTAGAGATGAGCTTCGTCCAGGATACGAGAATAATAGTGATACTTATAGATATAGGGTTCGGTCGCTTCTTCTTGCGGAAAACTTGCCGTAATGGCTTTCTTCAGACTGTCCCGCAATAAGTACCCCTGTACGGAAGGAACTTGGGTATTCGCCATCATATCCACAAAATCATACAACTCCAGCTGTTCCTCCACGGTTAATTCGGTAAGGACATCTTGTTGTAGAGCATATCGATATGGCCTGCCACCGGGCTCTTTTCGAATAACCCCAACCTCTTCCAAATACTTCAGATCGGAGCGAATGGTTTTCTCGTCAGGTAACGCCAGATCTTCCGGCAGTTCAGCACAGCAGGTGTCCAGCAGTTCCATCGCGGTTAAGGCTTCATCTTGTAAGGTATGCAAAAGGACAGAAAGTCGCTGAACTTCAGTCTCTTTCATCGACTTGGCGCGGAAGAGGAAGAGCAGCATTGGCTCTGCCGACTCCCCGTATTGGAAGCGAACGAGATCGGCCATTTCCCGGCTTGCTTCGGCACCTGAGCGCTGGTCAGCGACGGTCTGCATGATTTCTTTTAATCTGCGATTGGTTTTATCAAAGGTATGTACGGATATGCCAAGCCGCTCGGCATATTGTTTGCGGTTATACGCACCGCTTGTTAGGGATAACATGCGTAAGAACTGAATTTCTTTGTCAAAACTCTCTCTTGCCATGAACATTCACTCCTTGTTATCCCTTCATTGTAGCAGGATGAGCAGCAGGTTTCATTTTAAACTTATGAAGATTCACTCCAATTCAGAAATTGAGTCGTCGTCATACTTTCGCCATGTTCGCGTGCAGATGTGTGAGGCATAATGAGGTTGTGAAGCGGGGCAGCAACAAGCGCTGTGGATCAAGGTTCCGAGGCGCCAGGGAGGGTTACTTCGACTGTTAATCGACCAGGTCGTTGGTTCGAATCCAATCGCCGCCGTTCATGGCGGTGTAGCTCAGCGGTAGAGCGGGTATTATACCTTCCCACCTTTTTCCTCGGGACATTTTATTATGAAAGAACAGCAAATAGACTCACACCGGGAGGTCATGTGTGATGAGCAGAGCGAAACAATTATTCAATCAACCTCAGCCAACGACACGTAATCATGGGGGCTATGGAGCCTATGAGCGATTGGTGGAGGAACAATATATACAGATGTTGATGACCAATACATTGAACAATACGTTTTATGCAGATACCCAGCAACTGATGGACGATGCGATGGTCAGCCATCAGGAGATGGCTGAGGTCGATGCAGGGTTTATGGCGCGGGCGCTGGTCTATGCTCGTAATGAAGGTTTGATGCGGTTACAGCCTCTATACGGGCTGGCACTGCTGTCCAAAGTGGATGTGGATCATTTTGCAAAGGTGTTCTCCCAGGTCGTACAGACACCGGCTGATTTGGCTGATTTTCTGACGATTCTGAGAGGATTGGGTCGGGGGCAGGGCGGCCGAGCGGTGAAGCGTCAGGTGAGTCTCTTTTTGAACGGGATCAGCGAATACTGGGCGATCAAATACAACGGACGCGGGCGTGGATATAATCTTGGCGATATGATCGCTACAGCACATCCCAAGCCGATAGATCTGAAGCAGCAAGCCTTATTCCGTTATTTGCGCGGGCATGAGGTGGATCTTACGCAACTTCCGCAGTTGCAGGCGCTGGAAAAGCTGAAAGCTACCCCAAACCCGGCAAGTCGGATGCATCTGATCGAGAAAGGTAAACTGCCGTATTCGGTGGTCACCTCGATCATGCAACCGACACGTACGGTGTGGGAGGCGTTAATGTCACAGATGCCGATTTTTGCGTTGCTGCGCCATCTGAATGCAATGGATCGTGCGGGAGTTTTTGAAAAATCGAAAAATATCGATTATGTTACACGTCGTCTAACGGATGCAGAAGCCCTGCGTAAATCGCGCATATTGCCTTTCCGATTTGCCAGTGCATATGAAATGATTGCGAGGGAAGAGCTGCGGGATGCTTTGCGACAAGCGGTGGAGCTATCCATTGGCAACCTGCCAACACTGCCGGGAAGAACCGCCATTTTCTTGGATCGTTCCGGTTCCATGCAAGGGGATTATTTACGGATTGGTTCGGTGCTGGCACTGGCGCTTTATAAACAAACACGAGGTAACGCGCTGTTCTGGTTATTCGACCATATGGTTGAGGATGCTCGTCCCAAGATGGATGAGAGCATTCTTTCCCAAGCTCACCGTATTCGCGCACAAGGTGGAACAGACACGGGTCGACCAGTGCGGGAACTTCGGGATATCGGAGAAAAAGTGGATCAGATCATTATGATCACCGATGAACAGCAGAATGAAGGCAGCCCGTTATATGCCGAGCTTGAGCGATATCGCCGGATGATGAATCCGGAGTTGAAGGCATTTATTGTGGATATAGCACCTTATCAGCAGGCAATGGTACCGCCACGGGATGGCAAAACCTTTTACATCTACGGTTGGAGTGAAACGGTATTGACGTATATTGCCGAGACTGTGGCAGGATATGATACACTCGCGAACCGGGTGAGAGAGATAGAGATTTAATTGAGGGAATTTGGAGGTGGCTGACCATGACCTACATTCATGAAGAAATGAGAGATACGATTAGACAACAGCTGAAGCAGATTGAACAGGAGGAGCAGGTACGAATCATCTATGCCTGTGAATCGGGCAGTCGAGCGTGGGGATTTCCTTCCCAGGACAGTGATTATGATGTGCGTTTTTTGTATGTAAGACCACTGGAATGGTACTTGTCGATTGAGGATAAAAGGGATGTGATCGAACGCCCAATCAGTGACCAGCTCGACATCAATGGTTGGGATCTGCGCAAGGCGTTGAAGCTGTTTCGCAAATCAAATCCACCACTGCTGGAGTGGCTGCAATCCCCCATTCAGTATGATGAACAGTATAGTGTGGCACAGCATATCCGTGCACTGTCGCCTTTAACCTTCTCGCCCAAGTCCTGCATGTATCATTATCTGAATATGGCGAAGGGCAATTTCCGGGATTATTTACAAGGGGAGCGAGTGAGGATTAAAAAGTATTTCTATGTTCTTCGCCCCTTACTGGCTTGTGGCTGGATCGAACGTTATGATGCGATGCCACCGATGGCATTTGAAGAGCTGGTACAAGAACTTGTACCTGCAGATACATCACTGTATACGGAGATTCATGAATTGCTGCGCCGGAAAAAGGCGGGCGAGGAACTGGATCTGGAGCCGCAGTTGCCAGCAATACAGGCTTTCATAGCGGAGAAGATCGAGCATTTTGAACGACTGGCTGGCCAGATGGAGAATGAGCAGATTATTCAATTTGAAGAATTGGACCGGATTTTCCGTTTTGCATTGCAAGAGGTGTGGGGCTAACGGGGGTAAGAGGAAGAAAGTTGTGTGCTGGCAACGCTATCAATGGAGTCGGAGTGAGTATACCCGCGTTTGTGAACTGTTATGTGAAAATAAATTTTGTTATTCACCTATATTGTATGGGTAATTATGGTATGATACTCTGGCTAAACTAATTGCTGGAGGTTATCCGTATGCGTATCAAAGTAATAAGCAGTTTGCTTGCCATTTTTATGATTTTTGCTACTGTTGCGTCTGCCCATCCGGGAAGAACAGATTCGAGTGGAGGGCACACCTGTCGTACCAACTGTGCAAAATGGGGGCTGAAACAAGGGGAATATCATTATCACAACGGAGGTTCCTCTTCGAGTTCCAAATCTTCATCTTCAAGTTCATCCAGTTCAGGAAGTACCAAGAAAAGTAACAAGTCTTCAACGACAACCAAAAAGAAAGCCACTCCTAAACCAGAATATATAACGTCTTCTGTTCAGGTGAAGGTGAATGGTTCCAAGGTTATTTTCACTGAATCTCCAATTGTAATGAATAACACAAATCTCGTACCCCTGCGTGAGATGGCCGGAGCGTTGAAAGCCAAAACGTCTTGGGACAGTAAGACTCAAACCATTACCATTACCAAAGATAAGTACAAGCTAATCTTTACCTTGGGCAGTAAAAAGGTGAAGGTTAACGGGAAAGAGGTCACCCTACAGGCAGCGCCCAAAGAAATTAAGGGAACGACGTACATTCCCTTCAGAGTTTTGGTAGAAGGGCTTGGGGCATCCCTCACTTCATCTGGTAATACGCTGGCAGTGAAGGTGAAATAATAAGATTAAGAAATCAGAAAGAAGCAGGTTAGGAGTTTATCCGGCCCTGCTTCTTTTTTTGTGTATGAACTTCGTTAAAGCGAGACCTCATCAGGCCATTTTACTTGGCTCTGCAACGTTGGATATGACCAGAATCAGTCGGTATGAGCAACGGCGCGAATCTCAATCAGTTGATGAGGGAAGGCGAGTCCGGATGTCCCAACCATCGTAACAGCTGGACGATGCGTACCGATGTACTCTTTATACACGGCAACACATGGCTCAAGATGCTCCTGCGGGTGAACCAAAAAAATCTCCAGTTCAGCAATATTCGACTTGGTCACGTTAAATCCTGCGAGCACGCGATCCAAGTTATCTAGTGTCTGGCGGACTTGTGCTTCAATATCATCGACACCAATAAACGTCCCCTCCATATCATGCGAAAATTGTCCTGCAATGTAGATCGTACCGTTAATGCTGTATCCCTGAGCAACACTAAATGCTTCTTCCCAGGGCACACCGTGGCTATATATTTGAGCTGTAGTCATAAGTTTCTCTCCTTTGAAATTCAAGATAAGGTTAGTATAAACGGAGAAAAACGACTTGTGCAGTACGCACTTTCATGACAGTGACTATCCATAAGGATAGTGTGAACACGGTGTTAGTAAGCCTAACGACTCATTTCGGAGAATCTTTATATCAGGATATTTAATTTAGGTATAACTAACTTAAGTCCTATATCCTTCCCCTAGAATCTGGGTAATAATTATAGTAGGCAAGTGATTAATGGAATCTCATAACGTAACGATAGGGGGTAACCTGTATGGCATCCGTGATTCTGCTGGTGAAACAGACGGAGGACGATGAGAAGGTTATTTATCGATTCGGACCGAATGAGCGAAAGATGGGGCTCATTGAGATGAATAAGATCAAGGAAAGTGTGAGGGAACTGGAACCTGTCCAGGTGGATGGGGTAAGCCCGAGTTTTTTCTTTAACCGAGCCGCGCAGCGACTGGTACGATGTTTATTCAGGGAAGGCGGCAAGTTCCCGGAACGAACGACGTTTGAATCATAGTACACACTCGTTAAAATAAAACACTCTGTATCCCATGTTGTAGACTGGATACAGAGTGTTTTTAAGTTCTATTTGCTTGAATATTTTTTAAGTGTACCATCTGCTTGTAAATCGAGATATAACCTGTGAAGAATAGTTGCTGCTTCTGCTCTTGTTATTGTTTTTCTGGGATTAAACAGGCCTTCATTTGCTGTCATTATACCTTTCTTTTGTAAGGCTGCGAGACTGCTACCAACCAAAGCTGAGTGATCATCACTAAGTTCCAGTCCTTCAAAAAGTAACGGGTAGACCTTATTGGTCCCATCAACTTCATAGTTAAAGCGTCCATCTTTCAAATGTTCATCACTATACTCGCGTTTGGGGATATCCTTCATCGTGTGTAGAATGTCGTAGACTTCTTGACTGTCATCAATCTCATCGTATAAGACAGGTAGCAGGTTTACTACTCCGATACGAGTGAGCTTGTTATCAGGATAGAAGTAGTTGTTTCCCTTCTTAATGGCATATGTTGAATATGTAAACTGTGAGAGTGCTTTGGATGTGGAACTGTAAGCCCAGTGACTAGAAGGAACATCTTTAAACTTTCGAGTTGGCATGTCATCGTTCGTTATGTATTTATTAAATAACTGTGAAAACATCGTGATGAATTCTGCTTTGGTCACACTATTATCGGGTTTAAATGTGCCATTTTGGTAACCTTTGATTATTCCCTTCTTACTCATAAATTCAATGGATTCGATAGCCCAAGAGTGTTTGTTTTGGGTGACATCCTTGAAGGTGGAACCTTTGGCACTGGCAGCTGTAGAGCCTGCGATGAGAGATGACAAGAGGAACATGATGATAACTAGCTTTTTCATGCTGACTTCCTTTCTAAATGTAGATTCAAATTTTGGAAACTCCTAAATCTTAGCATAATAAATTTCGAGCGTATACTTATTTCAGGGAATAAAGGGACTATTTATCTATTCTAAAAAGGGTGCTGTGGCATTTGCTTAATGTAATGGATGAAAAAAGGCCCATCTCCACAATGTGAAGACAGACCGTTCTATGAATGCTAAGGATATTTATTCCATTCTAAAATTTCAGAACGTTTTGGCATAAGAGATCAGCGCCGTAATCGTAATGATGTTCAAGAGCGTTGAGATTAGCACCGTCTGGGCTGCAAAATCGGGTTCGTTATCGTATTCTTCCGCCAGGATGGATGCGTTGACACCGGTTGGCATACCCGAAGCGATAATGAGTGCCTGTGCAGCGATACCTTCCAACCCAAGCAGAAGCACAATTGAAATCCCGATAGCCGGGCCAATCAGAAGACGCAAAAATGTGCTAATATACACATCAAGGCGATACAGTTGAATTGGATATTTTACAATCTGTGCCCCGAGTGTCAGAAGCGCCACGGCAACCATACTTTGCTGCGCATAGGTCAGCGGCATGGACAGGAACGTAGGCAAGGGAACCTTCCACATGTGTAACAGAATCCCCAGCAAGAGTGCATATGGAACAGGCATTTTAAGAAATCCAATAATCACCGCACGGTAATTACCTTTGAGCTTCGCGCCCTGAATGGACAATACACCATAGGTGAACGTCAGTAATGCCTGCAAAGACATGACCAGCGCCTGGATGGAAGAGGCGAGTGGATCGCCGCGGAATACCAGTGCATTGATGGGCAGTCCATAGTTGCCTGCGTTATCCAGCATAATACTGTTGTTGAAAGCAGCCTTCATGCCTTTATTCATCCGAAGCGAGCGTGCAACTACAGAACCTACAATATAGAGAATCAATACATATATCGCGTAAAAGAGTGTCACGGTCCCAAGCAGTTCGCCCGACATATTCGAGTGGTACATGCTCATAAAGACGGCTGCGGGGGTAATACAATAGAAATTGATTTTGGCGAGTGTGTACAAGTCCAGCTTGAACACCTTTTGCATCCAGGATCCGACAGCGATCAGGAGAAAGACGGGCAGGACGACTTCAAGCATGATGTCTGCAATCATTAGTTCAGCTTCCTTTTTCATGAAAATTTCAATCCGATTTCGAAAATGCTTTGCTTATTATATCATTTTATACACACACGAAAGATGTAATTAGTTAAAAAAGATAAGGGGGGCCTTCCATCATGATTCCAGATCATCTGGATGTTGGTTTATCGATATTGTTTATTGGCTTCAACCCGAGCATTACGTCTGGAGAGACGGGTCATCATTATGCTTACAAAGGAAACCGGTTCTGGCGCATCCTTGAAAGGTCGGGATTAACCCCGCGTTTATATGATGCACAGGAGGATGGAGAGTTGCTGAAGCTGGGATATGGATTCACGAATATTGTGGCCCGTCCCACCAGAGGTATGGAGGATATTACGAAGGAAGAGTACGCAGAAGGACGACAGATTTTACGGCAAAAGCTGGAGAAATACCGACCGGACATCGCTTGTTTTGTCGGAAAAGGTGTATACACCCAGTACAGCAAACGTGCCAAATTGCAATGGGGATTTCAGGACGACCCGGTCGTCAAGGAGATTCAGGAGTTCGTCGCTCCGTCGTCCAGTGGGCTCGTGCGCATGTCGATGGATGAGATTGTGGCGATCTATTCCCAGCTTGCTGATTTTGTTGCGGAGAAGAACAGGGAAGATTAAAAGGCAAGTAAGACAGGAAAGGTAAGATAGCAGGAAGAGGCTACCACGGAATGTGTGATTTGGGTTGCCATAAAGTTCACCACCAAACCTGTAGAGAATGTGCAGCGGCAATTACAGAATGTTGGTAAGCAGAGTTCACCCAATCGGCTTCGCCGAAAAGGGCGAATTCTTTTTTTTGGATAAAGTGAGAGGTTTCGGGAACGGCTTCCGTCTATATAGTACAGAACCATGCATGGAAGCTGTAGAGAAGGGGGATTACATGACTCAACAGATACCGGAGGAGGAGCTGATTCAGCGCATTGTTGCAGGGGATAAGCAGTTGTTCTCCGTGCTTGTGGATCGATATAAAAATAAAGTCTACGGCATCATGCGCGGAATGGGCGCGAGTCATCCGGATGCACAGGATCTCGCTCAGGATACGTTCATTCGCATCTATCGTTATCTCCCGTCGCGGCGGGAGGGAAGCAGTTTCTCGTCGTGGGTATACACCATTGCGGTGAATCGGATGCGGGATTTTATACGGGAAAAGAAACCCGTCATGTCTCCAGTCGATCAAGGGATCGAACCTGTCAGTAATGAAACACCGGAAAAACGTGTGCTGCATAAAGAGATGCAGCGTGAAATATATCGACAGCTCGAACAGTTACCTGAATCGTATCGCCTGGTGTTATTACTGAAGTACACAAACGAGCTGAGCTATGAAGAGATTGCAGACATTACAGGCATGAGTTCAACCAAAGTGCGCAACGCCCTTTATCGCGGGAAAAAAACGCTGAGGAAGCAAATGGAACGCAAAGGAGGTTTAGCTACGTATGAAGCCTATTTCAAGGGATGAAGATCGGTTGTGGGAGGAGCACCTGTACCGTGAGGAGCCGGATGCGGATTTTACGCTTAAGGTCATGCAGAAGCTGGATGACGTGTCTATGGAACGTGACGAAGCTGAAAGTCCATGGTCGAGAAAGGTACCCAAGACAAGATGGATATATCGTACGGGGATTGTGGCTGCGGCTGTGCTCCTGTTTGGAGGAGGTGCATTGCTGGCTTGGGATCGGACAGGTGCACCGGAGCAGCCGGTAGTGAGCGCTGTAAATATTCCTCGTTTACCCGATATACCAGTACCTACAGAAATAAGGGAAGCATTCCTCACTGAAGATTATAAGCGATTGAAGCCACCAGGGCTTGTGGTTAATCCGAACATTCAGATTGAAGATCAGGGATACACATTCGAGATCAAAGATGTGCTTGTCGATCGTTCACAAATTGTGTTTTTAACGGAGCAAACTAGCCCGGACGACATCAGGATACCAGTCGTTACTCCAGAAGCAGGGAAGATTCATATTACAGATGTACATGGTAATTTGGTTGCTGTTCCTGTAGTGAATTCCCAGCCTAGTGGTATAAATTATCGAAAATTCGTATTTCAATTAAATGATGTTATTCCAGATCAGATTGTCGTACGCGGAGAATTAAACTTTCTAAAAATACCTGATTATTATGATGCGGGTACTAACACAACGGTAAAAAATAATACAACAGTAGATTGGAGTTTCCAATTCAACATCGACATGACAAAAGCAAAAGCAATGGCTACTATGACTCCTATGAATAATACGTATACCACGCCGGAGGGGTTAAAGCTAGACATGACACAACTTGTAAGAACGCCAAGCGGAACCCGTCTTGATGTGAATGTCAGTTTGAATGATCAACTGCAGGCTAAAGTGAGTGAGGATTGGAAGGAACAGATGGATATCCTGTATCACATCGAAATTCCTGAAACCAATGAGTATAGAATATTTAACGGAAGCAGGCCTTACGCTCGACAGGCGAAGTTCCGGCTCCGTGATCTGAGTGAAGCGAACGAAAATGGCGGTTGGTTGAAACTATCCGAGACGTGGGACCCCGCATTTGTGACGGTGGACGCGAAGAATACTCGCTTTGTATTAGATGGCTACACCTTACCGGTAAAGGAAGAAAAGTCTATCGAAATTGATCTTGAACAACTCCCTCTCACGACCACAATATTTGAGCAATCGGGTGACAGAGTCGTTTTGAATGGGTATAACTTTGATCCAGAAAGAGGGAGTTATATTCCATCGGGTAGTGGAACCGATGACCAGCATCCTCTTGTATTGTTAGGAAGTGCAGAGTTCTCCAACGAAATTGCCGGGGACAAATGGGTGGCGGTTGATCGTGAAGGAATCGAATATCCCGTTTCAATTCTAAATTCGATTAAAGAGATAAATAATGACGAAAAATATGTTACAAGTGATCTCAAATTAATGGTTCATGGACTCCATCAGAATTCTGCTACCAAGTTCACCTTGAAACGAACGGTGGTTCACCGTGAGTTCCGTGATGTGAATTGGGAAGTGGATCTTCCGTCGTACGATAGCCTGCCTTGGCTGAAATAACCAGTAGTACAATTCTCAGACATGAAGTAAATGATGCTTTGAATGGATGATATAAGGATTGATCAACTGATTTAAGTGTGGATGTATAGAGACATATAAGCGTATAAGCCTAATATACGAAAAGGCCCTGCATAATGGTATGCGGGGCCTCTTTCGTATGCACCAGATTTATGGGAAAGGCAAGTACCTAACGAATCCATCCTCAGAAAAGAGCAGTTACCCTTTCTGAATTATGCCGATTCCCTTGGAATCAACGTAGTCGATAACATAACCGTCTCTTTCGGCGTTCCCGGGCGTTCGATCCGGCGTTGCAAAGCTTCCACCGCACGCTGTCCAAGTTCCTCTTTGCACAGGTTAACTGTGGTCAGGGGCGGGGAGGACGTAACGGCAGAATGTACATTGTCGATACCGATGACAAGGCAATCTTTAGGCGTGGATATGCCCATCTCCTGTAATTTATGCATCCATTGCAAAGCAATATCATCATTAACACCAATCCAGGCATCGGGACGTTTGTCATCTGGCATGTTTTGAATGGCGGTAGCCAATTGGTTAACCCATTCGCCGTTCTCATACGGAATATTCCATTCTCTGAAGCTGGTCGTATGACTGGTGTCCACATGGAAATGGTTCAGAGCCAACTCAATCCCGATTTTCCGCTGGGCGAAACTCGCAGCACGACCATCATCTGTGATGAGGCCGATCCGTCGGCAATTCAGAGACATTAGATATCTAGCGACGGTGATGCCAGCTTCCAGATTATCATGGCTGATCGTATCACAATTTAGCAGGGGTTCCTGATGATCTACCAAAATAATAGGCCGACCCGTCTGAGAAAGTCGTTGCAGAACCGTATGCGGGAAAGCCCCCATGACAATAATCCCGGCACAACGTTCCCAGTCCAAGTGAGGAGCAATAGCTTTTTCGGGAGAGGTGTTCTCGTCCGTCACTCCGAGTGAGGGAGATACAATGGCATGATGCCAACCACGCTCATTACAGGCGGAGATCATGCCTGACAGAACACGTTGCCAGTAGTGAGGTTCACCGCGGTTGAGCTGATTCATGCAAATGAGAACAAACGGGGGATCGGACGGATCTGTATGGTTTGCAGTAGCAGGACTATTACTAGCACCAGGAGTACTTTGGCGATATCCTAAAGCCCGAGCGAGTTCGAGTACCCGTGCGCGTGTCGCTTCACTGACACCCGTCTTGCCACTGAGTGCGCGGGAGACGGCATATTTGGATAATCCGAGCTGGTCAGCCAGCGTCTGAATGGATACTTTGCGTGACATATCATTACTCCTTCATTTGACGATCATCTTCTGACACAGTACACTTACAAATAATAATGTTATTATAAATTATCATAACAAAAATAACAATATAGTTATAAGGAGACGACATCCATGGAACAGTTCAGATTACCGAAAATCCCTATGCCGCATCTGGAATTGCCGCAAGCTGTGCAGGATATTCTGACTGAGGCGGACGAGCGTTTGCAACATCGACCGAGATTGCTGGCTCAGTTTCGCAATTGTTTTCCGAACACACTGGAAACGACCACGAAGCTACTGGATGATGGGACAACCTTTGTAATTACAGGAGATATTCCCGCGATGTGGTTAAGGGATTCTGTAGAGCAGGTCATGCATTATGTTCCGCTTGCGAAGGATGACGAGAAGTTGCAGCGTATCATTGGGGGCCTGATCAAACGACATACGTTCTACGCTGATATGGATATCTATGCCAATGCATTCAATGAAACGGCGAATGGATGGCATTGGGATGCCAATGATGAGACGGAGATGTCGCCCTGGGTGTGGGAACGAAAGTTTGAATTGGATTCCCTCTGTTTCTCCATGAAGCTGGCTTATACATATTGGCGGGAGACTGAACTTACGGATATATTCGATGAGCGCTTCAAGAAAGTGATGGAGAATATCGTACACCTATGGGAGATAGAACAGCATCATGCAGAGCGTTCATCTTACCGGTTCATGCGCCGTAATTGTCCAGCCCATGATACGCTACGTAATGAAGGATTGGGTATGCCAGTGAATTATACGGGCATGATCTGGTCCGGTTTTCGTCCGAGTGATGATGCCTGTGATTTTCATTATAATATTCCGGCGAACATGTTCGCTGCGGTAACCTTGCGCCAGATGGGGGAGATCGCGAAGTGGGTGTTCCGGGATGAACAACTGGTAAGCCGGATGGCTCGTTTGGAAGAAGAAATACGACACGGTATTGCCCTGTACGGTACTTACCGTCATCCAGAGTATGGGCAGATTTATGCCTATGAGACGGACGGTTACGGCAACTTTTGTCTGATGGATGATGCGGGCACACCTGGACTGATGTCCATACCGTATATGGAGTATGCTTCGATTGAAGACATGGTGTATCAGAACACTCGTCGATTTATTTTGAGCAAAGAAAATCCGTTCTATTATGAAGGGAAGGTAGCCAAAGGTATTGGCAGCCCCCATACCCCTCCGGGATACATCTGGCACATGGCGCTATCCATGCAGGGTCTGACCGCAGACAATGACGAGGAAATGCTGGCGATGATTGAATTGCTGGAGAACACGGATGCGGGTACTGGATATATGCATGAGGGCTTCCACGCCGATGATCCAAACACGTTCACTAGACCATGGTTTGCTTGGTCCAACAGCCTGTTCTCGCAGTTGGTGTACAAGGCAATGAAAAAAGGGATTATATAAAATGATGAAAGTTCAGAAAAAAATACTTACTGCTCGCGAAGCAGCCGTTCCGGTTACGAATCGTTCTTTTGATCGCTGTTATCCCCGGATTTCCTGATCGACTTTTGTAAAGTCGAAATCGGTGATAAAGGCGAACGCTTTGCTTCTTCAGAATCGATTTCGTTCCCTGCACTACTTTTACTATCGAGCGCGACTGTTTTTGAACGACATCATTTTTAGAATAAGAGTAGGTAAAAAAAACAAAAAAGCCCAAACTGCTGAACTTTGCAGTTTGGGCTTTATTTCTACTGATAAACACAGGCGCTTTGCTATGTGTTTTTCAGTAGATCGGCGATGAAGACTTTCTGGCCTGTGCGTGCGCTTTCCAGGGAAGCGAGGACCATGGCCATGCTGAACTGGTTATCGCTACAATCGGTCTCAGGTAGTCGTCCGGATTCCAGTGCAGCGAACATGTCTTCGAGACAGCCGTGATGACCTGTTTTGTCCATGACAGGCAGTTCTGCTTCAATCCGCTCACTTGGTTGGAAAAAGGATGGTTTTCCATCAGCATCCAGGCTTTGCGCAGTAACTACTTCAGCATAGATGTCATCATGACCATCCCAGATGGCGGTTCCTTTTTCACCGATTACGCGCCAGCTTGCTTCCCATGATGTGGGTACACCTTCTGCGCACCAGGACCCGCGATAGTTGAATACGGACCCGTCAGACATCTCAAATATACATAACGCCATCGCATTGCCCTGATACCAGGAACCTGGAGGATTGAACTCATGGCAGTACACCGATACTGGGTTGGCTCCGAGAATATAACGTGCCTGATCAAACGTATGTATCGCCATATCGAGCAGCAGTGGGCTATCCATCAGGTCACGGAATCCGCCGAAGTGTGGCCCGATGAAGAAGTCGGCTCCTGCGTAACCTACCTGCCCTATAGCTCCACCGGAAATGAGGTGCTGGTAGGCGCGGATACGCGGATCGAACCGGCGGTTCTGCATGACGGCTTGAATGTGTCCTGTGCTGCGAGCGGTTTGCACAATATCTGTGCAGTCTGAGAAGGACTCTGCCAGTGGTTTTTCGCCAAATACATGACATCCTTCCTTCAGCGCTGTCATGGCAATGCCGTAATGACTCGCCGGAATCGTGACATCGAATACGATATTTGCACCAGTCGTTTGAATGGCTTCACGGATATCGGTGAACGTAGGGCAGGTGAGGCCGTGTCTTGTAGCAAAAGCAAGGGCTGTCTGTTCATACAGATCGACCAGTCCCACGATTTCTGTATCCGGCCTTTGCAAGGCATAATCCGCCCACGTGTTTGCCATGGCACCGCAGCCAGCGATAATTACCCGATAAGGATGAGTCATGTTCTCATCTCCTTTGCATGGATTGTGTTATACAGCTCGCATTGTTTTGGGGAAATGAGGAATAGATAAATTAAGGTTGTTATCCATCCTCCGGCCAGCAGTACAGTAAATTAGGTATAAGTTGAGGTTGGTTTCCTATACCGGATTGGGCACAAAATCGCCGCCGCGGCATTGTTTCAAATATCGCAATGCATGCACCTGTCCGGTCATTTCGAGTTCGTCTTTGTAGACGGGATCATGCCAGCCTTCAATATCAATCGTGCCCTGATAACCGTTCTGGCGCAGAATGGTAATAATGTCTGCCCAGTTGTTATCCCCGAAGCCAGGTGTGCGGTGCCAGACAAATTCACGTGGGCCATGCACGCCATATTCCTTGACAATATCCCAGGCAATCGTGGCATCTTTGCCATGTACGTGGAAGACTTTATGAGCCCATTTGCGTAGCTGTGGAATAGGATCGATCAGGCTGGACATTTGATGGCAAGGCTCCCATTCCAGGCCTACATTTTCATCCGGAACAGCATCAAACATCATCTCCCAGGCCGTTGGGTTATGTGCGATGTTCCAGTCGCCTGTCTGCCAGGTTCCTCCCATATCACAGTTTTCAAAAGCAATGCGTACACCCCGGTCTGCTGCCCGACGTGCCAGTTCACCAAATACTTCCTTGAACCGGGGGATGGACTCGTTAATGGGTTGATCGGTCAGACGTCCGGTGAACCCGGAGACGATATCTGCACCAAAGAGCTGTGCGTGATCAATCACCCGCTCCCAGCTTGCCAATGTATCAGCGTTGTCTCCGGCTCCAGTTAGCGGGTTACCAAACACACTCACCGCTGAAATAACAATGCCTTGTTCGTCCACGATTTCACGGACACGTTTGGCAGTCTCGGCCAGATCCAGATCGCCTGTCGTTTGCCAGAAGGTCAGGTTAAATGATTCAAAGCCGTGTTGCATGATCTGCGGGATAACGCGGACGGCGTCCTGCCCGCCTACAAGGGTACCGATGCGTAATGATTTATTCATGGTTGTATTTCACTCCAATATTGGCTTATAGTACTTCGTGACACACTCATTATAGCCGTGGATTAAAGGGATGGCTCTAAACAATCTTGTGTAATAATAGTCGGATCTTGTGTAGAGGGGGAAGAAGTCGTGCTGGATCTGAAAGCGCTTCACGAAAATACCCGAATTGACCATAAATCACATCCATTTCAGCTGTTCCAAAATCGGTGTTCAGATATGAAAGCTGAAGAATGCATTCTGTATTTGCATTGGCATGAACATTTCGAACTGATTATCATGCGCAAGGGAAGTGCGCTGTTTCATATTGATAGCAAATCTTATGTGGTTGGAGCAGGTGAGGTCATCATCATTCCTGGAGGTACATTGCATGTTGGATATGCTCTGGATGAGGGGGATGTGCATTATGATTCCGTTGTGATCAACCGTGCACTGTTCCATGATTTCACTCATGATCCTGTGCATGAGCAATATGTCGCGCCGTACTTGGAAGGAAGAGTGAGATTTCCGGTCAAACCGGCAGAGGAAAACACAACCTGCACAGGCTATTATTCTTTGCTGAATGAAGCTGTGGAGGAAATGACGTTACAGCCCCCGGCTTATCAGCTCGTGGTGAAGTCTAAACTGCATGCCTTGTTCACCCTGCTTGCGCGAACCTTTATGCCGCAGCAGCTACCGGAAAAATCGGTCGGATCGTATTTTCCAAACCGCGAACGTTTCAAACAGTTAATTGCACAGATTGAAGCGGACCCCACAGGTAAGATGTCTGTTACGGAAGCGGCAAGTCATGTGGGATTAAATGCGTATCACTTCTGCAAAATGTTTAAAAAGCTGACCGGACGCACCTTTGTGGAATACGTAAACGGGTGCAGGATGAGTGAGGCAGAGCAACTGCTGCAAGGCAGTAGTCTGACCATTACGGAGATTGCCGCCAGAGTCGGCTGCGACAATGCCAACTATTTTACGAAGTTATACAAACAGTACAAGGGCATGACCCCCTCGCAGGGACGGGGGAGAAAAGAAGGTTGAGCACGACCATTTTAGCAATAGTCTCGAATAAAATGTCTATAAAGATGGTTGTAGCCATATGCAACTCGCAATCACAATTGTGAGCAGAAGCAGAAGCAGAAGCAGAAGCAGAAGCAGAAGCAGAAGCAGAAGCAGAAGCAGAAGCAGAAGCAGAACAATATTAAGAGGTAGAATAGATATAATAGATAAATTATGATGCTGCCATATGTTTAAAGTCCGATAGCTACGAAGTTGTTAATGAACAAGCATATTAGATCACAATGAAGTATAAGTAAATAAACGATATAATGCAGAACAAGAGCAGCCCCGCTTAACCGAAAGAGTCGGTGAGTGGGGCTTTTAATGCTTCTCGTGCCGCGTGTATCTCTTGCCATGGTGTAATGAAAGTAGCATTTGGTAATTTTCACAAGGCATACAGAACGTTGGAACTTCTGACATGCGGTGCAGTGAGGATTACGCATTAAGATGAGACCTTGAGTGTTCAGGGCCGTCATATTAGCTGCTAAGTTGTTTTATTTTTCGGGTGCCGGGCATCGCACAGACTGATCTTTCATCCGTATATTCATTCCAGTTTTCAATCTGGAGTGTGTTTTCACTTTCCCATTCGAGATGGTTATTTCCGTGGTGCTTGGCACGATAGATCGTTTTTACCGTGGCGTCCTCAGGGGCATTTGTCTTCTTAACATCGACCCAGATTGTAACGCCGCCTGCCGCACCACCATAGGGCACACCATAAATCTCGGCAGTATACTCACCATTCCTTGAAGGCATGGAATAACTCAATTCCCCCAGCTCGGAACGGTCAAACGTAGAGAAGTAAGGACGGAGCCAGAAATACAGGAATACGGCAACGAACAGTACAAGAATCAACAATGTAAATGTAGTGAGAATAGGGTGTCTACGTATCCAAGGTTTGCGAGAATTTGTATGGGATGAACTTGAATTAGCTTGAGTATTTGAGTCCATAAGGTTGAACCTCCATATGCAGCTTACAGTGAAATTTGCTTTGCAGGAATATAAATGTCCAACTCTCCGTAGTGGTCCTGAGCCAGACTGCCATCAATTCTTTCAAAATAGTATGGATCACTCTTCTCATACCCTGAATGGCTCTGCCAATATTCATCAATAAATGTCCAGACACTGTCCAGATGATCAATATTGATCAGACTTGGATGGAAATCACAGACAAATTTGAATACGGCATACTGGTTGGCCGGGACCTCAATTCCGTCCAGTTCTTCAGGGATATGATCCAAACTGGTTACTTCTATAGACGGCTGATATGTACTGTAATCCTCGTTAATTTCATTGGTAAATCCGATATATACGTTGGGCTGCAACACATTAGGAATCGAATGAAAGTGTTTTTCAAAAAAGTCGTTGCCTGCTGAATTAGCTTCATAGTGTTCTTCATTATCTGTATACCGAATATGGGATCGTTGCCCAATGAGTTTCATAGCCGGTTTTCGTACATACGTTGGTTTGAAAATATATCCATATGGAAGCATCGTGATCATGGACGAAGTCATGCGGGCAGTGAATTCAAGGTCTCCAGCTCCCTGTTTGCGATACTGTAGGGGTGTAATGCCAAAGGCTTGTTTGAAAGCACGTATGTAGGATTGTTCATGTTCAAACCCGTAATGTCCACTGATATCGATAATCTTCCAGTTCAGATTCACCAATTGCTCCAGGCTGCGTGCCAATTTGCGTGAGCGAATGTATTCTCCAGGCAATTGTCCGCTTACATGTTTGAACATGCGATGCAGGTGGAACTTCGATATATGAGTCACAGATGCCAGATGATCCAGCGTTAATTTGTCTTGAATATGGTCTTCTATGTAGTCGAACAGCTTATCCAATGTGCCTAGCAAATCGTGTTGCATATCAATCTCCCTACTTCTAATAGTACTTACAGCAATAAATGTTCATTTTTTCCTTATCACCGATGATATCATAACCAAGTACATAATTTAATGACAAGATTGGAGAAACCATCCATGTTTGCTGACAAAAGAACTTATACAACGTTAGGCATGTTAACTCGATTATGGACATTAACGGGCAAGTACCGTATGTTCATCATTCTGTTACTTTTCGCCGCATGTATGGTCTCCCTGATTGAGGTCGGTTATTTGGAATCGATCCGAAGACTGGTCAAAGGCGCGACTGAAGCACAGTTTTCGTTACTCTACTCAGGGTTGATTATAGGCGTTAGCATTGTCGTATTACGATTGATTGTAACCGCATTCATGACGAGGGTCGAGACGTTATTCCAGCAAAAGACATTATTGTCTGTGCAGTCTCTACTGCTCTCATCCTTTAGCAACACAGAGACACGCGATCTGGCACATTATCATACGGGTGACCTAACCTCCAGGATCTGGACTTCAGCCAAGGAAGCACAGAAGGGGATCAATCAACATGGCATTGAACTCGCCAAAAATATCATTCAGCTGATTCTTGCCTTTGCTTACTTCAGCTGGGTGAACTTGCCGCTGTCGTTGGCTATCATTGCATTCACTTTGATCTATCCTCTTGTAACGGTAGGACTTGGTAAACGTCTACAAAGACAGCATGATCAGTTGAATGCCAGCGCAGCGTCAAGAGATGAGATACTGACTGAGATCATCCAAGCCCCAGTTGAGATCCGAAGTTACGGACTCGCGGGTTATGTACACTATCATTTCAAAGATCGAATGGATCAAGTGTTCAGACATACGATGTCCGTATCTGTGTTACAACGACTTTCGGAAGCAGCCGGACGGGTCTCGACGTATGGTGGCATGATTCTGATTCTCTATCTAGGCGGCATGCAGGTCCTGAATGGACATATGGATGTAGGAGGATTGGCAGCTTTTCTGGTAGCAAGCAGTCAGTTAACTCGTCCGATTGAGTCGTTATCTGGGCTGTGGAATAATTTTATTGGTTCGGCTTCTCATGCGTCCAGAATCTTTGAGGTGCTGGATTTGGAGAGAAAGAACACGGTTGCTAATACCAGTACAAATACACATGTACGGCCCGATACGTATTTAGTGCAGCTTGAAAAACAATCTAAACCGGCTGGCATCAACGTGCAGCATGTGTCTTATAGGTATGCGGAGCAAGAAGAAGTGTTAACAGATATTTCTTTTGAGGCCAAGAAAGGAAAGCTTACTGTAATCACAGGGCCAAGTGGGTGCGGAAAAACCACGTTATTGAAATTGATAGCCGGATTAGATAGACCTGTTACTGGTTCGATCCAGGTCATGGATCAGAAGAGTTCACTGAAGGATATGCACGAAGTTCAGACAGGGAATGTCAATCAGGTGTATGTTCCGCAACAAGCCTTTATTTTCACAGGTACAGTGGAAGAGAATATTGTTTTTGGACAAGAGGGGGTATCTGCCGATCAAGTAGAGGTCGCGGCCCACATGACACATGCACATGACGCGATTATGCGTCAATCGCTCGGCTATGGGACAGAGCTTCAGCCACAGGGCGGGACGATGTCGGGTGGTGAGCTTCAGCGTATTAGTTTAGCGAGAGCGATGCTGAGGAACCCGGATATACTATTGTTGGATGAACCGACGTCATCTCAAGACCCGTGGCATGAGCATCGATTGAATGATCTCTTTGCCCGAATCACTGCTGACAAAGGCACAACGGTTATTGCAGTTACTCATCGATTATCGATGATAGAACGGGCGGATCAGGTCATCTATGTTCAGAAGGGACGCGTCGAAGATACGGGGACTCATCGTGAATTGCTGGATCGGCCAAACGGATATCGAAGCTATATTGCGGAGCAGGATACGGAAGTGGAGGGACAGCATGAGTAACAAGATTGAAGATGCAGCATATGCCGATGACGTTGAAATGAAGAGCAGTCATGAGAAAAGTGGAGCATATGAAATAAATGAAAATAATGAAAATGAAAAGTCTGAAATAGAAGCTCATCATCAGATGAACGAAAGTGATGTTCCAGATGACCCAAAGCAAGCTGTATCATTGGCAACGGTATGGCCCGTTATTTTTCGCTGGATGAAGCCTTATGGATTAGCTGTAGCGATCTTGCTCATTTTTATCGCAGTAGATGCGGTCTTTGATTGGGGACTTGCCTTTGTACAGGGATTCTTCGTGGATGCTATTCATGATGGGGGACAGGAACAGCTTAATGCCACCGCAATGATCTTTATCGCCATTCTGGCAGGATTTATTGTATTGCTCGCGATGCATCGTTACGTGCTGGTATGGCTCAAAGAATCGATGCAACGGGATATGTCCATGGATCTGTTGAAACTGTTAAACCGGATGCCTTATTCCTGGGTGCGCAGACAGAAGTCCGGAGATGTGATGCTTCGCCTCAAAGAAGACACCAAGCATGGTGCAGAAGTTGTGGAGGCTATTGCAGAGGGTGTTACGGTTGTATTCATCATTGCTTTATCGCTGGGTTACTTGTACAGAGCAGATGCATGGGTTGCGGTTATCGCCTTGGTAAGTGCAGGGGCAATCTGGTTTACGGCGAGGTTGTATGATCAGCGAATTGTACATATGTCCGATGAGGTCGAATCCAGGGAAGGCAAATCCCAAGAACAGATCCAACAGTATGTTGAAGGGATACCGGTGATTCAGATGTATAATGCTTCACCGTGGTTTCTCGCTCGTTTTCGGACACAACAGCAATCACTGAATCGTGTTCAGGCTAAGTTGCAGATGACCCTGAGCATGTCGGATAACGTGGCGATGGCGGTGTTTGGTCTGGCTCAATTGGCAGCGTTGTTCCTTATTGCTTTGTCAGCGGCTAGGGGAACTTTGTCTCCGGGCATGGTTGTTGCAAGTAGTCTGCTGTTTGAACTGGTGGTGTGGCCAGTACTCGGCTTGTCCAGCCAGTGGAGTCAGATGCAAGCCAGCGTGGGTGCATTTGGACGTATCTCTGCATGGTTGAAATTGGCGGAGAACAAGAAGACATACTCATCCAATACTAAGCACGAGGAGCTTGCACAGGGAAGTTGTAACCAAGATCAAGGGAATACACAAAAAGGGGCACATAAAGAGAACGAAATTGCCATGCTACGTCTTCAACAGGTTACGGTAACCGATGAAGACAGTGGTCGAAAGATTCTGGATCAGATTATGCTTAATCTGGTTCCTGGTGAACTGGTTGCGGTAGTTGGCACCAGCGGTGCTGGCAAATCTACACTGTGCCAAGTGTGTGCAGGGCTGATCGAGCCAACAAACGGAAGCGTATTGCTGGGTGATAAACATGTTGCAGAGTATGTAGAGATGGATGACGAGTACAGACTCACGTATATGCCGCAGACACCAACCTTCTTTTCAGGAACGATTGAGGACAATATCCGTCTGAATATAGACGCCACGTTGGAAAAGGTAAAGCTTGCGGCAGAGCAGGCAGGTTTGCATGAATATATTGAGGCACAAGAAGGACAATACGCAGCAATGTTGCATGAGAAAGGGGCCAATCTATCTGGAGGCCAACAACAGCGACTGTCGCTTGCCAGACTCTTTACGAGGTCATCTGATCTGTATATTCTGGACGAACCAACGTCATCACTGGATATTCAGACAGAACAGAACGTAATGAATCACTTGCTGAACTTTATGAAAGGCAGCATAGGATTGCTTGTCACACATCGCATGGAGGTTGCTCGCCAGTGCTCTCGCATCCTTGTGATGGAACATGGCCGAATTGCCGAGGATGGAACGCATGAACAACTGATGCATAGGAAAGGATTGTATTATCGTATGAATGCAAGAGGCGGTGATACAACATGAATGAATCTGGGGTTAAAAAAGTGAAGGATACGCTGGAGTTCTTGAGTCAGGATCGTGAAGCGCGTCGTTTGTAGGAAGAGCGCCAGAAATATTTACATGACGAAGCTTCTATGATTGAGTGGGCTACGGAAAAAGGTATAGCTAAGGGGATAGAAAAGGGATTAGTAGAAGGGAAAAAAAGAAAGACGATTGAAATTGTGAAGAACATGCTCTCACTAGGACTCGAAGTTGCTGTTATTGCAAAGGCCAGTGGCTTGCCGGAGTCTGAGGTAGAGTCGTTAAAAGATTAGTGTGAAGTTATAAGGTGTGGTAGGTTCACTAGATAATGGGTACGGGTACACTAGCATGATATGAGTGTGATTTGTGAATAAAAGTTTAATGCAATCGTTTTGTCCAACTAGGGCAGGACGGTTGTTTTTATTTTGATGAAGGGGCTTCAAACGTTTTACAGTAAAACGCGGTTGCTCATTCGGGGCTGGGCCGTTAAACTAAAGGGAGCGGCGTTTGCTTGACGGACAAGTCATGAGAACGCCATTTTGTTGTCAAGGATGCGGGATATGAGCCGCTTTCGGATGTCAGAATCGGATCGGACCAAGCTGGTGGGAAAACACCGGTGATAAGTAAGGAGTCTTTACATGAGTGTGCAAACACCTACATTAGAAGAAGCGCAGGGTCTCCTGCAAAAATATTATGGCTATCCCGACTTCCGTGAGGGACAGAAAAAGATTGTAGCCAGCCTGCTCGAACGTGAAGATACGTTGGGTATTATGCCAACCGGGGGCGGTAAGTCGATCTGTTATCAGATCCCGGCTCTGTTATATTCGGGTCTGACACTTGTTGTTTCCCCGTTAATTTCATTGATGAAGGACCAGGTCGATGCGTTGACGACCGCCGGAATTGCTGCCGCGTACATTAATAGTACACTTAGCGGCAAAGAAGTGAATGATCGCATCCGCGCGGCGCAGCGCGGTGAGCTGAAGTTGCTCTATGTCGCGCCTGAGCGACTGGAGCTGGATTGGTTCCGCGAGGAGATGGGCTATTTGCCGATCTCTTGCGTTGCCGTGGATGAGGCCCACTGTGTATCGCAGTGGGGGCATGATTTTCGGACAAGCTACCTGGCGGTAGCGCCGTTTGTGGACAGTTTGCCGGAGCGGCCGGTGGTTGCGGCCTTTACGGCTACAGCGACGCCCGAGGTCATGGGCGATATTCTGCGTTTGCTGCGTTTGCAGGACCCGCAGACGTATGTGACCGGACTTGGGCGGGATAATCTGGCGTTTAGCGTGCTGCGTGGCGAGAGCAAGAAGGATTTTGTTTTGAATTACGCGCGCGAGCATGCCAGCGAGCCGGGGATTATATACGCCGCGACCCGTAAGGACGTGGACGATCTGCATCAGCGTTTGTTGCAGGCGGGATTGCCCGCAGGACGCTACCATGCCGGCATGACGGACGATGAACGGTCCCAGAGCCAGGAAGCTTTTTTGTACGATGATATCCGGGTGATGGTGGCGACCAATGCGTTCGGCATGGGGATTGACAAATCGAACGTGCGTTACGTTATTCATAACAGCATGCCGAAGAACATGGAGGCATATGTGCAGGAAGCCGGGCGTGCGGGACGGGACGGAGAGCCAAGCCAGTGCATTCTGCTATTCGGGGCACAGGATATTATCACCCAGAAATTCCTGATTGAGCAGAATCCGATGGACGGCGACCGTAAACAGAACGATTACCGAAAGCTGCAACAGATGGTGGATTACTGTTACACAACGCGTTGTCTGCGCAGTGCGCAGCTGGATTATTTCGGTGAGGTGCATGACGATACACCTTGCGGTACTTGCAGTTCCTGTACGGACGACCGTGAGTTGGTAGACATGACGATTGATGCACAGAAAATATTCAGCTGCATTCACCGCATGCGTGAACGGTATGGTGTATCGCTGGTCGCTTCGGTGCTCAAAGGCTCCCGTGCCAAAAAAGTGCTTGATTACGGCTTCAACTCTCTGCCAACCTACGGCGTAATGGGTAATCGGACAGAGCGTGAGATATCGGAGATCATCAACGTGATGGTATCCGAAGGATATCTGATGCTGTCCGAGGGACAGTATCCGGTCGTTCGTCTGCAACCACTGGCGGTGGAAGTACTCAAAGGCCAGCGTGAAGTGATGCAGCGTGTGGTCCGCAAGACAGCCGCAACGGCTTCGGGTACGAACTACGGCGGACGTCGTGGACGCGATGCGATGCCATCTGCGGTCAACGAGACTGTATTCGAACAGCTGCGTCTGATCCGGCGTGATCTGGCGGCGAAAGAGCATGTGCCATCGTACATTATCTTCAATGACGCGACCCTTCGTGAGATGAGTGTGGTATGTCCACAGACAGAACGTGACATGCTGGATATCAAAGGGGTCGGTGAGGTCAAGTACCGCAAGTACGGACTGCCGTTCCTGGAGTTTTTCCAGAAGCAATCGGGCGAAGAAGTGGATACGGATGATGATGCGTTTTACGAGTATGAGTGAGTTGAGTATGAATTGTTAATTTTCACTTTCCAATCTTTGAAGTTGGTTGTCGTGTCTCTGTAGAGTGGACAAATGGTAGCGAATTGTCTTTCAAAGGGTGGACATTGGCGTTAGGAATGGCTGACCGTATCGTATACAACATGTAGGTTAGAGGTGTGGGTTTTATACTGTATGTTGTGGTTTGGGTTTGGCAGGGTGTATATGTCTTTTTGAAAAGAGTGTCCACTCTTTGAAAGACAAAAGTTGGATATGTCCATGAGACATGGAATGGCTAGTTCAAAAGGGGTTTAGATGAACAGCATCCGAGGCAGGATGGCTGTGCAACTTTCTTTTTACCAAAAAAATATGGTCTGGGTGTCCAGGCAAAGGTTGTGAACCATGAAGGTTATTCTTTCTACATTAAATGCAAAGTACATCCATACCTCTTTGGCGTTGCGGTGTCTGAAGGCGTACAGTGAGAAGGATTTTGATATTGACCTGGCGGAGTATACGATCAAGGACCCAGTGATGAACATTGTGTCTGATCTGTACCAGCGTGGTGCGGACGTGATTGGGTTCTCGTGTTACATCTGGAACATTGAAGAGACAATCAAGGTCATTGATAACCTGAAAAAGGTTATGCCGAACGTGAAAATTCTGCTGGGCGGGCCGGAAGTGTCCTACGACACGGAATATTGGATGAACCGGATTCCCAATGTTGATTTCATCGTGATGGGTGAAGGGGAAGAGACGCTACATCAGCTTTTGATGGAGCTGGAAGGGAGTAAGAAGTTCCACTTTGTCTATGGACTGGCGTATCGCAAAGGGGAAGAGGTCATTCTCATGCCAGGACGCCCGAAAGCGGATCTGAACGATCTGCCGTCACCGCACCGATTTGAAGAGGATATCCCGGAGCTTGGGAAACGGGTTGTTTATTTTGAGACCAGTCGGGGCTGTCCGTTCAGTTGTCAGTTCTGTCTGTCCAGTATTGAGGTCGGCGTGCGATATTACGATATTGAGCGGACGAAGTCGGATATTCTGTACCTGATCGAGAAGGGCGCGAAGCTGATCAAGTTTGTGGACCGGACGTTCAACATCAAGCGGGATTATGCGCTCGAAATGTTCAAATTCCTGATCGAGAATCATCAGGGGACGGTGTTTCAGTTTGAAATTACGGCGGATATTATGCGTCCTGAGGTACTGGACTATCTGGCAGAGAATGCACCGCCGGGCACATTCCGGTTCGAGATCGGGGTTCAGTCCACGAATGATCCGACAAATGAACTGGTGAAACGTCGCCAGAACTTTACCAAGCTGAGTCGTACCGTGAACAAGGTGAAAGCCAGCGGTAAAATCGACCAGCATTTGGATCTCATCGCCGGACTGCCGGAGGAAGATTACAATACATTCCGCAAAACGTTTAACGATGTGTTTGCACTGGGGCCGGAAGAGCTTCAGCTCGGATTCCTCAAAATGTTGCGTGGTACGGGTCTGCGTCTGGATGCGGAGAAGTACAATTATACGTACATGGATCACGCGCCGTATGAGATTCTGGGCAGTGATGTCCTGCCGTTCAGCGACATCGTGCGCTTGAAGCGGCTGGAAGATGTGCTGGAGAAATACTGGAACGCACACCGGATGGACCATACGCTGAAGTACCTGATGGAGCAGGAGTTCAACTCGCCGTTTGATTTCTTCCAGGCGTTTGGGGATTACTGGGAGGGTCAGGGTTGGCAGAAAATTGGTCACCAACTGGAGGATCTGTTTACTCGTCTGCACAGCTTCCTGGAGTCGCGGAACACGCCGCATATGGATATCGTGCTCGGCTTGATGAAGCTGGACTATTTCCTCGGCCACAAATACAAACCACGCAAAATCTGGTGGGAAGATCCGCTCCAGAAAGACCAGTGGGCGGGGTATATGAAAACGCTGGCTGAACGTCCGGAAGACGTTCGTCTGCCACGTGTTGCCGGTGCCGCTGGCACGGCATGGCTGGAAAGCAGCGGCACGGGTGCGAGTGCCGCTGGGGCAAGTTCGGCTGCTGCCGGGGAAGACTCTGCCGCAGATGCGGCGGGTGTGATCGGCAGCGAAGCCGGGGGTGCAGCGTCGCTCACTTCGGGCGACGCAACAGGGTCCGCCGCGGATGGAGCGGCGGACATGGTGGACGGCAACGCTTCGCGTGCGTTGCCGATGACCTCGGCCATGACCGCACAGACGGTCATGGGTGCCCGTGCTTTCGCCGACCTTGGTCTCGGCGAAAAGGAACTGCAGAAGCACACCGTATTGGATGTGCTTCCGTTCCGGCTTGAGCGAGTGCTAGCTGGCGCCAGCCCGCTTGCCGCGAAAGGCCGGACGCTGCTGGTCGTTGTGTACCAGCAGCATGAAGGGCAGCAGGCGCAGTATTACACGCTGCCGCTGGGAGAAGAAGCCGCTGCCATGTAGGTGCAGCGGCTTGAGATAAGCTACATGGCTAATTGGTGCCATGCAGCAAGAGAAAGCGCCACGACTATGAGGTCGGGGCTCTTTTTTTTACAACAGCAAAGCTCTCATATTAAGGTGCTGTAAAACCATAGAAGACACGGAGGCCACAGAATGGATCTGAAGACATACCTGGCAGAGCATTTTCCAAACCTGACCTTAGAACCGCCTCTTTTTTATAATTGGTATGCTGCAATACGATTCGAACTTGGCAATCCACTGATGTTTGGAACGAATACGGAGCATTACATGGAACAAGTTTATCAGCGATCAATTGAATTATTTAAGGCTCTTCATGATCAAGAAGATGAAGTCCTATTAATAACTCAAGCTTATTTTGCAGATAAGGCTAAACACAAAGTGAAGAAATTGAACCTGTACAGAAAATATATCAAGAAGAAAGGGCCGATTAGAGCCTTGAGCCTTGAGATATTTCCAGGTTTGGATTGTGAACCAGATGACATCCTAGACCCAAGGAACAACATGTATAGGTACTGGACTAAATGTAGAGTTGAGGACTTGAAATATAATCAGTTAATCAAAGCTATATGTAATCATGATGTTGGAATTAAGCCAAAGATTTATCATAGGGTGTATTTCATTAATATAAGTAAGAAAACGATATTTCATATCTATGATGATAGAGGTTGCGATGTTATTTCAGCAGCAAGGGAAGAGCTAATGGATGTCTATATAGAATATAACGATTGGATTTTAGATCATGATCGAGAGAGAATTAACAATGTATTTATAAGATAATACAGAAAAACCTAAAATTTAATTAATCACAATCCCTAATAATTGTGGAATTATCAATAAAATATTCTAGGTATTTCTGAGAAGTTAGATACAAGTTATACTGTAATATTCATGTGTTAGGCGATTCGCACTTAGTTTGATTGAGAAAAGCAAAGAAGCCGGGAACTTATCCGCCCGGCTTCTTGTAGTTAATTATTTTCAAAAAAGTTGCAATAAGAAGATTCTCTCCACACCAAAGGGTGTTGTAAATTGTTAAGCTTATCACTGTTTTATTTTATCTAAAGGTACGTTAATGCTTGCTGACTCGATTGGAGTAATGATCTTTCCGTCTTGTTCAATCAGGGAAATGGTTATTTCTATAGAGTCTTGATTATCCAAATCTATAGAGATTGATCTACGTTGAAACTCATCAAACAGGCCTTCTGTTTTAACAACGGTATCTTCTTCAAACAATTCACCATTTTTATCATGAATCGTAACTTGGAAAATTCGATCTGGAATTTTTTTTGATTTATCCGGTTGATAGTCTCTTTTACTGTACCATAACCCAAATTGTAGTTTTTTTGAAGTTGGTAGGTAGTAGAGCTCTGTAAGATGTATATTTGGATTCTTTAAATCTTGATTCTGTTCTGTAAGCTGAATTGGTTCTTCATCGTTATTATATGGAGTATCCCATTGTAATGGCAATGTCGAACCCGTTTTGAGAGCGATTAGTTCCCTGTCAGCATACCAATAAATCCCTACTAGAATTATAATGACTGAAAAAAGTGAAATAATTAGTTTTCTTTTCACATAACATCCCTACCATCTTTAGTTAATAACCTAACTGTCCTACTCCGTGTATCCAAGATTTAAATTGATTTAAAACCCCATTGTAGTTATTAATTTCCTTACTAGCAACTAGAGTGTTGGACATATCTAAAACAGAAGTTTTCAGATGTGATTGCACAGGGGTAATGTATTATTTGAAACACAGGTTTGGAAAGAAATTTAAGAGTGTTCCGATGTAAGGAGTATGGATTATGGATAAAAAAGAAAAGAAGTTTATCATTGCTATGATTGTACTTGCTGTAGTTGTATTAGGAGCTATATGGTACCTAAAAGTAGGCTATCTATTAAAGAAACCGGAGATGCCCGAAGCAAATATTGCAATTCAGACCCAAATGGTCGATGGTGGTGCGATTAGTTTACGAAATGCTGATTACACCGAAAATCAAATCAAGGTTGGATATGAAGTGAAAGGGTTCAGTTTGGAGGAATATAATATTGCTTGTAAGCTTTATCGTGACGGACATTTGATTTCAACTTCTGGCTCAACAGGTGGAGGTTTGATAGAACTGGACGAAAAGCATTATTACTTCACCGGTTATGAGAATATAACTGAAATGAATCTTCCTGAGTCTATACATCTAAACGTGGAGATTAAAGTGATACCCAATGATTTTAGGCAAAAATCGATAACTTCATCATTTGACGTTAGTCTTGAAAAAGAAGTGAAATAGATTAAAGAGGGCAGCTATTCCCGGTGATTAAGACAACTGTTAAAGGGATGAGTGTTGTATGATAAAACCTTAATTCAAATGGTACTTCTCCATAACGGAATCGCGGAAAGTTGAGTATTCTGATAACGCTTGTGCAGTGGAGGATTGAGGTAAACTATATTGAGTTATCCCTTCAAGGCTGAATTTGCCTAAGTTATAATTAATTAATCCATAATCACCAAAGGTGTTTTTCATCAAGAAAAGCACACTTTTATCACCCTTCTGCAGTTCTACATAGTCATCAACTGTATATTTGACGTCTCCTTCCAGGCTAACGGGTTCAATGATTGTTAATTCGTTCTGATCCGAAGGGAAATCTTCGGGTTTCTTCAATATCTTTTCAATCTTAATGTTTGTATTGGTGTGAAAGGATTGCATGGTCCCATCATCAAATGCAGTAATAACATGCTCTCGATCTCTGAAATCTTCTGTTGCATAACCAATAACGATGAGTTCAGCAAACGCATCCAGCTTATCTATTTCATGAAATATTAAAGAGTTGGCTGAAAGGTTGACGACTTTATGAATGGGCACGTCCGGTTTCGATTGACCACTTGCGTAAGCGATTGCAACAGCAGAGATAGCCAATACGAATAAAGAGATTAGTACAACCTTCCTTTTGAAAAAAGACATGAACTCATCCTCTCGGTTAGATTTAACTTCTTTTGAAAGCACCTTGCTTCATTTCTACTATACACATATCTGAAAATTATTGTAAATTAAATTGTCTAGCAAATTATCAATCCTGAATTAATTCAGTATCTAAAATATGGTGGCACCATGTAATTGATTTTTGGAACGGAAAGACAAAATATGTTGAAGGACCTAATGCGTGACCATAAATTTTGATAGAAGAAACTCAAGGAGGGTCCTATGAAGACCATCGTTTATATGGTAAGGCATGCGGAGTCACCGTATACGGACTGAACGGAAAGAACGAGGGGGCTTACCCTGGAGGGCAAGATGAATGCAGAACGAATAACGGAAATATTAACGAATGAAGGAATACATTCCATTGTCTCAAGTCCTTATGCCAGGGCTATTCTAACCTTAGAAGGTGTGGCAGCAGCGTTAGATTTAGATATTCAGATCATGGAGGATCTTCGGGAAAGACATTTTTCAGATGATATGATTGCGGATGAGGAGTTCGAGCCTGCTTCGAAGAAAATGTTTGATGACCCGGATTATGCATTGCCAGGAGGCGAGTCGAACATGGTTTGCCAGAATAGAGCAGTGGGCGTGTTGAAACAGATATTAGAAGAATACAAGGGCAAAAAAGTGGCGATCGGCACACACGGACATGTAATGACGTTGATGATGAACTACTTTGATTCGAGTTACGGATTGGATTTTATGAATCAAACCAAGAAACCGGACATTTATCGATTACAATTTGACGAGATGGAATTAGAGAACGAGACAAGGCTATGGAGCGAATAGGGTGAAAGTGAATAGGCGAGAACGCTTGTTCATAATTTTGGTTACAGGTAAAATATAGATATTATTAAATATGGAAGGGTTTGATTCCAATGACATTACAAAACTTGTTTCATGAAAAACCAACGAAATTATGGAATGAGAGAATGATTGAAGGCGGAGATGAGCTTTTCACAGAAGAGAGATTACTCATGTCTGATCAAGCCCTGGATACATATTTGCACCAATTAATAGCATTACAAGAAACGAAAGATTCTGAGAGCATGATGAAGGCTGTAGAAGAAGTTGTGCTTAGGTTTAATGAAATGAATGAGGCCAATGGTTACTTTATTGAGACGATGGAACGTGAAGAATTGGCTGATTTTATAGACAAGGCGGCTAGGCTGGCTGGATTAGACATCCAGGAGGATGAAGATATTACGGAAGAATGGAGAGAGTGGTAATTCGGCAGAACAGTGTTTTCCAATTTTAATGATAAGGGTGATAGATATGGAACGAGGACTCATTATATTTTTGAACGGAACGTCAAGTTCGGGGAAGACGAGCATTGCGATGGAAATGAAAAATCAGGGAGATATTCCGTTTCATCATCTGTCTGTAGATCAATTTTTGCATAATTATGATCAGTTTATCGACAATACATATCCAGATATCAAACCAACAAGAGAAGTGGAACACCATGTGATGACCGATATCCTGTTCGACCCCATCAATTCGATGTATTGTGCAACCATTAAACTGTTTTCGGAAATGGGTTTGAATGTCATCGTGGATACGGTCATCAGCAATGACAAGTGGTTTAACGGTTTTTATGATTTACTATCGGATTATCCGATATTGTTTGTAGGCGTGCATTGCTCGAAAGAGGAACTTACCAGAAGAGAGCAGAGCAGGGGAGATCGCGAGATTGGACTTGCCCATTCCCAGTTTGATTACATCTACTCCTATGATGAATATGATCTGGAAGTAAATACGGAAGAGCTTAGCTCAGCTGCATGCGCGGAAAAAATATTAAGTTATATGAAGTCTGATCAGGAATACTCGGCATTTAAGAAGTTAAGCAGAAGAGACTGAAGCTGATTGGGTTAGATCATATGATATCCATTCAGATGAAAGTTAGGGATTCGGCCAAATCTTTTTCTTAGCGTTGCCAGGACCTAATAAGTAGATTTCATCAACATTCCCATAAGTATTAGAAAATGAAATTGTGAAGTCTTTACTACCACCGATAGGAAGTTTACTGCCTTTAATCTGAATGAAAAGTGAATTGTTATGATGTGAAAGGTAGTAGCCGTGATATCTGCTAATACTGTCTGCAAATCCACCTTTTACCGTAATAAGCTCAGGAGAAACTTCAGTTCTCGTAACCATTGTCTCGTCAGGATCGACCACCTTGTTTAACATATAAAATCCAATGATAATAGGAACAACGACAATAATAACTGCGCTAACAATAAAGCTATACTTCATGTTTGGTCGCATACTCATGTTTCACCTCATAATTAGATGATATGAATCGATGTCTCAATACTCATTGGGCATCGATTTATTGTATTTAATCAGAACAGAATTCTACGTTTAGAAATATTAGGCTCATTTAAATAATATACTAATTCATTTTTTTTGTAGAGATAGGGGGAGGCCATTGATGGAAATGAACGCTATGAATCCAGAAGATCATATTCAACACATGTTACAGGCAATCATTGAAAAAACACAATCCATCATCAACGATACTGGTAAACAATCTTTCGGCTCTTTGGAGTATTTCTTGGAGCACATTATAGCGTATCGGGATGAACAGCAATACCTGACAGATGAGTGGCATATCCGCACACCGCGTTGGCTCGGGGAGTATGGCAATACGCCAGAGGAAGAAGAGCTACTTTCAGACATTTACCGACTGCAAAAGTATATCGCTGAGAAATTAAAGGGCGGATAAGTCGCTCGCCATGTCGCATTAGTCCGGCTCAAATGTCGCAAAAGTACATGGTAACGCGATGCGGAGATCGTTTATACTCTCTTTATGTTTCGATAATGAAAATCATTATCACCAGTATACATAAGGGGGATTCATCATGAATCAAGGAACAAAGGGGCAGGCTGCCGGAAGCAAAGGCTATACTGCTCACAAATCACGATTATTCATGGGCTTGATGCTGGCCCTTATTCTTGTTTTGACGGCTTGCGGTGCCGCAACAGGTACAGATAGCGGAAAACAATCTGCTGCAACGCCAGGCGAGACACCTGCGAATGCAGAAACACAGACAGATGGAGCTTTTCCTGTAACGATCAAGGGTATGAAGGGTGACATCACTCTAAACGAAAAACCACAGAAAATTGCAATTCTCGATGTTAAGTTTCTGGATCAAATGTTAGCCGTTGGCGAGAAGCCGGCAGGCAGTGTTATTGCAGGAGGGAATACCGATTTTCCAGAATATTTAGGAGACCAACCGAATGGCGTAGAAGTTCTGGGTACACGGGACGAGCCTAACCTGGAAGCCATTGTTGCACTTGACCCGGATCTGATCATCATGACCGACTTTCAAGAGAAACAGTATGAAAGTGTAAGCAAAATTGCACCTACCCTCGTACTCGATTTCTACGAAGATTGGCGGGAGACGTTAGCTACAGTAGCTAAGATTACAGACAAGCAGGACGAGGCAGAGAAAGTACGTACAACGTATGAAGACAAAATTGCCGGGCTGAAGACAAAATTGTCAGAGAAGCTGGGCGATGAAACGGTGGCGATCATTCGTCCACGAAAAGAAGGAATTCGTGTTCACGGTATTGAGCACCGCATTGGCGGTACTATGTACAATGACTTGGGGCTGAAGATGCCTGCTGTGGTACAGGAGATTAATGAAGATGGTTCCGTAGAAATCTCGATGGAAAAAGTGCCTGAGATCGGGGCAGATCGTTATTTTGTGTTGTCGGATGAGCTATTTGCGGCAGAGGCAGAGGCTATGTTGACTAATCCAGTGTGGAAGTCCCTCGATGCTGTGAAAAATAACCGCACGTATGACGTAAACTCAACTCTGTGGATCGCTTATTACGGACCGCTTGCGATTAATCTGATTGTAGATCAGGCATCGGAAGCCCTGCTCGGATCGAACTAATATGAACCCATATCTCTCGACAGACTTATGGAAAGAGACGGTAGAGGATCATTCGATTTTGCTTGGTGAGCCGCCTGAACATAGTGTCCGTACCATTGCTTTGAGTGAGTTGCATGACGAAGAGGCGTGTCGAGAGTATATCAGCTGGTTTCAGAACTATATCGATGCGCCTGACATGAAAGTCGCAGCCTCCATGTTAGCCAAGCGGCTTGGCTATCTATGGACGACTCCGCTCGTGACCGCGATGACGTTTCATCATCAGCATGTAACCTTTCAGCTGGAGAACAGCTTTCTCTATCATCCGGCGCTCTCAGATCATGAGGGCGGCACACGATTTCCTTTTCTAGCGGTGAATGGACTTCAGGCTGAAGGACTAACGGGAGACAGGGGAGTATGGCGCGAAAAGGTGCTCGAGGAGATGTTTGCGGTACAGCTTACACCTCTGTTAAAGACGCTTGCTGCGATTGCGCCTCTTTCGATGAGTATTCTCTGGGAGAATATCATGGTACGTATCGGCCGATTATTCGCTCCTGATGAAGCCGAGACTGAGCAGGAAAGTAAGATCATTCGAGAGGACTTTTCATATCTGACGCAGGTGGCATCCGGGGAAGTGTTTGGTGAGAGAAAGAATCCGTTAACCCGCTTCACCGATTGTAAGGACAATGTTCATGTTGCCAAAAGCGAGCGGATTACCTGCTGTTTCTATTACCAGATGTCAGGCGAATATTGTCTCAAATGTCCGAAAATTGACAATGAGAAAGAATCTCAACTAAAATGACAACAGCAAGAATTTTACCTTTGCTATTGTCAGGAGATGAGAGAAATGCCGCTGCAAGAACAGACAAGTCTATGGAGTGATACAACGATCAAGATGCTTGACGGGTATAGCGGTACTTTGCAGACAGGCAGCGTTTTACACGAAACGGATTTAACTTCAAATGTGCTGCTATTGGCATATGGAGGGGAAGGGGAGCTTGCAATGGATGGCGAGGGTTGCCACATTGGGGCTTCTTTTGCCTGTCATGTGGTGAAGGGGTCATCCTTTACGCTGACGGCCAGATCAGACGAACTTTATTATATCGTGATCATGTACGAGGCTTCTTCCATGGAAGGAGCCTCCCATGCCATGCCCTCGTATCGCAAACATCCGCTGCAAAATTCGTTTATTCAGAACCCTGTGACTCAGGCAGAATGGATCCAGAATGCGGAAAAAATCGTTGTCAAATGGCGTCGTGGCGAAGGACTGGAACGGTTTCATGCCCATGCGTTGCTCCAGGGGATGATCTATGAACTGATCATGGAGTATGAACGTGGTCAAGGCGGAGCAGAGTCCGACATGGTGGATGTAGTCGTGTCATATATATCATCGCATTATCGCCAGAATCTGGAGCTTAAGGAGCTGGCAGCCCTTGCCGGTTGCAGCGTAAGGCAGTTACAGCGACGATTCAAACAAGAGAAGCAGCTTGGACCGATGGAGTACGTCATCCAGCTACGGTTGGAAAATGCATCGCGGATGCTGCATCATACGGATGCGTCCATTGGAGAAATTGCTGACAAGATGGGCTATCGCGATATGTATTATTTCAGTAGGGCATTTAAGAAATATTATGGCGTTCCTCCGCTGCGTTATCGGCTTGATGCCGCTAAGGAAACAGATGCAAACTATGCTCAATCCTTGCTGCGGAATCGGATGGCTTCTTCGTACGAGTCGGACCAAGGCCCAGTGATATGCCATATGCGAGGTGAATTTCCTGTCACCCGTTCTCCACTGCGTATCGCTGTACTCGATGTGCAATATGCGGATCATTTGCTTGCGCTTGGATTGTCTCCAGCAGGAAGTGTCGGACTAGGAAGTGGAACGTTCCATTTCCCGCAATATATCAGGGTAGGACTGCAGGGTACCGAGATACTCGGAACGTATGAGTACCCTGATCTGCTTGCTGTCGAACGACTGTCCCCGGATCTGATTATTTGCACCGAGGTGCATGAACAGTACTATGAACGGCTCAGCCGGGTGGCTCCTGTTCTTATGTTTAAGCGCAATGAGAGTTGGCAGACCATTCTTGGCCTGTTCGGTGAATTAACTGGTAAACGAGCAGAGGCAAAACGTATACTTGCGGATTATCACCGACGAACCACATTGCTTTCTGAAGAACTTGCTCCAGTACTGGCAGGTAAGAGCGTGGCACTGATTCGTCCACTGGATTCTCTGGTTCGCGTACACTCTGCCTCTCATCGCACAGGTGCTGTACTGTACCGTGACCTGGGTCTGCCTGTCCCGTTATTTGTAGCAGATACCACCGACACAGCCTATCATATCTCCGTTGACAGACTACCGGCTGTGCAGGCGAGCCACTACTTCCTGCTTAGCAATGAGATCATGCAGGAGGGTATATCCGCGACCGAGCAACGTGTCTGGGGGATGCTTAATACAGATGAGCGACAGCAAATACACTCCGTAGATGCCGCGACATGGATCGGTTGTTATGGACCAACAGGCATCAATGGCATTGTGGATCAGATTGAACAGGCGTTGTTGGGATGAGAGGGAGTTCTGATGTGACTCCCTCTATTTCTTTATATTCAGAATTCATCAAATTAGTGGATAACTTCTTTAAACAGAGGTTTATCTTGATTTCAGAACACAATCATTCTATTATGTAGATCGCTTTGTTTCTTCATTTTATTGTTGCGGAGAACGTTGACAGAAGTAATTGACGAAAGATACAATCCATATATTCCCTATAGATTCAAATTGTTTATATAGATTGATCGTTTTAAAAATAACTTCAACTCTCTATTTGGAATTTGGTTTCTTGGATATACCTTCAGGAAGCGATAGTGTCTCAATACTTAAAGGATCGTAGTTAACGAAAACAAATACCTTCTTTTTCTTATCGCCTTCAATGTAGCCATGGAGGCCTAACGAATTGGATAGATCGGGAGGAGAGAATTTATACTCCGTAAAACGAACGGTTACACCGTATTTTTCGAGAACATAATTTGCAGCGAACTTCTCGGCGGAGGATACAATCATCTTTTCCTCTTTGGAGGCACATGCTCCAAGCAAGAGAGATGAGATAATTAAGATTACAAACAGGAAGAAAGGTTTTCTCAAAAGGGACACCTCTACTTTCTTTCATAAAAAGGAATAAATGCACTATAAAGATTGAATTATTACTAGTTTACATAATCATATTGAAATGTTCAATTCAGGAGGTATTTATGCGGAACGATTACATTATCGATGAGGTGTATTAGAAAATAATTGATCCTTGCTTACTAGAACAACATTCATGCCGGAAACCCTTTGAGGTGAACAGATTATGCAGGCGTTTTGGTTGGAGAGGCAGGTTTTCATGAGAAAAATAAACCGTCCCGTAGTAGGTTGAAGCGCGTGCAACCATATACCAAAGGAGACGGTTTCTTTGTACATTTTACATACTTGAATGAGGACACATTGGAATAGGCCGAGTGTTAATAATGCAGGAACGATATACGATACGAGTCAGGGGGATATGTTAAAATGATAGAAAGTTGAACCAATACGAATAACAGGAGGTATAACACATGAAATGGCAAGAGGTTAGAGAACTGTTCCCAGACCAATTTGTTCTGGTTTCTATCATTCATTATCATGAGGAAGATAACAAAAAAATTGTAGATGAAGTTGCACCAATTCGTACCGTATCAGAACAAGATGCGAATAAAGAGTTTTTTCGAGTAGAGCCTGGTAACGTTGTATATCATACGTCGAATCAAGACTTTGTGATTCATCTCCGTAAAGATCCATTAATGAGAGTGAGACGTAATACGAATGAAAATTAACTATGATGGACAGCTAATTACAACGTCACTTACCGTTACATTTAGAGGAAGAACGCTGATAATAGACGATGTTATTATAGACACTGGATCTTCACATACGATCATTAGTCCTGATATTTTAGAGGAAATCGGCGTGACTTATGAAACAGGGGATTCGATTTTTGAAGCATACGGGATTGGAGGGAGTATTCCTTTCTACACAAAAATCATGGATAGGATTGTAATAGGCACAAACTATATTGAGAATATAGAGATCGATGTAGGCATATTGCCTAAAGATCATAAAGGTCTTCTCGGGTTGGATATTCTGAAACAACAAAACTTTATTATTGACTTGAAGTTACTAGAGTTACGTAAGTGAATTTTGAAATAACGGCTATGGTGAAATCTACTTAGAGGGAGAAGCTATGAACGAAAAAGCTAAAGGGAAATTAAAAAAGCAATTCCTACTCATCGTTTTATTTGTTTTTATAATTGGAATTCAATTAGCTACCAGATACTTTGTATATCATCCTCCTGCATGGACAACTGCATTATCAACATGTAGCTTTATTATATTTTGTATACTGGGCCTTGTAATTTATCTTGATCTCAAGAAACAAGAGCAGTTCATAACGATCGGACAAATTGTAGATGTGAAGAAGAATAAAAATATCATTATAGTCAAAGGATTGGGACGAGGTAATAGCAAAGTTTTAATCAAAGATAGTCCTATTCTGAATATGATGCAGTCAAATGACCTGATTGAAATCACGAGATTAAAATATACAAAAATGATAACGAAAAAAGTGTATAAGGACGAAGAGATACAATGTTGAGCAAGTGGTGGAAGAGTTGTAGTACTTTACATAAAATAGAGGATGAATTTTGAGATACGTCTAAGGTAGAAGGAGAGAATGTAAATGAACAACATAAACTCTCATAATTGCAACCTAAATATAAGGTATGACCTGCCTGATGAGGTATGGGCTAAAGTTTCTAAAGTATATGAGCGGATGCCAGGGTGGATTGGTTATAAAAGTGGAATTCCATATTGGTTTGGAACTGAAGAGGATGATGTTTTCATTGAAGCATCCGTTGAGCCTAGTGGGTTATCATTTTATGCACAGATGAATAGCGATGTATGGATATCTTGGATAGAAACATTTAAGTTGGAAGCGACAAAAGTGTTGGGTTTTGATGTTGGTGAACCTGAAGATGGATATGTGTGATGAAAGAAGGAGGATAAAAAGAAAAAGTGATAAATTCTATTAGCATTGATGAACGGAATGGGACCACATTTATTGAAGAGATCATTATGAACCCTACATGGGCAGACAGTTTACGTTTTTTGAGAAAACTCGATGGAGATAAATTTACATTAGTTTTTTTTGAGGTATCTGACACAGGTTCAGCATTAGTTGGAGGCGGACCGGACTATTTTGTAGTGTCTATTACAATTGATGAACATATATATACGCTTATGAACGATAATCGGGGAAATAGTGAAATTTCTCTAGTTATCGGTGGTCAGTTAGGAAATTATTGCGATAACATTTGTATAGAATTAATACCCATGCTTGAAGTACTAAAGTATTTTTATGAAACTGGTAAACTACACGAATCACATCAATGGAAGCAAGAATAATAATTACTGGTCAGTTAGGGTTCTCGGGCTCGTAAACACCAAAGGTTATGTGCAATTGTATTAAAAGAGTTGGAGTAGGAGAGTTCTGTGGTGAAGCGGAAATTCAAAAGTCATTTTTTTTATATTGTTCTACTGTCAGTTCCATTTGTAGTATTAGAGGTTTTACTTTTACTAAAATATCCTAACACCGGATTAGGCAGGATTATAAGCTTGCCCATGACCTTTTTGGTGAATGGTATGATTATTCTGATCTCATCCAGTTTAGTTTATTATTTGCTTAGATACACCAGATTTAGAGTTGTTGGGCTAGTTATTCTAGGATTAACGATATGTTTAACTCTTATCGTAACAGTATGGTTGTATCCGCAGGATTCATCCAAACATATTTCAAAAACTATAGTAGAAGATATCAAGAGTTTAAGGAGTAAATAAGGAATTTAATTGTGAAACAGATAAAATCAATTTACTAAGATATTGGATGTGACTGTATGAATCATGAACTATTCAATAAAATCAATGGATATTTAGAAGGGGTAAGTAATTTAATTACTCACTTCGGAGGATGTTATGGGCACGAATATCAGTTTATAAAAATTGATTCGCCAATAGAACGAGCAATAGAACTTCATAATACTAATGGTAATTTAAAAGATCACAAAGATATTAAATATGTAGGACTAAGCGAATTAGATGATTGGAAGGATGAGATATTTAATATTACCGCAAGATGGTTTTTCTCTTTATTTCACTTACAAAATTTTGGCGTAAGTGTTAAATATCCGGACACTGATGGAGAAACGCCTGCAGAACTAAATAAAGAGTCAAATAACGTGAGTAATAAACTGATTAAACTGTTGGAAGAATTCTTTGAAGGGTCAAATGTTAAAGCTTATAGACTGGTAACAGAGGTTGAATGGAAAGATGAGTTTGATTGGGAACAGATTTATTTTTCGCTAGGTAATGAAGTATTTATCTTAGATCTATATCAGTGGGGTTAACGGACAACTTTGCACTTCTCAATCTGTCGAATCATTCCCGTTGGTATTTAATAAGTGTTAAAGGAAATTAACAAGTCAAAAAAAAAAAATAATGATAACTTGTGAGGCATTATGAAATTAATAAAATTAAAGGGCACTAAAACTGAAGAAGATATAAGAAGAGAATTAGTAGGATCGCATGAGTCATTATTTAATGATGAAATAAGATCAGGTTTGCTTTCAGTTATTAAGAGGTTTTTTCCACAAATGAAAACTGCCTATATTTTGTTCTGGATACCTGAACAAGGGGAAGATATTTTTTCGTTGCTGATTAATAACGATACAATTGCAAAAGTAGAAATCGATCGCTACGACCACGATATTAAACCTATAATTGAAAGCAAACAACTAGACAATACCTATTTAAAAGGACTTAGGAAATATGCACGGATTAGATTAGCGATTGCACTTGAACTTGCAAATATAGATCTAAAAAATGAAGAGAAAAATTAAAGGAGTTCCTGAATTGAAGAATCAAAAGCGTTTAATGATTTTACTATTTCTTTTAACAATACTCGCCCTAAGTGGATGTATTTCATACAGTGTGAAGACAGATAAAATTGTTGAGGACGGGTTGATAATAAACTCAAGTTCATTTGGACTGGGAGAGAGCGAAGAAGATGCAGGTATTACAGTCGTAACATACAATTTCACTCTTCGAAATAGAACCAATAAATCAATAATGTTAAAAACAGTTGAACCGATCTTGAGTAAGGATATTCAGGAGCGATTAATTGATAGGGATATTAAATTGGACATAAATATGAAAATTGATGGTAATAGCTCGGAAGAACTGACAGGTACTTATAAATTAGATACTAAAGGGCTGGATAAAGAAGGAATAATCAATTTAAACATTAATGTTAACGAATTTAATATAGCATTTGAACAAGTCATAGGAATGAATGAAGTAAATAACTAATTTGAGATGACTTTAAGAAAATATATCTAACAACGAGGTGTATTCTTATGGAAAGAAAAAAAGATGATAACAATCAGATGGCTGTAATTCCAGAGCACCATAGCCCTGTTCGACATATGCTTAATGAAGCAAATGGACTACCGAGCAATCAATTTATAGACAGTTTTAAGAAAGCTCAGGATACTCCAGATGCATATGTAATTATGGAAGGTGATGATGGAGGACAAATCTACTTGTCTTGCCCTATGAAACTAGTAAATTGCAGTGAGGAGACATTACATACTCTATTAAAAGATTTAGATACCATTGCATGGGACTGTAATGAGGGAGAAGGCCAAGGACTATTTTACGAAAAACTCTTTCCTGGTGATGGGATTAGTGGAGGTATGGGGGGAGGAGATGTTGAGGAAGGACTATGGATTCATGAAGAATTTATAGATTTACAATTATATGATGAAATTCATGAAGTCATATTAGGCAATAAAGAAAGAATAACAAAGTAATAGAATTAATGAATCTTAAGGGCCTTCAACATCGGATAACAAAGTGTTAATGTTGTGGATTGGCAAACTGTTGAAATACTTCATACGGTGTTAAGCAAAATATGTGAGGTGAGTTATGGGCGTAAGAAAAAAATATAAACGTAAAATCGTTCGCTCCAATCGATTATTTTATTGGTATGTTGAACCGGATATTGACGATGAAGGAATAATCAAATTACATATCGTTTCTGAGGATAAGAAGTTAATCGTTACTTATGAAGTGGGACAACACAGTATTAAGAACAAGCCCCCATTTATAGTCATCATCGGAGAAGAATTCGAAGGCTGGACGTTAGAATATATAGGATACAGAAGAGTACTAACACCGCAATGGAGCGATGAGATCATCACGCCAAAATTGATAGGAGAAATTATTGATTGGTGCCTCTTGAAAGATAAAGAAATAAACATCGTTAATTGGAAAGGTGAAATTCTTCGGCCTCTCTCCTGAATGGAGTTTAATTGCATTTGAGAATAACCTAGATATATATGGACTTTTTTTGAAAACGCATACTTGAAATCAAGAGATGTAATTAACATTTAAAATAAAAGGAGAGAAGCTAATGCAGATGAATTGTGGATATCACACTGTAAACAAAGTAATTGCTTGTGTTCTGTCATTCATGTTTATCATTATGGCAATAGCGGTACCCGCCCACGCTGAAGAGAAACAGGTGGAGACTACACCATCCAGGATTCCTTTATCCAAGTTAGAGGAAACGATTGATGCTTATGTTGCCTCGTATGAGAAGTATACCGCTGCCGTTGCGGTTGTGGCTATCAAAGATGGTGAAACTATTGTGAATAAGGCATATGGTTACGCAGATATTGAGAATCAGCGGAAGGCGGATACCTCCACTGTTTTTGAGTGGGCTTCCATCTCTAAACTGCTGGTCTATACAAGTGTGATGCAGCTTGTCGAACAAGGAAAGCTTGATTTGGATACGGATATCCAGGAATATCTGCCAGAGGGATTTTTCAAAAAGCTGAAATACGATGATCCGATTACACTATTGAACCTGATGCATCACAATGCGGGTTGGGAAGATCAAACAGCGGCCGAGGTGTTTTATTACTCCGAGAATGAAACGTTAGAATTAGGAGAGACGCTGCGTAGAAATGAGCCGAAACAGATCTACAAACCGAATAGCATAGTGGGTTATTCGAACTACGGCGTTGGTCTAGCTGGTTACATCGTGGAAGAGATAAGTGGCCAACCTTTTTATGAATATGTCGATCAACATATTTTCGAACCGCTTCATATGAACGACACTTCAATTCATCCAACGGGGCAAGATCATCCAGACCTAGTACATAGAAGAAATGAGATTGAAGGGTATACAAAAGATTTGAAACTGATTCCTGAGAACAGAGGATACGTAACATTTTATCCTGCCGGGGCAGCGATTGGGACAGCAGAAGATTTAGGCAAATTCCTTGCAGCGTTGATGCCTGTAGATGATAGCCATGTATTATTTAAGAACAGGGATACGTTAAACGAAATGTTGTCAACAAGTCTATATTATGACGGGACTTCTACTCCGCGATTTGCGCATGGGTTCGTTGAGATGGAATACTGGGTGCCTACACTGATGCACGAGGGGAATTTGAAAGCATTCTCCAGTAAACTTGTCTTTGATCCCGAATCTAAATTTGGGATGGTCGTCATGACAAACCAGTCTTTTGAAGAAATTTATGGTTATGGGCTTATTAAAGAAATTTTCGGTGATAACGCCAATTCTAATAGAGTTACTTCGGAGGGGGGAGGATATTTTCAGTCCGCACGACGGGCAGCATCTAGATTTACTAATTTATTTACGGCCCTTGATATAAAGAAATTCAAAAAAGCTGAGTTAAGTAGTTCTTATAACGTTGTCGAGCATAATGGTGTTGTTGAGAAAATCTCCTTTACTCCTTACATTGATTACTTGCCTGTATCGAATGTAAAAGTGAACTTACTTAAGATATCTCTTATTCCTGTTGCGCTAGCCATCATTTTCAGTTTAATTGCTTTGATCGGCTATTTAATCCGGATGCTTCTTAACAAGCTATATAAACGAGGGAATCCTAATACCAATTTTAATAAATATCATCTTGCAATTAACTTTGCAGGTGTGGCACTCCTTCTTAATCTTTTCATCATACAAACGAAATTGAGGTTTCCAAATTATCCTGCTTATTCTTCGTTGCGCATCAATTTAATGTTTAACCTACTATATGTTGTTCTAGCAGTGGCGTATCTTGGCTTGCTTATTTACAAACTGCGGAAGAGCAGTTACAGCAAAAAGCAAAAGGTGATCTACATCATGTCTGGCATCACGGCGTTCATCTTGGCTGCTTTTGTTGTGGGATGGAATTTGTATGTTTAGAAGGGTAAACGCTGAATATAGATATTCAAAGCATTGCAATGGCTCGCGGATAACTTCTATACATCATTGATATTATAAGTGGGGAAAATTATAAAGAGTAAAGGCAGCAGTTCCTTATGTGGGACTGCTGCCTTTGTGTTAGTATGCCCTTTGGCAACGTGTGCCTCGGCATATTGAAGGGGGATCAAGATCATCCTATTTTTTGTCTCTCAAAATAAATAATTTAATAGAACTGTAAATGACCACCAGAATATTCAATAATAATAGACCTATATATCCATCCGTTAACTTTGTTCGTTCAATCCACTTGTTCACTAACTCTCCGGTGAGAGCTTGTTTTTCTAGATACTTATTTATATCACTCTGATGGATTTCATCCATATACATTAGTGGAAACTCCATGCTGTTGGGAGAAGCAGCTAGCGGAGGATAGAACTCTACCCATTTTTGACTAGCCCATCGATCATACTTATAGTGAAGATCTGCGCTGGACTCAAGATTGTCCCACCTGAGAAAACCCAATATGATTAGAATACAAAGTGTGACAATGCTAAATATTAACTTCTTCTTATTCAAATAAACCCCCTCCTTATGTGTGTAATACTAGCCATACCGTTGTTATTCAACTGTCATATTCCATCATTAAAAGTATAAGAGCATTGGAAGTCATCTGATGTACCGTTTAACATGAAAACGACTTTATCATCCGTTTTATTCTAACAGTATTTTCCGTTATCTATAAGAAGATTGTTTTCTCCCCAATGAAATGCTTAGATGAAATAGGTTGAAAGTTCTAAGAAATAGTTCTTTAAGCACATAAAATACCTTCGCAAATGTCACGAAATGGGTTATTATGTATGTAGTTAAGGGAAATATAGTTTTTTATAGAATATGAGAACATATTAATCAGATATAGTCTAGAGTTTAGAACTCTGACTATACAGAAATTTGTTCCAAGAAGTAAAGCTAAATAAAAATTATTTATCTAATGCTGTCGACTATGAATGTCTAGAAGAGGGAGATAAAACGTGAGATTACAAATAGATCTTTTTATCATGGAGTAGCATTAGCAGGAATTACTGAACATGAAAACTTTACTTCAATTAATAGAATATCCAATATTAATTCGCTACATGCATATCAACTAAATCATGATAAAGGTTTGTATATCAAATATACAGCGAAAATGGGGAAGTCATGGAGATTTACTTTTACTCCAGAACATCAAGTTGAGGTAACAAAAGTATTTAAGCAATTTCCAATGAATACATACTTAATTTTTGTTTGTGGAGAAACCGGAGTTCGTACAGTTGATTTTGAAACATTTGAATCTTGCATTGACTTGAACCAAATAGAAAGTGAATGGATAGAAATATATAGACCGGAGGGTGGGAGCTTTAGAATAAGAGGGGCTAGTTCGGAACATAAAAGATCGATACCCTTGAACAATTTCCCTAGAATTTTATTCGAGAAATCTATACCTGTCTTGAAAAAGTAGTTTGGAATAAAGTCAGAGACAATATCGTTATTCAGAAAAAAATAGGAGTGATAACTGTGTCCAAGCATGAAAACACAAATTCGTTAGAAACAATTGTAGTTAATGCATTGAAGGTTCCAGGAGTAAAAGTAAATCGCCAAGAATTTTTGACACAAATATTAGCAAGTAAAGTGAGTAGCAGTGAACTTCTATCTGCTCTGGATAAGGGACCAGTTGATGCGGGGATTTCTGTGACTTTACTCAATAAACTAGCCAAGAGTCATATCGAAAAAAGAACATTACAGAGTACAGGGATTTCCTTTGCAACAGGAATTCCTGGGGGAATTGCAATGGCGGCAACTATTCCAGCTGATACTTTACAGTTTTTTGGAGTAGCATTGAGACTGGCGCAAGAACTGGCATATTTGTTCGGTCACGAAGATTTGTGGGGAGCGCAAGGAATAAATTCAGACAGAGTGAAATCAGAACTTATAATTTTCCTCGGAGTAATGTTTGGCGTGGGCGGCGCTAATTCCGCTCTAAAAATAATATCTGCAAAAGTAGCACAGCAAACTTTAAAAAAACTTCCCCAACGAGCTTTGATGAAGACAATTTACTATCCAATTGTAAAAAAAGTGGCTACCACAATAGGTGTTAAAGTAACTAAAAAAACTTTTGCTCAAGGTCTATCTAAAGCCATTCCTGTATTAGGTGGAGTGATCTCAGGAGGTATAACGTATGCCTCTATGAAGCCTATGGGTAATAGGTTGCGTGATGAACTATGCAAAGTAGCAAGTAACTACTCGGAGAAAGATTTTGTGAATGACATGGAAATTTTCAAGAAAGAAGTCATTGATATTGGACCAGGTGAAGAAACGGAATGGGCTGAAGTAATTTCAGCAATTCAAGAAGAGCGAGCAAAAAAAATTGGGAGCGTGGCTGATGAAATTTTGAAATTTAAAAATCTGGTAGATTTAGGCGTAATTACAGATGAAGAGTTTCAAAAGAAGAAAAACGAACTTTTGAATATGTAGAGATTAATGTTCGATAATTGAAAAATAAAAAAACCTCAATTGGATTGTATGTATGAGTGGAACAAGGTGGTTGTATATAAGTAATGATCTGAAAGTCCATAAAGTACCAAATCCTAAAAATAGTAAGTTTAAGCCTATTAAAGAGTTAGCCGGACAAGAGGTGCTCAAAGTTCTCCTATACTATGAGACGTTTGAAAAGAAGCCGTCAAAATTATTACTTTTAGAATTTCTAGAGTGATTTTAGATTCAGAAGGTTCTTATGAATTAACTCAAGAGGAAATGGAAAAGGCACTATATAACTTTAATGAATTCGGCTTTGCAACTCCAGAAGAACTTGCACAACGAGATGAACCCTTATCTTTACCGAGTACTCCTGTGTTGCCGACAAATCAAGAAAAAAAGACAATATACAACTACTTGAAGGAAAATATAAATTCGCTATCACACAATGCACCATACATCAAGGAGGAAAGGATCAGTGCTTTAAAGCAAATTCACAAAGAGCATATAGAATTAATAAAGAAAGCGGTCAAGTTAAAATAATTAAACTTATGCATAATAAGTTTTTAGTAAGCCGTTAATGTTATTTTTTTATTCTTTCTGAATACTTTGTGTGTCTTCAAACTCGAACAAGCCGAACTATAAATGGATGCACGAGTAAAAAGACGTTCCATTTAAACTGTTTGAAGAGACACCTTAGAAATGAAAAGATAATTGAATAATTGGGAAGTCATAGTGCATCGTTGAATTTGAGGTTAGATATAGAGAAGGTAGGGCTTGAAATGAAATCTACTGATGTTAAACACTCTATAGCGGGATTCTACTTTCAACTTCTGATAGCCTGCTATGAATTAGTGAATGTTTATGAATATGAAGATGCTTACGTAGGTGTAGAATGTGATGCAGATGTAAGAGTAAACTATGGTAACGATCAATTTATTGAAGCTAAATTTTATAGCGATGACTCCTTTACTCGTAATCAAGAAGCTATAACCCATACTATTTATAATTTTTATCACACATATAAGAGAACAAAAACAAGTGGTACATTCCAAATAAAAACGAATGTGCCGTTTGCTACTTCTGATTTTGATTTTTTTAATAATTGGAATACGAAAAAGTTTGATATCCCTAATGAATACATTAATTATGTGAAGGATTGTTTGGTGTACGAATATGCCGATAAAAAGGAGGGTAAAGAAGCTTATGAAGTGTTTAAAATGTCCTATAAGAAATCTAACCCTCAGCTGAAAAGACCTCAATTTAAACGTGCCTTAATTAATCACTTACACTTATATCCAGATGAATACAAGAATTTCTTATCTGAAGATGTGCTCATAAGCGATGAGGAAATTTTAGAATTTGTTAAGTTAGTTACCTTTGATACTCCCAGAAAAAAAGTTGATAAATTCAGCAGTATTTTAGCTCTTAAAGAGAAAACTGAATATCATTTGTCAGTTCATTTTCCTGGACTGAGTAACTTTGAATATGAAAATATTAGATTTCTTATTATGAATGCTTTTTTGGATACGACAGTGGATACAACTTCATTCATTTTAAAGACAAGTTCGATTAATCAAATCGTAGCAAATCACACTGAATCAATCCAAGAACTGTTTAACAAAGATGTTTTGGCTAGCTCTATTAAAGATATTGAAATTGAATTAATTAAGTATGAACTGCTTCTAAAGAGAAAAGGGCACTCTGATAGTTTAGATCGTATTTTAAAAGTAGTAGGCACATGCACTGAACAGTGGGTTCACGGAATGAAAGAATATGGAGTAACGCAGATGAACAGCCGATATCTAATGGGATCTTCTCCGTCATATGCGCTTAACATACTGGAATTATTTAAAGCAATGGGAGAAATATATGCTCTATCGGAAAAAGAGCTAGGAGATATAGATCTATTTGATCTTGAAGGCATTAATAATGTATCGTTTTCTGAATATAAAGGATTTTCTTTAAAAACTACACATCATGCTAGTGATAAGCAAGATGAGCAAATGTTAATAACTGCTTTTATCGAACATACTCTAAAAGATCAACATCTTATGAAGGCTATAGGTGATGAAACCATAATTTTTGATGCTGATTGCAAAATATGTGATCCGGAAAGATTAAATATAGAGGACATAGTTATGGATATTTCAAAACCCTACGGAACTATTTTAAACCAGGAGTTTTATCGCTCTTTTCAATATAAATGTATACGATGTGTAAGATTGCTAACACACGATGCTGATTGTCCTTTTACTAAAAGTTTTAAGGAAGGGCGGATATGATGGATAGTATAATGAATGAATTAGGAATAAAAGATTTCCTTCTTTATGAAGAACTGCCTTCCTGTAGAATAGGTAATCTTGATAAAGATAAAATATTAGTTATTTGCTTAATAGACGAGTTACCTCAAATTGATGATATCGCTAAAAAATTACCCAGTCTAAGAAATAAAATGATGATGCAAATGAATAACCCAAAGAATATTGAAGTCGTTGAAACTAAGATACCGATCTCCAAATTTTTGTGGGATATGTATATAGTAGCTCTTCATCAATATAAGGATGAAAAGAGCAGCTTCAACCCTACAGAAATAGCTAAATATGAACGTGATAGATTCATAGCCAGAAAAATTATTATTCAATATGAGCACATGGAGGAATTAAAAAGGAATTTTGTTGAGCTATTATTTCCAGAAAGAATATTGGATAGCTTCTCAGTTTTAGAAAATCTAGAGAGCGAAAAGATAGATTTTGAGAAGATTAAAGAATTACTTCAAAATATTGAAAATATAGTAAAGAAGGAGGTGTGAATGGTGTATCTGTCAAAAGTGAAAATAAAAAATTTTCGTGGATATGGTGAGAACGAAGGTTCTTCAGATCGTTGCTTTGTTTACGACGAACTGGACTCTCCCTTGGTAATATTTCATGGATATAATGGGTTTGGAAAGACATCTTTTTTTGAAGCAGTCGAATGGTGTTTGACAGATAACGTTTACCGCTTGGAAAAATTTTATCAAGAAAAAACTTATCAAGCTAATGAATTAAAACGAAGTCATTATTTGAAATTTTACCATCCTAAACATGGAAATATTGAGCGTAGAGAGATATTCGTTGAATTACTATTCACTAATGGGTTACGTATTGTCCGGAAAAGCACTAACAATGTACTTCGTACTACAGAAAGAGACACAAGTTATTTATCTAGAGTATATATGGGAACAAGTGATTTGGTTGAAGTAACTAACGAATTAGTCTTGCACCAGTTTATTCTAGAAACGAAGGATAAAGAAGCTTTTTTTCATACTCATATGTTAGGACAAGAAAGTATAAGTGATTTTTTGAGAAATAATTCACCAGCGAAACGAAGAGATATTTTCATGCATCTTTTACAGGAAGAAGAACTTAACAATGCTTACCAGTCTCTGAGTAAATATCAAGCAAAAAACAATTCGTTAACAATTAAATATACTGAGTTAAGTAAAATTATTCAGAATCTTCAGAATTTCCAAATTGGAATTACAGATTTTATGAAAAAATTAAATTTTGAAGATATGGCTCACTATATAAGAGCGATCAATGAAGATTACAATAAAATTAAACTTATTTTATCAGGTAGTGATATTAACGATTTAGAGTATGATTTTTCATTGTTAATGATGGAATCAAACATAGGCCTTAACAATTGTATTAAATATCTGCAGACAGTAAGTGTGGAACATCAAAGAGTTAGTCTATTCCGTAACGATATGAACTCCAAGTATGAAGAGTTGTTACGTCTCAGTAAGCGATTTGAAAAAGCATCTTTATTGGAGGAGGCAAAAAAACATTTACAAAGATCAGAAGCAGCTAATCGTATAAAGCGAGAAAACAGCAATTTATTAATGAAAGAAAGCGATGAAATAAATCGACAAATAATTACAGCTGAAACAGGTGTGAAATCCATTCAAAATAAAAAAGAGTCCCTTGCAGACTATAAGAATGTATTCACTTTGTTAAGAAGATTTATTTCCAACTTCGATGTTAACATTCAGTTTTGGAAAGAGTGGAGTGAAGAGGAAGAAAAATGGAATAAATTCATTCTTGATTTTTCATCAGAACTAAACATTAATTCGAAAACATTGGAAATTGAGGATATAAACAAAGAATGGTTTCGCGAAGTTGAAGAGCGATCAACAAATTTGCAGAGAACAAAAAAACAATTAAAAGAAAACTTAGAAGCGATAATTTCACAGAAAGATTCTGTTTCTCAGTTGAATAAACAATACCAAGAAGCTTTAAATCACGTTAAGAAGATGGTTAATGAAAATTTCCTAAGTATTGATAAGTGCCCAGTTTGTTTGAATGATGACTTTTCTAATTCTAAGTATACTAGTTTAGAAGGTTGGGAAGATAGTTCTACTACAGCTGAGAAGCTTGTTTTGATAATTGATTCAACTTTCTCTGCAGGTAACGAACAGATTGCTCTTATAAATAGTAGAGAAAAAAAGGTTAATGATAATATTCGTGCACTTGACAATCAATTTTTTAAAGAAGTAACTGAGCCTTTGCGTTTGCGTTTGGAAAATATATTGACTAAGTTTAAACAGCAATATGATGATGTTGAAAAACAACTTAATAAGGATTTGAATACTTATTCTGAACTAAAAAGTTCTTTGATTCTTAAAAATAATGATATTAAAATACAAATCGACAGGATTCAGGAGTCCTTAATAAGTCTTTTCGGGAGTGAAGTGAAGCTTGAAGAACTTGAAGCATCTTCACTTGATGATATTATTTCTAAATCTGAAGAATGGTTTGCTCTAAATCAAAGTTTACTTGGTTTTTCTAGTAATCTGACATTTAGTGAAATAGAAAGTGAACTTACTATGCTCAGGGAACAATATCTTAATGGCAAAGATTATGCCATAGTGAAAAGGAACATGGAGTCTATCAAAAGTAAATTTGTTGTTATTGATGATCTTATTGATTCTATGAAAGAAATCCTAAATAAGAAGCTTCCAGATGAATATGAAGCTGTAATGATTCGATATGAGAAACTGGAAGAAGTAATAAAACAATATAATGATGAAAAGCAGCAGATTGATTATTATCGGACTGAGGTAAGTAAATGGCATGGAAAATTACTTGGAAAGCAAAGACAAATTGTTAAGGAAAGGTTAGAGAACCATCCCATAATCAGTTGGGTATATGAAACAATCAATCCGCATCCATTTCACAAAAGATTACACATTACAAACACAGAGCGAGGAACTAACTTTATAGGTGAAACACAACTTGAGGATAAGGTTGATCTCTATCTTGATCAAATATTTAGCGCTGCCCAATTAAATATTCTGGCCTTAAGTATCTTTCTTGGCTTAGGTCTCACTCAACGATATAGTCAGCTTCAACAACTGTTTATGGATGATCCTATACAGAGTATGGATGATGTTAACATTCTTGCTTTTATTGATGTGTTACGAGCCATAATGGACTCCAGATATAGTAATAAACACATAGTTGTTTCAACACACGATGAAAATTTTGCTCAATTGCTTTCTATAAAAATGAGAAATAGAAAAATGGTTCAGTATAGGATTGTTGGATACACTGAAGAGGGACCTCAAATTGAAAAGATAAAGTAGACTCTTAGCTGGGGTTGATAGGTGCTCGTCTGTGATATTTAGGATTGTGTCTAGCTAATAAAGATATAGCAGGCTACGAGTCGTTGTAGATGCCTCTAATGTTTTTTTGATAATACAGATATTCCAAGAGAGCATCCTTCATTTGGATGCTCTCTTTTTGTTAGATATTCTTTCTGGAGCAAATTGTTGTAGTTCAGCGCGATCGTTTTTTTAATGTTGAAGGGGGAAAAAAGTATCGCTAGTGGATGCAGATGTTCAAGGGAACTTAACAAAATCCTTGGGTAGGTGAACTAGACATCAAGACTACTCAAGGGCTATTGGAACTTAGGAGAGATTATAAGAAGGAGATTTCCAAACGCTTTATTTTTATCGTGAATGCCACTATTCGAAGTGTACAATCTCGATTATGTAAAATATTAGAATATTTCCATAATAGGTATTTATGCCTTAAATTATATTGTCACTTTACTCATTCTTCCCCAAGCAAATACCCCACAGAAACCTCCAAGGCTTTCGCAATTACCACCACTTCATAATCTTGAACCAGACGATATTGCCCCTCCAAACGGGAAAGACTGGTTTGACTAATATCCAAACCCAGTGTTTGCAATCTGGCAAGAAATTCACGTTGTTTGATTCCTTTACTTTTACGGATAGTCACGACTCGAGAGCCGATGATGTTTTTGTCGCCGGGTGGTTCTTGTCTATGCTTCATTATGTACACCTCTCATTTCAACCAAATTGTATGAGAAATAATGGTTGTTTTAATGCGGATATCGAATTAAAATGAAATAAACCGATAATCGCATTAAAAATGACTGCTCACGTCTAGCATTAACAAGACATGGCGCAGTTTAGACCCATCAGAGAGGTGGATGTATGAGCCGGTTGCTTGACTTATTGGAAGAGGAACGGCGCAAGCTTAATCAGCTTGGTGAGGCATCCTTGAAGCAAGCGATTCCGTTATGGGACAACCCTGAAGTGCAAGAACAGAGCCGAAGGGTGGATGAACTGGTGACCCGAGTGAGTGAAATAAAGGCGAGGCATAACCGAGTTGTACGATGATGAGTGAGGTTACATAATGCGATAGGGGAGGAGAAGCAATGGATTTTCCGCCGTGGTTGCAACAAGCGATTCAGGCAAGGCTAGATGAAGTATCTGCCCGAATCGAGCATGACCCTGAATTGAGTCGTGTACGTGAAGAAAAGGACGAAGCGTTCGAAGGATTGTTTGCTGGCAAGGATATCGAGCAAACACCTGAATATGCTGAGTGGGAGAGCCGATACATTGTCAGTAAAGGAATAGAGAATGAGCGGTTGTATATGCAAGGGCTGAGGGATGGGATTCAGCTGACAGTTTCCTTGCTGAATCATTCGATGCCGGAGGAGTTTGATACGAAGGCTTGATCCACTAACGCGAATCCATAAGTCAGGGGAAGCGGCCCCGATCTTAACTTAAAAAACCAGCCGAAGCGGTAGGTTACACGCTTCGGCTGGTTTTTTAACGATTTACTTTTCCAAAATCTAATCCTTACTTCGCACTTACCGACTTAAACCATTCATTCACTTCTTGCGTGATCTGATCTCCGCCATTGGATTTCCAGTTGGCGACGAATTGGTCAAAGGCATCAATTGGCAGATTGCCGTAGATGATTTTGTTGAAGGTTTCCATCTCGGACTGGCGGAGCAGGTTCCATTTGGATACCATGGTTGGTGTTGCAGCGCCAGTGAAATAGTTTTGTTTACGGACGTCGATCTGGGACATCACGACTTTACCTGCATACCAGTTTTCCGGTTTGCGGAATTCGGCCATTTGTTTCTCGTAAGGTGTTTCAGGCTTCTCGCCGTTGGCCAGCTTCACGAGTGTTTTCATGTACAGATCCGGGATACGTGCTGGGCCGGTCAGGAATGGGAATTCGTTGGAGAAGTCTTTGATCTTCTCTTTGTCACTGGTCGGTTGTCCGTCAATGATATCCCAGTCGTAACCTTTGGCGAAGCCGTATTCATACTCACTGCCCGCTTTCGGGTTCGCAAGGTTATCGAGCAAGTAGTTGTAGTACAGGAAGATGGCTTCTGGATGCTTCGCATCCTTGTTGATCATGATACTTGCGTTGACACCAGAGTTCTGCCACTTCGTACCGATCTTGCCGTCTGGGCCAGCTGGAACAGGGTAAGCTTTATACTTTGAGCCAGGTACGTTCTTCAGCAGGTCAGGTGCAGGCCAGTCCGGTACCCAGTTGGCGCCAGGCAGAATGCCCGCTTTGCCAGCTGTCCAGCTTTCAGCGGATTTGCCTTCGTCCCACAGAGCGGAGTCAGCGTGGATATAACCTTTATCCATCCATTCAGCCAGCTTGGCAAGGGCTTGTTTGGCACCCGGGTTAACGGAGCCGTACTCGAGATTGCCGTTTGCGTCTTTGTTCCATTGCTCCTCGATTGTGCCGTATGCACCGAACAACCAGTCGAGCTGACCCATCCAGGTGTTGGTGTTATTTTTCAGTGAGATCGCCAGCGGGAATACTTTGTCTGGAGACAGACCGTCCGGGTTCTCGTTTTTGAATTTGTCCATGATGTTCTCAAGGTCTGCGATGGTTTTCGGAGCTTCCAGGTTCAGCTTCTCCATCCAGTCCTCGCGGAGCCAGAGCAGTGTATCGTCGTTATCGGTGTACTCCATGATCGGCATGTTGTATTTCTTGCCGTCCTTGGTGAACGGATACCACAGTTCAGGATGTGCTGCTGCGTGATCTTTCAGGGTCTGACTCGCGTATTTGTCGAACAACTCATCGATAGCGATGAATTGACCGGAGTCGATCAGCTGATTAGTCAGTACCGCATTGGTAGGTACTGTCACGAAATCAGGCAGCTTCTCGCCAGAGGCGATAGCCAGTTGCAGTTTTTGTCTGTATTGATCGTCATTGGCAGGATACCAGGTATCTTTATGCTTCATACCCAGCGTTTCCAGCATCCAGCGATCGTGCACGTTATTCTCTTTGGTATCTCCTTGCACGTATTTCTTCGGCATCAATACCGAACTGAACTCGATGGGTGGGTCATATTTTCCTTTAGCAAAAGCAGCTTCTGCTTCCGCTGAGCCGACTGTTCCCGGCGTATTATCGCTACCATTGTCACTGGCTTTCTCGCCACTGCCGCACGCAGTGATCGTGATGAGCGCGATAACCATGAGCAGTGACCACCATGTTTTGAATTTGATCATTGTTCAATCCCCCTACGGTGTATGATCTTTACAATGTAACTGTACCAATTTGGGCGGGAGGGCATCTATATGAGTTTGTTAGTTTCCATAGGACTCTATTAGTGAATGTGCAAATGAAGTTCAAAAAATTCGGTTTTCAGTCATGTTATTTATGCTGGTCTCTGTATTCTTGCGGCGTAACGCCGAATTGACGCTTGAACACTTTGATAAAATAGGCCGGGTCCATATAACCAATCTCCATACTGATTTCATACACTTTTTTGGTGGTCGTGACCAGCTTATGACAGGCCCGATCCATACGCAGGCGCGAGATATAATCACTGATGCCTTCGCCCGTTTCGATCTTATAGATCTTGGACAGGTGGGTCGGGTGCAGATTGACATGATCTGCAAGCACACGCAAAGATACATCCAGATGCAGGTTCTTATCTGTAAAATCCTGAATCTTCTTCACATAATCCGAACGAATATCCTTGATCTCATTGGACGTGCCTTCCTTGAGTTTGCCGAGCACGCTGAGCGACCATTTACGCAGTTTGCTGATGGTAGCGAAAACTTCGCCACTTTGCAAATCTTCGACATCGTTTCCCATTAAAGTGGTCAGAGTCAGCTTGTTCCGGTGGGCAATATTGGTGAATGAAGCCGTAATAAGAAAACCTGCCTCCATGCAATGCTCCCAGGATTCCGACCATTTCTCATCCAACTCCGCGCAGACCGCAAGAATTTTCTCTTCGGCGGCATCCCATTGTCCACTCTCTAGCAAACTAATGAAGGTGGGCGGGGTATACAGCACGTCCAGTGGACCTTGCGCCGCAGGTGTCTCGACATCACTAACGCGCATGACAAATTCGCGTTCGTCGCCAACGATCTGCCGGAAATAAGCGGAAGCCTGACGGAAGCGATCGTAAAGCTGATCCGGAAAGGTGAACCTCTCGGTGATAACGATGGAGAGTGAGCCTTTCAGAAACTGTTTTACTTTGGATTGAAGCTGAATGGACAGCTTCTCCAGAATGGTTTCTTTGCCAATATCGCCTTTCCGTTCCTTCAACTGAAGTAAAAACACCAGATATCCGTGCTCCTCCTTGACGCCCCACACTTCCATAAACTCACCCATAATCTCTTCCGCCATATTGATGATGGCATATTCGATCAGGGTCTGATCATTGCTGTCATAGTGTCCGAATTCTTCTTCCAAACGAACCAACATTAATGCGGCATCCCCGGTATGAAAGGGCAGAGCGTAATTGGCGAGCTTCCTATCCCATTCCGCAGCGGCGATTCGTTGTCCCTGTAAAGCCCCTAGGAGCAGTCGTCCCCGCAAATGGGGGAGATTCTCTCGCAACGTAAACTGCGTTCGTGTCAGTGAACTGACGAGTTCCCACTCGTTGTTCAATTGATCGATGGCCTTCTGGACAGCACCCATTAATTCATCGTCAGTCGGGGGCTTCAGCAGATAGTCCACAGCCTCGAACTGGATGGCTTTTTTGGCGTAATCGAATTCGGAATACCCGGATAACAGGATACATTTTATTTTTTTGTCCCGGATGCGGATGCGTTCGATCAGTTCAATCCCTGTCATTTCAGGCATCTGAATGTCCGAGATCACGATATCGATGGGGTGGGTGTCGATCATTTGAAGTGCTTCGTGTGCCGAGTAGGCTTTATGCACATGTTCAATCCCCAGCGTGTGCCAGGGCTTGGTCATGGACAGGTTATCGACCCAGTGTGCTTCATCGTCTACGATCATCATTTGCATTATAATGTCTCCCTTGGTGGTTGGTATATAAGGCCAATAATCAAAATCAAAGGATACGTGAAGTGAACAAAATCGCTACGGATTTGAAGGGTTCTTTCGATCGCTGTTCAAGCCCCATTTTCTGAATTAGATGATTATAATGTTAAAATGGTGCTTGAAAGGCGAACACTTCGTTTCTCCAGAATCCCTTCAATCCTTCGCTTTGGTTCACGTAAAGTTTAATCCCTTTATTTTAAAACAAGCACTATATAAAGGTTGAATTTGTAATAAAAGCGAAGCGTATGCTCCGATGCGGCATTCTTTCCAATTTGTTTTCATGAGAACACTTCCGAACGCTTTGCTTCTTCAGGTTTTTTCTGTCCTCTACGTTCACGTGTAAATGGTTCGTTCAGAATCAAATAGTCAACTTATCGTTAGTATCGTATCAATTTGTATCGGTATTACCTTTATCGGAATCTGTGTCCTCTTTTGGTATCTCCCAGATGATTTCGGTTCGGAATCCGCCAAGTGGGGATGGGCCGAATAGAAGGTAGGAATGACTGCCGAACAGGTGCGTGATTCGTTGGTACGTATTCCAGAGGCCGCAGCCCATTTCTTCTTGTAAAGGTTCCTGCATCTTCAAGTTTAGCGCTTCGTACTGTTCCGGGCTTAGGCCGGGTCCGTCGTCGTCGATATATATTCTGCCAAAACCATTCAAGCGCTCCCCGGTAATTCGGATTTCCCCGGATGAATAGGACTTCGCTACACCGTGAATCACGGAATTCTCGACCATCGGTTGAAGCATTAATCGCGGCACGGACTGGGCAAGCATATCCTCAGGGATATCGATGTGATATTCAATGCGACCATTGCGCAGCTTCTGGATATCCAGATAGTTGATCAGTAGCTTGATCTCTTCTTGTAGCGACGACGTCTCCCGTTCCATACGGGTGGTGTAGCGATAATACGCACTTAGGTTATGCGCCATGGAGACGACGGCTTGCTCGTCCTTCATCTGAGCCATGTTGATGATATACCCGAGACAATTATATAGGAAATGCGGATTGATCTGCGCTTGTAATTGCTTCAGCGTAGCTTCCCTGGCTCTAATTTTCTCATGGAATACATTCTCGATCAGATCTTGAATCTGATGAGACATATCGTTGAATCGGCGGAACAGGAATGAGAACTCATTCTGGTTTTTGCTATGCAGTCGGACAGAATAATCCCCTTGCTCGACGCGGCGTAAGCCTTTGATCAGCTTTTTGATCGGATATTGCACATTCCGGTACAGCAGGATCGACGCAGAGATGCCCACCACCAGCAGCAATATCATACAGGTGTAGAATAGATTCTGACTCAGCGAGATGGGTTTCAAAATCTGATACAGCGGTATTACATCAACCAGATGCCAATCCAAATAGGTAGACTTCACCGAGCTAACCAGATATTTCTTTCCGTTCAGTTCGACCACGTCCTGTGTGGTATCCTCTGGCGAGTGCGTATCCAGATACTGAGTGAGTGCTGCGGATAACTGCTTGTCCGCGCTGCGATTCAGAATGGGTGAATTTCCTTTGTGATATAAGAAAGGATCGCCTTGTCCGCCTGCTTTATACGTATCCAGCATATTCTGAATATTCTCATAGCTGAAGCTGGCTTCAATCACCAGATTGCTTCCAGTGAGCATTCCTGGTTGGGCAAGGGAGTCCGTATAGAACCAATAGAAGGATTTCATCTCATCCTGTGAATCTGCACTTTGGTCCCCATAGGTCCATTGTCCGCTCATATTTTTTTTCAAATACGCCTCATCATATCCTGTGGTTCGATTGTAGTTGGCGATGACATCCTTATTCTGCTGTGAATGCACTGCATATCGGGTGGGCCATATATCCGTAACGCCGGTTTGCAGCGTCATCTTCTCTTGTATCACATAACGGGTCTGCATCCGGTCATACCGATCATCCCACATGTTGAGGCCGTTGAATGCTCTGACATTGGGATCTCGGGAGAGAATCAGGCTGAAATCCATCATCTGATTGATGCGTGAGTCGATCTGACTGGACAGAAACGTGAGCTGTTTGGTGTTGGAGATCTGCAGTTCTTTGCTGACGACATCATAGGTGACGTTATTCGAGTAGGTGTACATGATCAGAATGGGGATGAACAAGACCACAATTAACAAGTTTATTTTGGCAAAAAGACTGAATCGGGATCTGGTAGTACCTTGAAAAGGCATTAAGCGCTTCCATATATGCATGAAAAGTCTCCTTCTAATTCGTGTGTAAACAACTTCTTCTAGTATGGCCCTAACAAAACACTATCAAGCCTAACAATGTTATATAGCAGACCTCAGAATGGCTTGATACTATTTATATCAGAGAACCCCATCACACACAAAAACTTTTTTTGGGAACAGGAGCAGTGCTATGGAGGCTAAATTGGAGGGTAAGCGGGTCCCGCAGGCAAACGTTGGGAACAAGCTGGAAAAAAAGAGAAAAAAACGCTATAAACAGCCATGGATTCTGCACTTCATGGTGTTGCCGGCGGCCATTATGGTCTTTATATTTTCATACATTCCGATGTCCGGGATTTTGATGGCATTTCAGGATTATAAACCTGCACTGGGATTTTTCAATTCCGAATGGGTAGGACTGAAGCACTTTAGGTACATGTGGGAAAATGATTACTTTCTGCAAATTACGTGGAACACGCTATTTTTTGCCTGTACGAAGATCGTCATGAATCTGATCATTCCGTTTGTCTTCGCCTTATTGCTCAACGAGGTACGGAAGATGGCGCTGAAAAGAACGATTCAAACGCTCGTGTATCTACCACACTTTCTGTCTTGGGTAACGTTATCCGGTATCCTGATCGACATTCTGGCCCAGACGGGTATTGTCAATCAGTTCCTGGTTTCGGTATTCGGCATCAAACCGATCTTCTTCCTGGGGGATGGCAGCTGGTTCCGGTTCACGATTATTGCGAGTGACGTCTGGAAAGAGTTTGGATTCAACACGATCATCTTCCTCGCGGCATTGTCCGGCATTAACCCTGCACTTTATGAAGCAGCTGAAGTGGATGGAGCAGGACGCTGGAAGCAAACGATGTATATTACCATCCCGGCACTGATTCCCATTGGGATCGTAATCGCAACACTGGCACTGGGTAATGTACTCAACGCCAACTTTGACCAAATCTTTAACTTATATAGTCCGTTAATTTACCAACAAGGTGATATTATCGATACGTTTGTGTATAGAGAAGGTCTGTTAAGTGGGCAGTTCAGTTTCGCTACCGCTGTGAATCTGTTCAAATCGGTCATCAGCCTGATCCTGATTGTGATCTCGTACCGACTGGCTTACCGATTCGCCGGATACCGAATTTTCTAGAAAGGAGGACGAACGAATGTATCATAAAACGATGCCTTACCGCATATTCAGCATATTCAACAATGTGTTCCTGACCATTCTTTCACTGCTCTGCTTGCTGCCTTTGTATCACTTGCTCATGGTATCTCTTAGCGCATCTGCACCTGCGAATGCTGGTCTCGTCACGTTCTGGCCGATTGGATTTACACTGGAGGCATATGCCAAGACATTTGCCAATACCAACTTTCTCTCCTCCTTGTGGGTATCCGTGGAGCGGACAGTACTCGGTACAGGGCTTGCGTTAATCGTCAATACGATTGCAGCTTATGCGCTCTCCAAAGAGACACGGGTGTTCCGTGCACGTAACATCTATCTGTGGTATTTTGTCATCACGATGCTGTTCAGCGGTGGCCTCATTCCGGGATATATCCTGATTCTGAAGCTGGGACTGATGAACACATTGCTGGCCTTGATTTTGCCAGGATTGGTTGCGGTGTTTAACATCATTCTGTTGCTGAATTTCTTCCGTACCGTTCCGAAGGATCTGGAGGAAGCTGCATTTATCGATGGCGCAGGACATTTCCAGACGTTTGTCAAAATCTATCTGCCGGTCTCCGTACCTGTTATTGCAACCGTTTCGCTCTTCATGATGGTGGGGCATTGGAACGCATACTTTGATGGTATTATCTACATCCGTGATGCGGAAAAACTTCCACTCGCCACATTCATGCAGACGATCATCGTGCAGGCCGATATGTCGAAGCTTGATCCAGAAGCGGTGAAGAACCTGTCCCAACGGACGATTCGGGCTTCGCAGATCTTTATCAGCGCACTGCCAATCCTACTTGTGTACCCGTTCCTACAACGTTATTTTGTAACGGGGATCGTGGTTGGTGCTGTTAAGGAGTAGTTGAATGTAGGGAATGAATAGGATTGTAAAATGGAGTCACTGAACTGGGGAAGGCCAGGGAGGTGGCTTCTTTTTGTGGAAAAGAACGTTGCGCATATGTAGTGTATTACCTTTATTTGAATAAAATGGTACGATGGAAAAAATGAAATGCAAGTATATCCTGATTATTCCTATCGAGGAGTTGTACATAGTGAAAAAGATGATGATGTTTACACTTGCTGTAACGTTATTAAGCTGCTCCATGGCTCATACCGTTTCAAGTGCACCTAAGAAAATCAGCGTGATTCTCAATGAGAAGGAACTGAAGACAAAGGTAGGAGTCGAAGCAAAAATGATAGACGGCCGAGTATATATCCCGGCTAATATTCTTCGAGGTGCGAGATTCTCGGTAGAGTATAAAAACTCAACGCTTCATTTGGTTAATAGCTATTTTCTGTACACCAGAAATTTGATGGAGATGCATGTGTTTAATCATGTCTTTACAACGCGATTCAACAAGATGGATCAGGAAGTGGTTCACATTTTGGGCAATGTGCTGCTGGAAGAGCCGGTAGATTTCTCGAAATTACACGAGTTCATAGCGGAAGCTGAATCAAATGCGGGAATCCGACCGGAGAACTTTACTCCCGTGCTAGACTATAATTCCTTTGATTTTGGATCTGCGAGACGAAGTGTAGAAGCATACAAAAAAGCAAGTCGAGAGTTAATCGCTTATGTCGATACTGGAGACAAAGAGAGGTTGAAGTCGTTTTACGAAGAAAGAAAACAGGCACTTGAGTACTACGATTCTTACACCAATGTGTATGATCTTATTTTTAAAGCGAGTTTTACGAGTGCAGTGAGATAGAGAAGAAAATAGTAATGATGATAAGTGCGGGAGGGAATTCAAAATGGAATTTAGAAGAATAACTTGGGATAATTTTATCGAATGTATTGAACTTAAAGTTACTCCAGACCAACAAAGATTCATATCCTCGAACCAACATGCACTTGCTGAAGCGTACGTTGCCTCAGATGAGGGGCAGATTATTATTACTTTTGCAGTCTATAAGGAAGACAAAATGGTAGGTTTTATTTCGATGTACTATGATGACGGGGATGGCAACTTTGAATATAGCAGTTATGGCATCTTCAAGATGATGATTGACCAGCGATACCAAGGTAAGGGATATGGTAAAGAAATGGTAGTAAAAGCAATTGAGTATGCGAGGACTTTTCCACGAGGAAAAGCCAAAGTTGTAGAACTCACCTACAAACCTGAAAATCTAGCTGCGAAGAAAATTTATGACTCTCTTGGTTTTATTCAAACCGGTGAAATATTGGCATGTGGTGAAGTACAGGCGGTATTAACTTTGTAATTGTCCGTTACAGCTCCAATCCTGCTCTTTCTTCATGAAATTTACACCTTGATTTGGACTATTCAAATCACCTATTCCCGAATCGGGTGAATTCCAAATTCAGAGAGGATGAATACGATGATGGATCAAAACTTGATACAAGCAATAGTCAGAGGAGAAACTTCGCTGGGCATTGAATTTGGATCCACACGAATCAAAGCTGTACTTATTGATCACCATTTTAATACCATCTGTTCCAGCAGTTATGAGTGGGAAAATCAATTGATTGGCGGTTACTGGACTTACCATATCGATGAAATGATTCATGGGTTGCAACAAGCTTATCATCATTTAAAGCAAGAGATTGAAAAAAATTATGGTGTAACGATACAAAAAATTGGCTCAATCGGATGTTCTGCTATGATGCAGGGTTATATTGCACTTGATCAAAATGGGGAGTTATTGGTTCCGTTTCGTACATGGCGTAATGCCACAACGGGGAAGGCTGCATCAGAGCTAACCGAGAAATTCCAGTTTAAAATTCCAGAGCGCTGGAGCATCGCACATTTGTATCAAGCGATTTTGAACGGAGAAGAGCATGTTACGAACATCAATTATATTACGACGTTATCGGGTTACATACATCGGCTGTTAACTGGCAGTAAAGCTATTGGTATAGGGGATGCCTCAGGTATGTTCCCAATTGATGAATCCACACTGGAATACCATGAAGATATGTTAAAGAAGTTTGACGATATAATTGCCGACAAAGGCTACACGTGGAATCTTAAAGATATTTTACCTAAAGTGTACACTGCAGGTGAACATGCCGGATATCTTAGTGAAGCTGGTGCCCGACTGTTAGACCCATCAGGTAACTTGGAATCCAATATTCCACTTTGCCCTCCGGAAGGCGATGCTGGAACAGGGATGGTCGCTACAAATAGTGTCCAAAAATGTACGGGTAACATTTCCGTAGGTACATCGATTTTTGCAATGATTGTATTAGATAAAAACCTATCTAGGGTATACCCTGAGATTGACATCGTGACTACACCTGATGGCAATCCTGTGGCTATGGTTCTTGCGAATAACTGCTCCAGCGATATTAATGCCTGGGTCGACTTGTTCCGTGAGTTTTATGAGGCGATGGGACAGAAGCCCGATATGAACCAGTTATTCAGTGTGTTGTTCAATGAAGCACTGAAAGCTGACGCTGATGGCGGTGGCTTACTGAGCTATGGCTACTATTCGGGCGAGAATATTACAGGGATTGCAAAAGGTCGTCCGTTGTTCGTACGTTCTCCAGAGAGCCGCTTCAATCTGGCAAACTTTATGAGAGTCCATCTATTTGCTGCGTTTGCTGCACTAAGGCTCGGGCTGGATATTCTTACACAGAAGGAGCACGTAACGATTGAGCACATTTGGGCGCATGGGGGATTGTTCAAAACCCCACGAGTCGCTCAAAAAATATGCGCATCCGCACTGAATATTCCCGTGTCGGTCATGTCTACCGCTGGTGAAGGTGGCGCATGGGGAATGGCTATTTTGGCTTCCTACATGGTTAATAAGCAACAGCACGAGAGTTTGGCGGATTACCTTACCACTAAGGTGTTTATTGATGCAGAAGGACAAGAGGTTTCTCCAAATAGCGCGGATGTGAATGGATTTGCCTTGTTCATGGAGCGTTACACGGAAGGACTGGCCATTGAGCAGTCAGCGGTAGATCATTTCGTGGAGAATGGGAAGAAAGCCTGAGATGTAATAATTTCTTGAACAGAGGAAATTGAAACGAAGCCCGTTGCCTACACTATGCTGCCCTGCTATAATTTCGTTATATCTATCGTATTGGGGGTTATGACGTGGCAATATGGATGATGCCGGATTGCTCGTTCGCTAGAAAGCCTTACGCAAAGCCTGAATAGGGGCGGACTTTGTGTAGGGCGCGACAAAATGAGATTGTTGCCCTGGAATCAATATCAACATAATGTTACATCCCGCAGGCTTTGCACCTTATTTGTTCTTCCAATAAAAATAAGGGGCTGAACGCCATGCAAACACTATTTATTCAGAATCATCAATTCAATTATATTCAAAAACAAGCTGATTTCCTGCTCAAAACGCTACGCTCGGTTGTGGATCGAAAAGTATTGGAAACCGTCCGTTATACGGTCGGCACAAATGCGGTGAGCATCTTCGATGAACTTACTCCGGAGCAGAAGCAACTGTTGGAGCAGTTATCCACGTATGAGACGACACATGAATTGCAGACGTATCTGAACCAGCTCGAATCATATCTGATTCCATATCCGCAAGTATCAGCGAAGCAGATTCAGAAGTTGTTTCCCAAGGCGAAGAAGCTCAAATTGCCTGATCTCGAATCCATCGATTACGCACACACAACCTATCTGAGATGGACTGACATTGCGACAAGCCGTTTGTTCATCGTGTATCCGTACGAAGGCAGATTTCTTGGTATTGAGGGACGGATTACACCCACGAACAAGAAAGGGTACTGCATGTTCTGTCATCGTCATCAGGAGCTTGGATTCTTCAACGTGAAGACCAAGGCTCATTCGCAGGACAACTTTTCTTCCATTGCCCAGTACGTGTGCATGGATAACACAGCTTGCAACCATAGCATTACCGACATCACCATGCTGGAGAAGTTTCTTCTCTCGACAGTAAAATAATGCAAGACACACAGACAGGGTCGCTCTCCGGAGCGACCTTTTTTGCCGTGTTCAAGCGTAGTTGTTCCCTTACCATAAACGCGAAAGGTTAGCGTGCTGGTCAACGCATTTTATTTTCACAAAGAAGGCTTCAAACCACAGAGATTGAAACAGGTTTTCAGACTTTATATCAGATCGTAAGATCATTTAAAGCCGTAATACCATTACAGCGTCGAAATATCGTTGGCATAGTTCAGTCCCAAGTGATGTGCATGGTTCAGCAGTGCCTCATAATGCTCTGGCTTGGATTCCAACGTTTCATATAAAAACTCAACCCTCGATTGGGACACGCCGCAGTAATCGGCAATGCCCACATTGAGCAAATTGGCGATCGATTGACCATAGTTGCGCTTGTGCATCTGTTCTTCCGTCACACCCGAAAGAGCGATCCACAATATCTGCTGATGAGGAAGTTTGTTCGCGCCATAGGCAAATCCGTTGTTCATGACACGATCCACATAACCTTTCAGCATGGCTGGCAGATGCCACCACCAGAGAGGGAACACAAAAGCCACAGCATCGTGTTTCTTCAATCGCTTCATCTCGGTTTCAACTTCAGGTGAGAACACCTGATTTTCTTGGGTATAGTCTGGTTCGTCCATCTCACGAAGAATCGGGTCGAATCTAATCTCATGCAAATCCAATATCTCATAACCGTGACCAGCCTCGGTAAGCCCCTGTGCAAAACGTTCAGCTACCTGGAAGGTCAAGGAGTCTTTTCTTGGGTGGGATACTACAACGAGTACGTTCATCTTATCTTCACTACCTTTCTGGATTGCAGTCTTGTAGCCATAAATCAGTGGCTGATGCTATTATAAACAGGTATGAAAACATCTGGAAGTACGCACTTTGATGTTCTATAGGAAGAATGAAGTGCTATAGGAACATTAAAGTACCCTAAATGGATGCCTCGAAATAGGCTCAAATAATAGAAAAAAGAGCAGTAAAAAGATTATATTTTCACTTGGGATACAGCCTGATTATGGAGGGGTTCAAAATGACGGAACATGAAGACACAAACGCTACAAAGAAATATAAAGTTGGCGTGGAAGCGGCCTTGGAAGTGATGGGCGGGAAGTGGAAACCTTTGATTATTTATCATTTGATGACCGGACGGAAACGCACGTCGGAGCTTCGAAGATTGATACCGGACATTACGCAGAAGATGCTGACAACACAGCTCAGAGGTCTGGAAAAGGACGAGATTGTACAGCGCAAGGTATATTCGGAGGTTCCTCCCAAAGTGGAATATGAGTTGACGGACTACGGCTGGGGACTCAAGCCTGCCCTGGATCATCTATGTTATTGGGGAGAAGAGCATCTGGATAAAATCCACGGAGATAAGTTTAAAGTTTTGGAGGACTTCGATTCTGAAGAGAAGGGGGCGAGAAATTGAATGGTACAGAGCACGTGAAACAGGTAGTCCCTATTCGTTGTGAAGGCGTGGCTGTAGTTCTGTTGAAGAAAAGCCTCGATCAATACCGTGTACTGATGCTGAAGCGGGCTGGTCGTATGTTGCATAACGAGTGGTGTTATGTTGGCGGCGGGATAGAAAAGGGCGAGAAGGCATGGGAAGCTGCACTTAGAGAAGTTCATGAGGAAACAGGTATTACGGAAGTCCGGTTGTATTCTGCCAATCAATTCGAACAATATTATTCACCCATGGAGGATTATATCTATACCGCTCCCGTATTCGTAGGATATGTGGATGAAGACCAGCCTGTCCGGTTAAATCATGAACATACCGAGTACCAATGGATGACGTTTGACGAAGCCAGAGAAAACGCGGCATTGCCTGGAATTGATGATATTTTGGATTTTGTTGAAAAGCATTTTGCCAGAAAAGCCCCTTCCAAGTGGCTTCGGATTAATGGTGAGAATAATTAGGAGGTGGAACTCATCACGTACAAGACGATTTATCCAAGAGCATGGTTGAGCCTACTATGTATGTTGATCATTGAAGCTATACTTTTCAGGGATGGTATTTACGGTAAAAATGGTATTTGGAAGTACTCGCTGATCGTTATATTGACCTTTATTCTCGGTTATCTCGTTTTCCTGATCTGGCGTTTGTTTTTCACTAAACCCAGTATTACGTTGGAAAGCGATCATGTGATTTCTATGAAACATCAGAGATATGATGCATCTCAGATTGAGTGTATTTATATGAATTACAGACGGATTGGCATCAAACTCTATGGTAAACGGTTAGTGCCGATGGATCTATGTTTTTATTTTCAACGAGGTCAGGAGTCCGCAGGCGTGGAAGCTGTGCATGAATGGGCGGCGCGTAACGACAAAGAAATAAAACACAAATTGTTTCAAACCTTGGGGTAGACCATTACGTCTGTTGAGTATAAGGAATCGTTGAGGCTGAAGATTTTGGAGGAGTAGCGATGCAAACAATAGAGCAGTTTCTAACGAGATCGATCTGAAGTGATCAAGGTGCTAGGCTTTACGAAATCTGTTATCGCTAATACGATTATTGAAGTAGATTTTAAATCAGCAGGAGAGATGCATATGAGATATCTAACGAAAGAATGGTATGAGCTTTGTCAGCAGACACATCTTCATTTTGGTTTAAGAGTACATAACGGAGCTTACGAGTCAGATGAGGATCTATTTTTAAGGCTGTATAAAAGAAAGGAAAAAGCACATGTGAAGCAGGAGCGAGAGCTATATAACTTGGACCCACGTTTCATGCTGGAGCATGATGGTCAGGTCATGACTCGCGTAGAGAAAGCCTTTAGCGGAAAAGAAGTGACAGAAGAGAATCAAATGGTTTTTCACATGCCGCCGGAACAAAGAGCGCATATTGAGAAACTCATTGCAGAATATGATGTCCGTCTTCCGTTTGATGAGAAGAAATGTAAGGAAGAGTACAAAGAATCGATAGAGTGGAATTTTCAATACAAGGCGGAGAATTTGCCACAGGACATCGTTGAACAAATTGCGGATATCCGTGTATTTACGTTGGGTTATTGCACGAGAGAAGTTATGCTCCAGCTGAAGAAACAGAGTGCAGAAAATAGGAGAGAGATGGAGCGTGTATCGAATGAATTTAGAGAAGTGATGCTGACACAGGATATTACAGATGAAATACATAATCGGGTTCAATATCATGATTGTACAGTGACAGAACTGCTGACAGGGGATGAAGTGGTCATTCGTTTTGACACCCGTGGGGGCTTCACCAACATAAATAAACTTACGCTGGTTGCACCCGAAATCATCAAGCAAGACGGTGGGATTGTAGGCAGTTACTGGCTGTATCAAGAGCTGTATCGGATCGATAACGGATATGAGCTTCATGTTCTATTCGGTGGTGCGAATATGCCTGAGCTGATTGTCCACTGTACTGATATCCTCGTAGAGGAAGAATGAGAGAGCCCAAGGGGAAGAATACGGAGGAAATATAGTGAAAATTAGCATGATAGAAACCAAGTTAGCTTCAAGATACGATGAGTTTGATCCTGAACAGGATGGGAATAAAAATACGAGATTTGCTGACATCATTATTGATGGTACATCGCTCTATCAAGGATTGAGAAAACATGAATTGGTACCATGTCTGGGATGGGGAAGCGATGAATATCAAAGACTTCTCATTGATTATTTTTTACTTAAGAAACCACATGAATCCATGTATTATAGATATCCCATTTTAGTATGTCCCTGGTGTGGGGATGAAGAGTGTGGATTTATTTCTGTAAAGATTGATAGGGAAGATGATGTTGTGATCTGGAGAGATTTTATATTGAACGACAAGAACCTACAGGTAGGCCCGTTTTATTTTGGTTGGGAAAATTATAAACAGGCCATCGAAAATACGTTTGGTACGGCAGGAATTCAGTAAGGAAAAAGGAGGATGAAGGAAATAGAGATGGAATGGACCACCAGTACGTTTGGTTATTTATCTACTCCCGTATTTGTCGTGGGCATTGAGTGTTACTTCTTTCCTGATTTTCTATACAAAATATTTGTCCTGATGAGATATCGAAAAATTAAACCGAATTACGAGTTTGAAGATAACCCACCTAATAGTGATATCCCTAAACATATCGAAATAATATTAAAAGTACTAGGCACCATAATGGTTATATTAGGGATCATATGGTTTTGGTTTTCAGAAGAGTGTTATAACATATTATTTTGACAGCAAGGAGTTGGACACCATTTTGGAATTTATCTGGACTTTAGTGATCTCAATTATAAGTTTAATTGTGGTTCTTATCTTTGCTGCAATTGTACGTTATGCGATAGATTCATCCAAAACATCGAAGAAGCTGGATCTACTAATCAAAGAAGTGCACTATCTGAAAACTGAAATTAAAAAGCAACAACACCATAAGCAGCAAGATGGTAGCAAGCATATTATCGATGAGAAAGTTTAGATGAACGACACGACTTGAAATTTTTCTAAGAAGGGAACAGACCATGATGAAACCACAGAGAAACGTACAAGCTGTTTTTATAGACAGAGATGGAACAATTGGTGGTACAGGTCATTTTATTCATCCGAGAGATTTCAGATTATACCCCAATGCTCAAGAAGCAATTATGCGTTTGAAACGAGAAAGAATTATGGTGCTGGCTTTTACGAATCAATATCGAATTTCTCGTGGAGAGGCAAGTGTTGAGGATTTTGAAGAGCAATTTCGCGAGTACGGATTCGATCACTCCTATATATGTCCGCATGAGCAAGAATGCAGTTGCAGAAAGCCACAACCCGGAATGTTACTACAGGCCTCAGAGGAACACGGTCTGGATTTATCCAAATGCATCGTTATTGGAGATGTAGGAGATACAGACATGCTTGCTGCCCATGCCGTAGGTGCGACCAAGATCATGGTGAGAACAGGCTGGGGGGAATCTTCATTAACCAAATTCAGAGACAAATGGACGGAGACTGAACCTGATTATATCGCAGAGGATATTTGGGATGCCGTACAATGGATCATTCATGGAAGAGAATTCAGTAATTAAAAGACAGGAGGTAACTGTGTATGGGCATGTCAGACTATTACAAAAGCCTCAGGGAAAAGATCGGCAATGAGCTTATTTTTATGCCGGGTGTAGCTGGGATTATCCGAAATGAACAAAGGGAGATTCTGTTCGGTCGTAAACATAACGAATCAACCTGGGGGCTGATTGCTGGAGCAATTGAGCTTGGTGAGACACCGGCGCAAGCGATGGTAAGAGAGGCACTGGAAGAGACAGGTCTAGTTGTTGAACCGGAGAAGATTATCGGAGTATACGGGGGTGAAGCAAGAAGGTTTACATACAGCAATGGTCATCAGGTCGAATACTTGACTATCGTATTTGAATGCAGGATCAGATCTGGGCAACTCACGCCCGATAATGAAGAGATGAAGGATCTGCAGTTTTTCCCCGAGGATCAGCTTCCACCCATGGCAAACCAGTATCCAGATTATATTTTTAGCTCCAACCAAGAAGAACGAGCCCATTTTGAAAGATAATTCAGCGTGGAGCTGGAGCTTAATGCTGACCTTAACTTATATTTACCAAATAAATCAAGATCCTAGTTATATGAGGAGAACTATATGTTAATCAATCCAACGATAAATGAGATCAATAACTTATTCAACATGCATCATATCAACGAAGAAATCACTGGAATTCAAAGTTTGTCAGGTACCACCGCTGGATGTGTTTATCAGTTAAGTACGAACCTGAATAAGCAGTATATTCTGAAATCGGATGAACCTGAGCAGATCCACATCACCCAGCAGTTTTTGGATACGTATAAGAATTCTCCGTTATTGGCTGAAGTTTTGTTGACTGATCGGGACAACACTTATTTCATTTATACCTATATGGAAGGCACGACCCATTTCAACCGTGGACAAAAAATAGACTGGTTATCTCGTCTGGTGAAAGAGTTATTCAATACATATGTGCGTTCTACAGATACGAAATCATGGGGCAGACTAGAGTTCCCGCAGAGGACCTGGAAAGAATTCAATCAGATTAGTATTCAAGAAGCAAAGATGAATATTGGCGGTATTTTAACAACAGATGATTATAATCTGGTTCAGTCCAAAGTGGATCGTCTTTTTCATGAGGAAGAAGAAAAGTTTCTTTTACATGGCGATACGGGGGTCCATAATTTTGTATATGATCAGAATGAACTCATCGGCGTTATTGACCCATCTCCAATGGTTGGACCTATCCTCTATGATTTCTTGTATGCTTTTAGCTCTTCGCCGGATGATATCAACACCGAAACATTATTTGCTACGTTCGAACTTTTAGAGCAAGTAGAAATGGATAAATCCAGATTGATAGAGGAAGCTCTGGTCCATCTATATTGCCGAACTGGGCTGAGTAACAAGCATCATCCGGATGATCTACCTGAATATTTGAAGGCATGGCAGGAATGGAAGCGATTATGTCAGGAACTTTGAACTAGCAGAGTTTTTATAGCTATCGCTAATGCCTTAGTTCAGACCATACAAGACAGGAGAGATATCACAAGTTGGATAACAAAAGTAGTTTGAATCGTCCGAATGCTTGGACGACCTCCGATGTACTTCATGGCGACTTACTTGCCAGTAAAGAACTTATCTATGACAAGTGTGGCTTTGATTGCTTCCAACCACATGAAGAAGCACAAAATGCTGAATATGGGGCATATGTATTTACGTTAAATGCTCTGAAAATTCGATTTCGCGTCGCCAAAACCACACCAACCAAGATTGGACAATTTGTTACCCTGTGGCAGCGTAGTGAGGATGGTTCGACACAGCCATATGACGTTTCAGATCCAGCAGATGTGTATGTCATTAGTACGCGCTCAGGTAGCCATTTTGGTCAATTTGTATTTCCAAAGCATGTATTGTTACAGCGAGATATCCTATCGGATCAAGGCAAAGGTGGCAAGCGAGCCATACGTGTATACCCGCCTTGGGACAAACCAACAAGTAAACAGGCTCTAAAAACGCAGCAATGGCAGCTGGAATACTTCTTGGAAGTACCTGTTACCGAACTGTTAAACTGTGCTCAAGCCAGGGTACTTTATGGCACTCAACAATTAAAGTAAGTGAAACAATTGCTCAAATTCCCCAAGTATTTTCTCCGAATCCCAGCTTTTAACCGGTCTTTTCGACAAATCTCCTCTATTCGTTATTTCCCAGTACTGAAGTGTGTGTGATGTCCTCCGTTTGTTTAAAATAGTGAACGTCAGTGAATTTAATTTTTTTAAAATTTGTGCTTGCCTTAATGTGAACATTAAGCCTTAGGATGTAAAAGAACCGGCCAATACATCCACAAATGAACATAAAGGAGGAGTCAGCATTATGGCTTTCTCGATAAAAGAAGCTTCGGAGCGGCTGGGTTGTCCTGCACATAAAATTCGTTACTACGAGAAGGAGGGACTGCTCCCTTACATTCAACGAGATCAACATGGAAATCGGATGTTCGAGGAAGAACATCTGGATTGGATGAGACTGATGTCCTGTTTCCGGGCAACGGGTATGAAAGTATCTACACTGAAACATATGGTTAGTCTGGCGCTGGATGGTGATTCAACGATTCCACAACGGAAAGCGATCCTTCACGAATATAAAGAGGAGTTACATCGCCGCCAACTTGAAATTGCCGAAGCACTTGCAGCGTTGAATAACAAATTGACCATATATGAAGACATAGAAACAGGAAAGCTTCCATCAGAGAGCAAGTTGCTAGACCAAATGGAAAGCATCGGCAAAGACTAATATTAACGGATGGAGAGATGGAGAAATGAAGCAAAGAGTGCTGGGAAATAGCGATATCGTCGTATCTTCGATTGGATTGGGAGTTATGGGTATGTCTCCGGGGATGTACGGGGAAACAATTGATGAGGAGTCAATGAAGACCATACATCACGCGCTGGAGATTGGCGTTACACTGCTAGATACAGCAGATGTGTATGGGAACGGTCATAATGAGGAACTACTGGGGAAAGCGCTGAAGGGGCGTCGGGATCAGGCCATTATTGCTACCAAATTTGGATATACTCCGAACTATGAAACGTTGAATGGCCATCCGGATTACGTGAAAAAGGCTATAGAAGCAAGTCTTCGCCGGTTGAATACAGACTATATTGATCTGTACTACCAACACAGGGTAGATCCTCAGATTCCGATTGAGGAAACCGTTGGTGCGATGGCTGACTTGGTCAAAGAGGGAAAAATCCGCTGCCTTGGCTTGTCGGAAGCATCGGCTTCCACTTTACGTCGGGCACACGCCATTCATCCGATCTCTGCGTTGCAGAGTGAATATTCCCTGTGGAGCCGGGATATTGAGGACGAGATTCTACCAACTGCGAGAGAACTGAATATTACACATATTGCATACAGTCCATTAAGCAGAGGGTTTATCTCAGGTGAGGTACGGAAATTCGAAGATTTGGCTGTTAATGATCTGCGCAGATATATGCCGAGGTTCCAAGGAGACAATTTCGCCAAAAATATAGAAGTTGTGGATAAAATCAAAGAGATCGCCATGGAGAAGAGTTGTACGCCTGCGCAATTGGCTTTAGCTTGGACTATGGTTAATAACGCATTACCGATTCCGGGAACGAAACGAATCAAATATTTGGAGGAAAACGCGAACGCTGCAACGATTGAACTGACACCTGATGACTTAGCTCGTATTGAAAAGGTAAGTCCCCAAAATGAGGTCCATGGAACACGTTATATGAAAGAAATGATGACTCAGCTTAATGGGTAAATAATGTTTTTATAAGTTATTATCCGTAGCGACGTAGTTGCTCAGTAAAATACAAATATAGAATACAAATAGAGACTCTCCTTTAGTGAAAGTCTCTATTTGTATGTATTAATTCTCAATCGAGAGATGCGAATGTTGAAAGAGCGAGTAGATTCCATAGATCATATGAAGAGCTATGATGTTTGCAAGGGTGAGTTCTATATTACAAACTTAGTGAATGTTACTGTGGTTAAGGAGTGTAGGACCTCGCAGCATTTTGATAGCGGACAGGCAGGGGGGTTGGAAAGGCAAAAAAGAAAGTATGAATTAGTGGAATATCCTGTATAATTTAGAGAATAATCATGTTGCATTTCTGTAGAGAATGAAGGATCTACGATTGGAAAATAAGGTATCCCTATTATGGGAGTGATTCTACTACCACTTTGAATATGGAGTGTGGTCATGATCGTATTAACGTCAGCAATCGTATTCACCTTCCTGATCCTAATCGTTATTCTGTTTCAGGTTGCGTTGGCTGTAGGTGTGCCCTGGGGAGAGTACGCCATGGGTGGAAAGTTTCCCGGGAAAAACCCGTTTCCATGCGGTTTGCTTGCATATTTCAGATTGCAATTTAGCATTCACGGGTATCATTGTTCTGAGTAAAGCAGGATTGCTTTGGCCTCAGTGGTCTGTTTTTGCAGAGACAGCGATCTGGTTTATCGTCGCGTATTTAGTACTTGGGACGATTTTGAATCTGATTACGAGAAGTGTATGGGAACGAAGAATCTGGGCGCCCGTAACGTTGTTGATGCTAATAACGAGTATAACGGTTGCCATTACATAACATAGCGTTGAAATATTGATTACAGATTGAAAGAGGTGATTCCATTGGTAAATCCATAAACGGAGAAAAATCCATGTAATAGCTTGAATAAACATGCGGTTTTTCTCTGCCTATGATATGAAAATACTCATATAGAGGAGATAAATTGACATGTTAAACAAATTAAGCGATTCCATTTATTATATGTCCAACGATAATGATAGAGATAGACCGGTACTAGGCTTGGTGTGTGGGGAAAAACATAGTCTGGTGATCGATGGTGGAAATTCAGTTCAACATGCCAGAGACTTTATCGAGGAGATTCGATGTTTAGATGTGCCGCCCGTTCAGTATGTGGTTATTACGCATGCGCATTGGGATCATTTTTTGGGAATGAATGAATTCGGTGCGACGATTATCGTTAATCGTTTAACTAATAAGCGCTTGAATGACTGGAGATCTTATTCCTTCGATGATCAGTCACTTCGTGAGTATGTAGATGCCGATATAATCAGCACACATTGTATGGAAATTATACAGGCGGAAATCCCGATGAGAGAGTCGTTTCTACTAGATAAGCCCGGTATCGTCTTTAAAGATTCCCTCCAGATTGATCTGGGGAACAAGCTCTGTATGCTGGAGAGGATTCAAAGTACGCACACGGATGATTCAACAATAGTTTATATTCCGGATGAGAAGACTATTTTTCTCAGAGATAGTCCTTATGGAACAACAACGGATAAAATGTTTCATTTTAAGCAATCCTTGCTAAACCCCATGATACAAGATATCCAAATGTATGATGCGGAGCATTTCTTGTTGGGTCATGAATCCATCTGTGATCGGGAAGAGATGGATGTATTCTGGAGAGAACTTACTACCAGTAGCAGAGCGGTGACATCTACTTCCTTGGAGCAGGCAATAACATCTTTTGAAAAGGAACAGCTGCGGGAGCCTAATGGGAATGAACTCTTCTTCTTGAAAGCATTTGTTAATGATCAACTGTTACAGGCACAGAAGAAATAGATGGACAGTTCGAAAGCAACTTAATACTGTGACTTTTAGATTGGTAATGCGGTTTATAAGGTCAAAGTTTCTTAAAGAGAATTTGAGCTTGAATCGAAGAGCCCTGGCATTTGTGCTAGGGTTCTAATATCCGAAAGGAGGGGAAGTATTGCGCAGCTCCAGATTCACACCGTATTTAAGTTTTATAGGTTTTGGATTAGTCATTCTCACCTTGAGTGTGAATGTAAGCTTCAAACTAGGAATGGAGAAAGGCTTGGATGAAGGTTCCCTTATGCTGTTGTCAGTTGCTAATGCAGTATTACTGGTATATCCATTGGCATGGGGAGTATTTGCTATACTTGAGTTCTACATGTTGTGGAAAGAAAAACAAAAGATGAAGTCCAAGCTGGAACGCGGAAAAATGAACAAAGAAGATTTCTTGGATCAGATCAAGAAAGTTAAGACCAGTTTGGGAATCAACATCAGTTATATTGTTATCCTGCTGTCTCAGCTTGGATACGTCATAATTAACTGGGACGAGGTTAATGTTTAGCCTTCTGACCGACCTTTTCTAATTTTGAATATAGACATACATAACCTTTAGGAGGAACATTCATTGAAAGCATTATCGATCGTCAGTCTTATTGGGTTCGTACTCAATTTTTTGTTAATGGTCGTTTTTTTAGATGGTTCGCAAGATGGTGCGGAAGTAGCGGCAGGTTTGGGACTTATGGGTGTGCTGTATGGTCTGTTTTTCTCAATTGTAGCTGTAATCATATCTAGCAAGAGAAAAAAGGCCCCTGTGAATGTTCATGAACAACTGCTACAGCTAGGTGAATTAAAAGAAAAAAATATCATTTCAGAATATGAATTCGATCAGAAGAAAGAGAAATTACTCTCCAGATACAAGTAGTCCAGAGCCCGCTACGGTTAGGTAAAGCCTATTCTATTTTCTACTCATACCAAAAAGCTGAACTTAGGAAAATAAAAACAGGGCGTTCCCTTCACCGGGGAATCTGCCCTGTTTTCATTTAGAAGCAACTAATATTTGTTACCCTTCTCAATGGTGATGATGCGCATGAGCATCTGGTGCGTCGCCTTTGACGGTACATAATACCGAGGTGTCATGCAAATGTTTTTCGGACTCCACTTGGAGCGTCACATGTTTGATTTCTTTATGCTCCAGCATATGTTCAATCTTCTGAACCAGGATCTCGGATGCATAAACATCCATCGTTCCATCTACCACGATATGAGCGGTCAGTGCGTTCAGGTTACTGGTGATAGACCAGACGTGCACATCGTGTACGCCTTTGACGCCATCGACTTGTTTAATAGTCTGCACCAGGTCATTCACATCCACATTGGCCGGAGTTCCTTCCATCAAGATGTGCAGGGATGATTTGGTGACAAAGAAACCACTTCGCAATACCAGTGCTGCGACAATCACACTCGCCAGTGGATCGGCCCAACCCCAGCCGAAGAACATCATGAGCAGGGCTGCCGCAATGGCCCCGACCGATCCCAGCATGTCGCTGATAACATGGAGATAAGCACCACGCATATTCAGGTTATTCTCTGTATCGCTACCACGCATCATGATCCAGGCCACCAGAATATTGATGAGCAATCCAATGACGCTGATGATTAACATGCCTACGGTTGCGACTTCTGGCGGGTTGATAAAACGCCCAATCGCTTCGTAGAAAATGTAGAGTGCAATGGCGATTAACGTAATTCCGTTTAACGTAGCGGCCAAAATTTCAAATCTTCTGTAGCCGTAGGTTTTGCCGGTATTCACCGCTTTTTCACCAAAGGTGAATGCCAGCAAAGCGATCCCGAGCGCAATGGAGTCGGACAACATATGGCCTGCATCCGAGATGAGCGCGAGACTGTTGGTGATGAATCCACCAACGGCTTCAACGATCATATAGATGGTAATAATAATGAAGGAAAATAACAGGACTTTCTTATTATTGGTTGTGTGAGCGTGGTTGTGTCCATGATCGTGCCCTTGGTTCTGATCGTGATGATGTCCGGACATATAAAATCCTCTCCTTTGGAGCCTTGCTCCGTTATGTAATATGATCTTGTGTGACTATAAATGTTCTTTAGCGATGGTTAATCATTAATAAATGAATATATGAGCGTTTGTTCATATGTTATGGTTTTATTATAGTTGGGCCTCATAATAGTGTCAACCAGATTCATGGAAATATAAACATGGCCGCGGTGTTTCCGGGAATGTGGCTGGCGAATGAAGTTGCTTTTATGCTACCATCTGTGCAGGATCAAAGTGAGATGTACTCGCTACATAGAAGGGCGGACAACGATATGAAACATCTGCTGCTGGCAGACGATGATGCCAATATTCGAGCACTCCTGCGGCATGTCATGACCAAGGAAGGGTATCGGGTTCATGAAGCGCAGGACGGACTGGAAGCGGTCAAACTGATGCAAGAAACACCGATCGATCTGGCAATCTTAGATGTGATGATGCCAGGCATGGACGGACTGGAGTTATGTGATTACATTCGACAGCACTACGACATTCCCATTATGCTACTGACGGCACGCGATCAGCTATCTGACAAGAGAGTTGGTTATCTGAAAGGAACAGATGAATATGTGACAAAGCCATTTGAACCGGAAGAACTGGTCTATCGGGTAAAGGCGTTGTTTCGTCGGTACCATCGCACATCCAGCGATATCATCCGTATGAACCGGATTGTCATTGACCGTAACAATGTTGAGGTTACTGACGGGCAATCCATTCTCTTTTTGCCGATGAAAGAATTTGAATTACTTTCACAGCTTGCCCAGTTTCCGGGCCGTTTGTTCTCGCGGGATGAGCTCATTCGGCTCGTTTGGGGAGCAGACTACGAAGGAGATGACCGTACCGTTGATGTGCACATTAAGCGGCTGCGTGATCGTTTTGCCGAGTATACGGACGATTTCGTCATTCAGACTGTGCGGGGCATTGGTTACAAGATGGAGGTGAAAGCACCTTGAGGACCTTGTACGTCCGGGTATTCCTCATTACAATTGGGGTGATTATGGTCAGCGGCATGCTCGGTTTTCTTTTGTCCAACATCTACTATCATACAAAGCTCAAGGATTTCAATGATGAGAAGCTGGTGGGTATCGCGACGCATATGAAGCAATTTGTGGAGCAGCAACCCGGCACGATGGAGCAGTATTTGAACAATGCCGCCGCACTCGGGTACGAAATCTATGTGACGGATGGAAAAGGCAACGACCAATTCTACGGCCGCGAATTTCGAGAGAAAGATCTGAACAAGCAAGCTGTAGAACTGGTGTTGAATGGTGAGGTATACCATGGCGTCGCCCAGTTTCCAAGCAAACCGTTCATTACCGGGTTCTTCGATAATCAATTAAGCAATACCGTGGGTGTTCATCTACAGTTGGGCAATGCCAATTACGCTCTCTTTATGCGTCCGGATGTAATCCTGCAATTCGGTGAGCTGCGTATCTTTTTTGCGCTGATTGGAGCATTTACGATAGGTATTAGTATCCTGATCTTTCTGATCAGTACACGCTATCTGGTCAATCCGATTGAACGTCTGTCCGAGGCGACCAAGCGCATTGCGCAAGGAAAATATAATCTGAAATTGCCTACCGCAAGGCGGGATGAGATTGGACAGCTGGCTCAGCATTTCATGACCATGAGTCGTGAATTGGAGAGGGTCGATCAGGCGCGGCAGCAGTTTGTATCCAACGTATCGCATGAGATTCAATCACCGCTGACCTCGATTCAGGGTTTTGCCCAATTGGTGGCGGATCGGGATCTGCCTGAACAGGAACGAGAGCGCTATGCATCCATCATTGAGGAGGAGAGCCGTCATCTCTCTTTGCTCAGCAAACAACTGCTTCTCCTGTCCTCCCTTGAACAAGGCAACGAAGATCTGTCCAAAGTAAAGTTCTCTCTGAGAGATCAATTCCGGCAAGCGGTTCAGGTGCTGCAATGGCAATTGGAAGAAAAAGAACTACTCCTTCGGATTTCGGTGCCCGATTCCATCCAGCTGGTGGGCAATGAAGTGCTGCTCATGCAGGTGTGGATGAATCTGCTGGGAAATGCAGTGAATCATCTGCCACAGGGAAGAAGCATCGAGATTCATGCCGAGCAGATGGATAACCAGTGTGTGATTCAGATTCGGGATACAGGAGACGGGATTGCTGCGGAGCATCTGCCTTTCCTGTTCGATCGATTCTATCGGGTGGACCGTGCGCGGGAACGTTCTTCCGGACGAACCGGGCTTGGACTTGCCATTGTGCAGAAAATAATTCGAATTCATGACGGTACAATCGAGGTTTCCAGTTCACCGGAGGGCACGGTTTTCACCGTGACACTTCCGCAGATGTAACCTGTTATTCATTTGCCGTTCATTTTCGCCTCCTATACTTAGGTTATCAAGAGGGAGGTCACAGAACATGTACTTGGCTATTCGGGAAATGAGGTATGCCAAAGGGCGGTATGCCTTAATTGCTACAATCATGGTGCTTGTTTCATTTCTGGTACTGTTTGTTACAGGTCTTGCACAGGGGCTGGCGTATGATAACGCAGCTTCGGTCAAAAATATGGCAGCAACCCATTTTGTGCTGGAACAGGATTCGAATCATCGGTTTACCCGGTCACAAGTGGATCAGGATCAGCTTAATCAAGCTCGCTCCGTAGTGGGGCAAGAGAACGCTGAGCCACTGGGTGTGAAAATGACAACTGTCAGTCCAACGGGCGACACAAAAAAGATCGATGTCACGCTGTTCATGGTTAATCCGGAAGGTTGGCTTGCTCCAACCGTTACCGAAGGAACTCCGATTACAGATCAGACAAAAGGGCAGGTTGTGGTGGACCATAAGTTGTCTGAATCTGGCGTCCAGATTGGCACTGTTCTCGTCGATCAAGCTACAGGAACGGAATGGACCGTTGGTGGATTTGTACAAAATGAGTCCTTCAGTCACTCCCCGGTGGTATTCCTGAATGAACAGGAATGGCTCGCACTCCAGGGAAGTTTACGAACTTCGCAAGGTTCAGCAGACACCAATGCCAATGCTCCGATTTACAATGCCATTGCTATCAAGGATGGGGGCGAGCAGGTAGACCGCTTGAGTACTGCAATGCCTAATACTGAAGTCATCACAAAGTCGGATGCCGTATCGGCCATCCCTGGATATAAGGAAGAGCAGGGATCGTTGCTCATGATGATCGCTTTTCTATATGTCATCTCGGCGTTTGTGCTTGCGGTATTCTTCTATGTCATCACGATTCAGAAAACGAGTCAGTTCGGGATATTAAAAGCCATCGGAACGCGGAATGCTTATCTGGCGGGTAGTGTTTCGTTACAAGTTTTGGTTCTGTCGGTTGGCAGTCTGGTGATTAGCGTACTATTGGTTCGACTGTTCGAGTCCATTCTTCCTGCATCGATGCCGTTTCAATTAGGCTTGTCCACCCTTGCTCTGACCTGTGTGTTATTCATACTCATGTCTGTGGCGGGTTCGTTATTCTCGGTGTGGAAGGTTACCAAAATTGATGCACTTGATGCGATTGGGAGGACAGCAGCATGAGAAACCGATTGGTATTACAGGGAATTACACAGACCTTTGAAGATGGTGGCAGTAAACGGACGATTCTGGACATGTTGCACCTTGAGGTTGCTGAAGGGGAACTTGTGGCTGTGATGGGGCCTTCCGGCTCGGGCAAAAGTACATTCCTGTCCATTGCTGGAGCACTTCTTGAACCAACGGAAGGACAGGTTTTTCTGGACGGGGCTTCTATTACGGGCAAAAGCAAACAAAATATATCCGATGTACGGCTTCAGCAACTCGGTTTTATCTTTCAAAGTGCCAACCTCATTCCGTATCTGAAAGTAGAAGAACAACTCATGGTCGTTGCAAAGCTCGCTGGAACGGATAAAAACAAGGCGGAGAAACGTGTGGATGAGCTGTTGGATACGGTAGGCTTGACCCATCGGCGGAAAGCGTATGCGGAGAAGCTGTCTGGCGGAGAACGTCAGCGGGTCGCCATTGCACGGGCCTTGATGAACGATCCGGCTGTCCTGCTCGCGGATGAACCAACAGCCAGTCTGGATGCGGAACGTGGGCTGGATATTGTCGGCATGATTGCACGGCTCGTGAAAGAGCAGGGCAAGAGTGCAGTGATGGTTACGCATGATGAGCGAGTTTTGCCGCTCTGTAGCCGGGTTCTTTTTTTGGAAAACGGAAAGCTGGTGCAGCATTAGAACGAGAATGGTCTGAGAGTCTGGAGAGAACACCGATCCAAGGCTTAAGGGCAGAGAGTATAAGAAGAGGGTCACGTATTCCCGGTGGGAAGGTGGCCTTCTTTCTGTGTTTTCGACTATAATTGGAAGAATAGTGGAATTAGATAGAGAGGATCGGGTGCGGATGAGTAGCTTAAGTTCGGAATTATTTCCGGCGCTGAGTACGTCAATTCATTGGGGAATTATTGAGGCGGAGTTCAGATTGAATGAGATCGTGGATGAAAAGCTGGTGAGCAATATTAGCATCATTCCGTTTGTCGGGGATCAATGTGTTGTTTTCCAACTGGATAATGGAGACTGGGAGCTACCCGGAGGGACGCTTGAAGCAGGTGAGCAGTATATGGATGGACTGAAACGCGAACTGATGGAGGAACTTGGGGCAGAAATTCGGTCATATCAGATTTTTGGCCAATTCCACTGTACATCCAGTGCGTTGGAACCGTATCGACCGCATATCCCGCATCCCCATTTCGTACGAATCATCGGATATGGAGATGTAGAACTTGTCGGTGATCCGCTGAATCCGGAGGATGGTGAGCAGGTGGTTGCAGTGGAAGTGGTAGAGATCGACGAGGCAATCCGAAGATTCCGGGCACAGAACAGAGATGACATTGCGGAGATGTACAAACTGGCTTATGTAATGCGAAATGAAGCTAAACAGTGAGAGGCAAGGACCAGGTATTCTAATTCCAGATAGCCTACGGAGGTAATGATGATTCGAGATAAAATTAAAGAGTTGCTGGATGATTTACCCGAATTCGAACTGAACCGAGCATACTGGGGGATTGAGCGTATCCATCAGGAATATATGTTCAAGAAGAATTTGCAGGACAAAGGGGTAGTCGTGTCCGAACTGTACGAGGAATCCGAAGGGATTGTACAGCAATGGGACAGCGTATTTGCCCATAATATCGATGATGTGGTCAAAGAATCTATCCATTTTAGCCAGTACAAGTGGCATTTGTTCAGTTATGAACAACAGAAATGTCTGACACATGATGAAGCACGAGATGCTTTCAATGCCGAGCCGAAAGATGAAGTATATGTGATGTATGAAAGTGGTGGTTGGGTGCTTTTATACGAAAACGCAAATCGGATTATTGCAGCGGATTTTGATTCGGAGCAGGATATCTATATCTTCGACCGAGCGTTTACATGGACGTACGTGCATACGCACGAATCCATGTGTGGCCCTTATTTTTATAAAATAGAACAAGCACCGAGCTTGCGGAGTTGCATTCCGTTGGATTGAATGGAGACATATCGGAGTTCGTATCTCATTTAACCTGCCGAATCAGAGAAATAGCCCCTGCCGCTCCGGCCCACTATACCTTAACGCCTGATATCGATCCAGACGCTTTATCGAAAGAACTGGTGTCACATTTGGAAGAGGGCATGTCATTCCTGCACTCGCTAACAGGGGCCAGAGATATAGTCCATTATTATATGGACAAGACAGCGCTACATTTAAGCGAAGTAACCTTCCGCTTCCTGCTAAAAGCCGGCGATACGGAAGAAGCCAAGCATTATTTACAGCAACTGCATGCCAAATACGGAGCCGAAAAGCGCTGGACGATATTAGAAAAGAAATATGCAGCCGTTTTTGCCGAGTACGGAATGTAAGTTATATGGTAAGAAAACAAGCCGAATTCATAACCTAATTTCAATTTGTTTGGAGTTGAATTTAACAATAATTAAAATTTTGCGATTCCTTCCAATAATATGTCTGAGATAAGGGTGTTAATTTGGAAGGACTGATAATCATGAGTAATATACGGGTTCTACTTTATATAATGTGTGTTCAATAGTTGGACCGAGATCATCATCCAATTGGTGAAATTTAATCCTAAAGTATAGACTCTTTAGAAAGTTTTTTATGTTATTCTTTTGCCTAAACGAGGGAAGAAATTCTGCGTCTTTCTCTACATCACCAAAACGTTGAATCCATTGCTTTATGTAAGTCTCACTAAGTATCTTTCTATTTAAGACACTAATGATGGATCTCACCATTCTTTCATCTTCCCCATCGGAGTACACGCGATCTGTGACGGTTATTTTTTGATAAACTAGGTCGAGGATAGTTAAGAGATCGGTCTCATCTAGTTCGCTACATTGAGCTAAATCATCCAAAACATCTGCTGCGTGTGCTATGGCATGAGCCCAGCCTTTTACATTGTCATATCCACGGTAATCACGCTCTTTTTGTACATTGTAGAATACGTTCTCTTTTATATGATGAATGTGTTCTTTTGAGAGAAATGGTGATTCTCTATGCCTGAATAAAAAGAGCGATATAACCAACATAGAGAAAGATCGAGTGAATACAGAGTCTGAATTTGTGTCTCCAAGCCTATAAAGCAAGTGGTTTTCATCCAAAACTATGGGTAAGATTTGTTCTAGTTCGTGCACAGTTAGAGCATTACCAGGAATCCAGTTCGACAAGGTTGTGTAAATTAATTCATCACGTAGTTGGGCATCCAGCGATCCGATGTTATGTATCATTTCTTGTACTAATGGGAATATATCTGAGGGTGCTTGGTAGTCATTCTCTTTTATTAATAACAACTTGTCTTTTAATTCCATTCTACACACTCCTATGAGTAAACTATCATTCAGGTTGACTTGGTTATATTATACAATTTTTAAGGAGTGATGCCCACATGGCAAACGATAAAGGAACACTCAGAACATGCGAACAAGGACATTCGTATTATAAAAAAAGTGATTGCCCAACCTGTCCAACGTGCGAAGCTGAACGTAAGCCGACAGAGGGATTTCTAACCTTGTTGTCTGCTCCCGCCAGACGTGCCTTGGAGAATGAAGGGATTACAACACTACAGCAACTTGCAGAGTACACGGAGAAAGAAATCCTGATGCTGCATGGAATCGGGCCATCTGCCATGCCTAAACTGCGGAACGCATTGGAAGAAGAGGGATTGCCTTTTAAGAAATAACCCTCTTCACGCTGTTCCACTAATCCAAACCAGAAGCGGAAGTAATCTCCTCCATCGTTACCCGATACAATAAGTTACCTTCACTGAGTAGCAGACGATGTTGGCGAAAATCCTGCCGTGCCTGCTTGAAGGGCTGACCATCTACATTTAATAAACCAATCTTCTGCCCCTTGCTCAATCTTCCGGGCTTCTCCATTTTCTTAAGGACAAACGTACCATGTTTACCGTACCCGGCATCGAACAAGAAATGATAACCATCCGTACTGAAGCCCGAGGAACCGGAGATGTTTGGATTCATCAATGTAACGTTGGGTTCACTGGTGCCCCCTGTGATACAACAGAGTTCAAAATCGGTATAGAAGTAGAACCAGACCTCATTCTCATTTACCACATTGAGTGCGTAACAATCTGCAATGTCAGCTGCGCGGTTTTCGTACACTTTTTTACCGTGCTCATCCCAGGCCAGCAGACCGCTTGATCCAATCGGGTCGCTCCATCCGTAGTTACCAAATACCCCTTCATCGAAGTAACTGGTCCAGATTGTTCCCTTCTCTGTGACCTGTACACTTTGGATACCGTCTCCCAACAGAAACTCGCGGATCGTATTTCCGTCTAAATCACATACTTTGGCGTTCAGATCAAATTGTTCATTTCCGTAATTCGCACACCGTGCTCCGACGAGCAGTAGATGATCATGCAATGGTTGTACGTAATGATAATTGAACGTCTGTCCCCAAATGACAACTTCCTCGATAGTTTGATCTGTCACAATGAGAACTTTGTACGTATAGCTTTGATTCAATTTACTCTGAACGAACATATCTCGTTTTCTTTCGGGAATCTGATTCATCAGCAGCACATAGACAAGGCCATCACCGCCCCACTGGGTGGAAACGATATCGAAGCCCTCGACATAGTTTGAAATGTCGGCAAAAGGCAAAAGTTTTACTTTGGGATTGGTCATATCCATATCCTCCTTTGTAGTCAAATGTAGAGTCACCATCTGCATCTTTATAAGAGGATTATGACGTACGTGTACTTTACTGAACATGGCGGAAGTATAGCGAAGGTCTTTCTTTGGCTTTTACAGTGGATGAGTATGATGTTTGGTAACCTGTGCCTTGACACTCGTAGTACAATAAGGAAGTTGTGTAAAATTCTATATAATAGGAGGGCGGAGAGATTGCTATAAGGAGAGTGTGAAAATACATACAACGCACGTGAATGAAGGGGTAAGAATCACCCGTAGATTCAATTTACAATTACGAGGAAGACTCATCTCAGAAAAACAAAACTAGTTAAGGAAGTGTTAAGAGGTGGAACCACATATTCAAGAGCAAAAGACAGACTACCGTCCACTAGGCGTATCGGGCTTAGGTGGTTGGCTGATTCTCGTCCAGATTGGATTATTTCTTACATTGATTTTCCTGGCGCTCCAATTGGTTATGTATTGTTTGCCCATGCTTACTACAGAGACTTGGGAGTTGCTAACTTCGAAGCAATCTGAATATTATCACCCGCTATGGGGACCGGTCGTTATTTTTGAAACGGTATATAACGCACTGTTTTTAGTGTTTAGCATATATACTATCATTACTTTGTATAGTAGAAAATCGATCTTTCCTCGTCTTATGATCATATTTTATAGTGTCAGTCTAGCCGTTAGTATCATTGATTATCTATTGTTGCTTCAGATTCCGATGGCGAGAGAACTTGAGGATGGAAACTCGTTAAGAGATATTGGCAAGTCGGTACTTACTTGTGCCATCTGGATTCCTTATTTTATCAAATCCGAGCGAGTTCATAACACATTTGTAAGATAAGTGGTAAGCAGGAAATGCCCGATCTTGGATAGAAGCTATCTGAGGTCGGGTTTATTTGATAAATACGAAAGTAGTTATAGATGTAAAGTTAACCTGTTCAATGTGAAAAGGAGGAGAGATCTTGAAAATTTATCTGGTAAGGCATGGAATGGACGAGGAAGGGTATCGAGGCGGATGGAGTGAGCGTGGACTTACGGAACAGGGGATCAATCAATCCAAAAGACTGGGAGAGCATCTACATCATCATGCTGAGGAGTACAACATACATACGATCATTAGCAGTGATCTTCCTCGTGCAGTACAGACATCACGAGAAATTGAGAAGAAACTAAATATGCAGGCTAGCTTAATGAAAGAATGGCGGGAGATGAATAACGGAGATTTAGCAGGCATGCTCCATAAGGATGCTGAAGAACATTACCCAGGAGTTTATTTCAACACCCTTGAAATGGATTCACCTTTTCCGGGAGGAGAAAGTCCAAGGGATTTTTATAACCGGATAAGCATATCTTTCGAGAATCTTCTTAGAGATATAGAGGAACAAACAGTCAAGTCCAATGTTCTGTTAATTACTCACGGCGGAGTGATTAATATTCTGTATTATCTGCTTGAAAATAGGGAGTGGAGCAATAAGTCCAGCTTTTATCCCATGGACAACACCAGTGTACATACCGTTGAAAAGGGAAGTCATGGTTGGAAATTTAGCAGCGCAAATGTGTTAAGTCATCTAGATTAGTTGTTTGATATGTCTAACGAAATGGGTGAACCACGGATGCTCTTGGGTATTTATTTTGAAGAAGACAATGATCTGCTTACATGGGAAGCGGAGAGTAAAGGATAAAAATAAACGGATAGTTAAATAGAAGACGGAGGCGATGACATGAGCGATAAACCAATTGAACTGCTGCAACGTTTAAAATCTTTATCTGGACCATTTCCTACGTGGGATATGGGGCAGTTGCCGGAGCGGCCAGGGAAGCTATTCTTGGATTGGTTGAGAGTGGCGGTTGAGAACGAAGTGAAAGAACCTCATGCCATGACGATCTCGACCGTGGATCACGACGGTCACCCTGATGCACGGGTGTTGATTTTGAAAAACGTAATCGACGAAACGTTTTATTTTGCCTCCAGTTCGGAGAGCCGAAAAGGGCAGCAGTTGAAGGAGAACCCTCATGTGGCTCTCACCTTCTACTGGCCTTCCCTTGGAAGACAGATTCGGATAAGGGGAATTGCCGAAGATTGTGGAGATGAAGCGGGCGCTAATGATTTCCGCAAACGTTCAGCTGGAGCGAGAGCAGTTGCCATGACAGGACATCAGAGTGAGGTTTTGGATAGCGAGGAAGTACTGGATCGTTCCATCGAAGCTCAGAAAGTAAAGATAAGTCGTGATCCCGGTGTCGTTACACCTCATTGGCGTTTATATGCCGTGAATGCACAAGAGGTGGAATTTTGGCAGGGAGATTCGGAGCGCAAGCATGTACGAGTCCGATATTCGATGCAAGATGGGCAGTGGAATACACTCAGGTTGTGGCCTTAATTTTAGAACAGATGAGTCAGGCAATATGAAGCGAGCTACTGTGTGTTTCTTTTTCCTAACAATCTGAGGGAGGATAAATCTATGAAAAGAATTGAAAGTTTCTTCGAACCATTTCCCGTGTTGGAAACCGAACGGACGTTACTCCGGTCTCTTACCTATGATGATCTGGAGGATATGTACAGTTACTGCGCTGTACCTGCTGTATCGGAGTTCACTACCTGGGACGCGCATCAGAGCAAAGAAGACACAAAAGCTTTTTTAGATTTTGTCATGAGTCGGTATGAGACCGATCTAATTGGCCCGTGGGGGATTGAAGATAAACACACCAAGAGGCTGATTGGTAGTTGTAACTATCTAGGGTGTGATAGCGATAACAGGAGAGTCGAGCTGGGATATGTGTTATCTGATCAATTTTGGAATCTGGGCTACATGACCGAGGTAGTGAAACGAATCATCCAATTTGGATTTGACGATGTGGGGCTAGAGCGAATCCAGGCCAGATGTTTGGTGGAAAACACAGGTTCCGCCAAGGTCATGGAGAAGGCAGGCATGCAATTCGAAGGTGTGCTGAGGAAGTACATGAGGGTGAAAAATGAGCTTCAGGATCTGAAGATGTATGCTATCGTAAAAGAAGACTTCTATACTAGTATTAAATAAAGAACGTGTTATTGAAAAGTCGTGTGTCATTTATCATGCTGGCGAGCCATGGATTTTCCTATAATCCTGAATTTATCAGTGGTACACAATAAAAGCAGAAGTAAGAAAGAGCTTGAATTGCTGCATCAAAAGGTCAAGGTATCGTATTTTATATTGTCTAATTCAATAATTATATGCCTAGCTTTGGCCCATTCCTGATCGTTGAGGAAATGGGTTTTATTTTTGTTTTCAGCAAGCAACGTACATAATGTCATATCGTGAACCTGATGCCTTCCGCTATAATCTTCAAGTTATCCAAATGTGGATTAAATGAAGGAACCAGGAGGTACAACGAATTGATAGCCAAAAACAAATATAAATCACTCGAACTGGAAACCCCCGGCGTATATGAGCTAGAAGGGCTTGAAGTGGGAGTGACATCGAACTGCAATTATAAATGCGACTACTGCTGCGCCTACAATCGGGATGATGGAGCGTGCATCGATAGTCAGGAAGTCATCCGTATTATTAGTGAGCTGCCTCATCTCAAGCGAGTGAGATTGTCTGGGGGTGAAGTCACTCTGAAATACCAGGATTGCCTGAAGATCGTGAAGTATTGTGCGGCACATGGCATTGATACGCAGTTGAACAGTAATGCCAGTCTGCTGACAGAAGAACGGATTCTCGCATTGCGTGATGCAGGCTTGTCCAACATTCATATCTCGTTCAATTATACGGATGCGGAGGCCTATGCTGCGTACTACCGTGTGCATCCTCGCATGTATGAGAGACTAGAGCAGAATATCCGTTTGTGTACGGAAGCTGGTCTGGAGACGGTATTGGAAACGTTACTGTTTGAAGGTAACCAAGCGAACATGCAGGCCATTAGCGATAAGGTGTATGATCTGGGTGTGCGCATCCATGAGATCCAGAATAGCATTAAGATGCCGCATACCGATTGGAGTCAGATTGTATCCAGAGAATCCCTCATTCGATCTGTAACGGAGCTGATTGAACATAAGAAGCCAGATACAACGCTCTATTTTACCTGTATGGACCGGTTCGCTGAACAGTTGAATTTGCGTGAACAACCCGGTGTGTATTTTTCGAATTGCGTGGATGGCACGAAACAGCTGCACTTGCACGGTAATGGGGATATTCTCATCTGTGAGTTATGCCATCCTGTTGTGATTGGCAACATCTACAACGGAACGTCGTTGAACGATATCTATGCCCAACAGCCACCGGCGTTAACGGAATTTTTGGAAAAGCGGCCTTGTCCCGCGTACGATGCTCTTTTTGCAGATGCATAACAGGAAGAGGTTGTTAAAGAAATGTGATATGTATGTTGAACGAGATATGTACATGATAACAGCGACATTTAAGGTTATATAGACTGAAATCAAGGTGATCTGATTTCCTAACTAGGAAAACGGATGGCCTTTTTTGTTATAGATTGAACCAGCGATTGTAGGGTTGTTCTGTCATCGGAGTGGCTAGTGTAAATAATCTTTAGTTCGATTGATATGGTTTCAGATTCATTTAAGCTACCCGGCCTAATATGGCCTTAAGACTTAGATGAAGAGGTGAGATTCACATGATGAAGATCTATGAGAAACCAACCCGGAAAGAACCACATAAACGACCGATCTCCCCAAGAAAGCACAGATGGCTTATCATCACACTTGTCAGCGTACTCTTGGTAGGTGGAATCCTGTACAGCTTGGCTGACCGTTACCTGATCCGGCATGTGCAGGTGGTTGTAGCGGATGGGAACACGGCAACGGCAACAACGAACAACGCGAATGATTCCAGCAATATTTCGACCACCGCAACTGAAGTGAATGCAACATCAGATGATTGGAATTATTCGAGTGATGATATGAAAGTCAGTATTGAAAAGGTACAGACTGGTTCAGGCTCGGATCAGATTACGTATTATGTCGCTGATGTTCAGCTAACAGATGCAAGCAGCCTGCGAACCGCGCTGGCGGACAACAGCTTTGGAACAAACATTACCGAAAACACGTCAGAGATTGCCGCAGCCAACAATGCGATTTTTGCCATTAACGGTGATTACTATGGATTCCGTGATGATGGTGTCATTATCCGAAATGGAACATTGTACCGGGACAGCCCCACGCGGGATGCACTTGCTCTGTTCAATGACGGAACGATGAAAACCTACAACGAGAACGAGATTACTTCCTCGGAACTGCTGGCCGAAGGGGCAACCAATACGTTATCCTTTGGACCGATTCTGATTCAAGATGGCGAGATCGTCAGTGATTTTAGCAGTGTGAAAATCGATAACAACTTTGGCAACCGCTCCATCCAGGATGCGAATCCAAGAACTGCGATCGGCATGATTGCTCCGAATCATTATGTCTTCGTGGTGGTGGACGGACGGCAGGACGATAGCCGTGGCATGACCTTGGCAGAACTGGCTGACGTCATGAAAGGCCTCGGAGCAACCGAAGCCTACAATCTGGACGGCGGCGGTTCATCCACGATGTATTTTATGGGCAGAGTCGTAAATAACCCGCTGGGACGCAACCAGGAACGTGGCGTAAGTGACATTTTATATCTGACGGAGGGACAAGGATCATGACGATATTAATTCCATCATATGAACCCGATGTGCGTTTACTAAATCTTGTTCTGCAGTTACAGACATTTAAGCTTGGACCCATTGTGATTGTGGATGATGGCAGCGGCCCTGGTTACCGTGGAATTTTTGAAACGGCAGAAGCCTATGGCTGTACGGTCCTGACACATCCCGTCAATCTGGGTAAGGGCAGGGCGTTGAAGACAGGATTTCAGTATATTAAGGAGTACGGACCTCAGGGCGGTGTGGTATGCGCAGATAGTGACGGACAGCATTTGCCACATGATATTAAGCGTATCTTCGAAGTGCTGCTCGCACAGACGACACCGGGAATTGTACTCGGGAGCCGTCGCTTCAGCGGTAAAATTCCAGCACGCAGCCGTTTTGGCAACACAGTTACACGGGCGGTCTTTTCACTCACGACAGGTACCAAAGTATATGACACGCAGACCGGTCTACGTGGTTTTCCCTACGCCATGCTGGACTGGTTGAACCAGATTCCAGGGGATCGGTTTGAATACGAGATGAACATGCTGTTAACGGCACATAAGGAAGGGTATGAGATTACGGAGGAGTTTATTGATACGGTGTATTTGGATCACAATGAGTCCTCCCATTTCCGCCCGCTGGTTGATTCATTCCGGATCTATATGCCAATCCTGATGTTCAGCACATCTTCAGTGTTGTCTGCTTTAATTGATTTTGGACTATTATTTGTTATTCAGTATTTCACACACAATCTGTTTCTGTCGGTTGTCGCAGCAAGACTATGCAGCTCCATCTTCAACTATACGATTAATCGGAAGTATGTATTTTCCGCTGGACGAACCTCGAAGGTTCGGCAGTCTTTGCCCAAATATTTCTCACTTGTCTTGCTGGTGCTGTTATTAAACTATGGTTTATTGTACTTTTATAATGAAAAACTGATTATTCCACTGCTCGCAGCCAAATTATTGACCGAGGTATCGATCTTTGTATTCAGCTATTGGGCGCAGCGCAGATTTGTCTATTAACCTGAAGAGAGAGTGAGCCTATGGCTTGCTCTTTTTTGGTTGAAACGGTTTCATATGTACCCCGTTATAGGTTACGATGGAGTGGGAAATAAGGAGCCTTATTTTAGGTGAAATGGATGTGGGTTGATGTTGAATCGTGTGCGCAAGGACTTGCGTTATTACCTTCAGGAGCATCAGGATCGGAACAACCGCATTTTGCATTATTTCGCGTTTTTGTCGGCCTTTGTGGCATGGATTTTTTTGTTTATTGATATCAAAGTCACGCTGCTACTCGCTGTCATCCATTACGCTTTATCCTGGACTGGGCACTTCTATTATGAAGGCAATAAACCCGCAGCTTTTCGTTATCCTCATAATTGTAAATATTCTTTAGTTAAACTTATATAAAATAAATGTGGGAGGTTGATTATGTATCTTCGAAGTGTAGAACTCATGTCGGCCAAGATCGAGAATCGAGACCAATACCCTTTTGACATCCCCGCGATCCGGTCCTTGGAACGATTGGAGCTCACGAATAACGTTACTTTTTTTGTAGGTGAAAATGGTTCAGGGAAATCTACGCTGCTCGAAGGCATCGCTCATCAATGTGGATTCAATACCGCAGGGGGCGGCAGGAATAATACCTATGAGACACATGCTTCGGAATCCTCGCTCGGGAATTATCTCAGGCTGGCCTGGTTGCCCAAAATAACGAATGGCTTCTTCATGCGCTCTGAATCGTTCTATCAATTCGCATCACATGTCGATGAGATGCCAGCATCGCTTCAATATTATGGCGGGCGTTCATTACATGAACAATCACACGGGGAGTCTTTTCTCAGTCTGTTCGTCAACCGCTTTAGTTCCAAAGGCATTTACCTGCTCGACGAGCCCGAAGCCGCATTGTCCCCAGCAAGGCAGCTCTCTTTATTGCGTATCCTTCATGATCTGTCGGGCACTTCACAATTCATTATTGCGACCCACTCACCCATTTTGCTGGGATATCCGGGGGCAGAGATTTTGAGTTTTGACGATAGCCATATTCAAGAGGTAGCCTATGAGGATACCGATCACTATCAGATTACCCGCAGTTTTCTGGAGAACCGCGACCGGATGCTGAATGAATTATTTAAGGATTAAGTTCTCAGTTTAACAAGGGAAGTTACTCAACCATGGGCGTAAAATTTATTTCTGAGGAGAGATTGGATGAAAGTAGGTTTGCTGATTGTTGATATGCAGGAGAGTATTGTGCGGAAAAAGATGGATCAGACTTCGATAGACCATGCTTGTGAGTATATTAACCATGTGGCTAATGTGCTTCGCTCGAATGATCATACGGTCGTTCACGTGCAGGATGTGGAGGGCATGGAGGAGGCACCACCGGAAGAATATCGTATTATTCCCGAGGTAGATGTGAATGAGAAGGATATCACAGTTACCAAAGAAGCTTCCAATGCTTTCTGGCAGACGAACCTGGAGCAGGTTTTGAAGAGTCATGGAATTGAATTGGTGATTATCTCCGGGTTTGCCGCAGAGGAATGTGTTCTATTCACCTACAACGGAGCGATGGAGCGAGGTTTCCGGCCGGTGATGTTGCAAAATGGAATTCTTAGCACACATCACGAAGCGGTGATTTCAACGTATAGAGATCGCAATGTGATCTCATATCCTGTGGTTGATTATCTGATTCAATAAGTGTTGGCTACATGCCAGTGGAGGTGATGGTTATGAACGTGCTTAACGTTGCTTTTGTCCTATTGATCTCATTGGCAGGAGTTGTTTTCGGTGTTCAGGGGTTGGAGAAAAAATCTCCAGTCATGATGTATATCAGTGTAATATTTATTTTCGTTCCTATACTTCTTTTCATGGATTGGTTGACGTTCTTACCTTTTATCGCTCCCGCAGCGCTTGCCAGTGGATATTTGGTGAAAAATAAAGACAAGACCAATAATCGGACTCTTTAGGGAGTCTTTTTTTGTCCAAATGTTCATGTCCACTGTGAAAGTAAGGTTACTCCATGGTTTAAACCAAACTTTGCCTATATCTGCTCGGGTTGAAACGATATATTGAGAACAGGGCACAGCAAGCTCGTTGTGGAATCGGTAAGGTTATGTATGGATCACTAGCCAACTCATTTACTAAGGGAGATGTGGCATGAAGATGAATGTACAAATTACGAGTATTTTGGCAGAACAAAAGGAATTGTTTCTCAACCTGTACAACTTGTACTTATATGATCTGTCTGAATTTTCTGGCGAAGATCTACTTGAACAGGGGAAATATGACCCAACGAACACCTATCTATATCTGGAACGTGATGAATTACATCCGTTTTTGATTCAGTATGAAGGGAAGGTTATTGGATTCGTACTGGTGTGCTCACCTCCATATGTGCCGGAAGATGTGGATTATACGGTGCAAGAGCTGTTCTTGGTGAAAAAATATCGCGGACAGGGGCTGGCAGCACAAGCGGTTGACTTGGTTTTTGCTCAATTTGAGGGTACATTCAAAGTGGAGCAGCTTGCTAACAATGCAGCAGCAGTTTCGTTCTGGAAAAGATATTATGAGCAACATCAGATTGAATATGCCGAGTCTGAATATAGCATTGAGATTGACAACATCGCTGGCAGCCACCGGATTTTGTCCCAGACTTTTGTGCGTGAAAGAGAGAAATAATATTTGAATTAGAAGGTGATTGCTCTGTTCATTATCGTAGCAACCAAGGGGAGTTTGAAGTGGATTTCAGGTGTATTTCAGGCAGAAGATGTAGCTAGACAGTACATGCATCTTATACCCGATGAGCTTAAGGCATACCAGAAATTCATTCAGATAGAAAACCTCACATATCCATTTTATATTATAGAGCGTCAGGATTCTCCATTTAGGTTTCTTGGTAAAGATGAGATGATTTCACTTTTTGATAAAACAGATGTATCAGAGGACGAAGATGCGGTGCACTTCAATATCTACACGGTGGATTCAGATTATAGATCGAACAAACCTGGAACAGATTATATGGGAACACTGAGGCATGATCATGTGACAAATGAATCTATAGAGATTTATCGAGAAGAAGGAACAGAATTTCTGAATAGACGAAGGATTTTATGAATGTAAGGAAGTTTTTTCATGGTCCTATTTTGCTTCTCCTAATTTGGGAGTTAGATAGGATCTTTTTCAATTTCCATTTACCAATACATGGGTTATGATGAATTAAGAGGAGTCCTATGGGAGTGACGTGTAAGGGGGAAGTACGTAGGAATGCCAAAGCATCATTTTGTTATCGAAAACAAATCGCAAGTAGACGGGAATATTCATACCTCCTACTCATGGGATTCACAAGGGAGAATACATGGAAGTGGATTAACCACAGAGAATCATGCGACCTTGGAAGACGAATTCATTGCGTACATCTATGATTCCCTTTGTTGGTTGGATACATGGAATCCATCTACCTGCATGAGATGTAGTGGGCTGAACAACTATGGAATAACCGTTATTGAAGAACAGGATGTTTTGTTAGAGTTTCATCAACTCATTCGGGCCTGGATTGATCTATTCAGCCATGCGGCGGATCCGATTGTTCTGACAGGGAGTTACTGTTTCGATGGAGAAGAACGGAAGGGCTGCTACGAGAAACTTGTGTACAACAAAGTTGAATTAATCAACGAATTAAACAAGCTTGCAAATATGGCAAAGTATGCTGAGGTAAATGGGAAATGTATTGTGCATTTTGGGATATAAATCGATAGAAAAGGTTCCTGATTAAAATCGTAAGCTGTTGAGGAGCAACTCAACAGAGAGGAGCAAGAGTAATGACTAGTCGTATTGTAGTTACGGGTGGAGCTATTATTCGAGATCATATGGGGAGGGTTCTGCTGCAAAAGAGATCAGATTATGGAGATTGGGGGTTACCCGGTGGTGGTATGGAGCCAGGTGAACGAATCGAAGAAACCATGATTAGAGAAGTGAAAGAGGAAACAGGGCTTGAAGTGAGCTCTTATGAATTGTCCTCGATCTACACGGGTGAGAGAATGCAGTATACGTATCCGGATGGAAATGAAGTAGTATTTGTAATGTTTTTATTTGACGTTATTGCGGAGTTGGAAGGAAAACTCTGTGATGATCAGGTAACTCTTTTATTTGAAGATGAACAAAAGGAGTCATTACAGCTTGTTTTTAAAAGTCTGGATGAGATTGATATTTCCACAATTAACAATGTGCAGAAGCCTATATTTGTAGACTTGAAGCAAGGAGAGTCTAAATTGCTACGCCAGTGATATCGTTAATATAATAGTTCAAAATGAATAGAGGTTAGATCATGGTGAAAAACATGGCAATAATTCAACCTTATATTCCAACCTTTTCTGTTCAAAATTTGGAGTGGGTTGCTGGGTTGAATCTGTATATAAAACAAGACAAATATTATGAAAATATTTCGATAGCAGATATTACATTTTTAATGAAATTCTCCAATGTTACATATGAATTATTTTTTAGATTCACTAATATTGAAAGTTTTCATTATAAGCCTCATGGTGTTCTAGTTCAGATAAGTGGGTTTAATATTAAAGATCTGAAAGACCACGGATATCATCCGATGAAATATTACGTTGAAGACTATGAGAACGGAATCTTAGGATTTTATTGTGAGGATATTGAATTGATACATGTACAAGAGAGTGAGCACTTAGCTTTGTAAATCATAGAACATCAAAGTTGAGCCTTTTAATAAAGAAAGGAGTTTTTACATTGCCTTGGCCTATGGTTCATTTTGCAATTGCATCCGAATTGATGTCCAAGCCATCCCCTGAATTGTTATTGGGAAGCCTTGCTCCTGATTCGATCCATGTAAGAACTAATCTTCGTACAGAAAAGGCAAAAACCCACCTCATGCCAGAGGCAGGAAGATTCGCAACAGACGAAGAACTTAAAGGATTTTTTGAATCCAACAAGAAGTTAGCTTATAGTGATCCCAAATTCCTGCAATATCTGTGCGGTTACATCGCCCATATCTATACGGATCGCGTGTGGACATTCGATATCTATCCTGCATATGAAGTCCATCCTAACGGAAGAAGTGAGTATACACAGGATGTCACAAAACTGGAGTTTATGATTTTACGGAATTGGAACAGGGCCAACGATTGGTTAAATGAGCTGAATGTGGGAAGAGCATTTGATTTAGGCGGATTGCTGGAATCTGAGGTGTACCAGTATAGAGGAGAGAAACTTGAGTTTCTAGCTAACCCTGACAACGAACCTTTGGGTGATTTAAATATTTTATCCATGGAAGCTATGGAAGAGTTTATACATACAACAGGATTAGCGCTAAAACAATTGTATACGAAATGGGATGTTTATAAAGATTTACGCAGCAATGAAGGCACTGCACAAATTCGTTCGCATGCTGCATTCGAAGATCAATGAGATTATTTTAGCTGTAAATGAAGGAAATACTGCGGCACAGCGGTTATATCTGAAAGTAGGTTTCCAGTTAATCTGCTTCATAGAATTGCATAAAGGAGGATGACTATGGACATCGTTATGACGCTTGAACCGCACTGATGGCTGGATATTCTGGTTCAACCTGATCAGGGAGAACAGATTGAGATTCCGGTTTCTTTTTTGTCGGATGCGGTGGATGAGATAGCACGTCAATTCGTTGCATTGCACAAAGGAGCCACGGAGGTAACCATGACTATGCAGACCGAACCTGGAGAATATCGCTTCTGGATCAAGAAACGTTCGCAGGTAATCGTTCAATTCATTGTGTATGAGATGAGTGATAACTTTAGCACGGAAGCCGTTACAGAGGGCCGTTTACTTATGTCCGAGGAGTTAACCTTGGTCAAGTTGACTAAGCTATTTTACAGAGAATTAAGCAAATTGAAGGAAATGGGACTGGAGGAATATCACAAACGGTGGAGTTTTGAGTTTCCCCTGAATGCCTATGAGCAGATAGGAAGGGGCGTCCAGATCCGATGAAATCGATTGTTTTTGACGAGAAGGAGGGGTGACGTGCCGAATATATATAAGGGAAGATACTCCGCTCAGATTGAGGGAGAATTTGTTGTTTTTATCATCGGAATGAGGATCAATCGTCTGTGGGCTATACATAAATGGCTGCCTGTCTTAAAGTCCATGGGCCCGATGATTAAAGAACTGTATATGAATCCGGAGACTGGATTTCTGAGTACAGAGTATTTTATTAGCTGGCGTGGGGTGACGCTACTCCAATACTGGCGCTCTTACGATGAATTGGAGAAATACGCACGGGGCGGACTACACTTGGAAGCTTGGAAAAGATTCAACCGCTCCATCGGTTCAGATGGAACTGTAGGGATCTATCATGAAACATACAAGGCTCAGTCAGGTTCCTTCGAGACCATATACGGCAACATGCCCACATTCGGATTAGCTAAAGCGTCTGAACATGTGCCTTCGACAGGGAAGATGGAGACATCCAGACGCAGAATGGGCGGAGAGAATGACCCCGCAGTGAAAGCACCAGAGAATCCTTAAAGTGGTGAATAGAGAGGAGCATGTTATGAAGGCTAAACTTCGACCAGAAAATATATATTCAAAGCAGCTTAGCTGGCTGTGTATTGAACCGATGCTTGTTTCGGTACGGGGCAGAGATATGGCCGCCAAAACAGAGATATACCGACAGTTACATGAAGGGCAACAAGCTTTATTTCTGTTCTATTCCTATCATAATCATACGAAGAGTCTGGCAGAATTTTATTGGTTTTCGGCATATAACATCATTGAGATCAAGAGTTGGCATGGGATTAAAAAAGGGATGCGTTTTTTTCGTATAGATGAGATGGTGACTGTATTGGACCAGATTGAAAGGCTCATTACGGACAAAAATAAAGTGGGTGAAGATTGGCGTGAGGTGCTGCCAACGGATCTGGAGAAGGACCCGATCTTGTTTCAGAGAACTGAGGTGTTATATGCGACCTATCAGACCGTGGCGCAAGCAGCTATTACACATATGAATGAGATGATCCTGCAAAATCAGGAGATGTATCTGGAGGTTGAGTAGGTTAAGGCAGCACCTTGATAAAAAAAGAATAGCTCATGCCTTGAATGCTCTGGATGAGTACATAGAAGAACTGCTCCTATGGAGTGGTTCTTTTTAGTATCTATGCAGTACCGATGCAACAAACTTGCAAAATCATGCAACAAAACGCAGTACAGTGGGATTGCCGTAACTATGCTTGTAATATGAGTTGTGAGAGGAGGGGCAAACACATGAAAGTCATTTTTGAAGAGGACACGACAGTTGAAAAAAGGTTAGCCAAGGTCATAACCCATCCTGCGGAGAAGTCGAAGTGGGACCGTATTCAGAAGGCAATCTGTGAATCGGAAACTCAATTAACGGTCATCCATGCCAAGAATAATCGCAATATACAGATCCAGTTGAGCTCGGTGGTTGCCTTTGAATCAGAGGATCGGATGTGCTGTGTCCGGGTGATCTCAGGTGAGAGGTACTTGCTTCATAAACGTCTGAAATTTGTAGAAGAGGATCTGGATGACCTTCATTTTGTAAAAATCAATAATCAAACGATCATCAATACGCGGTACATCACCGCATTCTCTGCAACAGACCATGCCCGAATTAAGGTAGACCTGAGCGATAGCTCCAGTTACTTCGTCAGCCGATTTTATATTAAAAACTTTAGGGGGAAATTATCATGATCATTCAGCTTAGGCATTCCTTTTTCCAAGTATTCACTATAATGACGCTATGGATCACACTCTTGGCTACAATATTCTTTGGTGATCTGCCCATTCAGATGTCCTATTTATGGAACATAGCGGGTATTGCTTTTATTGCAGCTTTGTTGTTTGGAATGATGTATAACATACTGTGGAACTATTTTACGTTAAAACCGATATGGAATATCGTCATTTCTTCCACATTCAATATTGCAGGAGGTATGGCGATGGTATGGTTATTCTCGGTAGACATGTTCCAATTCATCGCTCCCTGGTTCCCCGGCATGTGGTTATTATCTATCGTGCTGCACATCATCGCTTTTTATTTTTATGCTAGAATAGATAGCAGGAAAAAAGCGGAAGAGTTAAATAACATTCTCAAGTAGGTAGGGAGTACACGTATGAACGAGGAAAAACTGTTGCAGTTGTACGAATTGGAACCTGATGAGGTACACCGGGAGGCCATCCGACAGCTGCTTCAGCAAGAGATTGAGAACCGGAAGTCAGAGGATAACGAGGTTCTGAGACTGTTGTGCATCATGTTATTCTGTATTGGAAATGTGGAGGACACCACGCTGATCTGGCAAGCCAAACGAAAGAATCAGGATACGGGCAGTTATATTGATGTGCAGTTATTATGTGGTGCAGGGTATGAGGAGACCTTGTTTTACCTGGAAAATATGGACGGGGAACAGGCGCACAAGGAGTTGCTTTACCTTAAACAGTGCGAGCCGTATGACTTTGTTGATTTTTCCAAAGTGGAATGGGTCTCAGACTATAAACAATATTATGGTGTTTAATATATGAACATACGGGATGAGGTAATTCATAGGCATGGAATAAACGAGCTAACAGACATACTGGAAGGCGGGGGACTATGCCAAGTTTGCATGACAACATCATATTAAGCTACGAAGTCGATTTAGAGAACGAAAGGATAAGGATGTGTACTCGTTCGAGTCATGATGTGCCGAAAAATATGGATGTTTTATTCTCTGGTGTAATGGCCCATACGTTTGATACACCGCTGCATGGCAGTATTATTTTGGATCTCGATGATTGGGACATAGAGCATTTTGTCCCTCATAATCGAGAGTTGTTAGAGTCGGGGAAGGGCTACGGTTGGCCTGTCAGTTATGATTCCTATGACGAATTGCAAATCCGGCTGATTGAGGAGAAATACAAGTACATGGTGATCTCATCCTCGTATGGATTGAGTGGTTGGGTTTTGGCAAAGAACGTAGAGATTTCTGTTCAAGAAACGGGGTGAACGGGATGGAGCGTGAGAACACGCAGCATGTTAGCAAGAGGGGCGCGGGACTAAGAGCGGGAATTGTTGTGCTTGTTGTTCTGTTCGTTATTCTAGTAATGACCAATCCAAACGAAGAAGATTTTGTCGCATGGCTCGCAACTGAACATAACATCCATTCTTCGTATAATGTGAATGAAGGCAGGACGTTTGTGCAGAAAATCGATGGTGAGGGAAGGAATCTTCATGTTAAAGGTGGACATATACGGCATATGGGGATCTTTTCAACATATAGTTACCTTTTCTCGGATCATGAAGAAAAAGAGATCCAGATTGAAGCGGTCGGTATAATGAATATGCTATTTAATAGATAGCTAGATTGATTGTGGACAGTTACAAAATTTAGAATAAGGTTCTACTGATAACCACGCGCTTTGCATGATGTAACTCGTGCAGAGAAGTGTGGTTTTTTGCGTGAAATACGATAGAAACAGAGATGGTTAACTTCGTTTATTCGCAAATTCCACATTATGGGTTATGATGTACCTTGAGATAAAATTTTACATACATAGGAAGTCTCTATTTTAAATTATAGGCATTTAAGGTCTTTACCAGGGGAGTATTATCCATGATTGAATGGAGGGCTGACTATGAAAAAGTTAACCGTAGTTTCATTATTATTTCTACTTCTAGCGGCCTGTCAGAACAAGGGAAACACTGAAGATGCACAGCGATCAATAGATTCCTCGGTTCAAAGTGTCACAGCAAAAGTGACACAACAGGATGAAGAAATATCGACATCCCAAGAGAATGAAGACATCCCACCAGAGTATCTCGATGAAACAAACTATACAGGGGACAAATTGGAAATCGTCAAACTTATGAATGCACGTATGCGTTATTTATACGAAGAGGATGAAAAGCGATATATGAATCTTTTTGATCCAAAATCTCCTATATCAGGTATGGGAAGATACAAAGTTCTCAAGGTTACTCCCATGAGCGACATAACTATACAGGAGCAAAGGAAGCTCTTTCAGGCAGTGGTGACGGTTAATGAGTTAAAAAAGAACAACGAAGAGTATAACAATACGATGGTGTTTTGGAAAAAGAAAGAAGATGGCGATAACGCGCAATGGGTTATTGCAGATATTGATTAATAACATAGTGTCTGACACATGGAAGATCCATATCTTCACACAAAATAAAGGGTGATGTAATGATGGCAAGGCGATTAATACTGATTGAAGGTTTACCGGGTTCAGGCAAGTCAACGGTTGCCGAGATGGTTTCCGAAATTTTAAAGGGACAAGGCAAGGAGGTACAACTATTTCAAGAAGGAAACCTGGATCACCCTGCTGATTACGAGGGCGTATCTTTTTATTATGCTGGAGACTTCGAGGTTTTATTGAAAACACATGAAGAATACAGAGAGATTCTGAAAAGCAATGCGACGGTCCATGATCAAGGTTTCCTGATTCCATACCGTAAGATGAAAGAGCAATGGGGAATAAAGCTTCCCGATCACATTGTACAGGATATTTTCAGCCGAGATATTTACGAAATTCCTTTTGAGGAAAATGTTCAGCTGATCACCGAGAAGTGGCAAGATTTCGCCCAAAACGTGTTAAACACGAATGATGATTGCATCACGATATTTGAGTGTTGTTTTATCCAGAATCCACTAACTATGGGTCTCGTAAAATGCAATCAACCCAAAGAGCAGAACGTGCAGTATGTATTGGAACTGGGGCGTATCATTCATGCTCTGAATCCGCTTCTCATCTATATCGACCAGAAGGATATATCCTATACCTTTGATAAGGCGGTTAGTGAAAGACCAAAAGAATGGTCAGAAGGATTCATTAATTATTATACGAACCAGGGTTTGGGGCAGACACAGGGTTATCAGGGTGTTGAGGGTACGGTACAGGTTTTGCAGGAAAGAAAGAAGCTGGAGTCCGAAATCTTCGGGTTACTTCAAATGGATAAGGTATGGCTGGATAATTCGGATTATGACCGCGAGGCTTGTAGGCACAAACTAGAAAAGATTCTGGAGTAACCTTATTGAAATACGAATACATACATACCGGAGGTCAGTTTTATGACATTTTATGGAGTAGCCTTAATTGCAATAACCGCAATCTTAATTATTATAGGTGTTCGAAGCAAACGGAAAGTAATTCTTAGATGGGGCATAGCCAGTTTAATTTTATTGCTCGTACTCATCATTCCCTCATTCATCATGGGATTCATGGACGGATTTGCTGATGGATGGTCAGCGAGATGACCACTGCAGATAACAATAATGTATCGTATGAACAAAATAACAACAAATTCAACTTCCGTGTGGCAGGTATTGTGATGGATGCGGGAAGAGTTCTTTTGCATACGACTGAACAGGATGATTTCTGGAATCTGCCCGGAGGTCGGGTGAAATTAAACGAGACAACAGAAGCGGCTATTGTGCGAGAGATGATGGAGGAACTGGGTGTTCATGTAGAAGCGCAAAGGCTCGCATATGTTAGTGAAGATTTCTTTGAATATGATGGCCTGAAGTATCATGAAGTTGGTTTTTATTATGTCATCACATTGCCGGAAGCCCATAAGCTTTATAGTGAAATAGAATTCAAAGGTCTAGAGGATAACGGTAAGTTAATCTTCCGATGGTTTTCCTTGGACGAACTGGAGCGAATGGAAGTCTATCCTGTGTTTTTGAGAAAGGAACTGACTACTCTCCTTGATGCAAAAAGCATCAAACACTTCATTCAGAAATAGAGGAATAGAGGTCTTATGGACATTACATTTATTCGTCATGGTCATGGCGAACATTTGATGGATTACCCAAACCAATTAAATTGCCTGCATCCTGGTCTCACTGAATTGGGAAAAAGTCAGGTCATAGCGTTGCGAAAACAAATGGTTTTTGCACCTGAAGACGTCATTTTGGTCAGTCCAACAAAACGTACTATTGAAACAGCACAACTTCTGATCCCTAACAAAAATCTTGTGTTCTTAAGCCCGCTGGTTGGCCCAAGAATGTTTCCTCAGAATCCAGAGTTTGTACCTTTCGTCTGCGATCAGATCTATTCTAAGGAAGAACTCAGCCATCAGTATACTGACTTAAGAAAGGTCGAGTTGGGGTTGGATTGTTGGGAAGAGAGTATTAATCAGATGGATGCACGTCGATTCAAGAAATTAGCTGAACAGCTTCTTGAATGGTGCAGGCAACAGAGCGGCAATACGTTTATCATTTCCCATGATGGTACGATATCGAACTACAGGATGGTACTCGGAGAAGAAGGGTTAACCAAAAGTGATTTTCTTGGTGAAGCAGGGCAGTACACGATCAAGAACTTTTAAAGGAGATCCCGACAATCTCTTTTACTACACATTAGACAAGGATCTGCTTTATAAGCGACTATAACTGCACTTAGGGGGATTTTCAATGAAGTTATCGGATTATGAGTATCTAACTTTGGCTCTGGAAGAAGCAGAACAATCATTTACTGAAGGAACGTATCCGATTGGAGCGATAATCGTGGATGTGGATGGGATTGTCGTGAGTAAAGGCCGGAACCGAGTCTTCTCGGATTGCGACCCCACCGCACATGCTGAGGTGGATGCCATTCGTCGGGCAGGAAAACATTTGCTGGATGTAGAGAAGAAGAAATTCTCGAAGAAGAAAGACTTGACGCTTTATACTACCTGTGAGCCTTGTCCCATGTGTTCGTGCACCATATTAATGTCGGGGATTAAAAAGATTGTATGGGCAGCAGATGATGAAGAATATGGCGGGCTTCGACGTTTCAAGGAAGGGCCTCATTTTATCCATATGTTCGACACGCTATCCTGTGTTGCAGCACCCTATCTTGATCTGGAAAACAGACAGAGGGCTTTGCTTGCCAAATGGAATATTGGTAGAGGATTGCTTAATACAGAATGGGAGATTCCTAAGCAATGATCCTTGCAGAACGGAGATGAATCCACATGGAATTCGTGGGAGAGAAGGTAAGAATAACAACAGTCACAGAGCAGGACCTCGACTTCATAGGTCAACTTGAATGTGAAACAAACATATGGAGCTTTGAGGAAACTGTTGAAACGGATGAGGAAAAGGTCCGTGAGAAATATCGCAGCCATTTTGCTGTCGCAGATGAGAAGCAGTATGCCTATGATTTCGTTATACGCCGCTTGAATGATCCGGAAGATACACCCATTGGTATCGTTCAGATGTGGAGTTATGTGGATTACCGAAAAAGCTGGGAACTTGGATTCGCCGTACTTTCGGAATACGCAGGCAACGGATATGGGAGCGAGGCTACCCGTCTTTTGTTACAATTTGCGTTTCAAGAGTTACAAGCTCATAAGGTCGTCGGCATGTGTAATTCACAAAACGTTCGCTCAGCCGCACTGATGCAGCATGTGGGTATGACACGGGAGGCCATCTTCCAGGAAGAATTATGGTGGAACAATCAGTGGACAGACCAGTATTTTTTCTCGATTTTGGATAGAGAGTTTAAGTCAGTCTAATAGGTACGGGAGGAAATCAGATGAGTACGTTGGTTCTGTTGTGTTTCTCGTAAATTAGGGCAAAGGTGGTTATAACCATGGGGAGAATTACGGTTTATCATTATGATGCTTTCTCTAACGTTCCGGGTCAAGGTAACCCGGCAGGAGTGGTTTTTGATGCTGATCATTTCAGTGAGACGGAGATGCAGCAGATCGCTTATCAAGTTGGTTTTAATGAGACGGTATTTGTGTTGAACTCTGAAGTAGCTGACGTCCGATTACGTTATTTTACACCTGGCCATGAGATTAATCTGTGTGGTCATGCCACAATGGCATCACTGTATGGTTTGAAGACACGCGGTATGTTGGGTGACAAAGAGTTGATCACGATTGAAACCAATGTAGGGATATTACCGATACGATTTGAGCGCAATGCCGACACCATTTACATGGAAATGAAACAGGATCAGCCGCAGTTTATACCTTTCCAGGGGGATATCGAGAAGCTGGTAAACGCCATAAACCTAACTCTGGATGAGGTTGACCTTTCTACTCCAATTGTCTACGGAAGTACGGGAACCTGGACGGTATTAATTCCGATTCGTGAACTGAACTCTTTTATGAAAATGAAACCGGATTCTTCCCTGTTCCCAGGAATTTTAATTGAGAATCCCAAAGCTTCCCTGCATCCCTTTTGTTTCGAAACCCGTGATTCCGATGCGATGATGCATGCGAGACATTTCTCTTCACCGTTCTCAGGTACGACGGAAGATCCAGTGACTGGAACAGCCTCCGGGGTAATGGGTGCTTATTATTTAACCTATGTGAAACCGGAGATTGATGAGGTACAGTTTGTGATAGAGCAAGGACATGAGATTGGAAGAGATGGAAAGGTTCAAGTGAGTGTGATTCGAGATGGTGAGGATATGGATGTCAGAATGAAGGGGACAGCTGTTTTTGTGCGTGAACTGAACGTTGAATTGGACACCTGATCATATACGAAAGCAAAAAGCGTGAAGGGAGATTAACATGTTGCAAATTTTTGATATTCGGCAGAAGCCGGACGCGCTGCAAGAGGCGGTACAGTATTTCTGGAAACAATGGGGCTCGGAATCAAGCCTCCATTTCTATCGAGATTGTATAGAGCGTTCTGTGGATACAGAGAGTGATGTACCAAGATTTTATGTGATGTTGGATGGAGACCGAATTATCGGTGGTTACGCATTATTACGAAGCGATCTGAATAGCAGACAGGATCTCTTTCCCTGGTTTGCATGTCTTCATGTTGATCCAGAATATCGGGGCCGAAACCTAGGTGGACAACTTCAGACCCATGCATTAAATGAGGTGAAAGCAAAAGGGTATGCCAAGCTCTATTTGTGTACTGATCTGACCGATTATTATGAAAAAAATAACTGGGCCTATATCGGTAAAGGATATCTGCTGGATGATGAAGAGACGAGAATCTATGAATATAAGATTTGATGAAATCATTTCTCATTATTTCGAAGATACCGAGTATACCTTGGGAGCCGTTCCATTTGGCTTGACGAATACGACCAAAATTCTTGAAATACATGGACAGAGGTTTATCGTTCGTATCTACAACAGATATCTCAAAACGGTGGATGGTATTGAACTTGAATGTAAAGTGACAGCGTTTCTTGAAAGCGCACATTCTTCGTTTCAGGTCCCACTCTTTCACAGGGCTATAGACGGACAAAACTATTTATTATTAGAAGACGGGACGCTTGCGGCTATTACAAGCTTTCTGGAAGGTACTGTACCCCATTTGTCTAGCGTAGACAAATTTAAGAAGTTCGGGCAGTTGGTGGGTGAGTTTTCGACACGGATGCAGGGGTTCCCAATAGGCAAGCAAGTTTACAGGGGGAGTTCATTTACTAAAATGTACGAAATTCATCCGTTAGCTAATTATCAATCGATTAAGGCTTTTTACAAAAATTCACCTTTTGAATTATCAGTCTCAAGGGTTACCTTTTACCAGAAAATGATCACAGAAATTGAGAGTTCCAATCTGCAGTTAGAGGTGTTACCACAACAGTTGGTTCATCATGATTTGTTGATTTATAATTTGCTGGCTCAGAATGAGGAGATCACAGGCGTACTGGATTTTGATTTTATTGGTGTGGATGCTGCTTTTATGGAATTTGTAATTAGCTTCAATCATGTGGTTCAGGAATCCCAAGGGTCCATGGAAATGATCGAGTCCTTTCTTCAGGGATATGGCAGTGAACGCAAGCATTCAGCGCTTGAGTTTAGTTACTTACCTTTACTTACACAAATCTATTATATAGCAGTACTTCATTTTTATATTGGTCAGCATTATGCAGGAGCAACAATTGAGCACAACTTCACGTTTATGATTGAACAGTTTGAGAGGAACATGAATTGGCTGGAAAAGCATAATCTTAAGATTCAAGAGTTGCTTAATAGATACTTGATCTGATTACACGAATGATGTAATAATTTCTGAGCTGCCGTTATAGGAGGAATGAACCTATGATTACCGAGATTAATAAACATGAATTCCACAAAGTAAAACATCTCACGGACTCGTGTCAGAATATTGAAGTCAAGGCGGTGGCGTCTGGCTTGAATCCGGGACGGATCTATGTCGATGATGAAGAGAATATCACTGCAGCACTAATTTGGATACATGGACAATCTGGTTTTCAGTTGATTGGCAACTCTCGAAGTGAGCCCTTTCTGAATGAATTGAAAGAGTACATGCGGGAACGTATTGAACCTGAGTTATTGAACTTACATATTAATGCTGTTGAAATTGGTGTGGTGGATGAAACCTGGGAAGATGTTCTTCAACACATCTCGGGGAAAAGAGATATCTCCAGTGATATTCAGCATGTATTCAAGTTGAATCCAAATCCGATAAGTCAGCAAGTACCTCTCGATATATGTGCTTCTCAGGACGAGGAAGTCAGAATTCTCAGGATAGATGAGTACTATTAGGAGAGAAAAGATATAACAATTCTCCATTCCTGAAAGATAAAATCTCTCACTTTTGGACGACAATAGATGATTTTTTACAACATAGCTTTGGCTATATTGCAGTGCATAATGATGATATCACGAGTGTTTGCTTTTCGGCATTTACTGCAGATCAGACACATGCGGTTGAAATTGAAACGGTTGAAGTCTACAGAAGAAGGAATTATGGTGCGATGGTGGCAAAAGCTTTTGTGGAAGAATGCGGTCGTGTAGGCATACATCCGTATTGGGATTGTTCACCGGACAATGCGGGATCAATTCGTCTGGCACAGGGGATGGGCATGTCACTGGATTTTAACTATAGAGTTTACTGGTATGATCTATCCACGTAGATGGGTATCTGACATGAAGGAGGATGTGCTGTGAGCGAATCATTACAGGATCAGATTCAATTTCTCATTGAGATTGATAAACTCAAAACGATTGAACGAAAGACGAGAATTATGCATGGTGAGAGACTTGAAAATGATGCGGAGCATTCTTGGCATCTGGCGATGATGGCCTTGGTTTTGCAGAGTCATGCCAACAAGGATGTGGATATCCTCAAAGTCATTAAGATGCTTCTCGTTCATGATCTGGTCGAGATTGATGCCGGAGATACGTTCGCTTATGATACGGTGGGACATACGGATAAATATGATCGTGAACTCCAAGCGGCTCATCGGCTGTTTGGTATGTTGCCTAAGGAACAGGCTGAAGAACTACTCCAGTTATGGTTAGAGTTTGAAGCAAAGCAGACGCCTGAAGCACAATTTGCCTCATCTCTCGATCGGCTGCAGCCTCTTATCCACAATCATCAGAATGAGGGAGATACGTGGCAGAAATATAACATTACAAGCGAACAGGTGTTAAACAGAAACCGTGAGATTGCAAACGGTTCCGAAACATTGTGGGAGTATGCGCAGCAGCTTATTCAGAAATCCGTGGATCAGGGAATCTTGACCAAATCATAAGGATACGTTTTAACGTATGCACTTTGAAGATGGGGGAGAGGCATGGATGGGATATATCATGGAGCTAAGAAAACTGGTGGGCCCGCGTCCTCTAATTATGGCGGGCTCATGTGTACTCGTTTTCAACGAGGAAGGTCACCTGTTGCTACAAAAACGTACAGATAGCTTGGATTGGGGGACACTTGGGGGATCCATGGAACCCGGGGAGTCTTTGGAGGAAACAGCTGTGCGGGAATTGTATGAAGAGGCCGGACTGAGAGCGGAATCGTTCAAACTCATTAGCATTTTTTCAGGTGAGGATATGTACTATCAGTATCCACACGGTGATGAAGTTTACAACGTCATGGCTGTTTATGAAGCTGAAGGTATCAAGGGCAGCCCAACCATTATGGACGATGAAGGTCTGGAACTCCGATATTTTGATCTGAATCAGCCGATCCCTGAGATCAATCCGTTTACGGAATATGTGTTGAAGAAAGCAGGGTATATCAGAACTCACTAGTAAGAGGAGGACATGTTATGACGCAGGACTTCTATTGTGATGAGGTGCTGAGTGGTAAAACGCAAGTCAAAGTTGTCATGGAAACAAATAACGTTATGGCTTATCATCACACTCGGCCTTACTACAAGCATCACATTGTTGTAATTCCCAAGACTCATATTCAGTCCTTCATTTCAGAAGAAGAAGAGAATAATGATGAGCTACTATTGGAAATGATGCGTGTCATTAAAAAGATTGCTGCTGACATGGTGAACCAGACAGGCTCGTCGAAGATTATAACTAACTTGGGCAACTATCAAGACACGAAGCATCAACATTGGCATGTAGTCAGTGGTGAACGAACTTAGGAAAATGTATACCTGATTATAAATCTTCCACCTTTCTAACGTTCACCATCTCACACTCGAACAGAATTATCATTTTTCTCTCAGTGTTTTATCTTTCCTAATCTAGTATGATTAACGCATCAATCCAGTAAAGAGAGGGTTAATGACATGGATGCTTTTTTAGAGCAAATTAACGAGTTAAACGAGCTTCAGAAAGACTTGGTCAGCCTACATCCTTTATTTGCAGAACATTATCCAGTGGTTGTAGCCTATGAAGCTTTATTATATATCTATGATTATTCGTCCAAAACGCAGCAATACGAGTGGGTGAAGACGGTGCCGGACGATTTATATATTCCTGATGAGTGCCTTGCAGCCATGCCAGTGCCTCATATGGACGAACGAATGTGTGCGATCGTAACGGATGCAGCGTTCAAAGATCTGGAGCAGAAAGTCTATCTATTCCACGAATATGTTCATTGTTATGTATATGAGAAATATGATGAGCGGATCGTTAACCGTCTTCAGATTAAGCATAAAATGGACCAACTGAAGCGTGTAACATGGGAACTGGATTATGAGTTTCCGTATGAAGATGAAGTCGTTGTGGAGCGGATTAACTCATTGTTGTCTGCTTTGAAGAGTAAAGACCTGACACAAGTACACACAGCTAGAAAAGCGTTGTTCACTTCATTAAATGAAGAACAAGCCGAGTACTGGAGCTGGTTAGAATGGAACGAGGGTTACGCGCGTTATATTGAGAATCTGATTCGGGAAAAATTTGGGCAGGAAAGCAATCATTTTGGAGATACTGCTCCGTTTAATCGTCTGGTATTCTATGAATGTGGATCGGAATACATTAGTCTGCTTGTGAAGGAGCACCCGGAGTACCATACGGATCTGGAGCAGCTGTTTGACCGCTTGCAAGTGGAGAGAATACAGGGTTAGTCAAGCATCTACGGTGAGAAAAAGGTGGAACATCGAAGTCTCACTATTCCAGTGATCTGTACGTTGCACCAGTAGGTTATATCGTTTCTTTTTCTAAGTATAGTAGAATACTTCCCGATAAAAGGAGATCATCTCTATGCCGTTACCTATGGTTCATCTCAATATTGCTAATCTGATTGCAGACTCGCTGCAAATGCAGACTGATCGAGGTTCATTCTATCTGGGGAATATCGCCCCGGATTCCATACATATGCGCGAAGGTACAACCAGAGATGATAAGGAATACACCCATTTTAACCCGAAAGATGATGGAGATTACGTTGGTGAACTGAAGGATCTATACTCATTCTATATGCACCAACTTACCGATGAAGGATGGAAGTGGTTTGTGCGAGGATACTTTATGCATGTGCTGACAGACTATTACTGGTTCCGGAGTGTGCATCCTGAATTCGTCGAACGGGTCAACAAGGTAGATCAACATACAGGAAGTAGCAGATCGAAGGATGAACTAGCGCGTTTATATTACCAGGAGACGGACCAGATCGATTTCAATCTCTATCAAGGTTCAAGTTGGAGCGAAGAGGTATGGCAGGTGCTCAACAGTTCACCAGGTTATGACATGACGGATCGTTTAACTGCTGATGAGATTGTACGCTGGCGGGACCACACGTTTTCTTTTCTTAATGGGGAAGAACCGGGAATTACTCCTGAGTTCATCACGGGTGAGAGAGTTCAAGTATTTGTGGAAGAGACCGTAGAACGACTGATCTCTATGTTGTCTTCATGGGACCCGGAGTTACGTAACTTGATATGAATATAGATAGTTAGTGCAGTTGAGTCATTTCATTATATACTGTATTTATTACTTCTCTACTCATTACTAGTTTATTTAACACGAAGTCAGGGGGCACGCAGTATGGTGAAATATGTAGGAGTGTTGCTCGTATTTGTCATTGCCACGTTCATTGCAGGTTGCAGTAAACCGAATGAATCGAACGCGGAAGAAGGGCTTCCTGTACTGATCACTTTAACGTGTAATCCCAACCTTGCCTCGGAACCATGCCAAGATGTTGAGTTTGATCGACCTGACGAGATTCGAATCATGATGGAGGCCATACATAAGGCAGAGCGTATGCCGGGTATTATTGATTATGGTACGCAGTACAAGATGAGTATTAATAATGCAGATGGTTCGGTTACACGGTATGATTTTTCATTGGGAATGGATCCCAAGATGCAAGGCTTGTTAGTAAACGAGGATGACACGCATACTGGATATAGCATTCCTCTTGAAGATGCGAATCAACTAAGAAGACTGATTCAGAGACGTACAGATTAAGAAGGTATATGGAACGGAGAAGAACCTGTGGATGACAAAATTACCATTGAACCTATGACACGATCGGATGCAGAGGGAGCGTATCGGGTATTCGAGACAACGATCCCGGCAGCATTTGAACAGGAGGGAATAGGCTCGCTACTGGTTGATATTCAGGATGAAATAGCCCATAAAAAAGCGATGATTCACATGGCATTGCAAGCAAAGGACAACATAGAATCAAGTGTATTTTTCCTCGTCGCCAAGATGGGAGATGTTATTGTAGGCACAATCTCGTATGGACCTTGTGGTAAGGAGATTCGAGAATGTACAGAGGGCCCGCTGAACAGTATCGGAGAACTGGGTAGCCTGTATGTGTTGCCCGAGGTTCAAAGACAGGGGGTTGGTTCGGCGCTCATTCTCGCACTGGTTACTGAACTGCAACGGCTGGGGATTCAGCAATTCTGCCTGGATAGCGGTTACCAGATCGCACAGAAGAAGTGGCAACGTAAATTCGGTGAACCCTATGTCGTGGCGAAGAACTACTGGGGCGAAGGAACAGATCATATGGTTTGGCTGTGTGAAGTACAGGATTTTATAGAGGTTGTTCAAAGAGCCCGCTTTTGATTACGAAGGATGCCTAATGGCATCATCAGCATCGAATATGGAATTCAGCCGAAATGTCCGTTGCTCACGTAGTTTTCCCTACGCTCCGCTACTCCATTTCTAGCTTCATCCCATCTTCTCGGTACTGAAAACCAGTCTTTTTGAACATGCACTAAAGTAAAATGAAATGAACAAAAGAGATGACGACCTGTATTGTATAGGGGTCATCTCTTTATCTTTTTGCATCGATCGTGAACGATTGTTCGTACAGTGTATCATGTGTGTTTTTATGTACCCGAGGACAAAAGGAGTGAACATATGTCAATCCAGTGGAATACACCCGAGCAACGGCTGTCCCCTCAAGCGGTAAACCTGTGGAGAATTAGCGCCATCCTATGGAATGTGATAGGCTTTCTAATTCTTGCCGTACTCCTAATACTCGACTCCATCTATGGATGGAAGACGTGGATTGGGTGGTTGTTGTGGGGCGTTACGGCTATATCGGTGCTCTATGCAGTGTGGGATATTTTCATCCAGCCTGCATGGTTATATAAGCATTGGTACTATGATGTGAATGAGGAGTTTCTGCAACTGAAGCGTGGGGCGCTAACCAAGGTACATCAGATCATCCCCATGGCGAAAGTGCAATCGGTTACAACAAATCAGGGACCTTTGATGCGAAAATATGGACTCTATTCCGTATCGGTTGGCACGATGGGTTCATCGCATGAAATCCCGGCATTACCAGAGGAAGTCGCGCTTGCACTCCGTCATCAGATTGCGTCCTATGCACGTATTAATGAGGTGGATGAATGATCGATATGAAGCGACATCATCCATTAACCATGCTGTGGAGCTTGTGGAAACAGGTAAAGAATTGGTTCGCCATCGTCCTTTTTTTGTTTGTTTTCCGTCAGGGCTCGGAGTCCCAATGGATATTCTTTGGAAGAATCGCTTTTTATGTAGGTGTCTCCATTAGCATCCTGTCCATGATCCTGAAGTGGTTCACCTCGCGTTATGCAGCAGACGATACAGCCTTTCATATCTATAGTGGTGTGTTTAACCGTACCCGAAGAACGATACCTTATACGAAGGTCCAGAATGTGAATCGTCATACAACGCTGTTTCATCGTTTGTTCAGGGTGACGTCGATTCGATTCGAGACCGGAATTAAGGGAGAAGATGCTACCTTTCAGTTACACGTTGTTTCACTTTCCGAAGCGGAACAGCTGGAGAAAATTGTAGCAGGTCATATGGCTGAAGAAGCAGAAACAGCAGGAGCAACAGAGGAACATGATACGTTGGATGCGGTTCAGGCTATGGAAGAGAGAGAGGCGCAATCCGAACCTTTTATAACGGATGAAGCCATGTCTCTGCCTGTAAAAGAAAAACAGGAACGGGTTGTTCATTATCATTCCACCCGCAAGGACATATTCAAAGCATCCTTTACCTCGCTTAGTTTTCTCGTACTGATTCCGGTCCTGGCTACGCTTTATTCCTGGGTGAAGGACTTCTTCCCTGATGAAGAAGTAACGGAAAGTTTGTTATTAACCTGGCTCGATTCCTGGTGGATAGCCGGTTTGATGATTTTGGTTTTATTGATCATATCTATTGCTCTGGGCATAGTCAGAACCTTTGTAAAGTATGGAAATTTCCAGATCACCTCGGATGCCAAGCGGATCTATATCTCGAAGGGCATGATGGAGCAAACGTCATTTTCAATCCTGAAAGAACGCGTTCAGGCCGTGAAAATCACACAGTCACCGATGAAAAGGCTGCTTGGATTAGCAGAAGTAGAACTGACCACTGCGGGTAGTCTGGGGGAGTCCGAGCAGGAGGTCAACTCGCTCTATCCTTTCTTGCCAGTGAAGCAAGCCTATACCCTGATTGAGGAGATCCTGCCATCCTATCGGGTTACGCAGGAGATGGGAAAACTTCCACGAATATCACTATGGCTGCGCCTGCTCAAACCAAGTTGGGGGTGGATCATGATCACGGGTTTATTGTGGTACTTCAAACCATTGGTGTTTGGGCAGAAACATGCCTGGTGGATGATTTCCGCGATTCTGCTGGTGTGGATTGCAACATGCAGAGTGATGGACTTTTTCCATACCCGATACATTCTGCATCAGAATTTCATTCAACTTCGAACCGGTGCGCTCACGTCAACCCTCTTCATCTCCAAACGTGAGAAAGTCATCGAAGTGCAGATCACCCGTAATGTGTTACAGCGTTGGTTCGGTGTGGCTTCCATTCATACGGTAAACCGTGCCAAACCAGTACTGCATCATCGGGCACATGACATTTCCCTGGATACGGCGAAATCATTTCAATCATGGTACATGGGACGTACCCAAGATGTTCAGACCCGTTAATCACAAGAGCAAGTGCAGGAAGACCAAACAAGGTTATTCTGTACTTGCTCTTTTTAATTGAAGACAGAGGAGGAAGAACAATTTGATGAAAGCTGTGTTCTTTGATGTGGACGGTACATTGCTGAGCGAAATAGATCGGAGTTTATCACCGCGTACAGCTGAGTCGATCCGGGAGTTGATTCGTAAAGGCGTTCAAGTCGTACTCGTCACAGGCAGGCCCTATAATTTATGCGAAGAATTCAGAAATCTCGGAATCGATACGATCATTTCGGCTAATGGGGCATTGATCAAAGCAGGTGATGAAGTGATACATAAGTCTGTACTTTCAGCACAGATGGTTAGAGCATTTAGTGAGTTTACCGAGTTGCACGGGCACAGTATTTCATATTTTACAGAGTCATTCGAGACAAACGGGTTGTGTACTGGAGATGGTCGTGTTACTGACGCCTTAAGAGATACGCTTGGACTCATGGATTCGCCGCAGAAAATCAGTACGTTGGAACAGGACGTATATTGCATTTGTTTATATGCGGATGAAGCGGAGACGGAGAAATTCCAGTCCAGATTTCCTTCTTTACGATTCGTGAGATTCCATCCGTATGTAGTGAATGTGCTGGAAGCGAGCGAAGTCAGCAAATCTATAGCCGCCGAGAAAGTTCTCGACTACCTGAAGATATCTAGAGAGGATACAATGGCCTTTGGCGATGGGCAGAATGACGTGGATCTGCTAGTGTATGCGGGAATCGGAATTGCGATGGGAAATGGCAGAGAACGAATTAAACAAAGCGCCGATTATGTCACCCTGCTGGCAAGTGAAGATGGAGTCACCCATGCATTGAAGCAATTTAAGATTTTATGAGAATGGATCGGCTAAAAAGATGAAGGATATCCAAATTGTGGATTATAATGTAGAATGATATAGCACGTATTAAGCCCTAAAGCATAGGGTGTTGATCGAAGGGTGACTTATGAAAAAGGTTGTTATCGTAATCCTGTCGCTTGTCGTACTTGTTGGTGTATCCTCTTCCGCTTATGCTCATCCAGGCAGACTGGATAAGAACGGTGGACATAACTGTTCAGCCAAATCCAAACAAAAGGGTCTGTGCACGGGTTATCACTATCACAAAAAGAAAAAATGAGAATGAGCTGTACAAGATAAACCCGGCCATCATTCAATGTATGGTTGGGTTTGCATGTGTACCATTGATTTTAAAATGATGGAGGCGGTTACACCATGCAGATACAGGAGATATCGGTATGGAATCATGAAGAGTTAGTGGCGATGCTGGCCGAAAGCTCCAGTGAGGGGTTCAGACATATCGAGCGATTAATCCATGAATATGAGACAGGAATCAATACATTCGAGCAAGAAGATGAAGCGCTTTTTGAATGCAGAATGCACGATAAGGTGGTTGGGATCTGCGGTCTGAACAGAGATCCTTATTCTGAAGTGACGGATACCGGAAGAATTCGCAGACTTTATGTGATGAGAGAATTTCGAAGACATGGGGTTGGGCGCAGGCTGATGGATGCGGGTATTCAAAAAGCGGAAAATCATTACGCTCGACTGGTTCTGTACACGGATCAACCGGTTGCTGGACTTTTTTATCGCAACTTGGGATTTAGAGAAGTGACGAGCATGGAGAAGATAACGCATGTACTGGAATTGGGGGAGAAGAAAGATGGATCATATTAAAGCCGTTATTTTTGATTTGGACAATACAATTCTGAACAGAACGATGACCTTTGACGGCTTCGCTCGGAGTTTGATTAAAACCTATTTTGCCCATCTTGAGTCCACGGAGGATATTCTCAAAAGAATCATTGAGCTTGATGAAGATGGTTATAAGGACAAACCCTTTCTGTTCAACGAGTTGTTGCATGAACTGCCTTGGGCAGAACATCCACCACATGCAGAACTGATGGAGTTCTATGGCAGAGAGTATGTGCGAAGTTCAGTTCTGATGGAACAGGCGCGAGAAGTGGTTCAGCATCTCCGGGGGAAATATCAAACCGGGTTAATCACCAATGGGCAGACCGATATTCAGTATGGAAAAATCGATCAACTCGGTATTCGGGAGGATTACGACCATATTATTGTTTCAGAAGAGGCTGGAGTCAAAAAGCCCGATCCACGCATATTTCAGCTTGCGCTTGATCATTTCGGTCTAAGCCCAGAGCAATGCATCTACATTGGCGATCATCCGGTGAACGATATTGAAGGAGCAGCAAGCGTAGGCATGAGCACCATCTGGATGAAGGTCAACCAGCCGTGGCAGGACAGGATTACGACTAGTCCTTTACATACGATTGAGCATCTAAGTGAGCTAAAGGAATTGCTGTAGAAGGCAGTTATATAGACAAGTAGATTACTATAATCACAGTCTGGAAAGCGAGGAACATACATATGGAGATTAGACAGATGGCTACAGCGTTTTTGAGCAATGGCTCAGACATGCTGATGATGAAGAAGGCGGGTAGCAGACTATTTGATTTCGAATTCTGGGGTGGCATTGGCGGACATCTGGAACAAGGGGAACTGAACATACCCATGACCGCTAGCTATCGGGAGATTGAAGAAGAGACCGGGTTCAAGCAAGAGGATGTCGAACACTTTCGGCTTCGATATATTCTGCTGGAGGTTAACGGTGGTGAGATTTGGCAGCAGTTTGTATATTTCGGAGAGACCACGCATCGACATTTTGTGTCCTCGGATGAAGGAGAGTTATTCTGGATACCGCTGGATGAGGTACTAGACTTACATTCGTCTATTCTGATCAAAGCAACGCTTAGGCACTTTTTACAACACCCAGGAGCAGAGGACATCTGGATTGGAAACGTTCAGAGCGGAACAGACCTAAAGGGCACTCCACAGGTAATATGGAACAGAATGCAGGAAACGAAATCATTTGAGCCAAAGGGGGTTATCGATAATGTTGAAATATAGAACTGAAAGAAAAAAATGGAGATGGATAAATTACCTGTTGATCACTGTACTGATTGCTATAATTCTTCCGAGTAGTCATGTAGAGGCAGGCAGCATGATTACAGTGAAAACGAATGTCCAATATTACAAAGGACAGCCATACATACATCTAACAGGTGGTAATAAATCTGTGGCGGATAAGCTGAACAAGACATTTAAACTCCACGCAGTGAAAGCAGCTCGCCTGGACAAAGAAGAAAAGAAATCAAACAAAAATTATTTCTACATTACCATGGCCAGTGTAAAATACAATGCCAAAGAAAAGTTATCTGTGGTATATGAAGATCATGTGTACACTGGCGGAGCACATGGAATGGATGCGACAAAATCATATAACTATGATTTAAGAACGGGGAAAGAACTGAAGCTAAGCGAGTATGTTAAAGACGATACTCAGATGGAGAAGGTAGAGAAATCAATCTCCAACAGTCTATTAGCCATGTATAATGCAGGAGTCTCTATTTTTGAAGAAAATATTTATGATTTTCAGCTTGATCAGACATCTCAATTCTTTTTATATGACAAAGGGATTGTCATCCGATTCCATCCGTATGAGGTTGCACCCTACGCTAAAGGATTTGTAGATATCAAAGTCCCGTACAGTAAATTCAACCAATAGATTGTTTGCAATAAAAGGCATGATCCAGTTCAATGAGATCGTGTCTTTATCTATATATACAATCATTCAAAATACTCTAAATAATTTCAATAACTTCGGCTTCTATGTTTCTACATACCGTGTAAATAGCTTAACCCATTCCAAGAAGGAGGTTTTGTTATGAAACGTATTGGAAACATGCTTCAGGCTGACCGTAGCAACGTACGCATGGCAGCCTGAACGGGCGAGCCGGTTTAACTCTGCATAGGGCATAGGCGGTAGTTATGGGTTGTTGAAAGAAGATGATTTCATCAGACTACGCTGTAATAATTCGATCTTTCGTTTGTCTGTTCCGATGTTCTATCGCTTCCTCATAATCCCCGATCAGTGTATCAAAAATATGCTCCCACGACCGCTGCTCAGCCAGCTTTCTGCCTTCCAATCCCATCATTCGCAATTGGTTCACGTGATTTCCCCAGAGACATATCTCCCGAATCAGTGCATCAGCCTGGCCTGGCTCGAACAATACACCATTACGGTGGTGGGACACCAGATCCTTTACACCTCCGGCATTGGCCGCCACCACAGGAAGCCCTGAAGCCATTGCTTCCAGCACCACATTGCCAAATGTCTCCGTAGAGGAAGGAAACACAAACAGGTCTGCCGAAGCATACATAACAGCAAGTTCTTCTCCATGCATATAGCCTGTAAAGGTGACATTTGGTGGGGAGTGCAGACGCATTTTGGGAAGAGATGGGCCGTCACCAACGATAACCCAGTGTACACGGGACTGCATTTCCTGGGGCAACTGTTGCATCGTAGTCGTGAGCGTAGAGATATCTTTTTCCGGGGCAATGCGTCCAACGTAGAGTAGAATAAGGGGAGCGGTGATGTGGTATCGTTCACGCATATCCGGGCTGCGTTTATCAGGGGAGTACAGGTTGCAATCAATCCCGCGAGACCATAGCTTCAGACGCTGAATGCCTTGGACTTGAAGGGTGTTTAACGTTTCCTGTGATGGAGTTAGGGTTGCATCACAGGCACGGTGGAACCATTGGATATATTTCCAATAGAGAGGAATCATACTTTTCAATCGGTAATATTCGAGATAACGATCGAAGTGGGTATGGTAGGAGACAACATGCGGAAGATCATGTTTGAGCGCATACCTCAGACCAAGCAGCCCCATATTAAAAGGCGTGGCGATATGCAGCAGATCGGGTTGAAAGGTTTGCAGCTGCTTATGAGTGTTAGCTCTGTTGGGTAGAGCAATGCGGCATTCGGGATACAGAAAAAAGGGAATGTTGGCAACCGATCTGACTTGAGTCTCATGGCTTCCTTCAATGATGGAGTTCGGAGTAAACAGCAGATGTTCAATTCTTCTGCGGTTCAGATGGTTACTCAAGCGGTGGAGCGTGCCAGCTACACCATTGGTTTCAGGAAGATAGGTGTCTGTGAACAAGGCCAGGCGCATCATTATCCCTCCCAAGACTCGTGATGCCAAGATCATAACAGCGGAACATTTTCCAGAGGTCAAGTGCACGTTAACTTGACGATATTCCCTGTAAATTTGTTAAAGGATATACTATACCAACTTCCATAAGTTCAACTTATATAGCGTATTCTGATATGATGTAATAACGTGTCGGCGTATATATAGCCAGAGAGATACAGGAGGCAGAGAAAGATGAACAAGTTACAAGAAGAATTGCAGGAGTTGTTACCACTTGATCAGCTTGAAGAGATGTCAGGTGAAGAAGTGGTGGGGAGTGTTGCCATGGACCTTTATCGGGCTGAGTTCGCTACGATTCGAGAGAGTGGGTCGGAACTTCCGCAAGTATTGCGAGATATCATTCTAATCATTGATCTGGATACCGAGCTGTCCATGAACGGGATGACCGGTTTCCTTGAGAATGCCAGCGGACAGTATCTGGGTGAGACAATAGCAGCGATGGCGAGGACCGGCAATGACGCAGATGTCGTGATCCTGAAGAAAATAGAGCAGATGTTGTCCGAAAGCGGCGTAACGCACGGGCAATTACGAGATAATGTGAATGGCCTGTCCGAAGACGACATCACGACAAGCCTGCAAACACACGGGGAACAGATTCATGAGGTATTACAGGAGATTGAATTGGAAGCGGGCAATCTAAGCATGCAATCGGATAACGAAGAAAGTTTCGACATGCTGTATCAGTATGTGGACGAAAATAAAGATCGTTTGAAACAGGAGATGCAGCACATCTTGTCCAATTAAATGGAAAGAGACTTCGTATAAAGGCATCCTTCCTAACTATAATTGAGGAGGCAAAATGACAAGCATGAACAAACGATTAGCGACGGAATCCGTTCTGGTTACCCTGTTATTCATCATCGGTTTTGCAGTTTGGAATGTCGTTCAAGGCATGATTATGACTATGAATTACGTACCTGATCTGATGAACACCGCTTCTTCTGGTACCCCATTGCAATCCAAGGTTGCTTTTGGAACTATGGTTCGGTGGGATATAACATCCATGATCATGGCTGTTGCCGGATTCGTTTTGCTCGCCGCAGCATATTACGGGCTTCGATCAGGAATGCAGCGCTGGACACAGCGTTCCTGATGTTTTATCCGCTTAGAGTCCAGGTTTTGTACTTACTTAAGCTGCCTTTGCAGCGCACCATTGAAACTCATTTACAACTGCCCTGAGTCTATTAGACTCAGGGTTTTTACTATGGCTAATGTTTTTCCGCTTCGAAGGGGAAATTTTCTAGATCCAAGGTCAAGAGAGAATCCGTTACAATGATCTTGTAAGCGCTTATCGTTTTGGATAGAGAGAGGAGGAGAGACAGAGATCATGATTACAACCAATCAGATTTATCTCGATCAGACATTGCATAGCAAAGAGGACGTATTTGATTTTATATCTGCGGAGGCAGAGCGTTACAGCATCACTACAAACCGTGCACAACTTGCGGCTGATCTGTGGGAACGCGAACATGTCTACTCCACCGGACTTCAGGATCACTTTGCGATTCCCCATACCCAGAGTGAAGTTGTAACACGTCCGGCAGTGATGGTCATTCGATTACGGGAGACTATTGATTGGGAATCTCATGACGGCAAGCCGGTAAAATATATTTTTGCCATCCTTGTGCCTAAAGGTCATGTAGACGTATCCCATCTGCAAATCATCTCTTCACTTGCCACCTTATTGCTGGAAGATTCATTCAAAGAGGCCATCGCAGAAGCGGTGCAGCCGGAAGATGTATATACGTTGCTTCATCAATATACGGAAGGACTGGTGTCATAATGAAAATCGTAGGTGTAACGTCATGTATTGCAGGTCTCGCTCATACTCCGATGGCAGCCAAAGCATTGGAGAAAGCAGCTCAGCAACTGGGATATGAGATCAAAGTGGAACAGCAGGGAGCTATGGGGCAAGTCAATAAGCTCACGGAAGAAGATATTGCTGCAGCGAATTTTGTACTAATTGCAGCGGATCAAACGGTGAAGGACATGGATCGGTTTGGCGACAAAAAAGTCGTACGTGTCAAAATCGGTCATGCCGTAAGTCAGGCAGAAGCGGTATTAACCAAAGCCGTTGAGGCTGTGAACGCACAAGCTTAACCCCACCTTCTACATGAGGAGAGAGTACGATGAGAAAATGGTTCGGTGAAGCAAAAACACATCTAATGACAGGTATCTCCTATCTGCTGCCGGTCATTATCGCGGGTTCCCTGGTCGTTGCCATCTGTAAAATTATCGCACTATCGATGGGCATTACCGATCTTGATCCGTACAAAGATGGAAGCGGATTCTTGCATATTTTATATCTCGTGCAAAATGTAGGATGGAGCGGCATCGGACTATTGACGATTGTCCTGTCCGGTTATATTGCATACTCTATTGCCGACAAACCAGCGCTGGCCGCAGGTCTGATCGGCGGGGTGCTGGCACAGCAGACCAACGCTGGTTTCTTGGGCGCGTTGATCTCAGGCTTCTTTGCCGGATACATCACCTTGTGGGTCAAAAATAAAGTTAAGATTACAGGTCCGGCTGCTGGCTCGGTACCGTTAATCATTTTACCACTGATTACCGTTGGTTTAACCGGATTTCTGATGGCGGTCATTCTGGGTGGCCCGCTGGGCACACTGAATGAGTATCTGATTGCTTGGGTTCAAAACATGAGCCAGAGCGGAACGAATACCGTTGTGCTTGCCATTATTCTGGGAGCGATGATTGGGTTCGATCTCGGTGGACCCGTCAACAAAGCGGCATGGATGGCAGGCAACGCCCTGTTCCTGTCCGGTGTCTATCTGCCGAATATTTTTATCAATATTGCCATCTGCATTCCGCCGCTTGGTTATGGCTTGGCGACATTGCTGATGAAGAAACGTTTTTCCAAAACCTATCAGGAAGCGGGCAAAGGTGCAGTGATTATGGGCGTGATCGGCATTACGGAAGGTGCTATCCCGTTCACACTGCGTAACCCTGCCAAGATGATTCTGGTCAACATGTTTGCCTGTGCGACGGGTGCTGCCCTGACTGCATTGCTGGGAGCACATATCATCATGCCACCGATCGGAGGCTTATATGGAGCTGTGTCAGTAGGTACCCCAATCGCCTACCTTGCCGGAGGCATTGTCGGTGCACTAATCGTGGCGGGGGGCACCATGCTGGTGAACTTCCGTGATGAAGAAGAGAAACAACCTGCCAAGACTCAGGAAGCTTCAGTGAAGAGAAACGGGGAAGAAATCGAACTCGTTTTTGATTAAAAGTACATGTTCAAAAAGATCGGTTTTCAGTATCGAGAAGATGGAATGAAGGTAGAAATGGAGTAGCGGATTGTAGGGGAAACTACGTGAGCAACTACAATGTTTCCGAAGGAAACAACCTTCGTAAGCATCCACTTATTTCGGCTGAATTCCATATTCGATGCTGATGATGCCAACAGGCATCCCTCGTAATCAAAAGCGGACTTTTTTGAACAACCTTTAAAAAGCATCTGGAGGGATAGAGAGATATGAGTGAGAGCAATCGTACCAAAGTACATGTGATTCCACATACGCATTGGGACCGGGAATGGTATTTTACGACCTCCCGTTCCAAAGTGTATCTTGTCAAACACGTCAAGGAAGTATTGAACGCACTGGAGAATATCGAAGGATTTCATTATTACATGCTGGATGCACAGGGCTCACTGCTGGATGATTACATCCGCTGGTGTCCAGAAGATGAGGAACGTATCCGCCAACTGGTTTCAGCCAAACGACTGATGACTGGACCCTGGTATACACAGACGGATCAATTGGTGATTTCCAGTGAATCCATGGTCCGAAACCTGTATTATGGTACGAAAACGGCACAAAAGTACGGACATGCGATGAAGGTTGGTTATGTCCCGGATGCGTTTGGACAATCGGCACAGATGCCGCAGATCTATCGGGAGTTCGGCATCGAACGTTTCCTGTTCTGGAGAGGCGTATCAGATAATACGAATCCACATACCGAGTTTACGTGGGAAGGATCGGACGGTAGTCGTGTATTTGCTGTGCAGATGCCGTTCGGGTATTACTACGGCGGTAACATTCCAGAGAATGAGGAAGATCTGATCCCTTATCTGGAGAAACAGATTGGTGCGCTTGAACGGAAAGCCTCGACCAAGCATATCTATTTCCCTAATGGGTTTGATCAGGCACCTGTCCGGTTGAACCTTCCGGAGTTGATTGAACGCTTCAATGCGCTGGATACAAAACGCGAATATGTGATGAATGAACCGGAACGTTTTCTGACGGAGATCGAAGCGGATAGTCAGGATCTACCTGTACTTCGGGGTGAATTGATGGAAGCCAAGCACATGCGGATTCACAAGTCCATTTTTTCCACCCGTGCGGACCTCAAGCAACAGAATAACCGGATTGAGAATCTGATCGCCAATACGCTCGAACCTGTGCTTGCCATTAGCCATTCTCTCGGGCATGATTACCCGCATCGCATAGTTGAGGACATCTGGAAGCTGTTGTTTGAGAATGCGGCACATGACAGCATCGGTGGCTGTAACAGCGATACAACGAATCAGGACGTTGCGTTCCGTTACAAACAGGCCTATGATATCGCACTGAATCTGCTTGACCTGCATATGCGGATGATTGCTTCAACGATACAGCAGGAGGAGACATTTGCGTTCACCCTGTTCAACACGCTACCTTATGTGCGAGGCGGGGTTACCGAGATCGAAGCTTATATTCCGGAAGAATCCTTTGTGATTCGGGATACGAAGGGACGCGAGCTAGCCTATACCATTGTAGAAAAAGTAGACCAGACCGATTATGTGCTTGGACAGCACATCGATCTCAATCCAAGTCGCAAAGTGCATCTGCCGGAACGGGTATATCGCGCGAAATTGCTGGTGGAACTGCAAGAGGTTCCGGCGATGGGCTACACCCAGATTATCTTTGATTTCAGTCAGAGCGCTGCACCTGTCATTGAACGACGTAACGAGGACACGATCGAAAATGAACATTTCACCATTGCGCTGCAGGCAAACGGCACCTTGCAAATTACAGACAAGCGATCAGGCCGAGTGTATGCGGACCAGATGGTCTTCGAAGATAATGGGGATGACGGAGATTCCTACAATTATTCTCCACCCGAGCGGGATCTAATTGTTTCTTCGGCAGGCAGCCAGATGAGTGCAACGACCACACAAACGTCTGTATTCCAGACACTATCCCTGCGTTTCACGCTGGATGTTCCCTACGATCTGGAAGAGCGCGCCGCAGGCATCACGTCGGGAGCATTGCCAATGCAAGTGGAGATATCCCTTCGCAAAGGAGAGAAGCTGATCCGCTTCCACGTTCAGGTGCAGAATGAGGTGTTCAGCCACCGTCTACGTGTCCTATTTGATACAGGAATTGCTTCCGCCCTATCCATTGCAGATCAGCCTTTCGGTGTCATAGCTCGTCCAACCTCATTGCCAGAAGTGGAGGTATGGGAGCGCGAACAATGGCAGGAGAAACCGATCACCATTGAAGCGATGCAGAGTTATGCCGGGTTGAACAATGGTTCGCATGGTATGGCTGTGATGACGGAAGGTGTACGTGAGTATGAGATTGTTGGTAAGCAAATGGATACCATTGCCCTGACCTTGTTCCGCACTTTCGGTTTCATGGGTAAGGAAAACCTGTTGTATCGCCCTGGCCGGGCTTCCGGTGAGAAAATTGTAGCAACACCTGACGCGCAATTGCTCGGCGAGCACTCCTTTACCTTTGGTCTGCATATCCAGTCTTCCGGGTTCGATGAAGCGAATGTAGCCCATGCTGCGCGTGAATATTTGACACCGATCAGCAGTTATCAGCTATGCGACTTTTTGAACGGTCGACTGATCTTTGCTTTCCGCGATGAGGAACGTGTTCTTGATACAGACTACAGCCTGATGTCGTTCAGTGACGATTCCAACGTGGTGTTAAGCAGCTTCAAGAAAGCAGAGCAGAGTGACGGATACATTGTACGTGTCTTCAATCCGTATTTGTCACAGTCTGCTAACGTGAACATGCACTTCAATCAGGCTGTACATGCAGAGCGTGTATCCCTTGCGGAACAACCACTAGAGCCTCAGCAGAAGTTAACCGATGGAGAAGAGGTCGTGCGTTTGCCAGAACTTGCTCATTGTAAATTGATAACGGTACTTGTATCCATATAAGGTGAACTTTAGTTTGCCACAATCCTGATCAGAAGGGAGGTCGGATATCGATATGATTTTTCCAACTAAACGGTTGAAAAAGCTGTTCCACCTCATTCATGGTGAAGGACAGGAACAGTCTTGGACGAGCCAAGCACTTGCAGACAAGCTGGAAGTTACGGTGCGTACCATTCGGGATGATCTGAAAAAGTTGGATCATATCCTTGCGGGGCATGGCGGGAGCCTGGAATCCAAGCGTGGGCGGGGATATTCCATTCGTGTGCATGATGCGAAGCGGTATAATGAGCTATTGGAGAAACGGAAGGATGATCGGCAAAAAGGTGCGCCCGTACCTGGATCGCCTGATGAGCGTATCCGTTATGAATTGTTCAAGCTGCTTGGTGAACCGGGGCATATCAAGATGGAAGACCTCGCTGATCAGCTATTTATAAGCCGTGCAACAATGAACAATGATCTGAAAATCATTCGTCAGATTCTGGAGAACTACCAGCTTCAGCTTCAGATCAAGCCTGGACATGGTGTGAAGGTCGTCGGAGACGAGCAAAGGTTCCGCTATTGCCTTGCCGAGTACGCTGATGCGCGAGATGAGGAACTGGGACCCGAAGGCATGACTGCTGCACAGGAACGTTTGCTGTATCCAATTGAACCCGCGCACATCCGAGAGATTGTCATTCGCCATGTGGGCAAACAGGATGTTCGTATTGCAGATGTGGCACTGAAAGATTTGATTACGCATCTGGCGGTTATGGTATTGCGCATTAAACAGGGGCATGAACTGGAGCAATTCGAGAAAGTGGAGGCGAATGCTCAGGATCAGCAACTTGCACAGCAGATTATTCAGGACTTGGAGTCGTTATATTCCATTCATTGTCCAGTCGGAGAGCGAGATTATCTGCTGCTGCACATTGTTAGCAAAAATATGACCGCTACCGATTGGAATGGACTTCGAAGTGACCCGTTATATCTTGCTGTACAGCAGATGCTGGGACATATCTATGATCGGTACACCTATGATCTGCGGGATGATGAACGGTTGCCAAATGATCTCTATGCCCATCTGAAACCCATGATTACTAGATTGGAACATGGCATGAATATGCGGAATCCACTGCTGGGACATATACGTAAATATTATCCACTCGCCTATGAGATTACGATAAGTGCAGTGAAACAGCTACAGACATACGTACCTCATGAAATCAATGACAGTGAGATTGGTTACCTGGCTCTTCATATTGGTGCAGCATTGGAACGTAAATACCAGATTCCTCATCGCAAACGGAAATCCGTATTACTCGTCTGTGGGTCAGGATACGGCACAGCTCGTATTCTTGAATCCAGATTACGCTCTTTATTTGCCGAGCTGGAGGTATCTCGTGTAGTTTCGCTAAGAGAGTACGAGGAGATGGGGAGTGTGCCTGAAGATTTGGTCATTTCCACGATCCGTTTACGGGAGTCCAAAGGCAAACCGTCGGCTGTCATTGCTGCGATTCCATCGGAACGCGACATGGCAACGATCACTCATCTGGTGAGAACCAGTGATGAGCAGGAGGAAATGACGCTGCTGCGTTACTTTGATCCAGCGTTGTTCATGTTTCGGTCGGATCAGCCTGACAAAATGACACTTATGGCTGAGATGAGCGGAGCACTGTTGGAGAAGGGAATCGTGACGGAGCAGTTCTGGCCCGCTGTGCAGGAACGGGAAAAGATGGCTTCAACGGCGCTTGGAAGAGGCATGGCGATTCCGCACCCCATGGAGCTGAGTTCAACCCGTACAACTGTATCGGTATGTCTGCTCGAGAAGCCGATACCGTGGGATGAAGAGAATGAAGTACATGCTGTATTTATGTTATCTATCTGCAAAGAGGATTACGAACAGGCAATGGGGATCTATGATTTGTTTGTAGAGTTGATCCGGCAGGAGGAGCAGTTGGAAAGCCTGCGATCCTGTGACAGCTTCGATGCCTTTGCCCAACTTGTATGCGAAACGTTGAGTCTGAAAAGTACCGAAGTGTATTAGTATATATGTTCACTAAGGATAATACCACTGACACTACGAGTACAGAACAACCTTCCGATCGCTGTTATCCTCAGATTTTTTTGATTCCCTTTTCGAAAGGGAAAAACCGTCCTTCATCAGATTTGTCTGATAGAGGACGGTTTATTTCGTTAATACAAACTATAGATTAGATATGTTTGGAAATGACTTCTTCCAGTCCTTGAGCGACAGAATGCGCCCCTCGCGCCAGATGTCTTTCATACAAATGCAGGCGGACAAAGCTCTCATCCGTACCCATGGCTTCGGAGAATATTCCACTGAGTCCACGAGCGCGGCGGTCGATCTGTAATAACAGCTCCAGCGAATCGCCCATGGGATAGAACAGCACTTCCAACTCATCCAGATGCCCACGGAACTTGTTTGTTGGTACAAATTCAAATTCCTGTACAAATGGCAGATTGCCACCCAGCTTCGGTGCATAGTCGTTGGTCACTTCACGCAGCTTGAAGCCAAGGATATCAATTGCATCGAGCACGGTATTCATGTCTTTGCTAGGAACAACATGCAATCTGTCCCGGTCTGATGGGTCCACGGCGCTTGAGATATCGAGGCCCGTCTCCACCCATACCTCTGCACGATGCAGTGTAATTGGCAGATTTTCTGGGAGGTCAAATGAAAAGTCTTTCTCCAATTTGGCTCCAGGCTGTAAGGTGAATCCTTCGGTGAGCAGATATTTGGCTATAACGGCTGTTTCTTTTACTTTGCGATCATCGCGCTCCCGTATGTAATGGGTTTTGATTGAAAGATAGATTCGATCTACGTTCTGTTCCACATCTCCACCTTCAATGTACACAACCCCCGAGATGATTCCTCCAGGCGTGACCTCTGGTGTATGCAATTCCGTATTTACTTTGGCTGCTCCAACACCTACACTGGCTAACATTTTCTTGAAAAATGACATGCGCTCAACCTCCAGATTAGATGGTTTATTATATGGGATACATACGGCTTCGACCTTAATACGGAAGCTGGGAGAGAAGCGTTTCATATTTTAGTAAAGATATATCGCATATCCAAACAGGAGAATCGACTTACCTATGTCGAATGTTTAAATAAAGGGAATTTTTGTAAGGAGGAACTCTATGAGCATGGAATGGTACGATATGATTGCACAACGTAATGGGGGATACAAGGGTAGAGCTTTGTATACACTGGAAGGTTACTCTGCTGAAGATATTTTTGAAGAGCGGTTGATTAAGCTTCTGCCTCAGTATACATCCGTGCTCGATGCAGGCTGTGGACATGGGGAGTTTACGTTGAAAATGTCGGAATATACCGATCACATTATAGGGTTTGATAATTCGGAAGAGCTGATAAAGATAGCCCAAAACAGTCTTTATTCAAGCACGATAACAAATGTGGAATTTGTCTGCGTCAGCACAAAAGAAAAGATGCCATTTGAAGATAAGCATTTTGGTCTGATCTATGATCGCAGAGGTCCAACTTCCATTATTGAGCATGGGAGATTGCTGCAAAAGGGTGGAGTTATGATTGGTATTCATACGGATATAACAAAGGTACGTGAGCGTTTGGAAAGAAATGCATTTAAGGAGATCAAGATTGAGGAATATAACGAAGAACTTATGATTTTCTCGGATGAAAAAGAGTTTGCCATCTTTCTCTCCGATATCCCCGGAAACCCGGATTATACAGAGCCTGAGTACCGGGAACAGCTGCAAGTCAAGCTGAAGGAGAATCAGATTGATGGTAGGCTTGCTGTTAGAGAACGCAAGTATATTTGGCAGGCCGTAAGGAGATGAAGCCGAGTGAACACAGAATTTTCAGAACAGAAATATGGTGAAACGGGTGTCAAAACCAGCTTCGAGCAGATGGAGAACGGGGAACAGAAATATAAAATGATATCAGAAGATGGCAGTTATTATTGCAGAACCGTTGCTTCATCCCAGGGAGCTTGGCAAAACAGTCATGTACATGTCAATATAACAGAGTTTTATGTGGTGCAAACCGGATGGATTGCTTATGCCAGTTATGGAGATAATCATATGCTTTCCATCCGAGTGATGCGTGAAGGAGAGCACATCGTTGTCCAGCCGGGAGTCCACCATAATATATACATGTCTGCACATAGCGCGATACATACCATCAAGCATGGATTGAATACATCCAGTGATTGGACGGCATCACCTGAGTTGGATAGGTTAACTCAATCCTTAACAGAGAAGGAGCTGCTTCAGAAGTATGACTAACCAGACGGGAGGATCAGACAGATGCGTAAAAGTACAATATTTTGGATTACGGGAATAACGATAATCCTCTTGGTGACTCTGCTCATATACAGCTATGTTATTCCAAGTGTGAGTGCTCAGGATGTTGTGATGGCAGGCACAATCAGGCAGATTGATACGGATGTAGTTGAGGTAGAGTTAGAGATAACGCGAAAAAGAGAAGACAAGGATCAACATATGGTGTATCCCGTTGTTCCGGGATGGGAAGGGGTGACATTCGCTGAAGAACAAGATGATGCGTGGTACATGCCTTCGTCTGTTGGCAGCTCCTATCTTGATCAAGTCATTCTGGAAAAGTATCTGAAGGCACAGGGGAAAACCATGAAATCAGCTGATAATCTGATAGGATTTGCGATACCTGATGAGATAGGGAGCTACAAGTTACGGTTAACGCTCAGATCTTTGGATGGAACGACTCAGCCGCTTGAGAATCCCATGGTGTATTATGTTCACAACGAGCATTTGTTAGGGAAGGATCTGAGTTGGGTTACGGGTGAGAATCTGGAGATCAATAAGGAGTAATCAGAATGATGAATGTATATGAATTGAATGAAATCACCGTACGTTTCTTGGACACAGAAGATGAACAACATCTGGTGAAGTGGCTGTCAGACCCGGAAGTTCTTCAATACTATGAAGGGCGTGATCGGCCGAATGACCTGGAACAGGTGAGAGAACATTTTTACAATCAGAAAGATGATGCTACCCGCTGTATCGTTGAGTACGGAGGACATCCGATTGGATACATTCAGTTCTATGAGCTTGAGGAAGAAGAGCGAACGGAGTATGGTTATGGAGACACGGATGAGATCATCTATGGAACGGATCAGTTTATTGGTGAGGTAAACTACTGGAATAAAGGCATTGGTACACAGTTGATGCAATCCATGCTTGCTTATTTGATTAATGAAAAACAAGCTCATAAAGTGGTTATGGACCCTCAATCCTGGAACTTGCGAGCGATATCCTGTTATGAGAAATGTGGTTTCCAGAAGATTAAGCTGTTGGAGAAACATGAGCAGCATGAAGGACAGATGCGAGACTGTTGGCTTATGGAATATACCCTGTAGATCCTGTTTAAAGTTATTTTAAATCATACAAACAAGGAGGAATAATGGATGGATGAAAGATTTCCGATAGGACCATTTGTACACACGGGTGAAGTTACTTTGGCACAACGGGAGAAGTGGATTCAGGACATTGCTGAGTTGCCTGAACGTGCACGAGAAGCGGTAAAGGGATTGAGTGAAGAGCAATTAAGTCTACCGTATCGAGAAGGTGGATGGATGCTCAAACAGGTCATTCACCACATGGCAGACAGCCATATGAACAGTATGATTCGTTTCAAGTTGGCCCTGACAGAGGATACACCAACGATTCGGCCTTATTATGAAGAGCGCTGGGCTGAATTGAGTGATTCAAGAGACCTGGATGTTGAATTCTCGCTTCAGATTCTGGATGCCCTCCATCGTCGTTGGGTGTTTCTGTTAAACGCTTTGACAGATGCAGATTATGCCAAACAATTTTATCATCCCTCATCGGAAGAAACGACAAGACTGGATTATAATCTGGGCATGTATGCTTGGCATGGCAAACACCATGTTGCTCACATCACATCGCTTCGGGATAGACAGGGAATATAGTTAGAAAAAATATCTTGTTGAGGAGAAATTATCAATGAGTGTACATATCAGACTATTAAATGAGAGCGATCCTGTAATCATATCAAAGGCGTTTCAGGAGCAGGGTTGGGGGAGATTTGCTGAACAGTATCTTCATTACTTGGCTGAACAACGGAATGGGGAACGCGTAACGTTGGTAGCCGAGTTGAATGGAGAATTTGCGGGATACGTGAATGTATTGTGGTATTCCGGCTACCCGTCTTTTAGGGAACAAGCCATTCCCGAAATTAACGATTTTAATGTGCTGATGAAGTTCCAGCGCCAAGGTATTGGTTCACGGTTGATGGACCGAGCAGAGGAAGTTATTCTGGAACGAACGGATGTAGCAGGCATTGGTGTTGGTGTGTTTTCCGATTATGGCAAAGCGCAAGTTCTATATGCCCATCGCGGGTACATACCAGACGGTCACGGTGTACACAAACATGATCATTACATTCAGCCGGGTGAAGAAACAATTATGGACGACGATGTTGTACTTTATCTTACGAAGAAGTTAAAAGCCACGCAATAATTTCATAATATATACAATGATGAAAGATGTCATGTATACTAGTTGTAAATATCTGTTATGTGTGACTGGCGTAAACGTCGAGTGAACCACGAGGAAGCACATATATTATATGCCGTACGCCTGGGCAAAGTGTTTGATCTTTTGATCAAACACTTTATTTATTATTCAGGGAACGAAAGGACTGGTGGCGGCAATGAAAATGGCGTTTGTTTTATTTGATGGAATGACAAGCATGGATTTAGCTGGATTTTATGAAGCAGTGACTTGGTTAGCGATTCTGAAAGTAAAGGAAAACGTATCATGGACATTCTGCGCAGATAAGGAGGAAATTTCAGATGACCGCGGGCTGAAAATGAAATCCGATGCAGTATTACCTCATCTAGGGGATTTTGATCTAGTATTTTTTCCTGGTGGATTATCAACTAGAACGCTTCGATTTGATGAGGATTTTATGCGATGGGTCCGAACGGCAGAAAATGTCACTTATAAAATATCTATTTGTACCGGGGCTTTACTGTTGGGGGCAGCAGGTTTCCTAAAAGGAAAAAGGGCTACTACCAACTCATCTGCTTATGATTTATTGAATCCTTATTGTGCAGAAGTAATTTCAGCGCGTGTAGTGCGTGATGGTAATACGGTAACGGGTGCGGGGGTTACGGCTTCTATTGACCTGGGACTATACTTGGTCGAAATGTTAACGTCTACGGAGATCGTCCTTCAAGTTCAACAAAAACTAGAGTATCCATATTATGAAGCTGGTAACTTAAAAGATGTCTACATGCACACTAAGGGGTAGGGGATAAAAAGATGACTATTCGCCTTTTTCAAGCGATTGATCAGCCAGTAGTGCTGAAAATGATGACGGATCATGATTTTCAATTCCCTTTGTTTATACGCGAGCAGTATCCTGCGCGCTGGGATTCATTTTTAAAAATGACGGATGAACGTATCAGTGCTTATTATGTCATGGTTGACGAAGCAGATGTTGTCATAGGTCATGCTGGTTATATCTTTCAGCCTACTGTTAACCGATATGAAATCGTTGGCGTTGTTACAAGCAAATCACACCTTCGACAGGGAGTAGCACGTGGACTAATTACAAAAATATGTATAAAAATAGCTGAATTCGGCAGTGGTGATGTCATGCTTTACACACTTGATCATGAAGAAAATGAAGCAGCGCTCCTATTTTATGAACGAATGAATTTTCAAAAAGAAGGTGTTGATATGAATTATTATACCTCGGGGTTTCATAGACTTTCACTTGTTAAAACATTATAAGGGAACTTCAAAAAACTAATTGTACGTGGAAGCATAAAAGTGTACTTCAGTTTAAGTTGCATGTACTTGCAAAGAAAGATGATAAAAAAGCTGTCCTGCATGTTATACTCTATTGGAATTTGAGGAATGATAAGCAGGATGTTAAGAGATTAGATGATCAGAGGAGTGAATGATCCATGTTTAGCAAAGTCGGCCAGATTATGTTGTATGTCAACAATCAGGATGAATCACTGGCATTTTGGACGGAAGTTGCAGGATTCCACATTGTGGATGAAGTAAACCTTGACGAGGGTATGAGATGGATTGAGATTGCGCCTACCCCAAATTCGCAGACGAGCATTATTCTTCATGACAAAGAGTTTGTGGAGCGGATGTCGGCGGGTGTAAATCTGGGCACACCTTCGTTAATGTTCTTCACCGAAAATCTGGATCAGTTATATGCAGACTTGTCTGGTAAACATGTAACGGTTGGAGAGATTGTAGAGATGCCAACCGGGCGTGTCTTCAACTTTGCTGATAATGAAGGGAATTACTTTGCAGTCTTGGAACGGGCGAAGTAAGTTACAACTCAAAACCGCTACGCTTGTAAACGATCGACATTCATGTCGGTCGTTTTTTTGTTGGGAAAAAGCTTATATTTTTAAGTAGAAAAGCACAAGAAAAATAGAGAACTACTGGGTAAAAATGTTATAATAGAGTGTGGCTGATTTAATGAAAATGACGAGGAATGAATAGTCGGAAATGAAGGTTTGGATGGAGCAGTTAAGGAGGAATGTGGTTGTGGAAAAGACGATTAAAAGTGTACAGGACCTATATGATATGCTCGATGCGGACTTCAGATCTGCCAAGCAGTTTTGGGAACCTTTCTATGAGGATCGGAACAGACCAATCCCCTTTTTTCCAAACAAACCGGATGAGAATCTGGTAGCGCATGTGAACGAAGGTGTGCTGAGCGGCGGCAAGGCACTGGAACTGGGGTGTGGCCCGGGCAGAAATGCGTTGTATTTAACCCGCCAAGGATATCAGGTAGATGCTTATGATCTTTCGGAGACAGCTATTGCCTGGGCAAAAGAGAGGGCGGCAGAAGAGAAGCTGGACGTGCATTTTGAATGTCGATCTGTGTTCGAATTGGCACCAGAGCAAGAATATGATCTTGTCTACGACTCGGGTTGTCTGCATCATCTGTTACCACATCAGCGGATTCCCTACATAGAGATGATCCACAGTGCACTCCGACCGGGAGGATACTTTGGAATGACTTGTTTTGCTCCTGGTTTTGGCGATATTGGTGGGCCAGAGATCGTTATGAATGATTGGCAGGTGTATCAAGAGAAGTCGATGCGCGGTGGTCTTGCGTTCACGGAGGAGAAGCTTCGCTACATGCTGGAAGATGGCTTTGAATGTGTAGAGTTCCGTGCAATGAAGGCGATGGAGCAGCATGAACCGTATTTTGGTGTACCTTTTCTCTGGGCCACGTTGTGGAGAAAGAAAAACTCGTAAGAATAGTGAAATAAACATGCATTGAAAATAGAGGAGGAGTGGTATCGAAATGGAAACAGAAACAGGAAGAAGACACTTTATCATTACAGGCACATCCAAAGGGATCGGTTTACAACTTGCAGAGTTATTATTGGCTAAGGGGGATTACGTTTACGGTATTTCACGCGGGGATTCGGATCTGTTGGAATCAGGCGAGGAATGGAGCGGGCGTTACCACCATGTTCAGTATGATCTTGCTGACCTGAATGGGATCGATGATTTGATTACACGCATATTGGACCAAATACCTTCTCAGGAAGCTGAATTCATTGGACTCATTAATAACGCAGCGATGCTAGAGCCTCTAAAACCTATAGATCAATGCAGTGCGGCAGAGATAAGTCAAAGTCTCAACATCAGCCTCGCAGCACCAATGATATTGAGTTCATCTTTTATTCAACAAACAAATCACCTGTCCGCCAGACGTAAAATTGTTAATCTCTCATCGGGTTCGGGAAGTTATCCCGCGCCTTCAATGGCAGTGTACTGTACATCCAAGGCAGGCATGAACATGTTCACCCAATGCGTATCTCTGGAGCAAACGGGCCAACAGAACCCTGTTGAGATTATTGCTTTTGATCCGGGGATGGTTGATACGGAATTGCAGGCTGTTGCACGAGGCAAAAGTGCAGAGGAGTTCGCTCTTGCAGGTATGTTCAATCAAGTATATGAAGCAGGACAATTAAGATCGCCAGGAGACGTAGCGATGCAGTTGATCGAGCGGATGGACGAAAACAGTGATGCAAGCCATGTTATACACACCATTAAGAGCTAATGTGATATATGTATTTCGGATCGTTTTCTTTACGAAGTCAGGATACCTTTTGATATAAGCCCAACTTCCCTGTACACTGGAATCAGCGATCGGAAGAACGATTCGTAACGGTAAAGGTGATCCTGCAACAACAGAGTCTAATTCCCTTTTTCAACCTTAGAAGATCAGAAACGTGGTGAAGTCTCTTGTTTAAAATTATGCTCATTGAAGATGACGAATCATTATTCAGTGAAATCAAGGAACGTTTGTCCCAATGGTCGTATGACGTGTATGGTGTGCAGGACTTTGGCAAGGTATTGCAGGAGTACAGCGTAATTCAGCCGCAACTGGTCATTATTGATATTCAGTTACCCCAATATGACGGGTTCCATTGGTGCCGGATCATTCGTTCGCACTCCAATGTGCCGATTATCTTTTTGTCCTCACGGGATCATCCTGCGGATATGGTTATGTCCATGCATTTGGGTGCAGACGATTTTATCCAGAAGCCTTTTCACTTCGATGTATTGATTGCCAAGATCCAAGCGACTTTGCGGAGGGTGTATAACTATAATACAGAGCATATTGAACTCCGAACCTGGCGTGGTGCTGCTATTGAATATGTGAAAAATACACTGACCTGCGGGGATGAGTCTGTCCTGTTGACCAAAAATGAGATGTTCATTCTTAAAGTGCTGGTCGAGCACAAAAATCAGATTGTTACCCGTGAGGAACTCATCCGGAGCTTGTGGGATCATGAGCATTTCGTGAGTGACAATACGCTGACGGTTAACGTTAATCGGTTACGGAAGAAACTTGAACCCATCGGCTTGGAGCGTTACATTGAAACCAAAGTAGGTCAGGGTTACATGGCAACGGAAGAGGCAGAAGCATGATCGTAAAGTACATACGAGAAAGGGCTAGTTGGTTATGGCTACTAGTAAGCATGCAACTTATTATTTTATTGGTGGCCTACCTGGACTCGTCCATTCCATTCCAATCTGTGGTGTATATCGTAGGACTGAATGTAGTGGTATGCCTTGTTTTTATCTGGGCTAGATATCTGAAAGAGACCCGTTTCTATAAAAGATTGAGCACCTGGGATCATACCTATGATCTGGGAGAACTCGACATCGCCGAAAGTCCATATGAGCAGATTGTACATGAGGCCGTCAGTTCCCAGACACAACGGTATCGTAAGGAGTCGTCACATCATTTTATCGCTTTGGAACAGGAGAAGGACGAGATGTTGTCCTGGATTCATGAGGTGAAGACCCCACTGACTGCGTTGCAACTGATGATCGAGCGCTTGCCAGATGACAAGTTACAAAGCCAAATGACATATGAATGGTTACGAATTCATCAGTTGCTGGATCAGCAGCTTCATCAGAAGCGTATTCCGTTCATGCATAATGATCTGTTCATCGAAGAGACGGAACTTGAACCGATATTGAATAGCGAGATACGAGCACTGAAATCGTGGTGTATTTCCAAAGGCATTGGCTTTGATATGTCTTTAATGGTATCGCGCGTGCTCACAGACAGCAAATGGTTAGGATTCATCCTCCGGCAGTTGTTGAGCAATGCGGTGAAATATAGTGATTCATCGGATATCCTCATTGAAAGTCGGGAACAGGATGGACACATCATACTCATGATTCAGGATCACGGGCGAGGGATTGAGACTCAAGATCTGCCGCGTATATTTGATAAAGGATTTACGTCCACCCGAGGCAGAATGGATGGGGCGGCTACCGGAATGGGGCTGTATCTGGTTCGTCAGGTGGTCCAGACGCTTCATATGAGCATTCATGTAGAGTCTTCTCTTGGTGAGGGCACAACCGTCACACTTACTTTTCCGCGAAAAAACGACATGGTGCATCTTGCAGGCGTGTGACAACAATGTCACATGCTTTTTGGTTTTGTTCGGTGAATCACACGATAACACTGCACATTCCGCCTATGATATAGACATGAGCATTTTGCAGAAGATCTAAGAGGAGTGAGTGGGATATGTGGATACTGGAAGCCAAAAAAATTCATAAAGTCTATGGGAATAAACTGAATAAACAGGAAGTGCTGAATGGGATTGATCTTGGGGTAAGTAAGGGAGAGTTTGTTGGTATTATGGGGCCTTCGGGTTCGGGTAAAACGACGCTGCTTAATGTACTCTCCTCCATTGATCGGGTGAGCCAGGGCACGATAGATATTGAGGGCAAGGAATTCACTGGAATGAAGGAGAAACAGCTGGCTGAGTTCCGCAAACATCATCTGGGCTTTATTTTTCAGGAATACAATCTGCTGGATACCCTTACGGTGAAGGAAAATGTATTATTACCGCTCTCGATTACGAGCATTCCAAAGCAGGAGGCACACCGGAAGTTTGAACAGATCGCGCGTGAACTGGGAATCTACGAATTGAAAGACAAGTATCCATCTGAGATTTCAGGGGGTCAGAAGCAGCGGACTTCGGCAGCACGAGCATTTGTCCACGAGCCGAGTATCATTTTTGCGGATGAGCCGACAGGAGCGCTGGATTCCAAGTCCGCTTCGGATCTGCTCGGCAAGTTAAGTGATATGAACAGCGCACGAAAGGCGACTATTATTATGGTTACCCATGATCCGGTTGCCGCAAGTTATTGCAGCAGAGTGATTTTTATACGAGACGGTCAGATCTACACCCAGTTGAATAAAGGAGACGAGTCTCGGCAATCGTTCTTCAACGATATTATCAAAACCCAGGGCGTATTGGGTGGTGTACAGCAATGAGCTTGAATTATATTATCTTCCGCAATCTCAGGAAAAATCTAAAGAATTATTATCTCTATGTATTTGCGCTTGTGTTCAGTGTGGCCTTGTATTTTTCCTTTGTAACGTTACAGTATGATCCTTCCATGGATGAGGTAGCTGCTTCAACGAAAGGTGCGGCGGCTATAGGCGCATCTTCGGTACTGTTAATCGTCATTGTCGGCATCTTTTTGCTCTATGCCAATACGATCTTTATCAAGCGGCGCAGCAAAGAAATTGGATTATTTCAATTGATCGGACTGACGAAAGGCAGAATTTTTGGTATTTTGAGTGCGGAGAACAGTATCCTTTATTTTGGCTCCATGGCCATTGGTGTGTTAATTGGGTTTCTTGCGTCCAAGCTGGTATTGATGATATTGTTCAAAATTCTCGGTGTGGACGCGATTACGAAATTGTATTTCTCTCCGATGGCACTGATGCAAACGGTGATTGTCTTTACGATGATATATCTACTCATCATGCTGATGAACTACACTTTTATCAAGAGACAGAGTATTCTCTCGCTCTTTCGGGTGTCGGCCACTACGGAGCAGCAGGTGCAGAAGATGTCTGTCGGACAGATGATTGTTGGCGTCTTGGGTATTGCTCTGATTGTGTATGGATACTTCATGTCTGCACGGCTGTTCAGTGGTGAGGCAATGGATATGCAGCAGTTGATGTATACGATGATCCTGATTCTCTTCTCGGTCATACTGGGGACATACCTGTTCTATAAGGGTTCGGTAAGTTTTATTTTTAATCTGATTCGCAAAAGCAAAAACGGCTACCTATCCATTCATGAGGTGTTATCGTTATCTTCAATCATGTTCCGCATGAAATCTAATGCATTGCTGCTCACGATTATTACAACCGTATCGGCACTTGCTATTGGCATGCTGTCACTCAGTTACATTTCGTATTATTCGGCAGAGGCTCAGGCGAAGGAAAGCTTGCCAGAGGATTTCTCTTTTGCTCAGGTAAATGTAAAAGATCGCTTTGTAGCCGAGTTGAAACACAAACAGATACCATATGAAGAGAAGCACAGAGAGCCTATTTATATTGAAATTGATGCTCACGAAGTGATGGATGAGTCCATGACGGAACAGTACCTGTTCAGTAGTGTGTTGAGTGACAACATGGTAGATAACATTGATTTGCAAGCGGGTGAAGTGGTCTTCATGGGATATGGAAATGCCCTTCAGCAGTTAATTTCCATTCAGGAGAAAGGTCCAATCGTCTTGAGCGGGTTGAAACATACGCTGGCACAACAACTGATCGGAACAACCAAACTTGGAGTTCTTCCCACGTATTATACTGGGGGCACGCCTGTAGCGGTGGTAGATGAGACGGTATACCAGCAGCTGCGGCAGGATCTAAATCCCAAGCTGCAAAAATCCGAGTGGGCTGATTACTATGGTGTACGTATTCTGAACGAGGGGCAGGCTGAAGAGGCATATGCCGTATATAAGGAGCTGCAGTTGGAAGCACCGAGCTTCTCCCAGATTGAGTTCAGAAATAACCAACGTAATAATATGGGACTGATTATGTTCATTGTTGGTTTCCTGGGTTTGACGTTCTTGATTACATCGGGATGTATCCTGTACTTTAAACAAATGAATGAGAGCGAAGAGGAGAAGGGCAATTATACCATTCTGCGAAAACTCGGATTTACGCAAGGCAATCTGTTGCGTGGCATTCAGATCAAGCAGTTGTTTAACTTCGGTATTCCACTTGTGGTGGGATTGAGTCATAGTTACTTTGCCGTGAAATCAGGTTGGTTCTTCTTTGGTACGGAGCTGGCGACACCTACGGTCATTGTCATGATAGTCTATACATTGTTATATTCGATTTTTGGTCTGTTGTCTGTGTGGTACTATAAACGGGTGATTAAGGAAGCTTTATAGAATTGGGATGTACTGAACTATAAGTTGTTACAAACAGGAAGATAGGAAAAGTCATCGTATTATGGCTTCACAAAGCAAATGGTACCCTGCATTCAACGTGCAGGGCTTATTTGTCGTTGTTTCTGTTCAAAAATATATGGGGCATAACCTAGGTTCCTTGTATACTTAGAGTAACTGAATGTACATATAATGAATCGGAAAAAAGTGCACCATGGTGCTGATTCGGGAGGATCTCATGCAACAGGAACATAACGCTGGTCTTCACGGGGGCTGGCTTCAATTTATGATTTTAACAACCAAACTGGAACTGCCACCCTTGCCAGCAGATACAATGGACCGTCCACGGCTAAGTTTGCAACGCAAAGAATTGTTCCAATCCAAAGTCACTTTGTTGACTGCCCCGGCAGGTTCAGGGAAATCAACACTGTTAGGCAGCTGGGTGAGAAGTGAAGCTGTTCAAGCAGCCTGTGTTTGCCTGGATGATAAAGATCAGGACCCGCTTCAGTTTTGGCTCTACATTATTCATGCACTGGATCGAGTGATTAAGGAACTCTGCGGTGATGTACTGCCACATTTTTTGCAACGGTACCCGATAGACCCCAGGTCAGCATTGATATTATTGTTGAACCGCGTTGCCCAGACCAATCAACATACGCTACTCATTCTGGATGACTATCATGCAGTAACCCAGCCGGAGATTCATGAACAGATCCAATACTTTATTGAAAATCTTCCCCTATCCATTCATCTAGTCCTGTCTAGTCGTACATATCCTCCCTTCAAGCTTGAAAAGCTGCGTCTGAGAGGTGAATTGAAGCAATTTACGCTTCAGGAACTGGCATTTACGCCAGAAGAGGGCATTGAATTTTGCCAAGAGATTATGCAATTGGATATTGCCGGGGGAGATGCGCGTGGTTGGGTACAGCAGACGGAGGGTTGGGCTGCCGGATTGAAGCTGCTCGCTTTATCTCACGCATGGGGTGGCAACGCGTTGGTCAGCCCTATGAATTCGGTATCGTCACCTCTCTCACGTGAAGATCATGGACCAACTGGCGAGAGGACGATTTCGGATTACTTGCTTGAAGAGGTATTCCAGCGTCAGTCACCGGAAATGCAACAATTTCTGCTCCGGACAGCGATCACGAGAAGAATGAACAGCAGTTTATGTCAGGTATTAAGCGATATGCAGGAAGCTCCACAATTGTTAAGGCAATTGGAGAAGGAACATCTTTTTCTTGTTCCACTTGATCGGGAAGCGCACTGGTATCGTTATCATCATTTGTTCTCTGCATTTCTAAAGCGTGAGCTGGATCGTTGTGGTACTGAACAAGTAAATGAATTACATGCTCTTGCTGCACTTTGGTATGAACAACAGGGATACCCGGCAGAAGCGTTGGATCATTATATTCTCGGTCAGCACATGCAGGATGCAGCGATACTGCTGGAAGAGTTGTTTGCCCATTTTATTATGGGAGATTGGTGGACGCTCCGGCGATACTTTGATGTTGTGCCACTGGAGATCGTGAAATCACGTCCCAAATTATATATGTCTTACTTGTTCCTTGTTGCACGTGAAATGCCTTATGGACAGATGGTAAAGCAGCTTGATGAACTGGAACAAGTGATCCGGGTGCATCTTCAAGGGCAGCTGGAACCTGAGATCATCGGGTATTTGTTGCAAGTTATATGTGTGATGCGAGCATACATGGCCTATTTGAATAGAGATTTAGATGGGTTGGCTCATTATTTGGTGTCCTACATCGATCAGGGCTATCCTGATGATATTGCCTTTCAGTATATGGACTATGATCGGAGAGAGAGCATGCGCCTGCGCAGCTTCCATGGCGTTAATGGCTACTTGAGGCGTGGGGAAGCTTGCTTCGGAGCGATTACGGAACGTTGGTATGCTGAACATGCCTATGTAACGTCCTACTATGGTGTTGGATATGGTGAGATTTTAATGGAGCAAAATCAAATTGCAGAAGCGGTCAGATATGCGGACCGAGCGCTTGAAGTGGCTTTGCAGATCAAGGTGGCTGCGTTACTCGTTCCAGCTTATGTACTCAAAGCCAGACTTGAACTTACACTGGGTCGACCTGAAGAAGGCTTGAAACTGCTTCAGCAGGTCTCAGGATTATTATCTGTGAAGGATATGGAGTACTGGCAGCAAGCACTGGAAGCACATCAATACCGAATTTTAATTGAAATGAGTCCGGTGGAATCCGCCCACACCATTCTGGCTAAGCCTGCAAACGAAGGAGATGTGGCTGCTGAGATCAGCTGTGATCAGATCTTCCGTTCCATGGTTCGCATACGTGCGATGATCGTTCTTGAACAGTATGATCATGCACGAGAGGAACTGAGACGAATCCGTAAAAAGGCTGAAGAACGGGACTGGCTCACTGAACAGGTAGAGTGTGCTCTGCTAGAGTCAATCATGCTGAACAAGCAGGGATTCACAGATGCCAGTGTTGTGGCGTTATCCCGTGCTCTGGTGCTGGGAGGACCCGAAGGATATATCCGTTCATTTGTTGCTGAAGGTAAACAGATGAAACAGTTGCTGCAGGACTATTTCTATCTGCGTCGTACAAAGGCGATACACGATGATGGTGTGAAAATGGCTTATGTGAAGCAGTTGTTATCTGCTTTTGCAAGAGACAAACGATTGAGAGGCCCCTCATCTGCAGGAGAGGCCAAGCTGGATACAAAGGAAGTGGGACTCAGCCCGATGGAGCAAAAAATATTCGGTCACATCGCTGAGGGCCTGACCAGCAAACAGATTGCTGCCGAGTTTGGCATCTCACCCGGAACTGTTAATACACACATTCGCCGAGTGTTTGCAAAGCTGGGTGCGAGTAGTCGTGCTCATGCTGTACAAATCGCGGAGCAGCGGGGATTATTATAATTTTGTGAAACAGTGTCTACTCTTTTGTAGACTGTTTTCAAGCTAAGGTCTCTCCTACAATGAAGATAATTAAATAACTCTGACGAGTCTTTGCTGACACCAGGGTTTATGTTCATGTGGGAGGTAACGTTAAAAGATGTCAACACGAATATCCAAACGAAAAGTTCATACGAAAAATAAGATCCGTAAGGTCTCGCCTTATCTTGCAGCCCTTCTGTCTTTAGCCGTCATTTCTGTTCCCGGGACAGTGCATGCAGCGTCCGATGCAGTAAACATTCGTGACTTGCAGCAGGCAGCACCGTGGGCCAAGCAAGCCATTGAAAGGGCTGCCGAACAACAGATGATTCTGGCGGACAAAGCAGGAAATTTCAACCCGAGCGCAACGTTAACAAGAGGGGACCTTGCATACACGTTGGCTCAACTATTGGAATTGAACGTGCTGTCGTCCGTCCAACTTCCAGATCAGTTATTCAGGGATCTGAATCGTAACGCTGAGAATGGTTCCTATATTCGTGCACTTCAATTGGCTGGAATTATGAATGGTTATCCGGATGGTACGTTTCGTCCTGCTGGTCTGGTAACAAGGGAAGAGCTGGCAACAACGATTATTCGGGCTCTGAAGGCTAAAGGATATGATGAAACATTAAATTTGACCAAAGAGTTGTCATTTAAGGATACTTCCGAAATTAGTGCCTGGGCTTTGCCAAGTGTACAACAAGCTGTTGAGTTGGGAATTTTGAAAGGGGACAATGTAAACTTTGCGCCGAAGCGTTCTACTTCCAGACAGGAAATGGCCGTGATCGCATTACGTGCAACTGAAGTCATTCAAGCTCTTGATGAAGCTGCGAGTCAAGAGGGCGCCAATTCGGAATCCAAACCTGATGAGCCAGGAAAGGTAACCGAGGTACAGGGTACAACTTCAGGAGGCAATAACGCAGGGAACGGTACAGGAAACGCAAACGGTAATTCCGGGGCGGCACCAGGGAATGGAAATGGAAGCACCGGTGGTGGAGGTGGATCTGCGCCAACTACTCCGACGAATCCTTCCACTCCGTCCAATCCAGGTACGGGGAACAGGGCGCCACTGGTTATTAGTGGCGGTTTGCCTGATCAGGAACTTACACTAGATCATGCCGCATTGGACTTGAACGTCTCGACGTATTTTAGTGATCCAGATGGTGATGAATTGCAATTCAGTGTCATAGCCGGAGATGCAACCCTTGTTTCCTCTACTGTCGTAGAAAAAGTGATTCGACTTGTTCCACAGGCTACTGGAGAAACAACGCTGACGATCAAAGCAGTTGACTTCCAGGGCACCAGTGTTACGGCACAACTCAAGGTTAAGGTACAGGCCAATACGATAAGTCGCCAATTCCCTGATCCACATTTGGCTGGAGCTATTGCTTATTGGTTGCAAAAGGATGTGGATGATCCACTGACCAAAGATGAATTGGTGGAAGCACTCATTCAGACCAATGGAGGGTTGTATGCGAGAAATGCGGGTATTTCCGATCTGACAGGAGTCGAGATATTCAAAGGATTGAATGTAACCGAAATTGATCTGTCCGGAAACGCCATAAGCAAAGCGGATGCCTCTGGATTCGATCACTTGAATTGGCTTGATTTATCCGGTAACGAACTGACGCAGATTAATGTTACAGGATTGAATCAGCTGGAGTATCTGAAACTCGCGAATAATCGACTTGCTTTATTGGATGTGAGCGGACTAGATTCCTTACAAGAACTAGATCTGAACAGTAATGAGCTTGTTCATTTACCCGTTGGAATTGCTGAATTGTCTAGTCTGCAATACTTGGATGTGAGTAACAATTCCATAACCCTGAGAGAAGAGCCTGACTTCACACTGCATCACACGTTGCTGCAACGTTTGGATATGTATGATTTTGATGATGCTCCCCCTGTACTGGTGGAGGCACCTGCGGGTAATATCGCTTATGTTCATGGAGATGAGATTGAGATCGACCTGTCCTTTATGTTTGAGGATGAAGATGACGCTAGGTCGACCCTCATCCTACTAGCTGACTCTCCTGATCCACAATTGGCAGATGTCAGAATGGTTGGACAGAAACTATACGTTACTGCACTGGGGACGAGTAGTGAGCCTATTCGGATTGAGGTGAAGGCTACGGACCCTCTGGGCAGAGTTGGTGCAGGTCACGTGTACGTGGATCTGAGAGAAATAGAGTAGCGTATTTTAAAACAGCATATGTGAACTAATGCAAGTTACATCAACGTGCCTTCCGCTATGAAGGTGCGTTGTTTTTATTTTGTAAGGGATAAATTTATGTTAAAATATGCAAGAAATGAATGAGGCTGTGAGTAATGATGAAGGGGGAGAAGAGGATATCCGAAATAAATATCAATCCAAGTACTTTAGAAGATTCAGAGTATGTTCGCCAGCAATTAGTCGCATACAATGCGACCCATGTGAGCGAGGAATTAAGGCATCGGTACGAAGAATTGAATTTTAACATCAAAAATGAGGCTGGCGAAATTGTCGCAGGAGTGCTCAGTACACTTTGCTGGAATTGGGTAGAGCTTGATATCCTTTGGGTGGACTCCGATCAGCGGCATCGGGGATACGGATCCCAATTGCTGCTTGAGGTGGAGCGCATTGCGCGCGAGAAATCCTGTGATTTTATTATGTTGAATACATTCTCATACCAAGCACCGGAATTTTACAAGAAACATGGCTACCAATTGATTACAATGATCGAGAATGCACCGACTGGACACAGTCATTATTATTTTAAAAAGGACCTCACTTAAGACAAAGCATGCGAAATAGGACAAAATCAGGAGGGTTATCATGGTTACCATTAAAGGAATCGAACTTGAAGATTTACCGGCACTAAGCCAGCTATACAATGAGTTGATGGGAATGCCTACCAATGAGCAGCAGATGAAAAAGATGTTTCATTACATACAGCAGAATGGTCATTATCATGTGCTTGGGGCATTTTACAATGGCAAATTGGTTGGGTCCGTTATGGGGGTTAAGTGTATGGATCTGGTGGGGCCATGCAAACCGTTCATGGTTGTGGAAAATGTGATTGTATCGGATCAGGTACGCAGACAGGGCATTGGGCAGAGGTTAATGCTCCAGATTGAGCGGATTGCAAAAGATCTGGGTTGTGGTTACATGATTCTGGTGTCTGGCGATCAGCGTAAGGAAGCACATATATTTTATGAGAAGTTGGGTTTCAAGGATGAGAAGGTTCAGGGTTACCGGAAGCATCTTTAACAGACAGTTCAAGTGAAAATTTCTTACACAAGTGGAAGGATTACTTAAGGAACACGGCGAATAAGGCATAGTCTTAACAAAAGAAACGAATAAGAGGGAGGCACTCTCGTGCTCAAAAAATGGGCTAATGTTTTCATGATTCTAAGCCTGGTATTCACCGTATGTTCCCCAACCTCCTATGCTGCCGCCAAAACGGTTAAGGTAACCGTGACGCTGGTGAGCGCAGAGCTTGTCGAGAATAACTCTGTCGGTAATGAGTGGGCCATCGGAGCAAGTGTGAACGGCAAAGAACTGGAAGAGGGTTCATCAGTTACCTTAAACCTGAAATCCACAGGTACGTTGAAACTGGAGGCCATCGCCGAAGAACAGGACAAAATTCCCGATTACGGGGATAAAAGCACCAACGTCAAACTATCTTCGTTCTCCAAATCAACCAACAAGACACTTTCCGTGGTGGTGACCGAGAACAGAGGCCGATATTCTGGTAACACAGCGACTTGGGCGTTCAAGTTTAAGATTAGGAAGAAGTAAATAGGAACCAACCGTGAGAAAAGGGAGCTGAGCTCTCTTTTTTTATGCGTAAACAATTGGTGATCTAAAGGAAGACGACGTTTCGAGCCACGTTGATCTTTGTTAAACTAATGAGAACAACAGTTTAGAAATAAAAGATGTATTTTCAAAAAGTACATAGGAGGTTAACACAATTATGCGTATCGTAGATAACATTAAAGTCTGGGGGGAGCCGCTGGAGAACGCCGTAAGTCAGGCGGTGACTTGCTCGCAATATGGAGATGTATTGGGTGTGGCTCTGATGGCCGACCATCACAAAGGTTACTCGCAACCCATCGGTGGTGTTGTCGCTTATCGGAATATGATCAGTCCGTCAGGTGTCGGATATGATATTGCCTGTGGCAACAAGGCTGTGCGCACGAATCTGATATGGGACGATATTCGGGATCGGATTGTAACGATCATGGATGACATCAATTCGACCATTTCTTTCGGCGTGGGTCGTAACAATCCAACACCCGTGGATCATGAGCTGTTCGACGACGCGAGCTGGAAGCTGTTTGATACCATTGAACCGGGATTACAACATAAGCTGAAGACACTTGCACGCAACCAACTCGGAACCGTAGGAAGTGGCAATCATTTCGTGGATATTTTTGTAGAAGAGGCAACGGGAAAGGTGTGGATCGCGAATCATTTTGGCAGTCGCGGGTTCGGTCATAAAGTGGCGAGTGGATTCCTTAACCTTGCTGCAGGACGTCAGTTCAGTGGCAAAGCTCCTGGCGAATCGATGGATCAACCGCCTACGTTGTTTGACCTGAACAGCGAAATGGGTGATATGTATTGGGATGGAATGACTTTGGCGGGCCGATACGCCTATGCAGGACGCGACTATGTTATTGAACAGGTGCTCGGTATTCTGGGGGCAAGTGCTGAATACGCCGTACATAACCATCACAACTTTGCCTGGAAGGAACAACACATGGGTGAAGAGGTAGTTGTGGTCCGCAAAGGTGCAACGCCACTTGCACCCGGGCAACTCGGTTTTGTCGGAGGCAGTATGGGTGATATCTCGGTAATTGTGGAAGGGATCCACAGCGAGGAGAACACCGAGTCATTCCGCAGCACCGTACATGGGGCAGGGCGCACGATGAGCCGAACCCAGGCGGCTGGCAAAATGAATTACAAGCTGCGCACACGCATGGGTGGCGAGATTAGCGAAGCACAGATGCATGAGGCGATTCGTGCCTATGGTGTCGAACTGCGGGGAGCGGGCACAGACGAAAGTCCGTTTGTGTACAAGAAACTGCAAGACGTGCTGAACGCACATGCGAATACGCTGAAAATCAACCATGTGCTGCGTCCCGTTGGTGTCGCCATGGCCGGAGGTAATGAATTCGATCCATACAAGGATTAGTCATATATGTTCAACTGAACATTTACACGATAACGGAGAGGGCAGAAATAACTTGAAGAAGCGGAGCGTTCGCCTTTATCACCGGATTTCCCCTTTCCAAAAAAAGGAATAAAAAATCTGGGGATCACAGCGATCGGAAAGTTATTCTGCCATCGGAGTGCCAGTGTAAATATTCATTAGTTGAACTATATATAGAGAGGGTGAACTTCATGAGGAATTGTGCGATATATAGCTCTCAGTTTGACCTGGATCAGCTGTTTGAAGTGATTCAATCCATTTATCCTGAGGGGACGATTAAACGCCGGGAAGACAAGACTCATATTCAAGTGATTCAGAAAAAATGGCTCAGTAAAAAAACCAAAGGCTTTAATATCATGACCAGCCAGACACATCCTGAGGAATTTACGACAATGATTCAGGGGATGCTTGGATTTTTGAGTCAGATTAAAGGGCGCAATGCTTCGCTCCAGGAAAAGGTATTGATCAAGTGTTCCACATTGAACATGGTGGTTGGTATTGAGACGGAAGAGGACATATCGGAAGAATTCTTCGGCGAGTTATTGCGGTTGGCTGATGCGCTGGATGCCGTCATCTTCTGGGGAGGTGGATCCCTGCTGGATGCACAAGGCCAGCTATTGCTGGATGTGAATGGAGAATCTGAGGTGGAGGATTACACGGTGACAGCGCACACCAGTTTCCTTGACGGTAACAGACCCCAGTCGGAGTCTGGCATTCAACGTAAAGCGCGTTCAGAGCAACGGTTGACTGAACAAGGCATTCCGTATAATGCGAACTTGCCTGCAAGGGCCGGAGACGAACACACCACGATTCGGAGTAAAGAGGAAGTCGCGCGCCGTGCGGTTGCCCTATGCCTTGCCGCGCTTAAGGGTGAGTGTCTGGGAGCCGGCGAAAGTGCGGATGATACCGCAGCACTGGTTCAGGAAGTGATCGACAAGTATGAGGCTGAATCCTTTTTCTCACCCGCAGAGAAGAGGTTTATCGACCAGCACGGAGCAGAGCAGCAGGAGATCATCTCCTTCTCTTGGGGATATGAAGCCTACCACGTAATGTTATGGGCGCTTGGTTATGTGAAGGAACTGAGTGCACCAACAGAGTTGTGTAACGTAGGGAAGGATGTCGGTTATTTGCAACAGAAGGATAGCTTTACCGACTTTCTCTCCGATGCATCTCTGCGTAACAAGAGCGAGATTCTGGATGAAGCAGATCTGATCTACCGTTATAACTGGGTATGTGTCGATAGTCGTGTGAATGACAAAACACCTCCCGCTGGCCTGAATGGTGGAGTGGCTTATGAACGTCACCGTGCATTGAACTGGCTGATCTGTTATCTGGATCAGGCGTGGGATGATGTGCGTACAGATACATAAAACGGGATGATGTGACGGCCTATTATAAATAAACAATAAACATTACACAACATACAGTAATGCAAATACCCCTATAGCCGCACGATTACGGTTAAAGGGGTGTTTGGCGTGCTGTTCTATGTGGACATAAGCGTTATTCCATATATGCTTTTATCCACTATGCCTGCCGAACTGTTCACGAATAATGACGTCAGCAAGAATCAACTTTTTCTCGACGTTGCTCTCTGGATTTGCAATGCGCCATAACATCTGATCCACTGCACGCGCACCGAGCAACTCCTTGTTCACATTAACTGTAGCCAGTAATGGGATATTGTCGTATAGATTATCAAATCCCGTGACAACACACTGATCGGGTACACGAATACCCATACTCTCAAGGGCTTCTATGGTGTATAGCCCATAGAAATCATTCGCACATACAAACACTTCAGGCAGGTTATCCTCACTAATCACCGAAGTGAACGTCTGGCGGAACTCATCCAATGCCTGATTACTCAGCTCGGGAATCTGATGTATTTCCATCCCATGGCCCATAAGCACAGAGGTGTATGCAATCCAGCGTTCATAGAAGCTATGAGCATCCCCGATATTGCCAACGAACTGGAATGTTTTGAAACCCTTGCGGAGCAAATAGAGCATGATCTCCCGCATGGATGCAAAGTTATCGGTGAATATGCTGTCACTGTGAAAAACAGGGTCCAGATGATCCACCATCACAACCGGAATACTGAGACGCTTGATTTCAAGCAGAATCGGGGTCGAGATAGAACCAACGGTAATGATTCCACGAATGGCATCCGGGTTGAGCAGGGTAAATAACTGGTCTGCTGAGGGTTCCGTTAAGGTCAAAATATTAATCCCTTTTTGGTTCAGCTTGGAAGAGATCCCGTTAAAGACGGGTCCCCAGTATACGGAGTCTTGATTTTGGTACCGAACATTGGGGAACAAAATCAAGATCGTTCCGCTTGAACGTGTGTTCTTTGGTTCCTGAAGTTCATGGTTGTTATACAGTTCACCAGACAACATGCTGTTATCTTTGAAATATCCAAGTTTGCCAGCGGCCTTAAGAATGACATCCCTCGTTTGATCGCTAACGCCCGATTTTCCAGACAAAGCTCGTGATACCGCGAATTTCGACAAACCCGTAAAATGTGCAATCTCCTGAATTGTTACCTTTGTCTTCATCATACCATCCTTACACTCGTAGTTCTGCCGTATTCCTTATTTGGAGCGATATCCAACTGTTCCTAGTATAACATGATGTATTTCTCTTAATCTAATAACGGACAGAGAATTCAAAATGTTAGTGATGCACAGCATTTTACGATAGACATTGAACGTATAGATAAGCGCATTTTCAGATAGAATGACGAATTTTGTCTGCTGAATTAGTATTTTGTTATTTTATAAAAATAACAAAATAAACAAAGTTGCAATCGTGGTTTTAATAAGTGTGTACTTAGATTCCAGGATGTTGAATAAGCTTTAACACAGGCATATTACAGCTTAACCAGCATTTTATCAGAATAAATAGAAAATGTTAACAACAAAAATGTTGACGCTTACATTTTGCTGTGTTAAATTTTGTTTGTCAAAAACAAACAAGAAAATAACAAATGGTGGTGGTTGTTTATTTTCGATTGGTTGATGAATGGGGTTAGCGATTTAGGGTGAACCATGATTGGTATACACATTCGGGGAGGTTGTTAAAATCATGATGAGAAGATGGAATGTTCTACCTCTGATGTTATTGGCCGTGATGCTTTTTGTATCCGCTTGCAGTGGTGGGGGGACAGCGCAGACGGGGACCGAAGCAGAGGGAACAACGAACTCAGGTAACAGCACCGAAGTCGCTGAGACAGAGAAAGAGGGCGGAGCGGAAGAAGCTGTGGTTAATGTGCCTGATCTGGGTGGGCGTGTCATTAAGGTTGCGGCCTGGTGGGACTTGAAACCAGCGGGAGAGACGGCCTCCGATAAGGCCAGACTCGATAAAATTGCAGAGGTCGAGAAGAAATACAACGTAAAACTGGAGTTTGTTAACGTACCTTTTGAAGAATACATGAACAAATTCACAACGTCTGCACTGGCTGGCGAACCGTTCGCCGACATCGTTCAGATGGAGTACAAATCCGCACTACCCGCCATCCTCAAAGGGCAACTATTGCCCATCTCCGAATTCACTACACCTGAGAATAACATCAACCAAGAGGCTAACCTGATTGCAAAATTTCCTGCCATTGCAGGCAACGAATACGCCTTCGAATCTCCAACCAGCATTGGTCTGGGACTTCACTATAACCGTGACTTGTTCAAAAAATTATCTTTGCCTGATCCTCAAGAATTGTATAACCAAGGTAAATGGGATTGGGACAAATTCATGGAACTTGCCAAACAGGCAACCAAAGATACCAATAACGACGGCAAAACTGACGTATACGGATTTTCTGGCTGGGCGCTTGATGTCGTTCGTCATTTTACCGCTGCCAATGGTGGAACGATCGTGGATGATACCAATAGCAAAGAAGGATTGTCCGATCCGAAAACGATTGAAGCTGCCGAATTCGTCAAACGCCTGTATAACGTGGAAAACGTCGTGAAGGTCAAAACCGGCGACAAAACCAATTGGGAGGAAAGCAATACGTTCAAAGATGGAGATGTAGCTCTGTTCACCGCTGCTGAATGGCAGCTGGGCGATCTCACCTTTGCTGTTGGTGTTGTGCCGATTCCGAACGGGCCACAGGGTAGCAAAGAGGTAACGTATGCAAACAACGCGGCATCGGCGAAGTTTATTCCAAAAGGTGTGGAAGATCCAAAGATCGTCTACCAAATCTATGAAGAGACCTTCGACATCCCGCAGATTGAAGAGTATCCAGGTCAGGATTATCTGGAGAGTCGTTATACCGACGAGAAGGATATTGCCATCATTCGCGAGCACATCGCCGGAACAGGCCGCATCTTGCTGGATGATGCCTACACAGGATACCCATTCGGGGATTATGTGAACGATATCATCAAAAACAACGCTTCCGTGACAGCAACAGCCGAGAAATACAAAGCACAGGCACAAGCTGCCATTGATAAACTCGGCAAACAATAACAACACTTATCACCAGCAAACGATTCAGGCAGGGGCTCGTGTCGGCAAGGTTGCACGGAGCCCCTTTTCCTGAACCACCAAATCGGCATTGCTGGCATCAGCCTTGATGAGGAGGACTCGTAGGATGGCTGGAATTCTACAACGTAAGACATGGATATTGTCCACAGTGATCATTGTGGCGGCAGCCTGCATCATTCTATATGTAACTTCCGGCGCTGATGTGAAGAGTGCAGACATTCCACCTGGCAGTCTGCCTGCCATTGAAGTGGATGCGATCTTGCAGCAGACCCGGCAGAAAAAGGGATACGAACAGTATAGGTCTGGAACGGGCCAGGCTTCGCAGCCGAATGTGGACATCACCATTGAAGCAGCAGATTACATAAGAGCCGAAGGTGAAGACGTCCGCAAACTGACTAATTATGAGGGAATGGACGGAGTATCTCTCCATACGGGAGAGACCGGACAAGTCGATTGGACCATTAATGTGCCGGAGACCGGGCTGTATAACCTGTCCGCCATCTATTATCCCGTTGAAGGCAAGAGTTCGGCCATTGAGCGTGCATTATACATTGATGGTGAACTTCCTTTTGCGGAAGCCGCCTATTTGCAGTTTGACCGGGTATGGGCGAATGAGAAAGATGTTGTGGAGCAGGACAATCAAGGTAACGACCTCCGCCCGAGACAAGTGGAGCAACCACGCTGGATGGAAGAAACGTTTCAGGACTCCGACGGGTACGAACAGGCTCCATTCAAGTTTTATTTGGAAAAAGGGGAACACACGCTAACGCTAAAATCATCGCGTGAGCCCATGGTGATCCGGTCCATTCGTCTTTTTAATGAGAAGACAGCTGTTCCTTACGCGGAGACTGCAGGGGCACAACAATCGGATTCCTCTGGGCAGCCGAAGGATGTACTGATTCGCATTGAAGGAGAAGCCGCGATTGCCAAATCTTCACCTACGTTATACCCGACGAGCGAAAGGTCAAGTTCTGCTGTATCTCCCTATAGCGCTTCCCAGGTACGTATCAATACGATTGGCGGCTTTAACTGGCGTCTGCCAGGACAATGGATTGAATGGGAAGTGGATGTGCCGGAGAGTGGACTTTATCATATCGGTTTTACCGGACAGCAGAATTTTGTCAAAGGCATCTATTCCACACGTAAACTGACCATCGATGGTGAAGTTCCGTTTGCAGAGATGGCGAAAGCACCTTTCCGTTACCAAAGCGACTATCGCATTGACGTCATGGGCGGCAAGGAAGCATACAAGTTTCACTTGGAAAAAGGAAAACATGTGCTGCGGCTGGAGAACAGCCTCGGAGATTTTGCACCTCTTATCCGCAATGTGGAGGACAGTCTGTACAACTTGAACTCCATGTACCGACGAATTCTGATGATTACAGGTACGAAGCCTGATGAATTCCGGGATTACCGGGTGGAGAAACAGATTCCGAACCTGCTGGAAGTGTTCAGCGGGGAAAGTAAACGACTCAAAGACGTGGCTGCACAGCTTCGTCTTCTGTCAGGACAGTCCAGCGATCAGGAAGCGCTGATCAATACGATGGCGCTGCAACTGGACGAGATGATTGACAAGCCAGATACCATTCCAAGACGGCTTGCGGCATACAAAACCAACACAGGTGGTCTCGGCACATGGGTGCAACAGGCACGAGAGCAGCCTCTTGAGATTGACGCACTGTACGTCACTTCGATTGACCAAGATATTCCCGGAACAGGTATGGGGCCACTTGCCAAGCTTGGTCATGAAGCGAAGATATTCTATCATTCGTTCTTCATTGATTATAACCAGATCGGCAATGTAGCCACATCGGAAGATCAGCGTACGGTAACGGTCTGGATAGGTAGCGGACGTGACCAGGCGAATACGATGAAAGCGATGATTGACAAGACCTTCACACCAGACAGTGGCATTAACGTGAATCTGAAGCTGGTGAATATGGGAACCTTGTTGCCAGCGACTTTGTCTGGTGAAGGACCGGACGTAGCGATGCAGATCGGCAACGATCTGCCGGTGAACTTTGCGATGCGGAACTCGGCTGTAGATCTGACGCAATTCAGTGATTATAGCACTGTAGAACAGGAGTTCAGGGAAAGTGCGATCGTGCCGTATGCGTATGATTCAGGCGTATATGCCTTGCCGGAAACACAGACCTTTAACATGCTGTTTTATCGTAAAGACGTGCTCGAAGAACTCGGTCTTGAAGTGCCTCAGAACTGGGAAGATGTCGAAGCTCTACTCGCAATTCTGAGCAAGAATCATATGGAATTCGGCATGCCAATTGTGACCCAGGCGAATATGCAGGGTGTCAATATTCCGCCGAACTCGCAGTATGCCACGATGCTGCTCCAGAACGGCGGCGCCTTCTATCGGAACGATGACAAGGAGTCGGATCTGGATTCCCGGATTGGGATCGAGACGTTCAAGCAGTGGACGGAGTTCTATACCGATTACAAGCTGGAGCGGGAATATGATTTTGCCAACCGTTTCCGGACAGGACAGATGCCTATTGGACTAACGGATTACACCATGTACAACCAGTTGTCCGTATTTGCACCGGAGATTCGGGGACTATGGGGATTCGTTCCTGTCCCGGGAACCGTTCAGGCGGATGGAACCTTGAATCGGGACGTACCGGGTGGAGGCAGCGCAGTCATGATGCTGGAGGGTGCCAAGGATCAGGATGCGGCGTGGGAGTTCATGAAGTGGTGGACCAGTACACCGATTCAGGCGGAATTCGGACGGGAGATGGAAGGACTGATGGGTGCGGCTGCCCGTTATCCAACGGCAAACATCAGGGCACTGGATTCCCTGCCGTGGCCTGCGGAGGATTACGCCAATCTCAAGGCTCAATTCGAAACGGTGAAGGGCATTCCTGAAGTACCCGGTGGTTATTTTACAGGCCGCCATCTGTTCAATGCATTTTACAAAACCGTTGTTGGCCAAGTGGAAGCCAGGGAATCCATCATGGATTATACCCAATATATTCAGGACGAGATTCGCGTCAAACGTAATGAATTTGGTCTTCCGTAAGCAGAGGGAGGGTTAATCGTGCCACAAATATCACTCCGAGACCGACAAAACAGTCCTCCTGAGAAAGCGTCAAGGATGGGCATGAAATCGTGGTGGAGCTGGAAGCTCCAGGAAATGAAGGCCAGCAAACATTCCTATGTTCTGCTTGCACCTTATATGCTCCTGTTCCTCATGTTTACCGTGATTCCGGTTGTCATCTCGATCATACTCAGCTTCACCTACTTTAACATGCTGGAATTTCCACGTTTTATTGGCTGGCAGAACTACACTCGCCTGTTTCTGGAGGATGATGTATTCCTGATTGCGATCAAGAATACGCTGCTGTTTGCCATCATTACCGGACCGATCAGTTATATTGCCTGCTTTGTCTTCGCGTGGATCATTAATGAGTTAACACCGAAATGGAGAGCGTTCATGACGCTGATCTTCTACGCGCCCTCCATCTCGGGCAATGTGTACTTTATCTGGCTGATGATTTTCTCAGGAGATCGTTATGGTATTGCCAATGGGCTGTTGATCAAATGGGGTTTTCTGCTGGAGCCGATTCAATGGCTGAAGACAGAAGCCTACATTATGCCGATCCTCATTCTCGTGCAGCTGTGGCTGAGTCTCGGAACTGGATTTCTGGCGTTTATCGCTGGTTTGCAGACGGTGGACCGGACATTGTACGAAGCGGGAGCGGTGGATGGGATCAAAAATCGCTGGCAGGAACTATGGTACATTACCCTGCCTTCGATGCGTCCACAGCTCATGTTCGGCGCAGTCATTCAGCTGACAACCTCGTTTGCCGTGGCCGATGTGTCGATCGCACTGGCCGGGTTCCCAAGCGTGAACTATGCAGCAGAGACTGTGGTAACCCATTTGATCGACTTTGGTACTACGCGGTTTGAGATGGGATATGCATCAGCAATTGCCACCGTACTGTTCATGATTATGGTGGGCACCAACTTGCTGGTACAGAAACTGCTTCGAAGGGTGGGAGAATAGCTATGGCTGCAATTGCGACAGGCAAAAAGCGGGTGAATCGCTCGCTATCGGGAAGCCTCTCCCTGTTTGCCCTTCTGCTCGTATTTGGTGCCTTCATGGTGCTGCCGCTGATTTATGCAATCAACAATGCATTCAAACCATTGGATGAGATTTTTACCTTTCCACCAACGCTGTTTGTCAAAAATCCTACATTCAGCAACTTTACAGATCTGCTGAATCTGCTGAGTGACTCATGGGTGCCGTTCTCACGTTATATATTCAACACGGTATTTATTACAGGCATCGGTATCGTAGGCCATGTACTGCTAGCTTCGGCAGCTGCCTACCCGCTTGCCAAACACAAGTTTCCGGGCAAAGTATTCATGTTCCAAGTGGTCGTACTGTCACTGATGTTCACACCTGCGGTAACGGCCATTCCGAACTATATGATCATGTCATGGCTCGGATGGATCGACACGTACTGGGCCGTCATTATTCCGGCATTTGCCTATTCACTCGGGTTGTATCTAATGAAACAGTTCATGGAGCAGATCCCGGATGCACTGCTGGAAGCAGCCAAGATTGATGGTGCCAGTGAATACCGGATCTTCTGGTCCATTGTCATGCCCAATGTGAAACCAGCCTGGCTTACATTGATCATTCTGCTGTTCCAGATGTTATGGGGCAGTGATGGCAATGGGTACATCTACAGCGAGCAGCTCAAGACTCTGCATTATGCAGCAGGTCAGATTATTCAGGGCGGAATATCCCGGGCAGGAGCGGGTGCTGCGGTAGCACTGATTTTGATGAGTGTGCCGATCACGCTATTTATTTTCTCTCAGAGCCGAATCATAGAGACGATGGCGAGCTCGGGCATGAAGGATTAAGGGGGAACGATATGGCACGCACAGTGAAAAGATGGCTTGTTCTCCTGGCGGCAGTATCTCTGCTGCTGGTGAATGCCGTGCCTGCGGCGGCCTCCCCGGCGCCGTATGAGAGTTATAACTACAACTACTGGAAAGAGGCTGTTCCTTCACCAGATGCCTATCTGCCCGAGCGTACTATATCAGGCGGTGACCTCGGCATTAGTGAGTTCAAAGACCCCGGTGATGTGAACGTTTCTCCCTCCGGGTTGATCTATATTTTGGATAGCGGCAACAGCCGAATTGTTGTATTGGACCCAGACTTTAAGCTGCTGCGCGTCATTGATGGATTCATGATGGAGGGCAGCAAGGAGACCTTTAACCTTCCGGGCGGATTGTTCGTGGATGAGCAAGAACGCATATACGTCGCCGATACGGGAAACGGTCGTGTGGTTGTCCTGGATGGAGAGGGGACGCTGATACAAACCATCACAAAGCCCGAGTCGGATATCCTATCGACCCAATTCCAGTTCCAGCCTTTAAAACTGACGGTGGACCATGTAGGCCGAGTGTACGTTGTGGCACAAGGGGTCTACGAAGGGATTATGCAGTTTGACGAGAGTGGGAAATTTATCGGATACGTCGGTACGAACAAAGTGGAGCGGGACTACGGCGAATATATCTGGCGTATGTTGTCCACCAAAGCTCAGCGCGCACAGATGGTCCTGTTTGTTCCAACGGAGTTCTCCAATGCGGATATGGACCACAAAGGATTTGTGTATGCAACGAATATTGATCCCGGCTCAAATGAACCGATTAAGCGGCTGAATCCGTCTGGTGAAGATGTGCTGAAACGGTTTGGTTATTACGATGTTAAAGGCGATATCCGGTTCCGCAACAATCCGGGTCCCTCCAAACTGATTGATGTGAAAGTGCTGGGCAACGGCATGTACAGTGTACTGGATGCGACACAGAACCGGGTGTTCACGTACGACGATGAAGGTCATCTGCTCTACATATATGGTGGCAAAGGAAATCAGGTGGGCACACTCAAAACACCTGTCGCGATTGAACAATCGGGTGAGCATCACTTGGTTCTGGATCGGGGCAAGAACAACCTTGTCGTTTATGAGCCGACCCGTTTTGGTGCCCGTGTGAATGAAGCGGTGGCACTCCACTATCGGGGCGAGGACACAGAGGCCGTAAATATATGGAGAGAAGTGCTTAAGCTGAATGCCAACTATGACATCGCTTATATCGGTATCGGCAAGTCCTTATTAATGGAGAAGAAAAACGAGGAAGCGCTAGGTTACTTCGAACTTGGAATGGACCGCAAGAGTTATTCTGTCGCGTTTAAGAGGCATCGGCGGGAGATGATGAAGGAACATTTTGGTACATTCCTGACCGCTGCAATCGCGCTGATTGTCATTCTGATCCTGACCCGGGTAGCGGTTAAATGGAGACGGAGGAGGCAGGTTGATCGTGAAGCAGGATTTCATTAAGTTTCCGCTGCATCTCATTTTTCACCCCATTGATGCATTCTGGGACCTCAAGTCGGATAACCGGGGGCGGATGCTTGTTGCTTTTGCAGCATTGGCGCTTACCATTGTTATGATGATTTTGCAAAAGCAGTACGCAGGATTTCTCGTTAATTACATCGATCCTCGTACGATTAATAGCATCATCGAGATCGCCACGGTTGCAGTACCTTTCTTTCTATGGTGCATGGCCAACTGGGCAGTAACAACTTTGATGGAAGGGGAAGGCAAGTTCAGGGAAATCGTTCTGGCGACAGGTTACTCGCTCATTCCGGTTATTCTGATCTATGCCCCGATGATCGTGATCAGCCGGTTCATGGTACAGGAGGAGACTGCTTTTTATTATCTTTTTAATAGCATCGCGTTTTTCTGGTTTGTGTTGCTTCTGTTCATTGGCATGATGACGGTGCACCAGTACACGGTGATTAGAACGATCATTACGATGGTACTGACACTCATTGTGATGGGCATTATTGTATTCCTTGGTGCACTGGTCTTCAGCATGCTGCAACAGCTGTACGAATTCGGTTATAACATTTACCGCGAGTTGATTTTTCGGACCTAAAGGAGGCGGCATCCGTGAACAAAAGGCAACGATTATATACGGTGCTGGCTGGTGGTGCAGCTGTAATCATGATTGCAGCCGGGCTGCTGTATATAAACAACAGGGGGATTCCTGCCGTAGAAGCCGCGGCTTATCTGGATACGACAACCACAGCCATGCCCGTCACGGAGGACCCGTTGCAGTTCCTTAGCGACTCCTCGCAGGGTGTGCCTGGTATGCAACTGGTCGCTGAAGATCAGAGACTCGCCCTGTACTATAACGAGGAGACAACGGAAATTGCAGTACGTGACGGGAAAAGTGGAGAGATCTGGTACAGCAACCCGAAAGAACGGGCTGAGGATGGTCTTGCTTCCGCATATGAAAAAGAAGTGCTGTCCTCCCAGTTGAATGTGTCTTTCCGGGATGCGATGGGCACACTGGAGAACTTTCCGAATTTCAGTTCGAGTATTAGCAATAAACAATTCACAGTGGGTCAGATCGATCAGGGAATTCGGGTGAACTATACGCTTGGTGATACGTCACTTGGCATTGACGCGCTGCCTAAACTGATTAGCAAACAGCGTCTGGAGGAGAAAGTGCTTTCCAAGCTGGATGCTACTGTCGCAAGGTACACATCTGCCCGATATTATCCAACCAAGAACAATCCGGATGTTCTGGAACGGCTGGATGGACAGATTTCGAAGCAACTTGTGCTGAACAAGATGCTGAGTGCCTTTGAGACGGCGGGTTACACCGCGGACGATCTGGCTTTTGACAATCAGGAGAATGGAGTCGAAGGCGGAGGCGTATCGGATAAGCCCAGCTTCGTCATTTCTGTGGAATATCGACTTGAGCAGGGGGCACTCGTTGTGACCGTGCCTCTGAGCCAAATAGAAGAGAGTGGGCAGTACCGCATTCGGAATATTGATTTGCTCGCTTACTTTGGTGCTGCGGATACGAAGGGTGAGGGCTATATGCTCGTGCCTGATGGTTCCGGCAGCCTGATCCATCTGAACAACGGGAAAACCCAGGAAGAGCAGTATGTACAGCGCATATACGGCACAGACCCAAATGATAATTCGCTCAGTCGTCCTCAGGTTAGTGAATCCGCGCATATGCCTGTGTTTGGTCTGAAAAACGGAGAGAATGCCTGGTTTGCAGTCATTGAAAAAGGGGACGGCATTGCCAGTATCTCCGCGGATATTGGAGGCAGGCAGAACAGTTACAATCACGTGCATGCGACCTTCTCCCTGCGGGGTGAAGATGAACTGGAGATGTATACCTCGCAGAAAATGCAGGAGATTCAGCTGCTCAGCGAAGAGCCTTTCCGTGGAGATATTCAGGTCCGCTATCATTTCCTTCATGGAGAAGATGCCAGTTACTCGGGTATGGCCCGCCTGTATCAGCAACAGTTAATAGAGCAGGATGTACTGAAGCCGCTCGCGGAACAGACAGAGTTGCCATTCTATGTAGATGTGCTTGGTGCAGTGGACAAAAAGGCTTCGTTCCTAAGCGTGCCCTATCGGACCACTTTAGCCATGACGACGTACGAACAGGCTGCCGAAATGGCAGCAAAGTTACAGAAGGATGGTGTGAACCGCGTACAAATGCGGTATCAGGGATGGTTTGGAGGTGGCATCAGTCATCATACGCCAACCCAGGTGAAGTTGAACAGTGAAGTGGGCAGTCGTTCCGAATTGCAGGCGTTGTCCACCAAGCTGGAGCAGTCGGGTGGAGCTTTGTTCCCGGATGTGGCTTTCCAGCACATGTATCACGATGATATGCGCTTTGCTCCTTCCTCGGATGCAGCTCGGTTTGTAACGAAGGAGACAGCAGAACTGTATCCGTACAATCCTGCACTTAATCGCATGGATCAGAGTAGGGAAAGTTATTATTTGCTCTCAGCGGCCAAGCTTCCTTATGTGGTGAGTGAGTTTGCTGACAGATTCAATCAACTGGGCCTTGGTGGATTATCCCTTCGTGATCTCGGGCAGGTCCTGACTTCAGATTATCGGGATAGTCGGGTGATTCATCGGGAGACGGCGAAGAACATTGTGAAGGAGCAGCTGGGCAAGCTGGAACAGTCCTATCCGAACCTGATGGTATCCGCAGCAAATAGCTACGCTTGGGGAAGTGCACAACATGTTGTGAATGCACCCGCAGGGTCGAGTCGGTTCAATATTACCGATGAAGAAGTTCCTTTTTATGCGATGGTCATTCATGGATACATGAACTATGCGGCATCTCCAATGAACACGTCGGGGGATCAGGATCTCCGCAAACAGTTGCTGCGCAGTCTGGAACTTGGGGCAGCTCCATATTTTCAATGGACCTATGAACCATCATCCAGGCTGAAGCTGACGAATTATGATTCGGCCTACGCAACGGAGTATGCATATTGGGTGGATGATGCCGTTGCCTTGTATAAGCAGGCCAATGAAGTGCTGGGAAATCTGGCGAATGAGCAGATTCTCAAGCATGAACGCATTCAGGATGGTGTGGTCCGGATCACCTATACTGGGGGGACATCCATCCTTGTGAATTACAATGCGGATGCAGTAACCGTGGATGGAACAACAGTTGGCGGGACGGACTATGTGGTGGGAGGAGTGAACCGATGAGAACCATTCGATTATCGCTGAAGTCACGGAGAGCGCTGCTTGGACTTGCATTTATTTCTCCGTGGCTGCTCGGTTTCATCTTCCTCTTTGCCACACCACTCCTGCAATCGATTCGGTTCAGTCTGAGTAATCTGTCCGTTGCTCCGGGCGGGTACGTTCTGGACTTCGTTGGATTTAAAAATTTCAAGGATGCACTTCTGGTTGATGCTACATTCAACCGGATTTTGGTCGACTCCGTTGGAGCGATGCTGCTGAATGTGCCGATGATTTTGTTCTTCAGTCTGTTCACGGCGACACTGCTCAACCAGAAGTTCAGAGGCAGAACGATGGCACGTGCGATCTTTTTCCTGCCGGTTATTTTGGCTTCCAGTGCAGTTGCAGCAGCTGAGTCTGCGGGATTAATCAATCTGATGGGGGATGCGAGTGCGGTGGATGCATCAGCCGATGGCGGTGCTTCGTTCAACGTGGTATCCATTGTGCGGATGCTGGCGGATGTGGGACTACCGATGGCCTATGTGGATTACATCGTTGAAGCCATCATGCGAATCTATGAGATTATTAGCAGCTCGGGTGTACAGATTCTGATCTTCCTTGCCGCGTTGCAATCGGTACCGGGATCGATGTATGAGGTTGCAAAGATCGAAGGGGCGACAGTCTATGAATCATTCTGGAAAATTACATTTCCCATGGTCAGTCCGTTGATTCTGACAAATGTCATCTATACGATCATTGATTCATTTGCCGGGAGTCCAGTCACACAGGCCATCTACCAAACTGCATTCAAAACCCAGAACTTTGGCTTAAGCTCGGCGATGTCTTGGCTGTATACACTGGTGATTGGCCTTGTACTGATCGTAGTGGGCTGGGTGTTGTCACGGCGGGTTCATTATAACTGACCGTTAAGATTAAGGGAGGCTTCAGATTATGGCTGCATCAGGGACAGATCGCATGGTAGTAGTTCCCAAGCAGAATTACCACATGTATCGGGTGCGAAACAAGACATTGGACCTTCTCTATTCCATATTCAGATATGCACTGGTCATCGGCATTTCATTTATTATTTTGTACCCGTTATTTCTCAAAGTGTCAGTTGCGTTCAAGGATAAACAGGATATCTACAATCCAACGATTTATATGATTCCTCAGCATTTTACGCTGGATAATATTCGGCTAGCGGCGCAAGTGATGGATTACCTGCCTTTGCTGGCGAACACGTTATTGTTCGTTACCATCACAACGCTTCTGACAGCGATATCCTGTGCACTTGCCGGATATGGCTTCGCCCGGTTTTCGTTTCCGGGTAGTAATGTGCTCTTTGTGCTGGTAATTCTCACGATTCTGGTACCGACAAGTACGCTCATGGTGCCGATGTATCTGCATTTCCGCAGCTTTGACTTTCTGGGCATCATCCACTTGTTCACCGGAACGAATGGCATCAATCTGCTGAATACGTATTGGCCTTCCATGATTACGGCTGCTACAGCGGGAGGACTGAAGGCGGGGTTGTTCATCTATATCTTCCGTCAGTTTTTCAAGGGCATGCCAAAGGAAATCGAGGAGGCTGCATTGATTGACGGCGCTGGTGGATTCAAAACGTTTGCTCGAATCATGTTGCCCAATGCGATCTCCCCACTGATTACGGTCATTTTGTTCTCTTTTGTATGGCAGTACAATGATACATTCTATTCGGCGTTGTTTATGAGTGAAAGTCCACTGATCTCACTGAAGGTGGCTTCCTTGCCTGCACAGGCGAACCAGTTGATTCCGCAACTGATGGGCTTTGGTTCGAACTCGGGCATCAAGGCCGATCCGAACTATGTGGCCATGATCGTGGATACAGGCATTTTGCTGGCGATTGCACCGCTGATTATTTTGTATCTGTTTGTACAGCGCTATTTCGTGGAGAGTATTGAACGTTCCGGTGTCGTTGGTTAACATGGTAAACCCAATTGGAGGTGTTAGTGATGACGGTGCGTACGATCAACAGTGCTCCGGTGAATGAAGCAGCGACATCTGAAGCGAGAGAACTAATGGCGTTTCTGATCGAGCGTTATGGGAAAGGGATGTTGTCAGGTCAGCAGGATTACAGCAATCTGAACTGGATTAATGAAAACACAGGCCGCAAACCAGCTGTGATTGGCTTTGATCTCATGGAATATTCGCCATCAAGAACAGAGCGCGGCGCGGTCTCCCAGGAGATCCGGGATGCGATTGCATGGCACCGACAAGGTGGCATTGTGACGCTGTGCTGGCACTGGAATGCACCGACGGATCTGATCGATGAACCAGGTAAAGAGTGGTGGCGGGGGTTTTACACGGATGCGACCACCTATGATCTTGCCTCCGCGCTGGCTGATACTGAATCGGATGCATATCAGTTATTGATTCGGGATATCGATGCGATTGCATTTCACTTGCAAGAGTTGAAGGATGCTGGTGTGCCTGTATTATTCCGACCACTTCATGAAGCGGAGGGTGGCTGGTTTTGGTGGGGAGCGAAAGGCCCCGAACCTGCCAAACAGTTATATCGTTTGTTGTGTGATCGATTGGTTCAAGAACATCAGCTGCACAACCTTATCTGGGTCTGGAACTCGGAAAAACCGGAATGGTACCCGGGTGATGATATCGTGGATATTGTCAGTGTGGATGTGTACCCTGAAGCAGGAGACCACAGCCCGCTGGCTACACGTTACACCAACCTGCGAGAGCTTGTAGAGAACAGCAAAATCATCGCACTGGCCGAGAACGGTTCCATCCCTGACCCTAAGCAGATGAAGGAACAGGATGTGCACTGGAGTTGGTTCTGTACCTGGACAGGTGGATTCCTGAGAGACGGGACGCATAATGATGTGGCGTTTTTGAAGAAATTGTACCATAGCAAAGAGGTCATTACGCTCGATCAGTTACCGAAGTGGAGTTGGCTATAAGACCCCACTTCCAACTTGAATTGGAATCAATGAAGCGCACATATGTAAGTGGAATCCATGACCCCTAAAACATTAGAAGTTGAGCAACACTCTAGTTTGACGGGTGTAACATAGCTTGGATATTGGTATGTAAAGTCACGCTGGAAGTGAATAAAATATACGATTGATTCACTGTGCGGATCAGAATCCTCTCGCTTGTGCCATTGACTGGACCGATCCGAATGGCGGATGGTTCGCTTCCACCGTACGTATCATCCAGGGTGACCGATGTGATATGTGCGATAGGAATTTCAATTTTGGAGAACTGCCAGCGGATGACCAGTTGATCTTCTACTTTTTTCACGTTAACACCAAACATAGGATGACCTCCCTTTAAGCCTGCTGAAGATAAATACTTTTTATTAGTCTACCACTTATTGGTTAATATTTCCTTAATAATAGTGGATTTCCCCCGTGAAGTGAAGTACCCAAGTGTAACTTATCTCCACAATGAATAATTTGCTACAGATATTTCCATAAATGATGGCATGATGTACACTATGACTAACGAATATGGATACGGAACGATTTGTTGGAGGTGGTGAGATTCCTATGACGGATTTGAAGGCGTATCATTATTTTGAACAAAATCTTGGACCTTTCCGAAATCTCTCCAGCCTGTCTCATGAAGAAGCCGAAACAGTTACTCAACAAATCCGTGATCAAGGCCGGAATTTTGCCAGCCAGCGATCAGCGGATTATATGACCATCCGAAGAGCACTTGAACATCAAGCGTATGAGAAGTTTAAGGGCAAAGGCGGAACCCCCACCAATCCATATCCCCACTATCTGACCCTTGGTGCATGTGAATGGCTGTCATCCTGGTATACCGAACCGGATCAAGTGATGATTCTGTGGGAAGATCTGTCTGCCGAAGTTGTGAGCTTCACATATGGAGATCTCTTTCCAACCATGCGTTATCTGGATGATAAACCTTACCGTAAGCAGGTCTACACCAAAGATGAAATCCTGGAAGTTATTCAGGCCTATGGTTGGCCTCAAGAATGGAACCGTCAAGGTGATCAAGGTCCCGAACGATATATTGAAGTACAAGTGTGGGACGAGCGTATTATCAGACCTTATCGTTGAATCGAAGGGGTTTAGGGCACATTTTTACCGTTTCTAACAGGTGCAAAAAAGTGCAATTGCAGGAAATACGGGTGTTCGTTATAGTGAGTGAAAGCTTTGACCGGTCAGGAAGAATCTTCTTCAAGAGCCTGTCAAAGCCCCTTTTTTAATCGTTAATCCGATTAAGACTATAGGTTTAAGAGACTAAGGAGGATGGGAAAGCCTATGCAAAAAGTGGGGAAACGCAACACCCGTAATCTAGCCTGGATCATATCGGTTGTCATGGTCATGTCCGTGGTGCTTAGTGCATGCGGAAATAAAGAAGAAGGACAGATAAGTGGCAGCAGCGGCAATGCCGACGATCCGTTGGAAGTCAGCATTATGACCATCACGCCGAGTGCCGTCCCCGCTGCTGATGATAATGTAATCAAACGCGCCATTGAAGAAGCAACTAACTCCAAAATGAATATCCAGTGGGTCTCCAACAATATCTACGGAGACAAGCTCAATCTGACCCTGGCTTCCGGGGATATACCTGATCTCATCATGATTAATGATCCATTTGGAAGTACCTTCACCAAGATGGTCAAACAAGGTGCTTTTTGGGATATCACCCCTTATATCAAGGACTATTCGAACCTCAGCGGAGGCATTCCCGATATTGCTTGGGATACAACCAAGGCAGCAGATGGCAACAATTATGGGATCCCGCGGCCTCGCCCGGTCACTGGAGATTCTTTTTTCATCATCCGCAAGGATTGGCTTGACCGATTGAATTTGCAGGTGCCGGAGACCACGGATGAGTTGTTCAACGTGATGGAGGCTTTTGTAGAGCAGGACCCTGATGGTAACGGAACCAAAGATACCACCGCACTTGCAGCGTATATTAGTCCGGATGATCTCGGTTGGGGAGGTAATCTGGGCCCCGTTCTCGGAGCCATTGAGAATTCTTTTATCGGAACCAATAGCAGTTGGAAATGGGATGAGTCGCGGGGGAAGCTGGTCTACAGGGAGCTGTTGCCCGAGGTGAAAGAATCCCTTCAATATCTAACCAAAGCCTATAGCAGCGGCATGATGCCGGAAGATCTGCTTTCGCTCAAGCTAACGCAGGCCAGGGAACTGTTCAAGCGCAATCAGGCGGGCATTATCGTGGACAAGACAGGTACGATGCGCAAAATCTATGCCGATGACCTGAAGAAGGTTGATCCCTCTTTCAAATATACGGATTTCTATCCTTTGACCAATCTGAATGGATATAATCCGAAAGGTTCGGGATACAACGGTATTCTGGCGATCCCTGCTAGTGTGCCGGAAGAGAAGATGAAACGAATTCTCCAACTCGTCGATACCTGGATGAATCCGGAAGTATTTGAAATCCAGCAGTTCGGGATTGAAGGTACACATTATGAAGTGGTCGATGGCAAAAAGGTAGCAAGTAGTGAAAAGTTGACGGCGGATAACGCGTCGGATTTCAATCATATCGTTAACGTCATCGACCTGCCTTGGGATACCACGGGTGAAACGGATGAAGAGACACAGGCCAATGAACTGTTCAAAAAAGTGGAGGCAGAGCGAGACAAAACGAGCGTGGCGGATCTGGCCGCTGGTCTTCAGTCCGAGACTGGGCAGAAAGTGCTGCCTGAACTCAACAAGAAGATCCAGGATCTGAAAGCGAAAATTATTTTGGGCCGGGAGCCGATTGAAGCTTGGGATGCCTTTGTGGAAATCCTGCGGAATGATCCGAATTTCCAGGCGATGAGTGATGAGATGACCGAAGCTTACAAGAAAAGAAATGGACAGTGAATCTGAGGGAAGGAGCTGCACACCATGAGCACCCATGAGCAACGAATGAGTACGGTTAAGGGGAGGCAGACTTCATCCAAAAAGAAAGGGTTAAACCTGCTGTCCGCACTTCGGCGTGACCGGTCGTTATATTTGCTCGCATTGCCGGGCGTATTGTTCTTCCTCGTTTTCAAATACATCCCGATGTGGGGCATCATCATTGCATTTCAGGATTACTCGCCCTTTCGGGGGATTCAGGGCAGTGTGTGGGTGGGCTTGCAACACTTTACAGCACTATTTGATAATCCGGACTTTGCCTTGTTGTTCCGAAATACGCTGGCGATCAGCTTGCTCAATCTGATTTTGTTCTTTCCTTTTCCGATCCTGATCTCCCTGGGACTTAATGAACTGCGAAGTGTGGCGTATAAGAGACTGATTCAAACGATTATCTACATGCCGCATTTCCTCTCATGGGTGATCATTGCCGGGTTAACACTGCTGCTGTTCGCCAAAGGAACGGGACTGATTAATGAGTTATTCACTTTATGGGGATGGCCCCGCGTGGATATATTGACGAACCCGGACAGCTTCTGGATCATGGTCACCTTGCAAGCGATGTGGAAGGAAGCTGGTTGGGGCACGATTGTGTTCCTAGCTGCCATGGCGAGTGTGGATACTCAGCTGTATGAGGCGGCACGCATGGATGGAGCGGGACGATTGCGTCAGATCTGGCATATTACGTTGCCTGCCATCCGCAGTGTCATCATCGTGCTTTTGATTTTAAGACTGGGAGACATCATGGAGGTGGGGTTTGAGCAAATCTTCCTTATGTACAACGGCGCTGTATCTGAAGTGGCCGAAGTGTTCGGCACCTATGTATACCGCACAGGGATCGAGCAGGGCGATTTTAGCTACAGTACAGCGGTTGGGCTGTTCAAATCCGTGATTGGCCTGGTGCTCGTGGTTTTTGCAAATCGCTTGGTTAAGCGCATGGGTCAGGAAGGCGTCTACTAGTTCGTTCCGGTACCCGACCCATATCCGTACCAGCCTTTGATCAATGGAGAGGAGGTCTCGAATGCATCGCATGAAATGGAGTGAGCGGATTGGACAGTCCCTAAATGTGGTTACGCTTGGACTACTGGCTGTGGTTATGTTTTTCCCGCTATATTATGTTTTCGTCGTTTCATTCACGGACCCCGGAGAGTATTTGCAAAAGAAAATCGTACTCTTCCCGGAACGCTGGTCTGTTGAAGCTTATACGTATTTGTTATCCACGCCTGCCTTTGCACGCTCGCTGGGGAACAGTGCATTTCTGGCAACCGTCGGCACGGTGTGCAGCCTGGCTGTATCATCCTCTCTGGCTTATGCGCTGTCCCAGAAGCGATTCCAATTCAGAAAAATACTGATGTTCCTGATTGTACTAACCATCTTGTTTAGCCCGGGCATCATTCCAAATTACCTGCTGGTACGGGAACTGGGGCTGATCAATAATATCTGGGCATTAATTCTGCCTGCGCTCGCCAATGGCTGGACGGTGTTGCTGATGAAAAATTTCTTCGACAGCCTGCCCGCAGAGATCAGCGAAGCGGCATCCATTGATGGCTGTAGTGCCATCCGAACCTGGTACACGATTGTGTTGCCCTTATCGATGCCTGCGCTTGCTGCTTTTGGATTGTTTTTCGCTGTAGGCTACTGGAATCAATTCTTCGCGGCACTGTTATACCTGAATGATTCTGCCAAATGGCCCATCCAAGTATTATTGCAAAACATGTTGCTGAACGCATCCAATATCGATCTGGTTGCGCCTGGACAGCAGGTGGAGACACCGCCGACAGAAATGTTGAAGATGGCCGCGATTATTGTAGCCATATTGCCAGTACTGGTGGTGTATCCATTTATACAAAAGCATTTTGCCAAAGGAGCACTGATCGGCTCGGTCAAAGGATGAATCTGCATTCAGGCGGGTATTCCCGGAAAGGAGGGCCATACAGATGATATTCAAGCGCACAGCAGACCCATTACCCAAAGGGCGTTATTTCAGGCGCAGCCTGATGATGATTCTGTTTATCGCCTGCATTCCGGGAGTCATTACAGGTGTGCTGTTGTATGGCTGGGTCACCGTCAAAATGGAAAAGATTTTGCAGCAAACCCATCTGCATCAGTTTGAACAACGTACCGTGTGGGTTGGCGATCAATTGGATGCGCTTGAATTGACCTTCTCGCAGTGGGCCTTCGATCCGGTTTTCGATAACCGTCTGAAAGAGCTCGATTTTGTATTCAAGTATAAACAGGTGCATGAACTGTACCGATTGCTGCTGATGATTCAGAATTCCAATACATTGATCGGCAAAGTTCAATTGTATCTGGGGGAACCCCGGGCCGTGAAGATGGATTCTGAACGGTATGATTTTATCAAAGACGCTGGGGAGATCGAGAAGTATGAACGGTTGACTCACCAGCCCCAGGCCACATATTGGTCACGCTCCATGGAGGGCACATCCATGATGATGGTGAATCGACTTCCGGGTGGAAGCGACGATGCACTGGGGGCACTAACGATCACGCTGGATAACAAGCAACTGGGTAACATGTTACAGACCTTGTCTCCGTATAATGGCGGGACGACATTCCTGCTGGATGAGCAGGGGAAGCCCATGCTTCCACAAGACCAGGCGCTTGGTGGATTACAGCATGCTGTCCGTGAACATCTGTTGAACCTGGAAGGGAATCTGTCTTCATTTCTAATGGAATATGAAGGACTGACCTACTCGGTTCAATCGGGCACCTACCGCAGACTGGGTACCGATTGGACTTATGTGTCCGCGGTTCCCCTCAATGAAATTGTAGCTCCAATTGTGTCTGTACCCCGAATCATTCTTCTCGTCAACGGATCTGGACTCTTGCTGGCTCTGATCCTGTCGTGGGTCGGTTCACTGCAACTATATAAACCGTTTACGAAATTACTGCGAATATTTACCGTGGCTTCTGTCCGCCCGAATGGGTCTGTACAACTGGATGAAATCAAGCATATTGAACAGCGCTGGATTGGCGTTAATGAGGAGAGAGAATCGTTGCAGCAACGGTTGGAAGAGCAACTTCCGCTCGCTCGGGAAAGCTTGCTGATTCAACTCACGCTGGGTCATCTGTTACTGTCATCCGACCATGAATGGAAGCAACGTCTGGCACAGCTGGGCTGGGTCCTTTGGGATGAGCGGTTCATCATCCTGTTTGCTCACATTCGTCCGAGTGCAGTTCTTCTATATGGGGCTAAGGAGCGAAATCAGAGTGAATCTCAGGAGTGGATCAGTTTTGCCGCAACCGATATTTTGAACAGGCAGTTGGTGGAACTTCCTTACCGGGCCGAAACGATTAATTACCATGACATGTCCATTGCGCTGTTGCTCGCTGTCCCTCCAGAGGTCCAGCCAGAGACGCCTGAATTCAGAGAAGAATTAACTCGGATGGCTCAGCATTGGCTGGAAGCCGTGCAGTCGGAATGGAACGTTCGTATGACAGTCTCGATCAGTAAACTCACATCAGATGCCTCCCACATTCCACAGCTGGTCAGAGAATCGAGGGCTGTGTTGAGGAAGAGGCAATTCTCTTCCAATGTGACCATCATTGATATGAATGAGGAGGCAGAGCAGGATGTGAATGAACATGGAGTATATCCGCTTGAGCTGGAGCAGGCCATCATCTCGGCATTACGTAGTGGTGAACAGGACTCTGCCCTGGAACAGTTCAGCATATTTATTGGCACGTATGCTGGATCTGAAGTGCCGGAGAAGCATGTTCGTCAGGCTTTATTCCAACTGCTGGCACGCATACAACATACCCTTTTGCAATTAGGGGAAGATCCGGTCGAACTGTTTGGGGTAGGGATGTATGAAGAGGTGCTGCAACTGCATGATCTGGATGAATTGTTCCTGTGGTTCAGGGAACGGATTGTGCACGTATGTATAGAGGAATTCACAGGCAAGGAAGAGAAGCAGATACAGATGGCTGTTCATCAGATGAAGGAGCATGCGCAGCAGCAGTATGCAGAAGCGTTATCGCTGGATGAATTGGCAGATCTTCACGGAATTCATTCCTACACATTAAGCCGGGCATTCAAGCAGACATTCGGGCAAAATTTTGTGGACTATTTGACTGAGGTAAGGCTCCACCGGGCCAAAGAGCTGCTTGAATCAACAGACGTCAAGATCAGTGAAATTGCGGAGCAGGTGGGCTATCAGCCCAGTTACTTCAATCGTTTGTTCAAAAAAAGTGAGGGAACGACGCCAAGTCGTTACCGGGAAGACATTCACAAGCATACCGGGCACAATCGGGGTAACCGCTCCGTTTAAATCACGCCTTAGTTTTCAGCCCAAAGGAGAGTGGGATGTGACGTGTCACAGGACAAGCCAAATATTATTTTTCTCATGACGGATCAGCAACGATGGGACTGTATTGGAACGTTCAATGAACATATTCATACACCGAATCTCGATAAACTTGCAGCCGAGGGTATCACTTTCCGCGATGCGGTTTGCCAATCGCCGATGTGTGCGCCGAGCCGAAGCTCCATGATGATGGGGTATTATCCGTCCCAGCTTGGGGTCCGAACGAATTATGGCGGATTGTTCGAGGAAGACAAACTGCCTTCCGAACCGTTGCCGGAGTTAATGCACCGCGCAGGGTATCAGACAGCGGGATTTGGGAAAACGCATTGGAACCATAGTGATGGTGTAGATGAGCCTTCCACGCGAGGGTTCGAAGTAAGATCGATCGGTCTTTCCCGTCAAAGTGGTCATTATGAACAGGGAGCGACAATGATGGGTGACTCCCATCCCGAAGCACTGGAAGCCTATCATCAGGAGACCAAGGATTTTGGCAGCGGTGAGGAAAATGTCAACGGTTATACAGGGCTTACGAGTCAGATTCCGATGAATCAGCATCGGGATGGCTGGGTAGCCGAGCAGGCGCTGCAATTTTTGGATGAAGGGGTCGACCCGGAGCGGCCGTTATTTTTTTATCTGTCTTTCCTGAAGCCACATGCCGGGTTCAATATACCCAAAGCATTTGAAGACCTGTATAGGCTGGAAGATATTCCGGATATCCCGCAACCGCCGTGGGAGGATGAAACGCAGACTCACCTGGCAGCTTCCGATGAATTGAATTCGAATAGTCGACAGTCGTATCTCGACAAGAAGAAGGTATGGGACCAACGCAGTTCGGAGGAGCGGAGGAGGACTACGTTAAGATACTGGGCAAATTGCTCCTGGCTCGATCATTACTTTGGACTCGCTTTGGAGAAGTTGGAGAACCTGGGAAGGCTGGAGAACGCGCTGATTGTATTTGTCTCGGACCATGGAGAGATGCTGGGGGAACGACAGTTTCGCTTCACCAAATATAATCTGTATGACAGTAGCGTGAGGGTGCCGCTTATCTTGTCCGGTACCCACATTGAGGAGCAGAAGCGCGGAACGATTGACCAGGGGCCTGCGGAATTGGTGGATCTGGTGCCGACATTGACACGTGCAGCCGGACTTGAAGCGAATCTGATGCTTCCTGGTGTCGATCTGCTGGGCGATCTCAGGCATCGAGGAACGTTCTGTGAATTTCATGGAAAGGGCGTAACGGCGCCTCATTCGGCTCCGGCCTATATGTGGCGGACCACGGAGTGGAAGCTCATTCTGTACATGGAAGGCGCTGTCGCGGAATCCGCATCCAGAGTGCATGAAACGAAGGGGGAATTGTATCACCTGACGGTTGACCCTCATGAGTGGACGAACCTGTATGATGAGGAGCAGCATGCTGTAATTCGGGAGCAACTAAAGACCGAACTGCTGATGCATCTGGCTGTCAGTTGGGCGAAAGGACCCTTTTTCTATGATCGTGGAGGAACCGAGCCGTTGGAGCGGTAGATAGATCATGTTGACCGGGCAACCGGAGGCAAAGCAGTTATTGCTGAACCAGATCAGTCGATCTCATTAGATTGGCTCGTGGGGACAGAGATAACCGGCTTTGCTTTTTTTGTAAGCATATACTAACCAATCGACGGAGGGGAATTGTAAATGAAAACCAAATCAACTGTGGTCAAAGGAACAAAAGTACTATTCACATTGCTGTTAAGTGGAGTTATTGGATGGACTGATGTTGTTTCACCGGGAGAGGGCGTACTTCAGGCAGATGCCGCAGAAGGATCTGCACCACGTCTGGTTGAAAATCTGGGAAGAGGTCTCACTGCCGTATATCTGGGAGAGAACAAGGTATATCTGAGCTGGCGTCTGCTTGGGACCGAACCGCAGCAGGTTACATTTGATATCTATCGTCGGACGGGTACAGAAGAGGTGAAGCTGAATGACCAGCCTTTGACACAGGGAACCAATTATACGGACACCAATGTAGATGTAACCCAGAGCAATACGTATATCGTGAAGTCTTATGTGGAGGATAGCTTACAGGATGCAAGTGACGAGGTCGTATTGGCAGCCAATCCCGAGATCCGCAATTACTTCAGTATTCCGTTGCAAAATATAACATCCAATCCGTCCGATTATTTTGTGCAGCATGGCTGGCCTGGGGATCTGGACGGTGATGGGGAATATGAATACGTGGTCACCCGCATTCCGGTGAACGGAGGCAATAAATATGTGGAAGCCTACAGTCTGACCGAAGGTTTCCTGTGGCGGATTGATCTGGGGCCATACAGTGTCACAACGATAGATACATATAATGCGCCGCCTGCTTCCGTCAGTGAATTTGGGGTGCCGGGACTTGGAGGCTGGCGGGACAACGACAATATAACGGTGTTTGATCTGGACAGTGACGGGAAGGCTGAAGTGCTGCTGCGTACCTTTGAAGGGGTAGCGTTTGCGGATGGTCAGGTCGTTCCTGCCACAGCGGAGCGTGCACAGTATGTGTCTGTCGTGGATGGATGGACCGGAACAGAAGCGGCACGCACAACGATAAGCAATGATTATGCAGCCGATGGGCCGCTCAGTGGGCACTTTGGCATTGCTTATCTGAATGTTGAACATCCAAGCCTGATTACGGCGCTCAAGAATCGTGCGCTCAGCCGCAACTTTCAATATGTGACGTCAGCCTATGATTATGCAGGTGGTGCCCTGACCGAGCGTTGGAGACATACTGGAGCAGACGGCGAGTTTTTCCACCAGATTCGTATACTGGATCTTGACGGGGATGGGAAGGATGAAGTGTCATTCGGAGGTTGGGCGCTGGATGATAACGGAGAGACCTTATACAGTCTGCCGGGTGTAGTCCATGGCGATCGTTTTCACATTACAGACATTGATCCGGATCGACCGGGGCTGGAGCAATTCGGGATTCAGCAGGCGGAGAACGGAAACGTCAATCAATTCCCTTGGTTTTATGCCGATGCGGCGACGGGCGAGATCATTCGTACAGGGGAAATCCCGCAGGATGTCGCACGGGGAACACTGGCAGATATTGATCCAACGCACAATGGGCTTGAGATGTGGTCCAGTTCAGGCAATATCTACAATGTGGATGGCGAAGTGATCAGCTCAGTTCAGCCCTCAACCAATTTCAGAATTTGGTGGGATGGTGATGTGCTCGGCGAGCTACTGGATAAGAATTTTGTGGAAAAGTGGGATTGGGAGCAGAACACAACAACACGTCTGTTTACAGCCGATGATGTTCGCGTGAATTCCAGAAACGCCCCTGTACTCTATGGCGATCTGCTGGGGGATTGGAGAGAAGAAATTCTCTATGAAACGAATGATTTCACAGCATTGCGTCTGTATACAACAACGATACCATCCGATGTCCGCATCTACACGTTGCCACATAACCCCGCCTACCGCAATGGACTGGCGGTGAAAGGATATATGCAATCCTTGTTGACGGATTATTATCTGGGTGAAGGAATGACAACACCAACCGTTCCGAACATTCTTCCCGTCGTGTACAATGGGGATCAGGAGTCTTAAACCAAGGGAAGGGGATGCTTCAGATGCATGGTCAGATATCCAAAAAGGAAAATTCTTGCTGTTGTTCTGCAAGCCGAAGCGGCAGGATGAAAGTGAAAATTCAATCAGAGTACACGCCAGAATTGACGGCTTCCCGTGAGGTGAGTGTAGCGTCTGACCATGCATCTCCACTTTCCGTTGACCGTCTATCGCCTAGTGCGCTGGCGGGAGATGATGGATACATTGCTGAGCGAAACGACAGGAACAGCATATTAATTGACGGTGGACGTTTCCTTATGGGTACCAATGATCCTGAAGCTTTTGCAGATGATGGGGAAGGGCCTGTCCGGGAAACCCAGGTGGACTCCTTTTATATGGATGAATGCACGGTGACCAATGCGCAGTTTGAACAGTTTGTAAGGGAGACGGGTTATCCAACGGAGGCCGAGCGATTCGGCTGGTCCTTTGTTTTTCATTTATTCGTTTCTTCGCAAACGGCTGCTCATGTTCGTACTGTGGTGCAGTCAACGCCCTGGTGGTGGGTTGTTGAAGGTGCGGACTGGTCTCATCCCGAAGGACCTGACTCTGATGTAAATGACAGGGCTGACCATCCCGTTATCCATATCTCCTGGAACGATGCCAATGCGTATTGTGACTGGGCGGGTAAGCGCCTGCCCTCAGAAGCCGAGTGGGAATATGCAGCCCGAGGTGGATTAATTCAGAAGAAATATCCCTGGGGCGACGTTCTGCGGCCGGATGGACAGCACCAGTGCAATATCTGGCAAGGTACCTTTCCAACTCAAAATAATGCTGCAGATGGTTATGCGGGTACAGCTCCATCCCGATCCTTTCCTGCGAACGGATATGGATTGTACAACATGTCAGGTAATGTATGGGAATGGTGCGCTGACAACTATGTTACGGATCATGAAAAGTCTATACTTGCTCAGACGGTTGCTTCTCCCGATGAAGTCCGCAAGGTGTTAAAAGGTGGTTCCTATCTTTGCCACCGTTCCTATTGCAATCGGTACAGAGTGGCAGCACGGATTCCCAATACGCCGGATACATCCACCGGACATATCGGTTTTAGATGTGCATCCGATGTATTGCCGGTATAGCGTGCTATTGATTGGACATACCGAATACGATTATGTATATGAAAGGAATACAAGCGACTCATGTGAGTCGCTTTTTTCCTTTTACTGATCCGAAAGGATAATTCCGTTATTTCACGAATACAACAGAGAACTCAGTGAATTCAAAATCACAGACAAAGGGTGTGCCACATGACGAATCTATTCGAACAATGTTCAGGTCAAACATTATCTGCCAACCTGGGATGGCTGAACGAGCCAACAGATTGGTCCATTGAAGACGGCAAAGTAACGATAACCGTTTCGCCAATCAGTGACTTTTTCATTGATCCGGGAGGTGAGCCGGTGAAAGCTTCAGCTCCATTTTTACATACGATAGTCAAGGGAGATTTCAGCATCGTCACTCAAGTACAGGTGGACATGAAAGAACAGTATGATTCGGGCTGCCTGATGGTGAGGGTGGACGATACGAATTGGGCTAAAGTTTGCTTTGAGTATTTTGAAGAACAGCCGTCTATTCTTAGTGTTGTTACTCGTGGTAACTCGGATGATTGTGTATCAGCACCTGTAGAGGTTAAAAAGCCTTATTTACGTGTAGCCCGGGTAGGGAACAGCTTTGCTTTCCATTATTCTCAGGATGGAGAGAAGTGGAAGCTGGTTCGTTATTTCGGACTCGATTGCCCGGACGAGATCAAAGTTGGCATTGTGGCCCAATCCCCCATTGGGCAAGGGACCACGGTTACTTTTACTGACGTACAGCTTCAACATGGGGTGACCGGAAGTGTTCGCCGGGTAAAATAACAGCGATCAGAAGGTTGTTCTGTCATTTATTTCACCCGAATTAATAATCCAAACAGGCCGAGTACAGCAAAGGCCAGAAATGCCGTTGTATTGGAAAACACTTCAATCGTGTAACCTGCCATGGATGAGCCGAGGAATTGCCCCACACCCAGCGCGAGAAAGGCAAGGCTGATTCCGATAGACACATTTGGACTGAATAGTCTCGTTGCCCAAACGATAAATACACTGGTCAGGAAAATATACGTGCTGCCAAATATGATCGCAGAGATGAGACTGGCAGTTATGGATGGAAGAAGGATTACCCCCAGTGAGATAGCCAATAAAAGTATGCCTATTCGGTAGGACCACCCAATCTCGAACCGTTCAATAATGCGACCAGCGCATCCACCGAGTATCCCCATAACCCCCATCACAATCCAGAACAACACGGCTTCCGAATCGGAGGCCCCTTTCTCGTCTGTGAGGAAGTTCCGGGCAAAGGTCCAGTAGATTGCAGAACTGAAACCTGTCAACAGACAAGCCATGAGCAGAGCAGACCCTGGTCTGGTAGGTTTCATACATGTCCAGAGAGACTTGGTACAAGGCAGTGTCTTGGTTGCCGGAATAACACGTCTGTTCCACAAAAGAACCACAACACCGATTACAGCAAACAGGATGTAGGTTAGACGCCAGTAATCCGTGAACAGCCAGTAGAGTGGACCCGATATTACAATCCCGAAGCTGGTTCCGGTGTTAATCCAGCTATTGCCTCTTGCTTGAAGATCGGGTGCAAGCTCGGCATTAACCGTGTTACCGAGGGCTGGAGAGGCCCAGCCTGTACTCAAACCCGCTAAAAATATACTAAATGTAAGAACCCATGCATTCTGAGCCAGGGCAATGCCGGTTAATCCGAGCACTGCGCTGATTCCTGCCAATTGAATGACATAATGATGTCCCTTGCGATTAATCAACAATGGTGCAGTTAGAAGGGACAGACAGTAGGCAATATACGTTCCTGAGTTAATCGCACCAGAGGCTGCATCATTCAATTGTAAGGCTTCCGAAATTTCCGGCATAAACAGTCCATAACTGAATCGCCCGAATGCATAACATACAGCGATAAGTGCAATGCCTGGAAAGATAATTTTTTTCATTAAATCCACCACCTTTTAGATAGAACGATCATTATATTTCTCATTAAATAAAAAAGTGAGTTGAACTACTAACTCACCCGGAATCGCATTACTTGAAACTGGTCTGCGTCATATGGATCAGTTCACGGCAGACGTCATTTACATTTTCTGTCTCAGCAAGTGCCGTGGAACCCTCCAGCAGCAGGGAGAATCGTAATAGATCTCGATCACTTGCAGCAGGCGCCAATGTTTGAATTAAAGTTCGCATATGTCTTTTGTGCGCATTCACTGTCTGCACTATGATATGATCTGCATGACCTCCGAATTCTTCTTTGGCGCGTAAAAATAAGCAACCTCTTGATTCGTGTTCTTTCAGCCAGGCTGCATGTCCTTTAGCCAGATTGAGGAACATGGGTTGTGCTTTATTGTCTGCATATTGCCGGAGTTGTTCTAAATAACGCTGTTCGCGCCGCAGGAGCACTTGGACGATGAGATCATCCTTGGACTCAAAATGATTGTATAACGTCATGATGGCAATCCCGGCATCCGTGATAATCCGCTTCAAACCGATGGAATGGAAGCCGTGAAGGTAGAACAATTCTTCCGCCACGTTCAAAAGCATTTCCTTTTTGCTGCTCATAATCAGTGATACTCTCCCTTCAAAATAAGATAGAACGATCATTATACTTGTAGGCTATAATAATTCGTTGACATTGTCAAATTTTGTGACTTCCCTTGCCTTTGGATAGTTCAAAGCCTGGGCAGGGCGTTATATGAACAACGTCTTTGCACATTAACCGGACATATGAGAGCACAACATGACAGGTTTTTGGGTGGTTTATCCGTTATATTAGACATCAAGGAGTGATTATTACATGAACTGGATCAACGCATTACAGGTCGCTATTCAATATATGGAAGACCACTTGCTCGAAAATATGACAATGGAGCAGATTGCAGCGCAGGCCCATATCTCTCCTTTTCATTTTCAACGTACCTTTGCCTTATTAACTGATGTTACTGTAGCTGAGTACATAAAACGCAGACGATTGACACTGGCGGCACATGAGCTGCTTCAAAGTGATCACAAAATCATTGATCTGGCGTTTAAATACGGTTACGACACACCGGAATCTTTCTCCAAAGCATTTCGTAGACAACATGGGATCGCACCCAGTGAGGCTCGAAAGAATAGTAACGCTGTCCAATCGTATAATCGTCTGGTGATTCAAGTGAGTCTAAAAGGAGCAGAGCCGATGAAATATAAAATTGTTGAACATCCTGAATTTACGTTGGTCGGAGTAGAGCAAACTTTCTCATATGCAGATGGAGAACATCTGCAAGGTATCGGGAAGATGTGGCAGGAAGCGTGGACGAGCGGTACAGAGGATCGTTTATTTGAACTGAACAATGGGGTTATTCAAGGTTTACTCGGTGTCGTTGTGGATCAGAGCGAAATTCAGGAGAAACAGATGCAATACTGGATTGCTACGGCTTACGATGGTGAAGTACCGGAAGGATTATCAAGCTTCACCATGCCTGCTTCCAAATGGAGTGTATTTGAGGTAGAAGGCCCGATGCCGGAGAGTATGCAGCTTCTGTGGAAACGGATTATTTCGGAATGGTTTCCATCCAACCCGTATGAGCACGCATATATGCCGGAGCTGGAAGTATACCCGGGCCCCAATCAACCACCGCAAATCTGGATACCGATTAAATAAATTTTAACCGTTTCAAACTCGATCATTGTAGCCCATAAACACTCGGATAACCGAAGCTGTTTATGGGTTATTTGGTTGTGATTAATCAGAGATTCGAAGTTGTACAGAGGATGTTCAAGCGTTGTTCATTTTATTGCAGATAGGTAAACATGATATATTGGAACGAAGGTTAACAGCAATAAGAGGACAACGAGGTAAACCGCAGGAGGCAGATATGTTATATGAGGACACATTCATTCAGACGATCATCCAACACGAGCAATTAATGCATGACCTGCGGAGAGTTCGTAGTCTCCATTTGCCTCAAAGTTACATAGGTGCAGGATATATTCGTAATTATATCTGGGATGTTCTGCATGGATATGATCTTCGTGAACTTCACAGCGATATTGATGTTGTCTATTATGATGCGCAAGACTTGCGTGAGGAGCGAGACATACAGTTGGAGTGTCAGCTTCGTGAGTTGACAGGCAATGCCAAGTGGTCGGTCAAAAATCAGGCGAGAATGCATCTGCGCAATGGCACGGTTCCTTATCATTCTACTGAAGATGCTCTTCGCTATTGGCCAGAAGTTGTGACTGCGATAGCAGTACAGTTGGATGAAAAGGATCGGGTGAACATCTGTGCTCCGCATGGTTTACATGATCTGTATCACCTTATAGTCCGCAAAAGTCCATTCTTCACGGATGCTGACTATTATAATCAGAGAGTACAGAAGAAGTACTGGCAGGAACAATGGCCGAAACTAACGATAATAACAGTTTGAATAATAAGTGATTTGCGGAATTGCGAGTACAAGAAGGAGTGTCTACGGATTTGATAAAAAAGTTCTTACAAAAAAATGGACTGATCATTGATCTTGTCCTGTTGGCATGTTTTGTGGCATTTCTGATCTTCTGGGGCCAAAGATTCCCAGTCATGTTATTCGGAATGATCACGGTGGCTTTTATCGTTCTAAGACGAATTGACTATCAGAAGCATGTTATTCTGAAACGGATTATCCTTACCGGATTTGGCGTGGTTGCCGTCTCTTTTGTTATTATCGAAGCACTTGTATTCACACAGCTTGGTGCGAATGATCCGGAAGAAGCGGACTATGTCATTATTCTGGGTTCAGGCATCCGTGGAACGGAATTGTCATTGACCCTAAAACAAAGGTTGGATGCCAGTCTGGACTACATTCGCAGTCACCCTCAGACACCGGTCATTGTATCGGGTGGACAGGGACCCGGGGAATCGATTCCCGAAGCACTCGCCATGAAAAACTATCTAATTGAACAGGGCATTAACCCTGCTCAAGTGATTATGGAAGATCGCTCCACAAGTACACAAGAGAATCTGGCCTTTTCCAAAAAAATCATTAATGAATCCGGGTTGGAGCATCCGGAGATCATGATCGTCACCAGTGACTATCATATGTTCCGCTCCAAATATATCGCTGCCAAGAACGGTTATGCGGCAGAATACGGCATATCGGCCCCGTCACCGGGATATTTGAAACCGGTCAACATGATCCGTGAATATTTTGCTACGATTAAAACGTTTATTTAATTCACATGACAGAAAAACGGAAACAGGACGAAGCTGGAGATCTATGATCTATGCTTCGTCCTGTTTGCATATAAGGATGTTATTGCTACTTAACGGTAGGTTATTTTTCTGAAGGAGCAGGTACAGTTACTGAAACCTTATCCCCAGGGACAGCTACCATTTCGGAGGATTTGGTATTCGAAGGAACGGCTACGATTTCAGGAGATCCACCCGTAAAAGGAACAGTGGCTGCTTCTACAACTTTAGCCTCAGAAGGTTCAGTAGTAAAAGGTACAGTAGCAGACGGAACTGGCACAGCTTCGGAAACTTCATCCTCAGGGAGAGCCACAATTTCAGGAGTTTCGGAAGTGGAAGGAGCAGTTACTGCTTCGGAAATTCCGACCTTGTTGGGAGAAGCTACGATTTCAGAAGATCCATCCGTAGAAGGAACAGGCACGGTTTCAGAAGCCTCAGCCTCTACTTTAACCGTATGGTTTGATGCCCATACTGCGGTAGACGTACTTACTCCTGTAATAAGCAGGAGGGCTCCCATACTTAACATCCAATGTTTCTTTTTCAGTTTCTTTACATTAAACATAATCATCAATCTCCTTTTTAATTGTTTGCCTTCACCCGATAGGGATGAACAAAATTGAGCAGGAATTTTCTTGGTTCCCGCCATCACATTTAAAATTGTCTCACCATATCGTCTTCGTTCTTCGTGGGACATCTCTTTCACCACATCTTCATCACAGGCCAACTCGCTCCAAGTATGAATGTCCCGGCGAATCATATGAATCAGGGGATTGAACCAGTGCAGGGCACTAACCCCCAAGGTCAAAGCTTTGACCCACAGATCGTTATGTTTTAGATGTACCAACTCATGATGAATTACCATGCTGATGTCCATTTTCACCGTATTTTCGGGTGGCAGATATATCGTGGGTTTAAACAAGCCAACCAGTATAGGGCTTCGTACTAGCGTGCTGTGAGCAAGCGTGATATTACGTTTGAGACCCAAAGCCTCTTTCATTAATGGTAGCTGTATAGCTGCTTCACTATGACAGAGGACTGGGGTACGTGTACGAGATAATTCATTCAAAAATCTTCGATAACAGTACACTTGCCATGCAGAAAAACTGATGACTCCAATGCCCCATACGCATAACAAGAACCAGGCTGTGGTTACCGAAATAGTTTGTTTCGGGAAAAACGTTCCTGCAAGTACGCCCGAAGCAGTTGCATTCTCCGTACCTGGTATAGTTGATGTCGTTTGGAATGCAATATCCAAAAGCCATGAAAGGCCAAGAGATACCGGGAACAGATAAAACAAGACAGCCAGTTTACCGAGTCTGTAGAGCCACTTGGTCGGAAAAACAGATACGGGTATAAGTCGTAGTGCCAAAATACAAACAGAAACGATACTTCCCGCCACGGTCAGGCTGCACAGAATTTCAAAAAAGATGTTCATCATCTGCACCTACTTTTCCGAAAGCCATTTTTTCAGTTCTGAAATGTCATCGTCTGAAAGCTTGTCGCCATCATACATGGCCGAAACCAAATTCTTGACTGAACCTTGATAGAGTCCATCAAGAACATGCTGCGTTTCCTGTAGTTTGTAATCTTCGGGCTGTAGAAGAGGTACATAATCATTGGTTCGTCCACGTCTCGTGACGGTAAGTGCGCCTTTATCCACCAACCGTGACAAAAAAGTAGACATAGTCTGCGCTTTCCACGCTTTCCCCTTCTCAGCGAATATGTCTAATAGTTCTGTCGAGGTGACCGGTGGGGCGCATGACCATATAACGACCATTAACTCCATTTCTGTTTCGGATAATTTTTGAATCTGGTTCACAGTGAACACTCCTTAACATCGTTATGCGTCCATAACGATCGTATTACTACACTACGTAGTACGTATAAACTACTACAACTTGTAGTGGATAGTCAAGTTATCCTGATAGATGATTGCCAAACCATGTTATAATATAGGTCATTAATAGAAGAACGATGTAGGAGTGAATGATCATTACAGCATATCAATTACCTGCTCTCTATGAGCAGAAGCGAGTTTCAATGCACGAGATGGAAGAGATTGTACGCCTGCTAGCCCAGGCACCGCTATTATACGATGATGGACAGAGCATTCAGGTTCAGGATTACATGGGAGGCTTGGAGGTCGAACTTGAGCATGCGGTACGCCGTGCAGTGACCGAGTTGTATGAACTGGCTGTTCAGGCCTGCCGCGCCTTCGCTGATCCATTGGCGTACGAGCAACTTCAGGATGCGCTTGGGTTACAGGCTGAGTTATGGCAGGAGGAAGTGCTTACTATTGCGAAGTGGATGGACTGGCTGAAGCAGATCAGTGAAGGAAAGAAAACACTGCCAGAGTACAACTTTACAGCGATGCTTGGGAACTTGCCGGACGGATTCATGATCCATGATTTTTATGATGAACTCCGATATCAACTGGAACAAAACCCTGCAAACGCATGGGCTATCGAAGAGCGGGATCGCTTGTACGCAGCCCTGGGTGCGAAATAAATCAAACCAACGGGTCACCAGCGGTGTTTAAGCTAATATCTGCATTTTGCATGCATAGAAACATTCAGATCTATACCTTACGAATTCTTTACCCAGTATGGGAAATGAGGGGATACCGTGAAGAAGGTTGTATTGGCTGGTGGAACGGGATTTGTCGGACAGGATTTTGCCCAAAGGTTCAGAAAGCTGGGGTATGAGGTGTTAATTATCTCGCGTCAGCCCGGTCATATTGCCTGGGAGGATCGAGCAGGAATCATAGAGGCACTCGAAGAAGCAGAGATGTTGATTAACCTGGCAGGTAAATCGGTGAACTGCCGTTATACGGATAAGAATCGCAAAGTCATTCTGGAATCCAGAACTCGGACAACGCGCATTCTCGGCGAAGCCGTCTTGGCTTGTAATCATCCTCCCGAACTATGGATTAATTCGAGTACAGCGACCATATACAGACATGCTGAAGATCGTCCCATGACGGAAAAAGAGGGCGAGATTGGCTCCGGATTCTCGGTCGACGTTGCCAAGGCATGGGAACAGGCTTTCTTTGAATTCAGTCTGCCATCTACGCGTCAGATTGCACTGCGGATTGCGATTGTGCTGGGCGAGGGTGGCGTGATGGTGCCCATGACAAATCTGGTTCGTTTTGGCCTGGGAGGATCGCAAGGCGCAGGAACACAGCAGTTCAGCTGGATTCATATCGAGGATCTGTTCCGCATGGTGATCTATCTGCAAGAGCATCCACACTTGAATGGTGTGTTCAATGCGTCCTCTCCGCATCCGGTGACGAATCGCGAGCTAATGGCGCGTCTAAGAGAACAGATGGGGGTTCGGATCGGCCTGCCTTCTCCTCGCTGGATGCTTGAACTTGGCGCACGTTTCATACAGACCGAGACGGAACTGGTTCTCAAAAGTCGTTGGGTCATTCCCGAGCGATTGGAGAGGGAAGGATTCACGTTCACATACGGTACACTAGATGAAGCTCTTGCCGAGATTTTGAACAAGAAGAAATGACACTTCATACAAAAGAAAACACAACAGGAAGGGCAGAGGCATCTGCCCTTTATTATATATTTTAAGGTTTACTTCATGGTGTTTCGCCATTGGAGGTGGAGTACTCATTCCATTTATATATGTTCAACTAAACATTTACACGATAACGGAGAGGACAGAAATAACTTGAAGAAGCGAAGCGTGCGCCTTTATCCCCGGATTTTCCCTTTTTAAGAAGGGAATCAAAAAAATCTGGGGATAACAGCGATCGGAAAGTTGTTCTGTCATCGGAGTATCAGTGTAAATACTAATTAGCTGAACTTATATATATCAGTCAGATGAACAGAAAGAGGTTGGGGAAATGCAACTTAGAAGAGTGAGGATCGCGGGAACAGGGAAGTACCTGCCTGAAAAGGAAGTTACAGATGAGGAATTGGACCGTCGCTTGGGCGTGCCTGCCGGCTGGGTTAGCAAAGCAACAGGCGTAGGTGTACGCCACTATGCTTCGGGTGAAGAAACCTCCTCTTTCATGGGCGCGCGGGCTGCCGAAGCTGCACTGGCGGATGCAGGATTACAATTCAGTGATATCGACTGTCTGGTGTGTACCAGTGGCACGAAGGAACAACCGTTGCCAAGTACGGCGGTATTTATCCAGCAGGCCATGGGGCAGCAAGATTCGGGCGTACCTGCTTTTGATATGGATGCAACCTGCCTAAGTTTCCTGAACGGACTGGATGTGATCTCCTATATGGTAGATGCCGGACGTTACCAGCGAGTACTGCTCGTAGCTACTGAGATTGCCTCAGCCGGACTGAATTGGTCGGATAAAGAAAGCGCGGCCCTGTTCGGAGATGGAGCGGCCGCCGTTATTATTGAACGTTCGCCTGAAGGATCATCGTCACAGATCGTCCATGCTTCACTTCGAACCTACAGCCGAGGTGCTCGCTTCTCGGAGATTGCCGGTGGAGGCACACGGCTGCATGCATCTAATTACAAGGCAGATCAGCCGGAGCCCTATTTATTTCATATGGATGGACAGGCCATCTTCCGCATGGCTTCCAGACTTCTGCCCGGATTCATCAGCGACATGTTACAGGCGACCGGGAACCGGATGGAGGATCTTCAATTGGTCATTCCACATCAGGGGAGTGCCATGGCGATGAGATTGATTCGCAAGAAGCTTGGGATTGCTGAAGATCGGTTCATGGACATCACACGAAATCACGGAAATACGATTGCGGCGTCCATCCCAATGGGGTTGCATGAAGCGATTAGACAGCAGCGCATTCAGCGGGGGGATCGGGTGCTGATGATTGGCACGGCTGCCGGATTATCATTGGGAGGACTCATTTTTGACTACTAGATCTGGGGAAACCGGACATCACACATCTGCTTCTCTCCGTGTGCTGCTTACAGGCGGGAGGGCTCCCGTAACGCTCGATCTGGCACGCATGCTTCATCGGGCAGGCCATCGGGTCTATGTTGCGGAGAGTGCCGTAAGGCATCTGACCAAATCATCCAGTGCAGTGGAACGGTGTGCTGTGGTCCCATCACCGCGGCATGACACACGTGCGTATCTGGCGGAGCTGGAACGGTTGGTTCAGAAGTGGCAGATTGACCTGTTGATTCCGATGTGTGAAGAAGTCTTCTATGTGGCTCAAGGGGCAGACAGACTGCGTGCATATTGTCGTGTCCTGGTTACAACTATGGATCAATTACACGAGCTGCACCATAAATATGATTTTATCCAGCTTGCAGGGTCACTCGGTCTTTCGGTTCCAGAAACACGCCTGATCAATAGTCAGCAGGAATGGATGGAAGCTCAGTCTGTTCTGGGGAGAGTAGGAGATTGGGTATGGAAACCGGTGTATTCCCGCTTCGCAGCCAAAGTTCGCATGCCGACACTCTTGATAGATGACACGGGGGCAAGGACTGATCAGCAAGGGAATGTAAGCCAGAAGAATCATCGACATTTACGTAACGATCCGCCGGACGAAGGGGAATTATCCTCTATTTCACCTTGGGTTGCACAGGCGTTCATTCCTGGTCAGATGTTATGTACATACAGCATAGCGCATGAAGGGCAACTGGTTGCGCATTCCACTTACGACAGCCGCTATCGTACAGGTAGCGTAGGAGCCAGTGTTTTTTTTGAACAGGTGGAACATGAAGGTGCCCTTGCTTGGGTGAGACAATTTGCCCAGGCAACAGGGTTTAGCGGACAGATTGGGTTTGATTTTGTAGAAGGTCAGAATGGGCGAGTGTACGCAATTGAGTGTAATCCGAGGGCAACGAGTGGGATTCATCTGTTTCACCCCGGAGGTGACTTGGTACGTGCACTGACTGAACCTGAGACATTGATCAAAGAAAGAAAAATGATCACGCCGGCACAGGGCAGCAAAGCCATGCTCATGCTTCCCATGCTGGGAAGCGGGGTTCAGCAGATCTTCGGCAAAGGAAAGTTCCGGGCATGGATAGCAGCGTGGCGTGGCACCAGGGATGTGGTCTATGCACGACAGGATCTTCAACCTTTAATGGAACAATTCGGAGTGGTGCTGGCCGCATGGCGCCTGGCAAGATCGCAGAAGTGCTCGCTGACTGAAGCTTTGACTCACGACATAGAATGGAACGGTGAACAACAATGAACAGAGCATTGGTTACAGGAGCTACAGGATGTCTGGGTAGGCACCTCGCGATCCGACTAGTAAAAGAGGGATGGGAAGTCACCGGTATGGGCCGACAGCCAAAGGTTGGTGCTGAACTTGAGTTGGCAGGAGTCCGATTCCTGAATGGAGATATACGAGATGAGGCAGCAGTAAACGAAGCGTGTGCGGGGCAGGATGTGGTGTTTCACTGTGCGGCACTATCCTCGCCATGGGGCCGATATCGTGACTTTTATAGCAGTAATGTAGAAGGGACACAGAATCTCGTAGATGGCGGTATACGTGGTAATGTAGAGCGATTCATACATGTCTCGACGCCAAGTATATATTTTAACTACAACCCACGATATGACGTACATGAGAATGATCCGTTGCCATCCAAACCAGCCAATCATTATGCCGCCACAAAGCTTCTTGCTGAGCAGGTTGTGATGGAGGGGCATGCGAAGGGACTTCCGTCGATCATGATTCGACCGCGAGCGATCTTTGGCCCGTATGATCAGACGTTATTTCCCAGAATTGTAGCAGCAAATGCGAAATCGGGCGTGCCCATGATCGGTGGCGGAAAGGCATTAATCGATCTGACATGTGTGGATAATGTGGTGGATGCCCTATTATTGTGCCGCGATGCCTCTGACGAAGCGCTCGGCCGAGCTTACAATATCTCCAACGGCGATCCGAGGGCGTTCAGTGAGTTGGTAAGCAGCTTGTTTGGCATGCTGGATATGCCATTGCGTCGTCGCAACATTCCTTATCGGACGGCATATGGAGCGGCAGCATTGCTGGAGAGAGTTCATGGCTTTATTCCTGCGTTGGGTGAACCTCCGTTGACACGGTACACAGTCGGCTCCTTATCCATTCCACAGACATTGGATATTACAGATGCACGAGAGCGATTGGGGTACATCCCTCGGGTATCTATTGAAGAGGGTTTGCAGCAATTTGCAGACTGGTGGAGGGCTAAATCATGCTGACGACAAATCCGGTGGAACTATATTTGGGTGCGGCGGGTTACTGTACACATCCAGAGTTTCTAACGCTGCGCGGTGGTCGGTTGAGCCCAGTACCTTTCCCGGCAGGATTTGCCTGCATCATTCATCCCATACATGGACCGATGCTGTTGGATACGGGATACAGCTCCCGTTTTTTTAAGGAAACGGCTCATCTGCCCAACGCACTGTATCGTCATATTACACCTGTGGTTTATCGTGAAGAGGATAGTGCCCTTCATTTTTTGGCTGGGCTTGGACTGAAAGCTTCCGATATTCGGTATATCATCCTCTCGCATTTTCACGGCGATCACATCGCGGGTGTACGAGATTTCCCGGAGGCTCAATTCATCTATCTGCCCAGAGCTTATGATGCTGTGCGCTCACTCGGTCCGATTGCGGCTGTAAAGGCAGGTTTTCTTGCCGGGTTATTGCCCGAGGATTTTAAGGCCAGATCATTGCCTGTTATGTGTCAGCCTGAGCGATGGACGAGAGCGGGGAAAGAGTTTCCTTTTGATGAAGTCTACGATATCTTCGGTGATGGCAGTCTGCTGGGGGTGGATGTATCCGGTCATGCGGAAGGCATGATGGGACTCCTGCTGCGTACGGGAGAACACGACTATTTCCTGTGCGCGGACGCGGTGTGGTCTAGTCGGGCTTTTCGTGAACAGCGCAGACCTCATGCGCTCGCGGGTATTATTATGTCGAATCGACAGGAATACCATCGTAACTTTGACCGACTGGTTCAGCTGCATCAGCAGTTTCCCCACATTCGGATTGTGCCGAGTCATTGTCGAGATGTACTGGACGCTTGGGGTACAGGAGGGCAGGGACGATGAGCAATACCCTTTGTATTGTGGTTCATTATGCGCTTGCACGTGGGCTGCGAACATGGAAAACGCGAGAAAAACTGGAGCGCTGGCAAGAGCGCCGGGTTATTCGGCATGTCCAACAGATCCGTGCCCGCTCTCCGTTTTACCGGAAGTGGTGGGGTAGCTTGAACGCATCCGACTGGAGAAGATTTCCCTTGATTGATAAATCGATTATGATGGAGCACTTCGATACACTGAACACGGTAGGCATTACCAAGGATGAAGCGTTGGCTTTTGCAGGCGAAAGTGAAGAAACGCGTGACTTCAAACCTTCCATTCAAGGGGTGACGGTTGGACTGTCTTCGGGTACATCAGGGAACCGGGGGATATTTCTGGTGAGTGATCGGGAACAGGATGCGTGGACGGGCACGGTGCTGGCCAAGTTGCTGCCTGGTGGACTGTGGAAACCTGCCAAGATTGCGTTTTTCCTGCGGGCCAACAGTAATCTGTATGAATCGGTGCAACGTGGCAAATTGCAGTTTCAGTACTTTGATCTGCTGGAACGTGTGGAGACTTTGGTTAAGCGGCTGGAAACCTACCAACCTACCGTGTGGGTAGCTCCTCCATCCATGCTGCGTCTGTTGGCGGATGCCTATGTGGCAGGCCATCTGACTGCTGTACCGGATAAAATCATCTCTGTTGCCGAGGTGCTTGATCCCCTGGATCGCAAGGTGTTGGAGCAGGTCTTCGGACAGACCGTTCATCAAGTCTATCAGTGTACGGAAGGATTTCTGGGTGCGACCTGTCGCTATGGCACACTGCATTTGAATGAAGACATCGTGCATATTGAAAAAGACTTCATTGATCCGGCCACCCGGCGGTTCGTGCCCATTATTACGGACTTCTCCAGAACATCACAGCCGATTATCCGGTATCGGCTGAATGATATTCTGACTGAGGCGGCGCTGCCATGTGCCTGCGGTTCCCCGTTTACCGCCATTGAGCGGATTGAAGGCCGCTGTGATGACACGCTTTATTTTTCAAACATACATACGGGTGAGGCAGTACCGGTCTTTCCGGATTTCGTCACTCGTTCAGTCATTGCGGCTTCGCCAGATATTGAACATTATCTTGTGGTGCAGCAAGGGGACGGATCAATGGAAGTATCCCTTCGACTTGGCGGGAGCGCAGTGATGGCTCAGGTTGAGACCAATGTACTGCTGGAACTGATGAAGTTGGGAGAGCGTCTGGAATGTACTTTGCCTGAGGTCAGATTCGTTCCATATACGTTTGAACCGGGAGTCACGAAGCTGCGCAGGGTGGAGCGACGGCATAACGGAGTGGCGGAATATTCAGATGTCGAGAGGTATAGGTAGGAAGACAGCAAATACCTGAGGGAAGAAGGTGGAGCTATGATAATACAGGAACACAAAACCGAAGTTGGAAAGGGGCAGGGACGGATTAACACAGGTTCTGAAGTAGTGAAAAAGACGAAGGAAGGAGTCAACGCTCCTGTGGCCTTAATTACGGGTACATCCAGTGGTTTCGGTATGCTTACGGCAATCACCCTTGCCAAGCAAGGATATCTTGTTGTGGCTACAATGCGTGACCTGAGTCGAAGAGAAGAATTGGTGAAGCTGGCTGAACAGGCGGGGATATCCGAGCGTTTGCAATATGTGCAACTGGATGTGACCGATGCTGAATCGGTGCAGAAAGCTGTGAGTACCGTACTTCACAACCATGGCCGAATCGACATACTGGTGAACAATGCGGGATTTGCGGTGGGCGGATTCATTGAGGAAGTATCCATGGAGGATTGGCGGCGTCAGATGGAAACCAATCTGTTTGGATTAATCGCCGTTACACGTGCGGTTCTGCCTGTGATGCGTGAACAAGAGCAGGGGCTGATTATTAACTTGTCCAGCGTAAGCGGGTTGTCCGGTTTTCCAGGGTATGCGCCCTATGCTGCCTCCAAATTCGCTGTGGAAGGGTTTACGGAAAGTTTGCGCCATGAGATGTCTTCGTTTGGCGTTCGGGTGGTATTAGTAGAGCCTGGCTCTTATCGCACGCCGATCTGGAATAAGGGTCTGGGGGAAATTCACCGTAACGAACATTCTCCATACAAGCATAAGCTGGATGCGGTTCTTCGTTATTCCAAACATGCGAGTGAAACTGCACCTGACCCACAGGAAGTGGCAGATCTGATTGGCCGAATTGCGCGGATGCGTGCACCAAGGCTTCGATATGCGCTGGGAAAAGGTTCGCGTGTGCTGATCATAGGCAAAGCGGTACTACCCTGGAAGTGGCTGGAGCGGATCATCGCCCATGGCTTGAAGTAAAGGACACAAGAATTATGATTACGTAATTTCCAAAAGGGAGGGACTAGCCGTGTTCGAAGTTATAGTCATTATGTTACTTCTTATCATTGTGGGTCTGCTCTTTCATATCAATAGCAAGCTGCCAGCGCGTGACCGGCTGAAGGAAGCGATGGAACGTGATCGGATTCAGAAACATAACCAGGATGCTCCAAATTAAAACGCGGAGGTTACCAATGAAAATTGCATTCGTTTTGTTTGATGGACTGACTTTTCTTGATTTTGCCGGATTTTATGATGTGATCAATCGGTTGAATTTCTTTGAACCAACCAAAGGAACGACGTGGGAAACCTGTGCCATGACAGATCAGGTCACGGATGAGTCTGGTTTAACGTTGAAGGTGGATCGAGTGAAGCCTGACCTGTCGGAATATGATCTCGTGTTTATCCCCGGGGGCATGGGAACGCGCAAGCTTCGATATGACGAGGCCTTCGTAGGTTGGCTGAAACAGGCTGAGTCTGTGCCTTTGAAGGTTTCGGTGTGCACAGGCTCTCTGCTGCTGGGTGCGGCTGGGTTTTTATCCGGTAAAAAAGCAACAACACATCCCCGTGCATATGATTTACTTGAGCCGTATGTCGCCGAGGTAATTCAGAATCGGATTGTAAAAGATGGAAATGTAATTACTGCCGGTGGAGTAGCCACGTCCATTGATCTGGGGATTTATGTTGTTGGGTTGCTTGCAGGGCAGGAAGCGGCAGCGAATGTAAAACTTCAGATCGATTATCCTTATGAGATGCAGGGAGTGGTAGAAGAATGAACGAAGATCGAAAGCAAGAGACCTATATCATTCGCAATATTCAGCGAGATGAAGCAGACATCTACTGGCCCTTGCGACTGGAAGCACTGAAAACACATCCTGAAGCCTTCGGGGCTTCGTTCGAGTTGTCCATTCAGATCCCCATGAATGAAGTGCAAGAGCGCATACATAATGAGCCCGATGATTATATTCTCGGGGCATACACAGCAGAAGGAACTCTCGCGGGAATGATGGGGTTCAAAAGGGAGTATGGCCTAAAACTCAGGCACAAAGGCATGATCTGGGGCGTCTATGTTGCTCCGTCATATCGTGGAAGTGGCTTAGCTTCGCGCTTGCTCCGCGAGGTGCTGGATCGCGGAAGACATCTGGAGGGCATCAAGCAGATTAATCTGAGTGTAGTTACAACGAATGAATCAGCCCGACGTTTATACGAGCGATGCGGATTTGAAGTTTATGGCATCGAGCGTAACGCATTGGAAGTCTATGGTCAGGGATATGATGAGGCGCATATGAATTACTTTTATACGGAGCATTCAACTTGGAATGAAGATATCAGCACAGGAGGAGTCCGATGACAGATCATGTTGAACATGAGATCGACGGTGTTTCCTTTGTCTTAAAAGAGTCTCATTCTTTCGATTGGTTACAGCCCTTGGGTAGGGTTTTTCGCGTATTCGATCAGCAGGATTCAGGGAATCTCTCCTTCGGTATTGTGCAAAGGGATGGAAAGAGATTGTTTGTAAAGTATGCGGGAGCACATACAATTCATGCGAATCATACGGGAAGTCCCCCGGAAGCCATTCGTAATCTGAAATCATCTGTTTCCGTTTACGAAGATTTGACGCATGACACGTTGATTCGACTAACGGATCATTTTGCAACGGATGAGGGGTATGCCTGTGTATTCGATTGGGTGGAGGGGGAGAATCTTCATAATCACTGGAAATTTCCGCCTCCGGCTAAGTATGAAGATCCCCGTTCGCCCTATTATCGGTTCAGACAGCTTCCGGTGAAGACACGTATTCAGACGATGGAGCAGATTCTGAATTTTCATATCGAGGTGGAACGAAGAGGTTATGTGGCTGTTGATTTGTATGATGGCAGTCTGATCTATGATTTTGACAGAAACTTTATGAAAATTTGTGATATCGACTTGTATCGGAAAGGCTCTTTTACCAATACCATGGGACGCATGTGGGGATCTTCCCGCTTTATGTCACCCGAAGAGTTTGAGCTAGGCGCGCCCATAGATGTGGTTACCAATATATTCAACATGGGGGCAATGGCGTTCGGGTTGCTTGGCGGGGAGAAAGATCGTTCCTATGCCAGATGGGATGCCGGAGAAGCATTGTATCAGGTTGTGATGCGTGCAGTGAGCGACGATCGGTCCGAGCGGTATGCAACGATTGCGGAACTCGGTGAGGCATGGAAAGAAGCTGTGATGCAAGGTCAATGAGTGAGTGGGCGGAATTTTCGCAAATATGCAAAATCCATTCGTATGTGTATGTGAAATCCCGTATAATGGAAATTATTAAGGGGGTGCAGACGATGTGCAGATATGCCATGTCAGGACCATACAAAGACATCTATGCCTGCTTCAACTGTCGCAAATCATTCAAACAAGTTTCCAGATACGACGTTAGCCCTGAAGTGGCTGCAAAACTTGAATATAAGTGCCCGCAATGCGCCGCATCTTTGGTTAGCATGGGACAGGATTTTCAGGCACCTAAGCAAAATGATACCAAACAATGGACCAAAGTGATGACGCTGTATCGTCATGGTTTTACCTACCATAATTGCGGGTGCGGGGCTGGATACCGTCCTTCTGATTTACGTGAATTGCCCGAATTTCTGGAGCAGCAGGAAGCTGGTAAAGGCAGTGTAGGCGAACGATTATTGCAAAGGTTAACTTCATAGTTATGCTTCCAAAATCGAACCTGTCACCTATGGAAATGTTGAAAATACAAGCGAATACTTTATATACGATGAACGAGCAACAGCGCCTCCTAAGCATTAACGAACCGGGTGGTGGGCAGGCTCCAGCCATTTTTATGGGCATGACTTCTGCCGGTTCACTGACCTATTACCATGAGCAGTTACCGCCGAATCTAATGGATGAGTTGGGTAAGGATAGCGAGCTTCCATTGGATATTCCGAAACTGATTCGAAAGGTGGAAACCTTTGAGCCAGTTAACCGTGTGTGGATGGGACCCGCCTATGCTTTTCCTGAAACATTAGATGAGTGGGATATGAAGGTGCAGTTGATTGGTCATGAGCAACGTTATTTGCTGGCGGAGTATTTTCCTGAATTAACGGCTCACTTGCATGAAAAAAGCCCTGTTGCCGCTTATGTTATTGGGGATTCGGCAGTGACAGTGTGCTGCTCTGCAAGAGTCTCCATTCATGGTGCAGAGGCGAGCCTGTATACGGCACCTGGTTATAGAGGGCATGGATATGCAGCGGAGACGGTAAAGTGCTGGCAGTATTATGTTAAGGAGCGTGGACGCATGCCGATCTACAGTACATCCTGGGATAATCTTGCTTCACAGCATGTTGCCCGCAAACTGGGACTAATTCAGTTCGGTGTGGATTTCAGCATCACAACTGTGGATTTGAGGAAGGACTGTGATGTCTGATGATCCGCACTTTTGTACAAAAGGATCTGCAGTATGTCATTGAAGCGCATATCCGAATCTATCGAAACGAGTATAATTATGATCATAGCTTTGCTGAATTTATCACGAATGCGGTGAATTCGTTTGGACTGACGGGTAATCACTTGAGGGAGATGTTGTGGATCGTTGAGTTGAATCAGTCAGCTTCCGGCTCCATAGGTCTTACTCAGGTGAATGAAAATACGGCTCAACTGCGCTGGTTTCTGATCGAACCGGAAGCACGTGGTGCAGGATGGGGCAGGAAGCTTATCGAACAGGCAGTTTTTTTTGCAAAAGAAAAAGACTATACATCCGTGATCCTGTGGACCAATGAGTCTTTGATCGGCGCGCGTAGATTATATCAATCTGTGGGCTTTGAACTGAATGAAGTCCGCAAGCAGCTTTTGTCAGGTCAGGAGCTTACCGAAGAACAATGGGAACTTGTTCTGTAGTTGGCCGGGGCTTGAGCATGAAAGCCGAATCTGTTGTGTTAACTCGTTGTTGAAAGGAGTAGTACAGTGAATCGGAGAAGACTGATTCTGGGTTTGTTATCCGTATGCACAGCATTGACGGTAGCAGCATGTTCGACTCGGACGGGAGAACAAGAAGTATCAGCAACAATTGAAAGCAACCTGCAGCAGATGGTTAGCGACCCTGTCCTCCTGACCAGCAGCGATCCCAATGATTATATTGCTGGCAACCGGGAGGCTTACGACGACATCTTGAGTACGGGTGAGGCAGGACTGCCTTTCCTGTTACAGCAGCTCGAATCCAGTCCGGATAACGGTCTTAAGGAATGGATCATGGCTCAGGCAAGTACTGAACTGCTTGGAGAACATAACCCCGTAGAGGCGTGGCATAGTGGCAAGGACTGGCTCAGACAGTATAAAATGAGCGTAGAATAATGGCTCATCTTCTCTATAGTACCTGACTTAGCGGAAGTAATGGAGGGGGCGGAATCGATTCTGAAGAAGCGATAGCGTTCGCCTTTGTCTCCGAATTTATACAATCTATAAGGTTATTCAAGAAAATTTGGAGACAACAGCGATCAGAAGAACGATCCGTAACCGGAATGGTTCCCGCAAGCCGTCAAGCACTGTAGTGTGTGATGAGCCGGAAGTACAAACCTCACCTCCAGTCAGCATGAGCAGCATTGAGAGGTTCTTGGAACCCGAAAGAATACATTATAGAGGTGAAATCCTTGAATAAGAAAATTGCTTTTTTTGATTCAGGCATCGGTGGTTTAACCGTTTTGCATAAGGCATTACAACAGTTTTCGGAAGAAAAATTTCTGTATTACGCGGATACCCTGCATGTCCCGTATGGAACCAAGTCTGCGGATGAGGTTAGAGGACATATTTTTGATTGTGTGGAAGCCATCGTTCAGGAGGATGTTCAAGCTATCGTGATTGCTTGTAATACAGCAACAAGTCTGGCTGTGAAGTATCTGCGCGCCAAGTACGATATCCCGATCATTGGCATGGAGCCTGCAGTGAAACCAGCCGTGGAGATGAATCGTGATAGTGGGAAGAGAGTGCTTGTATTTGCCACGGCCCTCACCTTGAGCCAAACCAAGTATAACGAACTGGTATCACGTGTTGATGATCACCACAGTGTGGATTCCATTGCGTTGCCGGAACTTGTGGAATGGTGTGAACAGCTGGATTTTGATCCGGGCAAAATCGCTGATTATTTCCGGTTCAAGCTGGCAGATCTCGATCTTCATGGGTATGGCACAGTGGTGCTTGGTTGCACGCATTATCCATTCTATACGTCCATTCTGCGCACGGTTCTGCCAGATCATATACAGATTATTGATGGCAGTACAGGTACAGTGAACCATCTGAAGCAACGGCTTGGACTGGTGGCTCAACATGGAGACAGAACAGGGGAACAGGTCACTTTCCTCAGTTCATCAGGCCGACCGGAAGAGCAGGAGAAGATGTACAGTGCACTTCAATATCTTGAGAAGAACTCTATGTAGGTTACACCATAGGAGGTGATAGCTATGAAGTCCATTTACCTTATCCGTCATGCCAAGGCCACAGGGCAGGAACCCCATGCAGAGCTTACAGATGAAGGGATTAGGCAGGCCGAAAAACTTGCAGATATCCTGGCTCATCATTCCATAACGTATATTGTCTCCAGTCCATGGAAAAGGGCTGTTCAGACGGCTATGCCACTGGGCATAGCAACGCTGCAACATATACATACGGATGAACGTCTCCAGGAGAGGATACTTAGCTCTCTTGATCTGTCTAACTGGATGGATGTACTGAAACGTACATACGATGATGTGGATTGGGTGGAAGAAGGCGGGGAATCTTCGAGAAGCGCGGCTGCAAGAGGGCTGGCACTACTGGAAGAGTTGTGGAGCAGACCGGAACAGCACGGGGCCGTGGTTACACATGGGAACTTGTTATCACTGCTTATTCGTGAGTATGAACCATCCTTTGGTTATGAAGAGTGGACCAAATTGTCTAATCCGGATGTGTATGTGCTGGAGAGACAACGACCAGATGCAGGATTGTCGACCATTCGAAGAGTTTGGACAGATTAAACAGATTAAACAGTAAAAGAGTGCTCCAGCGATATTATATCAGCCAGAACACTCTTTTCGTTTATCTACAGGGCATATTTATAATGCAGCAATCATGATCATAACCCATCCAGCCAAAAATGCGACTCCGCCAAGTGGGGTAATGGCTCCCAATTTGCGAACACCCGTTACACTTAAAACGTACAGGCTGCCAGAGAACAGGATGATCCCGGCGAACATCAGCCATCCGGCAAGCATGACGAGTGAAGAGGATTCAAGACGGTCTGCCAGCAGTCCGATCAGGATGATGCCAAGTCCGTGGATGAGGTGATATTGAACACCGGTTTCATAGATTTTGATCATGTCAGCGGATAGTTTGCGCTTGAGCGCGTGTGCGCCAAAAGCACCCAAAGCAACAGCCAGGAACATCATAATACTGCCGAGTATAATCAGGGTTTGCAATGTGTTTTTCTCTCCTTTTAAGGGTAATTAGATATAACATCAAAGTGTACTGCACGAGTGTTGTCTACAGTTTGCGCAATTGAATCTGACCAATGGAGTGGTCGGCTTCCTTTTTCAGAATCAGTCTGGCACGCCCTTTGGTTGGCAAAATGTTTTCATGCAGGTTTTTGGCATTGATATCCTGCCAGATCTGGTTGGCCGTACGCACGGTTTCTTCTTCATCGATATTGGCGAATCGTTGATGGAAAAAGGAATCCGTGTTCTGGAACGCTGTATTGCGGAGTAGCTTGAAACGCTCAACGTACCAGTGTCGTATATGCTCTTCTTCCGCATCAATGTAGATGGAAAAATCGAAGAAATCACTAACCAGCAAAGGCGTTTCCTTTTTGATCTGAAGTACATTGATACCTTCAATAATGAGAATATCCGGCTGACAGATCTGCTTCTCTTCCCCTTGAATGACATCGTAGGCGAGGTGAGAGTAGACGGGTGCTTTCACTTCGGGCTTGCCAGATTTTACATCACCCATGAACTGAATCAGGGATTTGATATCATAACTTTCCGGGAATCCCTTGCGGTTCATGATGCCCTTCTCTTGCAGCACGGCGTTGGGATATAAGAAACCGTCGGTTGTGACAAGGTCAACCTTCGGGCTATTCTTACCTCTGGCGAGCAGTGCCTGTAGCAAGCGGGCCGCTGTACTTTTGCCCACGGCAACACTACCCCCGATTCCAATGATGTAGGGGGTGGGGAGGGCTTCTTTTTTCATAAAGGAGGCCGTCAGTTGATTCAGTTCTCGTGAAACTCTTGCATATAGGTCAATAAAGTGGGTAAGAGGCAAATATATATCTTCGACTTCTTGAATCGATACCTCTTCATTCAATCCCTTTAACTGTTCTAATTCGGCTTCCGTCAGTGGAAGAGTGGTCTGATGTTCTTTAAGTTCAGCCCATTCCTTGCGGTTAAACTCGATGTAAGGAGAGTATAAATTCATGAGATCCCGCTTTCTGTATGTAATATAATTGTGGACACAACCTTTAGTGTATCAAATTTCAGGAAACTGACAACACCTTTACATTGTGCCTTTCGTCAAAATGGAGCGAAAAACAACTTACTAGGAAAGTTTAACCCAATTTATGTTAAAGTCAACGTATACCATGCGGAAGGGTGACAGCACATGATCGTATATGAGAGAGAGCATGATTTTGTTTTGACCGCACAGCATGAGCATGGATTAGTAGCCGGAGAGATGGCTTCCCACTGGAAAAATGAATTATTATCCGATGCTGCGCATCGGGATGAATTGATTCTAGCGGCCAAGGAACATGACCGTGGCTGGATTGAACTGGATTCATCTCCCTTCTGGAATGATTACAGTCAATCGCCGTATTCGTTTCGTGACTTTCCATTGCGTCCGCGTTTTGTATTCTACCATAAAGGGATTGAAGAAGTTCGTCAGAAAAACCTCTACGCCGGATTATTGTGTAGCTTGATGTACACCGAGCTATTTCAGAAAAATCTGGGGGCCAATGCTCAGGATGATGATGACATCCGAGATTATCTGCAACAAGAACACGAACGTCAGCTGGATTGGGAGAAACAGCTTGGTGGTGATGCTGAAGCGCTGAAACAGAGGCTGCAAAGTGATGTGGAGATCATGCTTTTCTGTGATCAGCTCAGTCTGTTTCTCTGTATGGAGGAACCGGGAACCCCTGCTGCGCGTTATGATTTTTTTGCAGAAGGGCTCAGTTGTACGTTTGATGCCTGTTCCAGACAACCTATTCAAGCAGAGTGGTTATCCAATGAAAAAGTAGGCCTGTCGTTTTTCCCGTTTGATGAGGACTTTACGATCGTTTTGCCTTATAAATCAGTGCCGAAGGCAAGTATCCGCAAATTTGGTATGCAACAGGCTTATCGCCGGGCTGAATGGAAGGAACGCCGGGTGTTGATTACGGAATTGAACTGAGAACTGGAAACTTCAGGCTTGAGGAAAGAGCAACATAGAATATCACAAAACAGGCGGGCTTCTGATGTACAGGTGTACAGGGCGTCCGCCTTTCGTATGCATATATATCATCATAGACTATACTGTGAGACCTGTGAAAATACCAATGAATCAGAGTGGGAATAAAGAAGGAAAACACAGGTTATTCCCAGAAATGTTAGTGTACAGCAGAGAAGCGCACGTTAGCAGGAGGACGAATATGGATACTAGAATAGAGATATTAACGATGTGTATGGTATGGGACAAAATGAATGATCAGGTGTTGCTAATGAATCGGCCGGATCGCAAAGGATTTCCGGGATACATTGCTCCTGGGGGGAAGGTAGACTTTCCGGAGAGTATCGTGGATGGTGCCGTGAGGGAGGTACTGGAGGAGACGGGGCTAGCGGTCAATGAGATTACGTATAAAGGGCTTGATGAGTTCTGTGATCCCGAACAAGGATTGCGGTACATGGTATTTAACTATTTGGCGACTTCATTCGAGGGTCAGTTATTGCAAGATCCGCCCGAAGGCGAACTGTTATGGGTGCCTATGAAGCGGGTTTTTGAGCTGCCTATGCAGGATTGGTTTGCTGAACGTTTCCCGCGTTTTTTCCAAAAAGGTACTTTTGAGCGGAGCGTGATCTGGGAGAAGTCATCCGGACGTACACTGCAAGAGACATTTATGGTGTATAGCGATTCGGTACTTAAACAGAGTGGGACCCGATAAGTTAAACCGTCAGAAGGAGGAAAATCATGGGATATCAGCATGCCCTGCAAGGCTACATTGCGGCGACGAATACACATCAGTTTGATGAAGTAAGCAAATGGTTATCGCCACAAGCCGTATATTGGTTTACGGGAACGTCCTGTACTACCCCTAACGAAATTCGGGCGTATTTTGAGAACGCTTGGGAGACAGTCAAGGAAGAAGTGTATCGTGCTGAAGATGTTAAGTGGATTACGACTAGCAAAGAGCAGGCCGTTTGTATTTATACCTACCACTGGAAGGGAATTTATCAGGGAGAGCTGGCTTATGGCAAGGGTCGGGCAACGAATGTGTTTGTTGCTACACTTGATGGGGAATGGAAATTAATCCATGAGCATTTAAGCTTGGGTTAGGATAAAAATAATGCCTCATAATGTATCATCCATATCTATATATTTATATCCAAATATTATGATATAATGAAGTTTACTATTTTTATAGGAGATGACTAGTCTGTGGGTAATAGTGTGTGATTAATAGATTTAGTAAACTAGTTTGTTGAAATGAAGAATGATATATTTGTGGATTTGCCATACATAGGCTTCTGCAAACAGAACGTAAATGAATATTGTACGATGAAAAGGTGGAGATTGGCATGAAATTGTCGTTCCGGATTTTGGACTGGGAAGAAGAGAGACCCTACGAACTTTTGTTGATGGCTGATCCTTCAAAAGCAATTGTGGATGAGTACCTGAGTCGGGGTGTTTGTTTTATTGCCGAGTATGAAGGAGAGATGGTTGGGGAGTTCGTATTGTTGAAGACTCGTCCAGAGACTGCGGAGATTGTTAATATTGCCGTACAGGAAGAACTGCAGGGACAAGGTGTAGGCAAACACATGATTAAGGAAGCGATGGAAGCTGCACGTAGATTGGGCTGCCGGATTCTCGAGATTGGGACAGGCAACTCTAGTTTTCATCAATTGAAGTTATACCAACGTTGCGGTTTTCGCATTATCGGGGTTGATCGTGACTTCTTTGTGAGGCATTATGAGGAAGAGATTATAGAGGACGGTATCCGCTGTGTGGATATGATCCGTATGGCCATAGATCTGGATGCTGTTACAGAGGATGAAAACGAAAGGAAGAGCCCTTAAGTGAATCGGCATACACATATTGGGGTATATGGCTTGGTTACTTGGGAGGACCAATTCCTGTTGATTCGTAAGGCTCGCGGAGCATATCAGGGGCAATGGGATTTACCAGGCGGAAGGCTGGAATTTGGTGAGCAGCCAGAGACTGCTCTTCATCGTGAGATTGAAGAAGAGACGGGCCTGACCCAACTACAAGTGATGATTCGTTCTGCGGAGTCTACGGTACTGGAATGGGTGTATCAAGGTAAGCCGGAAGAGCTGCACCATATCGGGATGTTGTATGATGTTGTTTTGACCGCAGCCAGTCAGCCGGATCTTATCAAAAAAGAACCCGATGGTGAAGATTCGTTGGGCGCGGACTGGTTTACACTGAAGCAGGTTAGAGATCTTTCCCTAACGCCGTTTGCAGAGTATATGATTAGTCTAAGGACATCTTGATGCGCATCATCAACTATATTGTTAATTCAAACTTGCTATATCCAAAGAAGCTGCTCGGATAATTCATGTCTGGGCCAGCTTTTTACTGTTGGTCTTTTGAAGAAAACCCCAATTATTTGTTGAATGTGACGTCAAATGGTTAATGTTTAACTTGACGTTTGTTTTTGAACATAATGGACCACAATTCAATTAAGGAGGTAAAGTGGGAGATCGTATGCCTATTTTGTTGTAAATAAGTGTTCGTTGTTCTATCCAAATTGACCGATTTATTCGATTCATCTAATTTATGCATCAATTGAACTAAAAATAGGAAATGCTCCTGAGCGTAAAAGTTTATAGAATAGATATTAGAACATGGACTTCACTTGAAGAAGAGGAGAAAGTGTAACCTTCGAACGGATCAGGACAGTATTCGACATCTGTGCGACGGTATATACAATCATTGTTTTACTTTGATTTTGAAAACGCAGACAAACCTTGACGGGAGCGTCGGACTAACGTTACTACCACCAACAGCACGATTATTGGACTTCATGAAAAATTTAGCTTAAAATGTTGAACGAACGCAAATTACGGCTTAGTCAATGATTTCCGTCAAAAACTTATGACTAAATCAAGACGGAGGGAACGTCGATGACGATCGTGGAAGGCAACAAGAAGCCCTGGGAAAGTTACTATGGCCCCAATATGGGATACGTACAGGAACAATATGAATTATTCACTCAAGACCCTGGTTCCGTTACACCAGCCTATCGTGAACTATTTGAACAATGGGGTGCACCGCCGATGTCTGGCAGGGATGCACGCACAACCTTGAATTCCGGCAATGCCCAATCGGCTTCCGGAAGCGTAGACATTCAACTATTACAGAAAGCGGTTACAGCGGGTAAACTGGTATGGAACATCCGTACCTATGGTCATCTTGCTGCAGATATAGATCCGCTTGGAATCAGTGAAGATACAGACACATCTTTGCTGGAACCTCAGCATTTTGAATTAAACGAAGAAGATCTGAAAGCTTTACCTGCTTCCCTGATCTGGGAAGGTGCAGATGGGCAGACAGCAACCGGATGGGATGCAATCCAACGCTTGCGTCAAATTTACACTGGACCTATGGCCTACGAATTCAGTCATGTGCACGAAGTTCAAGAGCGTGAGTGGCTGAATCGTCGTGCGGAATCCCGGACATCACCGGCTCCACTTACGCCGAAAGAACGTAAGGCTTTGCTGGAACGTTTGGTTGAAGTTGAGCAATTTGAAGATTATCTTCACAAAACATTTGTTGGGCAGAAACGTTTCTCCATCGAAGGTAACGATGTGCTTGTACCGATGTTGGATGAAGCTGTTCGCATCATGGCAGAAGCCGGATCAAGCCACATTCTGATGGGTATGGCCCACCGTGGACGGTTAAATGTACTGGCTCATGTTTTGGGCAAACCGTACAGCAAAATTTTCTCTGAATTTCATCATGCTCCGAACAAAGATTTGGTTCCATCGGAAGGTTCGACTGGAATCAACTACGGTTGGACGGGGGATGTCAAATATCATATGGGTGCCAACCGTTTTGTAAAAGACGGGGAAACTGTACAGGCACGCCTTACTCTGGCGAATAACCCTAGCCATCTGGAATACGTTAATCCGGTTGTACAAGGGTTTGCACGTGCGGCTCAGGATGACCGTCGTGACCCTGGATATCCGAAGCAGGACGTAACGAAGGCAGCTACCATTTTGATGCATGGTGATGCAGCATTCCCTGGCGAAGGGATCGTTGCAGAGACACTTAACTTCAAAGCTCTGCCAGGATATCAGAATGGCGGAACCATCCATATTATCGTCAACAATCGTCTGGGCTTCACTACAGATAGCGGTGATTCCCGTTCAACGTACTATGCAAGTGACCTTGCTAAAGGGTACGAGATTCCGATTGTACACGTGAATGCGGACAATCCAGATGCTTGTATTGCAGCCATTCGTATGGCAGCCGAGTATCGCAATAGCTTCAAAAAAGATTTCCTGATCGACTTGATCGGTTATCGTCGCTACGGCCATAACGAAACCGATGATCCCGAAACAACTCAACCTATCGTTTATGACAAGGTGAAAAACCATCCAACGGTAAGCCACTTGTATCAGGATCAGTTGAAAGAGGAATCGATTATCGATGATGCATCCATTACGAGCATTCGCGATGGAGTAACGAACAAATTAAAAGAAGCTTATGACCAGATGAAGAAAAATGAAGTACATGAATATTATCAGCGGAAAATCAGTGAGCCGGAAGCTGTTACGATTACTCCGACTGCGGTACCGCTTGAGAATCTTCGCAGCATTAATGCCGATCTGCTGAAATGGCCTGAGAACTTCAACGTGTATCCGAAGTTACAGCGGATTTTGCAACGCCGGAGCACTTCCCTGAACGAAGGGGAAAAAGTGGATTGGAGCCTTGCGGAGACACTCGCATTTGCAACCATTCTGGCAGATGGCAAGCCAATTCGGATTAGTGGACAGGATGCCGAGCGTGCTACATTCGCTCATCGGAATCTGGTGTTGCACGATTCGGAGAATGGAGCAAAGTTCTGCCCATTACATCACTTGCCACAGGCAAGAGCATCCTTTGCAATCTATAACAGTCCGTTGTCTGAAGAATCCGTTGTTGGATTCGAATACGGATATAACGTATATTCACCCGATACACTGGTCATCTGGGAAGCTCAATTCGGTGACTTTGCCAACTGTGCACAGGTTATCTTTGATCAGTTTGTATCAGCGGGTCGTGCCAAATGGTCTCAAAAATCCAGTCTGGTCATGTTGCTACCACATGCGAATGAGGGTCAGGGACCTGAGCATACAAGTGCTCGTCTTGAACGCTTCCTGCAGCTTTGTGCAGAAGACAACATGACGGTTGCCAACTTGTCGAGTGCATCTCAGTATTTCCACTTGTTGCGTCGTCAAGCTTCGTTGACTGAAACGGAAGATGCTCGTCCACTTGTGATGATGTCACCAAAAAGTCTCATTCGGAATCCGCGTGTTGCTTCACCGGCAGTCGAATTTAGTGAAGGCAAGTTTGAGCTTGTTCTGGAGCAAGCCGGACTGGGCACACAGCCGGATCGCGTAGAGCGCATTATTTTGTGCAGTGGCAAGATTGCCATTGACCTGGAAGATGCTTTTGAAAAAGATAAAGCAGATTGGTCATGGCTTCACATCATTCGAGTGGAACAGCTATATCCGTTCCCGGCAGAAGAGATCAAACGTATACTCGCACGTTTCAGCAATGTAAAAGAACTGGTATGGGTGCAGGAAGAAAACAAAAACATGGGTGCCTGGACATACATGGAGCCTCGTCTTCGTGAAGTTGCCCCTGAAGGCACAACCGTTAGATACGAAGGTCGCCCGGAACACGCAAGTCCTTCCAGCGGTTATCAGCTTGTGCATAGTATGGAACAGCAACAGATTATTACATCTGCGTTGAAACAGACGACGAAGAATAATATTCCACTGGGGAGGTAACAGCTGTGAGTGAAATTAAAGTACCTGCAATGGGTGAGTCAATAACTGAGGGAACTGTATCCAGATGGATGGTTAAAGAAGGGGATACCGTTAATCAGGGTGATGTGCTTCTTGAACTGGAAACGGATAAAGTAAATATTGAGATCAGCGCAGAAGAAAGTGGCGTGCTGGAGAAGATCATTCGTCAGGAAGGAGAGACGGTAGAGATCGGTGAAACGATCGGTACACTCTCAGCTGGTTCTGGAGGAGGAAGCGGTGCCCCCGCTTCCGAACCAGCAGCTGAAGAGAAAAAGGCCGTTACTCCTGCATCTGAAGCTCCAACACCACCACCAGCACCTGTTGCGGCAGCACCGGAGTCATCCGATAGTGCCAAGACGGCTTCACCGTCTGCCCGTAAGCTTGCACGTGAACGTGGTATCGAGTTGGATCAGGTTCAGAGCAAAGATCCGATTGGACGGGTATACCAGGATGATGTGAAGAGCCATAACAATCAGGCGCCTGCTCCTGTTGCTCCACCTGCGAGTAAAGCTCCAGCCGCACCAAGTGCTCCGGCAGCTGGAAGTTCTACCTATACCAAACCAGTGGAGCGTCAGCGGATGTCTCGCCGTCGTGCAACCATTGCGAAACGTCTGGTAGAGGCTCAGCAGACAGCAGCCATGTTGACTACGTTTAATGAAGTTGATATGACTGCCATCATGGATGTACGTAAACGCCGTAAGGACAAGTTCAAAGAGAAACATGAGATCAACCTGGGCTTCATGTCCTTCTTCACCAAAGCAGTTGTGGGGGCTCTGAAAAAATTCCCTACAATTAACGCAGAGATTGATGGCGAAGATGTTGTACTCAAAAAGTATTATGATATCGGCATCGCCGTATCTGCGAAGGAAGGCCTGGTTGTACCGGTTGTGCGTGATGCAGATCGTCTGGGCTTTGCCGAGATCGAGAAGAGCATTGCGGACCTGGCATCCAAAGCTCGTTCCAACACGCTGGCGTTATCTGATCTGCAAGGTGGAACGTTTACCATCACCAATGGTGGAACATTTGGTTCCTTGTTGTCTACGCCAATTCTGAATACACCTCAAGTGGGTATTCTGGGGATGCATAAGATCCAGCTTCGTCCAGTGGCGATTGATGCAGAGCGGATGGAGAACCGTCCAATGATGTACATTGCGTTGTCCTACGATCACCGGATTATTGACGGTAGTGAGGCTGTTCGTTTCCTCGTGACCGTGAAAGAACTGCTTGAAGACCCAGAATCCCTGTTAATTGAAGGTTAATCCATAACGTTTGATCATGGCTATTATTCATATCGCTTAACAAGAAAACCCCTGAACTGGAGCGCAGCGTGAGCTGACATCCGATTCAGGGGTTTCTTTTTGCTCTTGGTATGTTGTCTCCGACTCTATTATATAGAGTCAGCCGTCTCGGTAGGGCTCACCGGACTAGGGTGTGTATTCGAGCCAGGGGTATTCCGCTCTAGCCAGCTCACAACGTGCTGGGCTACTTCTGTTCGGTTAATCTCATGCAGCATTTCATGGCGTCCATCCGGATACAGGCGATACTCAATATTCTCCAGGTGAAGCTTCTTATACTGCGAGACCAGATTAAGAACGCCTTTGCCATGAAGTCCGACAGGGTCCTTCTCACCTGAGAACAGGTATACGGGTTTGTGTTTGGGTATGCGCTCCATATTGTGTGGAAGATGGACTTCAAGCAGCAATTTGAAGAAGTCGCGGAAAAAGCCTGCTGTACAGACGGCTCCGCACAGGGGGTCATCAATGAATCGCTGAACCTCTTGTGAGTCCCGGGACAACCAATCAAACGGTGTCGTTGCGGGGCGGAAAGAGCGGTTAAATCCACCAAACACAATCGCGTTGAGCAGCATGCTGGGATGAGTAGCCCCCTGAATGCCGCATTGCAAAAAGGCGAGCTTCTCTCCAAACCGGAGCAGACCACGTCTGCCGTTTGTCCCGGATAAAATAAAGGCATGGTACTGCTCATGACCAGCGTACATGAGATGTTGTACCAAGAATGAGCCCATGCTGTGTCCCATTAGAAACAGGGGCACCCCAGGATTCTCTTTGGCGGCTACTTCGCCCAGATTGATCATATCACTCGCCATCCAGCGGAAGGCATCGATACCAGCATTACCAAGCAACTTGGCATTCTCCACAGTTTTGCCATGACCCCGATGGTCATTGGCATAAACCGCATAGCCATTTTGGGTAAGGATGTCGGCAAATTCGGCGTATCGGGCTGCTGTCTCGCCCATGCCGTGTGCAATTTGCACGACACCTTTAACGTTGCATTCCGGATCGGGAAGCCAGCGGTACACATGAATACGGGTACCTTCACTAGCGACCAAGGCAAAGGTAGATTCCTGCATCTCGTGTAATTCCTCCTTCACAGGTTACATATAAGCTTAATTTAGGGTAGATAAGAGCGAAGAACAGTGGTATTCCCGTTCAATGTATAAGAACCCAGATTGGCTGGCAAGAGATAACATTGTCCAGCTTTCAATTCAATGCTGTCTGATTCAGCATGTGCCCACTCCAAAGTTCCTTCTCCTTCACAGACAACCAGAATCGTGAAGCTGTCAGGATTGGTGGAGAGTTCCCAACGTTTATTCACAATACCTTTTTCAACTACAAAATAAGGGCATTCCGCAAGCTTGAGCCATTCACCAGGAGTAACGTTATTTGTTTTCATCGTTGAGGCACCTGCGCCCTCATAAGCGGTGACATTTAATGAGTCTTCAACATGCAACTCACGTGGTTTGCCATCCAGCCCTGGACGATTGTAATCGTAGATCCGGTACGTCGTATCCGAGTTTTGCTGAATCTCAGCGACAACCACACCTGCACAGAGCGCATGCACTGTTCCAGCAGGGATAAAGAACGTATCACCAGCTTCTACAGGTACCTGACGAAGGGTATCCATCACCGTGCCGTTTTCCAATGCTTCTTTTAATGTTGCCCGATCAACGCCTTCGTTCAAGCCATAGATGATATGTGCGCCCGGTTTTGCGTCGAGTACATACCACATTTCTGTTTTGCCAAGCTCGCCAGGAGGAAGTGCCTCATACTCGTCAGTTGGATGAACCTGAACGGACAGGTCATCGTTGCAGTCAAGCAGCTTAATCAGAAGTGGGAAACGGCCGCCTTTTTCAGAGACGCCTTTAGTTCCAAGCCATTCGGTGCCCAGTTGTTCACGAACTTCATCCAGACCTTTGCCAGCAAGTGATCCATTTAATACCTTGGTTGTACCGTTTGGATGATCCGCAATCATCCATCCTTCTCCGATATGTCCTTCAGGGGGCGTAAGGCCGAATTGCTCCAGCGCACGACCGCCCCACACACGTTCTTTGAATTCAGGTTGGAATTGTAATGGGTATGGCGTAGACATCAGTAATCTCTCCTCTAGTATATGAAATGGTGGATCGCTTTAATCAGTCATGGGCATGCAGTCGCCATGAGCAAACAAGTGAATACGTTTGCATATGTAGATGTAGAACACAGATCGCAGTAAGAGAAAGCCAGTAATGGCTCACCTTGCGATTGTGTCTAGTTTATTGTATTTGGTGAACAAAGGAAATTATTTTTTCTCGATTCCGATCAGAAAAGGAGAAGTTTCTCGCTGCAATTGGCGATACATCACAACCTGTGCCTGTTCCACCGGAAGGGCAGAGGACCAGTCCAATACAGCTTCTGCTTCCTGTGCCCCTCCGTCATGACCAGGGTAGAGCACAACCGTAATGATGCCGCGAGGACGTAATAAAGCGAGTGCGGCTTCGAGTGCAGCGATTGTGCTGTCTGTCTCGGTGATGATGGAGGAATCTGCACTTTCTGAAGGCAGGTACCCCAAGTTGAACATAACTGCACCAACCGCAGCAAGCCATGACTCAGGCACCGCTTCTGCCATTCGATCATGGCTGAGTTGAAGCATGGAGATGGAGCCAAGCTTGGCTTCATCGGTTTGTTTTCGAATCCGGGCCTGTGCCAGCGTGAGGGCTTCACTTTGAATATCGAATCCAATGACTTGACCACGCCTGCCTACTTGTTGTGCCAAAAATAGTGTGTCTGCTCCTGTACCCACCGTTGCATCTATGGCCAGATCACCTGGCTGCAGACGGGAAGCAATCCACTGATGTGCACAGCTGAGAACCGAAAGAAAGCCCATCTATGCTCGCCTCCAATACTTACCTTGCCATGAATCCCGCTCTCGCAGCTCACGATCAATGGAGTTCAATACTTCCCATTTGTTCATGGACCACATCGGTCCAATCAACAGATCACGCGGTGCGTCGCCTGTAAGACGGTGTACGATCATTTCCGGTGGAAGCATCTCCAGTGTATCTACGATCAGCTTGATATACTCGTCCTGATCCAGAAAACGTAAAAGACCAGCTTCGTATTGCTTCACCATTGGTGTTTTGCGCATGAGATGTAACAGGTGAATCTTGATTCCCTGTACATCCATATTGGCAACTGCCCGTCCAGTGTCCAGCATCATCTCATGTGTCTCTTGAGGCAGACCATATATGATATGTGTACACACTCGTATATTCCGTTTGCGCAGTTTCTCAACCGCTTCTTCGTAACACTTCGTGTCGTGCGCGCGATTAATCAATGTTGATGTGGAATCATGGATCGTTTGAAGCCCCATCTCAACCCACAGATAGGTGCGTTCGTTCAGTTCAGCCAAATAATCAACAACGTCATCTGGCAAACAATCCGGGCGAGTGGCGATGGACAAACCAACAACACCGGGTTGCTCAAGAATTTCTTCAAAATATTCGCGCAGCTCCTCAACCGGAGCATATGTGTTCGTATAGGCTTGGAAGTAGCCAATATAATGGGCTGTAGGCCACTTGAGGTGCTGTTTATCTCGAATTGTATTAAATTGGGTGACTAGATCTTCACGTCTGCTGCCAGCAAAATCGCCTGATCCACGCGCACTGCAGAAGGTGCAACCACCTTTGGCAATGGAACCGTCGCGGTTGGGACAGGTGAATCCAGCATCCAGCATCACTTTGAAAACCTTATTGTTAAATTGGTCTCGCATCTCATAATTCCAGGTATGGAATCGTTTATCTCCCCACAGGAGAGGGGACTGTAATGCAGGTGCATTCATCTTCAGGGTACTCCTTTGGCTGTCGAATTACCGTAATCATACGTGAACAAAAGAAGAAGCGCTATGCGATTTCCATCATAGACGATGGATAGCGATTATAGGTGTCTTCATGAACTTTTATTATTGTATCAAAAAACTCAAAAAAAAGGGAATCGAAACGCAAAAATAGGCCGTAAAATCAAGGTTTTCTCCTTGCTATAGTTTACACCTTATGTTATATTTAAATCAGCGTCAGACACCATCTAATGGGTATTATTCATCATAGCATTTGAATCAACGTTGACGTCATGGACCATACTATACCGTGAGGTGATATGAATGAATTCCCAAGTTAAAAACAATGAATTGAATCATGTGTCTGTTGAATTGACGGCAGAAGAAGCACTGGCTTTAACAGGTGTTCGTTTTAATGGAAATCCGAAAGTGAAAGCGGCTGCAAGACAAAAAGTTCGCGATGCTTTCGAAAAGACATTTGATTTTTCACACCAAGATAAGGTAGACTATGAACTACTAAAGTAGTTGGACCCCAATTCCAAATAAATCGAAGAGGGAATCTTTGAGATTTGCCCAAAGTGGCAGATCCGAAGATTCCCTTTTCATTGCTCTTTACAATTTGCCAGTTCTTCGGCAAAATAAGTCTGAGACAAGTATGGGACAAACGGAGGAATAAAATGCGTTTACGTGGCAGAAAAGGGATAAGAGAAAATCTGGAGCAACAAGTTGATCTTGTTGTACTGGACCCGAAGCAACATAAAGGAAAATGGTCTGAACTGTTTGGCAATGACCATCCGATCTTCGTGGAATTTGGTATGGGTAAAGGTCAATTTATCAGCCAAATGAGTTATAAATATCCGGAATTTAATTTCATCGGTATTGATATGTATGATGAACTGGTGCGTCGTGCCAGTGAGAAAGCTCGTAATGCGTGGAGTCAGGCTGATGTGGAGACACCCCCTAACCTGAAGCTGGCGCTGGCGAATATCGAACAGATCGAGGAAGTTTTTGAACCGAAAGAACTGGAACGCATTTATTTGAACTTCAGTGATCCTTGGCCAAAAGCAAAACATGCACGTCGTCGTTTGACGCACCCGCGCTTCCTGAAGAAATACACGGAATTGCTTAATCCCAAAGGTCAGATTCATTTCAAAACCGATTCGGAGACGCTGTTTGATTTCTCACTCAACGCCATTGCCGACTTCGGCCTGCAAATGACCAATATTTCTTTGAATCTTCATCGTGATGGTTTGAATGAAGAACATGTGATGACGGAGTACGAGCAGAAATTCATGGGTAAAGGTATGAACATTCACCGGGTTGAAGTGATTGTTGGTGAAGAGGCCTTGCGTGAGTATCAGCAGACACGTCTGGACAAGTATAAAGTTCGTGAAGCTTCGGATGAGTCTGGCGAAGATCAGGAACACGAATAAATCGAAATCTAACTTATACTCATTAAAGAAGAGCGACACATGAGGTGAATGATTCATTCTCATAGGTCGCTCTTTTTTTGCATTAACAATCCATGTGCTATACTCCATAAACTCAAGTCTGGGATGATTTCAAAAGTTCTCTGAATGAAACTCTTTGCGGCGATAGTCGTTTGGTGTAACCCCGTTGAACTTTTTGAACATGCGATAGAAGTATGAACTGTTGGTGAATCCGGTTCTCTCGGCAATGTCGGCAACGGAGTTCTCCGTCTCCACCAGCAGATGCTGGGCCTTGGCTATGCGGGTTTCGTTAATCACGTCCGTGAGCCCTTTCAGGGTGAGTTGTTTGTAGAGCCTGCTTACATAGATGGGCGACATGCCCAACTCGTCTGCGATAGAAGTTAGACATAGATTGGGGTCCGCATAGTCCCGTTCAATAATGCCATTGATTTTACGAATCAACTCTTCGTGCTTCAGTGTACGTTTCTCCTCGACTTTGGAACCAAGCTCATCAAACATTCGATAGAAGTGTTCATGTACTTCACTGATGTCTTCCGCGTCTTTGACAGGCAGCATTAGACCATCCGAGACTGAATCAAGCGTGAGTTGATTATTCTTCTTGAGGGTATTTCGTACATGGTTCAGTGTCATCGTCAGATGGGATAAGGCTAGCTGGAAGACGGTAAATGGATATGCGGCTGTCTCGCCGACGATATCTGCATAGACTTGTTTTGCTTCTCGCGTCTTGCCTGTCATTAGATGATCGACAAGTTGTCTTTCCTTACCTGCTGGGAATGCGTACTCCTTGGCGTGATAAGCCATGATGTCAGCGGTATAGATCAGACAGCCCGGTCCCATGAACAAACGATGCAGTGAGGCTTCGGCTGATCTGGTGTAGGATGCAATACTGTCTTCCAATGAATCTTCTTTCGTGCCGATCGTACAGGAGATGGAGCATTTCAGATGGGTCATTACAGCTGCCTGCATCATACGTAGCAGCTCTTCGATCCGGTTATGAGCAGGTTGCCCAAGTTCATGGCTTTCCGCTTTCTCATTGAAGATGAGTGTGATCAGATCACCGCCCATGTCCACAGCTTCCGCATTGTAGTGGAGATCAGCTGTCTCGGTGCAGATGTTCATCATGGCGTATTTTACAAGCTGGGTCTCATCACGATACGTTTCGCTGAATTCGGTAAAATGGTCAATACGCAGCAATACCAGTCTGGATGCACGGTGAACATCAATGGAGGAGCCGTAGAACTTCATCCGTTCTTCCAGCATACCTCCAGTTACTGTTTCGCGGCCCTGTAGGGCCCCTCGTAGAAAATCCTGCCGTAACAAATGAAGACTGCCACGTCGCTCTGCTTCCATCACACGTAAACGAACAAGTACCTTATCAATAGGGTGATATAGTTTGCGGGACACAAGGTAAGAGAGCAGTAACCCTGCGAAGAGAAGTCCAACACAAAACAGAACGGTATGTGTGCGCATACTCCGTATATCTGAGGTAATCAGATCATAAGGTGTTATTCTCACATAACGCCAACCCAAGTCATCGGGAGCGGTATAGGTGATGAGAGATTTTTCTCCGTCGACCTTCTCGGTAAAGTAAGCTGACTGCTCCTTATCCTGCATAATTGGCTTCATAAAAGCTTCGCTGGAGAGATTTTTCATCAATGCACGGTCGCCGAAGTCAGATAAAAGGTCTCCATTCTCATTCACGATAAAGGTTTTGCCTGGTTGATCCACAGCATTCATATTGGGACTGAGCCAATCATCCTTGATATTAACGATGACAGCATAGTTTAGCTTCGCGTTATCATTAATCGTGTCATAACAGAGATAGGTGTAGCTGTTAACCTCTGTTGCTTCGGTAGAGCCGACCTGATATGTACGCGGGATGGGGACAAATGGTTTATAGTCATGGAAGCGTTGGAGGATGCTTGTAATCCCCTGATCATCGATCTCCGAGATGGACTGCTGCCCATTGCGCACGTTGGAACTGATAAAGAATTCATTACTTTTGGAGTTATATACATAGATGGATTCGATAAAGGGAAGGGACATACGGTAGTTGTCTAGCTGCTCCATCGCCGATGTGATCTCATAGATATTTGGTTTGGAATAGAGCAGTAATGAAGAGATGGTGTAGTCTTGATAAATCTGATATGACAATGATTTTGCAGTCTCGGTCATTTTGGCCACTTCACGGCTGGTTTGAGTAAGACTGTTCATATCTGTACGATACACCTGGCGAAGAGCAATCCGATTATAGTTGACGTACAAAATAGAAGAAGCCACAAGTAAGGTAGCGACGGTACTGATAATAATGCCGATCAGAATCCGTGTGAAAACCTTCTGACTGTCCTCTGAACGTTTACGCATTCTTCTTCCCCCTCAGACCTCCTATTTTGGGTGAACAACATAGAATTTCATATACATACGTGAGGCTTCATATATGGATGAGCAGAAGAACAAGAGTAATTTGAATTATATATTATGTATGCGTTTACATCAATGCTGGACAGGCCATTTTGCCTGTTTTCTCTACATAAAGTTCAACTTTCGCTGGATTGTTCACTAGGTGTAGCCTATGCACGATATCAACATTTGTGAACGGATGTGTGTGGATGTCTGTTCATTTCATGGTTCGTTCATTTTGTTCATAGTTCATTTCGCAGAATCGTTCATTTTCTGATGGGAAGCTTCAGTATCCGTGAGTGAAGAGAGCATCTACAATAAAAAGAGAGCTCCACCACGCAGCACCGCAAGAAATTCGGGAGGGATCGAGCCATGCTCAAAGAATTGAACAAAAACAAAATCATGTTTCTGATGCTGTTGCCCACGCTGATCTTTTTTCTGATTAACTCGTATTTTCCGATGGTCGGCATCTATTATGCGTTCACCCGGTATGATTTTGAAGGCGGATTATTTGGCAGTCCATTTGTCGGTCTGGAGAACTTTAAGTTCCTGTGGCAATCCGGAATGCTGCTGAAGCTCACAACCAACACTGTGGGTTATAATCTCGCCTTCATTATATTAGGAAACGGTCTGGCGATCTTCTGTGCGATCATGCTTAGCGAGATCCGGGGCAGGTTATTCAAAAAAATCACGCAATCCGTCATGTTCTTGCCGTATTTCATCTCATTTGTACTATTAAGTGTAATCGCTTACAACATGTTTAACTACGAGTCGGGTTTTGTGAACACGGTGCTCAAACGTTTTGAGGCCGGCCCGGTCGACATTTATAACACACCCTGGATCTGGGTGTTCCTGATCATCATCTTTTATCTGTGGAAAAATCTTGGATACAGCATGGTCATCTATCTGGCTGCCATAACGGGGATCAGTGACGAGTATTATGAGGCTGCCCGAATCGACGGAGCCAATATTTTTCAGCGGATCTGGTACATTACGGTACCAATGCTGAAGCCAACCTTTGTCATCCTGTTGTTGTTCTCACTCGGCAGCATTATGAAGGGGCAGTTTGACCTGTTCTATCAACTGATCGGTAACAACGGGGTGCTGTACAATGCTACAGATATTATTGATACGTATGTGTATCGTTCACTGAAAGTCACGTTTGATATCGGGATGGCAACGGCTGCTGGTCTGTATCAGTCCTTGTTTGGATTCATTTTGATCATGACCGTCAACTATATTATCCGCAAAGTAAATGAGGACTACGCCTTGTTCTAGAACGCCCGCAGGGCAGGAGGGAGAACAATCATGAACACGCCAATGAATACTCACACTCGTACGAATACGCGTCTCAGAGATTCGGAATTCACTTTCATGTTTCAACTGATTTCCTACAGCTTCATCATCATTTTATCAATCATGTGCTTGCTACCGTTTCTGCTGATTCTATCCGGTTCATTCAGCAGCAACGAGTCCATTGTGAGGGATGGTTATCACCTCTTTCCAACGGACTTTTCCCTGGAAGGTTACAAAATGGTGTTCAAATTCCCGACTCAGGTACTCAAGGCTTATGGGGTAACGGTCTTTACAACGGTGGTGGGGACTACGCTAGGGCTGTTTCTCATCACGATGGCCGGATTTGTGCTCCAGCGTAAGGATTTTAAATATCGGAACACGTTCTCGTTTTTTATCTACTTCACAACCCTGTTTGGTGGGGGACTTGTGCCTTGGTACATTATGCTGGCGAACTACTTCAATCTCACAGATACGTATACCGTACTGATTTTCCCGGGGTTGATGACACCATTCCTCATTATCCTGATGAAAAATTTCATTCGCTCGGCAGTGCCGGATGAATTGATTGAGTCCGCCAAAATTGATGGAGCGAATGACTTCCGCATCTATTTCAGCATTGTGTTAAAACTGGCCATGCCTGGTATCGCAACCGTAGGTCTGTTTCTGGCACTGGGTTACTGGAATGACTGGTTTACCTCATCCCTCTTCATTAACAACCCGGATATGTACCAACTGCAATTTTATCTCTACAACACGATGAACACGATTACATTCATTGATCAGATGGCGATTGGCACAGGGATCACACTCAGTCAGGATGTGCCTACCGAATCAACCAAGATGGCGATGGCTATCGTTGTAACGGGACCTATTTTGTTCCTGTATCCGTTTGTACAACGTTATTTTGTCAAAGGGCTCACCATTGGTGCAGTGAAAGGTTAGAACGTGAACACGCTGTGGGTGTCAGGCCATTGACATCATACCCGGTCTGAAGCATGGCGAGTCTGCGCTAACATATAAAGGTTCACCACAAAAAGGGAGGATGCGTATGCGTAACAAAACAATTCGGCACCTGTCTCTGGTACTTGCCCTGATGTTGTTCGCCGGTGTACTAGCCGCATGTAATAACGGTTCGGGGGGATCGACGCAAGGAAGTGAGCAGGGAGGAACATCCGGGAACAAAGGCGAAAAAGTCACGCTTCAATTTTACATGCTTGGGGATGCTCCGAAAGATCTGCCTGTTATTGAATCCGAGATCAATAAGCTGGCTGAGGCTGATCTGAACGTCAATGTGAAATTCAACTACACCTCATGGACCGACTGGGATCAAAAATATAAACTGTTGCTCTCTTCCGGGCAGCCGATCGATCTGATCTTCACAGCGGATTGGACATTCTATCAGTCCTATGCCAAGAAGGGTGCGTTCCTGCCACTGGATGAAATGCTGCCTACAGCAGCGCCGACGCTGAAAGCTCATGTACCTGATGACATGTGGAATGCTGTCAAAATCAATGACAAAATCTATACTGTTCCATCCACTTGGATTGAGTATGTAACCGAGGGAATTGCGTACCGTGAGGACTTGCGCGAGAAGTACAATCTTCCGAAACCGGAATCCTTGGAGACGCTCGAAGCGTATCTGGAGGGCATCAAAGCTAACGAACCCAATATGATTCCGATTGCGGATAGCAATGCCAACCATACCCATGGTATTCGTCAATTGACATCCAAGCTGGTTAATACAGCAGGTCAACTTCCATATGGACTGGATATTATGTATGACACACCAACAACTGTGACGTCCTACTGGGGATCGGCGCAACACCTGGAAGACCTGAAAACATACAAACGTTGGATGGATAAAGGCTTTTTCCCGAAAAACGTACTGAATGTAAAGGATACTTCCAACTCATTGCTGCAAAATGGAAAAGCAGCTGTTGTTCTGTCCGGGGAGAACCCGAACAAATTTAATGCAGATGTCATCAAGGTGCAGTCTACTCATCCAGATTGGAAACTGGCTTATTTCCCGTACCCGAATGCGAAAGGGTTTGCACAACCGGTTCACCCGATCCACAATGGTTTTGCGATTCCGCGTAGCAGTAAAAACCCGGAAAAAGCATTGGCATTTTATGAGAAACTTGTGACAGACAAACGATATAACTGGTTGACTGAATACGGCGTTGAGGGCAAAAACTTCGAGGTAGATAATGGATACTACAAAATGGTCGGAGATGCACAAACAAACGGCTTCCCGCGTGAGGGCATGAATGGCTGGGCTTGGCGCAATCCGGAATTCATGCTCTATGACAAAACCTTTGATGATGTCCTGACCATGTTTGAAGATCTCGACAAAATCAAGAAGCCGGATATTTATACCGGATTTGCTGAAGACTGGACACCGTACCAAGCTGAGAAGGCTGCATTGGAGCAAGTGGAAAAACAATATCTGTATCCGCTTAATGTAGGTTTGGTGGCAGACGTAGAGGCTGGATTGAACACATTTATGGAGAAGGCTAAACAAGCGGGATTGGAAAAAATTCAGGCAGAATACACCAAGCAGTGGCAGGAGTACTTGAAGTCAGCAGGCATTCAATAGTTTGTACTTTCCTTCATAAAGAAAAGGTGCCTTCAAATCCGAAGGCACCTTTTCAATGTGGTTGCAGGCTTGTTTGAAGCCGTTGGTTAGAGGCATGATTGGACGAAGAATACAGGAAGTAATACCTTATTCGGATAAATTCATAAACGGGCCTCTTCTGCGGATGAAGGACGAACGTCCTCCAGCAGATCGATAATACTTTGAGCGCTCTGCATTGGATGAACCTTGGCGATTTCCGCCAGATGACGTTTGCGTTTACGTACAACATCCGGGTAGTGATGCAACAGCTTGTTCATCCATTTAACCACTACGTCGGGCGAAGTTATGGGTTCTCCCAACCCTCTTGCCGTAAAATAATGGACGTTTTCTTCTTCCTGACCAGGTATAGGGTTGTGGAACAACATGGGAATTCCTTTGGCCAAGCCTTCACTGCATGTCATTCCCCCAGGTTTGGTAATCAGAAGGTCGGATACTTCCATTAATTTGTCCACTTCGTTGGTGTATCCCATAATGTGAATGTTTTCTTTGCGATACATGGGGTTCTGTTCCATGCTGATCCGTACTTTATCATTGCGACCCAGACAAAAAATGATCTGAATATCTTCATGCCAGCGTGTCAGCAGCGGATGGACCAGCTTGTCGCTGAGCATTCCCCAACCGCCGCCCATCACCAGTACAGTAGGCATGTTCTTGAGGTTAAATCTGCTTCGGATCTCTTCTCGCCCGGGATGCTCCCAGAAATTTGGATGCACCGGAATGCCCGTGACTCGAATGTTGTCTGCAGGTACGCCTCGTAGCATTAGTTTGGACTTAACCTCATCTGAAGAAACCAGATAAAGGTCTACTTCACGGTTAATCCACGTCCCATGTGCATCATAGTCGGTGATGACTGTGCATAGAGGAACCTGTACACCCAGACGCTTCAGTCTGGATATGACAGCACTTGGAATCGGATGTGTACAGACGATCGCATCGGGACGTAACTGGCGCACAACGCTGCGTGTGTGTGTATAGAACAGTTTATGCAACGCCAGTGTGGTCAGCCTGTTCAATGATTTTTTATATTGGTGTCTGTATACGTATCCGAAAAGTTTGGGTTGGTTGGTAACCGTTTTTTTGTATGCTGTTATAATCAGAGGTGCAACCTTTGGATTTAAGAAACTTCCCAGTTCAAGCACTTTTGTCTGCACGTCTGGCGAGAGCTTTCGCAAATTGCTGGACAGTGCATAGGCGGCTTGAGTATGACCCGTACCAAAGCCTTCAGATAATAGTAATACTCTTTTTTTCTCCACGCTTACTTCACCTGTTCCTGCTAGGTTTTTCTGAGTCTAACATATCGGCTTTAAGACCAGAATGCAACTGTTGCAAGTGCGACTAAAGTACCTATTGTGGCACCCGCCAGAACATCGGAAGGATAGTGTAACCCCAGATAAATTCGAGAGAATCCGACAATAAGGGCCACAGGCAACAATATTAGCAATAAGATCGGATCAGTGGTCATAAAGGGAACTGTGACCGAAAAAATGGCAGTTGTGTGCCCTGAAGGAAACGAGTGATCCGTCAAGGGATTACGGAACGTAATTGTATCCGGCAAGGCCAGATAAGGTCGAATGCGGGGATACAATTTTTTCGCGATGGCTACAGGGATGTGGCTGACCGCAAGGGCGATACATGCCTGGAGTCCTGTTGTGCTCCATGGAGCTGGAGCAAGCAGCCAGATTAACAACGATATTGCAATAGATGAAGTTGCTCCACCCAGATGGGTGAAATAATACAGCCAAAAATTCATAAAACGATTATGAAGTCGGCCGTTGATCCACATAAAAACATTTCGATCATAATCTTGAAACTTTAAGAATAAACGGCTCATATTGGCCTCCTGCCAGTCAGGCCGCCCATAATGGCGGCATTATTTCCGGTGATTTTCTGCATCCGGTTTCGTCCTGATTAGTATATAACCGTTTTTCATGAACTTGAGGTTATTTCAGGTATATGTTTATCATATTTTTAAATGTTGTCCTTTTCAAGAAGAACCCATGTAAAGAACGTGAAATTCATGTTAAAGAGTGGATATATACCCATCTTAACTTTTTGACTTGGGTCAGCCAAAAAAGATACAATGATTCAACATGGCTGAAATGAGGTAAAAAAATGTGAGTTCTGTTTCAAACTTTTTGAGGTCTGTTTGCGTTATTTGTTATAGAGCCTCTGACGAAGATTATCATGCTGATGAAAAAAGCAGGGACTTTAGAAATAAAAATCAAGTAAACGGCTGAAAATAAGATATAACAGGCATGAATGCGAGGTTGTGGTATCACGAAGTGTCTATTCAGCGTTTAAAGATCACATTTCTGCTTCAAAAAGTGGAATTGGGGTTTTGACAAATGACTGAAAAGGATACAGAATCGATAAAGCAGCCAACTGATAGCAACCAAGCTTTGAAACATTGCCTGATATATTCACGTAGTACACAAAAGAACAGGGTCATATTCTGCAGATCAAAAAAAAATAAATTGCAGAATCAGGAAGAGAAATGCTTGAGTAAACTGGGTTTTGAAAAAAAGGGGGTAACAGAGAACGATGTTGGACGCTATATTCGTCACGATGCAGGTCATTCTGGCACTGCTAGCCGTGTACCAATTCACGTTTTCGCTGTTCGGTCTGATTAAGAAAAAGAAAAAGAAACATTATCCGGCGACAAAATCATTCGCTGTACTCGTCGCAGCACACAATGAGGAACAAGTCATTGGTGCCTTGATGGAGAACTTGAAACAACTTGATTATCCGGAAGATCTGTACGATGTGTTTGTCATCTGTGACAACTGTACGGATGGAACGGCTCAAATTGTCAGAGAGCATGGATTAAACGCCTGTGTACGTACCAATGCCGATTTAAGAGGTAAAGGGTACGCCATCGAATGGATGCTTAAGTACTTGTGGAAATTGCCACGTCAGTATGACGCAGTTGTTATGTTTGACGCGGATAACCTGGTTGACCGTAACTTCTTGCTTGAGATGAATGATGACTTGAACAATGGTTCGCGTGTTATCCAAGGATACATTGATACGAAAAATCCGGAGGATTCCTGGATTACTGCAGCTTACGGTGTTTCTTACTGGTACATTAACCGTCTGTGGCAGTTGTCTCGTCATAACCTGAATATGGCGAATTTCCTCGGAGGAACCGGAATGTGCTTTGAGACCAACCTGTTGAAGGAAATTGGTTGGGGTGCAACAAGTCTGGTTGAGGATCTGGAGTTTACGATGCGCAGTGTGCAACGTAATGTGTATCCTGTTTTCAACTATGACGCCAAAGTATTTGATGAGAAGCCATTAACATTCAAAGCTTCAGCGAGACAACGTCTGCGCTGGATGCAAGGTCACTTTACAGTTGCGCGTAGATACTTCTTCCCGTTGCTATGGCAGTCCATTAAGGAAAGAAGCCTGGTGAAATTTGACCTTGCTATCTACGGAGCCAATGTCTATGTGGTGTTGCTTACGTTCCTGATGACGGCTGTGATGTGGGTAGACATGGCTATATTCAGTGGTCCGCACATTGCTAATATTTATGGATACTTCCCGTTATGGGTTGGGTTCGTGGCTATTGGTTTGAACATTCTGACGTTCCTGTTGTCCATGGCGCTGGAGAAGGTTACCTTTGCCAAAGTTTATCTATATCTGATTTTGTTCCCGATCTACCTGCTGTCTTGGTACCCGATTACGTTCTACGCTTTCTTTACGCAGAACAACAAACAGTGGAGCCACACTCAACATACACGTGTTGTACGGTTGGATGAGGTGCAAAGCAAACAAGGGTAAGGAACATGCATGCGATACTTTGTTGACATCTGATATCACAAATGTGTAATTCACGAAAAAAAGTTGTGAAGAATGTTGACAATGTATTTCATAGGTGATATAGTATTCAAGTGCCTTAAAGCGAATAGCAATGGAATCACAAGTAGAAGTCCGACTTCTCACCTGATCAACAAACATGTTGGCTGGTCAACGATCCCAATAATTTATGAAGTGTATACTCATGAAGAATTGTGTTGATTACAGGGATGTCGGTAGCTTGACCGGCATCCCTTTTATTTTTGTTTAACTGGATATTCAAAATGACCTGGAGGTGGACGATTATTAGTAAAGATCACATGATTAATGATGAGATTCGGGCGAAGGAAGTACGCCTTGTCGGAGCTGAAGGAGAACAAATTGGGATTACGCCCATTCGCGAAGCACTGCAAATGGCGATTGACCTGAATTTGGATCTGGTCAATGTGGCACCACAGGCTAAACCGCCGGTGTGTCGTATTATGGACTATGGCAAATTCCGCTATGAGCAACAAAAGAAAGATAAAGAAGCCCGTAAGAACCAGAAAATTGTTGATATTAAAGAAGTATGGTTCCGTTCCAATATTGAGGAGCACGATTATCAAACGAAGCTTCGTAATGTAGTTAAGTTTTTGAACGAAGGCGACAAAGTGAAATGTTCTGTTCGTTATCGCGGACGTGAAATTGCACATGCCGCGATTGGTCAACGGATTTTGGAGCGCGTTAAGGTAGAAGTTGCAGAACTTTGTACTGTTGAACGTCAACCAAAATTGGAAGGCCGCAGTATGATCATGATCTTGGCTCCTAAAGCCTGATAACATTGGAGGAGGAAACACAAAATGCCTAAAATGAAAACACACAGCAGTTTGAAAGGACGCTTCAAAATTACCGGTTCCGGTAAGGTCCTTCGTTACAAAGCTCACAAAAACCACTTGCTTTCCCACAAATCCAAACGTGCTAAGCGCGTTCTGAACGGTAACCCAGTTATGGCTGCCGGGGATGTTAGACGTTTGAAACAAGGCTTGGCTAACTTGAAAGGCTAATTCTAATTAGTACATTCCGTATGGGGGATCGGCTACGGCCGTACACATACCACGGATACATTTATATTTATTTGGGAGGTTCTTTAATATGGCAAGAGTAAAAGGCGGTTTTGTAGTACGTCGTCGTCATAAAAAGGTTTTGAAACTGGCAAGAGGTTATTTCGGTTCCAAACACCGTATTTTTAAAACAGCTAACGAGCAAGTAATGAAATCCCTGGTATACGCATACCGTGACCGTCGCAACACGAAACGTAACTTCCGCAGACTGTGGATCGTTCGTATCAATGCTGCAGCACGTATGAATGGTTTGTCTTACAACAAACTGATCCATGGTTTGAAACTTGCTGGAGTAGACATGAACCGCAAAATGTTGGCTGATCTGGCCGTTAACGACATCAATGCGTTCAACTCTTTGGCTACTGTAGCTAAAGGCAAAATCAACGCTTAAATTGTATGATACAAGCCGCCGTACCTATATGGCGGCTTTTTTTACGGCTTGGAAGAAATTCGAAGATGAATCTCTGAATGAGTAGAGCGAATAGGCTATAGTCTGGAAGGGAACAATGAAACCAGATAACTGGTGAATAACGATCCATAGGAATACATAAAATACGAACGGTGAAATAATACAAATAAAAACAGGTAAATCCCACTCATCACTAAAGTTCGCGATATGTTTTTGTTATATAACATCACATCGTTGTAACGTTAGTGTGTTAAAACGCTAAATTATTAAGCGTTTTCAATAAAAAAAGAACAAAAATATGTGATATTTGGTGATGAAACATCTGGATTTTAACACTGGTTGATTGTATAATCACCTCTAGTAGGCTAGTCCTAGATTTTTCTCTCCATGTCATAATGTTCGGTTTTTCGACAGATGATAGGATGCTTCAAGGGTGAGAATGCGCTTTTAATGTCGAAGAAACCATACATTCTGCATAAAAGTCATTCCTGCTATCTGTTAACCGTTCAATTGTAGGCTGGATTGGAATGAGGGATATATCATTAAGGGGGAAAAAGAGAAATGAAAAAGATGCTCAGCTTGTCTTTGGTAATGTTGCTGGCGGTATCGGTTATGCTCGCAGGTTGCGGTAGCAAACCGAAAGAAGAAACAAATGCCGGAGGAGATACAGGTGGCACATCTACTGAAGCTAAATCCGATCTCAATATCGGTATGGTTACTGACGTAGGTGGAGTTAATGACAAATCCTTTAACCAATCCGCTTGGGAAGCTCTGCAAGCGACTGAAACAGAAACAGGTACTGCTGTTAAATATCTGCAAAGTAAATCCGATGAAGAGTACATTCCTAACCTGAACGAATTCGTTAAAGGTGGATATGATCTGACTTGGGGTATCGGTTTCCAATTGGCTGATGCAATCAAAACTGTAGCTGAGCAAAACCCTGATGCTAAACTTGCGATCATCGACAGTGTTGTTGATGCTCCTAACGTTAAATCCGTAACATTTGCTGAAGAAGAAGGGTCTTACCTGGTTGGTGTTGTAGCTGGTCTGACAACAAAATCCAACAAAATTGGTTTTGTAGGCGGTATGGAAAGCCCACTGATCAAAAAGTTTGAAGTAGGATTCAGAGAAGGCGTTAAAGCAGTTAACCCTGATGCTCAATTCATTTCTAACTACACAGGTGCATTTGATAAACCTGACCTTGGTAAAGCAGCAGCAGCAACACTTTACAATGAAGGTGTAGATATTATCTTCCACGCTTCTGGAGCAACAGGTAACGGTGTGTTTAACGAAGCAATTGCTCGTAAGAAACAAGGTCAAGATGTATGGGTTATCGGTGTTGACAAAGACCAATCTCTTGAGTTTGGTGATGAGATCACACTGACTTCCATGATCAAAAAAGTTGACGAAGCAGTTAAGCGCGTTAACAAAGAAGTAGTTGATGGTACATTCGCTGGCGGTTCCGAGAACCTGACTTTGAAAGAAAACGGCGTAGGTATTGCTGATACCTCTACTGCCAATGTACCTGCTGATACACTTGCAAAAGTGGAAGAGTACAAAGAAAAAATCATCAGCGGCGAAATCAAAGTTCCTACGGAGTAATTTTGATCTTAGTCGCAAATGAATAATCATTGGGGCCGGTCTTGACCGGCCTTATGATTGCAAGAACAGGAACATTTGATCAAGTCATCATAACAATTGTACAAGGTCATTGTGCACCAACGCTCCAGTAGGAGCTTTTCTTAAGATAATGGAATTGATATGTTCTTAATGAGCTGAACCATTCGATTATCGCAAGAAAAACTTCAGCTAAGCGCGGTCTGTCTTTTTTGAAAGTACGTCGATAGACGTTTTTTTTACGTTTGCGGAACCACACTATATCAGTTATAAGGGTGATTACATGGGTGCAGCAACCCCCGTCGTTGAGTTAAAACAAATTACGAAGCGTTTCCCAGGCATTGTTGCCAACGACGCCATCAGCCTTCAGCTTCGTAAAGGCGAGATCCATGCGCTACTGGGCGAAAACGGCGCTGGTAAGTCAACGTTGATGAATATTGTATTTGGTCTCTATCAGCCAGATGAAGGTTCCATTGAAGTGAATGGCAAGCCTGTCATCATTGACAGCCCTAATCGAGCGATCGATCTTGGCATAGGCATGGTGCATCAGCATTTTAAACTTGTACAGCCGTTCACGGTAACAGAGAACATTATTTTGGGATCTGAACCAACGAAGGGTCTCAATATTAACTATAAAAAAGCAGCCGCTGAAGTTCAGCGTCTTTCCGAACAGTATGGACTGAAGGTGAATCCTCATGCCAAAATTCATGATATTTCTGTCGGAATGCAGCAACGTGTAGAGATTGTTAAAACGTTGTATCGCGGTGCAGACATTCTGATTTTTGACGAGCCTACAGCTGTATTGACTCCTCAAGAGATCAAAGAACTGATGATCATCATGAAGAAGCTTGTAGCTGAAGGAAAGTCCATTATTTTGATCACGCACAAACTGAAAGAAATCATGGAAATCTCCGATACGGTAACGATTATCCGTCGGGGTAAAGTGATTGATTCGGTCAAAACTTCGGAAACGAATCCGAATGAGCTGGCTGAGAAAATGGTGGGGCGGAATGTCACATTCAAAGTGGACAAAAAACCGGCTACACCTGGAGCCAATGTGCTCGAAGTCAGTAAATTAACGGCCAAGAATAAAGAAGGTATTTCGGTTCTGAACCAACTTAACCTGAACGTACGTGCAGGAGAGATTGTCGGAATCGCAGGCGTGGATGGTAACGGTCAAAGTGAACTGATTGAAGCTCTTACCGGACTTCGTAAAGTAGAGAGCGGTTCGATTCTTTTGGAGGGCAAGGAGCTGTCCAATCATTCTCCTCGCCATATCTCGGAGTCGGGTGTAGCCCACATTCCGGAAGATCGACATAAACACGGACTTGTACTTGATTTTTCAGTGAGCGAAAATATCGTTCTGGAATCGTATTATAAAGCACCATACACCCGTAAAGGGTTCCTTAACTTCGATGCCATCAAACAGCAGGCGAAGCGGCTTGTTGAGGCTTTTGACGTGCGTACACCAAGCATCGAGACCAAAGCTCGGTCCTTGTCCGGAGGAAACCAGCAAAAGGCCATTATCGCCCGTGAGGTAGATAAAAACCCTGAACTGCTTATTGCTGCGCAACCAACACGTGGTTTGGATGTAGGGGCTATTGAGTTCGTGCAAAAGCAACTGATTGCACAGCGCGATCAAGGGAAGGCTGTTCTGCTGATTTCATTTGAGCTTGATGAAATTATCAATGTATCTGACCGAATTGCTGTTATTTATGAAGGCCAGATCGTTGGTGAGGTGCTGCCGGAAGAAACCAATGACAGGGAGCTCGGCTTGATGATGGCGGGCAGCACCCAAAAGAGAGGTACTGCGCATGAATAACGTATTGAAATGGTTTACCCGAGATTCATTTATTTTACCTGTAGTAGCTATTATTATGGGTCTTATTCTCGGTGGAGTTGTCATGCTGATTGGTGGTTACAATCCAATTGAAGCCTATGGTGCATTGTTCACCAAGGTATTTGGCGACATGTACAACTTTGGTGAAGCAGTACGGGAAATGACACCACTAATTATGACTGGACTAGCATTTGCATTTGCATCACGTGCGGGGTTGTTTAATATCGGGGGAGAAGGTCAATTTCTGGTTGGTATGACCGCTGCAACATTTGTTGGTGTTAAGTTTGCAGGTTTGCCGATCTACCTTCATGCGCCACTGGCTTTGATTGCCGGTGCATTGTTTGGTGGTCTGTGGGCCGCGATTGCTGGTTATCTAAAGGCGGCACGTGGGGTCAATGAAGTTATCAGTAGTATCATGTTGAACTGGATTGGTCTATATCTCGCCAACCTTATCGTTCGCCAATTCTTGCTGTTGAAGGGCGAGAATCGTTCCGTGGATATCAGCGAATCGGCTTCGATTAGTTTGACATGGCTCTCTGAGCTGATGGGCAATTCCCGTGTACACATGGGGACGTTGATTGCCCTTGTGATGGCTGTGCTCTTTTATATCTATATGTGGAAAACAAAACAAGGTTATGAAATCCGCGCGGTAGGTTACAACCCTAATGCGGCTGAATATGCAGGTATGCATGTTAACCGGAATATCGTAAAAGCGATGTTTATCAGTGGTATGCTTGCCGGTCTTGGTGGTGCATTCCAGGTTCTTGGTGTGTTCCAATACCAAACCGTAATGTCGGGTTCACCGGGAACAGGCTTTGACGGAATTGCGGTTGCCCTGATTGGTTTGAATCATCCGTTTGGGGTGTTATTGGGGGCAGTATTGTTTGGTACCCTCACGTACGGATCTGCAGGTATGAGTTTTGCTGCGGATGTTCCGCCTGAGATTATTCGGATTGTGATCGGTTCGATTATCTTCTTCATTGCGGCACAAGGCATCGTGCGCTGGATACTTAAACCGTTCTATTCGAAGCGTAAGAAAGAGAAGGTGTTGTAGATGGACTTGTTGACAATTGGGCAAATTATCAATACGACGCTTGTCTTTGCTACGGCATTGATTTTTGCATCACTTGGCGGAATTTTTTCGGAAAAATCAGGTGTAACCAACCTTGGACTTGAAGGTTTTATGGTCTTTGGTGCCTTTGCAGCTGGAATCGGGGCGCATTATGCTCAAGAATCGGGCATGGGCGGAACGACATCGGCCTGGATGGGGGTTTTGCTCGCGATTGTATTGGGCGTACTGGTATCTCTGATTCATGCTGTTGCGTCTATCACATTTAAGGCAGACCAGATTATCAGTGGTATTGTCATTAACTTTTTGGCAGCAGGAAGTACGTTGTACTTGGTTAAACTGTTGTTTGAAGGTTCTGGTGATTCACCGTTGGTTCAAGGCTTCAGCAAGTTTGATGTGCCATTGTTGAAAGACATTCCTTTGCTTGGAGAAGCCTTCTTCAAGAACGTATATCCAACGACATATCTGGCCATTCTGTTCGTATTCCTGACGTATTACATCATGTTCAAAACGCCATTTGGTCTGCGCCTTCGTTCTGTAGGTGAACATCCAAGTGCGGCTGATACGGTTGGTGTTAAAGTGCTTCGTTATCGCTATATTGGCGTTATGATCAGTGGTGCGCTTGCGGCCATTGGTGGAGCTGCGATTACGTTGACGACTACGGGTACATTCTCACACAATACGGTTTCCGGCCAAGGTTATATTGCCATTGCAGCTATGATCTTTGGTAAGTGGAATCCGATTGGTGCCTTTGGTGCGGCTGTCTTCTTTGGATTCTCACAAGCGATCCGAAACTATGTACAGTTGTTTGAATGGTCACAAAGTATTCCCCAGGAAATTATTTTTATGTTGCCTTACCTGCTTACCATCATCGTTCTCGTTGCAGCGGTTGGGCGTTCTTCGGCTCCGTCTGCACTCGGTGAAGCATATGATCCGGGTAAAAGGTAACAACCTTTTCCATATCAGTTTAGCTATTCAGAGTTTTGATAAAGGGTCCGCCTTGTGCGGGCCTTTTTTTTGTTTTCTTGAGCATCACCAAGCCGCTTTTTCACGTTTAACTTGGTTCTCGTGCAGATACCCATATTTTCAGGTAGGGACAAAGAAACAGGCGAATTCAGTGATGGACGAATACACTGTTTTGAACGATCCGAGGAGGAGGGGAAAGTATGAAACAACAAGTTACGCGTAATGAAGCGATGAAATTAATAGGCAAAAATATTGTTGCAATCAAAAAAGACGGCACTCGGGTTACGGGAAAGCTGTTGAAAGTATCGGGCAACAAACTGGTACTCAAGCGTTTGAATGGCAAAAAAGTACGTACAAAAGCGATTCTGCCACTGGTATTGTTTGATCTGCTCGCTATTGCCACACTTCCTTATGCTTATGGAGGTGGTCCCGGCTTCGGTCCCGGATATGGACCTGGACCAAAACCAGGCCCTGGATATGGTCCAGGCTACGGACCGGGATATGGACCTGGGGGACCTGGTGGCGGATATGGACCTGGTCCTGGATTCGGCCCTTATGGTCCAGGTCCACGCCCACCAGGATTTTTCTAGGACATTCTATAATGTTTTTTCCAATTCGTAGCAGCGGCTTATCATGATGTATCGAATCGCACTGTATCCATTTTTTTGATAAAACTGAAGCCCTTTGGTATTGCCCTCATCCACCATCACTTTAGATCTTCGACAACCCCGAGATACCGCAAAACTCTCTGCTTTGAGCAACAAAGTTTGCCCGTAACGTTTGCGTTGTTCTTTCGGACTAACGGCCATCATATCGACATAGAGCAATTCCCCATGCATGAGAAAATGGATGAATGCCACAGCAGCTTTGTCTGGCTCCGGCGAGACAACAAAGGTCATGCCCCTGTTCATTCGCAGGGGTATTTCTTTGCGGATTTTATTAATTTCCTTTTCGCTCATATGGGATAAAGGAACAAGTTGAGTGTCAATCAGCTTCATGATGGCGCCATCATCCAGCTTAGATGTGCGTTGCCGAATCACCATGCGGAGCCTCCTTTCAGGACCAGTCGTGCTGCTCGTATATCCTATGCCCGAAGCAAGATAAAAGGTGACTGAATGAAGCGCTGGGATTAGGGCAACCTTATAGGCTGAAGAGGGAGGAAGGAAGGTTCTCTGAATTTTTATGCAAAACAGGTATTGACTTATCGGTTGGAGGAATCATATAATGTTCCTAACATTTAACGAGAATATTTCATCGGCTATGAAGAGGACGAAGTTTTAAGGGCTCTTTTGCTCAGAGAGTGGCTGGAATTGCTGAAACCACCACCATTATCCCTTATATACGAGCTCACCTCGGAGCTGTTTTCCTGAAAAGCACTGGATGTCACTCCTTTCGCGTATTAGGGAAAATCGTATGTCTGCGTTACAGACAACAGGTATGGGAAACGACTATGTTCGTTTGAGCTATTCGTTTTGTTGTACCTGGTAAGGTCCGTTATTGCGAAATTTCGGGCAAAGTTGGGTGGTACCACGGAAGCGATAACCTTTCGTCCCTCGCAAGCATGAACTTGTTTGCAGGGGATGGAAGGTTTTTTTTGTAACTTTAAATGTCAGAATGGTGTAAATTCCGAGAGGAGGATGACTAATGGGAGCTCAAATTCCAGAAGTACGATCGACAGATGAATTACGTGAAAAATGGATGAAGCCGGAGGTCATTAGCGGTTCCGAGATTCTGCTGAGAAGCTTGTTGCTTGAAGGTGTGGATTGCGTATTTGGTTACCCGGGTGGCGCAGTGTTGTACATTTACGATGCAATGTATGGTTTCGAGGATTTCAAACACGTCTTAACCCGTCACGAACAAGGTGCAATTCATGCAGCTGACGGATATGCACGTGCAAGCGGCAAAGTTGGTGTTTGTATCGCTACCTCCGGGCCGGGAGCAACCAATCTGGTTACTGGAATAGCCACGGCATATATGGATTCTGTGCCGCTGGTTGTCATTACGGGAAATGTTAATTCCAGCCTGATCGGCTCGGATGCTTTCCAGGAAGCGGATATTACCGGGATTACAATGCCGATCACCAAACACAGCTATCTGGTAAAAGATGTTAAGGATCTGTCGAGTATCATTCATGAGGCATTCCATATTGCCAACACCGGCCGTAAAGGTCCTGTACTGATCGACATTCCGAAAGATGTCTCAGCCAACAAAACCTTGTTTGAACCGAGTACTGAACCTGTTACATTAAGAGGGTACAATCCACGGACAGTACCAAACAAACTGCAGGTTGACCGTTTGGCTCAGGCCATTCAGGAAGCAGAACGTCCAATGATTCTGGCTGGTGGCGGTGTGGTATACTCGGGAGGACATGAAGAACTGTTCGAGTTTGTTGAGAAGACAGGCATTCCGATTACGACAACCCTTCTGGGGCTTGGTGCATTCCCAAGTGGGCATGAACTATGGACAGGGATGCCAGGAATGCACGGAACATACACATCCAACCTGGCCATCCAACAGTCGGATCTGCTGATCAATATCGGCGCACGATTCGATGATCGGGTAACAGGTAAGCTGGACGGATTTGCTCCACATGCCAAAATCGTCCATATCGATATTGATCCGGCTGAGATTGGTAAAAACATTGCAACCGATATTCCAATCGTTGGTGATGTGAAGACCGTACTTGAAATAGCCAACAAAGAAGTTGGACGTGCAGAGCGTGCAGATGCATGGAGAGACCAGATCAAACAGTGGAAACAAGAGAAGCCTTACAGCTATACGGATTCAGACGAAGTGCTGAAACCGCAGTGGGTTGTTGAAATGTTGAATGATACAACCAAAGGTGAAGCGATTGTGACTACGGATGTGGGACAACATCAGATGTGGGCAGCACAATATTACAAGTTTAATCAACCACGTTCATGGGTAACTTCGGGTGGTCTCGGAACGATGGGCTTTGGATTCCCTTCTGCCATTGGTGCTCAGATGGCCAATCCGGACAGACTCGTTATCTCCATTAACGGTGACGGCGGAATGCAGATGTGTTCCCAAGAACTCGCAATCTGTGCCATTAACAATATACCGGTAAAAATTGTGATCATTAACAATCAGGTACTCGGAATGGTTCGCCAATGGCAGGAACTCATCTATGAGAACCGTTACAGCCACATTGATCTGGCAGGAAGCCCGGATTTTGTAAAACTGGCTGAAGCATATGGCGTGAAAGGATTACGTGCAACGAATAAAGAAGAAGCAGCGCGTGCTTGGCAGGAAGCTTTGGATACACCAGGACCAGTCGTTGTAGAATTCGTAGTACGCAAGGATGAAAATGTGTATCCAATGGTTCCGCAGGGAGCAACAATTGATCAAATGCTGATGGGGGATGCTGACGAATGATTAGACATACGATTTCAATATTGGTTAACGATCAGCCAGGCGTCCTTCAGCGGGTATCAGGGTTGTTCGGTCGACGCGGATTTAACATTGAGAGTATTACAGTAGGTCAATCGGAAGAACCTGGACTCTCCCGGATGGTTATTGTCACCATTGGTGACGATAAAACGCTGGAGCAGATTGAGAAACAATTGTACAAAATCATCGATGTTATTAAAGTGGTTGATTTCAGCCTGAAACCGATGGTAGCCCGGGAACTTGCCCTGATCAAAGTGAAAGCAGAGCCTTCCGAGCGTCCTGAGATTCTGGGTGTGGTAGAAACATTCCGCGCATCCGTTGTAGATGTTGGTCCAGGCAGCCTGATTGTGCAGGTAGTTGGAGATACGGACAAAATTGATGCTATGATTGAATTGCTCAAGCCATATGGCATTCGAGAATTGTCCCGTACAGGCATAACTGCATTGGTACGCGGCAACGTATAAAGTTATAATGAGTGAAGAGGGACGACGGTTAGCTAACATATACAGTTGATCTTATGTGAGTGTCAGTCCCTTAACAGCTGTAATTTAACATTTTAGTGATGTAACGCTTGAAAATATAGCTACATTCCCGCATTAATGGACGGGTGTCTGAACGGATCGGATCAGACCAGAGATGCTTTTGACACTCCAAGCGAGTCGGTCCCTTGAGACACCCGCTCATTAATGAAGGGTTCTTTACAATACAAAGGAGGACTTATAAACATGCCAGTAACTACTTATTATGAACAGGATGCAGAGCTTAACGTATTGAAAGGAAAAACGATCGCGGTAATCGGTTATGGTAGCCAGGGCCACGCCCAAGCTCAAAACCTTCGTGATAGTGGATTGAATGTAGTCATCGGACTTCGTGAAGGTAAATCCTTCGACACTGCAAAAAATGACGGATTTGAAGTTCTGTCCCCGGCTGAAGCAACAAGCCGCGCAGATGTAGTTCAAATCTTGCTGCCAGACGAAACTCAAGCTTCTGTATACAAAAACGAAATCGAACCAAACCTGAAAGAAGGCGCTGCATTGCTCTTCTCACACGGTTTCAACGTTCATTTCGGTCAAATCGTTGCTCCAAAAAACAGCGATGTATTGCTGGTAGCTCCTAAGTCCCCTGGTCACATGGTACGTCGTACTTATGTGGAAGGTTTTGGTGTACCAGGCCTGATCGCTATTGAGCAAGATGCAACGGGTAAAGCTAAAGAAATCGGTTTGGCTTATGCTAAAGGTATCGGTTGTACACGCGCAGGGGTTATCGAAACTTCCTTCCGTGAAGAAACAGAAACAGATCTGTTCGGTGAGCAAGCTGTTCTGTGTGGTGGCGTGAGTGCATTGGTAAAAGCTGGATTCGAAACATTGACAGAAGCGGGTTACGCTCCTGAAATGGCATACTTCGAATGTCTGCACGAACTGAAGCTGATCGTTGACATGATGTATGAAGGTGGACTTTCAAGCATGCGTGATTCCATCAGTAACACAGCTGAGTACGGTGACTATGTAACTGGACCTCGCGTGGTAACTGAAGATACGAAGAAAGCAATGAAAGAAGTACTGACGGATATCCAACAAGGTAAATTCGCACGCGACTTCATCCTGGAAAACCAATCCGGACGTGCATTCTTGACAGCAACTCGTCGTAACGAAGCTGAACACCCAATCGAAGTGGTTGGCGGACAATTGCGTGAGATGATGCACTGGATCAAGAAGTAAGCATTAACTTCTAGAACATGCACTTTAAGGTAATCAAGTAAACTTAGAGCTTAACTGGGAATAGCGGCCGTGCTTATGCGTGAGCCGCTATTGCTGGTTCAGAGAAACATATAATAACAAGTACAGGAGGTGCGAAGCGTGCGTAAAATCTATGTATTTGACACAACGCTGCGTGATGGAGAGCAATCCCCGGGAGTCAATCTGAACACTCGTGAAAAGGTGGAAATTGCCCATCAGCTCGAGCGGCTTGGCATTGACCGGATGGAAGCGGGTTTCCCGGCGGCATCTCCAGGTGATCTGGCAGCTGTCAATGCAGTAGCAAATGCGGTCAAAAATGTGACTGTAATTGGCTTGTCCCGTTCCAGAGAGCAAGACATTGATGCGGTTAAGGAAGCACTTAAAGGTGCACAGGACCCGTGCATTCACGTTTTCCTGGCAACTTCGCCTATCCACCGCCAACATAAATTGCGCATGGACAAAGCGCAGGTACTGGATACAGCTCGTTCCGCGATTCGTTATGCAAAGAAAACATTCTCGAAGATCGAATTCTCCCTTGAGGATGCAGGTCGTACCGAATATGATTTCCTCGTGGAAATGGTGAATATGGCTGTTGAAGAAGGTGCAGCCGTCGTGAATATTCCGGATACGGTTGGTTACCTGAGCCCATATGAATACGGAAACATTTTCAAACATCTCAAGGAGAATGTACACGGTATTGAAAAGGTACAGCTGAGTGCCCACTGTCATAATGACTTGGGTATGGCGACGGCCAATACACTTGCAGCCATTCTCAACGGAGCCGATCAGATCGAAGGTACAATCAATGGCATTGGTGAACGTGCCGGGAACACGGCGATCGAGGAAATTGCTATGGCACTGGAGACACGTCAGGAATTTTTCCAGGCGAAAACATCGCTGCAGTTGTCTGAGATTGCACGGACCAGTCGTTTGGTTAGCCGTTTGACAGGTATGGTTGTGCCTGGAAACAAAGCCATTGTTGGGGCAAATGCCTTCGCACATGAATCCGGCATTCACCAGGACGGCATGCTGAAGGAAAAAACAACGTATGAGATTATGACTCCAGAGTCCATCGGTCTGAAAGAAAGTAAACTTGTACTGGGTAAACATTCTGGTCGTCATGCCTTCCGTGAACGATTGATTGATCTGGGATATGAGCTGGAAGAAGAAGCATTGAATCGGGCTTTCGCCCAGTTCAAAGATCTGGCTGATAAGAAAAAAGAAGTTACTGACGAAGATCTGCTTGCCGTAATTGAAGAGAAATTGCAGGATGCACCTGAGGTGTATAAACTGGAATCCATCTTCGTAACGTACGGAGACGAATCGGTACCAACGGCCAAAGTCCGCATTGCAACGCTTGACGGGGATACGATTGAGAAGCAAGCAGAGGGTAACGGATCGGTAGATGCAATCTACAATGCGATTGACCAAGTGAGTGGGGAAGACGTAACGTTGTCTGACTACTCCATCAAATCGGTAACGCATGGTAAGGATGCATTGGGTGAAGTGCATGTTGTGCTGACTCAGAATCAGGTTTCGGTACAAGGACGTGGCGTAAGCACAGATATATTGGGTGCAAGTGCACGTGCCTATGTAGACGGCCTGAATCAATTGATTGAGAAGCGCAAAACATATACGAACCGTGTAAACGTTAACCTGTAGGCTCCGATGAAAGAAGCACACCACCTTCTTTGAACTGAACTTAAAGCTGGGACGTATGTACGCTGCTAGGAAGATCTATCTCGATCTGAATTGATTTGGTAGATCGTTCGGCTTGCTTTGTTACGTGTAGTGAGGGACGTAAAGAGTCTGACTCTCCTGTGGAGGGTCAGACTCTTTTGCTTGTAATTATATAATTATGGCAGTGAAACACAGAACCTTTTCTACGATTACCTATTGCATTGGCTTACGCCATCAAGCTATTACCACGCGTATGCATTAGGTGCCTGTCCACCTGGACCTGGGAAAATCTCATCCAGACGTTTGAGCACGGCTTCATCCAATGTTACATCCAGACATTTGAGTGCGGTCTCAAACTGCTCCAGCGTACGTGGTCCGATAATCGGGGCGGTCACTGCGGGATTGGCTGCAACCCATGCCAAAGCCACCGTATCCTGTGGTTCACCGAGATCACGACACAGTGCGGCAAAGTCTTCAAGCTGAGTTTGCTGCTGCTCAATCCGTCCAGCGATGCCCCCGCTGCGTGTTCCTTCCAGCTTCTGCAGAGCGTTACGTCCCAATAAACCACCATCCAGTGGACTCCATGGAATGACGCCGAGGCCCAGCTCTTTGGCAGCGGGCAGTACTTCCAACTCAGGCAAACGACAGTTGAGGCTATATTTATGTTGTTCGGAAACCAGGCCGAGGAAATGACGATTCTTGGCTTCACTTTGAGCGATTGCAATCTGCCATGCAGCAAAGTTACTCGATCCTACATAACCGATTTTACCCTGATGAACGGCATTCTCGAACGACCCCCACAGCTCGTCCCACGATATGGCAGGGTCTACATGATGCATCTGGTATAGCTCGATATGATCGGTCTGTAAGCGGCGGAGGGAACCCTCCAGATGCCGTCTGATTTTGTAGGCGGAGAGGCCAGCTTCGTTGTTGGGGCCGTCTGTATCATCATGCATGGAGCCATAGACTTTGGTGGCCAGAACCACTTTCTCACGTCTGCCCCCACCCTGGTTGAACCAGCGTCCGATAATTTCTTCGGTAAGGCCGGAATTTTCACCCCAACCGTAGATGTTAGCGGTATCAAAAAAGTTCACGCCTGCATCAAGTGCTGCGTCCATAATGCGGAAAGCTTCTTTTTCATCTGTAGCAGGCCCGAAATTCATGGTACCGAGACAGATTCGGCTGACCTTGAGGCCTGATTTACCCAAATACGAATATTGCATGTTGCTTATCCCTCCTGCGTACCTGATTTGAATTCAGCTATATTTTACCCCAGCGGGAGGTCAGGAACAACTTGGAAAGGCCAATCTCTATTAGCTTATAGGTAAAATCTATTAAAGTCATAGATTGTATATCTTGGTCAAATGACCTTGGAATATGATACAAAAGAGAGAGTTAATATGAGACGTTACTTTATGAATAATTAATGAATGAATATAAGGAGTGGACAACCCAATGGCAGACGTGAAAAAAATTGCAGTTATTGCAGGTGACGGAATTGGCCCAGAAGTCGTAGCTGAGGCTGAGAAAGTTCTTAAACGTACGGAGGAAGTATTCGGTTATCGTTTTGAGACAGAACATGCGCTGTTTGGTGGAATCGCGATTGATGAGAAGGGTACACCTCTTCCTGAAGAAACGCTGAGTGTATGTAAAAGTGCAGATGCAGTCCTGCTTGGAGCGGTTGGTGGTCCAAAATGGGATAACAACAGCAAGGAACTTCGCCCGGAAACAGGCCTACTGGGTATTCGCAAAGCACTTGGATTGTTCTCCAACCTGCGTCCGGCTGTCGTATTTGATTGCTTGAAAGATGCTTCAACTCTGAAGCCTGAAGTACTGGAAGGTACAGATCTGATGGTGGTACGTGAATTGACAGGTGGGATCTACTTCGGTGAGAAGTTCAGACGTGAAAGTGCACAGGGCGAAGAGGCAGTAGATACATGTGCATATAATGTAACAGAAGTGGAGCGGATCGTTCGTCAGGCATTCGAAATTGCGCAAGGACGTCGCAAAAAGCTGGCTTCTGTAGACAAAGCCAACGTATTGGAAACTTCCCGTCTCTGGCGTGAAGTCGTGAACCGGGTAGCACCGGATTATCCGGATGTTGAACTGGAGCATGTACTGGTAGACAACTGCGCAATGCAATTGCTGCGTCGTCCGTCCAGCTTCGATGTCATCGTAACGGAAAACATGTTCGGAGATATTTTGAGTGATGAAGCAGCGATGTTGACAGGTTCCATCGGTATGCTCGCATCTGCATCACTGGGAGAGGGCAGCTTTGGACTCTATGAGCCGGTACACGGTTCTGCACCGGATATCGCAGGTCAAGGCCTCGCTAATCCGATTGCAACCATTCTCTCTTTGGCGTTGATGTTCCGTACAACCTTTGGTTATGCAGAAGGTGCGGATGCCATTGAAGCAGCTGTGTCGGATGTATTGAATGCAGGACACCGCACGAGTGATATTGCTGTAGACAAGAGCACAGCGATCAGCACGACCGAAATGGGCGATCTGATCGTGGCGGCTATTCAGAAACAGGCGTAATTATATTACCACCTACAGGCAGCCCTTTGTTTCCAGTTATGGAATGTACAGAGGGCTGTTCCTTTATCATTTTTGCCACGAAAAATCCTTATTTATAATGATTATAAAAAAATAATGTTTATAATCTTGACTTTGGGAAGTCCTGATGATAACATTTTACTTGTACTTGTTATCAAGTATCAAATCATTTTAATTACAGGAAAAGCGTACGCGTTTTTCTTGATGATGAGCAATCCACAAGGATGCTTACATAATCCCAAAGGAGGAATTTTTAGTTATGGCAGAACGTTTGGTAGGTAGACCAGCACCGGATTTCGCAATGGAAACAGTATCGGGAGACGGACAAGACTTTGGTTCCGTTAAACTGTCCGATTATCGTGGCAAATGGCTTGTATTCTTCTTTTATCCTTTGGACTTCACATTTGTGTGCCCAACTGAAATTACAGCTTTGAGCGTTGCTTCCGAGCAATTCAAAGCTTTGGATACTGAAATCCTTGGCGTGAGCGTAGACTCCGTACACAGCCACAAAGCATGGATCAATACACCTGTAGACAGCAATGGTCTGGGTCAATTGAACTTCCCACTGGCTTCCGATATCACGAAGCAAGTGGCTAAAGATTACGGCGTTCTGATCGAAGAAGAAGGCGTAGCATTGCGCGGTCTGTTCATCATCGATCCAGAAGGCGAATTGAAATATCAAGTAGTTAACCACAACGATGTAGGCCGTAGTGTTGAAGAAACACTTCGCGTACTGCAAGCACTGCAATCCGGCGGATTGTGTGCAATGAACTGGAAACCAGGCGACACTAACCTGTAAGCCAGATTAACTTGAACGGTTTTTGTTCAAGCCCTCATCCCGTTAGGGATTGAGGGCTTTTTGCACCCTTTTGGCGGAAGTTATCACGAAGTTAATCAAAAGTGTTTGAACAAGCAGCTAAGCGTGTTAATAATATATTAGAAGAAAGTCTTCTTTTTATCTGTTGAAAGAGGAATTGATGGCCTTCAAGGCGAATAGGGTATGGAAACCCGGTAAATATTCCGGTGCTCTGCATTTATAATCTGTACATGAATGTGATACACTGATGGAACTATTCCTTTTCGGAAGTGCTGGAAGTGTACGGGATGGCATTTTAACAAAAAAGTCCCGGCACGTAATAAGGAGGGTGAACAAAAATGAGTTACTGTTGTGGGGCAAGTATGGTTGGAACGAAGGGCACGCTGAAGCATTACCGCACCCAGGTTCATAATGTTCCCCTGCTGTTTTGCCCGGTGTGTCACCGGGTTGAGGTGCATTATAAAGTGGAAAACGAATATGAAATTCTGGCTGAATATGCGCATGGAGATGGTGCATCCGAGATCGACTTTCAAGATTATGTGACAGAAGATGAGGATGCGATTTTTGAAAACTGTGTAAACCGTGAGAGCGAGGACGCCATGGTCATTGTGCAGCGCCAGATTGATATGGCTCTGGATTTGCTCAGGCTCGCCAAGGAAACCAAAGACGAGAAGTGGGAAAGCGAACTTAAACGTCGATTAGCTGTGATGAGTCAGCGCAGACTGAAAATTCAGCATAATAAGACCGGACTATAGATGATCTCGGATATATCACCAATTAAAGATATTAAAAACGAAGCTGATTTGCCTACTGGGTGAAACGGCTTCGTTTTTTTGCTGTATTCTGGAACTAATTCGAGGTTTTTTTTAAAATAATTTCCATTCGACACTTTCTCCGATTGACTCTCTTCTATAAACTTGTCTATGATAAAAACAGACTTGCAAAAGAGGCGGAGCAAAAAATGTTCGTGTTTGGGAATAGGAGAAGGTCAGAATGGGACAAACGTATATGATTTTCCGGATCGACTGTTGGTTACCGGGAATAGACCAGCTTGAGTTCCGGCCATGCCATCCATATTTTCGGCTCAGCCCCCCAACGAAAGGGCACCGGTAATGAAAAATAAAATCGGCCCTTCCTGTTTCTGTGATGATATGATGTCCGAATGGCAAGTTTATCATTTACGTGAAAAGGAGGAACCTGACATGATTAGTGAATTTCAGGATACAGTGCCTCAACCAACGGATGGTTTCCCGCCTGTGCATCTGGATAACAACAAGTACGAGAATGTACTGGAACATCTGGATAGCGGTATTATGTTGTTTGACAGTCACGGTGTATTGACGTTTATTAACGTTCAGATGGCAAAGTTGTTGGAACTTCCAAGAAGTCTGTTGAGCGGCTGCACCCTGATGCAAATGCTGCATCATCCGCAGATGAGCCGATTCAAGAAAAAGAAAATTTTACGTATCTATCGGGAAACTATTTTTCACCGTAAGCGCTATCATGAATTGATTGATGAATACGGAAGGCATTGGCTGGTTACTGTGACGTACGGTGATCAGATGGATGGCGACTTCTTGTTCAGCGTCAAAGATGTATCTGATTATAAACAAATTGAACAGACCGCTTATCAAAATGACAAACTTGCGATGCTGGGGCGAATTTCAGCATCTATTGCTCATGAAATTCGTAATCCGTTGACTGCAATCCGTGGGTTCATCCAACTGCTTAGGCCCCATTTGCTGCAGCTCGGCAAAGACGAGTACGCTCGAATCATACTGACGGAGATTGATCGGGCGAATGACATCATCTACGAATTTTTGAATTCTTCCAAACCGTCAGCTCCACAGAAGACCGTGATATCCGTCGACTCTTTGCTCAAAGAGGTGGTCTTGCTGACCGAAAGTGAAGGGTTGATGAAGGGATGCGAGATCGTACTGGATGAAGGGGATGCCCCGCTGAATGTATCCATTGATGTCAAACAGATTAAGCAGGTTATTTTGAATATGGTGAAAAACGCAATGGATGCCATTGAGGAAGTTGGCGAAGAACATACGGGTCTAATTCGAATATCTACCGCCACGGAAAACAAGTTTGTGCAGATCTCCATCGCGGATAACGGTCATGGGATGGACCATAACACGCTTGTACGTCTGTTTGATCCATTCTTCACGACCAAGGAGAGCGGAACGGGGCTTGGACTTTCGGTGAGTTACCGAATCATCAAGAACCATGGAGGCACCATCTCTGTGGATAGTAAAAAGGGCGAAGGCACGCGGTTTATAATTATGTTACCCTTGGTATATTGAGAAAAGCGGGGAGTCGAGGAGTTGGCCATTTGCCAACTCCTTTGTTTTATGTTGCCAATAAGGGTTATAGTTAGTAATGAATGCGAATACATAAGCTCCATAACGGAAGGATGAGATGCAGATGGAAATCCAAGGAATGGAACGAATGAATCAACAACTGATGGATCACGTGGGAAAAGTGATTGTGGGGAAAGAGCATACGATAGAGCTGGTGATGACAGCGATCATAGCGTCAGGACATGTGCTGCTGGAGGATGTACCGGGTACTGGGAAAACGATGCTTGCCAAATCGGTAGCCTCTTCATTGGACTGCACGTTCCAACGGATACAGTTTACACCGGACTTGCTGCCCTCGGACTTAACAGGGATTCATTTTTTTAATCAAAAAGAAGGGGATTTTGAATTCCGACCCGGCCCCTTGTTTGCCAATCTTGTCCTAGCCGATGAGATTAACCGGGCTACACCGCGTACACAATCAAGCTTGCTGGAGTGTATGGAAGAGCGCCAGATCAGTATCGACGGTTCAACGAGACAGCTGGAACGGCCATTCATCGTTATCGCCACCCAGAATCCTGTAGATAACCAGGGAACTTTTCCACTACCTGAAGCGCAGATGGATCGTTTTATGATGAAAATTCGCATGGGTTATCCAAGCAGTGAAGAGAGTGTAGAAATTTTGAGACGTACAGTAGCCAGTCGTTCAGTTGATGATCTCTCGGCAGTGATCAGTCGTGAAGAACTTTTGAAGGCGCAGGATACGTATAAAACAGTGCAAATCAACGAAGATTTGCTACGATATATCATTCAGTTAACCGAAGCAACAAGGCAACATCCCGAGCTCTCGCTTGGCGTAAGTCTACGAGGGGCTCAGGCATTACTCAAGGCAAGTCAGGCATGGGCTGCACTGCATGGCAGAGACTTTGTTTTGCCTGATGATATTAAAGTACTGGCGGAACCTGTGCTGGCCCACCGACTGGTATTTCGTAACCGGATCAGACAACAAGAGGGCTTGGCGGAGCGTATCATCCAGGAACTTCTGAATCAGACAGAAGTGCCTACGGAGAATCTCGCTACAAGCGGGCGTTAATCTTATGGCATTATTATGGCTTGTCCTTGTTGGAGGCATTGTCGTTGTTATACATGGTGTGTGGTTTGGACGACCTGCACTGCGAAAACTCAAGTACAGCAGACAATTCAGCAAGCTGCGTTGTTACGCTGGAGATGAACTTGAGATGGTGGAGACGATATCGAATGAGAAGCGAGTCTCCGTACCGTGGCTCAGACTTGAATCGATGATGCCAGTGTCGTTTGTATTTCGTTCCGGTTCAGGTATGGATATTAGTCAAGGCGAGATCTATCAGAACCATAAGAGTATTTTTACGTTAAAACCGTTTACTCGTATTACGCGCAAGCATCCTTTTACATGTACTCAGCGTGGAATTTATCCATTAAATACAGCAACGATGACAGGTGGGGATCTCTTTGGTGTGTGGCGTTCCACCAAACCGATTCCTTTGCAAATGTCTATGATCGTGTATCCTTCATTAGTGAATGCAGAGGATCTTCCTGCAATTTATCAGGTATGGCAGGGAGAAGTGGAAGTATCACGATGGATCGTTGAAGATCCTTTCTTGATCCTGGGTGTTCGGCCTTATGGCGCAGGCGACCCCATGAATCGTATTCACTGGAAAGCGAGTGCACGTACAGGTGAATTACAGGTCTACAAACAGGGATGGACAGCTGATCCGCAGTCCTGGATTGTAGTCAACATTCAGGAATCAGCAGATATGTGGAGTGTTGTTACTCGACCGGAAAAGATTGAGCGGGCACTCCGTTACGCTGCCACGGCTGCAGTGGATGCCATCGGTAGAGGGTTGCCAGCAGGTTTCGCCCATAATGGTTATCATGTGGGTGGAGGCCGCGATACACTTCGGATTGAGCCGGATTATGGCACGCCCCATCTGGAACGGTTACTGGAAGCTATGGCTGAGACAGAGTTGAAATGCATGGTGCCCATGGAGCAATTCCTGAATGATGAAGTACGTCTGAATGAAGAAGCACAGCAAATCCGCAGCTATCTGCTGATTACATCCTATGTATCTGCCGCTATGGAGCACGAGATTGCACGTCTGCACGAACAAGGACATCGTGTAACGATTCTCCCGGTAGAGGACGTGAAGGGTAATACGAAGGCGGTGAGTGCATGAGGAGCAGACAGGAAGCGACGACCAAAGGACTCATAGCGATGCTTGCCGTCTTGATGGCGGGCATATACCTTTTTCCGATATTTACGATCGCTTCATTCTACGCAATGGAACATTTGCCGTACACATTATTCATCCTGGTAGTTCTTGTAGGTTGGTTAGGACAGTTCATTCAGCATAAAATTCCAGGTTTTAGCGAGAAAAGTACACTCATTCGTGGATTAACGGCACTCGTCATAGGATTTCTCTTCGCACTCGTTGTTGGGATGAGCCTCATTCTCCCGTTGCCGGATATCATCACATTGGTACTGTGTGGGGTCATCTCGGCTTATGCAGGTCTGACCTTCCAGCCAGTCTTTCATTCTGTGTTGTTATGGCGCTTGCAGATTATGGGTGTAATCAGTGCAATCGTGCTTATGATTGCTTCGAACTCGTTGGAATTCATGCAGCCGATACGAACCTATACTCTATGGATCTATATTGGGGGAGTGATCAGCTTTGCCTTTTGGCTGGTTGGACGATATATGCTGCAACTGGATCAGGCAATACTCAATGACGGCAAGAGAAGATTGGTATTAAGAGATTTTGCACGTGCGAATCATCAGCGGTTCATGTGGATGTTTATTGTTATCGTTGCAATCGGTGCTTTCCCAAGTCTCGCTGCCTGGCTGGGGCCGCTACGTGACCGCTTGCTTGCATGGATCAGGGGATGGTTTGGTCCGACTTCCGGCGAGGAGCCGCTATTACCAATGGACAACCCCAATCAGCCGTTAAATTTACCGAATGACTGGAGAGAGCCGCCATCCGAGCCCTCAGTCTTCTGGAACATCCTCGGTTGGGTAGTAATGTGTGCTGTAGCAGGAGCAATTCTGTGGCTGCTTCTGAGGTTGGGACAAAAAACGATAAACAGACTTATGGACCGATTCAAGGGGATGTTACAACCAGGTGAAAAGAAGGCAGAACCACGGACGGAGTATATCGATGTCAGTGAGACGCTTGATGCGCCAGCAAAAGTCCGAAAGAATTGGTTTCGGAAAAAAGAAGCGCCACCTGCGCAGGATGCTGAACGTGTTCGCTATTACTATCGGACTTGGATTGAAAGAGCCGCTCATCGAGGCGTGGAAATACAGGGGACGCACACTCCGCTGGAGGCTGCACAGACCATTATTCAGAATGGTGTGAAGTTAGAAGAAGATGAGCTGTCTGCGAGACTGCCAGATACGTATAATACCGTTCGTTATGGTGGGAAAGCTCCCGATCGTTCCGATATGGTTGAGATTGACCGAATCTGGAGATCTTATCGAAGTAAATAAGTCCGGAATCCCTTTACTTTTCTTGTCACGTTCAAGTATCATGAGAGGAATACACAAGTTGGTCAGAAAAGGAGCAGACATTAATGAAGACAAATCATTGCAAAATTGTAGATTGTACGATCCGTGATGGCGGATTGGTGAATAATTGGGACTTTAGCGTGGACTTTGTTCAACAGCTATATGCTGGATTGAATGAAGCTGGCGTTGATTATATGGAAATTGGATATAAGAACTCTCCGAAGTTGCTTAAAGGTGCCGAGGAAGCAGGACCATGGCGTTTCCTGAACGATGATTTCCTGCGTAAAGTTATTCCTCAAAAAGGCAATACCAAACTGTCTGCACTGGTTGACGTTGGACGTGTGGACGAAAATGATATCTTGCCTCGCAGTGAGAGCATGCTGGATCTGATCCGGGTTGCCTGCTACAGCAAAGATGTGGACAAGGCACTTGCACTGGTTCAAACATTCCATGATCGTGGATATGAAACTACACTTAATATTATGGCACTCTCCAATGTTATGGAGAATGAATTGCTGGAAGCATTTGAATTGATCAAAGAAAGCGCTGTGGATGTTGTTTACATTGTAGACTCCTACGGTAGCTTGGACCATAATGATGTGAAATATCTGGTAGAGAAGTTTAAGACTCACTTGCCTAACAAACGTCTTGGTGTTCACACACATAATAATATGCAACTTGCGTTTTCTAACACATTGGTTGCGGCGGAACTTGGCGTTGAGCTGCTTGATGCTTCTGTGTATGGTATGGGCCGTGCGGCAGGTAACTGTCCAACCGAATTGCTCGTAGCTCATCTGAAAGGAACGAAATACAATCTGCGTCCAGTACTTGGTGTATTGGAACAGTTGATGGTTCCACTGAGAGAAAAAGAAGAATGGGGTTACATTCTGCCTTATATGATTACAGGTGCGTTGGACGAGCATCCACGTTCAGCGATGGCGATTCGCTCATCGGAAGACAAGGATAAGGTTGTTGATTTCTATGATAAATTAACAACACCAGAAGTGAATTTTGATAAGTAATATAGTCTGAAATACAGTTGCAAAATAGGAAAACATGGACTCTAACTGGAGATCCATGTTTTTTTAGTTCTTAATGCCTTGTTTTTCTCTATATTTATGAATAAATATTCCTAGGAGTAACTATTTTTTAGTTCACGTATACAAAATTAAATGTTATTATGTACCAGATAGCATGTGTATGCATGTGAATTGAACGTTGGTTAATATGTTTTTTGTCGAATCGTGTAGTAAGCTGTTAAGTTTGGTTAATGTAATTCAGGATAGGTGATCCCGGGAAGGAAAACACGGCATGAAGGTTAATCTGCAAGATCAGAGAAAAATAAGTTGGGTCGCTGTATGCGGCTTATTGTGTTTCCTCGCAAGTCAATGGTTTCGTTCTTCTTCAAGCTCTGATCTGACCATATCGGGTTACCCGGTTTTGACACTCTTGGGTGGATTTGCTGCGGCAGCAGCTTGTATCGGCATCTATAATCAAAGCTGGTTGTTTCGGACACAGAAGCTAACTCTTCGGAGGACATTATTGACAACACTCTTTTTATTGATTGGTCTGTTTGAACTGGTTCATATCGTTTCATTTGCAGAAGAGATTCCAAATGGAGCCATGATGGAATCGGAGTTCTCCTTAATGATGTCAACCATGGGATCTTTGGTATGTTCCGTAGGTTTACTGCTCGTGTATACCTTAAATGAGAAAGAAATTGCATTACCACGCAAATTCTTACTGTTCAGTGGGACATTGGGTACCTTTGTTATTTTGTACATACTGGCCACTCAGGAATGGAGCATGTTACCAAGTATGCTTGACGGGGAAGTGCTTGGTAATATCTTCACTCGAGTTCATTTTATGGTCGGATTGCTTTATGGCATTATTGCAGTTCTTTTGTTTGTACAATGGAAAAAAACCAAAGATGGTGATTTACCAACGATTCTATGTGGCATTCTGTGTTTCTTTTTTGGTGAATGTTATTTTGTTTCAGCAACTGGGGTGAACGATCTCAATCTGTTATTAGGATTGCTGAGTAATTGTATGGCATATTTTTTCATTCAAAAAGGGCTATATACGTCCGTAGTGGACACGCCGTTCCTGCAACAACAGGTCGCGGAAGCCAAGATGAACTATATTGCTCATCATGATGATGTAACGGGACTTCCAAACCGTCGTCGCCTTTCACAGCGGTTGAAAAAGATGATGGATGATGCCGTGGTAGAGGAACAGCTTGTTGGTGTGCTGGTCCTGAATATTAATCGGTTCAAGACCATTAATGATTCGCTCGGACAGCAAGCAGCTAACCGTGTTTTGCGTCAGGTAGGTCAACGACTGAAACAATTGTCACTTCCAGGAGAAGAAGTCTTCGGATTGGGAAGAGATGAGTTTGCATTAACGATGACAGATTTCAGTTCAACCGATACAGCGTTGCGTCGGACAAGATCCATTTTGCAACTTTTTGAGAAACCCGTCTTGGTTGATGGCAATGAATATCATCTGACACTTGGAATCGGGATGGCCATTTTCCCACATGATGGAGAGTCGCCACTGGAGATTATTCAGAATGCCGATACGGCTTTGCACAGTGCAAAGGAACAAGGAATGGAACTGAATCGTTTTGCCCATGCGATGCAGATGAAGGCACAGGAGCGTTTGCAGCTTGAGAATGATCTGCGCAAGGCGTTGGATCGAGGTCAGTTCTACCTGGTCTACCAGCCGCAGGTTAATCTGCAAAGTGGGCTAATCGTTGGCATGGAAGCATTGGTGCGTTGGCAGCATCCGCAGCGAGGCTCGGTATCTCCGGCGGACTTTATTCCTCTGGCAGAAGAGAGTGGGCTCATTGTCCCACTTGGCGAATGGGTGCTTCGTGAAGCGTGTGCACAGAACAAACAGTGGCAGGAAGCCGGTTATCGTAAACTGTGTGTTTCGGTGAATCTGTCGATGAGACAATTCAGACATTCCCATTTATTGGACAATATCAATGGCATTCTCAAAGAGACGGGACTAGAGCCTGTATGGCTTGAACTGGAGATTACAGAGAGCATGACATTTGACAAAGACCGGTCATTCGAACAGTTGCGCAAAATCAAAGAAATTGGTGTGCATATCAGTATTGATGATTTTGGAACGGGATACAGCTCGTTGCACTATCTGAAGGATCTGCCGATTGATCGGCTCAAGATTGACCGTTCATTCGTGAATGAAGTCATGGAGGACAGCAATAACGCCGCGATCGTATCTACCATCACTTCAATGGCGCATCATTTACAACTGAAAGTCACAGCTGAGGGCGTGGAGAACGAAGATCAGATGGTCTTTCTTCGCAATCAACACTGTCACGAGGCTCAGGGTTATTTCTTCAGCAAACCGATTAAAGCCGCTGAATTTGAAAAGCAGTTTTTGAGAGATGTGGATAAGCCTACAGGATAGGGAACAGCGGGGGCGCGAGGGTGCTCCTGCTTTTTTTGATGGATTCGTAATGAAAAAAATGGAAAAAATAACTTGCATGCTATAGAGGATCATGGTATATTATTATTTGTAAAATCACTGTTAAATTCCTAAGGAACTTAACAATAAATCTTCAATCATGCGGGTGTAGTTCAATGGTAGAACTTTAGCCTTCCAAGCTAATAGCGTGGGTTCGATTCCCATCACCCGCTTAATGAAGCAGTACCGGAGCCCTTGCGATGCAGGGGCTTTTTTCTATTACCTTAAAAGAAATCCCGTGGTAACAGCGATCAGAAGATTGTTCTATTTTCGGAGTGGCCAGTAAGTAAGTATTCTTTAGTTTAATTTATATACCCTTTGCTTTTTTACAATGATCTGGTACAATAACGGAGAAATTGATACTACACATGAATGAGAGGTAACCATACGTCCCATGAAGTAAAACACATGAATTGAACCCCAGTTAACTGCAGACGGTTTTATGACGCAGTCAGCCAGAGCGGCTGAGCAATGAGGGGATTCGTGTGTCCAAATTCAGCTATGGGAAAAGGTATGGAGCAAGTAAGCCATTGAGGTTTACGTGTACCCTGTATTTTGGGTTTCTTTGTTCATGCCGTAGCTTACCTTAGATCTGTCTTTGAATGCTTGATCCAACCCTGAATTGCCAAACCGCCGGCTGATGCCAGCGGTTTTTTTTGTTCAGCAAAAAGGATGCAGGAAGGATGAGGCCTCATGATGACATTGGTACGCTTACATGAAGTATCAAAAGAATGGAACGGTATTGAATTGTTTACAGGATTGAATTTGGAGATTAATGAGGGCGAACGACTCGCCATTTTGGGTCGCAACGGATGCGGCAAGACAACGTTGTTACGTATCATTTTGGGTGAGGAGCATGGTGGTGGACGGATTGAACGTCATATTCCTCAGCAGGAATGGGGGTTCATGCGCCAGCGCTCGGAGATTGAGACCGGGATGAATGTACTGGATGCGGTCCGGCGTGAGAGCGGTCAGATCTATGAAGTGAAACGGAATTTGGAAGAACTGGAACAACGTTTGAGCATGAGCACTGAAGCGGATGAAGAGTTGCTTGCAGCTTATACACAAGTGATGGAGCAATATGAACAGTTGAACGGTTATATGTGGGAGACTGAGGTAGAGAAAGTACTGACTCGCCTTGGATTATCCGCGGAGCATTGGAATAGACCCTATCATTCCTTGAGCGGTGGACAAAAAACAAAGGCTCGTTTGGCGGGGCTGCTTGTCAGCAAACCCAAATTCCTGATCCTGGATGAACCGACAAATCATCTGGATGAGGGAAGCATGCGCTGGCTGGAAGAGTGGTTATCCTCATATGAAGGTACGCTGTTATTTGTATCACATGATCGTACGTTTATTGATCAGGTAGCAACAGGAGTCATTGAGTTCAGTCCAGATGCCCTGACCAAATACAAGGGCGGATACTCCGACTACAAGATCCACAAAGAGCGTGAATTACGCGAACAGGAAACGATCTACCGTAGGCAGGAATTGGAACGTAAGGCGCTGGAAGAAACGATTCGAAATTATCAGGAATGGTTCCATAAAGCGCATAATTCGGCGACCGATGTAGAGGCGAAGATCACCCAGAGCTTCTACAAGGCCAAAGCCAACAAAAATATTTCACGTTACCATGCGAAACAAAAACAGCTGGAACGTTTGGAGCGGGAACGGGTGGATAAACCTCGTGAAGCTGCAAAGTTGAACATGGAATTACAGATGAATCCACTGGCTGCACGCCAGCTGCTTGCGCTGGAAGAGGTGAGTTTTTCATATACGGGAGACAAACCATTGCTGCGCGATCTTCGGATTGCTGTGGAACGTGGAGATCGGCTTGCTGTACGAGGTCCTAATGGAACGGGCAAGACAACACTGCTGAAGTTGATGATTGGTGAACTGGAACCTTCGCAAGGCAAGGTCACACGGCATCCACAGCTCAAAATCGGTTACTTTTCACAGGAGCTGGAAGGGCTTCCCGAGAATCAGACGCTGCTGGACAGCTTGCTTACCCTTCCATCCATGACACAAAGTGCGGCACGTACCATTCTGGGATGTTTCCTATTTTCCAGGGATGATGTGTTCAAGCGTATTGGGGATTTGAGCATGGGGGAAAAGTGCAGAGTGGCATTTCTGAGACTGTATTTTGGCGGAGCGAATCTGCTGGTGCTGGACGAACCAACGAACTATCTGGACATCGATACCCAGGAAGTCATGGAAAATGTATTAAAACAGGCTTCAGGTGCTTTGGTGCTTGTATCCCATGACCGGATGCTGACGAAGTCACTCGCGAATCGGTTATGCGATCTGGAGGCTGGTGGCACAGCAACTCTGTTTGAAGGAGGAGTGTCGGATTGGGTGCAGTCCAACAAACTTCGGGAGGTGGCGCTGGAGACCCGGGAATCCGATGACGAGCGGTTACGATTGGAGATGCGCCTATCCGAATTGCTGTCTCCTGTAAGCGCTGCTGGAAAAGACAGTCTGACGCAGCCCGAGCATTCGAATGAGCGAGCAGTCGAGGCAGCTGAGATTCGCGAAATCCAGCAGCAGCTTAAACAATTGAAAGATAAGGGTGCAAGCATAAATTAGAACATGGACGACTTGCTATTTCGATCTATTTTGCATATAATTATGAACGATCATCGATGATTACATCGATATAGGTAAGTGTTCAAAAAGATCGGTTTTCAGTACCAAGAAGATGGGATGAAGATAGAAATGGAGTAGCGGAGCGTAGGGAAAACTACGTGAGCAACGGACATTTCGGCTGAATGCCATATTCGACGCTGATGATGCCACTAGGCATCATTCGTAATCAAAAGCGGACTTTTTGACAACCTCTAGAGGTTTAACTTAAAAGCAAACGTGTTGATGGAGATAAGTAAGCAGTGCCTCTGGACAGGGAGGAAGCGCCGTAGATTGAGAGCGTTTCTGTAGAACAAGGCTGCCGAAATTCACTCCGAAGCGGTTCCCTGAACCTGTTTGTGTGCAGACACAGAGGCAACAGTAGGGGCAAACGGTTAACGGTCGTTATTCCGTACAAAGTGAGACAGAACCAGTTGCAGGCCAGAAGGGCCACGCAGCAATGGATGTCTAACAAGGGTGGTACCACGGTCTTTTCGTCCCTTCAGGGGAGAGAAGGCCTTTTTTTGTTGCAAAAACACCACAAAAAGGGGGCAATTACACATGAAAGAACGTTTAGAGGCATTGAAGATCGAAGCGCTGGAGCAGTTGTCTGGTGTGAATGATCCGCAGACGCTCGGTGATCTGCGTGTAAAGTATTTGGGGAAAAAGGGTGCATTAACTGAGATTTTGCGTGGTATGGGTGCGCTTAGTGCGGAGGAACGTCCAGTTATTGGTCAAGTAGCCAATGATGTTCGGGCTGCCATTGAGGAAGTCATCGACAGCAAGCAGGATCAGTTCCAGAAGGAAGAGACGGCGAAGCGTCTGCAATCCGAGAAAATTGATGTGACCCTGCCAGGACGTCGTGGACGTCAAGGCGGACTGCATCCACTGACCAAAGTGGTACAGGAGATCGAAGATATTTTCATCGGTATGGGATACCGCGTTGCGGAAGGTCCTGAAGTCGAAATGGATTATTACAACTTTGAAGCATTGAATCTGCCGAAGAATCACCCGGCGCGTGATATGCAGGATTCCTTCTATGTTACTGAAGACTTGTTGATGCGTACCCATACATCTCCGGTTCAAGTACGTACCATGCAGAGCATGAAGGGCGAAGTGCCTGTCAAAGTCATCTGCCCAGGTAAAGTATACCGCCGTGATGATGACGATGCGACACACTCTTTCCAATTCAACCAGGTTGAAGGATTGGTCATCAGCGAAAACATTCGTATGAGCGATCTGAAAGGAACCCTGTTGCAATTCGTACGCGAAATGTTCGGTTCCCACACGGAAATTCGTCTGCGTCCAAGCTTCTTCCCGTTCACAGAGCCAAGTGCGGAAGTGGATGTAACTTGTGTACAATGTGGCGGCAGCGGCTGTCGCGTATGTAAGCAAACAGGCTGGCTTGAAATTTTGGGCGGCGGTATGGTTCACCCGAAAGTACTGGAAATGGGCGGTTATGATCCGGAGAAATACAGTGGTTTTGCATTCGGAATGGGCGTAGAACGTATCGCGATGCTGAAGTATGGTGTCGATGATATCCGTCACTTCTACAACAGCGATCTGACCTTCCTGAAGCAATTCGGACGGCTGTAACTTTAAGACAAGAAAGATTAACCATATAGAGCAAGCGAATGAACCGGGAACACCAATTTATAGATGAAGGAAGTGAACGTCCATGAGAGTATCGACAGATTGGCTGTCTGATTATATTTCCCTTGAAGGTGTGACGCCACAGGAATTGGCAGAGAAAATCACCCGTGCGGGTGTCGAAATTGATGTAGTGGAGAACCGCAACAAGGGCGTGAATAAAGTTGTTGTAGGTTATGTGAAGAGCAAGGAGAAACACCCCGATGCAGACAAACTGAATGTATGTGTCATCGATGCCGGCCAGGAAGAAGATCTGCAGATCGTGTGTGGTGCGAAAAATGTGGATGCAGGCCAAAAAGTAGTCGTAGCCCTGGTTGGAGCGAAGCTCCCTGGTGGATTGGATATCAAAAAAGCCAAACTGCGCGGTGTTGTATCCCTTGGCATGATCTGTTCCGCTAAAGAACTGGGCATGAACGATAAATTGCTGCCAAAAGATCAGCAGGAAGGTATTCTCGTTCTGCCGGAACAAACGGAGGTTGGCACGCCAATCAGCCAGGTTCTTGGTCTTGACGATCATGTGCTTGAACTGGACCTGACACCGAACCGTTCCGACTGTCTCAGCATGCGTGGTGCAGCTTATGAAGTGGGTGCCATTCTGGGTCGTGAAGTGAAGCTGCCAAGTCCCAAAGACCAACTGGTTGAAATTGGTGATGCAGCCGCGAATCATATCTCTGTAGAGATTAAGGCACAGGAGCAATGCAGTCACTATGCAGCTCGTTATGTAACTGGCATTAAGCTGGGTGCTTCCCCGCTGTGGATGCAAAACCGTCTCATGGCGGCAGGTGTTCGCCCAATCAATAACATCGTTGATATCACGAACTATGTCATGCTGGAATACGGTCAACCGCTACATGCATTCGATGCGGATAAGCTGGAAAAGGGTCATATTGAAGTGCGGATGGCCAACGAAGGCGAAACGATTGTTACGCTGGATGGACAGGAGCGCAAGCTGGAGCCGCACATGTTGCTCATCACAGACGGCGTGAAACCTGTAGCCATCGCTGGGGTTATGGGTGGCGAGAATTCCGAGGTATCGGAAGGCACGGTGAATCTGCTCTTGGAGTCCGCCAAGTTCGACGGCGGAACCGTTCGGAAAACGTCGCGCCAACTGGGGCTGCGTTCCGAAGCAAGCATGCGTTTTGAGAAGGAAGTAGACCCGGGTGCGGTCATTACGGCTTTGGATCGTGCGGCTGAACTGATTCAGCGTTATGCTGAAGGTGATGTGCACCAGGGAATCGTGGAAGCTGGAGCAGAAGCTGCGGAGAAACGTGTAATTCAATTGTCGCTGGACAGACTGAATCGTTATCTGGGAACTGATCTGTCTTTGCTTGAGGTAAAAACGATCTTCGCTCGTTTGCACTTTGCATGTGGTGATGCTGATCAAGGATTGCTGGATGTGGAAGTGCCAACACGCAGAGGGGATATTACGCTCGATGTAGACTTGTTTGAAGAGATCGCACGTCTGTATGGATATGACAACATTCCAACCACATGGATTGAAGGACCAACGACTCCAGGGGCATATACACGCTCTCAAGCGATGCGTCGCACCATTCGTGGATTGCTCTCAGGCAGTGGCTGGCAGGAAATGATCAGTTACTCCTTTGTACACCCGGATAAAGCAACCTTGTTCCCGGCGTTGACACAAGGAAGTAAGGCCGTGAAACTCGCGATGCCTATGAGCGAGGACCGCAGTGTGCTTCGTACGAGTATTTTGCCGCAAATGCTGGATGCAGCGGTGTATAACATGAACCGTAAACAGGATTCACTGGCTGTATTTGAAGTGGGCAATGTGTTCTTCACCGAAGAAGATCAGTTGACCAAGCAACCACATGAGATTCCGGTACTGGGCTTGCTGCTCACCGGTAATCGTGCAAGCCAGCAGTGGAATGTTGGAGCGGAGAAAGTAGACTTCTTCGATCTGAAAGGTGCGCTTGAGCATCTGTTCGCCTATGTGGGTCTGGAACAACGCATTCGCTTGGTAGCAAACAGTCCTGAAGGATTCCATCCGGGACGTTCCGCATCGGTTTACCTGGAAGGTAAGGATGGCGGGGAAGGTACACTGATCGGTACATTGGGTCAATTGCATCCGGAACTGCAACAGCAGTATGATCTGAATGATGTGTACATCGCAGAGATTGCACTTGAATCGATCTACAGCGAAGCAGACGCTGACATTCGTTATCGTGAACTTCCGCGTTTCCCGGCGATGGAACGTGATATCGCGGTTGTTGTGTATGAGGATGTTGAAGCTGGAGATATGCTGCGCGCCATTCGTGAATCGGCGGGTGAATTGTTACAAAACGTACAGGTATTCGATGTGTTTACTGGCAGTAAACTGGGTGAAAACAAGAAGAGCGTGGCGATGGCATTGGTATACCGGAATCGTGAACGTACACTCACCGATGAGGAAGTTACTGAAGTTCATGCCCGTGTAGTGGCTCGCCTGGAAGAGCAATTCGGAGCGGAATTGCGTAAATAGGACAAAAGAAGATTTTTTGAACAAAGATTAGCAGGAATTGTTTGAAGTCACATCGAATCCTTAGCATTAGAGGATCGATGTGACTTTTTTGTGATTACAGCTTAGAATCAACATACAGACTTGAAGGAGGGCACAACTGTGACTACACCTGATCGTACACGCGTCACCGTAGAGATCTACGGGACTTCCTATAAACTGGTTGGCAGCAGTGCCGACTATATGAAACAAGTAGCTAACCTGGTAGATGAGCGTATGGGCGCAATCTCCAAGCAAAATTCCCGTCTGGATACTCCGCGTATTGCGGTACTGGCGGCTGTACATATGGCTGAACAGTCTCTTCAGACTCAGGAAATCCGTAATGAACTGAAGATGCTCACTGGAGAACGTACAGAACTGAGAAACGAATTGAATCGGTTAAACGCCATACAAAATGAACATCAACAAGAATTGGAACGGCGTGACCAGGCTCTTGCTGATTTGCAACAGCTGAAGATTGAAGCAGAGCAGGCGTTGCAAAAGTCCGAATCGGACAAAAATTCAGAGATAGCCAAGTTGAATAAGCTGCTGGAGCAAGAACGCGCTCAAGCAACGGAGCGAGTGCAGAAATTGCAGGCCCAAGCGACAGCACAACTGAAGGAAGCAGAAGCCAAGGGAACGAAACAGCTGAAGGAAATGGAAGAGAAAGCGGCTAACCAGCTTAAAAATGCACAGGCACAGGCTGCTTCCCAGCTCAAAGAAGCTCAGAACCGTTCTGCAGCCGAATTGCAGCAGGCGCAGGCCAAAGCTGCGGCACAATATAAAGAGTTGCAGGACAAGACTGCAGCTCAATTAAAAGAAGTCGAAAGCCGTGCCGTTGCAGAATGTCAACAGATTGAAGCCAAGGCTGCGCAGCAGGTTCAGATAGCCAAGGAAGAAGCCGAGTCGGCCATTTTGTCCGAGTTGGAGCAGGCAGAGAGCAATCTGAAGAAAGCTCAGGAAGAGGCAGCGCTGCAATATAACGAACTTCAGCAACAGATGGAACTTCGTCTTCAACAGGCTGAAGAAAAAGCGCTGCAACAGACACAAGAGCTCACGGATCAGGCGAATCAGGAACGGTCTGCCTTACAGGAACAAGCGGAGCAGAAGCGCCTGACTGAGATAAATCAGTTGAATGCGGAGTTCAAGGTGTTATCCGAGCAGTTGGAACTCGAATGGATGGAGAAAGAAGCAGCCCTCGAGGAACAATTGCAGCAAGCCAAGGAAGCAGCAGCGTCCCAGGCGAAAGAAGCCGAAGCGGCGGCAGAGGCCTTATTGCAAGAAGAACAGGGCAAGCTCAAACAGCAACTTGAGGAACAACGTAAACAGGCGGAGGCTCGACTATTAGATGTCGAAGAGCAATTGGAAGAAGTGATGACCCAGCTCATCAGTGCACAGGACATGGTTGCAGAGCAAGAACAGCAGCTTCAGCACGAGCGTGGTCAATTGGAATCGTTACGTCATGAGCATGGGGTCCGTAAACAGGAGCAGGAAGTTCAGACTCGCCGAATTACGGAACTGGAGCAACAACTGGAGCAGTTGAAAGAGGACCGTTCCCAGTTGCAGGAGCTTCTGCGTGAAACGGAACAGGCTGCCCAGCAATCCCGTGATTCACAGGAACAATGGAAGCAGAAGTATAATGAAACTGTGGATAGAGAAACCTCTCTCACAGCACAGCTACGCAAACTTCAGGAGCAACATTCACAGCTTGAACAGGAAGCTCAAAAGCTTCGTGAGGCTGAAGTGAAGTCGGAAGAGGAACAGCGCAGACTGCAAAAAGTGCTTGAACAGGCTCATGCTGCGGTGCGTACATTGCAGAATGAGATCGGCACGCTTACGGAACGTGAGCAGTCCTTGAAGGACCTTGCTGAGCAGCGATTGGCTGAGATCGGAGACCTGGAGAATCAGATTCTTGAAGTTGCTGAACAAAATGAAACGTTGGAGTCTGGTGTGCAATCCCTTCATGATGAATTGTCCGTGGTGAAGGAAGAGTCTCGTTTCAACCATGAAGAGGCTGTGCAATACCAGAAGGATGCAGAGCTTTTGGAAGAGAAACGTAATCAGCTTGAAGTTGAGCTAAATGTTGTTCGGGAAGAGCTGAACCGACTTCAGGATAACTATAAACAAATCCGTAATGATTACAGTGATGTATTACAACGTGAAGAGAATTACAGTTCCAAGCTGGATGAACTGAGCAAGGAGAAACAAGAGATTGTGAGCGCACTTGAAGAAGCGAGACAGTCTTCAGCTAAACTTTCCGAGCGTTACTCTGAGCAAGAGAGCCGGCTAGCCCAGACTGAGGAAGAAGCGTTGGAGTGGCAGATCAAATACGAAGAACTGTCAGCCAAACAGACCGAGTTGGCATCCCGTCTGGAGCAGTTGACAAGACGTGAAGAAGAACTTCGCTCAAGCGTTGAACAAGCAGAGCAGAACGACCAGGTATGGCAACGCCGTGCAGATGAATGGGCGGCTCAGGAACAAACCTGGCAGGAACGCTGGGCTGCACTTGAGAATGAACTGACGGTTTGGAAGAGAGAAAGTGCGGCAAGTAGTGAGTTGCTGGAGGGACTGGAACAAGAACGACAGCAGCTGGACAAGTTACGTGCAGAAGCGACCCAAGAGAAAGAGATCATGGAAACTGAACTGCTTGAGATGGGGGAGCGTTACGAACTAGCGGCCAATCAATTACGTTTGTTACAGGTTGAACGTGAAATGGAGCAGGAGAAGGCAGAGCAGCTGAACACGGAATATCGTCAGTTGCATGATGAATATACGAAATTGCAGACGGAATATAACGAATGGATTGAATTGATTGAACAGGACCAGACCTAGCGGAATGAATGTAGCAGAACTGGCTCGTGGGCAACGTACTCTGGTACAATTTGTTATACTAAAGAAGGAGCTCCCGTCGCTGCGGGGGCTCCTTGTCTTGAATACTATTCTTCAACGATAATTTTGGAGATCATGCTGCTGTGTCCTGAACCACAGAAGACAGAACAGGACATTTCAAACTCACCAACTTTGTCCGGGGTTATGACTTTGGAGCTATTTCTGGTATCCAGTTGAAGATTCAGCTCAGGTACAAGGATACCGTGATTTCCGTTTTCATTTTTATAAACAATGTTAACGGGAACGCCTTTTTTAAGATGGTACTCAGGTTGATCGAATTCATAGTTACTTGCCTTGATGACCAATTCTTCACTGGCTGTAACTCCAGCATCCGCATCGGATCCATTGCTGCCAGATTCTGCGGACTGTTTCGCCCCTCCACATGCAGTGAGGACCAGAATTAACATACAGGCAGCGAGCCATGTTATGCCTTTCTTCATCATGTGCCTCCTTAAAGCGTGATATGGATAAAATTTGAATGATTGCTCCAGTCATCATACCGCAATATGTGGATGCCTGTACACGCTGCGTATGTCGTTTTTTTGAAAATTGTACGTGTACGGCAGAGCGTGTGCACTGCCTGAATGAAATAAACCCCTTCCGGCCCAGGGCCTTCAGAGGTTTAGGAGAATACATGGGGACGTTAAGGTGAAGTGGAGATTAACTTTTGGAGCTTCGTCCGGCATCAAAAGGGGTGGATACCGGGATGAAGAGATCGATAATCCCGATAACCAGCGCAGCGAGAATGGCACCGAGCAGGCTGACTTCAACATGATCTACAACATATTGACCAAGCCAAATCACCAGTGCGCTAACGATAAATCCGACAATACCGCGACCAAACGGGTTGACTCTTTTGCCGAAGATACCTTCAACGATCCAGCCGAGCAGGGCAATGACAAGAGCAAGCAACAGGGCGCTCCAGAAGCCACCAACGGCGAATCCGGGAACGATCCAGCTAACCACCATTAATACAATTGCAGCGATGATAAATCGCACGACATGTCCCAGGAAATTCATGGTGTTTACCTCCTTTTATTCGGATTGAACTGAGCAGGGCAACTCCAAGGGGATGGAGAGGTTGCACAATCCTGACACCTGTAGTTTGTGGTGCTATGGTTGAAGTTATGTGTGGAAGGATTCGTTAAATAGCGTAAGAAAGTTTCTTTCGTTATAATACAGATATAGTTTGGAAGGAGTTGTACACTTGGACACGAAAATTTTACACACACTGGAATATCGCAAAATTTTAAATACATTGCTTAGCTTTGCCCAGACGACCATGGGAAAAAAGAAAGCGGAGCAACTTGAACCAAGCAGTGAACTTGAAGAAGTGAAGCGGTTGCTGCAGCAAACCGATGAAGCCTTCACATTTGATCGCCTGAAAGGCTCACCGTCATTTGGGGGAATTGTAGATATTTCGGCTTCCATCAAACGTGCTGAAATTGGAGGTACACTTAACCCTCACGAACTTTTGGGAATATCCAATACAACCTTTGCAGCGCGGCGATTGAAACGTCAGATTGGTACTTTGCATGAAGATGAGCCCATCGAATCTTTGTTCTATATCAGTGATCAACTGTCAGAGCAAAAAACGCTTGAGGATGCCATCAAAATCTGTATTGACGATAATGCAGAGGTTGCCGACAGTGCAAGCGTTACGTTGGCGCAGATTCGTCGTGAGCTGCGAGGCGGAGAAGCGCGGATTCGCGAAAAACTGGATTCCATGATTCGATCCTCTACCGTATCCAAGATGCTTCAGGATCAGCTCATCACCATCAGAGGAGACCGTTTTGTTATCCCGGTGAAAGCTGAATATCGTTCGTACTTTGGCGGGATTGTGCACGATCAATCCGGTTCGGGTGCGACATTGTTCATTGAGCCGGAATCCATTGTTGCAATGAACAACAAATTACGCGAGACCCGGATTCGGGAAGAACGCGAAATAGAAATTATTTTGCAGAAATTGACGGCACTTGTCAGTGAGCAGGGAGAGTGGCTGTTGTATGATGTCGACTTGCTGGGATCACTTGATTTTATCTTTGCCAAAGCACGTCTGGCTCGTGAACTGAAAGCAACATTGCCTCGCATGAATGACCGCGGGTTCCTGAAGCTCAAGAAAGGCCGTCATCCACTGATTCCGATTGAAAACGTGGTACCAATTGACATAGAGTTGGGCAATGATTACACATCCATTATCGTGACAGGTCCGAATACGGGTGGTAAAACGGTAACGCTCAAAACGATTGGATTGCTGAGCCTGATGGCCATGTCCGGTTTATTTGTTCCGGCTGAGGATGGCAGTCAGTTATGTGTATTTGATGCGATCTATGCAGACATTGGGGACGAGCAGAGTATCGAGCAGAATCTGAGTACTTTCTCCAGTCATATGACCAATATCATTCGCATTCTGAAAAACATGACACCAAAAAGTTTGGTATTACTCGATGAACTTGGCGCAGGGACAGATCCGGCTGAAGGTTCCGCACTGGCGATCTCCATGCTGGAGCATATGCACCAGACGGGATGTCGCATGGTTGCGACCACTCACTACAGTGAACTGAAAGCATACGCATATGAGCGTAAAGGTGTCATTAATGCCAGTATGGAATTTGACATCAACACACTGAGTCCAACCTATCGCCTTCTGGTGGGTGTACCTGGACGAAGTAATGCATTTGCCATTGCAGAGCGACTGGGACTGCCGGGTTACATTCTCGACTACGCCCGTGGCGAAGTGAAGGAAGAGGATCAACGGATTGAGCACATGATTGCTTCTCTTGAAGAGAACCGTCTTACGGCTGAACAAGAGCGTGAGAAGGCAGAGAGCTTGCGCCAGGATATGGAGAAATTACGCAGTCGTCATCAGACCGAACTGGAGAAGCTGGAACAGCAGCGTGATCGCCGGATTGAAAAAGCAGAAGAAGATGCACGCAGCATTGTGGACAAGGCTCGCGCGGAAGCGGAGAAGATTATAGCAGATCTTCGCCTGTTGGCTATGGAAGAAGGTGCTTCCGTGAAGGAGCACAAACTCATTGCTGCCCGCAAACAGCTGGACGAGGCTGAACCGGAGAAACGCAGAAAAACGGTCAAGAAGACGGCAACAGCGCCGAAGACTCGTGCTATCGGTCCTGGAGATGAAGTGCTTGTCTACAGTTTAAATCAAAAAGGCCATGTTGTAGAGATGGCGGGCAGCAAAGACGCTATGGTACAACTGGGGATTATGAAAATGAAAGTATCCCTAGATGACCTGGAACTGCAGCAATCGGCTCCCGCAGCCAAACCAAAGCAAAAACCGGTAACGGGTATGAAACGTACACGTGATGACAATGTGAAAAGTGAATTGGATCTGCGCGGTACCAACCTGGAAGAAGCCCTGATGGAGACAGATCGGTTCATTGACGAAGCTTTCCTTGCCAACCTGGGCCAAGTTTATATTATTCACGGTAAAGGTACAGGAATTTTACGTTCCGGTATTCAGGATTACCTGCGTAAGCATAAACATATTAAAAGCTACCGGCTGGGCAATTACGGAGAAGGCGGGAACGGTGTGACCGTCGCAGAATTGGAATAGCCGGTCCATGAATCAATGATATTCTGCGACCTTATTCATGAAGGTCGCAGATGGGGAGAGGGGAACGGTGCGTGATAGAAAGCATTGACCAATTGCTGTCTCATCCCTTGGGGATGGTACTCGGTTTTTTCTCGGTAGCGATTATGGAGCTGCTCGTATTTCTGGCTTGCTTCGAACTGGTGACGAAGTATAAATGCTGGACGGAGATCAAGAAGGGCAATGTGGCCGTTGCGATGGCTACAGGAGGTAAGATCTTTGGGATCTGCAACGTATTGCGGTTCTGCATACAAGCGAAATCTTCGGTGTATGAAGCCATGACGTGGTCATTCGTAGGGTTTATCCTTCTGCTCATTGCCTATTTTTTGTTTGAATTCCTGACACCCGTGTTCTCCATTGATAAGGAGATCGAATCGGATAACCGAGCTGTCGGATTGATATCCATGATTATTTCAGTCTCGCTGTCGTTTGTTATTGGCGCGAGCATTATCTAGGGGGACCGGTCATGAAGATATTGATACGGATTCTGTTTGCGGCATCGATCGTGTTTTTTGCCATCGGTGTCATCTATGTAATGAATACATGATTATATGAAAGAGAAAGGTTGATCAATATGGAAACAACAGTATGCCCTTGGTGTCAGACGGAGATTGTATGGGATGAGGAACTCGGTCCTGAAGAAGAGTGTCCTTATTGTCACAATGAGTTAAAAGGATACCGAACACTCAACATTAACATCGATGATGAAGAGAACGATGAAGCTGAGGACGACATCTATGATGTAGACGATGTAACGAACGAGAAACAGACTACGGATCTTTCTGATCTGTGGGGGGATGAAGTCGAACTCAAATTGCCAGAGTTGCGAACGTTAACCAAATACGCGGATGAAGGTAATGATCTCATTCAGTATGAACAAGGTGTACAGAAGCAACTTGATCATCAGGAAGAAGTGCCGGAGTGCCCGAATTGCCGGGAATTCATGATTCTCGCAGGTACACAAGCTGCAACGCAGGATAACTTCACACCAGTTGCTAACGCTGCTTCAGGTGTAGGGCCACTATTGGCATCACCGTTTAAAGTATTGACCTATGTATGCTCGGGATGTTTCCAAGTTCAATACAGTCTGTCTGAGGAAGATCGTCTGCGTCTGATCAAGAACCTGAGTACGCAGGAATAAACATTTCGGAGATTCTAACCAATTTCATAGCAATCCTGAAGATTCATCATGTTTTCCTCTTGCTTGGGGCACGTTAACCCTAAGACCTACCTGTACATAGTTCACTTCAGGTGGATGAAGGAGGAGCAGATGAAGATTACTTTAGGCCGACAATCCATTCTGCTTTTGGGCGTGAATGGATTGTTTGCGTTAGCCGGAGCGTTGTCGGGAACCTTTTTGAATGTGTTTCTGTGGAAAAGCCGTCCGGATTATGCCATGTTGGGGTGGTTCACTCTCAGCCAGCAACTGGCCATTGGACTGACATTCTGGCTTGCTGGCAAATGGGTCAAGGAACACAATAAAATGAGTGCACTGCGACTAGGTACTGCGCTGTCCGGCATATTTTATATGATAGTCCTCTGGGCTGGTTCCAAAGCTGTAGACTGGATATGGCCTCTGGGTATGCTACTGGGTTGTTCCTTGGGGCTATTCTGGATTGCATTTAATGTTGTGTATTTTGAAATAACGGATCGGGAAAACAGGGATTTATTCAATGGCTGGGTCGGGTTACTTGGTTCGATGACAGGAATTATAGGTCCATGGTTCTCCGGTCTGATTATTACTCGCATGACAGACAACACGGGATATCGGCTCATCTTCACGGTATCACTCGTTATTTATGTCATAGCGGTGGTTTTTAGTTTTTTTCTGAAAAAAAGAAAGGTGAGCGGTACATACCGCTGGTCGGAACCTTGGATACAGCTATCCAAACGGGATAGTCCCTGGAGGACCTTAGGCTTGGGTTTATTCGCTCAGGGTGCACGTGAAGGTGTCTTTGCCTTCCTGATTGCACTGCTTGTATATTTGGCTACCGCACAGGAGTACAAATTGGGGCAGTTCTCACTCATCACTTCTGCTGTGGCTCTAGTAAGTTATTGGGCAGCCGGGAAATGGTTTAAACCACAGTATAGATCAAAAGGCATGTTCATCGGAGCCCTCATTCTGCTCGTTGTGCTTCTTCCTCTTCTCTGGAAAGTGACCTATGGTACGCTGTTAATCATGGGGATTGGGAGTGCTGTTGCGATGCCGTTATATGTACTACCGATGATATCAGCGGGATTCGACATGATGGGCACAAGTGGCGAAAATGTGGAGAAAAGGGTTGAACTTGTCGTTTTGAGAGAGTTATGCCTGATGCTTGGCAGACTATGTGGGTTGGCCATATTTATTGTGACGGTCTTAAATGCTCCGTCTCTACGCATGTTAACCTGGCTTATTATTGTCCTCGGCGCTTCTCCGCTAATTGGATGGATCTTTATGCGCAAGTTATTGAACCGAACGGAAGGGCAAGAGCCCTCGGCTTAGCAGGCTTCCCAATATATAACCAGGGTACAGCGGCGGGAAAGAGAACTTTCCGTGTGCTGTACCCTGTTTGTATTGATTTATTTTGATGTTATACAGGAGATGGTTTACTTGTACGTGTGAGAGAGAACAGATCCATATCAGGGTTTGGTTTGCCAGTAATAGCATCCACAATTAAGGAAGCAGCAATCATGCTGTATACGGTTCCGTTACCTCCATACCCTTCTACAAAATATGAATGCGGATAATCGGGATGTGTACCGATCAGGGGGAGGCCATCATTCGTATTACCAAACACAGCGCCCCAGGCATAATCGACTTCAAGATCATCTAAAGCGAAATAGGAACGGACCTCTTCCAGTAGTGTATCTCCCCGGTGTTTTGAACGTATTTCACGTTGATCCTCTCGAGGTGTTTCTTCATCCAAACCGCCTGCGATGATTCTTCCGTCCGGTGTTGTTCGCATATACAAATATGGGCGAGCTGTCTCCCAAATCATGATGTGTTCAAACCATTCACTAAGATCAGACAACGGTTTGGTAGCAATCGCGTAGGTCGTTTTCAGATAGGCTCCGCGATCCTTTTTGATGTCCTGTGTCTCGTAACCGGCAGCAAATATGACTTTCTTGGCACGGATTTTACCGTTGGCAGTGTGGCAGACTACACCATCTTCATCGTATTCACAGTGTATCATCTCCGTCTGACCATAGATTCGAGCGCCACGCTTATTGGCGGATTCAAACAAGGCATGAACAAAACGATAGGGGTTCACTTCTGCATCTCCCATTGTGTACAGTGCAGCGGGTTTGTTGAAGGGGAAATGCTGGCTTATTTTGTCGGCATCCCACAGTTCAGCTTCAAAACCATAACGCTTCAAGGTCTGATATTCTTCCTCCAATAGGGCCACATCATCTTCACTGCTTGCAAAACAAAGACTTGTTCGTGGGATAAACCAAGGGTCTGTATCCAGGCTGTCTGCAATTTGAGCAAGTTGTTTCATGGCTTCACGACAAAGCTCATAAAAACGTACGCCTGTTGCTTCACCAAAAGTGTGGATACATGAGGTTAGTGTCTTGTCATTGGTATATTGTAAAAGACCTGTATTGGCAGAACTGCTGCCGTTGGCAATGTCTCGTTTATCAATCACAACAGTGTTAACACCCTGTTCCGTAAGTAGTTTAGATGTCAATGCGCCCCCCATGCCCCCACCAATGATGAGGCAGTCACAAGAGATGTCTTCTTGCAGAGCAGAATAATTAAATGTTGAATTGAAAGTGGAGGGCCAGAAAGGTGTGCCATAGACCAGATCCATTAGAAACATCTCCTTTATAATTTAAATTTGTATACTTTTGTGTGACCGGGTTAACAATAATTGCGCATAAACTTTATGCCGAGGAGGCCATCGAAACATGCAGAATCATACTATGCAAGCGCTGAGTCCCAAGGAATTGAACTACATTGCGGACTCTATCACCAATGAAGAACTGCTGATTAAGCAGTGTGCAGCCACAGCTTCCATCACACATAATCCACAAATTCAACAAGCTCTGAATCACTATGTTCGCTCACATGAACAACATCTGAACACGCTTGTCAATGCATTGCAGCAACATCAGTCTCTTGCACCGGCGCAAGTCAGTAATTGAAAACAACTCTAACTGTATAGGAGGAAAACGCATGTATTCTCAATCTTTATCATCTAATGGCGCTTTTATGCAGGAGCAGGATCTGCTGAAGTCGATTCTTGCAGATTTAAGACGAACCTCGCGCGAATATACGACTGCGACAACGGAAGCTTCCTGCCCCATGACACGTCGAATGTTCACAGACCTGACAAACGATACCCTAAGATTACAAGGGGAACTGTTTAATCTGATGCAGCAAAACAACATGTATTCTGTCTCGTCCAAGGCACTTCGTCAGGATGTGGACAAGCAAATTCAGTCCGCCCACCAGACCCAACAAAAGTGTCAGCAATTCATTCAGGAAAAGAATACGCAGAACAGTTCATATAGCCAAGCTCCGAATGTGCCTCAGCATCAACCGAATTACGGTAACCCTTATTACATGTAACCTTTGCAAAAGAGGTTTGAAGCACCTAACGTTAAAGGACCATACCACCGCTTGCCTGAATTCAGGGCAGGCGGTCTTTTGTCTATGCATCAACGTCAAATTCATGTAATATAAGTATTAATTCATTTTCAGGAACCTGGATGACGCTGGAGGGAAAACCATGAAAGATTTGAACGATCTGCAATTAAAAGTTCTGGATCTGCTGAAGGAAGACGCGAGAAGGACTCCCGCACTGCTGTCGACGCTGCTGGGGGAGTCGGAAGACAAGATCAAGAACGCCGTGGCACAGCTAGAACAAGACCACGTCATCGTGAAATACGCAACCGTCGTGAACTGGAGCAAAATAGATGATGAAAAAGTAACGGCCCTGATTGAGGTGCAGATCACGCCGGAGCGTGGTCGTGGTTTTGAAGGGATTGCCGAACGCATTTATCTCTATCCGCAAGTGAAGTCCGTATATCTCATGTCAGGTGCATACGATCTGCTCGTTGAAGTGGAAGGTGGCAACCTGCGTGAAGTCGCTAATTTTGTGTCGGAGAAACTGTCTCCGATAGACTCTGTACTTTCAACCAAAACGAATTTTATTCTTAAAAAATATAAGCAGGACGGGATTATTTTTGAAGACCATCAGGAAGACAACCGTCTCATGATCTCGCCGTAAAGGAAGATGTGTCATGATAGTGAATGAACAGACAACCGGGAACAACAAGAAAATGACATCTTATCTGGCACCTCTCGTGCAGCAGATACCTCCATCCGGAATTCGTAAATTCTTTGATCTGGTTGGAGACAACAAGGATATTATCACATTGGGTGTGGGTGAACCTGATTTTGTTACCCCTTGGCATATGCGTGAAGCTTGTGTATACTCGCTGGAAAGAGGTATGACCAGTTACACATCCAACGCAGGTATGCCGAAGTTGAGAGAAGCCATCAGTGAATATCTGGATAATCAGTTTGATACCAAATACGATCCCAAGGATGAGATTATTGTTACGGTGGGTGGCAGTGAAGCGATTGACTTGGCTTTGCGCGCATTAATCGTACCTGGCGACGAGATTCTCATTCCTGAACCTTCGTACGTGGCGTATTCACCAATCGCTTCAATCGGTGGCGGTATACCAGTTGGTGTTGAAACCTACGCGAAAGATCAGTTCAAGTTAACAGCTGAAGCGCTTGAGGCAGGAATCACGCCGAAGTCAAAAGTGGTTATTCTGTGTTATCCGAGTAATCCCACTGGAGCCATCATGACGTATGAAGAGTGGCTGCCTATTGCTGAAGTGATTAAAAAGCATGATCTGATTGTGATCGCGGATGAAATTTACGCTGAATTGACGTATACGCAAAAACATGTTAGCTTTGCATCTATACCTGACATGAAGGAACGGACCATTCTCGTAAGCGGATTTTCAAAGGCTTTTGCAATGACAGGTTGGCGGATCGGTTACATGTGTGGTCATCCTGAGCTTATTGCAGCCATGCTCAAAATCCATCAGTATACGGTAATGTGTGCGCCGGCCATGGGTCAGGTTGCTGCACTTGAGGCGTTGACGAATGGTTTGGGTGAGAAGGATCGGATGGTAGAATCGTATAATCAGCGTAGACGTTTAATTGTGCAGGGATTCAGAGATATTGGACTTGATTGTCATGAACCTCAGGGAGCATTCTATGCATTCCCGAGCATTCAAAAGACGGGTATGAGTTCCGACCTGTTTGCTGAACGATTGTTAACGGAGAATAAAGTGGCTGCTGTTCCGGGCAATGTTTTTGGACCTCAGGGTGAAGGCTTCTTGCGTTGTTCTTATGCTACTTCTGTAACCCAATTAAATGAAGCTTTGGAACGAATCGGAAACTTTGTTTACAAACTGCAAAAAGAGGGTTAATACTAAAGTAGAATCTTTTTACAAATGTGACATTGTTATTATTGGAAAAAAATAACTTTCTTTTACAAAATAATGTGATATAATTCAAATTTGAAATATGTTTTCATATATTTGGAAACCATTTTTCCAAGGAGGGGTTAGCTTTGTTTTGTGTTGAATATGATTTACCGACGAATCGTGGGCACTATCTGGCAGAAGGCGATCATGGCGACCGATGGTCGGTGAAACCCGATAACGCATCTTTGCATGACATTTCCTTGGAAGATGAAATTCATATGCTTCGTCGCAAGATGGAACAGATCTTCCTCGAAGAGAAATCATTCACATCCGATATTGTAATTGAAATCAGCAGTTTGCTGGATTTAAAGATTAATGAATATATGAAGGCTAACCCGATTAAAGCAAAATAACGTTTATGCTGGATTGAAACGTTTCATTAATCGAATTAGAAAGGGAGACCTGAGAGGGTCTTCTTTTTTTGTGTGTAAAGGCAAGGTGATCCCCCGATAAGCCAGGTTATTTTTTTGCGTGGAACAATTGTGATATATTGGACATAGGAGACTAAAGGGGGAACTGGAATGAAGAGATTTTGGGGGCTTACTGCAATCATTTCTATCGTTTTTCTGCTTGCTGGTTGTGGAGGTAAAGATGGTTTTTCCATATTCATCATTGATAACCAAGGAAATCCATCTGTAATCTCAGAGCAGTTACAGGCCAATCTGCAACAGAAACTGGGCGAGGAACCCAAGGTGGAAGTGATTACCAGTGCAATGTATGATGTTCAGAAAATTATGGTAGAATATGCGGCTGGAGGACATGATATCTTCATTTTGCCTGAGTCCGACATGAAACAATACGGAAGTAATGGCTCCAATGTTCCGCTGGATGATACTTTTGATCCCAAGAAGTTTGAACGGGGTGTATTTGAGGGAGGAGTATTGGTAGAGAAGGGTGAAGGAGATGGAGGTTCAGATCTCAAGCAAGAATCACATCTTTATGGCATTCCACTCGAAGATATGAAAATGTTTAAAGATGTAGAATATGCTGCGAGCAATTTGTTCGCAACCATTCCAGTGTCATCTTCCAATGTCGAAGAATCCAAAAAAGTGCTGAAGGCGCTGACAGAGTAAAGAAAATTCAGAATGGCTATGGAAGGAGGGAAGCGGATTGCTGATTACGGTCACAGGCGGCATAGGTAGTGGTAAAACCCGGTTTGCCCTCAAGTACGCAGCCGGGATTAGCCGGGAGGGTGTATATTTATCCACCGGTGATCATGATCCCGTTATTCCCGAATTGCCATCCGCTCATTATCGTGCCATTCATGCCGGGAACGGTCAGCATCTGACAGAGGTGATCACCCAGATTAATCGGGAATCCAATCTGTTTTTGGCGGATCAGCGAATTGTAATTGTAGACAGTCTGACCTCCTGGATGGCTGCCGGTTTCAGGGCAACAGAGGATCTGGATCATCAGCGTTCAGAGACACAGCTTTTGCTTGATGCGTTATTGTCTTATCAGGGGAAGTTGCTTGTGATTACCAATGAAATGCATGGCACATTGCATCCTACCGAGGAAGAACGAATATTTACAGCGAGAATGGCTTCGGTTAATCGGATGCTGCAGATACATGCTGAAAAGATGTACTTGCTGGTATCTGGTCTGGCTATCGATCTTAAGAGTCAGGGCATGCGAAATGAAGATGAACGATAGCGAGATGACATAAACGGGTGACATAAAGAAGCCTCCTTAACCACGAATTGGTGGCGAGGAGGCTTTATTTATTAAGCTATTCTTTTTATTTCTGCTTTTTGCTACGTCTGATCCACCAGATGATACATCCGATGACAATGATGGCCAGAATGACGTACACTACAATGGAATAGACGTCCATAAAGTGCAAAATGCTCTCCCATGATGCGCCAAGCGCAGCACCAACGCAGACAAGAATGACATTCCAGATCAATGTACCAATGGTTGTAAAGAGAAGGAATAAACCAAATTTCATATTGGACATGCCTGCGGGAATGGAGATAAGACTACGGACGAGGGGAACCATTCGGCAGAATAATACGGTCCACATGCCATATTTGTCAAACCATGCATCGACACGGTGAATATCCTCTTTTTTGATGCGCAGAACATGTCCCCAGCGTTCCACAATTTTCTCAAGGCGTTCGACGTCAATGAGTAGACCAATGCCATACAGGATCACAGCACCAAGGACAGAACCAATAGTTGCAGCGATAATAACTCCTGGAATAGTGAGACTGGTATAGGTGGTCATGAATCCGCCAAACGGCAAGATGATTTCGGATGGAATCGGGGGAAATACGTTCTCAAGAGCAATAATGAGTGCAATGCCTATGTAGCCGTATTGTTCCATGAAATCGGTTATCCAGTTTTGCATAATCGTCTCCTTTACTTTTGGTTTCCTTCGATTTGTCGTATACTCTGCAGAGCACACCAATTCTTATATACGTGTAAAGCGATAGACGGGTTTCTGAAAAAATGCATTCCCGTATTCATTATTATATTACCAATTGGAGGGATAACGATGGGCATATATACACGAACAGGTGACGAAGGACAGACTTCGGTCATCGGTGGACGCGTCATCAAGGATGATGACCGAGTTGAGGCTTATGGTACGATTGATGAGTTGAACTGTTTTGTAGGCCAGGCGATCAGCCTTATTGACTCGGCTCAAGGGGAATTTGAAGATCTGCGTGAACATCTGCTGGAAGTTCAGCAGGAACTATTTGATTGCGGGTCGGATCTGGCCTTCGTGAAGATTAGTGAGACCAAATATAAGGTGAGAGATGAAATGGTCACACGTCTGGAACAATGGATCGACCAGTATGATGCAGAGAATCCAAAAGTGGAACGGTTCATTATTCCTGGTGGCAGTCAGTTGTCCTCTGCTCTTCATGTGTGCCGTACTGTATGTCGTCGCGCAGAGCGTCGCACGGTAACATTGGGACAACATACGGACATTAACCCGTCTGTACGACGGTATCTAAACCGACTGTCTGATTATTTCTTCGTGGTTGCACGGACGGCCAACGCGAGACAACAGGTGGCCGATATTGAATATGTGCGGAGCAAAAAAGTCTTCCGCCGCAAAGAATGAGCCACTACTATTCGCCGATTGTCTACACGGTGACCGAGCAAGAAGATGGCTGGCTGCTGAAGACCGTGCTTCAGCGCCGGCTACTGGTGTCGCGCAAGCTTTTATCCAAAATTAAGCTGACAGAACAAGGCGTCATGCTAAATGGAGAGCGCGTGTACATTAGCGTAAAGGTAGCTGCGGGTGATGTCGTTGAAGTTCGGATGGAGCAAGAGGAATCGGATGATATTTTGCCTGAGCCTATTCCCTTTACCGTTCTGTATGAAGATGAGCACTTGCTTATTGTCAACAAGGATGCGGGCATCATCGTTCATCCGACGCATGGACATTACACGGGTACTTTGGCAAATGGCGTTGTTCATTACTGGAAAACCAAAGGCGAGCGCTTCCGGTTCAGACCGATTCATCGACTTGATCAGGAAACGTCCGGTGTGCTCGCAATAGCCAAGAACCCTTATGTGCATCAGCATGTGTCTGAACAGATGATCGCTGGAACAGTGGATAAGAAATATATTGCACTTGTGCACGGAAGCCCTGTCCCGGAACAAGGGTCGGTGGACGGACCGATTGACCGCGATCCTGAAGAGCCACACCGCCGAATCGTAACACCTGATGGTTACGCTGCAAGAACGTTGTACACAACCTTAACATGCTGGGCAGAAGACAGCGCCAGTTCGATAAGCCTCAAGCTGGAAAGTGGCAGAACCCATCAGATCAGGGTACATATGACGTCCATCGGCTGCCCGTTGATAGGTGATCGAATGTACAAGACACTACCTGTGCATGAGATCGATGAGCAGACCATGGCTGTTCGAGAAGAACGGGACAGCTGGATCGTACGCCAGGCATTACACGCTTGTGAATTGACGTTTGAACATCCAATTCTAAAGGAACGTATAACGTTCCAAGCCCCTTTTCCAGCAGATATGGCCGCGCTGGAGAAGCGTTTGAATGATGAGGCAGCTCCCAGAGAAGAACTGTAGGAAGCTGCGACGGGGCTCTTAGTTCTGCACCCTGTGTCGCAGTCTCTTGCACGGCCCGTCCTGCTTGGGAGCAACAATGATTGGCTATTCCATGTGAGGGGGGCTTAATGCACCCGAACAACATGCCGTAGGCTAATCTTTATGGTTCTATGGTTAATGTATTGATGTTTAGCAGTTTCATGTTAATTATTTCAAGAATTCAAATCTCAAAAGCTTTTAAGGATATAAAAGCTGTAAGATTTTGACCCAAAAAAATATAGCGAATGTGTTTTTGATCTCATTCGCAAAAGTCAGTAAAGTTGCATGGCGATGGTATCGATTTGGAGCAACTTTTGGATTTGCGAAGCAAACCAAGGGAAGTGACAAGTCGAGACCGGAGCCACACACTAGGAGGCAAATCAATGAGTAACTTAAAAGTATATCAATATGCCAAATGCGGCACATGCCGCAAAGCTGTAAAATGGCTTGAAGCTCAAGGACATGAGCTGGAGTTAATCCCTATTTTTGACTCACCGCCTTCAGAATCTGAACTAACAGAACTCATCCAAAAGAGCGGACTTGAAGTGAAAAAGTTCTTTAATACGAGTGGGGAAGTATACAAAGAGCAACAATTGAAGGACAAGCTTCCGGGCATGTCCACTGATGAACAGATCCGTTTGTTGGCTTCCAATGGTCGTCTGATCAAACGTCCAATCGTTACGGATGGAGAAAAGGTGACGGTTGGCTTCAAGGAAGAAACGTACGAGCAGGAATGGAATAACGCATAAACGCGCTGAATATCAGCCTTGAATTGTTCAAAATTCAGGGCTTTTTTGGCTGAACGATGGTTGGCGGAACTATGCTATAATGATAGAATTAGTTCGATATTTTATTTGCTATAGAAATTAAATTAAACATTTACACGAAAATGGAGAGGACAGAAATAACCTGAAGAAGCGGAGCGTTCGCCTTTATCCCCGGATTTTCCCTTTTGGAAAAGGGAATCAAAAAAATCTGGGGATAACAGCGATCAGAAGGTTGTTCTGTCATCGGAATGGTAAGTGTAAATATACTTTAGTTTAATTTCTATAGAATCAGGACAGGAGAGAACAAATTCAAGTGAATCAACGTAATGAACCTACTTTGTTGCTGGTAGACGGTATGGCAGTGTTGTTCCGTGCTTTTTATGCGACATCTGCAAGCGGATATATCAGACGTACAAAGGCAGGATTGCCTACCAACGCAGTCTACGGATTTATCCGTTATTTCTGGGATGCGGTTCAGACTTTTGGGCCAAGTCATGTCGTATGTTGTTGGGATATGGGCGGTAAGACGTTCCGCGGTGAAGAATATGCAGCCTACAAAGGCAACCGGGCCGAAGCTCCGGATGACCTGATTCCCCAGTTTGCTCTGATTCGTGAAGTTATGGATAGCCTGGGTATTCCGAATATAGGTGCACAAGGATTCGAAGCCGACGATTGTATCGGGACGCTTGCGAAGTATTATACCGAAGAGACCGATATGAATGTTATGGTACTGACGGGTGACCACGACATGTTGCAACTGATCAATGACCGCACAAGTATCATTATTATGAAAAAGGGCCATGGCAACTACATGGTGTACAACCCTGAAACGCTCATGGCAGAGAAACAACTGACACCTCGTCAAGTGATTGACATGAAGGGTCTGATGGGGGATGCCAGCGACAATTATCCCGGAGTACGGGGAATTGGTGAGAAAACAGCGTTGAAGCTTGTACAGGAATATGGCTCCATTGAAGGGATTTTGAGCAACATGGATAAACTGACCCCTTCGGTGCGTAACAAGATTGAGAATGATCTGGACATGCTTCATCTGTCCCGCAAACTGGCAGAGATTCATTGTGCTGTTCCGGTTGCCTGTGCGCTGGATATCTGTGAATTGCGTCTTGATCCGGATATGGTGATGGACAAGTTTGAACAACTTGAGATGAAGAGCCTTGGCTCTTGGATGGGAGTGGCAATAGGGTGAGCAACATGAAGAACGTACGAACAGGCAAAAAGTGGTGGACAGGGGCTATGGCCCTCGTCCTGGCCTTGCCCGTAATTCTTTCGGGAGCAGTAAGTGCACCACAGACAGTGGATGCCAAAGCAGCAATTAGCACCAAAGTACAGAAAGTAAAAGCAGCAGGACGTAATTTTACCGTACAGACCGTTTCGATTCCAAAGGGAACACCGGTTACCGTGGGACTCGCGAAGAAGCAAGTTGGCCAGACGGCAACATTGCCATCGATCGTGAAAGCCTATGGTGCACAAGCAGCCATTAATGGAGCATTTTTTGAAGCATATAACGGAGCACCAGATCCATACGGTATGTTAATAGCAAATGGTAAGGTCATACATATTGGAAGATACGGAACATCCATCGGATTTAAGGAAGACGGCACGGCGATCATGGATTCACTTCAGGTGAGTTTGACAGGTAAAGTAACGGATACAAAAGGTAAATCACGGAGTTGGTATGCAACCTTTATTAATCGAACACCTTCAGCGAACGCAAGCATCACGATGCTGTATACGCCTGAACGAGGTGCCACAGTTGGATTCAAAGGTGGCACTGCGGTTGTTATGGAGAAAGGTATTGTGACCAAAAAAGTGCCCAATACAAATGTAGCGATTCCTAAGAATGGCTCGGTACTGGTCTTCACAGGTAACCAGAAGTCTTCTTCGGATCGTTTCACCGTTGGTTCGACCGTAGAAATGAATTATAAGTATACGAACGCAGCAGGCAAAGAGATCCCTTGGCAAGATGTAGTGACTGCTGTGGGAGCAGGACCCCGTCTGGTGAAAGACGGCAAGGTAGCTGTAAATCCGACGAGCGAAGGTTTCAAGGATGCCAAGATTCTTAATGCTTCCGGAGCCAGAAGTGGTATTGCGATCATGGCGGACGGTTCTGTTATGCTGGCTACCGTTTCCGGGGCAACAATCAAGGAGTGGGCAGCGGTTATGCAGAAGCTTGGTGCCAAACAGGCCATGAATCTGGATGGCGGTGCTTCCTCGGGTATGTATGCCGGGGGCAAAATGCTGACTTCTCCAGGCCGGCTCTTGAGTAATACACTCGTATTTGGTGGCTCTGTGCGTTAAAAGAAAGTGATTATGGGAGGTATGATGCCAAATGACACTCACATCTGATCGAAAGCCAGGGGAGGGCAATACAGCTGTTCTGGCCATTAATGTAGGACTGCCGCAGCCGCTCCCTGGGCAGAAGCGTGAAGTGCTGAGCGGCATTGTGAAACATCCTGTATCCGAGGCGGTTTTCCTGTCATTCACTGGAATGACAGGGGACGCGCAGGCGGATCTGGTGCATCATGGCGGCCCTGACAAAGCCGTTTGTGTATACGATTACAGTCGTTATCCGGCGCTGGAACAACTGATGGATCGCCAGCTGGATTGGGGAGCTTGTGGAGAAAATCTGACGGTTGAAGGCTGTGCCGAAGAAGACGTCCGGATTGGTGATGTGTACGAGTTGGGCGAAGCCACAGTGCAGGTCAGTCAGCCCAGACAACCTTGCTTCAAGCTGGGTGCGAGGTATGACTATAAGGAGCTACCTGTTTATTTTCAGGAGAGTGGATATACCGGCTTTTACTTTCGTGTACTGCAAGAAGGTGAGGTAGGGCCTTCATCGATATTTCGACGGATCAGCACCGATCCAGCCTCAATGACGGTTCTTGAAGCCAATCGAATCATGCATCAGGGGAAAGAAAATGTCGAAGGTATTCAGGCGTTGCTAGCCATTCCTGCGCTGTCAGACAGCTGGAGGCAAACGTTAATGAAACGATTGTCCAAGCTGGAGAACAAGTAGCAGGGTAATTATAGTGTCATCAAGTAAAGCAATTCGAATTCCTTTTTAAACTAACTTGGGAGTGTGACTAACATGACGATCTTAGGCGCAATTGAAGCAGGCGGAACCAAATTTGTATGTGGTATTGGCACAGAAAACGGAGAAGTTCTGGAACGCGTAAGTTTTCCAACAACAACACCGGAAGAGACCATGGCTCAAGTGATTTCATATTTTGAAGGCAAAGGCATTGAAGCTCTGGGTGTAGGTTCATTCGGTCCGATTGATCCGATTGAAGGAAGCCCAACATATGGCTATATCACAACAACACCAAAACCACATTGGGGACAGTATAACGTGATTGGCAAGCTCAAGGAGCATTTTGATGTGCCGATGACATTTGATACGGATGTGAATGGTGCGGCACTTGGAGAGGCAACCTGGGGCGCTGCACAAGGTCTTGAGAGCTGTCTGTATATCACTGTGGGTACAGGTATTGGTGCTGGTGCTGTGGTTGGCGGTAAAATGGTCCATGGATTGTCACATCCAGAGATGGGACATATCATTGTGCGGAGACATCCGGAGGATACATACGAGGGTTTCTGTCCGTATCATGGTGACTGCCTCGAAGGCCTTGCAGCAGGACCGGCCATTAACAAACGTTGGGAGCAACCGGCTTATGAGCTGCCTGCGGATCATAAAGCTTGGGAGATCGAAGCACATTACCTGGCACATGCACTGATGAATTATGTTCTCATTCTCTCTCCGCAGAAAATCGTCATGGGTGGCGGAGTAATGAAGCAGGAGCACCTGTTCCCGATGGTTCGTAGCAAACTGCAGGAGTTGCTGGCTGGATACGTTCAGCATCCTGCACTTCAATCCGAGATTGACCAGTATGTTGTTTCACCAGGACTAGGTGACAATGCGGGCCTGTGTGGTTCGCTGGCGCTTGCCAAGTTGGCATTGAATAAGTAGGTCATTAAGGGATTGACGAATTTTACCATTGTGGTATGATATGGGCAACAGCATAGTACGGTTAATGAGGAAGCACCTCTCTTGCATGGATTTTGCAGGAGAGGTGTTTTTTGTGCTGCCTGCAGGTAGCGTAACTAACCCGTATAGGCTGAAATGTTAAAGGGAGGGAACGGAGAATGGAAGTCATTTTCATGAACAGATTGTCCAGAATGTCAGATCAGAATGCAGAGTATGCACAGTTATGGATTGGGGAAGAGGAAGATAGTTGGCAACTGGGATGGAGTCGCTACGAGGAAGGAGAGCGTGAGGACAGCATCTGGTATGAAGGAACTTCTTGGGAGGAGCTGCTTCATATTTACCGTCATCAGCTTGCCACACAGATGAGTGAGGGGTACCGACCGCAGTTGCAGGGGTTATTTCATGAGAATGATGATCTGAAGTCACGCAGTTATGGTGGACAGCGGCTCCATTGTTACAGTGAGTTATACGGCAATGAGCAATTATATATGGATCTGTGCACATGGCGCAGGAAGAGAGCTGTGTCTGACCGGAAGGCACCGTATTTTATTGCAACAAATCGTCTGCTGCGTTTGATCAGTGCCTTTGTTCCGCAATCGCTGGATGAACTGATGCAACTGCCGGGCGTAGGAGAGAGCAAAGCAACTGAGTATGGTACGGAATGGATGGAGATTACAAACGGGTTGGAACGTTCAACGACATTCCCGCTGGACTGGGTATACACGGCACTGAAGGAAGAAGAGTATGAGAGTTGGTTATACAAGCAGAGAGAGCAGAAGTACAAGCAGGAACTTGATAAGTTCACCACGCGTAAGCAGGTGCTTGAAGGCATGAAGGAAGGGTATACGTTAGAGGAGATTGTTAATCGATCTGGATTATCCCGACGCGAGTTGGTTGAGCTGTTAGAGGCACTGGATCACGAAGGCTATGACACCGATTGTCTTCTTGATGTAGAGCTGGCAGTGATGCCAGAGAACGAACAAGAGGCCGTATGGAGTGCGTATGAGGAGCTGGGAGATACGTTCCTGAAGCCAGTATTACATAAGGTGTATGGAGGAGAGAAACCCGAAGGAGGAAGTCTGGAGCAGGTCTATGAAAGACTGCGCATGATTCGAATCCGCTTTCGTCGGCACGCAGAGACAGAGAAGAATGTTGGTTAATAATCAGAAATGAAAAAAGACGAGGCGTTTCCCCGGAGGAGCGCTTCGTCTTTGTTATTTCATACGAGTTTATACCCAGTCTTTCTTGCGGAAAATGAAGAACATGCTCAGGCCCAGGGTAACCATCAGGCCAATCACAACAAAATAGCTGTATTTCCAGTTAAGCTCTGGCATATTCGTAAAGTTCATGCCGTATATACCGGTAATGACTGTCAGCGGCATAAAGACCGTGGTAATGGCGGTAAATACACGCATGATCTCATTCGCCCGGTTCGCAATACTGGATTGGTAGGCTTCTCGCAAGTTGCCCATCAGGTCGCGATAAGTCTCAAAGGTTTCAGATATTTTTACAGCATTCTCATAGATGTCACTGAAATACTTTTGCAGTTGATCATCGATGAGACGCAGATCTTTTTTATTCAAGGTGTTAATGACCTCTTTCTGAGGTCCAAGGACTTTTTTCAGCCACAGAATCTCACTGCGTAGCCCGATAATTTCATTCAGATGTGACTTTTTGGTGTGCATCAGAATGTCTTCCTCAAGCTTCTCGATCCGTGCTTCAATTCGGTCACCTACGGTGAAATAATTATCAACAATCAAGTCAACCAGCAAATACAGCAGACGATCCGGTGTACTGATTTCCTGTTCCCACAGGATGGGTTTCAGTGTGCGCAATTCGCTGACCTTTTGCTTCGTAACACTAATAATGAAATGTCTGCCGAGGAATAAGTTCACCGCACGTAGAAATATCTCTTCATCATCAAAACGGATGCTATTAATCACAATAAAATAATGGTTCTCATAAATTTCAATCTTCGGACGTTGTTCTTCGTCACTGAGACAGTCTTCCACAGCCAGATCATGCATCAAGAACAGCGGCTGAAGTACCGCCAAATCGTCTACGTCTGCATCAATCCAGTAAAATCCTTCCGCTGGTGGAGTCAGCGCCTGCTGAATGTCGTCCACCGGAATAAATACACCGTTGTTTACCAACCGGATTTTCATCGTTAATCTACTCCTTCTGCACCCGCCAACTTGGCGGATATTATCATAATGGGCGCAAAAAGAACAAATCAGCCGGTCGGCAGCGGAGCCTGGAGATCAGGGCTGCGTTCACTATATAATCAAACGGAAGTCACGTCCCGCTGCCGGCATGCTAATGTCAATTCTCTATGCAGTTTGTCGGAATTCGGCTGCCAGTCAGGCCTCGGGTCGCCATCCATTTAATATGTCACCTCTCACATAAGGGTTTATAACACCTTGTTTAGTATACCGCTGCTACAAGGTGCTTTCAAGCGCAAAAATGTGTCTATTTCGCGCCCTGAGGCAGTGTATGACGACGGATGATGAACGGTTCCGATCTGGGAAGCAGACATCGAACTGCAACTTGACGTGAGGGCATTAATGTAATAAAGTAGACGGTGAACCATATTAAATTACAATCTAATACAGCGAAATCTTATCAAGAGTAGGTGGAGGGACTGGCCCGATGAAACCCGGCAACCGGCGGTATACCGCACGGTGCTAATTCTTGCAGCGACTAAGTGTCAAGTGGCACTGTTGTAACTGAGAGATGAGAGAGGCGCATATCTATTTTACATATGACCTTTCTCGAAATCCGAGGAAGGTCTTTGTCATATGCCCCGACTTCTCAGCAGTGATTTTCGCTAAGGAACTTGAGGTTGTTTGTAACGTTGGATGAGAGCGCAATTCAATGTTTTTACAAGCTCAAGGCAGTCTATAACTGTATTGATGTGAAGACATCAAGCCAGGGGTGGCTGCATCTATTTATGCACAAGGAGGAGTTAGACTTACTATGCCAATCAAAATACCCGATACTCTACCAGCAAAAGAAGTACTTGAAGGAGAGAATATCTTCGTCATGGATGAAACTTCTGCATATCAGCAGGATATTCGTCCACTCCGTATCGCTATATTAAACCTGATGCCCACAAAGGAAACGACCGAAACACAATTGCTTCGTCTGGTGGGAAACACGCCTATTCAGGTGGATGTCGTTCTTGTACATCCCAAATCCCATACGTCGAAGAATACGTCTCAGGAGTATTTGGATCTGTTCTATAAAACCTTCGATGAGATTGAGCACCGCCGTTTCGATGGAATGATTATTACGGGTGCCCCGGTGGAACAGATGGATTTCGAAGACGTGAACTATTGGAATGAAATCCAGGAGATCTTCGAATGGACCAAAACCAATGTGACTTCAACCCTCCACATATGTTGGGCTTCCCAGGCAGGTTTATACCATCATTTTGACGTACCTAAGGTTGCACTTGATGAGAAGTGTTTTGGCGTTTTCCCACATACCATCAATAAACCACATGTTCCGTTGTTGCGTGGATTTGATGAAGTATTCAACGTTCCACATTCCCGTCATACGGAAGTGAGACGCGAAGATATTGAAAAGAATGAGAATTTAGAGATCTTGGCTGAATCCGAGGAAGCGGGTATCTTCCTGGTTGCTACCAAAGACGGTAAACAGATTTTTGCCACAGGACATGCCGAGTATGACCCGTTCTCATTAAAGTGGGAGTATGACCGGGATGCAGCCAAAGGGTTGGATATCGCATTGCCTAGACATTATTATCCGAATGATGACCCTTCCCGTGTGCCACCAGCTACTTGGCGCGCTCATGCCAACTTATTATTCTCTAACTGGCTCAATTACTATGTGTATCAAGAAACACCTTACGATATTGGCCCGCAAATCTAATCGAGATTACAGGAGGATGCAGCAATGGAAGACAACAACAAGTTGAAAATCGAAAGCCGCTTAGCACAAATTGGGTCCATCAATGAACCGGTAACAGGCGCCATTAACTTTCCGATCTATCAATCCACTGCGTTTCGCCACCCGAAGCTTGGACAAAGCACGGGGTTTGATTATATTCGTACGACTAATCCAACCCGTAAAGTATTGGAAGAAGCCGCCGCAGCACTGGAGTCCGGTGATGCAGGGTTTGCCTGTAGCTCGGGAATGGCCGCGCTGCAAACGATTTTTGCCATGTTTGGTCAAGGGGATCATCTGATTGTATCGCTGGATCTGTATGGTGGAACCTATCGTCTGCTTGAACGCATCTTGTCCCGTTTCGGCGTAACTGCAAGTTATGTGGACACGAATGACCTAGCAGCACTGGAGAAGGTTCGTCAACCGAATACGAAAGCTGTATTTATTGAGACACCAACCAATCCACTGATGATGATCACCGATGTGGAAGCCGTTGCTTCCTGGGCGAAAAGTTACAACCTGTTGACCATTGTTGACAACACGTTGTTGACTCCATTTTTCCAACGTCCGATTGAACTGGGTGCCGATATCATCATTCATAGCGCTACCAAATATCTGGGCGGACACAATGATGTGCTCGCTGGACTAATTATTACCAAAGGTGAGGCGTTATCTGCAGAGATGGCGTTCCTGCATAATTCCATTGGAGCGGTATTATCTCCAAGTGACTCCTACCAGTTGATGAAAGGTATGAAAACGCTGGCTCTTCGCATGGAGCGTCATGAGCACAATGCAATTACTATTGCCAAATACTTGCTTGAGCACCCAGCGGTGGTTGAAGTGTATCATCCAGGTCTATCCGATCACCCGGGGTATGAGATACAGAACAAACAATCCACGGGTAATACAGGTATCTTCTCTTTCAAAGTGAAGGATGCACGTTATGTTGAACCGTTGCTGCGTCATATCAAACTCATTGCTTTTGCCGAAAGTCTCGGCGGAGTCGAATCACTTATGACTTATCCGGCAGTACAAACTCATGCGGATATTCCGCTTGAAATTCGTGAAGCCGTAGGTGTGGATGACCGTTTGCTCCGGTTCTCTGTAGGCATTGAACATGCGGATGATTTGATTGCAGATCTCGGCAATGCTCTGACAGCTGCACAACAGGAAGTGGAAGGAGGCGTGCACTCATGAGTGAGTCCAATAACAAGCCCAATTCCGAGTTGAAATTTGATACCAAATTGCTCCATTTTGGCGATGAAATTGACAAAACGACTGGAGCCTCCAGTGTACCGATCTACCAAGCATCAACCTTCCATCATTTTGATATCTTCAATCCGCCTCAACATGATTACAGTCGTTCAGGTAATCCGACACGTCAGGCTTTGGAAGATTACATCACATTGCTGGAGGGCGGCGCACGAGGCTTTGCCTATTCTTCGGGGATGGCTGCGATATCAAGCGTGTTCATGATGTTCTCCGCAGGGGATCACATGATTGTAACGGAAGATGTATATGGAGGTACGTATCGTTTGCTTACTTCCATATTAAGCCGTATGCAGATCGAGACAACCTTTGTAGACATGACCAATATAGATGAAGTAAAAGCGGCACTCAAGCCAAACACCAAGGCAGTTTATATGGAAACACCGTCGAACCCTACACTGCGAATTACGGATATCGCTGCTGTAACTGACTGGTCGAAGGAACATGACCTGATCACGATTCTGGATAACACCTTTATGACACCGTACTATCAGCGTCCAATTGAGCTTGGTGTGGACATCGTCGTACATAGTGCTACGAAGTTTCTTGGAGGTCACAGTGATGTACTGGCAGGGTTAGCCGTTGCTCGCACGGAATCACTTGGCGTACAACTGAAACAGTTGCAAAATGGACTTGGAACTGTACTCGGGGCACAAGAATCCTGGCTTCTGATGCGCGGGATGAAAACCTTGGGGGCTCGCATGGCTCATAGTGAACGGAGCACAGACAAACTGGCGGCATGGCTTAATGAGCGCAGTGATATTACCGCTGTCTTTTATCCTGGACTGGAGGATCATCCGGGCCGTGAGGCACATGAGCGCCAGTCCACAGGATATGGAGCTGTCGTTTCTTTTGACGTCGGCTCAGGTGATCGTGCAAAAGCAGTTCTTAACCGGGTGAAGCTACCCATAGTTGCTGTAAGCTTGGGAGCTGTGGAGAGTATTCTGTCCTACCCAGCGATGATGTCTCATGCGGCAATGCCGGCTGAGGTTCGCCGTGACCGTGGCATTACAGATGGGTTGCTGCGCTTCTCCGTAGGTCTGGAAGATATCGAAGATCTGATTGTAGATTTGGAGCAAGCACTTCAGGAATCCTAACAAAAGAGGATGCCCGAATACGCCGACCCGTATCACTTAAGTTCGAATAAATTCCATTCCATATGTAAAAATTTTTACTTATTTTTAAAGCACCTGAACATAAGGTGCTTTTTTTCACATGTAACCTGTGTTACGATATGTGGAGTACAGAAATACGATGTTGCCACCAGAACTTGCTTCTCTTGAACAAGTTGGGACGGATCGTTATATAATTTCTCTTCATGAGGGAGGCTTTTTTACGATGAGTACGGTAGACCGTATCTTAGATAAAGCCCTTCGGGGCGAACGTTTGGACTTGGAAGACACGATTCAGTTATTTGAATCCAATGAAGTGGACAAAATCGGGGCAGCTGCTAATGTCATTATGAAACGCATGCACCCTGAACCATACAGAACATTTGTAATTGGGCGTAACGTCAACTACACAAACGTGTGTGATGTGTACTGCCGTTTTTGTGCTTTCTACCGCAGACCTGGTTCGGATGAAGGTTATGTGCTTCCAGACGAAGTTATTTTCCAGAAGATTCAGGAAACGGAAGATGTGAATGGTACCGAAATTTTGATGCAAGGTGGAACGAATCCAAACCTGCCTTTCAGCTATTATACAGACCTGTTGAAAGCCATCAAAGAGCGTTTTCCAAACATCACGATGCACTCTTTCTCCCCAGCGGAGATTATGAAAATGGTTGAAGTATCCGATGGCCTTACATTGGAAGAAGTTGTTCGTGCCATTCACGAAGCTGGACTGGATTCCTTGCCTGGCGGCGGCGCTGAAATTCTGGATGACCGCACACGTCGGAAAATCAGCCGTTTGAAAGGTTCATGGCGTGATTGGATGGACGTTATGCAAACTGCACACCGCATCGGTATGAACACCACGGCAACGATGGTTATCGGCCTTGGTGAATCGATGGAAGAGCGTGCATTACACTTGCTCCGCGTACGTGAAGCTCAGGACGAATGTATTGCGAACAAGTATGACTCCGAAGGTTTCCTGGCGTTCATTCCATGGACTTTCCAGCCAGACAATACAAACCTTAAGCTGGAGCGTCAGACTCCGGAAGAGTACTTGAAAACTGTAGCTATCAGCCGACTGGTGCTGGATAATATCAAGAACATTCAATCCTCTTGGGTAACGATGGGTCCTGAGATCGGTAAGAAGTCGCTTGAATTTGGCTGTAATGACTTCGGTAGCACGATGATTGAAGAGAACGTTGTATCTGCTGCTGGTGCAACATATAAAGTTAACATTGAATCCATTCTCCGTTTGATTCGGGAGTCCGGTTATATCCCGGCACAACGTAACACCCGATATGACATCGTGCGTATGTTCGACGAAGAGAATGCCGTGCATGAAGATTTCGTAATGCAGAACTAATCCTGATTATTTCAATACTACTCTCATAAATGCTGATCGTTAGATAAGTATTTATGAAGCCAAGCCCGCTGACTACTCCGTTTGGAGAGACGGCGGGCTTTTTGATTTGTTTCTGCAGATCGAGGTCATCAAACAGTACATGTTACGCAATTGGCGATATTTTATATTGAAATTGAACTGTTACAATGAAAGGGAACTTGTGTAGTCAGACACGCTGGAAGGGGTAAACCGATGAAGAGAAGAATACTTGGCAAGACGGAACTGGACGTACCTGTATTGAGCTTTGGAGCATCCTCACTCGGTTCTGTATTTCGTGACATTGACCGGGACGAAGGGATTCGCACTGTACATGCAGCCGTAGATGCGGGGATGAATTACATAGACGTTTCGCCTTACTACGGGCTGACAAAAGCGGAGACCGTGTTGGGTGAAGCCATCCGCAGCTTGCCGCGTAGTTCATATATGTTATCAACCAAAGCTGGACGGTATGGGGAAAATGAGTTTGATTTTTCACGTCAGCGGATTCTGGAGAGTGTGCAAGAGAGCCTGGATCGATTGCATACAGACTATATCGACATTCTGTTTCTGCATGATATTGAATTTGTGCCAGCAGAGATCATTATCGAAGAAGCTTTTCCAACGTTGCTGCGTCTGAAAGAGCAGGGAGTTATACGACATGCGGGCATTTGTGGATTGCCCTTACCGTTGTTCGAGGAGGTTCTGCCACAGATCGATGCGGATGCGATCATCTCGTATTGTCATTATTCATTGAATGATACCTCATTATTATCTTTATTGCCCTTGTTGGAAAAAAAAGAAATTGGCCTTGTGAATGCTTCGCCTCTTTCTATGGGCTTGTTGAGTACCCGAGGGGCTCCTGCCTGGCATCCGGCAGATGATCGGGTGAAACAGCTCTGCCTGAAGGCTGCCCGCTTCTGTGCAGAACAAGGCAGTGACATTGCCAAGCTGGCCGTGCAATTCTCCACATCGAATGAACGGATTCCGACAACACTGGTGAGCAGTGCCAGCCAGCGCAATATTCTCAATAATGCAGCTTGGATAGAGGAACCGATGGATCAGAGCCTGCTGGATGAAGTGCTGCGCATTCTGGCTCCATTGCATAACGAGACGTGGTCAAGCGGACGACCTGAATATAATACGAAGCCAAGCAACACGACAGCAGAAGCATCCAAGGGGGAACAACGATGAGAGCCATTGTATGTGAAGATATAGATCAATTGAAGCTCCAGGACCTGCCTCAACCGGAACGAGCAGAAGGAGAGGCGTTGGTTACCATTCGGCGGATTGGGATCTGTGGAACGGATCTGCATGCGTACAAAGGCAACCAACCTTTCTTTACCTATCCTCGTGTTCTGGGTCATGAACTGGCGGCTGTTATTGAAGAGATCGGTCCGAACGAGGCAGGATTACAGCCTGGGGATCAGGTAAGTATTATTCCGTATCTGCACTGCGGTCACTGTATTGCATGTCGCAGTGGAAAAACCAATTGTTGTGCGTCCATGCAAGTCATGGGTGTGCACGTAGACGGAGGCATGAGAGAAAAAATCAGCGTGCCTGTCTCACATCTGCTCTCAGCAGAAGGTTTGACGCTGGATGAGACGGCAATGGTAGAACCATTAAGCATTGGAGCCCATGCCGTCAGAAGAGCAGGAATTAAACCTGGTGAGCATGTGGTTGTGATTGGAGCTGGACCCATTGGATTGGGTGTGATGGCATTTGCCAAACAGGCGGGGGCGCGTGTTATTGCCGTTGATCGTAATCTGGACAGGCTGGAGCTTAGCCGGACTTGGGCTGGAGCGGATGACCTGGTACAGGCCAATGAACATTCTGTACAAAAAGTGGCTGAAATTACGGGAGGCGACTATGCTACAGCTGTCTTCGATGCAACAGGTAATGTGAATTCCATGAATGAGGCCATTCAATATGTGGCGCATAGTGGTCAACTTATTTTCGTGGGACTGGTGAAAGCGGATATTACCTTTCATGACCCCGAATTTCACAAGCGGGAGATTAGCATCCTGGGTAGTCGAAACGCAACCCGTGAAGACTTTGAACAAGTCCTGTCGACCTTGCGTCAAAAGAAATTAAGCATGGATGGGTATATCACACACCGCGTGGAATTTGATGAGTTACCTACTGCAATAGATCAATGGTTATTGCCAGATTCACATGTAGTCAAAGCTATCGTTGAACTATAATATCAATTAATTATAATAACAGAAAAAACGCTCTCTGACCTTGTTGGACAATACTGTCCATCCATAGGGGAAGAGAGCGTTTTTTTATTTTTCCGGATTTGTCACAATACCCGCATGTGGATCTATGTGACGTACAATGGACTTCAACCAGATCATCTCCAGCACATGTACCTCATAATAAAGTGCACCCGGGATTTGCCTGATCCATCCTTCCGCCATCGCGAGTTGTGTTGAGTCAGAAGTGGCTTCCAGAATTCCAGGTTCACGGCGAAGCCGTTTGCGTACAGCTTTTTCAACTTGAGAGCTTTGTGTGGTCAAAATGCATACTTTGCGTTTGGAAGAGAAACCCCTGAACGCAATGTACACCATTTCATAAGCAATAAGGTAGGCGATTACGGAATACATCGCTTGGTCCCAGCCAAAGACAACACCAGCGGCTGTCAGTATCAACAAGTTAAGCAGCATGATTATTTTTTCGATAAGCATCCGTTTTCCGCTAAATACACGTTCAGGTGGGCGGGAAGACGGATCACCGATTTCCAGCGTATCCAGTGTCCCGCCATACCGCACGACGAGCCCAATTCCGAGTCCGAGGCATAATCCGCCAAACATGGCGGCAGCCAGCGGATGCTCTACAAGTGGCGGCATGGGATGAAGCACAATGGCACCGATCGAAAAGACAACCAGACCTAGAACAGTAACCAGTACAAATTTCTTCTGCACAATCTTGTAAGACAGAAATATAAACGGAACATTGAATAAAAATAGGAACAATCCAATCCTCATTTCGGTCCAGTGGGCGAAGAGTGAGGAAATGCCTGTAATGCCTCCAATAATAATCTTATTGGGGTGTAAGAACAATTCAAGTCCCACGGAGGCCAGAATTCCGCCCGCAATAACGAGAAACAGGTTTAACCAGCGGCGGGTAGATGATATCCTGGTCTTGGCGGTGTTTGGCACCGGATTAGCCGATATCAGAGGTGCTTTCATAGGTCATCCTCCTTAGTGCGGCTTTCGAGCCATTCTCCCTGGGTTAGTCACAGAAAGATCGGCGTAAGAGCCGCGAAGTACGTTAGTATGTCTGTTCTGTACAGACATAGGTGTTATCCTTCTTTCTGCAGCACCTTTGGTTCTTCTTTCTTTTTCCGAGGATCTTTGAACTTGAATATTTTATCCAATAAACGGAATACATGTTTGGACTCTTTGGTTAATAAAGGACCCAGAATGGCCAGAATTAGGACATACAGCGCGGCAAACGGTTGAATCATTGGCAGCAGTCCCCCGGCCTTTCCCATGTTGGCCAAGATGATGGAGAACTCACCCCGTGACACAATGGTTAATCCGATATTCGCCGATGCTTTGGGTGATAGTCCTGCACTGCGCCCGGCCAGCATACCCGCCAGGAAGTTACCGAACAATGTAATAACAACTGCAATCAGAGCTAACCATACGGCATCGCCACCCAAGGACAACGGATCAATGGACAATCCAAAGCTGAAGAAGAAGATTGCTCCGAAGAAGTCACGGAACGGTAGAATCAAGTGCTCAATCCGTTTCGCGTGTTCTGTTTCAGCAAGCACCAGACCAACCAGTAATGCACCAATTGCTTCGGCAACATGAATAGTTTCAGAGAAACCAGCTACCAGGAACAAGGCTCCAAATACAACGAGAGAGAATAGCTCATTCGATCGAATTTTAAGCAATTTGTTTAGTAGCGGTGTTGCTTTGCGTCCAAGGATAATCACGATAAGCATGAATCCGAGGGCAATAAGTGCAGACATGATGACGCCTCCGATGGAGGATGAATCACTAAGCACAAGTCCGGACAAGATCGAGATATATACAGCGAGGAATACATCTTCGAACATAATAATACCCAATATCATCTCTGTTTCCGGGTTGGCCGTTCGTTTCAAATCAACGAGTACCTTGGCCACAATGGCACTGGAAGAGATGGTAGTTATACCTGCGATAATAAGTGCTTCTGCAACTGGGAAACCGGACACAAAACCGAATATTAATCCCAGCGTAAAGTTAATGCCGATGTAGATCGAGCCGCCAACTGCAATAGAGCGACCCGATTTAATTAAACGACCTACCGAGAATTCAAGTCCAAGGTAGAAGAGAAGGAACAGGATACCGATCCGACCCATAAATTCAATAAAAGGCTGACTCTCAATAAAACGGAAGTCCAGATGCCAGATTTTCATGGCATGTGGCCCAACGGCCATCCCGATCAGAATATAAAATGGAACGACCGAAAATCTTAGTTTTGCCGATAAAAGGCCGGCTGCTGCAATGAGCACAAGGGCCAGACCTACTTCGAATATCAAATGATCCATCTATTTACCCCCTTCCAGTCAGGAGGAGGGATTTAAACAGTTTCTGCTGATTGCGTTCGCCAACGGCTACCACCGTGGATTCTGCACTGATAACTACCTCCGGACCTGGGCTGATATGTTTTTTGTGATTTTTCTCTACAACGGCGATAACCGTTGCCCCAGAGTTTTGACGTACGTCCAATTCACCGATGGATTTACCGATACTTCCGAAGGATGGTTCGATTTTGTACCACTCGATAATCAGGTCGTCAAACGTTACTTCAATATTTTCAAGCTGTTTTGGTTTGTAAGTTAATCCGCCAACAATAGCAGCAATCTGTCGTGCTTCGTAATCGTCAAGTGTGATCATCGAGATGCTTTGATCGGGATCATCATACTCGAAGTGGTACATTTCCCGGCGACCGTCATCGTGAATAATAATGACAATTTTATCACCGCTGCTTGTTTCAATCTGAAATTTTTTGCCGATTCCCGGCAAGTCTGTTTCGCGTACATCCATGGATTGTTGCCTCCTTATAATTAGGGGCTGGCCATAGAAGACAGGCTTATTTCCCGAAAATGATTAATCTGCTGCTCAAGGGAACATCAAAAGATGCGGGTAAACAGAGCCAGAAATTCCTGACACAGCCATATGATTTGAATTTGTCGGTGTGGGTACAACAAAGACAGGTACTGTCATAAACATTGGTTCATCTAACGTGTGCTAAAAGGGTTATAAGTTATGCACAAGCGCACCGTCTTTAATTACAGAGGTGTCTCCATGCAAAAGCAACCTGTAATACGTCGTAACGGCTAGTGAAGAGCGTTCACGTATTTTGGTGCTATAGGGGTGAGGGATACATACATGCTGGTAAACTTAATAGGTAGCAGAAATAATCTGCGTTTAAACAGACAATACCACGGTTTAAAGGACAGACCCGTTGTAGGGATTCGCAGCATCAATAACAATGCGAGGACAAGAAAGACAGGCTTATTATGCGTAACCGCAATCAGCTTGGACATAACTTGTGGATATTTGCGAATGACAGGTTTCTGCTGGGATTCGGGTATTTGCAACAGCACTTCCTTGTTGGAAGTTGCTTCTACAGACACCCCAACGGCAGATTCGGACTGCATCGGAATAGGGAAGCACAAGGCTTGAAAAACGCACAAAATGATAATGATAGTGTAGTGGAGTATTCTAGGTTGTTGTCTCATTTTGGCTTCCCTCCTTTCCCGTGAAACATACTGTTATTAAAATAATAACACATTTTTGTCTTAACTCCAAACCTCTTCATAATATACTGAGAAATCATGACACGCTTTCCATCAATCCGCTTCGTATATCCCCATCGGCCTTGCCATATACTTTGAACAGGAAGGAAAGGAGTGATTCTTGTGGAACTGTTTGCTGTATGGACCGATGTATCGGGGCAAGAGGAAGCGGATCAATTTTATCGTTGTGTCAAGGAAAAAACCAAAGGTTTACATATAAGTAAAAGAGGATTTCGGCTCACCTTCAAACATAATGATGGAAGAGCAACCTGGGTGTGCAGAGGGAATGAGAATCACGAAGACTTCCAGCAATGGCTTCCCCGGATCAGTGATCTGCTCTCCCTTGGACTCGCCGACTTCATTATGGAGACACAAGAACGGAGCATGGTGGAGGATATGATCGCCAAGGCGTGTTCTGTCATGGATGAGCATGAGGTGGAGAAGGTCAATCGAATCTGCATGCCACTTCTATTAAATGGTGATCTGGATCAGCCCGGACTTCGGGAGCGCCGCCGTACTACGTTAGCCAGTGGACTACGGCAGGATTTGGAGGATGTTCACTTTTTTCACCTTGAAGGCATTATCAACTTCCGCATACGGCCATATAAACAGGAGCTTCAGGAATTAGTGGAGTATGCGCTCGATGAGTTCTGGATGGATCGGCAGTATGAAGAGTTTATGGGGTTGTTAAAATATTTTGTGTTTTTTCAAGAAGCCAAAGTACCTCTGATTCATCTTGTACACAAGGGAATGCATGAATTTCAGGTCCTGGATGCTGGACTTAATCTGTTACCCGTGCAAAAGGATGAACAGGTTGTTGTGGAAATGCCGGGTCTGGAACTGGAGATGGATATCGAAGATATGATTGTAAGTACACTCATCTCGATCTCTCCTGAGAAGGTCATGCTTCATACACGCACCCCGGATTTGCCAATCATCTCGACCATATGCCAGATCTTTGAAGACAAAGTGCAAATATGTCATCATTGCCCGGAATGCGAAGTGCTGCGCTCAGGATTGTTGACAGGTCTTGACGCAAGTGATCTCGGCAATTATAATAACTGTTGATCCATGAATTTTTCATGTGAACCATTGAACCAAAAGCGTTGACAAAGACAACAACCACACGCAAGATCGGTGCAGAGAGAGGAACCTAGGCTGAAATTTCCTCCGGATATCACGTATGGTTTACCCCTTTGTAGCTGCAATTTTGAAAGTGGAGTTAGAATATCGCCTTTATTGGGGATTATCCGCGAGTAAGGATCTGCCGGGTCATGCCCGTTATCGTCATGCCAATGAGGGCTGTATTTCCTAATATGGATGAATCAGCTGAATTAGGGTGGAACCACGAGTATATATCACTCGTCCCTTTGCCGGGACGGGTGTTTTTTGCGTTCCTTTGCAAAATGACTGGAATAGCAATAGATAATCAGTCCATAAATATCTGGACACGAAGGTTACATTAACAGGAGGAATGAGACAAATGGCAGTGAACATTAAACTACCGGATGGTTCGGTACGTGAGTATGCGGATGGCAGCAGCATTGAGGACGTAGCCGCTTCAATTAGCAGCGGATTGCGCAAAAATGCCGTAGCCGGCAAGCTGGATGGTATCGTGGTGGACTTGTCCACAACACTTCATGAGGGAGCATTGGTGGAGATCGTAACTCTGGATTCACCAGAAGGACTTGAAGTGATGCGTCATAGTACAGCTCACTTGATGGCTCAAGCAGTGAAACGTTTATATGGTAACAAAGAGGTACGCCTCGGTATCGGCCCTGTCATTGAAGATGGTTTCTACTATGATATGGATCTCGAACATGCGCTCAATCCTGAAGATCTGCAAAAGATCGAGAAGGAAATGGAACGTATTGTGAACGAGAACTTGCCAATTGTACGTAAGGAAGTTAGCCGCGAGGACGCGATCAAAACGTTCGAAGAAGTGGGCGATCCTTACAAACTTGAGTTGATTCGTGATTTGCCAGCGGACAGCGTGATTACGATTTATGAGCAAGGTGAATTCTTCGACTTGTGTCGTGGCCCTCACGTACCATCAACTAGCAAAATCAAAGTGTTCAAACTGATGAATGTCGCGGGTGCTTACTGGCGTGGAGATAGCAAAAACAAAATGCTTCAACGTATTTATGGTACGGCTTTTGTGAAAAAAGCACAGCTGGACGAGCATTTGCATTTCCTCGAAGAAGCTCGCAAACGGGATCACCGTAAGCTCGGTAAAGAGCTCGAAATGTTCACATTCTCCCAACTGGTCGGCCAAGGCCTGCCAATCTGGTTACCTAACGGTGCGAAGCTGCGCCGTACTCTGGAGCGTTATATTGTGGATCTGGAAGAAAGCCTGGGATACCAGCATGTATACACACCAGTTCTGGGTAACGTGGAATTGTACAAAACATCTGGACACTGGGAGCACTACCAGGAAGATATGTTCCCGAAAATGGTAATGGATAACGAGGAACTTGTTCTCCGTCCAATGAACTGTCCTCACCATATGATGGTGTACAAGTCCAGCATGCACAGCTACCGTGATCTGCCAATCCGTATTGCAGAGCTTGGTATGATGCACCGTTATGAAATGTCGGGGGCATTAACAGGTCTGCATCGTGTACGTGCAATGACACTGAACGACTCACACATTTTTGCACGGCCGGATCAGATCAAAGAAGAGTTCGCTCGTGTTATCGAGTTGATTCAAACAGTCTATAAGGATTTCGGTATTAACGAATACCGTTTCCGTCTGTCCTATCGTGATCCGCAGGATACCGAGAAATACTTCCAGAACGACGAGATGTGGGAGATGTCCCAACGCATGCTGCGTGAAGTTGTGGAAGAACTTGACCTTCCATTCTATGAAGCTGAAGGTGAAGCGGCGTTTTACGGTCCGAAGCTGGATGTACAGATCAAAACAGCTCTGGGCAAAGAAGAGACATTGTCTACGGTTCAATTGGACTTCCTGTTGCCTGAGCGCTTTGAACTTGAATATGTGGGCGATGACGGACAGAAACATCGTCCAGTCGTTATTCACCGCGGTGTAATTAGTACAATGGAACGTTTCACAGCATTCTTGCTGGAGAACTTTGCAGGAGCTTTCCCATTGTGGTTGTCTCCGGTACAGGCAAAAGTGATCCCGGTATCCGGAAACTTCGACGATTATGCGCGTGAAGTGGAAGCGAAACTGAAACGTGCGGGAATCTCTGCTGAAGCCGATCTGCGGAACGAGAAGCTTGGATATAAAATCCGTGAGGCGCAGCTTGAGAAAATGCCTTATATGTTTGTTGTCGGTGAGAATGAGCGTAATGCAGAAGCCGTATCCGTGCGTAAGCGGGGAGAAGGCGATCTGGGCATGAAACCGGTCGATGAAATTATCGCTCAATTGAAAGAGGAAATTGCAACACGTTTGGTATAAATGAACAAATGATCTATCAGATAACCAGTGCATAAGTTGCGCTGATCACTCTGAATAACGCCTGGATAACATGGGATTGACCTATGTTATTCAGGCGTTTTTTCGTAGTGTTTGCAGTAAAAGTATAGATTAATTGCTTTTTGGAAAACCTTTGCAGTGAGGGGGAGGTTATACAATGAAAAAGCAATTCTCAATTCAAAAGAAACATATACGGGGTTTATTGGTTGGCTGTGTGATGTTCGCCGGGATGATGATTAACCTGAATCAGGCAGATGCCTATACATTTGAAGAGGAAAGTACAGTAGTGCATGTCGAGAGTCAGAGCAGCGGCAGTGAAAGTCTGATGATTGAAGCTTCGAGCAAGTCTGATCATGAATTTCCGGAACAGGTCAGCCATCAATACAGCGATGAGGCCCAGCTGACGACCATGGTGTATATGGCTTTATTGTGGTCACCACAACCAATGGTCATTCCAAGACCTGAGCTTCCAGAAAAACAAGTGGCAGATCCGTCTATGCCGGTGCTTGCTCCGCGTTCAGAACAAATCCTGGGTACACAAAAGGTTACAGCAACGGGGTATACGGCAGGTGTGGAGTCTACAGGAAAAGGACCCAAACATCCTCAATACGGAATTACGTATTCCGGTGTCAAAGTACGTCGTGATAAAGAAACAGTTTCCACAATTGCAGCTGATCCAAAATTATTCCCGATGGGTTCCATTCTGTACATTCCGGGCTATGGTTACGGAATTGTTGCAGATACGGGTTCAGCGATCAAAGGCAATAAAATCGATCTTTATTTCCCGACAACCAAGCAAGTGTACAAAGAGTGGGGCAAAAAGGATGTGGAGGTACAGGTGATCAGGCAAGGCGCTGGAAAGTGTACAGAAAAGATGCTCAGCGAGTTGGCCGATGCGATCGATGTTTACAAATCCGTACCGGACTCCTGGCTGGACAAGGCCATTTAATTTCACACGTGAACATGAATAACTGAAGTGCTCTCTTCACATAATACTGACTGGGGACGAACCCCGCGGTGCAGCAATGCATCGTAAATATGAAGAGAGAGGTGATTCGTTGTGGCTAAAAAATCACAAGGGTACCAAACGCCAAACGAGAAGTACAATGCAGAGTTTGGAGAAGAGAATGCAGCAGCAAAAGTGAAGCAATCCGCACAAAACAAAGTACAAGATAATTTCCAAACACCTGATGAAAAATACAATGCCGAGTTCGGTGTAGAAAACACAGGCCAAACTGGCCAAGGTCAAGGCAAAGCATCAAAATACAAAAAATAATTGAAGATTCATTAATCAAATGATGATTCAGCACCCTGGAGCAGCAGCTCTGGGGTGTTTTACATATGCGAAGTTTTTTACAATAATATCCTCCCATCTCAGTCTCGAGACCGAGATGAATTCCATCTGCCGCCGCTGTTCTCATTATCTTGTCTGAGTTACACTGGATACATAATACAGACAAAGGAGACATGAGCGATGAAACGATCGACGCGTGACCGCTGGTGGGTTGGCATACCTCTTATTGCTATTGGTGCGATGATCTTGTTCAGACAATTGGGATATGACATTGATGTAGGATATATTTTCAGAACATATTGGCCGTTATTTCTAATCTGGTGGGGGGTCAAAGGAATATCCGAGATTCGTCGCAACGGGGGTTACGCCTTTATTGGACCAGTAATTGTACTGGCGATTGGTGGTTACTTTCTTGCCCGTAACCTGGGATGGATTGATTACTCCATGGGGGAGTTCATTCGTTATCTGATCCCGGTTATGCTGATTGGCGGAGGATTATTTGTACTGATTGGGCCACGTCGTCGTGATCGGAAACATCATGACAAGATGCAGCCACCTCCAGCACCTGAGCAACCTTATAAACCGTTGGCTCCGGAGGATCTGGAGATGCCGTCGTCGTTTGACGAACAGTTCGAGAAAACATTTGGCAAACCAAAACAGGAACAGAAGAACGATGCACATGGCCCTCATTTCACAGGATCAGCGGATTCATCATCACAAGGGCATCAATATAAGAAGAAACATCAATCGTATAACTCTAACGATACTGGATATGGAAACCATTATGATGATGGCTACGGAAATGGTTATGGGGATTATGGCAATGGCAATACCATTAACAAATCGGCGTTCATCGGGGATCTGTACATGGGGCAGGAAGTGTTCTCGTTAAAACCAATGAACATCTCGGCTTTTATCGGAGATACCGTAATTGATTTGACCAAAGCACAGATTCCTTATGGGGAGACGAAGATTGTCATTTCTTCATTTATTGGGGATGTGAAAGTATTTGTTCCAGAAGATATGGATCTGGGTGTGACGGTGACGACAAATTCCTTCATTGGAGATATGTCACTGTTGAACCAGAAACGCGGCGGATTCCTGAGTAGTGCCCAGGCTGAAACTGCCCATTACCATGAAGCAAGCAAAAAAGTACGGATTATTGTAAGTGTGTTTATCGGAGACGTCAAAGTGAATAAGGTGGGTTAATGCATGATTCGAACAATTCTCAAGGCCAATAAATGGGAACTGATGATGTATTTTGCGCTAACCGGTCTGATTACGCTGGGCGGATTCTATCTATTGTATGGAGAGGTGTTGATGGGGGCTGGTCGTCAGCGGGCATGGACCTATGTTGCCGTTGTTGTGCTGGCCACCGTTATCACCGGATATATCGCTGCATTACGACTCCAACGCAAGATCGACCTGCTAGATCTCAACATGTTGAAAGTGTCCAAGGGTAATCTGGCGGTGCGCATGCCTGAAGCGGATGACGCTTCGTTTGGTCGTGTCTATCAGGAGTTCAATGTCATGATGGATTCGATTGAGAAAAAGATGAGACTGCTTCAGCGCCTCGGTGAGCAGGAAGTCATTGAGAAGGAGCAAGCCTCGGAGCGGGCTGTGCTTGAAGAGCGCAAACGAATGGCAAGGGACCTCCATGACACGGTTAGCCAGCAGCTGTTTGCCATGCATATGTCGGCTTCGTCCTTACCTCGTCTGCTGGAGATGAATCCTGAACATGGTGGTAAAGTACTGGACCAGTTGATCCAGATGTCACATATTGCACAGCGTCAGATGCGAGGATTGATTGCCCAACTTCGACCGGTGGAGCTGGAAGGGCGTGACCTCACCGCAGCACTGGATAGTTGGTTTCCTGATTATTGCAGGCAGAATGGTCTTAAAGGTGTGAAAGAGCTGGAACTGGATGGCGGAATCTCGGATGCCATTGAGCACCAGCTGTTTCTTGTTATTCAGGAGGCGGTTGCCAATGTTGTGAAGCATGCAGAGGCGGGGGTGGTTAGTCTGTCCATACGGGAGAGTGAACATCAGATCAGCATGAGCATCAGCGATGATGGTCAGGGATTTTTGCAGCAAGCGGAGCGTCCGGGTTCATACGGGTTATCTACCATGCGTGAACGGGCGGAGAAGCTTGGGGGGCAAGTTCAGATTATATCGAAACCGGGAGCGGGAACGACGGTGCGGGTATTGATCCCGAAATTCCCGAACGTTCCTGAGTGAACCAGAGGGGGAGACGGAATGAGTGGTAAAGTAAACGTGATGATTGTGGATGACCATGATATGGTGCGCATGGGGTTGAAAACATATCTGATGCTGGAACCTACTTTTCATGTGATGGGAGAAGCGGGCCACGGGCAGGATGCGCTTGATCAGTTACGTAAGTTAAATGATAGTGAAATGCCGGACCTGATTCTAATGGATCTGATGATGCCTGTAATGAATGGCGCTGAAGCAACAAAAGCCATCATGACTGAATTTCCAGGGATGAAAATTGTGATGCTCACCAGTTTCCTGGAGGATGATCTGGTTGTGCAAGCGATTGAAGCGGGTGCGGTAAGTTATGTACTCAAGACAGTCTCTGCTGAAGAACTGATCTATGCTCTGCAAGGGGCCTATAGAGGTATGCCTGTTATGACAGGTGATGTGTCGCAGGCGTTAACCCGGGGAATCAGACAACGTACAGCGAGAGAGAGTGAATCGGGTCTGACTGAACGGGAGAAGGAAGTGCTGCTGCTTATTGCAGAGGGAAAGACCAACAAAGACATTGGAGAAGAATTACATATCAGTATCAAAACCGTCAAAACACATGTGAGCAACCTGCTGATGAAATGTGAGATGGATGATCGTACACAATTGGCCATCTATGCGCATCGTCAGGGTTGGGTGAAAACGAAAGGGTAAAATGCTGTCATGACGGGGAAAAGAGTCTATTCTTACGTGCTTTTATCTCCTTTTTAATTGTTTTTAAGGTACGGTTAAGGTTTAAAGTACAAAATAAGGACAGTTAAAGAATATCTCTTGGGAATAAGAGATTGGGAGGTAGAGAGGCATGGACGAACGCAACTATAGATCGAACCGTCAAGACGAGGAAAACGAAACCAAACAAACGGAGAATCGCAATTCTTCCGGAACGGACGAATCCTCCTATTATTATTCTTATGGACCTTTTCAGTCCGTGAATCAGGAAGATACAGCAAATCACATGGGAAGCACTAATCAGCGTGAAGAAGGAAATGTAGAGATTACAAAACCTGATCCGGTGAGACCCGTACCTACTTACTATAATAGTGAATCATCTGAACAAGCGAAAAGATCATCAGCAGGCGGCGGAAATGGCTCAGGTAACGGTGGAGATCAAGGAAATGGCGGCAAAGGCAACTGGAACTATAATAACCGCAAGCCACGTTCTTCCGTAAGATCACTTCTATTTTCCTTTATTGCCGGCATGCTGGTCATCACCGTTCTGATGTACACAGCTGATAGAACAAACATGTTCACACCGGAGACGGCACTGACGAACACGGACAATCAAAGTTCAGGACAGGAAGCATCCACAAACACAGGCGGAGGCAACAATGTCACAGCGTCGTTACTGCCAACAGGCAAAGAAGATGTGTCTTCCGTAGTAACAAGTACAAGTCCGGCTGTCGTCAAAATCGAAACACTCGCGAAGCAGTCCTCACGTACAGGATTGGGTCAGGGTGGATCAAATACAAGTGATCCGTTGTACCAATACTTTTTTGGTAATGGCGGCGGAACAGAAGGCAATCAAGGCCAAAGTCAACAACCACAAAGCAGTAATCAGCTTGTGCCGATGGGCATTGGTTCCGGGTTCATTTTTGACAAAGAAGGATATATCCTGACGAATCAACACGTTGTTCAGGGTGCAGACGTGATCCAGGTAACCCTGGAGAACAACAGCAAGCCTTATGAAGCTAAATTGCTGGGAAGCAGCTTTGATCTGGATTTGGCTGTATTGAAAATTGAGAAAAACAGTGGTGACGATGCGTTCCCTGTAGCTCCACTGGGTGATTCCAACAGTACTCAAGTCGGTGAATGGCTTGTAGCTATTGGTAACCCGGAAGGGTTTGAACACACCGTTACAGCAGGTGTACTGAGTGCCAAAGAACGTACGATCAGCATTCCAGATGAAGAAACAGGAAAAACACGTGAGTACAGCCATTTGCTGCAAACAGATGCTTCGATTAATCCGGGTAACTCCGGTGGTCCGTTGCTTAACCTGAATGGGGAAGTTATTGGAATGAACGTTGCAGTAAGCGCAGATGCACAGGGTATTGGTTTTGCAATCCCGTCGAGCGTCATTTCTGAAGCTGTTAAATATCTTAAAGAAAACAAAGAAGTTCCCAAAGAGCCAGTACCCTTTATCGGTGCGTCTCTGATGGCTCTCACGCCTGAAGTTGCTAAACAAATGGGAACAGACGTTACCGAAGGTTCTGTTGTAGCCAGCACGATCTTCCAATCACCGGCTTACCAAGCAGATCTTCGTGCATATGACATCATCACAGGTGCCAACGGTACGCCGTACGCGACAAGTCAAGATCTGATTGATTTTATCAAGAAACAGGAAATCGGTAGTGAAGTTACACTGAACGTGGTGCGTGATGGTAAGAAGATGGATCTGAAAATCAAAATCGGCAACAAAAATGATTTTGATACTTCACAAACAACAGATACACAACAGCAGCAACCATAAATATCGGGCAAGGATTAACAGAACGGAAGGGTTTGAAGGCCCTTCCGTTTTTTTTGCCCTGATGAAGCAGAGTTACAATGGACCAGGACGGATTGGAGACGCCTACTTGAAGATGCAGATTGTGCTTCTGCCTGTTACAATGGGATAAAACGTTAGGATAAAGGAGAAAGACCACCATGCGCTCAACTATTTTGATTGTGGATGATGACGAAAAAATTGTATCCATGCTCCGCCGGGGGCTGGCTTTTGAGGGATATGAGGTACAGACGGCTTCCAATGGAGCCGAAGGCCTCAGCAAACTGATGGACAAGGAGCCGGACATCGTTGTGCTGGATGTGATGATGCCACAGATTGACGGATTTGAGGTATGTCGCAGATTGAGAGAAGCAGGCAGTAAAGTGCCTGTGCTGATGCTGACGGCCAAGGATGAAGTACAGAGCCGGGTGACCGGACTGGACACAGGAGCCGATGACTACCTTGTAAAACCTTTTGCGCTGGAAGAATTATTGGCACGTGTCCGTGCATTGTTGCGCCGCAAGTCAGATAGTGCGGGTACGCCGGACAACCGCTTAATGTATGAAGATATCATTTTGGACAATGACTCACGTGAAGTATTGCGAGATGGGCAGCGTCTGGAGCTGACTGCCAAAGAATTCGAACTGTTGAATCTGTTCATGCAAAATCCAAGACGGGTACTGTCCCGTGATCTGATTATGGATAAAATCTGGGGTTATGATTACAGCGGTGAGTCTAACGTGCTCGAAGTGTACATTGCCATGCTCAGACAGAAGACCGAAGAATACGGTGGCAAGCGTCTAATCCAGACCATCCGGGGAGCCGGCTATATCCTGAGAGGTGACTCCTGATATGTCCATCCGGTTAAGACTAACCGCATGGTATTCTGGCATTTTGGCGGCTGTTCTTATCTTTTGGGGCGTTGTAATCTATGCCTTTGTGTATTTTAACTCCTATCAGGAAGTCGAACAGCAATTGAAGGTGAAGAGTACCCGGATTACGGAGCAGATCGGTGTTAATCCTCTTTCGCAGTCGTTGGATCTGGACCCATTTACAGAGAGTCAGCTTCAGGAGGCTCAAATCTATATTCAACTCTGGGATTATCAGAGTCGCTCAGGCAGAATTTCGGGTAATATGGAGAAACTGCAGATTCAGTTTCCGGTATTAAAAGCCAATGAGATACTTAAAGAGCGAGGCATATCCAAGATCTATGTGGATGGAACGCCGTTTCTGGTGAATCAGCTTCCCCTTTCTCTTCAGGGTACCAATGAAGTACGTGGAATTCTTCAGGTTGGTGCGAATGTAAGTTCACAGGAGCGATTGCTGGAGGCTTTGCTTAATATTTTGGTTTTTGGCTGGCTGGTAGCGATGGCCCTCGCTATTACCTCAGGTCTGGTCTTGGCTCGCAAGTCGATGCGTCCGCTCGTGACTGTCATTGATGCCGCCAATCAGATTCAATCTGGAGATGACTTAAGTGTACGTATTCAATATGCTGGGCCGAAGGATGAGATCGGGCGTCTGATTGAAACGGTGAATAATATGCTTGAACGTACAGAATTGTCATTCCGTGGTTTGGAGGAGACGAATGCTGCCCAGCGCCGCTTTGTATCCGATGCATCGCATGAACTGCGTACGCCGCTGACCACCATTCGCGGGAACGTAGACTTCTTGAAGAAGCTGTGGGATCAGGAGGGAACCGACCGACCGAATCTGGATGAGGAGACTGTCAAACAAATGTCGCTGGAAGCCATTGAAGATATGGCGGACGAGGGAAAACGTATGAGCAGGCTGATCAGCGACATGTTATCGCTGGCGAGAGCGGATACGGGGCAGAAAATTGAACTAAATCCGATCCCGCTGCAGATTCTCGTACAGGAAGTGGCACGCAGAGCACAATTTCTGGATCGTCATGCAGACTGGCTTCCAGGAGATTTCTCCATCCTGAACGGCATTTATGTGAATGGTAGCAAGGACTATCTGCAACAGATGCTGTTTATTTTCATCGAAAATGCGTTTAAATACACACCTGAAGGCTCTGTGACGCTGGATGCCGTATTATACAAGGGCCAGGTGGGACTACGCATCAGCGACACCGGTATTGGGATGGATCGGGACGAAGTGCCGTTCATCTTTGATCGCTTCTATCGGGCAGATGAATCCCGCGGGGCTACACCTGGCATCGGTCTGGGACTTTCGATTGCAAAGTGGATTATTGAGGAACACCATGGATCGGTTGAGGTTGTGACCAGACGTGGAGAAGGAACCACCTTTATTATCTGGTTGCCGGTTGTCTTTGCTCCGCCTATCGAATAAAGGTATAATAGACAGGACTGCAATTACATCGGCAACGTTGCCGAGAAAGAAAGCGGGTGGCAACCAAGTGGAAGTACTGCGAATTTCGCCGCGTGGATATTGTTACGGCGTTGTGGATGCGATGGTGCTCGCGCGTCAAGCGGCACGCAATCTGGATTTACCACGACCTATTTATATATTGGGTATGATTGTGCATAACCAACATGTGACGGATTCCTTTGAAGATGAAGGTATTATTACATTGGATGGTCCGAACCGGATGGATATTTTGAGCCAAGTGGAGAGTGGCACGATTATTTTCACAGCTCATGGTGTATCTCCTGAAGTGCGCAAGTTGGCACGGGACAAAGGATTGACAACAGTGGATGCAACATGCCCTGATGTTACCAAGACACATGATCTCATTCGGGAGAAGACGGCAGAGGGTTATCAGATCATCTATATCGGCAAAAAGAATCACCCTGAACCAGAAGGTGCCGTAGGTGTTGCACCAGATCTCGTTCACCTGATCGAGAAGGAAGAAGAGATCGAAGAACTGAATGTATCTCCAGGCAAAATCCTTATTACGAATCAGACAACGATGAGCCAGTGGGATATCAAACACATTATGAGCCGTCTGCTGGAGAAGTTTCCGGGCGCAGAGATTCATAATGAGATTTGCCTCGCAACTCAGGTTCGTCAGGAAGCTGTCGCGGAACAGGCGGGTCAAGCGGACCTGGTTATCGTGGTGGGTGATCCTCGCAGCAATAACTCTAACCGTCTGGCACAAGTGTCGGAGGAGATTGCGGGTGTTACGGCCTACCGTGTATCCGATGTTTCCGAGATTCAGCAAGAATGGCTGAAAGGTGTAAATAAGGTTGCGGTTACTTCGGGTGCATCAACACCAACACCGATTACGAAGGAAGTCATCCTATACCTGGAGCAGTATGAACATGACAAGCCGGAGACGTGGGAGATCAAACGTACCGTGAACATGAGCAAACTGTTGCCTCCAGTTAGAGAAAAAACACGTACACCTTAGGGCAAAGGAAATGTAAAAGTAAGTCTAAGTGTATGTGAAATAAAAACGAGATGTGAATGAGAAGAATCCTGTTATGCAGATCCGAATGTCGGAGCCTGTGGAGCAGGATTCTTTTTGTATATGGATAAGGAATGTGTACCTTGACGCAATCAGATAACTATGGTATATTCACTTTAACGGATAAAAGCTTAAAAGCGAACAAGCGTTTAAGCGTGACAGAGTTTTTATATTTAATCAGACGCACGTTAAGAAATGATTGTGCTCTCATACAAGGAAGGATGGGAATTAATATGATCGTTATTGCAGGCAAGGCTACACCGGAGGAACAGATTCAGGATATCGTTGCAGTTATTGAAAAAGAAGGGCTTCAGGTGCATATCTCTCGCGGAGAGGATCGTACTATCATTGGTTTGATTGGTAAAGTTGAACCTAAAATGCAAGAGCATCTTCGCCAAATGAAAGGTGTCGAGAATGTCGTTAAGATCTCGAAGTCTTACAAGTTGGCAAGCCGCGACTTCCATCCGGAAGATACGGTGATCTCCATCAAAGGTGTAGATATCGGCGGAAAAGAACTTGTTGTCATGGGCGGACCATGTGCGGTTGAATCCGCTGCACAGATTGATGAGATTGCCGGGCTTGTGAAAGCTGCTGGTGGGCAAGTGTTACGTGGTGGAGCATTTAAGCCGCGTACGGGTCCTTACAGCTTCCAGGGAACGGGCGTAGAGGGATTGATCATGATGGCGGAAGCAGGCAAGAAACATGATCTGCTGACCATTACAGAAGTCATGACACCTGAGTATGTGGATATTTGCGCCGAGTACGCAGATATTCTGCAAGTAGGTACACGTAACATGCAGAACTTTGACCTGCTCCGCAAATTGGGCGAGTGTGGCAAACCGGTATTGTTGAAACGTGGCTTCAGTGCGACATACGATGAATTGTTGAATGCGGCTGAATACATTCTTGCGGGTGGTAACCCAAATGTTATGCTGTGTGAACGTGGTATTCGTACGTTTGAATCCTACACACGGAATACGCTGGATCTGTCAGCAATCCCTGTTCTGCAGTCTCTGAGCCATTTGCCGGTTATTTCTGACCCGAGCCATGGTACTGGACGACGTGAACTGGTGGAACCGATGACAAAAGCTTCCGTTGCTGCGGGTGCCAATGGCCTGATCATTGAAATGCATACCGATCCGGATAACTCCATGACAGGAGATGGTGTGCAATCCTTGTTCCCTGACCAATTCGCTAACCTATTGCAGGATCTGGAGAAATTGGCACCAATCGTGGGTAAATCATTCAGCACAGCCAAACAACCGGCAGAATTTTTCCCGGCACGTGTAGGCGTGTAATAAAAATTTCTATAGTCAAGGTCTGGATCATCATCCGGGCATCTCCTCTGATCTCGTTCATTGCAACGGAATCAGATAGATGCTCGGTTTTTTGCATATTTTGCAGTTTTGAACGTATTTATTAATCAATAGTGATAAGAAACATTTATGATGTGAAGTTTTTCCCATGATTTAGGTTAAAATAGGGGTCGCTTTACCGCATTAAACCAGTTAAATGTATATGAAAATAGTTGTTATATGAATTTATGTTATTTATAAAGTGTGAGTATATCTAACATCCCTTCAAAAAATACCTTACATAAGTATTGACGATGTCATGTTTTAAAATTTATAATGACGACAGAAAAAAATTCGAATTTAGACATTTTCTTAGTGGGGTTGTTTAATGTTCGGAATATTTGGGAGGACGAATACATGTCGGTTGAAAACGTATTGAAATCAATTCAAGAGAACAACATCGAGTGGGTAGATTTTCGTTTTGTAGATTTAGCTGGTCGTGCACATCACATCTCGTTGCCAGCTTCGGCTGTTGATGCAGACACGTTCGTAAATGGAGTAGCTTTTGACGGTTCTTCTATCCAAGGTTTCCGCGGAATTGAAGAGTCCGATATGGTTATGATGCCAGACCCTGAAGCGACTTATGTCGATCCGTTCACTGCACACCCTACATTGAATGTTATGTGTGATATCTTCACTCCGGATGGCGAGCGTTATGAGCGTGACCCACGCAGCATCGCTGTTAAAGCAGAAGCATATTTGCAAGAAAGCGGTGTAGGTACAGCGGCATTCTTCGCACCTGAATCCGAGTTCTTCATCTTCGACGATGTACGTTATGAGAGCGGCACGAACAGCTCTTCCTACTTCGTAGATTCCGAAGAAGCTTCATGGAACACCAACCGCAAAGAAGAAGGCGGAAACCTGGGCTTCAAAGTTCGCACTAAAGGTGGATATGTTCCAGTAGCGCCAGTGGATACACAACAAGATATTCGTAGCGAAATGTGTCGCCTTTTGGAAGAAGCAGGCCTGTCGATCGAGCGTCATCACCATGAAGTGGCGACAGCAGGTCAAGCCGAAATCAACTTCCGTTTTGATACATTGAAGAAAACAGCAGATAACCTGCTTGCATACAAATACATCGTGCACAACACTGCACGTCAATATGGTAAAGTAGCAACATTCATGCCAAAACCATTGTTCGGTGATAATGGTAGCGGAATGCACGTTCACCAATCCATCTTTGATGGCGATTCCCCATTGTTCTATGACAAAGCGGGATATGCTAACCTGAGTGAAATGGCTCTGCACTACATCGGAGGTATCTTGTACCATGCTCCGGCACTGATCGCTTTGACTAACCCTAGTACAAACTCATTCAAACGTCTTGTACCTGGTTACGAAGCACCAGTTAACCTGGTTTACTCCAAAGGTAACCGTTCCGCAGCAGTTCGTATTCCGGTTGCAGCTGTGACACCAAAAGGTTGTCGTATCGAGTTCCGTACACCAGACTCCACAGCTAACCCATACTTGGCATTCTCCGCAATGTTGATGGCTGGTCTGGATGGAATCAAGCGCAAAATCAACCCAACTGAGCTTGGATATGGTCCGCTCGACAAAAACATCTATGACCTGTCTGATGCAGATAAAGAAAACATCCGCAGTGTGCCAGCTTCCCTCGAAGAAGCACTTGATGCATTGGCAGCTGATAACGAGTTCTTGACTGAAGGCGGCGTATTCACAAAAGAATTCATTGAAAACTACATCAACCTCAAACGTGATGAAGCGAAAGCAGTAGCGATCCGCATTCATCCGCACGAGTACAGCCTTTACTTCGACTGCTAATCGGTCGGGGTCGGAACAGTTCTTGTTCCAACTTAAAGCCTCCGGGACACGCTCTCGGAGGCTTTTCCTTGAATTAAACAATGTAGTGCTTTAACTTTGCAGGGTGATAAAGGAATTTGATGACCTGAATTCAACACTTCAGTGCATATTGCCCTTGAAGCAGATAGAGAATACTGATATCATAGCGATAATATTCACTTTGTATGTCAGAGTTACGGATGGAAAGGGCGGGGGATTTTGTGACAAAAAGAGCGTATAACTTTAATGCAGGACCTGCGGCGTTACCACTTGAGGTACTGGAGCGTGCACAGGCGGAATTTGTAGATTTTCGTAATACAGGCATGTCGATTATGGAGATGTCTCACCGTGGAGCGGTGTATGAGTCTGTACATAATGAAGCTCAGGAGCGGTTGTTGTCGCTTCTAGGCAATCCAAAAGGATACAAGGTTCTCTTTCTGCAGGGCGGTGCAAGCACTCAGTTCGCGATGTTGCCAATGAACCTGCTTGGGGCAGGGCAGACTGCAAGTTACGTGATGACTGGCAGCTGGGCGAAGAAGGCTCTGTCTGAGGCGAAGTTGATCGGCGAGACACATGTTGCTGCATCTTCGGAAGCAGAGAAGTTTATGAAATTGCCGGATGTTTCGAATCTGAGTTTGCCTGAACGTACGGCTTATGTGCATCTGACTTCCAACGAAACGATTGAAGGTACGCAATTCAAGTCGTTCCCGGATACCGGTTCAGTACCTCTGATTGCGGACATGTCGAGTGATATTTTCTGTAAACCATTTGATCTTAATCAGTTTGGCATGATCTACGCGGGTGCACAGAAGAACCTGGGTCCATCCGGAATTACGGTTGTAATTGCTCGTGAGGAACTGGTGAGCGAATCGCCTAAAACGATTCCAACCATGCTTCGTTACAGCACACATGTAGATAACAACTCCCTGTACAATACGCCGCCATCCTTCTCGGTATATATGGTGAATGAAGTATTGAAATGGATTGAAGAACAGGGCGGACTGGCTGGTATTGAGCAAAAAAATACGAAAAAAGCGGAATTGCTCTATAACACAATTGATGCTTCCGGTGATTTCTACCGTGGTTGTGTTGAACAAGAAGATCGTTCCCTCATGAATGTAACTTTCCGTCTTGCTTCTGAAGAACTGGAGAAAAAGTTCATCAAGGCTTCGGAGGAAGAAGGATTTGTAGGTCTGAAAGGACATCGCAGTGTGGGTGGTCTCCGTGCCTCTATTTATAATGCTGCTCCTTATGAGAGTGTTAAGGCACTGACAGACTTCATGAGCCACTTCCAGAAGACAAATGGATAATTAAAGTATAGGTACGGTGTAATGGACCTTTGTGTCTAATCCTGTGCCTTACCAGAGCCTTCCACATTGACGTGTGGAGGGCTTTTCTTTAAGATTAGAGGGTTGTCGTCAACATGAAAATGAAAAGGAGATTGAACACATATGGCTTTACACATCGTTCTGGTTGAACCAGAAATTCCGGCGAACACAGGCAATATTTCGCGTACTTGTGCGGCAACCGGTACCCATCTGCATCTCGTACGCCCACTTGGATTTCGAACAGATGATGCTACATTGAAACGTGCAGGGCTGGACTACTGGCATGCCGTTCATATTGAATACCACGATTCATTTGCTGAGGTTCAGGAAAAATATTCGGAAGGTCGTTTCTTCTACGCAACTACGAAGGCCAAGAACCGATACAGTGATTTTAATTTTCAGGATGGAGATTTCCTCGTTTTTGGTAAAGAGACTAAAGGCCTGCCACCTGAATTAATTGCTGCGAATCCCGATACATGCATGAAAATGCCAATGACTGGTGACGTTAGATCATTAAATCTGTCCAATTCGGCAGCAATTATTGTATATGAAGCGTTGCGCCAGCTCAATTTCCCCGGGTTAGAAGGATAAATTTAGGTTATAAATGACGGCTAGAATTCGGTAAAAAAACATTTTTCAAAAAAAAGGACAAAAAATGTTTATTTCCAGCAGGATTCGACAAAATCTTGGCGAATCTATAAACATAGTACAAATGTACCTAGAAATTTAGAGTAAGATAGGAGAGGTGTGCCGTAGCTATGAAGCCAGCTGGAGTAGTTCGCAAAGTTGACCAATTAGGTAGGATCGTATTGCCTAAATCTTTGCGTAAAAGGTATCAAATGAATGAGGGAGATCCTGTAGAGATCTTAGTACAAGGGGACCATATTATCTTGGAGAGATATCGTCCAAAATGTATTTTCTGCGGATCCATCGAGGAAGTCAACGAGTTCAAAGAGCGTTACATATGCGCACAATGTTTAGATGAAATGACTCAGCTTCCACAACACGGATAAGAAATAACGTCATGGGGTCCATTGACCCCGTGGCGTTTTTTTGTTTTATTATCAATTGGATGGCATAATTGCAGATTGAAAAAAGATAGACTATCCCTTGGTGTAGAGGGGTAATACCTCATTCCATACGGCATTCAAGATGCCTTGCATATTTTCTTCCTCACTATTAATACATATGACAGCTTCCTTTGAGGGAATTACGATACACAACTGACCATAGGCGCCATCGGCGCGGTAAGCGTCATGAGAACACATCCAGAACTGATACCCGTAACCTTTTCCCCAATCACCGTCTCCAGTCGTTTCGATCTGCGGGGACGTAGCCTGTCGAATCCAATCTGCAGGTACAAGCTGTCTGCCTTCCCAAAAGCCCTCCTGCAGCAGTAACTGTCCAAATCGACTCAGTTCCTCATTGCTTATCCAAAGACCTGCACAACCAAGCGTTACGCCGAGTGGAGAGGTTTCCCACTCTACATCATGAATGCCAAGTGGATCAAATAACCGTGGAGTCAGGTAATCTTTCACGGTTTGGCCGGTAGCAGCCTGTAGCATGGCTGAGATCATAAATGTATCCCCACTGCTATATGTAAATTGTTCTCCAGGTACCCGGTCCAGAGGCAGAGACATATAATATTTCGCCCAGTCCTTTTCGGTCAATGAAGCTCGTTCATCAGCCCAAAGAGGGGGAGAGTCATGACCCGAAGACATTCGGAGCAGATCACGTAACTTCAATTCCCGTGGAGATGGGAGATTGTGCTGTGCAATGAGTACATGATCATAAGAGAAATAATCACCAAGTGTCGCATCCAGATGTAACAGACCTTCTTCAAGCGCAAGTCCAACGGCCATACAGGTGAAGGATTTGCTGATGGAATGTTGTACCCTGCGCTGATCCTTATCCCGGTCCCAATGGGCAAGCAGATGCCCTTTTTGTAATATGCGAATGGAAAAAACGTTCAATTGTTGCTCCGTAATCGTATGAATGAAACCTTTGAGTTGCTCAGACATATTAACCTCCCTAATATCAGGTGAAACCTGAGTAAAATCGGTTGGTGAAACGTTTCCGTAATTCGAATGCAAAATCAGAACCCATGTTAGTATAAACCTGGTTTGGTGTCAATTAAAGTTGTAATAGCACTTACTAAATTTTCATTTTTTCGTAATAATAGTGTCTTTGGACGCAAATTTAGACTTAAAAGAGCATTTTTTCGAGAAAAAAACGCGAAATTTGTAAAAAGGTTATTGACAGGATTTACTCATCGGGCTTATGATTTATTCGAAACGATTCGAAGAAATCGCTTCCACATTAAAAGTGTTGTAATGAAGTCCATGTGAATCAACGTTGGCTATGTTTTGAAACGATTCGAGAAAATCGTTTCGATAACCCATCGTAATACAAGGGAATCTACAACAGCCTGCAATCCAACGCCAGAGAAACGAATGAGTAAAGACAGCAGGCGATGATGAGAGGGGTTACATTTATGGCGCATATAACGATCGAAACTGGATCGCCAACCTTATGCATGAATACCAGCATACATGTTGTGTCCAGTGACTCCGGAGAGACTTCAGGCGGTACACTATATCTGTTGCACGGGGCAGGCGATAATGCGAGTACCTGGCAGCGGTTAACCACAATTGAGATGTATGCAGCGCAATATGGCTGTACGATCATTATGCCGGAAGCGAATCGAAGCTATTACACCGATATGGAATACGGCCTGGATTACTTCCACTACATCACTCAGGAGTTACCTGAAATATGCAAGCGTCTGCTCAATCTGAATCCTGATCCGGAGAAAACATACGTCGCCGGTTTATCCATGGGTGGATATGGTGCACTGAAATGTGGACTAACTTATCCAGAGCGATATCGCAAAGTAGTGTCTCTATCCGGCGTAACGGATATCCAGACACGACTCCATGATCCCCATATGCCAGCGACCATGATCAAGGAAATGAAAGCGGTTTTTGGAGAACGTTTACAGGTGAAAGCCGATCAGGATATTTACGCACTGTCGGCCAAGCTGCTGGAACAGGGTGTTGCTTTACCGGATATCCTCAGTTGCTGTGGCGATAGTGACCCCTTCGTAGAGATGAATCGCGACTATGCGAGATACATGCAGGGGACTGCCTTTGATTTTCGGTATGTGGAGACGCCGGGGGCTCATGAATGGAAATTTTGGGAGCACCACCTGAGAACGATGTTTGATTTTCTGTACAACGACAAGACCATAGTAGAGTGAGGAGATGCAATGTGAAACCTGCAGCCGAAGGACCTAGCAAAAAGCTGAAGGGAAACGTGAAGGGCAATTCGCTCTGGACTGAAATCTGGAAGCACCGAATGACATACACCCTGCTTATTCCGGGGCTTGTCTGGCTAATTCTGTTTGCCTACATGCCGATGGGTGGCCTGTCTCTGGCATTCAAAGATTACAAGGCCAACCTGGGCATCTGGGGAAGTCCATGGAGCGGATTCGAGAACTTCAAATATGTTTTCCGTGATCCAACCTTTATCGACGCAGTATGGCGTACGCTGTACATCAATATTCTGAAACTGATTATTCAGTTCCCGTTCCCGATCATTCTGGCGCTGTTGCTGAATGAATTGCGGATGCGCAGAGGGAAAAAATTATTCCAAACCGTTCTTACGTTCCCGCACTTCCTGTCCTGGATCATCGTATCCGGGGTAGTCATCAATGTGCTGGCATATGACGGACTGGTAAATAGCGCGCTCGGATTACTCGGATTGCCAACGATTAACTTCCTGGGGTCTGAATCCAACTTTGTACCAATGTTGCTGTTGACTGATATCTGGAAATCAAGTGGATGGGGCGCGATTATATTCCTGGCTGCCATCTCCGGTATTGATCAGGATCAGTATGAATCAGCACAGATTGACGGGGCTTCCCGTATGCAACAGATGTTCAAAATTACTTTACCGAACATCCTTCCAACCATCACAATCATGTTTATTCTGTCGGTTGGTGGATTGATGTCTTCCGGGTTTGACCAGATCTTCAACTTGGCAAATGCCGCTACCAAAAATGTATCGGAAGTACTCGATGTATATATCTATCGGATTACGTTCCAGTCATCTACCGATTTCTCATTCTCGACAGCGGTCAGCTTGTTCCGTTCCCTGGTGAATATGGCCTTGCTGCTTCTTGCTGACAGATTTGCCAAGTGGCTTGGCGGAGACGGTTTGTTCCGATAAGAGAGGAGGAAAAATGAGATGAGCAAGAAAGCTAACAAAAAACCGAGAATTGGTACAGAAAAAATGACACTTCTCGATTACATTATTTTCGCCGTATTACTCGTGCTTGCCCTGATGATCCTGATTCCGTTCTGGAATGTCATCATGATTTCGTTTGCAACACAAAAAGAATATGCTGACAATCCATTTTTGATGTTCCCTAAAGAATGGACATTGGATTCCTACAAGGCATTGTTCGCTGACGGAACGATTCTGACAGGGTACAAAAATACAATTATATTGCTAGTCATCGGCTTGCCACTCAGCTTGTTCCTGACAACAAGCATGGCATACGGCCTTAGTCGCAACAAATTTCCGTTTAAGAAATTTATATTCTTCCTGGTACTGTTCACCATGATCTTTAATGGTGGTATCGTACCACTGTACCTGATCATGAAATCACTTCATCTTACAGGTACGTTGTGGTCCGTTATCCTGGCGGGAAGCTTCAGTGCGTTTAACATGATTCTGATGATGAACTACTTCTACACCTTGCCTGAATCGCTGATGGAATCGGCGAGACTGGATGGAGCAGGAGAGTGGAGAATTTTGTTCTCCGTTGTTCTTCCGCTTGCTACACCAATTATGGCTACAATCACGTTGTTCTACGGTGTGGCTTATTGGAACAGTTGGTATGATGCGATGATATTCCTTCGAAAAGCGGATCAGTTACCGCTCCAGAATGTACTCCGAAATATTATCGTGACATCTACGACGAATGCATCCAATGCATCCAGTGTGGATGCTGCCCAGGCAAGCAACTTCTCAATGGGCATGAAGATGGCGGCCGTATTTGTCACCATGGTACCAATTATGTGTTTCTTCCCAATGCTGCAAAAACACTTTGCCAAAGGGGTATTAACAGGGGCAATCAAGACCTGATATACGTATAGGATTTTGCAATAAAATTCTACTAAAAAACATGGGGGTAAAACATGAAAACGAACAAAAAGTTGTCAGTAAGAGCTCTCTTTGCCATCACGCTTAGTGTAGTTATGCTGATGGTGACCGCTTGTTCCAGTCAAGGAGCTTCAGGTGGTAACGAAAAAGATGCAGAGGGAAATTACAAAGACAACCTGACCATCTCTGTAGCTAACCTGACAGAAATCAAAAACGGGAACCTGGATAATGACTTCCACAAGTTCTGGACAGACAAATTTAATTTAACATGGGACTACAACTATATCGATTGGGATTCATGGGGCGAGAAGCTTCGTCTGTGGATCAACTCTGGCGACTTGCCGGATGTAGCGGTATGGAACTACGTACATGGCGATGCCATTAACAGCATTGAACAAGGTTTGTTCTACAAATTCCCGGATGACTGGAAAGAACGCTGGCCTAACGTGGCAGCAGCTTACAATTTGACGGGTCTTGGAGACAAGTTGGAAGAATTGACAGGTGGAACATATGTCCTGCCTAGACCAATCTATTTCGAGAACAAACCGGCTGACCCACTGACGAACCAAATTGGTGTCATTGCGCTTCGTAAAGACTGGGCTGAAGCAGTTGGTTTTGAACTGAAAGATGCTTATACAACAACCGAATTGAATGAATATGCTGCGCTAGTGAAAGAAAAAGATCCAGGCAAAGTGGGTAACAAACTTGTACCTCTGTCCTACAATGCGGCAGATGCCATGACAAACATGATTATGCCAAACAGTGTGCATGCCATGACTGACTCTCCGTTCTACAAAGGTGAAGATGGCCAATTCCACTGGGGACCAGCAGATCCTGAAACGCTGACAGGACTTAAATTGATGCAAAAAGCCTACAAAGATGGACTGCTCAATCCTGAGTTCTACACATGGAAAAACAATGAAGGTCAAAACAACTTCAAAGTAACAGGTACAGCTGCTGTAACAAGTCTGGGCGGACTGGCTTCGTACAGACAAGGTCTGGATTCCGATATGAAAAAAAATCTGGGTGTAGATAGTGATGAACTGGTACACACAGCAATCGTAGTAGGCGATGACGGTAAATACCGTAACATGGAGCAAGCCAACTTCTGGTCGGCATTGATCTTCAATCCGGAAATTAGTGACGAGAAATTCGAACGGATCATGGATCTGATCGATTACTCTGCAACAAAAGAAGGACAGTTGCTCATCAACATGGGCTTTGAAGGAAAAGATTGGAAATATGATGAAAACAACGAACTCGTTAGCTTGTTGCCAGAAGGAACGGTATTGGAAGATAAATATCCAGCACGTTTCGAAGGTCTGTACCTGCTCGGTGACGACTTCAGTGTTGTAAACCCTGCAATCAAAAAAGATTACCGTGATAGAGCCGTGAAATTGTTCGAAGAAAAAGCAAAACTCGGTACAGAAGGCAAATCGCTTGCGCCATACGATTGGGATGTCAACCTGTACGATTCCAAAGCTAAGAGTCAGGCTTCATTCGACTACCAGAATGAATATGCCAACTTGATCCTCAAAAACGGAGATCTAGAGGCAAACTGGAAAGAATGGGTAAACAGTAAAATGTCCCTGGTTCAACCTTATCTGGATGAGCTAAACGATAAATTCTAGTAATCATTCAGTAATAAATTTTGAACCCGGTGCGCGGTCTCTCCCCGAACGCAGCCGGGTTCTTTATTTCAACAACTTATAGTGGAGGATACGATCAGATGAATAACGAGCAGTTGTTAGACCTGGTAAAACAGATGACGTTGGAGGAAAAAACAGCTCAGCTTCTTCAGTTGACCGCCAACTTTTATGAAGGAACAAATGTCGAAGGTCAGATCACAGGGCCGATGGAAGAGATGGGAATTACGGAGCAGTCCGTGGATGCTAGTGGGTCCATTCTAGGGTTGTCCGGTGCGCAGGCCATCATTGATGTACAGCAAGCTTATATGAAAAAAAGCCGTTTGGGCATTCCGCTTTTGTTCATGGCTGACGTAGTTCATGGATTCAAAACCATTTTTCCGATTCCACTGGCGATCGGTTGTTCATGGGACACAGAACTGGCTGAGAAAAGTGCTGAAATTGCAGCACGTGAATCAGCTGTATCCGGTTTGCATGTTACCTTTGCACCTATGGTGGATCTGGTTCGTGACCCGCGCTGGGGCCGTGTGATGGAAACGACAGGAGAAGATCCTTATCTGAACAGTTTGTTCGCGGCTGCGTTTGTACGTGGATATCAGGGCGACAGCTTGAAGGATGAGCCAGATCGTCTTGCAGCCTGTGTTAAACACTTCGCGGCGTATGGAGCGGCTGAGGGTGGTCGGGATTACAATACGGTGGACATGTCTGAGCGTAACTTGCGTGAGTACTATTTGCCAGCGTACAAAGCAGCGTTGGATGCGGGCGTGGAAATGGTCATGACTTCGTTCAATACGGTTGACGGTATTCCGGCAAGTGGCAATGAGAAGTTAATGCGCGGCATTTTGCGTGAAGAGTGGGGCTTTGATGGTGTATTAATCTCGGATTGGGCTTCCATTCGCGAGATGATTGCGCATGGTGCTGCAGAAGATGATCGTGAAGCGGCATATCGTGCCATTCGCGCAGGAGTAGATATGGAGATGATGACACCTTGTTATGTGCATCATTTGCCTGAATTGATTGAGAGTGGTGAAGTGGATGAGAAGCTCATTGATGAAGCCGTTCTGCGAATTCTGCAACTAAAAGAAAAGCTGGGATTGTTCGACAATCCGCTACGTGCAGCTGATCCGGTTCGTGAACGCGAGATTGTGTTCTCCAAAGAGCACCGTCAGGTATCGTATGAACTGGCAACCAAATCGGCTGTCCTGTTGAAGAATGATGACAGCGTGCTTCCGCTTCAGCCTGAAGCTAATGTAGCCCTTATTGGTCCTTTTGCACAGAGTCCTGATATTCTCGGCTGGTGGTCTTGTGAAGGAGTTAAGGAAGATGCAGTCAAGCTCGGAACAGCTCTGCAAGAACGCTTGACGGATGGGAAAGTTCAATTTGCTCAAGGCAGTAATGTTCATACGATTACAGCTGAGCAGATTGCCGAAGCCCTGGAAGTGGCAAGCAAAGCAGACCTGATTGTCCTTGCTCTTGGTGAAGACTCCGAGATGAGTGGAGAAGGTGGCTCGCGCACGGATATTCGTCTGCCAGCAGCCCAATTGGAATTGGTTAAACAGCTCAAAGCAGCGGGAAAACCGATTGTCAGCGTTATTTTCAACGGCCGTCCATTGGATCTGCATGGTGTAATCGATGAATCGGATGCCGTTCTTGAAGCCTGGTTCCCAGGTAGTGAAGGCGGAGCAGCGATCGCAGATGTTCTGACAGGTGTAGTGAATCCATCTGCACGTCTGACGATGTCTTTCCCGCAGTCCGTAGGTCAGATTCCGGTCTATTACAACCATTTCAATACAGGTCGTCCACTGAACCCGGAGAAGACGGAAGAACGTTATGTCTCCAAATACATTGACAGCCCGAATGAACCTTTGCTTCCGTTCGGTTATGGTCTCTCCTACACTTCTTTCTCTTATGGTGATCTTGAAGTGTCAAGTAACGAGATGACTGCCGAAGATTCCCTGAGCATCCAAGTACGTGTAACAAACACGGGTGAGCGCGCGGGCGTGGAGACTGTTCAGTTGTACGTTCGAGATGTAACGGGTGAAGTCGTTCGTCCTATGCGTGAGCTGAAAGGATATGTGAAGCTTGCACTTGCGCCAGGCGAGACGGGTACAGCCACGTTTACATTAAATGAAGAACAGCTTCGTTATCACCATTCGGACTTAAGTCATCGCAGTGATCGAGGCGAGTTCCATATTCTTGTTGGTGCAAACAGTCGGGATACCCAGAAGAAATCATTCAGACTCGTTTAATCCGGGGGATGGAAAGAGTAATGTGTCAGGCCTTTCACTATGGAGGGCCTGATAAACATAACAGGGGAGCGAAGAATGTGGTCAGTATCAAGGATATCGCCAAACAGGCGGGAGTTTCCATCTCTACTGTGTCATATGCGCTGAATGGCAGCAACAAAGTGACCGATGAGACGAGTTCCAAAATTTTGGCCATTGCCAAAGAACTGAACTATGTTCCAAATGCCGCAGCAAGAACACTGAAGAAGAGGGAATCCAAAATTCTAGGTGTATTCTTGACCGATTTTAGAGGAGATGTGTATGGAGACTTGCTGAGTGGCATGAAAGCCGTATGTAATGCTCAAGGCTATGACCTGATCGTGTGCAGTGGTAAACAATCCCATCGCATGCTTCCAGAGAGGATGATTGATGGTGCAATCATTCTGGATCATACGTTTGCAAGTGAGGAACTAATGCAGTATGCCGATCGTGGGCACAAAATCGTTGTATTGGACCGTGAGATGGATCATCCCAACATTAATCAGGTTCTGCTGGATAATAAGGCAGGGGCGACACTTGCGATGGAACATCTTATTGAACAGGGACATAAGAAAATCTATGTGGTGACAGGACCGGAAGGTTCGTTTGACTCTGTGCAGCGGTTAAAGGCAGTAAGACAGGTTGCGGAACGTGAAGCCGATGTGGAATGGATTGAGATCACGGGAGATTTCGAGAAGAGTGGTGGAGAACAAGCCGCAGATCAGATTGTGCAGGTGTATGATGGACCCGCAGCGGTATTCTGCCTCAATGATGAGATGGCTATTGGCTTGTGTGATCGTCTGGCAGACAGTGCATTTGGCGTTGGTCAAGAGATTGATGTCATTGGATTCGACAATATTGAATTGAGCAAATACGTCCAGCCGAGATTGGCAAGCATTGATTATTCCAAGCGCAAGTGGGGATCGCTCGCTGCTGAACAATTGATCAAGATTATTGCTGGAGAACCCGTTGATCATGAACGAATTTATGTGACATTAGTTGAGGGTGGGTCGGTGAGTGGGCCTATTCCGTCTGATTCGGTTATATCCATGCGGAATGACCGGGCGGTTAGCTATTGATCCCGAATACAGCAAGAGACAAGGCTTAGAAGAATCGAATCATTCTTTTAAGCCTTGTCTCTTGTTATTTCGAGGATGAAGCAATAGAAAAAGCCTCTCCGGAGAGAGGCTTGGCCTTTACAAGCCTTTTGTTTTGTCATTGTTGTAGGATGAAGTGAGAATGCCTGTAATGAAGAGAGTCAATACGATTGCAATAATCCAGAATGTCAGTGAAAATGACATACCCTTCGCACCTCCTGCACAAGCTCATTTTCTTCTATTATAACCATTATAGGTAGAAAAGAAATGCTTCACCCTATTATTTGTAAAATAAAAAGTGTGTGGGCACCGGTCTGAGGCTGCCATCTGAAGGGTTATTCACGACCCGATTATTCAGAATAAGTGAGGATGATCCACCGCCATCCAGATTATAGGCATCGATCACCCCAAGCTTGTACAACCGCCCTTGCAACTCTTCAAGGGTAGCACCGGAACTTCCGCCCTCATTATATCCGTCAACTACAATAATCAATAACTGATCATCTTTATAATTGCCAATGACTGTACGTGGTGCTCGTTTGGGTGATACTTTCCATTTGTCGGGAATTGCGGTTTTACGTCCATTCTGTAGCAGCACGGGTACAAACGTAGCCCCAAATTGTGGTTGCAGGCGATCCAGTGAGTTTTTGTCGAAGAACTTGCCTCCAACCAGTTTGCCGGCATCGTTAAGCCCTACAAAAAACAGATCTTTGAAACTGGCCTGGAAACCGTTCACGTATTTCCCGTCCATGACGGTTGTGCTAAGTGGATAACGTTTGCCGCCACTGTCAGCAAATCCACCTGCGTTGATTCCGGCAATTGCGCCGTTACGCTTCACAGCCTGCATGGTCGTTTCAGAACGCCCAGGTTCACTGTCTAGAGCCATCTGCATGGCCGTAGGGTCTTTTAACTTGATCTTCATGGCATAGCCCTTATAGCTGCCAGGATTCACTCTGTACATTTCAATCGTTAACCGGTCACTGTCTACCCGTTCAAATGGAACGCCAAGCTTGGATGAAATCCGTTTGTTGTAGATCATTTCCGGACGATCCGCTTGGGCGGAAGCCTTCTGCACAAGTGTAGACATCGTACTTGTTGTTTTATTATAGAGCTGTGTCGTTCTTTTAATAGAAGAAGAAGTCTGGACAGCAGCATCTTTTGCCCCCGCAAGCTCTTGGCTAATTGCTTGGGTCCGGGGTGTAATCGTATCCTCTGACAGTTCGGTAGGCATCAAATCTCCGGGTTCAAGTGGAGGACGAAGCAGCAGCAGGCATAATATCAATCCAACAAAAGGAGCGAGTGCAAGCATAAAAAAACGATTAACCTGTTTGACGGGTGTAATCATTTGAGCAGGTCCATCTTTTTCTGGAGTGTCTCCAGTTGTTTTTTGACTTCGCTAAGCTGGGTATACAGTTTGTTGCTGTTATCCGTTTTGTCACTTGCATTATCCTTGGTGAAAGTCAGCAATTCATTGAAGGATTGAACCTGTCCCTGCAGGTCTTCTACTTCCTTAGATATCGTTGTTAGCTGATTTTCGTAGTCGGTTTTTAGCGCTGCAATCTGCTGCTGATTATGGGCTTGAAGCTGGTTAATCATCTGTTGCTGGAGATGGTTACTATAATAGTAGGTTCCAACGACTCCTAGTGCAATGAGAACAATCCACATTACCAGAAACAGCTTGATTGAAGATCCAGCCTTGCCTTTGGCGCTCCGGGTGTGATGGATGTCAGAGGACGGGGCAGATGGTTTCATATCATCACTCCTGGTCATTTATAGGTACAAAAAAATTTCCAGTTCTCATTCTATCATGCCCCTTTTGATTACGCAAAAATGAAATTCTTTACTTAATAGAGTAAAAAGAGATTGCATCGGAAGGAAGTCCTAGGATACAATTTCTTATAGATGCAATAAGTAGGAACTTTGGGCAGGTTTTTCGACTTTTTTAGATAGAAATGCAGGAAATTTATACTATATTTTGACCTTTCCGGGGATGGGAAGAGGGACGTCATGGTGTTTTTATAACAAAATACAGTGAAAATAGAGCTTTTTTATCGGCTTCCTCCTGTATTTTTCTGTTTTTCGACATAATCCGACCTATGCTTCTTCTATACTCGGACTGTCGCATAGACGATGGAATTATCATGACAGAAGCTAGAAGTTATTTGTCCAATACATAACAGGGGGAACAACAATGAAAAAAGTATGGCAGGTGGTCATCATAGATATCCACCCCACCAGCATGCTCGGTACAAAATTGATTTTGGAAGAGCAGCAAGATCTGACGGTACGTGGCATGACTTCGACCGGAACAGAAGGGCTCGAACTGGTGAATATTCACCAGCCTGATCTGATTCTGATGGATTATCGTCTTCCAGAGGGCCAGGCAGATCAATATATTTCCCAGATGAAGAATCTGTCAGCTCACAGTCACATCATCATTTTGACGGATGAAGACAATGTGAAGCTGTTTCGTCATCTGATGAGCCTTGGTGCAAGCGGCATGTTATCCAAACAGGCTTCCCCTAGCCAGCTGATTCATCTGATCTCTGGATTACGTGAGGGCCATGTGTCCATTCCATTGTCGTGGTTAAACAGTGCGGAGTGGGCGCAACCTGTGGAGTCTCCGACAGAAGCACGTGTCATTGAATTAACAGAAACCGAAACTTTTATCATGGAAAGAATTGTTCAGGGTGTAACCTATGATAAAATAGCGAATGAGATCAACGTTAGCAGACGTTCCATTGATAATTACCTGCGTAAAATATACGTGAAGCTGGAAGTAAGCAGTAGAGCACAGGCCATTGAACGTTATGCCTTGCATGCAAGACAAGTGAAGACGGGATCCTGACGAAACAGGTTTGTTCTTCCCATGATCACAACAGTTCTGTATGCATCCGGTCATATTCGATGGCGCGCAGGAATAGGTTGTAGGGCTGCGGACTGCGAGTACAGTTTCGGAATAGGGACGAAAGGGGAACGGATCGATGAAATATTTCTTTGCTTCCCGTACCAACAGGCTTTTGTCATCACCACTGAGGGATATACGTGAGATGTCTGGCAGGGATTATTTCATTTCTCTGGCAGAAGAATTGCCTGCGGAGGAGTTGTTTCCTTTCAAATTGTTGGAAGAAGCAGCGGTGTCTGTCTTTAGTTCAGGCCCCTCCGCATTGCAATATGGAGAGCCAGCAGGCTATACGCCCCTAAGAGAGTGGTTGAACAAAGACTGGAATGCACGCAAAGGCATACGAACGGTACCCGAGCAGATTCTGTTGACCACTGGTACCCAGCAGGCCATCGATCTGGTGATGCGTCTATTACTTGAGCCCGGAGATTCTGTACTGGTTGAACATCCCACATCCCCAGGCTGTCTTGAGGTTCTGGAGATGCAAGGAGCCAAGATTGTGCCCGTAATGGGTGATCGGGACGGCATATTGCCAGACCTTTTGGAGCAACACATGCAGCAGGTTAGACCGAAGCTGCTTTTTGCTGCACCCAGTTTCTCGAATCCGACCGGTGCTTTGTGGAGTATGGAACGGCGGGAGGCTGTCCTTGAGCTGTGTTCGCGCTATGGTGTACTGCTTGTGGAAGATGATTCTTATGGAGAGCTCCATTTCGATGGCCTTGAGCCAACGGAATTCTATCGTAAATATCCTTCACTCTTTGCACTGGATACTGCCGATCAGGGTGGACATGTTCTCTACATTGGTTCATTTAGCAAAACGGTAGCGCCCGCTCTTCGAACCGGATGGGCCGCTGGACATCCTGCGCTGATTCAGGCGATGGCCTCGGTTAAACGGATTGCAGATGGTCAGTCCAGTCCGATGAATCAGCGGCTGTTGTATCAACTGCTTGCCCATTCCCCTTTTCGTTGGAGTGATCACCTATCCATGTTGAATCGGGAGTATAAGACAAGACTCAAACTGATGCTTGAACTGTTGAAGAGGCCGGGCTGGAAAGGGTGTCAGTACAATATCCCTGAGGGCGGAATGTATCTGTGGGTACAGTTGCCGGAAGGATTGGATAGTGGCGCTCTGCTTAAGGCGGCTTTGCCCAAAGGTGTATCTTTTCTTCCTGGATCACTATGCTCCACAGGTGTACAGGATCAACGTTACATCCGATTGAACTTTAGCCATCCGGGCCGGGATGAATTGCTACTTGGCATGAACCTGATCAGTGAAGCCATTTCCGAATTTACGGCTCGTAGCTAAGTCAGATCAAAATAGATTTTATAGCAAAAATTAAAATTGGTTCATGACCAAAGTGATTACGTTATTGCATCCACTAACATTTTTATATATAATATGAATTAATGAGTTGTTGGTTTCTTTATATAAGCTACAATGGTGGCCAGTTCAGAAAAAGCACTCATATATTTTATCTAACGGGGGAAAATTCAACATGTCTAATATTTTATTTGTTAAAGCAAATGACCGTCCTGCAGATCAAGCAGTCAGCGTTAAATTGTACGATGCATTCTTGAGCGCATACAAAGAGTCCCACCCAGGTGACACAGTTACTGAGTTGGATCTCTACAATACAGAATTCCCATTCTATGGTAACACTGCTATCACAGGCACTTACAAAGCAGCTAACGGTTTTGAACTGACAGCTGACGAGCAAAAAGCAGCTTCACTTGCAGCACAATTGCAAGATCAATTCCTGGCAGCTGACAAAGTTGTATTTGCATTCCCACTGTGGAACTTCACTGTTCCAGCTCCATTGGTAAACTACATTGCTTACCTGAGCCAAGCTGGTAAAACATTCAAATACACTGCTGAAGGTCCTGTAGGACTTGCTGGCGACAAAAAAGTAGCTTTGCTTAACGCACGTGGTGGCGTTTATTCCGAAGGCCCAATGGCAGCTGCTGAAATGTCCCTGAACTTCCTGAAAACAGTTCTCGGCTTGTGGGGCATTCAAAACCCTGAAGTGGTTATCGTTGAAGGACATAACGCTTCTGCAGATCGTGCTGAAGAAATCGTTACTGCAGGTCTGAAATTGGCTTCCGAAGTAGCAGTAAAATTCTAATAACAATCTTCTATATAGAACACATCAAAACACCTGTAGTCTCCAGTGGAGATTACAGGTGTTTTTTTGCCTTCTCATTTTTTTCACATCCGTTACTTCAGATGATTCCATATCAGATATGGCCTGTATTTTTTAAGTACTGCTCCGCTGTTTCAGCGATGTGTGCAAGGTCGTCCTTATTTTCACCAGATACAGAATACGTTACATCAAGTTCATTAATGGTTCGTTCGATCATATCATTATCCTCAAGCATGTGTGCATGCTCGGTTAACGCCTGTACTCCCTTAATCGTCAAAATATACTTTCCACGGGAGAGGCGTTCAAACCAGCCGTAATAATTTTTTTGCAGAATTGCTGCTGCAGAACCTACGCCTGTCTGTCTGGCAAGGTTGGCCGGGGAGGCTTCTCCGTTCGTTCGTAGAGCGGATGCGACACGTAAAGCCTTCTCACGATATGCTGTGACCAGCTGTCTTCGTGTACTGCCTCCCGTATTGTAGTCTCCGCTGCGTTCGTCGAATTCTTTGAGCAATCGTTTCCGCCGAACACCGCTTTTGCGGGCAAATTGATTGGCGCTAGTAAGGGGCGTCTGGGCGGAAGGTTCGCACAGTACATCAATCAGGGGGGCTTTGGTTTTGTAAAATGTGACAGTCAGCAGCCCCAGACCAAGTTGTCTGCATAGTGCAGTCAGTTCGCTCCAGCGTTGGTTCACGGCACCGCGTTTGCTACGATTGCGCTCGACGGCTAGATACACGAACGGGCTAAGCTTCAAGCGCTGCATGCCCTGCAACAACAGGGAGAGGTTAAATGTTTTTTTCATCTCCACAATCAGTGGTTCGTCCTGGTCCGATCTGACTCCGACGAGGTCACAATGTCTGACTTCCGCCTTGACGTCGAAGCCGCGCTGCTCGAAGAAAGCCTTCACAGGCGAATATAATTCGGTTTCGTATTTCACTGCCATCGTCCGTGCTCCTTTCCTGAAGTGGCCTGTCTCTGACCATGTGTTGTCCGGTTTCCTGAATTTAGAACCCTCATTATATCATATTCGTTCTTTTTTTTCTGAAGGCACAAGATGTCTGATAGAACAGGGAAAAGCCAAAATTCGAAGCGGTTGATTGAAAAAAAGAGGTCAACTTATCCGAATTGCCGCATAGGTATGTAATACACTTTTCACAACAAAACAAGACGTTTGGACAGAGGGTGGCGGGACTACACAGGACCGCAAGATTGGTATTCAAGCAGGAGCCGCAATTCTATTGATTTCTTCATACCATTCGGAATGGTTGACAATCACACTAAAGGAGCCATGGGAGGTACCAAGCATGAATATTTTTGAACGCGTTGCGGAACATCGGGCAGAGAGTGACCGTTTGACATGGAACGGAACATTTGAAGATTATATTGCACTGCTGAGAGAGGACCCGACTCCGGCAATGACGGCTCACGCCAGAGTGTATGAGATGATTGAATCGTTTGGCGTGGAAGAAGTAGGTGGGCATAAGCGGTACAAGTTTTTTGAACAGGAGATCTTTGGACTGGATCGCTCGATTGAGAAGCTGGTTGAAGAATACTTCCACTCGGCAGCACGTCGTCTGGATGTACGTAAGCGGATCTTGCTCCTGATGGGTCCTGTAAGTGGAGGGAAATCAACGCTGGTGACGCTGCTGAAGCGAGGGCTTGAACAGTTCTCGCGGACAGAGAAAGGTGCCATATACGCCATTGATGGATGCCCGATGCATGAGGAACCGCTGCATCTGATTCCACTGGAGCTTCGCCCTGAAGTGGAAAAGGAAATTGGAGTCCGGATTGAGGGTAACCTTTGCCCATCCTGCCAGATGAGGCTCCGTACCGAATACGGTGGTGATATCAGCAAGGTGCCTGTGGAACGCGTCATTGTTTCCGAAGATAATCGCGTGGGAATAGGAACGTTCAGTCCATCCGATCCGAAATCGCAGGATATTGCCGATCTGACGGGTAGTATCGACTTCTCCACCATTACCGAGTTTGGTTCCGAATCCGATCCACGTGCCTATCGTTTTGATGGGGAGTTAAACAAGGCGAACCGTGGGTTAATGGAGTTCCAGGAGATGTTGAAATGTGATGAGAAATTCCTGTGGAATCTCCTGTCGCTCACGCAGGAAGGGAACTTCAAAGCAGGACGCTTTGCCTTAATCAGTGCGGATGAAATGATTGTGGCGCATACGAATGAATCGGAGTATAAGTCTTTTATCTCCAACAAGAAGAATGAGGCGCTACAATCCCGGATGATTGTCATGCCGATTCCGTACAATCTGAAAGTGTCCGAGGAAGAGAAAATCTATGCCAAGCTCATTCAGCAAAGTGACATGAAGCATGTTCATATTGCACCGCATGCACTGCGGACTGCAGCCATTTTTTCGATACTTACCCGCTTGAAGGAAACGAAGAAACAAGGCATGGATCTCGTTAAAAAGATGCGCATGTATGATGGTGAAGAAGTGGAAGGATACAAAGAAGCCGATCTGCGCGAGATGCAAAATGAGTATTTGGATGAAGGGATGTCCGGCATTGATCCACGGTATGTCATTAACCGGATCTCCAGTGCTTTGATCAAGCAAAATCTTCAGTGCATTAACGCGCTGGACATTCTGCGGGCGATCAAGGACGGTCTGGACCAGCATGCCTCGATCACAAAGGAAGAGCGGGAGCGTTATCTGAACTTCATTGCTCTTGCACGCAAGGAGTATGATGAACTGGCCAAGAAGGAAGTGCAGAAAGCATTTGTGTACTCATTCGAGGAATCCGCAAGAACGTTATTCGAGAATTACCTCGATAACATTGAAGCATTCTGCAACTGGTCCAAGATTCGTGACCCGCTCACGGATGAAGAGATGGACCCGGATGAGCGTCTGATGCGATCCATAGAGGAACAGATCGGGATCTCAGAGAACGCAAAGAAAGCGTTCAGAGAAGAGATTCTGATCCGAATCTCGGCATACTCCCGCAAGGAGCGCAAGTTCGAATACAGCAGCCATGACCGTTTGCGTGAAGCGATTGAGAAGAAGTTGTTCACCGATCTGAAAGACATCGTCAAGATCACAACCTCAACCAAAACACCGGATGCAACACAATTGAAACGTATGAATGAAGTCATTAAACGCTTAATTGAGGAACATGGATACACCGCAGCTAGCGCGAATGAACTGTTACGTTATGTGGGTAGTCTGCTTAATCGCTAATCGGCAACGAACCATTCCGGATCAGGCTCCTGATGCCTGTTGTGAGGCTCCTTCACAGCAGGGTCAGGGCCTTTTTAATTACATGAAGGTCATATTAGTCTAAAAAGCTGACAAATAAGGTTAATTTTAAAGAGAATTAGTTCTAATGGTATATGTATATTTAGGTATTTTAGTCTATAATCAATACATATATTTACAATTTAAAGTAATTTAGTGTTTATTAAGGAGCTGACTGAACCAGATATGAGCAGTATTTCCGCAACAAGACAGAAGCAACTTGATTACATGGGACTAACCGCAGGGGATCTAAAACTGCTTGCCGATCATCGGCCTGTTTTTAAAAAAGTCGTTAATGAAGTGGTAGATCATTTCTACAATCATGTGGGGAATTATCCTGAATTGGTAGATCTGATCGCAAGATTCTCTACCATTGATCGTCTAAAAGAAACACAGAAGATGTACTGGTTATCAATGACAGACGGAATCGTGGATGACGCATATATTGAGCAACGGATTGCAATTGGACTTGTGCATTCACGGATTGGTCTGTCTGAAGATTATTATCTGGGTACCTATATGGTCTACCTGGATATTGCAACGAGCATATTCCAACAGGTTATCCCTGATTCCTGGCATCTTGTCATTCAGGCGCTCAGCAAAATGTTTAACCTGGATTCACAACTTGTCCTTGAGGCCTATGAGAAGAAAGAAAAAGAAAAGTTACATCAGCTTGCCGATGACCAACAACATACATTACAGGCAATTACGCAGATTACCCAAGAGCTTACAGGCATGATTAGTGAATTAAATGAAAGTGCAATGGCTATATCAAGTGTAGCCAAAGAAACAGCGGCTTCTCAGGATCAGGCTCAGGTTATGCTTACCGAATTAACAGGAGAGATCCAGCAGATCGGAAAAATGGGTGAACTCATTCGCGAGATATCGGATCAGAGTCATCTTGTCGGTCTGAACGCAGCGATTGAAGCTGCTCATGCAGGAGAGTTCGGACGTGGCTTCGAAGTAGTTGCCAGTGAGGTGCGCAAGCTTGCAGCCAGTTCCCGGGATGCCCAGGGTAAGATTCAGTCTAATCTGGAGCAGATCATGAAGAAACTGAGCAGTGTGCAGCAGGAGTCGGATCATACGTCTCGCGGAGCACGTAGCCAAGCTTCACGCTCGGCTGAACTCGCTGTATTTGCAACAACAATGGAGAAACTGTCTCTGGATTTGAAGAATCTGGAACAGCAGGAATAGAGCTTAAAAGCATTAGGAACCTTCCATACCGTTTCAGGCTGTTTTAAGCTATAATGGGTAGACAAACCTGCCGATGTTATAGAAAATGCAGCCGGAGACAGGGGATTTGAAAGAGGTTGAGGTGATCAGATGGCTTCTATCCATGATGTAGCCAAGGAAGCGGGAGTATCTGTTGCAACCGTTTCCAAAGTGATAAACGATTATCCTGATGTAAGTGAAAAAACACGCAAAAAAGTCAATATAGCCATCGAATTATTGAAATATCAACCCAATGTGGTCGCACGTGGACTTGTCAAACGCCGTTCATGGACGGTGGGAGTACTGTTAACGGTTCCGTTTACGAACCCTTTTGTATCGGAGTTGCTGGAAGGGATCAAGACAGCGCTGGAGAACAGTGGATATGACCTGGTCCGGTTGTCTACTCGATTCGATGATCCGGCGTACTCGTTCATCAAACATTGCCGCAGTCGTAATGTGGATGGCGTTGTGGTATTCGGGGAAGGCAGAGAAAACGCGAGTATTCAGGAACTGGTGGATGCAGAGATTCCAACGATGTTTGTTGATACGGACATGTTGGGCAAACGTGCCGGTTACATTACTACGGATAACGCGAACGGGATTTCGATGGGTGTCAAACATCTGCATGAGCTTGGGCACCGCAAAATTGCCTATATCTCAGGGACACTTGGACCTGCTGTAGCCAATCTGCGATTGGAAGGATATCGGGAAGGACTGCGAGAATGCGGCATCCCGTATTCTACGGTATATCTGGAGATCTGCGATTATTCCTTCGACGGAGGAAGCAAGGCTGCCCGGCGATTGCTGGCACTTCAGGATCAACCAACGGGAATTGTCTGTGCATCAGACATGTCTGCCTTTGGTGCGATTCATGAAATTGAAAAGCATGGACTGAGTGTACCAGAAGATATCTCGGTTGTCGGGTTCGATAACACGTATTATGCTGAGGTATTTAAACCGGGGTTGACCACGGTGAATCAGAATATCTATTCCATTGGTATTAAGTCCATTGAATATCTGATTGCCATGATCGAGAATCCATCTTATTCTCCTCCTGTGGTTACGGAACCTTCCAATCTGGTCATCCGTCAGACGACAGCACCTTTAAAAGCTTAAAAACGTAAATAGTAAAGATGTTTACACGAAGCACAGCTAATAAGCTGTGCTTTTTGTCGTTATACATCTCATTTGGAAACATATGGTTTATGGAGTGGTGCAAGTCCTATAGTTTAACGGGTAAACAAAGTTTACTGGCAATCGTATAATGAAAGTGCTTACAATTTTCTGTCCATTTGCATCTATCCATCCTGTATAACGATCTTGTAAAGGGCTGGCACATGGCAGAGCAAAGGTTATTCTTCACAAACAACGAACCAAGGAGGAGATCGGATGCATTTGAGAAAATGGTGGAGCTTGTGCTTGTCGGCTGTATTGATCTTCAGTTTGTTCCCAAGTGTGGGAACAGGAGGGACACGTGCTTCGGCAGCGGACGTTAAGACTGGCGATGATGAAGTACTGTTCAAGGCTGATTTTGAAGATGGTGTGTTGGGACAATGGCGTCCACGTGCAAGTGAAAAGCTTGATATCGTAACGCAAGTAGGTCATGACAGTACACGCAGCCTGAGAACCTCTTCACGTACCGAAACGTTCCATGGACCCTTAGTTGAAGTGCTGGATCATGTACAGAAGGGTAGCACAGTTCATATTTCATTTTGGGCCATGTACGATGAAGGGCCGGACAGTCAGGTCCTTAACGGTGCACTCGAGAAAGAATACAATAAGGACGCTTCGAGTCTTGAATATGCTACCTTTGCCTCCGCTACCTTGAACAAAGGACAGTGGAAAAAAGTCGAGGCCGATGTGGTGATTCCCGAAGAAAATAGTGGCATCACCGGATTCCGCATGTATGTGGAGACACCATGGAAGACGTCAGAGGAAGTGACGCCGGCAGATACGATTTCATTTTACGTGGATGATGTTCTGATTACGGCTGCTCAGAAAATTGAAATTGAGAAGGATATTCCGAATCTGGTCGATATCGTGGGACAAAATTACGCAATGGGAGCTGCCATCAACCAGTCTGCACTAGACGCGGAAAACCAGCATTCCCAGTTGTTGACGAAACACTTTAATAGTATTACAGCGGACAATTTTATGAAAATGGATGCGATGCAGCCCAAGGAAGGAGAGTTTGTCTGGTCAGAGACAGATCGCCTGGTGAAGTTTGCCGAAGCAAATGACATGGAAATCAGAGGTCATACGCTGTTATGGCATAGTCAGGTGCCGAATTGGTTCTTTACTGATCCGAATGATGCATCGAAACCTGCCACGCGGGAACAGTTGCTTGCACGGATGAAAACCCATATTCAAACCATCGTGACCCGGTACAAAGGAAAGGTTCATACATGGGATGTCGTCAATGAAGTCATCTCAGACGGAGGCGGCTTACGGAATGAGGCCAGTAATTCCAAGTGGAGAGATATTATTGGGGATGTAGATGGCGACGGAGATGACAGTGATTACATTGAGCTGGCTTTCCGTTATGCACGTGAGGCTGACCCCGATGCTGTACTGGTGATTAATGACTATGGAATGGAGGGCAATGGAAACAAGGTGAATGATATGGTGAAGCTTGTAGAGAAGCTGCTTGCCAAAGGAACACCGATTGATGCGGTTGGATTCCAGATGCATGTATCCATGTACGGACCGGATGTAAAGCTCATTCGTGAGGCTTTTGAGAAAGTGATCGCTCTTGGTATAAATGTACAGGTTACAGAGCTGGACGTTTCGATCTATTCGAGTAATTCTGAACTGGAGATGCCTGTCACAGATGAATTAATGCTGCAACAAGCTTACCGTTATCGTGAACTGTTCGACCTGTTTGACGAGCTGGGAAAACGCGGCGTAATGGACAGTGTTACAGTATGGGGACTTGCGGATGATGGTACATGGCTTGACAATCATCCAGTCAAAGGACGCAAAGATGCACCATTGTTATTTGATCGTAAATTAAAAGCAAAACCGGCATTTTGGGCACTGGTGGACCCTACCACCCTTCCGATCTATCGTAATGAATGGACAGCATTGAAGGCCAGCCCTTCTTTCCCGAACCAAAAAGGACAGGAAGATATTCTTTGGGGTGCTGTGAAAGGACTCGAAATTAATCATCTGGCAGATGGTACATCTGCGGTTACGGGTGAGGCTCGTATGATGTGGGATGCCAAAAAGGTGAATTTAAGAGTGGAAGTGAAGGATACCACACGTCGCAAAGGGGATCAGGTGCAGGTTTTCCTCGCGGAAGAAGTCAAGGGGACAGGCGCTGCAACTTCTGAAGCTGATCTGTCTGCCAAGAAGAAAAATCCGCCGTCTGCAAATGGTCAATATACATTTAAACGGGATGGCGGTAAAGGCAAAGATAAAAATACTTACAACGTACAGGAGACAAAAACCGGGTATGTTGTATACGCATCACTGCCTATGTCAGCCGCTTTACTTACCGAAGGCCAGGTCTTGTCTCTGGATTTTCGGATTACGGATGAACATGCTGCTGGAAAGACAGCGACCATTGTTTGGAATGATATTTCCAATCAACAGCCTGACAAACCAGCTAACCGGGGCAAACTGAAGCTCGGTTCTGTCTTGAAACAAACCAAGGTCACTTATGGCAAACCTGTCATTGATGCAAAAAAGGATAACGTTTGGAAAAAGGCTGCATCTGTTAAAACGGATGTCTGGGTGGTCGGAAAATCCGGTGCAACGGCGACTGCACAGCTGTTATGGGATGAGAAATACCTGTACGTATTGGCAGATGTGAAAGATCCTTTGCGAAGCAAATTAAGTTCTAATGCACATGAGCAGGATTCAATTGAAATTTTTATCGACCCGAGCAAAGATCAGACAACATTCTATCAGGAGGATGACGCCCAGTACCGGGTCAATTTTGATAATGAGACTTCTTTTGGTGGAAATGCACGGAAAGAAAGTTTCAAATCAGCTACCCGATTAACAAGCGGAGGGTATACAGTTGAAGTGGCAATCCCACTAGACAGCGTTCGTGCTGAAGGGCAAAGATGGATTGGATTTGATCTTCAAGTTAATGATGATGGCGCGGGGGATGGCAAGCGAAGCAGTGTGTCCATCTGGAGTGATTCATCAGGTAATTCTTATCAAGATACTTCCGGTTTTGGCAGTCTGTTATTGACTCGTAAATAGAATATTTAGTTGTGAATTAGAATATGAGAATGTTAGCTGTTCAACATTGTATATCTGGAAATAAGTGTTGATTTTAAAGGCTGGGACGTTTAGACTATATACATTCAAATAAACGGGTTCCAATGTATGACAACGGCTTCAACTAAGTCTGTTGTCACGAGTCAAATGATGCGGAGGGAGTGCCTGTCATCCAGACAGCGCACTCGCTTCTTTTTTACATTTTTGCATACATACAAGGCATTTCCCGGTTGAAAGGACAGAGTGAGTGGAGCACCTACATGGCACGTACAACTTAGAACTTGTTATTTTATCCTATATTATTGCATCGTTAGCTTCATACGCTGCCCTTGACCTTGCAGGCCGTGTAAGTCAGGCTAGCGGGATGGCGCGGAATGTATGGCTTACCTGCGGTGCAGTATCGATGGGGCTGGGAATCTGGTCCATGCATTTCGTAGGTATGCTGGCTTTTGTTCTGCCTACGCAAGTCTCCTATTCCACCGGTAAGGTTGTTTTATCTGTTCTACTTGCTATTGTCGCATCGGGGGTGGCCTTGAACATTGCGGGTAGACAATCGGGCAGGATAAGTAAGCTCATGATTGCTGGAGTACTGATGACAGCAGGGATCAGCTCGATGCATTATGTGGGAATGGCAGCGATGTCAATTCCGGTTACGTATGAACCAGGCAGAGTGGTGTTATCCATTCTGATTGCAGCGCTTGCTTCATTTGCGGCATTGTGGCTCATGTTTTTTTTCCGTTATCATCAATCAAGACATACCTGGGTTTACAAGATGGGCAGCGGTCTCATTATGGGTATTGGAATCTCTGGCATGCATTATACCGGGATGTCAGCCGCACATTTCCATCATTCACATGGCTCGATGGTAAGTTCAGGTATGCAGATTGAGCCAGGCATTCTCGCCTATTTGATCGCATCGGGCACATTTATTGCTTTGGGCTTGACGTTGTTTGGCATATTTATCAATCAGCGAATGTCACAGAAAGATCGACGGATTCATGAGAATGAGCAATGGTATCAGGCCCTTTATCATAACCATTCGGATGCCATTATTTCAGTGAACAAGGAAGGTATTGTCAAAGGGATTAATGCTGCTGTAACAACAATCACCGGATATCCTGAAAAAGAGGTCATGGATCGTTCCATTGATGAGATCGCTCAGCAAATCGATATAGAGTGGATAAGTGAATTTGATTCCATCGATTGGGATGATCATGGGCTGGAGCAGGCGCACTACATGGCCAAAATGAGAGACGTACTGGGTGAACTTCTGGACCTTAGTATTGTTGTAGTTCCTGTTGTCATTGATGGCAGACATGTGGGAAGTCACATTTTGATCAAAGACGTTACGGAGGAGAAACAGGCTCAGGAGAAGATTCGTCACCAAGCTTTGCATGATCCGTTGACGGGACTGCCCAATCGGCGCAAGTTGGATGATGTGCTGGCATGTACGATTAACGATTCAGCAGAAAAAGGGAATTCTTTTGCCGTTATGGTGATGGATATAGATCGTTTCAAGATGATTAATGACTCGCTGGGACATTCCATTGGAGATGTATTTCTAAGAGAAGTCAGCAACCGGATCATGAAAGCCATAGAAGCTTCTGATCCCTTGGCTATGGAGAATGTCATGCTGGCTCGGATGGGCGGTGACGAGTTCACACTCGTTGTGACCCAGGATCAAGCGACAGAAGTAAGAGTGGCAGAACTTGCAAAACAGATTGTTGAAGCCATTCAGTTACCTTATCGACTGAAGGAGAATGACTTTTACGTAACCGCCAGCATTGGAATTGCGATGTACCCGGATCATGGAGTGGGCGTGGATGCTTTGCTGAAACATGCGGACTCTGCCATGTATGAAGTGAAGAAAAATGGCAAAAATGGTTTCCAATTTGGCTCGGATGGGCGGTGACGAGTTCACACTCGTTGTGACCCAGGATCAAGCGACAGAAGTAAGAGTGGCAGAACTTGCAAAACAGATTGTTGAAGCCATTCAGTTACCTTATCGACTGAAGGAGAATGACTTTTACGTAACCGCCAGCATTGGAATTGCGATGTACCCGGATCATGGAGTGGGCGTGGATGCTTTGCTGAAACATGCGGACTCTGCCATGTATGAAGTGAAGAAAAATGGCAAAAATGGTTTCCAATTCTATACTGCCCAACTGGATTCGGAACTATATGAACGCATTGAGCTGGAGGGTTATCTTCGTAAAGCTTTGGAACGCGATGAGATGGTCCTGTACTATCAACCACAGATTCGTACCGAGGATAGCCGCATGATTGGTGTGGAGGCTCTTATACGTTGGAACCATCCACTCAAAGGTCTGCTCGCACCCAATGTGTTTATCCCGCTTGCAGAAGAGACAGGCATGATCTATGAGATTGGCAATTGGACGCTGCGGGAAGCATGCAGGCAGATGAAACTCTGGCATGCCAGTGGCGGACCACTCATTCCGGTATCGGTTAACTTGTCCAGCCAGCAGTTCCACCAATCCAACTTGGTAGAACAGGTCAAGAATGCACTCTTGGAGACAGGGCTGGAAGCTCGATATCTGGAGCTGGAAATAACAGAGAGCATGATGATGGATGCAGCCGTATCCACGGCGATTCTTAATGAACTGACAGCCCTGGGTGTCAAGATCAGCCTGGATGATTTCGGTACAGGTTACAGCTCACTCAGTTATCTGAAGCATTTCCCGATTCACAAGCTCAAGATTGATCGATCGTTTGTGACGGACATTACAGAGAGTCACAGCGATCAAGCCATTGTGGCGACCATTATATCGATGGCACAGAATCTCAAGATGGAAGTCATTGCCGAAGGCATTGAGACGAAAGGCCAACTGGATATTCTGATGCAGAATGATTGCCGCGAGATTCAGGGATATTATTTCAGTCGCCCACTGCCGGCAAGTGAAGTGGAGCATGATTTTTTTGTGCCGCTGCGATTGCAGGATAATGGTACACCAACAGTATAATCAGAGTGAACATTTCAATTAAAGGATTTTACAGTTTAGCTGAACTATATCTTAAACGGCAAGTCCCCAATCACGTGTAGGGAACTTGCCGTTTTAGTTTTTAGAGCAGTTTTTTTAGGGGAATGATTAGAAAAGAAGGCGTCAGGACCTGCTGTATTTTATATGATTGATATCATTGAAGGAGGTTGCGAAGGATGAACTTTAGTCTTAAGGCTCCTGATGGCACTGTCATTGAATCCTATCAGAAGGATCATAAGGAATTCATTCGTATTGCCGGTCTGGAATATGAAGTTTATAACCCGGTGGATGAGCTAGACTCCGATCCGGAGATACGGCAAATGATTGAAGCTTCCGAGAAAGACATTAAACAAGGCAAGCTGTATTCAACAGATGATTTGATTGAACTGGTGAAGCGTGGTGAGCTGTAATTGATGGTTCAATGGACCGCCACGGCAATGAACCGATTTCGCCAGATCAAAAGCGAACATTTTACAGATCAAGAAACGATGGAATACAAAATGAATCTCATTCGCCGTGTTGAAGAGAAGATTGTTACTATGGGAACAATGCTGCCGTCTCGTGAGTACCGCAACACGTACTACTGTTTCGTGGATTGATATGTTGTATCTTACAAGCTGTTGGATAACGGTGAGCGATATGTAATCACTTCCTTTAAGCATGGTGCAATGAAACGTAATTTTAAATATTAATTATGAAATGCCAAGCGGCAAGTCCCCGTGTATGTCGGGAGCTTGCCGCTTTTTTTGTTTTTTTTATGGTATGTCGCCATCCTTCATACGTGATACGAAGGTTCTCTTTTTTAAAAGGAAAAGGGCTGTTGGAACCTCACAAAAACTTGCGATGGTGTTTCTTGCCATCATACGTAAACCAGATCGGTTTATCCTCGACACGTGTCTCCACATGTACGGTACGTCCCCAGAGGCGATACAGATAAGGCAGGGTGCGTTCCATATATTTCAGGTCCAGCTCAATGCCTTCATATTGATGTTTGAGCACGAGTTCCCCTGTCCGCAGATAATCAGCATCTTGCACGACCAAGTAAGGGGAGCCCCCGTTGACACGTGAAAATACGAGCTGATCCCGTATGTTCTCCCAGGACTTGTCGGTGATTTTCCAGTCCGGGCCTTTTTTCTCAAATACGTAGAGGTCCAGATCCTCGGTTAATTGCTTGGTCATGTAATTGCGGATAAAGGAGGTATCGGAATCAAATTCACGCACCTCGAACATTTTGGCACGACCTTGGCCTGGTTTACGGCCCCAACGTTCCTGTTCTTCCCGGGTTGGGTTATCCCAGCGCCGTTCAATATCCTCGAAAATCTTCAGTCCCAAATAATACGGATTCAGACTTTGTTTGGATGGCTGCACCACGGAGGAGTTGAGTTTGGCAAATTCGATCGTATCCTCACTGTTCAGATCGAGCTCACGGATAATGCGTTGATGCCAGTAGGATGCCCAGCCTTCGTTCATGATTTTGGTTTCCATCTGTGGCCAGAAATATAACATCTCTTCACGCATCATACTCATGATATCCCGCTGCCAGTCGGTCAACACTTCGGAGAATTCCTGAATAAACCACATGACATCCTTCTCCGGTTCAGGCGGAAAATGATGGACCTGAATACCTTCAGCGGGTGCTTCTTCCGTCTGCACGTCATCAAGTGACCATAGATCATCATAGCGACCTTCCGGCCGTGGTTTTTTCTCACCGCGCTGCTCCCGCATTTTCATCTCCATGTAGCGTTGTTTGTCCAAATGGCGGGGTTTAATCAGCTGTGGGTCCACATGTTCCTGAATTGCGATCACGGCATCGATAAATGCTTCGACCGCTTCCGTTCCGTACTCCATCTCATAATTGCTGATCCGATCCGCCGTAGCAGCCATGCTTTCGACCATATTACGGTTGGATTTGGAGAAGCGGGCATTGTTTTTGAAAAAATCGCAGTGTGCCAATACGTGGGCTACGATCAATTTGTTCTGAATCAGGGAATTGCCATCCAGCAGGAAGGCATAACAAGGGTTGGAGTTGATCACAAGCTCATAAATTTTGCTGAGTCCAAAATCGTATTGCATTTTCATCTTATGAAATGTTTTGCCAAAGCTCCAGTGGCTGAATCTGGTCGGCATGCCGTAGGCTCCAAATGTATAAATAATATCCGATGGGCAGATTTCGTACCGCATGGGGTAATAGTCCAGACCAAAACCATTGGCAATCTCCATAATCTCGGCAATAGCGTATTCTAGGTCGCGGATCTCATCTGTCATCTAACGCTGCCTCCTTCCCGTTTTTGGAAAAAGCTGCGCAAAGCTTTGTACACTTCGCCTTTTTCTTTGATCACATAATACATGAACTGATCCATCTTGATATGACGGTAAGCCGACATCAGTGTGCTGCTGCGGTTGTACTGATTCACTTCTCCGTATCCAAACATATTGCTACGCTTCATTAACTCGCCGATCAGCTTCACACACCGTTCGTTATCCGAGGTCAGATTATCCCCGTCAGAGAAGTGGAAAGGGTAGATGTTGTAGCTTGAAGGTGGATACCGACTGTCAATAATATCCAGTGCCTTCATATATACAGAGGAGCAGATGGTGCCTCCGCTCTCGCCACGGGTAAAGAACTCTTCTTCGGTTACTTCCTTGGCTTCCGTATGATGGGCGAGGAAAACAATCTCAACTTTCTCATACTGACGGCGTAGAAAACGGGTCATCCAGAAGAAGAAGCTGCGCGCGCAGTATTTCTCAAACGAACCCATGGACCCGGATGTATCCATCATGGCAATGATAACGGCATTGGATTGTGGAATGATTTTGTCTTCCCATGTCTTGTAGCGCAGGTCATCTGGACTGATGTGATGGATGCCTGGCGTACCGGTCGTTGCATTGCGACGCAGATTCTCCAGAATGGTACGTTTCTTGTCAATATTGGACTGCATGCCTTTTTTGCGAATATCGTTGAAAACTACCGTATGTGTCTCAATCAGGTCTTTGTCTTTCTGCTTCAGATCGGGTAACTCCAGCTCAGCGAAGAGCATATCTTCCAATTCCTCAATACTAACTTCGGCTTCCACAATATCATGACCAGGCTGATCGCCAGCTTTTTCGCCTTTGCCGGGTTTCTGCGAAGCAGAGGGATCACGACCGATGACGTCTCCGACCTGACTGTCACCGTCTCCTTGACCGACATGTTTTTGCTTCTGGTAGTTATACACAAAACGGTACTCATCCAGACTGCGGATTGGTACCTTGATGATTTGTTTTCCATCAGACATGATGATGTTTTCTTCCGTAATCAGATCAGGCAGATTCTGCTTGATGACATCTTTCACCTTTTGCTGATGGCGCTGTTGGTCCTGGTACCCTTTGCGGTGAAGCGACCAATCTTCCTTCGACACGACGAACGAGTAAGGCTGGTGTGAATTTGACATGTAGGCACCCCCCATTGATTACGCGGCACAGTTTGGCCTGTCGGTAATTAAGTATATTCACGGGCGAGGACGATATGTGATGAGAGTGGATATAAAATGATACAATTACGCAAGTTCACCTCAGAGGTAAGGTGAGTCGTAAGAACAGAAGTGCACCATTTTTTACAGAAACAGTGAACAAGTGTGATATCCTTCCTTTACAATAGGAGAAAGACATCAATCATTTAATAGATGCATGAAAAGGAAGGATTTATGTGAATAAAAAGGCGATCAAGGCTTGGATTATGTATGATTGGGCCAACTCGGCTTATGCAACAACTGTACTGGCGGCAGTACTGCCTGTATTCTATGCTTCGGTGGCTGCCGCAACACTGGATACGGATACCGCCGCCTCCTACCTGGCTTATACACACTCCATTGGCATGTTGTGCGTAGCTCTGCTAACACCGTTGCTAGGCACGCTGGCTGATTTGTCTGGACGGAAAGGCGACTTCCTGCGTGTATTTGCAATTATAGGTGTCCTTGCCACATTGGGATTCAGCGCAATCGGTGAAGGGGACTGGTTCCTTGCTTCCGCGTTGCTGGTCATATCTACAATCGGTTTTGCGGGTGGTAACACCTTCTACGATGCAATGCTGCCGGATCTGGTACCTGTGGAACGAAGGGACATGATATCCTCCAAAGGTTATGCCTATGGTTATATTGGAGGAGGCTTGTTGCTTGCAGTGAACCTGCTGATGATTCAGCAACCGGGCTGGTTCGGGATGAGCAGTACACTGGCAGGAACAAGACTTGCTTTTATCTCCGTCTCGTTGTGGTGGTTGCTGTTCTCGATACCGATCTTTCGCCATGCTCCGAGACGGCCTGCATCACCGGATCTGCCCGGAACGTGGACAGGGTATGCTGCAGTGGGCGTACGCAGACTGCGGCAAACCTTTCGTCAGATGCGGCGTTTTCCCCAGTTAATCCGCATGTTGGTGGCTTTCTGGTTTTTTAATGACGGCATTAATACCATCATTCTAATGGCTACAATTTATGGGACAAGTATAGGTATAGGCACAGCCGACCTGATGCTCGCGCTACTGTTAACCCAGTTCATCGGGTTCCCGTGTACATTGTTACTGGGAGCATGGGCACAGCGTTGGGGAGCAAAGCAGGTATTAATCGTTAGCTTATCGGTCTACATATGTATTGTGATTCTCGGTTATTTCATGACACAAGCGATCCACTTTTATGTGCTCGCCGGGTTGGTTGGTGTCGTACAGGGTGTGAGTCAATCCACAGCGCGTTCCCTGTTTAGCAATCTGATGCCGGCAGGCAGAACAGGAGAGTATTTTGGTTTTGTGAATATTACAGGCAAATTCTCTTCGATCTTTGGTCCATTTGTGTTTGGTTATGTTGGGCAAATAACAGGTTCCACACGTTGGGGTATTCTATCCCTCATCTTCTTTTTCGTCGCGGGCATTGCCGTATTGTTAACCGTGAAGGTACAGAAGGGGATGCAGGATGCTACACAGGCAGATCAGGAAGAAGAGCGAAATAGGAGCGTTGGAGCTCCTGGGAAAAGTTCGAATGTAAGGTTTACCTGATGCTTGTTCACCAGTTTTTATATTAATTTTCTCAACGGATTACGTATGGCTTCAGGCATTGTTCCTCACAGAACATGTCTGGAGCTTATTCGCTTTTGTGCAATCAGAACATAATTGATCATGATTAAGTGCTTAAATGACAGACAGCAGAATACAGTGAAAGAGTATGAATTTATGAAAAGGTGAAAATAAAAGATTGACATGATACATTTTGTATCATAGAGTAAAACTATAAATACATATTGTATCTGAGAATTGTCGAATGTAACCATGTGTTTTGCTTCATTCCCGGGTGAACTTTCGACGGAACTTTGCAAAATACTGACCTATAGCGTGCATATTACTCGTTTTGCCAAACACAAAGGTAGAGTCTGGTCTATCCCAGCTACATATTTATACTAATGAACAGAGGAGAGGCTGCCATTGATCGATACTCAAGGTAACGGACTTGTTTTCTTACTATGTGTTCCCCGCAGTGGTAGTTCCTTATCCACCGTAATGCTGCAAAATCATAGTCGTATATTTGCCACCCAGGAAATGTGGTTTCTGATGAATCTTGTCGATTTGAACAAGGCTGATTCACGTGCTTATGGTGGCAGCTCCATCATTCGTCAGTTCTACAATGCCATGGTATCCGAGGATGTCTTCGAAAAGGCGTGCAGAAGTTTTGCTCTTGAAATCTACAATGGATTCCTGGAAGGGAGCGGAGCAGACTTCATCGTTGATAAATCTCCACGATACTATTACATACTGGAATGGCTGGATCGTCTGTTCCCTCAGTCCAAGCGTATTCATCTCCAGCGTAATCCTCTGGCCGTAGCTGCATCATTCAAAAAGGTAAACCGCCACACAGGAGAAGGATTCGACCTGATTCATAGTTTGCAGAGCCCCAAATTAAATATGAAATCCGTTGATCTCACACTTGGGATGCTCCGCTTGAATGATTATTTTGCCAAACCCCACTCCAATGCGTATGAATTGCAATATGAACGATTGGTTTCCAATCCTCAAGAAGAACTTGAGAAACTATGCGCGTTTCTGGGAATTCGATATGAACAGGGAATGGAGCAGTATGGACAGTTTCTGGACAGTGCCAAGTCTGGCATGTTCTACAGTATGGGCGTGGGTGATCCTTTCCTCTCTTCGCATCAAGAGGCACATCAGGATTCTGTTAACAACTGGAAAAACATATTAGAACCACATGAAGTTGAACTGTATTGCCGTGTAATGGGGGCAGATCTGTTCCACCGGATGGGATACAGTGAACAGCTGGCAGAAGCCGAACAATGGACGGGTGTACATTATGATGCAAGTCCGGATCAAGAGGTCATCGATCGAATTACGCATCAGTTGACGACAGCGACCGGTTGCCAGTGGCAATCGCAATACCAAATGCAATCGGCAGATTCTGTCGTTCATGATCCGCTTGGGAATCTTAATGACCAAATTGTCGAAGAACCGGAAAAGACAGACCCGACGCTAGCTGCACTGGTAACGATCAGACAGCTGCAAGCCGCATTACGTGCAGCAGATCATCGTCTGGAACGGGGTTACAGTGAGCGAGAACGCTTGAAAGTCCAGCTGGCTTCTGCTCAAAGCAAAATACAGCGTATCAAATCATGGGTACCATTTGGTCATCAGATCAGCGCCTGGGCTTCACAGCGCAAGATTCTACGGGGAGGCAAGTCATGAGCGCCATAGCAGGAATTGTACACAACGATGGTCAGCAGGCGCTATGGGAAGACAGCTGGCGTCTGTACGCAAGCCTGGGGCATGTCCCTGCGGATACAACAGGAGTGTGGAAAGGCAATGAGGCGTTCCTCAGCTGTCATGCCCAATGGATTACACCGGAATCGGTTAGCGAGAAGTTGCCTTTATATGATGAGGAAAGTGGTCTGACCATCACGGCAGATGCCATTCTGGATAACCGGGAACAACTGGCAGATCAATTACAAATATCCAGAGCTGAACTGGCTATGTTGGCGGATAGTGAATTGATCCTGCGTGCCTATCAGCGTTGGGGAGACGATGTGGCTGTCCGATTGCTGGGAGATTTTGTATTCGCAATATGGGATGAGCGGAATCGCAAACTGTATGCAGCGAGAGATATTACAGGCATGAGAGCTTTTTATTACCGACATGATGGTTCACGTTTTGCTTTCTGCACACTTATGAATCCGTTGCTCGGGCTTGAAGGGGTACATAAAGAACTTGATGAGACCTGGCTGTCCGAATTCCTCGCCATTCCTGACATGCATGATTCAGCAGATATCAATTCAACCGTATATCGGGGAATAAGCCAGCTGCCTTCTGCACATACACTTGTCTTCCGGGATGGAAGACTGGAGCTGAAGCAATATCATCGTTGGAATGAAGTGGAACCTCTAAGGCTTAAATCCGATGGCGAGTATGTAGAAGCTTTTCGGGAGGTCTTTGGGCAGGCGGTTGGATCACGATTACGAACGCACAGACAGGTAGCTGCTGCTTTAAGTGGCGGACTGGACTCGGGAGCCGTGGTTGGTTTTGCTTCCGGAACACTGAGAAGTCAGGGCAAACGGCTGCAGGCCTATAGTTATGTTCCCGTACCCGATTTCACAGATTATACGTCGAAAACGTTGCTCGCAGACGAACGGCCCTTCATACGTTCAACCATTAATCATGTCGGCAATATCACAGAGAACTACCTTGATTTTGAAGGCAGAAGTCCTCTCAGTGAAGTAGATACCTGGCTCGACATTATGGAGATGCCCTATAAATACTTTGAAAATTCATTCTGGATTCGCGGATTCTATGAAAAAGCGAGCCAGCAAGATGCAGGCATCCTGCTCACAGGCGCACGTGGTAATTTCACCATTTCCTGGGGGCCGGCTCTGGATTATTACGCCAGTCTACTGAAAAGTGGCCGCTGGTACCGCTGGTTCCGTGAGATGCAGCAGTATAGTGAACGAACCGGTATGCCCTTCTCCCGTATAGCCAAGATCACCGGGAAAAAGGCATATCCGGATTGGTTCAAGGCTCAGTCCAAAGGAGCCAGTCAGGCGGCATCTGTACAGTTGATCCATCCTGATTTTGCGCAAAGAACAGGTGTGTTGGAACGACTCAAATCCATTATTGTCCTGCAGGGCGGTGCCCAGGCGGATGCTCTCAAAGTCCGTGCCGAGAAATTTAATAACCTGGCTATTGCGAACAAAAATGGTGCCGTAGCTACGAAATGTTCTCTCCGTTACCGCGCTTGGGAACGTGATCCGACAAGTGATGCCAGAGTCATCCGGTTCTGTCTGTCCGTTCCGATTGAACAATATGTGAAACACGGGACGGATCGTTCATTGATTCGCCGGGCTACTTCACCGGAGTTGCCTGACAAGGTCAGACTGAATCAACGGGTACGGGGTGTACAACCGGCGGATTGGTTACATCGCATCATTCCCAATTGGGATGCTTTTACTGCCGAGTTACGTGCTTTGTGTTCTGACAGCAAGGTCGCTGGCATATTAAACACGGAGCGTATCAAATCTGCCTTGGCCAACTTTCCGAGTCCGAGACCAGAGCTTGCTTCACATCCAGATCTGCGATTGATGATGCATAGTCTGATTGTCTATCGGTTCATTCGGAAATTCTGATATAGCCCGGTGAACTGTGAGCCCGGATTTTTCTTACATTTGACTCATGATAGGAGGTGAATACGATGCAAAGGGAAAAAAAGGAATGGCAAGAACCAGCACTAGAAATATTGGAAGTCAACCAAACAATGGCGGGCACAGGTTACAAACATATCGACTGGGTTACGGTTCACGATGCGGATCTCTACGGAACTAGTTAGAACGCTTTACCATATGCCATCATACTTAGAAGTGCGTAAAGGAGGTGAATACGATGCAAATGGAAAAAAAGGAATGGCAAGCACCAGCTCTTGAAGTGTTGGAAGTCAATCAAACGATGGCCGGTACTGGCTACAGACAAATTGACTGGATCACGGTTCACGATGCGGATCTGTACGATCCAACTTCCTAAGTTGTTTAGTTTTATGAAGTGTCATCATACTTAAAGGGCGGAAATGCAACAAATCCAGCTTTTCGCCTCCGCCCTTATATTGAGCAACATGAATATAAGGGCTTTTTTTTACATTTTATTACGAAGGAGGCGTCGTTCATTGTTGCCTGTGCATTATGTGGCGTATGGTCTGCGCTGGTCGAGCCAAATTCGAATGCCTGAACTACAGATCGCACCCAAGGATGCGGAGTCTGATTTTGATGTCGTGGATGTGCACATCGAGTCGTCAGATCTGACCCCATTGTGGGAGGATTGGGATGTAGGCAACGACAACTTTGTGGCGCGAGAGGGCAGTCTTTTTTTCAAAATCGAAGATACAGGTCTGTTTCTAATGGAACAAGGAAAGCGCATTGTTGTATCTCCCATACCGGGTGCAGATGAGAAAAAGGTCAGATTATTCATCCTGGGCACCTGTATGGCGGTCATTATGATGCAGCGTGGCATCCTTCCATTACATGGTAGTGCAGTTGTTATTGATGGCTGGGCTTACGCATTTGTAGGACATTCGGGGGCAGGCAAATCGACACTGTCGGCCGCACTGGCATCACGCGGATATCCACTTCTCACCGATGATGTTGTTGCACTGACCTGGGATGCCGGGGGAAGAGCCATCGTATCACCTGGTTACCCACAACAGAAATTGTGGCAGCCCAGTCTGGATGGCTTCGGCATGAAGGAACAGGATTATGCAACAGTTCACGCGGAGATTACGAAGTATGCGATTCCTGTCCAGCACTATTTTCATGAGATGGCCGTACCTCTAGGTGGAATATTCGAACTTGCTCCACAACCGGAGGAAAACCATACATCTGTTCAACTGGTTGAAGTGGCAGGCTTGGAACGATTGCATCTATTATGCTCGCATACGTTCCGTGGTGGACTCGTTGCAAGACAGGGACTGGCACAGTGGTTGTTCGAGACGGCTTCAAGACTTTCAGCAAGTGTGGAGATTGGCAGATTGGTTAGAACGGGTGCTGAGTTTACAGCATTTGAGATGGTGGATCGGATCACAGATCATATACGCAAAGGAGTGCATACAGGACAATGACAGCGACTACACCTATGAATGTGGAAGACCGGGTAACCCGGAAGGAAGGCAATCTGGTCAGTGATATGGGTAGTGAAAAAGTCATGATGAGCATTAGCTCTGGAAAATACTATAATCTTGGGAGTACCGGTGGACGAATCTGGGACCTGATCGCAGAAGAACGCACGCTGGGTGAAGTTGTTGAGGTACTTGCTGCGGAGTATGAGATTGAGCCAGATGTATGTCGTGAGCAGGTGGTGCAATTCCTGGAACATCTGTCCCGTGAAGGTTTAATCGACGTTAATCGCGGAGTGTAGAATGATGTTGCGAAAAATAAAGTCTTATCTCTCGCTCCCGCGGTCGATGCGTCGACTGGTATGGGAGGCCTATATCCTCCTTGGCTGGGCACGCATACAGAAGGCTATGCCATTCGCTAAAATCGCGCCAGGGCTGGGTACGCCTATGGTAGAAACACCGATGACAGGACTCGAACGCAGCGAGGTCATCACTATACGGAATATTTCCAAAGCGATTTCGCTCGCCAGCAAATATACGTTATGGGAAAGCCGCTGCCTTGTAATGGCGATTGCCGGGATGAAGATGCTTGAGCGACGCAAGATAGAGAGTACGTTATACATGGGGACTGCACGGAATAAGCAAGGACATATGATGGCTCATGCCTGGCTGCGAAGTGGTAAATTGATCGTGACCGGAGCTGATACTATGGACCAATATACGGTTGTCGGTGTGTTTGGCAAACGGTGTCCGGAGAAGGGATCTGGGGAGATTGTCTATGATACATGAAAGTGAACTCTATTCATCAGGGTTTCCGAAGGAGCTTAAGCTGATTTTGAGCATGATTAGAGGTGATCTGACGGCTCTATCCCCTGAAGAACTCAAGGTGCGTTTGCAGGGAACCGATTGGCAGCTCTTTCTGCGGCTGGTCTATCATCACCGCTTATATTCTGTCCTTTATGTGAAAATGAAAGAATTGAACTCTTCAATCATTCCTGCAGATGTTATGGAGAGTCTGAGACAACAGTATACGGTCAATACGTTCCGCATGTTACATCTAACAGCTGAAATGGAGCAGGTGTGTGGAGCTTTTCGTGAACGCGGTATCCGCAATATTACACTAAAGGGACCGGCGCTCGCACATGATCTCTATGGCGATGTATCGATGCGAACCTCCAAAGACCTGGATATCCTGATTCCGTTTGATGATGTGGAAGCAGCTGAAGGCATTCTGGCTACCCTCGGATACGTATCCAAGGAAGGGGAGCGGGCACCTACGGTGCGCAGCTGGAAATGGCGGGAACATCATATCTGTTACACCCATCCGGTCAAAAGGACTCAAGTGGAGATTCATTGGCGTCTGAACCCGGATTCGGGCAAAGAAACCGATTTTGAATTGCTGTGGAAACGTAGCCGGTTCAGTTCATACACACAGACACCTGTCCGTATGCTTGAACAAGAAGATCTATGGGCTTATCTCGTAACCCATGGTGCACGACACGGCTGGTTCAGACTGCGCTGGTTACTTGATATCGACCAGATGATCCGCAGCATGCCACTCGATGTGAAGAAAGTAGAGAGACGTCTGAAAGCGGAGGGTCGTTTATCGATCGGTTCGCAGGCTCTTTATCTGGCTTCGGAGCTGCTGAATACGCCGCTGGATGTAGAGTACAGGTCCTTGATGTCCTTGAGTGACCGTACAGGCAAGCGATTAGCCAACGAAGGCGCAAAGTTCATGAACGACATGCTGGAAAGTCCGGCTGATATGAAGTCTTATCAATCGTATTTGTTTAAACTTCGAAGTACAAAACAGAAATGGTTCTTCTTTATTGAACGTTTATATCCAAGTACATGGGATGTGGATCAATTGCCGCTTCCACGTTCTTTGTTTTTTCTATACTTTCCGTTACGTCCGTTTCTCTGGTTCTGGCGGCGAATTAAAAGGTATACGGTGACGGAAAGGGGTAAAGTATGATCTCGGAATTAAGGTATTTCATGCGAAAGTTGCATCATGTCACGGGGCCCATTTTATATTGGAATCTGATAGGGATGATCTGTATCAGTCTCATGGAAGGGATTGGCATTTACATGCTTGTTCCGATGCTGAGTCTGATTGGCATATTTGAGATGGGCTCCACAGGCTTAAACATTCCCTGGCTTGGCGACGTGTTGAATCGTTTTTCTGAAAATAGCCAATTGTTACTCGTATTGTTCACCTTTGTGTTGATTGTCTCCGGACAGGCCTGGATGCAGCGTCTCCAGACGATCCGTAATACTCGAATCCAGCAGCAATTTGTACGAACGCTGCGCATGGAAACCTATGGTGCCATCATTATGGCGCAGTGGTCATTTTTTCTCCAAAAACGAAAATCCGATTTTAACCATATATTAACGACTGAACTTGCACGTGTGAGCCAGGGAACGAGCATTATGCTGCAAATGGCAGCCTCGCTGATCTTTACGGGCATTCAGATCGGTCTTGCTTTCTGGTTATCCGCCAAGTTGACGGCACTTGTGCTGGTCTGTGGATTGTTATTATTTTTTGTCTTGAGAAAATTCGTCAAGCGGGCCAAGCAGATCGGAGACCAGACCTCTGAATTCTCGCAAAGTTATTATAACGGCATTACCGAGCATTTCAACGGCATTAAGGATATTAAGAGCAACATGCTTGAGCGCTCACACATGAACTGGTTTGAGCGCATGTGCAGACAGATAGAACGCAATGTCATTCAGTTTAGCCAATTGAACAGTGGAACACAGCTGATTCACCGGATGTCCGCGGCAATCATTATTGCGGCATTCATCTATCTTTCTCTCCGTGTAATGACGGTACCTCCAGCAAGTCTGCTGCTCATCATCCTTATCTTTTCCCGGTTATGGCCAAGATTTACGGCGATTCAGTCCAATCTGGAGTACATTAGCTCCATGCTGCCTGCATTTCGGGTAGTCAGAGAACTGCAAGCGCAGACGGCGAAGAGTCGTGAGATTAGTGAAGAGATTGCTTCGGCAGGAGACGTTGGAACTGATGGGATTCAACCTATGGAACTGAAGGCATCTATCACCTGTGAGGATGTCTGCTATCGCTATGAGGGAAGTGATACGTACTCATTGAGAAATGTGCAAGCTTCGATTCCAGCAAGGGGCATGACCGCGATTGTGGGGAAATCCGGAGCAGGCAAGAGCACGCTGATAGATCTGATTATGGGCCTCGTAAGGCCTGAAACTGGTCGTATTTTGATTGACGGTGTGCCTCTATCAGAAGAACGATTATTGAGCTGGCGAAGTTCCATCGGATATGTCTCCCAGGACCCATTCCTGTTTCATACGAGTATTCGTGAGAATCTGCGTCTGGTTGATCCAAATGCAAGTGAAGAACAGATGTGGCAGGCTTTGCAATTTTCCTCCTCTGCGGCATTTGTACGGAAGTTGCCTCAGGGTCTGGATACGATCATTGGTGATCGGGGGATTCGGCTATCCGGGGGTGAACGTCAGCGGTTGGTGCTCGCCCGGGCCATGCTGCGGAATCCTTCTGTATTGGTACTGGATGAAGCAACGAGTGCGCTCGACAGTGAGAATGAACAGTACATTCATGAGGCGCTGGAACGGTTAAAAGGACATGTGACCATTATCGTGATTGCACACCGATTGTCCACGATTCGGACGGCAGATCGTGTAATTGTGCTTGATGAAGGTCGGGTGATTCAAGAAGGCGGGTACCAGCAGTTATCAACTGATCCGGTAGGGACGTTCAGCAAACTTTTGAACATGCAAGCGGGTGTTGTGGGACAATAAGTAGGTTATGACTTAACGTAAAGAGGCGCGCCACGAGGGGCGCGCCTTTCATGTAAGTAGTTAGTATAATGATCAAGAATTAATGAACGATGGCTGTTTTCGTAGGGAGCGGCAGTTGAAGAGCACCGATCTGCTCCAAATGCTGTACGATCTCTTGCACGGCTTCCTCAATGGACCATTGCTCTGTATCGATGATAAATGAAGGAGATTTGGGTACATCATAGGGGGCGGAAATGCCTGTGAAATGCGGGATATCACCATTGCGGGCTTTTTTGTATAGGCCCTTGGGATCACGACGCTCACATTCTTGGATTGAACAGCGCACATAGATTTCAATGAAATCATCTGGTTCAAATAACTGTCTGACCATCTCCCGATCCTGTTCATGAGGAGAGATAAAAGCCGAAAGTACAAACAACCCGGCATCTACCATTAACTTCGATACTTCACCAATTCGACGCAGATTTTCTTGACGATCCCCTGCTGTAAAACCGAGATCACGGTTCAGTCCATGACGTACATTATCCCCGTCCAGAACATAACAGCGTACGCCTTGATCATAAAGATACTGCTCCAGGGCAAATGCAAGGGTTGACTTTCCTGCACCTGATAACCCGGTAAACCATATGGCACGACTACGATGCCCATTATGCTTCTCCCGGTCTTGTCTGTTGATGCTGGATGATTGCCAGGTTATATTGCGCTCTTCCTTCGACATGAGTATCCCGCCTTTTCCCTACCATGATATGTATAATATTTTAACATATTTACAAGATTATAGCACCTTATAGATTTCTTCAAAATAAGCGTGAATCGACAAAATATCGGGTATAGATGTAGTACATACATAAGCATTATGCATATATCCAAGGAGTATTTTGAATTGAATGATGCAAAATGCTCACATAGCAGGAGGAACAATGTCATGAACAAAAACATACAAAACATACAAGTTGGGTTCAAATGCCCGGATTGCCAACAGGATATCCGAGCGGAATTTATAGATGAACAGGTCAGCACGGTTCGTTGTAAAGGTTGTGACAGAGCGTATACACTTTTGAAGCCAACCATCGGTGATGAGATTCTACTGGATTGGGAGCAGGAGGCTTTGTATCACAAGCTGAGGGCAGAGCAGTCTGAACTGGATAATCACAATATGTCGGCCTTGATTATCAAAGTTATCGAGTTGCTTACATGGCGTGATCGGGGAGATGGACAGACCCGTGCCATACAGACCGTGAGGGAATGGCTTGCTTCCAGTGGCAAACCTCAGACCTTACTTGAATTATTCCATCAATCTCCGTCACAACCTGAAAATAAACGTTTCGATCGTTAATGATTTACATACATTAGCCGTTCCTGTGGCATATTACCTGAAGGTGTTCGTGTGTGCAAACGACTAACCGAATTTTTCAGGAACAGGAGCGGATAGAATGAAGCGAATGGTTCTATATATACTGTTGGGACTGTTATCCATCAGTATGGTACCGGCACAGACTGAAGCATCACCGGTTACCGGAGCGTATCACTTTGGCTTCAAAAAAAGTCAAAACGGTCAACTGCCCTCCATTGATCAGGAAGGCTTTAAATCAATCTTACAACATAACGATGCCATTTTCCTGGGGGATACAAAACAGAAGGAGTTGTATCTCACGTTTGATAACGGGTATGAGAATGGATTCACACCTGCCATACTGGATGTTTTGCGTACCAAGAAGGTGCCAGCTGCTTTCTTTGTGACAGGTCATTATCTGAAAGATCAGCCTGAGTTGGTCAAACGTATGGCGGCTGAAGGTCATATTGTCGGTAATCATTCATGGAGTCATCCGGACATGACTCGCATCTCCAATGAAAAGCTTAGAGAGGAACTTGAGAAGGTCAAGGCGGAGGTCAATCGGCTGACCGGTCAACAAGCGACCTTTTTACGGCCACCGCGCGGGATTTTTAACAATCGTACGCTCGCAGAGAGTCATGCCCAAGGGTATGTGAACGTGTTCTGGTCTGTTGCTTATAAAGATTGGGATACCAATGTGCAGCGTGGTGCACAATATGCTCATCAACAGGTGTTGAAACAACTCCATCCGGGCGCTGTCATTTTGCTTCATTCGGTATCCAAAGATAACACGGAAGCTCTGGGTTCCATTATTGATGAGGCCCGCAAGCAAGGATATGCATTCAAAAGTCTGGATGATCTGCGGACCAAAAGTTATTGATCCATTATCGTAATGAGCAATGGACCAAGTGTAGGTCATTCAAAAGTTTAGCAAAAATATTAAAGGGCATCCTGAGCGATTAAGCTCGGAATGCCCTTTTTAGTTTATAACGGTATGCCAGTCCAAGTATTGGATGTACCACATATAGATTTAGAAGAAAGGATTGGGTAATACGATACGATGTAACATGTAATACTATAAAACAGTATTATAGATGATTCCAATCGTTTTCGGGCCGCAGTGACTGCATACTACACAACCAGCAGTGGTCAGTTCCACACGGGCACCCGTTTGTTCCTGCAGAGACTTCTGCAAGTCAAGCGCATCCTCTTCAGCCATGGTGTGAACAACAATCAGAAGGTCTGGATCGATCTGATCTTTCTGGCTGAGCGTATTATTCAGCATTTGTTCCAGAGCTTTTTCCCGTTTGCCGCGTACTTTATAGGCAGGTGCCATCTTGCCATCTGTTACCCGGATGACAGGACGAATCTTCAACAGGCTTCCAATCAGGTTTTGCATGCCCGAACAGCGTCCGCCTTTATGCAGATACTCCAGTGTATCGATGACAAACTCCGTGCGTACATTTGATTTCATTGCCTCAATCAGATGTGTAATCTGAGTCAGGTTTTGCCCTTTATCAGCAGCATGTACAGCTTTCATCACCATCAGTGCAATTCCTGATGAGAGATTCTGTGAGTCAATGACCGATATTCGACCTTCCGGGAACTCGGAACTCGCTAGTCGTGCATTTTGATAGGTAGAGGAAAGTTCAGAAGATAAGCTGATATATAAAATCTCATCCCCTTGATCTATGTAAGGTTGAAATGCCGTTATGAAATCAGCGGGGGAAGGTGCAGCGGTTTTGGGAAGACGCCCATCTTGGCTAACACGTTCATATAGCTGTTCAGGCTTAATCTCAGCACCGTCTTTCAGTGATTCTTCACCAAACACGACATATAAGGGGATGATACCGATATCGTGCTGCTGGATCCATTCTGGAGCCAGATCACTTGTGCTGTCCGCAAAAATTTTGATTCGTGACATGTCAATCTCCTTTAAAAACAATGATTTTGGCAAAAAATATAGATTATACTTATGTGTAAACCCATTCATTTTAATTATAAGGATACATGACGTTGATGCAAAGCGTTACATCAGCGTCATGCCTACCAAAATAAGTCCAACGAATAACAGAATCATGATCCCATTTAATATAGTTCCGATAATGGCAAAAACTTTTTTTCGATTCTTGAGGACAAGACCAATAATTCCGACGATGCCTCCGGCCAGATTGAGAATCAGGCATACCAGAATGGCTAATGAAGCCAGAACCACTGCTGGATGCAAGGCGATCTCTTCTGTCTGCAACGGGGTTAGAACTCCGATGGACTCGTTTACAGCCATGGTGGCAATAAAGAATATCAGAATGTAACCCAAGATTGCAACCAACCCAATGACAAAGCTGGCGATCCCAGGTCCGGAATGTTTCAGTGGTGCCATTGGTTGCCTCTCATGATCTGGCGGGTAGGCTTCATACCCATTGTTATTGTATGGATCTGCATGGCCAGGATTCTGATCCGTGTTGTTATAACCTGAATTATAGGAATCGCGATTATCCATAATGTTGACTTGCCTCCCTTAATCATCGTACTGAGTGTTATTAACCTAATCGATGAGTAATGATTCTCCTTTTAAAATACAACGATTACATACCTGTTTACTTTTCCATAATTATCGATAAAAATCAAGGATTTACGCCAGTTTTCTACGATATTTAGGGTAGGGATAGGATTGTTAAGTATAAACAGACATATGATCTTTGAAGCTCCGTCACGACTGGTAAAGGAGGAGTGGATTCGCTACAATAATAGGAGTGAAATTGTAGTTAAATTAAGGGAGAGAACTTATATGCAACGAAGATGGATGATGCTTGGAGCTGTAATGACCATGCTGTCGGTGGCGATAGGTGCGTTTGGTGCTCACATGCTCAAGGATACGATTGGGCCGGCGGCCATAGCAACATATGAGACGGGTGTTCAATATCACATGATTCATGCATTGGGCCTGCTCATTATTGGCTTGACTGCTGGTCAACTTGGAGCATCTACGAAACTGAAGTGGGCAGCGCGTCTGTTGTTTATCGGAATTATCGTGTTCTCGGGCAGCTTGTATGTGCTTAGTATTTCTGGCATCAAGATTCTGGGTGCCATCACACCGATTGGTGGGGTAGCCTTCATTGCCGGATGGTTGTTATTGGCATTAGATGTATGGCAGCGAGGTAAGGATCGCTCCTGATCGGTCCAAACAAATCTCGGAGGGTCCAATCCTGTATGAACCATTGAACTAAAAAAGCAACTTGCGTTAGAATGTCCCGTCATTCTAACGCAAGTTGCTTTTTGTTTTAATCCGATGAAGTTAGTTACAGAAACTCATCGATTTCATTGGTTCGGAACGTATACACCTGTTTTTCATCGACATGGTAGATGCTCACAATACTGGTATCTCGATCAAAATTCAGAATACGGCAAGGAATGCTCTGATGTTTACCGTTCTTGTTATTGACAACAATACGGGTGAGTTTATTCTCTTTAATGAGCGTGTCAATCCACGCGTCAAACGAGTTTCCATCGGATACATTGGATGTTTGGGTGGCAGGCTTTTTCTCGCTAACCGGTTTTTCTTGTTGATTCTGTGTTTTGACTGGAGCAGGTGAGGCAGGTGTCTGAGCTGCAGTGGTCGCCTTCTGTGCTGCGTTGGCTTTTTTGCGTTCGTTGTGAAGTGTGACGAAAGAGTCCTTCTTGGACTGGAGTGTCGCTTCAATAATTTTGCCTAGCTCTATGCCGGATTGAATCCGAAAGTCCGCAATTTGTTCTTCATTGTTTATGAACTCCAACAGGGACTGCAGTGCCAATGCATTTGAGCGGCTCTTAATAAGTATATCGACATTAAATAAAAAGCCGATGTCCTCTTGATTGGATAAGGTTTCTTTCATTCATCCCAGCCCCGTTAAAAAGTATGTCAGCTCAAAAAAACGCTTCAATTCACTATATCATTAAAAAGGAAATTATCATAGTGCTAGAGACGCAGAAATATGCCGAAACAAATGGGTGAATATCACAAATAAACCTTATTATTCACGTCTTTTAGAAGGTGTCCACAAGACAATCCAGAATGAGGAAACAACATTCTGGATTGTCTTGTGGAAGAGGAGGTGGATCGGGAATTTTATAGACCGATGCAGTCCATTATTGTTGGAGAGCACGTATTGGCATGTGCGGAGCACATTTTGGACTAGAGTCGCAAAGTGCTGGTACATGTAAATAATGAACCCGTATGAGACAACATTCATTAGTTTTCAAAAGTGTTTAAAGGGAGTTGAGAACGCAAAAAGAAATCAACTGTGACTGTATTTATGACGAACTCCGTAAAGGCTGTGCTTTTGCTAAAATTCCCTTTAATATGTTGTTCTCCAATAGGCTCATGCCCACTCTAATTGTTTGTACTCTGACGTTTAACAACCGTCTTCTCGTTATTGTGTTACAATATGCTCATCACACATTAAGGAATGAAGATCATGCATCAAGAGGACAGTGTATTTGAACAAATTATGAAGCAGAAAAGATTAAAGCCTATCAAGCCTGAAACTACAACAGTTCAAGTGAAACCAATACATAAAAAGAAACTAGCTCAGGAGCCATTAAGTGAATTGGATGTCCAGTTCAAAAAGTCGGTAGCTGAATCAGTAGATCGAAGTGTACTTCATAGACGTGTACTGGGAATTAGAAGAGAGTTAACGGAGATAAGGAAACTAAAGAATGATGAGCATATGTTTTAAGGTAGGCCAAATTTGATTCACCTTGGGTGACACTTTATTTCGTTCTACCTGGGTATAAACTGCATTGCAGTTGTGTATATGTACTGAACATATAAATCAGATGTTGATTGATGGAGTGGGGTCTACTCTTCCAGCTTTGGTTAAAACGTAAAGAATAAAAAGGGGCGTCAATCATTGACGTTCCCCCAAGTATTCGTTATTAATCTTTTTTCTGAAAGTCTTCTTGTGTTACGGTAATTTTGCTTCCATCTCCAAAAGTATAAACGTAATTTTTACCTACTTTTTCAATACTTCCTTTACGCTTCTTCTCTTCTTCTTGTTCTCTTCTTTTCTTATCTATTCTTATGAAGAAAGAAGCAAATATTATATGTATTATAATAAATAATGTAGTCCATTTTAAGATGCTAAGAAGTAAGCCATCGAATAGATCGTTATTGTAGGCAACTCTGTAATAATGAACTGCCATCATAAACAACCAGCCCGTGAAATTGTAAAGAAATGAAGCATGTACCAATACTTTTTCTTCAAGTGCGGCTAAACCTGAAAGGACACCCAATAATCCAGTTATACTAATACACAAGACCATACCAAAGTTCATTGTCTCTTTTGTATAAAACCTACCTGTACCTTCAAGTGGAATTCTAATATCTGTGAAAAGTATAAACGACAACATAATCAGTACCAAGTACAGTTATAAAAAAAGATACTTTATAAATCGAGTTCATATTTCCCTCCTTCCCGATTAATATCATTATCGGTTATTCAACGTATTATATGAATATTTACCTTACATCTAATCCCATAGACCCACTTCTTTTGGCATGGTATAATCATTCCATAATTTAGGAAACGAGGTCTACGTATGAAGAAGTTGGTTTTATCGTTTTTAGCTTTATTATTGTTTGTCGTTACAACTACATATGCACCCGCACCTGCAACAGCAGCTACTAAGTACGATTTTAAAAATGTCAATTGGGGCATGACAGTCAATCAGGTTAAAAAGAAAGAAAAATCAAAGATATTGGAAACAGTAAAGAGTAAAGATTTTACCTACGTAGTTTATAAAACAAAAGGATTTAGGAAGAATGCGAATCTGTATTACTTGTTCTACAAAAACAAATTAGTCCGTGCAATGTATGTATTTGACCCAAACAATACTAATGGAACTACAATGCACTTGATAGGTGAATATTTCAGTTTAAAGCGAGATCTATTTGATACATATGACAGATCTATTAACAACAGAGACATTCTTGATCGAAGCGGCAAGCGTGTCACTATGTATGATGGCGAAGAGAAAGATCTAGCTGCTGGAAAGATAAGCTACCAATGCTATTGGATAGTAGATAAGAAAAAAACACACATTAGTCTTTCCCTCTCTATCTTTGGAAACTTTTTAATTAATCGAGTAATCTACAGCGATAACACTCTGGACTTCGACATCGATAAAGTCATGGATTCTATGTAAGTATAGGTTAAGTCAGTGGAAGAGCTGCCTCATTTCTGAGGTGGCTTTTTATATTCCAACTAAGCATATTTCTAATATCTAAGTCTGCGAAGAGAATTAGCAACAATATATTTGAACTGTAAGTACCTACATTTTCTCAAACACGGCAGGTGTCCACACGACAATCCAGAATGAGGCATACAATTATCGTGACCTGTGGAAGAGGAGGTGGATCGGGAAATTATGGTGACGATGGAGCCCATTGTAGTTGGAGAGCATGTATTGGTTGGGGTAGAAGTCAAGCTGCCCAAAACAACGTTGTTGACCATTAACACATCCAAAGGTTATATCATGTGCGGAGCACTCGACGTGGGATTACTTAATGAGAAGCTCGGGGATCGCAAAATTATTGCGGCTCGGGCGGTTGGTGTGCGTACACTGGAGCAGTTGCTGCATGCACCTATGGAGTCGGTGACAACAGAAGCCGAGGCCATGGGCATTACGGTTGGCATGACGGGTGTAGAGGCTTTGTTGAAAATGATCTAAGCACTAACAAAAGGGCTCCCTATATGGGAAGCCCTTATTTAACGCCGTAATACAGAGCCTGGCACATCGTAGCTCCCACCTCTATACACATGAACGCTTTCTATTAAATTAAGCTTCTTCCTTCGCGAACAAGGCAGCCAGATTTTCTTGGAAAGGTGCGCGAACAACGCCTTTTTCCGTGATAATAGCTGTTACATATTCGTTAGGCGTTACGTCAAATGCTGGATTGTATACTTTAACACCTTGAGGTGCTGTACGTTTACCAAATCCTTCGGTCACTTCCTCCGCAGCTCGTTCCTCAATCGGAATAAGATCTCCGGATGGAGTAGATAAGTCGATAGTCGACAATGGGCTCGCTACATAGAACGGAATATTGTGAGCCTTGGCAAGCACGGCCACGCTGTATGTTCCGATTTTGTTAGCTACATCGCCATTCGCAGCAACACGATCTGTTCCGACGATAACGGCTTGAATCCAGCCTTTGGACATGACCATGCCTGCCATGTTATCACAGAGCAGCGTAACGTCAATGCCGGCTTGCTGTAACTCAAATGCAGTCAGGCGTGCACCTTGAAGTACAGGACGAGTCTCGTCTGCAAATACTTTCAGGTGGATGCCGCGTTCCTGTGCGAGATACATTGGAGCAGTTGCCGTACCGTACTTCGCTGTAGCTAGTCCGCCTGCATTACAGTGGGTGAGTACACCCATACCATCTTCGAACAAAGGCAGTGCATTCTCGCCGATCATGCGGCACACTTCTTCGTCTTCCTTTTGAATCAACAGGGCTTCTACTTCAAGAGCAGCATTGCCTTCTTCCAGACTCAGGCCGGACTCAACGACCTCATTTGCTTTTTCCATCATGCGATCCAATGCCCAGAACAGGTTGACCGCTGTTGGACGGGAAGTAGCCAGATGAGCACATATGGATTTCACGTGGTCCAACCAACCTTGAACGGTTGTTCCGTCATATGATTTGGCACCCAATACAACACCAAATGCAGCAGCAATACCAATCGCCGGAGCACCGCGTACTTTCATGGAGTGGATGGATTCCCATACTTCCTCGGGTGTGTACAATTTCAGCATGAGGATGGTTTCGGGCAGCAGACGCTGGTCAAGCATTTCAAGCTTGTCCTTTTTCCAGATGAGAGAGGACAGAGGCTGATATTCAGGGGTTGTCATGGGTGGTTCCTCCGTTCCTTATGTTAAGCCTTAGTAGTAGTAACAGCTGTGGATACAATATCCAGTACTTCGCCGATGGTATTCAAGCGACGATTGTTCTTGATCAATGCTTTACCAATGGACAATGCTTTACGCTGAGCATGCTCACGCTCAGTCGCATTTGGAATGGTATCTATGTCCGCCACGTGAGCGAGTCCCACGATACGACGAACCATTTTGGCACCTGCGAAGCCGATCGAATCTCTAAACAATTGTTGCACATACAGATCCTGATAGCCTGGTGTTTTTGCCATCGGATCAACGAGGTCATTAACCCAGAGGGCACGGAAACGAGATTCGAATTCAGTCCATACATCACGAACCATGTTCAGCAAAAGCGTCTCACGCTCACGCAAAGCAGTCTCATCCTGAATCCATCCTGGCAGGGATGCGTAATTCAAGAGCAGGTTAGCAAGGACTGCACCAACATCAAATCCCATGGGGCCGTAATATGCAAATTCGGGATCGATGACTTTGGTCGATTCAGGTGTAACAAAAATACTGCCTGTATGCAGATCTCCATGAAGCAGTGCCTGCCCATGTGTCAGGAATTTTTCCCGCAGCAAGGCCACTTCAAGGTGAAGCTCTCCATCTGTACGAAGGGCTTCAGCCTCGTCTTCAATGGAAACATCATAATTATTTTTCTCAGCGATCCGGTAGGGTTCATCAAAGATCAGATCCTCCGTTATTTTGCATTGGTCCGGATTAATGAATCTGCCCTGTTGTTCCTTCTTCAATTGCTGATCCATGCCCAAGTCGGATGTGAAGAACAGCGTTCTTGCCATGAATTCCCCGATATGCTGTGCAAAAAGAGGATAGGAAACACCTTCGATCAGGCCTTTACGCATGATCACATGATCACTTAGATCTTCCATAACCGTTAACGCGAGGTCATCATCGTAATGATACACTTCGGGTACCATCCCTGGACACAGACGATACTCTTCCTGAAGAATCTCACGTTCAATGCGGGCACGAACCAGAGAGAGCGGCCATGATTCTCCAACCACTTTCGCATAAGGAAGCGCCTGTTTGATAATGATACTTTTATCGGAGTTCTGATCCGTGATGTGGAATACCAAATTCAGATTGCCGTCGCCGATCTCGTGACAATCCAGATTCGCATCTGCCGCAAATGGACCCGGTAATTTTTTGGCCAGTTCAATTGCATCCTGGGGGGTAAACGGGCGATATTGGGACAAAGGTGCCACCTCCATATATATGAAGAAACAGGAAAACCCACTTCTTTGCTTGGTATATGTCAGTATATCGGAAATAACGCGGTTTTTGAACTTTTTTTTGAGACAAGTCAAGTCGATCCTGATTCGAACTTACGGTTCAAGGGTAAAAACAAATAGGCCGGACGGTTGAGAGAAACGCCGTTAACAAGCCTCTCCACTACATGTGGTGACACACTATTAACTCTCTGTTATGCATTGCGGGACAACCTGCTTATCATGGCATGACAGACTAATTTTAAATAAAGGATGGGATTAATATGGCTACAAAAAACAAAACAGATCAAGCAAAATCGGTGGAACAAGTACTTAATCGTCAGGTAGCTAACCTGAACGTATTGTATGTTAAAATCCATAACTATCACTGGTACGTTAAAGGACCTAACTTCTTCACGTTGCATGTGAAATTCGAAGAGTTCTACAACGAAGTTACAGTACAAATGGATGAAATCGCAGAGCGTATCCTTACGCTGAAAGGTAGCCCAGCGGCTACAATGAAAGAGTATCTGGAGCTTTCCTCTATCCAAGAAGCAGCAGGCGGAGAAGACGCAAAAACAATGGTGCAAAACCTGATCGAGGACTTCGCTACACTTTCGAATGAATATCAGGAAGGTATCGAAGTTGCAGATGCAGCTGAAGATCAACCAACATCCGATATGCTGACAGGTTTCAAGGCTGACCTTGAGAAACACATGTGGATGCTTCGCTCTTTCCTGGGTTAATATAGCCAAGATTTTGCCTAATACAAATGGTCTCTTACGTAAGCTTTCTGAGCCCGGATCATGTTGTCAGAAACGCCCTGAGCGTCTATACTGCTGACAAGAACGATAGGGGGAGGGGACCGCTTATGTTAGAACCAACGATACCGGCTTTAAAAGAATGGGCTTCTGCAATCAAAGCGCTGGAAACCGGTCGCCAGATTATGGTGATGCGCAAAGGCGGCATTGTAGAGGAAACCCGACATTTTGAGCTGAAAAGTCCAGCGTTTTATCTGTATCCGACTTATGAACATCAGCGTAAAGAACTGATTAAGTCCTCGGATCAATCCTATGTTGAAGAATCACTGGCCGAATGGGTGCCCGAAGCTTCGACAATCCGTATTACTGCATATGCCGAAGTAACGCAGGATCTGGAGATACGAGATCAGGAGATGCTGGATCGACTTCTTGACTTTCATATGTGGACAGCGGATTTTTCCAAAGAACGTTTGAAATGGAAACGGAAAGATCCGCTCCATGTATTGATTTTACGTGTGTACCTTTTGGAAGAACCGATGGAAATCCCCGTACTGCCTGAATATAATGGTTGCCGTTCATGGATTTCTATTCCGAATGGTCCGGTGCCGCGCGAAATGACGCCGGTGGTGGACGTTGCGGATTTTGACGAACAGGTACAGAAGATTAACGAGATGCTCAAATTGTAAATGGTAACGTTATTTAACGGAGGGACTTGTCCATAATATGGATGAGTCCTTTTTTTAGATTAGTGTACAGCAGATGACTTAAAAGCTTGAATTGCTGTGATTTTTCTCACTGTGCATTTGTGCTTAAGATGTTTTCTGATTTGATTCAATTTGTCTTTTACTATAGAATCAGAAAGAATAAGGTTTCATGCAAGGGACAAAGGTTCTTAGGAAATGACTTGATTATCATTGAGAATCAGTTTAGAATTATTCTAAAGTGTTCTTGCTTTGAAGATTCGAGTACAGGAGAAATTCAGGGGAAGCCCTGTTCAGATATAATAGGCGCTTTTTCTTTTTCGACAGTAAACATCAATTTAATCAATGGAGGGAAACAATACACATGGCTACGAATTTCGTCATTGAAGGTCTGAAAGCGACGATCGAAGGTAAGGAAATCCTGAAAGGCATCAACCTGGAAATGAAAGGTGGAGAAATCCACGCAATCATGGGACCAAACGGAACAGGTAAATCCACTCTGGCTTCTGCCTTGATGGGTCACCCTAAATATGAAGTAACAGAAGGTAAAATTACACTTGATGGTGAAGATGTATTGGATATGGCTGTAGATGAGCGCGCACGTGCAGGTCTCTTCCTGGCTATGCAATACCCAAGTGAAATTGCAGGTGTTACAAACTCCGACTTCTTGCGTAGTGCAATTAACGCACGTCGTGGCGAAGGTAACGAGATCTCCCTGATCAAGTTCATTCGTCAAATGGAAGGTAAAATGAAAGAACTCGACATGAACCCTGAGTTCGCTCACCGTTACCTGAATGAAGGTTTCTCCGGTGGTGAGAAAAAACGTAACGAGATTCTGCAAATGATGCTGCTTGATCCGAAAATCGTAGTACTTGATGAAATTGACTCCGGTCTGGACATCGATGCTTTGAAAATCGTGGCTGACGGTGTGAACGCTATGAAGAGCGAGGATCGCGGTTTCCTCATCATCACTCACTACCAACGTCTGTTGAACTACATTACGCCTGACTATGTTCACGTAATGATGCAAGGTCGTATCGTGAAATCCGGCGGACCTGAATTGGCTCACCGTTTGGAAGCGGAAGGGTATGACTGGGTAAAGGCAGAGCTGGGAATTACAGACGAAACTGTAGGCCAAGAAGCGTAAAGACAAAACGGAGGAGGATTAATTAATGACTACACAAACAATTCTTCCGGTTGAATCTGAAGCGCTTCGCGCCTTGTCGGAAAGCAACAATGAACCCGGCTGGTTGACCGAACAGCGGCTTGAAGCTTTAAAGCTTGCGAGCGGGCTTGCGCTTCCTAAACTGGAAAAACAAAAAATCGAACGCTGGAATGTCAGCGAGTACGGAACATATAAAACAAGTGAAGCCATTTCTTCTTTGACAGAAGTACCTGCTTCTATCAAAGATCTGGTTCAGGATCAAGCTGAAGGCAGTCTGGTTATCCAGCGCAATTCCGGTACGGTATACTCCAAGGTGTCTGCTGATCTGGCAGCAAAAGGAGTTATCTTCACGGATCTGGCTACAGCGGTTCGCGAACATGGCGATCTGGTAAAACAATATCTGAACACAGCAGTGAAAGCGGATGAGCATTCCCTCGCTGCATTGCATGCGGCACTTTGGAATGGCGGGGTCTTCCTGTATGTTCCGAAAAATGTCGAAATCGAAGTACCACTGCAAGCAGTGTTGCTTACGGATGACGCAACTGCAACGTTTGCACCTCACGTGCTTGTAGTTGTAGAAGCAAACAGTTCAGTAACTTATGTTGATAACTATGTATCTGGCGAATTATCCGCACCTGTTTTCCATAATGGTGTTGTGGAAGTATTCGCAAAATCCGGTGCTAAAGTACGTTTCGCATCGGTTCATCAACTGAGTGTGAATGTAACTGATGTTTCATTCCGTCGTGCAGTGTTGGAGAATGATGCTTCGATCGAGTGGATTGTAGGCGAAATGAACAATGGCGACACAGCGAGCAACACGATGACCGTGCTGAAAGGCAATGGATCAAGTTCTGATTCCAAAGTCATCGCTGTAGGTTCCGGTTCGCAGAAAATCAACTACACCACAGAAGCTCGTCACTTCGGCAAGAATACACCAAGTCAGATGATTACACGTGCAGTTATGCGTGAAGAAGCTTCTGCAATCATCAACGGGATCACGAAGATTGAGAAAGGCGCTACCAAAGCCGATGGACAGCAGACAGAGAAAGTGTTGATGCTGAGCCCTAAAGCACGTGGAGACGCCAACCCAATCCTTCTGATTGATGAGGATGATGTAACAGCAGGTCACGCGGCTTCTGTTGGTCAAGTCAATGCCGAGCAGATTCATTACTTGATGTCGCGCGGAATTAACCGTACGGACGCCGAACGCCTGATCATCTATGGCTTCCTGGCTCCGGTGGTGGCGGATATTCCTCTGGAAGCACTGCGCACCCAATTGCAGTCCCTGATTGAGAAGAAGCTGGGACAATGAACCCGTCCATTCGCGAGCAGTTCCCGATCCTCCACCAGGAAATTAACGGACACCCGCTCGTATATTTAGATAGTGCTGCAACTTCACAGAAGCCTCATGCTGTGATCGAAGCAGTCAAACATTATTATGAGTATGAGAACTCCAACGTACATCGCGGTGTTCATACCCTTGGAAGCCGTGCAACTGACGCTTACGAAGGCGCACGGGAGAAGGTAGCCAAGTTTATCAATGCCCGTAGTACACAGGAGATTATCTTTACTCGCGGGACAACGACAGCCCTGAATCTGGTGGCTTCATCATATGCCCGCGCCAATTGCAAAGAAGGCGATGAAATTGTTATCACGCAAATGGAGCACCATAGTAATCTGATTCCTTGGCAGCAGGTTGCCAAGGAGACAGGTGCGACCTTGAAATACATTCCACTTCAGCCTGACGGTCATATTGAATTGGCTGATGTTGAGAAGACGATTACGAACAATACTAAAATTGTAGCAATCGCTTATGTATCCAATGTTATGGGTCTGATCCATCCAGTGAAACAAATTGCTGAAATTGCACACCGCAATGGTGCTGTCATCGTTGTTGATGGCGCACAAAGCACACCTCACATGAAGGTGGACGTTCAGGATCTGGACTGTGATTTCTATGCATTATCCGGTCATAAAATGTGCGGACCAACCGGAATCGGTGCACTCTACGGCAAAAAGGCGCTGCTGGAGTCCATGGAACCCATTGAGTTCGGCGGTGAAATGATTGATGATGTGGGTCTGTACGAATCCAACTGGAAAGAGCTTCCCTGGAAGTTCGAAGGTGGAACCCCGATTATCGCAGGTGCGGTAGGATTGGGAGCTGCCATTGATTTTCTGGAGCAGATTGGTATGGATGAGATCGCACATCATGAGAGTGTGCTGGCAGCTTATGCAACAGAACGACTGGCCGAGATCGATGGGTTAACCATCTATGGCCCAGCCAAGCGGCATGTGGGTGTTGTTACCTTTAATCTGGGGGATGTTCATCCGCATGATGTGGCAACTGTGCTGGATGCGAGTGGCGTAGCCATTCGTGCCGGACACCATTGCTGTCAACCGCTAATGCGCTGGCTTGAAGTTAGCTCAACAGCTCGTGCCAGCTTCTATCTATACAATAACGAACAAGATGTAGATCGGCTTGTCAGCGCCTTAATCCAGACAAAGGAGTATTTTGGCGATGCAACTTGATGATCTGTACAGACGTGTTATAATGGACCACTACAAAAACCCGCGTAACCGCGGAACATTTGATAATGACGCTGTCACGGTGAATTTGAACAATCCAACGTGCGGCGACCGGATTTCACTGCAAATTTTGCTGAAAGACGGAATCGTCCAGGAAGCCAAATATACGGGTGAAGGCTGCTCCATCAGCATGTCCTCTGCATCGATGATGACGGAGGCTGTCAAAGGCAAAACGATGGAACAGGCACTCGATATCGCTAACCGTTTTTCCTCACTGATGAAAGGTGAAGAAGTCGATTTCGACGATTATGAAGATCTCGAAGCCCTATCCGGTGTGAACAAGTTCCCTGCACGCATCAAATGTGCCACTCTGGCCTGGAATGCATTACGCAAAGGGATTGACGAAGAGAACAAAGTACAATAACGATAGGGAGGTAGAGCAAGATGGCTAAAAAAGCACCAGAAATGGAAGAGTACAAATATGGTTTTCGCGATGAGCACAAATCCATCTTTCAAACCGGTAAAGGTCTGACTGCAGAAGTAGTTACCGAAATTTCCAAGATTAAGAACGAACCGGAATGGATGTTGGAATTCCGTTTGAAATCCCTGAAACAATTCGAAAAGATGCCAATGCCGAAATGGGGCGGAGATCTAGACGGATTGGATTTCAATGAAATTCAGTATTACGTGCGTGCTTCGGAGAAACAAGGTAAAACATGGGAGGAAGTTCCTTCCGAAATCAAGGAAACCTTTGATAAATTGGGTATCCCTGAAGCAGAGCAAAAGTTCCTTGCAGGTGTATCGGCTCAGTATGAATCCGAGGTTGTATACCACAACATGCAAAAGGAATTGGAAGACCAAGGTGTAATCTTCATGGATACCGACACGGCTCTCAGAGAGCATCCGGAAATCCTGCGTGAATATTTTGCAACGGTTATTCCACCAGCAGATAACAAATTTGCTGCATTGAATAGTGCGGTATGGTCCGGAGGAAGTTTCATCTACGTGCCTAAAGGCGTTAAATGTGAAGTGCCTCTGCAAGCCTACTTCCGGATTAACTCCGAGAATATGGGACAATTCGAGCGTACACTCATCATTGCGGACGAAGACAGCTTCGTTCACTATGTAGAGGGATGTACAGCTCCAATCTACAGCACGAACTCACTGCACAGTGCGGTTGTTGAGATCATCTGTAAGAAAAATGCCCGTGTTCGTTACACAACGATTCAAAACTGGGCACCAAACATCTACAACCTCGTTACGAAACGTGCGGTTGCAGAAGAAAATGCAACGATGGAATGGGTCGATGGTAACATCGGTTCCAAACTGACGATGAAATATCCAGCGGTTGTACTGAAAGGCCGTGGAGCTAAAGGTTCCGTACTCTCCATCGCTGTAGCTGGTAAAAACCAGCATCAGGATGCAGGTGCGAAAATGATTCACTTGGCTCCGGATACAACATCTACGATTGTATCCAAATCCATCAGTAAACATGGTGGTAAAGTAACGTACCGTGGTTTGGCTTCCTTTGGACGTCAAGCTGAGGGCGCGAAATCCAACATCAAGTGTGATACACTCATTCTCGATAATGAGTCCACATCGGATACAATTCCTTACAATGAAATCATGAATGATAACATCATGCTGGAGCATGAAGCTACAGTATCCAAAGTGTCTGAGGATCAACTCTTCTACCTGATGAGCCGTGGTCTGACTGATGCAGAAGCAACACAGATGATTATCATGGGCTTCATTGAGCCATTCACGAAGGAATTGCCAATGGAATACGCCGTTGAGATGAATAGATTGATCAAATTCGAGATGGAGGGCTCCATTGGTTAATCCAATGCAGCGCCTTTCGAAGCCGTAAAGCTGAAGCTAGCTGCTGATGTTAAGCGGTAGATATCGTTTTATGTGATCGAATACCCTCTAGAGCAGACTTTTTAAAAAGTCTCTCTAGGGGGTATTTTTATTCAAAAAATCTGGGGATAACAGCGTACAGAAGGTTGTTCTGTTATCGGAGTGGCAAGTGAAAATATTCTTTAGTTCAATTTGTATATTTACAAATGAATAGACCAGCGTTATTCTTCCACTAACGAATATTACATATATTTGAATAGATTCTAATATGAGGAGGTATATAATGCGAAGAAGTATAGTTAAAAAAGGAGCGGCCTTGGTATTGTCTGCTGTTGTTGCCTTTACGAACTCTCCGTTATTTTTATCAACGGCGAGTGCTGCAGAAGGTGGATCGGTATCGGGTTCATTCAAGGTACTTAGTTACAATGTAGGTGGCCTTCCGGATCTGGTATCCAGTTCCAACCCCAAGGAGTACACCGTTCAGATTTCCCCAAAATTAAATGACTATGACATCATTAATGTGCAAGAGGATTTTAATTATCATAATGAGCTAATATCCCAAGTCACTCTGCCGTATCTGACGACAACAAGCGGAATTGCGGGTTTTGGTAGTGGGTTAAACAGTCTGTCCAAATATCCATTCCGTGACTTGAAACGTATTACCTGGGATAAACGATCTGGTCTTTTTGACAATGGAAGTGATGAATTGACTCCAAAAGGATTTACAGCAGCTACATATGAGATCACACCTCAGGTGAAAGTGGACGTGTACAACTTGCATGCGGACGCAGGTAGCGATGATAAATCGCTTGAGGCCAGACGAGATAATATCAGACAACTCTCCAATTACATCAAGGAGCACTCGGACGGGAACGCAGTTATCGTATTCGGGGATACCAATACACGGTATACCCGTGCTGCTGACAATATAGAGTTGCTCATGTCTGAGAATGGTTTAAGCGATCCGTGGATCGATTTGATTCGAGGTGGGAGTATTCCCGCTGATGGAGACGCCCTTATGGATGCAAGCAATTTAAATGGCCCGAACTATGAAATTGTCGACAAAATTTTGTATCGCGGAAGTAAAGCGTTGTCACTTAATGCACAGAGCTATCGTTTAGAAAATCAAACGTTTGTTGATCCAAATGGAAAGCAACTCTCTGATCATTATCCGATTACAGCGGAATTTGTGTACAGCACATCTTCTCAGTACCAACTAAGTTCAACGATCGGAGGATCCGGAGGAACTGGGTTTAATGATCTGAATCAGATTCCCGATGCCAGACCCAGCTCCGTCGTGCTCAACTCGGGTAATCGTGTAGACGGCATTTCAACGTTATATGGGGATGGAACGAACCTGGCACATGGCGGCCAATCGAACATTGCCACACTGAACCTGGCAGACGGAGAGTACTTAACCGAGGCTACAATTGGTCAGGGGACACGTAATGGAGATAAACGTATCTTTTACGTGGAGTTGTCCACCAATCTTGGAAACAAAGTTGAAGGCGGACAAAAGACCTCGGATCAAATCAAACTTGAGGCACCAGTTGGTTGGTATATTGCCGGATTTTATGGAAGAGCAGGACAGGAATTGGATCAGCTAGGCGTCATATACAGACCTCTGAATTAGAAGTGAGCAGTGGTTAAATTGAAATAATAATATATACATCTCATAGAGTGTTCATATTAGCACAGCGCCGCTTGGAATATACGTTGGAGAGAGACCATAAGGTTTCCCTAATGATATTCTGAGCGGTATTTTTGTGGAATAAAATAAGACCAATAGCACAAGCCATTTCATAGATTTAAGCATTTAATGATAGAAAAGGATGTGAGTGTATGAGCGTGAACCCTTTCGAGGGATATCGGATTACAAGTTCATTCGGCTATCGAATTCATCCTATTCATGGTGGACAGACATTTCACCGCGGAATCGATCTCGTGACAGAGCCCTGGAATGGCCCCGTCTATGCCTTTATGGAAGGTAGGGTATGTTTTGCTTCCGAAGGAGTTACAGGCTCCGGATTCGGCGGTTACGGGCTTACAGTTGCCCTTCAAGATCATCGTGGCTACTTGCATTGTTATGCTCACCTTTCACGGATTGCCGTAACCGTTGGGCAGCATGTGAAGCGAGGGCAGCTTATCGGGAATCAGGGAAGCACGGGTCAGAGTACTGGTCCGCATGTACATTATGAGATTCGTAAAACAAGTGCGCCATCGTACGGGTATACAGCCAGCGAAGATGGTGTGACAGAACCGGGTGCGTATCTACAGGCCGAATACGGAACTGCATCTCAGGAACAGGAGGCTCCGCCGATGACCAATGAGCAGAAGAAAGTGTTTGAAGCCATGCAGAAAACGCTGGAGATTCAAGGGGGATGGATTCAGCAACAGGAGCAACTTTCCAATATGGATTGTCCCGCATGGGCGCAACAAGCATTTGATTATTATCGACCGTTTATTATGAATGATAAAGGCAGTTATGAATTTTGGAGATTGCTTGTTATCATGTACCGCAAGGAAAAAGGCATCCAGGTTCATTCGGAGTCCGATATATAGATCCCTGCAAAGAACAGGAGTAGCAAAAGGCTGATCCACTCAGGTAGATGCAGACAGACAACCATTTATCGAATGTTGCCTGTTCGCCCGGTTCATTCCACCGGAAACGTCATATGTTAGGGTATACCTGATGAAGAGGAGGCAATCACATGAGCGAAGTAGGATATGGCTGTGGTGGCAACGTAGGCGGAGTAGGCGGCGTTGGTGGATACAATATGTTCACAAACACTGGTGCAATCTTGGTACTGTTCATTCTGTTGGTTATCATCACAAAAGCATTCTGCGTGTAATCCAACATGATCGAATCGGAATAGACAAAAGGGAAGCCGATTACGGCTTCCCTTTGTCATATGCCAACCTATGAGTTGGTTATTCCAGTTACTATGGGGTTCTTCGTATACATGCTGTGTACAATGAACAGTTACTGTACATAAATCTCAACGATAGCAATATCTCTTTCTTTCGCTAAATCGATAAAGGCCGTAGAGGTCTGAACGAGTGGGCGGAAATAATCCGCAGGATTATTCATGACAATGAGTCCTGTCTGACCCGTGGTGAGCAGAACCCTTTTACCGATAAAATTAGGCAGCATGTGCTTGATCAGTTCCTGTGTTGCTTCAGCATTTAACTGACCAAAGCTGAGGCTGTACAGCTCACACAGAACAGAGATCAGTTCCTGTTTGGTCTGGTATACCCGATTCGTCGTCATGGCGCTGTAAACGTCTGCTACAGCAGTTATACGGGCATATGGGTGGATCTCGTCACCTCGCAGTCCATGAGGATAACCACTTCCATCCTCGCGCTCATGATGCTGAAGTGCAACCATTGCCAGAATTTCATCCTGCGTGGATTCTTTAATGATATCGTACCCATAGAATGTGTGTTTCTTCATTTCGTCAAATTCTTCCGTGGTCAATTTACCAGGTTTATGTAAAATCTCAGAAGGAATCTTAGACTTGCCGATATCATGAAGATATCCTGCTTTGGCTACCGTTAGACATTCCTCGGGGTTGTAACCCATCCAGCCGGCGATATAAAAAGCGAGCATTCCGACTTGCAATGAATGGTTGTACGTATAATCGCTATCCCCGTCCAGCATAAGCAGCAAGGAGACAACATCTTTTTGTTTTTCCAACTGTTCTGTTAGGGTAAACAAAATCTCATCAACCTGTGTCTCATCAATAAAACCCTTCTCCATTGCTTGTTGAAATAGAGATTCAGTACCTTTGATCGTATCGTTAAACAAGTTAGTTAACAGACGGGATTGATCGGAAGGTAAGGTTTGTGCATCAGAGTGTAGGTCGGATGTTGTGTGTTCTACATCTGCGTACTCGATTCCATGTTGCAACAGTTTGGATAGGTCATCTTCACTGAGGGTGGAACCTTTCATCAGCATGTGGAGACCCGAACTGTTGTATACATCATTTTTTAACAGGTCACCCGGTTTAAGATCAGTAACATGCACTCTCACGTATAAACCACCTTTTCTCGACTAATATCGACACATATAATTATAATAACAAGAAAAAAATGGGTTGACAACGACTTATTTACTATTAACCCACTCTATCTAAAAGGTGTAAAGGCTCATTATTTAGTTCTCCATGGGGTTCCATGGTCCTAATTGATGTCCCTTCCATTCAGATCCATCTTCCCAAATTTCCTTTTTCCAGATCGGAACGGTCTGTTTGAGTCTCTCTATGGCGTAACGGCTTGCATCATAACAGTCGTTGCGATGAGGCGAGGAAACGGCAATGACTACACTAATCTCTGCCACATCCACTTTGCCAATTCGGTGACTGATTGCACATAACACACCAGGCCAGCGATCGGAGATTTCCACACCAATGGCTGCCATCTGAGAAAGAGCCATCGGCACATAGGCCTCGTATTCAAGATGAACGGTGCGCTGTTCACCGGTCATTTCACGAGTCGTACCTACAAAAGTAAGAGCTGCCCCGTGATTCGGGGTAATCACTAGTGCCGTTGTTGCTTCCACGGACAAGGTGGATTCTGTAATTAGAAATAAGCCATCTTCAGTCCGATGCTCTGGAACGGTAGAGCGAAGCTGTTCATCGGATATATCCGTACCATCACCTCCAGAGACGGGAGGGATCAACGCAAGTTCATCTTCTGAGCTAAGTATAGTATCGGCAGGAGCGTACTGCTGGTTAACTGCCAAAAAGGATGTCCTTATCTGAGAAGCTGCCTCTGGGTAGGCCAGACTTAGTTTTTCTTTTAAATCGGCAGCGGTTGGAATGTCTCCAATGTACTCAAACTCCAGAAGGGATGTATTTAAACGTTCTGCAATGCCTGCAAATAGTTGAATTGTCAATTTCATAGATATGACTCACCTCTTTTTGATCTCTAAACCCTATAAATATATCATAACGACGCGGAAAATGTTATGCTTATCCATTAGAAGAATGAACGTTTATTGAAGAGCAGGGGAGGCGGTGTGATGAGCACCAGGGAGAAGCAAACGTTAACGATTCTGCACACCAACGACATTCATAGCCACTTCGGCTCCATGAGCACCATCGCCGCTATGATCAATGAGGAACGTGACCAAGGTGGCAACTTCCTTGTATTGGATATCGGCGATCATATGGACCGGATGGCCGTTGAAACAGAGGGAACACTGGGTACGGCTAATGTTGATGTTATTAACCTGACGGGCTACGATGCCATTACAATCGGTAACAATGAAGGACTAACCTTTACGCCAGATCAGCTCTCACAGTCCTACGCTGGACTTCTGTGTCCTGTGGTGTGCAGCAATGTTGTGGAGCAAGATACTGGACTTGTACCAGTGTGGATGAAACCTTCTCTGATTGTGGAGAAAGGTCCATTTCGCGTTGGTCTGCTGGGGGCAACGGCCCCTTTTACCACGTTTTACGAATTGCTCGGGTGGGATGTTCTGGACCCTGTGGAGTCATTAAGAGCTCAAGTGGAAGCATTACGTGATGAAGTGGATGTGGTGGTTATTCTTTCACATCTGGGGCTTTCTACAGATCGGAGACTGGCAGAGCAGATTACGGGAATTGATGTTATTCTCGGTGGACATACCCATCATGTTCTCGAAGAACCCTTAGTCATTGGTCAGACCGTGCTGGGTGCAGCTGGAAAATTTGGCCAATGGCTTGGGAAAGTGGTTCTGGAACGAACCAGTGTGGGAGAACCTCTCCAACTGGTAAGTAGCGGTTGTGTGGCTGCCAAGAGTATATTACTGGATGATCAGGTCGCGCTGGCAATCGCTACGAATCGTACGGAGGCTGAAAGGACACTCAATCAGACGGCAGTGATAACGGATCGGGTGCTGCCCATCGCGTATGACCGGGAATCCCCGTTTGCTACCTTGCTTGCACAAGCTGTTCGTCATTTCACGGGGGCACAGCTGTCTCTGGTGAATGCAGGTCAGCTTCTCGGAGATCTTCCACAAGGTAATATTACAAAAGGAATGTTGCATTCCCTATGTCCATCTCCTATAAATGCTTGTACAATATGCTTGAGTGGAAGTCATATTCGTGAAGCACTTGAGCAGTCCTTGTTGGACGAGTTTTCAGGTAAGCCCATTGTGGGATTTGGTTTTCGTGGTCATATTCTAGGCACGTTATGTATGGACGGAATGGAAGTTCAATACAATCCAGATGCGCCAGCCTATGAGAAGATCCAGGCCATATCCATCAATGGGGAGCCTATGGACGAACAATGTGAGTATATTGTTGGGACACTGGACATGTTTACGTTTAATGTGGGGTATCCTCCTCTTGCTCATGGAACCCGTACGCTCTATCATCTTCCGGAATTCATACGCGATTTGCTGGAAACGGAAATAAAACGACCAGGGGCTCTGGACGACAGCCTGCGAGCCCGCTGGCATCAAAGCTAAATTTAAAGTACTTGCCTTCTGCTGAAGCGGCGGCTAGTGGTAATTACATCTACGGAGCGGGAGAGGATAGGCTGTGCGTTTAGTACATATAAACTTATTGCAGCCTGGCATGAAGCTGGGGAAACGTATTTATAGTGAAGAAGGCCTTGTATTACTTAGTGAGGATGTAGAGCTGACGAGCCGACTGATTGGGCGTCTCAAGGATCTCGGGGTCGGTTATGTGTATATCAAAGATGCTGCGACCGAGGATATCATTGTTCCAGATATGTTGCAGGAAGAGACCCGAAGGAAGGCACTGGTAGAGATCAAGCAGCAATTTCAGAGCATGTCGGGAATGAAAACGAAGAATCGGATTCCTCATTTCGGTAAAGCGCTTAGTGGTGTGATGAATACCATTCTGGAGGACATCGGCAGCCAAAAGGAAGCCATGATTATGCTGATGGACATGAACTCCAGTGATTTTGACCTGTATAATCATTCGCTGAATGTATGTGTGTATACACTGGTTCTTGGTGTCGCTTCGGGTTACACACGCCAGCAATTAATGGAGATTGGTCTGGGTGCCTTATTGCATGATATTGGCAAGACACAGATTGCACCAGAAATTCTGCATAAGCCTTCCAGATTAAGTGACGAGGAATTTAAAATCATTCAGCAGCACACTACATATGGACATCGTATTCTCAAAGACGAACCAGGTATACCGCTTCTATCTGCACATTGTGCATTGCAGCACCATGAGCGAATTGATGGCAGCGGATATCCCTTTGGGCTGAAGGATAAAGAGATTCATGAGTATGCCAAGTGGATTGCGCTTGCTGATTCGTATGATGCCATGACAACGAATCGAGTCTACAAGCAAGCCTTGCTGCCACATCAGGCCGTAGAGGTGCTGTATACGGGCTCAGGAACGCTTTATGAACAACGAATGCTGGAGAGATTCAGGGATTGTGTAGCGATCTACCCCGTGGGTCTATCGGTCACGCTCAGTACGGGAGAGGTTGGGGTAGTTGCAGCGATTCATCCACGTGTTCCTCAACGTCCACTTATCCGGGTGCTCAAGGATGCCGATGGCCAGACCTTATCTTCGCCTTACGAAATTAACCTGTCTACAGCATTGTCTGTGATGATCACAGGTGTAGAGGGTGTGGAGGATACACCTTCATCTGCCCAAAGTGAACGGTTGGAAAGCTGAACAAGCTTAGAAATGATTAGCGCTCATGTCGTAATATCGGGGCCGTTTCGTGATTCGGCCCGGAGTTACCTGAGTGTTTTTTGTCATGTAATGGACAGGGTCTACGTATGCCGGAGCATTCAAAATTGTGCTATGATAAAAGATAACTCCAAAAAGAGAAACACAAGGTATGATGTAAATAAAACTTTTTAGGTTAATAAAAGGAATAAGGTGAAGAACAATGACCATGCTAAACTCAGGATCGGTACAACCGATGCCTTTATCTCCGACGAATGATCCGTGGGATCCGATCGGCTCTCTGCGTACATATGGACGCCATGTGCTGACCAGTGTAGAAATGACCGTGACACATCTGTGCAATATGAGGTGTGAGCATTGTGCCGTGGGAGATATGCTTACGATGCGTGAAGCGCCGGCTCTTCCGCTCCCTCTGATGCTGAAACGATTGGACGAAGTGGAGCATCTGCAGACGATTAGTCTGACAGGTGGCGAGCCAAGCTTTAGCCAGAAAACAGTGGATGAGATGATTATCCCGCTGCTCAAATATGCCAAGGAACGTGGAATTCGTTCCCAGATCAATTCGAATTTAACGTTGGATATCAGCCGGTATGAGCAACTTTTACCTTATCTGGACGTTATGCATATCTCATTCAACTACCTGAATGCTGACGATTTCCATCAAGTTGGATTTGCGAATAGTGGCAGACCTGTGAAACGTGAAGTCGCGGTGAAGATGTATGAGAAAATGATTGAAAATTCCCGCAAACTGAGTGAAGCAGGCATGTTTATCTCTGCGGAGTCGATGATTAACTTCCGTACACACGACAAGCTGGATGGTATTCATCAATTGATTCGTGAGATGGGCTGTGTTCGTCATGAAGTGCATCCGATGTATAATTCGAACTTTGCTTCCTCGTTGCCTGTTTTATCACTGGACCATATGAGAGCAGCGATTCATCGTTTGCTTGATGTGCGTGATAAAGATATGTGGATGCTCTTCGGTACTCTGCCATTCTTCGCGTGCAGTGCAGCAGAGCAGGATCGGGAATTGATCAACCGATTATACAGCGAACCAAATGTGACGGTACGTAATGATCCGGACGGACGCAACCGCGTTAACGTCAACATGTTCACGGGTAATGTGTATGTGACGGATTTTGCGGATATCCCGGCGTTTGGCAACATTCGTGATCGTAAACTGGATGATGTGTTCCATGAATGGTCAGCTGAACATCCGTTGAATCAAACGGTCAATTGCCATTGCGATATTGCATCCTGTTGCGGACCAAACCTGCTGGTGGCAGATATGTACTACAAAGGTGTAGATTTCAAATCAAGAAAGGCAATCACACGTTGATATTCCAGGTGTATTCCTGAAATAGATAGAAAAGGGGAGTTTCAACTTGGATATTCATACCGAATTTCATCTTGGGCAGCTGGTATTTAATCTGGTCTGTGTCTTTTTGCTCGTATTTTTGAATGGCGTATTTGTCGCAGCGGAATTTTCCCTTGTGAAAGTAAGGCAGACACGCTTAACTCAATTGCAGAGTGAAGGAAATCGTATGGCTGGTTATGCACTGAAGGTGAATAGTAAACTGGATTCCTATCTATCGGCAACTCAGTTCGGGATTACATTGACATCGCTTGGACTCGGGTGGCTGGGAGAACCAGCCATCTCTGAATTGCTCGTTGAGCCTCTCATGTTTAAGCTCGGTGTAGGAGATACAGGGCTTATTTCGACCGTGTCGGTCATTATCGGTTTTTGTATCATTACGTTTCTGCATATTGTGCTAGGTGAGCTTGCACCTAAATCGTTAGCAATTCAAAAAACAGACGGAGTGGCATTGTTTTTATCTGCGCCCTTGCTGTTGTTCTACAAAATCTTCTTCCCGTTCATCTGGGTACTGAATGTATCGGCTAATGCATTACTGCGTCTGGCGGGTATCGAACCTGCCAGTGAAGGAGAAGCTCACTCGGAAGATGAACTTCGAATTCTGATGAAGCAGAGTGCCAAAAGTGGTGTCATCGATAAAGATGAGATCAAACTGATGGACAACATCTTTGATTTCTCCGATATGCTGGCACGTGAAGTGATGCTGCCACGTACAGACATGGATTGTCTGTACACGCATATGTCTTTGGAAGAGAACCTGGAGATCATTAATGCAACCAAACATTCCCGGTATCCCGTAGCAGTAGAAGACAAGGATGAGATCATTGGATTTATACACATCACCGATTTGTTGCTGGCTAAACCGGAGCAACAACATGATCTGGCTTCCCTCGTCCGTCCAATCTTAAACGTTCCTGAATCCATGGAAATCAGCCATGTGCTGCGTCTCATGCAGAAGAAACATTCTCAAATGACACTGGTTGTGGATGAATATGGCGGCACAGCTGGATTGCTGACCGCGGAAGAAATTTTGGAAGAGATCGTTGGAGACTTGTATGACGAGTTTGAGGATGAGCGTCCGCATATGGAACGCAGTGGAGATTCATTTTCCATTGATGGTCGTTCGCTTATTGAAGAAGTTCATAAGTGGACCGGAGCCATCATTGAGGATGAAGAAGTGGATACCATTGGCGGATGGCTGTTTAAAGAGCTTGGGGGCAATCCGACCAAGGGGAAAACGCAGGAGCTGAATGGGTACGTTTTTGAAGTGGAAGAATCGACTCGCTTGCGAATTACCCGTGTTCGAGTGTACAAGCAATCTGTCCCTCAAGACATGAATTCGGAAGATCAGTCAACACAATAAACAAACCTCAAACAGACCTCTGAAAGTACCGCCTTTGTGGTGGACTTTCAGAGGTTTTTTTGATGTGTCAGCTAAAAGGGGATTAACTTGCCGACCTGAAACATATGGATAATAGAGACGGGAAGCAATCGTTTGAAATGTATGTTGGATGCATGTAAAGATTGAGAAAGGAGAGTTGTTCTGTGAAAGATCCGCAGCTTCGTGCTTACGTCCCGTTTGTCGGGCCGTTTGATCCTTGTCCGCCTGTAGAGATTCGAACGTATCTGGTTCCTCCACAATTATTTATTCCATTTCAGCCTATGGGCTGGCCGCAGTACAGCCCGGCGGAAGCCTTAAGAATCGGAACGTTGTGGCCTGCATTATACAGCCCTTATACACCAGAGAGATCGAAAGGGAGGAAGGTGGAATCGGATGGAGCCTGAAGTGCCCAAAGCCTGTGATGCAAGGTATTATGAGCTGTTAGAGGAGCTCCAGGCACTGGACTTTGTATTAGTTGAGCTGAACCTGTATCTGGACACCCATCCGGGTGATTTTCAGAGTATTGAACAGTACAACAAATTCAGTCAGGAGCGCATGAGAGTTGCACATGAATTTCAACAATTGTACGGACCGCTGATGAACTTTGGTCATGCATTCTCCAAATATCCATGGGAGTGGTCACAGACACCGTGGCCATGGCAAGTGTGAAATAACGCCTCGGGTTTCCCTGCAACATTGTAGCGCCGGGGACTCGGGGAATATGTCAGCAATTTCGATTTGATTCAAAAAGGAGGGCTCTGCATGTGGGTGTATGAGAAAAAATTACAGTATCCTGTTCGCGTTAGCAAATGTGATCCTCATATGGCAAAATTGCTGGCTGAACAATATGGAGGAGCGGATGGTGAGCTGGCGGCAGCTCTGCGGTACCTGAACCAGCGGTATACAATTCCGGATAAAATTATCGGACTATTAAATGATATCGGCACAGAAGAGTTTGCTCACTTGGAAATGATTGCTACCATGATCTACAAGTTGACAAAGGACGCGTCAGTGGAGCAATTGGAAGAAGCAGGACTTGGGCCGAACTATGCTCAGCGCGATTCTGCCTTATTTTACACGAATTCCTCAGGTGTACCTTTTACTGCAGCATACATTGCTTCGAAGGGAGATCCAATCGCGGATCTGTATGAGGATATTGCAGCAGAAGAGAAAGCCAGAGCTACATATCAATGGTTAATCGATCTGACCGATGACGTGGATTTGCAAGATAGTCTGAAGTTTCTGCGGGAACGGGAGATTGTGCATTCTCTAAGATTCCGCGAAGCCGTGGAGATTCTGAAAGACGATCGGGATACGAAGAAAATTTTCTGAATATTTGATATCGAGGCAGAAGTTCAGCAGTCCAGTAGGGCTGCTTTTTTGTATGAAAAGATAGTATTACTAAATAATTCATTTTAAAATTACATATAATTATATAATTTACAAATATTGTTGTGAAATGTACTCGCATACTATACAATGAAATTGTAGTTAAAAACTCTATTTAGGAGATGATCATTTTGAGACTTAGTAAAGTTCTTATGTTGACTGCATGTTCCTTTATTCTGACCACTTCCATTTCAAGTGGAGGCGTGTCTGCGGCAAAAGGTCAACCAAATACCAGTACAAATGTATCAGACGTAGTATCTCCTATGCTTGAAAGTAAATTTTTTTCTGTAGTGCATTATTACCCTGTAGGTTTTGGCGTACCGAAATATCTTACGGATTATGTTACGCCAGACGGTTATGTAGGCACCTTAGTGTTGGTTAATTATCATACGGTGGATGGAATTGTTGCTGCAAGATACGAAGGGACCGTTTACAGATAATCAGAAATGGTAGATTAAACTTAGTATTTAGGTTCTTATAACAACGTTTTTATAAAATTTAAAAAGTAGCAGTTCTCAAGATTGAATAATCTTGGAACTGCTACTTTCATTTAGAGCATCTTTTTCAATTTAATAAATACTACAGTTGAATGCTGACGGTTTCTTCGCCTGGGCCTATATAATTAACACTTACTTTATCGGAAGGCACAGAGTGATATCCTCCGGTCTGTCCACTACCCCAGCTGTTATATATAAGATTGCTTCCTGAATAGTATCCTACAGTGATATTGTGCCAGCGCACATTTTTAATGCTTGATCCTGTGGTCATGTCCTCGATTTTTTGGGCGATTGTGGTCATTCTTTTTACTCTCATGCCAGTGCCGCTTTTATCCCAGCCGCTGATTCCACCTCGTACAATAGTTGTTGTCAATTGTTCACCACTCGTTGTAATGCCTGATACAGCCAACGTACATTCATTGGGATTAGTCACATAAAATTTCATATAAATGTCCTGATTTGAACGATAGCGCGTATTGTTAGGAGCAGGCACCATGAGTCCATTTGCCAACGTTGTGGGGGACCAATTATCAAACGCTGTGCTGTATTGTAAACCTGCATCTATTCCATTACCGTTGGAACCCCAACCTCCCAAATATACATAAGGAGTGTCCGTAGAAACGTTACCTTTTACGTATGGGGCACCTGGAATGGTTACATACGTACTTAACCAGTTGTATCCGTTATTTGAGAAAACTCTTCGATAAGGACCGGTACCTCCGATTGGATTAGGCACTTCGGCAGTGGGCGAAATTTGTGTGTCATCTTTAATGACAGATGCTGAAAAATCATTCGTGGGTACTCCAGGACCGACAAGTTCTTTTCCGGATGCACTTTGATAGATGTTGTTCTCAACCAGATCATATAATTCTGTCGTCTCTTTGAGTTCCGTCTTGTTAGAGTAAATGGCACCGTCTTCTGCGACATAGATGACATTTCCTCGATCCTCTTCGTCAAGCCGGGCCATCACGTCAGCAATTACTTCTCGGTCATTTCCCGTGATTGATGAATCGATGTTGACTTCGATCCTTTTTTTAAGATCATTGTTCATGGTGATCGTGTCCATATTACCATCTGCGAATACAAGATTTAATGGAGTTAATAACAAAGCTAAGGATAATAAAGAAGTTAGCGATTTTCTTATCTTCAATCTAAAAACTCCCTCTCTTAAATGGAATGTGTGTTGAATAATTACCAAAGCAATTTCTAACTCCGTTTAATGCAGCAGCAACTCATGATAATAGATAGCATTTGAACATAAACATCTCCTTATATGGTTTTTAATTACTTCTAAATCATAGTTTTTGTGTAATAATATGTAAGTGACTAATTTCACAATAAAAGGTAATAATTCATCAATGAACGTTATAGGTAGAAAATGAAGAAACAAAAAACCATCTCCAGTAGTGGTACCAGAGATGGTTTTATTGGATTTTGAAGTGTATACCTAATATTCAACCACCATGGCAACATTTTGCCACCCGGCTCCAACGGTCCAGAACAGAACTTTGTCACCCCGCTGAATCTGACCGGTTGTAACCGCTCGATGTAATGCGATGAATGGACTGCTGGTTGAGGTGTATCCGAACTCATCTCCGATATAGACGGCAATATCATCACCAATGCCGACGTTCTCGGATACAGCCCGAATATTACTGATGGATAGCTGGGAGAAGCAGGCGGCTCTGATCTCGTCTGGTCCAATCTCGTTGCGAGTTAGCAACGTACGAATGGATTCGGTAGCGGCATCCACACAGATCGAATCATCAAATGGGATGAATTTCACATGAAAGGCACCCGCATCTACACCCGTTTTGCCCAGCTTTGCCAAGCCTTCTGCAGGAAAAAGAGAATTACCATACACACAGGTATCCGTCTGATAGATGGAATCAATGAAACCGACAGCATGTTCATCCCGCTCTACAATAACCGCCGCTGCTGCATCACCGAAATTGGCGAAGTATACGGGATCATCGGGACTGGCGTGAGGAGCTACGTAATCCGAGCCGATAATTAATGCCCGGCGAATTCGAGGATTGCCCAGCATCTGCCGGCTAACCTGTTCGAAAGCAGCAGTCATGCCTGCACAGTTGGCGTTACTGTCAATACAGATTGTGTGAGAAGCTCCGTTAATCAGACGATGAATCATTAAGGAATTCGTAGGAAAGATGTATTCTGGCGTTTGGCTTGCATAAGCAATCAGATCAATATCTGCACCGGTGAGTCCGGTTTTCTCCAGTAGGTTACTGGCTGCCTCATAGGCCATGCTTAGTGAATTTTCGTCATCGTTGTCAATTTTATAACGTGTATCACGACCAAGTGCCTTTAACAATCCACGAATATCTACACCTCTTGCGTCAAAATGTTCAATATAAAAATCATTGTGCACCTTGGTTGCTGGATGATAGATATCGATATCTACAATACGAATTCCGGCCATCTTCATTCTCCTCTTGAGCGGAAGGGTGAATTCACAGCTTGTCCGCCTGGTTTATTAAGTGGTAACGGTAGATATGATTTCGAGATTGTCCAGGCCAACAGACCGACCAAGTCGGGACAATTGCATTTTTAGAATCGCGTTGTTCTCGAGGGTCAACACGACTTTTTTATATTCATCTTTTTTGAACATTTGAAGGCAGCCTTCCAGAAGAGGAACAATCTCCGGCGCAGTAACATTCAACTTTTTGCAATCGATGTTCAGGTCATACTCCTTGGTGTTGAGAGGAGCGATCGTATCCTGATAGGCCGAGATGGAACGCAAACCGTCTTCTTGAGAGAAAGAACCCTCCAGTTCAATGTTTAACACCTTGTTTGGAACGTCAGTCTTCAGAATGAAATTTCCCATGTTTGATCTCTCTCCTTTAAATGAGTTAAGGCTATCCTGCTGATGGATACACAGCCCCATAGGGCGTCTGCTGAAAGCTTCTAAGATGAGAGCTGGTTCGAAGGATAATTTAACCATATTATAAAGGTAGGAATGTAAAAAGATCAATAAAAAAGTCGAATCATGTATAAAAATGTAGAAAAGTGAATTACTGTATTTCATCCAAGGTCGCAAGCAAAATATTAAATGCACTAATAATGCGCGGAGCACCCACACATGGTGCCAGATGTAGCAATATCCCCTTGAGTTGATCCACCGTCACTCCCACGCTCAGAGCCATTGTGTAATGCACTCCCAGTTGTTCATACTGTCCTTGGGTGATCAACGAAGAGATGATAGCAACTTCCTTCCATTGATCCGTAATCGTGGTGCGCTGAAAAATATCCCCGTATGCTGTCCCCATAATAAACTCCGACAATTCGGGAAAATGTTCTTTGATGGGGGCGAGAGCTCTTGCCCCGTACTCACCAGATAGTTTCGCGAAACGGTCTAGTCCCTGAGCTACATGTTCACTCATGATATGTTCCTCCTAATTCAAAGTTACGGTGCGGTGAGCCGTGGGTGGAATTTCATCTCGATCGGTCAGAAGCTCAATAACAGTTACCTGATTCAACGTCTGGGCTGTGTTCAGCGCAGATGAGAATTCAGCAAGAGTTTCTGCTCGAAACGCAACCGCACCGAGAGATTCGGCGAATTTGGCTGCATCCATAGGAACTTCATATAATGTGCCATCAATTCTGCCTGTTGTTTTTTCCATTCCTTTGAGTGCCATGTCCAGTTGTTTGTTGTTAACGACAATGAAAATGACGTTCAGATTGTTGCATACCGCAGTATTGATCTCCGTCCCAAGCATCATGAAACATCCATCCCCGGTGATACATACAACGGTCTCTTCAGGTGAAGCGGCCTTTGCACCTATCGCCATACCAATGGCGTTCCCCATGCAGGCAAAGTAAGCGTCAAACACAAAGCTGCCTGGTTTCTTGACTTTATATCGCTGAACCGCGTGAAATCCATGGCTGCCATCATCAACAAACAGCTTATGATCGTAAGGAAGAAGTTCACTCATCCCGTCCAGCACAGAAGCCAGAGACAGGCGGGGCAAATCTGGTAAAGGGACAGTGTAATCCATGGGTGCCGTGGTTCTCACAGGAGTAGGGAGGTCTTCTAATGTGCCCAGCAAGTATTGCAGGTTGTCCTTCAAATCACCGGTGATATGTAAGGTTTGAGCGCTCAGAATCTTGCCTACAAATGTAGGATCAGCGTCAAATTGAATGAGGTGTACCGGATGATGTTCAGGTTTCAGATTGCAGAGGGTCATGTCACTCAGACGTGAACCGAGTACGATATAAAGGTCACTTTGGTTCAACATGTCGTCTGCATGCGGGAAACCTCCAACACCACAAGGTCCATGGTACAAGGGGTGGTCCCACGCAATCGCTCCTTTTCCACCAGGAGTAGTAATGACGGGAATGTTGAACGATTCGGCCAATTGAAGCAATTCATCATGGGCTCTGGCGCGACTTACACCTTTACCAGCAATAATTAAAGGGCGGTTGGATTGTTGAATGAGAGGAAGAATACGATTCAGGTTAGATACGCTAAACAGAGGTTCCGGTTCGGGAATGACAATCCGGCATTGGGATAACAACTCGGTCTGTACATCAAAAGGAATACAGAGGTGAACAGGGCCTTTATTAGGGCCGAGTGCAATGGAAAGGGCATGATTCAGCAGTGTACCGAAGTGATCTCCACGCTCAACCAGTTTGCTGAATAGCGTAGCAGGCCTGAACATCTCGGCCAGATCAGCCAGATAGGAAGAAGAATCTTGACACTGGGGGAGCCCCAGTTCCTGAATGGATTGATGACCCGTAATAAACAGTACAGGCAGATTGTTGGCCTTTGCATGGGCTGCTGCAGTAAGCAGATTGGTTCCGCCTGGGCCGGATGTGGCAAAGGCAACGCCGAGTTTACCTGTCTGTAATGCATAACCGGATGCGGCAAAACCTGAGCTGGATTCATGACGGCCTGGAATGAACTCTAATCCGTAATCCACCATTTTCAGTACAGCAGGACAGATGGATTTACCAATAATACCAAAGACATGAGTAACGCCTAGATTACGCAGAGTTTCTGCCAAATAGTCCGCAACTGTTCTCATGCGGGACACCTCGCTTCATGAAATAGGTTATTAGAACCATACGCATATTCCATTTATTGAATGCAAGTTACAGTCTATGGTTGTAAGATGAAATATTGATTGTTATTAGGAAGAGTATCTTTTTTTGTGGTTTTTTGTCAACCTGTTTTTGTGAGTCTAAATTCCTGATTCTTAAGTTGGTAACGCTTTAAGTGTTGCTGGATAAAGTAAAAATAATTGGTTATATATCCCTGCAACGAATTACCCAATCGCAACGAAGTTACAAATAATGTAAAATAATGACTGTAAATGATGAATTTCAACCTCTAATAGCGACTTGAAAGCTAGAGGTTTATTTTTTTTCGTATCAACGCATCATCGCATTCGCAATTATTTGCTTTCTGCTATACTGGAAAGGAATTGGGAGGGGATGGAATGACAGTCATCAAGATGGCTCTGATTGGGCTGGGTAAAATGGGACTACATATGGTTCATCTAATCGAGAATACGAAGATGGATACAAAGATTGAGATTGTAGCGGTATGTGATGCGAATGAGGACGGTTTGGCGTCTTTTGCAGCTTCTCATCGGGGAGTTAGGACGTATACGGATTACAAGCAATTGATGAATGAACATCAGATTGATCTGTTGTATATTGCAGTTCCGCCGAAATTTCATTATCCGGTTGTCATGGAAGCGCTGGAGCGCAAAATTCATGTGTTCTGCGAGAAACCGCTTGCCAATAGTGTAGAAGAAGCCCAAAAGATGCTGGATGCAGCAGAGCAGGCGGGCGTTGTTCATGCCATCCATTTCTCGATGCCGCATGAACCTTCCGTGCTGAAGTTGCAAGAGATGATTGAGCAGGGTACAGTGGGGGCAATTCGCAAAATAGATCTCATTTTGCAATTCCCGCAGTGGCCACGATCATGGCAACAGAATGCATGGATTACGAGCCGGGAACAGGGTGGATTTATTCTTGAAGTGGGGATTCACTGGATTCATATGATTCAAAAGGTGTTTGGTGCCATCCGGGTAGTGAGCACTCAGGTTCAATATCCTGAGAATGGAGACTGTGAACTAGAAGTACAGGCTGCAATGGAACTGGAAGACGGAACCCGAATTCAGCTGAACGGCATCTCTCAATTTGCGGGGGAAGAACGTGTATCCATGGTGGTGTACGGTACAAAAGGCACGATTGCTCTGGAAAATTGGGAAGATTTGAAGACGGGTCTGGTGGGGCAGCCACTGTCTCCAGTAGAAGTGCTTGAATCCGCCAGTGAATTGCCGGTGCTTAAACATGTTATTGCCCGTATACAGGGTAAACCAGCTAAGATATATGATTTTAACGATGGGTATCAGGCACAATTGATACTTGAAGCGCTACGGAACACGGAACAATCGAGATAAGAAAAGGAGTGCTTAGGTTTTTTTCATATGAGGTGCCCGGTGCACCTTTTCCTGATTCAACTCTCCTTAACACAAAGAAGCATCGCAGAGGCTCGGGTGAGTCTGTCTGCGATGCTTCTTTCCTTTGATATATGCTCATGATACAGCTATTTAGATACTCGATCAGTAGGTTGAGTCGGATTATGCGAGTTTGAATCGCTTAACCAGCTGATCAAGTGCATCGGACATTTCATTCAACTGCTTGGACGTATCAGACATTTCCTGCAGGGAAGCAAGTTGTTCCTCCGTCATCGCAGATACTTCTTCCGTGGCTGATGCCGTATCTTCCACAACAGCCGATACTTCATTGATGGACCTCATCACAGCCTCACTACCAGAAGTTAACTCCTCGACAACAGCAGATACCTCCATAACTTCACCACTGAGGTTATGAATATGCTGAGTAATGGTTGAAAAAGCATTACCTGCATCCTCAATGGTCCGCAACCCTTCATTCACATGTAGAGTGCTCTCATCAACCACCTGCACCGTACTTTGAACACCTGCTACCACGGTTTCCAATATACTTGTAATCTCTTTCGCTGATGTTGCACTTTGGTCTGCAAGATTACGGATTTCCGCGGCAACGACAGCGAAGCCACGTCCATTTTCCCCAGCGCGGGCAGCTTCAATTCCAGCGTTAAGTGCAAGCAGATTGGTTTGTCTCGCAATACCCGACATTGAATCTGCAATGTTGATCACTTGATCAGACATCTTCGAAATTTCATTAATGGCTTCCTGTACAGAAAGGAAAGATTGCTCAATGGAACTCATTTTACCTACAGCATTATCAATGCGCTGTTGCCCATCCACAGCAATGGATTCGGTACGAACCGCACGGCCTGCCACGTCACTTGCTGAGGAGGCGACACGATTAAGCCCGTTGAGGGATTGCTGCATCGCAGCTACCATGGTTTGCGTAAGAGCAACTTGTTCATCAGCGCCTTCAGCGACGCGTTCCATGGCAGTGGCAACTTCTTTTCCTGCAAGATGGCTATCGGCAACCCCTTTATCCAATCGATCCGAAGCTGTGCTCAGAATCATGGCATTGCTCTGAACGTCCAGCATCATTTGCTGCAAACCAGTGAGCATTGTATTGGCTGCCTCCGCGAGTTCACGGGTTTCGTCTTTCATTGGCGTAGCGATTCTCAGTGTCAGGTCGCCATTGGAAGAACCGATGTCATTTAATGCCTGCTTTACGGTACGAATGTTTCTAACAATGGCACGGGAAAGGATCAAAGCAGTGATGAACGAGATAATGGCCACAACGATAAGTGCCCCATACAGTTCCAAGTTCAGTAGTGTGTTTTTTTGCTTCAGTGCTTCTGTACGGTTATCGGTTAACGTATGCTCGTTGGTTCGAAACGTATCGAGAGCAGTGCGAATCTGGTCCATGTCTCTTTTACCTGGATCATCTGCGAAAAAATCTCGAATGGCCTGTGTATTATTTGCTTGGCGAAGGGCGACCATAGGTTCACCAGCGACCTGGACCCAGTTCTCCATATTAGTATGTATGTCTTTCAAAAGTGCAAGTTGAGCCGGATTATCCGAAATTAAAGCAGCAAGTTCATCTCTGAGTGTAATAAGTTGCGCTTTTCCTTGGGTGTAGGGATCAAGATAATTGTCCTGACCAGTGATGATGTAACCGCGTTGACCAGTTTCCATATCTACCATGTTTCTTTCGAGTTCATAGGTGAGGGCATGTACCCGCATATCGTGATCGACCAGAAAATCCAGTTCCCGTTGGAGCTGACTTGTGCTGTTCTGAATCAGCAGGATGCAACCAGCCAGTACAGCCAGTACGAGTAAATACCCTAATCCAATCTTATAAAAAATCTTAAAGGTCTTTCGCTTTTTCATGTTTGTTATTCCTCTCTATGGGGTATATGTAGTTGTCGAAAAAACTGGAAATGTGATAATTATAGGTCTTTAGATTAGGTGTCTAAAGCACTATTTTTTAGTATTATACGTAAAGAAACTTCTTTTGTATATAGTTTGTTTAACTACAATATAACGTTTGGTTGATGTTGTATAAGGTTGGGGTTGATGATGTTTTACAATCGTTGGTTTACACGTTCAAACGTTATGTTTATCATGGGAAGGGAACGATTCCAATTACATATACAATATCCCAATCCGAAAGGAACATTGGACATGAATAAAGAGAAGGTATTGCTCAAACCGGAAGCGATGATTTTTGACATGGATGGTACGCTGTTCCAAACAGAGACCCTGTTGTTGCCAGCTTACGAGCAACTATTTGATACATTGCGTGCCGAAGGGCACTTTGAAGGAGAAACTCCACCCGAGGAACGGATGCTGGGAAGTTTGGGCATGTTGCTCGAAGATATATGGAAAGTGGTTATGCCTGAGGCATCGGAAGCGGCACATCGCCGGGCAGACGAACTACTGCTTCAACTGGAGATTGAGGGACTTGATCAAGGAAGTTCCCAATTGTATCCGGGTGTGAAAGAAACGCTGCAAGCCTTGAAACAACAAGGAGTGCGTCTTTTTGTCGCAAGTAACGGGCTGGAGGACTATGTGAAGGGTGTGGCGTTTGCACACGAGATTATGCCTTTCTTTGAAGGGGTATACAGTGCAGGCCAGTACAAGACTCCTTCCAAAATTAATCTGGTGCAGATCCTGCTTGAGAAACATCGTATTCAGGACGCATGGATGGTAGGGGATCGCTCTTCTGATGTGGAAGCGGGTAAAATGAACGGTCAGGCGGTCATCGGCTGTGCCTATGCCGGGTTCGGACGTGATGAGGAGCTTGCAGGCTCAGATGTGCTCATCTCTGATTTCACAGAACTGCTGCGCGTGTATGATGAAGCAGAGTAGCCTTTACGCTGAATACGTATACTGAGATTTAAGATTACGAACCGCATGATATGAACCTGTAGACTCAACGGAAATTCGTTGAATACAGGTTTTTTTGCTTGGTCATGCAGTCACATTCTCCCCTGTAGAAAGTTGATTTCCCTATCCCGCTTTCCTCCATATTCCCTCTATACTTCATTCAAAAGCCATAGGGGGTCCGATTCTGGTGAAACCATCCAAAATACATGCCTATATGTTCATCTTTCCAAGTCTTTTTTTAACTGTTGTATTCGGGATCTATCCGCTGTTATGGGCGCTGCGTTACATGTTCTATGATTATCAAGGCATCGGGACGCCGGTCTTTATCGGGCTTGATAATTTTGGACGCATTTTGCGTGACGGGCAATTCTGGGATTCTGTAGGCAACACGGGTGTGTATGCCCTGGGCAAACTCGTCGTTACAATTCCACTGTCGTTAACTTTGGCGATTATTCTGAATCGTAAATGGAGAGGGCGATCCCTGTTTAGGGCGATCTATTATCTTCCCACTATTTTTAGCGCTTCTGTCATGGCGATTGTATTTTTTATTATTTTCAACTCCTATAACGGAATATTGAACCAATTGCTGCTTAAGTATCATGTGATCTCCGAATCCATTAGCTGGCTGGGGGCTGAACATGCCATGCTAACAACCATCATCATCGCCATCTGGGGGGCTGTGGGCAATTATATGTTGTTGTTCATTGCGGGTCTTCAGAGCATTCCTGAAGAGCTTTATGAGGCGGCATCGCTGGATGGAGCGAGTGAGTATCAGAAACTGCGGAATGTAACGATTCCGTTGCTGGGTCCTGTCTTGCAGATGATCATCATGCTGGCAATTACCACGGCGCTGAAAGGTTACGAGAGTATTATGGTGCTGACCGAAGGGGGGCCGTATGGCAAAACAGAGGTGATGTATCTGTATTTGTTCAAACTGTTGTTTCCCGTGTCGGCTGACACCCAATCACTCCAGCAGCTCGGTTATGGCAGTGCGGTCGGTTTCACAACGGCTCTCATCGTAGGGGCTGTGACGCTCATTTACTTCCGGATATCCAAAAAGCTCAATGATGTCTATTAAACTGAAAAACAGACTTTTTGAACACGTATAAAATTACCAGGAGGAAACGATGATGACTCAAAACGTGCTTGCGCCCTCAGGGTCTCTGCAACTCATTCGCTGGACCAAACGAACGGTACTTTGGTTGTTTTTGATCGCAATCGCTCTGCTGTCGCTGTTCCCCATCATACTTGTATTACTCGGTTCCTTCAAAACGAACCAGGAATTGACCGGAGGAGCTACCATCTGGCCGAAGATTTGGCAGTTCTCCAACTATGCTCAGGCTTGGAAAACCGCCAATTTTTCGGGTTTTACGATGAACAGCTTGTTTGTTAGCATCAGTACAACAGTTGGCACGCTGCTGGTAGCTTCGATGTCAGCCTACGCTGTGGATCGAGTGAATTTCAAAGGTAAAAAGGGATACACCCTGCTCATGGCATCTACTCTGTTTATTTCCATAGGCGCAGTTGTGCTGCGTCCGCAATTTGACCTCATGGTCAAGCTGGGACTGAATACCACGTTATGGGGCGTTATTATTATACTGATCAGCGCACACGCTGCCACATACTTTATTCTGATTGGTTTCTTCAAGAGCATCCCGCGCGAACTGGATGAAGCGGCGATGATTGATGGCTGTAATTTCTTCACCACATACTGGCGAATTATTCTTCCGCTCCTGCGGCCCGGACTCGCCGTTGCAGGTCTGGGTGTATTCCAGAGTTCTTGGAATGAATATATTCTTCCTTTTGTGTTCACCATGAGCAATCCGGACTTGCAGACTTTGCCCGTTGGGCTGGCTAATCTGCGATATGGCATCGGAGCTGCTGCTGAGGTCCAACTGATGATGGCCGGAGCCTGTCTGTCCATTTTGCCGCTGCTCATCGTTTATATTTTTGCCAACAAATCATTCATGCAGGTGACCTTGGGAGCTGTGAAAGGATAGGCGTGAGCACAATCATGGAAACGGTTTTACGGGTAATTCCACTGTGCTATACTCATTTTAATTCACAGCGGACGGGCCAAGCCGTGTTCAAGGAGCGAGCGCCGATGATATTCAACTTTTATAAAATGTCCCTGAAAAAAAGAATACAGCTGCTGTACATTTTTCTCGTTGTCTTATGCATCAGTGTGACCGGGATATGCTCTTATCTCTTTGCTGCACGAAGCATTGAGCAGAATGCACTTGAACTGAAACAAAGCATTCTGAACAAATCAGTGCAGGTTATGGATGAACATCTAAGGCACATTGTTGTATCCTCTTTTTCTTTTATGCTCAATGAAACGTTCACCCAAGTCATGAAGGACGTGGGAAAAAATAAAACATCTCATTATTATCAGAATCTCTCGCTGCTGCAAACGTCGTTTGCTCAATTGAAGCTCGTAGAGCCACTGATTGATACCGCATATCTGACAACACCCATCGGTGATTTTTTCTCGACCAAAGATTTTCCGAATCGCAATAACTCGTTCAACAGGGAATATGGACGCTACGTGAAGCTGCAAGGCTGGAATACGATGTGGTTTGGTTCACATCAGAGTCAGTTATTCCAATCCCAAGGAAATGTGTTATCTCTGTTGCTCAAACCCATTGTGATCGATAATCATACTTATTCGAATGAATACATGGTCGTCAATATGAAGGAAGAGGCGATGCGAGACATTCTGACGCAGGATCTCATGAATAACCAGATTCAGCTGTTTTTGCTGCACAAAAACGGAAATGAAGTCATTCGGCCCAGGTCCCGAAATTACGATTTCATTATGGAGCCTGACTTTACTCAACAGTTTAGCCGTGGCGATGCTGGGGATTTTACCTACAGGAACGATCAGGGGGAGGACATGCTTGTTAACTATTCGGCATTGTCGATGAACGAGGATTGGGTCATGGTAAGTGTACAGTCCAAGGCTGACTTGTTGTCCCCCCTCCAAAAGATACGCTGGCTGATCATCCTGATCATGTTGTTTTGCATTTTGCTCGCACTCGGGTTGTCCAGGATGCTGGCCTCCGCTCTGCTGAAGCCACTGAACAAACTGCGACGCCTGATGGTTGAGGTGGAGTCCAATGATCTGGATGTACGGTTTCGCAGCAAGTATGACGATGAAGTCAGCGCTGTAGGGCATCGTTTCAATCGGATGTTGGACCAGATTCAGATTCTGTTTGAAGAAGTACGGACAACGGAGCAAGACAAACGACGGTTTGAAGTCAAGGCGCTTCAGGCGCAGGTTGATCCTCATTTCCTCTACAATACGCTTAATACGATGTTCTGGAAAAGTGAGAGCGGAGAGAAGAAGGATGTAAGTGAGATGATCGTCTCCTTATCCTTGTTATTCCGTCTGGGACTGAATGATGGGAAAGACATCACCAGTGTGGAGCAGGAGATCAAACATGTTGAACAATACATGCAGCTTCAGCAAAAATGTTACGAGGATCTGTTCGTTTATCGGATTGAGGTGGGGGACCCCTCTTGTTACGCTGTTGATATTTTAAAAATATTGCTTCAGCCCTTGGTCGAGAATTCCATCCTGCATGGATTCAATGATAAAGAAGATTTGGGTGTTATCCTGATCCGCATTGATCGTCAGGGTGACACACTACGGCTGGAGGTGGCTGACAATGGATGTGGGATGGATGTAGCCAGCATCTATGCTGAGGAGGCTCCTGACGGGGGACGCAAAGGTTATGCTCTATCCAATCTCCATGGCAGATTAAGCCTGCACTACGGGGATGTGGCCTTGATTGTATTTCATAGCAGTACAGATGTGGGAACAACGGTTGTTATCACGATTCCGATCACCTGAGGAGGGGCAGTATGGGCGAATTGACGATGTGTGTTATGGATGATATCCAGGCAGTTGTAAAGGGCATATCTTCAACTATTCCGTGGGAAGATCATCAGGTTCGGATTGCAGGCACGGCGAGCAATGGTGAGCGCGGTTGGTCCTTGTTGATGGAGCAGCAACCCGACATCGTGATTAGTGATATCAGGATGCCCAAGTTGAGCGGGCTGGAGCTAATGAAGCGGGCATTGGATGCCGGATTACGAGCCAAATTTATTTTCATCAGTGGTTATTCGGATTTCCAATATGCACAGGAGGCCATCAAGCTGGGTGCATCCGATTATTTGCTCAAGCCGTTTACCCCTGAAGAAATACTCGGTGCGGTGTTGAAGGTAAGACAGGTGATTAAGGAAGAACAGGCACAGTGCAAACAGTTGGAACAGCTGGAGCAGAAGGTGGAGAGCAGCAGTCAATACGAGCGTCACAATTATCTCCTGGGCTTGTTGCGTCATGAAATCGGGGGATTCCTGAATGAAAGTCGCTGGAACGAGCTGCATATTGATCTCGATTCATCCAATCTTCTCGTCATGGTCATCGAGGTGGATGGTTATACGCGATATGGTTACACGATGCATCTGGATGCCGAAATCGTTCCTTTTGCGGTCCAAAATATTGTGGGAGAAACCATAAACCGTTATACCAAGGGCGTTGTTTTACGGGAAAACCGATACCGGCTTGCAGCCATATTGAACACACCAAGCCAGATCGACGTCTCCGAGCTACTGGAGCAATGCCGCCAAAATGTGGAGCGATTCAGCAAAAAAACAGTCTCGATTGGTGTTGGTACGATTGCCCGCAGACCACAGGAGATCTGGACGTCCTACGCACATGCAGATCAGGCGATATCCTATCGTTTTTACAGTGAAGGAAATTGCATCCTCCAGTATGCTGAACTGGAGAATCAGGCCTGTGTGGCTCCGGTGTATCCTTTGGAGAAGGAGAAAGAGCTTTTTTACGCACTCAAATGTGGTAATGAGAGCACCTGTCACCGCATCATTGATGAAATTCTCGAAGAATGGCAGGTTTCCGAAGGTTTTCCCGAGCCACTCACGATGATTCGTTTGCTGTCTGGACTGGCTTTTGCCATCTACCGTGCCTTTTGTGATGAGATTACAGCAGAGGAACGCTTGCGTCTGGAGGCCGACCTGACAGTACTTGAGGCAATGCGCTCCTTGACGTTTGAGGGCTGGAGGGGATATATCAAACATTTTAGCAGTATGGGTTGCGAGATTATGGACAAAAAACGACTCACCGATGTCAAACAGGCGATTAGCAAAGCACAGGAATATATCAGTCTGAATCTTGCAGAAAATCTGACGCTGCATGCCTGTGCCCAATCCGTGCATTTAAGTCCGAGTTACTTTGCCAATGCCTTCAAAAAGGAAACGGGCATAACGCCGATTCAATATATTACTAAGATGAGGATGGAAAAGGCCAAAGAGTTGCTGGTTGCAGGTGTACAGGTGCAAGAGATCTGCCAGAGGCTGGGTTATGAGGACAGGCCTTATTTCAGCGGTTTGTTCAAGAAATATTGCGGTATGACGCCAACCTGCTTCCGGCAAATGTATGAGAACTGAAAACAGATACGGATCGTCATTTTTCCCACCATGCAAAGTCAGAATGTCCCTCACCTCCATGAAAGCGTAGCGATTATCATTACGTTAACGGATAACCAAACGGGTTGTCCAGACAAGCATAAGGGGGCATATCAATGGTTAAAAAGTGGATGGTGACTACGCTAAGTGCATTGCTGGCGCTAAGTTTGGCAGGTTGTTCTGCTGACAGTGGTACTTCGGCAAATAGCGAATCGGGGACCAGCGGGGAGAATGCCGGAGGGAAAACCAAAATCATATATTGGACACCAGACCGCCATGATGCTGATTTTATGAAATCCAAGATCGATGAGTTCAACCAGACGAACAAGGACAACATTGAAGTGGAGATGACCGTGATGGGGGACAACTATCCACAGGCGGTCGATATTGCTTTTGCCAGCAAGCAGGCACCCGATGTGCTGCAAGTTAATGATTTTCAGACGTATTATCAGAAGGGGTATCTCGCCCCGATCGATGGATACATGAGTGATGAGATGAAGGCTGTATTTAAAGACAGCTTGATTGAAAATAAAAACACGATTGATGGAAAAATATATTCCCTCCCCAATACAGGGCAGGTCTGGCGGCTTGTGTATAACAAGGATATTTTCAAAAAGGCAGGGATCGAGAGTCCGCCAAAAACGTTGGCTGATATGGTTGCGGATGCCAAAAAAATTACCGAAGTTGGTAAAAGTGAAGGCATCTATGGCTTTGCCAGCCCATTCAAGAGTAGCAGCGGCTTCTGGAGAGCAGCCAATACGATTGCAGGTGCAAGCAATAATGTTGGTATTGATGGTTACAACTACAAGACTGGCCAATTTGATTTTGGGATGTACAAGGATATCGCAATGGCGCTTCGTCAGATGAATCAGGATGGCAGTATGCTGCCAGGGGTAGAAAGTCTGGACATCGATCCGCTCAGAGCCCAGTTTGCTCAAGGTAAAATCGGAATGTACATTAACCACTCCGGTGAACCAGGTGTATATAAAGATCAGTTTCCTACAAAAGAAAATTGGGCAGCCGCTCCTGTGCCAACTAATGATGGAACGATCAAGGGCGCTTCACAAGTCATCGGGGGCTCCTACATCGGCATCAATGCAGATTCTGCCAACAAGGAAGCCGCATGGAAGTTTATGGAGTATGTGTACAGTACAGATCTTCAGAGTGAGTATTACGAAAAGGGATACGGAATCTCACTGATTCCTGCTGTATTAAGCTCTGACAAAAAACCAAGCATTCCGGGCATTGAAGGTTTCCTGCCCAAACGTTATGATGCCATTTTCCCGGCAAATCCAAGTGTGGTAACCGAGAGTTCACTGGAAGGCACCAAATGGAGTGAGGCTTTTTCAATCTTTGTATTCACGGGTGGTGATCTCGATACTGTGATCAAGGATCTGGATACAAGGTACAATGCAGCTCTGGAGAAAACCAAAGCGGCAGGGCTGACCAACATAACTGCTGACCCATCGTTTGATTCTTCCAAACTTCAGGGTAAATTGTCCACAGAAGACTAATAAACGTTCATAGCGGCCGTGGTTTAACCACTTCGGTCGCTTAGTCACAAGGAAAGGGGAAAAGCAAAATGATTATTAATCATGCGTCTATCGATGCACATATCGTGAACGAAACGAGTTCCCGGAAGATCTTGGGTATGGGCGGTACATTAATGATGGTGGAGGTTACCTTTGCTAAAGGTGGTATTGGAGAAGTTCACTCCCATGATGCGCACGAGCAGGTCAGTTATATCGTCAAAGGAAGCTTTGAGGTACAGGTCGGTGAAGAAACTCGCATCTTAAAAGCAGGGGATAGCTTTTATGCCGGTTTTAACGTCCCGCATGGGGTCAAGGCACTGGAGGACTCCGTCATTCTGGATGTGTTTACCCCGTTCCGTCAGGATTTCCTTGAGGTATCCCAATGAGCGATTTTTACCTTTCGGCAACGGATCTGCAACGGGCTGCCCAATATTATGAAAAACATTTTCCGGAAGAAGCCCGAAATTCGCTCACGATTGCCAATCGTGCCATCCTGAATGAATTTATCGTTCCTTATACCAACGATCTGAATCGCTGGATTCCGATGGGGACACCTGTGGACTGGCTTCACAACCCGACCAATGATCTGGAGTTCACATGGGGCATCAATCGACACTGGCATATGCTCGATCTGGGCAAGGCGTATCTGATGAAGGGCAATCCGCTATATGTAGCAGCATTTATTGACCACTTCCGTAGCTGGAGACAGCAAAACCCGGTACCTGTAAATCTGGTTTACGACGAGGCTGTGTTCTTTCAAAAACCCGGTCCGTGGCGCCTGCTGGAGACAGGGCTACGTGTGCAGTCCTGGATATCGGCATATAAATATATGGAAGCAAGTCCACTGCTAGACGAAGGCTTTCAGGCGGAGTTTCGACAAGGTCTGGACGAGCACGCCGAGTTTTTGACCCGTTACCTCGGCAGCACGGAAATCAATCATGCTATTATGCATATGCAAGGCTTGTTCATGATCGCTACGTTCTACAACGAGCACCCGCGAAGTCCACACTGGCGACAAGTGGCGATGGAACGTCTTGAGTTGTGTTTGCTGCATCAGTTGGGTGAAGAAGGGATACAGGTTGAACTGACAACACATTACCACAATGCCAGCATTGAGATGTTTGGCACGCCTTATCGATTGGGCGAGATTTCAGGGCATCCTTTCTCGGCATGGTATGCCCGCTGTCTACGCCAAATGGCTGCATTTACTGAGGCGCTGATTCGACCAGATCATCAGTCTACCGGTATTGGTGATTCGGATTGGGTTGGCGATGGACGACAACGACTGACCCTGCTTGGCGCGATCCTGGACGATGATGATTTGATGGCTCGCGGAGCGGATAGCTCGGAGTGTCTCTGGTTGCTGGGTGTGGAAAAATATGAGCGATGCCTCAGACTACAGGCTTCTTCTTCTCCGGTGTTGTCGAGCCGAGCCTTTCCGCAGACAGGATATTATGTCATGAGGGACAAGTATCAATATCTTTTTTTTGATGCGGCTGCCATGGGCGGAGCACACGGACATGCGGACGCGCTGAATGTGGAGTGGATGTGGAAGAACCAGCTTTTCTTCACGGACACCGGACGTTATACGTATGAAGAAGGGAAATGGCGTCGGTATTTTAAAAGTACGCGGGCGCACAATACCGTCACGGTGGATGGTCTGGATCAGACACCTTATCTCTCCACACAGCAATGGGGTGAACCGGAGGCTCAGGCCACAACGTTACGTTGGGAGAGCAATGACAGCTATCATTTCATTGATGCTTCGCAGGATGGATATACGCATTTGCCTGATCCAGTTACACATCGCCGGTGGATGCTTGCAGGGGTGGAGATCCCTATACTACTAATTGTAGATTGGCTGGAGGCAGAAGCAGAGCATACGCTGGAGCAACGTTTTCACCTCCATCCGCAAGCGGATATTGCGTTGAGAATGAATGAAGCTGGAGAAATGATGGCGGATATGAGCTATGAGGCATCTTCCGTAACGCTGACGATGCAATGGGTCACGTCAGGCATTGGGAAGGGAGCCTTCGCGTTGACGGAGCAGCCCGGCTGGGTATCTGAGGTATATGGCTCCAAATCGGAAACATCGGTCATCCAGGGCAAGACTGCTTTTTCGGGTAAAGTGGGGATTCTGACGTTGTGCCTGCCCGCGGATCACACAGATCAGGTTACACATGTTACCACATGCCAACTGGAACCTGACCTGATGAGATTGGCATTATCTTATGTGCAAGGTGAGGAAAAAGGGTATATTGTGATTGACAACGACACGCTGCAATGGACGAAAGAACAGAAATAAAAAAACAGTAAAGCAGGAGCAGATGCTCGCACTTGGCGAACATACACTCCTGCTTTTTCTAATCCACTTACTTGACTTTCCTTTTTCGTTTTACTCTGGCGGGTTTTTGCGAAACGGGCTTGGGAATGGCTGACTTTTTGGACGTTCCGGGAGGTCTGTTGCGATATACCCATAAGGCGTACTCCAGCGGTTGAGTGATGGCTTTATAATAGATATCCCGCTCCCCGATGCGAGCGAATACTTCACGCGCAGGTTTGGGATTAACTTCAAGCAGGTAGATACGTCCGCTTCTGTCAATCGCCAAATCCAGTGCCAGTTCACACAGGTCCCCATACGTATCTTCCAGAAACGAAGCAACATCAATGCCAAACGTTTCTGCAGTTGTGTTAATTTCTGCCCGGAGGTCGTCATCTTCGATCCATTGCTTCATGAGTCGGTTCATCGCTATTGCCTGACCGCCGCCATGCAAATTGGAGGTCACGCTTTTTTCTGCACCCATGCGTCCAGCACATCCAGTAAGCTCCCATTGTCCTTCACCGTTTTTCTGAACGAGCATGCGATAATCATGCACACGTCCATTCGGAAGCTGAAGTTGAATGCCCTTTTGTACAAGATACTTGTCTTTCATGTTCCAGTGCTGGAGCAACGCGCCAAGTCGTGATAAATGAACTTTACGTGGAGTGATGATACGACGCTTCTGATCCCGCCCCTGAACAAGCACCGTATTCGCTTCGCTACTGCTGCGTTCAATGCGCAGTATACCACGTCCGCCTGTTCCATTAATGGGTTTTAGGTAGACCAGAGAAGAAACTTTGAGCATCCGGTTTACATCGGACATATCTTGAAATAGAGCGGTTTCCGGCAGGTGTTCACGAAAGTTGGCTTTTTGTAAAAGGGTCTGGTGGATGGTCCATTTATTGCGCAGTGGCCTGTTCAGAAAGAGCAGATGCCCATATTTCTCACGAAAGGCAAGCAATTGCTGGAACCTTCGGTTACGCTGAATCCGGCAGCGATCAAAGATCAGGTCCGGGAATGATCGCCACTCCCTGGACCAGCCTTTTCCCTCATGAAAAACCATGGCTTCAATTTGTTTGCCGCCGGGGTGTACGTCGGCTGGTGTGAATACATAGATATCGAGTCCCCGCTTGCGCCCTTCAAGAATCATTCTGCGATAAACGCTTCGTTCTTCAAGAGCGCGATGTTCATTTAAGTACAACGTCATAATGCCCAGAACAGGTGAGGACACAAACAATCACCTTCTTTTTGCAGTATTCCTGTCTATCATCGTTTAGACTGACGGGCAAGATAAGCGCTGTAGTGAAATATACGTTCCAATGACCGCCGTCTGATCTGTGGTTCATCAAACTTCATGGGCTTTGCATTGGCTTCGAAGAACCAGAGTTCCCCCAGATCATCAATGCCCAGATCCATGGACATTTCTCCGAGCGTGTAACCTGATCCCCGTTCGACCTGTCTTGCGATCATTAATGAAGTGGACTTCACTCGTTTCATCAGGGTTGTTGACATTTCTTCGCCAAAAAGATCGGTCAGCAGCTTCTCAGGGTCTTCTACGCTCCCGCCGCGCGGCACATGCGTTGTAATGCTGCGGGAGCCAGCAAGTCTCGCTCCTACACCGGTTACGCTCCATTGGCCCTTGGTGTTCTTTTGTACAAGAACACGCAAATCGAAGGGGCGTTTACGAGAGGATGCCAGTTCAATGCCTTGTTGCATGATATAGGGCGTAAGTCCGGTTTCTTTGCGAATTCGTGCCCATAACTTGGCAAGTGTAGATGCTTTATAGGTCGTGCTTCTACGTGTGGTTTGTATTTTGAGTCGATAGGGAAGCCGTTCTTTTTCCTGGAATTTAAGCATCATGATTCCTTTGCCAGCTTTGCCACTCTCGGGCTTAAGGTACAGATAGGGATACGCCCGTAGAACGGCACCCAGAGAAGAAGCACTTCGCATCCGCCGAGTATAAGGGATCAGTTGCTGAGTCGATTTGGATTTCTTGAGCCATTCGAACAGATCCCATTTGTTGAAAAAGAATGGGTTATACAGTTCGATTCCTGATTGCATGCATTCGTCAATTTTACGCTGAACGGAAGGTTTTCCTTCGTCTTCCCGGTTGGGAATACGATTGTACAGAACATGGGGAAGGGGGAAAGGTTGTGAAACCCACTTTCCACTCCCCTTGTTGTACGTGTATCCTTTCACGGTGGGACCACTCACGTTCAGATCTCGTACAGTTACAATGTACACCACGTATCCCATGCTCTCGCCTGTCTGTAAGATATCCTGAAAATTTTGATGATTTCCCCTGAACATGCGCTGTTTATCATGCATGGTCAAAACAGCAATGACAGGTTTGAAATCATCATGGAGGGTCATCAAATCTCTTCCTTCTTCCGGAACTTGCTCAAATACAGGCAGTGTTCCAAGATGTGCTCCACCGACGATTTGCCCTCCACCCGGAGTGAAGGGTGACGGAAAATGGAGCGCCCGGGTTTGGCGTTCGCTTCGAACATCCATACATGTTCCTCCTGATCAATGCCCAGATCAAAGCCAATCTCACCAATCAGATGCTGGTGCTGGGTTTCAATCGCCTGGGCCAGTGTAATAGCGACGGATTTGGCCTGCTGAAGAACTTCTCCCGCACGATCGCCGAAGTTGCGACTGAGCGCCTGCTCAGGAGTCATTAGGGAGCCGCCATTTTTGATGTGTGTTGTGACGCTGCCACGTCCTGCCTTTTTGGCTCCAATCCCGACAACAACCCATTGATTGTTACCGTTTTTGTGCATGTGAAAACGGAAATCAATTGGACATTCATCAATCTCAATTAAACGTATTCCCTGCTGAACTACATATCCGCGTAGCTGTTTGCCATGTCTACCCTGAAGCATGCGCATCAGACTGTTGAAGGAACCAAAACGCAGGAGTGCATTACCACCTTTTTTGCGATAACGTGCGAAATATCCGCGTTTCGGCGAATAAGTCAGGCGGTAGATCCCGTTCCCCAGACTTCCTGCAGTAGGCTTATAGTAGACGAACTGATGGCGTTCCAACATTTCCTTCATCTGTTCAACGGAAGGATTGGTAATTGATTCTGGGATATACCGTCCTGCTGCCGGCTCGTTCTCCAGCAACGTATAGATATCCGATTTGTTGAAGAAGCTCCAGTTGAAGAACGGAATTTTTCGGCGAACAAATCGTTCCCGCAGTTGGTTGATGGCTGGTGAGAAATCTGAGCGTCTGCTCGGCAATCGGTTGTAGACGACATCGGGCAGAGGTACCGTTCTACGGGTAAAGCTTCCGTTCTCATTCAGAAAAAAACCGGATACCGTCTCATTCTGCCAATTGATATCCCGGGGAGTAAAGGCATAAATATAGGATTTTCGACTACCTTCACGGAGTAACTGTTTGATGAAACCAGTACGGGAACCGAATGGATTCGTGCTCGTCGCAGGCCCATCAGAGAGTACGCCGATCAGTGGACCTAACTGGACCTCATCATTTTGCAAATTCCGGAGATAAATACTGCCCCGTTTGGGAACGTTCATCATATTACGGATACCTGAAGCGAGATACAGATGTTTACCTGCTTTTTTGATTGGTTTGATCGTTGCAGGTACCCGGTCACGCCCGAAGCGAAGGTGCACCGTTTTTTTGCCGGACAGGTTGAGGCTCTTCATTAAAGCGTTGGATACATAAACCACTTTATCCGGTTGCTTGGTGAAATGCAGATTGCAAAAGGTCAAACTCATGATTTATCCTCCTATCCTGAAAAGATCCTTGGGCTCCATGGCAAGCGGGCGCTGCGGGCCTCAGCCGCCGTGAATCGGGATGGGTTTCAGGCCAGCTTTGCTGGATGTATTCGGCAATTTCATTGGACGAAAGACGTCCGTGAGAACATGTTGTTGCAACAGATAACGGGCATAGGCAAGCGGCCGAGTATAAGTTAGGATATGCATGCGTCGGTCGCCCGCTTCTGCGAATGAGGTGCGGCCTGGTTTGGAGTTGACTTCAATTAGCCAGAGTTGGCCCTCTGCATCTGCTCCGAAATCAAGCCCCAATTCGGCTAACCTGCCGAAACGGCTTTCCAGCAGGGTGGGGATAAGAGTAGCAGTCTGCCGGATGCTCTTCAGCAGAGTTTCCGTGCGGATCGTTCCATATCGCTGGAGCAGATATGCGTGGGCAGGATATGCTTTACCCCCACCGTGAAGATTGGACGTGAGTGAACCTTCGGGTCCTTCCCGTACCATACATCCGGTAAGCGTCCAGCGACCTTGCCCATTCTTTTGCATTAGAGCCCGTATGTCGAATGCTCTTCCATGATGGCTAAGCTCCAGATATGGCTGCACGATCATCTTACGCTCAGCCTGATGTAATGCTAGCCAGGAAGATACAGCCTGGGTATGGTTGAATGTAAGAAAAAAGGGTTCATTGTCCTCGTTACGCCCCTCCACGACCCATGTTGATGGAGTCGCTCCCTGAGACAGGCGAAAGGTATTTTTGCCATGAGTCCCGGATACCGGTTTGAAGAACAGTCCTTTGGGCCAACGGTCCAGCCATGTTTCCCAAGGAATATGCGATCCTATCCGGGTTGTGGGAGCAAGTTGTGACCTCAATTCAGGATTTCGGGACAACACACGATGTACCTCCCATTTTCCTGGAAGGGAAGAAGACCAATAACGGTGTTGATCTGTGCCGTTGGTTGGTATCCATTCCTTAAGCTGTTGTCTGACGTACCTGGAGATAGGGCGAAGACAACGATCCATAATGAGATCGACTGCAGGAACAGGTACCGAATTCCACTTCCCTTGATGATAGACATATCCCCATTGAAGAGGGAGATGGACTGCATCATTCGATATCGGGATCACAATAATCTGAAGGGCGTATTTCATGCTCCCCAAACTGAGACGACGGCAGAAAAGTTCATCCGTAAAGGGAGGTGAGCCTTCGGTTGCACGTACCAGAATGGCCAGTGTCTTGGTCTGAGATAATGGAAACATTGCGCTGCACCTCTCCTCTATCAGATTTGTTTCCAATAGGGAATAACTTTTCAAAAACCCGCCAGGTACGTAGAATATTCAAGCATGGCTTTGACGGAAGGGCGGATCTTGCTCTCACTCAGTGGTGTATTATCATTCTTGGATGGTTTGGAGTTGACTTCGAGCAGCCATACGCGCCCAGTGGTGTCTAGAGCCAGATCAATACCAAGTTCACCAAAATGAGCAGGGATGGCACTTTCGATCCCTTTTGCGATATCCAGTGCTGCGGTGTGCAATCCTGCATATGCGGAAGCTTTGGCTGATCCAGACAACTGTGTTTTGGCAACAGCATCCTTGACGGTGCTAAGACTTCCACCCCGTGCCAGATTGGATACGTAGTGACTTCCGCCCGCAATCCGGGCGACGATGGAGGTTACACTCCATTTACCTGTACGGTTCTTTTGCACGAGCGCACGGAAATCCACGGGTCTGCCACTGTTGTCAATGAGAGTCAGCCCTTGTTGGATCTGATAACGCGTTGTTTTCATTTTCCCCGACATACTGGCATACAGTTTATCCAGAGAAGTATACGTTTGTTTCCGGGTACCCCCGACGCCAGTCGCCAGAGTCAGGAAGCTTCCGTCAGTCTGACGTGAGACCCGGATGATCCCTTTGCCTAAAGAACCACGTACGGGCTTCAGAAATACAACCGGATGTCGGTTGCACATCGTCTTGAGCATGGCGGACGTCTTGAGCAAATGAGACTCGGGAAGAACTCGTTTAAGCGTTGAAATGGACTTGAGTGCGTCAAACACTTCGTTTTTGTCCAGAAACTTTTCATTGAAGGTTTGCGTGCCGTAGAGCGATTTTACTTCTTTCATAAAATGCTGTACGCTAGGTTTGTTCTCAAGCTTGCGGGACGTTAGCCGGTTATTGACGACGTCTGCTACAGGCAGAACAGTCTTTTTCCAGCCGTCATCATACACCCAGCCTTTCATATAACCCGTTACCGCTCCAATATCCTCCGGTGTGAAAAAGGATACATAGGCGCCTTGCTTACGGCAGGCGTTCACCAGTTCTTGACAGAACATCGTGATGGAGCCAAAGGGCCGATCGGGCTGATCGGGATAATCCTGGCTAACCAGTACACTGATGTAGGGTCCAAGGCGAAGCGTACGGCTGGCTGAACGATAGGATACCCTCAGGACCGAACGCGGAACGAGACCGGTCTTGCTGGCAACTGTCTGATTGATGCGCAGCCCGTCATACCTTGGTACCGGAATAACAGTGACTTCGCGGCGGAAAGAGCCAAATTGCAGCTGAAGCGGCCTTCCTGAAGGGATTTTAAGCGCCTTAAGCACCCCTTCGCCCAGCATGATGACGTCGTCCTGCAGGATGCCCGAGCCGGTAACCTGAATCGTTACTTTTTTAGTGGACATCACGGATCTCCTTCCGGGCGGCAACTTGATGTCTGATCTCGAAGTTGAACGGCATCTGAACATGGCATGTGCTTCATCATATGAGGACATATAACCCTTGGTGATTGACCCATATGGATTAAATGCATTTGATTTTGAGGCAGGTTATGGATGGCCTGTTTCAGATCGCCCTTGTTTGACAGGAGAGAAAAGCGTGTATTAACACGGATGAACAAACCAATCTGAGGAGGAATAATAGTGAACATTTATGACAAAGCCAATGATTTGGCCAAAGCACTGAGAGAAAGCAGCGAGGTGGAAGAGATTACTTCCGCGATGAAGCTGATTGAAGCTGATCCGGATGCAAAAGCAATGCTGGATAACTTCCGTGATCAACAAATGGAATTGCAACAACGTATGATGAGCGGGGATATGCCAGCTCCGGATGAGATGGAGAAAATGGAGAAACTGTTTGAAGTACTGAGCTTGAATCTGAACATCCGTCGCTTGTTTGATGCGGAGCGTCGCCTCAGTGTCATCATTGAAGACGTGAATAAAATTATTGCTGATAGCCTGGGTCATCTGTACGGTGGCGCTGAAGCGTAAAAAGGTAGTTCAAAAAGTCCACTTTTGATTACGAAGGATGCCTAGCGGCATCATCAGCATCGAATATGAAATTCAGCCGAAATAAGCGGGGGCTTACGAAGGTTGTTTCCTTCGGAAACATTGTGGTTGCTCACGTAGTTCTCCTACGCTCCGCTACTCCATTTCTAGCTTCATTCCATCTTCTCGGTACTGAAAACTGATCTTTTTGAACACGTACTAAAAGGTTGTCTTGTTTTTTGCCTGAACCTTTCATATTAGCTCTTTATCGTTCATAGACTAGACATATAGAGTCGATCAAGAACGAAGGAGCTGTGAATGGTGAAGAGGTTGAAAAAAGCAAAACATGTGATCTATCTGCTTATTGCGTTGTCGATGCTGGTCATTGCACTGCCGCGGATTTCCTTTGCTGGAGGAATGGACTGGGTTAATATTTTTGGCATCGTATGGGTGCTGTTCTCCTTATTAATCGTTGGTGCACATCTGCATTTTATTCTCGGTGTTGATGAAGAGAAGAAACGTGCACTGGAAGCCGTTCGCCGGGCGAAGCTGCGGCAGTGGGAGATGAAACTGCTGGACAAGCAGGAGCGGAGCGAGTCTGTATAAGGTACACAATGAGATCCAACATGGAAGACCGGAATCCCTTGATACAAAGGGTCCGGTCTTTTTTGGTACATACAGAATTAGCGGTTAATCGGATGATTAAATTCAGATGGCGAACTTGCCTACGAGAATGGGTAGGGGTGGGGTTATTTTCCTAAAGCCGTGTTATAATAGATACAGTATAGTACAGATGCATCTTCGGGGGTGGTACAGTTGGACGGACAAGAAGAGAACGTAACGAAGCATGAACAGTTACTTCAACATATTGAACAACTGAAGGTTGGCAGTAAAATATCAGTACGTGGACTCGCGCGGGAGCTGGGTGTAAGTGAAGGGACAGCGTATCGTGCGGTGAAAGAGGCGGAGAACTTCGGGCTGGTCGTGACCAAGGAACGAATTGGAACGGTACGGATCGAGAAGAGACCTCGGGGCATGTCGGAACAGTTGACCTTTGCTGATGTTGTGACCATTGTTGAGGGCCATGTGCTGGGGGGGAACGAAGGTCTCGCCAAACCGCTGCACAAGTATGTGATTGGCGCGATGAAGGAACAGGCAATGGCCCGTTATATTGACGCTGGGAGTCTGCTGATTGTGGGTAACCGTGAAGATGCTCACTCGCTTGCCCTCGAACAGGGAGCGGGCGTGTTGATTACGGGTGGTTTTGGGACAAGTCGTGAAGTAAGAATTATGGCTGACGAGCTTGGGCTACCGATTATTTCATCCAGACATGATACATTCACGGTGGCTTCAATGATTAACCGTGCGATCTTCGACCGGCTGATTAAGAAAAAAATTATGCTTGTTGAGGATATCATTGGTCAGAAACCTCGCTTGCAGGTATTGAAGGTGACCAGTTCAGCCGCAGATTTTCATATGTTGGTTTCAGAGACGGGTGAACATCGTTTCCCGGTCGTGGATGAATGGAACCGGGTCATCGGGATTGTGAGTCTGAAGGATGTCAGTGAGCTGAAAGAAGATCAAAGTATTGAGAAATGCGTGATACGCCGCCCGATTACGGCCTCATTGCAGACATCTCTTGCTTCTGCTGCCCAGATTATGACCTGGGAAGGCATCGATTTTCTGCCAATCGTGGATCGGAATCGCAAACTGATTGCGTCCGTCACACGCAAGGAAGTGCTACAGGCCATGCGGGATGCACAGAAGCAGCCACAACTGGGAGAGACGTTTGATCATCTGATCTGGAACGGGTTTGCCGAGGAGCGCGGTGATCAGAATGAACTGTTATTTCACGGATTCATCATTCCTCAGATGGCAACGGATCTGGGTACGATCTCCGAAGGTGTTCTGTTGAATGTGATGACACAGGCTGGCCGGCGGGCAGCGTGGGATGTTACAGGGAACGACCATGTGGTGGATAATGTAACAACTTATTTTGTTCGACCGGTACAGATTGAGGATCAGATCCTGGTTCGACCGTTAATTCTGGAAACCAGCCGTCGAACGTGCAAAATGGACATTGTGGTTACCCGTGAAGGCAGTGTGGTATGCAAAGCGGTAATGACATTGCAGTCGATTGACCATGCCTAATAGGGTACGTTGCCTCGGGCATAAACAAAGAGAGTACTCCCTGATCAAGAAGCTCTGCCGGGTTGCGCTGTCGCGCGGTTCTGGCTTCGCTTAACGAAGGGGAAGTACTCTCTTTTTGCACACATAACAAAAGCGCTTCAACGAATCATGCAGATTGTCCGGAGGTTGTACCTGATCCATTACTGGACCGTTGTTGAAGCCGCGCATAATAACTGCGGTTACGTATTCCGGCAAATACATTATACGCACCCATAATCAGAAATAGCGCTTCCACAACCACAGATAAAGTGGAACCTGTGAAGACAAACATCAGAATCAGTGCAAGCACGACAAGCATGCCACCCATCCAGATATTTGTCCACGAACGGTACAGACCGGCGCTGGTAGCATCCGAACTTCTGTGTGAACGAATACTGTTCAACGCTGCAAAAACCATGGCAACAGCAAAGATGGCGATTAGTGCATATTTGAGTACATCAATGAACACAAAGACGCAGCTCCTTTTCTGGAAAGCATTTACTGCCCTTATTGTACCATGCAGAGATGCAGACAAGGGCAGTTTTTTGCTGTTAAGCAGGAACGTGCATGCGAATCTGTACCCAAACTTGCAGTACGCCTTCCATAACCAGCATCGTTTTGACCTGAACGGTGTATTCCTTTTCCCTGACCGAGTACACTTTCTGATTCAGCATGATTCGCGTCATTTTGCTATACTCATCGATGTTGAATACATCTCTGCCCCGAAGTACCTCAAGTTCGTCTCCGAGCTTCTGTAACATCACTTTCAGAGAAGCTTCGTCTGGCCCCTTATCCGATTCTTCTGCACGGACCTTGATTTCCTTGATAACGGTTTGGCGTTTACTGTATTTTTTCAGCGTTTTGATATCCTCCTCATTCTGATGCAGCTGAAGCTGCAGCTCCTGATTGTTCAGCCACAACGCATTGTAACTCAGGTGAAATACGCCGTTGTAGACGACACATCCAGCGATCATTCCCAGAACAAACACAGCGGTCATTCGCATCAGCGGGCGGTAACGGGAAAATGGCGGAACTCTCATGAACGCTGTTCCTGTCTCATATTAGCTCCGGCCTCCGCCGCACACCCATTTCACTAGCTCGGTTCCCATATGCGCGCCCATAAAAGCAGAGATCAAATACAGGATTTGTTTGACCGCCGGAGACAGGTTACCATCCAGGAAATTGCTCTCGATGACACGCATGGGATCTATTGTGCCGCCAACAGCGGCTGCGAGTGCCCATATCTTTATTTTTCCAGAAATATCGAGCATCGTCTGTGTCGGAGGCTGAAGAGAGATCACTGCTCCAATACCTCCGATCATCGCGCCGCCCAGCACGATTCCAAACGCAATAAAGAAATCAAGAATGGCTTTGGACAAAAATGTGCTCACTGGCAACACCCCTTTCAGACCTAGCAGCACACCTCCTGTCTTCGGTCTGTCACAGGGGGAGCGGCTTGTACTTCTATTGTATGGGCGTGCCCCCGAACGTTATGATAAAATAGAATAATAAAGTCTCCTTTTAAGAGGTTGTCACGAATTTTAATAGGTGATTCCATTTTTTTATTTATTTAATTCATATATATGAGATAGATAGGGTAGCAGACGGATCAGAAGATCGATGCTGCGACTATCTGCGGCGAAAGGAAGAAAAAAAACATGAGTTCTTTTGTGCATTTGCACGTTCATAGCGAATACAGTTTGCTGGACGGCGCTGCGCGTATTCCGGATCTCGTGAATAAGGCTGCAGATCTCGGAATGACGACACTTGCGCTGACCGACCATGGCGTGATGTATGGTGCAATTCCTTTTTATAAAGCATGTATGGAGCGAGGCATCAAGCCGATTATAGGGTGCGAGGCATACATGACAGCAGGGTCCCGCAAAGAGCGGGGAAGCCGCAAGGATCAACCGATTCATCATTTGATTTTGCTGGCCAAGAATATGACGGGTTACCGTAATCTGATGAAATTGTGCTCGATTGGACATCTCGAGGGTTTTCATTACAAACCCCGTGTAGATATGGAAAGTCTGGCTGCCCATCACGAGGGTATTATCTGTCTAAGTGCGTGTCTGGGCGGAGAAGTACCACAGCATCTGCTGCATGGGCGAGAAGAAGAGGCGAGACGTGCGGCGTTACGCTACAAAAATATCTTTGGTGCCGACTTCTATCTGGAACTTCAGGATCACGGGCTTTCGGAGCAAAAAAGGGTAAATCCGCAGTTGATCAAACTGGCTGCCGAGCTGGAGATTCCGCTTGTAGCCACCAATGATGCGCATTACCTGTCCGAAGAGGATGCTGAGCTTCAGGATGTGCTGATCTGTATCGGAACGGGCAAGACCGTGGATGATGAAAATCGGCTCCGAATCGGAACGAATCAGCTCTATCTGAAAAGTGAAGAAGAGATGGCTCGTTTGTTTCCTCATGTACCGGAAGCTCTGGCAAACACCGTCCGCATTGCGGAGTCCTGTGAGTTGAAGCTGGAATTTGGCAAATCGATTTTGCCTGAATATAGACCTCTTCCCGATGGACTCAGTCCTTCGGCGTATCTGCGTCAACTGTGCGAAGAAGGAATGGAGGAGCGTTATGCGCAGTCCACACGTTGGACAGATGCGGAGCTTCGATCCGAACTCGAACAACGCTTGGCGTATGAACTCGGTGTAATCGACAGCATGGGATTCTCGGATTATTTCCTGATTGTTTGGGATTTTATCGCCTATGCGCATAAACAAGGCATTGTTACTGGACCAGGCCGGGGCTCCTCGGCAGGTAGTCTGGTAGCGTACACTTTGCATATTACCGATGTTGATCCGATGAAATACAACCTGCTCTTCGAACGATTCCTGAATCCCGAGCGGATCTCCATGCCGGATATTGATATTGACTTCAGCGATGAACGGCGTGATGAGGTCATTGATTATGTCGCACATAAATATGGCAAAGCCCATGTCGCCCAGATTATTACGTTTGGAACGATGGCTGCCCGTGCAGCTGTACGTGATGTTGGGCGGGCCCTGAATGTGCCTTATGGTGAAGTGGACAAGGCTGCAAAGCTGATTCCGGCGCAGCTCGGCATTAACATCGAGCGGGCCATGGAAGCTACACCTGAACTGAAGGCGCTGTATGAAACCAAGCCCAAGACGCGTGAACTGCTGGATATGGCGATGAAGGTCGAAGGTATGCCACGCCATGCTTCGACGCATGCAGCGGGAGTGGTTATCTCCCGTGACCCGCTGACCGATGCGGTGCCACTTCAGGAGGGCAGTGAAGGGACAGCGTTAACCCAGTATTCCATGGAAAACCTGGAGTCTATTGGGCTGCTTAAGATGGACTTTCTTGGTTTACGTACCCTCTCAATCATTGAGCGGTGTGTACGCTGGATTGGGGAACATGGAGAAATTCCGGATTTCCGCCTTATCCCCGATGATGATCCGTTAACGTACGAGATGCTTGGGCGAGGGGACACGATGGGCATATTCCAACTGGAATCTGCCGGGGTACGCCGTGTGCTGAAAGAGATGAAGCCAAGTAGTTTTGAAGATGTAATCTCTGTACTTGCCTTGTACCGTCCGGGTCCGATGGAGTTCATATCCAAATACATTCAGGGCAAGCATGGACAGATTGAAGTGGATTACCCCCATGTGGATCTGGAGCCTATCCTGAAAGATACGTACGGCATCATCGTGTATCAGGAACAGATCATGCAGATAGCCTCCCGGATGGCGGGTTTCTCGCTGGGTGAGGCAGATTTGCTCCGCAGAGCCGTCTCCAAGAAGAAACGGGAAGTGCTGGATCTTGAGCGAGGACACTTTGTACAAGGCAGCCTGAAACAAGGGTATAGCGAAGAAGAGGCAGACCTGGTCTATGATATGATCGTCAAGTTTGCCAACTATGGCTTCCCGCGTGCTCATGCCGCGGCATATGGTGTGCTTGCGTTCCAGACGGCGTATCTGAAGGCGCATTATCCGGTTCATTTTATGGCATCCATGTTAACAGCCGTAATGGGTAGTCATCGGAAAGTGGCAGAGTACGTGGTGGAATGTCGACGTATGGACATGGAGGTGCTTCCGCCGGATGTAAATGAGAGCGGTATTCTATTTACACCTGTATTTGTGCCGTCCGGCAGCGCAGGAACTGGGGATCAGAGCAAGGTATCGCAGCAGAATGCGGGAGCAGATGCAGAGAGTGACGCCGGAAGCCTTGCCGAAGAACATGCCACGAACAGTAACGGGAGTTCCTTGAGGGAAGATCACGTTCATGGGCATTCGGGACAAGCAGAATATGGTGAAGCACCTCTGCCGGATGATCCCGGTCCTGAACCGGAAGAGGACAGTGGCGGATATGAGTGGCAGGCAGCGACATCCATGCCTGAGGCATCCGACAACCGGAAGGAACCGGGATTGGTGACGGCTTCTTCAATGGAAAATGGTAATGACCAGGGGAAAGAAGCGTCTTCTTCGCGCGAGGATGAGGAAAAATTAACGGGTGCAATACGATTTGGTCTGGCCGCTGTGAAAAATGTCGGTACCCAGGCAATGGAAAGCATTATGATCGTAAGGCAGGAGAGACCGTTCGACAGTTTGCTCGATTTTTGTCGTCGTGTGGATCTGCGTGTATGCAACAAACGTGTGATTGAATCGCTGATCCAGGCCGGAGCTTTTGACACATTACCTGGGCACCGGGCCCAATTGCTGGCGATGCTGGATGAGACTGTTGAAGCGGCGTTGAAATGGCGCAAAGAACGTGAGGATCTGCAGATTCAATTGTTCGACTTTGTTGAGACGCCAAACTGGGAGATTGAATACCCGGAAATTCCTCCTTATTCCTCAGGGCAGCAACTGGAGTTAGAGCGTGAGTTGTTAGGCTTGTATCTCTCTGGGCATCCGCTGGATGACTATGAAGATGTGCTGGAATCGAGTGGGGCTGACCGGATCATGGAGCTGACCGAGGCGGCTGACGACACGATGACTGTCGCCGCGGGTATGGTTGTGTCTGTGAAGTCGATTACGACGAAACAGGGCAAGGCTATGGCGTTCATGGAGCTGGAAGACCAGATTGAACGCTGTGAAGTGGTTCTCTTTCCCGAGGTATGGCGGCGTAGCCAGCAGCATGTTGGGAAAGGTGAACTGCTCGTCGTGCGTGCCAAAGTGCAGCAGCAGGACGAAGGGTTTAAGCTGCTGGCTGAGGAAGTGGTGCCGTTGTCACCGTCGGCACTGGAGCAGCAGCTGCGCAGCCGTGACCGGCGCGTCAAGCCCGGCAGCGGCAGCTCTTCGCGCCCGGCGCAGTCGGCTTCGCCGCGGCGACCAGCGGGCGCAGGAGCCGAAGCGCAGCGCAGCAGCGCAGGCGGGGATGCTTCCGGTGCGCGTAGCAGCGGGAGCCAAGGCTCGGCAGCGACGCGCAGCGATGCGGCGGGTACGGGCGCAGCCACGGCGGCGGCTTCCCGGCCTGGTGGTGCCGCTGAGGCTGCTGGAAGCCCGGCGCAGAGCCGCGAACCGCGGGCCGTGGAGCAGCGGGTGTTTGTGAAGATTGCCCCGCATGCGGAGAAGCCTGAGCTTCTGGCACGTCTGAAGCAGCTGCTTCAGGAGCACCCCGGCCCTGTGGCGACAGTGCTCTTCTATGAGCAGCAGCAGAAGCTGCTTGCGCTGAGTGATGCCTACCGGATTAAGCCATCACCAACCTTGTTCTCCGAGATGGAGAAAATGCTGGGTGAAGGCACAGTCAAAATTAAATAAGAGGCTGTCCCGTAAGTGATAGCACCTATCCATAGTATGAAACCTGTTTGGCTCAATGCTGAACAGGTTTTTTTTGATTATTTTAGTGCGAGCGCGGTTCCCTGACGACAGGGTTTAAACAAACGAATTGCAGACTTGTTATAGGCCAGCTCCAGACCAGAGCGGAATGTACAATCCTGCAACATGTCCAGGGTGTGACTGGTCTCAACCATCCGCACATTTTATGAACATTTTAACAGGTTGCTGCATACACTTGAGAACACCGAAGGACCTCGCGGTCCTCGGGGGATTGATGCGGGAGGTCGAGATATGTCATATGAAATCGTAGAAGCCATGCTGGCCCGGCGGGGTGTACGGATTGATGCAATCGCAGCAATTGTATACCGTCTGCAAAAAGGGTACCACCCCGAGCTGACCTTGGACGACTGTGTAACCAGCGTGAAATCCGTTCTGCAGAAACGAGAGGTGCAATATACGCTCTATACGGGTATTGCTCTCGACGAACTTGCGGAGAAAAAACTCTTGCCCCAACCGTTACAGGCTATTATGGAAGCGGATGAATCTCTGTATGGAGTGGACGAGACTCTGGCCCTCGGCATTACTCATGTGTATGGTATGATTGGTTTAACCAGCTTTGGTTACCTGGATAAAGAAAAAATAGGTGTAATTCATGATTTGAACGAACACACAACAGCCATTCATGTTTTTTTGGATGATCTGGTCGCAGGGGTGGCCGCTGCGGCTTCTGCCCGAATTGCACACAAAAATATTAAAGCCAAAAAATACCCCTCAGACCTTTAACCCCCTGTATTTCCATGCTTATATGCTGTTGTCACTCCAATGGCTCATATGAAGTCATCAAGGGCGGCCGAGGCTGCCCTGATAGGCTTGATGCTGCTTATCGATGGGGATGAACAAGAAGATTTCGTCAACCATATGAGTTATTCGTGGGGGACTAATGTCCCTCATGATCCCGAATTCTCCCCAAAGGTCCTGAACCCTTTCTTGCAGAAAAAAAGTGAGGTATGTTATCATTAGTCCAATATACGGGCTCTGAACATTAGCTTAGGGGGCGGACAAGGCATGTGGACGGTGATTTACATTGCACCGACAGCAAAGGTTGCGGACAAGATCAAGACCAAGCTTTCGGAAGAAGGTTTTCTGGTACAGACCCGTCCCATCAGTTTATCCAAGCAGCAATTTGAGATTCGCGTCCCTTCTGGGGAATTGGAAGAGGTCCAGGAAGTGCTGAATTCCATTCTGCATTCCTGATTTGTTCGACATCAACGTGCCTTGGCAGATGAAGAAGTACCATCGGTACATAAGGGACTAATCGCGTAAGCGGAGAGAGGAATCGACTTGCATGTATTGTATGCTGCTGTCCTTCCTTCTTTTTTTGTTAGGACAAGGACCGACCTGGTTGCTCCCGGAGACCCTACCAAGATAGATTCAAACATCGGCGCAACAATCTTTCGGTTTTTGCAGGTAACATCAATCGTGCTGACAGAAGCCGGTGATCCTTGCCCTGTACCGGCGGATTTTTTTGTTGTGAATGCTGGACAAGGCCCATGGCAGCGTGTGGGTCGTAAGCGGTTTACCGTAACACGCGGATGAAGCTGCCACAAGCAGCGCTCTGCAGGTTGCGGCCATCAAATCAACGGCTGGAGAGGTGTAGTTGTGTTCAAAGATATATTCCAGAAGAAACGGAAGTACGCTACCATACCTTCCGAGCGTGCACTTCCCGGCGAAGGCCAGGAAGTCCTAGAACGCCCAAAACGTGAAATACCTGAAGGGCTTATGAACAAGTGCAGCAAATGCGGCACCATTCAATATAGCAAGGAATTGGAGAAAAATCTGAAAGTATGTCCTGCCTGCGGTTACCATATGCGTCTTAACGCTATGGAGCGCATTGCTATGGTACTTGATGATCAAGGATTTGTTGAGTTTGACGCTGATATGATTTCGGTTGATCCACTTGGCTTTCCTGGATATAGCAACAAATTGGAACAACAGCGTCTGAAATCGGGCCTGAAGGAAGCGGTAATTACAGGGGAAGGAACCATTGAGGGCCTGCCTGTAGTTGTGGCTGTCATGAGCTTTGATTTCTTCACAGGCAGCATGGGTTCTGTTGTAGGGGAGAAAATTACCCGTGCCATTGAGCATGCAACAGAGAAGCGCTTGCCAATGATTATTTTCTCCACATCAGGTGGTGCCCGGATGCAGGAGAGTATTCTCAGCCTCATGCAAATGGCCAAAACAAGCGCAGCTTTATCCCGTTTGGATGAACAGGGCGGGCTGTACATTTCGGTCATTACGGACCCAACGACAGGTGGAGTCTCGGCAAGTTTTGCGAGCTTGGGCGATATTAACATTGCCGAACCTGGCGCTGTATTTGGTTTTGCCGGCAGAATCGTTATCGAACAGACGATCCGTCAGAAGTTACCTGATGATTTCCAAACGGCTGAATTTAATATGCAGCATGGTCAGTTGGACATGGTTGTGCACCGGAAAGAACTTCGGGCCACTCTTGGCAAGCTTTTGGATATGCATAGTGAAAAAGGAGGGGTCTAAATGGCGGGTGAGTTGCCATATGAAGCGCCTCTGGTTGAGATGCGCAAAAAGATTGATGAACTCGTACAGTTTGGACAGGAAAAAGGCATCGACTTTACGGACGAGATTGCCCGCCTGGAAGAACGTTACCATAGACTTGAAGAAGAGATCTACACTGGCATAACAGCAGCTCAGAAGATGCATCTGGCGCGTCATCAGCAGCGCCCAACAGCGCTGGACCTGATCCAGCTGATCTTTACAGACTTCATTGAGCTGCATGGTGACCGCATGTTCGGAGACGATCTTGCGGTTGTTGGCGGACTTGCCAAGTTGAATGGAAAGACAGTAACGGTAATCGGACAACAGCGGGGGAAAGACACGAAGGATAATATCGCCCGCTTTTTCGGCAGCGCTCATCCAGAAGGTTTCCGAAAAGGACTTCGTCTGATGAAACAAGCGAACAAATTTGGCCGTCCTATTATTACGTTTATTGATACTAAAGGGGCGTATCCGGGTAATACTGCAGAAGAGAGAGGTCAATCGGAAGCGATTGCTCGCAACCTGATGGAAATGGCGAAGCTATCGGTTCCTGTTATTGTTGTGGTCATCGGCGAAGGTGGAAGCGGCGGTGCCCTCGCTATGGCTGTGGGTAATCGTGTGTTGATGCTGGAACATGCGATCTATTCTGCAATCTCTCCGAACGGCGCTGCTTCGATTCTCTGGAAGGATGCATCCAAGGCAGATCAGGCGGCTGAAGCAATGAAAATAACAGCCAAAGACCTGTTGGAGATGGAAGTCATTGAAGAGATTGTCCCTGAGCCACGCGGCGGTGCTCACCGGGATTATGAAGCGTCTGCTGCTTTCATCAGTGAAGCTTTGGTCCGTCATCTCGACGAGATGAAGGGTTGGAGCGGGGATCAGCTGAAACAGGATCGTTATGAGAAATTCCGTAAAATTGGATCGGTCACGTTTGAACCTCAAGCATCCATTGAAGCCCCTCAAGAGCTTGTAGAAGTCGATGTTGCGAGTAATTTGTCGGGAAATGCTGAATAATGTGACGAATTTCCTATACAAATGAGCAAAAGTATAGTAAATTTAATAGTTGGAAAAAGAAAAATAGATAAAGAGTAATACCTTTAAAATCGGAGGAAACCCAAAATGCGCAAAACGAAAATTGTATGTACCATTGGTCCATCCAGTGAATCTCTGGAGAACACCAAAAAATTGATTATGGCCGGTATGAATGTGGCCCGTCTGAACTTCTCCCACGGTGATTTCGATGAGCACGGCGGACGGATCATTGCGATTCGCCAAGCATGCGAAGAGTTGAACAAAACAGTAGCGATCCTGCTGGACACCAAAGGACCGGAAATTCGGACAGGTAAACTTGAAGTTGAACCGATCGAATTGGTTCAAGACGAGTACATCACTTTGACAACAGAAGAAATTCTGGGAACCAAAGAACGTCTTTCCATTACGTATACAGATCTTCCGAATGATGTTGAACCGGGATCTACGATTCTGATCGACGACGGTCTGATCGGACTGACTGTGGTGGAAGTGCAAGGCACCGAGATCAAATGCCGTATCGTTAACGGCGGATCGATCAAAAGCAAAAAAGGTGTTAACGTTCCGGGCGTTGCCATTTCTCTGCCGGGTATCACCGAAAAAGACGCTAACGATATCGTATTTGGTATCGAACAAGGTGTCGATTTCATCGCGGCTTCTTTTGTACGTAAAGCAAGTGACGTACTTGAGATTCGTGAATTGCTTGAAAAACACAATGCTGGACATATCCAAATCATCTCCAAAATCGAAAACCAACAAGGTGTCGATAACCTCGACGAAATCCTTGAAGTGTCTGACGGCCTGATGGTTGCTCGTGGAGACCTGGGTGTTGAGATTCCTGCGGAAGAAGTACCATTGGTACAAAAACGCATGATCCAAAAATGTAACGTTGCAGGTAAACCGGTTATCACAGCTACACAAATGCTGGATTCCATGCAGCGTAACCCGCGTCCAACACGTGCGGAAGCAAGTGACGTGGCGAATGCGATCTTCGACGGTACGGACGCAATCATGTTGTCCGGTGAGACAGCTGCGGGTAAATACCCAGTTGAATCCGTTCTGACCATGTCCCGTATTGCTGAAAAAGCAGAATCTGCTCTGCCTTACCAAGAGTTGTACCTGAAACAACGTGTTGCTCAACAAACAACTGTTACAGAAGCAATCAGCCAATCGGTTGCTCTCCAAGCTCAAGATTTGAACGCAAAAGCGATCATTACTTCGACTGAATCAGGACATACTGCACGCATGATTTCCAAGTATCGTCCAGAATCTCCAATCATCGCTGTGACAACGGAAGATAGAACTTCCCGTCGTTTGGCTCTGGCTTGGGGTGTAACTCCTGTCAAAGGAAGACTGGTTGATTCCACGGATGCTTTGTTCGAAAATGCAATTGAAGGCGGCGTAAAATCCGGACTTGTTAAAGAAGGAGACCTGGTTGTGATCACAGCTGGTGTACCTTTGGGTCGTTCCGGTTCTACCAACCTGATTAAAGTAAGCCAAATTCCAAACAACGCTTAATAGCGTCTTGGATGGAGAAGCAACAGGAAAGAAGCAATGGGGCTTTATTGTCCCGTTGCTTTTTTTCCATCTTATTGACACTTTACAACGATGTAACACGTATGAATGATAGAGCGAAGGAGGCCGATAACGTGCGAGAACAGAGCAATGGTAACTGGTATGCGGCACGTCTTCGTGTACGCTATCAAGAAAGTGACCAGATGGGCGTGGTCTACCACGCGAACTATTTGAATTGGTTTGAAATCGGTCGAACTGAGATGATTCGCCAAATGGGGTATACATATCGTAAAATGGAGGAACAGGGGTTACTGCTTCCCGTAACCGGATTGGATGTGAAGTATCACAAGCCTGCCCGATATGATGATGAGATTATCATTTTCACCCGTATTGCTGCATTTAGTGGTCTGCGACTGAATTATGAGTATGACGTAAGACGCATGTCTGAAGAACCTGATGAGCATATGGCGATTGGAGAACGGGTATGGTCAACTGATGAATCACTCCCCGGTGAACGGCTAGTTACAGGTTCTACCCAACATGTATGGGTGAATGGGGACTGGAAGCCAGTTCGGCTGGATAAGGCAGCCTCTGAGTTATACAGCGCGCTTGAAAAGGTGTGGCTTTCGGGAAAGGGGTAATACGTCAATGCGAAAATGGATGTGGGCTTTACTCTTAATCATTCCGGTGATTGAATTATTTGGTTTTATTCTGATGAGTGACTGGATCGGAGCCGGAAAGACATTGCTTCTCATGATTCTCACGTCCTTGATTGGTATAGCAATGTTGCAGTTTGAAGGGCGAAAAGTACTTGTGGACGCCAAATCCGAGATGGAGCGTGGCAAGGTACCAGGAAGAAAAATGGTCGATGGTCTTTTTATTTTTGTCGGTGGTTTCTTGCTTTTGATTCCAGGTTTTGTGACGGATCTGATCGGCTTTACACTGGTATTTCCATTAACACGTCCGGTGTACCGTCTGTTCTTCCTGGGGTGGCTGGAGAAAAAAATGAAAAGTGGCAAAATTACGTTTTATCGTCGTCCGAAATGAAACACCAGTTGTTTTGCATAATGGAAAAGGCTCCGCTCAGCAGATGATTTCTGTTGATCGAAGCCTTTTTCTATTTTCCTGGGCGCTCATAAGATGATGCCTCATCGGACACGGCCGTTGATGATATACGTTCTGAGGTCTCGTAATACGTTAGCCCGATTGAACGCATCGAGAATCACGAGACTGACAGGGCCAATAATCAAGCCCAGAACACCGAACAACTTCAAACCCACAAACATGCCAACCAGCGTGGCGAGTGGGTCGAGCCCTACACTGCTTGCAAGTACCTTCGGTTCAATAATCTGACGGGCAATCAGTAAGATCAGATAGATAATACTAATGCCAATACCCAGATACAGATCCCCATTCATAAAGAGGTACGCTGCCCAAGGCACCATGATAAGGCCAACACCCAGATAAGGAAGCAGATCGACCAAACCAATCATCAGAGCGATGGTGAAGGCTGAATTGACTTGCAATATAAGCAGTCCAATCATGACGAATAGTGCTGTAATCGAGATCATGATCAATTGTGCTCTTGCGTATCCGAACAGTGCCTTCTTAAGGTCAGTCCAGATGTCGGATATCGGCTTGCGAATGGAAGAGGGTACCCATCCCGATACGGTGATGTTGTGCCTGGTCCAGCTTTTGCTAATGAAGAATGTAGACAACAGAACAACGATTAATACCGCGCCCATGTTCGGCAGGGAAGTCAGCAGACTCAGAATCATGTTGAAAAATCCGGTGACCAGATCTGTGACGGCTGTACCCACCGTTTCAGTTGTTTTACTAATATTGCTGTTGATGGTTTCCTGGTAGTTGGGATTTTCCTTGTAAAATTCATTGATCTGCGCAGTCAAACTTTGAATGGTGTCATTCTGGGTCCAACGCACAAACGTGTCCTTGATCTCATCAATATGAAGATCAAAGCTTGTCGTAAGTGAAATGACTTCTTTTACCATGCGGGTAATCGCCGCAGACAGCACCACCGCAATGGCTCCAAAATAAAGGATCAATGAAAGAGTCACAGCCAGCCAGCGCGGGAATCGTGCTCGATGCTGAAGCAGTTTCACTAATGGATTCATGGCATAGGCGATAATCCAAGCAATCGCAAAAGGGTACAAAAGCGGGAACAGCAAGTATATGGCAACGGCGATCAGAACAGCCGCAATGATAACCCATAAGCCACGGAGCAGGCGTTTCATTATTATTCTATCCAAGCATCAACTCTCCTTATTTCAATTAAGCCGACCTATGTATGATCCATGAAGCAGTATTAAAAATAGATGGCTATCTTAATTAATATAGAGCATTTACAAGGTTTTGAAACGCCGGGATGTTACCAGATCTTGTTCAAAAGCGGATTTTTGAACAAGATGTATGGGGATTCTTTCTTTTGCCTAGAGTATGCCTTAGTATTACAGAATATAGCAATAGAAAGTTCTACATACGACAGGATTGGTTAAAAAACATTAAATGTCAACCTTGTTTTTGTAAATGCTTTCAAAAATGCTTTATCGGACCGATAAAGAAGTTTGATGTGCGAATGAACTCTCATCATGTTCACATAAACGACAAAATCCAGTATGATGTTATAAGTAAATACCGATTGACAGATAGGAAAACCGCAGTTTGAAATATTTGTTAATTTTAAAATGAAAATGTTTACAAAAAGAGAATAGGTGCATTTTGGCACTTATATGACACTCTGGAATGGTTCCTGATTTCGCTTATTAAAGGAGAGATGTAATATGACAGCTACCAAAGGTCTGGAAGGCATCGTTGCGACAACCTCTTCGATCAGTTCTATTGTAGACGGTGTGCTCACATACCGTGGTTACGATATCGACGATTTGGCTGAACATGCCAGCTTTGAAGAAGTTGCCTATTTGTTGTGGTTTGGTAAATTGCCAACAACGGATGAACTGAAATCCCTTCGTAAAAGCCTGAGCGATTACGCGCCGATTCCGAGCGAGTTGATTGCACAAATCCAATTGTATCCGAAAAACGTCAGTACCATGGCAGCACTTCGTTCCGCTGTCTCTGCACTTGCACTGTATGACGAGCAAGCGGATGAGATGACAACGGAAGCGAATGAGAACAAAGCGGTTAAGTTGCAAGCACAGTTGCCAACGATTGTGGCAGCCATCGCCCGTATCCGTCAGGGCAAAGAACCTGTGGCTCCAAAAGAAGGCGCTTCCATCGCAGAGAACTTTTTATATATGATGACTGGTGAAGAACCATCCGAGACCGCAGTGAAAGCATTGGATCAAGCCCTTGTCCTGCATGCGGATCACGAGTTAAACGCTTCGACATTTGCAGCCCGTGTAACGGTTGCTACGCTGTCGGATATCTATTCCGGTGTAACTTCCGCCATCGGCGCACTGAAGGGACCACTACATGGCGGTGCTAATGAAGCTGTTATGAAAATGTTGAATGAGATCGGTACGCCTGATCGTCTTGAAGCGGCAATTCAGGAAAAACTGAATAATCGTGAAAAGATCATGGGCTTTGGACATCGGGTGTACAAAAACGGTGATCCACGCGCCAAACATCTACAGAAGATGTCCAAGGAACTTGGCGAGATGAACAATGATACGCGCTTGTATGATATGTCTGTGAAGATCGAGGAACTGGTAACAGGACAAAAAGGACTGAAGCCTAACGTGGACTTCTATTCTGCTTCTGTATATACCCAACTGGAGATCGAACAGGAATTGTTCACTCCGATCTTTGCTATCAGCCGGGTGTCTGGATGGACTGCGCATATTTTGGAACAGCTTGCGGACAATCGCATCATTCGTCCACGTGCGGAGTACACTGGCCCTATAGAACAGAAATACGTTTCTATTGAACTTCGCTAATAGCCGCAAAAACAGTATAATAATATGGACGAGGTGAAGGGTTGGAAAGCAGAGGCTTTACTAACTTAAGCTCTCAGGACCCTTCTCTCAACAAGACTAGTGGTATGATGAATACTGCATATATGAAACCTAGGAGGAATTTTAACTATGAAATTAGAAAAATTTGCTCACCCAACTGAAGGCGAAAAAATCCAAATTGATAACGGTACACTTCAAGTACCTAGTAATCCAATCATTCCATTTATCGAAGGTGACGGTACAGGCCGTGATATCTGGAAAGCTTCCAAACGTGTATTGGATGCAGCTGTTGAAAAAGCTTATGATGGCAACAAAAAAATCGCATGGTATGAAGTGTTTGCTGGACAAAAAGCATTCGATACATACGGAGAGTGGTTGCCGAATGATACACTGGAAGCCATTCGTGAGTATATCGTAGCGATCAAAGGACCATTGACTACGCCAATCGGTGGCGGTATTCGTTCCCTGAACGTAGCCCTGCGTCAAGAGCTTGACCTGTACACATGCTTGCGTCCTGTTCGTTATTTCGACGGTGTACCTTCTCCGGTTAAACGTCCTGAGTTGGTAGACATGGTCATTTTCCGTGAGAACACGGAAGATATCTATGCAGGAATCGAGTATGCTGAAGGTTCTGAAGAAGTGAAAAAAGTGATCCAGTTCCTGCAACAGGAGATGGGTGCTAACAAAATTCGTTTCCCTGAGACTTCTGGTATTGGTATCAAACCAGTTTCTTCCGAAGGTTCGAAACGTCTGGTACGTGCAGCAGTGCAGTACGCAATTGACCATAACCGTAAGACGGTTACATTGGTACACAAAGGTAATATCATGAAATTCACAGAAGGTGCCTTCAAAAACTGGGGATATGAAGTGGCTGAAGAAGAGTTCGCTGACAAAGTATTCACATGGGCACAATACGACATCATCAAAGAAAACGAAGGTACAGATGCAGCGAATGCAGCACAAAAAGCTGCTGAAGATGCTGGTAAAATCATCGTAAAAGATGCGATTGCCGATATCGCTCTGCAACAAGTATTGACTCGTCCAGGCGAATTTGATGTTATCGCAACATTGAACCTGAACGGTGACTATTTGTCCGATGCACTTGCAGCGCAAGTTGGCGGAATTGGTATCGCTCCTGGAGCGAACATCAACTACGTAACAGGACATGCTATCTTCGAAGCAACTCACGGTACTGCACCTAAATACGCGGACAAAGATGTCGTGAACCCTGGTTCCGTTATTCTGTCCGGAGTAATGTTGCTTGAGCACTTGGGATGGCAAGAAGCAGCTAACCTGATCTACAAAGGTATGGAAACATCCATTAACAATAAAACAGTAACGTATGACTTTGCACGTCTGATGGACGGCGCTACTGAAGTGAAATGTTCTGAATTCGCGGATCAAATCATTAAAAACCTGTAAGGGGAGATGTGAATCTTGACTATTCAGCGCAAAAAAATCACAGTAGTCGGCGCCGGTTTTACCGGTGCTACGACCGCATTAATGCTTGCCCAAAAAGAACTCGGGGATGTTGTGCTGGTTGATATTCCTCAACTGGAGAACCCGACGAAGGGGAAAGCACTCGATATGATGGAAGCAAGTCCTGTTCAAGGATTTGATAGTCATATCGTCGGTACTTCCAACTACGAAGATACTGCAGGTTCTGAGATTGTAATCATCACCGCTGGTATCGCCCGTAAACCGGGTATGAGTCGCGACGATCTGGTCAATACGAATGCGGGTATCGTGAAGTCCGTTTGTGAAAATGTGAAAAAATATTGCCCTGATTCCATCGTCATTATTCTAAGCAACCCGGTTGATGCGATGACTTATGCTGCTTATCAGACCCTTGGTTTTCCTAAAAACCGTGTTATCGGTCAGTCAGGTGTTCTGGATACAGCACGTTATTGTACCTTCATTGCGCAAGAGTTGAATGTATCTGTTGAAGATGTTCGTGGATTCGTTCTTGGCGGCCACGGAGACGATATGGTGCCTCTCGTTCGTTATTCGAGCGTGGGGGGCATTCCAATCGATACCCTGATTCCGGCTGACCGGATCGAATCCATCGTTCAGCGTACACGTGTTGGCGGTGGTGAGATTGTGAATCTGCTTGGTAACGGCAGTGCATATTACGCACCGGCGGCTTCACTTGTTCAGATGACCGAAGCGATTTTGAAGGACAAGAAACGTATCATCCCAGTGATCGCTTATCTTGAAGGTGAATATGGTTATAATGATCTGTTCCTCGGTGTACCAACCATTTTGGGTGGTAACGGCATTGAGAAAATATTCGAACTTGACCTGACAGCGGAAGAAAAAGCAGGATTGGACAAATCTGCTGATTCGGTTCGCAACGTCATTTCGGTAGTAAACCTGTAAGTTTGAAAACTTTTTGAACAGAAGCTAAAAGAAAACCTCCGGTAAACCCGGAGGTTTTCTTTTCTTTGGATAAGTTCCCCAGTATAATGGGATGTGATGTATAGCACACCGAAAATGTTGAGGAGGATGAAAATTTTGACAATGATTATGTATCTGCTCCATATTGTTGGAGCACTGGCGATGGGATTCTATTTGATTCTGCCATTTGTGGTCGGTAAAATCCGTACTTTGAATGCCGCAGCACAAGAGGGAGCCTTTGCATCACTTCGTTCTTTGAACAAAGTCGCGCAGTATGGACTTGTAATCCAACTTCTTACTGGTGGTTACCTGATGACCAAAGGTGAGTATTCTCATGTCTGGATGGCTGTCGTTGTTGTTCTGCTCTTGGCTATTGCGGCAATTGGAGGAATTATGGGTAAACCGCTGCGACTCGCTGCAGAAGGTGTGAAAAACAAACGTGATGTGGGTCCTGAGCAAAGCAAGATCCGTATGTTCAGTACACTTCTGGCTGTATTCTTGCTAATCATGGTGTACCTGATGGTGAATAATCAGGTGATCTAAGTGCGTTGCGGACGGTTAATCCACCCTACGAAGATGTATTTTTAGTTGTTGGTTAAGCGTTTGCAGGCGTAATTAGGACAAGCCGGATGAGATGTAAGATGGTGTTTCGTTGAAACAAACAAAAAATAGACAGCCTCATTGGCTGTCTATTTTTTGTTATTACCAAGATAAAATCAGCAGTCCTCAGTTTATTTGAACTGGAACTAGAGGGATGACTACCATACATAACAGTATGCATATTCCATCAGACACGGTCTACATTGGCTAGGTTGTACTCACAGTATACGCACGCACTGCATTTCGACCATTGCGCTTGGATTCGTACAAGGCAGTATCAGCGTCGCGTAACAATGACTCCAGCGAATCCGATCCTCCATTGTACTGGGCAATACCAAAGCTTGAGGTCAGCGTAATAGGCACTCCCTTAACATCCAGGGGGTCATTTAACAAGGCAACTCTCAGTTGTTCGGCAAGTTTCTCGGCTTCTTGAAGTGACGTATTCGGAAGAGCGATGACAAACTCTTCGCCTCCATATCGGGCAAACAACATCTCAGGGCTTAAATATCGATTACAGACAGAGACCACATGAATGATGGCCTGATCGCCAACATCATGCCCGTACGTATCGTTGATGCGTTTAAAGTAATCAATATCAAATAAAATAAATGAAACAGGTTGCGGATTAAGCTGAGCTTCACTCAAAATCTCCCGTCCTTTATGCAAAAATTGAGTGCGGTTATAGATTTTGGTCAGACCGTCGAAATAAGCCAGCTGTTTTAGCTGTTCTTGCAAGAAACGTTGTTCTGTTATATCGATTAACATAATTAGACTGCCCACAGGCTGTGCATCCTTGTTATACACGTAAGATGTCCTGACCTGATAACAGACGGTCTCTCCATTTAACTGCCAGTACAGATCGGTTTGCAATCCTTCTCTTCCGTATTCAACGGGAAACGTCTTTCCAGCAAGATTAAGCCAGATATCATCCAAGGGTTGGCCAATCATGGTTGTATTAAGCTCTGGCAACATGTCACGCAGAGATCTGTTGTAATCGACCAGTCGATTGAAACTATCCAGTACAATAACACCTTCACGCATGCTCTCGAAAATACTGTCTTTGGCGATGGGGACGATGGTCAGTAGACGTGAGGATAGAATCGCCCAGATATACATGGCAGATGTGATACACATGAGTACGGGTACGGGGTCCATCCCGCCGGGAGTCAAACCAAGCAAATACAGAAAAGCTGCGACCATAGGAATAATCTGTGAAGTAATGAGAGTAAGTAATTGACGACGATACATCTTCTTGGTATGTCTCCATTGTCCAATCAGAATAAGGCAGGCACATAACAGACAGGAGAAGGTGAATGCACCATGTACAACATACCATTGACCCACTGCGATATCCATCAGAGGAACGGGACTATCTTCTCTTAGCCATACTTTTTTATAAAATAGATGATGAAAGTCATTGGTTGCAACCATACCTAGTGTAATGGAAGGGATTACAAACAGCGCGGCAGTTACCTTTTTGGATAACGTTTTTCCAGTGTACTTTATCATCAACATGAGGCCAAGAGATGCGGAGAAGGGCATGCCTATATACTCCACGGTGGTCCAAAACTTCATCTGTTCCAGCGTGTTGCTGGCCAGCTCAATCGCATAACCAAAAGTGTATATGGAGAGTGCAGCTGTGTAGAGAATGAATATCTTGGAACTGGGGATCTCGGATCTTCTGAAATAGGTATATAAACACAAAAAGACATTCAGCACGGCTGAAGTAGCTACGAGTGTTATATATGTATTAATATGCGATTCCATTGTCAGGTCTCCATGTTAGGTTAGAATGATTAAACCAATAAAAATGAGAGTTAAAGCACATCAGTATACTGTACATTGTACATCAGCCCAAGCAGCATAGGAATACACTTTGTATCATGAAACAGTCTAATTTCGAATAAATTTCGAATTTTTGCAAAACAGGCATTGAAGCAAATCGGTTGTTTGACATCCAAAGAGAGTGGTAAATAACGATTAGAGACAGCGCGCTGAGGCTTAAGTTGCTGTTCATCGCAGAAGAATAATCTGAACTGTTCATGCCATCCTACAGAATGAGACTTTTTCAGAGAACGAAAGACAAGGAAGATTGCAGTTAGAGTCCATGTCTTCTGTAATCCAAACATGTTCACATTTTGAGAGGAGAATGTTAGATGTCAACCAATACACAACAAAATCAAAAAACAATGCCAGCACAGCATCAGGATCAACGCCCCGGTATTGAATCGGAGATGCATCCTAGACCGGAATTTGAGAAGCCTGAATACAAGGCAGCAGGTAAACTGACGGGTAAGGTGGCGCTTATTACAGGGGGTGACAGCGGAATTGGACGTGCTGTTGCTGTTACGTATGCCAAGGAAGGCGCGGATGTCGCGATTGTATACCTGAACGAGCACGAAGATGCCAAGGAAACGAAACGTCAGGTCGAACAAGAAGGACGCAAGTGCATCTTGATTGCAGGTGATATTGGTGATGATGCCTTTGCGAAGAAATCAGTTCAGCAGACAGTAGATGAACTGGGCAAACTGGACATTGTCGTGAATAACGCAGCAGAACAGCATCCACAGCAGAATCTGGAGGATATTACGCCAGAACAGCTGGAGCGTACATTCCGTACCAATATCTTCGGCATGTTCTATGTGACACAAGCAGCCCTTCCACATCTGAAGCAGGGCAGTACGATTATTAATACAACCTCCATCACAGCCTATCGCGGAAGCCCGACCCTGCTTGACTATTCATCTACCAAAGGAGCAATCACTTCGTTCACTCGTTCGCTGTCGATGAATGTGATTGAGAAGGGAATACGTGTCAATGCCGTTGCACCAGGGCCGATCTGGACACCACTCATTCCATCCACATTTGATGAGAAAAAAGTAAGTGAGTTCGGCGCAACGCAGCCAATGAAGCGGCCAGGACAACCGGATGAACTGGCTCCCGCTTACGTATACCTTGCTTCGGATGACTCTTCGTATGTGAGCGGACAGGTGATGCATGTGAATGGCGGCGAAGTGGTGAACGGATAATACGTTAAGGACGTTTAGATTCAGGATAAGATTGATTATATAGAGAGGCGTATCGTTTTCAGCATGGCTGAGCGGTGCGTCTTTTTTATATCAGGTGAATATGTATGTCAAAGATACGGTTAGCACCTGTTTACAAAAGTCGGCATCTCTGTTGATACAACTATGATATTTTATTATTATCCTTGTCTGACTGCATTTGATAGCGTATTACAAAGTACTCACTGAAAAGATTGGGAGTCCCCTAATCTGTGATATGATAGATCGAGCAATTATACTCGGAGGGACAAGTCATATGAAAATGAGCAAACAGAATGCAGCACATTATGTATGGGGTGCACAGTGCGACGGTTGGCATCTCGTTCAAAATGAAACACTGAGCATTATTCATGAACGAATGCCCGCAGGAACGGCTGAAATACGACATGTTCATTCGGTAAGCCGTCAGTTTTTTTTCATCCTCAGCGGTGAAGCATGTATGGAACTTAATGGAGAAACGTTTGTGCTGGAAACCCATGAAGGAATAGAGATTGCACCCGGGATGCCGCATCAGATGATGAATCGGAGCGACGAAGAAGTGGAGTTTCTTGTAATTTCCAATCCAGGTACCCGTGGGGACCGAATTGAACTGGATTCAATGTAGAGCAATTCATAAGATATTAATCTGATCATAAAGGAAGAGATAGATGAGACCGTTCCGAATTCGCCTTGCCATCATTATGATGGTGCTGATCGGCGTATCCGTCATTGTGGCTGGATACACGATGGGCAGAGTGTTTAAGACTACGCATATAGCCGCATTGGAGCAAACCATGGTGCGCGAGATTAATTTGCTCAAAGCAACTTTTCCATTCCATGATGCAAGTGATCCAACCTCGGAATCCACACGAAAGTATTATTCAGATCGGGCGCTGGAACTGGATCGTCTGACGGATTCCCGGGTAACCTTCATCAATAAAGACGGCATGGTCATTGGAGATTCCGAGAGTGATCCGGCATCGATGGATAATCACTTGAACCGTGAGGAGATTAAGGGTGCCGTCGGAGATGGATACGGACAATCCATACGTTACAGTGAGACATTGGGACAGGACATGCTGTATGTAGCACTACCTGTGAATTCGGATCAAAGTGACATGATTGAAATACCTAGCGGCAAATTTGATGGGTACATCCGCCTTTCCATGAGTCTGCATGCGGTTGATCAGGGTCTTCAGCGTGGTTGGATGATTATGTTTGCTGCACTTGGGCTATTGTTCTTAATTGTCGCGTTTGTCAGTTATCGGGTTGCACGCGGATTAACCTCCCCCATTGAGCATATTACGAAAGTTGCTCATCGGATCACCAAGCTGGAATACGATGCCAGAGTTGATGTAACGCGTAGAGATGAGATCGGACAACTGGGGCTTGCGATCAACGGAATGGCAGACAGCTTGCAGTCCCAACTGAAGACGATCCGTGACAATGAAGCGTTGTTACAGAGTGTCCTCGCGAACATGACCGGAGGTATTGTCATGATCGACGCAGGGCAATCCATTGCACTGGTCAATCGGGAAGCGGAGCGTATGCTTGGTATTCAGGCAGGAAAGGTTACGGGTAAGCCTTATACTGAATTGAAAAGACACTACGAATTAACACGTACCATTGAAGAGAGTGTTGCACTGAAAGAACGGATGCATGAAGAAGTAAGTGTGTTCAACCCGGAGGAAAAATTGATTCGTATTGATGGGGTACCCATGTCCGAAGATGATGGCGGGTATCGAGGCATGTTGTTCCTTTTACAGGACGTGACGGCGATCCGTAGACTGGAGTCGATGCGTAGTGAGTTTGTCGCGAATGTTTCTCACGAGCTCAAGACACCAGTCGCTGCGGTCAAAGGGTTTGCCGAAACGTTGCTCAGCGGCGGTGTACAGGATAAGGAGACAGAGCGATCATTCCTGAAAATCATCTATGATGAAGGAGATCGACTTAACCGATTAATTGGGGATATTCTGGAGTTATCCAAAATTGAATCGAAACGCGCGCCGCTGCAATGCTCCCCTGTGCATGTACACTCTTTCTTCGAAATGGTGCTGGGCACCTTGTCCAAGGTGGCGGAGAAAAAGCAGATTCGTCTGGAAATGCATGTTCCGGAGGAGCTGTACATTGAAGCGGATGAGGACAAGATGAAGCAGATTTTCATCAATCTGTTATCCAACGGCATCAACTATACCCCCGATGGTGGACGAGTGAAGTTACAGGTGACGATGGATAACGATGATGAAGTTGTCTTTGCGGTGTCGGATACAGGCATTGGCATACCGAAAAAAGATTTGCCGCGAATCTTCGAGCGGTTCTATCGTGTTGATAAAGGCAGATCCCGTAATTCAGGGGGCACAGGCCTTGGACTTTCCATCGTTAAACATCTGGTGGAACTGCATCATGGCAAATTGTCTGTAGAGAGTGAACTGGGCATGGGGACAACGTTCCGTGTGATCCTTCCATTCATTCAGGAAGAAGAGATGTAGGCGTCTGGTTAGGGCGTGTCTCAAAATTCGCTGAAGTGCATCTTTTACCGCCTTTTCGCCCCCTGCTGCGTCACTTTCCCTTGACGTGCCCCGGCACGCCTGCGGAAAACTTCCTGGCTTGGAACGAAAATTCGGAAAAATCTGCTTCCTTCAGAATTTTCAGACACGCCCTATCAAAATGTAAAAAGTGTGTATTGTTTTACACCGCGTTAACAAATTAGTGCTATGATAGAAAAAGTGTTGTGGCAACAGACAACCTATGAAGAGAGAAGGGGTATCATGGCACAGCGTTTACTAGTTATTGAAGATGAACCTACATTATCAAGATTACTCACGTATAACCTGACACAGGAAGGTTACGACGTTACGGCAGAGGATCACGGATCTGCAGGATATGATCGGGCATTGTCCCAGGAATTTGATCTCATTTTGCTGGATTTGATGCTTCCAGGCATGAATGGTCTGGACATTCTGAACAAGTTAAGAATACAGGGTGTCAGTACACCGGTTATCATTCTGACGGCCAAGAACGGTGAAGCTGAGGTTGTACAGGGACTGAAATCGGGTGCCGATGATTATATTACCAAACCATTTGGTGTATCAGAGTTATTAGCCCGAGTGGATGCGGTATTAAGACGTTATTCCAATGGCGAAGATTTACCACAGCTTGAGGACAAAGATGGCTCACGAATTATTCTGGGAGAGCTGGAGATCTATCCTTTGAAATATGAAGTGACACTGGGTGGACAATCCATCAGTCTGCGTCCGAAAGAGTTCGAAGTACTTCTATATTTGGCCAAAAAGCCGGGTGTGGTACTGACACGGGATGATCTGATGAACGCTGTGTGGGGCTTCGATTATATCGGAGGTCAACGAACGGTGGATGTTCACGTCAGTTCATTACGTAAAAAGCTGGAGTTGGACCCGGAATCGGTTCACATTGATTCCATTCGTGGTGTAGGTTATAAATTGGTTGTCAAAAGAAAAACTCCCCATCATTCAAGTTAGCAATGATCGGGGAGTTTTATTTTACGTTCGTTTAACATAAAGGAGGATTTTACTTTACGTAGAGGGAGTAGCATGGACTTATCTGGGTGATACTTTATACCTACATAATCTATCTCAAGACGGAGCTAATACGTAAAGGAGATTGCGCATTTATGCCCATGTTGCTCGAAGTGAAACCTGACCAGCCTCATGTTGTTTTACATAGTGAAGAATTAATAACATCCGAAATAAAGCATAGTGAAGAAACAGTTGTTGCTGAAGAACCTGTAATCCATTTACATGACTATTATCGTCAGGTACCTGTCGCGGGGGTCCATACAACCTGTGGAGAAGCTGCGACGATGATGAATCAGGATCAGGAGCACCCATGTATTGTACTGTGTGATGAGCAGATGAAACCTACTGGATTGTTAATGCGAGAGACGTTATATCGGATGTTAAATGGCCGTTTTGCCGCAGATCTATTCTACCGTAAGCCAGTCATACAAGTAGTGAATACATCTCCCGTTATAGCAGATATTCATATGGAAGCCTCAACCATTATTGATATCGCACTTGGACGGAATGAACAGCATTTTTACGATTGTCTGCTGGTTACGGACCAAGGCAGACTGCTTGGTGTGCTGACGATGCGTGACGTAATGTCGCTATCCCGCAGATTGCAACAGGCTGTTACGGAAGAGCGTATACGTACAGTAACCGAGAGCAGACAGGAGATATCCAGAATCAACGATGCGGTCACCAAGCTGGTGAATGCAGCGAATCAGACCGTTCATGAGGCCCGTGAGATCATGGCATTGTCCAAGCAGGGCGAAGAGAGTTTGAAACACGTTGATGCTTCCTATAACCGGGTACATCAGCATATGGAGAGTCAAGGACAACATGCGGATCACATGCTGAATTCGATCAAAACAGGTTCAGGCATGGCACAATCCATTCGCTCCCTGGCAGATCAAAGTGGTCTCCTCGCCCTGAATGCTTCCATCGAAGCAGCTCATGCTGGTGAATATGGACGAGGGTTTCAGATTGTTGCAGGTGAGATTCGAGCGCTCGCAAAACAGACCCGTGAGGTTGCGGGGAACATGTCTTCATTGTTAGAGAATATTGGTGGATTGACCCTTCAGACTGTTGAACTGGTTAAGGCAAGCGGAGCGGAGATTGACGACAGTTCGGTACATGTCACCGCAGGGGGAGCAACGTTCCGACAACTGAACAGTGCGGTGAGAGATTTGTCTCGTATAGCAGAGGAGATTGCCATGGAAGGCGGGAAAGCTGGAGAAGTGGCAGAGCACATTCGTACGAAGCTGGATGAGATGGTTTCGAATAGTGAGTAATATAAAGTAGTCAATAAGACAGACATCAGGAATCAGATTGATCCATCAAGCAGATCATGAAGGTTAAGGATGTCTTTTTTACATTCCGTTAACATGAAAGTGATACTGTTTTTACAATGAAAGGGTAGGATATTAAAGATGGCCGAGCAGCGATGACAGATTATCAGCATCGGTCTCAACGTAAAGGGAGTTTCCGTGTCCCTGCAGCGAAGGAGAAGTGAACATCCATGAAGGACCTCATTCACATTGAAAATCTTAATTTATATTATGATACGCATCACGCGCTTAAAAATATATCGATGGATCTGCCGGAAAAAACCGTTACTGCGTTCATCGGGCCGTCAGGTTGTGGTAAATCGACATTGCTTCGCACGTTAAACCGGATGAATGACATGATTCCGGGTGTTCGTGTGGAAGGACAGGTTATGCTGAATGGCTCTGACATTTACAGTAACGAGATTGAAGTGGAGACACTGCGCAAACGAGTTGGCATGGTGTTCCAACAACCGAATCCTTTTCCAAAATCCATTTACGATAACGTGGCTTATGGACCGCGCCTGCACGGGGTAACCCAAAAGGCTGAACTGGATCAGTTGGTGGAACAAAGTCTTGTCCATGCTGCACTGTGGGATGAAGTGAAGGATGTATTGAAAAAGTCGGCACTTAGTTTGTCCGGTGGACAACAACAGCGTCTCTGTATTGCACGGGCGCTGGCTGTACAGCCTGACGTTCTGCTGATGGATGAAGCAACGTCTGCACTCGACCCAATCTCCACATTGAAGATTGAGGAGTTAGTGAAGGAATTGCATCACAAGTACACGATCGTTATGGTTACCCACAATATGCATCAGGCGGCACGGGTATCCGGACGCACGGTATTTTTCCTGAATGGTGAAGTGGTGGAGGCAGCTGATACGGAGACGTTATTCTCCACACCGCAAGATTCCCGGACCGAGGATTATATATCTGGAAGGTTCGGTTAAGCGAGCTGAGTTGGAATGATCCCGGCATAACCGGAGATGATGGATAAGGAGGACATGAAATCTATGATTCGCAGAAAAGAATTTGATCAGGAGCTTGAAGAGCTGCGTACCTTGCTCAAACAAATGGGTGAACATGTAGGATCAGCATTGGATGGTGCTATTGAGAGTTTACAAACGATGAACGCGGAGAAAGCTCAGGTCATCATCAAGAATGATGCGAATCTGAATGCCCTTGAAGACAAAATTATGGAACTTGGCTCCAAACTGATCATCACACAACAGCCGGTCGCGAAGGATCTCAGACGTATTATCGTGGCATTCAAAATCTCCAGTGATCTGGAGCGTATGGGAGATCTTGCGCTCGATGTGGCGAAGGTGACACTCCGGATGGATGGACAGAAGTTGATTAAACCTTTGGTGGATATCCCGCAAATGGCAGAAATCGTGAAATCCATGATTGATGAATCCATCGAATCTTTCCTGAAAGAAAACACAGACTTGGCCTATAAAATGGCTCAAACGGACGATCAGGTAGATCAACTGTACAGCCACATGATCAGTGATCTCTACACGTTAATGACAGAGCATCCTAATCAGGCTTCACAGGCTATGCTGCTGATGATGGTTGGACGTTACATTGAACGTATTGGCGATCATGCAACCAACATTGGTGAGAGCACGGTGTACCTGGTGACAGGTAAACGTCCGGATCTGAATCAATAGGAAGAGCATTACTTTGGAATTGGGGAATTAGTGCTGATTAAGTAATGCAATCATATGAATGGAAAAGGACTTTCTCTCAGGTAGGCTGTGTACAGCTGTCTGTGGAGAAGGTTCTTTTTTGCGATTAAATGTGAAGTGAAAGAGGCTATTCTTTTTGATGTGACAGGTGGGTATGGTATCATGAGAGTAGATGTAATTTGAAGAGGTTGACCATATAATACGCGAGGTGCTGGAATGGACAAGTTTATTCTCATAGATGGAAATAGCATTATTTACAGGGCGTTTTTTGCAATGCCGCCTCTGACCAACTCGAAAGGTCTGCATACCAATGCGGTATATGGCTTCACTACGATGCTGCTGAGACTGCTTGAAGAGCATAAACCTACACATGTCATGGTTGCATTTGATGCAGGCAAAATCACGTTCCGCCACGAAGGGTACCAGGAGTACAAGGGCGGACGGGAGAAAACACCACCAGAGTTGTCAGAGCAATTCCCTTTGCTCAAAGAACTGCTGAAAGGACTTGGCATCGCTCAGTTTGAGCTTGCTGGATTTGAAGCGGATGACATCATCGGAACGTTAACCAAACGCGCAGATGAAGCGGGCAGACAGGTGCTTGTTGTATCGGGTGACAAAGATATGCTGCAGCTTGCTTCCGAACATGTACATATCGGGCTGACACGTAAAGGGGTAACCGATATTGAACTGTATGATCCTGCTCAGATTAAGGAGCGTTATGGTCTGACGCCGCTGCAAATCATTGATCTCAAGGGTCTGATGGGCGATGCGTCCGATAACATTCCGGGGATTCCCGGGGTTGGAGAGAAAACAGCGTTGAAACTGTTGCACCAGTTCGGATCGGTAGAAGATGTGCTGAACGGCACAAGTGAGCTGAAAGGCAAGATGAAAGAAAAGATCGAGGCCCATGCCGAAGATGCCCGGATGAGCAAACAACTCGCGACGATTCACCGGGAAGTTCCGCTGGAGCAGACGTGGGAGGATATGCAATTCGCTGGATTAAAAGAAGAACATGCTGGCCCTGCATTGGCTAAGCTGGAATTTAAATCCTTGCTCGAACGCCTGTCGTTCAGTGGCAGCATCGGTTCTGAACAGGAAGCGGTCCCTGCTGCCGAAGTTGAATCCTCCATTGCAACAGAGGACAACATCAGTGAGCTGTTCAGTTCCCTCGATTCCATTGATGTACTCCACGTGGAGACACATGGGGATAACCCGCACCAAGCGAAATTGATTGGACTTGCTGTAGGTTCTGCTGGAACATATACGTTCATATCTCCCGAATTGCTTCATTCCGAGGCAGCGGCTCCAGTGCGGGCATGGCTTGGTAATTCAGACCAGCCAAAACGCGGGTATGATCTTCATCGTGTTGACCTGGCCCTGCATGCGCATGGCATTGAATTCGCTGGTGCGTCATTTGATGTACAACTGGCTGCTTATTTGCTTGATCCAACGGAATCCAACCAGACGATTAGTGGACTCACGACCAAGTATGGTCTGCCGTCACTTGTGGAGGATGACACGGTTATGGGCAAAGGGGCCAAGTACAAGGTACCGGAAGTGGAGATCTTGGGTGATTTCCTATGCCGCAAAGCTGCTGCAGTAGCAGCCATTATTCCACTTCAGGAGCAGGTGCTGGAAACGGATGAGATGAATTCGCTGTTCCATGAACTGGAGATGCCGTTGTCACGCATATTGGCGGACATGGAGAAACAGGGCATCAAGGCCAATACGGCCGATCTACAGGCTTTGGGCAGTGAGTTTGAAGAACAGATCAGCAGGTTGATGGCTGAGATCTACAAGCTGTCAGGAACGGAATTTAATCTGAATTCACCAAAGCAACTGGGTGAGATTTTATTTGATAGACTGGGCTTGCCAGTGGTGAAGAAAACCAAAACGGGCTACTCCACAGATGCTGAAGTATTAGAGAAATTGGCCCCTTATAATGATGTGGTCAAGCATATTCTGCAATATCGTCAGCTTGCCAAGCTGCAATCCACTTATGTGGAAGGATTACTGAAAGAGATATCCGATCGCGATGGCAAAGTGCACACGTATTACCGTCAGACCATTGCTGCAACGGGACGACTTAGCAGTCAATTCCCGAACTTGCAGAACATTCCGATCCGGATGGAAGAAGGTCGCAAAATCCGGAAGGTATTTGTTCCTTCCGAACCTGGATGGTCCATTTTGGCAGCAGACTATTCCCAGATTGAACTGCGTGTACTGGCCCACATTTCAGACGATGAGCGCTTGAAGGAAGCGTTTGTCAACGATATGGATATTCATACAAAGACCGCTTCGGATGTATTCGGCGTGAAGCCTGAGGATGTGGATGGGGATATGCGTCGTTCCGCCAAGGCAGTTAACTTTGGTATCGTGTATGGAATAAGTGATTATGGCTTATCACAGAACCTGCATATTACACGTAAAGAGGCTGCGCAGTTTATAGATCAGTATTTTGAAGTATTCCAGGGTGTCCGCCGATATATGGATGACATTGTGAAGGAAGCTCGTCAGGATGGTTACGTCAAAACGTTGTTGGAACGACGTCGTTACCTGCCAGAGATTAACGCCAGTAACTTCAATCTGCGTTCCTTCGCAGAGCGTACGGCGATGAATACACCTATTCAGGGAACAGCGGCAGATATCATCAAGCTGGCCATGGTACAGATGGATGAAGCGCTGCGGGAACGCAAGTTGAAGAGCCGTATGTTGCTTCAGGTGCACGATGAACTTGTATTCGAAGTGCCTGCGGATGAATTGGAACTGATGAAAGAGTTAGTGCCTTCAGTTATGGAAAAAGCATTGGAACTGTCGGTTCCGCTGAAAGCAGAAGTCAGCTTTGGTGATAACTGGTACGAAGCGAAATAAATCAACTGCTGCGCGGTTTTTCCGGTATTTTACAAAAGGACTTTCCATGTTTGAGATATAAGAAAAGGGTCCCGCTGAGTGCCATCTTCCGTTATAATATAGGGGAGGTGAGAACATCATGCCGGAATTACCGGAAGTCGAAACAGTCAGAAGAACATTGAATCAACTTATTGTGGGCAAAACGATTGATCATGTTACCGTTAGCTTGCCGCGGATTATTCAGCGGCCGGACGACATAGATGCATTTGCAATGGAACTCGCGGGACATACCGTCATTGGGGTGGAGCGCCGCGGCAAGTTTTTGCGTATTTTGCTGGACGGGCTGGTGCTTGTCTCCCATCTGCGGATGGAAGGAAGGTACGGTGTGTACGAGCAGCATGAAGATGTGGAGAAACATACACATGTGATCTTCCATTTTAATGATGGTACGGAATTGCGTTATAAGGATGTGCGTCAGTTCGGTACGATGCATCTGTTCAATGCAGGTGAGGAACTGGTGTCCAAACCTTTGCTGAAGCTGGGACTGGAGCCGCTTGATCCAGCCTTTACGGTAACTGCATTCCGCGAGGCGGTTGGCAAGCGTACAACCAAAATCAAGGTTGTACTTTTAAATCAGGCATATGTGGTTGGTATCGGGAATATTTATGTGGACGAGGCTCTATTTCGCGCAGGTATTCATCCCGAGACGATCGCCAAGACACTGACCGAAGCTCAGTTAACGGTGCTTCATGAAGCGATTGTGGCTACGTTGCAAGATGCAGTGAATGCGGGTGGATCTTCCATCAAGTCCTATGTGAATGGACAGGGTGAGATGGGGATGTTCCAGCATCAACTGAAAATCTATGGACGCAAATCAGAACCTTGTACAACTTGTGGTACGTTAATTGAAAAAACGGTGGTTGGTGGCCGTGGCACGCATTTTTGTCCGAACTGTCAGCTGCTGTAACATGAACTGAATGAACGAAATGATGAAATCATAGCACCCTTGGATTCCTCCCTCCATATACTGATATGGCAGAAATAAGCGGGCGTATACCCATACTGGCATCTTCAGTTGGCACGAGTACCGCACAGAGGAGGAGTCCGGGGTGCTGCATCATTTTATTTCATTGCTGGCGCTTGCTTTGGCGCTTAGTTTAGATGGTTTTGGAGTCGGGATTACATATGGGTTACGGAGGACTAAGATTCCCCTGTTATCTATCGCTGTTATTTCGATCTGTTCGGGATTGGTTATTGCCTTGTCGATGCAAGTAGGTGTGTTGTTGTCCCATGTGGTGTCACCGGATATTGCTTCGATCGTGGGAGCCGTCATATTGATAGGTATTGGTGCATGGTCACTGTTGCAACTAATTCGGAAGCAAGGCAAAGAACAGCTGGAAACAGACACTGGAACGGGTGAGGCAGCAGAAGCAAAGGTAACTGGAGTGGGAGAAGCACAAGAGAGACTGTCGGATTCAAAGGGCAGGAATCAGGTGCTCGCACTGGATCTGGAACAGTCGGCTTCAAGTGGATCACTGGAACGAATGGTATTTACACTGGAGCTGCGCAAGCTGGGCGTTGTCATTCAGATCCTTCGCAGTCCCTCCAAGGCGGATATGGATAACTCGGGGAGTATATCTGCCCAGGAAGCGATGTGGCTTGGTATTGCCCTGTCTCTGGATGCGTTTGGAGCAGGATTGGGAGCGGCACTTCTGGGATTCCCTACACTATGGACAGCACTCATTATTGCACTGTTTAGTGGGGCGTTTCTGTCACTCGGCATGAAGGTTGGCCTTCGATTCTCAGCTCTGCGCTGGATGCGAAGACTGTCTGTATTGCCAGCGCTATTGTTAATGATTATGGGAATAATGAAGTTGTTATGAGGTGAAACGATGAATATAGGCTTAACCGGCGGGATCGCGACAGGCAAAAGCAGTGTTTCCGCCTATCTCGCCAGTAAGGGAGCGTTGCTCATCGATGCAGACGTTATTGCCCGGGAAGTTATGATGCCCGGGCATCCCGTGTTGGCCGCCGCTGTTAAGCGGTTTGGACAAGCCATACTGAACGAAGATGGAACACTGGATCGGAAAAAGCTTGGGAGTATTGTTTTTCAACAACCAGAGGAACGAAAGGCACTGGAGGCTATTACACATCCGGCGATCCGAAGAGAGATGCGCGAACGGGCTGCTGCATACGAATTGCAACATCCGGATAAACTTGTGGTGTCTGATATTCCTTTGCTCTATGAATCAGGTCTGGAGGACGGTTTCGAGGAAGTCATGGTTGTATATGTCCCGAAATCGGTGCAACGAGATCGCTTGATGAGTCGGGATGGAATGACTGCAGCACAGGCTGAGGCTCGAATGGATGTACAGATGGATATTGAGCGCAAAAAACAGCTGGCAGACATTGTCATCGATAACAGCGGCTTATGGCCTGCGACGGAGCAGCAAATTGACTCATATCTACAGCGTAAGGGTTTGTTATGAAAATATTGCGTAAGAAACGTGTACTGCTGTTGATGTTTGTGTCCTTTGTACTGGTGTTATTTCTGAATACAAACTGGATGGCATGGTTCTATCCGATTCATTATAAGGAAGAGATCCGTGCCCAATCTCAGAGCTATGAGGTTGATCCGTTTCTGATTGCTTCCATTATCAAGGTGGAGACTAATTTTAAGACAAGCAAGGAATCCAAACGAGGAGCCATTGGGCTCATGCAACTGATGCCAGACACGGCCAACTGGATACTGGAACAAGCCAAAATTCCCGACACTTCGCTGGAGGAATTAAAGCACGAGCCTGAACGCAATATTCAGTTAGGTACATGGTATCTGCGGAATCTGTCCGATCAATTCGATGGCAATGAAGCAGTTATGATCGCTGCCTATAATGCGGGTCCAGGCAAAGTGAACAGTTGGCTTAGAGATGGTGTATGGGATGGCTCGTTCGATACGGTGAAAGATATTCCGTTTGGTGAAACGCGTCACTATGTACAAAGAGTCATTTACTATTATAATCAGTATGTAAAGATCTATAATACGTTCTAAGTATATAAGTAGAAGCACAGAGCAGGCCGGTTATTCACCGGCCGCTCCATGCTCCTCTGTGTAGCGTATTACGATGCAGATATTATTGGTATTGACCTGCCAATTGCTGTTCTGCAATTGTTACCAGACGCTTCGTGATGTATCCACCGATCGAACCGTTCTCGTAAGAAGTCATGTTACCTTGGTATCCGTCTTGTGGGATGCTGATTCCGAGTTCTTGAGCAACTTCATATTTCATTTGCTCGAGTGCTGCGGAAGCTTTAGTTACCACCAGGTTGTTGGAGTTACCGTTGCTTTGTGCCATTGCTGTTCACCTCCTCGTGAGTTGGTAAAAGTATTATGTCTCGGCAATACATTTTTCATTACAAAATCAGTACAGGGAATATGTGGTAAAAAGTAAAACGTGGGAAGTGATCTGTTTTGAAGTGTCCTTATTGCGGTTATATGGGTACCAAAGTGCTTGATTCGCGTCCGGCCAACGAAGCAAAATCCATTCGTCGTCGCCGTGAGTGTGAGCAGTGTGCCCGAAGATTTACAACGTTTGAGATGATTGAAGAGACTCCACTGATTGTTATTAAGAAAGATGGCAGCCGGGAAGAGTTCAGCCGGGATAAGATTCTCCGCGGGCTTATTCGTGCCTGTGAGAAACGTCCAGTCTCCGTAGAGACCCTGGAGATGATGGTATCTGAAGTGGAGAAATCTCTGCGTAATACAGCTGATGCTGAAGTAGAGAGTCGCCAGATTGGTGAGCTGTTGATGGAACAGTTGTTTCCGGTCGATGAAGTGGCGTATGTCCGTTTTGCGTCGGTATACCGCCAGTTCAAAGATATCAATATGTTCATGAAAGAACTGAAATCCCTGTTGTCCAAAGACAATCTGGAGGATTAGTGAAGTGGGGAAAGGGAGAAGAGCAGTCTGGAGTTCCAGTCCGTGTGTACCAGAGAAATCGGTTGTTCTTCTCCAATCACTTTGGATCTTAAAAAGTGATTGACAGCTAAAGCTGGATTTTATATGATATAGGAGTCGCCTGTGGAACGTAGCAGTGTTGGACAAGTTATCTATTTCATATCCTGGGGCCTTAGCTCAGCTGGGAGAGCGCATCAATTGCATGCACTACCAGGAAAAAAGATCATAGAAAAGACAGTCACAAGGAAATACCCTCACGTTCAGCGAAGAAATAACATCTAACTTTACTTGTGTAATTAAATCGATCACGCAATTTCCCTATAATAGATACAGCTCTATCGACTTAATGTCGGTGGAGCTTTTTTTGTGTTCGCATAAATCCCTTTTTTGTTCCCCTTCTCAAATGAAAGAAGGTCTGATATATTTATTTCACAGCCAAGGACGACATACATAGAATCCAATAAGAGAAAGGATGCTTAGGTTCATGACAGAAATTTGGCAGGGTTGGACGTTTACTACCGATCATCCAGAAAGTAAAGACGGAGTTCCTGTCCTTGTGTCACCAAGTGGACGTACCTACAAACCTGATGATATAGAACCTCCGCGTTATTCTCAGGCAGAGCTTGCCAAAGCTTTGGGCGTGTCTACGGCAGCTATACGGGATCGTATACGGAGGGGAACAGTTCCCGAATATGACGGACATACATCATCTGGACGCGGCTACTGGTTCGTAAGTACAATCAAACATTTATTAGGATCGGTGATGAGATGAAAAAAATCATTTTGGCTATTGTCGTATTTGCTTCAATTTTTGCTATGGTGTATTTCAATTTAGAGCCTGGGGATGATCCACAACCTCCTATTAACGAAAACGCCCCTGTAGTTACAGGTGAAGTTATTGAGTTGATTTTCCCTGCTGATCGATATCCAGAGACAGCAGAACACATCCAGAACGCCATAGAGAGCGGTCATCCATCAACATGCACCATTGACCGTAATGGAGCAGATGACAACCGCAAAGAATCCCTGAGAGGCATCGATACGAAGAAGGGTAAGGATCGCGATGAATGGCCCATGGCAATGTGTGCAGAAGGTGGAGAAGGTGCAGATATCGAATACATAAGTCCATCAGACAATCGTGGTGCCGGTAGCTGGGTAGGAAACCAGTTAGAGGGATATCCGGACGGTACATTAGTAGAGTTTATATTTGAATAGAGGGGCGAGTTTAAATGCTTATATTTTCAGGTTGGGATATAGTAGCAGCAATTATTGCATGTATAGGGTTGATTGTCTCACTTAAAAAGAGAGAATATATTAGCGCTGGTGGATTCGCAGTATGCGCAACAACTTTTTTGATTATTATAATTTCATCGCCAGAATCTTATTTCTAAACGAAATGTACAAACAGAAAAGCTAAACGATAATCCATAACTTACCGCCTCAATCCTTCGTAGCAAAACGCTATAATTGGGTTGAGGTGTTTTTATGTTTATTAGCCCTATGTTATTAGAGACGGCACCAGGACCATTCAGCCACTCCGATTACCTTTTTGAACCTAAGGTTGATGGACACCGGTTGATATATTCGCAACAATCCGGCAATGTCCGGTTATATACACGTCACAACAATGATTGTACCCAGCAGTACCCTGAATTACTGCTGCCCTTTGACTTTGACATCATCTTGGACGGGGAGGTTGCTTGCACCGATCCACTTACAGGGTTGAACGACTTTGAGGCAGTCATGAGCCGGTTCAGCACTCGGCAGCACTCAAAGGTTCAGCAGCTCACCAAGACATTGCCAGCCACTTTCGCCATATTTGATATCTTGCAGTACAAAGGACAGGATATCCGTAAGCTACCTCTTGTAGAGCGAAAGGCGATTCTGCAAGGGTTACAACTGCCATCTAATAGCTTTGGAGTGGTGCCGCATATTGAAGGCGCAGGAGAAGCCCTATACGCCCAGATAGAGGCAATGGGCATGGAGGGTGTAGTTGGCAAGCGCAAAGACAGCCAGTACGTCAGCAGGCGGTCTAGAGACTGGCAGAAGGTCATCAACTGGTCACATGCCGATGTATTCATCACAGGATACAAAAAGGCTGAGTTTGGATGGCTTGCTGCTGTTCCAGATCCGACAGGCAAGATGCGTCCCGTAGGGATCATTGAGCATGGCCCAAGTCCAAAACATAAGCAAGCATTCCGTGGTGTATGCCAGCAGCTCGTTACTGGTGAGGATAAGTACAACGTTTACCTGGAACCAAGGATACAAGCCAGGGTCAAAATGCGTAATTGGACCAAATCAGGCTTGCTACGTATCCCTGTGTTTGATCAATTTATTGTGTGATTATATATTGTAAAGACAATACAGGAGGTGCTTTGTATGTGTGGTAGATTTACAATCACTGATCCATTAGACACAATAATGGACAGGTACTATGCATCTATTGCTGATGGCTTTGAGTACAAACCAAATTACAATGCAGCACCTATGCAGTTCATTCCCACGATTATAGGCAGCAAGGACGGAAATAGATTGGGCTCACTCCGATGGGGCCTGGTACCCGTTTGGGCCAAGGATGACAAGATTGGAAATAAGATGATTAATGCCCGGGCTGAGACACTGGCAGAGAAGCCAGCTTTTAAACGTCTGATCAGCTCCAAGCGCTGCATTATTCCGACAAACGGATTCTATGAGTGGCGTAAGGAAGGAACGGCGAAGCAACCAATGCGCATCTTGATGAAGGATGACCGCTTATTCTCGCTTGCCGGCCTGTACGATACTTGGACAGATCCGGACGGGAACAAGCTGAGCACGTGCACCATCATTACTACTGAACCGAACAGTCTCATGGAGGACATCCACAACCGTATGCCGGTTATTCTTCGCCCTGAGGATGAGACTGAATGGCTGGGTAGAGATAACGAAGATGTTCAATCGCTTTTTGAATTATTAAAGCCATATGAAGCGTCAGAAATGCGAGCTTACGAGGTGCCGAAGGAAGTCGGTAATGTGCGAAACAATAGTGAAGACCTCATAAAGAATGTTGGTTAATTAAAAAGAGCAGGAGGGATTAACCTCGCTGCTCTTTATTCTTGTATTCTGAACTCGAAAGTTTCTCTTAAATACCTCTTGCCCATGATCTTGACAGCTAGTGGACTATACCCCTCTACAGTTCCTCCATAATCAATCAAATTGCTTACATCCTCCAATACATGCCAAACCGCTACCCGATCTTGTCTTACCGCTGCCGTGAAAAAATCGATGTCCTCAATCAACACCCTATATGTATGGTTCATCCTATTCACCTCATGTTGTAATTCTTCGTAATCTGTCATATTTCCTCTCTTTACTAACTATTGTTTATGCTGAATATAGCCCCATAATATTGCGTTAAATTTGCTGTGATATTACGGTAAAATCGCGGCAATGTTGTGCGCTGCTAGGTTTTCAGGGGTGTATAGTTATAGCATGGAACAAAAAGAGAACAGCACCCGACACAAACCATTACCTGTTTGACGGTGGTAAGCTAGAAGACGAGCGGCGACAGTTAGCCCCTTGCAATAAGACCTACACTGGAGCCGCAAGGGTAGCACAAGCGGGAATGCTGTTCTTTCTGTTCTAAAATGAAAAAAACTCCTGCTATTTAAGCAGGAGCGTCAGAATGTTTGAAATTACCACTGATATTCTCAGTAGCTTTTCCAAGCTTTCTGGCGTGATTACTAATTCGAATCGAATTTTCATCGCGACTCCCCCTTTCCAACGGCGGACGCTTAAGCGCCCCAGCCCATTCTCGGGCAAGCCCGAAGAACAGAATGTTGGTGGTGGTGAGAAGAGTATATCACAGCCTCGTTAGCAGGTATATTAATAAAAAGGAAAAACCTACCTTCTTGTCGAATGTTGATGTCGAGGGAGGTGATAAGTTTGCCAAAAGTTTTTGTTCATACTCATACAGCTGGTGATCATGATTGGGAGAACGACTATCATGAATTTGGTAGGATTCCGATCGAAGGAGAGTTTTTTGCTTTAGAATCCGATGGGCCTTGGTATCAAGTGGAATTAGTCGTTCATACGCCTTTTGAAGATGATCTTGAAGCAGAGGTTTACGCTGTTGAAGTAGATCACAACAAAATTATGAAGCAGAAATTGAATACTTCTAAAGCTACATTTGAATTTAAGTAAGCACCCACTGCGGTGCTTTTTTTAATGCGCTCCTTTAACTCAACGGTAGAGTCCGGAGAGATCCGGAAAGCGGCGGTTCGATTCCGTCAGGGAGCTTAAAGGAATGGGTTAATTTTTGTTGAATACTTCACTTACAACATGTTGAGTGCTACTTGCGAACAATGAAAAAAGGGGTGAAGTATTTGCTTACTAAAAAGCGGGTTTTAGAAGAATTCTCTCAAGGGTTAAAAGTGCATGGGGCTATTTACTGGTTTAGAGGAGATTCGGTAGATTCAAAAACATTTCATAATTCCTTTGTTATGACCGAGAAGGATCAGCTAGTTTTACCGGATATTAAACGAAGCGTAGTCATTGTTTCAGATGAAAGTGTAGAACAGACTGATAGGGGATTCAAAGTGATTTGTCAAGAAGACGGGGTTTCGGTTGAAGTTCATATTAATCATAATATCGACTAAGTCGCTCAAATGAGCGGCTTTTTCTTTTGAATAACACAGGAAGGGAGTGATGCCATATTCATTTGAGGTAAGAGTTAACAGCACGATCTACTCCGATAAAATTATCCGTTAGGAGTGAGTGAAACATGTATACGCAGCCGCATCCAGAAAGCGGACCAACGAAGGTGTTTGTTGTAAATGGAGACAGTATTGGTACGGGAGAAGGTGGAGGAACTGGAGCACCGCAAACAGTTTCTATTTTGGGTGCCGGTAGTGCGGTGGGAAGTGCAGCGTATCCAGCGTCAGGCGTTGTAGAAAGATCCACAGATATTACGGTGTACTACGGTTCCTCCAATCAGGCGACAACGGGTACGTTCAGTACGTTCTTGATCGACATTAACAATAGACAAAGCATTCTTCCAGGCATACGACAAAATGTGAGCATTGCTCAAGTCACAAGCGCGAATGTGGGTGATGTTGTAACCTACACCATCCCGGCGGGATGCAAGTTGAGAGTTGAATACACAGCTCCAACAGGTGGCGGAACACTGTCCATCAAAGGAGTGGTTGGATAATGTCAAAGGATGGTTTGATAGCAGCGGCGGCGATGGGTGAAGCCCAAAAAGCGAACCGAGGAATCGCTCCTTATAGTTACTCTGATGTAAGGTCGGCTGAGCAGTACACACCTAAATTCAAAAAGGTAGAGGGTGGCCCTATCTTTTCGGCTGCCAAGACAGGATACAGCTCCATATATTGGTTCCGGCCTATCGAGGTCGGGCATATCATCCCTAATGCCAAGGCGAGATTTTACGCAACGTACAGCACTAACCATAATGCTCGCGGAGGAATTGGTCTTGCGTATTCTAACCATCCAGGCGGACCATGGACAAACCACGGGGAGATTTACGTGGATACAGTGGAAGGGAATTCAACCGAAACTCCGTTCGTTGTCTGGAATGAGTTTGAGAAGTTGTTTTTCATGTACTATCAACAAAGTGGAGCTGGGATAAATCAATCTACACTCCTCGCAACTTCGCCGGATATGATTAACTGGACAAGGGTTGGGATTGTGCTTGATAAGCCCGATAACTTCCCGGGGGATGGTCACACCGGATATTTTGCAGTGATGCGCACGGCTGGTAAATGGTATGGATTTTCCGTCATGGGCGGCGGTGACTTTGGTCGTAAAGCGTTGTGGGGTTCACCAGATGGGCGAAGTTGGGTTTGTCACCCACATGTGATGCTTGGCGGTAATGATGCAACACTCAACAGCACTGAAAACTTTTCCCGTTCCAACGCCGGACTATTTGTTTATCGTGGACAAACCTGGTGGTTGGGAATGTTGTCCGCATACGCATCTGGTGGAGCAACTACGGTTGCGCGCCCAGCTATAGCATTAATATCAGATGACTGGCGAACACTCAAAGAAAAACCAAGTCTGATTATGGACATACCAACATTACCATGGGAAACGACCAACATGCAGTCCATGACAGTAGCTGTGTTCGATGGCATCATCTACGTTTATTACAACACAGACAATAATGTGGGCCTTGCCTACTCAGTGGAGGTGTAGAGTATGCATATTGTCGGTCCAGATGGGAAGCCATTTCCTTACGGCAAGATACACCGAAGTTTAGTTGCCGATTTCAATGACGGAGCATTACCGAGTTGGTTAGAGGTGGCAACAAAGCTTGCAGCAGATGCGAGTGAAGTTGTAGGTTCGGGAGCAAGCTTTTCAGCTTTCCCAGCAGTTCCATCATTAACCGTTACATCACCAAGAACGACGAATTCTTATGCAGACCTTCGCACGAAACTGAAATTCAATCCATTGAACTATACAGCCATTAAATTCACGCTCGAAGGTCTGAGATTCGCCGGAAATACATGGCAGCAAGTTTCTATTGGCATCAAGAATCCGGAAAGCACAGCTGGGATAACGCTTTTGCAAACCAATACATCAGGAGCAAGTGCCTTGATTAAGACCTACCGATCATCAGGCAATGGTGGTAATGTTGATAAACCTGTCAAGATGTCTATTCACACCATCGGATTAGCGGGTGATGAGGGACAGAACAGCAAGAACTTATCTGTCTTACTCTTGACTGGTAAACAATATCCTTTGGCACAGCAGCGTCAGTTCGTTCTGCTGATGAATGATGATCAGGTCGGGGCATATGAAGAGATAACGGGCTTGCTGACACCGGGCGATTACATTTGTTCAGCCAGATTGACGACATTGGGTCTTCCAGCGGAGCAATCCGAACGTTTTATCAGAGTTTCTAAACTCAAAGTTGATCTGTGGAGTAACTGATAATTGAGGTGATTAGATTGGACAGATGCAAAGGATGTGGAAGAGAGATAAACAAGTCCAGGAACCCGGGTGATAAACCATCGGCGCGGATCATATGTGATGACTGTTACAATTCTTCGCGGAGTCTATCAGATGTAACACCGCCACTGCTTGTGATAGAGGTTAAAGACTTGAACAGCCTGCCAGTGATTAAGCTAAACGGAAAAGATGTGTCCGGGCTGGTTGAGGTTAGTTACTTGTGGTCAACCAAGGACGGTTTGACACCTGGTCGCCATGAGTACGCGGTTGAACATGGGGACTTGGAACAAAAGCCCATACCCATTATAAAGACAGTGAAGGAACAAAGAATGCACTAGGAGTAAATCTATGCCTGAAAAGCTGTAGAGGTGGCAGCGAAGTAGGGCGTACCCATATGCATAATATACATCGTTATACATAAAAATGAATGCTAGTGGTGGAGAATCATACACCACTAAATAACACCATGAAAATGTACTTAGTGGTGGACAATTGTACCCCTCTAGTGGTGGACGATTATACCCCCAAGAAAGAAAAAAGAAATAAAAGAATAAAAGATATAAAGATATATATAAGAGAATCCTCAACTGCATATCCAATCCATGCATAAACGCTCGTATACAAAACGAGTATTTTTTATTCCAGAGAAAGGAGTGAGTACATGTCAGTATCAACAATTTGTGACGAAGGATGTACCCAGGAGTTTACAGTGACCAGTCTTGAGATAGAGCAGATGAACGATGGAGTAGAGAAGACATACTTCGATTGTCCACATTGCAAGAAAAGGTACGTTGCTTACTACACTGATCCAGAGATCAGGAAGCTGCAGGATGAGATCAACAATCTGGGCTACAGCAAGAACGTAATTGATTCAACCATAGCTGAAATCATGATCAAGCGTAACAAGAAGCTTATGAAGGAACTTCGCTTAAAGGTGGAAGGAGGTAAGGATGATGGTCAATGAACCAACAGTACAAGCACCGCCTGAAAGAGTGGACGGTAAGCAACATAGGTCAAGAATGGGATTAACCATTGATGTAAGTATCAAGGATACAGAGGTATTCAGTGAATTCCTTTGTGTGGTATCCAAGATCGTAATGGATCAACGTATGCCTGCTGGATTAAGAGACGATGCAATGGTGTGGTTGAATGACATCGGAGCTTCTGCTGGAACAGTGGTATATGCAGGTCAACCGAAAGAATACATCGTTGTGCTATGTGAATCTGTATCTCTTGGTAATTATTACTGGCAGCAGATACAGCATAAGTACAATCCGAACGCAACGATTAGGTTTATTGGACAATCCTTGCTTGATGGATTAAGCCCAGATAAGGTTGTTCTACTGAAAGGATACGAGAAGAGTAGAGGAATCCATATGACGTGGTTCACTCGTAATGGTGAGAAGCCCCAAGTTATTGATGAGTCGGGTGAGTGCTCATGATTAAACCACTTGTACAACCACAACAGGAACAGGATGGGTATAGACCACCATTCTCTGTATTGGATGACACGTTCCTGCATGATGAGATGTCTGCCGATATGGTAGGCAAGTATCATCCTCTCTTCAATGCTAAACCTATTGCCAAGACGCTCATCGTTGATCATGTTCTTTGTAAGGATGGAGAACAGATAGAGCCGTTGGATAACCAGCCTACGAGTGCATGGGATAGGATTCAAATGAACATTAACCATGCAACACCTGAGCAATTGATAGAGCTTAAACAGAAGTGCCACGAGTTCAAGCATGAATACTTTGGCGTATGGGCAGAACCACAAGAACTTATAGAGATGGAGAGAGAGTATCAAGAACACATCCGTATGCTCAGGACCATGACCGAAGAAGTAAAGCCGGATCAATTGAACCAATGGGCGGATAGATGTCGTGAGCTGAGTCAAAGCCTAGCAACTCCAATGAACGGGAGTGATACCGATGATTAGACAGGAGAAGCGTAAACGCAGATGGTTAGAGAAGAATGGGTTTGAATTATTAACAAAGGACAATGTACATGTTGTGCGTGGCTATTATCTGGATCATGTGTTACTTGCTCATCGAGCGGAACTAGCTCATGAGGTGGTGTTCGCATATCGGATACACATCATTAACGATAAGGTAGAACTTTACGCACTTACTCACATGGACTACGAATCGGAATTGTTTGAAATCAAAATTGAATATCGCAGATGGATGAAACAGAAGTATCCCAATAAAAACATCTGGGTTAAAGAATACAAGTCCAAGCTAAAGAGATTCAAGCGCCAGTGCTATGCACTCGTTAGGCATAGGGTTAACCCGTGGTGGTAAAGAAGAAAGTAAATCCTTTTTATAAATCAACAGCGTGGTTGAAATGCAGAGTATTGATCCTTGAACGCGACCACTATTTATGCCAGCCATGCATGAGAGCAGAGAAGATAACCACGGCTAATACAGTCCATCATATAAAGCCACTAGAGGATTACCCAGAGCTTGCTCTTGATGAGGATAACCTTGAGAGTATCTGTCCTACCTGCCATAACAAGGAACACCCAGTGCGCGGTAAGAAGAAGCCTGAGAAGGGGAAGAAGAGACGAGCGACAGTTTTAAAGAGTCCAGCGAACCCTAATGAATTTTGACACACCCTCTCAGAAAGTCTAGAAGGGTGTTTTAAGAGACTTTAGAATCAGGACAAATAAATGTACTCGGAGGGAAACAGAAGCCCCCCCTGCCCTCTAAAGATCGTCGAGAGGAGTTTCGGGACCGGGGAGCCACCTTCGCAAGTTACAAAAGTGTTTTTTTAGTTTAAGGGGGTCGCCCCGGCGAAAGGAGTGAGAATATTTTGGGAGTTCCAACAGCTCAAAAAATACGTGACTATCTCGGTAGTAAATATCGTGAGTCGGATGAGGAAATCATCCAGCTCTACATTGAGACACATAAGTTCTATCGGAAGCTTAAAAAAGAAGTGGAAAAGTCTCCGTTGATGATTGAGCACACGAACAAGGCCAATGCAACGAATATCGTAAAAAACCCGCTTGCTATCGAGATAACGAAGACTGTTCAGACGCTTAATAACCTGCTGAAGTCTTTGGGACTCACTCCTGCGCAACGTAAACGGGCGGCTCAAGCAGGGGCGGGTGGTGAGCAAGATGAAGACGACGATTTCGACGACTTCTAGTCCCACAGCCATTCAAAAGTGGTATGACGAGTGGAGGGCAGAGCAAGTCCTAAAGCGTCACATCCTTGACGACTTCTCACCCGTATTGTTAACGACTTGGTACGCAGAACAGGTTGTAAAAGGCGGAATTATTGCATGCAAAAAGGTCATTCAGGCGTGTTTTAGGCACTTAAATGACCTAAAACGGCAAGGAACTGAAGATTTTCCTTATGTATTCAACGAGGAAATGGGCCATCGGCCGATCAGCTTTATTGAAAAGTATTGCAAGCCATCGAAGGGTGATTATCAGAAGCTCATATTGCAACCCTGGCAGCATTTCGCCATTGGATCATTATACGGGTGGGTTCACAAAGACACAGGCGCCCGGAGATTCCGTGAGGGGCTTATTTTTATTGCCCGGAAAAATGGTAAGACAACAAAGATTTCCGGGTTATCCTTATTCTCAGCTTCAAAGGATCGGGAAGAAGGGGCGAGGGTGTACGTGCTGGCTAACACCAAGCAGCAGGCAAATGAGTTGTTCGATGAGAGTCGAGCTATGGTTAAGAAGTCGCCTTCGCTACAAAAGCGGTTCCGGCATAATCAAAAAGGCATTTTCTTCGCCAAATCATTGAGCCAAATCGAGCCGCGTGCATCCGATAGTGAGAAGCTGGATGGTCTGAATACTCACCTCGGTATCTTTGACGAGATCCACGAATTCAAGGATTTCAAACTCATAAACGTTATCAAACGTTCGTGGTCAGCCCGTAAGCAGCCAATGGTCATCTACATCACTACTGCCGGTTATCAGTTGGACGGTCCTCTCATGGAGTACTACGAGATTGCTACGGACGTGCTAGAAGGCGAGACGGAACAGGAACGTAAATTCTATTTCATGGCTGAACTTGACGATCCCAAAGAGATTGAAAACCCGGCTATGTGGATTAAAGCCAACCCCAACATTGGAGTAACGCTTAATCTGCCTGAGTTGGTACAGGATTTCAACACCGACCGTCATGTGCCGCAGGAATACAACGACTGGGTAACCAAGCAATTCAATTTGTTCATGAACAGTAGCGAATTGTCATTTGTTTCTCCCGAGATCCTTAACCGGAATAACAAAACTATCGATATTGGCGAGTTGCAAGGACGCGGCGGCGTCGGTGGGTTTGATTTGTCAGACACAGAAGATTTGACAAGTGCTTGTATCGAGTTCCCGATCGTTGAAACGGGAGAGGTTATGGTGCTGAGCCATTCATGGGTGTCGGAGGCAAAGGCCAAACTTGATAACGAAAAGATATCTTATGAGACTTGGCAGAAGCAAGGGTTAGTCACCATTGTTCCAGGCGAATATGTCAAAAAGGAATATGTGTATGACTGGTTCGTTGAACAGTCCACCAAGTTCAACATCCAGAAGATTATGTATGACCCTGCTAAAGCGTTCAGGCTTGTGGAAGATCTGAAGGCTTACGGATTTGAAATGGAAGTAGTCCGACAAGGACAGTTGACGCTGGGGCCAGCTGTTGATGATGCGAAGGAGTTATTCATCGATGGCAAGGTCATCTTTAACCAGAATCGTATGTTCCGCTGGTATGTGAATAACGTCAAATTGGGAAATGATCCGAAGAGGGATCGTCTCCCTAAAAAGCAAAGCCGCTACCGTAAAATTGACGGGTTCGCGGCTTTTTTGAATTCCCATGTGGAAGTGATGAAGCAAATGGGCGTGCCTGTTGGTAGCGGAGATATTCAGTTTATGTCCATCAACGATTTATAAAACAGGGAGGATGAGTGATTATGGCAACTAACACAGTGACTAAAGAGCAGGTCCAGGAGATCATGGACAATTCGGAATTCGAGGTGATTCACAAGGTTTTTGGAAAGCAATGCATCGTTGTTGCAAAGCTGCCGAACGGCTTTACAGTTGTCGGTGAATCTGCATGCGTAGATCCGAGCAACTATGACGAAACAATTGGTGCAAATATCGCTAAAGCCCGTATTGAAAATAAGATCTGGGAGCTGGAAGGGTACAAGCTACAAAACGCACTCTCTTAATTGGACACTGAGCCTAGGAAGGGGGTGAGAAATTGAAATGGCATCAAAGATTAAGAGGCGCTGTTAAGGGAGCTGTTAAAGCTGCTGCTTCCGGCTGGAAAGGTGCGGGATTTGATTTTTCATCTTGGGCCGGGCGAACGTTCTGGGGCATCGACAACAGTAAATTAGCGTCAAATGAAACGATCTTTAGCGTCATTACTCGACAAGCAAACATAATGTCCGCATTGCCGCTCAAGTTGTACAAAGAGTACGACGTTCTGAACGATCATGCAGCGGCAGACTTGTTGATAAACAGCCCTAATCAGAATATGGGCGGTTCAGAAATGATCAACAAGTTGGAAGTGGATAGAAATGAGTTTGGTAACGGATATGCCATTATTGAGCGTGACATTCGGCAGCAGCCTGTCTCAATAACACCTATAGAATCAACGGCTGTTACACCAGTGATCAACTCTGATGACAGCAGTTTGTGGTACGAGGTCAGGGGTGTAAGGGGGACTTACTACGTCCACAACATGGATATGATCCATGTCAAACACATCACTGGTGCGTCAAGGTGGAAGGGTATTAGTCCATTAGATGTCCTCAAAAATACCCTTTTGTATGATAAGGCGGTTCAAGAGTTCAGCTTGTCGGAAATGGAGAAAAAGGACAGTTTCATTCTGTCGTATAGCGCAAACGTGGACGATGAGAAACGAAAACGGATCGTCAGTGACTTCAAGCGTTTCTATAACGAAAACGGCGGCATCTTGTTTCAGGAACCTGGCGTCACGATTGACGAAATTGATAAGAAATACTTTTCTTCTGATACGTTGGCATCCGAGCGAATTACTCGCTCAAGGGTGGCCAACGTTTTTAATGTCCCCGTAACGTTCCTTAACGACAACGAGGGCCAAAGTTATGCATCCAATGAGCAGATGATGATCCAGTATGTGCAGATGAAATTGACTCCGGATGTGCGCCAGTACGAGCAAGAATTCAACCGAAAACTGCTTCGGCCTGAGGAACGCAAGAAAGGGATGTACTTCAAGCTAAACATGGGTGGGTTGTTACGTGGTGACACTGCTTCTAGAACGGCGTTTTATAACGTCATGCTTCGGAGCGCAGGAATGAAGCCGGACGAGGTAAGAAGGCTTGAGGACCTGCCACCAGAGGGCGGCATGGCCGATAAACTCTGGATCAGTGGTGACTTGTACCCTGTGGACCTGGACCCGACATTAAGAAAATCTACAACTTCAACTCCATCGAAAGGGGGTGAGAAAGAACAATGAGCGATCAACAAAAAAAGAAGTATTGGGATTTTAAAGCCGCAGTTAATGGCGTGGGTGAGTTGTACATCTATGGAGACATTGTTTCATGGGTGTGGGACGATTATCCCGAAGACACAAGCGCAACCAGCTTTAAACGAGATTTGGAAGCTTTAGGTGATATCACAACCCTGAAACTGTACATCAATTCTCCGGGGGGCTCTGTCTTTGAGGGTGTAACGATCTACAACATACTCAAGCGTCACAAGGCAAGAGTTATTGTCTACGTTGATGGTCTGGCAGCTTCAATAGCCTCTGTTATTGCAATGGCGGGAGATGAAGTGCATATGCCGCGCAACGCTATGATGATGATCCACAACCCATGGACGTTCACTTGGGGCAATGCTTCGGAATTGCGGAAGGCCGCTGACGATCTTGATCGAATTGGTGGGTCTATGGGAGAAAGTTACTTGGCTAAAGCGGGAGACAAGATTACTCCAGAAAAGCTCACAGAGCTGCTTGATGCCGAGTCGTGGTTGTCTGCTCAAGAATGCTTGGACTACGGTTTGTGCGATGTTGTAGAAGCGGCAAACCAAACAGCTGCTTCGGTCAGTCAAGAACTGTTTGCCAAGTACCGTAACGTGCCCCAGGATATCGCTGCAAAGCTCAATGAGCCAGAAGCGCCAAAGGCTAGTGGTAACGATCAAGAAACAGCGGCGTATCTCCAGCAAATTAGGGAAACGGCCGGGCTTGAATTACAAAATATAAACTCATACCTGGGAGGTATTATTAATGGCTAAAACACTGTTTGATGTAAAGAATGACTTGATGACAATCGGTGCCTCGCTGAAAGCAACTAAACAGGATAAACTGGCAAAGGCGTCCGATCCTGAAGCGAAAATTGAAGATATTAAGGCGCTTGAAACTAAGGAGTCGAGCTTGCAGGCTCGTTTTGATATTTTACAAAAAGAGCATGATCAAATGGAGGCTGAGCAAAAAGCTTCTCTGAATCGTGACCGCAGCCCAATTGACGGTGCTGGCGATCCTAAAGCCAAGGTTACAGCTGCGAAAGCCGCTTTGGTTCGTGCCACAGTAAGGGGGCAACGGGTTCCTGATGAAGTGCGTGCTGCTCTGGGTGATGGGAATAACACAGGTGGCGAGAAAATCCTACCAAAAACAATGACAAATGAGTTGCTGCATGAACCATTTGTAAGAAACCCACTTCGAGATTCCTCTACTTTCACGAGCGTAACAAACCTTGAAATTCCGCGGATTAATTTCACTTTGGATGATGACGATTTTATCGCGGACACTGAAACTGCTAAGGAGATGGAAGCAGTCGGTGATGTCGTTACCTTTGGACGGCACAAGTTCAAGGTTTTCGTGCCGGTTTCGGAAACAATCCTTGCTGCCACAGATACTAACCTGGTCCAAACAATTGATCGTGGCTTGGAAAGTGGTCTGGCTGCTAAAGAGAAGAAGGTTGCTTTCGCGGCTATCCCAAAAACAGGTGAGGAGCATATGTCCTTCTATGGCGCTGGCATCAAAGAAGTTCCTGCAGCCAGCAAATACTTGGCTATCAAAAAAGCTATTGCAGATTTGCATGAGGACTACCGCGAAAACGCAACGATCTACATGACATACTCGGACTACATGGACATTATCGAAATCCTGTCCAACGGCACCACAAATCTTTACACTGCTCAGCCAGAACAAGTGTTGGGTAAGCCGGTTGAGTTCTGCGATTCTGCAGTTGATCCGGTTGTTGGTGACTTCCAATACTCGCACTTCAACTATGATCCTGAGGTCATCTACGACCGTGATAAAAACGTCCGCACTGGCGTGTGGGATTTTGTCCTCACTGCGTGGTTTGACCACCAAATCAAGTTGAAATCTGCGTTCCGTATTGCAAAAAAGTCCTAACCCCAACCGCAACATTAGAACTGACGGGGCGAGAGGGAGAACATAACGGTGTCATGCACGCCGAGTTCGCTCTGTTGGACAAGGACGGGGTTAATGTATCCCTTGCTGCTGGAAATGTTGAATACATCAAACAGAACGGTGTGGACTTGGTGCCTGATGACCAGGAAACGCTATGGTTCAACGTTAGCAAGCCAGCCGGACATTATGTATTCGAGGTTAAGACCAAGGCAGGAGAAGAATATGTAGCAGTCCTTGACTGGGAACCGGACCCTATGCCGTAAGGCAGGAAAGGGGTATTTGTCATGCTTGAATTATCACTTGATACACTCAAAAAGTATCTGCGGATTGATGGTAATGACGATGACGAGATCCTTAATCTCTTAGTCGAAGCATCCAAAGAGTATCTGACGGGGGCGGGCGTACCGGAGTCGAATTCGGCTCTGTACCGCCTGGCTATCATGATGCATGTTGCTCTCAATTACGAGAACCGTAACCCGGCTATCAAGATTGAGAGTATTAACTTTGCGTTGCAATCCATCATTTTGCAGATTAAGGAATGGGGGAAACCGGAAGATGAAGTATCCAGTGATACAGACGTTTCGGGAGACACCAAAGTTTAACCGTTACGTCAAAGGCAAGGTTTTCGAGACAGAAGACAAGGAACGGGCTGAATACCTCCAAAAAGAGGGGTTCCTCGGTCCTGAGATCAAAGAGGAAAAGCCTAAAACCAGCCGGGGTAAGGCGAACACTGGAAAAGGCAAATCGGATGATCCGGGTGGTGATGTGAATGAATCCAGCAAAGCTGAACCGAAGGATACTCCTGCAAAAGAAGAGTAGCGGCGGGGAGGACGAATCTGGGTATCCAACAGAGCCTTCAAGTGATTGGGAGGATGTTATGACGCTCTACGCTTCAAGGGAGCCACTAAGGGGCCGTGAGTTCTTCACAGCGGCCGCTGCCAATGCTGAATTAACACTCAGATACAAGATCCGGTACAGAGAAGGCATCACGCCAGACATGCGATTTATCGATTTGAACAACAACCGCGTTTGTAATATCACGGCGGTCCTCGACGATCCTTTTGGAGATCGAACCGAGACGCATTTAATGGTATTAGAGGACCTTGCCAATGCGTAAGAGGCGCAATGGACGCGAAAGGGTGTGGTTGTTGTGTTGATTGATCTCGAGCCAGTCGTAGTCTCCGCTCTGCGTAATGATCCGGAGTTAATTGGTCTCCTTGGCCGTGATGCGAAGGGAAATACAAAAGTTTACCCGCTTGCTGCGCCAGACATATCGCTCCCGAAAGTAACGTTTTTCGAATTGACCAACTTCGATAACAAGTTTGCGAGTGATAAGGCACTAAGCAGTGCAATCCACTTTCAAGTTGACGTCTGGCACAACAGTAATACGACCAAAATCTCCAGCGTGGTCAACCATGTCATGGAGTCTTTGGGCTTTGTCCGTAGCGGGACGAACAGTCTTTATGAGGCAGATACAAAGATTTATCACAAGGTTTTACGTTATAAAAAAACACAGATAGGGAGTTGATTTATATGCCAGTAACAGGGATCGCGGTTCCGGTGGGTTTGCAGGACATTTATTATGCGAAATTAACAAAAGATGATGCTACAGGGGTTGAGTACGGAACACCGATTGCTCTTTTGCCTGCGATCACGGCGAATGTAACACCTACAGTTGAGTCAGCCACGCTGCACGGTAATGACGGTCCAATCGTAACAGCCAATGCGATCAGCGAGATTGAGGTAGAAATTGGAGTCGCTAACCTCGATTTGGAGCAGCAGGCCGATCTGCTTGGCTCCACAATCTCGGATGATGGTTTGCTCTGGGATAACTCAGACGACCAAGCGCCAGAAGTTGCACTTGGTTACCGCCGTTCAATGTCAGACGGTAGCTTTATTTATACATGGTTGCTCAAAGGGAAATTTAGTTTGCCTGCCGAGGAAGCAACGACGAAACAAGGGGAAGTTGAATTCCAAACACCTACCATAACAGGCACGTTCCTTAAGCGTGCTTATGACAATGAATGGAGAGTAAGGGCAGACAGTCGTAACGCCGGAAGTGCGGCAAAAATCGCAGCGTGGTTCACGGCGGTACCAGCGTCCCCAAAGGGGTAAGCCCTTTGTCCGCCACACTTGTACCGACAGGTCAAGAGGGAGAACACAACGGTACAAACCATATCGAATACGAGATGTTGGACGGGCAAGGGGGACGTATTTCCCTCGCATCGGATGATGTTGAATACATTAAGCGCAACAGCACAACTCTTACTCCTGACGATCAGGAGACACTATGGTTCAACGAAGAAAACGCCCCGGGCACTTATGTGTTCGAGGCTAAAACCATATCCGGCAAAATTTATAGAGCAACGCTCATCTGGAGTCCTTAGATGGCGCGGATGGAAATGACCGGAATTAACGAAATGCTGGCAGCCATAAGGCAGAAGATGGGTAACGCAGCCGAGAATCTTGAAAAGAAGACCCTTCGAGAAGGTGGTGCCATATTCGCCCAAGCGCAGAGTGAGTCTGTTGCTGTTAGTAATATCAACCACCTTCACATAAAGGACGACATCAAAGTCAGTGGCGTTAAGAGTAATGACGGGGATAAATACGTTGCTATTGGGCCTGGTCGTAAAACAGGTTGGCGTGCCCACTTTTTGGAGTACGGGACGTCTAAAATGCCTGCGCAGCCATTCATTTATCCGTCTTTTCATGAGCAAAAAGCAAAAGTCGCACAGTTTATGGCGGATGAGTTCGCTAAATATCTAAGGTGAAGGGGAGGGGGCATCCTCTCCTTTCTTCGCATTCACAAGGAGGAAATAATTATGTCAGACGTACGTGTTGTTAATATACCGATCACCCTGGACAAGGAAAGAAACATTGTATTTGATCTTAACGCCTTTATTGAACTTGAGGAGATCTATGGTACTCACAAGCAAGCTGTAGATGCTCTACAAAAAGGTGGGCTCAAACATATCCGTGCATGGTTGTGGGCAGGGCTGGTCCACGAAGACAAAGGACTCACACAAGAAAAAGTGGGCAGTATGTTCTCTTACTCCGATCCTGAAATTATCTTGGAGATTTCGGACAAAATCCTTCGTGCAGCATCGGGGAACTTACCAGAAACAAAAAACTAACTCCCCAGTCCTCCAGTAATGGGAATGGAGAATCAGAACATGCCGGATGGGACTGGGCATGGTTATATTACTTGGGCACCGTCATCTTGCAAATGCAGGAGGCGGCTTTTTGGCGTTGCACTCCAAGAAAATTGTTCGCTCTATGGGAAGTTCACAAGCGGGTTAACGGCTTGGGAGAACAAGAAGACCCGGTAGCTTCCGCAGCGCAGCAAAGGTGGATCGATCAATACATTTAGTCAGGGGGTGAGGTTTTGGCAGAAGAAATAGAAGTTGCTAACCTAGTCACCAAATTAACATTAAGTGATACAGGGGTCGAAAGATCAATGGCCCAATTAGGACGACAGATGCGTGTAATTCAATCAGAATCAGATGCAGCAGCATCGCGTCTCCGAGGCATGGGTAGTGCGGAAGAACAATTGCGATCTAAAGCCGATGGTTTGAACAGACAAATGGAGATCCAAGGGCAAAGGATTCTGAAACTCAAACAGCAGCATGAAGCATCCGCTCAAGCTAAAGGTGCAGATGCCAGAGAAACCCAAAACCTCGAAACCAGATTGAACCGAGCAGTCGCTCAATACAACAATATGAGTAATGCGCTCAGAAATACGGAAACAGATCTGGCACGACAAACATCCGTTTGGAACAGGCTTACAACGGCAATTGATGCCGCAGTTAGACGGATGGAAAACGCGGGCAGAGCTATGTCTCAGGCGGGTCAAAGCCTCACAATGATGCTCACTGTTCCACTTGCAGCTGTTGGTGGAGTGGCCACAAAGGCATCGATTGATTATGAAACTGCCTTTGCGGGTGTTCGCAAGACGGTGGACGCAACCGAACAGGAGTTGCAAGGTTTCTCGGATGGGCTACGGGAGATGGCTAGACAAGGGCCGACAACAGCTTCCGCACTTGCTCAGATAGCTGAATCCGCGGGGCAGTTGGGAATCAAGAACCAGGCGATCCTCGGATTTACGAGTACGATGTCCGACCTGGCAGTTGCAACAAATATGACGAGCGACCAGGCAGCGAAAGACCTCGCACGTCTTGCAAACATCACGCAGATGCCTCAACAGAATTTTGACCGATTAGGGGCTACAATCGTTGACCTAGGTAACAACCTAGCAACCACAGAATCCGAAATTGTTGCGATGTCCCTAAGACTAGCGGGGGCTGGTAACCAGATAGGTCTAACCGAAGCCCAGATCCTTTCATTAGGTGGTGCTTTGTCATCCGTTGGTATAGAAGCGGAAGCCGGGGGATCTGCGTTCAGCCGCGTTATGATCGACATGGCTCAGGCCGTAGCAACTGGCGGTACTAGTCTGAATAACTTTGCAATGGTTGCAGGTAAAAGTGCAAAAGATTTCAGTGCATCCTTTAATGCGGATGCAGCAGGTGCTCTACTTGATTTCGTTGATGGATTGGGCCGTATGTCAGAGGCTGGAGAAAACACGTTTGCAGTACTCGATGCTCTTGGTCTGTCAGAAATCCGTGTACGCGACTCGTTACTTCGTGCATCAGGAGCAGGTGATTTGTTCCGCGAAAGTATGGAACTAGGGACCAAGGCATGGGAAGAGAATTCAGCCTTAACAAAAGAGGCATCTGCAAGATATGCGACGACCGCATCCCAACTGCAAACACTCAAGAACAGAGTTATGGACGCAGCAATCACACTCGGTGACGTCCTTGTTCCGGTTATGATGAGCGCATTCGAGGCGTTGGAGCCTGTTATTCAATCTCTTACTCGTGGCGCTGAGGCTTTCGCAGTGTTGGACCAATCAACGCAGACGACTATCATAACCGTTGCAGCGGCTGTGGCAGCACTTGGTCCTTTGCTTTTGATAGCCGGCCAATTAACAATCAACATTACTGCGCTCGTTCCTGTAGTTAAGGCTTTGGGAACTGCCTTTATGTTTTTAGCTACAAACCCAATTGGGTTGGCTATCACTGCCATTGCTGCAAGTGCAGCGATCCTTACTAGTGCTCTGATTAGCACGAAGCAGGCAACAGAAGAGTTACAAGCAGCACAAGAATCCTTGCAGTTGGTCCAGCAAAACGGGATAGACCGGGCTGAGATCGACGCTACAGAGGAAAAGATTGCGAAGCTTAACGAGCTTGCGGAAACATATAAAAAGCTTGTCACTGCTGCTGAGGAATCCAATGCGGGTAAGCTCGGGAACACCATGAAAGCATTGGTGTTTGCAGCTGATGAATTGGGCGTGGAATTGGATGATCTACGCGAGACAGCCCGTTCATTCGGGATCGATCTGGAGTACATTGACAAGTCGGGTAAGTTGACTACCAAGTCGCTGCAGCAAATCAAATCCGCTAGCGACACATACACGAACGCCATTAAGAATGCCCGCAAAGAAACGGCGGCGGAGATCAATGACATGGCTCGAGCTATCGCTGTTCGTAATCAGCAAATAACCAGCACACAGAACGTGCTCAAGGCATATCAGAACGCCAAGAATGGTTCTAAAGAGTGGCAAGCAGCACAACGAGATTTGATAAATCAGTTCCCTCAATTTGCAACTGCAACAGGAATTAACACCAAAGCAGTCGAGGGATTGCTCCTCATGAAGCGTCAAGAGATTCAGGCTGAGTGGACTAGCATCCAAGTTAAAGCGCAAGAGGCCCTCCAAGAAAAGCGAACAGCAATTGCCAAGCAGGAAGCCGCAATCACCGTTGCAAATGCCATTAATAAAATCGCTGGCTCCAGCGGCCTAGCAGAGACAGCACTGCGAAAAATGAATGAAGAACTAGCCCGGATGCGTGGGGAAGCGGCGGCATTGCAGGCACTTATCGATATGAAGCCAACGGATTTCAAATTACCTCCTGTACAAGCGGTTCCCGTCACTGGTTCCGTGTCTAACCTCGATCTTGGAGATAAAGCAAAAAAAGATAAGTCTAGCAAAGGCAAAAAAGATAAGGCCGAAAAAGCGTACGAAAACAAAGCTCTTGATGCTGCATACAAGCAAATGGAACACAAGAAGAAGATGGATCAGCTCACACTCGAAAGTGAGTTGAAGACTCTCGAAACTATCAAGTCAAAATACGTTAAAACGGCTGAGGAACGTATGGAGATCGAGGAGCGCATTTATGCCGTCAAGAAGGCTCTGGGGGATCAATCCTTGGAGACTGCTATGAAGGACTATGAACGTTCTAAATCCTTGGGCAAGCTCACTGAGAACGACGAAATTAATCGTCTGAAGCGTATCAAGAAGCTTTATGCGGACTCAGCCGAAGAGCGTGAGCGCATTGATGATCTTATCTTTGCCGCCACTCAGCGCAAGATTGAGAAGGAAAAGGAAGTCCGTAAGGAAGCAACTGATTATACATCCAAAATGCTGAAGGCAGCATATGAGGATCGGCTGGCTCGTGAGGAATTGAGCGCTGAGGAACAGTACAAGCTCGAAGATAAGTTGTTGAATGATCAGATATGGCTCAACAAGAACTACTTGGAGAAGGTCATGAAGGATTCCCGTTACAGTGCTCAGGAGAAAAAGGACATTGAGCGTGAAGTGACGGAGGCGATCCGAACCCAGACAAACGACCGCCTTAACCTGGCGAAGAAGTTTGCGGAGGAAGAGAAAAAGATACTGGAGACTAACAAGAAAGAACAGATTGAAAGTATCAATAACCTTTCTAAAGGTATTCAGGATGCGCTTAAGGCCAAGTATCAGGCCGAGAAGAAGATTGAAGAAGATTCGATAAAAGAGTCCATTAGTGCTAACGAAGCTTGGAAGACAAGCCAGCTAGACTCCATCAAAACGATTTATAACGCTCGTGTGGAAGCGGCTCAGAAGGCTGCTGATGAAGAGATTGCAAGGATCAACAGTGTGGTCAATGCTCAGATTGAAGCGATTCAAGCGCAACTTGACGCATTGGACGAAGCTGAGAAGCAACGTACACGCGCCGAGATGGATGCCGATGACAAGAAGAAGATTGATCGACTCAGCGGCATGATTGAATATGAGCACGATGAGTTCAATCGTGCACAACTCCAGAAGGAACAGAACAAAATCATAGCCGACCAGAACGAGCGTCATCGATTGGAGCAGCTTGCTGACACCAAAGAAGCCCTCAAGGGAGAGCAAGACGCCTTGAAAGTTAAACTTTCTGCTGAGACCCAGGCAATCAAAGATAATTTGGCTTTGAAAAAAGAAATTATGCAGGCAGACTATGACGCTGATGTCGCCAGGATAAATGCTCTGTATGAGCAACAGAAAGCGTCACTAAATGCACAGTTGGCCGAGACACAGGCCACGTACGATAAGATGCTTGATGCCAAGAAGATTCAGGCCGAAGCCGAAACGATGATCGTTAAAAATCAGCAAGAGGACATCATTAAATTGCTAGATGGTTTTGGTGATGCATACAACACGACCGGACAAACGCTTGGGGATAAGATGTACCAGGGATTTGCTGAAAAGGTTAACCAGATCCAAACTTTGATATCATCCATCAATGCTCAGATAGATTCGGCTCGAAGTTCTGCTTTGTCCGCCCTTAACACGATCAGTGCAGCAGGGGCGTCCTCGGCGGCATCCAGTGGCAAGACATCATCAAGTGGTGGCACGGAGACGAGGACTGGAGTTAAGGTTGAAGTTGTCAATAACTTTAATACTAAAGTGACCTCACCGAGCGATATAGCTCGTGCAACTCAGCAAGCAGCGCAAAAAATGGCTTATTAAGGAGGTGCCAGATGGAAAGGGTCACATATACGAATGCTCGCGGAGAGAGCCTTGTACTCGGCACCTCAAAGCCGTTTTATCTTGAGAGAATCAAGGGTACTGGTGGAGTTCCTGGCGATTTGTTATCTACACAATCACCGTATCAAGATGGGTCATCTTTTGTAGAGATGCGGCTGGCTGACAGACCTATTGTGGTCGAAGGTGGAATTGTCGCAAATTCTCGGGAACAAATGTATCAGTATCGCAGGGACTTCATGCGCATTCTCAATCCCAAACTAGGGCTGGGTAAACTGGTTTACACCAACTCGGCCCGCAGTTATGCGATACAGGCGATTGCTGAAAATACACCTGAATTTGATGACCGAATCGTAAACAACCAGCCTTTCACAATCAACTTTATTTGTCCTGACCCTTACTTCACTGACGAAACTCAGATTTCAAAAGGATTGAGGTTTGAATCTGGCGGTCTCACGTTCCCTTTACGCTTGCCGACTCAATTTGCATACAGCGCCTACCGTGGACTATTTCAAAATGACGGTGACGTTGAGACTCCGGTCGAGATCCATTACAAAGGGCCAGCACTCAACCCAGTGGTGATTAATGAGACAACCGGAGAGTTCATAAAGGTAAATTATGATCTCGGTGAGAACGATGTTTTGGTAATAAATACAGCCTTTGGACAGAAGAGAGTTGAGGTGGTCAATACGGATGGGACCAGGACAAACGTGTTCCACTGGATTGACTTGGGCAGCACCTTCTTTCAACTACAGCCAGGCCGTAATATGTTGCGATATGACAGCGACCGTGAAGGTGACCGATCTGTAGCAACAGTGACCGTGTACTGGTATAACCGATACGGGGGTGGTTGATGTGAAGATACCTTCAGTGCGGGTCATTGACCGCGATTTTAATTTACTTGGTGAAATAGACGATTATGAGAGCTTGCAATTTACCCGAAGGTTCTATCGTGCTGGTGAGTTTGAGCTGCACATTGCTCTCCATAAGCAGCACGCAGATAAGCTGCAGAAAGAAAACATCATCATCATTGATAACAAGGGGCATAAGTCGGGTATCATCCAGTACCGTGAAATTGGTCAAGATGACAAAGGTATAGAAACACTTATTGTAAAAGGTCCTTCCCTTGGTGGGGTACTGGATCGCAGGGTAACCGTAACTGATAACTTTGACAGGGTGCGTGGTCCTGCTGAAACAGTGATGAAGCACTATATTAATAATCATTTAATTAACGGGGAATTCCCAGACAGGAGGGTTCCTTTTTTTGCGAACGCAGCTGACCAGGAACGAGGAACTGTTACTCCGTGGCAAAGTCGTTTCGAACCGTTGAGCACTGTCGTTCAAGGGGTTGCAGAGTGGTGTGATATTGGTTGGCTTGTTTCCCTTGACTATGCTCTAAAAAAATGGGTGTTCGACGTTTTGGAAGGACGAAATCTCACAGCTGGTCAATCTACGAGACCACCAGTTATATTCAGCCACGAATTCGATAACATTGAATCCCAATCATTTATTGACTCCAATCAGCAGTATAAAAATATCGGGTACGCCGGGGGCAAGGGAGAATATGAGGAGCGACTGATACAAATGGTTGGATCGGGTACCGGTTTGGATAGACGAGAGGTATTTTTGGATTGTTCCAGTGCAGAAGACGCAGCAGAATTGGTTGATATGGGCAACCAAAAACTCGCGGAACAAAAACGGCTGCTCACCTTTGACGGGAAGATACTGGATACTCGCAGTTTTGTTTTTGAGAAGGATTGGGACCTGGGTGATATCGTAACAGTTCAAAACAAAAAATGGGGACTTACACTGGACAGCCGAATTACTGAGGTCAAAGAGATATACGAACCAGTATCCAAGATTGAAATCTCGCTCGGTGACGAGATCCCGACTATAACCCAATTTGTCAAGCAGCTTAAAACAGATGTAAAAAGGAGTGGATGACATGCCTCAAAAGTCAGGATTTTTCGATACAACTGCAGACGACCCACGGGACTATCCTGCCCGGGAGTTTGCGGAGTACTTCGCTCGGTTCGTGGGTAACGGCATTTTCAGTGGTGGCACTAAACTGAAAGTGTCTGCAACAGGCACGAATGCCAATGTGAAAATCGAAATTGGTTTCGGTTGGATTAACGGTTATCTCTACAGTGTCTATGATGAGGCTTTGACGCTTACTGTGCAGCCTGCCACCAACGCCGACAGGATTGATAGAGTAATCCTGCGTCTGGATACAAGCACGCCTGTACGAGCAATCAGGGCGATGGTCCTGCAAGGCAACCCGGCTGCTACTCCGGTTGTTCCTGCTATAACACGTTCAGGTGACGTGTATGACCTCAGCCTGGCTCAGATCCTGGTTAAAGCAAACACATCTGTTGTGCTTCCTGAGAATATCACTGACGAGCGGCTGAATAGTGCAGTTTGCGGGGTCGTAACCGGATTGATCCAACAAGCGGACACTACAGCAATATTCAATCAGTTTCAGGCATGGCTCAATACAAAGACAGCTGAGTATCAGGCAGAATGGAGAGCTTTTCTTGAGTCCGTACAAGATGAGGGGTTTGCTACAACTCAGTATGTGGACAATCGGGTTCTAACGGGTGGTTACGGGGCGACAACTAATAGCGCCAATGCATACTCAGTAACACTGATCCCTGCGCCCACGGCGCTTGTAGCTGGCCTGAGGGCTACCGTGAGAATTAACGCAGCCAATACTGGAGTAGCCACCTTGAACGTGAATGGGCTCGGTGCGAAAAGTATCTTGAAATCGAATGGTACTGTACTGACTTCCGGATACTTGAAAGTAAACTCTGTTTACTCACTTGTCTATAACGGCACAAATTTTATCTTACAGGGTGAAGGGGGTGAGTATGGAACAGCGGTAGCAGCTGAAGTATTGGCACCGAAAACAATCGGAACAGAAATCGGGATTGTCACAGGAACCATGCCGGATAGAGGGGCAGGGGGTACGGTGATACCAGGTACGGCAGATCAGGTAAAGGCAGCTGGCTACTACAATAGTGCGATTACGATCAAAGGCGACCCAAATTTGATAGCTTCAAATATCAAAAAAAACGTACCTCTGTATGGACTTGTCGGGACCGCTGCAATGGAGTTTGAGCCTGGTGATTTCAGTATATATACTAGATCGACATATACGGGACAAAGTAATTCATCTATGAGAATGGTTGGTGGCGTAACTCCCTCTATCGGCGGGACATACCGTGTGTCGTTCCACATGACACGGAATGGTGGTGTCTCTGCTTGGTCAGAAGCTCGAATCTATGTTAATGGTGTGCCACGGGGTACGCTCAGGACAGTTGTAAACACTACGTATACGGAAGACATAACAATTAAAGCAGGCGAAGAAATTCAGTTTTGGATACGCTCGGGCAATGCAGAAAACTATGTGTATGTCCAAAACGTTACGTTATCTGTCCTCTATTCACAAACCGAGAGGAGTACGTGAAAATGAAGTATAAATATGAGTATAAAACACCAGAAGATAGAGAAAAATTACTGAATGAAAATAGTACTCTGATTTTAATAGAGGAACAAAATATATCAGATGGTAATTTTCTGATATTCGCAGATGAGCCAGACATTATCCGTAATTATGTAACCGTACCTGAGGAAGAATTCGAGGGGATTAAACAGGAAAGTGTTCTGTTGAAAGCGCAAAGTAACGCTTTGTCTGAACGTGCTGACTTTGTAGAAGATGTTATTGCGGAAATGGCAACTCAGGTCTACAAATGATTCAGCGCTTCATAACCTGGTTGCTTCTGAAAGGAGGTGACGCGACTATGATGGCTATGTTCTTTGCACAACGTGTTATTTTGAACAAAACGGAATTCAAAGCTGTTCCTACATCTTTGCAGGACGGAGTAAAAGAGATTTTGATCGATAGTGGACTGGAATTTCTAATCACTGAGTAACCAGCGTTCCGCATATGGAGCGCTAATTTTATGCCCTCTGGAGTGGTCAGGGGGCTTTTTCATATTACAGAGAGAAGCGGGGGACGGATATGGATGCAAACCAAGGAGGTGTGATCGACATGCAGGACAGCACGAACACGCTAGTCACTCTTCAAATTCAACTTGCAAGAATCGAAGAGGGTATAAAGCCTTTGGCTGCGCTGGTGCCTGCGGTGGCTGAGGTAAAGGATGTTTCCAAAGAAGCTCTCCAGTGTGCTCAACAAACAGCAACCAAGTTGTCCGAGGTGGAAGCTACTTTGAAGCGTGCTGAGGATACAGCGTATGAGGCGAAGCGAAGAGCGGATGAAGCAAACCGGAGATTGGATAAACAGGAAGAATCCCAGAAATGGCTCAAACGAACATTCTACGGCGCCATCATTGCTGGAGGAGGCAGTGCAATTTTCGCGATCGTTTGGGCCGGTATCAAGATAGGGGGTGCAGCATGAATCCATTCGAAGGTTTTCGATTGACCAGTCCGTTTGGCTGGCGTATTCATCCCGTTCATAAAACCCGTAAATTTCACAAGGGCGTGGACCTTGTTGTAAGTCCATCAAACGGCCCTCTGTACGCTTTTGTAGGCGGCGAGGTGTTACACGCTAAGATGGGCGCCACAGGCTCAGGATTCGGTAATTACGGCAATACGGTAGCTATCAGGGACGACAAGGGATATCTGCACGTTTATGCTCACATGTCTTCTATTTCGATTTCTGTGGGACAGAGAGTAAAGCAAGGGGACAAGATTGGTAACCAGGGCAGCACAGGCATAAGCACTGGACCACATCTGCACTATGAGATCCGGAAGAAATCCAGCCCATCATTTGGCTTCACTGTCGATGAGTCCGGAGTGGTGGAGCCAACGCAATACCTGATTAATTATTATGGGCAGCAGCCTGCAGTAGATAAGGGGGATGAGCCAATGACGGCGGAGGAAAAGAAACGGGTTGAGGATCTGGAAGCCACATCAAAAGCGCAGGCAGAATGGATCAAGGCTGAAAAGGCCAAAGCCAATATGCCATGCCCAGACTGGGCAAAAACGGCGTATGAGCACTACAAGGATTACATTGCAGACGAGACAGGCAGTTACGAATTTTGGAGGTTACTTGTAGTTAATTACCGGAAGGAAAAAGGTATTAAGGTTACCAAGGAGGCGAATAAGTAATGGATACAGTATGGAATGAATTAGCACGTCCGATCATCACGGATGTGCTTTTTGGTGTGATTACATTGTTCGTTGCAGCAGCGGGTATATTTCTGTTGCGAAAGTGGAAAGAGCTTGGCAAGTACATCAGTGCTAAAAGGCAGGCTACCAAGGCTTTAGGTGCAGAGTCTATACAAAATACGCTTTGGAGTATTGCGCAGGAAGCTTATGTTAAGGCAGAGTACGCAGCCGAGAAGTTGGCCGGATCTGAAAAGATGGATATCGCCTTGAATTATGCGTTAGATAAACTACGTGGATTGGGCATTAACCACACACGAGATGAGGTTAAGACTAAGATTCAAGAGGCATGGGTTAAGCTGGATAAAGTGCCCAATCAACAGGCTACTACAAATGTGGTGCCGCAAATTACAATCAGTCATGATAACGCTAATCCAGAGGCGGTTGCCAAAGTTCTAAGGGAAGAAATTGAGAAGGCGGTCCAATCGGGGTGAAAGATAAACAATGGCAATAACTCCATTAGCGCTCACCTAATGGAGTTATTTTCTTCTTGAATAACGAACGATTGTTCGCATATAATACAAACAGTTGTTCTTATTTAGGAGGTGCCAAAATGCTAAACGATTACGAGCGGAAAGTTCTGAGAATCTTATATAACTACAAGGGAGTGCGGCGGAGATTCCCTACAATACACGAATTGACTATTAAGACGGGAAGAGAAAAAGTGGATATCATGGAGGCTTTGGAGGGTCTTATCAAAGAGAATTACATAACTTGGGCAGATAAATCAGACACGTCAAACATCGTTATCTTGGAAGGGTGGGAACGAGAGGGTCAGCAGTCCAAACCTACTGCTACTCAAAAGCCAAGTCGCTCAGGTGACATCAAATATTGGACGGATTACTAAGGGGGATCTCTATGAAAGGGAAATTGTTTGGTAACGGTCTGTTCGAGTCTTCAAGAATGATGCTGCCAGAACATAAAGAGGCTTGGTTGACGCATCAGGAGAAGCAGTTGAAGGAGAAGCCGATTCTGGATGAGCAGGAGATTCAGTTGATACAGGGAAAAATAAATGACTCATTTCATCAACGCATACGCATCCAGGTCACTGTATTCGATCCAATTGAGGATAAGGTGTATGAGGGGATTGTATCCGTAGTTAACACGTTTCTGAAGGAAATTAAATTGGTGTTTTCCGATGGAGATTGGAAGTACATCAAACTGGATACGATCATGTCAGTTACATAAACAAAAAAAGAGCAGGAGGATTACCTCGCTGCTCTTTTGCTTTACCGTTATTTTTTAGAGACGAATTCATGAGGGACCCAGCCAGACCCGCCAGAATAACTTACCTTCACCGTTGATAGTTTTCTCTCAAGGATATTTACCGCAGTACCTTGTGATACTGGGGAAACTTGGCCTGCGAGAATCATCTCGTTCAAACCATTGTTGTTCTTAGCGTTTATATAATTGAGCATTAGGTCAAGATCGCCATTTGTCAAAGCTGCGTATGTGTCTGTATTTATGTACCCACGATCTCCAGTTTTCACGCTTGAGCTTGATGTTGCTGTGATGCTTGAATTGCTTTTATTGTTGTCGCAAAATGTAAGGCCAAAAAAGAATACAAGGACGATTAGACCAACGCTCCCTATAAGCAAAGTGTTTGGCTTCTTCTCTTGTTGTTGAGTTGGCTCTGGGCTTGCATTCAATTCAGATGTTTGAGTTAATCCGGTGCTGGTATCCTCCGACAACATGCTACCACAGTGTTTGCATTTAATTGCTGCATCTTGGATTTCTTCAGCGCAGTAAGGACACTTTTTCAATTGGCATCACCCTTAACATCTCCAAGTAACTGGAGGTAATTACAAATAGTCTAACAGACCTATGAAGGGAATTCTATAAATTCCCTTTGGATAAGGAAAATACTTCTTGCAATACATACGGCTTTACCGTATATTTATGGCAGACAAGCAAATGGGAAATATAAGGAGGAATGAGCATTGACCTTGAATCAGTACCGAGATTTGGCGGACCAACTGGGAGGAGAGGTCGGAGAGCGGATCGCTGCACTGGTCGAAGAGTTGGAAGAGTCCAGAAAGATCATACGGGGGAAAAAGTACCCACCTCTCCTTGGAAGTAAAGAGGTAGCGGAACAGATTGGTGCAGACCCAAAGAACATGCATCATGTCCGTAAGAACAAGATGTTCCCTGAGCCTGACGTTATGGTGGGGACAAGGCCCTTCTGGTTTAAACCATCAATCGATGAGTACCAGGAGCGAATGGAAGAGTGGCGTAGTAAAGACAAGCCAGAATAAAAGGGGATAAGTCACGATGGAACTGGTCACGTTTATGTTGTTTTCTACGATAGAGGTACTTGCAGTCTTTGTATTTATGATGGTGCTATACAGGGAAAACCCGATGGATTACATCTGGCAAGCCCTGTCTGTGTCCGTGCTAATGGGTATACAGAGCCACTTTTTACGTAGTTTAGATTTAGGATTCGTGGCGGTAGTGATAAACCTGATGGTTTATGTTCTAATCCTTGCAACAATTGTCCGGCTGCCGATCCTTTGGGCAATCATTATATCTGGTAGCGGATTTTTCCTCTATGGAATAGCACAAGCCTTGCTCTTAGGAGTAATAGGTGGGGAACTACTGCAGCTTGTGACAAGCATTTTGTTTTTACTGCTTTCATATCTTCTTTACAAATTTGGGCTCGGGATTGAAGCGCCTTACGAAACACTCAAACTCCCACGCGAAAAGGCTATTGTCGTGTCCGTCATTATCACAGCATTTGTACTCACTGCAATTACGATGTACGTCCAAGAGTCATGGGCTAACATATTGTTCTTTGGGGGAGCATCAGCATTGTTTCTGTACTATGCATTCAGAAAGGATCGTGAAGCGCGTTGATTGAGGTAGTGGCCGGGAGAGTGGCGCGTCATATCAAGTCAGTAGTTCCGGATCATCCAGTACATGAAGAGGACATGCGGCACACTTTAATTATCATTCTGAACACTGCTGCAGTTGTTTTATTCACACTTGTTGGAGTGCTATTAACTGGCAAGGGGTCAGAAGTAATTATGTTGCTCAAATGCTTTGCAATACTTCGACTTGTTTCTGGAGGATTGCACCTCGAATCAAGTATGGGCTGTGCAGTTGTCACCGCAGGAACAGCAACAGTATTGTCCTTAATAAGCATAAACATTTCGTGGACTGTTACCTTAACGTTGATAAGCATGTTAATTGTTCTCAAGTATGCACCGTCAGGAATAGAAAATCAGTCACGTATACCTAAGAGGTTTTATCCTGCACTGCCTGTGATTTCGTGCCTCATTGTTGCATCAAATCTATGGTTTCTATCGTCTATGGCTGCAATAGCGTTCTTTGTTCAAGCCATGACCCTAGTTATTAATGAGCATTTCATGAAGGGAGGTGACGCACATGTTTAAAGTAGCTATGTATTCTGCAATTGCTTCGAGTCTTGGAGTTATCGCTGCAATCACTGTATTGCCTGCAAGCTTGATTTTTGTTAATAATCCAAAACCGTCCAAACGACTTCTGAAAAAATAATACGGAGGATCACATATATGGAATACGTAGCACTTCTGGCTGATCATAAAGGAAAAACCGATGTTATTCATGTTAAGATCACCGACATACTGTATCTTTCTTATATAAAAACGTATAGGAAGGTCGCATTCTACACTGCCGATGCAACCTATTATTTTGTGGGTAGCAAAGAGCATTGGACTGAAGTTTTAAACAACAGTGGCGTGAAATTTATGGACGTTGACCGGCATAACTCTGTGAATGTCATGAAGGTAAGACGGACTGAGACAAAGCCATATTATGCATACTTCGAAAAGTTCCGAAGAGTAAACGAATTGCGGTGCTCTATGTCCGCAAGAGGATACAGTGAACTATTGGAAGAACTATCAGTAGGGATTGAACAAAAACAAAAACTCGTTCCAATACTCCAATGAAAAGAGGGGCCTCCGTCATGATGCGGGGGCCCCTCTTTTTTGCGTTCGATCATACACTATATCATATGTGCATGTAGTATGTTGTCGAATTGTGGTGTCGAATGTATTCAATTCGGACGACCCAATTTTAATTTACAAATCCTGTGATGTGGGGTTAAATGGGAAATAGGAACATGATTTCCTGTTGACGTTTAGCCAACTTTACAACGGGGTAAAACAAAACCTCCGGGTGGAGCAGTAAATGCCCCGGCCTGTTACGCTACATCGGCCACTCGTATATGTCCTTTTCATTGCATCCGAGAATAATGCAGATCCCGCGCATAGTAAGGCTTGGGATGGGTCGCTTGTTAGTCTCGTAAAAGGACAATAGAGTGGTGGATACATTCAATCCGCATACTTCAAGCAGTGCCTCAGACAGTTGATCCTGAGTGTAACCGGCTTGGATGCGGATATCGCGCAACAGGCACTTCCCGAAGGTAAGCGCCATATTATGTATGCCTCCATATTAAGTTTTAAGTCTTCCATAGGAACAATCGTTCGTATATAATTACACTACTACATACCGGGGGTCTTGCCTTATGAATAGCATTGATGCCGAGCAGTTTTTGAAATCCATTGCAGCCGACACGCCAGAAAACCAAAAGTTGATTGAGGAGTTCCTTAATTCTCTTTCTTCCGACTCAGAAACAGACGAGCCATAGCCTGTAATTCTTTCTTTTCCTCTACTGTCAGTTCCCGTCCAGCGAAAGTGAAATCCCCTTCAATGAATGAGTCATCATCTAAATCGACTTTCTCGACCATATCCCTCTCAGCCTCTGTTAAATTGCTGTGGGGGTTGTTTGTGTGTCCCAGAACCCAATCCGTAGTAACTCCGTACAAATCACACAGCGACTTCAATGTTTCATAATCCGGTTCACTGATTTTGTTCTCATATCCACTTAATGTTTTGTTGTTGATCCCCGTATGATCTCTCACTTGAATTTGTGTTAAACCCGCCTTTAAACGCGCTTCTTTAAGGCGTTCACTGTACAGCTTGAGCATGGTTTTCATTCACCTCTCCTTGGTTATTGATCTTACCATATTGTCCTAGAAACTTGGAAATCATTCTTAGATATTCGGATATTCCGAAAAAATAATTAAAAAAGGGGTTGCATTCTTAGAATCTAAGAGTTATATTTGACTCACAGATTCTTAGAAATTAAGAATTCACCAAAACTAAAAGGAGGTGAACCCAGTGAATCAACCTTTCGTTTTTGAACCCTTGAATACTCAACCAAGCGATAATCAGCCGAAGAAAAACATTTCACCTTTGATCCAGCGTATTCGCGCTCATATCATTGCGGCTGGTACACCTTTTAAGGAGGTTGCAGCTAAGGCTGGTATTCCAGAAGGTCGGTTTTACAGATTGATGGATGGTACAACGAAAATGGTTGCAGAAGAAGTTGAACTGTTATGTAAGATTGAAGGCTTAGAGTTAGAGCCTAACGAAATTTTTTTGGTTAAAAATTCTTAGAATCTAGGAATAACTTTAATAGAAGTATACGGCAAAACCGTATGAAAAGTCAACAAGATTGTCCGTATTTTCTTAGAAAGGCGGGGTGTTACATGAATCGACAAGCAGTTGCATTAACCGACGACCAGTCAGCAATAGTGAGTCAACGGGGCACATCAGTAACTTTAAGCATCATGGAAGCAGCTTATAACGACTACGAAGCAGGTTTGAGAGTTCCAGCATCATCGATATCAGTTAGCGGTGTAGAAGGAGTTAAAGCATTGCGGGACTTGTTAAACAGAGTTGATCTTGGTGATCCGGAACGAAGAGAAGAAAGGGCATCTGTCCTTATTGAAGCGAGCAATGCTGGAGCATGGAAAACAGTAAAAGAAAATGCTCTCGATAGATTAGGGACTATGACGTCACACGCTAAATATCAAGTTATAAATGCACTCTCTGCCATAGTCAGGAATACGGTCGGCATTCGATCAGTGAATGAACTTAGCTTAAACGACCAAGGCAAGGCGCAAGCGATCGTTGATGTAATCGTAGATGCCATGATCGAACTCAGGTTAGAAGATTAACGAATTGAAAGGGGCACACACACATGTCTATCGCAATTCACCCGGTTCATCGCCGCTTGGCAGAACTGACGATCAAAGCAGGAAAAACAGGAGGAACATTCAAACTGCCACCTGCTGAATGGATGGAGTTAATGCACTGCCTGCAAGCTAACGCCACTTTGGTCCACAAGTTGGATGGCTACAAAGAGGCTGCTTATGCCGCTCAGTGTAATGACCAAATGGACTTGGTTCAGCACTTCACGCAATTACTCGATGAGCTGGAGGCACAGCTAACATGAACTTCAAACGGATACTGAAAATATGTGGTCAGATGTTCGGACGTATCGGTGATTGTCTCTTTGAAATGTTCCGTTGGGTAGAAGAATTTTTTGTACCTATGAATGATCCGGTCAAACATCAATACTACAAAACCACAGTTCGCAGAAATCGCCTTTTGACAGCAGGAAGCCGAGTACGTGGAGATGTGGGGGTGTACAAATGATCAAACGTGGTGACCTGTTCATGATCAATTACGGTGACGGCGAAGGGAGCGAACAACAGGGTTACCGCCCGGGTCTTGTTATCCAGAACGATGTGGGCAATGAGTTTTCCCCGACAGTCATTGTTGCAGCGATCACAGATGCTGAGGACAAACGCTTATTGCCCACACACTTTCCGATTGGAATCAAAGAGGGAATGCGTAAACCATCGGTTGTTATGTTCGAGCAAGTAAGGACGGTTGACAAGACTCGATTAGGCTTCAAATTTGGTGCTCTTACTCCCGATCTTATGAAGCGCATGGAACACCCATTAATGATGAGTCTCGGAGTCATCGATGCACCTGAACCAAGAAGACGAGGGGGGAGTGTTAAACGATGAAAACGGAACAGCAGTTAAAGGAACTGTGCTCGTTCTTCGAATCATTCGAGGGTCGCATGATAGAAACTGGTCGGTTGCTGATAGCCTTACACGCTCGGGGTCAATATCAAAAATACAATCGTCAGCTTACTGGAACATGGTCAGCATGAACGTAACTAACGCTATGAAGATGTCCATTCGGATGAAAGCAAGTGACGACCCAATTGATCTGAGGGCGATGGAAGAGGCGGGAGGCAGATACGTAGATATCAAGTATCCCAAGTTTGAGTTCCCCAGCGAAGCTCACCAGATGAAGTACAACCGAATCAGAAAGGAACTGAGAGGAGGTGAGGGGAGCAGTGAGAGTTAATTGTAAGTGCGGCAAAAAGGGTGCCGAGTACGCGGTATATGAATCAGCACAGCCGCGCTGTCTGAGGTGCATGTTAGTGGCTGTCAATTGCACGATAGCAATACCGGTTCGCAGACTTGATCCGTGGGAAATGGAACGACCAGAAGACACAAAAAAAGCCGCCCATTAGAGAGCGGTCCATAAGAAAACTATTCGCAATCATCATATCACAGGAAGCGAGGAAAGCAAGTGGCAAAGCATGTGCGCTTAATCGAAACAGAGGTTATCAACTTCGCGGGACTCCGGTCCAAGAAAGTGGAGTACGGGGATGTTACTCGCCTGTCAGGTAAGAACGGTCAAGGTAAAACTTCAATTGGTACAGCTCCAGTCTGGACAATGTACGGGACAGATCTGTTCGGCAACAAATACAATCCATCACCAACCAACTATGAGTTTGACAGGGTGTTTGCTTCTACGATTCTCCAAGTTGATGGGGTGCCTATCAAGTTTGCTCGGGAGATCGAGAACGGAACAAACTCGTTTTACATCAATGATGTTCCAACGAAGGCCAAAGAGTTTGAGGCGGCAGTTGCTGAGCTGTTTGACAAAGATGAATTCCTGTCCTTTTACAACCCGATTTACTTTTTCGGTCGGCACTGGACGAAGCAGCGGGAACAGATTATGAAGTACACCACACAGCCTGCAAAGAAGGATGTCTTCCAAGAAATGAGCCGGAAGGAACCCGATCAGAAGCCAAAGGAAATTACGCTTAACCCGGCTGCTGAAAAGCTGAATGAACTAATGAAAAAACACACACTCGATGATCTGCAGAAGATTCACGGCGGCACTGGGGGGCAGAAGTCGAAGCTGGAGAAACAGCACATTGCCGCTCAGAGCCGGACAAAGACGCTACAGGAGCAACTTGATAAATTACCCGCAAGTTCCGGTGAAAATATTGAGTCATTGCAGGCTTTGGAAGCTGAATTGCGAGAGCAGATCAAAGTGGCTGATGAGCTACCTGCGAAAGCCTACCAGATTGAAAAGCAGCAACAAGATGTTGCATATAGGCTCCAAGCCCAACGGGATCAAATCGCACAAAGCAAGGAACGATTCCTGGTACTTCACGGGGAAGCGATTGAAGATAAATGCCCGACATGTAATCAGGGATTAGATGAAAAGGCAGTCACCACAGCACGAGAAAACAAGGACGCTCGTGTAGCCAAAGCCCGAGAAGCACATCAAGCCTTGATCGACAAGCGCAATGAACTGGAAACAGAGCTCGCCGCCATTGTTCCTATCGATGTGGGTGACCTTCCAAAACAGGTTCGTGAGTTCGAGGATCAGTTGGAAGTTGTTCTGTCTGATATCCGAAATCAGAATGCCCGGGCTCAACTTGAGGCAGATGTTGCAGCAGCGAAGCAGGCCGAAACAGACACGCTTACCAACCTGAAAGAAACGGTCTTTATCCTGGATGCAATCAAGTCATATAAGGCCAAAGAAGCTGAACTGCAAGCAAAGAAGGTGCAATCACTCTTCACTACGCTTACGATCCGCCTTTTCAAGTACGTCAAGACAAAAGGCGAATACGAACCCGACTTCTCAATTCAAATGAACGGCAAGGATTACCTGGCACTGTCTACTGGGGAACGTATCGAAGCCGGGTTAGAACTGACAGAGGTGTTGTTCAAACAATCAGAACTGATCTGCCCAACGTTTCTTGATGATTATGAAAGCTACACCGGACCGGTGGCGGTCTATGACCAACTAATCATAGGCGATGTAGTCAGAGGCCAAGAACTGAAAATAGAAGCGGAGGTCGCGTTGAAATGAGAAAAGGACACCCCTTCTTTCTCAAGGTTCCGTTACTACAAGCCATAAAAATTGAAGCTGGTAAGAAGTTAGATCTTCCTGACGGGGAATCAATCGTTGTTCATAGCATCATTTCAATAGAAGTGAAGGATATGACAGCCCACATTTTTGGCCTTACCGCAAAGGAGAACAAAGAATGAAGAACGGAAAGAACCCATCACGCCGTCAGAAACAGGCCATTGCCGCTGCCAAACTTGTTCCAGATAACTGGCTCGTATACAAAGCAGAACCCGGCTCACTGCACATTATTAACCGCAATACTCAATCCACCAAAATCATTAAATCATAGGAGGCTACAAGCCCATGACAAAAACACCGAACACTGAAGTCCAAAAAGTTGACATTAGCCAAATCCAAGCAATCGGAGAATTCGGCGTTGCCGAACTGATGGCAATGAAAGAATCTATTGCGAAGAAACTCACTGTTCCCCAATTCAACCTGTTCATGTACCAAATGAATCGCATGGGACTGGACCCGAGCTTAGGGCATGGTGTTCCGATCCTGTACGGTCAGGATGTGAATATCAGAATTGAGTATGAAGGTTTCCATTCACTTGCAAGAAAGTCTTCTGGCTATAAGAGCGTACACAGACAGGTCGTATGTGATAACGAAGTGGATGATTTTGAGGCAGAAACTGATGACGAAGGTATCATCACAAAGATTCGTCACAAGATCAGATTCCCCCGCGGTAAGGTTGTTGGTTCGTATGCCATTGCAAGAAGAGAAGGCAAGCCGGATGTAATTGTCCTGTGTGATGAGGCTGAATTTGAGAAATACGCGAAGAAGAACCCAGGATTTTGGAAACTGGAAAACGGTTCGCTTGATCCTGATATGTGCAAAAAACACGCTGCTACTCGTGCAGTTAAAGAACAATATGACATCGCTCTTGCGGTTGAAGAAAACATGATGGCTCTAAATTCTACGGAGAACAGCGAACCGGTTCGTCGAGATATAACCGCTGAATCCAAAGAGACAGAACCTGTGAAAACCATTGCGCCAGATAAGAAGGATGACAAAGAAGAAACCCCAGTTGACCGAACCAAAGCACTCAAAACCCAAATCAAAGCCAAATATCAAGCTTTGGGTCTAAAAGATAAATCGGAATTTGATGCCCATGCTGCTAAGTTCTTCGCAGTCAAAGGCGATGTTCCAACTGAATCGGAGATAATCGCATATCTCAAAATCATGGATCAACAAATCCAAGCTGCCGCCGACGACCTTCCAGTGTAAGCCATGGGGTACAAGGTCGAAATATACAGGCTTTGTCCGGACTGCCAGGTATGCGGTAGAGAAATAACCGCAGGACGCGAGCAGTATAACAGGGGCCGGCGCGTGTGCGGCGAGTGCAAGACATCACTGGAGGCGATAACCGATGAAAGACGGCAAGCCCGTGCAGCTCGACTTGTTCAGCAGCTTGACCGAACCAAAGGGGCCGCCTCCGGCCCCAGTACTAAACGGCATGTATTACGAAAAAGCCACTGACAAGTTCGTATCATTCATGCTTGGGAAACGGCATTACGAAGAGCCTGCCCTCGGGTGCAAACATCCGAAGGAATGGCAGAATCGAATAAAAAGGGAGCGTGCTATTTAAATGGCTAAATTGAAAATCGAATTGGAATTAGATTGGTTTGATGAGGAAAGTGGAACTGTCTCTGATGAAATTAGAAATCAAGTGGTGAGCGGGTTGCAGGATCGCCTTATACGTAAAGTGGAAACCCAGACTCGTGAATCTATTGAAACAAAAATTAAAGAAGCTGCTGATAAAGTATCGGATGAATTCCTTGTGAAAGTGTTTGAAGAACGGATTAAGGACATCACCATCCCAGTCAAAACAGGTACCTGGAGCTCTGAAACCAAGCATTTATCGTTTAGTGAGTTTGTGGGTGAGAAATATGACGACTTCCTTAAACGGAAAGTGTTTGACGAACATGGCAGAACTCCAAGCTACGACAGGGACGCGAAGTTCACGATTCATGAGTACTTTGTCAAAGATATGCTCGGCAAAGAACTTGAAAGTAAAGTATCTACATTAATTGCGGAAGCACGGCAAAAGGCAGAACAAAGCGTGATTAACACACTTGAAAAGAATCTGCGTGACCAGTTGTCTGCCGATATGATCGGTCGATTGAATATCCCGAGCATGCTCAAAAGTTTACAAGAGAAGGCGGCCTTGTTTGAAGGACAATCCGAATCATGAAGGTCGACATCATTGCATCCGGATCAGGCGGAAACTGCATCGCACTCACAAATGAAGGACGCACGATCCTGATTGACGCAGGTGTTGCCAAGACCAAGATTGCCAAGCGGCTGCTTGAGTGTGGTATTCGACCAGACCAGGTAACGGACATCTTTATCACTCATGCCCACGGTGACCACATCAAGGGCCTTCCTCTTGCAAACAAGTACCGGATTAACGTATGGGCAACAGATGGCGAATGGAAAGGCATCTCTGGTGTAGACGAGGATCTGCGCCGGGTGGTTGAAACCAGATACAGCAAGTACGAAATGATAGAGCTTGGCGGGGTGCATTTGTACCCCTTCCGGACTCACCACGATGCATATGAGCCTGTAGGATACGCTATCGAACCTGACGACGGACCGCGCATATGTGTGGTGTTTGATACAGGTAAGGTTGATGACGACATGCTTAACCTTATGGAAGGTCATATATACATCGTTGAGAGCAACCACGACCCGGACATGGTGGTCGCATCGGATTACCCCATCAGCGTCCAATCTCGTATCCTCAGCGACCTGGGACACCTGAGTAATGAACAGACTGCAGAAGCACTCCAAAAGCTTATCAGGGGCCGTGGAGAACACATATACCTGACGCACTTATCCAGTAAAAATAATAGCCCTATTCTTGCAAAGATGACCGTTGAAGCGGCTCTCCGGAAAAAGGGTTTTATAGCAGGGACACATTATGAAATAGAGGTGGTCAGCACATGAATACAGTTCAAATCAAAATCGTAGCCCAGTACAAGGCCAAAGATAAAACGATGTTTTACGCAGATGAGAAATTTATTGCTCGCCGGGTGGGGGCGCACTTTATGGATTACACGACACCGTTCCAAATTGTTGAAGGTAAACGTTCGGGGCACGAAATCCCTTATAAAAATGCAATCGTTCTGAAAGAAGAAAAGTCCTACACCCAAGAGCAATATGACGAAATCTTGGCGCAGCGTGACGAGGCGCTGTCACAGCGTGACAAAGCGTTATCAGATCTGGCGAGGCACGGTCAGACAATCGTTGAACTGCATAACGACAAACTTTCGCTTCTCAACACTGTGGAACGTGCTGTCACTCACAACGAGATTCAGGCATTACCCCGCGATGTGGTGCAAGCGTTGGAATCATTCAAGCGTAACGGTGACGACTTGGATACGGTCATGCGATGGATGATACTGCCCTGCATAAGAAATCAACATATGACTCCTGAGATTTTTACAATCCGAAACTTTGCTCTCGAAAATGGATGGAAACTCATTAACGGAATGATTAACGGATACGTGGTCGAGCCGCAGTTGGAAGACCCTTCAGGCATTGCAGAAACAGTCCTACAGTGGTGGAAGGAGCACGACATTGACGCGAAGGAATCTGACTTAGAGAAATTGGTGGATCGGCTGAGAGGACACATTGCAGAACGTCATACAACAGTACAGTAAGCGGGTGAATTGAATGGCAGGACCGGAGCTTTCCGATGGATTCACCCGAGTGGCAAACGAGGTCATTGAAGAGGTTGCCAGGCACAAATTTAACGGCACACAACTTCGAATTCTCTTGATCGTCTGGCGCCAGACATACGGGTGGCGCCGGAAATCTGCCGAGTTGTCAGCCACCTTTCTTGCTACTGCCTTGCAGAGCGACCTACGGGGTGTAAAGAAGGAACTTAATCACTTGTTGGATATAAAAGTGCTGGTGGTTCACAGACCAGCCAAGGGGAAGTATGGGCGCTATATTGGATTCAACAAATACACGAATCAATGGCTAGTGGGTGACAATTGTCCACCGCAAAAACCCGATTCTACTGGTGGACAGTTGCCCACCTATGAGGTGGACGATCATACACCTGAAGTGGTGGACAATAGACCACCTAAGAAAGAAAAGAAAGAAAGTATAAAGAAAGATAATAAAAACAATAAAGGAGCTGCTAAAGAAATGGCTTCTAAAACCAAGCTGGCAAAGAGTCGTGAAGGCAAGCAGGAGTACGCAGAGGAAGTGTGGCTTAAACCGGAGGAACACACAAAGCTACTAAATGAGTTTGGGCAAGAAGGATTTACCTGGATGATAGATGTACTCAGCTCTTATAAACTTTCCGTTGATAAATTTTACGCAAGTGATTATGCAGTCTTCAAGAAAGGCGGCTGGCTGCGCATGAAATTTGAAAAGCATCTCACCGAACAAAACAAAGGTAAAAAACAACCTTCATTCCTTCAACAGAAGTTAGGGGGTGCAACTGGTGACAGAACAAGAACTGACGTTACTCCTGGCAATGGCGGAAACAATCCATGGACCATTGGTACAGGATCAAATCACACTTAATGTATGGCACGAGCTTGTCAAAGACGTCCCTTTCGAGGTAGGCAAACAAAATATTATGCATCATCTGCGGTCCAGCAGCTACAAACCGAAACCAAATGACATCATCGGGGATTACTTCGATCCTTCTGGAACATCTGTTTATGACATCCAGGAGAAAGAGCGACAGGAGATTATGAACACCATTTTGCTAGAAGATGGTCAGGCAGAATATGTACCTATGCCGGACAACATCCACGCTCTGATTGATAAAATATCGGATGGTATGTCTGTCTCCAGGTTCAAAGTGATTGATGACGATGATTGAACAACAAGCACCTATTATTCCTGAGTATGACACGCTGTATCAAGCAGAATTACAGTATCTTGGTTCAATACTAAAGAATAAAAAGCTTTTGGAAGGTTCTCGGTTAACCCGAAATTCATTCAACCCCATTTGGAAACACGGTACTATTTTTCAAATGCTAAAGTTTGCTTACAAGCAATTTGGGAAAGAACCAGACCCATTCAATCTGACCATCCTGGTTGATCATTGGGGGAACAAGATTCAAGAAGTCGGCGGAGTAACCTACTTTTTGAAAATTTACGAATCTACAGTTGATTACACAGGAGATTCGACTTTCCGACAATTCGAGAAAATTATCAATACGGCTCATGCAGAACGAGAATTGGAATCGGCTCGGGCACAGATATCAACATCGGACATGAGTATGGGTGAAATACGAGACGCGTTAAACCGAATTGAAGAGATTGAACAACGAACCGCAGGCGGTACCCCGGCTGCAACACTGAGCAGCTTGTTTAAAATGCATCGCAAAGAGCTGATCAACAGGCAGGAGGCTAGGGGTCAGGATAAAACGTACACCGGGTTTAACACTTGTTCATTAGACTTCAATAGACTGAGTAACGGACACCAGAGGGGTGACCTGATCATTGTCGCGGCTCGGCCTTCGATGGGCAAAACAGCTTGGTTATGTAACGATGCGCTGGCAAGCACGATTGACGGAGCAACCGCCTTGATTATATCCGGCGAAGATACTGCTTTGAACATTCTGGAAAGGATCGTTTCTATCGCTGGTGGGATCGAACTTGCCCGAATGAAGGGCGGTCTAATGAAACCGAATGATTGGAAAGATTACGAAAACGCCCTTACCCTTATTCACGAGAAAAACAACATCTTTATTGACGATACTTCATCGCCTACGGTTGAATCTATCCGAGCCATGGTGGCCGAAATGGTCAAAGAATATCCAAGGATGATTCTATATGTGGACTATTTGCAACACTTGACCACTACGGAGAAGTTCAGGAACAACACTGAAAAATATGCTCATATCTCCAAAGAGCTGAAAAAGATTGCGAAGGACTTCAACATTCCAGTTGTTGCTTTAGCAGCGATGAACAGGGAAGTGGAGAAAAAGCAGGACAAACGACCAAGCATGAGCGATATAAGGGATTGCGGAAACATTGAGTCTGACGGGGATGTCATCATTCTTCTGCATCGTGAAGATTATTACGAAGCTGCAAGTAGGAGAAAGGGGATAATTGACTTGATTGTTGCTAAAGGTCGTAACGTTGGCACAGGAACCGTAAGTATGCTATTCGATAAGCCGAGGGTCCGGTTCTTGAACATCACTGAAGAGGCTAAGAAGAAGCGCCAGGAAAACGGGCTTGCCTCATGAGTCGCCGCATAGAGAATGACACACAGTTGGCAAAGGCTATCCAGGGTATGCAACGGTTGTCTGAAGAGATCGAAGATTTTGAAGACACGCCTGACCCACTCAACCACGACAAACACGAGAAAAACAGAAATGTGCTGATTGTGACATCGAAACTGGTGCAGGAATACAGCCGAGGCAAGGAAGTGCAGGCGGACCCATCAAGGGCTGCATATTACGACCAGATGGGATGGTCTTATCAGGACTTCACAGCGCCTGCTGAGACACCTAAACCAGCGCCGAAAACAAATACACCGACCGAGACAAAACAGGCTCCAGAACAGCCAACAGAGCCGCAAAAGACGGCATCTAAAGTGTCATCATGGTTGGATGATTAAGGAGGGGAACGGATGAGATTCATTGGAATAGATCCGGCCACTAAAACGGGATTTGTGGCATTGGATATTGACGGTAACATTTTGGAACAGATCGAGCTGCAAGGCAAGGGCCCAACAGTGAGCGGTGGGATCTCAATAGAGAAACTTGTCTCACTGGAAAATAACTTGTTTCAACATCTTCAGGAGCATGACGAGATTCTAATTGAGCAACCGGCAATGGGTACCCAAAAAGGTGTCACCACCGGAATGATACATGGTGGACTGAGGACGATGATCCACCGTAAAGGGATGACATTCAACGAGATAAACCCGACCAGCACCAAGAAATATGTTGCGGTAACAGGTTGGACCGGAGAGGTCGGAAACAAACGGCGCTTGAAGGATAAAGAGAAGAAAGCAGCAGTTGCGGAAGCTGCCAAGTCACTGTTCGGTTTTACTCACAAAAGCGATAACGTCACGGACGCGTACATTATCGCCAGAGCAGCGGTCAATCTTTACCGGATGCGCGAGTATATGCCTCTGCTGGATACCGAGCCTTACCAGAAAGAAGTCATTGAATCGATCCTTAATAAAGAATAGCACCCGGGGCTTGTGCGGTCCTGAGGCGGACAGTTGCGCCCAAAATACGGAACAGACGTGCTTATTTTAGCCAGAAAGGAGCATATCCCCCATGGGTACACCAATTCCAAACCGAAGAATTGAAGCTATGTCATCGGGATCTAGTGAGGTCAGACCGTACAAATTGACTCCTGAAGAATTGGCTGCTTTACCACCTACTCCGCCAATGACAGGCAAACGTAAAAAGCAGATCGGACTTGGCAACAGAGACTATACACCCGGTCAAAGGCAGAAGGGTCGGACAATCAAAGAGGAACCGGAAATCAAGCACATCCCCATTGGTAAAGCAGTCAGTTTGACAGTGCAGCAGGCCAAGGCGATTATGTTTCTCCTGCAACCGATCGAAGGCGGTTGGACTGAGGATGAACTAATTGGGGAGCACGCAACGGCCCCACATAGTTGGGTTGATGAAGCGGCTGCTTTGAACGGAATGACACTTGGGGATCTGATTAACGCCTTGTATGTAGGCATGGATATTAACCAATTAGCAAAGGAGGGATAGCAGTATGGATGATGATCAAAAGCGCCGGACATTCCAGAAGGTCAAAGCCATGTCGAAAGATACGTTCTGGTCTTGGATGAATCAACTACACACCAGGGCTTATGCGCTTGGGATTGACCACATGAAGGATGCTATGAGTTGCCACCAACGTATCAGCAAACCAATGATCAATCAAGTTCTTCTGAAAGCTGAAGAGATCCGTGAAAAGTGGGACGGCTTGAAGATGGTAACGGTGGACAGCACGGAAGGGACAGAGTTCAAAACGGCTGACCAGATAGCACAGGGTTTTGATTCCACGGAAGCTGCTATTTACAAGTTAACTGAGCCGCACATTCTGCACATTGGAGATAAAAAATTCGTTATCCGGCCTGCAACCGAGGCTGAGATTCAGGAGGCTGAAACGGCATGAACATAGCTAAATTGTACGAAATGCAGAAGACACTGGATGCACGGATTATTGAGAAAAAGAGCCTGCGAGGTCAAGACTTGCTCCCAAACACGATCCTTGCGCTTCAAGTGGAACTGGGCGAAATGTCCAACGAATGGCGCGGCTTCAAGCATTGGAGTGATAAGAGAGAACCAAAGCATGGCTATGAAGCAAAGATTAAGTGTACTTCCTGCGGGGGCCGCGGACATTGGTATACCGGTAACAAAGTAGACTGCAACAAATGCGAAACCACTGGAAGTATCACTAATCCCTTCCTTGAGGAATATGTCGATTGCGTCCACTTCTTTCTGAGTATTGCCCGGCAGCTTGGCCTTGATGAAACAGACCTCACGATTATTGACGACTACCTGGAGGGTAGCACAACAAAGGTACTAACCAGATTGATATATCACGCTGGCGGTATCGGCATGGAATACAGCCCGTATTCCAGCATTACGTCATTCCGCATGGCATGGAACATGTTCTTTGCTCTTGGTCAACAGCGTTTCGGATTCACCCTGGAACAGATCGAGGCAGCGTACTTGGATAAAAACAAAGTCAACCACGAGCGGCAGGCAAACGGATATTAAGGGGGCATTGGTCTATGAAACTCACTAAAGAGCAGGCAGACACGATTCGGCTTATCAAGGATGAAAGAGTAAACAGAGCTTGGGTCCTTGAGCAACATGTGAGAGAGCCAAGAGGTTGGGTGGTTTACAACGCACTGAATGGAATGGATCTTCACACTTTAGGCAGTGCTCTTTTTGGGCTAAGTGAGGATTGGGAAACTTACGAATGTGAATGCGGATTTGGTTACGCTATCCGTCAGATACCAGACGATGAAATCGAAGAACCTGCTTGCCCGCATTGTGGTGGAACGAATGCAGAGTTGCAGTTGACGCCAGAAGGATACTTGTAATGGCCGCGCCCAGGCAGCTTGCACTTTTTCAAATGCAGGACTACCGACAGCACAAGAAATACCTGGACGGCGTGTTCAAAACAAAAGCGGAGCTGATCCATGACTTACATGCAGAAGGACGTACCAAGGTATACCAGGTCTTGTCATTCGGTGGCGGAACGCAGTCTTCGCACTTGCTGGAAATGCACTTCCGGGGCGAGATCCATTACGACTACATCATATTCTCAGACACAGGTGCCGAGCCAGAATTTATCCACGAACAGGTCTGGTGGTGGCAGCATCGGCAACTTCAGGTGGGCAACAAGACACCGTTCCTGATCACGCATCATAACAGCATGGAACGTGGGCTTGAAGAGATGTTAATGCGATACATCATGACGGACTATCAGCGGTTCCAAATGCCTGTGTACTGCAACTCAGTCAACGAGGACGGAGAGATCAAGGCAGGCGGCATGTTGCCCCGGCAATGTACGGTTGATTTCAAGATAGTGCCAGTGAAACAAATGGCCCGGCAAATGATCCTCAAAGAACACGGACTCGGGCCAAAGCAGATGATACCCAGCAATGTAGGCATAATCATGGATATTGGATTCAGCTATGACGAGATACGCCGGATCAACACGTACCAGTCACCGCAATACGATTACATCAAGCTGGCTTACCCGCTTGTGGAGGCAAACGAAACCACAGAGGCTAGTATTCAGTTTCTGGAGCACAACGGCTTTCCTACACGCCGGAGCCGCTGTTACCTCTGCCCATTCAACTGCGCGGCAGATCGGGACATTGGCATGGATTGGGAAGAGATCATTGAGTCAGAGCCTTTCAGCTTCGTGAAGGCTTGTTGGTTTGATGCCAAGCTCCGCGAGGTGCAGGCTACTGGGTCAAAAATAATGCGAAGTATCCCATATTTGCACTACAGCCGCAGGCCATTGTCAGAAGTGTTCGCTAAGGAGTATATGATCCTGAACGATGCGTATAAGGGCACGTTGTCGCAATGGGAGGAAGAGTGGAAGAACTATATTCACGCCAAATGGGGCGAGGGAAAGGACGAACAATCATGAAAACTATCTTGGATGTTAAACGCAGGCTGGCAGCGGCACGTTGTCCGTATCCGGTGTCACTGATGGATGATCTGGAAGAGGCGTTTGCAGAAATTGAAAGGCTCAAAGCTGAGAAAGTGGAGTTGTGGGATTGTCCGGGATGTGGATTCACTTATGATGCATGTCACGAAGATATTGACCATGCGACAGGTGAGGGGAACGGAAATCACACATGCCCAGTGTGCGAAAATGCTGATCTTGAACGGGAAAATGAACGGCTCTGCAAGGAACTTAAAGGGGCACTGAAGGTAATCCGCTGGTACTCGGACGAATCGAACTACGTAAAAACTAAGCTTTGGCCCGGTGACCCTGCTTGCCCAGCAGAGAGTGAAATATCAGAAGATGGCGGAGAACGAGCAAGGTCCTTTCTGGTGGCTCAGGAAGAAGAGGTATCCGTGCCTCTTATCAAGGAGGGAAAATAATATGTTGGTATATCTGAAAAACCAAGATGGGATGATGAAACCGGGCTATTACAAAGCCGAGGAGTTTGACGGTTCGCAGGAGTATTACGAATTGGGCGGAACCATTGTCCTCGCCAGTAAGTGTGAGGTTATCACCGCCGAGAAACTGAACCAGATGTTGGAGGAGCGGATCAGACGCGAGAATGTGATTACGGGTTTAGAAGCCTCCAAGAAGGAATTGGGCTCCCTCTCCCATGATCGGTTTCACACTATCAAGGAACTCAAGAATAATGTCGATTCGTTCCTCCTGCACTTCGTAGGTTATGAGCTTAAAAGCATGTCTGAGGTTGAGCGATCCAAATACTTGGTTGAACCCATTGAATTGCCGGGAGAAATTTATGACCACGTAGAAGAAATCCGCAGCTACTACAAAAATAATCCAAAGCAAATGGCGACAGTCGTAACGTCAATCAATAAATATGAGTTGTTTGGAGAGTTGCCACAGCATGAAGACTTGGCTTCCCACATTCGCCAAGCAGCGGGATATTTCTACAACAAGAGGGGTGAGCAGCTTTCTCTCATGGCTCTGGTTGGATATAAGAGGGGTTTAAGCGACAAAGAGAAATGGGTCGAAAGCTTCTTCAACAGCATCAATGAACCACAATTGGATAAGAGGGCGTTCGCTGAAGCGATGTATAAACAATATGTGGAGGGATGCCAGAGTGAAAGTAAAAACGGTTGTCCCGAAACATAACAGTAACCAAGTTGCGAAGGTAATGAAAAAGGTGTTTGAGCAGTACGACTTCTGCAAAAGAACACCTGGAGATTCTGAGCGTGAAGAATACGTCCGCAAGGTCAAAGCTGCTGTAAGTTCACTTGGAGGAGACGAGAGAAATCTTGTTACGCAGCGGTACATGATCGACTTCTATCGTTTGGACTACCAAGTGTACAACTTTCATTTCAACCCATCAATCTCAAAAGATACGTACACTAAAATACGCGAACGAGCCTTTCTTAAACTGTTTGTTCTGTTGAGTGAGAATGGATTGATTCAAAACTAGGTTGAGGTTCATTAGGCCTCTCCCTACTAAGGAGGATAATAACATGATGCGATACACGTTCGAATATAGAGTTATCTCCAGCAATTCAAAGTCAGAGTTCAGCCAGGAAGCAGATAGCCAAGAAGAAGCTGCTGCACTGATCGTTACGCGCATTGCCGACCTGGAGTTCACGGATGAATCTGATATCAAACTGGGCAAGGTTATCGCTATTAGCAAGAAAGTCGGTGACAACTACGTCGCCTGTGATGGCTGCGCATCCTAATTCAAATACAAACCGCATTCATTTGATGGTGAAACAACGAACTAATAAAACCAATTTGAGAGGGGAAACAACCCATGGCTAACGATAAATTCATTACAGATGCACCATCCGAAGTTAACGAATTGCTTCAAGATATTATTTCGAAGAATCATACACACCTTGAAGACAGCGAGTTTGTAGTGATTATGAAACACGGAGGATGGAAGTCCAAGGGCAAGACGAAATTCAGCGGTGTATCTGTTCTCAACGAGGCAATCCGCATGAGTATGGATAAGGACGCAATCTTGTATCTCAATGCGGACATGTGGAACCAAATGACCGATCCTCAGAAGCGTTATGTAATTGATCATGCTCTCTGCACTCTTGATGTCAAAATGGATAAACACGATGATGTCTTGGAAGCTCCTGACGGTCGCCCGTTGCTTAAAACTCTTCCGCCTGACATTGAAGCATTCTTTGCAGTAATCACCCGCCACGGTGCTGTGAGCGAGGATGTGAAGCGTCTTGCATTCGCGATTAAAGAGGTCAATGTTGAACAGCTTACTATTGAAATGGCTGCTGAAGAACAGGCGAAGCTAGAGAAAGAACAGCAAGAACAGCAAGAACAGCAAGGTCCAAAAACTGATGCAGATGGTAACATCTTGATCACCGATCCGAACCAGGCAAAGATTCCGCTTGAAGGCGAAGAGGCCACAGCCGCCGCAATCATCGCAACAACTCAGGATGGTGTTAAGGTGCCTGTCTCTGATGATGACCTGCCGTTCTAATATAGTTTAACTCCCCGGCTCCGGTCGGGGAACCATCCTTACATTGAGGTGATACAAAGGTGGGTCAACCAATTTCATACGCCAACATTGACCGGCAGAAGACAACTGAAGCTGTCAAGGAAGCGCTGGAGCAATACAGGATCTATAAGTACCTTACCTTTGACGCAAGGGAAGCAAATACAACAGCATCATATACAGAGAGGTTCCACGGTCCAACCAATGTAACCAGTGATCAAACGGCAAACATTGCTATATACAACGTAGATACAGAAGCATATCAAGCAGCTTATTGCGCTCGAATTGAACGCGCCGTTATGGGTCTGCCAGAAATAGAAGCATTCTTGATGGAGAAGCGATATCTTACTAAAGAATATGACTATATCACTGATAAACAAGTGTTTGGTTTCGAATTCGATCCTCCGATCAGTGAGGGAAAATATAGAGAAATAAGATGGAGAGCATTTCGCAGTGTTGCCTTAAACATGAAGATTGCAGTTATTAAAGGACAAAAGGAAGAATAGGGAGATGATTAGTTTGGAGGGATTAGGGGATGAAATAATCATTGGTGGCAAGAGGTACACAGTGGATCATGAAAAGCGGTCAATTCGAAGGTTTAATGATAAGACAAAGATGTGGGTGAACGTCACATTTGCAAGCGAAGATAGCGAATCAGTTCTTGATGGTCTAATAGATATGCTAACAGAAGAATATATCAGACAGTACCTAGACATAAGAAAAAGCCCAACATAAGAGTTGGGCTTTTTTAATGGAGAATAGGGGGCTCGAACCCCTGACCTCTTCGCTGCCAGCGAAGCGCTCTCCCAGACTGAGCTAATTCCCCGTAAAGAAGACTGCTTTCGTAGTATATAAAAAAGATAATAAGAATGCAAGCAGAAAAAATATAGATTGCCAAAACTTGAATTATGGATTAATTTTTATGGTAGTTATCTCGACTAACTAGGAGGCGCGTTTGTATGGTAGTGATGAACCGGAATAAACCTGATGGCACAAGACCGTTAAGAGTTGCAACTTTTTATAGAGTGTCGTCAAACAAGCAATTAACTGATCATGATATACCTTCTCAGCGCCGTTCATGCGAAGATTTTTACAAGCAAAAGGGTTGGGTATTTGTCAAAGAGTATGTTGAGTCAGTATCCGGTTTTTGGGTTTCTGCCAACGACCGTGACAAGATTCAAGAAGCAAAAAGAGATGCTGATGCGGGTATGTATGATGTTCTCTTGTGTTTTTTATTTGACCGCTTGGGTCGTAAAGAAGATGAAACGCCGTTTGTAGTAGAATGGTTTGCGAAAAGGGTACAAGTTTGGTCTGTGATGGAAGGGCAACAGAAATTCGAGCAACATACCGACCACCTAATGAACTACATAAGGTTTTGGCAGGCGGGTGGTGAAAGTAAAAAAACATCGATTCGTGTAACAGAAAATCACATTCAAATGGCTGAGGATGGATTATACCGTGGTGGTGGTGTTGGGTATGGATACAAACTTGTTAAGTCTGGAGTCTTTAATAAGAAAGGGAAAGAACTGCTTCGGATCGTAAAGGATGAGGACACAAACCCGATAGCCTATCTGATGTATGACTTGGTGTACTCTCAAGGTTTCGGAGCAAATCGAATCGCTAAGCACTTTAATGATCCTGAAGTAAATATCCCAACATCAACTGGAGGAAAGTGGACCGCTAGTGCTATAAATTTCATTCTTAGCAATCCGCTGTATAAAGGCATGCCAGCTTTCGGGAAGAAGAGGAAAGATGACGAAGGAAAAATGAAAACTGCATCTAAAGAGGCATGGGTATCTCCAGATAAAGTGGTCGACCATCTTGTAACTGTTCCAGGGTTAATGTGGGATCGTGTTCAGGAAATTAGAACATCCCGTAATCAAGATAACACGAATAAACCTGAGATTGAAAAGATCCTAATTACAAAAAGCCCATTATTATTTGTTGGAATGATTAAATGTGGATACTGTGGATCACCACTTACAACCACATATAATTCTAAGAAATATCAACTTAAAGACGGAACTGAACAGAAGTGGAGACAGGCGAAATATAGATGCAGCGGAAAAGCTTTAGGGAAGGTAACCTGTGAGGGCCAAACAATCTATTCACAGACTAAAATAGAGGAAACAACTCTTGAGGAATTATTTGCTTACCTGGACGATTTAAAGACTGTTGATGTCTCAGAACAATTAAAAGTTATAAAAAAATCTAATTCAAATGATGATGAGAAGAAAGTAAAGTCTTTAAAAAAACAGTTTAATGAGCTAGAGAAAGAATTGGGAACTTTGATGAAAGAGGTTTCGAAAAGTATTACAGGTAAAAGTGCATTCAAACCAGAGTTACTTAACAATTTAATTGAAGAAAAGCAAAATGAAATAGAATTGATTAAGAAAGAACTAGATAACACGGAATCCGCCACTCTCCATAAAAAGATTGAAAGAAGCGAAATGGAAAGCTTGGTAAAGTTAATTCCTGTTTGGAAAGACTCATTTCATAAGGCCGGCTTAGAAAAGAAAAAGATGATGCTTAATAGTGTAATTGATACCATAACCGTTTATAGGGATTCGATAGATCTGAAGATAAAATTAAACGTCCACGAGCTTGTTCAAATGGCGCGTAATAATGGTAGTGCAACCGACTTACTTGGGAGAGCGCATCGCTGGCAGCGATGAGGTCAGGGGTTCGATCCCCCTAGGCTCCATAAATAAGAACGCCATCACATTATTGCGATGGCGTTTTTTTTGTGGTGAAATAAGTCAGAACATGCATTAATGAAGTAGAATTTTTGGACTTGGGGACGAGCCTGGTGACGAATATTCTAGATGCAAAAATAGAGGGTTTAAAGTCCTGACTGTGGAGTTGTTAAAAAAAGTGAAGTTTGAAACCAAGGAGACCCTTCCGGCTGGATATTGTCCAGTCGGTAGGGTCTGCATTTTTCTGTATACGCTTTCAATTAGCCAGATATTCAACGAACCTTGCAAAGATCGTGGCTACTTCGGCGCGGGTGGCGGTGGCTTTGGGAGCAAAAAAGTTGTCCGGCTTGCCTACTACAATGCCGATGTCCCGCAGCGCCTGAACGGCCTCCAACGCCCAGGAGCTGATCTCACTCTCGTCCGTGAAGGACTTAGAGTGGCTTTCAGGTATCTCATAGCCTTTGTACTTCATGTAGTTGTACAGTATCACCAGCATTTGCTCGCGCGTCATCGGTGAATTGGGGTCAAACAGGTCTGCGTTTGTACCGTTGACTATGCCTTTTTCGGCCGCCCACTCGGCTGCCGCGGTGTACCACTGTCCGTCCGTCACGTCGCTAAAGCGGGAACTCGTATAACTGGAGAGGTTTACGTTCTCAAGATTGGCCAGTACCTGCACGAACATTGCACGCGTCATCGCGGTGCCGGGTGAGAACGTCGTGGACGTCGTGCCGTTGAAAAGATCGTATGTGTAGGCGAAATTTATATCGTTGTAAAACCAGTCGTCCATGTTGGCATCCCTGAAAGGATTGCCCGATAGCACGAGGAAGCCCAGTGGGGTGGCGTCATCAAACGCCAGCTCCGTACCCTCACGGATGTTCAGCGACATGCCGTTGTCTAAGTCAACTCTTGCGCCGCTCGGTCCTACCACAACCGTTCCGCCGTTCCGTATCTTCGATCCGCCGTGGATATCCACACGGTTGCCGTTTGGCAAGTTCACATGGGCATCTTTGCCGCCTACTGTAACGGTACCGTCGCTCGCTATCGTCGAGCCGCCCGAAATGGTCACTGTGCTGTTGCCGCCGGGTAGTGTCACTTCGGCGCTCTTATCTGCCGGAATGGTTACCTTACCGTTTGAGTCTATCGTCGTGCCTTCGGGTACCTCAATCTTGGTCCCGCCTTTGGTCGCAATCTCGCCACCGCCGGGGAGGGTGGTGTTGCCGTTTTTGTCTGTGACCGCGGGTTTATCCTTCGGTGTATACACTGTGTAGGTCGACTTCAACGTTCCAGCGTCTGTCCCGGTGCCCGTATTGTCGGTGTTGACCGTATTACCGATGTTGCCGGTATTTCCGGTGTTGCCCGTATTGCCGCCAGAATCAGGCACAGTGGGAGTCGTCGTCTTCATCGGCGTTGTCGTAGCACTGGTCTGCGCGCCGTCGCCCTTTGCGTTCACCGCGATGATGGTGAAGTTGTAGCCTTGGCCGTTTGTCAGGTTCTTAAAGGTATATTTGGTCTCCGTCGCATCCAGTGTGACCGGCGTCACGTTGCCATACCATACCTTGTAGCCCAAGATCGCACTGCCACCGTCGTCAGCAGGAGCAGTCCAGCTCAATGTGACCTGTCCGTCACCGGCTGTCGCCTTGAAGCCGCTCGGAGCACCGGGCACGACGGGTTTTCTCTGCGAGAACATCCAATCAAAGACATCTGTGTAGTCATTGTTCCAAGCTGGCAAGTTAGAGGACTGCGCCGTGGGAGCTATGCTCCAATTCCCCATAGTTATCTGGTTGTAAAGAACCGCCGCTTCAACTTCGTGCGCTATGTAATCAGCCAGAACAGGTGTGTTGGCCGGATTCGGCCTCAGATTCGGCTGATCAAATTGATTGTAGGGCCAGGTAAGAACCTCATTACTTTCAAAGCGCGAAGCCCTTGCGTTGATCATTTTCGGCATATTGTTATTTATGAAGTTATTGAGGTTAGTCTGATAGCCTGCAACGTTATGAGCATTTACAAACATCCAATAGGCCAGGTTGTTGTGAGCATCGTTGGCATTAGCGTTGGGTGAACCGCTTACCGGGGCCATAGGTGCGGCGGCAGCGAAGAAGCCAGGGTAGCTGTTAACTAAGTTGTTTGTATACTGGCCGCCCCATGAGAAGCCTGCTGCGTAAACACGGTTAGAATCTACTTCACCGCTGGCAATCAGGGCGTCTATGACCTTCTTAACATTTTCTGTTGAGGGAACAGATACGCCATTATAGGAAATATTCAGTACATGGCTGGCGTACTTATCGGGATTTTGCTCCATCTTTTTCATTAGAGCGACTGAGCCGTTGGCGGATTTCATGGCCGCTTTTTGGTCTGTCGCAGCGTTTGTGCCGCCGCGTGACATACCATGTGTATAAACATACAGCGGCAATCCTTTCATCACGTTACCGTCTTCATCCTTGTGAAGGTAGAGCGAGCGATTGACCGAATTATCCGTGAAAGTTGTGAACTTATCGAGGATTGGATTCACAACTTTTTCCTGTTCAAAAACCACATTGTGAAGCGGATTTCCTTCTGTCAGTAAGATTTCGCCTTTTTGGACAACGGTGTAAACCTGCTTTGTCGAGTTACTGCTGCCATCCAGCGTTGTATTGCCGCCGCTCTCTGAATAAAACTCAGACTCAACGACGATGTAACGACCGCTCGCCAGTCCGTCCTGATAATCTGGTGAATGACTAATCGGCCCGACATAGCCGCGTACCTTTGGCTCGTCATTAGCGTATACCCTTGTGATTTTGCGTGGTCCTTCAAAGGTCACTGCTTCGCCGTTCAGGGTCGTGTTCCTAGCCGATAAGGCAAATAAGTCCGGATTAAGCGCGGAGCCTAACGCCGAATTTCCCTCGCCTAAATCAATGATAACAGCCGTTGTGTACTCGCCACTGGCGAAGTTGTCATTCCATACGATAAAGGGAAGTATCCCCGCGTCCGGATCGTTTTTGAATGTCACATGAATGGTATGATCAGCCTCAATATTCGTAAAGGTATAAGTGCCAGCAGATAGAGTTACGATCTCGCCGTCTACCGTTACGGTATCCACAATTTTGCCGTAATCGGGGGTAAACGTAATTTCTTTGTTAGAGCCCCGATCTACTCTCAGAACATCCCCGGGTGGGTTCGACATGATTGAGCCGCCCGGTCCCGCCGTTGCGGTGATTGAAAATCTGTTATCCACTTCATTGGCTGAAGTGAGCTGCAGGCTGTCTGTAAATGAAACAGAGCTGGTATAAGCCGCGTCCGGATCTCCGAAACTGGACACGACTTCATAGCGGTCACCGCCCTTTTCCGTTGAGTTATTAATGTAAACCTCAAAGGTAAGCTTGCCCTCCTCCAAGGTCAAGGTTCTTTTGGGTATTCTCATCTCCACGATATATCCTGTTTCCGTGATCTGGGTCCATGCAGCTCTGCCCGGAGCGGCCTGCCCTGAGAACACACCCGTCGAGCTGACACGCCATTGGTTCGAGCCGCCGGTTCCGGTACCAACATAAAACTCCAGGCTGTCGTATCGGTGATCTGCGCCAGCTCCCTGATATAGATTACTGTCATTAACAACTACGCGGGCATACAGGTAGTCATGATCCCAAAGGATTCTGGCTGTGCCCGTGGCATGGGGTCTGGGGTCGGTGGGTACCGTGCTTTTGTTGATGTGATGCTCCATGGTTTGGTCCCAGAGGGGATCGTTTGACCCGAGTTCGGGAGTTCCAAAAATGGCGGTGGGTGTTTCATTCGCTACTGTGTTCTCGATGTTGTCAGTGGCGGCGGCATAACTGGTAGGCATTAGCGACGCCACCATTACCAAGCAACAGAGGAACGCGAGCATTCTGCTAAATCGTTTTGGCATAAATGAGAATCCTCCTTATTTTTCGATGCGGTACGCCCACGGCTTACCGCATCGTATTCGGACACGTTGTCCATATGACAAGCGCCCAACTATATATATTATGTTTATCAGGCATTCAATCCTTTAATTTACACATAAACCATACGTAAACATCTAGAACGGCAGAGATGCCGTTTTATTGTTTTGATAATCTTGTACGCATCTGTGCATGTAGATTGCTTCATATCAATAGTGTTGCATTCTGCATTCATTTCAAATTGCAATAAAAAAATCCACCTTATTAACAAGAAACTACATTGAATTAGAAGTGTTGAAGACGTAATATGAGGAGAAATGTAAGCGCATTCATTTCAGGGTGTTTCTTTAGCTCCTTGAAACGAGGTGGTCTTGTTTTAAAGATAAATAAGGATTACGTGCTTTTGAATATTAAACGAGGGGAAGAATGCTATGCGAAAGCGGATTTCAATCATAACGTTAGCTTTACTTTTGACCTTCAATAGCTGGTTTAATCTTGTTCTGCCATTTAGCAATCAAGCTTCAGCGGACACAATAACACCAACGATGTTGGCGCATTATCCCTTGCTTGAGGATGTAGAGGATATATCAGGTAATGAAAATCATGGAACGGCTGTAGGAAACATTACGTACACCGATGGTCTCACTCTACCTGGGGGAACAGATAGTAATACAAACTACGTTCAGCTTCCTACTGGTTTGTTTGATCATCAAGAAAATACAACGATTTCTGTATGGATCAAGAGCAACACGGGGAACGGGAACTACTCCGCATTATTCTACGGTACGCCAGCAGCTGAAAATAAATTGCCAACGAATTACTGGATGTTTAATCCATCCAATCCAAGTGGTGATTTTAAGTCCGTATTTACAGATCGCAATAATGTTGACCAGCCTTGGACGACTGAGGTAGGAGTATCAGGCACTTCTACGTCACAGTACAAAGGTCAATGGGTTCACTATACGACGGTCATTACAGAACGCTCTATTACAGGTTACATTAACGGTGTAAGTATAGGCACGACCGCCAAAGAGAAAACAACAGCAAGCTTTGGTACTGATTTGCATGCTTACATCGGTCGCTCCAATTATTTAGGGGATGCTACTTTTGCGGGCAGCTTTCAAGATTTAAGAATTTACGGAGAGGCACTAAATAATGAAGATATCGCTGTAGTATATGAACAATCCTTTAATGAAAAGCAAGTACAACAAGGCAAAATAGAGCTAACGTTAGGTGATATATCGGCAGTTACAAAATCCCTTGAACTGCCTACTGAAGATAAGAATGGCGCTATGATCTCATGGACTTCTAGTGATGAGAGTGCGATTAGTCCAACAGGGGAAGTGTTCTTACGAGAAATGGAGCAACAAGTGACGTTAACTGCAACCATTTCTTTAGGTGGAAGCCAGGCAACGAAGGAGTTCATGGTTACCTTACTACCTAAGGATGACTCTATTGAGCAGATTGCCGTTAAGAATGTTTCACTTAATGAACCTACATTTATTTTATCAGCGGGGGACAGCGAGACATTAGTGGCTACTATTTCACCTTCAAATGCAACGAATAAAAGAGTCATCTGGACATCTAGTGACTCTGGTGTAGCTATTGTTAATTCAACGGGTAAAGTTACAGCTGTTAGTGTAGGTACAGTCACAATTACGGCACAGACTGAAGATGGAGAGTTTACAGCTACATCAGCCGTTACCGTTAAGGGAAAATCGCTAAATGATGATCTTATTCTTCATTACAATATGAAAACGACAGAAGAAGCAGACGGTCAACTCGTACTGAAGGACGTTGCCAAAAAGGTAGTTACATTTGACGGAATATTTAGAAATCCAGACAATGGACAATTTATTTCAAACAGTGAGGTTGGCTTTATTTCCTTCAATGGTGGAAGCTCTACATCGAACAGTGGATATGTTGAGATTCCTAAGGGCTCCAATGGACTGGATCTATTACAAGGTCTGGATGAGATTACCGTATCTTCAATCGTGAACTGGACGAATGATGGTACGAATCGCTGGATTTTCGGTTTGGGTACTGTATTAACACCAGAAACGAACAAATATTTCTTCGTAACACCACGTCACGGTAGTGGATCAGGTAATATGATTGCTACAGGTATCTCTAAAAATGGCTGGCCAAACGAAGCATTAGTTACAGGTAGCGCAAACTCCAACCTTATCGGTGGGCAGTGGAAGCATGTAACGGTGTCCTTGTCCGAAGTTAGCAATAGGATAACGTTATTCGTGGATGGAGCTAAGGTTGCTTCGGGTAATGCAAAGGGACTAAAGCTGTCAGAAATTATTAATCCGGATGCTACTTTCTCTGGCTTTATCGGTAAATCAATCTTCTCAAACGATCCATATCTTCAAGGTAGCATTGCTGATTTCCGAGTATATGATCGTGCGTTGACGGAACAAGAAATGGGCGAGTTATATCAACAGGAAGCAGTAACTCACATCTCCCAAATACGTCAGCTCACTGTTGATGATGCAGCGAATCAACTTAACATCGGTCATTACTTAGACGAGACAGATCAGAGTGCTGAGCAGATAACGAAAGACCTTACCTTACCGACGAGCGGTAAAAACGGTGTAAGCATCACTTGGAGTTCTAGTCATCCTACGGTCATTTCTAACAGTGGTACTGTGCAACGTCCAGCTGTTCAAGCAGGTAATGTTCAAGCAGAGCTTACGGCTACTTTAACGTATCAAGGTGTATCTAGAGCGGCTGTATTCCCTGTTACGATCTTGAAGCAATTTGATGATCAGCAGAAGGTTGATCTAGATGCTGAACAAGTAGAGATCTACAATGCGGACAATGTTAAAGGCAACTTACGTCTTGTCACTACAGGAGAACAAGGCTCCACCATTACATGGACATCCAACAGGCCGGCGGTTGTTAAAGGAACGGCTGAAGCGGCTGGTAACGCTACACAGTTAGGCTGGGTAAGCCGTCAAGCTACGGATACGCCCGTTACGCTAATAGCTACAATTACGAATGGTGCAGCTTCTAAACAGCTTACGTTTAACGTTACGATTAAACAAGCAGCTGCGCCAGTGCAGCATGATGCTTACTTCTTTGCGTACTTTACAGGTGAATATGAGGGTGGTGAAGAGATATCCTTCGCTACAGCTGAAGATCCATTGTTCTGGAAAGCGCTGAATAATGGTAAGTCGATCCTTCAATCCGATATGGGTGAAAAAGGACTTCGTGATCCATTCGTTATTCGGTCACCAGAAGGTGATAAATTCTATATGCTGGCAACCGATTTGAAAATGGGTGAAAGTACAAATTTCGACCAAGCTCAAATTACGGGTAGTCATTACATGATGATTTGGGAGTCGGAGGATCTCGTTCATTGGAGCGAGCAGCGTATGATCGAGGTTGCTCCTAAGACTGGAGGAAATACGTGGGCACCAGAAGCTATCTATGATCCAGTAACTGGAGAGTATATCGTATTTTGGGCATCATCGATGAAAAATACGGAGACATATGGTGATTATAACGGAAGACCTGAAGGTCAGTACAATGTGATGTACTACGCAACAACAAGAGACTTCTACAACTTCTCTGAGCCAAAGGTCATGATTGATGAGTCACTTCCGACCATTGATACGACGTTTATTGAGCATAATCAGATGTTGTACCGATTCACCAAATCAGAAGTGAATACGAAAGTGTATGTGGAGAAAGCACCAACTTTCTACGATGACAAGGACGGTATTGCAGCAAACGGCCTTCAATACGACGCAGTTCCGGGTACACGTGACAATAAACTTGGCTTGATCGGAAAAAATGGAAATAATGAAGGGCAAACGATTTTTAAAGATATTCATAAAGACAAATGGTATCTGTTCCTTGATTCATGGCCATATCATGTCCGATATACAACAGATCTGGATAGTAGCACGCAATATATGAACAATGTATTAAGTAGTGATCAATATGCACTTCCGCCAGGACCACGACACGGAACGGTAATTCCAATCTCACGTGCAGAGTATGATGCTTTGCAAGAGAAGTATGCATGGAAAGGTCCGGCACCATCAACAGACCCGGTTGTACATTACTCATTCGATGCAAATACAGTGAATGGTACAACGTTGAATGACATTTCTGGTAATGGTCATCACGCAACACTAGTAGGTGGAGCAACGATTAATGAAGAGGATCGTATCGGTAAAACGGGTGGTGCACTAGAACTTAATGGATCAACAGGATATGTGAAGCTGCCAGATAACTTGATTCAATCCTTGAATCTTGAGAAGGCTACGTTCTCTACATGGGTTCAAATGGACAGAAATCAAGCAAATCAAAGAATATTTGATTTTGCTTCCGAAACAGGCAGACAGGTTAACCGCAACACCATGTACTTGAGCACACAAGGGGATACAGGTAGTCTGGAGTTTGCTGTCGTAACACCTTTTACAGAGAAATTTAGCAGTGACAGCACGCGACTGGGATCAGAATATAAATATGCGGTGAGAAATTCCGGGCTATTACCAACAAAGACTTGGCAGCATGTTGCAATTACAATGGATGAATTTGATGCAGTATTGTATGTGAATGGTCAAGAGGTTAAACGTAGCTCGACATTTAACGTGGAGCCGAGAATGTTACTGGAAACAACGATGAATTATATTGGTAAATCGAGAAACAGCTCTCATAGTTTATTTGATGGTAAATTGGATGATTTCCGTATTTATAATCGTGCATTATCCGTTGAAGAGATTGCAACATTAGCTGATGAAGACGTTACTCCTCCAGTAGAGCAGCCATCTGGGGCAGAGCTCATTCTTCACTACGATATGAATGATATCGATGGTGCGACGGTTATTGACCAAACAGGAAACTTCAACGGAAAATGGATGAATCCGTCTAAAGCAGAATGGATTCGTACACAAGATGCTGGTGTACTAAGCTTTACTGGTGGCACAACTAACTCTTATGTAGAACTGCCACAAGGAGTACTTGATGGATTAACGGATATGACCGTTTCATCCATTGTGAACTGGAGCGGTAAAAACGCTGCCGAGTGGTTATATGCATTAGGAAGACCAAACAATAATACGCACTATACGTACTTCACACCACGTTATAACGCTAACGGTCTAGCTCGCCTTGGTATCGCGACGAATGCTTGGAATAATGAGTCTTCAACTTCTACCACAGGCTTAAAGAATAATGAATGGAAAGTAGTTACGACTGTTGTTTCAGGCACGGATGGTACACTAACGCTTTATATTGATGGTGTTGCTGTTGCATCAGGCTCAACGAATGGAATGACACTAGAACAAATAAAAAATACTTTAGGTAGTAGTGGGTACATCGGTAAGTCATTCTATACAGCTGATCCATACTTCGGCGGTATGATTGCAGACTTCCAAATCTATGATGGTGCTATGACTGCGGCAGATATTACATCACTTAAGGCTCATGCAGATCAGAAGATTGCTTTGATGGAGGGCATGCTTGTATCAGCTGCGACAGAGAAATTAACGATTAATGATCTTCTTGCTTCTAATACATCAAAAGATGCGATTATAAGCAATGTCACATTGCCAACATCGGGTGCTTATGGCACAACAATAAGCTGGACTTCAGATAAGGGGAATGTCATCTCAACTACAGGTGCCGTAACCAGACCAGCTAACGCAAAAGGTGATCAAGTTGTAACGTTAACAGCAGTATTTACAGATGGTACAGAGACAGTTAACAAAACTTTTCAGTTGACGGTTAAGGCATTGCCAAACGATGTCACTTCTGTAGATGAAGCAAAAGCAACACTAGTCGTTCATAACATTAATGATGTAAGAGGTCACATAGCACTACCAGCATCTGGACTATACGGAACAACAATTACTTGGGCTTCTGCTCAACCAAACGTCGTTTCAGTTACTGGAGAAGTAAAACGTCCGGCACACGGTAGTGGAAATGTGGACGTGAAGCTTACAGCTACGATTAAATTAAATTCAGCATCCACTACGAAGGAATTCATTGCAAAGGTGAAGGAACTGCCTGCTGATGAAAATTATGCGGGATACTTTTTCACATATTTCACTGGAGAAGGTACTGCAACAGGCGAGCAAGTTTACTTTGCGCTAAGTAACGGCAATGATCCGTTGAACTGGCGAGAATTGAATGATGGTAAACCTGTATTGACCTCTACCTTAGGGGAGAAGGGTGTACGTGATCCGTTCATTATTCGTTCGCCTGAAGGTGATAAGTTCTACATGATCGCTACCGATCTGAAAATTAACGGCAATGGTAACTGGGGTAGAGCACAGACATGGGGCAGTCGTTCCATTATGGTTTGGGAATCGAATGATCTAGTCAACTGGACAGATCAACGCATGGTAGAGGTTGCACCGGAAGAAGCGGGTAATACATGGGCACCAGAAATTATGTACGACAAGACAACGGGTGAATATATCGTATTTTGGGCATCAAGAATGTTTGATGATGCATCCCATACAGGCAGTGCTTATCAAAAAATGATGTATAGCAAGACAAGAGATTTCTATACGTTTACTGAACCGCAAGTATATTTGGATTATGGATATTCAATCATTGACACAACGATGATTGAGCATGAAGGAAAAGTGTATCGCTTTACGAAGGATGAGCAAAACAACGGAGATTCTGCTCCATTTGGCAAGATGATCTTCCAAGAGGTGGGTGACTCGATCTTAGATCCAACCTTCAAGATGATTAATCAAAGCGTTGGTAACATCAAATGGGTTGAGGGTCCAACGATCTTCAAATCGAATACAGATGAAAAATGGTATTTATTCGTAGATGAGTTTGGTGGAAGAGGGTATGTTCCATTCGAGACAACAAATCTTGCATCAGGTGTCTGGACATTAGCTTCTAACTACAACTTACCCGCTAGTCCGCGGCACGGAACGGTAATTCCAATTACACAAAGTGAGTATGATGCACTCAATGGGAAGAACGTACCCGTTAGCGGAATTAGCTTGGACAAAACAACGTTGTCAATCGTAGAAGGTAAATCAGGGCAATTGACAGCTACGGTAACACCAGCTAATGCAACGAAAAAAGCAGTAACATGGAGCTCAAGCAATACAGCTGTTGCCACTGTAAGTGCGACAGGTCAAGTAACAGCGGTGGCACCAGGAACAGCAAGGATTACAGTAACTACAGTGGATGGTGGTTTATCATCTAGCGCTACGGTAACGGTAACACCATTGGTTGATGGAACACCACAAGCACCAGGCAGTGGTAATGGAAATGGTGGCGGTGACGGTAACATCCCTGCACCTACAGCACCACCAGCTCCAGGTGGAAGTGATCAAGTGGTCATGGACAACGGCCAAATACACATTAAGCCGGTCGTAAATGAGAGCGGTGCTTCTAAAGTGAAGTTAAGTGCGGATACGGTGAAGCGTGCGCTTGATCAAACGACAGGCGGTAAGCTACACATGCAAGTTGAAGCTGATGCAAGCTTGAACGGGCTAACGATTGAGCTCGCAGTAGATGCGCGCTTAACAAATGGAGCTTCTATGGTAGATCGCATCGAGATCAACACAGGCTCTGCAGTCGTAACCGTGGCAACCGAACTGCTTGGAACAGGAACAAGTGCAGGGAAAACGTTAGGATTGTCGATTAAGAAAATCGCAGCTAATCAACTGCCAGCTGGCGCACAAGCACAGCTGAACGGTGAGGTCGTATACGATATCGAGCTAACGATTGATGGTAAGAAACTTACAGAGTTTGATGGCAGAGATGATCTCGTAATTGAATTGCCATACACACTAAAGGCTAACGAAAATCCAAACAACGTCGTTGTATACGATGTGAAGGACAACGGAGAGCTAAGAGTGGTGACGAATGGTAAATACAATGCAGCGACAGGAAAAGTAGAGTTCAAGCCAACGTATCTAAGCAAGTATACGGTAGCGTATGTTTCAACGAGCTTTAAGGATGTGACCCAAGATTGGGCGAAGGATGCGATCTCAGTATTGGGAGCAAGAGGCATTGTGAAGGGTGTAGGCGACGGCGAGTTTAATCCGAATGGTCAAGTGACAAGAGCAGAATTCATCACCATGCTGATGAAGTTGTTTGAGCTATCGGATGAGAGGGCAACGACAAGTTTTAGTGATGTGAAGCAAGGAGAATGGTACCATGGAAATATCGCAACCGCGCAGAAGCTGGGGATTGTGAATGGGAAACCAGATGGACGATTCGGAGTTCATGAGAACATTACGCGAGAAGATATGGCGGTTATGGTATACAAGGCGATCCAGATTAAGCAACTAGCGTTAGCAAGTGGTGAAGCTGCAGCCTTCAAGGATGAAGCAAACATCGCAAGTTATGCGAAGCAAGCGGTAAAGGCAATACAGGGAGCAGGCATAATAAACGGTGTTGGTAACGATGAGTTTGCACCGAAGAAGAATGCTAGCCGTGCAGAAGCAGCAGTGATGATCTATAATTTGTTGGGTTTGATGTAGACACGTTAAGTATAGGGCACCTACATGAGTGATGAGGAGGCAATATAGCTCCTGGGTTCCATTACGAAGGACAATGCTGACCCGAAAGGGTTGGCTTTTTTTTGCCTTAGCCAATTGGGTTTGTGAAACGCGCAAACAAAAAACTATTTGCTATGCAGGTAGAGGGATTGAGGGTTTGAGCACCAAGACTATTCCAATAAAATTCAGAAGATCAGGCTTAACGAAAGAAATTTTCTTAGATGGCAAACAAGAGCTTTAGCTAGATCACACAAATACCACATGCTATTCATCCCGAAATATAGAAGGAAAGAAATTTATAATCAAGTGAGAAGAAATCTGATCGAAATTAAATGCTGAAGTTCATCGCTGTTAATTTAAAAGTGTTAGAATAAGATAAAAAAATATTAATAAAAGGAGGACAGAGTATGATTTTGTTCAATACGAATCATGTGAAGGTTTATAATTATATTATTAATCATTTTCTGAAAATCGAGATATATAATGATGATAGTGACGGAGATATTGGGGATAAACTTGAGATTATTTTACCTAAGTATTTGTTCAGAGAACAATATCAAAAATGCAAAGTCATCTTTGAGGAATTGTTAATATGGACAGAAGATAATTTTTATCATAATATGAGTGCTTTTCACGAGTTAGCATTGTATGCATTTCTTGAATATCTATCAGATATGAGGGGGGGAAATGAACAATTTTGATAATATATTTTTTGATGATAAATCCCACTCATTAATTAACGATGCTAGTTTGTTAGATTTTAATGAAATCAAGGAATATGATGATTTTAAAGATATAACATTAGAAGTTTGTAGGGATGTTTACTATGATATTTTTAGATATTCTGATCATTTATTTGAAGATACAGATTTTTTGTTGATTGATAAATTATATAATAATCGTAAGCTTGGTAACATTAATCTTGAAGAAAATTTAGGTATTAATATTGACTATTATTTTGATATATTACCGTTAGATATTCAAAAGCAATATACAACAAGCCATATTACGCTGTCAGGTGAAGTTTATGAAATGCTAAATTATATTGCACATAGATTGAATTACGGAAATTTATATAAGTTATTTTGGGAAGATGATACTCCCGTAAAAGAAGAGCGCATACAATTAATTCTAGAAAATATCATGGATGCTTATTTTTATAATCAAGAAATTGATATTACTAGAGAAGCCTTATTAGGAAATGGCAAAGTAGATTTTAAATTGTATAAAAATAAAAAAGAAGATGAGAAAGTATTAATCGAGATAAAAAGAGCTAGTAGTTCATATTTAAAAAAAGGATATGAAAGGCAATTAACAGATTATATGTTGTCTACTAGTTATAAAAATGCATTTTATCTAGTTGCATGTTTTACTGATAGTGAAATGGAGAAAGCTGAGCAATTTATAAGGAATCATGTCTATACCGATACAATACAACTGTATATTAATATTTCCATATTAGATTTACGTAAGCGCAGGACTGCTTCTGTTTCATAAACTGCTGGTTTAAATGAAGTTCTAATGATGTTACGAATCTACGATCTAATTTAAAGTGTCATAGTTGACAAGTGAAGCAGAGTAATCAATAAAGAATCGGGGGAGTTCAGCTGAACTAAAAAAAATATGTTTGTTATTACAAAGAGGAGGGTTAACGATGAGAAGTGCTAAAGAAACTGAAAATTTCCCGTATAGTATGAAGACAGTTTGTTATTTTGAGGTGGATGAACAGGGGAACTTATCAAAAGTTTATCACAAAAATAAATCAGACTTACAGAAACTTTTGGAGGTCTATCATAGGGTTAACAATAACAAAACCAAATTGTATGCGGTGTGGCCAGGTAGTTGGAGTAGTGACTTGTTTATTATTGATGACCTTGATGCTTTTGCACAGGCATTTAACTTGGTTAATCTATAAGACATTTGTCCACACCCTCCCATTAGACTCAACAACTAGTAACTTGTAGACAAAAGGAAGTTCGGATGCTTGAAGGGTTTCTAGTTGTGAAATAGCTTGGTTTTGTGGATATGTTCACAACATATGGTGTCAGTTAAGAGAATGAAAAAATTTCAATTATACATACGGAGGTCATACAGTTTGAGTACTCACTACTATTTCAGTTGGTTTAATGATTTTTTTCCAGAGAAGCTGGTCGAACGGTTGCAAGGGATATTACAGATAGAAAATCGCTTGTTATGATTAGCGCTCAGCCGTCTGATTACGAAGGAGAGCAAGTGAACTTTGAGGATATTTCAGAATGGACTTGGTTAACTCAGGCCAACCTTATTTTTGATAAATATCATTTTATTGATTATCGCGTGCAGAAGGAAAAGGCTCGGCAATTGATTCGGAACGCTTCTGTCATTTTTTTATGTGGTGGAGATCCTGTTCAGCAACACGAGTTTCTGGAGGAATATGAAATATCCGTAGTTATCAAGAGCAGCAATGCCGTTATCATCGGTGCAAGTGCGGGTGCATTAAATATGTCTGCAAAATGGTTATCTTCGAATAACAAGATCCCTGAGGTTGAATCAAGCACGATTTATGAGGGGTTAAGCTTTAATCCTTTTTCCTATGAATCTCATGCTAGACGCGACTACGATACGTTTGTTGAAGGATACCTGTTCTCCTTATCTGAAGAAATTGAAGTTTATGCAGCAGAACAGGAGAGCGCAATACGTGTAAAGGACGGCAAAATAGATATCATGGGTCCTGTGTATTTAATCTCCGAATCCAAGATTCAGAAACTAATTGAGACACTCTGATTACAATATGTTTTGTGAACAGCTGCAGAGAATGAACATTTTTAGACCGCTCTCAATGGCGGTTTTTCTATGCTTGGCTGATTTCGGCTACTCGAATTTTATAAGTTGAATTATTGATCGAGACACACTTGTAAAAGTAATTGCCGAAGGCACTTACTCAGCAGACTACAAATTGATTAAAGAACATGAAATGCCGTCGAAATAAGCGCTAAAAAAGACACTGATGATGCTCTGTGCATCATTAAATAACAAAGCCCAAACGTTACCATTTATTGTGATAGCTTTTTTGACCTTAATGTAACCATCAACGTATTCAAAACTATTCCTATATATAGATAGCGTCAACAATCTCATTACTTTAGCTTGAGATCGAATGGATTCTTCCCCTAAGATTATCGGTATAGGCCAGATTTCCATCCGTCGTAATTACGGCAGCTTCGATATCCTTCATATTATTTACTTTATGAATAATGGAGACAGCGTCGCACCCAAACAATTCTGTAGTATATATATCACAGTCGAGCGATCGCTCCGCAATAATCGTTAACGAAGCGATATTACTTTCGATTGGGTAACCTGTTCTGCTGTTAAATATATGATGGTACTGACTCCCTTCCTTTTCTAAAACTCTCTCGTATATTCCTGATGTAACAACGGATTGCTCGCGTATACTAACGAGTGCTGCTGCATTTCCTCTAGGTAAAAAGGGATTTTGGATTCCAACTTTCCAATGACTGGACCCAGTGGGAGAATCGCCATGAACCAGAACATTGCCGCCCATATCGACCATAGCTGATGCAGCTCCGTTTTTCTTGAAGAATGACATAACTTGATCAGCAAAATAACCTTTAGCAATCGCTCCAAGGTCGATCTCCATGCCTTTTTTGAATAAATGAACCGTATGCTGCTCATCGTCAAGCTGTATATGCTCCGGATTCAAGAGCTCCAGCACCGCTTTAATCTCTGTATCCTCCGGCACATGTGCCTCGCGGAAACCAATTTTCCACAATTTGATCAAAGGCCCTATTGCAATATTTAAAAATGAATCTTTATTCAGGCTGTGTTCTTTGCCTATCTTAATAAGATCATACAGTTCCTTGTCTACTTTAAGCGGATGTGATGCGGCTTCTTTTTTTAGCATGGCAAGCTGCGAGTACTCACTGTTGGCACTAAACACTTGTTCATAACGGACGAGCATATTCACGGCTTCATCGGCAAGCTCTTCAGCATCTCCCCCCTCGATATAGAGGGATATGTTTGTTCCCATGAGCGGTATCGTTCTCGTAAAAGATTTCATGATAGCCTCCTATATTGCACATTGTTGTCCGTGATTGAGAAAAGTATGGATGAGGTCATGATCCACGCTATTCAGCTTTTTTTCTCCATGATGGGCTATAAAATAATCCAGACTCATCTTCTCTATAGGGATAGGATAGATGTTGTATTCCGAAGGGCACTCCTTGATATGAATACTTTCAGGCACAAAGGTCAGACCTAAATTATGCTTTGCCAGCTTCAGTACCGTATAGATTTCTTTGCTCTCCATCACGATATTAGGCTGTATCTTGTAAACACTGAGCAATTGATCAATCTGTTTTCGGATTGCCGAACCCTTGGACGTTAGAATAAGCTTTTGATTCAAAATGGTGCTGATCTCAATCGTGCCCTCCGGAATGATTGCAACATTCTCTTGATATAATTCGCAGCAACGCGGAATAATGGCCTGGTAACTGTGCTTGCCCCAGTTAAACGAGTTCAAGTTAGGGGAGATACTGCTTGAATTTTGCCCAATCCAGAAGTCCAGTTCATTATTTTGGAGACGTTTCTCATTTTTTTCAGGTAAATCCTCGACAAGATTAATTTTATAAGCAGGATGAAGTTCCAGAAAATCTGGTAAAAAAAGGGGCGTTAAGTACGCACCAAGGCTCGGAAGAATGCCGATCCGTAACACTTTATTGCCCATATCCGATACATAAGAGATTTCCCTTATAAGCTTGGCGTAGCTATGTTCGAGTGACGTTAGGTATTGATAGTATATTTTCCCCTGCTCGGTTAATCGGTACGGAAGTTTGTTGCGAGTGATTAGCTCACAGCCCAACTCACTTTCGATTTTCTTGATAACCTTTGTGAGGTAGGGCTGAGATATGTAAAGGGACTGGGCAGCCCTGCTATAGTTACTGTATTTCAATAGGCTGTCAATGTAACACAAGATATCTTGAGATTCTAACTTAGACATGTCCCTCACCCTTTGTGAAAAAAGTAACAAACTTTGAATTTGAGGTGATTATAACAAATTAGTTATCAAACTGCAATGAATAACTATTAGATCATTTGAGCTTTGAATGTTAGAGTTATGCCGAAAGAACGAGTCTGACATTTACGAACATCATCTCGAATGACAGAAGGGGGATTACGATGAATTATTTAGCTATCGTGGGCACGAATTCGGATGTATCTACAAACCGGACGCTACTTCAATTTATGCAAAAGTATTTTGCTAGTGAAGCCCAGATTGACTTGTTTGAAATTAAGGATTTGCCTGCTTTTATTGAAAAAGATGAATTAGAGGATGCTGAAGTTGATATTCCTGTGAAGGTACAAGACTTATTGGATCAAATCTCTAAAGCGGAAGGTGTCATTATGGCTACTCCTGAGTATGACCATGCGATTCCTGCCGTTCTGAAAAGTGCACTGGAATGGATCAGTTATACCACTCAAACCTTGAAAGACAAGCCGGTTCTGATTGTGGGTGCTTCACATGGTGCACTCGGTTCTTCCAGGGCACAAGCGCACCTTAGACAAATCCTGGATTCGCCTGAGCTTGGTGCGAGAATGATGCCTAGCAGCGAGTTTCTTTTGGGAAAATCACAGAGTGCATTTGATAGTAGTGGTAATCTCATTGACGCTGACAAAGTAGCGGAGCTTGACGAAATCTTCAGGGAGTTTGTTTTGTTTACGGAGATCACTACGGAACTGCTGTCAAAACGAACGTTGAAGAAAAAAACGAAAAAATTTTCCTGGCAAGAGTAGGGGGCTAATCACAATGAAAATCATAGCGATCGTAGGCACAAATGCAAAGAAATCGTATAATCGCAAGCTGCTTCAATTCATACAAAAGCATTTTGAGTCCAGAGCAGCCATTGAAATCCTCGATATTACAGATGTTCCGATGTTTAATCAGTCCGATAACCAAACAAACAGTGCAATTTTACAATCGTTTAATGAAAAAATTATGGCAAGTGATGGTGTCATTATTGCGACTCCAGAATATAACCATTCCATCCCTTCATCCCTTAAAAGCCTGCTTGAATGGTTGAGCTTTGAAATCCATCCGCTGGCTGGTAAACCCGTGATGATCATTGGTGCGTCACAGGGAACACAAGGTTCCTCGCGTGCACAGCTACATCTTCGTCAAATCCTGGATGCACCGGGTGTCGAAGCTAATGTGATGCCAGGGTATGAGTTTTTGCTTGGAAGTGCACATAAAGCATTTGACGAATCAGGTAACCTGAACAATGAAGGAACGATCGATTTCCTGGAAACATGTTTCCTGCGGTTCCTTCGGTTTGCCAAAATTTCAAATCAGCTCAACGAAGAAGAGGAGTTTACCTATAGACCCGGTGTGTATGAGATCAATGCCATAGGTCACAGTGGCAATCTGCCGATGAAGGTATCCTTTAGTGAAAATAGAATTGAAAGCATCGATATCGATTCGAAGGGTGAAACGGAAGGGATCGCCGATGTTGTTTTTGTAAGAATTCCGAATAAAATCATTGAGGGACAGACGCTGAATGTAGATGCTCTCTCCGGTGCTTCTGAAACCAGTAATGCTGTCATCAATGGTGTAGCCAAAGCGGTTAAGCTTGCCGGAGTTAACCCGGATATTCTGAAAAGACGTCCAAAACCTGCTAGCAGCCAGATGAAAGATGACGAAGAATACACTTGCGATGTGGTCGTTGTAGGTGGAGGTGGCGCAGGACTCAGTGCTGCTGCTACAGCTTTACAACAAGGAGCAAGTGCGATTGTACTTGAGAAATATCCTGCTGTTGGGGGAAATACGATCCGCTCAGGTGGTCCTGTCAATGCTGCAGATCCTGTATGGCAACAACAGTTTAGCGAGAATCCAGGGGAAAGACAGACGATTGAGAATTTATTAAATACCGATGAGAGCTTGATCCATCCAGAATATGTAGATGATTTCCATGCACTCAAAGAAGAGTTTACTGCGTATCAGGAACAGTTCGGCACAGAAAAGGCTTATTTATTCGACTCCCCACTTCTTCACAGAATGCAAACGTATTTTGGGGGCAAACGTACAGACCTGAATGGGAGCATGATCTATGGACAGTACGATCTGGTTAAAGTACTTACAGACCATGCCTTGGAAAGTGTGCAATGGCTTGAGGATATCGGGGTTGAATACGATAAAAGTATCGTATTTGCTCCAGTGGGTGCCCTTTGGCGTCGTGGCCATAAACCTGTCAAAAGTTATGGCTCTGCATTTATCATTGCACTTAGCAAATATGTAGAAGAGCATGCAGGAAAAATTATTACAGATAGCCCGGTCAAACAATTGATCATCGAAGATGGAAAAATAACAGGTGTTATCGCAACAGGTGTCAATGGTCAGAAAATCACCATTCATGCCAAAGCAGTTGTGCTTGCCAGTGGCGGTTTTGGTGCAAATACACAGATGCTCAAGGAATATAACACGTACTGGAGCCATATTGACGATGATATCAAAACAACAAATTCCTATGCGATGACGGGTGATGGAATATCGCTTGGTAAGAGTGCAGGAGCAGCGCTGACAGGCATGGGCTTCACTCAAATGATGCCGGTAGCCGATCCGGATACGGGCGAACTCTTCAGTGGACTGCAAGTACCGCCTGAAAACTTTGTCATTGTTAATAAAAAGGGAGAACGATTTGTTAATGAATTCTCTGGACGAGATGTCTTAACGAAAGCAGCTATCGAGCAGGGAAGTTTATTTTACCTGATTGCGGATGACGAGATCAAAAAAACGGCAGCAAACACAAGCCAGGAAAAGATAGACCGTCAAGTCGAAGCAGGTACCTTGTTCAGAGCCGATACCATAGAAGAACTGGCAGTGAAAATCAATATGGAACCTGAAGTTCTTAGAAATACGATTGATAAGTATAACTCATATGTGGATGCGGGCTTTGATCCCGAGTTCCATAAGGATACGTTTAGCTTAAAAGTCGAGAAGTCTCCATTCTATGCCACACCTAGAAAACCGGCAGTTCACCATACCATGGGCGGAATTAAGATCGACACCCAAACCCGCGTATTGGATGAAAACGGTCAGCCGATTGCACATCTGTATGCGGCTGGAGAAGTTGCAGGAGGTATACATGCAGGCAACCGTTTAGGCGGTAATGCCTTGACGGACATCTTTACTTTTGGACGAATCGCAGGTAAGACGGCTGTGGAAGAAATGAACAAATGAAAAAAAATGTATTTAATATAGCTTCCTCCAAGTATAATATGCTCTCATATTTTAGTAAAACCCGCTTAACACAAGGATTTTCGAGTGTACAGCGGGTTTTTTCGATGTGAAAATGGTTTGGTTTTGTGGTCGTGGTCACACGAATGTTCTCAGACCCCAAACCAAGCCCGGTGAAGGGCGGATACGCCTTCTGTAATATCCTCAATACTCAATCCACCAAAACCAATCTGAACCATGGATTGCTCCGCTTGAGCTGGTTGCGCCCAAAAGGGGGATACCGGGTAGACCTGGACACCTTCCTTCTCAGCAGTAGCAATCAGCTTGTGTTCATCCATACCGTTATGTACACGCAATAAAATATGAAGTCCTGCATCCTCACCAATGATGGTAACTTGAGCACCCATCATCTTCTGAATCATTGAAATGAGTGTGAATTGCTTCTGTCGATATACCTTCCTCATCTTACGAATATGGGATTCCCAATGTCCATTACTCATAAACAGTTCTAAGGTGTTCTGCTGAAAATGAGAGACTGTTTGATCATATAATCGGTAGTCTTGTTTACGGTGTAGCTCTAACATGGTCTGTGGTAAAACCATATACGCAATTCGTAATGAAGGAAGAAGGCACTTTGAAAATGTCCCTAGGTAAACGGTTCGCTGTTGAGTATCTAGGCTTTGCAGGGAAGGTATCGGTTTGCCGACATATCTGAACTCACTATCATAATCGTCCTCAATAATGATCCCATTCTGATCTGTTGCCCATTTCAGTAATTGCATTCTCTTGGCCAGCGGCATGACCATTCCATAGGGGAACTGATGTGACGGTGTAATGTAGACGATGCGGGATTTGCTTTCATATAACTTATGGATATGAAGTCCATCTGCTTCCAGCGGAATCGGGTGAATGTTTAGACCTTTATGTTGAAAAACCGTCCGAACACCGTCATATCCAGGGTCTTCCATCGCGATACCATGACTAACATCACTTAGTAATCCAGATAACACACCGAGCAGGTATTGAACACCAGCTCCAATTATAATTTGATCAGGTGAACAATTTACTCCCCTAGAGCTGTGCAGGTAATTTGCAATTTCAGATCGAAGTCCCGGTTCTCCAAGAGGATCGCCATAAGAGAACAACTTCATTTGGTTCTGGAGCAAGCTCTGATTGGATAACTTGCGCCAAGTGGCAAATGGAAAATGCTCAGCATCTACGTCACCATAACGAAAATTGTATCGAATCTCTGGGCTATCCTGAATACTATTTTCCAACCACTCCTTACTCACTACATGGGACAAGGGCAATGTTTCCAGCTTCAAATCCATTATGTATAAGCCACTTCTAGGTCTGCTCTGGACATAACCTTCGGCTAATAACTGTTGATACGCCATATCCACTGTATTACGGCTAATGTGGAGGTGGCTGGATAGTGAGCGAATAGAGGGAAGTCGAGAATCGGCTGGTAACTTTCCGTTCAAAATATCTTTTTTAATATAGTTATAAAGCTGAGCGTATAACGGATCTCCAGACTCTCTGTTCAACAATAATGTCAAATCAATCATGTTAATCCTCCTCGTTGCCAAAACTGACCCTGTTATTTTGTTGAGAGTTGTCACTACTTATGGGGTCAATCGATGGTTACAATTATATCAGTTCCGGTCGAATTGAAAAGATATCAGTACACTGGATTACCATTGTTTTAGGAGGAGAAGGAATGAACAAACCTATAGATGTTATGGAACGAATAGAAAATCCGTCAACACAAGCGGTGGAAAACTTCAATCAACACCCTGGTTTCCGCCGTATGTTTGCGCCAGACCAATTAACAATAGGGCTGTTTTTACCACTTAAATTTTATAAAGGACACATGGATGTTCTAAAAGGTCAAGCTGACCTCGTGGAAAGCATTGATCAACGCAATTTTGCAGCCGTATGGGTGCGAGATGTCCCTTTATTTGATCCCGGCTTTGGAGATGCTGGACAAGTATTTGACCCATTTGTCTATCTAGCCTATCTTGCTGCAAGAACCAAAAACGTCTCCCTAGTAACAGGAAGCGCGATCTTCACGCTTCGCCATCCGATTGATTTAGCCAAGGCAGCTGCATCCATTGATGTACTCTCGGGCGGACGACTTGTGTTAGGGATTGCTTCTGGCGACCGACCTGCTGAGTTTCCGGCATATGGGATAGATGGGGAGCATCGTGATGTGCGATTCCGGGAGACGGTGGAGTTTTTTCGTGAGCTTATACAGGATAGAACTGGCGCAATTCAATCTTCTCTTGGTCAATTGAAAGGGCTTGAATTGCTCCCGAAACCAGCAGCTGGTGGTATTCCGCTCGTTGTGACAGGCTCAAGCAGGCAGTCTTTAGATTGGATTGCGAAGAACAGTGACGGCTGGCTCACGTATCCCGAAGCAACGGCAAACGAATCCGGTCCTCAGATGCTTGGCCATAAGATTAGTGCTTGGCGTGAAAAAATACCTAATGGCATGTTTAAGCCACATATGACCAACGAATGGATTGATCTGGTGGAAGATGTCAATTATCCTCGAACACCGCTTCGTGGCGGGTACATATTACGTACAGGTCGGGCAGGTTTGATTCAGCTTTTGGAGGAATGGCGATCAGTCGGCGTTAATCATGCTGCACTAGGCATTCATTTTTCGAGTCGGCCTCCTGCTGAGGTGATTCAGGAGTTGGCAGAGGAAGTATTGCCGCTCTTTCCCACCCATGTGGGTCCGAAGCCGTTGTTTACAGGGTGGTAGAGCATAAAATTATTGCCTGATGACACAGATGGCTTTTCTCCGCATTTCTGTTAACGATCAGAAGAGGATCGATCCGCTGACAGCGGTAAGGTCAGGGGTTTGATCCCCTAGGTACCATAACGAAAAAGACGTCATTACGAAATATATTATGGCGTTTTTTTCGTTATGGATTGTTCAGGTAGCGAATGCGTAGCTTAGTCCGCGTGCGTGCATGAAGCTGTAAATCGACTCGATACAGCAGATCAGGGATGATGCCAAAGGTATGACATACTTTTATGTAAACGCTTTAATTAAATATAGACAACGGATGCCGACGGTGATAATATTGTTTCTATAAGAAACTATATTGTTCTTATCAAATATAATTATAAGGACTTTATTCTTAAGTACACGAATAACGCCATGTACTAAAGAATTTTAATTGTTTGGTGCTTGAGCGTAACGAGAGGGATGGGAAATATTATGAGTATAATTGAAACAACAATCGAATCTTTTGACGGTACTCGGCTATATTCTAGTAAAAATTTAGTTAGTGATGCGAAGGCAGCCGTAGTCATTGTTCATGGACTATGTGAGCATGCAGGTCGCTACGATTATGTGACGGAACAACTAAATAAACGTGGTTTTAATGTATATCGCTTTGACCATCGTGGTCATGCCAGATCCGAGGGACAGCGTACGTTTTATAAAGAGTTTGATCATCTTATTGAAGATGTTCATGTCATTGTCGAGGCGGCACTGCAAGAGAGCGGTGATCTTCCGCTGTTTGTCATCGGACATAGTATGGGCGGTTTTGCAACCTCGTCCTTTGGAACGAAATATCCAGGCAAGGTCAAAGGCATCGTACTATCCGGAGCGCTCACTCGTTACAATACAAAAGTTGCTGGAGAACTGCCGATGGAACTTCCTACAGGCACGTATTTCCCTAATGAGCTGGGCAGCGGCGTATGTAGTGATCCCGCAGTTGTATCCGCTTACGCGAATGACCCACTGGTTGAAAAACAGATCTCTGTAGATTTATTTAACAGCTTGGGAAATGGCATAACATGGCTGAAGGAGAACGCCAAGCAGTTTACAGATCCCGTACTTGTTCTGCATGGAGCTAACGATGGACTGGTCAGCGAAAAGGATTCCCGTGACTTTTACGGCGATATCGCTTCAACGGATAAAACACTCAAAATTTATGCTCATCTGATGCATGAGATCTTTAATGAACCGACTCGTGATGATGTGATTGAAGAAGCAATTACATGGATTGAAAAACGGATTTGATTTCAGTAGAGTAAGAGAGAGAATCTGAATATGAAAGGGATTACGCATGAAATTAGATTGGATGGGCAACCATCGGGAACTGATTGAGAAAATTATCAAATACGGTAATGCGTACTCAAACACTTACAAGTTGCAGCGAAGCTATGGTACAGACATGATGTTCTCGGCTTCACAGATTCAGACGCTGGAATACATTCTGGAAGCCGAGGACAAGGAAGAGAAGATGTCGGAGATGGCCGCACGCCTGGGCGTAAGCCGCAGTACATTTTCCAAGAACGTGAAGAATCTGACGGAAAAAGGGCTGCTCGAAAAATTTCATTTAAGCGGTAACCGCAAAGACATATACGTCAAACCTTCGGAGAAAGGTCGCGAGGTATATGTGAAGTATACCGAATTTGTAAGGGAACTTTGTTTTGATGAGATTTTCAAGTATGCAGATCAGATTTCAGAAGCGGATAAGCAGAACTTTGTTCGCATCATGGATCTGTTTGCCGACGTGCTTGTCTGGTATGGTGAAAAAGAACAGGAAGCGCGCAAGTTGATCAGAATTGATTCCTCTGAAACGTGAACCTTGAAATTAAGGGCACCAGCCCATTCCCTCCGCGAATGTCCGTCATACAGTATAAAGTGCTTGATGTAGCAGAGGCTGTAGGACAATTATTCAGCAGGGAGTGGGACGTGTGAAATCATCAACAAAGCTTACCGGACGGGTTATTTACAAAGGTGATCCAGGATATGAAGCGGCGCGTAAGAACTGGGACCCGCATACGGACAGATTTCCCAAAGTTTTTGTTTTTGCCCAACGGACGAAGGATGTATCCAACGCTATCCGATGGGCTCGTGAGAATAATGTTCCGATTCGTCCGCGGAGTGGCAGACACGCGCTGGAAGTGAATCTTTCCCAAGTGAATGGCGGTATCGTGATTGATGTGAGTGATCTGAATTCCATCAAACTTGATAAAAAAAATGGAACGGTTGTTGTTGGAACAGGAAACCGAGTGGGAAGAATTGCGAATACCCTTGCCAAGCAAGGTTTCATAGCTCCTTTTGGTGACAGCCCTACTGTAGGGATCGGTGGAATTACATTAGGTGGGGGAATTGGGCCTCTCCAGCGTACGATCGGTCTCATCAGTGATAACCTGCTTGAGGTAGAGATGGTGGACGCCAAAGGAAAAGTGATTCGGGCCAATAAAAATCGTAATTCAGATCTCTTTTGGGCCTCGCGGGGAGGAGGCGGTGGTAACTTCGGAGTATACACCCGCTACAAATTCAAAGTGCGCCGTGCTCCAGCGAAGGCTACTGTATTTAAAATCACCTGGCCATGGTCTCAATTCGAAGAGGTACTTAAAGTATGGCAGAGGTGGGCTCCCTCAGTTGATACGAGACTGGGCAGCGAGTTGTCCATCGGACCGAAAAAGGGTGGCAACGTCCTTATGGAAGGGCTGTTCTTAGGCTCTAAAACAGAAGCTCTCCGTTTATTACAGCCAATTACGAGTGTTGGCAAACCGACGAGCTCCGTTGTTCGTTTGTTACCTTACACGGAAGTTGTAAAGTTTTTATTGCTTCCTGATCCGATCGAAACTCAAAGGTACAGTAACCAGTTCTCGTCCGGTTTTGGACGAAAACCATTCCCCGACAAAGCCATCAAATCGATGCGATCATTTTTGGAGAACTTGGAAGAGGGACCAGGCGGATTCTATTTCCTCAACTGGGGCGGAGCAGTAAGTCGCAAATCACCTAGATCAACCGCCTTCTTCTGGCGTAAAGAGAAGTTCTATGTGGAATGGACCAGTACGTGGCTCAAACCATCCCATGCCGCCAAAAATATCGCACTCGCTCGTAATACTCGCAAGAAATTGCAACCATACATTGTGGGTTCCTATATCAACGTTCCAGACCAAGGGATCAAGAATTCCGGTCCAGTGTACTATGGAGCCAACTATGCCAGACTGCGGAGAGTCAAAGCTAAGTATGACCCGAAAAATGTGTTTAACAATCCGCAAAGTATCACTCCGGCTCGGATAGTGTAGTCCATGTTCACTTGTTCAATGCCTCTTCAATGAAGTGAAGAAAACACGCCTTAATTGGCGTGTTTTTTTGTTGAAGTTAACTTATTTTCAAAAGGAAACTAAAAAGCTGCCCTCGGTCATATGACCAAGAGCAGCTTTTTCACATGCAAAATACGCATGGCAGTTAATGAGCTATTAAGCTTTAACTTGTTCTCCAGCAAATACTTCAACGTTCATTGGAGCGGCCATGAATGCTGCTGCTTGTTGAACAAAAGCTTGGAAATGTGCGCTTGTGTTGTGGGATGCTGTAGCAGCTTCATCTTTCCACAGTTCGATCATCGTGTATTGTTGTTCGCGTTCTGTGCTTTTTGCCAAATCGTAGCTGATGTTACCTTCTTCTTGACGTGTAGCAGCAATCAGTTCTTTAGCTGCAGCCAGAAAAGCTTGTTCTTGAGCCGCTTGAATTTGCAGATGTGCGTGAATGATAATCATAATAGTTAACCTCCATAGTGTGTTTGAAATTTGTTAGTAATATAAACCTATTGGAACAATATAATCATGACTTACAGGGATACACTCACTGTTATTACGCCCAAGTTGTGATGGTTTCTACTGGCAAGCGATAGGAAGGATGACCTTCTTTGGCCGATTTACCGATCGAGATCAACATAACTGGTTGATAACGCTCTTTGTCCATGCCGAACGCTTCTGCGATTTGATCTTTCTCATAACCACCAATTGGGTTGGTGTCATAACCATGAGCACGTGCAGCAAGCATCAATTGCATGGAAGCAAGACCAGCATCGATCAGGTTAACGTCGCGAAGATCGGAAGCAGCCATCTTTTCGTAATAAGGCATTACGGTTTTGAGCTGCATATCCTTAATGTCTTGTGGCATGTAACCAAGTTCTACAGCTTTACCAAAAATCTCATCCATGTATTCAACGTTGTTCATGTCAATGAATACGCCAATAACTGCGGAGGAAGTCAACACTTGATTTTGATTAAATCTTGCAAGTGGTGCAAGCTTTTCTTTACCTTCAGCCGTATCAACAACCAGAAAACGCCAAGGCTGCAAATTGATTGAAGATGGTGCACGGGAAGCTTCTGACAGAATTTCAGTCATTTCTTCACGGCTGATTTTCACTTCAGGATCGTAAAGTTTAACAGAACGGCGACCGTAGGTAATTTCGTTAAAATCATTGGTTTTTTGGAATTTGCTTTGAATTGTACTCATGAATGGATCTCTCCTCTATATATGGGTTTAGAAATTGTTTTGCATACGTTCCAGGAAATCGGCGAGTGACTGAACTTCGTCTTCACTGAAATCCTGTAAAATCTGGTTGATAAAATTGGTCTTCTCTGCTTTGTAACCTTCAATCTGCTTCCGACCGTGGTCCGTCAGACGAACAAAAGTGACCCGATTATCATCGGGATTCTTACGTCTTGTAACCATCAGGTCCGCCTCAAGCTGTTTCAAGTGGCGTGTAATCGCAGCACTATCAATGTTAATGATTTTCTGCAGCATGGATTGGTTAATCTCATCGACCTGATCCAGCTCATGCAGAATTTCAAAGCGAGAGGAACTGATACCTGTACAGCGTTCGAACTTGGGACTGAGTTTGTTACCCAACACGTTCAACAGATTGATGATTTGTTCTTCTTTGGAAACAATACGTGTCATGACTAGACCTCCCGGGTGAATCTGAATCATGAACAACGGCGTATGTTAACCAATGATTAATGTTGCAGTATACAATGCCATTGCCTAATGATTATTTGGATGCTCTCGAATCATTGATGTATCAATATTTGATGCGTCAATCATTGATGGCTCAATTAATATATCATGCCTTTTATGATTTTGCAACAGGTTAGAAAATGTTGCTGATGCTGGCGTTATTATCCCGCTACGTATACATTGCAGTCCGTATATGTTGTCCAAATGGATAAGTTAATATAGATTGTGCATGTTATTGAGAATTGTTATCAATTAATTTATAATAAAATGAAATGTACATAATGAGCGAAAATTACAGGCTCTTCATAAAGAGCAGCAAGAAGGTATGTCGATGTAATATGGCGGGAGGGAAAGTGCAGCGGATATGAATTTGAATGATCACATCAGGTTGTGGAATCATGTTTTTGTCAAAATACTGGATGTACGCCAAAACGCTTTGCATCCTGGGGAGAAGTTGAAGAATTATCAACTACCAGCAAGTACCTATCTATATATCACCGACGGAAGTGCACGGATACGAATGGATCAACACAGATACATCGTGGAGGGATTCCACATCATTCATGGAGGCAAGCAGGCGTATTTAAACATGGAGACGGATTCGGGCGTGGCGTATTATATGATTTTGTACAAAGCCATTCTAGCCTTGCCCTGTGGGATGGAAATTCAGTATCTGATGGACCATGAACGTCCGTTTCAGGACCAATATGCACTTGTACCAACCCGTCCGCTACACATGTATCAGTGTATGGAGGAATTGAAGCAGGAGTGGGAGCAGTCTACTAAGCTTGCAAAGTTACATGCCAAAACCTTATTTCATCAATGGGTATATCTTTTATTGACAGACTTACACGAACAATCCATTCAGCCACATAAACCGGATACGGTCACACAGGCTATTGAATATATGAATACTCATCTCCATGAGCCCATAGCTCTTGACGTAATGGCAGAAGCAATGGAATGCAGTGTGGGGCACTTGTCGAGGCTGTTCAAACAAAAGTTAAACATCAGTCCCATCCAGTATCTTGGACAGATTCGAATGGAGAGGGCCGCACATCTTCTGGTGCATACCAGTGCTACGCTGCAACAGATTGCAGAACAGATCGGCTATCCGGATGCGCATTCGCTGAGTCGTACTTTCAAAAAGATCAAAGGACTCTCTCCAATTCGCTACAAAAAAGGAGTAAGCCAACGGTTAAACAAGTCGAAACACCCATTGGTATTGAACAACAAGCAAGATTTGCCCAGTGTAATGCAAGAAAATGCCCTTCATTCGTTACATTCCCATCTATATAATGATATTGATTATCAATATCAAAAGAATGTTGGAGGGGAATTAATAATGCAAGGAAAATTCAAAATGACAGCACTAAGCATGATGTTGTGTTTCACGTTATTGCTCACGGCCTGTTCCAGTTCAGCACCGTCTGCAAGTGGTACGCAAACTGAGACCAATACGGCTACTACACAATCGGGTAACCAGGCAACGGAGGCAGGGAAATCGACTGCACAGCCGGAGACGCGGACCGTCTCTACAATGAGGGGAGATGTGGTAATCCCGGCCAATCCGCAGCGTGTTGCTTCAGATCAATATATGGGGTACCTGCTGAAACTGGGCATTGTACCGGTTGGTGTAAGAACATTTATGCTGAACGAAGGATGGATTGAAAAGTCTGGCATTGCTGCTGATGTTATAGCGGGTATTGAGGATTTGGGAGGAGAGTTCCCAATGAATCTGGAGAAGTTAGTGTCACTTGAGCCGGATCTCATCATCGGTTCCATTGATAAAAATATTGAGGATTACGAAAAAATTGCAACGACCGTCTTTTTACCTTATTGGGAAGGCGATAAAACTTCTGGTCCACTGGAAAAGCTGCGCCGGATTGCTGGTGTTTTTGGAAAAGAGAAGGAAGCAGAGCAATGGATCACGACATATGAAGAGAATATCGAAGAGACTAAGAAGCAGATTGATGGTGTAATTAAAGAAGGCGAGACCGTATCCATCATACAAATAGGGTACAAAGCGTTGTATGTACTTGGTGCAGAAGGCGGGAACTATGGTAGTTCCACGATCTATGAGATGCTGAAACTGCCTCCAACTCAGCAAGCACTCGAAATGAAGGATGGATTCGAGACGATCTCCCTTGAAGTACTGCCTGAGTATATGGGAGATCATATCTTCTTATATGGTTCGGGTAGTGAGGACGCCAAAGAGATCCTGAACAGCGAGGTTTGGAAACGTCTGCCTGCTGTGCAGAAAGGACAAGTCTACGCCTATGGTTCCTTGGATGGTACAGAGGATGAGTTCGTCATGGAAGATCCCTATTCACTGGAGTTGCAGTTGGATAGTATAAAGAATCTACTATTGGGAGCTGAAAAATAGAGTGTAATCAGTTCACATAGAATCGGATCAGAACAGGGAGGGAACGTGAGCATGGAGGAAAATGATTGGATCAAACAACTGGAGCGACTACATTTCTCTGCTGTCCACGTCTGCCATTACTCTAGCAATCCGGGGGCTGTTCATCATCGGATCTGGAAAAGGTTCGCCATTTGCAGGGTCATCGCTGGCAAGGGATCTTTGTCTATGGATAACATTGTACATACGATATCTCAAGACGAGTGGTTTTTGTTGAAGCCAGGAATGCATGTGGAGTTTCAGACGGATATGGAAGCACCTGTCCGATATCAGATCATTTTATTTTCCTGTGTTATACTTACCCGGCGTAAGAATGCTTGGGATACCGAGGCATTGGATCTCCCTGTGACGGGCAAACTTAATGTTCCTTCCAATACACGTGATATTCAGGAGATGATGGATACCCTGATGAGTGGAAAACACTCGTTTACGAGTCTGGAAAAGACGCGTATGAAACATCTTTTGCATCAGTTGTTGATTAAGTTAATGATGCACGTGAATGAAGCAACACCCCCTGTAGCGGGGATGGATTTGGCACTTGATTATATGACGCATCAGTATATGGAAGACATTCGAATTGATCAGATGGCCCGCATGGCAGGGCTTAGTGTGAATCATTTTATAAGAACATTCAAACGACAATTAAATATGACCCCGATTGAATATATCCTGAAACTACGTATGGCAAAGGCCAAGCAGCTGTTATTTTCTTCAGATAAAATCAAGGAAATTGCGGAGCAAGTGGGTTATAAGGACGAGCACTATTTCAGCAGAGTCTTCAAGAAGAACGAAGGAATCGCCCCAACATTATATATGAAAAATAAAGTGAATCGCATTGCCACCTTATATTACGGGTTGGACGATTATGTGATAACGCTCGGTTTGAGGCCAGTATCCGCTTTATCCTATGGTCAGAGGGTAGCTCGTCATGTTGCCATACCTGCGCTTCAAGCACACAGTCATCAGGGACTTATTCTAGATAGCTTCAATCAGAACTATGATGATTTGAGGCGAGTCCAACCGGACCTGATCATTACAAGTGATCGTTTGGAGCCAAATGACTCCCTGCATCGTATCGCGCCTACCACCACGCTGGAGTACACCAACCATTTTGGCGAGAGGCTTCTGTACATGGCGGACATTATGGGCCGCACCGAACAGGCTGTACAGTGGATAGAACAACATGCTGAACTGAGCCGGGTTCTTCGAGGGCGCATTCAATCGAGGTGGGGGAAACAGAGTGCCATGTTCATCCGGGTGACTTCTCATTTCTACCGAATGTATGGATTGAATAACCAGACAGGGGCCCTGTTGTATGATGATCTGGGATTTTATTTGCCTCGTGATTTTCCGGAACAACAGTGGGCTGTAGAGAGCAAAGTTTGCGATTTGCAGTTATACGACGCGGATCATGTGTTTGTAATGGTCGATCCCACAGAAGAGGCACGTGCTCAACTGAGGCAATTGCAGCAATCCAGTGCATGGTTGGCATTAAAGGCTGTTCAAGTAGGCCATGTATATAATGCAGGAGATATTTTCTTCAAAACGCTGGGTCCCACCGGACGCATGTGGGCCATGCGATATGTGGCAGAGCAACTTGGGGTTACCTTACGGTGATATTGTGCAAGAGAAGAGAGTGGAATAATCCATGGTAAGCCTGTATGCTTTTCCCTACTATAGTGATAATGATTATTATTATTAAATAGTAGAGGGGATTTACTACAAATGGTAAGACAGAGAGCAACAACGATGATACTGTTGGCCCTGCTTGTGCTCGTTCTGACGGCATGTAGCAAGGCATCAGAAGTAACAGAAGCAACGCCTCCGCAACAGGATACACCTGTGGAAGAGAGTGGTACACAAAAGATTGAGCATCTTAAAGGAACAGCGGTTGTACCGCAAAAAATAGAGCGTATGGTGGTATTATCTGCTGCTTACATCGATCACATGTTGACGATTGGTGAGAAACCAGCAGGCGTTAATGTAGAAGTTCGTTACGGAGGAGATTATTTGCCTTACTTTGCAGATCAGCTTGCCGGCATTCCAACGGTAGGGTCCGCAGACAGTCCTAACCTGGAGGCTATCCTTCAGATTGATCCGGATGTCATCGTTATTGAGAGTCGAACTGCGGAGAGTACGTATGATCAGTTGGAGAAAATCGCTCCGACGATTGTACTTGGTACTGAATGGCTGGATTATGTTGATGATACAACATATTGGACACAGGATCTGTTGACCATTGCCGGGATGTACAACAAAGTGGATCTGGCAAAAGAAAAGATAGCCGAGGTAGAGCAGCAGGCGAAGCAATTAAAAGCGAAGATCGAAAAACTGGATCAAAAAAAGTTGGCTTATCTGCGTGTAAGAGAGAAGACCTTGCAAATATACGCGGCAAAAGGACATCCAACCAACACACTTTTGTATCATGATCTTGGATTTGTGCCAACGACTTTAACACCTGCCGAACAACGTGAGGACCTGTCCATGGAGAAAATTGCAGATGTGGATGCTGATTTCGTAGTTCTGGAGATTGACCCGAATGCCGATGAGTATGTAAACAACATCAACGCAAGCTCACTCTGGAAGGCAGTACCGGCTGTTGGTGCAGACCAGGTCTATACGACAGATTCGTTCTGGTTGTTTAAGGGCTGGGGAGCAATTGGGCGAAGCGAGATTATCAACGAAGTTGAAGAGATGATTCAATAGATGAGACATTATCCAAGACATGATTATTCAGAGATGTCGGAAGTGTTACAGCAATTTTTTGTGACGACGATCCAAGTGGACTGCGATGATTCCAAGTATCCTTTCCGTGTGAAGGATCTGCTGAATGAAGAGAAACGAAACTTGATATTGCGTGAACAGGCTATGCAGCAAGGGCTTCAATTGGGCGGAAGAGGAAGTGCGGCCGTCGGTACACTTTTTGCCAAACGTTACTCCGTATTCGTGATGTCCGTAATTTCAGCATTCAGTCTATACGATACTATACTTAGCATTGCAGACGATGATGTGCGGTTTGAATTGAATGGTGCAGGTGGCATGCGATATGAGACTCTGCTGGAGAGAACCTTTCTGGAGGGTGGAGATCCTGTTCAGCGCAGGTCAGAGAGTGGCTTGCTCAAGAAGAGAATGCTGTTACATCTGGAACCTGTCCTGCGAGCAGTGGCCGTCGCTACAGGAGCGAGCGATAAGGTCATGTGGTCTCTGGTTGCGCATAATGTTCAACAACTATATGCACGTATAATCAATGATCAGAGCATATGGAAGACAGATGAACGGCTTGCAAAGATTCAAGCAGATCAAAGCCTCTGGCTGGATCGGCAAAACGATAATGCATGTACATTTGCCAATGAGCTACAGCGCTTCGAACATTCCGGGTGGCAGGGACCTCCGTTCCTGATACGCCGATATTGTTGTTTGGCTTATCAGGTTGGAAACGGAAGTCATACACATGGGTATTGTAATAGTTGTCCGAAGCTGGATTCGGAATCCCGATTGCGCAAACTTCTCCAGCAGTGAACGGACACTCTTGTACCGCATGGTGCGAATCTGTTTCAGACAATCCATGTTCTCTTCGGTTTCCAGTGGATAGAATCTATGATTGACAAGCTACACAACCTGCAGCGGCTTGAGCCAGCGTCTGCGGGTTTGTTGGCTTTGTACAAGTTCACGATACCTTTGCATTGAGGGATAGTATTCGTTATACTTCAAGCTATTGATCAATTAATTACTAACTATTGGAGGGCGGATTATCATGGCAAAGGATAAAGCAGCGTCGGTTAACCGGCGAAATGATATTATCTCTGCAGCAATTGACGTCTTCGCGGAAATTGGCTATTATCGTGCGACTACAGCCCAGGTGGCTGAACGGGCACAGATCTCACAGCCGTATATATTTCGTTTTTTCAAAACAAAAGAAGCTTTATTATTAACTGCAATTGAGGTCTCATGGACACGGGTGATTGATTCGTTTCGAATTGTGGTGGAGACGGCGACACCAGATCAGTTAGAGAATGATCTCATTGAAGCCTATGATAAGATTCTGGAATCGCACAAGAGTGAAATCTTGCTTCAGATGCAGGCGCAAACGATCCGGGAGGAAGCCATTCGTCAGGCCATGCAAAAAGGCATTAGTGATGTACGAAGCATGGTACTGGAAGCTTTCACCGTTGCAGGAATTGGTGAACCGTTAAAAAGAACCATGATTTTTCTGGCAATCGGGATGTTGTGTAATGTATCTAATGCACTGGATATGCCGGAGCTGAAGGAACGATAGAGAGGGAGGTAAAGTCCCTTTTTATATTTTAGTTATTGATCAATCACTAATTCTGGTTTATATTGTTTTCAGGTAAGTAATTGATCAATAACTAAATGGATGAAAGAGGTCGATCTACGATGAATAGAGCTATTGTTATTGGAGCGACAGGTGGAACAGGTGCAGCGATTACGGAGGAATTGATTAAACGAGGAATTTCTACGATTGCATTTGGGCGTTCCCGTCAAAAACTGGAGCAACTTGCGGTAAAGTTGGGATCTCCAGATCACCTGCAAATCGCAGTGGGAGATGCATTTCGGTCGGATGATATTATCGTTGCTTCCCAGGAAGCGGATGTCATGTTTCATTGTGCGAACGTCCCGTATAACGAGATGGGGAGTAGGCTTATTCCGCTTGGCGAATCCGTGATGGCGGCGGCAGAACACTTGGGGCTGAACGTGATTGTAATAGATGGAATCTATCCCTATGGCAGAAGACAAATGAACGAGGTAACGGAAGAACATCCGAAGCAGCCACATACCCGCAAAGGCAAGACACGAGTTGCCTATGAACAGATGTTATTCAGCACGAGATGGAGCAGAGCTCAGGTGATGATCGTTCGTTTGCCAGATTATTATGGCCCATCGGCTAATCAGGCTTCTTATCTGGGTTCAACACTTGAAGCGATAGCAAAAGGAAAGATGGCTTTTTTTATCGGGAATATGAAGGTGCCGAGAGAGTATATTTATTTGCCGGATGCTGCGGTCATGGTAGTGGAGCTGGCAAGCAGAGATACGACGTATGGACAGAACTGGAACATTCCTGGATCGGGGATCATCTCGGGTCATGAGATTGTGCGTATGGCACAGAAGGCTGCGGGGAGAAGAAAACCTGTGATGGCATTAGGAAAAGTGGGATTGTCGGTGATTGGACTAGGTGTACCCGTTATGAAAGAAATTGTAGAAATGTTATATCTGACCGAGGAACCCCTGATCTTGAGTAGACAGAAGTATGAGGAACGGATTGGCCCGATTGTGGCAACATCTTTTGAAGAAGGAATTGCGTTGACGATTAAGGAGTTGGAGTTGCAGGGGGAGTAGAGGGGAATATATTTTTCGGAGAAAAGTAATTGATTGATCACTAACCGTGAAGGTTTTATAGGTATATTGAACAGGGGGCGCACAAAGCTAGTCCAGGGCATAGAGTGTACTATTGTAAAATGCGGGGATTTGACGTGGTGTACAAGGAGGGGGGATTCTCTTGTGAGCGGTATATCCAAAAGGAAACGCAAAATTTCCTCAATCAGTACAGGTAAACGGAAAGCAAAAAAATCAAAAAAGCACTCTATCCCAAAGAAGAAGAGTAAGTCTTGTAAGAAAAGCAGACGTAAATGCAAAAAAAAGAAAAGTCACAGGATTCCTTTCCTTCGCGGCCCACGGGGTTATCAAGGAATGAGAGGATTCACAGGAGCAACAGGTGCTACTGGGTTAACCGGAGACCCTGGGTATCCCAGCATATGGGGAGCAACCATTTTAACAGGACGGACCGGAGTAACTGGAACCACGGGAAGTACCGGAATAACTGGAGTCACAGGAGCAACAGGAGCTACCGGACTGACGGGCACCACAGGTGTGACTGGAACTACAGGATTTACAGGTCCGACCGGTCCAACGGGTGAGGAGGGAGCAACTGGATCTACAGGAAGCACAGGAGTGACAGGTGCGACTGGCACTGGATCAACTGGAGTCACAGGAACAACCGGCGCAACTGGAATTACCGGATTTGGTGTTACAGGCGTGACCGGTGCTACAGGAGATACCGGTATAACCGGCTTTACAGGTCCAACTGGAGTTGCAGGATTAGCTGGGGCTACCGGGTTCACTGGAGCAACTGGTCCAACTGGGATGGGTGTGATGGGACTAACGGGATCTACTGGTGAAACAGGATTCACGGGAGTGACTGGAGCGACTGGACCAACCGGAGCGATGGGTCTAATAGGTATTACAGGTGCGACTGGATTAACGGGAAGTACTGGCGAAATTGGAATCACAGGCCCGTCCGGAGCAACTGGTATTACTGGAACCACAGGCGTCAGTGGCGTAACTGGAACGACAGGTACTACGGGCGCGACCGGCCCAACCGGTGAGACAGGTATCACCGGAGTTACAGGCGCTACAGGATTTACTGGAGCAATAGGAACAACGGGAAGTACGGGTCCAACTGGAAATACTGGCATAACCGGCACGACAGGGATAACAGGTGCGATCGGCGCAACTGGTGCCACTGGGGGGATCGGGTCTACGGGAGTTACTGGTGTTACGGGTGTAACCGGATCTACTGGAAGTACTGGTGAGACGGGGCTAACAGGAGTCACAGGTCCAACTGGTGTCACTGGCACGACTGGCTTAACTGGCGTTACGGGTACAGCAGGTACGACTGGACTAACTGGTGCGACCGGAGCGACTGGCGTCACTGGAGAGACGGGTCTAACAGGTATTACGGGTGAGACTGGAGTTACAGGAAGCACTGGTACTTCTGGAACAACAGGTACTACGGGGGCAACTGGATTAACGGGTGTGACGGGAGCAACCGGCGAAACAGGCACGACAGGCATCACTGGCGTTACTGGAAATACTGGTGCTTCAGGGATTACTGGATTTACGGGTAGTACAGGTGCGACCGGCACGACTGGTTTGACAGGATTCACCGGAGCGACAGGAAGTACTGGTGAGGCGGGGCTGACAGGAGTTACAGGTACGACCGGATTAACTGGCGTTACGGGTACCACGGGTGTAACCGGTTCTACTGGAATTACAGGCCTCACGGGAATTACTGGAGCAACTGGTGCTATTGGCACTACCGGTATCACAGGTACGACTGGTGTGACAGGACTCACTGGGGCCACTGGTATAAGTGGTGTCACTGGTGAAACAGGACCAACAGGCACAACCGGATTAACTGGCGTTACTGGAATTGCGGGCACAACAGGAACGACTGGAGTGACCGGTGCAACAGGTATTACTGGATTTACAGGTAGCACAGGTGCGATCGGAGCAACTGGTGCCACTGGCACAACCGGAGTCACAGGTACGACTGGTGTGTCAGGACCCACTGGGGATACAGGAGAAACGGGTACCAACGGAGCTACAGGTGCTACAGGACCTACTGGGGCGATAGGGGCAACGGGAAGTACAGGTACAACCGGCGTTACTGGCATAACAGGTACGACCGGTACTACGGGAGTTACAGGTATAACCGGCAATACTGGTGTAACAGGAGCCACAGGAATTACTGGAGCAACTGGAACTACTGGAGATACAGGTCAAACAGGGGTCACAGGAACGACAGGTGTGACGGGATCAACTGGCGCAACGGGAGAAACGGGGATTTCAGGTGCAACCGGAGTTAGTGGCACAACAGGAATTACCGGAGCGACCGGACTGACTGGTGTCACTGGGGAGACGGGTCTAACAGGAGGTACAGGTGCAACTGGTATTACAGGTCCTACGGGTGCGACTGGACCAACTGGTATTACCGGAAACACGGGTACAGCTGGTGTAACTGGCCCAACAGGAGAGACAGGACTAACAGGTATAACTGGAGCTACTGGAAGTACGGGTGCGACAGGAACAACTGGTGTTACAGGTGCAACCGGAGTTAGTGGCACAACAGGAATTGCTGGTGTAACTGGCGTGACAGGACTCACCGGGGTTACTGGTTCAACTGGTAATACCGGAGCTACTGGCATAACCGGGGTCACCGGCGAAACAGGGCCAACCGGCACAACTGGCTTAACTGGCGTTACGGGTACAATTGGTGTGACCGGAGCAACAGGCGTCACTGGAGAGACCGGAGCTACAGGCCTGACGGGAAATACAGGACCAACGGGTGACACCGGATTTACGGGTCCAACAGGTGAAACAGGAATCACTGGAGTTACAGGCCCTACTGGAGCAACCGGCTCAATCGGAACTACTGGAGATACAGGTTCAACAGGGGTCACAGGTACGACTGGTGTGACGGGACCGACCGGTGCAACTGGGGCAACGGGAATTACAGGTGCGGCTGGACTAACTGGTATTACCGGAACCACGGGTGTCACAGGAGGTACCGGAGCTACAGGGATTGCGGGAACGACCGGGGCCACTGGTGTTACTGGGGAGACCGGTCTAACAGGAGTCACTGGTGTCACCGGGGAAACGGGTATAACTGGGGCCACAGGTGTAACGGGCCCTACCGGTTCGACTGGCCCTACAGGAGAGACGGGGTTAACCGGGGTCACAGGTCCGACTGGTGTGACGGGACTGAACGGTGCAACTGGAGAAACTGGAATTACAGGTACAACTGGCATTACTGGAACCACGGGTATCACAGGCGTGACCGGAGCTACCGGACTGACTGGTGTCACTGGGGAAACGGGTCTAACAGGATTCACAGGCGTGACGGGACCTACGGGATCGACTGGGGCGACAGGAGCAACCGGAATTACAGGTATCTCGGGAGTGACTGGCGTAACCGGAACGACAGGTGTTACTGGAGAAACAGGGTTCACAGGACTGACGGGAGCGACCGGGGCCCCTGGTGTTACTGGGGAGACCGGTCTAACAGGAAACACAGGTGTAACGGGCCCTACCGGTTCGATTGGCCCAACTGGTGAAACAGGACCAACAGGCACGACTGGTTTAACTGGCGTAACGGGAACAACTGGTATTACGGGGGTAACCGGAGCAACTGGTGTAACTGGAGCTACAGGTCCAACAGGGGTCACAGGTACGACTGGTGTGACGGGACCGACCGGTGCAACTGGAGAAACGGGAATTACAGGTTCGACTGGCCCAACTGGTGAAACAGGACCGACGGGCACAACTGGTGCAATTGGTATTACAGGTCCTACTGGTGCGACTGGAGAAACAGGAAGTACAGGTGCCACGGGAGTAACCGGCGCAACCGGAACAACTGGTGCAACTGGGCTAACAGGAGTCACTGGTGTCACCGGATTTACGGGTCCAACAGGTGAAACAGGAATAACTGGAGTTACTGGTCCTACTGGAGCAACCGCAGCTACTGGAGATACAGGTCCAACCGGGGTCACAGGTACGACTGGTGTAACGGGAACAACTGGTATTACGGGAGTAACGGGAGTAACCGGAGCAACAGGTGTTACTGGAGAGACGGGTTTAACAGGAGGTACAGGTGCAACTGGTATTACAGGTGCTACGGGTGCGACTGGACTAACTGGTATTACCGGAACCACGGGTACAGCTGGTGTAACGGGCCCAACAGGTGCCACGGGAGTAACCGGAACAACTGGTGTCACTGGAGAGTCGGGTCTAACAGGAGTCACTGGTGTCACCGGGGAAACGGGTATAACTGGGGCCACAGGTGTAACGGGCCCTACCGGTTCGACTGGCCCTACAGGAGAGACGGGGTTAACCGGGGTCACAGGTCCGACCGGTGTGACGGGACTGAACGGTGCAACTGGAGAAACTGGAATTACTGGAACCACGGGTATCACAGGCGTGACCGGAGCTACTGGACTGACTGGTGTCACCGGGGTAACGGGTCTATCCGGGGCCACAGGTGTAACGGGCTTAACTGGTTCGACTGGTCCAACAGGAGAGACAGGACTAACAGGTACGACTGGAGTTACTGGTATAACCGGTCCGACAGGCACTACAGGACTAACAGGGAATACTGGGGTCACAGGGGAAACGGGTACGACTGGAGCAACGGGAAGTACGGGTACTACGGGAGCTACTGGTGTAACGGGCACAACTGGCATCACAGGGGAAACAGGTCTAACAGGAATTACTGGTCCAACTGGTGTTACGGGATTAACTGGAGCCACGGGCATTACAGGAGATACGGGGGTAACAGGTGTTACCGGCACGACAGGACCAACAGGACCAACCGGAGCCAATGGTGCGACTGGCATAACCGGAGTCACAGGTACGACTGGTGTGACGGGACCCACCGGGGCTACTGGAGCAACAGGAACCACGGGCATTACAGGAGAGACGGGTGTAACAGGCGCTACCGGTACGACAGGTGTAACGGGACCAACCGGTGCCACTGGAATAACCGGCACTGCAGGACCAACTGGTGCGACCGGATCTACGGGAGTTACTGGCGTAACCGGCTCGACTGGAGAGACGGGTGCAACAGGCGTTACCGGCACGACAGGACCAAACGGAGCCACTGGTGCGACTGGCATAACCGGAGTCACAGGTACGACTGGTGCTACAGGGGCAACCGGTCCAACGGGTATTACTGGTGAAACAGGAACAACCGGCACGACCGGAACGACCGGCACGACCGGAACGACCGGCACGACCGGCGTAACTGGCATTACGGGTGTGACTGGAGCTACTGGAATTACAGGAGCCACCGGCATAACTGGCCAAACTGGAGAGACGGGTCTAACAGGGGTCACAGGTACGACTGGTGTGACGGGCCCCACCGGGGCTACTGGAGCAACGGGAACTACGGGAGTTACTGGTGTAACCGGCGCGACTGGTGCCACTGGCATAACTGGCACAACTGGCGTAACTGGTGTTACGGGTACAACAGGACCAACCGGAGCCACTGGTGCGACTGGCATAACCGGAGTTACAGGTACGACTGGTGCTACAGGGGCAACCGGTCCAACGGGTATTACTGGTGAAACAGGAACAACCGGCACGACCGGCGTAACTGGCATTACGGGTGTGACTGGAGCTACTGGAATTACAGGTGCCACTGGCACAACTGGCCAAACTGGTGAGACGGGTCTAACAGGGGTCACAGGTACGACTGGTGTGACGGGGCCCACCGGGGCTACTGGAGTAACGGGAACTACGGGAGTTACTGGTTTAACCGGCGCGACTGGTGCCACTGGCATAACTGGCACAACTGGCGTAACTGGTGTTACGGGTACAACAGGACCAACCGGTCCAACGGGTATTACTGGCGAAACAGGAATAACCGGCACGACCGGCGTGACTGGCATTACGGGTGTGACTGGAGCTACCGGAATTACAGGTGCCACCGGCACAACTGGCCAAACTGGAGAAACGGGTCTAACAGGGGTCACAGGTACGACTGGTGTGACGGGACCCACCGGGGCTACTGGAACGACGGGAGCAACTGGTGCCACAGGAGAGACTGGTCTAACAGGGGTCACAGGTACGACTGGTGTGACGGGGCCCACCGGGGCCACTGGAGCAACAGGAACCACGGGCATTACAGGAGAGACGGGTGTAACAGGCGCTACCGGTACGACAGGTGTAACGGGACCAACCGGTGCCACTGGTTCGACTGGCATAACCGGAGTTACAGGTACGACTGGTGCTACAGGGCCAACCGGTCCAACGGGTATTACTGGTGAAACAGGAATAACCGGCACAACTGGCCAAACTGGTGAGACGGGAGTAACTGGACTTACTGGGGTTACAGGTAATACAGGATTTACTGGAACGACGGGAGCAACTGGTGCCACAGGAGAGACGGGTCTAACAGGGGTCACAGGTACGACTGGTGTGACGGGGCCCACCGGGGCTACCGGAGCAACAGGAACCACTGGCATTACAGGAGAGACGGGTGCAACAGGCGTTACCGGCACGACAGGACCAACCGGAGCCACTGGTGCGACTGGCATAACCGGAGTCACAGGTACGACTGGTGCTACAGGGGCAACCGGTCCAACGGGTATTACTGGTGAAACAGGAATAACCGGCACGACCGGGATAACAGGCATTACGGGTGTGACTGGAGCTACTGGAATTACAGGTGCCACCGGCACAACTGGTGCCACTGGAGAGACGGGTGTAACAGGGGTCACAGGTCCGACTGGTGTGACGGGACCCACCGGGGCTACTGGAGCAACGGGAACTACGGGAGTTACTGGCGTAACCGGCGCGACTGGTGCCACTGGCATAACCGGCACAACTGGCGTAACTGGTGTTACGGGTACAACAGGTACGACTGGAGCCACTGGGATCACAGGTACGACTGGAGCAACAGGAACCACGGGTATTACAGGAGAGACGGGTGTAACAGGCGTTACCGGCCCGACAGGTGTAACGGGACCAACCGGCGCGACTGGAACAGCAGGAACCACGGGTATTACTGGCGCGACCGGAGCAGCTGGGGCTACAGGGCTCACAGGTGTATCAGGAGCCACCGGCACAACAGGAATTACGGGTATCACGGGTGTGACCGGTGCTACAGGAACTACAGGTACAACGGGTGTAACAGGAGCGACCGGAGCAACAGGAGAAACAGGAATAACGGGAGCTACAGGAGTTACAGGAATAACCGGAACAGCAGGCATTACGGGAGTTACTGGTTCTACAGGTGCAACTGGGGTCACTGGGGTTACAGGCATCACAGGACCAACCGGCCCGACTGGACCAACTGGGGCTAACGGAATTACGGGGGCAACCGGTGTAACGAGTGCAACAGGAGCTACGGGAGCGACAGGAATCACAGGAACAACAGGTGCAACCGGGGCCACGGGCTTAACAGGAGCCACTGGACCAACCGGCCCCAATTTTGCAACACAAGGGTTCTCGGCATTCCTGGCTACACTTTCGACAGCAACCAGCACTCAGTTAACTAACTGGACGACCACGGCCCCTTATTACGGTAATGCCAACTTCAATGCAACCACAGGAAACTATACCGTCCCGGTAACCGGAAGATACTCCATTGTGGCCACGATCAATTATGCAACGACCGCAGCGATCGCCTTATCACTGGGTGCTGGAGTGAACCCTGCTTTTCTTGTCCAGAGAACATCCCCTACGGTAACGACACTTGTCAGTGGTTTGTTGCCCGTCCTAAATGTCGCGATTACGCTACTCACACTGCGGGCAGTGCTGGGAAGTGGTTCAGTGACTTTGGCGGTAGAAGTGGCATTGAATGCGGGAGATGTGATTGGACTGTTCTATGCTGCAAACGGGTTGACGATTACATTGAACCTGGGCAGTGGTGCTACAAATGGCATTGTGTGGTCTGTGCATGAGATCACCTAAACACCTCTCAACGGATTGCGCCTATGGACAAATTCGTAAAGTTGTAATAAGTTAGTTTGAAGATATTCGAAATATCTTTTGGAAAGTGGACTAACAAGTGAGGTGGATTTCATGATTCCTATTTTGGGACGCATTAACGAATTAAGTCGAAAACAACGCAGCAGCGTCGGTTTGACAAAAGCAGAAAAAAGCGAGCAGCAGGAGCTTAGAAAACAATATTTGCAGGCTATTCGAGGTCAGGTGCTGACTACCATGCTGGCAGTATCCGTTGTGGACCCACTGGGTCATGATGTGACCCCTGAGAAATTAACTAATGAAAAATTGCAGCGCCGTGAACAAACCGGCCAATAGCATTCCCTTTTTGAAGACAGACCAAGGTTACATCTTGGTCTGTCTTTTTTTATTTTCTGCAAATCATCCGTTCAGCAGGAACTGTATCAATAATCCAGTTAGGGTTTCGTGCGAATTAACAAGCATGTTAGATATTTTTAGTATTGATGACAATAAACCTACCGCGAACTTCAATTCATCCCCGATAACTCATATAATAACGCTAATATATTTCAGAAATACAAAGAAAAAGCACAATTCTCCTCAATATAACTGACAACAAACTTACATCAAATAATCAAAGAAAGACTAGTTCATATATGTATCTCGAAAGGGTTGATGAATCATGAGCCTGGAAGCTTTGAATGAACGTGTGAAGAATGATCTGGATTATTTATCATTTGGTGGCGCGAACTGGGTACGTCCAAGAGAACATGCGGATGGTCATGTCTATGATGTCGTTATTGTGGGTGGAGGCCAGAGTGGTTTAGGGGCGGCATTTGGACTTCTTCGTGAACGGATCTCCAATATTGTTGTCATTGACGAGAATGCATCGGGGCTTGAAGGACCTTGGGAGACTTATGCGCGTATGGTAACTTTGCGCACACCCAAGCATCTGACCTCCATTGATCTGGGGATCCCCTCGTTAACCTTTCGCTCATGGTGGGAAGCACAGGTTGGGCCCGAAGGTTGGGAAGAGGTAGATAAGATCCCGCGTGGGGACTGGATGAATTATTTACGCTGGTATCGGAAAGTATTGAATCTGCCTGTGCTTAATGAGGTAGAATTGACGCTGGTTGAGCCTATGGAGAACGGAATACATCGACTTCATGTGAACAAGGCTGGATCTCAGATGGATGTTATACTTGCTCGCAAAGTAGTGTTTGCTACGGGAATACAAGGTGGTGGAGAGTGGCATGTGCCATCCATGATTGCGGATAGATTACCTCGGGATCGGTATGCCCATACGTCGGAAGCGATTGATTTTGATCAATTAAAAGGTAAAAAGGTTGCTGTACTTGGCGGCGGCGCTTCTGCATTCGATAATGCCAGTTATGCTCTTGCCACCGGTGTGGCGGAAGCTCATGTATTTGTACGGCGGGAACAACTGCCAAGTATTAATCCCATTCGTCAGATGGAACAATCCGGTATGATTGAGCGATACCACGCTCTTCCGGTTGCTGATAAATATGAAGTGATCTCTCATTTCTTCAAATTCAATCAACCCCCAACCAATGATACGTTTAATCGTGCGGCAGCCTGGCCTGGATTCGAACTGCATTTGAATTCGCCTTGGCTGAGTGTAGAAGCGACGGACCAAGGTGCGATTGTGCACACGGCAAAGGGAGCGTTTACGTTTGATTTTCTAATTATTAGCACAGGTCTGCTTAGTGATCCGGCACTCCGCCCTGAACTGAAGCTTGTAGAGCCATACATCGCACGCTGGGAGGACTGTTACCAGGCTCCGCCAGAGCTTCGCAATGCGTTGCTGGACGCACATCCATACCTGAGTTCCGGGTTTGCAATGACAAGCAGGAGTGAACAGGGTGAGAGACCGTTGCACGGACTGTTTGTATTCAACTACTCTGCACTTGCCAGCTGTGGTCTGTCGGCATCGGCAATATCGGGAACGAAGAGTGCAGTACCGAAACTGGTCTCTGCCATAGCGGATCAATTGTTTCTCGATGATCGAGAGGTTATTTTGCAACAATTTTATGCGTATGAAGAACAGGAATTTACGGCTACGTGGGTGAAAACTGGTGCCCTCGCTGAGTAATCGCACTCTATAATATTGTGAACGTGTGGCATCTGATGCTGCACGTTTTTTTGTTTTTCATATGATGAAGGTTACACTTGCCTTTAATTTGTTGTAAAATGTCGGTTGGAACATGTTAAAGGCAGGGATAATAGATGAATGAAATGAACTATGAACAATTTAGAGCCCATTTGAAGAAAGCGTCGCGTAAACGAAATGTACCTATGATTAAGATCGTTGCATTTCAAGAGAAATACATGAAGATTGAAGAAGTTCAATTTTACGATGTGGAACAAAATCATATGAGTGTTCGGGCCTGCAATACGTTGTGGATGCATCTGGAGAATAAATCTTTCCGTAATATGGTGTCCCAACATTTGCAGTTTTATAGAGACATGGAGAACCTGGGTCGTCATTCCTTTGAGAATCTGATCAAAGAACTATATGATACGTCTGTTCCTGTGCTGCTCGATTACAATCCCGCTCATTATTACACCTCGGGGCAACTCGCTGAGATTCTGGTCATGGATGAGGAGAGGCTGATTGAACAATTGGAGATGGGCCGATTCAAGGGGGCTTTTATTAATGAAGATGGAAAATGGCTTAAACCCAAACCGGATGCAATGGTTGTAGAGTCATAAACGCCATAAAGGTTTCATGATAAGCAAAATCCTGCAACGCCGCGCATCAAGCGCTGGAGGCTGCAGGATTTTTAATGGAGATTTGAAGGGCAGGGCATTCCAACTTTAAGAACATGAAGAGAGAAAGGGACAATTGGACAAGAAAATAAGTCGAAAGATGCGGGTTTTTGAATGTTTTTAAATTATTTTGAATGAAAGTGGTTGTTTTTTGAGGAGTTTATGATACTATAGAAGCAGTTGGAGGAATGAAGATGCTGACTGAAGAACGATATGCTGCAATTATAGAGCGCTTACATTTACAGGGAATTGTGAAATTGCAAGAGCTTGTTGATGTGTTAGGTGCTTCTGAATCAACGATTAGGCGTGACTTGATCGATCTGGAGAGTCGTCAGATGCTCAAACGCATCCACGGCGGTGCCGCACTGGTGAATGAAAAAACGCTGGAACCGGGCATGGAAGAAAAAACGTTCAAAAACATTCAACAAAAAACGACGATTGCCCGTTTGGCTGCACAGGAGATCGAAAATGGCGAATGCATTTATCTGGATGCAGGAACGACAACGTTAGCCATGATTCCTTTTATTGAAGCTAAAGACGTAACGGTTGTTACCAATGGACTTTCACATGTTGAAGCTTTGGTAAGCAAGCGTATTCGCAGTTATTTGCTCGGAGGTATGATGAAAATTCATACAAAAGCAGTCATTGGCAGTATCGCATTACAGAACATGGATAATTTCCGTTTTGATAAATGTTTTCTTGGAAGCAACGGAGTTGATCCCGAAATGGGGTATACAACACCGGATCCGGAGGAAGCCTTGATTAAAAGGCGTGCACATCAATTGTCGGGAAAATCTTATGTGCTGGCTGATTCCAGCAAAATAGGGGAAATTACTTTTGCCAAATTGTTTGATTTGGAGGAGGCCGATTTGATTACCGAGCAGATGCCAGAACATTGGCGGCCTGGAATCGCCCAGAAAACTAAAATAATTGAGGGATAACGATGATATATACGATAACACTTAACCCGTCCATTGATTACATCGTGGAAGTGGATGAGCTGAAGCTTGGCGGATTGAATCGAATGAATCGGGATTTGAAGCTCCCTGGCGGCAAAGGCATTAATGTCTCTCGCATACTGAATCAACTTGGAGCAGATAACACGGCTATTGGTTTCCTTGGTGGATTCACAGGACGTTTCATTAATGACAAGTTGCAAGAAGATAACATTCGGACAGATTTTGTTACGATTGCAGACGATACTCGCATTAACATCAAGCTGAAGCATGGAGAAGAGACAGAGATTAATGGTCTTGGACCTGCAATCAGTGCCGAAGAGGCGGAGCAGTTGCTTCATAAATTGTCTTCGTTGGAAAAAGGAGATATTGTCATTCTCTCCGGAAGTGTACCGCCTTCACTTGGAACGGATTTTTATGATCGTCTCATTAAAGTATGCAAGCAAACGGGTGCCGAATTTGTGATTGATACAACTGGCCCTGCGTTAATGGAAGCTCTTGAACATGCACCATTGCTGGTGAAGCCTAATCATCATGAACTGGCTGAACTGTTTGGTGTAACGATTAATACTCGCGAGGAACTGGTGTTATACGGGCGTAAGTTGCTGGAAGCCGGTGCTAAACATGTGTTGATCTCCATGGCAGGTGAGGGTGCACTATTCATTACCAAAGCGGAAGTTCATCATGCGAATGTGCCAAAAGGCACTGTGAAAAACTCGGTTGGTGCCGGTGACTCCATGATTGGCGGATTCGTAGGTACCTATGTACAGAGCGGAGATTTGCTGGAAGCTTTCCGCACAGGGGTTGCATCTGGAAGCGCAACTGCGTTCTCGGATGATCTGGCAACACGAGAATTGATTGATGAATTGCGTAATCAAGTAACCATTACGACAATCTAGCCTAACGGCCATATAAAAGATTTTTACTGTAATTGTAATGTAGTGAGGCCTGTCTAGGCAGGCCGACTGAACTTAAGGGAGTGTACCAAGATGAGAATAACAGACTTGATGATCCAGGAAACGATGATCATGGACCTGCAAGCCACAACCAAAGATGAGGCTATTGATGAACTAATTGCAAGCCTGAACCGAAGCGGACGAATTAATGATCCTGTTCTGTTCAAGGAAATGATCTATAAAAGAGAAGCTGAATCCAGCACAGGGATCGGTGGCGGAATTGCAATGCCACATGCCAAAACAACAGCGGTGAACGAACCAACAGTTGTATTTGCCAAGAGTAGAAAAGGGCTTGATTTTGAAGCGTTGGATGATCAGCCAGCTCATGTGTTCTTCATGATTGCGGCTCCAGAAGGCGCAGGTAATACCCATCTGCGTACGCTTGCAGCTCTTTCCAGGTTGTTGATTGATAGCGATTTCATCTCACAATTGATGAGTACAGATACACCTGCTGAAGTTAGTGCATTGTTTGATGCCAAACAGGCTGAAGCAGCTGAGAAGGAAGCAGCCAAAGAAAAAGCAAAAGCTGAAAAAGCAGCAAATGCCGCATCCACTTCTACTACTGGTCAGCAACAGAATACTTCTGGTGTGATTGTTGGTAATGCCAATTCGGAAGATTTTGTTGTTGCGGTTACAGCCTGTCCAACCGGTATAGCGCATACGTTTATGGCTGAAGATGCACTTAAAAAGAAAGCTCAGGAAATGGGCATTAATATTCGCGTAGAGACAAACGGCTCTGAAGGAGCGCAGAATGTTCTCACTGCTGATGAGATCGCTCGTGCTAAAGGGGTTATCGTTGCCGCAGACAAAAATGTGGAGATGGCACGTTTCGATGGCAAACCGGTATTGCAAAGACCAGTGAGTGATGGAATCCGTAAATCCGAAGAGCTGATTCGCAAAGCCGTTAACGGTGATGCACCGATCTATCGCAGCCAAGGCGGAAATGCCAAGGAAGAGGGCGCAAGCACTGGTAAGATTAGTGTAGGTAGCAAAATCTATAAAGATCTGATGAATGGTATCTCGCATATGCTACCGTTTGTTGTAGGTGGCGGTATCCTGCTAGCAATCTCCTTCTTGTTCGAGCAACTCGCTAGCCCTGAGAATCCGATTGTACAATTGCTTCAAACGATCGGTGGCGGAACAGGTGCGTTCCACTTCCTGATTCCGGTACTTGCCGGATTTATCGCGATGAGTATTGGTGATCGCCCGGCCCTGATGCCTGGTATGGTCGGTGGATTGATGGCGGTTAACTCAAACGCCGGTTTCCTTGGTGGTTTGGCTGCCGGTTTCCTGGCGGGTTATGTAGTTATTGGTCTCCGTAAGTTGTTCAAAGGATTGCCTAAAGCGATTGATGGCTTGAAACCAATCTTGCTGTATCCGGTATTTGGTTTGCTGATCGTAGGTGCCATCAGTTTCTATGTCTTTGATCCAATCTTTGGTTCCCTGAACACATGGCTTGTAGATGCATTGGGTAATCTGGGTACAGGTAATGCGGTATTGTTGGGCTTGCTGCTTGGCGGTATGATGTCCATCGATATGGGTGGACCGTTCAACAAAGCGGCTTACACATTCGCTATTGGGGTATTCACATCCAGTGGTAACACAGACGGTGCATGGATGGCAGCGGTTATGGCAGGCGGTATGGTGCCTCCTCTGGCGATTGCACTTGCAACAACATTCTTCAAATCCAAATTTACAGAGCAAGAACGCAAATCAGGCCTGACTAACTATGTACTTGGATTCTCTTTCATTACAGAAGGTGCAATTCCATTTGCTGCGGCTGATCCATTACGTGTATTGACTTCCTGTATTCTGGGTTCCGCTGTTGCTGGCGGATTGACACAACTGTGGAGCATTAATGTACCAGCTCCGCACGGCGGGATCTTTGTTGCAGCACTGGCGAACCACGCACTGTTGTTCTTGCTTGCTGTTGCGATTGGTTCTGTGATCTCCGGTCTGATTCTGGGATTGTGGAAGAAATCACCAACGCTTGTGAAGTAACAAATATAAGAAACATCTCCTGGGTGAAATTCACTTGGGGGATGTTTTTTATTTCAGCTTTTTTGTTAAGTAGTGAAAAGTTGCCTCCGGATTTGTGTAAAATGCTTATTTAGCTTTTACATTCATGTGTGGTAAAATAAATATAATTATATTTTGAAACTATGTTTCGTCTAATGAAACTTATGCAGGAGGAATTGGAATGTCTGATGTAATCAAAAGTCAGGTGCAGAAGCAGTTTGCGAAAAATGCAGGTAAATATGTGACGAGCTCGGGGCATGCCAAAGGTGAGGATCTCGCGTTGCTCGTGGCTTCATCTCAAGCCACTCCGGATATGAACGTGCTGGATATCGCCACTGGAGGAGGGCATGTCGCTAATGCATTGGCTCCACTTGTTCAGCGGGTGACAGCTCTCGATCTAACGGAGGAAATGCTGCAGGTGGCTGAACAATTTATACAGGGCAATGGATACCGTAATGTAGATTTTGTTGCCGGGGATGCAGAGAAGCTGCCATTCGATGATGATGTCTTTGACCTTGTGACCTGTCGAATTGCTGCTCACCATTTTCCGGACGTTTCTTCGTTTGTTCATGAGGCATTACGAGTTATGAAGCCCGGTGGAAGGTTGTTATTCATTGACAACGTGGCACCTGAACGTGATGAGAATGACCAGTTTTACAATGAAGTGGAGAAGTGCCGGGATGCAAGTCATGTTCGAGCATGGCGCAAGACGGAATGGATTCATATGCTGGAGTATGCCGGCTTCCGAATGGAAACGATGGTTTCCTTCCAGAAGCGCTTTAAGTTTGAAGAGTGGTGTAACCGTGCGGCACTGCCGGAACGGGAGAGAAGGGAACTTGAAGCAAGTATGTTGAGTGCACCGTCCATCATCAGAAAGTTTTTCAATTTTGAAGTGACAACAAACGGGAAGCTCGACAGCTTCCAAGGAGAAAGTGTGTATATCCAAGCGATTAAACCGACTCATGTCTGATTAGGTGTCGATAAAATAAAACAAGCAGAGTACCTTGAACAGGTAGTTCTGCTTGTTTTATTTTGTATATTTATAATCAAAGCGACGGTTCAGGGTTTTAGTATAACTTTGGTACATTCGTCTTCATGATCGTTGAAAATGCGGTATGCATCGCTTGCATTCTCCAGTGAAATCCGATGGGAGATGATCTCGGTTGGATCAAATTCACCAGCAGTGATTTTGCGGAACAATTCAGGCATGTAATGTATAACAGGAGCTTGTCCCATTTTAAGATTGATATTGCGTTCAAACAAATTACCTAACGGAAACATGTTGTAGGAAGAGCCATATACACCCGTAAGTTGGAGTGTACCGAATTTCCGGATTGCTTTCATGCCGATTTCGATCGCACTCAGTGAACCGCCATGAAGTTTCAGCTTCTGTCCGATCTCCTCCAGTGTGGTTTTTTTACCATCCATACCTACACAGTCGATAACAACGTCGGTTCCGCCTTGTGTAATCTCACGAATGTGCTCACCCATATCATCGTAATCTTCGAAATTAAAGATCTCTGCATCGTTTAAACGTTTGGCTTTCTCCAGTCGATAGGGCAGGCGATCCACAGCAATAACACGTTTGGCGCCTTTCATCCAGGCGAACTTCTGCGTCATCAGCCCAATGGGTCCACTACCGAGTACAGTGACCGTATCTCCCGGTTTAACTCCGGCATTCTCCACGCTCCAATATGCGGTTGGAAGAACATCGGACAGGAATAATAAAGCTTCATCTTCAAGTTCACAGGATTCCGGAATCACAAACGGAGTAAAGTTCCCGTAGGGAACACGCAATAATTCTGCCTGACCTCCGGGGTGATTTCCGTAGCGTTCGGTGAATCCGAAATATCCACCTGTATGAATATCCGGATTACCATTGGAATTATCACACTGGCTCTCCATGTCATGATTGCAATAGAAGCATTCACCACAAGCGATGTTAAAAGGCAGGACCACACGGTCCCCCTTCTTCACACGTGTCACTTCTGGACCTACTTCTTCTACAATGCCCATCGGTTCATGACCGATAACATAATCTTTGGCAGCAGGCAAGGCTCCCTGATAAATATGCAAATCGGATCCACATATAGCTGTGGAAGTAATACGAACGATAATGTCATCCTTCTGTTGCAATTTGGGATCTTCAACCTCTTTGACTTGAATGTCCTTGATTCCCTGAAACGTAACGGCTCTCATCTTCATATTCCTCCTTATATAGTGGGATTATCTGACAATTACCCCATTTCAGCACAGATGATAGATATACATACTAAATTAAACGACAGGCCATTTTACTTTACGCAAGGCATCGAGCAACTCAGGCGGCGCATTCAGATTGTCACGGACCAGATCCCGAGGAGTTAATGCCATCCACTGATTCAGCGAGACATCCTCAAAGCGATCACTTCGGAATATCTCCAAAAACCATAAAGTGTCTGTACCGGTATTCTGTATATAGTGTCCCATTGCGACAGGAACATATCCGACATCTCCAGCCCGATAGTCAAATGTGCGAGCAATGCCATTGCCTCCAAAGACAGTCATTCTTCCTTGTCCTGTCAGATAGTATTGCCATTCATCTGCATTAGGATGCCAGTGCAGTTCACGCATGGCGCCAGGCCGGATCTCAACGAGTGCGGCAGCAACGGTAGTTGAGATGGGGAAGTTGGTGGAGTCTACGATCCGGACACTTCCGCCGGGGGTAATGAGTGGTTCCTGGGCCAGCAATCGGTGTTTGAATGTGAGAGGAACGGTACCATATGGCGACTGAACTTCCTGGCTCTCGATGGAACCCGGGACGGTATCTTGGAAAATGTAGACCTGTTCCTTCGGCATTGACTGAAAAGCGGATTCGGGCACGCCGAAATTGACAGACAATACCTCTGGTGGGGTATGGGCAAACCAATCCGATATGGATAACGTATTCAGATCGGAGAAGGACCCGTCATCAAACACAAGCAGAAATTCACAACCATCCTCCAGCCCTTGAATGGAATGGGGTAGACCCTTGGGGAAAAACCAGAGATCGCCAGGCCCGACATCCGCAATAAAATTACGTCCGTTCTGATCTACCGAAGTGATTCTTGCCGTTCCCCAGATCATATAGGCCCACTCGGATTGTTGATGCCAGTGTAATTCCCGTACACCTCCGGGTGTCAGGCTCATGTTCACACCAGCCAGTGTAGTGGCAATAGGGAGATCCCGTACGGTGATTTCACGTGACCAACCGCCATGGTTCAATTGCATATGTGTATCGGAAAAAGACATTCTCAGATTGGGCAATAACCCGTTATCTGTTGCTGGAGGTACCAGCATATCGGGGTTTTGTATATCTCTCATAACATCTCTGGGTCCCAGATCAGGTCCTCCAGCGCCATCACTACGAATGGGTTGCGGGATAATAAGTGGTTTTTCGTTTGGTTGTTGCCCTTTGGTCATTGAGTGATCCCTCCAGATTCAATAACATGTCACACGCGACACTGTATCGTTATGTTTACACCTATGAATCAGGGCCTGGATAATATGAAGGACAAACGACAAAAAAAGACGTGACCACAATGTGGTCACGTCTTTATACGTATGTGAGAAGGTCGAACAATTCATGAATCCGGTTATCGAATCAGATGAAGGCAGAATTCCAGATCGGATTGCAGATGTTCTTTCATCAGTCGTTCGGCAGTCGTCCCGTCATGTGCCTTGATCGCTTCGCAAATCTGATAATGCTCTTCAATGAGGAAGGGGCGCTGATAATACACAACCGTCTGACGGAATAGATAAATGACGGATTGCATTTTGTCGAACAGATCAATCATCAATGCATTATTACTCGCACGCATGATGATTTCGTGAAACTCTTTATTGGCTTCCATAATCTCTTCTTTGCTTCCGGTATGTCCCACTTGAACGCAATGCTCAAGAGCCGCCACTTCCTGAGCGGATAAGAAGGCAGCAGCAGATTGAGCCGCATGTCCCTCCAGTAACTTCCGTAATTCAAACGTATTTCTCAGATCGGTCTCCGTTAGCTTGACGACCCGTTTGTTCACGACTAATCCTTCCTGTTCCAGACGGCGGATGGACTCTCGGATCGGGGTCCGGCTGACATTCAGATCGGTCGCCAGCTTCTCTTCCACAAGTTTGGTTCCCGGAGAAAGGGTGCCTTGCAAAATCATGTCCCGCAGAACTTCATAGGCCTGCTGATAAGCTGGACGGGACTTGTCCGTACTTGGTTGCATTGTATTTCACCTCTCCCTTTACTTTAGCGAAAAAGAAGGCAATAAACAACAAGATTAAAAACCGAATTTTAATTTTCGGATACATAAATAATAAAATTGTATACAAAAATTAAAATGTTGTGTACAATAACGAATGTGAATAGGAATGATAGCGATTACAAGAGTGAAAAGCAAAGAATTTAGGCTGGAGGGATTGCAAGATGAAGAAACGAATTGGATTTATTGGACTCGGTATTATGGGACGTCCTATGTCATTGAACCTGATCCGGGCGGGATATGATGTAAGCGTATACGATATTAATCAAACGGCTGTGATGTCATTGGCTGATGCAGGAGCGCGAGGCGCAGCATCTCCGAAAGAGGTAGCTGAGCATAGTGATGTCATCTTCACAATGCTGCCCAATTCAGAGCATGTCCGCACCGTTATAACGGGCGAACAAGGTGTGCTGGCAGGAGCCAATACGGGAAGTATCATTATCGACATGAGCTCGATCTCGCCGGTCGTTTCCAAAGAGCTGGCTCAGCTTGTATCCAAATCAGGTTTGTATATGCTGGATGCCCCCGTAAGTGGTGGTGAACCCAAAGCTATAGATGGCACACTCGCCATCATGGTGGGTGGCAATGAAATGATTTTTGAATCTGTGAAAGAGGTTCTGCAAGTGGTAGGACAGGATGTAACGCGAGTCGGGGATAATGGTTCAGGTGCAACAGCCAAGCTGGCGAATCAGATTATCGTGAACCTGAATATTGCCGCCATGTCCGAAGCGCTTGTATTTGCAGCCAAGGCTGGCATTGATGTAGAGAAGATGTATCAGGCAATCCGCAGCGGGCTCGCTGGAAGTGCGGTACTGGATGCAAAAGTGCCACTCATTCTGGATCGTAACTTTGTCGCTGGGGGACGCATCGATATTAACCTCAAAGACATGACCAATGTGATGGAAACGGCGCATGATATCGGAGTTCCTTTACCGCTCAGCAGTCAGTTGCTGGAGATTTTCCATGCACTGAAGATTGATGGGAAAGCCGCAGATGACCATGGCGGAATCGTTCAATATTTTGAGAAACTAGCAGGTGTAGAAGTGAATCGGGTCTAATAAAAAATTAAAAAAAGAAAAAAGAATGTTAATAGATATAGATATAGATATAGATATAGATATGAGGTGGAGAGACATGACCTATCAGACGTTATCGGATATCCCCGCAGCTCTTCGGACGGACAACTCTTCTGAAGGATTGCGAGGACAGATTAAACAATTGCAGGATGCGAGGGCACGCAAAATTATCGTGCTGGATGATGACCCAACTGGTGTACAGACGGTTCATGATATTGATGTGTTGACGCAGTGGGACAAGCCACTGTTGCAGGAGGCATTTCGATCCTCTGAATCGTTATTCTATATTTTGACCAATACACGAGGGCTGGATGCAGATTCAGCGGAACGTATTAATCGGGAGATTGCCCGCAATGTGCAAGAGGTTGCAGCAGAGGAAGGAACGAGTTTCACCTTTGTGAGTCGTAGTGACTCCATGCTACGTGGGTATTATCCGCTGGAGACGGATGTGCTAGCCGAAGAAGTGGCGCGTGTCAGCGGACGTGCATATGACGGACAACTGATCATTCCGGCCTTTTTCGAGGCAGGACGGGTTACGATAGGCAATACGCATTATATGGTTGAGGGCGAACAGTTGATTCCAGTTCATGAGACGGAATTTGCCAAGGATAAAGTATTTGGGTATGAGCATGGAGATCTGCCATCGTGGGTAGAGGAGAAGACTTCAGGCCGTATTAAGGCTAGTCGCTGCCTTACCATTTCACTGGAGGAAATCCGTCAAGGAGTCGATGTAGTCAAAGCGATTTTGCTAAAAGCCGAAGACAATGTACCGATTATCGTGAATGCGCTCTCTTATGCAGACATGGATGTACTTTCTCTGGCTTTGCTGCAAGCAGAGGATAAGGGGAAAGCTTTTATTTTTCGGACGGCGGCCTCCTTTGTCAAATCGTATGCGGGCATCTCGGATCAGGCATTTCTGCCGAAAGAACAGCTGATCGCAAGCGGACAGGAACAACATGGCGGCATCGTTGTTGTTGGTTCCTATGTGCAGAAGACGACTCGTCAACTGGAACACCTGCTTACGTTTCCGGGCATCATAAGTCTGGAGATCGATGTGGAGCGTGTATTAACGCCGGATGGATATACGGAGGAAATTCAACGTGTGATTGGTGAAGCGAACAGGCAGCTTGCGGAGGGCAACAATGTTGTTGTATATAGCAGCCGTAAGCTCATCACCGTCGAAGGACATGAGGGTAATTTCAAGATCAGCCAGACGGTATCGTCAGCTTTGGTCGAGATTGTGCAATCCCTTGAAGTTGTACCAAAATTCATTATTGCCAAAGGTGGCATTACATCCAGTGATGTGGCAACAAAAGGTCTGGCCATACGCAAAGCAAGGGTGCTCGGTCAAGTGGCAGCGGGCATTCCGGTATGGTTGACAGGGGAAGAAGCCAAATTCAGTGGTATCCCATATATCGTGTTTCCAGGGAATGTTGGCGGGGAACGTGCGCTACTGGAGACGGTAGAGAAGATCGAAGCTTAAGCTTAATACGAAAGCGCGCAGTGTCCAGGTCGTTTGGGCCAGAGTAATACCGCGTGCTGACACAACATAACAACTTGGGGGAGGCTATTCGGATGTATTCCGTATTCGGTCTTAGTCATGATGCAAGTCTGCTGCTCTACGCACTGATATCCATTCTTGGATTGATTCTGTTGATTGCCAAATTTAAAATGAACCCGTTTGTTGCCCTAATCGTGGGTGCTGTCTTTATGGGATTGATCTCGGGGATGCCGTTCACGGGTATCGTGAAATCCTATCAGGAAGGTGTTGCAAGCGTTCTCGGATTCATCGCGATTGTTTTGGGGCTCGGAACGATGCTCGGGAAACTTATGGCCGAGTCTGGTGGGGCCGAACGAATAGCCCAGACACTCGTTCGTGTCTTCGGGGAGAAGAACGTACACTGGGCGATGATGGTTGTTGCGCTGATCTGTGGTATTCCGGTATTTATCCAGGTTGGGATCGTGCTACTCTTCCCGCTGGTATTTGTTATTGCGAAGCATACAGGGACGTCGCTGATCAAAATCGGACTTTCACTTGTCGCGGGTCTTGCCGTGGTACACAGTCTGATTCCGCCTCATCCGGCGGCGATGCTCGCTGTAGGAATCTTCAATGCGGATGTTGGTAAAACGATATTCCTGGCTCTGATTGTATCCCTTCCAGCCGCAGCGATTGCAGGTCCGCTCTATGGAACATGGATTTCCAAGCGAATCAAAGTCGAGACTTCAAGTGAGCTAATGGAACAGTTCACCGAGACGAAAGATCGGGAACTGCCTGGTTTCGGTATCACGCTCTTTACGATCTTGCTTCCGGTGATTCTGATGTTGCTCGCTACGATTGTGGATCTGATTCTACCAGAGACAAACGGATTCCGTCAGGTCGTTGATTTCATTGGTAGTCCGATTATTGCACTGCTGCTTGCTCTGCTCTTTTCCTTTTATTCTTTTGGATATGCACGTGGTTTCAGCAAACAGCAGATATTGAAATATACAAATGATTGCCTGGGCCCAGTTGCTTCCATCATCTTGCTGATCGGTGCAGGCGGCGGATTCAACCGTATCCTGACAGACAGCGGTGTAGGTGACGCGATAGCGGGTTTTGCCCAAAGTGCGCATCTGTCGCCACTCGTGCTGGCCTTTGTTATTGCCGGATTGATTCGTGCGGCGGTAGGTTCAGCTACGGTGGCGATGACAACAGCGGCGGGCATTGTGGCTCCAATCGCCATGACGATGCCCGGTGTAAGCCCTGAATTGCTGGTGCTCGCAACGGGAGCAGGTTCGATTATTTTGTCCCATGTGAATGATTCGGGATTCTGGATTGTCAAAGAGTATTTGAATCTGTCTGTGCCGCAGACACTTAAGACATGGACGGTCATGGAGACCATTCTCGGATTTGCCGCCTTTGGCATGGTGTTATTGTTGAGTGTCTTTATCTAACTGAAAAGAAACGTTAGGTGGACTTTGTGACAATGAAGAAATGCCCATAATACCAATAAAGCTCATAATGCCCATAAACCTAAAAACACGCCGCTTTGGCGTGTTTTTGTTATCTTTACTACTCACGATCCGTCATGATTAAGATAGATTGGTTGCAGGCTTTCCCGACTGCGTTGTACGGAAACGCTGCTCGTAAATCTCGTTTACCCGCTTTAAAACAGCAGGACCTTGCTCTGTGAAGCGAAGCGCTGTCGCTTTATTTTTAACCAGAAATGTACCTGATTCGTGTCTGGTTGGGGATAAGGCCGCATTGTAGAGCAGCGAAGCGCCATGGCTTGGATGAGGAAAGAACCATTTCATGATAGGTTTGATATAGAAGGGCAGGCCGGATGTTTTGTTGCCCCTTAGTGTATTATTTCCACCGGGATCTACGCTTAGTAATTGTATACCATCCGCTTTGTCAGACTTGGCAACCTCGCGTGTCCATAGGGATAAGCCGAGCTTCGAGGTGGCATAAGGACCAAACAGTTTTTTGAATTCGGCTGGACGTTCCAGGATGTTCAGATTAAATTGTCTGACCATATTGAACGAGGTGGTGGAAGTATTAATAACTGTTTTCATCTGTCCTTTGAGTAATAGCTCAACTAATTCCATGTAGATGATGTAAGGGACTACCGTCTGAAGTTCAAAGTGCAGTTCATGCCCCTGATCAGAGAAACGAAGCTCTGAAGCGCTGCCTCCGGCATTGTTAAACAAGACATCGATTGAATCGGTATCGGATTTAATCTGATCTAGTGCAGTTCTCAGACTGTCGTAGTTGGTCAGGTTAGCCTGAACCCAACGGAGCTGGCCTGAACGTAAGGCGTTCTGAATATCGGTATCCTCGGATGGGAAAGCAGAACGGTTGAGACCGATTACCTGCCATCCTTCAGCCAGTAACTTGCGTGTCAGTTCAAGACCAATTCCTGACGTTGACCCTGTGATGAGAGCGGTGCGAAGCTGATTTTGTATGTTCATATATACCTCCAGATAGAATGGGATTACAGAACGAATCTGTATGCTGCGCTCATTCTATAACTTGGAGTCGACTCCAAGTCAAGGGGTGTTGGGATTGAATGGATTATGCTTGACTTGGAGTCAGCTCCAAGTTGTAATATGGAGAGAAATGAATGTGGAGGAGGCCCATATGATGAGTGAGAATGAAGTATTCTCCATTAAAGAAACGTCAGAACAGGCCGGATTATCGGAAGATACAATTCGTTATTATGAGAAGATTGGGCTGCTTCCCCGTGCTGAACGCAAAGCCAATCGCCATCGGGTATATCGCTCGGAGGATATTCATACGATGAAGTTGATCACTTGCCTGAAAAAAACAGGAATGTCTCTGGAGGAAATGAAGCCTTATTTACAAATGTCCATGGATTCCGATCTCGCCGATTTCCCTGATGAACGGGAGATGCTGGTGAGTCACCGGAAGAAAGTTGAAGCACAGATTGCTTCGCTACAGCAGGTGGTTGATTTTATCGACGAGAAGTTGGAGAAACGAAGTATGTATCCTGATGAATGTCCTATTACCGGGGAGGACCAGATGTCTGTTTTTGAAAAACAGAACCTATTCTCTTGATGGCACTGCTGCCTATTTGAATTCGAAAACCCACGTCATGATGACGCGGGTCTTTTTGCTGTTTCTAGTATTTAATATCGAGTGTATGACGAAGTCGTTTGATATCGCTTTTGGGAGGGAGACCATACATGCGGGCATACTCCCGGCTGAATTGAGACGGACTTTCATAGCCAACCTGGAACGCAGCATTGGCGGCATCGGTTGAACCTGCAAGCAGCATTCGCCGGGCTTCATGCAATCGAATTTGTTTCTGGAATTGCAAAGGGCTCATGGCGGTAATCGCTTTGAAATGATGATGTAATGAGGAAGAACTCATGTTGATCATGGCAGCAAGTTGCTCAATCCGAAGTGGCTTGGCGTAATCGGATTGGATGACTTCGATCACCTGGGCGATGTGCTGTGCATGGCTGTCCTGAATCGCAAACTGCTTGATGGAATGTCCATGTTCATCCTGAATAATACGATATAGAATCTCGCGGATAAACAGAGGGGCAAGGACGGGAATGTCTTCAGGTGTATCCAGCAGCCGAACCAATCGGATCACAGCTTCAAGAAGGGAAGGTTTGGTTGAGCTAACAAACAATCCTCTTTGTGTTGAATGGTCAGGTTTGGGTTGTGCAGAAGGGGTATCCTGAATCAGATCGAAAATCTGCCCTGAATCAAAATCCAGTCGAATACATAGATAGGGATGTTCGGTTGTAGCCTGTACAACCTGCCCTGAAATAGGCAAGTTTACGGAAGCTACCAAATATTGTGACAGGTCGTAGGTGTAGCTCTCGCGGCCGAGTATAACTAATTTGGAACCTTGGGCGACAATGCAGAGGGAAGGCTGATAAACGGAATATATGGGTTGTGAGATCTCGGAGGCACGGATTAAGGCAAGGGATGGAATTGCTGTTGGATGTATCCCGTCACTTGGGGTGAAATGCTCAATAAGTTGAGCCAATTGTTGCTGCTGCTCCGTGATGCCCGTATCCGTTTCATTTGTTTTGATAAGCATGAATTACAACCCCCTTGTAAACCACTATTACTATTATTTTAAAACGCGCTGGAGGAATAGGCAAGAATACTGCGGAATTTTTCTATCGTACAACGACTGATCCTCTACATAATGGAGATAAGCAACGGAATCTTATGAAGCAGAGAGGAGTGAGAAACAATGGAGCGCAATTCAATGGGCGACCAACAAGAACCAAAACACCCGTATGTGGGGATGTGGGTCACGAAGGATGGATATATCAGACACGAACTTCTTCCTTGTGGTAGATATGATGAAGCGAGAGGAGATCGGCAAAGTGCCTATCAGGGTCGCTATGTTGTTCATGGGAAACATATAGAATACGTGGATGATACGGGATTTACAGCGGATGGAGACTTCAGGGACGGCGTTTTGTATCATGCAGGCATGGTTTTGTATAGAGAAAATGTACAATAAAAACCAAATAAGGAGCGATATAATATGTCCAATGTAAAAGGGAAAGTTGTTGTCATTACCGGTGCGAGTAGTGGAATTGGCGAGTCAACAGCTCGATTGCTTGCACAGCATGGAGCACATGTAGTTATTGGAGCTAGACGTATGGAACGTTTGGAGGCATTGGCCTCCTCCATTCGTTTGGAAGGTGGATCTGTGGAGTATCATTCGCTGGATGTTACCAGATTGGAAGAGATGCAAACCATCGTTGACCTCGCTCAAACTCGCTATGGACGTGTCGATGTTATTTTAAATAACGCTGGAGTTATGCCGCTATCTCCCCTTGAATCGTTAAAAGTAGATGAGTGGAATCGTATGATAGATGTTAACATTCGTGGGGTTCTGCATGGCATTGCAGCTGGACTGCCTGTCATGAAAAAGCAGGGTTTTGGCCAGTTTATTAATATCGCCTCTATTGGAGCCTATGCCGTGTCACCAACGGCTGCGGTGTATTGTGCAACCAAATACGCGGTCCGCGCCATCTCGGAAGGATTGCGACAGGAGGTAGGCGGAGATATCCGTGTAACCCTTGTATCGCCGGGCGTGACGGAATCGGAACTCGCGGATACGATTTCTGATGAAGAAGCACGTGATCTCATGAAAGAGTATCGGCGCATATCCATTCCTGCCTCGGCGATTGCGCAAAGTATCTTGTTCGCCATTAGCCAGCCGGCAGAGGTGGATGTAAATGAGATTGTAGTGAGACCGACAGCAAGCATGGCTTAAGTTCGGATCCTCTTTTGGTATATAATAGATTCAATTGATACGAAAAGAGGAATAGTGCAGTGACATTACAACAACTAAAATATGTGATCGAAGTTGCCACGCGCGGTTCCATGAATGAAGCAGCCAAAAGGTTGTTTATCTCGCAACCCAGCCTTTCGAATGCCATTCGGGATCTGGAGCAGGAGTTGCGAATTACTATTTTTGAACGTACCAATAAGGGAATATCTCTGTCTAAAGAAGGCGTTGAGTTTCTGAGTTATGCGCGTCAGGTGGTAGAACAAGCTGAATTGCTGGAGAATCGTTATCTGAACGCCAAGCCATCCCCGCAGCACTTTTCTGTATCGACGCAGCATTATGCGTTTGCAGTGAATGCTTTTGTTCGTCTGGTACAGCAGTATGGTCAGGATGAATACGAGTTGGCGCTTCGGGAGACAAAGACCTACGAGATTATTCAGGACGTGAAAAGCCTGCGTAGTGAAATTGGCATCCTGTATCTGAATGAGTTCAATGCGAAGGTGATTAACAAATTGTTAAAAGATGCGGGGTTGGTTTTCACGAGTTTGTTCATAGCCAAGCCCCATATCTTTATCAGTGTGAAGAACCCGCTGGCGAAGCAAGAGTCGGTTGCAATCGAGCAACTGCAGGATTATCCGTACTTGTCATTTGATCAGGGAGAGTACAATTCCTTTCATTTTTCCGAAGAAATCCTGAGTACGTTATCTCACCCCAAAAGCATACAGGTCAATGACCGCGCAACATTGTTTAACCTGTTGATTGGTCTGAATGGTTATACGATCTCTACGGGTGTACTTAGCGCTGATCTGAATGGAGACGAGATCATTCCTGTACCGCTGGAATGTGAGGAATCCATTAATGTAGGGTGGATAAGCCACAAGAGCACTTCTCTCTCTAATCTGGGTGTAGCATATGTCCAGGCTCTGCATGAGGCCATAGGGTCTTAGTGGTGTTGAATGGTTCATCAAAAGGCCGTTTCCGTATGAGTCGGAACGGTTTTTTTGTTGTACTATGATCTTTAAAGTATAGGGTGGTATGTTGTCATCCCGTGTAATAGAATGAAGGTATATGTCGAATGTGTGCAAGAGATCGAAGGGAGAACGGTTAGTGAGAGTTCTGTATCGGAATAAAAGTGAACAGCATGAGCTGACGGTATATGATACCAAAAAGCTTTATGGAGAAAAGGGCCAGTTTCGTGTATTAGAATTCTCCAACGCAGCTGTGCAGGGCGCCATGGATCTGGATGAGCCTGCCCGGATGGTGTTGGAGTATCCAAGAGCGATGGTGCATCTTATGGAAACTAATGATCCTGAGTTTGATACCGTATTTATGGTGGGACATGGTATTGGCACATTGCCAACCTACTTGTCTGATCGTCAGGTAAAGGTGGCTGAGCTTGACGCAGAGGTCGTGGAGTTGAGCCGGACCTTTTTTGGATATGAGGGAAGTCCTGTGCTCATTGGGGATGGTCGTGAATTATTAGGCCAGGAACCCGCTGCGACATATGATTATATTGTTATTGATGCCTTTACGGCAACGGGTACACCCGAGCAGTTTATATCCAGTGATTTTTTTGCCATGGTCAAGGACAAGCTGGACTCGGACGGAGCTGTCATCCTTAATGTGTTCGGGCGTGCGGGCAACGATCGACTTGTCAATGCGATCTATACGACACTTCAGGCACAGTTTGCTTATACACGTGCGTTCGCATTACCTACAGAAACAGCGGATGAAGTTCAAAATCGCATTTTAATGGGTAGTCATCACCCGATCGAATTTCAGGTTCGTCAGATGGCAGGGTTTGTTGAACAAGAGCCAGAAGAAGGATATATCATTGTCGATTAGGGCGATTCTGAACAGTGATTCTTCCAGGGAAAGTAAAATGTCATTAAATCGTCAATCTTACGATGTAATTGTTAAGATTTCTCAGTCTCTTTATTTGATCTTAACAACTTTCGTATAAGATAGAAGGAATATGCTTTTTCATGAAAATCCGGGGGAAGTAAAACGATGATTGCACAGATCAAGAGATCTAGATTACGAAGAAAAATAAAAAACATCAAGAAGATTAGCCTCACGGCTTTACTCGGCGGGTTGGTCACTATTTCAGTTTTAATGACATTGACCCTCATGGTTATCTCATCTTATACATCTCAGAAACAGTCACTCATTGATAACACCCTGTCCCTAAACTATGCAAGCGCTGTGCAAATGAGCCAAACGCTGGATTCGCTTTTTTATTCCATGCAGGAGAGCTTGAAATATGCAGCCACATATTTCCCGGATATGGATCACTCCAATACAAAAGAGTTGAATTCCACATTGGATTTGGTTCGCAATAGCAGTAATTTCTTCAATTCCGTTTCTTTGGTAAATAAAGAGGGAGTAATCAGGTCTACCTCACCGTACTCACAGGCTAGTGTAGGTCACCATGTTAGTTCCAATGCAGCAAAAGAAGCGGTTAAATTGAGGGCTTCGTATATCTCCGAAGCGTACCAGACACCCAGAACCAAACGCAGAATTGTATTTGTCAGTGAACCGATCTTTGATTCGGCAGGGGAGTACCAAGGAACAATCGGTGGAAATATCTTTTTGCAGGAAAATAATATATTGAGTCTGTCTTTTGGCAGTCAGCTCAAGACAAGTAATGGTTCCTACTTTTTTATTGTGGATAAGAAGGGCACTTTGTTATTTCACCCAAACACCAATCGAATTGGTGAAAATGTCAGTAAAAATGAAGTGGTGCAAAAGCTGCTAGTAAACAAGCACGGTAAAGAACAATACAAAAATCTGGCAGGTGTGGATTCGCTTGCAGGTTATTACAAAGTTCCATCAACAGATTGGGGCGTCGTAATCGTGTCTCCAACCCAAACGGTGTACGATCAGTTGAATCATCATATCCGTATGTTGTTGCTGTACACCTCAGTGCCTTTCCTGATCCTGACCCTTATTGTGGTTCGGGTTGCACGCAAGCTGGCCAGTCCTTTTGCTATGCTGGCTGATTTGGTGAATCAGGTCGATAAGGGACAAGTGGATCTGCCTGTGATGAAACCTCACTGGAATAGAGAGGCAGACCTTCTCACAAGAGCGGTTGTTGGCGCATTGGCGAACTTTAGGAAACAGACTAACCAGCTTGTCTATGATGCCAGAACAGATGTGTTAACAGGCATGAACAATCGTAGAACCTTCGAAGAAGTCATCCAGGAATGGATTCAGGATGACGTGCCGTTCTCCATTATTGTTCTGGATATTGACCGCTTCAAGTCCATTAATGATACATTCGGGCATCATGCTGGGGATGAAGTATTGAAACATATTGCCAATATCATTCAATTGTCTGTTCGAACAGAAGATGTCTGCGCCAGGTTTGGTGGAGAGGAATTTGTAGTCTTGTTAAGAAATTCCGAGTCTAACGTGGCTTTTGAGATTGCTGAACGTATCCGAATAACGGTCGAAGAAAGCATATTGCCTATAGATCGTTCCGTCACCATCTCGGCTGGAATTGCTGAATATCCGAAGCACTCCACAACATCCACAGAACTGTTTCACTTGGCGGATAATGCATTGTATCAAGCGAAGGAAGAGGGACGTAACCGTACGGTTACGATCCAGACGGTTATCAAATAAGCAAGCAAAGAAGCTGTTCCCTAAAAACCAGGGCCAGCTTCTTTTGTGTTTTATACCTCTTGTGAGGATCTGGCCAGAACCTCATTTGTATACGTTTCTCCCCAATCTCGCATGCTGAAGATGATCGGCCGTAACGTTTCACCAAATGGTGTGAGGGAATACTCCACTTTAGGTGGGATCTGGGGGTATATTTCACGATGGACAATTCCGCTTCCTTCCAACTCTCGAAGTTGCAGGGTGAGCATACGCTGGGTGATGTCAGGAAACAATTTTCGGAGCTCGTTAAATCTCAAAGGACCGGAGAATAAATGATACAAAATGGCACCTTTCCATTTGCCTCCGATCACACTGAGGGTAACTTCCACGGAACAGCCGTATGGCGCGGGACATAGCTTGGTTGCGTCCTTTTTCATTATAAGTACACCTCCACTTTCCGGTGATTTTCTATGGTATCTATTTGGGTGGTTATATTACATAAAGTACGTATAGTTCATGAAAGAGCATATCACTTATGATGCAGATTATAAACCCTAATTCTAGGCTCAGGCAGATGCGATGATGTCTATAAGAAAAAAAAGAGCCCCGGTTTCGTCTTGCGAAACATTGAGGCTCCATGTGATGAATTTTGTACATTATATCAGGGCATCGAGGGAGTATGCACCGGCTCCTGCGAGAGCAACACCAAGTAATGATCCGATCATCACAAGGTTATATTCGAATCCTCCGTTCAGATTCCATAGACCTTTATCGGCATGCACCTTGGCTATGGCTACAATCATCGGAAGAATGAGCAGAACGGCACCAACGATAATCCATAGACCGACTCCAAAAAGGAATCCACCGATCAGTTCAGCAAGTCCGGCACACACTGCCAAGGCTCTAGCCGGTTTCAGGCCAATCGCTCCGAAGAATTCAGCCGTCCCTGATATACCCTCGCCTCCAAACCAGCCAAACAGTTTCTTACATGCATGTCCAATCATAATGAAACCAATCACGAGACGAATGATAAGTAGACCTGTGTCCAACATGAGATTAGTTCCTCTTCTCTGGATGTATAAAATATGATCATGAGCGTATATACGCTACTTCAGTGACGATAGAATGGAGTCACATAGAGCCATCGTTGCAATATTATCCTTGGCGCTGGAATGTGGGACAGTCTGATTCTGGCAACACGCGATGAAGTGCGCCATTTCACCAACAAACCCGCGTAGATAAAGGTCGCGATAAGCTCCTGACATGGGAGACCCGGAAGGTGTATATACGGTATCTTGCTCCTCGAGAGATTTCCAGGGAGGGCTGGTCGAGCTTCGGGATTGATGAACAGTAAGTGTGTTGATCTCTTCAGCTGACGCAAATCCGTTGTCAAAGGTGACGAGTACATTTTCACTCTCCCGTGACCAAGCACTCATGCCGGTAAAATAAGCGCTGCCTACTACGTTATTCTCAAATACAAGGGAAATGCTTTGATTAATGTGTCCCCCATCCTTCACGGTTGTGCCTGTAACTCGTATTACTTCCCCGAATAAGTAACGCATCAGATCGACCATATGAATGGCAGCGAGCTTCATGAACTGTTCCTCATCCTTGCAAAATGGGGTACTGTCTACAGCGAATTTCATCTGGAATGAACGTACCTTACCTAGCGAACCACTATCAATTAGCTCCTTCAGCTTCATGTATACGGGGGCATAACGTTTCATAAAACCGACCATGACAACGACGCCAGCCTGCTCGGCAGCTTCTGCTACAGTGGCGGCTTCCGCTGTGTTCCATCCGAGCGGCTTATCCACGTATACATTCTTGCCAGCCCGAATGCATTCGAGAACAAGAGCGGTCTGATCTACAGGCTGGGCGACCACAACGACTCCGTCACAGATTTCCTGCTGCAACATAAGCTGAGCATTGTCATACGCTTGTCCGTTGCTGCCAAATCGTAGCAGAGCTGCTTCAGAGCGTTCCATACTGCGTGTGGCAATGGCCTGGATCTGCGCTCCGGCTTCAACAACAGAAGGGTAAATATTCGTGGATGCATGAAACCCGGCACCGATAAAGCACAGATGGGTTGTTTTCAAGGTGGATCTCTCCTTCATTTTTGCATTCTTATGGATGGTATATTTGTTGTTTAATGCTACGATAGGGTGTTTGAAGTTGAGAAAAAAGGACATATGTCCTTTTTTTGAATGAATAAAAAAGAAGTTGCATTTTTATTTTGGAGCATGTATACTCTGAATTACGGTAAAACAAGGAATTGTTTCACCGGAACGCTTTTCATCGATGGATGAGGAGATACATATTATGCGGTCGTGGCGGAATTGGCAGACGCGCACGGTTCAGGTCCGTGTGGGCTAACCCCCGTGGAGGTTCGAGTCCTCTCGACCGCATCTAACAAAAAAAGGTTCGTGAGTTGCTCTAGGGCAACTCACGAACCTTTTTTTATTTTGTGGATCATTCGTGTGAAGCCTACATTTTGCTACCAGCATGCTAATGCTAATGTTGCCGCTGGCGCAGAATGACTGCCGTGATGATCCCGGCAATGGCTCCTGCAATACCAAATAGCGTTACACTGGCAACCACTTCAACCGACTGGAGACGAAACAAAAAAGCGATACCGCTGCCAAAAGTGGTTCCGGCGAGAAAACCGAGCGAAATTCCTAATTCTTTTGTTAATTTCATTGCTTCACCTACTTGGAAATGTGAGATATGGATTTGCAAATATTGGGTACAGGCAGTAAAGTGTGATCAGGAAAATCATCACATTTTATTTCCTTTTTTATCTTGTGGTTTTAACCCGTTAATTATGCATGATATCTCATATGGGAGGGTAAGAGCGAATGAATATGAACGAACGAATTGCAGCATGGAATAAGGAAGCACAGCAGTGTGCTTGCGGTCATCAACACCGGGTGGTGGATATGCTGATACATCTGGAAGCTGGGGCCATTCAGAGGTTACCGGGTTATTTGTCTGAGCAAGGATACCATCAGGTGACGATTATTTATGATCAACATACGTTTCGGGCCGCCGGATCTGATGTGCTGAGTAGTATTCGCGAAGCGGGAATGCATGTGGATGAGATCGCTCTGCCGGAGAATCGGACGGGGGATATCATTGCGGATGAAGCGGCTATTGTACAGGTCATGTTGGGTGTGAATCTGGAAAGTCAGGCTGTTATTGCGGTGGGTTCAGGTACCATTCATGATCTGGTGAGATTTGTTTGTTCCAAAATGAACAAGCCCTTTTTGTCGATACCGACAGCGGCTTCAGTGGATGGGTTTACCTCTGCGGGTGCACCCTTAATTGTAAGCGGAATCAAACAGACATTTCAGGCTGTTCCGCCTGAAGCCATCTTTGCCGATCTGGATATTCTGGAGCAAGCCCCACAAGTGATGACGGCTGCCGGATTCGGAGATATGCTTGGTAAATATACTTCGCTTGCAGACTGGATTGTTTCCCGTGAACTGGGCGGAGAACCGTTCTGTCCAGTTGCTTATCGGATGACAGAAGAAGCGCTGAATACCTGCATAGATCATGTACAAGCGATTGCGGAGGGGCGAGCAGAGGGAGTAGCTGTATTAATGGACGCATTAATTGTTTCCGGTATCTCCATGCTGATCATTGACCATTCCCGTCCGGCATCCGGAGGTGAGCATCATCTATCCCACATCTTGGAGATGGATCTGATGCAAGCGGGAGAAAGACCGGTTCTGCATGGTGCCAAAGTTGGCGTAGCTTGTGCATTGCTTACGGTGAAATATAAAGAACTTGCACAGACATCGGGTGAACCGGTGTTTGGGATATATGACCAATTGCCAGAGGCTTCTCAGCTCATCGCATGGTTGGAACAAGTAGGTGGCCCTGTGACTACTGAGCAACTCGGTGTAACACCGGAGATGGTGGAACATGCATTCAACACAGCGCATACGCTTCGTCCTCGATATACCGGATTGAGATATATTAATGAAGTGTTAAACACGAGGTTAGGATGACCTTTTAGAGAGAATGGTCTCGATGAAATGCATAAACTTAGCTTGTAGCGGGCTGTGATGGCTCTCCTTGGGAGCAAAAGGCGAAAAAGGGTAGGTTATCTGACATTTCTGATGGAATAGCCAGAACAGTGCTTCAAGTCCGAGAGAGAAGGCATGCATTTTATTTTAAAAAAGGCTCTGGCCTCCCTATGGGGAGATCAGAGCCTTTTGACTGTTCGCTTATTAGTTGTTGCGACGATCTTTCAAGATGACATCTGCGAACAAAATAGTTTTCGGGATACGGAAAAATTGCTCCGCTTGTTCCTGAAATGCAGCAGAAGGCAGTGTTCCCTGATGCAGCCATTTGCGGAAAGTGCCGGGATGAACCCCGATCCAGTGGCTGACATCTGTCACCGACAGATCATGGACCATACACAAGCCTGTCAAAATACGGTTACTAACCGGAGAACGGGTCACCGTACGCTTCATGAAGCGAGATGACTCGGGTTGACATATGACAGGGCTATTACGCACAACTTCTTCATTGAAGAGAATATGACGCGGGTAGCCGAGTAGTTGGCAAGTCTTGTCCAAATTGGTACTGCCGGGTATCCGTCCTTCATATACCCACGCACTGACACTGCGTGAAGAGATGGAGAGGTCTTCAGCAAGCTGGGACAACTTGATATCATTGGCCATCAGCACGGCAAGAAGAACACGATTGCGGATTTGACAGCGTGTCGGTTTTCGGAATCGTTTAACACGGACGCCTTTTCCCAAGTATTTACGGTTGATCAGAGACCACGCCTGGATGGAATGTTGTTCTGGTTGATTAGGCATATTTCCTCCGATTTTTTTTAACCAAATACTACAATAAACAACGGGGTACTTTCAAGTGCCGGGATTACCGGTTACAAATGCGTCAATGCGTGAATTCACGATAAAGAGGGAACTACGAACTAGACCATGCGCAATTCACATCCTAGTATATTCCTAGATTACAATGTTTCACTAAAAATGAGGGGAGAAATTGAACAGGAATAAAAATAATATAGTTCTAATTACTTATTATTAGGTCTAAAGAACTTTTATCTGTTTTTTGTTGATATGATGCGGTTTATTTCCCTGAATTCCCCAAAAGCATGTGATTTTCGCTCCCTTGTTGCGAAGAGGATGTGCACAAATCTGAAATGATAAATCCGCATGTTCAGCATGACATGTGACCTGTCAAATCTCTTACTTTTACATATATTGTATGATACTCAAGTGTAAAGGAGAGGTGAGGAACGTGCATCTATCTGTGAATACCTTTGCTGTCATCTCGGGAGCATTTGTTACGTTTGCTTTTGGCGGATGGGATCAATTGCTGAGCCTGCTCGCGGTCGCGATGGCTGTGGATTATATAACAGGTTTGGCAGCGGCGGTAAGAACAGGTACCGGGTTGAATAGCAACATTGGATTCTGGGGGATTGCTCGCAAAGGGCTCATGCTGACCGTTGTTTTGCTTGCTCATCGAATTGATCTGATCATGGGAACCGATTTTATCAAAGGCGGAGCTATTTATTTCTATCTGGTGAATGAACTCATTTCGATTACCGAGAATTATGCCAAAATCGGTCTTCCATTGCCTGCAAAGCTCAGACAGGCCATTGCAGTGTTGAAGAAACAGGAAGATCAGGAGGATCTGATGAATCGTGAATGGGCCAAACCACAGCAAACTCCAGACAACATCAAACAGCAAGCTGAAACAGGACAAACTCTGCAGGATGAATCCGCGAAACAGACGGAGGATGGAACGCAAAAGAAATCCGAATCGAAAGGAAACGGTTCGGATTAGTTTTTCTTATCAAGAGAACGTTTCCAAGTATCCTTTCGTAATAGAGAACGTTATGATATATTTTGGATACATGAAAATTCATTCATTTCTACTATTATATTAAACGAGGTGTTTGCCCAGATGATAAAACATATTGTCCTGTTCAAAATGAAAGATCGCTCAGCAGAAAGTATTGAAGCTGCAGCTCAGGTGCTTCGCAATCTGGAAGGTAAAATTGATGTCTTGGTTTCACTTGAAATCGGGATTGATGTGCTTCGCTCGGAGAGATCGTTCGACATTTCACTCACAGCGGAGTTTGCGTCACTGGAGGATCTCCAGGCGTATCAGGTACACCCGCTTCATCAGGAAGTTATCAAGTACATGAACGAAGTCAGAGAACAGTCAATTGCAGTGGACTACGAAATCTGATCTGTCATTCAAACTACGTTGAGATAAAGGGGACTCTGCATGAGCGATTTAAGAGACGTTATGGAATTTCTATATATTTTTGTTGTGTTTCTAATCGCTTGTCCTGTGATGATATTCTGGCTTAAGCGAAGAGGGAAACGGAACCGATAACTCACTGAACGGGAAGTGAACGAATGTATTATGTGAACAGAGAACAGATTGCCCGCCGGCTTGCTGCTGTACCGGAAGTAGCTGAAGGGCTTCGCGGGGCAGCAGAAGCTTGGGATGGCAGTCTCATGCTGGGGATGGTACAGGAACGTTGTCTTCACCTGGCGATCGAAATTGTTACCGATGTGGGAAGTTATCTGATAGACGGCTTCATCATGAGAGATGCGAGCAGTTATGATGATATTATTCAGATTAATTATGAAGAAAAGGTTTTTGATAATCCGACCTATGAGATATTGCGTCAGCTTGTCACGTTACGCAAGCCACTGGTGCAGGATTATTTCACTTGGGAGCGGTCTGAGCTCCATCCACTTAGCGTAGAGTTGCCGAGTATACTTGAACATTTTACTACTCAGGTTAGCGCCTACGTGGAAAAAGAACTTGGTCCTTTCAATACGGCACAGGCCGAGGGACAGCGTAAGGAATGAGGGAAATCGCATGACAAATGAATCAAAAGAATTCAATGAAGTAAATACTGAAAGTAACGAAACAAATGAAACACCTTCCGGATTCCATCCGGTGTATATGGTTGAACTTTTGTTCCGGGAACGTCCAGAGGTGGATCGCCTGCGTTTGCAGGAAGCGATGATTCGTCATACAGGACAAGTCCGACTGGATGTGAAACAAGAAAGCGGAGGGCAAAAGCATGAGATGCTTGTCTTCTATCATCTGGACCATAAGGTATCCTTCCAGGAAGGGGATATCCCTGCTCAGACTTGCATGCTTCCTGTGAATGAAATCGCAGATCGTGCTCGCTTTGGCGGTGCTCTGCAACAAGCATGGCATTGGCCGGATGCAGGACAAGCTGTGGAAGCTGCGCGTTACTCCATTCGGATACATGATATGTTCACCGCTGCCATGCCTCGCAAACAGCGCTTGGAGCTGTTTCAGAAGACTGTACTGGCAATCATGGAAAGTTTGACCTGTGATGCGCTGTATTGGTATGGCAGTGACAAGCTGGTTGAACCGGAAGCATATACGCAAGCTCAGGAACGTGAGGAACATCTGTATGCAGCCATGAACGTTCGAATGTATCAAGCCGGAGGTACAGAGGAACAGCGCGGGTTGGTCATGGATACCGTGGGATTATCTGCGCTGGGTGTACCTGATGTCCAGTGTCACTTCGTCGGTCTTGATCCCGATACGGTTGCTCAGACCTTACTGGGTGCAGCGTATTACATATTTGATCAGGGGGATGTTCTGCAAGATGGACAGACGCTGGGTTCTTCAGGTGGACGTCGCTGGCGTTGTGAACATCAGGCGGCATTGATTGCACCTGGACGATATGTGATTGATTTGGACCCGGGGGATGAGCATGCCGCGGCTGATCTCGAGCCGGCTCGTCAGAACTGAGTTAGCCGAGTCATTTGCATCCATTCAAAAAGGGCGTTCAGATTATTTTTAACATCTGGAGTGTCAAGTCAAGCCTGTGCTGCTTATAATGCATCAACAGAGTAGGCATTCGCCCGGATGGCTGAGCGACAGACCGTTGCTTCTGATCCGGTACTTAAACAATAGTAAAGGGAGAGATGTGACGTGAAGGATTCTAACAAAAGTTTGTTGTGGGGAGCTCTTATTGGCTCCGTGGTTGGTTCAGTAACGGCATTATTGCTGGCGCCGAAATCGGGACGTGAACTTCGTCAGGATATTACAGAAGGTGCTCGTCAGGTATCGGAGAAAGGTCAGGAACTGGCTGGTATCGTGGGAGAACAAAGTTCGCAGATCGTATCCAAAGTTAAAGAGACCGCAGATGTCGTGATTCAGGATATTCAATCCTGGCGCAATTGCGCTGAAGGGAAAGAAATTCGCATATCGGCAGCCATTGTTGATAATGATATCGATAAAACAGTGGATGAACCCGGAATTGACATCGTAGCGAAGCTTCCTGCGGATGAGTCCAAGGACGACAACTAAGCAAAGCTTGATAAGCAGGCTTTCCTCTGATTAGAGGAGAGCCTGCTTTGTTGCGTGTCCACACATAGATGACGTAGCGCGTGGATTTAATTTGAACCCTGCGATGAAATCGGGTAAGATGTAGGTACCTTTTTGCCGGAATGTTCATACGGTAGGAAGAAAGCTCTGAGAAACAATCGTTTTGAGAACCAATTCAATGAAGAAGGAAGCGGTGTGTTCGTGCAGCAAGCAATCGCTATATTAGACTCCGGTGTGGGGGGATTGACCGTCGCCAAGGAAGTGATGCGTCAGCTCCCGCGGGAAAAGATCATTTATTTTGGGGATACTGCCCGGACACCGTACGGACCCCGTTCGTCCGAACAAGTAAAACAATTTACGGAACAAATCGTTGATTTCTTGATCCAATTCGATCCGAAGGTTATCGTTATCGCCTGTAACACAGCAACAGCAGCCGCGTTGGAGTATATCCGTGCCAAGGTGAATATGCCTGTCATTGGTGTTATACATCCGGGTGCGCGGGCCGCAATCACAGCGACACGTACAGGACGTATTGGTGTGATTGGTACCACGGGTACCATAGGTAGTGGGGCTTATACATCGGCACTCAAGCAGTTGTCCCCCTATATTGATGTGGTCAGTCAGGCTTGTCCGGCGCTGGTGCCGTTGGTGGAACAAGGTGAATTTCGTTCCGAGCACACGACACATACGGTGGAACAATCATTGGGCGAGATCAAACAACAGCCAATCGATTGTCTTATTCTGGGTTGTACGCATTATCCCTTTCTCATGGACACGATTCAGGAAGTTATGGGACAGGAAGTGAAGTTAATCAGTTCAGCAGATGAAACGGCACGTGAAATCAGTACGATTTTATATGACAAACGAAAGCTGGCCAGTGGGGATGAGACTCCGGTGCATCAATTTTTCTGCACGGGTGACCCGAGAATGTTCCAGAATATCACCCGTCGATGGTTGGGGGAGCAGATTTCCAAGACCCCTGTTGTCTGGCAGGTAACGCAATTATCATAGTTATATTCAAAATATGCATGAATAAGACTTTTAATTAATGTAATTTGGTTGTGGACTATCCCGGAACTGTGAGGTTCCGGGATTTTTTGTCGTCATTATGCATTAACAGGAGATAAACATGATTCTTGTCACATGACGGACAACCTGACCTGCATACATATGTTACAGACACGAAATCGGTCAGAACTGGACAGGAGACCTGTCTTTTCCTGTGGAAAGGAGAACAACATGGATCTACAGTGGATTATTGTTCAACGGGGAGATACGTTGCCGCGAATTGCGTCAGCACACCATATGACCAAAGAGTTCCTTGCTGCACTAAACCCGGAAGTGGCTTCCCAGCCATACTTGCTGGCAGGTCAGATGCTACGTATTGTCCCCGGGACGGGTCGCAGATACGCTGTACCGCCTGGAGAACGTGTAGGGGAGATTGCAGGGAGATTTGGTCTGGACGAAGAGGTGTTGCGCCAGGCCAATCCCGAAATTACCAATATAACCGACTGGGTTGGTCGCTGTATTCATATTCCGGCTTCGAATGGAAAAACTATTGTAAAGATTCAGGGAGAGTATGGTTATCGAGAATTAATCAGGGATATAGACAAGCTGGAGAATCAATACCCGTTTATTGAAACGGGGTCCATTGGAACAAGTGTCATGGGGAAGGCGCTGCCTTATTTGCGTATTGGGCAAGGGTCGAGACATATCCATGTTAACGCTTCCATTCATGCGAACGAGTGGTTGACAACAGCGGTTCTGATGAAGTTTATCGAAGAGTACGCCGAGGCGTATAGTGCACATAGGACATGGCATCAATACCAGACAGAACGCTGGATGCAAGAGACGACACTTTGGGCCGTGCCGATGGTTAATCCAGACGGGGTCGAACTGGTTCAGGAAGGTGTGGTCAATCAGCACCCCCATGCACAGCAGTTGTTAGCCTGGAATGCCGACAGATCACATTTCACCCATTGGAAGGCCAACATCAGAGGGGTGGATCTGAATGATCAATTTCCAGCCCATTGGGATGAAGAGGCAGCGAGAAGAGGTATGACCTCACCTGGCCCCAGGGATTATGCGGGGACAGCGCCATTGACAGAACCGGAGGCACAGGCCCTTGCGCAGTGGACGCAGCAACATACATTTGATGCGGTTGTATCCCTGCATAGTCAGGGCCAGGAGATCTATTGGAACTACCGTGATCTGGAACCCAGGGAGAGTGGACCGCTGTCGCGTAGACTCGCCAAAGCTTCCGGGTACAAGGCGGTGAAGCTCGGTGGCAGTGATGCCGGATACAAGGACTGGTTTATTCAAGATTTCGGTAGACCGGGCTTCACGGTAGAAGTTGGATTGGGTGTTAATCCGCTTCCCGTAGAACAGTTTGATGATATTTGTATCGAAGTGGGAATGTTGCTGGCTGAACTGTTATCCAATGGACAATGAAGCAAGACCCCGAATTATGATGGTGTGAAACTTAACAGTAGATCATTCGTATAACAGGAACGGACGCTATGAGCGACGTTCCGTTTTTATTATTTTTTGATAATGGCATGTCACGTCATTCGTTCTGAATGGTTTTCGAACGGGTAATGATGAACGTGCCGTTTAGGCGACATATATTTATTATACGGAGGGATTCAAATGAAGTGGAGAAGACTGCTGTCGTTCAAACGATGGACACAAGTTTTCAAAAGGCTCCCCCGGCTGCTCCGGGCTCCGCAGATTCCTTTGGGAGAAAAGCTGTTGTTTATTATTCCAGCGCTGTTGTACTGGGTACTTCCTGACGTAATGCCCTTTATGCCCATCGATGATATCGGGGTCACTTTGATTCTGATGAACTGGTTTGTAAGCCGGGCAGAACGCAAATATCCTGTGCTTCAGGAAGGGGCTCCTTCTTAATTTGCGGCCCGATGGATCATTTTAACATTGAATTCGCATCAATGTTATTGCGAAGAGCGGTAACTTTCTTTACAATAGATGCTGTAGTTTAAGAATGCTGAAATTGTTGAAACCTGCAATTACAATATAGGAGATGAAGAGAATGAACTGCAAAATTACGCGTAATGCTGCTAAAGTATTGAAGCTTGAATTGGACAAGCCGGAGAACGAAGGAAAAAAACTGCGCGTTGTCATCACCCATGCACATGGTGACCATGCTCACTACGGGCTTGATCTCGACACACCAAAAGAAAATGATACGGTTGTATCTACCGATAAAGAGATTGATGTCATTCTTGCAAATGACCAGCCTTTGTTGAACGGTGTTAAAATTGACTACCTCTACTTCCCGGAAGAGGGATTTGTTATTACGAATCCATCCCAAGGTAATCACGGCGACCACTAAGGGCGCGAAGAAGGGGAACTCATGGCTAACGATATCCGTGTATGCGAAAAGTGTAATCATGTCCGACTGAAATCGATTGTGCCCAAGTTGCAAAAAATGGCTCCAGACACGGAGATCAAGATTGGGTGCAAATCCTATTGCGGTCCTTGCGCGAAACGTGCGTTTGTCTTTATCAACGGTCGGTACATCAGTGCGCCGACAGAAGAAGAAGTGCTCGTCAAAGTCGCAAAGTTCGTGAAGTAACAGGATATAACAAGGTGAGTGGAGAAAACTGTCCACACATCAGAAAGGAGGGGCTACGTGCCTCTCCTTTTTTTGCGTTTGGGTAGCAGTGAAAGGATGTGTTACTCCATAGCACCTTTGACCATTTCAGTAATTTGGAAGGTATCTTCTCGAATTTCAATGGCAATGACGGTAGTATCCTTTTTCAGAAAATGTACATGTCCCAGCCGTTTTTCCTCTAATTCCACCCATCCTGTATCCGCTAGCTTCTGAAAATAATCCATTGGCGGGTATAGTCCTTGCTCACCCCCAATATGTTTGAGTTCATACTTAGCACCTTTTTTAAGGTTGGGATCATCCGAATAAGCTATGTTTTCAACAAGCTTTGCATTGGTTGGAACCGGGATGTCTGGATTAATGGATGATTCTGTATATCCTTCTATCTCGTATGTTGCAGGAGCGCAGCCTTGTAACCAAATGAAGAAGGGCAGCATACAGAGTGTCAGTAATATTTTCTTCAAATGAATTCCTCCTGATTCGGCATGATTATCTAATTAACGTAGCGTAATCAACTAAAGTTACGATGAAAACACAAAAGAAGAATAAGGAAGGCTTGTGTTATCCATCCTAAAGGGGTAACAGGAACATGATAATCCCAAGGAGGAATACTCATGCCGAAGCGTTATGATTCCAGTTTGCAAGCCGATACCACCGTATCTCAGGCGCAAAATGCGGTGAACAAGCTTCATTATGCTGTATCTCAGGCCATGTCTCATCCGACGGCACAGACCATTGTACAGGCGGAACGACGTCTGGCACACACGGAGCAGGCGATGCGACAAGCAGAGCTTTCACTCGGAGGGCAAGGTGTTGAGTTGGCAGAGGAAATGTTCATCGAGGAGAAGAGAAGATTGAATTCAATCCAGAGTCAGCACGGTCAAGGGGATTTATAACGTTCCTGTCACATCAGAACCCGCAGGGCAGTAATGCTTTGCGGGTTTTTCATATCTTTTGCAAAGACTCTCGATTATGGGTTTACTCCGACAGTATGTCGAATGGTCGCTTAAAATTCTGTGAGAAGGTTAATAGAACAAGAGCAGGCAAAATTCCATACGGGAGGTACAGAATGACAAAACATATTACAGATTGTACGATTCTGAACAACGGAGTAACGATGCCATGGCTAGGATTTGGAACATATAAAGCAAAAGGTAAGGAAGTACAACAGGCGGTTGAGACCGCTTTGGAGGTTGGATATCGCAGTATTGATACCGCGTCCATCTATGGCAATGAGGAAGAAGTGGGACAAGCTATTGCAAGCAGTGGTGTTTCCCGTAACGAACTGTTTGTGACGACCAAGCTCTGGAATGAGGATCAGGGATTTGATTCAACGTTGAGAGCATTTGAAGCCAGTCAGAAGGCACTTGGATTGAATGTGATTGATCTTTATTTAATTCACTGGCCTGGCAGAGACCAGTATAAGGAGACGTGGAGAGCATTCGAACGTCTATATAGCGAAGGAAGTATTCGTGCGATTGGTGTGAGTAATTTTCAAGTTCACCATTTGCAAGATATCATAGATGAGTGCGGAACGGTGCCTGCGGTAAATCAGGTAGAGCTGCATCCGGGTCTGATCCAGCAGGAACTTCAGGATTTCTGCGGGGCGCAGGGAATTCAGCTGGAGGCATGGAGTCCTATTATGAAGGGCAAGCTGAACCAAGAGTCTACCCTCAAAGCGTTGGCCCAGAAATATGGGAAAACACCAGCACAGATTATTCTGCGCTGGGACATTCAGAATCAGATTGTGACGATTCCGAAGTCGGTTACCCCGGAGCGTATTCGTGAGAATGCGGACATCTTTGACTTTGAATTGACTCCGGATGAGTTGAGACAGATTGATGCACTGGATTCGGATAAGCGGACTGGACCACATCCGGATCAACTGTTCTGGGATTAAGTGGGTAGTCGCTAATTGAATATAATTGTTTGATGAACTACTGGTGGTTGTTCCGGTTACGGAATCGTTCTTTTGATCGCTGTTGTCTCCAAATTTTTTTGATTCCTCTTTTTAGAGGATAAAATTTGAAGACAAAGGCGAACGCTTCGCTTCTTCAGAATCGATTCCGTCCCCTCCACAGTAACTGTTCATCAAACACAAATTATACAATGAGCTAGAGTCGTGTGTAGTATATAAAAAAGCAGCAGGCTCGGGAAATATCCCCTGATCCTGCTGCTTTTGTGTTATTTATTCGAATCGGATGGTGGTACTGCGCATCCGTCATCTGTGCAGATACCACTGCCGTCTGTTTCTGTTGTGTTGGATTCAACCATGGTGAATGGGGAACGCTCGTCCCATGCTTTTTGAATGGCATCCAGGAACACCTCGTCAGGCTGAGCACCTGATACGGCGAACTTGCGGTCGAATACAAAGAACGGTACACCGCGGATGCCGAGTTGCTCGCCTTCTGCTTGGTCAGCGCGGACATTGTCGGTGAATTGATCACTGGACAGCACTGCCGTAGCTGCCTCTCGATCCAAGCCGACTTCCTCTGCTAACTGAGCCAACACTTCAGGGTCGCCGGAGTGTTTACCTTCAATAAACACAGCTTGGAATATCCGTTCACTCAGTTCAAGCGCTTTGCCTTGTGTATCTGCCCAGTGTGTCAAGCGGTGAGCTGAGAAGGAGTTCGTAGGAATCATGGCATCAATATTGTATTCCAGTCCTGCCGTACGAGCATTGGCATTCATCTGGGCATTCATACCTTTGGCCTGTTCCACGCTCATATTATATTTGGCAGCCAGATATTCCGAATTGGTTTTGCCTGGGTTCAATGCAGCGTTTGGATCAAGCTCGAAGCTTTTAAATTGCAGCTTCACTTCATCACGGTGTGGGAACTGTTCCAGTACATTCTCCAGGCGGCGTTTGCCGATATAACAGAAAGGGCACAGAAAATCAGACCATATCTCAATATTCATTTTATTATAACCTCCATCATCCTTTTAGTTGAAACTAATATGGTTACAATTATAAAGCCACTTTCTATAATTCGCAAGGAGATTACTTTTTATCCCGATATGCCTTGGACCAATGGTAAGGTTGAATCTCATCCAGTCTCTTGAAGACCAGTTGGCCAGAAGGATCATATACGGCAGCTTTGACTTCTTCGCCCCAGTAAAATAATCGTTCCTGGCACACACCGCAAGGTGTAAGGACCTTGAATTCTGAATGCTCGTCATCACGAGCGATACAGAGGGAGTGGGTGACGCGTTCGTTCAATTTGTGGGCTTCCAGATAAGCTCCTGTTTCCATACACAGATGCGTGGCATCGTTGATGACCTCTGGAGCTACACTAATCAGCAGGGAGCCAGCTTCGGTATAGACGGCACCCGCGCCGCCCCATCCCTGAGGATAACGTTGCTTCACAAATTTTGCGGCTGCGTCGAACAATTGTTGTTCAATATTAAATGGTCCTGTATGTGATGTCATGTAATGAGAGTTCCCCTTTTTTAAATCCAGTTCAATTCATTTCGTGTATTTGTTTAGCTTGTCATTACGATATTGCTCATTGCGATGTTGCTGTTGAACTGTCTTCCTCTCGAAAGCGCTGAATCAAATCATAGGTAATTACGGTGTCCGAGACATGTAATCGCTTGGCTGCTTCATCATGACCTGGACGGCAAGCATTGATATCTGTTTTGTCACGTGTTGACAAGTCATAACAAGCGCCATTCTCGTAGATATAATCATCCGATGGAATATAGAATACAGAACCATCCGAGAATGCGCCATTACGCAGCACAACCGTACGCCCAGACCCGTCATATACGTCGTTACCCATGTGATAATAGGACAGGTCGGATAAGCCTAGCAAATGCAATACGGAAGGCGTGATGTCCAGTTGTCCCGAAGGTTCGTCGATGGTTCCGGCAGCTGCTCCGTCCGGTAAATGCACGAGCAGGGGGACCTCGTTCATGATCTGTGCCATATCCAGTTCGTTCAGCGAACGTCCCAGGAACTGTTCGTATTGTGATCGTTCTTTAATCGAGTTGTCGTGGTCTCCGTAGAACATAAAGATGGTATTTTCCCATAATCCCCGATTTTTCAGATCCTCGACCATCTTGCCGAGCGCCGAATCCACGTAATGAACGGATTGCAGATAGTTACCAAACATGGTCCCTTGGAACTCGCCTACATCCAGTTGCTGTTTCTCTTTAGGCAGGGCGTATGGATGGTGACTGCTAAGTGTAATGAGGAAGGAATAGAACGGCTCGGTCACCTCACTACTCATTTTCTCAACGGATTGGCGGAAAAAGGATTCGTCAGATAGGGACCAGCCAAGTGGGTCATCCTGTGCAAAATCATTTTTACTATAAAACTTGTCGTACTTCATGTTCTGATACATCGTATACCGATTCCAGAATCCACTCTCATAAGCGTGAAATACGTTGGTGCTATACCCGTTATCCTTCAGAATGGAAGGTAGGGAATCATACGTATGGTCTGCATATCGTACAAAGGCTGATCCAACTGGAAGTGGATGTAGGGAAATGTTTGCGCCAAAATCGGCATCAGACGTTCTGCCCTGACCTGTCTGGTGGTAAAAGTGACTATAATACTGACTTTCCTTCATCAGTTCATTAAAATACGGTGTGATCTCCTGACCGCCAATGCTCTGGCCAATCATGAAGTTCATAAAAGCCTCACCCTGGACAATGATGACGTTGCTGTCTTTATATTTGCCAAACAAGGCATCATTCTGCAGGGCAGTCCCTTGCCTTTCGGCGAAGAATGCCTTTGCTTGTTCAACATCAGCGGGTTCAGCCTGCGGCCCGGAGCCGATGTGGTCTTTGGCAAAGTTGTACAGATCATAACCGTGAAAAGCGAGCAGTCCGGTCACATTGTACATGGATACATTCCACCAGTTGTTATCGAACAGGCCTTTGGCCCATGTTTTGCTGTAGAAATAAATGGGGCCGACAGCGAGGCCAAGTCCCAGCACAAGGGCGATGCTGCCAGCCGTGAGACGGCGGCGCAACCGTGCCTTGCCATCCTTATACCAATAACTCCCGTAACCAGAAACAGACGTACTGGAGTGCTTCGAACGGTAACGTCTGCTGAACAGTACGATAGCTGCGAACGGAATGACGACAAGCCAGTCGGCAAAGAACCAGAGATCACTTGTGTAGATCAATGTAGCGATACTGTCACCCAATGCGTCAACTTGTCTCGCCTGCAACAATACCGGGATGGTCAAGAAATCCTGGAAATAGCGATAATACACCATATCGGCGTAGATTAGTGCGGTAAGCAGCAGGTTAAGCGCGGCGAGAGACACGATCATGCCTCTACGTGGCAGCAACCAGGTCCAGAAGGACAGGAGTAGTAATGATCCAATGGCAATGACTTTATCCAGCAGTCCCATCGTAATGTTATAAGCGTGAAGATTGTGATGGAGCCACATGAGTTTGAGCAGCATGAGCACAAGAAAAATAAGATATAACGTTAGTGGATGGTTTAGAAGCCCGCGTGGCATAGAGCTGCGCGAAGGCCGAGTGACAACCATATGTATGTCCTCCTTGCTTTTGTTGTTTTGTTATCGGAATGTAAAATAGGGCTCCATCCATTATAGCGTGGCCTCATGTGTTTTCAACTATGCCTCAGAAGAATTGATTTCTGCGGAATCGAAGAGCGAAGTCAGTGAATTCATATGACCAGATTAGCGCACAAAAAAGTGCCCGAGCCATGGATGGCAGGAGCACTTTGTATTTGCATTGATTATGAAGATTGTGGTGCTTTATTTCGTGGAGGCAATGGGCCCAAATACTGATAGTACTGGGTTTCAATTCGTCCGTTGAACAACTTGCGACGTTTGTCTGCCTTATGACCGAAATACTCCTCGAAAGCTTTGGTCGACGTGATTGCGAAAAAGGACCATGTTGGCATGTCGAGGTAACTGCGCCCTAATGAGCGGAGCAACTTCTGAACTTCTTTTTCTTCACTCAAACGTTCACCATATGGGGGATTGGTAATGATAACACCATATTCACCCTGTGGTCTTGCGCGATGAGCGGGCAGGACGCTGACTTCAATATCTTTGGCGAACCCAGCACTTTTGATCGCTGCCATAGCAACTTCAATCGCTTCCGGATCAATATCGCTACCTGAAATTTGTAACGGGACATCGTCACGTACAGCATCGAATGCTTCTTCGCGCGCCTGTTCCCACAATTCTTCAGGAATGACAGCCCAGTCCTCAGAGTTGAAGGTCCGACGAAGTCCGGGTGCAATGTTCCAGCCGATCATAGCGGCTTCGATCAGCATTGTGCCTGATCCACAGCATGGGTCATAGAATGGACGGGATACATTCCAACGGCTGAGCTGAATAAGAGCTGCAGCAAGTGTTTCTTTGAGTGGCGCTTCGGTAACGAGTTTACGATAACCCCGTTTATGCAGACCTGGTCCCGTTGTATCTAAAGTAAGCAGGGCGCGATCGTTCAGCAGAATGACCTCAATCACATAACGAGACCCATCCTCTGGGAACCACTCTGTGTCATAAGTCAGCTTCAGTTTCTCTACGATTGCTTTCTTCACGATCCCTTGTGATGCAGGCACACTGCTTAACTGGGATTTTTGAGAACGACCCTCTACAGGAAATTCACCGTCGGCTGGAATCCACTCTTCCCAAGGCAACGCTTTGGTGCCTTCAAACAACTCGTCGAAAGTCGTGGCAGGGAATTCACCCATTTTCACCAATACACGATCCGAACTTCTCAGCCACAGATTACAACGGCAAATATCAATATAATCTCCTGTGAAGAAAACCCGTCCATTGTCGATCGTAACATCTTCATACCCCAGTTGTTTCAGTTCCCGGGCAACAACAGCCTCGAGTCCCATCGCCGAGGTTGCAATCAATTGCAATTGAGCCATGTGATTCATTTCAACTCCATTTCAAGCTGGAGAAGGGAAATCCTTCTCTCTGCTGTATAGTGACGGTGCGGCCTTGCCGCTTTCCGTGAAAAAACTTACAATGAGAAATGCGGTGAACGTATGCACTCCTCTTTCGAAGTGATGCATCAGTCAACCGCCTGTGTTGATAACAAACATTTATTATAGAACATTGGCATCCATATGGAAAGCAGTCCAAGTGTCCAAGGAGGATTTTAGTGGTGAATCTGACCCCTGATGAATATGTAAATCAATTATTTCAAGAGGATGAGCTTTTGCTGAAAGTGAAAGAGGCCATCCGTTCGAACGGCATGCCGGAAGTTTCGGTTGCGGCGGCGTATGGACGTTTGCTCACGTTTCTAGCCAAGACATCCAAAGCAGAAGCTGCGCTCGAAATCGGCGTGCTGGGCGGTTACAGTGGGATCTGCATTGCGCGTGGTTTGCGTGAGAATGGAACCCTGACTTCGCTGGAACTGAAAGAGGAATATGCGGCAATGGCGCGTGGTCATCTGGAAGAAGGCGGTTTTGGCGAAAAGGTGGAGTACCGCATTGGCCCGGCGGCAGACAGCCTGGAGCAATTGGAGCAGGAAGGTCGCACATTCGATTTTTTCTTTATTGATGCAGATAAGGAGAATTATCCGGTATATCTTGACTATGCCATTAAGCTGGCCCGGCCAGGTGCTGTCATTGTAGGTGATAATTGTTTCCTGCGTGGTCGTACACTAAATCCGGACAAGCAAGGTCCGGCTGTGCTGGCTGTTCGTCGTTTCAATGAACAGATGGCGAGTGACCCGCGTCTGGTGACGACGATGTTACCGGACTACGATGGGCTGGTACTTGCCTGGGTGAAATAAAAGTGGTTATTTCCTAAAGATAAAACTCCGATGAAACACGATCTCACGCTCTTATATTTGTGAGGTGGATCGTGATTCTGTACGGAGTTTTCTAAAAACACACAAAGAAAGAGATGACAACATTTTAAATGATCAAAAATGTGTCGTCTCTTTCTTTGTATTTGCAGATATCGTTGTAGTAGTTCGATTTATACTTCAGGTGTTCCGTACGTTTCAAACCATTTTTTGATGGTGTCAAAATCATCACTGAAGGACAAGCCCAGCATCAATAATACACGAGCTTGTTGAGGACTCAAATTGTCACCTGCAATGATACCTTTGCCGCCGCCATACACACTTCCTGAACCCGTCCGAGTGGTGGTCACAAAGATGACACCTTCTTCAATGGCTTTGGTACGAGCTTGTCCCATAGCTCTGGAGATACCTCCAGCTCCGGTACCGGAAGTCACGATTCCTTTGGCACCGCTACTCACGAATCCTTCAATGGCTCCGCCGCCAGCTTCTTGATATGAGATCGCAATTTCAACTTTGGCCAGATCTGCCTTTGTTATTTTACTTAGATCAAATACGGGCTTTGCTGTGCCTTCAGGTTTCAAGGCACGTGCAGGAGCACGGTAGATTCGAATGTTTTCTTCATCAATATATCCTACAGCGCCGAGCATCGGCGTTTCAAACGTATCTGTCCGATAATCATTTGTCTTGGTTACACCACGAGCAAGCTGGATTGTGTCATTCAACATGAGTACTGTGCCGAATGAAGTGGTACGACCACTGCCTGCAAGTTTGATGGCGTTGTACAGATTGGCTTGAGCGTCAGAACCGATGACGGTCCATGGACGCATGGAGCCTGTGATCACGACAGGTTTGTCACTCTGAACCGTCATATCGAGGAAATAAGCGATTTCTTCCATTGTATCTGTACCCGTGGTAACGACAACACTGTCATACATTGTCAGAGCTTTGTCTACCGTCTGCGACAAGTCATAGAGGTCGGTCATGCTATAGGAACCTGAACCTGAGTTTCCGAATTGGAGTGTGCTAACATCAGCAATCTTCTGTTTATCCGGTAAGGCGTCTACCATCTCTCCAATGGGAAGCGTACCTGCCTTGTAATTCTGGAAGCTGGTGGCATCCTCGGATTGACCGGCAATCGTTCCGCCAGTTCCGATCACCAATACATTAGGGAGTGCAGATTGCTTGGAAGAGTCTGGTATTGCAGGGATGGAAGTATTGCGAGCCGGAGTAGTGGTTGCTGTCTGAACAGCACCTGTTGTGCCTTTCACCTCTACCGTAGCTGCGTGCGCAGCGTAGGTTCCAATGGGGGACAACGAGATGGTCAATGCTGTTAAAGCTGCGGTACTCCATACGGCCCAGGGACGAAGATTGGATGTTTTACTCATGAATAGCACTCTCCTTCAAGTAAGTGTGATGTTAAGTTTGTTAAGAAGAATATGTATACCATTTCAAATTTATTGTATTTCATGTTAAGTAATATGACAAATATAGATAACGGTAGAGTAATCGGTTACATTCATAGATAATGAGAGTAAAATGGTTATTTATGAGGAATTACGAAAGAATATTCATTATAATAGAGATAGATGAGAGTTGGTTTTAGTAGTTTTGAAGAAAAATAAGTCTTTTTAATGTTAGTTAATATTACATATTGAGTCTTTTGTCCTGATAAAACGATGTATTTTAATAAAAGAATGTCGAATTGGGACTCATATCAGAAGTGGGTTACAGAATGAGAGGGTAATAGTAACGCATATTAGGTAATGGGGCTCAATTACGGTCTAAAGAGTGGTTTCGTAATAGAGTTATGTTTATAATAGGGGTGATCAACATATGTAAATAAATATATAATATTGATTGGAGGAGAAACGATGAAACAGGCACCGAGAAAGTATGCAAATTACATTCCGATTCGGGAACTGGAGACTTTGGAAGAGAGGTTATCTCCCTTCAAGGTGTATGCAGAACTTCGTGATAACACTCCAGTCCGATATGATGAGCATCGAGAATGTTGGGATGTTTTTGGTTATGAAGATGTGAAGTACGTTCTGAAAAATCCGAAACTGTTCTCTTCTGCACGTGATCGTGCGAATACGAGCATGTTGACGACAGACCCTCCCAAACACAAACAGCTGCGTGATCTGGTGAACCAGGCGTTTACACCCAAGGCAATTGAAGCATTGGCTCCGCGTATTCAGGAAATCACAGATGAGTTAATTGCTCCACACCTGTCAGAAGGACATATGGAACTTATTGATGACCTTGCAACACCATTGCCCGTCATTGTCATTGCGGAATTGATCGGAGTCCCTGCGGCGGATCGTCAAAAGTTCAAAGACTGGTCTGATGTGTTGGTGAAAGGTGCACGTGATGATAGTGAGCAGGCCTTCCAGGAGTTATTGGAGGAGAAAAAAAGAAATATGCAGGAGTTGCATATCTATTTCACTGGCATTATGGAAGAACGTCGGTTGCAGCCCAAGGATGATCTGATCTCATTACTGCTTGCTGCGGAGATTGATGGTCAGCAATTGACTTCAGATGAAGTTGTAGGCTTCTGTATTCTCTTACTTGCTGCCGGTAATGAAACAACAACCAACCTGATTACCAATGCGGTTCGTATTCTGTCTGAACAACCCGAGCTACAACAGGAGTTGCGCGAACATCCTGAACGGATTACTTCTGCGATTGAAGAGACGCTGAGATATTATCCGCCAATTGTCGCGATCGGGCGGGTCGCCAAGGAAACTGTAGAGTTGAATGGTCAGTCGATTCAAGCTGGAGAGCAGGTGATTTCCTGGGTTGGAGCAGCCAATCGGGACAGTGCCCAATTTGAAAAACCGGAAGATTTCATCTCTGATCGCAAGCCGAACAGGCATATGGGCTTTGGTTTTGGCATTCATTTTTGTCTGGGTGCACCACTCGCTCGTTTGGAGGCAAGGGTAGTTCTTCATACATTGCTTCAGCACATGGGAAACATTCAACTTGTGCCGGGAACGGCTCTGCAACCGATACAAAGTGCCTTTGTGTTTGGTGTGAAACATTATCCGATAGAATTCAATCTAATAAATAAATGATGAATGGCGCATGAATGACAAAAGCCGCTCTCAGGCCAATTAGGCGCTGGAAGCGGCTTTTTCAAATGAAACAGTAAGATGTACTCATTAAGAAATGGATAGGGAATCAGGATTCCCGAATAGAAGCAGGTTTGTTATACAATTTAAATCGGACCCAAACCATATTAAGCAGCAGCAGTCCGCCAGATACGATAAACAGACCTTCGATCCCGATGAATCCTGCCATAAATCCTCCAATGATCGCTCCAAGCATGTTGCCCAGCGCCAGAGTACTCGTATTAAAACTGAATGCACGGCTGATCATGCTATCGGATGTATAGGAACGGATCAGGGCATTAACGCTCGGAAGCAAGCCACCCATGAACACACCCATCATGAAACGAACAAGAATGAGCTGCCACACGGTCTGAACAAATGCCTGCGGAATAAGCATGAGTCCTGTACCTATGAGGGAGAACGTCAGCACCTTGTGAGGACCAATCCGGTCACTCAGCTTCCCGAGAATCGGAGACATCGCCATATTGGATAGTCCCGTAACTGCACCGACAAGTCCTGCCCAGAAGGCCACGTTTACATCCGAAGCATGCAATTTTTGTACATACAGCGGCAAGAGTGACATGGGGCTGATCATTGCAAACTGCAACAGAAACGTCACAGCAAACAGTGCGGGCAGTTGAGGTGACTTGTTCAACTCCTTCAGACCAGACAATACGGATTGTGCCGGTAGCTTGGCTGCTTCTTGACGGTCAAACTTCTCTCTCACCAGGAACATGGCGAGCATGGAAGCAACAAAGATCAATCCACCTGTAATGTAGAAAATGGGGCGGAAGCCTACCGCATCCGCTAACAAGCCACCAATAAGGGGACCCAGGATTGTGCCGGCAACCTGCCCGGACTGACTGATTCCCATGGCAAAACCCATGCGGTCTTTCGGAGTGGTACCCGATATCAGCGCAACAGCCGCAGGATTGAAACCGGAGATGGTACCGTTAAGCAAACGCAATAAGAGAAGCTGCCAAGGATTCTGTGCCAGACCCATAAGGGCAATTACGATGGCCATCCCGAATCCCGAACGCAGCAGCATTACTTTTCGGCCATACTTGTCTGATAACTTGCCCCAGAGAGGTTGGAACAAAAATGAGGTGAGGAAATTGGCTGCAAAAATAAATCCCGCCCATATGCCAATTTCATGTTCGCCAACAACGCCCAGATCTCTTGCGAGATAAAGAGACAAAAATGGGGTAATCATGGTCATGCCCGAATTGACCAAAAATTGTCCGAACCAAAGCACAATGAGGTTTACTTTCCACGTTTTCAAAGTGCTTTCACTTCCTTTCAAAGATATTTCTGTAATTCTCAAAAAAACACTATTCTTTCATTATAACATAATTGGCATATGAGGGATGGGTGTAAGGAATGTCATAGTATTGTCACGTAGAACGCATCTGCATGTGGTTGTTACGGCTGTTTAAAAAGGGCATAATGGTAATTATGAGTCCAAAAACTATTGGAGGCTTCTTACATGAGCTATAATGATCGACTGATTCGGGCAAGTTTCAAACAACAGGTAGACCGTGTCCCGGTATGGTACATGCGTCAAGCTGGACGTTACGATCCTGAATATCGCAAAATTAAAGAAAAGTACTCCTTGCTAGAGATCTGCAAACAACCCGAGCTGGCGGCTGAAGTTACACTCATGCCGGTACGCAAACTTGGTGTAGATGCGGCTATTTTGTATTCCGATATTATGAATCCGGTTGCCTCTCTGGGCATTGATTTTGACATTGTAAAAAATATTGGTCCAGTTATCGATAATCCTATTCGGTCTGCTGCAGATGTGGATCGGCTGCGTCCCATCGACGTAGAAGGAGATCTGTCACATATTCTGGAAACCATTCGAATTCTGGATAAGGAGCTTGATGTGCCTCTTATTACGTTTGCGGGCGCACCATTCACGATTGCGAGTTATCTGATTGAAGGCCGACCTTCGAAAGGTTATATCCGCACCAAAACGATGATGTACAGCGAGCCTGAGGTGTGGCACAAGCTGATGCAGAAGCTTGGTGATATGGTTATTACATATGTCCGTGCGCATATTGCGAATGGCGGTAAGGCATTCCAGTTGTTTGACAGCTGGGTTGGAGCACTTTCTCCCAGAGACTTCAGAACATATGTGTTGCCTACGATTACCCGTATCTTTACCGAATTATCGGATTTGAATGTACCGAAGATTTATTTCCCTGGTGTTGCATCCGGTGAGTTGTTGCCAGCACTGCATAATCTGCAAGCCGATGTGATTGGACTGGACTGGAGAGTATCCATTTCGGAAGGGCGTCAACGTCTTGGTGGCAAGTTTGCAGTACAGGGTAACCTGGACCCATATTTGCTGACTGCCCCGATGGAACTGATTAAAGAGCAAGCCAAAGTGATTATTGACGAAGGAATCAAGGAGCCGGGTTATATTTTCAACCTCGGACACGGATTATTTCCTGAAGCATCGCTAGAGAAGCTCAGAGAATTAACGGCGTATATTCATGAATATTCGGCCGAAGCAATGAAGACTGGGGTGACGGTAACCAATGACTAATACTCTAGGTGTACTGGTGATGTCGTATGGCACACCAGAAAATATGGAGAGTGTTGAAGCGTATTACACACATATCCGCAGAGGACGTCCGCCTGAACCAGAGCAATTGAAAGAGCTGACGGATCGTTATGAAGCGATTGTTGGAGGTGTTTTCCCACTTCGGGAGAACACAGACAATCAGGTCAAGGCCCTTCAAGAGACATTAAACCGCGATGAGCGTGGCACTGATGTGGAATTCCGTTGTTATCAAGGACTGAAGCATGCCTATCCGTTTATTGAGGATGGCGTGGAGCAGATGGTGAAGGATGGAATTCAGACAGCGATTGGTATTGTACTGGCTCCTCATTTTTCCACGATGAGTGTAGGCAGTTATATCAAACGTGCGCGTGAAAAAGCAGAAGAGCTGGGCGTTCATATGTCCTTTATTGAGAGTTATCATCTGCATCCGAAGTTAATTCAGGCGTTGTCCACACGTGTCAGTGACAAGTTGGATGCGTTTGAGGAAGCTGGAGCAAAACGCGGAGATGTGAAGGTGTTGTTTAGTGCGCACAGTCTGCCGGCACGTATTGTGGAGATGGGTGATCCATACCCGCAACAATTGCTGGAGACTTCGGAAGTGATTGCATCACGTGTAGGCATAACGAATTGGCAATTTACGTGGCAGAGTGCCGGACGAACAGCTGAGCCTTGGCTTGGACCGGATATTCTGGATACGTTACAGGAGCTTTCTCGTGAACAGGTAGAGGATGTGCTTGTGGCACCAATCGGGTTTGTCTCGGATCATCTCGAAGTGCTCTATGATCTCGATATTGAGGCCAAATCGATTGCCAAAGAGATCGACATGCGCCTGATGCGTATTGATTCTCTCAATAGCGATCCTCTATACATGGAGACCTTAAGCGACGTTATTATAAGCCAATGGCAGCAAGGGTCGGATGAGTAATGGGTGATAAGAAACGCCGTGTTGTTGTTGTCGGCGGTGGCCTTACCGGCCTCAGCGCGGCATTTTATATCCGCAAGCATTACCGGGAAGCAGGAGTTGAACCTGTGATTACTTTGGTCGAGAAAAGCTCGTCCATGGGAGGCATGATTGAGACACTGCACCGGGATGGATTTGTGATTGAAAAAGGGCCAGATTCTTTCCTGGCTCGCAAAACAGCAATGATTGATCTTGCTAAAGAATTGGAGATCGATCATGAATTGGTCAGTCAGAATCCGGAGTCGAAGAAAACGTATATCATGCAGCGTGGCAAGCTTCATCCTATGCCAGCAGGACTTGTTCTCGGTATCCCGACAGAACTAAGACCATTCTTGAGAAGTGGTCTGGTCTCTCCGGCAGGCAAACTGCGGGCGTTGATGGATTTTGTCATTCCGCCGCGTCGTACAACAGAGGATGAATCGCTCGGTTATATGATTGAACGTCGTCTTGGAGCAGAAGTGCTGGAGAACTTGACGGAACCACTGCTCGCAGGAATCTATGCAGGTGATATGCGGCGATTGAGCCTCCAGGCTACCTTCCCGCAGTTCGGAGAAGTAGAACGCGATTACGGCAGCTTGATCCGGGGCATGATGACAGGCCGCAAACCGGCTGAGACGCATACCGGAACAAAACGAAGTGCTTTTTTGAACTTTCGTCAGGGACTCCAGAGTCTTGTTCATGCACTCGTCCATGAGTTGCAGGATGTGGATCAACGTCTGAACACCGCGGTGAAGTCACTGCAACGTCTTGATGCAGCACCAACCAGATACCGTGTTGAACTGGATAATGGCGAAATGCTTGAAGCCGATGATGTAGTGGTTACTGTGCCAACGTATGTTGCGTCTGAGCTGTTGAAGCCTCACGTGGACACAGCGGCACTGGATGCGATTAACTATGTGTCTGTAGCCAATGTAGTGCTCGCTTTTGAGAAAAAAGAGGTGGAGCATGTATTCGACGGGTCGGGTTTCCTCGTTCCGCGGAAAGAGGGTCGCAATATTACGGCTTGCACGTGGACATCGACGAAATGGCTGCATACCAGCCCGGATGATAAAGTACTGCTCCGCTGTTATGTTGGTCGCTCCGGTGACGAACAGAACGTAGAGCTTCCGGATGAAGCGCTGACGAATCTGGTTCTCAAGGATCTGAGAGAGACGATGGGTATTGAAGCAGTGCCGATCTTCTCCGAGATTACAAGGCTACGTAAATCCATGCCACAGTATCCGGTGGGACACCTCGAACATATTGCCGCCCTCCGTGAGGAGCTTGGTAGCAAATTACCGGGTGTGTACATTGCAGGTGCAGGTTATGAGGGCGTAGGCTTGCCTGATTGCATCAGACAAGCGAAGGAAATGTCTGTTCAGGCTACACAAGAGCTTGCAGCAGATTAAGTACAGCAAGAGAGCTGTCTCAAACGTAGAATTATCTACTGGAGAGATGGCTTTTTTTATGTGAAGATCTGGAAGCTAACTGAGTTCATACCCTTTCAATCGATACAGTTCCAAGGAATGATGGAAATCCAGAATATGCCTGATATAATGGTATGTATGGCTGTGAAGAAGAGGAGTTGCTTATGTATCCCCCAAGATCAGATCGAAGTGTAGAGAGAAAAAAAAGAAAGCGCACCCGCGATAGAATCATCTGGACAGTTAATCTTGTATTGATCATGGCAATTGGTCTGGTGGGCATTTTTTATGTCATTAATACACGTCAGCAACAGGCAGACCTGCCGGTGAAGCAAGAAATGGTTGATCAGGATCAGCCTTCCATTGGAGACGATGCCAAAGGCGGGGATCAGGTAAGCTCTCCAGACCCGGAATCCGATGAGACTTCGGAAGAAGAGACCGAAGCTACGGATGAAGAGACAACAGCGGATGCAGATAAGACATCTGGAGTAGCGACACCTGACACTTCAGGCAATACCAATAGTGAGAAAGTAGAATCCGGAACGAAAAAACCTGTGGCAAATTCGACACCGTCCGGTACCAAGGGAAATGCAGGTGTGGATCAGGAATCAGGGACGTCGAAACCTTCCAATTCAGCGAAGGATGTTACGATTAACTTTGTTGGTGATATTCAATTCTCGGGCAAAGTTGCTGAACTGCTGGATAAAAACGGTTATGATTATCCCTTTGCCAAACTCGGCAGATTATTCAAGGATGATGATCTTACCATCGGCAACTTGGAGACACCGATAACCCTGGGTGGTACTGGTGCGGCTAACAAAACATATGTATACAAATCTTCGCCCAAAGCATTGGCGGCAATGGCCTCTGCGGGTTTTGATGCTGTCAATTTGGCTAACAATCATATTCTGGATCAGGGCGTAGAGGGCTTGGTGGATACGTTAACCTATCTCAAGGAGTATGGCATAGCTCACACTGGAGCAGGGATGAACAGAGATGAAGCTTATGCACCAGCTTACCTGGAACGCAAAGGCATGAAGATCGCACTGCTTGGCTTCTCCCGAGTGGTACCGGAAACGAGTTGGAAGGCGGAAGGCAATCGGGCTGGTGTGGCTGAAGCTTATGATTCCACAGGAGCAGTCAAAGCGATCCAGGAGGCCCGTAAGAAGGCTGATCTGGTGATCGTGGTTGCACATTGGGGAGAGGAACGTGTAAGTACTCCGAATAGTGACCAGACCCGATTGGCTCATGAGTTTGTAGATGCTGGCGCTGATCTGGTCATAGGTGGTCATCCTCATGTGTTGCAAGGGCTGGAGTACTATAAGGGGAAGTGGATTGCATACAGTACGGGAAATTTCATTTTCTCCAGATCAACAACCGAAGAGACATGGAAAACGGCGGTATTTCAGGCTCGCTGTAGTCGCGATGCAGATTGCAGCATGAAAGTTATCCCTTATGAGGCCGGGCTTGGTCAGGCCATTCCGATGATTGATGAGGCGAACAAACTGCTGTTGGAACAGATGGCAAAGCTCTCCCCGGGCATTCGATATGATGGGAATGGAGTCGCTTCGCCTAATTAAAAACCTTTTTGAGGAGGGAATCGAATGAACAACCTTTGTGTAGCACACCGTGGATTTTCTTCTATTGCACCAGAGAATACGATGGCTGCATTCCTGATGGCCATGGAGCGGCCTGAAGTTCAGTGGATGGAGCTGGATGTGCAGTTGTCGCGTGATGGTGTACCAGTGGTTATTCATGATTTTACTGTGGATCGTACGACGAATGGCAAGGGCTTGGTTCGGGAAACCGATTGGGCTGATCTGCAACGTCTGGATGCCGGAGCATGGAAAAACAAGTCTTACAAAGGCGAACGGATTCCGGCGCTAAGTGAATTGTTAGATCGCTCGTGCGGCAGAGTACGTTTGAACATTGAACTGAAAACGCAGGGAGACATGTACCCGGGTCTGCCTGCGGCTGTTATACATGAAGTGAGAAAAAGACATATGCAAAATGATGTTGTGATCACCTCATTTGAACCAGCCGCTCTGATCGAAGTGAAGAAACTTGCACCGGAGATCCAGACGGGGCTGATTATTGATGCACGACCAGGTGACCTGTTAACCGCGCTGCGGCAGATGAATAGTACATTCCTCTCGATTGGATACACCAATGTAGACAAATCCTTAATGAACGAGATGCGGAGTGCAGGCATTCGGGTGATGGCTTGGACAGTGGATGACAAGACCATTATGAAGAAACTGGCGGCAGTTGATCCAGAACTCATGTTATGTACGAACCGTCCTGACGTATGGGAGCTGGCATTTCAGGAGACGAGCAGCCGATTTTTCAGACCTTAACTTTACTATATGCACTAATGAATCCGATAAAGGTGGTTATATACCCATGTTGACTAACATTCGCAATGTATACTGTGTAGGACGCAATTATAAACTTCACGCGGAAGAATTGGGTAACGCGGTTCCGGATGAACCAATGATCTTTATGAAACCTTCCCATGCAGTCGTGCCCCTGAATGGTGAAACGCTTGAATTGCCTGCTACCAAGGGTGAAGTTCACTATGAAGCTGAACTGGTCGTGCAAATCGGCCGGGGTTATAAGCCAGGTATGGCGGTGGATGAGCTGGTGGATGCGTATGCGTTTGGTATTGATTTTACGTTACGTGACGTACAGACCGTAATTAAGAAAAAAGGCCACCCGTGGACAGCGGCCAAAGGGTTCAGAAATTCCGCTCCGGTTACTGTATTTCAGGCATTCCCGGGTGCGGCAGCATTACTGGAGAAAGACTTTACATTGACCAAAAATGGTGAGGAAGTCCAGCGTGGTAATATTCGTAACATGATCTTCAGTTTACAGGATATTGTGGATTATGTAGGTCATCATTACGGCCTGGGGCCGGGCGATGTCATTTTTACAGGGACACCGGAAGGTGTTGGACCAACACAAGCAGGAGATGTGCTCGAACTGGCATGGGACGGCGAATCCTTGGGTGCCTGCACGATTGGGGCAGCGCAATAAGGATTACACATCATACCTGCTTGAGATGAATAGGGTACAAGAAAGGGGCGTGAATACGCTCCTTTTTGCTGTGTTATCGTGGATATATATTTATATCTTCATCGTACGGATACGCTACTAACTTAGGCCAAGCTGTACGCTGTATTTGCGCTCTGTGTGACCAACTCTTCCAGTTCAGCTTGTTGTGCAACATGTTGCTCCGAACTGATACTTCCATTTGCGAGCCGTTCATCCAACTGCTCTCTGAGCTGCCTTACTTGTATAGCAATGACCTCATCCAAATTCCCGTTGTTTTCTTCCGTAATCGTCCTCAGTGATTTGCCGTTGTACAGTTCCTGATACAAGTCCACTTCTGAAGCCTGATTCAGAGCGCTGAGCAGCTCATCACTGCTTCCCTCACGAGTGTCCAACTCAACGATGGACCATTTAGCAGTAGGTATGGGAGAGATGGCGGATTGGCCCCATGCTGTTCCGGCAAAGGACATGGTGACAATCATGGTGCCTATAATAATGACTCTTTTCATATTCATATGGATAATCCTCATTTCTGTAGTTGAGTACGAACTGAATCGTAACTTGTCGTTGATGTAGTTGTAGATGTTTCGATCTGAGAATAGTGTAAACGGGAAACCTGAAGTGAAACTTAAAACAGGATAAGTAATTTCAAACCGGCGGGTAATGACTGTAAAAGTAGATCTATATTTTAATTCTCACTTGACAGGTTGGGTTAGTTGGTTATATGATAATCTCAATTATTTTAATATTCATTAAATGAACAGTGAACTAATTTGAACTGAAAACTGCATTGAGCTGATTGGACCACCAAAGGCTCCCGGGACTACTCCTCTAAGGAATGTCCTCGGGGGCCTTTTTTTGTTCGCTATTGAAGCTTCAAAACGATCAAGGAGGTTATGAAATGAGTGATAGAGACTGGGAAGCGTTGGAGCGGACGGATTGGTTATTTCGCAAAATGGTCAGACGATTTGTCAAAGAGCGGGATCGCATCTCTGTAGAGGGAATCAGCCTGCCGGGTATGCTTATCCTGCACAAAATCATTCGTGAGGGAGAACAACGGCTTGGAGATCTGGCAGAACAATTGGACTTCACATCGGGTGCCATTACAGCTCTGACCGATAAGTTGGAGAAAAAGGGACTCACCATCCGCAGACGAAAGGAAGACGACCGCCGGACGGTTTTACTGGACATCACATCCAGCGGGCGGGAGATGTATGCGAGAAACAGCAACATCGGTGCCCGATGTATCACGCTTCTGTTTGAGGGTTTTACGAGTGAGGAACTGGAGCAGCAAAGTCGATTCTACGAGCGGGTAGTAGCGAATCTGGAGGGATTCTCGGACACGGTGCTGGAATTGGCGGAGAGCAACGGGATACAAGAACATGATCGGTCCTCCGCAAGTGACCTTGAGCAGAAGCAACGGGAAAATACCGGGAAGAGGAACTATCTCAGTTATTGAGGTTGGGTCAAAGTAACGATATTTGATATACCACAAACATTCTAGGGAGAGATGATCAATGGGACACTCAACAATATATCCAACTGGAGCGACGTTATACAATCCGGATAAGGCTTGGGGCGGTTATACCGTCTATCAGGCAGGTGAGGAAGGCGTAGTATTGATCGATATGAATGGCAAGGAGGTTCACCTGTGGAAAGGATTGTTAGGTTTTCCGGCCAAAATATTACCTGGCGGCTACGTGCTGGGCAGCACGGGTCGGAGAGATCCGAAGTTTGGTATTCAGGATAATGTCGATCTGGTCCAAGTGGATTGGGACGGCAACATTGTATGGAAATACAATAGCTACGAATACATCGAAGATCCGGGGTATGAGCCACTATGGTATGCCCGCCAGCATCATGATTATCAGCGTGAGGGGAATCCAGTAGGTTATTATGCACCTGGCCTTGCGCCAAAGACGAAGAGTGGTAAAACACTTATTCTGGCTCACAAAAATGTGAGTAACCCGCAAATTTCAGATAAGCCATTGCTTGATGATGCCATTATCGAAGTGGATTGGGAAGGGAAGGTACTCTGGGAGTGGCTGCCTAACGAACATTTTGAAGAATTAGGTTTTGATGAAGCTGCTCGAAATGTCCTGTTCCGTGATCCAAATACACGTTCTTTCGGTCATTTGGGTGGTGGCGTTGGTGACTGGTTACATATTAATTCTGCCTCTTATGTCGGACCCAACCGCTTCTATGAAGGCGGAGACGAACGGTTCCACCCCGACAATATTATCTGGGATGCCAGAGAGGCCAATATTATTGCCATTACAGACAGACAGAGCGGAAAGATCGTGTGGAGACTAGGACCAGACTATACTTCAACTGAAGCGAAACACATTGGCACAATTATCGGACAGCATCATGCACATATCATTCCCCAAGGTCTACCGGGTGAAGGGAACTTGCTCGTATTCGACAATGGCGGCTGGGCAGGTTACGGCCTTCCAAATCCGGCTTCTCCATTTGGATTGAAACATGCGATTCGGGATCACTCCCGTGTACTGGAGATTAACCCGGTCACCCTGGAGATTGTCTGGCAGTATACCTCGGCAGAAGCAGGTTTCTCGGTTCCGACGGATTCTTATAAATTTTATAGCCCATACATCAGTTCCGCCCAGCGTTTACCTAACGGCAACACCCTGATAACCGAGGGTTCCAATGGCAGATTGTTCGAAGTGACAGTGGAGCATGAGCTGGTCTGGGAGTATGTCTCCCCGTACACGGATGGGCGGAATACCAATATGGTCTATCGCTCATATCGAGTTCCTTATCAGTGGGTTCCACAGTTGGAGAAACCGCAGGAAGTTGCCATCGAAGCCATTGATGTCTCCACCTACAGGGTCCCGGGAGCAGCACCCAAAGGTTCTGCATCCATCGTGAGCGTAGAGACAACTCTTCCATTTGTGGAGGGTGCAGCCTGTGTGGCAACGTCGGATGAAGGCAAGTCAGGCGGTTAAGCGTCAAGATTCATGACTAGATCGAATGGGGTGTATATTGTGAGAAAACCATCCATAGTAACCGGCATATTGATATTATTTCTGGCTACGGCACTCATATTATCCGGATGCAGTTCAAACGCAGCAGGATCTGGAGCAAAAGACGCTACCGGCAACAATACCGATAATGTAAAAATTCGAATCGCAGATACAAGTACGAACCCAACGTTCAGGGTAGCCATTGCCAAAGGTTTTTTTGAAAACAGGGGCATTGATGCAGAGAGTATTACGTTTGGCTCACCGGCTGAAGGTGTAAATGCACTATTTATCAAACAGGTTGATATTGCTTACGGTGCGGACTTCCCTGTATTAAATGCGCTGGCTAAAGGGGAATATTCAGTCATCGCTTCTGCAGGCCAGACTACGGATGAAGCGGCAGCCGCCTGGAAGCTGTATGCAAGGGAGGATATTCAGAGTGGAGCGGATTTGAAGGGAAAGAAAGTGAGTTTCATTCGAGGCACATTTATTCCGTATCTATGGGATGAATATTTGAAAGATCAGGGGGTGGCGCTGAGTGATGTGACGCAAATTGGTCAGGGGGCTTTTGATGAAGCCTACATCGCACTGAAACAGGGAGACCTTGATGCCGCTTGGGTTATAGGTTCCGCGTTAACCGATAAATTCGATGCACTCGAAGGAGTACATCAGCTGACGGATATGTCTCAGACCCCTATACGCCTTGGTATGGGACTGGTATCAAGTAATGAATTCATCCAGGCAAACCCTGAAAAGATAAGTGACTTCCTTGCAGCGCTGGATGAAGCATCCACGTATGCCCAAGCGCATCCTGAAGAGGTTGCCGATCTGATGTATCAAGAGACCAAACAGCCTAAAGATGCCACGTTGAAAGACCTTCCGATCAATCCATGGGAAGTTGGATTTACGCAGGCTGCTTATGATAGTTTGGCAGGTCAGAAGCAATATATGGTGGACACTGGAATCATCGAACAGGATTTTGATCTCGACACCAAACTCGATCTGACTTCTCTCCAGCAGGCTTTGCCGGAGAAAGTAACATATAGTAAATAATTCTTATTGAAATGGGAGGTGTCCGTTATGTCCTTACCTGCAACTCAGCATACCATTCATATTGAACAGCTTCGGAAAACGTATCATGCCCCGACCAATGGGGATGTGCATTATATCATTAAGGATGTCGATCTGGTTATCAAGGGAGGAGAGTTCTTTGTCCTGCTTGGTCCCAGTGGGTGCGGGAAGTCAACGCTGCTGAATATGATCGCGGGTTTTATCTCCAAGTCGGGTGGACAGCTCAAGGTAGACAACAAGGAGATCGACAGACCGGGCAGGGATCGGGCAATGGTATTCCAGCAGGCGGATTCTTCTCTCTTTCCATGGCTAACTGTGAGGGAAAATGTTGAATTCGGACTTCGAATGTCCAAGGTGCCTAAGACACAACGACGTGAGATCTCTGATCGATACATCCAGCTTGTTGGACTGAGTGCTCATGAGGGGAAATTTCCGAAAGAACTCTCGGGTGGCATGAAGCAGCGGGTTCAATTGGCCCGGGTACTTGCGAATGACTCGGCGATCTTGCTGATGGATGAGCCATTCGGTGCGCTGGACGCGATGACGAGACGGACCATGCAGAAGGAACTGGTGAATATTTGGAAAGAAACACATAAAACCGTTATCTTTGTGACACACGATATTCAGGAGGCGTTATTGCTTGGTGAGCGCATAGGCATTATGTCCGTAGGTCCATCTTCGAATATAACGGATATTTACCACAACAACTTACCTTACCCGAGGAACATCGCCTCGTCTGAGTTCAACACCCTGTATGACCGAATTCAAGGCCACTTTGAAGAATAACTGAGGTGATATACAAGATGAAATGGTTGGAGAAAAAATGGGTGTCTATCCCGCTTCTATGGGTAACGGTCATCTTAATCTGGCAGCTCGGTGCCCTCATCTATGGGCCTGACGTAATCCCTGGTCCGTGGCACACGATTCTGGGAGCACGCGAACTGATTGCTGACGGTACACTGATGGAGTATATCGGAATCAGCTTCACTCGTGTACTGGCGGGATGGGTACTCGGAAGCATCATTGCTATTCCGGTAGGGTTGATTATTGGCAAAGTTCATCTCATCCGGCTGTTCGCCGAACCGTTCCTTAACTTTATACGTTTTATCCCGCCGATCGCCTTTATTACCTTATTCCTGGTGTGGTTTGGAATTGGAGAGCAATCCAAGATCGCGCTTATTATGTACGCAACCTTCTTCATTGTTGTATTAAATACACTGACAGGTGTACTCTCCGTCGAAGAGGACAAAATCCGGTCGGCCCGCAGTATGGGAGCCAATGAACGGCAGATTCTGCTGCATGTGATTGTTCCGGCGACAACCCCGTATATCTTCACAGGTGTGCGACTGGCGATGGGAACCTCGTATATGGCCATAATCGGTGCTGAGATGATTGCTTCGAATGAGGGGGTGGGTTACTTAATCTGGAATTCCAGACTCTTTTTCCGAACAGATTGGATCTTTGTCGGGCTGATTTCCCTGGGTTTTATGGGATTCCTGACGGATCGATTATTCAACTGGTTTGGTCGCAGAGTACTCTACCGATATGGGGTCATTGGCGGAGCGAAGCGGGTCTAAATTAGGACATAGGAACATTGAATTACAGACGTTACTTGAAGAGGGAAGTTATCTTGTTTTAACGTTTGATCCATAACCTGTTTTGGTACTTCTACACGAGGCCAAAACAGGTTTTTCGTGTGCTGGCGTAAGGAGTTTCGGCATTGGGATCAAACCGTGGTATAATTGAATTTCAAAAATACAATTAACGTCATGCGGGCTGTACATATGCTGCATGCAGGAGACATTATGGATTGGATTATTGGCGCCGTATGCGCTTCTATGGTGGCAGGTGCTGCCTATGCGAAAAAGTCGCTAACCCTGTCTGGCTGCCTGGCAGCCATCATGATGGGAACGATATATTACGGAGCGGGTAACCTGTTCTGGTTTGGCACGTTATTGTTGTTTTTCATTACTTCAACGTTGCTCTCCAGGTTTCGTAAAGATCGGAAGCAGGAGCTGGAGAAATCCTATGCCAAGTCAGGAAATCGGGACGCCGGGCAAGTGATGGCTAATGGTGGGATGGGCATGTTCCTGTGTCTGGGATACTGGATATTTCCACATCCGGCATGGGTGTATGCTTTCATTGGTGTAATGGCTACCGTTACATCGGATACATGGGCAACCGAAATTGGGAGTCTCAGTCGCAAGTCGCCGCGCTCTGTTCTCACGTGGAAGGTACTTACGCCTGGTGCTTCAGGAGGTGTCTCACTTCTCGGAACCGTGGCTGCAGCCGTAGGTGGGGCTCTGATTGGCGCGGGAGCATTCTTGTTTTCCTGGATCGCCGGGATAGAAGGGCTTGGTCTGTTTAGTTGGACTTTTGTGGGCCTTGTAGGTGGATTGGCAGGGGCTTTTGCTGATTCTTATCTTGGCGCAACGGTGCAGATGATGTATCGTTGTACCGTGTGTGGCCGTGAAGTTGAGGTACATGAACATTGCGGGCATCCAACGGTTCGGGCTCGTGGCTGGGCATGGATGAGTAACGACCTGGTGAACGTGCTTAGCTCGGTGATCGGCGGATGTGTGGCGATTGGTTTAGGTAACATTTTGGCGTTGTAGGGGGGAGTGCATTTTGAGCACTGTACAGGGAGACAAATCGGAGGCTATTTTGGATGCGGCCTATGGTATTTTTGGCTCGAAAGGTTTTTATGAGACCAAAATGTCTGATATTGCAGACGAAGCTGGCATCGCAAAAGGCACCATTTATTTATATTTCAAAAGCAAGGAACAATTATTTATCGCAGTATCCAAGCGGGATTGTAACAGTTTTATCAGTCGTCTTGAATATGCTTTGAACTCGCATGAGAACACAGGTGATAAACTTGGAGCAATAGCCAAGACACACCTTACGTATTATTATGAGCGTCGCAATCATACCAAGCTCTTTTTTATGGCACCCAATAATGATCCGGATCTGATGAAATTCATGAAGGCATTCATGAATCAGTACATGAGTATGGTGTGTGAGGTACTAGAGAGTGCAAGTGTACCTGAGCCTGTATTGCTCGCTGAAGCCTACATTGGAATTCTGGACCGGCTGAAGATGGATATTATGTTAAATCCAGAGTTTAATGAGGAACATCTGAACAAACGAATTGCTTTTGCAGCAGCATTGTTTCTGGATGGATGCCGTTCTTTTTTACAAGTGTAAAGTGAGTTCACGGATGTACGTGATATTGAATTTTAATTTACAGAGAAGTGGGTACGAGCAATGAACATAATGACGGTAGAGCAAATTGCAAAAAGTTATGGCGAAAAAATATTGTTCAAGGACGCTTCATTTGGCATGGCTGATCAGGACAAGATTGGTGTCGTTGGGGTAAATGGAACTGGTAAATCCACGTTTTTGCGTGTGATATCCGGTATGGAACCTGCAGACGCGGGACAGATCTCCATCGGTAATGATGTACGTATTCAGTTCCTGGCACAAAATCCGGACTTCAATCCGGATAATACGGTACTGCAACAAGTATTCGAAGGTGACAGCATGGAAATGAAAACCGTGCGTGAATATACGGAAACGATGGAATTATTGGAGCTGAATTCGTCCGATCCAGCGTTGCAAGAGCGGTTATTACGTTTGAATCAGCAAATGGAGCAGCTTCAGCTCTGGCAGATGGAGAGCGAAGCGAAGAGCATTTTGTCCAAACTGGGTATTCGTCAATTCGATGCACTTATGGGCACATTGTCTGGTGGACAACGCAAAAGGGTAGCACTTGCTGCTGCACTGATTCATCCTTGTGAACTGCTCATTCTGGATGAGCCGACGAACCATATTGATAACGATTCGGTCGTATGGCTCGAGCAGTACTTGCAGAAGCGCCGCGGCGCACTGCTTATGATTACGCATGATCGGTATTTCCTGGATCGTGTAGCGAATGTCATGCTCGAATTGGATCATGGACGTTTGTTCCGCTATGAAGCCAACTATACACGCTTTCTAGAACTAAAGGCGGAGCGGGAAGAACGGGAAGCCTCTTCCGAACAGAAACGTAAGAACTTGCTTCGGACAGAGCTTGCGTGGATTCGTCGCGGTGCCAAGGCACGGACAACGAAACAAAAAGCGAGAATTGATCGCTTCGAACAACTTAAAGATCAACAAGGAATCCAGCGCTCGGGTTCATTGGAAGTATCGGTTGGCTCCACTCGTTTGGGTAAAAAGATTCTGGAGATCGAGCATCTTTCCAAATCCGTCGGGGGTCGCAAACTGATCGAAGATCTGAGTTATATTGCCGTACCTGGAGATCGGGTAGGGATTGTCGGACCGAACGGTAGTGGTAAGTCCACGTTGCTTCAGATGATATCTGGCAAGCTGGAACCTGATGCAGGTGTGGTTGACGTTGGTCCTACGGTCAATCTGGGCTATTTCACACAGGAACATCAGGAGATGGATGAATCACTTCGTGTGATTGAGTACATCAAGGAAGTGGCCGAGAATGTGAAAACAGCCGATGGCTCTCTGATTACAGCATCCCAGATGCTGGAGCGGTTCCTGTTTACCCCGGCATCCCAGTGGACGCCAATCTCGCGTCTGTCTGGTGGAGAGAAGCGTCGCCTGTATCTGCTGCGTGTGCTGATGGCTGCGCCGAATGTATTGCTGCTGGATGAGCCGACGAATGATCTGGACATCCAGACACTCGCTGTACTGGAAGACTACCTGGATGATTTCCCTGGTGTTGTCTTTGTGGTATCCCATGATCGCTATTTCCTTGATCGTACTGTGGATAAAGTGCTGTCTTTTGAGGGCAACGGTGCTGTACGTGTACACGTCGGCGACTACAGTGAATATGCAGAATGGATGCTGAAAAATGCGCCTGGAGCTAATCAAGAGAGTGACACAGGAACAGCGAAGGTGAAGCAGTCATCGGAGAAAACGACACCTGCTGTGTCAGCGGCTAAACCGAAGTTGAAATTCAGCTTCAAAGAGCAACGTGAATACGATCAGATTGATGAAAATATTGAGAAGGCTGAAGCCAATCTTGTCCGGATTAACAAAGAGATGGAAGAGTCGTTTAGTGATTCTGCCCGTCTGCAGGAGTTAATGGCGGAGCAGGTTGAGGCTGAACGTCATCTGGATGAATTGATGGAACGCTGGACCATACTAAATGAACTTGCAGAGCAGATTGAACAGAGCAAGTCTTGATTTATAACTAAACATCGCCCTTTCTTCTATAGTGACTTTATGTCGCATTGGAGAAAAGGGCGATTTTTTTGTCTGCGAATTTGCGATTTTATGTGAAACGTTCTGTATGTTCATTACGTTGTATAAGTAAAGAATTCCATAGAAGGGAGAGAACACCACACTTATGTATAAGGAAATTAATCAACAGTTGGCAGCGCTCAAGGAAAAGGGGAGAATTTACGAGAAATGGACCAAGCGTCTGGAGAAGCTTCAAACGGAGGAAAGCGAATGGGAAGCAAAGGTAAAACGTCGTCTGGAGCATCTCCAGAAGGAGCAGAAGGATGTCGATCGACTGAACAGTATGACATTGTCGGCATTTTTCTATCAACTGATTGGCAAGAAGACAGAACGGCTGGAGAAGGAAGAGCTGGAACTGATGGAGAGCAAGGCTGCATATGACACCGCTTGTCGCATGTTACAAGACGTACAGGAGCAACGAATTCATGTGGAGCAGGAGTTGGAGGGCGGGCGGCAGTATCAGTACTGGCAGAGCGATTACAACGCGCTGTGGGGGAAGAAGGAAGGTCGTCTGCTGGACCAGGATGCGGAATTGCAACAGATGGCTGAGAATCGGGAACATCTTGCGAGCGAGCTACAGGAACTGGATGAAGCTTTCCGGGAGGGAGAATATCTGCTCTATGCTCTTGAACGTGCCGAGAAGGCTTTGTCTTCGGCAGGTAATTGGGGTATATATGACATGATGGGTGGTGGAGTCATCTCCACGCATATCAAGCGAGGAAGAATGGATGACGCTCAGGTTGCCATCATGGATGCAGGTAAGCGTCTACGACGTTTTCAGAAGGAATTGGAGGACGTAGAAATGGCAGTACATGCGGATCTGCATCTGGGAGGTCTGCTTTCATTCGCAGACTATTTCTTCGATAACCTCTTCGTAGATTGGATGGTTCAGGACAAAATTCGCAAAGCCGAACGTCAGGTGAAGGATGGACTGAGTGCGGTTCGGAAAACCATGCATGTGTTAAGAAATGAAATGCGTGACCATAAGGCAGAGTTAGAGATATTGGATCGTAAGTATCATGCATATGTCGAACAGGCAGATTAAAAGATATGACAACAAAGGCCCCTTCCAAGCACATCGAATTGTGTGCTTGGAAGGGGCCTTCTGCTTAGACGAACATGTGGATGTTATCCATGATAATTTCGTCGATCAATGATTCTGTTTTACTTGGTTGTAATGTAGGCTGCGAGCAATCGTGCCGTATTCAGGACAGCATCCTTATGTGTACGCTCCATGGAATGAGATGCGTGAACCCCCGGACCAATCAGTGCTGCTCGGATATTGTTTCCTCCGCGTAATGCTGCACTGCCATCTGAGCCATAGTGGGGATAAATGTCGACGACGTAATCCATTCCATCTTGTTTGGCCAGTTCAATGAGACGGCTGGTCATATCGTAATCATACGGGCCAGAAGAATCTTTGGCACATATGGAAACGTCGGTTTCTTTACAGCTCAGGTCATCACCCATAGCTCCCATGTCTACAGCGATCATTTCACTGATTTCCGCAGGGATATATGATGCGCCATGTCCAACTTCTTCATAGTTCGAGATAAGCAGAGAAACGTTATGTAATGGTTTCCAGCCTTCACGATGTGCAGACTCAAGGATGCCGAAGAGGGCAGCCACGCTGGCTTTGTCGTCCAGATGACGTGATTTGATATAACCACTCGGCGTGATGACTGCGCGAGCATCGAAGGAGATAAAGTCGCCGACAGAGATCCCGAGTTTCAACACATCTTCCTTGGAGGAGACGACCTCATCGATTCGAACTTCCATATGGCTCTCGGACCGTTCAAAGGTACGTGCATCCGGATAGACGTGGACAGACGGATGAAGGGAGAGAATGGTGCCTGTGTATGTTTTTCCATCCCGAGTATGGATGCTGCAATATTCGTTTTCGATACTTTGCATCGAAAATCCACCGACAGAGGTAAGTTTCAATGTGCCGTAGGATGTAATTGAGCGTACCATGGCCCCTAGCGTATCCACGTGGGCGCTTAAAGCGATTGTCTTGGAAGAGTCCTGTCCAGGCAATGTGAGCACCGCACCGCCCTTGTTATTCAGCTCACAGGCGATGCCCAGTGCTGCTGCTTCCTTCCGGATCATCTCGATAATATGATGTGTGTAACCACTTGGGCTTGGTGTATCCAGCAATTTTTTCAGAAAAGACAGAACGTAAGATTCATCAATTGTAAAACTCATTGTGTAATTTCCTCCTCGGATCATGGGTATGGTGTGAAACAAAATACAGCCTGTCTGGGGGAGAGGATGTGATACTACCATTCCTGACTCGCCAGCAGGCTGTCTCTGATTGGTTACAGTGTTCCCGTAGGGTTTCCTTTGCGCTGACTCTGGATCGAATCATTCTCCAATAGGCTGTCGGATTCATTGGAGTCAAGCGAATCCATCGATTTAAAAGAATCCAACGTAGATTTGCTTGTCGCGGAACTTTCCAATTCAGATACACGCAATTTCAATTGTTTGTTCTCGCGTTGCAGTCTGTATTGGCGATAGATGCCATATGACCCTACAATAATTCCACCGATCAGGGTACAGCCGAGAATCAGCAAGATCAGCGGGATTTGTACCGTGTTAAATAACAGGTTGACTTGTACGGAATCCACATTAATGACCGCAAAGATTCCCGTAAGCAGTGCAAAAACAAGACCTGCTATGAGTGCCCATTGCATTTTCATGGTGTTGCCTCCTTGTTGAACAATTGAGAACTAGATATGCATTACCCATATTCGGGTATGTTGCATCTTGCAATGATGATAAAATCCCCTGCCCAAACGGGCAAGGGATGCAGGTCACATGAAAAGACAACCTTATTTGGTTAGCTGCTCCATCTGTTCAATCAGTTCCTTGAAGACACTCATGGCTTCACGAATTGGCTGTGGTGTAGACATATCCACACCTGCTTTTTTCAGAATGTTGATGGAGTAATCACTGCCACCACTCTTCAGGAAGCCAAGATAACGGTCAACAGCCGGTTGGCCTTCTTCCAGGATTTGCTTGGAAAAGCTTGTCGCTGCGGAGAAGCCTGTAGCATATTTGTAAACGTAGAAGCTGTTATAGAAGTGGGGAATGCGAGCCCATTCCATTTCAATTTCTTTGTCGACAGCCATGCCTTCTCCGTGATATTTAACGTTCAGATCATAATAGATCTCGGATAACAATTGTGGTGTTAATGCGTCACCTTGTTCCGCACGTTCATGAATGATTTTCTCGAATTCAGCAAACATGGTCTGACGGAATACCGTTGTACGGAATTGGTCGGCATAATAGGTTAACAGATACAATTTTTCCTTTGGATCTGTTGATTTGTTAAGCAGATAATCCATGAGCAACGCTTCGTTGGTTGTAGATGCAACCTCTGCCAGGAAGATGGTGTACTGTGCATCACGATACGGAAGTGTTGTATCCGAGTAATGTGAATGCAGAGCGTGACCCATTTCATGTGCAAGTGTGAACATGCTGTTCAGGTTATCCTTGTGATTTAACAAGACATACGGGTGAGTGCCGTAAGCGCCCCAGGCATATGCGCCTGAACGTTTATTTTCATTCTCATATATATCGATCCAGCGGTTATCATATCCAGTCTGCAATGCGTCAGCATAGTCCTTGCCGAGTGGTTTCAGACCGTCTTTAACCGTTTGTTTCGCTTCCTCATAGGTAATATCCATTTTGTATTCGTCTACGAGTGGAGCGAACAGATCGTACATGTGCAATTGATCCACACCCAGCAACTTTTTGCGCAGGTCCATATAACGATGCAATAACGGAAGGCTCTCGTGAATGGTGTCTACCAGATTGGTATACACATCCGTTGGGATGTTATCTCCATATAGGGACATTTCCATCACGGAAGGGTACTTCCGAACATTAGCATAGAACATATTTTTGGTTACATTTGCATTCAGGGCAGCCGCAATTGTGTTCTTCTGTTTGGCATAGGTTTCGTATACTGCTTTGAAGGCACGTTCGCGAACTTCACGATTAGGGTTCTCCAGGAACTGAATGTAGCTGCCGTGAGTCAGTTCAACTTCGTTACCGTGTTCATCCTTGATTCGGGGGAACTTGAGGTCAGCGTTATTCAGCATGCTGAAGATTGTCTGTGGTGCTTGTGAAAGGTTGCCTACTTGTGCAAGCAAAGCCTCTTCTGCTTGGCTAAGAACGTGGGCTTTTTCGCGTTTCATCTCTTCCAGCGTAAATGTATAAGCAGAAAGTTTTTCGTTCGCAATAAATGCGTCTAACTGATCATCCGGCAGGGAAAGAATCTCCGGTGTGACAAAAGAAAGTGCTTCACCAACCCGTACGCCTAATTTCTGGGCTTTTTGGGACAGGTTTTGATATGTAGGATTCGCTGTGTCTTCATCTTGATGCATACGTGCGTACACAAAGAGGCGTTCTATTTTGAGGCTGATCTCATCTTCGAATTCGAAGCAAGATTTGAGTACATCGGGTTGATTCAGTTTGCCTTGGAATTCGGAGGCCTTCTTGGTCAAAGACGATACTTCTTCATATTCTTGATCCCAGGCTTTCTGATCGGCAAATAAATCTTCCAGTTTCCAGCTATGTTCAGCCGGCACCTCGGAACGTTTCAATAATTGACTCATGGAAATCCTCCTTTGATGATCTGATGAATGTATGGACGAAGCTGCCTTCGTCTCGCTTGCCTGTGCGGAGAGAGACGAAGGAATCAGACTAAGTACCAGGATAACAGATAGCGATTTCTGGTATTTCAACGGCCTTCCTCCTTACGATACGAATAATCTCGTATAGTATGACCTTAGGCACGTTGAAATATTTGAATATCTGGGTCCCCGTGATTAGGTTCCCATGTTATACAGAAAATAAACGATCAGGAAAAAGGCGAAACAAATGAGCAGGGTAGCAATAAGCGCCATTCCCCGTCTTAATCGATCCGGGATGGAATTGCGTCCCAGAATAAGCACAATACCAAGGGAGAAGGCAAGGATAATAAAGATGACGACATTGCTTGAGTCAAGCTGCATGGGTTAGACCCCTTTGAAGGCAGCCATCAATTGACGCCATTCATCCTCACGGTTCTCAAAATCTGCTTTTGGAAAACGGCGTTCAGCCCAGTGCATTAATGCAGGACGGCTAAGGAATGTATGGCATTCTTCGCCCCATTCTTCCGAAATTTCTCGCAGTACGAGATATTTGCCTTGAACTTCTACGGTCATCATATTCCACTTGTCTGTTTTGTATATTTCATGTTTTTTTATCATAGGTAGTCTCCAAACTAACGGTTTTGGTAAAATGATACCGTACCCTACGATTCAAAGCAAATTTTTTCGACATTTATGGAAAGATAAATTGCAAAATGGAAGCCCATACAGTATAATAAGGGTATTCGCCATAGATGGCGATATTTTTAGGAGGTTTTTCATTTGAAAGGTACAGTTAAATGGTTTAACGCAGAAAAAGGCTATGGCTTTATTTCAGTTGAAGGCGGCGAGGACGTATTCGTACATTTCTCCGCAATCCAAGGAGATGGCTTCAAAACATTGGAAGAAGGTCAAGCGGTAGAATTCGAAATCACTGATGGAAACCGTGGTCCTCAAGCAGCTAACGTAAACAAACTGTAAGAATTTATCCGGCTAACGGACTTCTTATATATTATAAATTTATAGCTGAATATTAAGAACCTAAGCACAGTCCCCCATGGGAGGCTGTGCTTTTTTTGATTCTAAAATTTTCAGTGTAAATAACGGTTGAATACGGTGTAAGTAACCCTGTGTGTTCAGGAGACACGATTGGTCATGCTGGACCATAACTTTAATCCGAAACCGATCAGTGCAGCCAGGGAGAAAGCCATAGCGGTGAGATAGAAGGTTTGTCTGCCTGCATGTTCCAGCAGCAGTCCGCCCAACGTTCCACTAAGAAGTCCCGAAGCACTGGACCAGACAATGGTGAACAAAGCCATACCTGTAGCTCTGTAACCGTCCGGAACTAGGCGAATGATGTAGCGGACCGCCGTAACGTAGAAAATACCAAAGGTTACACTGTGCATCGTCTGAATTGCAACGACGGCTGCAGGTGTATCGGATATGGACATGAGAAGCAAACGAACCGTATACATCAGTGCAGCAAAAGCAATTAGCGGCAGTTCTTTATAACGGTTTCCATACTTGCTGAGCAGTAGAAAGATGGGGATTTCACTTACGGAAGAAATCAGCAAAGACCAGCCGATCAGCCCCTCGCTGGCACCCAGATCTTTTAGCGTGATGGTAAGAAATGCTTCGTTCATACGATGTCCCATGGCAAGCAAAAATACACAGCCAAAAAAGGTGAGCACATCTCTGCGTTTCAAAATAGCCCATAACCCCGATAGATCCATTTTGCTACTGCTTCCCGAAGGTTGATCCTTCAATTGAAAACTGATCAATAGTGTAGTTGCAGCAAGACCAACACAGACCCAAATCGTCCATGCTGGACCAAAAGATCCAAGGGAATACCCGATACTTAATGCAAAGAAGGCATAACCGATCGATCCGAAGACTCGAATGGAAGTGAAATTTCGGCCGTACTTGCTGGCTGTTGTAATAGCCATCGTATCGGAGAGTGGATAGACCGGATAATAGAAAAAGTAAAACAGGGTTACGAGTACAAATACCTGACCGAAAGTTGTTGCGTTGGCAAGCATGATACCTGTGATCAATTGGCCTCCAAGCAGAATGATCATCACTTTGCGTACCGTTTGGTAGCGGTCGCTGGCCATGCTCCAGAACATATTGGAGAACACGGAGATGAGGGGGCCAATTCCGTAAAGATATCCAATCTCAGCCCGACTGAAGCCCAGATGACTGAAGTAAAGCTGGAAGTAGGATACCACCAGAACGGTGGAACCAAAGATGGTGAACATGAGAGCCCGCAGCCAGTTCTGATCCGGGCGGGCGTTGTGACTTAATTTCATGATGAGAGACTCCAATCCTGATAACAATTCAATGATTTTATTACCCTTTCAGGGATGTTGATTTACGGGCTTTCGGCACGGACATCGTAGGTTCTTTCTGTGTGCGCCGGATGACAAGCCAGACAATGATAAGTTCGGCAAGCAGGCCAAGGGATTGGGCTACAGCGCCAATCATACCGTTCCACGCAGGGAAAATACTAACCAGTATAAGCAGCACAATTACCGTGCAGATTGCATTCGCCGTTTGCGAACGAAACATCGTTTTCGTCTGGCCGCGAAGCAGAATGAGGCCATTGCTGAAATCCAGAAAAGGGAAGATCAGCGGAAATAAGACAAACGCACGCAGTGTCCACAGACTTTGTTGCAAAAGTTCGCCCTGAACGCTCATGACATTTTCGAGTACCCATGGTCCCAAGGGGGTATAGGCAATCGACACCATCATCGCAAACGGAATAAATCCGGTCACAAGTGCGAATTTTCGTACCAGTTTGGCGTCCACAAGGTAGAAATTCAGCACGATCTGATGGATGTATGTAAAGAAGCTTAGCATCAACTGCATCAGACTGCTTGCTATGGCAAAGGACGAAATGGCTAGTGCGATACCGGTCGTTTTGCCAAGTACGATGTTAATAACCGGTCCTATGAACAGCGCTACAAAGCTGGATAACAGCAGTGGCTTATAAAAGCGAAATACGTCTCCCTTGCTCTCGACGGGATGATCCTCAAGCTTGGCTGGCATCTTGCGCTTGATGCTGTTACCCTCCAGAAAGCTGACGAGCGCTTCAATCATCATGCCAGCAGCAAAAATGATAGCGCCTACACGTCCACTGTCAATGCTGTCTGTGTATATGAAATAGAGGGATAGGCCGTACATGCCGGCTAAACGGAATACCATCCCGATGGTTAACCACTTGGTGCGGTTATTCGTAATGATGATCCCCTGATAGATGTTGCGGATCACTGAAAAGATACTCACATACATGAGAATTTCATATACGTCTATGACTTTGTTAAGCAGATCCGGACTTACACCAAACAAGTATTTGAACACCCCGGTACCAACGGGAGAGTATACGATGAGAAACCCAATGAGAAGTACACAGGCAAGAAATATTTTGGTCACAAACGTGAGGGCCTGAAAGGAAAGGCGATCGCGAACCAGTGCGGAACAGGTTTGCCGCAACAGAGTGGAGGGGCGTTCCGTGAGGGTTAACAAGCTACCGGCGATGGCATAGCTGGCAATAACCGTCTCGGGATGAGCGGAACGTGCTAATGTGCTGTTTATAATGACGTGAGAAATGGTGACGAGAGAGGCGGAAATGCCAAGTGGCACAAAAAAAGAAAATAACCGTCTCCACGAAAGTGATTCACTTGACGACATGTCAACGACTCCTTTGATGGATGAAATATGGATAGTATATCACAAAGCTTTGAATGCCGATGCGATTTTTTATGCGGAATATGCGGCAGATCATTTGTACAATTAAGGGGATCATATTATAATAGGAATGGTTAAAAATCGCTCTAATACGTATTCAACCAAGTGGAGGCACATTTATTTTGAGCCAATCAAATCGAAAACGTCATCAATATCCGCGTGGACCGCTGGCATTGATGAGAGGGGTGTACAAATACACCATTCCGGAAACACGGAAGGCACTGAATGGATGGCGTGCTCAAGCTGAGGCGATTCCGAATGAGGAGTTGCGTACACAGGCACTTGCCAGTCTGAAGGATAAACAGTTTCACTGTGAAGGCGGAACCGTCTACGCATTAGCTGATTTGCCAAACAGACACATTCTGATTCCGCTGATCGTTTCATATCAAACTATTAGTGATTATTTGGACAATCTGTGCGACCGCAGCACGTCGATGGACCCGGATGACTTTCGTCTTCTCCATCAATCTATGCTTGATGCGGTAGATCCCGAAGCAATTCCCGTCAATTATTATGCCCTCCGTGAGGAGCAGGATGACGGTGGATATCTGCGGAATCTGGTGACCACATGTCAGGAACTGACCCGTCAGTTACCAGGCTATACGTCCGCCAAGCCCCAAATTCAGGATCTGGCAGGCCTATACACGGACCTGCAGGTATATAAGCATATCAAGCCGGAACTGAGAGAAACGGCACTGCTCGAATGGTGGTCGGAGCATCGTCATCGCACACCTCAGTTTCGTTGGAACGAATTTGCTGCTGCAACTGGCTCTACACTGGGCGTTTTCATGCTGTTTCTGGCTGCGAGTGACGATCAGTTGACTGAAGAGCAAGCGGCTTCGATCCACACGGCCTATTTCCCACATGTATGCGCATTGCACATTATGCTCGATTATTTAATTGATCAGGATGAGGACCGCATCGGGGGAGATCTCAACTTCTGCAACTATTATGAGAATGTAGAGACAATGCTGGACCGAATTGCTTTTATTGTGGAGATGGCACGCAGTGATGTGCAGAAGATTCCGGGAAGCTCCTTTCACCGGATGATCATCGAAGGACTGATTGCCATTTACCTGTCTGATCCCAAAGTCAGCGAACAACAGGAAGTTCGCGTTGTATCCAAACGTCTGCTGAAAAATAGTCCGATCACAAGAATATTTTTCTTCATTTTCAGTCGCTGGATACGGAAAAATATGTAAGTCAGGTGTGATATTGCGGAGCCTGAAGTGAAACTAGAGGAGGAAGAAACATCATGACAGCAGTAAAGAAAATCGCAGTATTAACGAGCGGTGGTGATTCACAGGGGATGAACGCGGCTGTTCGTGCGGTTGTTCGCAGCGGACTGTTTCACGGTCTCGAAGTATTTGGAGTTCAACGTGGATACCAGGGTCTTTTGAATAATGACATTTTCCCAATGGATTTGCGGAGTGTAGGGGATATCATCCAACGTGGGGGAACGGTTCTTCAATCGGCACGTTGCAAGGAGTTCTATACCGCTGAAGGTCAGCAAAAAGGTGCGGACATTCTGCGTGCGCGTGGCATTGACGGTCTGGTTGTTATCGGTGGGGACGGTTCCTACAACGGAGCAAACAAACTGAGCAAGCTGGGCATTAACACCATGGGTCTGCCAGGAACGATTGATAACGATGTTTCATTCACCGACTATACTATCGGATTTGATACAGCTGTAAGCATAGTGGTTGATGCAGTAAACAAATTGCGTGATACGATGTCTTCACACGAACGTTCTTCCATCGTTGAAGTTATGGGTCGTCACTGTGGAGATATCGCTCTGCATGCCGGACTTGCTTCGGGTGCTGAAACGATTCTTGTCCCAGAAGTTCCGTTTGACATGGACGAAGTAGCAGATCGGATGAAAGCTAACTTTGCACATGGCAAACGCCACAGTATTATCATCGTTGCAGAAGGCGTAGGCAAAGGTGAGGATGTAGCAAAAGAACTGATGGAACGTTGCCCAACGTATGAGCCACGTGTAACCGTTCTGGGTCACATTCAGCGTGGGGGTACGCCAACACCTTTCGACCGTAACCTGGCAAGCCGTCTTGGCGACTTCGCTGTTCGCAGTCTGATCGCAGGCGAGACAGACAAAGGTTGTGGCATTATCAAGGGTGAACTTACCCTGACAGATATTGATAAAGTGGTTAACACAAAAAAAGATTTCGATATGGTGACTTACGAGCTTGCACAACGTTTGTCCCAATAATTCGATTCATACAAAAAGAGCACAATCCCGCTTTAACGTGGATTGTGCTCTTTTTGTTGTTTTCCAAAGTAAGTGAGTGTTCCTATGCTACGCCTTGCGGAGTGCTGCTTGTTTTTGTACCAGGAAGAGTCTCCAGAGAAGCGCTGTTGCTCCTACAGCAAGGCCGGCAATGAGTCCAATCCAGTATCCGAAGGCACCGAGTGAAGTATACGTAGCTGTTAGGTAACCTACAGGCAGGCCAATGATCCAATACGCTACAAACGTAATGATTAGTGCAGGATTAACATCTTTGTAGCCACGCAATGCTCCTTGGGTCGGTGTAGCAATCGCATCCGAGATCTGAAAGAAAATGGCGTAGATAAGGAAATGCTGCGTAAGTGCAATGACCTCTCGATCGTTTGAATACACGCCTGCAATCTGTTCGCCGAACACAATCAACACGATCGCTGTCAGCAGTGAGAGTCCGATGGCTCCACCAATTCCAAGCAGACTGTATTGTCTGGCATCTCTCAGACGCCCCGCACCTGCCTCAAAGCCCACAAGGATCGTAAGAGCCATACATATGCTCACAGGCAGCATGTAGAGCGTAGAAGCAAAGTTCAGCGCCGCTTGGTGGGCAGCAATTGTTGTGGTATCGAAACGGCTCATCATTAAAGTCACAGCAGCGAAGATGGACGTTTCGAAAAAAGTCGCGAATCCGATGGGCACTCCAATCTTGAGTAACTCTTTCCATTTGGACAATGATACACGGGTCCATTGACGGAAAATGCCATACTGGGCGAAAGGTTCGACCCGGTGGACAAAAAAGAGACTAATAAGAAAGATCAGCCAGTATGTACATGCTGTAGCAACACCAGCACCAACACCGCCCAATTGTGGAAAGCCCCAGCGACCGAATATCAGCAGATAATTTAGAAAGATGTTAACGGGCAGGGAAACCAACGTAATAAACATCGTAGTCCGTGTCTGGCCAAGTGCATCCATGAAGCTGCGCAGCACTGTATATCCGAAGAGCGGAATAATGCCAAAAGCAAGTGCACACAAAAAATAGAAGGCAACTTGGGCAACCCGGGGCTCCAGAGGCATTCCGTTCAGTATAGGGCCAAGTAACAACGCCCCGGCTCCGATAACGACGAGACTGACTGCAATCCCGAGATACAATGCCTGGATGACGTTATACCCGATCTGATCCTTACGTTTGGAACCCAGCAGATGGGAAACGACAGGTGTAATACCGATCAGAATCCCGCTTAGTCCAGTTTGAACTGGCATCCACAGACTTGTGCCGATTGCGACGCCTGCAAGGTCGGCCGGGGAAAACTTGCCTGACATATTCGTGTCGAAGAACGACATGGCAGAGAGGGCGATTTGAGTGGTGAAGATGGGCAAAAATATAATCAGGAATTGCTTCACTTTTTGGGAAAAACTTGTTGTGTTCATGTTCACTGGCAGTGCCTCGCTATTCTAAAGAGATGTCATCCAAGTGTCATATCTGGACAGCTATTTATTGTAGTGGATTTTGTTCAATTTGAATAGGGACAGAAGCAGAGTATGGGGTACAGAGAAAAATGAACACCAAAAAACCTCGCTCCGCTTCAAGCAGAACGAGGTTGGGTGAAATGAGAAGTATGAAAGAGTGCGGATTACTTATATTGTACACCTGATGTATAACGGTTGGACGCATTCCAGAGCAGGTATTCATGTACATCCATGTCTTTCATTGCTCTAATCTGGTCTTCCACTTGTTTCTTGCCATACTTGACATAATGCCCACTGCCCAGCCAGCTTGCTGTGAAGTCCTGAATCCACGGACGAATGACGGGTTTGAGTTCTTTGGTAGGGTCTAGTTTCTTGTGTGTATCTTCCATTGAACCCTTGATGGTTGTATAAGGATCTTTGTCAGGGTCCTTGACCCCATACCAGCCAGTTGAATAGTGACTCGGGTATACCATCGGTGAGATGACATCCACATTTTCGGATATTTTAACAAAATCTTGTCCAATGCCTTCAGCCGCAGGTACAGAAGCGGCATAACCGAAAATATCAACCGAGACCCGAACACCTAGTGGTGCCAACTCCTTGCGTGCATATTGCACGAATTCAGCCACAACATCCACGCGTGACTTGTCGGATTTGGTATATTTCAGTACATCGGCTCGAGTTTCGAAACCTTCCGGGAAACGAACGTAGTCAAATTGAATCTCTTTGAACCCAAGCTTGGCTGCTTCCTTGGCTATCTCAATGTTATAGTCCCATACTTCCTTGCTGTACGGATTCACAAAGCTGTCACCTTTGCCATTCGCCCAAACAGAACCATCCTTATTGCGGAAGGAGAGCTCCGGATTTTTCTTGGCAAGAATCGTATCTTTGAATACAACGACACGTGCAATCGGGTAGACCTCATGTTTTTGCAATCGTTTCATCAAGGCATCGATATCCCGAATAAAAGGTTGGGATTTACCCATTTTCTGAAGCGCTTTGTTTTCTGTGGGGTAAGTTATGTATCCGAGATCGTCTTTGATATCAATGACCATGGCATTCAGTTCTGTACTGTCTGTCAGTTCCAGCAATTCTTTCATACGTGCGCCGCCGGCGCTGTAGGCTGTTACATAAATACCTTTGACCACAGGTGCATCAGGTTGAGGATCAATTTTGGCAGGTGGATTATCGGCATCAATAACAACCTGATCTTTTTGAGATTGGATAATTGCGGTGTTAAAACTGTTGGTTAACGATTGGAATTGAGGGTTTCCCTGGTCCGCCACTGTGGGGGCACCACCAAAGCTTCCAAAGGCCATAGCCAGTAAAGCCCAAAACATGTTCATTCATTTCCACTCCCTTATGTGTGCATTCCATGTATGAATTATACATTAAAGCCTCTGGGCTTTTAACCATATTAATCAAGTAATGAAACACATGGAAAAAATGAAAACCGCTTCCTGCTGAGGAAATCCCCTGCAAGAAGCGGCGTGATCAATCTGAAAAAAATTATTGAATGTAAATCTCATTTTGATGCTCACAAATACTGTACTGAATGATTTCCATTGCGTCTCCCTGTTCCAGGATGCCCAGCCCATCCCGGAGGACAATCAGTGAGTCGAGTTCATTCGGTTTCAAGAAAGGGAGCATTTCCGGGCACCATCTGTTGACAATTTCAAACAGTTTTACCGTTTCCATATCCACAATAATCACCCTTTCCTACTCGAATTCCAAAATGGTAAGTCATTCGGTGCAATTCGGGAAAGCATATGGCCTGTGAAATTGAAGGGTTGAACCTGCTATACAACATATTTAGGAGCCGTACACCGTTATTATACCACAATGTTGTGAATTGTTAACCGTACAGGTGTCTCAACTTCTGCGAAATGAACCCATAACACCAACCGTTTCCACAATGTTAACAAAAGCGTTTGGATCTGTATCCTTGATAATACGTTTAATTTCAACCAACTCGTAGCGGGTGGTAACGGTCATGAGCATGTCCTTCTCAATATCCGTGTAGGCTCCCTGAGTCTTGATTTTGGTAACTCCACGAGGCCGAACAAGTAATTTTTTTAACATGGCTTCGGTTTCGTTTGTAATAATGTACAGTGTTACTTTGACGTGACTGATATGGATCAGATCAAGCACTTTGCCTGTAATGTAGATGGATACCATCGAGGCCAAGGCTGTATTCCAATTGTCACTCAGGTATCCTGCAAGCATAATGATCGTACCGTTCATACCGGCCATCACTGTACCAATCGGAAAGTCACGTTTACGCGTGAAAATGGACCCAACAATGTCGAGTCCTCCTGTGGAGCCGCCGACTCGGAAGGAAACGCCAGTACCCATTCCAATAAGCACACCGCCAAATACAGAACTAAGTAAAGGGTCTGTAGCCACAGCAAAAACAGGCAGAAGCGCAATGAACCAGGAAGTGGCTGCTACCGAAAGAATACTTAATGTAATGAAGCGTCGTCCAAGAATAAACCAACCTGCAATGAGCAGGGGAATGTTGAGAACAAAATACATTATACTAAGATTCAACGTTGTAAAATAACCCAGAAGCATTGAAATACCGGACACCCCGCCGCTTAAAAGCTGATGGGGGACCAAAAACCAGTTGAAGCCGCAGGCAATAGCTGCAGCACCCAAAATGATCACTAAAGAGTGCCAAATTATTTTGGGCAATTTAATCACCTCATTTATATTTAAAACCAGATTGCTGGTAATCTTGAATTGTTTTGTGATATAATAATTTGTGGATATTCTTGAGTAGGAAACTTTTCCTAAATGGAGCAATAAAATTTTGAAATGTTTCAAACACATGTATGTAGTTTTAGTCTTATGTTGGGGACCCATTCATGGAATTATATTCGTTAGTGAAAATAATTCGTCCCGTTGGGATACCCTATAAATATTAACGCTACTTAAGAATACAGACAACAAAGTGGATTGTCCACCATGTCCACCATATAAAAGGAGCATGAATAATTTTGACAAATTTAAACTTTACAGATTTCAATCTTGAACCACTGGTGCTGCAAGCCATCACTGAGCTCGGGTTTGAAGAAGCAACACCGATCCAATCCAAAGCGATTCCTTTGGCACTCGAAGGCAGAGATTTGATTGGTCAAGCTCAAACAGGTACGGGTAAAACAGCTGCATTCGGTATTCCGTTGATCAGCAAAATCTCAAAAAGTGACGAGAAAATCCGCGCCCTTATTATGGCACCTACACGTGAACTTGCAATTCAAGTTGCTGAAGAGATCGAAAAACTCACTCGCTTCAAAGGTCTTCGCTCCCTGCCAATCTACGGCGGACAAGATATCGTGCGTCAAATCCGTGCACTGAAAAGAAAACCACAGATCATCATTGGTACACCTGGACGTCTCCTTGACCACATCAACCGCAAAACAATCAAACTAGATGATGTACAAACTGTTGTACTGGATGAAGCAGATGAAATGCTCGACATGGGTTTCATGGAGGATATTCAATCCATCCTGAAACAAGTTCCAGACGAGCGCCAAACTATGCTGTTCTCAGCAACAATGCCTCCTAACATTCAAAAATTGGCACAACAATTCTTGAACAATCCTGAACACATTTCTGTGATTCCGAAACATGTTAGTGCACCATTGATTGACCAATCCTATATCGAAGTACCTGAGCGTCAAAAATTCGAAGCATTGAGCCGTTTGTTGGATATGGAATCTCCTGAACTGGCGATCGTATTCGGACGTACAAAACGTCGTGTTGACGAATTGGCTGAAGCTTTGCAAAAACGTGGATATTCTGCAGACGGTCTTCATGGTGACTTGTCCCAGAATCAACGTGATGCGGTAATGCGTAAGTTCCGTGACGGCAGCATTGACGTACTCGTTGCAACAGACGTGGCTGCACGTGGTCTCGACGTATCTGGCGTAACTCACGTTGTTAACTTTGACCTTCCACAAGATCCGGAGAGCTATGTTCACCGTATCGGTCGTACAGGTCGTGCGGGTAAAGAGGGTGCTGCTTGGTCCTTCGTTACACCGCGTGAGATTGATCACTTGCACTTCATCGAGCGTGTAACACGTCACCGTATTCCACGTAAACCACTGCCAACAATGGCAGAAGCGGTTGAAGGTAAACAACGTTTGACAGCAGAGCGCTTGCTGGAAATCGTACAATCAGGCGAACTGAACGAATACAAAGGTATTGCGATTCAAATGCTTGAGCAATATGATTCTGTTCAACTGTTGTCGGCTGCACTGAAGCTCCTGACAGGTGACAAGAAAGATGCTCAAGTTGATCTGACTCCTGAAGATCCAATCCGTGCAAAACGTCGTAAACCGGATGTTCGCTCTGGCGGACGTAAACCATCGGGTTACAGCGGTAACCGCACAAGTGGTAGCGGCGGCAGTGGTGGTGGTTACAACCGCGATCGCAACAGCAGTGGCGGCGGACGTGGCGGTTACAACCGTGATCGTAACAGCGGCAGCAGCACTGGCGGTGGAAGCAGAGAAGGTGGTTACAACCGTGACCGCAAACCGCGTCCAAGCAGTAACGAAGGACGTCGTCCAGCGAAAGATTCTTCTTTCGAGTAATATAAACGTATGATCTGAAGAATGGAGCGGGCAACTGCTCCATTTTTTTTATTTTCAAAGTGACTGCATCATTTTATTTCACTGCCAGAAGCGGCTAGAAGCGCTAGCTGAGGATAATGACGATCTCTTTTCGGGAAGTACTGGCTTTTCCTATCTATAATAAGGTATATTAATATTAGACTTCAGGTAATTCGCAAGGCTGCAGAGGAGGAGAAATGTTTGGAATTTAAAGGAGCTATGGGTGGGATCTACCGGCTTACAGAGTGGATTACGAGACTGGCCGCAACCAATCTGTTGTGGGCTATTTGTTCGTCTCCGTTCTTGTTTTTCTTGATTATGAAACTGCTCGTGATGCAGCAGAACCTCGCAAACGAATCATTGCAAATGAACTGGGCTATAGCTATTGTGGCACCGCTTACACTGTTCCCGGCGACTTCGGCGCTGTTTACGGTTGTTCGTAAATGGAATATGGGTGATACGGATGTACCGATCTTCCGTACTTTCTTTGTAGGTTACAAGGAAAACTACAAGCAAAGTTTAATTGGGGGTATTTTTTACACACTGTTATTCGCGATTATGTATCTGGATTACACAGTGTACATGACGCAGTTCCGCAATATGCAGCTCGTGGGAATCATCATGTTAGTACTGCTTCTCTTGTTATTTGTATCACTCTTTAACTTTTTCTCGATGGTTGTACATTATCATATGTCCATCGGACTCATTATCAAAAACGCGGTATTGCTTACGCTGATCAGACCATTCCGTGTATTTTCCACATTGCTGGGAAGTGGATTGCTGTTCTACATCGGTTTCCGTTATCCGGTCTTGTTTGTTTTCTTCATTATCAGCATCATTGCTTGGTTTGCTTTCTTTAACTTCTACGCAACCTTCAACAAGATGCAGGAGCAGATGGAGAAGATGCAACTCAAGAAGGAAGAAGAGGAAGCTGCTGCGCTGGCTGAACAATCAGCAGAGAATGGTGAAACACCTGAGCCATCAGACGACAAAAACATTACATTGCAAAAATAAAACATGATGAATCGCCATTTACTTTTTACACAGTTAGGGATATAATAATTGTACATCCTGCGATGTACGTTTCGGTTATTCGTTGTTTTGAACCAATGATGATGTCTTCGGGAGATCAACACAGAATGTTGCTGAAAAGCCCTGTCTATACGACATGGGGACTTCAAAAAGCATTTTTGCGGTCACCCACCTGCCAAGCAGGTTCATAAGACAATGTAGCCGGACGGCATAGGCGGGTTCCTAAATCTTCATGTACAGCACCCTGACTTTTCCTCTACAAAAGGAATTTCAGGGTGTTTTTAAGTTGTGATGAATGTTTTTGATTGGTTTTATGATAAATATGATGCTTGCCCTTTTGTTACTACTTGAACAATGTTACACTAAGATACATAAATGGAACGGTTACAATCAAAGGAGGAAGGGTCTTGACCTTAAAGAGAACGCTCGTCGGTATCATCCGCAGCATGGAGGGGACCAGCGATCGAGCCAAGGATCCCAAATTAAAAACACGGTATTATAACTTATCCAAAGACAGAGCCTGGGAAGAGGTCTCTTCGACACTCAAAAAGATTCCGGGTTATAAAGTGCTGCATGAAGTGCCTTCTGTTGGAGAAGTTATTCTGGAGAAGCGGACTACCTTTGGACGGACGATGGATATTACAGTTTCCATTATCTCAGTAAGTCCTGTTCGCAGTGCGGTGGATATGTATTCAGCTTCACGTGGTTCACTTGGAGACTTGGGTTCCAATTATCGCACGATTATGAACTTATTCTCTGTTCTGGATAAGAAGCTAAGCAAGTATAAAGCAAATGATTGAAATAGATGATAAATAACAAAAAGCGAGTGAAGGTTAACCTTCCTCGCTTTTGTTCTGAACGTATGGTAACCTCTACAGCAAAGCTTTTACAGCAGCAATCGCTTGTTCGAAGTTAGGGGAGTCTGTCATTTCAGGCAAATACTCCACATATGTAATCCGGTCTTCGGCATCCAAAACAAAAATGGAGCGCATGTCGAGTTGGAATTCTTTGATCAGAACGCCGTAGTCTTCACCGAAAGAACGTGTTTTGTAGTCTGACAATGTAACTACGCGGTCAACACCAGCTGCTCCACACCAACGAGCCTGAGCAAACGGAAGGTCAACGCTTACTGTCAAGACAACAACATTGTCTCCGAGTTCTCCAGCTTCCACGTTGAAACGACGAGTTTGCGCATCGCATACGCCAGTATCCAGGGAAGGAACAACGCTGATTAATTTGATTTTGCCTGCGAAGTCTTTCAGGGAAGCGTCCTCAACCAGGTTCTTGCTCAGTGTAAAATCAGGTGCTTGATCGCCGACTTTCAGTTCGGGTCCGATCAATGTAATAGGGTTGCCTTTAAATGTGGCTGCGCCTGTACGTTCTTGTGTCATAATAATGTTCCTCCTTATAAATTGGTGATCCGTACCAAAATCCATTATAATCTTTTATGAAAGGCATTGTCCAATTCGGGCATGTACCATTACGATGGATCAGAGATGTAAGTCCGATCTGAACAGGGTGGAGTGAAAGAAGAAATTTATGATATTTATTCGCTATGAGAACTGGAAAGGTTATTTGAAGTATTTCCCTTTGACGTCGCTTTTTTTAATTGCCAATGTAGTCATGTTTATTGTGTTAACGGTGAACGGTGGATCAACGAACAATATGGTGCTGCTGAAATTTGGGGCACTTACGAATCATGAACTGTTCGCACAGGAGTGGTGGCGTTACATCACATCCATCTTCCTGCATGCGGGCTTCAGTCATTTATTGTTTAACAGCTTTGCGTTAATCGTATTTGCACCACCGATGGAACGGTTGCTCGGGTCGGTGAGGTATGGTGTATTGTACCTGGGTGGCGGTGTATTGGGTAATATTCTTGCTGTTGCGTGGTATAACTCGGTTGGGAGTATTACCATCTCGGTAGGTGCTTCAGGAGCGATCTATGCTGTCTATGGTGCATTCCTGTATGTAGCGCTGTTCCAGCGAACGATGATGGACGAGGCTTCGCGCAAAACGATGTACACATTGCTTTTGTTCGGAATCATATTCTCCTTCGCCATGTCAGGAATCAACTGGATGGCTCACCTTGGCGGATTGTTGGGTGGATTCTTTATTTACGGACTGTTGATCAGATTGTGGAAACCCCGCAGCTTAAAGCGGTAGTCAGAACGTTCTCAAGATGGAATGCAATCAAGGATAAGTAGGGTATAACAGATTGGAGCGATCAGGCGAGTGGAATTAAGACAGTTGCATTACTTTTTGAAAGTGGCACAGAAGGAACATGTAACACAGGCTGCTGAAGAGTTGCATGTGGCACAGTCGGCGGTGAGTCGTCAGATTCATCAGCTGGAAGAAGAACTGGGCGTGGACCTTTTTATGCAAAAGGGACGAAACCTGCAGTTGACTGCAGTGGGACAGCTTTTTTGCAAACGAATTGAAGGTATATTAAAAGATTTGGACAAGGCAGTCGGGGAAGTTCATGAGTTTCTGGACCCGGAGCATGGGGAGATTCGAATTGGATTTCCGCATAGCCTGGGGATTCATCTCATTCCTTCCGTGGTGGCTGCTTTCCGTCAGCGCTACCCCAACGTGAAATTCAGATTCAAGCAGGGGATGTTCCCTACACTGATTCGTGATGTGTTATCGGGAGAGGTAGACTTGGCATTCATTTCTCCTTTTCCAGAGAAACATGATCAAGTAGATGGCGATATTGTACTCACGGAAGAATTACATGCCATCCTTCCTCCTAATCACCCGTTAGCTGGTGAAGAGACAATTGCGCTTGAACAGCTCAAGGATGATAAATTTGTATTATTCAGCAAAGGTTATTCTCTTCGTCCTATTGTGTGGCATGCCTGTCTGGAAGCTGGTTTTACACCCAAGATCGCTTTTGAAGGGGAAGAGACCGACACCATCCGCGGATTGGTCGCTGCGGGCATGGGGGTTAGTCTGCTGCCTGAGATGGCGTTATTCCAGACGAATCCGTTGCAACCGGCACATGTGGCCATCTCTCATCCTAAAGTAACGCGAACTATCGGGTTAATTCATCGTGCGCATGATAAACTGCCGCTGGTTGCTCAGTCCTTTCGTTCATTCTTGCTTGATTATTTCGGTTTACAACAAAACAATACCCCATCCGATTAACGGTGGGGTATTGTTTTTTGTTTTTGTTGTATTAGGTACCCAATTAATCGCGGCTGTTGAAGATTCCGATGTAACGAATCAACTCAAGCAGTGAGATCAACGCTGCAGCAACGTAAGTCAAGGCTGCGGCATTCAGAACTTTTGCAACACCTTTTTCTTCTTCATTACGGATGTACCCTTCGGATACCATAATCTCTCTAGCGCGATTACTTGCATTGAACTCAACCGGTAAAGTGATGAGTTGGAATGCTACAGTTACGGAGAAGAAGATGATGCCGATACCTACAAGGTTCATGGCATTGAAGATGAATCCTGCAATTAACAGGAATGGAGCTAATCCGGATGCAAAGTTCACAATTGGGAAGATCCGGTGACGCAGTGCCAGCATCGGATAACTTTCTTTATGCTGAATGGCGTGGCCAACTTCGTGACACGCTACCGAAACAGCTGAGATTGAGTTTTCATAATATACTGGTTCTGATAAACGTACAACCCGATTGATCGGATCATAGTGATCAGAGAGCGTGCCGCGTACAGGTTCAATTGGAACATCGTGCAGGCCGTTAGCATCAAGCATCTGGCGAGCGGCATCGTAACCAGTCATTCCGTTCTGGTTCGGTACCTCCGACCAACGTCTAAACGTACCTTTAACGCGAAATTGCGCCCATAAAGAGAGCAAAAAGGCGATAATGATCAATACGAACATACCGTTATTAAAACTCATATTCATTCCTCCGCTTTCTAAGAATAAGCTACATCATGGTGTTCTCAAGCAAGATTTTTAGTGCCTCCATTGTACCGGCACTTTTGGTGAGGAGTCCTGCCATCATTTTACGTGCTTGTACAGGTTTCATCTCTCCAAGTAGCGGTTTGAGTTCGTTAACCTCTCGCTCAAGTTGTTGTACATGAAGCTCCAATGTTGTCAGTTTGCTGGCAACTTGTTCTTCTGTACTAACCAGACGCCACTTCTCAAGAGATTGCTTAATCTCGTCGAGACTATACTTCTCTTGTTTCATCTGTACAATACGTTCAAGCCTCGTTAAAGTTTCATTACTATAGAGACGATAATTTTTTTGTGTACGTTCTTCGGGAGCGATTAGTCCAAGCTTTGTGTAATAATCAATCGTCCGTTCACTAACACCAGCGGTCTTGGCAAGTTCGCCAATCCGAAAAAGTTTCATATCCCCAATGATATTCACCTCGCTTGCAAGTTCAAATGTAGGGAATTGTAGTTTCCACTTGTGAATTTCTAGACTACGCCCAATTTTTCTTACTAATAAGTATGATACATGATCTTTAACCGTACAGTCAAACGTTATGCTTTGGCAATCAGCATACTGCATTTCTATATCTATGTACTCATAGAATGTGATTATGTACTTAAGTGCAAGAAAAAGACGTATGACTTTATTCCCAGAAATAATTTTCAGTTTTGATGAAAATACTCTTGTCAACTTTCCTCTCTTCTGCTTATAATGACATTAAGAGTTTCACGTTATGTGAAGAAACTTAACATAAGAGGGAGTGGGGTATATGAGAAAGAAATGGTTGGTTTCTGTGTTAGTAATGCTCACTTTGTTCGCTTTTCCGGTTAGCGCATTTGCGGCTGCGGAGGGTCCGACTAACATTGAACTTCAAAGTGGTTTGAACTCAGCCTTTACGTTTCTGGCTGTTGTACTCGTGTTCTTGATGCAAGGGGGATTTGCTTTACTCGAAGCGGGTTCAACACGAATGAAGAATGCAGGACACATTGCGGGTAAGACCATCCTGACATTGGGAATTTCAGTTATTGCCTTCTGGGCTTTGGGTTTCGGTCTTGGTTTCGGTAATGGTAACAGCTTCTTTGGAACAACAGGATTCTTCCTGAGTGGTGACAAGATGGCTGCTTCCTTCGAATCACTGGCTTTCTCCGATGTTCCACTGACTATTAAATTCGTATTCCACCTCGCCTTTGCGGCGGTATCACTGGCCATTGCCTGCGGTGGTATGGCTGAACGTGCAAAGATGAGCGTATATATTGTTTTCGGTACTCTTTATACCATTATCATGTATCCGGTTGTTGCTCACTGGGTATGGGGTGGCGGCTGGTTGGCTGAGCTGGGTATGCAAGACTTTGCAGGATCGACGGTTGTTCACTTGACTGGTGCGACTGCAGCATTGGTAGCGACCATCTTGTTGAAACCACGTATTGGTAAATATAACAAAGACGGCAAACCTAACATCATTCCAGGTCACAACCAAGTGTATTCCGTACTCGGGGTTATTATCCTCTGGATCGGTTGGTTCGGATTCAACCCAGGTAGTACATTATCTGCCATGGGGGATGGATTCTTCGGTTATGTCGCGTTGACTACTAACGTAGCTGCTGCAGCCGGTGGTGTTGCTGCACTGTTGATCTCATGGGCAGTACTTGGTAAGTCTGATATTCCTAGCATGTTAAACGGTGTGCTTGCGGCACTCGTTGCGATTACGGGAGCATGTGCATTCGTTGAACCTTGGGCAGCGCTGGTTATCGGTGCTCTGGCGGGTATCATCACATTCTTCACAGCACAGTACTTCGATCGTAAAGGAATTGACGATCCAATCTACGCTTTCTCCGTGCATGGTATTGCTGGTATGTGGGGTGCGATCTCCACAGGTTTGTTCGCTACTCCTGAACTTGCCGAGAATGCGGGTGTAGGTCAAGCAGGTCTGTTCTATGGCGGTGGATTCCACCAATTGGGCGTACAGCTTCTCGGTCTGGCAGGTGCTTTTGCCTTCGTACTGGTCATGTCCTTCATTATTCTGGGCGGAATGAAAGCGATCATGGGCATTCGTGTTACTGAAGAAGAAGAAACAATGGGTCTGGATATCAGTGAGCACGGTACTTACGGATACCCTGAACAAATGAAAAATGTAGATTCTAAATCCAATGGTGGTACGTTCAGCTCCTGAGGTGAATGATGCTGAATCATGCTTCAAGGAGGCTGGACATGATGGAACCCATCTCGTATACAAACTATTCCTGGTCTTATCAGGGAATCGATGGTGCGGTGTCTTCTCAAGAACTGCGCCAGGCACGTGTGATATTACAGAACGAGCTCCAGGAATTGTTGTCCGCTTCCTTGTCGCCGATCGAGTGGTACCAAACGGTAAATGAACTGCATGACCGGATTGCACGGAAAGCAGTAGAGTTATGCATTCAGGGGATGGTTGAGGAAGGCTTCGACCAACCTCCCGTCCCCTATGCCTTTATCGTATTTGGCAGTTCCGGCAGGGAAGAAGCAACGTTATGGAGTGATCAGGATAATGGCATGATCATTAGCGATACTCCGCATGAAGGTAAAGAGGAATATTTTGCTCAGCTCGGACAGCGAATGACGGACATGTTAGAAGAGCTTGGTTATGCCAAGTGCGAAGGCAAAGTCATGTGCTCTGAGCCACTCTGGAGAAAAACGCTGGCGTCATGGAAGCAACAATTAGCAGCTTGGAGCTCTGATCTGAATTGGGAGCCTGTTCGTAATCTGATTATTGCTTCAGACATGCGTTTTGTTGCAGGTGAGCAAAGTCTGACAGAGGAATGGATCACGAGTTTTTATGAACAGTTCAGACTGGTTCCTGAACTTTCGGATGCAGTTCTTCGCAATACGGTTAAACATAAAGCGACATTAAATGTACTTGGACGTGTGGTCACAGAACGATTTGGTGAACATGCAGGTGGATTTGATGTCAAGTATGGTTTGTACATTCCACTGGTGAACAGTGCCCGTTATTTGGCTTTGCAACATGGGATCAAGGAGTCATCTACATTAAAAAGAATGGAGAGACTGACAACACTTGAAGCTGTTCCGTTTACATTACTGGATGCATGCCAGCGGGCCTTCTTAGCCGCTTTGAAGTTTCGCCGAAGTACACCGGTTGTCATCCAAGGGGATTTGCAACATAGCAGCGGGTTCCTGGATGAGAAACAGATGAAACAAAAACAGATTCATTATGAGCTCAGGGATACGCTCGGGTTGGTACGAAGAGTGCATCGTGCTTTGCAAAGACAGTTGCGTTTTGCAGAAAGGAGACGTCCATGAGAGAGCCGGCAAGGGGCAATACAGGATTCTGGAATTCGCTGCGTCAGGGAGGGGTCCCTTCCGCCATCGCTTCCATTATGGGAGCCCCTACGGCGCAACACATGGCGTTTATCCGCTCCATGATGAGAGAACAGCGCAGACCTGAGGTTCTGCATACACCTTTAAATGAGCTGGACGCAGTTGTATTTGATCTGGAAACGACGGGATTTTCGCCCCAGCATGGGGATGAGATTATCTCATTTGGTGCGGTCCGTATACATGGTGGTGTGGTACTGGAAGGGGAGCAGTTCTATACGGTGGTGCAGTCCAAGACCGCGGTTCCGGAACATATTACTGAACTTACAGGTATTACACAGGAGATGACGTTGGACGCACCGACTTTGCTGGAAGGGCTGCATGATTTCATGTCTTTTGTAGGTGGAAATGTTCTGATTGCACACGCAAGTGCGCATGATCGAGCCTTTTTGAATGCAGCTCTGTGGCGGACTTCAAAGGTAAGGCTGACACATCGTTTAATCGATACGATGATGTTGGCCCGCTGGCTTGAACCAAGCAGGCCGGGGTATGGTTTGGATGAATTGCTGGAATCCAGAGGGATTCCGATCTATGGACGTCACCATGCACTGGAAGATTCAAAAATGACTGCACAGTTATGGTCCTGCTACTTGGAGGACATGACTCGTAAAAATGTGGAGACCTTGGGTGATCTGTATACCCAGCTAAGTCACGCATAACGGAACGGGAAGCAGATTGTATGAAGGCACAACGTGTTGTGTCGGATCCTGCGATTCCTTCGAAGATTCAATCAGATAACCGTTCAGATGCATATGAGATCGCGACCCGCTTGTAAGGTCGGGTGAGCCGATGAGGTACATCTGAAGCAAACCGGCGAAGGCTGGAAGAGCTTGGATGTCCTCTAAGGAAGGAACAGGCCTGGTCTGGGGATGAGAATGGAAGATACCAATGAGCTTAGGCTCGGAGAATACGCACCGAATCCATTCGGCATCGTCCAGAGCAAAATGGTGCAGCGGGTCAGGTGCTACGTTACGAATGGGCTGAAACCGACTGATTCGTATACCGCCCGCTGCGGTTTCACCCAGCATAACCCCGCAGGCTTCTTGCGGCAGCGAAAGGAACATGTGCTTTGACATCTGTTGTTCTACGGAAGAAGGGATGTAGAAGGCGTTTTGCTGCCCGTGAAGTGCTGCCATTTGTATTCACCCCTCTCTCTTTGGCTCCTGCTTAGGCAGGAGTCCTTTTTCATTTTATTTTCTGTAATGCGGATTGTAAAATTTTAAAGGAAAAGGGTACAATAATAAAGAGAACATTTGGAATCATGTTCTGGTGAACTATGATAGAGCGTGATAAACACTTAGCATGTGCAGAAATTACGGTTTCAGTTTCAATATGCTAATTATATAAAAGGGTGGCGGGTTATGAAACGAAACATATACATACTCCTTGGTGTTGTCTTGCTGGTTGGTATTGCACTGGCCCAGAATGCGGGTGACGGCATTGCAGCCGTCTTTAAGCAGGAAGAACCGATGCCTACAGAGACGGGACCTCGTGCGGGTCTTCTGGCGCCTGCTTTTTCTCTGACAGCAATGGATGGAAAGACGTACAGTGTGGGCGGTACCAAAGATAAGGCCACGTTCGTCAGTTTCTGGGCATCCTGGTGTGAGCCGTGTAAGCAGGAAGCTCCAGAGCTGAATAGAATGGCCGCGAAATACAAGGATAAGCTTGACATGTATGGGGTTAATGTAACGTCATACGATAAACTCAAAGATGCCAAAGCTTTTGTAGATGAGTACCAACTGACATTCCCTATTCCCTTGGATGAGAAGGGGACTGTGTATGCTCAATACAATGGGGTGGCTTTTCCAACGAATGTTCTGATTGACTCCAGAGGAGTTATACAGGAGATTGTTCTGGGCATATTGCCCGAGAAAGAGTTGGAACGTAAGATTAAAGAGTTAATTGCAAATTAATTTTCTGCAAACAAAGAAGCCTTTGCATCCATGAATCATGGGTACAGAGGCTTCCTTTTTATTTTCCGGGAAATAAGCGTTATTAGTGGTTGCTTATCCCATGAGCAGGAATAGGGAGTGTGCCCGGCTCATCCTGCAATTTTTCTTGAAGCAAAGCATAGCGGAAACTGTGTACAAGAGCTTCCCAACTTGCTTCAATTACGTTCTCGGATACACCGACAGTGTTCCATGTGTTCTCCGTATTTTTGGATTCGATCAATACACGAACTTTGGCAGCTGTAGCATCCTTCTCATCCAGAACACGCACTTTGTAGTCTGACAGATGCATGTTGGCAAGTGAAGGGAAGTATTGCACCAGCGCTTTCCGAAGGGCGTTATCGAGTGCGTTAACCGGACCATTGCCCTCAGCAGCGGTATAAGCGCTTGTTCCAGCGATATTCACTTTGACAAAAGCTTCAGAAACAACGGATTTGCCCGCTGTTTTCTCCACAAGCATTTTGAATGATTCAAACGTGAACAATTCTTTCATGTCACCGTTCGCTTCACGAATTAACAATTCAAGCGAAGCATCTGCGCCTTCGAACTGGTAACCCTGATGTTCCAGATCTTTGATCTTCTCAATAATCTGACGTGAGTTGGCACTGCTTGGATCGAACTCAAGCCCCAGTTCCTGTGCTTTGGATACAATGTTACTTTGTCCGGCAAGTTCTGAAACCAGCACACGCTGTTTGTTGCCGACCAGTTCAGGCACGATGTGTTCATAGGTACGTGAATCCCGCAGGATGGCAGAGACGTGAATTCCACCTTTGTGAGCAAAAGCAGCATTGCCGACATAAGGCTGATTAATCGGCATATTCACATTGGCAATCTCGCTAACATAACGAGCCACGTTTGTAAGTTGTCTCATGGAATCCTCAGTAACACATTCATAGCCAAGTTTCAGTTGCAGGTTCGGGATAATGGATGCGAGATTGGCGTTACCGCAACGCTCTCCATAACCGTTCATCGTTCCTTGCACCTGACGGGCTCCGGCTTGTACAGCGCTGAGTGTGTTGGCCACAGCCAGTTCACAATCATTATGTGTATGGATACCGAGATGTGCATGAGGCAGGCTTCTATGCAGTGTGGATACGATCTCGTGCACCTCGTTTGGCATCGTCCCGCCGTTGGTATCACACATAACGAGCCAGTCCGCTCCAGCCTCGTGAGCCTTGGTCAAGACAGCTTGAGCATACTCCGGGTTATGTTTGAATCCGTCAAAGAAGTGTTCTGCATCAAAGATCACTTCCATACCATTCTGTTTCAGATAGGCGATGGAATCATAGATCATGGACAAGTTTTCTTCCAATGTAGTCTGCAAAGCGGTATGCACATGGAAGTCCCATGATTTACCGACCAAAGTTGCAGCCTGAGCACCAGATTCGATCATGCGTTTCAGGTTGGCGTCTTCACTAGCAACGCTGCCTTTACGGCGGGTACTGCCAAAAGCAACAACCTTTGCGTTCAGGTTTAATTCCTTGACTCTTTTGAAAAACTCAATGTCCTTGGTATTGCTGCCGGGAATTCCGCCTTCAATATAATGGACGCCCAGGTCATCAAGCTTCTTGGCAATTTTGAGTTTGTCGTCTGCCGATAAGCTGACACCCTCCCCTTGTGTGCCGTCACGTAAAGTCGTATCGAAGATGGAAATGGCCTTTGACATGAAGATCCTCCTTTGAGATAAAGCGCTCTTTTAAAAGTTTGGATTGTAAGTTGGGAAAAGCTGTTAAGTACGTTAGTGGACGAATCCTTCGATTCGGCAACGCTACACTGTGTTAAACTCCATGCGCTGATTTGTCCTAAAGTCGTCAATTTGTATAATTAATTATTATAGCACCATTATAGCCAAATGCTACATAGAAATCGCAGTTTCATGTAACAATTAACGGATTTTAGAGAAAAAAGAAGGATGTTAATCATAATTCGGATGTATGTTATAATCTATTATTGAGTTTTAATTGGAATATATGGAAGAAAAGGAGGAGTGATTTTGACTTTTTTATGGGGAAATACGATTATTGCTCTGATCACTTTGATACTTTTTGTGAGTGTAGGCTGGTTAATTATTCGGTCTCTGATCAGATCTCGCAGAAAATAAATCCTCATGACTGAATTAACATAACGGGTTTGATATACTATAGAAGAAAGAAATTCGTTTCATTAATTAGTGTGCAAGAAAGGGCGGGGGTTCATGATGTCTTCAGACGGCAATCCTCCAGCAAATGTGGATCAATATTACCCAGCAGCCGGACGGGTGATTCTGCATGTCGATATGAATGCTTTCTACTGCTCTGTACATGAAGCCGAGGAACCAGATTTATATAGAGAAAAAGCAACGGCCGTTGCGGGCAGCAGTGAACTGCGAAAGGGTGTAATTGTAACCTGCTCATATGCCGCTCGTAATCGAGGCATCTCAACAGGTATGGTCGTGCACCAAGCCATGAAAAAGTGCCCTGATCTCATTGTAATTCGTCCTGATTTCCATTTATATCGTCAATATTCAAGAGCCTTCATGCAGATTGCGTATAGTTATACGCCTCAACTTGAGGCTACATCCATTGATGAATGTTATCTTGATATTACAGGTTCAAGGCAATTCGGGAATCCAATGGAGATTGCGGAGAGTATTCAGCGTAGAATCAAGGATGAATTGGGGCTGCCATGTTCCATTGGTATTGCACCCAACAAATTATTGGCAAAAATGGCTTCGGATCTGAAAAAACCGAATGGTATCTCCATTTTACGCATGAGAGACGTACCCCGGATTCTTTGGCACAGACCATGCAACGAGATGTTTGGCATTGGCAAAAAAACGGCTGAAAAGCTGAAAAAACTGGGCATTGAAACGATTGGTCAATTGGCCAAGTCGGATGAGAACATGTTGACCGAACTATTTGGAGTTAATGGAACATGGCTCAAAAATTCCGCGAATGGCATTAACCATTCCGCAGTTCACGCGGAACGTGAGGCCAATAAATCCATTGGGCATACAACCACTTTACCGGCGGATGTATCGGATATGAATGAGATTCATCGGGTGTTCCTCAATATAAGTGACCAGGTAGCCAGAAGATTGCGCAAGCACGAAATGTTCAGCCAGGGGATTCAGATTACAATCCGCACACCGGATATGAAGACAATCACCCGATCACGTCTAATGGAAGTACCTACGGAGGATGCAACGGTCATATACCGTGAGGCCTGTAAACTATTTGAGAAGCATTGGGGTAGTGGCAAGCCTGTACGCATGCTGGGTGTGACACTCCAAAACCTGATTCCAAGAGAAGAATCCGCTGTACAGATGGACTTGTTCGAATATGAGCAGAAGCCCAAGAAGGACAATCTCATTCGGATTATGGATCAGTTACGTGATAAATTTGGTGAGAATGCTGTTGTGACCGCTGGCATGCTTGGAGATGATCCTTCCGTGCTGCTTCGCAATCATAAAGTGCGCGGTACTTCCCTGCAAAAAGATAACTTGCAAAGTCTTGATTAAATAAGGGATAATAGAGACTTGTGGTTGCAAAATGATTTGTAATTATCCTTACTTTGTATTAATATGTTTCTAGATAAAAACACTGTACGTTTCGAATTTTAGGAGGAGAGAATGTAAATGAGTAAATATACTTGGGTTGAAAAAGACACATGCATCGCATGTGGCGCTTGTGGAGCAACAGCTCCTGACATCTACGATTACGATGATGAAGGTTTGGCAGAAGTTATCTTTGACGGCGATGCTAACCATGGTATCAAAGCTATTCCAGACGACTTGTTTGACGATATGCAGGATGCATGCGATGGCTGCCCTACAGATTCAATCAAAGTAGCGGATGAGCCTTTTAATAAAGAGGGTTAAGTATTTCTTGCATGAACACAGAGCACTTTCTTTTGTCTTTACGACAAGGGAAGGTGCTTTTTTTGTTTTCATTTAACTGTGATCTTATGACCTGTGGATCAAGGACGAACATTGTCGAACCCTCTTTTTTTCCACCGGGTACTCAAGTCCTATGGATTCAACGCCTGGTTATGCCGATATATAATGGTATACGCAAAAAGGCGAAATAGTGGAGGATCGGATGCAGAATACTCATCTAAGAACATATGTCAAGAAACATCCCGACAATAAAATGGCTTGGTACTTGCTTGGAAAGGAGTATTTGGGCGAAGGACAGGAGGCCAAAGCCAATTATTGCTTTCAGCAAGCGGGCGAGGTTTACGAGGCATTTGAACGCAGTAAAGCTCCTGCTGACATCTGGGTAGACTATCAGGAGAAACTGGTGGAGATGTCTGAGCAAAAAGAGAAAAAACAACGTAGACGCAAAATGTGGCTTACGTTGTTCATGCTGCTTGTGCTGGCAGGTCTGCCACCTGCGGACGCTCCGGGTTTCAGTCGTGAAGCGGCCGACGCACTGTCAGCAGCACTGGAATCCACAGATGACATCGAAGCGCCTGTAAAAGCGGATAAACAGGTTGGAACTGCATCCATTGCGCCAAGCAATGTGTTCACTGCTGCGGCATTTGGTGGAGGTAATCATGGCGAGGCTGCGCTCGCAGCTGCCTGGTCCGGGTCTGGCCCAAAAGTAGAGACCTCTGCTGTACTGGGCATGCAAACCTCGGATGACTGGTCTTTATGGAAACGAAATATGCCTGTGAAATACATAGTACAAACCAATACAAGCGGGAAATTGACTGCACAGAGTTATGATGCCAAGCAATGTAACTGTGAACCTCCTGAAATTACACCGAAAATCAAAAAGATGGCCTTGGCGTGGACCGCCAAGCAGGAAGCAGCTGCATCATTATCAAGTGCAATCGTTGCCTATCGCAAAAAAAATGATGCTTGGCCCAAGAGTGTAACGCAAATGGCTCAGCCATTTCCGAACAATATTCTGGGAGAGACTGCGTCAGGGATGACCGAGATGTTTCCGAAGCTGCTAGCTTTGCATCAAGGAAAGGCACAGGAAGGAAAGAACGATTCGAGTGGTAAAGAGAATGGTTCAACGACTTCGAATTCGTCTCAAAGCAAAAATGCCGCTTTTGCAGATACGCTGGGAGGTCAGCCTTTTTTGCAGGAACCGCTGGAGATTGTCATTGATAAGGATAAACATAAACTTGCATTAATCAGTGGGGATACCATTATTCGTATGTATGATGTGGGACTTGGCGGTGATCGCACACCGGAGGGTTCATTTATCATTACAGATAAAGTGGTCAATCCGAATGGACGCTCGAACGGTGAGTTTGGAAGCAGAGGTATGCAGCTCTCAAATACGAATTATGCCATCCACGGGACCAACGAGCCAGACAGTATCGGACTGGATGAATCCCTTGGATGTGTGAGAATGCGTACAGGAGATGTAGAAGAGTTATTCGCTCTTGCTCCGCAAGGCACTCCAGTACGCATTGGAGAAGATGTACTGCCAGATCTGACGCTTGTTCCAGAAGCAAAGCAGCGTTATCAGCATACACTTGTTCCAAAGCAGAATAATCCGAACAAAACGTATCACTGGCTGAATTGATCTGTTTGATATGTAGAATCAGATGGATTCAGCCTGAATCATCTACATGTTGGCAATAATGATAAGAGCACCAATGATGATGATCAAGCCGCCTACACTGGCTGCTGTCCATGCAATGGCTTTGCGATTCACTTCTTCTTTCTTTTGCTGTAATGCAGGTGGTTTACGTTTGGGAGCCATGAGTTATTCCTCCTTATTTGGAATAGAACTGGTGTAGAGTAACCATGCTCTCATTGTAAAGAATTCAACTCGTCATTTCCAGTGGGCGGGTGGATTTCTTGTGAGCATTTTGTATTATTCGATTTGTGCTGTCTATGCGCAAACTACTTTCCTTTTTAATAAGAAACAGATAAACTTGTGAGTAGAGTGTTTTTTTACATATGAAAAGACGGACAACGGCTTTTTGGCGTACCGGACCAGAACGGAGTGAGTGATTTGTTATACAGAAGTCTTGCTAAACCTTTGTTGTTTAAAATGGACCCTGAACAGGCCCATCATCTGATTATTGGCGGTCTTAGTGGCGTGGGTAGCATCCGTCCGGTTCCTTCCGGACTGCGTGTGATGTACGGCGTTCGTGAAACGTCTGATCTGGCTGTTGACATGTTTGGGTGTCATTTCCCTACACCTGTTGGTCTGGCTGCGGGTCTGGACAAAAACGGGCAGGCCGTAACGGGCTTTTCTTCCATCGGATTTGGATTCATGGAAGTGGGAACCGTGACACCACTTGCACAACCAGGTAACGATCAACCACGGCTGTTCCGTTTGCCTCCAGATGAGGCGTTGGTGAACCGAATGGGCTTCAACAATCTTGGTGCGGAAGCCATGGCAGGTGAATTGGCACGTCTACAGGATCGGCGTATTCCAGTGGCTGTTAACATCGGCAAAAATAAGGCTACGTCTAATGAGGAAGCTCACCTGGACTATTCGAAGTGCATTCAGGCACTATACGATTATGCTGATCTATTCGTGGTTAATATCAGTTCACCAAATACACCTGATTTGCGTAATCTGCAACATGGGAATGAATTGAAGGAACTGCTCGCTGCGGTTATGAACGAGATGAACGTGCAGCATGCACGAGCGGGCGGAGCGACCAAATCCGTTCTGGTGAAGATTGCACCGGATGTGAATGATCAGGAACTTGAATATATGGTTCGCACAATTGCAGACAGCGGTGTTGCTGGCATTATTGCAACGAACACAACCATCAGTCGTACAGGACTCTCCCACCAACATGCGAAGGAAACAGGCGGTCTGAGCGGTAAACCTCTACGTGATCGTTCGACGGAGATTATTCGCCAGATCTATCGCCAGACCGAAGGCAAACTTCCGATTATCGGTTCAGGTGGCATTTTCACAAGTGAGGATGCATACGAGAAAATTAAAGCCGGAGCAAGTCTTGTTGAAATATATACAGCATTGATCTATGAAGGACCTGAGGTGAATCGGCGCATTCATGCCGGACTGCGTGAGTTGCTGCGCAAAGACGGTTATCGTCATATCTCTGAAGCGGTTGGTGCGGAACATCGTTAAGAAGGAATGTGAATCCCCGGAATGAAAATATAGAAGCATGGGAAGAGCGTAAAATGGTTCGGGACTCTTCCCCCCGCCAAACATCATGTATAATGGAATAGAACAGGGGACGCTATAGAGACAGGAGGCATAAGCATGGACGGTAGAGACTGGGGTACATTTTTACTTCCTTATGAACAAGCGGTAGAGGAATTGAAAGTCAAGTTTAAGACAATGCGAGCGGAACTGAAGAAACGGGAAGAGTATGCCCCGATTGAATTCGTTACCGGTCGTGTCAAAAAAATATCCAGTATTCTGGAGAAATCCAGACGACTGAATGTGTCGCTTGATGACGTGGAAACAGGCATTGAGGATATTGCAGGTATCCGCATTATGTGCCAGTTCGTGGATGATATCCGCCGGGTTGCCGAGTATATTCGAGGCCGTAAGGATCTCACGGTACTCATTGAGAAAGATTACATTACGAATTTCAAAGAGAGCGGCTACCGAAGCTTCCATATGATTATTGAGTATCCCGTTCAGACGGCTCTGGGACAAAAGAAAGTTCTGGCCGAGATACAGATCCGGACGCTTGCCATGAACTTCTGGGCTACCATTGAACATTCGCTGAGTTACAAGTTTCGCGAAGGGTTACCTGATGAGATGAGAACCAGGCTGAAAAAAACGGCTGAGGCCGCGTTTATACTGGACAACGAGATGTCTGCAATTCGTCTACAGATTTTGGAGGCGCAGAAGGCATTTGAGGATGATTCCAATATCGTGTCAAGAACATTGAATATCATTCATCAATTATACTTCTACCACCTTGTCAGTGAAGCAATTGAAGCACAGAAGCGATTTAACGATTACTGGGAACGGCATGATATGGAAGGGCTCAAAGACTTGCTGGATGACGTGAAGAAACTTCTGAACAACGCCAGAAAGGGCGAAAACCCGGATGAGCATCTATGAGCCACTGTACGTTGACTACCTAATCTACTTCAATCGGGATCAGGATTATTTCGAGTGCCATGAGGTGCTGGAAGAATTGTGGCTTGAACGGAACCGGGATTCTCTCTATAAAGGGTTGTTGCAAATTGCGGTTGGTTTATACCACTTCAGGAATGGCAATCTCCGCGGAGGAACGATGATGTTACAGAGCTCACTTGATCTTCTGGAACCTTATCCTGCTACGATTCTGGGCATTGACCTTGGGGCTTTGGTACGGGATGTACAGGAAATCGTGAAGCAACTGTCCCAATCAGATGTTCAGTCTGTGACTTACAGGGATTTGTCCATACGAATTGTTGATGAGGTCTTAGAACAAGAGATATCTAGAAGATCGCTTGAGCTAAAACCAAATATTCCGCAGCGCCGGAGTCCTACCAGAGGGCGTATATACGAAGAGAAGATGAAGGCGATGGATCAGAGTAAAAGTTGAACCGTAATCAGCGTTAACATTCAAATGAGCATTCCATGGATATGAAGTTCCATGTATATGAAACACCCCGACGATTCCTGTAAAGGGAACGATCGGGGTGTTTTTGAATGTTGCGTCATATTCAGATGGTTGCAGGTGCCACAGTCTGTCCTTCAACAGAACAGTGTCTGGTGATACAAGTACCTGATTGTAGATACTTGTGGGAACGGATCTATCAGTTAGCTTGCCGAAGGAGCGGCACTTCCTTTATATTTTTGGAAAAATTGTTTGTAATCATCCAGTGTGTAGCCTTGGTCACTGCCATTCTCTTTCAGTCCACCAACCATACGGTCTTTCTCGACACCAGCCTCATAATAGACGAGTGTAGGTGTGAACTCGATATTGTAATCGGTCCATCCTGCTTCGAATTCACGCAGATTGAACTGCGGAAGCTCAATACCTTCACTGTCAACTAGCGGCATCAACTGAGGTGTTGTGGCACGGCAGTGCGAGCAGTCGGAAGCAAAGAAATAAACAAAAAAGCTGTCTTTGTTATCGATTTTGGCTTTGAGATCTGTGGGTACAATAATTTGTTGATAGTTGGGATCACTAAGTAGCTCCCGTGTAGCTGGATTAAGCTTGGAAGCAGCGATGCCATAAGCATTTTCCACTGAATCCATCTGTTTCTTGGATTGCTGGTCTACGACAACCAGTGCTGCAATCATAATGATTAAAATACCCAGGAAAATAAGGATCGCAGCACTTTTCTTTTTCTTCTTGGATTTCATTGGACATCCCCCATCGATCATATCGAAATATAGTTTGGGCAAAAATAAAGGTTGGGATTATATGCATAAACACCCGAATTTTTGCTCAGGAATCAATCTACTTGCCATTATACTACATTACACGCTGTAGTGGAATAGATACGATATGATAGGAAAGCAAAGCTTGGATATGATAAAATAAAACGATATTGCAATCTTACCAAGACAGGATGAGTGGGAATATGGGTGTAAAGTTACCTTTGATATTTGCTGAGCGAATGAAAAGTTTGCTGGGTGATGAGTTTGAACAATTTATGAAATCGTATGAACAGTCTCCTCATGCGGGACTGAGAGTGAATACGCTAAAAATATCGATGGAACAATTCGATGAGATTGCTCCGTTTGATCTAAGACCTATTCCGTGGTGTGAGACAGGGTTCTATGTACCTCATGGTGTTAAACCGGGGCTCCACCCTTATTATCATGCAGGCCTGTATTATATACAGGAACCAAGTGCTATGGCACCAGTTGAATTATTGCAGGTGGAGCCTGGAGATCGTGTGCTTGATCTATGTGCTGCTCCGGGAGGGAAAACCACACAGATTGCTGCAAAGCTGCAAGGCAAGGGTGTACTTGTGACGAACGATATCCATGCTGAACGCACAAAAGCACTGGCCAAGAACGTGGAATTGTACGGGGTGCGGAACGCCGTTGTTTTGAATGAGTCGCCAGAGCGGATCGCAAATGCATTTCCTCATTATTTTGACAAAGTATTAATCGATGCGCCTTGTTCAGGTGAAGGTATGTTCCGCAAGGATGAAGACATGGTGAAATCGTGGGAACATCATTCGGTGGAAAAATGTGTGCTCATGCAGCGGGATATCTTGGAGACTGCGGCACGATTGCTGGCCCCGGGAGGAACCATCGTATATTCGACATGTACCTTTGCGCCGGAGGAAAACGAAGCGATGATTGCGGAGTTCCTAAATGTAAACCGTGATTTCGTAGTCATGGACATTCCTGAAGAGACAGGGTTTGCTCCAGGACGTCCGGAATGGGTACGTCAGATGATGCCGGAGAAGGCAGAAGAGACGGAAGCTGTACTGGATCAAACGCGTGGCACCGCAAGATTGTGGCCTCACCTTTTGGAAGGAGAGGGACATTATGTCGCTGTATTGCAGCATCGTGCAGGTCAAGAATTAGAAACAGATCAACCTGGAGTAGTTAAAGAAGGAGCAATGGAGTATGGACAGGTCGTGGATGTGTCCAGGATTGAAGTAGAGGGGAACAAGGATCACTCTATTGCTGCTTCTTCAATTGCTATGACCAAGGCTGATCGTAAAAAGGAACGTTTGTTGCGAATCGAATCCCGAGAGTCCCATGACAGACAGGTTGGTGGCGGCAAGAATTCGGGTAGACAGAGCAAAAAAGGTAAAGATCACGGTGGACGTAAATCGGAACGGGGTCATGGACGCGGAGCCGATTCGGCAAGTATTGATCCGGTTGCGATCTACAGTCAGTTTATGAAAGAACAATTGGAGATTGAGTTAACTGGAGAGACGGTATGTTACGGAGATCGGGTGTATCAATCATCGGTTGGTGCAGCTCGGTTGGAGGGACTGAAAGTCATTCGTCCAGGCTGGTTTATGGGCACGATTAAGAATGGACGATTTGTTCCGTCCCACCCGCTTGCGTGTGCTCTGAATGCATCTGAAGCACGGCGAAGCGTAAATCTGTCATCCGCTGATGGCGAAGCCGTGAGATACCTCAAGGGTGAAACATTAAATATTGAAGAAGAACGAGTGGTGCTCAAGGCAGATACGTTTGCCAAAGGGTACGTTCTTGTATGTGTAGATGGTTATGCCGCTGGCTGGGGAAAATGGCTGGATGGTGTACTGAAGAATGAATATCCGGCAGGCTGGAGGTGGACATCGGTATGAGTGGGAAAGGCAAACAAACGCTGCGTCTGGACAAAATATTAAGCCATATGGGTGTGGGAACACGAAGTGAACTCAAAAAGATGGTGAAACAAGGCAGAATTCATGTGGACGGCAAAGCGATGAAAGACAGTGGTGTACAGGTGAACCCTGAGGTCAACGTTATTGAAGCCGATGGCGAGCGGATTGTGTATCGGGAGATGATCTATCTGATGCTGCATAAACCTCCGGGTGTCGTGTCTGCTACTGAGGATAACAGAGATAAGACGGTGTTGGATTTGCTCCGTAAAGAGGATCGGGTGTTCAATCCTTTTCCTGTGGGACGACTGGATAAGGATACGGAGGGACTGCTCATTCTTACGAATGACGGTCCACTTGCCCATGATCTGTTATCTCCACGCAAACATGTGTCCAAAACCTATGAAGCCCGTGTTCTGGGAAACGTGGATGAAGCGGATGTGCAACGTTTCAAGGCGGGCGTTCAATTGGATGACGGATACGAGACGTTGCCGGCCGAACTGACTATACTTGGTCAAGAAGAAACGGAAGAAGGCACGATCTCGTCGATCTCGCTTATTATTCACGAAGGGAAGTTTCACCAGGTAAAACGTATGTTTCAGGCGGTAGGCAAGCGAGTGATTTATCTGAAACGCGTAGCCATGGGTGAGCTGGAACTAGCTTCCGATCTTGCTATCGGAAGCTATCGTGAACTAACCGCAGATGAGTTGAGCCTTCTGCGGAAGTAAAAGCTCCCGACCTTCGCGAAGCGGAGCAGGGAGTCGTGGAGGGAAGCTAAGCCCCGATACTAACGCCGAAGGCGAAAAGCTCCCGATCTTCACGAAGTGAAGCAGGGAGCCGGGCAGAGAGCGAAGCCCTGCCCGTAATGGTCCCGGTTAAGCTTGGGCGGGACCGCCGCTGACCAGCGGTGTGCCCGGCAACAAGCGTTCCTACGACAACCGTGACATAGCAAGACCCGACCTAACACCGTTGAGCAAGACGGGAGTCCAGAGGGCAGAGCCCTCTGGGGCCCTCCCTCGGAAGGGAGGGTTTGGGTGGGTGCGACTACTAACAGATGAGGATGAAGCCAGATGACTTATAAATTAATTGCACTTGATGTAGATGGAACACTGCTGAATGATCATCATGAACTTACCGAATGGACTCAGGAGACCTTGATCCAAGCTTCCCGTCAGGGAGCAGAGATTGTCCTGTGTTCAGGTAGAGGTCCTGCCAACACGATTCCTTTTATGGAGCAGATGGGACTGGATGGATATGTGATTACACATAATGGCGCCGTTACCGCGCAAGTCGATACCCGTGAGGTGGTTCATCATTTTGCATTAGATGGACAAGGACTAGAGCCGATCATATCGTACTGTAGAACCAATGGAGTACATTTTGACATCAATACGGCATTTGGTCTGTATGTGGATCAACCGGAAGGTTTGGGGTTGCAGGTGCGTGAGATGTATTACAACTTTATGGCCGAGCCACTGAAGTTACCCAAGTGGGTTGACATGACAGAACCGCTGGCGAAGTTCACTGCATTTGGTCCGATTGAACAGATGGATGCAGTACTTCAGGAATGGTCTACCTGGAATCTGCCTTATTATATGACACGGAGTGGTGACTTTTTTATTGATCTGATGCATCCCGAAGCGTCCAAAGGCGCTGCACTTAAAAGGCTTGCCGAATCGAAGGGAATCATGCCTTCGGAGATTATGGCGATTGGTAACTACTTCAATGATATTACGATGCTGACCTTTGCGGGCAAAGGCATTGCCATGGATAACTCACCGGACGAGGTGAAAGCTGCTGCGGACGAGGTTACACTCTCCAATAACGAGCAGGGTGTGGCACACGCAATCCAAAAATATGTGTTATCCGTCTAACCCTACATCTTATACTTAAAATGCACGCCTTCCTCATAATCTACCGTACTCAGGGGCATCCTAAGAGAATAACGTTAGGAATGGAGGAGGACACGTGATGAATTATGATGTGGAATTGGTTGCAGACCTGCGGACATCAGGTGGAGAAGTACAGGACGTGATGGTCAATGGTCAATATGCAGGCTCACTGTTCCTTGTGTACAGAGAAGGAGATCGTTTATCAGGTAGTCTTCAGATCGAGCAGGAGTCTCTGCCAGATGATACAGAGCAACGTATCGTGGAAAAAGTGCATGCCTATGTCCGTTCTCTTGCAGATGCGTTGGAAGCTGCGTATTATGAAGTGCTGGTTAGTTGTGGCTCATTACATACGGTTCTGCATAAGCCTGAGTCAGAGACAGTGTGGCCGTCTGAAGATATGAATCATGACGAAGGCAGCTATGACGATATAGGTAGCAGTGGAAGCAAGGTAATTCCTGTTTCACAAGCCGAATCGTTTACATATGAAGATCGGGATCAGGTTCTGGAGATGGAAATGGTAAGCGCAGGGCGCAGCATATCGACCTATATTTTCAATGATGTCGAAGGGCAGGAACTAGCAGAAGCTTCCTTAAAACAATATGGCGCTGATGTACAAGGTGAAATACACTGGTATGACGAGCCGGAAGAGAATCAATTGGAAGCTGCGGCAGAGTTGCTGGTCAGAGAGCTGGATGAAGATATCATCGATACGATTACGATCCGCATGTGGCATCAGGGCAACGAACTCGAAACGCTAGAGTGGGTACATCGCGATTTCTCCGAGGATTTGGAGGATACCGATGAATCGGATCTGAATGAGTTGGAAGCTGCTGAAGAAACGTGTTATGTCATGCTGAAGCGTAAGGATCGGGAGTTCCGGGTATATGAGCTGTTTCTTCAGGAAAGAGGTGGATTGCCTGTGGGAACAGCAACAATAGACACTTCTCATTCCGATCTGACGGGATACATTGATTACGAGGTTCCTGGTACCAGCATTCAGCGAAAGAGCCTGGTCGAAGTGTTGATGCTGGAGTTGGACAAGGAAATGGAGTTTGACACCTTGCACCTGACGATGTTGTATCGAAATCAGATTATTGATGAAGCCAGAATAGATGGGTAAAGGGCAACCGCCTTTTACCTTTTTTTTGTTCTCATTTTGACGAAAAATCCATTTCCCGGTATAGTACCATTAGTTTAAAAGAGATCAGGAAGCGGAGGAGAACAATGATGCACTCATTCAGGATCATTAGCCAATATATTAACGATGGTTTTCAAGCGGTTCAGGCGAAGCCGGAAGATACGGAGGATGTGATGTCGCTGCTGGTGGAGACAGCCGAATGGTTACAGAGCCAAGGTTCTTCCCAATGGAACGCTTTGCTTAAAGGTGAAGATTCACATGATACGGCAGGGGCGATTCGCCGTGGGGATGTGTTTGTATTTAAAAAAGGGGCGGACGTAGCGGGGATGGTCATCCTTTTGGTTCAGCCAAGTCCTTGGGATATTCATCTTTGGGGTTCAAAAGCTTATGCCAAGGACGGCGCAATTTATCTGCATCGGTTAGCGATTCGAAGAAAATATGCTCAGAGCGGTCTGGGACGGTCCATTTTGCAATGGTCCAGCAGCGGCATACATTTTGAAGGAAAACACACTGTTCGGTTAGATTGCGGAGCGAGCAATGCTACGTTGAACGCCTTTTACGCGCGGAACGGGTATACTTTTTTGGGAGAGACCGATGGTTACAGTACATATGAGAAGCCCGTGGAGCCACTGAGCTGAGAATTTTGACTATCCTATGAATATGTTGACGACAACCGCAAGCGATGGGCTGCTGAATGAAAGCTTTTGCTTCTGAGAGGCACGTTTCATGAATATGTTGTATATACGAGTTGGTGAACAAAAGCTTGGTCAGTTTAGCTTTGATTGAGCTGTTTAAATAGCCAAAAGTTTGCACTATCTTACGTAATATAGATGTTCCGGCTTCCCTATGTCATAATGGATAGTAGAGCCGTATGCAGAGAAAATAAATGATGTGCATACAACAGAGGATGGGCAATTGAGAGGGATTCTCATTTTGTATCTTTACTGAACATATGTTCTGATATATCATGAATGAAGATGCATTGAAAGAACGTAAGTTAGAAAGGGGGAAACTAACGGTGAAATTGCTGCAGGCGCTTTTCTTTCCTCCGGAGCAGCCCGGAGGTGTATCCTCTATGATTCCGTATATGCAAGAGAGATTTACAACCCCGAGGTGGGAAATGGATCTGTTCTCGTTGCCAAAGCGAATTCGCAACAAGGGCAGAGAGGAAGTTCAGTTCGAAACGTTTGACTGGACGGAATATCAGGGTAGTCCTGTTGTCCAAAAATATATTCAAACTTATCGTGATTATCTTTGGTGGACCAAACTGCGTATTCAGAAGCCCTATGATCTGATTCATGCCCACCATCCAATTGCAGGACTTGCGATGAAAACGGTTTTCCCGGATACACCCCTCATTCAGACGATTCACTCCAGTTATGAACGAGAATTAATCCTTAATGGACGCATTGAAACGGATGGACCGGAGCATCGATTCCTGCTTGCGATATATGGTGAGCTGGAACACCAGGCAGAGCGCCTCTTGACGGTGTCGGATTCGTTCCGTCGTTATCTGGCTCCCTACGTGAAGGAACCTGATGTCATCGGTGTGATTCCCAATGGATTTGATGAGAAGCGCTTTAAGCCGATTCCTCATGATAATGCGATACCACAACTGGTCACGGTATGTAGGCTTGTTCCGGCGAAAGGGTTGGATATTCTTTTCAAAGCTTGTGCGGAACTGAAGGGCCGAGGTCATGATTATGTGTTACATATTATTGGAGATGGACCGATTCGTCCTGATCTGGAAGAATTGGCGCAGCGATTGGGGATCTATAATGAGACCATCTTCTATGGTTACACACTGCACCCTGAGGAATTCATGCCATTCTTTGATATTTTTGTACTTCCTTCACGGGCAGAAGCATTTGGTTCCGTCTTCGCTGAAGCGGCGCTGAGTTGTCTTGCCCTTGTGGGTACGGATGTAGGTGGTATACCGGAACAAATCGAGAACGGTAGCAATGGGTTGCTTGTTCCGGCAGAAGATCCTTCTGCATTGGCTGAAGCCCTTGAAAAGGTGATGCTGGACCCGGCTTATCGTTATGAACTTGCCCGTTCAGCGTGTGAAAAAGCCAAGACACATTACTCACTCGGCAGATCGGTCAATGAGTTGAAAAAGATGTATCTACAGTTTCCTGGCAAAGCCTAAAACGTAGAGCAAAAAGTGCGAGCCGCTGTGCTAAACAGCGGCTTTTTGTCATGTTTAAGGAAAGAATACCCGCGGTGAATTGTGGTTAGAGGGCAAACGGATGCTCATATTCATGAAGTACATGGACCGTGAGATTTATATATTGTTGCGTTTACGAAAGGTGCCCCAGCGGTTCAGTACTAATTTGGCAGCCCAGATCAATGCCATACTTCCAAAGATGGGGTAAAGGATGGACAGCAGGGAACTGAATCCAAACTGGCTGAGTGAGTAACACAACAGCATAATGGTTAATGTAATGAAACGGGGATGAACACGTATATGTTGTCTGAGTTGCAAGGTCATTCCGTAGATATCGGCTACAAAGGTACTGAATATTTCCATAAAAATAAGGGATACATATACAGATTGGACTGCCCATCCAAGTTGAAAGGCAATGCTACCCATCGGGATTTCGAATTGAATGATGCCGGGCATCTGAGCTGACATGGCAAAATGAGCTGCCATCAGCATGAAACCAACGCCAATTCCACCCAATACTCCACCCCACTTCAGCACATTCCGGCTACGAATCTGGTTACCTACAGGCACAAGAACAGCTTGAGCCAACACCAGATTGAATGAAGTATACAACAGTGGAGACAGCCACACTTGAATAGGGTTTGAGTCTGTCGTCAGTGTGATGAATCGGGAAGCACCTGGATGATGGATCGTACTGGTGATCATGAGTAGAGATAACAGGAGCATCATGGGCACGACGATGCTATTCATTTGTAGGATGGCTTGAATGCCCCGACCGAGAAGCAGATATGTCCCTACAAGTGTGACGATCAGACCTGTCTGATAATGCAAACCCAGATGTTCGACAAAAACGGAGCCTGCTCCGGCAAGCATGACACTGTTCACGCCAATGAGAATGAGAAGGGTCACCCAGGTGATCCATTTGCCCGCCTTGTGGCCGAATAAATGTTTGTTTAGATCCTCATAAGAGCGGGACCCGGTATCGTGAGCGATCAACATCATTTTGGTACCTAACCAGACAAAGAGCATGGTGGATAAGCCTATGGTGATGGTGGCCCATTTGCCATACTGGGTAAAAAACTGCAAAATTTCCTGCCCTGTAGCGAAGCCGGCTCCAACCACCGTTCCAATGTATGTAAATGCGATCTGCAGCACCCGAAATGCCTGTTTCATGTGTTTCCCCTCTCAGGCCCCTGTATAGTTTGGACATGCGGGTACCATGGTACAAGGTATGCTTGACCCACGAAAGTCATGACAATCGATAATGAGCTTTGGCTTGAAATGCGTCCCAAGGACAGCGCCCAGGCAATTTCGCTTGAACTTATAGATAGATATATGATACTTTTACCTCATAGGATAGGCTTGGGAGGTCAAATCATGGAATTATTGAAACAACGAATTTTACAAGAAGGTGTGGTTATCTCGGATCAAGTATTGAAGCTAGATGGTCTGTTGAACCACCAGATTGATCCTGCATTAACGATGGAGATGGGACGTGAGTTTGCTGCCCGTTTTCGTGAAAGTGGAGTAACTCGGGTAATCACGGTAGAATCCTCAGGGATTCCGGTTGCTTTTGCAGCAGCCTATGAACTTGGGGTGCCCCTTGTATTCGCCCGTCGCAAAAAAACACTTCTGGCTGATCCTGATGCTTACTGTGAACGTGTACCGTCCTTTACCAAAGGAATTGTAACTGACATTATGGTATCCCGCGAGTTCATTCATGAGAATGACCGTATTTTGTTCATTGATGATATCATTGCCAATGGAGATGCCGCTCGTGGCGTCATCAAAATTATCGAGCGTTCTGGCGCGGAACTCGTCGGATTCGGCGTTGTGGTCGAGAAAAGTTTTCAGGCGGGGGCACGCACGATTCGTGAACAGGGTATTCCGGTGGAAGCCTTGGTACGCATTCGTTCCCTGAACGATGGTACGGTACAATTTGACGATAACGAAATGTGACATTTTAAAGGAATAGGGCCTATTTTTTGAACTATGCCTTTGCATGACCGCCGATTTCATTTATAATGGGGTTATGTTAGGGAGAGGAGGCAACACCATGGGGAACCAACCGGCAACAGAACAATTTTTTAATGATAAGCTGGCGGAATCGAAAGTTCATTTTGAACGTGCCCTGGATTGTAAACATACGGAATTCGATGACCTTTATCCCTATATGATTGAACATCCTCAATTTTTCTGGTACAAACGCTATGTTGCCTGGTCAGAATTACTGACGATTGTAGGCTTGTGCGAAGAGTTGTCCTTCTCTTGGAAAGAACAATTTACACCGCATCAAGTGGAGTACCTTGAAGAACGTGTGATGTCCGCCAAAGTGCTTGATTTTTGGTTCGAGAAGAACGACAGCAAAGAGCACGCGCAGCGGTAACTTTCAGTCGGGACATAATTTCGAATGACATGACAGTCCAATACAGTCACGTGAGACCTAAATGACATTTCATTTAGGTCTCTTTTTGTAAATAAATTTGGAATATAGGAGTCATGAAGATGATTAGTGATACAGAACTGGACGCCCTGCGTCTGTCAGGTGAGAAAGTAAGAGTCGTTCGGGACGAGCTGGAATCGAACGATGTAACGGGAATTGTGGTTGCCTGGGATGGCGAGCAGGTACTTATCCGTCGTCAGAATCGACGTGTCGTTAAGCTGGATCGAGGTTACCGCTATCAGCTGTTCAGCGAGCCGCGCCAGAGTCCACTTAGTGAGTAACAGCTTATAATTATGGCAGAGCCATGAGAGTTAAATGTTTGGAATTACCATGATTTCTTGGCATAATTGACTCACTCGGGAGAGAAGATAGGTACAGTGAGGGAAGATCTGTAACTATAGCCGAGAGGGTGTGCTACAAGCCATGACATTGATGAATGATAAAGTTCATGCCTACAAGGATCAGATTGGAGCATTAAGCGATGTACTGCCAGGTGTGGTGAAGTCGTATCATGAGTTTACCGGAGAATGTTTCCAACCTGGCGTGATTGATGCAAAGACAAAACAGCTAATTGCACTTGGCATTGGATTATTCGCCAACAATGAAGTATGTACCTTCTACCATGTAGAAGAAGCCCGTGCCAAGGGAGCAACAGATCAGGAGATTATGGAGACCGTTGCGGTGGCCGGAGCTGTTGGAGGAGGACATGCCCTGTCTCAGGGTGCGATGCGAGTGCAGAAGGCGCTGCATTAGTAAGCAATGCAACATACATTTTTAAGTACAAAAAAGGCATCCGGTTAATAACCGATGCCTTTTTGTATGTGAATTACATTTTACCTAACATTTTATCATACATAAACTGTCCAGTTACCCGACGTGCTGTTACATAGCGGTCATTGAAGTATGGATTCGATAACTTCGTGATGCTTACACCTTTACTGCTGGAGGCATGAGCGAATTGTCCGCCGCCAATATATACACCTGTATGTGAAATGCCTTTGCCTGTTGTATTAAAGAACACCAGATCACCTGTCCGAACATTGCTCTTGGATACAGGCGTACCTGTTTTGGCTTGCTGCTGAGAAGTACGTGGCAATTCAATGCTGTATTTGTTGAAAAGATATCTCATAAAACCAGAACAGTCGAAGCCGGCTACAGTCGTGCCACCCCATTTGTAAGGAATACCTGTCATGTTGTTCACTACGGAGTTGATACTGCTTGCCTCTGTGCTTGTTGCCCCGGATGTAAATAATACAGCTGCTCCAAAAATGGAGATAATCAGTTTTTTCAAAATCAATGTTCTCCCTTCGATGCCTACGGAGTTAGCTAAGGGTTCGGTAGAAGGTTCCCTATATTTCCTATGTATAAGAATAATTCACCCAAATTGGTTCCCCCGTTTTCAAACATGAAACTCGGCAATGAATAATTAAGTTTTTGTAACTATTTGAAACTATATTGCATAAATGCGTAATTGTCAAACCCATTTAAACCCTTTCTTAATACCTCAATGTTAGCGGAATTAAGGTTTTTATATGAAAAAAGGGATCAAGTTTGGGTATCATTCATGACAAAAACGTCATTATTGATTCGTTTAAGACGAATTTGGATAAATAGATAGGTTTATCATGAGTTAAAAGAACTATTCCGTTATGTAGAATTATAGAGATTATATTCATTAAGTTGCATATATTGACAAAAATCGATTTTTTGCATATTATCTGATTATCCAATCCACATATTGGATTTAAAATGATTTTATTATGCGATAAATACAAATAAAGGAGGTTTAGGGACGCGTATCATAGATAAAGTAGAAGTGGAAGATTTATAAAAACGAACATAGGAGAGTGTTACATTTGAAAGCGAAGAAATTAGTTACTTTTGTCCTGGCATGTACGATGGTGTTCTCAGCAGTTGGAATGGCAGTTCTTCCTGTAGGGACGGTATCTGCTGCGGATGCATCAGGTACAACAGCGAGTATTTCTGATATTTTGAAGAACCAGCTGCCGGATGGAGGTTGGAGAAAAGATTATAAACAGACAAGTGGGGAGTGGGCAAAGTCCACGATAGACAACAAGGCTACATACTTAGAAATTAGAAGATTGGCGAAGGAATTTAAAAAGACGAATGATCCGCGTTACTCCACAGCTGCAATCAAAGGAATTAACTTTTTGATCAATATGCAGTATTCAAATGGCGGATGGCCACAGGTCTATCAAAGCTCCGGATATCACAAGCATATTACCTACAATGATGATGCCATGATTAATGTAATGATCATGCTCGATGAAGTAGCAGCACGCAAAGGTGATTTCTCGTTTATTGATAGTACACTTGCTAATCGCAGTAAAAATTCAGTTGCCAAAGGTGTGGAGGCGATTCTGAATACACAAGTCGTTTCAGGCGGTAAGCTGACAGGATGGGGACAACAACATGATTCCAGTTCCCTTAAACCAGCGAGCGCAAGAATCTACGAAGTGCCATCGCTGACAGCTGGAGAGAGTGTAACGATTGTTAAATTCCTGAAAACCAGACCTGCTAACGCTAAAATTACCGCATCTATTAAAGGAGCGGAGGCTTGGTTTAACAAGGTAAAAATTACGGGTTACAAGTATGAAAGAGCTAATGGAGATAGTAAAATTATCGCTGATTCCAAAGCTGCACCAATTTGGGCACGCTTCTATGAGATAGGAACGGACAAACCAATCTTTATTGGTCGTGACGGGGTAGTTAAATACAAATTAAGTGATATTGATAAAGAAAGAAGAGGTGGTTATGCATGGTATGGTAACTGGCCTTCCAAGCTGTAATTTGAAGTATGCTTCCGTTTTAATGAACCAAACTATTAGCAGCAGTTAAAGGTAGAGCCCGAATCGACACGGACGTCTGGTTCGGGCTTTATTGTTATTATTTTCAGTGTTGACATGATAGATTCCGCATGATATATTATTTCTTGTCGCCGATATTGATGACGGAGATACAATATGCGGTCGTGGCGGAATTGGCAGACGCGCACGGTTCAGGTCCGTGTGGGCTAACCCCCGTGGAGGTTCGAGTCCTCTCGACCGCATCTAAAAAAAGACTCCTTAAGCTAACACTTAAGGAGTCTTTTTTTGCATTTTTTGATATAACACTAACACTAGATTTAGTATCCAAGAGGTTAGTGCTTAGCTGCATGTACAGCAAATGTCTTCCATCAGCCATACGGAACGTTTATTGTGCTGCGGTAACATTAACGCTGTCAATATTCGGTCCTTCCGATCCAGTGGTAACCACTTTCAATGTATTGGTCCCCGTGTTCATGGGGACCTGTATTGTTTTTTCAACCCAAGTGGACCAGCTTCCCGTAGCCGGAAAGGGCTCGTTGCTAATGACTTTGGTTCCGTTCACAAAAATGTCGAGGTTCCGAGTGCCGCTTTCCAGCGCATAACGAAACTTTACGTTTTTGGTACCTGTTGTCGTGTTATTAATGCCGTTCCATTGAATGGCCGAACCAGTCATCGCATTGAAGTTAACATACCCGGAGCCAGTGTAACCGGGGTAGATTGTTTCAATGGCAGCTTCCGTAAGTGACGTTCCGGTCTCGGCTTCATACGTGGTGCCACTGCCTGTATTCCCGCCGCTATTTCCGCCAGTAACGTTGGCAACAAACGTTGTTACGCTCTGAGGCGGGAGCTGTGCCGTGAAGGCTCCATTGGATACGGTAAGCGCGTTTCCGCTTGACAAGTTTCGACTGCTGTCCGTAATCCATGAGGACACAGTGGAGGCATTACCATTCTGCAGAACGAATTTTTGGCTTGTGGCTGAAGTTCCACGGTTAATTGCCACGACGACGACTTTGTTATCACCTTTATAGGCTGAGACAAATGTGTTTGTATCCGGATTTTTCGTTGCATCAACTCGCAGGTAGCCTGGACGCACGAATTTAGAGAAATGAGCCATATTATACCCGCGTTTGCTTATGGTACCGTCCTCTTTCATCGGACCATACTGTCTGCGGATGTACCACCACACGTAGGCCTGGAAATCACCTTCTACCATGGCATTGTGCATGTGATAGGAAACGTCTAATGCTTCAGGCCAGCGGTCTGCTGAGTTGTTGTCACTGTTCGGAACATACACCTCAGTCATCCACAGTTCTTTACCGGCTCCTTTTTGCTTAAAGAGAGGGTAGGCAAAATTCGAAATCTGGGTTCCATACGTATGTGCTCCCAGAATGTCCATGTTGGCAAGTGCCTGCGGATCATTCAGGATTGGGTCGGATATGTTCTTTAAGTATTGGAAGGATTCAGGCGCCATGACTTTGGTACCTTGAATGGACCCGGCATTTTCTTTCATGAATCGAAGGATCTCCTGTGGAGTCCACCAGGTCCAGTCATGAGCATAATCCGGTTCATTTTGCACAGAAATGGCATACAGATCTACGCCGTTATTTTTCATGTAGTTTACAAAGTCGTTCAGATGTTGCGCATATGCGGCATATTTGTCGTATTTCAGACGTTTGGCATTTGTGTCCCCATTGCGGTTGAACGTTTCAACCATGCTGCTTGGAGGATTCCATGGGGAAGCAAATACGATAGCACCCTTTTCAATAGCCCGTTTGGCTGTGGCAACTTCACGATACCAGTTATTAGAATCCGGATCAACGTAGATCCTGAGAATGGAGAAGCCTAACTGATTCTGATCATTACCGAAAGCAGTTTCACGTTGAGCGGGAGTCAGATCACCAATCCAGGCAGGGAGGTTAATGCCTCCAAAGCCCTTGATCAGCTGTTTTTCCGAGGACAAATTAATGTTGGCATCGCTGGCTGCTGACACATTTGTCGGGGTTAACATCAAAGGCAGGGCTGTTAAACAGGCCAAAAGAACATTAATCGTCTTTTTTAGTTTGAATTTCACTACTTTCATCCTCCTCGATAATAGTAAATGGTTACATAGAGAAACCGCGACCAGGAAAACAAACAAGAATAGCGGATTGTCTGGCATTTATTTTATGTAAACCCTTTCAAAACCTCCTTCCATAAATCATAGGAAAGAAATGCAGCACATAAGCTCTTTCATTTGTTGATTCTACTAAATAATTCCTAAACTGAAAACCTGACAAATTACAGTATTTTTTCTAATTAATCTCTATTTTCCAACTGTTCAATGACAGTTCTTGTCTGAATGCTAAGGAGAAAACTGGAATGATGGAGATCTTCACTTGAGATAGAGCTCTTCAATGACGGGGATATTCTCATTAAGGAAGGCTTTGGCTTACATATTCCTCCCTTCATTATCAAACAATGAGATCACAGAAGTTACGGGGAGGGAATCATGATGAAGGTACAGAGAAAGAATTATCGATTCATTGCAGGTATCATGGCATTATTGATTGTGTTTTACGCAGGCATATCGGGAGGAGGGCTTACAGCGGCAGCTTCAGAGTCCACATCGAATCACAAACGGTTAGCGATTATCATCGATGATGTTGGTAATGACATGAAGGGTACGGCAGAGATCCTGGCGATGCCAGTTAAACTAACGGTAGCGGTCATGCCTTTTTTGCCAACAACAAAAAAAGATGCGATAGCTGCACATGAAAAGGGGATGGATGTGATTGTGCACATGCCCATGGAACCCAAGAAAGGACGACCTGAATGGCTGGGCCCGGGTGCAATCACATCCAATCTAACAGATGAAGAAGTGCGCTCACGCGTGGAGAAAGCGATTGATGATGTGCCCCACGCCATTGGCATGAACAATCATATGGGTTCCAAAATTACTTCGGACAAACGCATCATGTCCATTGTGCTCGATGTATGCAAGGAGCGGGGCCTCTTCTTTGTAGACAGCCGTACGAATTTTCGCTCTGTGGTGGGGGAACTGGCCATATCCAAAAACATGCCACCTGTAGGTAATGACATTTTCCTGGATGATCAAAACTCCAAACAACACATTCGCAAGCAACTGGATCTGGCTGCTCAGCGTGCGATCGATAAGGATATCTGTGTTGTCATTGGTCATGTCGGCCATTCAGGGATGAACACATCCGCAGTAATTCGTGAATCTGTCTCCCGTCTGCAAAATCAGGTTCAATTTGTAGGGATCGGTGATCTGGTTCGAGATGTGTGGCAATGGCATTCTGCTCCTACACTACCGACAGATAATAAATAATGCCATTGGCAATGGACTGGGCGATTCTTTTTTGCTCTGCGGGGTCATTCATTCTGGCTCGATCTTCCGCATTGCTCAAAAATCCGGTTTCAACGATGACGGCAGGTTGCTTTACGTAATTCAATATATAAAAGGGCTTGCCCCATACAACCCCGTGCTCCGTTCCGTACAACTTGTTCATGGCATCCTGAATGGATTGGGCCAGCAAATAACTCCTGCCTTCTTTCTGGTGCAGTACCACCGGGCCGTGTGCTGTCGATCGGGGACTCCAGTTCGCATGAATGCTGACCACGATATCTGTACTTACTTCTTCGCTAAGGCTTTTACGTTGGGCAAGATCTCTGGTATGACGGGAGCGGCTGTTCAGCCAGCGGTTCTCATCACTAAGTGCATAATCACCAAGTCGATTGATGATAACGGCATAACCTTTGCTGCGAAGCAGGAGATAGACCTTTTGGCTAATGGCAAGGTTAATATCTTTTTCCAGCACACCTTGGGCTGACGTACCACCGTCAATACCGCCATGGCCTACATCGAGCAGGATAACGGGTGCTGCAAAGGCATGATGACTTGAGCGATAAGCATCTCCATCGGTCACCGGAAGCATGGATGGACTGTTCTGGGACGGGGCTGCTTTTCCATAAGTGACATGGGGCAGCATGAGAAGGCAATGGAAGCTGATTAGCAAGGCCACCGAAGCGGTCAGCAGCTTATACATGGGAATACACACTCCTTTATCAAATAGGTATCGAATGCAGATTAACGACTCGATGGATACCTTTGGCATTAGACTGTGCATTCTGATGGTTTTCATACTTCTTTCAATAAAAAAATGTTTAACCATAACACATCTTGCACACAATAGAACTATCGTAAGCTCCGCTAATGTGCAGGAGCGAAGGAGGCAGATGTTATGGCCAAAAGTGATGAATTGGTAAAATACATTACGCAGCGTGTTGTTCATTATATCGATACGCCGAAGGATGAGCGGAAAGGTCGCGCCAAAAGGAAAGAACCATGGGCGATGAAGTGGTTTGGCATGATTCCGTTTGCTGTATCTCTGTGGGTGGGGAAAAAGGAAAAAGAATTGGACACCCAGTCTCATAAACGAAGTTCTTCGGGCAAAGGGTAACGATCGCTTACCTACTTCACTCAGCGAGTTTGAAGACACACCCTAATGTAAAACCAAAAGACGCAATCCCGTTATTTCATGGGAAGGCGTCTTATTTGTTGTGGAGGTTTATTGTTTTAACGTGATCTGAATGATCTGTAGAATTAGCTAATTGTCAGGGCTTCAAGATGTAAAAATGGCCATCTTGCTGCAATGTGCTCAAAGGGACAAAGCGTTGAATAGATGATTTTCCGCCTAGCGCTACATATAGAATGGACTCTGCTTCCTGATCTGTATGCCACAGCTGATAACCGCTAACGGGTAAAGGACCGCCGTATACAACGTTACGATCACCCGCTGAGAAAACAATCTCTTGATTCTCCCCGTGTTGTATCACATCTTGTGCCCGGTCGGCAGCAACAGGTTTGGAGGTAAGCCACAACAGATTGTCAGCCGGATTGAAGACGGGTCGGAGATGATGTGGGTCGACTGATAAAGATGGCGTTGTGGATAAATCAGTTATGCTGACAGAGGTCTGTTTGGAATCAGCCTCCAGCAGGTTCAGAAACTCTGACGGCAGTACATCTCCGTTCGTAGCATCAATATAAAGTGCAGGATGATTAGGTTGCTCCACTTTCCAATAAGCCAGCAGGGGAAGAGCATAACCAAGATGAAGCTCTCCTCCGCCAGCAAGTAATGCCTCAAGGTTCACATGTTGTCGATCCAAGGCTTGTCCAAGAAGTTCATTGTTGTATGGTGACTGTTCTCCATGACCATATTCACTAAGCATCAACTGACCCTGCTCTGTGGCCGTAATAATCATATATCCGATAGGTTTGCCTTCAAACTCAGCTTGTACGAGCCAGCTATGTAAACCCGGCCCCAGAGGGTAGAAGTTCAGGTCGGCGTCCTTCCAATGCGCTTCGCCGTTAGCTGTATCAAGTGTAACAGCTTGTTGCTCTGCAAACTGTTGCACAGCAGCGGGAGCTAGCTTTTCAGTCTGAATGGCATGATGTTTGGGACTATACTCTGTTGATGATGCGGGGGATGGCGAAGACGTTTTTTGTTCCTCTGCATTGGCTATCGACCAAAAAGAGAATAGGGCAAGACAACTGAGCAAGCCCAAGGTTATACAGGTTGTTTTCCGAGCGTTGTTCCAACATGTATGAAAGAATCGTTTCAAATTTACACCTACTTTTCATTTATCCGTTACCTGAGCGCGTTCTAGTTTCATTCTAGGGGACAGGCTATGCAAAGGTTGCCGCAACCTGTCGGGCAGCTGATCATGAATAAACACTACTTTTGCCAGCATTTGCAGGAAAAGTAGTGTCTTCGTCTATCTTAAGTGAAACATGCCGCTGCTAATGGCAGTCACTTTCACTTTGGGTTCATATTGCCAGATCATCTCGGTCCGGCGTGTCTCATACTGCAGTTTCATAGCTTCACGATCGATTACCGCCTGTTTTGCTTTCTCTTCTTCGGCATCTGTCTCGGAGTCGATCGGTACTGCGGCCTCTGCCGCCAGTTCTACATCTGATCCAATGGGTTTAGCGTTAGTTATATCCAGAACGTTTTTCAGTGGTGCAGGTGACGTGCGGTCAGAAGGGACATTCTCCGTGTCTGAGGTTATGTTACCTGGTGATTCTACCTCAGGCGTATCTTCCCGGAGTACCGCCTCATAGTAGGTGTCCAACACGTCCAGCTCCAAATCAAGCCGCTCTTGGGCTTTCTCTGCCCAGCTATAATCGAGTTCCAGCAAGCGGTTCGTCAAATGAGATTCCAAAGCAGCTCCGGCATCAAATAACGAAACTTTAGCTGTCTGTACATGCATGTTCTCCGCAAGCCTCGGACTGAGATCACGTCGGTTCAGCTTGGTGCCGAATTTTTCTATAATTTCACCTGAGCGAAGGGAGATGCCGAGAAAATGCAATTCCTCCCGTTTCAAATCACAGGCGAATTCCACCTTGAAACACACACCAAGCCAAGGCTCATATACGGCTGGCGCTGTAGCCCGCAATTGCCGTTTGGCAGCCTGTTCGAACAGGTTCACGAAGGCACCGCCTTCACGGGCAGCGCCGAAAATCTGCTGGAGTCTGCGACTGCCATACACCACTTCTTCACGCAATATTCGTCCTGGCCCCAGCTGTGGCAGCGATGGCGTAATACCGAAGTAACGGCCTAGAATAGTTTCTTTTGGTGGCTCGCCTTGAGGACTGCCGTTGGTTACGCCATTCGTTCCATCAGGAGGTGATGCTTGCGCAGCTTTGGCTTCTGCTGCCTCAATGGCCTGCTGATAACTGTCAGGATCAAATATAAATGTAAAGGACATCGTTTCAGCGGGGGCTCCGGTTCGTTCCACGAACCCCCAATAATAGGGGCGATTGGTCAACGCTTTGTCCGCCTCAGGTGAGAGTTTGACTGTAACATGGGCAGGGGAACGCTCCATAATCTGACAATCCAGTGCTTCCAGATAGGTGAGAACATAAGCCTGCACTTCATGGGGAGACATGGTCATGAGTTAGCTACCTCCTTTGCGAAGATCCAACAACCCGGATACGGCAGGCCCTTCATCTGAAACCTCACGTTGAATAGAGTTCAGCGATTGTCCAAGTGAATCCATTTTACGGCGAATATCTTCATCAGTTTGTGATTCCAGCATGATTTTGTACAAACTTTTCTCAATAGACTCCTTCTTCTCCAGCCGTTCCAGAATGACATCCAGCCCGCCGATCACCATCTCAAACATATTGATCTTCTCATGCAGCAGATTCAGAATATGTTCCTCAATCGTTCCAGTCGTGGATAAATTGAAGATGTTCACGTCATTTTGCTGTCCCAGCCGGTGTACCCGACCGATCCGCTGCTCTACCCGCATAGGGTTCCAAGGCAGATCAAAGTTGATCATATGATGGCAAAATTGCAAATTGATGCCCTCACCACCTGCTTCGGTTGCAATCATGGCCTGCACACGCCCGCGGAAGAGATCCATCATCCAGTCTTTTTTGCCTCGATTCATGCCACCCCGATAGGGTACAGCCGTAAGCCCATTGTTGCGGAAATAGTTTAGCAGATACTCCTGCGTGGCCCGGTATTCGGTGAAGATAATTACTTTTTCATTCATGTTCCGTACCAGCTCCATCGTTTTCTCCGCTTTGGTATTCTCCTTGATCGCTTTAATATGGGCAACGAGTTCCCAAATCTTGTCGCGAAGGGGAGAGTCCAGCGGAAGTTTCTTCGACAGATTAACCAGTGTCACGAATACCGCATCTCGACTGCTGCACACTTCACGCTGCAATGTAACAAGGGAGAGCATGCTGCTCAGGTTGCCGCCAGCTTCCTGGTACTGGTCTTTAACAAAGGAAGTCACGCCATCATAAAGCGCTTGTTCTTCGGGCGATAGTTGCAGATTCACGTTGGAGACGTTCCGTTTGGTAAATTGAACGGGGCCTTCGCCGCGGCGGTTACGAATCATGACTTTGGATAACTCGTTCTTAAGCTGTTCCTGATTTTTCGGAACCCGTTTATCTACAACAAAGTTGGCCGCAAAGTCACCCTGACGACCCAGTTGACCGGGTTTCAGCAGGTTGATCAGGTTGAACAATTCACTCATATCGTTCTGCACAGGTGTAGCTGTAAGCAGCAGACAATACTTTTTGCGCAATTTCAGCATGAATTGATAGTTGGTTGTTTTCTTGTTTTTGAGCTTATGGGCCTCGTCAATAATGATCATGTCGTAATCGGTATTCAGCAGCATATCTTTATGCGGGTCACGTTTGGCTGTATCCATGGAAGCAACAACCACTTCATTCTGCCAGGAATAGGCCTTTTTCTGGGCAATGGCAGGGATGCCAAATTTCGAATTTAACTCCCGTACCCATTGCAGCACAAGAGACGCTGGCACGAGAATGAGTACCTTGGATACGAGACCCCGAACCATATATTCTTTCAGAATGAGACCGGCTTCAATGGTTTTGCCAAGACCCACCTCATCGGCAAGAATGGCCCGGCCTGACATTTCAAATAATACTCTGCGTGCAGTGTCCATCTGGTGAGGGAGTGGGGTAAGGCCTTGTAGATGCTTGAGACATTGGATCTCGTCAAAATTGGGAATCAGGTTGGTCTCTTCGGCTTGAATGCCGAGTTGGAAGAGTCGGTAATCCCCCCAAGGACCTCCTTTATCCAGTCGTGATTCCAATTGATCAATCCAGCTTCGATCAAATTCCAAAGGTACGGGCAGCTCAGCTACTGGTTGATTCGTGTGGTGCGGGTTTTTCCGGTTCATGGTGCTTCCTCCCCTGCCATACGTGATGACGTTTTATTCGTAGGTAATAGTATGGACGAATGAGAGTCAGTTCATAACTATATAAGTTGAACTACAGTTTATTTGCACGAACACTACGATGACAGAACAACCTTCCAATCGCTGTTATCCCCAGATTTCTTTGATTCCCTTTTCTGGAGGGGAAAATCCGGGGATAAAGGCGAACGCTTCGCTTCTTCAGGTTTTTTCTGTCCTCTCCGTTGACGTGCAAATGATTAGTTTAACTTATATTGAACCCAGAAATTTAGTAAAGGCACATGTTTTTTCTGTCTCAAAAAATTCACTGATGTCGTATTCATGCGTTTGAGGGTGTGTGAAGAAGTTTGTTCGAGCAGGGGAGTCTATAAAAATAAGGTCTGTGATAAAAGTTATATGGATAATCAATATATGGTGTATTATACTGAATTCATATCACTATATGTGGTGTTTGATCATAATTTACTTTTATAGTGAAAATGGAGCTTTATACCGGGGAGGTTGAATGTAGCGATGAAATCGAACCAACGGTCGTACCAATTAGCAGGACTTAGCGAAAAAATATTTCTGGACCGATACGCCTGGAAGGACGCTGATTCGAATCATGCCAAGGTCGGAGATGTGGTATTGGTATTAACGAAGGATGATCCCAAGTTCCCGACCAAGGAAGTGGGCGAAATCATAGAACGTCAGGGTCAGCTTGTACAGGTAAGGACTCGAAGCGGAGAGATGATCGAGACAAATGTGGAGAAACTGACACTCAACATAGAAAAAACTCCGGAAGAGATGTGGAACCGTCTTGCCAAAGCAATGGCTTCTGTCGAATCCACAGCCGATCAGCGGGCAACGTGGGAGTCCAAGTTCCGCTCCGTGTTGGAAGATTGGAAGTTAGTACCCGGAGGCCGCATTGCTGCGGGTGCGGGGGCAAGCGACGAGTTAACACTCTTCAATTGTTATGTCATTCCGTCTCCGCAAGACAGTCGGGGTGGCATCATGAGAACTTTGACCGAGATGACGGAGATTATGGCACGTGGGGGAGGTGTTGGCATTAATTTGTCCTCTTTGCGTCCCCGCCGAGCGGTGGTGAAAGGTGTCAACGGATCATCCAGCGGTTCCGTATCGTGGGGCGGATTGTTCAGTTATACGACTGGACTGATTGAACAGGGCGGAAGCCGCCGGGGTGCGCTCATGCTGATGATGAATGACTGGCATCCAGATGTGCTTGATTTTATTACCGTGAAACAAACGATGGGGCAGGTGACCAATGCCAATCTGTCTGTATGTGTGAGCAACGCATTTATGGAGGCTGTCAAGCAGGACGGAGATTGGGAATTGGTTTTCCCCGATACAAACGATCCGGACTACGACACCGAGTGGAACGGGGATATGCAGCAATGGAAAGCCGCAGGTCATTCGGTGGTGCACTATCGTACACTGAAGGCTCGCGAAATCTGGCATACCATTATTGAATCAGCCTGGAAATCGGCAGAGCCTGGTGTGGTATTCATGGAGTACTATAACCAGATGTCCAACAGCTGGTACTTCAATCCGATCATCTGTACTAATCCGTGCGGGGAACAAGGCCTGCCTGGCTGGGGTGTATGTAATCTTTCTGCCATTAATCTGTCCAAATTCTACGATGAAACAAATCAGGATGTGGCTTGGGATGAACTGGCGGAAACCACTCGCATCTCGGCTAGATTTTTGGACAATGTCATCGATGCAACACCATATCATTTTGAGGAAAATAGACTGAATCAGCAGCGTGAACGCCGGGTTGGGCTTGGCACAATGGGATTAGCAGAGCTGATGATTAAGCTGCGTATACGATATGGCAGTCCTGAATCCCTTGAATTTCTGGATAAACTCTATGGATTCATGGCAAAGGAGGCCTACCTGGCATCGGCAGAGATTGCAGCAGAGAAGGGTGCTTTCCCAGCATTTGAAGCTGAACCGTACTTACAGAGTGGATTTATGAAAAACATGGTTGCGATGTACCCTGAAGTGGGGGAGGCCATTCGTAAAAAGGGCATTCGAAATGTCACACTGATCACACAAGCGCCAACGGGCAGTACAGGTACGATGGTGGGCACATCCACAGGTATTGAGCCGTATTTCGCCTTCAAGTATTTCCGTCAAAGCCGTCTAGGTTATGATGAACAGTTCGTACCGATTGCACAAGAATGGCTGGATGACCATCCTGGTGAAGCTTTACCAGACTATTATGTGACGGCGATGGATCTGTCGGCTGAGAATCACATACGGGTGCAGGCAACGATTCAGCAATGGGTGGATAGTTCGATCTCGAAGACGGCCAACTGTCCGGCTGATTTTACAGTGGAGGATACGGCTGAGCTGTACGAACTGGCCTTCGACCTTGGCTGCAAGGGAGTAACGATATACCGCGACGGCAGCAGGGATGTGCAGGTGTTGTCCACGTCGAAGAAGGAAGAGACCCAGGCTGAAGATCAGAACACGGCGAAAGCTGAAGAGAAGACAGTCGTATCTGCAATAGAAAACCCCAATGGTGCTGAAGTGCAGTCAAGTGATGAAACTTTCAATAGCCAGGTTGGTGTTAGAACGCATTCTTCCGATCAAGCCCCGCCCTCTTCTACAGTGCTGGATAAACAATACAGAAGCCGTCCTCAAGTACTGCGCGGTGCGACATACAAAATCAATACGCCATTTGGTATGGCTTACATTACGATCAATGATCTGGAGGGAACGCCGGGTGAGATCTTCCTGAACGTGGGCAAAGCGGGATCGGACGTGTTTGCCATGGCTGAGGCACTCGGTCGAGTATGCTCTCTATTCCTTCGATACGGAGACCATGGGCACAAGGTTGAACTGTTAATCAAACATCTCAAGGGAATTGGTGGTTCGGGAGCGATTGGCTTCGGAGCCAACAGGGTTGAATCGATTGCTGATGCAGTCGCCAAAGCATTGGAAAGTCATGTACAGAGCAATGCTCAGGAGAACGAAACTGGAGCATTACAAGAACAGAGTCAAGTGGAGAGCACGTATCCAGAAGTGGAGGATCAGAAAACCTTTATCGAATCGAGAGATTTATGTCCTTCATGCGGCTCGGCATCCCTGATGAATGTGGAAGGTTGCAAAACATGCAGCAACTGTGGGTACAGTAAATGCAATTAAATATCTTTTGAAAAAAAGAGAAAAAGAAAAGGCACTCCTGACTCCATCATGAAGTCAGGAATGCCTTTTCGTCATTTAGCTAACTAACACCAATCCAGGCATCGATCTGCAAGTGATTGCAATTCATTAAATACAACACCAGCATGGTAGCCGTCGCACACGGCGTGATGTAACTGAACGGATAAGGGAAGATGTACTTTATCGTTCTGTTGAACATATTTTCCCATCGTGAAAATAGGCAACAAGTAGGTTCCCTCATTGTAAATATTCAGATTAAATCCCGTAAAGTTCACCCAAGGAATACTGGAAACGGGAAATGTATTCGGTGGTTCATTGGGTTTGGCAACAAATTGTTTGTGATCTTTGTAATTCTTCATATCTTCCAGATAACGATTGTGGAACGTCTCGAAATCTTCATGGAATGCTGTCCAGATCGTTGAGAAACTTTTGTCGTCCTCATGAAAAATCGTATAACTCGGAGACATTTCGTCCCAGTAGCCCAATCTTCCCTCGGCGTCAAAACAAGTTCGAAATTCTCTGTGTGCATTGACAACCGTAGAGATCATGTGAATAAGAGCGGGATAGAACTTCAATCCTTTAAACTTCAGTTCGTTGATCAATAGAGTGATATCCAGATTAGCAGTTATGCTGTAGGTACATCTGACCTGATTCAAGTAGTGGTCAAAGTATGGCTTTCGATCCCACTGATCTAACACGATTGAATTAAACATAAGTTATAACCTCCTAAATTTGAATAATGTCTTTATTTAGGAGGTATATTTGACTGATTTGACCATATCCTATCACATTCCCAGTATCGTATTTTTAGAAATTGACCATCTCAGTATAACATGATACTGAATGTGTCGCTTATAGCGAAATCCTCTGCAAAACGCTTTTTCAACCTGTTTCTTTCCTTTATAATTAAAGTTGTCTTTATAACGAAGAAGAGAGGGGATTAGATGCGTCAGCCGATAGAAGAACCTATATTTTATTCTTATCCTGGAATGGTAGCGGTGGTGACTTCACGTCATGAGGGAGTCCAGAATGTGATGGCGTCCGGATGGCATACATACATCGGATCATCACCAGGCGTATACGGCATCTCCCTTCGTAAGGAAACATACTCCTATGAACTCATTGAGAAGAGTGGCGTATTCGGTGTTCATTTCCTGCCAGGTCATCGATCGGAGTGGATTCAAGCTGCAGGAACGTTCAGTGGAAGAGATACGGATAAATTCACAAGATTCGGCATTCCGTATGAGGAAGGAATCAAGGTAAGTGTACCCATTTTGACAGATGCTTATTTTGCTTATGAATGCAAGGTTATGGAGATTACGACATATGGTGACCATGAATGGATTGCAGGCGAAGTATTGCAGCGATATCAGGATCAGAAGTACTTTCTGGAGAACGGAATGGTTGATCTGGAGAAGTTGCAAATCCCAATGTACACAGGACGTTCAGCATACCGGATCGTGGATGCGAGGACAGAAGAAAAGATTCACCCGTTCCACCTCTAGGGTCCTAGGCAAGAAGAAGCAATTATGAGCAAAACTTTCAATCCGGTCTGACATAGGTTTATAATGGATATTGGCTGCTGAGCAAGTCGGCAGCCTTTTGTTATGAATTCAATTGTTTCAATCGATGTGTGCGTGGGTATGCTGGTTTGCGCAAGCGGGACAGGTAATTTTAGCCACTCGATGAAAAGTACTATATTTAACGACAAAATTAGAGTATGATTTTACAGCTATATGAGCTGGCAGGAAAGGTTACATCGGTTTAATCGTTTGTAACTATCCCTGTAAAGTATGAGGCTTATTTCGGGCGTATAATGCTAAACGTGAACTCACGAATGAATATAAATAATATCGTAATGATTAAAACTTAATGGACTGGCCACACGTCTTCCTTAAGTCTATAGAATTCACCAAGAATGTAGCATCATCGGATCGTGCTTCGAACAGAGGCTTTTCTTATGTTGTAAATGAAAGATGGAAGGTGCAATACGTATGTTAATGACAACCAGAACGATCAGGAGTTCCTTTATGCCCCCAACACCGATGTTGTTGACTCACAGTAACAAGGAGGGGCATGCATGTCACAATCGTTAAATCGTAAGAGACATATGAACGGACTTGACGGCTTGCGAGCCATCGCTGTACTTGCGGTAATTGCGTATCATCTGAATTTGGATTTTATTCCGGGCGGACTGCTCGGTGTAGGTATATTCTTTGTTCTCTCGGGATATTTAATTACAGATATTCTCGTGTCACAGTGGCAGGAACATGGACGCATTTCACTCGGTGATTTCTGGGTAAGACGGGTAAGGCGTTTGCTTCCAGGCATGCTGACCATGACAGCTGTGGTGATGATCTGGTTGGCCTGTACGGACCCATCCCGGCTTGCTGCGCTTCGTGGTGATATCGTTTCGGGTGTATTATACATAAGCAATTGGTGGTATATCTTTCACAACGTTTCCTATTTCGAAAGTTTTGGCCCTCCATCACCGTTTGGACATTTCTGGTCGCTGGCTGTGGAAGAGCAATTTTATCTTATATGGCCTCTTCTACTGATCGCAGCAATCGTAGTGTTCAAAAGAAAGGGATGGCTGGTCGTCTTCATTGTTGTCGCAGCTGAATTATCTGCTGGCGCAATGGCCATCATGTATAATCCGGATCTGGACCCGAGCCGTGTATATTATGGAACAGACACGCGGGCATTTGCACTGCTTGCTGGTGCTGCTCTTGCTGTGGTGTGGCCTAGTCGCAAGCTGTCGAACTCTCTGTCTGGCATGAACCGACTTGTGCTCGATGTGTCCGGACTTGCTGCGCTTGCTTTATTAATCTACATGATGCTGAATAGCAGTGAATATGATCCGTTTCTGTATCAAGGGGGCATGGTGCTTCAGGCTATTGCAACAACGTTGCTGGTAGCGGTGTTGGCTCACCCATCGTCTTTCTTGGCAAGTATCATTGGCGCGAAGCCATTACGCTGGATCGGAGAGCGATCCTACGGATTATATCTGTGGCATTACCCTGTCATTATGTTAACCAATCCCGCGGTGGATACGGGAGGAGCACATCCTGTACGAATCATTTTACAGGTTGCTGCAACGGTTGTACTGGCCTCATTGTCCCTTAAATATATTGAAAATCCGATTCGGTACAATGGATTCCGTGATTCTTGGTCCCGATTATGGGGAAGAGGGCGGTCATCAATCGGTATACGTAACGTATGGTGGAAGCGGGCAGGTCTGTTGATGACGATTCTGCTGTTGTCCTATACGGTATCTCAGATGATGGTCTCACATGCAGCGAACTCCGATTCCCATTCGGTATCGATGTCCAACACATTAAATGGAGAGAATTCCGTAGCGGAGGAACAGGGACAGGATGTGTTGCCAGCTATTACAGGAACGTCAGGCTCTGGCCACAAGAACGATGCTCAGACCCATAAACCGGAAGCAGGAACGAAAGATGATCCGGGGAAAAATGAGAAGCCAACAGGAGAGTCTGCTCCAGATTCAAAACCTGACGACCATGACAATTCAGTGAATCCTGGCAAGGACGGTCAGTCTGAAGATAAGCCGGCTGATGACTCCGTGACTAACGAGAATGATACACCGGATGACGCCGGAGCGAATCAACCCGATCATACGGATGATGCACCTGATTCATCTCAGGACAATGAAGAAACGGCTCCTCCAGCCGAGGATGGCAAGGTTCATTATACCGTCATTGGAGATTCGGTGATTTTGGATGCAAAACCGTATCTGGAGCAAAGTATATCGGGAGTGTATGTGGACGGACATGTTGGTCGTCAGATGTGGCAGGCAGGCGATGTATTGGAAGGTCTGAAGCAAAACAACCAAATGGGCAGCAAAGTGGTGCTGGAGCTCGGGACGAATGGTTCCTTTAACTCCAAAAACTTGAATGCTGTGCTTGATTATCTGAAAGATGAGGATCAGGTATTTCTGGTTACTGTGCGCGTACCTCGTCCGTGGGAACGAACGGTGAACAGGGCATTGAATGAGGCTGCATCCAAATACAGCAATGTCTCCTTGATTGACTGGAACAGTGCAAGTGAGGGACATGACGAATATTTTGAAAAAGATGGCGTACATCTCACTACGCAAGGGTCCGAAGCTTTTGCAGAACTGGTGAAAAACAGTATCCAATAATACGCAATCCATATTTAATACGATTTAGCACTTATTCATTATATATTGCCTGGGGTGAAGCTGCCGACGGCTGCAACAAGAAAGAGCTCTCATTGTGAGGGCTCTTTTTATATGTTTTGAACAATAAGTCAGCAAAGTAAATTCCAAACAGGGGAACCGATATTTTTCACCCCTGCATCCGTGGATCGTCACCTTACGGTATGATAGCGTTACCATTTACAATAAGTGTATTCAAATCGCCGAGGGGGATTATAGAGATGTTGAAAAAATGGCTTTCGGGTTTCCTGGCAATAACATTGTTCTCCATTATTCTGGCTGGCTGTGCTGGCGGGGACACCTCAGAAGGAGGCAGTGGCAATGACAAAGTAACCGTCACTCTCTGGCACAACTGGACCGGACAGGATGCAAAGGCGGTTGCGATGCGCCAAATAATTGAAGATTTTCGCGCGGCGCATCCAGATATTGAAGTTGTGGATGAAGGCCTGCCCACTGATGGTCTCAAAACTCGGCTTCGTACGGTGGCCGCTGCCAACGAGATGCCAGACCTGTTCGTGATGTGGCCGGATGCCATGACTAAGGAATTTGTAAAAGGGGATCTGTTACAGCCCATTAATGCAGAGCTGGACGCAAAGCCGGAGTGGAAAGATAACTTTATCCCGAATGCACTGGACGGATACACTGTGGACGGGAATATCTACTCCGTGCCCATGAATCTGGCGCCGAGTTCCTTCATTTATTACAATGAAGCTCTTTTCAAACAGTACAACGTAAAAGTGCCTGAGACGTGGGCGGAACTGGAACAAGCGATTGCTACTTTTAATCAAAATAAAGTCATTCCCATGGCACTTGGCAACAAGGCCAACTGGGTAGCTCAATCAACGATATTCAGTACCCTGGCTGATCGGATTACCGGCACAGACTGGTTCCTGAAAGCGGCAGCACAAGATGGTGCAAGTTTTACCGATCCACAATTTATTGAAGCCTTGAACAAGATGCAGGAGCTTGGCAACACCAAGGCCTTCCAAGATGGATTCAACAGTATCGACGAGACACAGATGATGCAGCTTTATTTCCAAGGTAAGGCAGCAATGGTCATGAACGGCGGATGGGCCTTGGCAAATCTGGTGAACAATGCACCTGAAGAGGTGCTGAACAACACGCATATTACGATTCTTCCTCCAGTGGACGGAGGTCAGGGTGAACCAAGAACAACATCCGGTGTTGTAGGAACCGGGTTGGGTGTAAGTAAAAAGCTGAGCGGTGCACAAAAAGAGGCAGCGATGGAGCTGTTCTACGCGTTGGCAGGACCTGATGGTCAGAAGGCCACATTGGATAGCAGCACATTGGTGAGTTACAAGATTGATCTGGACAAAACCAAAGCGCATCCATTGTTTGTAGAATTATATGATCTGATGCAGGAAGTAAAGATTACGCCAGTATATGATTCCAAGCTGGGATCGGCAACGGTTGAGGTTATTAATAATGCATTGCAAGAGCTGCTAATGGGCGGCAAGGCTGAAGACATTGCGGCCAAAATTCAGGCGGCTCAAGCCAATGCAGTTAGTCAGTAAACATCCGTTAAAACCCCTTCCCGGCAGGGGAGGGGTTTTAAGTATGAATGGGATAGTCAGTTGCAAGTTGGTAAAGGCATTTATGGAAGGGAAGTGAACAGATGAACGCACTGCGCAGTCGGCGTTTTATTATGCTGGGGCTGGCCCCGGCAGTCATCATTTATGCATTGTTTGTATTTGTACCGGTCGTGTGGTCGGCATACTACGGTTTCTTCAACTGGTCCGGCATCGGCGCATCCAAATATATTGGTGTGGATAATTACGTGGAGATCTGGCATGATCCTGTGTTTTGGCGGGCACTGAAAAATAACGTTATTTTTGTGTTGGCATCGGTATTTGGACAAATTCCGTTAGCGCTGATGTTGGCGGTCATCTTACACAAAAGTAATCCATTACAGCGGTTTCTGCGCTCAGCCGTATTTCTGCCGATGGTATTATCCACTGTAGTTATCGGTATGATCTGGCAGTATATCTATCATCCGCAGATCGGGATATTGAACTTTCTGCTGGACGCACTGGGGCTGGAAAGTTGGAAGCTGCAATGGCTTTCCGATGACAAGATTGCCATTTTCTCATTGGTACCACCGCTGCTCTGGAGCTTTGTCGGGTTGTATCTGATTATCTTTATCTCGGCACTACAGAATATTCCAGGAGAGATTCATGATGCTGCCAAAATAGACGGTGCTTCTGGAATCCGGAAACTGGTATCCGTCTCTTTGCCCATGATCTGGGGAACGGTTCAGGTTGCGATCATTCTATGTATTTCAGGCAGTCTGAAATCATTCGATCTGGTCTACATCATGACAAAAGGTGGGCCGGCTCATGCGACAGAATTGCTCGCTACGTATATGTATAATTCGACCTTTACAACATACCGTTATGGTTTTGGTAGTGCCATCTCCACAACCATCGTACTGATCTCCCTGCTGCTGATCGGAACAAGCCAGTGGCTAACCAGTCGCAAACGAAAAGAGAATCAATAGAGAGGAGGAGCTATCATGCGCGTGACACCTGTATCCATGCCATCACCACGAAGCGGCTCGGGCCATCCGATTCGTCATCTACGTAGCGGAATTGTTTGGACGCTGCTAACGGTCTATGGTATTTTAACATTGTATCCGTTCTACTGGCTCGTGATTAGTGCGTTCAAAACAAATGAAGATTTCTATAGCAGGCCCTTTGGTCTGCCGGCAAACTGGAACGTAGCCAATTTCAGCAATGCATGGGAAAGCTCCAGGCTGGGGACTGCTTTTGGCAATTCACTCATTGTATCGGTTGGATCACTTATTCTAACGCTGTTTATTGCAGCGCTGTCTTCATTCATTCTGGCTCGTTTCCAGTTTCGCTGGAAAGGGTTAATTATGACCTTCTTTGTTGTAGGCATGCTAATTCCGATCCATAGTACACTTGTCCCCTTATTTATTTTAATGAAACAGATGTCCCTGCTAAATACGTACTGGGCATTAATATTACCTTATACGGCTTTTGCATTGCCTACAGCTATTTTTGTGCTTACTGCTTATCTGACAAGTGTTCCACGTGATATTGAAGAGGCAGCTTTCATTGATGGAACAGGACTTTGGGGGCTGTTTACCCGGATCATGTTACCCATGTCCGTACCTGCGTTGTCGACGGTTACGATCCTGAGTTTCCTGCATGCGTGGAATGACTTTTCATTTGCGCTTGTATTCATCAACAAAACCGGATTGAAAACGTTACCGCTGGCCATTGCGAACTTTGCGGATGGGTATCAGACGGATTACGGTTTAACGCTTGCTGCCATGACCCTGTCGGTCATTCCAACCATTATCTTGTATCTCATTTTTCAGGAACAGGTTATGAAAGGTATGACAGCCGGAGCTGTCAAAGGATAAGCGAAAGCGCATCCAGAGGAGGAGAAACGTTTGGCACGCTGGCTCACATCTTCGTTACAAAGGAAGCTATCGGTCGTCGTGACGGCTTCAATGATTGTGCCATTGCTGGCCTTGGGTCTGTTCGCCTTTCTGATCTCTTCCCGCATTACAGAGCAAAAAACAAAACTGTCCGGCATGGATACGCTGAAACAGGTGGAAGCGAATCTTCGTTATATGCTGCAAGATGCCGAGAACCTATCGATTTTCCTGATTGGAGAACGGGACATCCAGCAGTATCTTAGCCACAATGAAGATCATGAGCTGGACCGGGTGGATATCCTGGGCAGGATGACCAATCTGGCTGCTTCCAAGAAATATATCGCCAACATCGCTATATATCCGGGACGTTTTGATGCCACATTGTCAACCGCTACCTGGTATGAATCCAATGAATCCAACCTTTCGTATCCCTCTGTTCCAAGCGGTGAAGCAGTCAAACAATGGACGGGGGTGTACCCGGTGCAGAATTACGCGGGTATACAAAATGTGATCACATTGGTTCGGCCGATTCGTAGTATCCATGATTATCGACCCATCGGCTGGCTGGCGATCAGCCTGGATGAGAAGGCCATATCCAAAGGATGGGCTGCTCTGGGGTTAGGCAGAGGGCAAGGCAGACTGGAGCTCATCGGCAGTTCTGGAGAGATTCTGTCTTCGATGGACAAATCCCGGCTTGGACTTAAGCTGGAAGGTGTCGAACCAGGGATTACGACGTTAATTCAGGATGGCGGTAGCGGAACCACCACGTATGGCAATGGTGACGATAAACGGACGTTGCTCTATTATCCGGAAGAATTGACGGGGTGGACATTGGTTGGAACGGTTCCTTATGACCAGTACAAGTCCGAGAATCGGTACATTCTTATTCTAACTGGCTGCGCCGTTGCTATGTCTGCTGTGATTAGTGCTGGCTTGGTCTGGTTTACGGTGCGGCGTGTGACGAGGCCGCTTCGTGTGCTTACCAGACATCTGTCTCGAATTGATCCGGAGCGTCCTCTTCCGCTGTTCCGGTCTGAAAGTGATGACGAGATTGGCAGGCTTGGGGAGAGTTACAATCTGCTCGGTGCACATATTCAGTTATTGAAGGAAGAGGTTATTCGAGGTGAAGCTCGCAAAAAAGAGGCAGATCTTCGAGTGCTTCAGGCGCAGATTAACCCGCACTTTCTCTATAACACGCTCTCTTCAATTCATTGGATTGCCTTGATGTCTGAAGAGAAGCGGATTGCGGATATGGTTGAGGGCCTGAGTGATTTTCTACGTATCAGCTTAAACAATGGTCAGGATTACTGCCCTGTGGAACAGGAGATTGCTCATATTCGCCATTATGTGCGTGTGCAGTCGATTCGTTTCCCTGATCAATTTGTGTTGCATTATATCGTAGATCCAGCGCTTGAGAAGCGAATGATGCTGAAGCTATTGCTGCAACCGCTGGTTGAGAACGCCATGATTCATGGCATTCAGCCCAAAGCAGGCGTGGGTACTATCACCATAATGATTCGCAAGGATCCGGATAATGAACAGATAAATGTGCTGGTGCTGGATGATGGTGTCGGCATGGAGCCGGACAGACTGGAGCAATTAAGGATAAGCATTAGGGAATGGATGGGAAAACAGCCGGAAAAACAGCTAAACCAAGGCGGTTATGGGCTCTGCAATGTGAATGAGAGACTGCTGCTCCATTATGGAGCGGATGCACAGCTTGAAGTAGACAGCAGGGTTGGGGGAGGTACCCGGATTTCGTTTTCCATTCCAATCTTGGAGGGTTCGCCATGAGACTATTAATTGTTGATGATGAAGTGATTATCCGTACAGGGCTTGCCAGCGTTATCGCTTGGCATGAACTTGGAATTGAACTTCTTCAACCTGCTGCCTCGGCAGAGGAGGCGTTAACACGTTTGGCTGAGGAACGTCCGCACATCCTGATGACGGATATTCGGATGACAGGCAGATCAGGGCTGGAACTGGCAGAAGAGGGTCTGAAATTGTTACCTGAGCTGGAGGTCATTATTTTGTCCGGATACGATGACTTTTCTTATGCCCAACAGGCGATTCGCCAAGGTGTTACAGATTATCTGCTCAAAACAAGCAAGCCGGAAGAGATCATCAAAACCGTAATACAGGCCAAACAGCGAATCACGGAACGTTGGGCAGAGAAGTCCAGAGAGGGACAGCTTATGCGGGAGAATCGAGAGCGGTTATTTGCCGGGTGGATCATTGATGGTGACACCGCTTCGGGTCATTTTCCTTCATTTTTGCGATCTGATGCTGGAAAAGAGGCAGGGGTTGTTGGCCTTGATGATGAACAGATTCTCAGACAAGTCATTATTCTTCGAGCAGAGGGTTGGGATCGATCCTCGGATGCGCTATTACGATTTGCGGTGCAGAATACCCTGGAGGATATGTTACCTGGTGCGATTGCTCATGTAGAGAAACAGCAAATTATCTGTGTAGTTTCATGGCCGCCTGTGGAACATGAAACTACGTTCAGGCTGGAGAGTGCATTACGTCGGGTGGAGCAATTACTGAAGTGCACCCTGCGCGTAGCGGTAGGTCTGCCTGTGCGTGGATATGCAGATCTGCACGAAAGCTACAGAACTTCTTCAGCTGCATTCCGATATCGGGGTTTGATGGATGATAAAGTATGGCATTATGAGCACGTTCAGGATCGCCAAGGTGGTAAAACTGTACTTACGCACGAAGAGGAGACCAGACTTGGTACAATATTGCTGGATAATGATTCAGTCACGTTAACGACATGGACGCGGGAACTTGTGGCTAATCTGATTACAGAACCGGAGGTCACACCAGATTCGTTCACTGCTTGTTTGCACTCGGCCATCATTGCCGGTCATCGCTGGCTGACTCGCACAATGCGAGCTACAGGGCGTGAAGAACCCGCAAGGCTCGAGCCCTGGTTGCCGGAACCGGATGCTGAAGCTGGTGAACTCGGGGATATGCTGTTCCATCATCTGTATGGTCTGATGCATGTCTATCATAGCCGAATGGGTCAGGGACAGGCTGCCCATGTGCAGAAGGCTATCGGTTATATTGAATCTTCATTGGCGCAGGATATTAATCTGCAGCTGGTAGCTGGACATGTTCATTTGCATCCGGGTCACCTCAGTGAGCTGTTTAAAAAAGAAATGGGTGTGACCTTCGGAGATTTTGTCACCGATATGCGTATACGAAGAGCGATGGATATGCTCGCGGTGTCTCCAGCGAAGGTCAGTGAAGTCGCTGCAATCAGCGGCTACGAGGACGTGAAATATTTTAGCAGACTGTTCAAAAAACATACGGGCAAAACCCCGAGTGAATATCGCGAAGAGGCAATGTCGTTTAAGCCTTCGGGAAGTTAGAAATGAGCAGATTAGGAAACATGTCTTGCCTTACTGCAAACGTTTTCGATATGGTATTACTCAGGGTTATTAGAGAGTGAGGGCATACGGATGAAGACCTATTGTTCGAGTCAGGATTTATCGGGACAATGGAAGATACAACATTTTGAAGTTGGAGAGAAGCGGGCAATGGATGTGGCGGCTGCTGCGCTGGATGACCGTTTCTGGATTGGGGCTGAAGTGCCTGGCGATGTACATGCTGCATTGGTTGAGCGTAGTATCATTGATCCACCCTATTACGGACATAATGATGCCAAAAGTCGCTGGATTGAGCAAAAGGAATGGTGGTATCGCACAACCTTCAATCTGGTGAGAGATGCAGAGACGGAGGAGCACTTTGAATTGGTGTTCGAAGGATTGGATACGTTTGCAACGATATATGTCAACGGCCATGAAGTCGGGAAAACCGCCAACATGCTTATGTCACATGCATTTGATGTAACATCTCTGGTACGCAGCGGCTGGAATGCGATTGCTGTCAAGTTTGATCCGCTTCACCTGCATCACCGGGACAAAGAAACCTTTGACTGGTCCTCGTATACGAAGGAACGGCCATGGTTGCGAAAAGCAGCGATGAATTTTGGCTGGGACTGGGGTCCACGCATGGTTACGGTGGGGATCTGGGGTGCGGTAAGGCTGGAAAAACGAACAATCGCCAAGCTGGAAAATGTGTATGCTCGTACGGAATCAGCCAGTTCAGAGCAGGCCTTCTTACATGTCACGGCGAATGTGAAGTCGGTCTTGTCTTACCGTAGCAGACAGAAACGAGAGCAGGCTGTGGTTGCGTCCTGTAATGTTCGTCTGTTGGATCGCAGCGGACACGAGGTGGCAGGTGTAACTGAACTACCCGTAGAGGGTGGCAAAGCGGATACCACATTAAACGTTACGTCACCTCAGTTATGGTGGACTCATGATCTGGGTGAGCCATACCTGTATACACTGGAGGTTACATTGCATGCAGATGGCGTTGAGGTGGATCGTTATAGCGAGCCTTATGGTTTACGAACGATTGAGCTGGCTCTTCACAATGAACGGGGTGAAGATGCATTTGCTTTTATCCTGAACGGAGTCAAGATCTACGCCAAGGGAGCCAACTGGATTCCGGCTGATCATCTGATTGGCGCCATCCCGAACTCTCGGTATCGTGAGCTTGTCGAGCTGTCGGTGGAAGGGCATATGAACATGCTGCGTGTCTGGGCTGGTGGTATATATGAGAAGGATGTCTTCTACGATGAGTGTGATCGGCAAGGGGTGTTGGTGTGGCAGGATTTTGCATTCGCGAATGCACTGTTCCCGGATTTCAATCGTGATTTCATGGATAATGTACGGCAAGAGGTAGAAAACAATGTCCTGCGCCTGCGTAACCGTGCCTCGCTTGCCCTGTGGTGTGGGAATAATGAAATAGATTGGCTCTATGATATGAAGTCTGCAAGTGGAGATATTACCAGCCCGTTCTACGGCGAACAAATCTATCATGAGCTGATCCCTGAAGTGCTGGAGCGATTGGATCTGTCTCGTCCGTACTGGCCTTCTTCTCCGTTCGGGGACAGCAACGGTCAGGATGCGAATGACCCGGATGTGGGGGATCGCCACAACTGGCAGGTATGGCATGGTTCGGTCTATCCAAGGAAGTATGGAGAGCCACCGCTGCTGGACTACAGCATTGAAGGTGTAACGTTCAAAAATTACAAAAACGATCATGCATTGTTCAGCAGTGAATTTGGTATGCACGCCTCGGCCAATCGCTACACGCTGGAGAAAAATATGCCCGCAGGGCAGTTTTACTGGGGCAGTCCGGAGATGGCCTATCGTAACAAGGATACCAATCATCAGAAAGGCATTCTGCTAATGGAGGGTTATACAGGCATTCCGCAAGATATAGAAGAGTATATGAACTACTCCATGCTCACTCAAGCAGAAGGCCTGCGATATGGAATTGAACATTTCCGGCGCATTAATCACCGCAACAGCGGTGCGCTTGTGTGGCAATTGAATGACAGTTGGCCAGGAACAAGCTGGTCCATGATTGATTATGAACTGCTGCCGAAAGCATCCTTTTATTATGGGAAAATATTCTTTCATCCTGTCCTGTTGTCACTGGAGCATGAGCCGGAGGAGCCGCTTGCGTTGTGGGTTGTGAACGATACACGTGACGTCTTGAAAGGGGAGCTTCGACTCAATGTCTATGCATTGAATGGAGAGAAGATCTACTCCAGCTCACATGCTGTTGAGGTAACATCCCAATCCTCACGGTGTATTGCTGAATTAACTGAAGTACAGGTGTTACAGGGTAGACGCGCGGAGGAAGTAATGGTTGAGTTGGTATCCGAAGGATTTGAGGCACCGAGTAATCGGTACTTCTTGCGTGATCCTAAGGATGTGACGTTGCCGAAGTCTCAACTGAGCGTACATGTGAACGAGGAGGAGCAGTCTGTAACGGTTACGGCCAGTGGTGCGATTGCACGATTGGTGAAGCTGGAGCTTCCCCTTGGGCGTGTCCGATTCAGTGACAATTATTTCGATCTGCTCCCCGGAGAGAGCCGAACAGTGAGACTACGTCACCCAGAGCAAACGTCTCTGCCACTGACAGAACTTCGGGTTAGTGCCATGAACGGCAGAGAAGGATAAAATAATAATAATAATAGACTTCGAATCTTATTCGAGGTTCAAGGTGGTAATCCTGATCAGGGATGCCACCTTTTTTATTTTTGCAGCAGGTGAGTTCCTGTCGTTATGTCAGGTGATCTTGTCCGTATTCCACAAGCGAAACTTCCAATCGGGTTCACATCTTGGATCATTAAGGTTAGAATGATATAGAGAAATCGTTTTCAAAGGAGGTGGATTCATGTCATTTGTCTTTTACCCGGAGATGGTTATATTCATTTTGATGTTGATCCTGCTGATTATTGGTATTGTATATATCGTTCGTAAAAGCAAACAAGTATTGCGCCGCTTAAGCAATCTGGAGAAAGCAGTATATGAAAAAGATAACATCTCATCCTATCCGAAGGACGTTGATACTGTACAAGAAGCACCCAGAGAAGACACGTTTGCTCCACGCAAACGAAAATAAAGAAGGATAGGGAATTACATAAAAAAGATAAACCAACAAGCCAAACAGCCGATTCTTCTCTATGATGAAGTGATCGGCTGTTTGGGCATATAGGCATTTTATCTGTATTAACTGGGTTTAGAGAAAGGATTCATAACGCTGTTGGAAAGAGGATTCCATCTCCACTTGTCGTGCAAGTTGCTGCTGTACCTTTGCACCACGAATCGTCTGAAGTTCCTGAAGTTGTGCAGTGGAACTGAATTGATCTGCAGCCATTTGGACAAGTAATTCGGAGAGCACATCCGCATCTTCGAGCGCGGCATTAAGTCCAAATGCACCGGTTGGTGTCATGGTATGAGCGGCATCACCGATGAGTACAACATTGTCCTGTGCCCACGACTGGCAATAGCTGCTTTCGACAGATAACAGAACAAAATCACTCCAGCTCTGAATGTTGGCAGCTACAGAATCAGACAGGCAAGGAAAAGCAGATACAAGTTTATCTACAAAAGGAGCAATCGGCTGCTCTCGCAGCTTGGAGTAAGCTCCCTCGGGAATGTTCCATCCAATCTGAACATAACCGCCGAACTGTGAGAACAGTGCGAGCTGTTGACCATCCATGCTGGCCATCCGGACAGCGGGTTCCCAACCTACGGGTGCCGGAATGCGCGCCCAGAGCAGATCATACCCATGCTTGCGAATCTCCGGGGACATACCGGAATGTTTGCGTACAGCAGAGTATCTGCCATCAGCACCAACAATAACAGATGCTTCAATGGAAGCAGGAACGCCGTTCTGCCGAATGTTAATACCCACGACCTGGCCGTTCTTGTCTCGTAACAAACCGGTCATAATCGTATTGAATAGTACTTGTTCATATGAACTATGCTGCTGAGCGTGCGACACGATGGCCTCCAGGAGATGATCTTGGGGTACATGAATACCAACATGAGATTCTCCATTGCCCGGTGATACCGTATGAATAATCTGCCCATTTTCCCAATACTGAATCTGTTCCAAGATCAGCGCTCCGCGTTCCTGAATGAGGGAATAGAGGCCGTGTTTATTTAAAATGGCTTCGCCGTCCACATTGAGCAACTCCCCGCGAAACGATTTGTGCAGGTGGGGCTGCCGCTCAATGAGCATCGTGGAGATTCCTTTTTGATTCAGTAAATAAGAAAGCAAAGCACCGCCAGGTCCAGCGCCGACGATGCAAACATCCGTTTTGAGTTGTGATTGTATATTCTGATTCATGTGCATAAGTCCCTTGCATTATAATGGTGACGCTTTATTTACTTTATAACAACAAATTTATTAAAATAATTAAGTAACTAAAAGTAACTTTAAAGATATAGGTTATTATAAACAAACCCGTTGCCATAATGCAATAGGCGAAACCAAAAACAAGAGTCTTGCAGTCAACGATAGGGTGTCGGATACAAGCGCATTTTTCACAAACATCATAGTGTAAATATGTTACAATATAAGGTAGGTTATGATGAAAGGCAGGAGGAACGTTTATGAGCCCGGATACGGAGCGAAACTCTCAATTGGCAAATGTGGATCAATTGTTGGAGGCCTTCTTCAGATATAAAAATAAAGTATTGGATCAGCAGCAGAAGAACGAAACCAACTGTAAACTGAATCCGACAAAAAGTCATATATTGGGCATGATTTTACGTGAAAAACGCTGCATGGCGGTTGATGTGGCCAGACAACTCAGTTTGTCTTCCGGCGCAACCACCATTGTACTGAATCAACTGGAGACGGAAGGGTTGATCCAGCGGGTGCGCAGTGAAGAAGATCGGAGAATTGTGTGGCTGTCCTTAACGGATGAAGGCGCTCAGCTTGCCAAGACACTTAATGCGAATCGCGGCCGAATGACGTGGGAATTGTTGCAAGCACTTTCCGAAGAGGAGCAACAGCAGATGTTTGGCATGCTGAAGAAAATTGAACTGAAACTGCTGGAGAACATGAAGTCGTTTGAGCAGATCCACCGGTAGTCCATAATATGACTTGATCCTTAAAGACGTCAGTCCTCATGAGTTCGTCCCTAATTGCGGGGGGATGAACCTTGAAGACTGGCGTTTTTGAGTTGGTTTACAAATGAAAGCGAGCCACATGATCCGTTAAGCCTTCCTGGATCAAAATTTCTTTTTGCTTGCTGCCCATCAGGTCAAAGTGGGGAAAGGGCTGCCGCCGATGAATGTATCGCCCGTCCAACCCATGATCGTTGCACCAACGTTCGAGACGTTCCAGATCTGCACAGCCCACTTTGGTGACACTGGTGATACCGGGAAATCGGTTGTCAATCCAGAAATGAGTGAGGTACGCAATCTCACCCCGAGCCACTTGTTCCTTCCACGCAGCAAGCTCTTGTCGTTTAATTCCAAATGCCATAGATGCAAGTTCCTTTCCAAACGGGTATTGTCCTGAGCATATTGTAACATCTTATATACAGAATCCATCAGAAATCTTTCATTCAGACTGGTCTGAGACGAGTTTAATGGGTATATGAATATGACAACATTTTTATAATAAAGGTTGGATTATGTTAAAATAAACCTATACAACAAAGGTTTCACCACTTCTATAGCGGAAAGGGATTGTCATCATGGAAATATTTATTGCCGTACTTGTGTTACTGGTACTGATTGGTTTATCCAATATTTTAAACCGGTTTGTACCCTTTATTCCCATTCCGCTCATTCAAATCGTGCTTGGTGTAGCTATAGCTTTGCTTCCCGCAGGTGTTCACCTGCCGTTGAATCCGGAATTGTTCTTTGTACTGTTCATCGCTCCTTTGTTATACAACGATGGTAAGCGAACGCCAAGGAATGAATTATGGAATCTGCGTGCACCGATACTTCTGCTTGCACTAGGGCTTGTATTCGTGACGGTGGTTGTGGCGGGATATGCCATTCACTGGCTGATTCCTTCGATTCCGTTACCTGCTGCTTTTGCTCTTGCAGCCATACTGTCCCCGACAGATGCTGTGGCCGTTGGCGCCATGGCGGGCCGGGTGCATTTGCCCAAAGGCATACATAGGCTTCTTGAGGGTGAAGCATTAATGAATGACGCATCCGGCCTGGTCGCCTTCAAATTCGCAATTGCAGCCACAGTTACAGGTGTATTTTCCCTAGCGCAGGCAACCTTCAGTTTTATTCTGATTGCGATTGGTGGACTTCTTGTCGGGGCATTGTTATCTTTTCTGTTAATCAGGCTAGGGGTATGGATCCGTAGATTGGGCATGGAAGATGTGACCATTCACATGCTTCTGCAAATCCTGACGCCATTTATCATCTATCTGGTGAGTGAAGAAATTGGGGTATCAGGTATTCTTGCGGTAGTGGCAGGCGGTATTATCCACGCCATTGAGCGTGACCGCGCTGAATCGGTTCAGTTGAAAATGCAGGTGGTATCTGCGAGCACATGGTCAGTCATTTTATTTATACTAAATGGTCTGGTGTTTGTTATTTTGGGTGTACAGGTACCGGATGTGTTGAGTACCATCTTTGAAAATGTTTCGTTTAATAATCTGCAGGTGTTGGGATATGTGGGCTTGATCTCGGTGCTACTGCTGGTTCTACGTTTTCTCTGGATCTATCTGTTCTGGCAAGGGAATGAATTGCTGCGTACCAAATCCTCTATTGGCAGGCCCAGATTCAAGGATATTACGATCATTTCTCTCTCTGGGGTGCGGGGGGCTGTAACATTGGCTGGTGCGTTCTCCATTCCTTATGTGCTTCAGGATGGATCACCTTTCCCTGAACGGGATCTGATTATTTTCCTCGCGGCAGGGGTTATCCTCTTCTCCCTGATTGCGGCGAGCGTGTTTCTTCCAGTTCTGGCCAAGGACGATGGGAAATCTACAGAAGAAACACCGCAGAAGTCAGAACGAAAAGCACATGACATTATGCTGAATGCGGCAATACGAGCTGTCAAATCCGAAATGAACGATGAGAACAAAGCTGCGGCACTCGCGGTTGTCTCCGACTTGTCCAAGTACATCAGACAGGCCGCAGGTCAGCTTACCGCCGATAAACGCAAAGATATTCAGAAACAAGAAACGGCGATTAACCTGATTGCCACCCGGGCGGAGCGTAAAGAAGTTGAAGTAATGTTAGACGAAAATGCAATTGCTTCTGATGCGGCCTTCAAATGTGACAGCTGGCTGGATCGCAAGGAAATGATGCTGGCGAATCGTGCAAACACTCAGTTCATGACATCGATCAGCGAGATCGGTCGTGTGTTAGGACATCTGTTCACCAACCGGTCCCAGAAGCCGAATCAACCATTTATGCTTGAAAATGCAGAACTGTTCCGTCAGGTGAAGCTGCGCACCTCTGAAGCGGCAATTAAGGCTATTCGTGCTCATATGAATGATGGGAATCGAGTCGTCGCACTGTCGGTCATTGCCAAGTATGAGCGTGTAATTGCCAAATTGCGCACCTGGAACCAGGGTAAAACGGAAGATCCGTTTAATCAGGAGAAATTGGAGTTGCAGATGGTAGCTATTCAGGAACAGCGCAATACGGTTCAGCAACTGTATGAAAACGGCGAAATCACCCGTGATGTGGCTGCGAAACTGCGCCGGTTTATTAACGACGTGGAAGCAACTGCGCTGAAAAACACCTAATCCGATAAATCCGATATTTTAAATATGCTAAATGGTTTGATATAATATGTAACAAGAAACATGCATCATAACAGAAATGTACTTATATCGATCAGTGAAGGAGAGATGAGACATGGCAGAACAACAAATTCGGTTGGGCAAGACGGATCTGATCGTGAATCCCATTGGACTGGGTGCGAATGCAGTAGGAGGACATAATATCTATCCGGACATGCTGAATGATGAGACGGGTAAGGAAGTGGTTCGGACAGCTTTGAAACAAGGTATTAACTTTGTGGATACGGCATACATCTATGGACCGGAGCATTCCGAACGACTGATTGGTGAAGTACTGAAGGAAACCGGTCAGCGGCAGAATACCATCATTGCAACCAAGGCAGCTCATAAATTAGTGGATGGCAAGATTGTCATGGATAACTCACCTGCTTTTCTGAAAACATCCGTGGATGAGGCGTTGAAACGTCTGCAAACCGATTACATTGATCTGTTCTACATCCACTTTCCGGATGAACATACGCCTAAGGATGAAGCGGTAGATACGTTAAAACAATTAAAAGACGCTGGTAAAATTCGTGCCATTGGCGTATCTAATTTCTCCATTGATCAGTTGCGTGAAGCCAACAAGGACGGGCATGTAGACGTACTGCAATCTGAATATAATCTGTTCAAAAGAGATGCGGAGAAAGAGCTGTTGCCGTATACGGCTGAGCATAACATTTCTTTTGTTCCTTACTTCCCTCTGGCAGCGGGACTGCTGGGCGGGAAATATAATCGTGATACAACCTTTCAGGATGGACGGGCAAAGAACCCGCTGTTTACAGGTGAAGCTTTCATTGAAAATCTCGATAAAGTTGAGCAACTGCGCAGCATAGCACAATCCAAAGATGTTGAGGTCGCGCATCTGGTTCTGGCCTGGTACCTGACTCAGCCTTCCATTGATGCATTGATTCCGGGTGCCAAGCGACCGGAGCAGGTCATTAACAATCTGCAAACATTAAATGTGGAATTAACTGCTGAGGAAATTGCAGTCGTGGATCAGATCTTTCGTTAATGAGTTCGGGTGAATCGGGAAATGCTAACAGGGAGTTTACGTATGAAGACAAAGTGAGGACACCACATGAACCTGAAGGCAGCCCGAGTCATCGGAATGTTCACGCTAATTATTTTGCTGGGTAGCAGTTCTGCCTATGCGAAGCCTGTACAGAAGAACCGTCAGTATTATGAGGAACGAGGAGAGATTGTGTGGGAAGTTCCCACACAGGATAAACTCATCGCCCTTACCTTTGATGATGGACCAGATCCGATTCAGACTCCGCAGATCCTGGCTTTGTTACAGCAGTATCATGCTAAAGGAACTTTTTTTGTACTTGGCAAATGGGCAGATAAATTTCCTAAACTGATTAAGCAGGAACAGCTCGAAGGGCATGAAATCGCCAACCATACGTATGCGCATACGTATGCAGTTCGATCCACTAGTGCGGACAAGTACATGAAGGATATGAACGAAGCGGAAAGTTCCATCATTAAAGCAGGTGCGGAGCGTCCCCTGTTGTTCAGGCCACCGGGCGGCTATTACAATGACATGGTCATCCAGGCTGCCAAACAAAAAGGGTATACCATTGTACTCTGGTCTTGGCATCAGGATACACGGGACTGGGCTTCTCCAGGTGTATCGGCTATCGTTAACAAAGTGTTGAAGAACGCACGTAATGGGGATATTGTACTTTTTCACGATAAGGTGGAAGGCAAGTCGCATACGGTAGCAGCACTCAAAACGATCCTGCCGAAGTTACAGCAACAGGGGTACCAATTCGTTACGGTGTCTGAGCTACTTGCTGTGAAAGCACGCGAAGCCGCGAAGGATGGAACTTCGCCTTCGTCTATTTTGAAGCATGTGAAGCCCTGAACATGGTAATCCAATTAGAAACCGTAGGTCTCAGATGAAGAGACCTGCGGTTTCTTTATCTTGGTCTTCATGTCAACCATGGAATCAGGCGTAGGAGGTTATTGCCGCGTCCCTTTTGTTTTGAAACCAAAACGTCTACAATAGATGGAGCTTTGTGTTTAAGGGTTATATAGTATGCAAGATATGAATTACGACATAGAGGAGAGTGAATATAATGAATGGACAACAACGTGTAAATATTAAGCCAGGTCTGGAAGTGGACATTGTGCTGAAGCAGGATCAAGCTACAGGTAAGCTGACACGTGGCATTGTAAAGGATCTGTTAACCAAGTCACCTACGCATCCACACGGAATCAAAGTACGACTGACTAGCGGTCAAGTGGGACGTGTGAAACAGGTCATTACAGGAGGCTCGAACTAACTGTGGCCCAAGGCGGGGAGATGAGTACTACCGCAGAAGTAATGGCACATCTGGCTTCGGGTAATGCACGTCAGCAGGACGCCTATCATGTGTTACAGAGCAGTGGATTGCTCGATATATTAGCTGACTATCACCCATATCCAGCAGGAACGGTACCGATTGATATTGATATACCGGGCAGTGATCTGGATCTGCTGTGTTATGCAGAGGATCTGGACGTGTTTGAAGCTGAGATACACAATCGAATCGGAGCCGTTGCTGAGTTTGAATGTGTACGTTGCGGGGATCTTCCAGACCAACGTCCTTATGTGACTTGTAATTTGCAAGTGGGACATTGGCCTGTGGAGATTTTTGCCCAATCCGTGCCAGTTTACAGGCAGAATGCATACCTACATATGATCGTAGAGTGGAGATTGTTGCAACTGTGGGGAGATGCGGGACACCGTGAGATCCGCAGACTGAAACAGGCAGGGTGGAAGACGGAGCCTGCTTTTGCTTCTGTACTTGGATTAGAGGGAGATCCATATGTGGACATGCTGCATCTGGCAGAGATGAAACGTGAAGATCTCTGGAACTGGGCGCGTTCACGCACGTCTTTTTAAAATGTCTATTTGAGATGAACTAATCATTTACACGATAACGGAGAGGACAGAAAAAACCTGAAAAAGCGAAGCGGTCGCCTAAAAGCTTTCTGAAAGAAAGCTGCATCGGAAGCATACGCTATTACCGGATTTTCCCTTGAGAAAGGGGATCAAAAAAATCTGGGAATAACAGCGATTGGAAGGTGCTTCTGTCATCGTAGTGTCAGTGTAAATAACCTTTGGTCAGATCAGAAAGATGGCTACAATTGTTGTTACCGTAAGTCCCAGCAGTACAGGCTTCAGGTTGCGTCTTGCAAGTTCAAAAGGATTGACTCCGCAGATAGCAGCAGCAGGAATCAATGCCCATGGAATCAAGGTTCCGCCACCTACCCATATGGCTGCAACCTGACCTAATGCTGTCAGTACAGGTGCGGAATCTGCCGATCCTGCAAACATGGACGCAATCGAGCCAACCAGGGATATCCCCGAGAACCCCGAACCATCCATTCCGGTAACTGCTCCGGTCACCGTCATTGTAATGGCGCCCACCGTATCATTCAGTGGCACCAGTCCAGCAAGTGCGACCCCGAGATCATTCACAATCCCGTGTGAACCTTCAGGCAGAGGGTTGATGAACAACTCCGTAATCGCAGCATCTCCCAGATAAAAAAATGCGGCTATGGGAATAACCGGTCCAAACACCTTGAAACCAAACTGAAATCCTTCTATTAAATAATTGGTCGTTTCCTCTGGTCCCGCATGTCGATGTGAGGCAAGGGTAACGGCGATCAGTATAACCACAGCGGTTCCGCCAATCAGAGCGGTTGCATCGCCGCCCTGCAACTTCAATACAAACATCAGAATCACATCAACTGCGAATAACAGAGGGATAAGCATAGCGAACGTCTTTTGCAAACGGGGCGACATGACTTGACGTTGAACAGGCTGATCAGTAGGTAGGGAGGTGGACACAGGCTCTGATGAGGAAGAAGGTTCCGTGCTCGCGGTACCTGATGTAACGTTTGGGGAATGAACAGGTGTACCTGATTTCATCTCTTTGCGCAGCATCCAGAAGGCTGTAAGTGTAGATACGGTTCCCATGACAATGACCAAAGGAATGCTGGCCGTCATGACGGAAGTAACGGGTAGACCTGCTGCATCGGCTGTAAGTTTGGGAGCCCCCTGAATAATGTAATCTCCCGACAATGCAATCCCATGTCCGAACAGGTTCATGGCAATAGCAGCTCCAATCGGAGGAAGACCTACACGCACGGCTACAGGAAGCAGTACTGCACCGACAAGTGCTACGGCTGGGGATGGCCAGAAAAATAGTGATACTACCATCATGATCAATCCGATACCCCAATACGCGACCTGAGGAGAACGGATAAACCGGGTGACGGGTGTTACCATGACCTCATTAATGCCGGTTCTGATCAGAACACGGCTCATCGCCACAATAATCGAGATGATGAAGATCGTACTCAACAATTCTTTTGTTGCATAGATAAAACTGCTGAAGATCCCGGCAACTGACCCGCTTAAGGTTTCGGTTGCCAGAAGTCCAATGGTCATAATACCTGCGACACAGATGATCGTGGTGTCCCTGCGCCGGATCATAACTGCGATGATCAAGACGATAAATGCCAGATAGACATAGTGTAACGCAGTGAGTTGAATATTCATCGAACAGGCCTCCCTACATCCTAGTGACTAACCCGAGGAGTGATATATCGTATGCATGTCAAGATCGGGCGTTCGTGGAGTCCGGGGCTTGCCGCAGCATTTATTTTTAGGGAGAAGCTTCTGAGTAATAATGAAGGATTTTTTTTACAACTGGAGAATTTATTACTACATGAAGCTTGTTACTCTTGAAATTGGAGTGGATGGAAGTCACCAGAATTGATATGTGAAGGTCACGGGACACCATAGACAATGGCAAGCAGGGGTGATTACAATAAACATGCCATCATAAGGAAGAAAATAGAAAAAACTATGTTGAAATAAAGTGTGTGTTCAAAAAGTCTGGTTTTCAGTACCGAGAAGATGGAATGAAGATAGAAATGGAGTAGCGGAGCGTAGGGAAACTACGTGAGCAACGGACATTTCGGCTGAATTTCATATTCGAAGCTGATGATGCCGCTAGGCATAATTCGTAATCAAAAGCGGACTTTTTTAACTACCTCTAAAAGGGCGGGAATCCATAATCCATGAATTTGATCCGTTCACTTCGTTTTAAATTTATAGTGGGTCTTACATTGATCATGCTGCCATTATTCATGCTGCTTTATTACAACAACGTCTACGCCATGAAAGTTGTACGTGACAAAGTATCCCTCACCAATATGAATCATCTCGCCAAGAGTGTGGAGCAGAATGAACGTGTATTACAGGAGACAAATCGGTATTTGTATAGTTTGGGCGAGCGGGACCCGGATATTATCTCTCTGTTTTTTCTGAAATACGGCAGTGGTGATTATATCATTGCAAAGCAACGGATTATGAACAAATTCATGACAGATATCGGTTTTTATAATCTAATCGATTCTTTTTTTCTATATGATGCCGTGAATGATGATCTGCTGCTCGCCACTTCGGGCAATTATGATGTCAAAAAGTCGGTTGTGCAGGAGAGTATGCCAGTCCAGATGCAGCAATTGGAAGGGGATATCCAGAAGCCGGAATGGAGCATCGTGCGAGGCGGGACGTGGAATGCGCTGGTGAAAACGGTGCGAATCAACCAGCAGTTCTATGCAGGTGCACTTGTTGATATGAATGCACTGAATCATACACAACAATTCACTGAATCCGGAGATCGGGGAGGCGCAGTCATTGTTGGAACAGACGGTGGGGCACTATCGGATTCCACATTAAATACTGCACAGATTCAGCTGGCTGCAGCGCATCTTCCCGGCCTGAAGGATCCGTATCAGGTTATCTCTGAAGTTGTGAACAAGGGAGAAGCACGTCAATATTTGATGTTGGGTATTGCATCGGCCATGTCCGAGATGAATTATATCGTGCTGCTGCCTGAGGAAGACATGATGCGTAACCTTCCGTTTTTCCAGCAGATCATTCGTCTGCTTCCCATTGGTGCGGCAGTAATTCTGGTTACTGCACTGATCTTTTTGCGGCATCTGTTATTCCGCCCGATGAATGCGTTGATTCGAGGCATGAGAAGGGTGAGTCGTGGAGATCTCGATGTGAAGCTGGACCCGCCATCTTCTTCGGAGCTTGAATTTATGACACGAAGTTTCAATCAAATGACCAGTGAGATCAGGCATCTGAAGATTGATGTGTATGAGGAACAGCTGCGGACGCGGGAGGCAGAGTTCAAACAACTACAGATGCAAATTAATCCTCATTTTTACCTGAATTCACTCAATATTATTCATAGTCTGGCTTCCTTGCAAAAACATGAGTTGGTACAGCAGATGGCTGGTCATCTGGCCGATTATTTTCGATTCAGTCTGCGTGCAGGCAAACGTGTTATTCGTCTGGATGAAGAGCTCGAGCACATTCGTCATTACTTGGAAATTCAAAAGCTGAGGTTTCCAAGCAGATTCGATTTTGAACTGGATGTTGAGTCGAATCTGGGACATTATGTGATTCCGCCATTAACCATTCAGCCTTTTGTGGAGAATGCCATTATTCATGGATTTCAGCGCCGGACACAAGCCTTTGTCATTCGGATCGTGGCGCGCCTCGGTGAGAAGTCGTCCGGTCAGGACGATGGGACGGTGCTTCAACTGATGATTGTGGACAATGGTGTCGGATTTGAAGAGGAATTGTTGGGGCGTCTGCAACATGGACAATACGCTGAAGACCCGAGTGGACAGCATATCGGTATATGGAATGTGGCTCATCGGCTTTTAGTGAAGTATGGTGATCAAGCCAGTTTGCAGTTTGGCAATGAGGTGGATCATGGCGCCAAAGTCATCATTGATTTACCCGCTCAGACCGAAGAGGAAGAAGGGGGAGCCTATGCGGAACCTGTTGATCGTGGATGATGAAGTGTATGCATTACAAGCAATGGTGGAAGGAGTCGATTGGCAAGCAGCAGGCATTGACCAGGTATACAGTGCTGGTGATGCCGAAGAGGCAAGAAAGATTTTAAAGGCTAATGCTATTGATATCATGATCTGTGATATCGAGATGCCTGGTGAAACAGGGCTTGACCTGCAAAGTTGGGTGTTAAAACATGATCCAGGCATACTGACCATTTTCCTGACAGGGCATGCTTTATTCGATTATGCTCAGACAGCCATTAAGCTAAGCAGCTTTGATTATGTGTTGAAGCCGGCTCCAGCGGATCAATTGATTAAGGTAGTAACTCAGGCAGTGGAGAAGATCAAGGATGGAGAGCAGCGTACCCGTACCAACGAAGTTTATGAGACCGTATACAAACGCTGGAAAACCCATAAACCGCTACTGACGGAACGCTTCTGGAAGGATGCCATCTCTCAGCGTATCACGTTAACCGAACAACGGTTGCAAGAGCTCGCAGAACTGTATGGTGCCGAGATTGATCCGCAGGCTCGTGTGTTACCCATTGTGATCTCGGTGGAGGAATGGGTGCGTGATTTTGATTTGCGTGACGAAGAGGTATTGGAATATGCCCTTCGTAATGCAGCCAAAGAGATGCTGCTAGGCGACAAGCCCGGTGAGGTGTTCCAGGATCAAAGTGGATTAAATATTGTGCTTGCTTACGAGCAAGATGGCATCATTCCGAGTGCGAGCGAAGTGGCACAACGTTGTCAGGGGTATATCCAGGAATGTGGTACGTATTTCTACTGTCGGTTGTCCTGTTATGTTGGTGCCCCGGTTGCTGTAACTGAGTTGCAAGGCATGTTAAATGAACTGATGGATATGGAACGGCGCAATATTAAGGAGCTTGAAGAAGTTTTTGTCTATGATGAGCGGGGAAGAGATCAGGAAGATCGCTTTTTGCCTATTCCATGGTTTTCGGAATTATCCATTCTTTTTGAGACGGGTAAAGTAGGGGATTTGCGAGAACGTGTGGATGAGATTTTTGAGTTGCTTGCTGCGCAGGAGGGTTTGTCTCCTGAAATGCTGCATCTCTACTATCATGCCATGCTGCATGTGGTCTACCCGTTGCTTCATCAGAAAAACGTGTCAATACGGAGTCTTTATCCGGGTGAACGGGAGCCAGAAGAGGGTATGGTGACAAGGTCGTTGCCGCAGTTGAAGCAGTGGACGTCGGATCTGATTGATCGTGTTATTCCGGTGTTGTACCCGGACGATCATAGCCCCATGACCATTGTGGATCAGTTGTGCGTTTATATTGAAACTCATATTGGTGAAGAACTTATGCGAGAGGAGCTTGCAGCTTTTGCCGGATTCAACCCCGCTTATCTATCACGTCTGTTTCGGAAAGAGAAGGGGATGTCCCTATCTGAGTTTATCCTGCAGGGCAGAGTAGCCAAAGCGAAGACATTGTTGTCCCAGTCCACCGTCAAAGTGACGGATATCGCTGGCAAGGTGGGGTACTACAATTACTCACATTTCACCAAAATGTTCAAAAAGTGCACGGGTATAACGCCACAGGAGTTTCGAAAACAGTCACGTACCGTATAGTTCAGGGCGCAGCATGCTGCGTCTTTTGTTTTTTTTGGATCTAGGACGTGTCTTAAAACTCGCTGAAGTGCATCTTTTACCGCCTTTTCGCCCCCTCCTGCGTCACTTTCCCTTGACGTGCCCCGGCACGCCTGCGGAAAACTTCCTTGCTTGGAACGAAAACTCGGAAAAATCTGCTTCCTTCGGAGTTTTGAGACACGTCCTAAAGTCATAATTTGATAAGTCAACAGGTCACCACAGCAGATAGAGGTCTTACTCGCCCCGCCGTATACTTGAACCACAGGAGCCGCAACGGAGCTTCATCCTGAGGAAGAATTCAAGAGGAGTGAGGGAGAACAAGTTATGAAGACACAACCCCAGGCGGGTAAGGGAGTACGGATATCGGAAATACCGGGAGAAACAGTCCGAAAGCGCAAGTCTGTGTGGCACAATCTTGGCAAATTCAAGGTGCTGTATCTCATGTTCTTGCCAGGCGTCTTGTTTCTGCTGGTGAACAACTATATGCCGATGTTCGGCGTTCTGATCGCATTCAAAAATGTAAACTATGCTGATGGTATTTGGGGTAGCCCATGGAGTGGGTGGGACAATTTCAAATATTTGTTTTCAACCAGTGATGCATGGGAAATTACCCGAAATACACTCGCGTATAATACCGTGTTTATTGCACTGAATCTCTTTGTAGGTGTCGGGCTTGCTATTCTGCTCAATGAAGTGAAGAACAAGGCAATGTCCAAGTTATATCAATCACTTATGTTATTACCGTATTTCCTGTCCATGATTGTGGTCAGTTATCTGGTACTGGCTTTCCTGGGCAAGGATTCAGGTTTCATGAACTCAACGATTCTACAGATGTTCGGCGGTCAGCCGATCGATTGGTATTCAGAGCCGAAGTATTGGCCGTATATTTTGCCACTGGTGAACACATGGAAGAATATTGGATATTATGCCGTCATTTATCTGGCAGCTGTCGTGGGTATCGATGAAGAATATTATGAAGCAGCTGTGCTTGATGGAGCAACAAAATGGCATCAGATACGTTTCATCACCATTCCGTTTCTCGTCCCATTAATCGTCATTATGACGTTATTGCAAATTGGCCGTATATTCTATGCAGACTTCAGTCTGTTCTATCAGGTTCCATTGGAATCGGGAGCGCTGTTCCCTGTAACGAATGTACTGGATACCTACGTATATCGTACGTTCCTTATCGGTGGAGATATCGGGATGTCATCAGCAGCCGGTCTATACCAAGCAATCGTTGGATTTGTGCTGGTTCTTGTATCCAATACCATCGTAAGGCGAATAGATAAAGATAATGCATTATTTTGAGAGGAGGCAAGTCAGCTGTGAAATCACGTGATCCACTAGCCGTATCGAAGCGTTCCGCATCCGTTATTCATGCGATGTTTCTATTCTATGCCATTGCCTGTATCGTGCCGATCCTGCTTGTCTTCGCCATCTCATTTTCGGACGAGACAACAGTCATTGCCAATGGATATAAGCTTATTCCAGAGAAGTTCAGCCTGACGGCTTATGAGTTTCTGTTCAGAGATATGGATCAGATCATTCACTCGTATGGTATATCCTTTATCGTTACCGTTGTAGGTACCATTACAAGTGTTGCGCTGACCGCATTGTATGCGTATCCGCTCTCACGGAGAGATCTGCCTTACCGGGGCTGGTTCGCCTTTTTCATCTTCTTCACGATGTTGTTCAACGGGGGTCTGGTACCTTGGTACCTGGTCTATGTCAACGTATTGGATCTGAAAAACTCCCTACTGGCACTCATTATGCCGCTACTGCTATCTCCATTCTTTGTACTGGTCATGCGTACATTCTTCGCGAACTCCATTCCGGTGTCTATTCTGGAATCGGCTCGGATTGATGGTGCGGGAGAATTGAGAACGTTTGCACGTATCGTGCTTCCGCTCTCTCTTCCCGTAATGGCAACCGTTGCGTTGTTCAGTACATTGAATTACTGGAATGACTGGTACCTTAGCATGATTTTTATATCAGATAACCGGACGATCAGCCTTCAGTACCTTATGTACCGGACGCTGCTCGATATTCAATATTTAACAACCAACTCCAACGTCTCTTCACAGATTTCGTCGCAGGGTGGATTGCTCAATCTGCCTAACAAAACTCTGCAAATGGCGATGGCTGTAGTCGGTATTGGTCCAATTGTACTGGCATATCCGTTCTTCCAGCGTTATTTCATCAAAGGTCTTACGGTTGGCGCTGTGAAGGGATAACTCTGAACCGGTTAGCGGAGTGGGCAAGGTAAATGAAGATGGACTGAAAGGGCATATACAGAAGTAGTTATCGGTTTATTTGTGAATTGGGGAATTCGGTTGAATGTTTCAACACATGACAGGAGGGGTTCAATTGGTTAGATCATTAAAGGTATGGTCACGCATGATGGCAACGGTTATGGCGCTGAGCCTGGTGCTGGCAGCTTGCTCATCAGACAAGGGTGGAACAACAACACCTGGCGCAGAAGGCGGAGGAGCAAGTGAAGGTGGGGGCAAACCCTATGAAGTGACACTGTTCTACCCAGGGACACCACAGAAGGATGTCGCTCTGGTGGAAGCCGAGATTAACAAAAAGATGGAACCAAAGATCGGGGCCACGCTTAAGATCAATGCGATTGACTGGGGACAGTGGGATAACAAGCTGAATCTCATGATTTCCTCAGGTGAAAAATCAGACATTATCTTCACAGCGGCTTGGCAGAACTACACGGTGAATGTAGCTAAAGGCGCATTCTTGCCCTTGAATGATCTGCTTGATGCACATGGTCAGGATATTAAGAAAAACCTGGACCCTGCCTTTCTGGAAGGTTCCCAGGTGGACGGCGTGAATTACGGCGTTCCTACGAATAAGGAACTCGCTGCCACACGTGGTGTGTTGGTACGTAAAGATCTGGCTGACAAGTATAAGCTGGACCTGACAGCTGTAAAAACTTGGGCTGATCTGGAGCCTCTGCTCAAAACAATCAAGGAAAACGAGCCAGCCATCACACCATTCTATATGTCCAATACCAACGGTAACGGGCTGTTAGAGAATCTGGATTGGGATTATCTCGGTGATGCTTCCGTACCTGGAGTCATCTCCAAAACAGCAGGCGGAACAACGGTGCTGAATGAAGTGGAGACCCCAGAATTCAAAGAAGCGGCTGAACTCGCTCGCAAGTGGTATCAAGCGGGATATATCAACAGTGATGCTGCTACTTCTAATGTGTTCCCGAAAGACCAGGCGAAGGCTGGAAAAGCGTTTCTCTGGACAGATGGCATGAAGCCAGGCAAGGATAAAGAAGAAGAAGGGTATGTGGGTTTCCCACTCACTCAGATTGAGATGACACAGCCAACAATCACGACGGGTGATGCATCTGGAGCGATGCTTGCAATCTCCCGTTCTTCCGAGCAACCGGAGAAAGCGATGCAGGTCATTAACCTGCTGCATTCCGACAAGGAAATTAACAACTTGCTAAACTTCGGAATTGAAGGTACACATTATGTGAAAAAAGACGGACAGGATAATATCATTGCTCTCCCTGATGGCGTAGATGCCAACAGTCGTACCTACAATCCAGGTGCACAATGGCAACTGGGTAACCAATTCCTGAACTTCCTCTGGGATAATGAAGATCCACAGAAATGGGAGAAGTTCAAAGAGTTTAACGCCAAAGGTGTGAAGTCGCCAGCACTGGGCTTTACGTTCAACAGCCAATCTGTCAAAAATGAAATTGCTGCGGTCAACAACGTGAACAAACAGTTCAAGCCGGGTATGACATCGGGCGCAGTTGATCCAAATGAGATGATTCCGAAATATCTGGAGAAATTGAAAGCAGCGGGAATTGATAAAATTATTGCAGCCAAACAGGAACAACTCGATGCATTCTTGTCTAAGCAATAAATGATCGTCAGCCATGACAGAGAGACTTGTGTTATTACAAGCTCTTGTCAGCGGTGAAAATGGAGGGCGTTTTCGGTGAACAACCGAAGACGTTCTTTTATTGTTGTTTTTTGATTTGGATTGTTAATCATAAATAGGAAAAATATGATATAATAAGGTGGTTGATTAGGGGGTGTTCGTGTGTCGAGAACCAGACTTGTGTTCTCAGGGGCTTTATTGCTATTTGCTATCATCTTTACATTTAACCATCATCTTGGTTTTTCTGTTGGAGATACCATGCTGTCAGCAATAGGTATATCACCGTATACTACATCTTACTTGAGTGGAGTTCATATCACACTTTTCCTCGGATTGGGGATATTCGCGTGTGGATTCTACCTTACTCGCAAAGAGATTGGGAAATCATTCCCCGGTCTTGCAAAAGGGTTATGGATCGTAGTTATCGCTATCGTTCTCAGTTATTCGTACATGACGGATAAATTCATGTATGTAGCCAAGTGGGGAGCTTCAGGCATTAATGCGGTATCCTATGTACAGAATGCAAGCTCTTGTACCTTTAATGTGCTGAAAACGGGTGAGACCCGAGCAACCTGTGACCTGACACTCAAAAATTACGGCAGAGATTCCGTATCCGCCGTGTTATTGCCTGATCTCGCGCGCAGTTATAAGTTTAAGGACGATCCACTATTGGAAGCCTTGCAGTCTGTCCAATTAAGGCCCGTACATGTTGAGATTGAACGCCGAGGAACGTTTACAGGTAAGTTGGAGTTTTACGGTAAAGCGGAATCCCCTCTGTTCGTCAATGGGAAACTTATGGATATTGTGCTGGATGTAGGCGTGGATGGAGCGAATACGGTATTTGATTATGATATTCCTTAGTTGATATTTTCATAGAAAAAAAGAATAATTACATAAACAAAAGTGGAATAAAGTTTGAGTTGAATAGAACGATTAAAGATATATACTGAAATTAGATAGAGAGCTGGCTAATCGCTGGCTCTTTTTGTGCGTGGAAGTTGCATTTAGTGCAGAAATATTGGTTTTATCTCCTTCCCCCTTGAATTGGTAACGCTTACGCTAGATAATGAATCGGTTTGTCTCAAAAAAAATAGTTTGTCTTTACCGCTTACATCATTACAATTAATGTCACGACAAATTAAGACAAGGTGAGATGAAAAGATGTCATATCGGACAAACCTGTTTTCCAAAATGGTCATTCTTATTCTGATTATGCTGATTCCTGTAGTGCTTTTGTACTGGTACTCCAATCACAAAACAACAGCTGTTCTCAGAGATGAGTTGAATCGATCGAATAGTAACCAGCTTGAATTTTTCCAAAATCAAGTGAACACACACATCGAACTGTTATCCTCATGGCCGAATCTGCTCATACATGATCCTGATATTGGCAGCTTCCGGCGAATCTATGCGGACAGTAACTACTTTGATCTGGATGCGATCAACCTGGTCAAACGTATTCAGAATAAGCTGAGTATTCAGGAGAGCTCATCCAATTGGGCCACGAAATTATATCTGTATTCTCCTTCGCTGGGCAGGGTGGTTTCCGAAAGGGACGCACGTTCTTACGATAAAGAAGCGCTAAGGGAAAATATCATTTCCGGCTGGGATGTACGCAAAATTCAGGATGGGGAAGATGATCGGTTCATGTTTAGCTGGATTACGGTATCTCCATACGGTATTAAAGACCCGGCTAATAATGCGGAAACGATTATTAAACTGGAGTTTGATAGTGATAACATTCGGGATATGCTCGACAAATTCAAGGACGATGGCAGGCATGATCCCTTCTATTTCCGAGAAGAGTCGGGGGTTATCTATAACCGGACTTCAGATCGTTCATTAACGAATCAGTTGATGGAAGAACTGTCCGTCCATAAACTTCAGGACGTTGATAATCGTACAGTAGTGATCGGGAACGAGCCTTACATGGTCAATACCGTGAAATCCAGTACAACAGGCTGGTATTTGGTGGACTACATGCCTCTGTCAGATATTCTGAAGCCCATTCATCAATCCAATATGCTGTTTTATTCTTCCATGATTTGTTTGTTGTTAATGAGTTTTGGTGTGGCGTATTTGTTCTATGTACAGGTGCAGGTACCAGTAAAACAACTCATTCGCGGATTCCAGCGGTTGAAGCAGGAAGATTATTCCGTGAGAATTAAGCCAAAGGGCCGCAATGAATTCAGTTTCCTGTCCGAACGTTTCAACTTGATGGTGGAGCAGATCCAGCAGTTATTTGAACACGTTTATCTGGAACAGATTCATGTGCGTGAAGCCCGGTTGAAGCAGCTGCAATCGCAGATTAACCCGCACTTTTTCTATAATTGTTTCTCCTTCATTACAAGTATGGCGAAGCTGAAGCGTATGGACGCGGTTGTAGCGATGTCGCATAACCTATCGCGATATTATCGGTATACGACAAGACAGGAGCGGGACGTGGTACCGTTGACAGAAGAGATTGAATTTGTCAGCTGTTATCTGGAGATCCAACGGATGCGTATGGATCGGATTCATTACAAGATTGATCTGTCTGATGAGATGTTAAGACAGGAGGTACCGCCACTTATCGTGCAACCACTAGTGGAGAATGCGGTGATTCATGGTATCGAAGCGGACGCGGAAGCCGGAGAAATAAGAGTATCCGGGGAAAAACAGGGCGGTGTCATGGTTCTTGTGGTTGAAGATGATGGGCAAGGCATGACACAGGAGGCACGTGAGATGCTTCTGAATAAGCTTAGGGGAACGATGGATCAGGAGATGGGCTGTGGCCTGTGGAATGTGAATCAGAGACTCCAGCTTCGATATGGGGAGCAGGCAGGGCTTGATATAACGGAATCGGAACTTGGTGGATTACGCGTTACGCTGTCGTGGCCTGCCGAGCAGCAGTTTCTTCTGGAGAATGAAGGATAAGCACTTGGAAAGTGTAGCGCATGATGAACGATGGAATCCATTTGCAGAATGAACGAAATAGGGAGTGAATCACTTGATTGATATATTACTGGTAGATGATGAGACATACGTAACAGAAAGTCTGGAACTTACAATCCCCTGGGGAGAGCTTGGAGTAACGACTGTGCTTCGTGCCGCTTCGGGTAAAGAAGCACTGGAAATTATGGAGGAAAATGCAGTGGATATCGTGGTGACCGATATTCGCATGCCTGGCATGTCCGGACTGGATCTGATTGCAGAGGTAAGCAAACGTTGGTCCCACATTCGCTGTATCTTGCTGACGGGTCACAGTGATTTTACTTATGCGAAGAAAGCGATTCAATTGCAGGCGGCGGATTATATCCTGAAACCTGTAAATGATGATGAATTTATGAGTTCCGTGTCGGCAGCTATCACATCTCTTCGCGATGAGTGGGATGAATTCGATAAATATCACCGGCTCTTGTACAGTCGGAAGTCTGATTATAAAATTTTACGGGAAAATCTTATGCATGATCTGCTGTTGGGGCGTGAGATCACGGCGCGGGCACTTCGGGAACAACTGCAACAATATGAGATTCATATTGACCCGGAACAATCGGCTGTGATGATGCTGATTCGCCTTACAGGACGCTTCTCATCAATGGACCAGCAGTCTCTGGATCTGATGGATTTTGCGGTAGGTAATATTGCAGAGGAAGTACTTGGAGAGCAATTTAACGTGTGGTTTGGTCGCGGACCCCATGAGTGTCTGGTAATGTTTTTGCAGAATCAAGAACAGATCGAAGCTCCGCAGATGAACTTGGAGACGTTGAGAATCTCAGCTGAAACTTTCCGTGAACATGTTATTCGATATTTGCAGGGAGACCTGTCCATGGTAGTTACACCGTCATTTCCCTTTAATGAATTGACAGTAGCTTATCGAAAAAGTCTGGGTTCGCTTGTCCTTTCAGGACCAGAAGAACACAAGATTATATATATGGACATGGATCAGGCACTCGGCAAAAGACCGGAGAATGATGCAACGCAGGCGCTCGAAGAGCTGTACAAACCACCTGTACTTCCACAATTGCTTGAGACCAAGCAATGGGAAGCGGCGGCGCGTAAGCTGAACACGGTTTTTGACGAGGCAGAACAGGTACGATTGTCCAGAGAACATGTGTATGAGATGTATCTGTCGGTAACTAATGCATTTATGTATATCGCACATAAACAGGGGCATCTGGTGCATGAGATTGATCATGCGGGATTCGATCTGCTCCTTGCGCATCAGTTGATTCAATCCCCCGAGAAGCTGCGGCGCTGGGCAACCGAGATGCTGGCGAAGCTTCAGGAAGAGTTGTCCGATCAGGAAGGTGTGCAGAGTCGCAGACATGTGATCAAACAGGTTCAGGAGCTGGTGACAAGAGATACAGGACAGGATCTGTCGGTGAAGATGATTGCGGACAAGGTATATCTACACCCCGTATATCTATCAAAAATTTACAAGGCAGAGACAGGGGAAGGTCTTGGGGACTACATGATTCGTATGCGCATGGAACGTGCTCTGTATCTGCTTAAGAATAGCAACAAAAAAATATACGAGATTACAAGTGAGCTTGGCTATCAAAATCCGCAATATTTCAGCAAAATGTTCAAAAAACATTATGGTATGACACCAAATGAATTTCGGGATCAGGCATAATTACAACAACATTCCAGAATATAGGTTGGCAAAGGTGCAGAAATCTTGATTTCGTATCATAGGCTCAAAGGCCTGGTCAGCCTATAATGAAAGGGTAACCAAAACGATTTAAGGGGGAACAACATGAGAGCGCAATCAACGAAAAAGAGATTCTTGTCGCTTCTCGCTACAACGCTGTGTCTGACTGTCGTTCTTGCAGGATGTTCAGGCGGCAGTGGAGGCGGAGATAATGCAGCTTCAAACACAACAGGAACTGAAAACGAATACAAAGAGAAATACGATCCGCCAGTTACGATTACAACAGCCTGGGGAATTGATCCAGAGCTAAAATTCAAAAATGGCGAATCCATGGAAAATAACGTGGCAACCAAGTGGGCCAAAGATCAATTCGGTATTGAAATCAAATCGTTGTGGTCAGTAACAGACACAAATGGAGCATTTGCAACCAAGCTTCGTCTTGCCATGTCATCAGGACAGGAAATGCCTGATATTGTAAACGTGGGTGATAATCTGCTTGCTCAGGATCTGATTGATTCTGGAATGTATCAAGAAGTAGGTCCACTGTTCGATAAGTATGCTTCGGACACATGGAAAAAAGCAATTGAACAAGATCCAAACGTATGGAACCAATATAGCCGTGATGGCAAAAGAATGGGTATCCCTGTTTTGGACTACGCATACAACAATGATTACTTGCTCTGGATTCGCCAGGACTGGCTGGACAAGTTGAATCTGAAAGCACCAAAAACAATCGATGAGCTGGAAACCGTTATGGAAGCATTCAAAAACAATAACCCTGACGGATTGGCTCCTGATAAAGTCACTCCGCTCAGCATTGGATTCAAAACTTCCATGAATACATGGATGGGAGACCCATCTTGGATCTTCGGAGCATATGGAACATTGCCGTTCCAATGGAATCTGGGGGAAGATGGCAAGCTGGAGTATGGCTCCATCAATCCGGGTATGAAGCAAGGTCTGACCAAATTGAGCGAATGGCTCAAAAAAGGATATATCCCGCAGGAAGCAGCTCTATGGGATGAGAACAAAACAGCAGAACCAGCAGTTGCAGGAACTGCCGGCATTATTCCAGGACCTTACTGGATGAGTGGATGGCCACTTCTGGATACAGTGAAAAATGTACCGAGTGCCGTATGGAAACCGATTGAAATTCCGTCTGGTCCTGAAGGCAAAGCGATGCGTCACGGAACTCAGTTCGTTAATGGTGTTACGTTGATCAAAAAAGATATGGCACACCCAGAAGCATTCTTTACGTACCAGAACTACCTGTTTGACAATTATGCAGACCCAGCACCAGGTAGCCCTTATGATAACGGTCTGTTTGCAGGTTATGACTATCAATTGGATGCAAATGGAAAACAAATGCCGATTGACGAAATCGAAGGCGGATACGTGAACGTTGTACGTTATTTGCTTGTTCGTGACGGTGCTCGTATTCCAGATGCACAGATGAAAGCTCTGATGAACTTGGCCAATGGTAAAGAGCCTGAAACCAAGCTTGAAAAAGATGTTGCTGTCAACTACGGTAAAGAGACTCCAGCAGCAGCGAAAGTGTTGCTAAGCCAAGAAGAAATTTCCTTCAAGAACATGTTCACAGGTCCGACAACAAAGACGATGAAATCCAAGTTGGACTATCTGAACAAAATCGAGAATCAAGCATTTAACGAAATTATCTATGGTAAAAATCCGGTTGATGCGTTTGATACGTTTGTACAAACGTGGAAATCGGGTGGCGGTGACCAAATCACACAAGAGGTTAACGAATGGTATGACAGTGTGAAAAAATAGTTTTAAACGGCGCACAGACGGTACTCGTCTGTGCGCTTTTTTTTATGTGTATTTAGGATGAAGGGAAGTGGTTGAATTTGTGCCATTTATATTGCTTTTATGTGCTGTTTGGACCCCGTAAAAGGTTGATATAATCGCATTATAAGCCACTCAGGGAGTACTTGAGTAGGAAGAAATACAGGGGGAGCAATCATGAGAACTTTGAAACGCACTTGGCCATTCCACGTTATGCTGTTGCCAGCCATTATCTTTCTGATTATCTTCAGTTATGTGCCTATGGGCGGAATCATTATGGCGTTCCAGAACTACAAGCCATGGCTTGGGATTAGCGGTTCTGAATGGGTTGGGCTGGACAACTTTAGATATCTGTTTGAACGTGAAGACAGCTTACAGGTCATCTGGAACACATTGATTATTGCTGTACTTAAACTGATTTTTAATTTATTTGTTCCATTTGTTTTTGCCATTCTTTTAAATGAGGTTCGCAAGATGGCTGTACAGCGAACGATTCAAACACTCGTATATTTACCTCACTTCTTGTCCTGGGTCATTCTGGGCGGGATTTTGATAGATCTGTTGTCAACAGGCGGCTTGGTTAACCGGGTTCTGGGAACCTTTGGACTCGGGCCATATTTCTTCCTGGGAGACAACAGTTGGTTCCGATCTACGGTCATTCTGACAGATGTATGGAAAGAATTTGGCTATAACATGATTGTTTTTCTGGCTGCCCTTGCCGGAATTAATCCAGCATTGTACGAAGCAGCAGAAATTGACGGAGCAGGACGCTGGAAACAGACGCTGCACATTACAATTCCTTCGCTTGTGCCGATGCTGATGGTTGTAGGAACACTGGCGCTTGGTAACGTACTGAATGCCGGATTTGACCAGATATTCAACTTGTATAACCCGCTCGTATATCAAACGGGTGACATCATTGATACATTTGTATATCGTTCCGCAATGCAGAATGGTGAGATGGGCTTTGCAACCGCGATCGGATTGTTCAAATCGGTTATTAGTATGATCTTGATTCTTGTATCGTACAGCTTAGCCAAAAAATACGCTGGATATCGCATATTCTAAACGAAAGAAGGGACCACGATGTATCATAAATCATTGCCTTATCGCGTGTTTAATATAGTCAATACCTGCTTTCTGATTTTGGTGGCCATTATGTGTATCGTACCAATGATTCATGTACTGGCAGTATCCTTTAGTACAAAGGCTGCTGCCGACGCCAATCTGGTCAATCTCTGGCCCGTAGGTTTTTCACTTGAGGCTTACAAAAAGACGATGAACAATCCAATTTTCTTGAACTCGCTCTGGATTTCACTTCTACGTACAGTAATTGGTACAGCTATTACCTTGCTGATTACGTTCCTGGCGGCGTATCCGTTGTCCAAAGAGAATAGTGAATTCAAAGGCAGAACGATCTACTCCTGGATTTTTGTATTCAGTATGATTTTCAACGGGGGACTGGTGCCATTCTACATGGTTATCCAGAAGATCGGGTTGATGGATTCCTTCTGGGTACTGGTACTCCCAGGAGCAGTTAACACATTCCTTGTCATTCTGATGCTGAACTTCTTCCGTGGTATTCCAAAAGAGCTGGAGGAAGCGGCGCTGATGGATGGAGCTAACCATTTCAGAACATTGTTCAGTATCTTCCTTCCCATTTCGATGCCGTCCATTGCAACAATTGCATTGTTCAGTATGGTGTTCCACTGGAATTCCTGGTTTGATGGATTGCTCTACATGAATAACGCCAAGGATTACCCGCTTGCTACATTTATGCAAACGGTCATTATTGGACGTGATATGAGTAGCATGAGCATGAATCCAAAAGAAATGGAAGCTCTCTCTCAAACCACGGTAAGGGCAGCTCAGATCTTCATCGGAAGTGCACCGATCTTGATTGTGTATCCTTTCCTGCAACGTTTCTTTGTTAAAGGTATGACATTGGGCTCAGTTAAAGGCTGAGCCTGTACCCCAAATTAATGGAGGTTGATACAGTGAGCAACTTGACGGAAAAGACATTCATTCTGGGAATGGATGTGTCCTTTATGGATGAAATCGAACAGCATGGCGGGAGTTATAGTGATGTGGATGGCAAGGAACAAGACTTGCTGTCCATCCTGAAGATTAATGACGCTAACGCGATACGACTTCGAATCTGGAATGATCCTGTTGGTGGATTCTGCAATCTGGAGCGGACGGTGGAGATAGCCAAACGGATCAAGGAACAGGGCTTGAAATTTTTGCTTGATTTCCATTATTCTGATCGCTGGGCTGATCCAGCCAATCAGTGGAAGCCGAAAGCATGGGAGCATCTGTCCTATGAAGAGCTTCAACGTGCGGTATGCATGTATACGGCTGACGTTCTGAGAACCTTGAAGGAACACGATGCGCTTCCGGACATGGTGCAGGTGGGCAACGAGATTACACCAGGCATGTTATGGAGTGAGGGACGTGTTGGTGGAGAAGAGCATGATACGGATGAACAGTGGGAGCGTTTTGCAGGCCTTGTGAAGTACGGAATTGCTGCGGTCAAATCCGTTGACGCGGATATTCAGATTATGATACATATTGATCGCGGTGGAGATAACGCCGAGAGCCGCAAGTTTTACGATCGCTTTGAAGCACTGGGTGTTGAGTTTGATGTCATTGGTCTCTCGTATTACCCTTGGTGGCATGGCACACTCGACGCGTTACGTGACAATCTTCATGATCTGGCTGAGCGTTATGGCAAACCGATCAATGTAGTTGAAACCGCTTATCCATGGACGCTGGAGCAGCCGGAAGGCATTGAATGGATTTTGAATCAGGAAGATATGTTGTTACCAGGATACCCTGCAAGTGTAGAGGGACAGACCAAATATCTGAAGGATCTATTGCAGATTATTCGCGAAGTTCCTGGTGGTTTGGGGCACGGATTCTATTATTGGGAACCTGCCTGGATACCAAGTAAAGAAGAATGGTCCGTCGGTCATCCGAATAACTGGGGCAACCTCACCATGTTTGATTTTAAAGGTCGCAAGTTGGAATCGTTTACAGCACTTGCTACTGTTGAAGAATCAGATGTCGTGACATACGTGTAATCTAGCGTAATACGTATCGTTCTGTAAAGTCGTTGTTATCGTATATAAACTAAAAAACAGTAATTAATTAATGCAAGGGAGTTGTCCTTATGACATACAAATTTCCACCTGTAAGTTCCAAAGCCCCGCACATGTTGCATGGTGCAGACTATAACCCGGAACAATGGCTCCGCTATCCTGAAGTTCTGGAAGAAGATATTCGCTTGATGAAGCTTGCCAAGTGTAACGTGATGTCCATCGGTATCTTCTCATGGGTATCCCTTGAGCCGGAAGAGGGCGTATACACGTTTGAATGGCTGGATCAGGTGTTGGATCGTTTTGCAGCAAACGGCATCTATGCATTCCTCGCTACACCAAGTGGTGCCAGACCTGCCTGGATGTCCGCGAAGTACCCGGAAGTGCTCCGCGTATCCGAGAAGCGTGTCCGCAATCTGCATGGTTTCCGTCACAACCATTGTTATACTTCCCCGGTATACCGTGAGAAGGTTACTGCGATCAACACAAAACTGGCAGAACGTTATTCGGATCATCCGGCTGTAATCGGCTGGCATATCTCGAACGAGTTCGGCGGAGACTGTCATTGTGATTATTGTCAGGAAGCGTTCCGTGGTTGGGTTCAGAAGAAGTATAAAACACTCGATGAATTGAATCATTCGTGGTGGACGACATTCTGGAGCCATACGGTTACAGACTGGAGTCAAGTGGAATCTCCGGCTCCACACGGTGAGACACAGGTACACGCGATGAATCTGGACTGGCGCCGTTTCGTTACGGATCAGACAGCTGATTTTATCGTGCATGAAACAAAACCGTTGAAAGCTAAGAATCCCGATCTGCCAGTCACAACAAACCTGATGGAATTCTATGGCGGTCTGAACTATTGGAAGTTCGCTGATATTCTGGATTTCCTCTCTTGGGACAGTTATCCGACTTGGCATGATGCAGATGACGACGCGAAACAGGCATCCCGGATCGCCATGATGCATGATATCGTTCGTTCTATCAAAGGCGGTCAGCCGTTCTTGCTGATGGAGAGTACTCCAAGTTCGACGAATTGGCAAGATGTCAGCAAGCTGAAAAAACCGGGCATGCATCTGCTCTCTTCTCTCCAGGCTGTGGCACACGGTTCCGATAGTGTTCAGTACTTCCAGTGGAGAAAAAGCCGGGGGTCCAGTGAGAAACTTCATGGTGCGGTGGTAGACCACGTAGGAACGGAACACACTCGAGTGTTCCAAGATGTCACCGACGTAGGAACGGCTCTTGAAGGCATGGAAGCTATTGTAGGAACAGCGGTTCCGGCAGAAGTTGCAATCATTTTTGATTGGGAAAACCGCTGGGCCGTTAATGATTCCCAGGGTCCGCGTAATATCGGTGTGAAGTATGAGCAGACCGTGGAAGAGCATTACGAAGCGTTTTGGAAAAAGGGAGTCGCTGTAGACGTTATTGATATGGATGCAGATCTGTCCAAGTATAAGTTGCTGATTGCGCCAATGCTCTATCTGGTACGTGAAGGTGTCGGGGAACGTATTGAGAAGTTTGTAGAACAAGGTGGTACGTTTGTAGCAACTTACTGGTCTGGTATTGTTAACGAAAACGATCTGTGTTTCCTGGGTGGATTCCCAGGCCCGCTGCGTAAGACACTTGGCATCTGGTCCGAGGAAATTGACGGATTGCATGATCGTGATCTGAACGGAATCATTCCGGAGAAGGGCAATGAGCTTCAGCTCAATACAGCGTATGATGCAATTGAACTGTGTGATCTGATTCATCTGGAAGGCGCGAAGTCCCTGGCTACGTACCGTTCTGACTTCTATGCCGGACGCCCTGCATTGACGGTTAACCAGTTGGGTTCAGGGAAAGCATATTATGTAGCGACACGTCTGAAAGCACCATTCTATGATGATTTCTATGCGAAACTAATCGCTGACCTGAACATTGAGCGTGGACTTGAAACCGAGTTGCCTGCCGGAACAACGGCACATACACGTACAGATGGTACAGCAGATTATGTGTTTGTACAGAACTACACGCCAGATGAGAAGCTGGTTGAACTAGATGGACAGTCCTATACCGATCTGCTCAGTGGTGATGCTGTGGAAGCAAGTCTCAGCTTGAAGCCATATGACATTTGTGTTCTGCGCAGACCGGCTGCTCGAAAATAATATAGGTTCATCCTTACTTTATAAACGGAGTTAGAATAGACAAAGAGTGCCCTGAACGCCTGCATTGGTGTTCAGGGCATCTTTTTTATTTTATGCATTTGGGCTGTTGAACCACTTTTTCTGGACAAGATAAAGGATAAACGTGTCCGCGTAGCGAAGACAAACACGTAACATGTAACTCAAGACTTTCAGTCTGGGAGGAATGGAAATGAATCAAAGGAATCTGGATGGTAACAGCATTATTATTCGACTGGAAATGACAACTAAGGATATCAAGTTTGGCGAAGTGGCTTCGGCCATCTCGGAAGCTGGGGGAGACATCATTGCCATCGACGTGATTTCCACCAATCAGGATGTAAGCGTGCGCGACTTGACGGTCGCAGTTACAGATGCACAAGATAACAGTAAAATTATAGAAGGGGTACGCCAACTTAAAGGTGTGTCCATTATTAATGTATCGGATCGGACGTTCCTGCTTCATCTGGGCGGTAAGATCGAAGTAACACCAAAGACCCCGATTCAAAACCGGGAGGATCTGTCACGTGTGTACACTCCGGATGTGGCTCGTGTGTGTTCAGCCATTTCAGAAGAACCCGGCAAAGCCTTCTCATTGACAATTAAACGGAATACAGTGGCCGTCGTATCTGATGGCAGTGCGGTACTTGGACTGGGCAACATTGGTCCCCGTGCAGCGATGCCTGTCATGGAAGGTAAAGCGATGTTATTCAAACAATTTGCAGGTGTGGATGCTTTCCCAATCTGCCTGGACACACAGGATACCGAGGAAATCATACGTACTGTGAAAGCGATATCACCTGGTTTTGGCGGCATTAATCTGGAGGATATCTCGTCACCGCGTTGTTTTGAAATTGAACGTCGTCTGAATGAGGAATTGGACATTCCTGTATTTCATGATGACCAGCATGGCACAGCCGTTGTGTTATATGCCGGTCTGATCAATGCGCTCAAACTGGTGGGCAAGTCCATTGAAGATGTGAAGATTGTGGTCTGTGGTATCGGTGCAGCAGGTGTAGCATGCAGCAATATATTATTGTCCGCGGGAGCCAGCCGGCTTATAGGTGTCGATCGTGAGGGTGCAATTGTGCGGACACAAACCTATGAGAATGAAGTCTGGAGTGATTATGCAGCTCGTACTAATCCCGAACTGGAGACTGGATCGCTGCGTGATGTCATTCGTGGAGCCGATGTATTCATTGGCCTGTCCCGCGGGAATCTGTTAACTCGCGAAGATGTTCAAACCATGGCAGAAGATCCAATCGTGTTTGCAATGGCAAACCCGGTACCTGAGATTATGCCTGCCTTGGTGGAAGATATTGTAGCGGTAATGGCAACAGGACGATCCGATTATCCGAATCAGATCAACAACGTTTTATGTTTCCCAGGCATCTTCAGGGCAGTTCTGGATTGCCGAGCCACCGAAATTAATGAAGAAATGAAGCTGGCAGCCGCTCAAGCGATTGCTTCGGCCATAACGGATGAAGAGCGTACACGTTATTACATTATTCCGAGTGTGTTCAATGATAAAGTGGTCAAATCGATGCGCAGTCGCGTGATTGAAGCAGCTATTAAGACGGGTGTAGCTCGGCGTATTCCGCGTGAACAGGCCCGTGAAGGCGGGGAATCGTAAGATGTCAGAGAACCCTCTTCAACCTGGTGGGAATCTGCAGGAATTAGGGCACATGCATAAAATAGATGGAATAACGGCAGGAGAGGCTATTCTGCGCGCCACCCGATCCTTTGTCCAAGGGGACTCATCCAAGCATAGTGATGGTCATGACTGGCCGCACATTGAACGGGTAACGGCACTTGCGGTTGAACTCGCTCACCGCATGGGTGCAGATCCATTTGTCTGCGAACTGGCCGCATTATTACATGATGTACCGGATGAGAAGCTGAATGAGAGCTTGGAAGCCGGGATGGCCAAACTGAATGACTGGCTGGATACCCAACCTCTTGACCCGGATATGCGTAATAAGGTCGTGGGTATTATTAGCACCATCTCATATGCGGGAGGCCAGCGTCCTGCGGTCAGTTCGCTTGAAGCACAGGTTGTTCAGGATGCGGATCGACTGGATGCACTGGGTGCGATTGGGATCGCGCGAACCTTTGCCTTTTCAGGCGCCAGAGGGCGCGAGATGTACGATCCGTCCCTTCCCCCACGGGAGCAGATGACCCGTGAGGAATATCGCAATGGGCGTAGCACAACGATAAATCACTTTTACGAGAAGTTGTTCAAGCTCAAGGATCTGATGAATACCTCCTATGGCAAGGAGCTGGCGGAGCTGCGTCATGATTATATGGTGCAGTTTGTGGACCAGTTCAAAAGGGAATGGGAGGGTACGGACCGTTAGGCAGGCATAATAAGCATGAGCATTCCACAGAAGTATCATAAGTAACAGAGGCGAATCTTTGAAGTGGCGAAAATCCATTTTGAAGATTTGCTTCTTTTTGGGTTAATAATGTGTATTAACATACATAAAGAAATCAATTTCATAATACCTCTGACTTATGACATGGCAACGGAAGACCTTACATGGTACAATAAATCGTTCTCCTGAATGAATTCAGGCAAAAAAAGAAATATGGGGTAATAATGAACATGATTATCAAATGTAAAATTTCAGGTTCGGTAAAGAGGAGGGGTCACCACCATGTCGTTTGGTGCACGTGTACTTAAGACGGGGATCGCGGTCACGCTTGCCTTGTACCTAAGCAGCCTGTTCTTGAACCCGCAATCTCCCGTGCCTGCCGCAATCGCGGCTATATTCGCCATGCAGCCTTCCATCTATCGTTCCTGGAAATACTTCCTGGATCAATTGCAAACGACCACGCTGGGAGCTATTGTGGCCTTGGTGGGAGGCATGGTGTTGTCTAATGAGCCAATCGCCGTTGGATTAATTATTGTACTTGTCATCATGATCTGTCTTAAATTGAATATGGGTGAGACGGTTGGCCTGACACTGGTCACGGTTGTATCCATTATGGAAGCCTCGGGTGACTGGCATTTTGCACTTAATCGTTTTCTGTTGACACTGGTTGGTATTGTATCGGCGTTTCTCATCAACATTACGGTATTTCCTCCGAAACCGAAGGTTCAGTTCGTGAAGCAGATCCATAGTGTATTCAGCGGTATGTCATTGCTTCTGCGAACTTCGATCTCGGATGAGATCAAGGAAGTTGTATTCCGGGAGGAGAAAAGCAACCTGGGCGGTTCCATTAAGTCTTTGTCCGACAAGTATAACTTGTTCGAAGAGGAACAGAAAAAGATGAAACGTTCGAAATTCAGCGAAACTCGGCAGATGGTGGTCTACAAACAAATGCTGCTGAGTCTGCAAAAAGGGTATGAGGTGCTGGATTCGGTGGAACGCCACTATTTCCAGGCACCGCGGACAACGGCCATGGATCAGTTTTTTGACTCACATCTTGAACTGGTTATCAAATTCCATGAGCATGCACTGCTCAAGTTCGAGGATAAGCTGAAACCTAATGGGGAAGAGGCCGCACAGTTTGTATTGGATAATGATCGTTTCATGGAGCAGGCGATCACCCAGTTTGATATCGACAAGGAAGGGATGTTACGATTGTCCATCGTGGCTGCTGCCATTTATGATTACGGATATCAACTGGAACGTTTGAATCGACTTGCCGAACATGTGCATAGCGCCAGTGAAGACAAAGAATCACAGGACAAAATTTTGAATTGGCTTAAGTGGCCTTAGGCATGATTCGTAATCAAAAGTAGACTTTTTGAACAACCTCTCTAAGTGCGAATTGCGCACCTGCTTGGCGATCATATACAATGTAGTTACAACATAGCCCGGACAATCGTGTCCGGGTTGTTTTGTCATACATATGGCTGAAGGGCATGAATGAATATTAACGAACTGAGGGATAGAGACATGATTATAGAGGAATTGGACGCTGAACTAATGGAATGGTTGAGTGGGACAAATCTGGAGCATAAACAGCATGAAGCCATGCAACTGCTGACCGTATCTGAGGATCAGTGGCCGCATCAGGCGATGATCAGTATGGGGGAAGTGATTGCGATAAATCCGCATAAGCTCAGACTTGCTTTATGGCAAGGAACACAGACCAGTATGAACATGAGCAAAACAGGCAAGGCTACCTTGATTGCGGTTCAAGGACATCGATTGTTGCATATCCGTATAGAAGTAGAACGGCTGCCTGAGATGAAGGGGGCTGTTCATCCGAGAGATCGTTTTGAAGCACAAGTGCTCCAGGTACGTGTAGATCACGCGCCATATGCGGAGATCACTTCAGGAATAACCTTTCAATTAAAAGATGAACTTGGAGCAATTACACGCTGGAAAGAGACGATTGAAGAATTACGAAAGTAGGCAGGAGTAGCCAGGTCAGTTGAGGACCCGGTGATTGGGTAATAATGAAGAAGAAAACAACAAAAAACGCCTCCGCTTGCATCGGGACGTTGTCACTGGTACAATAAAAAATGGTTTTCAGAAAATTAGAACTAATTAACATATAATTAAAATGTTTACTTTCTAATAATTATACCATTGCCTTTTCGGGCTTGTCAAATGGGATTTTGAGGACACAATCCGGGGAAAGAGGGGCTATTAACATATGAGTACAGATCAGCAATGGAATGAGGAACAACAACGGGTCAATACCGTGACCGATCAGATTGAACGCAAGATCACAACGCTGGAAGATGAAGTTGGTTCCTTCCGTGACGAAGTGGTTGGCATGAGAAAAGACTTCTGGGACGAAGTCACGATGAACTTTAGCGAAGCGGATGATGTCGGGGAGACTTCAACCAGCATGCGGCAGCAGTCACAGGTATTGTCCGATCGGGAGCGTAGCCATCTCAATACAGCGGCTGCGTTGGATAAAATGAAACGACTGCATCATTCACCGTATTTTGGACGCATTGATTTCAAAGAAGATGGGTATCCAAATGCAGAACGCATTTATCTCGGCATTGCATCGTTGCTGGATGAGAAGGAAGAATCTTTTCTGGTCTACGACTGGCGTGCGCCAATCTCCAACCTGTATTATGACGGAGCACCGGGTCCAATCACGTATCATACACCAAGCGGGGAGATCAGCGGTGATATAGAGATGAAGCGGCAGTTTGTCATTCGGGACGGTCGTATCCGGTTTATGTTTGACACAGGGGTTACGATTGGTGATGAGTTGTTGCAGGCCGTGCTCAGTCGAACTTCGGATGCACAGATGAAGAGTATTGTAGCGACCATTCAGAAGGAGCAGAACCGGATTATCCGTAATGACCGGACACGTATGCTCATTGTGCAAGGCGCAGCCGGCAGTGGCAAAACATCGGCGGCGCTCCAACGTGTGGCATATCTTCTTTATAAATACCGCGAGCATCTGCAAGCGGATCAGATGGTTCTTTTTTCACCAAATCCAATGTTCAACAGTTATGTCTCCACGGTACTGCCTGAGCTTGGGGAGGAAAACATGTTGCAAACGACCTTCCAGGAGTATCTGGAGCGCCGTTTGGGTCGTGAATATCAACTGGAAGATCCGTTTATTCAACTCGAATATGTACTTACGGGGACGGAAGATCCCGATTACGATGTTCGCATGTCCAGCATCCGCTTCAAGTCATCCGAAACTTTCCTCAAGGTTATTACACGTTATAAGAAAAGTATGTTGTCAGGTGGCATGAAATTCAAGCCGGTTCGCTTCCAGGGCCGAGCGATTGTCACGTCAGAGGCTATGGCTGAGAAGTTCTACAGCTTCGAGTCATCCGTTAAGCTGGTGAGCCGACTGGAGATGTTGCGGGACTGGATGCTGAAAGAACTGTCTGCCTTTGGTAAAGGTGAACTGGATGCGCCTTGGGTGGACCAGCAGCTTGATCTGATGGAGCCGGAGGATCTGCAACGTGCGTATCAACGGTTGAAGCGCAAGCAAAAAGGAAAGACCCATACGTTTAATGACTTTGAGCAGGAAAGAGAAATTCTGGCACGTATGGTGGTCAGTGACCGACTCAAACCATTGCGGAAATGGATCAAGTCCTTACGATTCGTTGATATAAGACAATTATATGCACATCTGTTCAACGATCAGGCTCAGATGGAGCGATTGCTGGGTGACGAAGCGCTGCCTGCTCAATGGGATGAAATCTGTAAGATGACTTTACGCAGATTGAAGCTTCAGGAGTTGGCATATGAAGATATTACGCCATACTTGTACTTGCGTGAGCTTATGCTTGGATTCCATATTAACTCCAATATTCGCCATGTCATTATTGATGAAGCCCAGGATTATTCTGCGTTTCAGTTGGCATTTATGAAGAGATTGTTCCCACGGGCGAAAATAACAGCACTTGGTGACTTTAATCAGGCCATCTATGCCCACTCTTCAGTACTTAGTGGAACAGGACCCTTGACTAACCTGTACGGACCAGACAACACGGAAGTCATTGAGCTGACCAGAAGTTATCGATCTACCCGGGAGATCGTGGAGTTTACACGTGGCATGGTGCCTGGTGGGGAAGAGATTATTCCATTTAACCGCAGCGGTGAGAAACCTAAAGTGATCGTTTCTTCTGATTCAGAGCGTCATATGAATGTCATCACGATAGACCTCAAGCACTTGATTAAGGAAGGGTACGAATCGGTTGCAGTTATCTGCAAAACCGCCGAAGAGAGCAGAGACGTCCATGCTGCATTGAGTAAGGCGCTGCCCACAGCACCGAAGTTAATCAAGAAAACAACGCTGGCTTTTGAGCAGGGTGTTCATGTGATCCCGGCGTATCTGGCCAAAGGTGTGGAATTCGATGCTGTCCTGATCTATGACGGCTCTGCGGAGCAGTATGCTCAGGAGCATGAACGCAAGTTGTTCTATACGGCTTGTACACGAGCAATGCATCTACTGCACGTTTACTGCGTGGGCACACCAAGTCCGTTCATTACCGCCCAGTCGGAAGAACAGTATGATCTTGGCAAGGTGTCTGCTGCGCAAGTGGACTGACATAACACTTCATATGCATGAAGAAGGCTTCCGTTCAATGGAACGGGAGTTTTTCTGTATATGATACATATATCGGGAAGAAGCTAGCTTAGCGAGGGAAGTGTACATGATGAGGTTACAGCCATATAGGTGATCGTATTAAATGAAAACGTATTGAATGATAATACCTAACGTGAATTCGTAAGGATTGGGTCCCGTGGATAAATATGACTTGATAATTTGTATTCAAGCACAATGGATGTGATTTTTCTTTACACATGAGGTCTGGACTCATATAATCGTAACAATATATTTTTTTTGGATCGTTTATTAAAGGAGGCAACCATATGAACAAATCATCTTTTGAACGGCCACTTATGGCCGATTGTGTACCGGATCTGGTCGCTACAGCACGGGGAGATTTGCCAGCGACTTTGGTCATTCGGGGAGGTACGCTGGTCAACGTGATATCGGGTGAGATTTTGCCAGAGATGTCCATAGCTGTACAGGGAGCTCGAATCGCTTATGTCGGTAAAGATGTAAGCCACACCATCGGAGAACATACCCGGATTATTGAAGCAAACGGTAAGTATATTGCTCCTGGTTTGCTGGATGGACATTGCCATATTGAAAGTACACAGATGAAAGTAACCGAGTTTGCGAGAGCGGTCTTGCCTTCAGGCACGACCGGAGGTTTCTTTGACCCGCATGAGATCTCTAACGTGCTTGGTCTCAAAGGTCTGAGACTGATGCTGGATGAAGCGCGGACCACACCGATGGCTGCTTATATGCAGGTGGCTTCCTGTGTGCCTTCCACCCATCCAGGACTGGAGACAACAGGTGCCTATATCGGGCCTGAAGAGGTGGCAGAGGCTCTTTCCTGGGGTCCGGACATGATTGGTCTTGGTGAAGTGATGAACTTCCCTGGGGTAGTCTATGGGGACGAGACGATGATCGGTGAGATACAGGCGACCCTCCGAGCAGGTAAAGTGGCAGATGGTCATTTCACCTGGGCAGCAGATGACTGGCGTCTGCCAGCGTATGCAGCGAGTGGGGTTACAGGGGATCATGAATGTGTAACCAAGGAAGATGTGGTCGAACGTCTGCGACTCGGGATGTACGCGAAGATGCGCCAAGGTTCGGCATGGCATGATGTGGCTGAGACAATCAAAGCTTGTACCGAGCTTGGACTGGATACACGCCGGATGATGCTGGTGACCGATGACCGAAGCTCTGAATCCCTTCTCAAAGAAGGACATATGGACTTTGTTGTTCGTCTCGCAATCTCCCAAGGTGTGAAGCCGGTTACGGCTTTCCAAATGGCGACCATTAACACAGCTGAGCGCTTCGGTGTTGCGCGTGACATTGGTGCAGTGATTCCGGGCAATATAGCAGATATTATTCTGCTGGACGGTCGTTTGGCGGATGTACGCGTGGGCATGACAATTGCTGCCGGGCAAGTTGTAGCCGAGAATGGGAAAATGACGGCGGTCTGGGACAGCTTCACGTATCCTGAGGAAGCACTGAACACGGTGAAGTTGGAAGCTAATATTCAGCCAAAGGATCTGGAGCTGGCTGCACCCATCACAGAGGGTACGATTGGTGCCAAAATCATTCATGTGACAGAGAACCATGTGGATACGAAGGAGAAACACCTGCCTGTTACCGTAGAGAACGGCAAGGTTGTGGTTTCAACTTCAGGGGAAGTATGCAAAATTGCGGTATTGGAGCGTCACAAACAAACCGGGAACCGAGCGGTAGCGCTTGTTGGAGGCATCGGCTTCACATCACCTGCGGCGATTGCGATGACAGTTGCTCATGATAGTCACAACCTGTTGATTATCGGTAATGATGATGCGCTAATGGCTGAAGCCGGTAATCGCGTCATTCGTATGCAGGGCGGGGTGGCCGTGGTAACGGCGGAAGGTGTAACCGAATTCCCGCTGCGGATTGCAGGTTTGATGTCAACCGAGCCATTCGAAGTCGTTGCAGCCCAATCGGCAGCAGTCAGTGAAGCTTTACAGTCCGCAGGATGTACGTTGAATAATGCGTTCATGACGCTTTCGTTGCTCGCGCTGGTTGTGATTCCAGAATTACGTTTGTCCGACAAGGGGCTTGTGCGGATCTCGGCAGAAGGTATTGAACTGGTGTCTCTTTTCGATGAAGTGGTTGACAATACACCGGTAGCTACATCGGGTAATGAATGAACGGAAATGTCGACTAAACATCATTAAATAGTGGTTCCATATAAAGCCGCCTTAGGGCGGTTTTTTGGTGTGTTTTGAGAGAAAACGCTTTCTAGGTCTTCTGGAGCTTGGTGTACATATGGCAATAATGACTGAAGTCATGCTGGAATAAGGATTGAATTTGAAAATAATGAATAATTGTGACTTTTGAACTATACATACAGAACTACGAATTCCCGAAATATAGTTATATGATTCTTTCGTCGTAAGTCTTAAAGATGATATTGCATATAAAAGCAATCCGAATTCGTCGTACCTAATAAGTATCCATTAAATGAATATGAAACGACACAATTTCATCCAGATTTGCACGTCAGAGCTGATAACTTCAGAGGGAGTGTACAAATATGAAAAGCAAAAGAGGTTACCGTTTTATTTTATTATTGAGTTGTTTGATCCTGTGTGCGAGTACAGCCTGTTCTTCCAAAGCCATAGCGGATGGTTCGGTCGACAGTTATGCAACGATTCATGGAAAACTTGATGTACCGGTGAGAGCGACTTGGGTGTGGGATACCACCCAGATCCGAAGTAATCCTCAAGACGTGTTAAATTACGCTACAGCGAACAAGATCAATACGATCTATCTGCAGATGAACCGGGATATAAAAATTCCTGAGTATAAAAGTTTTATCCGCCAGGCGAGAGCCAAGAACATTGCAGTTGACGTCATGGATGGAAGATCAGCCTGGGGATTGACGGAAAGTCGGGAGCAGATTGCATCTTTCCTGGACTGGATCGAGGCATATCAGGCACAGGCGTTGTCCAATGAGAAATTTGCTGGTATTCATCTGGATATTGAGCCACATGTGCACCCGCAGTGGAAAATCAATCAAGCCAGTGTGATTACCCAGTGGCAAGGAAATGTGGAGTACATTGTTGAGCGAGCATCACGGATGAAAATGCCGGTAGCGGCTGATCTGCCTTTTTGGCTGGATAACTACAAAATTCCGGGTTCAACAATGGCCGTAAGCAGTTGGATGATTCGCAAGTTTGATTCCATCACCATCATGGCTTACCGCGATACAGCTGCTGCAATCTATAGTGTAGCGAAGGATGAACTTGCAGAAGCAGCTCTGCTCGGCAAGACGATCTCGATCGCCGTGGAAACAAAGCAAAGTAAGGAAGGCGACTTCATTACTTTTTATGAAGAGGGATCTGCTTATATGGAAGCACAATTAAAATTGGTCGAAAAAATGGCTTCAGTACATGCGTCCTTTAACGGTTTCTCCGTACATGAGTACACTTCATGGAAGACACTGAAAAAGTGAGGCCAATGTTAAGCTTCAAAGCGTAAGGCTGATAGTAGCGAATGAGATGAGTTCTAACTGAGCCAATGTGGCTCAGATCAGATCGTTACCTCACTCGTTAGCAGGAAAGTTGATGAAGAAGATAAAGAAGGTGCTTGCAGCTGAATAGCTGTGAGCACCTTCTTCTTTTACACCTGAACTAGGGCAGACTCCATTCCTACGTTCTCATAGAACATTTTGCGATACTGTGAAGGTGTGGTGGCTTTATGCTTTTTAAATGTAGTGATAAAGTAGCTTAGATGCTCAAAACCCACATCCATGGCGATATCAACAATTTTGTGATCCGTATTCTCAAGCTGAACGCAGGCCTGCTGAACACGGTAATAGTTAATGTAATCAACAGGTGTTTTCTGCACCATTTGTTTGAAGAAACGACAGAAGTGCCCTTCACTCATATTGGCCTCATCGGCCAGTTCTTTCAGCTTCAATGGTTCAGGATACCGTTTGTGAATATAACCGAGCACGGATTTCAGGCGCTCTACCTTGTCATGACTCCCTGTAGCCACAGTGCCTTTGAGCGTAGCAGGTCTCATATGTTCGAACATTCGGGCAAATATGAGGTACAGGTAGGCTTTTGTTGACATTTCACACGTTTCGGTTCGGCTAGCATGGTCTGCAAATATACGTTTCAGGAGATCCAGAATTTCTTGTCCCCAATCTTCATCTGCCTTGATATGACTGGGGGGAATCACCGTTTTGCGTACCAGTGGACCGATGAATTTCTCTTGGACCGTATCAAAGGTACGGCTGCCAAGCAGCTCGGGATTAAATACAATGGAAGAGAATACGCAGGGCACATCGCCCTTCAGATACCCCGCATGAATCTCACCTCGATTGATGAAAATGGCTTCTCCAGCTTGAACTTCAACGGTGTTCATATCAATCTGAAAGACGGCGCAGCCCTGGGTCACCATGGTGAACTCCATCTCATCATGCCAGTGGCAATCGAGAATGCTATCCCCGTTCAGTTGTTGAATATCCGGGTACACACTGACGGGATACATGGCATTGCCGTGAATCCGGTCTTCCCGTAATCGTTCACGTTCCATATAAGATTCTCCTTTTGTATCATTATTAATGTAATCGTTTCCATAGATTGGTGATGATGTTCAAGAATCGGATGTTTATTATCAAAATAGTGATATATTTGGTCAAAATAAGAGAAGAAATTCGTTATTAATATCAATATTATTATAATATAACCAAAGGGGGAAAGAAAACATGAAATTTACTGATGGATTCTGGATGACTCGTGAAGGGTACCAGATTCAAAACCCAACTGACATTCGTGATATTGTGCAAAAAGAGAATTCTGTGACCGTATATGCGGCAACTAAATATATTCGTTCCAAAGGCGACACGTTGAACGGTACATTGTTGAAAGCAACGTACAGCTCACCAATGCCTAACGTTATTCGTGTGACCTTGAATCATCATAAAGGCGGCGTGAAAAAAGGGCCTGTATTTGAGCTTAACACACAAGAAGCCAACGTTGAGATCTCAAAAAATGAACAAGGTGCTGTTTTGAAAAGTGGTAATCTGGAAGTTCAAATCGACAAAACAAACGGTTGGGATATTAGCTTCCTGTATGGAGGAAAACGGATTACAGGTAGCGGTCAAAGAGCTGCTGGTTATATTACAGGTCCAAGCAAGGAAGCGTACTTCCGGGAGCAACTTGATCTCGGTATTGGTGAATACGTTTACGGACTCGGTGAGCGCTTCACACCGTTTGTTAAGAATGGTCAAATCGTAGATACCTGGAATGAGGACGGCGGTACAAGCAGTGAGCAGTCCTATAAAAACATTCCGTTCTATTTGTCCAATAAAGGATATGGCGTATTTGTAAATCATCCTGAACGCGTATCGTATGAGATTGCATCCGAGAATGTATCTAAAGTGCAGTTCAGCGTAGAAGGCGAGACGTTGGAGTACTTCATTATCGGCGGTGACAATCCAAAGGATGTACTTGATAATTATACGAAATTAACAGGTAAACCAGCGCTTCCACCGGCATGGACTTTTGGTCTGTGGCTGACAACTTCATTCACAACGGATTATGATGAAGCAACGGTTAACCATTTCGTAGATGGTATGGCTGAACGTGATCTGCCACTTTCTGTATTCCATTTTGACTGCTTCTGGATGAAGGAATACCAATGGTCTGATTTTGTATGGGATGAAGCGATGTTCCCAGATCCAGAAGGCATGCTTGCACGTCTGAAAGAAAAGGGTCTTAAAATCTGTGCTTGGATCAATCCATATATTGCAGAAAAATCCTACTTGTTCGATGAAGGTATGGAGAACGGTTATCTGGTGAAAACAGCCGATGGCAGCGTATGGCAATGGGATATGTGGCAAGCAGGTATGGCTCTGGTTGACTTCACGAATCCGGATGCTGTGAACTGGTATAAGAGTAAGCTCGAAGTCCTGCTGGATCAAGGTGTAGATTCCTTCAAGACCGACTTCGGCGAAAGAATTCCGACCGATGTTGTGTACTTCGATGGTTCTGATCCGGTTAAAATGCACAACTATTATACACAGCTCTATAACAAAGCTGTATTTGAATTGCTCGAAGAGAAAATTGGCAAAAACGAAGCTGCCCTGTTTGCACGCTCTGCAACAGCAGGTGGGCAACAATTCCCGGTTCACTGGGGCGGTGACTGCTCTTCCACGTATGAATCCATGGCTGAATCGCTTCGCGGTGGCCTCTCGCTCGGACTTTCCGGTTTCGGATTCTGGAGCCATGATATCAGTGGTTTTGAAAGCACAGCGAGCCCTGACGTATACAAACGCTGGGTACAATTCGGACTGTTATCTTCACACAGTCGCCTGCACGGAAGCACTTCGTATCGTGTGCCTTGGCTGTTTGACGAGGAGTCCGTGGACGTTGTTCGTGACTTTACCAAACTCAAAATCAGCCTGATGCCGTACCTGTACAATTCTGCGGTAGAGTCAACGGTAAAAGGTATTCCGATGATGCGCGCTATGCTGCTGGACTTCCCAGAGGACCCAACAACATATAGCCTGGATACGCAATACATGTTTGGTGACTCGATTCTGGTGGCTCCAATCTTCAACAAGGAGGGAGATGTTCGTTATTACCTGCCTGAAGGAACTTGGACGAACTATCTGACAGGAGCGAAAGTAGAAGGTGGACGCTGGATCAGTGAAAATCATGACTTCAAAACACTGCCAATGATGATTAAGCCAAACAGTCTGATCGCTGTGGGTGCTGTGGATAGCAAACCGGATTACGACTTTGCAAATGATGTGTCCTTGCACTTGTTCGAACTGGCTGATGGCCAAACGGCTCAAGCGGTCGTTGTGAACCAAGCGGCAGAGAAGGAGCTGACAGTTAACGTTACACGTAATGGATCAGTGCTGGATGTTCGTGCTGAAGGTGCAGGTAAACCTTGGAACATCGTGCTTCGCGGTATTGAAAGTGTATCCAGCGTTGAAGGTGGTTCCCAAGTGTCTGGTGCAAATGGTGTCGTTGTTACAGCAGCCACAGGCGCAAGCGCGCTTACAATCCAACTGTAAAATGATATAGTAAAAGAAAAGGACGGTGCCGAAAGGTGCCGTCTGTTTGTCTACGATGATAGGAGATTGAATGAAATGAGTACAATGAATTCCGGTTTGCATTGCACGATATCAGCAGAGAAGCTGCATCATCTGGTAGAAAATAATTTTGGAAGCGATACCAAAGTGAAGCAGTTTGGTCTCCTGCAAGGTGGACTTTTTAATACAACCTATCGGATTCAACTTGAACATACATCCTATACGGATGTGATTTTACGTTTGGCTCCAGAGCCGGGAGAGATGGCGACTGATTCTGCGAGTGATCCACTCTTTTCTTTTGAACGTACGATGATGGCGGCTGAACCGATTGTGTATGAATATTACCGTAAGGCCGGCATTCCTGCTCCCAACATTATCGCCTGTGATGACAGCGGATCCATCATTCCAAGAACGTACATGTTTATGGAGTTTATCCCGAGTAAGCAACTGGATCACGAATCGATTTCAGGTATAGACAAAGAGCGATTGTACGATCAGCTTGGCGCCTATACGGCCATCATGCATCAGATCGAGGGTGCATCGTTTGGTTGGCCGCAGGGGGACGGTTCAATTAAAGGCTCGGATCAATGGTCCGAGGTGCTGCACTCTTTTGCAGAAGAAACGGCACTTAAAGCGGCACAAGTCGGTTATATGTCAGGTGTGGGGGAAGAAATCGCTGCTATTTTCATCCAAAATAAAGACTTATTTGATCAAGTGACCCGTCCGGTACTCGTTCATAATGACCTGTGGGAAGCAAATGTACTTGTTCATCAGGAAAATGGTGAGCTGAACATTGCGGCCATCATTGACGGGGATCGTTCCATGTTTGCCGACAGGGAGTATGAAGCTATATTGTCGACAGAATCGGTGGCTTTTCAAGAAGGATATGATCGTCCACTGGACTCATCCGCTGAAGGACAGGCACGCAGGCTTGCCTATCGAATACTGTCTTCGTATTTTAATGCCTACGTTCATGAACATCAGGTCAATCAACCTGAAGATGGTCAGAAGTATCATCAGCGCACGCTGGATTTACTGGAGCAATGGAAGCAACTTGGACTTAACTAATTCGCAGGGGGAATGAAGGATGAAGGAGTATCGTCAATACCCGATGTGGGATGCGTCACTTTCACTTGAGGAAAGATTGGATGACCTGATTGCACGATTGACAACGGAAGAGAAGATCCGACTAATTCCTACACGCGAAGCAGCTATACCAAGACTGGGCATTCCAGCCTACAACGTTGGGGGCGAAGCTGCCCACGGGGTTGCATGGAAAGGGGAGGCAACGGTATTTCCGCAACCGCTCGGTCTATCAAGTACCTGGAATACAAGGCTCATGTGGGAGATTGGTTCCGTCATTGGCGATGAAGCGAGGGCATACCATCACCGTGATCCTGAGGTTCACGGGTTAACATTATGGGCACCAACGGTTGATCTGGAACGTGACCCACGCTGGGGCAGAACGGAAGAGGGGTATGGCGAGGACCCAGTCCTCACGGGAGAAATGTCGGCAGCTCTCGTCAAAGGTATGCAGGGAAATGATCCTTTTTATCTGAAAATGGTCGCGACCTTGAAACACTTTTTTGCCAATAATAATGAGAAAGATCGGCTGAATTGTTCATCCAGCATCGATCCGCGCAATCTGCGGGAATATTATTTAAAAGCATTTGAGACACCATTTGTGGAAGGTGGAGCCTTGTCCATGATGACAGCTTACAATTCCATCAATGGTACACCTGCCATTGAAAGTCCATATGTGAATGATGTGGTTAAGGGTGAGTGGGCGATGCCAGGTTTCATTGTATGTGATGGTGGAGACCTGTCACAGACGGTGGACTATCATGGTTATCATACCAGTCATGCCGAGTCAGCAGCAGGTGCATTGAAGGCAGGAGTGGATTGTCTTACAGATGAAGTTGATCTTGTCGTATCTGCTCTGGAGGGGGCTCTTGACCGGAATCTGTTGGAGGTCGCTGATTTGGACCGAGCAATCCGCAACATCTTTGGTGTGCGAATGCGACTTGGACAACTGGATCAGTCCGGGCTCAATCCATATGCGTCTATTCCCGAGTCGGTATTATGTGCACCGGAACATGCCAAACTTAGTTATCGTGCCGCTGCCGAATCGATTGTTTTGCTCCAAAATGATGGATTGCTTCCGTTGCAGCCAGAAGCGTTGCAGAAAATCAGTGTGATTGGACCACTTGCGGATGTTGTCTATACCGATTGGTACAGTGGCACACTGCCCTATCGTGTATCCGTCCTCGATGGACTGCGTAATCGACTACCTCAATCAGACATAACGTATGCAGATGGGAATGACCGTATTCAGCTGAAGACAACAGACGGTCAGGTTATAACCTTGGGTGCGGAAGGTACACTCGTCGCTGTGCCGGAAGCCAGTGCACCTACAGCCGCCGAATTTGTACATCAGGATTGGGGTTGGGGAAGTCATACGCTGAGAAGTGTGAACAATAATCGATACGTTAGCTTAACCGAGCAAGGCATCTATCAGGCAAACGCACCAGAGATTGGTGGCTGGTTTGTGAAGGAAGTTGTTAGCATAGATCCTCTAACGGATGGAAGTAACACCTTGCGGACGTGGAACGGTATTCCTGTTGGACTGAGCGAATATCAGGGACAGTCTGCTGTATCACCACCACGGCCACAAGGAGAACAAACTACAGCTACAGGTACAAATCCGAATGATGTTGGTGACTCTGGACACGCAATTCAGTCACCAGGCAATACACAGATACCTTCTGCATTCAATATTGATATTGTGACCAGCGGAATACAACAAGCCGTAGAAGCCGCACGTAGCAGTCAGGCATCTGTCGTTGTTGTTGGCAACAGCCCATATATCAACGGCAAAGAAGAAATTGACCGCCCAAGTCTGCTGCTTCCGCCGAGTCAGGTCGAGCTTGTCAAAGCCGTGTGTGAAGCCAATCCCAATACGGTGGTTGTCATTATGGGCAGTTATCCATTTGCCTTGCAGGAGTTAAAAGGCATTGCCCGCGCAATCGTTTATATGACACATGCAGGTCAGGAATTGGGGAACGCGCTTGCAGATGTGCTGTTAGGTTATTATGCCCCGGCAGGCAGATTAAATATGACATGGTATGAAGACGAATCACAGCTTCCTGACATGATGGATTATGACATCATTCAGAATGGCATGACTTATATGTATCATGAAGGACCAGTTCAATATGCATTTGGTCATGGTCTGACCTATTCGGAATTCGAATATGAAGCGATTCGTGTAAGTCGAAGTGCTTCGGCGGAAGCCACCAGCACAGATCAATTGAAGATTGAGGTGGAGGTACACAATAAGGGTGAACGTAACAGTGATGAAGTCGTTCAGATTTATGGATATTCACATACCTCGCGTGTGAAACGTGCTCAGAAGCAACTGCTTGCTTTCCGTCGTGTTCATGTCAAAGCAGGGACGCGTGTTACGATAAGTTTCGAAGTCCCTGTTCAGAAGTTGGCATTATGGGATGTTACCCGAGATCGATACTGCGTGGAGACAGCGACCTGGGCCATCCTGGCAGGGCGTTCTTCCACAGATATACGTCAATCGGCTGATATTAAAATTGAAGGTGAGACGATTCCGGATCGTCCGCTGCACTTGCTTACCTTTGCCGAGAATTACGATGCTTGTGCAGGTGTTCTACTGGATGAATGTCTGGAAGGGCGTTCGGCAGTTCGGGCAATCACTCCGGAGGAACCGTTATATCGAGAGGGTCAGTCGTCTTGGATCTCTTTCAACCATAATGCTGTTCAAGAAGTACAAGGATTTGAAGCCAGAGTGGCAGCTTTTGGAGAAGAGGGCAGACTGGAGATTCGTTCCGGAGGACTGGAAGGCGAACTGCTCGGTGTGTGTGAAGTTTCTGGACCTGGAGGCAGTGTGAATGGGAAAGATATCAAGTGGGCAACGGTCCAGTGTTCGCTTGAGGCGTCACATAAGGTGAATGAGCTATATATTATTTTCAAAGGTGGAGCAGCGTTACGGCACTTTAGATTGTTGTAGTTGTAGCTGTAGACATCATTGAACCAAAGAAGCTGTCTTGCACGAATACGTGCAGGCAGCTTTTGTATGTGAACAAGCGGTAACATCCAACATGTCCTGAATAATCAACCTCCGAAACAAGCACAATAATGCTGTTGTGTGTAGAATCTGTAAAGGTGGTTGTGGTATGAACGATAAAAAGTGGGACCTCGTCGCACTTGCTTCCATCCCTTTAATTATGACCTTGGGTAATTCCATGCTTATACCGATCCTGCCACAGATTGAACGTGAGTTAAAGGTATCTGCATTTAAGGTCAGTATGCTCATTACAGTCTACGCTGTAGTTGCCATCCTGCTTATTCCTCTTGCAGGGTACTTGTCGGATCGTTTTGGCAGAAAAGCAGTTATCATTCCCAGCCTCGTTATTGCAGCCGTCGGAGGTGCTGTCGCTGGTGTGGCAGCATGGATGCTGAACGGAAACTTAGCTTACTGGACCATTCTGGGTGGCAGGTTATTGCAGGGAATAGGTGCTGCCGGCGCATTTCCTATTGTTATCCCGTTGGTTGGGGACATGTTTAATGATGAGAATGAAGTAAGCAAAAGTCTGGGTATCATTGAGACCTCGAATACGTTTGGTAAAGTCATAAGTCCGATTCTGGGTGCAGCGCTGGCGGTCTGGTTGTGGTATGCGCCATTCATGGCTATTCCTATCCTTTGTGTGCTTTCGCTGGTTCTTGTTATTTTCCTGGTGAAGACTCCTCGGAAAAAAGAAAAGCCTCCCACCTTTCCTGAATTTGTGGCATCCATTCGTGACGTATTAAAACAAAAGGGACGCTGGTTGTATGCGTTGTTTGCAATTGGCGGTATTTGCATGTTTGTCATCTTTGGTGTGTTATATTATCTATCCGAGACGCTGGAGAGCGAATTTGCCCTGAAAGGTGTACTTAAAGGACTTGTCCTTGCGATTCCGCTGGCAGCGTTATGTCTGTCTTCTTTCCTGGCAGGGAAGTGGATTGGGAAGAACAAAACGCGAATGAAATGGCTTGGCTTTGCAGGACTTGCGCTTCTGACGGTTTCCCTTGGCGTTATAGGTTTATTCGATAATATCTATGTGGTAGTAGGTCTTTTCACATTGGGAAGTGCCGGAATAGGTGCAACGTTACCATGTCTGGATGCCTTGATTACAGAAGGCGTGGACAAAAAACAGCGGGGCACAATCACGGCTCTGTTCAGCAGCATGCGATTCATTGGGGTATCTCTCGGTCCACCTGTCGTTTCTTTGCTGATCGGTTCTCATCATTTCCTGCTTTTTGGTGTGCTCGCTGCGTCTGGCGCAGTGGGCGGATTGCTCACCTTATTCGCAGTTAAGCCGGATAAGGGAGATCAACCTACTTCAGGAAGCAAGCAGAAACAGGATGAAACATCTATGGATGTGATCGAGACGAGTAGAAGGTATACTCCCATAGGTCGCAAGAAAAGTCCATTTTAGATAGACGGTGTTGAATGCTACATTCATTTCCACGCTGTCTTAACTTTAACATTCAGATCTGTCCAATAAAAAACGCGTTTACGCCTAAGAAAGCGGATGAATTTGCTTTCTCGGTGTAAACGCGTTTCTCGTTTCTATGTTCAGAATGACCTTAACCAATCATTCGTGTTTACTTTTATTAGACTGGCTAGTTTCAGTGTTGCCTGCTCCAGATTCTGAATTCTTGGATTGAGCTTGAGGTGATTCCGTTGCAGTGATATGAGTATGAGCGAGCAGAGCATGAGGTTCAATGGAGAAGCTGCCGCTTCGTTTTCCCTGAATCAGATATATAAGCAAGAACAGAATCATAAACATCACGGAATATCGATACATATCGGTATAACTGGTTATGGCCGCAATGGCGCCAAGAAGAAGGGCACCGGTCGCAATCCCCAGATCCAGCGAGTTCAAAAACATACCATTAGCCATACCCCGTTGAGTAGGAGATACAACTTGAATCATCCAGGTCTGCAGAGACGACTGCATGGAACCATAACCGATTCCGTAGATAAAGGCAGCAATGAACAGGAGGGACATGGAGGTTGCATACGAGAGCAGAATGAGGCCGACAGCAACGAATATTGCCCCTGGAATGAGCAGTGCTTTTGGACCTTTATTGTCATAGATCCGTCCTGCAAATGGTCTAACCACTAACACGGCGAGTGCATTGAACAAAAAGAACAGCGCAGGATTGGCCAGATTGGCTTCCTTACCATACAAAACGATGAATCCGACAAGCCCACCATAGGTGATGGATAATAGGCAATTCAGCACACTGGGCAGAATCAGCTTGCGGTTGAAAGGTGTCTTCTGTTTCGGGTTGGACCCTGAAGCACTTGTTGTGGCTTGTGGCATGATGGTTGTACTGTTATCGGTTCTGACTGCTTTTTTGCGTGTCAGCGAATAACTCAGTGGATAGATCACAGCGAGAACACCCGCAGTACATAACATCAGGGTTACAAAACCTGCACCCTGGAGCAGAGTGACCCCAATGATTGGACCCATAGACATAGCCAGGCTAGTCGATAGACCAAAGTAACCCATACCTTCACCCATTCGTTTGACGGGCACAATGTCCGAGGCCATCGTTGGAAAAGCGGTACTGCTCATACCAAACCCGATACCAAACAACATTCTCAGCAACAAGAGCACAGCTATACCAGCAGCAAAATAATAGCCGAGTGTTGCCAGCAGGGCTACGGACAGGCCTATATAGATCATGGCGTTACGAAGACCCTTCTCCAGTGCTTTCGCGGAATAGAGACGGGCTGCAATGGCACTTAGTGCAAACAGACAGGTGAATAAACTTACTTCAAACGCATTGGCGTGAAATCGCTCCTGAACGTAGGACGGAAGCGGAGAGACAATCATGTGCAGCTGCAAGAACAACAAGAAGTTGCACAGCATCAGTAGTATAAAATCGGTAGTCCATAGTCTAACTTGTTGTGTAGATTGTTCTTTCATGATGATGTATTCCCCCTGAGTTGTGATTCATTACAAGTTGCGGTTAATGAGGGAAAGAGTATGTTTAAATGCTTCCATCTGGTCTTCGGATATACCTTCAGCAAGTTCTTTATTCATTTCTCTTTCAATCGGAACGAGGATATCAATTAACGCTTTGCCTTCCGTGGTGAGATATAACAGATAGGCTCTGCGATCCTGTTCGCTGGTCCGGCGTTCTACCCAGCCTTTTTTCTCAAGCAGATCAATAATCCGCGCAGTGGTGGGTTGGTCTTTGAAGACACGTGCAGCGAGCTCCTTCTGATTCACACCTTCACCGCGGTCAACATTAAAGAGAACAGAAAATTGCTCTGTCGTAATATCATAAGGTTTGAATCGCGTTGCAAGTAAAGCTACTGCTTTACGATGTGTGAAACCCAGCATGAATCCAACAGATTTTTCCAGTGTATAGTCCATGTGATTGCTAGACCTCGTTTCCATAATAAAATGTCCCAATTAATTAGTTGTTACAACAACTATATGTCAAACAAGTATTTTTGTCAAAATGAAATATTCTCATATCGAACGTACATGTGCGCTGTGCAATGATCCAAAAATACTGTTAGAATAGTGATGAAACCGCTTTTATATAATCCATGTCTAGCGTGCTTGAAGAATGGAGAAAACCAATTTGCTCTAACTGATGTTGGAGATGACCAAGGAGAGCTGTGTATGCTAAAGAATATACCCGCAATAATACCTCCAGAGTTACTCAAAATCATGTCCGAAATGGGCCATGGAGACGAGTTGGTTCTGGCGGATGGCAATTTCCCCGCAGCCAGTCATGCCAAGCGACTGGTACGCTGTGATGCACTGGGAGTCGTTGAACTGCTGGATGCCATCCTGCAATTATATCCACTGGATACCTATGCTGAGCGTCCCGCTGCTGTCATGCAGGTTGTGAAAGGGGATCAGGTGATCCCGATCATATGGGAAGACTATCGCCGGTTGATTGAAGAATACGAAGGCATTACGGATGCTTTTGATCATGAAGAGCGATTTGATTTTTATAAACGTGCTTCGAATGCCTATGTGATTGTTGCAACTGGTGAGCGAGCGCAATACGCCAATCTGATTTTGAAGAAAGGTGTCATTTTCCCCGATGCTGATCCTGGTCAGGAACAGCAGAATGCTGAATCGAACTGAATAATTACGGCGACGGAGCAGTGGATGCTTTGGTCGCCTTTTTATTTTTGCCAATACGAAGTAAATATAACAAAACGTACAGAATTGGTATGGACTAGATAAGCAAGATGCAATCTGGAAGCGCGCATGAACGAATGTCAGCTCACTGCTCAAGATACTACAAACTTTGATGCAGATGATGAATGGGGAAAAGGAAAGGACTGTTTTACAATTGAAGAAAAATATAAACGAAGGAGTTGAGTGAAATGCAGCACCGCATCAGACAAGCAGGTCTTCCTGATAGTAACGAAGTGGGACAATTGTTCAATGAGTACAGGATGTTCTACAACCAAAATGCTGACATTGAGGCAGCACGTCAGTATATTAGAGAACGAATGGAACGCCATGAATCGGTGATTTTGGTAGCAGAAAAGCCAATCTCGAATGGCTTAATTTGCACCGGATTCGTTCAGCTGTATCCCAGTTTCAGTTCAGTATCGATGGGGCCTGTCTGGGTGCTAAATGATCTATATGTGCATCCGGATTATCGTCAGCAAGGCATTGCCAGGAAGCTCTTGCAAGCAGCCAAGCAATTGGCATCTGAGCGAGGAGTTCTTCGTATATCACTCTCAACTGGGTTAAGTAACAAACAAGCGCAGTCTTTATATGAATCCGAAGGATATGCACAGGATACCAAATTCATGTATTATGAACTTAATGTATAAGAGGTTGCTCAAAAAGACGCACTATATGAATGAATGGCACACTCGTGTCGTCGGCAACAAGGGAGGGGAGTCGCAACATGATGCAGTGGATTGCCATGATCACGATGTTAATTGATCATATAGGGGCTGTCTTTTTTCCACATATTATAGAGTTGAGGATCATAGGTCGTATCGCCTTTCCAATCTATGCTTTTGCAGTGTATATCGGTTATAAACATACACGAGACGTACAAAAATACATATGGCGGCTGTTCTGGATCGCGATCATATCACAGGTGCCGTTCATGGCTGCGTTTAATCATTATTCTCTAAACGTGGTGTGGACATTGTGGTCAGCCCTGTTGGTATTATTCGTTATCGATAAATTGCCATCCAAACTACTGGGGATTCCGATTGTAATTGGAGCAGGTTGGTTCATGGAAATTAGCCAAATGGATTACGGGATGTACGGGTTGTTATTGGTTCTGTTATTCCGTTATTTCCAGGGTCCTGTGCTTGTCGTGGCACATGTCTTGTTAAATGCACTATATCTTCTGCTGCATAACAGCTCTGTGCAAATGTATAGTGTGCTCGCAACCGCCGGCATTGCTATTGCTCAGTATTACCAGGCGGGATTCCGTATGAAGGGGCCACGTTGGGTCTGGCGTTATTTCTATCCAGCTCATCTTGCCATCATTGCAATTATCCGATGGGTCTAAAAGAATGATCCAAAATGCGAAGTAAAGAAGCCATCTTATCGTCAGTGAATGACGATAGATGGCTTCTCTTTGTGTGACCTTATTTATTAATTAATTGTTAATGACAGAGTGAACTTTATTCCATTGCTGTAGAAGTGCCCTTATGGTCCCGAATTGCGGCGGGGAAGTACCCAATCTGAACAGCGTAGTCTAACATGGCGGAGATGAAGCGATCATCTGTTCTCGCACATGAGATACCGGCTGGTTCCACATAAGCCGTTGTGACAGGGCAAGCATAGACATATGCTGAATCCTTCGCACCGTCGCCTTCAAGCTGTGCAATAGCCAACTGAAGAGCCTCAGGCTCCTTGCTAATGCTTGCATCGAACAACCAACGTGTGTAATCCGCAAAAGGTAGCGTTTCGACTTCATAACCAGCCCGATTTACAGAACGGATCAGCTCATCATAGCGGATGGGCTCTGGATTACAGATGTGGAATACACGGCCAGCTGTATCCTGACGTAAGGCCAGATGAACGATAGCTTCACTCGCATAGTTAATCGGTGTAAAATCAACCATCCAGTCAGCCGCAGGAGCCTTGCCGAGCAATAACATCGCTTTGATCATACGATAAAAGGCGTTGCTATCAATATTGGACTGGAAGCGTCCAGTTTCGGAGTGGCAAGTGAGATTACCTGCACGATAGATGCTGACAGGTACACCTTCCTCTGCCGCAATCATGAGCACTTTCTCGGCTTCAAGCTTGCTGTCCGAATACAGGTTGTCCACATGCAAGTCAGCCGGGAACCGATCATATTGCAGGGAGGATTCCCATTGTCCGCTGAGTGCGAGGTCTTCCGGAATCCCCATCGTGGATACATGGTGGAAGGAGGCCCCAGGTTTGCTGCGAATCAAGTCTAGCAATGCGACCGTTCCTTCCACGTTTGTTTTGGCGAACTGATCGGCATCTCCGAAATGACGTACGTCTGCAGCGCAGTGGATGACACGGTCAATTCGTTCTTGGACATAAGCCCTTTGTTCAGCAGACAGACCGAGATTAGGTTGTTCGAGATCCCCTTCAATAATCTCCAGGCGAGTGGAGAGTTGGTCAGTCAGTTGTTTGCCGAAATAACCTTCAAGCACGTTAGTCAAACGTTCCATTGCAGTTATTCCATTGGATGGTCGACGAACAAGGGTGTAGATTCGTGTACTGGAATTCAGAATTAACTGTTGCAGCACATGAGAGCCCAGATAACCGGTTGCTCCAGTCAGCAACACATGCTCAGGTTCACGAATGAGCGGATACCCCAACTGGGATGTTAGCTCCACAGGGTGTTCGGATAATTGTGTAATCATACCTTCGGTCATCACTGAATCCGTAACTTCTGCAGCACTGAGAGACAATACTTCCACACGACGAGCGAGAGCACGGACTGTTTTCTCGGCAAAGAAGTCGGCAATTTTCAGTTGCGGATAATGTGGCTTCAGAATGACCAGTACATGAATGACCCGGAGTGAATCCCCACCGATATTGAAGAAGCTGTCTTCGACACCGAAGTCATCGTGCTGAAGGATTTCTTTCCATGCGTCCAGGATAATGGATTCCGTCTCCGTCTCAGGCATGACCCGGTCAGGACGATCTTCATGTCGTTCCACATGAGGCAGGGATACCATCGCTTTGCGATTGATTTTTCCAGTTGGCGCAATCGGCATTTCATCCAGCTGACAGATCCACTTTGGTACAAAATAAGAAGGAAGTTTCTCCGTCAGTTCTGCCTTGATGTCCGAAACAGAGAGGGTACTGCCATCTTTCGATGTAAAGTAACCAACCAGCATATTTTGTCCATCGGATTCTTTCTTCGGAATGACCGCAACGTTCTGAATCTGATCAAGCCGTGCAAAGTGATCTTCAATCTCCCCGATCTCAATCCGGTGACCACGAATTTTTAGCTGAGAGTCACTGCGACCAACATACTCCAGCAACCCGGTATCCAGCAATTTGGCAATATCGCCAGACTTGTAGATTTTCTCACCTATCGCAAACGGGTTCTCAATGAATGCTTGCTCAGTACGTTCTGGCTGATTCAGGTAACCTTTGGCCAGTGCAGGGGTAGCAATATATACCTCACCAGGTACACCTGCCGGACAGAGTTGTTGTTCTTCATTCACAATGTATACTTTGTAGTTATGAATCGGTTTACCGATAGGGATGTTCACCACATGTTCCGGAACCTGCTCACTGATGCGGTGAGTAGCTGTGGCTACTGTACATTCGGTAGGTCCGTACACATTAACAATATCAATCTGGTTTCCAAATTTGCGCTGGAAGGCACGAACCTGCTCTCCATATAACGCTTCTCCGGCTACAGTAATGATTCGGACTTTGGCCAGCTTGTGGAAACCTTCATCGGATAAGTAGGAAGCAAGCTGATTGAAGAAAATCGTAGGCAGTATCGTAATAATGTTTGTTCCTGTTCGTTCAATTGCACTTGCGAATTCTTCAACGGATACACGTTCTTCCGCAGACAACAGATATAATTCTGCTCCATAGAACAAGGCGCCAATGGTATCCCACACGGATGCATCAAAGCTGTATGTAGCAAACTGGGTTAATACATCACCTGGTTGAATGTCACAATCACGTTGAACCACACTGCCAAGATTGGTTACACCCCGATGGGCTATCAGTGCACCTTTGGGCTTACCGGTCGACCCTGATGTGTAAATAATATACGCAAGATCGTCTGGCTGAATATCCAGATTGGGGTTACTTGCTGCAAATCCGGCTAAACGACCATCCACAGCGAGAATCTGACGTACCGTAGCTATACTGGAGAACAAGCTGGAAGCTTGGGCATAAGAAGCTTCCGTTGTCAGCACGAATGAGGACGCCGTATCTTCCACGATATAACTGTTACGTTCTTGTGGATGCTCAGGATCGATCGGAACATATGCACCACCTGCCTTCAGAATACCAAGTAGGGAGATGATCGTCTCCAGACTTCGATCCATAAAGATACTGACGAATTCACCTTTCTGCAATCCATTGGATAACAGAACACGTGCAACCTGATTAGCTCGTTCATTCAATTCCCTGTACGTATAACTTTTGGATGGCGATGTTATCGCCGGTGAATCCGGATATGCCGCTGCCGTTGCTTCGAACCAGCCATGAACCGTCTGATTCTCTGGTTCGAGAACAGAAGTATCATTCATTTCACGGTAAAGCAATCGATCTGAGGCGGAAAGAATATCTACCGTACCGATTGCTTTCTCACCGTCACGCACAAGGGAGAGTAGAAGAGTCTGATAATATTCTGCATATCTCAGCACGGTAGACTCTTTTAACAGTGAACTATCATAGAACAGATCGAGGATGAGCATGTTCTGATCATCTCGAACGTTCCAATTTAATATTTGAGGAGCTTGAGGCAACTGTACACTATTCAGCATAAAAAACGATTCAGGGTATCCACCGTTTTGCAACGTGTATTCAATCTTGAGCTGCTCTGAAACCTGATGACATAGTTGGCTGAAGGTCAATTTCCCATGAATCTGTAATGAAAGGTAGGAAGCTGCCTGATCGGGGGAAAGTATACCTATGGCAAGTTCCTGTTCAGCTGACAATCGGAATAACAAGGCTGCATAAGCTGAGAGGAGTACCGGGTACACCATCTGTTCTCCATACTTCTGTTTAAGTTCACGGCTCAGAGAAGCATGTAATGTGATTTGAGCAGACTGATAAGAGAATGATTGTTGACGTCGCCCAAAATCCAGTGGAATCTGCAGAACTGGCAAGCTAGATTCCATGGAATGGGAAGAAGATGGTTGGTTTTCAATCACTTCAGTTATTCCTCCTTGGTTCAAACCGAATGTTTGTGGATTTGAATTATTGTTTGCTTACATTGAAATGAGAGATCAGTTCTTGGAGTTCCTCGGACATGCTGTTAAGGCGTGTAGAGGAGTCTACCAGTGTTATCAAAGATGCTTTTTGCTCATCAACAGATGAGGAAATTTGTTCACTGCTGTTTGCTGTCTTACTTACGCTTGAAGACAAGTCATCTGCTGTAGCGGTCATTTCCTCCGTACCCGCAGAGATTTCTTCCGTCGCGCTTGATACTTCCTGAATCTGATTAGATACTTTTTTCGCTGCTTCTAAAATATCTTCGAACAGTTGTCCTGTTTGATCGGCTACGCTGAGCCCTGTATCTACTTCTGACGTACCTTGTTCCATAGCACGTACAGCTTGTTTAATTCCAGCTTGAATCTCTTGGATCAATACGCCAACCTGGCTGGTTGCTTGTTCAGACTGCTCGGCAAGTTTGCGTACTTCACCTGCAACAACTGCAAATCCTCTTCCTTCTTCACCAACACGAGCTGCTTCAATGGATGCATTAAGAGCAAGCAAGTTAGTCTGGCTGGAGATTCCCGAGATGATATTGAGAATATCGCCGATTTCCTGTGAACGACTCTCCAGAACCTCAATGGCAGAAGCGGTATTCTTAACCGATTCCGTAATCAGATTCATCTGTTCAGATACCTGACGGACAACGCTGTTACCTTGTTGCGAACGACGTTCCATCTCATAGGCTTCATCCGCTACACTTGCCGAGCTGCTGGCAATCGTCTGGATTACGGTAGCCATCTCGGACATGGCACGTGCACTATCCCGGGTTGCCTGTTCCTGTGAACGAATGTTGGAAGTGATTTGAGTCACATTATTATTGATAGAATCTGCATTCTCACTGTTGCGCTCGGAAACTTCATATAGCTCTTTGGCAGACTGATTTACTTCTTGTGATGTGATTTGCACTTTAACGATAGTATCGTTGATTTTGCGAACCATGGTGTTGAACTTCTCGTTAACGAGTCCCAGATCGTCTTTGCCTGTCGGAATGTTGACATTCAAATTGCCCCGACTTACGTCATCAATTCCTTTGATCAAGTGACGGATAGGGGAAAGTGTGTTTTTAACTACAAGGTATTGGATAATCAGGAATAACAGCAAGAAGGCCACAAGGATGATAATTCCGTTTTTGAGCAAGGAGTTTAGTCCCGCGGGTACGGCTGATGCATCTGCATCAATGGCAAAATATGAGAAAATCTTTCCGTTGCTGTCTTTGATTGGATATGCAATGGTTGTCCATGTTCCGAAATCATCGGAATAAAATGTTGTGAATGTTGGGCGATCCGTATTAAGCATTTCTTTCAGTGCATTGGCTACAACGACCGGCTGCTCATACATGTCACCAATATTTACGTTCTCACTTTGAAAAGCCTCTCTTAGGTTGGTCGGCATCGCTACAAGGGAAGTTAATCTCTTGTTATCGCCACCGAGCTCAACACCGAAGATGTAGGCTTGTGCAATGTTAGGATAATATTCTTGCATCTCATCGAAATACGCTCGTAATTTCGTTTGTGTTGCTCCATCATAGCTACCTTCCGCAATAGCAGCTTGTACCTCGGTAGGATTGATATCTTCAGCCCACTTTTTGGTAATTTGTTCCACCTGTCCATGCAGCTGATCAACAAGAACTGTTTTTTGAAAGTAGTAACTGCTTGCGATAAGTGCTACCCCGATGATGATGATATTAGTAAATGAGAGTAACAAATTTTTGGAGAAAAACGACATGCTTTTCCAACTTAATGATTTCACTAAATTCCACTCCTGATCTTCTTTAAATTAAGAAACTTTAGGGTTGCTTTGGTACAGTGAACTAGATCATTCCGTGATCCCCTCCAAAGGAAATTTATGCGACCATGGTCTTGGTTTATCAGTCGCTTTCGTAGAGACTTATGTACCGTATGAACCATAGGTGTCTAATTATTAAAACACATCTATAATTAATATGTCGTATAAAATGTCGTTAAATTGAATAGTATCGTTAAATTTTTTTTAATATTTTACGTATTTATGGACATATCAGATGGTTTATAGGTATTTAGAACTGTTTATTTTAAAATTTCCCATTTTTTAGCTTCATTCTGTATTCTATAACATGGTGGGTAAAAATACATCCTTCAACAAAACAAAAATATGATGGAAAAGATGCAACAGAAGGCACGGATATACATCGGAAGCGGTTTTATCTATAATAACTACATATGCATTTCTCAAATTATGAGCAGCGGGGGTTTATAGATGAATCTTAAACAGATAGCAGCAGAGCGTGCGGCAGAATATGTTGAAGATGGAATGAAGGTTGGATTGGGTACAGGTTCAACAGCTTATTATGCCATCTGCCGAATCGGTGAGCGGGTACGTGATGGATTGAACATTCAAGCGGTTGCCACTTCAGAGGCTTCGGACAAGCTTGCCCGTGAATGGGGGATTCCCATCGTCCCATTTGACCAGATTGGACGTCTGGATCTGACCATTGATGGCGCTGATGAAGTAGATCCCGATTTTAACCTGATTAAAGGGGGGGGCGGGGCTCTTTTGCGTGAGAAAATCGTAGCAGCCAATAGTGACAAATTGATTATTGTAGCGGATGGCAGCAAAGCCGTGCAAAAGTTGGGAAAATTCCCGCTTCCAGTTGAGGTGGTTCCATTTGCTTCTGAGTGGACCTTCCAGGCGCTCGAAAAATTGGGGTGTCAACCGCAATGGCGGATGGATGGACAGCAACGTTATCTGACAGACAACGGAAACCTGATAGCAGATTGCCACTTGGAGGCGATTGATCACGCTGCGGATCTTAATGTTCGATTGAACATGTTACCAGGTGTTGTTGATAACGGACTATTTGTGGATATGGCTAGTACAGTCATTCTTGCCAATTCGGACGGAAGTATCGAAGAGCTTCATCGTTCTTAATATGGAAGAGGGTGCTTTGCATCGTATGAAAGAACTGCCAATCGTTGATGGTGAACTTGTACTCAGGTGTGTGGAGAAACAGGATCTGAAAGAACTCTATGAATTGATCTACAGTGATGACGTACCTGAATGGAAGCAATGGGATGCACCCTATTACCCACTTAAACACGAAAGTTATGAAAGTTTTGAACAAGGTATGCTCAAACGTATGAACGTTGATCCAGGCGATTCCAAACCCGTATCAATCCGTATTATTGAATCCGACAGACAAATTGTGGGTACAATCAGCTATTACATAGAAGATGAGTTATCCATGTGGCTGGAAATGGGGATTGTAATATACAGATCTGTCCAGTGGGGACGCGGGGTTGGCACACGCTCACTTGTCATGTGGTCAAGTCATTTGTTCGAACAGATGCCTTTGGTTCGGGTTGGATTGACTACTTGGTCTGGGAATGAACGTATGATGCGTGCGGCTGTGAAAGCAGGATTACAGGTGGAGGGGCGAATGCGGAAGTGTCGTATCGTTCGCGGGCAGTACTATGATTCAATTCGTATGGGGATGCTCCGTGAGGAGTGGGAGCAGAAGCTGGCCTCTCATACGAGCCGAAATGTAAACAACTGATGGAGGATTATTGAAATGCTGAACACGGAGGACAACCGGGAACTGTCTTTACAATTATTCGTGGTTCTTGTTCGGGCCTACAATTCTGTGACCTCACGTTCCAATCGGGACATCCAGAGTCACGGACTGAATACGACAGAATTTGGTGTGCTTGATTTGTTATATCATAAGGGACCGCAGGCATTGCAAAAGATTGGTGAAAAGGTGTTAATGTCCAGTGGAAATATTACGTATGTTGTAGATAAGTTGCAAAATAAAAATCTGCTGTTTCGTCGACCATCCAAGGAAGATCGGCGTGTCATTTACGCTGAGTTAACCGAGGAAGGAAGAGAATTATTCACACAGATATTTCCTCAACATCATCAGGTCATCATTGATGCTTTGGAAGGACTTGACCCTTCCGAGAAAGTGGATGCGATTAAGATGTTGAAGAAGCTGGGATTGGCGGCAGAAGGGAAAACTGACTTGCGTTCATAACGCAGGTCAGTTTTTTTTGTGGAACTCGAAAAGTACAGGCATATACTGGCTGACTGACTTGCAAGGCCCTCCATAATATAGGAAGATTGTTCTATACATTCATCGTGTGTAAAACATGATCATCGAAAGTTCATGTATAATGGAACAGAACGATTAAGAGCGGAATGGATGGATTGGATCAAGTAGAAGAACCTATCCCGATTGCAAGTTAGCTAACATCGATCTCATTCTGGATTAGTCACGAATGATGATGGAGATGTGATGCGGGTAGAGGAGAGGTGCATCTATGAGTCATCAAGAAGCAGGAGAACGTTTGCTCCAAGAATCTGCGAACTTAGCTGATAAAATAACGGAGAAACAGTATCTCAGACAGCCCGATTTACTTGAGCGATTTGGCGAGAATGGAAAAATGCGCACCAAACAGGATTCGGAGTATAGCTTGAACTATTTGGCAGAAAGTGCGCTCGTACAGAGTCCAGGTCTGTTTACTCAGTATATTGCCTGGCTGAAAGTTCTACTTGAGGGTTACAAGGTATCACCAGAAGACCTGGTGATTAATCTCAATCTGATCAAAGAGACATTGGAAGAAGAATTTGACCATCCGTCAAAGGCACTTCTGCTCGAGTATCTGGAGATGGGAATATATAGAACAACACATATGGAGTCACAGACGGGTTACATCAACGAATCCATGCCATATGGAGATGCCGCGCAATCGTACTTACAGTGTTTGCTTGAGAATAAACGGAAAGAAGCCTTCGAGATCATTGAAGCCGAGTTAGAAGCTGGGGTGACGATTCGTGATATTTATCGATATATCTTTCAGCCCACCCAATATGAAATTGGACGATTGTGGCAATGCCATCGTATCAGTGTGGGGCAAGAACACTTTTGTACGGCAGCGACCCAGTCATTCATATCACGTCTTTATTCTCGCTGGCTGATTCATACGGGTCAGGATAAAAAACTAGTGGCTACCTGTGTAGGCAGTGAGCAACATGAGATCGGACTGCGTATGCTCACAGATGTGTTCGAGATGGAAGGTTGGGATACGCACTATCTGGGAGCCAATGTTCCCAATGGAAGTGTAATAGAGGCTATAGAGCGGCATCAGGGCGATGTTGTTGCGATTTCAGTTACGATGACGTATCACCTTCATCTGGCCAAAGAGTTGATTCATCTGATCCGTCATCATCCGGCAACGGCACATGTGAAGATTATGGTTGGGGGATATCCCTTTAATATTGATCAGGAGTTGTGGAAAACGATAGGAGCTGACGGTTATGCTCCAGGAGCCGATGAAGCGGTAGCGGTTGCAGAACAATTACTGGCTCAGCCAGCTACATGTAATCAGCTTGATATGGTTAGGGATTAAGAGAGGGATGATGTGATGTCTAATGAGAGCGGAGAGATACAGAGGCTACGTAGAACGATTGAGCAGTTATCGGATCAGATGATTCGGAGTAAAGAGCAAGAGGAACGGACACTTTCAGAATTCTCGGATATGAATAATGAACTGGTGACACTCCAGCGTCTGCTTGCAAAGAACAATAACAGTCTTGAAGCTGCACGTCAGCAAGCAGTAGATGCAGGTGATTCAAAAATCGCATTTATTGCAGGTATCAGTCATGATTTTCGTACACCATTAAATGGCATATTGGGGATGGCTGAGATGCTTAAGTTGTCTCCCTTGTCTGAAGAACAGGAGAATTCAGTTTCCGTTATACAGGATGCTGCCAAACTGCTGCTTAAGCTGATTCAGGATCTTCTGGATCTGTCCAAACTTGAGGCGGGTCAGATGCGACTTGAACTGGGAGAAGTGGATCTGCAAGAGACGATAAACTATATTGTTCGTTTGCTCGAACCCCAAGTCAGAAAGAACGGAAATCAGTTATCGATAGACTGTGACTCCAGAATCTCTACTCTTCTTGAAGGGGATCCAACGAGGATTACACAGATACTGATCAATCTAATTCAGAATGCGAACAAATTCACATCAGAAGGTACGGTGCGGATACGAGTCGCCCTTATGAAAGATGATGAGATTACACAAATGATCCGATTTGAAGTTGAAGACACGGGCATTGGTATCTCGGAAGAAGATCAGAACCAGTTATTTCAACCCTACGTGCAGACTGAACGAGGACGCTCAAGTGAGTATGGAGGAACGGGCCTTGGATTATCGATCTGCAAGTCGCTCGTTACACTGATGGAAGGTCAGATTGGAGTAGACAGTCAGGAGGGTGAAGGATCAACATTCTGGTTCGAACTTACACTTGGTAAGAAAGACGGTAACCAGTCTGTTGCTTCCGCTCAAGAGCATCAAGAGCATCAAGAGCATCAGGGGCAGGATATGGATGATGAAGCTCCTTCTGTATCTGTATTGCTGGCCGATGATAACGTCATCAACCGGCAGCTTGTTATGTTGCAGCTCAAAAAACTGGGAATAACCCAAGTGGAAGCTGTAGTGAATGGGGAAGAGGCAATAGCTGCTTTTCTCAGCAAAAAATACAGTTTGATTCTCATGGATTATATGATGCCAGTGATGGACGGTTTGGAGGCAACACGCAAAATCCGATCGATAGAAATGGATGAAATGCGCCATACCACACCAATTATTGCAATGACAGGTAATGTCATGCAGGGAGAGAAAGACAAGTGTATGGAAGCCGGGATGAATGACTTTATTGGCAAACCCTTCACGCTGGAAATTCTGAGCAAGATGATCGAGAAGTGGCAGCAATCCTCCGAACCGACAGAGGTATTAAATATGAGCATCGTACATGAGATTGCGGAATTAAACACCGATGGCGATCGTACACTCCTTGGTATGTTGTTGGATATGTATCGTACCGAGACACCCGGCAAGATTGAGGTGCTGCGCAGACATATTGTGTCCGGCGACCATGTTGCTGCAACCGAGGTAGCCCATGATCTGAAATCAGGGAGTCTGAGTCTGGGGATTCGTTATTTATCAACTTTGTTTGCCCAGATAGAGCAGTTTGCGAAGGAAGGTCAATCACGGAAAGCAGAACCTTTGCTGGATGCTTTGTTACCCGCCTATCAAGCAGCATGTACATCACTGCAACGAGTAAGTAAAGATTGAATATATCTTAATAAGGAAAGAGGGTAGGGCTCGTTCATGTTATTCTACGTACTTGCAGCACTGGTACTGATCGTTCTTGCTCTTCTATGGGCAGGAGGGCTTTATTTTTTCAAAACGGCCATTCGCCGTACGCCAAAAACGTTTTTGGTAGATAATCCAAATCTGATGCCTGAACCGGACAATGAAATCATTAGCAGTGCTTCTGACCTGAAGTGGCTGGATACTCAGCCTACAGAAGAGATATCTCTTCAATCACATGATGGATTAAAACTGTATGGTACATGGCTCGGTTCCAATAAAGGGTCGGATCAGACGGTTATTCTGGCACATGGTTATTCGGGTAGAGGTAGAGAAATGGCTGGATTTGCCCGGTTTTATGCGGAAAAGCATGGTTATAACGTACTCATGCCAGATGATCGAGGTCATGGACAGAGTGAAGGGGATATCATCGGTTTTGGCTGGTTAGATCGGAAGGATTATGTCCAGTGGACCAACTGGGTGCTTGAAAAAATGGGTACACAAGGGGAAATCATTTTGCACGGCATATCCATGGGAGGAGCAACCGTACTGATGACAGGTGGTGAAGTCCTGCCGACTCAGGTTAAAGCGATTGTGTCTGATTGTGCGTATACATCCGTGGAAGAAGAACTGACGTTCCAGTTAAAGCAATTATACAAGCTACCTGCATTTCCGTTTATACCTGTCACAAGTCTGATCTCCCGCTGGAAAGCAGGGTATTCCTTTAGAGAGGCTTCGGCTCTCAAGCAGCTTGCCAAAGTTAACGTTCCCGTGTTATTCATCCACGGTGAGGCTGATACGTTTGTACCAACGAAAATGGTGTACAGGTTGTATGAAGCTTGCCCAACCGAAAAGGAATTGCTGACCGTCCCCCGTGCGGGTCATGGTACAGCGTTTCAAGTCGATCGCACCGGATATGAGGCGGCACTGGAATCCTTTATGAAAAAGAATCTGTCGCAACCAGAATCCGTAATCAATTGATTCTCGTATTGTATTATGGGTATTCATTGATAGGACAGATGTGGAAGGAGGCGTAAGTTGGCGCGCACACAAAGGAAATGTTCTTACTGCCATGAAGGAATGGCAGAAGATGAGTTTAAGTGCAAATCTTGCGGTAATCTGGTTGCCACCAAAACGGCATTGCCTGAACAACCTTATATGACCGAATATGAAGAATCGGTATTGGATCGTTATTCCATCATTTTGCTTGTACTGATTACACTTTTTCTCGCTCCGGTGGCTATTTCTATTGGTGGAGTTATGTTATTTAACGACAGTTCATACAAGAGGGATACGGGTAAATTGATTGTAACGGCTGGATTCGTCATCATGATCATTTTTTCAATTATTCTATTCGCCGGTACTGGGACATTGACGTTTAACTTCTAATTGATGGGGGTGCTTTGATGGGAAACGAACAATTTGAGGCTGCGCGAAAAGCAGAGGCAGGTTATCATTCCAATTTCTATCAGAATAATGAATTATTCGCCTCCGGCACCTGGATGTCGAGGCCCATGCCTATGGTGATGGATATGCTGGAACGTCTACTTGCTCACAAGGAGGAGTTGCGTGTCCTCGATCTGGGATGCGGAGTGGGAAGGCATACGATACCGATTGCACAGCGCCTTGCAAAAACGAACAGTGAAGTCATCGGTGTGGATTTACTGGATGAGGCCGTAGACGGACTTCGCAAGTATGCGAAAGAATATCAGGTTGAACATATCGTACAGGCAGTGAAAGCAGATGTTGAGCATTATGCTGTGGAGTCAAACTATTTTGACTATATTGCTGCATGTTCTTGTCTGGAACATGTCTCAAATAAACAAGCCTTCATGGAAGCGATAGACCGGTTACAGGCCGGAACTCGCACAGGGGGCATTCATTGTATTACGATGAGTACCAATGTGGAGGAAAAAGAAATCAATACAGGCAAGGAGATTAAACCATTAATTGAGCTGAACCTGCCCACAGCCGAGGCGATTGCTATACTGGAGGATGCCTACAAAGGCTGGAATATTCTGCTTCAGGAACATGTTACACAGACGATTGAAGAGGAAAAGTATGATGAACCGACACAATTTCGTTGTGAACTGCTTCGTTTCGCTGTGCAAAAGCAATAAACTCTCTGCCGGGACCTGACAATGGACCCGGCACTCTTAATGTGTGGTCTGAAGGGAGATGGTTAAGGATGAATACATATGTAATAGGGATGGATGGAGGAGGGAGCCACACGCGTGTGGCTGTCGCAGATCAGAACGGGAAGATTTTATCCTATGTGCAAAAGAATGGTTGCAACCGCTATCACGATACCCATGCTGAGCAAAATGTGCTGGAGGGTATCGCTGAAGCGATAACTCAAGCCGGGCTCAAGTCGAGTCAGATCGCCTCCATTCAGGCAGGAATGGCGGGTCTGAATCGGCCTGAAGATACAGTTTGGGCGGTGGCATTACTCGCTCGTACGGGGATTACAGGCAGGATCAGTGCGGTAAACGATACACACATCGCACATACAGCGGCCTTCGACGGTGAGCCAGGTATTGTTGCTATTGGAGGAACAGGATCTCTGATCCTTGGCAGAACCGAACAGGGAGCTTGGCTCCGCAACGATCAGTTCGGTCATTATGCGCCGACAGCAGCACGTTTTCTGGCTTACGACACGGTTCATTCCATCCTCGCGGGACGTTATGGGCCGCAGGACCAAGCATGGATTGAGCAGGTGTTGAAATATTGGAATGTTGCCTCAATTCGAGAGCTCGCTGCGCTGGGGATAGCCGGTTTTGCCGAAGATAAACAGATGACCAACCGGAAATTTGGTCAGATGGCGTCTATCGTGACTGAAGCTGCTGCCCGGAATATTCCCCTCGCAGTTAGGGTGTGCGAATCGGCTGCTGACACGGCCGTTGTGGGCATCCTGATGCTTGCATCCTGTTTCGATCAGCCCACAGTGTCCATGACGCTTACCGGAAGCTGTCTGAGTTCACCATATATGGTGGAGGCTGTTCAGAAAGGACTGGATGCTGCCAATAAGCGCGAAGGGAAAAAAATTCAATACATAACCAGTAACTTGCCAGCAGTTGGGGGCGCACTGCTGGAGGCCTATCATTTGGCGCAGATCAACGTATCGGATAAAGTCTCAACTGTGCTTCAATCGGAGCTGAATCGGCACACGACTTGAACTTTTAGAGGCTAACGACTACAATACGATAACGGAAACAAGCAAGGTATAGGAGGAATCAAGGTGTTAATTAATCTGAAATCACGCATACAGGAGCCGGAAGTACAGGAACTATTGTCCTACTCGGTCTTTCCTGATCCGGATCACTTGAACCGTGCGTTGCAACAATATGTAGAGAAAGACGAATTGCAAATGGGCGGTTACGAAGATGAGGGACAATTGATCGGTCTGATTGGATATGAGAAGACTGGAACAAGTGAGGTTACCATTCATCATATCTCGGTTTTGCCTGAAAACCGCTTTAAAAATTATGGACGTGGTATGATCTCACAACTGTTGGCAACATACAATCCTGATAGACTGATTGCTGAGACCGAGCTGGAAGCCGTCGAGTTTTATCGGAATACGGGGTTTGTGGTATATAGTCTGGGTGAATTATACCCAGGTGTGGAGCGATTCCGTTGTGTGCTTGAAAAAGAGGAAGATACGGACGAAGAGTAGCACAGAGACCTTTTATTACTTTAAGAAATATATGGATTATCATCAGTACAGGATGTTGGATTTGGCAATGAGCTGAGTCGGACGTCCTGTTTTTTTGTCGTTTTCATCAAAAAAGCAGGAAAAAAGTATTGCTTTGTAAGATTGTTTCATTATAGAATAGTTTCACAGAAGAATAGTTCGTTAAGTGAACTATGTAGATTTGGGAAAGGAGAATGAAGAATGAATACACCGGATGCAAAAAGTTTGGTGAACCGCTATTTGGATGCTTCCTTTATGGTCAATAAGCGGTTTGATACGCGGATACGCGAACAAGTGGGGCAGACCATAACGACCGATCAGTTCTGCGCACTTCGTCTGATTGAAGAGAAACCTTCCTGCACGCCCTCTGATCTGGCAGAGCTTCTGTGCATAGGCAAGAGCAGCATTACCGCTTTGGTCAACAAGCTGGTGGATCGCGATCTGGTTCATCGGGCCGGAGATGAACGTGACCGCCGCGTTGTATATCTGACACTGACGGATACCGGACGACAAGTATACAGGGAAACAGAACAGGAAATACAGCAGATTCTGGAGCCGTATCTGGTTCATTTTAAACCGGAAGAAGTCCGAATTTTCATTGAATCTTTTGAGAAGCTTGCAGCTTTGCTATCGCATGAAGGAGGACGGGAGAACGAATGAGAACGATACTAAAAGCAAGATGGTGGTTAATGGGGCTATGGGTTGTTGTAGCTGCCGTGTTGATGTTTACCGCCCCTAACATGAGTGAACTGATTCGGGAAAAGGGACAGTTTTCGGTTCCGGAAGGGTACTCTTCCACCCAGGCAGCAGCAATTTTGAATGAAGCTGCAGCACAAAAAGGAGAGCAGCAAGGCAGCCAGATCGCTCTTGTATTTTATAATCCGGATGGTCTGGGTACCACGGGAAAACAAGAGGCAGAGAAGGCTATTAAAAACTTGGAGGCCGACAAGGAGAAGTTGGGCATTCTGTCCATTCTGGAACCTTTCTCTCAGCCTGAATTGTCCGAGAAGATGATCTCAGCTGATGGCAAAACGATTCTAACATCGCTATCCATTGATCAGGGAGATCGTACGGTCAAGGAAATGCGGGAAGACCTGAATGAAGCATTGAAGTCCGTCAATGTGGAGCACTACATAACCGGTAAAGGTCTGATTGATGAAGACACCATTGAAAGTTCCCAAGAGGGGCTTAAGAAATCGGAATATATTACAGTTGTCTTTATTTTACTCATTCTGTTCCTGGTCTTCCGTTCGTTTGTAGCTCCGTTTGTCCCGCTGCTGACGGTGGGGATCAGTTACATTGTATCGCAACAGATTGTTGCATTCCTGGTGGATGGGCTGGACTTCCCGATATCCACATTTACACAGATCTTTATGGTCGCCGTCATGTTTGGGATTGGTACGGATTACTGCATCCTGCTGATCAGTCGGTTCAAGGAAGAACTGGCTCATCATGAGAATACGTGGGATGCCATCATTGCCACCTATCGTACTGCCGGTAAAACAGTACTCTTCTCAGCACTAGCTGTGCTGGTTGGATTCATTGCGATTGGCTTTGCCCAGTTTATGTTGTACCGTTCTGCGGTTGCCGTAGCTGTAGGTATTGCTGTGATGATGCTTGCCTTGGTGACCATCGTGCCATTCTTCATGGCGGTGTTAGGCAAGAAGTTATTCTGGCCGTCGAAGGGTTCACTTGAACATGCCGAGAGCAAGATCTATGGTGCAGCTGGTCGCTTTTCACTTAAACGTCCATGGGCTGCGCTGCTCATCGTTGCAGCTGTCTGTGTGCCTCTTCTGGCAACCTACGATGGCAAACTGTCGTTCAATAGTCTCGATGAGATTGGCGAGAAATATGATTCCGTAAAAGCATTCAACATTATCTCTGACAGCTTTGGTCCGGGTGAATCGCTGCCGGGTCAGATCGTCATCCAGAACGATGAAGCGATGGATAATGGGAAATATATGGCCGTTGCCGAGAAAATTAGCCGGGAAGTAGAGAAAGTAGCCGGAGTCTCTGGTGTCCGCAGTATGACACGACCTACGGGGGATGAGATTAAAGATTTTGAAGTTACACAGCAAGTCGGAACATTATCGGATGGACTGGGTGAAGGCAAGACGGGTCTGGACAAAATCCGTGATGGTCTGAGTGAAGCCAGCAGTCAGCTAAGTAAAAATGAACCACAATTAAAAGAAGCTGCTGATGGAGCAGGTGAACTTACCAAAGGAACCTCCCAGTTGCAATCGGGTATCACGCAACTCAGTGAGGGACTTGGGCAGATTGAAAAAGGCATTCGAGATGGTTCCGCAGGTGCGGGTGATCTGAAAGCCGGACTTCAGCAAGCCAAAACGAGTGCAGATCAACTTGCGCAGGCAAACAATCAGTTGCTTGAAGCCTATCGTCAGGCGGGAGCAGGGGTCGCTGCACTGGGGGATGGAACCCGCGAACTGGAACAACAGCTGAACGGGGTTTCAACAGCTCTAACCAGTCTGTCCGAATCCTTCACAGCACTTGAAGAGCGGTATCCTGAATTACAGCAAGATGCTGATTACCAACGTATCAAAGGTACGATTGGTGAAACAGGTTCTGGCACGGCGCAGCTTGCGCAAGGTTTGGGTCAAATTAAGACCAAACTTGGGGAAGCCGCTGCTGGAATTAATCAGGCCAATGAAGGGTTTGCCTCCGCAGCAGCCGGACAAAAGGCGCTTGCCGATGGCCTGGGCCAGATTGTAACGGGAATTGGTCAGTTGCAATCCGGTCTCAAACAGGCTGCGGATGGTCAGGGCAAAGTGATTAGTGAAATTCCTTCCATTCAGGATGGACTTGGCCAGCTTCAGGGTGGTCAGGAGAAAATCCAACAAGGCTTCTCGGATCTGAGTGGTCAGCTGACACAACTGACAGATGGACTGAATCAAAGTGTCGATGGTATTAAACAGGTATCCGGTGGACTGGATTCAGCGCAGGACTACCTGACGCAATTGCAAAATTCACCAGATTCCGATCTGGCAGGCTGGTACGTTCCTGATGAAGCACTGAACAGCAAAGACTTCACACAGGTATTTGATACGTATCTGTCTGAAGATCGGAAAACGATGACGATTGATGTTATTTTCGCCGAAAATCCATACGGAACAGAAGCCATTGATCGTGTTCCTGACATTGAGGCGGCAGTACATCGCGCGGTACAAGGCAGTACACTTGAAAAAGCAGATATCGCCATAGGTGGCGTTACCAGCACGTTTGCAGATTTGCAGGAGATCTCGAATAACGACTATACACGTACTGTAATGCTGATGCTGGCAGGCACATTTATTATTCTGGTAGTACTGCTTCGCTCGGTCATTATGCCATTGTATCTGATCGTTTCCTTATTACTGGCTTATTTCACATCGATGGCGTTAACCGAAGTGATCTTTGTTAATATCCTCGGATTTGCAGGCATTAGCTGGGTTACTCCGTTCTTCGGATTTGTTATGCTGATTGCACTTGGTGTGGATTATAGCATCTTCCTGATGGACCGTTTCAATGAGAACAAAGGCATGAAAGTACAGGATGCGATGTTGTACGCGATGAAGAACATGGGCACCGTTATTCTATCTGCCGCGGTCATTCTGAGCGGTACATTTGCTGCCATGTATCCATCCGGTGTTCTCTCGATGATGCAGATTGCCACAGTAGTCCTTAGCGGACTGATATTGTACTCTCTGCTGTTCCTGCCATTCTTCGTCCCAGTGATGGTGAAGATGTTTGGCCGGGCCAACTGGTGGCCGTTCCCGAACAAGGAACAATCAGATTCCGTTGATTCGGATCGGACCATAGGCATGTAATGCATTGCAATGGATTAGGCTCTGCCGCGTTATACGGCAGGGCTTTTTTCTTTTTTTACCTCTACAGAGAAGAAATATGGTTTTATGCAAAAGAAAGGTACATGCCTAAGGACACCATCCCGCGCCTTGTCTTGCCACTCATCATAAGATATAGAGCAGTTCATTATTGTTCAGAGAAATCACAGCAGAGAGGGGCGACGGGATGGTATATCGATATGTGGCTATAGGAGATTCATTAACGGTAGGTACAGGAGCGTTGCTGGGCACCGGCTTTGTTCCTTTATATCGGCGAATGGCGGAAATGAATGTTCGTACGTTTGTATCCATGGAGAATATGGGCGTGAATGGACTGACGTCGGGGGAAATGTTGCAGATGATCTCTTCGCATCCCCGAGTGCGGCAATCGCTCCGTGAAGCGGATATCATTACCATATCCATTGGCGGGAATGATCTGATTCGTACGTTCAAAGCAAGTAATGGCATTCCAAATGCCAGCAAAATGACACAGGTACTCGGAGAAACCCGCAGTAATGTATCCCAGATCATGCGGCACATTCGGCAGTTAAAGCGCAACAATGAGTATATGGTCCGATCCATCGGATTGTACAACCCGTATCCACAAGCGACGGAAGCTGCGTACTGGGTGCGCCAATATAATTCGTTTCTGAATGGAGCGGGATCGGGCAACTATGCGTGTGCTCAGGTATATGACAGGTTTGAAGGTCGTGAGCGTGAACTGTTGTTCTGGGACAGAGTACATCCCAATGCAAGAGGATATCGTGTCATTGCAGAGCAGCTTAATCGGACTGGATACTATCCATTCTCTTGATAGTTTCGGAACTGAACTAGACCGAGCGATGGACTTCCTTTAAGATAAATAAAAGACAGTTCCATTTTGTGAGATAAAGGGGTTAATTTTTGGTGCAAAACATCGATTCCGGTTCCCTCCATCCTTCAGAGCAGCAGCGTATATCCGAAGTGTTGGCCTTATATGGTTTCACATCGGACTGGAAAGGCGAGCGTGGAAAGGGTGGGATGAATAATTCTACTTACATGCTCCATGTAGACGGGACTAATTACGTCATGAGACAATATGAAACACATAATGATCCGATGAAAATCACCTTTGAACACGAGGTGCTGGAAGCCCTCCAACGTTCGAACTTTAAGCTTGATACACCTTCACCTGTAAGGCGGTTATCTGGTGAGAGAGGTACATTTCTTTCTGTAAAAGATACCCTGACAGGTCATACCAAAATCGTGACTCTGTTTCATTATAGGGAAGGCGTCAATCCCATCTGGCATACACCAGATCAATTGATAGGGCTCGGTAAAGCGGCGGGGGCCCTGTCTTCTGTTATGGCTACCCTGGATATACCACTTGAACCTGTGTATCCACCATATTATCGAATTCAGGATGCGTATCCGCTCTGTTCACCAGAACGATTATTACAGCTGTGCACATCGCCGCCAGAGCAACTGGCCGCATGTGCAAATGAGTTGAAGCAACTGAGAGATGAGCTGCCAGATCTGTTTGAAGCCCTGCGGGGTATGGAACATCTGCCGCATCAAATGGTTCATGGGGATGTGAATGCCTCGAATGTATTGGCAGATCAGCAGGATGGTGAAATCTGTGCCATTTTGGATTTTGAATTTGCGACATGGGATTTGCGGGTAATGGAGCTGGCTGTTCCGATGTCTGACCTCCTTACCATGGACAAGAGTGAAGATTGGATGTGGCAGGCACAGGAGGGATTGATCAGGGGATTTCGGGAACAGGTCAGCCTGAAACCGGAAGAGTTGCTGGCCATACCTCGATTGATTTTGCTGCGCAGTCTGGATGTGGTCATGCATTTCATCAGTCGGATGTTTGAGGGTACAGATGAGCCGGAAGTGGCTGTGGAGCAGATTGTGAAACTCAAACAGCGGATTGACTGGATGCGTCTTCATGAAGAACGACTGCGTGAGATATTGGTGTATTAAAATCGTTGTTAAGAATAAAGTGCACTGGTTCTGCTCATACGAGGGCAGAGATCAGTGCACTTTTATTGGTTAGAAAAGTGATATATGAAGATTACGGCGTATAGCGGATGACATTACAATCCACGTTTGCGGAACCAACTGCGGACAGCCCAGCGGCGCTCCTGACGTTTTTTGTATTTGGGCAACGAACGATACACGTTCAACGATTGCTCGTATGCCTGCTTCGCGTCTGCATTGCGTCCGAGGGAACGGTGAACCGAGCCGAGCAGATAATAAGCTTCACTGGAAGAGGAGTGAATCTCCTGAAACTGATGCACATAATCCAGCGCTTTGTCTTCATGCGTATCTTTGAAGGCTCCAGCAAGGGTTAGGTACGGGCGTCCGTACTTGACTCTGGGGTTGATCTCGAGGGCTTGCAAAATATGACGTTCGCCTTTTTCGATGTTGCCCAAATGAAGCTCAGTCGTCCCTAATGCCTCCCAGTACTCAGCCGATTGTTCGTATGGGCGCTCCAGTTCAAGCAATAAGGCATGTGCCTCACTGTAACGCTTGCGCTCAATTAACAGGCGAGCCAGTTCCAGCTTGGAAGAAACTTCATTGGGACTCATGGCAAGCTGTTGCCGAAGCCGGGAGATGTTACGCATACGCTTGAGAGGTTTCGTGAAGCTTGGGAACACCCCGACGTAACGACGATCCAGAAAATACAGTATAACGAGTAAAATGAGGATGGCAATGAACGGATTACCTACAATCCGCCATAAAAGGCCAAAGATAAGAAATTTAATAAGCACAGGTTCAACTCCATTTATGATGTAATCGCGTTTCGTACACTTAAAATATATTTCGACTGATCCAGCGGGTTAACTCCTCTGCGTTTGCGAGTATGATTCACATCCGCAGGACAATCTTGGTATCCGGCAAACGAAGTCGTAAGCACTCCGCGGCCGCTTGTCTCGGAACGCAGTTTCACCGGATAATCCATTGAGGTGGCAAGAGGCATAACTCCTTCAATAATACAACGTCCGCTACCAATGACGGGGGCTTCGAAGGTCGCCCGCATATGTACCAGATCGCTAAGGGCCTTACCGCCGTATTCTTCCGGGACCGTCAGCCGGAACTGAAGAAGGGGTTCCAGCAACGTGGTACCTGTTCTCGACAATCCATCCATGATTCCCATAGGCGTGGCTACAACAAAATCCAGCGGATGTGTATGCCAGACATGATGTTCCCCTTCCACCAGCGTGATGCGCAGATCGGTTACTTCCCAACCGAGCATACCTTGAGACAAGGCTTCCGGAATTCGTCGTTCAACTTCATTCTGATAACGTAACAGCAGATCATCTGTCCTTACGGTTGAGGCATAGATCAGACCGCTTCCGCGAGGCAAAGGTTCAATCTTGAAGCGGAGGATGGCCCAGCAGGGCTTAGGCATCGTATAGGCGATGTAACCTTCTCCGGCTGTGCGTGGTGTCTCCTTATAGATAACGGATGGCGGATCAAACACGACATCCAATCCATAACGACTCAGCAACAGGCTGGATAAAATCTCAAGCTGAATGGTTCCCATGACCTTGAGATGCAGTTCTCGTTCCTCCGGCAACCATTGCAGGTCGAGTAAGGGGTCTTCATCCGTCAACTCTTGCAATGCTGCGACAAGATCGGGGTAACGTGCCGGGTCCTTGCCATGTACTTGTACGGTCAGCAAAGGCACAGCCATCTGTGGCAGAGGAGGTACACCTTCAGGATTGCCGATAATGTCACCCACATGTGTGCCACTCAGTCCATACAGCGCAGCAATCTGCCCCGCGTGAACAGCACCGGTATCCGCCCATTTCCGTCCATCCATGCGGCGAATCTGCGTCACTTTCTCTTCAAGCTCCCGCGTCGAATTATGGATGGTATCCCGATTGTGTAAGCTGCCACCATACATACGGACGTAAGCCGTGCGTCCCATCGTACGGTCACGTTCAATTTTGAACACAACACCGGATACGGGAGAATCCACTGGTTGTTCAGGTGGGGGCAGGAATGCAAGGACTGCGTCCAGCAATGCCGTGACGCCAATTCCTTTGCCGGAAGCACCATAACACACAGGGAACATCTCACCCTGATGTACATACCGCAGGAATGCTTCATTCAGTTCCCTTTGCGATAACGGAGTCTCCTGGATGTAGGCTTCCATGACCTGTTCGTCTAGCTCAGCAAGTATCTCGACCAGACCTGGAATGGAAGGTGTGCCATCTGACAGAGAATCTTGATTCGGGTTCCATAGCGAGTCGATGCCATGAAATGAATCTTCGTGGAACTGATACGTTTGGATTTCGCATGCAAAAGGGGACAGGGTGGAACGAATCTGCTCCATTACCGCTGGGGCAGACGCGCCAATCCGATCCATTTTATTAATATAAATGATGGTTGGGATGCGAAGTGAACGAAGGGCATGCCAGATGGCTTCACTCTGGGACTGAATGCCTTCTACTGCCGACAGAATGAGAATAGCGCCATCCATTACCCGAAGTGTTCGCTCTACTTCGGAGCTAAAATCAATGTGACCAGGCGTATCAATGAGGTCAATGATGGTGTTCTTCCAGATCAGAGAGGTCATGGCTGCCTGAACGGATATGCCACGTTCTTTCTCAATGTCCAGGGAGTCTGTGGCTGTTGTTCCGTCATCTACACGTCCCGGACTGCGGACGACACCACTCTCAAATAACATATGCTCGGTGGTAGTTGTTTTCCCTGCATCCACATGGGCGAAGATGCCGATATTCCTGCGATTTAAATCGTTTAACATGGAATGTTAAGCTCCTCTGACAACGGAATGCAATGTTTCCGACAAGTAATAATCTAGATTATCATACCACATCTTCCATATGGAAGAATATGTGGATATATATGATTAGACTCAGGAACCTACGTCCAGTCTGGTTCTATTTTAACGTGAACTGTTCATGGTTCTGCGGTAAGCTGCGGGCGTTGTACCGGTTAATTTTTTGAATTGACGGTAAAAGTGGGGCAGGCTGTCGAACCCGCAAGCATCGGCCACGGCTGCCATCGTCTCATCACTTTGGACCAGATGCTCTTTCGCCATAATGACCCTTCGCGCTAATGCATAATCCGTTAGAGTCATACCCGTGTATCGTTTGAATGCACGACTGAAATGGGCAGGGGATACAGAGGCGTACTGTGCCAGTTCAGGGAGGGACAGGCCATTCCGAAGGTTATCGTCAATATGAGAGATCGTAGAAGAGAGCCAGGAGGGACCTGGAGCGGATTTACCCGGATTCGCAGGTCCAGCAGCTTCCAGACGTTCCAGAAAAATGAGCAACAGTTGCAGCCTTAACAGGGCCGCATGTGCGCTTAGATGATGACCGAGCTGGAATTCGGTCTGAATATCATCAATGAGGGCGGCCACCTGTGATTGCTCATCTGTGTTCAGATGCCTCTTATACACGCGTTGTTTACGACAACGTTCAAACAGGCTTAGCAAAGAAGAAGCAGCACCTCCGGCGGTGGATGCCAGCAAGCCCGGGCTGAAGAATAATGCGGAAGATGTGACAGGATTGCCTGCATCCGGCAAGGCTCGATGAACCGTGCTGCCCGGTATAATGAACAGATCTCCTTCCTGCATATTCTCAAGTCCCGTATCAATAAAGATGCTTCCCTGACCGCGATATACATAGATAATTTCATGCCAGTCGTGAAGGTGATCTGGCAACTCGTTCTGAGGGGATTTGGTATCGTTGTACACCAGGCGGAACGGAATACCGGATTCTGCTTGAATAGTCGTACGAACAGGTGAACGTTCCATAAAGACTCCTTTCCAGACGATCGTCTTCAACGAGATGTTATACCTGGTCATGAGAGAGTATATTTACCGCAATATAAGCAATTTAATTTCCTTTTATTGATGATACAATGAATTTAAAGCGTTTACAATAAAAGGGTGCAGAGCCTTCGAGCTGCATTCCGGCAGTACAAATAATCGATGAGGTGAGTGTCCATGTCGGCGAGCACGAAACGGCCAAGGTTGAAGCTGAATTTACTGGGGAGCGATGGTCAGCGCAAGTGCAAGGAGATTATGGAGCGTCCCGTGAAGGTTTTGCAGATTGGAGAAGGTAATTTCTTGCGAGGATTTGCAGACTGGATGCTTCATGAGAGTGCCAGACAAGGCAAATTCCATGGAAGTGTAGCTGTTACCCAACCACGACCGGGAGGCAAAGCCAAGCTGGAGCAGATTCGTGATCAGGACGGATTATATACGATGATTACGCGAGGGCTTTCTCAAGGGAAGCCAGTTGAGCGGACAGAGTTGATCTCCATTTTCTCACAGTGTATCAATCCGTATGAGGAATGGGATGCCTTTCTGAACTTGGCGGAACTGCCTTCACTTGAGTTCGTTATTTCCAATACAACCGAATCAGGATTGAAATATACGTATGCGGACTATATCGAGGGTGAACCCGTCCAATCATTTCCGGGGAAATTAACGGTTTTCCTGCATCAGCGATATTTGAAATTTGATGGTGATCCATCCAGAGGTTTGATTCATCTACCATGTGAGCTGCTTGAAGGCAATGGTGACGTGCTTCGCAGTTGTGTCCTCCGTCATAGTGAGGATTATGGGTATTCGGATGGCTTCCGTTCATGGATCGAGAACCATAATCACTTCTTGAACAATCTGGTAGACCGAATTGTCACAGGTGCGCCGACCCAGGAGGAAGCCGATTCCCTGACGAATCGCTGGGGTTATGAGGACCAGTTGATTAATACGGCAGAGCCATATCATTTCTGGGCCATTCAGGGTGATGAATCTTTGGACAAAAAACTTCCTCTCAAGCAGGCAGGTCTCAATGTACATTGGGTGAAAGATCTGAAGCCTTTTCAGGTACGCAAAGTTCGTATTTTGAATGGGGCACATACCTTAATGTCATCCCTCGGCATTCTGCAAGGCAAGCAGCATGTGAGAGAAACGATGGAAGATACACATTTTGGCTCATGGATCAGGGAAGCTGTGCATCAGGAGATCGTGCCTGCTCTGGATATGCCCGATCATCAGCTGGACCAGTATGCAGAAGAAGTGTTCGAACGGTTCCTTAACCCGTATATTGATCACAAATTGCAAGATATTGCTTTGAATACGATCGGAAAATTCAAGGTTCGTGTGCTGCCAACACTTTTGTCTTATGAGCAAAATCAGGGAAGTTGGCCAGAACGTTTAATTCAAGGGTTTGCTGGATTATTGTGTCTCTATCGTCCGGTAAATACGCCAGAAGGTTACAAGGTTCAACGACTGAATGGAGAGGACATTTTGCTGCGGGATGACCCGGATGTCCTGGCTGTTTTGGCTGCACACTGGGACGGTTATGACACGCTTAACAGGGATCAGAAACAATTGGATGACCGGGTAGCGGCTGTGTTGTCAGATACCCTGATCTGGGGCGAAAATCTGGATGCAAGAGAAGGGCTGCGTGCAGCACTTGTTCGTGAAATCGGATTGTTGGAAGGTGAAGGAAAATGAACACAACAAGTACAATCAATGACTGGATTGCCATTCAACCACAGGATGATGTCATTATAGCGCTTCGGGATTATGCCAAAGGAGAACGTATTACATTGCCAGACGGTGTTTCCTTTACATTGCTCGATGACGTGCCGAAGGGGCATAAGATTGCTGTGCATACGCTGGCACCAGGTGATGATGTAATGAAGTATGGTTTCTCCATCGGGATTGCCCAAGAGCAGATCGAGCAGGGAAGCTGGATTCATAGTCACAACCTGAAGACGGGGCTGCACGGATTGCTTGAATATGAGTACCAACCGGGAGCCCAGGTTCAGACAGACATGCCTCCGGAACATCTGCGCTCATTCGATGGATATTTGCGCCCCAATGGTGACGCAGGTATTCGTAATGAGATCTGGATTGTGAATACGGTTGGATGTATCAATAAAGTGTGTGAAGCATTGGCACGTATGGGGCAGTCCCAGTTTGGAAGCCGGGTAGATGGTGTATTTCACTTTCCACATCCATTCGGGTGTTCACAGCTTGGTGATGATCTGAAATATACACAACAGTTGCTGGCCTCCTTGGTGGAGCATCCGAATGCAGGAGGCGTGCTCGTCATCGGTCTGGGCTGTGAGAACAATCAGGTCGATGAATTCCGTGAGTGTATTGCTCCAGAATACCGCGGTAAAGTACGGTTTCTCAAAGCACAGGAAACGGATGACGAGCTTGAGGAAGGGCTTCGACTGATGGAAGAACTTGTGGAGATCGCTGAACATGAACAACGGCAGCCGCTTCCGCTCAGCAAACTCAAAATTGGTTTGAAGTGTGGCGGTTCCGATGGTTTATCTGGCATTACAGCCAATCCGCTGGTCGGTGCAGTTGCTGATATGCTGGTTGCTGCCGGGGGTACGGCTATTCTGACGGAAGTTCCGGAGATGTTTGGTGCGGAGACGATCTTAATGAACCGGGCTGCCAATGAGCAGGTATTTCACGATTTGGTGGACCTTGTGAACGGATTCAAGCAATATTTTGTGAACCATGGCCAGAACATCTATGAGAATCCTTCACCTGGGAATAAGGCTGGTGGCATCACAACGCTGGAGGAAAAGTCACTTGGATGTACGCAAAAGGGAGGACGTTCTTCCGTAGTCGACGTTCTGCGTTATGGCAAACGTGTAACTCAAACCGGTCTGAACATTGTAGAAGCACCGGGTAATGACCTGGTATCTGTAACGGCACTGTCTGCGGCGGGTGCACATATTGTGCTCTTCACAACAGGGCGGGGGACTCCCTTCGGAGGTCCGGTACCTACCGTCAAGATTGCGACCCAATCCGATCTGGCGAATCGCAAAAAACACTGGATTGACTTCAACGCAGGCCAGCTGTTGGAGGGGCAGACGATGGATGAGGTGAAAGTACAGCTGTTCAGCCAACTGATTGATATTGCTTCAGGACGGTCACACACACTCAGTGAGCAGCATGGATTCCGGGAGATTGCCATATTCAAGGATGGAGTAATTCTCTAAATCGTTCTGGATGGAGGCTGTTTATCGTCTGGGTTACATTATATGGTGAACCACAGCCAATTCCGGTTGAAATTTGCACTACAACCGGGATTGGCTTTATTTAGATTCCACGGATGCCAAGCGCTTTGGCGATGCTTGATAATGCGGCTGGTGAGGCATGTTGTTGCAGTTGTGCAACCAGCAGTTCACGCGCCTCTGCAACGCTACCTTCAAACGGCTTAATGCCGTGACGTTCCATCCAGTGACCAGCAGTCTCGTATGCGGAGCTGTTCCATGCAACTTTGCCTTCTGCTAGCCCTTCTTTTTCTTTGGTGCCACTGATCACAATGGCTGCACAGCCCTGAAGGTCCAGAAGTCCACGGTCAAATGTTTTTTTGTCCTCTTTTGCCCCGAAACCAGCTTGTGATCGCAAGGCACGTCCATCGATGCCTTCCTGTTCTGCAACTAACGCATGGAGTTTGAACGCTTCACGGGAGAGCAGACCCGCTTCATACTGTTCCTTGATGGTTTTGGAGTCGGCAAGCAGTCGGTGTACCCAAGGGAAGTACTCAGATGAGACAAGAAGCGCTTTCTTTTTGACGAACTTTCCATAAGCAGCAATGCCCTCTTCAGCCAGACGTGAACGCCATAACCAGGGATCCAATTCATCATCCTTGTGCCAATGTTCTTTGGGGGTTAGCGATGACAGTGAAGGGTATTCGGCAAATAGTGGTGCCAGAGGCAGCAGCCCTATAGACTGGATACGCTGTACTGCTTCTTCGTACGTTATAACGGCTTCATATGTCATGATATCAGTAGGCTCCTTTTTGTGTGTAGTCATGCTACGACTTGGTTGATGCAAGGTATCTCCGGCTCACTTCCTCGGCATGCTGACGAATCTCACTGCGAAGTTGGAGGGGTGCGATCACTTCGGCTTCACGTCCCAATCGGTAAAAGAATCGTACGGCCCAGTCCCATTCCTCTGGTGGACAAAGGAATGATAATTCCCAGAGATCCGGGGCAATTTCAATCATCTTTTCACCAATATGCTCGTCCTGTTCAGCTTCAATCATTCCCCGATAACTCAGTTGTGCCTTAACCAGGGTTGGCGGCTGTTCTGGAGGGATCGGCTTGCTCTGCTGTTGCTCCGCCTGTTCCTTAAGCACCTGTGCATCCTGTGTTTCGATCGCTTTGACTTCGATAATTCGGTCAACCCGGAACAGACGTTGTTCACCATGTTCGAGGGAATATGCTTCACAGTACCAGAAGCCAGAGGAAGCATATACCCGTGTGGGACAGATATGCAACCATCGCTGACGTGATGCGGAGCGATACAGCACACTAAGCCACCCGTGTTCGGGTATACATGCCAGCAGTTCGTCCAGATGAGGAAGAATGTAATTGCGGTCTGGAATATGATGATGCAGCTGTTTGAGCATGGGATCAATTCGAGACATAATATCATCCGGAATGATGGCCTTAACTTTGTTCATCAGGGTCCAGCGTTTCTCATGAAAGGGTGTGTCGGCGTAGCGACTTAGACCTTCAAGAGCGAATAGGAGCGTCGCTGCTTCTACCGGGTCCAGCTGTAATGGGGGTAATACGTAACCCTCCATAAGACTGAAACCGCCTCCCGGACCGGAAATGGCAATAATGGGCACATTCATCTCGGAGAGGGACTGAATATCCCGGAGAATCGTGCGACGGGAAACCTCAAATTTCTCTCCTAATGAGTGTGCCGTTTCGTGACCATGCTGTAATGCCATTACAATGGCAGCAAGCCGATTTGTTCTGTTCATGTCAGCCACTCCGTTTCGATCTGCGCCGCCGGAAAGTGATGTCGTAGTTATATTTCTATTGTAACAACGATTAAGTGACATCATGAGTGTCACCAATATTTCAACTGTTCATTATTTTATAATGGATCAGCATCAGGATTCACAAGCATGTTCCGGCAGGCTTTGTTAAAATGTGTTTCTCGTCCAATTCGCTTTACATACTGATATTTCCTTCTATCAAAAAGACCACAGATCATGCCAAAAACCCGTATCCGGTGTAGACGGATACGGGAAGTAGCAGCTTTTGGCTTACAGAAGACGATAAAGGTCTGAAATCTATACCAATATCCTCGCTGAAGACAATAACAAGTATAAAAGGAATGAATATGTGACACTTTGTATCACAGGTATTTCTATTACATTATATTATTCCGAATGATTCCAATTAAGCGAAATCGCTTATTTCATTTCGAGCAATTGCACTCCACGGGCTTCAATCTCAACACTTCCCGAAAGCTCACGATTGGTGAGCAGATCATGTGCCTTAGCTGTTCCCAGATCATAGGATTGTGTGGTTGCGTTATGGTTCATGACAAACAGGTAGGGTTTGCCGTCTTTGGTTCGTGCGCTTACTTCAACACCTTCTGGTGTCTCAAGCAAGGATTCTACGTTCTTGGCTGCTGCAAGCTGTCCCAGCAAACCATCCAGGAAGCGTTCATCCGGGTCGGATGCAACGTACCAGGCTTCACCTTGGCCAAAGGTATTACGTGTCACAACAGGCATGCCTTTATAAAAGTCATCTCCATACTCCGCGATGACTTCGGCTCCTTCACTGTGCAGCAGGTCACACAGCATGCCGCAGCCATACTCTCCTTGAAGATCACCGTAGGTTTCTTTGAGGACAATGCGGTTCTTTTGCTCAGGTAGCAGGGCATCAATCTCTTCCACCCAGATTCCGAGCAGTTTACGGAGTTCTCCCGGATATCCACCTGTAGTCACGAGGTCGTTCTCGTTGACAATGCCGCTGAAGAAGGTCGTCAGGAATGTTCCACCTGCTTCAACATACTTCTCCAGTTTGGTGGCAAACCCTGGTTTAACCATGTAAAGGACAGGGGCAAGGACAATGTCGTATTTGCTCATATCCGTATCCACACTGATGATATCCACTTGTATGTTGCGGCGGAAGAAGGCTGCGTAGTATTTATGGATCTGATCCACATAGTTCAGGGCAACCGTAGGTCCGCTTGATTTTTCAATGGCCCACCAGTTATCCCAGTCGAACACAATGGCTACTTTGGATTCAACAGATGCATCTAGCGTGGTATCTCCAAGGATCTGCAATTCCTTGCCCAGCTCAGCGACTTCGCGGAATACACGTGTATTCTCATGCCCAGCATGCTCAATAACTGCACCATGATACTTCTCACAAGCACCGATGGAGCGGCGAAGCTGGAAGAACATAATGGTATCGGCCCCGTGCGCAACAGATTGATAACTCCAAAGACGCATGACACCTGGACGTTTCAGGGAGTTATATGGCTGCCAGTTCTGCTGACTTGGTGTTTGCTCCATCAGCATAAACGGTTGACCATCCTTTAGTCCGCGCATAAGGTCATGAGCCATTGCCGTGAAGCTGACGGGTGTTGCGAGACCGGGATAGCTGTCCCAGGAGACAATATCCAAATATTTTGCCCATTTGAAATAGTCCAATTGCTTGAAGAATCCCATCAGATTGGTAGTCACAACGGAATCCGGAATATGTTTTTTGATCGCATCGTATTCCAACAGATAACAATCCAGCATGCTGTCGGAGTTGAAGCGAGAATAGTCCAGCGAGATTCCCTGGAAGGTTGAATTGTTGTTACCCCAATGCTCGCTCAGGTTGCTCGGTAATACAATCTCGTCCCAATCGTAGAAGGTATGCCCCCAGAAATTCGTGTTCCATGCTTTGTTGACCTGTTCCAGAGTCTGATAGCGTTCTTTCAGATACACGCGGAACGCTTTCTCACAGTTGTCACAGTAGCACTCACCGCCATATTCGTTGGAGATGTGCCATACGAGAACCGCGGGGTGATCCTTGTATCGTTCGGCCAGTTTATCCGCAATCTTCTCAGCGTATTTGCGATAGGTTGGGCTGTTGGGACAGGAATTATGGCGCCCACCGAATTTGCGTTTGTGTCCATCGGCATCTACACGAAGCACGTCTGGATATTTCTTTGCCATCCAAGCCGGATGGGCAGCAGTGCTTGTTGCAAGGCATATATAGACACCATTTTCATATAAACGATTAATGAGTTGGTCGAGTTCTTCAAAACGATAAGTAACTTCATCAGGCTGAATCAGTGCCCATGAAAATACGTTGATTGTGGCAATATCAATGCCTGCCAATTGGAACATGCGCAGGTCTTCAAGGTGGGTTTCGTGATCCCACTGTTCCGGGTTATAATCGCCCCCGTAGAACATTTTGGGCAGTTTGCTGCTAATCAATGTGTTCACCTCTTGTATAAGAATAATCCTATACTATATGATACATATGACTTTTAAAATATAATAAAAGTAATGACTCATATAGGAATACGGAAGTGTATTTCAACTTATATCCAAGGGGGCATCCCATGTTTATCTCACCACGACATCAACGATATTTCATGACATCACGTGATCAGCCGCTGCCCCTTTATATTGAGAGCCTAGGTTATAACGGCAATCAGGAGAAGGTGTCCAGACCTGTGGGGTATCCCTGTTACCATTGGCTTCAGACAGTAAAGGGAGCCGGAGAATTCAAGTTTGCCGGGTCCACCGTCATACTGGGGGAAGCATCCGGTATTTTGTTACCGCCGAATGAACCGCATGAATATGTGCGCGCCCAAGGAGAGTGGGAGACATTCTATATTACATTTGGCGGTTCCCAGTGTCCGGCAATCTTGGAGTCACTTAGTCTGGGTGAAGCAGCGTTGCATCAGTGGGAGCAGAGCAGTCCGTTCAATGATTACGGCCAGGAAGTGCTGGATTCGATCAGAAGTGATCAGGATTTGTCGGGACTCGAGGCGTCAGCGGATATATACCGATTTCTGATTTTGCTCAAAAAACATGGCATGACGGGCAATCGTTCTTCCATCTCACATGCCGTGGAGAGACTCGCTCCGCTCATTGCATTCATGGAACAGCATTATGCGAATCCCGAGATTGGTCTCGAACATATGGCTGTCGTAACGGGGATCTCATCCAGACATTTGAACACCTTGTTCAAGCAGTCCTTTGGCATGACGGCCTATAGTTATTTCATTCTGCTGCGTATTCGCAAAGCCAAGGAAATCATGACCGGGGATACCGCCCTGACGATTAGGGAAACTGCAGTTAGGGTAGGGTTTCGAGATGCAAGCCACTTTGTAGCAACTTTTCGTAGGATTGAGGGGGTGACTCCTGAACAGTTCCGTAATTTGTACTAACATGTACCCAAATGAACAAAAAGTGATGCCAGGAAGGTATTGATGCCTTAGGGGCATTACCGTTATGATGGTATCGATTCCTGAGATTCGAAAACGTTTAAACGGACCCATGGTTCCGTTCTACTTGGAGAGGATGAATGAAGATGACAACAACGATACCCTTATGGGATCATGCTGCACCTTATGCAGCCCAGGGCCATGAAGACGAAATGCCACATTTGATTCCATTTATTCAGCCCGGTTCCGAGAGCGCTGTCATTGTGTGTCCAGGAGGCGGCTATGGATTTTTGGCTGATCATGAAGGTGCTCCAATAGCCGAATTGTTGAACCGTGCAGGCATTAGTGCATTTGTCCTGAAATATCGGGTGGCGCCTCACCAGCATCCTGCACCGATAACAGATGGTCAGCGTGCCATACGTTATGTTCGTGCGCATGCTGAGCGGTATGGCATCAACCCTGCCAAGATTGCAGTACTTGGTTTCTCCGCAGGCGGACATCTTACTGCAACACTGGGAACGCTGTATGACGAGGGACAACCGGATCATGAGGATCCGATTGAACGTCAAAGTTCACGCCCGGACCGAGTCATTCTCTGTTATCCGGTCATTACGATGGAGTCCTATGGACATGCCGGTTCCCGTGAGAATTTGCTTGGGTCTGATGCGTCTGCCGAGCAGATCAAGGCTTTCAGTGCGGAGCAGCAGGTAAGAGCGGATGCTCCCGAAGCGTTCATCTGGCACACCAGCGCTGACCAGGCAGTGCCTGTAGAGAATAGCTTGCGTTACGCACTTGCATTGGGCGAGCATGGCATTCCCTATGATTTGCACGTTTTTGAGAAAGGTTCACATGGTCTTGGATTGGCTGAGGACAACCATGCGATTCGGGTATGGTCGGATCTGTGTCTCACATGGCTCAAGAATCAAGGCTGGTAATCACTGAATGATAACAAGTTAACGGTCCTGACTAATCAATTATTCTTATATTAGCGCCTTGGAGCGAAGGAGAAAATGAAGATGAAATTGCAGAAAAATGACAAGCTTCTGTTTATCGGGGATTCGATTACAGATTGTGGTCGGGAACATCCTGTAGGTGAAGGCAGTTCAGGTCTGGGCCATGGTTACGTAGCGCAAGTCTATGCGCTCTTGCGGTCCATCTATCCGGAATTGATGTTGCGTGTCCAGAATGTGGGTAATGGTGGAAATACGATTCGTGATCTGAAACAGCGCTGGGATCGTGATGTGCTTGACCTTAAACCGGACTGGCTGACGATCATGATTGGCATTAATGATGTATGGCGTCAGTTCGACAACCCATTGTCAACAGACTCACATGTGTTTCTTGAAGAATACGAATTCACATTGCGTGAACTGGTGGCTTCGGTTCGTCCCAACCTGAAAGGTCTGGTACTAATGACGCCTTATTATCTTGAGGCCAATCCGGAAGACCCGATGCGGGCAACGATGGATATCTACGGAGAAGCGGTACGCAGGGTAGCCAGTGAGTATGATGCAGTGTATGTGGATACACAGGCTGCATTTGCTCCATTTTGGGATCATTTCTATACGTCTGTGTTGACTTATGACCGGGTACATCCGGATGCAACGGGCCATATGGTACTGTCCAAAGCATTCTTGGATGCCATCGGATTCGAATGGTCAGGCGGCGTCAAATCTGAATAAGGACGTGATGGCATGAGCGACGTAACTGTAGCAGTACAAACCCCGGCATTACTGGGGGAAGGTCCAAGCTGGGATGCGGAGAACAATCGATTATTGTGGGTAGATATTGAAAGCTTCAAGGTGCATGTGTATGATCCGGCTACAGGGCAGGATCAGGCTTATGATGTCGGTGAACATGTCGGGGCGGTTGTTCCCTATCGTGGTGACGAAGTTTTGGTTGCTTTACGCAGTGGATTCCATACATATCACCTGCTTACGGGTGAGCTGCATGCCATTGAGGACCCTGAACAAGATAAGGATACCAATCGTTTTAATGATGGAAAATGTGATGCGAAGGGCCGCTTCTGGGCAGGCACGATGAGCATGAATAATGAAAGCAAAGCCGGATCGTTGTATTGTTTGGAGCAAGGGCAACCCGTTCGCACAATGGTACAAGGTGTGTCTACATCCAACGGCCTGGGCTGGAGTCCGGATCGCCAGACCATGTATTACATTGATACCCCGACACGTTCTGTTGACCGGTTTGATTTTGATCTGACGGCAGGTACGATACAAAATCGGACAAGTGTCATTCACATACCGGAGGAATTCGGTTTTCCGGATGGGATGACGGTTGATGGTGAAGGCATGCTGTGGGTTGCGCATTGGGGCGGAGGAAGAGTCACGCGTTGGAACCCGCATACATCAGAACTGTTGCAACAGATCGAGGTGCCGGCAGATCAGGTAACATCCTGCTGTTTTGGTGGACCGGATCTCGAAGAGTTATACATTACAACAGCACGTATAGGGATTAAGGAAGAACGTCTGAAAGAGACACCGGATGCGGGCTCACTTTTTGTCATCAGACCGGGAGTTAAAGGGCAGGAAACTCACGCTTATGGTAGCCAGCAATAAACAGGTGCCAATTATGTAGTGAACCTTAGTGAACCTCTGTCTGGTTTGTCAGGTAAGAAACGATTCCATTTTTTAATCTTATATAAACCGTCGAAAGGTGCTGTTCTAACAGCATCTTTTTTTGTTGCATAAACGAGTTTAAACACTGAAAATATTTTACAAAAATCGGAATTTCGACAGAGGGGTTTGGAGATTGCCAGCGAATGTTATTTATTGAAAGTATTATCCAGATAACCGCGAATCAAGAACAATTATGTAAGCGCTTAACAATATGACTGGAAGGGGGTGAGGCTTCTTGTATCAAAAGATGCATTGATTCGTCTGGCACGCCATCATCAGCACGATGAGACAGCGGGGATAGACCGAAATGCAGTAACGAAGTAGAAGAGGAGGATAAGTTGATATGAGAACGTTTATGGGGAAATTACGAATGATGAGCCTGACGGTTGCCGTAGTAACCGCCTCGCTGGGAGGACTTGCTGGAACGACAGCGGCGGCACCAAGTGAAGCCTATGAGTGGAAAAATGTGGTGACGGGTGCAGGAGGCGGGTTTGTACCGGGCATTATTTTCAACGAGTCGGAAAAGGATCTGATCTATGCCCGTACGGATATCGGGGGAGCCTATCGCTGGAATGCGGCTGACGAGAGGTGGATACCCTTAACGGATTTTGTCGGCTGGGATGACTGGAACAAGAATGGTGTGGACGCACTGGCTACGGACCCGGTTGACCCAGATCGGGTGTATATGGCAGTTGGGACGTATACGAATTCGTGGGACCAAAATAATGGCTCCATCTTGCGCTCTACGGACCGGGGAGATACATGGCAGACCACAACACTTCCGTTTAAAGTGGGCGGCAACATGCCGGGACGTTCAATGGGAGAACGTCTGACCGTGGACCCAAATGATAACAGTATTCTGTATTTCGGTGCACGAAGTGGTCATGGGTTATGGAAAAGTACCGATTACGGTGTGACCTGGAACGAAGTTACTAGCTTCCCGAATCCGGGAAATTATGTGCAAGATCCCTCGAATGAATATACCAGTGACATCGTAGGTCTGGCATGGATTACGTTTGACAAAACAACAGGTTCGGCAGGGCAAGCAACCCAGACAATCTATGTGGGTGTTGCGGATAAAGCTCAAAGCGTGTATCGCAGCACAAATGGCGGCCTGACCTGGTCAGCTGTTGCTGGTCAACCTACAGGTTATATCCCGCATCATGGTGTGTTTGATTCAGACGGAAGCCTCTATATTACGTACAGCGATGGTGTTGGACCCTATGATGGGGAAAAAGGTGACGTGTGGAAACTGAACACGTCGACAGGTGTCTGGACCAATATCAGCCCTGTTCCAAGCAGCAGCACGGATAATTATTTTGGATATGGTGGGTTAGCTGTTGATGCACAGAATCCAGGTACATTGATGGTTGCGACATTGAATTCCTGGTGGCCGGATGCGACCTTGTTTCGTAGTACAGATGGCGGAGCGACATGGACACGCATATGGGAATTTGAAGGATATCCGAACCGGAAGTTGCGTTATACACAGGATATTTCGGCAGCGCCATGGCTCACATTTGGCACCAATCCTGCCCCACCTGAAACAACCCCAAAATTGGGTTGGATGATCGGTGATCTGGAGATTGATCCGTTTGATTCGGATCGCATGATGTATGGAACGGGTGCTACGATCTATGGCACGAAGAACCTGACAGACTGGGATGATGATGAAAAAATCAATATTTCAGTGATGGCGAAGGGGGTTGAGGAGATTGCCGTACTGGATCTGATCAGCCCGCCAAGTGGTGCACATTTGATAAGCGGAGTGGGGGATGTCTCCGGATTCCGTCATAACAATCTGGACCAGGCTCCAGCTACCATATTTACGAGCCCGAACTATCCTTCCACAGAAAGTCTGGATTTTGCAGAGTTAAGTCCAAATACGATGGTTCGCGTAGGTAAAGCAGATTATGCTGCTGATCCAAATGCAAAATCCATTGGTTTGTCCAGTGACGGAGGCACTACGTGGTATAAGGCCAATGCAGAACCTGCCGGCACAACCGGAGGGGGGACCGTAGCGATCTCTGCGAATGGTAACCGACTCGTATGGAGCACATCAGATAAAGGCGTACATTATTCGACTGGCGGCAATTCATGGACGGCAAGTACGGGCATACCTGCACAGGCAAAAGTGATTTCGGATCGTGTCAATCCAAACAAATTTTATGGATTTGCAGCGGGTAAAGTCTATGTGAGTGTGAATGGTGGTGCTACCTTCACGGCATCATCTGCGACCGGACTTCCGATGGAAGGAAATGCCGATCTGGATGCCGTTCCAGGTGTTGAAGGCGAACTCTGGTTTGCAGGTGGTAGTGAGGAAGAAGGTCCTTACGGATTATGGCATTCCACAGATTCAGGAGCAACATTCACAAAGCTTGCCAATGTTGAGGAAGCAGACAGTATCGGATTTGGTAAAGCGGCCCCTGGGCAGAACGTTGTTGCGTTATACACGGTTGCACAGATCGATGGAACACGTGGATTCTTCCGCTCCGATGACGGTGGTGCCAATTGGGTTCGTATCAATGATGATCAGCATCAGTATGCTCGTGTAACCACAATTACGGGTGATCCGCGTTTGTATGGAAGAGTATATCTCGGAACAAATGGCCGCGGAATTTTGTATGCTGATCGTGTTGGAGGTAACAATGGCGGAGGAGACGGCGGGGGTACTCCAGTGACCAACTCTGCGATTACACCGGTTACAGCGGAATTTGATCGCAAAGCAGACAATCAGGTTAATATTCCAGTCACGTTAACACTTAACGGCAATACACTTGCATCCATTCGCAACGGGAATGCAGCGCTGGTTTCAGGTACAGATTACACGTTGACAGGCAATGAGGTCGTATTAAGTAAAAACTACCTGGCTTCACTGCCAAATGGCGCAGCGACGCTAACCTTTCAATTCAGCGCAGGCGCTCACGCGACCTTGAATCTGCTCATTAAAGACACGACAGCTGCACCTGTTGGAACCATACGCATTGAGATGTTTAACAGCAACACTTCAGCGACGGGCAGCTCGATTAGTCCCAAATTCAAACTGACAAATACGGGTACTACAGCCTTGAATCTGTCTGATGTGAAAATCAGATACTATTACACGATAAACGGTGAACAGCCTCAGAACTTCTTCGCTGACTGGGCGACTGCCGGCAGTGCGAATGTGACAGGCACGTTCAGTGCACTCAATCCGGTACGGACAGGTGCTGATCACGTGCTTGAGATTGGATTCACAGCTTCAGCTGGAACTCTGAATGCGGGACAAAGCACGGAAATCCATACGCGCATCTCCAAGAACAATTGGACCAACTATACGCAAACGGATGATTATTCTTTTGCAGGTAGTCAGACTTCCTATACGGACTGGTCCAAAGTCACTGGTTATATCGCGGGAAGTCTCCAATGGGGAATTGAACCATAAGTGAGTGATTTAACGAAATAAAGGATTGAAATAGGGGTCCTGATTCGCCAGATGATCAAATGGCGAATCGGGGCTTCTTATTTTGTCGAAATATAGTGTAAACTATAGATAGTTACCATTGCTTAAAGGATCGTTTTAGGATATAAAAAGATGTACAATTAATTTAGAATTAATGTAACCGCTAACACTGGAAAGTGTTTATAACCGATATATATAATAGTTGGTATAGCCTATACAGATATAGAGGAAAGATTAGACAAGGGGGTCGCGATCATGAACCGGTTGTGCAAGGTGCTGATTGTTGACGATGAGTTTCTGGTAAGACAGGGCATAAAGCACCATATGAACTGGGAATCGGAAGGATTTATCATTGTGGGTGAAGCTTCCAACGGTGAAGAAGGATTACAGCAGGTGAACCTGTTAAAACCGGATATTGTGATCACCGACATTGTCATGCCTGTCATGGATGGCGAAACGTTTGTCCGTACACTAAAAGCCAGTAATCCGCAGATTGAAGTTATTGTACTTAGCAGCTTCAGTGAATTCGAGTATGTACGTTCAACGCTTCAGCACGGGGCAGCCGATTATATACTGAAACCCAAGCTGGATACAAATGAATTATTGCAGGTCCTTCAACGCACAGCGGGTAAAATTCCGGAGCTACAGTTCGAGCCGTCGCACGATGGCTGGAGACTTGGGCAACTGATGGAGAAGATGCTGTCCGGATTTACATTGGATGAAGATAGCGAAATGTCGATCATCCGAGATACCTTTCCGTATGAATCCTTTCGCTTGCTTGTGTATAAACCCGTGGGTGCTGGAGGGAATCCACTGAAGCTGGATCAGGAACAGATTGAAACCAAGCTCCGCAGTGATCTGCCTGAAGTAGAATGTGCAATGCTTCCTGCAGAGGGTACATTACCTGTGATGCTTCTTAATGTTGATCCTGCGAGAGATGAATGGATGCTTGCACGGATCAGACAGTTGGCCAGTGAAAATGCAGCAGGAGAAGGCAGTCCTGGTTGGGTGCTTAGTGAAAGCTTTACTTCATTTGAACAGATGGGTGTTGTTTACCGGGAACATCTGATTAAGCTGATTGAATATCGCTTCTATTATAAGGATCGACCAATCCTGGTGTATGGTGAACTGCCTCCAATGCATCCCGCAGGTTACCAGTTTAATGTGAATATGTTTTTGCAGCATGTGAAGCGTAACCGGATCGAAGCGGCAAGGGAGTATTTACAGGATCATGCAAAAACACTTGGACGGGATTATATTGCCGATGTGTTTGAGATCAAATCATTTCTCGGTAACTTGATCTTCAACGTGACCATTACCCTCGCGGATATGGATGTCCAGTCTGCCGGGCTGGAAGAGAGCAAATATACGTATTTTAAAAATGTGGACGGGGCTTCAAGTCTGGACGAAGTCATGACTGTGCTTGATCAATTCATGACCGAAGTTCAGGAGTGCACCGTTGGTGCGGGTGGAAAACGAAGTGATCCCAACATGAAGATGCTGCTGGATTACATGCATGAGCACTTTGATCAGCCGCTCGGGCTTGCTGAAGTAGCCAAGCACTTTCATTTTAATCCATCGTATTTATCCAGTTATTTCTCATCTCACAAAAAAGAAGGATTTAATGAATACTTAAACAAAATTCGGATTGAAAAAGCCGAGGAACTGCTCCGATCCGATGATGTAACGATCTCTGAGATTAGCAGTATGGTAGGCTATTCCGATCATAGTTACTTTTGCAAAGTGTTCAAAAAATTCACCGGACTATCACCAAGCCGATACCGGCGCAAATTCTGGGCATAAAGTCAGAAGGATAAGATCATGAAGAAATGGATGAACCAATTATCTCGTCTCGGATTGTTTCCCAAGTTGTTTCTGGTTATGGTGGTCAGTATTGTCCTCGTTTCTGTACTCATCTTATGGACTACCATTCACATGTCAACCAATCTGTTTACTGAGACGTTCAGTATCACAAACTCCAAGGTGCTTAATCAGATCAAAACAAATTTTGAATCCTTTAATGAGGCCATTGCTGCCGTATCGAATAATGTGACGCAGAGTGGATCGATCCGAGGATTCCTGTCCGAAGGAGATGCCGATTCCCTCACGATGGCCAAATCCTTCTATAATATGAGGGAAACGATGGATCGAGTTCAATCCATCACAGAATCCTACGAAGTTGGGATAACAATTATCGGGATTAATGGACGGAGCTATTCCACGAATCGTGCTCACCTTCAGTTGTCCGTGGATGAATTGAAGCAGGAGCCAATTACGATGGAAGCCGCTGAGACGCCGAGTCGTCTTATCTTTGATGTTTATCAAAACGAGGCAACGCTCGGGAGTCAGCAGATGATCTCTGCGACGAAAGCATTGACGGACCGAACACGCAGCCGGATATACGGTACGCTCTATGTCACGATGAGAGAAGACATATTCCGGCAATTTTACAGCAGCTTTACAAGTCGTGGCAATGATGTGGTCATTATGAATGAAAAAGGTGAGATTGTATCATCGAATCGTGAAGACTGGATCGGAACAACTCAGCTGGATTTGCTATCGTATGCCCGGGATATGAACAACAACTCTCCGAGAAGTATTAATGCTCGTGTGATGGATCAGGATAGCGTTGTGCTATCCGAGTATTTACCGTTCTATCGGTTTTATATTGTCAATGTAGTGGATAAGGATCTGGCGATGGGGCAACTTATCGACATGAAGACGGTTGCCCTGATCTGTGCAGCTATCGTTGTGGGGGCACTCATCCTTGTGTTTCTCATCACCAGCCAGATTACCAAGTCACTGCGCAGACTTGTGAAGCAGATGTCCAACATTACAAAAAGTGATCTGGACAACTACATTCCGGTGAGCGGAAGCTACGAGAGCAGGCAGCTTGGTCATGCTTACAATTACATGCTTGATGAACTGCATGATTATGTGGATCAGTTAGTACAGACACAGCATGAACAACGGAACGCAGAGCTTGCGGCATTACAGAGTCAGATTAACCCTCACTTCTTGTACAATACACTTGCATCTGTCAAAGTTCTGGTGCAACAAGGCAACAAAGACAGGGCTGCGGAGACGATTAATGCATTAATTGGATTGTTGCAAAATACGATCAGTGATGTGAGCCAGACTGTTACAGTGGAACAAGAAGTCGAGAATTTGAAAAATTATGTCTTCATTAATCACGTCAGATATGGTGGCCGAATTAAAGCAGCTTTCTACGTGGCTCCGGATTGTACACACTATCATGTACCCAAACTGGTAATCCAGCCGTTTATCGAGAATGCATTTTTCCATGGATTTATCAAGAAAGAAACGGGTACGATTCATGTCATGGTTTCCAGAGCGGGAGAATCACTCATCTGTGAGATTATGGACAACGGGGATGGAATTGAAGGGCTTGTCATGGGAGAAACGTTGCCCAATCCAAAGAACAATCGTCAACTATTCAGTGGTATCGGTATTCGCAACGTACATGACCGTATTGAGTTATTATATGGTTCACCTTATGGTGTCACCATTATGAGTACGGTTGGGGAAGGAACGAGAGTCACCGTTACACTACCTTTAATCACGAGTTGAATCGAAACCCGATTCGATTAAATACACTTAAAATCGAGATCCCTCGCTTCTGTTTTCTACAGAGGCGGGGGATTTTCACGTGTCAGAGGTAAAGCGGGTGAAATCATTTTTGTACTATTTCAAGATCAAGAAATTACAAAATCAAAAGAAATTACAAAAAGCCAAATTTAATGCAAACGGTTTCTGTAAAGGTTTTCATTGTGGCAATAAGATGACAAATCCGTACAAAATTATTACTAACGAATGAAGATATGGGAATGATAAGATGAATACATCGAAAGCAACCGCTTTCAGAAAACGCAAACAAATTACACACAAAGAGGTCGAAGGGGAGTTGAATATTTTGAAAAAAATGTGGGTATTGATGCTCGTTACAGTACTGCTGTTGTCCGCATGTTCATCCGGTGGCGGAGGTAATTCCGCTAGTGGTGGTGACGAAAAAACAAACGAAATTACGGTCTGGGCTTGGGACAAAGCTTTTAACGTAGCTGCAATGGAAACAGCAAAAGAAGCATATCAAAAAGCAAATCCTGATGTGAAAATCAACATCATTGAATACGCTCAAGCTGATATCATTCAGAAACTGAACACAGGTCTTAACTCCGGAACTGCGAGCGGTCTTCCAAACGTAGTTCTGATTGAAGACTATCGTTCACAAAGCTTCCTGAATGCATATCCTGATGCGTTCAAAGATCTGTCTTCCAGTATCACGGCTTCCGATTTTGCAGATTACAAACTCGGACCAACAGCGTTTGATGGCAAACAATACGGAGTACCATTTGACTCCGGCGTTGCTGGTTTGTACTACAGAACAGATCTGCTGGAGCAAGCTGGCTACAAAGCAGCTGACCTGCAAGACATCACTTGGGATGACTACATCCAAATTGGTAAAGACGTAAAAGCTAAAACAGGTAAAGAGCTTCTTTCTCTTGACCCGAATGACCTTGGTTTGATTCGTATGATGATCCAAACTGCAGGTAAATGGTATTCCGCAGAAGATGGTAAAACACCTGACATTGCTAATAATGCTGCTCTGAAAGAAGCGTTTATTACTTACAAAGCAATGATGGATGCCAACATTGTTAAATTGCACTCTGACTGGAGTCAATTCGTTGCCAACGCCAATAACGGTAGCGTAGCAACAATTCCTACAGGTAACTGGTTCTCACCATCTGTACGTCAAGAAGCTTCCCAATCCGGTAAATGGGCTGTAGCTCCAATACCGAAAATGGCTGGTCAAGCAAACTCTGTTCACGCATCCAACTTGGGTGGTAGCTCTTGGTATGTTATGAACAACGTTCCTGGTGCAGATCAAGCAGCTGATTTTGTAGCAAAAACATTTGGTTCTGACAAACAATTGTATCAAGATCTGTTGAACAACATCGGCGCAATTGGTACGTACAAACCAGCAGTTGATGGTGACGCGTATGCCAAAGCAGACGAGTACTTCGGCGGACAAAAAATCTTCACAGACTTTGCAAATTGGACGAAAGAAATTCCAAGCGTAAACTATGGTATCAACACATATGCCATTGAAGATATTCTGGTTGTAGAAATGCAAGCATTCCTGAACGGTAAATCAATCGATGACGTTCTGGCTGATGCACAAAAACAAGCTGAAGCACAATTAAACTAAGATACCCAAGGTAACTTATAGAACCCTAGGAAACATCGGAGCCGTCTCCCATGTCCGGCGCAAGTCGAACCGGATATGGCGAGAGGCTCCGTGGGTTCTACCCATGTTCCATGGAGAGAGAGGAGCCATACTGTGAAAGCCATGAATACAGGAGACAGTCTCCAAAAGAAAAATAATTTGACTGGATGGGCTTTTGTTTTGCTGGCTGTTGTCGGGATTGTTGCATTTTACTTCTACCCGATGATCCAAGCGCTGCTCTTATCGTTCAAGTCTGGTGTAGGAGCCAATCTTGAATTTTCGGGCCTTTCTAACTACAAAAGATTGTTAGTTGATACAACGTTCCGTACAGCATTATCGAATACATTTATCTACTTGATTATTCAAGTGCCTGTAATGATCATTCTTGGTTTGTTTATTTCCGTATTGCTGAATGACAGCACACTACGCTTCCGGAGCTTCTTCCGTACAGCGATTTTCTTGCCTTGTGTAACTTCATTGGTAGCGTACTCTGTTGTATTCAAATATTTGTTTGCACCAGATGGAATGGTGAATCAATTCCTGATGGGCTTGCACATTATTGGCGATCCAATTCAATGGATCACAGACCCGTTCTGGGCTAAAATTACGATCATAATCGCCGTTACTTGGCGTTGGACCGGATATAACATGATTTTCTATCTGTCATCCCTGCAAAACATCGATCAATCGATCTATGAAGCTGCAAGAATTGACGGAGCGAATGCTTTTACACAATTCTTCAAAATCACTGTACCTTTGCTTAAACCGATTATCCTTTTCACGTCCATCACATCAACGATTGGTACATTGCAAATCTTCGATGAGATCATGAATATTACCAAAGGTGGTCCAGGTAATGCGACCATGTCGATTTCACAATACATCTACAACCTTTCGTTCAAATATTCACCGGACTTCGGTTATGCAGCAACAGTGTCGTATTCCATCGTAATCTTGATTATTGTATTGTCCATCATCCAGTTTAAAGTGGCAGGTGATAATAAAAATGGCTAAAGCTAAAGCAAAACGGATTTTCACGTATGTGTTCCTATCCATCGTCGCCTTTGTATCCATTTTCCCTTTCTTCTGGATGCTGGTCAGTTCAACAAATGCATCAGTCGATGTCACCAAGGGTAGACTGCTGCCCGGTTCAGCTTTTATTGATAACTTCAACAAACTGATTGATTCGACAAATCTGGTACAGGCTCTCGGAAACTCGGCGATTATCTCTGTGGTCTCGACTCTCTTGGCACTGTTTATTGGTTCCATGGCAGGTTATGGCTTCGAGGTATATCGCACGAAGTCTCGTGACATTGTGTTTAATATCCTGTTGTTATCCATGATGATCCCGTTTGCAGCGATCATGGTACCACTGTATCGTATGTTCGCAACAATCTCGGGAGTTGCACCGGTTATCGGAATCAACACGATGGCAGCAGTGATCCTGCCAACCATCGCAACAGCGTTCCTGATCTTTTTCTTCCGTCAGAACACCAAAATGTTCCCGAAAGACTTGCTGGAAGCTGGACGTATTGATGGTTTGAGTGAACTCGGCATCTTCTTGAAGATCTATATGCCAACCATGAAAACAACATATGCAGCGGCAGCAATCATTACATTCATGAGTAGCTGGAACAACTATCTGTGGCCACTCATTGTATTGCAAACACCTGACCAACAAACGATTCCACTGTTGATCTCAAATCTGGGTGCTGGTTATTCTCCGGATTACGGAGTAATCATGACAGCAATCGTGATTGCAACACTGCCTACAGCAATCGTTTTCTTCATCATGCAGAAACATTTTGTTGCAGGTATGGTAGGTTCCGTGAAGTAATGAAAACAGCATAATCCGTGCAAATGACGGGTGCAGGAGAGAAGAGAGGGCGCTGTTATGGCGTACCTCTGTCTTTTTTGTATATGTAAAGCAAAAGGAAATCCAGAGTAAACCTTGAATAAGTCAAACTATAACGTTTTAAAGGGAGAGAGAGCCGATGAAAGCAACAAAGGCAGATATCAACTGGTTGGGGGACGTAAGTGTATTTGAGGTGAACCGTCTGCATGCTTATTCCGATCACCGTTATTATCAAACGATGGATGAGGCTGTAGGTTCAGGCGCGATGTCCATGCGTTATGATCTGAATGGTACGTGGAAATTCAACTATGCGATTCGTCCAGACAGCCGTTCTGAGTTTTTCTATACATCCGATTTTTCCAGTGAAGGCTGGGATGATATTGAAGTTCCGGGGCACATCCAGCTACAAGGATACGGACAGATTCAATATGTAAATACACAATATCCTTGGGATGGCCTGAACGACATTCGTCCGCCGGCATTACCACAGGATAAAAATCCGGTTGGAAGTTACATTCGCACATTCCACCTGCCGACAGGTTGGGAGTCGAATCCGGTATATATTTCTTTCCAAGGTGTAGAGTCTGCATTCTATGTATGGCTTAACGGACAATTCGTAGGATACGGGGAAGACAGCTTTACGCCATCTGACTTTGACCTGACGCCATTCCTACAGGATGGAGAGAACAAACTCGCAGTTGAGGTGTATCAACGCAGCACAGGCAGCTGGCTGGAAGATCAGGATTTCTGGCGTTTCTCCGGTATTTTCAGAGATGTGTATCTGTATACCGTCCCAGCTGCACACGTACGTGATGTTCATGTGCGCACAGATCTGGACAAGTCCTATACGAACGGTACATTGCAACTAGATTTGAAACTGGAAGGAAAAGCGGTTGCTGGAGCACGTGTAGAGGCTGAACTTCGTGATCGTGAAGGTAATACCGTTAAAACGTTTGAATCCAAGGTTAACGATGGACAAGTAAGTCTTCGTGAAGATATTGGTACAGTGAATCTGTGGAGCGCAGAGATTCCATACTTGTACCGTCTCTATATTCGTGTATATGATGCTGCGGGTACACTGGTTGAGGTAGTTCCTCAAGCCGTTGGTTTCCGTACATTTGAAATGATTGATAAAGTGATGCACATCAACGGTAAACGTATCGTATTCAAAGGTGTGAATCGCCATGAGTTCAACCCGCGTCGTGGACGTGCAGTTACGAAGGAAGATATGCTGTGGGATGTTCGTACGATCAAACAGAATAATATGAATGCTGTACGTACGTCACACTATCCAAACCAAAGTCTGTGGTATGAGCTGTGTGATGAATATGGATTGTATGTTATTGATGAGATGAACCTGGAGACACACGGATCTTGGCAGAAACTTGGTGCCGTTGAGCCTTCATGGGTTATTCCAGGTGACAAACCGGAATGGCATGATATCGTTATGGACCGCGCTGTATCCATGGTGGAGCGTGACAAAAACCATCCGTCCATTCTGATCTGGTCTTGTGGTAATGAATCACATGGTGGTGAAGTCATCTACAAAGTATCCCAATACTTCAAATCGGCTGATCCAACACGTCTGGTACATTATGAAGGTGTATTCCATGATCGTCGTTTCGATGAGACAAGTGATATGGAGACCCGCATGTATGCCAAACCGGCGGACATTGAGGAATTCCTGAATGCAAACCCGACTAAACCTTATATTAGCTGTGAGTACATGCACGCTATGGGTAACTCTATTGGTGGTATGCACAAATATACGGAGTTGGAAGACAAATACCCGATGTATCAAGGTGGATTCATCTGGGATTACATCGACCAATCCATTTATAAAAAAGATCGTTACGGCAAAGAGTTCCTCGCTTACGGCGGAGATTTCGGTGATCGTCCATCAGACTATTCGTTCTGTGGCAACGGTATTGTCCATGCTGACCGTAAAGTAACTGCGAAAATGCAGGAGGTTAAATTCCTGTATCAGAACATCAAGCTGTTCCCAGATCGTGAAGGCGTTAAAATCGTGAACGGTAATCTGTTCGCAGATACATCTGCGCTGGAACTGGTATACAGCCTGGAGCGCGAGGGATATGAAGTGCTGCGTGGAACATTGGAAGTGAACGTGGATGCACAAAGCGAGACGGTAGTGAAACTTCCGCTGGGTGCAGAAGCTCTGGCTGGCGGCGAGTACGCTGTGAACACTGCATTTGTGTTAAAAGAAGCTACAATGTGGGCTGATAAAGGCGAAGAAGTGGCATTTGGACAGTTTATTTTCACACAGGATCAGGTAAATGATGCAGCCGAGACGGACCTGAACCTTGTAAGTGATGTACAAGTTATCGAAGGTGACGTTAACATTGGTGTTCGTGCAGGTAAGACACATGCGCTGTTCTCCAAACAGTTTGGGACACTGGTTTCCCTGAAGTTGTCCGGTCGTGAGACGATTGCTGTACCACCTGCACCGCTCTTCTGGCGTGCAATGACGGATAATGACAAAGGTATGGCGATGGGCTTCGAACTGGGCGCCTGGTATGCAGCGAGCTTGATGCCACGTTCTGTAGAGTGGAAAGCGGAACAGAAACCGGATCAATACCGGATCGAGTTCACGTACAAGCTCAACATTTCGGAGGATGTACAAGTGAAAGTGGTATATACCGTTCATGCAGATGGAAGCGTACGTGTTCATAATACCTACAAAGGTACAGCCGGATTGCCAAACCTGCCAATTCATGCATTGTCCTTCAGAACATCACCTGACTTCGAAAACGTGGAATGGCTCGCGATGGGACCCGAAGAAAACTATGCAGACCGCGCATTTGGCGCACGTCTCGGTATCCACGGCAGCAAGGTAGCTGATACCATGGCTCCATATCTGGTACCACAGGAATCAGGCAACCGTACGGGCGTACGTTGGGCCAAATTGACAGACAACGCGGGACGTGGCTTTAAAATTGAAGCATCCGGAACTCCGGTTGAGCTGAATGTCTCACCATATACAGCATTTGAGCTGGAGAACGCACAGCATGTGTACGAATTGCCTCCTGTGCACTATACGGTCGTGACTGTAGCGGGTAAACAAATGGGTGTTGGCGGTGATGACAGCTGGGGTGCTCCGGTTCATCCGGAATACCTGATCCCTTCGGACGGCGAACTGACATTTGAATTTGTCATTCGTGCACTGTAAGTAAAAGGATCGTACAGAATAAAGAATGTATTCAATAAAGAACAGAGGTCTTCGCTCATCGGAGGCCTCTGTTTTGTTCTGTCAACGAACAGCTTGAGAGGCATTGTGTGAAACCGTTCTCTCTCCAACCTCGTAATGTACGAGACAGGAAACATAAGAGGGGGGTTCAAGATGAGTAAAAAAGCAAAGACAGGCATATGGGTGACGGTGTTAGTCTTCTTGGGTATCATTGTTGGATGTTTCATATGGTATTTCAATACCGCTTCAGGTGAACGTGCACTCAAAACGATGAGGTCCAATAACTCGGGTGGCCTGGAGAGGGTTGTTAAAGTGTACAGTAATAATGGTGAATTGATTCAGACCTATGATGGCAAAATTGACGTGGAAGATACGGAATACGGCAATAAAGTATTATTCGATCTCAATGGGAAACGTGTCGTAATCTATAATGCAACGATTGTTGTTGAAGAGAAGTAAAGCGTAATTCGCCAGTCTTGAAGAAGTACTGGTTTGGAATTAGGAATGACACCCTATTGCTTATATGGTAAAATTAAGGAAATGATATAAGGGTCGGGTGAGATTTTTATGGTGGATATGTACCTCATAATCACTGTTGCAATTTTGGGGATGATCCTGTTCTATAGCTTGATCGCTTATTTCTTAATTCGTTTCATTTCGAGAAAAGCATTCAAGCTTACGTTAACCAAATATGAAATGATGGAGATTATAACCTGGCTCGCAGTGCTGTTTATTACCTTCATGATGATTAAGACGGGTTCGATAAATCTTCTTTTGCCGGTTGTTTTACTTATCATTCCATTGATCAATTTGCGACTTTCCAATCGGAAACATCGAGAGCTGAACTCGTAAGGTCTTGCTACGTTGGGGTAAGGCACAAGAAGGATGAACATAGGAAAGGTTGACGGAGATAACATCACTAGTCAACCTTTTTTAGTTTCATTACGAATGTTGAAAATGAACGGGAGGAGTTCAATAATGATCTTCGGAAAATCAACGGATACTTCAGGTTTAACGCAAGTTGCCAATCTTTCGGATGAGTTGCAGTCTGTTTTTGATCAAGCAGAAAGCAAATATGAGCTAGTTGATATTGAACTCTTCTTTGTTTTCAGGTGTCTTCCTGAAGAATATGAGAGGAATTCGACGGTCAGACATGTGAAGAAGGAGAATGTCATCTATTTTGATATGGTGGTCAGTGAGGATCGGTATGAGACATTAAGCAAAAGCAAACAACGGTATGCGTTAAGCCATGAGTTTTATGCTTTTTTGAGTGAAAAGATCCAAAAATACAAGATTGAACATCTAAACGCCAAGCAATTTATAGCAGATATGGGCATGTGGCTGAGGGAGATTGGATGGTTGCAGACCGAAGAGGAAGCCGAAATAAGTGAATTTGAAGAAAAGTATAACTAGCAAAATAAATTAAAACATAAACAACAAAAAGAAGCCCTCTTTCGAGAGCTTCTTTTTCATGGGAGAGGAGAAACCGGACGAAGAGCTTATGGGGAAACGTAAGTCTTCTCCGCGGTTGTCTACGACACTTGTGATGTCGATAATTATAGAATCGCCCGATTGTTTCCTTTTTATACATATGCGTCAACAATTCGTCAACAATTTTCCAAGGGAAATGAAGACCGCACATTTTTCAAACCGAACCCGAATGTGGTACGATAGTCGTATCAATAAACTTACATAGAGAAAAGGTGACTCGTCAAGTGAGAGTGGTATCTGGGAGTGCAAAAGGCAGGCCGCTGAAGGCTGTTCCTGGCACGGGTACGCGGCCGACCACCGACAAGGTGAAGGAAGCGTTATTTAGCATGGTTGGTCCTTATTTTGAGGGCGGTACAGCATTGGATCTGTTTGCAGGCAGTGGGGGTCTCGGTATTGAGGCGCTGAGCCGCGGCATGGACAAGGCTGTTTTTGTTGATTTGGAATCGAAAAGTATTGAAGTTATCCGCATGAATCTGAAGGCGACCAAGCTTGAAGACCAGGCGGCCGTATATCGTAATGATGCAGGTCGTGCGTTGAAGGCACTCGCCAAACGAGGCACAACGTTTGATCTGGTGTTTCTCGACCCGCCATATCGCATGAAGAACGGGCACGAGTTAATGCTGACCATGCACGAACTGGAACTTTTGGAACCGGAAGCAACCATCGTGCTTGAATATGAATCCAAACATGATTACCCTGAGCAATTCGGCCCGTTTGAACAAACGCGCAAGGCTTTGTATGGGGAGACGGCAGTATCCATCTATTATTATGCGTCTGAAGCAGTTGAAGATGGAGAATCCATTACACCGGAAGAGGAGGCTCCTCATGACTGAAATGATACATCGACAGGAACGGATCGCCGTATATCCTGGAAGTTTTGATCCCGTAACGATGGGACATCTGGATATTATCGCCAGAGCGTCAAAGCAATTTGATCGCGTCATTGTGGCTGTGTTGAACAATATGAGCAAAAATCCGCTGTTTACGGTGGAGGAACGCAAAGAACTGATTACGGAAGTAACCCGCCATCTACCCAATGTGGAGGTGGATAGTTTCCGCGATCTGACAGCCAATTATGTCCGGCAAAAGGAAGCTCAGGTCATCGTTCGTGGTATACGTTCGGTAACTGATTTTGAATACGAGTTGCAATTGGCATCGACCAACAGCAAGTTGAATCCGGATGCGGAAACGATATTTATGATGACAAATCCGAAGTATTCCTATTTAAGTTCCAGCATCGTCAAAGAAATCGCTCATTATCATGGAGATGTTACAGATCTTGTCTCACCTGAAGTGGAAGCTGCGCTCCGTCAGAAAATCAGCGAGAAAACCAGCGGTTAAACCAAAAGGTAAGACCCGATAGACTAACCATGACTGCAAGAAGTAACGCAAGACCCATGCATGCAGCAGGGAAGACACTCCAAATGGTGTTGATTGTGTATGTGTTACCTGGACTATGTATGAATAGCCAACCGAATGGTGTTGAGAGGTCCTGCTCTGCATTCGTCTGTAATGTGGTCCAGACTTCTGTGCTATAACGGCTGAACGGCATCCATAGGAACAGACTGATGAAAAAGGCGACTAATCCATGAGTCAGACGAACTCCCGCAAAGTACAACATCGATTTGGTGCTTGGACCAGTTGTTTTCAGCACAGCAGAGACTTGCAGATGGGAGCATAAACCACCCCATCCCAGAACGGCTGCAAGTAGAGATATGAGCAGCGCGGGTGTAAGTGAAGTCTGGCTCAAATGATAGGTGCCCAGATGAAGCTCAAAGAAGGCTGGCCACAGCGCAGCAGAGGACCCGGGAGTCAGATAAAGGGAGATCAGCCGGATAAACACGGCAAAACCGATCATGTATCCTCCAGTCATCATTAAGGTCTGCACAGCTTGAGATACGGTGTCACCTAACAGTTTGCCAAATCCTCTTCCATCACGACTATGGGCTTCCCTGGCTGCAATCATCATATCAGACCATATACTGCTTCGTTTGTTCGTAGCGTGGTGGGGGGCAGATGAGCGACTTGTGGAACTTGCAGGACTTGCAGGCTGAGAATCAAGAGAGCTGTTATCTGCTTGCACGGCTGTCGAGCCAACCCTGTCTTTCTGGTTACCCGGTGCCGGCAGGAGACGTGTGGCAAGAATGGCAGCAATCCAGCCGCTGATCCAGTGGACCACGAGCAGAAAATAACCGGCCGCTGGCTGGTGGAGAAAAGCCGCACCGACGACCAAAATGATCATCATTGGATTGGCAAAATGAGATGCCGCCGCAAGGACAACCGCCTGCTTGGCGGTAATTTGTCTATCCTGAAATAAACGGGATACCGCATCTGCTCCTGCGGGGAATCCGCCGCACATGCCAACGGCAATTGCCAGACCTGCGTTGCCTGGGAGTCTAAACCAGCGTTGCATTAACGGTCCGAGCAAGGCGCCGATCGCGTGGGTGAAGCCAAACGCAGTGAGCATTTGGGATAACATGAGGAACGGGAGCATGGCAGGGAAGATGATTTTCCACCATATATCCAGACCTTGAATAGAGGCGTCAAACGCTTCTTTGGGGGAAGCAACTACCGCAATGACCAACATTAAAGCGCCGGTACTTAGGATTATCGTTCGTAACGGGCCAGAATCTCTAACCTCGCTCTGTAATGTCATCGTTTCACCTCATATCAGATAACGCCGATTCGGCATCTGAATCGTTATGGACGGCCGAATGACGCCCGAAGGGCGGTTCGGCCTTGACCGGACAGGCTATTGTATACAGCGGCCTATCCGGCCTGTACCATTGTATGCACAAGGACCAGAGTGTTAGACTTGAAAAAAATGAATAAACAAGATGAGCTGAGTATCTGCATTACAAGGAGCGTGAATCTAACCGACGAATGGAAGTATTCACAAGGTGGAATTACGATCGCTGGTTAGTGTAGAGTTCAGCTTATATAGAGATACAAAGAACGGAGGCTCATGCGATGAATCGGATTCGGAAATCTGGCGGATTCAGAGCTTCGATCTTTGTGATCGTGGTGGCTCTGGTCGTCTATGTTGCCGTGTACATGCCAACGCCGTATATCATATATATGCCTGGCAGTGCAGATGAAGTAAAACCAATGGTAACCGTTAAGGGTGGAGACCAGGAAGAACGCGGTGTGTTCATGATGACGACCGTGTCGGCAACATATGCCAATGTGTTTTTGCTAGGAACCTCTCTGTTCAATAAAAATGCTCAAGTGGATAAAAAGGAAGACCGACTGCGCGGCAAAAGCGAAGCGGAATACTCTGCCGAACAGGTGTGGTTCATGAGTGACTCACAATCCTCCGCAATGGAGGCTGCATATGAGCAGGCTGGTGTGACTTACTCTATTGTACCTGAACATATCTTTGTATTTGGACTGTCCGAAGACCCAAAACCGGAAGGAGACATTGCTCCGGGAGATATCATTCTGGGAGTGAACGGAACAGCTACGCCGGATAACACGGTGCTTTCTGCCCAGTTAAAAGATAAAAAGGTCGGAGATACAGTCGAAATGCAATTGGAACGTGGTGGAGAGACCATTAGCCGGGACGTGAAACTGATCCAGGTAAAAGACAATAAAACAGGTGAAACCCGCCCGGGACTCGGAGTAATGATTGGTGCGGTTCAGAAGGTGAAAGCTGAAGATCCGGACAAACAGATCTCCTTCACCGATACTCAGGTTGGTGGTCCGTCTGCCGGCTTGATGTTTACGTTGGAGATCTATAACCAGTTAACACCTGGAGATCTGACCAAGGGGCATCGAATTGCGGGTACAGGTACCATTACCAAGGACGGTGTGGTGGGTGCAATTGGTGGTGTAGTGCACAAGATTGTAGCTGCTGATCGAAAAGAAGCGGAGATCTTCTTTGTACCCAAGGATAACTATAAGGAAGCAGCAGCCAAGGCTGAACAGATCGGCACCAAAATGAAACTTGTGCCTGTGAGCACGGTGGATGATGCGCTGGCTTATTTGAAAACCTTGTCCGTAAAATCATAGGATTTAAAACGAGCGGGAAGAGATCGAGCCAACGTTGAACCGGATAGATAAAGAACGGATAAAATCGGAATAATTGATTACAGTGGAATGAAGTGTGATCAAGAGATTTGAGAAGATCAACAGACTCACTAGACCCAAAGGGGTAGAGATACCCAAAAGATTTAAGAGAAAAAGAATTAAGAGAACAAGAGAAGTGAATAAGGAAATCCCCTTGTTGCGAGGTGCTTGAGAGGCGCGCAGCAAGGGGATTTTTTAATTGTATATTTGATTAACGAATAGTGGATATCAAATGATCAGTTTGATGATGGAATAAAAAGCTCTATAGAGATGAAGCCTTATGGTCAAAAGCGGATTACAGTCTGACAGGTGACTCATAGTAGTCACTGAACATCTTGCGTGTGTCCCTATGCTCGCAAGCGAGCCCATACGCAACCTGAGCTTGTATATCCAGTTCCAGCTGATTGTGTGTGAACGTCGACGGTTTCAGTACAACTGGAAGCGATGCGGTTTTCTTCATTTGTTTAAGCAGGCTCTGCCCTTGAGCATTAAATCCGAGGACTCGGAGATATCCAGGTCCGGCAGCCAATTGCTCTGGTGAACACTCGGCTTTGGTGTGATTCAGGAGCAGGTGGGCGAGCATACGCTGGAGTTTGGTGCGTGTGTATCGTTTGGTCTTCAGTGCATTCAGGAGTGTTTCGACTGAAGGCTCCGGGAGCTGAGCGAGTGCACGGCTCAGCCGGTGTTCCAGGCCTTCCGTGACTTCGGCGATGCGTTCCAGCTCGGAGGCACGGCGGGTGGCCGCAAGGTGAAACAGCGGCTGCGCAAAGCGCTCCCAGTGTATGGGAGCGCGCCCTTCCTGCCATTCGCGATGCAGAATGGCAAGGGTTGCCGCCGGCACGTATGGCGCGGCGGCGTTGGGTCCGTCCGCCATCAGCAGGCGGCGGACGGCTGTTGCACTGGCGATCGCCCCCGGCCCGGGCGTCGCCTCATGATACGCGGCACCGGTACGCGCCGCCGTAAAGGGCTGTATCGCGCTGCCAAGTCGTTGCAGCGCGATCAGGTAGTGCAGCCCAAGCGAATTGTTGGGCTGCTCCAGCAGTGCAGCGGCGTCGTGAGCATCGACGCCGCCGGGCGCCAGCGCTGCCGCCGCGCCTGCGTACGCGGCGGGGTAGCTGGCGCCTTCCCGCAGGCGGCGCGCGATGTCCTCGCGCATCCCTGCGGGCTCTACAGCCAGCACGCGCGCAATGCGCTGCAGGCTGTCCAGGTCGCCGGACTCGCTGCCAAAGCACAGCGAGTCCACAACGCCGGTGCGGTGCAGCAGTGATACCGCACCGAAGGCAAACCACTCTGCCGGTTGTACTGCGTACGCCACCGGCAGTTCCAGTACCAGATCGGCGCCTGCGTGCAGCGCCATCTCGGTGCGGGCCCTTTTACCGACGATGGCGGGTTCGCCACGCTGGAGAAAAGGGCCGCTCATAACGGCAACAACGGCGTCTGCGCCGCTTAGCCGCCGAGCTTCCTGCAAATGATAAACATGTCCATTATGCAAGGGATTATATTCAACAATGACGCCTACGGCTTTCATGATTAGACGTACTCCTTTCGATTGGATAACCGAGTATGTATAACATCCATTCCATCATAGGGGATGTCATGTATTAGATCAAATCATGCACCAATTCAGACAAGAAAAAGGCACAAATCCAACATCAACGGATGTCAGACTGTACCTGCAAATCTATTGTATATTACATATTTTCGATAATGGGAGAACGACCTCTTCAACTTAATAAATCAGAACGCTTAGACACTTTCCGGCGCGGGAGATAAACTTGCTTTGGGCCCAAAAAATTCATAATGAATGTTGTCCGCTGCAACACCAAGCGCCTGAAGTTCCGTATACACTGCCCGCATGAACGAAACCGGTCCGCACAGATAATAAGTGGAATCCAGTTCATCGATCACTTGACGAAGCCAGACCGCATCCATATAACCTGCCTTATGAAAATACTCATTTTCACGATCAGCATCCTCAGGTTGAGTATAACAATAATAAGCTTTAACGCCCTGATTACGTTTGGCCACACTGTTCACATGATCACGGAACGCGTGCGATTGACCATTGGGACTTGCATGCAAAAATGTAATTGTACGATTTTCATTCAAGTTAACGAGCGTATTTAACATGCTGATCATGGGCGTTAGACCCACACCACCACTCAGGAGAACAACAGGCCGTTTATCGTCTGCATTCAGCGTGAAGTCGCCAGCAGGAGCGGATAGTTCCACCAGACTACCTTCTTCAATGTGATCGTGGAGATACGTGGATATAACTCCGTCAGGACGCTCTAACACACCTCGCTCACGCTTAACGGAAATGCGATAGTAAGGTTTACCCGGGGTGTCTGAAAGGCTATACTGACGAATCTGGGTAAATGACTGTGCCTCTGGCTGGATTTTGATACTGATGTATTGTCCCGGTTCATAACTGGAAATGGGCTGACCATCGTTTGGAACGAGGTAAAAGGACGTGATGATTTCACTTTCCTGTACTTTCTTGGCAACCTTGAAGGTACGAAATCCTTCCCAGCCACCCGTCTGGTTTTCCGCTTCCGTATACATGTTCTGTTCGATCCCGATAAAGGCGTCTGCAATGACATTGTAGGCTTCGCCCCACGCCGTGATGATTTCATCCGTTGCCGCGTCTCCAAGCACATCTTTGATGGCTTGTAGCAGATAGGTACCGATAATCGCATATTGCTCGGGAACGATACCCAGGCTGCGATGTTTATGTGCAACTTGTCGAACGGCAGGCAGGATGGAGGACAGATTATCGATATGCAAGGCAGCGGTGTATACCATATTGGCGAGGGTGGCTTGCTGTCGTCCCTGTTTCTGATTTGCATGATTGAAAATATTCAGTAGTTCCGGATGAGCTGCGAACATCGTTTCATAGAAATGGCGTGTGATCGCTTCGCCGTGGACTTCAAGTACGGGTACTGTAGACTTAATGACTCTAATGGTGTGCTCGCTTAACATACATTTTCCCTCCCGATATAATATGAAATAGTTGGATAATAAATCGGTCATGGAGCTGATCGTGCTTTGGTTTATAGCAAGTATAGATAGGGAGCAAGCGGGTCTGTGTGACATAGATCACACCAAACGTTAACGAAATGTGACCGCTATTTGCAAGGAGCAACAACTAAAATGACGACTTGTGATTTATCTTAAAGTGAGTCTATAATAGACCAGATGGAGTAAACGGTTCTGGGCCATTGTTTTTAAAATAGGGTGTAAAGTTAAAAGTGTTGACAAACGTCTTGAAAAATCGGTATAATGATTTTTGTTTGTTAAGTCAATTTCATAATACTTTTAACGAAGATTCGTCAGAATACATACAGTCAGGATTTATTGCTTTACAAAAGCAGGCTTGACCTGTATAACTGTCGTGATACGTTTGATACGAATTATGAAATTGGTTTCGTTTGGAGTGATGGAAATGTTAATGCCATTTCGCAAAGTGGCTACCAGTGATGGTCCCCTGAAGTTTAACGAACAGTGGGAGATCAAGGAACTGGTTTCTAACCGACAAGATATCACAGCCGTTACCCCGCTGACTGCGGACTTATCTGCAGAATTCAGAGAAGGTGACGTTGTGGATGTTCATGGCAAGCTGACTGTAGGAGTGGACATGTTGTGCTCCCGTTGTCTCAAGCCAATCAATGAACATTTTCATATTGATTTTCATGAGCAATTCAAGCAGGGAAAACAGCCAGAGGGATTACACGAAGACGATGATACGCTCTATGTGGATGGAGATAGCGTTGATCTGAAGAGTTATGCCGAGGAAGCTTTTCTGCTGGATCTTCCGTTTATACCGCTATGTAGCGATACATGCAAAGGGTTATGCCCCAAGTGTGGCCATGAGCTGAACGAAGGTGACTGCGGTTGTGATAACGAGGTTATTGATCCGCGGCTTGCAGGGCTCAAGGATTTTTTTAAATGAGCATGATTGAAAATCGAACATTTTAAGACTACCTGCAAAGGTTGATTTTGATAAGGAGGTGGGAATAATGGCAGTACCTCAACGGAGAACGTCCAAGACGCGTCGCGACAAACGTCGCACTCACTTTAAATTGGCTGTACCGGGCATGGTGAAATGTGAACAATGTGGCGAACTTAAACTTAGTCACCACGTGTGCAAAGTGTGCGGAACGTACAAAGCAAGAGAGATCATCTCTCAATAATAGTTGGACATTAAGTAGCACTTCATTTCGATGAGGTGCTACTTTTTTTGGATTAGAGAGTGTAGGTAGAGTGAGCTAACAAGCATGAAATCCTTGCACCAGAAGGGTGAATTGTTTTTGTTAGGCCAGTCTTTCTTTTTGACACGGGATGAGATATACTATAGTTTAGTACCAGGTTCTAAGATTTGACGTTACATATAGATGAACCATAATCCGTTTGAGAACGACCCTGGTGACCAGGGATGCAACTATAGAAGCAACACGAAAGAATGGTTGAACTGGCCGGACGGGACGGTTCCGTAAACGATACAGCGGGGGGTGTCAGGCATCGAACGTGTACCGAAGAGACAGAGGCAACAGCAGTTAACCAAAATGATAGAAGAGAACCCGTTTGTGACGGATCAGGAACTTACACGCCAATTGAAGGTGAGTATTCAGACGATTCGTCTTGACAGGCTGGAACTTGGAATACCCGAACTTAGGGAGCGGATGAAACTGATGGCAGAGCTCTCGTATGATCAGGTACGCTCGTTGCCCTTGCATGAGATTATCGGTGATATTGTGGATCTGCAACTGGATAAGAGCGGGATTTCCCTGTTTGAGATTAAGGAAGAACACGTTTTTTCCAGAACAGGTATTGCACGCGGACACTATGTCTTTGCACAGGCTAACTCCTTGGCTGTAGCAATTATTAATGACGAGATCGCGTTGACTGCATCAGCAGACATTCGCTTTGTCCGTTCGGTTCATTTGGGAGAAAAATGTATTGCAAAGGCTTATGTGAGATCGATTCCGGGTCAAAAGGGCAAAGCCAAAGTGGAAGTATTCACTTATGTAGGTGAAGAAATGGTGTTTCAAGGCAACTTTGTAATCTACCATTCAGGTGGAGAAGACAGCGGAGAAGGAGGTCATTTGGAATGAAAATCGTCATTGATGCCATGGGAGGCGACAATGCACCTGCATCAACGGTAGAAGGTGCGATTGCCGCAGCCACGGAATGGGCGGATACACAGATCGTCCTGATCGGCGATGAAGCCAAGCTGGAGCCTCTTTTGAGTCAGTCAGGTGTTAGACCTGCCAATCTTACGGTCCGGCATGCTTCCGAAGTTATTGGTTCGGATGATGAACCCGTCAAAGCAGTGCGTCGCAAAAAGGATGCCTCCATGGTGGTCGCAGGCCGCATGCTGAAAGAGGGCGAAGCGGACGCGATGATCTCGGCGGGCAATACTGGAGCGCTCATGACAGCGGGTTTGCTTGTTGTAGGTCGCATGGAAGGCATTGAACGTCCGGCGCTTGCGCCTATGATTCCAACGATTGATGATGTAGGTGTGCTTGCGCTGGATCTAGGAGCGAATATGGATGCCAAACCGGAGCATCTTGCACAGTATGGTCTGATGGGCAGTTTGTATCGGCAAAAAGTACAGGGCATTGAGTCCCCACGAGTGGGCTTGCTCAATGTAGGAACAGAGCCAGGTAAGGGAAATGAGTTAACCAAACATGCATACCCTTTACTGGAACAACTCCCAATTCGTTTTGTCGGTAATGTTGAGGCACGTGATGTGCTGACTGGTGCTTGTGATGTGCTTGTATGTGACGGTTTTGCAGGGAATATCCTGCTGAAGTCGCTGGAAGGCACAGCAGGTGCCATTTTCGCCTTGCTTAAGGAACAATTTTCATCTTCTCTCAAAAGTAAACTGGCTGCAGCTGTACTAATGCCTGAGCTGCGTGGGTTGAAACGAAAGCTGGATTATACGGAGCATGGCGGAGCGCCACTCCTCGGTTTGAGCAGACTGGTTGTGAAAAGTCATGGATCTGCTGATGGCAATGCCATCAAAAATGCTGTGCGCCAAGCTCGGATTGCAGTGCAGAATCAGCTGGTAGAGAGCATATCTAAGGAAATTAGCGGGAAGTGAGTGACGATATGAATAATTTGCGCCCAGTAGGGATTATTGGTACAGGGAAATATGTGCCTGAGAAAATTTTGACAAATAGCGATCTGGAGAAAATGGTCGATACCAATGACGAGTGGATCGTCAGTCGTACAGGAATCAAAGAGCGTCACATCGCTGCACCCGATCAGGCAACTTCTGACCTGGCATATGAAGCGGCGATTAAAGCCCTTGAATCTGCAGGTATGACAGGCAGTGATCTTGATCTGATTATTGTTGCAACGATTACTCCGGATTCTTCGTTCCCATCGACAGCCTGCATCTTACAGGACAAATTGGGTGCAAAAGGTGCCGCGGCATTTGATCTGTCGGCTGCTTGTTCCGGATTTGTATACGGTTTGGCTAGTGCTACGAGCTTCATCCAAAGCGGTATGTACAACAATGCACTTGTGATTGGTGCGGACTGCTTGTCTCGTATTACGGATTATACAGACCGTAACACTTGTGTCCTCTTTGGTGATGGAGCAGGCGCGGTAGTCGTTGGTGAAGTTCCGGAAGGTCGCGGATTCAAAGCATTCGATCTCGGTGCCGAAGGTGCTGGCGGTAGTCTTCTTCAGATGGAAGGTGGCGGTTCCCGTCTGCCTGCTACTGCAGAGACCGTTGAAAATAAAAAGCATTACATCAACATGAACGGTCGTGAAGTGTTTAAGTTTGCGGTACGTGTCATGGGGACGGCTACCATTGAGGTATTACGCAAGGCTGGTATGGAGCGTACGGATGTGGATCTGTTTGTTCCTCACCAAGCGAATATTCGGATTATCCAATCTGCGATGCAACGACTTGAACTTCCTGAAGAAAAGGTTGTAGTCAACGTGGATAAGTATGCAAACACATCTGCTGCTTCCATACCGCTTGCTCTGGTAGAAGCAGCGGAGGAAGGTCGCATGAAAGCCGGAGATACCGTTCTGATGGTTGGATTCGGTGGCGGTTTGACATGGGGTGCATCGGTACTCGTTTGGTAAAATAGACATCTGGGAGATGAATGAGATGGGTAAAATAGCATTTGTATTTCCCGGACAGGGATCACAGGCTGTAGGCATGGCCAAGGACGCGTATGAGTCCGTGCCTGCGGCAACCGAAATTTTTCGCACAGCAGATGAAACATTGGGTTTCTCGCTGAGCAACCTTGTATTTGAAGGACCGGAGACCGAGTTGAAACAGACATCAAATACACAACCGGCTCTGTTGACAGCAAGTATTGCCTTGCTTGAAGCTTTCAAAGAAAAAGGAATTCAGCCTGACTATACGGCTGGACACAGTCTGGGAGAATACAGTGCACTGGTGGCAGCGGGCGTTCTTTCGTTTGCTGACGCAGTGAGCACTGTGCGGGCACGTGGTCAGTATATGGAACAGGCAGTACCGGGTGGACAAGGAGCGATGGCTGCTGTGTTGGGTGCGGATCGGGAAGCGCTGGGGGTGCTTTGCCGTGACGTATCTGAAAGTGGTCATGCGGTTGAACTTGCCAACATTAATTGTCCGGGACAAATCGTCATTTCTGGTGTGAAGGAAGGCGTAGCTGCTGTCGCGGAACGAGTGAAAGAAGCAGGCGGTAAACGCGCCATTGCATTGGAAGTAAGCGGTCCGTTCCACTCTTCATTGATGAAGGGTGCAGCTGAGAAGCTGGCAGAGAAACTGAAAACCGTTACGTTCTCACCGGCAGCGGTCCCTGTAGTTGCTAATGTGACTGCAAGACCTGCAGAGGATGGACAGGTTCAGGATTTGTTGACAGCTCAGGTCTATTCTCCTGTATTATGGGAAGACAGTGTGACATGGCTTATTGAGCAAGGCGTGGATACGTTCATCGAGATTGGATCTGGCAGTGTATTGACCGGTTTGATTAAAAAAACAGATAAAACCGTAAAACTGTACAATGTGAACAGTCTTGAAACGCTCGAAGCAACGGCAAGTGAATTAGAAGGAATTATATGAGTTAAACTAAACTTTTTACACGAGAACGGAGAGGACAGAAAAAACCTGAAGAAGCGGAGTGTTCGCCTTTATCACCGGATTTTCCCTTTAGAAAAGGGAATCAAAAAATCTGGGGATAACAGCGATCGGAAGGTTATTCTGTCATCGGAGTGGCAAGTGTAAACATTCTTTGGTTGAACTGATATAGATTTGGGGAAAGGAGGAATGATTATGTCTAAACCATTAGAAGGTAAAAATGCACTCGTTACCGGGGCATCCCGGGGCATCGGGCGCAGTATTGCACTGGCACTTGCAGAAGCTGGAGCGAACGTAGCCGTGAATTATGCGGGTAGCCAAGCGGCAGCTGAGGAAGTGGCGGAAGAGATTCGTGCCAAAGGAGTCAAGGCGATTACACTTCAAGCCAATGTTGGCCTGATGGATGAAGCTGAACAAATGGTCAAAGCTACACTCGAAGCATGGGGCAACGTTGATATTCTGGTGAACAATGCTGGAATTACCCGTGATAATCTGATCATGCGTATGAAAGAGGAAGAATTCGATCAGGTTATTGAAACCAATCTCAAAGGTGTGTTTAACTGCCTTAAGGCGGTTACACGTCCAATGATGAAACAACGGTCGGGAAGAATTATCAATATCTCCTCGGTTGTAGGTGTGCTCGGTAATGCTGGACAAGCGAACTATGTTGCTGCCAAAGCAGGAGTCATTGGCCTGACAAAGGCATCTGCTCGTGAACTGGCTTCTCGTGGAATCACAGTTAACTGTGTTGCACCAGGTTTCATTGAGACAGATATGACAAAAGAGTTGTCCCAGGAGCTGGTGGACGGTATGCTAAGTGGTATTCCGTTGTCCCGTTTGGGTCAGCCGGATGAAATCGCCGGTGTAGTCACGTTCCTGGCTTCACAGGCTTCATCTTATATGACAGGGCAGACACTGCATGTTGATGGTGGCATGTACATGTAATTCTTCCCGGACTTGAACAATAGTCGGGGAACAGGCGCTGGACGATCCGAAATGCCGGAAAAAGGCCGGGTTCCCCGGCCGGGAGCCGCATATGTCTTCTATGGCATTTTGCCTGCGATTCTCGTATAATACCAAAGAAGGAGGTGAACCGGATGTCCGATGTATTGGAGCGTGTAAAACGCATCGTCGTCGACCGCTTGGGCGCAGACGAAGCTGAAGTTACACTTGAAGCATCTTTCAAAGAAGATTTGGGTGCTGATTCTTTGGATGTAGTGGAATTGGTCATGGAATTGGAAGATGAATTTGATTTGGAAATCTCTGATGAAGATGCAGAAAAAATCACGACCGTAGGTGAAGTTGTAAACTACATACAATCTCATACCTAAAGTCATTTTTAGTCCCGCACATGTTTTCGAACAGGCGGGACTTCTCATCATTCATTGGTTTTTCTCATTCCGCAAGCAGCTATACTCAAACAGGCCTATCTTGGTTGAGTAGATGTCTGTTTGCGGATATTCCCACAAAATACTTGCGTAATGCAGTCGATATAGAGGTGACTCGGTTTGAAACAAAGAGTAGTAATTACCGGAATGGGCGTAATGACATCGCTCGGAAAAGATTTGGAAACGTTCTGGGGCAGTTTAATGGCAGGAAAGTCCGGAATTTCTCAGATTGAGGCGTTTGATGTTAGTGAATACACGACACAGATTGCAGCCGAGATCAAGGATTTCAACCCGGAAGAATATATGGATCGCAAGGATGCTCGCAAAATGGATCGTTTTGTACAGTTCGCTGTGGCAGCCGGCTTCAAAGCCGTTGAAGACAGTGGTTTGAAAATTAACGAGAATATTGATGCAGAGCGTTTCGGTGTATCCATCGGATCAGGTATTGGTGGATTGGGTACGTGGGAGGACCAACATAATGCATTGTTGCAAAAAGGTCCAAAACGGGTAAGCCCATTCTTTATTCCCATGATGATCTCCAACATGGCTTCAGGCCAAATGTCCATTTCCCTTGGCGCCAAAGGTCCTAACATTAACGTTGTTACTGCTTGTGCAACAGGTACACACTCCATCGGAGATTCCTTCAAGCTGATTGCCAATGGTGATGCAGATGCCATGATCTGTGGTGGTGCGGAAGCAACAATCAGACCAACGGGTCTTGCAGGGTTCTGTGCGATGCGCGCAATGTCTACACGTAATGATGATCCTGCGAAGTCAAGCCGTCCTTTTGATACAGAACGTGATGGTTTTGTTATGGGCGAAGGCGCTGGTGTTATGATTCTGGAATCCCTGGAGCATGCTCAAAAACGTGGTGCACGCATTTATGGTGAAGTGATCGGTTACGGTCTGACAGGCGATGCACATCATATGACAGAACCAGATCCGGACGGAGCAGCACGTTGCATGAAGATGGCACTTCGTAATGCGGGTATTGAGCCTGAAGAAGTGGACTACATTAATGCACACGGAACTTCGACGCCTGTAGGCGACAGATCTGAAACACTTGCGATCAAAAAGGCGTTTGGTGATCATGCGTACAAGCTCGCCGTGAGTTCCACTAAATCCATGACGGGCCACATGCTTGGCGCTGCTGGTGGTGTAGAAGCGGTTATCTGCGGATTGTCACTGACACATCAGACACTGGCTCCAACGATTAACCTGGAAAATCAGGACCCGGAATGTGATCTGGATTATGTACCAAATGTTCCACGTCAAACCAAAGTTAATATTGCCATGTCCAATTCATTTGGATTCGGCGGTCACAATGCCACCATTATTCTCAAAAAATTTGAAGCATAAGGGGCTAGTTCGTTTGAGTGAAGATCTGAAGCAGTTACAACATAAACTTCAAATCAAATTTGACAACAGGCAGCTTTTAAAACAAGCGTTTACCCATGCTTCTTATGTAAACGAACACCGGTTCAGTCAGCATCAGGACAACGAGCGTCTGGAATTTCTGGGCGATGCCGTGCTGGAACTGACTGTATCGGAGTACTTGTATCATTTGTATCCTAACCGTCCGGAAGGTGAATTAACTAAGCTGCGGGCATCCATTGTCTGTGAGCCTTCCCTCGTCAAATTTGCTGAAGCGTTGGGTTTTGGGCAGTATGTACTTCTTGGTAAAGGTGAGGAACTAACTGGAGGACGGACACGGCCGGCTCTGCTGGCAGATGTGTTTGAATCTTTCATTGGTGCATTATATCTGGATCAGGGGCTTGCGCCTGTTCGGACATTTCTCGACCAGCATGTCTTCCCATTAATCGTATTGGGCAGCAAGCTGCAAATGAGTGATTACAAAACGGAACTGCAGGAACTTACTCAGCATCACAATATGGGAGCTTTGGAATACCGTATCGTTGAGGAACGGGGACCTGCCCATGAACGTGAGTTTGTCTCGGAGGTCCATATGGGTCAAGAAAGGCTTGGCAGAGGTACAGGACGTTCCAAAAAGGAAGCGGAACAACAGGCTGCATCTGCAGCACTTGATCGACTGAAGCTTCCGGAAGCCGGAGCTTAACCGATAGCGCATAGACAAACGAAGAGCAAAGAGCAGCCCGCGGGTCCGCCCCGGCGGAAGTAATCGGCCGGACTGCTTTTTGCTCTTTTTTTTGTAAACAGGTTCAGGGGGAGTTAGCCTGATCGTTAACTAAATAAGTGAACCTTATTTTACACAAAACGAAGAGTGCAGAACCAATCTGAAGAAGCGAAGCTAAAAGCTTTCTGAAAGAAAGCTACATCGGAAGCATCTGCTCCGCATTTATCAACGGATTTTTTCCTTGGATAAGGGAATCAAGAAAATCTGGGGATAAGGGCGATCGGAGGATGGTACTGCAATCGAAGTAGTCATGTGTAATAGCAATGGTTCAATTTATTTAGGCGCTGGAATGCAATACTTGAAATTTGCAAGAGGAGGTGACGAGAAACCCTATGTTTTTAAAACGGATTGAATTGGGTGGATTCAAGTCATTCGCCGACAAAACGGAGATGGAGTTCGTTCGTGGCATTACGGCTGTTGTAGGTCCGAACGGAAGTGGAAAGAGTAATATATCGGACGGAATTCGCTGGGTTCTGGGTGAACAAAGTGCCAAGTCGCTGCGTGGTGGCAAGATGGAAGATATCATCTTTGCAGGCAGTGACGCACGGAAGGCCGTTAATTTCGGTGAGGTGTCGCTAACGCTTGATAACGAGGATCACGCACTTGCATTGGATTTCGGTGAGGTGACAGTGACTCGTCGTGTACATCGCAGCGGAGATAGTGAATATTTTATCAACAAACAATCTTGTCGTTTGAAGGATATCACGGAGTTGTTTATGGATACCGGCATCGGTAAGGAAGCCTACTCGATTATTGGACAGGGGCGGATCGAAGAGATTCTGAGTACCCGTTCAGAGGATCGCAGAGGTATCTTTGAAGAAGCTTCAGGTATCGTTAAATATAAATCCCGCAAGCGGGATGCGACGCGCAAACTGGATGAGACAGAGCAGAATTTGCTGCGTATTCATGATCTGGTAACCGAACTGGAAGATCAGATTGGTCCGCTGAAGGAACAATCGGAGAAAGCGATCCATTATAAGGAACTTCGTTCTCAGCTCAAATCGCAGGAAATTTCCATGTATGTGTACCAGATCGAACAGATTCATGCGTCCTGGAGTAAGGCGAACGAGCGCCTGCAATCGCTAAAACAGGAAGAGGTTGGACTGGCGGCGATTGTCTCTACGCATGATGCCAAGCTGGAAAATGATCGGAATGCGCTGCGTATCCTGGAAACAGAGACAGAGCAACTGCAAGCCGCTTTATTACAATTCAGTGAAGCGACAGAGAAAAGTGAAGGGCTTGGAGAATTGCTCAAGGAGCGCTCCCACCATCTGCAAACAAATCAGGAGCAGCTTAAAGTAACGCTTGCTGCCAGTGAAGAAAGACATCGCGAACGGGAAACCGAGCTGCTTGCACTGCGTGAGAAGTTTGGCAAACTTGAGCATGAACTGAATGATGTGAAAAATCAGTTGTCTCAGGAAGAAGCCAAACTCATCGGTGTTACAGGCGGCATTAGTCAACAGCAAGAGGAAAGTCTCAAAGGCAACTTGCTGGAACTGATGAATCAGATGGCTCAGACACGCAATGAAATTCGTTATGTGGATCAGCAGAAAGAAACGCTGGAGCGCAGAATGAATCGCGCTGCTGAGGAATCGGGCAAATGGGAAGATCAAAAAGAGACACTGGAAAGTCGTAAAGCGGACATTGAGAAAAAAGTTGTTCGTTTGGGCAAAGAAATCAGTGATCTACGTGGTGGATATATTACGGAAAGTGAACGACTCCAGTCGCTGCAGAAGCTGCTCGAAGAAAGTCGGGGTACGGTCCGTAAATGGGAACAGAAGCGTGAAGCTCAAGTTTCCCGCCGCGATACGATGAAAGAGATGCAGGATGATTTTGACGGATTCATGCTGGGTGTCAAGGAAGTCCTCAAGGCTTCACGTAAAGGTACGCTGAGCGGTGTTCATGGAGCTGTAGCTGAACTTGTCAAAGTTCCCGAGAAGATCGAACTTGCGGTAGAAACAGCAATGGGAGCATCCTTGCAGCATGTAGTCATGGAAAATGAATCAGTTTCCAGACAGGCAATTGCTTTTCTGAAGCAACGCCAGTTGGGGCGTGCAACGTTCCTGCCTTTGGATGTCATTCGTCCTCGTGCCATTGGAGCGGCTGAACGTTCCATGATCGAAGGTATGGAGGGTTTTGTGGGGATCGGTGCTGATCTTGTACAATTCGAATCCAAATATGCTTCAATCATTGGCAGCTTGCTCGGTAATGTTATTATTGCCGAAACGTTGGAGGTCGCCAATAAAATTGCGGCTCGCTGCCAGTATCGATTCCGGGTTGTGACCCTTGAAGGTGACGTCGTCAATGCGGGTGGTTCCATGACGGGTGGTAGCCAGCACAAGAAAAATGTGAGTCTGCTCAGTCGGAAACGGCAGCTGGACCAGCTCGACCAGGATATTTTGGATACCGAAAATCAGATCGTGAAACTGCATCGCAGTGTGGATGATGTAAAAGTTCAATTGGAGCAGTGTCAGGACAAACTGGATGAACTTCGTCAGTCCGGTGATGATACCCGAAATGCAGAACAGCAGGCTTCGATGGAAATGAAGCAGGTAGAGCATGAGCTTCGCCATGTGCTTGAACAGGTTGCCGTTGCCGGGCAGGAGAAGAGCGGCTTTACCGAAGAGATCAAAGAGCTGGATACGGCTCGCATCGTCGCTGTGAAGAAGCTGGAGCAGCTTGAAGAGGAAGAAAAAGCGACTCATCGTGCCATTCATGCAGCTGAGTTTGCTCGGAAAGCCAATGAATCCGCGAAGGAAGAATTGCAGAGCCAACTCACCGAATTGAAAGTGCGCGAAGGCAAGCTCGATCAGGAGCGATTCTCCAATGGGGAACAATTGCGACGTCTTGAGCGAGAAGTGGAGTCGTTGGTGAAAGATCTTCGTCAGAATCGCACGTTGCTGGCTTCGATGGAAGCAGATCTCAAGAAAACACAGACCGAGAGTGTCAAGCAGATTGAAGATCTGAACCAGTACAAGCTGAAAAAAGCGGAAGCTTCCCAAGAGCTGGACTTCAAACGTGCTGCACGAAGTGAGTTGTCTAAAAAGCTTGAGCTTGCAGAGAGCGAAACGAAGGAACAGCGCACGCAGTTAAAAGCTGTGGAAGAGCAGATGCGACAGACGGAAATTTCCGTGAACCGGCTGGATGTTGAGCTGGAAAATATACTGCGGAAACTGACGGATGAATACGAACTGGGCTATGAACTGGCCAAAGAGCGTTATCCTGTGCCGGAAGATGTGGAGCATACACAGGCAGAGGTACAGAAGCTGAAGCGCAGTATATCCGCCCTGGGTGATGTTAACCTAGGAGCGATTGAGGAGTTCCAGCGAGTCAATGAGCGATACGAGTTCCTGAGTGAACAGAAGAATGACCTGGTGGAAGCTAAAACGACGTTGTATCAGGTTATTCGGGAAATGGAAGACGAGATGGCGAAGCGATTCAAGATTACGTTTGATGCCATCCGCCGTGAGTTCGGTACCGTGTTTACCAAGCTGTTTGGCGGGGGACGTGCTGACCTTGTTCTCATGGACCCGGAGCGCTTGCTTGAAACGGGAATAGATATTGTGGCTCAGCCACCAGGCAAGAAACTGCAAAACCTGCAACTGTTATCCGGTGGGGAGCGGGCTTTGACGGCGATGGCTTTGTTATTTGCTATTCTGCATGTCAAACCGGTACCATTCTGCGTGCTGGATGAAGTAGAGGCAGCACTGGACGAAGCTAACGTGGTACGTTTTGCTCAGTACTTGCGTGAATTCTCCGAACAGACACAGTTTATCGTTGTTACCCATCGTAAAGGTACGATGGAAGAGGCTGATGTGCTGTACGGTGTTACAATGGAAGAGGGCGGAGTATCCAAGCTCGTTTCGGTTAAATTGGAAGATGAGGAAGCAGTAATTGCCTGATCTGATCCAAACCTGCGAGACAAATGAACTCATTGTAATCATTGAAAATCATTCAGATTGAGCATTTTTGCAAAAGCGCTTAGATTATGTACACGATGGAGGGGCTTTATGAGTTTTTTTAAAAAGCTGAGAGACAGCATTGCAAGCAAAACGGAGTCGGTCACCAAACAGTTCAAGGATGGATTGGAAAAGACACGTAAAGGGTTAGTGGAAAAAGTGTCGGATCTCGTAATCCGCCGCAAAAAAATCGATGAAGAGTTCTATGAAGAACTGGAAGAGATTTTGATCGGAGCAGACGTTGGCGTGAATACAGTCATGAATCTGATCGAAGACCTGCGCGTTGAGGTGAAAAAACGCAAAATTGAGGATGCGGCTGAGCTGCAGCCTGTATTGTCCGAGAAACTGACGGATCTTCTTCGCGGTGAACAGAACAATGAATTGAAAATGAATCCGGATGGCATTACCGTCATTTTGTTCGTTGGTGTTAACGGTGTGGGTAAAACAACAACGATTGGCAAGCTGGCACATCGATTTAAACAACAAGGTAAAAAAGTCATCATGGCAGCTGGAGATACGTTCCGTGCCGGAGCCATTGAACAGCTGGAAGTATGGGGGCAACGTGCCGGTGTTGATGTGATCAAACAGCAATCTGGTTCTGATCCAGCAGCGGTTATGTATGATGCGGTACAGGCAGCGAAACAACGGGGTGCGGATGTTCTGCTCTGTGATACAGCAGGTCGTCTGCAAAACAAATCTAACCTGATGGACGAGCTTAACAAGATCTATCGTGTCATTCAGCGTGAAATTCCGGATGCTCCGCATGAAGTACTGATGGTACTGGATGCAACAACAGGTCAAAATGCTTTGAACCAAGCCAAACTTTTCGGTGAGAAAAGCGGTGTAACTGGCCTCGTACTGACGAAACTGGATGGAACAGCCAAAGGGGGGATCGTTGTTGCGATCCGTCAGGAGCTGGACTTGCCTGTGAAGCTCGTAGGACTGGGTGAAAAAATTGATGATCTGCAGCCGTTTGATTCGGAGCAATTTGTGCATGCTTTGTTCGCCGGATTGATCCAGGAACAGCCAGCGGAAAGTGCTGAAGAAGAGGAAGCTAATTCCTAGAATCATTAATAATAGAATGAATTAATATAATGTTAACCGTATTGCCAGTGATATACGTGATAAGTGTCACGTGTAATGTCACTGGCAATACGTGTATAATGGAGGAATAAAGAAGGCAATGTTAAAGGGTTAGAAAGGACGGTTGAAAATGGCCAATACGTATACCTATTCTCGCCGTGAAGAAGTCGCCAATGCGGTGACACATGGAATCGGCGCTGCACTCAGTGTAGCTGCACTGGTGATATTGATTGTATTTTCAAGTATGAAAGGCACGGCTTGGCATGTGGTCAGTTTCACGATCTACGGAATCACCATGCTGCTGCTCTATACAAGTTCTACACTCGTGCATGCATGGAAAGATGGAAAAGTGAAAGATTTATTTGAGATTTTCGACCATTCTTCCATTTATTTGTTTATTGCGGGATCGTACACTCCGCTTTTGTTTATTGCTGTTCGCGGTACACTTGGATGGACCCTGTTTGGTATAATCTGGGGTATCGCATTATTCGGCGTGATCTTTAAGGCATTTTTTACGAAAAAGTTTCTATTCATGTCCACGATTTTTTATATTGCGATGGGCTGGCTGATCGTTATTGCCTGGCAACCGCTTATGGCTGCCATTCCTACAGGCGGTATTGTGCTGCTGGTTGCTGGAGGCCTGATGTATACACTGGGTACGCTCTTTTATGTATGGCGTGGATTTCCGTACCACCATGCGATTTGGCATCTCTTTGTGTTAGCAGGCAGTATTCTTCATTTCTTTATGGTACTGCTGTACCTGACACCACTTCGTTAGAACGCCATAAACGGATGCATCTCAACGGACTGAGACGCATTCGTTTTTTCTTCTACATAGAGGTGGATCGCAGAGATACAGACAGGATTTGCTGGTTGTAAAAAAGGGTATAAACCACCCGTTAAACATCGAAATAACATATCATCAGAGCTGTTTTTATTGTGACAAGTATTTTTGCTTGACAACCTGATTTGTTTTAGGTATTATTAGGAACGTTGCAAGAGTGTAAAGTGTTTTTCCTTGACGAAGGGAGTGCCCCGATGTGAGTCAAGAAAATCGGCTTGAGAAGACAAACCGGATTAACTTGCTGTTTGCTTTTTATGAATTGTTACTTACCGAGAAACAGCAGACTTTTCTAAAGTATTACTTTCATGACGATTTCTCACTTGGTGAAATTGCAGCCGAGTTTGAGATCAGCCGCCAGGCGGTATACGAGCATATCAAGCGTGCCGAACAAGTGCTGGAAAATTACGAAAGCAAGCTGGGCTTGCTGGAAAAGCATGAACGGCGTAATCGCAATCTTGAAGATTTGCAAAATGCATTGGAACGCGCAGGCGTCTCCATTGATAACAACAAACAAATACACGATATCGTTGCTCAGCTTAGTGAATGAAAATTGGCAGAGCGGAACGTATCGGTCTTGAAAACAGTATTAAAGCTTAAGGAGGTGGGATCATGGCATTTGAAGGATTAACGACCCGATTACAGAATGTGTTCAGCAAGCTGCGCGGCAAAGGCAAGGTGTCTGATGAAGATGTAGCCGAGGCTATGCGCGAGGTACGTCTGGCATTGCTCGAAGCGGATGTAAACTTCAAAGTGGTCAAGGAATTCATCGCCAAGGTGAAAGAGAAGGCTGTTGGCAAAGAAGTGATGGAGAGCTTCACGCCAGGAATGGTCATCATCGACATCGTTAACAAGGAACTAACGGATTTGATGGGTGGAAGCCAAGCGAAATTGGCTAAAGCGAACAAACCGCCTACGGTGCTGATGATGGTTGGTTTGCAGGGTGCTGGTAAAACAACCACATCGGGTAAACTGGCTAAAATGCTGCAAAAGCAAAACAGCAGACCATTGCTTGTTGCAGGCGATATTTATCGTCCGGCAGCGATCAAACAGTTGCAAGTACTTGGAGAGCAGATCAAAGCGCCGGTATTCACACTGGGAGATCAGACAAGCCCTGTTGAGATCGCACGTCAAGGTCTACAACATGCCAAAGATAATGGTAATGACTATGTTATTATCGATACAGCTGGACGTCTGCATGTTGATGAAGAACTGATGGAAGAACTTCGCCAGATTCACAGCGTAGTGAATCCGGATGAAGTACTACTTGTTGTAGACAGCATGACAGGTCAGGATGCGGTTAACGTAGCAGAACACTTTAACCAGCAGCTTAATCTGACCGGGGTTGTCCTGACCAAGCTGGATGGAGATACTCGTGGTGGTGCTGCGCTTTCCGTCAAAGCAGTTACGGGTTGTCCAATCAAGTTTGCTTCCCTTGGAGAGAAACTTGACGCGTTGGAGCCGTTCCACCCGGAACGTATGGCTTCACGGATCCTGGGTATGGGTGATATGTTATCTCTGATTGAGAAAGCACAATTAAACATTGATACCGATAAAGCCAAGGAAATGGAACGGAAGATGCGTAATGCAGAATTCACGTTTGAAGATTTCCTGGAGCAGATGGATCAAGTGAAAAAGCTGGGACCAATCGATCAGATCATGGATATGATCCCCGGCATGGGCAAGATGAAACAAGCCAAGGATCTGAAGGTTGATGATAAACAGATGGGCCGGATCGAAGCGATCGTTTACTCAATGACGACCGAAGAGAAACGTAACCCGGACATGATCAACCATAGCCGTCGGAAGCGTATTGCTACCGGAAGCGGAACATCTCTGGCTGAAGTAAATCGTCTGATCAAGCAATTTGATGAGATGCGCCGCATGATGAAACAGTTCTCGGATATGATGGGACCTAAAGGCGGCAAAAATAAAGCGATGAAGCAGCTTAAAGGTATGGGTAAAGGAATGAAGTTTCCTTTCCGTTGATTTAAGCGAAGCTGGATCATATACAGATTTCATTGAAGGAGGTGAATTTTCAAATGGCAGTTCGTATTCGTCTGAAACGTATGGGTGCTCACAAAGCTCCTTTCTACCGCGTAGTGGTATCGGATTCCCGTTCCCCACGTGACGGTCGTTTTATCGAGGAGATCGGTTACTACAACCCGGTTGAACAACCGGCTGTTGTTAAGATCGATGAAGATAAAGCATTGGCATGGCTTCAAAACGGTGCACAAGCATCTGACACTGTCCGCAACTTGCTTAGCAAAGCGGGCGTGATGAAGAAGTTCCACGAGTCTAAATTATCTAAATAAAGTGCTGATTCGGAGGGTCATCTATGGAAGAATTAGTAAGCATAATTGCTAAGGCTTTAGTCGATCATCCGGAAGATGTGACGGTTCGGACGGTTGAGAAAGACCGGCTTGTCGTTTATGAGTTAACCGTTCATCCTGACGATGTCGGGAAGGTAATTGGTAAACAGGGACGAATCGCGAAATCACTTCGTACGGTCGTCACATCAGCAGCAGTTAAGATGGATAAACGGGTTACCGTTGATATCATATCTTAAAGATATACGAAAGGGGGTTAGGATGCATGTCCTAGCCCCTTTTCGTGCATGCTGAAACTTAAATAATATGATTGAAATAGCTCGTTAAGTATGATTATTTGCGGAAGTAGTGAAGGGTACGGAATCGATTCTGAAGAAGCGTCAGCGCTCGCCTTTATCACCGGATTTTCACCTTTAAAAATAATTAAAAAAATTAGGGGATAACAGCGATCCGAAGAACGATCCGTAACCGGAACGGTCGCATGGAGATCATCAAATATGAGTACCATATGAATGGATTTTAGGAGGATTTATGGCAGAGTTTATGAATGTAGGTAAAATCGTTAATACGCATGGAATTCGCGGTGAGGTGAGAATCATGCCTATAACCGATTTCCCAGAAGTGCGTTTCGCGAAAAATGCAGAGTTGTTTTTCTTTACACCAGATAATCATCCAGTCATGGTTAACGTGGAATCTGCACGTTTGCATAAAAATATGTACATTCTTCGTCTGAAAGAGTATGGCAATATTAATGAAGTAGAGAAGTTTAAGGGCGGCATGGCCAAAGTGTTGAAAGAGAATCTGGCTGAATTGGAGGAAGGTGAATACTACTTCCATCAAATCGTTGGGTGTTCGGTTATCACCGAAGAGGGTGAAACGCTTGGAACCATCTCTGAAATTTTGACTCCGGGTGCCAATGATGTATGGGTTGTCAAAACGCCAGCAGGTAAAGAAGTGCTGATTCCCGTTATTGATGATGTAGTACTTGATGTGGACATCGAACAGCAGCAAGTGAAGATTCACCTGATGGAAGGGCTGCTGTAACATGAAAGTGGATGTATTAACACTATTCCCGGAGATGTTTGACGGTGTATTCGGAGCAAGCATTCTGGGTAAAGCCCAAACGAAGGGGCTGGTGTCCCTCGGTGCAACCAACTTCCGTAATTATGCGACCAATAAGCACAATACGGTCGATGATGCTCCTTACGGTGGGGGTGGAGGCATGGTGCTGAAACCAGATCCGATCTTTGCTGCTGTTGAAGATGTACTGGAGCAACGCGGAGAAGCCGCGGCAACCATGAAAGCTCCACGTATCATTTTAATGTGTCCGCAAGGTGAGACGTTTACACAGAAAAAAGCAGAAGAACTTGTACAGGAAGATCATCTGATTTTTATATGTGGACATTATGAAGGTTACGATGAGCGAATTCGCGAATTTCTCGTGACGGATGAACTATCCATTGGTGATTACGTACTCACGGGTGGGGAGTTACCTGCTATGGTTGCGATCGACAGTATCGTACGTCTTATACCTGGTGTGCTTGGCAATGAGACAAGCGCAGTAACCGATTCATTCAGCACTGGACTACTCGAATACCCACACTACACACGTCCACCCGAGTTTAGGGGCATGAAAGTACCGGATATGCTGTTGTCGGGACATCATCTGAACATTGAGGCGTGGCGTAGAGAACAGTCGTTGCTTCGTACGCTCGAGCGCAGACCGGAGATGTTGGAAACGGCTGATTTGACGGATAAAGAACGTATATGGTTGAAAAAGATACGCTCAAACCGTAAACATAACACAGAGTAAGTATATGTATCGTATATGTTTCGTATAAACACGGAAATATTATTTTCCAGAGTTCGAAAGGGCCTACCTTGATACTAAAGGTTGGCTTTTTTGTGTACATTGAAAAGAATACTGGATTTTCATTAGTATATTCTATAAAATAAAAAGTATGAATAATGAAACTAAGTTTCATTAAGTGAAACAAAAGGCGGTGTATGAATGACTTACAATATTATTGGTCTTGATCATATTCAGCTTGCAGCACCAGAAGGTTGTGAAGCGGAAGCACGTCATTTTTTCAATAAAGTACTGGGCTGGACGGAGATTCCCAAACCTGAAATTCTGAAAAAACGGGGTGGTGTATGGTTCGAGTGTGGCAGACACCAAGTGCATATTGGGGTACAAAAAGACTTTATTCCCGCCACAAAAGCTCATCCGGCATTTCATGTACAACAATTGGATCAGTTACGTGATCATCTCATTCATAACCAAATTCATATTGTCGATGACGAAGCAAGGACAGATGAAGGTGTAAGACGTTTCTATATAAATGATCCTTTTGGCAATCGCCTTGAGTTTTTAGAGTGGGCTTAAATCATTTGTTTAAATCGTTTAATTACGTAGGCACTTTTTTGCAGCTTTGAACATTTTTGCATGAGCACATAATAGGGTTGTAAAAAACAGGGGTTTTCTTTATGGTGAACTCAGCTGGAATTGAATAATAAAGATAGCTGAGGAGGAAGGTTATGAATCATCAGCCTTATGAAATCGCTAGAGTAGATATTAGCCAAGCTGGAGAACGCTGCAAAATGCTTTTGGGAGATCTAAACGGGGATGGCAGACTTGAAATGTTGCTGGTACAGGCAGATGGGGGTATAGACGATCGGTATGTCCCGCATCAGGTATGTTGTTTGACTGCGTTTGATCTGGAAGGAACATTACTATGGCAAATTGGAACTCCTGATCCCGATGCAGGTGGTCCGGGTTCAGACTATCCCGCTCAGATCGCAGATTGGGATGGAGATGGAAATAATGAAGTATTGTGTGTCATGGACAAACAATTTCTCGTGTTGGATGGCCGGACCGGAGAGATCAAAGAAACACGTGATCTGCCAGGTGATGAAGCACATGACTGCATTATTCTCGCCAACCTGACTGGTAACCAGCAGAGAATGGACATTATTCTGAAAGACCGCTATAAGACGTTATGGGCACTTGACCATGATTTTAATTTGTTATGGAAGCATGAAGGGAACCCAGGACATTTTCCATGGGTATATGATATCGATGGAGATGGGAAAGATGAAGTGATGGCCGGATATGACATGCTGGATCATGATGGGACGTTGTTATGGTCTTGTCATAATCTCGAGGATCATGCCGACTGTATATGGTTTGGCGACGTTGACGGTGATGGGCAAGTTGAGGTTGTTATCGGTGGCAGTGTCACGGTCATGATGGACCGCTATGGTAATGAGAAGTGGCGTTATGAAGATTCGATTGAATCACAGCATATTGCATTGGGTCATTTTTGTACTGGAATGGAAGGTTTACAGATTGCAGGCCTGGACCGGATTGTCCGAGGGGATGAGCGTGGTAAGGATGGAATGTTCATGCTGGATAGCGCTGGGAAGGAAATATGGAAAGAAAACCGCACGACTCGTGGCTGGTTAACCATTATAGAGCCTGTATGTAACTGGGATGAAGGTGGACTCGATTATATTCTGGCGTATCGCCGAGGTGGAGGCGTGTTGCCTTCTTTGGTAGATGGAAATATGAATACGGTTACTGAATTCCCAAAAGAGGGATATGCGGTGCATGCAGACCTGGTTCAGACGGGGAAAGAACAGATCATCATCTATGACGCAGAGGAAGCAGTGATTTATTCCAGCTCTCCGATGACATTATCACTTACCGATGCAAAAAGAGCCAAGCCACAGCTCAAAAGGCTGTATAGCTCGACTCTGTATCCAGGCGGTGAAGTTAAAATCTAGGTTTCACTGGTCATTCTCCGATGCAGATGATTCGTTCTGTGGACTGGATTCGGGTTGAAGCAAGGTCGCCAAATCAGTACCTGTCGTGACCGTCAAGCGAGGCAGCTTCATGGGGTGATCTCCTGGATGCACAAATCCAGACTTTATGGTAAAGGCCATGCGATATCCATGTTGCTGTAACTTGTAGATCATCTGTGTACTGGTATAACCAAAAGGATAGGCCAAATAAGGTGTGTCTATTCCGGTTTCCTTCATTTGCTGGATATCATCATCCAGAAGGCTGGTGTCCAGACCGACAGGTACGCTGTTCCCACAGCGCATAAATCCCTTATGATGCAGGTTATAGGTATGGCTGTTAAACTCAAATACGTCGTTTGCTGCCTGCATCTCTGGCTTGGAGATGAAACTGTTGATGGCGGGCTCAAATACCGAAGGTTGATCCTGAATCTTACTGCCTATGACAAACAGCGAGGCATGAAAATTATATTTCTGAAGCACAGGGTAAGCTAAAGTATAATTGTTCTGGTATCCATCATCAAAGGTAATTACAATGGACTTTTGCGGTAAAGATAACTTCCCGTTAACATATTGTTCAAGCTGATCCAGTGTAATCGTTTGGTAGCCTTCATCATGCAGGTATTTCATATTTTGCTCAAAATCCTCCAGATTAATGATGGATTTATTATCTGTCTCGTGATTATTCAGTTTGGGCTCTATGTAATGATACATCAGCACAGGAACTTCTGTAGCAGTACCTTGTTCGATCTTGAAGGTAGAACGATCCAGCGCAGATTGGTTAGAGAAGTCAGTGTGTGACAGCTCGAATGCTTTGCGTTTGACTATGTCCCAGGATGTACAGGCTTTGTGTGACATTGCATTCGTTGGATGAGTTACGGCATATGCATACAATGTAATGGAGCATATGAGCATGGCGAGTAGGGCAAGTGTGATCTTTTTCCAATATTTCATGAGTCTTGGGATTCTCCTTTTAAAGTGGTCAATAAGTTATATCATAGACGATATTACTACATCGGAAGTTACAGTATTTTTTCCTGTATCAGGTTGACTTGCAGATGAGAGCGTTGATTCACGGTCCATATGAGAGAATGTATTTTAGAATGAAGTCAACATGTGATGGATGAGTATCAGCGATGCTGATGATCAATAGGCATTTGTTTAATTTCTCTTGTGTTTTGATATGCTGCGTGATACAATAAGTCTGTTATGTGGAATACGGCGGTCCTCTATGGATAATGAAGGAGACAAGGTGATCTCTGGAAGAAGTATGAACGCCTGTACGGAAGGAGGGAGTCATAGATGAATATCGTTCAAGCGATTACACAAGAACAACTTCGTAAGGATATTCCGAGTTTTCGTCCTGGTGACACTTTGAAAGTGCACGTTAAGGTAATCGAGGGAACTCGTGAGCGTATCCAATTGTTCGAAGGTGTTGTGATTAAACGCCGTGGTGGTGGAATCAGTGAGACTTTTACAGTTCGTAAAATTTCTTACGGTGTAGGTGTGGAAAGAGCTTTCCCGCTTCATTCCCCTAAAATCGATAGAATCGAAGTGGCTCGCCGTGGTAAAGTTCGTCGTGCGAAGCTTTATTATCTTCGTGAACTACGCGGTAAAGCAGCGAGAATTAAAGAAATTCGTTAATATAACGGATACCGGGAAGGGCTTGGAGACAAGCCCTTTTCGTTTTTGTCCGGGAAAAGTTGAACCGGAGGTACACTTCCGAGTAAAATGGTATGGCAACACATGCGGTGAATAGTCCGGGAGGCTTGTAAAATCAGTTATTGAAGTGCGTGTTCAAAAGACCGGTTTCAGTACCGACTTTTTGAACAACCTCTTGAAGGCATTTGAATTGTGGATTAAATGTACTGTAATGCTTGGTGTAAGATTACATAACTGATGTGAATGTTTTGTATCCATCCATTGAGTTACTGGAACGATACAGAATGCTGGATGTGTGTACTGCTATAAACATGTACTGTGAAGAGAGGAAGATCTTGAATGGAACAAGAAGTTCAACATGACCGGGGCAATCCTGCCGAAGAGAAAGACAGTCGATCCAAAAAAGCCAAAAATGAAATTGTTGAATGGCTTAAAGCCATTGTTATCGCATTAGTTCTCGTCATTCTGATTCGGTGGTTGCTCTTCAAACCGTTTGTTGTGGACGGTCCGTCCATGCAGCCGAACTTTGAAACGGGTGAACGTGTGATCGTCAACGAGATCTTATATGATATCAGAGAACCGAAGCGCGGTGAAGTTATCGTCTTCCACGTACCATCCGAAGGTCGAGATTTCATTAAACGTGTTATTGCTGTAGAAGGTGATACAGTTGAGGTTCAGGACGATACCGTGATGGTTAACGGTAAAAAGGTTGATGAAACGTATATTCAAGGAGCCATTGATGCAGCTGAAGCAAATGGTGGAACCTATAACGTGAAGGATTTCCCGAATGAACAGTTCCCTGATGGCAAAGTGCCGGCAGGTCATGTGTTTGTAATGGGAGATAACCGTCCAAATAGTACAGACAGCCGTATGATCGGTTATGTTTCGTTAAAAGATATTATTGGTCGTGCAGATGTGATTTTCTGGCCGATCGGTGAGATTAAGTGGATCAACCACTGAAATTGAAGTAAATAATGAGGTGAAGACAAGTTGACGATACAATGGTTTCCAGGTCATATGACTCGAGCCAGACGCCAGATTCAGGATAAGTTAAAGCTCATCGACGTGGTCATCGAACTATTGGATGCCCGTCTGCCTGTCTCCAGCCGTAATCCAATGATTGACGAAATATTGCTGGATAAACCCCGGATGATTTTGTTGAACAAATCGGATTTGGCAGATGCAAAAGTGACGCAAGAATGGATTGAATATTTCAAAAAAGAAGGAATTACCGCTTTTCCTGTAGATGCTTCGACGGGAACCAATGTTAAAGATATTCCCGTGCAGGCCAAGCTTCTTCTTAAAGAAAAAATTGACCGTCAAATTGCTAAAGGGATTAATCCTCGTGCGGTTCGCGGGTTGATCGTAGGGATTCCCAATGTAGGTAAATCAACACTGATTAACCGACTTGCTGGACGGAGTATTGCGTTAACAGGAGATCGTCCTGGTGTGACGAAGGGGCAACAGTGGATCAAGGTAGGCAAAGAAATGGAGTTATTGGATACTCCGGGTATTCTTTGGCCTAAGTTCGAAGATCAAAACGTAGGTTATCGTCTTGCCGTAACAGGTGCAATCAAAGAGGAAATTCTGAATGCAGAGGATATCGCTTTTTTTGGAATCAGTTACCTGATGCGTTATTACTGGGACGCTTTGGAAGAGAGATACGGACTTCAGGAGTTCTCCAAGGATGCAGATGATTCAGACAGTGTTATTGCGATTATGGAGCAGGTCGGCCGTATACGTGGTTGCATTGTAAGCGGTGGACGCATTGATCTGGAAAAGGCATCACGAGCATTTCTGCGTGAACTGCGAGCGGGTAAAATGGGACGTTTCTCTATGGAAGCTCCCTATTAAAAATGTGGACTCTACACGATGGAGATCATTATCTTTATCTGTTCATTTCATATATATAAGTGCCGAAAGAAGCGGCCGTTACCGGATTACCGGGAGCGGTCGTTTTTTGTGTATACAAACGCGGAAGTAGAGCTGGAACATACGTCGAAAACGATAAAATGGAAGAGGTTTGAAGAACAGTACGCTTTATGGAATTGGCTGACCTATATATCAGGTGTATCTAAATCGTGCTATGATGAATGGTGGTGCAATTTAAATTAGACGAGGTCTGATATATTCAATTTAAACCATCAAATACCGATAAATGAAGACATCACTATCTTTATATTGTAAATCTCAAGGAAAAGTTTTGTTGAGAGTGACAGGTTGTACAGAACAAAAGACAGAGGATCTACGTCTATATTATAAAAAGGTTGTAAGTGATACGCATGCTGAAAAAGCGTGGGTAGAGGAGATGAGTATTATGTTTGAAAATAATGAAGAGATCGGGTTGAATCTACTGGATACCCCGATTGGACCAAAGAAGAAAAAAGAAGCCAGTGAACCTCGAGACCTGTTGCTCTACGAGCGGGAGTATTGGGACAGTGGATTTGAACGTATTGCTGGCATTGATGAGGTAGGACGGGGCTGTTTGTTTGGGGATGTTGTTGCAGCGGCGGTTATTTTACCGAAGGATCTCATCCTGGAAGGTGTGAATGACTCCAAGAAATTAACGGAGAAAAAACGAGATGCATTATATGACGTCATTATGGAAAAAGCGCTGGCCGTAGGTATCGGGTACGCGGATGCAGAGACAATTGATCGGCTTAACATCAAACAGGCTGCGAGACTTGCGATGAAACGTGCGGTTGAAGCATTGGGAGAAACTCCTGATTATATGCTGGTGGATGCCGAGAAGGTGGATGTGAATGTACCTCAACTGTCCATTATTAAAGGTGATGCTAATAGTCAATCGATCGCAGCGGCATCTATTATTGCCAAGGTAACGCGAGATCGGCTGTGTAAGGAAGAATGGGATACGTTATATCCGGAATATGGTTTGTCGATACATAAAGGATATGCAACAAAAGTTCATCGGGAGCAAATTATGGCATTGGGGGCAACCCCGATGCATCGGCGCAGTTTTCTGGGCAACCTGCTTGGAGAGCAGCAATCTTTGTTTTAACATAGGTTTGAAGAAAGGAGGGGGAGAGATTTGAATATTGGTTCCATGATAAAGGGGTTAATGGGAGACAGTAAGCCCGGCAATGCCAAACCGCTTGAATTAAAGGAAGGTCAGGTGGTTCGTGGCTCCGTCGTTAGTGTATCCGATGATGGGGGAGAAGCAGTTCTGCAGATTCAAGGTGTGCAAGTGCGCGCCAAGTTGGAGACTCCACTCCGTCCGGGTGAGACCACGTTGCTTCAAGTGCAGCCTCCAGGTGAAAATGGCATAACGGTAATGAAACCTATGACGGGTACACTTGCTGAGCTGCCACAAGCTTCGCTGAACAACCTGCTTAAGGATGTAGGACTGCCGGATACAAAAGGGAACCGGGAACTGTTACTTGCCATGCAGCGTAGCGGATTGCCGCTAACGAAGGATAATGTGGCTATGGTCCAAAATATGATGACTGCCAAACCCGCACAGGTACCTGTGGAAGAATGGGTGCAGGCGACAGGGATTGCTTTTCAGCGTGGCCTTCCGGTTACGGCGGAAACGGTAAAAGGATTACACCAGACGGTGTTTGGCCCCCCTCTGCACCAGTTGTTAAGTGGGTTGGCTGACCAGTTGGAAACGATGCTTACTCAAACAACAGGTAAACCGGTATTGCCTGGAGAACAATCTGCAACGTTGAAACCAGCAGTCATGGCTGGTGCACCTGTTGTACCGAATGCTTCACAGACGGAAGAAGGATTGGGTGCATCAGTCAATGGTCGTCAGGTTACTGGAACCGGAACACCTGCTCTGTCAACGCAACAAGGACAAGCGGCGTTGGCAGGATCTATATCCATGACGGATGGCGGGACAGAGGATGCAGGTACTGCGGTGAAAGGAAATGTGCAGACCGGCGGAGGCACAGGAAATGCTGAAGCCGGGGCCAAGGCAGTTGCCAGCAACGTTGAAACGGCTGGCAAAGGGGGCGCAGGTATTCCGTCTGGAACCGGAATACCTGGAGAGAGCCCGCGCGGGGCTGACGCGGGGCAAGCTGGAAGCCGCCCGGGTACACCGGGGGCGGCAGCTGAATCTGTGGCTGGCCGTGCAAGTGCAGGCCAGCCTGAAACAGGCGCGGCCGGGCGGACTGACGGCCGCGCTGAAACGCCTGCTGCTGCGGGGACGCCGTCCGCAGCAGGCCAGGCGGCGCCAGCAGCGCCTACGGCAGCGCAGCTGGCGCCCAAGCTGCTGGCGCTGCTGGACGCCCTGCGCAGCGCGTCCACTGCCGCACCGGCACAGCCTGGTGCGGCAGCACAGGCCGCCCCTGCATCGCAGGGCGGCCAGGCGGCTGCGGCTGCCGGAGGCGTGCCGCAGCCGTTGCCAGCCGGCGCTGATGCGCCGCCGGCTGGCGGTAGTGCCGCAGCACCTGCGGGAGCTGCGGCAGTGCACGCGCCTGTCACCCACGAGGGGGACCCGTGGGTGGGGCGCGTGCTGAAGCTGCTCGGTGCGGAGCACGAGCAGCAGGCCGTTCACGGCGCGGCAGCGCAGCCGCGCGTGGGGGATGCGGCGAGTCCGGCAAATGCGGACACGCTGAAGGGCTTGCTGCTGCAGCTTGCCAGCAGCGAAGGTGCACCGGCGGCGCTTAAGGATGCCGCCGGACAGGCCGTGCAATATCTGACAGGTCAGCAGTTATTGCTAACAACAGATCGCAGTGCTACCTTTGCACAGATGCACTGGTTTATTCCGATCACTGGACCGGACGGGGAAGAAACGGCGTCTGTTCAGATTCAATCACGTCGTGGACCTCGTGGAGAGCTGGATGCGTCCAACTGCCGTCTATGGTTCGATCTGGACATGAAAAGTCTTGGGCCTACTCTGGTAGATGTCCATGTGGTTAATAACATTGTCAGTCTGCGTGTATTAAATGATCGCGAAGGGATGGGGCCGCTTCTGGAGAGCGGACGAGAGGTAATCCATCAGGCATTGGACAAGTTGGGTTATCAATTGCTGACCTTCAAGGCGGAACCATGGCCTGCGGGCCAGGAGCCGGGCGCGGAACGAAAAACGAGGGCCTCGGACTATAGTCCTGAACGATACAAAGGGGTGGACTTGAAGGTATGAAAGACGAGTCGTCACAACCGGACCTGCTCTCCAAAAAGGCGGTTGCCCTAAAATATGTCCCTGGAGAGAGCGAAGCGCCTGTTGTTGTAGCCAAGGGGCGCGGCAAAGTGGCAGAAGCCATTTTGGATAAAGCCAGAGAAAACGGTGTGGCTGTTCAGGAGGATGCAGCACTTGTGGAGGTGCTCTCCAAGTTGGATCTGGATGAACAGATTCCAGCTGAACTGTATCAACTGGTCGCGGAGGTGCTAACGTATGTCTACCGTGCAGATCGAATGGCCTCAGGACGTGAGGAACATGAGTCATGGTAGAACGTAGATTGGGCCGGGGGCCGGATCTGAAGCTCACACGACAGCAGAAGGGTCGATTAGGTGAAGAGGCTGCCTGTCAATGGCTGCGAGAGCACAATTATCGAATCATTAGACAGAACTGGCGTTGCCGTAGCGGTGAGATTGACATCATTGCTTCCTACGAGGGCCTGATTGTCTTTGTAGAAGTAAGGAGCAGAAGTGGAGCCACTCAGTACGGTACACCTCAGGAATCGGTTGATATGCGTAAAATGCAGCAGGTGCGTTCAACCGCATCCGTGTATTTGCAAATGAAGGGAGAGACGGAACTTCAGATCCGTTTTGATGTAATTGCCGTAATGCTTGATCAAGCAGGAGAGACTGTCTCTGTGAATCATATTGTTAATGCTTTTTAAGAATTACACTAAAAAGTTATTGCTGTATTTATTGATACGAAATGTATCTTTTTAATGTGGGTTGGTCAGTTATTTCGAAGTACAAGTTTAATTATGTCTTATCTTTTCATTTGTTTTAGTTTTGAAATTAGTTAATATAATAAAGTCGTAGTTCCTCTTCATACAGGAGCTGCGGCTTTTTTTGTTTTAACTATGAAATCACCAAACAGAGGATAGAGCATTGATAATAAAATCAGTGTATTTCATAAATTTATAGATACAAAATGTATCATTTGTAATAAACTAAGAAAGTTGAAATTTAAAGAGAGGTTGGTGGGATGTATGAAAGAGCTTCAGAATACTTCGAACAACACAGTAAAACAAGTATGGGAGTGCCCTCGGATGGAAGTGCTGGATATCAGCGAGACCATGAACGGTGGACAGGGGATTTGGCAATATGTTTGGGACGGAGAATTCTGGAAGCTTGAACTTATGGTCAGTTAATTTAAGAGGTTAAAGAGGAATGTTTGATCAATAAAATAAATGGTGAGGTGTAGTGAGAAGATGCAGACAAGTATCAAATGGATAGTTCGACTAAGTACACTATCTTTATGTTTCATTTTGTTTGGAATTATGTATTCCGGAGTTTCTTATGCAGCCGATCCATCTAGCCAGGCAACTGTATCAGGTAAAGTTATTGATCGTCAGGGATTACCTGTCAAGGACGCTACTGTCAAGTATTGGCTTAATTATCGTGGGGATACGTCAGAGAAAAGCGTGAAGACGGATGGGAATGGGCGGTATCGTATTATAGAGTCCGTTGAAGACAATACGGAAATTACTTTTGTAGTTGAAGCAGAGGGTTATGTGACGTACAGACACTATGGCTCCTACGGATTGTCCGGTGGAGAACAAATACAGCTAGATTTTCGTATTTATGAACCTTCCACGATTGTGGGAACAGTCAAAGATCAGGCAGGCAGACCTGTTCCAGATGCTCGTATAAAAGTATCAAGTATCTTTGATCGTATAGTGAAATCTGATCAGCAAGGTCGATATGTGGTTACAGGAATTGATTACGCCTATAATCCAAACACTGCAATATGGGTAGATGCCGATGATTATATGTTATATGAACAGGATCGCTTGAGTGTCCGGGAGGGAGGAACTTTGAGAGTGGATGTTGTTTTGGCAGAGGCGGCACACGTGCGGGGAAAAGTTGTAGATGAGTCGGGCAATCCAGTAAGTGGGGCTAAAGTTAATGCTGGAGGTTCGGCAACAACAGATGCTCAAGGCAACTATTTAATAAAGCGCGTGCCAACAGGGGCTAGAACGATAACTGGAGAAGCAGCAGGATATCTAAAAACGAGCCTGAGCGTTACTCTTGTAAAAGGAGATCATAATACGTTTAATATCGTACTTAAGAAAGATGCAGATATTACACCTCCAGTAACCAAGTACAGATTAGTTCCTATTACAGATACTATGAACGGGAAAATATACATCAAAGGATTTACATTCAGACTTCAGGCAACAGACGAAGTCAAAGGTTCGGGCGTAAAAACAACGCAATATCGAATCAATGGGGGAGAATGGAAAAACTATGAAGGACCCGTCAAGTTTTATGCCCCTGATGTCAAGGTGGTAGAGTACTATAGTACAGATATTGCAGGTAACCAGGAGAAGTACAACAAAATGGATTTTGTTAATGGCACATTTGAAGGGAATGGCGCGTTTGAAGGGGCGAGTTACGACGATTGATTACTCGTTGATATGATATGTGAATGAATAAATTGAGAATAAAAGACGGTTCTGACTTGATGATCCCTCGTGGTGAATCAAGATTCAGAGTCGTCTTTTCTGTTCGTAATGACCTTAACGGTAAATGACCTCTGCCGCCCCTTTGAATCTCGTGATCAGATGGGTGTATAATCAAGAAGGTAAACTGGTATTTTTTTATGTCATAAAGAAATTATATTGAATGTACAAAGCCGCGAATCACTATTGCGGTTGCAAATGATTTTATAAACAGGAGGTACGGTCGATGAGTAAAACTACGAAAACAACAAATGAAGTCAGAAATGCGATTCAAAACCGTCGTACGGTGAAAAAATTTAAAAAAGAAGCTGTTCCAACACAGCAGATTATAGAATTGCTGGACACCGCAGTCTGGGCTCCTAACCATAAACTGCGTGAACCTTGGAGATTTTTGTTGTTTACCGGAAATGGACGGAAGAAACTGGCTGAGGCTATTGATGCAGAAATGGGAGAAGACAACAAATTCTCAGCCAATATTATGCAAGTTCCATCCGTTATGCTTGTTGTGCTGGAAGAAGATCCAAGACAGAATATCTGGGACGAAGACTTCGCTGCGGTCAGTGCATTGGTTCAGAACTTTATGCTTGCAGCCTGGAGTGAAGACATTGGAACGTTCTGGGTGACCAAGCCATTTTTGTACGCTCCCAAATTCCGCAAACCGCTTGGAATAGAGGCGGGAGAGAAGATTGTAGGTATGATTTATATGGGATACCCTGATGTTATTCCTTCTGCCAAAGAACGCACACCAGCCAAGGACAAACTCACTCTTTTTGAATAATATATTATTGTAGACCTTAGCTATATACGATCCCTTATGTTTCAGGGAGATCCACGTACAAGTACCTTTCTTCACAGAAGAGAAGGGCTTGTACGTTTTTTGTCATGTTGGCGTATCCGCATTGTAGAAACTGCATAAGAAATCCTTCTCGATCTTCCTCTGCTGTCTGCAGTTTCATGCCCATTTCACTGCCTTTGGGTAAATCGGCCTGTTCTTTCCTCCATATGCTTCTAAAATAGCTTCAAAATAAATTAAGATCCAATTGACGATACTGGATGGCTTCAGCCACATGAGCTGTCACAATTTCACCTTCATGGTCTAGATCGGCAATGGTCTGTGCCATCTTGATAATTCGATCATGTGCACGCATGCTCAGGTTTAACGTTTGCAGCGTTTGCTCTAACAGTTGCTCTGCCTCTTGGGGGAGATGGATCGTTCGTCGCAAAAGCGTGCCCGAAAGCTGGCTATTCCAACGAACCGAACTTTTGGCATAACGTGTAGCCTGAATTTGATGAGCGTGAATCACTTTTGCCTGCATTTCTTCAGAGGAAGGGGAAGCAGCAGACTTGCGCCACTCGCCTGGTGGAGGAACCTCAACCTGAAGATCAATGCGGTCCAGCAGTGGTCCTGAAATTTTGGCTCGGTACGCGGCAACACGGGCTGGACTACATATGCAGCGTTGCTCCTCCGAATGAGCGGACAAATATCCGCAGGGACAGGGATTCATGGAACATGCAAGCATGAACTGGGCCGGAAAGGTGAATGCAGCCCGTGCCCGACTAATTGTCACTGTGCGATCCTCTAACGGCTGCCTTAATACCTCCAGCACTTGACGCTGGAATTCAGGTAATTCATCCAGAAACAATATGCCACGGTGGGCAAGGCTCACTTCACCCGGTTTTGGGATACCACCGCCTCCAATCAGACCAGAGGTGGATATTGTATGGTGAGGCGAGCGAAAAGGTCTATCTGCAATCAGGCCTTGAGGCGCTTCTTTCAATTTGCCTGCGGCACTTAATACTTTGGTTACTTCTAACGCTTCATCTTCTGACAAAGGTGGAAGGATGGTAGGCAAACGTTTGATTAACATCGTTTTGCCCGTGCCTGGCGGTCCAACGAGCAGTATATTATGCATGCCAGCTGCAGCAATCATAAGCGCGCGTTTTACATGGTGCTGCCCCAGAACATCACTATAGTCATCTGCAAATAATAGTGTTTGTCTCGGCTTCCTATCCGCCATCTTATGAGTCTTATCGGTTATAGGAGCAGCGAGGTGAGCATAATTTTTCAACACGACTGGTCCTGCATTTGTATTATTTGGTATTCCCACTGAACTAGCGGGTTGATCTGGATTTTTCGGAGCAATATCCTGTAAATGACGAATGCCAAACACCTGGATACCTCGAATCAGTGACGCTTCCTCCACGTTATCCAAAGGCAGGAGCACGGAAGTAAAGCCTTGTCGTTTGGCCAGATCCACCATGGATAAAATGCCCGGCACGGACCTGATCGAACCGTCCAACGCCAGTTCGCCAACCACTAGTGTTCGTTCCCGGGGAGGAAGTACAAGCTGGCCGCTTGTCATAAGTAAACCAATAGCGATGGCTAGATCAAAGGAAGATCCTTCCTTGCGTAGATCAGCGGGGGCCAGATTGATTGTGATCCGCTGTAAAGGATACTGATATCCGCAGTTTTTAATCGCTGCACGGACACGTTCAACGGCCTCACGAATGGCTGAATCCGGTAAACCGATGATGGATGTCTGTGGCAGACCATTGGATAAATCGGTTTCCACCTCGATCAGAACACCATCGATTCCGTACAAACACGCACTGTGTAATTTTCCGTACATAACAAAGAAACACCTCACTCGATTCTTGACTCCGCATAATACGGGCCAGTCTACGAATTAAGGTGCTTCCTCAGCTTCTACTAGCATTTTATATAAAAGGAATCATGGAGTCAACCTGTCATTATCATTGCTGTAGTCATCTTTCCTGATCCCTGAATTTTATTTCTGGAAGGAAATCATTAAATAGCTTTGGCGAAAATGGTGCGTGAATCTGTTCGATGGACTTATCTATTATTGTTGTTAAATCATGGGGATGAACTGCTGATTATCTACCTGTATTTATATTTTACACAATCTAATTTATCATAATTAAATTGAATAGTAAAATCATTTGTGCTCAATTATTCTGTTTTTTTTCTATTTTGTGATAGTATAGATCTATAGTTCCTGTATTATTAGGAATAGATTGCACAATAGGCAGGTGAGAAAGACATATGCAGACTGACAGTTTGAAGCTGGATAACCAATTATGCTTTGCCATATATGCTTGTTCACGTGAGATTACGAAGATGTACCAGCCTTATCTGGAGGTACTTGGCGTAACGTATTCCCAGTATTTAGTGTTGATGGTGTTGTGGGAACGTGAAGAATGTACGGTTAAGGAGATCGGGGAGGCACTCTATCTCGATTCGGGAACGTTGACACCACTTCTCAAACGTTTGCAGTCAGCAGGACTTATTAATCGCGAACGCTCGGCTCAGGATGAACGAAAAGTATTAATTACATTAACCGACTCCGGCCGTGAGTTGCGGAACAAGGCATTATCCATACCTGAATCCATTCAGGGAGATGCGTGTTTGAACAGTACAGAGTTTGAAACATTGCTGGGTCAGTTCAAAGGATTACTGGAGAAAGTTCACGAAACCAACACTAACGCAGCCAAAAAATAAAATGTAGTTTTACATCAAGGAGACCTTAGCTTTTAGCTGAGGTTTTTTTCCATATATACCCAAGCATTCACAATATGGGATCATACTCATATCAAAATACTGTCTATTAAACATTAATTTTTTAAGGAAAGCGTTTTAAAAACGTGTTACAATGAATTGGGTTTAAGTGAAAATAGTCAACATTTGTCTTTTGTTAGTCTACCAACCCGCCTTGTTGCAGTCATGTTGATAGGAGGATTCGAGAATGAATATCCATGAATATCAAGGAAAAGAAGTACTGAAACAGTATGGAGTTACCGTTCCAAACGGAAAGGTTGCTTATACAGTCGATGAAGCGGTTGCGGCCGCAGAGGCACTGGGCAGTCCGGTGACTGTTGTTAAAGCGCAAATTCACGCAGGTGGCCGGGGTAAAGCCGGCGGCGTAAAAGTGGCAAAGAGTACGGATGAAGTTCGTGCCTATGCTTCCGAAATTCTGGGCAAAGTATTGGTAACACACCAGACTGGACCAGAAGGTAAAGAAGTGAAACGTCTTCTGATTGAAGAAGGATGCGATATCCGAAAAGAGTATTATGTGGGTGTTGTTGTGGACCGTGCCACAGGCCGTGTAGTTATGATGGCTTCCGAAGAAGGCGGTACTGAGATTGAAGAAGTAGCTGAAGCTACACCTGAGAAAATTTTCAAAGAAATCATTGACCCTGCCATTGGGTTGCAAGTGTTCCAGGCCCGTAAACTGGCTTACAGCATTAAGATTCCGAATGAACTGGTGAACAAAGCTGTTAAGTTCATGCTGGCGCTGTACACTGCATTTGTCGAAAAAGATTGCTCTATTGCCGAGATCAATCCTCTCGTTGTTACCGGAGATGGAAACGTTATCGCGCTAGATGCGAAATTAAACTTTGACTCCAACGCCCTGTTCCGTCATAAAGACATTTTGGAACTGCGTGACTTGGATGAAGAGGATGAAAAAGAAATCGAAGCTTCCAAATACGACCTCAGCTACATAGCACTTGATGGCAACATCGGCTGTATGGTCAATGGTGCGGGACTTGCGATGGCAACGATGGACATTATCAAATACTACGGTGGAGACCCGGCCAACTTCCTTGACGTTGGGGGCGGTGCGACAACGGAGAAGGTGACTGAAGCATTTAAGATCATCTTGTCCGATGCCAAAGTAGCTGGAATCTTTGTTAACATCTTCGGTGGCATCATGCGCTGTGATGTTATCGCCAATGGTGTTGTTGAAGCCGCGAAGCAGCTTGGCCTGACCAAACCGCTGGTTGTTCGTCTTGAAGGAACTAACGTGGAGCTTGGCAAACGTATTCTGGGTGAATCTGGCCTGAATATCGTTCCTGCTGATTCCATGGCCGATGGTGCACAGAAAATTGTTGCCCTCGTAAAATAAGTTCATTCCTTAGTACCGGAGCTGTCCGGGAATTGAAAAATAACCGTAAGGATGTGAAGCAACGTGAGTATTTTGATCGATAAAAATACAAAAGTCATTACGCAAGGCATTACGGGTTCAACGGGAATGTTCCACACGAAGGGCGCATTGGACTACGGAACCCAGATGGTAGGCGGAGTTACACCGGGTAAAGGCGGAACTAATGTGGATATCACGTTGGAAGACGGCACAGTAGCTAGTCTGCCGGTGTTCAACACTGTGCAGGAAGCGAAGGAAGCTACAGGCGCAACAGCGAGCGTCATTTACGTTCCTCCTGCATTTGCAGCAGATTCCATTATGGAAGCTGTTGATGCTGAGCTGGACCTCGTAATCTGTATTACAGAAGGTATTCCGGTTCTTGACATGATCAAAGTTGACCGCTTTATGGAAGGTAAAGATACTGTCCTGATCGGACCAAACTGTCCAGGTGTCATTACACCAGGAGAATGTAAAATCGGTATCATGCCTGGTTATATCCATATGGCAGGGCACGTAGGCGTTGTTTCCCGTAGTGGAACACTTACCTATGAAGCCGTTCATCAACTGACGACACGTGGCATTGGACAATCTTCTGCTGTAGGAATCGGGGGAGACCCTGTAAAAGGCTCCGAGTTCATTGATATCCTCAAACGGTTCAATGAAGATCCACAGACTCATGCGGTCATCATGATTGGTGAGATTGGTGGTACAGCTGAAGAGGATGCTGCAGATTGGGTACGTGAAAACATGACCAAACCGGTTGTTGGCTTTATCGGTGGCGTAACAGCGCCTCCAGGCAAACGGATGGGCCATGCTGGCGCTATTATCTCTGGCGGTAAAGGTACAGCCAAAGAGAAGATTGCGAAGCTGGAATCATGTGGAATCAAAGTAGCACCAACTCCTGCTGAGATGGGTTCGACTTTGGTGAGTGTACTTGAGGAACGCGGTATTTTGAATTTGTGCACGACACATTAATTCTTTTTCGTTATAATAGAAGAAACGGCTCGGAAATGATTTATTTCTGGTAGACCGACTATTATGGTTACGGAAAAGGTAAGCAACCTTTTGTCCTTAAACAGGGCGAAGGGTTGCTTTTTTGCGTTTTTTTTACGGGAAAAGGGGGAGGAATTGTCCCTCATCTGCGTAAACGCTTGCATTCCGTGGTCACTTAACACACAATATGAGGGAAGATCTCTTCCCGCTTTGGGAGGTTTATGGTATGGAAGAAAGATGGATCTTGTTTGGGTTACATGAGATGGAGGGTATTGGCAAGAAAACAATCTCGAAACTGATTCTGGGACAACATGAATTACCCGATCTATTGAATTATGGGGAAAGCGACTGGGTCGCAGCAGGCTTGCGCAAAGATCAAGCTGCACGTTTGACTAGCCAATTTACTATCGACTGGATTGAGAGTAAAAGAGAACACGTTTACAATCAGGGGATAGAGGTTATTACTTATCTGGATCAGAATTATCCCATATTAATGAAGGAAACCGTTCAGCCTCCCTGGGTAATGTATGCTCGAGGGGATGTTAGTTTGCTACACGATTCGTCTATTGCCATGGTGGGAACTCGTATGCCGACCGTGTATGGACGCAAAGTTGGAGAAAAGCTGGCAGAGCAATTATGCAATGCAGGACTGACGATTGTAAGCGGGCTTGCCCGCGGTATTGATAGCGTATGTCATGAGGCAGTACTACGTGCTAAAGGAAAAACGATTGCAGTATTCGGAACAGGGATTGATAATATATACCCACCCGAAAATACAAGCCTTGCTGAGCGAGTTGCGGAGACGGGGTTGCTTTTGTCGGAATATCCACCAGGTACGAGAGCGCGCCAAGGATTATTTCCGGAACGGAATCGAATCATTGCTGGCCTGACACTGGGAACATTGGTTGTTGAGGCTGACATTCGCAGTGGTTCACTCATTACAGCAGATGCTGCGCTTGAAGCAGGCAGGGATGTATTTGCAGTCCCTGGACCTATTACATCGCCGAAAAGTCGGGGAGCACACAATCTTATCCGTCAAGGAGCCAAATTGGTCACATGTGCAGCAGATGTATTGGAAGAGTATCGATTGGGCTTGCCAAATGCAGAACAACTTCCTTACAATAGAGGACGTTCGACCGAAACAACCGAGCCTTCCGAGCGAGGGATATTCGCTGAGGTTAAGCTCTCTCCAGATGAACAACGCGTAATTTATCTGTTGGAACAGGGAGAACAATCATTGGATCAACTGGTTGAGCTGCTTGGTTGGGATTTTGGACATTTGCATTCAGTTCTGTTATCTTTAATCATAAAAAAGCAGATTAGCCAATTACCAGGCACCAAATACGCGAGGGTATGACGAAGCTACAACCTACGTAGTGCGTGGAAATATATAATTAGCAGAAGTTATTAACTATGCATAAGCTTACAGAAACAGTTTCATGACAGTTTCATGACTGAGAGGAGGATGAACCTATGGCGGATGCACTCGTAATCGTGGAGTCGCCCTCAAAGGCGAAGACGATAGGCAAATATTTAGGCAGCAAGTTCATCGTAAAAGCTTCGATGGGGCATGTTCGCGATTTGCCAAAGAGTCAGATCGGCGTTGAGGTAGAGAATGATTTTAATCCGAAATATATTACGATCCGCGGCAAAGGTTCAATCTTGAAAGAACTGAAGGATGCACGGAAGAAAGTGAAAAAAGTGTATCTCGCAGCTGACCCGGATCGCGAAGGTGAAGCTATCGCATGGCATTTGGCCCATGCCCTTGAACTGGACGATACGGCAGATTGCCGGGTTGTATTTAATGAAATTACAAAACAGGCGGTCAAAGATGCGTTCAAAACGCCGCGGAAAATCAATATGGATTTGGTTAACGCGCAGCAGGCAAGACGTATTCTGGATCGACTCGTTGGATATAAAATTAGTCCGTTATTATGGAAGAAAGTGAAAAAAGGTTTGTCTGCAGGCCGGGTTCAGTCCGTGGCTGTTAAAATCATTTTAGATCGTGAAAATGAAATTGATGATTTTGAGCCGGAAGAATACTGGAGCATTACCGCCAAACTGACAGCAGACGGCAATCCGTTTGAAGCCAAGTTTCATAAACTGAACGGGGCCAAAACAGAGCTGGGCAGTGAAGCGGAAGTGCAAGCGATCCTGAAACAGATCGAAGGGGCAGACTTTACGATCAAGGAAGTTAAAGAGAAAGAACGGAGCCGTAACCCTTCCGCCCCGTTTACGACGAGTTCTCTGCAACAGGAAGCGGCGCGTAAATTGAATTTCAGAGCTTCCAAGACGATGTCGGTCGCCCAACAACTATATGAAGGTGTAGACCTTGGAAAAGAAGGCACAGTAGGTCTCATCACGTATATGCGTACGGACTCCACACGAATTGCAGCATCTGCACAAGAAGAAGCCAAAGAATATATCGTTGGTAAGTATGGTGAGCCATTTGCACCTGAGACTCCACGAAACTATTCCAAAAAAGCAGCTAATGCTCAGGATGCGCATGAAGCGATTCGTCCAACTTCAATTCTGCGTGATCCTGACTCAATCAAGTCGTTTATGAGTCGTGATCAGTTCCGGTTGTATAAACTGGTATGGGAACGTTTTGTAGCGAGCCAGATGTCTTCGGCTATCCTGGATACACTCTCTGTAGATATTGCTGCGGGGGACACCATTTTCCGTGCAGCAGGTTCGAAGGTACGGTTCCAAGGTTTCATGAAGGTATATGTTGAAGGGAACGACGATGGTACAACCGATGAAGATCGTCTGCTGCCTCCGTTGAAAAGTGGAGATGTGCTTGAGAAGCAGGAGATTGAGCCAAAACAGCATTTTACACAACCGCCACCACGATATACGGAGGCAAGGTTGGTTAAGACGCTTGAGGAATTGGGTATAGGGCGTCCGAGTACATATGCGCCAACACTGGAGACCATTCAGAAGCGCGGATATGTTGCAATTGAGGAAAAGAAATTCATGCCGACCGAGCTGGGTGAACTGGTCATCGAACAGATGGAAGAGTTTTTCCCGGAAATCCTGAATGTAGAGTTCACCGCAAACATGGAAGGTGATCTTGACCATGTGGAGGAAGGTTCCGAGGATTGGGTCAAAGTACTCGCAGAGTTCTATGAATCTTTTGAGAAACGGCTTGAATTTGCGGAAGAAGAAATGAAAGAAATCGAGATTGAAGACGAAGTATCGGATGAGATCTGTGAGAAGTGCGGCAAACCGCTGGTTTATAAACTCGGACGTTTTGGCAAGTTTCTTGCGTGCTCTGGCTTCCCTGATTGCCGGAATACCAAACCGATTATCAAGGATATCGGCGTGACTTGTCCGAAGTGTAAGGAAGGTCATGTTGTTGAGCGTCGCAGCAAAAAAGGACGTATTTTCTACGGTTGCGACAAATATCCTGAATGTGATTTTGTCTCATGGGACAGACCTTCAGCCAAACCATGTCCAAGTTGCGGATCGCTAATGATTGAAAAGCGGAACAAAAAGGGAGCACGGTTGCAGTGTACTTCATGTGATCATCAGGAGCCGGTGGATGAACCGGATGACGAATCAGCAGATTAATATATATGTGAATCAATTCAATTATAGTGAAATATGAAATTGCTTTATGGGGGTAAATGATTTTGACGAATGAACAACAAGTAACCGTTATTGGTGCCGGGCTGGCAGGAACAGAAGCGGCCTGGCAGATTGCAAGTCGCGGCGTACGCGTGAAATTATACGAGATGAGACCTGTTGTGAAAACGCCAGCTCATCATACGGATAAATTTGCAGAACTGGTATGTAGCAACTCGCTGCGTGCGAATGGATTGACCAATGCAGTGGGTGTGTTAAAAGAAGAAATGAGAATGCTCAATTCTCTCGTATTGTCAGCAGCAGACAAACATGCAGTTCCTGCAGGTGGGGCACTTGCTGTGGACCGGGATGGATTTTCAGGTGAGATTACATCCACGTTGCACCAGCATCCGCTCATCGAAGTGGTGAATGAGGAATTAACTTCTCTGCCGGAAGATGGCATCGTTGTTGTTGCAACGGGGCCGCTGACTTCACCAGCATTGTCTGAGCAAATTAAGGCACTAATGGGGGAAGAGTATTTCTACTTCTATGATGCAGCTGCACCGATCATCGAAAAAGATTCAATTGACATGAACAAAGTGTATCTGGCTTCACGTTATGATAAAGGCGAAGCGGCATATCTGAACTGTCCGATGACAGAAGAAGAGTTTGATGTCTTCTATGAAGCTCTCATTACTGCTGAAGTCGCTCAATTGAAAGAGTTCGAGAAAGAAATCTACTTTGAAGGCTGTATGCCAATCGAAGTGATGATGAAACGCGGAAAACAGACGGCTCTGTTTGGTCCAATGAAACCGGTAGGTCTGGTTAACCCTCATACAGGAGAGTTGCCACATGCGGTTGTTCAGCTTAGACAGGACAATGCAGCTGGAACCCTATATAACTTGGTGGGCTTCCAGACGCATCTGAAATGGGGAGAACAGAAACGTGTCTTTTCCCTTATTCCTGGACTTGAAAATGCAGAGTTCGTTCGTTATGGTGTAATGCACCGTAATACATTTATTAACTCTCCTAAACTACTGCTTCCGACGTATCAGTTTAAAGAGCGTCCAAACCTGTTCTTTGCAGGTCAGATGACGGGTGTAGAAGGATATGTGGAATCTGCTGCATCAGGGCTGATTGCCGGCATGAACGCAGCCAAAGCAGCACTTGGGCAGGAACTGGTAGTATTGCCGGTAGAAACAACACTTGGCAGTATGGCTCAATATATTACAACTGCTGACTTCAAGCACTTCCAACCAATGAACGCAAACTTTGGTTTGTTACCGAAGCTGGAAACAAAGATTCGTAACAAAAAGGAAAAAAATGAAGCTCTTGCACAGCGTGCCCTGGATGGCATCACCAGTTTTGCTGCGGCAGAAGGTCTAACTGTTCCAGAACGCGTATAAATTATTCGTGGGAGGATGCTGATATCATGGATATGTCATTTCATGCTACAACGATCTGTGCTGTTCGTCATAATGGTAAGGCTGCAATCGCAGGAGATGGTCAGGTGACCATGGGCCAAAGTGTTGTGATGAAGAATACAGCCAAGAAGGTAAGACGTTTGTACCGCGGACAGGTTGTTGCTGGCTTTGCTGGTTCTGTGGCGGATGCGATCACCCTGTTTGAGAAATTCGAAGGTAAGCTCGAGGAGCACCATGGTAACTTGCAACGTGCTGCTGTAGAGCTTGCCAAGGATTGGCGTCAGGATCGGATCTTGCGTAAGCTTGAGGCACTCTTGATTGTGATGGACAAATCAGGTATGCTGCTCATTTCAGGCGGCGGGGAGATAATTGAACCGGATGATGACGTTATTGCTATCGGATCAGGTGGAAACTTTGCCTTATCTGCTGCGCGTGCGTTGAAACGTCATGCAGTAAACCTGGAAGCGAAAGATATTGCCCGTGAATCACTTCAGATTGCCTCGGAGCTATGTGTATATACCAATAGTAATATTATTGTAGAAGAGTTATAAGCCAAAGAAATCTCCCGTAGTGGAGCATGATTCTGTAATCTGCTCCAGGACGTCTAGGGGATTCTTTGTCCTTGTTAGGAAAAAATAAATTCAACATACTGGTAGGAGGGAAGCAATATGAATACTCAAGCGTTAACACCGAGACAGATTGTTGCAGAGCTTGACAAGTATATTGTAGGTCAAAAGAAAGCTAAAAAATCGGTAGCGGTGGCTCTTCGTAATCGTTATCGGCGTAGCCTTTTGCCTGAGCACACTCAGGACGACATTGTGCCTAAAAATATCTTGATGATTGGACCTACCGGTGTGGGTAAAACGGAAATCGCTCGTCGCCTCGCTAAACTGGTAGGTGCGCCATTTGTGAAAGTGGAAGCTACCAAGTTCACTGAAGTAGGTTACGTTGGCCGTGACGTTGAATCGATGGTGCGTGATCTGATTGAGACATCACTGCGGATGGTGAAGCTGGAGCGGACTGAAAAAGTGAAGGACAAAGCTGAAGAAGCTGCCAATGAGCGAATTGTACATATTTTGGCTCCTTCACAGTCTAAGTCCAAGAGTCAGCGTAATCCCTTTGAGATGATCTTTGGTAATAATGGCAACAACGTTCAGGAACAGGATGAGCCAGAACCGGATACTGGGGTTGCTGAACGCCGCCGTAAGATCAAGTTTGATCTGTTGTCCGGCAAGTTGGAGGATGACATCATTGAGATTGATGTCGAAGACACTGCGCCTAACATGATGGACATGTTTGCTGGTCAAGGTAATGATCAGATGGGCATGAACATGCAGGAGATGTTTGGCAGCCTCTTACCTCGTCGTACGAAAAAGCGCAAGCTCGCCATCAAAGAAGCGCGCAAAGTGTTGACCCAGGAAGAAGCAGGCAAATTGATCGATATGGATGATGTTACCCAAGAATCCATTCGCCGGGCGGAGCAGACAGGTATCATTTTCATAGATGAAATTGACAAGGTCGCCAGTCAAGGGCGCGGTAGTGGTCCTGATGTATCCCGTGAGGGTGTGCAACGTGACATACTGCCTATCGTAGAGGGCTCTACAGTAATGACGAAATATGGCCCTGTCAAAACGGATTATATTCTGTTTATGGCAGCTGGCGCATTCCATGTCGCCAAACCCTCTGATTTGATTCCTGAGCTTCAGGGACGCTTCCCAATTCGTGTGGAACTAAGCAGTCTAACACTGGAGGAGTTTGTATCCATTCTGACTGAACCCCAAAATGCACTGACCAAGCAGTATGTTGATCTGTTACGCACAGAGAATATTGAGATTGAGTTCTCGGATGAGGCCATTCGCGAGATTGCCAAATTGGCTGAATCCGTCAATCAAAATACAGAAAATATAGGTGCTCGTCGATTGCATACGATTCTTGAAAAGCTTTTGGAGGATTTATCCTTTGAGGCACCTGAGCTTACACTGGAACGTATGGTGATTACTCCGGAGTATGTCCGGGAGAAATTAAATGATATTGCGCTTGATCGTGATTTGAGTCAGTATATCCTGTAAAATGCCGCTAGCCATGTAGTTGTTAAAATGATGTTATAAATGAACGGTATGCAAGAGAGTAGAGAACATTTGTGTGATCCACAAAGGGAAGCAATCCTTTAGCGAATCACAAACGCCCTCTACTTAACGCATATCGTTTATTTTTGTTTCTATCTAAAGGATTTTGATGTTACAACCGATAAAAGATGTGTGGTTGTTATACGGATCGACAAAACCTAGGACTTGTGCCGCATGTATACGGAGTTAAAACCTATCGGAGTGGTAGTTACTCTTCCATTCCATACCCAATGATTTCCATTAAAAGAATTTTCCTTATTCCAAGTCTGGTCATCGGTTTAGTCGATAGATTGGTAAATGTTGCGTAAATGCGCAAAATGATGAATTGTTGAAAAGTTTGAAGTCACTAATTGTTTTCTTAAAATTAAAATAAATAGACCCCACTTAATTGTTAAGAAAGTGTTGTGTGGGCAAGACGAGTTTTCTTCATTCTTGAAAGATAACTTGTCAATTGATTAATATACAGCTTTGTATGTATACCTACCATATTGTCCATAAACCCTTAGTATAACGGCAAAAAATTCTAACATTATCAACTATGAAATATTCGGAAATATACATAATTACGTGCGGTATAAGCTCATGTTGAGACTTGAAAGTTTTTTTTTATTTTAAGAATGTTTAAGAACAATAAGGAAGAGTATTAACATAATTTTGTTTTGGGCCCGAACATTTACGAAAAAATTCATAATTTGCAGAAAATACACAAAAAGCCCTGTCTTTCAGAAAAGATAGGGCTTTTTTCTTATTGTAATAAATCCCAAACTCGAAGAAACTTATGTTATACGACAACATCAGAGTTAATTCTACTTAAGTCCTAGAAAACCGTGTAAAGACGAATGTTTTTGTCGAAAAAAACATAAGAATTTTCAAGGGAAAAGATACAATATTTTTCCATAACTTCTAAAGAGAGGAGGGGGATTGTGAATCTTTTAAACGATATCAGCTTTAAAAGATTGCAAGGTGCACTCGATGCGTCCAATATCAGACAACGAACAATTGCTGACAACATCGCGAACGCCGATACCCCGTATTTCAAGCGCTCGGACGTTTCTTTTGAAGAAATGTTGCAAGGGCAAATGAATGGAGATATGCCTGTTCTTAAGGGTAAAGTAACTGATGCAAGGCATTTTGTCATAGGTCCTTCCTCTTCCGTACCCACGCCAGTAGTTAATATGGACCAGTCAACCTCCATGAATAACAACGAAAACAATGTCGATATAGACAGAGAAATGAGTCTTCTGGCGGAGAATCAGTTGCGTTATAACGCTTATATTCAGCAAGTGAATGAACAAATTAAAATCATGCGTGTTGGCGTGGAAGGGAGATAATCTAAATTGAACATTAGTAATAGTTTTAGTATCAGTAGCTCAGCTCTGACAGCCCAACGGTTGCGGATGGACGTTATATCTTCCAACATTGCCAACGCAGAGACGACGCGCGCGAGCGTATCCAATGGTGAAGCGGTCCCTTACAAACGTAAAATGGTTGTGCTTGAGCCGAATAAAACGTCATTTGGTACGATGCTGCAAAATCAGATGAGAGGTAGCGGTTCAGGAGATGGCGTAAGAGTAACGGAGATTCGCGAGGATCAGTCACCTTTGAAACCTGTGTATGACCCTTCTCATCCGGATGCAAACGCAGAAGGATATGTATTTATGCCTAATGTGGATATTGCGAAAGAAATGGTGGACATGATCTCTGCTTCGCGTTCATATGAAGCAAACGTAACAGCACTGAATTCAACCAAAGCGATGATCTCCAAAGCTTTGGAGATTGGAAGATAATCTGCTTAGAAATGAAAATAAGAAAAATACAAACCAGGGATGAAGGGGAGGGACATTAATGATTCAGAACAACATGTTTAGCACACAGGGGATACAACCGCTACAGATGAAGAGTGCAACCGAAAGTAAGCCTTCTACACCAGCCGAAACCATTCAGAGCTTCGGTACATACTTACAGAATGCATTAGGGTCCGTTGCAGCACAGGAGGCTCAATCGCATGAAATGTCGAATCAATTTTTGGTCGGCAAAGCGAATGTGGATCAGGTGATGATTGCTTCAGAACAGGCCTTGTTAAGCCTACAACTCACAACTCAAGTCCGAAACAAAGTGGTCGAAGCATACCAAGAAGTTATGCGAACGCAGTTATAAAATAACCTACTTGCGCTTCGATAATAGCGCTGATCATTACAACAAAGCAGCTGCGATGCTGCTCCTGATCGTCAACCTATGAAACGGCTAGGGTTGAGTAAGGACAGACTAAGCAAAGTTTCGGATGGGGTGACAGAGTGAATGAGAGAATCGCCCAGTACAGGGATAAGGCATCCCAGTATTGGAATAGTTTTAGCAAAAAGCAAAAAATATTATTTATATCCACCTTCCTGTTCCTGATTTTGGCTGCAGTTGTACTCACGATGCAATTGTCCAAGACAGAATATGAAGTTGCTTTTACAGATTTGAATGCAAGTGATTCAGCGGGCGTGATCAGTTATCTCGATTCATCTAGCATTCCGTACAAATTAAGTTCAGATGGTAAGACCATATCCGTACCGAGTACAAGTGTTGCAATTGCAAAGGTGAACGTTGGATCTCAAGGGATTATTCAGAATGGTTCATTAGGGTATAAGTCATTCGAGGAGTCATCATCCCCCATCGGGATGACGGATAAAGAGTTTGATGTAAAGTACAACAACGCTATAAACGGAGAAGTTGAACAGTTACTTCAGCGGATGCAAGGGATACAGGATGCTAAAGTACTCGTGAATATGCCGAAAGATAACATCTTTGCTGGTTTAGAAGAACAAGACAAAGCATCAGCGTCGGTAGCTCTCCAATTCAAACCGGGTTATCACCCAAATCAGGCAGCGGTTGATGGCTACTTTAACTTGGTCAAAACTGCAATTCCTAATCTGCCTGTTGAGAACATCACGATTACAAACACAGATGAAGCAGAATTGATTCCAACTGCCCGAGGTGGCAGTGGCGGGTTGTCTTCCGAAGTTCAAGAGAACATGGCACTACAGAAAAAGTTTGAGAACGATGTCCGTAATAACGTAAAGCAATTCCTTTCTCAGATTGTAGGCGAAGACAAAGTTAATGTTTTGGTAGCCTCCAAGCTTAATTTTGACAAAGAAACACGTAAGGAAAATCTGGTCACACCTGTTGATGTAGATAATATGAAAGGCATCGAGATCAGTGTGCAGGAGATTCAAAAGAGCTACACTGGCGCAAGCAATCCAACAGGTGGTGTTGCTGGCACAGGACAAGAGGAAGTTCCGGGTTACCCATCATCTGATGCAACCGGTAACTCTACCTCCGAAGAATCATCAAGCACTATAAACTACGATGTTAATCGAATCGCCAAGGATATTATTTCCAGTCCGTATACTGTAAAAGACTTAACCATTAACGTTGCGGTTGAACCACCGAATGGAGAAACAGAATTACAGGGACCGGTTCAGGACGCAATTGAGAATATTTTGGTTAACATTGTTCGTGCTTCACTGGCAGACTCAGGCACTGTAATAAGTGACGCCGATCTGACAAAGAAAGTTTCAGTCATGTCACAAGGCTTCCAGACTGCCTCTGCAGACAATACAGGTTTCCAACTTTCCTCAACGATGATGTGGGGTGGAGGCGCACTCATAGCGGCATTGATCGCAGCGGTAGTTATTTTGTTAGTACGCCGTCGCCGCAAACAAAACGAAGTCGAAGAAGAAGAGATTCCTCTTCCAATAGCAACAGAGTTCCCGTCCATTACGCTGGACAGTGTAACGAACGAAAGTCAGGTGCGCAAACAATTGGAGAGTTTGGCCAAGAAAAAGCCAGACGAATTCGTCAATCTGCTGCGTACATGGCTGGCTGACGAATAGAGGTGAGCGCATTGGCAAAGGCAAGCAGTCAAGGTTTGACTGGCAGACAAAAAGCAGCAATATTGTTGATTACATTAGGTCCGGAAGTATCGGCTCAGATTTTCAAACATCTGCGTGACGAAGAGATCGAGCAACTTACGTTGGAGATTGCCAACGTTCGCAAAGTTGATTCTTCCGAAAAGGATATGATCATGGCCGAGTTTCACCAGATCTGTCTGGCGCAGGAATATATCTCTCAGGGCGGTATCAATTACGCCAGAGAAATCTTGGAGAAAGCTCTGGGTTCATCAAAAGCACTTGAAGTCATTAATCGTTTGACAGCTACGCTGCAAGTCAGACCATTTGACTTTGCGCGCAAAGCAGATCCGAACCAAATTTTGAACTTTATTCAGAATGAAAGCCCGCAAACGATTGCCTTGGTTCTGTCTTACCTGCAATTCGAACAGGCAGCAGCGATTCTATCATCCTTGCCGCAAGAGAAACAGGCAGATGTCGCTCGCCGGGTGGCTGTTATGGATAGTACTTCGCCGGAAGTCATCTCTCAAGTGGAGCGGGTTCTGGAACAGAAGTTATCCTCTACCGTAACGCAGGATTACACCAATGCTGGTGGTATCGAATCGATCGTTCAGATTCTGAACGGAGTCGATCGGGGTACAGAGCGTACTATTTTGGACTCGCTTGAAATTCAGGATCCGGAGCTTGCAGAGGAAATCAAAAAACGCATGTTTGTATTCGAAGATATCGTCAATGTGGATGATCGTTCGATTCAGCGCATTATTCGGGATATCGACAACGCAGATTTGCAACTCGCACTCAAAGTGGCAAGCGAAGAAGTTCGGGATGCCGTGTTCCGGAATATGTCGAAACGGATGTCCGAAACATTCAAAGAAGAGATGGAATTCATGGGACCTGTGCGATTGCGTGATGTTGAGGAAGCTCAGACACGTATCGTAGGAACGATACGCAGATTGGAAGAAGCCGGTGAGATCATTATCGCACGCGGTGGAGGAGATGATATCATTGTCTAATTTGATTAAGTCTTTCCAGTATGTACCCGTTGATGACCGTAAAAAACTTGAAAATCATCATCATTATGGTGGTACTGAGGAGTCTGAAACGGAATTATACGGTGATAGTGCTGAAGGTTCTGAAGCAGAAACGCTTCAAGCACGCGTGGACGAAGAAACACAACGTCTCACCGCAGAGATGCTGGAAGATGCCAAGGAGTTTGCAGAAAAGCAAGTACGTGAAGCTTCAGAAGAAGCGGAGCGCATGCTTCAAGAAGCCCGTGAACAGATCGATAGCTGGTGGCAGGAACAACGACAACAGGATGAACATCTGACCGAAGCACTTCGTTCACAAGGTTTCCAACAGGGTTTTGAAGAAGGCAAAGTACAAGCTGAACTGGATCTCCAGGTGCAGATCGAAAAGATGATGAATGAAGCCCAGGAAGTGCTCAAGGAAGCTTATGTAGCTAAAGATCAGATCATTCAGGAAGCCGAACCGTTCCTCGTGGAACTCGCTTGCGGGATCGCTGAGAAAGTCATTGATAAGCAACTTACCATTGAACCCGATCATACATTGGAACTGATTCGTCAGAGTTTGTCACGTAAGCGGGAGCAGGGCTTGATCACACTTTGTGTGGCACCTGATCAGTTTACATTTGTACAGGCAGCTCGTGAAGAATTGTCTCTTTCCATTGACTCTCAGGCAGAATTGCAGATTTTGCCTGATTCAACGGTCAAAGATAAGGGATGTGTCATTCGTTCTTCGTTCGGAAGTGTAGATGCGAGAATTGATACACAGCTTGCTGAGATTAAAAAAGAACTGGTCCGCATAGCACTTGAGGATGAGGAGCGAAAAAATCAACATGAAGGTTCTTAGTTCACAGCGATATATGGAACATTTGCGCCAATTCGATCCTGTTCGTATTAACGGCAAAGTTACTCAGGTCATTGGTCTTATGGTGGAGTCAGAAGGGCCAGATGCAAGTATCGGTGACGTATGTTATATCTATCCTGGTAAATCAGCCAAGCCTCTTCAGGCCGAAGTTGTTGGGTTTCGAGATAACAAAGTGCTGCTTATGCCACTGGGTGAACTTCAATCCATCGGTCCTGGTTGCGATGTAGTAGGTACGGGTAAACCACTCGGCGTTCAGGTAGGCTCCGAATTGCTCGGTAAAGTATTGGACGGACTTGGACAACCGCTGGACGGTTCCCTCCTTCCATCCAGAATGCCGATGTACTCTACCTCCAATACACCGGTTAATCCAATGGATCGTCCGCGTGTACTTGAAACGATGGGTGTTGGTGTAAGAGCTATCGACGGATTGTTGACCGTAGGTAAGGGACAGCGTGTAGGTATTTTTGCCGGTTCTGGTGTTGGTAAGAGTACATTGATGGGCATGATCGCTCGTAATACAGCAGCAGATGTCAATGTCATCGCGCTTGTGGGTGAGCGTGGACGTGAGGTACGCGACTTTATTGAACGGGATCTGGGTCCGGAAGGACTGGAACGTTCAGTAGTCATTGTTGCAACATCAGATCAGCCTGCCCTGATTCGGATTAAGGGAGCAGTTATTGCGACCACTATTGCAGAGTATTTCCGAGATCGTGGAATGAACGTGATGCTCATGATGGATTCGGTAACCCGATATGCGATGGCACAAAGGGAAGTGGGTCTTGCCGTAGGTGAACCTCCGGCAATGAGAGGATATACGCCATCGGTTTTTGCAAGTTTGCCCAAACTGCTTGAACGGGCGGGTACAGGGCCTACCGGCTCGATTACAGCCTTTTACACCGTTCTGGTCGATGGGGATGACATGAATGAACCGATTGCGGATGCGGTAAGGGGTATTTTGGATGGACACATTGTGTTAAATCGATCCATTGCAAATAAAGGTCATTTTCCAGCGATTGATGTGTTAGCCAGCATAAGCCGTGTTATGAAGGATATTGCTCCAGAAGAGCAGTTGGAAGCCGTTAATAATATGAAACGTTTGATGGCTGTGTACAAAGAATCGGAAGATTTGATCAATATTGGAGCTTACCAGCGGGGATCAAATGCAGCCATAGATGAATCGATAGACCAGATTGATAGTATATGGAACTTTACCAAGCAGAAAGTCGACGAGAAAGTCACTTTAAGTGAAGTACAGGAACGTTTGATTCTTGAATTTGCAAGGAGATGAATGGGTAAACGATGAAATTTCGATATCATTTCCAGAAAGTTGTTGACCTGAAGAGTAATGAAAAAACACAGGCAGAGTGGATGTTATCCACAGCGATCGGTAAACTTCAGACGGAGGAAGAACATCTGATACAACTTCTTAATGATAGAAGTAATCTGATCGGCATTATACAATCTGCTACGGAAAATACAGCGTCTGTAAACAGTCTGCAGGAGATGCAGCGTTATGTACATCACCTTGACGAGTGCATTTCACGCAAAAACAGTGATGTTAAACATGCTCAGGTCAATGTGCAACGGAATCAGACGTTTTTGAACGGTAAGATGGTTGATGAAAAAGTATGGCTTGGAGCGAGAGACAAGGCAAAAATCAAATTTCAGCAGGAGATGCTCCTCCGGGAACAGAACGATCTGGACGAGATGGCTACTGTACGCTTCGCTGCCAAAGCCGGACGCGCGAATTGATGTGAGCCGGACGCGAAGTTGTCTCGTGAAGGAGGAATGAACGATGGCTGTTAAAGATGATAGCGACATGGAAAAAGAGTCGGGAGGCGGTTGGGAAAAGTTTCTCATGATTTCAATCCCGATTGTATTCACCGTAGTATTGCTAGGTGTACTACTTACGCTATTTAATGTAGATATTCGTAATAATTTGTTTGAATTCGCCAACAAGATACCGGTAGTCAAGGAATGGGTACCTGATCCTGTACTGGATCCGGAGAAGGAGAAGCTGGAGAAGAGTGAGCAGCAGGTTGAAAGTGCTGAAGCCACAATCGAAAAGCTGAAATCCCAAGTAACTGCCAAAGAAACAGAGCTCAAGGCAGCACAGGAAGCGACAACAACCGAAGCAAAGAAGGCCACGGACCTTCAGAAAAAGTTGGATGATGCGGAAAAAGCGGCTGAAACGGCTACAGCAGCAACGCCCGAAACGGAATCTGATTATCAGAAACAAATCAAAGATTTGGCTAAAATGTATGCTGACATGAGCCCAAGCAAAGCTGCACCGATTTTGCAAAATATGACGAATGAGGAAATGGTACTGTTGTTGAATGCCATGCAGTCATCTGCTCGGACCAAGGTACTTGAAAAGATGGACCCGAAAACAGCAGCCGATGTCACCATGATGATGAAGGATGCTAAACCGTCCGGAGATCTGGCACTGGATGCGCTGCAATCCAGATTGAAGAAAGAAACCGCAGCAACTTCAACTGCATCCACAACCACAAGCAAAAACCTAGATAAAAACCAGCTTAGTCAAACATTTGCTTCGATGTCTGCTTCAAGTGGTGCCAAGCTTTTATTGGAAACATACAAGTTAAGTCCTGACAAAACATTGACCATCCTGAATTCAGTAGATGATGCAACACGCTCTCAATTGCTTGAGAACATGTCTTCAGAGGATTCGGTTGAAACTGCAAAAATTTTGAACAGATTAATGGGTAACAAGTAGAGCTGATTACACTGTATAACCGAGAGGAGGTGAAAATAAATGTCGATTGTATATCAAATGGCATCCACAGCATCTGCAAAAGCAACGGGAACAGGTCAGACAACCGGAGCACAATCGAAAGGTTCAGCTGCAGGTGCTAGCGGTGAATTTCTCCAAACTCTTGCACAATCGCTATCTGGAGGAAACACAGAAGGTGATAGTTCAAGCGCTACCGGAAGTTTAACTGCCAATCCGTTGGTGTTTTCCTTTGCTACAAGTGAAGAAGGAGAAGCGGCATCAATCACGGCAGTACTGAATTCGTTGTTCACGGACTTGGATGTGCTTGACGAAGCTTTGGAAAATGACCCAGCTCTACTTGCAGGTTTGCAAACTCTGATTCAACAGATGTATACACAATTAAGTAATCCTTCAGGTACTAATGCAGAAGGTTCCGACGAGTCTTCGAACGGAGCGGAAAGCGTAAAAACAGTACCCGCAATTGAACTGTCGCAGCATCCAGCAGCAGTACGTTTTGTTCTACAAGATATGCTTACACAATTAGTAGCTGGAATGAATGATCCTGAGAGTAACGTTGCGAAGAACGCTCCTGAATTCAAACATTTGTTACAATCTCTGCAGAGTCAGCTTCAAGAGGCTGGAGTGGATACCACTAGTAACAAAGGATGGACTGAACTGAAATCCATACTGGATACATTGACTGCAGTTAAGGATCAGACTGCACAGGTCGCTCCAAGTACTTCGCTTCAAACATCCAAACAGGATTCGGTCGTACCACAAGTTCTTGTTGCGGCAGTGGCGAATTCTGGAACCCAGGTGAAAGCTGAGGCTGAGACAACATCTGCTTCAAATGCAGGTGGAGAAGTGGAACACTCAACCATCATTACTGCAGGAGAGTTGTCCTTGCGTTCATCAGGTACAACAGCAGGAAAACCGGCTGAACCTGTAATGCAAACATCACAGTTTGCCAAGGAAATGACACAGTTTGTTGTTAACAAGCTGGATATTGTCCAGCAAAAAGGATTTTCCGAGGCGACCATCTCACTTCGGCCTGAGCATCTTGGTAAATTGGATGTTCAAATTACCTTGCAGAACGGGCAGTTGGTTGCACGGTTTATGACTGAACATACGATGGCTAAAGACATGCTTGAACAACAAATGACGCAGCTGCGTTCTTCACTTCAAGCCCAGGGGATTCAGGTGGAACGACTTGAGGTTACTCAGAACAGTTCAATCGGATCACAGATGTATCAGGATGGAGGCCGTCAGCCGGGAAGTAACTCTCAGCAACAACGCCGTTCGCGTGAGCGTGAGGAACAATCGGATGATGCTATAGCTACAGCAGGGATTCAAGAAGAATTGCGTAACTGGCGTAGCGAGCAAGTCGAAGGAAACGAATTACAGAGAGATACGTTTAGTGCTGAGGCTTAAACAGAAATGAGGTGAGTAAATGGCTAATGAAAATGTTTCAATGAACAATACCTGGCCGAACTATTCGGCAGCCAATAAAGCAACCACAAGTGCTGCAACAAAAGAATTGGGTAAAGATCAGTTTCTAAAAATCCTGATTACCCAGCTGCAAAATCAAGACCCGATGCAGCCAATGGAGGATAAGGAATTTATCGCTCAAATGGCACAGTTCAGCTCAGTGGAACAACTGGTCAATATTTCTACGCAGCTTAAAACATTGAACCAGTCCCTTGGTGCTGTATCCGGTATGATTGGCATGGAGGTAAGTTGGCTTTCTTCTAGTAAAGATGATAACGGAACTCTTCGTCAGGGTATTGTAGATTCCATCATTGTAAGAGATAGCGTTCAATACGCAAAAGTGGGCAACGACGAGATTAAGCTGGATGAGATCATTCAGGTGAATTATCCAAAACAGGCAGAAGAGAGTCAAACTCCAGTACAGAACGTTCAGGATGTAACTCCTGAAACGAACGAGAGCCAGGAAGTTGAATCATCCGCTGAAACGGGTGATACGGAAGATAGCGGGAAAACGATATGAGTGATCGCATAACGGTTGGACAATTATACGCAGGCCCGATTACACCGAATATGCTTCAAAGACCCAAAACGGGAGAAGCATCGGCTACACCCGAAAAACCTTTTGCAAAGGTGCTGGAAGATAATCTTCTGAAATTGAGCAATCATGCTGCCAAACGATTGGAACAGCGTGGTATTGAACTCAAGACTGAGCAAATGGAACAGATTGGTTCTGCTTTGGACAAAGCTGCTGCCAAAGGAGCCAAAGAGTCATTGATTTTAATGCAGGATATGGCTTTTATCGTCAATGTCAAAAATCGTACTGTGGTTACAGCTATGGATAGTGAGAGCATGAAGGATAATGTGTTCACTCAGATTGATAGTGCCGTAATCATTTCTTGACCGGCTGGCCCTTCTCGGGAGCCGGAATGCCGCTGACCGACTGATGCGGTAACCAAATGAAGACTGGGAGGATTTTTAAAAATGTTGAAATCAATGTACTCAGGCGTTTCCGGGATGCGGGGTTTCCAAACAAAACTCGACGTAATTGGTAATAATATTGCGAACGTAAACACGGTTGGCTTCAAAGGCAGTCGGGTTATGTTCAAAGATATTATGAGCCAAACCACTTCAGGTGTGACTGCACCTGGTGATGCAACCGGTGGTGTGAATGCAAAACAAATTGGTCTAGGTGTATCTGTAGGCTCTATTGATACATTACATTTGGCGGGAAGTCCAATGACAACAAACAACCCAACAGATATGCGGATTAATGGAGATGGATTCTTCTTGGTACGTTTGAGTGAAGATCAGGAAGTACCTTACCTGACTCGTGCGGGGGATTTCCATGTGGATGCTGCACGTAACCTTTTGACATCTGATGGATTGTTTGTTCTGGATAACGGTGGTGGAAATATCACGATACCTGATGATGTTGTTTCCTTCACGATTGGTCAGGATGGTACGATCAATCAAACTATGGCGGATGGAACAGTTGAAGCGGGAGCACAACTTGGTATCGGAAAAGTGGTCAATCCGGAAGGTTTAGAGAAGATCGGCGGTAATCTATACCGTATGACAGCAAATGCTAATCCCGATGGTGAGCTTGAAATTTTGACAGCGAATGATGCCGAAAATGGAACTGGCTCTATTATCACAGGACAGCTCGAAATGTCTAATGTGGATCTGACAGGCGAGTTTACTGAGATGATCGTAGCTCAACGTGGATTCCAGGCAAACTCCCGGATCATTACAACGTCGGATGAAATACTTCAGGAAGTTGTTAACCTGAAACGTTAATAGCTGATTAATGAGTTTTTAAAACGTGGGGGAGCTTGCTCCTCCCACTCTGATTAAGGGGGCTTAGCATGATTTCGGTTACGCGGTTAAATGGTTCTCCCATGTGGTTAAATGCGCTGATGGTTGAAATTGTGGAAGAGACGCCGGATACGTATATTACTCTGGTAACTGGAAAGAGACTGATTGTGCTTGAAAAAGCCGCTGACGTTATTTCCAAGATTAAAGATTACAACCGTGAAATCGGGGTTCAGGCAGCCACTATTAAAGTGCAGCAAACGGAGGAATCCTGATGAAAAAAATGATGCCCTGGCTTGCAACAATGTTGCTGGCGATAACACTCATTGTGGTGGTTGTGTTTGTATTTATGCAAGGACAGAACGGGAATAAGGACGACACACATACGGCGGCAGCTGCTGAAGAAAAAAAAATGACTGCGGATGAAATTGTAGAAGTATCGTCAGAGCTTGCACAGATTAAAACGAATCTGGCCGATCCGGATCGTATTATTATGGTTAGTTTTTCTTTCAAGTTATCTGACAAAACAGCCAAAGAAGATTTTGAAAAAATCAAAAGCATTACGGTGAAGCCCATTATTATTCAGGCACTTGCAGACACCAAGGCTGAGGAACTGAGTTCGGCCAAGGGTATGAAACAATTCAATGAGAAACTGACAGGTCTAATTAATGAGGCATTGCCTGAGCCGAAATTGAAAAGCACTAGTTTTTCAGACATTGTTATAGCACCAATGTAAATGAACAGAACACGCTGTAGACCTGTAAGGGGGTGAGAACATGGTGGATGTATTATCACAAAATGAGATTGACGCCCTATTAGCAGCCCTTTCTTCTGGTGAAATGGACGCAGAAGAATTGAAGAAGGAAGAAACTCAGAAGAAAATCAGATCGTACGATTTTAAGCGGGCAGTGCGTTTTTCCAAAGACCATATCAGAAGCTTGACTCGTATTCACGAAAACTTTGCACGCTTTCTCACCACTTATTTTTCAGCCCAACTGCGGACGTTCGTTCAAATCAATGTCGTTCAGGTCGAACAGTTGCCTTATGATGAGTTTATCCGTTCTATTCCTAAGATGACGATATTGAACATTTTTGAAGCGGAGCCACTACAGGGACGAATGGTGATGGAAGTCCATCCAAACGTGGGATATGCGATGTTGGATCGCCTTCTTGGTGGAACCGGAACTGCTCCAACCAAGATCGCATCCATGACGGAGATTGAGACGACCATCATGGAGCGGATATTCAGCCGAGCATTTGAAAGTTTGCAGGAAGCATGGAAGACTGTGTTGGATATTTCCCCAAGGATGGAAGCGCTCGAGACCAATCCGCAATTTATGCAGATTGTATCTCCCAATGAGACCATTGCTCTGATCTCGCTCAGTACCAAAATTGGTGACACGACAGGCATGATCAATCTATGTATACCGCATGTCGTTCTTGAACCTATTATGTCACGGTTGTCAACTCATCAGTGGTTTGTTTCGGAGAAGAAAACGAGAGCTCCGGAGGAGTATGATGCTCTAAAAGAGCGTGTGAACAAAGCCAAGTTACCAATCGTTGCGGAATTGGGAGAATCGAGAATTTCAATTGCAGAATTTCTGGGTCTGTCCGTTGGTGATGTCATTACATTGAACAAACCAGTTGATGAGGGACTTTCCATTAAAGTGGGTGACAAACTGAAATACATGGGCAGTCCGGGGACAATCAAAGACCGTGTGGCTGTGCAAATAGACAAGATTGTCACCGAAGGAGTTGAAGAATTTGACGAGTAAGGATTATTTATCCCAAGAAGAAATCGATGCTTTGCTCAGGCAATCGGAATCGATAAACAGCTCGGAACCCGCTGAAAAGACGGTTGATGATTTTTTGACCGAGCTGGAGCAGGATGCCTTGGGGGAGATTGGTAACATTACATTTGGTAGCGCGGCAACAGCCTTGTCCACGCTATTAGGCCTCAAAGTAGATATTACAACACCTAAAGTTTCTATCATTAGTCGAACGCAGTTTGAAGAAGCTTTTCCTAAGCCGCATGTTGCCGTTCATGTGAACTACGTGGATGGATTCGAAGGCATTAACTCACTTGTTATCAAGAAGAGAGATGCTCAAGTCATCGCTGATTTGATGCTGGGTGGCGAAGGAAATCCGGTCGATGAAGAACTGAATGAAATCCATATTAGTGCAGTACAGGAAGCGATGAACCAGATGATGGGTTCCTCTGCAACCTCAATGTCCACGATTTTTAATCGTTTTGTGAATATTTCCCCTCCGGGAATCGATATTCTCAATCTGGAGAGTGGAGAGGGTGTAAGTAATCTTCCAGCAGATGAGACCCTTATCCAAGTTTCATTTCGTTTGTTAATCGGGGATCTGATCGATTCCAATCTGATGCAGTTGCTTCCAGTACATTTTGCCAAAAACATGGTAGATATGCTGATTGGAGGCGCTCAGGAGTCAACTGCCAGCGCACCAGTGGCATCAACACCTGAACCTGCGCCAGCAGCTGTACCAGCAACGCCACCACCGGTTGCGGAGCAGCCGCCCGTTCAGCACCAACAGGCTCCACAGGCTCCACAACAGCCTGCTCAGGACTATAACGGATATGGACAGGCCCCGATGGGTATGCCTCAAGGAATGCCGCCACAGCAGCCGTATGGCATGCCACCGCAGCAACCTTATGGTGCACCTCAACATTACGGTGGAATGCCAAATAGGAATGTTAACGTACAACCAGTTCAATTCGCCAATTTGCAAAATGGGGCGTATGGTCAGGTAGACGAAAACAATTTGAATTTATTGATGGACATTCCCCTTAAGGTCACCGTAGAATTAGGAAGGACCCAGAAGCAAATTAAAGATATTTTGGAACTGTCACAGGGTTCGATTGTCGAACTGGATAAGTTAGCCGGGGAACCTGTCGATATTTTGGTGAATAACAAACTGATCGCCAAGGGAGAAGTTGTCGTTATTGACGAAAACTTTGGTGTTCGTGTTATAGATATCGTTAGCCAATGGGACCGAATTCAGAAATTACAATAAGCACAATTTAGGGAGGACTTGAATCAAGATGGCAAACCGAATTTTAGTCGTAGACGACGCTGCATTTATGAGAATGATGATCCGGGACATTTTGTCCAAAAATGGATATGAGGTTGTTGGTGAGGCACAGGATGGCTCACAAGCAATTGAGAAATTTAAAGAGCTTCGTCCGGATCTGATCACAATGGATATCACGATGCCTGAGATGGACGGCATTGCAGCTTTGAAAGAAATCAAGAAGATTGATGCTAACGCTAAAGTAATTATGTGCTCCGCGATGGGTCAACAAGCGATGGTAATCGACGCTATCCAAGCAGGTGCCAAAGACTTTATCGTTAAACCGTTCCAATCTGACCGGGTTATCGAAGCGATCAGCAAGACACTGGGCGTTTAAGAGACATGATGATGGCTCAGGGTGATATTCCAGGAGGAGCTGGCGTGGGAAGTAATTATTATTTACAGCTTGTATGGGTGATTGTTGTCCTGGCCGTCATCCTGGCCCTTATTGTTTATCTGATCCGTTTTTTAAACAAACGGAATCAGCAAATGTTCCGGCACGGCACAATTCGTACCCTGGGCGGGGTTGGACTGGGGCAAAACAAGTCGTTGCAGATTATGGAAATTGGTGGATGTGTATATCTGCTTGGTGTAGGTGAAGACATCCAGTTGATAGATAAGGTTTCGGATCTGGAAGAGGCTCAAAGAATCATTGATTCCTTCGAACGAGATGCTGCTGCACAACAAGGAAATCTCTCACCTCTCATTGCCAAGCTCACAAAACGTTTCCGTAAAGAAGAACCGCCGCGGGAAATGGAACTAGAGGACACAACTTCTTTTCACGAAATGTTTGAATCCAAACTTCGGCAGATGCCTAACCGTAAAGAGAAGATGGAAAAGCTCCTGGATAAAGACAATACTACAGATCGGTCGAGGGATTCATGAAGAAAAAGATTTGGTTAGCGTGTTGTTTATTAGGACTTATCAGTCTGGCATCTGTAACGGTTGCCTTTGCCGAACCCATTCCGAATATTGATATTCAGATTGGAAACGGTGATGGAGGGACACCAAGCACGAGTTCACTGTCCATCATTCTGTTAATTACGGTGCTTAGTATTGCTCCAGCAATGCTTGTACTGATGACCAGTTTTACTCGGATTGTAATTGTGCTCGGTTTTATACGTACATCTTTGGGTACACAACAAATGCCACCCAATCAGGTGCTGGTCGGTTTGGCGCTATTTCTGACACTTTTCATTATGTCGCCGACGTTGTCTTCCATAAATCAGGTAGCGCTTCAGCCCTATCTTCAGGGAGAGCTTACGCAAACCGAGGCACTTGAAAAAGCAGCGGATCCCATGAAGAAATTTATGTTTAGTCACACCAGAGAAAAAGATCTTCTGCTGTTTATGAAGTACAATCAGACTGAACAACCAAAGACCTATCAGGATATCCCAATTACTGTTATGGTGCCGGCATATGTAATCAGTGAGTTGAAGACAGCATTCCAGATGGGGTTTATGATTTTTATTCCGTTTCTGGTTATAGACATTGTTGTCGCGAGTACACTCATGGCAATGGGGATGATGATGCTTCCGCCGGTCATGATCTCATTACCTTTCAAAATACTGCTCTTTGTCCTTGTGGACGGGTGGTATCTGGTTGTCAAGTCACTGTTACTGAGTTTTAACACTTGATCCGGAAAGTTAAAGGAGGACGGTCATGACTTCGGAATTTATTATCGGTCTGGCCGGGAAAGCGGTATACACGTCATTGCTGGCCAGCGCACCCATGCTTATACTAGCTCTGGTTGTAGGACTTGCAATCAGTATTTTTCAAGCGACAACTCAAATTCAGGAACAAACATTAGCTTTTGTGCCCAAGATTGTTGCCGTACTTCTGGCAGTACTTTTGTTTGGACCTTGGATCTTAAATATCTTGGTCGATTTCACGTTTAACATTCTCGATAATCTATACAGATACATAGGGTAGGCTTTAGCAGATGGAGACATTGTTGCAAAGTTTCCCTGTCGCTCTGCTTATGTTTTGTCGAATCACATCATTTTTTGTAACTGCGCCAGTTTTTTCGGCTCGAAATGTGCCGGCTTCAGTTAAAATAGGTATCTCTGCATTTGTCACATTATCTGTCTATCTGATTTACGGAATAGACCAGACCGTACCCACAGACCTGAGTTATGTCTTATTGATCATCAGAGAGATTCTAATTGGCCTCCTTTTAGGTTTTGTGGCTTATCTGTTGATGACGGCAGTTCAGACTGCCGGGACCTTTATCGATCTACAGATCGGTTTTGGTATGGCCAATGTATACGATCCAATGACAGGTGCTTCAGCTCCACTTACGGGTAACTTGAAGTATGCATTTGCTATGCTTCTGTTTCTGACGATGAATGGTCACCATTATTTGCTGGATGCGATAGTTTACAGTTACCGGTGGGTACCATTATCTAATGTGTTTTTCATACGGTTGGCAGATGGAAGTATTGCTGAATTTTTGATTCAGACCTTAGGTCAATCATTTATGCTGGCTTTTCAGATGTCGGCTCCGATTGTAGTTGCGTTGTTTTTGACGGATGTTGGATTGGGTTTTTTGGCCAAAACTGCTCCTCAATTTAATGTATTTGCAGTTGGGTTGCCGCTTAAGTTACTCGTTGGTCTTGCTATTTTGCTTTTGCTGGTTCCCAGTTTCTCCTTTGTATTTAGTCAATTGTTCGAAGCGATATTCAGATCGATGGAAAAATTGCTTGGAACCATTGGACAAAGGCCCGGCTGAGTGAAACGGAGGAAAAGACACGGATGAAACTTCAACTCGACCTCCAGTTGTTTTCAGGGGAGAAGACGGAGAAAGCTACCCCGAAAAAGAGACAGGATACACGAAAAAAAGGACAGGTTGTAAAAAGCGCTGAACTATCTGGCGCATCCATTCTCCTAATCGTATTTTTGATCATGATGGTATTCAGCAATTTCTATAAAGAACGTATAGTTCGTCTGTTTACAGATATCTTCATCAATCGATTGAGTATGGATATCACCGGAGAGAATGTGATGGCGCTTATGATGCGCTATGGCATTGAAGTTTTGTTATTGATCGCTCCCATTTTGCTGGGTGCGTTCCTGGTTGCTTTGATCGTTAACTACATGCAAGTTGGTTTTCTTCTTGTAGGGGAAGGATTGAAGCCAAAACTTGAGAAACTGGACCCCATTAAAGGTTTCAAAAATATATTCTCTCTCCGCTCATTAGTGGAATTTGCTAAATCAATTTTGAAAATGTCGATTATCGGTTATCTCGTTTACAGTACAATTAAAGGCTACCAGTCAGATATTGCTTCACTTTCTCATTTTTCATTGGATGCTATTTTACATTTTGCTGCGTCGATTACTTTAAGTCTTGGTATCAAGATTGCAGTGGCATTAATGATACTTGCGATATTTGATTACATGTATCAGAAGTATGACCATGAGAAGAAGATTCGTATGTCCAAGCAAGACATCAAAGACGAGTACAAGAAAATGGAAGGTGATCCGCTGATCAAAGGTAAAATCCGGGAACGCCAGCGTCGTATGGCTATGCAGCGTATGATGCAGGAAGTGCCAAATGCGGATGTAATCATCACGAACCCGACCCACTTTGCGGTTGCGCTAAAGTATGAAGGTTCCGAGATGGAGGCACCACAGATTATTGCCAAAGGTCAGGATTATGTCGCCTTGCGTATTAAGGAAATTGCCAAAGAAAACGGTGTTATTACGATGGAAAACAAGCCGCTGGCACGGGCATTGTTCCAGAGAGCCGAGATTGGTGACGCTATACCGGCCGATTTGTTCCAAGCGGTAGCTGAAGTGCTGGCTTATGTATATAAACTAAAGGGCAGAACGAAATAAAAGGGGATCGGAGGCCGTACATTCATTGAAGATTAAAGATATAGCTGTCCTTGCGGGTATCATTGGCATTGTGTTGATGATGATTCTTCCGATCCCGACCTGGCTGTTGGACTTGTTGCTGGTCGTCAATATTTCAATTGCACTGATGATACTCCTTGTTGCAATGAACAGCAAAGAAGCGTTGCAGTTTTCTATTTTTCCAGCTTTGCTGTTGATCACTACACTATTCCGACTGGCTCTGAACATTTCGACTACCAAGCTAATTCTTGGTGAAGGGGATGCTGGAGCTGTAGTTGCTACCTTTGGTAGCTGGATTGCTGGAGGACAAATTGCAATTGGATTTATCGTGTTTTTGATCCTCGTTGTCGTTCAGTTTATCGTTATTACAAAGGGGTCTGAGCGCGTAGCCGAAGTTGCTGCCCGATTCACCCTTGATGCGATGCCTGGTAAACAAATGAGTATTGATGCGGATCTGAATGCGGGTCTGATCAACGAGCAACAAGCTCGTGAGCGTCGTTCCAAAATTGAACGTGAAGCCGATTTCTATGGAGCGATGGATGGAGCAAGTAAATTCGTAAAAGGTGACGCAATTGCAAGTATTATCATCCTCCTGATTAATCTCATTGGTGGATTTATAATCGGTATGACTGTGCATGGGATGGCTTTTGCAGATGCAATGTCAACGTACTCTGTACTGACTATCGGAGATGGATTGGTAAGCCAAATCCCTGCTTTGCTTATTTCCACAGCAGCAGGACTTATCGTCACCAGAGCGTCATCAGAAGGAAACCTGGCAGATGATATTACGGGGCAACTGTTTACATATCCAATACTAATTTATATCGTAGCTTTCGTTATTGCCATGCTCGGTTTCTTCACACCAATTCATGTTATTACTACGCTTCCGTTGGCAGGTGTGTTGGCATATGCCGCGTGGCGTATGCAGAATAATCTGAATTTGAAACAAGTAGCGGAAGAACAGTTGGAAGAAGAACAGCAGATTGAAGAGGTTAGAAGTCCTGAAAGTGTAATTAACCTGCTTCAGGTGGACCCTATTGAGTTTGAATTTGGTTATGGTTTAATCCCGCTTGCTGATAATCAGCAGGGTGGGGACTTATTGGATCGGATCATTATGATTCGTAGGCAGTGTGCTCTTGAACTGGGGTTGGTCGTTCCGGTCATACGGATTCGAGATAATATCCAGCTCAGACCCAATGAGTATGTTATCAAAATCAAGGGTAATGTGGTAGGCGGCGGAGAACTGTTGTTGAATCATTACCTTGCCATGAGTCCTGGCTATGATGAGGAGTCTGTGACAGGTATTGAAACGACAGAACCTGCTTTTGGACTTCCGGCACTATGGATTGATGAAGTAACCAAAGACAGAGCCGAACTTGCAGGATATACGGTCGTTGATCCGCCTTCCGTAGTGGCTACACATCTGACGGAACTGATTAAGAAACATGCGCATGAGTTACTTGGAAGACAAGAGACAAAAGCACTTGTGGATAATCTCAGAGAGAACTATTCTGCCCTTGTGGATGAACTGATCCCTTCTCTGCTTTCCATTGGTGATGTACAGAAAGTGCTTGCCAAGTTATTGCGTGAGAAAATATCTATTCGGGATATGGTGACCATCTTCGAGACACTGGCTGACTATGGTACGTATACGAAAGATCCTGATGTGCTGACTGAATACGTCAGACAATCCCTCTCACGTCAGATTACTCAGCAGTTCTCACAGAAAGGTGAGACACTTCGAGTAATCACGGTTGGACCTGGTCTTGAGAAGAAAATTGCTGAAAGTGTGCAACAATCGGATCAAGGCAGTTATCTTGCGCTAGACCCTGTATCTACACAAAGTGTATATCAGAAGCTCAGTGAACAAGTGAACCGTTTGATTCAATCAGGTCAACAACCTGTTGTATTAACTTCTCCAACCATTCGGATGTATCTGCGTCAGGTTATTGAACGTACTATGCAGGACATTCCTGTGCTTTCCTACAGCGAGTTGGAGCCGAATGTTGAAATTCAAAGTATCGGGGTGGTGAACTTATGAGAGTAAAACAATACGTTGTTGAGACCATGCCCGAAGCTATGCTTCAAATTCGCAAAGACCTGGGAAGTGATGCCGTTATTCTGTCCACCAAAGAGATTAAGGTGGGCGGTGTAATGGGAATGTTTCGCAAAAAACGGATCGAAGTTGTAGCTGCAGTGGATAAGGAAGAAAACAAGCAAACAACAAAGCCAGTACAAAATCAATTCACACCTGTACCTCGTGCATTTGTACCTGAGGCTTATCGGCAAACAGCTCGTTCGTTTGTTGCGGCTTCTGATGAGTCGGTGACAACGAATACAGCTGATCAAAGTGTACAGGACCAATCTGCGGCTGCACCGTCTGTGTTTGAATCGCGTAATATCGGTTCAAACATAGACAGCGGCTCAGGTTCTTCAAGCACGGATCATAAACCGCGACCGCAAGGGGCGGATTTTTCGGGTTCAACAACTGGTCCGAAGCCAACAGGTTCAGACCTGCATCAGGATAAGTTGATGACTGAATTGCAGGATCTTAAACAGATGGTGACCAGGCTTTCAAAGCAAGGTACTTCTGCGGATCCTGTGCCAGAGGAACTGCATACGATCCGAGAACGTATGACAGAACAAGATGTTTGGCCTGAAGTATGGGAATCCTGGTTTGATTCAATTCAAGCAAAATGGTCTGAGGATGGATTGAAAGAACAGGATGTTGAGCAAATAGTGAAGCTTGAGGTCATGCACTTTTTGGAGCAACGTATTGAAGAAGGCATTCTTCCTACCACGCGAATCGTCTATGTAGCTGGACCAACCGGTGTAGGGAAAACTACGACAATTGCAAAATTGGCTGCTGAACAAATGTTCAAAAAACAGCGTAAAGTTGGATTCATTACATCAGATACGTATCGGATCTCGGCGGTAGAACAGCTTAGAACGTATGCATCTATACTGAATGTTCCACTTGAGGTGGTACAATCGCCCGGTGATACACAACGTGCCATTTCTCGATTAGAGAATTGTGATTTGATCTTTATGGATACAGCGGGTAGAAACTACAGAAATGAATTACTTGTTTCAGAACTGCAAAGTTTGCTTGCTCCTGTAGAGAATAGCGAAACCTTTCTGGTCATGAGCATGACTTCCAAAAGTGCTGATATGGTGCAGATCACGGAACATTTCAGTAAATATGGTCTGGATAAGGTGATTTTCACCAAAATGGATGAGACTGGGAGCTGCGGTCCGCTATTTAACTTGTTACACCGTTTTCCACTCAAGCTCGCATATGTGGCAAATGGACAAAATGTTCCGGACGATTTGTTGAAACCAGATGCAGATTCGTTGTCTAAACAGTTGCTGGGAGAATGGTCACAATGAAGGATCAGGCAGCTGCACTTCGAAGTATGGTCTCCGCGCCATTAGAATTGGAAGGCATTGAGCGAGATATTCGATCCTCGAAAATCATTACTGTGGCCAGTGGTAAGGGAGGTGTTGGCAAATCCAATTTCACACTGAACTTTGCCTTGGCATTGCAGGCTTTGGGGCAAAAGGTACTTGTATTTGATGCCGATATTGGAATGGCTAATATTGATGTTCTTATGGGTACGTCTTCTTCCTATAATCTTTACCACCTGTTGTACCGACAAAAATCCATAAGGGAAATCATACAACTGGGTGCCAGTGGCTTGCCTTACATTGCTGGAGGATCGGGCATGAAAGAGTTGTTCTCATTGTCTGATCGTGATCTGGAGTTTTTCGCCAGTAAAGTCGAGGATATTGCCCAGGAAATGGATTATGTCATCTTTGACACTGGGGCAGGACTCTCCAGAGAGAATATGAAGTTCATCGGTGCTGCTGATGAATGCCTGATTATAACTACACCTGAACCGACTTCAATAACCGATGCTTATGCTTTAGTCAAAGTTATGCACGGCCAGGAAAATGCTACGCCCTTTCGAATGATCGTTAACCGGGTGGAAGACGAACGAGAAGCGGAACGGGTGGCAGAAAAAATAGCTGGAGTGGCGAGGCGGTTTTTGCAGACGGATATTCCGCTGCTTGGGTATATTTCAGAAGACGCCCAGGTAGTCAAGGCGGTTAAAAGGCAAATGCCCTATAGTCTGGCTTATCCGAATGCCAAAGCCTCTAAAGATATAGAGAAACTTGCTCTTCGTTATCTGGCTGTACCTGCAACTCCGGGATCCGGAACCTTGACAGGAATCAGGGGATTTATGAATAAGTGGCTTAAACGGACAACATGATTTCTGAATAAAGGAAACAGGGGTGACACAACATGGCGGCGTATCAAGTATTGGTTGTCGATGATTCCGCTTTTATGCGTAAGATTGTTACGGATTTGATCCAAGCGGATCCGGAATTCAAGGTTACGGCAACGGCATCAAACGGTAGAGAAGCGATTCAAAAATCACTAGAATTGAAACCCGATATTATTACAATGGACGTTGAGATGCCCGAAATGAATGGGTTGGATGCATTAAAATCAATTATGAAGGAATCTTTCGTTCCTGTGATTATGCTCTCTGGTATCAATGAACAAGGCATGAAAGAAACCATTATGGCGCTTGAAGCCGGGGCATTTGACTTCATTCGCAAACCATCTATTTCACATGACCAGGATATTGCTCAAGTTGGTAAAGCCTTGGTTGAGCGCATGCGTGCTGCGATGAATGAGATCAAAAGAAAAGCTGATCGTGAGTTATCCATGAAAAATAGAGACATGTTGCGAGGAGCAGTTGCTCCCCCAACTCAGCCAGTGCAGAAAGAACTGCCGGCTAGGGATCGAGCGGAGCCTGTGATTAAAACGATCGAACCTGTCGAGACGATTCAACGCTCTCTTCGAGAGCGGACTGAAGCCTTTCAGGCCAAAGCAAAGAAACCAATGGAACCATTGTCACCTTCAAAACCAGGTCGCGTAGAGAATAAACCGGAGCCTTTGCCAAAGGCTGAGCGTAATTTGGGGACGAAGGCAGAAAAAGCAGTGAGGTCAGCTAATCCAGTACAGACTCCAAAGGAAGTTCGACTACCTAATGCAGCTAGAGTGGCAGCTGATCAAATAGCGGCAACTTCTGCCTCTGCAAAAGCCAAGGATGTAACCAAGCCTAATCCTGTTCCCAAAGGTGGAGGGGGGCTGGAAGGACCATTCAACAAACTTGTGGCAATAGGTTGTTCTACGGGTGGACCGAGAGCTCTCAAGACATTGCTCGAGCAGTTGCCTGCTGATTTGCCTGCACCGGTCATTATTGTGCAGCATATGCCGCCCAATTTCACACGTTCTCTGGCTCAACGATTGAATACATTCAGTCCACTGCATGTGGTTGAAGCTGAAGAGGGCATGGTTCTGAAAAAAGGAACCGCCTATATAGCACCCGGCGGATTCCATGTGAAAGTTAACAAAACAGCAGACGGGAAGTTTACCGTGAAGTTGACTGAAGATCAACCAGTGAATGGACATAGACCTTCAGTGGATACGATGTTTGAATCACTTCTGCCGTTTACATCTTTACAAAGGCATCTTGTTTTGCTAACGGGAATGGGAAGTGATGGAGCACGTATGATGAAGAGATTATACGAAGCTGGAGTTACATCAACCTTTGCCGAGAATGAAGAAACATGTGTTGTATATGGTATGCCGCGTTCTGCTGTAGAGCTGCAATGCGTTCGTCATCTTCTGCCATTGCAGGAGATTGCTTCTAAACTTGTTCAAGCAGTGAAATAACGGAGTGTAACTCACGGAGGAGGTGCCTCACAATGGACATGAACCAATATTTATCCATGTTTATTGATGAGTCTAATGATCATCTGCAATCGCTTAACGAAAACATGCTTCAACTTGAAGGCAATCCGGAAGACCTGGGCATAGTTCAGGTTATATTCCGCTCTGCTCATACCTTGAAGGGTATGGCAGCAACTATGGGCTTTGAAGATTTGGCATCACTGACACATAAAATGGAAAATGTGTTGGATCTGGTTCGTAATGAGAAGTTGAAAATGCAGGATTACATTTTTGATACCATGTTCAAGAGTTTGGACGCTTTGGAAACCATGGTTCAGGATATTACCGAAGGTGGACAAGGTAAAGCAGATGTGTCATCAATCGTAGCTTCACTTCAAGCCATTGAAAATGGTGAAATGACAAACGGAAATGGACCTGCTACAGAAACAAACAAGCCTGCTAACGCTTCAATCTCTTCGGCTGTGGAGCTGGATGAATTCCAATATTCAGTGCTGGATCAGTCGATCGCCGAAGGTCATCGTGTGTTTTACGTGGATGTGCTTGTTAGCGAGCATAGCCAGTTAAAAGGTGTACGGGCTTATATGGTCTTTGATATGCTGGAACGTTCAGGTGAAGTCGTTAAGGCTTACCCATCCGTTCAGGATATTGAGCAGGAAAAGTTTGAGCGCAGTTTCTCGTTGTATTACATAACAACTAAAGAGGCGCACGAACTGGAAGAAGGCATCATGAGTATCTCTGAAATTGAAAGTGCAAAGCTCATTCAACTGGATCAGGAGACTCTTCAGCAGATGGCCAATCAGGTAGCAGCTACAGTTGAAGCGCCACCCGCACCAATAGCTGTAGCTGAGGTTGCTTCGCCGGATAAAAATTCTGTACTCAAAGAAGAAACCACAACGGCACCAGCTAAAACAGCTGCACCGAAGCAAGCTGCTGCACCTTCACGTACCATTCGTGTGGATATTGAACGTCTCGACGTATTAATGAACCTGTTCAGTGAATTGTTGATTGACCGTTCACGTCTGGAGCAACTGGCCAGTGAAACAGGCAACAATGATTTATCCGATACAGTAGCTCATTTAAGTCGAGTTAGCACAGATTTGCAAAATATTGTACTGAAATTGCGGATGGTTCCGGTAGATACCGTATTTAATCGATTCCCGCGCATGATCCGTGATCTGGCTAAGACACTTGATAAAAAAATCGATCTGGTGATTACAGGTGCTGAGACGGAACTGGATCGTACGGTAATTGATGAGATTGGTGATCCGCTTGTTCATTTACTGCGTAACGCGGTTGACCATGGTGTGGAATCCATTGCAGAGCGTGTAGCTGCAGGTAAACCAGAGATGGGTACAGTAAACCTGCGTGCCTTCCACAGTGGAAATCACGTATTTATCGAGATTGAAGATGATGGTAAAGGCATCTATCGCGACAAGCTTTTGAAAACCGCGATCAAACGTGGTGTTGTAACCGAAGAGCAAGGTGCCAAGATGAGTGACGATGAAGTGAATCAACTGTTGTTCGCACCTGGTTTTAGTACTGCTGATATTATCTCGGATATCTCTGGCCGGGGCGTTGGCTTGGATGTAGTAAAATCGAAGATCACTTCTCTTGGCGGTAATGTAACGATTCATTCAACTCCAGGCAAAGGCACGAACTTCTCTGTTCAGCTTCCGTTGACACTATCCATTATTGCTGCAATGCTTGTACGACTTGGTTCAGAGAAATATGCTGTTCCGTTGTCCTCCATTGTAGAGACGGCCATTGTACAACGTGAGCAAGTTCGTAATATTCACGGCAATAAAATGATCACGTTCCGTGAGTCACTGATTCCGTACTTGTCTTTGAGCGAAGTTTTCTCGGTACCGGATTTCAATGACGCTGATGAGCAAGAAACAGAAATTGTCGTGATTCGCAAAGGCGACCGTCTTGCAGCCGTAGCTGTTGAAGAATTTATTGGACAAAGTGAGATTGTTCTCAAATCAATGGGAACCTATCTTCCTGCTATTGAAGGAATCTCTGGAGCAACCATTCTCGGAGATGGACAAGTAGCCCTGATTCTTGATCCTAATGCATTTATTAAATAAGCATAGAGCTAAGTCTTACATTTAATAGGGAGGTTTTTTACATGGAAGAAGAGTTGAAAGTCATCGTCTTTAAATTGGGTTCCGAAGAGTATGGTATTGAGGTAGACAAGGTTCAGACGATTGAGCGCATGATGCCAATTACCCGTGTTCCCAAGACACTTTCCTTTGTAAAAGGAGTTATTAATCTACGCGGTGTTGTAATTCCGGTCATTGATCTACGCGGTCGTTTCTCCCTTCCGGAAACGGAATACACGGATCAGACTCGTATTGTTATCGTAGGTGTAGACGACATGCAAGTTGGCTTTATCGTAGATTCTGCCAATGATGTTATTGATATCAAGAGCAGTGCGATCGATAGCCCACCAGAAGTGGTTGGCGGCGTCAAAGCGAGATACCTGCGAGGTGTTGCTAAATTGGAAGATTCACGCTTGTTGATCATGCTCAACCTAAACGAAGTATTAAATAAAAGCGAGATTGTACAGCTGGAAAGTGTTGAGGGCTAGTACCGTGGAGATGTTCAACCGATTTGAGGTATTCCAGATGGATGTGCTCAAAGAGGTCGGTAACATTGGAGCAGGCAACGCCGCAACGGCGTTGTCTCAACTCCTCAACAGACCGATTGACATGGGTGTACCTACAGTACAAATGCTCCCTTTTGAAGAAGTTGCCGAAAAAGTGGGCGGAGATGAACGCATCGTGGTTACCGTGTTTCTTCGTGTAGAAGGCGAAGCACCGGGAAATCTTTTCTTTATGATGACACCAGAGGCTGCTAAAATGTTGTTAAATAGACTTGCCGGATTTGATCTAAAAGAAGGACTCGATTTTACAGATATGGAACAATCAGCGCTTTCCGAGATTGGAAATATTTTGGCTGGATCCTATCTTTCTTCTCTGGCAGATTTCACGAAGTTGTCTATGTATCCAACTGTCCCTGGACTTGCCATCGACATGGCAGGTGCCATTCTAAGTTATGGCTTGCTGCAATTTGGCGAGATGGGTGACGCTGCATTGTTGATTGACACATCTTTCTTTGAAGGTGAAGATCAAGTTGAGGGTCAGTTTTTCCTCATTCCGGATCCACCATCCTTTGCAAAGATATTTGAATCGCTAGGGGTGCCACTGAGCCATGATTGAGGACAAAAGCGTCGTTAAAGTCGGTATGGCGGATTTAAACATCGCTCATCTTCCTGGTGTAATCCGTACGACTGGCTTGGGTTCGTGTGTGGGATTAACAATGTATGACCCACATTTGAAGCTGGCTGGAATGGCGCATGTCATGCTTCCTACTTCAGAGATTGCCCGTGAAGGGAAACTGAACACTGCGAAATATGCGGATACGGCGTTGCCTGAGCTTTTGGAAAAGATGATTAAACTAGGCGCTTCTCACTCACGTATTGTGTCTAAAATGGCCGGAGGCTCTCAGATGTTTGCCTTTGCTGGGGCTGGAGATACAATGCGTATTGGACCAAGGAATGCAGATTCTTGTCGAGAGTGGCTTCAAAAACTCAATATCCCTCTTCTAGCAGAAGATACGGGTGGGAATTATGGACGAACGATTGAGATGGATTGTGAAACTGGACTTTTGACTATTCGAAGCGTACAAATGGGTGTAAAGGAACTATAAGACTATGATAGGAAACTACCGCATTAATCTTGGAGCAGGCATCGTTGGGTTTATTCTTACTTTTTTTGTAGCATACAGCAGCAATGTGCTGATGACCAGTTTAATTCGCGGATTGATCGGATTCGTAGCCTGGTTTGTCCTTGCATATGGTTTACGCTGGGGATTGGGATTGCTGCTGAACCCTCAGATCGAGGGAAATGGGTATGGTTATGATTCACCAAGTGCTCAAGATCAAAGAGGTTCACAGGTGGACATTAAAATCGAAGACGATGGACAAGAGCTGAATGATTTGCTCAAGAGTGGACCGAACGCTTCATCTGGGGACGATCTTCCGCCATCTGAGACGAAAGCTCCAACGGGATTCGCCCCTTTGGATCCGCCTAAACTTGTCCGGACCAAGGATCCGGAGGAATTGGCGCAGGCCGTTCGTCACCTGACAGACAAATAAGGAGGGTGAAAGCAATTGAACGAGCGTAAAGCTTCACATTTGAACCATTCTGATCTGTGGGAAAAGTGGAAAGAACATGGAGATCTTGAAGCCAAGAAAACTTTGATTGAAAAGTATCTTCATATTGTAAATTATGTATCCGGTCGACTGGCTGTTGGTTTGCCCAAAAATGTTCCCAAGGATGACTTGGAAAGCAATGGCGTTATGGGTTTAATTGATGCATTGGAGAAGTTCGACTATGAACGTGGTCTGCAATTTGAAACTTATGCATCATGGAGGGTCCGCGGAGCCATTCTTGACGGTCTGCGTCAAGGTGATTGGGTTCCGCGTTCTGTGCGGGAGAAGGCCAAGCGAATTGAAGACGCCTACCAACAGCTGGAACAAAGTTATCTCAGGTCTGTTAGTGATGAGGAAATGAGTGAGTACTTGGACGTATCCACTAAAGATTTTCAACATATGCTTCAGGAAGTGGCAGTCATGTCACTTTGCTCGCTGGAGGACCCAATTCGTGAGGAAGAGTCTGAGACTCGTCTGTCTTTGATGGTGGATGAGAAAGCCAAAAATCCGGATTATAAAGTGAATGAGTTTTATTTGAAGGAAGCTTTGGTGCAAGGGCTTGACAAGTTGACGGTAAAAGAGAGAACGGTTGTTTCACTCTTGTATTACGAAGATCTTTCTCTTAGTGAAATTGCTGAGGTTATGTCTCTTTCTCCGTCTCGTATATCCCAGTTACATTCCAAGGCAATATTACGATTACGCGGCACGTTGGACAAACAGAAAGATTTGTTGATGCGTAAAGATTAATAGAGAGAAGTAATATCATTGGAGTTTGGGGAGTGGAAAGTCTAAAAGGGGGAAGAATTGCGGTGACACAGCGGACTGCTTTGGAACAATGTTTAAACATTGTTTTATCGGACGACAAATGCACAGCCTACCTTGAATTTTCCAAAGAGGAAGAAGGCTTTGCCTGCACGATCGATGAACTTGAACAATTTGTGGCAAACAAGGGCATCAAACAAGGTGTATCGCGAGAGGCATTATTACTTTTTGTGAACAACCCTGAAACCTATTTGAAAGATAAATACAAAATTGCAGAAGGTGTCGCTCCCATTCAAGGAACAGATGGCTTCATCAAGGTTCTAGTTGGAATGGACGATACGAATGAACGACGACCACTGGAATCGGAAGATGGAACTGTCGATTACAAAGAAGTGACCCGGTTAAACAATGTCCGTAGTGGTCAGATTATTGCAGAGCGGATCGCTCCTAGCGATGGCATACCAGGCAGGGCAGTAACGGGTGAGGAAATTCCTTATCGACCGGGAAAAGAAGCTCGGTTTAAAGTTGGGAAAAACGTTGTGATTAACCCGGATGGTTCTGCGATGTATGCTGCACTGGATGGGCTGGTTACCAAAACGGACGGTAACAAACTGAATGTGTTTCCGGTTTATGAAGTCAATGGTGACGTTGACTACAATAACGGTAATATCGACTTTGTAGGCACAGTTGTCATACGAGGCAATGTACTTACCGGATTTAAAGTAAAAGCAGCAGGTGACATTCGTGTCGTCGGAGGTGTCGAAGGAGCTGAACTGGAAGCAGGCGGCTCAATCGAAATTACCGGTGGTATTATTGGTTATAACAAAGGACTGGTACAAGCAGGCCATAATGTTAAATGTACTTTCATTCAAGAAGGCAACGTAGATGCCGGTGAAGATGTTCTGGTTTCCCAAAGTATTATGCATTCCAATATTCGTGCTGGCCATGGTGTCATCTGTGCGGGAACCAAGGGTCTTATCGTTGGTGGCTCGATCCAGGCTGGTCAGAACGTCTCAGCGCGTGTTGTGGGCAACAGCATGTCCACGGTCACTTCCATTGAAGTTGGTGTGCTGCCAAAGCTGCGTAACGAACTCAATGATTTGCGCAAGGAAGTCAGAGAGCAGATGGATTCCTTGGACAAAACGAAGAAAGCTTTGACATTGCTGGATCAATTAGCTGCCGCTGGACAACTAACTCCAGATAAGATGTCGATGCGAATCAAGCTGAATGCTACGCAGAAATCTGCTCTTCGTATAAGTGAAGAAACGAAAATGCGTATCTTTGAAATTGAAAAGGCACTTGAAGATACAAGTAAGGCTCGTGTTGATATTCTGAAGATGATTTATGGAGGCTCTAAAATAGTTATCGGCAGATACACGAAATTTATTAAAGATCCAGTGAGTCGAATTTCATTTTATTATCACGATGGTGATATTACGATGGTTCCATACGTTTAAGTACAGCATTCAGGCACAGGAAGAAATCCATTCGAAACCGTGAGGTGAGCGTATGAGTTTCAAAGCAGTGGAGTTGCAGATTGCGGTACCACGAACAAGTGAAGCGGGACGTTATCAAAGTGAAGCCCAGCAGCGACCGATTACGGATCAGAATCTTTTGGCAGAGCAAACGTCGAAAGAAGCAAATGAAGCAAGGCAACGAAGTGAAGCAATGGACGAAACTTCACAGACTTCGGTGCGTGATGGTCATACCCATGAGGGGGATCAGCAGAGTGGTTCCGATGGACAGGAGACTGCTCAGGCTCAAGAAACTGTTAAACCTGCAGAGCACCCGTACAAAGGAAAACACATAGATCTGTCTTTATAATAAATGGTTGTTATGGACATGCAGTCTTGCGCACCGATGGTTGAATCAGAAGGAGAGAACCCAATTTGTCACCATGGATCATTATTGTCATATTAGGGGCTTGCGCCATCGCCTACGCTTGTATCATGCCTCGTAAAAACAAGGCGCAAGAGCCTGGGCATCAACTGGTGCAGGAGATGGAATCTACGCTTGAACACTACATGACCGAGATCGAAAATGATAATGATGCTCTTATTCAACGTGTGGCTGAAATGAAGGGAGAAGCGACAGCAGCCGATCAACGTATGCAATTGCAACTTCAGGAATTACAGCAGCGGTTGGATCAGCTGGAGCAGAGCAAAAAGAATGAACCTGTCGCATCACCTGTTCCACACTCCGGTAATGTATCCGTACAATCTTCCGAAGGTTTGCAAGCACAAGCGCTCGTGAAAAGTGTACAAGCAGAGGCGGCCCAGCAGGCGTTAGAAGCAGACCAACAGACCAGTGAAGTCGAATCTTTGCCTGGGCGTGAATCGATTAAAGATCGATATGCAGAACTCTTTACTCTACATGCTGAAGGTAAGTCGATGGATGCCATATCCAAGCAGACAGGCATTCAGCGTGGTGAGGTACAGTTAATACTGCAACTGGCAGAACGGGAGGAAAGCTAAGTCATGGACAAGCGATCCTTATGGATTGGTCTGGGGAGCGGCATGATTATTGGTGCAGTTTTGCTTCAACTGGCCACAGTCGGACAAAATGCATTATCCGATAGTAATCTGGACCCCGAGCAGACTGCCAATATGACCAAAGAACAGCTTGAAACGGCCGCAAAAACCTTGGATATGAAGTTGGTCGGTTCTGAAGAGGAACTATACACAGAAGCAGAGTGGGTAGCAAAGAAAAAGCAGGAGAGCAGTGAGTTGCAGGGGAATACAGCAACGCCACCTGAGACAGTAACCTCTACGGAGACACCTGCAGAGCCTGAGAAGCCACAAGAGCCTGCTGCAAGTGAAGTTGAAGGGCAGAAAGAGATAACTGAGCCGAAGACAACAGAACCTGTAACGCCGAGCAATCCGAAAGGCGCAACAGTATCATTCAAAGTACGTTCAGGCAATAGTCTGGCGATCGTTGCAGCAAATCTAAAAACCGCGGGAATCGTAGATGATGCTCAAGCATTCATAAAGGCTGGCAAAGCTGAGCGAATCAATACCAAAATCCAAGTGGGTACTTATGCGCTTGAAAAAGGTGAAAGTTTCAAATCCATTATCACAAAAATTACGAAAGAACCGTCAAACTGAGCATGCTCGGACAGGGCGGTTTTTGCGTATTAAACGGTGCATTTTCAAAGCTTGATAATAATTAGTGTTGATTTACATATCAAGTTTAAAATGATTCGATACTAGCAAAAAGTAAAAAGTAGATTTTAGCTTCAAAGACTGTTGCATCAGACAATCAGTTGTGATATATTAGATAACGGTGTTAAAACACACGCATGTGCTAATTTTGTTGAGGGTGCTTTCCTTATGGAGAGTCTTGGCGAAAAATGATGCCGGCGGAGGACACAATAAAAACCATATTAGGAGGTGTGTGAAGATGGCAGTAATCTCCATGAAGCAGCTTCTCGAAGCTGGGGTACACTTCGGTCACCAAACTCGTCGTTGGAACCCAAAAATGGATCGTTATATCTTCACTGAAAGAAACGGAATTTATATCATCGACTTGCAAAAGACGGTGAAAAAAGTCGAAGAGGCTTACAACTTCGTTAAAGGAATCGCAGGAGAGAATGGTACAATTCTTTTCGTGGGTACTAAGAAACAAGCTCAAGATTCCGTTAAAGAAGAAGCTGAACGTGCTGGTCAATTTTACATTAACCAACGCTGGCTTGGCGGTACCCTGACTAACTTCCAAACTATTCAAAAACGTATTGATCGTTTGAAACAGTTGGAAGCTTGGGAAGAAGACGGTACATTCGCTGTATTGCCTAAAAAAGAAGTTATCTTGCTTCGCAAAGAAAAAGATCGTCTGGAGAAATTCTTGGGCGGTATTAAAAATATGAAAGGCCTGCCAAGCGCCCTGTTCATCATCGATCCACGCAAAGAGCGTATCGCTGTTGCGGAAGCTCGCAAATTGGGTATCCCAATTGTTGGTATCGTTGATACTAACTGCGATCCGGATGAGATCGATTATGTTATCCCAGGTAATGACGACGCGATCCGCGCTGTTAAATTGCTGACAGGTAAAATGGCTGATGCTGTAATCGAAGCTAACCAAGGCGAAGAAACTTCCGCTTAATAGATTCGAACATATGTTATAAACTAAATGAAAAGGGTGGTTGGCAGGTGGATAACCTCTCACTGCCCTTTTTTTAGAGTGTACGTACAATACTTAATGTTGGAGGGAATTTATAATGGCAGTTAATGCGAGTGCAGTAAAAGAACTTCGCGAAAGAACGGGCGCTGGTATGCTCGATTGCAAAAAAGCACTGGAAGAAGCAAACGGTGATGTAACAAAAGCAGCTGAATTGTTGCGTGAGAAAGGTCTTTCTGCAGCAGCAAGCAAAGCAGGCCGTGCAGCAACTGAAGGCGTTGTTGAATCTTACATCCACGCTGGTGGACGTATTGGTGTCTTGGTTGAAGTTAACTGTGAAACAGACTTCGTTGGTAAAACGGATCAATTTAAGGATTTCGTTAAAGATGTAGCTATGCAAATCGCTGCAGCTAATCCTAAATTCGTTACACGCGAAGAAGTTCCTGCAGATGAGCTGGAAAAAGAAAAAGAAATCCTGAAAGCTCAAGCTCTTAACGAAGGCAAACCAGAGAAAATCATTGAAAAAATGGTTGAAGGCCGTATCGGTAAATACTACGAAGAGTACTGCCTGCTGGAACAAACTTTTGTTAAAGATCCAGACAAAACGATCTCTCAATTGCTGAACGAAAAAATCAGCCAAATTGGTGAAAATATCTCCATCCGTCGTTTCGTTCGTTACGAACTGGGTGAAGGTCTTGAGAAAAAAGTAGATAACTTCGTAGAAGAAGTTATGTCCCAAGTAAACAAATAAGACGGTTTCTATAAACCGGCGAGCAGAATTGATTTTCGAAGATATAAGAATGATGAAACTTCGAAGCGTAAACTCCCTTATATCTCAGGAAAACAGTGCCTTACCGGTTAAACGTTTTTCCTAAAAGAGCGGAACACAACTGTGTTCCTTTCTTTTTAAGCAGGAGGCCATGCGCGAGAAGTTTTGTTGGTTGAACACCAAGCGTGTTCGATTCAAAGTGGAGGGTGAATAATTGGAACAGCCAGTATTTAAACGTGTTGTCTTAAAGGTCAGCGGAGAGTCTCTTTCCGGTCAAAACGGCTACGGTATTGATGCAGATACGATCTCGTCGATTGCCCAACAGGTAAAAGAGGTTGTTGCACTTGGTGTACAGGTTGCTATTGTATGTGGCGGCGGAAACATCTGGCGTGGAATTGCCGGTAGTGAAAACGGCATCGATCGTGCAACTGCCGATTATATGGGTATGCTGGCAACAGTAATGAACTCGCTGGCACTGCAGGATGCTTTGGAACAGATTGAAGTGCCTACGCGTGTACAGACATCTATTGCAATGCAACAGATTGCAGAGCCTTATATTCGTCGTAGAGCTATTCGCCATCTGGAGAAAGGCCGGGTCGTTATTTTTGCAGCAGGTACAGGTAACCCGTTCTTTTCCACGGATACAACAGCAGCACTGCGCGCAGCGGAGATTGAAGCAGAAGTTATCTTGATGGCCAAAAATAAAGTTGATGGTGTATACTCAGCAGATCCGTTTAAGGACAGTACAGCTGTGAAATTTGATCAGTTGACTTACATGGATATTCTTAACAAAGACCTTGGTGTAATGGATTCAACGGCATCCTCGCTTTGTAAGGACAACAACATCCCGTTGATCGTATTTGCCATTACGGAACAAGGTAACATCAAACGTGTTGTTCTGGGCGAACGTATCGGAACAATCGTTAAAGGGAGTGTAGATTAATGCCACAAGCGGTTAAACAACATGCCGAAGAGCGTATGGAAAAAGCAATTCAAGCATTGCGTCGTGACCTGGCTACTTTGCGTGCAGGCCGTGCAACTCCAGCTCTTCTGGACCGAATTCAGGTAGAGTATTATGGAGCAATGACGCCATTGAATCAACTCGCTAATATCAGTACTCCGGATTCCCGTACACTGATGATTCAGCCTTGGGACAAATCCTCCATGGGTGACATCGAGCGTGCCATCATGAAATCGGATCTGGGTCTTACTCCAGCCAATGATGGTAGCATGATCCGTTTGTCTATTCCGGCATTGACGGAAGAACGTAGAGCGGAACTTGTTAAGCTGACGAAGAAGTTCGGTGAAGAAGGTAAAGTAGCGATTCGTAACATTCGCCGTGATGCGAATGATGACATCAAAAAATTGGAAAAGTCAGATATTTCCGAGGATGAATCCCGGAGACATCAGGACGATATCCAAAAATCGACCGACAAGTTTATTGCTGAAGTCGATAAGGTACTCGCTGCCAAAGAAAAAGAAATCATGGAAGTGTAAGACAAGCGCAGCCCCTCCAATACGGTGGGGTTTTGTCTCTTTTTCCAAGCTTCAGATAAAGAAACTTCAGGGATTTTGGAGGAACAGGAATGATCAAACGGGTTCGGTCGTGGTGGAATGGGGCTGACAAGCAGGAAACGCTGACTATATCCGAGGACAATATCCCGCAGCACGTCGCCATCATCATGGACGGCAATGGACGATGGGCCAAACGTTTGGGACTCCCGCGTATAGCCGGGCACCAAAATGGCATGAAGGCGGTCAAACGTGCGACCATCGCGGCGGATGAACTGGGCATCAAATATCTGACGATGTACGCTTTTTCGACAGAAAACTGGACGCGTCCAAAAGAAGAAGTGGATTTTCTGATGCGACTTCCGCAAGAATTTCTAGCCATAGAGCTGGATGAACTTATAGAAAAAAATGTGCGCATTCGCATGATGGGTCAAGAGGAACATTTACCTTCTCATACCATTAATGCCTTGCGGGAAGCCATTCGTCTTACGGAACATAATACAGGTCTCGTTTTGAATTTTGCAATGAACTATGGAAGTCGTCGTGAAATGACGGACTGTGTTAAACAGATCGCTCTGCAGGTGAAATCGGGGGAACTATCGGCAGAGGATATAACACCTGAACTCATTGATAGACATATGCTGACGGTTGACATGCCTGATCCGGATCTGCTGATCCGGACGAGCGGAGAGTTGAGATTAAGCAACTTTATGCTTTGGCAGCTTGCATATAGTGAATTATGGTTTACGGATATATACTGGCCCGAATTTGGCAAAAAGCATTTGCTTGAAGCAGTAGCCGAATATCAGCGCAGAACAAGGCGTTACGGCGGTTTGAAATAGATGGAGGATGAAGCCGTTGAAACAGCGACTAACGACAGGAATCATAGCAGGTGTGTTGTTTTTAGGTTTTTGCATGCTGGGCGGACCCTGGTACCATGGTTTGGTATTGCTTATGGCTCTCATCGGTTATTATGAATTTGTTAAAATGACCGGGGTGATGCCTTTTTCAGGTGTGGCCCTGATTGGATATACTGGTGTGTTTGCCATTGTGTTTCCTTGGGAAATGCTTTGGGAGGCAAGACCGCTATCCTTATTTCAGGTCATCTGGATAGTAATGCTTGTACTGATGACAGCTTCGGTTGTCACCAAAAATAAGGTTCCCGTGAATACAGTAGCGATGCTTTTCCTTGGCGTATTGTATATAGGGATCGGTTTCTATTACATTGCAGAATCCAGACATCTGCTTCATGGGTTGTTCTGGACGTTCCTGTTGCTGGGCTCCATATGGGCCAGTGATGCAGGAGCTTATTTTGTAGGGAAACTCATTGGTAAAAACAAACTGTGGCCTTCCATCAGTCCAAACAAGACTATAGAGGGTGCACTGGGTGGCATCGTAATTGCAATTGTTACTTCTGTTATTTTTGCATTAGTATCAGATGGTTTGCTTTCCTGGCAGAGAGCGATTGTGATCGGAATTGCCTGTGCAGTTGTAGGTCAGATGGGTGACTTGATCCAGTCTGCATACAAACGTGTATATAATATCAAGGATTCAGGCAGTCTTCTCCCAGGGCATGGAGGCATTCTTGATCGGTGCGACAGCTGGATTGTTGTTTTTCCATTCGTACATATACTAATGCTACTGCCCTACTAAAGAAGAACATGAGTCTGAGATAACAGCATTGTTCGCCGTAGGCATTGGATAATTAAAGATGAGGTGCAGCATGAAAAAAATTGCGATTCTCGGGTCAACCGGTTCCATTGGAACCCAGACACTGGATGTAGTTGACATGCATCCAGAACTCTTTCAAGTGGAGGGACTGGCTGCCGGAGGCAATACAGACCTGCTGATTGAACAAACCAAACGTTACCGGCCGAAGAAAGTATCAGTGGGGTCCAAAGAACTGGCGGAGAAGATAGCTCCACATTTGCCAGCAGGAACGCAACTATTTTATGGCAACGAAGGACTCGTAGAAGTTGCGGCAGGAACCGATGCGCATACGGTTGTTACAGCGGTGGTGGGCAGTGTTGGATTGGAGTCAACGCTTGCTGCCATAGACGCAGGCAAACAGATCGGACTGGCCAACAAGGAGACATTGGTTACAGCGGGGCATATCGTCACGACAAGAGCGGCTGCCAAAGGAGTCTCTTTACTGCCCGTTGATAGTGAGCACTCTGCGATATTCCAATGTTTAAATGGTGAAAACAGAGAACGCCTGACAGGCATCACGCTCACCGCTTCAGGCGGATCATTCCGTGATCTTACCCGTGAACAGTTGAAGAGCGTGACTATAGAGGATGCACTTAAACATCCAAATTGGTCAATGGGCTCCAAAATCACGATAGACTCGGCAACGATGGTTAACAAGGGACTTGAGGTCATTGAAGCACATTGGTTATTTGGTCTTCGATATGATCAGATTAATGTATTGCTTCACCCAGAGAGTGTTATTCATTCCTATGTGGAATTTGATGACACAAGCATCATCGCACAACTGGGGAATCCTGATATGCGTGTGCCCATTCAATATGCACTGACTTACCCTGACCGCTTGCCATCACCGGCACAGCGCCTGTCTCTTGCTCAAGCTGGGAAATTACATTTCCGTGAGATGGATTTGGAACGGTTCCCGTGTTTAAGAATGGCATATGAGTGTGGTAAAATGGGAGGAACCGCAACAACGGCGTTTAATGCAGCCAATGAGGTTGCTGTAGCCCGTTTCTTGCGTAAAGAGATTTCATTCCTTAAAATAGAAGATATTATTGCTTCTGTGCTGGAAGCACACCACAATGTGGACGAGCCTGATCTGCAGGAGATCGCGCGTTGTGATCAGGAGAGCCGTAAGCTTGCGGCCAGTCTGTAATCTCTTTTTTCATTACAAATTGGAAGAAGTGATTCTCTTGTGCGGCATCAGAGAATAATGATAATCTAGAGGGACAGACTGCGGTATGTGCCGTGAAGGAGGATGGATAGGGATTGGAAACCATACAAGTGGTATTTCTAACGGTGCTCATGTTCTTTGTCATCGTGACGGTTCATGAATGGGGGCATTATTATTTTGCCAAACGCGCCGGTATTCTTGTACGGGAGTTTGCGATCGGTTTTGGTCCCAAATTGTTCTCATATAAAAGAAACGAGACCCAGTTTACATTGCGTTTGTTGCCTTTTGGTGGATATGCACGGATGGCAGGGGAAGATCCGGAACTGGTAGAGATCCAGGAAGGACAGACCATTGCGGTAAGATCAGCGGATGACCAGGTGAAGATGATCTATCTGGACCAGCTGGATAACCGTAAAAATGTAATACGTGGTGAAGTCATCTCCATTGATATGGAGAGAGCGCTGAAGCTTCAACTCGATGTAGATGGAGAGATTCAGGAGTATCGTATTCATCCTCAAGCAATGTTGGTAAGTCGTGGTAAACAAACGCAGATTGCACCGAAAGATCGTCAATTCGGCAGCAAAACTGTTGGACAGCGTGCATTGGCTATTTTTGCGGGCCCACTCATGAACTTTATCTTGGCCTTTGTGCTGTTTGCTGTATATGCGCAAATGGCAGGAGTTCCGGTGGAAAATCCAAAAAATCTTGTAATTGGTGAAGTGCTTGAAGGTGGAGCAGCCGATCAGGCGAACCTGCAAAAGGGCGATATTATCGAAACCATCAATGGTACTGCTATTGGTACAGATTCACAAAAAATGGTGTCGATGATTGCCGATTCCAAAGATAAGCCGATGGAATGGACGCTGCGCCGGGGTTCGGATACGTTTAATATAACGATTACTCCACGTGCTGTAGAAGGACAAGAGGGCGGTAAAGTGGGAATCGTACCTACGTTACCAACCCGATCTGTTGGATTTGTAGAGACATTTAAAGTCTCAGGCGTGGCCATGGTTGATACAACCAAAATAATATTTGAAGGTTTTAAACATCTGATCAATCAATTCAACATGGATGATATTGGTGGTCCAGTTCGTACATTTGAAGTGACAGGGCAAATTGCTAAACAAGGGATTGAGCAGTTAACGAGATGGGCAGCGATTTTGAGTCTATACCTTGGGATTTTCAACCTGCTACCAATACCTGCACTGGACGGCAGTCGTCTGGTATTTTTGGGAATTGAAGCGCTGCGCGGCAGACCTGTTGATCCCAATCGCGAAGGCATGGTGCATTTCATCGGATTTGCGATGTTGTTTGTGTTGATGCTGGCAGTAACTTACAATGATATATTACGTTTAATTAACGGATAATTACGGTTGGACTACGCTCTGGAAATTCAGAGATAGTCGTTATGGGAGGACGCTGGAGTCTTATGTCAAAGGAAAATGATAAACAGTTCGTGACTGAAATCACACCACAGGGTGAGGATTTCTCACGCTGGTACATTGATGTTATCAAAAAAGCTGATCTCATGGACTATGCACCCGTACGCGGTTGTATTGTGTTCAAACCAGACGGATTTGAAATCTGGGAACATATTAAGGATGAGTTGGATCGTCGTTTCCGGGAAACGGGTCATCGCAACGCATACTTCCCGATGTTCATTCCTGAGAGCTTCTTTCAAAAGGAAAAAGAGCACGTGGAAGGTTTTAACCCTGAATTACCATGGGTAACGGAAGCTGGCGGAGAGAAGCTGGAAGAACGTCTGGCAATCCGTCCTACATCCGAAACGATTATTGGTCACATGTATTCCAAGTGGATTCAGTCTTATCGTGATCTTCCGGTACTGATCAACCAGTGGGCTAACGTAGTTCGTTGGGAAAAAAGAACGTTGCCTTTCCTTCGCACAAGTGAGTTCCTGTGGCAGGAAGGTCATACAGCGCATGAGACGGAAGAAGAAGCACGTGAAGAAACGATGAAAATGCTGGAGATTTATCGTGAAGTGGTTGAGGAATACTTGGCTATTCCTGTAATTGTGGGTCAGAAAACCAAGTCCGAGAAGTTTGCGGGTGCGGTGGATACGTACTCGATTGAAGCCATGATGAAGGATGGACGTGCTGTACAAGCAGGTACATCTCACTATATGGGAACGAACTTTGCAAAAGCATTTGAAATCCAGTATCTTAGCCGGAATAATGTGCTCGAGCTAGCTTACACTACTTCATGGGGAGTAAGCACACGTTTGATCGGTGCATTAATTATGGTTCATGGAGATGACCGTGGTCTCGTACTTCCTCCTAAAGTAGCACCGACTCAAGTGGTCATGATTCCAATTGGACCTCCGAAAACGCGTGATGCTGTGGTTGGGCGTGCAGATGAATTGTTCACTGAGTTGAAAAAAGCTGGAGTCCGTGTGAAAATGGATGATCGCAGCGATGTTCGCCCGGGTTGGAAATTCAATGAATACGAGATGCGCGGTGTTCCGATTCGTCTGGAGATTGGTCCACGTGATATGGAAAATGGCGTTTGTGTACTCGTATCACGGATCACAGGTGAGAAGAAAGTGGTAGAACAAGCGAACCTGGTAGAAGAGATCCAGGCTATGCTGACACAGATCCAGGTAGATATGTTAGAGCGTGCTCGCACATTTATGTCGGATAACTTCTACTCCGTGGATACACTCGATGAGATGAAAGAACTGATGGAAAATAAACGCGGGTTTACACTGGCCGGATGGTGCGGTTCGGAAACTTGCGAAGATAAAGTAAGAGAAGTTACAGGTGCAACAAGCCGGAACATTCCGTTCCAGCCTGCGGAAGAAAAGCATACGTGCCTGGCTTGTGGTGAACAGGCAGAACACACGGTTGTGTTTGCAAGAGCATACTAAGTCAGGTTAACTTGACGAAAAGCACTTATTCACCGTTTAAGTAATGAATGGAGAGCTTCTGTCGGATAAAATGAGTCGGTGCGAGTTCGGATCGGTGACATTTTTGAATGCAGGGGCTTTTCATGCTTTAAGGGGGTACAAGGAGGAACACGATGAGCGGATTCGAGGAGAAGAGAAAACGGTTTGAGTTGTTGATGAAACAGGCAGAGCTTCCGGCTGGTCTGTTAGAGCCCTATTTTTTGGATGGATGGATTGAACAAGTAGAGACCAATCGAAGTAATCGGGAATGGAATATTCTGATTGCAAAGGATACGTTGGTACCCGCTCCAATCTATCGCACATTTTGCCTGCATATTCAAGAGAAGATGAATCATATCGCCAAAATTTCATTTGGCTTCAAATACACGGACCAAGTACAAAATGGTGATATCGTCAGTGAATATTGGAATCTGTTTCTGGAGTGGGTTACCCGTGAGATTCCATCTGTAAATGGTTGGATGAACCGGACAACCTTTGAATGTGAAGAGGATCTCCTACAACTGACAATGAGTGATGCAACGTCGATGGAATTGGCTCGTAAGAAACAGATTGATCAGGCTATTACAAAATTCTATGACAAATACTTTCATTTACCTCTTCGTATCAAGATGCAAGTGGGTGAAGTGGGCAGTAATAAAGAGGCCATGGAACAGTTCCAGGCCCAAAAACGTGTAGAGGAACTTGAGGTCATCGAGAAGATGATGAGTGAAGTGGACACAGAAATCCCGGTGGATGAGGAGCAGGGTGATCTGCGTTTGCAAATGGGTTATGACATCAAGGAGCCAGCAGTACCCATGCAGGAAATCCAGGATGAAGAGAAAAAGGTCACGCTTCAAGGTTCAGTGTTTGGACTGGATCGTAAAGAATTGCGAAACGGAAATACGTTGTTTACCTTCTACCTAACCGACTTCACGGACTCCATGCAAATGAAGATGTTTGCCAAAACAAAAGAGGATGTAAAAATTCTCAGTTTGCTGGCTAATGGTAAATGGGTGAAGGTGCGTGGTCGTGTAGAATATGACCGGTTTATGCAAATTCCTGAACTGGCCATGATTCCATCGGACCTGATTGAAGTGAAAGCACCGCCGTCTCGCAAAGATAATGCACCAGAGAAACGGGTGGAGTTCCATTTGCACTCTACGATGAGTACGATGGATGCTGTAACTTCAATCGACAAATACGTGAAAATGGCAGCGGAGTGGGGACATAAAGCGATTGCTGTCAGTGATCATGGTGGGGTGCAGGTATATCCCGAGGCTTCCAAGGCTGCTAAGAAAAACGGGATTAAAATGATCTACGGCCTTGAGGCCAATGTCGTGAATGACTCTGTTGCCGTTGTAATGGCTCCTCAGCCATTGGATCTCCAAACAGCAACATACATCGTATTTGATATCGAGACCACAGGTTTGTCGGTAACACAGAACAAAATCATTGAGATTGCAGCCGTGAAGATGCAAGATGGTAAAGAAATCGACCGGTTTGCAACGTTTGTGAATCCGCATGAACGCATTCCCTACAACATTCAGCAGTTGACCAATATTAATGATGACATGGTAAAAGACGCACCTGAGCTGGAGCCTGTTATTCGTGAGTTTGTGCAGTTTGCTGGTGATGGTGTGCTTGTTGCGCATAATGCACGTTTTGATATGGGCTTTATCCAGGCTTCCCTGAAGCAAATTGGATTGCCAGAGCTTCCTAACCCGGTCCTTGACACATTGGAACTGGCGAGATTGTTATTTCCAAAAAATAAGAACCACCGTCTGAATACGATGGCGGATAAATATAAGGTCGGACTCGAAAGTCATCACCGTGCCATTGATGATACGGTTGCACTCGCGGGTATACTGATCGGATTATTAAATGATGCTGCTCAGATGAAAGGGTTAACGAGGCTTGATCGCTTGAACGATTATGTAGGTGTCGACTTGTCGAATACAAGACCTTTCCATTGTGGAATCTATGCATTGAATGATGTCGGTAAGAAAAATCTATACAAGCTGGTATCTCTCTCTCATACGGAACATTTCAAGCGGGTACCGTGCATTCCCAAATCAAAACTGATTAATTTGCGTGAAGGCCTTGTTATTATATCGGGCTGTGAAAAAGGGGAGTTTTTCGAAGCGGTGCTTAACAAATCGCTCGAAGAAGCGGAAGAGATCGCTGAGTTCTATGACATACTGGAGATTCAACCACTTACCATGTATATGCATTTGGTGGATAAAGGGTTGGTGGCTACACCCGAAGAAATCAAAACAGCGATCCGTAAAGTCATTGATATAGGCGCAAAATTTAATAAACCAGTCATAGCCACAGGTAACGTGCACTATTTGGAACCGCGTGACAAGTTATATCGGGATATCACCATTCATGGAATTACAGGTTTTAGTCCGCTCAAAGATCAACGTAAACCGGATGCACATTTCAGAACGACAGAGGAAATGCTGGAAGAGTTCCAGTTCCTGGGCCAAGATAAAGCTTACGAAGTCGTTGTTACAAATACGGTGGAGTTGTCTGATCGATTTGAGGAAATTAAGTTATTCCCGGACAAACTGTTTACTCCAATTCTGGAAGGTGCGGACGAAGAAATCCGTAATACCTGCTATGACACTGCCAAGTCTATCTATGGCGAGGAATTACCAGAAGTAATCGTTGCACGACTAGAGAAAGAGCTCATTCCAATTATTAAATACGGTTTTTCTGCCAACTATCTGATCTCGGAACGCTTGGTTAAAAAATCGAATCAGGATGGTTATCTGGTAGGTTCGCGGGGATCGGTTGGCTCCTCTGTTGTTGCTACATTCCTGGGTATATCCGAGGTTAATCCACTACCTGCTCATTATATTTGTGTGAATTCAGAATGCAAACACAGCGAGTGGTTCCTGGACGGCAGTGTTCGAAGTGGATTTGACCTTCCAGAGAAAGAGTGTCCGGATTGTGGTGGCACACTTAAAGGAGAAGGCCAGGATATTCCGTTTGAGACCTTCCTTGGATTTAAAGGAGATAAAGTTCCCGATATTGACTTGAACTTCTCTGGTGATTATCAGCCTCACGCACATAACTACACGAAAGTGCTATTTAGTGAGAAAAGTGTTTTCCGTGCAGGGACCATTGGTACGGTGGCTGAGAAAACAGCATTTGGTTTTGCCAAGAAGTATGAGGAACAGCATCAGAAGAAATGGCGTGGAGCTGAATTGAATCGTTTGGCCTCTGGCTGTACTGGGGTGAAACGGAGTACTGGACAGCATCCCGGCGGTATTGTCGTAGTACCTGATTATATCGAGGTCGAAGACGTTACACCTGTTCAGTTTCCGGCTGACGACGTTAATGCGGAGTGGAAAACGACACACTTTGATTATCATGCTTTTGAAGAGAACTTGCTGAAACTTGATATTCTGGGGCACGATGACCCAACTATGATGCGGATGTTGCAGGATTTGACAGGTGTCGATCCAACGACCATTCCGATGAATGATCCGAAAGTCATGAGCATGTTTAACTCAACCGAAGCTCTGGGTGTTACACCGGAACAGATTAGGTCGCCAGTCGCAACGTTTGGCGTGCCAGAGATGGGAACGAAGTTTGTACGTCAGATGCTTGTTGAATCCCAGCCGACGTCTTTTGCCGATTTATTGCAGATTTCCGGATTGTCTCATGGTACAGGGGTATGGCTTGGAAACGCTCAGGATCTGATTAAGAACGGAACGTGTAACATTAAGACGGTAATTGGTTGTCGGGATGATATCATGTTATTCCTGATCTATAAAACGGGAATGGACGCAAGTTTGGCCTTTAAGATTACCGAGAGTGTTCGTAAGGGACGAGGTCTGCCACAGGAATGGATTGACGAGATGAAGAATTGTAAAGTGCCTCAATGGTACATTGATTCGTGCCTCAAAATCCAGTACATGTTCCCGAAGGCTCACGCGGCCGCTTATGTTATTTCCGCAGTACGTACGGCATTCTTCAAGCTATATCATCCGATTGAATATTACGCAACCTACTTTACGGTACGGGCGGATGAGATCGATATCGAACTGATGTGTCAGGGATATGACGCGATCTATCGCAAAATTACGGAAATTGAGCAATTAGGTTTCCAGGCACCTCCAAAAGAGAAAAACATGTTACCTGTCCTTGAAATGGGTCTGGAAATGGCAGCTCGCGGATTCTCGCTGAAACCTATTGACTTATATCGTTCGGAAGCGACGAAGTTCATCGTTGACGGAAAATCACTAATCCCTCCATTTTCAGCTTTGGCAGGAATCGGGGATAACGCTGCTCGCAATATCGCTGCGGCAAGAGATCATGGTGAATTCCTGTCGGTGGAAGACTTCCAGCAGAAGTCGAAAGCAAGTAAGACCATTGTTGAACTCCTGTCGAATATGGGATGTTTCCGTGGCTTGCCAGAGAGCAATCAGCTTTCCCTTTTCTAGGATTGAATTTGGATCTAACGATAGCGATTGTTGGGGGAACGTAATTTTTCCTTCATTAGTAAGTAAACTGCCTGAAGCATCGCTTACTTGTCACTATTACCAGACTATGTTATAATTTTTGAAGTGAACGAGATAGTACGAATTTCTAAAGAGTGGGGAAACCCACTCTTTAGTCTTTGGTATACAAGAATCTTGGGTATTGAATAATCTGCCAGTGCTTTTTTGCTGGTGTAACCTAAGTTGGAGGTTATTGGTTTTGAGCACAACGAACATTAAATCTACCGTGGAAGAAATGATCCAACCCTACTTGAACGAACAAGGCTTCGAGCTGGTTGACATCGAATACGTCAAAGAAGGCAGCAACTGGTTTTTACGGGTGTATGTCGACAAAGAGGGTGGCATCGACATCGACGATTGTGTCTTGATCAGCGAAAAGCTGAGCGCTAAGCTGGATGAGAACGATCCGATTCCAACCATCTATTTCCTTGAAGTGTCTTCTCCCGGTGCGGAGCGTCCACTGAAAAAACCTGAGGACGTTACCAAAGCTGTAGGCAAAAATGTTTTTGTTACAACCTACGAGCCGGTGAACGGATTGAAGGAATTTGAAGGCAAGCTGCTTTCCTTTGATAACGATGAACTCGTGATCGAAGCAGGCAAAAAACAGCATGCCATTTCTTATGATAAGGTTGCCAGTGCGCGCCTAGCTATTTTGTTTTAAGTGCCTTGTTCACTTTATTAATGAAAAAGACACATCTCACGATAACGGCAAGGTGCTCATGAGTTCAGAGCCTTTCGCCGTTTTACGTATGAGATGCCATGTTTGAAAGGGGGATCAACATTCATGAGTATGGATTTTATTGAAGCAATGAATGAATTGGAACGGGAAAAAGGGATCAGCAAGGATGTGCTGTTTGAAGCGATCGAGGCTGCACTAATTTCCAGCTACAAGCGGAATTTCAACACGGCCCAGAATGTGCGTGTTGACATGAACCGTAATACGGGAGTTATTCGGGTGTATGCCCGTAAATTGATCGTGGAAGAAGTCCTGGATTCACGTACCGAAATTTCATTGCCTGCTGCACGAGAAATCAACCCACACTTCCAGTTGGAAGATATTGCGGAGATTGAAGTTACGCCGCGTGATTTCGGACGTATCGCGGCACAAACTGCCAAACAGGTAGTGACCCAGCGGATTCGTGAAGCCGAACGCGGCCTGATCTACAACGCTTTCGTAGATAAGGAAGAAGATATCGTTACGGGAGTGGTGCAGCGTCAGGATTTGCGCAATATCTACATCGATCTGGGCAAAATCGAAGCGGCTTTACCGCTGACCGAATTGATGCCGAACGAGAAGTTTGTTCATGGTGACCGTATTAAGGCGTATATCACCAAGGTCGAGAATACGACAAAAGGGCCGCAAATCATTTTGTCCCGTACCCATCCGGGCCTCTTGAAACGTCTCTTTGAACTGGAAGTGCCTGAGATCTTTGACGGTGTAGTTGAAATTCGCTCCGTCGCTCGCGAAGCAGGGTTCCGCTCCAAGATTGCCGTTCACTCCCGCAACGAGGAAGTTGATCCAGTTGGATCTTGTGTAGGTCCTAGGGGAATGCGCGTGCAGACCATTGTGGGTGAGCTGCGCGGTGAAAAAATCGACATTGTTCGTTTCTCCGATCAGGTAGACGAATATGTTGCTAATGCACTGAGTCCTTCCAAAGTATTGGAAGTTCATGTATTTGAGGAAGAAAAGATGGCTCGGGTTATCGTTCCGGACTATCAACTGTCGCTCGCAATTGGTATCAAAGGCCAAAATGCCAGATTAGCAGCCAAATTAACCGGCTGGAAAATCGACATTAAGAGCGAGAGCCAGGCGGAACAGGAATTCGGCAGAGAAAAAGATTCTTCTTCTGAAATGCATCAGGATTCCGTCTCCGTCGACTAAAGTAAAGTACGGGGGGCGCTGACGTATGAAACCAAAAAAAGTGCCGCTGCGCAAATGTGTGGCATGCCAAGAAATGATGCCCAAAAAGCAGCTGATTCGCATTGTTAAAACGCCAGAGGATGAAGTGCTGATCGATTTGACTGGCAAAAAATCCGGACGTGGTGCCTATTTATGCGGCAAAGAGTCCTGTTTTAAGCTCGCACTCAAAAACCGGGCTTTGGATCGGGCGTTAAAAGGCAAAGTCTCACCTGAAATTTACGAGCAATTAGCAGCTGATTTCATCGCGGTTGAGGATGAATTCAAAGCAGCACAGGAGCGTGAACATGACTAATATTAAAACGCTGTCTTATTTGGGACTCTCTATGCGTGCAGGTAAACTTGTAACAGGTGAAGAAATTGTACTTAAAGCGATCCGTTCTTCCGAAGCTAAAATGGTTATTGTTGCGGGTGACGCCTCAGCCAATACACAAAAGAAATTTCGCGATAAATGCGGAACTTATAAGGTTCCTCTGTTGATCGGATTTGACCGGGATAGTTTGGGTTCAAGTATCGGTAAAGACACGCGTGTTGTTCTTGCAGTAACGGATCGAGGGTTTGCAAAAATGATCTCCAAGCAAGTCGGTATAATGTCGGAGGTGGAGTATATTGAGTAAACAGGAAAACAAGGATAAATTGCGAGTTTATGAATATGCGAAGTCCCTTAATATGAGTAGTAAAGAAATTATAACCATTCTTAAAAAGCTGGAAATTCCCGTAAACAATCATATGAGTGTCATGGAGAATGGTTCAGTCGGTAAGGTGGAACAATTTTTTAAAGATATAAAATCCACTGCTGCTTCGAAACAAGGCAACGATGCAAAACCAGTTGCTACTTCGGCAGTGCGCAGTGACAAACCAGTGGACAGCAACAAGCCGGCCGGCGGAGTGAACACGCCGAAGAGCAGTAACCCATCCGGTAGTCCCGTACAAACAAAAATACAACAGGAAAAGCAGGTAGGTATGAACAATAGACCAAATTCCAACAATAACAATGGCACCCAAAGACCCAGCGGCCAAGATAGCCGTAACAGAACGAACTCTTCCCAAGGCTCAAGCCAAGGAGGACAATCAACTAACCGTCCAAGACCAGCTCAAGGTGGACAAAGCAGTACTGCATCCCGTCCGCAAGGAACGGGTCAACGTCCGAATAACAGCGGTGGCGGTCAAGTAAGAACTTCAGGCCCTAACAGCGGTGGTAATACAGGTACTGCTGGCAACCGTAGTGGTGGCCAAGGTCAGAGCCAAGGACAAGGCCAACGTAGAAGCGGCCCAGGTGGTACTACTGGCAACAACAACAATAGTGGTAACCGTTCGAACAGCGGTGGCGGTGGACGTCGTTATGATGACAACCGTGGCGGCAACTTCCGTGGTAACCGTGGTGGCAAGAATAACCGCAACAGAAATCAACAACAGTACCAACAACGTGAGAAAATTGATAACACACCTAAGAAAATCATCGTTCGTGGTGATATGACCGTTGGTGAAACAGCGAAGTTGCTCCATAAGGATGCTTCCGAAGTTATCAAAAAGCTCATCGCTATGGGCGTTATGGCAACAATCAACCAAGAGCTTGATATCGAAACGATCCTTCTGCTTTCAGGTGAATTCGGTGTTGAGGTTGAAGTGAAGATTGTGCTTGAAGATGACCGTTTCGAAACACTGGAAGAGAATGATGATGCTGCTGACTTGCAGGCTCGTCCACCAGTAGTTACGATCATGGGTCACGTTGACCATGGTAAAACTACTTTGCTGGATGCGATTCGTTCCACGAATGTATCCGATGGCGAAGCAGGCGGAATCACGCAACATATCGGTGCATATCAAGTTGAAATTAACAACAAAAAGATCACGTTCCTGGATACTCCGGGTCACGAAGCGTTTACAGCGATGCGTGCACGTGGCGCACAAGTTACGGATATGACAATTATTGTCGTAGCTGCGGATGACGGTGTTATGCCACAGACCATTGAGGCGATTAACCATGCCAAAGCTGCTGGGCTACCAATCATCGTGGCTGTCAACAAAATTGACAAGCCGGGCGCTGATCCAGACAAAGTGAAACAAGAATTAACCAGCTATGAACTCGTTCCTGAAGAGTGGGGCGGAGATACCATCTTTGTTAACGTGTCAGCGAAACAAAGAATGGGTCTGGAAGGTCTGCTTGAAATGATTCTGCTGGTTGCAGAAGTGAACGAATACAAAGCGAACCCGGACAAACGTGCCCGTGGTACAGTGATTGAAGCCGAGTTGGATAAAGGACGTGGCCCAGTTGCACGTATCCTCGTACAGCACGGTACATTGAAAGTCGGCGATGCTTTCGTTGCAGGTAACTGCTTCGGTCGTGTTCGTGCGATGGTCAATGACAAAGGTCGCAAATTGAAAGAAGCTGGGCCTTCAACACCTGTAGAAATCACAGGTCTGACTGAAGTTCCAGGTGCGGGAGATCCATTCATGGTGTTTGAAGATGAGCGCAAAGCGCGTTCCATCGCTGACAAACGTTCGATCACGCAACGCGAATCCGATCTGGGTACGCATACTCGTGTGACGTTGGATGATCTGTTCCAGCACATCAAAGATGGAGAGATCAAAGATCTGAACGTAATCATCAAAGGTGATGTACAAGGTTCGGTTGAAGCATTGAAAGGTTCCCTTGCGAAGATCGAAGTTGAAGGTGTACGCGTGAAAATCATTCATAGCGGCGCTGGTGCAATCACAGAATCCGACATCATTTTAGCTGCAGCATCCAATGCTATCGTGATCGGTTTCAACGTTCGTCCTGATAACCAGGCGAAATCAACTGCAGATCAAGAGCAAGTAGACATTCGTCTGCATCGCGTGATCTACAGTGTTATCGAAGAAATTGAACAAGCGATGAAAGGTATGCTTGATCCGATCTACAAAGAAAAAGTTATCGGTCATGCTGAAGTTCGGAGCACGTTCTCCATCAGTAAAGTGGGTACCATCGCTGGTTGTATGGTTACCTCGGGTAAAATTACGCGTTCTGCGGAAGCACGCCTGATTCGTGATGGCATTGTCCTTTACGAAGGTAAGCTGGATTCCCTGAAACGTTATAAAGATGATGCCAAAGAAGTAGCACAAGGTTACGAGTGCGGTATCACACTTGATAAATATAATGATCTCAAAGAAGGCGACGTTATCGAAGCTTTCATTATGGAGACCGTACAACGATAAGCAAGGAAGCATGAGGTGAACAACAATGGCTAAGATTCGTACAGGTAGAGTGGGCGAGCAGATTAAGAAAGAAATAAGTCTGCTCATCCAGTCTGAACTGAAAGATCCACGTATCGGCTTTATTACGGTAACGGGAGTCGAAGTGACAGGAGACTTGTCGCAAGCCAAAGTTTATCTGAGTGTCTTCGGTGAACAGGAACAAAAAGATAACACGCTGAAAGCTCTGGCAAAAGCAAATGGATTTTTGCGTTCCGAGCTGGGCAAACGTATCCGGTTCCGGCATGTTCCCGAGTTGATATTTAAGATTGACGAATCCATCGCTTATGGCAGTCGAATTGAGAAGCTGCTTGGCGATATTGGTTCCGACAAGAACGAATCCCAGTAACAGAATAGAGGAGACGGCAATGCACACTTATGAACAGGCGCTCCAGGCCGGAAAGCAATTTCTGCTGGAGCATGATGATTACCTGGTCGTGTCGCATGTACAGCCGGACGGTGACGCAGTCAGCTCGACGGTAACGGTGGGCTGGCTGCTGTCATGTCTGGGTAAGACATTCACGATGATTAATGAAGGTGAAATCCCCGGGCGCATGCAATTTTTGTGGGAAGCAGGCAACATTGTGAACATGACCGAACAACCACCGCAGCGAAAATATAAAGCTGTTATCTGTGTGGATTGTGCAGACTTTGCCAGAGTAGGTTTGACACGTCATTATTTTGAAGATGATGCTGTTATCTTGAATATTGATCATCACCCTACAAATGACGGTTATGGTACAGTCAACATCATTAAGTCTGATGCTGCTGCAACGGCTGAAATCTTGTTCGATTTTCTTAACCTGTTCCAAGTAACATGGGATAAAGATGTTGCGACGGCAGTTTATACAGGATTGCTTACCGATACAGGTGGATTCCGCTATGCGAACACCAGCCCAAATGTAATGACAACGGCCTCCAGACTGCTTGAACATGGCGTGGATGGACCCTATCTCGCCCAGACCTTGTTGGAGCAGGTGACCCTTCCGCAAGTTCGGATTTTGAATCAGGCACTATCAAGCCTGCAGATGACAGATGATGGTAAGATAGCCTGGGTTGTTATCACACCAGATGATATGGTGGCTTGTGGAGCAGCTAATGAAGATCTTGAAGGGGTAGTGAACTATCCGCGCAACATTCAGGGCGTGGAAGTTGGTATCTTTTTCAAAGTCATCAACGAGAATGCAGTCAAGGTTTCTTTGCGTTCAGCTGGTAAGATTGATGTTGCTGCACTAGCACAGACCTTTGGCGGAGGCGGGCATGTGCTCGCAGCCGGATGTCGTCTGGAAGGCAGACTTGATGATATTGTCGCAAAAGTACTGAAGCAGGTGAATTCACAATGGTAAAGCCATTTGAAGGTGTACTTCCGGTATATAAACCGGCGGGATTTACTTCTCATGATGTTGTAGCCAAAATGCGTCGCATTCTCAAAATGAAACGCATTGGGCATACGGGCACACTTGACCCACAAGTTACAGGGGTTCTGCCGCTCTGTCTTGGACGGGCGACACGTGTGGTGGAGTACATGCAGGAGCTTCCGAAGGAATATCTGGCTACGCTGAGATTGGGACTGTCTACTGACACAGAGGATATGACAGGGGAAGTCATTGAGCGGGCTGAGACAACTGTGGAAGTAACACAGGAACAGGTTCAACAGGTGCTTGAGCAGTTTCTGGGCACGATCTCACAGGTACCACCCATGTATTCTGCGGTAAAGGTAGACGGCAAACGTCTTTATGAGCTTGCTCGTGAAGGTAAGACGGTAGAGCGTAAGAGCCGTGAGGTCACAATCTATGAGCTCGAACTTACTGGGATTGAGACTCAGGGTGAGACCACCGATATATCCTTCCGGGCCTTATGTTCAAAAGGAACTTATATTCGGACATTGTGTGTAGACATTGGTCGGCAACTCGGATATCCATCCACCATGGTTCAACTGGAGCGTACGATATCGGCAGGTATCTCTGCAGATCGTTGTCTGCGTATTGAAGAAGTGGAACAACTTATGGCTGACGGGACTTTGGCGGAGGCGCTGATTCCTGTTGACGAGGCTATTGCTTCAATTCCGGCCCATAAGGTTGGAGAAGAACAGACCAAAGGAGCACTTCAAGGTCAGAAACTGTCTGCGCGTCTTCTGGAACCGCCTGTAGAGCAACCTGGTCTATTGCGGTTGTATGCTCAGGATGGTACGTTTCTGGGGATATTTGAACGGGATGAACTAAAACCAACGGTGAGGGCAGTTAAAGTCTTTTTGCCGGAATAAAGAGGTTTCGGGCTTGAAGTTGTGGTGATGCTCAAGCTTGGCCTATCTAGTGAAATGCAGGTGAATGATTGTGAAAACCGTAATGCTAACCTATCCGCAGACGTTACATTCGACTGAGCTGAGCACACTGCCCCAAGTGCTTGCGATTGGTCAATTCGACGGACTGCATCTCGGACATGCAAGTGTCATTTTATCAGCTGTCCGCATTGCGCGGGAAACGGGCATGCAGGCAGCGGTCATGACCTTTCATCCACATCCGAAGGAAGTTATGCGCAAAGGGGATTACGAGGGTTATTTAACTCCCTTGAGAGATAAAGAAGACATCTTGGCAGGAATGGGCGTTGATGTACTCTATGTGGTGGAGTTCAATGAAGATTTCTCACGGTTGACGCCGCAACAATTCGTACACGACTTGTTGATTCCTCTTCAGACACGAACAGCGGTGGTTGGTTTTGACTTCCGTTTTGGTCACAAGGGTGCAGGGGATGAACAACTTCTTCGTACTTTGGGAGAAGGAGAGATGACGGTGGAAACCGTTCCTCCTTTCTTGTTAAATGGTGAAAAAGTGAGCAGTTCTCTCATTCGTGGCCTGTTGAAGCGTGGGGAGATGGATGAGGCCAGTCAGTGGCTTGGCCGACCTTACAGCATCAGAGGAACCGTCATTCACGGGGAGAAGCGTGGACGAACGATTGGATTTCCTACAGCCAACCTTGAACTCACGGATCATTACGTTACCCCGTCGAAGGGTGTTTACGCTGTTCGTGTGCAGTATGGCGAACAGGAACTGCATGGCGTAATGAATCTCGGTGTGAAACCTACGTTTCACGAAAGTGGGATGAAACCTACGTTTGAAGTGCACCTGCTTGATTTTGATGGACACTTGTATGACCAGGAACTAAAGGTTGAGCTCGTTCACTATATTCGTGCAGAACGAAAGTTTGACTCCATTGAGGCATTGATTAGCCAGATTCGTGAAGATGCATTAACTGCCGGCCGCCTGTTATCTTAAAGGTTCAGGATTAAATGCATGTTTACATTTACTTTAACTAGGCAATTATGATATACTGTACTACGTTGTCGATTGAGGCAACATTAACCTTGGCTTGGTTGCTTGCTCTCACCGGCGGTGACGAGGCTAATGGCGATTATATTGAAGGAGGTGAACAGGATGGCATTGACTCAAGAACGTAAACAACAACTGATCGACGAGCACAAAACTCACGAGTCCGATACAGGATCTCCAGAGGTGCAAGTTGCTATCCTTACGGAAAACATCACAAGTTTGACAAACCACTTGCGTACGCACAAGAAAGACCACCACTCACGTCGTGGACTTTTGAAAATGGTAGGTCAACGTCGTAAGCTTTTGGCTTATGTGAAAAACAAAGATGTTAAACGTTACAGCGCACTGATCGAAAAACTCGGATTGCGTCGTTAATTATCGTACATGTTTTCAAAATCAACCTGGCTGTTATCCGTCATTCTTTTGTCTAAAAGGACAAGCGGAACCTACAGCCGGGTTGTTTTGTAGATGAACATGTTGCCATATATTTGTAGATGGGGCTCCGTGAGGAGCTTTTGTTGTGCAGGTTAGCATGTTGAAAGATCCATACATAGCTAATGAATGCAGGACAAGCAGGAAATACTGTAAATATGCAGAATCCATTGAATTAGGAACGAATAAAAGGAGGGGTTTCATGGAACAGCGTGTTGAAATGCAGCTTGGTGGAAGAAAGCTTACGCTTGAGACCGGGCGTTTGGCCAAGCAGGCTAATGCTGCCGTTAAGGTAACATACGGGGATACCGTGGTATTGTGTACCGTGACAGCATCAAGTGAGCCGAAAGATCTGGACTTTTTCCCATTAACGGTGAACTATGAAGAAAGATTGTACGCCGTAGGTAAAATCCCGGGAGGATTTATTAAACGTGAAGGCAGACCGAGTGAGAAAGCCATTCTTTCAAGCCGTCTGACAGACCGTCCAATTCGTCCTTTGTTCCCGGAAGGCTTCCGGAATGATGTACAAGTTCTGAATATCGTTATGAGTGTGGATCAGGATTGCGAACCGCAAATCGCTGCAATGATTGGTACATCGGCAGCATTGAGCATTTCGGATGTTCCATTCAGCGGACCGATTGGTGGCGTGAAAGTTGGACGTATTGATGGCGAGTTCATCATTAACCCAACGATTGCACAGCTTGAAGTCAGTGATATTGAACTGGTCGTTGCAGGAACCAAAGATGCCATCATGATGGTTGAGGCCGAAGCAAACGAAGTGCCGGAAGAAGTGATGCTCGAAGCAATCATGTTTGGACATGATGAGATCCAAAATATTATTGCTGTAATCGAACAACTTGTGCAAGTTGCTGGAAAAGAAAAAATGGCTGTTAAGTTGCGTACCGTTAATGCTGAAGTTAACAGCAGTGTGCGTGAATTCGCCAGCGCTCGTCTGGTCGAAGCGGTTAAAATCGCCGAGAAGCATGCTCGTCAAGATGCAATCGATGTAGTGAATGACGAAACCGTTGCTCACTTTGAAGAGAAATATATTGAAAGTCCGGAATTGTTCAAAGACGTGAAGGAAGTTCTGCACGATATCGTCAAAGAAGAAGTGCGTCGTCTGATCACGCATGATAAAGTTCGTCCGGATGGACGTGGACTTGCTGAAATTCGCCCAATCGAATGTGATACATCTCTGCTGCCACGTGCACATGGTACAGGACTGTTTACGCGTGGTCAAACGCAAGCACTTAGCGTTTGTACACTTGGTGCACTGGGTGATGTTCAGATTTTGGACGGAATCAGTCTTGAAGAAACGAAACGATTCATGCATCACTATAATTTCCCACCATTCAGCGTAGGCGAAGCGCGTCCATTGCGTGCTCCAGGCCGTCGCGAAATCGGACATGGTGCTCTGGGTGAGCGCGCGCTTTCCAAAGTGATTCCTTCCGAAACGGATTTCCCATACACGATTCGTTTGGTATCTGAAGTTCTGGAATCCAACGGCTCATCATCTCAGGCAAGTATCTGTGCCAGCACTTTAGCTATGATGGATGCAGGTGTACCAATCAAAGCTCCAGTTGCGGGTGTAGCTATGGGTCTGATCAAAGATGGAGATCATGTATCCATTCTGAGTGATATTCAAGGTATGGAAGATCACCTCGGTGACATGGACTTTAAAGTAGCTGGAACACCTGAAGGTGTAACTGCAATCCAAATGGACATCAAAATTGCTGGTATTAATCGTCAAATTTTGTCTGATGCATTGGCGCAAGCCAAAGAAGGCCGTATGCACATTTTGGGCAAAATGAACGAAATTTTGAAAACTCCACGTGAGCAGTTATCACAATATGCACCTAAAATTACAACGATGCATATCAATCCGGACAAAATCCGTGATGTTATCGGTGCAGGTGGTAAAATTATCAATAAAATCATCGAAGAAACCGGTGTTAAAATTGATATTGAACAGGATGGACGTGTCTTTATCGCTTCTTCTAACCAAGAGATGAATGATAAAGCCAAAGCGATCATCGAAGGTATTGTGCGCGAAGTATTGGTCGGCGAGATTTATGTCGGCAAAGTAAAACGCGTAGAGAAATTCGGTGCATTTGTTGAAGTACTTCCGAACAAAGAAGGTCTGGTACACATCTCGCAACTGTCAACTGAACGTGTTGCCAAAGTGGAAGATGTTGTAGCTATCGGTGATTCCATTACGGTAAAAGTAACAGAAATTGACCCACAAGGTCGAATCAACTTGTCCCGTAAAGCAGTTTTGACTGCTGAAGCTCCGGCTCAATCCTAGGATACCGAAGCGACAGGTTATAAATGGATAGATTGAATGAAGAGACAGAATGTGAATTTCTGGCTCTTTTTTTAACGTTTAAATACGTAAAGCAAGGATGAAACCATGGCTCAGCATTCATATTTTTGCCCTTGTCCTCATATGATGGGGACAAAGACGGCGGGAGGATGGAGCTGTGGGAAACCAATCCAAAAAGCTGGCGGCTGTTCTGGCGGGTGTGACTGCGGTCATATTGATCGGACAAGTTGGCAGTGTACGTACATACATTACGGAGATCCGTGATGGGCCAGGTACGCAAAATGCTTTTGACATGTTTAAGGAGGCAACTGGAGAAGATGCGCTGTTGTCTGCGATTCGGGATAAAGCGGCTGAAACGAAAATTGCTCCGGTAAATGCCAGAGTGGATCGGGTATGGAAAGCGATTCCTGGTTATAATGGCATGGAGATTGATGTGGAAGCGACATACCGTAAGGCGCTGAGTGGAACATTGAATACCAAAATAGCGTATGTCTACCGTCAGATTGAGCCGGAGATTCAGCTTAAGGATTTGGGTGCACATCCGATCTATCGGGGGAATGCAAACAAACCGATGGTTTCTTTTATGATTAATGTGGCCTGGGGGAACGAATACATCAAACCGATGCTGGATACGCTCGATGCCGAGAAAGTGAAGGCTACTTTTTTTCTGGATGGAAGTTGGTTAAGCAAAAACGTTGAACTGGCCAAAGAAATACAGAAGCGTGGGCATGAGATGTCCAACCATGCATATTCTCACCCTAACATGAGTCGATTGAGCGCAGAACGGGCCAAGCTGGAAATTAGCAAAACCCAGGATCTGCTCCATAAAACACTGGGCGTAGAGAATCGTTGGTTTGCTCCGCCATCCGGTGACTTTAATCAGAAGACCGTTGACATTGCTTCATCCATGGGACTGCAAACCGTGTTATGGACAGTAGATACTGTGGATTGGCGTAAGCCAAGCCCGGATGCCGTTGTTGCCAAAATTGCTAAAAATACCGAGGCTGGAACGTTAATTCTAATGCACCCTACAGCTGCTTCTTCGGGAGCTTTAAAGGGCATGATTCAATCCATACGGGCCAAAGGTCTGGTGCTCGGAACAGTAAGTGAGACGCTGTCTTCGGAACGTGTAAACACCTCTGCGGTTGAGTGAACGTTGTTTTTTTGTTAATATCAAACAGTTGGAACCAAATGTCGATTTCAATTTCAAGGTTGAGATCAAGGCAATTATAGAGATGTAGGAGGGCCAACCATGAAAAAAATTCAGCTGGGCAATGGCCTCAGAGTTGTCATGGAACAGATACCGACCTGCCGTTCTGTGTCTTTCGGAATATGGGTCAAGACAGGTTCGCGCAATGAGCAACCTGCAAGTAACGGAGTATCACATTTTATTGAACACATGTTATTCAAGGGAACAGATCGTTATGATGCCAAGGCGATTGCGGAGCAGTTCGATGCGATTGGTGGTAACGTGAACGCGTTCACTTCCAAAGAATACACGTGTTATTATGCTAAAGTATTGGATGAACATTTGCCGATTGCGGTTGATGTATTGTCTGATATGTTTTTCCGCTCCAAAATGGATGATGGTGAATTGATCAAGGAGAAAAACGTCATTCTGGAAGAAATCTCGATGTATGAAGATACGCCTGATGATATGGTACATGATCTGATGGCCTTGGCCGCCTATGGTGAGCATCCACTCGCATACCCAATCCTGGGTACGGAAGAACGTCTCAAAGCGATGGATTCCAGCCATCTGCGTGCATATATGAAGGAGCACTACACGATTGAGAACACGGTCATTAGTATCGCGGGTAATATTGATGACAGTGTAATCGATCTGATGGAGAAGCATTTTGGTGCTTTTGATGTAAATGGAGTATCGGAAGCAGTCACGATGCCAGCCTTCCAAAGCGGACAGCTCTTTCACAAAAAGAAAACGGAACAGAATCATATCTGTATCTCGTTCCCGGGCTGTAAAATCGGAGATCCGCTGCAATTTGCTATGGTTGTTCTGAATAACGCCATAGGTGGAGGCATGAGCTCCAGGCTGTTCCAGGAAATTCGTGAGAAACGGGGTCTTGCGTACTCCGTGTATTCCTATCATAGCTCTCATGCGGACAGCGGACTTTTCACGATATACGCAGGTACAGCACCGAAACAGACCAAAGAAGTGCTCGATCTGACCAAAGAGGTTCTAAGAGACTTGGCTGTTAACGGCTTGTCCGAAGATGAACTTCGTAAAGGAAAAGAACAGCTGAAGGGCAGCTTGATTCTAAGCTTGGAAAGCACAGGCAGTCGCATGAATCGTCTGGGTAAAAACGAACTTATGCTGGGCAGACACCATACGCTGGATGAGATGATCACCAAAATTGAGCAAGTTACCATGGACGATATTAACGCGGTACTTGATCTGATGTTTGCTGAACCTTTTGCACTTGCTATGGTTGGCGCTTCAGATAAGACGATCGCTGGATTGAGAAGGGATGATTTTGTTGCATTACGTTCAAATACAGAAACTGCCGGGCAATGAAGATATTAAACTGCCTCAAAAAATGTCGGAGCTGGCATCCGGCTTTGATGTAGTAGCTGCACTTCAGGAAGATGTTGTACTGCAGCCGGGTCAGCGTACGCTGATTCCTACCGGACTTGCGATGGCAATGCCAGCTGGATTGGAAGCACAGATCCGTCCTCGGAGCGGACTGGCTTTCAAACATGGTATTACTTGCCTCAACACACCGGGGACCATTGATGCGGATTATCGCGGAGAAGTTAAAGTGCTGTTGATTAATCTGGGTCAGGAACCGTTCACGATTGTACGGGGAGAGCGCATCGCACAGATCGTCTTCCAGACCGTGCCTGCGGTTGAATTGACTGAAGTGAATGAACTTTCGGAAACGGTACGTGGCGAAGGTGGATTCGGTCATACCGGGAAATAAGCAGCGTAAATATACCTATTCTTTAGAGTCGTCCCTGACAGGGGCGGCTCTTTTTTACATTTGAGAAACGGATGGTGGAATGCAATTATTGTTTTCACCCCCCTGTGGGCCCCTGCATACGATAAGGCATACATGTGGTGAAAGGAGTGACGTCCCGATGCTGACCGGAGTCCGGATTGTAGTCCTGGGCGGAGATGCGCGGCAGCTTGAAGTCATTCAAAAGTGCGCTGAGCTGGATGCAACGGTAAGTGTGGTGGGTTTCGATAAAATAGAGCGTTCCATTCCAGGGATCGAGCACCAGGAACTGGAGGATGAAGTGTTTGCTTCCGCAGATGTACTGGTACTGCCTGTTGTCGGTTGCGATGACCAGGGAAAAGTAAGTACTTCATTCAGTGACACACCGATCTATTTGAAAAAGGAGCATATTGCAGCATTACCAGAGCATTGTATTGTGTTCACAGGTATGGCAAAGCCGTTCTTGCGCGAACTTTGTCTTGAAAATGGGCTGCGACTTGTTGAAGTACTTGATCGTGATGATATTGCACTTTATAACTCTATTCCAACAGCTGAGGGCGCCATCGCCATAGCTATTCGGGAGACGGACTTCACAATCCATGGTTCGGAATGCATTGTGCTTGGCATTGGTCGAACAGGATTCACAATGGCCAAAACATTGCAGGGACTTGGAGCAAATGTACGGGTGGGAATCAGGCGGGAAGAGGATGCTGCCCGCGCTACAATAATGGGCTGGAAGCCTTTCATGACAACGGATTTGGCCGCTCAGACCGGGGAAGTTGACTTGCTTTTTAATACGATACCGACTATGATAATCACAGCACAAATCCTGTCCAGAATGCCGCAAAAGGCTGTCATTATCGACCTCGCATCCGCTCCTGGCGGCTGTGATTTCAGGTATGCCGACAAACGCGGTATCAAAGCGCTACTTGCGCCTGGCCTCCCCGGCATTGTTGCTCCCAAAACGGCTGGCGGCATTATTGCCGACGCGTTGATCCGTTTGCTTTTGGAAGAACAGAACGCACGGGAGGTTAAATCATGAACTGGCAGGGAAAAACGGTAGGTTATGCAATTACGGGTTCTCATTGTACGTTTGAAGAGGTTATGCCGGTAATTAGCCGCTTCGTAACTGAAGGTGCCAACGTCATTCCGATTATTTCGAATTCGGTTCTGACGACGGATACACGCTTTGGTACGGCGCAAAATTGGCAAAAACAGTTGAAAGATATAACAGGTAATGATATCATTTCTACAATTGTTGAAGCGGAGCCATTAGGGCCTTCCAAGCTGCTTGATGTGCTGGTTATTGCTCCATGCACAGGGAATACAACAAGCAAGCTGGCTAATGCGATGACCGACAGTCCAGTGCTAATGGCAGCCAAAGCGCAGATGCGCAATCAGCGTCCGCTTGTGCTCGCGATTTCCACGAATGACGGTCTGGGCTTGAATGCTGCGAATATCGCCAAATTGCTTGTGGCTAAATACTTGTATTTTGTGCCATTTGGGCAAGACGATCCAGTGAAAAAACCAAACTCGTTAGTCGCCAAAATGGAATTGATTCCAGAGGCTTGCTGGAGTGCTCTTGAGGGCAAACAGTTGCAGCCGATGATTGTGGAGCGTTCTTCACAGGCTTGATGGAACAATGATTTGGTGACAACGTTTATGCGCTTGGAGAAATGAAGAAGGGTTCGAGAGACAAAGAAAATCATGGGGGACAATATGCTGGATTGAACAGCTACTATGTCCACGTTCCTGTCTATAAGGCATTCCTGCTTGCGGGCAGTACAGGTTAAGCAAGCGGGAGAGGTCTATTGTGAATGTATGCATCATGACCTCGATAACAACCGCGACCTTTGATTTGCGATTGTCCCAGACAATTACAAAAAAATAAGGAGCGGCATGGAATGCCGTATAAAATGCTGAAATTATCGCATCAGAACGCTCCCTAGAGTGATCCATTTGTTGATTTGACCCGTGTCCAGTCTTCTTGCGTACACAAATGGAGGAATAAAGATGCGTATCATGGTACAGAAATTCGGAGGCACGTCTCTCTCCACTGTTCAGGCGAGAGAGCATGTGCTCCGTCATGTTAAACGTGAACTTGAAGCAGGATTGAGTCTGGTCATCGTTGTGTCTGCGATGGGGCGCCGCGGCGAGCCATATGCGACCGATACGTTGCTGGACTGGGCTGCACAGAACGGAAACGCACTATCCGCACGCGAAAAGGATTTACTGCTGTGCTGTGGTGAAATCATATCGGCGACAACGTTGAGCAGTTTACTCGAACATGAAGGCATTCCAACTACAGTGCTGACCGGTGCACAAGCAGGTTTTGTGACGGACGACAATTTCGGGAATGCCCGGATATTGGATGTCCGTCCTGTTCGTGTGTTGGAGCAGCTTCAGCTTGGCCGTGTCGTTGTTGTAACCGGATTCCAGGGGCAGACAGAGAACGGAGACTTCACGACATTGGGTCGTGGGGGAAGCGATACGTCTGCTACAGCTCTCGGTGCAGCATTACGTGCTGAAATGGTGGATATCTACACAGATGTGAACGGGATACTCACCGCTGATCCGCGAATTGTTGAGGATGCACGTCCACTGACTGTTGTGAGTTATGCAGAGATCTGTAACATGGCCCACCACGGGGCCAAGGTAATCCATCCACGTGCGGTTGAGATTGCGATGCAATCCCAGATTCCAGTGCGGGTAAGATCTACTTTTGCAGACACGGAAGGAACGCTGGTTACGCATCCGGAAGGATTCCAGGATGTGCAGACAGGCATTGTTGACCGTTATGTAACAGGCATCGCCTACGTGAGCAATGTAACGCAAATTACGGTGGATGTGCCTGGTGGTGGTGCAGATCGATTGCAACTAAAAGTGTTCAAAACCATGGCTGAGAATTCAATCAGCGTTGATTTTATTAATGTTACCCCCTCGGGAGTTGTCTATACGGTTTTTGACAGTGAATCCGAGAAAGCCATACAGGTATTGCAGGAGATAGGTCTCAAGCCACAAAGTCTGTCCGGTTGTGCCAAAGTGTCCGTCATTGGCGGAGGCATTAATGGTGTACCTGGAATCATGGCTCGAATCGTGGAGTCCTTGACACTGGCAGACATTCAGATCCTGCAATCGGCAGATTCGAATACAACGATCTGGGTACTCGTAAAAAAAGAAGATATGGTTCAGGCCCTGAGGGCACTTCACGCCTCATTCGAACTTCATTTGTAAATAACTGAAGTTAGAGGAGCCAAACCTGTTTTGAAGGAGGAATCGAATTGGACTTTGGAAGATTGATTACAGCAATGGTCACTCCGTTCAATGAACAAGGAGAGATTCATTGGGAGGAAACGGCACGTCTAATCGACTATCTGATTGTAGATCAAAAGTCGGAGACGCTTGTGGTTTCTGGAACAACAGGGGAGTCTCCAACACTTAGTGATACTGAGAAAGTTCAATTATTCGAATTTGCAGTGAAACATGCGGCCGGTCGGTGCAAAATTATAGCCGGAACGGGAAGCAATAACACGGCACATTCCATCCATTTGACACAGGAAGCTGAACGTGCCGGAGTGGATGGCATTTTGTTGGTTGTTCCGTATTACAACAAACCTAGCCAAGAAGGTTTGTTCAAACATTTTGAAGCGATTGCAGGCTCCACCGAGCTGCCAATTATGCTCTACAACGTGCCTGGGCGTACAGTAACCAGCCTGTCAGCAGAGACAACGCTTCGTCTTGCACAGATTCCTAACATCGTCGCTACGAAGGAATGTGCGTCTATGGAGCAGGTTACGCTGATTGCAGCAAGTGCTCCAGAAAATTTCAGAGTTTATTCCGGTGATGATGCTTCAGGCTTACCAGCGATTGCGGTTGGAGCACATGGAATTGTCAGCGTGGCCAGTCATGTCGTAGGGGCAGAAATGAAGAAAATGATTGACGCCTTCTATGGCGGAGCACCTCTTCAGGCTGCTCAGATTCATCAGCAGTTGTTCCCAGTGTTCAAAGGCCTGTTTGAGTGTCCACAGCCTCTACCAAACCCCGTAGCGGTGAAATATGCGCTGACATTGCGTGGTCTAGACGTTGGTTCCGTACGGTTGCCCCTTATTCCGCCAACGGAAGAGGAGCAAGTTTATATCAAAGGTTTACTTAATTTGTAATCATTTTGGTTGTATATGGCACTATTTTATTAATCATGGGAATATCCTTCAGATCAGCAAAAGAACCGCTCCTCTTCGTAGAGGCTGCGGTTCTTTTTTTTACGAGTAATGTGAGGTTTCTTTTCCATTGCTAAGGGGAAACCTACAGGTTAACGAGAGAGTGACTTGTTTTTTTTGTTTTTAATCATGTATAATGATGTCAAGTGACTGGGTGCGGTATTTTTTTGAAATTGAAAGCGACATCGTTTTGTGGTGTAGCTTTGCGGTGAAAAAGGAAGGAACGGCTAAGAGGGAATTTCAAATCCAACTTGTTGGTCAAAGGGAATAACTTCGAAGAACTTCTTCCAAATATCGTGAATAAAGGTGTTCTTTTGCATTCATCCCGATAGGTGGGTATGTGATGTATGGACTACTTTTCTTAACTTACAATAAATAATAAGGTACGACGTCCAACTACCATAGGAGGTTTAGATTCATTTGTCTAAGAAAAATAATAACGATAAACTGATGATTTTTGCTTTGGGCGGCGTAGGCGAGATTGGTAAAAATATGTACGTCATCCAATACGCCAACGACATTGTAGTCGTAGATGCTGGTCTTAAATTCCCGGAAGAAGATATGCTTGGTATTGATATTGTCATCCCTGACATTTCTTACCTGACTGAGAACCGTGACAAAGTAAGAGGAATCATTCTTACTCACGGACATGAGGATCACATTGGTGGTCTGCCATATGTTCTCAAACATCTGAATGTTCCTGTATACGGAACAAGACTTACGCTTGGACTTGTAGAAAACAAGTTGAAAGAAGCGAATTTGCTGGGTGAAACAAAACGTATTCTGATTGATGCTGATTCTGAGATCCAACTTGGATCTGTTCTGAAAGCATCGTTCTTCGCTACTAACCATAGTATTCCGGATTCTGTTGGTGTATGTGTCGAAACACCGGAAGGTGCAGTTGTTCACACAGGTGACTTCAAATTCGATCATACTCCAGTCAATGGTCAATATGCAGATCTTCAGCGTATGGCACAGATCGGAACAAATGGCGTGTTAGCGCTTTTGTCCGATAGTACAAACGCTGAGAAACCTGGATTCACACCATCGGAGAAAAATGTGGGTATCGTTCTGGAAGATATCTTCCGTAAAGCTAGTCAACGTGTTGTTGTAGCGACATTTGCTTCTAACGTACACCGTATCCAACAGGTGATCAATGCAGCAGAAGTGACTGGACGTAAAGTTGCAGTTATCGGACGCAGCATGGTGAACGTGGTTGGTATTGCTTCAGAACTGGGTTATCTTGAGATTCCGGATGGCATGATCATTGAACCTGAAGAAGTAGGCAAGATGGCAGCTGATCGTGTCGTGATTCTCTGCACAGGAAGTCAAGGAGAGCCGATGTCAGCACTGACACGTATGGCTCGTTCCACACACCGTAAAGTGGACATCCTGCCAGGTGACACCGTCATTATCGCAGCAACACCGGTTCCAGGTAATGAAAAATATGTAGGCCGTACGATTGATGAACTGTTCCGTCTGGGTGCTAACGTGCATTACAGCGGTGCTAACAGTGGCGTCCACGTATCTGGTCACGGTAGCCAGGAAGAGCTGAAACTGATGCTCAACCTGATGAAACCGAAATTCTTCTTGCCAATTCACGGTGAATTCCGTATGCAGCGTCGCCACGCGGTTCTTGCTGAATCTGTAGGGGTAGAACCTGAGAACATTTTCATCACGGATATCGGTGAAGTGATTGAAATTCAAGGTGGAGCAGCACGTAGAGCAGGTAAAGTTACTGCAGGTAATGTGTTGATCGATGGCTTGGGTGTAGGCGATGTGGGTAACATTGTACTTCGTGACCGCAAATTGTTGTCACAAGATGGTATCCTTGTTGTTGTGGTAACACTGAGCAAACAGGATGGAAAAATTGTTTCCGGTCCTGACATCATCTCTCGCGGATTTGTGTATGTACGTGAATCGGAAGGACTACTGGATGAGGCCAACCGGATCGTTAGCAGCACATTGCAGAAGTTGATGAGTGAGAACGTTAACGAGTGGGCTTCACTCAAAACAAATGTTAAAGATGCACTGGGACGCTTCCTGTATGAGCAAACTCGTCGTAGACCGATGATTTTGCCAATCATTATGGAAGTTTAAAATAAGCTAAACAAAAACATATATTCAGGCACACAGTCGCCCCTTCTCTACGAGTAATATTGGACGGTTCCTCGTAGAGAAGGGGCTTTTTTTGCGTTTTCAGGAAGAACTGCAATAGCGTCAATATGTGAAGCAATTTGATGTAGCGGGTATAAGGCGGTTGGAAAAATCCCCATACTAAGGAAATACATTAAATGTTTATGGAGAAGGGGATTATTGAAATGAATGAACGTATGAATGGCAAGCAGGCGTCAAGATCCAATCAACCGGAAGTTGAAGCGCCGGAAATTCCGATTCAGGAGGAAAAGGCCATCTCTCCCGTGACAGAGACTATTCAGCAATTTGGGCAGACACAGTCTCCTGCAGGTGAGTCGAATATTTTCTGTATGACCATTATTGGACAGGTCGAAGGGCATTTGATTTTGCCGCCACAAAATAAAACAACAAAGTATGAGCATATCATTCCACAGCTGGTGGCCGCAGAACAAAATCAGCGTATTGAAGGTATTCTGATCATTTTGAACACGGTAGGTGGAGATGTAGAGGCGGGTCTGGCCATTGCAGAGATGATTGCTTCTCTAAGCAAACCTACGGTGACTGTGGTCATTGGAGGCGGGCATAGCATTGGAGTACCGATTGCTGTAGCTTCAACATATTCCCTGATTGCGGGAAGTGCAACGATGACGATCCATCCGATTCGGATGAACGGCCTTGTCATTGGTGTACCTCAAACGTTTGAGTATATGGAGAAAATGCAGGAGAGGGTTGTTCGATTTGTGACTTCGCATTCGAATATCTCTGAAGAGATGTTCAAAGAACTGATGTTTAAGACAGGTGAGTTGAATCGGGACATTGGTACAGCTGTAGGAAGCGCAGATGCAGTGAAACATGGATTAATGGATGCAGTGGGCGGGATTGGACAGGCTATTGCTCAGTTAAATCAGCTCATAGGAGACAAGAGACAGACTCTGCAGGCGGGAGGTTATACCCAATGACACTATATACCGTGATGCCTCCTGAACAACTCTGGTCGGGAATGTGGAAAGAGGGCGAAGATACGAGGGAGATCAAAATGAATGGTTTGTTAATGCAGGTGAGACCTGTTAATGACAATGAAGCCGTTATTGTACGTTTGCTGGATTGTCCACTTGAAGCCTATCTCAATCCTGCTAATATGCCCGGTTCGACCATTCCGCTTTCAGGTAACTTGGGATCAGCATAACGCGACGAATTCAGACAAATTGAGCAGAAAAAGAACATATGTACGGATTATATTTGTATGGTATAATATTCTTCTGGGGGTGACCTGATTTTGGCCAGAAGAAAAAAGAGGAAAAAAAAGGGCGCTGGTTTTAGTGGCGTTTTAAAATATGAAATTTACGGGATTGTGCTTATTACTCTTGCTGTCATAGCATTATCGGGTGAAGCCACCGTTGGACGTTCGCTTTCCAAGATGTTCGGACTGATGCTTGGTAAGTTTTATTTTGCGATTCCACTTGTTGGTATTTATTACGGTCTCATGGTGATGATTCATCGGAAATGGCCGAGTGGCTGGACCACACGCAAGACAGGACTGGTATTGCTGGTCTTTGCCTTAACCTTGATGAGTACTGTCTCTGCAATGCACCAGAAGCTCATTCCGGTTGGTGCGCTTGAGCCTGGTGCTGTGATTACGCAGGTACATAATGATATGCAAACCGAGTTGCTAACCCCTGCTGCGCCAGGTGAGAGGGACTCCATGCTTAACAAGGACATCAGCGGTGGTTATCTCGGAGCTGGGCAATTTGCTCTTTTCCTTTGGCTGTTCGGCAGCCTGGGGGCGAGACTCATCATGATTGTCATGTTTATCATCAGTTTTATGCTGATTACGAGTCTATCTTATGTGGATTTAATTCGAATATTCCGTACAAAGATTTGGGATGCCGGGAGTTCGATGTACAAGAAGCTGGAGTCGAGACCGTCTGCACGTTCTGCTTCAGCATCTGATGGAAGGAAGAAAGGTAACGCTCGTAAAGTGGTGCCTGTTCCTGTTGAAGATGACGAAGACGAGTATGAGGATGAATTAGAGGAACAGCATCTGCCAAAACGAAAAGCGCCCATATTCTTCCAACTTTTCGGAAAATGGGGAGCTAAACGAGAACAGGCGACATCAGGACGTGAAATGGATGAGGTCGATTCGGAAGAAACAGAACAAATTTTATACCGCGCCGAACAAGATCGCAATCCAGAGGCGTGGCAGGATGCAACCGAAGACGTAGCGAACAAATCAGCTTCATCACGTGTTCCTGTTCAGGCTAAACCTAATTCAGCGCCCATCATTCGAGACTTTTTCGAGCACGTCAGAACAGAAGAGGCAAGCATTGAAGATGATCTGGACGATGCTTATCCTTTCCCGGATAATCTGGCCGATCCAAACGTAGTACAACAGGGTGAGCATGCCATTAAAATAACGGATGAACTGGTAGAGACAGAGTGGTCTGCATCCGATGCGGGTACAAACGGGATGAATGCTGTGGATGAGATTCAGAGTGGAGAAGAAGTACCTAATGATGCAATGCAGGGAACAGATACTCCAACTCCTGAAGGGCAGGACACACAACCTGTGAAACCACCATCGCCACCTCCTAAGCCGTACAAGCTGCCATCATTCCGTCTCCTTGCCAAGCCAAACAATGGGGGCAAGGCGGGTGACCAGAAGGATTATATGCAGACAGCACGAAAGCTGGAAGCTACACTGGAGAGTTTCGGTGTTCGCGCCAAGGTGCTTGAAGTGGTCCGGGGCCCTGCCGTTACAAGGTATGAAATTCAGCCTGATATTGGTGTTAAGGTCAGCAGGATTGTCAGCCTAACTGATGATATCGCGTTGGCTTTGGCGGCAAAAGATATTCGGATGGAAGCACCGATTCCCGGAAAGTCTGCTATTGGTATCGAAGTACCTAATGGCGAGGTATCGGTTGTAACGATGCGTGAAGTAATGGAGACAGCAACGTTCCAGGATGCAGAATCCAAAGTGACCATTGCATTTGGCCGAGATATCTCGGGACAGACGATTATTGGTAACTTGGCTCGTATGCCCCATTTGCTGGTCGCGGGTGCTACAGGTTCCGGTAAGTCGGTGTGTATTAACGGAATTATTACCAGCATATTGTACAAAGCCAAGCCGGATGAAGTGAAGTTCCTGATGGTCGATCCCAAGATGGTTGAGTTGAACGTATATAACGGAATTCCACATCTGATGGCCCCAGTAGTAACTGATCCTAAACGAGCGTCTCTTGCTCTCAAAAAGATTGTGGTTGAGATGGAGAAACGATATGAACTGTTCTCCAAATCAGGCACGCGTAACGTCGAGGGTTACAATAACCTGATGAAAGATAATCCTGCAGCTGTTCTGCCTTATATCGTTGTCATTGTGGATGAGCTTGCAGATCTGATGATGGTTGCAGCCGGAGATGTAGAGGATGCCATTGCACGACTCGCTCAGATGGCTCGTGCAGCCGGAATCCATCTGATTATTGCCACACAACGTCCTTCTGTTGACGTTATTACCGGGGTAATCAAGGCTAACATTCCATCGCGGATTGCCTTCGGCGTATCCTCCCAAGTCGATTCCCGAACGATTCTGGATATGGGTGGTGCTGAGAAACTGTTGGGCCGTGGAGACATGCTGTTCATGCCAATGGGCGCATCAAAACCGGTTCGTGTACAAGGTGCATTTATGAGCGATGAAGAAGTCGAGAATATTGTAAACTATGTACGTGGTCAAGGTGAAGCGCAGTATGATGAATCCATTGTACCTGAAGTGGATGATTCCATTCAGGCAGCAGATGAAGTACAGGATGAGTTATATGAGCAAGCTGTACAGATTATTTTGGAGGCAAAACAAGCTTCAGTCTCCCTGTTGCAACGTCGTATGCGGGTTGGTTACACACGTGCAGCACGTTTAATTGACTCCATGGAAGCCCGGGGTGTAATCGGTCCTTACGAGGGCAGCAAACCAAGGGAAGTACTGGTTTCGCTTGAACAGTATCAGCAGAATAAAATAAGCTCGTAGTGTAACATGTAACATGGTTACAACGAATCGTTTAAGCCCTCAACCGTATTGGTTGAGGGCTTTTTGCTTGCTCAGCAGACTGAAGTTTTGCCATCTACTCCAAAGATCGGATGATTTGGTGCATAGGAAACAAGCAGGCTTGTCATAATAACCTTAGCGATTCTGTTAATCCCACAAGAGAAAGGTAGAGCACAGTCGATGCGAAAAATGAACCTATGGCTTTTCACTGCTATTTTGCTGATATCCGCATTGGGAATTCGTTATTTGCTTCCTGGGAATGCAGCAACTGAAAGTTCAGCCGAGCGTACACCGCAGGTAGAAGAAAAGGCCTTGCCTACGTTTAGCAGCAATACAGTGAAATATGGAAGTTACGGTCAGGATGTATATGAGCTTCAGGGGCGTCTGAAGTACCTGGGATTTTACAATGGTAAAATCGACAGTAATTTTGGCAGCAGCACACTGAAATCCGTTAAATGGTTTCAATCCGAGTTTGGCATGAAGGCAGATGGTGTGGTTGGAGCTGAGACCAAGCTCAAGCTGTACAATGCGTCAACCAAATGGTCGCCAACAGAGCCGCCGCTACACAAGGAATCCTCAGGTGGGGGTGGAGGCAGCAACAATACGGCAGATAAAGAGCAAGACAATATGGGATCTGCCAATGCCCTTGGTCTCTCAGAGAATGAACTCAAGATTATGGCTAACGCTGTATATGGTGAAGCCCGGGGTGAACCGTTTGAAGGTCAAGTCGCAGTAGCAGCAGTAATTTTGAATCGCGTAAATTCACCAAGTTTTCCAAGTACACCTTCTGGTGTAATTTTTCAGCCAGGTGCATTTACGGCTGTAGCGGACGGACAGATCTATCTGGAACCAAACGCACAAGCCAAAAAGGCAGTTGAGCAGGCCCTGAATGGATGGGATCCGTCCGGTGGATGTCTCTATTATTTTAACCCGAAGACAGCAACATCCAAATGGATCTGGACCCGCCCACAAGTGAAAACAATCGGACAGCATATCTTTTGTATGTGATGATGTTGGAAGCAACCAGAAGGCGTGACTTCGGTTGCTTCTTGCCTTTTGAATGGGTTAAAATGGTTGTTACGTTTAAGCTTAATATGATTGCATGATAAATGACGCCGTAAAGGGGTTTTAACATTTGAATACATCAGGATTCGAACGAGGTAGCAAGAGAGAGTTTCGTATACATGTGCTTCCGACTAAACGTTTTAAAACGTTTGCTATATCGTTATATGCAGGAGTTCCCTTACGGGAAGATACAGTAACCAAAGTAGCGCTGACACCTTTTGTTCTGCGACGCGGCACGGAGTCCTATCCGGAAACAACGCAATTTCGTGAACAACTGGAGCATCTGTATGGAGCAGGTTTTGGTTTTGACGTTTATAAACGCGGGGATTACCAGATTGTACAGTTCCGAATGGATACCATTAATGATTCCTTTGTTGGAGGGGATGAACAGCTACTGGATCGTTCATTTGCCTTCCTAGGAGAGGTTCTTACCCGACCTGCACAGGAGAATGGACATTTCAGGACGTCTTATGTACAAGCAGAGCGAGAGACTGTTCGTAAAAAGCTGGAGTCCATCGTGAATGATAAAATGCGCTATGCCGCTGAACGCAGTATTGAGGAAATGTGCAAGAATGAGCCGTACCGTCTTCATCCATTGGGTGAGCGAAAGGATCTGCCCGGGATTGAGCCCGACACACTGACTGCGTCTTATCAGGAGTGGCTGCAGCACTCGAGTATGGATCTGTACGTGGTAGGGGATACGACACTGGAGGAGGTCGAGAACCTTGTTCAGCGTCATTTCAATGTAGATCGAACGTCCTCCTCCGATTACCAGACACAGGCAGCGGTTCGAGGAGATAAGGAAGTGGAGACCGTTGTTGAGCGACTGAATGTGAGTCAGGGAAAACTCAATATGGGACTCCGTACATCTATCACTTATGGAGATCCTCAGTATGCCGCAGCACTAATGTACAACGGGATTCTCGGTGGTTATCCGCATTCCAAACTGTTTGTAAATGTTCGTGAAAAAGAAAGCCTGGCGTATTACGCGTCTTCGCGATATGACGGACATAAGGGAATTGCAACGATTCAATCCGGGATTGAAATCCCTAATTATGAGAAGGCTGTTACTATCATCAAGCAGCAGCTGGAAGAAATGAAAAGCGGTACAATCAGTGATCTGGAAATGTCCCAGACCAAAGCAATGATCCGTAACCTGCTTAAGGAAATGCAGGATTCTGCTTTTGAGATGATCGCTTATGACTTCAATGGACAGTTGTCTGGCAAAGAAAGAACGGCTGAAGAATTGTTGGCTCAAGTAGAACATATTAGCAAGGAAGATGTGCGTGAGGCGGCAGAACAATTCCGTCTGGATACGATTTATTTCTTGCGGGACGAGAAGGAGGAATAATCGGTGGAGAGCATTCGGTATGAGCATTTGCAGGAGACACTATATTACGAAGTAATGGATAACGGACTGCATGTCTATATTTTGCCTAAACCGGGGTTCCAGAAAACGTATGCTACGTTTGCAACCAAGTATGGATCGGTGGATAATCATTTTCAGGTTGAAGGACAGGAAGAAGTAAAGGTTCCGGATGGGATTGCTCATTTCCTGGAGCATAAAATGTTTGAAGAACCAACAGGCGATATTTTTGCAACATTTGCGTCTCACGGTGCCTCAGCTAATGCATTTACGAGCTTTGATCAGACGGTTTATTTGTTTTCAGCGACCGAACATGTGAATGAAAATATACAAACATTAGTCGACTTTGTGCAAAATCCTTACTTCACGGATCAAAATGTGGAAAAGGAAAAAGGCATTATCGGACAGGAAATTGACATGTATGCTGATAATCCGGATTGGCGTGTTTATTTTGGATTGATTGAAGCCATGTATCAGAAACATCCGGTGCATATCGATATAGCAGGAACGGTGGAATCCATCCGTACGATTACCAAAGAGATGTTATATGAGTGTTATAACACCTTCTATCACCCGAGTAATATGCTCTTGTTTGTGGTGGGTGGTGTAGATCCACAAGAAGTCATTGATATGGTTCGATCGAACCAGGAGCAGAAGGATTATAAGCCACAGGGGAGCATTCAACGTTTCTTCGAACCGGAGCCTGAGCAAGTAGGAGAAGCCAGACGGGAAGCGAAACTGGCTGTTTCACTGCCCAAATGTCTGTTTGGATTCAAGGAGACGGACCTTGGACTTACCGGAGAAAAATTGTTACGGCGAGATATGACAACGCAGCTGATGATGGACCTTTTGTTTGGTTCAAGCACACGATTATTTCAGAAGCTCTACGATGAAGATCTGATCTCGGACAGCTTTGGACATGAGTATAACAGTTCGCCGCAATATGCGTTTTCAGCCATTGGTGGTGATACAAAAGACCCGGATCAACTGCTTGCGCGTATACGTGAAGAAGTGGATGCCATTGTAGAAAAAGGGTTCGAATCCACAGATTTTGAACGTGCACGCAAAAAGAAAATAGGCGGATATTTGCGTATGCTCAATTCACCAGAAAACATTGCGCATGAATTTACACGTCAGCAATTCCGTGGCGGTGATTTTTTCAATATGCTCCCGCTCTATGAATCGATTACACTGGAAGATGTTAATCTCAGACTGAGAGAGCATATTCGCTGGGATCAACTGGCTGTATCGCTAGTCGTGAGTCCTTGATATGGAGAGGGGAACAGGACAATTGAAGGCAATCGGGGAAATGACTGTACTGGTAACTGGCGCAAGCGGTGGTATTGGAGCGGCTATCGCAGAACGCTTCGCCAGAGTGGGAATGAATGTTGTTATACACTATATGAAATCGCATGAAGCAGCGAATGAAGCCGCCAGGCGGTGCATGGAACAAGGCAGTGGAAAAATCATGACTGTGTCTGCGGATCTTCGCAGCCGGGAACAGATTGAGCGCATGCGTGAGAAGCTGGAGTCGCACAATCTCATGCCAGATATCCTTGTGAACAACGCAGGAATCTCGCACTATGGGATGTTGGCTGATGTTACAGAGGAGATCTGGGATGAAGTGATGGCGATTAACCTCAAAGGCACGTTTATGTGTACACAGGAAATGATGCCTCACATGATCTCCCAAAGGTATGGCCGAATCATTAATGTATCGTCAATCTGGGGACTGTCTGGTGCTTCTTGTGAGGTGCTGTATTCCACAACCAAGGGTGGGGTGAATGCATTTACCAAAGCGCTTGCGAAAGAACTCGCACCTTCCGGAGTAACCGTAAATGCCGTTGCTCCTGGCGCCGTTCAGACATCCATGCTGAACCATCTGGATCAGAGTGAACTGAAGATGCTGGAAGAGGAAATTCCGGCAGGAAGACTTGCTCAACCTGATGAAATCTCATCACTGGTTTATTTTCTGGCCCTCCCTGAATCGGGTTATATCAATGGGCAGATTATTAGTCCGAATGGCGGTTGGTTAACGTAAAACAGCAAGAAACTTGACTGGTTGTAGACGAAACAGGTGAAGATTGCCTGGAAGCAACCGTTTCTAGATTATTTTCAAATTGCTCGTATATAAAATGTCTCGAAAGCACATATTACAACTGTTGATTTTAAATCTCATGCGTCATCTAAGGAGGATTTATCATGTCAACAGAAAAAACAGTGCTCTCCAGCTTTGACACATGGAAGAAGTTCCTGGGTGACCGCGTACTGCAAGCAGAGAAGATGGGGATGAGTGAAGAAACCATCAACAAACTTGCGTATGAAATCGGCGACTTCCTTGATGAGAAAGTCGATCCGGCGAACCATTCCAACCGGGCATTGAAAGAGTTATGGGATGTCGGCGATGCAGATGAGCGTCGTACGATTGCGTGCCTGATGGTCAAATTGGCCAAACAAAACGCATAAGATTACAGATGAAGAGCTCCCGCAAGGGGGCTTTTCTCTAATGATTACAAACGGATTACAGAGCTGTTCTTGTAATTCATTTTCATTTTATATATCATTAACGTGACCCATTTTTAGAAGATGTCTCAGATTGTTGTCCAGTGGACACGTTCTGTTGCTGTCGAATAATGTGGAATAATGCATTACGGGGTGTTGAAATGGAATCTAAACAATGGTACATGGAATATAAAATACATAAGAACAGACCCGGTCTGTTAGGCGATATTGCCTCTATGCTGGGGATGCTTGAAGTGAATATATTGACCATTAACGGTGTTGAAGGCAAAACTCGAGGCATGCTGCTTGAATCGGATGATGATGAAAAAATCCGTTTGCTTGGTGAAATGCTTGGCAAAGTAAACAGCATCACCGTCTCGGCTTTGCGGCAACCTAAATTGGTGGATATTTTGGCCGTGCGTCATGGCAGATACATTGACCGTGACTCGGATGATCGCAAGACATTTCGTTTCACACGAGATGAACTTGGGTTACTTGTGGACTTTTTGGGTGAAGTATTTAAGAGGGAAGGTAATCAGGTCATCGGTTTGCGCGGAATGCCTCGTGTTGGCAAAACGGAATCCATTATTGCGGGCAGCGTATGTGCAATGAAGCGATGGACGTTTGTTTCCTCCACACTTCTTCGTCAGACGATAAGGAGTCAAATGTCCGAAGACGAATTGAACCCGAACAATGTCTTCATCATTGACGGAATTGTAAGTACGATTCGTTCCAGTGAGCGGCATTACAATTTGTTGCAGGATATTATGTCCATGCCTAGCACCAAAGTTATCGAACATCCGGATATTTTTGTACAGGAATCCGAATATGATTTTAATGATTTTGATATTATTATTGAACTTCGCAACAATCCGAATGAAGAAATTATTTATGATACGTTTACGGCTAGTTACACCGACGAATTGTAAGGAACCGTACGGAATCATGAAATAGATTAGCAACAACTCAAGAGATAAACATAAGGAGGAGATGGCATGTCTGAACTGGGTCAGCAGTTAAGGGAGGCCCGGCTGCAAAAAGGGATGAGTCTTGACGATGTACAGGAAATGACAAAAATTCGCAAGAGGTATCTGGAGGCCATAGAAGCAGGAGACTATAAAGTGCTGCCGGGCAGCTTCTATGTGCGAGCTTTCATCAAAACCTATGCGGAGACCGTGGGACTGAACCCTGATGAGCTGCTGGAGGGACACAAAAAAGACGTACCCGCAGAAGAGACGGAAGCAACGATGGAACCGGTTATTCAGAAGCGTTCCAGCCGTCCGGTTGAGCGTAGTAATCGGTGGATGTCTGTCGCGTTGATGTGGACATTCCCTGTTTTGATCGTAGTACTGTTGTATGTATATGTGGTGTATAACAATGGTGATGAATCAGATAATCCGGGGCTTGATTCAGTCAAAATTACAGACAGTCAACAACAGCCTGAGGATAAACCGGATCAACCTGCCGACAACGGACAGGCATCTAATCCGCCTGCGACAGATTCAGGTACTGACAGTACTGGTGAGGGCGACGCTGGTGGTAACGGTGGCGGTACAGACACGGAAGGACAGACGGACGGTCAAACGGATGGCCAAACTGATGGCCAAACTGATGGCCAAACGGACGGACAGACGGATGAAACTGAGGAAGAACCAACTGACAATTCCCCGTCTAATGTGACTGTTGCAGAAGATGGGAAATCAGGAAATATTACGAACTTTAAAGTTAACGGTAGTGCAGGGCAACCTGTAACGGTTACGATCAAAGCAACAGGCCATAGCTGGCTTGAAGTGTACAAAGGCGAAAACTCCAGTGGAGAGAAGTTGGAGTATGGTAACACAGCCGAAGGTGACAGCTATACCTTTGAGCTTGATAGTACAGGCATGTATATTAAGTCTGGTTACGCTGCAGCGACCACGATTGAGGTTGGCGGGCAAGTTGTAACGGATGGCAAGGCGACCAATCGGATCCGTCTAAAGCTTGGTGAAGACAGCAGTAACACTACTTCTTCCACAGGTGTTGAAAATGGATCAACGGACGTTACAGGCGGTACCACTGGTAGCGAATAACCGGGTCAACTGCAGGAGACAATAACCGTGTCTTAACTTGCAGTTAACTTTTGGTGAAGTGAGGTGGATGGCTGTGACAGTCAGCTGGATCGTAACAGGTTTAGGGATCATTGTCAGCCTCCTGGGTTATTACCTGACTCCAAGTGCTTGGGGTTACGGAATATTGGGTTTTGGACTTGCACATGTACTTTTGGGTGTGCTCGATATGTTCAGACAGCCCAACCGCAGCCGCTATTAGGTTGGAAGCTGGACCAGCAAGCATTTTTGGCAGCCACTTGAAGTGGAAGCCAAAAATGCTTTTTTCTTTGTGTAAAACAGCTTGAAATTAGACTTTTGCTTAAGGTATCCTCTATAATGTTACAGAACATACGATTAACTGAAAGGGTGACTGGTTTGAGCTCAGAAAATTCATTTGATATCGTGTCCAAAATGGACTTGCAAGAACTGACAAATGCCGTTACACAAACCGAGAAAGAAATTGGCACTCGTTATGACTTCAAGGGCAGCAAGAGCAGCCTGAAACTGGATAAGGATGCGTTAACGATCGTATCTGATGATGAGACCAAACTCAAGGCTGTCATTGACGTGCTGCAATCCAAAATGGCGAAGCGTGGTCTACCATTGAAAAACATTGATTACGCAAAGGTAGAGCCAGCGTCTTCTGGTACAGTCCGCCAGCGTTTGAATTTTAAACAGGGGATTGATCAGGACATCGCCAAGAAAATCAATATTCTGATTCGGGATTCCAAGATGAAGGTGAAGAGTCAGATTCAGGGAGATCAACTTCGGGTAACTGGTAAGAGTAAAAATGATTTGCAAGCTGTCATGCAGCTGCTAAATGGTGCTAACCTACCTTTGGATTTGCAATATACAAATTTCAAGTAATATGGCCTTTTTTAGCAAAAGTGTTTTTTGACACGGTATTGGGCGTATATTATACTAAGTGTGCATTGCTGGCAGTCAAGCATCAAGTCCAGTCCTCATCGTTTGCTGACTTTGTGAAAAGCAGTACATCTTCTGGAAGTCACCGGAACGTTTAAAGCGTTTTGCTTTTGAGCGGTTGACTTTATTTTTTGCGTTTCTACATAGTGGGATCATGTTAATATGGATTGACATTGAAACTGTACATTTCATGTTCCGGATGATGATAACGGGATTATGATGATTGTTTGGAGTAATGGAGGATATGAGGGAGGGCGTCTTGTGAATTTACCCAACCGGATTACGCTTGCACGAATTTGCTTAATCCCTTTTTTGATGGTGTTCCTGCTCGTGGATTTTCCATTTTATCCAGAGCCGTTGCAGCTTGGAAGCTTGTCGCTTCCGTATAATCAACTGATTGCTGCTGTTATTTTTATCATCGCCGCAAGCACAGATGGAATTGACGGATACCTTGCGCGGAAAAATAACATGGTTACCAATCTGGGGAAACTGCTCGATCCACTCGCAGACAAGCTGCTGGTTACTGCAGTTTTGATCTCGCTTGTGGAGATGGGCAAGCTGGATTCCTGGATTGCAGTTGTGATTATTAGTCGTGAATTTGCAGTTACCGGCTTGCGTCAAATTGCATTGCTGGATGGTTCGGTTGTTGCCGCCAGTGCTTGGGGCAAGCTGAAGACTGTAGTGCAGATTGTGGCGATTGTGCTGTTGCTGTTGAACAATTTCCCGTTTTCATACACGGGTATTCATGTCGATATTATCGCGGTATGGGCAGCAGCGCTTATTACCATCTGGTCGGGTATCGATTACTTTATCAAAAACAAAAACCTGCTTCATTTAACAAAAGCATAATGGTTTGTTCTTAAATGGGTAATCATGAAGGAAGCATTGGGTCAGGGGCAATAGGAAATTATCCTATTGCCCTTTGATCACTCACCACGTGTACAGGAGGATGCTCAATGAAGGCAGAAATCATTGCAGTTGGCACAGAGCTACTGCTTGGACAAATCGTCAATACCAATGCCAGATACCTATCCCGTGAATTGGCTGCGATGGGGATCGATGTATATTTCCAAACGGTGGTTGGGGATAACCTGAACCGACTTAGTGAAGCTATTCGCATTGCGCAGAGCCGTGCAGACGTTATTTTATTTTCCGGTGGCATCGGACCTACCCAAGATGATCTGACCAAGGATGCGCTCGCAGCTGTTCTTAACCGGAAACTGCATACAGATCGAATGGCAATGGACAAAATTGAGAGCTTTTTCAGAGATCGTAATGTGGATATGACAGAGAATAACCGACGTCAGGCGATCGTTATTGATGGCGGAACACCTCTGGCCAATGAAACGGGCCTTGCGGCAGGAAATGCGATTTCTGACAATGACAAATATTATGTTGTGATGCCTGGACCACCTAAAGAGTTGATTCCAATGTTTGAACAGGAAGTCAAACCTTGGCTGTTCCAGCATGTACTCACAGAAGAGATGCCGATCTATTCCCGAATGCTCAAATTCGCAGGTATTGGTGAATCTGCTCTGGAAGATCGACTTCTGGATCTGATTGACGCGCAAACAGACCCTACGATTGCTCCTTACGCGAGCGAAGGCGAAGTTACGGTACGTGTCTCCACAAAGGCTGCGAGTGAGGGAGAGGCGAAGCTGAAGCTGGATGCGATGGAGGTTCAGATTCGGGAGCGTTTGACAGAACATCTCTACGCGAACGAGGATGTGCCTATAGAGTACACGATTGTAACCATGATGTCTGACATGGGGCTGACGCTCAGCGCTGCTGAGAGCTGTACAGGAGGGCTTGTCATGCAAAGTCTGACCTCTGTACCCGGAAGTGCGTCAATGCTCAAAGGTGGAATTGTTTGTTACTCCAATGAAATTAAAGAAAAGCTGCTGAATGTGCCTCATGATTATCTGGAAGGTGAAGATGCACCTGGGGCGGTGAGTCCTGAGGTTGCAAAAGTGCTTGCTGAGCAGATCCGCATGATTGGCGATGCTGATTTTGGCTTGGCTGTTACCGGTGTAGCTGGACCGGGATATTCGGAACGTAAGCCACCCGGACTTGTCTTCATCGCTCTTGCTGAACGTGGAAAAGAGACGGAAATTCATGAGCTGCGTATTAATGGTAATCGCGAGACGGTTCGCATTCGTTCAGCCAAAGCGATTCTCTATCGCTTATGGCAAAAACTTGTGGCGATGGATTGATTAGTTAATAGCTTCGATTGCATTTACAGTTCCAAGCAAGTATAATTAAGGAAGACGGAAGAACCGTAGAATTAGGCTTTACAGCCTTGTTTACGGTTCTTTTTTCTGTTTAATGGAAAGTTTCCTTGAGGAAGAGGCGCCTCGGCCTTTACAAAAAAACGAATGTATGTTCGAAAAAAAGCTTGGCAAACGTGTTAAAACAAGGTATCATTATCTTATAAACAGTAAAGGGTGTGAGCTTATTGTCAGACCGTCGTGCCGCGCTTGATATGGCGCTCCGTCAAATAGAGAAGCAATTTGGTAAAGGATCCATCATGAAACTGGGTGAGTCCACTCATATGAATGTGGAAATTATTCCCAGTGGTTCCTTGGCTTTGGATATTGCATTAGGAACAGGCGGCTTGCCTAAAGGCCGTATTGTTGAAATATATGGACCTGAATCCTCTGGTAAAACAACCGTAGCATTGCATGCTATCGCTGAAGTACAAAGAGCGGGTGGACAAGCTGCATTTATCGATGCCGAGCATGCTCTTGACCCACAATACGCAAGCAAACTTGGTGTTAATATTGATGAATTGCTTCTGTCTCAGCCAGATACGGGTGAGCAAGGGCTGGAAATTGCAGAAGCTCTTGTGCGCAGTGGTGCAGTAGATATCGTCGTTATTGACTCTGTAGCCGCATTGGTTCCAAAAGCAGAGATTGAAGGCGAAATGGGTGATTCACACGTTGGTTTGCAAGCGCGTTTGATGTCTCAGGCGCTGCGTAAACTGTCTGGTGCAATCAGCAAATCCAAAACAATCGCAATCTTCATTAACCAGCTTCGTGAGAAAGTCGGCGTTATGTTTGGTAACCCGGAAACAACACCTGGTGGTCGTGCTCTGAAGTTTTATTCCACAGTACGTCTGGATGTGCGTCGTATTGAGAGTATCAAATCAGGCAATGACATGATTGGTAACCGTACTCGTATTAAAGTTGTGAAAAACAAAGTGGCACCTCCGTTTAAACAAGCGGAAGTGGATATCATGTATGGTGAGGGTATTTCGAGAGAAGGCAGTATCATTGACATTGGTACAGAGCTGGACATCGTTAATAAAAGTGGTGCATGGTACTCCTACGAAGGCGAGCGTTTAGGACAAGGCCGTGAGAACGCAAAGCAGTTCATGAAAGAGCATAAAGATATTGCTGACATCATTGAACAAAAAATTCGTGTAGCCAGTAACTTGGTTACTGCTGTTCCTGCGCCAACTAGTGAAGAGCAACAAAAAGAAGCAGAAGAAGAACAAGAATTGTTTGAAATCAACGAGTAATCTCTCAAAACCTCCCTTGTAGGGAGGACCCTGAGGGTGTTCCCCATTGGACTCCGTAAACTTATCTGATTGAGCTTGGATCAATCTGGATAATGGATTGTAGTGGGAGTACTCGTGCTGTCTAACAGCCCCTGTCCCAATGGACAGGGGCTGTTAGCACGCTAACTGTGAAGTAAAGGCCGGGCAGAGTTCCCGGTCTTTTGTATTATTAGTGTTCTTTGTCTTATGTGAAGGTGTGTTTGGCGTAGTCAGAATGAAAATGTTATGAAAGGGGAGACCAGAATGGATCAACATGACGAGGATTTATATGAAGAAGCAGAACAGGATGGCCTATCCCAATTTCCGGACAACGAAGAACTTATTATTACACGTGTAGAACGAACGAAGAGCAGGCAAGCTCGTTATCGAATCACTTTTGGCATCCACTCCATTACGGTTCTTGAAGATGTGATGATTAAATACAGGATGACTCAAGGTAATACGTTTATGAAGAAGGATCTGGAGGAAATCATTGTAGCTGACGAGCGACAGCGGACGTATGCACAGTCTCTGCGTTTTTTGGAGCATAAGCCACGTACGCGCCATGAATTAAGTCAGAAACTTCGTCAGAAGGAGTTTGCTGCACCTTTGATTGAAGAGGCGCTGGATCGGCTTGAGCGGGAGAACCTGGTGGATGACGATCTATTTGCGAAGGAATGGACAAGACAGCGTATGGAGGGCAAGCGGAAGGGAAAACTGTGGATAAGGCAAGAGCTGCGTCAAAAGGGCATTGCCAATGATCTCATTGTTGAGGCACTAGAAGGGATCAGTACAGATGCAGAATTTGAGACTGCCTTGAGTGCAGGACGCAAAAAATGGAATCAGGTCAAAGGGGACGTCAAAGAGAAGAAAAATAAAACGCTTCCCTTCCTAATGAGACGTGGTTTTTCAATGGATATGGTGCGCCGGGTCGTGAATTGTTTAATTGAAGAAGATGAGGCTGGGGACCCTGAAGATGACGAAGCGTTGTTATGGGATTAGCAGACTAGAGTCTCTATACTGCATTCTCTTGACAATTTCTTTCGTCAAATACTAAAATGGACATGAGTCTGTAAGAAATGGACAACCCTTTTTCCTTCCAAAAAAGCGGTTTCGGTTTCTTAAGATTTATACCATTCTTAATTATGGGTTCGCTGGAAACAGTGAATAGTACGTGGAAACATGTACATGTGAAATGAAAATCGGCGGGGGATCGCCGTGAGTATTCGTTATTCCCAAACATATGTAAGGTTTGAAAACTGCAAATTGACCCAAGGAATGCCTTGGAGGAACCAACGAGGAGGTGAACAGTATGAATCCTGCAATCACGATCGCTCTCGTTGTGGCCGCGCTAATCATTGGGTTCGGAGTAGGGTATTTTATTCGCAAATCTCTTGCAGAGGCTAAAATCTCTAGTGCGGAACAAGCTGCCGTACAAATCGTGGAGAACGCGAAGAAAGAGGCAGAGGCACTGAAGAAAGAAACGGTGCTGGAAGCGAAGGATGAAATCCATCGCATTCGTGCTGAAGCTGAAAAAGACACTCGTGAACGTCGGAATGAAATTCAACGACAAGAAAGACGATTGTTGCAAAAAGAAGAGTCGCTGGATAAAAAATTGGAATCACTCGAACGTAAAGAAGAGCAAGTGGCTAACAAAGAGAAACGAATTGATGAGACTCAGCAGCAGATCGAAATGATTTACAAAAACCAGGTGACAGAGTTGGAACGTATATCCAACCTCACCATGGAAGACGCACGCAGTATCATACTGTCCAACGTAGAACAGGAAGTCCGTCATGAGACGGCTCAAATGATCAAGGACATTGAACAACAAGCGAAGGAAGAAGCGGACAAGAAGTCCCGCGAGATTATTACACTCGCCATCCAACGTTGTGCGGCTGACCACGTAGCGGAAACAACGGTATCTGTTGTTACCCTGCCAAATGAAGAAATGAAAGGCCGGATTATCGGTCGTGAAGGACGTAACATCCGTGCGCTTGAAACCCTTACAGGGATTGACCTCATTATCGATGATACGCCAGAAGCTGTTATTCTGTCGGGCTTTGACCCGATTCGCCGTGAAATCGCCCGTACTGCCCTGGAGAAACTGGTGGCTGATGGACGTATTCACCCGGCACGGATTGAAGAGATGGTTGAGAAATCCCGCAAAGAAGTGGATGAGCGTATCCGTGAATACGGTGAGCAAGCTACCTTTGAAGTGGGCGTGCATGGTCTGCATCCGGATCTGATCAAAATTTTGGGCCGGTTGAAGTTCCGTACAAGTTACGGTCAGAACGTCTTGAAACATTCCATGGAAGTCGCTTATCTGGCTGGACTGATGGCTGGCGAACTAGGAGAAGACGTAACTCTGGCAAGACGTGCAGGTCTATTGCATGACATCGGTAAAGCGCTGGATCACGAAGTGGAAGGATCACACGTCGAAATTGGCGTGGAACTGGCGAAGAAATACAAAGAACATCCGGTTGTAATCAACAGTATCGCGTCCCATCACGGAGATTGCGAAGCGACTTCGGTCATTGCCATGTTGGTTGGCGCAGCAGATGCGCTCTCCGCAGCAAGACCAGGCGCACGCCGCGAAACGCTGGAAACGTATATCAAACGACTGGAGAAGCTGGAAGAAATCTCAGAGTCCTTCGAAGGTGTCGAGAAATCGTACGCCATTCAGGCCGGACGCGAAGTTCGCGTTATGGTACAGCCTGAGAAGATCGATGATGCTGAAGCCTTCCGCTTAGCCCGTGACATCACGAAGATGATTGAGAATGAACTCGACTATCCGGGTCACATCAAAGTCACCGTCATCCGGGAAACCCGTGCGGTTGAATACGCAAAATAGAGCATTACGGAAAAGTGGCCGCAGTAGTGGGCCACTTTTCCTGTTGATAGCCTGTTAAAAGGCAACTACACATCATGGAGCATGAGATAGAGTCCTGCAAAGGTTCAACATTTGAAGTAAGAGGACTTTGCAGGAATTGAGGAGGCAGTAATCAATGAAAGTTTTGTTTATTGGTGACATTGTAGGTAACGTGGGACGTAAGGCATTAAAAGAAAATTTACCGTACCTGAAATCGAAGTATAAGCCACATGTAGTGATTGTGAATGGTGAAAATGCGGCAGCAGGTCGTGGCATTACCGGTGCAATCGCAAATGAGTTTTTCAACTGGGGTGTACATGGTATTACACTTGGTAATCATACTTGGGACAATAAGGATATTTTTGATTTTATAGATGATGAGCCCCGCATGATTCGTCCAGCGAACTTTCCACCTGGCACACCAGGACGAGGATACACGGTTGTCAAAGGCGAAGGGAAAGAGCTAGCGATTGTCAATCTTCAAGGAAGAACGTTCCTGCCTGCTCTGGATTGTCCATTCCGTGTAGCTGATGAAATTGTAGATGAGCTGCGCCAAGACCATAAATGTATTTTGGTCGATATGCATGCTGAAGCAACGTCAGAAAAGATTGCCATGGGATGGCATCTGGATGGACGTGCGTCTCTCGTTGTAGGTACACATACGCATGTACAGAGTAATGATGATCGGATTTTGCCTGGAGGAACAGCTTACTTGACGGATGCAGGCATGGTAGGGCCTCGTGACGGCATATTGGGCATGGAGCGTGAGGCCGTGCTGCGTAAGTTCTACACTCAGCTACCTGTACGTTTTGTTGTGGATGATGGCAAATGGCACTTCCATGGTGTTTTTGTTGAAATTGATGAAGCCACAGGTGCGGCAACACGCATCGAAAAAATTCGTCTGATGGAGGACGAGTGGCGCATGGAATAGGGGTATTGTCCCAATTTGCAGGGAAACCCGTCTAAAAAGAAGGAATTTTTTTGCCTCCCGCGAATAACATCTAGTAAGTGGAAACAAACTTTCAACATTCCCAGGGAGGTACTTACCATGGATGTATTAAAAGTTTCAGCAAAGTCCAATCCTAATTCTGTAGCCGGCGCTCTTGCAGGGGTTCTTCGTGAACGTGGAAATGCTGAACTGCAGGCAATTGGAGCGGGAGCACTGAACCAAGCCATTAAAGCGGTAGCGATAGCCCGGGGATTTGTAGCACCAAGCGGAGTTGACCTGATTTGTATTCCAGCTTTTACAGACATTGTGATCGACGGCGAGGACCGAACGGCCATTAAGCTGATTGTGGAGCCCAGATAATACATGCAGTATGCATTGAACCTGTTTACGATGTAGACAGGTTTTTTTGCGTTTTTTTTGCAATCACATATTGAGGAGGGTTTAAGATGTCCATGTCTGATTGGCGTGTAGCTGATTTTCACTGTGATGCACTTAGCAAAATTTTGATGCAGCCTGCCCTTTCATTTGAAAATGCTCCACAACTGGATGTGAACTTGAAACGTTTGAAAGAGGGGAATGTAGGGTTGCAGGCGTTCGCCATCTATTTACCCGAAGTACTTGGCAGAGGCAAGTTTGAACATGTGATGGGGCAGTTGGAGATCTATCGTAGACGTGTGGAGAGAAGTCAGGAGCGGCCTGGCGGCACACAGACGTTGTTATGGCGTGAACAGGTGGCTCAGGTGGGGCAAACAGGGGGGCCGTGGGGATTAATCACACTGGAGGGTGTGGATGGCCTGGAGGGCAACCTGTTCTATCTGGAGTTATGTTATCAGATGGGCGTTCGAATTATTGGACTAACGTGGAATTATGCCAATTGGGCGGCTGACGGAGTCATGGAGAAGCGTGGAGCAGGTCTGACCGAGAAGGGGAAAGAACTGGTGCGCCAGTGTAATGAAATCGGAATGCTGCTCGACGTGTCACATCTGACGGAGAAAGGGTTTTGGGAACTGGCTGACTTGAGCAAACGTCCGTTTATCGCCTCCCACTCCAACAGCTATAGCGTATGTCCCCATGTGCGTAATCTGAAAGATGATCAGATTCAGGCCATCATTGCCCGGGAAGGGCGGATCGGACTGACGTTTGTACCCTGGTTTGTAAAGCAGGAGGGTGAGGTACGTATAGAGGACCTGCTGCCTCATATCGAGCAGATCTGTTCTCTCGGCGGGCAGAATCATCTGATGATGGGGTCTGATTTTGATGGAATTTCAACGTATATTCAGAGACTTGAACACTCAGGACACTATCCGAGAGTGACTGAAATCCTACTCAAGCATTATGATGAACAACTGGTACGGGGCTGGTTGTGGGGGAATGCGATGAGTTATCTGGGGGAACACTTGCCAGAGAGCAATCCGAAGATGCAGATGAAGGGGAATTCCATGAAATAGTGAACTGGTGTGTGCGTTGAATGGTTTGAATTGAAACTTGTTTTCCAAATAAAGGAGGCGAATGATGGTGAAATAAGTGTATTTCATGAATTTTCACCAGTTCGTTTTCATTTCACTCCAAAAAGGGGTATAATACCATTGGATTGTTAAGAGCCTGAGTACAGGCCATAGATAAACAAGGAGTGAATTTACAATGAGTAAAACAGTACCTGTGGGCGTATCTGCCCGTCACATTCATGTATCCCAAGAGCACGTTGAAATTTTGTTTGGCAAAGGTTATGAACTGACTGAATTTAAACCTCTGTCCCAGCCTGGCCAATACGCTGCTAACGAAACAGTAGCGGTAATTGGTTCGAAAGGACAGTTTGATAAAGTGCGTATCCTTGGACCTGTTCGCCCTGAAACGCAACTGGAGATCTCCATGACAGATTCATTTGCGATTGGTGTTAAAGCACCTGTACGTGAATCTGGAAGCATTGAAGGTACACCAGGAATCACAATTAAAGGCCCTGCTGGCGAAGTAACGATTGATAAAGGTGTTATCGTTGCTGCTCGTCACATTCACTTCCATACTTCTGATGCTGCTAAATGGGGTATCGAGGACAAACAAATGTTGAAAGTTCGTCTGGGTGGAGATCGCGGTCTTGTACTGGAAAATGTACTGGCTCGTGTATCCGATTCTTTCGCACTGGACATGCATATTGATACAGATGAAGCTAACGCTGCTGGCGCTCGTAATGGCGACACGGCTGAAATCATCGACTAATTACATGTAATAGCTTCAGCCCCCAATTATGGCGGTCTGAATAACATATAAACCTGAGCACAGCCAACAGGGGCCGGTTAATTCCAGCCCTGATGGCAAGGCTCAGGTTTTTGTGTTTTCTGAGTGTTCTTCTGAGCATGGCATGTTTCGGATTAGACGAAGGGATATGCGCTTTGGATGTGGAACTACAGCCCAATTCATGCTATAATTTGCTGTAATGCTCTTTTAATGTTCCAAGCAAGATTTTCATGTGGAACAGGGATGAATGAACGATTTTTTATTAATAGAGGCTGTAAGGAGTGACCGAAGGAAATGGCTAAAGACTCAAAAAAGGATTACTCCCAATATTTTGATTTCTCCGATGCCAAAGTAATTTCGCAAGATGAATTCAGCAAAAAGATAAGAATCCGGGGCCGTGAGATTAACATCAAATCGGAACCCAATCATCGTCAGGAGAAACAGCGGGGCAAGGAAGACGTCCAGGTGCTTTACGAAAATGCCGTTCCCGATGAACTGAAAAACATAGGGAAAGGCAAACACTATATTGTATATACGTATGGATGTCAGATGAACGAGCATGACTCGGAGACCATCAAAGGCCTGCTTGAGTCTATGGGATATCAGGCTACAGAGAATCGCAAAGAAGCTGATATTATTCTGCTCAATACGTGTGCCATACGGGAAAATGCGGAAGATAAAGTATTTGGTGAGCTGGGTCACCTGAAAACATTAAAACTCGAACGTCCGGGATTGTTACTTGGCGTATGCGGGTGTATGTCCCAAGAAGAAGGTGTCGTCAACCGAATCATGCAGAAACATGGATTTGTGGATATGATCTTTGGTACACATAACGTGCATCGACTGCCACATCTAATTAAGGAAGCATTGTTCAGCAAAGAAATGGTTGTTGAGGTGTGGTCCAAGGAAGGCGACATCATTGAGAACCTGCCGAAGAAACGTGAGGGTATGCGCGGCTGGGTGAATATTATGTATGGCTGCGACAAGTTCTGTACATATTGCATCGTTCCGTTTACACGGGGCAAAGAACGCAGCCGTCGTCCGGAAGATGTCATTGCCGAAGTTCGGGATTTGGCACGACAAGGCTTTAAGGAGATCACGTTGCTTGGTCAAAATGTGAATGCGTACGGCAAGGATTTCACCGACCTGAACTACAGCTTTGGTGACTTAATGGACGCCATTCGCCAAATTGATATTCCGCGAGTACGGTTTACAACCAGTCACCCACGTGACTTCGATGATCGCTTGATTGAAGTCCTGGCCAAGGGCGGAAATCTGGTGGAGCACATTCATCTTCCGGTGCAATCTGGCAGTTCGGAAGTACTCAAACGTATGAGCCGCAAGTATAACCGGGAACACTATCTGAAACTGGCTGACAAAATTAAAAAGGCCATCCCGGATGTTGTGTTGACAACGGATATTATTGTTGGTTTTCCAGGTGAAACGGAAGAACAGTTTGAAGATACACTTTCCCTTGTCCGTGAAGTAGGGTATGATTTTGCCTATACCTTTATTTATTCCCCGCGTGAAGGTACACCGGCTGCGGTGATGGAAGACAACGTACCGATGGAAGTGAAGAAGGAACGTTTGAAACGCTTGAACGAAACGATCAACGAATACAGCCACCGAAGCAATGAAGAGCAACGCGGCAAAATCGTTGAAGTACTCGTTGAAGGCGAGAGCAAGCGGAATTCTGAAGTTCTGGCAGGACGTACACGCAGCAACAAGCTGGTGCATTTTGAAGGATCCAAAGAGTTGATCGGTACTTTCGTACAAGTGGAAATCACCGATCCGATGACTTTTTATATTCGGGGCAACCTGCTCTCTGAGCCGGTAGCTGCCAATCAGTAATAGTAATACACACACCAATAAGATGAATGATTTTTTGCACTTAGCGGGGTTACGCCGAGCGTAGCGAAGGTGACGGAATCGATTCTGTAGAAGCGAAGCGTTCGCCTTTGTCTCCGAATTTTAACCTTGAACAATCTCAATCGAAAAAATTCGGAGACAACAGCGATCAAAAGAACGATCCGACACCGCAGCGGTCACTCAGCAGTCAACTGAGCTTAATGCAACATTGAGTATTCATCTTATATCATCTCATAGAATGGAGCGATTTCAGTGGCGCAGGAAGAAGTGCAGTACAACCATTATGGAATGCCAACCTACGATACGCGCAATCTGGTCATACGCGACGACATTATGGGAAAAGCCAAAGAATTGGCTGATATGCTCGGAACGAGTGAGGAAGTTAGACAGTTTCAACAGGCTGAAACCAAAATTCGGGATCATGAGCGCATCCAGCAGTTGATTGCAACGATCAAGAAAAAACAAAAAGAGATTGTTGCTTTTGAAAGCTTCAAAAATGTGGATATGGTCAGTAAAATTGAACAGGAAATTGAAGATCTGCAAAGCGAACTGGACAGTATTCCATTGGTTACGGAATTCCAGCAGAGCCAGAGCGACATCAACTACTTACTTCAACTAGTGATCTCTGTAATCCGGGATACGGTTTCTGAAAAAGTAAACGTGGAGGCTGGAACGGATTCACCTCCGACCAGTTGCGGTTAAATGACGGAAGGGTGCGGACGCTGTCCGCGCCTTTTTTGACATTACATAACCGTAAACGTGGAGTGGCTATCGCCAAGTACTCGGAATATAATTCCAAGCAAAGCTCCACGCTGTGGGGTTATTTTGTGTGGCGCAGCTGATTTTTAATGATAAAGGCACATGACATCAAGAGAGCTTGATACGTACAGTGAATAAAGGAGAAATGAATAATGAGTATTTTGGACAAAATGGTGGAAGACGGAGACGGACGATTCTGGGGATTTCTAGGCTGCCGTTATATTAAAGGAGACGGCAAAGAAGTACAGATCGCGTTGACAGCAGGCGAACATCATACCAACTCCATGGGGATTATTCATGGAGGTGTATTAACTTCACTGATGGACCAGGCGATGGGTATGGTTGCAACAGCAGCAATGGACGTAGACGGCTGTGTGACAACAAATCTGAACGTACATTTTCTCGCACCAATGAAACAAGGGGAGTTAACGGTGACAGCTACGGTACTGCATCAAGCAGGACGCAGTGTTACGACTCAATCGGAGGTTCGCGATGCATCGGGCACGTTGGGATGTATGGCTACGGCGACATTCCGCATAGCACGCCCGAGAACGTAACGCACGAATCCTGCGGTTGACAAAAGATATTATTATGTCATAATGAAATTATCAAAATGAAAATAGTCGGTGGTGCCCATGAGCGAAAACTACGAACACTTCAATGCAGAGAGCGACGAACAAGCAGCACGTGCTTATAGTTCCAAAAAATATCGTACCCCCGATGGTGTTCCTGCGGATATCGTTATGTTTACCTTGACCAAGCGGGAACGCAAGACAGTGACGAAGACACTTCCCATTCGGGAACTGAAAGTGATGCTGATCAAGCGCAAAGGCTGGCCTTTTGCAGGCAGATGGGCATTACCCGGTGGATTTTGTCAGGAGAATGAATCCATCTATGGTGCAGCTAAGCGTGAGCTGATGGAAGAGACAGGTGTAGATGGTGGACATCTGGAGTACTTGAATGTATACAGTCAGCCGGGTCGTGACCCGAGGGGCTGGATTATCTCCCACGCGTTTTTCGCGCTTGTGGAAGAATGGATGTTGGATCAACGCCAAGCAGCAGATGATGCTGAGGATGTTGGATTGTTCACCATTCAGGAGGCGCTGCAAGAACTGGAACTGGCCTTTGATCACAGAACAATCATCGAAGACGCTTATCGACGTATTCAACAGCAGATGCTGGAAACGACGATTGCTCGTCAGTTCCTGCCACGTGATTTTACATTAAGTGAATTATATCAGGTTATTCAAAGTGTTGTACCGGATTTTGAAGAACCAAACTTCATTCGCAAGATTACGTCTACCCGCAGCCGTAAAGGCATTGTGGAAGAAGTAAGAGATGAAGAGGGGAACCTGGTGAGTTCCAACCAGTACTCGCAGCGTCCGGCGCAGTTATATCGTTTTACAGAACTCGTACCACGCCTGTCCATCTATACGTAATAAGGTGTAGATGTGTCAATCTGATTGAATCAGGATCAACCATTTCTGGGCTGAGGGAGTGTTGACGATGAAAGCACTGATTGTCATTGATTTTACGAAGGATTTTGTGACAGGTTCTTTGCCTGTAGGTCAGCCGGCAGTAGAGATCGAAGAGACGATTGCAGCTGTAACCGAGGCCTATTGTAAGAACAAACATGAGGTAATCATGGCTGTGGATCTACACGAAGAAAATGATCCGTATCACCCGGAGACTGTACTTTTCCCACCTCATAACATCAGAAATACGGAGGGAAGACAGTTGTATGGTCGTCTTGCCCAAGTGATGGAAGAACGGAAAACAGATATACAGTGGATGGATAAGACGAGATATAGTGCATTCTGTGGGACCGATCTGGAACTCAGACTGCGTGCACGTGGTATTACGGATATTGCACTAATTGGGGTATGCACGGATATTTGCATATTGCATACCGCAGTGGACGCTTACAATAAAGGTTTTCATATTACGGTATATGAAGATGCCGTTGCCAGCTTCAATCCGGCAGGGCATGAGTGGGCACTCGGACATTTTCGTTCCAGCCTTGGTGCTTCGGTGGTTAAGGCGAGCGAGACAGTCTTGACTTAAATTTTCTCCATAGTCATGTTTGGTTAACTCCATGTTAGGAACCGGATGAATGTGGTGAATGGTGTATAGAGTTTTTTACAGGAGACTTGTTTGTTTAATACAGATGAACAGAATCATGAAGAATAAGTCTCCATATGTTAACCCGTGTTCACAGATGAAATCTGGGGGCATGAGCGGAAGTCAGAGAGGATGAGACAAATGCAGACAACTAGCCTGGCTTTACATACGGATAAATATCAGATCAACATGATGTACGCCCATTGGGTGAATGGTACTCACAAGCGGAAGGCGGTATTTGAAGCCTATTTCCGTAAGCTTCCTTTTGGCAACGGATATGCGGTATTTGCCGGATTGGAACGTATTGTGAACTATATCAGCCAGCTTCGGTTTACGATGGACGACATCAAATTTTTATCCAAACAAGAGGAAAATTACGATCCGGTCTTTCTGGAAGAGTTGCTCCAGTTTTCATTTCAGGGGACGATTCATTCCATGAAGGAGGGTGCAATTGTTTTCCCTGACGAACCGCTCATTCGGGTAGAAGGCTCCATTATGGAGACACAATTGGTGGAGACGGCGATACTTAACTTCATGAATTATCAGACGTTGATTGCAACCAAGGCTTCGCGGATCAAACAGGTAGCACAGCAGGATATTTTGCTCGAATTCGGCACACGGCGTGCACAGGAAGCGGATGCTGCTATCTGGGGCGCACGTGCCTCGTATGTAGCAGGTTTCCATGCAACGTCCAATATGCTTGCCGGAGAGCGCTTCGGAATCCCAACAGCAGGTACACATGCCCATTCCTGGGTACAGAGCTTTATGAGCGAACAGGAGGCGTTTGACGTGTATGCCAAAGTGTTGCCTGATCAGGTTACGCTGCTGGTTGATACCTTTGACACGTTAAACAGTGGGGTACCTCACGCCATCAAGACAGCCAAGAAGTTGGAGAGCCAAGGCAAAAAGATGAATGCGATTCGTCTGGACAGTGGTGACCTTGCGTACTTGTCGATTCAGGCACGTCAGATGCTGGATGAGGCTGGGCTGGATTATGTGAAAATTGTAGCATCCAATGATTTGGATGAAAATACGATTTTCAACCTGAAGGCTCAAGGAGCACGGATTGATACATGGGGTGTTGGTACACAGTTGATTACGGCTTCTGACCAGCCATCTTTGGGTGGAGTGTACAAATTGGTGGAGCGTGAAGTAGACGGTGCTATGCTGCCTACGATCAAAATATCTGCCAATCCTGAAAAGGTGTCCACGCCAGGTAAAAAGGAAGTGTTCCGGATCATTGATCCGAAACATGGCAAAGCGATTGCAGATTATATCTGCTATCCAGAGGAAGAGCAGCCGCTACAGGGCGGACCGCTCAAGCTGTTCAACCCGCTACACCCTTACCTGAAAAAGACGGTCACCCGCTACGAAGCGGTGAATATGCTGGAGCCAATCTTTGTGAATGGACGTAAAGTGTATGAACTGCCTAATCTGGATGAGATTCGGGCGTATCACCGGGAACAGATGAACCTCTTCTGGCCTGAATACCAACGGAAGCTCAACCCGGAGATCTACCGTGTGAATATCAGCCCTGCGGCATGGAATATGAAGCAGAAGCTCATTGCGGAACATGTGAAATCCACAGAGGAATGATCTACACATAAGAATTACAGAGAGGCATAACCAGTGAGGCATACTGGCTTATGCCTTTTTGATGCCTATAAAATGTATACGTTCTTAGCGGAGTTGAACGATTCGATGATCGCAAGCAAAATTTCCGCTATACGCGTTCTGTCTTCTGTGAAAGTACGCCGATAGTCTATAGACGTTATTCTTATATGATCCTTATGGGATGGACCAGTGATGTAAGAAATCTCATGGACAGACTGCCAAGGTAGCAGGCTATACTGGATAATAGTCATGCCCAATTCAAGAGGTTGTAGGGGAAAAGTAGTAATTATTTCTCGGGAAAGCGCAGGAGCCGCCAAATTCTGCATCATTCCAAATTTAAATTTGCTTAATTATATTAGAGCAGTTCCTTCAGTTCCAGTTAAGTATCCTAGCATTGTTTCAATCCTGCAGCTGTAGGGGATGAAAGTAAGAGGAGGTGCAGACATGAGATGGATATTAGGACTGGTCTGGATCGCTTTTATTGCCTATGCATTGTTGTTAGCACCGGGGCAGTCACCTGGAAGTGATCCGATATTCAAAGAACTGATTACAATGCAAAGCAAAGAACCTTGGTTACTTACGGTATTTTCGTGGTTAGGTATTTTCCCGGCAGTTTATGCCTGTATGCTGTTAAGAACATCTGTGAAAGAACGAGGCCGTGTACCGACTTGGCCTTTTGTTATACTTTCTTTCGGACTGGGTGCCTTTGCGCTGCTTCCTTATTATGCATGGTCGTCATCCGCGAATAGATCTTCGGGTTACGCAAGCTTACATTTTGGTCGTCAGCGGGAGTCGGGAATTGGACGGGTAGCAGCCCACAAGCTGACGCATGTAGTCCTTCTGCTGTTGACGCTGGGGACGGCATTCTATGCCGTGACGCAAGGTCATCCGGATGTATATATGGAAGCATTCAATCAATCTGCCTTTGTACATATCATGACGATTGATTTTGTACTGCTGACCTTACTTTCCATGATTGCGATATACGGGGATACTGAAGTGAGTCGACGTTCACCAGCTTGGGCCGCAGCGGGGATCATCCCTATTGTGGGTCCACTAATCTATCTGTTGACGCTCAGGAGAGACAGAGCTTGATCATTAACATGAGGAAGAATCCACAGGTAAAAGGAGCCGTTAAGCATGAATACGAACAATTCATGTGCTTAATGGAAAAATATACAAAATCCAAAAAAGGAGTGGCTATCGATGAAAAACCATTTTAACGCATATGTTGTCCGTAAAGAAGAACAGGGCGGAGTGAAAGCTGCTATAGAGCAACTGAAGAAGGAAGATCTGCCAAATGGAGATGTAACGGTACAGGTGCAGTATTCCAGTGTCAATTATAAAGACGGACTCGCTACCCTTGAGAAAGGCGGTGTCGTTCGTGAGTACCCGATGGTACCGGGGATTGATCTGGCCGGAACGGTAGAGGAGTCGGTCAGTGGACGTTTTGCACCAGGAGATCGGGTGATCAGTACAGGATTTGAACCTGGCGTATCCCATTACGGAGGGTACAGCGAGTATGCTCGTCTGCGCAGTGAATGGCTGGTGCCTCTGCCACCAGGTCTCAGTGAGAAAGAAGCCATGGCAATTGGAACCGCAGGATTTACGGCTGCACTTTCGGTAGATGCGCTGTTACAGGCTGGAGTGACACCGGAGATGGGCAAGGTTCTGGTTACGGGTGCAACGGGTGGTGTTGGCAGTATGGCAGTTGCCATTCTGGCGAAACTGGGCTTCGAAGTAACAGCCAGCACAGGAAAGAAGGATCAGGAGGAGTCATTGCTACGAAACTTGGGCGCCTCAGAGGTTATTACTCGTGAAGAAGCTGATGCTCCAGCTAAAGGAGCGATGGGGAAACAGCTATGGGCGGGAGTTGTTGATCCAACAGGAGGACCGGCTCTTGCGGAGCGATTGAAACAGATTCAATACGGAGGTGCGGTAGCGGTATCCGGGTTAACTGGAGGCACAGCTTTTGAATCCACGGTACTTCCGTTTATTTTGCGTGGCATCCAGCTTATTGGTATAGACTCTGTATATTGTCCGATGGAACGTCGGGAACGGGTATGGAAACTGCTGGGCGGAGAATGGAAACCGGAGCGTGCGTTGGAACTGGGAATCCGGGAAATTTCTTTAGACCAGTTGCCTCATACACTGGAGACGATACTCCAAGGTGGTGCAGTAGGTCGTACGGTGGTCAATACGATATCAGATCTGCCATCCGCATAAGATTCTAAGTCCTTAGACATGCTAATTCTACCTGATTGGGTCACAGTACACGTGGCTGGAAAGGAAGGATTGGCATGTGGTTTGGTAGAAAAGGGCGAAGTCTGGTTGGAAGAACAATGAAGTTGGTACTTGTAAGTGGCGTGTTGATTACGAGTGTCTGGTCCCTGGTGGCTTGTTCGGCATCATCCATTGAACAGGAGCGGAAGGTCTACACCCGCGAAGCGACAGATGAAGGAAATATGCGGGCACAGAGTCAAGGACACGGATTAAACGGTGAATTGGTGAGTGAGATCAGTAAGAGTTTTGAAGCAAAAGGCATTCAGCTGATGAATAACATGTCTGCCGATGACGGCCATGGTGGGATCTCTTATATGTATTTGTTGAATGGAAGTGGCAGACACATCGTGAAAGTCCATATTTTCAGTGATACGACAACCCGGGCTGCCAGCATGGAACAAATGTATAGTGAGAATCGTGATGAGGCTGTCTTGGAGAATGCGCTTGGCCGGACAACGATTCGCAGCAAAGGGTACGTCTCACTCGTTTATACAGCTTCTGGTGGGGAAAAGGACAAGTATGAACAGGATGTGTTGCAGGTGTTCCAACATGTATTGGAGCAATTAAGGTAGGAGAATATGGGAGCACAGAAAACTTTCAATCTTTACCTTACAGCTGAAAATAAACCCGAAAAACCCGTCTGATCTTTCAGACGGGTTTATATATTTCACGCATCACATGCCGCAGCTCGGGCAAAATGAGTTTTTCCATGGCCAATTTGACAGCTCCTTTGGAGCCCGGCATGGAGAATACCGCTGTGCGTCCAATTGTACCAGCGACGGCTCTGCTCAGGATGGCAGCGGAACCGATATCTTCGGTGTAACTGAGAAAACGGAAGATCTCACCAAAGCCCGGAAGTTCTTTGTCGAGTAGTGAAGACACCGCTTCGTAGGTTGTATCTCGGGGTGCAATCCCTGTTCCGCCGCTAAGTAACACGGCTTCGATATCATCACGAACAGCTGCATCTTGCAGGATGCTTCGAATGTTCTCCGTTTCATCTGGTGTGATGATGTATTCAACGATCTGATAACCTGCTTCATTCAGAAGCTGGTGCATGAGCTGGCCACTGGTGTCAGTGTCTTTAGTGCGTGTGTCCGATACTGTAACAATCATGCACGATACCGTGTCAGGGGCTTCCTGGCGATGTTGTTCCACTGAATTAGTCATGAAACTTCCTCCTTCAATCAACATGTCCTCATAGCATAGACTATCCGGTAGAATCAGGCAATGTACTGGGGAAGAGTTGAACGTTATTGCACAACGAATGCGGGATGGTGTACACTCGCTAGATATAGATAGATCAGGTTACAAGAAGGACAATCAGAGAGGTGTATACGCATGAATGAAACGATTTTAAAAGAACAATCCATACCTGTATATATACTGTCAGGTTTTTTGGGGAGTGGCAAAACAACACTGCTTGTTCAGTTGATCGAACATTGGCAACAGCAGGGTTTGCGTCCCGCAGTGGTTATGAATGAGTTAGGCGAAGTTAATCTGGATGGTCAGATTGTGGATTCCACCGTTCCGATGACAGAGATGTTAGGTGGCTGCATCTGTTGTACCGTACGTGGTGACTTGGGATTGCAACTTGCTGATCTCGTTCAAGAGGAATCACCGGATGTGATCATCATTGAAGCAACCGGTGCGGCGAATCCAATGGAGATTCTGGATGCGGTAACGGAGACCTCACTCTACATGCGACTGGAACTGAAAAGTCTCATTACTGTTGTGGATGCAGCACATCTGTCTGGTCTGTATCAGGAGCAGAAGGGGCAGACCTTCAAACTAATGCAGGAGCAGATTCGTTGTGCGTCTGTGCTTCTTTTGAATAAAACGGATCGGGTGAGTGCACAGGAACTGAAGGATCTGGAGCAGCTTTTGGCAAAATGGAATGGCTTCGCACCTGTAATTCCTACGGTGAAATGTGAGGTGGAGATGGATCTGTTGCTTCGCAGCGGGGCAGACGTACACGTGCGTGATTCAGCTTCTGAAGCAGGTAAGCCGGCTCACCAAGAGCATCATGTGCATACGGAAGCTTGTGGTACACATGGCTGCAATCATGGTCATGAACATACAGATCATACGGTCCAAGACGATGCTACAAATACTGACGCATCCCATAGCCATGTCCATGACCATGGTCACGAACATTCCGCGCCTCATGCATCACACGAACATGTTATGGTGTATACGCATTATTTCAGTCATCCGGTGAACAGCGAAGCATTTGAACAATTTGTATCTGCTTTGCCACGGGATGTATATCGAGCAAAAGGTATCTTATCGTTTAGTGACACGGCGAGCCGCTTCTGGTTCCAGTATGCCTACCGTGAATCGGATTACATGAAGATTACACCTCAGGGAGATGTCCCTAATGTTGCAGTATTTATAGGTGAACATTTTGACCAAACTGTCATTCGTGACCAATTACTGGAATTGGAAGCGATAAAGTAGGTTAGATGATTCAATATTCCTCCGAACTGGGTATTAAGATGCATAGCAAACTTTGCCTGGGAGGTAACTTTAAATGACACAACAACAATATCAACAATGTATCGATGCTTGCTTGGAGTGCATGAATGCATGCAACGTATGTTACATATCGAGTCTGAAAGAATATGATCTGGCGATGTTGCGTGATTGCATACGTTTGAATCGGGAATGTGCGGAGATCTGCAGTTTTGCTGCACAAGCCATGACACGTGGAAGTGATTTCATTGCTGAAATATGTGAATTGTGTGTGAAAGCTTGTGAAGCTTGCGCCGCTGAGTGTGGCAAACACCACCATGATCACTGCCAAGCATGTGCAGAGGCTTGCCGCAGATGTGCAGAAGCTTGCCGGTTGATGGCAGCAGTAGCGTAAATATTATTTCACTGGAATATATAATTAAAACCGATAATGACCGTTGTCCCCTAAGGGAAGGCAGTGAACACAAGCATCTGAGACGATGTGCCTATGTGTTGCCTTTCAGTAGGGGATTTTTAATGCAGGTTGCCAATTCTGATCGTGGTATGTATAATGATGGCAATGAATTGAAACGAAGAATATCAATGATCGGGAGAGTAGCCAGATCCATACATGACAGCGAGCCGGGAGAGGTGGAAGCCGGTATGACATGACCTGAGTGAACCGCACCTGTGAGATGGTTATCCGAAAAGATGTACGTATCCCGATTGGGATAGGCCATATCTGTCTGAGGGTAACCCGGCTTGCGACCGTTATACGCATCGAGCGGAACAGGTTCTACTGGTATACATGTTGATGCATATTAGGAGTAGCTGTTCACCTAGAGTGGTACCGCGGGAACTGTTAATTCAGCTCTCGTCTCTTATTTAGAGACGAGAGCTTTTTTGTGTTTATTTTCAGCCAATAATGAATGGATAAGGAGTGTTTGACATGTTGATGAAGCAGGCTGCGGCCGATATTACCCCTTTAACGGGTTTGAATGAAGAAGAGGTTCTGAGATTACTGGAAGTCCCACCACAGGCGGAGATGGGTGATGCAGCATTCCCTTGTTTTGTATTAGCGAAGTCATTAAAAAAAGCACCGGCAGTCATTGCGACCGAGCTCGCAACGGGATTGCAGGCATCTGGAATTGAAGCGACTCCCGCCGGGCCGTATGTAAATATCCGTTTCAATCGGGAGAAGCTCGCGCCGAATCTGCTGAAAGAACTGGGGAATGCGGCATTTGGTAAGCTTCAGCTTGGTCAAGGTTCACGTGTTGTGATTGATATGTCTTCCCCTAACATCGCAAAACCCTTCGGAATCGGGCATTTGCGTTCTACTGTAATCGGTGCAGCACTGTATCGGTTGTATAACGAAGCGGGTTATACCTCTGTAAGTGTGAATCACTTGGGAGACTGGGGAACCCAGTTTGGCAAGCAGATCGCAGCATACAAACGGTGGGGCAATGATGAAGCGTTGCAGGCAGACCCGATCCGTACGTCCCTGGAACTGTATGTGCGCTTCCACGATGAGGCGGAGAACGATCCTTCACTGGAGATTGAGGCACGCGAGTGGTTCCGCAAGCTGGAGCAAGGGGATGATGAAGCACAGCGGTTATGGGCGTTCTTTGTGGAAGTGAGCATGAAGGAATTCAACCGGATGTATGAACGCCTGAATGTACAGTTCGACCATACGTTGGGAGAAAGCTTTTACAATGACAAGATGGGCGCAGTGGTTGAAGAACTGAAGGCAAAAGGTTTACTTGAAGAGAGTGATGGTGCACTCGTGGTACGTCTGGAAGATGAGAACATGCCCCCATGCCTGATTATCAAAAAAGATGGAACAACAATCTATCCTACTCGGGATTTGGCTACGGCAGTCTATCGTCATGAGGTGATGAAGGCAGATCGGTTGTTATACGTGGTCGGAGGCGAGCAGAAGTTACATTTCCGTCAGGTATTTGCGGTCCTATCCCGGATGGGGCATGAATGGTCTGCGAAGTGTGAACATATCCCGTTTGGCTTAATGCGTTTTGAGGGAAGGAAAATGTCTACCCGCCGCGGTAAAGTCGTCTTTTTGCAGGAAGTGTTGGATGAGGCAGTTGCTCGTGCTTTGCAGATTATTCAGGAGAAAAACCCGAATCTGGAGAACCCTCAGAAGGTGGCTGAGGCTGTTGGTGTAGGTGCCATTGTCTTCGGTGATCTGCGTAATAGTCGGTTAAACGATGTGGACTTCTCATTGGAAGATGCGGTGAGTTTTGAAGGAGAGACCGGACCTTATGTGCAGTATACCCATGCCCGGATTCAAAGTGTGCTTGCCAAGGCAGAAGAAGCGATCCGTATTGAAAATGAAAACCCTTTGACTAAACCCAACCTTGCGGAAGGTGAGAATAACACAGTAACCACTCCATCCCTTATCGGAGATACCTCATGGGCATTGCTGAAACTGCTTGGTGAATATCCCGAGTATCTGGAAAAAGCAATTCATCGGAATGAGCCTTCGGTCATTGCCAAATACACAATAGATGTCGCTCAAGCATTCAACCGTTTCTATCACGCCGAACGGATTGCCGATGCGTCATCTGATGTAAGATCCTTCCGGGTGGCATTGGCCAAACGGACTGCCGAACGCCTCGCGTACAGTTTACATTTGCTAGGTGTGCAAGCTCCAGAGCGGATGTGATCCCAGGTGATAAGGAGTATACGTGGACTTTTCAAGAAAGCCGATCAAGATGTACCAGACTCATCAGGTCGAGGTATGTTGCTTCAACAAGTGAGCAAGCGATTAGGCAATGCTCAAGTACTTGATGAAATTAATCTGGAAGTGAAACAGGGAGAATGTGCTGTGCTTGTTGGCAGAAACGGCTCGGGCAAAAGCACGTTACTACGTATGTTGGCAGGTATTTTGTTACCCGATACAGGATCGATCCAGCGCACAATGAAGAGTTCTGATGGGTATGCAGTAGATGGCCTGCCACGTTTACCCTTTACCTCTGGAGAGTATTTGTGGGACATGGGACGGATTCGGGGCATTCGCCCCGAAATACTGCGTGAGCGGATTAGAGAACTTAGTGAACTTTTATATCTCGATACCGCGATCGATCAGAAGTTACCCTTATTATCGAAGGGCACACTGCAAAAAGTAAATTTGATTCAGGCCCTGTTACCTGGACCGGGTGGTCTTTTGCTGTTGGATGAACCGTTATCAGGCTTGGATATTCCAGCTCAAGAGGCCATTGTATCCTTATTGGGACAATGGAAGGATGAAGGGACATCCATCGTTACAGCTTGTCATGAACCGTTGCTTATTGAACGTTTGGCAGACCAGGTAATTGTGTTGAAGAAAGGCGGCGTGCTCCGCTACTGGAGTCGTGAAGATATACTTCAAGCTGGCGAACCCGTTGTACGTATTCAAAGTCTAACGGAAGCCGGAGAGGATCTGGCCAACGATCCATCCATGGTACAACAACAACCGGGAGTACTGTCTTTAGTTCGTAATACAAGCTCAGGGATATCCAATTCTTGGTTGTGGGATTGGAAAGTGGTTCAACAATCAACAGATGATGTCCTCAGAATAATTCTGGCATCCGGAGGTTCGGTTGTGTCTGTACAACAGGAAGAAAGTCAATTACATATGGAAAGTCTGCTGGAAGGACAACATCCAGCTGTACATGCGAGTCTTAGAGGTGTCACAGAATCTGTGGACTTAAGCTCTTCCATGGATGATGCGGGGGGAGAAGCACAATGATCTATCTGACCCGATATTTGTTAAGGCATCACATTCGCTCACAGAAATATTTTGCACCGGTTATCTTTTATATCATCGCCATGCTGCTGATCTATTCCTACAAACCCAACCCAATTGCGGACAGTTACAGTGTTACGGCTATGCTGTTATTTCTGGCAGCTGCTTGGCTCGGAGTAATGGTGATGAATACCGAACCTGCAAAGCAGTATCAATTACTCGTCCTTCATGCAGGAAGCAGGCGTAAGGTTGTAATAAGTCAACTCATCTGTGCCTGGATAATGCAATTCATGCTCACCGCAATCACTGTGCTGTATCCCGTGTTCGCGGGAATGTTCGAAAGACAACCCACAGGTGAGGAGTGGATGATGACTTGGTTAGGACATCTGGGGTTATCACTGCTGGGATTAGGCATCAGTGTATTTTTTCAAAAATCGTACATTCCCTTGCTTAGTCGAAGTATGCCTGCCCTCATTATTGTATTATTACTATCGTTTATCCAAGGTTCCTTAAGTGAACGTTTACCTGAATCGTTAGAATGGCTTGGCCGCATTCTTCCACCAGCCTTTTATCTGGTTCGTGAGATGATGTTATTTGATGAATCAAAGATGGACTCTTTTGTTTCGGTTATGCTGTGGACTGTGCTCTATGCATTAGGGTTACTAATCATCCATGTGTGGCTGTCCGGAAGAAGAGATCTGCGGAGTTAGAAGACGCGCTTCCCGATAACTTGAATGTTGCTCTTGGTTTGGTTAGGATAGAGGGACATGGAATGGTTAACATTGTACGGTTGAAGGGGGCGCTCGCATATGCAAAATACAGATATCCAGAATGGTGACATGCTGGACAGCGAACACTCCAGGGAATTGTTTGCCTATTACGGATTGGCAGTGTACTACGGGCAGGCGCTTGAACAGCAGCTGGTCAATCTGATTTTATTAATGAAAATGTCTCAGGGCAAAGCCGTGTCTGAAGAGGATCTGGAAGATCTGTACGAACGAAAAATGAGCAGTTCACTGGGGCAGCTCATTCACGAAGTGCGCCATCATTTTACATTCTCTGAGGAAGAGACTCGCCAGTTGAATGAATTATGGCAGCAACGTAACCGTATTGTACATCATTATTTCAAGGAACGAATTCATGAGACATTCAGTCCGGAAGGACGATCACGCATGATTAAGGAATTGGAGGATTTCAAAGACCGTGCACAGGAGTTGGAGATCCGTCTTCAGCAATATACGGGTGCCTGGATTGCAGAGCTTGGTCTGGATGCCGAATCCGCAGCAGCTCTGCAAACGCTGGAGCGTATGCATACCGAGAGTATGCAAGCAAGGGCTTTGGAAGAGGATGAATGACAAGCAAACGGATAACGAAACGCTGGATATTAATTACGGCTCTGGCTGTAGTATTGGTTGGAATCCTGTGGACTGTGGTTACCGCAATACGTATATCTGCATATACGGATGAGGATTCATCCAGGATATCGGACGCAGCAATCATTCTGGGCGCAGCCGTGGCGGGGGATAACCCTTCACCTGTATTTCGCGAACGTATTGAACACGGGATTGAATTATACCGTCAGGGTACCGTTCGTAATCTGCTTTTCACAGGTGGATCAAGTGGTGATGGAGCACATACGGAAGCTGAAGTGGGTCAGAAGTATGCCATCGCACATGGCGTAGATCCTGCGGACATTCGCATCGAGACCAAATCCAGAATTACCGAGGAGAATCTGGTCAATTCAATTCCGATTGGTGAACAGGCCGGTTATCAAACCTATACGATTGTGAGTGATCCATTACATATGAAACGGGCCATGAAGCTGGCTGCCGGACTGGGTATGGATGCCGTACCTTCTCCGACACGAACAACGGCGTATCGAACCTGGCGCAGCAAGTTTCCTTTTCTCGCAAGAGAGACCGTGATGTACATGGGATATACGATCAAAGGATGGATAGACAATCCGCAGCAGCCATGAGGTTGCACGCGGATTGTTTTTTTGTCTGGCCGAAATAAACAGTAACGGAACATGCCTCCAGATGAAAATACAAAAAAACCGATTTACACCGCAAACCCTGAGGTAGCTGTGTAGATCGGTTTTTGTTTTGCCGTCGAGTACATCATTTTGATTGGTTACTTAAAGAGCTATCTGTTTTACTCTGTTATGCATTGCCTCCGGCAAAGGAGGTTGAGGTTGGAATGATCTCACCCGACGGATTCTCGCTGGTTGCACTCGCTGCTGCTTGCGCACCTTGCTGGAGCTGATACATTTTATAATAGCGGCCTTTAAGCTCCATCAGTTCATCATGTGCACCTTGCTCAACGATACGCCCGCGATGCAGAACCAGAATCTGATCTGCCGAACGAATGGTGGAGAGACGGTGAGCAATGATGAAGGTGGTACGTCCTTTTTTGAGGACTTCGAGTGCATTCTGAATCAATGCTTCCGTTTCCGTATCAATATTGGCAGTCGCTTCATCCAGAATGAGGATGGCCGGATCAAACGCCAGTGCCCGAGCAAAGGAGATCAATTGACGCTGTCCAGCAGACAATGTGCTTCCTTTTTCGATGACAGGTTCGTCAAAGCCTTGAGGCAAATGAGCCAGGATACGTTCAGCGCCTACATCACGCAGCGCCTGTTCAATTCGTTCACGAGAGATCTTCTCATCGCCGAGACTGACGTTGGAAGCAATGGTGCCTGTGAACAGATACGGGTCCTGCAATACAATCCCCATATGCTCGCGAATCCACTGTTTAGGCAGATCTTTGACGTTCTGACCGTCAATCGTGATCTTGCCTTTTTGTGGATCATAGAACCGGAATAGCAGGTTGATGATTGAGCTTTTACCTGAACCGGTGTGACCGACCAGAGCGACCGTCTGACCTTGGGATGCTTTAAACGAGATATTGTTAAGCACGTAATCTTTTTTATAGGCAAAGGATACATCATCGAAGACAACATTCCCTTTGTATCTTGGCATAGAGCCATCGGTTACAGCTTCTCCCTTTTCATCCATCAGCTCAAAGACGCGACCAGCGGATACGAGGGAGGAGTCCAGGTTGGCGAGCTGATTCACCATGCCGGTAATCGGCTGGAACAAGCGGCCCAGGACATCAACGAAGGCATACAGAACACCCAGGGAGATAATACTTGTGCCATCCAACACACTGGAACCGAAGTACCACAGGACAACCGCAAAGGCGATATTCCGTAATACGTTAACCAGGTTGTGTGAGGTGAAGGCATTCAGGTTCAGCATTTTGTTCTGGTGTTTCATATAATCATCATTTAGATCTTCGAATTCCTGTTTGGTTTGTTTCTGATGACGGAATACGCGGATAATGGACATCCCCTGAATGGACTCGTTAATGATTGCATTGATCTCACTCAGTCGGGATCGAATGATCGTGTTGTAGCGAGTAGCGAATTTGCGATAGAGCACAATCCATGTAATGAGCATCGGCACAACGAATAATGAGATTAGACCAAGGCGGACATCAAGCAGGAAGAGTGCGACATACACACCTGTAATCGTGATGATTCCTGAGAAAAAGTTCGAAAGAACGGCAACGAACAGATCCTTGACGGCTTCTGTATCGTTTGTGACCCGAGATACAACTTTACCTGCGGGCAGGTTATCAAAAAAGTGCACCGGCAGTCGCTGAATATGGGCATACACATCGTTACGCAGTCTTTGAATGACTTTGTTGGCCGAGGATTGCAGCCAGAAAGTTTTACCAAACTCCATAATGACCGAGATCACGAGGAAGATCATGTAATACACAATTAATTGATAGATGCTGGGCATCTCCGGTTTGTAAAAAGCAAACAGTTCACCAGCGGACAGGGGTGTTGCCGCATATTGGCCTGTTACCTCACCTGCGCGTGTAACCGTGAGGGTTCCATCCGTATATGTGCGGTCCCCGTCAGGTGCGCTTACCGGTTCGTTTACAAAATAAAAACTTCTGCCGGCTTGTAATACCCGCACTTCGGAACCTTTGTTTTCATCCGGTTCGAACAAGCCTTCGCGTTTGTAGTTCTTACCGTTGTAGACTGCGGCTTCATCTGAAGCTGTCGTCTCATAGAAAGGCTGCTCAATCGCGAGCAAGTGATTGTCGATCATGGATTTGGCGATGAACGGCCCCGCAAGCTCGGCCGCAACCCCAATGGTAAGCATAATTAATGCAGCGATAAATGTTCCTTTGGCTTTCAAGGCGTAATCAAGCAGCCTTTTGCCTGTATTAGACTTCAATGAATTGACCTCCTACGTGGACAGATTGGACTCGACCTGTTGCCGTTCATACTGTTCACGGTACCAGCCGTTCATGGCTAACAATTCCTGGTGAGTGCCTTCTTCCGTAATTTTCCCGTGCTCCAGTACGATGATTCGGTCAGCATGTTCAATAGCAGACAGGCGATGAGTCGAGATCAGCGTAGTTTTGCCCGAGCGTTTGTTGCGTATATTTTCAATGATTTTGGCTTCAGTACGTGCATCGACAGCAGATAAGGCATCATCGAGGATCAGGATATCAGGATTAGCAATAAAGGCACGCGCCAGCGATACCCGCTGTTTCTGTCCACCAGACAGAGAGATTCCTTTTTCACCAACGAGTGTATCCAGTCCATCGGATAAGGTTCCCAGATCCCCGTCAAAAGCGGCGGTACGAATGGCTTCCATGATGACTTCATCACTGGCCCCAGGTTGACCAAATTGAATGTTTTGACGAACTGATTTGGAGAAAAGAACTTGTTCCTGTGGTACGTACCCAATCCAGCTGTGCAAGTCATCTTTGGCAATATCCTGAATCGGATGACCCGAGATGCTTAATGTGCCCGAACCGGCAGGGTATTCGTGAAGCAGTTGTTTGAGCAAAGTAGACTTACCGCTACCCGTACGACCCACAACACCCAATGTTTGACCCCGCCGCAGCGAAAAGCTGATATGACTGAGATTGTCGACAGTGGAACTTGGGTAACGGAATGTAACATCCTGCATCGCAATTTCTTCCGGATTCGTAACGTGGGCAGGTTGCTCCACATCTTGTACGGCAGGTTCTACGGATAAAGTCTCGTTGACCCGATCAAGCGAAGCGCTACCACGTTGCATCAGGTTAATTAATTCACCGATGGCAAACATGGGCCAGATCATCATCCCCAGGTACATGTTAAACGATACGAGATCCCCCAGGGTGATTTCATTATGGAATACAAGATATATGCCGTAGGCAAGTGCAATCACATAACTGAGTCCAACGAAGAGGCGGATGGTGGGTTCAAATAGGGCATCCATTCTGGCAACAGCCAGGTTTTTGCGATACACATCCTCGGTCACGTCGGCGAACCGTTTCTCGTCCAGACGTTCCTGCACATAGGCACGTACGACACGAATACCGGCGATGGATTCCAGCACCTGGTCATTCATATCTCCAAATGCATCCTGTGCCAGGGTGTAACGTTGATGTACAGCTTTACCATAGATCATCATGGCAATGGCGATAAAAGGTAAAGGCAGAATTGCCGCCAGGGTCAGTTTCCAACTAACCAGGAAACCCATGGCGAACAATACGGTGGCCAGAAAGGCTGTAGAGTCTGTTAAGGTCAGCATGCCGAAGCCTGCTGTAGTGGCAATGGAACGAAGATCATTGGTGGCCCGAGCCATCAGATCTCCTGTTCTGTTTTTCTCAAAAAAGGGAGGAGTCATCCGTAGCAAGTGGTCCATGAAGCGTGAACGAAGCAGCCGCTCCACCAGATTGGCACCACCAAACAGTTTGTGCATCCAAACGTATGTAACCAGATAGATAATGATGACCGTTCCTAGAATAAGCAAAATATAACGCGTAAGTGAGGTGCCGGTAATGGAACCGCGCACAATCTCGTCGATGGCATTACCAAGAAGACGAGGAGGCAGCAGTTCGGCAATGCCCACCAGAATAAGCAAGATGACACCGGTTAGGTATCGTTTGCGTTCCAGCCGGAAGAACCAGGCCAGGTTTTTAAGTACAGAGAACAAGAGTTATCCCTTCCTTTCGATGTCCGAGAAATGCAGATTCCGTTCATGTATGCCGAAATGTACCCACAAAAAAAGACATACCGCACGCAGGCGGTATGTCTTCATATAATCATACGGCAGCATGGCTCAGAGAACAGAGCCGCCACCATATATAAGTTCGATTGTGAGTAAACATCACAGAGGTTCTAATGAAAGATCGCCTGTCATGCCGACTTATGAACGGAATAATGATTTCGGGTGTGCTCCGGTATTTAGTTGTGTGTTGAATTGACCTATCATATGTTTGTTAAACACCGTAATCACCCTTTCTTTTTTTGGAAATAAATACAATGTAGACCTCGTATGTTTGCATCTTAACACCGGCTTTTACAATCTGTCAAACATTTTTCACAACTTATTTTGTCTTTATGTGGTCACTCGGGTTTGTATTCAAGTCCCTGTCGAGATATGATGGAACATATATATACAGAAGGAGCTGACACCAAATGAGTACCATACATGTATCCGATCAAGCTGCTCGCTGGTACAAGGAAGAGCTGAATTTGAACGAGGGAGACAGCATTCGTTTTTTTGCACGTTATAGCTCTGGCGGAGGTCTTCACCCTGGATTTTCGCTAGGTATTGCTGTGGAGAAACCAAGACATCCTGCGGATCAAACCGAAGTGTCGGGGATTCAATTCTTTATGGAAGATCACGATTATTGGTATCTGAAAGGGCACCAACTGCATGTGGATATCGTTGATGAAGGTCAGGATATCGAATACCGTTATACGGAAGTCTAATCCTTGAAGTATTCTGCTAAGCAATAGATGGATTACAGGTCGCCACCGGCTTCCGAGTAGGAGGAGGGGATAAGCAGTGAATCTGCCACCACGAGATTTGGCCCAGTATATCGCAAAACGCTCTCATATTGTTGTAAAAGCGGCGGTGCGGGCTGAGAACGAAAAAGGTGAATTACTGCTGATTCAGCATGCTGAACATGGTCACTGGCGGTTTCCAGCAGGTGAGATGCGCCCGGGTGAGGCTATTGAAGATGCTGCACATCGGGAGTTATGGGAAGAGACAGGTTGGACTGCTGATACCATGACACTGGAAGGTCTCTATTCGGGGCCTGACCTTCGGTATTTGCATTCAAGCGGAGATGAAGAGTATTATGTCATTGCCCTGTTCCGGACAGTGATCATTCAGGATGACCTTGTGGAGTCGCGTGTAAATAGTGATGCAGGTCTGAAGTTTTTTGCTTTGGAGTCGTTACCACCTCTTAATCAGATTAGCCGAGTCCTGTTAGCGCGGGATATTGCAGAATAAAATAAGTGTTGACGGAAAAATGACCTTGGCATGCACGATACAGTGGATGCCAAGGTCATTTTTTTTAAAAAATCCGATTTAAGTGCACAGAGCATGAATTACACCTGATCCAGTGGTTCATCATCCATCGCAAAATCAAAATCATCAATATCAAATACCTGTACAGGTGATTCAGACTCAATTATGCGTGCAATCAGTTCAACCTGATCGGTGAGAATCGGGATACTCAGGCGCTGAGATGTCAGCAGCAGTTCGGTCTCAATGGGATCGAAATACTCCCCGTACTGTGCCGTATCTATTGCATTGATAATGGCAATGGATACTTGGTCACCAAATAAAATGGAGGGGCTTTTAGCCCATGGAACAAGTAACGCACGCTCTATTTTTTTCTTATTCAGCGGTTCCTCGAAATAAGAAATCATTTCATTGATTTTGGATTTTACATGCTGATCATCTGCCGGGTTATCCATCATGGGATCAGGACTGGTCTGGAATTCATATAGCTCAAGGATGGTGGTATAAGGAACAATATATTCAACAGGCGCGGGCGGCGCTAGCAATTGACCGTAAATGGCCACCATCACGGCTTCTGTAATAAACTGACGTGACATGGTTCCTTAATCCTCCTGCGCCATTAATAGTTGCAAAGTGAATCTATACGTTTATGCAACAGCATAACCATAATAGTACGTGTTCAAATAGGACGGTTTTCAGTACCGAGAAGATGGGATGAAGCTAGAAATGGAGTAGCGGAGCGTAGGGAAAACTACGTGAGCAACCAAAATGTTTCCTTCGGAAACATACTTCGTAAGCCTCCCGCTTATTTCGGCTGAATTCCATATTCGATGCTGATGATGCCTCTGGGCATCCTTCGTAATCAAAAGCGGACTTTTTGAACAACCTCTAATGTGGATTATTCTGCTGTAGACTCGTGTACATGATTTGCATGAATAGAAGTATATCACACAACGGTGGGAAATACAGCCAATCTGCACAGCATGTCAGGTTACAACCTTCACAACTTGAATCAGGATTTGCCCAGTAGTAATGATAAAATTCCCGCCGCAATCAATGGACCCACAGGTACACCCTTGAATAGGGCAACCCCAAGTACCGTTCCGATTAACAGCCCGGCAACGACAGTTGGCTGTGTACCCATCAGCGTAGCGCCACGTCCTCCGAGATATGCCACCAGTAATCCTACGCCAATGGCGAGCAGGGACTTCCAGTGCAGGAAAGACTCACCGATCGTCTGCAAACTCATCTTGCCACTGGCAAGAGGTGCCATCACGCCAATGGTCAGAATGATAATGCCCAGTGTAAGTCCGTATTTTTCAAGCCATGGGAATGCCTGATTCAGGTTCAGGACTCGTAGCAACAACAGAAATACCATCGCTACGGTCACAGGTGTGTTGCTGCTGATAATCCCGAGAGCCGCAAATACGAGCAACAGCAGGGAAGTCATATCCATTGTTTTCATTTCCCTTCAGTCTGTCCACGTTGTTTGCTAACGATATGTTCCGCAATGTAACGTCCATGCCAGCGCCCGGATTCAATAAAGACTTCATTGGCATTACGACCCGAAGCGATGACTCCGCCCACATATACACCAGGTACGCTGCTTTCCATCGTTTGTGCATCATATAGAGGTTTATCCATATCATCAGACATCTCCACACCTACCGACGTGAGTAGTTGACGATCTGGACGGAAACCGGTCATTGCCAGTACGAAGTCATTATCCAGTTCCCGAGTGGAACCGTCCGTGTGTATCAGACGAATCGAATCATCGAGTATTTCATTCACGCGTGATTCCAGGTGGAGTGTGATATGACCTTTTGTCACCATGCTCTCGAATAGCGGACGTACCCATGGTTTAATATGCTGGGACAGACCACTGCCGCGATAAACCATATCAATATGTGCTCCGACCCGAACCAATTCCATGGCCGCATCCACGGCTGAGTTGCTTCCGCCAATAATGGCGACACGTGTACGGGTATACGGGTGGGCTTCCCGGAAGTAGTGGGTTACTTTATCTTTATCTTCTCCAGGGATGCCCAGATAGTTAGGATGGTCAAAATAACCGGTAGCTACAACTACATTGCGTCCAACATGTACGATGGCCTCCCCGCGGCGATTGAGCGTATGTACCTCAAACGTACCATCATCCTTGCGTTTAATTTCACGGGCTTCCTCATAGTTATGAACACGCAGACCAAAATGTTCGGCTACCCTGCGATAATAGGCAAGTGCTTCATAACGAAACGGTTTATCATTAGGTGTGCTGAACGGAACGTTTCCGATCTCAAGCAGCGGGGCTGTGCTGAAAAACTGCATATGGGTTGGATACAGATAAATAGATTGAACGATATTGTATTTCTCAACGATCACAGCGGACAGTCCCAGCCGCTCACATTCAATGGCAGCAGACAGACCGCATGGGCCTCCGCCGATAATAATGACATCTTCCATGTTCTTAATCCTCCTTATTTCAAGCAATATAATCCTACCGTAAATAACGAGCCAATGCCAGTTCAAGCGTGGAGTTTAATTAGACAAGCTTACTTGAAACCAAAGGAGTTGACGTGCAGAGAAGAAAAGACTAATATCAAATTAGATGTATATCTAATTGAAAGCGAGATGAACGATGATGCAGCTGGAGAAAATTGTGGCTTATCATAAAGCGTTGGCTGACCCGACCCGGCTTCGCATGCTGCTGTTGTTGGCACAGGGTGAACTGCACGGACAGGCACTTGCCGAGCGGCTGAATCTGTCACAGCCAACCGTGACACATCATGCATCCAAGCTGAGAGAGGCGGCGCTGATTAAGGAACGACGGGAGAAAAATACAGTGTATTTCACACTCAATCCTTCGTTTATCCGCGAGAATGCACAGGCTTCGGTTGATTTTATCTTTAATCGAGAGGAGGTCACGGATATGAGTGATGTGAACGAAGCATTGAAAGCGTCGGTCATGAGGAATTTTTTCTCCAAAGATGGACGACTGCGTCAGATTCCGGCTCAATACAAGAAAAAACTGATTGTACTTGGTCATCTGGTCGAGCAACTTGAATTTGGTCGGAAGTATACGGAAAAAGAAATCAATACATTTATAAAGCAATACCATGAAGACTTTGCCACGATTCGGCGGGAATTTATCATGCATCAGTTCATGTATCGGGAAGAGGATATCTATGAATTGAATCCAAAGGAAATGTGGACACGCTGGGATCAGGTCAAATAGAGTAGCTGGTGGTAAAAAAGTTTGGGCTTGACAACTGTAAAGCTCAGTGTGTAACATAATGGATAATTCTACAAGGGAGGCGATTGTTAATGACAAACTTAAATGCAGTATACGTTAATTTGAATATGAACAGCGTCTCCGGAACGGATCAAAGCATGTAATCTTGCGTTAGCTGGATAGCAGTATCCATTGTAACGTGAAGTATCGCATGCTCAGATGAAGCCACGGGTGACGCACCCGTGGCTTTTTTGTTTGCCGATAAAGGGTGTTCCTGAATTGTTTATATCGGAGTGTTAAGTATTTTATCCGGTAGATCTACAAGAAGGGATGATCTTTAATTCGGCTAACTCCTTATTGCCGCGGGTGTATTTCTACTCGTGGTTTTTTGTTTTGATCTGAACCGGAGATGATTGTTCACTCGGCTTGAACGAAGTAAACAAACTTATTTTGGGAGGAATTTTTATTTTAGATAACCATATTGAGAAGTACGGCTGGTCTGCAAAGTGGCAGGAACTGTGGCAAGAGACAGGGATGGAAGAGCAGGAGAAAAAGCCAGCCAGAATTATCGCAGACCATGGACATCTGCAACGTTTGATTACAGAAGAGGGCGAATGCTGGGGAAGAATTTCGGGCCGAATGCGTCATGATAGTCTGGAGACCAGCTTGGTACCAGCGGTTGGAGATTGGGTGGCCATTACAGGTCAGGCAGGTGAAGAAGCAATTATTCACAATCTGGTGCCCCGTCGGAGCAGGGTATCGAGACAGGCGGCAGGTCCAGTGACCAAGGAACAATTAATCGCCGCAAACGTAGATACACTGTTAATCGTGGCTGCACTTAATCATGATTTCAATCTTAGACGACTCGAAAGGTACGTGATGATGGCTTGGAATGGTGGCGTAAGGCCAGTCATCGTCTTGAGCAAAAGTGATCTGTGCAACAATGTGGAAGAACAGATCCGAAGTGTAGAAGGAATAGCCCCGGGCGTTGAAGTGCTTGCGATATCTGCAGTGGAGGGTCAAGGTAAATCCTTACTGGAACGATACTTGCAGCCAGGGCTGACTGTTGCGCTCACAGGATCTTCTGGCAGTGGCAAGTCTACGCTGGTGAACTGGATGATGGGTGAGGATGTGCAGCTTACGCAATCCGTCCGCGAGGGAGACAGCCGTGGGAGACATACGACAACACACCGGGAGATGTTTGTACTTCCACAGGGAGCCGTATTGATCGATACTCCAGGAATGCGCGAGCTTAATCTCTGGGATGAGGGCAATGATGGGCTGTCACATGCGTTTGGAGAAATTGAAGAACTTGCGGCCACGTGCAGATTTCTGGATTGCAGTCATACGCGGGAAGCTGGATGTGCAGTGAAAGAGGCCATACAGGATGGTTCATTGGATGAAAAAAGACTGAATAATTATCTGAAAATGCAGAAGGAATTGCAATATCAGCAACGCAAGGAAGAAGTGGCATCCAGAAGGCGTACTGCTTCCAGCAAACCGGCCAATAGTCGCAAACCCAAGCACTCCCGTAGTGTGAAAGAGTGGGAGGAAGCCTGAAATCAGGCGGGCATCATCCGGTATCTTGCATAAGATAGGTCAGGAGGGATGTCATTATGCCAGATTACAGGATTATTGTAGATCTTTCTGACCACATGTTATATCTTCTGGACGGCAATCAGGTGATTAAGGGCTATCCCGTAGGCACCGGCAAGATGCTCACGCAGACTCCAAACGGGGAGTTCACTATTATTAACAAACAATCGAATCCAGGTGGGCCATTTGGCGTATTCTGGATGGGACTGTCTGCTCCCCATTATGGGATACACGGAACCAATGAGCCTTGGTCTATTGGCAAATCCGTCTCCCATGGTTGTATACGCATGTACAACTCGGATGTACTGGATCTGTCTTCCAAGGTATCTGTAGGCACGAGGGTAACGATCCGGCCGTAGGGCCGGATTTTACTTTATAAGAGGTAGTTCAAAAAGTCTACTTTTGATTACGAATCATGCCTAGCGGCATCAGGACTGAAGTGGATGAATTTGGAATTATAGAAATAAGAACATATAATATGGTAAAACTACGGCAGTTACGAGAGAAAGCGAGTGATAGCTATGCTGATCAGGCGGGCGCGTGAAGGGGATGCGGAGGGGATAGCCCATGTACATACGGAGAGTTGGAAAACAACGTATCGGGGAATTGTGCCCGACGATTTTTTGGATCATTTGACTACAGAATCAAGATTGTCCCAGTGGGAAAAGAATATTCGCTCTGGCGAAAAGGATCAGATTCTGGTAGTAGCTGAACAGCCTGATGGGAACATTGTCGGATTTGCTTGTGGGGGTAAGGAGCGTGAAGGCAAATTAGCTTATGATGGAGAGCTGTACGCCATATATTTGCTGAAGGAAGTGCAACAAACGGGCATAGGTCAGAGACTGTCTACACATGTGGTTAATCATCTGCGAACCCTTAATATGAAACGTTTGATCATATGGGCTTTGGAGCGTAATTCAGCTTGTCGCTTCTATGAAAAGATGGGAGGCACTCCAGTCCAAACACAGTCCACCCGCATCGGTGGTCAAGATCTGATCGAAGTTGGCTACGGATGGGAAGACTTGAGCCTCTTTGGAGAGAAGAGCCTGCCCGACTGTTGAAAGACGTCCAGATGCTGACAGAATAGTGGGGGGTTGTATTGTTTCCCTTAAGCTTAAAGAATGGAAGAGCTAATTCAGGTCTTCACGTTTGCGTAATTCTGAACAAGGTTAATGATGTATTACACCGTTGTGCAGGTGTGACATTTAATCTTGATCAGGAGGCGTATTCACATGACTTTAATGGACACTGAACATACAACATGGACGAAACAATATATTAATGGCAGCTGGGTAGATGGCTCCGGTGAGAAAACAATGGAGAATATCAATCCTTATTCGGGAGAAGTTATTGCCACATGGCGCTCTTCCAATAAGAAAGACATAGATAAGGCTTATGAGTCAGCTCAGAAAAATTCGATTGAATGGGCGAAGTCATTACCTGCTGCGAAAGAAGAGGTATTGCGTAAAGTTTCATCCCTGATGGCGGAGCGAAAAGAGGAGATTATTCAGCTGCTGATCACGGAATCCGGGAGTACCCGAATCAAATCGGAGGCGGAGTTTGCAGCGGCTAAACGCATTGTGGACGAAGCATCATCTTTTCCTTATCGCATGAGGGGTGAGATCATCCCGTCCAATACCCCTGGCAAAGAGAACCGTGTGGTTCGTGAGCCGAAGGGAGTGATTGGTGTTATCGGGCCATGGAATTTCCCTTTGCATCTATGCCTGCGATCTGTAGCTCCAGCGATTGCTCTTGGTAATGGTGTAGTGATTAAACCAGCATCGGACACTCCAATTACGGCAGGTTGGCTTATTGCCGATTTGTTTGAACAGGCCGGTCTGCCTAAGGGCGTGCTGAATGTCGTTGCCGGAAGTGGCAGCGAGATCGGGGATTACTTTGTTGCTCATCCGGTTCCCAAAGTGATTTCATTCACGGGTTCCACAGAAGTTGGACAAGGGATCGGTAAACTGGCGGGTGAACATTTAAAAGAAACGGCACTGGAACTAGGTGGCAACAACGCGATGGTTGTGCTGGAAGATGCGGACATTGAACGTGCTGCCGAAGCGGCGGTCTTTGGTAAGTTTCTGCATCAGGGACAGATCTGCATGGCTCTGAATCGTATCATTGTGCATGCCGATATTTACGACCAATTCGTCGAATCATTTGTTGCCAAAACGAAGAATATCCAGGCAGGTGATCCGGCGGATGCTAACACACTCGTGGGTCCTCTCATTCGGGAAAAAGAGGTAGAACGATTGCTGGAGCTTGTGAACAAAACCAAGGCCGAAGGTGCACGGTTATTGCTCGGGGGGACCAGTAAAGGCAGCGTGCTGTCTCCTACTGTACTTGCCGATGTTAAACCTGAACAGGATATCGTGCAGCAGGAATTGTTTGGCCCAGTGGCAGTGATCATGAAGGCTCATGATGAGCAAGAAGCTGTACGTTTGGCGAATGATACTCCTTATGGACTTAGTGGTTCTGTATTCACCAAAGATCTGAATCGAGGATATCAGGTTGCCCAGCGCATTGAATCGGGTATGGTGCATGTAAATGATCAGTCTGTGAACGATGAAGCGCATGTGATGTTTGGCGGTGAAAAAGCTTCAGGGATTGGACGTTTCGGTGGGGATTGGGCCATTGAGAAGTTTACACGTACTCGTTGGATCAGCATTCAGCACCAATATCGGGAATATCCGGGAGTGAAATAAGTCGAAAAAGAGTGAACTAGCAGGGGCATTTATGAATGTTTAGAGTGGGTTATAAAAAGATCGACAAATCATGCGAAAGTCCGTCTCCAGCTTGGTGGGACGGGCTTTTTGCACAATATTACACCTTGGCAAAATACGGCTTAATATAAGAGTTGAAAAGCTGTTTGGGGCTGACGCTATCTGGTTATTTATGGATACACGGAAGAATCGATCCGTAAATCCAATGGCAAAGGGGCTTAAATTCATGTCCATTGACCGCTTTATTCTGAGGAAACTGAATACCTGTCAGGAAGAACATACACGTGCCAATTTGGTTCGGCTGTTTGTCATTCGTATTCGTAAAGCCGAGATTGCGGAAGAACATGATGCCGCCTATGTCCTGAGCAAACTGCACTGAGTGATGGCTGATATAAATTCGATCCGCTGTTAACGTGTATACAACTCAAAAAAGGAAGCTTGTCTATAACGACAGCTTCCTTTTTCATGTCTTGTAATGAAAGTAGCTTGAATGACTCCTTTTAATATAACGATAAAGCAAGGGAGTCATTTTCACTTCGACTGTGGAGAATGGCTTCTCCATTAACAATCTCAATACTAATTAAAGAATGCAGACATTTTTGAATGGCGCGTTTACCGTTGCTAATTTTATGCTCAAGAGCACTGCTAAGCAATCTTAATGTCTTCTGCATAGGTTGTTTGTTTTCTTGATTAAAATATACAGGGATTGATTTGTTTTGAAAGGTTATTAGGGTTCTCACTTGAAATCACCTCACGGTTGTTATTTCATACAGCTAATATTAAATTCCAATGCTTAAAATTACCTTAAAATCAGCTTATGAAAACATAAAGGTGGGTAATGTTTGAAAAGTGTTCACAATTCAATTGTGAGCGAAGGAATAAAAGTCCTGAAAAACGTAACTTAATTACCATTTAAATGGAACAAAAAACTAAAGTTTTCGTATCCTCGCAATAATTAATTGCATAACTGCCACGAAAGTTCTGAGTCGAATGTACGATATTTTAATATATACGTGGGTCATATGTAACAAAATTACAGGTGGTACATTGCAAACAGGGTGTTTATGTAAGAAAATAGGGTTGATATAACGATTCATTCTCTTTTTTTTGATTTAATCTGACATTAGGACAATTTACATATGAGACCATGGGAGGGATTCGGATGATTCTAACCGTGTATTCCGGCCGCGAGGAAGGAGAATGGTTCGACATTGATGTTCCGGACGAATGTACCATTGAACATTTGAAGACATTACTCGGCGTTCGCATTTTTGGACAGGCACCGGGAGACGGCATTCAGTACATCCTTGAAGCCAAGTTTCCGGAAGGTCTGTGGTTCTCTCCGCAGAACGCACAGCAGTTAATGGAAACAGGGCTGCGACAAGGCAGTTGCGTACGTGTCCAGCGGGCTTTTTCAACGACTTCGGAAGAAGCGCCTGTATATGGAAGACGTTCATTGTTTCAGCAGGACAGCAACGAATAGGGCTTTTGAACGTATACATTCATTATTGAACGAACTAAAGGAGGTCTTCTCTTCGTGAATGTGTTATATCAGCGTTCTCCAAGAATGACACCGGTTCTCAAGGAAGAGAGACTCGAAATACTCAGGCCTCCAACAGAACCGAGCAAACCCACGTTTTCCATGATATCCATTATTGTGCCGATCATGATGACTATGGTCAGCATTGGTTTCTACGTATATATCAATATGACCGGCAAAATGGGCAACAGCAATTATATGATGTTTCAGATGATGACGGTCATGATGATGCTTACTTCTTACACCATTCCATTCTTCGTGTATCTGAGCAACAAGAAAACATATCGCAAAAAATTGGAAGAACGTAAAACAATGTATCTTGCCCAACTGGACAAACACCGGGAAGAACTGAAGGAAGCTCAGGCGGAGCAAGTGAAAAGCCTGTATGAAATCCATGGTGATCCGGGTGTATGTCTTCAAGTGGTGAAGAACCGGAACAGTTCCTTGTGGGAGCGTTCACCAGAGGATGATGATTTCCTTCAGGTGCGTATTGGTACAGGAGAGATTCCATTCCGCATCAAACTTCAGGTTCCGCGGATTGATGGTTACGAGAAAGATGAACTGATTGAAGCGGCCCATGAACTTGCGGCTGAATTCCAGACGGTACCGGATGCTTCCATTACATTACCTTTGTTCCAATCGAAGGTTGTGGGACTTGTCGGTGATCGGGAGGAAGTGCTTGCTTCCCTGCGAGTCATCATCTCACAACTGACGGTACGCCATTCCCCGGATGAATTGAAGCTTGCTGCTTTCTATGAAGAAAAGGACAGCAAGGAATGGGACTGGCTTCGCTGGATGCCCCATATCTGGGATGAAGACCAAGGACAACGCTATATGGCCGACAGGCACAGCGGTGCGCATCAATTGGCGGACAGCTTGTTTTCCGTGTTGAACCGGCGTCGTAACAATAAGGAAGACCGCTACAAGAAAAGCGTACAAACACCATGTTACGTTGTAATTCTCTCCGATACGCAATTAATTGAAGAAGAACCGTTGCTTCCGCTGCTGCTGGAGTCGGCTCACGAGATTGATGTATGCACCATCATACTGGCAAATCGCAAAGAGTCTCTACCGATGCATTGTCAGTTGATTATGGATGCCTCCAAAGGCAAAGGGGTGTATATCAAAAAAACGGAAGATGCGGATGTTATTCAACAAACGTACAAGCCTGATGTGATCTCTAAGAAGATGGCAGAGGCTCTTTCCCGTTATATGTCACCGATCCGGTTAAAGCGGTCATCTGCTTCAGATATCCCGCAAGTTCTTCCGTTATTCGATATGCTGAGCACATCACGCGTGGAAGATCTGGATGTGGTGTCCAGGTGGGGACAGACGAGATATCCTGATACGCTGCCCGTACCAATGGGTGTACGCGCTGGTGGCAAAAAAATTGCGATAAACCTGCATGACAAAATTGAACGTCAGGGTCATGGTCCCCATGGTCTGATTGCAGGTACAACTGGTTCAGGTAAAAGTGAAGTCATCCAGTCCATCGTAGCTTCACTCGCTGCTGAATTCCATCCACATGATCTGGCCTTCATGCTGATTGACTATAAAGGTGGCGGTATGTCCAATACATTTGTTGATCTGCCTCATGTGGTAGGGACAATCACCAATCTGGATGGGAATCTGATCGAGCGGGCGAATATTTCACTTCGTGCCGAACTGGTCAGAAGGCAAAAAATATTAAATGATGCGGGAAACCTCCAGCATATTGATGAATATTACAAGATTCTGCGTTCCAGACATGAACAGCCACTTCCACATTTGGTTATTATCATTGACGAGTTTGCTCAATTGAAGAGGGACCAGCCGGAGTTCATGGATGAATTGATCAGTATCGCGGCCATTGGCCGGACACTTGGGGTTCATCTAATTCTGGCAACCCAAAAGCCAGCCGGTGTTGTGGACGATAAAATATGGAGTAATTCTCGTTTCCGGATCTGTCTTCGCGTACAGAGTGAGGGAGACAGCAGGGACATGATCAAGATTCCAAATGCTGCCTGGATCACAAAGCCTGGTCGCGGATATTTCCAGGTTGGTAGTGATGAAGTATTTGAAGAAATGCAATTCGCCTGGAGTGGTGCACCTTATAACCAGCAGGAGGATTCAACAACGGTATTGCCTGTTATGGAAGTGCGCCTTAACGGTAAGCGGGAGCCACTGTTAACTGGAGAGCGCAGAGCCGTTCTCAAAGGTGAAGATGTTCCGAAACAGCTTCAGGTATTTATTGATTATGTAGCGCAGTCTGCAGCGGATGCGGGTATCCGACGTTTGCCAGGACCATGGTTGCCACCTTTACCAGAGACACTGGAATGGGAAGGTCTTCAGGACTGGCAGGAAGAAGAGAATCGGGATCTGCTGCTTGATGGCGGAGCCAGTGGTCTGAAACCACTGGTTGGTTTGCTGGATGATCTCCCTAATCAGCGCCAACAACCGCTCGCGTTGCCTGTGGATCAAGGACATCTGGTCGTGTACGGCATGCCGGGTCTGGGAAAAACAACATTTGTTCAGACCTTGCTTATGTCCCTGGCCCGTTCCCATAGAACTGAGCCTTGGCATGGTTACATTATCGATATGGGCCGTATGATGAAAGACTTTGCAGCATTACCTCAGATCGGTGGCGTGATGATGGCTGAAGAGGAAGACCGGATCAAGCGGTTATTCCGCTATATTCTTAAGCTGTCAGCACAACGTAAAGATATCATCTCGGAGGCGGGGGTTAAAACGATTTCGGCCTACCGCCGGACAGCTCACGCGGCTGTCCCGCAGGTTGTGGTCGTTATTGATGGTTATCTTTCATTCCGCAATGCCTATCCGGAAGAGAATGAACTTCTGGAGACGATCTTGCGTGAAGGCGGAAGTCTGGGTATCACCTTTGTGCTCACCGCCAATCGGGTAACAGATGTATTTGAAAAATTCAGAAGCAATATTCCCAATGCGGTTTCATTTGAGTTATCCGATCCAAGCGATTATTATTATGCCGTGGGAAGACCTTCCAAGGCGCCAAGCCAACTTCCGCCAGGAAGAGGTCTGGTCAAAGGGCAAGTGCCTCCGTTAATGTTCCAGGCGGCATTACCTTCTTCCGGGGCAGATGAGGGCAAGCGTTCATCGGCACTGCGCCGTACGATTGCTGAGATTCGCCAAGGCTGGACAGGGGAAGAAGCGCCGCAGATTGCTCCACTTCCGGAAGAGATTAAACTGAAGGATCTGCTCATTCGGACAGGAACATATGGTCAGGCTTGGGATACATCGTCTGTAACTGTCCCTGTGGGACTGCTTACGGATGATCTGGAACCATTCGAGCTTAATCTGCGTGAAGGTCCGCATTTCATGGTAACGAGTCCGATGGAAGGCGGCAAAACGACATTTTTATTGACATGGATGTTATCACTGGCTTATCATGCTTCTCCGGAAGCTGTGCAAATATACACAGTAGATATGCGTTATGGCTCAGGTGGGCTGGGGGAAATCAGCAGTTTGCCCCATGTCCGTGGACATGTATCGCGAGAAGAACAGCTTGCACCTGTCATTCAACAGTTGTACGATGAAGTTCTGAAAAGAGGCGAGATTTCCGGTGGACCGGAACTTGTGCTCGTCATCGACGATGCGGACACTTTGTCCAAGCAGCTAAACGATTTTAATGTAAAAGATCAATTGGGAGCGATTGTTCGTCAAGGAAGGGATCGCGGTGTACACGTGATTCTATCCGGAGTTCCGGCAGACTTCCCAACCTTTGGTTCTGACTGGGTAACGGATGTGAAGGCTTCCCAGAGCGGAATGCTGTTCGGGACTTTAGACCCTAACGATCTCTCGTTCTTCCGTATACCTTATTCCGAATCTGGAGGTAGTTCAGGTGGGCTGAAGGTACTGCCTCCGGGTCAAGGTTATTATGTAAAACGTAAATATTCCAGGGTTAAAGGTGCAGTTCCATGTGATGACAGCTGGAAAATGACCGATTGGATTTCTGAAATTCGTGACCGATGGCATGTTGTAGTTTGAGGGGAGGTGGCTCATAATGTTGACGGTTCATGATTCTAAGCAAAAGGTAGTCACGTTGCAAACAAAGGAACTTTTTTTCCTGGCTGGTATTCTCGGTTCAGACCGACTGCTTGGTGTGGAAGATCCGTTTCGCGGCTATATGGCGGAAGATATCGCGATGGAGTGGGAGCGTGTCAAAACCTCCCTGCTTGACAAAGGATATCTGATTCGGGATCAGGATACCGATGAGCTGATCATGACACCGACCGTTTTCTCGAGGGTAGCCATTGCCGGATTGTCCGACAGAGCTTGTTGGATTCGCTACACGATCAACGGCAAGTCGTATGAGAGTTATATACATTGCACGGATGAGCGGGTCGTTGAAGTTTCCCGTGTTGACGACGTACCGGACTCGTTCCGGCTCAGCGATCTGGGAAGTGTTCGTGAAGCTATCGATGTTCTGATAGAGCGGATGAAATGGAGCGGCCATTCTCCTGCGGAGAAACCGGCCCTAATGTGCTCCAAGAAAAAATTTTATGATGTCATGAATGAGCTCGAAAACAGCGGAGTACAGACCGTAGCAGCGGAACTCGAACAGGAGACAAGTGATCCTGAGGGCTCACTTGCACTGGCACGCTGTCTGGTGGGTAAGGAGTCAGACGGGGAGCTTAGGTTGCTTGTATGGAATGAAGACGGGTGGAAGTCGCAGTCCGCAGCATTTGCTGCAAGTGCGGTATCCAACTGGTTGTTCCGGATGAGCACTGCGGCTTCAGATGATTGGCTAGTTGCAGCACTGACGACTAGAGAACAGTTTCACGAGATGCTGCTGGACTGGCTTAAACAGCCTGCAGGGGAAGAGGAAAGGTGATGGTAAATGCGCATTCGTGTGGAACCGGATGTGCTTCGGGCACTGAGCAAGCAGATTCAGTATGCAGCGGAGCAAATACAGCAAAAGATGACAGTGTTGGATCAGGCGATTCATTCGCTGGAGTGGGAGGTTGAATCCCGCGCAGCGGTGATGAATGAATGGAATCACAGTAAACGACTGGGCGAGGATGCGCTGCGTCGATTAATGGACTTAAGCGTACAGCTGGGACGCAAAGCGTTGTTATTCCAGCAGGCAGACATGGAGTATCGTTCCGTGCTGAGTCATGTGAACACAGCCTATGGTAATGCGGTCAATATGCTGAATGTTCTTCAGAACAATCGTACAGGAGAAATCATGCCTGCACATTCTGCAACTGTAGCTGTAGTATCCGATCCCCTTTCCGCAATGGCGGCCGTATATCGTGTACAGGATGCCGCTCCGCCTGATGGCTCCCCGGCTACATTAGTCCAGGCTATGCAGCCTGAGCCTGTAGCTTGGAGATTCACAGATCCTTCCTTTCGGGGAAGAAGAGGGACCGAGCCTGTGGTTTCCTGAACAGGGTGAATAAAAGTAACAGCAGAAAGTGAATCTTTTTTTGTAAATAGGCTGTTAGGAGAAGTTTCAAGTGCTGAAAATGGGGTAAATAGGATTAGGTCCTTCGGCTTTTGTCCGATCGATCCTGGTATAGTACAATTTGAACAAGTAAAAATTTAATTGCACAAACCAAGGAGGAATTTACCAATGGCAGGACGTATTTTAGTTACCCCAGAGCAGCTTGATCAGGTTTCCAACCAATTTAAACAAAGCGGTGAGCAAAGTCAGCAAATCGTATCTACATTGACTCAATCCATCACAAGCATGGAAGGACAATGGGAAGGTATGACAAAGCAACGCTTCTTCCAAGAGTTCCAAGAAGCTAGCAAACAAATGCAATCATTCGTTCAAACGCTGAACAGCATCAGCGCTGAACTTACAGCTATTGCTAACAAATTCCGTACAGCTGACCAAGCTCGTTAATCTGCTTTACATAGATCAGGCCGATGTGAAGAAGTCTGAATTCGTCCTGAATTATAGGTGGATAGCAAGCTGAAGATGTACAACTACAGCAAAAACCGGGCGTTGTCACAACACCCGGTTTTTGCTGCAACTATGACACTAGGACAGAGAGAGGGATAAGCATGTCTTTTCAACCAAATCCCGGGGATGAAGTGGTGATTAACGACATTGCCTATACGATTGGGCAACATCCGGCAGCGCCGGGTCTGGCTTATGCCCAAGCCGGAAGGCAGGGGATTGTTTATCAGTTGTTACCCCGAAATGGTTCCATTCATGGGGCCAAAGCACTAAAAGTCTTTTTTCCTAAATTCCGTATTCCGGCTATGGTATATCAGTCTGAGCATATGGAGTCTTATAGTGAACTGCCAGGTTTGCAGGTATGCAAGCGTGATGTGCTCACTCCGGAAAGAAACGGAGCGCTCATTGGAAAACATCCCGATCTGTTATATGCGGTGTTGATGCCATGGGTGCAAGGTCAGACCTGGTTCGATGTAATCAGTGATCAGAGACAGTTGACGGCTGAGGAGAGCCTGAAGCTGGCTAGAGCGCTTGCTGGAACAGGTTCGGCTATGGAACAACGTGGACTGGCTCATTGCGATATGTCCGCTCCCAATGTAATGATTCCGTTTTTTTCCGAAGTGGAGAACCTGGGGAAGACGTCTGCGGTAGAACTTGTGGATGTCGAGCAGATGTACGGTTCCAAAATGGATCGTCCGGATGCCCTGCTTGCCGGGTCACCCGGTTATGCAGCCCATCGAACAGTGCACAGCGGTTTGTGGAGTTCATATGCTGACCGATTTGCCGGAGCTGTTATCATTGCTGAAATGTTAAGCTGGTCGGACCCTGTGATTGTAGAGAAGGCGTGGGGCGAAAGTTATTTTGACCAGCATGAAATGCAAACAGTGAGTGAACGGTATTATGCGATGCGGGAGTCCCTTGAGAAGCGTTGGGGTTCCAAACTGTCCGATCTGTTTATTCGAGCTTGGGAAAGTCACGATCTGAGCAGCTGTCCGACGTTTGGTGAGTGGTATGTTGCATTGGCTGCGGTAGACGTGGATCAGGCCAATGCAGCGGCTGCTGTGACAGCGGAAGAAGAAGCTGCCAATTCGTCCGAAGCTGATGTGAATCTGAAAAAGAGCTCAGAACCAGTAAGTGAACCGGTGAATACGCAAGACGGGAACCGTCCTCAAACGCCGCACTCTCCCGATCAGGAAGCGGTTGTGAACCGTCTGTTCCTGCAAGCAAGAGCCCTGGAGGATGAAGATAAACCGGCTGCAGCACTGGAAGTGTACCGCTCGCTTTATCATTTTATTCCTCATAACAGCGCGATGCAGATGGAAGTCGAGGCTGCAATTAAGGAACTGGATGCAAAGCTTAATCCAAAAGAAGACACAGACAAACCTGTACCTGTGCCATTCTACAGATCCAAAAAGTTCATGATTTCCTCCGCTGTGCTTATTGTATTGCTGGCAGGTGGCGTGCCAACGGTCAAAATACTCGCCGATCAGGCAGAGGTGAAACAGAAAGAACAGCAGGAAGCCACACGACTGGCAGATATCAAAGCTGCGGAAGAGGCTGAAGCAGCAAAGGCAGCTGCGCTCAAACAGCAGGAAGAGCAAGAGAAACAAAAGGCCGCAGATGCTGCAAAACTGGACGCAGAGGAAAAGAAAAAACTTGCTGAAGCCAAGCAGAAGGCAGCTGAAGCAAAGAAAAAAGAAGAAGAACGTAAGGCGTTACAGGCCAAGTACGACAAACAGGCGAAATATGAGGCCTTTCTGGTGAAGCAGGAACAGCAGAAGAAAGAAGCGGCTAAGAGAGCGGAGCAGGAAAAATACGATAAACAGGCGAAATATGAAGCTTATCTGGTCTGGAAAAAAGAGAATGATGCCAAGCTTGCAAAACAGGAAGCGGAGCGTAAAGCGGCAGCTGAAGTTAAACGTCAACAGGAGATTGCTCAGAAAGCAGCTCTGAAGAAAAAACGTGCCCAGAATGTGGTCACGCTGATTGCTCATTACAATAAAACGTATAACGCGCAAAAAGGCAGAAAAATTGAAAATGCGGAAGCGTATGCCCGTGATTTTAAAAATCTCTACAATACAGATGCTTCCTATTTCAAAGGTGTCGGCAAAGTGGCCGCTCGAATGAGTGCCATTAACAAATTCCTGAGCAACAACAGTTATACGTTGCCCAACTTATAGTACGTGTTCAAAAAGGACGGTTTTCAGTACCGAGAAGATGGGATGAAGCTAGAAATGGAGTAGCGGAGCGTAGGGAGAACTACGTGAGCAACTAAAATGTTTCCGAAAGAAACATACTTCGTAAGCATAAGCTTATTCGGCTGAATTTCATATTCGATGCTGCGGATGCCTATAGGCATCCATCGTAATCAAAAGCGGACTTTTTGAACAACTTCTTATAAAATAACATGTGAACGATGGAGGTGACTCACCCTAGATGAACTACACGATTCAAGCATCACAGCGTACACCTGCACTTATTATATATCTAATTGATATTAGCGCCTCCATGAACATGGTTCTGGAAAATCGTCGACGGATTGACGTCGTCTATGATGCCTTATCTCTCGCGATCCGCCAAATGGTATTTCGGTCTACAAAGGGAAATCGTCTGACACCTCGCTATCGTATAGCCATATTGGCTTACAGCGATGATGTATATGACTTGTTGAACGGAATCAAAGGAATTGATGAGATCGCTGCCGTTGGTTCTTTGCCTGACCTGACTCCGAGACGGTTTTCAGATTCTGCGAAGGCTTTCCTGCAGGCGGAAAAGATTCTACAGGCCGAAATTCCGAATATGCAGGACTGTCCTGCGCCACTTGTATGCCACATGACCGATGGGGTAGCCACAGGTGAAGATCCCGAACCTATTGCCAAAAGAATCATGGGTATGAGTGTACCTGACGGCAATGTACTGGTGGAGAATATTTTTATATCGGATCATTTGCTTGAAGGACCAATTGCTGAACCTAGAAGATGGAAGGGAATCTCTTCGGAAACGAATCTACAGGATGAGCATGGAGAGAAGCTGCGGAATATGTCATCTGTCCTGCCCGAAAGTTATCGGGAAATGCTTGTTGAAGCTGATTATTTGCTTGCACCCGGTGCACTCATGATGCTGCCAGGTACATGTGCAGAATTGGTATCAATCGGTTTCCAGATGTCCGCTGCTACGCCTGTGAGATAGGAGGGGAATCATGAGAGCGATGCGTTTGGCAACATTGTCTGCTGGAGATAAGGGGGGCCATGCCGAGCAACGGCATGGCAACTTTCGCTATGTGAGTGTACAGACCGGGGAACAGCCGCTAACTCGCTATCAAGGCACATTTAAGTGCAGATATGGTTATGGCAGAGCGGCTGAGACGGTACATCAGGGAGATACCGGACAGGACTTTGCTGCGGTACGTATGAAAGGGAATATTTGCAATTTTGTTTTGTGTGATGGCGTAGGCATGAGTTACCTGGGCGATTTTGCAGCGCGTTTTCTAGGGAATGCTTTGCTTGATTGGTTGGAAACGACGCAACACACAACGGTAGAGGGTGTTGAGCGTCTTCTCCGTGATCTTACCCTTCCCGCATCGGAGCAATTGGAGAAATTACAGCCACTGGAAAGTTCCCCTTTGTTGCTGCGTGAAGTGTTGATGGATAAGCGAAGTCGGGGCAGTCAGGCCATGTATGTCTGTGGGCGGATTGAGCTCACGGGAGGCGGCCGCAAAAGTCGGGTGTGGCTTGCGTGGCAAGGAGATTCCCGTATTCGCCTGTGGCGTAATGGTCAGGAACAGTCTGAATTATTTCAGACTCACTGCAAGACAAATGAGCGTTGGTCTACCCTTGAAGGACCTGTTGGTGGTAAGCCGCACATCTGCGAGATGAAAGGGTCCGCAGGAGATTCACTGCGTCTTCAGTTATATACGGATGGACTGAACGACCTGGATGCCATTCAAGCCTATGTCCCGGATGAACACATTCAGGTATTGCTGGATGCGACACATACCGGCGGTCTTGAAGATGATGCCGCTTTCATTGAGCTGGAATGGTGAGTGCGGGATATCAAGATGTGGATTGATCCTGATGAAGCTGTGACAGCGGCGAAGATCAACTGTGAAAAAACTTGCTGGTGTTGATTTAAAAGACACTCTTTTTGGGTAATCTTGTGAAGAATTGACTTTAAGTACGACCTCTTTAACGATGAGCTTGAACGTACATTCTTACATAATTGCTAAAATGAAGGAGTGGGATGGATAATGACACAGCATAACGGCAAGTCACGGTTCCAAGGCAAGGTTGCGATTATTACCGGAGCAGGCTCCGGAATTGGGAAGGCCACTGCGGTCAAGCTGGCTAAAGAGGGTGCACATGTTGCATTGTTTGATCTGGTGAATGATCGGATCTCGGAAACGGAAGCAGAGATTAATGCGCTGCACCCCGGTGCGGCAAGAGCATTTGATGTAGACATTTCCGACCCGGCACGTGTGGAAAAGGCTGTACTGGAAACCGTTGAGTTATTCGGCGGTTTGGATATTGTTTTTGCCAATGCGGGCATTAACGGTGTATCGGCACCCATTGAGGAGATTCAGGTTGAAGATTGGCAGCAGATTATTACAACCAACCTGAATGGTACATTTTTCACCATTAAATATGCATTGCCTCACGTGAAAAAACGGGGTGGAGGCAGTATCATCATCACGAGTTCGATTAATGGCAATCAACGCTTCTCAAGCTTTGGCATGTCGGCGTACAGCACGTCCAAGGCAGGGCAGGTTGCTTTTGCGAAGATGGCTGCGCTTGAGCTGGCGAAGTTCAAAATACGTGTGAACGTGATCTGCCCAGGAGCAATTGCGACGAATATCGATCAAAGTACGGTCAAAACGGATGATCTGCAACAGATCATTATTCCGATGGAGTTCCCGGAAGGACAGCAGCCGCTGGCGGACGGGCCGGGTCAGCCGGAACATGTTGCCGATCTGGTGAGTTTCCTCGCATCTTCCGAATCCAGACATATTACCGGAGCAGAGATCGTCATTGATGGTGCCGAGTCATTGCTCAGCTAAGTGAGCATTCTGGATAGATTCCATTTTACTTAAGTCGTGTCTTAGGATATGTCTGCGATAGTCGTTCCTTTGGAACGGCTTTTTTTGTTATAATGCTAACATTCGAATAGAGATACTGAAGAGCAGTAGGGTACATTCATTAGGAGCGATCATATGCATATAGAGTTACCTATACAAGAGATTATTCCTGAGTTGAGACAGTTATTTCGGGATCAAGATACAGGTGTGTTAATTGCAGAGCCAGGAGCGGGAAAAACGACGGTTGTACCGCTGGCTTTGCTGGAGGAGCCGTGGGTTGCGGGACGGAAAATCATTATGCTGGAACCCCGAAGGCTGGCTGCGCGTTCGGCTGCATCGAGACTGGCGGCTACGCTAGGGGAAAAGGCGGGTCAGACTGTAGGATATCGTGTACGCATGGATACCCGGGTGAGTCAGGGGACACGCATTGAAGTTGTGACGGAAGGGGTATTGACCCGGATGTTACAGCAGGACCAGGGTCTTGAGGATACGGCGATGATTATATTTGATGAATTCCATGAGCGGCATCTACACGGGGATTTGGGCTTGGCCCTTGCATTGGAATCCCGAGCGATGTTACGTCCAGATCTGAAATTGCTGGTGATGTCGGCGACCCTTGATCCTGTTCCCGTCTGTGCATTGCTTGGTGAAGGCACAAAATCAATTCACTGTCCGGGTCGCACGTTTCCGGTGGAAACACGATATGTGCCAAGACCGGCAGCTATGCAGCTGGAACAATTCACGGCTCAGACGGTGAACAAGGCATTAGCTGAACAGGAGGGGGACGTGCTTGTTTTTCTTCCAGGAGCAAGAGAGATACACCGTACAGAGCGGGAGTTATCGAATGGGTCTCTTCCTGGACATGTGAAAGTTCATTCTTTGTATGGCAGTATGCCGGTGGAACAACAGGATGAGGCCATACGTCCGGCGGCTGAGGGCTCGCGCAAAGTGGTATTGTCCACCTCCATTGCGGAATCCAGCCTCACACTCGCTGGAGTTAAGATTGTGGTGGATGCAGGGCTGAGTCGTGCATCAGCATTCTCGCCTCGCACAGGTATGAGCCGACTTGTCACCCTGCCGGTGTCCAAGGCGTCAGCCGATCAACGGCGGGGTCGTGCAGGGCGAATTGCCCCGGGGGTGTGTTACCGGCTATGGAGCGAAGAGGTTCATGGGGGACTGCCTGAGGCAGCTCGCCCGGAGATCACCTCCGCGGATCTTGCGCCGCTGGCGCTGGAGCTTGCCGTCTGGGGTGTCCAGTCCCCAGCAGAGCTACAATGGCTGGACACCCCGCCTGACGCCGCCTACGGCCAGGCACAGGCGCTGCTGCGCCAGCTGGGCGGCCTGGACGACGCAGGCCGCATCACGCCCTTCGGGCGGCGGATGAACACGCTTGGCGTGCATCCGCGACTGGCCAGCATGTTGCTCCGCGCAGCGGAGCTTGGGCTGGCCAGCTACGCCAGCATGCTGGCGGCACTGCTGCAGGAGCCTGCCGGCCTCCGCAGCAGTGGCAGTGCAGGCGCGGGCACGGACCTCCGCCCGCGCGTAGAGGCGCTGCTGACCGCGGACAGCAGCGGCATGCCGCAAGCGGCAGCGGCTGTCGCAGACGGCGCGGCCGTGCGGCGCATGCTCCAGGAGAGCCGCCAGCTGCGCTCGGCGCTCGGCCCGGCGGCCGATCCGGTGCGGCCGGATGAGGACAGCTGCGGATTGCTGCTGTCCTTCGCCTATCCGGACCGGATCGGGCAACGCCGGGAGGACGGCCGCTATCTGCTGAGCAGCGGCCGCGGCGTACGGCTCGCAGCGACAGAATCGCTGAGCCGTTCAGCGTATCTGGTCGCAGCCGAGGCAGACGACCAGGGCGCAGATGCGCGCATCCTGCTGGCTGCGCCGCTGCAGGAGCAGACATTGGTGCAGGCAGGTCAGCACTTGCTGCACAATGAAGTGCAAGTGGCCTGGGATTCCAATACTCGCAGCGTGCGGGCACATAAGAGACTTCGGATTGGAGCCCTTGTGATTAAAGAGAGCAGTATTGCACAGCCGCCTGAAGATCAGGTGCTGGAAGCACTGTTAACCGGGATACGGATGGAAGGGCTGGATTGTCTGCCCTGGACAAAAACGTCCAAACAACTTGCGGACAGGTTGCGGTTCCTGCATCTCCATCTACCTGAGTGGCCCGACCTGATTGAAGATGATCTGACCGAAGAGCTGGCAGAACATCTTACCCCTTATCTGACAGGCATGCGATCGGCAGCCGACCTGAAGAGATTGTCGATGCAGGATGTATTACTTGGTGGATTGAGCTGGACGCAACGACAACAACTGGACGATGAAGCGCCGACGCATATACAGGTGCCCAGTGGTTCTCGTATTCCTGTGGACTACAGTCGTCCAGAGGACCCTGCGCTGGCGGTAAGATTACAGGAGATGTTTGGACAACAGGAGACACCGCGTATAGCGGGTGGGCGATTCCCGTTGACCATCCACTTGTTATCGCCAGCTCAGCGACCTGTACAGGTTACACGAGACTTGGCCAATTTCTGGCGAGAGACGTACTTTGACGTCAAAAAAGATCTGAAAGGTCGTTATCCGAAGCATTACTGGCCGGATAATCCACTTGAAGCGGTCGCCACAAATCGGGCTAAACCACGGGGCAAATAGATGAATTACTTCGTTTTTTCAGATATCAACGATTTGGCTCCCAAAGGGCGCTCTTCATCAGGGTTAGACTCTGCTGAACAACAGTCGGTTTTGTAGCTGATCTTAATCATTCTCTGCCTTAAAGAATCACCTTTAACTAGGACGTGTCTCAAAACTCGCTAACGTGCATCTTCTATTATCTTTTCGCTCCATGTTACGTCACTTTGCCTTTTCGTCCCATGCTGCGTCACTTTCCCTTGACGTGCCCCGGCACGCCTGCTGAAAACTTCCGGCATGGAACGAGAATTTGGAAAAATCTGCTTCTTTAGAGGTTGAAGGCACACCCCAGAGCGTATCTTCAAACCTGCCGAAGCCGAAGCGTAACTGGATGTGCCTGGGGCTGAACATGAAGCACAGAAACATGGAGCGGAACGCTAAAGAACCTGTGAGGTCTTATTCAACGATTTAAAGCGCCCGCAGTAATCTAAGGAATCTGAAACACGCTATATTTGAATAACCAGCCAATTACAAAGGTTTGTCAGGTGATTTTGGTAAATAACGTGTCTCATGTTCCTTACAAACTAAAATGAAGACCCGAAGGCTAAATAAGACGTCCTCGGTTCCTTAGAAAATCGTCTGGACAATTCGCCAGGATCAGCCAGGCTGTACTTCAAGATGTTTTGGACGCCCGCGTCCTTCAAAGTAGAGCATGCCTGACAACGTATCACATACCTGAGTTTGAAGGCACACCCTGATGAGGATTAAAAAGCAATGAACCTCAGTAATTTTTTACTATCAACACATAGTATATTGACTTGCAAACGTTTAAAAGAAACTTAGGCGGGTAATAACATAGCGAACCACTCAATAATATGAGGAGGGATTCACTATGCAGAAGAAAATCGTAGGTGTGTTTAATACAGAACGTGAAGCATCGCAGGCTATCGAGGGTCTGAAAGCACAAGGATTTACTTCAGACGAAATCTCCGTTGTTACACAGGATCGGGATGAACTGAAGGCAATTCGGGAAGAGACAGGTACCAAAGCCCCTGAAGGCGTGGCTGCTGGTGCAGCAACAGGTGGTGTACTTGGTGGCGTAGCCGGTCTGCTCGCAGGTATCGGTGCACTAGCCATACCCGGCATAGGACCCATTCTGGCCGCAGGCCCTATCGCAGCAGCATTTACCGGTGCAGCTGTGGGTGCAGGAGCTGGCGGATTGGTGGGTGGACTTGTGGGTCTTGGTATTCCGGAAGAGGACGCTAAACAGTATGAGGAGTATGTACAGAATGGTAAAATCCTGCTGCTCGTAGATTCTACGGATCGGGACTCCGATGTGTATGATGTGTTCAGTGGCAACAGCCAGCTTAACCGAGACAGAGCCGAAGCAGCTCATCGCGGGGATGTGCCAGCCGAACGTCCCGATCTAGATATGGAAGAACGCAGATTGGAAGCCCAAAACAAGGCAGCGCGATTCGGTAACAATACATTCCTGTAATCTTGCCGCGAATTTAATCGATATGAAATAAAACCCAATGACTTATTATCTGCAAAATGGAATGACATATATGATCCACCAGATGGTCATTAGCCGGTTTCCTTAAGGGAAGCCGGCTTTTGTCCCTGTGTTGCATATGGGTGGGTGTCAATAATGTCGGAAGGTGTTTTTACCCAGTCAAGCAGGGAATAACAATACATATAACAGTACAGCCAAAGCGAGTCCAATCACCAGTAGCATCATGGTAAGAAACCGGATTAATCCGGTCGATGCCTGAAACGTCTGTTCATTGATTTGTGTACGCTTCCGATGATACGCTGCTGCCGAATACACAATGATGGATATGCCGCCAATCAGAGAAGTGATACCCGTAATAATCGCCGCAATATGTGCAAGTTGATCATACGCCGACGAATTGAAACCAAATCCGGCAGCAAGAAAGCCGATGCCCGCCATGGCAATACCCGTGCGCACCCAGGCCAGAAAAGTTCGCTCGTTAGCCAGATGTTGTTGGACATACTTGGAATCGGTAGTAGTTACGTCTTTGTCTGTTAAAGAAATGTGAATCAACTCCGTTCATTAAATATACGGCTTCATTTTCATTATATCTCTTATCGTAAAACCCAGAAAGGATGGCTGAATGTATGCCTCGCAAAGAACGAATTACAGAAATAGAGAGCTTAAGGGGAATTGCCTTTGGAGCGGTAGTTCTCCAGCATTCCATCGCACATTACTCTCTGGTCCCGGAAACGAAACTAGAGGATGGCGTGTTACTGGCCATACTGCTGATGCTCTCCAAATTTGCAGTTCCTTTATTCATATTCATAACAGGGATGGTGCTGTTTTATAACACGGGAGACAAGCTGCATTACGGCAAGTTTATGAGAAAAAGAGTAAACGACGTGATCGTGCCTTACCTGATCTGGTCACTCATTTATTTTACACTTGCACCGCGGGGCTGGACCGGATTTGGATGGAATGACATCCCAGACCTAGGCCTGAAGTTGCTTACGGGCAAAACGACTTCACACTTTTGGTACATTATTATGCTGATCCAGTTTTATCTGTTATTTCCGCTCTTCTTGCGTGCAATTCGTTATGTATATAACCGATATGAGGCCAAGGGGCGTATGATTGCATTATTGATTTCTGGCGTGGTGTATCTGGTGCTTGCAGATCAATTAGGAAACATCGCCAAATTCATGGAACGGCTGAATATCCCGGTGCTGACAGAAGCTTTTACAACGTATGCAGACCGCAATTTCCTCTATTTCTTTATTTATTTTGTGCTAGGTGCAGCCGCGGGGTTATCCGTCCAGCATTGGAATGAATGGATTCATCGATTGCGCTGGATATACTGGACAGTGTTTATTGTTCTGGGTCTGCGGTTTACTTATTTATTAATGCTGGAGTTTCAGAAGCCGGAAGGAATCAAAATTACATTCTACACAGTCAGCTTGATCCGCCCTGATATGGCACTCTTTCTGATCGCTTCCATTATGGTCATGTACCAGCTGGCCGGGAAACTGCATAACCTCAGGGTTACACGATTGCTGGGATGGATTGGTGGTGTATCGTATGGCGGTTATCTGATGCATATGTTGATGCTGCGGTATAGCTACATTCCGGATGAGTTGTTTTACGTTGCTATGGGCTGGAACCCTGTCGTTCGAATGATCATCACCTGGTTGTTGGCTCTTACATTATCCTGTGTACTGACATGGCTTATCTCGCGTGTAAGCTGGGGCAAATGGATTGTGGGAACCGTACCGAAGTCTGTTCGCGATAAATGAATCCATCAACATATGAAAAATTCATAATAGATCACCACAGCCGCACAGAAGTGTACGGGAGTAAAGAACACAAGATACAGGAGCACAGGTAGTAAAGCTTTTACAGCTTGTGCACAGTCTTTCTTATTATTAAAATTCGATCTCACGACTCCCTGAGCCCTGAAATAAACAACTTTTGAATCAATTTCATAACTCACTAAAAATGGATTTCTGTAACTGGATATAGACAAATTGAACCGTTTCGATCTATATCCAACCTTGATTGAAGCAGCTAAAGGTATTATGAAATTGATTCTTTTGAATAAAAATTAAAATTTCATTACATGAAAAATTCACAACAGAAAACCTTTTTCCGTGCTTCCCCCAGGCTAACGCGTATTCAAACGATTTCTTGCTCGCCCTCCTTGAAGATGGATAAAAGGGAGGCAAAGCGGAGAAAGATGGCAGAACCCGAACATAAGTTTTATAATACTAGATATATAGGTTCTGACAGGAGGGGAATGAACGTGGCTTTTATGATTGCACAGCGGGCATTTATCAAGCTATATCTAATTACAATGGTTGAACAGCACAGGGGGTATGGTTACGAGATGCTGGAGGCGATGAAGCAGGAATTCAAAGACTACGGTTATGTACCACCCCAGAGCGAGGTATATCGGGCACTGCATGAATTGGTACAGCAAGGTGTTTTTTATCGCACAAAGAAGCTGAAGGGCAATGATCCAAAGGTCGATTTTCAGGAAATCGTTCTATATCATTTCACGGATGATGGTGCGGAGAAAGCTGAATTATACAAGAAACAGGTCAAAACGGATCTGGATCGTTGTCTCGGCATGTTACACAAGGCAGAAGAGGACAATTACGGTACGAAAGGAAGATGAGCATGAACAGACATTTACAGTGGGGAGTACTCGGTACGTCAACCATTGCCAAAAATGCAGTCATTCCGGCGATCCAGCAGTCCGAACGTGGTGAGGTGCTGGCGATTGCCAGCCGCAGCAAAGAAAAGGCGGAAACCCTTGCCGAAGAACTGGGCATTGCCAGATCGTATGGCAGTTATGAAGAGCTCATCGCTGATCCGGACATTGAAGCCGTCTATATTCCTTTGCCTAACCATATGCACAAAGAATGGACCATCAAAGCGGCACAGGCTGGCAAACACGTGTTGTGTGAGAAACCAGCTGCCCTGAATGCAGATGAATCGGCAGAAATGATCGAGGCGTGTGAGCAGCATGGCGTTCTTTTTGCAGAAGCAATTATGTATCGATATCATCCCAAGCACAGACGTGTGCAAGAGATTATAGCTAGTGGAGAGATTGGCATCGTCAGAGCCATCCATGGTAACTTTACCTGTAATACCGCTGATGACAAGGAAAATGTAAGGTTCAAAAGAGAGATGGGCGGCGGATCATTATTCGATCTTGGCGTGTATCCGATCTCGGCGGCCCGGATGTATCTGGGACAGGAACCGGAAGCGGTAACAGTTCACGCTCTATTCTCGGACGAGCATGATGGCGTGGATATGATGGCGTCGGGACTGGTAGAATTTCCGAATTCGGTAGCTTTAACTTTTGACTGTGGCATGTGGGCTTCAGGTCGAGCGGAGATGGAGATTCTCGGGACGGAAGGGCGGATTGAACTGCCAAAAGTGTTTGGCTGGGAGAACAGCGATATTCCACCTCAGATTATTGTGCACACCGATTCGGTCAGCCGTGAGGAACGTGTATCCGTGTCGAATTCCTATGTGCTTCAGGTGGAGACGTTTGCAACGGCTGTGCTCGAAGGAGAGGCCTTACCTTTCAGTCCGGAAAATACTATTCAAAACATGCGCGTGATTGATGCGTGCCTGGAATCGGCTCGAACTCGTCAACGTGTGCAACTGATCGATTAGGTAGGTCAGTTTAAACATACTAGAATAGTAGACTCCATCTTCAGGGATGAGAGTCTTTTTTTCTGTCTTAAAATGTTACAATTATAATATTTTACAATTTAAACGTCTGAATTTGATATTTCTACCAAATTGATGTGATATAAATAGTCATGAGATGACTTGTTTACTATAATCTAGCAGAACGCACAACTAGAAGATTACAGCTTGCAGGATGCATATCGTGACAACGTTCATCTACTTTGAGGGATCGGGAGGCCGGATTGATGAAAAAGTTGATATCCACCGCATTACTGGCATTGTTGTTAACGTTTGTTTTCCTCACAGGTTCACAGTTCACTCCAGTCGGACAGCAGAAGGCATCTGCTGCAACATGTACCATCATCAATACGTTTACAGGTGTAGCTAACTATTTGAGTGCAAACGGAACGTTGCCATGTAACTTTATTACCAAATCACAGGCAACAGGACTCGGCTGGGTAGCTTCACAAGGAAACTTGGCTGTAGTGGCTCCTGGGAAAAGCATCGGCGGAGACGTATTTGGCAATCGGGAGGGGCTTCTGCCTTCAGCAAGTGGACGTACATGGCGCGAAGCAGATATTAACTATACTTCCGGCTTCCGTAATTCGGATCGGATTGTGTACTCCAATGATGGACTCATCTACAAAACGACAGATCACTATGCATCATTTACACGCATGAAATAGAGGAAGGAGTAGCCATGAACACCGTGATTCTGGATGGAGAAGACTTTGCTAGTAGCGCTGAACTTCATCAGCAATTAAAGGATAAGTTGAAGCTGCCAGATTTTTATGGGGGTAATCTCGACGCTCTATGGGATTGCCTGACGGGTACAATTGAACTTCCACTAGAGCTAAAATGGACCAACTACCAAATCAGCGAAGAACGACTAGGGAATGAAGCCAGCCGGGTACGTGATTTGATGTTGGAGGTTCAGGCTAAACAGTCTGGATTTCAATTGCGTGTTGAGATGTAAGCAGCAAATAAAGGCAGTTTAAATACAATCCGTCTAGCCGAGCAGATCACATGTGGTCTGTTTTTTTTTGTGTTATAGGAGGTTGTCCAAAAAGGTTGTTCAAAAAGTCTTTGTGTTGATTACGAATTATCTGAAAGTAGAGCGAGATTTTACTTTGCTTACTTGTCGTTAAAATTATTTTCACGGAGGTATTGATTTCTTCATAACTTACGTTAAAATAAAATTAACATGAAAAATATTTTAACGTTGAGGAGTGAAAAGGGATGAGCGATAACACAGCAGTTGGCAAGCAAGGTATGGGTGAGTTAATACGAATCAGACCGTACATGCAATTTATGCTTAGTAAAGTTGTATCCAGATTTGGTGATTCGATTGACTCGATTGCCTACAGTTGGATGGTGTACATTCTGACCGGTTCGAAAGTGCTGATGGGTACGTTGCTGGCGGTGAATTTTTTGCCCAATATCCTTCTGGGTCTGTTCGCCGGGGCTTTGGTTGATCGCATGTCTCCCAAAAAAGTGATTGTGATTACGAATACCGGTCGCGGGTTGTTTGTGGGGATTACAGCTCTGCTGTTTGGATTGGGTCAACTTGAAGTCTGGCATCTGTTTGTCATTACAATTCTGAATTCTTTGCTGGAATGTTTCACTACTCCTGCGGAAGTGTCCAGTGTCCCCCGATTGCTTCCCACATCGATGCTGCTTTCGGGTAATGCCATGTCCTCTTCCGCAACCAGAGTAGCCGAACTCGCAGGACTTGCAGTGGCGGGTGCCCTTATTGCTACAATAGGCATTGCCTGGACGATCCTGATTGATGCCGGGTTGTTTGCGCTAAGTGCTTTAATTATGAGCCGAGTGGGCTATTCTGAAACCTTAACATCTGCTAACAATGATGATAGGACATCAACTGAAATAGATTCTCTTCCATCCGACAAAAGTAGTATATTCTCCGAAATGGCGGAAGCTTTTCATTTTCTCCGTAAACATGCCTTATTGTTAATTGTCTCCATCCTGTTTGCCTTCGTTAATTTCTGCCTGATGCCGTTTAATGTTCTCCGTACACCCTATGTCATTGAAACGCTGCATGCTGGCGCTGGGGGTTTAAGTCTGCTCAGTGGGCTGATGGTGGGAGGTATGTTGCTTAGCGGTGTATGGTTGACACAAAGGGGAGCGAATTATCGTAAAAGTGTGCTGGTCATCAGCGGTATTGTCTTGTTGGGTCTCAGTTATGCGATGACGGCACTACCCGCTTATATGACTTCCTTCCAACTGCCGGTTGCAGCGGCCTTTTGTCTACTGATGGGTATGGGGATTCCGCTGGCTACAACACCGCTTGGTACCTATCTTATGGAAGTTACCCCTTCGGAGATGCTGGGCAGAGTGTATGCCCTTCAGACTATGCTTGTCTTGAGTGTTGCACCACTTGGGAGTCTGGTTTCGGGAGCACTTGCAGATTGGCTGACCATGCCGGTTCTGTTTATCGTTTTTGGTATTATGCTTGCCATGTCAGCAGGTATGCTGTTACTTAGCAAAAGTTTTCGAAGTGCTCTGTGAAGATATTCAGAAGTGATCATTAGCCGATTTTCTGTATCAAGTTATTTCCGCCTCGTTTTGACCGAAGTCCTGACGCAGCGGTATAATAGAGACATCGATGGACAACAGGTACCCCGGAAATGAGGATACAGGGATGGCGCACAAGGTTCTTTCAACAATTGAAGAAATTAAAATCTACTCCGATCCGTATCGGATACAGATTATGAATATGTTTAACAAGCAGGGCAGACCATCCACGGTCAAAGAGATCGCCGACCAGATGGGTGAGGTGCCAGCCAAAGTTCACTATCATGTAAAAAAGCTGGAGAAAATTGGTCTGTTGACGATTGTTTCCACGCGTGAGATTAATGGGATTATCGCCAAATATTACGAACCATTCACCGGAGAGATCCATCTCCGTCACGAAGATGAAGACAAGGAAAACTCTCCATTGAAACAGGTGTTTCGGTCCGAGACGCTCAAATTATTAAATGAGATGTTCGAACAAAGTCGTCAGCGATTCATGCATCAGGCGGAAAACGAAGATCGGATGTTTCTCTCGGACATCACGCTGTATGCAACCCGTGAGGAAGTAGAGCAGTTGTATAAAAACATCATAAAACTCTGTGAACCCTATACAACGAAAGAGAATCGACAGGGCGAACATGAGGTCTTTCAGTTATTCTCTGCTCTCTCTAAACCTATAGTGAAAATACCTGCTTCTAAGACAAATGCAAAAGAGAAAAAGAAAGCTACGTCTGATAAGGGCAAATCAACTCCGAAAACGTCTCGATCTGTGTCTAAGCGGCAGGAATCTGCATCATCTGATAGTGAATCGAAAGAATAAATGGATGGAATCCATGGGTTCAGCGTTATCGCTGGAAGCAAGTAACGGCAAACGTGAGAGACTGCTTAGGAGAAAACTAGAAAAAGCCGCCCAATGGCGGCTTTTTAATGCGTGATAAGGAAGGCTAATGGTGGAGCAGCCTATGGAATCCAATTCAATTTTGTCGCTTACCGTTTCAGTTCATAACGAAGTTACATGTTCTCATCGTAGCCCTTTACATCACGTTTGGCTGCGGTTGCGGGGGAATTAGATGTGCCATATTCTTCAACCGCTTCCCAGGCATCTGCGTTGTCGAACTTGCCGGCCCGCTGCTGTCTTCCTTCTCCAGCACCACTCGGAGGCATAGTCATTACTTCTTCTTCAACAGGCCGATCGTTGCTGATCTCCCGATTAGGCGTGTCGTCAATACAGTAAGCGGTATAAGGGATAGCCTCAAGTCGTTCGAAGGGAATTTCTTCTCCGCACGTAACACAGGTTCCATATGTACCTTGCTCCATACGTTCCAATGCGTCGTTCACTTGATTGAATTCGTCTGTTAATGTATCGTCAATCGCCAGATCACGGCTACGTTCAAATGTTTCCGTACCAGCATCTGCCGGATGATTATCATAGGAGGACAGCTCACCGGTTGAATCTTTCAGCGACTCGACTGGAGCACCGTCTTCCATGCTGGATTCAAAATGACGCTGCAAGTTTTCACGTTGCTCCAAAAGGGCGTTTTTCAGTATTTGATGTTGATCTTTAGTTAATGTACTCATAAGGACATGCTCCTTTCCCGTTGTGGGGTGTAGTGAGTCTTTACCCGAATTGGATGAAAAGCAATCATTTTCGTGAGGAATAGGGCTGTATCGTTTTATATCTGACGGATTATGTGTTATAAAAAATAGAGAGAGAAAATGCCGTATGATCTTTACAGGAAATAGAACCACGGCTTGGCTTATAATGGAGGTTGTCAATATGGATGAACATATGAAACGAAGATTGGATAAACAGAGACAATTGTTTAAACAATTGGGAGTGCAGCTAGATGCGTTATCGATACATGAAAAACAATTTAATTATAAACTTCGTGGTTATGATCCGGATGAGGTAGATGCTTATCTTGATCTGGTCATCAAAGATTACGAACGTTTCTATGCCAATATTGCAGATCTGATGGACAAATGGCAAGAACAGCAGTTAACGATCCGTGATCTCAAGTCGTCCGCGAAACCGGTGGAAGATCCAACCAAGATTGATCGCAAACAACTGGATGATATTGTAAAACAACTAGAATACAGTGTGCGACAGCTCAAGATCAGAGCACGTCCCGAAAAGGATCTGTTCTCTGAATAAGGTCAGCATATCCTGGATTATATTAAATAAAGGTGGTTAATCATGAGTACTCATTTTTCGGTCAGTGTGCATTGTTTGTTGTTATTGTCACTCAGCGCGCCTGAACGAATCACGTCTGCACATATTGCAGGTAGCGTGAATACCAACCCTGTCGTCGTCAGACGTATTCTGGGCGGGCTGAAAAAGGCAGGATTAGTGAACTCCTCTCCTGGAACAAGAGGCTTTTACCTAGCAAAGCCATCCAATGAAATCACATTAGCCATGATCTATCAGGCTGCCAAGGACGAAGGCCCATTGTTCCCGATTCACGGCAATTGTAACCCGGATTGTGAAGTGGGCTTGCATATAGACAGCTTGCTGACCAATCTGTATCAGGTTGCCGAGGCGAAGGTGGAGCAGTTCTTTGCATCCATTACACTCGAAGATATGGAACGTTCCTGTACTCAGATGCAAGCTGTTCCATCACAGACAGAGTAGATTGCAATAAGACTTAAAGTGCATGTTCATAAAGGCTTAAAGGAAAGGTGGGTTGTTATATGAAAATTGTAGTAATCTCCGACACACATTGTTCACGTAAATCACGGAAGTTACCGGCTAGGCTCTTGGATGTATTGCCGAGTGCCGATCTCATTCTTCATGCCGGTGACTGGTCGGATTGGAGCGTATACCCATTGCTTAGTGAGTATGCACCAGTTGAAGGGGTAGCTGGTAATACGGACCCGTCCGAAATCGCTGAAAAACTGGGATATTCCCGTATTGTTGAAGTGGAAGGACTTCGTCTGGGTCTTGTGCACGGTCATCTGGGATCAAAGGGTACGGAGCAGAATGCAATTCATACCTTTGCAGGCCAGCATGTGGATGCTGTGATCTACGGACACTCACATATCCCGGTGATGCATACCGTCGATAACACGCTGGTATTTAATCCGGGGTCGCCTACGGATAAACGTTTTCAGAAGCAATACTCATTTGGCATCATGACAATAGATCAGGGGAAAATACAGGCTGAACACGTGTTCTTTGACCGGGATTAGAGAGATATTCGCTGTTTGCAAGTTGGACGAGTACAAGAGCCAGAACCAGCTACTGAAGTCGCGACTGGATAACTGATAGGGAACCTTTTCCTTAAATTTCATCTTATCTATATGATTATTGTACAAGGCATCTTTGAGCAGAATTCAAATCTGTTCCAGGGATGTCTTTTTTGATTTTTGATCACATCATTCTTTTGGAAGTTATCTCTGAATGGGGAATGTGCTCAGTTCGTTATCTGTCATTCATCTGTTGGCGTTTTCCCCTATGGTGACGTTCAGTGGAGTGATACAATGCCTTTACGACATGAAATGAATACGTTTACATAAGGAGATGGATCATGATGAAACTGTCTGTATTCACCGTGGCTACCCCTGATCTGAATGCAGAAGAATTGGCATCGGCTGCGGCTGCAGCGGGGATCGATGGAATTGAGTGGAGATTCCGTGGAATTCCTGAAGATGCTATGTCTGAAGAGCCGTCTTACTGGAGGAATAATCGATGTTCGGTAGATCCGAGTCGCTGGGAGGAACAGGTTCATGTTTTTCGTGAAGCAGCGTTAGGGCAAGGTAGAAAATCCATCGCACTTGTACCGTATCTGAACTGTGGAGATCTGCCTGCCACCGAACAGGCGTTTCAGGCTGCGGCTGGGTTAGGAGCTTCAATGATGCGTGTGGGTGTTCCTGGATATGATCGCAAGACCCGTTATCCTGAGTTGTATCGTAAAGCCGTGGATTACCTGAGTGAAGTACAAGATCTGGCAAAACAGTACAACATCAAGGCGATTGTAGAGACGCATCATCAGACGATAGCACCGACGGCATCACTGGCCTATCGGCTTGTGCAATCGCTCGACCCGCAGCATGTGGGTGTCTTGTACGATCCAGGCAATATGGTACATGAAGGATATGAGAATCATCGAATGGGACTTGAGTTGTTGGGTCCTTACCTGGCTCATGTACATGTAAAAAATGCCGGGTGGTTTGAAGCAGAAGGGAAAGAATCGCAAAAGGTTAATGTGACTGAGAAGAGCAGCGGAGTGACTCTGAATACAGCCTGGAAATGTCACTGGACGCCGCTGACTGAAGGCATGGTCGATTGGGTACAGATGGTGCGGGATCTTCGTGCCGTCGGGTATGACGGATACTACGGAATTGAGGACTTTAGTGGTGCCTTGGAATCCAAGGCGATGTTACAGCATTTTGCAGACGTTTTCGCCGAAATTGAGCGTTTTGTGGACGAGGAGGAGAAGTCATGAGTATCGTACGAGTAGCTGTGATTGGTATAGGAAACATGGGAGCAGCACATGCCAGAACGTTGGTGGCTGGAGAAGTACCCGGTGCAGAGCTGGTCGCCGTATGTGATGTAAGAAGAGAGATGGAAAGCTGGGTATCCAGCCATCTTCCGGCAACGGTAACCTATTGGCAGGATGCTGAGCAGATGATGGCTTCGGGTACGATTGATGCAGTCATTATTGCAACGCCGCACTATGACCATCCGGAACAGGCCATTCAGGCTTTCCAGCATGGCTTGCATGTCATGATCGAGAAGCCGGCCGGTGTGTATACGAAGCAGGTACGCAAGATGAATGAAGCGGCCGCAGCCAGCGGTAAAGTCTTTTCCATGATGTATAACCAGCGGACCAACCCACTCTACATTAAACTAAGAGACTTGATTGCGTCGGGGGAACTGGGAGAGGTACGTCGTACCAACTGGATTATTACGAACTGGTACCGATCCCAGAGTTACTATGATTCCGGCGGCTGGCGGGCAACTTGGGCAGGGGAAGGGGGCGGTGTACTGATTAACCAGGACCCGCATCAACTGGATCTGTGGCAGTGGACCATTGGTATGATGCCGGTACGAATGCGTGCTTTCTGTTCGTTTGGCAAGTATCGGAATATTGAAGTAGAAGATGATGTAACCGCTTATGTAGAGTATGAAAATGGAGCAACAGGTGTCTTTGTAACGACTACTGGTGAAGCACCAGGTACGAACCGATTTGAGGTCAACGGAGACCGAGGTAAAATCGTAATCGAAGATGGAAAGCTTACGTTCTGGCGACTTCGCGAATCAGAGCCTGAATTCAATCAGCGGTTTACCGGAGGTTTTGGACAGCCAGAATGTTGGAAGTGTGAAATCCCGATTACAGGTGTGGAAACGGGGCATCCGGGTCTGATTCGCAATTGGGTTGATGCGATTCGTACAGGCGCACCACTTATTGCTCCCGGTGAGGATGGTATACACGGATTAACATTGTCGAACGCTATGCTGCTGTCCACCTGGACGGATAACTGGGTGGATCTGCCGATCGATGAGGATCTGTTCTATGAGCATCTGCAGGAACGCATTGCTGGTTCCACGACGAAGAAAGACAAGGCATTCAGTGGCAGTCAACCTGCTGATCTGAGTCAGACGTTTAAATGAAGACGATTTGTTATAAAAGACGAGTTCATTGTAATCAACATTTTATAAAAAGGATGGGATGACATGGCTAAAGACGGGATGTTCTATGCACCAAAAAGTGTTACAAAAGAGGTCGTATGTGGTCCGGGTGAGTTCACTATTGCTGCTGTTGCGCTGGATCATGGACACATCTACGGCATGGTTGGGGGATTGTTGGAGGCTGGAGCTACTCTCAAGTGGGTGTATGATCCGGACCCGGCGAAGGTAGCGGCATTTCAGAAGCAGTTCCCACAGGCTCAAGTCGCTGGATCTGAAGCGGAGGTGCTTGCAGACGATGAGGTGTTATTGGTGGCAAGTGCAGCAATCACTTCAGATCGTGCACCGCTTGGTATGAGAGTTCTGGCCGCAGGCAAGGATTATTTTACAGACAAAGCCCCATTTACCACGCTGGAGCAATTAAAGCTTGCACGAGAAGAAGTGAAGCGAACAGGCAAGAAGTACATGGTGTATTACAGTGAACGACTGCATGTAGAAAGTGCGATCTATGCGGGGCAGCTCATTGAACAAGGGGCAATCGGCAAAGTAGTGCAAGTTATGGGTACAGGCCCGCATCGCCTGAATGCTGGAGGAAGACCCGACTGGTTCTTCAAGCATGAGCAGTATGGCGGCATTCTCTGTGATATCGGGAGTCACCAGATTGAACAATTTCTGACGTTTGCCTCATGTACGGACGCTGAGGTAGGGTTCAGTCGTGTGCATAACTTCAATCACCCGCAGTTCCCGGAACTGGAAGACTTCGGTGAAGCTTCTCTGATCGGGGACAATGGAGCTTCCGGTTACTTCCGAGTGGACTGGTTCACACCGGATGGTCTGGGCACATGGGGCGATGGGCGTACAGTTATTCTGGGAACGGACGGTTATATCGAGCTGCGGAAGTATATCGATGTTGCGAGAGAACCTGAAGGAGATCAGGTCTATCTGGTAAACCATGAAGGGGAGTACCGCTACAATGTAAAAGGCAAGGTCGGTTACCCGTTCTTCGGTCAACTCATTCGCGATTGTCTGGACCGCACCGAGACAGCGATGACACAGGAACATGCATTCAAAGCGGCAGAACTCTGTCTGATTGCACAGCATAAAGCGATGAGCGAGCGCGTGGTGTGGAGTGGCGGAGCGAAGTAAATGTTTTAGGTGAAGGGGAGCAAAGGTGGGGCACTAAAGATTATCCGTAATTCTTCTATTGTTGAGTGAAAAAGAGCAGCCCAAATGTTAAACTGCATCCAACAGGTTAGTCTTGTCTAACGAGTGGAGCAGTTCGCACTGGGGCTGCTTTTTTTGAGTATGTTCGTGACTTCGCATATGGATTAATATGGGTTATATTATATGTAGTTCGGATATTCGTTAAAAAGAAAGGTATTTACGAAGTTCTTAAATATGATGTTATCCGAAATACCTGAAATGGGGAATTGAAAATGGAGTACTTGAATACAAGAAGAAAAAGGTTTATGTTTGCATGTTTGCTCATCGTAGTAATTTATTTTTCTCTTTCTGGATGGATTAGCATGGAAGTGAAAAAAATAGTAAGAAGTGTATTGCTAACTGAAGATTTTATAAAGAATGAAAAAAATATAAAGAAAGAAGCATTTGATAACTTTTTGAGATTTAGCGGTAGGGAAGTTTATCCGTTATATAACAAAAATGATGTTGAGATAGATGTTGTTGTAAGTCAACCTATTTCAATTCATTATTTTGTTGGGGGATATGCATGGATGACTTATAGATATAGAGGAATTGACAAGAAGACTAATGAAATACTATTTGGTGCAAATGCTCCAATAAGAATAAAAGTAGATCTGGTTAAGGGTCGATGGAAAATCATTAAGAAATGGGAAAAACCGTGAATGAGAGTAATTCAATGAAGTCAGGTACATCGGATAACAATACATTCCTACTGTGGGCATTCGCCCTTGATCGCTTAGAAGGATTTTCAAGAAGATTATTCAGGCGATACATTCAACCAGCTAAGTCTGACGACCCGTTCCCTGCGGTCACTTAAGCTGCTTGAACGTCAGGAATGCCAAACGTTATAGGAAATCAGCGAAAATTCAAGTAAACAAAATATTTATTATTGAAGGAGCTTGTATATGATCTCTACCTACGTTCGACGCATTCAAGAAGTTTACCCAAATTTACATATTCAAGATGTTAAACAAAATGAGATCGGACAGAATAATAACGTATTTATTCTTAATGAATCTCTCGTTTTTAGGTTTCCTAAGTATAAGGAAGGATTAGAGAAATTAAAGCGAGAAACCGAGATGTTAGAAACTATTAGTAAGACTGTAACATTGCAGATTCCCTATCCAGCTTATAAATCCATTGATAAGATGGAGGTAGGTAAGGCTTTCATGGGCTATGAGCTGATTGAAGGTGCTCCTTTTTGGAAGGAAGAATTATTAACCATCAAAAGCCAAGACCTAATGGTTACAATTGCCTCACAACTTGTTACTTTTCTTATTGAACTCCATTCTATGGACATACCGAAAGCAGTTGTTATTCAAAAACAACATGAAAGTGTACATAGAATTATAGAAAATCTGTTTATTAGAATAAGAGAGAAACTCTTTCCATTTATGCGTGTAGATGCGCAAGAAAAAGTAGTAGATAACTTTAATACATTTTTAAATAATACTCATAATCAGAATTTAGAGAAAACCTATATTCATGGAGACTTTGGAGCAGGCAATATCATATGGAATCGAAAAGAAAACAGAATTGCAGGAGTTATTGACTTCGGAGGCTCAGGACTTGGGGATCCAGCATATGATTTCGCAGGAATTCTCTCCAGTTACGGAGAAGAGTTTTTTGAAATATGCACTAATCTGTATCCGGGTGGAAAACAAATTTCAGAACGAGTTCACTTTTATAGAAGCACCTTTGCTTTACAGGAAGCTTTACATGGGATAGATCATAATGACCAAGAAGCTTTTGAGAATGGAATTAAAGAATTTAAATAGTTCAAAGAGGGCTGACATCCTATAACATAATATCTACGCTGCGGGCCGTTCGGCCCTTGGTTCGCGAGAAGTGGAAAGCGGAGAAGTTGAATCAGCGAACAACCCTGAGAGGCTAAGTCCGTCAGACCCGGTCGCTGGTGCTCCCTTAAGCCTCTCGAGTTCGTAGATACAGGAACGTTATACGCAACCCCTTAAGAATGTTAAAACATGCAACCAATTAATAACAAATAATAAATATAGGTGAAAGAATACATTTACAACGTAGCAGTTGAAAACCAGGATGAACGGAATATTAGAAGGTGTACCATATAACAATAAATTTCCACATCGTTAGTTATGCTCCTTGGTCATCAAGAGGAATACCAGAGAAGCGGATACATAATAAAGTGCAAACTAAAGAATATTTCTATTATGCGAAAGAGAGGATCAAATGAATTATCATTTTGGTTTTTCATGGAAGGGTCTGATCATCTTTTTATTGCCAATGATACCAAATATATTTTATTTTTTAATCCCTGCGTCAGATATATCAGGAAACCATGCAAATAGCCATTTGATTTTAGATGTTTTGGAGCACGGAAGTCAGGCGATATTTTTCTTTCTTCTGATATTTGTTGTAAGAAAACAAGCATCTGAAATGCGATGTCCGTATATAATTGGTATGGCAATAATGTTGATTTTTTATTATGGGCTATGGATATTGTATTTTACAGGCAACGCAAACTCGATTATTTTTTTGGGGATGGCCGTTCTCCCGGTAGTATATTTTATATTAGCTGAGATTTGGCTTCAAAATTATCTGGCTATTATACCAACAGTACTTTTTGGTATTGTGCATGTCATTAATACATATTTGACTATTGCGAATTAAAGGGAGGACAACAATCCTCTTAAATTTTGATTGTGCGTTCAGCATCTATTCTATATCAAGGATTAAGTCCCGAATGGTGAGGGTAGAAGTAAGCCATAGCTTAAGGCAGGGGTGTCCAACGTGGGCAGGAATCTAAATGAAGCCATCGGCAAATCTCCGGTCCGAGGAACACGAGCCTCTTCTAAGGCTAGCGTTCATTGGATGAAGTTATTACACAAACCAAAGTTGATACTGCTGGAGGCGTACGAGAGTAAATGAGGGGATCTTTCCAATGCGGAAACGGATTTGATAGGAGCAAAAGATAGAACCAAAAGATAAAACACGTAAAGACATATTAAATACATAAAACACACAAGACATATAAGGATGTGGAATCGAAGAAGAAGGGGCAGCGTATAACAATGTATTTTTGCTTCGTCGCTGACGCTCCTCGGTCTTCAAGAGGGATTTCGGAGAAGTGGAATCAAACGACACATCCAGCCGGCTAAGTGGCAAAGCACCCGGACCTTCGGTCCTTAAGCCGTTTGGACGTCAGAAATGCGCAACGTTATAGGAAATCTGCTTAGAGCTTAAAACCCACAATATTAACAATAAAATGGAGGTGTTCTCATGGAGATGATCTATAAAGATTATTTAATTTCTGATGATAAATCTAAGCTTGACAAGCAAGTGATTTTAGATTTTTTAGTCCAAAGCTATTGGGCTAATAGGAGACCACAAGAACGTATATTAAGATCTATAGAAAATTCACATTGTTTTGGAGTTTATCATAATGACAAGCAAATTGCTTTTGCAAGAGTAGTTACAGATAATGCTACTGTCTATTATCTCTGTGATGTATTTGTATTGAAAGAATATCAAGGTCAGGGGATTGGAAAGAAATTGGTAGAACAAATTGTAAATTCTGATGAATATGAATGGATGAGTGGAATTCTTGGGACATTAGATGCACATAGTTTATATGAACAATATGGATTTGAAAGAGACTTAGAACGATCAATGAGAAGAATACCTCAGGGAAGAAAAACAATGTGAGCAATTAAAGAAGACACAGACTTCATATAACATTATATCCACTCTTCGGGCCTAAAAGCCCTTGGTCCGCTAGAAGCGATTGGCAGGGAAGCAGAATCAGCGGACACATCCGCACCGACTAACCGCTCGCGGCCGGCACCTGGCGGAGCCTTAAGTCGGTAGTACGTCGTGGATACAGGAACGTTATGCGTAAGATCTGGAAAATGAAAATTATATTAGAAAGAGAGATACTTAATGAATATATTTTCTATAGATATGCAGACAAGTAAATATGTCAATGTAGAACATCCTGTAATAACGATTGATGGAATTCCGTTTGATTTATATCTTCATAATTTGTATCCAGATAATTTATATTTAGGTTTAATTCCGACAATTACTGATTGGATTGGACTGAAGGAAGAAGCAGAGTTAGTACTAAGACGTTTTCTTTCAGAAGAAGAGATTGTTATTTTACCAATATTAATGTGTCTGGATGATTGCGATTTAACATGTACACTAATTGTTGCTGAAGTTTTAAAATTAAATGATCAAGTGATTTGGAGACGGATTGGAGTGGATTCTAGTAATCTAGGAATACCATATAATTATGAGTTAGTCGGGAAAGAAGTTACCTGGTTAGATTTAGTGCCCAAAATGAAATTTAGCAAGGATAAATATATTGAGAATCTTAAAACCATTTATAAACATAGTATCTCGTAGAAGTCAGGTACTACGCATAACATAATATTCACGCTTCCGGCCATTCGGCCCTCGGTCTGGCCGGAGTCAGAAGTGGATTCGATGGTGCTATTCGCAGTAGCGGGTAAGTGAATTCAGCCAGACACATCCGCACCGACTAACCGCATCGCGACCGATCCCGTTGGTCGCTTAAGTCGGTGGGACGTTGTGAATACAGGGAACGCTATGTGAAATTCCCTAAGGGCTTTAAAACATAATGACACTTTTTGGAGGTTAATTGATGGGAGCATGGGGAACTGGGATTTTTGAGAACGATGATGTATTAGATTGGAAGGCAGATTTACTTGATTCTGATGACATCGAATTAATTGAAGAGACGATTGAAGAAGTATTAGAAGAAGAATATATTGACTCAGATTTAGCTTCAAATGCTCTAGGCGCAATTGAGATCCTTGTAGCATTACAAGGTAATCCTGGAAAAGAAATATTGAATAATCAAAGTAATACAGAGGATCTATATGACTGGATCAATAGACATAAAGGTAAAGGAAAAAAACTCATTTCAAAAGCTAAACGAGCAGTTAAGAAAATTAAAAAAGATTCAGAACTAAAAGAGCTATGGGAAGAATCAGAAGAATATCCGATCTGGTTAAATACAATAAATGATTTAGAAAATCGATTGTAAAGAACTTGATAGCTTTTCGAGAAAAGGGAACTTCACATAACAAAATATTCAAGCAGCGGCTCCGATGAAGTCTTGGTCTGCGGGAAGGATTTCAAAGAGGCACTTCGGTAGACAACCCCTTGGGGGTTCGTGAATACAGGAACGTTATCCGAACTTAACAAAGAACTATTAAAAACAAAATATAATTGGAGTGAAATCTTTGATTGAAACGAATATTCAAATTCGAATAGCAGAGGCAAAAGATGCAAAATATCTCGCTAAACTTAATGTTGAATTTAATGGAGTAGGAATTTCTGAAGAAGAAATCATTGCAAGCTTATCTGATTCAAATGAGATTGTTGTAATAGCCTTAATCAATGATTTACCAGTTGGATTTGCATGTGCCCAGTATTTTAAATCAATCTGTTATTCAGAACCGTATGCAGAAGTAACCGAATTGTATATTATGGGTGACGCTAGAAGGAAGGGAATTGCTACAAAGGTATTAGACTTTGTTGAGAAAGAACTCATATTAAAAGGCGTTAGATCGGTGAAAGTGCTCACAGGTAAAAAGAATGAAACAGCGATAAAAACATATGAAAAATCAAATTATATAAAGAAAGAGGAGCAAATACTACAAAAGAAAATATAAATAAAATAGAACAATAAAGATGTATTGAACCTAAAGGTTATAAAGAATGTGAAAGTAAGTTCAAGAAGTCGTTAACATCGGATAACATAATATTCATGCTACGGCTCCGATGGAGCCTGGGTCTACGAGAAGGAATTCGGGGAAGTATTTCAGTAGACAAGCCCTTCGGGGGTCATGAATACAGGAACGTTGGGTGAAACTACTCAAAATTAATTGCATAATTATATGCAAATTAAGGAAGGGGATAGATTTAATGATTTTTAATTTTGAACTAGCGGATATTTTAGAAAAATCTGAAATTAATTATATGGTTGATCGAATGACTGCAATTAGAGAACGAGGAGGAAACCCTGAGGAGATTGAAATAAAACGATTCGGGGAGAGCACGGCGTTTTATAGCAAAACCATGCCCTGGGGTCTATTTAATAATGTAATGGGAAGAATTTCTGAAGATGTCATTGAAGATATCTTAGACTTTTATAATGAGCGGGAGAGGAATTTTGAGATTCAAGTCATCCCCGGTAAGATAGATCAAAAAGTAATGAAAACGCTCCATAATAAAGGCTTTTATCAATCAGGATTTCATACAACGCTTTTTTGTGAACCTGGAAATCTAAATTCGTTTGATCATCATAAACTGGAAATTCGTGAACTACTTGAAGATGAGTTTGATACATATGCAGAAATTCATTGCTTAGGTACAGGATTATCTCTTGATGGGAAAGAACACGTAGCTGCAAATAACCGAGTACTGTTTTCCCGTCCTGGATGGCACTATTATTTGGGGTTGGATCAGGGCTATCCAGTTGCAGTAGCTGTAATGTATATAGAGAACAATGTTGCTTCATTAACATTTGCGACAACACTACCTGAATATCGAAATAAAGGATTTCAAACAAATTTATTACTTAGACGAATTCATGATACCTACAACAATTGTAATCTCGTTGTTAGTCAGTGCTCATTTGGCTCGCAAAGCCATCGGAATATGGAAAGAGTGGGTATGAGAATTGGATATACCCGGGCAACATGGACAAGGAATTAACTGTGAGGGGAAATTTAGGCTGGCATCGCCTAACATAATATTCAAGCAGCGGCCCTTCGGAGCCTTGGTCTGCGAGGTGGATTTCGAAGAGGCATTTCAGCAGACAAGCCCGTTGGGGTTCATGAATACAGGAACGTTATCTGACATAAACCTATTACATTTAGGAGCAAATAATGAAGATCACTTTCTCGAAATGGGTTCAATATTATCGAAGAAATAATCAAAATCTCAAATATATTCATTGGGATGACAACTATAAATTAACAACTAATGAAAGAGAAATAATCATTAAGTCAATTCAACAGTTTCAATTAGGAGAAAACTCTGAAGGTAAATATCTAATTAAACGTGCACAAGAATATGTACATCAGACACAAGATCAGGATTACTATGAAGCGCTTATAGAGTTCATTAAAGAAGAACAAAGGCACGCTAGAGATCTGGGCAGATTTATGAAGGTACAGGGAATCCCACTCCTTCGTAGACATTGGGTGGACAATGTATTTAGAAGATTACGTCGATATGCGAGTCTAGAACAATCAGTCATTGTTCTATTAACTGCTGAGATCATTGCTAAGTTGTACTATAAAGCCTTGCAAAAATCTACAAAGTCAGAAGTATTAATAGATTTATGTAATCAGATTTTAAGTGATGAGGAGAAACATGTTCAGTTTCAAACCGAAACACTTCATAAATTTGCTCAAAATAGAAACGTTCTCTTTAACAGAATAGTTTATATCCTTCGTAGAATCCTTTTTGAAGGAACGCTAATTATAGTGTGGTATCAACATAAGCCTGTATTTAAAGCTGGGGGATATAAACTCAAAAGTTACTACTATGAATGCCGTCATGAGTTTAACGTAACAAAGAAGATTATAGCTAATTCACAGTAGAGGTTTACGTCAGATAACATCATATCCAAGCTATGGGTTCTGACGCTCCCAGGGTCAGCCCGGAGGGAATTGGCAGGGAAGTGGAATCTGGCTGACACATCCGCACCGACTAACCGCATCGCGGCCGTCTTTTGACGGAGCCTTAATTCGGTGGGACGTCGTGAATACAGAACTTTATAAATCAGCGTAAAAACAATATAACAATTCATTATTTTATTTTTGAATAGGAGTGAAATCATGCTGGAAGCGGTTATTTTCGATATGGATGGTACACTATTTCAAACAAACAAAATCTTAGAGTTATCGTTAGAAGAAACGTTTTCTGTCTTGAGGTCTCGTAATGAATGGTCGAGTGAAACTCCAACTCAAAAATATCGTGAAATTATGGGAGTTCCTCTTCCAGTAGTTTGGGAAACGTTACTACCGAACCATTCAAACGAAATCAGACGAATTGTGGACGAAATCTTCTTGGAGAAGTTAATTGCAAATATTAATTATGGCAACGGTGCACTTTATCCGCATGTCAAAGAAGTTTTTGATTTTTTAAAACAGGAAGGCTGCTTAATTTTTATTGCAAGTAATGGACTAATCGAATACCTCAATGCTATCGTTAACTGTTACAAGTTAAATAATTGGGTGACAGAAACCTTTAGCATCCAACAAATAGAGACTCAGAATAAAGATGAATTAGTTAGATATATCCTTATGAAATATCACATCAACAATGCTGCTGTAGTTGGCGACAGGATCTCTGATATCAATGCAGCAAAAAACAATGGATTGAAGGCTTTTGGTTGTCGATTTGACTTTGCCCAAGAATGGGAGCTTAAACAAGCGGATTATATTATTGATGATTTACTTGAACTAAAAAAATATATTTAGACATCAGGGAAAATAGAATGCTTTTGTAATTATATCGATGAAGGCGCTGAAATCCTATAACACCATATTTAAGCTGCGGTTACCTCTTGGTCATTATGATGTTTTTGGCAGGGGAGTTGATTCATGTGACAAATTGCTGCGCAAGTTGGTGAATACAAAAACGTTATAGGACATCAATAAAGGTAGTTAACAGATAAATAATTAAAAGCAGGTGAAAACAATGACTACAGATTTCATCATTCTACATGGCTCAGCAGGAAATGGGAAGACAACATTGTCTCGGAGACTACATGAACATTTAAGATCTCCATATTTTGAATTTGGATGGATACCAGAATTCCGTTCTCTATCTCCTTCAGTTCAAATCACGCAGAGGGAAGAAGAGCAATTGTCATTTGAGAATTTGATGTTAGTTGTTAAAAACTATAATCGACATGGATTTAAGAACATTATAATTACAGACTTGGATGACGCACGCATACGGGATATTCCTATTCAATTTGAAGGATTCAATTATATTATTTTTACACTCTATAGTGATGAGGACGAAGTAATTAGACTAAGAATTCAGAACAGAGATAATGGGAATAGCTATTCTGATTGGGAACAATCTATTAAATTGAATTCGCTCATTAGGGGGAGAAACAAACTGCCAAATGAATATCGTATTTTGAATTCAAGCAAGGATGTCGAAAGCACATTAAAAGAACTATTAAATCATTTGGAAGGCCATCTCCCATCACGAAATAATAAAATACAAGTAAGTAAAAATGATTTCTATAGTTATATAAAAGATTGAACAAACGCGTTTTACCTAATTCTAAGAAGACGCTGACATCCTACAACAAAATGTTCACGCATAGGGCATCCGCCCTCGGTCGCAGTAGCGACTTCGGAGAGTAGTTGCTGCGGACACACCCGCATTCGCCGAGCGTCGTGAATACAGGAACGTTAGCAGAAATCAGGGGATTGCTTAATTAAAGATTAGATAAACTATTAGTTAAGGACGGTGATTTCAATGAGTAGCTTGTTACTAACCTCTTGTGGTTTTTATACTGAAGATATTAAAAAGCAATTTCTGGATTTTATTGATGGAGATATTGCTCAATTAAAAGTCTCAATTATTACAACAGCATCCCCTTCAAAAGAAACAAATAGATATGCACAAAGAGCAATGCAAGAGTTTAAGGAAATGGGATTTCAGCATATCAATTTTGTAGATATAGAATTTGATGACCCGCAAATTCTCTTACATAGAAATGTTATATATATCAATGGTGGAAATCCATTTACATTATTGTATTACGCGAAGAAAAGTGGTGCTGATGAAATTATCAGAACACTGGCTGCACAGAATGTAATTATAGTTGGAGTAAGTGCAGGAACGTTATTACTGGGGCCGAATATTAACATTGTCCATTTCTTTACTCCACAGATGAACACAATGAATTTAAAGGATTTTAAGGCATTAGGTGTAACCGACAAGCTTATTTTTCCTCACTATGATCGAGAGGACATATTTAAAGATAGTACTAATAAAACAATTGAAGAGAGAATAGTAGAATTTGAATCCAATGAGAACTGTAAGGTGACAAGGCTTAAAGATGAAGAATATATCTCAATCTTAATGAACCAAGCACATTGAATGTCGTAAATTCATTGAAAGTTGCTCGAATCCGTTATACTAAATTTCAAAAAGTGCGGAGGAAAATATGAAAGAAGACAACCATTCAATCAGTGTTCAGAACTATAAAGATTTCATTGATGGATTAGTCGAAATTCGGCCTGGAGTATTATCAAGATGGGTATTGACTACTGGGTGGCCAAAGACAGAAGAGAATATAAAAGTTAATGAATTTATTGGTTCGCTGTCTGGAGAACAAAAACAATTACTTGCACAACTCATTCAACAATCACGAGATGGTGGTATACATGACGTTTTGGTTTACTTAAATGATGAAATAAACCTTAATGGAATGAAATTGATAAAAAAATGACATTGAAATAGCAAAGGAACCTTTTGATTCAGAGATGTATTTCGACTGGGTATGTAGAAGAGAAGGAGATCCGTGGCCGGATTCGGAGAAGTAGTGACGCTTCGCATAACATTATATTCACGCTTCGGACGCTGGCGCAGCCTTAAGTTGGTGAGACGTCGTGAATACAGTAACGTTATGTGAAAGAACCTTATATCGTAAGAAATGAGGGGGATAAATGAAAATTATAGATGAGAAGTTCAATCGATATGGTGACCAAGATTACGACAAAGAATATATCAAATGGGGTTTCGATGATCTTGAAATCCAGATCGTTATGGCTGAAAAATTGCAAAGGCTATTCCCCGAGAATTCTACCAAAATTCTGGACATTGCATGTGGAATATCTAGGTATCATCAAGTATGGTTGGAATCAGGTTATGAGGTTACAGGTATAGACATTTCAAATACTTTCATTGAATATTCAAGGGATTACAACAAAGCTTTTGAAAAGGGAAGTTATTTTGTTTGTGATTTTAATGAGTTAAGTTTTGACAACGAATTTGATGTAGCGATTTGGACTGATCCTGTTGGATTAACAGGGGTATCAACGAATCGAGTGTTCAACGCTTTAAAGCCAACCGGTATCTTTATCTATGAGATGTGGAATGAAAATTATTTTAAATACCATACTGATGAACGACACAATGACTGCCGCACTTGGACATATCACGATGGAATTTATCGCTTGGTACGACACGAATATAATAGAGCGACATGTGTTTCGGAACACGAAGAGATCATATTTGACATACCCAATGATACGATGATTCATAAGACAGGATTGGGTGCAAAGAGTGTAAACAGTTATTGTTATGTACAAATTATGGAGGCCGCAGGTTTTAAGAATGTGAGGTTTATAGACTATGAGGGGCAACCATTTAATACGGAAAACCAACAGATTAAACAGTTTTTTATGATTGGTGAGAAGTAAATACAACAACGTTAGCCGAAAGAAGTTCTTATTTTAGGAGGAGTCTATATGATATTAGAAAAAGTTATAAATAGAATTGCAATACAAAGTGAATATAAGGATTTGGTTGATAAGTACGTGGATCATATTCTTAACGAATTCAAAGATAAGATTCATAGCATTTATATGTGTGGCTCGATTCCCAAAGGAACAGCTCAACCTTTTAAGTCAGATGCAGACTTTACTATTGTATGTGCAAATCCCAGCGATATTGATTACGAAAGATTGTCAAATATCAAAGACAGGCTTTTGGAAGAATATCCATTCGTCACCAAGATGGATACGATCATTTGCTCGATTGATGATGTATTAAGTAGACCGAACGATTGGGGTTTTTGGGTTAAGATCATTTGTGTTTGCATACATGGGGAGGACATTGGTGAAAAAGTACCCCCGATCATAATTTCTCCAGAATTCATTTTAGACTTAAATACAGATACCAAGGAGGAAGTAGATCGTGTACATCGTTCACTTTCCAATGTTAGTGATCACTCAATGAAAACTAGATATATTAAAGGTTACTCTAAGAGATTAATTCGTGCATTATACTCTTTGGTTTTAGAAGATACAGGGGTATGGGAAGATGAAATCATTAAGATGAAAAATGCCATATTAAACTATTGTGAGATTAACTCCGCTTTAGTTGAGTATCTATATGCTTGTTACTTGGATAGTAGCAATGTACTTGTTGAAGAGTTTTTGAGAATTGCAGATGAAGTATATCGCTATTTTGAGAACGCTTTAAATACAATGGCTGCTTCCAGAAATTCATTTGGCTAACAGCATATTGACGCTACTGTTGACTCTTAGAAGCGAGTGACTACATCCAGCCCCTAAGCTCCGTGGGGGCATCGCCAATACAAAACGTTATCTGAAACTGGCAAGATTGAAAGGAGAAACTATGATACTTGGGTTGTATGAAGCACATTTACCAGTGAGTAACTTACATCAATCAATCGAATTTTATTCTAAATTAGGATTAGAGCTGGCCTGGAGAGATGAAGATACAGCGTTCTTCTGGATTGAAAAAGAAAAGAGTTGGGTCGGTCTATGGCAAGGCGAAGAGTATAAAACATCTTATCATCCATCATTAAAACATATAGCATTTCGAGTGAGTTATGAAGATCTTCGAGACAGTGTGAAATGGCTTCAAACCATTGAAATAGAGCCAGTCCCGTTCGGGAAGAGAGATTCAATAGATCCCTTTGTTAGGCCTAATCAAGGAAATGCTTCGGTTTATTTCAATGATCCAGATGGAAATAGTTTAGAATTAATGTGTTTTGTAAGTGTCCCTGAAAACTTGAAGAATATATCCAATAAATTATCAATCGAAGAATGGGAAGATCTTTTGAAAGATAAAAACTAAAGAATGTATGGGGTATTTAAAAGAAGTATCAGCATCAGATAACATAATATTTACGCTGCGGCTCCTACGGAGCCTTGGTCTTGTAGATGGAAGCGCTTCAGCAGACACATTGAACTACGTTGGACGATGAATATAGAAACGTTAAGCGAAATAATTGCTAGTGGAAGGAGATTTAAGTGCATATTAGAGGAATAATTCTTGAAGGATACTCCAATGCCGGGAAGACTTCAGTATTAAAAGCAATTAAACGTTATCAATCACAAGAAGAATCCTCAGAACGGAGCGTAGTTATCCTTGGAGAACATTATACTCAAATTTTGAATAATAAACATGGAGAATATGTGAGTCTAACGCGAGAAGAACACATGGAGTTACTTAAAGAGCGAGTTGAAATGCTCAAGAAACTTAACGATTGGGCAATTCAACTTGGTCCTGCATCTAGAGGATCTAGGGGACTATTTTATGTTCTGGAAAGGTTTCACTTAAATCAAAGAGCTGCATTTGTAGATTCGGATTTGGATGAGATAAATAAAATAGAAGAACAGCTTGAGTCTTTAGGTGCCAGGTGTATTCTGCTTACAATCTCGCCCGAAGTCGTAGAAGAAAGAATTAAAAGTAGACAACCAGAAGAATGGATCTATAAAACAGAAGAAGAAGTAAGATCGTCGGTAAGTGAATTATTAAAAATCCAAAATGTATTAAGACATCAAGCTCAAATCTCAAGAGTGCCAACAATAGAAATCAATACAGATGATAAGAATTGGGATGAGTATGTAAGGGTAATCATGGAGGGCAACGACATTGCCTAACAAGATGTTCAAGCATCGTCGCTAGTACTACTTGGTCGGGTAGAGACTATAAGCAGAAGAATGTATTTAACCAGACGTATCAGGCATTCCCCGGTCGTCGTGAACACAAAATGTTAGATGAAATCAGTTAAAATCAAAATTAATATGAGGTGCGTAATGGATCGTAAAATTATTCAAACCGCAAAAGAGATTGCAATAAAAATTATACGCGAAGCAGGTCTAATCTCTAAAGAGAAGTTTGATAACTTTGTTGAACTGAGATCTAAAGATGATTTTGGGGATGTGGTCACTGAAGTAGATCATATCTGTGAAGAAATCATTATCAAACAAATACAAGACGTATTTCCGAATCATCAGATACACAGTGAAGAGGCAGGGCTTATCGGAACTAAGCACGATTGGTTATGGTTAATTGATCCTTTAGATGGAACTAATAATTTTGCGATTGGTTTACCTGTTTTTGCGATATCAATTACCTTAATGTACAAAAGAGAGCCTGTGCTTGGAGTGGTCTATGAACCTCTAACAGAACGTTTATTTGTATCTGTTATTGGTGAAGGTACAAGCTGTAATAATCGACAAATACAAATTAAGAGTAACTCGAATATATTCAAAGGAAATATAGGTTGGATTCAAGGTCACAGAGTACAAAACGACTCACAAGCAGTAAAATTAAGACAATACATTGATATTAGATTTAAACGAATGTTAAGATTATGGGCTCCAACGCTTCAATGGTGTATGTTGGCCAAAGGAGATATTGATGGAATTGTTCTGTACAATTCTGAAGGTGATGACTTGTATTCAGGTATCTTAATGGTTAAGGAAGCAGGGGGACTTGTTATAGATTTTGATGGAAATAAGTTTAACGGAATGAAAGAAGAACCTTATTTAATTGCATGTCACCCAGACCACAAAGAAGAATTATTGCAAATTGTAAGAGAAGGATTGAGTTAACGCTAAAAGCAACTGACATCATCTAACATTATATCCACGCTCCGGAGCTTGACAGCTCCTCTGTCCACGAGAAGCGATAGGCAGGGAAGAGAATTCAGCGACACATCCGTACGACTAACCGCATCGTGGCCGCTCCCATTGGTCTCTTAAGTTGGTGGGAGGGTCGTGGATACAGGAACATTATGCGCCATTAAAGGAGATAATTTATGAAAGGTAAGATACTCTTATTAGTTTTTATTACAATAGTGTTTTCATCTTGCCAAAATAGTAGTCAATCGACTACCTTGAACAGCGAAACTAAATCAAAAATGAATTCTGAATTGCCTCCTGATGAAGTGAGTACAGGTAATGGAACAGAACCGAAAGAAATAACTGAAGGTCGATCAGATACTGCTAACAATAAAAAAATATTACCTATGAGCATTGGGAACCTTGATTTAAAAGGAGAATTTTATGATGAAATGCTTCGAAATCCTATAGATCATGATTATGAAGTGGAATTTAATGAGGCTCAAAATTCAAAAGAGATTATTACAACAATGGGATGGGGGGCGTTGGAAAGCAAATATATAGAGATTTGGGATAAAGAGTTGAATCAAATATATAAAAAGCTTCGTTTTAAGTTGGATAGAGAACCAAGAGAAGCACTAATTGAATCGCAGAAGGAATGGTTACAGTATCACTTAAAGGAAACAAAATTTGTAGAGAAGACATTTATTAATAATGGTTATCTTGGATCAAAAGGATCGGTAAGCCTAGGCACGGTTATACGGGAGAGAATTAGGGAAAGAACAATGCAATTATTTGAATATCGATATTTGTTAGATGGTGAAGTTGAGTTTTTATACCAAAGTAAAAAATAGAGTTGGAATCTGGATCAAAGGTTTTAGGTGATGCTTCGAAGCAGTAACGGCACATAACATTGTATTCAAGCTGCGGGGATACCACCCTTTGGTTGTAAGATGTATAATCATGGAAGAACATTCAGAAAACATGACTCAGCCTAAGATAAGAGCTATCTAAGGCTGGGTATTTTCGTGAACGTGCAGGACGTTATACAACAGAATCAAAAACAATAGAAAAAGAGGGTCATATAACCCTCTATATACTAGAATTCTGCAATTCACTAAATAGTTGTAGGGCATCTTTGAAACCTTTTATGTAGATACTTCTTTCTAGGATGGATTGGAGTGAAATTTGTGCGTCTTCGTAAAGAAAAACAGTGTGTTGAAGTTGATCGGGCAAAGCATCACGAAGTGTTTTAAAATATTCATTTGTCTCAGCAGAAAGCTGAGTGTACTCCCTATGACACTCCAGAAGCTTAGTATAGAGCAATTCTAAACGTATTCTTATCAGTGGTTTTGTTGATGATTGCTAATATGAAAGATAAGATAGAATTATGGAGGGGAAAAGATGAACATAATCAAGTGTAATATACGAGAACTCATGGCAGAACATCGAATAGATGATATAACAGAATTGATGGCAAAATCGGGCTTAAGCCGGAATTCGATCAATAAACTCTATAGGGAAACAAATATAGAAACAACAAAGCTGGAAACCTTATTCAAGCTATGCGATACATTTAATTGTAAATTATCTGATTTGATTGAATACGTACCAGGAGCAAAATAAATAGTGAAGGTCGATTTGAGAAACGATTCCGTCCTATAACATAATATTCATGCATTGCTACTTCGGAGCCTGGGACTGCGGATGGATTTCGAGAAGAGTTTCATCAAACATCCCCTTTGGGGTTCATGAATATAGAAACGTTGTCCAATACTCTTAATCAAAACAACAAGCATAGGAGCAATATTATGACAATCATTTTCAAAGAAATAAAAGACATTGATACACAGGCAATTCAAGAACTGTTTCATTCGGTGGACTGGAAATCAGGAGATTTCCCAGAAGATCTGAGACAAGCAATAAACAACTCGCATACGGTTATTACAGCATGGAATGATACTAAATTAGTTGGCTTAATAAATGCATTGTCTGACGGCGTGATGACAGTATATTTTCATTACATGTTAGTACACAAAGAATATCAATCATTAGGAATTGGAAAGAGAATGATGGAACAAATGCTTAGTCGATATTCTAATATCAAAACAAAAGTGCTTATATCTTATGATAGTGCAGAAAAATTCTATGGATTATTTGGATTTAAGCCAGAAGAAGGAACTAAAGCCATGTTTATTTCAGATATGGTATAGCGTTTTGTGAGCTTATCAAAGAAGGCGGTAGAATCAGATAAAACACGTTAATACGTAGGGGCATCGGCCCCTTGGTCCGAAGGAAGTTGTATGCTCCTTTAAGGTGGTGGGACGTCATAAACACATCAACGTTATGTAAAATCATATAAAACTTTATAGAATGGATGAATTTACATGGATAATTTAGCGCTAAAAGGCTGGATTGATACACACAAAATTATAGACCGAACCTTGAAAGGTTTTTGGGTAGCATTTAATAACTACATAAAAGAATCACCTGAAGAAATTGATTTGTTTTTTAATGAATTCAATATAAAAGATATTAAAGCTTCAATAGATACGATCGAGCATAAAACCATTTTTCATCCTGATTATCAGATTGTAGATAGTGTCTATTCTCAGCAAGTTATATCTACATTAGATATTTACTACATCAATGAAAGAATAGGCTATTATAGAATGTTCTTTCATACCAATGGGGAATGTTTTGACGATAGCCTAGTGACAGAATGGACAGGCTGGTACATCACTCTAAAACTTGAAGCACTAACTGAACTTCAAAAGGAAATTAAAACTGAACTAGTGAAGAATAGAGTTGAAGAAGATAAGATCGAAAAAATTTACGATTTAATAAGTAAACAAATTTCTAAAATCAAAGATCAAATCCATAAATAATTGCAGATAAAAATTACAAAGAAGAAGTAGCATCACATAACATAATATTCACGTTTCTATCCACCTAGCTCTCAATTGGATGATATATTTAATTCATTATGTAATTGAAGAGTATCCTTAACACCTGTAAATAGATTTCACGTTCTAATATTGTATGAACAAAAAGGTCTGCGTCATCATAAAGAAATAGAGTTCTACGCATGTCCTGAGGTAAAAGCTCATGTAACCTTTTGAAGTAAAGATTCCGATCAAATGAGAATTGATTATTGATGGAGTTGTTTTTGAGAAGGTCGCTATACAAAGCTTCAATTCGGAAATGAAGGGGTACCAGATGATAAGTTATAAACCATTTCAAAAATTATTAATTGACAGGGATATTAAGAAGCAGGATTTATTGAAAATGACGGGGATTTCATCGGCAACGATGGCAAAGCTTAATACGAATGAGTATGTATCGTTAGAAGTAATCGATAAATTATGTACGGCATTGGGATGTCAGCCTGGAAATCTATTGGAGCATATAGCAGATTCGAAACTCAGTTGAAGAAGTAAATACTATGTTAGTCAAATCAGAGAACCGATTCCGCCGTATAACATTATATTTATGCTGTGGCTCCTACGGAGCCATAGTCTGCTGGGAGTGTATTTTATGGGAGCGCTTCATCATACATATTTAAAAACGCTGAACGTCGTGAGTACGGAAACGTTTTGTGAGATTATCGTTAATGTTAAAAGCAGGGAGGAATAACAGTGGTTTGAAGACAGACTTTAGCTAGATTTAGAATCAATTCTTAGATGTTTTCCAAGAGATAATCTTAATGTTGGTCTCGAGTGGTGATTACAGAAACGTTATCGTAAAGCTTAGTGAAGGTGTATTTATAAATGATAAAAATCCGATAATTGGAGGTTAATTATGAGAGCATTCACTGTAGAAGCAGTTTTTATCGATCGTGATGGAACGATCGGTGGTTCAGATGAAGTCCTTTACCCGGGGGAATTTGAATTGTTTCCATACACTAAAAGATCTCTGGAAAAATTAAAAGCACTTGGAATTAAACTGTATGGATTTACGAACCAGCCCGGTATTTCAAGAGGTGAAGCTACAAAAGAAGCATTTGTAAGAGAAATGATAGAATTTGGCTTTGATAATGTTTTTATATGTCCGCATCAACATATGGAGAGATGTGAATGCCGCAAACCGAACCCAGGAATGTTACTTGACGCTGCTAAGAAAAACAATTTAGATTTAAGTAAATGTATTATAATTGGCGATCGATGGTCTGATATTTTAGCAGGTCATCATGCTGGATGCAAAAAGATATTAGTTTTGACTGGAGCAGGAAATGAAGCTTTAAATAAATACAGACATAAATGGTCAAACACAGAAGCGGATTTTATTGCAAGTGATTTCGAAGAAGCAGTTAATTATATTATTAGTCTGGAAGGAACGATTGAAGCGGACCTAAGATAGGAACTATCTAAGGTCTGCTTGTGTTGTGAATATGGGAACGTAATATCAGATAGATACTAACAGAAAAACTTGGAAAAGAGCCTATAAAAACTATGTTAGATGTAGAAATAAGACATTTAAGAATAGTAAATATTGGATTTTATTTGTATAATTATTAAAAAAATAATTTTATAGGAGGAATTAGAATGAAATTTATCGTTTCTGCTAGTGTAATCGTTCTAAATGAACATAATGAGATTTTACTTATGAAAGGTCGAAGAGGTTGGGAAATGCCTCAAGGTTGTGTTGAAGAAGGAGAGACTATTAGACAGGCAGCAGTTCGAGAAGTGAAAGAGGAAACAGGAATTGACATCGAATTAATTAAATTTTGTGGTTTGTATCAGAACATAACGCGTGGCGTATGCAACAATATATTTACTGGAAAACCGATTGGTGGAGCTTTAACTACCAGTGATGAAAGTGAAGAAGTGGGCTACTTTACTTTAGAAGAAGCTCGACAAATGATAACATGGGGAAATTTCTATGACAGAATTCATAATGCATTAGATGAGAAAAGCCATCCTTTTTTGATTGAATTTTCAGAATAAGGTCACTCATTAGATCACAATAAATTCATGTATCGGACATTCCTCCTTGGTCCGGCATTCTCCGGACACCTTGCGTAAGCTGGTTAGTGAAAACAGGAACGTTAGATGAAACACTCCGAAACTCACACTTGAATGAAATAACATTGAAGTAGAAAAGGAGAATCATTTTGGTTGGTAATGAAATACTTTCTCAAGCAGCTGATTCATTTGGATTTGATACTAATACGTTAAAGTTCGTAAGCAACTCGTGTAATGAAGTATACAGGTTTAATAAAGGGCATAAGGAATATTTTTTACGTTTATCTGAAAAACCAGTAGAATTTGAGCTTAATATTAAGGCAGAAGTCCATTGGGTACGGTATTTAGTTGAAAGAGGCATTCATGCATCTTTGCCAATCCAAACTATAGAAGGTGAATTAACTGCTGTGTGTAAGCACTATGAAAAGTGCTATATTGCAACTGCGTTCGAAGGAGCCTCTGGCATTTTTTTCGATAACGATCCGCAATTATGGGGACAGAGCTTGTTTAAAACATGGGGCGAAACAATGGGGTCAATGCATCGGTTGACAAAATCTTATGATCCTGGCGATTTGAAAAACAAAAGGATGGAATGGAATGTAGCGGAAATAAACAATCCACATTTACATTTTGGTAATTATCAAATACTCCTCAATAAACTCAGAACAATTGAAAAGGAAATGAAAAACCTGCCTAGAAGCAAAGAATCATACGGTCTGATCCATTATGACTTTCATCCTTACAATTTTCTTATCGATCAAGGCAAGATAACTGTTTTTGATTTTGATGATTCGTTGTACGGGTGGTTTGCACTTGATATTGGAATCGCAGCTACTCACGCTGTTTGGTGGGGTTCAGATTATAAGGCTTGGGGATCGAAACATGAATTTGCAAAGCATTTCTTAAATGAATTTCTAGAAGGTTATATCAAGCAGAACAGCATGGGGCAAGAATGGATCCAGAGGATCCCTTTGTTTATGGAATATAGAAATATTAGTTCCTTCTTTTGGTGGCTTAACAATTGGAATGGGAAGGAAGAGAATCTTACTGATTTTCAAAAGAATGCTATTATTGAAACGGTAAAACTGATTGAAAGTGACAAACCTCTCGATGGATGTGATATCAAATTATAGGATGTGAGGGCTGACGTAAAGGAATAATGAGGGTCGTCTAACACTACATTAGCGCATCGGACTTACTTCCTCGGCTCGAAGACGAGACCTCAATAAATTGGAGAGAAAACTGCTCCTTACAACACTCCTTAAAGCTCTGCATTATGATAGACTCGACCTTAAAGTCGCTCCTCTCTTGGTTAATGATGTTCTAGACAAACACCTTTCGACCCAAGATAGGGGCGATTTTTATATGCTTGTGCCCATAACTCAGGTTTAATTGCGCTAGTTTTCTAATCAAAATACAGATATGAGAGTAGTTTAATATAAGGAGCAGCCCGGGAACAAAGGTTGCTTCTTTTTTTGCTTTTACACTTCGCAAATGGAACATTGTGGGTTATATTGGATATGATTTGGTACTATAGTAGAGAAACGGAGAGGTGGACAACCTTGGATGAAAAAATACGCTTTCCGATAGGACACTTTGAGCCAAGTCTTAAATTCTCTAATGAGGACCGAATCCACATCATAGGTCAAATTTCCGGAATTACGAAGACCTTAAGAGAGATTACACAACATCTCAATGATGAACAACGTTGTACTCCTTATCGTAATGGCGGTTGGACAATCACACAGATTGTGCACCACCTGGCGGACAATGACATGAACGCTTATATCAGATTTAAGAGAGCCTTGACTGAAGATGAACCGATGGCAAGCTCATATCGAGAGGATTTATGGGCATCATTACATGATTACAGGAATACGCCAATTGAAGATTCAATTTTGTTGATGGAGATACTGCACAAGCGATTCCTCACGTTGCTGCAAGGGCTACATCCCGATCAGTTTAGACGAAAACTCCGAACAGAAGTGTTAGGTACAATTTCATTGGATATGGCGATTCAAAGATTTGTATGGCACGGGCAGCATCATATTGCTCAAATTAAATCTTGTATAACATCGCAGGGGTGGTAGGTCTTATACATCTCAAGTGTGGAGGTAACATATGGGGAATGGAAGGATTCTGGGCATAGCATATAATGTAATTCCAGTGAAAGATTTAGAAGTGTCAGCCGCCTGGTTTGTAAAACATTTTGGATTTAACATACGCCACCAACGCGAAGGATATTTGAGTTTATTTCGGGGTGATCGCCCAATTTTGGACTTGATCCAAAGCGATAATGAAACACGAGCGACATTTGAAGTTCATCAGAAAAAGAGATGGGTCATTACATTTTTCACTGATGACATTGGTTCTTTACATGACTACTTAACATCAGAGAATGTGAAAGTAGGGGCTATTAGTGATGAGGGACAGTATGGGAAGTTTTTTGTGTTAGAAGATCTGGACGGTAACTTATTTGATGTGTGGGAACACCCTGACTGTGAATTGAATTTCTAATGAGGAGCCTTAGTCTGCAGCTATCAATCACCTAGGATCTGTATGTAAACGGATTCAGAATTAGATTAGGGGGATGCAGATGTTGATTGAAGATGAGAACGTATACCCTGACTGTTCAGTTGAAATTAGAATAGTAGACGTTGGCGGTTTAACAAAACCACAGCTTATACAGAAACTGGACCAACACTCTATTTTATTGAATAAATATGGAGAACAGTTGTTATATGATGATAGATTTATAGTTTCCAGTACAAAGCGAAGCTTGCAAACGGTTGAGTTGACCGTCAGACAACTTGGATTTTCGGATGGTGCTACGACTTTTCAGCTCTTTCGAAGAGCAAATGATCTTGGGTTAGAATGTTGTCCGGTTGAGTTAGGACCTTATCTAAGAATGCAATATTTGGATCAGCCTGAGATATGTTCTACCAATATTTCAGAGGGTAACAAAGCTCCGTCCGGCTCCATTACGATAGCATCTGCAGCCCTTACGGAGGATAATGAATTTCTAAAAGGTTTTTATCTCAGACGAATAAACGACAAGTTATGGTTACGAGGATATCTTGCCGACGATTTGCATATTTGGAGTCCTCATGATCGTTTTATCTTCTGTAGGTCTCAGCTTTCTATAGCATGAAGATCAGAAAGGTATTTTTGAAAACAAAGGAGTGAAAGACCAATGGATATCAAAAACAAAAGCGGAGATGTGCTTGGAAAAATTCAAATTGAATCCTTACGCAATGATCATGCGATTGACCGGATAGTCATTGACTTAAAGCCTGGTGACGGGAAGGCGATTTACACCGCAGATGTTATAGAAAATCAATTCACGCAACAGACCAATTATGCAGCCATTCCATGGGAAGATGGTCTGGAGCTATTGCAACGGCATTACTCTCCATGGCAGCCGAAATTTCCGATTGATTCTGATATAGATGCCATTCATGTGTTTTATGGATTTGATAATTTAACTCCGCAAGAAATCGATGAAATGATTGAAGAAAGTAACAGGTCAGGCAGAAATGTAGTGATAAGAGACCTGAAGCCCAATAAGAAGGTTGTGGGCATCAGCATCACATATAAAGAATACGGTGGTTATAAACTTAATATTTTCGGGACAACAAAGAGCCGGATCGCATTGCCTGATCATGATGGTACTAAGGTTAAACAGGTAGCCATACGTGGCGTCGAAGCATTTTATATTTTCAATAACGAAACTTCCCAATTGATATGGATCGAAGAGGATGTGCATGGGAAGGCGCTACAATACGAGATCATTGGCGGAAACATGTCAGAAGATCTTGTGATGAAGATTGCGAAGTCAATGAACGGATAAATTTTATATTAAAACTGTTCTAAAAGGAGTTATTATGAATCGGACAATAATGATTAGCGATATCCATGGCTACATTGATCCATTTAATCAGTTATTGGATGATATCAATTACAATTCGAAATATGATCAACTAATTTTGCTCGGTGACTATGTGGATCGAGGTCCTAACAGTAAAGAAGTGGTCAAAGAGGTTATCAGATTAGTAAAAGAAAATCATGCGATCGCATTAAGAGTTAATCACGATCAACGATTTGTTGATTTTATAAATGAGGGAAGTTCATTAATTAAAGCCAAGTTTATTGAACATGGAGGTCTTCAAACGCTTCAGAGCTATTGTAATATTGAAGGCGAAATTTCTGATGAAATGCTGGACCAAGCGAGAGAGGCAATAAAAATAGATTACGGTCATCATATTGATTTTTTGAGTGAATTACTTCTATATCATGAGGATGAAGCTCATATTTACGTTCATGCCGGATTAAACCCTGATTACATAGAATGGTGGAAACAACCAGATCATGATTTTATGTATATCAAAGATAAATTTATTCATCATACGTTCACCAATCTACACAAAAAGATCGTCTTTGGACATACAATTACGATAGACATTCATGGATCTGCGGATGTTTGGTTTGGTGAAGACAAGATAGGCATTGATGGTGGATGTGCCTATGGAATGCAGCTGAATGGTTTGATTTACCAAAATGGTTCTTACGTAACTTTTGATTCAAAGTTTAATCTGAGTGAGGTGCAACGATGAGTTACAAAGCTATTCTCATAGACCAATTAAACGCCTGTTATCATGACAAGAGCTGGTTTATTCCGCTTCATGATATTTTGACAGACCTCAATGCGGCGGAGGCCGCTTATGTAAAGAATGAGGGGGAGCACTCCATTTGGGCGATCGTCAATCATCTTATTTTCTGGAATGAGAGGTGGCTTGCGAGATATGTTGCCGAAAAGGTCGACGGGCAGCATTCAGTGAATAATGAGGATACATTTGACATAGATCTGTCTAACTTGAATGATGTGGAGTGGGGCAAGACATTACATAGACTGAAAACCGTCTTTGGTGATTGGAACAGGGCACTAGAAGACAGCGAAGAACATAAATTGACCCGTGAGATCCCTTCCTATTTCAACGCGCCATGGTGGGGAGTTGTATCAAATCTATGTATTCATAATGCCTATCATATTGGCCAAATCATGCTGCTCAAAAAATCAATGAAACACACGTAGAACACGCTGTATTACATTTATAAAACTATACTTAAGCAAAGGAAGATGACTATCATGGAAAAAGGAAAAATTATATTTTTGAACGGTGTAACCAGCTCTGGTAAAACTTCAATTGTAGAGGCGATGCAATCATACGATGATCCGTTTTTCTATGTTGTGGCTAATGATTTATTTGAAAATACGATCGGTGATAAACATCTACAGACGGATTACTGGAAGTATCTGAGTGAAGCGATTGTAATGATGTATCATACGGCAAAAGTGTTTTCAGACCATGGCAAGCATGTTCTGATTGATGGCATTCTTGTGGAAAGACCGGAGCTCGCGCCGCATTATGAACAAGTCAAACAGATTTTTGAAGGGTATCCACTGGATATCGTTGAGTTATATTGCCCCCTCGACATCTGCCGTCAGCGGAACATCGAACGTGGGGATCGAAGAGAAGAGCAATCGGATGAGCAGCATCAAATCATGGCTTCCGACATTCAGTATAGCTACTCGGTGGATACGAGTCTGCATACACCTGAGGAATGTGCCGAGATGATTATCAATACGCTGTTTAAAAGTGAATAAAGGTTCACTGTATAAATTGAAGAGAATGTAAAAAGAAGCTGGGGCGTGGGGATGACATTGCTTTCTTCATATTGGAGGTACTTTTTATATGTAACTGAACATAAATTGAATGTTTTAATCGAGTGCTGGCATGAAGGTTTATATGTACAGGGGCTGCTTCATGATTTATCCAAGTTTTGTCCTCAAGAATTTATCCCTTATGCAATCAAGTTTTATGCGGGCCGTAAAGATGAAGATACAGAACTAAGATGGAAGAACGCATGGTTACATCACCAGAATCATAATAAACATCATTGGGAGTATTGGATTGTAAACAGAACTACAGAAGAAGCTTTGCCTATGCCAAAAAAATATTTTATAGAAATGGTATGTGACTGGAGATCTTTTTCAAGAAAATGGGGCCGCAGAGTCAAAGATTCCAATTTGGCAGAACGTATGATGAACTCGGAAGATGTTATTCTGCATCCAATGACGAGAGAAGCGCTTATGCAGTACTTATTAGAGAGGTGAATAATGATGATCCAAAATGATATGCGGTTTTTGGAATTGGCCATAGGAGAGCGGGCTGCCGTAAAACGAAAAATGCTGAAAGAATGGAATGTTAGACGGGGAATTATCAATACAGCATGGGATGAAAAGTTCATATGATAACAGCTGGAATTACAAAAAGTACGCTCATTAATGATTTAAGAGGCTTAGGTGTTAAGAAGGGCATGACGATAATCGTTCATTCCTCCTTCAAAGCAATAGGTAAGGTTATAGGTGGCCCGGTAAGTGTTATTTTAGCTCTGGAAGAAGCCGTTGGAACCAATGGAACCATTGTCATGCCCACTCAAACAGAACATCTTTGTGAACCTTCAGAGCATGACGCGAACCTGTCTTCAGAGGACATTGAGTTCATCAAAGACAATATGCCTATTTATTATCCTGATCTAACCCCAACCTCGTATATGGGCATCATTCCTGAGGTGTTTCGGAGGCAAGATGGTGTGTTTCGAAGCTCACATCCGCACATGTCTTTTGCTGCCTGGGGGAAAGACGCAAAACGGATAATGGAAGATCACAACTTGCATTATGCATTAAATGAGAAATCTCCGTTAGGAAAAATCTATGATTTGAGTGGATACATTCTGTTACTTGGTGCGCCTACAAATAGTAACACCTCCTTACACCTGGCAGAGTATAAACAGCAGAATACATTTGTTAAGCCAAAAGTCTGGGGAGTAAAAATGCTGGTGAATGGGATTGAACAATGGACTACATACGATGATATTAACAATGAATCGGATGATTTTGAATTGATTTTTAATGAGTTTAAGATCCAGACTAACGCTGTTACCGAAGGAATGGTAGGGAAAGCAGTGAGTTATTTGATACCCCAAAGAGAGATGGTTGATTATGCTTTGGGATGGATGAATCGGAACCGAAGAGAACATATAGAGCAGTGAATCATTTCAAAAAGAAAGAAGGGGGAAATGTAATCATGACCAAAGAGATTGAACATTTGCTTCAAACCTTTGAAGAATGGGCGTTGTTTGTCAAGACGATGACTCATCTCGAGGAGAGCATATGGAATTCAAGCATGGAAGCAGGGAAATGGACGATAAAATCCATCGTCAGTCATATCATGTTATGGGACCGATATTTTTACAAAGAAGCGATTGAGAAGATTGCTCTGAAGCAGCCAGTTACGTTGAAACATATGAATTTTGAAGAGTTTAATCGCAAAGCTATTGAGTATGGTAACCGAACAGAGACGTCCGAAATCGTAAATAAGGCTATCACGTACCGCCATAAAATTATGAATGACATTCGAGGGTTATCGGAGGAACAGCTTCATCAGACGTATTTGGACGCAGAGGGTAATGTATTTTCTATTCCCCAATACCTTAAAGATTTTATATGGCATGACCAGCATCATATGGAACCGTTGAAGAAATATCTTGCCAACCTTGAAGCGTAAAGGATTTAGCAGGCAGGGGGTGACACGGAACACAGCATGTTGCTTGCTTTGAATATAATATGTATCCCAAACCAGGGAGGGATTGTAGTGAGTAGTCATACGATTGAATTAACTCAGGAAAATCTGATTGGTTCATTTACCAATGAGGTAACTCCCATTTTGAGCGTGAAATCTGGTGATTCTATTCGTTTTCAGACGCTGGATGCGGGCTGGGGAACGGGTGTGAGTTATACGGAACGCATGAAACCTTTTGATCGACAAGGTGAAAAAGATGGAGGTCATGCCTTAATCGGTCCGATCTATATCGATGAGGCGAAGCGAAGACAGACGTTGGAGATTATTTTCAATGAGATCGTACCCGGGAGATACGGGTTTACTTCCGCTGGCGGATATCCGAACTGGCAGAACCAGAAGTTACATCTAACAGAGGTTGAAGAACTGTCGCTGAATTGGACACTTGATCGTCAAACGATGAATGGAACTTGTGAAATACACGGGAAATCCTTTACGGTGTCTCTCTCGCCGTTTATGGGTGTAGTGGGCATGCCGCCAGAGTCAGGTGGAATTCATACGACTTGGCCGCCTCGCTATTGTGGAGGAAACATCGACTGCAAGGAACTGGTGCAGGGAAGTAAATTATATTTACCTATCCCCGTAGACGGAGGTTATCTCGCGATTGGTGACGGTCATGCACGGCAGGGAGATGGTGAAGTCAGCTGTCAGGCCATTGAATGTGCAATGGAGCTTGTCGATATCACGATCAACGTGATTGATGATATGATTTTGACCAATCCTCGAGCACATACGCCGTCAGGCTGGCTTACCTTCGGTTTTCATGAAGATTTGAATGAGGCTACCGTTCAAGCATTAGACGGCATGTTAAATCTGATGGGTGAGTTGTACGGACTAGATCGAGTGGAAGCGATTGCACTTGGAAGCGCGGTAATTGACCTGCGTATCACCCAAATTGTGAATGGCGTGAAGGGTGTGCATGCTGTCCTTCCACATGATGCCTTTAAGTAACTTGAGGTCCATTACGTCGTATTAGATGAACTTGGGGGTCGATAAAATGAAAGGCAGACCACAGATCGTTTTAGATATCGCAGGTGTTTTGTTAAGTAATATGTCGTTGACGTGCTGGAAAGATATGATTCAGGAAACCAACCTATCCGCAGAATCTTTGAAAGTACATTTTGCAGGAATCAAACGAAAGCTCTGGACAGGAATGATGAGGGAAGAAGAGTTCTGGCAATCGTTGAAGGAGTTGTATCCCGAATTATCAATCAGCCGAGCGAAAGACATTTTGTACAATTCAATTATTCCCTTACCAGCCGCTCAATACCTTGAGCGATGGAGTGAGTTCGCAGATATCCATCTACTCAGCAATCATTGTAAGGAATGGATTGAGCCGAATCTTAGCCGTTTAAGCTCATTTACCAAAAGTGTAACCATCTCTAATCAAGTGGGTTTATGCAAACTGAGATTGAGATATACCAACGGGTAGAAACCTTCCTGGTAGCTGGGGAAGAGGTTCTATTTATAGATGATCAAGAGAAAAATTTACATTCTGCTAAGCTACTTGGCTGGGAGACTTTACTGGCTGACGAAGAAGGAGATTGGGTTAATGAAGTTGAGTCATTGCTAATTTAGACCGTGCATAACCGCTAAACTCCAAATTGCTTTAGATGATGATCTAAATGCTTGTATATGCCTTTACCCCATTGCTCGGCTGTTAATTTTCCGAAGAAGGGATGGGGGTGGCGGGAGAATTTTTCTGAAGCACCTTGTTGAAAAATCTTAATCTGCTGCTTAAGCTTTTCTTTTTCTGCCACAAACTGTCGTTGGTCATCAATAATGATTGTCGGGATCGTAGACATATTATGGGGCAAGGGCTTGTCATTATAAAACATTGGTTTTGCCAACCGTCCTATAAGTCTCCCAAGTAATCCTCTAGGTGGAAAAGCATTTCCTAAGGGGATATCATGAAATGCTGAACAGTGAGCCAGCATTTGAGAGACCTGCATCGTGCCCCATTTAGGGATGGAATTTTCACTTAGTTGATCCATGCGCTCTGTAATTTCAGCGGCATTCATCGTATCAAATATACTTTTCACAAGAACACCTCATTCCTCTAGGATATAAAATTTGAACTTAAACTATCATCATTCTCTTATTGAAAGGTTTATCCTCTTACTATCAAGAATAATAAGATATGGTAAGTTTAGTCAATGTACTATGGGAAAATCATAATTGAAATGGGGGCTGCTGAAATGGAAAATAAGGAAACGTTTAATCTCGTAACACATGAATATGAACGATATAGACCCGTCTATCCGAGTGAAATGTTTGATGATATTTTTACATACCTGAATCTTAATAACGAGGATTCCATTCTAGAGATTGGCTGCGGAACAGGGCAGGCCACTGGCGGATTGGTGAGCAAGGACTATACAAACATCACGTGTATTGAATTATGCAGCAACTTGGCTGGAGCGCATCAAACATTCCATTGATGCTACAGGTGGAACGATAGAGAAACAACATAAGGTTGCTCTTTTTCTAGGGAAGAAAAAGGTCTAAGAATATATGTTTTTATTAATCTACTGAAGAACAGGAGGGAATATATGAGTGATCCGCGTTCAACATACAGTATCCAAACGGCAGTGTTAAGTTTACAAGAGGAATTAGAGAGGTTAAAGATACAGGCGGTAATGGGGTGGTCCAAAGAATTCCGAAATCTAGAATGGTATGGTTTGAAAAATGGAATGCGTGTATTGGAGGTCGGAAGCGGACCGGGTTACATTACAGAGCAACTATTGAACAGTCTGCCGGACAGCGAGCTTACCTCGCTTGAGATTGATCGTTCACTGCAAGCACAAGCCAAAGAACGGCTGAAAGATATTCCTTCCACGCGATTACAATTTGTAGAGTCTTCCATCTACCAGATGGATCTGCCTGATGATTCTTTTGATTTTGTCGTGGCAAGACTGATCTTTCTTCACTTGAACAATCCAAACGAAGCTGCACAAGAGATATATCGTGTACTGAAGCCTGGCGGCCGTCTTGCCATTATTGATGTGGATGACGGCGTTTTTGGAGCAGTGAATCCTGATGTTCCTGCTTTGCATACGGTATTAATGAAAATTTCGGACTATGTAGCACAACACGGTGGTAATCGCTTAATTGGCAGAAGTCTGCCGCGTCTCCTTTCTGAGAGCGGATACATCGATGTTGACATTGATTCTGTCCTTCAACATAGTGATCTGTTAGGCATAGAAGGGTTTAAGCACCAGTTTAATCTTAATCGTTTTGTACATTTTGCTGAAAAAGGTGTGATCAGTTCGGAGGAATTTGCTCAGCTGCAACAAGCATCTGAAGCGATAAATCATTCGCCGGAAGCCTATGCGATGATGAATTTCATTACAGCTTGCGGCACGAAGCCATTGACATAGCTGTGTTGAAACTAATTAGGGACGGAGGATGGGGATGAATATCGTTCAATCTTTTCAGGAATTAGTAGTTCGAGGGGATCATCAGGGTATGATTGAGTTACTGAAAAACTTCGAACAATCCAGGAAATTGTCTGTCCATGAACAAGGCTGGGTCTACTGGAATATTTCAGATAGTTATGCCTTGTTAAGAGAGCCGAAACCGCTTTATGCCAATCACCGGGAATTCTTCAAATGGGGGAAAGAAAATCTCGCCCCGGAGCAGTTACACTGGATCGTTTCGGATTCGACACAAGCGTTGTCGTTATCTCTGGGGAACTACTTTGATCATTGGATGGACTGGTACCAATATGCTTGCGATAATGCTCCGAAGTTGGATACCAACCGAGGTGTTCGATTCGAGAGCCATCGGGCTTTGGGTGGTTCGCTTTGGGTTTTGGAGAGATACAGTGAAATGGACAGTGTGCTTGAAAATATGAACCAGCTTATACAAGAAGATGAGACATGGTCCAATATTCTTTTTGCCCGAATTACATACAACAAACAGCGTCTGGCCTATCTGTATCATGCCGGGGAGGTTAGAGAAGTAAATCTGCTTCTGGATGAAACGCTGAATTTGATAAACAAGATCGACTGGTCAGCATTAGATCAAATAAAAAATCAGGAAGTTGTAGGTAGCTGGAGACAATTGAATTCATCCAGTAACTCACAGAGAGATGTTCACATCGCGATGAACAATCTGGCATGTATTTTGACAGATATTGAAAAGGTAGAGGAAAGTGTGGGGTTATTCAGACGGCTACAGGACAGTGGATATGCTTTGAATGGGTATGCTTTTTCTAAATATGTCTGTTCGGTCTGGAAGTCAGAGGGGGTTGAAGCTGTTAGGGAAGTGTTAGGTGCCAATAAATCTTTTGAAATCGCTGAACTGATTAAACATAGCCCTGTGCTTTCAGAGATAGAAGATTTGGTTTGAGCTTGTATAAAAGGGACTGCACTTCAAGGACTAAGAAAGAAGGAATGCATGAAGTGAACCAAGACATCTTGTTAAACAGATTTCCGAATGTGAACATCGTTGAACTAACAGGTGGTTATACCAATACGACCCTTTTACTTGAGGGAACTGATCCGCAGATGATTGCTAAAATCTATCATGTAGAAAATACAGATGCAAGGACAGAAATAAGCGCGCTAAGGTTGTTAAATCATTCTGGCGTGACTCCGCGAGTGCATGATTGCTTTGAAAAAGAAAACTGGCTGTTTGTTATGATGGAATATGTTCCAGGAATAAACGCACAGAGGCTGCTGGATCAAGATGGACGTGACCAAGGCAGGAAAATTTATGAGCAACTTGGTATATATCTCGCCAGAGACGTGCACACAATCAAACGAGGTGACTGCGAAGCAGAGCTGCCAGTCATAATGAAGTCCGCTAATGATGTTGAGGAACTTGAGTTTGTACCCTCCGGAATCAAAAGCATGGTAAAAGAAGTGTTGGACATTTCCGATCATGGGGAGCAAACTCTGATTCACGGAGATTACGGACCACATAATGTCATGTTATCCAACGATTCAATGTTCATTTTGGACTGGGAGTGGGCAGGTTGGGGCAATCCGTTGTTTGATATCGCATGGGTGGTCTGGTTTGTGCATCTTCATTACCCTCACATGGCAAAGGATCTGTCAGAAGTCTTCTTAAATGCATATACAGAACGTACAAATATTGATGTAACAAATGATCTAATTCGGGCATATTCCACATCCAAAGTAATACAGATCATGAACCGAATCAAGAATGCTCATCCAGATGTACATAGGGAATGGCTCCGCAGATTAGAATGGACACTGCAAGCGAGCTTTAACAAGTCTTAATCGTGAAATTTCGTTGAAAAGCTGAAATATACGTGAGAGGAGTGATGTGATATGAGAAACAATACGAATCTGAAAAGTAGAAATGAAGTTACAAGAGGTGTTTTTGTCTAGCGCAGAGGACCCCTAAGGAAGGGTTCCGAGGGATTCCTCTGTGTAATTTTCACGAGGAGGAATTTCAATTTATGATTCATTTAAAACGTGTATCGGTGGATAATTGGTATGCATGTACTCAACTGAATGTAACGGAAGAACAGAAAAAAAGTTTTCCCGCTCCGGTTGTATATTGGATTGCTGAATCCAAAGTAGTGGAAGACTTTCAACCCATGACCATCTATTTTGATTCGGATCTGGTTGGTTTTGCTGTGTACTCAGATAAGGCGGATCATGAGGATAACTACTGGCTTCTTGCTCTAATGATAGATACAAAATATCAGGCTAGAGGTTATGGAAGAGAAGCGTTGAGGAAGTTAATTGATCTAATGAAAGAAGCACTGAATTGCAAACGCATCATGATTGGACACAGGCCGGAAAATGGTATCGCCGGAAATCTGTATGAATCACTTGGTTTTCAGAGAGTAAGTGAAGGGCTGATTGATGGCGAAGTCGTTCGGCTTCTAAGATGCAAGTAGTGCCAAAACACACGCGATTTGGATTGTAAAGGAGGTAGCTTTTCTTTGAAGCATGTATACATTATTTTCTCATTACTCTTTATCATGTTAGGAATTGTGATTATTACGATCTCGAAAATGATTGAAGAGGTGATTCCCAAGCTAGGCTATGCAGCATTCCAGTCAGCAGCAGCTGGCAGTTATACTCCGAGTGATTATCAAGTGAATTTTGCACTGAATTATTGGATAGGTGCGATATGTATTTTGGGTGGAGTTATCTGTTTAATTAGTACAATGAATGTTGTCAGAAACTACATTCATGAAATGAATATAAGAAACAAAGCGTTTGATGAAACTCATAATTATGACGACACAAGAGAACTGAAATAAGATATGATATGACATAAAAAAGAAGGGGTGGATATACATGATTACATTCCAATACTTTGAACCGGAAGATTTTGATCAACTGATCGAATGGAGTGGGGATGAAGCATTTCTGCTCCAGTGGGCTGGCCCGCAGTTCCATTATCCACTTTCCAAGGAACAGCTAGCGGATTATTTGCAAGGTGCGAATGATAAGAACACTTCGAATAAGTTCATTTATAAAGTGATGGATGAATCGACTCAGGAGATTGTAGGCCATATTGCTCTTGGTGGTATCGATCGATATAATCGTTCAGGGCGTATCGGTAAGGTACTTGTTGGTAAGTCATATCAGGGTAAAGGTTATGGGAAGCAAATGATCGATGAGGCACTTCGAATTGGATTTGAAGAGGAGAAGTTACACCGGATCAGTCTGGGCGTATTTGATTTTAATGTCTCAGCCATCCGATGTTATGAAAAAGCGGGCTTTGTACAAGAAGGACTTATTCGTGATGCGAGAAGGCATGAAGATACCTTCTGGAATCTTATCGAGATGAGCATATTAGAAAACGAATGGAAGAAATGACTTCTCAAAAGGAACATCATACTTGAGAGTCATCTTTCTTGAGAAACACTTCGATGAACGGATGTAATAACTACGTGTACGAAATTTAAATGGGGATGTTCACCTGTCATCTGAATGACAGGCGAACATCCCCTTAATTACTACCTTCCTGATTTATTTCAATGATCCCCGTATCAATAAATTCCTTCACAGGCACACCGTCGCTAGCGAGTAACAGGATCTCCATCATTTTTGCACCCCAGACTCCTTCATTCTGCGAAATAACGGCAGACAATTGACCGTTGAGCAACCCGTTTTCACTGGTCGGGCTATCACCGAACGCGATTAAATGCCGGTTAAGGCCTTTTGCTTTCCAGATCAGGGTAGAGGCAGAGACAGAAACAAAATCGAGCCCGATAATCGCATTGAAGTGAGGGTGAGCCTGAATCATGTTCTCCATATCGGACATGGCTTGATCTTCATTCCCTTGATGATAACGAACTTCCAAGATTTCGATGTCTGTTTCACTGCGGATGTAATCAATGAATCCATTAAGCCGCTGCTGCAAACCTTGCATCTCCTCCAAACCATTCTCGACAAGAATCATGCCTTGATTATGCAGAAGTCTTGTAGTCGTCATGGCGAACTGCTGGCCAGTACGGTAGTTATCGGCGCCCACATAAGCGATTCGATGACTGGATGGGACATCTGACTCAAATGTAATGACAGGAATACCCGCGGCTTGGGCTGCATCAATAACGGGTGTAAGTGCAGCAGCATCCACAGGAGATATAGCTATCCCGTCCACATGCTGTTTGATCATATTCTCCATGATACGGATCTGTTGTTCGGTATTGGCTTCATCAGGTGCGTTTACAATTAACGTGATATTGTGTTTCCCTGCATACTCCGTTGCATCCTTCGTGATCATCTCATAGGTTGGATACGTCATTGGATAGATAATACCAAAAGTTTTGCTCGCTGCAGATTTCTCTACAGGTGAAGTCGCAGGAAGTGCTGTAGCCATCTGTTGTGGGCGAATGTGTGCCGAACCGGATGAAATGATCATCGGGAACACAAGGATTAGTGTAAGTAAAAGTGCTAATCTGGCTTTATTCATACATTTGCTCTTTTCTCATATCTGCTGGTCTGGCCTGCGATTCCTCGGTCCCTTGAGTTCGGTATTCTCTTGGTGTAAAACCTGTTGTTTTCTTGAATATATTAGAAAAATAGTGAGAATCGTTGTAACCAACTTTGTAAGCAATCTCAAAGGTTTTGTTGTTGGTTGTTTTCAGCAGCTCCTTGGCTTTGCCGATTCGAATCTGGGTTAGATACTCCGTTATCGTTTGACCAGTTTCCTGACTAAAAATCTTGCTTAGATGACTTGGACTGATTCTGACGTGTGCAGAAATCATCTTCAACGAGACCTGTTCGTTATTGTATTCACGGGATACATAAGCTTTCACCTGATCAATGACATCACTGTATTTACCGGAGCAGGCTGCTCTTCTCTGCCATAACAAGTTAAGCAGGGAGCACAGATATTGGGTGCAATCCTCCCAGCACGTAATCTTCCGAATCGTCTGTTGTAGGGAAGTAATGTTCTCATCCGAATGGTCACTCATGCGGAACAACTGATTCGCGAGCCGAAACGACTCCAGCGTAAGATCATTCAACAGATAGAAGCCATACGAGGAGGACTTCCAGTCGAAGGACTGTAATGGAGCGGCAAACTCTTGCACAAAATGGTCACGCAGATTGGGGCTGCCGATTTTGAGAAATTCAAGAAACGAATTCCTGTCGAGAAAAAGAGTCGTTTGCTCATCCAGGTTAATGTCATGTAGAGAAGCTCTGTTCTGAAGGGTGAGTCGATTAATATATTTATCCTCCTCCGCTTCCAGATAAGAGACATGAATTCCTTGCAGACGCTCCTGCTGACTGCCAATGCCCAGAATAATATTACAATTGAACGTATGCTCAAGTTCCATACGAATCCGCCCGCGAAGCTGCTCCAGATATACGGATATGTTGTCATCGGAGTGGTACTTGAGCAGAAGCACCAACTCGGTCCGGCTTCGAATATAAGGAAGAAGTTCAACGTGGGGATCACGAGTTTCCTCCAGTATGGGAAGCAGCTTCTTCATCAGGGATTCCGGGTCCCGGGAATCATCTGTTAATCTAACGTCGATAATGACAATTGTATAATACCTGGCCGAGAGAGGAAGTGAGAGTTGTTTAGCTGATTCAATCGCATCAGTTGTACCGATGAGTCCTCCGCACAGATCGGCCAGCAGTTTTTCTTTGGTGATCGTCCGGTTTGTCATGCGTTGATGTTCTTCATCCATTTGTTTGCTGACCTTATGAAGCATTTGGATTAGCTCTACTGCGCTAATGGGCTTTAGACAGTACTCGGTCACACCAAGTCGGATGGCCTCCTGGGCATAGCTGAACTCATCATGACCGCTCATAATAATGATTTTGATATCAGGTTGTTGAGTGCGAACGATGGAGGTCAGTTCCAATCCGTTCATAAATGGCATTTTGATATCTGTAATCAAAATATCCGGAGCCCATTCATGAATTAAAGGTAACGCAAGTTCGCCGTCGGGTGCATCCCCGCAATAGTGAAAACCTTCCTTTTCCCAATCGATGCAGCTGCGTATATTCTCCCGAATTCCAATTTCGTCATCCACGATCATCACCTTTTTCAACGGTTAACCTCCTTGCTTTTGGGGATACGAATCATAAATGTGCTGCCTTCCATATACGTACTTTCCATTTCAACACCATAAGCTGGTCCAAAATAGAGTCGAATCCGGTGATGTACATTGAGCAGACCAAATCCGCCTTCCTGCTCGTCATCTTGGGGTGAACGGGAATCTGCCGGCTTCTCCAGCTCTTCACGTAATTGTGCCAATCGATCCGCAGACATGCCAATTCCGTTATCCTGTACGGTGAGAATGATGCTATTGTCCTCTACATACCCGTGTATGGATATCAGCCCTTGACCGCGTTTGTTCTTGATCCCATGATAGAGCGCGTTTTCAATCAGGGGCTGCAGCGTCATTTTCAAAATGGGATAATCCTGAAGTTCACGATCAACGCTGATCTCGTAGGTGAGAATATCGTGGTACCTCATCTGTTGAATAACCAAGTAACTCCGCGCATGTTCAAGCTCGGTTTGAATGGATACCCAGTCGAATCCTTTGTTCAGACTCAAACGAAAGAATTTCGAGAGGGCCTGCACAAGCTTGATTACATTTTCTTTTTTCTCTGCTTCAGCCATCCATAGAATGGATTCCAACGTGTTATACAGGAAATGAGGGTTGATCTGAGCTTGCAACGTGCGTAGTTCAGCTATTTTCACCTGTTCATTCTCTCGAATGCTCTTTTCAATTAGTGTTTTGAGCTTATCCAGCATCACATTGAAACTTTTGCCCAGATCAGCAATTTCGTCCGAGCCGTGTGGTGTGACTTTGGCTTCCAAGTAACCGTTTGCAGCTTTACGCATCTTGTTCATCAGAATCCGGATGGGAAGAATCAGTCGATTATTCAGGAAAAAATATAACGATATCGCAAAGAAAGCACTTAACAAAACCGTAATGATGATCAATTGGCGAATGCTATTGGCCTCTGCAATGATTTCCTGATAAGGAGCTACCCCGATCATTTTCCATCCGGTCTGTTTTGAGGTGCTGTATACAACAAACTGGGGCTTGGATCCTGTAGACAGGATAAAGCTGTCGTGCTGTAGATGTAAAGGGACCGATCGGATCTGATCCATCATGGTTATGGATGCCGGGGTGGCATCCGGCCTGAAGAGTGTATTTCCGTATTGATCACTAATATAGAAAAAACCGGAATCCTTAATAGGGGTATTCGTCAAAAAATCATCAATGAACGAATCATTCAAATCAATTACGATGAACCCGATGACCTCATGCGTAATTCGCTCTTTGACCGTGGTTATAATTGAAAGCGCATTCTGTTTAGGGTAAGCAAACCCATCCAGCCTGTTATATTCGGCATAGGCTGCAGAATGAGGGATGCGCAGAATGGCATCCGGATACTGTATAAGATACTTGAAGTACGGGTTACGCAGCGGATTTCGTTCCAGCTTGAACACGCCTTTTCGTTCACTTATGCCTTTTCCATAGAAATTCACGAACGAGATATTAAGGACCTTGTCATACTTGTAGGTTTCCCGATAAAGATTGTATGTCTGAAGGATGGCTTTGGCTTCCGGGTAGGACTCCGATTGAGAATACAGGTATTGAAGCACTTGCGGGTTCTTGCCCAGTTCGAGCAGCCGTTCCGTATCCTCAAACAAGATGTCAATGTTCCTGGCAAGCTGGTCGGCAACCAGCTGTGTCGAGGCCTTGTTATGATTGGATACGACCGTATAGGATTTGTGGTAAGAAATCAATCCAACCACGATCAGTGGTACTGAACTGAGGATGATAAACATGCTGAGTAATTTAAGCCTGAGGCTTGAAGCAATCCATTGAATGAGTTTCAACGTATTCCACTCCATCTGAAGGGATCAAAAATGTATCATTAGTATAACATGATTTTCTAATATGTAAGAGAATCGCTAAATACTACACAATTAAACAAAGAAATTACACTTTCTAAACTCCATTTTTTGAAATTACTAAATTATTACATAAATAAAGTATGAGACTCCATATAAGCTCGGAATGAAAGCGTTCTATAATGTGGTCACACCACAAGGTGAAACGAAAAAGGGAGGATCACAACATGCGAACCAAAAAAAAGTGGGGACTTGCCATAACATTGGCTATGGTAATGCTGGTCAGCACGGCATGTAGCAGTACCAATGGAGGAGCAGGCTCCGATAATGAAACTTCAACGAGTGGGAATGGCAGTACACCTGCCAGCGCCAAAACAATTACGCTTGGTTTTTCGCAGGTTGGTGCGGAGAGTGGCTGGCGTTCGGCGAATACCAAGTCGATTCAGGATTCAGCCAAAGAAGCGGGTTATGATTTGAAATTCTCCGATGCGCAGCAGAAGCAGGAAAATCAAATTAAAGCTTTGCGATCCTTCATACAACAGAAGGTGACGGTGATTGCTTTTTCCCCTGTTGTAGAATCCGGTTGGGATACCGTATTGAAGGAAGCGAAGGATGCAGGCATTCCCGTGATTTTGACGGACCGTGCTGTGGATTCGCCGGATAAAACCCTCTACAAAACCTTTATTGGCTCCGACTTTGTAGAAGAAGGACGCAAAGCAGGTCAGTGGCTTAGTGACCAATACAAGGACACACAAGACGAGATCAACATTGTTGAGCTGCAGGGTACAACAGGCTCCGCACCAGCGAATGACCGTCAAGAGGGCTTTATGGAATTGATTGCTTCCAATTCGAAGCTTAAAGTGATTGCATCACAATCAGGTGACTTTACACGTGCCAAAGGCAAAGAAGTCATGCAAGCTTTCCTCAAAGCACATAAAAAAATAGATGTTCTCTATGCACATAATGACGATATGGCACTTGGTGCAATTCAGGCCATTGAAGCGGCAGGACTGAAACCAGGCGTAGATATCACCATTATCTCTGTGGATGCCGTGAAGGATGGGATGCAGGCTGCAGCTGATGGCAAAATCAACTTTATCGTTGAATGTAATCCGCTGTTAGGACCTCAATTAATGGAAGCGGTTCAAGCGGTAGTGGACGGGAAAGACATTGAACCCCGAATCGTAACGGATGAGACAACTTTCACATCGGAGCAAGCCAAAGAAGCATTGCCAACACGCGAATATTAAAAGATAGATTCGTATAACACCGAAAAGTCATTTTTCGACCAGGCTGTCGCTAAATGACTTTTTTCCATAACAAAGGAGAGGGTTATATGGCCGAGCAAGCACCCATTTTGCAAATGACAGGCATCACCAAACAATTTCCCGGGGTTAAAGCGCTGTCCAGCGTCAGCTTTCGCTTGTTTCCGGGCGAGATTCATGCCTTGATGGGTGAGAACGGAGCGGGGAAGTCGACACTTATTAAAGTTCTGACCGGCGTTTATTCCATTGACGAAGGAACGGTAACGATGGATAACCGGGATCTTTCGATCTCCGGTCCGCTTGAAGCGCAAAAGGCGGGAATCAGTACCGTTTACCAAGAGGTCAATCTCTGTCCAAACTTAACGGTTGCTGAGAATATTTTCATCGGGCGGGAGCCGATGCGATTTGGCAAAATCAATTGGAAGCAAATGAACAAAGATGCGGAGAACCTTCTGCGAGACAGATTACATCTGTCCATCGATGTTAAGGCTCCTTTACAGACCTATTCGGTGGCGATTCAACAACTGATTGCAATTGCAAGAGCACTCAGCATCTCGGCAAAAGTGCTCATACTGGATGAACCCACATCCAGTCTGGACAAAAACGAGGTTCAGCAACTGTTTCGTATTATGCACAAATTAAAGAGTGAAGGTCTCGCGATTCTTTTTGTTACTCATTTTCTTGATCAGGTATACGAAATGTCGGATCGTCTCACGGTGCTCCGTAACGGGGAATTGGAAGGAGAGTACATAGCCGCAAAACTTCCACGCATGGAACTGGTGCTCAAGATGATCGGCAAGGAGCTTGAGGTGCTTGAGGAGCTTCCGAAGGAAGCGGATGCTGCCCAGGCGGAGTCGGGAGAACTGTTAATTACCGCTAAGGCACTTGGACGCAAAGGAGCAATTGAGCCGTTCGATCTGGACATTCGCAAGGGAGAAGTCGTGGGCTTGGCTGGGTTATTGGGGTCTGGTCGTACTGAGATCGCTCGCCTTTTCTTTGGTGCAGATCGTTCAGATGTAGGCAAGCTGCTCGTTGTAGATACAGGAAGTACGGTCAAGTCGCCGCGTCATGCAATTGATCAGAATATTGCTTTTTGCTCCGAGAACCGTAAAACCGAAGGCATAATCGATGATTTGACCATTCGGGAGAACATTATTCTGGCTTTACAAGCGACACGAGGCTGGTCCAAACCAATCTCACGCAAGAAACAGGATGAGATCGCCGAAAAGTACATCAACCTGTTAAATATCCATCCGAAAAACCCGGAGCATTTAATTAAAAATCTGAGCGGCGGTAATCAGCAAAAGGTGTTGCTTGCACGGTGGCTGCTGATGAACCCCGATCTGTTGATTCTCGATGAACCTACGCGTGGAATTGATATCGGTGCCAAGACTGAAATACAGAAGCTGGTGCTCTCTCTGTCGAAGCAGGGCATGGCCGTGCTGTTCATTTCGTCCGAGCTGGAAGAAGTGATTCGTGTCAGCCACCGGATTGCCGTAATCCGGGACCGCAAAAAAGTGCAAGAACTTAGCGGGGATCAGATCCATCAACAGCAAATCATGAAAGCAATGGCAGGAGGTTAAAGAGATGGCGGGCAAGATGCGTAAACATCATTTGTTTTGGCCGTTATGTATGCTTGGTTTACTTTTAATCTTTAATTTGCTGTACTCTCCGGATTTCTTCTCCCTCGTCATGCGTGAAGGGAATCTGTATGGCAGCTTGATTGATATTCTCAATTTTGGAGCGCCCTTAATTCTGGTATCGATCGGTATGACACTGGTGATTGCGACCGGAGGTATCGATTTGTCCGTGGGCTCCATTGTAGCGATCTCCGGTGCCGTGGCTTGTATGAGCATCAGCAGAGGAGTGGATCAGAATTCGCTCGGGCTTATGTTGGGCGCACTTGGATTATCTATAGGTCTCTCCCTGATCTTGGGCATATGGAATGGGGCGCTGGTTTCGGTTGCCCGAATCCAACCCATTATTGCAACGCTTATTCTGATGGTAGCTGGACGTGGGATTGCGCAATTGATTACGAGTGGACAGATTATTACTGTATCCAACGCAAACTATGCCTATATCGGGGCAGGTTCGCTTGCAGCATTGCCTTTTTCCATCTTCATCGTATTAACTGTGCTGCTTGTTGCCTCACTGTTGACGAGAAAAACGGCACTGGGACTGTTTATTGAATCGGTCGGAAGTAACGCAAACGCGAGCCGACTGGCAGGTATTCGTTCAAAAACGGTTATTCTCACGGTATATGTCTTCTGTGGTCTGTGTGCCGGCATTGCCGGGCTTATTCTCAGCTCGAATGTATCCAGTGCGGATGGAAACAACGCGGGTCTTTGGTATGAACTTGATGCCATTCTTGCTGTAGTCATCGGGGGTACTTCGCTCAATGGTGGTCGTTTCTATCTAATGGGTACCGTCGTTGGAGCACTCATTATCCAAACCTTAACAACGACGATCTATATGATTGGAGTCCCGCCAGAAGTTACGTTGGTTGTCAAAGCCTTCGTTGTACTGGCCGTTTGTTTAATTCAATCCGATTCATTCCGCAATTCCATGGTGATCCGTTGGAAAAAACGGAAGTTTCCAGCCGAACAGGGGGTTAACCGCCATGTTTCTTAATCGTAAGTATCTCCCGGTTTTTGTCACCTTCGGCTTGCTGGCCGTAATGTTTGCCATAGGCTCTTTCCGGTATACGGGGTTCTTCTCCACTCAGGTAGTGCTTAATCTTCTCATTGATAACGCCTTTCTAATTATCACAGCGATTGGCATGACTTTTGTGATTGTATCGGGAGGAATCGACCTGTCGGTAGGATCTGTCATTGCGCTGACGACCATCATTAGCGCAAGTCTGGTCGAGAAGCAAGGATGGTCGCCTGCGATCGTTATACCAATGGTGCTTGTCATGGGTGCGTTGTTTGGCACAGTCATGGGGGCGATCATCCACTATTTCAAAATCCAGCCTTTCATCGTGACACTGGCAGGCATGTTTTTGGCGCGGGGGCTGTGTTATGTCATCAGTCTAGACACCATTACCATTACGAATCCATTTTACACACAGGTTGCACAGGCGAAAATTTCCCTGCCAGGGGGCAGCTTTGTCTCCATTAATGTGATTATTGCACTGGTTATTGTACTGCTCGCGATCTACCTGGCACATTACACCCGGTTTGGGCGCAACGTTTACGCCATCGGCGGAAGCGAGCAATCCGCGCTGCTCATGGGACTGCCGGTTGCACGTACCAAAATCCTGGTGTACACGTTCAGCGGTTTGTGCTCCGCGCTTGCCGGTGTTGTCTTTACCTTCTATATGTTATCCGGTTATGGATTACACGCCATGGGTCTTGAACTTGATACCATCGCGGCTGTTGTAATAGGAGGCACCTTGTTAACAGGTGGTGTAGGGTATGTGGCAGGAACCTTTATTGGTGTATTGATCCAGGGGGCTATCCAAACTATAATTAGCTTCGAAGGTACGCTCAGCTCATGGTGGACCAAGATTGTAATTGGCCTGATGCTATTTGTTTTTATTTTGTTCCAGCGACTACTTAGCGGGCGGCGAGTATCCTCGAAATCACTGCATTAAGTTGATCGAATTAAAATGATATTGAATACGGATACCGAAACAATGATATAACAATATGCGCTCTGCATTGGTGAATGCTGAGCGTAACATGGAGATGGGGGATACGTGAGTGAGAAGACATGTGAACTGGTTGTGTTTGTTCATTCTACTGCTGCTTGTCGGCTGCACAACCCCTGAGTCTGGATCTGTTGCTCCTCCCATCTCGTCTAACAACTTCGAAACTCTTCCCTCCGTTGAGGAATGGATGGAATCAGCGGTAGCAAGGGATACCTCTACGAAACCGATTGTCTTGGGTTTTTCACAACTGGGCAGAGAGAGTGCCTGGCGTCTGGCAAACTCCACGTCTATTCGGAATGCTGCGGCTGAATCGGGAATATCCCTTGTGATAAAAAATGCAGAACAGTCTCAGACAAAACAGTTCGAGGCTGTTCGGTCGTTCATCAGGCAAAGGGTGGATGTCATTGCCATTGCACCGGTCGTGGAATCGGGCTGGGATGGTATTCTTCAGGAGGCCAGGGATGCAGGTATACCCGTGATTATCGTAGACCGGTCAGTTGATGTCAAAGACACTTCACTTTTTGTGACAACGATTGGATCGGACTTTTATGAGGAAGGTGTGAAGGCTGGGAAGTACGTTCAGGATCGGATGCGAAATCACCCGGGTTTGATACGGATTGCCGAACTGCAAGGCACGAGTGGTTCTACGCCTTCCATCCAGCGTGGCGAGGGATTTAGAAGCATTTTCGAAACCAGAGCAGATATCATCTTCTCACAAAGTGCTCCTGCCGATTTTACGGAGGACAATGGGAAACAAGTCATGAAAGAATTCCTTCAGGTCCCGGAAGACAAACGCCCGCAGGTTCTTTTTGCCCATAATGATGAAATGGCGTTTGGCGCCATACAAGCGATAGAAGAAGTTGGGCTGAAGCCGGGAGAGGACATTATCATTGTCTCAGTGGACGGCTCCCGCAAAGCACTTGAAATTCTGGCGAGTGGGAAAATCAACGCTGTGGTGGAATGTAACCCGCTGCTTGGTCCTCAGCTTATGCAGGCTACAAAAGAAATTATTGCAGGGCGTACACTCCCGAAGCGCATGGTGCCCCCGGAGGACATCTTTACACAGGAGAGTGCTAAACGGGAGATGTACAACAGGCGATTCTAGAATTCGTGAATAAATAGAACATTTTGGATAAAATTCAATTTACTTTAAATAAACTTTTCGTTTATACTGAACTCACCTTGAACTAAAAGCTCTTCTCTATGAGAAAGGACGTAGCGGATTACATACTTTTGAAAGCGCTCTTTTTCAAGGGGTGAAAGTTTGATAAAGAGAGGGAGTGTAGAAGGTATTATGCTGTGAATATAATATGAGGAGGTAATTTTATGTTCAAAGTTAAGCTGGCAAAGGCGGTAATATCTCTCGCACTTTTCGGTACCTTGTTTTCTATTCCGGCGGTGCCCGATGCTCGTGCTGCAGATGCAAGTTGTCCGAATGGTTATGTAGGTCTGACCTTTGATGATGGCCCATCTGGAAATACAACAAACATGCTTAACACGTTGAAGCAGGCTGGCTTACGGGCAACGATGTTCAATGTTGGACAAAATGCACAAAATAATAAATCTCTGGTTACTGCACAGGTGGCAGCTGGTATGTGGATTGGCAATCATTCCTATACACATCCAAACATGACTACATTAAACAGCTCTCAGATGTCGTCAGAGATTACTCGGACACAACAGACGATCCAGTCCATTACCGGAAGTTCACCTAAACTGTTCAGACCTCCTTACGGTGCGACAAATGCGACCTTGAAATCCGTTGTGAGCCAAAACGGTCTGAAGGAAGTACTGTGGAACGTAGATTCCCAGGACTGGAATGGTGCCAGCGCAGCCCAGATTGTGGCAGCTGTGAACACGATGAAAAGTGGTGACGTCATTCTAATGCATGATCAGTACCAGACGACACTTCAGGCCATTCCGCAGATTGCACAAAATCTGAAGAATCGTGGCCTTTGCTCCGGGATGATCTCATCAACTACCGGTCGGGCAGTCGCACCCGATGGTAGCACTACGAATCCCCCGAGTAACGGAACCAAAGTGGAAGCTGAGAACATGACCAAAGGTGGACAATACACCGGCAATATCAGTTCTCCTTTCAATGGTGTGGTCCTTTATGCCAACAATGATTTGGTTAAATACACTCAGAATTTTGCAACGAGCACTCATAATTTCTCGCTTCGTGGAGCTTCAAACAATGCCAACATGGCTAGAGTTGATTTGAAGATTGGCGGACAGACAAAGGGAACCTTTTACTTTGGCGGAAGCGCTCCAGCGGTTTATACCCTGAATAATATCAGTCATGGGACGGGAAATCAGGTCATTGAGTTGGTTGTAACAGCCGATGACGGGACATGGGATATATATATCGATTACTTGGAAATACATTAACAAGCTTAGGTTGATTGAAAAATAATGCACTATAATGAAATCCCGTTGGGTTGACCCAATGGGATTTCATTATGTTTTTTGCCATTTTGTAACACAAAAGTGGAAGGAAAACATTTATAATGGATGAAATTGTATATGAGAAGAATTTGGTTTCTATTGAAAAATTTCATTGAATGGGAGTGAAAGGATCAAATGATCATCATGATTAACGGAGCGTTTGGTTCGGGAAAAACTTCTGCAGCAGAAGCACTTCGGCCCTTAATTGCCAACAGCATGATCTACGATCCTGAAGAAATAGGTTATATGCTCAGAAAACTTCTTCCGGAGAATTGTAGAGAGGAAAGGGAACGTACGGATGATTTTCAAGATATCGATCTTTGGAAAATTCTAACCGTAAAGACGGCAAAAGAAGTAAAGCAGAAATACAACAGACACTTAATTATCCCCATGACCATCTATAAAGAGGAAAACTTTAATTATATCTATAACGGGTTGAAAGAGATCGATCAGGACATTCATCATTTTTGCCTTACGGCTACAGAAGAGACAATTTATCATCGTTTGGCTAAACGCGGAGATGAATATGGAGGCTGGCAGTATCAACAAGCACCAAAGTGTGTTGAAGCTTTCAAGGATGAACAATTTCAAACTCGCATTATTACCGATCATCTGGAGACTAGTGAAGTCATAGAACTCATATTGAAAAAGGTCCTATCCAAATAATTATCATTTTTTAATAGGAGGGTTTTAGGATGATGATTGTACATGTGCTCTTAAGAACAGAATGGGAAGACGCGTTGATCAATGGGGTATACAGAGCAGCATCTTTAGAAAAGGAAGGTTTCATTCATTGCTCACCTGTGGATAAGATTGTAGCTGTGGCTAATTATAATTACCACGGGACAAAGGGCTTAGTATTACTTTGCTTGGATGCATCTAAAATAAAGTCAGAAGTTATATGGGAAGATCTGTATAATGAAGGCAGGGAATATCCTCATATTTACGGTGAATTAAATCTAGACGCGGTATTTCATACATATGATTTTGAGCCTGATACAGAAGGGGGATTTTCGCTACCTCCTGATTTAGAGAACATACGGTGATGTCGGATTTCTTGGATAGACACTGGTATCATTGAAGAAAATGAATTGAAGAGGATGGAACCTAATTGACGACTGTGACTTTTGAAGAGGTAACCGAACAGCACCTCCCTGAAATTAGAGAGATTTATAACTATTATGTAATGAATACAACGATTTCGTTTCATACGGAGGAATTAGATCTTGATCAGATTAAATCCTCTGTCATGAACAAAGATACACGGTATAAAACTTATGTAATGCTTGAAACCAATCAAATGATGGGTTATGTTCTGATCACCCAATATAAGAGTAAACAGGCATATGATATTTGTGGTGAAGTCACCATATATTTAAAGCCCGATATTTTGGGGAAAGGCTTGGGGAAACAAGCACTTTATTTTATAGAGAAGATTGCAAAAGAACAAGGATTCCATACCTTAATTGCGACGATTTGCATGGAGAATACAAGAAGTAAATCATTATTTGAGAGAAATGGTTATGAACAATGTGCTCTGTTTAAAGAGATCGGATATAAATTCGATAGAAAGCTGGATATCGGAAGTTTCCAAAAGATATTGTAAGGAGAATAGAGAATGAGTAGAAACCTATATATTATATCTGGCCCCCCTGGAGTAGGGAAATCTACAACTTCCAAGCTGCTGGTTCAGACTTTAGATAAAAGTGCTTACATTTCTGGAGATGCGGTTAGTCACTTTCCGGTTAAAGGGCGAGGTAAACCCTGGCTTGATAAGGATACACACAACTTAACTTGGAAAAATATATCTAGTCTGGTGAAAAACTTATTGGATTATAAATACGATGTAGTGCTGGACTATGTGGCCTTTCCGGAAGACGTTGATGGATTAATGACAGAATTGGCAGACTATCATGTTCGCATAATCTATGTTGTACTGATGGTTGATCGTCAAACCATTATTCGTAGAGACCGTCTAAGAGCAGAAGAATATCAAATGAAAGAAAGAAGTATAATTCTGCTGGATGACTTTGAAAATCATCTGGATTTGAGAAGTGATAACAAGCTGTATACGAATCATTTTACAGAAGAACAATTACCTGAAATAGTAAGTGAAATTATAAATAATGAGAAATATCGAGTGAAATAACTGTACTGTTATTATGCTTCGAATTGTAAAAATGCACGAGCGTTAAATAACTAATACAAGGTAGAAATAAGCATTAGATTTTATTAAGTAGGTTGCAAAAGAAAAAAATCGTTGGGGGGATTATCGATGTCTCGTATTTATGGAGAAAGGATTGTGTTAAGAGAATACCAGGATTCTGATTTGGATTACATCAAACAATGGGTGAACGATCCGGAAATCACAGGGACATTATCAGATAATTTTTTGTATCCTCATTCGAGTTATGAGACGGAAGTCTTTTTCAAGACAATGGTTGAAGGCAAGTCTTCAAATAAAAGTTTTGTTATCGGGTTAAAGGATTCGCTAGATTATGTAGGTCAGATCGATCTGTACAAAATTGATTACAAAAACCGCTTTGCATGTTTAGCAATTGTAATAGGGAGAAAAGAATTTTTTGGTAAGGGTTATGGGAGTGAAGCAATCCGTGTACTACAAAAGTTTGTCTTCGATGAGCTGAATTTAAACAGATTAGAACTTGAAGTGTACGAGTATAATGAAATTGCTTACAAATGTTATTTAAAATGTGGCTTTAAAGAAGAAGGAAGATACAGAAAGAAGATATATAAAAAGGGGAAATACTGGGATAGTGTTTGCATGAGTATCTTGAAAAATGAATATGAGCAGTCATAGTCTCCGGAGGAATAAATTGGAAAGTGAATCTCAATAGCTTTGTTCAGTTGTATTCCTTATTAATTTCGATTACGTTTTCCAAAAATCAAAAGATAATGTACTAATATATATGAATAAAAAGGGTGAGCAGATGAACAGAGGAATACGTTTTGAAATACCAAATGCCTATGGTCGTTTTCTTGGGGAGATTTTAAAACCAATGGAAGTATCTAATTTTGATTGGTTTATTGGTGAGGAGGAGTCCTATTTCGTTGTTGATGATACGTTAGGGGATGATCTTTTTCCGGATATGATTATGGGTATGAATGGAGAAGAATTACAGAAGATTATTGATAACAACGAGTATTATTTAATATTTGCGAATTTAAAAGCATTTCCAAAAGGCGCACAAATAACAGATGTTATCACCTATGAAGATTATATGTTGAGTGACTGTCAGATGGTTCTTCTTGTGATCGATAGTACCTACGTCACGGTTTATTGTAAAGATTTAGAGAAAGTCGAGGAATTATATAATCATATAAATAGGCAGGGATTTGAATCTCTCGCATATATAACAGATGTGAATGATACGAGGACAAAACTATCGGTCTGGTGATAAAGGAGCTTGGGATTAACTGTTAAGGTTTGATAGAGATCCCATGCTTTCGTTGATATGCGTTAACATAGCGTTGAGTTTAGTGTTAGGGGTTAGTGCTAACGAACCTGACACGTCTTATTCGGGAATTTGAAACGCCCTCCGAAATCTAAGGAATCTGAGACACGTTATATCAGAAAAAATAGCCTTTTGTAGCGTTTTTGTCAGATGATTTTGAGAAATAAGATGTCTCATGTTCCTTACAATTTTAAAAGAGGACTTGAGGGCCGAATAAGATGTCCTGTGTTCCTTAGAAAATCGCCTGGTCATTCGCCAGCATCAGTCACCCTGAACTTCAGCAATTTTCGGACGGTAAGCTGGCACCCATCATCGTTTACTTGCCTGAGTTTGAAGACACACTCTAGTCCGTTTCCCCATGATATTTGAATTTTTATGAATACGATTACATCTTATGAATGAAGAAGGAGTTGAGAGGAAGATGGAGACAGAACGACTTATATTTCGGAAATATACTAAAAATGATTTCGATTTACTTTTTGAGATGACACGTGAGCCAAATATGATGAAATTTATAAGACATGGAGGACCCTGGACGAAGGAAGAAACCATGCAAAGCCTGGAAAAGTTCATCAACTGGAATAAAGACGATAAAGGGCTGTTCCTCGCATTTAATAAAGAGGATAACAAGTTAATTGGAACCTCTGGACTGATTCCTCAAATCATTGAAGGCAATGATGAGCTTGAAGTTGGTTACTGGGTCATAGAGCAATACTGGGGAATGGGTTACGGATATGAACAAGCAAAAGCGTGGAAAGAATATGGCATGGATCACATGAAGCAGAAAAGATTAATATCTTTAATTCAACATGGCAATGTGGGTTCTATGAAAGTCGCGCAAAAGAATGGCATGAAACACGAGAAGGACGTAGACATAATAGGGAAAAATGTAGCAGTGTACTCGATTGAGGTGAATTGAATATGACTCTATTTCCTGAACTAGAAACCAAAAGATTGCTGTTAAGAGAGATTAAACAGAGTGATACTCAAGACATACTTCATATTTTTTCTTCAGATGAAGTTACAAGGTTCTACGATGTAGAAAGTTTCACGAATACAAAACAAGCAGAAGAACTCATACAAAGATGGACTGAACGATTCGAAAATGGTCAGGTCATCCGCTGGGGAATTGCTTTGAAATCGGACAACAGAATTATTGGAACATGCGGGTTTCATGGTTGGATGAAACAACATCATAAAGCTGTGATGGGATATGAGTTAACACCGGAGTTTTGGCGGCAGGGTTACATGACCGAGGTAACTCAGAAAATCGTTGAATATGGATTCAAGAACCTTGAATTAAACAGAATTGAAGCATTTGTCGAGCCAGAGAACGCGGGATCAAGGAAGTTGCTTGAGAAAATTGGGTTCAGTGAAGAAGGCATATTGAAAGAACATTTTATTTGGAAAAATCGATTTGTAGATAATGTCATCTATGCATTTTTGAAGAAAGAATATGTATGAGAATACGAATTATTGGATCTTGCGGTAGTGGGAAATCAACATTAGCCAAGGAATTGTCGGATAAATACGGTATTCCTTCCTATGAATTAGACAATCTCATATGGGACAGAAGCGCCGACGATCTGAGATATCCTGAAAGTGTTAGGGATGAATCCATTCAATCTATTGTCTGTTCAGAGGCTTGGATCATAGAAGGAGTGCAGTGCAAAGATTGGACAATTAAGTCCATCCAGGAAGCGGATTTGATTTTTGTATTAGATCCAAATGTTTTCATTAGAGATTATCGGATTATAAAAAGGTTTGTCTTGTCCAGAATGGGCTTGCAACCGTGGAATTACAAGCAGTCATTCAAGAACTTATGCAAGATGATTGTGAAATGGAACCATCAATATAATATAGAAGAAGTTATATGTACAATTAACCAAAACAGTAAGACTGCAACAATCACGAAGAATAAAAAACAAGTTATTCAGTTGATTGAACATCATTGGGAAGTGGTTGTAAGTGAGAGTGAAAAGAACTTTAGAGGTAATCAAAGATTATCGAAAGAGGAGATACAGTGGTGAATATAAAAATACAACCAGTCACACGAGAAAATTGGGAAGAAGCACTGAAGATCTCTTTGTATGAACACCAAGCGTCATTAGTTCCATCCGTTGTTGAGGGGATCGCTTACGCCTATATAAAACCGTGGGATGAAGCATTTGATCCTTACGTACTTGAGATTGATGGGAAGGTATTTGGTTTCTTTTATCTAAGTTATACGCCAGATAGTACAGATAATTACTGGATTGGTGGTTTTCAAATCGATCAATCCTATCAAGGTAAAGGAATGGGAAAGAGCGCTTTAAGAGTCATTCTAGATTACATTACGAAACAGCATCCGGTATGCAAGGTTATTTCATTAACGGTTGAACGGGATAACGAAATAGCACAGAATTTGTATAAGAGCATGTCCTTCTTTAGTGAGAACAGAACCAATTCAGATGATGAAGTGATCTACAGGTTGGAAATAAAATGATAGACTCAGCATTTCAGAGGGCAATATATCTTTGTTAACCAAAAGCGAGGATTGGTTGCGGTATTCACAACGATTATATCCGATGATAGCTTGTTACCACTTCAATGGTTTGACAATTATATATTGAAAGAATAGTTGTTTATGGGAGAGATAACATGAGCCACTGGTTTGATCTAGATGAATTTGATCCAGAGTTAATCAAATTTGCAGTTATGATCGCGAAATACAATAATAAATTCATCATTATAAAAAATAGGAAAAGAGGAGGTTGGGAGATTCCAGGAGGCAACAAAGAAATAGGGGAAACACTTTTACACACGGCAAGTCGAGAACTCTATGAAGAGACAGGGGCAGTACGCTTCGAATTGTTACCATATGGTGTATATGAATGGAATGGGAGCTTTGGTATGGTTTCTTATGCTGAGGTTAATTTGCTAGAGAGCTTACCGGAGTCTGAAATCGATGAAATAAAGCTTGTGGATGTATTACCTGAAGGGATGAACTTCGGAGATATGTTTTATCGTTTCTCAGACAGATGGGATGGACTTGAGAACCATAAGCTTAAGAAATACACTATCGAAATAAATCATTTGAATGAGTTACCAGTAATTAAAATAAGCTAGTTTTAGATGGAGGAACTCTTTTTGAAGCTAAAGGAGATGAAAAGAACTAGTGAATAAGAATAAGGGACTCATCATGTCACTATTACTTTTATTGCTTTTAATTTTGTTATGGGATTCCTTTCGAACTTCAATTTTTGAAGCAGTTACTGTTCAAAAGATTAGTGAAAATGAAATGACTGTAATTAATTTTAATAATCTTGAAAGAACAATATCCGTTCCAATGGATATGTCAAAACTAATTGAAAAGAACAAGGAATACACTATTTTGTACGATAAAAGGGTCTTTGATAAATACAGACTTCGATCAATAAAGCCATAGGATCTTAGAAATAACATGGGGAAGGAGAGATGGCAACGATCATGATAACGTATAGAACGTTGACACTTGATGATGTGAACCAGCTGCAGGAAATAGATCGCTCGGAACATATTGATCTCATTTATGAAATGAGAGAGAACCGATTGGTTGATCTTGAACAAAATCATGAGTGCTCAAACTGGGATGAGATGCTTTTGAAGGAGATTCAAAATCGATATGTGTACGAATTAGAACAAGGTGGCACGGCATATGGCGCGTTTGCTGACGATCAATTAATCGGATTTGGTGTGCTGGCACATCAATATAGAGGAAAAGAACGAAATCAATTACAAGTTGACTTGATGTATGTCTCACGCGGGTACAGAAGACAAGGTATTGGAAAACGTATTCTAAACGAGTTAGGTGAAGAGGCTAAGAAACGTGGTGCACAGTATCTGTATATCTCCTCCACAGAGACGAAATCAGCGGTATCCTTTTATAAAAGTCAGGGCAGTCAGATTGCAAGCGAGATTGATCAAGAACTTTATGACAAAGAGCCGAAAGATATACATATGATAAAGGAGCTGGGCACATGACAACGGTTGGGATACTCGGCCCATTCATATGTATCGTTGGAGCCGATCATAATTACATCTTCCAAGAAGAGCTGATGATAGAACCCGTTGAATTGTTGTATCCGTTACGATAAAGGAACCGTTGGTAGAATTAAAAATGAAACTTATTATTTAAGGAGCATTACATGCGCAAAAAAATACGTAAAACACTCAAATACAGCATACTTAGTATTATTTTAATAATTATAGTAGCTCTGATATTTCCCACATGGACACCCAAAATTAAAGGTGAAAACAGCATCAGCATGTTAGAGCAGGTCGAAATTAACGGTACAGGACATGAAGTCATGATCAGGGGTGTTGATCGGACTAACCCTATCCTGATTTTTGTGCATGGCGGGCCGGGATGTTCGGAGATTCCGTACGTAAGGAAGTATCAGAAAGAGCTTGAGCAACACTTCACGGTGGTGCATTACGATCAACGTGGGAGTGGCAAGTCCTATCACTTTTTTGAGGATTACTCGAATCTGACAACAGATTTATTAGTAGATGATTTGTTAGCGTTAAGGAATTATGTATCTAAGGAGTTAGGTCAAGAGAAGGTTATATTAATTGGTCATTCATTTGGTACATACATCGGGATGAAAGCTGCGGCTAAAGCACCCACTCAGTTTCACGCTTATATAGGCATTGGACAGATGGCTAATACACTTCAGAGCGAACTGGAAAGTTTGGAGTACACGTACGAGCAAGCGAAACAAGCCGGTAATGCAGAGGACGTTAAAAAACTGGAGCTAATTCGCAGCTCGATCGAGCAAGGAAAGGAACTTACGCCTAGAATTTTGTTGCAAAAATACGGTGGTGCAGCCAGACTCATCAACGAGAATAGAGATTATATTTCAGGATTCCTTTTTAATCCCGAATATAATGGGCTGGATATGATTCGCTTTTATACAGGGATGTTCAGTTCACAAGACATCTTACTGAAGGAAGCATTTGATCAAAATTTACCTGATATTGTTGATCATCTGGAGATTCCTACCTATTTTGTAACGGGTAAATATGATTATATGACCACTGCGAATGCAGCACGTGATTATTTTGACGTATTGGATGCACCGATCAAAGACTTCATTGTATTCAACGAGTCGGCGCATTACCCACAGTTTGAAGAGAAAGAAAAATTCGTAAAGTGGTTAAATGAGCTATTTTAATATGGATTGAGAGGAGTAAGATCATATTGTTAAGTGAATTCATTGAGCTTGAAGAAGAGAGTGATGATAGTTACCGGTGTTACACTCTGCAAAATACAGTACAAATATTTAAACATCGCATACAGGATGAGGATTTAAATGACGTCCGAATATATGTGTCCACTAATACACCGTTAGATTCAATTGTTCATAAAATAGAAGACTACATTAAGTGGTTTTCAACTTGTGAGACTGTCTTTCGAGAATATTATGAGAATGAACTTCATGAAAAGGTACATCAGAATTGGTTTAATGAGATTGAAGTCTATCGTGTGGATATCGCATTTAAAAGTATAACCGACTACGGCGCAACAATATCTTGCGGGGATAATATCCTGCACGATCACATCATGATGATTGATTTTGATAGAGAACAAATTCAAGCAATACACTTAAACGGATAGTTGGATTATTTTGTAGTAAATCGTCAAAAAAGAGCAATAAAGATATCGCTTTATTTTCCATATATGTGTTATTATGTTGGTGCGAGACGGAATTTTCATTTGTTTGATCGACAGGAAAGGAGGCGCGAATTCTCGAATCATTCAATCTGTATCAATAGATTAACTGCACTGCTTGTTAAAAATAATAGAATAAGCGGAGGTATGGTTATGTTCAAAAAATGGAAAAAATTCAGCATCAGCAGCTTGGCACTGGTATTAGTGGCTGCGGTAGCCTTTACTGGATGGAGCCCCAAAGCATCAGCAGCAGACGCTTCGCAAGTGGTGGCTGAGATGGGTGCAGGATGGAATCTCGGCAATCAGCTGGAAGCAGCGGTGAACGGTACACCGAGTGAGACAGCTTGGGGCAATCCTACGGTGACTCCGGCGCTGATCCAAAAAGTGAAAGTAGCGGGCTTCAAGTCTATTCGTATTCCTATCTCCTATTTGAATAACATTGGAAGCGCTCCCAATTATACGATTAATGCGGCATGGCTGAATCGAATTCAGCAAGTTGTGGACTATGCGTACAATGAAGGTATGTATGTGATCATCAATATTCATGGCGATGGGTACAATTCCGTTCAAGGTGGATGGCTGCTCGTAAATGGTGGCAATCAGACTGCCATTAAGGAAAAATATAAGAAGGTGTGGCAGCAGATTGCGACCAAGTTTAGCAACTACAATGATCGTCTTATTTTCGAATCCATGAACGAAGTGTTCGATGGCAACTATGGCAATCCGAACTCGGCTTATTACGCCAACCTGAATGCCTACAATCAGATCTTTGTGGATACGGTTCGTCAAACTGGAGGCAACAACAATGCCAGATGGTTGCTGATTCCAGGTTGGAATACCAATATTGACTACACTGTTGGTAATTATGGCTTTGCTCTTCCGACAGATAATTACAGATCCTCAGCAATTCCTAGTTCGCAAAAGAGAATCATGATCTCGGCACACTATTACTCTCCTTGGGATTTTGCAGGTGAGGAAAACGGTAATATCACACAGTGGGGTGCAACTTCTACGAACCCTGCCAAGAAGTCTACTTGGGGCCAAGAGGATTATCTTGAATCGCAGTTTAAGTCCATGTACGACAAATTTGTAACTCAGGGCTATCCTGTAGTGATTGGTGAGTTCGGTTCCATTGATAAAACGTCCTACGATTCCAGCAACAATGTCTATCGTGCTGCATACGCCAAAGCAGTTACCGCAAAAGCTAAAAAATACAAAATGGTTCCTGTTTATTGGGATAACGGGCATAACGGTCAACATGGATTTGCATTGTTTAACCGTTTGAACAATACCGTGACTCAGCAAAATATCATTAATGCAATCATGCAAGGTATGCAATAGTTTATTGTCTATCTGTATACGCGCAAACGGCGTGTTCCTTCAAAAGGGACATGCCGTTTTTTGTGCTACCCGGAGATAAAGTTGAACAACATTTACCAATGCATTTTACATAAGCCACATACAGAATTCATTAAATCCCACAATAGCTTTTATATACTTAATTTGCTTGATATAGCGAACTAAAAGGACTAGGTGGTAGACAGAATGTTAAAAAAACGTGATTTGCAGGAATGCCATTCACTGTACAGCTTAATGATGGACCCCGCAGTTTCTCCTTACGTTCGTTATGCATGCCAATCGTATGAGGAATATCTATTCCTGACCAAACAATTGATGGCTGAAGAAGAACAAGAAACGGTGATTTCCCGAACGATTTTGAATGAAACAGGGCAGCCTATTGGAACTATTGATCTATATCATATCGAGCATCAAACCGGTTTTTTAGCCACATGGATTGGTTCACCGTTTTTTGGAAATGGGTATAGCCAAAGAGCCAAATCAGCCTTCTTTGTTGAATTATTTCTGGAACATGGGATTGAAACGGTATTTATGAAGATACGCAAGCAGAATATAAGATCCAGAAAAGCAGTACAAAAGCTGCCTTATGTGAAGTTAGCCAATGGTGTGTATCCAGATGTATATCAACGGATTAATATGAATGAACAGATGTATGATCTGTATTGTGTTGAACGGTCAGCCTTTTTCGAAAATAGTATGGATCTGCACCAAGTGGTAGCTACGTAACTTATTCAGAGAGCATCAACAGCGGCGTCAGTGATGACGCCGCTATTTGATATGATGATATAGGAACAGACCGTGAATATAACATGCAGGAATATAGACTAGAGAATCGAAAGACATTAAGTAGATAACCTCATAAAAAGTGGACGGTTAATCAAGGAGGCATGAAATGAATAATATTAACAAGATTTTGGGTGTAGTCCTCATGCTTGGCAGTGTGTTTATCTCAACGATGGAGAGAAATTCAATCCGAGTCTCTGTCGCTATAGTAGAAGCAGGATACGCGTCAGGAGGGACGAACGTATCCCAGTTCGCTCAGATGAACGAGCATTCAACAGGTTTACTCGTATACTTCATGTTTTTTGTTGGATTCATACTATTGGTCGCGGGATTCCCGGGGAGTTATAAGAAAAATCGTAATCATGGGCATAGCAAGGAAGTTTAGCTTGAGGAGGGATGAAAGTGGCCCAACAGGAGGAAGTGTTATCGGGAGGTAATGTGAACCAGGTCGTCAGAATAGGTGAGACGGTTCGCCGGCATGCCAAACCAAATCCATATGTGGTTGAACTGCTTTTACATCTCGAAAAAGTTGGTTATGATCATGCCCCTCGATTTCTGGGAATAGATGAACAGGGGCGAGAAATACTTTCTTACCTCGAAGGCATCGTTCCAGGCAATGACTACCCTGATCTAGAAGAGTACATGTGGTCAGACGAATCTTTGATTGAAGTCGCAAAACTGTTGAGAAGTTACCATGATGCGACCGTTGGATTTACAACAACGTCAGTATCAACGAACACATATCCAGGCATAACAGAAGATGAAGTTGTATGTCATAACGATTTTGCGCCGTATAATGTGGTGTACAAGGATGGCCGTCCTCAAGGCATCATTGATTTTGATATGGCGGGTCCGGGTCCGCGAATGTGGGATATCGCCTATGTCTTGTATACATCCGTTCCACTCGCAGATTTCTCACCAGAGATGGACGGAAAGAGTGTAATGCCATACGCCAGCCAGGCGCACGGAACTGTTCGAAAAGAACGGATTGCCTTATTCATGGCAACGTACGGGCTGAGTGTTCCAGCAGATTTGAAGGATTGGGTCATATCCCGTATCCGTTTCATGTGTAAAACACTGACTGATCGTGCGGCTGATGGAGATGTCGCTTTTATGAAGATGGTCGAAGAGGGGCACCTGGCCCACTATGAGAAAGAAGTCATTTTTCTTGAAAACCATTGGGATGAATGGGTTTGAAAGGTAATGCTAATGGACCGCGTGATAGCCTACGGGCTGGACAGCGGTTTTTTTGTTTCCATCTTCGAATCCCTATGAATTCCATTCTAAACATTTTCAACAATTGTGATCAACAATACAGCAATATAGTTCAGATTAGATCGAAATAACTGTGATACAATTCATTGTAAAGCGCTATCATTGTAAATTATTAAACTATATTGCTTTTTATATTCTGGGAAGGGAGATCTTACTGATGCTAACCATACACATCCCGACGAATATTGCTTTGCAGGAAAATGAAGTTTATGTGCGATCAGAAGCAGATAATTTTCAGGATGAATGGCCTGTTCATACGCATAATGGGTATGAGATACATTATTTTATTCAAGGAGATGCAACCTTTTTAATCGGTGACCGAATATATAAGCCGCTACCTGGAGATATGTTTATATTCAGAGGCGGTGTGCCCCACCGAATCAATCCTTCAAGAGAAATCGTGTACAAGCGAAGTTTTGTCAATTTCACGGAATTATTGCTTTTGGACATGCTTGCTGTAAGTCAGTTGGAGAATCTGATGTCCATATTCCGTCATCCCAATGGGTTATTGGTGCATTGGCCTCCGGAGGAGCGTGAGCATATCACAGCTATATTTAAAGGAATCAAGGAGGAGATGGGGGCAGGGAATACAGGGTACAAAACAATGGTCAAATTAAGTCTTACCCAATTGCTACTGCGGATTTACCGGAAAACAACCAGTGAGCAATCCGCCAATCCTATCTTATGTTCTTCCCAGAAGCAAACAAGCGTAAGCCGGGTTCTTCATTATTTAAACCAGAACTACACGGAGAATGTTTCATTGGATGAACTGTCCAAAACACTCCATTTGAATAAATACTACATTTGTCATTCTTTCAAAGAGACGACGGGATATACCATAAGCAACTATGTTATACGGAAAAGAGTTGCAGAGGCCAAAAAATTGTTGCTGTCTACGGATGCACCGATTTTGTCCATATCTGAGACGCTAGGTTTTAACACACCTGTATATTTTAGCAGGGCCTTTAAACAATATGTGGGTGTATCACCACAGTTATTCCGTAAAAGTGAATTGCTCAACGAAGCCAAAATTCATTAGAACCTTCCAAGGAGATGTTGATATGACAAGAAGAACAACGTTTAAGCTCATCACTAGCATGGTATTGGTCATGTTACTCATCGTATTGACTGCTTGCGGAAATTCAGGTACCAATGCTAATCCAAAACAAACAACCCTGGATTTCCTGTGGTTCTCTGACGGAAAAGAAGGAGAAGTCATCAAGGAAATCATTAAAGATTATGAGCAGACCAATACCAAGGTTAAAATCAACCTGATTGAAGTTGGCTTCAAGGATATCCAAACCAAATTAAAAACAATGTTATCCGGTGGAAAGCCACCTGCCCTGAGCCGGGTCACGGATACCGGATCATTTGCTAATCAGGCGGTTGATCTGACACCTTACGTGGACAATGCGGACCAATTCGAGGATCAATTTATTGACTCACTTAAACCTTATTATGTTATTAATGACAAGCTGGTAGCGGCGCCTATGGATGTTACAGCGAATGGGCTTATTTATAACAAAACCTTATTTGATAAAGCGGGCGTCAAAGTACCAACCTCTCCTGACCAGGTATGGACGTGGGATGAATACACAGCTGCGTTAAAAGAGGTTATGGACAAAGGTGGAGCACGTTATGGCATGGTATGGGATGTCACACCGCATAGATGGTCCACTCTTTTGTATCAAAATGGCGGAAGCATCTTAACAAATGATGGCACTGCGGCAGCGATTAACAATGAAGCCGGAATCCGTAGCATGGAGCAGTTCAAGCAGCTTCATCAAGAAGGGATCATGCCCGAATCCGTATGGCTCGGAGGGGAAAATCCGAACAACCTGTTCCGTTCCGGGACGGTGGCTACCCACTGGGCTGGCAACTGGATGATCAGCAATTACAAGGATATCACTGATTTTGAATGGGGAGTCACCTATATGCCAAAAGGAACACAACGTTCTTCAGTACCAGGCGGGAAGTTTCTGATGGCATTCAAAGGCAGCGGATATGAGCAGGAGTCAGCAGAATTTATTGAATACTTAACGTCAAAAGAAGTGAATTCAAAATATAACCAGGAATCATTGTTTATGAGTCCGCGGAAGGACAGCTCTGTATTAAATTATGAATTCGGCAAGGAGATGTTTGAAATTTTCGCGGATGAACTGAAGAACAGTTCGCCTCTTGCAGCTAATGACTGGTCCAGACAGACCATTATATCCAAAATTTCAACGGACCTGAAAAATAATATTGTTGAGGTTTTATCCGATAAGGCAACTCCGCAGGAGGCATTGGATCGAACAGCCAAACTGATTAACGAGGCTATTGGCAGTCAATAAACGTAAAGCGCTTTGGTTAATTCGTATACGGGGGCTTACCGATTCCTGTGAAGCCTCCCTTTCGAATAACGCATAAGGAAGGGGCAAGCAGATGAGTGAAGGACAACGATTAAACAGGAATACGCTGGCAAAACAGAACAGGAAGCTCGTTATTGCTCCTTATCTGTTTATACTTCCCAACCTCCTGATCTTTGGAACTTTTATCGTATTTCCCTCTTTATTGGGCCTCTATTATTCCTTCCATGTCTATGATGGATTGAACCCGATGAAGTTCAACGGGCTGGATAATTATATCAAAATTATAGGGGATCGGGAATTTTGGTCGACCATCGGACGAACGGGGATTTATGCAGCAATTGTTGTCCCGCTAATATATGCAGCAGCGTTAGGTATTGCTTTGCTGCTTGCGCGCGAGATTAGAATGCGCGGGTTCTTCAGGGCCGTATTTTACTGGCCGACCATGATTTCTTACATTATCGTAGGATTGACCTGGAAGTGGATTTTCGGAGATTCATTTGGCATTTTGAATCATCTGTTAACCGTGGTTGGTGTGGAACCTGTTGGTTTTTTAACTTCTTCCTTTTGGGCAAATACGGCTGTAATCATCGCGACGGTATGGTCACGTGCAGGTTTTTTCATGGTCATTTTTATCGCGGGATTGCAGGCTATACCTACGGATTATTATGAGGCTGCCCGCTTGGACGGGGCAACGGGAATGAAGGTGTTTCGCTATATCACGCTTCCGTTGTTGAAGCCCACAAGCTTGCTTGTTGTTATGCTGACTCTGATTGACGCGTTCAAAGCATTCCCACTTATGTTTGCGCTTACAGGTGGTGGTCCGGGCAAAGATACTACCTATATTGTTCAATATATTTATGAGATTGGCTTTAACAGACAGGAGCTCGGTCTGGCCAGTGCCATGTCGGTGATACTGTTTATCCTTATTGGTGGATTCTCGGCTCTGCAATTCCGTCTATCGAAAGGAGGGGCTACGTAATGGTCATGAAGCCTATGGTCAAAATCTTCATCTACAGTCTGTTAAGTGTTGCCGCAGTGGTGTGGCTCCTGCCTGTCCTGTGGGTCGTGATTTCTTCTCTGAAAACGAATAGCGATCTGTACAGCTTCCCTCCCAAGCTATGGCCGCAGCCAATCACCTTCGAGCATTTCAAGGAGGCATTCAGTAAAGGCAATTTTGGCTTGTATTTTATGAATAGTACGATCGTAACTGTAAGCTCAACGCTGCTACTGTTATTGATTAACTCCATGGCAGGTTTTGCACTCGCGAAATATCGCTTCCGCGGAAGCGCGATCATATTAATCGCTTTTGTCTCAACACTCATGATTCCGATTGAGGTAATTATGATCCCCATATTCAAGGTGCTGAGCGCACTGGGGCTGTATAATAGCCTACTCGCGATTATTATCCCGCCAGCAGCAACCCCGACAGGTGTGTTCCTTATGCGGCAGTATTTGTTGTCCGTACCGGACGAGCTGTTGGAAGCTGCCCGGATGGATGGAGCGGGCGAGTGGAAAATTTACTGGAGCATTATTCTTCCGATAGCGAAGCCGATTCTTGCGGTGCTCGCAATCTTCTCCTTCATGTGGAGATGGGATGATTTTGTATGGCCGTTAATTGCGATTAGTGATCCATCGAAATATACGATTCAGCTTGCACTCTCTAATTTTATTGGTGAATACAACGTGGATTGGGGAAGTTTGCTTGCGATGTCCGTCATCACGATGCTTCCGGTACTCATTGTTTTTATGGTTTTCCAGCGGTATTTTGTCAGCGGTATGATTACTTCAGGAATGAAAGGATGAGTTGAATGTCAGATACCACCCGGAGTGGGATGGATACCTTGAATTATAAACCTATGAAATTAGGTCACAATCAGGTCATTAATCATTGGATGATCAGCGGCATATATACAAAGCCTGTTGCCTTTGTTCCAACAACGATGGAGGGAGATATTAATGATTGGCTTATCGATGGTTTTGCCATTCATGAGAATCCATGCAGAAAGGAATTTGTAGAACATAGGAGAACGCGGCCTCTGAACCGATTTTTTGATCAATGGAGCGAGTTTCCTAGCCCGGGAGACGACTTCGTTGGAGAAGAGAACGGAATGCCTTGGGCACTGTATTCTCCTTGGAATAATCCACGGGTGGAGCAATCAGGATTTTGGTTTGTACCGACACATCTCCGCAGTTACGCGGCGACAAGACTCATTTCTCCGACTGCTCATACCGCTTCTTTGCGGATTAAGACCTATGGCAGTCTGACGTTGTGGGTGAATGGGGAAATGGTAACGGATTTTGCGCCACTCATGCGTAACAAGGAGCAGGAAATCGTAATTAAAGCTGAACTTGTAGCTGGAATCAATGAGATCTATGCCTGCTGGGAGGATCTGGCTGAGCGGGATACCATGTATGCTTTTGCGGTGGAATACCTGGGAGACGAGGAATTGGTGATTTCCCTGCCTATTGCTCCTCATTTGGCGGAGTCTGTAAAATCCGCAGAGAAAGCCCTCGAACAGGCTTATTTTCCTTCGGATCTCTTCAGAGGTGAGCAGATTAAGCTCAAGCTGCCGCTTCCCTTGCCGGACATCGTTAGAGAGGTTGATATTCAGTATGGCAATTTTTTTGACGGTACCGAAAATAAGACGATACACATCGCCGAAAAGGAAACGGACCTGGTCCTGGCACATACGAATCAACTCGGTCATCATTACGTATATTTCACGCTGGCTATTTCAGTTTCAAATGTTGTACTAACCAAGAAGTTTGGCTGCCAATCCTATGATACGAGCTATGATGAGGCTGCTCAGCAAGCTGCGGATATTGAAGCTCGCAAATCCCTGGCTCTGCGATGCATTGCCGAGAAGGGCAGTCCCAATATTCATAAGGCCATCGCCATGCTCAAAACAGGAGGCAATCTGCAAGAAGCGGAGAACATTTTGCTTGAGGGTGTGGAAGGGATTGAGCAACGGAAGGATTGCAGTGACTTCTATCTGGTGGGGCTGTTCCGTCTTTGGAGAGATGAGCGAAATAGCGGTCTGTTCAGTGAATCGTTCTGGGATCGGGTGAAAGCAAGCATTCTGGGCTATCGGTATTGGATAGATGAACCTGGCGATGATGTAATGTGGTTCTTCAGTGAGAATCATGCCTTGTTGTTCCATACCAATGAACTGTTAGCCGGACAGCTGTTTGGGGATGAAATGTTCAGCAACAGTGGTGAATCCGGTGAAGTACACCGTCAAAAAGCAGAGCAGAGGCTTGCATTATGGTTTGAGCGCTTTTTGGATGAAGGATTGGCAGAATGGAATTCAAGTGCATACATTCCGATTGATGCGGTTGGGTTGTTGCATATCTATGAATTTGCCCATAATGAACAGCTCAGACAGCAAGCCAAAAAGGCAATGGACCTGTTATTCTATTATATTACCGTTCAGATGCATCAAGGCGTCTTGTCCACAACGTTTGGGCGCAGCTATGAGAAGGAACTGCTGGGTGGTTATGCAGCGGGAACCACTTCAATGTGCTGGATCGCTTATGGCGTTGGCAATGTAAACAATTATTCAATAAGCAATGTTGCCTTGAGTTTATCGGATTACAGTCCTCCAGCAGCATATCAGGAGCATCTGTTGCTTGGGGAGAAGCAGCAGTTAGTGTTCGCCAATCAGCAGGGCAAGGGAGGTTACGCCAAGCTCTATCACTGTCGGACCAGGGAATACTCCTTATCCTCCATCATTCGCTTCCGTCCAGGCAAGCCAGGTTATCAGGAGCATGTCCAGCATTTATCTCTGTCACCTGAGGCGCTGATCTGGGTGAATCATCCGGCAGAAATATACAAGCATGGGGATGGTCGACCTTGCTTCTGGGCTGGGAATGGGATATTGCCCGATGTTGTTCAGCATGAGGGGATCGCTTTGATGATGTTTGATATTCCTGCGGATAACAACTCTGACTGGACACATGCTTATTTTCCTACTCACTCCTTCACGGAATGGGTAAGGCATGAGAACTGGCACTTTGCCCGTTTGGATGAGGGTTATGCAGCTATATATGCGGCCAACGGGACGAGTATGGAGAGCAGCGGGGTGACAAGAGAACGTGAGCTTATTTCACCTGGCTTGCGTAACGCCTGGATTATAAGAGCAGGAAGCGAGCAGCAATTCGGGTCATTTGACGCTTTTATCAACCAAGTTCGTTCTGCAAGTCCGCAATTCGATAATCAAGCTTTAACTCTCACTCTAACAGACCCGGTATATGGTCCAATTCAATGGGGAATGAACAAGCCTTTTCTTATTAAAGAAGAGGAAATTATACACGAAGGTTATGGAGTGAAGGGACAACTGAAGTTACTGGACATGGAGCGCTGAATCGTGTGCAAGAAACCAAGGGAGTGATAACCAACATGCCGAATCAAATGTTGTTACAGGAGAGAATAAGCAAGGTATCCCAAGCGATGGAGTCTATGAAAAACACAAGCATCAATGAACAGTTTCCCATCGGACTAATCGACATACATCTATGGGAATGGCCGCAAGGTGTTGGTCTGTATGGCTTGCTTCAGCTCCATGAGGCAACGAAAGATCCTAAAGTGCTGGAATTTCTCGAATCATGGTACAATGCAAGGCTGATGGAAGGATTACCGGAAAAAAATGTGAACACCTGTGCTCCGCTCCTTACTTTGATCTCACTATGCGAGCTGACCGCAAACAAGGAGTACGAACAGGTCTGTGAGGAGTGGAGCAGTTGGATCATGGATGGACTGCTGCGAACCGGAGATGGTGCGTTTCAGCATATGATCACGGGAGACGCCAATGATGGTCAAATTCTGATTGATACCCTGTTTATGACGGTGCTATTTTTGGCCAAGGCAGGGGTATACTTCAAGAAACTCGACATGGTGGAAGAAGCCAAACGACAGTTCCTTGTGCATATCAAATATCTATATAACAAGAAAACCGGATTGTTCTATCATGGCTGGGATTTCAACGAAAATCATAATTATGGTGCTGTTCATTGGGGAAGAGGCAATGCATGGTATACGGCGGGAGTTATGGATTTCCTGAATATCATTCCGATCGAAGACGGGCTAAAGGCCTATCTATTGGATACAGCAACCGCTCAAGTCAGAGCACTGAGCAAGCTTCAGGGTGAGGATGGCATGTGGCACACTGTGCTGGATGATCCAACCTCTTACAAAGAAACCTCGGCAACAGCAGCGATTGGATACGGCATTCTTAAGGGAATCCGGTATGGATACCTGGATGAATCCTATCGCCAGAATGGCTTGAGTGCGCTTGAAGCGGTGTTGAAACATATTGATGATCACGGAGTTGTACAGCAGGTGTCCTATGGTACACCTGTGGGGCAGGATGCTCAGTTTTATAAAGATATAGCGATCAGTCCGATGGGTTATGGACAAGCACTTACGCTGTTTATCCTGATTGAGGGCTTGCGGGTTCCAACCGCCGAATAGAAGAAGGCGTACTTGTACGGAGGATAGGGGATACAGTTTCCTGTATCCTCCTTTTTGTTTTAGTAAGCTCGAATCTCGATTAATTCGGCATATCTACTGCCATTTGTGGCATCAATTATGATTCTCAGAGCCTGAGCTGACACAGGGACATCCAGGGAATGAATAACTTTTCTTTTGTGATTTTCTTGAACACTTGCGACTTGTGTCCATTCGCCAGCAGGAGACAGTACATCCACGTGATAATCACGCACCAGCTCAGGCATCACACGGAATGTTGTGTGATGGTGATGTAAATTAACCAGATCCTCGTTCACATCATCATTAAACGTCAAGTGCAATTCAGCCAAGGTTTGTGGCTCTTCCCATGTCAGTTGTACCCATTCTGGCTTCCCAGACTGCATCGGCTGCGACATCCACTGCTGCGGCCCACCGTAAGGGCGATGATAACCGTTGATTGTGTTGTCCGATGAATAGGCCGAAGTCTCAGAGAGGGTACGACAGCAGAATGGCTGACGCGCCAACCCCTGCATGGACCATAATACGACAGGCTGATCCGTGGCATGATCCTCCAGATTTTTGGACACGTGGTTTTCTTCTGTTTTGAAGAAGATTAGCACCCCGCTGTATGCTTCTGTCGAATGGTAGAGTGAGACGGTTTTATTGGAGCGGATGATAATAAAAGCATTCTGTGGTTCTTCCGGTCGCCATTCGAGCGGAAACTTCACCCACTGGGCAGTTCCTGTTGTAACGTTAACAGTCGCCGTAACTTGTAACGAATGCGGGACGTAGTTCTCCTTACGCCCCGTATCCCACAGCTCTACCGTCAGCGCGGTATCGCTGGATGCATCCAGCAGCAGCTCCAGGTCGCTGAGCACTGGATGCACAGGCAGCAGCAGGGCAACATCTGTACCCAGCGGGTACGTCTCGCCAGGCTGCTCAAGGGCGATGCCCGTCAGCGTGCTGGAGGCTGTAGCCGTGGCACGCCGGGCCAGATCCAGCTCATCGTGGCTGCGCACCCCAATGATGGAAGCGTCCTGCCGCAGCAACGTCTGCTGCAGTACCGCCAGATGCCTCGCGTGCAGCTCGCGCGGCGACACCCCCATGGACGCGCAGAGCGCCGCGCCCGTACCCGCGGCTTCGCCGATGACCGCGCATGTTGCCATGACGCGCGTTGTGCCGAAGGCGACATGTGATGCACTGATGTCGCGCCCGGCCATGAGCATATTCCGCACATTTGCGGAATACAGCGAGCGGAACGGCACGTGATATACGCCATCGGCATGCATATGCTTCGAGCCGCTCGCTTCGGCGTACATGCCCTGCGGAGGATGCAGGTCAATGGACCAGCCGCCAAAGGCAACGGCATCCGGGAATTCCCGCTGGCTAATAATATCGTTCTGGGTGAGCACATAGTCACCCGTGAAGCGGCGGTACTCCCTTTTGCCAGGCAGCGAACCAATCCACTCCAGCGTCATATGATCTGCATCAAACTTGCCGGAGTTCTTGATATAGTCCCAGATCCCGTAGATCACGGACCACAGTTCATCACGGATCAGCTCATTGTCATGAACGGTGTCATGTTCACCGCCCCATTCAATCCACCAATAATGACAACCGGAATCCCCGCTGCGAATGACCCGGCGAATTGGAATGCTGGTCTGTGTAATATCCTTGGCAAAAGAAGGCGGGATATAACGGACAGGCGCACCAGCATCCTTGGTATAAAAGAGAAGTGTACTGCCCAGCGTGATCTGATCAGCCACCTCTGGTGCCCATTCTTCACCATATTCGCTACGGGCTTCCCGGCCGAGTGCAAACTTGGCTCCAGCCAGAAAGCCGACCAATCCATCGCCCGTACAGTCCAGATAGATCTGACTTTCGAATCGGATTTTGCGCTCAGAACCCATCATCCATCCGGTAACGGAGGTGATCATGCGTTCATCTCCATCCCCAGTGGCCTCGACTTCATGTACATCCGTGTTCAGGTACAGGCTGATGTTGGATTCAGCTCGAACGGCTTCCAGAATGATCAAATCCCAGAGATAAGGATTGCCCTCTGGATTACGATACTGATTCTCTACAAATAGTTCCCCCATAATACCCGTTTCCCGGGCATAACGGTTAATCCCGTGGGCGGTGGCACCGCACACCCAGACCCGAACCTCGCTGCTGGAATTGCCGCCAAGCACGGGGCGGTTCTGCACCAGCGCCACCTGCTGCCCCATGCGGGCAGCGGCTATCGCGGCGCATACACCAGCAAGTCCTCCGCCGATGACGGTGATGTCGTATTGTACATGCTCTTGTTTCATATCTGTGACCTCCTTAACTGAAGTTAGATCCACCTTGACTCCAACTACATATCTATAATTTCATCTTAGATTTATATATTCACTTTTTAAATGCACTATACTATCATCAAACATATACTTTATTTCACAGAAAGGGTGGTCAAGTCATGGAGCTGCTTAACCACATCTACTGGAAGCAAAAAGGGGAATTTGCTCTTACGGAAGATATCTATACGACTTGGGTGGCTTTTGCCGTCGAAGAGGGAATATTCCATTATGAGATTGGGGGTCAGATCGGAGAAGCGAGTTTTGGCGATCTGGTGCTGTGCCCCCCGGCGGTTCCTTTTCGGCGGACAGTCATTACCCCGCTGACATTTCACTATTTACAGTTTAGCAGTAGCCTGGAGGAGGAGGAGCTTCTGCCACCAGCCGGAAAATCGCTGATTAATGACACGAAGCGGTTAGCCTCGACGTACGCTTATTTACGCCAGGACAGTGAGGAGAATAAGGGGGAAGTTGCCCGTTGGAAGACACATTTTATGATGGATTTGTGGCAGTTGTATCAGGTGGAACGCAGACAGAATCGCTTAAAGGAGCGGAGATTTACCGAAGACGCACGAATGGCTGAAGCGGCAGCGCTGCTGGAGGAGCGGGCGGAAGAGGAGATCAGCCTTCAGGAATTGGCACAGCGACTGGCCTTGAGTCCGGTGCAGTTGACAAGGCGTTTCCGGGAAGCTTTTCAGGAGACGCCATCAGGCTATCTCAAACGGGTCCGTCTGAAAAAAGCGCAGAACCTCTTGGCTGACAGCAACCTGACCCTTAACCAAATTGCCGAGCGATGCGGATATGAGAACGGTTTTTATCTGAGTAGAGTGTTCTCCAAAACGTTGGGCATAAGTCCATCTGAGTATCGCAGGAGACACAGGGTGTAAGCTGAAAGAAGTGAGCAGAAAGCTTTGAAGACAACTTTAAAGACAACTTTAAAGACAACTTATGAAGCCAGCGGAGCACCAGGTATACACCTTCGTTACGGGTTGCCCAGATTATGGAGGAGCTGGTGTGAATGAGTGCAGAAGCAACGGATACTGCATTTCTAACCGAAATTAGAGGGGAAGTACATTTCAGTTGTAGATCATGGACAATTTATACTATAATTTACCATATGTAGTCCTTATCCGAACGTATGCCCCCGTATCCGTTTGAATGAGGACTTTGATTTTATAATTAAAACCAAGGAGGTGGATATGGCCTTAGCCTTTGGAATAAGGAATTCATCCTAATATTCGATAAAGGAGAATGGAAGCGATGAGAAAAATGATATTTTTGAAAACGCTTAAATTTGTTTTGATGATAACTTTGTTAGTTCCTTTGTATTGGGTAGCTCCATCTGTTCATGCGGCAGAAGAGGAGAATACCTTGATTCTGAGTCATGATTTTGAAGATGGCACGGTCCAGAACTGGAGCGGACGCGGTGAAGTAGAAACGCTTCGTGCAAGCGCCGTTGCAGCGCGTACCGGAGATTATGGACTGGAGGTGAGTGGGCGTGCTATGACATGGCATGGGCCAGCGCTGGATGTGACAGAACTTTTGGAGGTGGGACAGACGTATGTGTTCACTGGCTGGGTGAAGCTTCCGGCGGGAGCGTCCAGCACAAACCTCAATATGTCTTTACAGCGTACCCTGCCAGATACAACACATTATGAAAATTTAACATTCGGTACCGCATCCGCAGGCGGATGGACCAAGCTTACTGCACAGTTTAAAATGCTGGAACCAGCGAATCAGTTATCGGTTTATTTTGAAGTGCCAGACCGTGCCACAGCTTCTTTTTATGTGGATGATTTCCGATTGGAGAAGCTGCCAGATCTCGGACCCATTGTGATCGAAGAAGACATTCCTTCCCTACAGGATGCTTTTGCGGGCAAGTTTCAAATTGGGACGGCCTTCACGAACAATGAACTGCTGACTGAACCGGACAAGCAGCTGCTTACGAAGCATTTTGATAGTCTGACACCAGGCAATGTTCTGAAATGGGACAGTACCGAGCCGCAAGAGGGTATGTATAATTTCAGCGGGTCGGATGCCGCAGTCGCTTTTGCAGCAGCGAACGGACAAGAGATACGCGGGCATACCCTCGTTTGGCATACACAAACTCCGGATTGGGTATTCCACGATGCCAACGGCAATCTGGTGAGCAAAACGGTGCTGTATGAACGGATGCAGCAGCATATTGAGACGGTAATGGAGCGTTATCAAGGCCAGATCTACGCTTGGGACGTTGTGAATGAAGTCATTGATGCCTCCGAGCCGGATGGCCTGCGGCGCAGTCTGTGGTACCAGATTGCCGGGGAAGAATATATTGAGAAAGCATTTGAATTCGCCCATGCAGCCGACCCGGATGCCAAGTTGTTTATTAATGACTACAATACCCATGAGCCGGCCAAAAGCCAGGCCCTCTACAATCTGATCACTCGCCTTCAAGCCAAGGGTGTGCCTATTGACGGAGTCGGCCATCAAACACACATCAGCCTCTTCTATCCAAACCTTTCGGAAATTGAGAGTTCCATTGTCAAATTTAAGGCGCTGGGCCTCGAAACACATATTACCGAGCTTGATGTAAGTGTATATTCCAATGATTCGCAATCTTATGATATCTTCCCGGAAGAACTGAAGACACAGCAGGCGGCGCTGTACAAGTCCCTGTTCCAGATCTTCCTGAGGCATACGGACACAGTCAAAAATGTTACCTTGTGGGGCAAGGATGATGCCAATACCTGGCTACGAACCTTCCCGGTCGCCCGAAACAACTGGCCGCTGCTTTTCGACGAGCGACTCCAGTCCAAGCCAGCCTATTGGTCCGTATTAGAGACAGTCCAGGTCGAGGCAGTACCAGCCGCTCCGCAGAATCTGACCGCCACTGCGGTTAGCGACAACAGCATCAATCTAAGCTGGAGTGCATCTGCAAGTGCGACCTCCTATACGGTAAACAGGTCGCTGACAGCAGCCGGACCGTATACATCTGTGGCCGCTGTATCGGGAACAAGCTATAAGGATATGGCGGTATCTGCTGGAACCACCTACTACTATGTGGTGAATGCGGTTAACAGCGTTGGGAAGAGTGTGAACTCCGTTCAAGCTTCCGCAAAGGTCCAGGGTGGAGGGCCGCCAGAGCCTGCTGGCAATCTGACTCTAGCCTATCGTGCAGGGGATACAAATCTGCTCGATAACCAAATGAAACCGCAGTTTGTCATTCACAACAACGGTACCTCCACAGTTAGCCTGAATGAACTGACAATTCGTTACTGGTATACAGTGGACGGGGAGAAACAACAATCCTTTTTCTGTGATTATGCACAGCTTGGAGGCAGTCAGATCAGCGGCAGCATAGTGAAACTGCCTGCACCTGTTCCTGGAGCGGACCATTATCTGGAACTGAAGTTCGGTACCGGAGCAGGCGTGATCCCGGTCGGAGGAACCTCTGGGGAGATACATACCCGGTTGCACAAAGCAGACTGGTCCAATTACAGCGAAGGGGATGATTATTCCTTTAACCTGCTGCAGACCTTTTTTGCCGATTGGACCAAGGTAACTCTTTACCGGAACGGCGAGCTTGTCTGGGGAGTGGAGCCTATATCCTAATTTGCTAAGTTGTTATATCTAGCCTAGCCGGAGATCCCAGATCTCCGGTTTTTTTAATGCAATAGAACAAATCTGTGTATCCCTATCCCGTCCCTGGCAACTGGTATCACATATCCATGCGAATGAGCCCGGCCCCGGCCGAAGCGGGGGAACTGATGGTATAATGATCTCAATAATTGCAGGGGGAGCGCTGAGGGGATGACAAAGCCCGACTGGAAGACCTTTTTGCCGCATAAGCTCAGGTATCGGCTGTTTGGTGCGTTTGTGGTGTTGATTCTGCTGCCATTCAGCGTACTTAATGTCTACAACTATGGACAGATCGAATCTCTGGTTGAGCAAAAAATCAGCGAACAGAGCCACGAGCAACTGGTGCAGATGTATGGTTCTCTGGAGGACCAGATGAGTATTGCATTCAAAACCCTGATTTTTCTGGAACAGGATTCAGCCGTAAGAAACGTCCTGACTTCTCCAGACAATCGTTCTCCGCTTGAGAATAAGTCGTTGGTGGAAGAGAAGTTCAAGATGATCAACAACAGCTTTTTTCTATATAATCCTTCCGTGTACTTCACACTGTTAGATTTTCATGATAACGTTTACACTTCGTATTTGCCCAAAAAAGCTCTGGCCTATGGTCCTTATCGGGAACAATTTCGCAAGCATCTTGGAGAAATGACCTTCATCAAGGGCAACACTGATTCAAACTCGTTTCCATCAGAAGAGTTGCTCTACCGCTGGGATGCCCGGGATACCAACCATGTCCTGCGGGAGCTATCCTCCAGCCCGTATCTGTTGTCCCTCTATGCGTATATGAAGGACAGTGGCGGCAAAAGGTACGGAATGGCACGGATCAGCATCGATTATTCGTACTGGTTTCAGTCTATGCTGAAGGATTCGCAGAGCAATCAGGAGTATTTCCTGATTACTGGCAATGGGGAAACGATTGCCCGCTCGTCCGAAAAAGCGGTACTTTCCCCAGACGTGACCCGGGAAATTGCACTTCATCCGGAAGAGGCCTATCTGACGGATAATGATTCAGATACGCTGATTAACTACGTATACATCGAGTCACTGGACTGGTACATGGTAAATCGTATTCCACTAGCTGTGTTGTTTACGGAGATATCGGGGCTTAAGCAGCGCTATTTTTTAACGTTTTTTGGCTTCACAGCAGCATTTGTGCTCATGGCCTTTATGATCTCGGCGACATTCACTCGGCCTTTATCACATCTGCAGAACCAGATGAAGGAGGTTGTACGCAAAAACCTCAAGGTCCGTATCCCTGAAGGCCGCAGCCGCGGAGAAGTACTGGAACTGACCCGTACGTTCAATACGATGCTGGATGATGCCAATCAGATGATCAACAGACTCAAGGCGGAAGAACGCCAGAAGGAAGCGGTACATTTTCATATGCTCCTCGCCCAGATGAATCCGCACTTTCTCCTGAATACATTGAATACAATGAAATGGAGTGCGATCCGCAGCGGGAATGAAGAAATCTCCGAGATGTGTGTTTCCTTGGGCAAATTACTGGAGGTCAGCCTGAATTCACAGGTCGAATTGGTATACCTGAAGGACGAGATTGAGTTGGTTCAAGCCTACCTTCATATCCAGCGGATTCGTTACCGTGATAGCTTTGAGGTGACTTGTGAATTTGACGAAAAACTTGAGTATGCGCTCGTGCCCAAGCTGAGCTTGCAGCCACTGGTGGAGAATGCCATTCACCACGGTGTCGGGCCACTGGAGCAGCTTGGTCAGATCCGCATCGGAATCTACAGGCAAGACACAGGAAAGCTGATGCTGGAGGTGGCAGACAACGGAATTGGAATGGAGGAATCCCGGCGTCAGCAGATGACCCGCACACGTCCAGGGATTGGTCTGTCCAACCTTAAGGAACGATTGCGATTATTGTTCAAAGGCCAAAGTGAACTTGAAGTGATTGATAATCAACCAGGGACATTAGTGAGGTTCAGTATTCCTTTTTTATTGTCGACGCCTTACTTACAGAAGCGGTCAGACTAGAGGACTGGAGAGGGGAATCTGGAATGTGGAAGGTATTACTTGTGGAAGATGAAGTATTTGTACGTGAGTCGGTACGAGAGATTATTTCCTGGGAAGAGCTGGGTTTCACGGTCATCGGAGAATCCGGTAACGGGACCGAAGCGCTGGCGATGATTATACAGGATACACCGGATCTGGTACTGACCGATATTGTCATGCCAGGTATGGATGGTCTGGAATTACTCAAACAGACCCGTCAGGCCGGGTTAAAAACCAAGTTTGTCATGCTCACCTGTATGGGGGAGTTCGAATATGTACGCCGTGCAATGGAATACGGGGCTTCCAATTATATTCTGAAGCTGTCGATGAGTGTGAATTCACTGCGTGATACACTCCGTAAAGTAAGTGCAGAACTGGGAGCTTTAACTGAAGCCCGGACAGAGACAGATCATCATGAAGTGCCACCTTCCACACCGGTTCTCACATCAACGCCTGATTTGCCTAATTCTCTCACGGTCTCTTCTGCGCCCCCGTCTTATACGGATCTTCCATTTACACCTGTTCGTGAGCCGATTGTGAAGCATCCGGAGATTAGCAAAATAATTCAGTATATCGGGCAGCATTACGACCAGGACATCACCGTCAAATCCATGTCACGATATGTGATGATGGGCGAGAATTATGTGAGTGCTTTGTTCAAAAAGAAAACCGGCCATACCCTGATTCATTACTTGCATGGGGTACGGATGGAGAAAGCGGCTGAATACTTGCGCGAGACGGACCTTCCTGTACAGGAGATTGGTTACCGGGTAGGGTTCGGAAGTGATAATTATTTCATTAAAATATTCAAGCGTTGGACCGGTTGCACGCCCAGCCAGTATCGCCATCGTTCGTGACTCACAGGATGAGTAGAAGGAATATGTGTACCGAGTGCTCAGGCAAGCACAAGTAAATCCGTATTTTTGTTCAATCCGAATCATGGATATGTATCTTATGAACCCAGCAAGGTCCCTGCTACGATGTAACGGAAGGTACACTTCAATTCAGGGAGGTCATGTGACCAGATGAGAATCAAAAAAGGATTAACCGGGTTAATCGTAGGTGCGCTGATGCTGGGCTTGCTTGCCGGCTGTGTTGGTAAAAATGAAACGAACGGTGGAGATAACGGAGGTGGAGCGGCAGGGGGAAAAGTGAAGCTCACCATGTGGGGCGCGGTGCCGCCCGAGAATGGTCCACAGGAAGTGGTGGATACCTGGAATGCGGAGCATCCTGATATTCAGGTGGAATATGTGCGGTTTGTGAATGACGATGATGGCAACCTGAAGCTGGATACGGCGCTGTCCACCGGGCAGAACGTTGACCTGTACGTCAACTATACGCTTACAAATCTGGATAAACGCATCAAGGGCGGTACAGCACTGGATCTGGGCGAGTTCACCGACTACAACATTGATGAGAAAATGGGTGAAGATGCGGCTTCTTGGAAAGTGGACGGCAAATATTACGGGATGCCAACTAAGAAAAACGCTGCCTTCTTCGCTTTAAATATGAAAGCGCTTGATCAGGCCGGACTGAGTGTACCGAAAGCCTGGACATGGGAAGAAGCCCGTGAATATGCACTCAAACTGAAGACAGCTGGCTTCAAGTACGGATTGGTGCAGCATACCGCTTCCTATGTAGACCCGCTCGATTCCGTTCTGGTGAAGAACGGGTATGTTAAGGCAGACGGTACTTCCAACCTCGATGATCCACTCGTTACCAAATGGCTGGAGACGTTGAACGGAATGATGAAAGAGGATGCAACCACGCCACCACTTGGCGAACAGCTGACTTCCAAAATGCCGGTGGAAAACATGTTCCTTGGCGGTGAGTCTGCCATGATTAATATCGGCGAATGGCTGATCCGCACATCAAACAATATGACCGAGTTCCCGCGGGATTGGAAAATTGCCTTTGCCCCTGTACCGAGACTGGCTGCACAAGAAGCAGATATGGTGAAGAGTGGAGGACTTGGTGACTTTATTGCGATCAATTCCAAGTCGAAAAATAAAGAAGCCGCATGGGAGTTCCTGAAATGGTACGCCGATGGAGGAATGATGCCGATGGCTGCGGGTGGACGTTTGCCTTCCTCCAATGCGGTTGATCAACAGACTGCGATCGATCATCTGCTGGGCGATTATGCCGATTCTTATGATAAAGAGTCTCTGGAATTTGTGTTGTACGGTGACGAGACACCTACGTTTGTCCGCAGCATTGCGCAGGAAGTCGTCGATCTGCGTGCACAGGAGTATGAAAAGTTCTTCCTCGGTAACCAGACTGCCGAAGTTACGGTACAGAACATGGTCAAACGCCATAATGACTGGCTGAAGCAGAATCAATAGATTGCAAAAGCAATGAGTCCAAAATCCGTCCCAATGGGGCGGTTTTTTCTATATAAGCAATAGAACAATTCCATGTTATTTCTCTCCCGAAAGTCACTGCCGAAATACATATATCTGTGATATCAGGTACAGGGTTATGTTCCTTAAATGTTAGAGGACATCTTGTTATGCTTAATTCCAGAACAGATGTTAAGGAGTGGGGGAGCATATGCATAAATCCTGGATGAAACGGCAGAGCAGGCTCGGGTATCTGTTTATTGGGCCCAATATGATTGGCGTGCTGTTGTTTTTTATTATACCGGCTGTCTATTCGTTCTATCTCATGTTCACTGATTACAAATTCATGAGCCCGGAGACGAATTTCGTCGGGCTGGACAATATCCGCCGGATGTTGAATGATGATCTGTTTGGCGTGGCGCTGCGAAATACATTTGTATTTCTGTTAGCGGTTCCGGTATCAATGGGGTTGGCATTTATCGTGGCGGTGGCGCTGAATAAGTCGGTTTACTGGCAAAAAACGCTGCGTGCCCTCTATTTTATGCCCTATATCACCAGCGGCGTTGCCATCGCTTTTGTCTGGATGCTGCTGTTCCAGCCAACATCGGGGCCCATTAATGGCTTCTTGCGGGGAATCGGTATTACGAACCCTCCCGGATGGTTATCGACAACGGAATGGTCCATGTATGCGATTGATATCATCTGGATCTGGTTCATGCTGGGTTACAACATGATTATTTATCTGGCCGCATTGCAGGAAATTCCGGAGGAATTGGTTGAGGCTGCACGGATTGATGGAGCCCGGCCTTGGCAGACCATACGCCAAGTGATCTGGCCGCTTGTGAGCCCAACTACCTTTTTATTGCTAATTACGGGGCTGATTATGACCATCAAAAACTTTGGTATCATTCAAGCGATTACCCAGGGCGGGCCAGGGAACAGCACAACCGTGCTGTCGCTCTTTATTTATCAAAATGCCTTCCGCTACTACGAGATGGGCTATGCTGCTGCCATTAGCTGGGCGCTCTTTGCCATCATTATGGTCTTCACTGTATTGCAGTGGCTTGGTCAGAAACGTTGGGTTCACTACTAGGAGAGGAGGGATCGTTATGGAGAAACAAATTGCCGCGAATGCGAAGTCCACAACTCCACAGTCACCTAAAGTTAAAGTCCGCATGGAGTCCTTGACGCAGATTCGAAAAATCATACTGACACTTCTGATGTCCGGGTTTGCTTTGCTGATGATTATGCCGTTCATCTGGATGATCAGCACGTCGTTTAAATCTCCTGCGGACGTATTTACCTACCCCATCCAGTGGATACCCTCCAGCCTGAACTGGGAGCATCATATCAAGGTCTGGAGTGGGGCGGACACCTTTGCCACGTATTATCTGAACTCGTTGAAAATATCGCTAATTAGCACGGTCGGAGCTGTTTTTCTCTCGGCTTTTGCTGCCTATGGCTTCGCACGGATTCAATTCAAAGGTCGGGAGACATTGTTCCTGATCTATCTCTCGATGATGATGGTGCCACCGCAGGTGCTCTTTGTACCAAAGTTTCTGATGTTTGAGTGGGTTGGCATATATAATACGCATTGGGCCTTGATCCTGCCTGGAATGTTCACGATTTTTGGGGTGTTTATGTTGCGGCAATTCTTCCTATCAGTGCCTTCAGAGATCTCGGAAGCCGCGTTCATCGATGGTGCCGGTCATCTGCGCATATTCTTCAGACTGATTCTGCCTTTGGCGAAGCCAGCGCTGGCTACCCTGGCGATCATCGATTTCTCATGGCATTGGAATGACTATGAAAATGCGCTAGTGTTCCTGATCGACAAAGACCTGTACACCGTGCCACTCGGACTGCAGAACTTTATTCTGGAGAACAATGTGGATTACAACGGCATGATGGCCGCTGCCACGGCAGGTATTATTCCGATGATCATCGTTTTCCTCGTGGGACAGCATTATATTATCCAGGGCGTGGCCGGAAGTGCCGTGAAGGGCTGAAGCTGCTGTCACTGTGATCCCATATAATAACCCTTTTGCTGAACGAAGAGATTTTCGCGGCAGAAGGGTTTTCTGTTGAAAGGGAGAATTAATCTTCCCCGATACAATAGTTCAAACTTCGTATATAATTAACAATGACATATGATGCTGTATGACTACATAACTATCGCGAGGTGCACTAGACTTATGCCAACCATCTACGACTTTACCGTAACCAGAACCAGTGGAGAGCGTTTCCCGCTCTATCAATATGAAGGAAAACCTGTGCTCATCGTAAACACGGCAAGTAAATGTAAATATACACACCAGTTTGATGACATGCAGAAGCTGTATGATCAGTACAAGGATCAAGGGCTTCAGATTATTGGTTTCCCGTGTAACCAGTTTGCAGAGCAAGAGCCTGGAAGCAGTTCGGAAGCGGAATCGTTTTGCCAGATTAACTATGGTGTGAAATTTCCGATGTTCTCCAAACTGGATGTGAATGGAGAAGCGGCGCACCCGCTCTACGATTTTTTGAAAAGATCAGGGCCTTTTGCTGGCTTTGATGAAACAGATATACAGGCCAAATTATTGAAATTAATGGTGGCTGAGAAGGCACCGGAATGGTTACATGGAGATGCAATCAAATGGAATTTCACTAAATTCCTGATTGATGCAGAGGGTCGTGTGGTCAGACGCTTCGAACCTATCGACTCCATCGACGAGATTCAAGAGAGTATTAAACAGCTTCTATAATTTCACTTTCATATATCCTACAGGGGCATGACACAAATCGTTTCCCTCTTCCGAACAGGAGGTGCATGAATGTGCCGAGCATGATGCAATTTAGTGCTTCACTGGAGTATAGTTACCGATCCACCAGCACCTTTAACCCAGGCAAGTCAGATGGATTCCATTCACATCCACATTATGAGATTTATTATTTTCATGATGGAGAATGTACCTATATCATAGGAGACCGGGTATATAACCTGGAGCCGGGTGATCTGGTGTTAATGCATGGCTTGACCCTTCATCGACCACATCCGAAGCCAGGCAGTGCTTACGAGCGAAGTACACTGCATTTTGATCCGTCTGCAATCCGCAGCAGCCTGCATCCGGACCGTATGGCTGAGGTCCTGAGACCATTTGAAGAACTTAGAAATTGCCGGGTCAATCTGAAGGGAGATAACCGCTCTGAATTCGAAGCTCTATTGCATGATCTTCATCGTCTGTCTCAAAGTCAGAGCAATTTCAGGCAAGAGCGAATGAATGTCAGACTGTGTGATCTGTTGTATTTTGTAGCAGAGATCTGCCAGGGTGATGTCCAGGAACAACTTCCCTCATCGGAGAGGGAACGGCATGTCCAACACATTATTCGTTATGTGGATACCCATTATATGAAGGACATTGGTCTGGATGATCTGGCACTGGAATTACATCTGTCCAAGCCATATCTGGCAGGTATGTTCAAGGAAATGACAGGTTTGACGATATTTAAATACCTGTATGACCGTCGCATCAATCAGGCGAAGCTTTTGTTTCAGTTTCAGCCTGAGATCACCGTGACAGAAGCAAGTCGATTGTCCGGTTTCAAACGCCTTTCGCATTTTAGTCGGATGTTCAAACAAAGTGTGGGATGTTCGCCTGATCTGTACCGTACCCAATTGCATCGCCAATCATAGAAGCCTTCTGTGAGCTGACCAGCTTGTCTGGTTGGCTTTTTTTGTTGATTTTCGTTTGTGGAATACATCCCACTGTGTTTAGAGGACACGCAGAACAGGTAAAGAAAGGTAATGAACCCAGAGGAGGCGAATATGAATGAAACAGCGCACACCGGATCAGAATAACAACGATACCCATCAGGAACAATCCCGTGACAATCCTGAACAATATAAGACAGAGCACGAAAGTCTGCTTGACCGACATGAAGAAGAACAGACTGTAGATCCAATTCCGATGGAAGATCTGAATATGGAAGCTCAGGAAGAGAAGAATAAAGATCAGACAAAAAGTAACTCGTCTACTGAAGAGAAATACCGGGCGGATTATCGCAAAAAGACGGGCGAAGGATAATTTCAATTGCTGTATTGGGCAAACTTGTTGAATTGTTTTCGGTGAATGTATATTTAGTGAAAATAAATTAGTTTGTTGACTAATGTAGGTTACTATATTATAGTTACTATGTTGGCAATTGAAAAAAAATTTGGGAGGCGAATAAGAATGACAACTTTTTTTGATGCGTTGAAAAACAGAAGATCTTATTATGGAATCAGCAAGGAATCTACAATTTCGGATGCTAAAATCCAGGAAATCGTAGAAGAAGCGGTGAAATATACACCAACTTCCTTTAACTCACAAACTTCCCGTGCCGTTGTATTGCTCGGTGAACAACATGATAAATTGTGGAATCACACAGAAGAAATTTTGCGTGAAGTAGTAGGCAATGAAGAAGCCTTCAAATCCACAGCAGAAAAAATGACTGGATTCCGCAGCGGATATGGTACGGTTCTCTTCTTCGAAGATAACAATGCGATCGCACAGCTTCAACAAAACTTTGCAGCTTATGCAGATAACTTCCCAATCTGGGCTAACCAATCCAACGGTATGTTGCAACTGGTAATCTGGACTGCTCTGGAGCAAGAAGGTCTGGGTGCATCTTTGCAGCACTACAACCCGTTGATTGACGAGAAAGTGAAGCAAGAATGGAACATTCCTGAGAACTGGAGACTGATCGCTCAGATGCCATTTGGTAAACCAACGGCAGCACCGGGTGAGAAAGAATTCCAACCCATTGAAGAGCGCGTAAAAGTACACAAGTAAGCTTCGCATTTCCCAACATTTAACCACATACGGCCTCGCTTCAATTTGATACGATGATAGTTGATCGTAATCCAATGAAGCGAGGCTTTTTGATGTGAATAATAGATTAAAAGACATAACGAACCAACGGATATGGAAAATGGCTTTATGCGGGTTATTAACACTTGGATCAGTGGCTGGATACAGCTCTACCGTTCAGGCCGCGACCGTGCAGCAACAGTTTCAGGATACGCGTACCAGTTATGCCAAGGATGCCATTACACATCTGGTGGATAAAGGTATTGCTGCCGGTACGTCAGAGACTACGTTTGAACCAAAGAAAGCCGTTACTCGTGCAGAATTTGCGACGTTTGCGGTGAGATTACTAGGTTTGAAGCCCGTTAAAAATAATATTAATCCCTATCAGGATATAAGCATGAATGCTTGGTATTACGGCAACGTTGCCGCCATGACGAATCTTTTTATTCTGGAGGGAAAGGGTCAGGGAACGTTCCAGCCTAATGCTTCCATTACGCGTGAAGAAGCGGCTGCCCTTCTTGTTCGAATGTTGAAACAACAACCCTTAGAGACATCACTCTTATCTTCAACCTATTTTGACGCAGATGATATCTCAGGCTGGGCACGCCCTTATGTGCAGACGGTATATCAGCTTGGACTGATGAAGGGAAGCGGAGGCGTGTTCCGACCACATGACCAGGTAACGCGAGAAGAAGCAGCCGTAATGCTCGATGCCATTTTACAAAAGAAAACATGGTCTGAGCAGTTACAACGTGGGGATGAACTTGGCGTTCAGTTGGGCTGGCAATACAACTCCACTACAGCTGAATTCAAGAAGCAAGTGGAACAGTCTGAAGTGAATACGCTTGTCCCACGCTGGTTTTTCCTGAACAGCAGTATGAAAGTAACAGATCACGCGGACCCTGCATTGATCTCTTGGGCATCCGCCACCGGCAGGCAGCTATGGCCATTGCTCGGTAATCGTTCGGATTCGGCACTTACCCATCAGATGTTATCCAGTTCGGCCAACCGAACGGCAGTGATCTCACAGGTAGCCGCTTATGTCAAAACCTATAAACTGGACGGTATTAATGTGGACTTCGAGAATGTTGATCCTGCGGATCGTGAAGGGCTGACGGCATTTGTGACCTCTTTGACGGCTACGTTGCACGCACTCGGTGCTGTAGTGTCCGTGGACGTTTCGCCCGACCTGGGTACTGATTGGACGGATGCATTTGATTATGCCAAACTGGGCGCTGTATCCGATTATATGGTGCTGATGGGATACGAGGAACACTGGAACGGTGATCCGAAAGCTGGATCAGTGGCGTCTCTTCCATGGGTGGAAAAGGCTTTGGATACCATGCTCTCCGAGGTGGTACGTGCCAAAACCATTTTGGCCCTTCCGCTGTATACACGGGACTGGTCTTCCGTGAATCCGGCAACCAGTTCTTGGGACATTACATTGGCAGACCAGGGAATGCGTGCGCATGCTACGGGATCTGTAAGACGATGGGATGCAAGTCTGGTTCAATATATTATCGGGTACAACAGTAATGGTAAGCCAAGATATATATGGGCAGAGGACAGTCGTTCTTTATCGGCCAAAGTGTTAATGAGTGAGCAACGGCAAATCGCTGGACTGGCTTACTGGTATATGGGCGGCGAAACAGCGGATGTATGGAACGCCATCTCGAATGCATCGCGATTTGAATCGTATAACTTCTAAATATTCATGAATCTGATAGACTCAAGCGAACCGGGATGCTGCCGGATGGTTTGGGTCTGTTTGTTTTGGTATAAGATAAGCAATATGAGGAATCGTTTAAGCTTGGCTGAACGGTTTAATGTATATAAGGACAAAATATATATAGATTGAGCTAAACATTTACACAAAACGGAGAGGACAAGAAAGAGCCTGAAGAAGCGAAGTGTTCGCCTAAAAGCTTTCTGAACGAAAGCTGCATCGAAAGCATACGCTTATCCCCGGATTTACCCTTTGTAAAAGGTATTAAAAAAATCTGGGGATAACAGCGATCGGAAGGTTGTTCTGTCATCGGAGTGACCAGTGTAAATATTGTTAGTTCAATATATAGTTCAGGAGGAGAAGGAGCATGCGAGAGGTTGATTGCATAATTGTAGGTGGAGGGCTCGCAGGGCTTCAGGCAGCCATTCAGCTTGGACGTTATTCAGCTCATCAGGTGTTGGTAATCGACGCGGGAGAAGGCAGATCGACGTTGTGCCGGACTTATCATAATATCCTCGGTTTCCCCGATGGGGTATCCGGTGAGGAGCTTAGAGAACGAGGCAGGATGCAGGCAGAGCGGACTGGTGTATCTTTTGAGAAAGACCGTATCATTAAAGCGGAACGTAAGGGAGAACATATTCAATTATTCGGTACTTCCGGATCTGAATATGGGAGCAAAACCGTGTTATTGGCAACGGGGCTCACGGATAGAGTTCCAGATATTCCGGGTCTAACCCCTACGCTGGGCCGAACGGTGTATGTCTGCCCTGATTGCGATGGTTATGAGATTCAGGATCAACGTACGGTACTATTGGGATCTGGCGAACCAGGTGCCAATATGGCGATGATTTTAATTCAGCGTACGAATGATCTGTTATATATTAATCATGAGCATGCTCCCATATCTGCAGAGCTTCATCGCAGCATGAAAGAGGCGGGAGTTCGTTATCTGGAAGCGGCTGTTCAGGAAGTACAACAGATTGAGGATGGCCATATCACCGGTGTTCTGACCGAAGATGGACAGATTTTTGAGTCTGAGCGTGGGTTTATCGCATTTGGAGGCAATCGAGTGCACTATGAATTGGCGGAGCAGCTTGGAGCTGTAATCGCAGATAATAAACATGTAGAAGCTGATTCACGGACCTTACAGGCAGCGACGAATGTGTGGATAGCCGGGGATCTGGGACTCCACGCAGAACAAGCAACCGTTGCGATGGGTGAAGGTTCCATTGCCGCGATCTGGATTCATAAAGCATTACAGCAGATGACAAAAGATTCACGTTGAATTGCACCTCCAGATATGAGGTTGATTGTTCCATTATTCATTACCAAAAAGTCCTCCCAAGCCATGCATGTGGCAGGAGGACTTTTTGAGTTATCTTTTGCTAGGGAGAAAAAAGATTACTCTTATTTGTCTGATGAATCCGTTGACTTGGAAGAAGACGTCTTGTCCTTCGAGTTATGGGAGAAGTCTTTGCGAATGTTGTCCACGATATCGCCAACCACGCCTTCGATCATATCGGTTGGTCCGGGATTATTCTTGTCTGGATGGATAACGGTATTCACTCCTGGTTCAAGTTCATCGTTTGTCTTCTCATGTTTGGTTTTATCACGCATGGAAATCCCTCCTGGTTCGATATTGTATAAGGTGTTCATTAACATATCCAAACACCGTTACGTATATGTAAACGATTAACCGCTGTAGTTCTTTTGAAACGTGTACTTGCTCATATATAGAAGATATATACAGAATTAAACGTACTGATTAAACTTCAGCAATACGTTTATATTATAGATAACCAATGAGTATTAAGTTTAAAGTTTGAAACCAATAAACAACTATTATGCAGGAGGTTATTCAAATGAATGAAGAAAATCATGTAATCCATAAAGATGGCCAAGTTTCAACTGATAAGGTGGATAATGCAATCCAGAAGATTGCGCCGGAAGAAAGAGAACAGATTCTACAGAACTTTGATGCATTCAAAGAATACCTGGGTAAGCGAATTGCCATGGGAGAATCGATTGGACTAAGTGAGGAGCAGATGGCTAAAATTGCCGAGAAAGTAGCGGATTATCTGGCAGCTCGGGAGGAACCCCGTAATCGTGAAGAAAAACTGCTTCAGGAGCTGTGGAATGTCGGCAAGGAAGATGAACGCCACAAGTTGGCTCATATGCTCGTTCGTTTGGCGCAAAGCTCCACACCCAATCATTAAGATTAGCATGTATGCGTAAGCATAAATACTTTTGGCTGGTCTTCAAACCTGCCAAAAGCTGAAGCGTAACTCTGAACGTGTCTGGAGCAGGGCATAGAGCGGGGAGCGCTAACGAACCTGTGACGTCTTATTCAGGGGTTTGAAAGCCCCGCAGCAATCTAAGGAATCTGACACACGCTATATTGGTATAAACAGCCGTTGCTAGCGTGTTTTCAGGGAATTCTGGAAAATAACGTGTCTCATGGTCCTTACAAAATAAAAGAAGCGCCAGAAGGCCAAATAAGACGTCCTCGGTTCCTTAGTTGTCTGGACCATTCGTCAGGACTAGGCAGCTTGGACTTCAAGATGTTTGGGACACAGACATCCTTCAACGTATCACTTGCCTGAGTTTAAAAGACACACCCTAGTAAATAACCACTGAATGGCGATGCCTTCAGTGGTTATTGCCGTTTACGGAGACTACAGACAGGAGTGATGACGCACATTGTAACTATTTTTAATCTGGCTGATACTTTTATAATCCCTGTTCGAAGTATGATAGGAAAAGAAAGAACGTTGGAATCGATAGTTCACATGAGCGTTTGAGAAGCAAGACTTCCGGTTAAGGAATAGTAACGTTCATATTAAGGAGAGATGTTACCTATGAAGAACGCGACAAAACAATGGAAACTAGGAATGATCGGTGCAGTTGTTGCTTTACTTGGCATGATTGTGCTGACTACATATTTACTTACCCCTGCTAATGCTCAAGGTAGTACGGACGCTCAACAAACTTCTGCGAAAGAAGCTCAAGTTGCAAACTCCGAGATGTTTACAGCCTATGTTGAAGGTATGCATATACAAGACGGCAAATTGTTTATGACAGTGGACAAGATTGGCTGGTATCAGGGTGAAGAAGCCGATGCGATTTTTGCACAGCGCAATCCGGAAGCCGGTATAGACGGTGCTCCAGATGGTTACTATATTGTCAACGATAGCAAAGAGCAGGAACAAGTTGAAGTTAGTGCCAATGCTGAAGTGTTGATGCAGTTGTATGATCGGGATGGTACGATGCAGGGCGCAGACATTCAGTGGAATGAACCCGTGACATTATCGAAGTTCGAATCGTTGTATGAGAATACCCGTATTCTTGATCTGTCCGTATTCCCGTATCATCTGACGGTGCAGGACGGAAAAGTTACTAAAATTGTGCAACAATACATCCCATAAAATAAGATGAAATTCATCATCAAGCATTCCTCCTGTTCATTGGAACGGTGAGGGATGCTTTTTGGTTATGACAAATTCATGAAAGCGATTGTAATTAATGGTAGGTACATGTATCATTATTGGAATGGCGTTTTTACATAGTTCAGGAGGAGCCTCATGCTTAAAGACATGATTGCATTAACTAAGCCCGGACTTCTAAGGTTAAATGTGTTTGCGGTGGCGGTAGGATTCTGGGTAGCTTCAAAATGGGATATCAACTGGTTATCTCTGCTCATGGTCGTGATTGGATCAACCTTGGTTATTGCTTCAGCTTGTGTAATCAACAATTATTGGGATCGTGAATTGGACCAAAAGATGGAGCGCACCAAAAAAAGGATGGATTACATTAACCATCTGAAGCCAGGGTTTGTCCTTGGCTATGGCATTATCCTTGGTGTTGTGGGACTAGCAGTACTGTATCTCCTAGTGAATCCGTTATCAGGCTGGATGGCACTGCTTGGGTGGTTCGCTTACATCGTGATTTACACGATGTGGTTGAAACGAAGTTCAACGTGGAGCACGTCGCTGGGTGGAATTGCAGGAGCGATGCCGCCTGTCATCGGTTATACGGCTGTAACGAATGAAATTGATGCAGGTGCCTGGTTGCTATTTGCACTATTATTCTTATGGCAACCACCACACTTCTGGTCATTGGGTATTCGCCGGGTAGAGGAGTATCGTGCTGCCGGTTTTCCGTTGTTGCCAGTGGTTAAAGGGGTGAAACGCACCAAGTTTCAGATGATTCCTTACGTTTTTCTGCTGCTTCCTGCTGTATTTCTGTTGTATTATTACGACTACGTAGGTCTGGTATTTCTGATTGTATCTCTGGTCGGTGGACTGATCTGGTTCGTGCATACACTTAGCGGACTGAAGACACAGGATGATGAGAAATGGGCAAAAGTGAACTTTCTGATCTCGGTGAACTATCTCATGATAGTATTTATTGTCATGGTAGCGAATACGGTATGGTCTTAATTAAGTGATGAACAGATCATTTTCAGAGAGATTTCAGCTTAAGCTATATAAATTGAACTAAACATTTACACAAAACGGAGAGGACAGAAAGAACCTGAAGAAGCGAAAGCGTTCGCCTAAAAACTTTCTGAAAGAAAGCTACATCGAAAGCATACGCTTATCCCCGGATTTTCACCTTTGTTAAAATGATTCGAAAAATCCGGGGATAACAGCGATCGGAAGGTTGTTCTGTCATCGAAGTGTCCAGTGGAAATATGCTTTAGTCCATTTTTTATAACAAGCTGCATCGAATGAAAAAGCACACGATGGAATAGCGTTTGGACAACCTTGAGTTGTTACAACATATTCTCTGGTGTGCTTTTTTGGTATAATAAAACAATTGAATCATATATGTGGAAATTATAATGCAAGATGGGAAGTGACAGCATGAGTAATTTGGAACAGGCCGTGCGATGGAGACAAGAAGGCAAGGTGAAGGAAGCGATTGAACTACTGCAAGAGATTACAGTCCAGGAACCCGAAAATGCGAATGTCTGGTATCAGCTGGCTTGGGCACATGATTCGCTTGGATTGGAGCGGGAAGCTGTCCCGCATTATGAGAAGGCACTGAGTCTTGGTCTTTCTGGTGAGGACAGAGCAGGGGCGATACTCGGGCTGGGCAGCACATATCGAACGCTTGGACAGTATGAGCAGGCAAAGGTTTGGTTTGAAACGGGCATGAAAGAATTCCCGGTGTACCGGGAATTTGAGGTTTTCTATGCCATGGTGCTCTACAATCTGGGTGAACATGCAGAAGCGATGCAAAGACTGCTCGTGCAACTTGCGGACACATCAAGTGACAAGAGAATCAATGACTATAACAGAGCAATCCGTTACTACGCAGATCAGCTCGATCGGGTGTGGGAATAGATAGAATACGCAGAAAAAGGGAGATGGATGAATGAACTCCAATCAAGATCTGAAACAGGTAAATGAAAGGTTGGATCAAATTGAGCGAAAATTGGATAACCTGGGAGGCAGCCATCAGAACAAACGCTCACCTGGCGTGCGCTTCCTGATTGGTTTTGGCATCACGATTGGGATTATATCTGTACTGATATTGACCCTCGGCGTTATCCAATTTGTGAGTAACGGATAGGAGAAATCGATCTTAACGACAGAGGTAGTGAGTTCTCCAAATTTACATTACCTGGCCGAGCCACTGTTGTACCTCTTCAATGAAACGCCGCGTAGCTGGCGATAGATTGCCCAAAGACGGGCAGGCCATGCCAATCGTGCGATAAGGATCTCCAGTGAGTGGTACAAGCGCGAGCGTATCAGTGTGATTTTGAAGTACCATTTCCGGCAGCAAACTGATTCCGAGACCATTACGGACCATCGCCATAATGGCTTGATCCTCGGCTACTTCATAGACGACATTGAGCTTGGCCGCATACTGCCGGATCAGTCGTTCAATCTCGTTATCTCCACCCCACTTGGGCAGAATAAAGGGTTGCTCCAGTAGAACATCAAACGAAACAGATTCCTCTGAGGCGAGAGGATGATCCAAAGGCAGGATACACATCATCCTGTCTTTTTGTAATGGGATCGTCTCAAATGGTGATGAGTCGCCGAGGGACAGAAATCCGAGATCGATGGCACCTCCAGCCAGCCAGCCCTCAATCTCAGCATAATCGCCTTCCCACAGCTTGATCTCAATTCCTGGATGACGCAGGCGAAATTGTTTCAGGATACCCGGCAACCATTGTGTGGAGACACTTGCGAAGGTACCAATACGCACCGTACCAATCTCCGCGCCGCGAATGAGGGAAATTTCCTGGTTCATGAGTTCAGTCCAGCGCAGAATCTCACGTGTGTATCCTAGAATACGTTCACCTTCAGCGGTAACCCGCACACCGGAGCGGCTGCGATGGAGCAGGGAAAAACCATATTCTGTCTCAAGACTGGCGATGGCATGGCTGACTGCGGATTGGGTGATGTTCAACGCTTCTGCCGCTTTGGTGAGACTGCCATATTCCACAACGGTATTCAATATTTCGTATTTGATCAGTGACATGAATGATCCCATTCCTTCCCATTTTCAATGCATTAATTTATTTCATATAATCCATTATAAATATTCATTTTTATAATGCAAAGAGATCGTTTATACTTGCCAAGGCGAGTTAGTTTGACGCACGATCACACAGCTCAGAATACATAGAATGAAGGTTGAAGCAAGATGAATGGTGTACATGTTAATCAAGGTCAGGCAACAAGAAGAGCGGACTTACAGATGCTGCTCGCAACGGTTATATGGGGATCATCCTATCTGTTTATGAAATCAGGTCTGGAGTCCATGCAAGAATTGAATCTGGTCGCATTTCGTTTTGGAATTGCCTTTATTGCGGCAGGACTTCTTTTTCATCGGCGGTTGTTTAACATGGATCGCAGAACACTTGTGGCAGGCGCTATTATGGGGACAGCTTTATTCGCTGCATTTGTATTCATCACCTATGGTGTGCAACGAACCACGACATCCCAAGCGGGATTCCTAATAAGTTTGGCCGTTATTTTTGTACCGATCCTGACGACGATCCAGCATCGTCGTATGCCGGATAAACGATTGACACTCAGTATCCTGGTTGCCGTTACCGGGCTTGGCTTGCTGACGCTTCAGCATCAGCTTAGTCTGCACACGGGAGATATTCTCTGCATACTAGCAGCACTTGTGTATGCCGTCTATATAATGATTGCTGGCAAGTTCACACCTAAGCATGATCCGTTAACATTGGGGACAGTTCAATTGGGTGTTGCAGCGATGTGGGGAATTGCAGCTACATTTATGCTGGAAACGCCACGTATGCCCGATACGGCTGAATCCTGGGCAGCCATTCTTGGCTTAGGTGTTTTGTGTAGCGGCTTGGGGTATATTCTGCAGACACTCGCACAGCGCCATGCTTCTCCCACGAGAACAAGTCTGATCTTCTCACTCGAACCACTGTTTGCAGCGGCCTTTGCATTTACCTTTCAAGGGGAATCACTAACGTTACAAGGATATGCAGGAGCAACGCTGATGTTGGTCGGTGTTCTCATCACAGAGATCAAACTTCCACAGCCAATCTTCTGGCGTAGAAAACGCCCGGTTTTACAGTCGGAACTCGGCGATCAGCGAGCACCAGGCGTATAATTGGCGGACAAAGGGTCCTTTCGTCATCTTCTATGGAAGGTGGGGAGGGGGCTTTTTTTGGTTATGTCGCAAACCTTGTGAAACAGATAAACAACTACCTAACAAAAACAGAATAACATAACCTTGTTTTGTTGATTTTTGTTTTTTATGCTACACTGAATGGAAAATTAGGAAAAACGGGTGAGTAGGATGGCCAAAAGAGTAACGATGCAGCAAATTGCGGATGCTGCGGGGGTGTCCAAATTCGCAGTCTCCCGTGCGCTGACAGGCAAGCCTGGTGTGAGTGAGCATACACGCGAGATGATTGTCAGAACGGCGGGGCAGCTTGGGTATTTCAGAACTGAGCCTAAGCGTTATCCGGGGGAGAAAGAGATATTAGTGGAGATGAAGCCAGAAGCGGAGCGACAAGGCACGATATTGATTTTGTTTCCTAACGTTCGTTCTCAGAATCGATCTTCCTTATACTGGGGGCCAGTATTTGATGGCATTTCTGAGAGGTTGAATGAGAAGGGAATGGATATTTTAACGCTGACAGAACCCTCTTCAGATCGGATGTTCTCGGTCCTTAATCCCGAAGCAATCAGCGGAGTCATTACCGTGGGCACCATCTCGACATCGGTATTGCTGGAGATTTACAGACTGCGTATTCCGCTTGTCATGGTGGATCATGAAGACCCTGCCATATACGCAGACTCGGTTTTTACGGACAATATGAAATGTATGAAAGAACTGGTTCTCATGCTCGTTGGAAAAGGGTATAGAAGATTCCAGTTTGCCGGGCAACTGCCCGATGCGGCAAGTTTTAGAGAACGCTGGCTTGGATATCGTACGGTGCTGGAAGAGAAACAGTTGGAGGGGAAACAGCAAGAAGGCTTGCTGGGACCAGAGTATGATCAGATCCGGAAATCCATTGCTGAAATGGAGCTGGAGGATATCCCTGAAGTTATTGTGTGCGCAAATGATCATACAGCTGTCATTGTCATTCAGGCACTCGAAAGTCGAGGCATTAAGGTGCCTGAACGCTGTGCCGTAACCGGATTTGACAATACGCAGACGGATGAACCCATTCTTGCTTCGGTACATATTAACAAAGAGAATCTGGGAACGAGAGCAGTAGATCAGCTATTGTGGCGGATGAAACATCTGGATGAACCTTATGAACGCAAGCTGATCTATTCGGAATTAATTATTCGTGATGAATATAACGCCAGTATACAGTAATGGGATATGAACTTAAGGGTCATTTTAACAATGATCATACGGGTAAATGAAATCAGGTGAAAGACATGGAGAGGTTAGAGCTTCATGTCTTTTTGGTATGCAGAAACCATTTAACAAATTAAATTACAAAACAGATTGACTATAAGAAGCATATCGTGTTAATTTTGTTTTGTAAGTTATTTGTTTTTATAATAACAAAACCTAACAAAATATTATTTACCAACTCTAACAACAATGGAGGCTGTCATGAGCACAATACAATCACATGTTTTTCAGAATTGGACGTTCAAGGCTTGCGAAGATCAAGAGTGGATGCCGGCTCAGGTGCCCGGCTGTGTGCATACAGATTTGCTGAAGCTGGGCAAGATTCCAGATCCTTTTTATGGAACAAACGAGAAGGAAGTACAATGGATTGATAAGATAGATTGGGAATATCAGACGAAATTTGACGTTGCCGAAGGGTTGTTCTCGCAGGAACATCTGGAACTGGTGTTTGATGGTCTGGATACATATGCGGATGTGTATGTGAATGATGTGCATGTGTTATCAGCAGATAATATGTTCCGGGTATGGAAGGCGGATGTGAAGGCCATATTAAAAGGGAAAGGCAACATTCTTCGAATACGTTTTCGGTCACCAATTCAGGAAGATCTGCCGAAGCTGGAGAAGCTCGGATATGCATTACCGGCATCGAATGATCAGTCCGATGTTGGCGGACTTGGAGACAAAAGAGTAAGTATTTTTGCCCGTAAAGCCCCGTATCACTATGGTTGGGACTGGGGTCCGCGTTTTGTAACCAGTGGGATCTGGCGTGAAGCACGTCTTGAAGGTTGGACACAGGTACGAATCAATGATGTGTATATCCAGCAAAATGAAGTAAGCGCTATCTCAGCTTCATTAACTGCTGTTGTGGAAGTCGAGACATCACAAGCGGTAGATACGATTATTCGTATCGGCGCAGATGGACAGAGATGGGAAAGATCCGTATCACTACAACCCGGAACTCAGACTGTGGAAATTCCAATCTCTATTGATGAACCAAAACTGTGGTGGAGCCGTGGGCTTGGTAATCCGCATATGTACACCTTCCTTACCGAAGTGCTTCAAGGTGAACGAGCTGTGGCTGAATCTACAGTGAAGACTGGGCTTCGTTCCATTCGCTTGGTACGTGACAAAGATAAAGCGGGAGCATCCTTTTATTTTGAATTAAACGGGGTTGCGGTCTTTGCCAAAGGGGCCAATCACATTCCGAATGATAGCTTCATCACCGAAATTACCCGTGAACGTTATCGTCATGAGATCGTATCCGCAGCCGAGTCTAATATGAATATGCTACGCGTGTGGGGTGGCGGAATCTATGAGCAGGATGTGTTCTACGAACTGTGTGATGAATACGGAATCCTGGTATGGCAAGACTTCATGTTTGCTTGCAGCATGTATCCAGGAGATGAAGCGTTCCTGAACAGTGTGAGACATGAGGCGATTGATAATGTGAAACGTCTGCGCAACCATCCAAGTATTGCACTCTGGTGTGGGAACAACGAGATTGATTCGGCTTGGGCTCACTATGTTGAGAATGGTGGCTGGGGTTGGAAAAAGGAATTTACTGCCGAGCAGCGTGAAAGCATCTGGGCCGATTACGAAGCCATCTTCCATGATCTGCTGCCAGAAGTTGTTGAAGCGTATGCGCCAGGTGTGGATTACTGGCCTTCCTCACCACTGGTATCACTGACAGGGGATGAGACGCAACATGCGCACCCATCCACAGCTGAAGGGGATATCCACTACTGGGGCGTGTGGCACAATGTAGAACCGTTCGAGAACTACAACGTGCATGTGGGTCGTTTCATGAGTGAATACGGATTCCAGTCTTTCCCGGAGTACAAGTCAGTACGCACTTACGCGGAAGAAGAAGATCTGGCTCTGGAGTCGGAAGTCATGCTGGCTCATCAAAAGAATGGGGCAGGCAATCGTCTGATCAAACAGTACATGGATATGTACATGCATGAATCGAAGGACTTCCCATCGTTCCTGTATATGAGCCAGGTGCTTCAAGCGGAAGCGATGAAGACAGCCATTGAAGCGCACCGTCGCCGCAAACCATTCTGCATGGGCACACTTTACTGGCAAATGAATGACTGCTGGCCGGTGGCTTCATGGGCAGGTATGGACTACCTTGGTCGTTGGAAAGCATTGCAATATTATGCGAAACGCAGCTTCAGCGATGTGTTGGTATCGGTAGATGGAACAAAAGAAGATACAACAGATATATATATCATCTCGGATCAATTACAACCTGTAAAAGGGCAGTTACAGATTCGTTTGCTCGGGTTCGATGGAACGGTACATCGTGATGAAACACATGACGTGACTTTGGCACCTAATACAGGTGATCGAGTGCTGTCATTACGTAACGCGGAATGGCTTGAAGGTCATGATACAGCTAACACGCTGCTGCGCCTGGATCTGAAACAGGAAGGTGCGGCGAATATCGTACAGGAACACTATTTTGTACCGTCCAAAGACCTTGCTCTGCAGCCTGCAAACATCAATGTAAGCGGAGGAGCGGATGAGAACGGCGTTCATCTGGTACTGGAAAGTGACGTGCTTGCTAAACAGGTATGGCTATCTTCGGATGTGGAGGGTGTCTTCTCAGATAACTTCTTCGACTTGATTCCTGGCATTCCGGTGAAGGTGCAGTTCACTTCCAGAGAGGGATTGCAGTCTAATGATGTGATATCAAATCCGGGACCGATCGAGGTTCGATCCATGATTGATTTTATTCGTTTGACCTAGAAGAAACGGTTGGAGTCTCTCGTAAGAGAGATTTCAACCGTTTTTTTATTGAAACCGGACCCCATTTATATTTCGTAATGGTTTCGTAATACTTCGCTTAGAGAATCGTAAGCTGTCTTGCTTATTGTAATCCATGTAAGTAATAAACGAATGGAGAGTGATAAGAATGATGAAAACGAATAAGAGCAAAAAAGTGATGGTAGCAGCGGTATTGATAATGTCTATGGCCTTTTCTGGATTGGCAAGTGCTGCAGATATGAAAACGATTAAAAAGGATGGCATGGAACTTGTTCAATTGAGACAGGCAGCGAAAATGTATGATTACAGCATTATGTGGGACAGCAAGGATAGATCTGTAACTTTGATGTATATGGGCAAAATGGACGACAAGATGATGAAAGACGACAACATGATGGAAGACGATATGAAGATGAAAGACGACAACATGATGGAAGAAACGATGATGCCTGCGGGGAAAACGATTAAATTGTGGATTGGATCGAAAAAAATCACGGTAGACGGTATGCAAGTTAACTTGAAATCGATGCCTGTCATCCATGAAGGGAATTCGTATGCGGCTGAGTCTGTAATTGAACAATACATGATGCCACCCATGGGAATGAAGTAATTTAAGGGCTAAGCATCGCCATCACCATATGATATGATTGGCTCAAATGTATTTTCTGGAATATGGGGTGGGTTCGTTTGAATGAATGTGTACTTGTTGCGGATGATGATACAAATATTACGGACGTTTGTCGCAGGTATCTGGAACGGGAAGGTTATCTTGTCGTGACGGCTAAGGACGGTTTGGAGGCTATTGAGCTGTGGCACAGCCAAACGCCAAGCTTGATTGTGCTCGACCTGATGATGCCACATAAGAATGGTTGGGAAGTTTGTAACGAGATTCGGCAAACCGAGGATGTGCCCATTGTAATGCTGACGGCCCGGGGTGAGGAACAGGACCGTCTGATGGGACTGACGATGGGGGCGGATGATTATCTGACCAAACCATTCAGTCCGAGAGAACTTGTGCTGCGTGTGAAGGCAATCCTGCGGAGAATGCGAATTGCGCAGGCATCACCTGTTACAACATCTGAATATACGATCAATTATGAAGGGCTTACCATTGATTTTACCAAGCGTGAAGTGCACATCAGTGGGCAGGCCATTGAATTGACCGTTACAGAGTTTGACATGTTGTATTTGCTGGCAAGTCACCCGGGCCAGGTGTTCTCCCGTAACCAGATGTTAAGCAAGATTTGGGATTTTAGCTATGAGGGAGATACAACAACGGTGACTGTACATGTTCGGAGATTACGAGAGAAGATCGAACAGAATCCTTCTGATCCAAAATATATTAAAACAGTTTGGGGTATAGGCTACAAGTTTGCGGGTGGCAGTTCATGAAACTTCGCACATACTTGGTGTTGTCCAGTCTCACAGGCATTGGCGTATTATTAATTTGTTTGTTCATCAGTTATTCCAAAATGCTGCTTACGATCGAACAATTGTATTGGTTATCGGCTATAACAGCAGGGGTAGGCTTACTTTCGTTTATTCTTCAATATTTGCTGACTAAACCATTAGAAAAATCAATTGCGCGAATTACACAGCAGACAATACGCATTGCCGAAGGGGATTTCCATACGGAAGTCCCTCTCATCGGTACGCAGGAATTTAAGCTCCTAGCACAGCAATTTAATGAAATGAGTTCTAAGCTGAAGGAAAGCTTTGATCATCTGCATCACTCAGAAACTGCGAGACGAGAGTTGATCGCTAATGTTTCCCATGATTTACGAACTCCCTTGGCATCCATTCAGTCATTCGTCGAAGCGTTGGAGGATGATGTCATTCAGGATAAAGAAACCTTTCAACGTTACCTGAACACGATACGACTTGAAACGAAGCGTTTGGGAGGGCTTATTCAAGATTTGTTCGAATTATCCAGCCTGAAAGCGCAAGGGGAGGTATTTGACCCTCAGCCTTGTCACGTCGATGAGTTGCTGCTCAGTACGTTGGAGAGTTTTTCGTTTCATCTCGCTGAGAAAACGCTGAACGTTGAAATCGATTTGCCCGATAAATTACCAGCCGCGGTCATGATGCCTGCACAAATGAAGCGGGTCCTTTCCAATTTGCTGCAAAATGCCATTCAATACTCTCCTGTTGAAGGAAAAATCATTCTGGCTGCCGAAGAAAAGGGGCCGTTTATACGAATTTCAGTTACGGATGAAGGGGAAGGCATTGAAGCGGAGGAAACTTTGCGGATATTTGAACGTTTTTATCGAATTGACAAATCACGTAGCAAGAGCAATGGGGGGGCTGGGCTTGGCCTTGCCATCGCTCAATCGATTGTGGAACTCCATGGTGGCGAGATCGGGGTTCAGAGTACAAAAGGAGAAGGAAGCTGCTTCTGGTTCACGCTTCCGATCTACGTCAGTCGTTAACCTTGGTTAATCAAACGCAGTATTTATTCAGGTGGTGAATGACTTGACCAGTGATTTAGTATTTCTTTTCGGCGTTTTTGGTGCAGGATTGTTATCGTTTTTTGCGCCATGTATTCTGCCACTGATCCCGGTATACGTGTCTTATCTATCCGGAAGCATGGTCAACGGTACGAATCAGCAGCAGCCTGACACCAATTCGGTTCGGTTGCGGTCCACACTTGTTTTGCGGACTTTATTATTTGTTCTTGGGCTGTCCCTGGTATTTGTATTACTCGGTTTTGGTTCAGGCATCGTTGGTAATTTGATCTCAAGTCCTGTGTTTCTTGCGATCTGCGGAGCCATTGTGGTGATATTTGGAATTTATCAAACCGGGTTGATCCGACTATCCTGGCTGGAACGGGAGAGAAAGCTGTCAAACAATCATGCCAGGCGAGGAGGATATGTCGGAGCGTTCCTGCTGGGTCTGACGTTTAGTTTTGGCTGGACGCCTTGTATCGGGCCTGTGCTGGCGGCCATTCTTGGTATCGCCGCAGGAGAAGGCTCTCCACTGTATGGCGGGTTTCTCATGTTCCTGTACACCCTTGGGTTGGCGATTCCTTTCCTGATTATGTCCGTTTTTTCGGAATATGTTATGAAGCGGATACGTCGTTTATACAGGTACATGGGCGTCATCAAAATAACTTCCGGCTGTATTCTTATTGTCATGGGACTATTGTTAATGACAGACCGGCTAAACAGCTTGGTGACCTGGTTTCAATAATCATTGGAGGAATTTGGTATGAAGACGGCACGGAAATGGATGGTATCTGTAATCGTATTCGCTGGAGCCCTGTTGATCTTGAGCGCATGTGGATCACAGCAAACAGATACAAAACAAACGGGGTCATCATCAACCCCAGCATCAACATCCGATATGAGTTCGTCAACCATGATGAACAAGGGCGAGACGGCTCCTGAATTTTCATTGCGTGATCTGAAAGGAAACACGGTTGGACTTTCTGATGTTCAAGGCAAGAAAGTGTATGTGAAATACTGGGCTTCCTGGTGTTCCATCTGTCTTGCCGGTTTGGAAGACCTGAACAATCTGGCTGGTCAAAACAATGATTTTCAAGTCATTACGATTGTGACGCCAGACTACAAAGGAGAGAAATCCTCCCAAGCGTTTACTAAATGGTTTGACCAACAGCCATATGATAACATAACTGTTCTTTTGGATGAGGAAGGTGTATGGGCCAAGGAATTTGGTGTAAGAGCGTATCCTAGTTCCTTTTATATTGGCTCTGATGGTATTTTAGCGAAATCGCAGCCAGGGCATGCATCCAATGAACAGATCATGGAATCATTACAAGAGATTTTGTGAGAAGGGAGGAAGTGTCATGAAAAGGACGCTGCTGGGCCTGTGCCTCCTTGTTATAGCGATAGTTGTGTCTGCTTGTGGAAACAGGGCTGAGAGCCATTCAGCTGCATCTTCATCTTCATCTTCGTTATCCACTCAACCTGTCAAGGCATCGAGTGTCTCCGAGGAAAAACTGAGTAACCTGTACTTGGCAGGAGGCTGTTTCTGGGGTGTGGAGGCATATATGGCTCGTATTCCGGGGGTTCAGGATGTGACTTCCGGTTATGCCAACGGGGAAGGAGAGAATCCAACCTATGAGGATGTTATTCGCGGGGACCAGGGGTTTGCGGAGACTGTTCATGTAAAATATGATCCGCAGCAAGTATCTTTGCAGAAATTGCTTGAATCTTATTTTCGAGTTATTGATCCTACCAGCTTGAATAAGCAGGGCAATGATCGTGGCATTCAGTATCGGACAGGAATCTATTATACGTTGGCTGAAGATGCCAAAATTATTGAACAGGCTGTAGAGGCAGAGCAAGAAAAATATGACCAACCCATCGTAACGGAGGTAATGCCTCTGCAGAATTATTATTTGGCGGAGGAGTACCATCAGGATTATTTGGAAAAAAATCCGAACGGATATTGTCACATTGATATGACTGTCCTGGATGACCTGGAGATTGGAATTGATCCCGCTCAATATCCACGTCCAACAGATGAACAATTAAAGGAACGTTTAACAGATGAACAGTATGCGGTTACGGTAAACAATGATACGGAGCATGCATTCAGTAACGAATACTGGGATAATGAGGAGCCAGGTCTGTACGTGGATATTGCCACGGGAGAGCCGTTATTCACAAGCCGGGATAAGTATGATTCTGGTTGCGGGTGGCCGAGTTTTACAAAACCGATTGTACCTGAGGTTGTTACCTATACAAATGACATGAGCTTTGGTATGGATCGCACGGAGGTACGAAGCCGGGCAGGAGACATCCACCTTGGGCATGTGTTCGATGATGGTCCCGAAGATCGCGGCGGCAAACGTTACTGTATTAACAGTGCATCGATCCGGTTTATTCCGTTAGACAAGATGGAGGAAGAACGATACGGATATTTATTGTCTTTTGTCGAGTAGAGAAGGGCAGCTGACTTTATTAAAAGATAATAAGGCCATAATTTAGAACGGTTGAGATCTCTCTATGAGGGATTTCGACCGTTTTTTATTTTGCGGCATCTAACAAAAAACAGAGGTAGTCTTCAAAGATGGTTGCATCATTGTTATAATTGATAATCATTATCATTTATAGGTAGGTTTTTAGTCACAATGCCAAGGTATTGTGTGTGTTTGATCGCTTAGGAGAGGGAGTTTATATGGGAATTCAGAATGACATCAAGCTGTGGGATCAGGTTCAGGTTCGCGTGCTTGATGTGCGTCTTATATCACTCGCAACACACGAGTTCATACGCAATTATGTGTTACCAACCAGTGCATTTGTGTATGTTCAAGGCAGGGGTCAGGTCTGGCTCGATGAAGAGGTATGGACTACAAACCAGTTCTTGCTGCTGCATGGGGGAAAAGGAAGACGTCTGACACTTGAAACGACAGGGGTTATGGAGGTACATCTGATTTTGTACAAATCAACCTTGCCCTCTAACGTGCTTGTGGAGTACCGAATGATGCTTAACCAGCGTAATCCGTTTGAAGAGTCCTGGGCGACAGTGCCGGATCATACACTTGAACTACGTGAGCTTGTGCGGAATATACATGAATGCTGGTCAGGGCAGGAGCGAGTGGGCAAAATTCAGGTCAAAGTGTATTTCTTTCAACTGGTACAGCTTGTCTTGTTACAGCGGAGTCGCATGTTTAACGAAGTTCAGCAGCCTTCCCTTACCGATCAGGTTTTGCGATATATCAAAGCTCATTACCGGGAATCGATCTCACTTGATTCGCTTGCCCAGTCCTTGAGTTACAGTCCGCAATATTTATCACGCAAATTCAAGGAGCAGACGGGATGTACACCGACAGAATATGTGATTCGGTTACGAATGGCTGAGGCAAGGAGTCTGCTTGCGTCCACAGAAGCTTCATTACAGGAGATTGCTGCGTATGTGGGTTATATGGACCCGTTTTATTTCAATCGTATATTCAAAAAAGAGACCGGTATCACACCAGGGCAATATCGGTTGAAGCAGCAGGAAAACTCGAAATCAGTTTCAAAAAGTACATTAAATGCAACAAATGAATCCATTGTAACAGGAGGGGATCAACGTTATCCTTTAATTGATGATGATAATCATTATCAATATAAGGGAGATGAGGAAATCAACATGTTTAACCATTTTAAATCAGCGATCATGTCGCTTGCGCTTGTACTCACATTGAGTGCTTGTGGAACAGCCCAGCAGGGGGCAGAAACATCCGAAGTTGCGGCTGAACCCGAACAACCGGCAGTCGTGGAAACCCAAGTGGTAAATACGACCTTTGGTGAGGTAGAAATTCCTGCACATCCTGAGCGAGTTGCTGCCATAGATTATCTGGGAACGGTGCTTGCTCTTGGTGTCAAACCGATTGGTGGAGGCCAATTTCTAATGAACAGTCCTTATCTGGAAGGTCACATGGATGGTCTTGAAACGATAGGGGATTCCGTTGAACAATTGATGGAGCTGGAACCTGATCTCATTATTACATTGAATCCGGACAAGGCCGCTTATGAGAAATACAGCAAGATTGCTCCGACCGTTTCGATCGCATCCATCACTTTTCCGACACTCAAGGACGAAGTAAACTATTTCGGTAAAGTCCTTGGCAAAGAAGCGGAAGCAGAGAAGTGGCTGGCTGATTTTGATGAGGAGATTGCCAAAATCAAGCAGGATGTGCAGAGTGTTGTTCCAGCTGAAGCTACATTCTCTGTTATGCAGGAATATGATCGCCAAGTCTTCATTTTTGGTAATCAGTCGGGCCGGGGAGGACGTAACATCTATGAATTGCTTGGTTTGCAAGCACCAAAGAACATTCCATCCGAGTTGATGCAGGGCGCCTATCATGAATTCTCTATAGAACTGCTCTCCAAATATGCGGGAGATTACATTGTGCTGACCAGCAAGTCTCAGTTGAAAGATCTTCAGGCAGATCCGATCTGGGGTTCATTGCCTGCTATCAAAAATGGAAAAGTGTACATATGGACGGAAGAACAATCCTGGTTCCGTGACCCTATCGCCTTGTTGAAACAGACACAGGATCTGGCTGAATGGATTATTGGACTTAATACACCGTCTAAATAAGGAACTTCAAAAAACCGTGCCGCCCAGTTTGCTGAGCAGCACGGTTTTCATATTCTTATGTAGGACTGAACAGTAGAGGGGATTAGCTGCCTGTACGGAGATGAAATAACAGTGTGATTACCTAAGAGTTTATTCGCTCTTTTGTTCGTTCTGAATTTCTTGCAGATCCTCCAGTTGCAGTGTGAGGTCATTCTCGGGATTTGCACTCACAATGACTTCTGACGGTGATTGTTGCTGACCCGGCTGGTTCGACTTGGCGGCAGGTTTGATCACGTAGAGACTCTGAACGGAGTTGAGCAGGCTGGCAGGGGTGTCTTCATACGTTTCCAGGAAGAGTACATAGTCTTTGGTAGGAATCAGCTTGAGGTTGTCATCATTAATAATCTCGGTGTTGCCTAGTTGTCCGCCAAGTTGCTTCACTTCAAGTTTTTCCCCGGCAGTGTAACCGCCTTTATAGGATTCAGCGACCTGAATCGTGTGGATCGTATAAATTTTGTCAAAAGAAGATGGCTCTCCGCCCGGATCGGACGCGGGGTTTAACTCGTTTTCATTGGCAGCATCGGTAACTTGTACGATATCGTTTAAAGCTTCCACACGAGTCTCAACAACACTGCCTTTCACAATCGTATTTGCTCTCTCGGACAGGTCGCCAATGCTGGCATAACTCGGGTAATCTTCAGAAGCAATAATGGTCATGGGTGCATCGGATGGGGACGCGGTAGGTGTAACAGAAGAACATCCAACAGCAGATAAAATGAAAATGGAAGAGAGAAGCAGCGTTAATACTCGATTTTTGTTCATGGACAGGAATCCTCCTTGGATTTTTGGGATAAGTTCGTAGCGGATTAGTACTTGGATTTTACGTTATTGATATCAAAAGTTTGGGGTTGGGTCATGGAATTGCGGTTACGGGAGTAAGACATAATGGAAGGACTGCTTGTTGTCGGGTTGTCACCGAGCCAGATGGAGTGTCCGAGTTCGTGGACAAATACGCTTTGAATGAAGTTGGATAAGTTGGTCGCGTCAGGGGTGATTGTGGATGCATTGAGTTCGATGCGGAAGCTTACGACTTGACTGCCGGATACGGAGGCGTAGTTGACACCATATGCTGTATTATTGAAGTTTCCTGCGGTGATGGTGTTTGGGGAGTTACTTGTTTTGGTGAATTTAACTTTGGCACCTGCATTGTTCCAGTTGGTAAGGGAAGCGTCCATGGGAGTCTGCCATGCGGCGGCGTAATTATACGTACGAATGGGGATGGTGGTACTGGGATAACCGTAGGTTAGAAAGGTTGCCGCATAGATGGTACTGCCAAACATCGCAATCGCTGAGAACAACATGATGCTCATCAAAAACTTCCTTTTCATACTTAAAACCTCCAATAAATGTATTTTATTCTCTATTATAGTAACAAGTAATATTGGAGTTGAAATGAGTCCGAGGTCGTTGTTTTTGTCGTGAAAAACCTAAAATATATCTTGATCCGACCCTAATGGTGTCAAAATAAGTCATTTTCTGTTCGATGTGCATGCATAATTTCCCTAAAGTTACAAACAATACATCCAACTTACACAGGGAAAGGTAGTGCTTGAGCATGTGCAACCGTTTTTCATTGGCAGCCGATCTGGACGAGGTCAGAGATCATTTCAAGATTCAGCGGGTGATGTATTATTATAAAAACCGATACAATATCAGCCCAACCCAGCATACGCCAATTATTTTGCATCAGGATGGTGAGCGTGTATTGGATGAATTTCGGTGGGGGTTCATTCCATTCTGGGGTCGTGATGCCGTTAACGCGAACCTCATGACGGTACATGAGAATCCTTCCTATTACAAACTGGTAGAAACCAAGCGCTGCGTCATTCCCTGCAATGGATTATATTACTGGCGGCAAGAGGGCAAAAAAAGTTATGCGGTTCGTGTGGTCATGCCGGATCGTGGTCTATTCGGCATTGCTGGGTTATACGAGGTGTGGAGAGATACACGGAAAGAGCCGCTTCGTACCTGCACGATGCTTATGACAGGCGCAAATATGGTTACACGTGAGTTTGGTAGCAAAATGCCAGCCATTCTCTCCGAAGAAGAGATCAACACCTGGCTTGACCCGGCTAATACACGGGTGACTCAGTTGTTACCGCTATTGAAATCGTATAACAGTACAGAGATGAATCTGTATCCAGTCACCCCAATGGTCGCTAACGATGAACACGATTGTTACGAATGCGTAGAAGAGATGGATCAGAAGCTGGCTTACGTTCGGAGTTTCTGAGTATCTTTTGGATGATGTGAAGAAAATGAAGAGGGCTGAGAGTCTGGAGACACTCTGCTCTTTTTTTCCTTTCAGAAAATGAAAAGTTGCAATTGCAGTGAAACGTAACTATAATCATTACAGTAAGCGAACGCATATATTCATATATCTATTAAAAGAGATATTTATAATCAGGAGGGAACCACGAATGAATCCAAAGTTTAACCAGATGTTTGAACAAGTTTCACTACCGACTGGCATTACACTGAAAAACCGTATCGTGCTCGCTCCCATGACTCATATGTCCTCGAATACTGATGGTACGATATCCGAAGCTGAACTTGCTTATTATGCACGTCGCACCGGTGGTGCTGGCATGTCAATTACGGCTGTAGGGCATGTAACAGAGACGGGCATTGGTTTCCCGGCTCAATTTGGTGTTTATGATGACCGCTTCATTCCTGGTCTGAAAAAACTGGCTGAGACCATTAAACAACAGGGCTCCGTAGCCGTATTGCAAATTTTCCATGCGGGCCGTCTGACGCCTGAACAAGCTGTACCTGCGGGTCAAGTAGTAGCTCCTAGTGCAGTTGCAAGTGAGCGTCCAGGATCACCTGAACCCAGAGAGTTGACGGATGCCGAGATTACTTCGATTATCAAAGACTTTAGTGAAGCGACACGTCGTGCAATTGAAGCTGGCTTTGATGGTGTTGAGATTCACGGTGCTAATGGTTATCTGATCCAGCAATTCTTCTCCCCGCATTCCAACCGACGTGAAGATCGTTGGGGCGGAAGTGTAGAGAAACGTCTTTCTTTCCCACTTGCTGTTGTGGATGAGATTCAGAAAGTGGTTGCCGAACATACCAAACTGCCGTTCATCATTGGTTACCGTTTCTCCCCGGAAGAACCGGAAACACCGGGACTCACAATGGAAGATACGTATGCATTGGTGGATGCGCTGAAAGATAAAAACCTGGATTACCTGCACGTTTCCCTGAACGAATTCTGGTCCAAGCCAAGACGTGGCGAAGCAGATACGCGTTCAAGAATGGAATTCATCCTGGATCGTGTGAACGGTAAATTGCCTGTGATCGGCGTAGGTTCAATTCATACGGCAGATCAGGCCGCTGAGGCACTCCAAACGGGAGTACCATTGCTTGCCATTGGACGTGAGTTGATTATTGAACCGGATTGGGTTGAGAAAATCGAGAGCGGACGGGAAGAAGATATTGAGACGATTCTGACCAAATCGGATCAGGAACGTCTGGTTATCCCTGACGGATTGTGGAATGCAATCATCCACACTCCCGGCTGGTTCCCTATGGCAGAAGATAAATAAGATACACTTCAGGACTGGATTAGAGGGGGCGAAAGCTCCCTCTTTTTGCACATGGTCCAAATTCTCCTTGTCATCGCTCTGTGGTATGATGGATGAACAGGATTAACTGGATAATCAACGGTTTGGAGTGAAGGAATATGCTCGTAGCTGAACGGTATGAGAAAATAGTGGAATGGGTGGATACGCAAGGCAGCATGCGTGTGACCGAACTTAGTGAGCGCTGCGGGGTGACAGAAGAGACGATTCGTCGTGATCTGGACAAGCTCGAACAGGCGGGCAGGCTCAGACGGTCCCATGGCGGGGCGGTCAGCGTAAAATACAAGGATGAGTTACAGTCGGAGATTCCGTATCCGGAACGGGCTGTAGCCCATGCAGAAGAGAAGCGCAGAATTGCAAGCGAAGCGGTGAAAATGGTGGAATCCGGCGACCGGATCGCCCTGGATGCAAGTTCAACGGCGTGGTATATGGCGGCAGGATTGCCAAACATTCCCCTGACGGTATTAACCAACTCGATTAAGGTCGCCGCTGAGCTGAGTAACAAGGAGCAGATTCGTGTGATTGCCACAGGTGGGCAATTGGCTTCGAAGTCACTGTCTTTTGTAGGACCGCTGGCCGAACGTTCGCTTGATGCCTATCATGTGGATAAAGTATTTCTCTCTTGCAAAGGAGTACACCTGACCAAAGGCATCAGTGAATCCAATGAATTACAGGCCTTGGTGAAGCAGAAAATGATCCATATTGCGGATGAGGTCATTTTACTTGCAGATTCCAGTAAATTTAACATACAGGCGTTTACCAGAGTTGCTGAGATGAGCAGTGTGGGCAAAGTGATTACAGATCAGGGTGTAGATGAAGATCACGTTAGCGCATTGATTGAGCAGAATATTACGTGTATACGTGTGTAAACAAGAAAGGAATGAATGTCATGAAACATCCTTTTCATCTGAAAGCGATATGGAATGGTGGGCGTAACAGTGAGGGAACTATCGATGCAGGTGGATTAAAAACGGTCATATCGATTCCGCAGGAGATGGGCGGACCTGGTACGGGAACTAACCCGGACGAGATGCTGCTGGGTGCAGCCTCCACCTGTTACCTGATCACGTTGGCAGCGATGCTGGAGCGTTCGGATATTACGCCGGATGAATTGACGCTTGAATCGGAAGCAACGGTAGATGTTACGAATAACGTATTTACGTACGAACGGATCGTACATAGACCCCGGATTGTACTCAGCCAAGATGCTTCAGAAGCGGATCTGACCAAGGCTGAGCGCTTGGCGCATAAGGCTGAATCTTCCTGTATGATCTCCCGAGCGGTGGCAGGTAATGTCAAGATGGAGACACAACCGGTCATTGTTACTACAGGAGCTAACGCGGTGTGATATACTGAAGAATAGACGATTCAAGTTGTCATTTGTGTAAAATAAGGAGTAATTCGGTATGAACACACAGAAGCGCAAGACTAACCGCTGGGTACGTTTAACACGTGCTATGAAGCTGAATTTTCTCAAATTGTTACGTGCTCCCGGAGGTGCCCATAAAGTATCTACCGGATTTGCTATAGGGTTCGGACTGGAACTGATCGTGATCTCGACCGCTTCCCTGATTTATCTCGTATTTTATCCGATTGTGCGACTGTCTGGGGGTTCGGTGCCAGCAGCGATTGTTGGCAATGTGATCGGGAAACTTACGTTTTTACCTATTATTCTGATGCCACTTGCCAAACAAATTGGCTCATGGATTTTGCCTGCTCACAGCATGGGACAGGGACCGGTACATGAGAGTGCATTCATGGAGCTGTTTCGCGGGAACTGGTCGGCCGTGAGTGAATTGTTGCTTGGTGGACTGGATATTCTGGCAGGCATGTCCGTGTTTGGTGTCATTCTGGGTGTGATTTCGTACTTTGTCGTGAAATTCTTCTACGTCAGAGCGCTCAACCGGCGTTATGAACGCCGGTTGGAGAAACGCCGACAAGCGGATATCGCTTCGGTATCACCTCCGGTATTAATCAGGAAGCCATCACAATCATAATGGGCAGCATCAACATGGATGCAGCGGTGGTCCACAGAATACAGCGGGATACAAACTGCGGAGAAGCATTGAACTGTTCAGCCAAAATAACGGCGTTCACTGCGGTCGGCATCGATGCGAGGATCAGCAGCACACTGAACAACGTACCTTCGACCTGAAGAGCGGTCAGAATCAGCCAGGACAGGATCGGCGCAGCTGCGAGACGGACTACAAGTCCGGTCCAGAAAGCTCGGCGTACATTGGGCAACCAAGGCACCGTTGCACCTTTTGGTCTGAGCATCTGTGCTCCCAGAATAGCGAGAACGACAGGAGAGTAGCCCGCAGCCAGCATGGAGATCCCTCCATCCAGTGCTTCAGGCAGGCTCAGATTGGACGCACGCAGCACAATGGCGATGCCAGCAGCATAAATGGATGGCATGCGGAAAACGGAAAGGATCGCATCTTTCACCGTGAATTCGGATCTCGCGGCAAAAAAGATACCTACCGTATTAACAATGATCATCTGTCCAATGACGTAGACGGAAGCCTTGTCCAGTCCAAGCTGACCAAAGGCAAGCAGTACAAGCGGGAGCCCGTAATTCACGCAGTTTGTAAACGTGGAGACGAGGGTAAGACCCGCTTTTTCGCTTGCACCCAGACGGAAAATCCGGCTTAACAGCTCGGCGAGTGCCCACAGAGCAATCAGATTAATAATAGAAAACCAGAACGTGCTGGTGACATCCGTCCAGGTAATCTCTGCATGCAGCAATGTATTGAAGATGAGCGCAGGGCTCAAAATATAAAGGGAAAAGGTCGAGAGCGACCGGGTATCCCAATTCTTGAAGCGTTTTAACAGAATACCTCCGATCACGGGAAGTGATATCGGCAAGAACACATGGTATAACGTGAGTAAAAATGAGTGAAGCAATGCAATTCAGTCCCTTCTGGTTGAAAAACCTATCTTATCATAGCAGAAGATGCATCTCATATGAATGGATTTCAGTATGATGATGTGTAGTAATCGCCTTGCTTAACTAAGGATTTTCCTGATGGGCAGCGACAGCGGATTGCTATTTTGATATGGCAGATTTATTATAGAAGAGGTGCAACAAGATTACATACACATAGAGGAGGAAACTGTAATGAGTGAATCAAAACGCTTGCTCGTACTTGCCGGCTCTTACGCCGAAGCGGAAAATGAGGGCATTTATGCATATGAATTGAATGAGGATACAGGCAGCTTGTCCAAGCTTGACGGCATCGCTGGTGTGAAAAACCCAACGTTTGTCAACGTGGATGCTGAAGGTAACAAACTGTATGCGATTGGTGAAACAGCGTCAGCTGAAGGCAACAAAATGTCTGAAGCTGTAGCTCTGAGCATTGATCCTTCTACAGGAAAATTAACGTTGCTGAACCGGAATGACTCCATTTCAGCTCCACCATGTCATATCCAGCGTGATCCTTCCGGCAAATACTTGATCCTGTCCAGCTACCACGGTGGCCTGGTAGGTCTGCAAGCCTTGACGGATAACGGTGAAGTTGGAGCGCTTCTGGACGAGAAGAAACATGAAGGACAAGGTGCGCATCCTGAACGTCAGGACAAGCCACATGTGCACTCCGCATTCTTCAGCCCGGATGGTAAATACATGATGGTACAGGATCTGGGCGCAGATAACATCGCGATCTATTCCATTGATGCAGACAAAAATGAACTTGTGCTGCACAGTGAAACCAAAACACATCCGGGAGCTGGCCCACGTCACTTGGCGTTCCACCCGAATGGTCAGTTCGCATATGTCATCAATGAAGTGGATTCTTCCATTACTTCGTTCAAATATGATGCAGCAGCGGGTACGTTGACTGAATTGTCTACAGTATCCACACTGCCTGATGGATATGATGGCAAAGAGAATACAACAGCCGAAATCACTGTTTCCAATGATGGACGTTATGTATATGGTTCTAACCGTGGACATGACAGCATCGTTGTATTTGCAGTAGATGCAGACAAAGGTCACCTGTCACTGGTTGAACATGTATCTGCAGAAGGTGAGCACCCGCGTCACTTTGCTCTGACACCTAACGGCAAATTGCTGATCGCAGCTAACCGTGATACGAACAACCTCGTGACATTCACGGTAGACCAGGAGAGCGGACGTCTGAAATACACAGGTCACAGCACAGGTGTATCCAAGCCGGTATGCGTGAAACCTGTATATCTGTAAAATGATAAATTTCTAAACCAGCTTTGGCTGGATTGAAAATGAAACGATAAAGATAAAGACCTTGCCATGTGGCGGGGTCTTTTATATTGAATACATAATTGGATGATTAGGCTGCTGTTCTGCTGTAAGCGTGTGGATTGGGATAGAGGATTAATTCTATATTTGATTCACCTAACAACGAAAAATTATCAATAGTATCGCCCAAGTAACTACCCCACTTCAAAGTGCGTACTTCCTGAATGGATAGTCAGGGTCTACAATGAGTGAGTAGCCAAAACAAACACTGCATGCATCTGAACAGACAAATTGGTGCAGGCTAAATATCGGATTATTATTTTTACAGGAACGAATCATACTTGAACAACAAAGGAGAAATAAATGATGAAATTGCAATTGGCACTCGACTTGGTAAACATCCCTGAAGGTATCGCACTGGTTAAAGAGGTTGAACAATATATTGATATCGTTGAGATTGGTACTCCAATCGTTATTAATGAAGGTTTGCACGCGGTAAAAGCGATGAAAGAAGCATTCCCTAATCTGCAAGTTCTTGCAGACCTTAAAATCATGGACGCTGGTGGTTATGAAATCATGAAAGCAGCTGAAGCTGGTGCGGATCTGATCACTGTACTTGGGGCAACCAATGACAGCACGATCAAAGGTGCAGTAGCAGAAGCGAAGAAACAAAACAAACAAGTTCTTGTGGACATGATCAACGTGCCTAACCTTGAACAACGTGCTCGTGAAATTGATGCGCTTGGCGTAGATTACATCTGTGTACACACAGGTTATGATTTGCAAGCTGAAGGACAAAGCCCGTTCGAAGATCTGCAAACGATCAAAGCAGCTGTGAAAAACGCTAAAACGGCTGTCGCTGGTGGAATCAAGCTGGAAACATTACCAGAAGTAATCAAAGCACAACCGGATCTGGTTATTGTAGGCGGCGGTATCACAGGACAAGCAGACAAAGCGGCAGTTGCAGCTGAAATGCAACGTCTCGTTAAACAAGGGTAAGCAGATGAGCAAAACACAGTACGCAGCTGACATCTTGAAGGAGCTGGAACGTACGTTAAGCCAGATCGACGATGCAGAGATGCAAGCGATGGCTGAGCACATTCTGGCTGCGGAACAGATTTTTGTAGCAGGAGCAGGCCGGTCAGGACTTATGGGGAAGGCTTTTGCCATGAGACTGATGCAGATGGGGCTTCGTGTATATGTGGTGGGCGAGACCGTAACACCTGGAATCAGCTCGAAGGATTTCCTCTTGCTGTGCTCTGGCTCAGGAGAGACAGGCAGTCTGGTAGCCATGGCTCAAAAGGCTAGTCAAGCTGGTGCGCCTGTAGGTCTCATTACGATTAAGCCAGAGTCCACGATTGGGAAATTGGCAACTACGGTAGTGCGCCTTCCGGCTTCAGCCAAAGAGGACACAGCAACTTCCGGAGCGGCAGTAACCATTCAGCCGATGGGCTCGTTGTTCGAACAAGGACTGTTAATCGGCATGGATGCTCTCATCCTTACGATGATGGAAATGAAGGGTATGACCGGAGCGGATATGTTTGGCCGCCACGCGAACCTGGAATAGTGAATAGATGAAAGACCGGAATCCTTTGATTACGAAGGGTTCTGGTCTTTTCTGCGATACATAGTCATTCATGTGTATAGGTTTTATCCGTGATTTACAGTTAAACTTTGCATCCCGACCAGGCTGTAGTAGAATTAATAGATAGCTGTATCGAATGAATGTACTTATTACATCATGCATGGAGCGGAAAGCTTACCTCGTGTGAAGTGTCCCCGTGATATGTGTAATATACCCGATATAAGATTGAAGATGAGGGGGCTCGGAGCCATGGCGTCCGAAGTGAAGGAACGGATTAATCTGAAGGAAATCAACTGTGAGAAGGAATTGACCCTTGCGGTGATCGGTGGCAAATGGAAACTGATTATTTTGTGGCATTTGGGTCTGGAAGGTACCAAACGTTTCAGTGAGCTGAAACGCCTAATCCCTCATATTACACAGAAGATGCTGACTAACCAGCTTCGTGAGCTGGAGGAAGACAAACTGATTGAGCGCAAGGTGTACGCAGAAGTGCCTCCACGGGTGGAGTATACATTGACAGATCACGGTCAGAGCCTGATGCCCGTCCTGCATGCGATGTATAACTGGGGTAAAAATTACGGTGAAAATGTAATCTGGAAAGAAAGCTAAATAAGTAAGCTCTATAATGAACCGCCGGGTAAATGGATTCTTCCATTACCTGGCGGTTTTTTTATTTACTTTCAGACCATGGTCACATGAACAAAAGTTTATACGAAACGTAGAGGACAGAAATAGACTTAAGAAGCGGAGCTAAAAGCTTTCTGAAAGAAAGCTACATCGGAAGCATATACTGGCCTTTATCCTAGATACCCCTTTTATATAGATGGAACTAAACATTCACACGAGAACGTAGAGGACAGAAAGAACCTGAAGAAGCGGAAGCGTGCGCCTTTATCACCGGATTTTCACCTTTGAAAAAGGGAATCAAAAAATCTGGGGATAACAGCGATCGGAAGGTTGTTCTGTCATCGGAGTGGGAAGTGTGAATAATCTTTAGTCCAATCTATACTTCCCTGAACCATTTTAGTAGATGTCATGTATAGATGCGCGGAATATGATACGATGAGAGATATTGGAAAATGCAAGGAGGATGACAACTAAAGATGGAAAAAATACGTACACGTGCTGAGGTAAATCAGGAAACAACTTGGGATCTGAAAGACTTGTTTGTAACCGATGTAGAGTGGGAGCAGGAGCTTCGATCACTTCCTCAGGCTGCTGCCCAGATCGAAACGTTCAAAGGGCGTCTAGGCGAAGGCGCTGAACAATTGCTGGCTTGTCTGGATGCGCGTGAAGCTTTGCAAGAGCGGATCGGCAAGACGGCTTCTTATGCCCGTCTGAAGCAGTCAGAGGACAGCACCAATCCGGTTAATATTGAGAATTCAGCTAAAGCAGGAGATATCCTATCAAATCTGTCATCGTCCTTGTCTTTTGTCAATTCGGAGATCGTTGATCTGCCGGATGGAACTGTAGAGCGTTATATTCAAGAACTTCCGGGATTGGAGCCGTATGCCCGCAGTTTGGAGCGTTTGATTCGAGAAAAAGCACATCGGCTCACGCCTGAGACCGAGAAGGTACTTGCTTCACTTGGAGAGGTGCTGGATTCGCCATACCGTATCTATCTGCGCGGTAAACTGGCAGACATGACGTTTGACGATGCTCTTGATGGAGAGGACAATAATCGTCCACTGTCCTGGTCATTCTATGAAAATAATTATGAGATGTCGTCTGATACCAAGCTGCGCCGTTCTGCTTATGCTGCATTCAGCTCGACATTAAATGATTACAAAAATACGTTCGCAGAAGGTTATGCAACCGAAGTGAAAAAACAGGTTGTTTTATCCAGGTTGCGTGGTTACGACGATGTTACAGATATGCTTCTCAGCCCACAGCAAGTGAGCAAAGAGATGTACAATAATATTCTGGATATTATCCAGCAGGAACTCGCACCTCATATGCGCAGACTGGCGGCTCTCAAGAAACGTGAGCTGGGTCTGGACAAACTGATGTTTTGTGATCTGAAGGCGCCGCTTGATCCTGAATTTAGCCCTGCCATTACATATGATGAGGCGTGCATACTCATTCGAGAAGCACTTGATGTGCTTGGGCCGGAGTATGGCGAGATCGTAGAGCGCGCATTCAGTGATCGTTGGGTGGATTACGCAGATAATGCAGGCAAATCCACAGGGGCATTTTGCTCCTCTATATATGGTTCACACTCCTATATCTTAATTTCATGGGCAAACAATATGCGCGGAGCATTTACGCTTGCCCATGAAGTGGGGCATGCGGGCCACTTCATGCTTGCGGGACGTTACCAACGGCTCACGAACACACGGCCATCTCTTTATTTCATTGAGGCACCATCGACGATGAATGAAATGCTGCTGGCAGATCATCTATTGAAGCGTTCCGATAATCCGAGAATGCGTCGCTGGGTCATTTTGCAACTGTTGAACACGTATTACCATAACTTCGTTACACATCTGCTGGAAGGTGAATTGCAGCGCAGGGTCTATGCACGCGCAACCAATGATGAGCCCATTACGGCGAAGACGTTAAGTCAGCTCAAAGGAGACATCCTTTCCGAATTCTGGGGACCTGATCTGGTAATTGATGAAGGGGCCAAGCTGACGTGGATGAGACAGCCTCATTATTATATGGGACTATATCCGTATACCTATGCGGCAGGTTTGACGGCTTCTACAGCGGCTGCACAGCAGATTCGGGAAGAAGGACAGCCTGCGGTAGATCGCTGGCTTGAAGCACTCAAAGCGGGTGGAAGTCTCACGCCGCAGGAGTTAATGAAGCTCGCGGGTGTGGATATGTCCGGACCTGAGCCGATTCGTTCTGCAGTTGCTTATGTCGGCAGTCTGGTCGACGAACTTGAACGTCTGTATTCCTGATCTGGTTCATATAGTATACGGACAAGGCAGAACGGGTTGTCTGCATGCACCGCCTTCCTTGCGTGGGGGGCGGTGCATCTTATTTTTGCAAGGGGAAAGGAACGATGAAGAATGGCGTTAACGAGCGTGTCCTCATCGCTGGGCCGATTAAGCGTAGACGGCTTTGGTGTGTTTGACGACATGAATGGGGTACCAGGTTTTGAAGGCAATCAGGGTGGTTTTTTTTCGGGATTTAATGAGTTTGCTACAATGAATGCATTTGCTTCGATTTTCATTGGCGCCATATTTCTCATCATTGCGGGAGTCATTGTTTTTGTTATTTTTTCAGGCATACGCTCAGGGATGTCAAATAACGCAGCAGCCTTGTTAACCCTGCACTCAACGGTGGTGGCCAAACGAACGGAAGTCTCAGGTGGCAGCGGCGATAGCAGTGCGACTACCCGGTATTATGTTACATTTGAATTCGACAATGGGGAGCGCACTGAACTGATCGTTGGCGGAAACCATTATGGCATGATGGTGGAAAATGATCGAGGGATGCTGACGTATCAGGGGACACGATTCAAGCATTTTGAGAGAGATGTACAGCCCCAGTCGGGGGTAAGCAAAGGTCAATTTTATACGTAAAAAAGAAATGCGGCTCCTCCCAGGTGGGAGAGAGTCGTTTTTGGTATACCCAAAAGAAAGAAAAACCGCAGGGTATTCAAACGCTTACAATGGTGATATACTCGTAAAATAAAGTTAAACAGTATTAAACAAAAACAAACAAACAACAAATACAGAATAAAGTACAGGGTTACGGACTGAATCAAGTGATACCGTTTGGAAAATAGGATTGGTTCGAAAGGTTGGTGAAGCGCGGTGAGTGTGCTGGCTTATGATTTGGGCGCTGGGAGCGGGAGAGCGTTACTGGGACATCTGAATGATCGAGGGATCGAAACAAGCGAAATTCACCGGTTCAAGAATGAACCGGTGAAGGTTGGCGAGCGGATGCACTGGGATATTCTGCGATTGCATCATGAATTGTTGCAAGGGCTTACGCTTGTGAAACAGCAGGGAGAAACTCCAGAGAGCCTGGGGATCGATTCCTGGGGCGTTGATTTTGGTCTGCTTGGCAGTAAGGGTGAGTTGCTTGGTAACCCGTATCATTACCGTGATACACAGTTTAACGGCATGATGGATCAGGTACGCCAAGAACTGAGCTCCCAGCGAATCTTCGAACGTACAGGGATTCAGTTTCTTAGCTTTAATACCTTGTATCAATTGGCGACGCTTCAACGCAGCGGTTCCCCGTTACTTCATGAAGCAGAGCGTTTTCTCATGATTCCGGATTTGCTACGTTATTTCCTGACAGGGGAAGCGGTGAATGAGTTCACCAATGCAACCACAACACAATTATACAATCCATCAGCGGGGCAGTGGGATAGTGAGTTGCTGGCGCATATTCGTATTTCGGAGAAACTGTTTGGTGAAGCCGTGCTGCCAGGTACCCGTGTTGGACAATTGCGAAGCAGTATCTGTAACGATCTGGGATTGTCCCCGATCCCCGTGATCGCTGTTGCGGAGCATGATACGGGTTCAGCCGTTGTGGCTGTTCCTGCAACGGAGCGTTCATTTGCTTATCTGAGCTGTGGAACCTGGTCCCTGATGGGTACGGAGATAGATCATCCTGCGATAAGTAGCCAGAGTCTGGCTTTGAACTTCACGAACGAAGGCGGGGCGGGCGGAACCTTCCGTCTGCTGAAGAACATTATGGGCTTATGGATTTTGCAGGAAAGTATGCGGGAGTGGGATCGTCAGGGGCAGGGAATTAGCTACGATGCGTTGTTGGCGCAGGCGGAACAGGCAGCTCCATTTGCCAGTTTGTTTGATCCGGATGATGAACTGTTCATGCCAGCAGGAGATATGACGACCCGTATACGCCAGTATTGTCGTGATACAGGGCAAGTGGTGCCAGAGGATCAGGGCGCTATTGCCCGGGCAATTCTGGAGAGTCTGGCATTGAAGTATAGAAGAGTTCTGGAATGGACGGAGCAATTGTCGGGTCAGACGTTCAACGGATTGCATATGGTCGGTGGAGGCATCCAGAACCGCCTGTTATGTCAGTGGACTGCAAATTCCATTGGCAAACCGGTATGGGCGGGACCGGCAGAGGGAAGTGCCATCGGGAATATGGCTGTGCAATGGATGGCGAGCGGAGATTTTAAAGATATCTGGGAGGCCCGTAAGGCCATTCGAGATTCATTTCCGGTAACTGCGTATGAGCCGCAGGACAGGTCAATCTGGGAAGATGCTTACGGCAGATTTCTGCGTGTGATGGCTTCATCTAATTCACAAGCGGGGAGTGAGGTGTAACATGCTGGCAGCCGAGCGGTATGACCGAATTGTGGAGATGGTGAACGTAAAGGGCAGTATGCGTGTATCCGAGCTTAGTGAGCGCTGCCGGGTGACGGAGGAAACCATCCGGCGTGACCTGGATCGCCTGGAACAGGCAGGACGACTACGCCGATCTCACGGTGGTGCAGTGAGTGTAAAGGAAGATCAACCGGAGATCCCTTACCGGATCAGGGAGACAACCCATGCGGAAGAAAAAAAGCGGATTGCACAAGCGGCTCTGGCGATGATTAATCCGGGTGATCGCATTCTGTTGGATGCGAGCACAACGGCAGGTTATATGGCAGCGAATATGCCGGATTTCCCGCTGACGGTCTTAACCAACTCGATTCAAATTGCCACTGAACTCAGCAGCCGTGACAAGGTTGAGGTCATCTCAACAGGGGGCCAGCTGGCATCGCGCTCGTTGTCTTTTGTTGGGCCGCTCGCGGAGCGTTCTCTGGAAACGTATCACGTGGATAAAATGTTCATGTCGTGCAAAGGTGTACATCTCGAAGGTGGCGGAATCAGTGAGTCCAATGAACTTCAAGCAAGGCTGAAGCAGAAGATGGTTGGCATATCTGATCAGGTCATTTTACTTGCAGATGCCAGTAAATTTGGTGTACGTGCTTTCGCCAGAGTATCCGGGTTAAATGCAGTCCATACGATCGTTACCGATCAGCCATTGGAGGCTGAACAGACAGACCGTTTGAGCGGATACGATATTGGTATCATCACGGTTTAAGCTTTGAATTTTTTAATATAAATTGAACTAAACATTTACACGAAACGGAGTGTTTAGTGCAAATATTCTTTAGTCAATTCATCTACTAATCAGTTAATAGGAGCGTGTAATTATGAAGGTCTCCTTATTCATTACCTGCCTCAGCGATGCCATCTATCCCCAAGTGGGGGAGGCCATGGTCAGATTGCTCGCCGCTCATGGCGTTCGGCTGGATTTTCCGCCGGTGCAGACCTGCTGCGGTCAGCCTTCCTACAATAGCGGGTACTGGGATGAGACTCGGGTAGCGGCCAAGACAATTCTTGAAGCATTTGACGACAGTGATTTTGTGGTATGTCCTTCGGGATCGTGTACGTATATGATTCATCATTATCCCGAGCTGTTCGCGGATGAACCAGTATGGTTGGAGAAGGCAAAACGATTGGAAGCCAAGGCTTATGAGTTTACTCAATTCCTCGTACAAGTACTTGGGATAACCGATCTGGGCGCACATTTTCCGCACAAAGTAACCTATCATCCATCCTGCCACGGCAGCCGTCTGCTTGGTGTGAAGGATGAACCGATGGCGCTGCTCTCTCAAGTAAAAGGTCTGGAATTGGTTCCGCTTCCTTTCGCGGAGGATTGCTGCGGGTTCGGGGGTACGTTTGCCATTAAAATGTCCGATATTTCAGGAGCGATGGTGACGGAGAAGGTCGATCATGTCAAAGAGACACAAGCTGAAGTGCTGGTGGGGCTGGACATGGCCTGTTTGATGAATATCGCAGGTAATCTGCGTTATCGGAATGAACCGGTGCGTGTAATGCATCTGGCGGAACTACTGTATGAGGGGGTGCGAACAGGATGAGCCAACCGGGAGCCATGGATACTACGGTCAAAGAACGTGCCGGACTGGCCTTGAATGATGATTTTCTGCGAAAAGCAGTCAAATTCACGACAGAACGTTTGCGTAACGGGAAGAAATCTGCCTCAGAAGAACATGGAAACTGGGATGAATGGCGGGAGCGTGGCCGTCAGATTCGTCTGCATACGATTGCGTATCTGGATTATTACCTGAATGAATTTGTGAATAACGCCCGTGCGAACGGGGTTCATATTCATTTTGCAGATACATCGGTGGAAGCAGCGGCGATTGCGCTGGATATTGCGGCGCACAAGCAGGCTTCTACGGTAGTGAAGTCCAAATCGATGGTGTCGGAGGAAGTGCACCTGAATCATGTGCTGGAGTCGGCGGGCATTGAAGCTATCGAGACTGACCTGGGTGAATATATCATTCAGCTGGCAGGCGAAGCGCCTTCTCATATTGTCATTCCAGCTATCCATAAGAACCGCTATCAGATCGCAGAGTTGTTATCGAAGGAAGCCGGCGAAATTTTGGAACCGGATACAACGGTACTTGCCGGATTTGTACGCAAAAAGCTGCGTGAGAAATTCCTGGAAGCGGATATCGGCATGACCGGCTGCAATTTTGCGATTGCAGAGACAGGTTCCATGGTTTTGTTCGAAAATGAGGGTAATGCCCGTATGGTATCCACTGTTCCAAAAACGCAGATTACACTGATGGGCATGGAGCGGATCATCCCGTCGTGGACGGATCTGGAGGTCATGGCAACTTTATTGCCGCGTTCTGCAACAGGTCAGAAACTGACGATGTACATGTCAGGCATCACAGGTCCTCGCCGTACAGCGGATGCGGATGGGCCGGATGAAATGCACATTATTATCGTGGACAACGGTCGATCCTTACAGCTCGGTGATCCTGAATTCCAGGAGTTGCTGAATTGTATTCGCTGTGGTGCTTGTCTGAATGCTTGCCCGGTATATCGCCATATTGGAGGTCATGCCTACGGTGGAACATACAGTGGTCCGATTGGCGCAGTACTGACTCCTGCACTCAATGGCAACATTGATGAATGGAACGATATTGCGGGTGCTTCGAGTCTGTGCGGAGCCTGTTATGAAGCATGTCCAGTTAAAATTCCATTGCATGATATGCTCGTTTATCTACGCAGGCGTAAAGTGGAAGACGGCCTTGGAAACAAAATGGAAAGCATGGGCATGAAGGGATTTGCCGCTGTTGTATCCAATTCCAAACGTTTCAGTGCGGCCATACGTCTCGGACAGATCGGGCAGAAGGCAGTTGTACGCAACAACGGCATTTCTCTCAAGCTGGGTCCTCTCAAAGGCTGGAACAATTATCGGGTTGCCCCAAGTCTCGCCAAGAAATCTTTCCGGCAGCAATGGAACAAGCTGGATCAGGAACTGAACCAGGAGCAATCGGCTATGGATTCTTCCGTTCGCAGCCGTATGGAGCAGATTATTCGTGAACGAGAGGAAGGGGAGGGTACTAAGCATGGTCACTGAACATCAGCAATGGCTTGCACAATTGGAGAAGAAGTCCATTGATAAACAGGAGCAGTTCATGAATGACATTGCTTCGAAATTGAGGAGACCAAGGCAACGCCATGCGCCGACCCAACCTTTTCGAGGAGCACCCGACTTTTGGACTGAGGTGGAATGGGATGAAGAGAAGCGTATTCAAGCATTTACAGATAACTTTGTGAGTGTAGGCGCCCACATTGCCCGGGTTCAGAACATGGAAGAAGTGTCTCAATTCATTGCCAACAAATCGCATGAGCTGAGTGCGAAATATATCATTCGTCAGAATGAACAGGCGTTAAATGATCTCGGATTGGAAGGGCAGTTACCGGATGTGCAGATCTCAGTCTGGAATAGTCAAGCGGATGAGAACTGGAGGGCACGTGCAGCTGAGGCTGATATCGGTGTGGTCATGGCGGATTATGCAACAGCATACACAGGTTCGGTCACTGTACTTTCTTCACCGGAAAAAGGTCGGTCAGTGAGTCTGTTGCCTACGGTACTCATCATCATTATTCCAGTGGATCGACTGTACACCAGACTGGGTGAGACGCTGAATCGATTTGACGAAGCGGGAAGAGAGAATCTTCCGGCAGGCATCCACTTTATTTCCGGGCCAAGCCGCTCTTCCGATATTGAAAATGATTTAACCATTGGCGTACATGGACCAGGCATTGTATATGGTTTGATTATGGGTTAACGGTGTGTTGATCGTGATAGCGCATCATGATTTTGATAACTGTCCTAGATGCAGTATTTGACTGCAGAGGGCAGTTTTTTATTTATTTACTATAGTTAAAAGCTATTAAAATTATATTAATTATATATTTCACCTATTAATAATGGAGGTGTATAATCCATTTCAAGAGAAAATTCATATGAGATACAAAAGAGAAAGAGGAGGAGAAGCACAGATGAGTATATTTTCTTACCAAGTTCCGTTTATGGATGGACACGAGAGTGATTTTTCTGCTTTTAAAGCGAAAGTTCTGCTTATTGTGAATACAGCAAGTCGGTGTAGCTACTCCCGCCAGTTCAGTGAACTTCAGCAGATGTATGAGAAGTATGGTGAACAGGGGCTGGAGATTCTGGCTTTTCCTTGCAACCAGTTTAACGAGAAAGAACCTGGCAGTAGCGTTGAGATTGCCGAGTATTGCAGGAGTCAGTTTCAGATATCCTTTCCGATCCTCGAGAAGGTTGAGGTCGTTGGGCAATCGATGCATCCGTTGTTCCGTTATCTGATTGAAGAAGCGCCATTTCAAGGTTATGATCTGGACACGAACGAAGGAGAGTGGATGGACACCTTTGTGAAGGAGAAGCATCCAGAATTGTATCAAGGAGACGGGATCAAATGGAATTTCACCAAATTCCTGATTGATCGTAATGGGGACGTCCATGGCCGTTATGAAACGACAGTAGCTCCATTAGAGATGGAGTCGGTTATTCAGAATCTGTTGAAGAAATCATAGGTATATCGTAATCCCTGTCCTGAGGTCCTATGACTTTGGGACTGTTGAAGATTAGAACTGGAAATGTTAGGGTAAAAGAAGATAACGAGGTCCTCCATTTTTTTTAATCAAAACTGACCAATATACCATTTCGGTCAGTTAGTTCTTTGATGGTTTTATCGTTATCTGGATGAAATATGAAAATGTGCAAAAAATAACTTGAATCTGTTGATCTGAAGAGTAAGTGTAATCGCGTCTGTAAATCAAGTCATTATTTTTAGTTGTATAACTCTTAACTTGGAAAGAAGGAGTGAGCGTCATGCCACCAATTTCAGTGCCTCAACCGAAAACATTTGGCCCACTGGGCAATTTGCCGCAATTGAACTTTGAAGAACCGGTGCAATCCCTGGTGAAACTGGCTGAAGAATATGGACCGATCTTTCGTATGGAGTACCCTGGGCGAAGTGAATTGTATATTTCCGGTCACGAGCTGGTCGCTGAGGTAACGGATGAATCCAAATTCGACAAACGGGTGTGGGCACCCCTTGCGAAGGTTCGTGCTTTTGCAGGAGATGGACTGTTTACGAGTTGGACCGAAGAACCGAATTGGAAAAAAGCCCATAACGTGTTGCTGCCAAGTTTCAGTCAACGTGCGATGCAGGGATATCACAACAAAATGATTGATCTGGCTGTGCAGCTGGTTCAGAAATGGTCACGGTTGAACCCGGATGAGACGGTTAACGTTCCGGATGATATGACACGTCTTACGCTTGACACAATTGGCTTGTGTGGGTTCAACTATCGGTTTAACAGCTTCTACCGGGAGGAACCACATCCATTCATTACGAGCATGGTTCGGGCGTTGGATGAATCCATGAGTTCATTGCAGCGACTGCGTCTGCAAGACAAGTTGATGATCACCAAAAAGAAACAGTTTGAACAGGATATCCGTTCCATGTTCTCGTTGGTAGATCACATTATTGCCGAGCGTAAAGAGAAACCGCAGGAAGGGGCAGACGATCTGTTGTCCCACATGCTCAGCGGCAAGGACCCGGAAACGGGAGAAACACTGGATGATGAGAACATCCGTTATCAGATTATTACATTCCTGATTGCTGGACATGAGACCACAAGTGGACTGTTATCCTTCGCCGTTTATTATCTGATGAAGAATCCGGATACGCTGGCTAAGGCCCAAGCAGAAGTGGATCAGATTCTGAAAGATCCGGTTCCCACGTACAACCAGGTTCGCAATCTGAAGTACGTTCGTATGGTTTTGAATGAAGCATTGCGGTTATGGCCGACGGCCCCGGCATTTTCTCTGTATGCAAAAGAGGACACCGTACTTGCGGGTCAATATCCTTTGCAAAAAGGAGACAGCGTCAGTGTACTTATTCCCAAGTTGCATCGCGACCGCGAAGCCTGGGGAGACGATGTAGAGGAATTCCGCCCGGAACGGTTCGAAGATCCGAGCAAAGTGCCGCATGATGCCTATAAACCTTTTGGTAACGGTCAACGGGCCTGCATTGGTCAGCAGTTTGCACTTCAGGAAGCAACGCTGGTACTGGGCATGGTGTTGAAGCATTTTGACTTCATAGATCATTCTGATTATCAGTTAAAAGTGAAAGAAACGCTGACGCTTAAACCGGATAACTTCACAATTCGTGTACGTGCGCGTGGCGGGCAACCAGTCATGGCCGTTCCGGGTGTAGCGGTCGAAGAACCAAAGCCGGTTGCCAAAAGAACAGAGCCGGATGCAGCAAATGCCCACCACACACCGATGCTTGTTCTGTACGGTTCCAATCTGGGCACCGCTGAAGGCATTGCACGTGAAATTGCGGATACCGCCAGATATCAGGGTTTTCGGAGTGAGGTCGCTGCGCTGGATGATCGTGTTGGCAAACTGCCAAAGGAGGGTGCCGTCATTATTGTCAGTGCATCCTATAACGGTCAGCCGCCAAGTAATGCCAAGATGTTTGTCGAGTGGATTGAACACGCGGATGCCAATGAATTCAAAGGTGTGCGTTTCGCCGTTCTTGGATGTGGTGACCACAACTGGGCCAGCACCTATCAGCGTATTCCGCGTTTAATAGATGAACAATTGTCTTCTAGGGGAGCAGAGCGCTTATCGCCGCTGGGTGAGTCCGATGCCAGTGGAGATTTCGAGAAACAGGTGGGGGATTGGACGGAGCAATTATGGCCGGATCTCGCACGAACGATGGGATTGAAGCTAAACACAAGCTCCAATAGCGAACGCAGCTCCCTATCTGTACAGTTTGTCAGCGGGCTCGCTGTAACACCGCTTGCGGATACGTATGATGCTCATGTGGCAGAAGTACTTGAGAACAGGGAGCTTCACGACGCGGGCAGTGAACGCAGCACACGTCACCTGGAGATCAAATTGCCTGAAGGCATAACCTACAAGGAAGGGGATCACCTGGGCATTCTGCCGCAGAACCCACCGGAGCTGGTGGAACGTGTATTGCGTCGTTATGGCTTCACCGGAACGGAGCATCTCGTTCTGGATGTATCCGGTCGCAGTGCCGCGCATCTGCCGCTGCATCAACCGGTGAACCTGTATGATCTGCTCAGTCATAGCGTTGAGCTTCAGGAGGCGGCAACTCGTGCCCAGTTGAGAGAAATGGCAGCATACACAGTATGTCCACCGCATAAGAAAGAACTTGAAGCTCTGCTTGATGAATCTGTGTATATGGATGAAGTGCGGAACAAACGGATCTCCATGCTGGATTATCTGGTGAAATATGAGGCATGTGAACTGCCGTTTGAGCGTTTCCTTGAATTATTGCCTTCATTAAAAGCCAGATATTATTCTATCTCCAGTTCACCGCGTGTTCAGCCCGATCAAGCGAGTATTACGGTTAGTGTTGTGCGTGCCCCTGCATGGAGTGGGCAGGGAGAATACAAAGGTATTGCGTCCAACTATCTGGCTAACCTGAAGTCGGGTGACGAGATCGTCATGTTCACGCGGACACCGGAATCCGGGTTCCAACTGCCGGAGGATGCACAGGTTCCCGTTATCATGGTAGGGCCGGGTACCGGTGTTGCTCCATTCCGAGGTTTCTTGCAAGCAAGGCATGTATTGAAGGAACAAGGTCAAGAGGTTGGCGAAGCCCACCTGTACTTTGGATGCCGGAATCCCGAGCATGATTATCTGTACAAAAATGAATTGGAAGCAGCCCAGCAAGAAGGGCTTGTGAAGCTTCATACTGCCTTCTCCCGTGTAGACGGGGAGGAGAAATGTTATGTACAGCATCTGATGAGAGACGATGCCCGTCACCTGATTCCTTTGTTTGAAGAGGGTGCGCATCTGTATATCTGCGGTGATGGCAGCAAGATGGCACCTGATGTGGAAGCTACACTCCAGCAGGCATACGCTGATATTCATGGCAAGTCCGCGAAGGAAGCAGAAGATTGGCTTAATAAGCTTCAGCAGGAAGGTCGTTATGCCAAGGATGTATGGACAGGCATCTGATATACACATGTGAAGGGTCAGCTTGATCCGTAACTGGCTGAGCGGTGAGATACAGAAGCAGTTCTGTTCTCACCGCTTTTTGACATAAAATGATTCTTCAGCAGATAAGTGGTTGCATGGGTTATAATTATATATTGGAAGGGAGCACCCGTATGCAGACATTCGGGAACCATTATATGGCTTGCGAAAAGAACCAGCTTTACTTCCGCCTACAAGGCCGTTTCAGGTTTTTTCTTCCGGTGGTTGGCCGATAGATTGACTCGACGCTGGAGAGAGGAAATAATATACGGGAAGGGACTCTGCCTTTTCCCTGGAGTTCAAGATAATCCAGTCCCACGCCCACAAGTCTGATATTGTTAAATGCATTCCTGGAAGGGAAAGTCGTGCGGATTCCCACTCTGACGCCTCGCCGTGTTCGAGGAATATCAAATACCCGAATGGAATTCAGACTGAGTGGAATGAATAACTGCCGGTTTACTTTGATAAACTGCTTTGGATAGACACGACGAATACGTCCCGGTTCCAACCCGGAGAGTGGAGTATTCAGTTCTGCAAGGTGCCCCTGGAGTTCTGCCAGGCGCTGCTGAAGTGTTTTTCCAGTATGGAGATGCTGCCAGCTCATAAGTATTCCTCCGTTCGCCATTTGTACCTAGTATATGAAGGAACGGGGTAGGAAGGTGTACGTTTGATAGCCCATGTTCGTTACGGCTAACGGGGTTTCTTTTATAATAGAGGAGTGATTCACATGATCGTAGAGATGTATAAAGACCTCATTAAGGATGAGCGTGGCAATTATTATATGGCAGTGCAGATCGAGGGCAATGAGCTTACGCTCGTTAATGCTTTCGTCGAAGCGGCATTCACGCCTGAACTGATCTACAATGAAGAGTTTCGTACCAAGCATAAGGAGATGGAAGGCGGGTTTGTAGGCAAAATTGCGATGGACCTGCTAAGGCATGATGTGGTCATGGGGATGAAGCAAATCGACCGCAAACTGTTGAACTTGTCGGATGTGGAACAGCAGTTCACGGTAAATTATATTGATACGATTGAATTTTATCGTCACCCGGCGTGGAACCGGAAGGTGTAAGGTGAAAGTCATCTCCTCTGTAACCAGAGAGAGAATGATTTCCGAAGTGGTCGTCAATTTCTATCTTGTGTCCTTATGAATAAGAAATAAAGAAATGTAAACACGCATAAGTGAAAAGCGCAAGTGCAGGGGCAGTGAGCCTCCGCAACTTGCGCTTTTTGCATACAAACAATTAACGATACGTAGGATAGATGATGCCAATATCGCGCTCGGTTCTGAAACTTCCATCAGTGTAACGCTGCATTTCATTTCCTTTGATCCGAATCGGGATGTGCTCTCCTTGATAGAAAAGTTCTCCCTCGACGGTGCGAACGGTCATTCCGATGACTGCCTCCAGATGTCCACTATGATCCGTCACCAGTCGGATCCCTGACGGGCCGTCCAGATGAACCTTGCCTTCCAGATATACCGTCATGCGATCTGGCGTGTTGACCAATTCATATTCTACTCCTTTGACTTTTCGGCTATAAGCCGTGTTGCCAGATACGATCTCGCCATGATCCATATCGATGGGGAGCAGTCCGGTAAACCAGAGCTGATTCGATCCAACAGGCATAATTCCGCATAGTCGCTCCACATAATCAAGGAGACAGAGGATGGAGGGTGAGTAAGTCTCGGTAAAACCTTGTTCTCCGGTCCACGGGCTTAGTACCTGACCAAATCGCTTATCTTTGGATAGAGCGGACAAGATTGGCTGCATTACCCAGGTCAACTCCACATATCGATGATGATACTCAAATGCGTGTGGTGCCCGGATCAGACTCAGGAAATTGGAAGCCCCTCCCCAGCTGTTATAGGAGGAAAAGGGATCAAATCTGGGATCATCCATTGAAATCGATGTAAAGGGATATTTAGCGAAAAACTTGCTTGTATTCAACAGGTAGCGACGCAGCAGGTTATCGAATAATTCACGATCGCCGACTTCGCAGGCCATCACGCGTAGCAGCACATCGGATTGGACTCTGACGAATTCGTCATTGCGATCCCGATCATAGAAGAACATATCCTGTTCGTTGTAACAATAACGGAAGAGACTTTCCAGGCTGGACTGGGCTTTTGCTTTCCAATCCGTTCCTGATTCCCCCAGCTCCTCAGCCATGCGGGACAGATACAAGCGCTGACAATAGATATTGGCAGTCAGATCTGGTGCCAGAAAAGGCAGAATCGGAGAATCCGGGTGATAGGCAGAAGCATCATTCATGTAAGGTGTATCCGGAACATGCCAGAAACGGGGGGATAAGTCATGTCCGGTATCAAACGTACTGAAGGCTTCTACACAGCCGGTTCTTCGGGTATTACGGTTGCGTGCAATCCACTCATCGTAACGAACCATAGCCTTATACATCGTATTCAGGAAAGGCGAGTGCTTACCATGATTGTCATGAAGCTGATAGTGGTTCCATACACTGCGTGCCAGCGGAGTTACCAACTGGATTTGCCGGAAAGAGGGTCCGTTTGCCGTGAGTTTATACGGAAGCAATCCATCATCTCTTTGCTGCTTGGCAAATGCGAGGTACGTTGTTTCGGATACGGAAGGCAGCAGGCGAGACAGCAGCTCCGCATTGATGGTACCTGTACTCTCTAACCAACATCCCAGATAGATGCCACCTTCTTGTAAAATAGGATCGTTGTCTCCCATGGGCAGGATACAAGCAAGCAATTTCTCCACAGCTGCAACATACGTAGCTTCCAGTTGTCCGCCCGATGCCGCAAACCGGATACCCGAGGCATGCCATTCCTGTAATAACTGCTGATCTTCCGGTTTAACTGGCTGAACTTGATCCATAATCGAAATGTTGCGCAGCCGATTTAATATCTCTTCTGTCATATGTTCCTCCTCACAGTGTCTGGTTTCTAGTTATTGATTCGATTCAAAAATACGAACGGTCCCGTTATAGAAGTCGGAGACAGCTTGCTCCACACTTTTTCGTCCAAATCCGATCTCCTGATTCGTTGTCTGAGCTAACTTGGAGAACTCTGCAAACCCAGGTGGGTTGTAACTCACGTCAAAAGGTTCAGTCTTCGTAGCTTCAGAGACAAGGTTTGTATAGTTATAGACAATCTCCTCCACAGGGCCTGCACCCTCCTGAAGAAGATTTCGATTGGCTTCTGTAACGGGCACGCCACGGTCATTACCAAGGATTTTGGCTGCTTCAGGATCATGAATCCAGAAATCCATTAACGTTGCCACTTCCTTCGGATGTTTGGTATTGGCATAACCTGATAATCCCTGACTGGATTCAAATACAACACCCGTTCCCTTAGGGCCTCGTGGTACAGGGAGTAACACCAGAGGATCTTCCGTCAAACTCTGGAATGCAGCAAGTTGGTTGGATGGTAGTAGAGTCATGGCTGCTTTGCCTGTGATTAACAGGGACTTACTGGTGTCATCATGCGGGTTGGATACCTGCAATTCCGGTGTAACTACACCGCCGGATGCCGAAGTCTTTTCCCAATACTGGAACCATTCCAGAATATCTTCTTTGGCGAATCCGAGTGTGCCGTTTTTCATGTCATATAGTTGTTTACCCCGTTGTTTTAGAAAAATATCCATTCCGTCGACGGTAAAATTGTACGTTCCATAGAAGCCGTCTCCGAGCTTGTCGGACAACTCCTTGCTAATGGCGGCATAGTCCGCCCAGTCCCAATCTGAAGCTGGCAAAGGCACGCCGGCTTTCTCAAAGAGTGCCTTGTTAACAACAATTCCTCGTGCGTTCGCACCGGCAGAAATATGTTGCAGCTTCCCGTCGAGACGTCCGTATTCGATCATGGTTTCATCCATACCATCCAGATTCAGTTCGTTGCCTACATACGGGTCCAGATTAAGCAGGACATCTTTTTTGGCATAGTCTACGACATTTCCACCGAGAAAAAAGATATCTGGTGCTGTGCCTGATGCCAATTGGGTATTCAGCTTGTCGAAATATCCGGAGGAAGGTGCAAATTCTCCTACAATTTTAATATCCGGATGTTTCGCCTGAAAGATCTTCAGGGCTTCATTCGTAATATCTGCCCGTTTCTGGTCACCCCACCACATGATGCGAAGTTCGACCTGTCCGCCCTCGGTAGTTCCATTATCATTACCATTGCCTGCATTATCATAAGCCCCTGTATGGTCTGTTCCAGAGCAAGCTGTTACGAATAACAAAAGTGAATTGATCATACCGATCATGAAACGTTTGAACATGGTAAATCCCCCTGTCTATGGATAATGAGAAACGTATTGTTACTTCAGACCTGTCGTTGCAATGCCCTCAAGGAAATATCGTTGAAACAATAAAAAGATGATGGTCACGGGAAGCAGTGACAGGGTGGACATGGCGAGTAATGCGCCCCAATCGGATTGTCCTGATGGATCAAAGAGAGATCGAATGCCCAACTGCACGGTGAACAGATCAATTTTGCTCAGATAGATCATCTGGCTGAAAAAGTCATCCCAGCTCCACAGGAAGGTGAAGATCGCGGTTGTAATCAGTGCTGGAACGAGCAGAGGCACTACGATTCGGAAAAAGATCTGTGATTGCCCGCAGCCGTCAATGGTTGCACTCTCGTCCAGCTCTCGCGGTATACCGCGTATGAATTGAACCATAAGCAAGATGAAGAAGGAATCCTGCGCAAGCCACTTGGGCAGAATCAGCGGGAAATACGTATTAATCCATTGAAGCTCATTATAGAGAATGTACTGGGGCACCAGAGTAACATGGTAAGGCAACATAATTGTGACCAACATCATGCTGAACCACAGGCCTTTGAATCTAAACTTCAATCTGGAGAAGGCGAAGGCTGCAAGGGAACAGGAGATCACATTGCCCAGCACACTCATGACCGAGATCAGCACGGAGTTGCTGAAGAAACGGCCGAAGGAGATGCCCTGCAGACCTTTCCAGCCATTAATATAGTGCTCCAGCGTGAAGCTGGTTGGGAAAAGACTGCCACTGGTGAAGATGAGATGATTCGGTTTAAACGAACTGAGAATCAACCATAGTACTGGATATAACATCAGTAGACCGAGGAGTATAATGGCGGCATGCCTCCCGGCCTGAACCAGTTGTCGTTTGATTGGCATATGCATTACCTCCCCTCCTGATTATCCCCGTAGAACACCCAAAATCGGGATGTGACAAAGACGATTGCGGTAAATACTCCGATAATGACCAACATGATCCAAGCCAAAGCCGAAGCATAACCCATATCAAAGAACGAGAAACCTTTCAGATACAGATACAAGGTATAGAACATCGTTGCGTCGAGTGGACCCCCGCGGCCATCCCCGATCACATAAGCTGGTGTAAACGCCTGGAAGGAATTGATCATGCTCATGATCAGGTTAAAAAAGATAACGGGGGAGAGCATGGGCAGGGTAATTCCGAAAAATTGACGTATCTTTCCCGCCCCATCGACATCGGAAGCTTCATATAAGTCTGTCGGGATCTGTTTCAAACCAGCAAGAAAGATGACCATGGCAGACCCGAATTGCCACACGGATAGTGTGATGATGGTATAGACCACATAATCCGGATGCGCAATCCAGGATGGACCTGAGATACCAAACCAGCTTAAAAACTGGTTAACCAGTCCGTTCCCCTCAAAAAGTTGCCGCCAGACGATTGCAATCGCGACGCTGCCGCCCAAGAGGGAAGGGATGTAATATACAGTCCGGTAGATGCCAAGGGCTCGAATACCTTTGTTCAGCGCCATCGCCACCAGTAAAGCAAAGGCGAGCCTTAGTGGAACGGATAGAAAGACATAATAAAACGTCAGCCCGAGGGACCTGCGAAAGGTATCGTCCTCGGTAAAGATGTGAACATAGTTGCTAAGTCCGGTCCAAGTCGGTGATGACAGCAGGTTGAATTTGGTCATGGATAAGTATAGGGACGCAACCATTGGTCCTAGTGTCAGACAGAAGAGTCCGATCAGCCAGGGTAGAAGAAACAAGTAGGCTGTGGTATTGTGCTGACCGTATAAGGGCTTGGTCTGTTTTCTCATCATGTGCCTCCCTTCTGAATGGGTAAGAATAATGGTTACCAATTATGAATCCGCTTACAACATACGGCTTTCTCTTGGTAACCACATCATACCGGGGAAGGGGAGCAGCTTGAATCTCATTTCTTCGGATCATGGCTATCGATTTTTTCGGAATGCTGCAAGCGATAGTCTGAAGGACTCATGTTGAACATTCTTTTGAATTTCGAGCTGAAATAACTTGGCGAACTGAAACCGGTCAGTTCTGTAATATCCCACACGGTTAATTGGGTTTCCTTCAGCAGTTGCAAGGCGTGTTTCATCCGAACGCCCGTCACATACTGAATAAAAGAGGTACCTGCACCTTCCTTAAACAATTCGGAGAAATAGGTAGGATAATAGTTAAATCGTTCAGCGAGTAACGTTAACGTTAGCTCCTGCATGTAGTTCTCCTCGATATATCGCTTGGCTAAATCTATAACCGTCCCATCCCCATCTTCTGAAGGAAGTTGTCGACTCAGGAAGTCTTGAGCCCATTGCATTAATAAGCGTTCTGCTTGATCTGGCGTCTTAAGCCACAGTATCCATTCCGGGGCCATAGGAAAATTCATCAACAGTGACATTTGAAAAATGCTTCGTGTCATTCGGGAGGGAGAAAGCTGGAATGCCTCGTGAAGTTCCTTGCGGATGATGCTGCGGAAGGAGTCCAGTTCCCCTCGAATGAGGCAACGATGCAGCAGGCGTGTCGTTTCTTCAGGAAGTAATGGACTATAATCTGTTCCTGCCTGAGGGTTTGGCCCGCTGCCAGCCCGTTCAGCTGAATTCCATGCCAGAAGGGAATGTATATAACCTTCTTTCCAGTGCTCAAGTCCAGAACCAGAAAGCCCCACCCCAATCTTGAGTTCCATGGAAAAAACAGATGCCGTATGTCCCGTGAGCTGTTGGATGAATTCATGCTGCATACCGTCTTGTACCATGAAATGCATGATCCCTGCGTGTGCCGAATCATGAAAAACCTGGACATTGTCTGAATCAGACTGGGCGATTTCATAACATACCATCTCGAAAGGAAGATGCATCTGCTCGTGTAAGCGATCTTTTCGAATATCCTGCTTGTCCGATTGACTTATACTCGCGGTGATGAAACAGATCTTCTGATCCTGCCATGATTCGAGATGAAATAATCTGAGCCGTTCTGGCATGGAGGAAGGCGGTAGGCGATTGCCTTTGACGAGATCAAGAAGGAAACGTTCCTTCATTTCCCTGTAATACTGAGAGAGTCGCCATTGCATCAATTCGGAATCGCCTCGTATTTTACGTTGTACATCCAGATTTTCTTTGATTTTGCCTAATGTCGCTTTCAGTTCATCACGAGTTACAGGCTTCAGTAAATAATCCATCACCTGGCTGCGGACCCCCGCTCTGGCATATTGAAAATCTTCATAACCCGTGATAATGACAATCTGGATAGAAGGATTATAACTGCGGCAGACATCCAGTAATCGGACACCGTCCATGACAGGCATGTTCATATCGGTAATCAGCAGGTCAAAATGTTCAGATTTCAAAAGTTCATCCGCTTCGATCCCGTTAGAGGCTTCTCCTGTTATGACAAAACCCATGCCATGCCAATCGACTTTCAATTTCAAGCCTTCGCGAACTTCGATCTCGTCATCTGCGATTAATACGTTGTACATCATATTCCTCCTGTACGGGTAGAGTCAGTTCAATACATGCGCCTCCGTTTTCATCGTTTTCCATGTGGACCGTGAACAAGCCACCATAATGCAGACGGCAACGAGCAATGACATTGCCCAGTCCAATATGCCAGCCTTCATTATGCAATATGGATTCCAATGAGGAGGGAGCAACCGGATGTTGCAACTTATTGATTATTTCTGCTGGAATACCTGGTCCGTTGTCTGAAACGCTAATGTGCAGACGATCATACATCCGGTTGATCCGTATCTGTACCTGAGCTGTTGTCTGATGCTGGAAGCTGTATTTCACTGCATTTTCAATAAGTGGTTGAAGAATAAACTTGATGATGACCACGGAGTTCAGTGTGCCTTCTAACATTACCGAAATGTCGAGCTTATGACCGAAACGAGTCTGCAAAATGGAGATATAACGCTGCACATAATCCAGCTCTTCGGTTAGGGGAACACGGTCGTCAGTGGTATTGATAGAAAAGCGCATCATTTTACCCAAATCCTCAATGACCTGAACCGTATCATCCGTTCTACGCTGAATGGCAAGACTGCTCACCAGCTCCAGAGTATTAAACATAAAATGTGGATTAATCTGTATGAGAAGTGCTTTGTACTCTGCTTGCTGGCGAAGAAGTTTCAGTTCAAATTCATTCTGGATATGCTGCCGCAGCTGACTGATCATATAACGGAAGGTGAAGATTACATAACTGATTTCGCTCTTTACATTTTTATCCGGAGGAAGAAGTGAATCCGCTTGGTCAAAAGCACCTCGTTGAACCTGTCTCATCGCCAGTACCAGTCTGGTCAAAGGTTTGGTTACGCCATGAGATAACCATGCAGCAGCCAAGAGGGAGATCAGAATCAGGGCAATCGTCACCACCACAATCGTGCTTTGGAGCTTATGGAGAGAGAGGTACATTTCCTTTTCCGGTGCCAGCCCCGCCAACATCCAGCCCGTACGTCCCAGTTTCTTGAATACAAGAATGTCTCGCTGTCCTTCCTGGTTTGTGAGATATGTGACGCCGGATTTGAGCGGGCTGTTTCGAATACGATCGATCTCTGCGGTAGCTACAGCACCCAACGTGTCTACCTGCTGTGAGAGAATAGGATTTCCTTGCTCGCCCAGCAGAAAAATAGTGCTACTCTCCGCAAGATGTATGCGACGGAGCGGCTCCAGAAAATAGGATTCACTGACATTTACCTTCATGACACTCTGCGCTGTAGCATGATGAAAGGTGCCTATGGGCATCAGCAGACTGACCACCGGATTGCCATGATCTCTCACACGTTCATGTTGGTCGGTGTGTGCAGGTAACCAGCGTTCCCCCAACGTGTAGAAATTCGTATACCATGATTCTTGTTGAAAGGCAGGATCATACGCTACCTGATTCTCACTGCCAATTCGCAGTCCATTCCGTCGATAGATGGATACATCCGAGATACTGGTGTAACTGTTAGTTGCCTGAGTGAGAAAACGGCTCATCGCGAGGTTGGCCAGCATCTTTTCTCCTTCCGAAAGATTCGGATCTCCGATCGCATTATCCCAGTTTTTGCCCATATCACTATTGAAAACAAGAGAGGCGACATCATAGATCTGCATCTGTACCATGTCTACATATGAACCGTACTCCTCCATTTTCTCAAGAGCAGAGGATTCGATGTAAGAGCGAATGACCGTGCGTGATTCCTTGAAGAGTAGGTAGGAGAGTGTGCCAAAAGCGAGGACAAACAGGACAACGATAAAGGCAATCAGGCGGTTTTTTAAAGAGAAGAACATGGATTTCCTCCTTCTACCGAGTCGACGTGCAGATTAATTATAAAAATATAAAAAAAGACTGCGTGATATGCGCAGCCTTTAAATGAAATTAATAATGTAGTGCAGACCTGGGAGACTTAGAAACGAACCAGATTATTGACATTGACAGGCAAACCCGTGGCGATGGCGCGATTGGCAGCAATCCCAGTCAGAATGGATCTGGCACCGTCCACGTGGTTAGCAGCGCGATGGAACGGATCTTCTATAGGCTCTCCAAACAGATCATTCAGCAGAACCGGGTCACCTCCGCCATGTCCACCTGCTTTCTCTTCCACTTCAACCTCATATGGCGCATCAAACATTGGAAGAACGCGCAACGTTTTACCGATTAATGCACCTTCTTTACTTTTGTCACCCAATGAATTGACATAGGATTGCTCCACAATGTTCATCTCAATCCGGCCTTTGGTGCCATTAATGGCAATGCGGTAACCTTCCCATGGCTGGTAGGCAACGAGGGAGTAGGTCAGAATGGCTTTGTTCCGATACTTCACAAGAACACCCATCGTATCCTCAATGTTGATGCCATCCCCAAATACACTCTGATCGCGCTGGTAACCATCTTCTGATTCGGCATCCAGATACATGGACTTCATATGTGCGTCTGAATCCAAATGCAGTGCAAAAGGATCATCCTTTGCGATCGGGTTGCCGGTTGCCCGGTTGTAGAACTGCGTTACACCGCGTTCTTCTGCGTTTTCTCTGCCGTAATACATCAGATCACCAAATGCAAACACGGTATCTGGTTGCGAGCCGATCCAGAAATTCACCAAGTCGAAGTGATGGGTGGATTTGTGAACGAGCAGTCCGCCGCTATTACGCTTGTCCCGATGCCAACGGCGGAAATAATCTGCCCCGTGGCGGGTATTCAGCAGCCATTCGAAGTGAACGGAAGTGACTTTCCCGATGGTATCATTCAGAATAAGTTCCCGAATCTTAGTATGGTGCGGTGCATAACGGTAGTTAAAGGTGACTCTTACGTTCTGGCCAGTCCGCTTGACAGCATCCAGAATCTCCTGACATTTCTCCTCATCAATGGTCATCGGTTTTTCGGTGACAACGTCACAACCCAGTTCCATCGCGCGAATGATGTACTTGTGATGAGTACGGTCAACGCTCGTTACGATGACATAGTCAGGTTTCTCGTTCTCAATCATCTGATCAAACTGATCTGCAGGATAAGTGGGTACCTCAGGATACTCGTACTTTTCCTTTAATAGTTGATTCGCGTAGTTCATGCGGACTTGATTTATATCACAAAAGCCGACAAGCTCGGATGTATCCCTGTAATCCCGGGTCAAAGCACCATAAAAAAATTCGGCGCGGCCGCCAGTTCCGACTAATACATAACGTTTCTTGTTACTCATGTCTATCGCCTCCTTGAATATAGCTCTAGACTATAACAAGGGAGTACTTCTTTCGCCGCATTTTATGCGTAATCGCTTTCAAATGCCGCATATTTTGCTATAATTTATGAAAAGGAGAGAGGGCGATATGACAGAACCTTTCAGTGCAGATTTTCATGATCCCACGGATTTGCTGCACATCGAATATGATCGTCGCATTGGATATTTCTCGATGACGGATGACCATCTGCATGATCATTATGAGTTATATTATCTTTTGTCTGGTGAGCGTATCTATTTCATTAAGGACCGGACCTACCGGGTAAAGGCCGGTGATCTGGTGTTTGTTGACCGTAATACGGTTCATAAAACATTGGAGAGTGGCATGCCTGACCATGAACGGATGGTGCTGTATTTGAAGCCTGAGCTTTTTGCAGCCATAGCTATTTCCGCAGAGTTAGTTGAAGGCTTGAAGGAACCCTTCTGTTGGGAGATTCCTATTGTAAGGTTTCCATCTCAAGTCACTGAGGTTCTAGAACGGATGGTTAGCGAAATGGTGGATGAAATGCTTTGTCCTCAACCTGGAAGCAACCTGTTGCTCCGTCACCGGGCTGTTGAATTGTTGCTCCATGCCTATCGGAATCAGCATCTGGGCAGATTATGCTCCGATGATCGTGAGCCTGTTCTTCATCCCAAGACACAGGCCGTCGTGCGTTACCTGAATGAAAATTATCAGAAACCACTGACATTACCGGAGGTGGCGGGTATGTTTCGCATTAGTCCGCATTATCTGAGTCGATTGTTCAAACAAACGACGGGGTTTACCTTCAGTGATTATCTGAATCTGTTACGGGTGAAGGAAGCACAGCGTTTGCTGCGGGAAAGTGAGGAATCCGTTACGGATATCGCCTGGCTTGCGGGATTCAGTAACTTCTCTCATTTTGGCAAGATGTTCAAACGTACCGTTCAGGTATCACCAAGAGTCTACCGACAGGAATACAAGGAATCGGGTTCCCTGAGGACCGTAAAAGAGGGAGAGAATATACGATGATTGAAGCAAGATTAAATGAACTGGGGATCATTTTGCCACAGGCGAGTGCCCCCGCAGCGAAATACGCCAATGCCGTTATTGTGAATGGAATCATGTATGTATCCGGAAAAGGACCTGATACCTCCGAACGCGGCAAACTGGGATCAGACTTCACAACAGAACAGGGATATGAATTTGCCCGGAATGCTGGACTGGAGGTGCTTGCTGTTGTTCGAGATGTGCTGGGTTCATTGGATCGGGTGAAGAGAGTGGTTAAAGTGCAGGGCTTTATCAATGCGTCCGCTTCATATCAGGAGCATCATAAGGTGCTGAATGGTTTCTCGGATCTGATGATGGAGGTGTTCGGGGAACAGGGGGTACACGCTCGTTCAGTATTCGGTGCAGTGTCCGTGAGAGATAATTTGCCGCTGATCATTGATTCTATTTTTCAGGTGGAGGAGTAGGTATAACGTTGACAGAATCGTCTTCATTTAATCCGATTATGCTAACGATACCCGAGAGCTTCCATACGGAACGCCTCACAATTCGAGCATCTTATATAAAATGGATTCTCCACTCAATGTAGTCCAGAATGAAGACAACATTGCCTGATTAACAGCAGATCTGTCATGGCGATTTTCACCCTGATAATGTTATGCTCAGTAAGGCTATGATCCATACTGGGGGTCAACGATTGGATGACTGGTATGTCGGGGTGATCCTGCGGGTGATGTGGCTCGAAGCTGGGTAATATTAATGAGCGGCACATTGCCGGAAGATACAGAGCCAGTTATACAATAGTTTAACTTCAATAAATGAATCTAATCATTTTATATAAGGGTAGAGAAAGAGGGGACTTATTCATGCTGCATTCATTAAAGGCCATACAATCATACAAGTCAGGAAACACGCCGGAAGTCCAGCAGCTATGGTTGCAACTGCTGGCAGCTGCAGAGAAGCCCCATATTAACCTCGAACGTATTCATTCCATTGCCGAACTTGAGGGAACAAATCCGGTGCTGGATTACACAGAGCGTACACTTCACGTGCTGGAGGAGCTTCAGGTTTCTTTTTGGGTGCGAGAAATTCTGGAGGAAGTATTAATCTGGTCAGAGACAGCGAAGGCCGGATCACGGGAGCAACGGCGGGTATGGCAAAAGCAGGGCGTTAACTTGTTTGTACACAATGTGGGGTCCGCTCAGTTATATGACTTATACGCAGTGGCAGAGCACCTGGATAATGACATCGGTAAGACCAAGGAGACGAGTATATATCAACTTGGTTCTCCGGGCGATGCCTTAAGTAAGAATGCGGATATAAGCGAGCATGATGCGCTGAATACACACACTCCAAGGCATGAGATTATACGTACTCTAATTGCTACGCATGGACTTATTGGTCAATACATACGTGGAGAGATTCCATTTGCTGAGAATGCTTCGCTCCACGCCTTGATCGTCAAAGGATGGCTTACTACAGATGAATTGCACACTATACTGATGGCATTAAATGAATGCATTATTGCAGGCGTTGATCCAGCGTTATGGAATCAGGTTCAGGTTGAGGTACAGCGCATTGTAGGCTGGATTATCGCTGGACCAGATCATGAGGACTGGAGCGTGAAGGAACGGTTATCCCGCTTAAGAAGTTTATCCATTCGGCAGGGAGAAGCTATGGATAAGGCTTACGCCAAGCTCCAAACGGAACTGGATGTAGAACAGGCGCTGGCTCCGCTGGCTCATCGTACGCTGTGGTATGTGGAGTCTGCCCTGCAGGATTTTTCGTTGCAGGAGATGGTAAAAGTGTTCCTGTTGACGCTTCGCAGCGAGAGCATGCATCCAACATCCATGGAGAGTCGATCTGAAATCGTTCGCCATATCAGCTTCGAACCATTGATGAATACGATGTATTACGACTACAAAGGCGTCAAGAAGCTCAATATTTACAAGAAACGAATGATTGAAAAATATTTGGAACAGTATACATGGGAACAGATTACGGCAGGGGAGCAGATCGTCTATCCCCATCTAACCCATCGCATTGAACGTCATACGGATCTGCCCGATACACTGTTTGTGACCTTTGAATTTTCCCCAGCGGCTGAGAAGCTGATTGCATTCTGTATTGAAGCGGAAAAGTCACCATTATACGAGAAGGCTGTACTGCTGTTATTTGACCTGTTCGGATTGCGCCGGGATGCCTATGACCGTTTCCACAACGAAGAGACGTATTTGTCCGATATGAACAGCTCCGGTGATTATAAAAAAGTACTGCTTGACTATATCGTTGGTAAACGGGTACTGGATATTGGTCCAGGTGGAGGAATTCTGCTGGATCTGATTGAGCAGGAAAAACCGGAAGTGGAGCCTATTGGTATCGATATCTCAGCCAATGTCATTGAAGCGTTGGAACGCAAAAAACAACGTGAGGGACATCGCTGGCAAGTGTTGAAGGGCGATGCCCTGCAACTGGAGCAATATGTGCAGCCGGGCACCGTGGATACGGTTATTTTTTCATCCATTCTGCATGAACTATATTCCTATATTGAACTGGACGGTCGAAGATTTAATTCCGATACGGTTGTGGCCGCGCTGAGAAGTTCATTCCGTGTGCTGTCACCTGGAGGAAGAATTCTGATTCGGGATGGCATCATGAGTGAACCGGAGGCACAGAAGCGCCGGATTCGTTTTCTGGAACCGGATGGAATGCGCTGGCTGGAGCGGTATGCAGAGGATTTTCAAGGACGTGCAATTCAATATGAGCGGGTCTCAGACAATGAGGTTGTATTGCCGATCAACGATGCGATGGAATTTCTCTATACCTATACGTGGGGGGAAGAGGCATACGTGCATGAAATTCAGGAGCAGTTCGGTATATTCACGCCGACAGCCTATGAGAACTGTATTCGAGCAGCGCTGGGTGAACAAGCCGAGATTATTACGCTCCGACATTTCCTTCAGGAGGGGTACACGGAGGCACTTGGTGAACGAATGATCTTCATGGAGGAAAATGGTGAGCCTGCGCCTTTGCCAGACAGTACCTGCCTGATTGTCATTGAGAAGAAAAAAGGGTTGGCGGATGGATGATGAGCGAAGCCAGTACGTTTTTGTATTTTGTCAGACATGCGGAGTCTCGATATGATGAAGGACAGGAACGCGAGCGTGGACTGACAGAGCAAGGTCATCAAGATGCGGGAACGGTTGCCAATCTGCTCCATGGGGAGCGGATTCAACTGTTCTATTCTAGCCCTTACAGGCGAGCGGTAGATACGATTCAAATACTGGCAGATCGGTCAGGTGGAATTGTGGTGACAGAGGAAGATTTGCGGGAACGCCAGTTGTCGAGTTCAGATGTGAAGCATGATAATTTTCGTGAAGCCAAACAGCGGTTGTACCGTGATCTTACGTATGCGTATCCAGGTGGGGAGTCTGATGAACAGGCTCACTCAAGGGCAGTAGCGGTGATTGAGAAAATTTTGGATAAACATGTGGGTCACAAGGTAGTCATCGGAACCCATGGAGATGTCATGACACTTATTTTACAACATTATGATTCTTCCTACGGTTACGATTTCTGGGAGAAGACTACGATGCCGGATATTTATAAGTTGCAGTTTGATGGAACGCGCAAGTTGGTCCAGGTCACCCGATTGTGGGAGTAACAGAGTTCTATATAAGAAATGCATCAGCCAGAATGATAGTGGAGAGGAGTGAGTTGGACGGATGAAAATTACGCTGTTGCCTGATACATACTTTATTGAAAATCTAAGCGTATCTTCATTACAGGATAGAATGTACTGCATATTTGATCTCGAAGGTACGGGCATTAACCCTGTGGTGGAGAGTGTGACTCAATTTGGTGCGATGCATTACCAAAGAGGTCAACAATGCAATACAACATTTTCTTCACTTACACGTGCGAACAAACCTATACCGGAACCTGTGGCCAAGTTAACAGGCATTTCGAATGAGGATATGTTGGAAGCTCCTTCGTTTGTAGAAGCATTTCAGACCTTTCAGGAATTCATTGGGGATAACGTTCTGGTGACACAAGCCGGATATGAGTATGACCTGCCCATCTTGAAGCGGCATTGTGATGAGTATGGTCTCCCGATGTTGACTAACCCGGTGCTGGATACAAAAGCGATGTTCACCTACATTCATCCTGAGATTACCGAGGTCGTCTCTACGGATTTTCTGATTCGGTATTACGATCTGAATACAGATGGAATTCACAGGCACAATGCTTTGGCAGATTGTGGTGTGATTGCTCGTATCTTTGAAAGTATCCTTAGCGAATATGAGGAACTTCAATTGGATCATTTTACAGCCGATTCTAATCGAATGATGAAGCGTTTTGTTATACCTGAGATGTATCTGACATGATGATGAACTGGAGGGGAGATCAATGAGCAAAACGGATGTGGAGAAGCTACTGTTTGATCTTAACAAGGGACGGATTCTGACCCAGCAGACATTCGAAGGATTGGATGTGGAAATTTACTTGGATGAAAGGGATGCTTCTGCATTTGCTGACGAGTGGATGCAAGCTTTTGAACGATGGGCTCAAGATACCGCGGTAGCTGAAGAAGAGGTGCTGCGCGCATGCAGGGAACAGGCGTTTAAACAGACCTTGGCTCTCACCGGCGAACCTGAGTTAGCGGGATATGTGAGTGATGATATAGGTTTAATTGGCGCTGCACTGTTACAGGATGTGATGCAAGATTCCTTTGTGAATCAGCTATTGGAGAGTTATCGTCAAGGTCGGTTGCCCCTGCGATAAGCGGGGAGCGATCAATATGGTTGTTTTCGTTTGTATAAAAAAATAGCATCAAATGTACATTGTGAGTCGGCTGAAGCATGAGTTACAATTCACCTAGGCAATAGATGAGAATGATAATCATTATATGTATAACATTCTCACGGTTACATCAACAGATCACATAGGGGTGAAGGGTAACATGGTAGGTTTTATTAAAGGTTTCAAAGGGTGGGCGATCACATTATTGCTCATGGGTCTAGTTATTTCAGGATGTAGTACAAATACCGCTACGAATGCGGAACAGACTCCTGCAACTGAAAGTGCAGCTTCTGGAGAAAATACTACTGAAACCGAGACAGAGCCTGCTACACGGGTTGTACAGGATGAATTTGGAGATGTGACGATTCCGGTTCAACCAGAGCGGATTGCTGGAATATATGTGGAGGATTATCTGAAGGCGCTAGATATTACACCTGTAGTGCAGTGGTATCATCCGTTGTGGGGTGTACAGGATTATTTAGGACTGGATGTTCCGCAATTTGACACCACAGGGAGCATTGAAGCTTTGTTGGCATATGATCCGGATCTCATCATTGTAGATGGTGGAGTGGATATGGAGAAATATGAGATGTATTCCAAGGTGGCACCAACCTATCGCTTGCCTGAGAGCGTATTGCAGGATTCGAATCAAATTTTGAAAACCATTGCCGATGTTGTGGGTAAACCGGAAAAGGGTGAAGAAGTTGCTACGGCATTCGGAGCTAAGGTTGCAGATGCTAAGGCGAAGTTGCAGGAAGCGGTTGGAGACGAGACCGTCGCAGTTGTCCGGCTGAATGTTAACGATGATACACTGGCGTTATTCGGTGTGAAGAATCGATTTACCGGATTTATTTATTCTGAGCTTGGTCTAACACCTCATCCTCTGGTTAGCAAGATGGAAGAATATCAGGAAATCTTGTCTGAGGAGGCCATCCCGCAACTTGATGCGGATCATCTTATTATTTTCCCTTCCAATGGTGAATGGTCTTCCCCCGAGAACAAGGAAGCTTTGAAGGTACTTGACAGCAAGTTGTGGCAGTCTCTTCCGGCGGTTAAGAACAATCAGGTGTATATCATGGAAAGAGCACATTGGCAATCAGGTGCGATTACAGCGAATTCCATGAAAATTGATGATCTGTTGGAAAAAATGACTCCATAAGTGAATCAATTTCATAAGACCTTAATCCATTTTTAGTGAGTCATGAAATTGATTCGAGCATGATCCCATAAGAAAGTTCTTCAGCCAGGGTTGAAGAGCTTTCTTTTTTCGTATACACTATTTTAAATGATAACAATTCTCAGTTAAGGAAGATGAACATGTGCCCCACGATAATACAATGGGTTCCCAAGCCCTGGCTATGCACGCTTCAACATATGGAATACGTAGATCACAACACATCACATATTAATAAACGTTTGCTATACAGAATATCGTCTTCCCACTCTCTATTCGTTGTAACGTCTGGGAAGGGTTCGATGCTTTGCTCAGATCGGGAAGTTCATTTGGAAAAAGGAATGATTATGTTTGTTCCCGCTGAAACATCCATTAAAATAGAAGGTTCTACTTCGATAGAAAGTGATTTGCAATACTATAAGCTTGATCTGATGGTGGCTGAGTTAAGCGAAGAGACTTCGAACGCTTTGTCTATAAGAAACACGGAGGAGCAGCAGGAACTTTCCCAAAGTCCAGATTCTCCGACATTATTACCTCTTATGCAACTCAGTTACAGTCCGTGGAGTTCCTGTCTGGAAGCCTTGGAACAAATACTGCGTCAACATGTCACTGATGATTGGCTGGAGCAATGGGAGGTACAGCTTCGTTTTCAGGAGTGGTTCCGTGCCTTGCTTCGCCAGAGTGCCCCCGAAACAGAAGTACCTGATGATCGTGCCCGTCTTCAAAGTTCAATTCGTTATATTGGCGACCATTATGATCAGAGCATAACCGTGGATGAGCTCGCAGCAGATATTGGTCTAACAAGAGCCAGCTACACTCGGCAATTTAAAAGGATTACAGGCAAGCTTCCGCTTGATTATGTAAATGCGGTTCGTCTGGAGCGCTCGAAACAACTATTGCAGCTGACGGATGATCGCATCCATGAAATTGCACAGAATGTGGGCTTTAGCAGCGAGTATTATTTTGGCCGCCGATTTAAGCAATACGCTGGTATTTCACCTGGGTTATATCGCCGTCATTACCGTCAAGAGGTTCGTGTCTTTGCTCCGTATCTGGAGGACTTTGTGTTGGCTCTTGGCGTAAAACCCGTATTGCAATGTTCGCATCATTCCTGGGGCAGACAGCATTATTTGGGATTGGATGATGTACCCGAATTCGATGTGAGCCAGCAGGATGCGCGGTTTAATCTGGGCAATGTACCTGACTTTATTATGCTGGACAAGGGATATGATCGATGGAATCTGGACCGGTTCGAACAGGTAGCACCTACGTTTTACGTAGAACATCTGGGAGAGGATTGGCGCTCCATTTTGAGATCGACAGCCGATGTGTTAGGGAAGGTGAATCGGGTTCAAGATGTAATTGGTGCGTATGAGGATAAGGCATTGGAAGCTAAGAGTCGGTTAGCACGTTATATGCGTGGTCAGACGGTAGCTTTTTTACGCATATCTGCTTCGGATATTACTCTCTATGGGGATCAGCAGGGTTACGTTGGCCCTGTAATTTATCAGGATCTTGGACTGACTCCGCACTCCCGTGTGCAGCAATGGACAAGACACGAGCGGAGGATTTTCATTGGATTGGACCAGTTAAGTCAGCTTAATGCGGATCATTTGTTAATTACATTTGACACTGGAAATTCTGCTAAACCAGGAGATGAGCGCGAACTGCTCGACAGGGACGAATGGAGGCGCCTGCCTGCGGTGAAGAGTGGCAATGTGTACGAAGTGGATTTCATGAGTTGGATGAACTACGGTGTGATCTCTCATGGGAAGAAGATTGAGGATGTACTGAGGTTTATGGCTTGATAATGAATGGTCTGTGAGATGTTTTTCGAAAAAATCAAGAAAACCATATAACTTTCAAAGCTATCAAAATTTTGTGATGTAATTCACAGGCACTCTATGAATCTGTTTAATAGACTAAATAAAGGAATTTCAATTAGATTGAGGAATATCTTATAACAGATAGGATATAACCTAAAGGAGCAGATTAATGATCAAGGATAAAATTCCAATTTGGTTCTGGTGTACCTCGGTAGTATTTGTCATTATGCTAGTATATAACTTGTTTCAAGTAGATTCTCGTATTAACATGCTTGCACTAGGCATTCTAAATATTGCTAATGCCATTCGGATGTGGAAGAAATATCGAGGCTCAGCAATTATATTTTTGATAATAGGTGTTCTTTGTGCAGTTTTATTTTTCAAGTATCTATTTCAATAATCAGAAGCCTGGCCGTCATATATCTGGCGGTCTTTTTCGTTTTTAAAAATTAAAACAGTGGAGGAATTACAATGAGCGACAAACTACAAAATAACAAACACGCTGGATTCAACATCAGAGAAAATATTATAACATTCCATTTTAATGTATAATATAGGAAAAATAGAATTGGAGAAAGGAACTTCCTATGCGGAAAAAAATCTTGGCCGTACTTTTAGTAGTAGCTGTTATTGGGATGATTCCTGTTACAGTAATATCGTCGACTACGGTTGCCGAATCGCATGAAATTTCGGGTGAAGATCTTCCTGAAAGCTTACGATATGATTCTAACCATCCAGATATAATTTATGTGAAGGATTGTGGGGTCTTCGAGAAAGTGGATTCGAGTTTAGTAGATTACGGCGAAGAAGAAGTTGTGTTCGATGATATACAAAAGGTAACAGATAAAACGAATGTAATTGTTGCTTATGATGCAACTTACATCAAAAAAGGTGAATGGGAATAGCTAATTCATTAGATTTACAATCTGGAAGCGCAAGGAGAGATTTATTCTTCTTGCGCTTTTTTATATCCAATAAAAAAATAAAATTTCAAGAATTCGACCTAAGCATGAAAGAAGTAAATGATTTCATCGGTTGGTATGAAGCCAAGCAAGCTGGAAGCGGAAAAGCATCGTATGCGATCGATAAACACGACAACAACAAAGGACCTTTTAAGAGTCGGAAGGATTATATCCTGTTTGATCGGGTGCTGACGTTTGAGGTAAGTGAATACTAAAAAATGTGAAGTTCCTTCAGCTTAGGCTAAAGGGGCTTCTTTTTGCTTCACAGTGATGAATGAGCCAATGCAACTGCTCGAAAGGCTGGTTTCATCTTATTTTAGTGTAGCGTTTACAAAAAAACAGGATAACGAGCACAAAATGCAAAAGCGGATGTCCTTGACTGAACGATTGTGACATACCATTAGAGTGAAGGCTGATCTGTAACGCAGGGATTGAAGTCTTCAAGCATAGCCATGAATGGCGGATGGGAGAGCTGTAATGACAAAACGGGTAATTCTGTTGGAAGAAGGTACGGCAGAGATGAAAGGGCTAATGGGCAGTAAAGGGGCTGATCTTGCAGAACTTATCCATGCAGGGTGGTCTGTCCCAGCCGGATTTGTGGTCACAACGGAATGCTGTCGCGAGTTCTGTACCCGTCTTGGACATCTTTCCGGTGAAGGAGAGGAAGAGATTATTAACGCGATCCGGCATCTGGAACAGCAAACCGGGAAGTTCTTCGGACATTCGGAGAATCCGCTACTACTCGCGGTACGTACGGACCAGGATCGAGCCTCAGCAACTGCGACACGATCACTGCTCAATGTTGGTCTGAATGATATTACTGTGGAAGGACTCGCACGTCAAACCGGTGATCGGTTGTATGCACTCCAATGTTATCTAGATTACTTAAAGGAATATGGACAGCTGGTATATGCAATTCCGTCTGAATTTTTCACAGAAATATCGAGTCACGTCAAGGGTCGGGATGAAACGGAACTTGAATTAACCATTACCGAATTTAAATATTTAATTGAAGGGGAGGGGCGTAACCCTTTTCCTCAAGATGTTCAAATTCAATTCAAAGAAGCAGTACGTACGGTATATCATTCACAGTGTGTTAAAGCATCCAGATCTCAGAACGAGATCATGCGTAAATCATATTACATCTCTTCGGAGCAAAGTGCTCCTGTTCTTATACAGACGATGATGCATGGAAAATGTGGAGAATCAAGCGGGACCGGAACAATATATACGTGTAACCCACTTACAGGAGAAAAGGGAATTACAGGACAATACGTCCCAACCGGGAACGCGAGCCAAACAGATCACAGCCTGGAGCGTTTACGGAATGACGAACCTGAGCTGTACACAAGTTTGCTGGAGATAGGTAGCCAGCTGGAGACGCATAAAGGAGAAGTGCAGGAAATCACCTTTGTGATTGAATCCGGCGCGTTGTATGTTGTGCAGACCCAGCCCGCACGATTATCCTCCACAGCCACACTGAGGAGTACTGTGGATTTTGTCCGTGAAGAACTCATCACCAAGGAGGATGCACTTCTTCGCATCCAACCTGCGCATATCACGGAAGTACAGAAGCTTTACACAAATCCTAGTTCTAACAGCGAAGCGAGCAATGGACATCTGCCCAGACAGATCCAGCCAGTAACTATTGATGAATGTCCAACTTATAACAACTCAGATTCACCTTATTCATCAGATCTGCAACTACTGCTCAATTGGGCTGATGAAGTGAGAGAGCTGAAGGTACTGGCCAATGCTGATCGACCACAGGATGCCATGACATCACGGCTACTAGGGGCTGAGGGAATAGGTCTGTGCAGGACGGAGAACATGCTGTTATCACCTGCGCGGTTACCTTTTGTACAAAAAATGATCTTGGCAGACAGCGAATCCGAACGCAGGCGTGGTTTGGAGCGTCTGTTACCGATGCAACAGTCTGATTTTGAACAGATATTTGAAGCGATGGATGGATACCCGGTAACGATACGTTTGCTCGATTCGCCGTTGCATGAACTGCTACCGGATCTGGGAATGTTGGAAAAACGACGTGAGTGGTTACAAGCAGAGGAGTGGCAGGAGCAAAAAGACCATCAGATTGAACTGGAGGAGCTGGAGCGTGTCATTCGCAGAGTCAGTGAATTGCATGAACATAATCCGACATTGGGGCAACAGGCTTGTCGGCTGAGTACGGTGTTCCCGGAGATCGTTGATATGCAGCTTGAAGCGATATTCCGCGCAGCGGTGAAAGGTATCCGGCAAGGCTGGTGGGTACGTCCCGAGATTATGATCCCGCAGATCGGTCATGTGCATGAACTTCAGGTGATAAGAGATCTGGTGGATCATGTGGCTGACCAGGTGCTGGGTGAGGAGAAGCGGCATTGTCTCTATAGAGTGGGGGCGATGATCGAAGCTCCGAGAGCGGCGCTGACGGCGACTCACATTGCTCGCCAGGCTGACTTTTTCTCGTTTGGCACGGATGAGCTGACAGAGATGACGTTTGGATATAGTCGTCATGAAGCTGAGAAGCGGCTCCTTCTCCTTCAACGTGATACGGACTCTCGTACGGTAACGAATAATCCATTTCATGTGCTGGACATTGAGGGAGTTGGACAACTGATTGAGATGGCGGTAGTCCAAGGTCGAATTCGAAAACCTCATCTGAAGACAGGGATCTGTGGAGAAAATGTGGTGGATCTGGAATCGATTTCGTTCTGCCACCGTATTGGTCTGGATTACGTAAGCTGTTTGCCTGAACAGATCCCTTATGCACGAATTGCTGCTGCACAAGCAGCCATTAAGGCACAGAGAGAGGGAGCGGACACGCAGAACACGGATATCTCTACAATTGCGTAAAGCTCACCCTGCCCTACACGGAACTTCCATGGAATAGCAACCAGAAAACTGTTATACTGAAATATGCGTTTTGTAAAATGAACGTAAAATTTCAGGGTAAGGGTTGAAAGCGACCATGTATAATTCCAAAAATGAACGAACTTCATCACGGACCTTATTTGCCGTGTTATTCATTCTTATGCTGCTGAAGTTATCACTGCTGCGGTATTTCTTTTTCCAGGGTCTGTCCGGCATCGGTCTGTTAACTGACGCATTAGGCGCACTAACTGTGGTATGCCTGCTGGATCTGATCGTGCCCAAAGGCTGGAAGCGAGCAGTATACGGAGGATTCAATATTCTGTTTTCTCTGGTGCTGTTCGCGGCTACGCTGTATAACGTTCATTTCAGTTCGGTACCCACCTATACCGCGCTTAGTGAACTAGGGCAAGTTGCCCAAGTACGGGGAAGTATCGGACCACTGGTACGACCGGAGCACTTTCTGTTTTTTGCAGACATCGTACTGACATTGCCAATATGGTTGATTATGCGCAGACGTGCTGGAGGGCGTAACCACACCAGTTACCGCGATAGCGGTTTGACGTTTGGCAGAATTCGCAGACGTTACTGGGGCAAGCTCGGCGTTGCGCTTACCGCTGCATTCTGCATCGTGCTGTCTGGCAGTTTTATTGTCAAAGGTGAAACGATTGATAACGAGTTGGTGCGAGCCGAGAATCTCGGTTTCCTGAACTATCAGGTATCGTCCGCCATTCTGACGAGCAAAGAAAATGAGGCCATTGCGAATGGCAACATTAACGAAACGATCGCCAAGATCAATGAGCTGGTTAGCAAGTACCCGTATCAGGATAAATCAAGTAACGGCTCAGCCGTGAAAGCCAAATATTTTGGTCAGGCCAAAGGTAGTAACCTGATTGTACTGCAACTGGAGTCCTTTCAGAATTTCCCGATTAATGCATCATTGGATGGTCAGGAGTTAACACCGGTACTGAATGATCTGGCCAAAGAAAGCTATTATTTCTCTCATTTTTTCCAACAGATTGGACAGGGAAACACATCAGACGCGGAGTTCATGTCGAACACGTCTATCTATCCAACCGGAGTTGTTCCCATGTCAGCAGGGTACAGTGACCGCGAACTGCCGAGTCTTCCCAAGTTATTGGGAAAAGAGGGATATGAGTCCGAGACGTACCACGTCAATGACGTCACCTTCTGGAACCGGAATAAAATGTATCCGGCACTCGGATTCACTCGTTACTTCGACAAACCCAGCTTCGAGAATGACAGATTCAATGACTTTGGACCATCGGATGAAGAGCTGTACCGTGTAGGTGTGGAAAAAATGACTGCGCATCAGGCTGCGAATCAGCCGTTCTATGCTCAGTTCATTACGGCATCGAGCCACTCGCCGTTTACGGTTCCCGCTGATCGTGCACGAATCACGATTCCTGCGACTATTACGAACAAACTGCTTTACGATTATCTGCAAGCGATCAATTATACGGACTATGCCATCGGTCAACTCATTAATGAGTTGAAGGCAAACGGATTATGGGATAACACAACGTTAGTGCTCTACGGAGACCACTTTGGTCTGCCTGCTGACGAAGAGATTACACAGCAGATTCAGGCCAATCTGGGCGTCCCTTATGACGGTAAAGTAAGTCGATTCAACATCCCGTTAATGATTCATACGCCGAAACAGACCAAAGGACAAGTGATTGAGCAGCCAGGCGGTCAGTTGGATATGTTGCCAACGATCATGAACCTGATGGGAGTTTCGCTCCAGGATGAGAAATTCACTGCCTTCGGACATGATCTGCTCAACATGGACCATAATGCCTTCGGTATCCGGTATTACTTGCCAACGGGTTCATTTGTCAACAATGACATCATGTTTATACCGGGTGCGGGCTTTGACGATGGAACAGCCTATTCGCTGAAGACATATGAACCGGTAACGGATTTGGAACCATATCGTGCCGACTATGAACATGTGCTCAGCCTGATGAAACTGTCTGACGAGTATGTGAAATTGTTACCGAAACGTGCGCCATAAATCAAATTTCTCTTCAATTAGGTTAGATCAGAACGTCACCAGTTCAAAAGCTGGTGGCGTTTTTTTGCATGTTTCTTGTGCAAGTGTGGTAATAAAGAGAATAACTAAAGTTTGAAACTGTAATAATTAATGTTACAATGTAATGAGCAAGAATGAAGTGAGCAAGAGCGCGTAATATTCGCAGAACTCATATTCACAGTACTTATGAATCTAACAGACGAGAGGATTGAATATATATGAAACTGAGTGTACTCGAACATGGACATATCAATGAAGGACGAAGTGTACAGGATACGTTGCAGGAAACGGTGAAACTCGCACAACATGCGGATCAATTGGGGTACTCCCGTTTCTGGATGTCGGAGCATCACGGTAGTGGTGCGCTGTCTTTCTCCAGTCCTGAAGTTATGATTGCACATGTGGCTGCACATACGGATCGGATTCGCGTAGGTTCCGGTGGCGTTATGCTGCCTCATTATAGTGCCTATAAGGTTGCAGAGAATTTCCGTCTGCTGGAAGCTTTGCATCCGGGGCGGATTGACCTGGGGATTGGCAGAGCACCAGGCGGCATGCCGATTGCCAGCAGAGCTCTGAATGAAGGGAAATCATCGAATGTACAATTCTTTCCGCAACAGATCGCGGATCTGGGCGGATATTTCCACGAGCAGTTGCCCGAGGATCATCGGTTTGCATCTCTGGTAGCCGGACCATCGGTTCCCACGGTACCCGAAGTGTGGTTGCTGGGTTCCAGCTCCGAAGGTGCGAGAATTGCTGCAGCGCAAGGGACATCGTATGCGTTTGCCCAATTCTTCGGAACACCAGGCGGCGAAGAAGCGATGAAACATTACCGCAGACATTTCAAGCCGTCCATCCTGAATGACAAACCACATTCAATGATTGCTGTCTCGGCATTCTGCGCGGAGACAGAGGAGGAAGCCACTGAACTGGCGCGCAGCAATGAACTTTTCTTCCTGCGCCTCGGACGAGGTCTTGAACAAAGTTCCTTCCCATCCCTGGAGACGGTGAACAACTATCCATTCACAGCGATGGAGATGGAACAGATCCGTCAACGTCGTTCTTACTCCATTGTGGGTACACCAGATCAGGTGAAAGATAAAATTACTGCAATGGCTGAACGCCATGAAGCAGATGAAGTCATTATCGCGTCAGCGGTCCATTCGTTTGAAGCACGTCTGCGCTCATTCGGCTTGATTGCAGAAGCCTTTGGACTCAAGCAGGACTAATGGTGAGCAAGCGGGAATAACTACTCTGAACAGACTGGAATCTTGCGCTTGCAAGGTTCCGGTTATACTCTTGCGTGATCAGGGAGAGGAGGGATTCACATGCGCAGATGTGTCATTAGTGATATTCATGGCTGTTACGATGAATTTAATGCACTGCTTAAGCTTGCAGATTATAATCCGCAGCAGGATGAATTGATTTTACTCGGTGATTATGTGGATCGCGGTCCAAGCAGCAAACAGGTCATCGAACAGATTATGCAGCTTCAGCAACAGCACCATATTATGGTGATTAAAGGCAATCATGATGCCATGATGGTCAAGGCGTTAACCCAGGATGTTGAGCAATATGATCAACACTGGATCCGTAATGGTGGTTTACAGACGATGGCAAGTTATCTGGATCTGGAGCTTACTTATGATGAGCAACAGATAGATTGGGAAGCTTATGCTGAAGCCAAAAAGTGGATACGTACCCACTATGAACACCATCTTCGTTTTCTGGAACAGCTTCCGCTGGTGTACGAGATTCCGGGTTATATTTTTGTGCATGCCGGGATCAACCCTGACATTGAGGATTGGAGAAGCCAGTCCGAGCGGGACTTCATTTGGATTCGTGAATCATTCTATTCCAGACCAACGACGATTAGAGAGACGGTCGTATTTGGCCACACCCCCGTGAAGCATTTGCATGATGAGACAGGCATTTGGTTTGACCCGAGCGGAGACAAAATTGGCATTGACGGTGGTTGTGCCTACGGAGCGCAATTGAACCTGCTGGAGATTAGCGAAGACGGCAGTCTACAGACCTTTTTTGTACGACAAGGGCAGAGCGCGGAAGAGCCTGAGATTTAATGTTTTCGTTGCGTATCAGGGTTTCGTATGCTAATTTTATAAGGTTGTACGTTGAATAAATACGATACATATCATATCGACTTGAGGGTAATGAACCAAGTTTGGCTATTTTCCAAAATGACTTACCTGAGAATGATTTGCAATCAATTCGCTGTAAAAGGATTGGAATTAAGCCTTATTAGCGCTATAATCAGTAGGGTATGATTAAAATATGACATGTATTATTCTAAATGAGAATTGACGGAGGGCTATAAATATGGAGAAAGCGTTAATCTTCGGTCACAAAAATCCCGACACGGATACGATCTGTTCGGCAATCGCCTATGCGGATCTCAAAACAAAATTGGGTCAGGACGTTGAAGCTGTGCGTCTCGGCGAAGTCAATGGTGAAACCCAGTTTGCACTGGATCAATTCAAAATTGCAGCACCACGTCTGATTAAAACAGCTGCAAATGAAGTAAACAAAGTTATTCTGGTTGACCACAACGAGCGTCAGCAAAGTGTAAGCGATATTGAGGAAGTGACTGTCGTTGAAGTTATCGACCATCACCGTATTGCTAACTTTGAGACAAGCGGACCTCTGTATTTCCGTGCAGAGCCTGTAGGTTGTACAGCAACCATTTTGAATAAAATGTACAAAGAAAATGGTATCGAAGTGAGTGCGCCGATTGCTGGCCTGATGTTGTCTGCGATTATCTCCGATTCCCTGTTGTTCAAATCCCCGACTTGCACAGAGCAGGACGTAGCTGCTGCGCGTGAACTGGCTGCCATTGCTGGTGTAGATGCAGACAGCTATGGTCTGGACATGCTGAAAGCCGGCGCGGATCTGAGCCAAAAAACAATTGCTGAACTAATTTCCCTGGATGCAAAAGAATTCGTAATGGGTCAATCCAAAGTGGAAATTGCACAGGTTAATGCTGTTGACGTGAATGATGTTCTCGTGAAGCAACCTGAGCTTGAAGCAGCTATTGATGCGATCATTTCCAGCAAAGGTCTCGACTTGTTCGTATTTGTCGTAACTGACATTCTGAACAACGATTCCGTAGCTCTGGCATATGGTACATCCACTAAAGCCGTGGAGAAAGCCTACAATGTGACGCTGTCTGATAGCAGAGCTATCTTGAAAGGCGTAGTATCACGCAAATCACAAATTGTACCGGTTCTGACGGAAGCATTCAACACGCTGTAAATCAAGCCGATTGGCGTATTTGTACGCTGATATGTATTACAAATAAGTAGCAACACCATCCTAGCCTGCTCTGATCCGTAAATGGTCAGGACAGGCTTTTGATGTAGAGGAGGAAGAATCATGATCAAAAATGAAAAGATCAAAGCAGCCGAAGTGCAGCTTACGGGTCTGAATGGTGAAGATCTGGGTGTGATGTCCACGCAGGAAGCACTTCAACTTGCGAAGCAGCATAAAGTAGATCTGGTGTGCTTGTCCTTGATGACGAGTCCACCGCCTTGCAAGCTGATTGCAGCTGGAGCGGCCAAAGCAGAAGCGCAGCAGGCGAAGAAAAAAGCGAGTAAATCCCCCGATAAACGTAAAGTAAAGGAAATTCGATTAAACCTTGCGATGGAGGATCATGACCGGGATACGAAGCAGTCTCAGGCGGAGCGCATTCTGAAGAAGGGTGATTCGGTAAAACTCGTCATCCAGGTGCATGGAGCCAAAGAAGGAGTTGCAGGCAAGGAGTGGGCTGAGCAACTGAGCAAATCGCTGGCTGAATTCGGTAGCAAAACGACAGGTGTTCAGGTAAGTGGTAAACAGGTTGTCGTGCAACTGGACCCGAATGCGTAAACTGCCTGGAGCGATCCTCGATGCAGCACAAAGGTAAGGCGAATTTCGATATAGTAATGATCTTTTGGATGTAAAGAAAGCCCAATGAGGTGGCAGGCTAACTGCTGCTGTATTGGGCTTGTTTGTCATCACTTGGGTTGAGGTATTGTGCGCAATTTAATGCAAAAGCCGTTTCCGTTTCAGTAGTTCAACTGCGTAAATAACGGCTGCCACCAAGTCGTACATATAACTGTCCGGGTAATACAGGCGTAGAACCAGCGGCCATATTATTCTGGCTGTTTTTGGCGAATCGGGATAAATAAAAGAAGTCCGGATAGATCACCATATCCATTAAGTAGGCGGAGACCCGGCTACCTGGAACCCGGAACTGATTCAGGGTACGTATAATCTCTTCGCCGCTTGCAATACCAATGCCATGACCATAATACCAGTTCTCACGAAGCATGAACGTATTCTCTCCCTGCCACTCGGGGGTTTCCGGAGAAACATCCGGATTTTTGAAATACAGCACATCTCCTGGAAGGGCGGTTTCGCTACCGTTTTTTTCGGTTAATCGCAGGTCACTGTCATAATGCCAGTCAAAGAGTAACAGATTTCGAAACAGGGAATTAAAGGCGTCTTCTCGAATGCTTCCCAGCACGCCACCATACAGCACAATAACGGTAGCTGTTGCACATTCAAAGGCATATAAGTGTCCATTCCTCCAGATATCCCGGATACCGTCGGCGGGGGTCACGTTTGATCTTAGCTCAAACCCACCTTCCGCATTACGATTCCAGTAGGCGGGATTACATCTGGATTTTTCAAAGGATGCAAAACTCACACCGCTTCGATCCAGTCCTTCCGCGGCTTCCACGAGAGAGCCCCTCAAGTCCCATTCAAATCGAAGATGATCCATGGATTGGTACACATACCTCGTTGGACGATTCTGGAGTTGCTGTAACCAATACCATTCAAAATCAGACCATTCCGAGCGGTTCAGCTGGACGGGTTGATTAGCAACAATGATCATGATCCATAACCTCCGTTCCTATTCGAATATTCAACATTGTATAATCGGGAGAGCACGGGTATTGTGTAGTATATGACGTGATGTGTTCGAATTGGTATGTACACAATGAAAGTTGTCAGCATTCAAAATTAAAAATGTCGATTCATACAGGGATTTTGTCCGATCTCGTTTATCAATCATGGCATTTGGGGTAGTACTCTATAGATGAAGTTATGTTCAGGTCGATCTATTCATACGGAATACATTCAGATTCTCATAAAGGAGGACATGTAATGTCGAAATCCATTACAGAGAGCCGATCTCTGTTCGAACAATTGTATACGCACGCACCAATCGGCATTGCTGTCGCATCGCATGTAAATGGACGGTGGTTGCAGCTTAATCCTGCATTTTGCGAGATGCTTGCATACAGTGAAGATGAACTGATCGATACTTCGGTCATACATATGATCTACGAAGAAGATCTGCATATGGAGGAATTCCGCAGCAAGTTCTGGGAAATGACTCATGAAACAAGTCCGATGTACGAGACGGAGGTTCGTCTGAAACGAAAGGACGGTTCGTTATTATGGGCAACCATTAGAGCTTGCATTGTTAGGGATGAAACGAATGGTGAGCCCTTGTATTTGCTGGTACAAGCTGCTGATATTACGAAACAAAAAGATGCAGAGGAAATCCTCATTGTGCAACGTAAGCAATTGGAAGAGAGCAGTCGCATCTCTCGCCTGCTGGCGGAGTCTTCACTAGACCTGATTGCAATACATGATGCCGATTCAAGTCGTACATTTAAATATGTATCAAATGCATGTAAAAGCATGTTGGGCTATGAGTTGGAAGAAGTTATAGGTAAGCCGGGAACATTTGTGATCTATCCGGAGGATGTGCCTTTGGTTGAAGCGTACGTAGAAGAGCAGAGAAAGGGTCTGGCTCCCAAACGGCTCAATTATCGCCTGTTACATAAGGATGGATCTACGGTATGGGCAGATACGATTACGCACTATGTATATGACGATTCAGGTGAATTAATAGAGATGGTCGCCGTAACCCGGGATATCACAGCCAGCCAGCAACAACAGTTAAGCATGCAGGAGTACAGATCGTTATTTGACTGTAATCCCCTAGGTGTGGCTTCTCTTGATCTGGAAGGCAATCTGCTGAAAGCCAATATGGGTCAGGAACAGTTGACAGGACACACCAAGGAGGAGCTGCTGAGTCGTCCTTTTGATCACCTCATTGATCCTGTGGATCTGGAGAAGACTCGATATCATTTTGAGGAAACGGTGAAGGGCAATGCACAGAGCTACGAGATAGGCCTAATTCACAAAAATGGGCAGCGAATTGAAACAAATGTGATTAATGTTCCTATTATACTTGAGGACAAAGTTGTTGGGGTCTACGGGATTACCAGTGACATTACAGAGTCCAAACGTTACGTCGAGGAAATCGAGAATCTTAGTTATGAACGGGCATTGATTCTGAATGGCATGTCTGAAGGTGTTATTGGACTGGACCTGGAAGGGAATCTGAACTTTGCCAATCCGGCCGCTGCGGAGATCATGAACTTCTGTCCAAGTGAATTGAATGGCAAACCATTAGAGCAGATGATGATCCAAATGCAGAGCGAAGGCATCCCCTACCCATCCAAGGATACACCAATTCTACAGGCCGTTCGTGAGGGACGAGGTCTGCCGCGTACCGAATCCGTATTCTGGAGACCGGATGGATCCAGTTTCTTGGCGGAGTTCCAATTGAAGCCGATTATGGATCAGGGTAGAACCCGCGGAGCAGTGTTGGTTTTCCGTGATATGACATCTGTTAAGGACATCATACGTGCCAAGGAAGCAGCAGAGCATGCAGACCGGGCAAAGTCCGAGTTTCTCGCCATCATGAGTCATGAGCTTCGTACGCCATTAAACGGCATCATGGGCATGGCCCATCTGTTAATGGAAACCGAACTGGATGATGAACAGAAAGGTTTTGCGGAAATCATGATTGATAGCGGCGAATCCCTTTTGTACATTTTGAACGAAATTTTGGATTTCAGCAAAATCGAAGCAGGCAAAATGGATCTTGAGCGTGCACCTGTAGATATTAAGGCGATGCTGGGTGGGGTGATCGAGCTGTTTGCACTGAAGGCATCAGAGAAAAATATTGAACTCTATTGTGAAATGTCGGATCACATTCCTGAACGCATTCGAGGGGATGAGACACGAATCCGGCAGATTTTGATTAATCTGGTGGGTAATGCTGTTAAATTCACAGAGCAGGGCTGCATTATGGTGAGTGTAGGTGCTGATTTCTCAGATGAGCATGGTCAGGATAAGCTGATGTTGACCTTTAAGGTGAGAGATACGGGGATTGGCATTCCAATAGAAAAGCAGCATCAGTTGTTCCAATCCTTCTCACAGCTTGATCCGGCCATCAATCGCAAGTTTGGCGGGACAGGTCTGGGCCTTGCGATCAGCAAGAAACTGGTGGAGTTAATGGGCGGAGCGATTGGCGTACAGAGTGAGCTCGGTGAGGGGGCAGAATTCCAGTTCACCCTCGTAGTGGAGCGGTGGTTAGAGGAAAGTAATGACCCGATTGAAATCACTGCGAATGATGAACTGCAATTGGATCGAGCTAGTCTTGCCCATGACATCAAAATTTTGATTGCTGAGGATCAAGCGGTCAACAGTCATCTGTTGGAGGAGATGCTGCGCAAGTTTGGCGGAGTATGTGATATCGTTGAGAATGGTGCACAGGCCGTCGATTCATTGAACAAGATTCAATATGATCTGGTGTTTATGGATATTCAAATGCCAGTTATGGATGGGATTGAAGCGACCTGCCACATCAGACAGACCCACCCAGAAATACCGGTTATTGCAGCGATTACAGCTTTTGCAGGCGCCGGTGACCGTGAGGAGTGTCTGAAATGTGGGATGCAGGATTTTATCAGCAAACCGTTTCATTCCACGGAGATTAGCCGCGTACTGAATACATGGGTTCCATATATCCGCTCTCAAAGGGTAACGTAACGAAAAAATAACCTGCACCTTGATATTCAAGGTACAGGTTATTCTGTCATTTACGACCAGCCTCCGATTAACCCGGAGAGAGTCACACATTCGTCATCTTCCAAATCTGCAATCAGAGTGAGTTCTTCGTTGTCTTGTGGATCAACGGAGAATAATTCACGGCGTCCGTCCTCATGCACAATAATGACTAACTGATGGCCGCCCTTTGTATCAAACTGGTACTTAACTCCAATACCAGGTAGTGGGCATTCGCGGATATTCATGAAACCTGTCACCTCTTTAGCTTTGCTTAATAAAAAATTAACCGTTCACACAGTACGGATGTATTCTACTATCCATAACACCGTTTGGCAAGTCACAAATAAAATTGGTGTTAAGAATTAATTTTTTCCGCGATGTGATCTTGCACTATGACGCTGTCTGGCCCGTCTGCGACGAACAAAAAACCAAATGAGCAGAGCAGCGATTAATAATAGACCAATGACTGCGATTATGATGATATTCCGGATATTGGGAACCTGTACAGTCAGATCCAGTTTATTCATCTGGAGGGGTGAAACGTGCCAAATGAGTGTTTTTCCGCCATCCTCTACTTGATCCGCATTGGAATCGGCTGCCTTGATGGGCAAGGACAACTTGAAGTCAAAGTTAACATCTTTTAACAAGAGGTTTTTAAGAAAGCTAGGCACCTTGTTAATCTGATTTTTAATCTCACCATCTGGCATGGACTCCATGAGGTCGGCTTCTGCTGTAATGTGCATCTTGGAAGTGAAGAAGCCGGGTGAAGTTGATTGTTCAACCTTGATCCCTTGTGGTAACTCGGATGTATCAAAGCTGGTCGTATTGTTTTTTTCAAAATGAGTGGTCGCTGTGAGTTGCTTCAGATCGCCCTGTTCCGAAACCTCTGCCTGGAAGTTATTTCGATTCAATGCATCTGCGATCAGAGGCATGAGATTGTCTTGTCCAATCTTTCCAAGAGCGGAGTTCTTTACGTTGAGATTGAGATCCAGATCCGTTGATCCGTCCATATTCACCGTTAGATGGGCTTCTCCATCCGCACAGGCGGTTAAAACAGATAACATAAGGGCTAGTAAAATAGTAAGAAATAGCTGACGTAAGGGGATGCGAGTTGACATGTCTTTCAACCTTTCTGCGTAAAAATCCAAATTCCATTTCATAGAAGTATAGTATACACCGTAAACATGGCGGATGAAACTTCGCACCGTGCAGCCAGGTACGTATGATTTAGTGTGTTCGGGGAAATAATCCATTTATTAAAATTAAAGATTTCGTATTTTTGTCAATGTTCGGTCAATTCAAACGGCGCTTCACCGTGTACACTAGTAGTAGTGTGATGAATATACGGAAGCAGGGAGGTTACATTCATGACATATATCATTATTATGGCCGTTATTATGGTCGTGGGCATGGTCGGAATGGGCTGGTTCTATCAGATTATGGATAAAGACCAAAGCTAGTATTTTTTAAATGTGAAAAGAAGAGAGACAACCTATAAGCTGGCTTCGCTAACGCGAGGCGGGCTTATTTGTGTGGGGAATATTTTTGAGGCACTGACCTTACATAAGTACGTAATATATGTAACCATTCATGTTGTACAATTTGACCGATGGACAAATATTTTTCGTAATTATGGGATTTTTTAGCTGCTCTTTTGTATAATAGGGGGTAGTTTAACTCGGGATACTCCCGAAATTCTGCCAAACAGGAAAGGGTGTACATAAATGAAATTTAGTGAGTATACGTATACACGTCCGAATCTGGAACACATCAAGACATCTTTCCGTAAGCTGTTGAGCGGTTTTGAAGCTGCGGCAACGGTTGAAGAACAGAGTGGGTTCATGGATCAGATTAACGCGCTACGCAGTGATTTTGAGACACAAGCCCAATTGGTCTACATCCGTCATTCCATTGATACCAATGATGAGTTTTACAAGGCGGAGAACGAATTTTTGGATGAGAATGCACCAATTGTACAGGAATACATCACGGATTTTTACCGTGCATTGGTTAACTCCAAATTCCGCAACGAGTTGGAACAAAAATGGGGTTCACAGCTGTTCCAACTGGCGGATCTTTCACTGAAAACATTCAGCCCAGAAATTATTGAAGAACTCCAGAAGGAGAACAAACTTTCCACAGAATACAATCAATTGATCGCATCCGCTAAAATTCCTTTCGAAGGTGAAGAGCGTACGTTGCCACAGCTTCATCCATTTGAACTGTCCACGGATCGCTCCATGCGGGAGCGTGCTTCGGAAGCCAGATACACTTTCATGGCTGAACATGAAGCTGAATTCGATCGCATTTACGATGAACTGGTTAAAGTGCGTACACAAATCGCGAAGAAACTGGGTTATCCAAGCTATGTAGAACTCGGCTATGATCGCATGAACCGCACGGATTACAACGCAGAGATGGTTGCTAACTTCCGGGCACAAGTTCGTGATTATATTGTACCTGTGGCGACCAAGCTCAGAGAGCGCCAGCGTAATCGGATTGATGTGGATACGCTGTATTATTACGATCAGGGATTCAGCTTCAAGACGGGTAACCCGACACCTAAAGGTGACGCGGACTGGATTATCGATAATGGTAAAAAAATGTACGCTGAATTATCACCAGAGACAGATGCATTTTTCCAAATGATGACCGAAAACGAGCTTATGGATCTGGTAAGCAAAAAAGGTAAACAGGGTGGCGGATATTGTACGTTCCTGAACGATTACAAAGTGCCGTTTATCTTCTCCAACTTCAACGGTACATCCGGTGATATTGATGTATTGACACATGAAGCAGGTCATGCTTTCCAGGTGTATGAGAGCCGTGATTTTGCAGTGCCTGAATACAACTGGCCGACATATGAATCGGCTGAGATTCATTCCATGAGTATGGAGTTCTTCACATGGCCGTGGATGCAGTTGTTTTTCAAGGAAGATACGGACAAGTACAAGTTTGATCATCTGTCTTCCGGTCTGTTGTTCATTCCGTATGGTGTAGCTGTGGATGAATTCCAGCATTTTGTGTATGCGAACCCGGATGCAACTCCAACGGAGCGTAAGCAGGCTTGGCGCAACATTGAGAAGACCTATCTGCCACACATCAATTATAAAGATAATGCGTATTTGGAACAAGGTGGCTTCTGGCATAAGCAGGGTCACATTTTCTCATCGCCATTCTATTACATTGACTATACGTTGGCACAAATCTGTGCATTCCAGTTCTGGAAACGCAGCAATGAGGACATGAAGTCCGCATGGGCCGACTATCTGACATTGTGCAAAGCGGGAGGAAGCCTGTCCTTCACCGGATTGGTTGAACTGGCTGGATTGAACTCTCCTTTCGAGGATGGCTGTGTATCCTCCGTAATTGGTGAGATTGAGGCATGGCTTGACGGCGTGAACGATAAGGCGCTGTAAGCCTTCGTAAGGATGCTTTTAGTGTAAGTACCTGCGGTAAGGTATAAGTAGTGGATAAAGCTTTAAGATAGATAAGTAAGACGGCTTGGAGACCTTCGGGTGTCTGGGTCGTCTTTTTCATTACGGGGAAAAATCAACCTCAAGTGTAACATTTATCGGACTCATTGTGATTTATTTCACTATATCTGAAAACGGATTCAGTTACAATGGAGATAGTAAATCAGGGGTTACAGGAGGCTGGTTCAAATGGCAACACATGCATATTATGTTCCGCCCGTGAACTTGATGGGTAGAGGATGTTTACAAGAAGCAGGTCGGATGATTGAACAGATGGGTATCCGCAAGGCGCTGGTTGTAAGTGATCGTCAATTGATTACTTCAGGCGTTGCTGAACAGGTACTGTCTATATTAAGAAAATCAGGGTTAGATTATGTAGTATATGATGAGGTTCAGCCTAATCCAACATGTCAGAATGTACATGATGGACTTCAAGTATTCCAGGATCATGGCTGTGACGCCATTATATCGATAGGCGGAGGTTCACCGCAGGATGCTGCCAAAGGCATTGGTATTGTAGCTACGAACGGTGGGCATATCCGCGAATATGAAGGATTTCATCAATCGAAACATAAGTCCGTGCCACTTGTGGCTGTTAACACAACGGCTGGCACATCAAGCGAGGTGACAATAAACTACGTGATTACAGATGAGGAACGTAAAGTGAAGATGGTGATGGTGGACCGCAATAGTCTGGTCTCCCTGTCGGTTAATGATCCGGAGCTGATGCTCAGCAAACCTGCAAGTCTCACAGCGGCCACAGGAATGGATGCGTTGACACATGCCGTAGAAGCGATGGTTACACCGGGTGGATTTACAGTGACAAGCGCGACAGCTGCAGCAGCTGTTGAACTGATCTTTGAATACTTGCCAAGAGCCGTGAGAGACGGCAGTGATCTGGAAGCGCGGGAACATATGACGTATGCGTGTTTCCTTGGCGGGATTGCTTTTAATAATGCAGGATTAGGTTATGTCCATGCGATGGCGCATCAACTGGGTGGCGTATATGATCTGCCGCATGGTGTGTGCAACGCAATGTTACTCCCCTATGTAGAGGAGCTGAATGCCAAGCATGTACCGGGCAAATTTCGTCATATTGCCAAAGCGATTGGTATGGATGTGAAGGGTAGAAGTGATGAGGAGTGCTCCGATTACGTCATTGAGGCCATACGTCAGCTATCGAAGGAAGTCGGCATTCCTGAGAAACTGTCTGAACTGGGTGTAAAAGATCCCGATGTGGAACTGCTTGCCGATAACGCGATGAAAGATGCCTGTGCACCAGGCAATCCCTATCAACCGTCCAAGGATGAAGTGATGGAGTTGTTCCGCAAAATTATATAGACTGTTTCAGAAACGGATACACCAAAGTACGATCCTGTTGAAGTTAGAGGATCATGGACCAAGCATGGTCAGAAAATAACAGACAAAATGAGCCGGGATCGAAAGTCGGCTTTTTTGTCATGTGAACTCACGCTTTTTACTTATTTTTCCACTTAATGATTGCACAAAAACTAAAGGATTTTGCTTCTCTATTATCGAATACAATATAAATAACAGCGGCACGAGAAAGGGTAATCTTACCTGCAACTTGATGTCGATGTTTTCCAGTCAGATTCCCCAGTCCGTTTCGTGTTTAATGTTAAATAGGAGTAGTCTATTTCATTTGCACGAGCTACACCTTAAGTTCTGCATCTAACATTCACCTCTGTAAGACAGTCAAGCAATTCTACACCAGCATCATCTCTATTTCAGGCTTTACAATCCAAGAAGTTCAACTGCAACAAAGATTCACCGGTTACACATCTGTACAGCAAGCTCCTAATCAAGACAACAGTGTCCACACAACAGAATATCGATTATGGGCTCTGAAATGAATCAGAACGAATGCACGTGGAGGAGGCTGTAATGATGGCGAAAAAAGAAGTTGTAGCGATGCTACTTGCCGGAGGGCAAGGTAAGAGGTTAAAAGGATTGACCAAATCACTGGCTAAGCCGGCTGTGTATTTTGGCGGCACGTACCGAATTATTGATTTTCCGCTGAGTAACTGCTCTAATTCTGGTATTGATACAGTGGGTGTATTGACCCAATATGAACCACTTGTCTTACATTCCTATATTGGCATTGGCAGTGACTGGGATCTGGATCGGAAAAACGGCGGGGTATATGTACTTCCTCCACATGAACGTGAAGACGGTAGCAACTGGTACCGGGGTACAGCGGATGCGATCTTCCGCAATCTGAACTTTATTGAACAATTCGATCCTGAGCATGTGCTCATTCTGTCAGGGGATCATATCTATAAGATGGACTACGAAAAAATGCTCCAGTATCACAAAGATAAAGATGCGGATTGCACCATATCGGTCATTGATGTTTCATTGGAAGAAGCCAGCCGATTCGGGGTGTTGAACACCAATGATGACTATAGCATCTATGAATTTGAAGAAAAACCTCCTGAGCCCAAGAGCACACTCGCTTCCATGGGTATCTATCTCTTCAAGTGGGATGTACTGAAACGTTTCCTGATCCAGGATGAACAACAGGCATCCACCTCCTATGATTTTGGTAAAGATATTATTCCTTTATTGCTTGAAAATGAAAAATCCTTATATGCGTATCCATTTGAAGGTTATTGGAAAGACGTTGGTACCATTCGCAGTCTGTGGGAATCCAATATGGACCTGTTGGACGAAGACACACCGTTTAATCTGAATGATCCGGACTGGCGTATTTTCACACGTAATCCGAACCAACCTGCACAATACATCTCACCTTCGGGTAAGGTACGGAATTGTATTATTAGTGAAGGTACTGTAGTTCATGGTGAGGTCAATCATTCTGTTCTGTTCTACGGAATTGAAGTTGGTGAGAACAGTGCTGTCATCGATTCGGTGATCATGCCAAGAGTGAAAATCGGGCAAAATGTGCGCATTTACCGAGCTATTATCGCAGAAGGATTAGTTATTCCTGATGGAACACAGATTTCGCCTGCACCGGGAGATGAGAGTGATATATTGCTCGTGGATCAGGAAGAACTGGAACGTCAGCTTCGCCAAGGAATAACCAGCAAGGCCTAATTGAAGTTAAAAGGACGGTGCATGCGATGAAACAATTGATCGGAGTTATTAACCTTGACCATGAACTTGAGGAATTGAAGGAATTGACGTATTTTCGCTGCGGAGCCGCGGTGCCTTATGCCGGGCGTTACCGTCTGATCGATTTTGTTCTATCCAATATGATGAATGCAGGCATTGAGAGTATTGGTGTATTTGTACGGCGAAAATATCGCTCGTTGATGGACCATCTTGGTGACGGTAAACCTTGGGATTTGGATCGCAAGCATGGGGGTATGTTTATTTTGCCACCAGACTGGAACGATCCAACAGATACATCACAAGGGGACTTGCAGCATTTCCATAACAATTTAGACTTTTTCCACAGAGGGGCAGGACAATATGTTGTGCATGCGGGCAGTCGCCATGTGACCAAAGCAGACCTCCAGGATGTCTACAGATATCACATCAGTAAGGGAGCGGACGTTACACTGGTCTGCAAAAAAGTAGATCAACTGCTGCCTGAGCATGACGCCTGTGTCAAAGTTGAACATGACGGGGACGGTAACGTGGTGGACATTCACCAAAGCGCTAATCACCCGAATATATATACAGAAATTTTCATCATGGAAAAAGAATTGTTCCTGCGCCAGGTGCAACGCTGCATTGATCATGGCGAGAGCCATTTCTTCCGGGATGTGATTCAAAAAAATCCGGATGGATTGAATATCGCTGCGTATGCATATGATGGCTATCACGCAGTCATCAATTCCATTGACAGTTATTATCGCAACAGTATGGATCTGCTGAACACAGGGCAATATGAACAACTGTTCAAGGAAGATCCGATCCAGACCAAAATTAAATATGAAGCCCCTGCCAAATACCTGGATACCGCCGATGTTAAACATTCACTTCTCGCGAATGGCTGTATCGTAGGTGGAGAGGTGGAGGACAGCATTCTGTTCCGTGGTGTGCAGGTGGCCAAGGGTGCCAAAATAAAAGGTTCCATCATCATGCAGAAATGTTACATTGGTGAGGGGACGGTCCTTGAGAATGTCATTCTCGATAAAGACGTGAGGCTGACCGGAGGACAGACGCTGATCGGCGACCCGTCGAATCCATACATTTTAGCGAAAAGTACTATTATCTAATGCCCACACGTAACCGATATCTTCTATAAATATATATAAAATAAAAATCCTGTAGGATGGATTTAAGGTTCATGGACGAAAGTTGTTTGATAAAGAGCTAGGCAGTAAGTGAAGGGGACGAAATCGATTCTGAAGAAGCATAGCGGTCGCCTTTATCACTGTATTTTCACATCTAAATAATAAAATCAAAAAATACAGGGATAACAGCGATCAAAAGAACGATTCGTAACCGTAACGGGCGCATGCTCAAACCAAAATGTTGAGTGTATGAACCGCCACCATCCTACAGGATTTCCCCGGGAGGAACCTACTTTTGTTTGACAACAAGGAAACGTTCAAGAGTATCTTTACACGGAATCTGGTCAGCAAATTGGGCAAACCGATTGAAGAAGCAACACAGGAAGACGTGTACCATGTACTGGGAAGCATGATCCGTGAATATGCAGGCCAGGATTGGGCAGCGTCGAATCAGGGGTTCAAGCAGCGCCAGGATAAACAGGTCTATTACTTCTCGCTGGAATTCCTGATTGGACGTCTGCTCGGCAACAATCTGTTGAATGTGAATGAATTGGAATTGGTGCGTGACAGTTTAGCTGAGCTGGGCTTCTCCTTGGAAGAGATAGAAGAACAGGAGGCGGATGCAGGACTCGGTAACGGAGGTCTGGGACGACTCGCTGCCTGTTTCCTGGATTCACTCGCATCACTACGATATGCAGGACATGGTTGCGGGATTCGATATAAATACGGGTTGTTCGAGCAAAAAATCATCAATGGTAATCAGGTAGAGTTACCCGACAATTGGCTGGATAAGGGCAATGAATGGGAAGTCCGCCGTCCAGACAAAAAGGTGGAAGTACAGTTCTGGGGCCGGGTAGAAGCTCATGAGCAGGATGGAGAATATCAGTTTGTTACAAAAGATGCCGAATCGGTTGTCGCCATTCCCTATGACGTGCCTGTCATCGGTTATGGTCAAACCCATGTGAACACATTGCGTCTATGGAGTGCCGAGCCAAAGCGCGAGACTTCACTCGACACCCCTTCGAACTACTATGGTTATCTGGATTATAGTCGTTCGGTTGAATCGATCTCGGAGTTTCTATATCCGGACGACTCCCAGTATGAAGGAAAGTTGCTGCGATTGAAGCAGCAGTACTTCATGTGTTCAGCAGGTGTACAGAGCGCTTTGCGTACGTTCAACAAGCTGGAGCTACCATATGATCGTTTGCCTGATAAAGTGGCCTTCCACATTAATGACACACATCCAACCTTGGTTATTCCAGAACTGATGCGCATCCTTATTGATGTGAAGGGTTACGGCTGGGATGAAGCATGGGATATCACAACCCGCACTGTATCGTATACCAATCATACAACGCTTAGTGAGGCTCTTGAGAAATGGCCTGTATCCATGATCAGCAGGCTGCTGCCACGAATCTACATGATCATTGAAGAGATCAACAAACGTTTCTGTGGCATGCTGCTGGACCGGTATCAGGGAGATCAGGATCGCATAGGGCATTTGGCTATTGTTGCAAACGATCAGGTACGGATGGCACATCTGGCGATTGTAGGCAGTCATAGCGTGAATGGTGTTGCTGCTTTGCACACCGAGATTTTGAAAGAGCGCGAGATGGCTCCGTTCTATGAACTGTATCCAGAGCGTTTCAATAACAAAACGAATGGTATCACCCATCGCCGCTGGTTGATGCATGCCAATCCGAAACTGTCGGATCTCATCACGGATACAATCGGTAACGAATGGATAACAGAGCCGGGCAAGCTGGACCAGTTGGCTGGTTTTGCGGATAATACATCATTTCAGGAGCAGTTCCGTTTGATTAAGCGGGATAACAAAGAGCGGCTTGCTGCGTATATTCTGGATCATACCGGGACAGCAGTGAATCCGGATTCCATCTTTGATGTACAGGTGAAGAGACTACACGGGTACAAACGTCAACTGTTGAACATTCTGCATGTTATGCATCTGTATAACCGGCTTAAGAATGATGCTTCGTTTGATATGGTGCCACGTACGTTCATCTTTGGTGCCAAGGCAGCGCCGAGTTATTATTTTGCCAAGAAAATTATCAAACTGATCAACAACGTGGCTGACACAGTAAATCGGGATACAGCGGTGAATGACCGCTTGAAGGTATTTTTCCTCGAAAATTATTCCGTCTCTCTTGCAGAGAAGATCATTCCCGCTGCGGATGTTAGTGAACAGATCTCAACCGCAGGTAAGGAAGCTTCCGGTACGGGCAACATGAAATTTATGATGAACGGTGCTTTAACGATTGGCACGATGGATGGAGCCAACGTGGAGATGGCGGAGCAGGTTGGGGAAGAAAATATGTTCATCTATGGTCTGCGTGCAGACGAAGTACTTGAGTATTATCGTTCCGGTAGCTATCGTCCGAATGAGATTGTGCAGCACGATGAACGCATTCGCGAGGTCGTAGAGCAACTGGTACATCCAGGCGCATTCTGTTATCGTGACGGAGAATTCTGGGATATCTATGACTCGTTGCTGGCTCACGGTGACGAATACTTTGTATTGCGTGATTTTGCTGCTTATGCTGACGCGCATGCTGCCATTGACCAGGCGTATCGGGATATTCCCGGCTGGACTCGGAAAGCGATATTAAACACGGCACATTCCGGCATATTCTCCAGTGATCGTACCATTAGTGAGTATGCGACAGATATCTGGGGTATTCATCCCGTGTCCGGGAACTGGAAAGGTTAAGAATAGATTGTTAAACAAACAAGTCCCCTTGTTCACAAGAGCTATCTCTGCTGGTAAATCAACCAGCGTAGAGAGCATCTCCTTGTAGAACAAGGGGATTTTGGCATAGAGTGTATCATAGTGTCATTCAACATGATGAGAAGTGCAACTCACATATTTCCATCATACAAGTTCGCACACAAAATCAAAAAAAAGATCTGGATCTCAGTCATACTACATAAGAAATCGTTTGATATTTTGAATTAGATAGGGGAGCTGTCACTATGGATCATTACACACGAATTCAGCTTGCTATTGAGTATTTGGAGCAGCATTTGCAAGATGATTTTAATATCAGAGAGACGTCCGCTGCTGCGAGCTTTTCGGCGTTTCATTTTCAGCGTTTATTCCAGGCAATCACGGGATTCACGGTACTGGAATACGTGCGCAGACGCAGATTAACGGAGGCTGCTGGGATGCTTCGGGGCACATCGGAAGGCATATTGGACATTGCGATGAGCTTTGGCTATCAATCTCAAGAGGCATTTACCCGTGCATTTTCAGCCTACTTTGGAATGACACCCGCGAAGCTGCGCAAGCTGGAAGCGGATCAGTTGTCTTTTTTGAAGATGCAACAGAGCATTGATTTTAATGATTATCGAACTTCGCTTGGTGGAACATTCCACATGAACACACCCCGTCTAGTCACATTGGAAACGAACTGGATTGTCGGCTATGAATATAAGACCAACCTGAATGACAATCAGCATTATGCTGAAATACCCGGATTTTATCACGATTTTGGCATGGAACAGAAATTCATGGCGATCCCGGAGAGGACACGCCCTGATATGGCTTACGGTGTGGCCTGTCATTTTGAAGAGGATGGAGCATTTTCTTTTATTGTGGGTGAAGAAAGCAGTGGAGCATCACAGGTACTTGAACCCGGTTTTACTTCGATTGAAATTCCGGGCGGCTTCTATGCAGAGTTCACCGTGGAAGGCTCCGGGCAGGATATTCGGAAAATGATCTATGGCAGCTGGCTGCCGCAGTCTAACTATGAACGGAGGGAAGGGCCTGACTTTGAAGTGACGGATGTCTGGAAATCGACCCCTGAACAACTGGACATGAAGATCTATATCCCGTTAAAATAGACCTTACCGCTTCGCGGAATTCAAGGTCGGAGGACGGATGAATGAGCGAAAAGTCATGGCTTCACTCCAAGTGGATGCTGACCATTGTTGCTTGCATGGCAGCGCTCTACATACTGATTATGGGCATTTTACTGTTTGTCAGTGGACGAACACCAGGCATGTATTATCAATATAATCTCGTACCCTTCGAGACGATTCGTCCACTTCTTATGGAGAGGGAGAGGTACAATACAGATACCTGGGTCAAAAACCTGTTTGGCAATATCGTATTGTTCATTCCGCTGGGCATCTGGATTCCATGGTTGTTTCGGAGGTGTCGTACGTTCCTGACCTTTACATCTACAGTTGTTTTGCTTCTGCTGGGTGTTGAGGTCACACAATTGATTACACGTGTAGGTTCGTTTGATGTGGATGACATTATTCTGAACACGATCGGTGCCTGGATAGGTTACGCCGGATATAAGTTAATTTTATGTTCACGAAGAAGGACTCGGAAATGAGCCGCAGAGCGCGGCCATGACCGGGTCTTTTTGCATAAGATACCTTTCAAATGTTTACAAGGGAATCTTTTCGGATAAAACATATTAACGGCTTAATACAGTGAGCAGAGATTATATATATAAATTGAACTAAACATTTACACGAAACGGAGAGGACAGAAATAACCTGAGGAAGCGAAAGCGTTCGCCTTTATCCCCGGATTTTCCCCTTATAAGGGGAATTCATAAAATCTGGGGATAACAGCGATCGGAAGGTTGTTCTGTCATCGGAGTGTCCAGTGTAAATATTCTTAGTTCAAATTATATAGTGGACAAAGATGAGAGCGAGGTGGGCGATATCGTTTGGTGGAAAGAGAGTGTGGTATACCAGATTTACCCGAGCAGCTTTAAGGATTCGGACGGGGATGGATATGGCGACTTGCAGGGAATCTATGAGAAACTCGATTATTTGGAGAATTTGGGCGTAGATGTGATCTGGCTCTGTCCCATCTACGATTCACCAGGACATGATAACGGATATGATATCCGGGACTACTACGGCATTTTACGCAAGTATGGCACGATGGAGGATTTTGATCGATTATTGGCAGAGGCACACAAGCGTGGCCTCAAGATCATGATGGACCTGGTGCTGAATCATACGTCAGATGAACATGCTTGGTTTGCTGAATCGCGTTCATCAAAGATGAATCCGAAGCGGGATTATTATATTTGGCGTTCAGGCAAAAATGGGCAGGTGCCAAATAATTGGGAGTCCTATTTTGGAGGTTCGGTGTGGAAGCATGATCCCGAGACGAATGAATATTATCTGCATCTGTATTCCGAACAGCAACCGGATCTTAACTGGAACAATGAACAGATGGCAGAAGAGATGTATGAGATGGTGCATTGGTGGCTGGAAAAAGGGGTAGACGGATTCCGTTTTGATGCAGTAGCGCATATCGCCAAGGCAGAGGGTCTGCCAAGTGCCCACAATCCGGATAATCTGCCGGTAGTTCCAGCGTATCAGCTCTTTTCCAACCTGGAACAGGTACACTCCATCCTGAAGAGACTGAATAACATGATTTTGAAACCTTATGGACCCATGACGGTTGGCGAGACTTCGGGACTTGGGCCTGAGCAGGCGCTGGCTTATGTGGGAACGGATCGTGACGAGCTTAATATGGTATTCCAGTTTGAGCATATGTTCGTCGATGCCAAATCTTCCGGCATTGGTAAATGGAACTATAAGGAATGGAAATTGACAGATCTCAAAGAAATCATGAGCCGGTGGCAAACGGTTTTGCATGGTAGAGGCTGGAACGCCAATTATATGGGGAACCATGATCAGCCACGTCCGGTTTCCCGTTTTGGTGATGATGGTAAATATCGGGTGCGTTCCGCTCAGATGCTGGCGACATGGATGCTTACACTCGAAGGGACCCCCTACATCTACCAAGGAGAAGAGATCGGCATGACCAATGTCGCTTTCCCGAATATCGAACAATACCGGGATATCGAGACCAAAAATTATTTCAATCATTACATTGGTCAAGGTAAGTCGAAGCATGAAGTCATGCAGGCAATCTGGCTGAAGAGTCGCGATAATGCCCGCACGCCGATGCAATGGGATGAGACGGAACACGCAGGTTTTACCCAGGGTCAGCCGTGGATTCAGGTGAATGATAATTATCCTGAGATTAATGTGGCTGATGCCGAAAGTGATCCGCAATCCATTTTGCATTATTACCGTAAGTTAATTACGCTTCGCAAACAACATAAAGTGCTTATCTATGGTGCGTATGAATTGCTGTTGCCGGATGATCCGGATATCTATGCCTATACACGAACGCTGGATGATGAGCAGATGCTGGTCATTCTGAATTTCCGTGGGCAAGAACCTGAGATGCACTGGCCGGAAGGCTGGGATTCTGAGCATGCCAAGCTGATCATCAGCAATGTAAGCAGACGTTATTCTACCGATGAAGGTGCCATTCAGCTTCAGCCGTATGAAGCAAGGGTATATCGTAAGCAGCGGTGACACGGAGGCTAGCGTAATTTTGCGTTGGTGAAGAGCTATGATTTATAATAAATAGTGGTTTCAAAATAATCAAATCATATGTCGGGAGGAATCCAAGTTGTTGAATATTACGTTCCACGGTCACTCCAGTGTACAGCTGGGCACAGAAGAAAAGTCTCTGATCATTGATCCCTTCATGCGTGGCAACGAACTTGCCGTCACGAAGCCTGAAGATATTAAGACAGATGTTGTGTTGCTGACACATGCACATATGGATCACATCCTCGATGCTGAACCTATTGCCAAAGCGAATAACGCCAAAGTTGTGGCTATTGTGGAATTGGCTACATATATGTCTTGGAAAGGTCTGGATACACTCGGCATGAACATGGGCGGAACGGTAGATCTTGATTTTGCTCAAGCTAAAATGATTCAGGCGTTCCACACTTCCGGGATTGTGCTCGAAGAAGAACAACGGATCATGTATGCAGGTTTGCCTGCTGGATATATCATTACTATTGGTGGTAAAACGATTTTGCATGCCGGAGACACAAGTCTCTTCGGGGATATGAAAATGATCGGTGATCGTCATGATATTGATGTAGCTTTCTTGCCGATTGGTGGATATTTCACCATGGGACCTGAGGATGCGTTGCAAGCGGCCGAATGGTTTAATGCCAAACTGACGATTCCGGTTCATTATGATACATTCCCGGTGATTCGTCAGGATGCAGAACACTTCGTGCAACAACTGGCTGCAAAAGGGTTGGAAGGCCGTGTGCTGGCCCCGGGAGAATCTATTACCCTGTGATGCACATTTAACCCCTGTTCAATAATAAATGGATTTATGGATAAAGACGAATATCACGTCAAGATAACTGACGCGATATTCGTCTTTTTTCGGTTTCAGGTTCAATTTTCGCCGATAGAGTTGGTACAAATGACAAAAACATTGAAATTCCATTGTTGAACTCCTGTTTAGAATGATATAAAAAGTTACACGGAAACCAAACGGAAATCCGAATTGACCGCAAACAGGGGGAGCGTTCATGTCATTTATGAAATCATTATTTTTTCAAATTATTGTAGCGGTAATCATCGGGATTGGCGTAGGCATTCTGTGGCCGGATCTGGGTAGCCTGCTGCAACCGCTCGGAACAGGTTTCATCAAATTGATCAAGATGATCATCGCACCACTGATTTTCATGGTGATTGTGACAGGTATTGCCAAGATCGGTGATCTGAAGTCGGTAGGTCGCATCGGACTGAAAGCCATCGTGTGGTTCGAGATTGCAACTACAGTTGCGCTGGTACTTGGATTGGGAACAGCTAATCTGCTTCGCCCCGGTGCCGGAATGAACGTGGACCCTTCAACCATAGACGCAAGTGGCATTGAAGCGAAAACCAATGGTTCCGAGTTACCGCATACGGTAGACTTTATCATGAATATTATTCCGACAAGTGTTGTAGATGCCTTTGCACAAAATGCACTTCTGCAAGTATTGCTCGTGGCATGCCTATTCGGGGTTGCGCTGGCAGCAACGGAGAGTAAGGCAAAAGAGAATGTACTGACGCTGATTGAGAACTTGCTCGGCATTGTGTTCCGCATCATCGGTTATATCATGAAACTCGCGCCGATTGGTGCATTTGGAGCCATGGCCTACACGGTAGGTGCCTATGGGGCATCCACATTGTCGTCCTTTGGTCTGCTGATTCTGGCATGTTACGGCGCAGCGCTGCTGTTTCTGGTCATGCTGGCATTGGCTGCCTGGTGGATTACCGGGCTGAATTTCCTGCAATTTGTGAAATATACCCGTTCTGAAGTGATGCTGGCGATTGGAACCGGATCATCAGAAGTGGTGATGCCACGCATGATGGACAAGCTAACCAAGGCGGGATGTGATCGTGCGGTTGTGGGGCTTGTAGTGCCGACGGGGTACTCGTTTAATCTGGATGGCGCTTCAATCTATTTATCGTTGGCCACGGTTTTTGTTGCTCAGGCCGTAGGGATTGAACTGACATTGATGCAGCAAATTACGATTTTGCTGGTGTTGATGTTAAGTTCCAAAGGCATGGCAGGAGTACCTGGCTCCGCATTCTTGGCCCTGTCCGCAACGGCAGTAGCTGTTAATGCTTTTCCGGTAGCAGCGGTTGCTCTGCTGCTTGGTGCAGATCGTTTCATGGATACAATGCGTGTCTTCACAAACTTGATGGGCAACTGTGTCGCAGCATTTGTGGTGGCAAAATGGGAAGGTCTGCTGGATCAAAAGCGAATGCGTGCCGTACTCTCTGGTGAGATCAGTGCTGCTGAACTGGAAAGGGAAGAACAAGCTGCACTATCTCTATTGAAGTTGAATATGCAGGAAAAACAAGGGAAAGCCGTTGTTTCACCGGAGATGTCGTAAGAGGCGTTTTTGAAAATTTCAACCAAGTTCAACCCAATTAGACCGTCTGTTGCCCGCACCAATGGTGGGAAGAACAGACGGTTTCTTGTTGTCCCAATACAGATATCATTGGGTTCACGAACGCAGGCTCCAAAATAAATGTTACAGAGGAAAGATTTATGGGGAATGTGTAGAAGAGGCGAAGAATATACATATTATAGTTTCAACTTGTATATACATGTTTACTTATGTAATATAGATATGAAGTTAACCGAGAACATCACATGAGAGCATTACAATTTATTGGAGGCGTTAACATGAGTTCTAATAACACAACTCCGTCATCTTGGTGGAAGACATCAACGGTGTATCAGGTATATCCGAAGAGTTTTAATGATACAACCGGATCGGGTACGGGAGATATTCGTGGATTAACCGGGAAGCTTGATTATTTGCAGCATCTGGGTATCGATATTGTGTGGTTGCAGCCGGTATATGTATCCCCGCAGCATGATAATGGGTATGACGTAGCGGACTATTATCGGATTAATCCGGATTATGGGACGATGGAGGATTTTGACGAACTGCTGAAAGGTCTGAAGGCTCGTGATATGAAACTGATGATTGATATCGTGGTGAATCACTCCTCGACCGATCATGAGTGGTTCCAGCAATCCCGTTCTTCCAAGGATAATCCGTATCGGGATTATTATATTTGGAAAGATCCTGCCCCGGATGGCGGTGTGCCGAACAACTGGCAATCCAAGTTCGGCGGACCTGCTTGGCAGTATGATGAACAGACGGGACAATATTTCCTGACTTTATTTGATAAAACGCAGGCAGATCTGAATTGGGAGAATGAAGAAGTACGCAAAGCTGTGCGGGATATGATCAAGTTCTGGGCGGATAAGGGTGTGGATGGTTTCCGTATGGACGTGATCAACCTGATCTCCAAAGACCAGCGTTTCCCTGATGATGATGGCAGCGTGTCACCGGGTGATGGACGCAAATATTACACGGATGGACCACGTGTGCATGAGTACATCACCGAGATGTATGATGAAGTATTCGGGCCTCACAACATGGTGACTGTAGGGGAAATGTCCTCCACAACACTGGAACATTGTATCCAATATTCGAACCCGGCTTCCCGGGAGTTTTCGATGACGTTTAACTTCCATCACCTGAAAGTGGATTATCCGAATGGTCAGAAGTGGGAACTGATGCCGTATGATTTCGAAGCGATGAAGCAGCTCTTCAGTGAGTGGCAAACTGGCATGCAGGCCGGTGGAGGTTGGAATGCGCTGTTCCTTAATAACCATGATCAGCCGCGGGCACTATCCCGATTCGCCGACGATGGTGATTATCGTGCCGAAAGTGCGAAGATGCTTGCAACAACGATACACGGCATGCAAGGTACACCTTATGTCTACCAGGGTGAAGAGATCGGCATGCCGAATCCGGTCTGGAATGACGTTAGCGAGTTCCGCGATATCGAATCAACGAACATGTACCGCCTGCTTCAGGAAGAACGAGGTAAATCCGCTGAAGAAGCTTTCAACATTGTAAAAGAGCGTTCCCGGGACAACTCCCGCACACCGATGCAGTGGAATGGAAGTAAAAACGCCGGATTTACTACCGGAACACCTTGGCTGAAGGTGGATGAGCGGTATCCTTCCATTCACGTGGAACAGCAGCTGGCTGATCCAGATTCGATCTACTACCACTACCGCAAATTAATTGCCCTGCGTAAACAGGTTAACGTGCTGACCGACGGTCTGTATGAACGATTGGACGATGCACACCCGAATGTATTCGCGTACGCACGGACCAATGGAAGTGAAACTCTGATTGTTGTATCCAACTTCAGTAAACGAGACGTCACGTTCTCGCTTCCGGAAGCGGTCTGGAATGATCACATTGCAGGCAAATCAGCAGAGTTACTCATAGGAAATACGGAGGCAGCCCCTGCGCTGACGCAGGAAATCTCTCTCAGTCCGTATGCATCCTATATGTGGCTTGTGCCACAACAGGACTAATCACATTTTATAAATAGGAAGTGACACTATGGCAATCGATAAAAAACAGGTTGAGGAGATCGTCCGGGCTGTCGGTGGCAAAGAGAATATTGAAGCTGCTACACACTGTGTTACACGACTCCGGTTTGCCTTGTACGATGAGAGTAAAGTGGATACTGAAAGTCTGGATCAGAATGATCTGGTCAAAGGACAGTTCTCTTCCCAAGGACAATTCCAGGTCGTTATTGGGCCTGGTCTGGTGGATAAAGTCTATGATGAGATGATTCAGATTACCGGGGGAGATCGTTCTTCCAAGGATGATGTGAAGGCGGTTGCTGGTAAAAAGCAAAATCCAATCCAGCGAGCGATTAAAACACTCTCGGATATTTTCATTCCGATCTTGCCTGCAATCATTACGGCAGGTCTTTTGCTCGGGATTAACAATATTCTGACAGGTCCAGGCATTTTCTTTGATGGAAAATCACTGGTGGATGTTTATCCAGCCTGGAAGGATCTTGCGTCCATTATTAATACGATTGCAAGTACAGCCTTCACGTTCCTGCCGGCGCTAATTGGTTGGGCAGCTGTAAAAAGGTTCGGCGGCAGTCCGCTGCTCGGGATCGTGCTGGGTCTCATTCTGGTACATCCCGATCTGCTGAGTGCATATGGTTACGCTGATGCTGTGAATAATGGCACGGTGCCAACATGGAATCTGTTCGGTTGGGAGATTGAGAAGATCGGTTATCAAGGGCAGGTTCTACCGGTACTGGTATCGGCGTATCTGCTTGCAAAGATGGAGATTTTCCTGAACAAAAGGGTACATGATTCAATTAAACTGCTGGTCGTTGCACCGGTCACGTTGCTGATTACCGGATTCCTGGCCTTCACGATCATTGGACCAGTTACATTCGCCATTGCGAATGCAATTACTTCCGGCTTGATCTATGTTTACGATTCATACGCGGCGCTAGGTGGTCTGATCTACGGTGGTCTATACGCTTTGCTTGTTATCACCGGTATGCATCACACGTTCCTTGCGGTAGATGTTCAGCTCATCGGTAGTCAGGGCGGAACGTTCCTGTGGCCGATGCTGGCATTGTCCAATATCGCACAGGGTTCAGCGGCACTTGCGATGATGCTTGTCCTGCGTGAAAAGAAAATGAGAGGACTTGCGGCAACGTCCTCCGTGTCGGCCTTCCTCGGGGTAACCGAGCCGGCGATCTTTGGTGTTAACATTCGTTACCGTTATCCGTTTATCTTTGGTATGATCGGTTCCGCGATTGGTGGTGTGCTGCTGACGATGAATAATGTTCAGGCAACCTCCATCGGTGTAGGTGGCGTGCCGGGATTCCTGTCGATTTTCCCTAACAAATGGGGTGTCTTCTTCATCGGCATGGCGATTGTCCTGGTTGTACCATTTGTACTGACGGTCCTTTTTGGCAGAGCCAAACTGAGAAAAGAAGATCGTAGTGCAAGCAATGAAACCGTTAATGAGCCTAAAGCGGCTACATCGCAGTCTGCTTCAGGTGTTACCTCTTCGACTGGCAAAACAGATCCAAACCAGCGCACACGTAGTGCAGCTCAAGTAGGGGACGAAGCAGTAAATACACTTGAAATCATGGCGCCATTAACAGGCCAGGCCGTGTCACTGGAGCAAGTACCTGATCCGGCTTTTGCCGAGAAACAGATGGGTGAGGGTGTAGCCATTGAGCCTTCGGGCAACCTGGTTGTAGCTCCGTTCGATGCTCAGGTCGCTCATGTGATCAAGAGTAAACATGCGGTGATTCTTGAACACGCGAGTGGACTACAAGTTCTGATCCATGTCGGGATTAATACGGTATCCCTCAAGGGTGAAGGTTTCAATATGCATGTCGAAGCTGGCGAGCATGTAAAAGCTGGGCAAAAGCTGTTGGAGTTTGATCGTAAGGTCATTGAAGATGCGGGATACCCGCTGATTACACCGATTATCATTCCAGATGGTCAGGATATGGTTGAACGGGTGGAAGTCACGACAGGTGATGTTACATCTAATCAAAATGGTGTGCTGAAGGTTCATCTGAAAGGTTAATTGAATACAAAAACAAGAAGGGGCTGCGTGATGTGCAGCTCCTTTTTGTTGTATGATCGTTATTTTCATGACGATCATGGTAAACTGTATATAAAATGGAAGAATCACATTTTTAAAATAATGGTGGTTGGAAAGGTTTTTCTGACAAAGCAAGCTTCAGGCATGTTCGAGTCGTGGCGTTCATATGGTGGAGGAAGAGTTCCTAGATCGATGAGGAGGAGAGCCATGACACGTATTGCGGTGATGGTCATTCATGGGCTGGGTATGCGGAAGGATGGGTACGCGGACAAGCTGATTGCTTGTTTGCATAAGGAATTGGACAAGGTAATGGTCTTGCCTGGAGCCTCCAAACAGATGCTGGATATCGAACCTGTATATTGGGCGGATGTATTTGAGGAGCGGGAAGAGGCGCTCTTTCAACAGCTCGTCAGCTCTCCGGGATTGAACTTTCAGGCGTTGCGCCGATTTGTCATCCACTACCTGGCTGATGCGGTTGCTTATCAACCGGTGGAAAATCAAGGCCATAACTACGATGCCGTACATCGAACGTTGAATCAGGCGATGCATACCCTTGCACAGCGTAATGGACCGGAAGCTCCGCTCTGTGTGGTTGCCCATAGTTTGGGTGCCGTAATCGCGAGTAACTTCTTCTACGATCTGCAATATCCGTCCAGTCGTGTTCCTGAGATTGTGGATGTGAACTCCGCTCTGGAGCGGGGGGACACGTTGACCAATTTTTACTCGTTTGGTACAACCCTGCCCTTATGGAGCTTGCGTTACCATGACTTTAGTTGCCCAATTCAGGTGCCCTCTTCCCATGTGAATCAGTATTATGCCGGACTGGAAGGGGAATGGGTGAACTTCTACGATCGGGATGATATTCTGGGTTATCCATTACGCCCCATTGATCCTGCTTATGAGAAAGCGGTCAAAGAAGATATTGAAGTGAACTCTGGCGGCGTGGCAATGAGTTGGAACCCGCTAAGTCATGGGGGGTATTTTTCCAATCGAAGCATGAATCGGAGAATGGCTCAGGGGCTTGCTCGAACCTGGACCTGGATAAATCGCTCATAATATCAGAGGTAGTTCAAAAAGTCCGCTTTTGATTACGAAGGATGCCTAATGGCATCATCAGCATCGAATATGGAATTCAGCCGAATAAGCAGATGCTTACGAAGTATGTTTCCTTCGGGAACATTGTAGTTGCTCACGTAGCTTTCCCTACGCTCCGCTACTCCATTTCTAGCTTCATTCCATCTTCTTGGTACTGAAAACCGGTCTTTTTGAACACGTATTGTAAGTACTATAAGTATTAAAACTAGGAGGGAATAAGTATGGAATGCAGGACAGGCTGTGCCGCATGTTGTATCGCGATTTCCATATCATCACCGATACCAGGCATGGCTCATGGCAAGCCGGCAGGTGTACGTTGTGTGCAGCTTACGGATGATAATCGCTGCGGAATTTTTGGCCATAAAGATCGTCCTGCGGTATGCAGTGGATTGCAAGCTGAGGAAGAGATGTGTGGTAGCACCGATCAGGAAGCATTTGTTATTCTAACCTGGTTGGAGCAAGAAACTGCACCAAAGGTAATATGAGTAGGTTGTTTTAATGAATTGGGATAATTATACTTAATAGGGAAGAAGGTTGATTAGAGAGAGGAGACGCGAATACAATGGGGCTTGTTAAACGTTTTGTATTGGTTGTTGTGAATATGATCGGAGAGTTATGGATGGGGTTTTACCGACGTAACTCGGATTATTATGACCATCAGACTTCGGAGTCCAAAAGTAAGATTGGCTATTATGCATTTATTATTGGGGCAACAGTGGTTACGGTGGGCATTGTGGGCTGGATGTACAACCGAATATATTCATAATTAGTCATCATGCTTAAAATTGAATGAGGCAAAATGCTGAAGTAGAGTCTGTACAAATAAAAGAGAGTATCCGCAGGATGTGACATCAAATGGATACTCTCTTTGTCATGGAATCGGGGCGAAATATGATCATTGAAGTGAGGGCTCTGCTTTCTTTTCTTTTAACATATGTACAAGAATCATCTTCAGTACGGAAGAGACGATGAAAAAAATAAATAGAATTCGAAACAATTGGTACCCGGATACAACCGAAAGATCGGCATTCACTTCATGTGCCATGATACTCATCTGATCCATCCCGCCAGGGGCCATACTGAGTAGTGAGGTTGCCGCGGAGAGGGAGAACACATTCATTAACAGATAACTTAATCCAAGCGCACCAACAATGAGCAGTACACTACTCATCACCGCTAGCGTGACTGTCTGTGTCTTGCGTTGCAACTGTTCCGGCTTGAGCATCAGTCCAACGTGACTGCCGATCATCAATTGCGATACGTTTAGGAGGGAGGTTGGCAGACTGGGCGTGTGCATCGTTGTACTTAATTGAACGACACACATGACAATCATGGGACCTAGCATAAAGGCCGTCGGAAATCGGAGTTTGCGTGCAACCCATGCACCCGCTACACAGAGCGGAGCATAGACAAGAATCTCGGGGAAAAGGGAACCCCACGTCGCTACGTCAATGAACGGATGATCCAAACCGCCACCTGCGATACCTCCAATCCACGGACTGAACAGCAGGAACGGAACACAGAAGACAATCATGATCAGCCGCGTCACCTGCAAAAACGTAACCAGCGTCAGATTGATGGATTTCATCTCTTCTGCGAGGGACACCATCTGGGATAGTCCTCCTGGAATGCTGCCCACCAGTAGGGAGGGGAAATCAAAATCGGTTACCTTTGAAGCGATGTAGGCCGTAATTACACACAATCCGATTAACAGCAAGGTCATCAGAAGCATCATGGGAAGTTGTAGCAAAATGCCGTGCAGTGCCTCTTTAGTTAAGGTGAGTCCAATCGAATAACCAACAATCAAAATGCCATAGTCCCGAATGGAGGCAGGCCACATGAGCGGCCATTTGGCGACTTGGGAGCCAAGCAGCATAAATACCATTGGCCCGAGCAACCACGGGATCGGTGTATGAATGACTGTGAATAGCAATCCGCCAAGAACAGAGACACCCAGACTAAGAAAAAACCGAAAGACAACGTGGGAACCAAGCTTGCGCATCAGTTCCATCCGTTTAGCCTACCGGTTGAATGAGGTGGTATGAGATTCAGGTATGCATTCAGGTTTAATGAAGGATTCATGTTCATGTGTGATCACTCCTGATGATGAGATACGTTGCGTTATCTGCGGAACAACCAGACTGCTAGTGTTCAACTCATTAAGATCCTGCGAGAGCCGTAGCGGAAGGTTTGGGTTCTCTGAACATTACAAAGTACATCAGTGATGAAATAACGTATAGACAGCCTGTGATGCTGAAAGTGATCGCATAACCCCAATACGTTCCGTACGTGGTGACCAGATAGGATTGGACAGGTCCCATGGTAGCCCAACCGATCATGAACGAGGTCTGCATCAGTGAATTGGCAATGCCGCGGCGTTTGTCCGAGATCCGATCCACCAGTATGGCTGAATGAATGGGATTGGCTGCGTTCATCAATGCTTGTCTGAATAAGAAACTGAGCGAAGCAATGAACAACAGATTGGTGAAGCCTGTTAATAGAAGGAAGGGCAGCGACATGACCTGGAAAATGACAACGGCTCTTACGCTTCCGACCTTTGCCGCCAGGGTAGGACCAATCAGCATGGATACAATCGTCATAATCTGACCAAGTGCAATCAGTAAGCTCATGCCGCTCAGAGAAACCGAGAACCGATTGGTGAAATACAGATTCAGATACGGTACAACCAGTCCAGAACCTAATCCAATTAACAACTGAGTCACTATAAACTGACCAATCAGTCGGGAATCTTTTTTCTTCGTGATGGAGTCGTCCGTGCTTGGGGTATTGGTTGAACTTTCTTTTAGCTCCGCATTGGGTTGAAGAACGGGTTGCACCGGAATCGAGGTCTGCGGAGCAGCCTTGCCTTCGGTTACAAATAACAGTGGAATAAACGCAGCCAGTGTTGCTGCACCACCGACAAATAAAACCGTCTGCAATCCGGTCACTTTGGCGAGTCCTGCCGTATGTAACAAATCTGCGAATACACCGCCACCCAGGCTACCAAGCACCTGGGAAGCGAGCACAAGAGATGAATAATAACTGAACATCTTCAGCCGCTGGCTTTTCTTGACGTTTTCCGCCAGATAAGGAATGGCCAGTACTTGGAATACCCCAGCGAAAAGGCCAGAGAATACCGCGAACCAGATCAGTCCTGTAGCCGAATAATCGAAGGAGCGTCCGATCAGAAAGATTCCGCTGAATAACGCCCCGGTAATGAGTAATCGCTTGCGGCTGAACAGATCACCGCATAGACCGATAGGAACAAACATAATGGCTGTTGCGAGTGATTGAATACTTACAATCTGGCCGTTCATTGTATCATTATAGCCCAGACCCTGAATGTACAGATTGTACAAGACAGAGAACATGCCATTTCCGATCTGATACAGAATGCTAGCCAGGAAAAACAGTTGAATATTGCGGGACCAGCCGCGAATTTCATCATTAATATGTTGTAAAACTCTCAAGTGGTTCCCCCCAGTCTACCTGTGCAGTGATTCCAGTTTAACAGGAAAGGGGAATTTGCGGAAGAATTGACCACTGTTTATTTTGGTTCAGGGGCATCAATCACACGAGCAATGACGAATCCATCGTAACCTTTGCTACCGACCGTTTGCAGTGCTGTAGCTTCAAGTCGAGGGTGATCCGCGATCAACTGCAGGAATGATCGAACGCCCTGAACTCTGGGGTCTGTGCTGTCTGTGCGGATCACTTCACCGTTTCTGACGATATTATCACCAATAATAAGACTCCCCGGCCGAGTCAGTCGCAGGGCCCATCTCAGATAATCGGGATTACTCGGTTTGTCAGCATCGATGAAGATCATATCAAACGGTTCCCTGTATTCTTCCTGAACATCGGGAAGGGTGGTAAGGGCAGGACCAACTCTCAGGTCAACCTTGTGCATCAGTCCTGCTCGTGTGAGATTGGCTCGGGCCAAGTCTGCATGGTGTGATTCCGATTCCAGTGAGACGATGCGTCCGTGTTCAGGCAGCGCTCTTGCCATCCAGATGGTACTGTATCCACCCAATGTGCCGATTTCAAATACACGGGATGCACCTTGGATTTGCAGCAGGAGCTGAAGTAACTTTCCTTGATTCGGTGTTACGTCATGAGCAGGGAGTCCAGCTTCGGCATTGCTTTGCAGTGTATGTTCCAGCAGGGAATCTGATGGAATCATCAGATTATTCATGTAGTCGTCGACTTGAGTCCAGGTATGCTGTAGGTTGGTCGTATTTATATTTTTCATGTTCACATGTTCCTTCCTTGTTTCTTGTATTGGATTTCATATTTCAACTATAAATGGAGTAGATATATAAATAAAGTATATATTATGTATGATAATATAACTTTAGATTATGTATTTGACGTGGAAGAGGTGTAAACATGAATCTGCATGGATTACGATTATTTCATGCCATTGTGAGATATGGCGGGGTCACTCGTGCCGCAGAGGAACTAAATATTAGTCAGCCAGCGGTATCTTCTCAGGTGAAGAAGTTTGAACGTGAATTGGGAATCCAGCTTTTTGTTTCGGAGGGAAGAAGACTGGTGCTTACGGATGCGGGGATACAGTTAACAGGTTATGCGGAACGTCTGTTCATGCTGGAGCAGGATGTCGAGAATTTTGTGCAGGATTTTCGGGAGGGCAAGAAAGGACTGATCCGTCTTACGGCAACCTACTTGCCTTCAAATTTTCTGTTGCCGGGCTGGATTGCGCGGTTTAAGCAAATGCACGAGGATGTGGAGATTGTTGTGAGCACAACCAACACCCGGATGGCTTTTGACCAATTACTTCGTTATGAGGCAGAGATTGCAGTGTATGGTGGAAGTGGCATTACACATGCAGGTGTCCAATGGGATGAATTGTTTGACGATGAGATGTGGTTTGTTGTGCACCCTGACCATCCGTATGCGGGAAAAGAAATCGAGCTGCATGAGATGATGGCAGAACCGTTCATCATGCGAGAAGAAGGCAGTGCTACACGTGAGCGACTCGTTTCCCTTTGCACAACAAATAACCTGTCCGCTCCCCGCATTGCGCTTCAGTTCAACGGGCTGAACGAAACGATCAGTGCGGTGAAGGCAGGTTATGGGGCCAACTTTATATCTTCTTTGGTTGTGAACGAAGATGTGCAGCAAGGCAGGCTGGCACGTGTGTTTGTTCGAGGTGTACAGCTGAGAAATACGGTTGCCGTATGTACACGAGCCGGGGAGGTATTATCACCTGCTGCACAGCATCTGGTCAAGCTTATCCGCCAAGAAGCTGCTTTGATGAAATAAATAGCGTGATTGTACTTAAAATAACTTAAAATACGTGTTCAAAAAGACCAGTTTCCAGTGCCCTATAACGGAATTTTGAACAGCCTCTTGAAAATGAATAGGTTGCTTCTTCAACTATTAACTTTTGCTTTGTTGTGAAGTTCCCCATGCATGTAATCGGGCGTATAGGGTTACGCCGCCAATGATCAGGACAGGAATCCAAACTGCAATCATGGGCACACGGTGGAATAACAATGCGGCTGCAATGACGCCGATCAAATAGATGACAACAGCACCTGCACGAAGGTAGGCGTCTGTGGACAAGGCTTTGGTTAACGATCGGATATTGGCATGTCGCAGCTTTTTAAGGATGTTTACGGTATCCTCAACCACAGCGGCCAAATTATTGGTGAGCACGGTTGTTGAGATGCCAGCAATGCCAATGCGGCGTGCCGCAGTTGTTTGCATCCCCATTGCAACGGCTAGGATGACAATTAACAGATAAGACAGTTGTTCTGAAAATGGACTAATCATGGCGATAGCAAACAGCAGGAGCAAAATGCTTTCAACAGTAAATACGGCTGTGATCTTGGAAGACCAGCCATTTTTGGTATGCACAGGTCCAACCATATGTGCTGCAATGGCATTGCCGGCAATAAAACCGATGAGAGCAAGCAATGACCGCAGCACGACAAATTCCTGAGCACGGGCAATGGCAATACCCAACAAAACAATATTTCCCGTCATATTGGCTGTGAGCACATGCCCCAGTCCCAGATATCCGATCAGGTCCACCATTCCGGCAGACATGCAGAGAAGCAACATGGCGTATTTTTGGAGGGTGCTTTGATTCATCCTATCCGTCCTTTCAAAAAAACGTAGCCCCTCCAGTATACAGCCATAACCCACGCTTCTTCAAAGTGAAATTCATAGCGCAAGGCTAAGGTTCAGCAAGCCAATCAAACATATTGTTAACCGCTGACTCATGTATTTTCTCGTGAAAATGATGATCCTGCCCGCCATAAGCGTGAAATGTGACATCCGCACCTCGGCGCTTAAGCCAGTGATACATTCGGGTTCCGTGGCTATAATTCACCTGTGTATCTGATGTACCATGCATGATTAGCACGGGACAAGATAGTTTGTTCGCTTTCGACAAGGGAGAACGGGCGAGATAAGCTTCCGGAACTGCGCGTGGGGAACCACCCAGCACCCGTTTCAATGTGCGCCTCAGGTCGGTTCGCTCATGGTAAGTGCGTTCCACATCGGAGACACCGCTCCAAAGAACTAACTTATGTACTCTGTCCGGTCCCTCATTATAGGCAGTTGCGGTATGTACAGCATTAATGGCTCCACGGGAGAACCCCATTAACGATATCCGAGTCGAGTCGACAAAGGGTAAACGCTGTATCAACCGGTAAGCGGCATGCACATCTTCGGCATCTTTCCCGCCATACTCGTCACGACCTTCACCGCCTTCGTTGCCACGATAGGATGGGGCGAACACGATATAACCTTTATGTACAAATTGCTCAAGCCAAACGGTATTTACCCCGCCGTAGCTGCCTAGTCCGCCGCGACAATAGATCAGCACAGGCCATTGTTCCTGTGTGTGTGCGATATCATGCATTCTGGCAGAAGGGTAGTGGCTGGCGAGTGGTTGCAAATGTAGAGATGTATGTAAGGAAGCGAATTCCGGAAAGGCAGAGGAGACAGAGCCGGGATGAGAAGGTTCATATGTCGTGATATCAGGTAATGAACAACCTTGTGGCAGGTATAAATAAGCTTTAACCCGAAGTGTATCGGATGAATACGTCACTTGATAGAGCAGGAAATTTCACCTCTTTTATTAATAATTGCGGGCCAAATGACAGGGATGTTTCTATAGGATGCGCGTAAAATAAGTTCCCATACCTTCCAGGCTGAATCGCCAGCCCAAATGTGAGAAATTCGTTTATTGGCTCCATATGATTTATAATGGTTCAGGAGACATGTGGATTGACCGCTTGTTCTCATATTCATAAAACTAATTTTAGTGTGCAGAAAGAAAGGGAGAAAGCCATGATGAACGCTCCACATCCAATCGATCAATTCAAGAAATTCAAATATGAAATTACCAGATTTATGATGATCTATAAATTTGCTCTGGATCAAATGGAGACCAAGATTGAAGTCCTGAAGGAAGAATTCCAGTCTCTGCATGATTACAGTCCAATTGAGCATACAAAGTCCAGACTGAAATCACCTGAGAGCATTATGAACAAGATGTTCCGCAAAAATCATGAGTTAACGTTTGAGAGCATCAAGCAAAATATCAAGGATATCGCTGGGGTACGGATTACATGTTCCTTTATCTCGGATATCTATCGCATTAAGGATATGCTGTGCAATCAGAGTGATCTGCGTGTACTGGAGGTCAAAGACTACATCGAGAATCCAAAGCCAAACGGCTACCAAAGCCTTCACCTTCTGGTGGAAGTGCCTGTATACATGTCCAATGGTGAGGAACGAGCATGTGTGGAGATCCAGATCCGTACAATCGCGATGGATTTTTGGGCGAGTCTGGAGCATAAGATTTTTTATAAATACAATAAGGATGTTCCCGAGCATTTGACGAGAGAGTTAAAGAGTGCGGCAGATTCGGCAAATGCGCTGGATCAACAGATGGAGCGACTTCACCGGGAAATTCAGGAGATTAAGGACGCCGATAACGAGCGGGATGAAGAAGAACTGCGCCGTATTATTATTAACAATCAACAGTTCACACTGCCATCCAACTTGCTCAAGCTGTTGGGTAGCGGGGAGTAGTATTTGATGAAAAGTACAACAACTTCATTGAACACAAACTCCACATCTCGTGTACGGATGGCCTTAATTCTGGGGACATTGTCGGCCTTCGGGCCGTTGTCCCTGGATATGTATTTACCCGCATTGCCCACGCTGGCTGATGAGTTTGGTTCATCTACTTCGTATGCTCAACTCAGTCTGACGGCGTGTATGATTGGACTTGCGGTTGGACAGTTGCTTGCCGGACCTCTAAGTGATGTACGTGGTCGGCGAACACCGCTCATTGCAGGGCTTGTGCTCTATACTATCGCCTCTATACTTTGCCTGGTCAGCCCGACGATGGGCTCTTTTGTTGTGCTGCGATTCATTCAGGGTGTAGCTGGAGCGGCAGGGATTGTCATCTCGCGCGCAATCGTCAGAGACGTATATTCGGGTCCGGAACTGACACGGTTCTTCTCTCTGTTAATGCTGATTAACGGTGTAGCCCCGATTGCTGCACCAATCATTGGTGGACAATTGTTGACGTATACATCTTGGCGCGGCGTATTTATTTTGCTCAGCCTTATCGGAATACTGACGCTGTTGGCTGTCATTTTGGGTCTTGGAGAGACATTGCCTTCCAACCGCAGATCAAGCGGGGGATTGAAACAGACATTAATTACGTTTCGCCAAATCGCAGGGGATCGTCAGTTTATGGGTTATGCGTTAACCCAAGGGTTTGTAGCTGCTGGCATGTTTGCGTACATATCCGGTTCGCCGTTTGTGCTTCAGAAGATATACGGGGTATCCCCGCAAATGTTTAGTGTCTGCTTCGCCATAAACGGGCTGGGAATTATTCTGGCCAGTCAGATTGCCGGCAGACTTGCAGGTAAGGTATCTGAAACCCGGCTGTTAATTGCGGGGCTGCTAACCGCGGCGCTCGGAGGAACTTCACTGCTCATCGCCATTCTGGCTGGAGGTAATCTAATCTCTGTACTGATTCCGCTTTTTTTGGTGGTATCCAGTGTTGGGTTGGTCAATACCGCGTCCTTTGCCTTGGCGATGGCCAATCAGGAGAAATCGGCAGGCAGTGCGTCTGCGCTAATTGGTGTGATGACGTTCCTGTTCGGCGGTATTGTCGCTCCCCTCGTAGGTCTCGGGGGAGAAGGAACAGCTGTGCCAATGGGAATCGTTATTGCGTGTGCTGATCTCGGTGCCTTGGTGATTTATTTCCTAATGGTCAGTAGGGGCAGGAAGCGCCAGAATGATTAAGTGTTGAGTTAAAGGTACTGATTCTGTACACCTTGCGTTTATGGAGTCTTAGTAATGTAAAGGTACATCTGGATAAAAGAACGAACAAGAGCCTCACTTGGGGGAATTATGCTTCCAAGTGGGGCTCTTGCTGTAGGTAAGGACAGGTTTAGCAGAGCGCAAACAAAATCTGTGTATTGGACAGTATACCTGGCGTGAGGAATGGATAGAAGTAACCCACCACAAAACCAAACAGATTAATCGCAGGCCACATCAGGTAGACATCATTGTATTTGAAGACAAGGGACCATCGGTTGTAACAAAAGTTGGGCAGCGCACGTTCTTCGTTATCTCGTGGTGCCGCTGCACCAGTCTGTGCAAATTGCACCGCTTGAGTGAGGCTTTGCGGCTGTTGCTGGAGGAAGAGCGGGAGCAGACCCGGGCTGCTTTTGATCAGGTTATACAGAAAAAGCATTTCTGCCGGAGGCTGACCTACCGGACGAGGATAGGCACTAAGCAGGGTGGGCAGATTGCCTTGAGTCAGTTGAGCAGGTACGCCCGGTGCTGTACCCGGGATTGTACCTGGAATGCCTCCGGGGATATATGGACCGGGCCCTCCGCCTGGAATGTAGGGAGGATAGGAGCCTTGACCGCCAGGTATACCAGGAAACGTCGGACCACCCGGTGTGCCGCCACCGCCACCTCCTGGGAACAGTGGAGGCAATTGAAATGAACGGTCTTCTCCATAACTTAGATAAGGGTTATATTCGTAATACATGTACAGAACATCCTTCCTGTCGTCGTATTCTGCATTCAGCATATGGCGGCATCCGCCTATATGTGAGTACCGCCAAGAAGATTTTATATGTTCTATATAGTTGAACTAATCATTTACACAAAACGGAGAGGATAGAAAAAACCTGAAAAAGCGAAGCGCTCGCATTTATCACCGGATTTTCCCTTAGAGAAAGGGGAATCTATAAAATCTGGGGATAACAGCGATTGGAAGGTTGTTCTATCATCGTAGTGTCAGTGTAAACAATCTGTAATTCAACTTATAGCGCAGAGCATAATCGAATTGACAAGTGAACTGATAACAATTATCATTGTCAATGGAATCGGACAAATGTACATACGGATATTATATGTATCAATAATAGTGTCAATATTTTTGAACGTTGATATCTGTCACAATAGCGCCGAATAAGGTTTTCATAATGAATTGAAAGGGGATATATCAAGTGTTTAAGAGAAATAAAAAGATGATCATGATTCTAATTACGGTGATGGTTATGTCCATCTGGTTGGCCGCGTGTGGAGCGAAGCCTGCTGAGAACGGAGCAGCAGGAGAGAACGGTACAACAACCGAGACAGAGACGCAAACAGAATCCGCTACAGAGCGCACATTAACAGATGCTATGGGACACAAAGTAACCATCCCGGCTAATCCGGAGCGTGTCATCGCGTCTTATCTGGAAGACAATTTGGTAACACTAGGTGTTAAGCCAGTTGCCCAGTGGTCGGTAGCCAACGGAATCCAGGAATATCTGCAAAAAGATCTGAATGGTATCCCAACGATTGCTTTTGATCTGCCTTTTGAAGTGGTAACAAGCTTCAACCCGGATCTGATTATTATTGGTTCTGAAAGTGTGGTTGAAGGAGAAAAATACGAACAGTACAGTAAAATTGCACCTACTTATGTACTTGGCGATGAGATCAATAGCGACTGGCGTAAAACGTTGTTGAAAATCGGTGAGATTTTGAATAAGAGTGATGAAGCGCAAAAAGCGCTGGATGATTACGAAGTTAAAGCTACAGAAATCAAGGAAAAGATCAACAACGTTACAGGTGGAACAAAATCAGCAGCGGCCATTTGGTTGGTTAGCGGCAAGTTCTTTATTGTAAGTGATAACGTATCAAGTGGAGAAGTAATGTACAAAGAGCTTGGACTTCTAGAGCCTGAAGTTGTAAAAGAAATCTCTGCCAATGCAACAGGTAACTGGTCTTCCATCTCTATGGAGAAGCTGGCGGAAATGGATGTAGACTACTTGTTCTTTGTTAATAGTGATGCAGGTACTGGAGCGGAAGCATTGAAAGATCCAGTGTGGCAAAGTATCCCGGCTGTGAAAAATGGCAATTTGTTTGAATTCACCCGATCCAGCAGCTGGTTGTACAGTGGAGTTCAAGCGAACCTTCAAATTATGGAAGACATTCAGAACAGCATTGTTAAATAAAAAATAGTCGATATGAAAAAGCATGTTCCTACTTCCTGGTGCAATAGGCACCAGGGAGTTTTTTTGTTAATTCAGCATTTTACGTTATATAATAAATATGAGTGTGTTATCGTGTTTTGAAGTGAAATGGACACTTATTACACGAGCAGGGAAGGGGATATTTACATATGTATACATTGGATCCACGTGAAATAACGGGAAGAGACAACTATAAACTGATGAGTGGTTCGGTGGTGCCACGTCCAATAGCTTTTGTGACGACACGTTCAGATGAGCATGGTGTGATCAATGCAGCGCCTTTTAGTTTCTTTAATGTGGTTAGTTCGGACCCACCGCTGTTATCCATATCCATTGCACGTAAAGACGGTATCATGAAAGATACCGCACGTAATGTGCTTGCTCATAATGAACTGGTCGTGCATATATGTGATGAAGCAATCATAACAGAAGTGAATGAGACAGCAGCCATACTGGAACCCCACGAAAGTGAGCTTGAGCGGACGAAACTGACTACAGTGCCAAGTACAAAGGTCACCGTCCCAGGAATAAAAGAAGCACTTATTCGAATGGAGTGTGAGCTGTATCAGCACATTCCCATCACGAATGATGAGGGCAAACCCGCGAGCGACTTACTGCTTGTGCGCATTGTACAGTATCATTTCAGCGAACAAGTCTACAATCCGGACAAGGGCTATATCCTGATGGATCATTTGAAACCAGTCAGCCGACTGGCGGGTAATGATTATGCCAAACTTGGGGAGAGATTTACTATAATTCGGCCTGAGTAGTTCTGACAGATCGAATATGTAATATAGGAACGGGTTTAATCCGGTAGCAAAGGCGGACAGCACGTGCGAAACTCGCATATGTTGTTCGCCTTTGCTTGTTAATATGAACATAAACAGGACAGGTAGTGAATAGACTTGTACTATATCCTGCACACATGTCATATGAACCTATTTTATATATAGGTTGTTTAAAAAGCCTACATTTGAACACGTACGATATAGGAGGTTAAGCCGATGAACCAGCTTGAGGCAACTACTGGGGCAAGTATTATGGGAATAGGAACGGCGTGGCCTGCCCACCGTATTGAGCAAAAGGATGTATCTGCCCGTCTCGCGCAAGCGCTGGAACATGAGCCAGATGCGAGAAGGTGGGCCAAACGAATCTTTAATCAGTGCGGTGTGGAGACTCGGTATACGTGTGAACCGAATCTGCTTGAGCCTGTTGATTCTTGCCGATATTTACCCTTTACCAATGCGGAGGAGGTTCCGACTACTTCCGAGCGTATGGGCAAATACAAAGCTGCTGCTGTTCAACTTGGTCTCGCGGCGGCCGGACAGGCCCTTCAGGATGCAGAAGTAACCTCCTCGGAAATTACACATCTCATTACGGTGAGTTGCACGGGGCAGTTCTTGCCGGGGCTTGATGTTCGGCTGATCCAGCAGCTTGAACTGTCACCGCAGATCAACCGGATTCCACTGGTGTTTCAAGGATGTGCGGCTGGTCTGAAGGCGATCCAACTGGCGAATTCCATTGTAACGACAGATCAGAAGGCTACAGTTCTCATCGTGTGTGTGGAACTATGCACACTTCACTTTCAGCCATCTGCCAAACGGGACGACCTGTATGCCGCATCGTTCTTCGGAGACGGTGCCTCTGCCTGCGTCATAGGTGCGTCCGGAACAGGCCGTAATGAATGTTTTCGACTGGGTCGTGGGCACTCGACGCTGCTCCCGGATTGTGCAGAAGAGATGATCTGGGAAGTGGGCAATACAGGCTTCGATCTCTACCTGTCACCTCAGATTCCGAAGCTGCTTGGTTTGCATCTCGGTCCAGAGGTAGAACGGTTGCTGGAGGGGAGCGCTTTACCGGAAATATGGGCAATCCATCCGGGAGGCAGAGGCATCGTGGATGCCGTGCAGAAGCTGTATCAGTTGACAGATGAGCAGGTCTCCTACAGCCGAAACATCCTGCGGGATTATGGCAACCTGTCGTCCGTGACGATTCTTTTTGTTCTTCAAGCCATCCGTGAGGATTACAGACAGAAGGAAGAACATTCCAATGGGATTGCGCTGGCCTTTGGCCCGGGACTGACGGCAGAGTTACTTCCTTTTACATACATCCCTGCCCCCATAGCGAATAGAACACCTGTGAATCATGGCATTCAATAGTTCACGAACCCGAGTGAGGTAGATATACACCGCAAGTGTATGAATGTGCTTATGATCTTACCGATGAACATAATCGAATGACTAATCTGATCACAGAGGAGCTTAGGTATGGGTTATCGCAGACTTGCTGCCTTCATCAGCCGATATCCGCGGTTCATTATTCTCTGCTGGGTATTTATCATCGGGATGTCAGCGGTCTGGGCATGGAAGTTACCTGACATTGTTCAAGATCACGGATTAAAACGGGTTCACGGGGATGCACAAGCGGTTGAACTTGTTCTGGAGGACGAATTCGGTTCTCCTGCTGATCCGGTTATTCTGGTTTTTGAGAAAAAGGAAAATACCTCGCCGTTACAGTTCCGGCAGTGGATCAAGGATCGTTTGACACAGGTTCAAGTGTTGCCTGCGGTAACCTCTATCACATCCCCTCTGGATGCTAGCGAAAGGGTGACGCTGCAAGACCAAAGGGCATATGCCCTTGTGAAAATGGATGTGCCCGCGCATCAGATGGGTCCCCCACTGGAGCAGTTGCGCGCTGTGCTGGCAACAGACGGTCCAGGTACGGTGCAATTGACGGGAAAGGCAGTCGTGCAGCAGGATGTCAATCATCTGAGCTTCCGTGATCTGGAACGGGCAGAGATGGTGGGCCTACCGATTGCCCTGATCGTTTTGTGTTTTGCATTCAGGGGGCTATATGCCGCGTTGATTGCTGTCATGATGGGGATCAGTGCTGTGATTACCGCGATGGGAGTCACGTCACTCCTTGGTTATCATCTGGAATTGTCCAACTTTATTATTAATATGATTCCCATGGTGGGTATGGCACTGAGTATAGACTTTGCCCTGATCATCCTGAGCAGGTACAGGGAAGAAGTTCAGCGGGCCTATGAAGATGAAGGCAAAGCTAACGTTCTGGGCATAAGCCTGAATATGCAGAGCGAGGTTTTGCGGAGCGAGATTCTTCAGCGAACATTGCGTACAGCAGGCAGAGCAGTGTTGTTCTCGGCAGCCTGCGTGCTCCTCGGGCTACTGGGTCTGCTCTGGATCAGACTGCCGATGTTTCTGAGTGTCTCCTTGGGGGCTATTATTGTTCTGCTCCTGTCGCTACTGTTAAATGTTACGCTGCTTCCAGCTCTGCTATCACTTTGTGCGGATCGGGTCTTCAGGCGAAAGTTAGCCCATTCGTTACCCAGACACTCCGTCTGGTATAGATGGTCAGCAATGGTCATGAAACGCCCAGTCAGTATGGCCATTGGAGGTACGGTTGTGCTGCTCCTGTGTGTTTATCCAGTGACCCGGCTGGAACTGTCCGTCCCGGATGCCTCTTCACTGCCAGAGAGAATGGAGTCCCGCCAGGCAGCAGAGCAGTTGCAACATGATTTGGGGCAAAAGAATACCTCCGCCATCGAGATCGTGATTGGCGGACAACAGGAACTGTTGACTGCCTCTCACTGGCAGTTGGCCCACAACAAAGCCAGTCAACTACTGCAGGACTCAGACGTATTGAGCATTGTTTCACCATGGGGCCTATTACAGCCGAATCAAAATGACTCGCAGAGCCTTTTTCAAATTCCACCGTCGGCGCTCACTCCTTCCATAGAAGGCAAGAAGTCAACAAGGACGGCATGGCTGCGTTCAACGGTCTCTGACCATTCCATACGATTGATAGCCACCGTGCACGGGGAGCCTGGGTCGGAACAGGTTGCAGACTGGCTTGAACGAATAAGGAATAGCGATCATGCACCAGGTTTCAACAACGTAAAACTACGTTATGGTGGGGAAGCTGCCAAGCAGTATGAAATAATGCAGGAAGTCACAAGTCAACTGCCCAAAGTGCTGGTATTTGTAGTGGTCACCAATTATCTTGTGTTACTGGCGGCATTCCGATCGATGCTCATTCCAATCAAGGCAATTCTAATGAATCTGCTCAGCTTAGCCGCTTCATTTGGCATATTGGTGTGGGTGTTCAATGAAGGACATCTGGGTATGGAGCCGTCAGCCATTGCCATTATGATTCCTGTATTCATTGCAGGATTGGTGTTTGGCATATCCATGGACTATGGTGTGTTTATGCTGAGCCGTATTCAGGAAGTGTATAGACGAACCGGAGACAGTGATATGGCTGTCCAACAGGGATTGGCTTCTACAGGCCGTCTGGTTACCTCCGCAGCGGCAATTCTGCTTGCTGTGACCGTGCCGTTTGCCTTTGCTGAAGTCGCAGGTGTGAGGCAGTTAGGGATCGGAATCACGGCAGCGGTGTTGATTGACGTAACATTAATCCGTCTAATACTGGTACCTGCATTGATGAAATTAATGGGCAGGTGGAACTGGTGGCTGCCAGGTCAGCTGAAATGAAGGGTATTTCCGTAACCTGTCTTCAGGTTGGAGATATCCTTTTTTTGGCTAGAAATCGTAGGATTCCATTCAAAACAGGCAAACATGTTCAATTCATGGGTGACATCGATGTTCTATAATGGATGGGATTAATTCCATATGACAGTCTTATATCTACGTTATTCTACGAAAAACAGGAGGGACACAGGCCCATGTCTGATATTGAAGCCTATCTACAACAACAAACGAATCTTCGTGGTCGTTCCGCGTATCATGCAGATCAACCCCTGGAGTTATGGCGCAGTCAGTTACGTACTCGCGTGAAAGAACGGCTGGGCGGTTTCCCCACGATGGCGGCCGCACTGAATCCAATCTTACTGGAGCGCATTACATGTGACGGATATATTCGGGAGCGGATTGAAATTACGACCTATGCAGGACTTCGCATGCCTGTATATTTATTAATTCCTGGTGATGGAAGCGTTACTGATACAAAGAGACCTGCTATCGTTGCTTGTCATGGGCATGGCTACGGTAGCCGAGAGATATCGGGTATGGAACCGGATGGGTCACTACGGACAGGAGAGCCCGGATTACACAAGGACTTTGCAGTAGCACTTGTGAAGCGTGGATATGTGGTTGCGGCTCCAGAGTTGCTCGGATTTGGTGATCGAAGATTGGAAGAGGACCGCGATGCGCCACCAGGGGTAAGTTCCTGTACGAAGATTGCTGCGCATCTGCTCATGGTGGGGAAGACCCTTGCCGGTCATAGGGTGTATGAAACAACACGTGTATTGGATTATGTATCGACTCGGCCAGAAGTGGATTCGGAGCGAATTGGAAGCATGGGTATCTCGGGCGGTGGGCTGGTGACCGCATTTACAGCCGCGTTGGATGAACGGTTCAGGGCAACTGTGGTAAGCGGTTATGCAAATACATTCCAGGGCAGCATATTGGATCGGAATCATTGTCTGGACAACTATGTGCCAGGTATCCTACGTGAAGCGGAGTTGCCGGATCTCATCGGACTGATTGTGCCTAGGCCACTTTTTATAGAAGCTGGAAGTGATGATCAGGTGTTCCCCATCCATGCAGCGAGAGAGGCGCATGCCCGTTTGACACACATATATGAGCAGGCGGGAGCATTAGAATCACTGGATGCGGATTTCTTTACAGGTGGACATGAGATTAGCGGTGCGAAGGCTTATGTCTGGCTTGACCAAGTTCTGTAAAACTGAGGCTTTATTACCATCTATATAAGTTGAACTAATCATTTACACGATAACGGAGAAGAGAAAAAACCTGAAAAAGCGAAGCTACATCGGAAGCATACGCTATCACCGGATTTTCCCTTGAGAAAAGGGAATCGAAAAATCTGGGGACAACAGCGATTGGAAGGTTATTCTGTCTTCGTAGTGTCTGTGTAAATAATTTTCAGTTCAACTAGAGCGTGTCTTCAAACTGAACATGTCTGGAGCAGGGCACGGAGCGGGAGCGCTAACGACCCTGTGACGTCTTATTCAGCGATTTGAAGCGCCCGCAGCAATCTAAGGAATCTGAAACACGCTATATTGGAATAAGCAGTCGTTTACAGCGTGTTTGTTAGGTGAATTTGGTTAATAACGTGTCTCAGGTTCCTTACAAAATAAAAGGAGGACTCGAAGACTAAATAAGACGTCCTCGGTTCCTTAGAAAATCTTCTGGACAATTCGCCAGGATCAGCAATCCTTGACTTCAAGCTGTTGGACCCTGACATCCTTCAACGTATTGCATGCCTAAGTTTGAAGACACACCCTAATATAATTCTGATTCGAGAGGAGAATTCAGTGATGAAATGGTCAACATCGGTAAAGTTTCTGCTCTGTCTTGTTCTGTTTGCAAGTACGATGGGCATTGGTTTGGGAAGCAGTGGAGGGCAAGTCGCCGAAGCGGCAACGGACAATTACAGATTTGATTTTGGTTCGGGTGCTGTTGAGAGCGGTTACACAGGCGTGTCAGCAGGAGATGCCTATACGCCAACGAAAGGTTATGGCTTCAACACACCTGCACAGATGAGGAATGTGTCTGCCTCAGGAAGCGGGGTTAAGAGTGACGCTGTGCAGTTTCTGACTTACGGCACCAAGAGTACCAATACCTTCAATGTGAATCTGTCCAATGGCCTATATGAAGTTAAAGTAGTCCTGGGCAATACTGCCAGAGCCAGCGTGGCTGCAGAAGGTGTCTACCAGATCATTAATATGACAGGCAACGGGGCAACGGACCAATTTCAAATTCCGGTGACTGACGGGCAATTAAACCTGCTGGTTACAGAAGGAAAGACAGGTACCGCCTTCACACTTAGTGCACTCGAAATCCGGAAGTTATCCAATCAGACCGTTACCAACCGCACAATCTACATTGGTGGGGATTCAACAGTCTGCAATTACTATCCGCTGGGTAGCAGTGTACAAGGAGGTTGGGGACAGCTGTTTCCGTCCTATGTGAACAATTCCACCTTCCAGGTTCGAAATATGGCGTCAAGTGGTCAATTTGCGAGAGGTTTCCGCGATGATGGTCAGATGGAAGCGATTCTGAAGTATATCAAGCCGGGAGATTATTTTATTTTGCAATTCGGAATTAACGATACCAATGCCAAGAATAATACAACGGAGGCGCAGTTCAAAGAGATTATGCGGGATATGGTACGTAAGGCGAAGAACAAAGGAGCAACGGTTATCCTCTCCACGCCTCAGGGCCGGGCAACAGACTTTAATACAGCCAATGTACATCAAGCGGAGAACCGCTGGTACAATCAATCCACACGTGCACTCGCTCAGGAAGAGGGGGTTACCCTTGTTGAACTGAACAAGCTGAGTTCTGCCTATTTCACGTCTATTGGTCCTGCGGCAACACTTGCTCTGTATATGACAGGGGATAGTCTGCATCCGAATCGTCAAGGGGCTGCGGAGCTTGCACGTATTGTGGCTGCGGATCTGAGAAGACAGGGACTTAGTGGATTCTGACTATGCTATGCTACTTAATCTGTCTGTATAATCAGTGTTGATCCGTGTATGAAAAATAAAAAAATACCCCCGGGAACATGCCGCGAAACGGGCGGCTGATCCTCGGGGGTATTTGTTATGCCTAGGCTGGGGATTACTCCATCATATCCTTGGCTTCATGGTTCACTTTTTTCCCTTTTAACAAGGGTTCCAATTCATCTTGCACGCTCTGCTCCCACAGTGGTACATCTGTGCGATAGGCGGCCCGTCCGTTCAGATGTCCGGCCACCGGAGCCGTGATGAATACAAACAGGATACCTAACAACAAGCGGGCGCTGATATAGTTATCGAAATACCAGAAGTAGAAAAATGTAGCGCTTAATACACAGAACACACCAAGTGTCATACTTTTGGTTGCGGCATGGGCACGTAGATATACATCAGGCAGACGAATAAGTCCGAATGCACTGAGTGCACTGAGTAGTGCACCGAGCAGTACGAGTAGACCTATAGCGGTTTCAGTGGTCACTTTAACGATCTCCATCATTTTTGAATACCGCCCCCCGTTCAATATAACGTGCAAATGCCACTGTACTTAGAAAAGCCAAAATGCCAATCAGCAAGATAATATCCAGATAGGCCTGGGTTTGCAGCATCATCGACAGAACGGCAACGATGGCAATCACATTGATACCGATGGTATCCAGTGCCGTGATCCGGTCAGCCATGGATGGTCCCCGAAGCACCCTGTACAAGCAACCCAGAATGGCTAAGGAGAGAATGAGCAATGAGATGAACAACAGTGAGGATAACATTAACGCGTCACCTCCATAATTGCTTTTTCAAATGTATTTTGGATATCATCTCTCATTTTCTGTTCATCTTTGATATCCAGTGCGTGAATAAACAGTTTACGTTGATTACCCGAGATCTCAAGCGGCAGAGAACCTGGTGTCAATGAGATGAGTAAGCAGAGCAGAGTAACTTCCCAATCCGAGGACAATTGAGTTTTATACGTAAAAATACCGGGCCTTATATCTAACTTGGGCTTGATAATCTGGCGTATAACCTCAATGCTGGCTCGCACCAGTTCCTTGAACAGCAGTGTAATCAGTTTGAAAATGGCCCAGACTCGCACAATATAGAAGCGCTGGGGGAAGAATCTGCGCATCCCCCCGATGAGAAGCAGTCCGAGCAGGTAACCTATGAGAAAACCAACACCATTCCAGGCGTTGTTCAGAAACATCCATACAAAGGCAATGATAAGATTCAGTACAATCTGAAAGGCCATAGACATCTACTCCTTCAATACGGCATCAATATAAATATTGGGATGCAGTAGAATATCACCTGCGCGGGAGGTTAATTGGAACATGCCTTCAGCCCCCACACCCATTACGATGATGAATACAAACAGAATTCCGGCAGGAATCAGCAGGCCGTTCACCGCGTAAGGGCGTCTTGTAACCCCGGCAGGCGGTTCGCCCCAGAACGCTTGTATGAAGATGCGTAGTACCGAATATAACATCAACAAGCTCGAAAGCACCGCAATGCCGGTAAGACCATATAAGCCTGCCTGCAAGCCTCCTTCAAAGAGAAGCAACTTCCCTGGAAATCCACTAAATGGCGGCAAACCTGCCAAGGCAAGTGCGCTAATGAAGAACATCCAGCCGAGCAGCGGATAGCGATGGATCAGCCCACCCATGTTATCGAGTTTTGATGTTCCGGCAACAGCGATCAAGGCACCGCCGAGCAGGAAGAGCAATGTTTTGATCAACATATCATGCAGCATATAGAAGAGCAGCCCCTCCAGTGCAGGACGACTGGCCGAAGCCATACCAAAAGCGACAAAACCTACACCTGCGACCACGTTGTAAATGAGAATTTTGTTCACATCGCGGTATGAGATCGCACCGATGACACCAAGGACCATCGTTGCACCAGCCATCCATCCGATCAGTGTATGGAAGAAATCAGGATCATGATAGAAGATCAGTGTGAATGTTCGCACAATTGCGTACAAGCCAACTTTGGTGAGCAATCCTGCGAACAATGCAGTGACGACAGCAGGTGGTGCCGCATAAGAGCCCGACAACCAGAAGAACAGGAACAGTCCGGCCTTGATACTAAATACGATCAGAAAGAGAACAGCAATTAAGGTAATGACTCCGCTCTGTCCCACTTCAGCAATTTTGACGGACAAATCTGCCATGTTCAGTGTGCCAGTTATGGAGTAGAGGAAGCCGATGGAAGCGACAAACAGTGCTGAAGAAACGATGTTAATCAAGACATATTTGATCGTTTCACGCAATTGTCTTTCCGTACCTCCCAATACGATCAGTGCATAGGAAGAGATGAGCATCAGTTCAAAGCTGACAAACAAATTGAACAAATCTCCGGTTAGAAATGATCCATTAACTCCCGCAATCAGGAAATGAAAGAACGGATAGAAGTGGTGCTCTTCCCTCTCCTTGTTTACACTGCGAAACGCATACAGTAGACACGCCAGTGCAATGATGGAAGCGGCTACGACAAGTAGCGCCGACACCATGTCCGCAACAAGCACAATACCATAGGGAGGTGCCCATCCACCCATATTAAGCGTTAGAACTCCAGTCTGAGCTACCCGCGTAATGAGTATCGTTGAGACCGCTGCTGTAAACAAAAGTCCGATGACACTAATGATCCGCTGGATATTTGTTTTCCGGAAAAAGAGCAGAGCCAGAACACCTGTAATCAAAGGCAACAGAATCGGCAGAACGACGAGATTATTCATATGGGCGCCCCCTTACTTCTTCCATATCGTCTGTTTTTAACTTCAGATAAGAACGATAGGAGAGAACAAAGAAGAACGCAGTGAGGCCAAAATTAATAACAATCGAAGTTAGTATCAAAGCCTGAGGAAGTGGATCGACATAACGTTCAGCCATCTCCCCAAGCAGTGGTGGTGCCCCGGTTTTGAGACGTGACATGGTGATCAAAAGCAGATGCACGCCATGGGTTAGTATGGACATACCAAGTACGATACGGAGCAGGCTCCGCGACAAGATTAAAAAGACGGCAACCGCAAACAGAATGCCAACGGCTACACACATCAATATTTCCATATCAGCGATCCTCCCCGATCTGTAGAATGATGGTCATGGTGACACCCAGGACAGCGAGATACACGCCAAGATCAAACAGCATGGCCGTGGCGAGTTCTGTCTCTCCCAGCAAAGGAAGTTCGAAATAACCGAAGGTTTGACTGAGGAACGGGACTGCAAATATAAATGAACCCGCACCCGTAAGTAACGCTATACCCAATCCGATCCCTGTGAGAACACGGAAGTCAACGGGTAACGCTTTGCGTATTGTATCAGTACTGAATGCCAGGGCAATCAATACGAGCGCTGCCGCTGTGACCAAGCCGCCGATGAAACCTCCGCCCGGATTGTGGTGACCTGCAAAGAAGAGATGCATGGCAAACGTCAGAATGATGAACACAACAACCTTGGTGGTCGTTTGCAGCAATACATCATTACTCTGCAAGGGGACAGTATCCCACGAGGATGAGCTGCGTTCCCGGTTACCATACTTTTTCGTATTGTCTGTTTCATCATCCAGATCGGGCTCGGAATCCTTAGTTTCGTCTTTCTTACGGAACTTCAAGCGGGCTCCAAGATCTTTTGCTTCAAGGTTCAGATTAATCATGGAGTAGATGGATAACGAAGCAACGCCAAGCACCATAATCTCCAATAACGTATCGAAACCACGGAAATCTACCAGCAACACGTTCACGACATTTTTACCACCAGCCGAGTCATACGCTTCCTGAAGGAAGAAGGTAGAAATGCTATCCAGTGAGGCTGTTCCGCTTGCGGCCAATGCAACAAAAGTCATCACGATTCCGACTGCAATCGCTACGATCATATTTACCGTGAGATAACTGCGGCTTGATTTGCCACGTTGAAGCTCAGGCAGATGGTAGAAGCAGAGCAGGAACAGTGCAACCGATACCGTCTCAACAATCATCTGCGTCAACGCCAGATCCGGCGCCCGGAAGAGTACAAACAGCAGAGTTACGAGGTAACCAACCGCTCCGGTCATAATGACTGCCGACAATCTGTTCTTGGCAAAAGGAATCGAAACTGCAGCGCCGATGAGCGTGACTAGCAGTACCACCTCATAGAATGAGTAAGGTGCATTGCCCTGCAGATTCCAGGTAATATTTTCTCCTGAACGGAAGAAGGCATAGACCAGCAACGCGACCGTGAATGAGAAAATGTAAACGAGATAATTACGAACCGAGCCATTCATATAGACTTCCGTCCATTTGCGTGCATAATGCTGAAGATTATCCAGCACGACATGGTACATATTGTTAATTGTTAATCCTTGTGGATAATGCTCATAAATATTCCTCCATCGTGGCAACAGCTTATAGAGAGTGATTCCTAGAATCACAACTCCGATCGTCATAATCAGTTCCGGAGTCCATCCATGCCACAGAGAGAAATGTACATCGAAGCGCTCATTCCCATTCAAGAGGGATGGAAGCACAGCGGCCATTGCCGGTTCAATGAGTGATCCGGCCAGCAGATTCGGGAAGAGTCCGAATACAACGACAAGAACACCTAGAACAACAGGCGGAATGAGCATGCCAGCGGGCGCTTCGTGCAGCTTCTCGGCAGGGATCTCGCTTTGGCTACGACCGAGGAATGTTTTGAACACGATAATAAGCGCATAGATCAGGGTAAACACACTTGCAAGCCAAGCGAATACCGGCAATAGAACACTCCAGGACCCAAGTCCAAAGATTCGCAGATGCGTGACTTCCACCATCGCCTGGAAGAATAACTCCTTGCTGAGGAATCCGTTGAACGGCGGAATACCCGCCATGGCAAGTGAACCAATCAATGCCACGGTGAATGTAATTGGCATGAATGAAGCAAGTCCACCGAGCTTCCGAATGTCACGTGTACCCGTTTCATGATCGACAATGCCTACGACCATGAACAGAGCGGCCTTGAAGGTCGCATGATTAAACAGGTGAAGCAGCGCAGCGGTTATTGCCACGGTATACATCGCAGAGGATTCGCCATATCCGAAGTAGAGAGCAGCAGATCCAACCCCTAACAGGGACATGATCAGACCAAGTTGAGAGATGGTCGAATAGGCGAGAATCGCTTTGAGATCGTTTTTTTTCACCGCCAGGAATGATCCATAACACAAAGTCAGAAGACCAACGCCAGTAACCAGCCAGAACCAGAGTCCCTCTCCACCGAAGATTGGTGTGAATCGGGCCACAACGTACAGTCCGGCCTTGACCATGGTGGCTGAGTGAAGATAGGCACTAACAGGTGTGGGAGCTTCCATGGCATCCGGCAACCAGATGTGGAACGGGAATTGAGCTGACTTGGTGAAAGCTCCAATCAGGATCAAGATAAGTGCGGGTAGAAATAGTGCGCTTTCCTGAAACTGACCCAATCCTGCAATGGTTGCACGAATACTGAATGTTCCGGTAATGAGATACATCATCATGAATCCGGTAAGCATGGCGAAACCGCCAAATACCGTAATCAGGAATGATTTTTGTGCACCTGAAGTCGAGGCTTTACGTTTGTAATGAAATGCAATCAACAGGAATGACGTAATACTGGTCAATTCCCAGAATCCGTAGAGCACGATCATATTATCAGACAGCACTACGCCCAACATGGCTCCCATGAACATCAACAGATACAGGTAGAAACGGTTCAGCGCTTCTTTCATATCCATGTAGAAGATGGAGTAGAGAACAACGAGGACACCGATTCCGGTGATTAGCAGTGTCAGCATGAGGCTCAGACCGTCCAGATACAGGTTAAATCCAATGTCCAGTGAAGGAATCCATGGGATATTTCCAGATACGGTATTGCGCTGTGACACAGCGGGTATGAGACTCGCAAAGTATACAAATAATAGTGCCGGAACAAGGAGAACCGGCCATCCCAAATGTAATTTACGGAAGAAATGATGCAGCGTGGCAAGAAGAATGCCAGCGGCAAAAGGCAGAATAACAGCAACATGAAGCAGGCTCAACATTACACCCCCAATGTTTAGTAGTTCGATTACTCTCTCTGTGACATACAGGCGCATGATCCTTTGAAGGATATGCTTGCTCTCTATATTCATAACCCAAGTATGTATATACAGAATCGTGTCTATTCTTTGAATGGAAGAAACACGGTGAAAATTTCAGTATAATATTGTATGGGCATGTATAATAAATAAACACACAATTTCCGATAAATATGAAAACGATTAGGGCGTGTCTGAAACTCCGAAGAAGCAGATTTTGCCGAATTTTCGTTCCAAGCCAGGAAGTTTTCCGCAGGCGTGCCGGGGCACGTCAAGGGAAAGTGACGCAGCAGGGGGCGAAAAGGCGGTAAAAGATGCACTTCAGCGAGATTTGAGACACGTCCGAGGTGACATTCCGTGTACTCTTTACAGCATAGTTATGTTGAAAAGCAAGATGGTTTCACCGTGTAATGGAGGAAGTAATGTCATTCAAAATTAGAACTGTGCTTACAGTCATCTTCGCTGTGTTATCCCTGCTGGTTACTTTGACGATTGGGTCTATTTTTAGCCAAAAGTCATTTGTTGCTGTAGAGACTGAGATTGGTCACTCGCTTACAGGCACGGCCTCACAGGCTTCGGACAAGCTGGATCGATTCATGTCCGCTCGCGCGGGTGAACTGGACCTGCTGGGCCGGATGGTTTCATTGGAAGATGGATTCCAACCTGATGAGATTCAGATGCTGCTGGATCAGTTACAAGATAGCTTTCCCTCATTCTCATGGGTTGGATTCATGAACCCAAAAGGAAAAGTGTTAGCTGCCACGGATGGTATCTTGCTTGGGGAAAATTTATCGGAGCGACCTGTGTATCAGGAGGGAATCAAGGGTAAATTCATTGGAGATGTGCATAATGCAGTACTTCTTGCCAAGCTGCTTCCGAATCCAACGGGAGAGCCGTTGCAATTTGTTGATATCAGTTTTCCGCTGAAGGATAGCAAAGGACATATTCAAGGTGTGCTCGCTGCACATTTAAGCTGGGAATGGGCGAAGGAAGTCGAGGAATCCGTTCTTGCCCCATTAAAAAGGGAAGAAAAAGACATTGAGTTCTTTATCGTGAGCAAAAAGGAACATACAGTACTGCTGGGGCCGAAGGAATGGGTTGGTAAACCGTTGGTATTGCCCGGCATCGAAGAGGCCCAGCGCAACAAAAGCAGTTGGTCCATTGAAAAGTGGCCTGACGGTAATGAATATGTGACAGGGTTTGCCTACAGCCAGGGTCATCTGGATTACCCCGGATTAGGCTGGACCGTAGTCATTCGTCAAGTCAAGTCTTCTGCCTTTGCTTCTGTGTTTGACCTGATGTGGTTTAATGTGTGGTCTGGACTCGCCGTTACCGTGCTGTTTGCACTGATTGGCTGGGTTGTCTCACGTCTGATCTCTGCCCCAATTGTGCGTCTTACCAGAGTAGCCAATCGACTGCGTGCAGGGGAAGAGCTTGAGATTCCTGCGATTAAGGGGATTAAGGAGATTGAAGTGTTGTCCCGTTCGCTTCGGGATATGCTGACCTCTCTTATGAATAAAAACTCAGAGCTGGTCGTGATGCAGAATCTGGCGCATTTTGATCAGTTGACTAGACTGCCAAATCGCACTGCCCTTGAAGTGTATCTGGAGGAGTCTCTGGAGACCGAAAGTGAAAATCACACGCTGACTTTTCTCTATCTGGATCTCGATGGATTCAAACGGGTCAACGATACACTTGGACATCAGACTGGAGATGTGTTGTTACAGAAAGTGGCCCAGCGACTGTCTGCTCTTGGTCAGGTGAAGGGTATAACAGTCCGATTGGGCGGAGATGAATTCCTGATTGTACTTCAGTCTGTTGGAAGTCATCCGAGGCAAGAAGCCATGGCTTATGCAGAAGCCATCATTCAAAGCCTGAACAAGCCGTTTATTATTGAATACGAGCGAATTCGAATTGGATGTAGCATCGGAGGTGCTGAATATCCAACCAACAGCGACAACCCAAGTGAGATTATTCGGATGGCGGACGAAGCTTTGTATGAGTCCAAACGTACAGGCAAGAACAGAATGACATTTTATTCCGAGTTGAAGCAGGATCGTTAGCGTATAATAACATTAGCTGGGTTATCCCAATCACCTTTGTGCGAATGTGCGTATAAACAAGGAGGGGTGAAATGTCTGGAAAATATACATCTGTATCTTATGGTTATGAGCCACCTGCGGCCAGCCGCAAAGGCACACTGACTTTTTATGACTCGTTTGAACATGTGACCGATGAGCAACTTGAACGCGCCGCTGCAACGGCGGACATCCGTTCATTCGTACAGCTCGTGCTGTATCCTTTACACGAGAGCACGTTTAAACGAATGAGCAAAGGTACAATACAAGCCTATTACAAAAGAGAAGATCGCCTGCATGATTGGCGGCGGGAACATCCAACCTCCCGTATACGCGTGGAAGGACTGGAGGGCAAGAGAAAAAAATATACGCCTGTGGATAGCGCGCTGCGTCATATCACTGCGGAATATCCAGCCCCTCACTTTCTGTATTTGACGATAGAGATGGCGAATATGTTTGCTTCATTTGATTCCTTCAAGGATTGGATCAAAGAGCTGCGTCTCATCATTGACGGATCGTCCGAATACCTGCATCCGATGCTGGAGCAAAATCGCCATCGCTGGGAATGGGCGGAATGAAAACATAGATGTATGAAAAAGATCGACGTGCTGATCATATTCAGACCCAAAAAAAGTTGTGTTGTACAAACCGGAATTCCGGTGTACAGCACAACTTTTTTTATTTATATTTTCTCTGCCAAGGACGAAGTCAGATCAAGTGATGTTACGGTTTTATTTTTACCTGTTCGTTTGGCGGCATACAGACAGGCATCCACTTCCTCGAACAATTTGTCTTTGGTTAGATTAGGGCTGTAGCTTTTGAGACCGATACTCACGGTGATGGAAGCTCCTTCAAGTTCCAGATGGCCCATCAGGGCAATCTTCTGGCGAATCTGTTCCACCAAGGCATAAGCCTGCTTGAAAGATTGCTCAAACATCAATAAGGCGAACTCTTCGCCCCCGTACCGTGCTGCAATATCACTTGAGGTAATGGTTTCCTGAATGATCAGGGACACTTTCTCCAGAATGATGTCTCCAACCCGATGACCATACGTATCATTAATGGATTTGAAGTCATCAATATCGATCAAGGCCAGATGCAGACTCATGCCACTGTTGGCATACTCAAATGCTTTTTCATAATAATCCTTGAAGGAGCTTTGATTATAAAGGTTGGTTAAACCGTCTGTTTTGGACTGTTTGGTCATAATGGCATTTCGCACAATAAGGTCCTGCTTGGCAAGCATGCTGGCCTGAAGGTCATTGAGCACCTCAACGCCGCTGGTTACGATAACCTGTGCTACATATGTACCTAGGATTAGAAAAGCAGGAATGGATACCATGTCAAATGAAGACAGGTACAACCGGTAGGCCGGATCGAACAAAACCAGAAAGTAACCAGTCATCTGCATCAGAAAGACAATCCAGACTCTCTTTTTACTGAAGAACAGCACCGAAGCAAAGATGGGCAACAGACAGATTGCTAATATAATCCGAATGTCATAATTGACATGAATAATCGTCCAGGCGATAACCGTGCTGGCTATAGACATGGTGTAAAAGGAATATGAACTGAAGCGCCGATCAACCCAACTTGCGAACAAAATGCATGAACTGCTGACGGCCGTAGGCCAGAAGAGGACATTCATCACGAAATCTGTAGGTGTGCGATCATACTCCAGAAACAGGAAACAGCCAATCTGAATGGCGAAATGTGCAATGATAACAACCCAGTAGGCATGGAGCATTTTTTGAATCCATTTGGAATGTTTGAACTCGTACTCTGTTGGAATGTGGCTATTGTGCGTATGGAGACCTTTCATATATCACCGCTGACTGCATCATAATGGTACGACAGAATTACTCTCGTATATGATAATTATAAATCACAATGAACAAAACGCAAATGTATTTAACTGTTATGTGAGAACAAGACTCACATAAGTTTCGAGTTGTCACAAACTTTTTATGGAGGACAAACAAAACTCAACAATACACTCATAGACTATATACATGGCTCCGTTCCATATGTAGGAAATCATTGATGAAGGGGAGGTGATCTTCATTCCTCTTGTCGTTCGTTCAACCGTTAATGCTACGGGAGCAATTACATTTACAGGAAATACGCTTGGACTGAGTCGTTCGGAAACAGCGGGAGTACCCGGAACACAGGACAGTATTGGAGGTTTTATCACAACCAACACCAGCCTCCAGTACGGCACCTATCCACTGGGAACGACAAGCCTGTATCAGAGCAACAGTTCAGCAGCCATTCTTACACTACCTGCTGGAAGTACCGTTCTGTATGCAGAATTGATCTGGGGCGGCAGTTACATTAATGGTACAGTCAATCTGAGTGCTGCCATCAACAATCCGGTTACGTTTATTACACCCGCAGGGACTTCCAGTGTGACTCCTGATCCACTTACCTACAATCAATTCGATCTGGGGGGCGGTGCTGCTGGCTATGTACGTTCCGCCAACGTGACCACACTTGTACAAAATGGGGGAGCAGGTACATATATCACTGGAGCAGTGGTAGGGACTATTGTTATTCCAAGTGATTCCACGGCCAATCATGCGGGATGGACACTTGGGGTCATTTATCAGAATCCCAATCTGCCTTTTCGCAACATGTCTTTGCGTGCAGGCGGCGTACTTGTTCAATCCACTTCACCACCTGTTGTTACCACACTGACTGGATTTGCAACGCCCCTTTCCGGTGTATTGGGAGGAAGAATACTGTTCAGTGCGCAGGAGGGCGACGCGAACCGGACCGGTGACCAGGCATTATTCGGGCCAACCTCAGCTACATCGGTTGCTTTGTCCGGGCCCAATAATCTAGCTGCGAACTTTTTTGCTTCTCAGATTAACGGAGATACCGGAGCGCTTAATACAACAGGAACGTTTGGGACACGAAATCAGATCAACGGGGCTCCAGGTACGAATATTATCGGTGGACGTCAAGGCTGGGATATTACCAATGTGGATGTTTCAGCAAGACTGATCAATAACCAGTCATCTGCGGTGTTGACATTAACGACCTCGGGGGATGCCTACATTGTCAACGCCAATGCAATTCAAGTTGATATCAATGCACCCAAGATCACATTGGCTAAGGCAACGGTGGCCGCCGGTGCAGTTGCCGGGGATAGTATTCTATATTCGGTTACCGTTACCAATGCAGGCACTGCGAGTGCGGCCAGTGTTGTTTTATCCGATTCACTTCCTGCAGGTCTTACTTTTATTCCAGGCAGTGTCACGGTTGCAGGTGTATCCCGTCCAACACTTGATGTTACGGCAGGCATTCCGCTGGGTTCGTTAACTTTATCCAGTAGTGTTGTTGTAACCTATCGAGCACTCATCGGTCAGGATGCAAGCATCCTGCAACTGGTGAATTCGGCCAATGCAGCCTTTACATTTCAAAGTGTAGCAGGGGGGCCGGTCATTACCGGAGTTATTCCGTCCAATAACTCCACCCTTACTGTTTATTCGCCAAACCTGTCCATTGTGAAATCGGCGAGTACCACCAATGCCACGGTGGGTGACCTGGTAACCTACACACTTCAAGTGAACAACGGAGGGAATGTTGCTGCTAACGTTACATTGAGGGATAACATTCCAAGTGGTAGCTCATATGTAGCAGGCAGCTTTCGTCTGAATGGAAATGTGATTGCTGGCGCCAATCCGGTTACCGGCGTTAATCTGGGGAGCCTCGCGGCAGGAAGTGCCAATACCGTGACTTTTCAGGTACTTGTAACAAGCTTGCCGACACCGCCGACTCTTGTGGATCAGGCGACAGCTTCTTATTCCTTCAATTCACCTGATGGTCGTACGATCACGGGAAACATCGCCTCGAATACCTTAACAATCCCGGTAACATTGCCCAATGTGACCACGGTAAAGTCAGCATCCGTTACCGATGTTGCTGTCGGGGAGACCTTCACGTACACCGTAGTTACTACCAACAGCGGTATTCAGGTGATTAACAATGTGGTACTTACAGATGCGCTCCCTGCTGGAACAACTTTTGTTCCCGGCAGTGCAACCGTAAGGGGAACTGTCGTACCGTCTGCGAATCCGAGCAGTGGTATCTCTATTGGGACATTGGCGGCCGGAAGTTCTGCGACGGTGACGTTTCAGGTGAATGTGCAGTCTTTGCCTGCTTCAGGTTCGTTAATCAATCGAGCGGTAGTGTCCTATAGCTCTGGTTCGTTCACGGGCATTTCAAACTCCAATTCCATTACAACCCCTGTATACCAAGCTGTTGTTGGTATCAACAAGTCGGCAAGCCAAACTAATGCGACACTGGGGGATCAGATTGCATACACACTTGTGGTCACGAACAGTGGAAATATAGCGACTCAAGTGAATGTGACCGATACGATTCCAGCGGGGCTGACGTTTGTCCCGAATTCGGTAACTGTGAATGGTACTGCACGGCCTGGAACAAGCCCATTAACCGGAATAACACTGGGCAGCCTCCTGCCGGGAGTTACGGCTACGGTGGTGTTTCGCGCTACACTCACCACACTTCCGACTCCCCCGACACTGGAGAATCAAGGGACAGCAAGTTATACGTACCAGCTTCCAAGTGGAAGGAATCTCTCAGGCAGCAGCTTATCCAATATCGTTCGTATATCTGCATCGGCTCCCAATATTTCTCTTAGTAAAACAGTAAATACACCGGATGCGACAGTTGGAGATGTGCTTACGTATACCGTTGTTGCAACAAACGCAGGGATTAGTGCAGTACAAAATCTGGTGATTTCGGATACACCATCCGGCTCTGAATTTGTCCCGGGTAGTGTCACGATTAATGGATCTGCTGTTACCAGCGCAAGCCCCGTTGCGGGAATCGCAGTGGGTACATTGAATAGCTCAAGCAGTGTAACTGTGACCTATCAGACCCGAGTGAATTCCGTTCCATCTACGGGTTTGGTTAGTAACCAGGCCAATGCAGCATTTACATCAGGCAGTTTTAATGGTGTTTCTTCTTCTATATCAGTAAATACCCCCATATTTCTGCCAGTGATCCAAGTGGTGAAGTCAGCAAGTACAACAAGTTTGACGGTAGGAGATACGTTTAATTACACCATCCAAATTAACAATACAGGTAACATAGCTGCAACGGTTACCTTGACAGATCCCATTCCAGCAGGAGCAGTATTCAGCACAAATAGTGTCATTATTAATGGCGTACCTACCCCTGGGGTCAGCCCGGAGTCGGGTATCAGTCTAGGAGAGATTGCTGCGGGCTCAGGTGCAACGGTCACCTTTGTTGCGACGGTTACCAGTTTGCCAGATGCAAGGCAGTTAATTAATCAGGCGGTTGCCTCTTTTGCCTACACACTCCCAAGTGGGAGAACAATTGCCGGTCTCTCGTCATCAAACACCATCACTATTCCAGTGTCTCTGCCCAATGTTACCATTGTCAACAGTGACAATGTAGAGTACGGCGTAGTCGGAGATGTCATTCGATACACATCTGTTATTCGTAATAACGGCACAGTAGCCGTTAATAATGTGGTATATGTCAATCCTCTTCCTTCGAATACCCCATTTGTACCCGGAAGTGTCATTGTGAACGGGACTTCGTTCCCGCTCTCCAATCCGACCGCCGGCATTCCAATCGGTACGTTGGCTCCAGGAGCCGAGGTTACCGTAACTTTTGAGGTGACGATTACCATGCCGATTCCTTCGCAGATTAACAATCAGTCGACGGTCAGCTTCACATCCGGTTCATTTTCAGGGTCATCATCGTCCAATACCACACAGACTCCGGTTATACAACCGCAGATTTCACTTGTCAAAACGGCAAATACCGTAAATGCGACCGTAGGTGATACGGTTGTATACACGGTAACGGTCAGCAATACAGGCAATCTGGAGGCAAATGTTACCGTGACAGATACCATTCCTGCTGCGACTACTTTAGTACCCAACAGTGTGGTTGTATCCGGTGTGCCACAGCCAGGAGCGACGCCAGCAGCAGGCATTCCGGTAGGCATTGTAGCAGCGGGGGCGACGGCTGTTGTCACGTTCGCCGTTGTTGTGGATTCACTTCCATCTCCGCAGCAGCTTAGCAATTTTGCTACATCATCCTTTACATTTACACCTCCAGATGGGCGGACGTTGACTGGCTCAGCCACTTCGAATACGCTCACGTTTCCAGTCTCGTCACCAAACGTTGCTGTTGTCAAAAGCACAACTTCCACTGCGGCTACTGTAGGCGATACGGTGACCTATTCCATTCTGGTGACCAACAGCGGAATTGCACCGGTGAACAATATTCAGTTCTCGGACCCGATTCCAGCCGGAGCCTCCTTTGTTACAGGTAGTGTCACAGTGAATGGGGTTGCGCAACCTGGAGCCAATCCGGCAGGTGGGGTATCCCTTGGTACATTGGGGCCCGGAACGTCCGCAACGGTCACGTTCAGTATCCGTGTCGACGCGATCCCGCCAAGCAATCAGTTGAGCAATCGCTCTACGGTCAGTTTTACCTCAGGTACATTCTCAAGCACAACCTTCTCCAATACCGTGGTCACTCCGGTGTACCAGCCTATTCTTTCAGCACAAAAAACAGCCAGTACACAAAACGCTACCGTTGGGGATACGGTCAGCTACACGATAACCGTGAGCAATCAGGGAAACTATGGAGCCCAGATTAACCTGACAGATAACCTTCCAGCCGGAACCATTCTTGTTCCAAATAGCGTTATTGTGAACGGTCAACCGCTGCCAGCAGGAAGTCCGGCAACCGGCATCCCCGCAGGCAATGTGGCTCCCGGAGCTACGACCACCATTACCTTTTCAGTGGTTGTTGATACGCTGCCAAGTCCGCAACAACTGGTGAATCAAGCTACGGTAGCTCTATCATATACATTGCCGGATGGGCGGAACATCACGGAGTCTGTTCTATCTAATGTGCTGACCATTACCGTATCGGCACCGGATGTCGATGTCGTCAAATCCACAACTTCGACGGCGGTATCTGTTGGTGATGTCGTAACGTATAGCATCGCTGTAACCAATAACGGAATTGCAACGGTCAACAATGTGGTTTTCACGGATGCAGTGCCAACAAGTACCGTTCTTGCGCCAACCGGCGTGTTTGTCGATGGTGTTCTGCGACCTGGTGCCAATCCTTCTACGGGAATAACACTTGGTTCCATCGCATCTGGTGTTACGGTAACCGTTGTATTTAGTGTGCAGGTTACGGCACTCCCGGCAAGTGCAGTGTTAAACAATCAGTCCACTGTCAGCTTTACATCAGGTGTTTTCTCAGCGACCACATTCTCCAATACGGTTACAACTCCGGTCTATCAACCTATTCTGTCGGCAGTGAAAACGGGAGATCAGACGATAGCAACGGTAGGGGATACCGTTGTGTACAGCATCGCCATTTCCAATACCGGGAACTATGGGGCATCCGTCACGTTGACCGATACCATTCCGGCAGGAACAGAGCTTGTTCCAAATAGCGTTATTATTAACGGGGCTTCTGCACCAGGTGCAGATCCGGCTTCGGGTATTCCGCTTGGTGTCGTTTCCACAACAACACTAGTTACCTTCTCCGTTGTGATTGTGACGTTACCTTTGAGCCAGTCGATTACCAATCAGGCTTCTGCGACATTTTCGTATACATTACCTGATGGAAGAACACTTGGAGGCACGATTACGTCCAACGTACTCAACATTCAAGTATCTGCTCCGAACGTGAGTGTAGTTAAGACGGCTTCGGTAGTTGATGCCGTGGTAGGCGACACGATTGTGTATGAAATGGTTGTGACCAATGAAGGAATTGACCCGGTAAACAACATTGTGATCACCGATCCGATTAACCCAGCCACCACATTTGTTACAGGCAGTGTTCTGGTGGACGGCGTCCCACGTGCCTTGGCCAACCCTGCGCTGGGCATAGCTCTTGGTAGTTTGGCGCCTGGAGCATCGATAGCGGTATCGTATGCAGTGCGGGTCAATACGCTTCCAACACCACCACAAGTGAGCAGTCAGTCTTCCGTAAGTTTCACATCGGGTGTTTTCTCGGGAGCAGCGTATTCCAATACGGTTGTAACACCAATCTATCAGCCGATTATTGCCGTAACCAAAACAGGGAGCACCTCCAATGCAACCATTGGTGACACCATCACGTATTCTTTTGCAATTATCAATAGTGGGAATCTTGCTGCTAATTTAACATTAATCGACAGTATACCAAACGGAGCGGTACTGCTTCCTAACAGTGTTCTGATTGATGGTGTTCCACAGCCAGGTGCCAATCCGGAGACGGGTATCGTTGTGGGTACCATACCGTCCGGAGGTACGGTTACTGTAACGGTTACCCTCGAAGTAACTGTAGATACGTTGCCGCAGGATCAGCAACTGGTTAACCAGGCGGTGGCCAACTATACATTTAGTCCACCCGATGGCCGTCTGTTGACGGGGACCGTATCTTCGAATGTTCTGGTTATCCCGGTATCTGCACCCAATGTTGTTGTTGCCAAAAGCACAAGTGCCATTGATGCTGTTGTTGGTGATGTAATCACCTATACGGTTGTAGTAACCAATAGCGGTATTGAAGTGGTGAATAATGTGGTCATGGTTGACCCGGTACCTGTTGGTACAGTATTTGTGCCAGGAAGTGTTACGGTGGATGGTGTGCCAAGACCAACAGGGAATCCGAATACAGGCATCACGCTTGGTTCGATTGCTGCGGGTGCTTCCGTTACGGTTACATTCAGAGTAGAGGTTGTGGTGATATGAGCCAATCTTCCGGTCCGTTGTCCCACTGGCTAAAGAATCAGTCCCTGGTTCGATTCAGCTCGGGTGCGACTGAACTGGAACAGGTATCCTATTCGAATACGGTTGTAACACCGTGGATCGGCCCCAGGCTTGAAGTCAGAAAAGTGTGCAATGTCACAGAGGCTGCCTTGGGGCAGTCTCTTATCTACCATGTTGAAATTGTTAACACCGGAAATCTTCCGGCCTTAGTGCACCTATTGGATCAGCTATCTGCAGAGACGGCACTGCTTCCCAATAGTGTACTGCGTGATGGTATTCCGTTACCGGGAGCATCACCAGAGAGAGGATTGCCTCCAGCCGAAATCGAGCCCGGAGCCACGTTGCGATACCACTTCCAAGTTGTAATCTTGCGTTTACCTGAGACACTGAAGCTGCTGAACCAGGCACAGGTTAACTATGAGTTTTTGACACCGGAAGGCAGAACGGTTACAGGTATGGAACAATCCAATATCGTGGAGGTCAATCTGGTCTCATCCCGGCTGGAGATCTCCTTGCAGGCGGATCACATCTATACCTTCTCAGGGGATATTGTCATGTACACCGTCATCGTGAGCAATCCGGGTTTTATTGCAGCCACGAATGCCAAAGTAACGATTTCTTTGCCACAAGGTATTGTTTTTATACCTGCGAGTGTCATAGTAGATGAAATGTTTGCGCCACAAGTAACGCCTGATACGGGCATACAACTTGGAGAGATTTTGCCCGGAAGCTCAATTAGGGTACAATATCGGGTTCAGGTTATGGGGGGAAGCGATGCAAACGGAATATCAAGTGTAGCTGTACTGTCATATATCTCGGTAGGACAGCAGGAGACGGTCTACTCCAATCAGGTTACCCTGGAAGTGATACAGCCCCAGGTCTCTGTGCTGAAAAGTGTGCTCCCGGTGACGGCCACATTGGGTGATGCCGTCCAATATAATATTACCGTCTCCAATGCAAGCAGTTATGCGGTGGATGGAACTCTCCTGGATGTACTGCCAACAGGTATGACATTTGTCGAAGGCAGTTTGGGCTGGAATGGGGTTAAACGTCCCGGAACCAATCTGGTTAAAGGGCTTAATCTGGGGACGTTGACAGCCCGGTCGATACTGAATATTCAGTTCGAAGCGAAACTTCCAGATCGAGATGAATCGATGCCTGATGACTACAGGTATGTGAATCATGCTAGCCTGATGTATACATTTAGATTGCCAGATTCACGGTCAGTGCAGCGGATGATTACATCCAATGAAGCTGTGGTCGAATTGAAAGCGCCGATAATTTGCGCTTACGTTCAAGTGACACCCACATTGGTCGAGCAGGGAGGTACCGTCACTTTTCAGGTACGCGTGGGGAATACGGGCAATTTGCCGGCACGTGTACAACTTGGGAGCATTTTACCTGAGGGTGCCAGATGGCTTGGGCAAGCTACGGGTGAGCTCCAATTAAGCATATCAGAGTATTCCACACCACGGGTCCTGCATGTGGGCGTGATTGAGCCTGGAACGGAAAAGAACATCTCGTATGTAGCGAAGTTAGCTTCTGAGAAGGCGGGGACGCTGCAAGGAGACTTGATTGCTCGGTACACGTATGAATGGAATGGACAAAAACGGGCTGGCGAAACCCGATCGAATGAGTACAGCATCATTGTGGAGTATAGAGAAGAATAGGAGGTATCACGGTTAACGGTAACTTGCCTGAGTAATTTGTTCATTCTGGATGCCATGAGATTACACGAACGTAAATGAATGGTATACTAATTGAATATGAACTCGGCAATCAACCCGTGGAATCGGGACGTCGGAGTAGAGGAGGCAGCCACATTGGCAAAAGCAAAAGTAGCAAAAAGACCTACACGGGATGAGTTTGAACTTGAAGAGTTGGGAAACCAGCTGGTTGAAGCCTTTCGGGAACGTTCGGAAGTACTGTTGACGGTATGGGGCAAAGAAGATCAGGTGCAAGGAGTCATCGTCAAAATGGACTCCCGTACACGACTCGTGCATGTAGAGTATACCGAAGAAGAGTTCACAGCGAAGGTGCCTTTTCTGGATATCATGCGTGTGCAATCTCCCCGGTACTGAACGAAAAAAACAGCAATCTGAATAATTAGGGCATCCGCCCTGTCAAAGTCGTTCTTCCTGCATAAGATAACCCATACCTGTTGCAGAGGAGGTACGGTCAATGAGCGAAGTATTAGGTGGAGAAACAAGAGGCTACGGATACGGAGGTTTCACTTCTGTAGGTGCCATTCTGGTTCTGTTCATCCTGTTGGTTATCATCTCCAAAGCGTTCTTGGTATAATTGCATATCTCTAAAGAATGAAAGAAGCTCTGCCATCGCGGCAGAGCTTTTTTGTTCGTTCAGTCCTTGGCGAATTTTGTAGAAAATCGGTGTAAGTCCTGCTTACGTTATGTTAGAATATAACCATCCCTAGAGAAAGAAAGAGGTGTTTTGATTATGAGCCAAACGTTAACAGAATCTTTAAATGAACAGATGAACTTTGAGTTTTATTCCGCTCATGTATATCTGGCTATGGCAGCCTATTGTTCCAGCAAAAGTCTGGATGGATTTGCGAACTTCTTCATCGTGCAAGCGGAAGAAGAGCGATTCCATGGCATGAAAATATACAAATTCCTGAATGATCGTGGACAACGTGCCACACTTGCGGCTTTGCCAGAACCGAAGAATGAATATGCTTCGATGCTGGATGTATTTGAGCATGGTTATGCTCATGAACAGCAAAACACGAAAAAATTCTACAATCTGGCTGACATTGCTCTGAATGAACGTGAACATGCAACGATGTATTTCCTGAAATGGTTCATTGATGAGCAGGTTGAAGAGGAAGCTTTGTTTGACAATATTGTTCAGAAGCTGCGCCGCATTGAAAAAGACAGCAATGCCTTCTACATGCTGGATGCCGAGTTTGGCAAACGTTCGTTCACTGCTCCAACTGAATAAATTGCACTTAGGGAGTCGAGAAGATTCCAGCGTCAAAGCACCATGTACATACAGCATGAGGTAATGATCCTGAAAGCAATGGGGGCAATCCCCTTGCAAGGGATGATGGTTTGATGCCATATGCTGATTGAAGACAAAGAAGCCTGCACTTGTGCAGGTTTTTTTGCATGCAACGATATTTAATGATTGTATAGATTTGCTTGAATTGGAGTGAAGGTCTATCAAAATTCTGAATATGGGTAATAGAGGATATGTCACAATTGATCTATCCTGGCGGGATCTTATTTTGCGCAAATCTATCAAATTCGTATTAAATTTTAGGTTTATCTGACAAAAGTGTAACTCTACCGTAGTCTTTGGAGCGAGAACAGGAGCCACTATCTTTGATAGTATTAGGATTAATCGCCAAGGGATGAAGGTAGAACAACATGGACACCCGGGGAAATATAACACAAAAGGGAGACTTTTAATTATGCTACATATTCGTAAATCTATCATGGTCACACTTGCTATTTTACTAATCATTCCACTATTATTGCCGCAGTCGGTATCTGCCAAATCTGCTGCATCCAAGGATGGTGCAAGCAAAGCAAATTCCAAAATCATATACCTGACGTTTGATGATGGGCCAACCGCTCATACGGGTCAGTTACTGGATATTCTGGATCAGTATCATGCGAAGGCAACGTTTTTCATGCTGGGTCCTCAGATGGAAAAATTTCAGAAGGCTACCAAACGAATCGTAGCTGACGGGCATGGATTGGGTCTGCATGGTGTGACTCACGTTCCAGGCAAATTCTATAAATCTGCATATAGCGGATTGAAAGAGATGCAACAGGCCAATGTAAGTCTGAATAAGGTTGCCGGAGTTAAAACAAGTCTCGTTCGGACGCCATATGGTAGTAAACCATATCTCAAACCGGCATTCCGTAATGTACTGCTGGGCCAGGGTGGATTCCATCTATGGGATTGGAATGTGGATTCGGAAGACTGGAAATACCAGAAAGATCACCAGAAAGTCTATAACAGTGTAATGAAGCAAATCCACAATGTGCAAAAGAGTGGAACAACACCTGTTGTGCTTATGCACGACCAGGAAGCAACGCTGAAAGTATTACCGCAAGTGTTGAAAACTTTGAAGGCAGAAGGGTATCGTTTTGAAGTATTAAGCAAAAAAGTGCAGCCAGTTAACTTCTGGAACGACAAGCGTTAATCTTTTGAATTTTTAGATTGGCTACAACGAAGGAGGTACACATCATGAAGAAACAGCCATTATGGATCACGATTCCAGTAACGACAGCCGTTTTACTTGCTCTGGCAGGATGTGGCGGACCGGATTCAAATGCAGCAACATCAGAGAATAGTTCTTCACCAACGACAACAGTGGGGGAGCAGACCGAGACCGGAAGTGGTGGTGCTGATTTCTCTAATGAAAATGAAACAGGAACCAAAGAGAATACGGGCACAACAGATAATGAACACACATCAGGATCGAAGGCAAATGACAACCAAGTTGCCATTGGTCAATCAGGTGTGAATGATGTGATCAAACAAGTTCGCGACCAGTTGAAGATGAAGGATGCAGCGTTACCCACTTCATTTTCATTGGACAAGGGTACATCTTTGGGGGCGGCAATACTGTCCAATACTGCTGATGCATTTAAGGTAAACTTCTACGCTACTACTCAGTCTGTTGCCATTAATGATCAATCTTTAACTGCATCCGACAGTAAGATACCTGTACTGGCTTCCTATGAAGTGAAGACCTATAAAGACCCGAATCAGCCAGAAATATTCCCTGAGACGGACCTGAAAGATATTCCAGCAGATATGGCTGTGGATCTGGGACATGGCATCAAAGGTATGAGTGAAGGTGCCGCAGGCAGTCAATATCTGACTTGGCAAGAAGGTAGATGGACGCTGGAAATTCGTTCGGTTTCCGAAGATGAAATGAATAATCCGGGAATAGCGAAGAAAATGGTGGAGTACCTGGAGTCACATACGTTGCCTGTACCCAAAGATAAAGGGTATATCAAGGTTGAATATCCAAGTGGTGGACAGTCTGTTCATGTAACGATCTCATGGCAGGACGGTAACCCAATTCATCATCTTAAGACCGATCAAGTGCCATTAGAAGCTCTTGGCATGGTTGTATCTGTGAAATAAATCTTGAATGTTTTACGGATATTCTGCAGTGTAGAAGAGATGAGTGTTGGATTGTTACGATACACATAAAAAAGCTTGGCCCAGGAAGAAATTGCTGGGCCAAGCTTTTTATTTTGAGCATGTTATCGCAGCTTATGCAGCCGGGGTACATGCTTATTTTTGTTTCAATGGGTTAAAGCGGTGCTTTCATTTGAACCACCCTTTTTCCTTGGAGCGAGTGATGGCCTCAATCCGGTTACTGGCATTTAACTTGTTGAGAATAATGGAGATGTAGTTACGCACCGTGCCCGTTGTGATGAACAGATGCCCGGCGATTTCCTTGGTGTTTTTCCCATCTGCCATAAGGCCTAGTACGGCATTCTCCCGTTCTGTCAGGGGATTTTCTTCTACATAAGCTTCATCTACCAAGTCGGGAGCGAAGATGCGTCTGCCATTCATAACTTGGCGGATCGACTCGGCAAGTTCTTCAATTGGACTGTCTTTGAGCAGGTAACCACGGACACCGCCCTTTAGGGCACGTTCGAAATATCCGGTCCGGGCAAAAGTGGTCAGGATAATGACCTTACAGCTCATTCCTTTGAGTTCTTCTGCGGCTTCAAGGCCGCTTTTTACGGGCATTTCTATATCCATCAGACAGATGTCTGGTGCAAGCTCCTGAACAAGGGCAAGGGCTTCCTGGCCGTTGCTGGCACGTCCGACGACTTCCATATCTTCCTCCAGATTGAGGAGGGAGGACAAGGCGCCGAGCATCATGCGCTGATCTTCCGCGATTACAATTCTAATCATGATTCTGCCTCCTTTATCGGTTTGCGAACGAGTTTCGGAACATGAATAATGATCGCTGTACCCGGGATGTCTGTCGCAGAGCGAATATCCAGACAACCGTTCACAAATTCAAGTCGTTCCTTCATGCCCAAAATTCCTGTTCCGCGCCGATCCTGTTTGCGAGTTCGTTCTATTCCAACACCGTTATCTTGAACGGTTAATACATTATCCGATAGTGTTTCTTTAATGATGATAGTACAGGTTGTTGCCTGACTGTGTTTGACGACATTGGTGACAGCTTCTTTCAAGCACATACCGAGGACATTTTCATTCAATTGTGACGTATCCTGTAACTTCGGATTACCTTCCAGCACAAATTCAATCGAAGCGGCCTTCAGAATCTGCTCCGCCCGGAACAGTTCATCGACCAATTGTGTACCACGCATGGTAGTGACCATTTCCCGGACTTCCTTCAGAGCTGTACTTGCCGTTTGTCTGAGGTCGTTCAATTCAATCTCGGCCTGATCGGGATTATTGCGGAGCAGCCGTCTCGCCAGATCGGTTTTCAGACCGATCAGAGAGAGCTTCTGTCCAAGTGTATCGTGCAGGTCACGAGCGATACGCTGGCGTTCTTCCATTTTTACGAGATCATCAAGTCGCTTGTTCGCATTCTCCAATTGGCCTTCCAATTGTTCAGTTTTGTTTTTGTTATACGTACTGATTGGGAGCAGGATGGAGGCCATTAAGCTGATGAATACAAACGGGAGTTGGCTCACCAACAGAGAACTCTGATTAATGAAACCGTAATTAATGGTTACGAAACTGGCTGCCAGGTTCACCGAGTAGAGGGTGAAGAAACCGGCTTTATTTTTAATATTCCCAATAAAGAAAGCAAGAAACAATGAGAAATACGCATAATCATAGGCGATCGTCATTGTAATGGATATGGCAATAAGCATTCCAATCCACATGTACACCTGCCAGCCCTTGGTGATGAAGGCGAGCAGGTAACAGACGAAGAAGACGAGGATAATGATGATGCCGGTTACCATCGTCCATAATTTAGAATATTGCGATATAAAATAGAAGGGCAGGATGAAAAAGGCGAGCCATACATAAAGGTTCAACCCTGTTTTTTTATAAAAATTTTGCATCCACTTTTGAATGGAATTCTCCTCCTTGCACTTGTACTCAACTTTAGCATGACTGTAGCATGACTATGGCTTGAACACAAGAAAACGAATCCGACAGAGTTAAGGCTTCTCTGTCAGACCCGCTGGATTGGTTACTCGGATAGGCGGTTGAACATACGGCTTGCGGGATAGCTTTTTGAGCTGTCTGAAGCTAATAAACTGTTTAGAATCTTCATCCCACAGACGGAAGCGCAGGGCAACCAGACTGGAACGTAGTGTAATAGTCGTTGCTTTTTGCAAAGGTGGTGTTGCGTTATGTGCTTCTTCCAAGAAATAGTTAGGTACACGTGGGCTCAAGTGATGCACATGGTGAAACCCGATATTACCACTGATCCATTGCAATAATTTTGGCAATTTGTAATAAGAACTGCCTTCAACAGCTGCTTTTACATAACTCCACTCATCTTCATGTTCAAAATACGTCTCTTCGAACTGATGTTGGACGTAGAACAACCAGATACCAAAGAAACCGGAGAAGAAGAAGATAGGTGCCTGCACCATTACAAAAGCCTGCCATCCGACTAACCAGGACATGAATGCATAGAGCACTACGATCAATACGGTAGTCAGATGTGTGTTGATGCGTTCTTTACGTCTTGCACCTTTGCGGTTAAAACGGTAAGCCAACAGAAACACGTAAATGGGTCCGATACAAAACAATACAAACGGGTTACGATAAATCCGATAGAAGAGACGTCCCCAAGGAGAAGCTGCTTTGTATTCGTCAACCGTCATAACCCAGATATCACCTACACCACGTTTGTCAAGATTACTGCTTGTTGCGTGATGGATAGAATGCTCGTTTTTCCACTGCTGATAAGGTGTTACTGTTAACACACCCGTAATGGTACCGAGAATATCATTGGCGCGTTTGCTCTTGAAGAATGAACCATGACAGCAGTCATGGAAAATAATAAAGGTCCGAAGTACAAATCCGGATGCCACCAAGGCAATCGGGAAGGTCAGCCAGTAGGAAACCGATAAGCTAAAGTAAGCTGCAGCCCATAACAAGAAGAGCGGGAGCAATGTATTGATTAACTGGCGGATACTTAGTCTGAGATCATTTTTTTCGTAAGGGGTAACTTCTTTTTTTAAGGCCATTTCTTTTGATCTGTTCATAAAATTGTGTCCTCCTTCAATCGTTATAACTGTAATCAGCTACAACTTGGCGTTTCCCGCTAGACTTTCCTGTAGGAAGCGTTTTTATCATTGTAAAACAATCCGAACATGACAGTAAGTCATAAACGTCAGCCTTCTGTAATGATGAATATCAATGATGGACCATGACATTTGTCATGGGTGTATGATACTCAACAGCTCTGCAGAAGACAGAAGAGCAGGTTTTACAAATTCCTTTGCACAAATCACGCAACAATTTGTATTATGTATACAAATTTTGTTGAGAGCATGGTAAAATCTATCCTTGAGTGGTTATGACAACTTATGAGACGGGTCGATTAGGTTGATTTCTGATGGATTGGATGGAATGCATAATGAAGAAACGAATTACGGATATCCTATTTATTATGGCAGGTGCATTTCTGTTTGCACTGGCGGTGAACCTGTTTGTCATCCCGAACGATTTGGCTGAAGGCGGCGTCACGGGTATCACGATTATTTTGTATTACCTGTTTGAATGGTCCCCTGGACTGATGAACTTGATCCTGAACGGTATTTTGTTAATTGTGGGATATCGGTTTCTTGATAAAACGACTACGGTATATACGATTATTGCAGTGGTATTCAACTCGTTGTTCCTGCATCTGACGGAGAGTTGGACGATTGCATCAGATGAACTCTGGATCAATACCATTTTTGCCGGATTATTTGCCGGTCTTGGTATTGGCTTAATTGTTAGAGTGGGAGGCACAACGGCGGGAACAGTGATCCTGGCCCGACTTGCCAACAAATATCTGGATTGGAATATCAGTTACGGACTTCTGTTCTTCGATCTGATTGTGGCTTTCTCCTCATACTTCATCATTGGACCGCAAGGATTAATGTGTACAATTGTCTTGCTGTTTGTTGGAACCAAAACAATGGAGTTCATTATTGAAGGACTCAATCCGAAAAAAGCAGTCATGATTATCTCTTCCAAACAGGATGAAATCGCGAAGCAAGTCATTGAGAAGATGGATCGCGGAGTAACCGTCCTGTCTGGTCATGGCTATTACACGAAAAATAAGAAAGAAATTCTATACATTGTGATTAGTAAGCAGGAAGTTTCTATGCTGAAGAAGATTGTACGAGCAGAAGATGAGATTGCTTTTATCACCATTCATGACGTGCGTGATGTATTCGGTGAAGGATTTATTGAACTCTCCAAAACTTAATGAATATGTATATAAGGAAGAAAGGAGTTGCGGTGAAATATCACCGCAACTTTTTTGATAGGTTAATTGTATCCCGTATTAATCTAGTTCAAAAAGAAAGAACCCTTCTCTATAGAGAAGGGCAAAAGAATATTAATAATGTTTTCTTTTTTTGACTGGACAATATTCAACAGTGACACAACAATGTTTTTTACACTTTGTAGGGACATATTTAATTTTGGTAACACAAGTTTTCGTAATTTTTTTGTAAAAACACTTTGGTCTTGGATGATGACATTTATGATGTTTTCTATACATATTAAAACCTCCCTGATCGTGATAAGGTATTCTATGACCGCGTCACTGTTTCGGTAATGTATAAACGTCTATTATTGTATAATAATTCCTTTATTAGGCTTTTGTGTTACAGGTGAAGATGTGGTTCTTTCTAGTAAAAGAGTGCAATGACAAAAAGCTGTACACCGACCAAGCACGATGATATATTGAATTTAATCAATTTGTTAATAAACCTAACTAACTATTAGAGGAGGCGATAACATGGCTGGCACACCGCAGTATATCCGCAATCTGAATGAAAATCTCATTATGGATGCCCTGATAACTCAGGGAACGATGTCGAGAGCGGATATCAGCCGTCAGACCGGACTTAGTAAACCAACGGTGTCTTTGGCGATCGAACATCTGATTGACCGTAATCTGGTGAGGGAAATGGGGAGAGCTGACAACGCTCAGGGTCGCAAAGCAACCCTCATTCGTTTCAATGAAACGGCTTATTATGTCTGTGGTATAGATATCGGCGCAACACGTATTCGGATTGCATTATCCGATCTGAATGGAGAGATCATTGCCTATCGAACATATCCTATGGTTGTTCAAAAAGCTCATGAGCCAGCAGAAGCGACGATGTTGGAGCTTCTTCGAAGCCATATGAACGAATTGCTTGATAAGAATCATCTAAACTGGGATCAGATTCAATGCATCGGGTTTGGTATACCAGGCGTAGTGCTGCCTGATTCAGGGCGTATCCATCGTATTGTGGACCCGTTAGCGGGTCTGCAAGAAGCTTTCTCTCTAGAGTCGTTGTCAGGAGCTTTTCCCTGTGAAGTAATTCTGGAAAATGATGTGAATCTTGCGGCGCTTGGGGAGTATCGGAGTGGTGCAGCAGCAGGGTATCCCTTGTTTGTTTTTTTCTCGATTGGTACAGGGACGGGTGCTGGCATCATGGTGCATGGTCAACTGCTTCGAGGTCTTGGTGGGTTAACCGGAGAGATCGCGGAGATGCTGGTGGACGATGGCCGACGTCTGGAGGAAGTGCTGTCCGCTGATGGTCTGATGCAACTGGCGCAAGATTATCTAGATCAGCATGATGAACTATTATTGGAGGCTGCTGATTCGGGTGCAGATGTGGATATGGATGTAAAAGTAGATGTAATTACAGATGATCTTCACAGACACCTGACTCCCGAGAAGTTATTTGAAGCTGCGCGCAGTGGAGAAGTAGAGGCGTTAGACATTCTACAACAATACAGCCAGAAGATTGCTTCCGCTCTGCGTCAGATTAGCGTTGTGCTTGCTCCGGATCTCATTGTGCTTGGCGGAGGCGTAGGAGGGAACGGTGATGTGTTATTGCCTTTACTGAGGCAGATCATCTCTGAGCAATTCCCGGTGCAACCACAGTTAATCTGTTCCAAGCTTGGTGAGCAGGCTGTTGTCACTGGCGCGGTACAGGTGGCCATACAACAAACGATGCTGAACCTTCAGCAGGAAGCCATGGAATAAGAGATTGGATATACAACATGTGAGGAGGGGAAAGGGATGACAGAATCCGTGAAAAACGTAAGTAATAATTATCAGACCAATCAGAATGGTACGGTTGGAGGTGATCCATCCGGCTGGATTGCAGGTATTGACATTGGAGGCACCAAAACATTAATGCTCTTGTCATCACAACAGGCTGGAAATGAAGTTCATGAACGTATCTTGCCTACGCTTGCCAGTGATCAGCCGGATGAGTTCTTGCGATGGTTATTCGCTGAATTGGAAACATTCTGCCGCGAAGTTGGATGCAGTCTGGATCAACTTAACGGTGTAGGCTTGGGATTCCCTGGTGTGGTTCTGCAGGAGGAGGGAATACTGCGAAATGCTCCGGCTTTTCAGTGGCCTGAGCTAGATATTCGCCCTGTTATTGCGAAGTATTACAGCGGGAATATCATGTTGGATAATGATGTGAATATGGCCGCAATGGGAGAATATGATCAAGGGGCAGCACAGGGACATCAACACTGTGTAATGGTCACGGTTGGAACAGGCATTGGATCTGCTCTTATCCTGAATGGACAACTCTATAGCGGTCAGAATGGAGCAGCAGGTGAGATTGGGCATTTCATTGCAGGAGACGAAGGGCTTCATACCGGTTACGTTGCGGATGCGGATTCCTTTGGCGTATTTGAGCAAGTGACTTCAGGTACGGGAATTACCGAACAGGCGAGGCGTTATTTTGCTGCTGGAAAGGGAAGTTCCTTATCCCTGATCATGAGTCTGGCAGGAGGGGAAGCGGAACAGCTTGAAGCCAGGCATGTATTCAAAGCAGCGGAGTCGGGTGATCTTGCTGCCCTGGAGATTCTGGAACTACCCATGCGTTATATGGCGAGAGGTCTGGCGAATATTACGGCTTTACTCAATCCTTCCATTATAGTGATCGGTGGTGGCGTGGCTGCATCCAACCCATCCTATTATCTAAATGAAGTGCGCACACGCCTCCAACGTTACACTGTTCTGCCTACACTTTTAGCTGTAGCTGAACTTGGGAACAAAGCAGGAGCAATCGGGGCATTGGCTGCAATCAAATCGAGTCTGACACGCACATAAAAATAGAGAATAGGCGAAGCAACTACAGAAATAAAGGATGGAGATCCGGATGAGAAGTAGACATATGAAGGCTTACACAGAGAAAACAAAAGCCGATTCCAATGATGCAAAACGTGTTTTACTCAAATTACAGGGCCTATATCTGTTTATGGGGCTTGCCGGGGGGATGTTTAACCCGTACATTAATCCCATATTGGTAGCACAAGGGTTTTCCAGTAAAGAAACCGGATTTATTATGGCGTTTGGCACACTTGTATCCATTATTCTTCAACCTATATGGGGAATTCTGGTAGATAAGTTTAAAAAGACACGGTTCGTCCTGGTGATAAGCCTGCTTGTTCCTGCATCGTTAGCGTATTTCTACAATATTCAAGTGTACTTTATATTAATATTGATTTATACTTTATGCACTATATTCCAAGTGACTCAAATACCCGTGGCTGACTCCTATGCGGTTACAGCTGCGAGAGCCGCGAATACCTCATATGGCATGATCCGACTCTTCGGCAGCATAGGAACGGGAGTTGGGGGATTTGCCGCAGGGATGTATCTCTCCCAGTTTTCCATTCACATGTTATGGCTGCCATTTCTCCTGTTTAACATTCTGAGCGCTATACTGGCAAGTACACTTCCCCGGCAGACGAGCATATCCTCGTCCTCGGTAACCTTCTCCGTAGGTTTGGCAAGATTGCTCCGAAACCGGACATTCCTTCTATTTCTAACAGGTTGTTTCCTGGTTAACCAAACGCTCACTGCGTTTAACTCCTTTTTTGTTATTTCATTTCAGATGGCTGGCGGTTCTGTGACCATGACGGGTACAGCACTGTTGCTGGCGTCAATTACTAATGTTCCATCCATGTTGGCAGCGGCATTCATACTCCGAAAATGGGGGCATGAACGGACGATGCTGCTTGCAGCAGGGGCGTATATGTTACGTTGGGGGATACAATGGCTATGGCCAACACCTGAGGTCATGATTGGCGTTCAGGTGCTGCATGGGTTATCCTTCGGATTCTTCTATATCGCAGCAGTGGAATATGTGGCTTCCGTTACGGGACGTGAGATGCAGGCCACAGGACAAAGTTTATTTAACATGGTGTTTGCTGGCCTGGGCGGAATTGTTGGTAATATGCTTAACGGATATTTACTCGATTCCGGCGGTCCATCACTGATGTATCTGGCTTGCACGATCAGTGCGGCACTAGGATCGGTGATTCTGTATATCGTCAGCAGGCAGGCCAAAGAACAGAGAAGAGCATACTCATTAGAATAGAAATGGAAGGAGTTGGAGCCTATGAAAGTAAATCTGAAGCGGAATTGGCACACCAAGTTGATGTATTCGTATTTTCCTATTTTTCTGCTTACGATTTCCATTCTGATCTTTCTCTCCTTCCTGATTGTCAACGAACTCTCACGTAACGAAACACAAAAAGCCGACATGATCTCCACCCGCTATATCGTGGATACATTGGAGCGCTCGTTAAGTGACATTGAACTTCGGTTGCTTGAAGACATTGGTGCAAACAAAACATATAGTCGCTTTCTGGAAGCTGGACAGGGACAATTATCGAGTCAGTTCATCTATGATGCGGCAAGTGGGCTGGGACGTATGCTGGATCAGCAGGATATGATTCAATCCATTTATCTCTATCGTATGTCCGATTCCCAGATTCTTACGCCCAGAGGCATGATGCGTTTGGAAGATTTCGAAGATCGTGCCTATATTGAGCAAGCCTTGAAAGATCGGGAGAACCTCGGTTGGAACCTGCCACGTGATTATAAGGAACGTTCCTTCGACGTACCTTCACAGGTGATTAGCATGAATAAGTGGCTTCCGTTACCGTGGGGCGGGGAAGGACTGCTCGTCATTACCATCCGCATGTATGCAGTGGAACGGCAGATTGATAACATGACCAATGAAAAGTTATCTGTTCTTCAGGTTCGGGATAAGAGCGACAATCTGATCTATACCGCGCATCAAATGGACCCTTCAGCAGGTGAAATCCTTAATCGTGTGACTGCGGACAAACTTGGTCTGGTCTTTGAGAGTGGTATTCAATCCGGACAACTGTATTCATGGGTATCCCTTGTTTCTTATGTGTGGATCGGTATTGGTTTATTAACGATTGTTGGTGCGGTGGCGGGACTAATCTACATTACTCGGAGAAATACACGCCCCATTCAGCTGATCATGAATCGAATTCAGGCGTTACAGCCACGTGCCGAGGAGGATGAAGCAGCACCATCCGTCAAGGATGAACTGGCACTCATCGACCGTGCGCTGGAACATCTGATTGCTCAAACGGTTGACTATGAGAAACAACATCATGAAAACTTGCTGATTCACCGCAGACAGTTGCTTGTTGATCTTATGGAAGGAGAGCGAATGGATTCGTTCCGTCAACGACTTCGCCATCTGCTACCGCTAGAGGAACGATTCATGGAACCGAAGAGTGTTGCCGTGCTCATTGCGGAGATGAATGGTGACGATCTCTCGACCAATCAGAATATTCTGAAGATTGCGCTCATGAACGTAGTGGAAGAACTTGTGCAGAACGAGACCCAGTTCGGCGGTTGGGCTGAATGGTTTGGGAACCGCAGGCTTATTGTGGTGATTGCGTCGGATGAGCAGGAAGGACTGGACCGCGAATTGCTTATGGATCTGGCTAAGCAGATGCATATGTGGATTGCGGAAAACTTCCGCCTCCGGTTTACGTTCGGGATTGGACGAACCGTATCGGGCTGGGAGGAGATTACTCGTTCCTATGCGAGTGCAGATGCGGGTTTGCAACATAGACTTACCCTGGGTAAAGATGCGATCGTTCTCAGTGAGCAACTGCCGGATCGTATTGAGCTGCAATCGTACAAGTATTTGCAGATGCTCGCAGACTTTGTCCGTGAATTCAGGCTTACGGGTGATGGTTGGCGGACTCAACTGGACCAGATGTTTGTTGCGTTCAGCGAAGATCAGATTACAGATAACGATATTCGCATGTTGCTGCAGGCATTAATCCAGATGTTGTCCCGTGAATTCGGGGAGCTGTCTGAGCGGTTGCAAAGCCAATTTGCCGAGGAAATCCTGACTCGTCTTCGCAGTGATATCCAGCAGGTGGAGACACTGGAGGGGATTCAAGATATTTTGCAGGAGTGGCTTAAAGAGGTTTATCGCAATTATGTATCTGTAAATGAAACGAAAAGTCATCGTGCGATGATCAATGAGCTGCGGATTTATATTGAAGAGCATTTTGATGATCCGGATCTGTCGCTGAAACATCTGAGTGATCGGTTCCAAATCTCGGGCAAATATGCGAGTTATCTGTTCAAGGAAGAGTTTGAGATGAAGTTTGTTGATTTTCTGGTGAAACTGAGGGTCGAAAAGGCCTGTCGTCTGTTGTCTGCATCCGATATGGCTGTTCAGGATATTGCTCTGCAAGTGGGTTATGCCAATGCCATCTCCTTTGGCAGAGTATTTAAACGGATTATGGGCGTGACACCAGGAGACTACCGCAAGCAGAGTGGAAAACAAGGAGATCAATAACGGAATTGCACGTGTTAGAACATCCGAGTATCGGGTGAAATCCAATAATCTTAGAGATATCAATGAAATCTCCTGAATGAGGCAATAAGGTTTCGTCCCTTATCGTCCTTTGCAGGAGATTTTTTGATTTTTAATACAACATCTTATGCCCATTAAGCTGGTGCGTTATGGAATTTTACGAATGTCCTATACTAGCATTATGACAATTCATAGATTAATAGGGCAGGAGTGAAGATGATGTACAAATACGGACAGCAAGTATGGGGATCGGTAGATATCAGTAAACAGGTTACCATCACAGCAAGCAACAACACATTTACATTTCATGTAGATGACTCGTCATATACGATAACTATACCTGTTGGTACCTACATGACAAGTCAGCAAAGGCATGAATCCGAACTTATTCAAGCCATTTCGAAGGCAGGGGCGGCTCAGGACATTCCTGTACGATTTATTTTGGGCGGAATGCACTATGATGAGAAGTATAATGTATTGATTTTGGAACATACGGACACAAGCAACGAACATGTTATCGATCAATTTGCGGGAAATGCCATCGATACGTTGTTTGGTCAAATGAAGTTTAATCTTCCGCCGAGGAATTAGTACGTTGAATCGTTCTACACGTGTTGCTAAACAAGGAGATCACATAAGATGTGGTCTCTTTTTTCTTTTTTTGAAGAGAAATTCTATGGAAAAAGGATTATTGCAAGATGGGTGATGCCAGATTGGGTATGAGAAGTCGGCCTTAAACAACATATTATGTTAGTATATCTAACATTAGTGTCGTGAAAATTGTATATTGTCAGGAAATATGTTTATATATTGCGGTATTTAACTTAAAAAACGTGAATTTTACATTTTGAAAATAGTTTATTGTCTAAATATCAGATCGTGTGTAATGATTAGTGACATTCACAGGTGCAACAAAATGGGATGAACAAAGTGGAGTGGCAATCATGTGAATTCATTCAGAGAGTGTGCGAAAGGGGAAAGGTCAAATGAGATTATTTCAAAGACGTAAGGCAGGCAAGGCAAGTTCAATCCTCGCAGTGGTAACAGCATTCACTCTATTATTATCTGCATGTTCGTCAGGAAGCGAATCAACATCTTCATCAGGAGAGTCGGGTTCGGGGGAAAAAACAACTTTGAAAGTAGAAATCTTCGATCGGGGAAACACTCCGGCGGGCTACACCATTTCGGACAGTTATCTGACTCGCTTCATTCAAGAGAAGTTTGGTGATCCAAACAACATCGATGTTCAGTTTGTTCCGGTACCACGCTCGGAGGAAGTACAGAAACTTAACGTTCTGATGGCGAGTGGCTCTGAAGTACCTGATATCGTATTTACCTACGATTCAGGAACATTCAACCGGTATGCAGAGCAAGGAGGTCTGACCGAACTTACGGATCTGATCAATCAAAGCGGTCCTAATCTGAAGAAGTTCCTGGGAGATGAAACGCTGGCCTACGGTCAATATGATGGTCAACAGTTTGCGGTTCCAGGTAAACGTCTTGTACTTGGCAAGTACGCATCCTATGTTCGTCAGGACTGGCTGGATGCACTCGGATTGCCGTCACCTGAGACAGCTGAGGAGCTGCATACAACACTGAAGGCCTTTAAGGAAAAAGATCCAGGTAAGGTGGGCACAGGACTTATCCCAATGGGGATGTCTATTGCCTCGGCTCAATATGAACCACTCATCTGGTCATTCATTGAACCACTGACGGAAGAACAAAAATATACGTTAACGCAGCAACTGGGTTCCAATGACTATCCAACGTTGTTGCCTGGTTTCAAGGACGCTCTGAAATATATGAACACACTTTATAATGAAGGATTAATGAGTAAGGACTTTGGACTCGACAAAGACAAGAAAAAGCTGTGGGAAGATGTATCTAACGGCAAAGTTGGATTCTACACCGAGGATGCGGGGGAGATTTACATCTCCGGTACGTACAAAAACCTGCAAACCAATCAACCGGATGCAGTGATGACACCGATTGATGCATTCAAAAACTCCGAAGGCAAATTTGCCAAACCGGCATATGCACCCAATGCAATGTATGTCATGATTCCGAAATCGAGTAAAAATGCGGAAGCAGCGATGAAGTATCTGGATTGGATGGCTTCGGGCAACAACCTGTTCGACCTGCAATTTGGTGTTGAAAATGAGAACTATGAACTTGTGGATGGGGTACCACTGATCAAAGATGATGCTTCTCCTGAAATTGCAGGCCGTATCTATAATTCCGGTGACATTGCCATTATCGTGAACGGTAAATACGTTGGGGATGACAAGAAAAATGAAGAGGCCTATGTCGTACAGGTAGAGTCGAAGTATCGGGATGACATGCGCAAGTCGGTAGCGATCTCTAACACGGACACCATTCAACCGGTACGTTTCTCCAAACCGATTGATGCAGAAGCACGTTACGGTAACGGTTTGAAAGACAAATTTATGGAGTTTTTCGTGAAAACAACCATTTCCAAACCCGCTGATTTTGAAGCGACGTATGACAGCATGATGAAGGATTACATGGCGAGCGGTGGCCAAGCAATCCTGGATGAACGTACAGAAGCTTACAAAGCGATGAAATAAGTAGAGTAGAGATCACATCTAATGCGTATGACAACAAAGAACAGGGATTTCATTAGGGCGATGGCAACATCGCCTTAATGAAAAATCCTGAATGACATGGGGGGAAGGTTTATGAAAACAAGCATCTATTTCCGCAGAAACTGGCAACTATATGCGTTGCTCCTACTGCCCATGATCTACTTCATTATTTTCAAGTATGGGCCAATGTATGGCGTGCAGATTGCGTTCAAGGATTTTAACTTCTTTCAAGGCATCTCCGGTAGTGAGTGGATTGGCTTGGATGCATTCAGAGAAGTGTTTCAAAATCAGGGATTCTACACTGCATTACGTAACACGTTAGTGCTTAATATGCTGGATCTACTGGTTTCCTTCCCGGCACCACTTATATTGGCCATCTTATTGTTCGAGCTGAAGAAGGCTTGGTTCAAAAAGTTGGCACAGACCTTACTGTACATTCCTCACTTTATTTCGTGGGTTATTATTGGAGGGATCGTGCTTCAGGTATTCGGTACACAATCCGGTTTCATTAACAATATCTTAATGAGCATGGGATTTGATCCATTACCTTTCCTTTCAGACAAAAACTATTGGCTCTTCACGTATCTTGCGGTAGGCGTGTGGCAGAGTGCAGGCTGGGGAACGATTCTGTATCTGGCATCCCTGACAGGCATTAACCGGGAACTGTATGAAGCGGCAGAAGTGGATGGAGCAAGTCGGCTACGCAGAATCTGGCACATCTCCTTGCCCGGCATCAAAACGACGATTGTTACCTTATTGATCATTAATGTCGGCAACATGATCTCCATCGGCTTCGACCGACCATTTATTATCGGAAACGTGGCTGTACGTGAATACTCGGATGTGCTTAGCACATTTGTCTATCGTGTCGGTTTACAATCTGGTCAGGTTACGCTCGCAACAGCTGTAGGTTTGTTCCAGGCATTAGTTGGACTTGTCTTCATACTCGGAGCGAACTATACGTCCAAGAAATTAACCGATGAGAGCATTATGTAGTGGATTGAATCACATATGATCTGTAAGGAGTGAGTGGGATGTCTGAAAACACGGCGAATCGAATATTCAACACGGTAAACGTCATTCTTATTGTCATTACGATGGTGCTGTGTCTTGCACCATTCATTCATATTATTGCGATCTCGCTCAGCTCAAACCGAGCGATCGGTTCAGGAGAAGTTTCCTTTTTCCCCAAAGAGTTATCCTTTGAGGCGTATACCAAGGTATTTGCAGATGGATCGATGATTCGTTCCCTCATCTATACCATTTGGCTGACCGTCCTGAGTACGGTGCTAAGCATGGTGATGACCATTGCAGCAGCTTATCCACTGGCGAAGAGTAATCTAAAAGGGCGCAAGTGGTTCATGCTTGTCATTGTGGTGACGATGTTCTTCAGTGGCGGCATTATCCCCGAGTACATTCTGATCAAAAATCTACATCTACTCGATAGCACATGGGGACTTATTCTGCCTGGATTGATTAGTCCGTTTTATATGATCATCCTCATTACCTTCTTCCGAGGGATTCCCGAAAGTCTTGAAGAAGCGGCGGGCATTGATGGAAGCAGCCACTTTGGAACACTTATGCGCATTATCTTGCCACTATCCCTTCCGGTTATGGCGACACTGAGTTTGTTCTACGCGGTAGGACGGTGGAATGGTTTCCAAGATGCACTGATGTATATCACCAAGCCTGAGCTGTACCCTTTGCAATTGAAATTGTATCAGATGATTCAGCAAAATCAGATTACAGAATTGATGCAGAACGAAGGCATTGGTGCCGTTCAAGTCCTGCCTGAGAGTCTGAAAGCAGCCAGCGTTATTTTCTCCACGTTACCGATCCTGCTTGTGTATCCGTGGTTGCAGCGGTACTTTATCAGTGGCGTAATGGTAGGTGCTGTAAAAGGTTAATAGAGGTTGTTCAAAAAGTTCACTTTTGATAACGAATGATGCCTAGTGGCATCATCAGCATCGAATATGAAATTTAGCCGAAATAAGCGGGGGCTTACGAAGGTTGTTTCCTTCGGAAACATTGTAGTTGCTCACGTAGTTGTCCTACGCTCCGCTACTCCATTTCTAGCTTAATTCCATCTTCTTGGTACTGAAAACTGATCTTTTTGAACACGCACCTATAGTCTCGGGAGGTTGCATGAAATGACACAACGAATGGTAGAAAAGATGTCGAAAGAGCAGCAGTATCTTGTAAATCAGTCCATGACGATGATGGATAGCTTCTATGATAAGGAAATGGATTTGCTTCGTAGTTTCGAAGAAGAGGATTCATCGCAGCACAGTACACGAGCTAGTGCACATTATGCACTTGGGTTGTTGATTCGAAATGAGCCTGGTGATGTGGAACGCGCGATACAGGTGTTCCACAAGGTGTTCGATGTTCAATATGACGCTCCAGATGAGATCTATCACGGAACCTTCGCGACCCGACCAACTGATGTGCACCCACCAGCGGGTCACTATGCTTGGAAATCTTTTGCGCCAGGCACGGCCTATTTCCTGGAACGCACCTTTGAGAAGGTGTCTGCGCAGTTTATCCATAAACTACAGGAAAATGGCTCTCTGCTCACAGAGGCCGCAGATCCCAAACAACTGAAACACCTTTTTTATTCGGCAGTGAATCAGGTTCTGCCACCAGTCTGGATCAGTTATGATCCCAACTGGCGCGAGTTTATCGCTTGTGTCTGTGTGGTCGTAACTGCCGAATTCGCCGAACTTATGCCGGAGACACTCATGAAACGGATGGATTATGCGATGGAACTGGCAGTTCAAGGGTCAATAGAACGCAGGTTATCCGACGTAATCCCCATGAACACCAATATTGAGTTAATGCATATTTTTATCACCCACTACTACGGTCATCGCTTGAACCGAACAGAATGGGTTCAGCATTCGGATGAACAGGCAGAGGGGTTCATGAAGGAGTTTGAACAATACAACGGTACATTCGCCGAGTTTAATACGACAACCTATTATGGAGTGGATCTGTCCGTGCTTGGCATGTATCGAAAGTATGGACTCACGGAACGTTTGATCGAAATTGGACACCGGATTGAACATGGGCTGTGGAATAACATTGCGCTATATTACAATGCCAACTTGGAGAATCTCTCCGGCCCATTCTCCCGGGCGTACGACATGGAGATGCGAGAGCATAGTTCGATCGGTGTATTTATCTATCTCTTGCTTGGAGAAGGGTATGAATATCTGGCAGGAATCAACTGTGAGTCAGGTCATGATCCACTGATTGCGCTCCTTGGGGTGGATGTGCCTGCGAAGGCCGTGCCGTATTTCAAGGCTCATCAAGAAGATCGTCTTGTACAGAAACAGTTCATGGAACTGTGTGAGCGCAATGATCCAACGTCGAATCGTAATCTGTGTACAGCCAAAGCCTGGATTGGTGAGGATCGGATGATTGGGGCCATGTCCGGAAGTGTAAATACCAACGGCCAGATGCATCCCGCCACGATCCACTGGCAGACAGAGACGGGGGAGCGCTATTATCTTCGCTTGATCCGCCGTGAGGTAGGCGAGGGGTGGAATAGTCATCTGCGCGGAGTAACGTTCGATGCGGATCTCACGCCAGATTCGTTAACCATTGATGTGGAGCTGGATACGGCGGAAGAGATCGACGTTTATTTTGAAATCAGAGGGCCATCCCTCCGTCAGCAGGACATTACACCAGCGTTATGGCAGTTCCCTGGACTTACGTGTACCGTGAAGGCTGAAGCGCCTGAACCATTCGTGTTAATGTACGTGAATCATGTGGAGATCATCTATCGTTATGTGCCTAGGAAGACTGCAAACAAGATGAGATTTGAATTGACTCTCCGTGAAGACAACGGTTTGAGGAATAAATAGGTATATAAGATGAACTGAACATTTACACGAGAACGAAGAGTGCAGAACGGATCTGAAGAAGCGGAGCGTTCGCCTGAAAGCTTTCTGCAAGAAAGCTGCATCGGAAGCATAAGCTATCACCGGATTTTTCCCTTTGGAGAAGGGGATCAAAAAAATCTGGTAATAACAGCGATCGGAAGATGGTACTGCAATTGGAGTGATCTAGTGTAAAGTTTATTGGTTCAACTTATATAGATAGAGATAAATGGAATATGAATGGGCGATAGATTGAGAGACAGGAGGAACCAATGATGTATACGGACAAACAGGAATATTCGTTCTCAACATGTTGGAATATCAAACGTCATACGACCGGACAAGGCATGATCGAAGAGATCAAGTCTCTTGGATTCAAACAAGTTGAACTGAATTATAACGTTACGGAAGAGATGTTGCAGACGATAGAACCGATGATTGAACGTGGCGAGATCGGTGTATCCAGTGTGCATAATACATTTCCGCATGTGGCTGATCCGGATTACGGGACGGATTCCGTCCTGCTTGGGTTCAATGATGAACCGCGCCGCAAACGGGCGATTGAGCTGTTACTTCGCTCAGCCGAGTACGCACATCGTTATGGGGCCAAGGCTGTCGTTGTACATCCCGGTGAGGTTCCCTTTGAATACAATATAGATGAAGCGTTGAAAAAGATATACCACGATCAAGGACCTGATTCACCGGCATATCAATCTTTATGGCAAGAGATGCTGGAGAAGCGGGAAGATGGCAGCGCACATTACCTGAGCCGGATTCAGGAGAGTCTGGAAAAGGTATGTGACTTGTCTGAGCAGCGAGGATACGGGGTGAATTTCGGTATTGAGACCCGTTCACGCTGTTATCAGATGCCGACTTTGCACGAAGCAGGAACGATTATTGGACAAATGAAGGGCGCGCCGCTTGGTCTTTGGTACGATATTGGTCATGGTATGATGATGGATCGAATGGGGCTGTACGATAATGTACGTGAGGCTAACGCGTTGATTGATCACGTGGTTGGCGTGCATATTCATGAAACCGTAGGGTTGGCAGATCATTGGTGTCCATACATCCATAGTAAAGACATGACATTTTTTGATTCGTTTTTGGATATTATCGACCGTTCTCCGGTGAAAGTATATGAATTAAAAGCCGCGTGTACACCGGACGAAATCAATGAGAGTCATGGAATAATCACGGCTCGTATTGCTGAACGTCATGCGGCGCGTCAGCGCGGATAGGGAGCACACGCATCAAGCATGAATGCACCTTATAGGAAAGTAAACCAACAGATAGAGCGGTCCAGAACAAACCTCAGGTTGCATTACAGGGTGTTCTGCCGCTCTTTTGTTGTTCTCGTAAAATGTTTCATGCTTTAACGTTTCTCAGGGAGTGTTACGTCACCGAGAATCCCTGCCTGATAGCCTTTGACTACAGCACCAATTCTGGACTTTACACCAAATTTCTGCGTAATAGAAGTTATATGATACTCCACTGTACGTTGACTGATCGCCAGATCCTGTGCAATCTCCTTGTTGGTCATCTCCAGTGCAATGCGGTTAAGCACTTCCCGTTCAGTTGCTGTGAGGGATTCCTCCAAATTAGGGGATAACATAGTCTCTGGAATAAGAACATGTCCCAACATACTTTGGTGAATGGCGTTGATAATCTGTCCATACGTTGCTTGTTTCGACAAGTAGGCATGGACGCCCAGATCATAAGCTTTTAACTGGAATTCGTGATAGTTGTATCCGGATAACAATATAATTTTGACGGATAACCCGTATTGATCTTTCAATCTTCTCGCTACCTCGAACCCGTCAAGCTGGGGCATGCGGATATCCATCACAACAACATCTGGTCGCAACGCCTCTACTTCGGATAAAAAAAGCAATGGATCGCTGAATGTTTTCAGTACCTGTATGCCGGGTTCGCGGTTTAAGCGGTTGTTGAGACCTTCCATGACCAGGGGGTGATCATCAAGCAGTATGACTGTAATGGGTTCGCTCATTTTTCAGTTGCTCCTTTGGTTAAAGGCAAACGGATGTTGATTGAGGTTCCTTTGCCAAGGCTGGAATGTATGGTGAATTCTCCACCGAGATGCTGAATGCTGCTTTGTATGGATATCAAACCGAAGTGCCCTGTTGCAGTATCAAATGTGGTATGAACATTAAACCCCAAACCGTCATCCTCTACTTGGAGAATCAAGTCATTATCCCTTCTATGTACCTGAATGGAGCAAAACGTAGCTTCGGCGTGTTTCATTACATTCATAATGAGTTCACGGATCGTCCGAAAGACGGTGGACTTCAGAGGTTCGTGCTTTAACTCTTCAGAGATGACGTTGTAGTGTAGTTCCATTCTGATGCCACTTTGCATTTGAAGTGTACGGATGAGCCATTGCAACGCTTCTTCAAGATCACTTCGATCCATAATATGAGGGTAGAGATCATCACACAATTGACGTATATCTCTCTGGGAAGCATACAGGCACTCCAGCCAAACAGCCGTTTGATCCTTATTCGTCTCTCCGGTATCGTGTAATTCCTCCAAATCACGAGACAGGAAAATCAGGTTTTGTAGCAGTTGATCATGAAGGAAATAAGAGGTTTTCATACGCTCTGCCTGTTGGGCTTCCATCATAATATCATTGAACTGCCGATGACGGCATATCTGGTGTTCATGAAGATCTGTCTGGTCTACACGGTATTCATATCGCTTCTGCAGATCGGATAAGAGTCTGCCATTGACGAGCATTCGAATCGCTTCCAGCCTGCCTTTATCAATGATATCCTGCTCTTCTGCTGAAAAAAGGGTGTGATTTTCTTTGTGACCAATGCCCAGAAATCCTATCGTCTCCGTAGTGGGTTCACCTGACAGCTCCCAAACCTGTGCCAAATCATATTTCTGTCGTACAACTTCAATATCCAACGCCTGATTATCGATATTCTGAATGGAAGCAAAAATCCCTGTGCCTTCCTGAGAATATCTGTGCTTATCATCAATCCATATGACAATTACACCTTCAATATCCAGCATCTTGTGGAACATCTCGGCAAACACGTGAATCATGTCCCGCATGTTTTGCTGCTCAGCCATTCGCACAGTCAACCGCAGTTGTTGGTGTTCCAACCAGTCTTTGTTAAGTTTGTTTTTCTTGCGTGAGCGGGTGAGCATGTACTGATACACCCAAGTGATCATTAAAAACGAGACAAACAGCAAGCTGATATGAATTAACGAATGCAGGTGTGAAGCAGCCAGAAACAGTAAAAATACGATCAAAGCATATAGTCCATGAATCATTAATCTTGGCATAACCAGTTTGAGGTCAAGCATACTCCGTTGTACAAGTACATAAGTGAACATCCATGATAAAGGCAGAAATCCAATTAATGTGTACTCTACAGGCAATAATGGTTCACCTTGAAGCAGGGTTGGAATGGCAAAACAGATGATGAATGGAATCAGGCTAACAAGTATTCCTGTTAACATGAGCAATAGCTGGTTCTGCTCCTTGCGGCTGTAGCTTTTACGATTAACCCATGTCATCCAGATTAAGGTCAGAAGGGTTGTGCAAAGTATAAAGTTAAGTAGATTGGTTGGACCAGACGGCGCAATAGGAGTACTGACGGTAGTAATGCCTTGATTGAACTGAACATCGGTCATCATCCACTGCTTGATGTACAAAAATACTAGGCCTGCAGAATAAGCAACTGCAATACCTCTGCTGATAAATAGTAACCACCGGAAACGATGCAGGCGGGTACGGAATACAAAAGACACATAAAAAGCAGTTAGACAATAAGGTAACCATGCCGCACAAAAGGCTAGAATATAATTGGATAAAGGCAACTGGGATGTGTATATCGTCAGTATACATATGGCCATGGACAGGTTAAGGAGGTAGAACAGACGCATCACTCGTGAACCGGGTTGGCTAAACAAGGCATAGGTTCCGGTCAACAATAGCAATAATTCTACTATGGATGAGAAGCCGATGTTGAACCATTCACGTGGTCCAGGCTTCATTGTATGTTGGGATGCCTGACCGCGAGAAGTCTCAACGCCGATGGTGTAGGCTTCAGTCACTAAGAATACACTTTTTTGATGGAGTAACTGGACTTCTCTTTTGGGTTCCAGCGAGATAATGGTGTCACCGGATCTTATTCCGGATGTATAAGCTAACCCTTGCGGATCTACATCATGTACTGCCCAAGAATTGGAGGCATTTGGCGTTAACGAAAGTCCGATATAAGGATTCATAAATGAAGAGATATGGATATACGTGGCAGTCAGTATAAAGCACAACATCGTTACAAACCACACGAAATTAAATTTAGTTTTCATGAATCTATGTAATGAGAGTTTCAGTCGCATGGTAAAATCATCCGTTCTTATAAAATGCATCATTGGTAAAATGAAGTGGAAAAACAAGCCATGTAGCAATGACATGGCTTGCCGAGCATCACTCTATGTTAATGTAGCAGAGTGCCTAACATTTTGTACATCAAAACTGATGATTCCTGCCTGAGCATAGGTTGCTTCGATCGATAATCCACAGCACCGGTGCTGGATACAGATACTTCAGGACCGTAGAGACCTAGAGCAACCACAAACTGGACACCTTCTTCAGCCCAACGATCCTGTGAACCGATGAGATCGGCAGTTACGGCAGGTGCGCCAAGGAGTTGTTGTGCCGTTCTTGATATGATCACCGCGGCTTCTTGCCTTGTTATGGCTTGCTCGGGATGGAACAATCCACGGGTATTACCTTGCACAATACCCAGTTCAAGAGCGGTTTGAATGTAGGCGGCATAGGGACTTGATTGGGTATCTTTAAATTTTGGTAATTGAGCTGAAATGGACATTCCGCTTATGCCCACAACCTGTGCTACAAACTCCCCACGACTAACAGACTTCTCTGGTTCAAATAGGGATTGATCCTGTGGATACAGGCCAATCTGTGTTAAGCGATAGATGTACGGAGCATAGGGATGGTCTTCTGGCACATCTTCATAAGGTCTGGTTTCTGGCAATTTCTCGGACCAGCTATCTGACTTGTTGTAATAGAAATACGTGATTTCACCTAACTGATTTTTTTTGAAACCAGCAAGCTTGCCGTCCTCATCCATGAACAACATGTCCTTAACGGGGGTTAAGGTGTGAGTGCCATAAGCATCTATAACCTGAAGACCTGTCTCTGTTGCTGAAATATCATACAACCATGCGGGCAAACGGATATCCCGATATAGTCCCTCATAGGTACGGAGTGAAGACTTGGGTACGCTATAATCACTATAATGCGTCTCGTTGTTTGGATAAAAATGATCCATAAATGCTTGAAAAAGCGCTTCTCGCACATCTGGGCCATCACTGTTGGAGACGATAAATAGTCCAGTCTTCTCGTTAGGTAACAGCCACAGATTCGAGTGGAATCCGTCAAGATCGCCTGCTTTACTCACGACTTTCCGTCCATGATTATACTGCGAATAGGTGGATTCGAATCCGTAACCTGTGCCAGGTATATCCGGGTGTATGGAGACATCCAACGTTTGCATCGCTTGGACGGATGACGGTTCTAGTATACGTGCACCCTGGTACGAACCTTGATTGAGCTGAGCAAGCATAAAGTGAGCCATATCCCGTCCAGTCGTAATTAATCCGCCCTCAGGGGAGCTGTCCGGTACATTGGGATATTGCGGAAGTTCCTGTCCTTCAGCGCCATAAGGAGTTGCGAGTTTACTCAGCGTGTCTTTGCTTAGTGTGAAATGGCTATCCGACATATCAAGAGGGTTGAATATATGCTGTTGTACATAAGTCTCAAACGGAAGTTTGGACTGTTTCTGAACGATGTAGCCCAAGAGTGCATAGCCGTAGTTGTCGTAACGGAAAACTTCTCCTGGATTGCGAACAACGGACGGTTTGTTGTCTTGGATGAATTGCTCAAGCGGATAAGAACTTTCCAGTTCTCTGTCTGAAGCTGCTGCATCTGTGAAATCAAACCCGCTGGTGTGGGTCATCAGATGTTCCAATGTTAACGCTGTTCCGGTATGGTTGGTCAGATGCAAAGCGTCTGTGTATGCGCTGATATCCTGATCAAGCTTTACGTTACCTTGCTCTGCCAATTGCATAATGGCAGTTGCTGTCAGCGTTTTGGAGATGGAGGCCACACGGAATAGAGTGGAGTCGGCGTCGACTGGGAGTTGTTTTGCCACATTGGCATAACCATATCCTTTATTCAACACAATCTGTTGATCGTGAACAACGGTGACTACCGCACCTTTCAGAGCAGACTTCACTTCAGGTTGGGCAAAGAATTGATTGATGAACGATTCAGTTTCCTGAGGGCTTACCTGAGGAAGAGGGAGACTGCTCTCTGCCGATACACTGGTTATTGTGGTGAAACTCAGAGATGCAACCAAGAGGATGTTAGCTACGGCACGTTTCCAATTAGGATTTGATTTGTAGCTGTGTTGTTGTTGAGTTGGACATGTTGCTACGTGAGATTTCATGAAATTCTCCTTTGAGTTGAGAGATGTTGGCTCTCTTACATTTAAGTACATCTATAATCTATCAGTTCGAATGTAATGGCGATTCCGTAGTACGCACTTATTACGGCAGGACTACCGCAAACCTTTTTGCGTGATTCCGCAATTGTTGAGGATGAAGAGTAAGTTTTGAATGATCTTGAATATATGAAAAGAGGTATTTGTCATGATGGACCCAACGGGGATCTCGACAAATACCTCTTTTTGTTTCGTCTTTTTATTTTCCATGCCAAGCGACATCGTGCAAAGGAATTGGGAAGTAGATTTTATAAAACTACTCGTACATCCGTCGTTCAAGTTCAGCATAGGCAATCGCAGGATCATCACTGGAATTATCAATATAAGCGATGGATGCAGAAGGGAGCGGCCAAGCTATTTCTTTTCGGACGAGAGAAGCTCTGAAGGCATCCCAGTTCGCTAACTTCCATTCATCTAATGGGGATTGTCTTGCTGAGATCCGTTTGTGATACAACGCTTCATTCTCAAGATAAATATAGGCAACCCGCACATCCGTATCTTTCAGAGAACGTCCAATCCGTGCGAGTTCCTGCTCGATCCAGTCAGGGGTACCGATTTCCTTGGTAAATGGCCCCACAACGATACTATCGATACCCAACTGAACGTTATCCAGAGCAGCATCCATCGTAATGCGGTACCCAAGATCACGGCACAACTTTTTGTATTCAGGCGAATCTCGGTCGGATGGATCAAGTCCCTGAAGGGTCATGATCGCCTCAGCCGCAGGACGAAGCAATATATCCATATCAAAGAAAGCCGCTTTATGTTTACGGGAAAGGGCTTTAGCAAGGGTGGTCTTGCCACTTCCGGCCCCGCCGAGAAAGAAAATTAGTTTGCTCATGAATGTAATGTCTCCTTTAATTAGATTCAAAAAATAGGATATGTAATTGAAAAATACACGAGTATATAGATTCATCATTAGAGTTCGTGAATGAAAGGACTTGTTTATTTTAACATAAATAAAGAAGCTTGTTGGCTAGACAGAAAAGGAAGGATAAGGTAATATCATACCTAGTTGTTCTATGCATAGGTTTCCGATGTATATGAAAAGAAGAGCTTTAAAAGTGTATTTTTCGAAATCTAAAACTCTTGCTAAATGAATTGAAAAGGAAGGAGTGAGCGCGTTGCAGGTTAACAAACAAATGATTAAAGGCAGTACCGAAACATTGATTCTGAACTTGCTTCAGGAACGACCGTTGTATGGTTATGAATTAATTAAGGAACTACATCGTCAATCCGAGGGTGTGTTTAATCTGAAAGAGGGCACGTTATACCCTATTTTGCATGCCATGGAGATTGAAGGATGGGTAGAGTCGTACTGGATGGAGGTTGAAGGCCGTAAACGGAAATATTATTCAATTCGTGACAAGGGCATGGAGGCCTTACAAAGTAAAAAAGCAGAGTGGAATTTGTTCCGTCGAGCTGTGGATCGGGTGCTTGGGGAAGGAGGCCTGACATGACGAATCGAGATGAGCGGATTCAGCATTATCTGGATCACATGTGTGTTCAGGTTAAAGCTCGCGAAGTACATAACGACTTGCGTGATGAGTTGGGAAACCACATGGAAGAGATGATTTTGGATAAAGAACAAGAAGGTTATACAGAGGAAGAAGCAATTGCATATGCCATTGAACAGATGGGTGATCCAGCTGTCGTAGGCAAGAGTATGCACCGATTGCATCGGCATCGAATGCATTGGGGTCTGTTAACGGGACTTGCCAGTTTGCTAATAATAAGCCTGCTGCTGATGTGGATTTATACGACAAATATTTCAGATAAAAACTATCAGTTGATATATATAAGTCATTTGATGTATACCATTTTTGGTTTAATACTGATGGTGTTTTTGATGTATTTTGATTATCAAAAATGGAAAAAAGCTGCCTGGTGGATCTATATTTTGTTAAGTGGTATGTTGTGGATTAATCCGCTGGTATCACCGTTTGATTACGGTGTACAACGGTTCTGGAGCATATTCGGTTTTACAATTGATCTTACAACGACATCGATGTGGGTATTGCCTCTCACCATAGGTGCAATTATGCTGGATAAGTTGAGCACCAAGTGTGATGTACAATCCGTCTCAACATATATGCTTCTTGTGGCTTTGCCGTCTTATAGCCTATTTCAAGCTTCAGATTGGGTGCGATTGTTTCTGTTCGGAACGGCAACGCTGATCATGCTTGCCTGGATTACACGAAAATGGCTCTATACTTTCATCGGAGCTACAATAACCGGAAGTGTTATTATGTTGCAGTTGTTTTTGACAGGTGAATACAAGCGCTTTGAGAGACTCTCTGTCGTTTTGAATCTTCAGAATGATCTGCTGGGGAACTTCGAGTATAACCGTTCAATTATAAGTATCCTTCAGTCCGCCGGATGGTGGGGCAACGGTTTTGACATAACCTTTGGAATTTCCCAAAGGTTTTATATGGACTATCCCGGTGTGATGCTTATTGATGTGTTTGGCTGGTCAGCAGGCATTTTGCTATTGCTTGGAATCGTATGGTTTATTGCCAGTATGTTAAAGACGTTGCCTTGTATTAGGGATGGTTTTGGTCGAATGATTATTTTCAGTATTACAATCACGTTCGCTTTGCAAATGTTATATTCTCTTGCGATGACTACCGGGAAGGTTCCAATTGTCAGTGTCAACTTTCCTTTTATCGGGCGCGGCATTCATATAATATTAGAATACGCCATGATGGGTTTACTGCTTGGAGTATATCGTCGTAAAGATACCACTTTATTGAGAAGCAAACAGAGACATCCGATCACGATATTGTCAAAATAAAAAAGACACGTGATCGGATGGTATAAGTAAATATAATACGATGTCTAATCAAACTGACTTGCTCGTACGTCAGAAGGAAACCAGATATGACGCAGGTTCACCCAGCCCTGGCTGTTGAAAGATAGACCACGCACGGAAGGCAGATAAGCGGTTTCTACCGGTTTCACGGATAAATGGAATAGTAAGTTCTGGCTAACCAAAAGTTGCTCAATTCGATCTAATTCAGAAGTTCGATCTGCTGCGATGGGAGAGGCGACGATGGTTTGCAAGATCTCATGGATCGTTATACGAGCAGAATCTTCCAGATGCTCAGACAGCGTGGAGTAGAGATCGTATCTTCTTAGTTCTTCGTCCCTGTCCCGAATGAGCGAGAAGAGAATCAGATCAGATTCCAACCGCAGATCTCCTTTGAACTGCTCCATCGTAGCGGTACGGACGGTACAGGAGAAACCACTACGCTCCAGTATGGACGCCAGATGTTGGGTATCCCTGCGATATTGTGGAATGGTTGCAATGTGCAGGGAAATGGGACTGGTGGAAGTGGATCGTATAGATATATCGCTAAATCCCTCCGAGTGAACCTGAACCATCTTGGTATTCACCGTACTAAAAGCAGTCTCCACGACCTCAGAGTTATTTGCATGTCCGTCATCTCTATACATTCCAGCAAGGCATAACTGAAGGTGTGCTCTTACTTCCGGATCGTTTAACGGTCCGGTTTTTTGCGTATTACACGTGAGTAATTTATGAACCATCACACCTGCACTAATCTGTGTCCAGTCTGCACCGGCAGACGAAGACGGATTATGAACAAGATGAAAGAACGGAGTTTCGATATCTTGGCTATCATCCATTTTGGCCGAGGCACTCCACGGAATCTGCAGAATATCCACCCGGTCCATATGTGCTCTACCCTGAAAATACGATGAGAATGCTTCAAGTCTGCATAAGTGATCATCCCATACGGTGACCTTGAAAGGGCCAGTCCCAACAGGTTTCTGCATCCCGTGTATATCATCTGTATGCTTTATGTTCTGTTCGTTTTTTCCTGGTGAAGGTACAATCGCTGCACGACTTGTTGTCAGGAAGGACAAAAACAATTCATGAGGATCTTTAAGCTGGAAACACACGGTTAAGGAATCGACCGCTTCAATAGATAGAATCTGTTTACTTACATCACGGTACAGTGTCCGGCGATCTGTAGATTGCAGCCGTTCAAACGTATGCACAATATCATGGGCCGTCAACAACTGACCATCGTGAAAAGTAATACCTTTCCGCAAATAAAAGATCCATGTCTTTCGGTCTGCACTGACATCCCAAGTATGAGCGAGACATGGGAGAATCTCTCCCTGTTCACCCCGCTGAACCAACCCGTCAAAGACATGGCTAGTAACAAAGGATTCAGCTAATAGATTAATGTACAGCGGATCAAGCGCATGAAGCTGTTGGCGCAGGGGCAACCGAAGCGTATCAATCTTCTCATTATTGGTACCGGCTTCCGTATGATGTCCTGAATACCCTAGCAACCACTGGTTTAGATGATCCTGCATGATTGTTGAACTGGAGAAAGCGCTCACCTGCTCGGCAGCTTCCTGTAACTCCCGGCGATTCATGGCCTGCATCATATATTCTGCGGCGATTTGATCAGCCGGAACAAGCAAAGTCAGTGAAGAACGCCGACCCCGGCCACGCTGGGAAACCCAACGAATCCAATCATGGGCAACCATCTTTTTAACAATCGTTAACGTATTGCGGTGTGTACAATTTAGCAACTCAGCGAGATCAGCGAGTGTAAGTTCATGTTCTGTGTGGTGGCCGTAATGACGATGCAACAGCAGATATTGCTGATGTAATTTCAAGTGTTGATTCCCTCCTGGAGGTGAACTCTGACGTGTTCCTCTAAAATAAGAAGTTTTGTCAATTTTAATTTCTATTTATATTCCTATTTTATCATCTAGAATATAGCATAGAAAGGTTAATGGAGGTTTTTCCCATGATTGATAAAATAATGGCTTCACCGCAACGCGCTCTAATCACGCTACTGTCTGCATGGATGCTGGCGGTCATTCACCAGTATTTATTCTATGGTAATGAGATTGGCGTATCGTATCCTATCTTTGCAATTCTCTTTTATGTGTTCATGTATCTGTTTGCACGGGACCGCATGAGGTCTTTCAAGTTCATTGATGCTTTTGTGGCGGCTGTAGTGCTATTGTTGTCGCTAACGTTCCTGTTATACGACAATGAACTGCTGTATGTTCTTAATTTTCTGGTTGTACCCGGCGTAGTTATCTTACATATGACGTATCTGATGGGCAGAAAACAGAAGCAGTGGTGGGAGATTGGTTTGATTGGTACGGCTATTGACCACTTGCTGCCTCAAGCCATACGTCATTGGGGGACGGTTGCTGCCATTGCTGTGAGAGCAGGAGGGCGTGGCATCGGCAAATCACAGAAAACAGTTGTTTTCAAAGTGCTCATTGGTCTTGTGGCGTCCTTGCCTATCCTCATTGTAGTCGTTGCATTACTGTCCTCCGCTGACGGGGTCTTTGATCAGTATTTAGCCGGTTTTCCGGAGTGGCTGAATCAATTGGCTTTTACTCCAGGGATACCGAGAATCATCTGGATTGTCATCGCAGGTGTATTGCTGTTCGGTTATGTATGGGGATTTGTACAGCCAATGCAATATGAGGCAGAGAAGAGAGAGAACGCACATTGGAAAAATGGAGTAGCATCCACGGTTGATAAGCGTGATCAGACCTATATATTCTCTCCTGTGGACCCGGCCACTGAAGTTCAGGTTACCAATAAGATTATACCCGAGCCCGAACGCACTCCGGTTCATCGGGAACCATTCAGATTGGACCCCATCATTGTGGGGACGATGCTGATTGTCATTAACTGTGTGTACGTTTTGTTTGTACTTGTACAGTTTTCGTATCTGTTTGGTGCAGGAGAGGGGCATCTTCCAGTAGATCTGTCTTACGCAGACTATGCGAGAAGTGGATTCGCAGAGTTAATTCTCGTCACAGGTATTAACTTCTTTATTCTTATTGTTGCTTTGCAGTATACCCGTTCGAGTGGCAAAGCGGGTTCCATCGTGCATCAGGTACTTCTCCTGATTCTGGTCAGTTGTTCAGCAATTATGTTGTATTCCGCGTTTATGCGCCTAAATCTGTATGAGCAGGCATATGGATATACGTACATCCGCTTCCTGGTACACGCATTCATGATCTTCCTCGCACTCCTCTTGCTGATTGCTGGCCTTCGTATACGGTACACCTCAATACCGCTGATCCGCTGGTATATTGTGCTGGCGCTAACTGCTTATGTTGCTGTAAATTATGTGGGCATGGATAAACGGATTGCCGAGCTGAATATTGAACGTTATCATCAGACTGGGAATATTGATGCAACCTATCTGGCAAGTCTGTCGGCAGATGCAGTTCCGTTACTTCGTGAGTTTGCTCTGGAGGAGTATCCGGATCTCAAGAGGGAAATGCTGGAACGTCAAGCCAACTTGGACGAGGATTCATCAGATCGTTCATGGCCTTCTTATAACGTGGCGAGACACCGAGCTGAGCTAGAAATGTCCAAATTGAGAACGGAATAGCTGAATAGTAGTTGTTTTCACGTACGGATTTATGCAAAAACAATATGTAAGTGTTATAATATAAAAACTAACCTATAAAGGGGGTGAATCCCTTGTTTGAACTGCAGGAGTTATTACCATATTTATTCTCGATTGGACTCATCTTCACCGTCAGTTATGCCTATATTGCCCATCTTCATTGTGGCATGACAGAGTACTGGATGGAAGGTGGCGCCGGTGGTGGACTTGAACCTGTACTTCCCGCCCTGTGTTTGGACAGACAGCACAGACAGGAAGACTGGAGCCGCATGATTAGACGAAGAGAAGCGCCCGATGAAGATGAACCAGATTGTCATTCCTCGTTGAACGATTGGTCAACAAATCAACGAGGAGGATATATATGGAACATAAGACCAACAAGGGATTCACTTTTACTTCGGGCAAGGGACGGATCTATGGCCTGATTGCCATTTTGTTTGCAGTCACGCTGCTTGCCGGATGCAGTAACAACGTGTCGGAGATTACTTCATCGACACCGGGATTTTTTAATCACTATATTGTATTTCCACTGTCGTATCTGATTCAGCATATTGCCACGATATTTAATGGAAGCTATGGGGTCGCGATTATCGTGATTACGCTGGTCATTCGTCTGGCACTGTTGCCCTTGATGATGCGTCAAGCCAAGTCCCAGCAGGGAACACGAGTCATCATGAACGCCATGAAACCCGAAATGGATGCGCTCAAGAAAAAATATGAAGGCAAAAATGATCCTGCTGATAAGCAAAAGCTGTCTCAGGAAACGATGGAGCTATACAAGAAACATAAGTTCAATCCGCTGAACATTGGTTGCTTGCCGATGCTCATTCAGTTGCCTATCCTGTCAGGTATCTACACGGCTATCCGACTTACACCGGAACTGTCTTCTCATTCGTTCCTGTGGTTCAAACTGGGAGCGCCGGACTACGTACTCGCTGTGGTGGTTGCGGTCATATATCTGATTCAAGCCAAGGTATCACAAGCCAATATGGCGCCTGAGCAGCGAAAACAGTTCGCCATTATGGGTTATCTCTCCCCATTGATGATGGCATTCTTTTCTCTTACAGCTCCGGCAGCGATGCCGCTCTACTGGACAGTTGGGGGTTCATTCCTGGTACTACAGACATTATTGTTCCGCAAAATGTACCCGGTGGAACACCCACAGGAGCCTGTGGTTGTGGAAGTTAGTCAGAAAAAGAATAAAAAATCTAGTTCATCCAAATCTTCTCGGAAACCTGCAAAGTCTTAATAAAGTTGGTCGCAGGTGACAAGGGAAACAAGGTGATTACTGAAATTTGTTGAACACGAAAAACATATTGAAGAAGCCTGATCCATATGGATCAGGCTTCTTTTTTGTACTCTTAGGTGTTCCTTTTTAGTTTTTTACGAAAGCGGATGAAAAGCATAACGTCCACTGCCTGTTCCCCAATATCACTTAATGATATATACTTACCTGATCAAATATGATATTGATAATCAATATCAATTATTGAGTGATGTATACATTGGAAAAAGTGAAACGAGGAGTGCGGGTAGATGCAAGAGGAAGAAGCAAGACAGGGGTTTACACCAGAGATGATTGATATGATGGCCAGTATCTGGACACGTTCGACCATTACATTAATAGATGTACGCTTTCAGAATGTAGCGTCACAATACCCGTTGGAGCAATATAAAATGCCTAGTAGCATGTTTATCTACGCATATGGGGGAGAAGCGCAAATCCAACTGAATGAAACCACATTTGCAATGGAACGCTTCGGTTTAGTTCACGGCGGGAAGGGAAGCCTGCTCAGTATTACACCTAAAGAGGAGATGGTGAAGACCTTTATGGTGTTTTATAGAGCAGAATCACCTCTCTTTTTCAAGAAACATTTGCAACAATTACTGGAGCAAGTAAATCCATTTGTTCAACAGTTTGGTTATACGCCAAGTAATCCCATCTTGCTACGCGATTGGTTCCAACGGATGATGAATGGCTGGAAACGTGGCAAGGCGATGGATCAGCTAGAGGCCAAAAGTTTTCTATATCAATTGATTCATGAGGTGTACAAGGATTTGGAGGGTGGTGAGATTCGGTATCTTCAGCCAGATCCAGCCTGTTCTGCCAAGATATATCTCGATAAACATTACAGGGAGCCCATTATGTTTCAACAAATTGCCGATATGTTTGGGATCAGTGGTGGACAATTGACGCGGTTGTTCAAAAAAAGGGAAGGGATGAACTTACAGGAGTATCTCATTCAGAGAAGGATTGAAGCAGCCTGTCATGACTTGAAACATACAGAAGCGACGGTTAAAGAAATCGCAACTGGAGCTGGTTTCGCAGATGAGAAAAACCTGTTCCGCATGTTTAAGAAGCATTACAAGATGACGCCAAGTGATTATCGGAAAATAAACGCACTATCCATGCAGGTTGATGGTATTGATAATGATTCTCATCTCCCTTACGATGAGAGGGAACTAGCGAGTCTAGTCAAGTCTTATAGAGATGGGGAATCAACGATGTTTGGAACATTAAGAAGTAAAGAAATGATTTTGGCGGCGGCGATAAGCATGATGCTCTTATTGACGGCATGTACGTCGGGGACGCCAGCGAATAATGGGGGAACGGCAAATACAACACCTGCGCAGACACAGCAGGCGACACAACAAGAAGGGTCGGAGACAAAAGCTTCAGAAGCAGTCTCGCAGACCAGAACGATATCCACAGTTAAGGGTGATGTTGAGGTACCTAACAACCCTCAGCGAGTTGTAGTCGATTATTTGGTTGGTGATGTGGTAGCCCTAGGTGTAACTCCTTTAGGTGTGGCTAGAGCTGCACGGGGAGAGACAGAGCCTGTATATGCTAACCAGATTACAGACTCCGTAAAAGTAGCCATGGAGCCGGAAGATATCATGATGCTTGAGCCTGATCTTATCATTTTGGCATGGAGCGATGAGTCGTATGATGATTTATCCAAAATTGCCCCGACCATTTATGTTCCCTATGGTGATATGACTACAGAAGAGCGGATACAATTTATTAGCGATGTTTTGAACAAACAGGAAGAGGCTAAGGATGTTTTGAATGCTTATACCGGAAAAATCGAAGAAGCAAAGCTAGCCTTTCAGAATGCGGGCCTATCCGATGTGACGATTACGGTTGGAGAATTCAGTGATAAAAGTAACTACATAGCTGGAGCCAAGCATGCCGTTGGCGAGCTTGTTTACGATGAACTTCAATTGCAGGCACCTTCAAAAGTCCAAATGGATATTATCGACGCAGATAAATATTGGGGTGATGTCTCCATGGAAGTATTACCCGCTTACTCTGGGGATTATATGATCTTCTTAGGAGATGGAAACGTTGCTGCTGATAATGCAGTGTGGAATGCCATACCTGCTGTGCAACATGATCGGATCGTAAAGGTGGATTCTTCGCTATCTTGGTCCACCGACGTAATGACTTCCAGTGCATTGATTGATTATATTGTTAGTCAATTGCTGGCATTAGCTAAATAAGAGTTAGAACGAAATTTTAATTGAGAACGCCAAATTTTCAAACATGACCAGTCGAATTTATGGACGTTAATATCCATATTCATTTGGATTGTAAATAGGTGATGAAAGGGAAACGAGATGAAAAGCAAGCCTGAACAAAAACGCCGTGGGGCGATGAACTTCACCATGTACATGGTAGTAGGGCTTGGATTAACGGTTCTCATGTCGGCGGCATCGATTATGTTTGGTGCTGCTGATATGAGGTTAGCAACGGTATGGGAGGCTATTTTCCGATTTGATCCAATGCTCACTGAACATCAAATTATTCAAACCATGCGTCTTCCGCGTACCGTAGCCGATCTGATCGTTGGGTGCAGCCTTGCGGTATGTGGCGCTATCATGCAGGGGACAACGCGCAATCCGCTGGCCGACTCCGGGCTCATGGGGATTAGCTCTGGCGCAGCATTTGCAATTGCACTATGCCTGGCCTTTCTGCCGGGTTATTCGTATTGGCAGATGATGTTGTTCGCTTGTCTGGGAGCAGCGATCGCCACCGGTATGACTTACTTTACCGCGTCACTGGGCAATCGCGGAATGACGCCTCAGCGGCTTGTACTCGCAGGTCTGTCTATTTCAATGTTGTTTGGCGCACTCAGTCAGTACTTGGCGATCAATTATAACCTGGGCCGAGCATTAACATTCTGGACGGCGGGTAGTACAGCGGGGGTCAAATGGGGAGAATTGCTGATTATCTCACCGCTCTTTGTTGGTGGTATACTGCTGGCACTGGCGCTGTCCCCTTCCGTTACATTGCTCAGTTTGGGAGATGATGTGGCAAGTGGACTCGGCATTCGTAGCGGACTGGTCAAGATTTTGTCGACAATTATTGTACTTGTGCTGACTGGATTGGCTGTTGTTGTGGTTGGCCCGGTTGGTTTTGTAGGTCTGATCACCCCGCATATTGTGCGATATATGGTAGGTGTCGACTATCGATACATTATTCCGGCAGCGGCGTTATATGGTGCGTTGCTGACCGTATCGGCCGATTTGGCTGGACGTTTGATCAATAAACCGTTCGAAACGCCGATTGCCATTATATTTTCTATCATTGGTGTGCCGTATTTTCTCTTCTTGGCTCGAAGACAAAGGAGGGAATATGAATGATCAAGCGGCGTTATACGATGAAACGAGGCATTATCATCAATGTAGTGCTTATGGTGCTCATCCTTGTGTTTGCGATCATTAGCATGAATTCTGGCAAAATGAATCTTTCACCGCTAGAAGTGCTGAACGTTCTCATAGGAAACGGTACCGATAAGCAAAATCTGATTGTGTTTGATTTTCGTTTGCCACGAATTGTACTTTCGATCTTGGTAGGTCTGGGAATGGGAGCGGCGGGGGTCGTGATGCAGAGTTTGCTGCGTAATGACATGGCTAGTCCGGGAACACTGGGAATTAGTTCGGGATCGGGTTTGTTTGTCCTGTTCTTTGTTGTATTCATTGCACCAACAGGGAAGAGTTCCTTCATTGCTCTGCCTCTGTTGGCTTTTGTTGGCGGACTATTGGCGGCGGGTTTGATCTTTTTATTATCGTATCGCCGCGGGCGAGACATCTCGCCAATCGGTTTGATCTTGACCGGGGTCGCGCTAGGAAGCGGATATGGGGCGCTGACGACATTCTTGACACTCAAGCTGGATGATTCGCAGATGAACTTCATGCTGTATTGGCTCGCGGGGAGCCTATGGGGCGATGATTGGGGCTATATTTCCATACTGACACCATGGGTCTTGATCTTACTCGGTTATATTTTTTACAAGGCTCGCATACTGAATGCCCTCCATTTGGGCAATCAGACAGCACAGGGGCTTGGTGTTTCCGTGAAGCGACAGTTCTTGGGGTTGTCAATCGCTGCTGTTGCTTTATCCTCTGGCAGTGTAGCCGTGGGGGGAAGCTTCTTTTTCGTTGGCTTGATCGCTCCGCATATGGCCAGAAAACTGGTAGGTCCCGATCACAAATTGCTCATCCCGGCTGCTAGCTTGGCCGGGGGACTAGTCGTGGTGTTGGCTGATACGATTACGCGCACGGTTAGCCTGGTAGGAGATGTGCCGACAGGAATCGTTATTACAGTTATTAGTGTTCCGTATTTTCTTTATTTACTAGCAAAAGCCAAATAACACAATCAATGATATAGTCTGAATTTTTTGTGGAAAACGGCTTGGCAGAACTGCGCGTTGCATTTTAAAGCAGAATGCACGATATCAAAAGTTCAAACATCGAAGTTACCCTGTATTACCGCTATGCTTCTTAATCAATAGTATATAGAAAAAGATGCCATTACGAGGATATCGTATTGGCATCTTTTGATTTTTACTCATTATTTGATAGTCATGTTGATTACTGGGAAATTTCATCAGGATTTATATTGCAGGTTCATCCGACAGCTGGAAACGGGAAACGAAATACCAGATGAGCTCGCGACGTGAGGATACCTTGGTTTTGGCGAAAATGGATTTTAAATGATCCTGAACCGTGTATACAGAAATATGCATCGCGGCAGCAATCTCTTTGGAAGAATAGCTGCGCAGCACATATCCGAGCAGTTCCCGCTCTCGACTGGATAATCCGTGGCTTTCGGCGAGCAAGGGCAGCAAATCCTGTGGCATCGCCTGCTCCAAACGGATAGCAATCTGATCCGGTCCCGTAAGCTGTTGCATGAGACTGGCATGAAGTATGAGGTAACGCCCATCCGGAAGTTGAATGCAAACTTTGGAGGGTGAGTCGGGTGCAATCTGAGTACTCACGACCAATTCTGCCCGATTCTTGCGCTGCAAGTGTGAACTCACTGCACGTACCGGACGGGGGAGAACATCAGGCCCTACATGTTCCAGCATGCGCAATTGTGACAGCCAATATTGAGCGGAGGCGTTCAGGGATAAGAGCTGGAACGTGTCTGAGGTGATCAAAATTCCGGGTTCCTCGGGACTTTCACTCGTAATCTCATCGATCAGTGTCAAGCTCGTGGACCGCAGCATTGATGCAATAGAAGCAGTCCAGGACTGAATCATCCACCGCTCCTCCTCTGTAAAGACAGCACTTTCTGTCTTACGATATAGGGTCAGATATCCCCAGCAAGCGTCTCCACTGACCAATACAGCACGTAGTTCATCTCCAAACCCCGCTGGCTGAAGAATGTTGATATAACGTTGGCTTTGTTCAAGCTGTAAGTTCATGGACGTATGAAGTGTAGCTGTATGCTCACCGCTGCGAATTAATTCAGCGTATTTATGTATATCTTCTTCCATGTATTCATTGATGAATAACCGATCATGAATGGCCTCAATGCCATCTTCTGTCACGGCTCCTGTGGAGAGAAGAGTCAGAGGATCAACGGTAGTGAAACAGTATGCATCGTAAGGTATAACCGTATGGATCTGCTTGAGAACAGCTTCCCGATAGGTACGTGAGGTCCAGGTTCCTTTTTCAAGAGAAGTGATAAGTCTGTGGTTCCGATCAATACGTGATGTCAACAAGATTACTCCTCTCTCTGTGCGCATATCCCAATGTTCTGGGATTGTAGGCTCGCCGTATCCTTCTATAATGAAATTAGACGAACAACGAGTCAAGTCTAACTTCAATTCAAGAGGAGTGCGGTGTCCATGAATCACAATCCATCACCGATGAGCTGGGAAACAGCAGATGTTCATCGTTACGAACAATCGATAGCCCTGAAAATTCCGGGTTATTCTCATATGCATGATCTAATGGAACGGCTGCTTTCAGCATCTTTTGCGAATAACAACGATATTCATATCCTTGTTGCCGGAGCGGGAGGGGGAAAAGAGATTGCTCTGCTCGGATCACGTCATGCCGGTTGGACATTGACTGGAGTAGATCCATCACAGCCCATGCTGCAACTTGCTGAGAAACGAGTCGCGGAAGCAGGCATCGGTTCCAGAGTGAAGCTGCAACCTGTCACGGTTGAAGAATTGCCGGAGGATATTGTATATGATGGGGCGACAAGCATGCTCATGTTACATTTCCTTCAGGGGATGGAGGCCAAGAGAACGTTTCTTACCAGCCTCGCAACGAGACTTAAACCGGGTGCACCACTGATCATTGCGTCTGTAAATGCCCATCTTCGTTCACCTGCACATCCAACTATGATGCAAGCTTGGAAGGATCACATGTTGAGTGTGGGCGTCCTTCCTGAAGAGTGGGAGCGGTTTGCTGCTTCCCTGGGCCGTGAATCTGATCCAATATGCTCTGAAGACATGACTCAGCTACTGACCGAATGCGGTTTCTCACATATTACACGTTACTTCGGGGCGTTCTGGGTGGAGGGGTATTATGCAATTCGAAACTAACGTAAAGCCTATAAAAGATCAGATCTGGGTGGTTGGCGGTTATGGTCAAGTGGGGCAGATGATATGTACTCAACTGGGGAAATTGTTCCCGGGTAAAGTATGGGCTGCGGGTACACGCATGAATCGTGCGGAAGAATTCAGCAGGTCTACAGGTGGTGCTGTGCTACCACTTCAACTGGATGTAACACGACCTGTAGAGCCATCCATGTTAAGGCCTGTGAAGCTGGTCATTATGTGTGTGGATCAGAGCGATACCCGGTTCGTTGAAGCCTGCGCACAAGCCGGAACCGACTATATTGATATTTCTGCAAAATATGATTTTCTCGCTCAGGTTGAACAGCTGCACACCAAAATGCAACGTTCCCAATCAACCGCGATCCTCAGCGTTGGATTATCACCTGGAGTGACTAATTTGCTTGTGCGCGAAGCGACCATGCATATGGATCAGGTAGAGGAAGCAGACATTACCGTAATGCTGGGACTTGGAGAGAAGCACGGAAAAGCTGCCGTGGAGTGGACCGTTGATCAGATGAATGCCACTTACCAAGTGATGCAAAAGGGCAAACCTGCTGAGGTACAAAGTTTCGGAGATGGCAAAAGGATTGATTTTGGAGCAAAACTAGGGCAGCGGAAGGCCTATCGATTTAACTTTTCGGATCAGCATGTGGTTGCTCGGACGTTACGTATTCCAACCGTATCTACCAGACTCTGTCTGGACTCCCGCTGGATCACAAGATCCATGGCAATCTCCAAACGTGCAGGGTTGTTTTCGTTGTTGCGTATCCCGTCTATTCGGAGTGGAACGGTTAAGGCATTTGGCCTTATTCCTGGGGGAGAGCCGATGTATGCGGTCAAGGTCGATGCCATAGGATGGGAAAATGGTGAGCAAATCGGCGTCGAACAACTACTGGTCGGCGCAAAGGAAGCAGATGCAACAGCAGCGGTAGCTGCAGCCGTGGCAGAACGTGTGTATAAAACAGAATTGCCACATGGTGTATTTCATATTGAACAGTGTCTGTCTTTGCAGGACATTCAGGATGCACTTCATACGCCACTAAAGGTGACGACCAAGATCACCTAGTTTTATGTTCTTTTGCTGAGAACCTCCGATCTGCTATGATGGAACAATAATCAAGGCATGAATGGAGGGAGATCATGAACTGCGTTGCTGTATTACCTTATTACAAAGTACAGAGAGAAGTGACGGGTCTCGCCCAAGAGATTGAGATGAATGCCCGCTCCATGATTCTGTATTCAGATAAAATCGTGACCAAATACCGCGAGTTCAACATCACGGAAGTGTTTGACATGTCATTTCGCCGTATGGGTGATGAAGGTGGATTTTTCTATCTGCACACAAGCACAGGAGTATATCCATATATGGTCGAAATCGACCCCAAACCTTTTATACAAACTTTCAGAAAGATGACGATACAAAAATTAAAATGACTTGACCTTGTCGTTACGTGAAGGCTTACCCTCGGATATGGAAGGAACCATAACCAACCCAGAGGAGCCGTGAATGTAATGAGTATATTGATTCAGCAAGCGACCATCTTAACGATGAAAAATGCCGATGCCCCCTTCACGGGGGATATTCGTGTTGAGGGAGATCGTATTACGCAGATTGCTGATCACATTCTGCCTCAACCGCAAGATGAGATTATCGATGGTCGCAATAAGGTTGCCATGCCAGGACTGATTAATGCCCACCAACATACACCAATGAGCCTGCTCCGGGGATTCTCGGATGATCTGAAGCTGATGGAGTGGCTCGAACGCAAAATGTTGCCTGCCGAAGCGAGGATGAACCCGGAAGACATCTATTGGGGTGCCAAGTTATCCATCGCAGAGATGATCCGTTCGGGTACCACTGCTTTTGCGGATATGTATATCCATATGAATGAGATTGCAGAAGCGGTTAAGCAAACGGGTATGCGGGCATCGCTTACACGTGGGATGGTATTCATGGAGGATGATGGGGGACGCAGGTTGCAGGAGGCGATCGATCTTGTGCAACGCTGGTCTGGAGCGGCCGATGGGCGGATTACAACCATGTATGGACCCCACTCACCCTATACATGTCCTGTAGAGCCGCTACGTGAAGTCATTGCTCTGGCTGTCACTGAGGATATTCCTCTGCATATTCATCTGGCTGAGACAAAGGAAGAAGTTGTAAAGATTCGTGAGCGCTATGGCATGACACCGACAGAGTATTTGGAAGAGGCGGGGATGTTCGAACAGGCACATGTACTGCTTGCGCATGGTGTACATCTGAATCGAAGGGACATCGGCAGATTGAAGGGCATGCGCGGCGGTGTAGCACACAATCCAGTCAGCAATCTGAAGCTGGGGTGTGGAATTGCTCCGATTACCGAGATGTTGGCCCAAGGAATTAACGTGGGAATCGGAACGGATGGAGCGGGAAGTGCCACAACCGTCGATATGTTCGAGGAGATCAAAGCCGCGACCTGGCTGCAAAAGCTGGACTATGGTGACCCAACTCGCTTGCCAGCCAAGGACGTACTAAGCATGGCTACACGTGGAAGTGCTAGTCTGCTTGGCCTTCAGGATGAAGTGGGGATGCTTGAGGTGGGGTGCAAAGCTGATCTGATCCTGATCGATCTGGCGAAACCACATCTTCAACCGGTACATGAGGTAGAATCATTACTGGCTTACAGCGTAAATGGGGCGGACGTGGATACCACGATCGTGAATGGTCAGATCCTCATGAGAGGCAGAAAGCTGCTCACGATTGATGAGGATGAACTTTACCGTGAGGTGAAGGTTAGAGCCAAAAGGATTGTTGAAGGAATTTAATTTTAGATGATTTTGATCCAAACTGGAAAATGATTTGTGTTCAAAACGCTATGGAGGCTTACTCCATGGCGTTTTTTGTCGAGTCACAACTGGAAATAGTTCCATAGTCCTGTTCAGAATCGGTTCAGAATGACTCGTTATACTGAGCATGTAGTTGTTCAAATTTGAAATGTAAACGAGGAGGAACATGAATTGAAGGGGAAACAAAACAAAAAACGGCTTAAGCCGATATTGAAAAAAAGCATGTTGACTGCGCTCGGGCTGGGCATTGCATTGCCTATAGGTGGAACGCTTCCTCAAGCTAATGCGGGAGAAATTGGTCCAGAGATCAAGATTTCGCGACCTGTGCTCAACGATGGCATCCATTGGTTAAATTATTCATCGGAACAAAACGATCCTTCTTTTGTGTCCGGTATACCCATCGAGGTAACGAACAGAACAGTTACGATTGATTTAAGTACCCATTTTCATCCGGATGAGTTTAATATCATCAGCGCCACTTCAGGTGATTATAGTGTAGCAAGCGTATATATAGAAGGTGGAAATAAATTAGTTGTTGTTCCTTATAGAAGTGGCAAGATCAATATTGAATTGAAAGCTAAATATACTGTATCTGATGTACCGGAAACGGTTACGGATAACTTTGAACTTTACATTAGTAAAAAAGGTGATGTAAATGCAGACGGAAAAGTGAATTCTGCGGATGCAGCAGAACTTTTGACTTATCTTCGTAATATGGTCAGTCGCCGCGGTTATTCTTATGTAGAGATGAACCGAATGGACGTGGATCGTAATGCAGAACCCACTTTGGGGGATATGAATGCGTTGTTAAACGGATATGCCAATAAAACACTTGGCGCGAAAAACAATGACTATGTGTTGACCTTTCAACAAGTGGACGATGCGCCGTATGTGCTGAATGGTCAATTGAAGAATTACATGGAGAACGCAATTGCCACAGATTATTATTTAATGGATGTTGATGGTGATGATATTGATTACATTAATACTCCTTCTTATCAGTGGTACCGCGCAACAGACCCTTCAGGAGAAGATAGAGTGCTGATAGAAGGAGAAACAGCAGAACAGCATACCCTTACATTTGAGGACGAGGATTATTATCTTGTGCTCGAAGTGACTGCTCATTCCACTTCGGACGCGAATACGGAGCCTAGACGAGTATACATTGTTGGAAAAGAAAAAATACAACGCCCTGATTAAGTCATATTTTTTAATTTAGATAACGAATAACAATTTTTTTCTATCGTTACCATACATTATACCAATTGATACAGACATGGAGGCTAATACATGTTTCAACCGAAAAAGAAACGTCCAAGAATCAGAAGAACAATGTCAGGTCTCATCGCACTGACGCTACTCTCGTCTCTCGTATTCCCGAGTATAGCTGGGGCAGAGCCGGTAGAACCATCACAGGTGCAATTTGCAAATGTTAGTGTACAGGCGGGGCAGACGGTTCATGTCCCTGTTACATTAAAGCAGTCCTATTCTCAGGTTAGCGCTTATAATATGCAGATTGATTATGATACATCTGCCCTGGAAGTTGTCCGTATCACGCCTAAATCTGTCAGCATCATTAGCACATCCCCAGAAGAAACCGGTACAGGAGACTTCCAGTACGTAATTAATAACGAAGAAGGCTGGGTACGGATCATCTGGGTTGATTTCAATGCAGGTGAACGTCTGATTTCAGACGAACAGCAATTATTTGATATTGAGGTCAAAGCCAAAAATAATGCGACTCCTGGAAAAAAACAGCTCACAGTGGTGCAAGGCGATTCAGAACATTGGCATTTTACAAATGTAGAACACAATAGTGGTGCTCAGTTGTCAGGTGGTGAAATTACCATTACGAATGGCAACTCATCAGGTGGCGACAATTCTGGCTCGACACCTACACCGAATCCTGGTAACTCTTCAGGTGGAGGTGGAGGAGGAGGAGGAAGTGTATCACCAACTTCACCAGTCGTTACCCCAGTTCCATCGACTCCGGCGGTAACTAAAGGTGTAGACATCTATGTGAACGGTCAGAAACAGGAACAATCTGCAACGGCCACCACATCAACGGTAAACAATCAGGTTACCACCACGGTTCATGTGGATAATGACAAAGTCATCAATCAGATTGGTAGTGGATTAAGAACGCTTCTGCTGCCTATTACAGGTACTGGTAAAGGCGCAGTCGTTGGTGAACTGAACGGCAAGCTGGTCAAAACGATGGAAGGAAGTAATGCCGAAGTTGTCATTCAGACTGATAGCGGTACGTACACACTTCCAGCTAATCAGATTCGGCTAGATCAGATTCTCAATCAATTCGGAAACACGATTCTATTGGAAGATATCACTATTCAAATCGCTATTGTGCCTAGTGCTACATCCAAGCAAACAGCAATTCAGGCCGCAGCGGACAAGCTGGAGAACACTACGGTGGTTGCAACTCCGGTTGATTTTGAAGTAAAAGCGATCTGGAATGGGCAGCAAGTTAATGTAGATCGTTTCAACTCTTATGTAGAGCGCTCCATTACTTTGCCAGAGGGTGTCGATGGTTCAAAGATCACGACAGGAGTTGTGCTTCAGCCAGATGGCAGCCTTCTGCATGTACCGACCAAGGTTATCAAAGGTAACGTGCAAGATTCTGCTATTATTAACAGCTTGACGAACAGCACTTACGCTCTGATCTATCATCCGGCAACATTCAGCGATGTAACAAGTCACTGGAGTCGGGATGACGTACAGGATCTGGCATCCCGTCTGATCGTACAAGGTACTGGTGAGAACGTGTTTGCGCCAGACCGGAGTATTACACGGGCAGAGTTTACGGCTGTTCTGTTAAGAGGTTTGGGGCTGCACGCACCGCGCAGTACAGAAGAGGCATCATTCACGGATGTGAAGACAGGCAGCTGGTATGAGGATGAGGTTCAGACGGCTGTGTCCTACGGTCTGATCTCAGGATATGCTGATGACAGCTTCCGTCCGAACAGCGAAATTTCTCGTGCTGAAGCGTTGACCATTGTGTCACGTGCGATGAAACTGGTCGGTCTGGCACAGGCCGATGCTTCAGAGACAACAAGTCTGCTGAGCACATACAGCGATAGCGCTAAAGTACAAGCATGGGCAGCAGAGCCGGTTGCATCGGCAATTAAACAAGAGCTGGTACAAGGTGCTGATGGCAAACTGATGTCCGATGCAGACATTAGTCGTGCGCAGTCGGCGGCGATTGTCAAAAGGCTGCTGGCAAAAGCGGGATTAATCTAAACTTTATAAGTTGAACTAAAGATTATTTACACTGACACTACGACGATAGAATAACCTTCCAATCGCTGTTATCCCCAGATTTTTTTGAATCCCTTTTCCAAAGGTGAAAATCCGGGGATAGCTTATGCTTCCGATGTAGCTTTCTTCCAGAAAGCTTTTAGGCGAACGCTTCGCTTTTTCAGGTTTTTTCTGTCTTCTCCGTTATCGTGTAAATGATTAGTTTAACTTATATTATCAAATGCAATAACGAAATAAGACAACCCGAGTCCTTATATCTAAGGATTCGGTTTTTTTTGCATATAGTTCTTTTGAACAACCTCTTATAGGTGCAATGGTCCAGTTCATTATCAGTTCATACTGATTTGTTACGATATGAACACCAAATAGATAGATATTGTGCATGATCAGGAGAGGAAGAGATCCATATGAAAATACTAGAAGTTAAAAATGTGAAGAAATCATACACCTTATATGGAAAAGAAAGAGTACCGGTACTCCACGGTTTGAACCTGAGTTTTGAGACAGGGGAATTTGTCTCCATCCTTGGCGAATCTGGCTGCGGTAAGTCGACACTGATGAATATCATTGGTGGCATGGACTCCGACTATGAAGGGGATGTCGTTGTTCGTGGCAAGAACTTAAGTGCCATGACCGAGAAAGAAATGGATGATTATCGGAAGAATAATATCGGCTTTGTCTTTCAAAATTTCAATCTGATCCCACATCTGTCTGTCCTCGAAAATGTGACGATTGCGATGCAAATGACGGATACCAATGAGAAGGAGCGCAACCAACGTGCTGTTGATATTTTGACAGAGGTTGGGCTGAAGGATCATCTGAACAAACGTCCTAACCAGTTATCTGGCGGTCAGAAGCAACGGGTTTCCATCGCACGGGCGTTATCCAACAATCCGGATATTATTCTTGCAGATGAACCGACGGGTGCTCTGGATAGGGAAAACGGAGATCAAATCCTCGCTTTGCTGGACAGTATAGCCAAAAAGGGAATGCTGGTGATTGCCGTAACTCACTCGCAGAAAGTCGCTGACTCCGGTACACGTATTGTGAAGGTTGAAGAGGGGCGCATTAGTGACGATATTCACCTGAAAGATCCTTCTACGGCTGTTTACGAGAGTGGTCAGGATTCTTCCCGGAGCTTGAGCTTGCTTGCTTCATTCAAGATGGCACTTAAAAATATGAAACTCAACGGCAAGCGTAATGTACTGGTAGCATTGGGTGGATCTATAGGCATATTAAGTGTACTCCTGATGCTCTCCTTGGGGAATGGTATAACGACGTATATGAATGACGAAATCAATTCGAGTATGGACCCTTTGCTCGTGGATATAACCAAGCCGAGTGAAGAAGCCAAGGACATGCAAGGTCCCGAGGCCTTGATGGCACCAGGTGAACCGTTCACCGAAGCTGATGTTGAGACGATTCGCAATTTTCCTAATGTGGATCATGTAGAGACAATTACAACTATTACAGGCAAATCCACTATGGTGAATGAAAAACAAAGTGTAGGACTCACACAGTTAACAACGTTAACGGATGCTTTTGATCCAGCACTGATGACAACTGGTGTTCTGCCGGTAGAAAATCAGATGCTGTTACCCCTCGATACGGCGAAACAATTAAGCGGAAATGATCAAGCTGAAACCATGATCGGCAAGTCCGTGTTTCTATATATTAATGAGATGGATGGCAATAATAAACCAGTAACTTTGGAGAAAGAAGTAACGATCTCAGGGATCTATGAAGCCGCAGATCAACGATCTCCAATGCAACAATCGCCGGGATACATTTCATCAGAGACGCTGGAGCAAATGTATACAGACAAAGGAATAACAATCGGGCCGATTCAAGTTAACGCCTATGCAACCGATATGAAATATGTAAATGATATCAATGAAGCTGCTGTGGATGCTGGCTTCGCAGGCTCTCAAATGGCCAAGGTCATGGAGAATATCACGACATATGTAAGTATGGCTTCCATTGTACTTGCGGGTATTGCAGGTATTTCGTTGATCGTATCCGGTATTATGATACTGGTAGTACTCTATATTAGTGTCGTGGAACGGACGAAAGAGATCGGAATTCTTCGGGCGATTGGAGCAAGAAAGAAAGATATCAAGCGAATATTCTTCTCCGAATCTGCCTTATTAGGCGTATTTAGTGGTATTATTGCGGTAATCTTTGCAGTGATCATTAGTTATGTATTAAATATTCTCCTGGACAATGCGTTTGGAGCAAAACTCATTAATCTCTCGGGATATTATATCTTGTTTGGTATCGTAGTAAGTACAGCGATTAGTATTGTGGCCGGTTTGATGCCATCATCAAAAGCGGCGAAGCTGGACCCGATGGAATCCTTACGATACGAATAAAACTAATTGCGGAAAGGATAATGGCTGCATGAACACAATTCTGGTGGTGGACGATGATTCCCATATCCGCAAATTAATCCGAATCTATCTTGAAAAGAATCAATTCTCTGTGCTGGAAGCAGCAGACGGTCAAGAGGCGTTAGATATCCTCTCGCATACGAAAGTTGATCTGGCGATTGTGGATGTGATGATGCCGCGAATAGACGGTATTGAACTGACGGAAGATATCCGGTCTTATCTGGATATTCCCATCCTGATGGTGACTGCCAAGGGAGAATCCAAGGACAAAGTCAGAGGATTTAATGCCGGGTCAGACGATTACCTGGTTAAACCGTTTGATCCTGTGGAGTTAATCCTGCGTGTAAAATCGTTACTGAAACGATATAACAAAAGTTCATCAAACATGATTCAGATCAGCGGTGTTACGATTGATTTGGGCAACCTGATGGTTGTTGCGGATGGACAAACTATCGAATTGAAAAAGAAGGAATGTGAATTGTTATTTTCTCTGGCGAGTTCGCCAGGGAAAATATTCACACGTACACAGCTTATAGATGACATATGGGGCATCGATTACGAAGGAGATGAGCGTACAGTTGATGTACATATCAAACGGTTAAGGGAACGTCTTGAACATGTTCCTGAGTTAGTGATCTCAACGATAAGAGGACTCGGTTATCGGCTGGAGCGGGCATGAAAATGTTTAGAAAAAGCCTGCGACTTCGCATCGTAGCTACGTTTATCGGGATTGTTCTGGTGAGTTTAATTCTCTCCTTTATGATAAATAACGGGTCTCAGGAAAAGACACCGAATCGTTTTATGGTTACCTTTGCTCAAGATCTGGCTACACTGATTAACCTGATCGATGATCCGGAAAAAGTACAATCAAGCTTAGGTATCTTTGCTCGCTACGGCTTAAATATCACTCCAGTGAATGAACAAAGTGAAGTGTTATCTTCCTTGCCAGAGGACAAAGTTCATTCGTTATTTGATTCGGGTACAACGGATGCCATTTTTCTGTCCAGTAAAGATGGAATCGCGACCATAGGTGTTCCTGGAACAAACGAGGGGATCGGCACATTTCTGATTCAAAGTGATTTCTCATCTCTTTTTCATACACTGCGAAACACGCTCTTAACCTCACTGTTAACGGTTCTGGTGATTGGCAGCTTATTAATCTTGTTCATGTCCGGGTATATTGTGAAACCGATTAAGAGATTAACGGTTGCAGCGAAGGAGATGTCATCAGGTGACCTGTCGGTTCGCTTGAAACATAATAATCAGGATGAGTTTGGCGAACTGATGGAGAGCTTTAATCATATGGCCAGTGAGTTGCAGAAAATCGATTCGGTTCGTGATGACTTTGTCAGCAACGTCTCTCATGAAATGCAGTCTCCGCTCACATCTATCAGAGGATTTACCAGAGCGCTACAGGATGGTGTTATTCCATTAGAAGAGCAGAAAGAGCATTTGGATATTATCTATGAGGAAACGCTGCGCTTATCGAGGCTCAGTGATAATCTGCTTCGGCTAGCCTCGCTGGATTCAGAGCATCATCCGGTTCATTTCACCACGTTCCAGTTGGATGAACAATTAAGAAGGGCGATCTTACTGGCGGAGCCGCAGTGGGCGCAGAAGGATATCCAGATCGAGTTGGACTTGTTGCCCTGCGAAATCACAGTGGACAAAGACTTGTTTGATCAGGTCTGGCAAAATTTAATAAACAATGCGATCAAATACACCGGTCCACAAGGTGCCATTCATGTCGAAATTGAGACGTCATCTTCACATGTAAAGGTATTGATTAGAGATTCAGGACAAGGTATACCTGAGGAAGCACTCCCGTATATCTTTGATCGATTCTACATGGTGGACAAAGCTCGGAGCAGCTCGCTTCGAGGAAATGGATTGGGTTTGTCCATTGTGATTAAAATTTTGAAATTGCATCAATGTACAATTAATGTAGAGAGCGAAGTAGGAAAAGGTACACAGTTTATTGTCACGATCCCCAGATCGACTATTACACCTACATCTTAAGGAAAGCCAGAAAATAGAGAGCAGCAATATGGTAACAATCGGTTCCTGTGTGTTCAGGATTCAGATTGCTGCCATATTGCTTTTTTGATATCTGTATTTGCGACAAAATTTCACATATAGTTTTGTTTAGCAGTGGATCATTTGATAAAATAGAAGAGACGTTATGTGAATCTATGAACTTAATTAATTTAATCATACAGAGAATGGAGCCATCCAATGAAATATCGCAATATGGAAGATTGTATTAACGATCTGGAGCAGCATGGTCATTTGATTCGGGTCAAAGAAGAGGTTGATCCTCATCTGGAGATGGCAGCGATCCACATGAAAGTACACGAGGCTAAAGGCCCGGCGTTGTTATTCGAAAATGTAAAAGGCTCAAAGTTCCAGGCCGTATCGAATCTGTTCGGCACGGTGGAACGAAGCAAGTTTATGTTCCGCGGTACGCTGGAAGGCGTACAACGGGTCATGGCAGTTCGTGACGATCCCATGAAGGCGCTTAAGACGCCATTTCAGCATGTCCGTACAGGTCTTGCTGCATGGCAGGCGCTGCCAAAACAGAAATCTATAAGCCTACCCGTGTCGGCGCAAGAGATTCAAATCTCGGACTTACCACTCATCAAACATTGGCCTATGGACGGTGGGGCATTTGTGACGCTGCCACAGGTTTATTCGGAAGATCCGGACAAACCAGGAATCATGAATTCAAACTTGGGGATGTACCGGGTTCAACTGGATGGCAATGATTTTGAAATGAACAAGGAAATTGGGTTACACTATCAGATTCATCGCGGAATTGGTATACATCAAGCCAAAGCGGTCAAAAAGGGAGAACCACTGAAAGTGAGTATTTTCATTGGTGGTCCACCTGCACATACACTTTCAGCGGTTATGCCTTTGCCTGAAGGACTAAGTGAAATGACATTTGCCGGCCTGCTCGCCGGACGTCGTTTCCGGTACAGTTACAAGGACGGGTATTGCATTAGCAATGATGCCGATTTTGTCATCACGGGTGATATCTACCCAGGCGAGACAAAGCCCGAAGGTCCGTTCGGGGATCATCTGGGCTACTACAGTCTGACGCATGAATTCCCGCTAATGCGTGTGCATAAAGTCTATGCCAAACCTAATGCTATCTGGCCGTTTACGGTTGTTGGTCGTCCACCGCAAGAGGATACGGCTTTTGGGGATTTGATTCATGAGATTACTGGAGACGCGATCAAACAGGAGATTCCAGGTGTCAAAGAAGTACATGCGGTCGATGCAGCAGGGGTCCATCCATTACTGTTTGCAATCGGCAGTGAACGTTACACGCCGTATCAGGCGGTAAAGCAGCCGACAGAGTTGCTTACGATTGCCAACCGTATTTTGGGTACGGGTCAGCTCAGTCTGGCGAAGTACCTGTTTATTACTGCTGAGGATCAGCAACCTCTGGACACCCATAAGGAAGTTGAATTCCTGACCTATATCTTGGAGCGGATGGATATGCAGCGGGATATTCATTTCCATACCCATACAACCATTGATACACTCGATTATTCGGGTACAGGACTGAACAGCGGCAGCAAGGTCGTTTTTGCAGCGTATGGCGACAAGGTTCGAGAGTTGTGCACGGAAGTGCCGGAGTCTTTGAAAAACATTCGTGGTTATGAGAATCCGCAGCTCATCATGCCGGGCATTGTTTCGATCCAGACATCTGCCTTCACGAGTTATGCAGATACAGCACAGGAAATGCAAGCATTCACGTCTCTATTGAAAGAACAGGGAGGTCTGGACGCTTGTCCGATGATCATTCTATGTGACGACAGTTCGTTCCTGAGTGCTAACCTCAGCAACTTCTTATGGGCAACCTTTACTCGAAGCAATCCTTCACATGATATGTATGGAGTTAATAGCGGATATGACCACAAGCATTGGGGCTGTGATCAGGTGATTATTGATGCGCGTGTAAAACCTCACCAAGCACCGCCGCTGATTCCCGATGCTTCGGTCGAGAAGAGCATTGAACGATTTTTTGTTAAAGGTGCTAGTCTGGGTTCGATCAAAATCTAATTTGAGATGTTTTGAAGAAGTTCAAACGGAGCGTTTGAACTTCTTTGGCTTACTCTGATACGGCGATGAGGCACAAAAGTGTGTAAAAGTTTAAAACCGGGACTAATTTGGATATTGGAGTGAGGATAAAGTCTTAGGCGTTCGTATTTACCATTGTGATTAAGGTCGTTTGAACTATGTATGAATTGAAGAATTATAACGATATAAAGAAGTATAGGTATTTTTGTGGCCCCGTTCCGTTGGGTGCTGTTACTATAATGAATTGTTCAGGGGGAATACCGATTTGAGAATCCATATTATGAACCTGCAAGACGGAGACCGTCTAACTGCGGATACATTCAGCGATGCAGGATTACACGTTCTCGGGAAGGGAACTGTGATCAAAGGTGAGGATATCACCTTGCTTATGCAGCACCGTGTAGATTATGTAGATATTGAATCACGCGAAGAGGAAATCACTGAAGCAGAATTTTTTGCAGCAGCCGCAAAGCATGCTTCGGGGATAACTACGAAGGAAGAACCGCCTGAAGAAGAGCTGAAGTCCCAATTTATTCAGACTGTACATAATTATCAAAATGCTTTTCTCGAAGCTCTGACCGTTGGCAAGTTCAACGCCACCATGGTGGATGATGCACTGCAACCGATGGTTGAGGGACTGGATGAGCAGAAAGATGTCGTTCATCTCCTGATGATGCTGGAGCGGGATGACGTCAATAACTATACACATTCAATCCAGGTAGGATTGTTGTCCTTCTACCTTGCGAATTGGCTTGGATATTCTCAGAAGGAGAGTTATCAGATTAGTCGCGGTGGTTATCTGCATGACATTGGAAAGTGCAAAGTATCCCACCGGATTCGGAACAAAACAGAACCGTTGACAGCGGACGAGCAGCTTGAAATGCAGCGTCACACCATATATGGTCATGAAATCATCAAAAATTCGATGACGGATGAAGCGACAGCACTGGTTGCTCTGCAGCATCATGAGCGGGAAGATGGGTCTGGTTATCCGATGCAGCTTGAGAAAAGTGAAATTCATCCCTATACCCAGATTGTATCTGTAGCGGATATCTATATAGGCATGAGATCAGGGAATCACGGAGGAAGCAATCCAAATCTGATCAACAACCTTAGAGATATCTATGGAATGGGATTTGGTAAATTGAATGAAAAACCGGTTCAGGCATTGATGCAACATTTGCTTCCTAATTTCATCGGGAAACAGGTACTGCTCAGCAATGGAGAAAAAGGTGTTATTGTCATGAACAATACGTCTGATATTTTCAAACCACTCATCAAAGTGGAGTCTGAAGAATATCGCGATCTCTCAAAAGAGCGTACGCTTGCCATTGATGAATTGCTTATTTAATCTAAATATGATCTGTATTCCTTACTTATATTGAGGACGGGCCTCCTGTACGAAGACAGGGGACCCGTTTTTTGTTATATCATCCTAAATATGTTGTTCGACCAAGGAAGCAAGCGTATACTTTGCAAAGACCTTATTTTCCTGCCAAGGAGCGATCGCCATGATTGAAGTGACAACCGAGATTACAATACATGCCTCGATTGAACGATGCTTTGACTATGCCCGGGATATTGATGTACATACTCAGACCGTCTGGCAACATACAAGAGAGCGAGCAGTTGCAGGAGTAACCACAGGAAGAATTGGAGCAGGGGATACCGTTACATTTCAGGCTACTCATTTTGGGGTCAGACAGAAGTTGAAGTCCCGAATTGTGCAGTTCGAACGACCTTTCCTCTTTGTGGATCAGATGGAGAAAGGGGCTTTCAAGAGCATGCGACATGAACACCATTTCAGCGTAATTGGGGATCAGATGACTTGCATGAGAGACACACTTCGATTCGAAGCTCCACTTGGATTGCTGGGATGGGCAACCGAACGACTTGTGCTGAAGAGATACATACAGGCATTTCTGGAGGATCGTAATCGTAAGCTCAAAGATATGCTTGAGCAGTAGCCAGAATTAAATGGATAGAGGAGAGAAGACATTTGATGGATAATGAATATTTTGTAGGTTGGGGCACACTTGCCTTGATTAATGCCGGACTGGCTCAGGGAAAAAACAGAAGTGGTCGGAACTGGTTTCTGATTTCCCTGTTATTTGGTCCGTTGGCAACTCTTTTTATTGTGGTGTGGAATAAACTGGACTAATTCAACGATCGAGATTCCGATGCATATAACGATCGATCATCCAGAACACAAGGGCTGCTGCACTAACGCCAGCACCTAACCAGGAAACAGCTGTCCAGCCCGCCCATGCATATACTTGGGTAGAAACGATGGAGCCAATCGCACTGCCGATGGAATAAAAGATCATATAAGCTGCCGTCAGGCGGCTCGTTGCTTCGGGGCGAACTTCGTAGATCAGGCTCTGGTTGGTAACATGAACGGCCTGCACGGCGAGATCGAGCAGGATAACGCCCAGGATCAGAAACCAGAGAGAATGATGGACATAACCGATGGGCAGCCAGGACAAGAGCAGAATGACAAGGGCGACACCGGTTGTTTTCTGCCCAAGGCCCCGGTCGGCGAGTTTACCTGCACGGGCAGCGGCCAGTGCTCCAGCCGCTCCTGCGAGACCGAATGCACCTATGACTGTATGAGACAGGGACAGTGGAGGGCTACTTAGTGGCAGTACCATAGAAGTCCACAAGATGCTAAAGGCTGTAAAAATCAGCATGGCCAGCACACCTCGTACTCGTAACACACGCAACTCACGGTACAGTTGCAAGACGGAACCGAGTAATTGGATATAGCTTTGTTTTACCTGTGGGGATTGTTGCCTTGGGAGAACAAAAAATAAGGCGACAATTCCGAGTAATGTAAGGCTGGCGGAGAAGAGATATACCGATCTCCACCCGAACCAATCGTTCAGCGTACCTGCAACCGTTCGTGCAAGTAAAATACCAATGACGATTCCGCTGGTTACCTGCCCGACAATGCGACCACGTTCGGAAGGGGCTGCCAAGTGTGCAGCAAAGGCAACGAGCGTTTGCGTAATGACCGCGAGTAGACCTACGACAGCCATGCCCGTGAATAAAAGTGAGCTGGATTGTGCGGTTCCTACGAGAACCAGTGCAAGCACGGATAAGAGCATTTGAATGATGATCAGCTTGCGGCGATTTAAGAGGTCACCAAGCGGAACAAGAAGGAACAGCCCCAAGGCATAACATATTTGAGTCACTGTGATGACAATCCCTATGGATGATGGAGAGAGGCTGAATTCTTGAGCGATGGAGTCCAGCAAAGGCTGAGCATAATAGATATTGGCGACCGCAAGTCCGCTGCACACGGCAAAAAGAAGAGCAACTAACCGTGACATGGCAGGACGATCCTTATTGGATAATTGTGCATCTGGAGAAGAAGTTTGCATAAATGGATGTCACCTTTCTATTATGTACCGATCGGTATGTTATGTTTCGGGATAACCATACTTTATTTGCGTGAATTCTGTCAACAGAGAATTGGGTGAGATTTTCAATTTGGTTAAAAAGGCTTTATGGAGGAGGTTACTTAATTATAATAATTTTAAATGAGTGATCTTTGACTTATCCATTGTTATGAGGTTAAAATATATAAACATACTGATCGATACATAAAGAGGTGAGTTGTATGGTTAGACAACGGGAATTTGATACGGATAAAGCACTTGATGCAGCGATGCATACGTTTTGGGACAAAGGGTTCGAAGCGGCATCTTTAAATGACTTGACGACCGCAATGGGCATACAACGTCCCAGTCTGTACGCGGCTTTTGGCGATAAAAAGGAATTATTCGAAACAGCACTTCGCAGGTATACCACTCAGCATGCGGCCCAAGTCAGAGCCAGACTTCAACAGGGCTCCTCCGTGCGGGAAGCCTTTCGTGGATTGTTTGAACATATTGGAGCAGAGGGGAGTGTGACCGAGCCTAGTCACGGCTGTTTTTGCATTAATACGATGGTTGAGCTGGCTCCACATGATCCCAAATTCGCTGTTCTTACACGGGAGCATCAGATGTACCTGGGTGTTCTTTTCAAAGAAACGATAGAACGAGGGCAACAGAGCGGGGAGTTGTCTACTGACATGAACGCGAGTGCGGTCGCACAGTCTCTGGTTGTATCCATGATTGGACTGACCGTACTGATGAAATCAGGACCGGACCGCTTGTTTGTAGAGCAGAGCATCCAGGTTACGCTGTCTTTGCTGCAGTAATAGGTATTTATTCTGTTTAAAGTGATGCGGAGTTGCTACAATATGTTTAAGAATTGAGCAGGTATAGGAGGAGATCAGACATGAATACGAAGTTGCGCTGTGCTGTTTTGGATGACTATCAGAACGTTGCGCTGACGTCGGCGGACTGGGGTCCGTTGATGGATCAGGTGGAGATTCAGACATTCAACAACTATATGGGCTCGGAAGAAAAAGTCATTCAGGAATTGCAGGATTTTGATATTGTGGTCCTGATGCGGGAACGTACACCGTTTCCAGAGAAGGTCATTTCGCAGCTCCCTAGGCTAAAACTTCTGATTACAAGTGGTATGCGCAACGCATCGATAGATCTCAAGGCTGCAGAGAAGAACGGCATCATTGTGTGTGGAACCGAGGGAAGCTCTAATCCGCCGACGGAGCTTACATGGGCACTGATTCTGGGGCTGTCCAGACAACTGGTTACGGAAAATAATGCACTTCGCTCCAATCGAAACTGGCAGAGCACTGTAGGGTTGGATTTGCATGGGAGAACACTTGGATTGCTTGGTTTGGGCAAAATAGGTACTCGTATGGCTGAGATCGCACAAGCATTCGGTATGGATGTGATGGCCTGGAGCGAGAATCTGACACAAGAGAAAGCCGAAAAACATGGTGTGATCTGGTGCGAGACCAAGGAGCAACTGCTTGCACAGAGCGACATCGTATCCATTCATCTAGTATTAAGTGATCGTACGCGGAATCTGATCGGACAAGCCGAATTTCAACTAATGAAATCGAGTGCGCTATTAATAAATACGTCGCGAGCGGGCATTGTAGATCAGGAAGCTATGGTGGAGGCATTGCAGCGTGGTGTGATTGCTGGTGCAGGTCTGGATGTATATGAGCAGGAACCGCTACCAGTTAACCATGTAATGCGAACATTGCCCAACGTTCTGGCCACACCGCATCTGGGTTATGTGACTCGTGGCAATTATGAGATCTATTATAATCATACCGTAGAGAATATAGCGATGTTCCTGAAGGGAACACCGATCAGGCAACTGCTTTCTTAGAATGAACGTATGCGGAGTATGACTCTGCTATAGTTATATATAATCAACGACAAATAAGGTGCTGCCAGGAAAGAGTTAGACCTGAGCAACACCTTTTTAGTATATCTGTGTAGAAAACAAATGAAGGGACGGATGTAAAATACATCCTATCCTGGTGACCCATCCCCCTCACCAAATTTAACTGCGTGGCCCTCGCTGGGAAGAATGAATCATGGCTACGCTTGATTCACGAACGATTAAGCGTGGTTCAAATTGGATGTGTTCGTAATCGGTCGTGCTCATCTCCCGAATTCGTTTTAACAATAGCTCAGTAGCAAGTCTGGCGACTTCTTCGCCCATTATGGACACGGAACTAATCTGAGGAGACGTGACGGTTGTCCATTGATTGTTATCGACACCCACAACTGCCACATCTTCAGGTACACGAACCCCTAACTCCTTGAACCGATTAACCAATCCGATGGCAACCATATCATTAATGGCATAGACAGCATCTGGCATATGCGTAAGTCCATAGAAATAATCTGCAGCATTGGCACCTGTATTCAATGAAAAGTCCTCACCAAAGTATACGAGAGAAATGTCTACGTGACCTACGGCTTGCTCATACGCACGAAAGCGTTCTTCAATAATGTCCTTTGGTGCTCCTGCATAAGCGATTCGAGTCCGGCCAATTTTGAACAGATGTTCCATCACCAGTTTGCCTTCAGGCTGAGACAGAGAGACGATATCTGCCTTCATGCCCGGTTCCAGTTTTTTGCCGTAATTAATCATGGAGATAGGGAGCGGCGCTTTATCAATCAGTCCGGGTAACGTTTTGGGGTACGCCAGAGGCATGAAGATCAGTCCGTCTACATGCAATTTTTTGACATTACGAATGGTTTCAAGCTCCGTTCTGGCATTGCCTGCCGTATTGATCTGCACGACATGGTACCCATGCTGCTTCGCCGTTTGCTCTACAGACCAGGAGATTTCCGGAATGATGGCGTTACGTATGTCGGGTACTACAAGCGCGATCTGGTGCGTTTGCCGGATTTTCAGACTCTGTGCCGAGGTGTTGGGTACAAACCCCAGTTCTTCAATGGCCTGCATAACTTTATCCCGTGTTTTACTGCTGATGCCTTCTGAATTGTTGATGGCCCGGGATACGGTAGCGATGCCGACGCCGGCACGCTCTGCAACGTCCTTGATCGTAAGTTTCTGTTCTTTCCTCAATGTACGCTTACCTCACTTTATCGGAAACGATTCCGAATTATTAGGAATATGTATGAACTTCACGATAGTTATATAACTTGATTATAACATTTGAACAATGAAGTATCCCGTGAAAGGACCAGATTTATGGCGAGGCCTGATTTAATTTCAATGGAACTACAATAATATTTGCCATAATATATGTTAATAACAAGGATTACATCGTTTGTAATACCGCTAAGATCACTTGAATTAAAGTATAAGCATTCTAAAGTGAACTCGATATGATCATGAAATAGACATATTAATGGAGAAATATGTTTGACAGCGTATCTAAAATGTGACATATTTAATTTACGGAAACGTTTCCGATTATATCACAAATTATGATCTGGGAGATGAAATGAATGAAAGCATTACGTTGGCATGGAGTCAAAGATTTACGTCTCGAAAATATTAATGAACCTCACCCTGAAGAAGGAAAGGTCAAAATAAAAGTGGAATGGTGCGGTATCTGCGGCAGTGATTTGCACGAGTACACAGCAGGACCAATCTTCATTCCCGCTCAAGCACCGCATCCGCTAACAGGGGAACAAGCGCCTATAGTTATGGGGCATGAATTCTCAGGACAGGTGGTTGAAGTAGGGGAAGGTGTTACACGTTTCAAGGCAGGCGATCGTGTTGTGGTAGAACCCATCTATGCATGTGGACACTGCGAAGCTTGTAAACAGGGCAGATACAATCTGTGCGATCAGATGGGCTTCCTTGGACTCGCTGGAGGCGGAGGGGGATTCTCCGAGTATGTAACTGCTGCAGAAAACATGGTACATGCCATTCCGGATTCAATCTCGTATGAGCAAGGTGCGTTGGTTGAACCTTCAGCTGTAGCACTTCACGCTGTGCGCCAGAGCAAACTGAAAGTGGGAGATACGGCAGCTGTGTTTGGCGCAGGCCCAATCGGACTACTGGTCATCGAAGCGCTTAAAGCTTCGGGAGCGTCGGATATTTATGTGGTGGAGTTATCGGATGAACGGAAAGCAAAAGCCGAAGAGCTCGGTGCCATTGTGATTGATCCAATGCAGTTTAATGTCGTGGAAGAGATCCATCAGCGCACACAAGGTGGCGTTAACGTAGCCTATGAAGTAACCGGTGTTCCACGTGTTCTGCAACAAGCCATCGATTCAACACGTATTGGTGGAGAGTTGATGATCGTCAGCATTTTTGAACAGGAAGCGCCGATTCACCCGAACTCAATTGTCATGAAAGAACGTACAGTTAATGGCATTATTGGTTATCGCGATGTGTTCCCGGCGGTTATCAGTCTGATGGATAAAGGTTTCTTCCCGGCTGACAAGCTGGTGACCAAACGAATTTCGTTGGATGAAGTGGTAGAGCATGGATTTGAAGCACTGTTGAAAGAGAAAAATCAGGTTAAGATTTTGGTAAAAGCTGAATAGAAATCACAGACAATAAGAACAAGTAGACAGCACATCAACAGATGTGGTTGTCTACTTTTTTTGTATAAATAGGGCGGAATTTGTTGCATGAACGGGTGGTTTTACATAGTATAAAAAGATACAAATTGTATCATCTTGGTGTGAAGGTAATAATGATGAAAAAATGAAGGAGGAAGCGGACATGCAGAGACATACAAAATGGACAGCCGTAATTTTGACCATTGTCGCAGGAATGAGCTGGATGCTTATGGGGAACTCCAAGCCGAAAAACACCACGTCAACGAGTCAACCCCCTGCGACGGAACGTGGGCTTGCCAAGGTGTCGAATGCACCGATCAGTTCAGCCGATGTAACATCGAAGATCGAACTGCTAGGCAGACCTTTTACCAAAACACCATATGCTAATAACGTCTGGGACATGCAACTGTACAACGGCAAGATATATTTGGGCCACGGAAATAGCAGCAATCTGGGCGTAGCTCCAAATTCAGGTCCTATTCCAGTCATTTATTATGATACAGCGAATGCAAAATTCAAGACCCAGTCGGTGACTAACAGCAATCCGAGCATTTTGCCATCAACGAAGATGTATGTGGATGAGGAACAGATTGATATCTACCGAGTACTAAACGACAAGTTATATATTCCTGGCAATGATTCCGATAGTGAACAGTGGGAGCTGGGTAACTTCTATCGTCTGGATGGAGAGGTGTGGACCAAATATCGCAATCTGCCGCTGGGTGTACACGTATACGATTTGGCATCTTATCAAGGCAAGATGTTTGCCGCGCTGGGTACAGAGTCCAAACCAACCATTCTAATCTCTCATAATGAAGGTGAAACTTGGCAAAAATATGCGACCATTAATACGTTTGGTTTCCGGGCTTATACCATGTTCCATCTTAATGGCAAGTTATATGCATCTGGCATGATGTATCCTGCCAATAAAATATGGAATGACAAAACTAATATTTTGGAGATTAATGAAAAGCTTGAGAAACGGGATGTTGTCATCTATGGTAACAAAATGCTGCCTGGACTAACCTATCAAACGGGCACGATTCCTTATAATAAAATAGGCAAGAATGTTAACTTCAATAACAAGTTGCTCTATATAGCAGGTGGCGTGTTTAATGATGGGCAGCTGCTGCCCAAATCTTTGAATGTCATGACCGACATCAATCAGGCAAGGCGAGTTAATCTCCCGGATGCCAAGGCGCTCCCAACCGATGTGCTGTTGCGTGATGGCAAGGTGTATGTGCTTACGTACACTCGCCAAAGTGCCAATCTGTATATCAATCGGGTCTACCAATCCACGGATCTGACCACATGGAATGAGATTTTACGTTTTAACCAGGACACCTATGCCAAGTCTTTCGAAGAGAACGAGGGTGACTTCTACTTTGGTCTGGGTACCGATCCGGATGTGTTATCAACTTCATCAGGGAAATTGCTTCGAGTGAACCGCAGTGATATCCCCGTGAATGCTAATTAAATTGGAAGGAAGATTATGGATTATATACTATGCTACATCCACATTATTGGTGACCGGGAAAATACTTTAAGATGTAGTAGAGTGCATGTCAGACTGCTTCGGTAGTGTGATCCAACAGAGGCTGCCGTAAGGTAGCTTTCTTTTTTTTCTATAAGAGTAGTTTGAACGCCCAACTTCGAAAATTTGAAAATAAAATTAAGAAACTATAAAATGGATAGAGAAATAATCCTAAACCAGTCAACTGGATTACACGTGTTACAATATACGAAAGCATGTCGCATTTCATGTGGATGCGGAGTTCCACACTTCCAATTGCAAAGGAGCAATGTACTATGAACGTACCTTCAGCATTATTCAAACCGTTCACCTCGGACAAGCTAACATTGTCTAATCGAATCGTTATGGCACCCATGACTCGCGGATTCTCACCAGAGGGCGTACCTGGACCAGAAGTTGCTGAATACTATCGTCGCAGAGCAGCAGGTGGAGTGGGGCTCATCATAACGGAAGGTACAGGCATTAATCATCCATCTTCGGTTAGTGGAGCGAGTATTCCATTATTCCATGGTGAAGATTCGTTGCAAGGATGGGCTAATGTAGTGAAAGCAGTACATGAAGCGGGTGGCAAAATCATGCCACAATTGTGGCATGTGGGTACAGCACGTCGTTCCGGTGACTTGCCTAACGCAGAAGCTGAACCTGTAAGTCCGTCAGGGGTAAGCATGGCAGGTGAACCATCACGTGAACCATTAACGGAAGAGGAGATTCAAGGTCTTGTACAGGCATTTGCCCAAGCGGCAGCGGATGCACAGCGAATCGGGTTTGACGGCATTGAACTGCACGGAGCCCATGGATACCTGATTGACCAATTCTTCTGGGAGCAGACGAATCGACGGACCGACAATTATGGTGGTGATTTGGTACGGCGAACCCAATTTGCGGTTGAAGTGATTGAAGCTTGTCGTGCGGCGGTTGGTCCTGATTTCCCAATTGTGCTCCGGTTCTCCCAATGGAAGATGGGGAATTATGAGGCACGTCTGGTGGAGACGCCAGAACAATTGGAGCAATTCCTGGCACCACTCAGTGCTGCAGGCGTGGATATATTCCATTGCTCTACACGCCGGTTCTGGTTGCCTGAATTTGAAGGTTCCGAGCTAAATCTTGCGGGTTGGACTAAAAAAATAACAGGCAAACCAGCTATTTCAGTTGGATCGGTAGGTCTTGAAGCTGAATTTGTAGACAGAGCAACCGAGAACCAGGGAACAGGGGATGCCCATCTGGACTTATTAAATGAGAAGTTGGAGAACAATGAATTTGACTTGATCGCCTTGGGTCGTGTTCTGCTTAGTGATCCCGAATGGCCTGCCAAAGTTCGTGAAGGTCACATATCCGAAATCATTCCATTTACAACGGAAGTGTTGCAAACACTCCATTAATAAAAGCCTAAGAACGTTTGGTGAAAGGTGAACGAACGCTGAACGGCAAAGATTTACAACGAAAAGTAAAACAAAAACGAACAAATAGGCCGCCTTTGGGCGGCTTTTTGATCTGCCTATACTAATAATTTCAACATATGAAAAATTCACAATAGAAAATCATTTCCTGCACCGTTGCTCCTTTTTACTCTCCACATACATCGCACACGCGCCTAGTCACAACACCATTAAGTTCCACATCTCAGGTTCCAGTGCAACCACTTTTTTTGCCGTTTAAGTGTCTGAACAACGATTCAATCTTCAGTACGACTTATTTTGAAAATCCACCACCTTATGATAAGGTTAGGCCTGAACCCAAGGGTTGCCAAGATGACATTACATAAGGAGGATGAATATCCTTGCACAACTATAGGTACAACTCGAACAATAAATGGAGAAAACCACTGCAGATGCTGTGTCTTCTGCTGGGAGTAGTCCTGCTTTTATCCGCATGTGGCCAAGCACAGAAACCTTCCTCCGCAACGGACTCGAATACCGGATCGAACGCTGGCTCCAACTCAGGGCAATCTTCCTCATCGTCGGAGCAGAATACCGCTCCACCGCAGGAAGAAGTACCAGAGGTACCGCAAGAAGAAGTCGATCCGGTGCAGGAGCAACTCAGTTCATTAACGTTAGAAGAGAAGATTGGACAGATGATACTGGCCGGTGTTCAAGGGACAATGTTGGATGATCAAGCCAAACAGATGATTACGGATCAAAAGGTAGGGGGCATTATTTTCTATGCCAACAATGTATCGACACTCGACGGAACAGCCAAGTTTGTGCAATCCATCAAGGAAGCGAATCAGTCCAACCCGGTACCGATCTTCATGAGTGTGGATCAGGAGGGCGGCAAAGTCAGTCGTATGCCGGAGACGGTGGAATCCATTCCTTCCAGTAGAAAAGTAGGCGAGACAAAAGATAGCGCGCTTGCTGAAACGATGGGTGAATTGCTGGCCAGACAAGTTCAGCTTGCGGGTTTTAATGTGGACTTTGCTCCTGTGTTGGATGTGAACAGTAACCCGAAGAACCCGGTGATTGGAGATCGTTCATTCGGCAGCTCGGCAGAACTGGTGTCACGTATGGGGATTGCAGAGATGAAGGGACTACGTAGTGAAGGCATTATTCCGGTAGTGAAACATTTTCCGGGTCATGGTGATACGTCCGTGGACTCCCATCTCGATCTGCCTGTTGTGAATAAAACGGAAAAACAATTGGCCGAGCTGGAATGGATTCCATTCCAGGCCGCAGTGAAGGAACAGGTAGAGGCGGTCATGGTTGCACACATTTTGTTCCCGAAGCTGGACCCGGATCATCCGGCTTCTTTATCTGATGTCATTATAGGTGAACATTTGCGCGGGAAGTTCAAGTATGATGGTGTGGTCATCACAGATGACCTGAGTATGGGTGCAATCGCGAATAACTACAAGTTGGACCAGGCAGCCCTGGCAACGGTTAAAGCAGGAAGTGACATTCTGTTGGTAGCTCACAGTTATGAGAGTGCCAAGACGATTTTTGATACGCTAATAAGTGCAGTGAAGTCAGGCAAAATCACCGAGTCCCGAATTGATGAAAGTGTATATCGTATCCTGGCATTGAAGCAACAATACAAGTTATCGGATGATCAGAAAGCTTCCGGAGACCTGAAGCAATTGAATGCAGATATTGTGGATTGGCGTAAGCAAATCGATGCTAGATAATAAATCCTGTGTTATGATTTTGCCAGAGGTGAGATCCAATAATGTATACCATTATGATAATAGAGGACGATCCCAAGATTGCGGGATTATTGAAATCACATATTGAACGCTACGGGGACCGGGCCGTTCTGGTCGAGGATTTTGAGATGATTGTACAACAGTTTGAGCAGGTACAGCCACATGTGGTCCTTCTGGATATCAACTTGCCCAGTTACGATGGTTTCTATTGGTGCCGCCAGATTCGTACGCTGTCCACATGCCCCATTTTGTTTATCTCCGCGCGAAGTGGGAAGATGGATCAGGTCATGGCACTGGAGAACGGGGCGGATGATTATATCACGAAGCCATTTGAGCATGAGATTGTGATAGCGAAAATTCGAAGTCAGCTGCGCCGGGTATATGGGGACTATGCTGCACGTGACGAAGAACGCAAGGTGGAACTGGACGGTTTGGTCGTGTACTTGGAAAGACTGGAGATTCAGCTTGGTGATCGCAAAGTACAGCTGACGAAGAAGGAAACGATTCTGCTGGAAACGTTACTCCGCCGCAGTCCCAAGCTGGTGAGCAGAGAGACAATCTTGGAAAAGCTGTGGGATGACTCTTTTGTGGATGACAATACACTCAGCGTAAACGTTACTCGGGTGCGTAAACGATTAGCCGAACTTGGTATTACGGACGCACTGGAAACGGTCAGAGGTTCGGGTTACCGATTGAACAATACCTGGAAGGCCTCTTCACCATCATGAGATTGTTTATACGAGAACATCTTGCTTTAACGTGCTGGGTTGTTGCCATCTTGTTCACCGTTGTTGCGGTGTTCTGGTATGACGGTTACAACGATTGGGTCACGGCTGCTTATGCCGTAGCGCTGGGATTGTTTTTATACATCGGATATTTGGTGTATCGTTATTATTCACATCGCTCCTTTTATACCCGGATGTCACGATCGATGGATTCGCTGAAGGAATTTGTACCATTGAACGAAACAAGTCCTTTATCACTGGCGCTGGAAAAGCTGCTGGATTCACAATACGGACAGTACCATGCTCATCTTCATCGGCTGGAACAACGGCAGCAAGAATATCTGACATTCATGAACCAGTGGGTCCATCAGATGAAGACACCGTTATCCGTCATTGAGTTGACCGTGGAAGGCCAGGAAGATGACGATCCTCGGTTCATAAGCATTCGAGAGGAAGCGGACCAGATGAGGCGAGGTTTGGAGACTGTGCTGTATGTAGCCCGGTTGGATACCTTCGAGCAGGATTTCAGTGTGGAACCTGTGATACTGAAGACCGCTGGGGAAGAAGCGATCCATGAGCTCAAGCGATTCTTTATTCGCAATCACGTTTATCCAGAGATACATATAGATCCTGCGCTGGTTGTGCAATCCGATGCCAAGTGGGTTCGGTTTGTCCTGGTACAGTTACTGTCGAACGCAATCAAATACTCCGCGGGCAGCGGGCAAAAGATCTATGTGCGTGCGTATGAAGCCGAACGCTCCATCATACTGGAAGTGCAGGATCAGGGCATCGGAATTCCGAAGTCTGATCTAAACCGGGTATTCCAGCCTTTCTTCACCGGGGAGAACGGGCGGCATTTCAAAGAGTCCACAGGCATGGGGCTGTATATTGCCAAAGAAGTGTTAACACGGATGAATCATCGGATTGATCTTGAATCCGTGTACAGCGAAGGAACGACTGTACGAATCACATTCAACTCCTGAAGTGACAGATTGAGGTAAGATTGGGCCGTGAGGTGTGTATTTTTGTTGAAGAAGTGTGAGTGTATGTATAGACGTCTATTGCCTGATCGGGGCGAAGGCGTCTTTTTGATTTTCATGATGCAACCTTACAACATTGTCATGTTGATGAAAGGTTAAACCATAGGAGAATGGCCGAAACTTCGATAGACTGTAGTCATAAGAGTACAGGAAAGGCCACGCACAATACACATGCACATAGCATGAATGTAACTTGATTTTGAATTCATATATCACTAAGGAGTTGTAACCATGGAGATTTGTTCTGTGAAACAGATCAGTAAAATCTACAAAGGCATCGTATCTTATGAAGCGTTATCAGGTATTGACCTCAGTATTCAGGAAGGTGAGTTTGTTGGCATCATGGGACCATCGGGTAGTGGCAAAACAACGCTGCTGAACATGATCTCAACCATTGATCACCCAACATCAGGCGAACTGCGGATTGCAGGAAAGAATCCGTTTGAATTGAATCAGGACGAACTCGCGCTGTTCCGGCGCAAAGAGCTTGGATTTGTTTTTCAATCGTTCAATCTGTTAAATACACTGACAGTCAAGGAAAACATTGTGCTGCCACTGACTCTTGACGGTGTTTCGCTAGCAGAGATGAACACACGTGTCGAACAGCTGGCAAGCAAGTTGGGGATCGAGGGTATTCTGAACAAACGGACATATGAGATATCAGGAGGACAGGCACAGCGTACGGCTATTGCCAGAGCGCTTATCCATTCCCCGAAGCTGATTCTGGCCGATGAGCCAACAGGCAACCTGGATTCGAAGGCGGCAAGAGATGTCATGGAGATTCTCGAAACGCGCAATCAGGAGGATCAGGCTACGATGCTGCTGGTCACTCATGATGCAGTAGCTGCAAGTTATTGCAGTCGGGTTGTCTTTATCAAGGATGGCAAACTGTATAATGAAATTCACTACGGCGATAATCGCGCAGCCTTTTACCAGAAGATTATTAATGTATTATCCCTAATGGGAGGTTCAGGACATGAATTTTCGCCAGTTCGCCATTAATAACGTTGTTCGTAACAAACGAATTTATCTGGCTCATTTTCTGAGCAGTACATTTTCCGTTATGATCTTTTTTACTTACGCATTGCTCCTGTTCCATCCTGATTTGAAAGCGGGCTTAAAGGGATCAAGTGGGACGGTTACGTTGCTTGCGAATCAGGGGTTTGTGATTGCAGAGATCATTATATTCATCTTTTCATTCCTGTTCCTGCTCTACTCCGTTGGTTCATTTCTGAAGACGCGCAAGAAGGAATTTGGTATTTTCCTGATCATAGGCATGACACGTAAACAGATGAACAGACTTCTGTTTATGGAGAACATGTGTATCGGATTAGCTTCCATCATTACCGGGATTGGACTTGGAATTATTTTCGGCAAATTGATCCTGCTGATCTGTGGCTCCATGCTGGCTGTTGAGAACAGTCTTCGATTCTATTTTCCACTGAAAGGCATTGCCCTGACGGCTGGCGCATTTCTGCTGCTGTTTATTATCATTGCGATGTCGTCATCCCTGCTCATACGGAAAGGTTCGCTCATTGACCTTGTGAAATCAGAGGAAAAACCGAAACCGGAACCCAAAGCCTCACGTCTGCTCGCCTTGTTATCCGTATTGTTGATTGGTGGGGGTTATGCAGGAGTATTCACTTTTGTATGGATAAGCTTCTCCTTTCCGTTATTACTCGCAAGTGTCGTGGTTGTTATTGCAGGTACGTACTTTCTGTTCACGCAGCTCAGTGTATACATCATTCGGGCACTGAAAAGAAATCCAAGGTTGTTTTTCCGTAAAACCAATCTGCTCTTCCTATCTGAACTTACCTATCGAATGAAAGATAACGCCATCATGTTTTTCATGGTAAGTATCATTTCAGCTTCTTCATTTACGGGAATTGGCACCATGCTTGCTATTGCTGACCCGGGGTTGTCGTCCATGTCGAATCCGTACGCATTCAGTTATATGAATATATGGGATACTCCCAACTCCGAGCGACATATTCGGCAGATTGAAGAAACGTTGATTGATCATCAAGTTCCCTACGTAAAGGGCAGTTATGTTCATATATCTGAAAATAATAATGGAAGGATTATCAAACTGAGTGATTATAACCGTCTGGCGAAGGCACTTGGGTACGAAGAACGTACGTTGAAACAGGTCGATGAGTCATTTATGACACCAAGTAATTTGGCGGTTCGTAAGAAGTACCGTGAACAGGCCGAACAAAGATTCTCAGGGGCGGAGGTCAAGCTGGAGATTGATAATCGGTCGGAACAGATTCGGCTAGTGACACCTGGTACCGATATTGTGATTCCTTATCAAAATGAAATTAATCTCTACGTTGTAACCAACGAATTGTTTGAGAAGTTGAGACCGGCGTATAACGAGGAAGTGGGGATGCCTGAAGATTTCTATTCCATGCGAACGACGCAATTTGTCGTAAAAGATTGGATGAGTACACGCAGCTTCGCTCCGGAGTTAATCGAATCCATTCAAAATGATAGATCCGATCGCGGTTATTTCGAGACCAGCTCGCTTGTGGTGGACTGGCTTAATTCCAAACAAACAAACGGGATCATTCTGATCTTGAGCGGTCTGATTGGCATTGTTTTCTTCACCTTTGCAGCAAGTTTCACGTATTTCAGACTTTACGCAGATCTAGAACGGGATGAAGCGCAGTATCGCATGATTGGCAAAATGGGACTGAGTCGTCCCGAACTCCGTAAGATCGTAACAAGGCAGCTATTGCTTATGTTCTTCCTGCCGATTCTGGTGGCGGTCATCCACAGTTCGGTTGCCTTTGTGGCGTTGCAGCAACTGGTTGATTTCTCGGTCTTTGGATACAGCCTGCGCATCTTCTTGGTGTTTGCTTCCATGCAGATCTTGTATTTTGCACTCGTGCGCTGGCGGTATCTGCGTCACATGTATTCCAAATTAGTCTAAAATAGCATGGCCCAACAGACACCGGACTCATCGCTCGGTGTCTGTTGACTTTTCTAGCTCAGGCACAGTACTATTTCATTAGATACAGAATGTATCATTACATAGTTTCTCAAGCAGTTAGAAGGATGGAGTTACAGAAATGTCAGGCCGGTGCCTGAGAGGGAGGACATATCATGAGTATCACGATGTCTCGTGGACAAGCTTACATTAAACGTTTGAATGATGAGCGGAATGTATGGCTGGACGGAGAGCGTATCCAGGTAACTGGGCATCAGGCCTTTCAGGGAACACTTCAAACCATAGAAGGATTGTTCAATCTGGTGGATGACCCGGAGACAAGGGAAACCGTGGCCTACTGGGACGAACAGACAGGAAGTTACGTGCATCGCTCCTTTCTAGTGCCTCGTTCACTTCCTGATGTAAACAGCAGGGCGGATGCTTTTCGACTATGGGCCGATCGGACGTATGGGGTTATGAGCCGTTTGTCTGATTATGCCCGATCCAGGCTGACAGGTTGGTACGCAACACGACATGAGATGACAGCGCATGACCCGGTATTTGCAGGTAAAATATCCGCATATTTTGAACAAGCCAAGCGAAAAGATGCATTCCTGACAATTGTCCAGCGTGACCCGCAGATTAATCGTTCCTTGCCTGTTGGAGAAGATGAGGATGCCATGCTGCGAATTGTCAAAAGTAATACGGAAGGCGTAGCGATCCGCGGGGCCAAAATGGTGGCAACAGCAGCGCCTTATGCCGATGATATCATTGCTTATCCCGTTCAACGAATTCCAGGCCACCTGCCAGAGCTGGCCCATATGGTAATTGTAGCCGCGGACAGTCCGGGCTTGCACATGATGTGTCGTGAATCTTTTGCCACAAAAGATACAGATAAATCACATCCACTCAGTGCGCAGTATGATGAGATGGATGCGGTATTATTTTTTGACGATGTATTTGTGCCCTGGGAACGTGTATTACTGCACAATAACCCTGAAGCCGTATGGCAGATTCGCTGCAATACAGCTTCGGCCAGTCTGGCCTACCATCAGAGTGTCATTCGATTACACTCGAAACTGGAGTTCATTACAGCCGTGACCTCATCCATTGCCAAGGAGATCGGGGTGGACTCTTTCCTGAATGTGCAGGAACAACTTGGAGAGCTGATCAGTCAGATGCAAACCATCGAGGGACTGATTATTGCTGCTGAAGCACAGTCCAAGCCGGACGCATTTGGCAACTGGCTGCCGGAATTTAAATATATTGAAACCGCACGTAATCTGGGCAATCGCTATTATCCCCGCGCGGTGGAGATTTTGAAGACCATTGCTGCGGGTGGTCTGATTCAGATTCCTTCGGGTACGTTTGAAATGAATGAAATGATGGGTTCTATGGTAGGCAAATATCTTGGTGGAGTAACGATGCAAGCCGCGGAGAAGATTCGTCTCTTTCAACTCGCATGGGAGCTGACCGGAAGTCCACTCGGCGCAAGGCATGATTTATATGAACGTTTTTACGCGGGTGATCCCGTGCGCAATCGGGCGAACCAATATGTGCAGTATGATAAGGAGCGTTTATTGGGGAAAGTTGAGCCGTGGCTACGTTCGCTTAAGGACTGATCTGATAATCTAATACAAATGGTCCGAATGAGGATTGGAAAGCCTGAATGAAGAACGAAAAGCTTGAATGTAGGCTGAAAACAGCCCTTTTTAGTTAATGCCTTGGCCTGAGCCAGGGCTCTATTTCTATTTATTTAGATTATCTTTAGAAATGATTTAGGTTGAATTAAGAGACGTAGTATATAGTAATAATGTAGAGATAGGCATAGAGTATAGGAAATGAGAGGAATAACATGAGATACACCGTATTAATTGCAGATGACGAACCAGAGATTGTTGAACTACTTCAACTATATCTGGAGAAGGACTATACCATTAAAACTGCGGTGAATGGAGCCGAGGCATTACAATGCATACGTTCAACACAGATCGATCTGGTCATACTGGACATCATGATGCCTGTAATGGATGGATTGCAGTTGATCAAACAGATCAGAGCCACATATCACATGCCTGTACTGTTCCTATCCGCTAAAAGTCAGGATCACGATAAAATCCTTGGACTGGGACTTGGGGCAGACGATTATATTGCGAAGCCGTTCAACCCGCTTGAGATTGTCGCCAGAGTAGAGGCGTTGCTCAGAAGAGTAAATCAATTTGATGCAGCGGAGATCCCCGCAGCGAAAGAACAGAATCTGGTATTAGGTGATCTGACGCTGGATCGATCCCAATGTATCCTTTTTCGTTCAGGAAGTCCTGTAACATTGACCTCTACAGAGTATAAAATTATGGAATTGTTGCTTGATCAACCTGGCCGAGTGTTCACCCGTAAAAAAATATACGAAGCGGTCTGGGGCGACTATTATGCGCACGAGGACAGCACGATTATGGTACATATCAGCAACATTCGGGAGAAGATCGAGCGTGACTCCAGACAACCGGAATATCTCAAAACGATAAGGGGACTTGGATACAAAATTGAAGCGCCCATGGAAAGCTAGAGAAAAGCGACTGTTGCAGACATCCCTGACTTTGGACTTCTTGCTGTTCAACTTCTTTTTGCTGTTACTGGTATTGATTGTGTACCTTATGGTTTCACTTGATGTCGTGGATTTTCGCATTTCGGATCAGGTGGTAGACCCGAATCTGAATGTTGAAGCCCACGTGTATGTGGAGGAGCTGGAGAACGAATTTTATTCCGGTGGAGGTTCGGTGTCGAAAGGCAAAGACACAGAGATTCAACGTCTCAAGGATAGCGGTGGCTGGATTGAGATTCTGGATGCGAATCGCAATGTCATTCGTCATGTGGGAGACAAGCAAGATGCGTTCACGCAATACAGTGAAGCCGATCTGTATGATGGACTGGAAAATCGGAGTGACCAGGAATACTATTATTCGATCACTCCTCTCTCGACAGAAGGAGCGGCAGCATATTTATTGCTCAAAATCCCGCGTGATCTGGTCAGCGTGCGGATTAATGATAATCAGTTGATTACCAATCTGAAACATCCATTATCCTTTTACATTATGATTGGCATTGGTTTGGTTTTATTATTGATCTTTGTCTATAGCTATTGGGTCGCACGGAGAATCAAAAAACCACTCAGCATCCTCTCCTCGGGTCTTACGCAGATGATACAAGGAAATTATAGTACACGGATGTCGATCTCAGCCGAGAGGGAATTTGTCCAGATAGGTGAGACCTTCAACTACATGGCGGACGTCATTGAGAACACCTCTGCGGAGAAACGTTACGCCGAAGAGAGTAAACAGCGACTGATTGTAGATTTATCACATGATCTGAAGACACCGATAACATCTATACAGGGGTATGCACAGGCGTTGGTGGAAGGACGTGGGGAGGACAAGGACAGGCAGCAAAGATACCTGGGATACATCTATAACAAGTCTGTTCAAGTTGCACGCATGATACAGAATATGCTGGAGCTGCTCAAGGTGGATTCGCCCGATTTTCGCATGCATATTCAGAGAAGAGAGATTGGAGAATTCCTGCGCGAGATTATGGCAGATACCTATGGGGAGATTGAACAGAAACAGTTTGTCCTTCATGTACTTGTTCCTGATGAGGTGATCTACGCGAGGTACGATCCGGAGCTGTTATCCAGAGTCATCCAGAATCTGATTACCAATGCTCTGTCTTATAATCCAATCGGGACCGAACTGCGCGTCGAACTCATTCCGCTTCATACCCATGTGGTGATAGAGGTGGCAGATAACGGAGTGGGCATACCACAAGAACTGTGGTCAACCATCTTTGACCCATTTGTACGAGGGGATGAGGCGCGGACAGCGACCGGAGGCACCGGACTTGGTTTGTCCATCGCACGACGTAATACGGAGAAAATGGGCGGACGGCTAATCCTTTCCCGGCGTGGGCGAGAGACCACCGTGTTTACCATTGAGATTCCAAATTAAATAAGAGAAGAAATGTCCATGTGGAGGGAAATATTTTGTTCAAAGTAAATACGTTTGTCCGGTTCAGTATTGCACTGGCGCTGATATTGGTTAATATCTATTTATTATCACGTGTGAGCTTCATCTTTCAGCCGCTCGTCACCATGATCACGGTCATTACCGTGCCGATGATGTTGTCGGTGTTCTTTTATTATCTGCTAAGGCCGCTTGTGAATTATATGGAGAAAAAGAAAATAAATCGCACGCTAAGTATTTTGCTAATCTATCTGGTTATTGCTATTCTGGGAGTGTTCTTCATTATTGGTTTATGGCCATCGTTACGTGAGCAACTGATCAATCTGGTTGATAACGCACCAAGTCTAATCAATTCATTAAGTGAACAGCTGAGAGAGCTGGAGCAAAATGGTGCCATTCAGGCCTTGTTCCCTGAGGGCTCGACACCTTTCTCCCAGATCACGGAGTATATCAACAAAGGATTTAACTTTGTAACTAACTATGTAAGTGGATTTTTCTCACTTGTTTCCAGTTTTGCGATCATCTTGTTTACACTACCGATCCTTTTGTTCTATATGCTTTTACAAGGCGAGAAATTTGGTCGTAAACTGGCACATATCGCTCCAAAACGTTTCCAAAAGGACAGCCGTGAAGTCGTAATTGAGATTGATCAGGCGTTGAGTGGTTTTATTGTGGGAAGAGTTTTGGTGAATCTGGCACTCGGTGTACTGATGTATATCGGTTTCTTGATCATTGGACTGCCGTACGCATTACTGCTCACGGTAATTGCGGTCATCATGAACTTTGTTCCGTTTATCGGAGCGATTGTGTCGTCCGTACCTATTGTGATCATGGGTCTCGTGGTATCACCATCGGTTGCCATCTGGTCTCTGATTATTATTCTTGTCGCTCAGCAGATTCAGGACAACCTGGTTGCACCGTACGTATTCGGCAAAAAGCTGGATATTCACCCGCTCACGACCATCATTCTGGTGTTGGGTGCAGGCGACCTGGGTGGAATTATTGCCATCCTGATTATTATCCCGGTTTATATGATCGTTAAAATTCTTTTGGTTCGAATCTATAACATGTTCTTTAAGGACAAATGGCAGAATGCATAGAATTTAATTATTCGAAGGAGTGGAGCACATGTCTGAAATTATCGAAAAACAATACAATGAACCTGAATATATCGCACCTCAATCTGTTCAAATGGGTACCATTCACATCTCGAACGATGTGTTATCCAAGATCGTGGGGATGGCCGCTCAATCAACAGCTGGTGTATCCTCCATGTCCGTTGGACTGACTGAAGGGATTGCCAAGAGTATCAGCGGCAAGAGTCTGCAAAAAGGGATTGACGTACACGTCAAAGACGATCAGGCAACCATCCAGCTGCGCATCAACATTCAATATGGCAACAAGATGCACGAGGTCTGCCGTGAGCTTCAACATAATGTTCAACAGGCTGTAGAACAATTAGCCGGCGTTATGGTCGATGAAATCAAAGTGCAAGTTGTTGGCATATCCATGCCGGAGACGGTATAAACCAATGAAAAGAATGTAAGGAATAACAATTGTAAAGATAAACGATTGGCAAAAACAGCACCTTCCCGATTAACAACTTAACTGGGAGGGTGCTGTTTTATGTTTGCGGTAGTAGGTGGGAGCTTCACCCATCACTTTTTTGAACATTTTGGAGAAAAGCAATTGATCGGTGTAGCCCACAGAACGGGCTATATCACCAATGGTCAAACCGGGATCAAGCGTCAATTCGGCTGCCCTTCGCATTCGGTAATGGACCAGATACGATTGGATGCTGCTTCCCATCTGATCCTTGAAGAGAGAGCACAGATAACTGCGCTGCAAACCGACATGGGCCGCGATGGATTGAACGGTAATGGCATTGGCGTAGTTCATTTCAATAAAGTCCATCACCTGCGTTACGTACGTTTCCTTCGAATAATCCTGTATGGGTTGAAGATGATCTGAATTGGCCTGATCAATCAAAATGGAGAAGAATTGATATAGCAACCCAGTCATGCTGATCTCCCAGCCTTTATGGGTATGCCGCGAATTAATCATTCGATGCAGACAGGATCGCATCTCGTCATCCTCATTGCCCAGCTCAAAAATCGGATGATGCTCGGACAGACAGGCCTGCTGTAAAAAGGAAGAACTATTGCTGCCTTGAAAAGCAACCCAGCTGTATTCCCAGGGGTCATCTTGATCTGCTTCGTAATGCACGACGGAATGCGGAACGATCAGAAATCCTTGCCCTTTGTGCAGGGAATACGTTTTGCCACCAACTTCGAAGGTGCCTTTGCCATTCAAAATATAATGAATTTTATAATAGTCTCGCATGGCAGGGCCAAAGTGGTGACCTGGTGTACAGGCTTCCGTGCCATAATGAAGGAGCTGAAGCTCCTGAAAATGATTGTTTTTGAACATATACGTAATCAAGGGTATTCACTCCTGTACGATTTCGTCTCATCTTGCATTTTAACATACTAAATAGCTGAAAAGATTAATTATTTAACATTAGTATATATAGATAACAATCATTATTCCATATGTTCAAAGTGAAATGCCATATCGTTTATCCAGGAAAATGTCTAAGATGAAAAGGAATTCAACAAATCTTACAGGAAAGTGAGAATAAGATGCCCTATACTGCGAGTGAACAACGATATGATGAGATGAAATATGTACGTTCCGGTAAATCGGGAATCAGACTGCCGCAAATTGCGCTGGGTTTATGGCAGAACTTTGGTGGCAACCGTACATTGGATATTCAGGAAGAGATGATTTTACGTGCCTTTGACCTCGGAATTAACCACTTCGATCTGGCGAATAACTATGGCCCACCTCCAGGATCAGCAGAAGAGAACTTTGGCGTGATTTACAAAAAACATCTGCGTCCTTACCGGGATGAACTGCTTATCTCGTCGAAGGCAGGCTACCATATGTGGAGTGGACCATATGGCGAGTGGGGTTCCCGCAAAAACCTGATTGCCAGTCTGGATCAAAGTCTTGGTCGGATGGGGCTGGATTATGTGGACATTTTCTATCATCACCGTCCAGATCCGGATACACCATTGGAAGAGACCATGACAGCGCTGGATCATATCGTGCGGCAAGGTAAGGCACTGTATGTGGGCTTGTCCAATTATAATGCAGAACAGACACAAGAAGCGGTAACCATTCTGCGTCGTCTGGGTACGCCGTGTCTGGTTCATCAGCCAAACTACTCGATGCTGAATCGCTGGATTGAAGACGGTTTGCAAGACGTACTGGATGAGCAGGGAGTAGGTTCCATTGCGTTCTGTCCACTCGGCCGCGGTCAGTTAACGAATAAATATGTTGACAAGATAAAGGAAGAACGAGCCAATCCAACAGGCAATTTGAAAAAAGAAGCTTACACGGACGAACGGATTGCCAAGTTCGATGCACTTCAGGCGGTTGCGGAGCGAAGAGGACAGACGATCTCTCAACTGGCTCTGAACTGGATTTTGCGTGGTAACCGTGTAACCTCTGCATTGATTGGTGCAAGCCGTGTGTCCCAGATTGAAGAAAACGTGGCTGCCCTCCAGGCACCGGATCTGACAACGGAAGAGTTGAATGAGATCGAAAGCATTTTGGACGGAATGGGTAATTATCCGTGGTAACATACACAGTATAGCAGTGTGAAAATTATAGTTAGGTAAAACTAATGTAATATAAATGAAGAATGAAATGGCGCCTATCTGATCAATCAGGAAGGCGCCATTTTGTATATGTCATTTTCTTTATAGGATAAGATCTATTATAATAGTTCATTAATTGACCTATGTTTATTTTTTCAGAATGAACCTAGTTCATAGCACCTGGTCCTAGGATTTAGGGTATAATATATAGAAGCTTTACAATTGAACTACGAAGGAGAGGCTCCATTTGAACTTTGAACAGTGGATTTCGCCTGAAAGCTATAACCTGACATCCGAGATGGAGAATCATCCATCAGACCGGATTGCACTTAGATGGCTCAGCGATCAACGAGAATTGGAAGAGATCACGTATGGTGATTTATTCAAGCAGGCGAATCGTCTTGCTGGAGGTCTGCGTGAACTTGGACTAGAGAAGGGTGATCGGGTGTTGGTCATGGTACCACGCCGTATTATTGCCTATGTCATTTACATTGCTTGTCTGAAATTGGGGATTGCCGTTATTCCTTCCTCCGAGATGTTACGGGCAAAAGATCTGGAATATCGTCTGCGTCACTCTGAGGCGCGGGCTGTTATTGTATGGTCCGAGACGACCTCAGAAGTAGAAAAGATGGACGCGGATCTGCCATCACTGGCACATCGCATCGTGGCATCACCGAACGGTGAAGTTGGCGTACCTGCTGAAGGCTGGGTCAATGTGCATGAGTTAATGAAAAATCAACCCGATGAGATGGCTGCGGTGGAAACACACCGTGATGATACAGCTATTCTTGCTTATACTTCGGGCACAACTGGTAATCCCAAAGGAGTTGTACATAGCCACGGTTGGGGATATGCCCACCTGCGGATCGCTTCTTCGTTATGGTTGGATATTCAACCATCGGATACGGTATGGGCAACGGCTGCACCCGGATGGCAAAAATGGATCTGGAGTCCATTCCTGTCGGTACTCGGAAGAGGTGCGACCGGACTGGTCTACAATGGATCATTCCAGCCCAAGCGTTATCTGGAACTGATGCAGGAACATCAAATTAATGTCCTTTGCTGTACACCAACGGAATATCGGTTGATGGCCAAAGCCGATGATCTTGGACATTATGACCTGTCTCATCTGCGCAGTGCTGTTTCAGCGGGTGAACCGCTCAATCAGGAAGTCATTGAAATCTTCCGGCGTCACTTTGACCTGACTATTCGAGACGGATATGGACAGACCGAGAGCACGTTGTTAATCGGCAGTCTCAAAGATGCGCCTGTACGTATTGGCTCCATGGGTCAGTCGATTACACCTGGATTGATTGAAATTATTGACGAAGAGGGACAACCTGTTCCTCCGGGTGAAGTAGGAGATATCGCGGTGCACAAAGAGATGCCAGCTTTGTTCCGGTCCTATTATCAGGATGAGGGACGGAAGGAAGCGAGTCAGCGTGGTCATTATTTTGTAACAGGGGACCGTGCACGCAAAGACGAAGAAGGTTACTTCTGGTTTGAAGGCCGCAGTGACGATATCATCATCAGTTCGGGTTACACGATTGGACCATTTGAAGTGGAAGAAGCACTTATGAAACACGCCAGTGTGAAGGAATGCGCGGTGGTTGCGAGTCCGGATGAGATCCGTGGCAATATTGTCAAAGCATTTGTCGTGCTGCGAGATGATTCACTGGCTTCACCAGAACTAATGCGTGAATTGCAGCACCACGTCAAAGAAATCACAGCACCTTATAAATATCCACGCAAGATCGAATTTGTTACGGATCTGCCGAAAACAAACTCCGGTAAAATCCGCCGGATCGAACTGCGCGAACAAGAAAAACGGAATAGTTAGATGAAATTTTGGGAATTGAACCTGCGTAGTGAAAGGGAAGGAATCGATTCTGAAGAAGCGATAGCGTTCGTATTTGTCTCCGAATTTTAACCTTTGAAAAATACGATGAAGAAAATTTGGAGACAACGACGATCTAAAGAACGATCCTTCGCTGTAACGGCCACTCAGCAGATTCCAAGTCACTTGCAAACCATGTCATAATATATGAAACAGGAGTGAACACAACCATGAGTCAATTTGAACAAACCTTTGAAAAGTCATTGGAACAATACGCAGAACTAGTTGTTAAAGTAGGCGTGAATATTCAAAAAGGACAGGATCTGCTCGTCACTGCTCCCATCGAAACGCTTGAATTCACACGTCTCATTGTGCAAAAAGCCTATGCGGCTGGTGCAAACTATGTACAAGTGGACTTCGATGACGACAATATTACCCGCAGTCGTTTTGAACATGGTTCCAATGACAGCTTCGATTACTATCCAGCGTGGAAAGCGGATATGATGGAGAAGTTTGCGGAAGCAGGCGGCGCTACCCTGACGATCAAAGTTCCAGATCCTGAACTGTATAACGGAATTGACTCCGACAGTGTTTCACGTGCTACCAAGGCAGCTGCACACGCACGTCGCGGATATGCCAAATACACACGCAACCATGAAATTAGCTGGTGTCTGATCAAGGCCCCGACCAAGGCTTGGGCGAACAAAGTATTTGCCGACATCCCGGAAGAAGACCGAATCAACGTGATGTGGGAAACCATCTTCAAAATGAACCGTGTGGATGGCGGAGACGCTGTACAAAATTGGAGAGAGCATCTGGAAACCCTGAATACCATGAGTGATCTCCTGAATAAAAAGAACTATAAGAGCCTGCATTACCGTGCGCCAGGTACAGACCTGAAAATTGAGCTGGTCCATAACCATATCTGGGGCGGTGGCGGCGGAGAAAATAAACAAGGGGTATACACGGTAGCCAATATGCCGACTGAAGAAGTATTCACCATGCCTAAGCGCAGCGGAGTGAATGGATATGTCAGCAGCACCATGCCTTTGAACTTGAACGGGCAACTGGTAGACCAGATGAGAATTACATTCAAGGATGGACAGGTTGTAGCGTTTACGGCAGCATCCGGTGAAGAGCATTTGAAGAACCTGTTTGCCACCGATGAAGGTGCACGTTATCTGGGTGAAGTGGCACTCGTACCACATGACTCCCCGATTTCCAACCTGAATCGCATTTTCTACAATACGGGTATTGACGAAAATGCATCTTGCCACTTGGCTGTGGGAAGTGCGTATCCATTCAACATGAAAGATGGCACAACGATGTCGAATGAAGAGTTACTGAAGCATGAGTGCAATGTGAGCTTGACTCACGTTGATTTCATGATCGGTTCCGCTGAGTTGGATATCGATGGTGAGTTACAAGACGGTACAATCGAGCCGGTATTCCGTAAAGGCAACTGGGCATTTTAATTTCTAATCTAGTTATATAAGTTGAACTAAAGATTGTTTACACTGACACTACGATGACAGAATAACCTTCCAATCGCTGTTATCCCCAGATTTTTTTGATTCCATTTTCCGAAGGGGGAAATCCGGGGATAGCGTATGCTTCCGATGCAGCTTTCTTTCAGAAAGCTTTTAGGCGAACGCTTCGCTTTTTCAGGTTTTTTCTGTCCTCTCCGTTATCGTGTAAATGATTAGTTCAAGTTAAATAGTTGCAGTAATATTACTGAACGAGAAAGTGACTTCAATTTGAAGTCACTTTTTTTTCCTCGTAAAGTAGATTACACAGGTCTTACAGGCACACATATTTCGCAATAATGCTGATTGAGCAGTTCCCAACGATATCGTTCTATAACCGGCTTGTTGTCCATCTGATAACCGCTTGTTTGTAAATGAGGGATGATCACATTCCATGCCTGCTGAATAGCTTCTGCCGTATGCCTCACCTTACAGATGAGATAATCTCCGCCTGATAACTCGTCAATCTCAACAAACTCATCTTCCAGACGTTCAGATTCAGTGATGACAATACAGGCATCATATCTACATTTCTCGGGCGGTGTGGTAGTTGGGTCATCTTGGGGTATGCCCAGTAATGTTGCTGATTCATGAAGCAATTGCTGTTTGTCTGCCCATTGTTTCAGCGTATTCATCGCTTGAGCATTGGCTGGACCGTAAGGACCGACTTGTCGAACATAGGCGATACGATATGACGGGAGGTTTTCGATATACATTTCCATGAAAATCTTCCTCTCTGTACGATTTCTCTTACATGTTGGATGCTAACATGGTATAAAAAAATTTGCTTAGGTAATTGTTGAATCCCGGCGACGAAACTCATAGAATAGTGATAATATGTTGGAAGACTGTTCCAATAGAGCAAAACGAGAGGGGGAGGCGTTAGACATGGATATTACTTATGCCTTCACGGATGAACATTTCAGGCAAGTTGTGTTGGATCGTTTTTGTGATCAGCGGGATTTCATTCAGGAAAGTGACGTTCATGAGGTTGAGATATTGCAACTTTCCAATCACAATATTAGCAATCTTGATGGAATCGAGTATTTCAGGGGTCTTCAAGAGCTGGATTGTGCCTATAATCAATTGACCGGTTTGGATCTAGCTCAGAATCACAAGCTGAGGATATTACGTTGCAGAGAGAATCAGCTTCTTACACTGGACCTCAGTTCCAATTTGGAATTGCAAGTGCTGGATTGCAGTTTTAATCGACTTCGCAAATTGGATCTTTCTCATAATCCCAGGCTTGTAATGGTGGAGTGTCATTGGAATATGTTATCGGAGCTGGCTTCGGAGCCCCTTGAGCAGTTGGAGGAACTTAGTTGCAGTTATAACGCTCTTTTCTCACTTGAACTTGAACACAATAAGCAACTGCGACGACTTGATTGCGCCAACAATTACATGTTGGAACTTGATGTAACCGGTTGTCCAAACTTGATTGAACTTCGTTGTAACCACAACAATATTAAACAGTTGGATCTTCGTTCGAATTTGGTTTTGGAGAGTGTCCGGTGTTTTAACAACCATATTAGCAAGCTGGATATTCGCCATAACGTACAACTGAAAGAGTTGTACTGTTCCGAGAACAAATTAACCGAGTTGGATTATAGCGCTAATCTCAAACTGGAGAGACTGCAATATGCAGACAATTTGATTTTTGAATCCAATCATGAAGTTCAGGGGATGGGTGTGTTTCAGTATGACGTCTCGATGTCCAACTATCAGATGCGCTTGCTGGTTCAGGGTAATGAGCTTGTAGTCACTGCACAGGTTTCAACCAAGACAGAGATGGAAACATTGTCCCCATATATGGAAGAGACGTGGAAACGGTGGGACATGCTTGGTGAACAGGCGCTCAGAACCATTGCCGAGGCTCATCTGGATGAAAATATCAATACATTGATTTTGGCTGATGCAGAATTTCAGGGAGATCAATATTTCCGATTGGGTTATGATGCGGGGGATACACCTGCTGGTCGACTGTACATATATGCGGAGTTTGACGATGAATTTCACATGTTGGATACGTTGATCTATGAAACGTATTAAAGCCACGAGATCGTGGCTTTTTTGCTTTGTCTTTTAACTACTTATATGTTATTCAGCGTGCATTTTGTTGAAGCTAACATATTCGTTAATCGGTTTACGGTAACCGCGTGGGCGCTGTTTGGCTTCCGACTTTTTGCCGATGGTGATCAGCATAACCGGTACGTAATGGTTAGGGATTTCCAGACTCCGTTGCAGTTCTTCCGAGTCAAAGCCAATCATTGGACAAGTGTCCCAACCGCGATCCTGAGCGATCAGCATCAATTGCATGGCAGACAGGCTGGCATTGCGAATCGCATCCTCACGTTGGAAGAATCTGCCGCGAGATTCGTAAAATTCGGTGACACTTTGGGATTCCTGCTCGTATTGGAACGGAGTAAGAGCGCCCAGGTTCAGCAGGCCTTCGTTAATAGTGCGGATATGATGATGCGCGTTGACGTCGCCCAATACCACGATGACTGCAGAAGCTGTTTTTACCTTATATTGCTGGGAAGCCTCATAGACTTTCTCTTTCTGTTCCTCGTCTTTAATCACAAGATAGTGCGTGTGTTGCAGGTTAAAGGCAGATGGTGCGAATTTGTTCAGGGCAAACATTTCTTGTAGTTCCGAATCCGAAATTTTAATTCCTTCTTCAAAAATAACGGCCGATCTACGGTTTTTGACCAGATTCTCTAACTCACTCATGATGGTTTCCCTCGCTTATGTATGATTTATAAACTGACTATAACACACTTAGTTACTTTATGTAAGTATTATTTTAGAATAAGACAAGGATCGTCTGCCATACGCTAAAATAAAACACTAGAGGTGATTCATGAAAGCATTGATCGCAAGGTATATGGGAGGACATGACCCTCATGAATTTCGGGTATATGTAATCCAATCTTCGACGTTAAAACGTTTTGTAGTAGTGGAGATTATTCTAGGCCCTATCGTGTACAATGTCGCACTTTATTTGTGCCATAATGCAATACTTGCTGGAGTAGGCTCTTGGGCTGGAACAGAAGGTCTTAAGAGACTGCCACTGGTCTTTAGAAAAATCGTTGGGACATGATGAAGTGTGTAAATGAAAAATTGAAGCAGAAGAGGGCCAGTTGCGGCCCCATCTTCTCCTTCAGTCATGTTATCTATAGTCACGCTTCTTTTATCTAATCAGATAACTATAACTGTCTAAGCTTTGGGTTAACCTGCCTTATTTGGCACGTTCCAAATACTGCTCCAGCGTAAGTTTCTGGTTGGTAATCTCACCAGCAATATATACCCCTACATAACGTACATGCCATGGCTCATAGGAGTAACCAGTCAATTTCTCCTGATCTTTGCCATAACGGATGATGAAGCCGTATTTGTGGGCATTGGCTTTCAGCCATTTGCCTTCTTTGGTGTTGCCAAAGCTTTGCTGAAGATCGTAACCTGCCGAAGCGCTGGAGATATCCATAGCTAGACCGGTCTGATGTTCGCTTTGTCCTGGCCGAGCACTTGTTTTATTGGCAACAGCTTCACCTTTGATGCTGGCATTACGGTCAAAGATCGATTTCTGGGTCGCATAAGAGCGATAGCCAGACACCGCTTTGATATCGATGCCGTCTTTTTTGGCAGCCGCAAATAATTTTTCAATCGCGGTTGCAGCCACTTTACGCATTTGTTTCTTCGGACTGGAACCTGAGAAGCTAAAAGGAATATTTGGTACAACCAAATCTTGTGGTGCATAAGTTGAAGGCAGATTTCTCTTTTTATTGACAAGTACAACTGTACTAGACACATTGGTTACGGTTGCCACATTTTTAATCGTTTTGATCGTACGACCAGGTGCATTATCATGCAGAAATTGAGTGAAGCTGGAGCTTGCCGCAGACGCGACGGGATTCAGGTTTGAAGTGATGGGAAACGTAGTAAATGCAGAACCTGCTACAACAGAGCCTACGAGAATTGTAGATATGATGGATTTACGAGTAAAAGGTTTCATGATGTGTGTTCCTCCTCGGAATATATGAATCTATATACCGAGTATACTAGAGGATTATATCCATAGGTTCTCCAATTGTTTCCGAGTTGTAAACAAAGTTTGCTATATACGTTGAACCAAAGATATTTACACTGGACACTACGATGACAGAACAACCTTCCGATCGCTGTTATCCCCAGATTTTACGAATTTCCCTTATAGGGGAAAATCCGGGGATAGCGTATGCTTCCGATGCAGCTTTCTTTCAGAAAGCTTTTAGGCGAACACTTCGTTCCTTCAGGTTTTTTCTGTCCTCTCCGTTTCGTGTAAATGTTTAGTTCATCTTTTATAGAGTCTTTTTTGAAACTCTGATAGAGGCATATAAGGAAAAGAATGTTAAAAAATCCGTTGCATTAGATGCAACGGCTTTTGATGTGAAGAGAGATAATGCTAGATTACTTCAAGTATGCTAGAGACTGTATTACAACATGCAGGCGTCAGATGCACCGGAGCTTCCTACAGTTACGGCGCGGGTGTCACGTACACGAACGTTACCGCTAAGGACACCGGAATCACTGCTTAATTTGAATGAAGGATAATTTTCTTCCGTATCCAGCTTCATGTGTTGTTCAAGGTTCAGCTGCTGCTTCGGATCAACGTAGAACGGAACCAGGTTGGTTTCAATCTGCGCGTCGAGAGCTGCAAGTTCATCTACAATGATAATCGCGATAACTCCGTTACATCCGCAACCTTCCAAGTCATAGATCACTTTGAAATATCCGGGTTGGTCATTCAGGCTTTCCGTTAATCGTTTTGCAGCCAAATCTGTAATTTGAATATACATATAGGTACACTCCTTTGTATGTGGTCATGGTTGTAAGTGGTAAAAGAATTCATTCAGCTTCTATTCACATTATACCACTTTGTCAAAAATCAAAGCATTTATTTTCTTGACTGATCAGTCTAGAAAAGGTATTCTTTATTTAATCAATAGGGAGGTGAGGTCTGAAATTGGGAAGAGCCAAGGAGTTTGACACGGAGACCGTTCTAAGAAAAGCAACGTCTGTATTTGGCGCGTACGGTTATGAAGGTACATCTTTGAGCTTACTGTTGAGTGAACTTGGCATTGCGAGGCAAAGCTTGTATGACACCTACGGAACTAAGCATGATTTATTTGTCTCTGCTCTTAAATTCTATATTCAGCAGAAGACAGAGGCGGGGATCAGACTATTAAACGAATGCACAAGTGTGAGGCAAGGCGTGACAGAGTTGTTCAACGAAGCGGTTAATGTGTTGACAGACAACGAACGTCGTAATGAATGTTTCATCATTAATAGCGCGGTTGAACAGGCACCACAAAATCACGAAATCGCGGCCTTTATTCAAACCACTAACCAACAAATGGAAGATGTTTTTCATACTGCGCTGTTACGAGGCCAGAGGAATGGCGAACTGAGGCACGCAGAGGAAGAATTGCCCGGGCTTGCCCGTTTTCTGAATTATTCCCGACTCTCATTGACCTTTACGACGAAAAGTGGTGCAAGCGCAGAAGCGTTGCGAGATTTTGTACAGATGACCCTAAGGGCTATGGATTAACGTTTTACATGATTGGAGCAAGAATTCTTAATGGGTTTTTGAAAATGAACGCTTAGGGCGTTTATTTTTTGACTATTATAGACCGATTGGTCTGGAAAAAGAACGCGAAACAAACTGAAGGAGGAAATAAGCATGATCAATGATAAACCGTTGACCCTTATTACAGGAGCTAATGGAAAGACAGGAAGACGTATTGCGGAGATGCTTCAAGGTCAACAATATCCAGTACGTTTGGCAGGAAGAACTAAACCATCTCATTCTGGTTCTGCTGATAATTATGTCTATTTTGATTGGTATGATTCCGAGACCTATGCTCCGGCGCTGAAAAATGTGAATCAGGTGTACCTTGTGGTGCCAGTCATGGATATGACCCCGGAAGACGTCGTGATTCCGTTCATCAAGAAAGCGTTATGGGGAGGTGTTAAGCGATTCGTTTTACTAGGCAGTGCTTCGATCGATGAGAATGGTCCTATATTTGGCAAAGTACATCAGTATTTAAAAGCCCATGCTCCTGAGTGGGCCGTATTACAGCCTTCCTATTTTATGGAGAACTTTACGGAGGGACCGCATCGGGAGACAGTGAAGCAACTCGGGAAAATGTACAGTGCTACGGGTGACGGGAAAATTGGATTTGTTAGTGCAGATGATATCGCAGCGGTGGCCTTCCATGCTCTGACAGATGTAGTTCCTCATAATACGGAGCATATCATTACAGGGCCGGAGTCGATGTCCTATGGACAGGTTGCAGACGTCTTGAGCCGTGTACTGGGTCAGTCCATCCAGCATGAATCTTTGTCCGACGATGAATTGAGGAACAGCATGATTCGCGCAGGAATGTCAGAAGATTACGCTGCTGCCCTCGCAGGACTGGATGTGCCTATCCGGGAGGAGGGGAGAGAAGATCAAACGACAGATACGGTGACAAAAATAACGGGGAATAACCCGATTTCATTCGAGCAATTTATTCAAAATCATATAGAGGTATGGAAATAATGGAAGAAATATTTTCATATCATGAGAAGACGGTGCCTAGTGCCCGTCTTTTTGCATATTTACCAGCATGTTAACATCGTTAATTCAAATATGGATCTCTCCCTAACCAGCGACACCACGGAACAGCAGTGATTATACGAACACACTTTTGGGGAAATAGATGAAGATGAATGTTAGGGCGTGTCTGAAACACGCCCTAGATAAAGGGGCGAAGAGAGCGAATGATTCAGTTCGAAAATGTATCGAAACAATATCCTGATGGAACAACGGCTTTGCGTCAGGTTAACCTCAACATTAACAAGGGAGAATTGTTTGTCATGATTGGTCCGAGTGGATGTGGCAAAACCACCATGCTCAAAATGATCAATCGCCTGATTGAACGAACAGATGGAACAGTGCGCATTAATGAACGCCCAATCGATGAATACAACATTCACGAATTGCGCTGGAATATAGGATATGTGCTGCAACAGATTGCACTATTCCCGCATATGACAATTGCCGAAAATATTGCAGTTGTTCCTGAACTCCGAAAATGGAAGTCAGATCAAATTAAGGAGCGTGTACATACGTTACTGGACATGGTGGGTTTGCACGGAGATACGTACAGTGAGCGTAAACCGTCCGAGTTATCCGGAGGACAACAGCAGAGAATTGGTGTGTTGCGTGCACTCGCTGCCGATCCCGAGATAGTTTTGATGGATGAACCGTTCAGTGCACTCGATCCAATGAGTCGGGAGAAATTGCAGGACGATATTCTGGATATCCAGCGTCAGATGAAAAAAACAATTGTGTTTGTCACCCATGATATTCAGGAAGCGATGAAGCTGGGGGATCGCATCTGCATCATGAAGGATGGACAGGTTTTGCAGGTAGGCACCCCGGAAGAACTGATCCGACAGCCAGCTAATGATTTCGTACGTGAATTTGTTGGAAGTCCTAACGCCGATACGATTTCACAATCTGATTTTGATCTCGAATCCATCATGTCACCACTCTCACCGGGTCATGTGCCAAAATCAGCCAAAACCGCCGTCCCCGCATCCATTACGTTAACGGAGTTAGTTGATATCATGGCTTCCCATGACCATCTGCTGGTTGAACGTAACCGCCAGATTATTGGCGAGATCAGTCGAGTTGATCTGATGAAATACTGGTCTGGTCAGTTACAGGAACGAGGTGAAGGACATGAGTAGATTCACGGAGGTGTTCAGTGAGCGCAAAGGTCAATTGTTGTCTGCTCTGCTGGAACATATTCAGATCTCATTTATCGCATTGTTCTTTGCTGTCCTCATCGCTATTCCGCTTGGTATATACCTTACACGCAAACCAAGAGTGGCTGAACCCATTATCGGGGTTACGGCTGTGTTGCAGACGATACCGTCCTTGGCGCTTCTCGGATTGCTCATCCCGTTATTCGGCATAGGCACACTTCCTGCAATTATTGCATTGGTGGTGTATGCGTTGCTTCCTGTACTCCGCAACACGTACACGGGCATATCCGAAGTTGACCCTTCCATGGTCGAAGCGGCGAATGCGATGGGCATGAATAGTTGGCAACGTCTAATCAAAGTGGAACTGCCACTGGCGATGCCTGTCATTATGGCTGGAATTCGGACCGCGATGGTCCTGATTGTAGGAACAGCCACACTTGCTGCCTTGATCGGCGCAGGAGGTTTGGGGGCATTAATCTTGCTGGGCATTGATCGCAACGATACGGCACTGATCATCCTTGGAGCCATTCCGGCAGCATTGCTGGCTATTTTGTTTGATGTACTATTGCGTCAATTCCAGCGGTTATCCTTCAAGAAAACATTGGTTACCTTGGGTTCGCTGGCTCTGATCGCGATACTTGTGATCACCATTCCCTTCTTGGCACGTGGAGGGCAGAAGGATCTCGTGATTTCCGGGAAATTGGGGGCGGAACCCGAAATTCTCATTAATATGTACAAATTGCTAATCGAAAAAGATACAGACCTGACCGTTGAACTAAAACCCGGATTAGGCAAAACGCCATTCCTTTTTAATGCACTCAAGTCGGGTGATATTGATATCTATCCTGAATTCACTGGGACAGCCATCTCCGAATTCATGAAGGAAACGGCAGTGAGTACCGATCGGACAGAGGTGTACGAACAGGCAAGAGATGGAATGCTGAGCCAGTTCAACATGGTGCTGCTGAACCCTATGGATTACAACAATACGTATACGTTGGCCGTTCCAAAGAACATCGCAGATCAATACAATCTCAAGACCATTTCGGATCTCAAACCGGTGGAACAGCAGATAAAGGCAGGATTCACGCTGGAATTCTCGGATCGGGAAGACGGATACCTTGGCATACAGAAGAAGTGTGGGATTGAATTCCCGAACGTTGCAACAATGGAACCCAAGCTTCGCTATGGTGCTCTTCAGCGCGGAGATATCAACCTCGTAGATGCCTACTCCACAGATAGTGAGTTGAGACAATATGAACTCGTTGTGCTGGAGGATGATCAGGAGTTATTCCCACCGTATCAAGGCGCGCCGATGCTTCGTCAAGAAACGGCAGATCAATATCCACAACTGGTTGAGGTGCTGAATCAGCTTGCTGGCAAAATTACGGATGACGAGATGCGTCAGATGAACTATGACGTGAACGTAGAGGGAGCGAATCCTGAACAGGTTGCAGCAGAGTACCTTAAACAGGCTGGATTGTTGTAACTTCAGGCATCCCTGCAATAGATGTACCAAAAGGATGAGGAGGAACCATGATGACACAAAAAACGTATGACTTGATTGCGATTGGAACAGGAAGCGCGGCAAGCTCTGTTATCACCCGTTGCGCTGAAGCAGGCTGGAAAATCGCTGTAATTGATGAACGTGAGTTCGGCGGAACGTGTGCACTGCGTGGCTGTGATCCCAAGAAAGTGCTGGCCGGAGCCGCGGAGCTGATTGACTGGAATGAACGGATGCAAGGGAAAGGAATTCAGGGACAGGCGACCATCAACTGGTCTGAACTTATGGCCTTTAAACGCACCTTTACCGAGAGCATACCTAGAGCAAGTGAAGATCAATTCAAACAGGCCGGAATGGATACGTTCCATGGTAAAGCTTCATTTGTCGATGAAGACCATATTCAAGTTGGAGAAGAAGTGCTCCATGGCAAACACATCCTGATTGCTACTGGTGCAAGACCTGCGCCACTTGAGATTGAGGGCTCAGAGCATCTTATATATAGTGATGACTTTCTGGATCTGGAACAGCTGCCGGATCGTTTAGTTCTGGTAGGCGGTGGATACATTGCATTTGAGTTTGCGCATATTGCGGCCAGAGCCGGGACGGAAGTCCACATCCTGCATCGGAGTGAGCAGCCTCTGAAGTCGTTTGATGCGGAGCTGGTAGAATGTTTGTTACAAAAATCGAAAGAGATTGGCATTCATGTTCACTTGAACGCGGAGGTAAAGTCCATACGGCAAGAGGGAAATGCGTATGTCATTCATGGCACACGCAATGGTGCAGATCACCAGTGGCAGTGCGGACTTGTCGTTCATGGAGCCGGGCGTGTTCCTAATGTGGATGGGCTGGAATTGGAGAAAGCCAACGTCAGCTACAGCAAAAAGGGGATTACGGTGAACGAGTACTTGCAAAGCGAAAGTAATCCGAGAGTGTATGCTGCTGGCGATGTAACGGATACAAAAGGGTTGCCCTTGACCCCGTTAGCAGGTCAGGAATCTCGGGCTGTATCGTTCAATTTGTTGGAGGGGAATCAACACAAACCTAATTATAAAGTGATGCCTTCCATTGTGTTTACTGTCCCTGCCCTTGGAGCTGTAGGTATGAGCACGGAACAAGCCAAGAAAGAGGGCTACGAGGTGCAGGTAAATGATATGTCGAAATGGTATACTTACAAGCGAACTCATGAAAAATTTGCCATGGCCAAAGTGGTGATCAACAAATCAACCGGACGTATTCTGGGTGCGCATGTGCTCGGGAGCAAAACAGAAGAGTTGATCAACCTTTTTGCAATGGCGATTCAGTTCAATCTGACTATCGATCAGTTAAACACCATGAATTTTGCATATCCTACTGCTGCATCGGACCTGGGTTCTTTAATTTAGAAGTGATGATGAACTCCCCTTTGGGACGGAAGGAAGGATGAAAACAACGATGTCATCGGATTTTATTGGGCTTCATGAAGGCAAGTGGACGAAGGAACCCGTTGCTGCACGGATGGATGGGGATCGTTTCGTTGTGGAAGCTCGGGAAGGCAGTGACTTCTGGGAGAACACATTCTACGGGTTCTGTCATCGGGATGGACATGCCATGCTTGCTCCATGGGACGGAACGGAAGCGATTGAGGTATCGTTTGATCTAAGCTCATTCACCGAATTATATGATCAGGCGGGACTAATGTTATGGTACGGAGAAGACCAATGGATCAAGGCCGGAGTTGAGGTCAATGATGGCGTGGCACATGTTGGAGCCGTCGTGACGGATACGTATTCGGATTGGTCACTCTCTCCTGTGCCAGAGTGGGGTGGACGAATCGTAACAATCAGAGCCTCCTACAGTAATGAGGCTGTTGTCATTCGTGCTCGCACAGATGAGCATCCTTGGCGTACGATTCGGGTTGCACGGTTTGCCTATCCGACGAACAAACACGCAGGTCCATTTCTGTGTTCACCGAAGCGTGCAGGGTTCGAGGTAGCCTTTACCAAGTGGAGATCCACGACACCCGATCAAGACTTGCATACAGATCCGCCGATTACGGATTAAAACAAGTTAAGAGGCACGATAAACAATGAAACATGAACAGGTGTATCTGGCTTAGAAAGCAAGACAACACGAATAAGCAAATCTTCCATTAACGGAGGACTTGCTTATTTTTGTGTTTAAACTTGGACTCTGAAGAGTCTCCAGTTACTCATTTCATCATTCAACGGGGTCAGTGAATTCTTTTCGCACATACAATAGAGTGCTTGCGAACTTTACTTGAGTTTAACGTTTATTTACTCGTGTCCGTATCCAGGGACTGGGGTTCGGTCTCTTTTTCATCCTCACCATCATTGGACTTATTGAACTCAAGCATACGCTCCTCGTAATCATCCAGGAACCATAACGGGTCCATACTGTCTTCCTCACCGTTGTAATTGATTACGATTTCGTCGCCAGCCTTGATGTCTGTATAAGCGTAGAAGTCAAAGGTGTGGTTATCAAAATTGATATCGTAAGTAGCGTTAGGTTCATAGGAGTGGTTGATCAGACTGCCGTAACCGAGCAGAATGGCGGTATGATTCGCCCCATATTCGAACACGTAATCTTCCAAAATCGTTTTTTCGACATGCTCATGATCTTCATTTGGGTAAGGCACAACGGGTGCCTGATGGATAAGGGTTCCTTTGGCAATATCAACGGTAGCAAATACCCCGCGGTTAAACTCACTACCATCACCCAACTTGGATTGTTTCACTTCAATCATATTGTTCACCTGATGCTCTTCGAAGAGCTCCGTTCTATATAGTAGTAATTCGTTAAGGCAAAATTTTAACCCATACTTTCATATAAGGCAAATTTCAGACAAAAAGGTGTAATATTTTTTAATATGGCGTTGAGTTGTGCAGGATATAACGCTTATAATATACAAAGAATTAAGTCTATATAGAAAAGGTGTCATGAATGAGCATATTAAATGTAGAAAAATTAAGTCACGGTTTTGGTGACCGTGCTATCTTTAACGACGTTTCATTCCGCCTCTTGAAGGGCGAACATATTGGTCTGATCGGGGCCAATGGTGAAGGTAAATCCACCTTCATGAACATTATTACAGGAAAACTTCAGCCGGACGAAGGCAAGGTGGAGTGGTCCAAACGGATGCGTGTTGGTTATCTGGACCAGCATGCTGTATTGAATAAAGGCCAATCGATCCGTGACGTACTTCGCGGCGCGTTCCAGTACTTGTTTGATATGGAACAGGAAATGAATGATATGTATGGCAAAATGGGCGATGTTACCCCGGAGGAGCTTGAACAACTGCTTGAAGACGTGGGTACGATTCAGGATACGCTGACAAACCAGGATTTCTACATGATCGATGCCAAAGTGGATGAAACCGCACGTGGTCTGGGTCTGACGGATATCGGTCTGGATAAAGACGTCAATGACCTGAGTGGTGGACAGCGTACCAAAGTACTGCTTGCCAAGTTGCTGCTGGAAAAACCCGATATTTTGCTCCTCGATGAGCCTACGAACTATTTGGATGAATTGCATATCGAATGGTTGAAACGTTATTTGCAGGAATATGAGAATGCATTTATCCTCATTTCTCACGATATTCCGTTCCTGAACAGTGTAATCAACTTGATCTATCACATGGAGAACCAGAATTTAACTCGTTATGTGGGCGATTATGATCATTTCCAGGAAGTGCATGAGATGAGAAAACAGCAGCTGGAGTCGGCGTACAAGCGCCAACAACAAGAGATTGCTGACCTCAAGGATTTTGTAGCGCGTAACAAAGCAAGTGTAGCTACACGTAATATGGCGATGTCCAGACAGAAGAAACTCGACAAGATGGATGTCATCGAGATCGCCAAGGAGAAACCGAAACCGCAGTTCAACTTCCGTGATGCAAGAACATCCGGCAAGCTCATTTTCGAAACCAAAGGTCTTGTAATTGGATATAACGAACCGTTGTCCAGACCACTGGATCTGCGTATGGAGCGTGGGCAGAAGATCGCCCTTGTTGGTGCGAACGGAATCGGTAAAACAACCCTGATGCGCAGTATTCTGGGTGAAATTCAGGCTCTGGAAGGAACCGTTCAACGCGGTGAACATCTAGAGATTGGTTACTTCCAGCAAGAGATGAAGGATGCCAACTACAATACATGTATTGAAGAGATCTGGCAGGAGTTCCCTTCCTATACCCAATTCGAGGTGCGTGCTGCACTTGCAAAATGTGGTTTGACTACAAAACACATTGAGAGCAAGGTAGCTGTACTAAGTGGTGGCGAGAAAGCTAAAGTGCGTCTCTGTAAGCTGATCAATAACGAAACCAACCTGCTTGTACTCGATGAGCCGACGAACCATCTGGACGTTGATGCCAAGGAAGAGTTGAAACGTGCGCTCAAGGCTTACAAAGGCAGTATTCTTCTGATTTCCCACGAACCGGAATTCTATCGTGATGTCGTTACGGAGACGTGGAACTGTGAGTCGTGGACAACAAAAGTATTCTAAATAGAGGTTGTTCAAAAAGTCCGCTTTTGATTACGAATCATGTGCGAGCTTGCGAACAAGCTCGAAGCGTGAGAAAAGGCGCGAATTTTGCTTGCAAAACAGGCAGAACTCGCGTCTTTTTTGCGTGGTTTTAACGAAAAATGTTTGAGCCCAATTCACAGTTGACAGCTTGAATAAGGCAATAATATAATTCAGGAAAGCGATTACATTTATATATTAAAAACCTGTTTCACTGCATAGGGGCAAAAAAAACACGGTATTCCGTATGGGTATCATTGCACTTAGAAGGGAAGACGGGTCTTTTTTTTGCACTCCAATGAAACCGGTTTCATTAAAATAAGGAGGTGGACAAAAGCTCGTTACTGACCACTGGTTGCTGAGGATAGGCTGAACAACAACACCGCGCATACATGAACCATGCTTTCATCTTTCATGCCAAAGGAGAGAATGAACATTGGATAAACTCAGGAAACCCATGATATTTATGTTATCAGCAACACTTGCGCTGTCTTCGGGACCGTTGATGCTGCCGAGTAAGGCGTATGCCGATCTGAGCAGTATACCCGCCACGTTGTTGCAGGACGATTTTTCGGATGGGAATTTCACGGAATCACCCGCGTGGAACGTAAGCTCAGGCAACTGGGAAGTGTTCGCTGACCCGACAGATGCGTCCAACTTTACGCTTTTCCAGAGCGATACCAATGAAGGCATCATCTCTACTGGAGACTCCATGTCGGACATGACCGTGTCCATGCGCTTTTACACGGGAGCCGGTCAGGGGTATCCGGGAATATTGCCGCGGTTTCAGGATAAGAGCAACTTTTACTATTTTCAAATGCAGGTTCCCAATAATAAACTCGTTTTCTCCAAACGGGTGAACGGATCAGACACAACTTTGAAAACGGTGGACTATGCTTTTGCCAAAGATACATGGTACACGCTCAAAGTGGTGTTATCAGGTACCACCATTCGCGGGTATATCGCGGAAAACGGCTCCGATCGGTTGGTATTTGATCTGGTCGATACTACATACGGGTCGGGTACTGTGGGCATTCGGAATAAGTGGCAGTCGGTACATACAGATGACGTGATCATTGCCGAGCAACCGCCGGGGAACGATATTCAGCTCTCTATTGCTGAGCAGACGGCGTCTTCGGTTTCACTGCAATGGTCTGAAATCGCGGGAGCATCAGCCTATCGCTTGTACCGTTCCTCTACGCCTGAAGGCGGTTATTCTCTGGTAACCAGTACCGGAACTTTGGAACACATGGATGAAGGATTGAGTGGGGATACGGTGTATTATTACAGGCTCGCTTATGAATACGGAGGCCTAACCGAATCATTATGGACTGCTCCGCTGGAAGTTCGGACGACTGCGTCGGCACCACAGGCTCCTGGCGAATTAAAGGCCGAGGCACTCAATGCCACAAGCGTGAAGCTATCTTGGTCCGCTGTGGACAAGTCAACTGGTTATCGCGTGGTTCGGGCCGAAGCTAGCAGTGAGCAATATGAGCAGATCTATGAAGGGAAAGGGCTCACATTCACAGATAATGCACTCGAGCCTGGCAATAGCTACAGCTATCGTGTGACGGCCTATAACGTAGCTGGGGAGTCAGCGGCTACTGTTGCAGAAGCCACGACATACTCTATTGACTCTCCAGCAGAGTTCGTTGCCACAGCTGTGACGGACACATCAATCTCTCTGGGGTGGAATGTCTTGCCTGGATCTGATGTAACGTATATCGTGTCCCGTTCAACCAGTGCTACGGGTACGTATCAGCAGGTCTATAGTGGCAATGAAAACACGTTTAACGATAGCGGTCTGACGATGGGCACAGGATATTTTTACATCATTCAGGCGACCGTGGACGGCGTAACTTCTCCAGCATCCGCACCGCTGGGTGTTGCCACAGTTCGCACAAGCATTACACCAGGGCAATTGTGGCCAGATCTGGACGGTAAGCCGATTGATGCGCATGGGGCAGGCTTTTTCTATGATGAACAGACGGAGATGTATTACTGGTATGGCGAATATCATAAGGGCGGCTGGCCAGCTGTTGGTGTGCGTGTGTATTCATCCAAGGATCTGATGAACTGGACCGACGGAGGCATGGCTCTGACGACGCTTCAATCCATGGACGATTTTGACAATGACCCGTTGATTTCCGAATTGTATGCGGGGCGTGAGGACCGCGTGGATATCTGGGCAGATATCCGCAAAGGACGGATTATTGAACGACCAAAGGTCATCTACAATGACAAAACGAAGAAATACGTTATGTGGGCCCACATGGACGGCGACAAGGACCCCTACAACGATAATGCGAATTATGGTAAGGCGCGGGCCGGTTATGCGATCAGCGACTCTCCAACAGGGCCTTTTGTGTATCAGAAGAGTTACCGGATGGACAGAGCTCCCGAAGGGGAGAAAGATTTCTTCCCAAGCGACCGGGGTATGGCACGTGATATGACGTTGTTCAAGGACGATGACGGTACCGGTTATCTAATCTACTCCAGCGAAGAAAACCTGACACTCTATATCTCCAAACTGAATGAAGACTACAGTGACGTAACAGGGTGGCATAAGGAAGGACGAACGGATGACAAAGGCAATCCGGTACGAGATTCCACCTATCAGGCGGAATACGGCGTCGATTACGTGCGTGTGTTCCCGGGAGGGCAACGCGAAGCACCAGCGATGTTCAAGTATCAGGGGAAATATTATATTTTGACTTCCGGAGCTTCTGGCTGGGCCCCTAACGAAAACAAAGTGACGGTGGCGGATAACATTTTTGGCCCGTGGTCAACGCAGACCAATCCGTTCGTGCGTACGTTGCCGAGTGATCCCGATCCAGGCAAAGCATTTGGCACACAGACCACTTCCGTCATTCCGGTCGACCCGGAAAAAGGCAAATTCATTTACGTGGGGGATACGTGGAATGGTGGCAATTTCTCGAATGATGCTGCAAAATACGTGTTCTTGCCAATTGAGTTTGGAATAGGCTCCGACATCGCGATCAAGTGGTATAACAGCTGGACACCTGATCTGCTGAATTCGATGGGCAAGGTTGATATTGCTGATCCGTTGCCAGAAGCCGTGGCGCTAGGCAAAGTCCCATCCCTGCCAACAACATTGAATGTGCGCGAGGGTGGAGCACTGGTATCAACGCCAGCAGTATGGACGATTGATAACCGGGCCATGACGGCAGAAGATTTTGCTAAGCCAGGACCGCTCACATTACAGGTAACCACACCGGAATATAACAACAAAAAGCAGGCAGTTCACGTAAACGTCATTCCGGAGAATACACTATATTTTGTGAACAGCGGAGGTTACGAAACGGCTGATTACAGCCTCATGGGTGCTTATATGAAAGGAACGCTTGCCAACCCGGGAACGGCCGATCAGATGTACGCTCCGGCTGAGGGACGTAATTGGGGTTATGTCAGCGCAGATGCACTGGCATCCGGTTCGAATGGCGGGGATATATTCTCGACCGTACGTTATCTGAACGGTGGAAATGTCAGCAATTCACCTAAAGGCACGGACTTAACCTACAGATTCGATGTGCCAAACGGGACATACGACGTATACGCCGGATTCAACGATCCGTGGACCAATGCATCGCGCAGAGCGAATTTCATCATCAATGGCACCAATACCGGTGCAGTTTCTTTTACACCTGCCAGCGTTAGAGCCCACAAAGACATCAGCGTGTCGGACAACAAGCTGGAGTTGACCGTGCGCAATACGGCATCGCAGGACCCGATGATTAGCTGGATTATGATCGTTAAACCTGACGCCGCGCCACCTGCAAATGATAGTGCTGGCCTTAATGCTGATGCGTTAGATTCAACGAGCGCAACGCTTCGCTGGGATGCTCATCTTGGTGCAGCAAGCTACAAGCTCTACCGCTCAGATCGTGAGCAAGGAGAGTATAAGGTGGTCTACAGCGGCAATGGACGGGAGTACACGGACAGTGAACTAAACCCCGGCACGGAATATTATTACAAAGTAGAGGCTTTGGATGCCACGGGGAAATCCTTGAGAGGTGTATCTTCCGCTTATCAGGTGCACACGGCTCAGCAGAGCGCTGCTGATGTAGCCACAAGCATTACAGCGTTGGAACAGCCTTCCGCAGGTGCAAAAAAACTGAAGTTCCCTTCCGTGCCGCAAGGTTTCACGGTGAAGATCGCTTCCAGTTCGGTATCGTCGGTCATTCAAACTGATGGAACGATTGTCCCACCATCTAAGGAAACAACAGTAACCCTGGAGTTGGAAATTACTCGAACTTCTGACGACAGTAAAGCCTTGACTGCACCGTTGACGGTGAAGGTGCTGCCATCTGTGCCTTCCCCCGGAGGCAACCCTGGTTCGGGCGGTAGCCCAGGCGGCAATGCCGGTGAAAATCCAGGTAATGGTTCTGGTTCATCCAGCAATGGTGGACAATCAGGAAATGGTAACCCAAGTGCAGAGAATACGGTACCACAACCTAAACCGGAGAAGGACCGTTCTGTTCTGGAGTTGCAGGGACAGTCTGACCAGAAGGGTGTAGTGCAGTCCAACGTGGATGCTTCAACGATTAAAGAGGCTTTTCAAGTTGCCCCTTCAACGGATGCGGGTCAGCGCTTGGTCGAACTTCGGCTGAAGCCGGTTTCGGGAGCAACGTTATATGAAGTATCTCTGCCTGCCTCTGCGTTAATAGATCAGGGAGAGTCACATGTGTTCAACATTGTTACAGAGCTGGGAACGTTGGAGCTTCCTGCGACACTGTTAACAAAGGATATAGTTGGTGATGGGATTGCATCAATCCGATTGGTCAGAACGGAGTTACCAAAAACAGTCGCAGATCAGCTTGGCACGCAATATGGAGTCCAGCTTGAACTTCAACTGGATGGTCAACCATGGCCATCGGAAAGCCAGTTAATACTTCGTCTGCCATTCCAATCATCACAAAATGCTCAGCAGGATCGGATTGTAGCATTTGCCATTGGCGCGAACGGTGTGGCAACCCCGTTGCCGCAAAGTTACTACGATCCAAACAGCGGGCAGCTTGTATTTTCCGTCACATCACTCACAGGAAATTATGCTGTTGTGCCTGTGGAGCAGACATTCGCAGATCTTGCAGAAGTGCAGTGGGCCAAGAAAGCAATGGAGGCTTTGGCTGCCCGAGGTGTAATTGATGCTGAGGCAAGCGGTGATTCCACCCAGTTACATCCAAAACAGGAGATGACCCGCGGCCAATACATGCAATGGTTGATGACTGCGCTGGGTTTGAATGCTTCTTTCGGGAATGCGTTCTCTGATGTAAACGAAAAGGCTCCGTACTACGAAGCAGTTACAGCTGCACGTTCGCTAGGTATCACCAGTGGTACCGGTGACGGGCGCTTCTTGCCAGAGTCCACGATCACTCGTCAGGAGATGATGACATTAACAGTTCGCGCACTTGCAACGGCTGGACTGGTTGACTCCGAGAAGGCTGGAACAGATAACCTTACTCGTTTCCGTGACGTTTCCGAGATTCGCTCTTATGCCCGGGATAGTGTGGCATTACTTGTGGATCTGGGCATCGCCCACGGGTACAACGGTGAGGTGAAACCACTTGCCGAAGCAACCCGAGCCGAATCGGCTACGTTGTTATATGCGATGATGAGCAAACTGGTATGGAAGAAATGATGATACACCAGAATCGTAGCGCGTGAAAAAGAAGGCTTACTTTGACCTGGAGCCCAGGTTGGAGTAAGCCTTCTTAATTATAAGCCAGCCATGGGCGAAAAGTAATTTACTCAACGAACATGTAGCTTCATGTCGTTTTACAGTTGTTATCCGTAATGTCTACGAATGTTATCTGTAATGTCTGCAAATTGTTAATTGTAATGTTTGCCGATTTGGTATGCTTGCTCCAGCAAGCTTTCAATATGTTCTTTGGATTCTGAAATGGTTTCATAGAGGAATTCGACTCGTGATTCCTGCATTCTTGCATAACCCGCGATCCCGTTATTCAGATAATTGGAAATCATGTTGTAATAGTCGTATTTATGGAATGAAGCCTCCGTTCCTCCAGCTAGTGCAATCCACAGTGCCTTTTTGGAGTTTGCCTTGTTCAGCAGGCCCATGTTCCATACCTTGTCCAGATAAGCTTTGAGCATGGAGGGAACGTTGTACCACCAGATCGGGAAAACAAATACAATGGCATCAGCCGCAAGCACACGATCCAGCTCTTTGCGAATCACAGGAGCATGCTGTTTGTCGGGATTTTGCCAGTCTCGCTCATCTTCAACACCATATAGTGGATCGAATCCGTCATGATATAGATCGAGGATATCGATTTCATGGGAATTCTCCTGCATACCTTCTATAAAACGATTCATCACAGCAAATGTTAGGGAATCCTGTCTTGGGTGAGTAACGACCAGTTTAACTTTCATGTAGGAGTAACCATCCTTTTTTCTTTTTATTTTGGTTAAACATTCTGACCAATGTTATTATAAGTTTCATGACATCTTCTTGAGAAGTACGCACCTGAGAGTGCTGTAGATACTTTGGGGTTCTTCGGTTACTTTTAATAACGGATATACATATATGTGAATTATGGGGGAGTACAAGTGGAACAAGAAATGAAAAAATATGAGAGTGGTGTGCAGGCGATGCTGGAACTGGTCGGTGGAAAATGGAGGATTCTTATTCTGCATCAGCTGATATCAGGTAAAAAACGAACAAGCGAACTTCGCAGAGCCATTCCTGGCATTACCCAGAAGGTCTTAACCCAGCAGCTGCGTGAACTGGAAAAGAATGAAATCATCCATCGGATCATTCATCCCCAGATTCCGCCCAAGGTAGAGTATGAGATGACAGAGTACGGCTTGACACTACAGGACATCATTGACCGCATATGTCTATGGGGAGAGAATCACTTGGACAGAGTATACGGAGATAAAAGCAGAGTGCTTGGAGATCATTTTAGTGACTATATTCCACTTTCAACTTCAACTTAAGCTGGCCGAAAACTTAAGAATAAAACAAAACCGTCCTTGATTTAAAAAGGAGGGTTTTTGTTGTTTTTTGTCCTTTATCAGCGAAACTGATAAATGCTATAAAATCATTGAAATTGACCCTCAACACCCGGTGTGTTAGGTTTTAGAGAGAAGAAATTAAATTAATGTGATGATTTTAGTCGGAATTAAAATCGAAGCAATGCGCGAGGTGGCAAACAGTGGAACTTCAAGTGACAAACAGCCCTTTTAATCAAGAACAAGTTGAACTGCTTAATCGTCTTATTCCTACATTGACCGATGGACAACGTACTTGGTTGAGCGGATATATTGCAGCAATTCAGGCAAGCGCGACAATAGCGGCTCCAGCTAACCTGGTACAGGCTGCACCAGCTACAGGTATTGCACCTGTCAGTGCTCCGCCAGTATCCCGGGAAGTTACCGTGCTTTTTGGTTCACAAACCGGGAATTCCAGTGGCCTATCGAAAAAGCTGGCTAAGAAACTTGAAGAGCAAGGTCTTCAGGTAACCTTGTCATCGATGGGAGATTTCAAACCGAACGGACTCAAGAAAATTGAAAATCTCCTCATCATCGTCAGTACGCATGGCGAAGGCGAACCACCAGATAATGCGATTCCGTTGCATGAATTCCTGAACAGCAAACGGGCTCCAAAGCTTGAAGGACTTCGTTACTCGGTGTTGGCTCTCGGAGATACCTCCTATGAGTTCTTTTGTCAGACAGGTAAGGACTTCGATAATCGGTTGCAGGAGTTGGGTGGTACAGCTCTTGTACCGCGTGTGGACTGTGATGTTGATTTTGATGAAGCAGCTGCGGAGTGGATGAATGAAGTACTGGCTTCATTAAGCAGCACATCTGGTGCTGCGGGCACAGTAACCACGGAGGCTGTTACAGCTGCGGTGAGCGGCGGGGAATCCGAATATGATCGCACGAATCCATTCAAGGCTGAAGTGTTGGAGAATCTCAATCTGAATGGCAGAGGATCGGACCGTGAAACACGCCACATTGAGTTGTCTTTGGAAGGTTCCAGCCTGGATTACGAGCCAGGTGACAGCCTTGGGGTATTCCCTGAGAATCATCCGCGCCTTGTAGATGAATTGATTGCAGCCATGGGATGGAATGCCGATGAACGCGTGACCGTGAATAAAAACGGCGATCAGGCATCTGTGCAAGAAGCGTTGCTGCGTTATTTTGAAATTACAGCTGTGACGAAACCGGTCGTGGAACAACTTGCGAAACTGAATCCTGGGAGTGGCCTGACAGCGTTACTCGCAGATGATTCCGAATTCCGCACGGTCATGAATAGCTGTGATCTGCTGGATCTGGTTCAGGATTATAATCTGAAAGGGATTCCTGCCGGAGAGTTCGTAGCTGCTCTTCGTAAAATTCCGGCACGTCTGTACTCCATAGCGAGTAGTTCGAAGTCTTTCCCGGATGAAGTTCATCTAACCGTTCGCTCGGTACGTTATGAAGCACGTGGCAGAGAACGTTACGGTGTATGCTCGGTACATCTGGCTGAACGAATCGAAGCTGGCGACACCCTGCCTGTATATATACAGCATAACCCGAATTTCAAGCTGCCTGAGAACCCGGATACACCGATCATCATGGTTGGCCCAGGTACAGGTGTAGCGCCGTTCAGATCTTTCCTTGGTGAGCGTGAAGAAACAGGAGCAGAGGGCAAGACATGGTTGTTCTACGGAGATCAGCATTTCGCCACGGACTTCTTGTACCAGACGGACTGGCAGCGTTGGCTCAAAGATGGTGTGCTCACTAAGATGGATGTAGCCTTCTCACGGGATACGGAACAGAAAGTGTATGTACAACATCGCATGTTGGAACACAGCAAAGAACTGTACCAGTGGCTTCAGGAAGGTGCAAGCGTATATATCTGTGGTGACGAGAAAAAAATGGCACATGATGTGCATGCTGCGCTCACCACGATTCTTGAACAAGAAGGCGGCTTATCGCCTGAGCAGGCATCGGAATATCTGACACGGTTACAGCAGGAGAAACGTTATCAGCGGGACGTCTATTAATTACCGGCCTAGCCGGATTGCACCATCCCGCAGAGACGAGAGGAGAAAGCAGCATGGTTTATAATAACTTACTTAACCCACAGCGCACGAATAGTGATGTTGAAGATATAAAGATCAAAAGTGATTACTTGCGCGGAAGTCTGACCGAAACGTTGGCTGACCGCATCACGGGTGCCATTCCAGAGGACGACAACCGTCTAATGAAACACCACGGCAGTTATATGCAGGATGACCGTGACCTGCGTAATGAGCGTCACAAATCCAAGCTGGAGCCTGCATACCAATTCATGTTGCGTGTGCGTGCTTCCGGTGGGATTGTAACCCCGGAGCAGTGGTTGATGATGGACAGAGTGGCACATAAATATGCAAATGAGACGATTCGTCTGACCACACGTCAGTCTTTCCAACTGCATGGTGTACTGAAGTGGGATCTTAAGAACACCATTCGCGAAGTGAACGATTCGTTGCTAAGCACACTGGCTGCATGTGGTGACGTAAACCGTAACGTGATGTGTAACCCGAATCCGAATCAATCTGATGTGCATGCTGAAGTGTATGAGTGGGCATGTCAGGTGAGCAATCATCTGGACCCTCGTACGCGGGCTTATCATGAGCTATGGCTGGACGGCGAGAAAGTGATTGATTCTCAGGACTCCGACGAAGAAGTTGAACCAATCTATGGCAAAGTGTATTTGCCACGGAAGTTCAAAATCGGTATTGCTGTACCACCATCCAATGATGTGGATGTCTATTCACAGGATCTTGGCTTTATTGCTATTGTGGAGAACGGTAAGCTGCAAGGCTTCAACGTTTCCGTTGGCGGCGGCATGGGGATGTCTCATGGTGACGCCAAAACCTATCCTCAGGTGTCCAAAGTCATTGGTTTCTGTACTCCGGAGCAAATGATTGATGTGGCAGAGAAAACAGTTATGATTCAACGTGATTATGGGGATCGTGCAGTTCGTAAACATGCTCGTTTCAAATATACGCTGGATGATCGTGGTGTGGAGTGGTTTGTCGAAGAGCTGACCACCCGTCTGGGATGGAAACTGGATGCGGCACGTCCGTATCATTTTGAGACTAACGGAGATCGATATGGTTGGGTAAAAGGTAATAATGGCAGATGGCACTACACGCTGTTCATTCAGAATGGTCGTGTAAAGGATGTTGATGGATATCCGCTCATGACGGGTTTACGTGAAATTGCCAAAGTGCATACGGGTGATTTCCGTCTGACTGCCAACCAAAATCTGATCATCGGTAATATTAGCAGCCAGAAAAAGAAAAAGATTGAAGCACTGATTCAGCAATACAATCTGACCGATGGTGCACATTACTCTGCGCTGCGCAGAAGTTCGATGGCTTGTGTTGCGCTTCCGACTTGCGGTCTTGCGATGGCTGAGTCCGAACGTTACTTGCCGTCCCTGATCGACAAACTGGAGCCTGTACTGGACGAAGCCGGGCTGAGAGACGAAGAAATTGTCATTCGGATGACGGGTTGCCCGAACGGATGTGCAAGACCAATGCTGGCGGAGATTTCATTTATCGGTAAGGCACCAGGTAAATACAATATGTATCTTGGTGGCAGCTTCACCGGACATCGTCTGAATAAGCTGTACAAAGAAAACATTGGGGAAGCCGAGATTCTGGACACGTTGACTCCAATGGTGAACCAATATGCCAAAGAGCGCTATGAAGGTGAACATTTCGGAGACTTTGTCATCCGTGCGGGCTATGTTCCTGAAGTGTTGGATGGTCGACAATTCCACGCTTAATTGACCGGGTAAGATGAACGAAGTTAGGACAGATTTAGGGACGGAAGCATTCCTTATGGGGTGCTTCTTGTCTGTTATATATGGAGTGAATAGAGGTAACGTTAGTCGCTGCTGAGAGATTTATAAGAGGATAAACTGAGGCTAATCTTCAAATGGAGATGGATAATCACCGCAGTTATTCCCATTATTTCGTGTGTATTAACTTGTTGAAGTACGCTCAACAAGATATAATGGCATAGTAGAAAGCAGATTACATGTTGAAAGTGAGCGGAAACGATATGGGTCGTAAGTGGAATAATATCAAGGAAAAGAAAGCTTCAAAAGATGCAAACACGAGCCGGGTCTACGCTAAATTCGGCGTTGAGATCTATGTAGCTGCCAAGAAGGGCGAACCGGACCCGGAAGCGAACCGTGCACTGAAAGTCGTGCTGGAACGTGCCAAAACGTATAATGTACCCAAGGCCATTATTGATCGTGCGATGGAAAAAGCAAAAGGCAGCGGGGATGAGAACTATGAAGAGCTGCGTTATGAAGGCTTCGGACCGAATGGTGCGATGGTCATCGTTGATGCACTCACCAACAATGTGAATCGTACAGCGCCGGAAGTGCGCTCTGCGTTTAACAAAAACGCTGGCAACATGGGTGTCAGTGGTTCTGTTGCTTACATGTTTGATCCAACAGCGGTTATCGGTATAGAAGGCAAAAACTCCGAGGAAGTACTGGAACTTCTGCTTGAAGCAGATGTGGATGTACGTGATATCGTGGACGAAGACGATGCTGTAATTGTATATGCAGAACCGGATCAATTCCACGCTGTACAAGAAGCATTCAAAGCTGCTGGCATTACTGAGTTCACAGTAGCCGAGCTGACCATGCTTGCGCAAAACCATATTGAACTTCCAGAGGATGCACAAGCTCAGTTCGAGAAACTGATCGATGCGCTTGAGGACCTTGAAGATGTTCAGCAGGTCTACCATAACGTAGAGTTCGTGTAAGAGAACGAGGCGATACGTGGTTTGATTGCATAAAAAGAGTGTCTGACCAATCTGCGGGATTGGACGGACACTCTTTTTTTTGTTCGTTTACGAGTCTGACTGCAACGTTCCAGGGGACTGCTCTGATTTTTCCGATTTACTTCCACCGAACTTGAACAACACAATTCCACCAACAATGACAAGTACACCGATCAGCTGATTCCACGAAAAAGGAATCTGCTCCAGGCCTAGCCATCCCATGGAATCAAATAGGAGCGCAAAACTCAGTTGGGATGTCAGCACGATCGAGATGGCATACGTGGGACCAAGTAACTTCATGCCTTGCACGAGACAGAAGACTACACCAACGCCGATGGCTCCACTGAGCCAATACCAAGGTTGCATATGCTGAAAGCTGAATGTATTTTTGCCCTCCACTAGCAGAGAGATGAGGAACGAAGCAATAAACCCGGTGAAAAGCACCATCGTTGTTGTGGACCATGAACCGGTGCGTTCATTGACTTTGCTATTAAAAATCGTTTGTAGACTGACAAGTGCACCTGCCAGTAGTGCAAGCGAAATACCTGTGATTAACATGGTTGTCGAACTCCTTATTCATAAATGTTGTGACCTGCTATTTCACGTAGACCCGCTCGGTCCTTGATCATAATCAATCCCTGATGTCGTTCAATTAACCCGTCTGCACAGAGCTTCTGGATGACCCGGTTCAGGTGTCGGTAACTAGTGCCGATCAGATTTGCGATGTCGGTCAGATTGAACGCGTCCAGCTCTTCATGAACGACGTTGCCCGCTTCTTCTGTTGAGATGGAGAGCAGGTAGCTGACTAGACGAACCTCAACGGGATACATCAGGTTGAAATTGGAAAAGTTCGAGTCAATGTAGAATTTGTGAGAGATGATTTTAAGCAAAAATTTAAGTAAAGGTGCATAATCGCTGGCAAGCTCAGCGAGCCATTGATAATGAATGCGAAGCATCACCACAGGTGACACGGCCTGAACCGTATTAACAATATCGCTTTCACGGACATACTCTATGTCACCGACAACTTCAAGCGGTGTTTTGAAACAAAGCACCAGCGTTTTGTCCTGTGCGGAGGTGGTGAAAATCTTGATTTTACCTTCGACTAGTACGTACAAATATTCGGAAGTTTCCCCTTCACGACAGATCAGTTCACACTTCTCAAAGTGGCATAACGTCATATGTGTACGCAGGGGCTCGTGAAATACAGTTTCGAGTTGATATTGCTTCAGATATTGTATTAATTGTTGCTCGTTATGGATCTCTTGCACGCTGTTATTCACCCCCGACGATATGTTTCAATCCTTCTCCAAAAACTATAGTTTCATAATAATGACACCAGTCACCATTAAGGCAATGCCCAGAAATTGCGGCAGTTTCATCTTTTGTTTCACCACGCCGAACCATCCGTTACTATCCACCAGAAAAGTCAGGAACAGCTGAGCAATGAGCAGAGCCGAGATCGTGAATGTAACCCCAATTTGCTGAATGGCCGTTACTTCGCTGAAAATAATGACGGCGCCAAAAGCACCTCCAGCCAAGTACATAGGTTTTACTTGTTTGAGTCCTTGAAGGTTGGTGTCTCTAACAAACATTAGGATCAGCGCCGCTAAGATGAATCCCGTCAGTTGTGTAATCGTAGCGGCCTGCCATGTGCCCATGTCGGTGCTAATCCGAGTATTGGCAACCCCTTGGAGCGTGATACACGCGCCGCCCAGTAATGCAAAAATAATTCCTCTCATATGTACGCTCCTTATTCAATCACTTCGACTTCTATTATTAAATGATAAATTGACTCTGAACGCCAAGGACAAATGTCCTGAGCTTTGAAGTCACAGCATTTAGAGTACAATAAAGAACTCGGGAAATCCAGATGGGGCATGAAGAGAGGCGTGACATATGTGCTCAGTACTCATTTTTCATCATAATCAAACGAACCAGTGACACCTTATTGTACTAATTCGATTGAATTGAGAAATCTAACGAATCTCAGCGACGTTAAATGGGTTATGTCGGGTAGAAATGGGCGGTAAAACAGGGGGACATGGAGGAATAGGGTGTCTACGATTCGTTACTTTTGAAAATCGGCAAATATTCGCTTAATAGAGTGTGTCAGGTTCGTTAGCTATCCAAGAAATGAAACGAGAGTCTGCCCAGCGTACCCCGGAGCATAGAAAGTATCCAAAGCTCCAGGGTAGGACAGGCAATGAGATTAGAAGCAATTAGCTAGAAGATCCTCTCCGTACACATCAAATCCATATCATTAGATCACAGTGTACACAGACTTCTCGCCTACAAAACGAACAGACAATTCGGGAAAACGTTCTGCCAACCTGTCTGCTAATAGCTTCATTCCCGAAGCCTCGCTCTCTGCATGCCCCATCATGATTAGTGCCTTGGACTTGCCTTGTTGCATGGCATCACGGATATATTCAGGTGTCTCCCACTCGAATCCTTCTCCAGCAATGATGAGGTCCACTTGCTCGTTCTGAATCAAGGGAATCGTCACATGTCCATTACCACGAAAACCTACCAGTACCGCTGCGCGTCTACAGACTATTTCCGCATGGCCTGCAACGCGTACATAATCGATGCCTAGGGAACTTTTCACATGGTGAGCAATAGCTTGGGCGGTGCTTCCTTCCGGAAAAGAAAGGATGTCTGCTTCTGGTATTCGTTGCTCCACATAAGAGGACCACCCCAAGGCCTGAATCAGTCCTTCGGTAATGCCATCCGGTTGGAAGCGGTGGATGATATCATGACATCGATAGATGGAAATGCCTGCTTCGTCGATCAACTTTCTTTTGTCCACATAAACCGAATCATTTGCAAGCCAATCCGTATCACTGTGATGGTTATAAAACGGAGATTCATGCGCAATGATCAAGTTCGCACCTTGCTGTATGGCTTGTTCAATAACATAATGTGTGGGCATAAAAGCAATGATAATACCTGTGACCTTACGATTAAGGGAGCCCGTAATGAGCTGATCTACCGTGTTTTCCGGCAATTCAATGTTATCTGTGAGATGAAGTACAACGTCTTGAGCTGTAAGATCCATAGAATGCATTCCTCCAATGACAGGATATAACGTTAGTGTACCATGTTGACATCTGAAATCTACTGCCTTCCAGATTATAGGGTCGTTTTTATTGTTTTCGGTTAATACTAGAACATACAGATTACAGTCAGTTAAGATAACAACGGAGGAATGCATTGGCTGTACATTGATGTTGGATTCATATAGTTTTCTCAAACAAGAATAAGTATACTTACATAGAGTCTTTGCTTGTCTTAAATGGAGCTGAGTGCAAGAAAAGCAGTTTCTATTTCAATATACTGAGAATCAGTTGAGGATCAGCATTCATTTGCATCAATAGAACAGATTGTGAAAGGGGATAACTACGATGACAGCAACAACTATTATGGAACGTCTGAAGAGCGAGACCGCTCATTATCACAGACAAGTAGAACAGAACCCTTATGCTAAAGCCATTATGAATCAAACTGTGACTATAGAAGAATATAGAACATATTTAGAGAAATTTTATGGATTCCTGAAACCGCTGGAAGATCAGGCTGTACAGCAGCCTTTCTGGGGAAGCACGGGATTGGATATCGAGATTAGAGGCAAGGCTGGACTGTTGGAAAAAGATTTACGAAATCTGGGTGCAAGTGAAGAGGAAATCAGCCAAATTCCGCTCTGTGAAGAACTGCCGGATATTTCAACACCTGCGCGTTTGTTCGGATATCTGTACGTCATTGAGGGGTCCACGAACGGTGGACAGATTATAACCAAACGTTTGTCGCAGTTCCTGCCGATTGATGCTGATCGTGGTTTGGAATATTTCAATGCTTACGGCTCAGAAACAAGAACAAGATGGAGCGAGTTTACAGGTTTGCTACAGCAGTCCATCAGTACTCCAGAAGATCATGACAACATGGTACACAGTGCATCAGAGACATTCCGACTACTGGAGCAGTGGATTAATACGGACAAGTAACATCCCTTTTCATCAACCTGAACGCCTGTAGGGCGGACTTTTTTCATATTTTAGAAGGTATCTATATAAGTTGAACTAATACATTTACACCTAACGGAGAGGACAGAAAAAAGCTGGAAAAGCGCAGCGTTCGCCCAAAGCTTTCTGCAAGAAAGCTGCATCGTAAGCATACGCGTATAACCGGATTTTTCCCTTTAGAAAAGGGAATCGATAAAATCTGGGGATAACAGCGATTGGAAGGTTATTCTGTCATCGAGTGCAATGTAAATAATCATTAGTTCAACTTATATAACATCATGAGAGGGGATTTTCCTGGCCATGGCCGAACCAAAGTCCAAAAAAGAACAAAATTTGTTAAACCGCACACTGCTTCATCAGGGGACTTACACGAATGATCCTATAGATCTGAATAACTGTGATAAAGAACCCATTCATATCCCTGGCTTTATCCAACCTCATGGTGTTCTTTTGGCCATCAATACCAGTCATACGCCAACCATTGTTCAGTGTAGCCAAAATACGGAGGACCATCTGGGTATTGCCTATGAAGACGTTTTGGGCATGCCTTTGGAAAATCTGATTGGCAAGGAAGATGTATGCAAACTGTTGGCTAGCAGCTTCAATGCAGATGTAACCTCTGATTTGCATTACATGGACCTGACCATTAAGGTATCCGGTGAAGACCGGATCTTTTCTTCTGTTCTTCATGAAAGTGAAGGTCTGCTTATTCTGGAAATTGAGCCTTTTTATGAAAAAGAGGACATGGAGACTACCGACTTTGAATGGATATCCCGTTTCTTTGGTCGGATCAAAAGTACAGATAGTCGTGTGGAAGCAAGTCAGATTGCGGCTGAACAGGTGAAGGAAATGCTCGGTTATGACCGAGTCATGATCTATGAGTTTGACGAGCAATGGAACGGTAAAGTTATTGCTGAAGCACGTGAACAAGAACTCGAACCATTCTTGGGACATCACTATCCGGCTTCGGATATTCCCAAGCAGGCTTGGGAATTGTATCTTCGCAATTGGCTACGAACCATTGTGAATGTCGATTATAAACCCGTCGAGATTGTGCCTATGCTCCAACCGCTCACAGGCAAACCGCTGAATTTGAGTCTTTCGGTCCTGCGCAGCGTATCTCCTCTTCATATCGAATATTTGCATAATATGGGTGTAGGTGCGACCGTTACGATCTCGCTCATTCATAACAATCAGCTGTGGGGACTCATTACATGCCATCATTATTCGGCTAGATATGTGCCCCATCGCGTACGGAATCTGTGCAATTTCCTGGGCGCGTTCTTCTCGAATGAATTGTTTCAGCGTCAGCAACTCGATGATTATCAATCGGAGATTCAATCACGTGAAGCCGCTTCACGAATTGCCAACATTTTTATAGGTAACACAAGTCCTGCCCGAGTACTTGAGGAATTACAGGGAGAAGAAGAGACGGTGCTGAATCTGATGGGTGCTGCCGGAGCAGCAATCTGTTACCAGGACAAGTTGTTGTTGTATGGTGAAACGCCAAACAGTGGACAGATTCGTGAACTGGCAGGTTGGCTTGCAGGAAAGTCCGAGGATTATAGTTATCATACGTCGAAGCTGAGTGCAGAGTATGAAACATCCAAAGCTTATCAGGATAAGGCTTCCGGGGTTATTTATGTTGCCATTTCGCCTGGACAGCATAACTACATGCTCTGGTTCCGACCTGAGGTTGTCCAGGTTGTCGATTGGGCGGGTGACCCAGCCAAAGCGGTGCTCAAGACGGATGACGGCATGCGTCTGTCGCCTCGTAAATCATTCGAGAAATGGCGTGAGGTTGTAAAGTCAACTTCGTATCCATGGACATCCAAAGAGCTAAGCGTGTTACCTTTACTCAAAACCATTGTACGTCGGCAAACAGAGAACCAGTTGGTTCAGGCCGAAGAACAGGCGCTGCAGAATGCTCGTATTTTGCGACAAAATGAACAGCGTTATTTGCAGTTAATGGATTACTCGCCCGTGGCATTTTTTACTTTGACTGACGGTCAGATTATCTACTGTAATACGAAGGCTGCCGAGTTGCTCGGGTTCGAGAGTTCCAAAAACCTGATGGGCAAGGACTTCGGGGCGTTTGTACCTGAGCAAACGAGAGTGACGTTACAACAGAATTTTGAGGAATTAGAGCACAATAACACAAGTTTGATTACCAGCCAGTCGTATTTCACCACAGCTGCAGGTACCTCATTGTTGCTTGAAAGTACACTTGCTTCTGTTACGCACGCGGGTAAGCCTTCCGTAATGGTACTTCTGCACAGTGGATCGTCCCACCATGAACAGGACAATTACACTGAAACGACGAGCCAGCTGCAGAGTTATCTGACGACAGATCCGTTAACGGATATGCCGATTCAGACGGTGTTCAAGTCACAGCTTCAAGCTGACTGGGATGACTGTTTACAGGAAAAATGCAGTCTGGGACTCTCATTATAGATATTGATGATTTCCGTTCGTATAATGCAGCATACGGCCTTCAAGGAGGCGACCTGTGTCTGCAATGGATCGGTGAGGTGCTTACCGTGGTTAGCGAACAGCACAATGCTCTGATCTCTCGCCTTCGCGGAGGTACATTTATGTTGAAATTGAAGAACACAACGTCACAATATTCAGCTAAACTTGCGGAAGAGATCAGACAACATGTGCTGGCTCTACAGATTCAAAGGGAATCATCCGGTCCGAGCGGAGTTGTCACTGTTAGTGTCGGTGGTGCAGTACAGGTACCAGATGAGAATTCCAATGCATCCGAATTGATCGAAAAAGCGAGTCGAGCGCTGGCTCAAGCCAAAAGTGAAGGCAAAAATCGCGCAATTGTCGTGTGATTACGCCTGTGCAACGTTCGATTTGAAACGATACAAACATTATTTGAAAAAAGTTAAAAATACATGATGAAAAGAGGGCAGAAATGCCTTCTTTTTTGTGTCCAGGAATGTCTAAATTTCGTCACCGCAGACACAGGACAAGTGATATAATGATCCCTATGGATACACTTGTTCGTATTCTGTCTTGGAGGAGGGTGAGATAACGTTCTATGAAAGACAACTCAAGACAATTGGAATTTATGGAGATAGATCTGAGCGAAGAACCTGAAACAGCTGCGGTCCCGGTTCCTGATCGCTCAACCATTGTGCAGTCTGCACATGATACGATGCAGCATCGTGGAGGCATATTGTCCTCAGAGAAACGTTTTGTAGAGGAAGCAAAGCAGTGGGCAGAGATGGAGGGGGATGTATCCCCGTGGGTTCCCTTTATGAGTTACTGGCCAACGTATGGCGTGATGAACGAAGCCCAGCGCAAGTGGTATATGTTTTGGAGGAAGGAAGTACGTCAGGGGAGATACCCGGATACCGATCTGTCCTATCTATTTGTTCATATCTACGAGTTAATTAACGGCATTGGCTGGCAGAATCCTCAGGATGGTTATGATCAATTGAAGCAGCTATGGGTGAACTACCGTGAACGGCTGCCCCAATTAAATATATATATGCAAGAGTGGATGGTCGATTATGTGCTGGTCCATCAGATGGAGATGTCCTTATCCGAGGTTATGGGCCTTTCAGGCGGATACCTGCCAGCAGAGATGCTGGATAGGGAGCTGCAACGTATTTTACAGGATAATGTATCGGATATCTCGCTGAATATGCTGCAAAGATATTATGATTACGATATTACACTCAGTAAATTCTATAGAGATGGCGGCAAAGAAGTGATGGAGCAGTACATCCCGCGGGTCATAGCCTTGGTTGATTCGTACCTGGAACGTACGCAACAAGTTGGACTGTTGCCTGAGTGTGATCCCAACGATGAACGCACGATGGAGCGCATTCTGTTTCGCAAAGCAGTCTATGATGATTCGATCTATGGAAGATCGGTAGCGTTCAGATATATGCCCATAGGTGAACAGGCTGAATTTGTGCAGATGGTTACGCGGATCTATCGATGTACTGAAAATAAACTTCGTGAACTGCTCGGATTCAGAGGCCGATTGCGAGGACAGACTCTTGAACCCGAACTTGCAAATCTGATTGAGCGTTACCTGGACAAAACATATGCGACCCAGCAGGCGGAGTCTGTGGAACAACCGGTGATTCGTATTGATTCAGAAAAACTGGCATCGTTACAGCAGGAAAGTGAGTACGTACGTCTGGCACTTACAATTGAGGATGATCACGCTTCTGAAGTGAAGGATGAAGAAGTTAACAACGCAAATGTTACAAGTAATCCATTCGATGCACTGGAAGCAAGGGGTGAGATCACTTCAACTGAAGATTCCATGGAGCCAGCAGCTCTATCTGAAGTAGAGATTGCAGCAGGAGCGTCAGCAGAATCTATTAGGTTGCAGTGGGACGAGTCTGCTGAGGCTGATCTGGATGAAGAATGGCTGCTCTTTGCCAAGGAACTCTCCCCTCAGCAAGTGCAAACGATTCATGTTCTACTTGGCGAAAGCCCGGATATGGAACTGATGCGTCTGGCTGAGCAATATGGAACGATGCCTACACTTCTGCTGGATGAAATTAATGATGTGGCTATGGAAACGATCGGTGATCTTCTGATTGATGGTGATCGGATTGTTCCTGATTATATAGATGTGTTCGAACATGTGAAGAGGTGATACGCAGTGACAGAACTTAAAATACCGAAGCGGCTGACCACCGCACTTGTAAATTCATTGACAGCGGGTGTTGTCCCGCGCATAGGACTGGAGCAGATTGCTGTTGGTCGGAAACCGGAAGTGGAAGCCATTTTGCGGGATATGGACAATATCGCGGAGGGCGGCGCAGCGTTTAAACTTATTACGGGCCGTTATGGCAGCGGTAAAAGCTTTCTTTTGCAGATGATTCGTAATTATGCGATGGACCGTGATTTCGTTGTGGCAGATGCGGATCTTTCACCAGAGCGTCGATTGGTGGGAACCAAAGGGCAGGGACTTGCGACATATCGCGAACTGATGACTCGTCTGTCTACACGTACACGTCCGGATGGGGGAGCGCTGGAGCCGATTTTGCAAAAATGGATCGCAGGGTTGCAACAATCCACGATGCAGAGTCAGAACCTGCGCCCGGATGATCCCGCTCTGCCACTGGAAGTAGAGAAGCAGATCTATGCGGTGACGGGGGAGATGCAGAATCTGGTTCACGGCTTTGATTTTGCCAAGGTACTGGCGTCATACTGGAACGGGTACAAGCTGGCTGATGATGATCGCAAACAGGCGGCCCTTCGCTGGCTTCGAGGAGAATTTGCAACCAAAACGGAAGCGAAAAAAGAACTGGCTGTTGGCGTTATCATTGACGATGACAACTGGTATGACTACTTCAAATTGTGGTCTGAATTCACAGCGCGTATTGGTTACAAAGGATTGCTGTTGTTCATTGATGAAGCGGTGAATCTGTACAAAATTACAAACAGTGTCTCTCGTCAAAGCAACTATGAGAAATTGCTGACCATGTTCAATGATACGATGCAAGGCAAGGCGGAGCACCTGGGCATATTTGTAGGTGGTACGCCGCAATTTGTGGAGGATGAACGACGCGGACTATACAGCTATGAAGCGCTTCGCTCCAGGCTTATTGATGGACGTTATGCGACCAAAGCGTACGCGAATTATACAGGCCCGATTCTGAAGCTTGCGATGTTATCGCATGAAGAGATTCTGATACTGCTCCAGAAGCTGCGGCAGATTCATGCCCTGCATTTTGGATACAGTGCAAGTCTGACGGATGAACAATTGGTTGATTTTATGCAAACGGCGGTGAACCGGCTGGGTGCGGATGAATTGCTGACCACGCGTGAAGTGGTACGTGACTTTATGGATGTACTGCATACGCTCCACCAAAATCCTGAAGTGACTTATACTCAATTACTTGGCGAGCGGGTTGCCAAACCTCAGGAAACGGGTAAAGGGGCAGATGCTTCCGCGAATACGGATGATTTGGACGATTTCCTGGCGGAGTTTGAATTATGAGTGATAATCCGTTCTATCGGCTGGCGCCGTTTGTTCAGGAATTTATATATAAAAAAAGATGGGAATCGCTTCGTCCTGCCCAGATTGAGGCCTGCAATATCTGTTTTCATACCCCGCATCATATGCTGATTGCGGCGGGAACAGCCTCCGGCAAGACGGAGGCGGCTTTTTTTCCTGCATTGACCGAGCTGTATGAGCGGCCTTCCAAGTCGGTTGGCATTTTGTACATTGGACCTCTGAAAGCCCTGATTAATGATCAATTCGAACGTCTTAAGGATCTGTTATCCGAAGGAAATATTCCGGTTTGGCATTGGCACGGGGACGTACCTCAGGCGGAGAAAACAAAACTGATGAAAAATCCGTCCGGTGTGCTCCAGATAACGCCAGAATCGTTGGAAGGTCTGCTCATGAATCGACCGAATGCGATCCCGGCGCTGTTTCATGACTTGCGATATGTCATCATCGATGAGGTGCATGCTTTCATGGGAGCGGATCGGGGGATTCAAGTGCTCAGCGAACTTGCCAGAATTGAGCGTATGGCTGGCTGTACACCGCGAAGAGTGGGCTTGTCCGCTACACTTAGTGACTATGATACGGCTACATCTTGGCTTGCTGCCGGAACGCAGCAGGGGGTGGATGTGGTCTCTTCACCGGGCGGCCGCAAGCTGCGACTGCGGGTGGAACATTTCTCTTTTCCAGATGTGCAGGACGAGGAGCAGGCGGAGCAGCTTCATAACGCACGTAAAGCGTACTACGACTTCATTTATGAGAGCACACATCGTAAAAAAGCGCTGATCTTCACCAACAGCCGTACAGATGCTGAAGTCACCATTCTTGAGATGCGGCGGGTCGCGGCTCGCAGGCAGGAACGTGATGTGTTCCATGTGCATCATGGAAGTATCTCGGCCATGCTGAGGGAAGAGACGGAAGCTGCCCTACGCACTGGATCGGGGCCCGCGGTTGCTGCGGCAACGGTCACGCTTGAACTGGGCATCGATCTGGGCGAGCTGGAACGTGTGGTTCAGCTCGGTGCACCATATAGTGCGTCCAGCTTTGTACAGCGTCTGGGACGTTCGGGGAGACGAGAGGACATGGCATCAGAGATGCTTTTTGTATGTCCGGAGGAAGAGGACGAGGAAGCGCAATTGCCAGCACGTATGCCGTGGACGTTGATGCGCGCGATTGCTGTTATCGAACTGTATGTAAAAACGAAGTGGGTCGAGCCGCTTGAAGCCCGCAAAATGCCCATAGGTGTGCTCTATCATCAGACGATGAGCATGTTGAAAAGTATGGGGGAGGCGGAGCCGAGAGATCTTGCAGAAGCCATCCTTTCGCTGGCTCCATTTGCGTTGATTAGACCTGATCAATATCAGGTTTTCCTGAATTACCTCATCGATACAGATCATCTGCAATGGACAGAGGATCGAACATTGATCATCGGTCTGACCGGTGAGAAAATTGTGAATAATTATCGCTTCTATGCAGTGTTCAAGGACGATGAGGAACATAAAGTACTAAACGGCTCGGAAGAGATTGGTTCGATTACAACCGTACCCCCACCTGGCTATTGCTTCTCGCTCGCAGGCAAACTGTGGAAAGTGGAAGAAGTCGATCACAAGCACAAGGCTGTGTATGTGAAGTCTGCAAAAGGTAAGGTAGATACGTTATGGCTTGGAGCGGGAGGAGATATTCATACGTCGGTAGTACAGAAAATGCGTGAAGTGTTGTCCGACTCGACCATCTATCCCTATCTGTCACCACAAGCCGTCAATCGACTTGAACGGGCACGCCGCTTAGCTCGTGAAAGCGGACTGTTGAAGCAGGTTGTCATTCCGGCAGGGGGAGATTCGATGTATGTTCTTCCTTGGGTGGGAAGTAAATCATTCCGTACATTGGAGCGCCTGATGAAGCATAATCTGTCCAAGAAACTTGCCTTGCGTTCGGTTGTGCCCATGGAGCCATATTATTTTGTAGTATCCGGCAAGGTCGACGAACGAACATTGTTAGCCGAGATCATGAGTGAGTGTCGAACGGCTGAAGACGCATCTGCGTTACTGGCTGAAGATGAAGCACCTTATCTGGGCAAGTATGATGAATTTGTCGCGCCGCCTTTGATCCGTGAGGCTTTTGCTGTGGATGGGCTGGATCTGGATGGATTGAAGGCAGGTTTACAGCAAACATTGGAGTGGGACTCCTCAGGTTCCAATCGGACATGACGTTTTTACGTAATTAGAGTACTCGAAGAATGGTACGGCGATCGAAGCGACTCGGTGTAATAATTTAGTTCAACTTTTTATACGGAATAGGGTTGACACCATCTCACCTCCCATGTAATATATGAAAAGTCGTCACACACGAATTACATCAAATTGCATATATCATTTCGTATAACCTCGCAGGCCGAAAGTGTACACAGGGCGAGGGTCTCTACGGGAAGCCTATACTTCCTAACTACGATGCCAAGGAATCAATGTATTCCTTGCTCGTAGTTAGGATTTTTTGCATTTAGATGGTGTCTGTGACCTTGGCATGAACCAACATGCGGGCGTATTTTTCTTATCATCAGGAGGTTTATTCACAATGAAATATTATCTGTCCGTTCTCGCGGGAGCGATGAGCTATGGCATATTATCCACGATTGTGGTTCTGGCGTACGGCGAAGGATATAAACTTGGAGAGGTTGTGGGAGCACAGCTGATCACGGGTTTTCTTCTATCCTGGATGCTGGCGCTATACACAAAATTTAGAACAAAACGTAAGTCACAGGCAAATGGCAAAGCATCAGGAGCCGTGGCACAGGTATTCAAGCGGTTGACGTGGAAACAACGTCTGATATTGATGGCTGCTGGAACACCAACGGTAATTACAGGTCTCGTGTATTATCAGTCTTTACGTTATATCCCGGCTTCACTTGCCATTATCCTGTTGTTCCAGTTCACTTGGATTAGCGTATTGATTCAGGCGATAAGCAAACGTCAACGTCCTGACAAAGTCACGTTCCTGACCTTGATCATTCTGTTTGGTGGAACCTTGCTGGCAGCGGGTTTCCTGGAACAAGGATTGGGTGAGTTCAACGGTCTGGGTATTGCTCTTGGACTAATGGCAGCCGTAAGTTATTCCCTGTTTGTCTTGTTCAGCGGCAAAGCGGTTCCTTCAGCGCATCCAGCCTTCCGTAGTGCGTGGATGGTTACAGGCGGATTGATCCTTCTGTGCATTTTGTTCCCGCCGACATTCCTCTTTAACGGATTGATCTGGAGCCAGTTGCTTGTATTTGGATTGCTGCTTGGATTCTTCGGGGCATTCATTCCACCAGTACTGTTCGCTATCGGCGTTCCGCATATTGGTGGTGACATGGCCGGAATCCTGGGTGCAGTGGAGCTTCCAATTGCAGTATTGTTATCCTCAATCGTGCTCCATGAGCATGTCAGCGGATTGCAATGGTTCGGAGTTATCATTGTGCTCATTGGTGTAGCCCTGCCAGAGTTGTATAAATTACGTATGAGACGAAGTCGGAATACACCGATATATTCCTGAGTTATACCAAAAGGGATATTGCGAAGCATGAACGGGAATACCCGTAGATAAGCCTGAGAAATCAGGCTTTTTTTAATGAAATATTTTTGCTCAAACACAATAGCCCAGAGGGGTCATTTTCATTGTCATGCGAATCAGGTATGCTTAAAGAATACATCCGTCTGTTGATTGAATATTGATGGGACATCGAATGAGGAGTGTTTATATGAAAAGCTGGTTTGGAAAAACATGGCCTTGGTTAACGCTGGGCCTGACCGTTGTTGTACTGCTTGGATCATTTTTGGTTTATTTTATGGGCAAAGACGTATCCCCGGGATCAGGAAGTGCTGTAACTGCACAAGCCGAGACAGCGGAGGATTTGAAGGGATATGAAGTCATTGATGTGGACGTAAGTAACGATGGTTTTGGACCAGACGTTATCGAGGTGAAGGCTGGCGTACCGACGAAAATCAACTTTATTCTGACCCGGTCGGTGACACATGTGAAATCAGTGGGATCACAAAAGCTTGGCATGGATCTATACATGCAAAAGGGGCCCAATTATTATACGGTCGACAAAGATCTGCCTAAGGGAGAATATGAGATCCATTGCGGCATGTACATGATATATGCAACGATTAAAGTCGTATAAACAGAAGGAGCAAGGTTTCGGGTGACCGAGCTTTGCTCCTTTTTTTGGTGCGTGATATCATGGAAAAGTGGGTAAAATCGATCAGGAGGTGGCGAAATGAAAGCGCTATTTATTGGAGGGACAGGCACCATCAGTACGGCCATTACGGAGATGCTTGCACAGCAAGGCTGTGAACTGTATTTAATTAATCGCGGCAATCATAACGATGACTTACCTAGTGAGGTCAACGTACTTCAAGCGGACATTAATGACGAGACACGTGTAGCGGAACTGATAGCTGATCTGGAATTTGATGTTGTGGCAGACTTTATCGCTTTTGTACCGTCTCAATTGGAGCGAGATTACCGTTTGTTCAAGGATAAAACAAAGCAGTTTATATTTATCAGTTCAGCATCAGCGTATCAGACTCCCCTGGCTGATTACCGGATCACGGAAGGGACGCCCTTATCGAATCCATATTGGGAGTATTCACGCAACAAAATTGCCTGTGAAGACTATCTGATGAAACAATACCGCGAGCACGGATTCCCTGTGACCATCGTGCGTCCGAGCCATACGTATGGCGACAAATCGATACCTCTCGGTGTTCATGGTGCTCAAGGCAGCTGGCAGGTTCTCAAGCGTATCCGTGAAGGCAAACCCGTTATCATCCATGGAGATGGCACCTCACTGTGGACCATTACGCACAATACTGATTTTGCCAAAGGATTTATCGGGCTTATGGGAAATATCCATGCCATTGGTGAATCGGTACATATCACCTCGGACGAATCCGTCACCTGGAATCAGATTCATGAGATTATAGCTGGCGTGTTGGGAGTTAAGCTTCATGCGGTACATGTACCTTCTGAGTTCTTGGCAGCATGCAGTGATCAGGATCTTCGCGGCGGATTGCTGGGTGACAAAGCCAATACCGTTGTGTTTGACAACAGCAAGCTGAAGCGGCTTGTTCCGGAATTTGTAGCAACGACAAGAGCCGATCAGGGCATTCGACGTACGATTGAGCACATCCTGGGGCATCCTGAATTACAGACCGAAGATCCGGAATTTGATGTATGGTGTGACAAGGTCGTTGGGGCACTGGACGAAGCGTTATTAAAGATCAGAGATGAGAAATGAGAAGTAAGGCGTTCATGATCAAGTGTTTACATTCATGCGCTTAATCGTTATAATCAAGAAAAAATGACACTTGTTAGGGGAGGCACCCCAACTTAGGACATCGTTCCTTTGTTGGGGTGCCTCCCTTTTTTGTGTGCCAAAAAGGAGAGTAGACGTTGAAGAAATCAGGAAAACGTGTGAAGAAACAAGCGGAACAGCTAACCAAAGTGGTGCTGGCATTTGCGTTATTATCACCTCAAGCCCTGTTGCTTGATTGGGGTGCAGCCACGGTAATGGCTGAAACAGTTGAAACGATCGGGATTGTATCCGATACGTCCAGCATGAAAGCTGTACAGTCATCCAAGGTGAAAGTGGAGATGAACAGTGATGGTAAATACAGAATTGTATTACTACCAAACACAAATGTATTTTACGGTGGTGATACAGGGAATGTATCCACCATTATCGACCATAACGGATCTCCCGTGAACTTCAAAACATTGCCGCTGAATTATTACCGAATTAACAATAATGTGATTGAAATGTCCCGGCAAAAGGACAATGTGGAATATATTTTGCGTGTATCTATCGTTAATGCTACCTCACAAGGTGGGTACATGAAGGTTGAACTGGAAGCTATCAACCGTAGCGGAACGGCACTGAATTTGGGTGGAACATTTTATTGGGATACGATGGTGAATGGCAATGATGCATCTCCGTTTGAAGTCATCGAGAATGGATGGCGCAATTACAGCGGCGGTGTTCAGGTCACGGCTTTTTATGCCAATACGTACAATGTTGTGAATGCAGATCGCATATATATGGGCCAGTACAGCAGTCCAGACAGCGCCCAACTCACAGGAGGGTCTTCACCTTCAGCGTTCACTCCAGGCCAGACCGTTACGGCGAGTGATACAGCTGCACAATTTTGGTGGGACGCCAAGACAACAGCGAATCTGGCTTCACGTAAATTTTCAACCATTGTGGGGATTGGTCCCAAAAATGCTCCACCTTCATTTACCTTAACAGCACCCTCTTCGGGTCAAACCTATTACAAAGGCGAGCAACTTCAGATCTCTGGTACAACGCGAGATACGGATGTAGGCGACCTATTGACCGTAAAATGGTCCATTGATGGTGGGTCCGAGAATATTCTGACCCAGATGACCGCAACGGGTTCTAATCAGTCTTTTAACACCAATTACACATTGCCTGACACCCTGCCAGATGGCACACACACGTTGCAAGTATGGGTCATGGATGACAAAGGTGGGGTGTCCTCAGCAGGAACCGTTAACTTCACGGTAAGGAGTTTTGTTGTGCCTGGAACGCCGACATACACATTGGTTAATTCTAATAACTTGACGGTCAACTGGGCTAAGAAGGCCAATGATGCATCCGTTACGTATGAACTGAAGAATATGACCACGAATCAGATCGTGGATACAGGTATATCAAACAGTCGGCAGGTGACTGGACTCACTCCGAATACCAGTTATTCTTTTGCCGTAAGGGCCAAAAATTCAAGTGGTTCCTATACGGGCTACTCCAGTCCAGCTTCCAAGTACACACTGGCCAATCCTCCCGCGGCTGCGGCTGTGACACAATCAGGCAACACCGTTACAGCGAGTTGGAGTAATAATAGTAATCCTGCAGGCACCCATTACAAAACGGAAATACGTAGTCCAGGTGGGCAAGTCCTCGCAACGGGAACAACAACTTCCACACGTACAGAATTCGCCCTGACCGGACTCGCGGATGGAAAATATGAAGTATTTGTGGCGGCACTGAATGGTGAAGGGATACAGACCCCGTTTATATCCGTTGGAGAGATGATTAAAGATACAACGGGCCCAACTGCTCCTTCCGTTACAGTGACTCCATCCACATGGACCAAGGAAGATGTTCTGGTCACGGTTGAAGAAGGAAAGGATGCCTTGAGCGGAACTCAAAAGACTGAAGTGAAAGTTGGTCCGGCAGGAGAATGGCGTGAATACAGCGCTCCGTTTACCGTAAGCAGTGAAGGAAACACAACTGTTATGGCACGCAGTATTGATGCGTTTGGTAATACAGGACAGGAAACGGCTGTGACAGCCAGGGTAGATCGGACGGCACCAACGCCACCTGTCATCTCGTTGAATCCGCCCGATTGGACAAAAGCGGCGGTAATCGTGACATTAACGGAGGGTACGGACGAAGCAAGTGGCATTGGTCTGACACAGTACAAGCTAGGAAGTGAGGGAGAATGGATCGACTACAAGGCTCCTCTTACACTCAGTGAAGAAGGAATAACCGAGATTTACGCACGAAGTGTTGATCGGGCCGCCAATGTCAGTGCTTCCACTTCGGCAACAGCCAGAATCGACAAGACTGGGCCTGAGCAACCAACGATTACGTTAAGTGAAGAGCATTGGACGAATCAGGATGTAACTTTTGCGATAAACAGTGGTGAAGATACGGGCAGTGGGCTTGCCAAGAGTCAATATCGACTTAACAAAGAAGGTCCTTGGATCGATTACACGGGTGAAGTGACGGTTACTGATGAGGGAGAAACGATCGTATATGCACGCTCAATTGACCGTGTAGGCAATATAAGCACGTCCGCTCAGGCTACAGTTCGAATCGACACGACAGCTCCAACCGAGCCGGTAATTCGTTTAAGTTCTTCTGGATGGAGTAAAGAACATGTGCAATTCACGATCGCTGGTAGTGTGGATGAACGAGCGATATCCTATGAATACAGCATGAATGATGCTCCTTATACAACAGGAAATACCGGTACAGTAAGTACGAACGGGGCTACCACCATTCGGGCGAGAGCAAGGGATGCCGTTGGCAATGTGAGCAAGGAAGTCAGTCAAATCGCCTATGTGGATCAGATCGCGCCCACGATTACAGTTGCTCCGAACGGACAAGGCTGGACGGACATGGACATATCCACTACCATTCACTATGCCGACGCCCACTCAGGTATTCAAGAACTGGAACGATTCTATCAAGTTACGAACAGTGCAGAATCACCGGATCATTGGCTTGAAGCTCGCTTTGACGAGCATAGAATATCCATCGAATCGGAAGGCATATGGTACATCCATGCGAAAACCATGGACAGAGCAGGGAATACATATGAGACAACATCATCACCTTACCATATTCAACGCAAGCCCCAGCAACCGAGCCATGTGAGAATGACACAGATCGCTGAGACATCAGCTGAACTTACAGTGGACTTGCCAACTGGGGAAAGGTATACCGATGAATATCAGTATGAGATAACGAATAAAACAACAGGACAGTCATGGATACTCGATTATCCTAACCACAGTATAATCGATCACTCCCTAAGTGGTGGTCAGGTCTATGAATATGAAGTTAGAGTGAGAAACCATACCGGAGTAAGTGATGCAGTAAGCGTTCAAGTATTAACTACCCCGGCAACTCCCGGAACGTTGCACGTTCGTAAAGTAGATTCACAGCCCAATTTAGCCGAAATTCAATTTGATTCAGTACGAGGAGCAGATGCTTACCGCATCATTGCGACTACTTCGGACGGTGCCACCGTATTTGATCAGACGGTATCTGATCCTGGTAGCCTTCCCTATGTCAGCAACCTCGTTCCAGGAACCATTCATAACATCTCGGTAACCGCAATGAATGAAAGTGGCGCAGGTGGTAGCAGTAGGACCGGATTTCTTACACTGCCGGCAATGCCCGGTGAGTTTATGGCCGTTCAAATTCAGGAGCATGATATTTCATTAAAATGGGAGACAGTGACTTCTGCAACGTATTATGGTCTTTCACGCGATGGAACAGCCATATATGAAGGAGAGCAGACGGAGTATCTGGACTCGGGTCTGGATAGCGGAACGGAGTACAGCTATACGTTAATTGCCGGAAATGAGACAGGACCAGGACCGTTGGCAGGATTACCTTTGCTCAAGACTTTACCTGGGCAGGTGTCCGGCTTACAGGTATCAGATGCTTCAACAGCGAGCCTTCGTCTGAATTGGGAAGCAGTACGAGGAGCCGATCGTTATGAGTTATGGTTGAATGGAGAGAAGTCCGGAACGGTTCCTGCTGGAACCCAAGAATGGAGCTTTGCAGGACTGAGTTCAGGAACATCTTATCAACTGGATGTACAAGCAGTGAACGGAAGTGGACAGGGGATGCGCAGTTCCGTATCAGGAACAACCCTACCGGAGAGCCCCTCGGGACTTCACGTTGTTCAAGTAACTGAACAGGGAGCAATCTTGAGATGGGAATCTGTAGTTGGGGCAACGAAATATCGGGTGGTCATCGATGGACAGAGCCATGAGATATCAGATACACAACTCGCAGTTCCCCACCTGTCAAGCAGTCGTGAGTATACCTATGAAGTACAGGCGGGCAATGCTGCCGGGTACGGTGCATCCACCAGTAGTACAATTCTTACTTTACCTAGCAGGCCGGAAGGACTGAATGTCACATCGACTGATGAGACAAGTATGGGACTTGCATGGCAAGCTGTAGATACGGCAAATCTCTATATTGTGAAAATCAATGGAACAGAAGTGGGCAGAACATCAGAACTGGCCTACACGGTTGAGGGATTATTGCCAGGTACAGAGTACGCTTTGGAAGTTCAGGCTACGAATGCTTCTGGTCCAGGTGAGACAGCGCAGCTCATCCGATTGTCCAAACCTGTGTTGCCTGCCGAAGTACTTGTTGATTCAGGAGTACATCATGCAAAAGTTTCTTGGTCTGTCGTGGAAGGTGCCGCTGAATACGTGATTGAGCAGAATGGCAAGGAGATCTATAGAGGAATGGAGAATGGAGCGACGATTACAGGTCTCCAGGGTGGAACGTGGCATCGCTATCAACTATGGGCAGTCAATAGACAAGGGACTCGTTCTAAAGCGACGGATGTATCTCTACTGACTTTGCCTGAGAAACCCGTTAAGGTTGCAGTATATGATGTGGCAAAAAACAGCCTAAGTCTGGATTTCAGTAACACTGGTGTCCAAGGGGCAGATCATTATGTCATTGAACGGGATGGAAGAGAGATCGCTCAGATGGATTCAAGTGAAACCCAATTTGTAGACAAGCATCTTTCGCCGGGAACGAAATACACTTATGTGATTCGGGCAGTCAATACGAGTGGAACGAGTGGGCCGCTTAATTTCAGTGTAATGACTCAAACGTTGCCATTGATTGCAGAAAGTATCACAGTGAAAGCCGGAACACATGCAGTGGATCTGGCTTGGGATGTTGTTCAGGGAGCGGCTGCATATGAGATTCGTAATCGGGTAACGGGAGATGTACAGAGCGTGTCTGAACCGTCTGTACATCTCAATAGCATGCTGGATGGCACAGCGTATGAATTCGAACTTGTTGCGATTAATGAAGATGGTCATCGGTCAGAACCTATTCAGATTCAAGTTTTAACGAAACCCATCTCACCTCAGACGGCAGGCATAACACACATCACAGATCAGACTGCGGTATTGGACCTGACTGGAAGCTCAACACGGGGAGCAGAGCAATTCATTATTATGCGGGATGGTGTTGAAGTCGCTAAGGTTCCAGCAGATCAAGCTTCATTTGAAGATGATGGACTGACACCAGGAGAGCATTACACGTATACCATCAAAACATCCAATGCAACGGGAGAGAGTGATTCCGGTTTCGAAGTTCACTTGCGAACGTTGCCTGCGACCATTCATGAACCTTTACATGCAAGCAAGATTGGGGAAAAGGAGGGATTAATCTCTTGGCCAAAGGTACAAGGTGCGGAGGGATATATCATACGTATCGGAGATCAGATGTTCACCACGATTGATGAAGGGGATATCACAGAGGTGATATTAACTCATCTGGAGAGTGCAACCCGATATGATCAGGTACAGATTATTCCTTATAATGCGGCTGGTTCAGGAAGCCCAATGATCGTGACTCCTTTTTACACCTTGCCTCATGTGGATTCACTGGAAATGAAGATATACCCCGAGACAGATCATGCCAAACTGGAATGGGACTTCCCATTTGGGAACGAAACTTTCGTTGTATTACTGGATGGTACAGAAATATACCGAGGCAAACAAAAAGAGTTTATCGTTGATCGACTGGATGCAGGCACGCAGTACCCGATTGAAATCTACACAGAGAATGATCTGGGAGATGCATCGGAAAAGCTGGCGTATTCTGTCCTGACCAAGCCAGCAGCTCCGGTCAAAGTGGAGTATCATTCGGCGAAGGACCACATTCGTCTTTTATTAGAACAGAGCCGGGTCGAAGGTGCCGAGCAGTTTATCATTGAGCGTGACGGTGTAGAGATTACTCGTGTTCCTGCAGACGAACTGTTCTATGACGACAAGGAACTCGAACCGGGCGTGAACTATATCTATACAGTGAAGACCATGAATGCCTCAGGCAGTAGTGATGGTGGTTATTACCTTCATGCCATGACTTTGCCCGGTAGTGCTGCTTCATCTCCTGTAGTAGAGGGACGTTCCGTGTATGGTGCAGACATTGTATGGGAACTGATTCCTGGTGCTGCGGGTTATCGAGTTTATCGAAATGAAGAGCTTGTGGGAACGACCATGGAGACATCCATACATGTGTCTGAATTAAACAGTGCAGAGCGTTATACTGACTTTGCAATCGTTCCATTTAACGAGGCAGGGGAGGGTGAGGCGCTCCAGGTTCCTGAATTCGAGACGTTGCCTTCCGAGGAACTGACAGTAGCAGCCATAGCGCAAGGTACTAACACGATTAAGCTAACTTGGGAACTGGAAGCAATAAATGAAGTGATTGTGATTACCCATAAAGATCGTGAGATCTATCGTGGCACACAGCGCAGTTATGTATGGGCAGGACTGAATGCCGAGCAGCATTATGAGGTGGAAGTATGGACGGAGAATTCAACAGGTGAAAAAAGTGAAAGCAAACGGGCCGCAGCCACGACTTTTCCGTATCCACCATCCGCCTGGAGCGGTGGCAGTGCAACCCCGAGTCCCAACGTTACTTCGGAACAAGCCGATGAGATGAGTTCACAACCAGAACCGTCTGAGCAACCTGATATACCTGCGAAAAAAAATATCAAATTTATTGATATCAGCCAAACATTCAATAAAGATCAGATTACCTGGCTGGCGGAACAAAATATCATTCAAGGTGTAAGTGAAACTCGCTTCGAGCCACGCCGTCCGATCACCCGTGCGGAGTTCACTGCATTAATCGTGCGTCTGATGGGTGTGGACACAACGGTTAATGAACAGCATGGATTTCAGGATGTGAACGATGAGGATTGGTTTGCTCCTGAGATTAAGGCAGCCGTTCACCATGAGATGGTTCAAGGCATGGGGAACGGCAAATTCGCTCCACATGCGCTGGTGACACGGGAACAGGCATCCAAGATTATAGCTAATGTTGTCCGTAAAATCAGACCGGAACCGCTGACTTCCCCAAGAGCGTTTACCGACCAGACTGATGTATCTGATTGGGCCAAAGAAGAAGTGCAGGAACTTGCAGGTTTGTACATGATTACCGGATATGAAGATGGCAGCTTCCGTCCCATGCAGCACTTAAGCAGATCCGAAGCTGCAGCGCTGATCTTCCGTTTAAATAAGCTGATTCAAGTTATGGATGAGAAGCGTACAGGTCAAGTGGAGAAAGCGTCAGGATTCGATCGTCATATCTAGATTGAATTGATTGTTACATGTGATACTGCAATCATCGGCAGTAATGACATTACCGCTTGATTGGTTTTTAATGCTATAATGGTTGCCAATATGATAAAAAAAGGGTAATGAACAATGGTGATGAATAATGAATAATAAATTTATCCGGATATATGAAGATATTGCAAATCGTATTCGGACCGGAGAGATTGAGGCAGGGACGCTGCTTCAATCGGAACTGGATCTATCGGAAAGTTATCAAACGTCTCGAGAGACTATTCGCAAAGCATTGAAAATGTTGTACGAAGAAGGTTATATTCAGAAGATTCAAGGCAAGGGTTCGATTGTACTGGACATACGCAAGATCGATTTTCCCATCTCAGGTCTGGTTAGCTTCAAGGAATTGGCCAAAAAAATGGGACATCGCGCTCAAACGTATGTGAAGGTTTTCGAGGAGAAACAGGTCGATCAAGCGTTGCACAAAAAAATTAACTTTGGTCTGAATGAACAGGTCTGGGAGATCAGACGTGTGCGCAAAGTGGATGGAGAGCATGTCATACTGGACAAAGATTACATCAGCCAGCGGCTTGTTCCTGGGCTCAGCAAAGAGATCTGTAATGATTCCATCTATCAGTACATTGAGCAAGAGCTGGGGCTTTCCATTTCGTTTGCCAAAAAAGAGATTTTGGTGGAAGAACCCACCGCTGAGGACAGGGAACTACTTGACCTTGAAGGGTTCCATAATGTGGTTGTGGTGAGGAGCCAGGTGTACCTGGAGGATGCCAGTCAATTTCAGTATACGGAGTCGAGGCATCGACCGGACAAGTTCAGATTTGTGGATTTTGCACGTCGCAGATAAGTTAATCAAGATCAATCAGAGAGTACCTTTCACTGCATTATTCAGTGGAGCGGTACTCTCTTTGGTTATGGGGGAATCCGAAGATCGTCCATCAAGAACCGCTTAATGTCAATGTTCTTCCTGCATGTCGGAGCGTATGATCACAATATATACGAGGCCGAGGAGTGAGGGAATTGAATCACGTGACAGCGACATCAAATGTTCGCATATGGGAAGAAACCAGAGATATCCCAACCTATGGTACAGGTAAACCGGACAAAAATCCGATGTTTCTTGAAAAGAGAATCTACCAGGGAAGCTCGGGTAAGGTGTATCCGTATCCTGTGATCGACAGCATTGAAGATGAGGCCCAAATGAAGTCTTATCGATTAATTATTCTTGAAAATGAATATGTACGTATCGAGATGCTGCCCGAACTGGGTGGACGGATCTATCGTGCGCTGGATCGGACCAACAACTACGATTTTGTATATTATAACCGGGTGATTAAACCTGCGCTCGTGGGTCTGGCAGGGCCATGGATTTCCGGTGGAATTGAATTCAACTGGCCACAGCATCACCGGCCCAACACATTTGGTCCAGTCGACTATACATTTAGCAGTAATGAAGATGGAAGCGCTACCGTGTGGGTGGGTGAGATTGATCGCATGTATGGCACCAAAATGACCGCTGGCTTCACATTACATCCCGGCAAAGCCTATCTTGAAATCCATGCCGAGGTATACAATCGCACCAGCGCACCTCAAACTTTTCTATGGTGGGCCAACCCGGCTGTAGCCGTCAACGATCATACGCAATCCGTGTTTCCGCCTGATGTAACGGCTGTGCTGGACCACGGAAAACGGGACGTATCCCGCTTTCCCATCGCAACCGGCACCTATTACAAAATGGACTATTCCGAAGGTGTGGATATCTCGCGCTACAAAAACATACCGGTTCCAACATCCTATATGGCTTATAAGTCGGATTATAATTTTGTAGGGGGTTATGACCACGGGGTTCAGGCAGGTTTGTTGCATGTAGCCAATCATCATACTTCTCCGGGCAAGAAGCAATGGACCTGGGGGAACGGGGAATTTGGGCAAGCTTGGGATCGCCAGTTAACGGACGAGGATGGACCTTATATTGAATTAATGACCGGGATCTATACCGATAATCAGCCTGATTTTACATGGTTACAGCCTTATGAAGCGAAATCATTTTCACAGTATTTTATGCCGTATAAAGGAATTGGTATGGTCAAAAATGCATCGATTGATGCAGCGGTTAATCTGGAAAAGGATGAAACGACCGGAATGGTAACCGTGAGGGTATATGCGACGTCGGTTTTTGAACAAGTGACCGTTGAAGTGATAGGTCCAACCACGGTATATCTCCATGAGAGATGTAATATCTCACCTACGGAACTATATAAATCTTCATTTCCGTGGAGCGGACAAGATGAATGGCATCAGTTGAAGTTAAGTGTTCGAAGTGCGGAAGGAAGAGTACTCGTGGCCTATCAGCCTGAACGTTCTGAGATTCAGGAAGTTCCAGATCCGGCCACACCACTCCCGCTACCATCCGAGATTCGTACGAATGAACAACTATATCTGGCTGGTCTTCATTTGGAGCAATATCGGCATGCCACGTATGAACCGGAACCTTATTATCTGGAAGGGTTGAAGCGTGATGCAACGGATATTCGTCTAAACATAGCGTATGGCACATTGCTGCTGCGTAGAGGGTTGTTCCAAGATGCAGAGAAGCATTTCAGACAGGCCGTTCAATCGCTGACGTGGAAAAATACGAATCCGTATGATAGTGAAGCATTTTACCAACTCGGTCTGAGTTTGAAATTACAGGGGAAACAGGAAGAAGCCTACGCAGCACTGTATAAAGCCGTATGGTCTGCACAGTATCAGGATACGGGTTATTACATGCTTGCTCAGATCGATACGGGGCAACATCGCTACATCGAAGCTTTGGATCACATCGAACGTTCGCTGATTCGTAACACCAGAAATTATAAGGCTCGACATCTGAAAGTGGCTTTGCTGCGTAGATTGGGTCAAGATAAGCAGGCAATTCAATATGCGCGTGAGACATTGGCACTGGACCCGGTTGAATTTGGAGCTGCGCATGAATTAGTCCTGATCTACAGCGGAGCAACTGCACCTTCAGAGAGAGAACAAGCGGGGCAAACACGTGAGCATTTCCATCGTCTGATGCGAGGAGATGTTTATAATTATCTGAATCTAGCCGCAGACTACGCGGATTGTGGGTTGTGGGAAGAAGCACTGACGGTACTCTCTTATGTTGAATCCGAAATTGCACAGCCTTATCCTATGGTTGGTTATGCTCAGGCTTACTTGTATCGTCAGCTGGAGGATGTGGAGCAGGCCCGGGAATGTCAAAAGCAGGGGAAAGTTGCTCCAACGGATTATTGTTTTCCTAATACGTTATTTGAATTCATGGTGCTTCAGGATGCATTGGCAGTGGATTCGAATGATGCGCGTGCTCACTATTACCTGGGAAATTGGTTATATGATCATAAACGCTACGAGGAAGCAATCACCCATTGGGAAACTTCACGCGAGGTGAATGCTGCATATTCGACTGTACATCGGAATCTGGGACTGGCTTATTATAACAAGCTGAATCGCCCCGATCTTGCACTGGCTTCATTAGAGGACGCTTTCCGGTTGGATTCACAGGATGCGCGAATCTTCTACGAGTTGGATCAATTGCACAAGAAGATAGGGTATTCTTGCGAGCGTCGAATCAAATTACTGGAACAACATATGGAGTTGGTTCACCACCGTGATGATCTGTATATCGAGTGGTTGACTTTATTGAATATGCAAGGTAGTCATCAAGAAGCATGGAATGCCCTTCAGACCCGGCGGTTTCATCCATGGGAGGGTGGAGAAGGCAAGGTGACAGGACAATATGTTACGGCACTGACGGAACTGGCAAAGCAAAACCTGGAGAAACAACAACCTGAACTAGCATTGGAGCTGTTGCAGAAGGCATTAGTTTACCCGGAGAACTTAGGTGAAGGTAAGCTGGAGGGAGCCGGAGACAATCCAGTTTACTTTTATCTTGGCTGTGCCTACCAGCAACTTAAGAATGATCAGGCGGCAGAGGAGAGTTTCCACAGAGCATCCATCGGTTTGAATGAACCGGCAAGCGCGATGTTTTATAATGATCAACCGCCGGAATCCATCTATTATCAGGGTCTGGCCTGGCAGAAGCTTGGCAATGTGAAGGAAGCAAACAGGCGGTTCAACAAACTCATTGACTATGCGGAAAGACATATGCATGATCACATCCGAATGGATTATTTTGCGGTCTCTCTGCCCGATTTTCTAGTATTCGACGATGATCTCGATCAGCGAAATGAAGAACATTGCTGGTATATGCGTGCATTGGGTCTTCTGGGGCTGGGGCGGATAAGTGAAGCCGGACTTGAGTTGGACCGGGTATTGGAGAAAAACCCGAATCATCAAGGGGCAATCATCCATCGATAATTGATAATCGTTTCAACACATCCCATTTATATCGAAGGAGTTATATAATCCATGAATGATAGTATAGCAGGTAGCCAGATTCGTTTCATATTGGATGCGGAAGATAAAGAGATTCGTGCGGGTCGCATGACTGGCAGTGGCGGCAAAAGTCCACGAGGGGAATCGTATGATTTTACAAACTATTATATGACTCGTAATGCTAAACCCCATATTCCCGTGGTAGGTGAGTTTCATTTCTCCAGATTCGCTTACTTGCAGTGGGAAGAAGAATTACTGAAGATGAAGGCAGGCGGGGTGAGCATTGTCGCTTCCTATGTTTTCTGGAATTTTCACGAGGAGCAGGAAGGGGAATTTAATTGGTCAGGAAATCTGAATTTACGGCACTTTGTGGATCTGTGTGGCAAACATGAACTGCCTCTGATCGTACGAATTGGTCCATTCTGTCATGGGGAAGTGCGTAATGGTGGAATGCCGGATTGGTTATTCAGTTATCCATTCGAAGTCAGGTCGAACGATGAAGGATATCTGTATTACGCTAAGCGATTATATCGGGAGATTGCCCGTCAGCTCAACGGCTGCTTTTATCAGGAGGGTGGCCCTGTTATCGGGATACAGTTGGAAAATGAGTATATGCACGCTGGCGCACCCATGGATGCCTGGGGGTATACCCGCGAAAAATACATTACCTCCGGTCGGGATGGACGAGAACATCTGAAGATGCTTCGCTATATTGCCGAAGAAGTCGGTATGAAGCCGATGTTCTATACTGCCACGGCCTGGGGCAATGCTGCGGTGCCTGAAGAAGGAACATTGCCTATGCTAGCGGGGTATGCGTACACACCATGGATTCCCAATCAGCCTCCAAGCCGGGAGTATTTATTCCGGGATCTGCATATGAATCCTGTGGAAGAAGTGGATTATGACAGTCTGGAGTACCCTGCTGCGTATTGCGAGCTTGCTGGAGGCATGCAGGTCAGTTATCACGCTCGTCCGGTTGTTGATGCGGACAGTGTCGAGGCGATGACCATTGTGAAACTTGCGAACGGCAGCAATCTGGTTGGATATTATATGTATCACGGGGGGACCAATCCAATAGGCAAAAATTCATATATGAACGAGCAGGCATTGCCTAAAATGACGTATGATTACCAATCGCCACTCGGGGAATTTGGACGTGTTGGTGAATCGTATGACCGCATTCGTACCTTGTCCATGTTCCTGGAAGCATACGGTGAGTTACTTGCCCCAATGGGCTGTGTTGTACCGGATGAACAGCATTCGATAACATCGGAGAACACGATGGATCTGCGTTGGTCTGTTCGCCAACAAGATGGCTCCGGATTCCTGTTCATGAATAATTATCAGGATCATGTGGCGATGCCTGATCGTGATATACAATTGGAATTGCATACCAGCAAAGGGACTGCTTTTTATCCAAGAGAAGGAACGATGCAGCTGAAATCCGGCATGGCGGCCATTCTGCCTTTCCATATGAATCTGAGTGGAATGAAGATCATTAGTGCTACTGTTCAGCCACTGACCCGATTTATGGTAAATCAGGAGCTTACGGCTGTCTTTTATGCTCATGAAGGTATGACGCCTGAGTATGTTATGGATGCATCATCCGTTACAAATGTGGATATGCCCGAAGGCACTGTTTCAGAGCAGGGGAATGAAGTTGTAATACATCCGATTGCCGGCAAGGACCATCATCTGCGAATCACAACATCGGACGGTATGGTCATACGAATCATTACATTGACCCGTGAAGAGGCCTTACAAGCCTACCGTTTCCGTGTGGGCGGAGAAGAAAGGCTTGTAATTAGCAGCAGTCATCTGTATGTACAGAATGAGATGATCATATGTACATCCGTGGAGCAACCAGAGATGGAGGTATCCTTTTATCCGGCTCCAGAGCATGTTTCAGCTTCTAAATATGCTGTGTTATCACAGTCGAAGCAGGGAATATTCGGTACGTTTACATTTCAAGTTTCGCCTTACGATCCTGCTGTAGAGGTTGATTATCCCAAAGAGTATGCAGCAACACTGAGATTGGACACAGCGTGGCCGGAACAAGTAGATGACGTGTGGATTGAGATTGATTATGAAGGAGACGTTGCAACAGCACATATTCATCATCAGATGTTAACGGATCATATTCACTATGGGCACAGCTGGATGCTTGGTTTGAAGCAATCCCGTCATTTACTGGCCGATCACGCGCTTCGTCTGTCCATAACGCCAATTCGAAAAGGGACGACTGAGAGTTATGTGAATCAGGCTTATGTGGAGCGATTTGAGGGTGTGGAGATCGGGAAGTTTAATGAGATTTGGGTGAGACCACAGTACCGGGTTGGGGTGGTATTGGCGGGAGTTAGGGAAGACACTTAGACTAAATCAGGAGTTAAACAACAGATAAACAAGACTTAAACAAGAGTTAACTTTCGTTAATAATACAGAGGGTTCTTTCTCCGAACGATTGTGAGGGGAGAGAACCTTTTTTTGCTGTGTTATGTAAAAACAAATGATTCCTAATCATGGTAAAAAGATCTTGACTGGTAAGCGTTTTCAATTTATTATAACTTCATAACCTTAACGATAAAGTTTATTTAAACTAAATAAAGTAACTTCGATAAAGTTAATTTTTATTTATTTAATAACCAAAAAACTTCTATTACCAACGATTTTAGTTAACTTCTTGCCTGGAGCAGGGTTAATTGAAATAAAAAAACAAATACAGGAGGTTCCAAACGAATGGTTAATCTGAAAAAGTGTACAATCTTCACGGTTATTGCTGCTCTCATGTTCATGGCATTGGGGAGTGCAGCACCCAAAGCATCTGCTGCTACAGGTTTTTATGTAAGCGGTAACAAGTTGTACGATTCCACAGGCAAGGCTTTTGTCATGAGAGGTGTTAATCACGGACATTCCTGGTTCAAGAATGATTTGAATACCGCTATCCCTGCCATCGCCAAAACAGGTGCCAATACGGTACGCATTGTTCTTTCGAATGGTAGCCTGTACACCAAAGATGATCTGAACGCTGTTAAAAATATTATTAATGTGGTTAACCAAAATAAAATGATAGCTGTACTCGAGGTGCATGACGCCACAGGGAAAGATGACTATAATTCGTTGGATGCGGCGGTGAACTACTGGATTAGTATTAAGGAAGCTTTGATTGGCAAAGAAGATCGGGTAATTGTCAACATCGCCAATGAATGGTATGGAACGTGGAATGGAAGTGCGTGGGCTGATGGTTACAAAAAAGCCATTCCAAAACTCCGAAATGCGGGAATTAAAAATACGCTCATTGTGGATGCAGCCGGATGGGGACAGTTCCCTCAATCCATCGTGGATTATGGACAAAGTGTATTTGCAGCCGATTCTCAGAAAAATACTGTGTTCTCCATTCATATGTATGAGTATGCTGGCAAAGATGCTGCAACGGTCAAAGCCAATATGGAGAATGTGCTGAACAAAGGATTGGCTCTGATCATTGGTGAATTCGGGGGATATCACACAAACGGTGATGTGGACGAGTATGCCATCATGAGATATGGTCAGGAAAAAGGGGTAGGTTGGCTTGCCTGGTCTTGGTACGGAAACAGCTCCGGTCTGAACTATCTGGACATGGCCACAGGTCCGAATGGAAGCTTAACGAGTTTTGGCAACACTGTTGTTAATGATACCTATGGTATTAAAAATACTTCCCAAAAAGCGGGGATTTTCTAATCCGCCGATGAAATAGGAACACTCTGACGTTCACGTCAGGGTGTTTTTTTAATAAAATAGTTCAATCTATAATGACTTTTGAATATTTCCGTTTGGTTTTAAAATATTTTGTTTTCAAAATAAAACAAAGATGTTAAACTCGGATTAGGAATAAAACAAACATTATCGGAGGGAAACAAATGGTACAGAGTTTATGGAATGCATCGCAGGCATCTGAGAAAACAACAGGACTTGAGCAGTTGGTTTACCGATCCAATCTGATTGGAACTGATCGCAGTGTATGTAACATCTACGGTGGCAATACGTCTACCAAAACGACAGTGAAGGATTTTCGTGGTCGTGATGTAGAAGTAATGTATGTGAAGGGAAGCGGCTCTGATCTGGGTTCCATGGAAGCGAAACATTTTACCGGACTTGGGCTCGAAGACATTCGACCATTAATTGAACGTGAATCCATGTCGGATGAAGAGATGGTTGAATATCTGGGACATTGCATGATTGATGCCAAGCACCCGCGCGCCTCTATCGAGACTCTTCTGCATGCGTTCCTTCCATATAAACATGTTGATCATACACACCCGGATGCGATTATCAGCTTGTGCTGTGCACATAACGGCAAGGAATTGGCGAGAGAGATCTACGGTGATCGTTTTGTATGGGTACCTTATGTTCGCCCAGGGTTTACGTTATCTAAAATGATTGCTGAAAGCGTATTCTCGAATCCCAATGCCGAACTCGTACTGATGGAAAAACACGGACTTGTGACGTGGGGAGAAACATCCGAGGAATGCTACGCCCAAACGATCAAGATTATCAATGAAGCAGAAGCATTCATCGAAGCACGGGTGGACGAAGGAAGTTTGTTTGGTGGTGTGAAACACCCGGCACTGGCCGCTGATGTTCGTCGTCAGATCGTATCACGTGTGATGCCAACCATTCGTGGAGCGGTATCGGATAGCAAAAAAATGATTTTGTCCTTTGATGATCAAGAGGACGTACTTGCTTTTGTGGGCGGAGCAGATTCCCCGGAATTGTCTCAGGTGGGTGCAGCTTGCCCGGATCATCTGGTACATACCAAAGTGGTACCTCTGTTCATTGATTGGACACCGGATGCGGAAGATATCGAAGGCTTAAAAGCCAAGCTGGTAGAAGGTGTCGCGGCCTACAAAGAGCAATATCAACAGTATTTTGAGAGCAACAAAAACGAAGGTGATGTCATGTTCGAAGCGGCACCACGCGTTATCCTCATTCCAGGTGTGGGCATGATCAATACAGGCAAGAGCTGGGCGCTTTCCCAAGTAAGCGGAGCGTTGTATCACAGAGCCATCGCCGTTATGCGTGGAGCTACTAGCCTAGGTCAATTCGTATCACTCAGTGCAAATGAATCTTACAATGTGGAGTACTGGCCGCTGGAATTGTACAAATTGTCTTTGGCTCCAGCAGAAACCGAGTTCTCCCGTAAAGTGGCGTTTATTACAGGCGGCGCAGGCGGGATCGGAAGTGAAACAGCACGCAGATTGGTATCTGAAGGCGCACATGTGGTGCTTGCTGACCTCAACCTGGAGGGCGCACAGAAAGTAGCACAGGAAATCAATGATCAGTACGGCGCGAATCGTGCTTATGCGCTGAAAATGGACGTCACCGATGAGGAAGCCGTTCAATCTGCTTATGCTGATGTTGCGGTGCAGTATGGCGGAGTGGATATCATCGTGAACAATGCCGGATTGGCGACATCCAGCCCATTTGACGAAACATCCCTGAAAGAATGGAACCTGAATATGAATGTTCTGGGCACAGGATATTTCCTCGTGGCTCGTGAAGCGTTCAAGCTGATGAAACAGCAGGGTATTGGGGGAAGCATGGTATTTATCGGGTCCAAGAACTCGGTGTATGCAGGTAAAAGTGCCTCGGCTTACAGCTCAGCGAAAGCGCTGGAAGCACATCTGGCACGTTGTATTGCAGCAGAAGGTGGAGAGTACGGCATTCGTGTCAACACGATTCTTCCAGATGCCATTCTACAGGGTTCAGCGATCTGGAACGGTTCCTGGAGAAATGAACGAGCAGCGGCATATGGAATTGAACCGGACCAATTGGAAGAGTATTATCGCAAACGGACGACATTGCTCGTGAATATCTATCCAAGAGATATTGCGGAAGGAATTGCGTTCTTTGCTTCTTCGAAATCCGAAAAAACAACCGGTTGCATGATGACCATTGATGGCGGTGTACCGGCAGCATTTACACGTTAAATTAGGAGGGTTCTTGCGGATGGATAACCAAGTCAAGCAAGCGTATGAAGCAGCCAAGGCATTGTATGCTCAGCACGGAATTGATACGGACGAGGTATTGAACAAACTCGCGGAGATCAAAGTATCCGTACACTGCTGGCAAGGCGACGATGTCAAAGGTTTTCTGAATAAAGATGGGGAGTTAACAGGTGGTATTTCCGTTACAGGTCAATATCCGGGGGCTGCGACCACACCTGTAGAGCTTCGTAACGATCTGGAGCAAGCTTTTGCTCTGATTCCCGGCAAACATAAGGTCAATCTGCACGCGATTTACACGGATACCGACGAGCAGGTTGAACTGGATCAGATTGAGCCAAAGCATTATGAGAACTGGGTAAAATGGGCCAAAGAACAAGGACTCGGTCTGGACTTCAACCCAACATGTTTTTCCCATGAAAAATCAAGTGACGGATTCACGCTCAGTCATCCAGACCCTGAAATTCGCAAGTTCTGGATTGATCACTGCAAGGCGTCCCGCCGGATTGGTGCTTATTTCGGGGAACAGCTTGGTCAGACTTGTGTAACCAATGTATGGGTACCGGACGGATTCAAGGATAATCCGGTGGATCGGTTGACACCACGCAAACGTCTCAAAGAATCGCTGGATGAAGTATTCGGCGAACCACTTAACCCGGAGCACAACCTGGACGCGGTAGAGAGTAAGTTGTTTGGTCTGGGTTCGGAAGCATATGTGGTGGGTTCTCATGAATTTTATATGGGTTACGGTTTGCAAAATGATACGTTAATCTGCCTGGATGCGGGTCACTTCCATCCAACAGAGGTTATTTCCAATAAACTGTCGTCCTTGTCTTTGTTTACAAGTGGCATTCTGCTTCACGTAAGCCGCCCGATGCGTTGGGATAGTGACCATGTGGTAATTATGGACGATGAGTTGCTGGAAATTGCCCGTGAACTGGTTCGACATGATTTGCTTGCGACCACACATATTGGACTGGATTTCTTTGATGCAAGTATTAACCGTGTAGCCGCATGGGTTGTGGGGACTCGCAACACGATCAAAGCCCTTCTCCGAGCGATGCTCGAACCAGTGGATGCCTTGAAACAAGCCGAATTGGAAGGGGATTACACGTTGCGTCTTGCTTTAACGGAAGAGTTCAAATCCTATCCGTTTGGCGCGATCTGGGACTACTATTGTGCTCAGCAAGGCGTTCCAGTTCGTGAAAAGTGGATCACCGACATCAAAACCTATGAACAAGACGTATTATTACAGCGTGATAAATCATTGGTGTAACTGTATTTAAGTTTCGTATAAACCACTATGGAATGACTATTCCATGGTGGTTTTTTTGGCATAATCACACTGAAATGCATAACTGAGGCGATTGCTTCCATACTAGGAATATAGATCCGTATCGTATACGATTGCCACGCAGAGGAGGAATAACAGAGTTGAATCTAGCCCACAACAAACTGTATATCGCTGCACTTGGCGGCGTGAATGAAATAGGGAAGAATATGTATTTCATCCAGTACAATCAGGACATCATCGTGATTGACTGTGGTTCGAAGTTTCCTGATGAGACATTGCCTGGTATTGATCTGATCATTCCGGATGTAACGTATCTGCTGGAGAACCTGGATAAAGTAAGGGGTCTTGTAGTTACCCATGGACATGAAGATCACATCGGTGGCATTCCCTATTTATTAAAACAAATGAACATCCCGGTGTATGCATCCAGGCTCACTCGTGGGCTGATCGAACTTAAACTGAAAGAGCATGGGCTGCTGCGCAAGGCCGACTTGCATACGATCGATGCTCATTCCAGCATTACGCTGGGAGGGATCGAGGTTTCTTTTTTCGCAACCAGTCATAGTATACCGGATTGTCTTGGTATCTTTTTTCAGACTCCAGCAGGCAATGTCGTGCATACCGGAGATTTCAAATTTGATATGTCGCCTGTACATGGACCTTTCCCTGATCTGCACCGCATGGCCGAAATTGGCAAACAGGGTGTCCATATTTTGCTCTCCGAGAGTACGAATGCAGAAAGACCCGGATTTACACCTTCCGAGCGTGTTGTGGGAGATCACATTCTGGATGCCTTTATCCGTGCCAAACAGAAAGTATTTATCTCCACCTTTGCGTCAAATGTCAGCAGGGTACAGCAGATTGTGAATGCAGCATTTGAGACGGGGCGCAAACTGGCACTGTTGGGCAGAAGTATGGTGAATGTGGTATCGGTGGCCAGTGAATTGGGGTATTTACAAGTTCCTGACGGATTGCTGATTGAAGCTATCGATTCGGATCAGTTTCCACCTGAACAAGTTGTTGTATTATGCACCGGTAGCCAGGGAGAAGCAATGGCAGCATTGTCACGTTTGGCATCCGGTAAACATCCTCACGTAAGAATTAACGCCGGGGACACGGTAATTATTGCTGCCGGAGCCATTCCGGGCAATGAACGAAATCTTGCACATGTAATTGATAACCTGTATGTTCTTGGAGCACGTGTGATATATGGTTCAAGTGGTGCAGCTGGGATGCATGTATCGGGACACGGCAGTCAGGAAGAACTCAAACTGATGTTAACCCTGATGAAACCGGATTATCTGATTCCGATCCACGGTGAGTTTCGTATGTTGTATCAACACAGACTGCTTGCTGAATCCGTAGGTATAGAGCGTGATCATGTGTTTATCGTGAATAATGGGGATATGGTCCAGTACAAAGACGGCATTGCTTCGCTGGGCCCCAAAATTGCGTCGGGAAATAGTCTCGTAGACGGTCTGATCATGGGTGATGTCGGCAATATTGTACTTCGTGACCGCAGGCAACTGTCCTCCGATGGCATGCTGGTGATTGTGACTACACTGAGCAAAACGGAGAAACAGATGGTCACGTCACCCGAAATTATCTCCAGAGGGTTTGTATTTGTTAAGGATTCGGAAGAATTCATGCATGAGATTCATGAGCTGGTTCTAAACCGGATGGGTGAGTTAACCGGGGCTGGGGTAAATCAGTGGAATGTGATCAAAAGAAAGCTGAAAGATGAGATTGGTCACTATATTTACGCTCAAACGAAGAGAAGACCAATGATCTTGCCTATTATTATTGAGGTTTGAGTCTGTACGGAATAGGGAGCGTTCTTGTGCTATTGGCCTGTGCAAACGTGTAAATGGAAGCTTAACTGCCTGATGAATGTCGGATCATACTTCTGTATGAACGTCACATTACCATCGGGCTTTTGCTGTTTATTCGGAGTTGTACAACGTGATGTGTATTAATTGAGTATGAATCAAATTCGCCATGGGTTCGCGATTCGAAGTATAATAAAAGGTAAACTAGCTAATAGAAATAAGAGGAGTCTTTATGAATAAAACGATTTCTGATATCGCTCAGATGGCAGGTGTGGCAAAAAGCACGGTCTCTCGCTTCCTGAATGGCGGATCGGTTAGTGAAGATACACGCCAGAAGATTGAGCGTATTATCAAACAATACAACTACGTTCCCAATACATTTGCACAGAGTCTGAAGGCAAAGAAGACCAGTATTATCGGTACGGTTGTGCCACGTCTTGATTCTTTTGCAACATCACAGACATTGATCGGAATTGATGAAGAACTGCGGAGTAATCAGTATCAGATGCTGATCGCAAATACGAGTCAGGACATGCAGCGCGAGATTGATGCCATCTATGATTTTGCACGACAGAAGGTATCGGGTATTATTCTGCTGGCTGCTGAAGTGACTGAAGCACATCTGAAGGCCGTTGAGGATATACGGATTCCGGTGTTATTGGTAGGGCAGCAGCATGAGCAACTGCACAGTCTGGTTCACAATGATGATCAGGCAGGTTATGAGATGGGCAGATATGTCGTCGAACAAGGTCACCGCAAGATCGTGTATATGGGAGTTAGCGAGAAGGATCGGGCGGTAGGGATCTATCGTAAACAAGGATTTCAGCGAGCAATCGCCGAGTGTGGTGAATGTGAAGTGAAGTATTATGAGACAAGCTTTAAGATGTCTGAAGCCATCGTTACCGCTGAAGCCATCCTAAAAGAGATCACACCAACAATCATCGTAGGGGCCACGGATAATATTGCACTGGGTGTGATGAAGATTGCGTTCTCCAATAAAATTCGCATACCGCAAGATTTGTCTGTTACCGGATTTGGCGGATATGATATTACGGAGATGATTCATCCCACGCTGACTACTGTGAAATATCATTATTTGCAGGCGGGCAAAGTAGCGGCAAATCACATTATTCGTCTGGTCAAAGGCGAGTCGGTGGAGGAACGAACAACACTGGACGTAGAACTGATTCCTCGAGAAAGCGTTGACAAATTATAAAAACATCCTTTATGATAATTCCATCGAACCGGTTCCACTGTGAATATCCAATACGGATATGCGAACACGGGCAGGCAGTAATGCCATATGGAATTATTTTTTTGCGCCCGATGGAACCGGTTCCTATATTTTGAATGGAGAACAGCTATGAAAATGACTAGAGAGCAACGCTACAGACGAATTGAGCAAGCGGAGCCTGGAGAGATTGCGAAGCTTGAAGCACAGATATCCGTGTGTCCTTGGCGACAAAGTTATCACATTCAGCCGATAACAGGTCTGCTTAATGATCCTAACGGCTTTGCATATTATCAAGGCTATTATCATCTGTTCTATCAGTGGTTTCCACTTGGGACAGAACATGGCATGAAATACTGGTATCATACCCGCTCGAAGAATCTGGTGAACTGGGAAAATGTCGGGATTGGAATTGAACCGGGTGGCAGGTATGACTCACACGGAGCTTATTCCGGCAGTGCGATTGAAAAAGACGGCAAGCTACACTTGCTGTACACAGGCAATACCAGAGATGAGGATTGGGTCAGACATCCGTATCAATGCCTGGCAGTCATGGATGAAAGCGGTTCAGTAACCAAACTGAATCATCCCGTGATCTCGTCTGTGCCAGCCGGATACACGGAACACTTTAGAGATCCCAAGGTGTGGCAACAAGGAGACACGTATTATTGTGTAATTGGTGCGCAGAGAACAGACGAGACGGGATGTACAGTGCTGTATCGCTCCATTGATCTGAAAAACTGGGAGTTTCTTGGTGAAATTCGTACGCAATTAACCTCCTTTGGTTACATGTGGGAGTGCCCGGATTATATGGAGATGGACGGGAAAGGTGTACTTGTCTTTTCCCCGCAAGGCTTAGATGCAGCGGGAGATCATTATCAGAATATTTTTCAATCCGGTTATCTGATCGGTGAGCCGCTCAATCTCCAGACGAGAGAGTTCAATCATGATGAATTTCAGGAGTTGGATCGTGGATTCGACTTCTATGCGCCGCAGACGATGCAGGGCCCGGACGGAAGACGTATTCTGGTTGGATGGATGGGACTTCCCGATCTGGAATATCCAACAGACGATAGTGGCTGGGCTCATTGCCTGACCATTCCTCGGCAATTGTCATTCCGTGACGGCAAGTTAATTCAACAACCGGTTGAAGAGATGGTCCAATTACGTCAGCAGGAGGAAGGGACACATATTCGCGCAACAATTGATAATGAGAGTCGATCTTTCACTGGTTTTAATGGGATTACCTATGAGCTGATATGTGAGATAAGCCATGTAGAAGCAGAGAGTGTAGGCATCGAATTCCGGGCAAGTGAAACTGAGAAAACGGTTCTTCTGTATGATCGGATTCAGCAGAAAGTTATTCTGGATCGGACGATGTCTGGGACCGAGCTGGCAGAACAAAATGGGTCCATACGGCGGTGCACGCTTACTGCGGATGTGATTAAGTTCCAACTGTTCGTGGATTCATCTTCGGTAGAGATCTTTGTGAACGATGGGGAAGAGGTCTTTACCAGCCGCATTTTCCCAAGTCAGGACAGCGTGGATATTTGTTTCTTTGCACACGGCGGCAAGGCAGATTTTGAAGCAACAAAATGGGATTATTAAGTATTACGTGAGAGGAATGAGATAACATGTCGGAGAATCAACGGATTGCCCAGGAAGTCATTCATGCCATCGGGGGCAAAGAGAATATCGCATCATTTGCACATTGTGCAACACGTCTTCGCATCATGGTGAAAGATAAAGAAAAAATTGATCAAAAAACGGTCGAGAACATCGAGAAGGTGAAAGGCGCTTTTTTCAACTCAGGTCAATATCAGATTATCTTTGGTACGGGAACAGTGAATCGAATCTTTGAAGAGGTTGAGAAGCTGGGAATCGAAGGAACATCCAAGGATGATGTGAAGAGCCAGGGGAAAAAAGAAGGAAATGCTTTTCAACGGGCTATCCGCACGTTTGGTGACGTATTTGTACCCATCATTCCCGTTCTGGTAGCTACAGGACTGTTCATGGGATTGCGCGGATTACTTACCCAGAGTGAAATTCTGGCGTTATTCGGTGCAACACCGGATGATATCTCGGCCAATTTCCTGTTGTTCACTCAAATCCTGACGGATACGGCATTTGCATTTCTACCTGCACTTGTAGCGTGGTCCGCATTTCGCGTATTTGGCGGAAGTCCGGTACTTGGTATCGTACTGGGGCTAATGCTGGTCAATCCCGCATTACCCAATGCCTACGCGGTGGCAGATGGATCAGCACAGCCGCTGCATATGTTCGGTTTTATACCTGTCGTGGGTTATCAGGGATCGGTTCTGCCTGCGTTCTTTGTAGGTTTGATTGGAGCCAAGTTTGAAAAGGTATTAAGAAGACGGGTACCCGAGGCGCTGGATTTAATTCTGACTCCTTTTATTACGTTAACGGTTATGATTACGCTCGGACTTTTCGCCATTGGTCCTGTATTCCATTCCCTGGAAGAGTGGGTGCTGCATGGAACAACTGCCGTATTGGATCTTCCGTTTGGCATCGCAGGTATTATCATTGGATTCTTCCATCAGATTATAGTTGTTACCGGTGTGCATCACATCTTTAATTTCCTGGAGATTCAACTACTGGAGAAAACGGGATTTAATCCGTTCAACGCCATCATTACCTGCGCCATGGCAGCACAAGGAGCCGCTTGTCTTGCCGTAGGTCTGAAGACCAAAAATATGAAACTCAAAGCACTCGCATTACCATCGTCCTTGTCCGCATTTCTGGGCATTACCGAGCCAGCCATCTTCGGAGTTAACTTGCGTTATATGAAACCATTTATTATGGGACTGGTTGGTGGTGGTGTAGGTGGTTTTATCGCTTCCTTGTTCCATCTGCAAGGTACAGGCATGGCTGTAACGGTTATTCCCGGTACATTGCTCTATCTGAACAGCCAACTGCCGTTGTACATCTTGTCCAACGTGGTTGCCATGGCCATTGCTTTTGCACTTACTTGGTTCTTCGGATATAAGGATCAACCGGTCGCAGAAGAGGCGGTGAGCCATGAGAACAGTGGAGTAACATCAACTGAAGTTATAGCAGAGGACTCTAATCCGCGTATTAATTCAGTTACCGATACCGTTACAAGCAATCGTCCTAAGGTAGATTTTCTCGAAATCGCTTCTCCAATGAACGGTACCGTCGTTGCTCTGGAGCAGGTTCCTGACCCGGCGTTCTCGGAAAAACACATGGGTGAGGGCATTGCCATCGAGCCATCAGAAGGAAAAGTGTACGCACCGTTTGATGGTGTCATTGCACATGTCATGAACAAGAGTAAACATGCGGTGATTCTGGAGCATGAGACAGGTGTACAGATGTTGGTTCATATCGGAATTAATACGGTTGGACTAAAAGGAAACGGTTTTACCGCGCATGTGAATAGCGGAGATCGTGTAACTGCAGGACAGTTGTTGATTGAATTTGACATGGATGTCATTCAGGCTGCGGGTCTGCCTTTGATTACACCTGTGTTGATCCCAAGTGGAAACGAAACGATAGCAACTGTTACAGCAGCCTCAACCGGTCGTGTGCAAGCCAATGGGGAAGCAGTACTGATAGTGAAATTTACTGAGCCACAATAGAGGCGTGTAAAGTGGGAAGCGGGTAGAGATTCATCTCACCCGTTTCCCTTTTTTGTGCATACTGGTTATGAAATCAAAGAAAAAGATCATCAATAATCTAATTAAACAAAGAGTTCTAGCACACAAGGTAGCACTAGTTTCCGATTATCCAATCGACGCCCTATGAAAAACAAACGTTAATCGTGATCCTACAGGCCAGCGTGACGTTTCAGTCGCTCTGCAATCTGCATCAGATCTTCCGCGGATATCCCTGGCGCAAATTCTTCCGGCAGATCAGGCAGCTCAGGCACTGGCCCTCCATACCCCGGCAAGCCTGCAAAAGCCTCCAGTTTACCACCATCGGTTGGGTGTGTTCCTTTCCAAATCTGAGCAATGCCCTGATAATCCTTGTCACTAAATGTGTACAGTCTGCGGTGCTCGCCCATGGCTTCCCATTTTCGTGTCGTTTCAAAAGCTTTGTTATCCAGTCGTGGAATAGGAAACATCTTCGTTACATCTACACCTGTTGCAATTTCCAGTGCCTTGGCATACGCAAGAACGTGCACACCTCCACGTACAAGCAGATAACCAGTCATTTCTCGGGCTGTTTTGTTGTCTGTCATTTCGTAGACTCTCATTTTGTGAGTTCTGGCTCCGCATTCAAGAAAGAAATTATGCAACAGATCAAAGATCAGATTGCCACTGCTCACGACATACGAACCATTCCAGGGTCTTCCCATGGAGTCATACGGGAGCGCTGTCTGAGCAGATTCGATAAAGTGTGACGTCATCCGTGCGTCTTTACCAACACGCAGTGGTGTGGAGTCTGGGTCACCTGGTGATGTTGAACCTTCAAGCATCAGGTTAATCGTATTGGCGACAAGTTCGACATGGCCGAATTCCTCCGCGGTAATACTTGCAACAATGTCATAAAAGGGACGCAGCTTGGATCTACCTCTGAAATTGAATGACTGAAACATATAGTTATTTAATGTTGACATTTCCCCGAACTTTCCACCAAGCAACTCCTGAACTGCACTAGCTCCATTAGGGTCAGGATTATTGGATATGGGTAGTTCGATGGCAAGACGGTCTACACGTTTAAACATGACATTTCCCCCTCAATCCTAGTTAGTGTATAGGTATGAAGGGCCACTTGTACGTTATTCAATCAATTGTGAAACAAAAACAAAACGTTCTGCCAGAGCTTTAGGCTCTGAGCAGAACGTTAGATGAGTTCTTATTTGGAAGTTATGCCAACAACGCTGGTTCCATTTTTCGTGATTTTGTACTTCAGCACATCTCCGTTCCAGAAATGGAACTTAAGCGTGACTTCTCCATCATTGGTTTCATTGAAGAAGTTAGGTTTCAGTTCAATCACATTACGTTCGTAATCTGGGCTAAATGTGTAGGAGAATTCTTTGAACGAAGTCCAGTTCTGTGGACCGGCGTTCTCTCCGTTTGCATACGTTGCTTCCATCGTGGCCAGTTGATTGCCGTTAAACGTAGTCGGAATGGCAAATGCACTGGTTGTACCAGTTGCATCGTTCAACTTAGGTGTGTCATATTTAATGATATGGAAGTTCCAGTCAGCACCTTCATTGAATCCAGCCGTGAGTGTGGCATTTACGCCCAAATCACCAGAGGCTGTCAATTTGGTTAACAGATTGGATTTTAACGTAAGTACATCTTTTTTGATCGTATAGTCTTTACCTCTTACAAGAGGGGTGGTACCATTTTTCAACGAATTGAATTTGTTTCCATTCAGATTGAGTTTTACCTTCTTATCTTGAATGGCTTCATTTTGTTTAAGATATACGAGATCCGTTTCGGCTGTGGATGAGCGACCTGTCCAGCTGGCTTTCATGGTATCAAATAATTCCTGATCAGACCAAGTAAAGCTTGTGCGTCCGAAGTGTTGTCCGTTATCCCACAACATCGTTGTCATCTGTTTTTGACGCAGATATTGTCCAACAAATTCGAAGAATTTCAGTTTTTCGCCTTGCTCAATGACACCTGTGTGCTGGTCAAAACCAAGCAAGCCATACTCACCGACGATAACCGGAATGCCTTTCGCTGTGAAAGCATTGTATACCCGATCGAATGTGTCGGTAACGTCCTTCTGTACTTCCTCGTTATACTTGGTGTAACCTGCGATGTTCACACTGAACGGCCAGAACCCGTAGTAGTGAACGGTTGCAATAATATTACTGTCATTCAATTTTTGAATGGTCTTATTTAGTTCATCCAGATCAGGTTGAGCGGAAGAGGTATGCATCGTTGGAAGCACAAGTGGACGTGTCTCGTTGTTTCCACCCGAAGTTCTTACGATCTTGTGAAAAGAAGTATTCAATTCGTCCAGCATGCGATATCCAATCGCTGCATCCGTTGTGCCGCCTTCGGAGAAGCGTGGTTCGTTAACACTTTCAAACATGAGTTTATCGGATGCATCTTTGAATTTGTCCGCAATCTGAGTCCAAGCAGCGTTATAACGTGCAAGCACGTTGTCATGGTCTTTCTCCATGTAACTGATCCAGCGCCAGGAATCATGGTGAAGATTGATCATGACGTAGAGATCCGCATCAAGGGCCCAGTTTACCACCTCTTGAACCCGATTCATGTAAGCGGAATCAATTGTGTAGTCAGGTGCGTCACCGATGTGGGCTTCCCAGGTCACAGGGATACGGATACTGTTGTAGCCCTCATCTGCAATCGACTGAATTAGTTCCTTCGTAATGCGTGGGTTGCCCCAGGCAGTTTCATCTTCACCAACGGCGTCCAGAGAGTTACCCAGATTCCAGCCAGGCTCCATGGCGTTTACATAGGTCTGCATTTTGCTTGGAGCGGGTGAGGTATTGGCCTGTTCGCTGTTGTCAGTTGCAGCTGAAGCCATAGCCGAGGAGAATAGAGATAGAATCATGGCAGTCACTAGCGTAAGAGATAGGACTGATTTGCGGTTTCTTTTCATTAATATAGTCTCCTTCGAATAGAGAATGGTTGAACGTGAATAGCGGTTAAGCAGGGTGAAAATAGAGCTCAACACAAACAAAAATTCACTTGTTTAATACTGGAATCACCACCGATTTATGCTCTGAAAGCGTTTTCGTAATTTACTATATCATGATTTAATATACGACAATACCTGCACAATTGGAATAAAAATCATGTGAAAATCAGTGATTGCTTTTTAATGATAATTAGATTTAAATACCCTGGGAGGGATCTAATATGAAGCTGGATGCACATCAACATTTCTGGGAATACAATGTCGCCGAGTACGGATGGATTGGCGAAGAGATGAAAACCATTCGTCAATCTTTTCTTCCGGAAGATCTTGAACCTTTATTGGTCCAATCCGGACTGGATGGATGTATTGCGGTACAAGCCAGACAATCAATGACAGAAACCGAGTGGCTTCTGCAGTTGGCAAATCGGCATGAATGTATCAAAGGTGTTGTCGGATGGGTGGACCTTTGTTCGGATGAAGTTCGGAATCAGCTTGAATTGTTCGCGTCCAATCCGTATCTGAAGGGCGTGCGTCATGTCATACAGGATGAACCTGATCTGAAGTATGTATTGAGAGAAGACTTTCAGCGCGGAATTTCATTGCTAAAAGAGTATGATTTGGCCTATGATCTGTTGGTATCCAAGGAGCAACTGCCTTATGCGGTGGAACTGGTTAAGTCGTTTCCTGAACAGCGATTTGTACTTGATCATCTAGCCAAACCCGACATAAAATCAGGTATAATTTCACCCTGGAAAGAAGCACTTGAGTCATTGGCCGCACAACCAAATGCGTACTGTAAACTTTCAGGGATGGTGACGGAAGCAGACTGGGTAAATTGGAATCCAAAGGATTTTACAGCCTATCTGAATATCGCCATTGAAGCTTTTGGTGCGGAACGGTTAATGTTTGGATCCGACTGGCCTGTGAGCAACGTTTCAGCTACGTATTCTGAAGTATATGGTCTTATTAATTCTCACATTAATGCCTTACCTATACTAGATCAACAGATGATTCTTGGCGGCACATGTGCTACGTTCTATCAAATATCGTAGTGGGCAATCCGAAGCTAAACCGGTTTCAAGAAGTTGACAACTGTTCTGATTCTTGCTAAAGTTTTATCCAATCCGCATAATCATGATCTGGGAATGTTACCGATATGGGCATAACCTGAGCTGGCTTGTTTACACAATTTTGTGTACCCAGGCTGGTTCGGGTTTTTTCTATTTAAGTTGAACAAACGATTTTACACGGGGCGACTGCGCGGCCAGAACAATCTTCCAATCGCTGTTATCCCCAGATTTTTCGAATCCCTTTTTAAAGGGGAAATCCGGTGATAAAGGCGAACGCTTCGCTTCTCCAGATTTTTTCTGTCCTCTTAGTTTATGTGTAATTGTGTGGTTCAACTTAAATATTTTGTCTCTATAATTTTCTCGTGATTTGAGCGGATAACTGAACTACATACTTGGAAGGAGAATGATGATGACGAATTATAAATTTCCTAAAGATTTTCTATGGGGTGGAGCGATTGCTGCCAATCAGGCGGAGGGCGCGTATCTGGAAGATGGCAAAGGGCTGAGTATCGTTGACTTGCTGCCAACAGGAGAGAATCGCAGAAGCATTATGAAAGGCAATGTTCCAGCTTTTACGCCGCTCGCTACCGAGTTCTTTCCTTCGCATGAAGCGATCGATTTTTATCACCGTTACCCTGAAGACATTGCTCTTTTTGCCGAAATGGGATTCAAAGCACTGCGTGTCTCCATTGCCTGGGCACGGATTTTCCCGACAGGAGAAGATGCACAGCCAAATGAAGCCGGATTACAATTTTACGATAACCTGTTTGATGAATTGTTGAAAAACGGCATTGAACCTGTGGTTACATTGGCTCACTTCGATGTGCCTGTGCATCTGATCGAGAAGTATGGCAGCTGGAGAAGTCGTGAACTGGTAAATCTTTTCGAAACGTACGCTACAACGGTATTCACTCGGTACAAAGACAAGGTGAAATACTGGATGACATTTAATGAGATCAACATGCTGTTACATCTTCCGTTCCTTGGGGCGGGGCTGGCGTTTAATGAAGGGGATAACATCAAGGAAATTCAATATCAGGCTGCTCACCATCAACTGGTTGCAAGTGCATTGGCAGTCAAGGCATGTCATGAGATTATTCCTGGTGCCATGATTGGGTGTATGCTCGCCGCAGGAAGCTTCTATCCGTATACTTGTAATCCGGAAGATGTGTTCCAGGGCATGGAAAAAGATAGAGAGTCCTATTTCTTCATCGATGTGCAGTCACGTGGGGAATATCCGGGTTACGCCAAACGTTTCTTCAAGGATCACGAATTGAACATTGTTATGCAGTCGGGTGATGCGGAAATCTTGAAGAATCATACCGTAGATTATATCGGGTTCAGTTATTATTCAAGTCGTACAACCAGTACCGATCCGGAAGTCATTAAAAATATGACCAGCGGTAATGTATTTGGCTCGGTAGCCAATCCATATCTGGCGAAGTCCGAGTGGGGCTGGACGATTGATCCCAAAGGATTCCGTATTACTGCCAATCAACTACATGATCGTTATCAGAAGCCGCTGTTTGTTGTTGAGAATGGATTTGGTGCCAATGACGTGGTTACACCGGAAGGTGAAGTGGATGATGCGTACCGGATTGACTACTTGAAACGACATGTAGCTGAAATGGGTGAGGCCATTCAGGATGGGGTTAACATCATCGGTTACACCAGCTGGGGACCTATTGATATTGTAAGTGCATCCTCAGGTGAGATGAGAAAACGTTATGGCTACATTTACGTGGATCGTAATAATGAAGGTCATGGAGAGCTGACACGACTGAAGAAGAAAAGTTTTGAGTGGTACAAAAATGTGATCGAATCCAACGGAACGAACCTGGGCGACGAGTAGTTTATATTTTTCTGAATTAAAATGGTCTTATACCGCAATAAAACATCGGAAGTTTCATCTATATAAATTGAACTAAACATTTACACAAAACGGAGAGGACAGAAAAAAGCTGGAGATAACACCGATCGGAAGGTTGTTCTGTCATCGGAGTAGCTAGTGTAACTATTCTCTAGTTCAATTTATATAACCATGGGACTTCCGATTGTACTCACATTGAAAGCGTTGACATATAGTCAGGTTCGCGCTATACTTGACGCAATTATATCGTTTCTGGGATTGTTACTACACGACGTAGGCAAAACCTAAGCACCAAAAAAAGCAGACCACCATGTCTTGTTTATTTTGTGATGCTTCAGGTTTTTTTTGTATGCCCAAAAGACGATGTATAACTGCCAAGAGAGTGGAACGTGACGGGGGGATTGAAGTGAAAATAGCAAAGGTTATCAACAATAACGTCATTAGCATCTATCAGGTGGATGGAGCAGAGCTTGTGGTGATGGGACGTGGGATTGCCTTTAAGAAAAAGCCGGGGGATAAAGTAGACGAGACCCGCATTCAGAAAGTATTTGCATTGAAAAACAAACAAACATCCGATAATTTCAAAATGCTGCTGCGTGAAGTTCCGATGGAACTGATTGAAATTGTGGAAGAGATCATCACGTATGCGCGTGAGAATCTGGGTCGAAAGCTTAATGAGAACATCTATGTATCTCTTACAGATCACATTAACTTCGCCATCGAACGTTATCGGGAAGGCGTGGAGATCAAGAACGCATTAATGTGGGAGATCAAACAGTTGTACAAGTCCGAATTCGAACTGGGCTTGAGGACGCTGGAACAGATCAACACTCGAATGAATATTGAGCTTCCAACCGATGAAGCGGCTTATATTGCTCTTCACATTGTCAATGCAGAGATGAATGAAGAAGTCATTACGACGATGAATATTACGAAGTTTATCCAGCAAATTATTAATATAGCGAAATATCATTTCAAAATGGAATTTGACGAGGATTCCCTCAGTTATTTTCGCTTCATCACACATCTGAAGTTCTTCTCTCAGCGTGTGCTCAGTGGTACGCATTACGACAACAACTATGATCATTTCTATGACATGATTAAGGAGAAACATCCGGATGCCGCAGCGTGTACGGAGAAAATTGAGTTGTTTGTCAAAAAGGAATACAACCATGAACTGACCAATGAAGAAAAATTGTATTTGACAGTTCATATCGAACGAGTAGTTAATCGATAATATTTAAATGTTGACAAAACTGGTTTAATTATAATAATATGTGATTAACAGGAATTGAATACGATTTAACTGGGATTGTTACTGGTTATGCAGGCAAAACCTAAGTCATGAGAAGGTCAGGACCATTGTGTCCCCTCACTCAAGGCTTAGGTTTTTTGCGTGCAAAAAAATTGGTAAGAGGCCTGTTTGAGAAAAATTGGGGGTGCAGATCATGAGTCAAGAGAAACTGGCCAAAGAGATTGTAGAACTGGTCGGCGGTGAGAGAAATGTGGAATCACTGGTGCATTGTGCAACACGATTGCGGTTTGTATTGAAAGACGATGCCAAGGCAGACAAAGCCAAACTGGAGAAAACAGAAGGCATCATCGCAGTCAAAGAAAATGGAGGACAGTTCCAGGTGGTTGTTGGTAACAAGGTGCCTGAAGTCTATAGTGCCATTGGAGAGATCAGCAACATTCTGGACGATTCGTCAGATAAAGAAAAACCTCGCAAAGCAGCCAAAGGGCTCGGGGGTATTATCGATATCATATCCAGCATCTTTGCACCACTTCTGGGTGTTATGGCGGGAGCCGGTATTCTAAAAGGGTTATTGTTGATTGCAAGCAATATCGGATGGCTGGAAACGACAGAAACAACATATACAATCCTGTATGCAGCAGCAGATAGTCTCTTTTATTTCCTGCCTCTGTTGTTAGCGGTTACAACAGCACGTAAATTCCAGGGAAATATGTTTGTCGCGATGACGATTGCAGGAGCACTGATCTATCCGTCCATCGTCGCGTTGAAATCAGAGGGAACACCAACGGATTTCTTCGGTATCCCTGTCATTTTGATGAATTATTCATCTACAGTTATTCCTATCATTTTAGCTGTCATTGTCATGAGCAAGTTGGAGAAGTTCTTTAATAAGACTCTTCACGATAGTGTGAAAAACTTTGTTACACCATTATTTTTGCTAGTGATTATGGTACCACTGACACTGTTGGTATTTGGACCATTTGGTGTCTACGTTGGTAATGCAATTGCAGCCGGACTCGTTGCCGCATTTGGATTCAGTCCATTGCTCGCTGGAGCCGTTATGGGTGCAAGCTGGCAGCTGCTCGTTATATTCGGAATACACTGGGGTCTGATTCCGGTATTTATCAACAACGTTGCAGTGTATGGACAGGATGGGGTTAAACCGGCTGCGACAGCTTCTATCTTTGCCCAAACGGGTGCTGCTTTTGGGGTTATGTTGAAAACCAAGAATAAAAAACTGAAAACATTGGCGGGATCATCCACGTTGACTGCTCTGTTCGGTATTACGGAACCGGCCATCTATGGGGTAACATTACCACTGAAACGTCCATTCATTGCAGGGGTAATCGGTGGTGCAGTTGGTGGAGCTATCATTGGTCAAGCGGGTACATTGGCATTTGCATCCGGCGCACCGGGACTACTGACCTTGCCAATCTTCTACGGACCAGGTGGACAAGGCTTCCCAGGATTGATTCTGGGTATCGTAGTATCCTTTGTTGTCTCGGCTGTACTGACGTACATCATGGGCTTTAAAGATCCGGTCGAAGAAGAAACAAAAACCGAACCTGCTGCATCTACCGAGCAACCTGTTCGTGCAACGAATGCTTCGGACGAAAATGTATTTAGCCCAATCGAAGGAACGATTGTTGAATTGTCGGAAGTTCCAGATCCGGCCTTTGCATCGGGAGCAATGGGTAAAGGGATTGCAATTGAGCCAACTGTGGGTAGAGTTGTAGCGCCTTTTGATGGTACAGTTACCGTTGCATTCAAGAAAAAACATGCCTTGGCTGTAGTATCAGACACCGGTGCTGAGATATTGGTTCACGTGGGAGTTGATACCGTTAAATTGGATGGGCAACATTTTGTTTCCCATATCAAAGAAGGCGATCGGGTCCAAGCGGGAGATCTGTTGCTTGAATTCGATATTGCACAGATTAAGGCTGCTGGTTATCACACGGTAACGCCGATTATCGTAACGAATTCCGCCAACTACGAAGAAGTGATTCCGCAGGCTACAGGTCAGATTAGTAGCCAAGAGCTTCTATTAAAATTAAGTAGCGGTAATGGTCAAAAGTAGATTGATGTACTATTCCGATGGTGTCGTGTTTTCAAGGTTCCGTTGACATGGTGGAATTGGAAAATTATAATTAGAATTGTACATCTATACATGATAATGAAAGGTGGATTATTGAACATGACACATGCGATGAGACTGCGCTTCCTTCCTTTGAATCGGTAATTGAATACGTTCAAAGGCTCTGACTATTGGTTCAGAGTAAACGGGATCAGTCTGTCATTTTCAATCATCCTGACCTTAAAATAAGTGTTATACTTGCTTTCCCGTTTACGTTGAATCACAGGCCGTGGCCTGTGATTCTTTTTTTTTCTTCTGATTATCTTAATCAGGTAAATAATTATGTAAAGGCGCTCAATACAGACTACTGGAGGTAACCGCTATGATGACGTTACTGTTCTATTGATACGAGCTGGCACGATCAGCTCGTATCGATAGAAGTGTGCTTCGCTATCGATACGAAATAAATCTTATTTCGGAGGTAGCGAATATGGAAAAGATATGTTTTGAATTAGAACAGGTTGAGATGACCTATATGGATAAAGTAATACTGAACATTGAGCGACTGGCTGTGCATCAACTGGATCGCATTGGTGTAGTAGGTGGTAATGGTCAGGGTAAAAGTACATTGTTGAAACTCATTGCGGGGCAGATCCAGCCGACAGCCGGAAAGGTAAAACGTTTTGCAGAGTTTGGTTATTTGGAACAAGTGGAACCACCCCAGTCTAACGAAAGTATCGAAGTTGACGGGGCTCTACTCAGTAAATTAGCCATACCTCAACACGACCAAGTATGGAGTGGCGGTGAACAAACCCGTTTGAAACTGGCTCAAATGTTCACTCATTATCATGAAGTACTGTTACTTGATGAACCAACAACACACCTGGATCAAGAGGGCATTACATTTTTGCTGGATGAATTGCGTTATTACTATGGGGCGCTTGTGCTGATCAGTCATGATCGTGCAGTTCTGGATGAACTGGTGACGACGATCTGGGAAATCCATCAAGGTGAGGTTCGCGTATATTCCGGCAACTATAGTGATTATCAGACACAGAAGAAGCTGGAGCGTGAACAACAAAACCAGGCCCATGAACAGTTTTCCAAGGAGAAAAGACGATTGGAGCTGGCCGCCCGGGAAAAGATGAAGAAAGCCGAGAAAATAACGCAGGCCGGAAGCATGTCCAAAAAAGAATCCAAGGCAAAAACAAACCGTATGGTTGAAACCAAATCCAAAGGCACCAGTCAAAAAGCGGTGCACCGCGCAGCCAAAGCGATTGAACAGCGTATGCAACAACTTCATGAGGTAAAAGCGGTACAAGAGGATCGGCCGATTATCTTCCGTCAACCGAAGACATTGGAGTTGCATAACCGCTTTCCGATTATGGCAGATCGCCTTACGCTTGAGGTGGAAGGTAACGTATTGCTGGAGGATGCAAGTTTTCAGGTTCCATTAAAACAAAAATTAGCGATAACCGGAGCCAATGGCAGTGGGAAAAGTACATTGCTTAACCATGTTTTCCATGCTGGAGATCAGATCACGATGTCTCCAAAAGCAAAGCTCGGTTATTTTCAGCAAATGAGCTATCGTTTCACGACAAAAGAGACCGTATTACAATTCCTGAAGAATCGTTCGGAATATGAGGAATCAGAGCTGAGAAGTGCGTTGCATGCGATGCAGTTTACAGGTAATGACTTGCTGAAGAATGTTGGGACATTAAGTGGAGGGGAAGCGATTCGTCTTCAATTATGTCACTTGTTTCTTGGACAATATAACATTCTATTGTTGGATGAGCCGACGAATTTTCTTGATATGCATGCATTGGAAGCGTTGGAGCGTTTTATCAAGGCCTATGAAGGGACGATTCTGTATGTATCTCATGATCAGAGGTTTGTTGAAAATACAGCGGATCAACAATTTCAGATTACAGAGCGTCAATTAATTCAGGTGACTATATAAGTTGAACTAAAGAATATTTACACGGATCACTCCGATGACAGAACAATCTTAGAGAAAGAGAAGTAACAAAAACAGCCAAAGTGATTTTGGCTGTTTTTTTTAGAATATGGAGGCTCGTGATCTAATAGGATATGTAGCTTCTATTATGAATCCGCTTTTATAACCGTTGAATGCATGTTACCTGTGAGACGTTGTGGTGGGAAAACCATGCGCACGGGCGCAATGATGATGGCAGCAAATACAGCCTTGATCAGATCACCAATAATGTAAGGATAAAACCCTTGAATCATGGCCTCAGGTAGGTCCATTTTGTAAGCATAAGCAAGCCAAGGCACACCAGATACATACACGAGCAGTGAACCAAATAGTTCAAATACGACAAAAGCGAGAATGAATCCTGTGACACCTTTGATGTTGATTCGTGCAAGCAACAGTCCAATCAATAATGCGGAGAACGGCCACATCATCACATATCCTCCGGTAGGTCCAAGCAGTACTGCAAGTCCTCCGGTCCCGTGTAGCAAGGGGAATCCAAGAGCGGTGAGCAGAACAACCATCGTGACACTTAGAAAACCATAGAGTGGACCAAGTAATCCTCCGGCCAGCATGACAGCCAAAGTTTGTAATGTTATCGGTACTGGGGAGAAGCCAATGGGAATGCTTATGTAACCAAAAAGTACTAAAATTGCGGCCATAAGTGCGCTGAATACAATACCTCGCAAAGATAATTTCATGTTTGAACAATCCTCTCCATTTTGGTAATATGATTGTTAACCAATTATTTAAATGTGGTTAACGATTAGGATCGTACCACATAACAATAGAAAGGGAAAGGACTAATTTACAATGCAAGGCAAACTGCCAATAATGATATTAGAAGATGTTCGGGTGCATTATGCTTCCGAAGGTAGTCAGGTGAGGAAAGCACTGGATGGGGTCTCACTTAAGCTGCACCAAGGAGAATGGATTAGTATTGTAGGAGCGAATGGCAGTGGAAAAAGCACACTCGCTGGACTACTGATCGGTTTCATTCCGCTATCGGGAGGGGTACGGGATATCTCGGATGAACTTACCGTTCGAGGTGTATTGCAGCAACCGGATGCACAGGTACTAGGCGATACGATTGAAGAGGAGTTTCATTTTGCGCTGTCACCATTGATGGATTCTGTAGAAGAGCAATTGGAGCGCAGGCAGGATGCATTACATACCGTAGGACTTCAATATCCCCCGGAGAAGGCTGTCTCACAATTATCCGGTGGACAGAAACAACTGCTTAATATTGCTGTAGCGCTCGCAGCCAAACCGGATATATTGATTCTGGATGAGCCAACAGCCATGCTTGATCCGGGAGCAAGAGACCGTATCGAGGCCATCGTTCAGAAGATTACCCAGCGGGGGACAACGGTGATCTGGATTACACACCATCTGGAGGAAGCAACCCTGTGTGATCGAATCATTGCTATGGAGAGGGGACGTTGTGTGTACAACGGGGAGCCCGAGTCCTTTTTCTATGAAACAGAGCTGAATGAGAAGGCTACTCGGGAAAATGAGCAGCTATCCCCCTGTGAACGGTTAGGATTGGACCCCCCTTTTACTGTAAAAACTGCGTTATTGCTCAAGCAAAAAGGTATGATGCCAGAAGCCATGCCACTGCGACCTGAGCAACTGGCTAAGGAGGTCGCACGTTGGAGATCGAACTAACCAATATACGTATAGAAGCATCGGAATCGAGCAAACGTGCACTGCTTGAAGATGTGAGTGTACAGTTGAACAGTGGGGAAATCACCTTGCTGCTGGGCTGTACGGGTTCAGGAAAAACGACTTTACTACAGACGTTGGCTGGTCTGAGACCGCCCGATGCAGGAAGTATCACATTGGATGGCACACCTTTATGGAAAGAAGGAAAAGTGCCGCAGTCGATTTTATTGCAAATGGGACTATTGTTTCAATTTCCGGAACAACAACTGTTTGCCCGAAGTATTCAGCGTGAATTCACATATTCTCTGCGTCCCTATCGACTTTCAGAGAAACAGCAACAAGAGCAGATCACAAAAGCACTGAACCAATGGGACCCGCCAGTATCCTCGGAGTTGGACCGACGTTTTCATCTGGACAGGTCGCCATTTGCTCTAAGTGGGGGAGAGAAACGCAGGTTAGGTCTTGCTCTCGGAAGTGTGACCAATCCACACTGGCTTCTGCTGGATGAGCCGAGCGCAGGGTTGGAAGCGCAAAGTGTCGGGCTTTTGCTGGATGTATTGGAGCAACATCGTCTGGCAGGTGGTGGGGTTGTGGTAGCAACCCATGATCTGGATACATTTTTGCCTTGTGCGGATCGAGTATTGTTGTTGCAGGAAGGCCGTCTAATCGCCGATCTTACGCCGAGAGAACTTCACAAAAGACCTGAACTGCTGGAGCAGACAGGGATCGGATTGCCACCATCGATGAGATTGGCACAGCAGTTTAGAGCAGTGGGTCTTGAGCTGCCATTGACCACAATGACGCCAGAGGAGATGGCTGAATGTATTGTTCAGTCCAAGTCAGTTGAAGTACAGATTCAAAACGAATCGAAAGAAACATCAGGGACGGTAACGATGGAAGTCAAGAGCGATGTAATGAAGTATGAAAAAGAAGCACTGATGCGGTCGTCCTTTGAAGCGGAAGATGATCCAAAGCTTCTTCCGAACACATTGACTCATTCAGGCGGATTATATGGCGTTATGGACCCGCGTCTGAAATGGATTTTGTATATTTTGCTGGTCACCGCAACTATGCTTCAACAGCGCTGGCTGGGATTGACTTTAACACTGGTGCCGGTAGTAGCAGCACTTGCCGTGCTCCCGCGTCAGACTTTGGCTGGGTGTATGAAGTTAATGAAGCCGTTATTATTCTTTTTCATCATATCAACGGCGTTATCTGGGACAACTCTTTCAACAGAAGGAGGAGGTCTGCACTTTGGTTTTTCCCTGATGCAGGCGGAGGGCACTTTGCTGAACGTGTATCGTTTGTTTATCGTCACATTGGCAAGCCTTTGGTTTTCGTTGACGACACCTTATGGGCGAATGGTAGAAGGGCTGAACTGGGTACTCGGTATCGGTAAAAAAATCAGGCTGCCCGTAGCTTCGTTTGCACTTGCTGTATCGTTAATCTTTCGGTTTATCCCGATGATCTGGAGTGAGTGGCAGCGATTCTCACTGATTGTACGGGCACGTGGAAAGGCAGCATTAAGACCAAATACCGTGCGAATTCGTGACCTGGGTCCCATGGTGATTCCCTTATTGATGGCACTGTTCCAACGTGCAGAGGATATGACCATTGCGATGGAAATGCGTAAAGTTAGAGAGCACTCTACGCTCGGAGGACGTTCATCGTTATTGGTATGGTCTAAACGAGATACCTGGATTAGCATGGCCGGCCTCATTGTTTTTGTACTATTAGTATGGATTCGCTAACTGTGATAGTGATGATTAACGTGATTAATCCGGTGATGAATAAGTTGATGGATTAGAACCATAAACGCAGTCTTTTCCAATAATGATGCATAATTTCGTGAGTCCTCGCTCACAATAAGTGTGCGTTGATCATCTGGCAGCGGATCAGGAGGGATAAACGATGAAAGATAAGTTTTTGCGTGAAGAACGGCAAGAATATACCGATGTGTCTACGGTGGAGTCGCAACGAAACGATATCACACTCGAAGAATTCCCGGAGGGCCCTTACGGTTCATCTTTACTATCCGAGTCTCTTGGCAAAAGTTCTCCGTGGCGGGCAGATCAGCGGTCTGCACATCGTTTTGATTATGAAAATCATGAGCTTCACGAGGGAGAAGTACGGGAGTATCCGGGTCAGGATGTTTTTGACGAAACGGTTCCGGATAACGTGTCCAAGCCTCAATATACGGAAGAATCGTAATGAGATTTTGATATAAAATAGAGCGTAGCCTCCGACAGGTTTTATCCTGTTCGGGGGTTATTTTCGTTGTGTTTAATGAAAATAAAATCTCCTCCAATTCCACATTATGGGTTATTATATGTGTAGCTCGAAGTAAAAATATGGTTGAATATGCGGGGGGACTTGGAATGAGAGAGATCGATTATAGTCAATATTTCTGGCAGGATGATAAGATCAGACTCCGTGCGTTGCGTGAGGAAGATTGGGAAGACCATTATTATAACCGCTTTGATACACCTGCCCGTCGGTTATTGGAGTGTGCAGTTGAGTTGCCGCCAACCCATGTTGAAGCGAAGAGTTTCACGGAAAACTTCTCTGATTTTTCTTTAGCCAAAGGACGGATCATGTTTACAATTGTAAATATGGATGGTGAAAATGTCGGAGGTGTGAATCTGAACAGCATTGATGAAAGGAACGGTACCTTTAGCATTGGCATTCAAATTGACAGGGATCATCGAGGAAAAGGATACGGAACCAGAGCCGTTCGAATCTTGCTGAAGTATGCCTTCTTCGAGCGCAGGCTCAACAAATTTAATGATTATGTACTCGAGGGAAATGAACCTTCCGCAGCGATGATGAGAAAACTTGGATGTGTTCAGGAAGGTGTGCGTCGCCAGGTGATCTACACGGATGGAAAATACCAGGATCTGATCCTCTTTGGATTAACCAAAGATGAGTTTATGGAAAAAGAGGGCCTTGTTTGAAGTAAAGGCTAATAAGCTGAAATTAAGTGTGTAGTAGGAGGAACTATGAACCAACCCATACTAACCGATGAATTAATCATCGATTCCAAGGATATTTATTTGCGTGAGTATCGAATTGAAGATTTAGAGAAACTGCAAGAAATTACGTGGCAACCTGAGGTGTATGAATTCTTACCGGGATGGAACGCTACGATTGAAGATAGGAGCCTGTGGCTCACCGAATATGAAATTCCTGAGAATCAGCGTTTTAAACAAGCTGTGGTGGCGGGAGGAGACATCGGAGATTTATACTTACGTATGGCTATCGTACTCAAAGAAAATGATGAGTTTATAGGATGGTGTTGCTCAGGGATTAAGGACGAACTGCCAGCACCCAATCGGGAGATTATGTACGGTATTTCGAAACACTTCAGAAATCGTGGTTACACCACGCAGGCGCTCAAAGGAATGACGGAGTACTTGTTTGAACATACAAACGTGGAAGTGTTAAATGCCATCGCTTTGACTACCAATCCAGCATCCAATAAGGTGATACAGAAATGTAATTTTGAACGGGTCAGCTCGATCGAGATCGAGGATGAAAAGTATAACCATTACCACCTGCGTAAGCAACAAGGCCAATTTTAATAGAACGTAGTCCATAGTGAAGGGCTATAAAATGAAAGTTTCGGATCAGGTTGGACAGTTATTGCTCTGGCTGTCTGATCTTTTTTGTATTTATTTTAAGAAGCTACTGAGGAAACCTTGTTAGGATACGTGCTCCCTTACATAAATGCAAAAGGTTAATCTATCGCATAAGGCTTATATTAATAATTTTCTCCTCGATAATAGCGCTCCAGTTTGTTATCCAAATGAACAAGCTGCGCTTTTTTCTCCTCGATATCATTCAGCAACTTTTGCTTTTGATCCTCAATCAGTTTTGTTCTTTCCTTCAGCGTGGAGGTTCCTTCATTGACCTGATCATAATACTTTTTGATGTCTTCCACACTCATCCCGGTTTCACGAAGGCATTTGATAAAAACCAGCCAGTTCAGATCCTCCTCCAAATAAAGACGGTTATTCTGCTCATTTCGTGCAGCAGGTTTCAGCAGTCCCTTTCTTTCATAAAAGCGGATCGCTCCAATGGAAATCTCAACTTTTTTCGCTACTTCTCCAATCGTTAACATGTGAATCTCCCTTTTATAAAAATAATTTGACCTACACTAAGTGTAGCATAGTAACTTATACATTGTTAAATAAAAATCAAATTAGGGAAAGAAGGATTCGCATGAAAAATACTGTTTTTGTAACCGGAGCAAATAAAGGGATTGGATATGAAATCGTAAAGCAGTTGGGTGAAGCAGGTTGGAAAGTTATCCTCGGCGCACGCAGTGTCGAACGAGGGGAAGCAGCTGTTTCAGAGTTAACTTCCAGGGGGTTAGATGTAGAATTTGTACAGATCGACATGATCGACTTGAAGAGCATTGAGCAGGCAGCCGATACGATTCATAAGACTTATCCCGCAATAAACCTTCTAATCAATAACGCGGGTATGCCTGGTGCGTTCTCTCATTCCTTCACGGATACAAAAGAGGAAGATCTGCGGAACGCCTTCGAAGTGAACTTTTTCGGCACGTTCCGTTTGAATCAGCGCTTGTTCCCGTTAATCAAAGATAATGAAGGTACAATCATTAATGTATCGACCGACATGGCTTCCCTGGACCATATGCAAAATGCGGAATTTACTTTAAACGCTTTCGACTATAACTCATCCAAAACGGCTAACAGTGCCATGACACTTTCAATGGCTTATGAAGTGAAAAACAGCAGGGCTCAAGTCTTTGCAGTAACGCCTGGATTCACATCAACAGATCTTAACGGCAATGCCGAAGGTGGTAAATCAAAAGAAGCCGGCGCTGCGATTATTGTGCGCTATGCGACAGATGGCAAACGCCATAACGGAGAATTCCTAGATGAGAATGGCGTGTACCCTTGGTAATCCACCGTTGCCAAAAGTAACAATAGATCGAGATGCATTTTAGAGCGTGTCTTCAAGCTCAAACTCAAATTCAAACTTAGGCAAGCTATTCGATGATTGATACCATTGTCTCAAAAGTCTTGAGGTCCAAGATAGCTGATCCTGGCTAATTTTAGTGAATGCCTAGACGATTTTCTAACGAACTCAGAACGTCTTATTCAGCCTCTAGGTACGCTTCTTAAATTGTAAGGAACATCAGACACGCTATTTTCCGAAATCCCCTGAGAAAAACGCAGTAAACGGTTGTTTATTCTAATATAACGTGGCTCAGGTTCATTAGATCTCTGTGGACGCTCCAAATGCTTGAATAAGACGTCTCAGATTCGTTAGCCTGAAAGTGCGAAAGCCTGAGACCAATTGAGCTACTACTTACTCTGCACTCTATCAATCGGATAAAAAAGAATCCCCCTTTCATTTCTAAACCGAAATGAGTGGGGGATTTGTCATGCAATGAAAAGCCAAAATTAAAATGGAAGAAAAGCAGAGTTTGGAGAGCTTGACTAGAGCTCACGTAATGATCAAGTAGATCTTACGTAGAGCTGCTTATAGTCAACTTATAGCCTATTTGCAGCCGACGCTCAGCTTAGACATCAGTCTTATGCAGCGGCATCAAAATCATAAATTCAGTTCCCAAGCCTACCTGACTTTGTACGGTAATTTTCCCACCATGCGACTCTACAATCGAGCGGGTAATGGCTAGACCGAGACCTGCGCCTCCTTGTTTTCGCGAACGAGAAGTGCTTGTGCGGTAAAATCGCTCAAAAATATGCGGCAGATGTTCAGGTTCAATGCCTGTACCGTTATCCTTCACTGACAATTCAGCCTTATGGTGCGTGGCATATAATGTTATGGAGATGGCTCCATGCTCAGAATCGGTGTGCTGCACCGCATTATGGAACAGATTCAGCACAACCTGTTTCAGCTTGTAAGGGTCAGCCAGTACATACACTTCAGCCGTCAGGTCAAGGTGAATGGATCTTTGCTGAGCCATCATGGCGAGTTGTGGTTGCATTTCGAGCAGCAGACTGTCTAGTTGAATGACCTCCCGCTCCTGCTTTGGAGCCTGATCCAGTTTGGTTAGTAACAGCAAATCTTCAACCAGCTTGTTAATGCGTACGGATTCGCCGTGCATACTGTCCAGTGCTTTATACAATTGATCTTGATTGGTCGCTGCACCCCGCTGTAGAACTTCAATGAAGCCGTGAATGGAGGTGAGCGGGGTACGAAGCTCATGGGAAGCATCAGACAAGAAACGCTGCATCTGCTCTTTCGATTCCCGCTCCGCTTCAAACGAGTTCTCCAGTCTTTCAAGCATACCATTGAATGAAACTGCGAGCTGATCCACTTCCTCTTGTCCCTGAACGACGGGAAGGCGTTCTGCGAGGCTGCCTGCGTCGATCTGCTGTACTTTATTCACCATATTGGACAGGGGAACCAGCGTCCGGCGTAATACCTTAGTGTATAGAACAAGACCGGCTACCATGGCCAACAGCGATAACATGAGGAAAATCAGAAGCTGTTTAATAATCAAGTCTCTAAGTGGCTTCGTAGCCGTTCCCATCTGGACCATCGGTAAACCGCGATTGCGTGGACCGGGTGAAGCGAATACAATCAATTGCTCATTCCCTTGGCTATCCGTGACAATCCGGTAGGGAATGTGTTTTTGTTCTTTCAACTCATCTGTTATGTCCTGATATTCAGCGGTTGATAGTTGAGGGGCTTTCAGACCATCTTCCCCAAAAACATCCTCGAACGTACCCTGGTTATCAAACAGAGCCAATGAACGGTCAGGAATAAACAGCACCCGATTACCAGACCCGTTTCCTGCCTGTCCACCGAAAGGATTGTTAGAAGAGCCGCTACGTGACTGGATTCCGAGCCAAACCGGGGGCATGGACATGAGCTGTTCTTCCATGGTTTTTGCCTGGTTCCGGTAGAGAAAACTTTCCATGATCCAGAATTGCAGGATACCGATTAACAATAACAGCCCAGCAAGCACGAACAGGGAACGTGAGAGCAATTGAGAACGCAGTGAATGAGGCCAGATCCATTGGTGAAGACGTCTTAAATGAAGTTTATTTTTCTTAGGCAGCGAGTTCATCAGAGATCCACCCTGTACCCGACACCCCGAAGCGTGCGAATGAGTTTATGCTCTTTATCCCCGAGTTTGTCGCGCAAGGAGCGAACGTATACCTCCACAATATTTTCTTCCCCACCAAAATCATACCCCCACACCCTGCTCAGAATGGTCGCTTTGCTAAGAACGATCCCATGATTAAGCACAATGAATTTTAGCAATTCGTATTCGGTAGGAGATAACTCCAGGACCTGATTCTGATAGGTGATTTCTTTGCGCTGATCATCAATTCGGAAAGGACCGTGGGTGACGGCTCCTATTAATAAAGGAAATTGATTACGCAGTCTGGCCTGAATCCGGGCGAGCAGTTCGTCAAAGGCAAAGGGTTTGATCATGTAATCGTCAGCACCTAACCAAAGGCCCTTAACCCGATTCTCGACTTCATCCTTCGCTGTCAGCATAATTACGCCAACCTCGGCACCGGTCTTACGCAGACGCTCGACCACTTCGAAACCATCCATCTCTGGCATCATGACATCCAGAATAGCCATATGTGGCCTGAATTCAAGCGCCAACTCAAGCGCAGCCGCTCCATCTGGTGCGGTGCGCACATCAAAGCCCTCATTGCTTAATCCAAGCTCTAGAAATTGTAAAATATGCGGTTCATCATCAGCCAATAGTATTTTAATTCCGCTGCTAAGCTTCATAATGTGCCTTCTCTCCTTGCCTGATCCATCTAGATTTCTCCCTCACTTCGGAGGGACTGTATGTTGTATTATCGCTTGCCAAACTGAAATTTAGCTGAAAGGATTGTGAATTATCCTCAGACAACATTCAGCGGGCACTCATCCCAGTTTTATTTTGGCATGTCACAATACTAGACATGAAGAACTTTGAAGGAGTGATTAACTTTGAATAACACCAAAAGAAGGATGGATTTTGTCCTTCTGCCGATTGTATTACTGGCGGCATTTCTAAATGGGTACGGTATCTGGAACGATCAATATGCCAATTCCTATTATACGACTGCCGTTGGGAGTATGCTCAGCAACTTCCATAACTTTTTCTATGCTTCACTAGACTCGGCAGGCTCGGTCACTGTAGATAAACCACCTGTTGTCTTCTGGATCCAGACGGCCTTTGCCTATGTCTTTGGATTGCACGGATGGAGTGTTATTTTGCCGCAGGTATTAGCGGGAATCGGTTCGGTGCTCCTGATCTATTTCATGGTGAAACCTACATATGGTCTTGCAGCAGCACGAATCTCGGCACTTGCGATGGCAACTGTGCCTGTTGTGGCGGCAGTCAGCCGGACCAACAATATTGACAGCATGCTGGTGTTTACACTACTGCTGGGTTCATGGTTTTTGTTCAAAGGCAGCAAACAAGGCAGTACTTGGCGCATTCTGGTTGCCTTTGGGTTAATAGGCGTAGCCTTTAATATGAAAATGCTTCAAGCCTACATGATTCTCCCGGCTTTTTACTTGTTCTATCTGCTTGCATTTCAGGCGAAATGGAGAAGGAAGATCATCCTGCTGATCGGCAGCACAGCGGTTCTGGCGGTCGTTTCCTTATCCTGGGCGGTCACTGTGGATTCTATCCCCGAAGACGAGCGGCCTTATATCGGCAGCAGTGAGACAAACTCGGTCATGGAACTCGCCTTTGGATACAATGGACTGGCTCGCCTAACGGGTCAGCAGAATACTGCAGGTAACGCAGGTATGCCAAATGGTATGGGACAGGGAAATAATCGGGGCAATCGAGGAGACTTGTCTTCAGGCCCTAATCAGACAGATAGTGGTGTTCCTGGTGCTGGGCAAGATGTCAATGCACCGGATAACGATAAAATGAATGGTTCGAACGGCTTGAACGCCATGGGCGGCATGAATGGGCCGAATGGCAATTTCCCGAACGGACAGATGCCGAATGATATGGAAATGCCAAATGGAAGAAATTTCGGCGGAGGCATGGGAGGAATGTTTGGTACGGGGGAAAAAGGTCCTCTGCGTCTGTTCCAGACTGAACTGTCAGGTCAAGCTAGCTGGCTGTTGCCAGTTGTGCTGCTTGGAAGCATTGCCCTATTTGCAGGATTAAGACGAAGAAATATAACCAACAAACACAAGGAGGCCTTGTTCTGGCTGGCCTGGCTGCTTCCCGTTGCTGCCTTTTTCAGTGTGGCAGGTTTCTTCCATCAATATTATCTGATTATGCTTGCACCTCCAATTGCGGCGCTGTCTGGCGCAGGATTTGTAGCGATGTGGAAGTCATATCGTGATCGCAATGGCTGGCTGGCCTGGTTGCTTCCGGTGTCCGTGCTGCTGACGACTCTGTTCGGCTGGTATATCATGCAGGCGTATAACGATACGATTGGTGCAGGCTGGTCCATTAGTGAATTGATCGCAGGCATTCTGGTCACGGTCATCCTTGTTGGTATGCTTCATCGCACACATCAATGGAAACAGGGCTTCATTATCGCGGGATTCATAGTGATGCTGATCGGTCCAATCTACTGGGCATTCACCCCAATCACTTACGGTGGCAACAGCATGATTCCGGCAGCAGGACCTACTGGTTCCAATGGTATGTTTGGTGGAGCAGGAATGGGCATGCCGATGGGTAACGGTGCAGGAGACACGGAAATGCCTACAATGGGTGGCCGTGGCGGAATGGGGAACCGTAACGAAGAAGTGGATACAGCCACACTGAATTATCTGAAAGAGCACAATACAGGCGAAACGTATCTCTTCGCCACTACGGACTATAATCAGGCAGCACCTTATATTATCGACGAAAAAGCATCGGTAATTACGCTTGGAGGTTTCTCCGGGTCAGACCCGGTGTACACAACAGAGGAACTTGAGCAACTCGTCAAGAGCGGGCAAGTGAAATACTTCATGGTTGGTGGCATGGGTGGCCGCGGAGGGAACTCGGATATTAGCGATTGGATCAAAGAGCACGGAACCGAGATTCCAGCCTCAGAATGGCAGACAGGCACCGACAGCGGATCTATGGATAACGGAGACACGGAGAATGAAGCTGGATTTGGATTCGGATTTGGTGGACAGACCACCTTGTACGAAGTGAAATTATAAACTGAAATGAAAATCTCGAACGAAATCCATTGGAAAAGGGAGGGGACAAACATGGCTCAAGCGTACCGATACAGCATTATTATTCCCATGTATAACGAGGAAGCGGTGATCGAGGAGACTTATCGGCGTCTGAAGAAGGTCATGGGCAGCACGGGAGAGAGCTATGAACTGTTGTTTGTCAATGATGGAAGCGTGGATCGAAGTGCACAGATGATCCGTGATTACGCCCGTTGGGACGAGAGTGTGAAGCTGATCGATTTTGCCCGTAACTTTGGACATCAGATTGCGATAACAGCGGGTATGGATTATGCAGTGGGGGATGCGGTGGTTATTATTGATGCGGATCTGCAGGACCCTCCCGAACTGATACTGGATATGATCGCCAAATGGAAAGAGGGCTATGAAGTCGTATATGCACGTCGCACCAGACGTAGCGGGGAAACTCGCTTCAAGAAATGGTCGGCAAGTTTGTTCTATCGTGTCCTTCGTGCCTCAACGGATACGGATATCCCGGTAGACACCGGAGATTTTCGCCTGATTGACCGCAAGGTATGTGATGAGATGAAACGTCTTCCGGAGAAAAACCGGTTTGTGCGCGGGTTGGTCAGTTGGGTCGGATTTCGTCAGACTGCGATTGAATATGAACGCGATGAACGTCTGGCAGGCGAAACAAAATATCCGTTGAAACGCATGTTGAAGCTAAGCCTGGATGGCATTACGTCATTTTCGCATAAACCACTCAAGCTTGCAGGTTATGTAGGTGCGATCCTGTCGGTAGGCGGATTCATCTATATGTTAACGGTTATTGTCTCGGCCATATTTACGGATTCAACGATTAAGGGATGGCCATCTATTGTGAGTATCATGCTGATGTTTAACGGATTCATCCTGATCATGCTGGGCATTCTGGGCGAGTACGTTGGCCGAATCTATGATGAGACCAAGGCGCGTCCGCTATACATTGTGAGAGATGTAGTTCAGGCCGAGGGCCAGCAAGCGCAATCCCGATTGACAGCCCGAGTTGCTCATCATGACTAAGCGTCTGGTGACACTCTTCAAGTTCGGTATTGTGGGTGTTACGAATACGGCAGTCGATGCGGTGGTGTTTGCTTTACTCGCAGTGGTCGGTGTGCCGGTTCTGATTGCTCAAGTAATCTCGTACAGCTGCGGTGTTGCGAACAGTTATTGGCTGAATGGCAGGTGGACTTTTCGTGATACAGCACAAGGGGGCGGCGATAGAGCGAAACTTATTCGTTTTCTAATCACCAATCTCGTTGTTCTCGCGTTATCCGCGCTGATTCTGATGACTTTGCACGACATGCTGGGTTGGAGTCTCGTGATAAGCAAGATCCTGGCTACCTTAATGGGAATGGTTCTGAACTATATGGCCAGCAGATATTGGGTGTTTCGTATCGCTACTTAACTGCCCACAGCGTGCAATATTGGTTATAAGAAGCAAATGAAAGGAGTGTATGATGATATGCGAATTAAAAAAGCAGTTATTCCGGCAGCGGGTCTCGGAACCCGTTTCCTGCCAGCGACCAAAGCTCAGCCTAAAGAGATGTTACCGATTGTAGACAAACCGGCCATCCAATACATTGTTGAAGAAGCAGTGCAATCAGGCATTGAGAATATCCTCATTGTGACTGGACGCAACAAAAAATCCATAGAAGACCATTTTGATAAATCGGTTGAACTTGAACACTCTTTGTATGCCAAGGGCAAACAGTCTTTACTGGAAGAGGTGCAGGCGATCAGCGAGATGGCAAATATTCATTTTATTCGTCAAAAAGAACCGCTAGGTCTGGGACATGCCATTGGGTGTGCACGGCAATTTGTAGGGGATGATGCCTTCGCTGTACTGCTGGGAGATGACATTATGGTGTCTGATCCGCCTGCACTTGCACAGATGGTCCATCTTTATGAAAAGACAGGCAATCAGATCATCGGTGTCCGTCAAGTAGACGCGGCAAATGTGAGCAAATATGGCATCATTGATTCGAGTGGTGCAGAGGACCGGGTTCACCGAGTCACCAATCTGGTCGAAAAACCATCCCTTGCAGAAGCACCATCCCGAACAGCTGTAATGGGACGATACATTCTGAAACCTTCCATCTTTCCTATTCTGGATCAGATCGAGAGAGGGGCTGGAGGGGAATATCAGTTAACGGATGCCTTGAAAGAAGTGAGTCAGGTGGAGGAACTGTTGGCCCTTGAACTGGAGGGGCGTCGCTACGATATAGGCGATCAATTCGGATATATTCAGGCGATCTTGGAGATTGGACTGTTGCGCAAGGAATTACAGCCCATGCTGACACCCTATCTTCAGAAGCTTGCAACCCAGTGGGCATAGGGAATGATATGTAGCAGAGGTTTAGATCTACTGTAGGACGGGTTCTCCTCCGTGCCGTGGTTCTGTCATAGACTCTAGTGTTGTACAATTATTCCAGTAACGCTACAATTAGCAAGAAATTCAAGTTGCTCTTTGAGGAGTGAGGAAACATGAATGAATCTATCATCAGGGACCTTATTAAGTATATGGACGTGGAGGACAACGCCGCTATTCAGTACATTCAGACCGAGCATCGGATGAAACTGGGACTCTTTTGGGGAATACAGGAAGGTAGCCGTGTTCTGGAAATCGGATGTGGTCAGGGAGATACAACGGCCGTGCTTGCACATCTGGTAGGGGAGAATGGATACGTTCATGGTGTAGATATTGCACCAGAGGATTATGGTGCACCGCTGACCGTAGGGGAAGCGGCAGCCAAGCTACGGAGATCTCCGTTGGGTGATCGAATTCGAATGGATTATGATTTTGACATACTAAGTGATCAGGCTCACTTCGCCGAGAATGAGTTTGATGTGATCGTACTTTCCCACTGTTCTTGGTACTTGAAATCGTTTGACGAACTCGCCCAGATTCTTAGCAAGGTTAGGAAATGGGGACATCAGTTATGTTTTGCAGAATGGGATGCGCGAGTTACAGATGTGAGCCAGCTCTCACACTGGTTATCCGTTCTGATTCAGTCTCAGGTCGAATGTTACAAGGAGAACAGCTTCTCCAATGTGCGCACGCTTTTTACACCGGAGGACATCCAAGAGCTTGTCTCTGCGGCAGGCTGGACGATTAAGGAAGAGACTTCGATCCATTCTCCTGAGCTGCAGGACGGTCGCTGGGAAACCGAAATGACACTGGCAGAAGCGTCTGTGGAACTGAAACTGCTTCCGATCCCGGACAAAGTAAAGACACTTCTTCTTTCCGAACTGAAATTACTTAAGACACATCATGCCTCGGGGCCTGGGAGCCCACTGGGAACGTATGCGATGGTTGCCAAAAAGCAGTAAAGAAATAGCTATTTGCAGTATATTATAAGAAAAAAGTCCATCACGTACTTTATACAAAAGACAGACCGTTTAGCTGAAGTTTTTCTTGTGATAATTGAATGGTTCAGCTCCGCTGGAAACATATAAATTCCATGATCTAAAAAAATGTGTTTACTTCATCACAGTAATTTTGATATTATAATCGCAATATCAAATGCGACGAAGAGACGAGTAGATAAAATTCATTCTTTCAAAGAGAGCTCCGGTAGCTGAAAAGGAGTAAAGAACTTTTTATTGAATAAAGACTCAGAGCAGCACATCGGAACTTAGCATTTAAGGGATGGTGTGACAGGAGCTCCTGTTACAGAGCTAGAGTATTAACGGTCTACAGCTTTCAACATGGTTGTAAACCTTTACTTGAAGAGGCGGATATGGTGACATATTGGCGAATCTGGGTGGTACCACGAGAGTTCAATCTCGTCCCTGAGACTATTGTCTTGGGGATGGGATTTTTTGGTTTTTCCGGGGTGTGACTACACGCTTTGGAATTGCCTGAATAGTGTTAATTAGGAAGTCAATTTCATAATACGTTTTTAGTGAGTTATGAAATTGATTTGAAGAGAAGAATCACTTAAACCGAAAGGAAATGATGATTGAATGTCAGCAAAATTGAAAGTTGGTATCGTCGGTGGAACGGGAATGGTAGGTCAGCGTTTTGTAGACCTGCTCGATCAACATCCATGGTTTGAAGTAACAGCTATTTCTGCAAGCGCCAATTCGGCAGGTAAAACATATGAAGAATCCGTACAAGGCAGATGGAAACTCGCAGTTCCTATTCCGGAAGCTGTGAAGAAAATCGTTGTTCAGGATGCTTCCCAGGTTGAGGCTTTTGCCAGCCAGGTTGATTTTATTTTCTGTGCGGTTGATATGAAAAAGAATGAAATTCAAGCACTCGAAGAAGCTTACGCTAGAACAGGCACACCTGTCGTGTCCAATAACTCGGCTCACCGCTGGACAGCAGATGTACCAATGGTGATCCCTGAGATTAACCCGGGACATCTGGATGTTATTGAAGCTCAACGCAAACGTCTGGGCACAAAAACCGGATTCATTGCTGTAAAACCAAACTGCTCGATTCAGAGTTATGTGCCTGCACTGCACGCCTTGCGTGAGTTCAACCCGACTCAGGTTGTTGCTTCCACGTATCAAGCAATCTCGGGAGCAGGTAAGAACTTTACGGACTGGCCTGATATGCTCGATAATGTCATTCCATACATCGGTGGCGAAGAAGAGAAGAGTGAGCAGGAGCCACTGCGGATCTGGGGTAGCATCGAAAACAATCAGATCGTCAAAGCATCGGCTCCATTAATTACAACCCAATGTATTCGTGTTCCTGTAACGGATGGGCATCTGGCTACCGTGTTTGTAAACTTCGAGAAAAAACCAAGCAAAGACGAAATTCTGGAGCGTTGGTTGCAGTTTAAAGGTCGCCCACAGGAGCTGGCTCTGCCAAGTGCACCAAAACAATTCATTACGTACTTTGAAGAAGAGAACAGACCGCAGACAAAACTGGATCGTGATATTGAACGCGGAATGGGTGTCTCCACAGGTAGACTGCGCGAAGACTCACTCTATGACTACAAATTCGTTGGATTGTCCCACAACACGCTCCGCGGAGCAGCAGGTGGTGCGGTTCTGATCGCAGAACTACTCAAAGCTGAAGGATATATTCAACCGAAATAAGTGCAAAGGCATCATGAGCAGCAGATTTCTGAACAGGATATTTCATGAAAAACCATCACTTGTTGATGGTTTTTTTGTATTGTGAACAGGGACCAGAAAATGGGCAGGAATAGATTAAAGAGATTCCAGCAGAGGGTTGTAGTGGCGAAAAACGCCGACAATGTTGTCGGCGTTTTTACTTAGGCTCATTTAGATATACATAATGTAAGAAATAGCCTATATGTTTAGAACATACGTGAGCTATACCATGTGAAGTTTAAGATACTATGCTAGTTTGCTGCTTCATAGCAGCTGCTGGGCACTGAGCCGAAACCTCAGATTCAGGAAGACTGCGACTTTTTAAACGGGATGCAGGACAACTCCCTTCTTCGTCACGCTTGGTTTCCCAATTGACCGGGTTGGTCATATCCGGGATGCGCTGCTCCAAAATGGCCTCATATTGACGTGCTTTCTCTTCCAAATGGGTTACGCGGCTCTTGGCCTCTTCAAGCTGAATCAGCGCCGCTTCCTTATACTCCATCATAAGTGCGAATCGCTGCGAAACGGTTGAATCACCTTCGAGGCAGAGATCGACGTATGTTTTAATATTTTCAATCGGTAAACCTGTCTGCTTGAGGCATTTGACGCCATGTAGCCAATTGATGGATTCTTCATCAAACACCCGAATATTATTTTTATTGCGTTGAATGCTCGGAACCAAGCCTTTATCCGTGTAAAAGCGAACAGCGTGCTCTGTGAGTCCCGTAAGCTGGGCAGCATCCTGGACAGTATACATATGTACTCCTCCTTCTAAAAAAATATTGGAGACCGCTTGACTTCGTGTAAGACGAAGGAGCTAGGGTTATTGTAACGCAAGTCGGCCGGAAGTGGAATCCTCGCTTCGTTGCTGAATTTCAGGAATACGTGACCACTTGCGATTCACAATTGAACCATAGGAGGAATTGAATATGCAAACTGTAACCTTGAACAATGGAGTGAAAATGCCGATTATTGGCTTTGGTGTCTACCAGGTTCCCGATGCTGATGAATGTGAGAATACGGTATATGAGGCGCTGAAGGCCGGTTACCGCCTAATTGATACCGCGGCAGGTTACCTAAACGAAGAAGCGGTTGGACGTGCAATTAAACGCAGTGGCATAGCGCGGGAAGAACTTTTCATCACGACCAAGCTTTGGATTCAGGATGCAGGATACGAAAGTGCCAAGCGGGCGTTTGCCAAATCGTTAAGTAAGCTTCAGCTCGATTATCTGGATATGTACCTCATTCACATGCCGTTTGGTGATTACTACGGCGCATGGCGTGCGATGGAAGAACTATACCGTGAGGGCAAGATCAGGGCTATCGGTGTCAGTAACTTCCTACCTGACCGCCTGATGGACCTCATCGTCCACAACGAAGTTGTGCCTGTCATCAATCAGATCGAAACGCATCCGTTTCAACAGCAGGTCGACAGCGCTGTTTTTATGAAAGAACAGGGGATACAGCACCAGTCATGGTCCCCGTTCGCCGAAGGTCGCAACAATTTGTTCAGCAACGAAGTCTTGGTTTCCATTGCCGAGAAACATAACAAATCCGTCGCCCAGGTTGTACTGCGCTGGCTTGTGCAGCGGGACGTTGTTGTTATTCCCAAATCGGTACGCAAAGAGCGGCTTGTCGAGAACTTTGATATTTTCGATTTTGTACTGAGTCCGGAAGAGATCGCAACCATTTCTACACTGGATACCAAGGAAAGTCTATTCATGAAGATTGACGACCCTGAAGTTGCCAAGATGCTGGGCAATATGAAAGTGGATTTGTAAGCCAGGAACCGATTACTAGGTTTACGAAACGTAGCAGTATCATAGCAAAATAGTAACAATAACAACTCAATGCAAAACGCCGACAATTTTGTCGGCGTTTCTTAACATTCCAATATTTTGTTAGGCCGCGGATGTCTTATCCGACTTTTGCAGAAGCTGAGATCGACGACCGAGCAGATAACCTGTCAGGGAAGCGAGCATCTGTTGGAATACCATGCCAAGCACAACCGGGACAGCAACTGGTGGCGGAAAATACGAAACAGCGAGTACTGCACCTGCGCTGATATTACGCATACCTCCATTGAACACCAGAGCGACCTGATCGGCCTCGTTCCAGCCCAGCAATCGGGCGATGAAGTAACTTAATGCATAACCGAATGATGCCAGGAAAATAATGATGACCGCTAGACCAGCCAACTTCCAGTTGAAATCGGCCAAGTAGGGTGCAACGACAGATCCGTTAATTGCAACGACTGATGCCATGAACAATTTGGACAACGGATTTAACCTTGGTCCCCAGACCTGGACAATGGCGCCTTTGGTCCACTCATTCAAAAGCATACCGAGCAGGGATGGTACAACAATCATCCAAAACAGACTGCTCATCATGGCTGCTGTGTCCAGTGTAACACTGGTGCCGATTAACAGGGATAACACCCCGGGCACTACGAAAGGAGCAAGCATGGTATCAATCAGGATGATGGAAAGCGTAAGTGCGATATTGCCCCGATAGATACTGACCCAGATGAAGCTGCTTATTCCTGTCGGAATCACGGCTGCCAGAACAAGGCCCGTTATGGTGTACGCATCTGTAGGGAAAACCAGATGACCCATACCGAGAGCAATTAAAGGCATCGCCAAATGTAAAATAAACAGACATACAAACAGGGGGAACGGCTTCTTCAGCACGTTCACAAAATCCCGTATCCCAAGACTGATACTTCCAGCGAACGTCATGAACGCAAAAAGCCAAGGGGATAAAAAGGTATAAGAAGAAAGAAAACTCCCGCATAACACGCCAATAATAATGCTGATTGGGGTAATCAGTGGCATGATGCGGTTCAAGCGTTGGTTCAAGGCTTGAAGCATAATCATGACATCCCTTTACCGTGTGATTTTACTATTATACATCTTAATAACGTTGGTTGCAGACCCATTTGCAATGAAGCAGTCTGAACAGGTATCATGGACTTGGAACAAAGATTCAGATTAGGAGAAAGGGAGATGATCATGTTTATAAGAAAAAGAAAGCACACATTAATGATGACAGGCCTTATTGCATCAAGTATTCTGCTGATTTCAGCCTGTTCTGTCGTGGAACAAGCTAATCAAAGTTTAAATTATGTGAGTGGGGCTACTGATTATATAGAACAGGTTTCAACCGCCGGGGCTGATCTGCAAGAGCTTGCATCGGGTGCGGTAAACAATCCGGAGATTACAACGCAGATTCAGGAGAAAATCGATCTGATCCAAGCAGAAGCAAGTGAATTTTCTCAACTGACCGCTCCTGCAATAGGAGAGAGCATTCATGAGAATCTGGTTAGTTACAATACTCAATTAACAGAAGTTGTGGGCAATTTCGAGAATACAATTGCAGAGCAGGGTTTTACGGCAGAAAATTGGGAGAAGACAGGCATTCCTGAACTGATTACCAACATCAATAATTTGAAAGATCCGCTTAGCGGACTTCAGGGTGAATAAATCGAATTGTTCTTAGCACATTAAGACAATCCAGTTTGGAATCGAATACTTGAGAAGGGCGAGATATCGGAATGATTGAATTACCGTTATGCTCGCTTTTTTTATTTTCCGAAAACGGATGCATATTTAATACCACAGGAGCTAGACTATATCATGTAAATATAAGATCTATATGACATTTATCTCATATTTATGTGAAGATGATCTATGGTTTGACAAGGTTGGGACAGAGGCGTATGATATGTATATAAGTTAATAAAATATAGTTACTTACTATAAGTTATGAAATACACCTAAATATATTTTGCCAAAGGAGAACTGAATCATGACCCAACATAATGGAAAAGTAATCATTATTACAGGTGGAGCCAGTGGTATTGGTAAAGAAACAGCACTTCAACTTTCGGATCAAGGTGCGACTATTGTTGTCGCTGACTATAATGAAGACGGAGCGAAGAAGCTTGCGGCAGAGATTGAAGCAGCAGGCGGAACAGCGGGCGCGTACAAAGTGGATGTATCCAAAGGGGACGAGATCAAAGCCCTGATCGACTGGACCGTAGAGCAATATGGTACGTTAAGCGGTATTTTCAATAACGCAGGCATTGGACTTGTGAAGCCATTTCTGGAGATGGACCCGGAATCCTATCACAGAGTCATTGATGTAGATCAGCACAGTGTATACTACGGTATGTATTATGGCGCGAAAAAAATGGTTGAATTGAACGTACAGGGTACCATTGTAAATACAGCTTCGATCTATGGAAGTGTTGCTGCAGTAGGTAGCTTCAACTACAACGCAGCCAAGGCTGCTGTTGTTATGATGTCCAAATCCGGTGCATTGGAACTTGCTGAGCATGGAATTCGTGTAGTTGGTGTAGCACCTGGCTTTATCGAAACACCGATTCTGGGTGATGACCAAGCCATGAAGGATGCGCTTGCTACTCAACATATGCGTGGAGAGCTTATTCAACCTGAGAAAGTAGCCAGTGTGGTTACATTCCTGTTCAGTGATGCAGCCAGTGCAGTTAATGGTACAACCGTAGCCGTAGATGATGGATTCCTCAGCTTCAAAACTAAATAAGTACCCTTTTATAATTAAGGCAACTCATCTCAAAAAACAGAAAAAAACGGTGCAGAACGATTTATTCGTTTTGCACCGTTTTTGTATTTTCATTATAAAGTAATCGTAGCATGTGAGATGGAAATAAGTTTGTCGAATCATCCCGAAAATTCAGAGATCGTGATACAATTAGCAAGGTTGTATCTTTTTATCATTTTGTGGTGTGTCATAGACAATTCGAACGCCGAGAGAGCCATAACTCTCTTCTTTGTAATGACATTGAGAACAGGTTTTGGTCGAGCACAACGCATCGTTATGAACTTGTAATTTTTCGTTGCACTGTGGACATTTATTTTCAAAAAGAGTCTTCAACACGTTAAACATGCTTAATCACTCATTTCGGATTAATTTACTTGGTTTTCATTATAACGGATTATATTCACCTTGTATAGCACTTTTGAGTGGTATTGAGATGAGATTTATATTGCACGAAAGGAAGCGCATAACCGATGGATCTTCTGCTTTTTATCATCATGTTTATACTGGGTCTGGTCGGTTCATTCTTCTCCGGTTTGTTGGGTATTGGTGGGGCCATTATCAATTATCCGCTGCTGTTATATGTTCCATCCTGGATGGGACTGGAGCCCTTCTCAGCACATCAGGTATCTTCGATTAGTATGTTTCAAGTGTTTTTCGCTTCACTTGCCGGTGTGATTGCATTCCGCAGAAAAGTAAAAACGGGTAGAAGTGGTGGGGCGATCGTTCACCGCGGTTTGGTGCTGTACATGGGCTCCAGCATTCTTGCTGGCAGTCTGATTGGTGGGTTCATATCCGGTCATCTGGACGGAAGGGTTATTAATCTGATCTATGGCATTCTGGCAATTATAGCGATTGTGCTTATGCTGATTTCCGGAAAGGGAAAGCTAGATACCTCAGATCCACTGGTGTTTAACCGATGGATTGCCGCAGGTACTGCTTTTGCAGTAGGAGTTGTGTCTGGAATTGTTGGTGCGGGTGGTGCCTTTATCCTTATTCCCATCATGCTGACGATTCTCAATATCCCCGTACGAACAACGATTGCTTCTTCACTGGCGATTGTATTTATCTCCGCAATCGGCGGCGTTATAGGGAAAATTACGGGTGGAGACATTCCGATGGAACCCATCATCTATACGGTGATCGGCAGTCTGCTGGGGGCATCCCTTGGTTCACGGGTTAGTTCGATGATCAATGTGAGGGTACTTCGATATGCATTAATCGTACTTATCGCCATCACAGCGGTCAAAGTCTGGTCTTCCATTCTGTAAAATCACGTATATGGAAATGAACAATGACGATTTCGTAACCAAACGGTTGGATCGCCGTATAAAGGTTATGAACATGAGCTGAAGCGTTGGATACACGATCAAATGAGTTCAGTTTTCGTCCATGGAGCACCTCATCTCCTTTCATGGATACATGTTTAACATTAATAGAAGTTGAGGTATCCACCCTATGAATAACGTACTTACAGAACAGGCTGATGCAGGATATCGGCTAGCTGAACAGAAAGCGTCTCAGTATTTCACTTCTCTTAGGCAGCAACTTATGGATAATACGTATACAACAGCACTTACCCAAGATATTCATGTATGGCAAAAAAAACATATTCATCGTTTTAACTGGCTTTCTCTTTTATCACCTAGCAAAAGAAAACCGGATCCCCGGGATGTTCATAGATATATCCACTGGCTGAATACTACAGGAAAGCTGGATGATTACCTGGATCGGAGTATCTCCTATATTTATATGCGGGATCTGGGGCAAGCCCTTGATTCACCGGGTACGCAGGCCCGAATTCAGAACGTTGTCCAGAATACCAAAAAATACTTTATGGGCTCTGCTACTGGGCGCAAAGGACAGCCTGATTATATCAGTCTGGCTGCGTTGTACCGGTGGGGACAGAAGGAGCACATTGAAACGGCTGTCATCTGGGTGATGAACAAATTAAAGAATGTAGCATCCAACATCCCGAAGGAGCTGGATGCAGAGCAGGCACAGCGGAAGCTCATCAAGATCATTCTCGGCGTGGTCCTTCATGTGGACGATGAGATGAATGAGCAGACGCCACCTGAAGAACGTGCCCGGAGATTTGATGCGGCGATTCGACTTGGTTATTCGTACGGTTTGACATATCCATTTGTGGATGACTTGCTGGATTCACAGGCTTTGACTGTTCAAGAAAAAGAACAATATTCCCTGATGATACGCGATGCACTTCTTACCGGGGTCGTACCTGATCTGGGGGAGTGGAAAGGCAGCAACCTTGAAGTGATTGAATATGTACATTCCGAGCTTCGGGAAGCATTTGAGTACATCAAGAACTACCAGCATCCAGAGAAACAGCGCACGTTTTTAGAGCAATCCTATGTGTTCTTTCAGTCTCAGGAGATCGATCGCAACAAGAAATTAGCCAATGCGAATTATACCAATGAAGAATTGTACATTCCGATTATTATCAAATCTTCTTCTTCCCGATTAATCGTCCGGTCTGTTCTCAGTGCGCCGGAGGATGAAGGATTTGATCTACGGACGTTCTATTACGGGATATATAATCAGTTGGCAGATGATTTTGCCGATATGTTTGACGATATGGAAGAAGGGGCAGTAACTCCGTATACGTATTATTTGAAGTATCGAGATTTGCGCCCTGATCTGATTAATCCATATGAATTGTATTGGGCAGTCATCTCTCATCTAATCCATGATGTTTACAACTCGGATGCCAAGACCCGTGAGGTCATACTGGATCGCGCGATCAACGGGCTGAAGCGTTGTAAAGAACGGTTGGGGCAGCAGAAATATGATGAAGTGATGACGATCATTGCCTCTGGGCAGCCTGAATTCAATCAACTGGTTCAACAGATGGTGCGAAAAGCGGATGACGTTGATTTCCTTGATAAATTGTTACGGGATCAGGTTGTGCTTCAATTGAAAAATGACAAGCAGGAGAAAGAGGAGTTCAAGCAGACCATTCGAACGGTTCGCGAACAGATTAATGTGGAGTTGCAGATTGCAAAGCCCGGTGGACTGCATGAGATGAAAGAAACGCTAATCGATGCAGCCAATTATAGTTTGCAGGGAGACGGAAAGAGGCTACGCCCCATATTAACTTGGGTTATGGGTGTGCGCGAGTATGGTCTACCTGAATCATCCATTGTTCCGCTGTTAAGATCATTGGAGTACATGCATACCGCTTCCCTGATCTTTGATGATCTGCCTACGCAGGATAATGCTTCGACAAGGCGTGGACGTTCCACGCTGCACCATGTGCACAATAGTGCCACAGCAGAGCTTACCGGTCTATTTCTTATCCAGAAGGCGATTGGAGAGCAATCCTCATTGGATCGTTTTGATGCGGCGACCGTGCTCAAACTCATTCAGTATTCGGCTGAAAAAGCAGAGGATATGTGTATGGGGCAGGCGATGGATCTGAACTCCAAAGGCAAGGCATTGACGCAGGAGCAGTTGAACATGATCTGTTTTTACAAAACAGGCATTGCCTTCGAAGCTGCTCTGGTTATGCCAGCGATACTTGCCCAAGTGAAGGAACCGGAGATGGCTACGCTGAAAAAGTTCGCTTATCATGCGGGGATCGCCTTCCAGATCAAGGACGACTTGCTGGATTTCGAGGGAAATCACCTCATTCTTGGGAAACCTGCAGGTCAGGATGAGCGGAACAACAATTCAACCTTTGTGTCTATTCTTGGTGATGAAGGCGCGAAAAAAGAGATGTGGGAGCATTATTGTCTTGCTACAGATGCATTGAACGAGATGCCGAAACCTATTCCCTTCTTAAGACATTTATTGGATTATCTCGTAGGGCGGGAGCGCTGAACCATTTTCTCGCAATTCCTTGCAACATATGACTTATAATGATATATAATGACAAAGTTCGGGATTCCATGTGGATGGATTCCGGGCCTTGTTTGGTTTTAAAGACACAAATCTCTTAAAAAGATTTGTTTCAACGGCTAAATTTCTGGGTATTAAGCAGGTATTGTGTTTTAAAACGGATTAATTGTTATGAAGTAAATTAAATTAGGCCAAATTTATATTTCGACAATCTTTATCTAAAGTATATATACCAAAAGGAGAGCTTACAATGCAGGTTCAAAAGGTCGATCATCATGAATTGTTCGAGCAGATCTATAACCAAGCACCTATTGGAATTGCACTCGTTGCTCCAACAGGACAATGGATGAAAGTGAACCCTGCTTTTTGCTGCATGCTAGGTTATACAAGTGATGAATTAATGGATCTCAGTTACCAGGATATTACGCATCCGGAGGATTCACCACAAGATGTGATCTGTAGTTACGAGCTACTTGAAGGGAACTCAAAAGAAAATCAATACGAAAAGCGTTACATCAATAAAAATGGTGACATCTTATGGACCTCATTGAATGTTTCATTAGTTCGTAGCGAAATTACGGATGAACCTATTTACTTTATTTGCCACATTGTTGATATTACTGACCGTAAAATGTCTGAACAAAAGCTTCTGCATACTGAAGAGATGTTCAAACTTATTACGGATCATGCTCAGGAGATCATCTATATTGCCGATCAGGAGGGTGTTTGTCGATTCTGCTCACCCTCAGTTCAAGGTTTACTGGGTTATTCGCCAGAAGAAGTAATTGGTCAAAATAATGATGCATATTTCCACCCACAAGATCTGGAACGGATTTCACAGATGGACTGGACCAAAGGTAATCTGTTGAATACTAGGGTCCGTCATAAAGATGGGCATTATCTGTGGTTTGAAACCACATACAAGGTCTTTGGTGATGCTGAGCATGGACAGCAGATTCTTTCAATTGGACGAGATGTATCAGAGCGAAAAAAACAAAAGGATATCAGTGCTGAGGCTGAACGTATTGCCTTAATTGGTAGTTGGGAATGGGATATGGTCAAAGACCACATTACATTTTCAGATCAGATCTTTGAGATTTTTGAACTTGAACGCACCAGCAAACCATATCGTATAAGTGATGTTTTTGATATTATGGATGCTGAAGAAATAACCTCTTTACAAAAACATATTACAAGGGTAAAACAGGGTGAACCGCTTGATTTTGAATACAAACACATCAGCTCTGATGGAAATGAGAAGTATCTTCACCTGCGTGGATTGATTACGCTTGATGAGCATCGTCAGCCAGTCCAGCTAAACGGAACGCTACAGGATATCACGGAACGCAAACGCATCGAATTTAAATTACAGGAATCTGTGGAGCGATACACTTCGCTTAAGAAATACAATCATGACGCCATTATCTCATTTAACATGGATGGTAACATTATGAATGCGAATCCAGTAGCGGTGAAAATGACGGGCTGTCCCGTGGCTGAAATGATCGGCACAAGCATTAGCAGATTTATCGGAGCCGGTAATCTGGGTCTGATTCTGGGCAGTAATTATGAGATGGCTGAAAAGGAGATCAACGCTGTTCGGCACACAGATGGATTTGAGACAGAAGTCTTGGCTACGCTTGCTCCAATCATTATTAATAAATCCAATGTCGGGTTTTACCTGATTGCGAAGGATATTACGGAGCAGAAAAAACTGCTTGTAGCCAAAGAGACAGCTGAGAGAATGAACAAGGCCAAAAGTGAATTTTTGGCGATGATGAGCCATGAAATTCGCACACCTATGAACGGTGTCATTGGAATGACGGATTTGCTTCTGGATACTCCTGGACTTAGCGGGGAACAAAAGGAATATATCGAAATTATCCAGAAGAGTGGAGACTCCTTGTTGGCCATCATTAATGATATTCTTGATTTTTCCAAAATCGAGTCAGGCAAAACCGATCTGGTAGAAGATCCTTTTGATCTCGTAGAAATCGTGACCGAGACGGTGCAAATCGTAAAACCACTGGCTCGTGAAAAAAAGCTGGATGTTCGCATGTGCGTAGAAGATGCTATTCCAACTCCGGTGTATGGTGATGCTTATCGTCTTAAACAGGTACTTACCAATATCATCGGCAACGCAGTCAAATTCACTTCAGAAGGTGGCGTGGAAGTTAAAGTGGGAGTTAAGGAGCAGTGCGGCAATAACGTGCAGCTTTATTTTCAGGTAAAAGATTCGGGTATTGGCATTCCGGCTGAGAGGAAACAACAATTATTTGAACCTTTCTACCAACTGGACAATTTTATGACCCGCAAACCTCAAGGTACCGGTCTTGGCCTTGCCATTAGCAAGAAATTGGTGGAGCTTATGCACGGAAAGATCTGGATCGAGGAATCGGATGAACCAGGTACAATATTTATATTTACCGCCCAATTTATATTAAATAACGGTGAAGAGAGCAACAGGTTAGATCAACAGCAGAAGAAGAGCAGAACATCAGCTTTACGAATATTAATCGCAGAAGACAATGAAGTGAATCAGCTCGTCCTTAGCAGAATCGTTGAGAAAAAAGGGCACTTCGTGGATCATGTGGCGGACGGTGTTGAGGCAGTCGAGGCGGTCAAACATAATTCATATGATATTGTTTTCATGGATGTGCATATGCCAAGGCTTAATGGATTCGAAGCGACAAAAGCGATTAAAAATGCTTTGCACCCCGAGAGTTGTCCATTCATTATTGCAGTAACTGCAAATGCGGTAAGAGGAGACATGGAAAACTGCTTGAAGGCAGGCATGGATGCGTATGTCAGCAAACCGATAAAAATCGAGTCCATTATGCAAGCATTGGAGAGCTATTACATCAAAAATAATCTCTAAATATTAATCTCTGATTGCACTAAAAATGGATCGGCAATAGAGCCGCTAGCTTATCGTCAATAGGCTACCGGCTTTTTTGCTGTTCCATGATTTGGTCCACTCCTGTATGCCGCAGATGCGACTGTGCACAAATCCCTAAGGATTTTTGATCCATAATTTCGAGATGTCCATATATCCGAATTCCGCTGTCTGCATACCGAAGATGCTCTGATCCAGTTCAGCCTGCTTGTTCATGTGACAGCCATGCAAGATCCAGCAGTGATCACGTAGCAAGGCTTCAGCTTCATCCAGGAGCGCAGTACGTTCTGCCCGATGAAGCTTAGCGAAATGATCCAGTTTGTCATCCAGTAGAGACTGGAATGCAGGAGACATACACATATGAAAGTGGTTGGACAGGTTTTTGAAAAAATGAATCATGCCGTATTGCCAATCTTCCTCCAGTATCTCTTCAGCGAGGATCAATTGTGCGTTCGTGGTTTCCTCTGAGTTGAAATAATCCACAACGGCCTGCATGCTGATGTTCAGACCGATGGACGTTGCCCGACACTGGAACCACTCCGCAACGTCTGCATCCTTATTATGCTTATACGATAATGTTACCGTCTCACCCTGGTACCCACAGTTATGCAGTAATTCACGAGCATGTTCAAGAGAGGTAGCGGTCCAGTCTTGGGCTGCACTTCTCCAAGGCAGAAAGCTGCTGGCCGGTGTGATCCGATTCCCACCGAGATCTCGGACAAGTGCGACCGAATCATAGACGATACGCAGGGCTTGTCGAAATAGGGGATGATGATGGATGCCTTCCTTGTGAAAATTGAACAGCATATACTGACAACCCAGCGCCGGATAATTGATACTGTTGGTCTGATCACAGCCTGTTGTGAGACTCAATCGATCTGTACCCGGTAGCTCATAATAGCGATCATTCGGACTCAGGTCAGGCACAAACCAGAAGTGGACTTGATCCAGATGTGGCCGGATGCCGTAGTACGCATCAAAAGCGGTAAGCTCCAGCACATCTTCATTCAGCTCAGAGATCTGAAAAGGACCGGTACCAATTAAGGTATTGGCTACATTGTAATCGTAGGGCAGGATCGTCATCCGAATACAACTGAACAGATGCAAGAAGAACCGATTAGGACGATGTAGAAAAAACTTGATGCAGTAATCGCCAGCTACTTCAGCACGTTCGATATCCCGATATAACCAGATGGACGGACTATGCACATCAATCAATCGTTGCAACGTCGCTTGCACATCCCGGGACGTCATGATACGTCCGTTGTGGAAACGTACACCTTTCCGGAGATAGAAGGTCCATAAGCGATGGTCCTCGCTGCATTCCCACATGTGCGCCAGTGCTGGCAGGAATGATTCTGTCTTGGCATCATAAGTGATCAATGTATTACAGACCTGGCTTAATAGGTAGGTTTCAAATGCAGTATAAACAAAGGCTGGGTCCAAACCACCTAACTGGCGTGACCTCATGATGCGCAGGATATCCTGACCAGAGGCAGTTTCATCGTGGCCGTGAAATCCCATCTGTTGATGAAGGGAGAGCATGAGCTGTTCTCGCAATGTATCATCCATCTGGACGGTTCCGATGAGTTCAATGGCGTCTTTCATTTTGCCTTTACCTAAAAGTTCGGTAAAACTCGCTTCCAACGCTTCATTCATGCTACGTAGCATCGTTAGCTTCGAATGATGTCCACGACCACGTCCCGGTTGCCAATGGATGAAGCCCAGTTCTTCCAATTTTCTGAGAATGAATTTCACATTACGAGGGGTGCAGCACAGGGCAGCGGACAGGCTATCGATGGTTACCGCTACAGGTTCATGGAGCTTGAATGAAAGCTGTTCGGCCCCGGCGAGCCTTATAAAGTGTGTATGCAGAGTATCCATGGTCATGACTCCTCTATTAAAGGTGAAAAGTGTGATCATATGTTTACACTTTTACTTCCCCCTTTTATCCTTACAATTATACATTAGAAGAGGTAGTTCAAAAAGTCCGCTTTTGATTATGAAAGATGCCTAAAAGGCATCATCAGCATCGAATATGAAATTCAGCCGAAATGTCCGTTGCTCACGTAGTTTTCCCTACGCTCCGCTACTCCATTTCTAGCTTCATCCCATCTTCTCGGTACTGAAAACCGGACTTTTTGAACACTCATTAGAAGAGGCTGTTAAATCATCCCGCATTGAAGCACTTAGAAAGAATAGGAGAAGTTCGCATGAAGCAATATTTAAGGCAAATTCACCCCTTGGCATGGACGATTATTATCGGAACCATGTTTGGACGTCTTGTGACGTCAATGAGTATCCCGTTTCTATCCATCTATCTGACACGTGTGTTAGATGCTACACCGACCGAGACCGGTATTACTGTGGCCGTTAGCTCGCTGGCAGGTGTTATGGTCAGCTTTTATGGAGGTTATATTTCGGACCGGATCGGTCGCAAAATCGTGATGTTAATCTCGGTATTTAGCTGGGCAGGTGTGTTTTTCATCTTTTCAGCAGCAGAGCATCTATGGGTGTTCTTTGTTGCCAATACGTTAAACGGATTATGCCGCGCAGTATTTGAACCCACTTCCAGAGCGCTGTTATCGGATATTACTTCTCCGGAGAACAAATTGCTGGTGTTCAACCTTAGATATGCTGCGATTAATCTCGGTGTGGTATTTGGGCCAATTATCGGATTTCAGCTGGGATCATCTGAATCGACGTTTCCGTTTGTGATTTCCGGCTTGGTATACATAGCCTATGGACTTGTATTATTTCTGCAATTCAAGCTACAGCATGCCAATCTGCCAGAGCGTCATCAGGCAACCGCACCACGTTTGCGTGAAGCACTCATGACCACTGGTCGCGACCGGGTATTTCTGCCGGTATTAATCGGTACCACATTCTGTGTTCTGGGTTACGGGCACTTTAGTTCTACGTTGGCACAGTACTTGGCGAGAAGCCCGATCTTTGAGAATGGAAGTCAGATGTTCTCGTACATGCTGTCCCTGAATGCCGTGACGGTACTGATTATTCAGTATCCTCTTGTGAGAACCTTCCGAAGCTTTCCACCGCTTGTTCCTCTGATTGTGGGTAACCTGCTGGTTGCAACCAGTCTGATGATGGTTGGAATCGCTGAAGGTGTACTCATGATGATGATGAGTGTCATACTATTTACCATTGGGGAAGTGTTGTTGTTCACCATGATGGATATGCTCATTGACCGGATTGCAAAGCCGGAATGGAAAGGGACGTATTTCGGGACCATCGGCTTCAATAATATCGGTAGTGTCATTGCTCCTGTCATGGGAGGGGTGTTGTTAAGTCAATTTGGAGCGGAGAATGGGCTAGCTGTTTTTGTGCCGATTGCACTGACGACTGCCCTGGGAGTACCTTTTCTTCTGATCGCACATCGACGTCTTGTAGTTAGAGAGAAGCAAACAAAGCCTACATCATTAAGTATGTAGCGAGAATTGAAAAGTTTAATGGCATGAATTAAATAACAATTCAGTTAAAATTATCTTGACGGATGTTGATCCAACGAATACAATAAACAACAAATATGTGAAACGGGTGGGATGATGATTATGTTTATGCCTATACAGATTTCGAATCGATAACTGAATACGCATGAGCATAGTGACATTAATCCTATTTTTCTGCAATGATCGCGTTGGGACAGTCATGTTTGTGCACTCCTGTCGTGGACGCTCATCATTATTGCGATGCAGAGGAGATACGGGAAATGCTTTGCATTTCATTCGATCTCTTTTGGCTACAAGCTGTAGATGAACATTAGTTCATCTATGGCTTTTTTGCATGCATTCCACCCAATTTGTTCACATGGAAAGGAGTGTTTGGAGCGTTATTTTATAAAAAACTAACTTGTTAAAAAGGAGAATGTACAATGGTCAACTTATGTTCTACATATCAATTATGGGCGGGAAATCCCGATTTTAATGTCATTATGTATGACTCATCCTAGTGATCGCAAATTTGCTGTCGTTAAGATCATCAACAAATATGAATAGGCAAGAACAATTAAATAAACCGATAAAGAGGTGGGACCTGTGCCCAAAACAGAGAAACGCTCCATGTCATGGCTGCTGCGTTATCTGAAACCCGTTAAAGGACGACTGGCCTTACTTTTAATCATGTTGCTCACATCAACGGGGCTTCAGCTTTTGAATCCACAGATTATCAAACGATTTATTGATACAGCAGCGAGTGGGGGAGTCCTCACCAATCTTGTTCAGCTTGCAGGAATATTTCTGGTTGTCGCCGTGTCTAATCAACTCATCACGGTAGCGGTCAGTTATTTGGGGAATGATGTGGCCTGGCGGGCCACGAATCAACTGCGCGGAGATCTGCTGAAGCACTGTCTGCGTCTCGATATGCGTTTTCATAATGAGAAAACACCTGGTGAGATGATTGAACGTGTGGATGGTGACGTAACGAGCATTTCCAATTTTTTCGCGATGTTCATTGTGCAAGTGATTGGGAGTTTTGTGCTCCTGGCCGGAATTCTCGGATTCATGTTCAGTGTTAATGTACCCATTGCTTTGGTCATGACCGTGTTCACATTATTATCGATCCTGTTCATGGTCTTCATCCGAAATCTGGGCGTGGACTCTTCCAAAAATGAACGGGCGGCAAGTGCCTCTCTGTTCGGATTAATTGAAGAACGCATTGCCGGGATTGAAGATGTGCAAGCAAATGGTCATGTGCCCTATGTGATGAACCGCTTTTACCGCACGATGCGCACGGTATTCCGTAAGGGGAGAAAAGCCTGGCTGCTACGGGTTATTCCGTGGAATACCACAGTAGTTCTGTTCGCTCTGGCGGTCACTGCGGTGCTTTTGCTGGGTGTGCATTATTATATGGAAGGTCTAATTAGTATCGGAACATTATTTCTGATCTACCAATATACGCAGATGCTGAATGATCCAATTGAAATGCTGGGAGATCAGGTGCAGGAGTTCCAAAAAGCAAAATCAGGCATGCTGCGCTCCAGAGAGCTGTTGTCCATGCAAAGTGTGATTGAAGAGGGCACAGAGGAGCAATTGCCGGAAGGACCTCTTGGTCTGGAATTCAGTCAGGTGCATTTCAGTTATAACCAGGATAAACCGGTATTGCAGGACATTACTTTTGCCATTAAACCTGGTGAACGTCTGGGGATCATTGGTCGCACAGGTAGCGGTAAATCAAGTCTTAGTCGTGTTCTTCTCCGGCTTTACAATCTGGATCGGGGCACGATCCGTGTAGGTGGAACGGATATCACAAAGCTTTCATTACAAGCGCTCTATCGCCGGGTGGGAATGGTGACACAGGATGTGCAGTTGTTTGATGGCACGCTGCGTGACAATCTGACCCTGTTCAATGGGGATGTATCCGATCAGATGATCAAGGAGACGACGGATCGCCTTGGACTTAGCCAATGGATTAATTCACAACCAGAAGGACTTGATACGTATCTGGCTGCAGGTGGAGCTTCATTGTCGGCAGGGGAAGCACAGTTGTTTGCCTTAACTCGCGTATTCCTGACCGAACCGAGTCTGGTTATTCTGGATGAGCCGTCGTCACGTCTGGATGCTGCGACCGAAGGTATGCTGCAATCAGCAATTGACCAGTTAATGAAACAATCCACAGGAGTCATCATTGCTCACCGACTGGCTACGCTGGAGAAAGTGGACCGGATTATGGTGCTCGGTGATGGGAAGGTACTGGAATTTGGAGCGAGAGAAGAACTTGCCAGTAACCCTGCATCTCACTATGCCAGACTGCTGATTACAGGCCGAGAGGAGGAATTGGCATGACTGTAGCAGGATTTATAGGCCGTTTGTTTCGATTCAGGCCTTTGCTATTTATAATCAACGGATTGTTATGGTGTATATTTCACTCCTTACCGCTAGCCATTGGTATTGGAATGCAATGGTTTTTTGATCGCACAACAGCAGGTTCAAACGACTACATGTGGCTTGCTGTGCCGCTAATCTTTATTGCTTTGGTCCGAATGGCACGGGTGGGCACATTTTTTGTAGCCTTCTATGCATGGGTTACGTATCTGTATCATGTTCAGGCGATTTTGCGAACCAACATGCTCGCAGCAATCATGCGCTGGCCTGGGCGTAATCTTCCGGCTTCACCAGGGGAGGCGATGAGTCGCTTTCGGGATGATGTCGATGAAGTCGTCGAGTATGTAGAATCATGGGTGGACTTCTGGGGACGACTTGTATTTGCTGTTGTGTCCATCGTCATTATGGCGAACATTAATTGGCAGATCACGTTGGTTGCGGTGCTGCCATTGGTAGTTGTGACCTTACTTAACAATCTGTCCGGAAATCGGGCTCGGAAATATGCACAGGTTAATCGCGAATCGACTGGGCGAATTACCAGTTTTATTGCGGAAACGTTTGGAGCAGTGCAAGCTCTGAAACTGGGTCAGGCTGAAGAGAATGTCTCTTCACGTTTCAACCAGTTGAATGAAGATCGTCGCCAGGCTGCACTTCGAGACAATCTGTTCAAGCAGTGGATGAGATCGATGAATCAGCATGTGCTAAGTATCTGTACCGGATTGATTCTACTGATGTGTGCAGCTGAGATGAAAGCAGGGAATTTTACCGTAGGTGATTTTGCCTTATTCACCAGTTATCTCGCCAATATCGGATTTAGCATTTCACTGTTTGGTTATATGGTGTTTCAGCACAAAAGGCTCAAGGTATCCTATGATCGTATGCGTAAGCTATTCCGCCCAGGGGAAGAAGACCAGATCATGGATTCGAGGGAAATCTATCTGTATGAAGATCCGCCGGAGCTTGTAAGTGAACAGAGGGACCCTAAGGAGAAGTTGCAATCTCTTGAGGTGAATAAGCTGACTTATCAATATCCGAATTCTTCAAATGGCATAGAAGAGATCAGTTTCCGTCTGAAACGTGGACAATTTCTTGTGATTACGGGACGGATCGGATCAGGTAAATCAACACTTGTACGAACACTTCTTGGACTGTTACCCAAACAAAAAGGGGACATTCACTGGAATGGAGCGGCTGTTGATCCAGCCACATTCCTGATGCCGCCTAGAGCCGCGTATACCCCTCAAGTGCCAAGATTGTTCAGTGATACGTTGAAAGAAAATATCGTCCAGGGCAAACAGGGTAACACCGAGCAAGTCCTTGAAAAAGCCATTCGTCTGGCTGTGATGGAGAAGGATATCAAACATCTGGATCAGGGGCTTGAGACCCCGGTTGGTCCAAGAGGGGTGATGCTGTCAGGCGGGCAGATTCAGCGCGCGGCCACAGGACGCATGTTAATGACGGAGGCGGACCTGTTTATCTTTGATGACCTGTCCAGTGCACTGGATGTGGAGACAGAACAACAAGTATGGGAAGGGCTGTTCCAAGAGCCGGATGTCACCTGCATCGCAGTTTCTCACCGCAGGGCTGCACTTTCCAAAGCAGATCACATTATCGTGATGAAAGATGGACGCATTGAAGCCGAGGGAAGTTTGGCCGAATTGCTTGCCACCAATGAAGAGATGCAGTTGCTGTGGCAAGGGGAACAAACCCCCGCCAAAGTCGGATAGCTTTTAAAATTTAGAAAAGATAATAAAAAAGCCTTACAGACGACTCCTTGAAAGAGTACAATCTGTAAGGCTTTTTATCGTATAATGAGTGGAAAGATGGAATATTTTTATCTCATCATCTGAGCAATCAAGGAATACGCAATGATGACCAGGAAGATAATAGTGATATGGTTAATGGAGAAGATAAACATCCGTTTGGACCATTTCTCTGTTTCTTTCTTATCAAAGGTAGCCACACTAAGAATGAGCCAGGCCAAGCTAACCAGGAATGCCACTATAGCGACAAATGGACTCATCGGCCAGAATAAAAAGCTGGAGATCAGTAACAGTACCAGGTACACATTTGTCTGAATGTATGTCCGTCTGATGCCTTTAACAACGGGTAGCATGGGAACACCAGCAGCTTTGTATTCGTCAAAACGACGAATCGCAATCCCGTAGAAGTGAGGCATTTGCCATAAGAGCATCGTAACGACCAATGCCCAGATCTCGAAATGACCCAGTTCCGGTGAAATGGCTGCCCAACCGATGAGTGGAGGCACAGCACCCGAAAGACTTCCCACTTCCGTGTTGTAGATCGTTGTACGTTTGGTCCACATCGTGTAAGGGAACACGTAAAGCAACAGACCCAAAATACCAAATACAGCAGCGGATGGGGAAGCGATGTACAACATGATGCCCCCGATGATGGTGATTGCAATACCGAGAATTAGACCCGACTTGGTATCTACGCGTCCCGTAACGGTAGGACGTTTCTTCGTACGTTCCATGATCGCATCAATATCACGATCATACAAGTTGTTAAACACCCCTGCAGCTCCAATAATGAGAGAAGACCCAATAAAGGACAGGATGATTGGTACAATATTAGCTAAGATTGAAGCATCAAATACATATAAAGCCAAACTTAAACCCGCAAACATGGCGATCAGGTTGGACTTGATGATTCCGATTTTGATCGTATCGAAGAATACTTTCGGAATCGAGCTATACTCCAGGCTGATATTGGTCTGTGAACCATTATTCAATGTTTTCAAGAACTCACTTCCTATATCTATACTTATATATTATGTCGCTATTATACCATTCAATACACTATGTGATTTAATTAACGTTTTAGTATTTAAAATAATGTCATTTGATTGTGAACAATTTAAAAACAAGGTTGTTTTTAATTGTTAAATAATTATTTCTGTGTTACAGGAGAGAAATCAATAATCCGGGTATAACAGTGATTTAAAGTTTGTTCTGTCATTGTAGTGTAAGTGTAAATAATTTTTTATTCAACTCACACAGGCTGGATTGAAGAAAGTGGTTAAAGATATATGTTGCAAAATGGTTAGGTTTTGTTTATTGTAGACATAAGATATCTTTAATAGTCTTGTTTAAAATGTGTTCCTGTAATTCTCCGATATTACTTTCTTAAGAGAAAGCGGAGGTTATTTTTAAAGTTTAATTAGAGATATTAAATGTCTGGAAAAGGTGTATAATGTGAGTAATATGAATCAACTTTTGGATGTACTTATTATTGGTGGAGGACCAGCGGGGCTTAATGCAGCCCTAGTACTTGGCAGGGCCCGCAAGAACGTTGTGGTCATTGATGATGAGACACCGCGTAACTGGGTTACAAGGGAGACACATGGGTTTGTGACAAGAGATGGGGCAAGTCCACGTGAATTCCGGAAAGCTGCCAAAGAACAGATTGCAGCGTATCCCTCAGTTCAATTTGCATCCGATACGGCAACTGCGATAACAGGTAGCGATGGTGATTTTGTAGTTAAGACTACTCAGGGGGCAAGTTATCGCACGAAAAAGATTTTGTTTGCGGTAGGCAAGAAAGACCTTCCCTTGGATATTAACGGATTAACAGAAGTTTACGGTAAAAGTGCGTTTGTGTGTCCATATTGTGATGGATGGGAGTTAAGAGACCAAGCGCTAGTCATCATCGTTAGTGGAGATAAGGCATTACATATGGCAAAAGTCATATCCGGCTGGACAGAACGTTATACGATCTGTACGAATGGATCAGATTCCTTAACCGATGAGCAGCGTGAAGAACTGAAGCAGCATCATGTTACTGTATTCGATGCACCGATTCAATCCATTAACTCTGAAGAAGGGATGGTACAGCAAGTTGTATTAAATGACGGTACAGCGATTCCATGCACAGGAGTTTTCTTCCAACCGAAACTGTTTACCGGATCAGAACTGCCAAAGGCCATCGGTTGTGAAATTACAGAGTCGGGGACGGTTATCGTTGATGCTTCCGGCAAAACATCTGTAGCGGGTGTATACAGTGCTGGTGATGCAGCATCCGAGATGTATCAGGCAATCACGGCTGCGTCTCTGGGGGCATTGTCTGCTGTAAGCATTAATAATGAATTGAATTTCGAGAAGTGGGATGAGCCAAGTCACCGTTAGAATACATTAAAAAACGTCATAGACTCATAACGTCATTGGTTCATACAGTAGGGGATTGCATATGCAATCCTCTATTTGTTGTTATTTCAACTTAAACGTTGAACGGTTCAATTGAAAGTAATTCAGCCGGAAGAAAATTTGATATTAAATCAATTATGGTTTATTGTATTATCAAATGATACATATTACTATCATTTATATAATCATTAAAGGAGAGATCACTTATGAATGAAAGCAGAACGGCTATCATATGGCTAACGAATACCTTGCTCCACGGCGTACAGTTAAGAGGTGATCATCATGAGTGATGCAACTTCCATTCCACAGCCCAAAATGTATGGACCACTTGGCAATCTGCCTTTGATTGATAAAGATAAACCAACGTTGTCGCTAGGTGTTCTGGCTGAACAGCATGGACCAATATATCGCCTTACGGTTCCCGGTTATTCCGGTTTAATCGTATCTGGGCCAGATCTTGTCGCGGAGTTATGCGATGTCTCCCGTTTTGATAAGTTTGTATATAATGAACTCGAAAACGTACGTGCCTTTGGAGGCGATGGTTTATTCACAAGCAGAACATCGGAGCCCAATTGGAAAAAGGCCCATAACATTCTGCTTCCCACCTTCAGCAAGCAGGCCATGAAAGGTTATCATCCCATGATGATTGATATTGCCGATCAATTGATTAACAAGTGGGCACGCCTCAATTCCAATGATACGATCGATGTTGCGGACGATATGACACGCCTTACGTTGGATACCATTGGACTATGTGGATTCAATTATCGGTTTAACAGTTTTTATAGACAGGACCACAGTCCTTTTATTGAAAGCATGGTTCGGGCATTAAATGAAGCAATGCAAAAGAGCTCACGTTTGAAAATTCAGAATCTGCTTATGGTGAAAACCAAACGACAGTTCCAGGAGGATATACAGACGATGTTCTCTCTGGTAGATCAGATTATAGAGGAACGTAAAGCGAGTTCAGCACCCGAAGAGGTCGACTTGCTCGCACGTATGCTGAATGGTAAAGATCCGGAGACTGGAGAAATGCTGGATGATGAGAACATTCGTTATCAGATTATTACGTTTCTCATTGCCGGACATGAAACGACGAGTGGTTTGTTATCTTTTGCTCTTTACTTTCTACTCAAAAATCCGGAATCGCTTCAAAAGGCGTATGACGAGGTGGATCAGATATTGGTCAGTGACTCACCACAGTACGAAGAAATTCTTCAGCTTTCTTATATTCGCATGATTCTTAGTGAATCGCTTCGTCTCTGGCCAACAGCCCCGGGATTTGATGTATATGCCAAAGAAGATACCGTCATAGGTGGCAAATATCCCTTGAAGAAAGGGGAAAGTTGCAGTATTCTTTTGCCCCAGCTTCACCGTGACAGAGAGGCATGGGGAGAGGATGCGGAACTTTTCCGTCCAGAGCGATTTGAAGATACGGCGAAAGTGCCTCATCATGCGTATAAACCTTTTGGTAATGGGGAGAGAGCGTGTATCGGCATGCAGTTTGCTTTATATGAAGCAACACTTGTGCTTGGCATGGTCCTCAAACATTTTGACCTGATTGATTACAGCAACTATGAGTTGGATGTTAAACAGACGCTAACGTTGAAGCCGGGAGACTTCCAAATCCAGGTGAAACCGCGCGCTGCTTCGCAAACGAGGAATAAGGCTACTGTATATGCAGAAGAGAAACCTGCTCCTGTTGTTCATAAGAATGTAGCAAGTGACAGCCAGACGGGAGAAAATATGGTCGTTGAAGCAAATGGTCGTCCATCGCTCCTGGTGTTATATGGTTCCAATCTGGGAACGGCAGAAGGCATTGCCCGAGAGCTTGTGGAGAAAGGGCGTTCGTATGGAATCCCAAGTGAAGCAGCCACTCTGAATGAGTGGGTTGGCCGATTACCCCGTCAGGGTGTCGTTCTCATCGTCACTGCTTCGTATAATGGTAAACCTCCGCAAAATGCCACGGCATTTGTAGACTGGTTGAATGGTGCGGGGTCAGAGGAAGCAAGGGATGTGAACTATGCCGTTCTGGGCTGTGGAGATCGGAGTTGGTCCGGGACGTACCAGAGCATTCCTCGATTAATAGATGAGAGGCTTGAAGAATTGGAAGGTAAAAGACTGTTATCCCGCGGTGAAGCCGATGCCGGAGGTGATATGGAAAAACAAGTCGAGGCGTGGCAGCATATGTTGTGGCCTCAGGTGTTGAGTGCCTTGGGGATTAGCGAGGAAGCAATCAAATCCTCCAAGCCAAGCACAAGCAGACTTCAAATGGAGTTTGTCCGTGAGAAAACAGATATGCCACTTGCACGAACTTATGATGCCAGCTATGCCACGGTTGTAGTTAATAAAGAGCTTCAGGATCTGGGAAGTGGAAGAAGCACGCGTCACATCGAAGCGTTACTGCCTGAAGGCATGAGTTATAGAGAAGGCGACCATCTCGGCGTGTTGCCTAGCAATCAGAAGCAGAATGTGGATCGGATACTCAGCCGGTTCGGACTACGTGGGGATTCTTCGATCCAATTAACTTCGGACGTCAGCCATCTTACACACCTTCCACTGAACAGACCCGTCAAGATTCATGAGTTGCTCGCTTATTGTGTGGAATTGCAGATACCAGTCTCCAGAACACAGTTGCAGGAGTTAGCTAATCATACGGTATGTCCACCTCATAAGCGTGAACTGGAAGGCATGTTGGATGAAAACAGCTACAAGGATTATATTCTTGCCAATCGAATCACGATGTTGGACCTGCTAGAAAAGTATGAGGCGTGTGAACTGCCTTTCGAAAGGTTCCTTGAATTATTGCCTCCGCTTAAGCCCAGATATTATTCAATATCCAGCTCGCCAAGCCTGAATTCCGAGCAAGCGAGCATAACTGTATCGGTAGTAAGAGAGCCCGCATGGAGTGGCAAAGGCGAATATCAGGGTGTTGCTTCAACGTACCTGGCCGGTTGTCCAACGGGCGAACGAATTCTGATGTTTATACGTACGCCGGAATCCGAATTTTATCTGCCGGAAGAGGCTGACGTACCCATGATAATGGTGGGACCAGGGACGGGTGTTGCGCCGTTCAGAGGTTTCCTCCAGGCGAGAGCGGTCATGAAACAGAGAGGTTTGCCACTGAGTGATGCGCATTTGTTCTTTGGGTGCAGGAATGAATCAGATTTCATATATCGTCATGAGCTTGAGCAATTCGAACGGGAAGGGATCGTTAAGCTACACACTGCTTTTTCTCGTGCAGAAGGCAAGCCCAAAACGTACGTACAACATCTGATGAAGGAGGATTCTGAACAGTTAATTCACATGCTGATGAACAAAGGAAAACTCTACGTATGCGGGGATGGAAGCCAGATGGCTCCTGCGGTAGAAGAGACTTTGCAGCAAGCATATCAGGAAGTGCAGGGAGCAACGATGCAGCAAGCGAAGGGCTGGCTCATTCAGCTTCAGGCCGAAGGACGCTACGTGCAAGACGTGTGGGCAGGTAATAAACGAACAGCTGAAACTCCTAAAGCTGTGCATGAGGAGGTACATTGAGACGGAGATGACTCCAATATCTACTAATATACAATTCTTAATATACACATGCTAACAAACAGCCGCTTAATCTGGAGCTTTGTCTCCAAATTAGCGGCTGTTATGATGATCTGACCATGAGCCGTCGCTCGGTTCATTTTCTCACTCCTGAACTGTTAGCGTTTACATTAAAATTTGAAATAAAAATGATTGACAGTCCTTATCTGAACGAGTTTAATTATATAGACCGATTGTTATAATTATTTGAAGGAAGTGGCTTTCGTTGAGTGAAAAGTCTAATGCTAGAGAGTCTATTGTCAGCACAGCAGCGAGACTGTTTTTTTCACAAGGATATCATGCGACCGGTCTGAATCAGATCATCAAAGAGAGTAGTACGCCGAAAGGGTCGTTGTATCATTATTTCCCGCATGGCAAGGAAGAGCTCGCGCACGAGTGTATTCAAAAAGCCAATGAACATATCTTGCAGACATTTGAGAAAACATTTGCAGCCCACGACAATACGGGGGATGCCATTCAGAGATTTATTCATGATTTGGCGCATGAAACAGAAGCAGCCGGGTTTACCGGATTTCTGCCATTCAGCTTCTGGGCAGCTGTGGAGACATCGTGTATTAGTCAGCAGTTGCGTATTGCATGTCAGGGTGTATTTGCAGATTGGCAGGATGTCATTAAGAAACATCTGATTTTGGATGGCGTTGGTGAAGAGAAGGCGCGGGAGACGGCACTTCTGATCATTTCTTTGATGGAGGGAGCACTGATTATCAGCCTGACGAATCAGGATAAACAGCCTCTGCTGACGGCTGCTGAGTATTTGTCGGTTGTGACGAAGAACGCCAAACAGATTCAATAATTTATACCAAGAGACAGAGAAAAAGAAAGTTCGATACGTTTGAGGAGGATGGGATCGTGGAGGTTTCCATGAAGGCTGATTCTGCACAGAATCAACAAGAAACAAAGCAATACAAGGTATTTCCGATTTTGTTCGCGATGCTGCTGAGCGGCTTTATTGGTCTGTTTGGAGAGACGGCATTAAACGTGGCATTGACGCCACTTATGGCTCTACTGGAAGTAGGTCCTACAACGATTCAATGGTTAACTACAGGTTACTTGCTTGTGTTGGGAATCCTGGTACCGGTATCCGGTATGCTGCTGCAGTGGTTTACCACAAGACAGTTGTTTACAACATCTTTGATTTTCTCGATTGCAGGAACATTTGTTGCTGCACTTGCACCTAGCTTCGAAATTCTGTTGGTGGCACGGGTACTACAGGCGATAGGTACAGCGCTATTGTTGCCACTGATGTTTAACACCATATTGGTTATTTTCCCGATTGAAAAACGTGGTGCTGCCATGGGATTGATCGGTTTGGTTATCATGTTTGCACCAGCAAGCGGTCCGAGTATCTCCGGTCTGATTCTGGCTAATCTGAGCTGGCATTGGATCTTCTGGATCTCCTTGCCGTTCTTCCTGATCTCACTGGTATGCGGCTTGTTGTTCTTGCCGAATATTTCGAAATTGACCAAGCCCAAAATTGACGTACTGTCCATTATCCTTTCTACCCTTGGTTTTGGTGGTATCGTATACGGCTTCAGTAGTGCAGGGGGACACGGGGAAACTGGCGGAGGCTGGACTAGTCCGGTCGTTGTTGCCACTCTCGTTATTGGTGTGTTGTCCTTGCTGTTATTCAGCATCCGTCAGCTGAGAATGAAACAGCCAATGATGGATTTGCGAGCGTTCAAATATCCGATGTTTACGATTGGCTTGATCCTGATATTCATCTGTATGATGATGATGCTGTCATCCATGCTGATCCTGCCAATGTATCTGCAACAAGGTATGGCCGTTACAGCGTTAACTGCCGGACTGGTTCTATTGCCGGGTAGTTTGCTGAATGGTTTACTGTCTCCGGTCATGGGCCGACTGTTTGATAAGTTCGGTCCGAAGTGGCTTGTGATTATTGGTCTGGCTGTCGTAACGGTTGTACTCTTCATGTACACTGGAATTACACCTACAACAACACTGGCCAAAATCATTACGCTGCATGTGTTCATGATGGTCGGAATCTCGATGATTATGATGCCTGCACAAACGAATGGTCTGAACCAATTGCCACGTGAGTATTATCCTCACGGTACTGCCATCATGAATACGTTGCAACAGGTATCCGGGGCGATCGGTACGGCTGTTGCGGTAAGTATACTGAGCGCAGGACAATCCCGCTTTTTGAGCGGAGTAGCGAACCCGGAAAGTCCAGAAAATCAACTGGCAGGTTTCACGTCAGGTGTACAGAATGCGTTTGTATTCGCATTAGTTCTGTCGATTATTGGGCTGATTACTTCACTCTTCGTGAAACGGGTCAAAGTAGGATCAACGCCGGGACAACAAGGTCCTATGCATTAATCCATTAACTAACAATAATAATTTGATATTGTATAAGAGCGATGTGTTCCTTAACTTTAAGGACGCATCGCTTTTTTTTGTATTTATTCTATCTTTTTTGGTGTTGACGTGAAACGGGTTACAGCCTTTAGACTAAAAATGTAGCCGAAATACGGCGGTTTAAAGAATGAATTTCAGAGCAAATACTTCATGTTCCGGCAAAATTGTATATGTTCATACTAATATAAAAGGGTAATATAGAATGTAATAGTACAATTTTTAACCAATTCGAAAACGGTTTATATTTTATTTTTACTCAAGGAGACTTCATTATGATCATCATCAATCCCATTGGCAATAACATTGAAAAGATGCTGTTGCACTACGAAAAAAACGGCCATCTCACTTTACAGGCTTCGCTTATTAGTAATAGCTCGGTTGTATATAGATTGCAAGATTATTGTCTCAAGGTATATGCTTCACGTGCAAGATTGGATGGGGAGATAGAAAGTGAAGCACTTAGGGCATTGGAGAGTAATTCTTATGCACCTAAATTGTATGCGTATTCACCAGGTGAGTACACCCTGACAGAGTGGATTGAAGCATTCAAACTGAAAGAGTACCGTGTAACCTATGGACACATTCCTCCCAACTTGATATACGATATGTTCACGACGGAACTTCAGCAGATTCATGCTGGATATTGGGACTGGGATGTCATCCGATATGAGAATTTGCTCTGGACCAAGACAGGTGATGTGAAAAGAACGAACTTTTGGTTGTGTGAGCCTGTAAACTCCAGACGTGAGAACTTATATAACCACGTCATTCGAAGAATTGATAACATCTACAATGGCGATCGAACCGAAATGGAGGCGATGAAACAGTACTTTTATCGTCACCAGTTGACTTCATTAGAGATCGAACAAGCTTTCAGCGATTTCAGGTCCCAACGGCCAAGACTGGCGATAGCACAATAAATCTCATACTTAAAACCCCAAAGATATTAGAGAATCTTTGGGGTTTTAAGTATGATATAACATAGCCTTACTTTAGCAGGGTGTAGGTTACTTTTTCACCAGGGCCAATATCTCTTCCGCAACAAGGTCAGGGCGATATTGATGGATGTAATGATCGGTATCTTTAATGGTTACCTGTTTAGAATCAGCTGACCAAGATTTGAATTCTACTTGGGATTTATCCCATTCGGGTTCACTTGCACCAAGGTAATCAGCCGTCAGTATGGTGAGTGGAAACGGTAAGGATTGCTTGTGATCTACGACCACTTTGGCATTGGCAGCTATTTCACGTAATTCATCCAACGTGTTCACATTACCATAGTTGTGCAACAGCGCTGTTGTATCCAATTTTTTCAGATCATCGGGTACAAGTTTCAGTTCATTACGATTGGCATTGGAAGTTTCGACAACCATGTCAGATTGCATGGAGAGGCGAAATAGTCCGGTTTGGATACGGAATTTATTCGCAAAACCACCAATTGTGTCTGCCAAAGAGTCATCGTCATTCGAATAATATTCGGGGCTTCCGCCATCAATCATGACGATACCCTTAACGAGATCAGGGTATTTTTGTGCGAAACGGATGGTCTCCAGCGAGCCGAGTGAATGTCCAACCAATACATAAGGTGGCTTCTGTCCAGATACCTGCAACAACTCGTGTAATTCTTCAGCTACGGTATCGACATCACGTTTCTTATCGGTCTGATCGCTATATCCATAGCCAAATCGGTCATATACAGCGAATTTTGTGTTGGGAGCAAGCTTTTCATATAATGGATAATAATCCACATAGGGATTAGCGGTCCCCCAGCCAGAGGCGAGTACGACTGTTACATCGCCTTCTCCACCAGTATATAGATGCATATTGTCTCCATGGACTTCGTACAGTTTACCAGGGGGGACGAGTGTTTTGGCATCCTGCCTTAAACCCACTTGTTGGTAGATCACGCCAGTACCCAGAAGCAACAGAACTATCGCCAGGTCAAATATCAAAAACTTAACTAATCTTTTACGCCATTTCTTCATGTTCTCTCACATACTCTCCATGTATTTTCTCTATCATATATGCCCAATCTTATAGGAGAGAAAACAGAGTCTTAATTCTATCTTAATTGAGTTTATTTCCGATCATGGGGAATGGGTGTGTTCTAGTGAAAATTGAATATCAACGGCCAATGAATTAATATATAGCTACGATATAAGTTGATATTATCCAAAAGTTGAACCATAGATTGATTATATAGAACAGAAGGTATGTATAATGACAAAATACGAAAATCAGCTCCCGACATCGGCAGGCATGAACTTCAAGTCCCTGATCAGTATATTGAGAGATTCCATGCGTGGAAATGTAGAGCGGAGGCCAACTGGCACGATGCCTATGGAGATATGTGAACCTGCTGAATCATTCAGTGCGTCGGATAATCCACAAGTTACATGGTTCGGACATTCAGCTTTTTTGCTCGAAATTGAAGGGCACCGGTTGCTCTTTGATCCGATGCTGGGCAATCGTCCATCCCCCGTATCTTGGGTGGGTACCAAACGTTACAGTACCAACTTACCAATTCAACCGGAGGATTTCCCAACGCTGGATGCAATCATTATATCGCATGACCATTATGACCATCTGGATTATGACTCCATCCGCAGATTGAAGGATAAAACAAAGCGATTTATCGTGCCGCTTGGGGTTCGTCGACGGCTAATTCAACTGGGTGTGCCTTCGGAACAGATTACCGAGCATAACTGGTGGGATGAGTTATCGTTCAAAGGTCTAACATTGGCTTGCACGCCAGCAAGACATTTTTCGGGCAGGGGATTATTCGACCGTAATTCTACCTTATGGTGTTCGTGGGTTATCGCTGGACAACATACGAAAGTATTCTTTAGTGGTGACAGCGGATACGGTCCTCATTTCAAGGAAATTGGCAGTAAATACGGTCCATTTGACCTCACCTTGATGGAATGTGGGCAATATGACGAGCGTTGGTCCAACATTCACATGATGCCGGAAGAGACGGTGCAAGCACACTTGGATGTAGGGGGTAAGTTGCTCATCCCGATTCATTGGGCCGCATTTACACTGGCCTACCATGCTTGGAATGAACCCGTTGAACGGATTACGAAGGCTGCACATGCTTTGAACGTTAAGATTGCAACTCCCAAAATCGGCGAGAAGGTTGTGCTTCATACGGAGGATTATCCTACACATCCATGGTGGAGACCGGAATTAGGATAAAAATATAAAAGCGTTCAGCTCATTGAATGAGTGGACGCTTTTTCTATTACATTTTACATCAGGATCGATAGTGCACTGTAAATTAACAACATACCCATTACGATATTAACAGGACGCTCGTATTTTAATAAAAAGCTCTGGAATAACATGCCACCGAACGCCCAGGTCATATTGGCACTAATCCCGATGAAGGTGAGCAGTAAGGAAAATACAATTAAATGAACATGGGACTGCCCAAGAGGCAGAACAAACACGGATATGGCAGTAAGCCCATACAGAATGACTTTGGGATTGATGAATTGCAGGGTGAACCCAAATAAAAATGAATAATGATTGACCTTGTTTTCTTGCGCATCTGCAGGTTTACTTCGCATAATTTTGAGCGCCAGATAGAGCATATACACACATCCTAACACGTTCAATACGGGTGCGATCCTAGGAATATATTGATGAAGAATAAGGTTGAAATAACTGGACAGAAACATAATTAGCAGGCAGCCGGCTGCAACTCCACTGATAAACGGAAGGGTCTTGCGGAACCCCTGATTTCTGGCATGCGTCATGGAAATGATATTGTTGGGTCCGGGTGTAAATGAAGCAATAATTGCATAGGTCACTAAAGGTATAATGTTCATGGTTCCTCCAATAGTTGTGTGATATAATGACCTGGAATGTACGTTATAGCGTACGGTCTTTATTATTGTACAATATGTACGTTATATAGCACAATATAATTATAAAATGAGGAGGATGGATTTTTGAAAAATATTAATAGTATTCTTGCTCAGAACCTGAAGCAGCTTAGGGAACAAAGAAAACTCAGTCTGGACAAGGTCGCCGAAATGTCTGGTATTAGCAAGACCATGCTTGGTCAGATTGAACGTGGTGAATCCAATCCATCCATTGCAACCGTATGGAAGATTGCTAATGGCCTGAAAACCTCCTTCACTGCTTTGATTCACGAGCCGAAGTCAGATACAACCGTTGTAACGGGCGATGATATTCAAGTGTTGATGGAGGATGAGGGAAGGGTTCGGATTTATCCGCATTTTCCTTTTGAAGAAGGACGCCGCTTTGAAATGTACATGATGGAGATGGATGTGGAATCTTCTTTAAGTGCTGAATCACACATCGAAGGAACTGAAGAATTTATTACTGTTTTTGCGGGTGAAGTTACGATTCGGGTGGGGACGGAAGAATATACGGTGAGTTCAGGAGAGTCGATCCGTTTCCGAGCAGACAAGCCCCATGCCTATATTAATCCCGGAGCTTCGGCTATCAAGTTAAGCATGGTTATTCATTATTCGAAGTGAAGTGACAATAAAGCAGCCTGATGTAATGAACTGCAACTCCCTTGTTAGTCGTGTTAAACAAAGGGTTCAGTTCAAAACATTGGCTGCTTTATTGATGTGTGCACTATGGGGCCCCAACCTCTAGCGAAGGGGACTCTGAATTATGGCTTTTCTTTGGCCTGACGCTGGATTTCCTTGGCTGTTAATGCTTTATCATACACTCTTACGTTATCCAGACTGCCTTTGTAGAACGGATCAGCCGTATAACGACTCTTGCCCACATAAGCTTCCGTTACCTGCAGATCTTTCGGGTTAAAAGTAATCTCAGAGCTGCTTGCAACCGATGTACCATTCACATACAGAGTGCCTACATCACCCTGAAGGGTTACAGCGACATGAACCCACTCTTTGGAAGGCAGTGGATTTGCTGCAATCAGGCTCTGATCCCGTCCCTCATTATGAATGGTGAATTGTAGCGCTCCATTATTTTGGGAGGGAGTAAGGAACATATGCCTCGTCAAGCCATTTCCAAAGTCGAAAATACGTTGCCAGGACCCGCCGCCGTCCCAATTGACCCAAGCACTAAATGTGAAATCCGTTGTATCTGTAATGAGTCCAGGTAACTGAATGTAACTGTCTGTCCCATTGAATATAGCAGCCTGATTTTTGCCTCTAGCAGCAGAACTGACCACGTTAAAAGCTTGTCCGTGATATTCGTTTGTGCTGTAATCCTGTGCTACTTTGCCAAGTTTTTTGTGTTCAAAAGTATACTCCCCGAGCAATGGGCTTATCGCTTGCTGTGGAATGATAACGTTAAACGTTTTGGAGCTTACCGCAGTTCCTTTACGAATCGTGGCGGTTAATTTCACTTTGGCATCGCCCTTACCAGCGCGTGGTCGCTGCACTACACCTGTAGCGGATAGAGCTGACGTGTTGGAGCTTTTCCACGTAATCTCTGCATCACTTGTTCCCTGGGTAGGCAGAGATAGGTTGAAGAACACATGATTCGTATTGCTAATGCTCAGATCCTTTTTCACCGCATCTACAATGTCCTGATCACTCCGTTCAACACCTTGACTTCCCCAGATGGCTATCCCGGTGGAGGAGAGGGCGCTAAAGGTCAGAACCGTACTTTGAGATTCCGAGTTCCATTCATGTGTGAAAACGCCTTTGTACACAACGTTATTCGAAGTGATCTGAACCTTGTTGTCTGCGCCAAGACTCCATGTTCCTGTCACGGCACCATGAATCTGTCCATCTGCCGTGAACTGAACGGTCTGGGATGGCTTGATGTCCGCCGTGATGTCCTTACCATGATTCACCCATTGGTACTGACCAGCGATATCCTGAGTTGTCAGTTGCGTGGTATCTTCTCCCAAAGCCGCATAGCGATATGGAGAAACAACAGGCCAACCATCTGCATTCATATGCATCTCATGTACGCGAACTTCATGCTCTTCGCCACGCCCTGGAAAGCGGGTATGGAATATGAGAAATTGTTTGCCATTCTCCGGATCAACATAAGCAGAGTTATGCCCTGGCGATACATAGCCGCTACCTAGGCCTGTGCCCGGATCACCGATCTGTCTCTCGAACAGAAAGTTACCCATCAATTTGACTCCAAAAGGCTCAATAGAACGATCATCAAACAACGGTTTATCCTTGTCCGCTTTAACGTTGATTATATCGTTTCCTTCCGCATCGAGGAAAGGTCCATCCGGTGTTTGGGAGCGAGCAACACGAATGTTGTATCCTCCGTCAGCACCTAGTCCACCGTAAGACAGGTATAGATAATAATAATCGGTTTCGGAACTGTAGAGCATATAAGGTGCTTCAATACGACTATGATTGCCTCCGGTCAGCTTCTTGCCATAACCTTGATTTGGCAGTGGTTTACCTGTCGTTGCATCCATCTCCAGAATGAAAATCCCTCCGGAATACGAGCCATACACCATCCATAACTTGCCGTTTTTATCATAAAAGACATCCGGATCAACCACATTGGGATGAATCGTTGCATCGTAAATGGTACCATCCTCACTGATCTGATCCCACATGCCAGATTTCAACAGAATGCCTTGATCCTTATAAGGGCCTTCGATATTGTCTGCGACAGCAATGCCGAGCGCTGATCGCGGAGAGTCCCCTTTACAAGCATTGTAGTACATATAAAATTTGCCATCCGCCAATTGAATGACATCTGCTGCCCATAACGTATCCGTCTGCGCCCACTCCAATGCTTCAGCGAATTCCTTGGTTACATTGGGGACAACAGGATTGTTATCTGTAACGCCGGAGGCAACCAGATCCCAGTTCAAAAAGTCTTTGGACTTAGCTACTTGCAGGTGTGAACCAAAAATATAAAACGTATCATCCACCTTAATGACAGAAGGGTCATGAACGGAAACATTTTTAAATGTTGGAGCAGGATTAGCGATAGGTGTGGTGGAACTCTGCGAGTTACCCACGGTTTCCCCTGAACCATTTGCGAACACCGAGACCGGTGCCAAAGTTGTTGCAGTAAGTAAAGTGGTGCTTAGTACAGAAATGTTAAGTACGCGAACCCAATAACGTTTCATACGTTTCCCCTTTCCTATTTCCCGGAATGAAAAATCAACCGATACTTGGCAACACACGATAAAAGGTTCGGCAGACCTCCTTTGAGTATTTCATTATATCAAGCGCTTTCATTTGTTATATTATCAATTGATTTATATGTTTGTAAACCATAAATGTAATGTTTATAAGACTAAAATGAATAAATGAAGAGAGCCGTGAAGAGCTGATAAGGCTCATTACATTCAAACAAAACAGGTATTATTCTCAAATTTAGGATTGAAATTAGGTTATGTGATGGGATATTATTACGTTTAGATTAGGTATTTAACTATTTATAAATCATTTTATATTTATACGAATTAAAGGCGAGTATTCTGTAACGACAATTCCAAACTACATAGGAGGTAAAAACATGAGCACATATCAAAATCAATTAATTGCACAATACACGTTTGAAGATAACGTTCAGATCGGGAAGGACAGCTCCGGTAAGGGACATGATGGTATAGCCAAAGGCGAGATCCCACCTGTGATATCCGAGTTGAAAGGCAGAACGGCGGTGACTTTCAACGGGGGAGCCAATGGAACTTCTTATCTGCAATTACCCTCGAATCTGCTTCGTGATGTAAGCGATAACACGGGAATCACGATTGCCACTTGGGTGTTTCTGGGCAAGGGGTCTAATGTGTGGGAACGCATTTTTGACTTTGGCAAAGGGGAGAAGGGGCCGTATTTGTTTCTGACACGTCAGCTCCTGGGAACGTTATATGCCGGCGATAATCTGGTTGTCCACCCAAGTCGAGGAGTTGCAAGCGGAGAATGGTTGCATATCGCACTCTCCGTAGCAGGCAGCCAAGGGGGAACGTTGAGCAGTGCGGGTCCGATTGTATATGTAAATGGGGAGAAGGCCGCAGACGGCTCGATCAGTCAGACATCCAGTGGCAATTATGCCAAACTGCGCGAATGGTTTGATTCTTTCACCGATCCTGAGAATTATAGCCAGAATTATATTGGACGTTCCCAGTATGCAGCGGATGTGGATTTTGCAGGTTCGTTATCCGACTTTCGGATCTATGGGTCAGCGCTCACCATGGATGAAGTTATTGAAGTGATGTGTGAGTCACTGACAGATGAAGCGATTGTGAAGCTTGCGGCGGACAAGTACTTGTCCTTCCCCAACCGAATCATCACCAAGAATGTATCATTACCAGCAGACTTGCTGGGTGGTAAAGTGTCTGTTGAATGGAGTTCCAGTAATCCGGAAATCCTGTCCGAGAACGGAGAGGTTCAGACAATCACATCAGCACAAGAGGTTATGCTCCATGCGCTTATGAGCAGAGGTGATAGTGAGCAGAGTCAACGCTTTGACGTGTCTGTTGTGCCGGCCGATATTCCGCCTTATACGGTCACTATCCATGGAGATCAGAAAGTGGCTGACATCAGTGAAGTCATGTATGGGCTTTTCTATGAGGATATTAACAACGCGGCAGATGGTGGAATCTATGCAGAGCTTGTTCAGAATCGATCATTTGAGTCTTTTGCATTTGATACATACTCGCATGACTCTGGAGAATGTGGTTGTTCGACAGGTCGAAATCGTGAACCTTTGTTTGCCTGGTCAGGCGACACCGAGAAAATGCTCGTGCAGTATACGGATGGACTGAACGTTCACTTTAATGTGGAAGACCCTGAAGTAAATGCTTATTATGTCACGGTTCAGGATGGAGCAACGATTCGAAATCGTGGATTCTCAGACTCCAACCAGCATTGTGCCATGTCCATCAAGCAGGGGGAATCATATGACTTTACCGTATGGGCAAAAGCAGAATTGACAGGAACGATCACTATTCAATTACAGGATGGAAGTGACACTTCCATCAGTGATTCGGTAACGCTACATGTTGAAGGCGGGAACACATGGAAGAAATACGGTTTGCCTCTGACCGGAACGGAGACTGTACTTGGTCAACTTGCACTTACGTTTGCGGGTGATATCTCCATCGATATGGTGTCCTTGGTCCCTCAGAATGTATGGGGAGCTGATCCGACAGAAGAAGGAATATCGGCTACAGCACATGCCAACTATACAGGTAATCCGAACTATCGTTTGAGAAAAGATCTAATCCAAGCACTCGCAGATCTGCATCCGAAGTTCTTGCGTTTTCCGGGAGGATGTATCTCGGAGGGGTCTTTTATCTGGGATAACGTATATGACTGGAAGGATTCTGTGGGTCCGGTTGAGCTCCGCAAAGAGAATTATAATGTCTGGGGTTACATGATGACGATGGGCCTCGGTTATATGGAGTACTTCCAACTGGCGGAAGATCTGAATGCCGCTCCAGTTCCAGTCATGGCTTGCGGTGTGTTGTGTCAGGCACGCTCGGATTATGCTCACCCTGCGGGTGGCGCTTTAAGGGATTATTATATCCGCAACTTTACAGATCTGATCGACTTCGCGCTCAGTACAGACTTTGAACACAACGAATGGGCGGCGGTACGAAGCCAGATGGGACATCCTGAACCGTTTGATCTTCGTTATCTGGGCGTAGGCAATGAGAACTGGGGCACTGAATTTTTTGCCAACTTTGAAGTATTCAAACGTTCAATAGATGACTACATGAAACAGAACTATCCTGATCATGAGCTGCACATTATCTCGACGGTTGGTGCTCAGGCAGATGATGATGCGTACCAGGAAGGATGGAAATTCCTTAGTGGGAACCTCACCGGGTCAGCTCAGGTTGCTTTTGCAGATGGTGCTGAGGTGATTAAGGAGACCGTAACTTGGTATGAGAATCAGGACAATTACATGGACACCATTGCAGATGAGCACTACTATCGCTCCAATGAATATTTGCTGAATAACGCGGATCGGTACAACTACTATGACCGAGCCTATCTTGAAGATGGAAGTATCGATTGGAAAGAAACATCCAAAGTATTTGTGGGAGAATATGCTTCCACGGATAAAAACACGCTGGCAGGAGCGGTCGCAGAAGCAGCGATCATGACTGGGTTTGAAAATAATGGGGACGTTGTTCGTTTGGCTGCCTATGCGCCATTGTTCAACAAAGTACTAACGGACGGTACCTACCGCTGGACGCCAGACTGCATCTGGTTTGATGATGAAACGGTGTGGTATACACCGAATTATTATGTACAGCAGCTTTTTGCAAAATATGTAGGGGATCAGGTGCTTGAAACTTCATTCTCCACCTATAGCAAAGGCAAACCGCTGAATCTTATTCCTCGTGGCGGCATCGAGATTGCAACAGGTCATGCAGACATCGTAGTGAAACGAGTTACAGTGAAGTCCAATGTGGATGGCACCATACTGTTAGATGAAGATTTCAGGGAACGTACAGAACCTAGTGAGGCATGGAGCCAGATTCCCGGATCGGAAGGATACACGTTATCCGCAGGGAAAGGGCTCATTTTGAAGGCACAATCAAGTGGCTTGAATGGATTGTACCTGCTGAATGACGAATGGACCAACTACCAAGTTCACGTTGAGGCTGAAAGAATTTCAGGTGAGGATGGTTTTTACATCGGTGTGGGACTGACGGATATCTCGCCCGAGAACAAGGATGTCATTGAGTACGCAATTAGTTACGGAGGAAATGCCACGGGAGTGAAGGTGTACAAACAAGGGATCGAAGGTTACACATTAGGAGATTATTCATCCAGTTCGGCAGCAGGTAACCTGAGAGCGGCCAATTATGAACCACTGGAGAATGGGACCGATTATACAATCACGGTTAACTATGGTGGGGATACAGGAAAGAATCTGATCTGCTCCTATACAGACGGACGTAATACCAGCAAGGTTCTGGATTACAAGCTGGAAGCTTACAACCGGGAAGTATTCCACTCTGTTACGAAAGACGCACGGCATGTGTATGTGAAACTGGTGAATGCAGATGGTGTGGATAAATCAACCCGGATTTGTCTTCAGGATCTGAAGGTGGATGCTTCAGCCAGACTGATCACACTTACTGGAGAAGATCATTTGGTGCATATTCCGAATGTGAATCAGAAGAATGATGAGAAAGTGGTTCCCCAAGAACAGGAGATTACACTGTCCGATACATCGGTGGTGGTTAACCTAACTGCTCATTCAGTGAATGTATTAGTTATGGAAATCTTGAATTAAATCAACATCGTGAACAAGAGACCGCGGATATCGCGGTTTTTTGGCGTTCCAGGGGAGAGAGTCAACAAAAGATACCCAAAGTAAATAGCCCACACTATTGCGGTGATCTGGCTGCTCCTATAATAAATGTTGAAGGAGGAGTCAGCATATGCGTTCCAACTACAAACAATTTATCCGAAACGTTCCGCTTCATCTCATGATTCTGCCTGGACTGCTCATTATTATTGTATTCGGTTACATTCCGATGGCGGGGCTCTCTATTGCCTTTCAGAATTTCTCTCCCATTGCCGGATTCAAAAATATGAATTGGGTGGGTTTGGACAATTTCAGGTACCTGTTCGATCTACCGGGGTTCTCGCAGGTTGTATGGAATACGGTATTTATATCAACGATGAAAATTGTTTCCGGCTTGGTGATTCCGGTACTTGTAGCCTTATTGCTCAATGAGGTTCGCAAGACAGGCTTTAAACGAACGATTCAGACCGTAATCTATATGCCTCACTTTTTCTCATGGGTTATTCTGGCGGGAATCATCGTGGATGTGTTATCTCCAAGCACGGGGATCGTTAATATGTTGTTGAAAGCCGTGGGGATTGACCCGATTCAATTTCTGGCCAGTAATGAGTGGTTCCCTTACATACTTGTCATCACAGACCAATGGAAAGAATTTGGATTTGGGACCATTATCTATCTGGCTGCCCTCACGAATATTGATAAATCTCTGTATGAGGCCTCTGTTATGGATGGTGCGGGAAGATGGAAACAGACATGGCATATCACACTGCCAGGTATTCGCCCGATCGTGATTTTGATGGTAACGCTTAGTCTGGGAAATGTACTTAATGGTGGCTTTGACCAAGTGTTCAACCTCTATAATCCATTGGTATATGAATCAGGAGATATTCTGGATACGATGATCTACCGGATCGGATTGCAGGATGCACAGTATTCCGTATCGACAGCGTTGGGCCTGATCAAATCTGTCGTGTCTTTCATTTTTATCGGACTTGGTTATTTCTTGGCCTATCGGTTCGCGAATTATCGGATATTCTAGAAAGGAGGCAGAGTCATGCACCACGCTTCAAGAGCCTATCAGTGGTTTCTAGGGTTTAACTACGTCATCCTGACGATTCTTGCCTTGTTATGCCTGTTCCCGATTGTGAATATATTAGCGATTTCATTTAGTTCGAGTGATGCGGTCAAAGCGGGCAGCGTCACATTCTGGCCTGTGGATTTCACATTGTCCTCCTATCAATACATTCTGGAAAATCAGCAATTTCTGAACTCATTCGGCACGAGCCTTCTTCGTGTAGTTCTGGGGGTTACGACCAATCTGATCTTCACCATTCTCGTAGCTTATCCGCTCTCCAAAGAGGCTGCCAAATTCCGTTCAAGAACGTTCTATGCCTGGATCTTTGTATTCACCATGTTATTCAGTGGAGGATTGATCCCGGGTTACCTGGTGGTTAAGGAAGCGGGGCTGCTGGATTCCATCTGGGCTTTGATTTTGCCGGGTGCCGTTCCGATCTTCAATGTACTTTTAATGCTTAATTTCTTCCGGGGATTACCGAAGGAGCTTGAAGAAGCTTCCTGGATGGATGGGGCAGGACATTTTCGCACACTATGGAGCATTTATCTTCCAATCTCTCTGCCAAGTATCGCGACCATTACGTTGTTCGCCATGGTGGGACACTGGAATGCCTGGTTCGATGGCATGATCTATATGAAGAGTCCGGAAGGTTATCCGCTTGCTACCTATCTTCAGTCCATGTTGCAGCAGGTGACGATGATTCAGAGTGAGATGATGACGTTGGAGGATGCAACGCTCTTAAGTCAGGTATCGGACAGAACCACCCAAGCTTCCCAGATCTTTTTGTCCGTTATTCCGATCCTACTCGTGTATCCGTTCCTGCAGAGGTATTTCGTTCATGGGCTTGTTGTCGGAAGTGTAAAGGGATAAGATCGATAGGAGGAAAAACCAGTGGAAAGAAGGAGCCGATTTCCGGCTCCTTTTTTGCTATTGATGAGAGTGAGGAAAGGAGGAGGGAAACATTGCGATTCATCCGGGGGAGATGGAGAGAGTCATCCATTGTCGTCAAATTGATGATTGCTTTTGTACTGGTCATTCTGCCCTTGTACGGGATAAGCATTATGATTACGCAAGTCAGCTCCAAACAAATGCAGACGGAGGTGGAGAAGGCGCATGAATCCAAATTGTACTTCTACCATAATCATCTGCAATTCGAATTGGAGCGAATGAGTGCGCTGGTTACCGAATTTTCATTTGATGAAACCATGTCCACTCTAAGTACACGAGCCGCGATTATGAGCAGGTATGAAGTCACGTCCAGTCTGAACAATATCCACAATAAGCTGGGTCAGATCATGGTGACAAGTCCCTACATCAGTGATGTGGTGTACTATGTTCCTGCTCTACATAAACGGGTCAGTGCCGTGGACGGGATTCGAGACGTAGAGGATAACGAGTGGCAGAATCTACTCGCCACGATGGGGAATCTGAATGGCGAATTATCACATTCCAATAACGATCTCTATTTCCTGAAAAGTAATCCATATAACATGAACCATGAGGAACCACCCAATTTCATATTAGGGATACGCTTGTCTGCTGAAGAACTGAAACATCGTTTGCAGCAGCTATCGGAAACGGGCGAAAGTGAGATTACACTGAGTTTTGGTGAACAGCAACATGTAGTGATCTCTTCTTCCGAGCAGCCAGCACCTGTTAAACCGCTTCGAACTGTTTCGCCTGAACCGTCCGAGTCCATGCAAGTTACGAAGTTTCAATCTGATCCATATCTCTATTATTCATTACATGATAAGGATCACTCGTTCACGCTGACAGCCACTATTCCGCAGGATGTGTTGAGCGCACCACTGGAACAATACAACGTATGGTTATGGATGGTGACCTTCATGTCGGTTGTGATTATTATTGTCTTCTCGTTTTCGATCTACAGATCGATTCACCAACCGTTAGCGGTACTCATTCGAGGATTCAGGATGGCAGAGCAGGGCCAGACAAGCGTACATATTCCTTCATCCAGAAGGGATGAATTCGGCTATTTGTACTCTCGGTTCAACCATATGATAGAGCGCTTACATATTTTGATCGATGAGAATTATGTTGCACGGATTCGAACAAGTGAAGCGGAGCTCAAACATCTGCAATCCCAGATTCAACCTCACTTTTTATATAACAGTCTGTTCAGCATCAAGCAGATGGCTGAGGTGGAAAATGTGGAGCTTATTCAGGAATTCACCGACTATCTGGGTCAATATTTCAGGTACATGTCTCGGGATTCTCATACGGAGGTATCGTTGGGGGCTGAGATTGACCATGCGCTGGTCTATGCATCCATTCAGAAAATCCGATTTGGTTCAAGAATTCAATTGGAATTGGAGGATCTGGATGCGAGGTACAAAATGATTTCGATTCCCAGAGTTATTATCCAGCCGATCGTGGAAAATGTGTTTGAGCATGCACTAGCCAAACGTAGCCAGGGAGGAATTCTACAACTTTCGTACCAACAGGATCAGGACAATTTGTCCATTCGCATTGAGGATGATGGGGATCAGTTAACCGACGAAACATTGAATTACCTGCAATCTGCCTTTGAGGAAATAGAGCGGAAACATGGAAACGAAGAAATAACTGGGCTCTTGAATGTGAATCAGCGATTAAGAATCAAATTCGGGGCTGCCTATGGTCTTACAGCGCAGCGAAGTGAGCTCGGTGGGTTGTGCATTATAGTGAAGATTCCATGGAAAGGGGAGTAGCGTTATGCAACGGATGCTTATTGTAGATGATGAACCCGTTATTTTGGATGGACTGTATGCTTTCTTTCAAAAGGCGAACTTTCAGGATATGGAGATTATTAAAGCATACTCTGCCTTTGAAGCCATCGATTGGCTGAACTCGGTCAAGATTGATATTGTACTCAGCGATATCTGTATGCCTGGTATGGATGGCATGCAATTGATCGAGCAGATTATGGATCGGTGGCCACGATGCAAAGTTCTCTTGCTGACCGGTCATAACGAATTCGATTATGCACACCAAGCCATTCGAAATCCGTGTGTTGTTGATTACCTGTTAAAGACAGAGGGAATGAATCATATTCGGGCTGCGGTAGAACGGGCATTAACACAGATCTCAGAAGAAAATGATTTTCGCTATCAAGCTGCCTGGTTTCACAGCAAATTGCCACGAGCACTGCCTCAGTTACAACGTCAGTTACTGCTGGATGTGCTTAAGCGAACGGATAGACATGATATCGCTTCGCTTCAGGAAGAACTGGATGCTGTGCAGCTACCATTCGAATCCGATCAACTCGTTATTCCTGTGATTATACGGGTAGAGGAGTGGAACAACTATCAATCTCAGCCGGATCGCAGTCTCATCCGCTATGCCGTTGCCAATGTTGCGGAGGAGCTGCTGCAAGACAAGGCTAAGGTGAAGGCGATCGATCTGGACACTCAGGTCATCGCGTGTTTTATTCAATCGCAAGAGACGTATCCGTCACACATATCTGAAACTCAAGGGGGACGAGGGAGTCAGCTGGATAACTGGGTACAGACCCTTCGTTTTGTCTATGGCACATTGGAGTCTGTGCAGCAATCCTGTGCGGACTGTCTGAACCTGTCTGTATCCATCATGGTCAGCGAGCAGGCGGTAGAGTGGAGCAGGGTTAATCAGGCAATCGGGCAGTTACGCCTGTCGATTCATGAGAGCCCCGGGCTTGGGATGGAGAAGCTGCTGCGTGTAAATATCCAGGATGAATTGCCCTATACCCCTAGCATTATGAATCAACAGGGTGTTGTAGCGCTACATCTGGATCAGATCAAACAGAGAATAATCGCCGGGGATCGGGAATGGATAGAGTCCTTCCACAAATGGACCGAGGCGGCGAAGGAGGGACTTCCAGATCCGTTCTTTCGCATGAAAACGTATACGGGTGCAGCGAGTGTACTCATTGAAGTTCTGCACGAACTGGGGTTATATGAGTCGGCAATGGAAGAAATATTGCTGTCTCGAATGTTACATTTTGATATTCATACCGCATGGACCGATCTGGTCATCTTTTATCAATCGGCATACGAATGGATGATCTCCAAACGAAGTGATGCCCGCCTGAACGACCAATCACAGATTCTGATCACGATCCATCATTATATCAAGCACCATCTGGAGGATGACCTTTCACTCACACGCATCGCACAGGAAGTCTCTCTTAACCCTTCTTATTTGTCGCGTTGGTACAAACGGATTACCGGCAAAGGCATATCCGACTACATCCATGAACGCAGAGTGGAGCGAAGTAAAGAGTTGCTTCTGGGTTCTTCCTGCAAGATGCATGAAATATCCGCGAAAGTTGGATTTAGTGATCAGCATTATTTTTATCGTTTCTTCAAAAAAGCGACAGGCTGCACCCCTCAAGAGTATCGGGATCAGAAAAGTTAGATGATATCTCAAATGGTAAATCAAAGATACCAGATGTCAACGGGATACACTCGAAGTGATAGCGCTTTCTTTATAAAATGAAATTATACCTCACGGGAGGAGAAAAAAGGGGGATTCGCATGAATATATCATTCAAGAAGTTCTCATTGTTAACATTAACCATGGTACTGGCAACCACGCTTGCTGCCTGTTCGTCTGGTGCGGGAAGTGCCGAAAATGAAGCTGAGTCGAACACACAGCAGGATGCGGGAGGACCACTTACGAAATATGACCCACCCATTAAATTGACTTCCACCATGAATGAAACGGGGAAAGAATCGCTTGCCCAAGGAGATACACACGCCAATAACATTTGGACCAGAGGGTACAAGGATGAACTCGGTATTGATGTCACGTACGAATGGATTGTTCCGGATGCCAATTATAACGATAAGATGAATGTCACGCTGGCGAGTGGTGATCTGCCGGATGTACTGAAAGTGAGTGCTGTTCAATTCGAACAACTGCATGAAGCGGGAATGTTGGAGGATCTGACCGAAGTATATGACAAGTATGCATCCGAACTGGTGAAGGAGTTCATGTCTGCTGAAGATGGAGCAGGTCTGAAACCGGTAACGAAGGATGGCAAAATATACGCCATGGTGAGTTTTCCAGGCTCGCTGGATTCCTCGGATATGATCTGGATTCGTCAGGATTGGCTGAAAAAGGTTGGTCTTGAAGCACCCAAATCCATGCAGGATGTTATCCAGATTGCAGAAGCCTTTACCTTCGAAGATCCAGACGGAAATGGCAAAGATGATACGTACGGCATTGCCTTGAACAAAGATTTGCCTATAAACGCGTTCTTGCTTGGTTATCATGGTTATCTCGAAACCTGGATTAAGGATGCTTCAGGTCAAGTCGTGAATGGAACAATCCAACCCGAAGTGAAAGAAGGACTGCGTGAGCTTCAGACTCTGTATCAGAAGGGTGTGCTTGATCCCGAATTTGGCGTGAAGGATTTTGCTAAAATGATGGAGGATGTGAATGCAGGCAAGTCAGGCATGTTCTTCCTGCCACAATGGGCACCTTTTCAGGTTAGCAGCATGATTAAAAAAGACAAGAACATCGACTGGATGGCTTACCCGGTTCAATCGATTGATGATCAACCAGCCAAAACACAGAATCATCTTAGTCTGGGCGGTATATTTGCCGTTCGCAAAGGGTACGAGCATCCGGAAGCGTTGATTAAACTGCTTAATTTCCAGGCTGAAAAAATGTTCGGTGAGTCTGCCAAGGAAGAACGGGCTGCTTATTTGAATGGACTGACAGGTCTTGGTTTTCATAATGCAACGGTCTCCAACCTGCCAGCCAACAAAAATGTGAAGGCACAGGATGAAGTAGAACAGGCGCTCAAAACAGGAGATACGTCCGGATTGGAACTCGAAGCAAAGCTGTTCTATGACGATATTATGGATTATCGGAATGGGAATCTCGACAAGTGGCATATGGAGCGTATCTTTGGCCCAGAGAGTTCACAAGGTGTGATTAAATATTATCGGGATAATGACCTCATTGTCATGAATGAATTCATCTATGCACCGACGAGAACAATGAATACGAAACAGGCAACACTGGATAAACTGAGAGCCGAGACGTTTCTGAAAATCATCTATGGTAACTTGTCAATTGACGAGTTTGATAACTTTGTAGCCAATTGGAAGAAACTTGGCGGGGATCAGATCACACAAGAAGTGAACGATACCATCGCAGCTAACCAATAGAAGGATTAATGGATATAATCCAAGAATGAAAAATCAAAAAATGGTGCGCTCTCTAGGGAGGCACCATTTTTTGATTTTGATCATTTGCGTTTCAATAACAGAACTCCGCTGATTTCTGACGTTTTGTAGCGGTAGACCACTTTGAATCCAATATCATTGTCCAGCAAGCAGTTCAGTGCATTGATCAGCCGTGCACCGGGAACCAGTGTGAATGTACATGGAGACGTATTACCAATCACACGTACACTTTGGATTCTGCGGGCAGAACCGGGAATGAGCGGATTTCTAGACCAATAGATTAATACCAGATCTGGTTGTGGAACAGCATTGACACGAGCCATAGTAATCATCTCTTTTCTATTAAAGGTTCTTAATAGTAGATGAAAAGTAGAGGAAAGGGTGTTAGACGGAAGACATGATGTTTAATAAATAGACTGGTCCGTTGGGACATACTGGACATGGGAAGTTCATGCGTCTAAACTAGATAGACCAGACACACTAAGAAGGGATGCGTAGATCCAAACCATGTTGCAGAAATTCGGGTTTACACAATATGAAAGTCAGGTATACGAGGCTATATTCGCGCAGGATGAACCGCTTGATGCCACATCGATTGTAAATTACTCCAACGTTCCCAAAGCCAAAATCTATGAAGTACTTAACCGTCTGATCGACAAGGGAACGGTGCTGACAACGATGGATGGGAAGAAAAAACTATATATGGCTGTGGATCTTCAGTCTATTATTCATAAGATTAAGGCTGATTTTGAGAAAGATATTGAGGAATTGAAGAGTTACAAAATCAAACGTACATTCACCGATGAACATATCTGGACGTTAAAAGATGAGTCGTCCATCGCATCAAATATCGAACAGCTGATCGAGGAAGCAGATTCATCGATTCTTTTTCTGGCCTGGAATGAGCGAATGGAGAAATATCGTGAACTGCTGGAGCAGAAGGAAAAGCAGGGCGTGTACGTTGAAGTGCTTGCCGTTGGGGGAATGGAGACATCCTTAAACCGGATATACTCGTTGATTCCATTGCTTGATGCGCCAGAACCTTCACAGCTGCTTATTGTGGATCATGCGTATTTGCTGTTTGCCGGTGTAGAGCACGATTCATGGCGAGCGATCAAAACGATGTCCAAACCGATTGTCAAAGCGATGACTGATTATTTCTACCATGATGTTGCGCTTACTCAAATTACCAAAAAATACGGTGACCAACTGTTACAGGATGCTGAAATCGAGAAACTGCTCACCAGATTGATCTATTAAAACTATTCTCTTGGAGGATAGTTTTTTTGTTATATCTTTGTTTGAAAACAATCATGAAAATAACTATTGAAACTTTCATTCTTATGGGTTACTATCGTAGTTGTAACTTTTCGAGGAGGATTCAAAAATGAATAAGAAAGTATATGTGCTTGCTATCGCAGCATTTGTGGTCGGAACCGTTGAACTGATCTTGGGCGGAATTCTGGACCTGATTGCTACGGATCTTCATCTTTCCCTGGCGAAAGCCGGGTATTTAATCTCTATTTTCTCACTTGTCTATGCGTTGTCTGCACCGATTTTATTAAATATGACGGCCAGATTCGAGCGTAAAAAGGTATATATGTGTACGCTGTTTGTATTCCTGATCAGTAATCTGATCTCTGCATTTAGTTCCAGCTTTTATATGCTGATGGCGGGCAGAGCACTCGGAGCCGCCACGGGCTCACTTATTTTTGTGCTCTCCCTGACCCTTGCAGCGCGCATTGTGAAACCAAAGTATAAAGGACGCGCCGTGGGGACCATTACGATGGGAGGCAGTGCCTCACTCATCTTGGGTGTGCCTCTTGGCATTTTTGTAGGTAATTTGGCAGGCTGGCGTGAAGTATTTATGTTGATCGCCATTCTGACCGCAGTGGTCATGATAGCCATCTGGATTGCAATGGACCGCGTCCAGCCGATACCTGCTGTATCCCTGAAGAAACAGCTTTCTGCTCTGTGGAATCCAAAAATGTTGGCAATCCATGCTACAACTTTGCTTGTGCTTGCGGGTCACTTGACTTTATATGCGTATTTCACACCATTTCTGCAAGAAACGCTGGGTGCCAGCGCAACGATGGTTACCTTTATCTATATGATGTTTGGGATCGCCGCTGTTGCAGGTGGAGGCATAGGTGGCATGTTATCCGATCGTCTGCATCCTGCTAAAGCCATTATCATTGTGCTGATTCCTTTTATCGTAAGTATGGCCGTCATTCCGTTCAGTGTGGGATTGCCTTTGATCGCCTTCTTGTTGTTGTTAAGCATCTGGAGTGCACTGAGCTGGACCGTTACGCCTGTACAGAATAGTCTCATTATCAAAACTTCGCCGGAAACAGCCGAAACGCTAATCAGCACTAACTCAGGTATTGCACATGCAGGTATTGCACTGGGTACCTATATCGGCGGCATGGTGATTGATCACTCATCGATTCTGAATACTGGATGGGTTGGTTCTGTGCTGATTCTGCTTGGTTTGGTGTCTGCCATCTATGCCATTAGCGTTAAGGAAAAAACCGTTCAGGCAGTTGCTTAGAATAAAAAAATTAGACAAAAGCTTGAACCTCTGCATTCCCATAGACTAATGGGTGTAGAGGTTTTTTTATTGTTGTTACGCTAGAGTACGCGTAGTAAATAAACCATTTTTATATAGAGCAAAACTTGCTTTATTCATCGTAATCTATATAATTAAAAGAGTTTTAAAAAGTATTGTAAGAGAGATTGAGCTTTAATTTATTTTAGATAGAAGATGGGAAGTGCTTACGAAATGATGACTGAAAAAGAAAAATCTCAATTAGGGCTCTTGTATAACGCCAATTATGATCAAGAGTTAATTGAAGAGCGTTTACATGCCAAAGGGCTTTGTTACGATTATAACCAGCTTCATCCAGCCAAGATCAATGAAAGAGAAGCGTTAATTAAAAAACTGCTGGGGAAAACGACGGATCGTTTCCTGATTGAACAGCCATTTGTATGTGATTACGGCTATAATATTGAAATTGGTGAGAACTTCTATAGCAATCATAATATTGTCATGCTGGATGGAGGCAAAATCAGTTTTGGAGATAACGTTTTTGTTGCTCCTAATTGCGGATTTTATACAGCAGGCCACCCTTATGATGTTGAGCAGCGCAATGAAGGTCTGGAGATTGTTGGACCCATCACGGTAGGCAATAATGTGTGGATCGGTGGCGGTGTGACAGTTCTTGCCGGTGTGACGATTGGAGATAATACGATCATCGGCGCAGGGAGCGTAGTGACCAAGAGTATACCGTCTGGTGTGATTGCTGCGGGTAATCCTTGCAGGGTCATTCGCAAGATAACAGAAGAAGACAAAACCAAGTACAGCAGGGATGTAGTGAAGAACATATAGTGAAGAATAAATGTGAACAACGTGATAGTCGCTAATGAGAATGCCCGATGTGTATCATCGGGTGTTTCTTTTTGAAAATAAAAATAAAATCCCCCAGACAGAAAACATGCTAGGTATCGTATGACCGACACTTTTTCATGTGACATGTCTGAGGGATAGAAGAATGTATCTGTTACATTTGCTTAAAGATCCTTAACGCTGCAAACTTTTCCCGTTACTGCTGATCACTTCTTTGTACCAATGGAAGGATTTCTTGCGATAACGTTCGAGTGTTCCTGATCCATCGTCATGACGATCCACATAGATATAACCATAACGTTTTTTCAACTGGGCAGAAGACGCACTGACCACATCAATGCAACCCCATGATGTATAACCCATAATTTCAACGCCATCTTCAATGGCTTCGCCAACCTGAACCAGATGATCATTCAGATACTGGATTCGGTAGTCATCTTCAACTGTTTTCTCGCCGTCCGCACCCGTGATCAATTCATCAACAGCACCAAGACCATTCTCTACAATAAACAGTGGTTTTTGATAACGGTCATAGAACATGTTAAGCACATAACGCAATCCTTGCGGGTCAATCTGCCATCCCCATTCACTTGCTGGCAGATAAGGGTTAGGTACACCCCCAAGCAGATTACCTTCACCTGCGATTTGTTTCTCCGGGTCTGCTGTCTGACAGATACTCATGTAATAACTGAAAGAGATAAAGTCTACCGTATTCAGCAACATTTCCTCGTCGCCAGCTTCCATCTGAATCTCGATTCCATTTTCACGGAAGTAACGTTTCATATAACCAGGGTAGCGACCTCTTACGTGTACATCACCGAAGAAATAGTTGCTATGTTCGAATTCCATGACTTTGATCATATCGTCTGGATTTGGTGTCAGCGGGTAGGTCGGCATACTGAGCATCATACAACCAATCTGTGCTGTAGGAATAATCTCATGACAGAGCTTAACAGCGGAAGCACTAGCTACAAACTCATGATGGATCGCTTGATACAGATCTTGCTTGCTAAGCTTCTCCTTAGGTGTGTAGATACCACCACTCATGAATGGCGCTTCGAGAATGGAGTTGATTTCGTTAAAAGTAAGCCAGTATTTTACTTTGTTTTTATAACGTTTAAATACGGCAGTTACATAACGCTCGTAGAATCCAACCATTTTCCGATTAACCCAGCCGTCGTATTCTTTGGACAAGTGAAGAGGTGTCTCATAGTGGGATAGCGTAACCAGTGGTTCGATCCCGTATTTGTGACACTCGTCAAACAGATCGTCGTAGAATTGCAGACCTTCTTCATTTGGTTCCAGCTCGTCCCCTTTTGGGAAAATCCGGGACCAGGCGATGGAAGTACGGAATACCTTGAATCCCATCTCGGCAAACAGTTTCACATCTTCCTTGTAGCGATGATACAGATCGATACCGATCAGTTTCATGTTATCTTCGGTTGGTTCTTCCGTGATTGGACCCATGATGCCTTTGGGAGCTACATCCTGTGTAGATAATCCTTTGCCGCCTTGATTGTATGCACCTTCAGCCTGATTGGCTGCAATTGCGCCACCCCACAGGAAATTTTCAGGGAATTGATAGGTTTGATTACTCATGTGTATCGCTCCATTCATCAAATTGATTTTAAGATGATTCATATATGACATAAAAAAAGCTTAAACGTTGTAACGGGTTACACGTCAAGTTTTACTTTTGACCCCAATCTAAGGCATACTATTATTCTAAATAAGTTCAACTAAAATTTACACGAAAACGGAGAGGACAGAAATAACCAGAAGAAGCGAAGCGGTCGCCTGAAAGCTTTCTGAAAGAAAGCTACATCGGAAGCATACGCTATCCCCGGATTTTCCCGTTTAGATATGAGAATCAAAAAATCTGGGGATAACAGCGATCGGAAGGTTGTTCTGTCATCGAAGTGCCAGTGTAAATAATCTTAGTTGAACTTATATAGTTCGTTAGCAAGAAGGGAGTCTCCGATGTCCAAGTTTGATGAAATTATGAAGCGGTCCGGTTACTCAAAAGCGACAGTGTCACGCGTGATTAATCATTCTCCGCATGTTAGTGATGAAGCAAGACAGATCATAACGGATATTATGAAACAGTTGAATTATATTCCCAACCGGAATGCGGTATCGTTATCTACAGGACAGACAAAGCAGATTGGAATTGTGACCTCTACCACAGGTGAGATCATTCTTACATTCATGAATCAATTCATTGATACAGCGATGGATTTTGGGTTTCAGACGATTATCTATACATCCCGTGGAGATCCGGAGATTGAATTGCAGGCATTCGAAGATCTGCGCAGCAAACGAGTCGATGGGCTAGTTATTATTGCTTGTGTTAATGATCCTCGGAAATTAAAAGCTTATATGGAGTATGGGCCCATTGTCTCCTGGCAGCGAATGGGGAATGACGAGATTCCGTCTGTTGCTATGGATCAGGCAGAGGGGTATAAGTTAGCTCTGGAGCATCTGGTTTCGAGAGGATACACCCGAATTGCAAATGCATTTGGAAGGGCTGAAAGTTTGAATACCCAGAGCCGCCGTGAAGCCTATGAATCTTTCATGAAGAGCAGAGGGTTGCATGTGTGGACTGAAGCATATCAATATTCCGTATTTAGCTCCTCCGATGGCGAAGAAGCGATGCGAAGAATGGCTGAGGGGCCAGAACTTCCACAGGCCGTATTATGTTCCAATGATTATGCAGCCATCGGCATTCTGAGTGAAGCACGCAGACGGAATATTCAGGTACCGGAACAACTCGCCATTGTGGGGTTTGATGATATCGAGCTTTCCCGTGTTCTTGGAATCACGACCATACACAATCCGATTGCGGAGCAAGCCACCCAGGCTTTCCATCAATTGTGGGCCGTATTGGGTAAAATGGAGTTGCAGACCGAACAGCTGACATACCAGCTGATTGAGCGTGAGACGACTTGAATCCGTAAGACCTGATGTTGGAATCTGGTTTGGTTTTATGGATTCAATAATTATTCAAATTTGAAGCATCTTCGAATCGGAGTCATACGTTATACTGAATATGAGCTTCAGAGCGACACATCTGTACGGAGATGTGGCGTGAAGTTTTCGTAGCATGTTACAAGTTACATATTTCACAAACGATCTGCGGGAAAGGTGAGAATGAACTTTATGAAGACAGTGACAGGCCGATTCAGAATTGCGGGCATATGGGAGGGCGTATCCTTACTTCTGTTGATTTTTATTGCTATGCCTCTGAAATATTTTGCAGATATCTCTTCCGCTGTAGCCGTAATGGGCATGATTCATGGTATTTTGTTTCCTTTGTACCTAATTGCGCTAGTTCACTTGGCTTTGGTCAAGAAGTGGAAGATAACGCGCTGGCTGATGGGTGGACTGGCCGGTCTACTGCCGTTTGGAACTTTTGTATTTGAATCTTATCTTCGGAAGAGAGATTGGAAATAAAAATCAATAAGAATAAATGAAAGCAGGCGACTAATTCAGATGTTATCCGAATTGTCGCCTGTTACTTTCTGTACAAGTACTACTTTACAGTACCTTGCTGACGATCGGACAGCAGGCTTACTCCAATATCGCCAGAGGCATTCGAAACAGGTGTATACGCCGAGAAGGAAGTAACAACAACCAGGGCAGTGAACAGAAATAAGAATGATTTTTTCATACCATAACCTCTTTCATATGGGGATATATTCCATTTGATTCTAACGCATATAGGCTATACTTGAAAAGAAAAAGTTTAAATGAGCAAGCTATTGAATGACTGAAAGGGTTGAGCTTCCATGAAAGGTATTCATGAGTTAACATCCATAGAAATGGTTGAAGAAGTTATTCAACAACATGAATTGGTTTTTTTGTATGTATCTCGGCCAGAGTGCAGTGTATGTCACGCTTTACTCCCCAAGATCAGGGCGTTGCTTGAACCTTATCCATCAATATACCTGGGTCACATTAATGCTAATGAAGTGGAAGAGGTTGCGTCCAAGTTTCTTATTTTTACCGTTCCAACAATGATCATGCTTGTGGAGCAGAAGGAATATATTCGAGCCGATCGTTTTGTTCGCTTGGAACGTCTGGAAGAGCAGCTGCAACAGATTCACTCCATGTATATCCAGGATGAGGAATAGAAAGCAAAGTTACAGGAACAGCGGCTCATACATGAGCCGTTTTTTTTTGCGCCCGCAGTGGCATATAGCTATGAATAAAGTACATGATGCCTGAACTCGCAAATTAAAGTGTTGCCATGAAAACGGTTTTATGATAATTTAAACATTATAAAAACGTTTTTATAGTAAAGGAACAAAACTTATGGCAAAGATAACGATTAAAGATGTAGCAAGGGAAGCGGGCGTATCCATATCTACGGTCTCCAACGCCTTGAATGGTGTGGATGTCTTGAACCCGGAGACAAAATCACATGTTCTTAAGGTGGCAGAGCGTTTAAATTATGTGCCCAATCTGAATGGCAAGCTGTTGAAGTCCGGTCAAACCAAAATGCTCGGTTTTTTCACTACAAGTGTATCGGGTCCGTATTTCTATAAGCTGGTTGAGTCAATGTCTCGTGAATGTGATCGTCTTGGGTACGGGCTGAATGTATTTGTGACCAAGGATAAACACGTTATTATGAGTAATATTCTGGGTCGGCGGGTGGATGGTGTCATTATCTACGAAGAGCTTCGGATCGATGAGCAAGATATTATCGCCATGGAGAAAGACAAGATCAAGGCGGTTTTTCTGGATCGGGTCTATCAGAGTGATACGATGGGAAGTGTCATTTTTGACTCTTATGTGGCGGCTTATGAAGCTACCAAGTATTTAATTGGGCTGGGGCACAAGAAAATTGCTTATATTTCTGGCGTGGACACAATGTTTGACAGTGTGCAGCGTAGAGATGGCTATTTGGCTGCCTTGCGTGAATACCAGCTTCCAATTGATGAAGATTACATTATACAAGGGTACTTTGAGGAGGAGAGCACGTATAGTGCGATAAAATCTTTTCTTCATTTACACCCCGGCAAGCGGCCTGATGCATTTCTTGCAGGGAATGACTTGAGTGCAATTGGCTGTGTGCATGCGTTGAAGTCTGAGGGTTTTGAAGTGCCTCAAGATGTTAGTGTCGTGGGTTTTGACGATATTGACATCGCACAGTATTTTTCTCCACCGCTCACAACGGTAAGAAATCAAATTGCAAGACAGGGTATCCTGGCAATCAATCAATTGGTGGGTATGATCAAGGAGAAAGAACAAGGGGCTGCACAGAAATTGGCGGGTGAACTGGTGGTGAGAGGTTCAAGTCATGTGAAGATCGACCGGAAAGACTATCGTACATAAGTTGATTCAGCTTCTTCTCCGGTCTTTTTTTACATAAATATAAACAAAGGGGGTTTTTATGTCGAAAAATAAAAACGTTTTTATAAATATGCATGCAAGGTGGAGGGGAGTAAAAAAACGTGGATAAATTAGCCGTAGAGACATCAACCGGTAAAAATGCGATCAGTCCCAATGGAAAGAAACCCATCGGACAACGGATTAAAGAATTCATAGTCGATTATCGGAGACAGTGGGAGATTCAATCGATGATTATCCCTGGCATTATTTTTATGATTATTTTCTGTTATATCCCGATTTACGGTTTGACGATTGCCTTCAAGAATTACACGGTCATTGATACGCTGGCCACCGCTCCTTGGGTAGGGCTGGATAATTTCAGAATCATTTTGTCAGATAAATACTTCTGGGATGCAGTCGTGAATACGCTAGGGATCAGTTTTTTGAAATTAGGTATCGGGTTCGTCATTCCGATCATTCTCGCGATCATGATCTACGAGTTAAACAGCGGACGATTCAAGAAGTTTGTGCAAACGGTTTCATATTTACCTCACTTTTTGTCCTGGATTGTACTTGGGGGAATGCTGATTACCTGGTTTTCGACAACGGGGTTATTTAATCAGTTGTTACTTAGCCTGGGAGTGATCTCGCAACCGCAGAACATCTTACTGGATGCAGGCAAGTATTGGTGGATTGCTACGTTATCGGATATTTGGAAAGAAGCAGGTTGGGGAACGATTCTGTATCTGGCGATCATGGCGAAGATTGATCCTACGTATTATGAAGCTGCCAAAATCGATGGTGCAAGCCGTCTCAGACAGATCTGGAATATCACATTGCCTAACATGAAATCAATTATCAGCTTAAATCTGATTCTAACTGTAAGCGGTTTATTGGGATCGAATCTGGATCAAACGCTGGTTCTCATGAACTCCCAGAACCGTGACAAAGCGGAAGTCATTAATTCGTACGTGTACCGTATGGGGATGTCTCAGGGTGACTTTTCATATGCAACGGCCGTTGGCTTGGGTGTCTCAATCATCTCTGTCATTCTACTCGTCACGGCAAACAAAATCACAAGCAAATTAAACGATAATCAATCTGTGTTGTAGAAGGAGGCATCCCGCGTGAATGGAAAGGTGGCAAAAGAAGATCTCGATAGTCGGATCTTTGATACGTTAAATATGATTTTGCTAATCATCTGTACGATCGTTATTCTGGTTCCGCTCTGGAATGTCATCATCTCTTCCTTTAGTTCAGGCAAGGCACTGGCGGAAGGTGGATTCATCTTCTGGTCACCGGAATTCTCGCTGGAGAATTACAGAGCTGTATTCAATGATCAGGGCATCTGGCAGGCCTTCTTCATATCGGTTTCCAAAACAACGATTGGCGTTGTTACACATGTGTTCTTCTGCGCCATGGTTGGTTACGGTCTGAGCAAAAAGTACATAAGAGGCCGTAAATTATACGTTGCCATGGGTGTTATTACAATGTTCTTCTCGGGCGGCATGATCCCGACATACCTGTTAATCAAATCACTTGGATTGCTTAACAGCTTCTGGGTGTACATTATCCCGGCGTTGTTCAGCTTCTATGATGTCGTGATTCTGATGAATTTCTTCCGAAATGTCCCGGATTCTCTGGAAGAATCGGCCAAGATTGACGGTGCAGGGGATTGGCATATTTTCCTGAAAATATTCATTCCACTCTCCATGCCTGCCATGGCTACAATTGCGCTATTTAATGGGGTGGGGCAATGGAACGACTTCATGACAACCAAGTTATACATTACCGATCAGTCACTGTATCCACTTCAGATGATGTTGTACGAGATTATCGTTCAGTCACAGACACAATCCATGCAAAATGTCGGAGGTTCAGCTGTCATTGAAACAACGACCAAAGGCGTGCAGTTGGCCACCATTGTCATTACAACACTCCCTATCGTGCTGATCTATCCCATTGTTCAGAGATACTTTATCTCGGGAATGATGCTCGGAGCAGTCAAGGAATAGGAGCAACAACTATCCCATTTTGAGGAGGAACAAAAACATGTTGAAGTTGAACAAGGCATCAGGAAAAAAAGGGGTTAAATTGCTCGCAACACTACTCACAACCGTACTTATGATTACAGGTTGCAGTGGTGGATCTGGGGGCTCCAGTGAAGGAAACTGGGTTTCCATTGAAGATCGGTATACGGTTGACCCGGAAAAGCCGGCTTGGCAGTTGGATAAAAAGGAAGAGGCTACCGACCTGACGTGGTACGTCAATGCTGACTGGTGGAACACTGATTTTGGCAAGGACATTGTTACCAAGAAAATCAAAGAGGATCTGAACATCAATATTAAATTCATCACGGGTGATGATACCAAGTTAAACACCTTTTTCGCGGGTGGAGATATGCCTGACTTGCTGACCGTATTTGACTCCAATTCTCCAGTGGTGCAAAAAGCTGCAACCTGGGCTATGCCGCTGAATGATCTGGCGGAAAAATATGATCCTTACTTCAATAAAGTTGCGGCTGCCGATACATTGAACTGGTTCCAATTGGCGGATGGTAAAACGTATGGTTACCCGAACTATTCCAATACGCAAGAGGATTATGATAGCGGTAACATTCCTGCCAAGACGGCATTTATCATTCGTAAAGATGTGTACGAAGCATTGGGCAGCCCTGTTATTGGAACACCAGAAGAATTCCAGAGTGTGATGAAACGAATTAAGCAAGAGTTCCCTGCGCTGATTCCGTTTGGATTCAACTCCATTGGTGAAGGAACAGGTTCACTCGGGGATACGTTGCAAGATTTCATCGGTGTTCCGTTGGAGACCGAATCAGGAGAATTCTATGATCGCAATCTGGATGAAGATTACCTCACGTGGTTGAAAACATTGAACACCGTGTATAGAGACGGCAATATCAGTGATGACAGTTTTGCCGATGATGGAACCGCTTTTGAGGAAAAAGTGAAGTCCGGTAAATATGCGACCATGCTGCTTGACGGTACACCTCAACAAGGAGGAAACCTGCAAATCTACATGAGTGCCAATCCAGGCAAAGAATATGTTGCTATCGATGGACCACAGAGCACCAAAGGCAATGCACCAACATTGAATCAATCCGGAATAACCGGGTGGATGATCAATTTCATCTCCAAGGATTGTAAAGATCCGGCCAAGGCCATTCAGATTTTCACATACTTATTAAGTGAAGAAGGCCAGACACTCATGAATTACGGGATCGAGGGGGAAACCTACCAAACCAAAGCCGACGGTAGTGTAGAATTGCTGCCAGCGGTGAAAGACCTGCAACTCAATAACGCGGATCAATTCAAAAAGGATTATCGGATGGGTGAATTTATGTTCTTCGGTCATGACCGCCACAAAGCACTCAGTGCAGATGCTTTTCCGGAAGCGATTAAACAGATGCAAGAGTGGGGCAAAGGCAAGCTGAAACCACACTTCATTCTGGAGAATATTAGCCCGGATCAAGGTACACCTGAAGCTCGTGCGTTGTCAGCAATCAATACGAAGTGGAATACAACGCTGGTCAGTATGGTACGGTCCAAGGATGATGCCTCGTATGACAATGCACTGGCTTCTTACAAGTCATTTTTAGGTGAGAACCGTTGGGAAGAGATTGTGAAGGTACGCAGTGAAAAGATGAAATTGAACAAAGAGAAACTAGGCATTCAATAATAGAAATAAAGGAGAATCCTATGACTACATTCAAAATGTACAAATCCACGGGTGAAGAAGAGTTATTCGTATCTCTATCCCAGGAGCAATTGAAACCACTGGATACTGATAAGGAGACAACGACGATACATCTGGATGATCAGCTAATGTATCAGGAGATGGACGGATTTGGTGCTTCTTTTACCGATTCATCTGCCTATTTGATCAACCAAATCTTGAGTGAGGAGCAGCGTGATGAGGTCATGACCCGGCTTTTCCATCCGGAGAAAGGGATTGGGCTGTCGGTCATCCGTAATCCGATGGGCGCTTCGGACTATGCGAGAACGATATACAGTTATAACGATATGCCAGAACAGCAGACAGACCGGGAATTAACCCAATTTAGCATTGCACATGATGAAGGAGACGTTATTCCTTTAACGCAAAAGGCGTTGGTATTGAATCCTGAACTGAAGCTGTTTGCTTCACCATGGAGTGCACCGGGATGGATGAAAACGAGCGGCTCAATGATTACCGGACAATTGAAGGCTGAATGGTATCCCGTATATGCTGAATATTTTGTGAAATACATTCAAGCTTATACAGAGCATGGATTACCGATCCATGCCATCACACCACAGAATGAGGCGCTCTATGAACCCGGGCACTATCCGGGTATGTTGATGCCAGCCGAGGCCCAAGCAGATTTTATCAAAAACCATCTTAAACCAGCCTTTGTGCAAAACGATATTCAAACCAAAATTCTCTGTTACGATCACAACTGGGACCAACCGGACTATCCCTTGACCGTACTGGAACAAGCGGGAGAGGAAGTTGACGGAGTGGCCTGGCACTGGTATGGGGGCGATGCATCTGCTCAAACGAAGGTATATGAAGCCTTTGCAGGTAAAGAAGTGCATTTCACTGAAGGTTCGGGTGGAGAGTGGATTCCGCCATTTGAGCAAGCTTTCTCGAATGTGATACGAACAGGAATTCAGATTCTTCGTAATTACAGCAAGTCTTTTGTACTTTGGAATATGGCGCTTGATGAGAACAACGGGCCGACCGTTCCTGGATTTGGCCGCAGTACGTGTCGTGGGATCGTACAGGTGAATCAGCAAACAAAGGAACTTACGTATACACTTGATTATTATGCTCTGGCTCATTTCAGTGCTGTGATCCGTCCGAAGGCTGTTCGGATCGAATCAACATCCAGTGATGATGGAATTTGTTCTGTGGCTTTTAAGAATGTCGATGGTTCCGTAGCATTAGTCCTCTTCAATGATGGGGAGGAGACGGGCAACGTACAGGTTAAGCTACGGGACGATGTATTGATGCAGTTCCAGCTGGAAAGCAAGAGTGTCTTGTCCGTATTAATCACAGTTTTATAAATGGATGAGTTATAACCAGGCTTCATTAGAAAAGAAACCAAAAGAGGCGATATCCAGAGTGTACACGGATATCGCTTCTTTTGGTGAAATTCATCTGATTCATGGCTATATTATACGGGCTGAATGGCGAGATGGGGTGTCCCGCTACTCTCATCAACGAACAGGATATATTGGTTGCCAGCAGTCCCTGTTAAGACCAGACCGGGTTGACCTGCAACACCAGGATTGTAGTATCTGAATTGTTGCAAAACGGGTAGAGAGAGTGGAAGAGTAGGTTGATTAAGTGCCATTAATTGTGTAGCGGCCTTGACGCTATCTCCTGCTTGAATAACCCCGCCTACACCCAAATGGTTGACAATCGAGGAACTGGCGTTGATTTGAAGGCTGCCTGCTATGGTCTGACTACCATTGACTTGTAGATCGACACCAACGGTTTGATTACCGTTAACTTGCAGATTTTGATTTATCGTCTGATTGCCGGTGACAAGGATACTATCAAATGTTGGCAATGACATCATCTCCTATATAGTATTCTTATATTCTATGAGGACAAGATTTGAACCGACACGGGTGACCACACATTGTATATCTGGGATAAAGCCCCTTTTGCAATGAAGAGCGAGTGAAGTGGTAAACAGAAGAAACCTTGCCACTATTTCGTGCATATTGTAGGCAGAGAATGTTTTCGTATGGAACGGGAGGGTTTGCTATCCAAAAGAAGTCAAAAATGCAGGTTAAGTCCACGAAAAAGAAACGTTCAGTTCATGATGCGAACCGGTTATTCCTGAGACAGATGAATGTGGTTCTGAACAGGAAACTCAAATCCATGCGTAAACATATGGAAGTACAGCAATTGGAACTGAATCAGCAATGGCTGAACATGATGCAGGTGGGAAGCATACCTACCCGAGAAGTGCCAAAAGTGATCTATAAGGAGTTAAATGTGCTTCTTATTACTCCTTGTAATGACCGAGAAATGTCATCACATTGCGTCCTGATTGAACAGAGTCTGAAACATCTTGTGAGAAATGTGAATGAGATTAAATATATCGAATCCGTGTCAGCCTGTTTGTCTTCCTATGAAGTTGACCTGATTATGGTCATCGGAAGCGAAGAAAACTTGCCGGATGAGAATATCACAGCATTAAGGTCAACAACCGTGAAGAAGGCCATCTGGTTGTCTGTCGATCAACATGGGAATCAAAGCGAAACTATTCTACCGATTTTTGATCACGTGTTTACACAACATTCAACCCAAATAAGCGATGATCAGCATCATATGGGAAGCACTGTTAGTCATGAACTGTTCATGCCGCCTGATCCACATCTATTCTGTCCGCAAGCTGTTCCTCCGGAGTACGAATCGGATGTTTATATCATCGGGGATGCAGAACCGGATGGCATCGTCAGCGCTATTGTCAAATTGGGTCTTTTGGATAACAAAAAGGTTCGGGTGGATGGAGAGGGTTGGGCACAAATCGGGGATTTTTATCCTGTTCATACGAATGAAGCTCGTCAGATGTTATATAACGGAAGCAAACTGGTAATTCATAGTGGCGAATCAATCAAAAACGTGATGGAAATTGCCGCATGTGGGACGTTTCAACTCATAGGACCATCTGTGAATCAGAGCAACGGGATTGACCTTAGTAACTTTCAACAATACAACTCTTGTGAAGAACTCACTCAGAAGTTTGAACATTACTGGCAGAGTGTTGATGCAAGGAGACTGGCCGCTAGCCATGCTCTGGCATACATGAAATATAATCAATCCCATCTACAAAAAACATTGCGACTGCTGGATATCATTTTCATATAAATCATCCCAAAAATCACAGGAGCGTAGGCTGCATCAAGTTGCTGCATTGGAGGAGTTTTGATTGAAGGTAATTGCTCTGCATCTGCCCCAATTTCACCGGATTGAGGAGAACGACCGATGGTGGGGGGACGGTTTTACCGAATGGACCAATGTAAGAAAAGCCACGCCTTTATATTCGGGTCATCATCAGCCTAAGCAGCCGTTTCAGGGGAAATATTATGATCTTTCCGATCCAGATGTACGAAAATGGCAAGCGGAAACGGCTAAACAGCATGGCATTTATGGATTTTGTTATTATCATTATTGGTTCAAAGGCAAGCGTTTGCTGGAAAAACCGGTGAATGAAATTTTGGATAGTGGGGAGCCTGATTTTCCTTTTTGCTTGTCCTGGGCCAATGAGACATGGACGAGAAAATGGGATGGGCAAGAATCCGATATTCTCATGGCCCAGAACTATGGGGATCGAGAGGATTGGGAAGAACATTTTAATTATCTGGTAAAAGTATTTAAGGACAAACGATATATTCGAGTGGAAGGTAAGCCATTATTTCTGATCTATCGACCAGCCAGTATTCCTCAATGTGAAGATATGATTCAGTTTTGGCGTGAATTGGCTTTGAAACATGGCCTGAAAGGGATTCATTTTGTGCAGACCATTGGTGGATTCCCTACATTTAATGGTCAGATCTTTGATGCGAGTATGGAATTTGAACCGCATTATACGTTTGCACATGGACATATGAATGGAATCTGGATCGAAATGAACATCAAGGGACAGCAACATATTGCTGTGAATTACGACAAGGTATGGTCCTCCATTCTCGAACGAACACCACACCGTAACGGAGAAATTGTTTATCCAGGTGCTTTTGTCAATTGGGATAATACACCGCGAAGAGGTGTTGACGGACAGAGTACGCTCGGGGCCACCCCAGAGAAGTTTGGGCTGTATCTATCCAGACAGATGGAACGAGCGAGGACGCTGTACAAAAGTGAATATCTTTTTGTTAATGCCTGGAATGAGTGGGCGGAAGGGGCATATCTTGAACCGGATCAAAACTATGGTTACGCTTATTTGAGAGAAATCAAGAAAGTAACTCAGCACGAACTATCGACCAGAAACAAATCTGTAGGAGGGAGTTCCGAATGAGGGAACTCTCTCTGATTTGAGCTTATTTACAGACTAGGTTTCGTTGTCAGTACTGTTTTTTGTTTGCGGTATTCCGTTGGCGTTAACCCTGTATGCTTTTTGAACTGTCTGGAGAAATAGTACAAATCACTAAAACCGAGATGCTCGGCGATGGCAGTTATTGTGTTCGGGGTGCAGGTCAGCAGTTCCTTGGCCTTATCGATTTTTTTTCCAGTAATATAGAGGATCGGAGGAACTCCGATCTGCTGCTTGAAGAATCGAATGAAATAATTTGGATGCATGTAGGCGATCTGAGCCAGATCCTGAACCGAAATATTCTCTTCGATGTTGGAATCAATATAAGCCAGAATGGTGGACAGTTTCTCCATGACAGGCACGTTAATAAAAGAGATCTGATACAGATCCAGATTCATTATATAGTGGGACAGTAGTTCGGTTAGTTTGCTCTTGGCCATCATATGGCCATAGACTTCATCGGATTTTGCATATGTAAGGATACTGCTGAAGATTGCTTGAATCAACTCAGGTTGATCTATCGTACAGATGTGTGGGAATTTCAGAATTTGGAACAAATTGATTCCCCCCACCTTTGCGCTAAAGTGACACCAATATTTGAGAAAAGGACGGTCATTAATGGCAGAGTAAGACTGTTTGATCCCCTCTGGCATTAAAATAAGCTGATTAGGCGCAGGATAATACTCCTCCTCCCCAATCTTGAGCCAACCTTCACCTTCGCATATGAAATAAAACTTGCTGTAATCGGGCGTGTAATCCAGATCCCGCCAATCCGTATCACACCGATTGTAATTGACCATGAATAATTCGACTTGGAGATTGGACAGGTAGTTCGTAAGCAAAGTTTGGTGATTCATACTTTTCATCTCCATACAAGGTTATTATTGTCCATCTAAAAGTTAGTGTTCTGCATGTCTATCTTTCGGCCGTAGCACTACAATACAACTACAGACAATAACAGAAGGGATGAGAACATCTCATGGACAAAAACGAATATTTGCAACAGATTGAAGCAACGATTGAGAACGGTAAATTCAAGGACAACTGGAGTTCGCTTAGCGCCTTTCAAGTTCCCGAATGGTACCCAAAAGCGAAATTCGGCATATTCATTCACTGGGGGCTATATTCTGTACCGGCCTATGATAGCGAGTGGTATTCGCGAAATATGTACATACAAGGCACCAAAGCTTATGAACATCACCTTGAGGTGTATGGACCTCATAAGGACTTTGGATATAAAGACTTCATTCCGATGTTTCGAGCAGAGAAGTTTGATGCAGACGAATGGGCAACGTTATTCAAACAGGCTGGAGCCAGATATGTTATGCCTGTGGCTGAGCACCATGATGGTTTTCAGATGTACAAAAGCTCTATCTCTCACTATAACACATATGAAATGGGCCCCAAACGGGATCTTCTGGGTGAGATGAAGGTTGCATACGAGAAGCAGGGGCTGACATTATGCGTGTCGTCTCACCGCGCCGAGCACTGGTTCTTCATGTCTCACGGGAAGGAGTTTGATTCAGATATTAAGGAACCCCTGGAGCGTGGGGATTTCTATTGGCCTGCCATGCCTGAACCCAAGGATCACTTCGACTTGTATGACTCACCTCCAACCGAGGAGTATCTGGAGGACTGGTTGATTCGCTGCTGTGAACTGGTGGATCAATATCAGCCAAAGGTCTTTTATTTTGATTGGTGGATTCAAACGGTTGCATTCAAGCCCTATCTTAAAAAATTTGCTGCCTATTATTATAATAAAGGCGAAGAATGGGGTGTGCCTGTAGCTATCAATTATAAACATGAGGCCTACATGTTTGGTAGTGCCGTTCCGGATGTGGAGCGGGGACAGTTTGCTGAGCTCAAGCCCTATTTTTGGCAAACGGATACGGCTGTCGCTAAAAACTCATGGTGTTATACGGAAAATAATAACTATAAAACGGCTGAGGAGATCATTCGGGATCTCGTCGATATTGTAAGCAAAAACGGAAATTTACTGCTAAACATTGGGCCCAAAGCAGACGGCAGCATACCAGAAGAAGATCGTAAGATTTTACTGAGCATTGGCAAGTGGCTGGAAGTGAATGGGGAAGCGATCTATGACACGTCATTCTGGCGTACGTTTGGCGAGGGTCCGACAGAGGTGAAGGAAGGGCAATTCACGGATGGGGATACGAAGATATTTACGAGTGAAGATATACGGTTTACGTTAAAAGAAAACAGCCTATATGCCACGGTTCTTGCCTATCCAGATAACGGGATGGTGCAGATTAAATCCCTGAAGGAAAATTCTCATCATTTTCAAGGGGTCATTCAAGATATTCAGGTACTTGGCTATGAAGAACAACCGCAATGGGAGAGAACAGCGGACGCACTGATGATCACAACGACAACTGTGAAAAGTAATGCGCCTATTGTTTTCAAAATTAAATTGGACTAATCAACAAAGATAAATTAAATACTGTAAGTATAAAAGGGCGCATCCAGGAGTATTGTACTCATCGGATAGCGCTCTTTTGGTTGGTTTTACATAAGGCTGACTTCCATGCAGAAACCTCTCCATGTTAATGGGGGTTCCTCCAAGCTGAAAACTGTAATTCGGAAATTTACTTATATAATAATCACGAAATTCTTTCTTGCTAATATACTGATATCATCAAACCAGTGATGTTCGCCTGTAATGGAATGATTGAGACTCACTAAGGAGGATCTGCAAAAAAGATGAAACCAAAGAAACGCATCAGATATGGTTGGAGCGGATTTAAGAAAAAAAAAACTGAGGACTGTGACCATCCCCAAGAGCAGCACAAAGAACACCACCACGAGCACCATCATAACCACCACAATCATCACCACAATACCCACCATCAAAAGTGTTTTGACAAAGAAGCCGAATTGCTTCTCAGATTAATTGGTGAGTTGAAGGGAGCAATTGTACAGGTTTTTGCGAATCCCTCGCCTCACAATGTTTCACTGCTGATTGAGGTACTGCGTAAATTACTGGCTCTGGTTCATCATTCGGATTTGAAAAAGGGAACCAAGGCAGATCTCGAAGCGATTTTGGAGCTTACCATTGTATCTGCAGAGGCCGTTCCATTTTCTCCGATCAGTGTGGGAACCAATTTGCAGCAATTGCTGGATGTGCTCCTATCTGTCATTTTACAAGGGAATATCGATTCGGCTGAGAAAGATCAACTGGTCATTTTGATCCGTGCGACCGAATTGGCTATCACAACAGGGCTTAGAAACATAGGGAGTCAAGGTCCGGCAGGACCTGCAGGACCAGCGGGTCCTCAGGGCGTACCTGGTCCACAAGGCCCGGCTGGCGCTGCTGGTTCTCAGGGTGGTGTAGGTCCAGCTGGTACACCGGGAGCTGCTGGTGCCCAGGGACCAGCAGGTGCGACAGGTGTTACCGGCGCAACGGGTGCGGCAGGCCCAGCAGGTGGCGCAACAGGAGCGACAGGTGCAACGGGGAGTACAGGAGCTGTTGGGGTAGCGGGCGTTACAGGAGCAACAGGTGATCCTGGCGTAGCAGGAGCCACCGGAGTCACAGGGGCTACCGGGGCAGCTGGACTTGCGGGAGTCACCGGGGCAACGGGTGTGACAGGAGATACGGGTGCAGCCGGAACTGCAGGGGTAACCGGGGCTACCGGCGCAACTGGGATTGCGGGAGTAACTGGCAGCACCGGTGTTACAGGAGCTACGGGTTCTGGAGCCATCATACCGTTTGCTTCTGGCGGACCTGCCATATTAACAACGGTTCTTGGTGGACTGGTCGGAACGACAAGCCTTATCGGTTTCGGCAGCTCGGCAACAGGAGTCAGCATTCTGGGTGGCACGATTGATTTAACGGGAACGATTGTCGGACCACTCATTAACTTTGCGTTCTCTGTCCCACGGGATGGCGTTATAACTTCGATTGCTGCCTATTTCAGTACCACAGCAGCCTTGGCCTTAGTGGGTTCAACAGTGACCATCACTGCGCAATTATTCAGTTCACCTACTCCTGATAATGCATTTACTGCGGTTCCGGGGGCGGTCGTTACACTGGCACCTCCACTCACCGGTATTATTGCATTGGGTAGTATCTCCAATGGCATAACAACCGGATTGACTATACCTGTGACTGCACAGACACGTCTGCTACTGGTGTTCTCGGCAACGGCAGCCGGACTTTCTCTTGTGAATACCGTTGTTGGTTATGCAAGTGGCGGCGTGAACATTACATGATGAGATATAAATTTTGAGATGAACGACATGAGGGTTCTCATGTCGTTCTTTTTCTTGATTTGGAATTTTGAGTATCAGGTCTTAGTTATATAGAACTGCTAAAAACTATTATTCATCAAAACATGCATGAATACGAAAAATAAGCTGGAATATGTAAGCGACATGAGACACACAAAAGCATTAAATAGACTTATTTTCTATATTTTTCAATAAAGTGCTTGTATATATCGAATAATGATTTTATACTATACCAATAAAATCCAATTAAATTCCTAATCGACTATTATATGTAATTAAAATGTTTAACTACTCACTCGAATCACGATCGAAAGTCATATTGACCACTCCTTAGCAAGCGTTCTGCTAACGCTCCAGATTACCCTTCCACATGAATGCTTATAGACATTCACTCTCATTGCATTATTCAAACACCCAAACTATTCACTCACATGGTTTAATCCGATTCATTCAATCTCCTAAACTTCCAAGTAAAAAATCATAGATTGATCTGTTATCTCTTCTGACTCATATTGTTCCCTAACCAGACCTGTAAAGGAGGTGAGGCTTTATGTGAAATCCAGGGTATCTGTTTCGTACGCAATAAAGGTTATTTTACCGTTTTATTCTGCAGAGAAGGGCATATGTACCAGACTAAATTAAAAAACCGGGTAAAAGGAGTGGAAAAGTTTGATAAAGATTAATCGGTTACGCAAGCCCATCTCCATGGGGCTCTCGCTTCTCCTTGCATTTTCGATCATTCATCCGGTTTCAGCTGAAAACTCCACATCATCCAAATTGGATATGAAATCTGGACTTGCCAAAGTTTCGGAGTCCAAAGTAAATGCCAAGTTGACCAAAGAATTCGAAGGTAGTGAATATGTTACCTATCTGGTGAAAATGAAGGAACAGGTGGATACAGCAGCAGTCTCCAAACAGGCCCTTGAAAAGGCGACCATCGCCAAACAAACGGCTTCAGCCACAAAGCTGTCCGTTCGTAATTCGGTCGTCAGCTCTCTGCGGGAAACGGCCTCACGTACACAATATCCATTGGAAACTTATCTGGAAAAGGAAGTTGACCTGGGTAAGGTCAAAGAATATAAAAGCTATTTTATCGTCAATTCACTGGCAGTAACGAGTACCAAAGAAGTCATGGAACAGATTGCGCTGCTGCCTGAGGTGGAGAAGATTCTACCGAATGAGACGAGATACTTACAGAAAGCCGAAGTGAGTAAAGAACCGGCGAATGCGGCATCAGGCAAAGATGCTGTCCAAACGCCAGCTAAAGACTCTTCAATCGGAGTCAAAGACAAAGAGCCTGCTGCAAAGGACAAGCTTGCAACAGAGAACGTGGAATGGAACCTGGATTACATCAATGCGCCAGCCGTGTGGGATCGGGGCATCGATGGAACAGGGATTGTTGTTGCCAATCTGGACAGCGGTGTGGATTATACCCACCCGGCGCTTCGCAGCAAATGGCGGGGACTGGATGCTTCGGGCAATATCGTTGATCCCGAACTGAGCTGGTATGATCCGCACAGTAATGCTTCCCTCCCTGCGGACGGAGACGGGCATGGTACACACACGATGGGTACGATGGTTGGCTCCGAAGCAGATGGTACCAACCAGATCGGGGTTGCTCCCGGTGCGAAGTGGATTGGTGTACGGATATTCAATCCGGAAACAACGGATGCCATTATCCTGGATGGCGGACAGTGGTTGATCGCTCCGGTAGATGCGGAAGGTAATCTGCATCCTGAACTTGCACCAGATGTCGTTAACAACTCGTGGGGCGGAGGTGCCGGACTGGATGAATGGTTCCGACCGATGGTGCAAGCCTGGCGTGATGCTCAGATTTTCCCGGAATTTTCCGCAGGAAATGTGAGACTGGGTAACCCGGGCGGACCTGGTTCTGTTGCTAACCCGGCCAACTATCCTGAAAGTTTTGCTACAGGAGCAACCGATATCAACGGAAATCTGGCTTCGTTCTCCCTGCTAGGCCCATCCCCGTATGGTGAGATCAAACCGGAAGTATCTGCCCCTGGTGTGAATATCCGTTCATCAGTTCCGGGCGGTGTATATGAGGGAGGCTGGAACGGAACGTCCATGGCAGGCCCGCATACAACTGCGCTTGCTGCACTGCTGCTTCAGGCCAATCATTCCCTTACAGTGGATCAGCTGGAGCAGATCATTACAGATACAGCCACGCCGAGAACGGATAGTCAGTATCCGACATCTCCTAATAACGGCTACGGTCACGGCATCATTAATGCCCTGGATGCTGTGGGTTCTGTACTCGAAGGAATTGGCACAGTATCCGGCAGAGTGGTTACAGCCGGAGATGATCTGGAAGAGCCGGTACTGGCACATACCCCTGTTAATTCTGCCTTTACAGGCATCGATATACCATTAACCGCGCATGTGACAGATAACGTCGCGGTAGTCTCTGTCGAGGCTTTTGCCAAAACGACTGGCACCAACCAGTACGTTTATCTACCGATGAACCGGATTGCTGGAGATAACAAAGATGGGACGTATACAGCGACAATCCCTGCTTTTCTTATTGAACCGCAAGGTGTAGAGTATTATATCCGTGTGAACGACTACGGCAACAACGGATTTGAAAGTCAGGTATATAAAGTGGCTGTCTCCAATGGTGTTCAGCCAGGATATCTTCAGGATTTTGAAGAAGATCAGCTGGGCTTCATGACTGGCGGAACAGGAAGTACTTGGGTATGGGGAGCACCAAGCAGTGGTCCTGGAAGTGCATACTCCGGTGACAAGGTGATTGCGACCAATCTGCAAGGAACTTATGTGGCGAATAGCAATGCATATCTGCTTGCGCCGCCAATTGATCTCACCGAGAGTCCGGAAGGGGCATTGTTATCCTTCAAGCACTGGTATGACTTGGAGAATAACATCGACTTTGGCAAGGTATATATCGCTTCCGAGGACAGCGACTATGTGTTCGAAGAGTTGTTAAACTTCACGGGTACAGGTGGGAACTGGAAGAAACAATATGTGGACCTTCGCGAATACGCGGGACAGCAGGTATTTATCAAATTCAATCTGACCAGTGATAACTCGGTGCAAAAGGCTGGTTGGTACATTGATGATTTCGCTGTAGAAGAACTGGATGAGATTGCTCCGGGCGCTCCTGCCGGATTGTCTGCGACGGCCGATATTCTTGGTAATGTAGCCTTGAGCTGGACTGGTCCGAGCGATGAGGATCTCGAATCCTATGTAGTATATCGTTCCACAACCGCAGGTGCAGGTTATGAATCCATTGGAACTGCAACAGGAACAACGTTTACAGATACGGCTACGGTGACAGATTCGACGTATTACTATACCGTTGCCGCACTTGATTATAGTGGCAATGAAAGTGACAAGTCGAATGAGGTTTCCATTACAGTAGAGGTGCCTCAGGATATCTACATTGATCATTTCGATGGCAGTGATGATAATGGCTGGACTCATTCAGGAACCAAGGATGAGTGGGAACGCGGCATTCCGGTAACGGGACCTGCCAGCGCGGTTTCTCCACCGAATGTCTGGGCGACCGATCTAGACAACACGTACGAGAATGGCTCCAACTATTCACTCGTATCTCCGGTCATTGATTTGACGGATGTATCCGAAGGAACACTCACGTTTAATCATTGGTACGAGATTGAGAGCGGATACGACTATGGGTATGTGGAAGTCACCAAGGATGGTGGAACCACATGGTCAGAACTGGGCAAATTCTCACATAGTACAAACGGTAAACAATGGACACCCGTATTTTATGATCTGGATGCACTTACCGGTAATGAAGTTCAATTCCGGTTCCGTCTGACCTCAGACAGCAGTGTTGTGAAGACAGGCTGGTTCATTGATGATTTCCGTGTACTGGGTGTTGCTGCGGAGACGGTAACGGAGGACAGTGCGGTTGTACTAAACAGTGACAAACCGAAACCGTCCTATGATAATCCATGGTACAAAATTTCGCGGACAGACAAAGCGGAATTCAACAAAACGAAACAGCAACAACCGGAAGTTGAAAAACCAGGAACAGGTTCGGTTAATCCACAAAGCCTGCCTGCAAGTGCAACGGTTACCGTACTGGAAACCGGACGTTCGGTGAAGACAGATTCAGCTACAGGCAAATATAGCTTCACACACGTAGCAGGTGATTACACGTTAAAAGCTGAGGCGTATGGCTATTATCCTCGAACTCAGCAGGTAACGATAACCGATGGCAGTGGAGCCAAAGCCAACTTTAATCTGGAGGCAATCCCGCATGGACAGATAGAAGGTGTAGTAACGGATGAGCGGACAGGACAACCACTGGCTGATGCTTCCGTTCTCGTGGTCGAAGATGCCAATGTAGGTGAAGTTCGCACAGGTTCAGATGGCAGCTTCGTTATTCAGGTATTAGAAGGAAGCTACACTCTATCCATCCGGGCGGCTGATTATTACAGTAAAACCGTCACTGTGACTGTACCTGGTAATGGTACGGCAGAGGCGAATGTTGCCTTGAAGCCGTTCATCGGATTCCCTGGAGAAATTGCTTATGATGATGGAACAGCAGAGAACGCACGAGCTTTTAATGCTGCGGATAACGCTTGGGCAGTTCGAATGACACCAGAGCTGGAGACCGCTCAACTGACAGGTGCATCGTTCCGATTCTGGAACACCGAATGGCCTGTACCTGGAGGCACAGCGTTCCAATATGCCGTATATGATGCATCGGGTGCGGGCGGAGCTCCGGGGCGACAACTGGCTGGACCATTTGACGGTACTGCACTTCGTAACGATCAATGGACAACTGTTGAATTCCCGGAACCGGTCATTGTAACGGGTGATTTCTATATCGTGTATGTACAGAGTTTAGCTGGAACTAGCGCTCCGGGACTCGCTACCGATGAGGATGGTCCAAATGCAGGTCGAAGCTGGCAGCGAGTAGGTGGAGCGTGGAGCACTTCACCTGATGAAGAAGGTAACTACATGATTCGTGCAGTTGTGAGATATCCGGTAAATGCACCTGTGCTCACAGCACCTGCGAACACGTATACGAATCAATCAACCTTCACCGTGTCGGGAACGTCTCCGGCATCCGGCGCTCAGATCAAGTTTTACAACGGCAAAGATCTCGCTGGCACTACAACGGTGGCAAATGGGAAGTTCTCATACGGTGTGAAACTCCGTTCTGGGATTAATGCGATTACTGCCGAGGCAGTGGTGGACGGGAAAACGACCGACCGCTCACTCCCCGTCGTCATTATTCTGGATCAGACCAAACCGCAGTTGACCATTGTTACGCCAACTCAAGGAGATCGCATCAATGCGGAAGTTGTTCACGTAACGGGTAATGTAGTGGAACAATTCCTCGATAAGTTGACTGTTAACGGACAAACCGTACAAGTGGGCAAAGACAGAAGCTTCAGTCATCGCGTATTGGTTAACGAAGGCGAGAACACGATTACCATTACAGCAACCGATCTCGCTGGCAACAAAACAACGGTAACCCGCACCGTATACGTGGAAACGGCGTTGCCAGAACTTACGAATATTACGCCAGCTGAAGATGTTCGAATCACATCAGGAGAAAGTGTCACCGTATCTTTTGACAGTAAACCTGGCCTGCAAGCATCTTTCCGGATTCAGTTACCGCTGAATCTGAATGCCCAGGGGGCAGGAGAGGTTCCATTGGTGGAGACTGAACCTGGTCGTTATACGGGTACGTACACAACACCTTCATCGCTTGTTCTGGATGGTGGAGTCATTGTGATTCGAGCTCAGGATGCAGCAGGCAACAAAGTAGAGGCGGAAGCAGCTGGACGATTGTTCGTCAGCGCAGCACAAGAACAATCCGTTCCAGAACCAGATTCGAGCCCTGAAGAGACTGAAACGGAAGTGGGTCCACCGTCCGCTGAGGGTCTGCAACCTTAATTATGCAAAGTATGATATGGATGATTACTACGTTTTGACCATCTAAGCAAGAAGCCGATAAGCCGAGGTATCAGGGCTTGTCGGCTTTTTGTTGTATCTCGATTCACATCTGACGCCTAAGATTACTGAAGCATCCATTGGGGTACTCTTTCTTTTGCTCTCATATGACAGCAGGTGAGTTGTCTCCTTTCTTCACATTAATGATATAACATGATATATTAGGATGTAGAACATGAGAAGTATGGGTATTTATGGAGGTGCTTGTATTGGGGAAAGACTCGGCATCCAAGCCGATGTATGAACAGATCTTTGAATCCTTGCGCGAACGGATACAGCTTCATCAATATCAAGTGGGTGAGCGTGTTCCTTCGGAGAAGGAATTATGTGATGAATTCGGAGTTAGCCGAATTACCACTAAAAAAGCACTTGAGATGCTGGCGAGTGAACAATTAATTGTTCGTCAGCCGGGACGGGGTTCTTTTGTAGCTGACACAGCAGATATGTTACAAGAAAGACCTAACAGACCTGCTCCGCGTGCTGCGATCAAAGATCCAGAGAAGAAACTTCTCATTGGCCTGGTCATTACTAACTTCAGTGATATGTATGGTACAGAACTGTTATATGGCATGGAAGAAGCTTCGCGAGAGCATGATTGTTTTCTCGTACTTAGACGCTCCTTCGGGATTCCGGAGCAGGAGGAACAGAGTATTCAGGAACTGCTGGAACTGGGTGTGGATGGATTGATTATTTTCCCGGCACAGGGTGAATACTTCAGCGATGAGATTCTTAAACTGGTTGTTAACAAATTCCCGTTTGTCCTGATTGACCGGTACCTGAAAGGCATTCCGGCTTCATCAGTCAGTACGGATAATGTAGGCGCGGCGCGAGAAGGGATGAATTATTTGTTCGATCTCGGTCACCGACACATCGCTTTTCTGACACAGCCTCCGGCGAACACTACACCGATCGAAGAACGAATTGAAGGCATTATTGAGGCTCACAATGATCAAGGAGTTCTGGTCAACAGGGAACTGTGGTTAGAATCTTTTCTTTCGACACTGCCAAGTGTGTTTGATCCTCAAGTCGAGGTCCGTGATGTGGAGACATTGGTGGAACATTTACAGAAATACCCCCAGATTACTGCACTCTTTGCAGCGGAGTATCATATTGCTTTACTTGCAGAACAGGCAGCGGATCGGCTTGGTCTGAGAATTCCAGAAGATATGTCCATCATTTGCTTTGACAGTCCAAATGCTGCCGAAGGAAGCCGTGTAACCCATATGAGACAAAGCCAGTTTGATATGGGAAAACAGGCATTCGAGATGGTGCTTCAAAGTATGCAGAACAACGAAATGACAGTGAACAGAGTTGTTTTACCTGCCCGATTGGTGAAGGGTAAGTCAACGAGTGTGGTGAAACAAAAGGGTTAATTATAACAACTTAATATTCATTGTGTTCAATCAGGGGCTTCGTGTAAACGAGGCCTCTTTTTGGTGCGGATAAAATGGGGAGAATTACTTTAAATGGTATATTATTTGGTGTCTTCAAATTAAAATAACATGCTAATATACAAATAAATATATTGACATAACATTATATTCGTTTTAGGATGATGAAAGCGGTTAACAAACTGGATTACATAAGGAGGACAACATGCTGACACCCAGAGATGATCAAGACATTTCCCCCTCGATATACGACATGATTGATCAGGTTAATCAACGTATGCCGGACCATCCGGAACTTAATCAAATGTTTAAAAATTGTTTTACCAATACGATGGCAACCACAATTCAGCGCAAAGAAGATGGAACAACTTTTGTGATTACGGGAGATATCCCTGCTATGTGGTTACGTGATTCTGCCGCTCAGGTCAGACCTTATCTGGTTCTCGCTTCAGAGGATGAAGATATCGCCGACATGATCGCTGGGCTGGTTGAACGTCAACTGAATTATATTCTCCTGGACCCTTATGCAAACGCTTTTAATGAGACGGAGAGTGGAAAAGGACATCAGGAAGACCTCACGCAGATGAATGATTGGATCTGGGAACGGAAGTATGAGATCGACTCACTGGCTTATCCAATTCAGCTCAGTTATCTCTTGTGGAAGAATACGGGAAGAACAACTCAATTCAATGATACGTTCCGTAAAGCAGCCCAGATCATCATGCAGTTATGGCAAGTGGAACAGCATCATGAGACGAAATCACCCTACACGTTCCAACGTCTGGATGCTCCCGAGACCGATACGCTTACCCGAGAGGGACGAGGTACTGAAACGGTATACACAGGCATGACTTGGTCGGGATTCCGTCCCAGCGACGATCGCTGTGAATATGGTTATCTGATTCCATCCAATATGTTCGCCGTGGTGGCGCTTCGATATCTACAGGAAATTGCTGAAGCGGTGTTCGAGGATGAAACGCTGGCAGCGATTGCTCAGCAGTTGGAGGAACAGATCAACAAAGGTATTCAGGATTATGGCACCGTTGAACATCCGGAATATGGAACCATATATGCATACGAAACAGATGGGAAAGGCAATCACAATCTGATGGATGATGCCAATGTGCCAAGTCTGCTGTCTTTACCTTATCTCGGATATGTGGAGGAGTACGACGAGGTGTATCAGAATACACGCCGTTTCATTTTATCCACGCACAACCCGTATTTTTATGAGGGAACAGCAGCAGCGGGAATCGGTAGTCCGCATACACCAGAAGGGTACATCTGGCATATCGCTTTATCGATGCAGGGGCTGACTACAGAGGATCGCAATGAAAAACTACGATTGCTTCAGCTTATCCATAAGACGGATGCGGATACCGGACTGACCCATGAAGGCTTTTCGGCCAACAATCCACATGAATATACACGTCCATGGTTTTCATGGTCCAACATGCTCTTTAGTGAACTGATGATGGATTATTGCGGATTTCGCGTACAGAAATAGGATAGGAAAGCAAGAGATAACCTGCGAGTACATCATAACGTTCGGAGTTCGTTGAATTCCGACAAGAGGAGAGCGAATCATGAGAAAAATATCATTGAAAATGCCGGTAGCAGCAGTTATGACATCCTTGCTCATTCTTACTACAGCCTGTTCGGGCGGAAGCTCGAGCACAGGCACAACCAGTGATGGCAAGAAGGAAGTAACTGTATCGTTCCGTTCTTCAGGATCTGAAGATACACTTACGAAATTCTTCCAATCAGGTTTGGTGGATCAATTTGAGAAAGAAAATCCGGATATCAAAATCAACATTGCGCCTGTACTGGCAAGTGAGGGTGATTATACGTCCAAAATGGTTCTGCAAATGAAATCCCCGGATACGGCGCCAGATGTCATTGCTGAAGATACGTCCATCATCAAATCCGATGCTGCTGCGGGATATCTGGAGCCGCTGGATACACAGGTTCAGGGATGGTCCGATTGGGAAGAACACATCATCGACAACCTGAAGGCAGGGGTTACAGGTGAAGACGGCAAGGTGTACGGCGTTCCGGCTACTTCGGATACACGCGGAATCTGGTACAACAAGGAACTGTTTCAACAGGCGGGACTTGAAGTTCCATTCAAACCTGCAAGCTGGGCAGAAGTACTCGAAGCAGCACGTACCATCAAGCAAAAGCTGCCGGGTGTGACACCACTTAATATGATCGTGGGCAAAGCAAACGGTGAAGGTGTCACCATGCAAACGCTAGAAATGCTGCTCTATGGTACGGCGGATACGTTGTATAACGACACCAGCAAGAAATGGGTTGTGAACAGCCCGGGGCTGCTGGATTCCTTCAAATTCATAGATCAAGTGTTTAACACGGATAAAACAGGTCCAACCATGCAGGTTGCCTTGAATGGACAAGCTGGCAGTATTGCATTCCAGCAACAGTTCCCGCAAGACAAACTGGCGATGGCTGTAGATGGTAGCTGGGCAGGTTCGACATGGGCCGAGAACGGTGCTGCTCCAATCGCCAACGTTGAAGAGAAAATAGGCTTTGCACCATTCCCAACACAAAATGGGGAAGAACCTGGAGCAACGACGATGTCTGGAGGATGGGCTTGGTCTGTTCCTGCACAGGCGAAGAACAAGGAAGCAGCTTGGAAATTTATCGAGTTTCTGATGAATAAGGAAAATGCGACTGCACGCGTAGTGGCGGAAGGCAGCCTCAGCCCACGTAATGATTCCACGGAAGTTGAAGGTTATACGGATCGTCCATACACCAAAGAAGCACAGGAACTCTTGAATGTGGCCCACTTCCGTCCAGCGAACGATCAATATGCAGCGGTATCCGCACAATTGCAAAGCATTGTTGAGAGTATTGCCTCTGGTAAGCTGACGCCGGAACAGGGAATTACGCAATTGAAGGACAACGTATCCCGTTCCCTTGGCGCTGACAGCATCGAAGAGAAATAAGGATATCGATATATTCGGAGGGGGAGGCACAATCTCCCCTTTTTCCGGTTCGAATGGAGAGTGACTTATGAAAAGGAAAGCACCAGGTTCATTTCTGTTTCTCATGCCTTCCGTATTGTTATTACTTGTGTTTTTCATTGTTCCCATCATTCTGACGATTTGCTTTGCCTTTACGAATATGGCTCTGACCGGGGCGGCAGCCAAGAGTTTGGAGTTTGTCGGATTCCAGAATTTCATTAATATGTTCCATGATCCGGACTTCCGGATTAGTGTCTGGCGCACGTTAGTCTTTCTCATCTTCTCCGCAGTGATTGGTCAGGTATTGCTTGGGTTCATTCTGGCCCTTCTAATGAAAGAGAAAAATGTGACGTTCCGCCGGGTCATTGGCATCATCGTCATTGCCGGTTGGGTGACACCCGAGATTGTCGTGGCATTCTGTATGGTCGCCTTTTTCAGTGACAATGGTTCATTGAATCAGATCCTCGGCTGGTTTGGGGCGAATCCAGTCTCCTGGTTGTTCAGTTTCCCTATGGTGAGTGTCATTATCGCGAATATCTGGCACGGCACAGCCTTTTCGATGATGGTCTATCAGTCGGCACTGGATGATATCCCGAAGGAAGTTGAAGAAGCTGCGATTATTGATAGTGCCACCGGGTTCCAGATAGTCAGACATATTACGATTCCAATGGTAAAAGGGTCCATCGTAACCAACATGATGTTGGTCACCCTACAGACACTGGGTGTGTTCACGCTGATCTATACGATGACCGGCGGTGGCCCGGGTACTTCAACACAAACCTTGCCGATCTTCATGTACAACCAGGCCTTTGTGAACTATCAATTTGGATACGGCACAGCCATATCTCTGGTTCTGCTGTTCATCGGTATTGTCGCCAGCCTGTTCTACATGCGATCCATGAAAGTGAAAGTGTAACCATGAAGGAGGTTCGATCCCTATGGTCAAACATGGGCTTCAACGCAAAATCCAGTACGGGATTCTAGTTTTTCTGGGGCTCTGTTTTTTATTGCCGCTGCTCTGGATCATTCTGGCTTCATTTGACCCGAACGCTCAACAGGGTATCAAAATGCCCAGTACCTGGACCATTCAAAATTTCAAGGATGTACTCGGGGATTCGAGCAATCTTCGTTCATTCGGTGTGGGCCTGATTCTGTCGGGAGGGCAAGCGATATTGGTTGTTCTGGTATCGGTCCTTGCTGCTTATCCTTTATCCCGTTATGAAATGAGATTTAAAAAAAGCTTCTTGTTATCGATTCTGTTCATGACAGCTCTTCCGATTACTGCCGTGATGGTTCCGGTATTTCAAATGTTTCTGTTCTTCAAAATGCAAAATAGCATCATTGCCACGATGCTGTTCCTGACTGCATCCTCACTTCCTTACGGCATCTGGATGATGAAAAATTTCATGGATTCGGTGCCAATCGATTTGGAAGAATCGGCATGGATTGACGGTGCATCCGTGTGGAATGGTTTGAGACGAATCGTAGCACCATTGATGTTGCCTGGTATTGCAACGATAGCGATATTTACTTTTTCGGGAAGTTGGGGCAACTTCTTCGTGCCATACATCCTGCTCCAGACACCGGAGAAACTTCCGGCATCGGTCACGATATATCAATTCTTCGGCAGCCACGGTATGGTTGAATACGGCAGATTGGCTGCATTTTCACTACTTTATACAATGCCTTCAGTTGTGCTATATATCTTCTCCCAGCGTTACATGTCCAAAGGCTTCAGCATGGGTGGGGCAACCAAAGGTTAATGACAGGAGGTACGCAATATGACAACCAAAAAGACGGCACATCTCATCTCGCATACCCATTGGGACCGCGAATGGTATATGCCTTATGAACACCATCACGTACTGCTCATTGAGCTGATGGATAAACTGTTGGATACGCTTGATCAGGACCCGGAATATCGTTATTTCCATCTGGATGGGCAGACGATTATTCGTGAAGATTATTTGCAGGTTCGGCCCGAACAACAGGAGAGGCTCGACCGTTATATTCGTGAAGGACGCATCCATTTTGGTCCATGGTATGTGTTACAGGATGAGTTTCTGACCAGCAGCGAGGCCAACTTGCGTAATCTGCTCATCGGTCATCGTGATGCTCGACCTTTGGGTGTGATATCCAAGACGGGATACTTCCCAGACTCGTTTGGAAATATGGGACAGGCACCGCAGATTCTGCAACAGGCGGACATTCATAACGCGATCTTTGGGCGCGGGGTAAAGCCTACGGGATTCAATAATGCGGTGGTTGATGCAGACAGTTACGAATCTCCCTATTCCGAGATGATCTGGCGTTCGCCGGATGGTTCGGAAGTGCTCGGCATTTTGTTCGCGAACTGGTACTGCAATGGGATGGAAGTCCCGGTTGATCCGGAGAAAGCCCAATCATACTGGGATAAAAATCTGGAGGATGCCGAGAAGTTCGCCTCGACCCCACATCTGTTGTTCATGAATGGTTGTGATCATCAGCCGATCCAGACGGATCTGCCCGAGGCTTTACGTACAGCAGCGGCCTTGTATCCTGATGTGGAATTTATCCACTCCAACTTTGACGATTACATTGAGGCGGTTACGAAGGATGTGCCTGAGCATCTGGCGACCATCGAAGGGGAACTTCGCAGTCAGCACACGGATGGTTGGGGAACACTGGTGAATACGGCATCCGCAAGGGTTTATCTGAAACAGATGAATCAGCAGGGACAGACGTTGCTTGAAAAAGTAGCCGAACCACTGGCAGCAATGGCCCACATAGCCGGGGTAAAAGATTATCCGCATCATCTGTTGACACATGCCTGGAAGATGCTGATGCAGAACCACCCACATGATAGCATCTGCGGGTGCAGCGTCGATGAGGTTCACCGTGAGATGGTGACCCGCTTCGCCAAGAGCAGACAACTTGCAGAGAAATTGGTTTCCCAGAGCGGACAGGCGATTGCTGAGTCCATTCATGTGCAACCTGCTGAGGCTTGGGGAGAGGAAGCGGTAGCGTTCACTGTGTTCAACACGAGTGGATGGAATCGAAATGGAATCATTGAGATGGATCTGATTGTGGACAAAGCATTTTTCCCGGAAGGTCCTCATCCTCAAGCCCTTGCGCAGAAAGTGGAAAAAGATGTACTGCCAGTGTATCAGCTGGTCGATTCGGAAGGACACGTGTATTCGGCAGAAATCAAGGATCTGGGTGCGCATTTCGGCTATGAGCTTCCAAAGGATCGTTTCCGACAGCCCTATATGGCTCGTAAAGTAAGAGTGACTTTCCAGGCGGTGGATTTACCTTCGCTGGGGTATAAGACGTATGCTCTTATTCCAGCAGAGAAGCAAGCAGAGATAGCTGAGATTGCTGAAGTGCCCGATACGAGCGAACTCATCCTGGTTCAGGGAATGATGATGGAGAACGGTCATTTGCGGGTGACAGTTGAAGAGAATGGTACGGCAACGATTGAGAATAAGGTCTCTGGTGCTGTATACAGGGGATTAAATTCCTATGAGAATACTGGTGATATCGGCAATGAATATGTCTACCGTCAGCCTGATGGAGAGACAACGCTGACCACGGAGCATCTGAAGGCAGACCTGCGGATTGTGGAGCAGTCTCCGTATCGGGCAGTTATGGAGAGTGTATTACGCTGGGATATTCCTGCTGGAGCAGACGAACTGTTCGAGCTGGAGAAGCGCCAAATGGTTCCTTTTACAGAACGGAAGGCACAGCGAGTCAAGAACACTGTTCCGCTTGTGATTACGACAACGTATACGTTGGAAGCGGGCAGTAATATGGTCAAGGTAAAATCAGACTTTAACAATCAGGCCAAGGATCATCGACTGCGTGCACTCTTTCCATCAGGACTGGTGACAGAGGATCATTATGCGGATTCCATCTTTGAAATCGCCAAACGCTCCAATACACCGGCCAAAGAATGGGTGAATCCGAGTAATTCGCAGCATCAGCAGGCATTTGTACATGTGACCGATGGTGATCATGGCTTGATGATTGCAAACAAAGGGCTGAATGAATACGAGATTTTAAAGCATGAAGAGGGCAGTACGATTGCGGTTACGCTACTGCGCGCCTCTTCGGAACTGGGAGATTGGGGTGTGTTTGAAACACCGGAAGCCCAATGTCTAGGACCTCAGAGCGTGGAATATGCGATTATTCCATTTGCGGGCGATGCTGCCCAGTCAGGTGCATGTGCAACTGCCTATACGTATCCGATTTCGTGGACGACTGTGCAGCTAGGGGCACTAGCACGTACATTTGAGCGGGAAGGTCATGCCGGAGCTGATGGGCAGAATGTTGAACTTCCTGCATCGAAACAATGGCTTGCGTGGAATGCACAAGGTTCGTCACTAGCCTTCTCCACATTGAAGATTGCAGAGGAAACCGGAGATGTGATTGCTCGTTGGTATAATCTGAACTCCGAACCTAGTGAATTGAACGTGCAAACTGGATTCGAATGTGCTTCCGTGTATGAGAGTGATGTGCTGGAACGGGTTAAGAATACGTTGGAGGGGCAAAGCCAGACGGTACCTGGGTACAAGATTGTTACACAAGGGTACGCGTTACGCTGAGTTGATTTTTGAACAGCAAAACTATAAGTAACCTCCTGTTCGCAGCGCCGCGGACAGGAGGTTTTTGTTAGTCAAGAAATTTATCAAGTAAAAGTCGCTAATATAGCGGCTTTTTTACTTGATATAGGTTATTTTGTACAATCAACTAATTAATATTTTATTTATTGACTTAATTTGTAAAATAATATATTCTATTCTATATAAATGCTTATTTCCCATAATAGAGAGTTTTGAATAGCTGGCCAGCTTTCAAATATATTTAATAATTGAGAGGGAGATATAAAAATGAAAAAAGTGGTATCAGCTTTATTAGTTACAGCATCCTTATTTGTTGGTAGTGTCGCTTCTTTCGCATATGCAGAAGAATCAGTTAGTATAATTCCTACCAGAATGCAGGCGGGAACAATATTAGAGTATGACGGATCCAATCAGATGGTTATTTTGGAAAAGGGTGAACCAGTAAATATCCCTTCCGTCTATCAAGGTCAAACAACAAAGAGTGTCACACAAAAAGTAGATCTTGATAAATTAAAAATTGAAGAAGAATTCATTGAAAAAATAAAAGCAGAAGCAAAAAACTTGCCTGTATATAAAGTTGAGAACCCTCTTCCACAGCCAGGTTTGAAAGTTATATACGATGGCGAGGGTTACATAAAGGAGTTTGTTTTCCCTCAAGGGAACGACTTCGCATTAGCTGCTTATAAAGCCCTGCCAAGGGGCACTAGAAAAGCAGCGGGAACCTATACTTATGGAGATAACAATAATAAAATTACAATTACAACGAGCACTGTTCTTGGTGAGGGACGATTCACTAATTTTACTGATACAACTGGCGAAAACAGTAACACTCTGAAAAAAGGTGATGCAGCAACAAGAGGGGATATAGATAATCCTAAATATGAGCAAGTTTTGGATGCGCGGAATTTGGATAATAATGTATTTGCGAATGTAACTAAGAGAGATAATGGAGCACTTCCAGACGCGACATTAGATATTTGGAAAACTGGAGTTGAACTTTTTGACCTAAAATGGTCTTCCTCCCTATCGTTTAAAGGAAGATACTTCTATACATTTTAATTTATAAGATTATTATAAAGGGGGCGATATATTCGCCTCCTTATCCTATCTTCTTAATGAAAAGGATGATGAATCATGAAAAAAAATTTTTCAATCACAAAATATATTCCAGTCATAATTACCCTAATTCTCTTCATTGGGGGATGTAGTTCCGAAAAACCAACAATTGAAAAAGTGAACCCCACTGATATGCAAACCATAGGTCCACAAACTCATGAATATCTTTCAATTACAAACACCGAGTATGTTAATGGAAAAGATACCAATGATGGAATGGTAATGAGAGTATACACATATGATATCCTCACTAAGAATCTAACTAAATTAGCTGATTTACCCTATAACTCTCAATATCCCTTAACAGTGGCTTCCTTAGCAGAAGACACCATCTACTACTCGGGATCTGGAAAAGATAAGGGTGACGAATTGTTTTCCTATGATATAAAAACACAGATCACCCAGCAATTAAGCTCCGACTTATTTGCAATCAATTCGATAATTCCGGATACAGTTGATCATACATTGGTAATGGCTGCTGTTAAGAACGGAGAACGGCCTGTCAAAGTTATGTTCTTTGATAAAGAAACTCAAGAAATGACCATATTGAATGACAATGATTCGGATACAACAACATGGGATATTTCTTATGATCCAGAAACAAGAAAATCCTATGCCATCCAATATTCAGAAGAGGATCAATATAATCATATGGAGGAGTCCAATAAAACGCAAACACCGATGGTTCCTCCAAACCATACGATTATTGAGATAGATCCAATCTCTAAACAGACACGCAAGGTTATTGAACTAACGGAGGAACAAATTTTAACCTTATCAACAAGGGGAGACCAAATTCTAATTGCCACTGCAAAGCATATCAACAAGTATCCAATTAAATATAGTATGGTTAATATTAAAACAGGAGAAAGAAACGAAATTGATCTTCCCATTAAGGCCAGCAGTGAATTGTTTTTGTCCAAAGACGGGCAGGGTTTCTATTTCCTCGGAGAAAATATACAAGCAAAAGAAAATCAGGAACGAGGGATTTATTTCTATGATTTGAAAACGCAACAAGTTGAAGCCATATTTCTTCAAAAAGAGGGCTTCATTAATAATTTTATGCTGTTAACGAATCCAATAAAAAAATAAATTAAATTCTCCTTAAACACTATATTATAAGCCATTAATCCTTAGAGCTAAACGTCACTTCACCGATTGTGGCGTTTTTTAGTTTTCGTTAAAACACGTTCTTTAAAATTTGGATATCTATTTCGTTTTATCTCCAATATAGAAAAATATGGTATTATTGTGCTAGTTTGTTGTAATGGAGGTAGACCTAATGATCTATTTTTTATTTGTATTCATCGTTGTAGTGATTATTGTACTTAGCCTTTGGGTTCTGAGTTTAGCACGTAAACAAAAGAAATTAGTGGTGCTTTTTGAGGAGAATTACGACTTAAAAGCCATTACTATCGCAGATATAGACAGGATGGAGGATGGCTCTGGCTTCGAGATGTACTTGTACAGATTGTTAATTGAGTTGGGCTATTCAGGGGTCTATAAAACGTTAGGAAGTCGCGATTTTGGTGCTGACGTAGTTTTCACTGATCGGGAAGGTGTTAGAAATGTGATCCAAGCAAAGCGATACTCAATAGAGTATCCAGTGGGCATCAGCGCTGTGCAAGAGGTGTTTTCTTGCATGAGATACTACAAGGCTAAAAAAGCAATCGTAATTACTTCATCCCATTTCACAGAATCGTGTGAGACATTAGCCGGTATTAACTTTGTAAAGTTGATTGATCGAACTGATTTAATTCATGTCATTGAGGCTTTTAGAGACGGTGATATGATTTAGGCGCGTGACATCATTGAAGGGGAACCGAGGATGATACTTGAATCTTGGTCGGAAGCAAATAGCAACACGCTACATGAGGTTCGAAAAGATTACAAGGGAGAAAAGTATGTGAAAAAAGTGATGAGTAAGTGAACTTACATATTATTTGGTAGCAAAATGACTGATTCGGTTAACTGTTCATACATAATCTAGGTGGGAAGAGGGGGTTCATTTTAGTGAGGAAATTAAGCTGGGTTACTTTATTTTTAGTGCTTTTGTTGTACTTTATTTCGATGTATTCACTATATTCTCATATGAATAATAAATGGCTAGTTAGTCCTCCTAACTATGTAATTCTAATTCTTTCTATTTTAGGACTGGCTCTAGCCATACTTGGTTTTAAAGATACATCGAACAAGTCTACGAAGGTAAGAAGTTGGATCTCAACGGTTCTATCCTTAGCATTGATCTTCATCCTTTTGGGTGCTTTGTCATTTACATCGATATTTTCTGGGTACAAACAATTACTTACAACTACACATTCACCAGATAAGTACTATACAATAAGTTTCTATAAAACTGACGCTGGAGCCATGGGATCGTTTGGCGTTATGGGGGAATTAAAAGGCCCACTTTGGTTTAAAAGAGAATTTTATTATGAGGGAAAGACGGATCAGGTAGACTTGGAATGGGTTGATAACCATACAATTTCAATTAATGATCAAAAAGTTAATTTATTAAACGGTGAAACTGTACGCCGTAGCCCTTAATTTTTTTAAGATTTTTTTCTTAACTGATAGCTAAAGTGAAATTCCTTTACGGAGTTTCGCTTTTTTTGCGTTTCGAGAAAAAGATGGATAGAAGAGAAGTGATCGTCATCAAGAATCTTTTGAAGTTTTTTTATTAATGAATAGAAGAAGTTTAACATGTCGCAATTTTATACATTTATTGTCGTGAGTTTCTATTAAAAATAGATTAAGTCTGTGATAACTTATATATAAATGTCAGAATATTATATAGTATGGAGGTAAGACAACAGTGACCATTCGAATTGGAAAAATTAGCTTGTGGCATGTTCATGCATGGGATTACATCAAGCAGGCACAGGAACATGAGGATACAGTCATCGCCGCTGTGTGGGATGACGATGCCAAGCGGGGGCAGGAAGCGGCTGAACGCTTAAACGTACCATTCTATGCTTCACTCGAAGATATGCTGGCCAAGGATGACATCGATGCCGTTATTGTAGATGCGCCAACCCGCATTCATGAAGAGGTGATCACCGCTGCTGCAAAAGCAGGTAAACACATCTTCACGGAGAAGGTTATAGCATCGACACAGTTGGAATCCAACAGAATCCTTAATGAGATAAAGGCAAACAAAGTCAAAATGACAGTCTCCTTACCACGTCTGAATGCAGGATACACGCTAACGATTCAGGATGTACTTGACCAAGGATTACTTGGCAAAGTGACTTATGTTAGAGCGCGTTTATCCCATGATGGAGCGATTTCCAACTGGTTGCCGGAACACTTTTATGATCTGAAGGATTGCCAGGGTGGTGCGCTGATTGATCTGGGCTGCCATCCAATGTATCTCGCCAAACTGTTTCTGGGTCAGGAAGTAACAGCGGTTAATGCGAACTTTGGATATATTACAGGCAAAGAAGTGGAAGATAATGCAATTGCAACCTTGTTTACGGATTCCGGAGCAGTTGGCGTTGTTGAAGCTGGTTTTGTGAACAGCCATTCTCCATTTACGATTGAGGTTCATGGTACGGAAGGTACGCTTCTGTACGGAACACCCGAAGAAAAGCTATTGATTCGCACGAAAGCAGCACAGGGACAGTATCAAGAGTGGACTGAACTTCCTTTGGCAGATCAAAGAGAAAGCGCATTCAATCAATGGGTTGCACATATACAGAATGATACGGATGCAACTGAAAACGTGCAGATCGCTATGGAGCTGACCCGTTTGATGGAAGCAGCGAATCTCTCTGCCAAAGAAGGGCGCAGAATCACTCTGAATGAGTTGAAGGGTTAGGTTTTATTAAGGAGGTGTGCAATCTTGAGCCTGTATCCTTATGAGAAAATGCTTGAACGGCAGGATCTCCTAGAAAGACTGGATATTCTAATGGTTTGGGGACATTATGAGATTCGCGTGATGCGATTTCATCTGACTTCTTTTCCAGCGGGCCGAGTTGTGGATTTCCATAATCATGCGGAGTTTGAGTTTCATTTTATCCCGAGAGGTAAGGGGAAAGTTATTCTGGATGATCAGACACATGCACTCTCGGAAGGTATGCTGTATTTGACTGGACCGGGTGTCGTTCATTACCAGGAGGCTGATGCCAAAGAGGACATGGATGAACTATGTCTTCATGTGGATATCGTTCACAAGCCAAGAGAGCATGTCGATCCCTGGGAAGCAGCTGAATCCGAGGAAACGATGGAAAAGCTGAGAACGCTTCCGCTTACTCCGGTGAATGATTATCATCGGGCAATGCATTGTTTTTTGGAAGCCTATGAGGCATGTGATCAGAAATTGTTAGGTTATTATACGTCGATCAAGCAACTGGTCATCAGCATATTACTCAAAACCGTGCGAGCATACGACACTGGGGGGAATCGACCGGAAGCCCCTGTGCGGGATATGTCGGTGTATCGCTATGAGTATGCAGTGCAATATATGGAGGCGAATCACCCTACAGTGGTGACGCTGGAGCATGTAGCTGAGAAACTTCATATTAGCAGCAGACAATTGCAGCGAATCTTCTACCAAGTACAGCCGGAGATGCCGTTCAGCCGCGTACTGGAGGATATTCGTCTGCGCGCCGTGTGCCGCAATCTGGAGGAAAGCAACGTATCCATTGAACAGATCGCTCTCGCTTCAGGTTTCAATAATGCCAACTATTTGCATGCTGTATTTCGCAAACGTCTGGGGATGACCCCGTCGGCTTTTCGTAAAATGAAACAACCAATACTTAAGTGAGGGTGAATATATATGAGTAAAGTATATCGTATCGGAATTATTGGCTGTGGTGGAATCGCGAATGGTAAACATCTGCCGAGTCTGAGTAAATTGGATAATGTTGAACTGGTGGCTTTCTGTGATATCGTTCAGGAACGTGCGGATGAAGCCAAACAGAAATATGGTACTACTGAAGCCGAAGTCTACACGGATTATCAGGAATTGCTTAAGGATGAGTCTTTGGACATTGTGCATGTACTTACACCGAATATTTCTCATGCCGAGATTTCTATTGCTGCTCTGGAGGCAGGCAAACACGTGATGTGTGAGAAGCCAATGGCGAAGACATCTGCGGAAGCACAGCTCATGCTGGAAGCGGCAGAACGTACCGGCAAAAAACTGACCATCGGATACAACAACCGTTTCAGAGAAGACAGTCAGTATTTGAAGAAGGTGTGCGAAGCAGGTGACCTGGGTAATATTTATTTTGCCAAAGCGCATGCGATTAGACGTAGAGCAGTACCAACATGGGGTGTTTTCCTGGATGAGGAGAAACAAGGTGGCGGTCCATTGATTGACATTGGTACGCACGCACTTGATCTGACGCTCTGGATGATGGATAACTATCAACCAAAAGTTGTGCTGGGTACGACTTATCATGAGCTTTCGCAACGTGAAAATGCGGCCAATGCCTGGGGCCCGTGGGACCCGAAACAATTTTCCGTAGAAGACTCAGCCTTTGGCATGATTGTGATGGAGAATGGGGCAACGATCATGCTGGAATCCAGTTGGGCATTGAACTCACTGGATGTGGATGAGGCGAAATGTAGCTTGAGCGGTAGCGAAGCGGGTGCGGATATGAAGAACGGACTGCGCATCAATGGTGAGAAATTCAGCCGTTTATACACCAATGAGATTGAACTGAGTGCAGGCGGGGTAGCTTTCTACGATGGTAAGAGTGAGAGCGCACCGGATGTTGAGATGAGAAAGTGGATTGAAGCGATCGAGAACGATCAGGAGCCGGTGGTCACACCGAAACAAGCGCTGGTTGTATCTCAAATCCTGGAAGCGCTCTATGAATCTGCTCGCACAGGCAAGGCTGTGTACTTGAATAACGGTAACGAAGCATAGAACAGACATAAACAATAGATTATAGAACCCTTTGTCCCGTTATTGAGGACAGAGGGTTTTTGGTGTTTTGGATACTAGCTATTGGTCCATACCAGACTCTATTTCGGCACATATGATGAGAGAAAAATGAGCTGAAAAGAGGGTATGTCTTGACTAAACACAAAACGGGTCATGGTGTTTCCATTGTTGTATGTACCAATCGGCCACAATTTTTTGATAACATCCTGCAAAATTACAGTCGGCAGCGTTATAAAAGCAAAGAACTGATCATTGTCTTGAATCATGACAGTATGAATCTGGCATTATACCAAAACCGGGTTCGGAATCTTGCCAATGTTCATGTATATCAAGTTCCGGAGAGCATTTCCCTAGGACAAAGCCTGAACGCTGGCATGACAAGGGCACGCTTTTCGCTGATTGCCAAATTTGATGATGATGACTACTATTCGCCGTATTATTTAACAGAGCAGGTGAGAGAACTTAGACGGACCAAAAGTGATATTGTGGGCAAACATTCGTGCTTGGTCTACTTGGGGGCGTCCAAGACACTGTTGGTCAGATCTCCGGCTGAAAAAAATAAACCTGTTGAATTTGTACAAGGGGGCACTATTTTATTCAAAAGAGAGATCTTGAAAAAAGTCCGCTTCACGGACCGTTCAATAGGGGAAGATGTGACCTTCCTGAGACAATGCAGGAAAAGAGGATTCAAAGCGTACGCGACCTCTCCTTATAATTATGTCTATCACCGCAGACAGAACAAAAAGAGTCATACCTGGAGAGCGGATGACAGCTTTTACCTGAGGGGAAGCAAAAAACTTGCGGTTACAGAGGATTTCAGATCCTTTGCCAATAAGAAGTTATAGAGGAGAATAACGAAAGCGAAGATGCATCTGCTGAATGTAGATGCGTCTTTTTTGTGCCAAAATGCTTCAATTTGGAGGTGGTTAGAAAAAAATATGAATTTACTTGAAAAAAAAGTATTGCATATAAGTTTAGTCGGAATTATATTAATGGTATAAGGTCTAGACCATATACAGATCGGAGTGTTTAGATGTCCAGTACGTTTTCATTTCGTTTTGAGAAAGTATCTACCAAAAAGGTTAGTGAATTCATTAGAGAACAACTGGAAGAAGCCATTATACTGAAAGAATTAATGAGTGAAGAACAGCTTCCAGCCGAGCGAGATCTGGCAGAAATTTTTAACGTAAGCCGCATTACCGTTCGTGAGGCACTCTCTTCACTAGAAGAGAAAGGCTTGATAGAGAAAAGGGTGGGTGCCAAAGGCGGAACATTTGTACTGCCTCTGACAGCCAATTCGCATAAACGGACCAGAGAAGAAATTAAACGGGATTGGTCACAGATGCTGAAGGTGTTTGAATATCGAACCATCATCGAGCCGGAGGGAGCTTTTCTCGCTGCTGAGCGGATCACCGCAGGCGAACTGGAGCTGCTTGAGGGCTATATGGAACAAAGTATAGAGCCAGACTGTACAAGGGAATGGTTCAGGGCGCTGGATGTGAAATTTCATCTGACCATCGCCAAGGCTTCGGGGAATCCATACTGTGAGAGAGCCGTCAGACAGATCCGAACGAAAATTAATCCGGCGCTCGACCTGATGCCTTATGATGACCGGATCCGTACCGTCAATCACGGTGTACATATGGAGATTCTTGAAGCATTGAAAGCCCATGATAGCATCAAGTCTAAGGAGACGATGAAAAGGCATATCGAATTCTCGGCGGATGCAATCTATGCCCGTTTGGTTTCTGAATCGGACAAAAATGAAGGGAATGACAGCGAATGAATCGTTCAGAACTAATACAGCTGGCTCAGCCACTACAAGCCCAGTTAAGCGCTTGGCGCAGAGATTTACATCAGCATCCGGAGATCGGTTATGAGGAGCATCGCACATCCGCTATCGTAGCTGAGCATCTGGAAAGCCTGGGGTTGGAAGTTACACGCAATGTCGGACAGACCGGGGTTACAGGCCTGCTTCGCGGAGAGAGTGATGGACCAACCTTCGCCTTGCGCGCAGACATGGATGCTCTGCCAATCCAGGATCAAAAAGCGGTGGAATACCGCTCGCAAGTGGAAGGCAAAGCGCATCTGTGTGGACATGACGCTCACACCTCCATCCTGATGGGAGCCGCTCAATTGCTTACTGGCCTTGGAAGACCGAAATCAGGTAACATCAAATTCATTTTCCAACCAGCAGAAGAGGGACTTGCAGGTGCAAGAGCCATGATCCAGGACGGTGTTCTGGAGAATCCGAAGGTTGATGCCATCGCAGGATTACACATGACACCTGGACAGGACACGGGAACCTTGGGTGTAAGTCAGGGCGTTGCTTTTGCGTCAGCTGATCCCTTGATTATCAAGGTGTTTGGCAAGGGTGGCCACGCAGCTCGTCCGCATGAGGGTATTGATGCGATCGCGGTATCTGCTCAGGTCATCACCGCATTGCAAAATATCGTCAGTCGGATGGTTGATCCACTTGAACCGGCAGTAGTCACGATTGGCAAAATCACGGGAGGTTATATGGGAACAGCCATCGCCCCCGAAGTGGAGATGATCGGTACGGTTCGTACACTCTCACCTGCCATTCGTGAGCGGATGCCAGCTTTGATCGAGCAGGTTGTTAAAGGGGTCTGTGATTCTTTTGGAGCAGGATGCGAAGTCGTGTACGGCGATGGATACCCTGTTGTCGTGAATGATCTCGGCATGGTTGACCTGCTAACAGAGACTTGTGATCAGGTTAATGCGGAGAAGGGATGGACTTATATTAAACCTTCTACAGGGGGCGAGGATTTCGCGTTTTATTGTGAACAGATTCCGGGTGTGTTTTTCAGACTAGGATCTGGGAATGATGAGGAACGTACTCGTTATCCACTCCACCATCCCATGTTTGATCTCGATGAGACAGCGATGCCTTATGGTGTGGGCATGTTGTCTGCAGTAGCACTTGAATTTTTGGCACGGAATACAACTTCTGAGGGGGAGCAATCACAATGAAAAAAAGACAATGGACAGGCTTGTGGATCACGTTACTGGCAGTCGTAATGGCACTCAGCGCTTGCGGAGGAAAATCGACAAGCACAAATGATAGTTCCGCAACAGAAGGAACGGGCAGTGGAAGCGCAAGTACAACCCTGACCGTTGCTGCGGCAACCGATATTGAGAGTTTCGATCCGCACAACAACAACAACACCTCCAGTGAGGCGGTTCTGGTCAACGTTTTTGATTATCTGATCAAAAATGACAGTGAACAGAAAAAAGTTGCGGGACTTGCGACATCATGGGATCAGGTCGATGATACAACGTGGAGATTCAAGCTGCGTGAAGGTGTAACCTTCCACAACGGCGATCCATTCACTTCAGCAGATGTAAAATACACGCTGGAGCGCGTAGCCAAGGACGAGACACTGAAACAAAACAGTTATTTCAAAAATATTGTAGAAGTTAAAGTGGTGGATGACTATACCGTAGATATTATCACGGATGGTCCAGATCCGTTGCTCCTGAATCGTCTGTCCAAAATGGGAGCAGGCATACTGCCAGCAAAATATATTGCGGATAAAGGATTCGATGCTTTCCTGAAACAACCGGTAGGTACAGGCCCTTATAAGTTCAGTAAATGGACCAAAGATGATCGTGTGGAACTGGTGAAAAACGAAAGCTACTTTGACGGTGAACCAAAATGGAATGAAGTGGTATTCCGCGTTATTCCTGAAGCCTCCACACGTGTATCCGAATTGCTTGCTGGTGGTGTAGATGTGGCGTCTTCCATTCCGTCCACTGACATTGCCCGGATCGAAGGCGAAGCAGATAAAAAGATTGTCAAAGCGCCAATCCAACGTGTGCTTCAGTTGATCTTCCGTCAGACGGAAGGCAGCATCACGGCTGATCCGAAAGTACGTGAAGCCATTGACCTGGCTATCGACAAACAAGGAATCGTGGACAGCATTGCCGGCGGAGCAGGTATCGTAACCCGCACATCCGTAACACCAGGCAACTTCGGTGCTGATCCTTCATTGTACAAAACGTCACTTTATGATCAAGCAAAAGCCAAACAGTTGTTGCAAGAAGCTGGCTATGCGGAAGGTGAAGCCGAGATGACTATCTCCGTTTCCGCACAATACAAAGAACAGGCTGAAGTTGTTGCAGCGATGCTGGAACAAGCCGGATTCAAAATCAACCTGGATGTCCTGGAAGCAAGTGCATTCAGTGAACGTTATAGCTCCAAATCATTCAAAGAAATCTTCATGATTGGTATTGGTAACTCCTTGTTCGACGCTTCGAATAACTACAATCGTTATATGTTGGAAGAAGCAAAAGGCGAGTCGGATTACAACAATCCTGAAGTAGAGAAACTGCTTCAATCGGCATTGGTGAACATGGACCCTGCGTCTCGTGAGAAAGAGTATCAGCAAGTACAACAGATTTTCTCTGAAGAACGCCCAGCCGTATATCTGTACCAAATGGAAGGTGTCTACGGAACAAATGCTAAAGTGAACTTCGAGCCGCGCAGTGACGAGATGTTCTATGCTGACGAGATTACACCTGTTGCACAGTAACATCGGGTATAACAACCGGTCATTGAAAAGATAGGCCGTGAACGGCAGGGACTGGATAACCATGTTCCTGCCGTTCTTTTTTAAGATGATAGAATTTATACGTTTTCAGCGGAGCTGAAGGATTCGATCATCGCAAGAAAAACTTCAACTAACTGCGGTCTGTCTTCTGTGAAAGTACGTCGATAAGTGTTTTTCTTTACAAGGGGGGTGAACAAGGAATGGGCAAATACGTACTTAAGTCATTACTACAGATCATTCCGGTGCTGTTCATTGTTTCATTAATTGTGTTCATTTTGGTTCGAGTCACCGGTGATCCGGTTGCGCTAATGTTGCCTGAAACGGCTACCGCTGAAGATCGTGCTGTCTTGACGCAGGCACTTGGTTTGGACCAGCCTTTATATACGCAATACGTGAAGTTTCTGGGCAGTGCGATACAGGGAGACTTTGGTCAGTCTTTTCGCTACAATCAGCCTGCGCTAGAGCTTGTGCTGGAGAGATTGCCTGCCAGCTTTGAACTGGCTGTAGCCGCCATGTTTTTTGCTGTACTTATGGCTGTGCCACTTGGAGTCATTTCGGCTGTCAAACGCAATACGTTTACCGATCTCATTATTTCAGGAATATCCGTCATTGGTAAGGCAATGCCAAACTTCTGGATGGGGATTATGCTTATCCTCTTGTTCTCCGTCATGCTGGGCGTATTGCCGGTATCCGGTCGCGGAGGATTGTCACATCTGATCTTGCCTGCATTCACGCTTGGCGTTGGACTGGCTGCGCAGATGACCCGACTGATTCGCTCCAGCATGCTGGAGATTCTCAACCAGGACTATATTCGAACAGCTCGTAGCAAGGGGCTTGGCCGGATGGTTGTCATTGTGAAACATGCGTTTCGAAATGGACTGATTCCGGTCGTAACGATTATGAGTTTGCAGTTTACAAGTCTGATCGGGGGCACTTTGATTACGGAAACGGTATTCTCCTGGCCTGGACTGGGTCAGTTGCTGGTCGTTGCAGTCAACACACATGATATGGCGATTGTACAGGCAGCGGTGTTTGTCATTGCCTTTATCGTTGTAGTAATCAACATCTTGACGGATGTAGCTTACAGGCTACTTGATCCGCGCATCAAATACGACTAGAAGGAGGTGCAATATATGACAGGCAGCAATGAAATGCCAATTCCGGGTACGGAACAGGAACAAGATAATGGGCGTGCACCAACGGGATTTCGTTATATCTGGCAACAACTGATCATCAGCAAGACCGGAATGTTTGGTGCTGTGCTTGTATTGTTGGTTGTGTTAATTGCCATAGGTGCACCTCTATTGACGAGTCATGATCCGGCAGCGGTGAATCCGCTGGGCCGACTTAAACCACCGGCATGGCTTGAGGGTGGAACGGCCGAATACTGGCTGGGTACCGATAATCTGGGTAGAGACATGTGGAGCCGAATTGTATATGGTGCCCGGGTTTCCTTAATCGTGGGTATGGGTGCGGTGATTGTATCAGGAATCATTGGCGCGATTCTGGGGCTGGTATCCGGATTCTACGGGAAATGGCTGGATGCAGTCATCATGCGTGTAGGTGATGCATTCATGGCGATTCCAACCATTCTGTTCATGCTCGTTGTGATGGCGATTGTTGGCCCGGGTATTACAACGTTGATTTTTGTCATCGGGGTGACGAACTGGGTTCCATTCACCCGTGTGGTAAGAAGTGAGGTTCTCAGTATCAAAGAGCGTGATTTTGTTCATGCGGCCAGATCGATTGGCGCGAAGAATGGAAGATTGATTCTGAAACACATTCTGCCGAATATCCTTTCATCCTTTATCGTCATCTGTGGTATGAATGTCGGCACAACGATTATTATGGAAGCTTCACTCAGTTTCCTGGGTCTAGGTATCAAACCACCTGATGTATCCTGGGGAGGGATGCTCAGTGATGGCAGACAATACGTTGCAACAAGCTGGTGGGTCGCTACATTCCCGGGACTAGCCATTACATTTACCGTACTCGGTGTTATTTTCCTTGGAGATTGGCTGCGTGATGTGCTTGATCCACGTACGGAGACAACCCATAAATAAACGGAGAAGGGAGCCATCATTATGAATCAAAGACCAATTATGCCGGAGGATCTGAGTCACTATCGTTGGATCAGTCAGCCAGTAATCAGTCTGAACGGACAAGTGGCTTATGTGGAACAGACCATAGATCAGGATAAAAACGAATATAACACGCAAATTCGAGGGATTTCCCTCGATGGTGATGAAGATATTGCACTTTCTGATGGAACAAAAGATTCCTCACCTGCTTGGTCGCCGGATGGCACACAGCTCACATTCATTCGCTCAGTGGATGGGGGCAAAGGATTATGGACGCTCCATTCAGATCAAAAAGAGCCTGTCATGTTGATATCACCCGCACGTAAAATATTGAGTTATATATGGTCGCCGAACGGGCAGTACATTGCGTTTACCAGCAAAGTACAACCGGAGGACCAACAGAAGAAAGCAGACGTCCAACAGGAGTCTGCACCTGTACTGCGAGGTAAAGTCTTTGAGCGTACAACGCCGAAGGCGGAAGGGGCTGGCTGGTGGGACGGTCAATACAGCCAGTTGTTTGTATATGAGATCAAAAGCGGGGAGATCACGCAGGTGACTTCCGGGCTATGGAATATCAGTGCTCCAGCATGGTCGCCAGATAGCAAGCAGCTTTCTTTCATTTCGAAGCAAGTAGAGGACGAGGAGCTTGATGCAGATCTGCTGTACTTTACGGATATATACAGCGTTCAATTGGGAGAAAGTGATCTCTTCAAAGTGACAGATTCCAGTCTGGCGATAAGTCAGTTCTCCTATTCATCTGATGGGCAGCAGCTGATCCTGATTGCCAGTGATCGTGAGTATGGAAGTGGGAGCCACAACAGCTTATACGCTGTCCCCGTTCAGCGGGGTGTACCCAGGATAATTGCACCTCAATTAGATATGCAGATTGGTAACGCAGCACTGGGGGATATGAAGTCAGCAGGTGCGTCTCCTTCTCCAATCTCGGATATCCATCATCCGGAACGCGGTGTATATGTACTCGGAACGCATAACGGGAATGTGGACGTGTACCGCATTCGAGAAGATGGGGCTTGTCAATCGGTGACGGGCGCTGGTGAAAAGGATGTGTATCAGTATACCTTAACACCAGATGGTACCTCGCTGGTTATCGCTGCATTAACAGATGGACATCCTGGAGAGTTATATCGCGTGGATATCGACAGTGGTGAAATGTTCAGACTCACCCGTCGAAATGATGAATTCATGGCTGAATTAGCTGTTAATGTGCCTGTACGTGTAGAGTTTAAGTCTTCCGATGGATGGCCGCTTCAAGGTTGGTTAGCCACACCGGCAATACGTGACACCAATGGGAGACTGCCACTAATTTTGCAGATTCATGGTGGACCCCACGCAATGTATACGGGAACATATAGTCATGAGATGCAGACACTCGTTGCGCAAGGGTATACAGTGTTGTGGATCAATCCTCGCGGAAGTATGGGATACGGGCAAGAATTTGCCAGAGCTTGCCGTGGCGACTTTGCCGGAGGTGATTACCGGGATCTGATGGAAGCTGTTGATTATGCCCTGGCTACATATGATTTCCTTGATGCTTCACGTCTGGGTGTAGCGGGTGGCAGTTATGGCGGAGTGATGACCAACTGGATTGTAGCGCATACCCACCGTTTCAAGGCGGCTGTAACCCAGCGATGCATCTCCAACTGGTTGTCCATGTATGGAACGAGTGATATCGGAATTTCCTATGTTGAGGGAGTCATTGGTGGTAATCCGGCGGAAAACGCTGAATTCCTGTGGTCTCGCTCACCTCTTGCCCATGCACATCACATTGAGACGCCACTTCTGATCATGCACGGAGAGCAGGACTATCGGACACCGATTGCGCAAGCGGAGGAATTATATACAACGCTAAAACGATACGGCAAAAAGACCAGACTGATTCGTTACCCGGGTTCCAACCACAGTTTACTCAAAAGCGGTAAACCTTCATTACGTATCGATAGCTTCGAACAGGTGAATGCCTGGTTCAATCAGTACCTCGGGAATGAGGAGGGCGAGCAATGAGTCGAACTCAGCTGTCCATTCCTGTAGGGCTTCTTGTAGAAAATGTACTGACAAGTGGAGAATCAAAAGAAGTGATTATCGAATGTTTACAACGTCGAGACTATTCCCGTTTGTTGCCTCTGGTTAAGGAATCCGCGATGGATTTTGATGAAAGACTACAGACAGCAGCTGATATCGGAGACGATTGGGAAAAGGCGATACGTCAAGGTTATGAGTTCAAGTTTTTGCATATTAACGGGTTGAAGCGATTGCTCGATTTCCGGTTTGACCGTAAGGTGGATCGGGACTATGTTCAAGATGAACTTTCACTGAAGCATATTCAACTGACCGCAGAAGAGATTGAATTGCTGCAAACGTTAATCGGCAGGCAGTGGATCGTACAAGCAGAAGAAGGCAGAACAGATAGTGAGTTATCTTCCTGCATTCCTGTCCATATTCAATTGAAGTTCCCATAGGATGACCAGAAGAAGCCGCGATGATCGCGGTTTTTTTGCTATGTACAGGTAGAAATGAGGATGACTGAATTCAAAAGTTGAAATTGGAATTCGTATGATTTATATTTATATTAAATGATATTATTATCTATCAAAAATGCAGGTATAAAAAGGAGGACATGGGATGTCCATTCAAAATGTTTTGGGAAAAATTCAAATATCGGATGATGTGATCTCCAAAATTGTCGGCAAGATCGCGAATACTACCAGTGAGATTTCCTCCATGTCGACAGGACTTATAGAAGGGGTCACCAAAAAGTGGGGCGGCAAAAGTCTGCAAAATGGCATAAATATCCGCAAGGTAGAATCAAGACTGGAGATAAACTTAAAGGTTGTCGTTTGTTATGGAACAAAAGTGCATGAAGTCTGCAGGGAATTGCAAAACAATGTGAGATTACATGTGGAACAGCTGACCGGATTAACCATTGATACGGTGAATGTGATCGTTGAGGGGTTATCATTTAACCAACCTGCTGCCAAGCTTTAATCCAATTTTAGCTACCTAGAGGAGTGACAGCGATGAATAAGATTTCCATAACAAAAGCCAGTCCACAGTCCTTAGTCGGCGGGCAACTAAATCAGATGGCACTTGAATATATGGCCTATTCGCTTGCAGGTACCAAGGATAAAGGCATTATAGAGAAAACATTTAACAAGTTATGGCGTTCGAATCAGAATCGATTCAGTCACCAGTACGCTTATGAAGCTAAAATGGGTAACCAAACGCTGGGCATGATCATGTGTTATCCGACCACTATAATGAACAAACTTGCTTTGCCAACGTTCTCCAAACTGTTTGAACTTCGTAAATGGAGCCTGATTAAGTATAATCTCCAACACTGGAAAGAGTTCTACTCCATGGTGACATTAAAAGAAGCGGAGAACGACGAGTACCACATCGGAACATTGGCTACCTTTCCTGAAAGCAGAGGTCTTGGTGTAGGGACACAGCTCATTCATTTTGCTGAGGAGCAAGCTATAACACAAGGTCTGTCCAAATCTTCACTTACGGTTAAAAAGGAAAATCTGCTAGCTATTAAACTCTACGAGCGTTTGGGATACCAGAGAGTAGGGGAAATCAATAAACCTTCGTTATCCCTGTACAGGATGTCCAAAAAACTGGTGTAATGTTTTCTGATAGGAATAGAACAAACAGCTAACTGGAGAGTTTCATATATATAAGCCCACATTGGAACAGTTAAAAGTGTGAGCTGGAGGGGCGCTTTATGCGTCTCTTTTTTAGTTTTCAGATTTTTCTCATAAAAAAAGTAACTTGACTTTTGCGGGTGTTTAAGCAGGTACTTGACAGGGGTGTGGTATAGTATAAAAAGTTCTTTTAATGAAGAAAGACGGAGAAATATACAATGTGGGGTGTAACCAGTGTATCAATATAAGGATCAGGAATATGAAGCAGTACATTTTGAGGGACGTGATCTACGCTATGGAGAACTCATAAGTTGTGTTTTCAAGCAGTGTACATTTATGAACGCTTCTATGGAAGAAATCGAAACGAGTAACTGTCGTTTTATCGAGTGTGACTTCAAAGGGGCTTCCATGAATGGTTCGATTCATACGGAATCAGCTTTTGAAAACTGCACCTTCGGTGGTGCGAATCTCTTTGCTTCCAAATTCAGCTCCTGCAAGATGACAGGCTCAGACTTCTCTGGTGCGCAAATGGATGGCATTACCCTAAGTCACGGCGATTGGTCTTACACGAATCTGAGACATACGCGTTTGGGTAAACAGGATCTTCGAGGAATTCGTTTCTTTGAGGCTGACTTTACGGACACGGATTTCACCAAAGCGGATTTGAGAGACTGTGATCTTACCCGAGTTGTATTAAGCAGAGCCAAGCTGCAAGGGGCCGATCTTAGAGGGGCTAACCTGGAAGGAATCGATCTGAAATCACTGGATATCAAAGGTGTACGTTTGGATCGCGAACAAGCCGTTCTGTTTGTACGCTCGTATGGTGCGAAAGTAGATTGAGTTGAACATACACAGCAGGAAGCCGCCTTTAAGGCGGCTTTTTTGACTTTAAAGCTTTCCCATTCAAGCAAATTGGCAGGAATAAGAGATCTAAACAAGAAGTAGTTAACATAAGTTTCAACTAAAAGGAGGTTATCATGTCCGTCACATTAATTATTTTTGTTGCTATTATTGTCTTTGGGCTTATAACAGGCACGATCACTACGATTATGGCATTTAAACTGTTACGTAACAATGAAGAGAAACATCACCTTCGCAAGAGCATTCTGATGGACGGAATTCCAACAGAAGCAATAATTCATGATATTGTACAGACATCATCCAGTAGGGATGGAAGGCCTGGCGTGCGATTGGATTTGACTGTAACCCAAGTTGACGGACGCACCTTCCCAACAATTGTAGAGACTTATATTCCAATCACACATATTCCCCATTTTCAGAAAGGAAATGTCATTAACGTAAGATACATTGCGATGGGGAATGAACGAAAAGTTGAGGTAGAGGATGCCTACCTTCCGTGAGGTGCCGCATGGCGGTAAGCTTCGGTTATCAGGCATATCAAAAACCATTACCTGAAACAACACAGGTAGTGGTTTTTGATGTTAATTTCAATTGAGTTAATCCTCTTCTTTTGACAAATTTCTAACGATCAGAAAAATAGCAAATATACCTAATAAAATAACAATTCCATTGGTTATCGGAAACCACATAATCGTATATACCTCGCTTTGTTTCATGAAGTGAATTTCATTACGTTTTAACGCTGTGCTTATGGGCTCGTTTTAACCGCACAGCAACCCAGCTCATGATCAGAGCAGCAATGAGCAGAAATACGGTCACACCTGCAATGACAACAAAGAAGGATTGGTCAAAAGCAGCAAAGGCGGCATTTTTGAGCGATTCAGCAGACGCAGCAGGCAAGCTTTCGGCAGCGATAAGCGCTTCATCCAGACTGTCTTTCGCATTGGCTGGCACACTAATTCCCACAGGGATCTTCATAGCGAGTGTGTAGAAAAGGGTCGACATGCTGCCGATGATCGCAATACCGGATGCTCCGCCTAGCTCATAACCTACTTCCTCAATGGAAGCGGCCATACCCGCTTTGTGTGCTGGGGCATAACTCATAATGGAATGTGATGCAGCGGTCATACCTGATCCAAGACCTGCACCAAGTAGTGCCAAACCGAGAATCTGCCCGGTAAACTCTGCATTGAAATACATCAGATACGTCCCCATGCCAAGGGCAGCGATGAAGAGAGTGAAGCTTTTGATATACACAACATCCACACGGTGCATAATGGCCCCCGTAACAGGTCCGGCAATGAGTGCTGCAACAGGTATGGATACGGTGAATAGTCCAGCCTGAAGAGGTGACATGCCTTCCACCAGCTGAAGACGCTGAGTGACCATATATTGCACACCCATTTGTGCAAATAAGCCAACCAGTGCGGTAATAAAACCGGTGCTGAATCTTGGGATTTTGAATAAGGACAGATCCAGCAGTGGGTTGGTACTGTTATTCTGACGGCGAATAAAGATGATCAGGGACAGAACACCGATCACAGCAGCAATGATAGCGAGTGTGAGAGATCCTTCGCGTCTTGTGAATTCCTTAATGGAATAGATAATTGCGACCATGGCAATCATGATCTGAATGGAACTGGTGAAGTCCCACTTTTTCGATGCATCCCCTTGATGTTTAGGGATCATTTTCAAGGCGAATATAAACGCGATAATGGCTATAGGCAGGTTAATCAGAAATACAGAACCCCACCAGAAGTGTTGAAGAAGCAGTCCGCCAACAATCGGTCCCAGTCCTGCACCACCGGATGCAATGGAACCCCAGATGCCGATCGCGAGTGCGAGTTCTCGTTCATTCGTAAACGTAACTCTGATAATCGACAATGTTGCTGGCATCATCATGGATGCACCTACGGCTAGAAGAATTCTGCTCATGACCAGCACAGCGGGTACTGGAGAAAAGGCAGCAGCAAGAGAAGCAGCAGAAAAGACGACCAAGCCCAGCGTAAATATTTTTTTATGACCAAGACGGTCCCCGAGTGTTCCCATTGCAGGAAGAAGACCCGCCATGACAAGGGAGTAACCGTTCAGAATCCATAATTTCTCCGAAGCTGATGCACCGAGATCATGGGTCAAGCTGGGTAAAGCGGTGTACAGGATGGTCATATCCATCACAATGAGTAATAGTGCACTTGAGACAATAACTAGAATCATCCAACGTTTGAATTTTGACATGTTTCCCTCCGGCGATATGAATAACTTACAATTCAAAGACTAAACTATCGGGTAACCCTATAGTCAAACTTTTCTTTACAGACTATAATGCATGTATATTGATAAAACTTAGACTACATATGTACATGGAGGGTCCAAAGATGGCTGGACATCACGCACAACATTTTACCACCAGTGAATTTGCCAAAATCTGCGGAGTGACCAAACATACCTTGTTTCATTATGACGAGATTGGGCTGTTAAAGCCTGAATATACCAATGCCAAGGGCTACCGCTATTATGGTATGCAACAAACGTATGTGCTGGATGTCATACATGTGCTGAAGAAGGCAGGAAGCTCACTCCAAGAGATTAAGTCGTTCATTCAAAATCAGAATACACCATTGTTAATTGAGCTGTTTGAACAGAAATTAAAGGCACTTGAGTTGGAGCAACAACGAATCAAACGTATGCAAAAGCTGCTAAGTGGTGCCATTGAAATGACGAAACAAGCCACGGATGCTTCTCCTGAAGGGCTACATATTGAACAATGTGAGCTGGAGTATTTTATTGCTGTACAACTGGAACAAGGGGATGGAGATAAGGAATTCTTCCGTAAGTTCATTGAATACAGGACCCATTGTGATGAACAGATGATCGACTATGAATTTCCGGTATGGACGATCTTACGTCAGGAGCACTATGAGGCAGGCGAATACTATCCGGATTACTTTGGCAACAAAATAAAAGCTCCCATTCCAGGGGAAACGATATGGATTAAGCCAAAAGGGATGTATGCCATCATGAATCATCGGGGTTCATACGAAAGCATGCCAGAGACGTATTCCATCATGAAAGAGGAGATAGAAAAAGAGGGACTGCAAGTCTGTGGACATGTGTATGCACTGGACCTGCTCACTTATTTTGCAGAAAGTAATCCCGATGAGTACATCATCAAAATTTACGTAGAGGTGTGTAAGCCAGAAAACACAAGCAAAAAACAGAATGGCTTGATTTAGGAGGATATTTTTTGGAATTAATTAAAACATATGATGTGGATCTAAATGAAGAATGGTCAACTCTTCTTCAAGAATTACTTGTTGCCAGTTTTCCAGAGGTTTATCCAAAAGACAGATTGTTTTTTAAGCAAATACCACATGGGAGAGTATTGGCATTTACCCCTGATAACCAATTAGTTGGGCATGTAGGACTAGATTACAGGATGATGAATCTAAATGGAAAACCCATAAGAGTATTGGGGATAATCGATTTGTGTGTTTCTCCTGCTATTCGCTCTCAAGGAATCGCGTCATTGTTAATTTCCGAAGTGGAAAGGATGGCCAAAGGGCGTGTTGATTTTGTCCTTTTATTTACGGATCATGAGGGATTGTATAGCAAAAATGGATTTAAAACGGTAAGCAACACATGTACGTGGTTGAAAATTAATCATGAAACCTTAACCACAGTTGGAGTTGGGACTCAAAAGGTGGAGGGGTTAATGATTAAAGAAGTGGGAAGCATGCCATGGGGTGAAGGAGAGCTCGATTTTTTAGGATATTTATATTAATCCCTACGCGCCAATATGGGAGAAGGGTGCCTTGACCCATGTTGTATTCCATGTTAAGTTTTCTGTAATAAATTGTGAGTTTTCAAAGGGGGTATGGAGTCATGACGGAATTAGAGGTTGTGGATGTTTATGTGGGCCTGTCAACGAACATGAAGAGTGGCATGGTTCACAATATGACTAATCAGAATCCGGCACTTTGTCCTACTATGCATAGATCTACTTGGCGCTGAGTGGTTTATCGCCAGGTTTCTTTATTGTATAAGCGAATCTAAATTCTGATTATGTTCAAATATTAAAGTGAGGGAATCCATGCCATGTTCTATGGTGAAATCCCGTCAGTTTACTTTTATATTTCACATAAAAAGGATGATATGCATGTCTTTAATCAACGTTACCAACCTGACCTTTGCTTATGAAGGCAGTTACGATAATATATTTGAAAATGTTAGTTTTCAGTTGGACTCCGATTGGAAATTGGGTTTTACCGGAAGGAACGGTAGAGGCAAAACGACATTCCTCAATCTGTTGCTTGGCAAATATGAATACAGCGGACATATCTCTGCGAATGTTAGCTTTGAATACTTTCCGTACCAGGTAGAGAATAAGGGAGCCATGACCGTTGATGTCATCGGCGAGATTCACCCTGAATATCTGCACTGGCAAGTTGTGCGCGAGTTTAACCTGTTAAAAGTGTCAGAAGATGTGTTGTACCGGCCTTTTGATACGTTATCCAACGGAGAACAAACAAAGGTGATGCTGGCTGCTTTGTTCCTGAAGGATAATCGGTTTCTGCTCATTGATGAACCTACCAATCATCTTGATCTTCATGCAAGACAAATCGTAGGTGATTATCTCCGCAGCAAGAGTGGATTTATTTTGGTGTCTCACGATCGGGCGTTTCTGGATCACAGTGTGGACCATATCCTTTCCATCAATAAGAGTAACATCGAGATTCAGAAAGGCAATTTCTCCGCTTGGTGGGAAAATAAAAGAAGGCAAGATCAGTTTGAACTAGCGAGTAATGAGAAATTAATGAAGGATATCAAGCGTTTATCCGATTCTGCCAAACGGACTGGTGGATGGTCGCATGAAGTTGAAAAAACCAAAAATGGTACGAGAAATTCCGGCTCCAAGGTGGATAAAGGATATATTGGGCACAAGGCTGCCAAAATGATGAAACGTTCCAAAAATATCGAACAAAGGCAGCAATCTGCGATTCAAGAGAAGTCCAAACTTCTCAAAAATATCGAGAGTGCAGAACGTCTACAGATTCATCAGCTGGATTTTCACAAGCATGAACTTGTCGAATTGGAGCATGTGTCGATATCTTACGGCTCCAATACTGTGTGTAAGGATGTCAGTATTACGATTGAAAAAGGGGATCGTATTTCCCTATACGGTAAAAATGGATCTGGCAAATCAAGCATTCTTAAACTGATCTGTGGTGAAGATATTGCTTATACAGGTTTTTTCCGTAAGGATCATCAGCTTAAAATCTCGTATGTGTCGCAGGACACGTCCGATCTCGGAGGACATTTATCTGAGTATGCGGCCACACAGGGGATTGATGAAAGCCTGTTTAAATCGATACTTCGAAAGTTGGATTTTTCCAGACTGCAATTGGAGAAAGATATCTCAACATTTAGCGCAGGTCAAAAAAAGAAAGTGCTCATTGCCAAAAGTCTTAGTGAAAAAGCTCATCTGCATATTTGGGATGAACCACTCAACTTTGTAGATGTCATTTCACGTATGCAGATCGAAGACTTATTGCTGGAATACTCGCCAACCCTGCTTTTTGTAGAGCATGATCGTGAATTTTGTGCAAATATCGCAACGAGAATCATCGAACTGTAAGTAACGGACGAGATAAAAGATAACCATGCTAAGAGCCGCCAAATGGCGGCTTTTAAGCTTTATATTTACAGTACATATATAAGAGGGGACTTGTTACGTTCAAAATGCGATATCGTGAGAATATATGCTATAATTTTATAATCTCATCCAATCATATGATGGATGATCAGATCAATTGTTGAACTATACTCGCCAAGAGGTGCAATACAATGAAAAAAGAAATGACAACAATCAAACAAACCAGGCTACATTCCATTCTGGACGAGGCCACCAAATTGCTGATTGAAAAACCGAATGCTTCCATGAATGAAATTGCAGAATCTGCAAAAATCGGGATCGCTACGTTGCATCGATACGTGGAAAGCCGCGAACAGCTCATGGTTTATCTGGGATTACGCGCAATTGAGGTGGTCAGTGAGACCATGAAGGAAATCCAACTGGATGAGGAGCACTGTGAAAAGTACATACCCGAACTGATTGAAGCGCTGATTCCATTAGGCGACAAAATTTATTTTTTGGCTCATGACACCACTATTAACTATAATCCCGAGATTGAGGGAGCCGATCTGAAACTGAGAGAACCTGTATTGCATGCAGTCGGTCTGTTACAACAGAAAGGTTATTTCCGCTCCGATCTCGATAAAACCTGGATTGTCGATGTGCTGTATTCCATCATGTTCCTGACGTGGCAGCAGGTTGTAAGTGGTCATATCGCGAGAAAAGCAGCCCCTGCGCTTGTGGTGGATACGTTTTATCATGGATTTAAGCAGAGGTGAAAATAGGGGTGAGACTAACTCAGCAGCATCAGCTCGTTACTCAATGACCAAATGATTTCATAAAGTCGCTAATTTAGCGGCTTTTTTTGCTTGTTTACATGTATATAGACCTGTTCAAACAGCGATATTGAACTAATCTATTCTAGGTATCCGAGAATTTAGCAAAACCAACTATAAACAAAATGAACGATTACATAACATTATTTGTCTTATTAATGAAAACACGGCAAAGGGGGGGATAGAATGACTGACAGAGAAATTTTTGAATTGTACAAAGAGCAAGTTTATTACTTCTGTTATTATCTGATGAAGAATCAAGCAGATGCCGAGGACATTTGCCAAGAAGTATTTGTCAAAGTTATTTTGGCTGACAGAACTAAGGTAAGGAATATGAAATCATGGATATTGCGAATTGCTTCAAATGAGTGTCATAACGTTATGAGAAGACGGAAATCTGGATGGTTGAAAGAAATGCGGCATTATTTGTTGTCCAAATCCCAGAGTTATAACCCTGTGGAAGAGGGTGTGTACCATAGGGAAACAAAAGAAGAGCTACGAGGATTATATAGTGGGCTTCCTGACAAGATTAGGATGGTTGTTGTCCTTCGATTTATCAATGATTTGACTGTACCTGAGATATCTAAAGTTATGAACATACCTGAAGGGACTGCAAAATCCAGATTAAACAAAGGGTTGAAACTTCTCAATAAAATGGTTGAACCACAACTAAAGGAGCTGAGTAATAATGAATCAGTATTCTAATAAGGAAAAAAACATATCTCCTCCGGATTATGACTTGATGTGGACAACCATTGAAAAAGAAGCACATAAACGACGAGTCAATCTGAATTCTTCACAAAAGCCTGCTGGATATCGAGCTAAAGCAATTCCTATAAGCATCATTTTTACTTTTTTCTTACTTGTTGCTATTCCTGTATTCGCCAGTATGACGATTGATTGGGATCGAATCGGAGGCCGGGGCGTTGCAAGCGCAATAAATAATGGTATCGGTCAGCAATATGATCTTCAGTCCGCTAGTTCAGGTGTGACAATGAATTTAAGCGGTGTTGTAACAGATGGAGAAAAAATGAAAATGCTCATATCTTTGGACACATCAATCGATCTTTCAAAGTATACGGGGTTTGCTACGGAGAAAAATATCTTAAAAGATGAGTCCGATTCGAATGCGAAAGTGTATGGTTACTTAGGATACGATCCTGAGAGTCAAAAACTCATTGGGGTTTATGAAACACCTGATACTTTAAAGGATGGTACGAAAGAATTTACATTCGAAGCACAAAATCTTATTTTTTACCGGGATAGGGATGTTTCCTTAAAATCTAATCAACATACTGGGGAACCAATGCTTACTGGCGTTTCACAGTTTCCGGCGATTCATATTGAATCGGTTAGACATGCAGATAATCAAACGGTCATCCGTTATAAAGTCGAGGTAGCATCATCAGATTTGGAAAGCGTCAATCCTCACTTGAGAGTTCATACCGGGGCCCAGGTTGTAGATGCTATTCCGACCATCTTGCCTAACGAAGAAAAAGGATTGTTGATTGAACAGGTATTTGATATATCGGAAGCGGATTGGGCGAATGCGAACCTTCATTTCAATTATGTTGAAGCAGCAAAACGATTGACAGGTACTTGGAAATTCGATTTTGTCGCAAATGGGAAAAAAGCAAGTGAGGCGATATATACGAAAAAACTGTATACCAATCCTGAATTCCAAGCAAAAACCGGTGTTACTTTAGATCAACTTGTGATTACTCCATTGAATCTTCAGATTTTAATTGATGAAGAAGGTTCATATACAGAAGGTATTGTTCAATATAAATCGATTCAGATGATTATAGATGATAAAACAATCACAGGGGTGCAAACCACGAAAGGGGGGCGTTCTGAAAATAATCAGCAATTGTTTGATTTTGAATCTCCTGAGTGGTATCAAAACTGGTCTGATGTTCCAATGAAACTCATCTTAAAAGATGCCATTGTTCAGAAACGAGATACCACTAAAAACTGGATTCATTTAAATGAACCCAAGAAACAAAAGCAATACACCAAACTCACTGTCGATGGACTTGAAATACAATTCTCTTATTATAGGGATGGGGAGAATTTAATTGTAGAGTCATATTCCAAAACGCCTAGTTCCAGAGGTATTAACCAAACAATGCTTCGGATCAATGGCAAAGAAGTCGTTCCTGAAATGAACCCCCAAGGGATGACACCTGCAAAAATTCATATAGACACCTACAAAGATATTCCATTTGATGGACATATTGAACTGAATCCGGGCATCTATAAATACAGCGATCCGGACAAAAATGTAGAGATTCAACTGTAGATAAAGTAATTCATAATTTGAGCTTGATGAACAATTTAACACCTTCAGAGAGAATCCGTTACATGAGGAACGGAGACACTTTGAGGGTGTTTTTTTGCGTTCACAACAGCGTTTCTCAGTGCGCAAGCTGCAAAGACTTGATTTTCTCACATATTCAAATATTAATAGAGTTCAGAATTTAAGATTTCCAGTTTACAAAAAATGATATAAATTTCTAGTAGATTCAAATCATTACCAAATAAAGACAAAATATTCAAACGAGGAGGCCGGACAGAAATACCTGCAATTGTGCAGTTCGAATCAGCTTATGTACTCATTCCATCAACCCAAATCAGGAGGGATTCCATGCTTTACACCATTATTGTGCCAGTCAACCAGGACTATAACATTTTGAACTTGTTCACAGATTCGTTGCTCCGGACGGTAAGTCCATCCACTCAGATTATTTTCATCAACGATGGTTCCGGCTCAGCAGTCTTTCAACATCTGGATAAACTGAAGCAAGAAGTAAGAGAAGGTGTGACCATCGAGATTCTTCAGCATGATTTTCCACTCGGTTGCGCCGTGTCGATTAATAGCGCACTGAGTCTAGCCAAGGGAGAGTACATTTTCTTCCTGGATTCTGACACCATTCTTCAACCGAACTGGCAACCGATGATGAAAGAGACACTGGATAGCGATATTACAATCGGCATGATTGGAGGCGTTCTGTTGTATCCGCAAACCGGAGGCGTGCAGCATTGCGGTATTGCTTTTGCGGACACCATCGGCCGACACCTGTTCCTGAACGCATCCCCTGATGATATACCGAAAGAAACCTTTTCTGTTCAACTGGTGGTGTTCGCCATGTTTGGCATGAAGCGGGAGGTGTATGAGACCATCGGCAACCTCGATGAGAAGTTCTTTAATGGGTACGAGGACTTTGATTATCAGATGCGGGCACGAGCTGCGGGATACGATACGGTCATTAACCCGAATATTCAGGCGTATCACTGGGAACGCAGCAGCGGCATTCACCGCAACTTTAACCGCAAGAACAATCTGGCACGCTTCTGGAAAAAGTGGGGCGGTCAAATCGAGGCTGATGTGTGGCCATTCGTTTTCAGTCATCTGAAAGCACAGCTGGAAAGCCAAGGGGAATACCAGCATCTGCCGATTGTTGGGATTGACCTTGCCGAGGTTCGAAGTGATGCCGATACATTCTGGACTAAGCTGGAGGAAGCCGAATTTGCAAATGTAGCCGAAGTACGTGACTATTCAAACCGCTTCAATTCCAATGGAGCCATCTGGCTGCCACAGGTACTGGGCAAGGAACTGATTCATAGTGAGAACCGGTTACTGTTTTTGGTAGACAATTTTGCCCGTTTGCTGGAGAACCGCTACTGGATTGAGATGAGACATGCTCATCGAGCCAAGGATCTGATCATTGATCTGTATGGCAATGTGATCACAATGGATCGCATATACGATGGATGCTGGCCTGGAACCAAAGTTCGGTAATTCACTCACAACGAAAATAAACAGGGAGGTACTTAAGGTGAAAGAAAAAGAGAGCACGCTCGATCGTGCCGTACGGTTTACCCGTAATCTGGAGTGGTTGGAACAAGTCGAAAAGGTAATTCCGAGCGGATGCAGCACTTTAGCCAAAGCACCTGAACGTTTATTTCCGGGCCATACACCCGTATGTTGTGCAGAGGCTTATAATTCCCGATTTACAGATATCGACGGGAATGAATGGCTCGATTGCGAGATGGCCATGGGTACGGCGCCATGGGGCCATGCGAGACATGAAGTCCAATTAACTGTCATTCACCAGTTGAAAAAAGGGACAAGCTTTTCTTTGCCTGCCGACATCGAGCTTGAATGCGCGGAGTTGATTCTGGAGCGGTTCGAGGGTCGTTATCCATCGCTGCGCTTCACCAAGAGTGGTGCCGATGCAGTAAGTGGGGCCGTGCGTCTGGCCCGTGCCGCTAGTGGCAAAAGCAAGGTTATTGCGACAGCTTATCATGGGTGGCACGACTGGTCTGCCTACGGTTATTATGGTGGCCAGACGAAAGAACGTGGCATCCCGGTGGATATCGAGCGTTCAACGATCTGGGTTAACAAGCCTACTACGGAGCGAATTGAGGCCCAGATTACCTCATCTCCCGAGGATATTGCATGTATTGTTCTATGCCCCAACGAGTGGAAAAAGGACGCGCTGGAGCAAGCCGTAAACCTATGTCGGTCTCTGGACATCATTATCATATTCGATGAGGTAACTTCCGGTATTCGAATGGGCAAGCAGGCTACAGCAGGAGAATATGACATCTGGCCTGATCTGCTCTGTATCTCTAAAGGTATGGCCAACGGTTTACCGCTCGCAGCGGTTATGGGGCCTGAGCACTTGATGTCTTTGTCAGGACAGGTCAGATTCAGTAATGCCCATTCCAGTGAAACGACAGCGCTCGCGGCAGCCATTGCCTGTGAACGATTAATGAAAAATGCGAAAGTATGGCCGACTTGGCGTGATCCGGCAACCCGGATCATGGATCGTCTGGAATCTGAACTTGTGTTACTCGGATTGACGGATCAATTGGAAGTGAGAGGGACGTATGCAAGCTTCTGCATTCAATCCCTGGCTGAAGATAACTTCCAGACAGACCCTTTCCGCGAGTTCATGGTGAAGAGAATGGCTCACTTCGGCATTTTCACCAAGGGTTACTTTATTTTCTCTGATGCCCATACACGGGAAGAATTACTGTGGGTCGAGGAAGCGCTGTTGCAGATCCTGTCAGACTGGAAAGAGATTCAGAAGCAGGAACATCTTCATGCGATGCAACTTTCGAAAACGTTTGAAGCTTAATCCATAGATTATAATTGACAATCGACTAGGAGGAATTATTCAATGAAAGCACTCGTATATCAGGATCTCAAACAGGTGACTTATCAGGAGATTGAGGAGCCAACCATTCAAAAGCCAAACCAGGTAAAAATTAAAATCTATGGTTCCGGCATCTGCGGGACAGATCTGAATATTGTCAAAGGCAAAGTGCCTGCAAATAAAGGAACGATCATTGGTCATGAAGGCGTAGGCACAGTGGTTGAGGTGGGCGACGAAGTTCGTGGTTTCAAGATCGGTGATCGGGTATTGGTTGATCCCACGCAATCATGCGGGACCTGCTCATACTGCCGCGAAGGTCTGTTCATCTACTGCGAGAATTTTGATGACTATCAAGTAGGGATGACGACACACGGAACCTTTGCTGAATATTTTGTCGGGGACGAAAAGTATATCTATGCCATCCCGGATTCCATGAGTTGGGAAACGGCCATGATGATCGAACCACTGGGATGTGTACTTCAGACGTTCATGAAAGCAGGGACTAAGCCAAGTGACTCCGTACTGGTCCTCGGTTCTGGTGCAATCGGTTCCCTGTGTCAGCTAGTTAGCAAACGATTGGCAAGACTTACGGTAGGTACGGAAGTTGATCCATACCGCAAAGAGTTCGCTTCAGGGATCGCGGATCATGTGTTCTATCCTCAGGACCTGACACTGGATAAAGTATACGAGATCAATAATAACAAAAAGTTTGATATTGTAGTGGACGCGGTTGGTAACCAGCTTCATGTAGGGTTTGAGCTGATTGCCAAAGGCGGAAAAATTATTCCTATGGGATATGACGACAGCTATGAGGTGACGTTCAAATCAACAGCGGTGATTAATGATGGCATTAGTATCATCGGTGCAGTTGCTAATCACTCGATGATCAGTACGGCACTGAAATTTGCCCAAAGCATCCCGGAACTGGAACAGATGGTGACAGCCAAGGAACTGCTGAGTGATTATGAACAGGCCTTTAATGGAACGATTGGTTATGATCTGCGTACCGGAGAGAAGCTGCCGATGAATTCAGTCAAAACAGCTCTTATCCTATAAGCATGTAGACATTAGCGGGTTTGCCGCTGCGAGAAGTTGGAATTCGCAGCGGTGAAAACCGCAGAAGGAAGGGATATCGATTGAAATTGCTTCAAGATTTGCCGAAGAATCCACGCTACTCCATTTTACTCGAACCGGTATGGGCCATTCCGGGCACGATCGTTCTCTTCTACGCTCCTTTATATATGAAGGAAGCCGGACTTTCGGACATTGAAATCGGTTTAATCAATTCGGTGAATCTTTATTTTGCCTTTATCTTTCAATTGTTTGCGGGTTCCATTACGAATAAGTTGGGGCGCAAACGAACAACGCTTATCTTTGATCTGCTTGCCTGGAGTGTTCCCATGTTCATCTGGGCCTTCTCTCAGAACTTCTGGCTGTTCCTGATCGCCTACTTACTGAACGCAACATCCAAGTTTGTAACGGTCGCCTTTAACTGTCTGATCATAGAGGATGTGGAGGAACACAAACGATCCAAGGTATTTGCCATTCTCAACATGATTATTACAGGGGCTGGTGTACTCACGCCTATTGCCGGGGTGGTCATTGCTGATTATGGTATTGTGCCAACACTCGCCAGCATTTACTTTGTCGGGGGCATCCTCATGACTGCCATGTTCTTCATTCGTAACCGATACACGGATGAGACCGAGGTCGGCAAGGAACTTATGGGCTTGCATAGTAAAACCCGCGTGCTTCAGAGTTTGGGTTCAAGTCTGCGCCTGTTCGGTAAGTCATTTTACAAACGGAGACTGTTCCCGATCATTCTGATTACCGTGTTGTCCAATCTGATTTTACAGCTGAATTTCTTCCAGGTCATTTTCTTCAAGGAACAGTTGAAGTTTGATGACCGTGTCATTTCGTTTATTCCGGTCGTGACCGCAGTGACCGTCATGTTGCTCTATCTGGTCATCATTCCGCGATTGAAACGGCGTTCGGAGGAAAAGTATGTTGGTTTTTCCATCGTGCTTAGTACGGCCGGGGCCATCCTGTTTCTATTGATTCCTGTGGGGAATATAGGGATGTTGTTTCTCACGCTAATCGTGCTCGCTGCGGGGAACTTCATTTTGCAGACGTACCGGGATTCCCTGTTGATGAACCGATTGGGTACGCATGAGAAAGCCGATATGTTCTCGGCCGTGCAGACCGTCATGACGCTTACAGCCATTCCATCCGGTTACCTGACGGGCCTGCTCTACCATCACAATCCAACGCTGTTGTTCAGTGTCATTCTTGGTCTATATATCGTACTCATGGTCATCATGTTCTTCCTGCCAGATCCGCAAAAGCACTCCCAAGTGCTGGAACCTTACAAAAATATGTAGAAAAAGGGGTTTACTGTATCTTGAGCGAATATGTAGTACAGAAAAAAACTAGAACTACCTCTAGAACATATTTTAACTTGGGAGGCTGCTAACAAATGACTAACGTAATGACAACAGAAGCACGGAAGCAATGGAGCTGGATGAACGAGCCCGAAAGCTGGTCCTATACGGATCAGGGAGGTGTGCTGGTGGAAGCAAAGGCGGACACCGACTTTTTCCAGGACCCTGCAGGGAAGCACATTCGTGCAACAGCACCTTTCTTGTCCATGCCTGTGCCTGGCGATTTTGAAATCACAACCCAATTAACCGTTGATATGAAAAATCAATATGATTCCGGATGTCTGATGGTGATGGCGGATGATCGTAACTGGTGCAAAATTTGTTTTGAATATGATGGAAAAGTGCCTACCATCGTGTCGGTGGTCACACGTGATGGTTCATCCGATGATTGTAATTCGGTTGAAGTCTCCGTACCTAATCCCTATCTGCGTATACGCAAAGTAGAGGGCTGCATATCATTCTTTTATTCACCCGATGGGGAAGAGTGGAAACTAATTCGTTATTTCGGCATGCCGATACAAGGGGAACTTCGAGCTGGATTAGTTGTTCAGTCGCCGACTGGAACGGGCTGTAAGTGTCACTTTTTATCCGTGAACGTTACTCATCCGGACTTGACCGCACGCTTCTAATCCGCTCCCCCGGCCGATCATTGGAGGGAGAACAGGTTCATGGTAAAAGCATTTATATTTGATTTTGATGGACTCATTGTTGATACAGAGACACCTTGGTATTATGCGTTTCGCGATATTTATGAAGAGCACGGAGTGGAACTTGGTCTGGAGCTATGGTCGAAAAATGTGGGGACATCCTTTGAGGAGTTTCATCCATTTCTATATCTGGAGCAGGCGCTCCAAAAAAAGATAGATCATGATCATATCAAACTGCTCTCTGAACAGAAATACGAAGTCTATTTGGGGCAGGCCGCTATTCTTCCAGGGGTGCATGAATTGCTTCAGTCTGCGAGGGAGAAGGGGATTCAGCTTGCAGTTGCTTCCAGCTCCACACGGGACTGGGTGCAGGGTTACTTGCAGAAATTAGGCATTTTTGATTATTTCACAGTCGTTCATACATCCGAGGATGTGAAGCGAGTGAAACCGGACCCTGAACTGTACCTTCTTGCTCTCCAGAGTCTTGGGATCGAGGCTTCCGAAGCGATTGTGTTCGAAGACTCACCTAATGGTTTGAAGGCAGCCAATGCCGCAGGTATTCGTTGTATCATCGTACCTAACGAGGTAACGCGTGGTCTGGAATTCGCCATGCATGAACTGCGGTTATCCTCGCTGGCCGAGATCGATATGGAGGCGCTTTAATCCAGATACTGCTTGCGTAGCTCGATAGGGGAGATCCCTTCGTATTTTTTGAACACTGATCCAAAGTAACTGGCACTGTTGAAACCAACAGCTTTGGCTATTTCATGAGCGGTCGTAGCGTTATTTTCGATGAGCATTTCCTTGGCTTTCAACAGCCGATATCGCATCAGATACTCCAGTGGAGTCATTTGAAATTCTTTTTTGAATATCCGATTTAGGTGCTGTTCGGTTACGTCCATCTGCTCAGCCAACATGGGGAGAGAGATATCCTGATGATAATTTTGTTTGATAAAAGTAATGAGTTCATCCAATCTTAATCGGGCATCAGAACGTTCGTAAGCACTATAGCGTTCACCTTCAATGGTTAATCTGACCAAAAGCATGTACAGTAATGCGGATACGTGCCAGATCTGATCCTTGTGCCGGGACTGCAGCGCCAACGTAATTTCACGCAACAGGATATGAAGCATTCCATCCGGCTTGAAGGCGCGCAGCTCCCCGATCTGCAAGGTATGCAAGAACCGTGGCAATAAATAGCCATTGAAAGACAGACAATCAAATCGTAATGAATCACTCAGATTGTGGTAACGGTAGGTTACCTCCGGGAACAAAATGAGAGCGGTCCCTTTTTTGATCGAAAATTCATGATTCTTTGCTGCGATTCGCCCTGTTCCTCCGATGCACTGTACAATGCTGTAATCCCGTGAATGGTCGCTCCAATTCATCAATTCATCAACGGTCAACTGGTTTTGCCCTGTAATCATGAGCGGCATATCGGTATCCAGCGGATTCCCCATGCTAGGTTTCGGCATCGTCGTGTTATTCCTCTTTTCGTTAAAGGATCATGTGCGTAAGTGGCGTGGTTACAGAGTTAAAAGAAACCTAGAAAGAATTATATTACATAAATGGGATAATTTTAATTGAATGGCGGGCAATATATAAAACGTTTTCATATAAATGCTTCAACAATTATTTATTGGATGAATGAGTATGAACTGTGGTCTGATCAGCCTCTATTTATGGATCTAAAAGTACGCCTGCCTTGCCAACAGAATGCGAAACGGTATACGCTATAACGAATGAGTGATTAAAGAAAGGAATGCAAACATGAAGAAAGTCATCGTAGTCGGATCGGGTATTCTGGGAGCATCAACAGCCTATCAATTAGCCAAACATGGCGCAGAGGTAATCATCATAGACCGAAAAGATATAGGACAGGCAACGGATGCAGCTGCTGGTATCATCTGTCCATGGCTGTCACAGCGACGTAATCAGGACTGGTATCAGCTCGCCAAGGCTGGTGCGCGGTTCTATCCTGGCATCATAGCGGAGCTTGAGGGTGAAGGAGAAACGGAAACCGGATATGCTCAAGTGGGTGCGCTCAGTATTCATACGGATGTGGACAAAATAAACAAGATGGAAGAGCGGGCCCATCTTCGCAAAGCAGATGCACCGGAGATTGGCGACATTACACCTCTGGATGTAAAAGAAACCCATGAACGTTTTCCATTGCTGGATGAACGTTATCAGTCGGTACATATCAGCGGTGCTGCACGTATAGATGGAAGGGCGCTGCGCGATGCCTTAATCCGGTCTGCACAGCGAAATGGAGCGGAAGTGATTCATGGAGACGCCACGCTTCAATTCGAAGCAAATCGGGTCGTTGGTGTGAGTGTTAATGATCAGAGTTTCCTGGCAGATGAAGTCGTTGTCTGTGCAGGTGCATGGGCCAACGAACTGCTGAAGCCGCTCGGGATACACTTTAAAGTGCATTATCAAAAGGCACAAATTATGCATCTACATGTCACGGATGGGGAGGATACAGGCCGCTGGCCTGTGATCATGCCACCTTCTGACCAATATCTGCTGGCCTTTGATCAACAGAAGATTGTGATTGGTGCCACTCATGAAAATGATGTGGAGGGTTATGATACAAAAGTAACTGCAGGGGGCATGCAGGAAGTTTTGAATAAAGGTCTGGAACTGGCGCCGGGGCTAGCCAATAGCACATTCCAGGAAGTAAGAGTTGGGTTCCGTCCGTTCACACCTGGCTTTCTGCCAGTAATGGGGGCTGTCCCAGGCTGGCAAGGTCTAATTACCGCGAATGGACTTGGAGCCTCTGGATTGACCATGGGTCCTTTTATCGGGAGTCAACTGGCGAAACTAGCTCTCGGCATGGAACTGGATATCGATATTGAGCCCTACACTGTTGGCAAAGCAATGGATGAAATTGAAAGAGGTGACTCATGACATATTCACAACGTTTATCCGATGGAGCGAACTCGTCCGACATCATATATCTGGAGCATCAGATCGGTACGACGAAAGAAGAACTGCGAATAGCTTTGGAGAAACAAGAAACGTACAAACGCGAATTGTCGGAATTGAAGTCATCACCAATTGGTAAAGCATCGAAAGAGGGTTCGGACGATCAAGTCTTAATGGAGAAGGCAAGCCAAACGAAGAACTTGATTGAAACCCTGTCTGCACAACTGGAGCAACTACAGGAAACATTGGCGAAACTAGGCGATTGATCGGTTCGTATAGCTTATCTCTCTGAGACATCGACAGAAATAATATACGATACGTATAAAACGAAAACCCCTTATGTTAAGGGGTTTTTCTGATTTAGTTCAAATGGTTTATATCAATAAATGAACGTATGGTATAAAATGGATTCAGGTGCTGAACTGTCAATTCAGGTACCCATGCAACCAATCACGAAACTATGCTGAGAGGTGGATTCCAAATGTATAAAGAAGTGATACGTGTTGAGGACATCACGGGGTTTCAGTCCAGATCTGAAGAGTTTTTCCCACTTCACTGGTTTCGAAAAATGCTGTCCGAGCATCCAGTGTACTATCACGAAGATACAGACACCTGGAATGTGTTCAGATACGATGATGTGAAGCAGGTCCTCAGTAACCATGAGTATTTTTCGGCCGAAGGAACCCGGACGACCATTGCCGTTGGAGCAAAGAACAATGAAGGCACACCTCCGGACAAATTAAACATATCAAGTATCGATCCTCCCCGTCATCAAAAAAGTCGTTCGTTGTTATCGGCTGCTTTTACACCGCGTAGTCTGAAGAACTGGGAGCCACGAATTCGCAACATTGCAGAGCAACTGGTAGCCGATATTGAGCCAAATACGACCATTGATATTGTTCAAGCGTTGGCTGCTCCGCTGCCTTCGATGGTTATGGCTGATCTGCTCGGCATCCCTCTCACAGACAGCCATCGCTTCAAGAACTGGGTAGATATTCTGTTTCAACCTACCAATCCGAAGACTGCTGAAGAGAGTGAACTGAAAAAGCAAACTGCAGCGCAAGAGTATTATCAATTCCTGTATCCTATTGTGGTTCATAAACGGTCCCATCCTGGTCAGGATATCATTACGGATTTGTTGAACGTTGATGTGGAGGGGGAGAAGTTCACGGAGGATGAGGTTGTTCGCACGACCATGCTTCTGCTCGGAGCTGGTATTGAGACAACAAGCCATATGGTTTCAAATACGTTCTATTCCTTCCTGTACGATGACCCGAGTCTGTATGGCCAACTAAGACAGAATCCCGAGTTGGTTCCGCTCGCAGTGGAAGAAATGCTTCGTTATCGGTTCCACAATGCCAAGCGACATCGGACAGTGAAGCAGGATAACCAACTGCTCGGAGTGGATTTGAAAAAAGGAGACGTTGTCATCTCCTGGATGAGTGCAGCCAATATGGACGAGCAGATGTTTGAAGACCCGTTTGAGCTAAACATTCATCGTCGGAATAACAAAAAACATCTTACCTTTGGTAATGGCCCACACTTTTGTCTGGGTGCCCCGCTGGCAAGAATGGAACTCAGCATTGCCTTGACTGCATTTGTGGAGAAGATTGCTCGGATTGAACCGGCGGAGTCCTTTGATCTGGAGAATAATCTGGCCACTTCAGCTCCGGGACAGTCGTTGACCCATCTGCCAGTGAAGATCGTTGCGGAGTGAGAAGAAATCATACGGGATACAACCTAAAAAGCGGCAGATCAGACGTAAACGTCTTGATCTGCCGCTTTGTTATGCAAGCAATTATGAGGCTGGACACCTTAATTTGAATTCATGGAAACTTTTTGTCTTACCACCTGTTTGATTTCTTCCTCTTTGGCTTGTTTGGTACGTTTGATAAAGAAGGAAAGGACCAATCCCACAACAGCGATACCGATGATAACAACATAAGCATCATTGATACCCTGGATCATGGATTCTGTAGCAAGCTGTTTTTGACTGAGACCATTGGCTGCTCCAGTCGCCATCATATCCTGTACGTGTGCCGTTGTACGGGAGGTCATGACACTCACGAGCAATGAAGTACCTACAGCGCCAGCCACTTGTCTGACGGTGTTGGAGATAGCTGTACCGTGTGCACCAAGTCTTGGTGGCAGTTGGTTAAGCCCCGCAGTCTGAATCGGCATCATGAGCAAAGCCATACCAATTCGGCGTCCGGTTGACATTAATACCAGGTAACCATAACTGGTTGAGTCCGTTAAGTCGATGAAACCAATTGTGGTCACGATGGTGATCACCATTCCGATAACAGCGAGCCATTTCGCTCCAAATCGGTCAAACAATTTTCCAGCTACAGGCATCAAGAAGCCCATAACAAGTGCACCTGGCAGAAGCAATAATCCGGACTCCAGTGCAGTGTAACCACGTGCGTTCTGGAGATACAAGGGAAGCAACATCATGTCAGCATACATGATCATTGTAATCGCGATACTAATGACCGTGGTCAGGGAGAACATGTTGTACTTGAAAGCCCGCAGATCAAGCAGCGGAGTTTCAGAAACGAGCTGACGCCATGTAAACAGGGCAAGAGAAACAATTCCAGCCGCAATGCAGATAAGAACTTCTGCACTTGACCATCCCAGACTTCCTGCTCTGCTGAAACCATAGAGCAATGCGCCAAATCCGATCGTGGACAGAACCACACTGATTGTGTCGAACTTAGTGTTGACCCGTTCGGATACATTCTTCAGGTATACAAACGCAAAGGCAATGACAATAAGAGTTAATGGAATCATGCCGTAGAACATCGTTTGCCAAGAGTAGTTCTCGAGGATATAACCGGCAAGGGTAGGCCCGATTGCAGGGGCGAAAATGATCGCAAAACCAACCATACCCATCGCTGATCCTCGTTTTTCAGGAGCAAACAAGGTCAAAATAACGTGCATCAAGAGTGGCATGATAATGCCGGCACCCGCTGCTTGAATCATACGTCCTGTCAGCAATGTGCCAAAGTTATTTGCAAGAGCAGATACGATGGTACCAATCAGGAAAATAAACATGGAAGCTTGGAATAATTGCTTGGTTGAAAAGCGTTGCATGAAGTAGGCCGTAATGGGGATAAGCACCCCGTTCACCAGCATGTAACCTGTCGTTAACCATTGTGCTGTTGCGGCGGAGATGTTAAAATCACCCATCAGTTCCGGTGTAGCGACACTCATGATCGTTTGATTCAACGTTGCAAGGAAGGCTCCCAAAATCATGATAAACAGGATGGGGCCTTTCTTTACGGATAATTCTTCTTGTACTCTAGCCTGACTCAATCCTTTTCATCCTTTCAATCCACACGTGACTAAATTTACAACGTGTTGTATAGTTTACATTGTATTTATTGAATTATATACATATTCGGACAGATTACAATTTACGTTATGACGTGTTTTCGTCGTTTATTTTACAAAAAAAATGAATTTGTTGTGTAAATCAAAAATAAACGACTGATTGTTTAAAATTGTAATGTTTAAAATTTGATAGGAGGGATACACGTGAAAGACGAGAAGAAATCAGCCGTGGACCCAAGAATAGTGCGAACACGTCAGTTAATTCGAGGTGCATTTGTTGAATTACTGCAGGAAATGGATATTGAGAAGTTGTCAGTGAACAAAATTGCCGAAAGAGCGACGATCAATCGGGTAACCTTCTACCTGCACTATCGTGATATTACGGATATGATGGAGAAGATGGCCGACGAGATGATTGAGAATATTGAACGGATCGTGGATGAATATGCTCCTCATTTTGAGAAACAAAGAACGGAAGAGGCTTGGCCTGTTCTGGTCAAGTTACTGGAGCATTTTGCAGAGAACGCCTCGTTCTATCAGGTGGTACTTGCTACAAAGCGCACACCGATTTTTACTGAACGACTGCTCAAATTGTTAAGTACGCTGGTCAAAGCCAAAATTGATCGAGTAGAAATGGAAGATGAACTCGAAGAATCCGGCATTCACAAAGAAATCGCAATATGGTACGGTTCTTCGGCTCTGATTGGAACCATTGTCGCCTGGCTGCGCAACGATATGCCCTATTCACCTCATTTCCTGGCTAAACAATTCTCGTTGATTCGCTCGTACTCTTATAATGACCTGATATAATCATGCTACAATTGCACCTAACGTTAATAGAGGAGGGATAATGTGATGAAATATAGTGCAGAACGTATCTATGTGAGATTTTGGAATGTGGATGATGCCTCATTGCTTCTGGATCTACAGGTTCGCAATCGTGCGGAAATCGAGAACATATCAGCAAGTGATCGGGAGGAGTCTTTCTACAGCTTGGAAGGGCAAAGGTCACTCATTGAGAGTTGGAACAAGAAGAAAGAAGAAGGAAATCGCTATTCTTTTGGTATTTTTCTACATACAACGGATGAACTCGTCGGTGAAATTTCTTTGTTCGAGATCATACTGGATTCAACCCCAAAATGGATCGTTGGTTATGTGACGGATACTCTGCATCAAGGAAAAGGATATATGAGCGAAGCCCTGCAATGCGTACTGGAATTTGCCAAACATGAAACTGAAATTACTCGAATCGAAGCTGGCGCTGTACCTGATAATACAGGCTCCATTCGTGTCCTTCAAAAAGCAGGATTCAAGGAGAATGGGTCACAGCCTGTGCCAATCCAGGGAATGTTGAAAGAACATATAATGTTTACTGTGGACTTACTATAGGCACGATGTTTTACTATTTACTATACAAGTTGAACTATATATTTAAACGTAACTGAGAGGACAGAAAAAAACTATGGCTACTATACTCGTTGCAGACGACGATGCGAACATTCGCGAACTTGTTTGTTTATTTCTAAAAAACGATGGATTCACAACGGTGGAAGCTGCCGACGGTAAGGAAGCTCTCACCGTGTACAGCGAAACTCCAGTGGATCTGGTTGTGCTTGATATTATGATGCCTGTCATGGACGGCTGGGCACTGTGTAAGGAACTCCGAAGAGCCAATCCCGACCTCCCGTTACTCATGCTGACGGCGAGAGGAGAGACTTGGGAGAAGGTGAAAGGATTCGAACTGGGTACGGATGATTATTTGACGAAACCGTTTGATCCATTAGAACTGACCGCTCGTGTCCGAGCATTGCTGAAACGATACAAAATTGGGTCCACACACACAATCCAGTTTGGCAACGTCATCTTGGACCGTCAGACGTATAAGGTGATGAGAGGCACGGAGTCGCTTACGTTACCACTTAAGGAGTTCGAATTGCTGTATAAGCTTGCTGGAACACCAGGACAAGTCTATACACGTGAGCAATTAATCGATCAGATATGGGGTATTGATTACGCCGGAGATGATCGAACGATAGATGTACATATTAAGCGCCTGCGCGAACGATTCGCAACTACACCTGATTTTCGAATTGAAACGGTGCGTGGGCTAGGATACAGACTTGAGGTCCACGAATGATCCGATCCATATATATTCGTGTGGTCCTGACCTTTCTGGGGTCTGTCATCGCTGGTACGGTCATTTCATTTTTTGTGTCTACCTGGATATTTGAGGACAAATTGAACCAAAACGCTCAAATTAACTTGCGTAATTTTGGCCAAGACGTTGTGCAGATCTATAAGACCCTCCCAGTACGTGAAGCGGACTTGTACGTAAGTGGAATGAAGCAGCTCAATTCCTATCATATCCGAATTTACGAAGCTTCCGGTCAGTTCGAGTCTTACGGAAAACTTAACGGACATAAGTCTGCTGCTGTGACGAGTGAGCAACTAAAGAAAGTATTAGCTGGGGGCGTTGTTCAAGATACGAGGGATGGGATCGCTACGGTGATTTTAGGGTTGCCGTTGAAAACGGAGATGGGAACGAAAGCGATGTTTTTGGAAACACTCTCACCGCCATCAGCCACTTTTGTGGTCAAATGGGGCTTAATCTTTGCAACCTGCTCGTTGATGACAGGAAGTTTGTTAATTCTGGTTGCTTCTGTATATCTGGTGAGACCAATCAAGAAATTAACCAAAGCAACCAAACGGATTGCAGCTGGAGATTTCAACGTCAAGTTGAACATCAAGCAAACGACTGAGATTGGTACGTTGGCCCGCAGTTTTGAAGAAATGATGCATGATCTGAAGCAGTTGGAGCAGATGCGCAGGGAATTCGTTACAAATGTTTCGCATGAGGTTCAGTCTCCGCTCACCTCGATATCCGGTTACGCTTCGGCACTGAAGCAAGTAAACCTCTCAGAACAAGAACGGAACCGTTATCTGGATATTATCATCTCTGAAGCGAAACGAATGTCCAAAATGAGCGATAGCCTGCTCAAGCTGAGTTTGCTTGAATCGCAGTCACAGCAACTACGGCTCACCACGTTAAGCCTTGATGAACAGATCCGGCGGGTCATCGTGGCACTTCAGCCGCAATGGTCTGCGCGCAACATTCATTTCGAGCTTGATTTGGAGAACGTGAAGGTAACGGCTGATCACGATCAGTTAAATCAGGTATGGACAAACATCATCGGAAATAGCATCAAGTTTTCCAAGGATGGCGGTATGATTAAAGTGAGTCTCGAAGAGGATTTCAAAAATGTGACTGTTCGAATATCCGACACGGGCATTGGAATTCCCCTGGAAGACCAGAAGCGTATATTCGACCGCTTTTTCAAGGCAGATCGTTCCCACAGTCGTAAATATGACGGGAGTGGTATGGGACTTGCTATCGTTAAACAGATCGTGTCCCTTCATCAGGGTGACATTCGAGTGGAAAGCGAACCTGGTCAAGGCACGACCTTTATGATCACGTTGCCCATCCATCCACCAACGGATAGTTAGGCTCACAGGATAGGTGAATGAATAGAATATCCATCGGAGTATCTAAACCGAATGATCATGTCATGTGTAACATGCAAGCTTCCTTGTATGTTACGCATGGCATTTTTTTTGCTTGTTCATATTCCGTTCATATTATGGTCATAGGGAGTACATCTTTGTTAGTTAGGCTTGCATTATCGGCCTGTTAGGCCAATAAACACAGATAGGATAGGAGCAGATGAATGTGAATCAACAAGCAGACAGAGAAGTCCAGAGTAAAAGCAAAACCAAGAAAGTGTTAGGCATTTTGTTTAAAGTACTATGCGCAATCATTATAACAATCTTACTTTTTGTGGCTATCGTATATACCGTCAACAAAATCAGCAGTTATTCAGAGCAAAAAAGAATGGAGCCGTACGGACAACATGTATCCGTGGATGGGAAAAATATGAATGTGTTCATTCAAGGCGAAGGCGAGGAAACGATTGTACTTTTGCCGGGTTTTGGAACAGCGTCACCTGCACTTGATTTTAAGCCGCTCATTTCTGAATTATCTCCCGATTATAAAGTCGTCGTGGTTGAACCTTTTGGTTATGGATTGAGTGATCAGACCGAAAAGGAACGCAGTACAGCGAATATCGTCAGTGAAATTCATGAAGCGTTACAGAGTCTACATATTGATCGTTATATCTTGATGGGTCATTCCATCTCGGGGATCTATAGTCTGGATTATGTGAACAAATATGCAGATGAAATAAGTGCATATGTTGGGTTGGATACCAGTGTTCCAGCGATTAGTGAACAGAAAGTTGAAGCATCAGAAATCGTACCGATTCAATGGTACCGTAACTTGGGTTTCCCACGTTTGCAATTGAAAATGAGTGATGATCCATATGCTGGGCTACCGTATGATGAACAAACCAAAGAACAATTGAACATTTTGATACAAAAGAACATGTTTAATCCAACTCAATTGAACGAGATTGTAAGCATGTACTCCAATTTTAAAGCAGCTGAACAGTTAACGTTCCCAGTCGATCTCCCGGTTCTTTTCTTTGTTCAAAAGAATCATCCTGCAGTGGACAATTGGGTTCCCGAGCACGAGAAGTTAATAGAGGACTCTACACGTGGTGAACTGGTGCTGCTGGAAGCAAATCATTATTTATACCGTTCCCATGCCAAAGAAATCGCTGAAAAATTCAGGGGGTTTATGGGAGGAATTCAATAACTCCACTATCCATTAGAATAAGCGCCTGTTTCGTAACGTCATAACATTTCTTTACTTGTTCATATTCAGTTCATATTGACGTCACGGGCAGTACATTTTCATTGGATAAGATTTCATTAGCAGCAAAGAAGAATACCCAACTAACAGTTCAGGACAGGAGAAGATGAGCGTGACACAACCAGAGGAAAAGAAAACAAAGAATAGATCCAGGGCCAAAAAAGTGAGAAACATGATACTTAAAATAGTAGGAGCCATCTTAATCGCCATTATTCTATTTCTGGGTATTGTTTACATCACCAATGTGATCAGTAGTAATTCAGAAGCGAAGAAGATAGAGTCCTACGGTCAGCATGTATCTGTAGACGGTAAAAATATGAATGTGCTCATTCAAGGTGAAGGCAAGGAAACCATTGTGCTTCTTCCGGGATATGGAACAGCAGCACCAGCGCTTGATTTTAAGCTACTCATTGACGAACTATCACCATATTACAAAGTTGTGGCGGTTGAGCCATTCGGTTATGGATTAAGTGATGCTACTGAAAAAGAACGAACCACAGAGAATATCGTAAGTGAAGTTCATGAAGCTCTGCAGCAACTCGATATTCATCAGTACATGCTCATGGGCCACTCCATTGCAGGCATTTATGGCATTGATTATGTGAACAAATATCCGGATGAGGTCACGGCATTTGTCGGAATTGATAGCAGTGTTTCAACACAACCGGGTATGGATGCCAAATTACCTACCAAAATGTTCGCATTTCTTAAAAAATCAGGTCTCCAAAGATTAGTGGTCAAATTTGGTGAAGACCCTTATACGGGACTCCCATTTGATCAACATACCGTGGAGCAGATGAAAATGCTGTCGAGTAAAAACTCAAATAGTTCCACGATGTTAAATGAGATGGACCATATTTCTTCCAATTTTAAAGATGCTCAAGGTTTAACTTTCCCTAAAGACCTTCCACTTCTTCTCTTTGTACAAGCCAATAATGAAGGTGTTGAAGGATGGATTCCGCTGCATGAAGGGCAGATCAAAGATTCAGTACATGGGAAAGTAATCACAATGGATGGCGAACATTATTTGCACCATACGTTATTCAAAGAAATAGCTGAAGATGTTAGAACATTCATGAACGAAGCGAAGTAAAAATTCTGTAAAAGTACACACTCGTGACTTAACAGAGGTGCATTACCGAATATGAAAAACCGTCTTGCTGGGTGATTTTTCCATAATAAATCCAATTTGGCCGTTGCCGTGATGAGAGAGAGGAATTCAATTGAGATTATTTGAGATACTGTTAGTTCTATCCTGTTTCGCGTTACTCATAGACCTACTATTTATTAAAAGAAGTGCAAAGAAAATAGGCTTGGGTTTGGGTATAGGAAGTAGCGTTATATTATTAGTTCAATTGTTTGTTGAGGGATACAGATGGCAGTTGCTTTTGGTATATATCATGACGGCTCTATTCATAATTATTGTTTTACTCAGACATTCCGAAAAGATGATGAATCTTAAAATAGGGAAGTTCTTGAAATATAGTTTATCTTCCCTGATTGTCATTCTGCTGGTTGGTTCTACTGCCTTGTCTGTATACTTACCTGTCTTTAATTTGCCGAAGCCGGATGGTCCTGAGAAAGTGGGTACTCAAACATTTCATTTAACAGATCAGAACAGAGACGAAATCTTCACTGAAGATCAAAGCGATAAGAGAGAACTAATGGTTCAATTTTGGTACCCAACTGAAAACAGCAATAATAACAAGCGTGACACGCTGTTTCCAAACAATAAAGAAATGTTCAAAAAGTATATTCAGAGCTTCTCTACTTCTTTAAAACTGCCCGAATTTGTGCTCGACTACTTGAAGTATAGTCAAACCAACTCTTATGAAAATGTAGAAATATTACCTTCCACAAGTCCTTATCCCGTGGTACTGCTATCTCATGGTATGGGAACCAGTAGAGTTCTACAAGCATCACAGGCCGAGAATCTGGCCAGTCATGGGTTTATCGTGGTCACCATCGATCATACGTATAGCACCTTTGCTACCCTTTTTCCAGATGGCCGTGTAACGGATTATAAAAAAAGTACAACTACACTAGATGAACGTACAAAAACAGGGAATATATGGACGAAAGACGTGGAGTTTGTAATCGATCAAATCGAAAAGCTGAATTCAGGTGCAATCGAAAGTCAATTTAAAGGGAAGATCGATTTAAATAACATAGGCGCGATGGGTCATTCTTTTGGGGGTGCAACCGCGTTTAATGCAACGTATTTAGATCAGAGAATCAAGGCTGGGGTTAATATGGATGGCTCATTGAATGAAGTAGAAAATAGAGATGATATAAACAAACCGTTTATGTTCATCCGATCGGGAAATTTTGAAGACTGGTTAGCCAATTTTGAAGTGGATAGAAATTCGGATGATGAAGTAACTAAATTTCTTTCAGATGAGCTGCACATTATGAAAAATGTTATCAATCATGGGGGAAATGTGATTTATGTAGAAGGAACCCAGCACTTCAATTTCACGGACCTTCAATTCTATTCGGAGCTGGTTAAACTGTCTGGGATCACAGGAGACATCAATGGTAAAAGAGGATCAAATATTATAAATCAATATGTACTCGATTTCTTTAACAAGCAGCTGAAAGAAACGGGTGGAAATCTGATTCAGGGACCAAACGACTTGTATCCGGAGGTGAAATTTGTAGACCCAGAAGAACTCTAATTACCAAAACACTTAAAATTCAGGAGATGATGTGAATGGGACGACAAAAGGGAAAACGAACTTCAATCACCGCCTTAACTCTGGTGTTAACGATGTTGGCTCCAATGTCAGTCATGGCCGCACCAACTGCCGGTAACAGCAGCGACCTGAAGTATGAACCAACAGAGAAAATAGTAGCGGATAAAGCCAAGTTACTCACCGAGAAACATGGAATCACAAGTCTGCAATATGCCCTTATCGATGGTGGCGAGATTGTGGTGTCCGGTCAGACGGGTAAAAACGATAAAAACAACAAGGTGCCTCTTACGTCGGATACGATCTATGGAATAGGATCAACGAGTAAAATGTTCCTCACAGCTTCTGTTATGAAGTTAGTTGACGAAGGCAAGGTGGATTTGGATCTGCCTGTTGTGAACTATATACCTGATTTTCAGATGAAAGATCATCGCTACAAACAAATCACACCACGCATGCTGTTGAATCATTCTTCCGGTCTGTTGGGTAGCACGGGCAGCAATGCCACATTGTACGGGGATAATGATACGTACTCACATGATACGTTTCTGGACCAATTGGCGAGTCAAAACCTGAAGGCAGATCCCGGCGCGTTCTCGGTGTATAGTAACGATGGGTTTACGTTATCCGAGATTATGGTTGAACGTGTTAGCGGCATGAGTTTTACAGCTTTTATACACCGATATTTTACGGAACCTTTGGACATGAAACATACCAAAACACCACAGGATGTGGTTGACACGGCAGCAATGGCGGGAATCTATTCTCCTATGTATGAGGGTCAGCTTCCACAAGAGAATTATAATGTTATCGCTACTGGCGGCATATATTCCACGGCTGAAGATCTTGCGAAGTTTTCACAAATCTTCACGGGAGAGGTCCAAGGCATTCTTACTGATAAGTCTGTAGAAGCCATGGTGCAAGAAGAATACAAAAGAGGCATGTGGCCAGAGGATGGCGATACGTCTATATCTTACGGTTTAGGGTGGGATAGTGTAAATCTTTACCCATTCAGTGAATACGGTATCAAGGCAGTAACAAAAGGTGGAGATACCATATCGTATCACTCATCATTAGTCGTACTGCCGGAATATAATCTGGCTGCAGCCGTTACCTCATCAGGTGGGACAAGTGCCAAAGATCAGTTCATTGCGAGTGAATTATTACTCAGCGTACTTGAGGAAAAGGGCATTATTACAGAACGGAAGCCGGAAAAATCATTTGGTGTGCCTGTGAAGGCAGATATACCTAAAGAAATAGCCACGAATGCAGGTATATATGGCGGCAATAATTCAGTTAAGAAGATCGAAATGAATACTGCTGGACAAATGACTGTATCCACACCCGCAGCTCCAAGTGATCCGGATCAAAAATACACCTATACAGCAGATGGTACATTTGTTAACGATGAAGGCACGGAAAAGTTGAAATTTGTTAAGGAGAAGAATGGAAGGACTTATCTGTGGTATCGATCTTATATATCCTTACCAGGACTTGGACAATTGGCATTCTCCGAATATAAAATGGAGAAGCTGGAAGCCAATGAATTATCCCAGGATATTACGGCCTCATGGGAGCAGCGTGAAGGTAAAAAATATTACCTGCTGAATGACAAATATACATCAACGGTTTATCTCAATTCGGCACCAATTCTCCCTATTCATTTGGACAAAGAGACCCCAGGGTATGTAGCCAATAATAAGATTATTGGAGCAAACGAAGCAGTCACGGAGCTGCAAATCACTGGCCTGGCTGGACGTGATACAAAGGAGATTTATTTTGCTAAAAAGAACGGAGTAGAGTACATTACAGCCGTTGGTAGCATATACGCCAGTGAGGAAATGGTACAACCACTCTATTCGGGTAAACAATCTCTAGCAACGATTCAAGCAGACGGATATGCCAGATGGTTTTCGATACCAGCAACGGTGAAAGGAAAAGTCATGACGGTTAAAATGCCTGCAACTGGCGCCTTTGCCGTATATGATCAAAAGGGTATTTGTATTAATCACACCGTAGTCAGCGGTAAGAATGAGGTTGTTTTACCTGAAAACGGCCGCATTGTATTTGCAGGTGACGTTGATTCCACATTTGAAATTTCATTGAAAAAGTAACAATCGATTTGGTGCAGTGAAAGATGATGATTTTCGGAGGAGTAAAAATAGTGAAAAACAAAAGAAGTCGCGAAATCGCGGCTTTTTTCTGTTCAAGAGATGACGAACATACAAGCGCAGTTACTTTAATGGAAAATTTAGGTTGACACTTCTATTTGTCGCGTATACAATCGTATACATGAAATGTTGTATACATATGTATACATGTTATGGAGGTGGCACAAATGAGAGATCGTCCTATCGAAGAGATGGATGGAAGTGTACGTCAAGGTGAGCGTCCGAGACGTGATATGAGTGACAATGAGCAACGTGGTGAACGTTCCAGACGTGGCAGAGGGCATGGTGAACATGAGGGAAAACGGGGCCGAGGTGCGCAGACATTCCGTCGCGGCCGAATTCTTGTATTTCTGGAACAAATGCAGAATCGGAGAACAACGCTTGTCCGACAACTTGGACAGGAGGAGTACGAACATATTCGCCCAATGATCAGTGGGGAGTTAAAAGCCATTGATCAGGTCATCGACGAGTATATCCATCTGTTCGAGCTGCAAAATGAAGATGTAAACCCCAATAAGGATCTGGAGAGTGAGAGTGAATAAGTATGATTCGTCGCTTTTTTTCGTATTATCGTCCCTATAAAAAACTGTTTTTGATTGATTTTGGTTGCGCTGTACTCGCAGGTCTTCTGGAGTTGGCTTTCCCCCTTGCCGTCAGCAAATTCATTAATGAATTGTTGCCAGGTCAGGATTGGCCTCTCATTATGCTTGCCTGTGTTGTGTTGTTATCCATCTATGCACTTAATACCGTATTGAACTATGTAGTTACATACTGGGGACATATGCTTGGCATTAACATTGAGACCAACATGCGTGAGAAGATGTTCGCTCACTTGCAGAAGCTGTCCTTCCGTTTCTTCGATAATCGTAAAACAGGCCACTTAATTGGTCATCTTACGAATGATCTGAATGACATTGGCGAGGTTGCTCACCATGGACCTGAAGATGTATTCATCGCAGTAATGACATTAATCGGATCGTTCTGGCTGATGGCTAACATTAATCTGGAGCTTGCGTTGCTTACCTTTATCATTATCCCAATTATGGCTTGGGTCATTATCGTATTTGGTGGCCGGATGACAAAGACGTATCGGCGACTTTTCGGAGACGTCGGCAATTTCAATGCACGCATTGAAGATAACGTCGGTGGCATGCGTGTTGTGCAATCGTTCGCCAACGAAGAACATGAGAAAGAACTTTTTGCGGTGGACAATCAGAATTTCCGTAAAACCAAACTGCTTGCCTACAAAACCATGGCGAAAAGTATCTCGGTGAGTTATATGATGATGCGACTGGTTACGGTGTTTGTCATGATCAGCGGGGCTTGGTTTTATATTGACGGCAGAATTAATATGGGTGATTTTATGGCCTTCCTGCTGCTGTCGAATATCTTCTTCCGCCCGATTGAGAAAATCAATGCCGTCATAGAAAGTTATCCAAAGGGCATCGCTGGTTTCAAGCGTTATCTGGAGATCATTGATACAGAACCTGAAATTGCGGATAGCAAAAACGCCGTTGAATTCGAAAGTGTAAAAGGTGATATTCGCTTCGAGAACGTCTCGTTCGGATATGAATCCAGTCGGCGTATTCTGAATGATATCAGTCTGTCCGTTCGACCAGGCGAAACGGTTGCTTTTGTTGGACCTTCGGGTGCAGGCAAGACGACGATCTGCAGCCTGTTGCCCCGATTCTATGAGGTAGAAGAGGGACGTATCACCGTAGATGGCGTCGACATTCGTAACGTTAAGCTTCAATCCTTGCGCAAGCATATCGGAATCGTTCAACAGGATGTATTTTTGTTCTCGGGTACCATTAAGGAGAATATTGCTTATGGTGATCTCAGCGCAACGGATGAACAAATCTGGGATGCCGCCCGTCGTGCCTCATTGGAGGAACTGATCCTCACGTTGCCTGATGGCATGGATACCATTATTGGTGAACGTGGTGTTAAACTCTCGGGAGGACAAAAACAGCGTTTGTCCATCGCACGTATGTTTTTGAAAAACCCGCCCATTCTTATTCTGGATGAGGCAACCTCTGCGCTGGATACGGAAACGGAAGCACTGATCCAGCAATCACTTGCTGAATTGTCGGTGGGCAGAACAACACTTGTGATTGCACACAGACTGACAACTATCAAGAATGCAGATCGAATTATCGTAGTAAACACAGATGGCATCGCTGAACAGGGTAACCACGAGGAATTGGTCGCCGCTGGAGGGATCTACAGCCGTCTTCATCAGGTGCAATATAGTCACTCTTAATCCATATAAATTGAACAAAAAAATAATTACACTCGTCACTCCGATGACAGAACAACCTTGCCGCGCATCTGCGCGGCTTTTTGCATGGTGTCAAAAAAAGAGGTTATACAATGTTAAGGAAAAGATAATGTTGACAACGTCCACTAACGTGATTATTATAATGTTGACAATGTCCACTAAAAAGGAGGGTTTGACATCGACTCTCAGTACATAAATCCAGATATACTGGCTGACATGCGACGTTTTAACCGTTTTTATACCAACATACTTGGTGTACTCGACAAGCATATTCTCGGAACAGGGTATTCCTTTGCTGAAGTACGGGTCATTATTGAGATTGGGATTCGGGGAGAGAGCATTGCGAACAATCTGGTAGATACTCTGACCATTGATCGCAGTTACATGAGCCGAATTGTGAACAAGCTGTCCAAGGAAGGACTGCTGGTGAAAGTGGAGTCTGCTGCCGACAGCCGGGTCAGTCTGATTCGTCTGACAGCCAAGGGTGAGGAACTGTATGCCCAATTGAATGATCGATCCGATCAACAGATCCTGAAGCTGATGCAAGAATTGAATGAAGAAGAGATTCAAGAGGTATACACCTCCATGATGAACATACAAGAGAAGTTGAACAAGAAGGCAGGAGAGACAACACGATGATACGATTTGAATGTGATTATAACGAAGGTGCGCATGAACGAATTTTACAAAGACTGATGGAAACCAATATGGAACAGACGAGCGGGTATGGCACGGATGAGCATTGCGAACGGGCAAGAATGCTTATTCGTCAGGCCTGTGAGAATGAGCAAGCTGATGTTCATTTCCTGGTTGGTGGTACACAGACGAATACAACGGTGATTGCGTCTATTTTGCGTCCATATCAAGGTGTGATTGCTGCGACCTCGGGACACATTGCGGTTCATGAAACTGGAGCTATTGAAGCTACGGGACATAAGGTACTCACGGTTCCAAGCGAGGACGGAAAGATCACACCTGAGCAGGTTAGAGCAGTCTATGATGCGCACATGAATGAGTCGTCACCGGAACATTGTGTGCAGCCAGGCATGGTCTACATATCTCAGCCAACCGAGAACGGAACGATGTACAGCAAGGCAGAATTGCAAGCATTGCATACAGTGAGCAGAGCATGTGGTCTTCCGTTTTTCGTGGATGGAGCACGTCTTGGATATGCACTCGCTTCACGTGATTGCGATATGACACTTGCTGACCTTGCGCGCTTGTGTGATGTGTTTTACATCGGGGGAACCAAGATTGGCGCATTGATGGGAGAGGCGGTTGTTATCCTGAATGATGCGCTGAAACCGGATTTTCGTTATATGATCAAACAAAAAGGTGGCCTGCTTGCCAAAGGCAGATTGCTGGGTATCCAATTCGAAACGTTGTTCGAAGATGGTCTGTACCTCGATATTTCCCGTCATGCGGTAGATACGGCCTTGAGAATTCACGACTCACTTGAACAGCACGGGGTACGTTTCCTGTACGACTCACCAACCAACCAGCAGTTTCCGATTCTGCCTGATCGTTTGCTTGAGAAATTACGCAGCGGTTATACCTTCTCCTTCTGGGAAAAGGTTGACGCTACACACAGTGCGGTGCGATTCTGTACCAGCTGGGCAACTCGTCAGGAGAATGTGGATGCATTGACTCGTGACATTGCTCAATTATTGCACGAAGAGATCCACGTGCCAGAACGGGTCGAAGCATTGGTCTGATCTTGTTCAAAAATGAAGGAGAACAGCCCGATTTCCTTCTCATAAACACGAGTATTTTGAATAAATCCAAAAGCAATTACGCAGAATTCTGATACTGAAAAAAGGACAACTCATTGTGGTTGTCCTTTTTTGGTTTGCCTTTTGTGTGATAGTTGTGAGATAGAGAGGTGCATACTCGGTTACTCACTCAAGGCCATGTCATATTTCTCTTTCAACCGTCGGATATCGGCTCTGGGCGGCGCACCGAACATGCGTGCATATTCGCGGCTAAATTGAGAAGCACTCTCGTAACCAACCCGGAACGCTACATCTGCCGCATCGGCAGATTCGGCCATCAGAAGTCGCCGGGCTTCCTGTAATCTTAATTGTTTCTGGAATTGTAATGGGCTCATAGCTGTGATCTCTTTGAAGTGACGATGGAATGAAGAGACGCTCATGCTGGCGGTCTCAGCCAGATCTTCAATGCGAAATGGCTGTTCCCAATGATGAACAATGTACTCAATCGCTTCTCTGATCCGATAAGTGCTGCTTCCCTCAACCGCAATCTGCGCCAGTTCTCCTCCGTAAGGTCCTTGAAGGAGACGGAACAGGATTTCTTTAACGTACAACGGAGCCAGAAACGGAATCTCTCCCGGCGTATCCAGCAATCGAACAAGTCGGAGTACAGCGTCCTGAATGGACGATTCCATCTGACCTACAAACATGGCTCGTCTGGCGTTTTCGTTGAATGTTACCTTGATATTACATTCGTTAAGTACTTCGAGAATTTGGTTCGGTGTGAATTCGAGCTTGAGACTTAAGTAGGGTGCATCAGTGGATGCCTTGATAATCTGCCCGATGACCGGGAGATTCATGGAAGCAATCAGGTAATTGGAAGGTCCATATTCATAACGCTCCTGTGCGAGCAATACTTCTTTCAACCCTTGAACAATTACACAAAATGAAGGTTTATATACTCTGTATGCCGGTTCACTAATCTTGGAATGGTGATAGACAAACAGGGAAGGGATCGCCGTTTCCATTGCACCGTTATGATTGGAATGGCGTTCGATCAGGTCACTCAATTCCTGTTTTTGTTGAAATAATTCTTCGGTCATACGTATCCTCCTCACGGATTTAACCTACTTAGATTATAAAGCTTACCGTATAGAACCAAAAGGGGGCCTGAGAGGATCAGGCAATCAATTAAGACGATTGATATACCGCTTGCAGTCCATGACTCGGCATACTAAGAGTATGTTAACAGAGCCAAGCGATTAAAGTTTATTCGAAAAGTTGGTGAGTAAGGTGATGAAGTGGTTATCAAAACATGTGAGGCAAATTTTGATTGACAGGCTCGAATCACAGATCAAGTTCGAAGAAAATTCCGTACATCGAGAGATATACTTCACATGCTGGTTAGAGCTAGTTACCGAAGAGGTCGAGACAACATCAGTATACAGAACAAATTCAAGGAGAGTGTGAAATTCTTAATATTAAAGTCGCCATTCGGCGGCTTTTTTATAGTGATCTGATGAGTGAATTGACAGTTCTCTTATATTAAAGTTATTATAGATACATTAGATCCTTAATTGAAAAGGAGAATATAATCTATGAGTAACGGACATTCATCCGGTCAATCGAACGAATCATGGAGTGGTCATTCCACTCCTTTTGCTACGTTACAGGAAACACCTATCTTATCCTTGCTCCAGCCATCCCAAGGTGAACGTATTCTTGATGTGGGTTGTGGCAATGGGGATCTGACAGCCAAAATTGCAGCCGCAGGAGCGCTGCCAACAGGAATAGATTTTTCAGAAGAGACGATTAGGCAAGCTAAACAGAATTACCCTGATATGAATATTCAAGTAGCAAATGCTTGTCATTATCTGACAGAAGAACCGTTTGATGCGGTCTTCTCTCATGCCGTTCTGCATTGGATAAAGGATGCTCCAGCTGTAGTGCAATCAATACAGTTAGCGCTCAAGACGGGCGGGCGATTCGTGGCTGAGTTTGCTGCAAATGGCAACACGGCTATATTAATTACAGCGGTACGAGAAGAACTGAATGCCCGTGGATACAAATGGGAAGGACGGAATCCGTGGTATCACCCGACCATTGGCGAATATGCTAATCTACTGGAGCAACACGGATTTCGAGTTAGTCTGGCTCAGCACGTGGATCAATTTACCCCGTTCAAGCCAGGTGCCAGAAAGTGGTTGACCAGCTTCGCGGAGTATTTATTCAGTGGTATCACACCTGCGGAACAGGATGTTATTATGGAAGCTGTTGAGAAAAAAGTACAGTCACAACTGATGCGGGATGGACAGTGGTATCTGGACAGAAGCCAACTGCGAGTTGTAGCTATTAAAGAATAGGGGAAATATGGGATGAAAATGGACAAACCCAAGATTCAGGAGCAGTTGCTCGAACCGGAAACGATTGCATTCCTGGAATCCAAAGTGGAGTACAAACACAAACTGATCGAGAACATTACATTGGATCAACAGGAAGCTAGTAAGGTTTCCTTTGAAAATGTTGTATTTAGACATGTGACAATCTCGGAGTCTACCTTGGAACAATTTGAATTCACCGATGTCCGGTTCGAACACTGCGACTTCTCCAATGTCAATCTCTCTGGTGCCTTCATGCACCGGATCGAATGGCATAACTGCAAGTTTGTCGGAACTGATTTTTCTAATAGTCGATTGCAAAATGTCAGTTTCCTTCATGGTCTAGGCGACTACAGCAATTTCCGTTTTGCCCATCTGAAACAGGTCTCCTTCTCGGAATGTACCTTGATTGGTGCGGACTTTGCCTTTCTGGCACTGCAAAAAATGGAGTTCAGTCAATGTAACATCGACCAAGCATCCTTAACGGGGACCAAAATGAAGGATTTGGATCTTAGCGATTGTGAATTTGACTCCTTGGTGTTGACCATGGAAGATCTCAACGGTTGTGTGATTTCACCACATCAAGCCGCCACATTTGTAGGATTAATGGGTTTGATAATCAAATAAAGGGCATGATCACATTTACGGGGTTGCCAAGATAGTGGAAGTGTGTATAATTGGAGTCACATTAGAATAAAAACAGGTTTTCTAGGGTTCCGCGATGTATATGTCGGTCTGGTCCGAGAGAAAACCCGCAACCTGTTGGTTGTGCCACGGAGGGATAAAAGCCTGGGAGATGAACTGCTACATGCAGTTTGTTTCCCGGGCTTTTTTTGTTTTTACGCTAATGAATCTTACGGGTTGTACAAAAAATGTAATAGAGAAGGAGTGTTATAAGAATGAATAAAACGTGGATGTCGGTTGTGATTGCTGCTTTGTTTGAAGTAGGTTGGGTCATTGGATTGAAACATGCCAGTGGTCTGCTGGAATGGGGGTTTACGTTGATTGCAATTATCATTAGTTTCTCCTTGATGATTGCAGCTTCGCGGACACTGCCTGTGGGAACCGTATATGCAGTATTTGTTGGCCTGGGTACCGCTGGTACGGTGCTTGCAGAGATTGTTCTGTTTAATGCGACTGTTCAAACCGGAAAAATGGTACTCATTGGTGTACTTTTACTCGGCGTAATTGGTCTTAAAATGCTGAGCAAAGAGAAGAATAAGGAGGTGCAGCTATAATGAACTGGGTATTTCTTATCTTGGCAGGTATATTTGAGATGATCGGAGTGCTGATGATAAACAAGTTGCACAAAGACCGTAATTTCATTTCACTGGTTCTATTGGTAGGCGGGTTTGGTTTAAGCTTCATGTTCCTGTCCATTGCAATGGAAACTCTTCCGATGGGGACAGCATATGCCGTATGGACGGGAATTGGAGCCTCCGGTGGTGCCATTCTGGGCATGGTGTTTTATGGAGAACCTCGAAATGCCCTAAGAATTCTGTTTATCGCTATGGTGCTCGGATCGGCAGTTGGTCTTAAATTGGTCAGTTAAACAAAGTGATTTTAAAAAGATAATGTACAAATTGCGTTTTTAATGGTATCCTTATACGTTACGTGTGAAATAAAAGATGCGTCTTATTGATAGATGTGCGTAAATGAAGGAGACAACATGACATTTAAGGACTTAAATATTATCCCCTCTATTATGGAAGGGTTAAGCAAAGCAAACTATACTAATCCTACCCCTATACAGGAACAGGCCATACCAGCTGTATTAGCTGGCAGAGATCTGCTGGGATGTGCACAGACAGGAACAGGCAAGACAGCAGCATTCTCGGTGCCGATCATTCAATTATTAAGCGAAAGATCCAAAGGGCAAGGATCGAAGTCCGCACGACATATTCGCTCATTAATTTTGACACCAACACGAGAACTGGCTATTCAGATCGCGGATAACATCAAGGTATATAGCCGGTATACGGACATTCGTTGTACGGCAATCGTTGGCGGCGTTTCGCAAAAAGTACAAGAGCGTGCGTTGAATCAAGGTGCAGATATTATTATCGCGACGCCTGGCAGATTGAACGATCTGATTAACCAGAAACGTATTGATCTGAAGATGGTTGAGATTCTCGTTTTGGATGAAGCAGACCGGATGTTGGACATGGGCTTCATTCATGATGTGAAAAGAATCATTGCCAAAATGCCGAACAAAAAGCAGACGTTGTTCTTCTCAGCTACGATGCCTCCTGAAATCACCAAAATGGTTAAAACCCTGCTGGTTGATCCAGTCAAAGTTGAAATCACACCGGTATCTTCAACGGTAGACCGCATTGAGCAGTCTATTTATTTGCTGGAGAACGGCAAGAAGCAACATATGTTGAACCAAATTTTGGAGGATAAATCCATCGTCACGGCATTGGTGTTCACACGCACGAAGCGCGGCGCTGACCGGGTTACACGTGATTTGGCTAAAGTGAATGTTACGGCACAGGCTATTCACGGCAACAAGTCTCAAAACGAGAGACAACGTGCACTGAACAACTTCAAGAGTGGTGCAACACGTGTATTAGTTGCGACGGATATCGCGGCAAGAGGAATTGACGTGGAGGAACTGTCACATGTCATTAACTTTAACCTGCCTAACATTCCGGAAACGTATGTTCACCGTATTGGCCGTACAGGTCGAGCAGGCAAAAGCGGGATGGCCATCTCGTTCTGTGAGAAAGATGAACTTCCATTCCTGAAGGATATCGAGAAAGTAATCAAAAAGACGATTCCTGAAGTGAAAGGTCATCCGTATCCAATGACAGGTGTACCTGTGTTTGATAAAACCAGCAAAGCATCAGGCAGTAAACCTTCGTTCAACAAATCGGCTGCAGGCAAACCGGCGAAGTCCAAAGCTAACCCGGCACGCAAGCCCAAATCCGAATGGTTTGCCAAGAGTGGTAAATCAAACAGTAGTCGTTCAAACGACGGTAGACCCAATAGCAGTAGATCAAACAGCAGTAGCAGTAAATCAAACCATGGCTCATTCAGCCGCAGCAGCAAAACAAGGAATGATAGAGCTAATTAAGAGTTAAATAAATCCATATAAAACCTTCTCCATTCATTTGGAGGAGGTTTTATTATGTGCTTTTATGTACAACGAGCTTATTTACATACGAACTTACATTCGGTATCATTATATCGTCCACTGGTGAAAGGGAGGTACTGACTTGAAGGATACGATGATTGAATACAGTTTGAAGAAGAAAGGTGCGACCAAGGATTATCCATTTGGGCCTGATCCAGTCGCGATTAAGGTCGGAGGGAAAATATTCGCATTACTTTTCGAAGACAAAGAAGAAAATGGTCTATTGAACTTGAAATGTGATCCCATTATTGCAGAGAACCTGAGAGAGCAGCATGAAGCAGTTCGACCAGGATATCATATGAACAAAAAACACTGGAATACCATTACACTGGATGGTTCATTGTCCGATGAAGATGTCTATGTCATGATCGATCACTCTTATGATATGGTTGTCAAATCCCTTCCGAAAAGCTCTCGGGAATCTCTGGCCGAATAGTGAAGCATTTCTATTTGATTTAACACACATTAACTCATGCTACTCGTCATTCATCAGGTCAGTGACCTGGAGTTTCTCATATGTCTCGGCTGATGTCTGTCTATTCGTCGCGTAGTCGATTTTATAGATACAAGAGTAGATGACGTTTAACACATAGTCAAAGGCAATCTGAGAAGAAAAAGATCCAATCTTGGCAAGCTTCACTTCATCATCGGGCACTCGGATACAGATCGTGCTGAGCTTTGCCAGTTCGCTCTGACTGGTTGCCGTAATGGTGATAAAAGGGATGTGTTCACGCTTAAAATGATGGGCCGCTGTAATATAACTCTGAGATTTTCCGTGATAGGTGAGGAAAATAGCACAGTCTCTTGTCGTCAGATTGACGGTATGGTGCGCCCATTCAGACAGCTCGGTGGCAATGACTACATATTTGTTGATTTTGAACAGTTTATTTTGAAAACTTTTCGCCCGGATCTGTGAATCGCCCAATGCATAGATGAATATTCGATCAGCCTGATCCAGTAATTGCGCTGTATGTGACAGCAAGTCATCGTCCATATAGGCTACATTCTTTTCGATGGTCTCCTTCATTAATTCGGCAATTTCTTTTGCCACTTGAAGCGAAGACTCACCCAGACGGAACGGATAATTAGGGTCCACATTGGATATGTTCTGGGCGGAGTCCTGTTCAAATTCCTGGGCAAGTCGAATCATGAATTCTTTGAAGCCCGAGAGTTCAAGTTTGTGGATGAGTCGGTTAATTGCCGAATGAGAGGTATAGGTGACTTTTGCAAGTTCTTGCACATTGAAGTGTAGAATACGGTCCTTATGTGTCAATATATAAGAAGCGATGCTTTTTTCATTCGGTGTAAAGTTATACATGTCGGATAATTGAGTTAGTATTTTCAATAAATTCACCCCAAATAAGTTGAATAACGTCGATTAACGGGCGTTCATTAAACATTTTGTTTATAGACAGACCGTTAAGGATACATAAATATGGTCGATTGTACCGTTATGGCGGCAAAGCCTTTATTCAGTGCTGTCTTCTTTTATAATAAATGAAAAAGAGCTTTGGGGGGAATGATTATGTTAACCATCGGATACATTGGTAATGGCAAAAGCACGAATCGATACCATCTTCCGTTTTCATTGAATCGGGATCATCTGAACGTAAAGACCATATACGCACGCAATATGGATAAAACCGAGTGGGATCGTATACCTGACGTAAACTACACGGATGATGTCTCCACGTTGATGAATGATGAGGACATTCAATTGGTGGTGGTCTGCACACATACAGAGTCCCATTATTCGTACGCGAAAATGGCACTTGATCACGGAAAACATGTGCTTGTGGAGAAACCGTTCATGTTAACCCAGGCCGAGGCCATATCCATCTTCCAATACGCCAAAGAGAAAAATCTGGTGATCCAATGTTATCAGAACAGACGTTATGATTCGGACTTCCTTACAACGAAGAAAGTAATTGAATCTGGCAAGTTGGGGGATCTGTTGGAAGTAGAGATGCACTACGATTACTATCGCCCGGAAATTCCGAACAACACCTCCCATTTTTCCAAATATAACAGCTATCTATACGGGCATGGGGTGCATACCATCGACCAGGTGTTGTCCTACTTTGGCAAGCCGGATACCATCCATTCCGATGTGCGTCAACTGCTTGGTGAGGGAAGAATGAACGATTACTTTGACCTGGACTTTTATTATTCCACCCTCAAGGTATCCGTCAAATCAAGCTTTTTCCGCTTGAAGCCCCGTCCAAGCTTTGTGGTATATGGCAAGAAGGGGATGTTTGTGAAACAAACGGAGGATCGTCAGGAGGAACATCTGAAATTGTTTTATCTGCCAAAGGGACATGCTGATTTTGGCGTGGATCTCCCACAGCACTATGGCGTCTTGACCTATCTGGATGATGAAGGAATCTATCATGAGGAAAAAGTGGTTTCAGAGATTGGCGACTACGCCCGAGTGTATGACGATATCTATCAAGCCATTGTACATGGCAAGGATAAGGTCATCAAAGATGAAGAAACGATTATCGCGATGGGGATTCTGGAACAAGGTATAGCAGCGTGCAAGTAAACAAATAAGCATTTGAGCTTACGAATATAGATCAGTTTCGAAGAAAAGGTAAGTAAAGATGAGTGACAAAAAGCCACCTTCTGGTGGCTTTTGTCATTCAACTTCAATTTATTTCATTTTCAGTTTTGGATATACCTGATTATAGAACCAACGGAGAACAGATCGAATGCATCTGGACTTCTGAAGTATTAAGTTAAATCCACAACCACTTTAACCGTTCCTTTGGCCTGAATGGCTGTATTAAAGGCTTCCTGGATATCATCCAGTTTGTATACCTGTGTTACAAGAGTTGATAATTCATGATGGAAGTGGGTCAGATGTTCCACAACCTTACTGAAATCCTCGTGCGTGTATCCACTGGAACCTTTTACTTGCACTTCTTTGGACATCACCTGTTGCAGGCTGATAGGCACCTCGGTTTTGTACACGGCAATAATGGAAATTCTGGCCTGCGGTTTGACAATCTTCATGATCTTCTCGAACAACACCGGAGCACCAGCCGCATCGATAAATACATCGACATTAGGCACCTCAACGCCGTATACATTAACGGTGCCGTAGTGTGCAGCCAGTCCCTCTTCAAGTGTAGTAGCCGAGGTATTCACGGTCAGAGCACCGAGTCCTGCAGCTTTGGTGAGACGCCATTCGTCGATATCGACAACACATACCTGTTTCATACCCTCAGCAATCAGACTTGCAGCAGCCAGCAGGCCAATCGGACCCGCACCCATGACGACAATCCGATCTTCAGGCTTCGGATCTGCACTGAAAGCCCCATGTCGTCCTACACTCATGGGTTCAATCAATGAGGCTACTTCTGCCGGAACACTTGGATCTATTACATATAAGTTATAATCAAGCTGGGCTTCTTCTACCAGAACGTACTGGGAGAATCCGGAGCATTCCAGCGATTTGCGTCGTCCGACTTTTTTGGCGGTAATGGGATTAATACCTACACGCATTCCGATGTGGATCTCCGAAGCAACGTCAGAGCCGATCTCAACAACTTCACCAACCATCTCATGTCCAAATTCAGAGCCCAGGCTGATGCCCATATCCCCTTGACCCACTTTAATAATATTAATATCGGTTCCGCAGATTCCACCGCGCAGATTTCGAACCAGAACATCGGTTGGACCAACAACCGGCATTGGTTTTTCTTCCACACGAATATCATTTTTACCATAATAAATAGCTGCTTTCATCTTGATTCACTCCTTATGACTGATTATCATTCACTGCTTGAGCGACTGAGTACGTTTATCATGATGCAGCGATGTTTCCGTGTTGTTTGAATATTGTTTATGAGATATTAATTTAAGAGATGGATAGATAGACGGTTTAAACAATTTTTTAACATCTGGACATTATAATGAGGACATGCAGCACGAGAGGATGATTAGATGATCAAAATACTTGTGGTAGAGGACGATATTAAACTGAATCGTATTATCTGTACATATCTAACCAATAACGGTTATCACGCTATCGGATGTTTTAATCCGCGAGAGGCGTATGATTTGATGTATAACGACATGTACGATCTTCTGATTTCCGATGTCATGATGCCAGAGATCGACGGATTTGAGTTTGCCGAGACGGTGAGACAGATTAATAAAACTATTCCCATTCTTTTTGTTACAGCACGTGACGATATTTCCTCGAAACAAAAGGGGTATCAGGCTGGGATCGATGATTATATGGTCAAACCCGTGGATCTGGACGAGCTTGTCCTGCGTGTAGGTGCGCTGTTGCGGCGGGCCAATATTGCCCATGAGAAGAAGCTGAGTGTAGGAAGTCTGTTGATGGATGCAAATGATATGACAACAACGGTGAATGGAGAAGAAATTTCCGTAACGGTGCGAGAATTCAATATCCTTTACAAACTGCTTTCCTATCCCAAACATACCTTTTCCCGTGCACAGCTGATGGACGAGTTCTGGGGCATAGACAGTCAGACCAGCCTGCGTGCAGTGGACGTCTACATTGTGAAACTTCGGGACAAGTTCTCCGTGTGTGAAGATTTTAAAATCGTAACGGTTCATGGACTTGGCTACAAGGCCGTATTGCAATGAGCAAGACACAGATCACGGACGTGCGAATTAAAAAGCCACTACTATCATGGAAAGAGTTTCTCGGTACGTATCTCTTGTTATCTACATTGACCGCAGGACAAGCTCTCATCTATAACGCCTATCTACCTGTGGACTATGTCCCTTGGCCCTATATTTTCGGTATCTCGGGATACTGGGTCATCGTCAGTCTTATTTTTTGCCTGGTGACGGCAAGGCAGAAGTATAATGCCTTCGATAAGCCGATGCGCAAGCTCAGTGAGGCTGCGAAGCAGGTAGCAGAAGGTGATTTTTCCGTGTATCTGGAACCGATTCACCGAGCGGATAAGCAGAACTACGTGGATGTGATGTTCGAGGATTTTAATAAAATGGTAGAAGAACTGAACAGTATTGAAACGTTGAAAAATGATTTCATCTCCAATGTATCTCACGAGATTAAGACCCCGTTATCGGTCATCCACGGGTATGCCATGGCGTTGCAACAGGATGATATACGTCCAGAGCTCCGAAAAGAGTACACAGAAACCATAATCTCTTCCACGAACAAACTCGCGACCCTCGTCGTTAATATCCTGAAGCTGAACAAATTGGAGAATCAGGAGATTATCCCTGTTGCCGAGCCTTATGATCTGTGCAGGCAGCTTGCTGAATGTGCTCTTTATTTTGAACAGACCTGGGAAGAAAAAGATATTGAATTCATGGTGGATATCGAAGATCGTGCGATCATTCATGCGGAAGAGAGTATGCTGGAGATCGTATGGCATAACCTCTTCTCCAATGCGCTCAAATTCACATCTCCCGGAGGAAAGATCACCCTCAAGCAGACGTCGGATGAAGACACCATTACAGTCATGGTATCGGACACAGGCTGTGGCATGAATGAAGAAACGATGAAACATATCTTCGATAAATTCTTTCAAGGGGACCCCTCCCATCACGGAGAGGGAAATGGCCTTGGCCTCGCTCTTTCCTTGCGTGTCATCGAGTTGGTAGGGGGTGTTATTTCAGTGGAGAGCGAACCGCAGAAGGGCACAACCTTCACCGTTAAGCTAAAAGTGGGAGAGTGACATATATCCTAGTTACGTGAGCTTAAATAGCTAAGCCTGAATTCGAAACCATCGAATTCAGGCTTTTATTCATATTTCGTAAACATTTCATAAGCAACTTATAAACATTTGGTCGGTACGATAGGAACATCCAATGAGGGATATCAGGAAAACAATTGAGGAGTGATGCCAAACATGAATGAGATGATCAGAACTGAACATAGCTTCGTCGGCTATGAATATAAAGACGTTATTGTGAAGCAAGATGTTGAATCATTGTATACGGACGGATATGCGCACTTCGGATGGATTCTGGAAGCTACTTCAACACCATTTCAAAACGTGGGTTCTGTCACGATGAAGTTTAAACGGGATCGCAAGATTCGCAACAAAGCGGAGTTGACCCGCCTGCAAAGACAGTTCGAATCCTGTGTTACCGAGATAGCAACATTGGAACGATCCAAGATCATGGGAGCTTCTGCCGTTGCTTATATTATCGGAATTGTCGGCACAGCATGTATGGCTGGCTCGGTGTTTGCATATCAGGCTAACATGCTGCCTCTTACCATTACTCTGGCGATCCCTGGTTTCGCAGGCTGGATTATTCCGTATTTCAGCTATAGCGGGCTTCGCAAGAAAAAGTCCGACAAGGTCACGCCGTACATTGACAAGAAATATGACGAAATATACGAGGTATGTGAAAAGGCGAATGGTCTGCTCGCCAAGTAGTATGAATATCTTATGAAAATGAAGACATACTTGAAGTCCATGTGGGTCCGTTATCTTGGAAATAAGCAAGACCGGACGGCCATGATTAACGCTGCATCCCTTGTTATCAATGCTTTGATCGGAATAGGTAAGTTAATTCTGGGAATATATCTCCTTTCCGGATGGTTCGTCACGAATGCTGTATATTATCTGATTCTGTGTGTAGCCAAAGGGCAGGTGCTTCAACAATATAAAGTTGCCAAAAGGAGGGAGTCTCCCCAAGAAAGATATGCATTGGAGTTTACGGTCTATAAGCGCGGAGGTCTTTTCCTTTGCTTTCTGGGTGTATCCTATTTGATAGTCTGCCTGCGAATGTATCTGATCGGCGATGCCTTTATCTATAGCGGCATCATTGTGTATATCGTAGCTACAGTCGCTTTTACCAAGCTGGCTTTTGCTGTGTACGGTACTTGGGCTAACCGTCATCTCCATAATCCGATCATATCTACATTGAAAATGATTAACTTTACCGATGCCATGGTGTCCATCGTTGTGACACAAGCGACACTGCTTACCATGCAATCCTCACCGCTTGCATTAAAAACCAGCAGCTTGTTTGGCATGGGGTGCAGCGCTTTATTTTGTCTGATGGGAGTCTGGATGATGTTCCACAAGAAAAAGGAGTCCAATATGGAGCAGGGGAGTGCAACACACGAACAGTGAGATGAAAGAGGGGGGGATTAGCATTGAATGGTGTTATGTACTCCTGCTCAATATCATTTTGATTATGACCAAAATCATCGCTGAGCAGTTCACAAGTCGTTGAGGGGGAATTACCATGCAAGTCATGGACAATAGCTTTTTTAGAAACAACACCGCCAAAGTTAATAAAATTATCGCCACGGTTCTATGGCTAACGCTGCTCGCTTTCTGCTTTTTCATCCGTAGTAAGCAGGTTGAACTTGCAGTTGTATTCTCGCTGTTTGTTGAGCTTTCCATTGCATCATTTTTGATGTATCGTAAGAAAAAAACGGTCATGATCATGGTTGTGCTGATGATCGCGATTCTGACTGCAACCACTCAATATATCCAATCTCCGGGAGCAGGCATGCTCATCGTGGTTGTGCTCTGCGTTATCTCACTTTATCTGAACCGTGTTCTCTTGTATGGATTCGGTGCAATGTATAATATTGCTTATATCGTGATTTATTACGCGGACCATCAGCAATACGATACGACCTTTTACATGACCATTGGGTTCATTGAACTGACCATTGTTGCTCTGTATTTTGTATGTAAACGAGGAAGGGACTTGATTCAGGTCGCCCTCGACAAAGAAGCAGAAGCCAGAGATCTTGTGAAGGCACTCAATAATATGGTGAAGGTGATTCGGGAGAACACATCTACGTTAAATACCGATATTGCCAGTTGTAATGATGATATCCGTAATCTGAAGCAGATGAGCGACACCGTAACATCGAACATTCAGGAAGTGACCGAGGGCATTCGTGATCAATCGGGCAGTATTACACATATCAGCGAAATGGTGAACACGGCAGATGCACAGATGGTGGAGATCAATCAGATGTCACATCGCCTTGCCCAAATCTCGTCCGATAACGGACAAGTTGTTCGTCAAAGTTCGGATCGAATTGTGCAAATGGGCAAGCAGATGAACATGATTAACGGAGCGGTAACCGATTCGATGACGACAGTCCAGGAATTGAACCAAAGTATGGATGATGTGAATACCTTCCTGTCAGCCATTAACCAGATCGCCGATCAGACCCACCTCCTGGCATTGAATGCCAACATCGAAGCATCAAGAGCAGGGGAAGCTGGAGTTGGCTTTGCCGTCGTAGCTCATGAAGTCAAGAAGCTTGCACAGGAAAGCTCCGATACGGTCAAACAAATTAATGAGATCATTCACAATATCAAAAGAAAGACACAGCTCGTGGTGGAGAAGGCCGCCATAGGCAATGCTGCCGTAAAGGAAGGAGAAGCGATCACTGAACAGATACTTGAGAGTTTCGACCACATCAGGTCCACATTCGAACATGTTGATCAATACATAGCTAAGGAATTGGGCATGACGGATCAGATGAGCCTGATCTTTACTCAAGTACGAACGCAAGTGGATCATATTTCCGATATTTCGCAAGAACATGCAGTCGCAACGGAAGGTGTAGTGGCAACGACGCAAGAGCAGGAAAATAACATTGATGTTATCTACGAATTTATTAGCAGAATTAATCATTCAAGTCTGCGGTTGCAGGAACTCATTGGTAATCATAATAAGGAGTGATATCTATGGATCAACAACAACAACTGGCAATGGTACAACGTATGCGTCAAAATGTCGTCGGCACAGATGCTGCTCTTCAACCCAGTTCCACGTATGCTGTCACAGTAAAAGAAGTCATGATTCCTACGACGAAAGGTGATACACGTGTACTTGTGTATACACCGGATAGGGATCATTCCGTACCTCTGCCGGTCTTCTTTAATATGCACGGGGGTGGTTTCATCTTGGGACAAGCAGAGATGGATGATCCATGGTGTCGTCTGATCGCTGATCGATCTGATTGTGTGGTCGTTAATATCGATTACAGTCTTGCACCAGAGCACAAGTTCCCAACGGCGGTCCATGAATGTTACGACGTTGTACAGTGGGTCCATGCTAACCCGCAATCCTTCTCGGTTAACCCGTCTGTATTCGCTATTGGGGGGCATAGTGCTGGTGGTAATCTTGCTGCAGCAGTATGTTTGTTAAACCAGCAACGTGGAAGCGAGCTGCCTATTGTTCTGCAAGTTATGGATTATGCCGTGTTGGATGTGGCTACAGATCCGGCCGAGAAACCGAGTTTTGAAGAAGCCATTCCAGCCGATATCGCCAGAACGTTCAATGCCATGTACCTTGATACGCCAGAAGATGCGCAAGACCCGTTGGCTTCACCTGTGCTCGCAACATCAGTAGAGGGTCTTCCAGAAGCATTGATTATTACCGCGGAGAAAGATTCACTGGCCCAAGAAGCAAGAACATATGCAGCAAACCTGGAAGCAAGCGGTGTGAAGGTGACACTTAAGGAGTACGAGGGAGCCGCTCATGGATTTACGCATTTTGGTGATCTCCAGATGGCTGAGGATGCCTGGTACCTGATGAGTGACAAGATCAGAGAAGCATTCTCCAAATAACGTGTATCAGAATGACGCTTAGAAGGAATATGGTTACCTTGAAGTCGCCTAATGGCGGCTTTTTTTCGTTCATTGGTGTAATTGCTTCAATGGCATGTTGAAACCAAGCTTCTGAGCTTGCGGATGTGTTAATAAACTGGATTAGGAGCCTTATTGAGATTATAACGATATCGTTAAGGGTAAGAGTTGTTAAATTAGAGGAAATAATGACCAATACCAGGAGGTTTATTATGAACCAATATAACAGTCCATCCGATATCGCGATTCTTGGCATGGGAACGGCTCTACCTGCTCACCCCGTAGCACAGTCAGATATTGCAGAACTAATCGCTTCTTCTCTTCAGGATCGGCCAGATTTGGCCCGTTTTGCCAGACGAATATTCAAGTCCTGTGGTGTTGAAACACGATATACCGTGGAACCTAGCTATCTGGGTTCACTGGAAGAATGCCGTTATCTGCCCTCTGGTGAGCGATCAGACGTCCCGACAACCGAAGAACGAATGAGTACATACAAGCGAGAGGCGCTTCCACTCGGGATTGAGGCGGCAGAGAAAGCCCTGGAGGATTCAGGCGTATCTCCAAAGAGCATCACGCATATCATCACGGTCAGCTGCACCGGTCAATATCTGCCGGGTCTTGATGTTATGCTCATCCGTCATTTGGGTTTGTCTGCCCGAGTTAATCGACTGCCGCTGATCTTTCAGGGTTGTGCCGCAGGGTTGAAAGCCATTCAGATGGCACGAGATGTCGTGCAGGGAGCTCCCGGATCACAGGTCCTTGTGGTCTGTGTAGAGTTGTGCACCATTCATTTTCAGCCTGTACAAGATCGGGAAGCGCTGTTTGCAGCTTCATTCTTCGGAGACGCTGCTTCTTCTTGTGTGGTGGGCACACCAGAACCTCAGCACAAGAATTATTTGAGTCTGGGAACGGGTTATTCTGTGCTTCTTCCGGATTCGACTGAAGATATGACCTGGGAGGTGGGGAATCTGGGGTATGACCTGTATCTATCCCCACGTATTCCGAAGCTGTTAGGTGTTCATCTGGAAGAGGAACTGCGTCTCTTATTGCAAAGTGAACAGCTGCCTGAACTGTGGGCCATTCATCCGGGAGGACGTGGGATTGTGGACTCTGTGCAGAATGTAATGAAGCTGCGAGACGAGCAAACAAAGTATAGCAGGGATGTCCTCAGAACGTATGGTAACTTATCTTCCAATACCATTTTGTTTGTACTGAACGCGATGCGTGAGGATATGAAGGCACAGGTTCAATCATCTACAGATGGTGTAGCCATGGCATTTGGACCGGGACTCACCGCAGAGTTGATGAAATTCACTTATGTCCCCTCATTATCTTCAGTGATGGAGGAGCACGATCATGTCCTTTTTTAGAACATTATCCATTCGAGCCAAGGAAGATGAACTGATGGATGACTTCTCTCTGGGAGGGGAGGAGCTGCGTGAAGCGCTTAGACATCTGAGACGTCTTAACAAAATATTTGCAGCACCTGGCCCAACTCTGGCTGGTGTAGAGAAGTTGTGGAACTCAGTCGGTAAGCCGAATAAGCTGACTCTGCTGGATGTGGGCGCAGGTTCAGGGGATGTGAACCAAAAACTATTGCAATGGGCAGATCGTCAGGGTGTTCAGCTGGAAATTACGCTGGTTGATCTGACGGAAGAAGCGTGTGAGGAAGCGAGACAACTATTCCGTGACGAACCCCGAGTCCGGGTACAACGTGCTGATCTTACACAACTGCCGGATGCTTCAGCAGATATCGTGACAGGTTCCCAGTTTGTACATCATTTTGACGGAGATCAGCTGGTTGATATGGTTTCTCATATGCTGCGAGCATCCAGATACGGTGTCGTCATTAATGATATTCACCGCCACCCCGTATCCTATAAGGCGGTCTGGATTACTACACGGATGATCTCGCGCAATCGTTATATTCGTCATGATGGGCCTCTTTCCGTAGCCAAAGGTTTTACAGGGAGGGATTGGAAGGAACTTAAACAACGGCTAAATCATGATACGATGACCTATGAATGGAAGCCCTTATTCCGCTACTCTGTTGTTATTCCCACGAAAGGCAGGTGATCTTACGTGTCGAAATCGATAGATGTGATTGTCATCGGAGCCGGAATTGCCGGTAGTACATGTGCAATGCAACTGGCAGGGAAAGGCCATCGGACGCTTTTGCTGGATCGCCAGGAATTCCCGCGGCACAAAACCTGCGGTGAGTTCATGTCACCCGAAACCAAGGAGATGTTAGAAGTTCTGGATATTCACCTTCTGGACCAGTCGAAGAAACCCAGCACCATGGATCATGCCAAAATCGTTATGCCACAAGGCGGAGTGATTGAAGCACCGCTGCCGGGATTTGCATATGGCATAAGTCGATATGAGCTGGACCAGATTTTGCATCAGAAGGCGCTGGAGGCCGGAGCCCAGATTGTGACCAAAGCGACCATAACGAGCATCGAGCAGCTTGAGGATGCCAGTTATGAGGTTCAGGTGAAACAGGGAGATGAGCGGATCAGTTACAGAGCCAAAGCCGTTATCGGGGCACATGGGACCAAAAAGCCGCGGGGGATGGCTTCCGCACCTGATCTGCGGGACCAAACCGTATACGTTGGCGTTAAGTCCCACTTCAGCGGGATAGAGATTCCCGCACGGGTAGAGTTATATTTTTGCGAGGGTGGTTACGTGGGCATTTCCCCGATTGAGGATGGCATTGTGAATGTCGCCGCATTGTTGACACTGGATACCGTCCAGGGAAGTGGCAAGTCTGTAAACGATATTTTACAGGCGGCATCCCTGACAAACGTGAGTTTGGCGGCCCGTTTAGCCGAAGGAAAGCCTGTAGATGGAACGCAAGTGTCGATTGCGCCGCTACATCTGTCCAACGTTCCTGAGCCGTGGTCTCAATATCCGCATATTGGGGATGCCATGCTTATGATACCGCCCTTATGTGGAGATGGAATGTCCATTGCCCTTCGCTCCTCACTCCTGTGTGCAAGGTGGACTGACAAGTACCTGCAAGGCGATATTGAACATGCCGATTGGCAAAGTAATTACACGCTGGAAGCAAGCCGTGAATTCACCCAATTGCTCAGACGCGCAAGAAGAATTCAAAAGCTGGCTTTTGCCAAAACCAATAAATTCTATCCTGGTCTGGCCCGGATGATCCCCGGTCTAGCCGCTTATGTTGTGAGAGCCACACGGTTATCCGAGATGAACGCAGCGCGCTAATAGGCTGAAATTTTGCTCAATACTTATGCGAAAGAGGTTGCTGACGGCGGCCTCTTTTTTGGCGTACAAACATTAATTTGGTGGAGACAGTTTGGAAATTCGGGAAATGCTCGTATAATAGAATCTAATGTAATGATAGAGAGTTAATTCAGATGAAATGTCGGGAGGCACTATTTAAGATGAACTATTCATTTTCCAATCGTATCGCAGCACTGCAACCATCCATTATTCGTGAGATTCTGAAGGCTTCTTCGGGACAAAATGTGATTCCATTCTCCGCGGGAAATCCTGCTCCGGAAACTTTTCCTATTGAGGCGATTCGCACATTCACTCAATCCATTCTGGAGCATGATCCGGTCACAGCTCTGCAATATGGAATAACGGAAGGATATGTTCCCCTCAGGGAAGCATTGACTCAACATTTGAAGACAGGTTTTGATACAGGTAAACCATCCGATCAATTGTTTATCGTATCTGGAGCACAGCAGGGGATTGAACTGGCCTGTAAAGTGTTCTGTAATGAAGGAGATACAATCATCTGTGAGAGTCCGAGCTTTATTGGTTCTCTGAACTCCTTCCGGGCATCCGGTGCGAAGCTTGCCGGTGTTCCGATGGAGATGGACGGTATGGATATTGAGAAGCTGGAACAGGCGCTGCAAACGGAGCCTAATGTAAAAATGATCTACGTGATCCCGAGTTTTCAGAATCCGACTGGTGTAACGACGAGTCTTGCGAAACGTAAAGCCATATATGAGCTGGCTAAGAAGTATGGCGTTATGATTTTGGAAGATAACCCGTACGGAGAGCTTCGATTCAATGGAGATGATGTGCCAACCATTAAGTCTATGGATGACGAGGGTCTGGTCATCTATGTTGGATCATTCTCCAAAATTCTGTCGGCGGGACTGCGCGTTGGTTTTGTACAAGCGCCTCATGAAGTCGTGGAGAAGATGGTTGTTGCCAAACAGGGAGAAGACGTACATACAGCCATGCTTCCACAGATTCTGGCACACAAGTTCATGACAGAGTATGACTACGCGGGGCACATTAACAGCATTCGTGAGGTATATCGGAGAAAAGCAACATTGATGATGGACAAGCTGCAAGAGCATATGGGTGAGTCCATTACCTATACCCAACCGGATGGTGGGCTGTTCCTCTGGTGTGATCTGCCAGCGCATGTACCAATGCTTGATTATGCGAAGACAGCGGCAGCTCAAGGGGTTGCGGTTGTACCGGGAAATGCATTCCTGGTGAACGAGCAAGACCCTTGTAATGCCATCAGACTTAATTTCTCAACCCCGTCGGACGAACAGATTGTCAAGGGTGTAGAGATTTTGGGGCAGGTATTGAAAGGTTATAACGCTTAAAAATGCTTCAATGTGATATATTTACGAAAAGCCGCCAATTGGCGGCTTTTTTGGGCTTTTTCTCAGCCTAATTATCGATTAAAGCACTTAATTCTGCCTGAAATACCTTTTGATTCTTCTGATTGAATGTACTCAGCAGCACGGTAACAATCCCATTCCCTTTTCGTCTGGGAGTCAGTCCAATGACTTCTGCAATGACATGAAGTTCATCATCCGGAAAGACAGGTTTCAGGAATTGAATGTTATTCATTCCGGTGCCCGCCACGACATGCTCTCCATAGACCCCAACCTCAATCCATAATTTAAAGGAGATATTCATCGTTTGCATGCCAGAAGCAATTAAACTGTCGAATCGGCCTTGCTTGGCCTTTTCCTCATCCAAATGCATGTACTGTGGATCATAGATTGTGGCAAACTCAATAATATCACTCTTGGATAATGCCAAGGATGTGGTTTTGTAGCGCTGACCTATTACATATTCACTAAATCTCATGAAGGCACCTCGGTTTCTTTAATATGTTTTTTCGTAGTTGATATTTTGGAAAGAGACATGACTGGACTGACGTGTTAAAATGCTAGTGAACTATCCCATGTGTATTGCTGTGTTACTGCCATAATGGACTAAACAGATGAAACTGTCTTTGAGGAGTATATATGATGACAACGATTAAAGATGTAGCCAAGATGGCTGGTGTAGCCAGTTCGACCGTATCTTGCGTACTCAACGATAAAGGAAATGTAAGTGAGCCGACAAGACTTCGAGTACTTGAGGCAGCGAGTCAACTCAATTACGTTAGGCATGGTCCTGCATCGGAATTAAAACGAAATAGTACACAAACCATTGGTATTATTGTCCATGACATGTCCAGCCCGTATTTCTCGGATTTGGTGAACGGAATAGAAACCGTCGTCATGAGTCATGGATACGATATGATCGTATGTAGTTCGTTGGGTGGAGAGAAGTCTACGGCCCATCGTTACATTCGTGAACGAAGAATTGACGGAGCTATTGTTATCGCTCAGAATATTCAAGATCAGTTGCTGATTGAAGCATCTGAAGCAGGGTTTCCGATTGTTGTCATGGATCGGGATCTGGATGCTCAACATATTGTAAAGGTTTTGATGAGTGATACGCAAGGTGGTTACTTGGCTACCCGTTATCTGATCGATAAAGGGCATCGGACAATAGCTTATATTAGTGGGCCGTCACAATCGGAATGTAATCTCCATCGTTATCAAGGTTATTTGAAAGCCTTGAAGGAGGCAGGCATCGAAGAGAACCCCGAATGGAAAATTGGCGGACAATACTTGAAGCAAGATGGGTACAATGCAGCCAAGAAACTGCTTGAAGGAGAGTTGCCATCCGCTGTATTTTTTGCAAATGATGAAATGGCCATCGGCGGCTTGGAAGCCTTCAGGGAGCATGAAATCTCAATACCTGAGCAGTTATCCGTAATTGGTTTTGACAATATACCTGCATCTCAGTACATGAATCCACCTCTAACCACATTTCGTCAGCCGAAGAGGGATGCAGGCCAGCTTGCAGGTCATGTTCTCTTCCAACTGCTGAACGGAGAGATCGTAGAGACGTTATATACACTGGACATCCAATGCGTGGAACGTGATTCTGTTCGGCTCCTCAACCTGAGTTGAGGAGTTTTTTTGCATTCTATAGAATTTTAAATTCTTAAAAAGAAAGGAGAGTAGCCATTTATGCATAATATAAAGACGAGGAGTATTTTGCGTTGGAAATAAATGGAGGTTGATACGATGGGCGTACCCACTTTTTTGGAGACAGGCCATATGCAAGAAGGTTTTCCCATTCGGGTAATTCATACAGGCAATCAGTTCAATTATGCTGCACACTGGCATGATGAGGTTGAACTGGTTCTCGTCAATGGTAAGAGCGCCAGAATTGGTGTGAACGACCACGTGTGTGAGTTGGAAAAAGGGGATGTGCTGGTGATCAAACCAGGGGATGTGCACTGCTTTTTGCCGGGGACCGAACATTTGACCATTATCTTGTTCCGACTCGAATTGTTAACTGGGAGTTTCACGACCGTAGCCGAAATTCAGGATCTCGGACAACTTTTCAACAAAACAACAGTTATTCCCTCGAATACGGGAAGTCAGAGCAATCTGACTCAATATATAGATGACATCATTATCGAGAAGAAAAATCAGAAGCCGGGATACCGATGGTTAATGGTATCCAGATTGTATGATCTGATCATACTTTTATTACGTACAAAAGTACCGGTTACCACCGATGAATCTTCATCTTCAGGATGGGCATGTACTTCCTCCAAAAAATTTGGATTCCTTGAATCGGTCTGTGAATACCTGGAGGAGCACTATGCTGAGCCCATTAAGCTGGAACAGGTGGCGGAACATATTAAATTCAGCAAGTTCCATGTCTGCAAACTGTTCAAAGAGATCAAGGGAGTAACACTGATGGAATACTTGAATCATTTTCGAATTATCAAATCCGAGTGGGCCTTATTGTTCCGTCAGGATACGATTCTGGAGATTGCGATCGGACACGGATTTAACAATGTTAACTCCTATAATCGTCTTTTCAAAAAATATAATGACTGCACACCCTCCGAATTTCGTAAGAAACATCGTACGAATATCACAAAATATGGAGGGTAATGCACAATATTTGTGGAGAAAGCCCTCTCCAAAATCAATATACTCTAATAAATTGTAAGCGTTTCCTTTTTGAAGGAGGGGGCCTATGAAGAAGTGGTTTAAGCCAACTATTGTATTTGTATGTGCAGCGATGTTGGTAGCTGGTTGTCAGTTCAGTCCATCGAATCAAACCAAGCAACAAGAGATTACCGTGTGGAGTTTTACGGATGAAGCAGGGTACGCCATCGAGAAATTCGAACAGAAATATCCTGACATTAAAGTGAACTTTGTCAACATCCCCGGTAATTTCTATATCACCAAGCTGAAATCTGCGCTACAGACAACCTCGAAGGCTCCAGATGTATTTATGATTGAAAATGCGAATATTCGAGAGCTGATTGACGTTCCATATCTGGAGAATCTATCCGCTTCGCCGTATAACGCCAATGAACTTATCCAGGAACAATATGCTTTTGTTCAGGCCAATGAACAGGACAGTGAAGGAAATGTCAGAGCGATAGGTTATCAGGGAACACCAGGGGGCATCTACTATCGTCGGGATCTGGCGAAGAAATATCTTGGCACCGATGATCCTGAGCAGGTGGGTTCACAGATCGATACATGGGAGAAGATCTTCGAGATTGGAGAGAAGGTACAGCAACTTAGCGGGAATAAAGTACATGCATTGGCGAATTGGAATGCTATATCGAATTCATATGATGGTATACCTTGGGTGAAGGACGGCAAACTCGTCATCGATCCAACCTATTTGGAAGTGCTCGATCTTGTACGTGAAGCACGTGAGCGGAATGTACTTGCCGAGTATGAAGATGGAAGTGCAGGTTACGCTGCATCCATGCAAAAAGGAGAGGTCATGTTTTATCCCGGGGCAACCTGGGCACTGCAATATACGTTCAAGGCAAACGCCCCGGATACCGAAGGCATGTGGGGCTTGGCTCAGGGACCGTCAGCGTTTAGTGCAGGCGGAACTTATATAGCGATGTATAGTAAAAGTGACAAAAAAGATCTCGCCTGGAAGTTTATCGAGTTCTATAACTTTAACCACGACTTTCTGTCGGAGTTAGCGAAAGAGCAGGATTATTTCACTAGCAACATGGTTGTGAATGATGAACTTGCCCCGTCTCTCTCATCGTCCTATTTGGGAGGACAGAAGCATTTTGAGTTTTTCTCGGAGGCTGCAAAACGGGTACCTGTATACGAACGCACCAAATATGATGCCACGATTAACAATGATATCTACAAGATTGTACTCCAGTTATATCTCAATAAGGACATACAGACCAAGGAAGAAGTCGTAAAGCGAATCAAACGTGATGTCACCTTGAGATTTCCGGAGCTGGAAGTGGATTAGCTTATAAGCGAGCGAATGAATATACACATCCGATGATAACTGGGGGGATAGAACATGTTTGCCAAAACGATTCGCAAGGACCATTACGGCTACTACTTCATTGCTCCGTTTTTTATTATTTTCACCATTTTTGGGCTTTATCCCATTTTATATTCGCTCTATATCAGTTTCACCAACTTTGATGGAATCACGACACCTGATTTTGTAGGGATCGGTAACTACGTTGCCGTACTACAAGACCCGTTGTTCTACAAAACTTTGTTTAATACGTTATTCATCTGGGGCGTATCTGTAGTTCCACAGCTCACAATCTCACTTGTGTTGGCTTTTATCTTGAATGATAAGCTGCTCAAAGGACGGGACTTTTTCAGAGCCGTATACTTTTTTCCCAACATCGTTACGGCTGCATCACTTGGATTGCTTGTCAGCTTGATTTTTGACTGGCAGTCTGGCGGACTGAATCATTTTTTGGTGCAGACCGGCATAATACAAGATCCAATTAACTGGAAAAATGATCCCTGGTTCATGCGTCTAATTGTATCATCCATTCTGTTTTTCCAATACTTTGGCTATTCCATGGTCATCTACTTAGCTGGTCTTCAGGGTATTGACCCTTCTCTGCTGGAGGCTGCCCAGATGGATGGAGCGAAAAAGAAACATATTTTCATTCATATCATCGTGCCGATGCTCCGTCCAATTATTCTGTTTCAGATGATCACATCCATAATTGGGGGCATTCAAATTTTCGATCAGCCATTTACATTAACCAATGGCAACGGTGGTCCTGACCGGGCAGCCATGACAAGCATTATGTATCTCTATAATGTCGCATTTCAGAGCACTCGTTTTGGTTATGGAGCTGCAATTGCATTTTGTCTGTTTATTATCATCATACTGTTGTCCGTTGCATCCTTCATCATGACCAAGCGGAAGAGCCGTTCATAGGGAGGGGAGTTCTCATGCAAACTGCAAAATCAGTTGAACAACCAAATGCAGCGATTCAGCAATATGCCACCACTAGGCGACTGACGGCAGGCAAGATCATCATTTATCTGTTGCTGATTGGTCTAGCGGTACTCTGTATTATTCCATTCTATCTGATGCTCATCTATTCCACACATAATAATGCAACGATTGCTTCGACGTTTACATTTCTCCCCGGATCATTCTTGATTGATAACTATATGAACATGGTATCCAAAATCAACATATGGCGTGGGTTTGCCAACAGCATATTTATTGCCGGAACCTCGACCGTATTATCTCTGTATATTGGGGCCTTAACTGCGTATGGATTTGCCAAATTTAAATTCAAAGGACGAAACGGGTTGTTCCTGTTTCTGTTAGCAACCATGATGGTACCGGGTCAACTGGCTCTAATTGGCGTATATCGACTATTCAGCATGATGGGACTTCTGGATAGTTATGCCGCAATTATTTTGCCTGCTGCGGCTAACGCGTTTAATGTATTTTTTATCAAACAGTTCATGGAGAGCAGCATCCCGGATGAGATTATTGAATCTGCGCGGGTGGACAGTGCCGGTGAGTTCCGGACGTTCAATCAGATTGTACTGCCTATTCTGGGGCCGGCGATCGCCGCCCTTGGCATATTCACGTTTATCGGATCATGGAATAATTTCCTGACACCGCTGGTGCTATTTTTCTCCCTGGATAAATATCCGCTTCCGGTATTGGTTGCGCTAGTGCAGGGGTACTATGGAATGGATTATGGGCTTTTGTATTTGGGTGTAGCGATCTCAATCCTGCCTATTATTATTGTATTCTCTATATTTTCCAAACAGATTATTGGGAGTGTTGCTCTGGGTGCCGTGAAAGGATAGCGATAAATAGAAAATAGGGAATTGCAAAGAGTAAGATCAACGGATTCATAGGAATGAATAGTGTTCTATATCATCAGAGTCGCTCATGAGGGCGGCTTTTTTGGCATTCTATATTTTGCGTATATATCCCATCTGATAAGTAAAGGATACCTTTAACTGAGAATATCTGGACGGAGTGTTTACGGAAAGGGGAGGCGTCATGGACACATCAGCGATAACACAACAGGACCTGCCATTAACCGGACAACTTGTTATTGATCAAGAAATGTTACGCTCCGTTTTTGCGGGTTGCTCGGACGTTGTATTTCATACATTCCAAACCGCGTGTCTTACTTCAGCATTATGCGTATATTGTGTTGGTGTATGCGATACGGAGCGGCTGGAGAGACAGGTACTAACCCCCATTCAGGAAATGGGGATCAAAGCTGCGCAAGTTCCGCTAGCTTCTGTTAAGCAAGTTGAAACGACTACTCAGGCAGTGCAGGCCATATTTGAAGGAGAAGCTCTTTTACTGCTGGACGGTTCAATAGGCGGAACTACATACCCTCTATACCAAGCTGCAAATCGTTCAACGGAAGAACCGTTAGCTGAATCGACCGTGCGTGGTGCACGGGATGGGTTCACAGAATCATTGACCATGAATATGTCTTTACTGCGCAAACGTCTCAAGACACCTGCACTGAAGATTCATACACGTAACATGGGAGATCGTACAAACACCAGTATTTCACTTGTATACATGGAGGGGATTATTGACCCCAAACTTGTTAAGGAAGTGGAGACACGACTTGCCGATTTAAAGCTCCGAGACGTACTGGAGAGTCAGTACATTGAAGAAGGCATTGTTGACCAGCGATATTCACCATTTCCACAGATGATTGCGACGGAACGCCCGGATGTCGTTGTTTCCAACTTGTTGGAAGGTCGGTTTGCTATTCTCGTTGACGGAACGCCGTTTACCCTTATCGCACCAGTAACCATTTTTTCCATGTTACAATCCCCCGAAGATTATTATCAAAATGTGTTCATGAGTGTTTTTGTACGCTGGCTGCGATATATTTTTTTTGTTTTATCCATGTTGCTTCCATCGGCTTATGTAGCAATTACGACGTTTCATCAAGAGATGATTCCTACCGTATTACTTCTCAGCATTGCTCGGGCGAGAGAAGAGATCCCTTTTCCTGCCCTGGTGGAAGCGCTCATTATGGAAATTGCCTTTGAAGCATTGCGTGAGGCTGGTGTCCGATTGCCCAAGCAGGTCGGATCAGCGGTCAGTATCGTGGGCGCCTTAATTATTGGGCAAGCGGCGACGAGTGCCGGAATTGTCTCAGCCCCCATGATTATCATTGTCGCGATTACCGGTATCGCTTCTTTCATGATACCCCGCTATGCTGCCAGCATCGCGACTCGTCTACTACGTTTTCCCATGATGTTTCTGGCAGGAACGTTGGGACTCACGGGTGTCATGTTGGGAGTCATCTTGGTTGTCATTCATCTAAGCAGTCTTCGTTCATTTGGAACACCTTATCTCTCACCGGTAGCACCTACGATGGCTAAGGAACTTAAGGATGTATGGTGGCGTCCATCCCCAAGGAACAAACCACACTAGAACAATCTACATTTCGAGCAAACAAGGGAGCGGGATTACATATGTTGACTGACAAAGGGAAAATATCGGTGACTCAATTGGCATTTATGGTCTTTCCCGCCATTCTCGCGACGGCTATCTTGTCTGTGCCTGGAATTACAATGCACTATGCAGGACATGACATGTGGATGACCCCAATTATAGGTTCGATCGTTGGGTTGGCTGCCATTGGTATTTCCGTTGGACTTGATCGTCTGTACCCTGGAAAAACACTCATTCAATCCAGTGTATTGATTATTGGTCGGATTCCGGGCAAGTTATTTGGCCTGATATATATCGCTTTTTTGCCACACTTGACGGGCTTGATTATTCGGGAATACGGTGAATTCATTGTCAATAATGCACTTCCGCGTACACCTTTGTTTGTTGTGATGGGTACGATGGTTGTTGTATGTGCGATTAATGTCAGACTCGGGATCGAAGTTGTCGGACGAACCGCTCAGGTGTTTGTTACCCTGCTGATCGTACTGCTGGCTTTGATCTTTATATTATTGATTGGTGAACTGAATCCTGCCGAGCTGTTTCCTTTTATGGAGAAGGGTCCAATTCCCATTATTACGGGGGCTGCTGCACCTGCTGCATGGTTTAGTGAATATATCGTGTTGGCTTTTCTACTACCTTATGTGAATGAAAAAAAACGAATAACCCGGGTCATGCTGGGTTCCCTTGTGTTTACAACAACTGCAATGACAGTTACCAATCTGTTTTGCCTGTTTTTAATTGGTGATTTGACGGATACATTTGTATTTCCGGTCATGATCGCAGCAAGATACATAACCATTGCGGACTTTTTGCAGCATATCGAATCCCTTATTATTGCTATCTGGATTTTTGGTATTTTCGTTAAAATTTCCGTTTTTCTATATATCTTTGCTACATCAACCGCGGAATGGTTTGGTTTGCGAGACTACAAACCTGTGGTTGGTCCACTTTCGTTCCTGTGCATGGTATTTGCTTACTGGGTTGTGTCCGGTGGATCCGGTGTTTCCAGTTTGGTTAGCGCTTCAGCCAACTTGTATACGATCAGCATTTTATTAATCCTTCCGGCTATGATCTACGGTGTCGCATGGCTGAAGAAAGGGTGGGCACATTTTCGGAAGAATCGAGCGAACACCTGATTGATGGGGGAGGAGCACTTGCGAATATATAGAGTACTACTAATGCCAATATTGTGTTGTGTGCTTTTAAGTGGATGCTGGGATCGTATCGAGATTAACGATTTGGCTATCGTGCTGGCTACAGGGATAGATTATGAAGATGGCAAAGTACAATTGACTTCACAGATTTTTATTCCGCGAAAGGCGAGTGCAGGAGATAGCAGTGGGAGTGGAGGCAGTCCAAGCGGGGTAACAATGATTCGAACGGCGGAAGGACGTACAATTGCCGAGGCATTGAATCGGTTACAACGTAAAGTTCCCCGGAATATGTTCTGGGGCCACTGTGAAGTCATAATCATTAGTGAGCAAGCCGGCAAACGCGGTATCCGTGAGTATATCGATTTCTTCCTGCGGTACCCTCAGTTCAGGGAGCATGCATATGTCTTTTCCAGCGAAAAGGCTGCGAAAGATATCCTTGCGTTACTTGATCCACTGGAGCGAAGTTCTGCTGAATCGTTGCGTGAGATGGCCAATCTGAAGTTAGGTACACGTGTTACTGCGCTTGAACTGGCTAAATCTATTGAAGGTCCGAGCAGTTCCGCCATTTTGTCTCGCATGTTAATCTTACCCCCGGAGCCCGATCAGGATAAACTGACGACTACGCCATATGTGAAAGGTCTGAGTATGTACAAGAAGGATCGTTATGTCAAGACGGTCAAAGAACCACTAAGCGTAGGTGTATTACTACTTGCAAAAGAACTGAACAACATTATCATGCCTGTTGAGTTTGAGCCGTCAAAGGGTTCTTTTTCGATAAGACTCATTGAAAATAAAACCTCCTTGAAGCCGCGAATTGTAAACCAACAGTGGAGTATGAAGGTCGACATCCAAATCAGGGGAGAAGTAGTGTTAAATACAACAGATTCCAATCTGACTGATCCTGCTGTATTAACTAAACTGGAAAAGGAATGGTCGGCTAAGCTCACATCTTTGGCTCATGATGCTTTAGACATGTCGCAGAAGGAGCTACGCTCCGATTTCTTCAAATTCGCAGTTGAATTCCGCAGATATTATCCGCATCAATGGAAGGCGCAGGAGAAGAACTGGGAAACCATCTATCCTGAATTGGACGTTGAAGTCAAAGTAGATGCACACGTAGAACGTACCGGAAAATCAACAGGACCACAGGGGATACCTGATGAGGACGAAAGTTGAACAGAATCGGCTACTGTACAAACCTGAGAAGAGAGGTGATTGCATGAAACTAGGCTCAATCCTTGGGATTTTGATACTGGCGACTGTGATAGTTTATGCAGAGTGGAAGAGTAGCAAAGAGAAGCGAGCCAGAATAGTGAGCGCGGGAATTACTGCAGTGGCGGCAGTAATTGGGATCATTCTTCTCTTTCAGCCCCGTTTGCCTGGTCCTACCCAGTTTGTGAAGCTTATCTTTGGAAGTGTGGATAAATTTATGAAGTGAGATGATGGGAAAAAGAAGGACCAAGTCTCTGCGTACCAGAGGTGTGGTCCTTCTTTTATTTAAGTGAGCTGCATCCAGTCAGAAAGTTTACTCTTTGATCACAGAAACATTCACGGCATCTTCCATCTTTGTATTGTAGGAACGGAACAGACCCAGACGCCAGAAGGCAGCTCCTTTGAGGTCATAACGTTTGGTGAGACCCAGCTTATCATCAACAGAGGAGGGCGTTTCACTGCTTAAACTGATACCAAGCAGAAGCTTACTCTTTGGGACACCGGCCTGTATGGCTAATTGAATCGCCTGATCCACAAGACTATTTGGCTCAGGTACCTGAGATTTGGTGCCAACCGGATTATACTGATAGGCCATAATGATAAGATCATCTGCAATAGAGGCAAGTGTCTTGTAATCATAACCTTTATAAGCACTATTTAGCGGCGGTACCGCCAGAGATAAAGCTGTGTCCTGAGGTAAGGAACTCTTTAATTGTTTCACGTAAGCATTGAGCAACTTCTGTTGTTCTACCGCATCCAGTTTAAAGCCCAGTCCTTCAAAATCCAGAACAACTCCGCCAAAACCATGCTCTGCGACAGCAGCAGTTATACCTTCAATCGATTTCTGCCGCAGGCTGCTGTCGCTCAGAACTTTGGTCAGTTCGCCGTTTCCGTCCAATGCATACACCATGAGCTGTGGTTGGATCTTCTGATCTGCTGCGTCAGCAACGATGGACTGCGGTGTAATATCACCCGCAGCAGCAGGGAGACGGTATTCATCCCCTTGGAGCGTGAACTGACCTTCACGATCAATGCGGCTCCAGCCAAAGGCTACGGAATTCATGGAAGTAATAAGGTCCTTTTCTTGAAAGGATTGCAACGCATAGAAGGCTCTCAAGTGCATCTCGCGTTGTGGGGAGACAAGGGAGACCGTCTTGGTTGCCTGATTCCAGCTTACTTGTACACCGAATTGGTTACTGAACGAACTTAGTGGGATAAGTACGCGGCCCTCCCGCTGAACGGGTGCTGCTGCGAGTGTAACTTTTTTTCCATTTACGGTCGCTGTGGTGTTGCCAACTTGTAATAGTACCTCGGTAGTTTGTCCTTTCACAGTGTTCGTCGCTTCTACAGTCTGTGATTTGCTGTTCCAGATAATATCAATACCTAGGGCTTCCCCGACTGTCCGAAACGGAACGTAAGTGACACCTCTATCAATACGTGGAGCTGCATCAAATTTCAGGGGAACATCATCCAATTGAACTGAAATGGCTGGGGCAGCATAGACTCCACCGATATTGGGGGTACTTCCAAGAATAGAGAGAGCAATTACAGTAACCGCAGCGATTTTTCCTGCTCTTTTAATAAGCATCGTTTGTGTCCTCCAACTCCGTACATAATAGTAAATTATATTTTATAACCATATCTAGTAATCTAGCATATGTATCATAACAAAATTTTCATATCGTTCCAATATAAGAGTCTGGAATATAGTCGTATATACCATATCGCTCTTTAATAGATTCTTCCGACCATAGTAAAATTAAATTAAACTCTGTTGAGCTAATGGTAAGAAGTCCAAACATAATAGTACGCTACGAATATACTATCCTATCCCAACATTAGGAGGTAGATTGATGAGCACATTTCTGGATGCAAGAACATCTCAAAATGCCAGTTTGGCCAACTCAATAGCTATTCCAATATTAGTCCTGAACACTCCACAGCTCTTTGGCCAAATCGGTTTGCAAACTGCCGGAGCAGGAGCAAATCCCAGAGTTCAATTTAAAGGGACGGTTTCTGTACAATTACCTTTAGCTCTTGCGGGCATAACGATTACCGTTGTAAGAGGTACTTTAGCAACGGACCCGGTTATTTACTCCGCAACGTCCACATTTGGTTTGAGTGTATTGGCACCACAAGTCATTACATTCTCTGGAAATGATTTTAATCCACCGATTTTACCACAATTAACTTACACTGCTTTTGTAAGCTCCAACGTGCTGGGAACAATCCGTGTTGGTCCCGAGAATTTTGATGGATTTGTGGTCTCTGATTAATAGCTCTCTCTAAAAATAGTGATGTTAATCGTAAAAACGACCCCATATCTCTAATCTACGGGAAACCGATTAGAGGTATGGGGTTATACGTGTTTTATCAATCTGAAACGACAAATCCGTCGAAACTCTCGGGGCCCACCCGAGTAGTACCGAGCAGGTTTGTGCTGATAAATGCGGTATAGGTTAATTGGGGCATGAGCGGTGGGTTATAGTCAGTGGCAGTGAAGACAATCACTTCAGGGTTAAGCAGACCATTCAGACCATATGTGTGGTTTCCCGAGTATACTATTGGGTCGGTCGCGATTGTTCCTCTTACCACAGTAATACTCACTATAAAAAGTGCACGCGGCAATTGCACCGTGATGGTCCCTTTTAATGAAACTCTTAGATTGTTTCCGGCTCCAGCAGTTATGAGACCAATCTGGCCGAATAATTGGGGGGTTAAAATCACTGGAATCGGTATGGAGATGGAATTAAACAAGGCGGCATTTTGGGATGTCCGTGCATCTAGAAATTGCGTCAATGTATATACCTCCTATCTTTCTAAGATAGAATAATATATTCATTATTCAGATATTCGCATGGACGGTGGGTGCAGTGCTGGAAATATTAAAGACAAACTGACTACCCAAATCACTGGAATCTTTAAGCCATACAACGCCACCCATTAATTCTGCGAGTTGTTTACAGATGGACAGGCCCAGCCCCGCTCCGCCATACTTTCCTGAATTACCATGAATCTGGGAGTAGGATTTGAACAACAGATCCTGACGATCCTGCGGGATGCCGATGCCCGTATCCTGTATTTCGTAGGATGCATGGAGATTACCTTCTGTATCAGCAGATACCTCAGTAGAGATGCATACTTCCCCTTTCTCCGTAAACTTAAGCGCATTTCCAACGAGATTGATTAAAATCTGACGAACTTTGTGCTGATCGCCCATAAGCATCAGATGATCATTAATATTATATTCTGCGTACAACCTAATTCCTTTTTTCTGCGCTTCAGAAGAGAATAATTGTAATACATGTTCAACTGTTTCAGTGACACTATAGGGTTTGATCTCCAGAGAGATCGCACCAGCTTCTGCTTTGGAGTAATCCAGGATCTGATCCATCATCGACAGAAGGCTGGCGCCACTTGACTCAATGACATTAACATATAACGATTGATCCTCACTTAGCCTGGTCGATTGCAATAGATTGGCCATTGCAAGAACACCATTCATTGGCGTCCTGATTTCGTGGCTGAGAACGGCCAGCAAATTTTTCTTTTCTTCAAGCACTTTTGCAGCGGTCTCTTCCGCCTGTTTTAACTGTTGCAGAGTTGTTTCCATCTCAAGAAGACTCGTGAAAAAGGAAGACAAGGAGAGAAGCAGATCCACGTCCTTTTGTTGATAGGAATAGAAATCCTGATCAAATGAGCAAAGGGAGCCGTAAATTTCTCCGTTCTCATTATGTATGGGCACACCGACAAATGAACATCCACCTACGAATTCGGTTGCGTCCATATGTCTGGTTAATGGATGTGTTAGATTATTATTGATTACTAACGGGCCTTCGGAATGTTCAGTCACAAGTGCACAGTATGACTCGGCGTTATCAACGACCAGCCCCTCACCCAGAATTAGTTTGTCACGATTATATACGTTCAGAACCTTGGTGGATAGATGATCCAACTGGGCAATACAAAACGTATTTGCAGGAATTAACCTGCTTGCCGTGTCCATGACATTAGCAGCCGAATCATATAATTTATGTGAGACAATGGATAGTACATCAATGAATTCTGTTTTTAACATATTGATTTGACTCCTCCTGATTGTAGAAATTCGTTGTGCACTGTATTCAGTATATATGAATTCGAAGAATCGATCATGTATGGTTTTGACAGTGGAAGACGGAAATGAGAAAATATAATGCTGTGTAACATGTATATATTAATAAAGTTTTGGAGGCAAATCAATGAATCAGCGTTTTCGAATTACCCGATCCATGCAAGATAGTAATGCCGAGCAATCCATCTCGCTGGAAGAGTGCAAACTCTACTTCGAATCCCAACCCGATTTTACCTATTCACCGATTCTTAACATTGTAGGAGCTGAGAGCACCATGACCATCGAGGGGGACTTTTTTATGTGGGACCTTGAGGGTGCACAGATTGCTTTTCGTTTGTACATGGGGGATCTGTATGTAGCTATTTCGAACGAAGCTATTGTACCCAAAATGATTGAGATTGCAACGGATCTACGTGCAGATATCGTTGAAGGATAAAAAGTAGAGCACTAGAGTTTGATAAAAATGTAAGGATGTTAGTTGTAGTTTACTCTAGACATTCCTGTAAAAATGAGACTAAAGATTCATTTATATTCCATATGTTAGATTGTAATATATGGAATATAAAACATTTTACAGGAGGGTAATGAAGTGAAAAAGACCAAATTAATACTTGTTGTATTCATGAGTATGATCCTTGCCTTATCGGTAACTGGCATAGGATCGAGTTCAAAGGCTTCTGCAGCTACGGCACGTACACCCATTGTATTGGTACATGGATTGACCGGTTCAGATAGCAATTTTACAGCAATTGAGAGTTATTTGCGTAGCCAAGGGTGGACAAGAGACGAATTATTCGCGATTGACCTTCCTAGCAAACAAGGAAACCAGCTGTTGAATTCCGCAGCAATTAGTCGATTCGTAGATGATGTTCTGCGCCAAACGGGTCATACAAAAGTCAATATTATAGCTCATAGCATGGGTGGAGCTAATAGTCTCTATTACATAATTAACCGTGGAGGCGATTCCAAAGTGGATAAGTTGATTACCCTTGGCGGGGCTAATCGATTGACCACAACGACAGCTCCAAGTGGAATAAAGGTGACTTCGATCTATTCCACCAGTGACACGATTGTGTCTCCGGTACTTTCCCGGTTGAACGGGGCAAACAACGTTTCGGTTTCCCTCGTATCCCATATCGGTCTGCTGTTTAACTCACGAGTGAATGCCCTGATCAAAACTGCGTTGAACGAGTAGCTGAACATACAAAATGTGCATTCTTCATAATGTACTGAATGATTGACTTGAACACGACTGGCCATTTTTGGGCAGTCGTGTTTTCGTATTACCCGGAAATGGCTCGCTGAGGTAAGATTTATAATTAGCTACATCCGTTCTATAATTAGAAATCAGAATAAAAATGGAACAAGTTAAGGAGTCTGTATACATGCAACCTCAACCGAATGATCGGATTAAAGTTCATCCAGGCTTTTGGGCTGGATTACATCAATTAGGGATTGGTGCTGATGACATCGCTCGCACAGCACAACTATCTCTTGAGACAATAAATAAACCAGTAGTGACCCAATCTCAATACTTTGCAATCTGGCAGGCGTACTCTGATCTCATTGGGGACACCGCCGAGGGCATCATTAAACTTGCAACCGGATATGAGATATCGAAGTATCCTCCGCCTGTACTGGCAATGTATCATGCTCGTGATTATCGTGATGCGTTGAATCGCATGGTGCGTTACAAGCAAATGTGTCCTCCCGAGAGTTTGCAGATTACTGAAGCAGGGGAGGAATGGTTCATTGAACTCGAATGGTTACATAAGGGGCAACAAGGTCCGCCATTACTGGTCGGTATTACGCTGGCATTTCTAATCGAACTTGGACGAAGGGGCACAGGACAGCCTTTGACTGCAAAAAGGGTTGAGTTCTCCCAACCGATGGGTGACGTAGCCACCCTTGAGGCCTACTTCGGCTGCCGAGTCGATACGAATTCCAACTATAATCGGCTGACGCTAGAACGGAAAGATCTGAGACTTCCATTTCTATCGTATAACGAAGAGTTACTGGAGATTCTGACCCCGGCTCTGGATCGGTCGCTGGACGAACAAGAGAGCAATCGTTCCGTTACTGAAGTGGTCAAATGGATTATGAAACGCAGCCTCACAGGAAAGCGCCCTGACATCCAGACGGTCGCCAAAGAGCTTCGCATGAGTGATCGTACTTTGCAGCGGCGACTGACGGAGGAGAACACAAACTTCAAGCAATTATTAACAGAGGCTAGACGTGAGCAGGCCCGAGAGTACCTTGCAGATCCTTCACTCGATATCAAAGAAGTGGCATTTCTGGTTGGATATGAAGATCAGAATTCATTCTATCGTGCTTTCAAGACCTGGGAAGGGGATACACCTTCAAATTGGCGTGTGAGGCAATAATTCTGGCGCAAAGTGCTAGTTACTAGGCCCTTCAGACTGCGTAATATTATATCTATCCGGTGCATGAAGCTGTTGGCAATGTTCAAGAAGCACCTGCCGGATAGTTGTAATCAAGAAGGAGAAATGCAGGATGGATATGGGGCTAAAAGAGAAAATAGCATTAGTTACAGGATCAACAAAAGGAATCGGTAAAGCAATTGCCATGGAGCTCGCCAGAGAAGGTGTTCATGTTCTGATTAATGGACGCAATGATGAAGAGGTGGAACGAACCGTTCGCGAAATCAAGTCTACTTTTCCGGAGACCTCTCCGCAAAAGGCCACGGCTGATCTTGTGGATCTGGAGCAAAGACAAGCTTTATTTGAGAAGTTCCCTGAGGTTGATATTTTAGTGAATAGCATGGGCATATATGAGATCATGAGTTATGAAGACGTGAACGATGAAGTGTGGGAGAAATATTTCCGTACCAATGTGATGGCTGCCAATGGCTTGTCTCAATTTTATTTACCTAAAATGGTGAAGAATAATGACGGACGTATTATATTTATCGCGAGTGAAGAAGCTCTTATGCCCTCAGGCCAGATGCCCCAATATTGCATGACCAAATCAATGTTGCTGTCATTATCCAAAAGTTTGTCCAAACTGACAGCAGGAACTGAAGTTACGATCAATACGATCCTGCCAGGTCCAACACTGTCCGAGAATGTGCGTGATATCATTGAGAGCATATACCCTGATGAGTCGCTGACTTTCGAGGAAAAAGAGAAAGATTTTATGAAGAGCAATCTGCCTCAGTCTGAATTGCAGCTATTCATCAAGCCAAGTGAAATCGGCAGACTCGCAGCTTTTGTATGCAGTCCGTATGCTTCAGCTTTTAGAGGCTCTCCCATCCGTATGGACGGAGGCATGGTTCCCACCATATTTTAAATTTGTTCAGGATACAGCATATGTAACCATAAGAAGTCGCCAGTATTGGCGACTTTTTTATTTGTAAATGATCTATGCGAGGGGCGTCAATCGAGTTTATAATACAGGTATGATTTTCGAAAACGGTTTCTGTTACTTGGAAGCGATTACTTGTATCGATTATATGAATCTAAAAGGGGACACTATCATGATAGCTGCAATAAATCTGGAAGGCATATGGAAACTCCAACTCGATGAACATAAGGTGGAACGTGGTCTGAATTTCTCAGACGTTATTACATTGCCAAATACTACATCTCATGCGGCCAAGGGGAAGAAAAACGAGAATGTGTTAATCGGTGCGCTGACGGATGAGTACTTATTTGAGGGTTATGCCTGGTTTTCACGAGAGATTGAAATTCCCGAACACTTGGCTGGCAAACGTTGCTTCTTGCATTTGGAACGAACACGAGTAACCACAGTTTGGATCGATGGGGTGGAATGCGGAACACAAAACAGTCTAAACACACCTCACCGTTACGAGATTGAGGCAGGGCTATCCGCTGGGACTCATACAATTACCATTCGAGTGGACAATACCAATTATCCAACCAAAGGTGGTCACCTTACATCCGAAGACACGCAGACGAATTGGAACGGCATCACCGGGAAATTGGAACTTCAATTTTTCGAGCGTGTTTTCCTGGATAATGTTCAGGTCTATCCCGATCTTGCGACTCGATCTTTCGAGATCAAGGCAGCACTTGTTGGTGACCTGCAAGAAGTACGAATCGTGGTTTCGGCTGTTGCAGTCAGTGCAGATCCGGTGTATACGACCGAGGAACAGATTTTCGCCCCGGATTCGCAGGAAATCCAGCTGACGTACAAGATTGGCGAAGATGCGATGTTATGGAGTGATGATGAACCTAACCTGTACCAACTTCATATTCAGCTGCAAGATCAGGACGGCGAAGTGCTGGATTCCACCGAAGTATGGACGGGATTACGGGAATTCCGGGCTGCTGGAGACAAATTCACCATTAATGGTCGCAAAACGTTTCTTCGAGGCAAACATGACGGGCTGATCTTTCCGCTCACGGGATACGCGCCAACCGATGTGAATGAATGGGTTCGCATTCTCGCTATCTCCAAGTCCTACGGTATCAATCACTACCGTTTCCATACCTGTTGTCCTCCGGAGGCTGCTTTTATTGCAGCGGATCTGCTCGGCATCTACATGGAACCTGAGCTTCCGTTCTGGGGAACCATTACGGATGAATCTTCGGATGGGCATAATCAAGCCGAGCAGGATTACTTGATTAGCGAAGGATTTGCGATGCTGCGTGCTTTTGGTAATCATCCTTCGTTTGTCATGATGTCCATGGGGAATGAACTATGGGGAAGCAAGGACAGATTGAATTCGATCCTGAAGGCATACAAAGCATATGATCCTCGTCATCTATACACCGAAGGTTCGAATAACTTTCAGTTTGTGCCGGACATTCTGGAGGAAAGTGAATTTTTCTGCGGGGTTCGTTTCTCCAAAGAGCGTCTGTTCAGAGGTTCATATGCGATGTGTGATGCTCCGCTCGGTCACGTGCAGACCGACTTGCCAAATACGTTGAAAGATTACGATTCGAACATTGTGCCGACGCAAGGCAGCGATGCTGATCCTTCTGGGCAAACGGCAAACAAAGAGATTCAGATTCAATATGGGACAGGTTCCAAAACAGTGCAGGCCGAAGCCGGAAGTGAGCAACTTGTCTCACACGTACCGATCATCTCGCATGAAATTGGACAGTACGCCACGTTTCCTAATTTCGAGGAGATCAACAAGTATACGGGTTCTCTCAAAGCGAAAAACTTCGAAGTGTTTCAAGAGCGTCTGGAAGCCAAAGGCTTGGGACATCTGGCGGAAGCATACTTCAGAGCTTCTGGTAAACTCGCGGTCGCATGTTACAAGGAAGAACTGGAAGCTGCTTTTCGTTCGCAGCACCTAGCCGGGTTCCAGCTGCTGGATCTTCAGGATTTCAGCGGTCAGGGAACAGCGCTGGTGGGTGTACTGGACGCATTCATGAATTCCAAAGGCATGATTACACCTGAGGAGTGGAGAACGTTTTGTTCCGACGCTGTGTTGTTGGCGAGATTCCCCAAATATAATTATCAAGCGGGTGAATTGTTCGAAGCACGCATTGAACTAAGTTACTTCCGGAGACAAGCGTTGGATGGACTTCAATTGAAGTGGGAACTTCAAAGCGAGCAGATCGGAGGCAGCATCCTTTTGGAAGGGAAAGCAGACCTGCCAGCGACCCATGGAGAACATTATGTGAATATCGCGGATCTCAGCATTCGCATTCCTGAAGTCTCCAATATGACCAAAGTGGAGCTTAGACTGTCCATTCCGGGCACGGATATCCGTAAGTCTTACGACCTGTGGATCTACCCGAGTCAGGAGGAAGTGGACCTGAGCGGTTTGAATCTATTTACCGAACTCTCGGAACAGGCGTTGGCGCTGCTTGAGCAGGGCGAGGATATTTTACTTTTCCCAAATCCCAATCAGCTTCAACATGCGATGCAAGGTTTCTATAGCACCGATTTCTGGTCTTATCCTATGTTTCGTTCCATCTCGGAGAATATGAAAAGAGAAGTTCCTGTGGGCACAATGGGCTTGTTAATTCAACAGGAACATCCGGCCTTCGAACATTTTGTCACAGAGGAGCACTCAACTTATCCGTGGTGGAGCATCGTGTCCGAGTCGTCATCGATCATCTTGGATGAGTTGGATAAAGACTTGAATCCGATCGTGCAGACCATTGACAATTTTGAGCGAAACCACAAGCTCGGCCTGTTGATGGAGTGTCGGGTCCGGAAGGGGAGAGTGCTGATGGGAGCGCTGAATCTGGAGCGTCTGATGACTACATTGGAGGGCAGACAGTTGTTATACAGCTTCCAGCGTTATGTACAAAGTTCCGCTTACCAGCCAGTTGCACGTCTGGAAGTAGAGGAACTTTGCAAGTTGTTTAACTAAGATATAGGGAGAAGAAGTGTCAGGTTTCCCTTAATTATGCCAATGAGCCCCTTCCGCGAATGGAAGGGGCTGTATGACACGCAGATTGAATCGGTTTATTCTCCCATTAAGCGTTAAATGAACCTGCACTTTTTAGGATTACATTCCAATCTTCTTCTTCAAAAAGTATGTTTTCTTTATCCTCTGTTACCCCGATCCGGACCTCAAGGATCACCATCCTGGTTTCAGCCAGAATAGAAAAGAGACTCTCCTTGGTAATCGCGAACTGATTGCCCATACTCACTTGCATGACCTTTCCGTTGACGAGCACTTGCCCACTGCCTGCAAGCACGGTCCAAGCTCTACACCCACTTCTATGCCAGTTCAACCCGATATGTTTGCCCGGTAGAACTGTTATGTTTAATGTGGTTACTGTTCTATTCTCACCTTCTAACGAACTCTCAATGACACGATAACTGCCCCAGGTTGCTTCACCATACATCGGTTTTAATGGCAAGTTACCCAATTGCGCTTTAATTTCATTTGCATTATTTTTGTTGGCAATGAGAATGCCATCCGGACTTGCGGCAGCGATAATACCTGGCACACCAATGACTTGGATGGGGTAGGGAAGCTCGTTAATAATATAGGAATCGGAGGAAGAACCCGAGATTCCACCGTGTCCGATTACATGGGTATCTAACTGTGCGCACAGCGTATCCCAGCTTCCGATATCCTGCCATACTCCCGTATAGGGTAGTACTGCGGCCCGCTGAGCCTTTTCTGCAACATGTTTGTCAAAACTGCGTTCAGGCAACTGCTCATAGAGGGCTAACAGTTGTTCATAATTCACCGGAAGCCCCATTTGTTCAATATGTGACATCATAAACTCGACGGTGAATGCGTACACACCGCAGTTCCATAGTGCCCCACGTTGTAGCAGAGTTTCAGCAATGGTGGCTTTGGGTTTTTCTATAAATTGTGTTATGGGCGCATAAGCATTACGTTCTTCTCCACCCGGCAGGATGTATCCATACTGTTCTGAAGCATGTGTAGGCCTTGTCCCAATTAAAGCGATCTCGGCTTGAGAATGTTTCAATATGTCCGGCAGTAATTGGAAATTGCTGAAAAAATCTTCACCTGCGAACACATCAGCTGGCGCGATACAGATCACATCGTCATCTTTGGCCATTCGGAAGGATTGCAGATATAACGTCGCTAAGGCCGCCGCAGTAAAAGTGCCTCGTTTATAAGGTTCCCCGATGACTGGTATTTTGCCTTGAGTATGTCGTGCCGTAATATTAGCCTGATCCTGATGTGAAATAATGAGTGTTGAATCCGTTAGGGATGAACTGTCAAGCTGGCGGCATACTCTGCTGATCATGGATTCCCTACCTCCAGCGGGTGATGGAAGTATATCTATGAACAGCTTGGAGCGAAGCTCATTGGATAACGGCCAGAGCCTTTTGCCAGAGCCGCCGCACAGCAGTACGATATGCATGGGCTTCCTCCTTAAGCTCAGGGAGCTTTACTATAGATTTTCCGTTTATGAAAGGAAAGAGAACGATATTTAAGAGCCAGATTGCGGATTTGTTGCTCTTTTAACGAAGAAGCGTTCACATTCAGACTTTTATTCTTGGAACTTCTAAGGACCATGCTGCCTGGGTTTTTCGTATACATAAAATTGGCATACGTTTCATACTCGGAGAAACCAAACTGTTTCTTCTTATTGATATTGGAGATGATCGCTTTGTACCATGGCAGCTTATGAACCGCTTCAATTTTCTGTTTTAAGGCAGCGAGTTTCGATTTGTCGAACAGCATATAATGGGTGACAAAAGAGCGGGGACGCGGAGCTTTCATGCCTAACAACTTGCGGTAGGTATTGAAATATTCCGGTTGGCTCCAGTCACGGCAGTAAAAGACTGTTTTTCCTTCTACAAGAAATGAATGAGGTTTAATCAGTACGGTATCTGCATCCATGACTAGAAAGTACTTTGCCTTCACAATGGAATCTCCGTTCATTTTGAGCAGCTGTTGATATAACCAGCCTGACCGATTCCATCGGGAGGACTGGTAATGTATGTCGTTTTTGGTTATAGGCAGGACGGATCGCTCATTAACAAAAATGCAGTTTTTAAGGGAACAGAGTTTTTTGATCTTGGTGCTGACCGGAGAAACAATATATATGCTTCCAATGGGATGTTTTACATAACGGCGAATGTTATCGATGACGAGGGGAAGGGTAGCCAAATCTTTCTCGATCGCTGGTATAAGAACATCAATCTTAGGCGCATTATTCAACCGGATTCCAGGCTGGACAGACATCTTCTCAACTCCTTGCACAAATCGTGATGACTCATTATATGGTATGTGTGCAAAAGTGTTTTGGTCAGGGCATGTGCAAATATACATTTTTACGAATAGGGGCTTTTGTTGAGGGTTCCTTTATCGGTATTACATATAATGCTTGCAGGATCTTGATCAAACAGCAGGCTTTGATGCGGTTGCTGAAGGGAGAGTTTACGACATGGGAGTTGATAAGTTGCAGCCGTTAAGAAGCAAGTGGTTAAAAACAAAATTGATCATTAATAATGAATTAATTAAACCGTTTATCCCCGACACACAGAAATATAACAAAACGAATCTCAAATCCATGATCAGCAAATATGGGATGGTCTATGTCAAACCCGAGAGAGGTACTTTCGGGATGGGGGTTATTAAGGCCGAGATGGAAAGTCAGCAACATTTTGTCTATCAGATCGAGCAAAAACGCCTGACGTTTGACAGCTTTGAATCGTTTTATAACAGTCTGACTCGCTTGGTGAATAAAAGAAGTTATCTGATTCAGAGAGGAATCCATCTTCTTAAGCACAATAACAGACGTTTTGACATCCGAGTTATGATACAGCTAAGCCCGACCAAACATTGGGAAGCTACCGGAATCATCGGCCGACTGGGTCATCCAAAGAAAATCGTAACCAATTATCATAGTGGTGGTACACCGATGGATATTCACAAGCTGCTACAATCACATGCATCCACCAAACGCAGGAATGAACTGGTTCAAGAGATGAATGAGCTTAGCCTGCGCATAGCTCGTCATATGAAAAAAAAGTACCCGCATCTTAAGCAAATTGGTGTGGATATCGGCCTTGACCACAGTCTGAAACCCTGGATTATTGAAGTGAATGTCAAACCTGACCCATATATATTCAATCAATTAAAGGACAAGACGATGTATCGCAAGGTAATACGATATTACCGCCATGCTTTCCCAAAAAAAACAAAATAACAGACCGGTTTTTTCATAGGAATGGATGGAGAAGGTTTCAAGCTCAAGAGTCGTCAATGTGGCGACTTTTTTTGTTGATCTGCGTTTTAGGGTCGGAATAATGCATTTCATCCCAATTCCACTCCGAAACCTATGCTAAAATAGTATATTCGAGAGTGAAATTCAGAGTCGATGTCGATGAAAGGCGGGATGTTCCCCCATGTTCAATATTGCAATCTGTGATGATGAGGAGCAGCAGCGAGAACATGTGAAATCGATGCTGGTCTCCTTATCTCTAAAAACCAATTTTGATTTTCAAATTAGCCTATTCACATCTGGTGAACAGCTGCTCTCGCATTACAGAGAGGTTGGGGATACATTTCATATTCTCATTTTGGATGTGGAGATGGGCGGAATGAACGGGATTCAGACCGCTAAAGAGATCAGGGACATGAAGTTTCTGGATGTACAGATTATGTTCTTGACCAGTTACCCGGAATACATGGTGGAGAGCTTTGATGTCATCACCTTCCAATATCTGATCAAGCCAATTCAGCCGCAAGTTTTCGAGGAAAAGATGATTAAGCTGTGTCAATATTTTCAGGCATTGGACAAAAAGTATGTATTAATCAAATCAGACTATGATGAACTGCTGCTGAAATATGATGATATTCTCTGGATTGAGGTCGTCAAAAGTTTAACGATCAAGAACAAGTTGAATTTTGTGACACAGGAAAATGTACATGAGACCAAAGGCATTTTATCCAGCTACGCTACCGGTTTGAAAGACCATGGTTTCTTGCAGATTCATCGCTCGATTATCATTAACCTGATGCATGTTCAGAAGTTTTCCGGTACCCAAGTCGTCATGTTGAATGGAACGGAATTGCCCATAGGCAGATCCAAGGTCAAAGAAATCAAGGATGCCTACACCAAATATATGATCATGAGGATTCAGTGATATGGATACCTATATGATCTTTTCCATCATCTTTGTGACCTTACTTATGGCATTTCAGGCAAATTTTTATTTTGATTCTGTGCTGGGCAAGTCCAAGCGGAAGCCTCAGAGAGCGCTCTATTTCGTAGTATTTGTTATGCTGGGTTATTTTTATTTGGCATCTTCCTTCTCCGATCTTGTTTCGACTGCTGTTGCCCTGGTATTAATCTTTAGTCTGGCACAGTCCTATGGAGTGGAGTTCAAAATCAAGCTTGTTTTTACCATCCTGTATGCGGTCCTGATTACTATGGCAAATACGATAGCTGTATATATTCTCGGAGTTTTGGAATCAGATTTCATTTCATGGGAACAGTTCAACGGAGAAAACCACTGGATTCTCTCCAAGGTGATGCTGCTTGGTTGCAGCATCATGTTCATTGTTATTCAAGTTGTCCGTCTAGTCGCCAAACGTAGAAGTTTTGCCGTTCATTATCGTTATTATTTGCTGTTTCTTATCGTACCCATTATTACAATCTATCAGATCAATGTGGCCTCCATATATAGTGAAAAAAACATATTCTACGTCTTTTCTGTATTAGGCTCTCTATTTCTCAACGTGTTCATTGTTTATGTATTCGATAATATGGTGGAAAAGGTACAGCTCGTGCATGAAAATGCCGACTTGCAACGTCAGATGGACTACCAGGATGCCAACTATGAGAAGACCGTTCACAGTTTCAAAAACATTAAATCCATCATCCATGATATCAATCAGCAATTTCTGTATATTGATGAATGTATCCAACGTAACGAACTGGCGGCAGCAGGTGACCATATCAAGTCTACGTTAAATACGATTGAAGGTGCATACCAGCGGGTGAACTCCGGCAATCTGGTCATTGATGCTCTCGTTACGAATACCCTGGCTATGGGGCAGGCAAACGGGATCAAAATCGACACCAAAATCCAGCTCCACTCGCAACATGTCCAGATTGATCGGTACGATCTGTGTGTGGTGCTGGGTAACATGCTCGATAATGCAATTGAGGCCTCCAAGAAGGTTAGACAGGCCGAGGATCGATACATCCTGATTGCCATTCACTCCACATCATCTGCACTTGTCATCCAGATTATGAATCATGTGGAGCAACCGATTGTTGACTTGAAAAGTGACAAGCCCAATCCGGAGTACCATGGGATCGGTCTAACCAATATATCGAGAATGTGCGAGAAATATGGTGGACATATGAGTATTGAGCATCAGCATCGGAAGTTTAACAACATGGTTGTGCTTCCGTTTCACACCGACAATCCCTGAACATACCGTTCGGGGATTGTTTTTTTCCATTCAGGGTCCGTTTGCGTTCGATCTGCCTCTTACCGGATATGATGAATTCATTCATAAGAACATTTGAGGGAGGACATGGGATGAAGAAACTAATTAGTCTTTTATGTACAGCGGTGCTTGTAATTACACCGCTGGCAGATGTCAGCGCAGAGGCGAATAACAGCGGTACGATTGAGGCACGGGCGGAGCAGATCGCCAAGGAGATGGTGCAAAACTACGGTGTCACCAGTGTGCAATATGCGATCATGGATGAAGGAGAATACATTTTATCAGATAGTGTCGGGCTGCACGATAAGGCATCACAGAAGCCAGTAGACAAGGATAGCATGTATGGTATAGGCTCGGTTAGCAAAATGGTTGTTACGGCAGCCGCCATGAAGCTGGTTGATTCCGGTAAAATAGATCTGGATGAGCCGCTTACTTCGTATATCAAGGACTTTAAAATGGCAGATGCGCGCTATACTCAAATCACACCGCGCATGTTGATGAATCATTCATCCGGTCTTTACGGTACACATTATGGAAACAGCATGTTGTTTGAAGATAATGACACCCGCAATCATGATGAGTTATTGCTCAAACTTCAGTCCGAAAAACTGAAATCCAAACCTGGCGAATACTCCGTCTACGCCAATGACGGTTTTCAATTGCTTGAAATCCTGGTTGAACGGGTGAGTGGATTAAGCTACAGCGAATATCTTGCCAAGTACATCAGTGAGCCGCTGAAGTTGGAATCAACGAAGACACCACTAGATTCCTTTGACAGAGCGCAATTATCCGAAACCTATTGGCCTACACTTGAGATGAAGATGCCTACCGAAAATGCAAACATTATCGGCACAGGCGGAGTGTACTCTACCGCAGAAGAATTGAGTCAATTCGGAGAGGTTTTAATGGGGAACAGACCGGATATTCTGTCCGAATCTGCTGTGAAGGCTATGCAATCTCATGAATATCGTAATGGCATATGGGTATCTGATGAGCAAAATACGATCAATTATGGCTTGGGATGGGATTCGGTTGACCTTGCACCTTTCAGCGATTATGGGGTTACCGCGCTTGCCAAAGGCGGGGATACCATGTTGTACCATGCCGTGTTAATCACTATACCTGAACATGATATTTCAATGGCGGTTCTATCATCTGGCGGATCTTCCATCTACAATCAGATGTTTGCCAGCAAAGTGCTGCTGGAAGTTCTGGCGGATCAAGGCATCATTGACAAGGTTAAACCCGATCAGACCTTCTCGTCACCTGACAAAGTGAAGATGCCAACAGAATTAAGCGCGTACTCCGGTCTCTATGGTACGGTAGGAGAGACATTGGATATAACGATTAAGGATGGTGAGATGCAACTGCCTGCTTTGCTGGGTGGAATTATTCCAGAGCAGAAATATGTGTACACAGGCGACGAACATTTTACAAGTGCGGATGGCAGTGTAAAAGCTAGCTTTGTGAAGGAACGTAATGACAAGGTGTATGTAAAAGTTCAAGGCATGATAACGTTACCCGGCATAGGTCAAACGGTAATGAACACGTATGATTATCAAAAACTGGATCATAATGCGCTTGACGCAGCAACGAAAGAGAAATGGACAGCTCGTGACGGCTCGAAATATTACGCGTTGGATGAAAAAATAACATCGATCTTTTATCTGCTTCCATCGATGCTGATCAAGAACCTGTCTGTTGATGCCAAAAATGGCTATGCTAATGGCACGCAAATCATGGATGCAAACAACGCAGAGAATATCGCCGAGATTCCTGTAATGAACGGAAGAGACGCGTTTGATCTGCAATTTTACACGAAGAATGGCGCCGAGATTTTGCTCCAGGATGGGCAGGAATACATTGCCGAGGATGCCATTACTCCAATCTTTGGTGGAAAAAAAGGAATTACGACTATTCCGGCAAACGGTCAAGCCCGGTGGTATGCGATCGACGCCCGATCGGGTAACAAATCCATCACGGTGGATTCTCCCAAGACCGGAGGTTATGCAGTGTATAATGATAAAGGGGAAATGGTTGACTTCTCTGTAGCAACCAATCCGGAATCGACGAAGCTCCCGAAAAGTGGTTTTATCGTTTTTGGTGGGGATGCCGGTGATGTCTTCCAGATCCAACTAAAGTAAAGCAGAAACTTCATTAATGAGTCAGGTTCGCAACTTATCACCGAAAAAATACAGTTATCAAGAAGTCGCCTGGTGGCGGCTTTTTTTGATATTTCCTTTGAATAATTTAACAATCCGGTAACTATTTGGACTTATCACACGTTATGTTTATGTAGTTATATCTCAGGATTTTAATAACAGGAGGATTTACCATGGTCAATATACATAAACGTCAAATGAATAAGGAATGGAAAAGAAGAGCAGGAAGACCCATCATTGCAGGCATTACTGCCGGAATGCTGATGGTTTACGGCGTTATCGGCGTGTTGCCATCGCAGGCACATGCTGAAGCATCGGATGTATCCATCCGTAACTGGTATTCGTATCAACGAATCACTGTACCTGAACTGAAACCTTCTTGGACAGCGAAAGTAGATAACTATCTGAATATGAACGAGACGTATGTTGGAGTTAATGCCATCGCAGAAGAAGGAAAAGTATTCACGTTTGCTGGATCGAAGCTGATTGCACTTGATGCGACAACAGGTAAACGGCTGTGGACTTACGGCAAAGATCTGACTCCTTATATTACCTATCGAAGCGGGATTCTCTACGGACTGACCATTGATCACAAGCCATATTCCTTAAATGCGAAGACAGGCAAAGCAAAATGGCAGTCAGGCACATCCACCTGGATTGATACGTATAACCGTACGGAAGCTCTGATTCCAACGGTGGATACCCTCTACGTGATTAAGGGGAGCACAACGTTTGCACTGGATATCCAGTCAGGCAAACTGCGCTGGGAAGCAGATGAACCATTAGGTGAAGGTAATGGTACTGAGTATCTGAGAGAATCTAATGGTGTGGTGCTGAGAACCTTTTTTGTCCAAGGGGCACTTACATCCTTACAGCTTAATGCATATGACAAGAAAACGGGCAAGAAGCTATGGGGTCATTTTGGTCAGGGGGAAGCTATTCAGATCAAAGACGGTCTTGTATACTCAGCGGACTACTATTCTTCGATGTTGGAAAATGACGAGTCTTCACCAGAACGCAAATGGAAAGTTAATGTGTACAACTTGAAGACCGGTGTGTTGAAAGGAAGTCAGGAGTATAAGTGGACCATGCCGGGGAATCCACCGTATGTGAACGGGTATGGAGGGATATTTTCCAATAAAGACAAACTATACATTTTACAAGGGGATAAGATAGCGGAGTATTCGTTGACCTCAAACAAGCCGGGTCCCGCGCCACTTCGAACTTTTCAGCGCCCTTACGGAGAAAATATGTTGTGGCTTGGCATTACACAGGAAAGGTTGATCTTCAAAAACGGAAACACGGGAGAACTTACAGGCATCAAGCTGGCTAATGGTCAAGAGGTCCAGTGGCATGGTGATGCCCCCGTTTCTCAGATTGATGTTTACGGCAAAGGGATGTATCGAGCACAACGTAACGGCACACTGCTTGTCCTCAACATGATGTCAGGTCAGTCGGTCTTCCGCGTCCCCACCGGTGGAGATCTGCACAACACGACGTTGAAGACAAACGGAATGATCATCATCCAAGCCGAAGGCAAACTTCTCGGCGTTAAGCTGCCAGCGTCGCTGAATTAAGTGATTTACCTGCATCTGCCGCTGAACGAAAATCATGTGAGAAGACCGGATCATGGCATAGCTGCCCATAATCCGGTCTTTTTTTATTTTTGCGCATAAAACACTGCAAAGTCCAAGTATTTGTACATGCAGTCTGCCACGCCAAACCCAGCTTCCTCCAACCACTCCAATTGATCCTCCAGCGTGGCATTGATATCCACCTTGCGTCTTTCTATTGAAGCCGAGATGGCTTCCTCAGACAAACCACTTTGATGAATCGCTTCTAACCAGCGCTGGCGGTAATAGGTGTCCGTATCGGGGGTTCTTCCCTGAACTTGATCTGCGTTGATGAAGCATCCACCTGGTTCTAACAACTTGTGAACAGAGTCAAACACCTTTTTCTTGTCAGCGTGGGTCAGATGGTGAATAGACAGGGAGGAGATAATCATATCGTAGGAACTGGTGAAATCGTACTTGGAGTAATCCCCGACCACATACTGCACTTGTGTAGCATCAGCAAACCTTCGACGTGCCCCTTCGAGCATTTGATCACTAATATCGATCAGGGTTAATCGCGCGTTGGGATACTTTTGCAGGACCAATCCGGAGAGCAGTCCCGTTCCTGCACCCAGATCAAGAATACGTGGAGAATCGAGCGGGCTTTCCATTAGATCCAGAGCCATTCCATAAAAATCATCAAAACAAGGGATAAGCTGCTTTCGCTGCACATCATAATCTTGGGCTACCTTATCAAACAGCTGCTTTACTGAGAATTCCATGTGCTCATCACTCCTTGAGGTTTTCTCCATATTTTACAAACTGAAAGGCATCAAGGGAAATACTGATTATGGATAAACTCATAGGTTGGACCTATGGATTCCGAGTCTCAGCCATGGGTAATAACATGTAAGCACAGAATATAGACAGGGGGAATGAACCTGATGTTTCAACCACGTTCTGTTATGATGAGTATCTCATTAATCATTATGGTTCTAACACTTGCAGCTTGCTCTGGTAGTAATGAACCTTCGGCTATCCCTGAACCATCAATGCCAGTAGGTGAACCTGCTCCAGCACCTTCAACAGAAAATGAACAACTATCTGAAACAGATGGAACAGAAGAAGCAAATGAAACGGAGCGTCCACAGACCGCAAGTTTTGAAATGTTGACCGCAGATGGCAATCAATCACTAGAAGCGACCTTGCAACAAGGAGAAGCGTTTTCCTTGTACGTATTCGAGAAATTCACATTTGATGCTGCTCAAGGCCGTCTGTCACTGACTAGTAGCGCTGACTATTATGTGGATATTGAACCACTGCCTTCGGATTATAATCTGGCAGAACTGGAGACAGCGGGTAAAGAAGAATTAGAAAAAGCCGGTAAGGTATCCGATTATAGTGGAGAACTGGTAGAACACCCGCTTGGTTATGCCGAGCTCTATCTTCAGGCCTCTGGTGAAGAAGGTATTAGCGATTATATGGTCTGGAAATCAGAAGAAGGGGACGCATTTCTATTCCGTCTTCATAATCCAAAAGGAGAAAAGGCCTCTGATTTCGCCAGTCCGGTCCTTGTTTCGTTATCCACCGTTCAGGGTGATTAAAGTCGCCAACTGGCGGCTTTTTTACTTTTGCAGATTGCACGGAGAAGTTGCGAGGTGATGTATTCACTTCCATTTGACTTAGAGTACGCTCTAGGGTGTAGACTTTGAAGAAGAAGAGAAATATTGCCAAGGAGATGAACAGAATGACACAGGAAAATAATATTAGAACTTTACAACATAAAATGGACTCTGGCTTCAATCATAATAGTACAGCGGAGGATGTATTGAGAGATCTGGACTTGTCCGGACAGCTTGCTATTGTAACGGGTGGATATTCCGGCCTGGGGTTGGAGACAACACGTGCGCTTGTTAATGCGGGAGCCCGTGTAGTGGTCACTGCACGTCGTCCAGCGGTTGCGAAGGAAGCACTTTCGGGTCTGGAAGGTGTTGAAATAGATGCATTGGACCTCGCTGATTTATCCAGCGTTCGTGCTTTTGCCGAGCGGTTTCTGGCGAGTGATCGGAACATTGATATGCTGATTCTTAATGCAGGCATCATGGCTTGCCCGGAGACGCGGGTTGGTCCTTGCTGGGAAGCTCAATTTGCAACAAATCATCTGGGCCACTTTGCCCTGACTAATCTGTTATGGCCAGCACTCGCTAGTCAGGGGGGGGCACGTGTTGTTTCCTTGGCATCAGCGGGACATCATTTCTCACCGATTCGTTGGGATGACATTCAATTTGAACAAGGTTATGAGAAATTCCCTGCCTATGGACAGTCCAAAACAGCAACGATTTTATTCAGCGTTGAGCTGGATCGTCGAGGTGCAGAGCACGGAGTACGGGCTTTCTCAGTTCATCCAGGCGGAATTATGACACCACTACAGCGTCATATGCCAAAAGAGGAAATGATTGCTCTGGGCTGGATTGATGAATCTGGACAAGTGGCCAACCCTGCGTTCAAAACACCTGAGCAGGGGGCAGCGACGCAGGTCTGGGCAGCAACTTCACCTCAGCTTGAGGGAAAAGGCGGTGTCTACTGCGAGGATTGTGACATCAGTGAATTGGCTCCAGAGGATGGAGGTTTCTATGGGGTCAAGAAGTATGCTATCGACCCCGAACAAGCTATTCGTTTATGGGAGCTATCGACCAAGCTGACTCAAACAGACATAGAACTCTCATAATCATGTAGTTGCGGCAACAGAGCAACAGCTTGCTTCCATGCAGGAACTCACGGAAAAGTTCAAAATCTAAAGAGAATGTGATTAATTATAATGAAAACAACATAATTTCAAACAAAATCTCCTATTTAGCATATAATAAAGAAGGAGCATCTCATTTTCGCGATGGTGCAATCATTTCTTTATGAATTCAGGGAGAGAAAATCATGAATATTTTTGAGCATCAGATACCTTTGGAAAAAGTGAAATTCAATGAACCACTAAAAAATCACACGTTTATTAAAATAGGTGGCAACGCAGATATTCTCATCCATCCAACAACGATAGACGAAATCACTAAAATCGTGGAAATTGCCAACTTACATCAGTTACCTCTGACGGTCATTGGAAAAGGCTCAAACGTCATTATTAAAGACGGGGGCATCCGGGGAGTGACGATTTCTCTTAGCCACTTTGATCAAATTAAAGTGAATGAGGACAGCATGATTGCGCAAAGCGGCGTTGATATCATTGATGTATCCAGACTTGCTTTGGAGCATAGCTTGACCGGATTGGAGTTTGCTTGCGGTATTCCCGGTAGCACGGGGGGCGCACTTTACATGAATGCGGGTGCTTATGGCGGTCAGATCGCCGATGTTGTTGAACGTGCGACTGTGATCACCAAAGACGGCGCAGTGTTGGAGATCCCGCGAGAAGAGATGAAGTTTGGTTATCGAAATAGTCTCTTCAAGATGGATCACTATATCATACTGGAGGCCGAATTCGGGCTCAAAAAAGGAAACAAGGAAGATATTGCAAGCAAAATGAAGGAATTAACGTTCCTGAGAGAATCCAAGCAGCCGCTTGAATTCCCCTCTTGTGGAAGTGTATTTAAACGACCCGAAGGACATTTTGCCGGTAAACTGATTCAGGATTGTAACTTGCAGGGCACTCGCATCGGAGGTGCTGAAATCTCCATGAAGCATGCAGGTTTTATCGTAAATGTGGATCACGCTACTGCCCAGGATTATATGGATCTGATCCAATTTATTCAGAAGAAAGTATATGATACGTTCCAAGTTGAATTGGAAACGGAAGTAATCTTTCTGGGAGAATAGCTTTGATGAATGACTTGAAAGGTCGCCAATGGCGGCCTTTTTTGATTGTACGAATCATACTCAAACAAGAACTAATATGCTAATTATGGTAATATCAGAGTGATTGTATTTAATATTTCATCGTTATCATAAGGAGTGTACATGGAGATAATCAAGCGTAACAGGAGAATTTTGCTAATCACTGCAATAGTAATTTTACTATCGCCCCTGTCAATCTTGGCATATATGTATATGAATGAACGAGCTGGCGGGCTAGCCGATCAACGGATATCCAAAGTTTGGGGATTGAATGAACCTATACGTATTCCTATAGCGAACAGTCCTCAAGGGGCCGTTCAAGAATTTAGAGGTGAGTTTTATACCTCTCAATTCATTCATCAGGAGGCTGTAGACGGTGGCATGATTTTGTTCACACAAAAAAAGGATCGGGAAAACAACAGTAATCTTCAGATGGAGTATACCTGCAAGAACATTTTCGGATGGAAATGGGTATGGGGTGCAGGATATTCCATTAATGAATCAGTTGAATCCAAGTCTGCGTTGCATTATATGAGCATACCGAAACTGGAAAAAGTCTCGGCCCCGTTTCCCATGCTGTTTGGTGACATCATAGACTCCACTATCAAACGTGTAACTGTTGAAATCAAAGAAACTGGTAAACCCGACACATTCGATGTGAAAGCTGGTTGAGGCAGGTGAGAACCAACGAATCTGGTACGTATTCCTGCCTTCATCAGCTACTCTTCCTTATACCATCAAAGCATACGATGAAAAGGAGAACCTCTTAATCAACAAAGACATTGAAGAGGCAGACGGCTTTGGCTCATTATTTGTTGAATAATCTCATCTCAAATAGAACAACTATGCATTCTATAGTCACAACTTATTCATGACTTGGAATACTTTCAAGCCCCATGCCTCGTGTCTGCTTAAACACTTTTCGCTTAAATAAGGAGACGACCAACTGATATTGAAGCAAAATCAGTATGAGGATCAGGATTAGAATCCACCAATGGATCTGGAACGGGATATAATCCCCGGTTTCTAATGAGATCATGCGCAAGATTGCACGTGCTACCAGGATCGCAAAAGGTACAGCAATCAGATACAGCAGGACAAATAGCGGTTTGTATACATCGACGAGCGTACGGTTAATGTCTCGATGGCTATATCCAAGCAATCGAAGGATATGCATATCCTTATGGCTATCCTGAACGTTAAGCAAAATGACTAGATATATCAGCAGGAAACCAACAAGAATCCCTGCCACTTGATTAATGACAGCACTGGATTGGCTCGATACTGCATCGCTACGCAGAGCAGCTAACTTGTTCTCGGCAGTAACCACTCGTGCATTTGAGTCCTGAGCACTGTGGTTACTGTATTCCCCGTTATGCATGAAGGGGCTAACGTTCAACCACCTCGCTAATTGTGTTTTGGATGTATAGATCGTATCTGCTTCACCATTTCGGCTAATCTCCCGAACAGAGACGTTATGCGGTTGATGATTAATGATCAGTTGAACGGTATCTCCGGATAGGATGTCATACAACGAACTGGTCGCCTCGCTCACCACAATACCATCTAGCTCAGCAGGCAGAATGGGGGTGTTGTCATGATCCATGAGTTGAACCTGTGTTCCCTGGTCGTCCATGCCGACCAACTCTACTAAGAATTTTTGCCCCTCAACTCCCATAAGCTGGACGGGCTGCCTGAGGTAGTACATGCTGGAGCTATGCGAGGTTACTTCATCTTCCCTCAGATCCGGATAACGGATATCGTACATGTAGTGCATGCCTGTCGTCTGCGATTCCAGGGCGGCACCACTTGATTGATACAACGAAGAACTCATGATAAATAACAAGGTCATCAGAAAAATTGCTGCTGCACTTAAGAAAATGGCGTTCCATTTGCGAAGCACGACGCGCAGAGGAAGCCTTAATCGTTCCGGCAAAAGGCTAATTACGGATTGAAGAGCTGTGGTTAATCTTCCATTCGGAAGAGGCTTAATCGCGTTATGCATGACATGAAAGGTCTCTTGGCGCAAAAAAGGAACGATAGACATCCAGGTAACCAGCACCGTTCCGATGATAGGAATCAAAAGCCCAAACAAGATAGAACGGAGTTGAAGGCCTCTTTCCCAGAAGGGGAAGGAGTACATTTGAGAATACATATGGATTAGGACAGAGGAACCGAAGAAACCCAAAACCATCCCGACGAGTCCTCCTGCTGTCGATAGGATCAGTGAATAAACAAGTGGTGCGTGGCTGATCTGTCTTGCCGTATATCCCATTGCCTTGAAGCAACCGAAATCTTGACGGTGAAGGCGGACGAAACGGGTGTAGAACATGTAGAAGATAAACAAAGTAATGAGTGTGAACAAGAAGAGAAAGCTCTGGGCCAGGCTTTGATTGGAATCGATTGCGGTCAGTGGTTCGGTGCTGCTCTCAAGTCCAGAATCGAAAGCCAAATATGAGAAGGCGGGGTCACTACTTAAGCGCACTTCAGCTGAGCCGGAGTCCACATCTAGTTTGAACTGTGCTGCATAATAGCGCTCTTCCTGTCCGTTAATCTTATGGTACACATCTGGGGTAACGACACCGAATGTCGCTTGATTGTAATCTTGCTTCAGGTCATTGAAAGGAATAAATGATTGGTAGTCTGGCAAAAACATGGAGCCAACGATGGTGAGATTCTGATTTCCCATGGTAATCGAGTCTCCTACAGTCAGGGCATGCTTATCCATATACTGCGGCATTAGGGCAACTTCCGTAGAAGCTGCCGGCAGTCGACCTTCCAATAGGTAAGGTACATTTAGCATCTGGGGTGGAGCGAGCAGATAATAATTTGTACTGTCTTGTGTAACTTTTTTGAATCTTTTTTCCTCGATAATAGCATCTGTATGTATCTCCTCTAACACACGTAAACGATCTGCATCTTCTTGCAATTGGAAGCGGAAATCCTCCAACTGTTGTGTCTCTGCGTATTCTTGAATACGAACCTGATTACGATCCACTGAGAATTCCACAAAAAAATACATAAATGAAGTAAGCACCACCATGAGAAACAGCAGGATGGAGTATCCCCGGTTTTGCTTCAATAAACGGTACACCTGCTTGTTAAGATAGCGCATTAGTCTTCCGCCTTCCCATTGTGAGTAGATCTATGCCCAATGCATCTGTGCAGCAGTAATTGGGTGCTCGTTCAATCGATCCTGATAGATGGAGCCGTTCTTGATTGTAATTACGCGCTGAGCAGTCTTGGCAATTTCAGGATTATGGGTGATGAACACAATGGTCACTCCGTATTGCTGCCGGGCAAGATGAAGAAGCGCGATCACATTTTTGCTGTTCATCTCATCCAACGCACCCGTGGCTTCATCGCAGAACAAGATACGAGGCCTCTTAATTAATGCACGTGCAATGGCTACCCGCTGCTGTTGCCCACCAGACAGTTGACCGGGAAACTGATTCAGTATGTCCTTAATCCCCAGAAGAGCAGCTAGCTCCTCAACCGTGTGGCGTTCACTTGTTCCAGAGAGACCAATGTATATATTTTCACGAACCGTAAGATGAGAGAGCAGATGGTACTGTTGGAAAATGTACCCCAGATGCAGTCTGCGAAAGTCGGCAAGTGCATCCTCGTTCAGTTCAGCAATGTCCTGGTTATTGATGAAGACGTGACCATTCGAGGGTCTGAGCAGTCCTGACATCAGGTTGAGAAGCGTGGATTTTCCGGAGCCACTTGGGCCAATGATGGCTGTAAACTCACCTTCAGCGAGATCCAGACTGATATCGCCTAGTATCATTTCATTTTTCTTAAAATGTTTCGTTACGTTCTGAACGGAGATGGCGATGTTCATCTTACACACTTCTTTCATAAAGATGAATTTGGATGAAATCAAGCTGTTCGCGAATAAAATCTTCAGTTAGATCGGTAGACAGGGCAAGCACTCGTATTCCCTCCAGGAAAATAACAATATGAGCAGCAGCCGTGTGGCTTGCCTCAACCTGTATTTCACCACGTTGGACCCCATAGTCGATCAGTCGACTGAGCTCCGTGATGCTATGATCCTGTTGGCGGTGAAGCAACTCACGATCCTCTGCATTGCGGTGTGACAAGAAAAACTCATACGCCGCGGTCATAATACTGTCATTGATCTCAGTTAGATCGATCCGTTGACTTGTCCAGAATGCATCCATGATCTGCTGAAATGGTATAGCTGCTTCCATCTGGGCTGTAAAAGTTTCATGCGTCTGTTTGCTACTTTCCATCAATAAGGATCTGAAAATCTCCTCTGTTGAGTTGAAATATCGGTAAAGACCGCCGCGGCTAATTCCGCATTGCTCCACAATATCTGTCATCGTGACAGCATGGAATCCTTTTCGAACAAATACCTGATGTGCACCTGCAAGGATCATCATTTTTTTGGACAACGATTTCTGAGTCATAGCTTCCTCCTGATGTAATAGAATCGAAAAAAGTGACATCAATGTCGCTTTCTTGATCATTTTATGACACCAGTGTCGTTTTTGTCAAATGAAAGTGTTACCGATCAGGTGGGGGACATAAGTATATCTCCAGTTGCATTGGCACAGTAAAAAAACAGCGGCATTCGAAGACTTTATGTACGAGTCTAAGATTGCTGCTGTTTTACGGTTAGAGAATAAATAGTTAACTGGACTTTGGATCATCTGCGGTTCGATTGGCTTTCACATATTTGAGCTGCGCAACGATGATGACACTGATTATGACCAGCAGGAACCACGAACTGATCTTACTAAAGCTAACCAGTTGCCATGCATCATGCTGATCAGGATATTTCCAGGCATTGAAGAATGTAGCGATGTTCTCAGCAGTCCAAATGAAGAAACCAACAATGATAAAAGCAAGCGATAAGGGCATTCGATAGGTCGTTGCTCGTACCCGGTAAATAATCCAGGTTTTCCAGAAGACAACGAATACAAGCACCGTCAGCCACCAGCGAAAATCCGGCATAAAATGATGAGTGAAAAAGTTAATATAGATGGCTGCTCCGAGCAGCATCGAAGGTGCAAAACCAGGCCATCCAGTCATGTCCATTCGCAGTCTTCGCCACACCTGACACATAAAACTGGCTACACTTGCATACATGAATCCGCTATAAAGAGGGACACCAAGGATTTTGCTGTATGCTTGCTCAGGGTATGACCATGATCCCATCCATACTTTATAGATTTCTAGCACCAGGCCAATAATGTGAAATACACAGATGACCTTGATCTCATCCTTGGTTTCCAAGCCGCTTCGATACATCAGGTACTGCACAGCAAGCAATACGAGCAGAATGGCATCATATCGATGAAGGAAAGGAATAGGAATTACGCTGGACAGGGCCAGTGTTCCAAAGATCGCTACGGGAAATATGCAGCTCATGGCCTGATGATAGCCAAAATGAAGTAGTTGTATTAGAGATTTCAAGTCGAGTTAAACTCCTTTCCAAACATGTTGGAGCAAGATTCATTTAAGATTTAAGGTTCTTCATCACGGGCGTTTTTGCCTACACTTCATAATATAGATATGGTCCATGAATAAAAAGAGAAAAAAACGCGCAAATCTGTTCTTGTTTTCAAACTGGAATCATCATGAGAACGCTCTATAAGAGGCGATAGGGTCACTCCATGTATATTCTCTTCTGGTTATGTTAAAATGAAGTTCGTACAATTACATTAGACAAGGAGGCCGCTATGCAACCGATTAAACCTCAAGATATTCAGCTCCGGATCAATAATCTTGCTGATCAGGACTTATACGTACATCTAGAACTTACGTCAGGTGCTTACGCACAACACATGGACAGTACAAAACATCCAGCATCGGCATTCATTACTAATGCGGCCATACGATATACGCAGGGGTCCATTTCAGGTACAGGTCCATACCGTGTTGGTCTGAAAACAACGCAGGGATGGCTTTACGCCGAAGGACTTACACATATTGATGAGCAGGAACAAGAAAGACTGATTCTCGCCGGTCACGACAGCCAAGGTAAACTAGTTGTGGCGTTACAATTAAGCCGAGAGATGTTCTGATGAAAGCGGAGGATTGAATAAACATGAATACTACACAAAACGAGCATGAGCGCATCTTGGTGGTATATCCACATCCAGATGATGAAGCTTTCTCTGTATCGGGAACGTTAGCCAAATACATAGATGGCGGTGCCCATGTAACCTATGCTTGTCTAACACTTGGCGAGATGGGGCGCAATATGGGGATTCCTCCATTTGCCAACCGAGTGACGTTGCCTGGCATCCGTAAACAGGAACTCATCGAAGCTTCTGAAGCGATTGGTATTCAGGACCTGAGAATGCTGGGTTTCCACGATAAAATGCTGGAGTTCGAAGACCCACAGTTACTGGAAGACACCGTCATGTCGCTACTTAAAGAATTAAACCCCACGCTGGTCATTACGTTCTATCCGGGGTACAGTGTTCATCCCGATCATGATGCAACGGGAGCCGCTGTTATACGTACAATCGCTAAACTTCCTGTAGATGAACGTCCGATTGTTCACTGCGTTGCGTTCGCAAATAATCAGGAACAGTATATTGGCAAACCGGATGTATTCGTTGACGTATCCGAATTTTTGGATCGAAAAATGGCGTCCATTCGTGCCCATCGTTCACAATTCCAGGCAGCAGAACTTGTAGGAAATCGTGAGCTGAATAATGAAGAAATCAAGAAACGTTTTGGCAGAGAAACATTTTGGACCTATCCATTTGAATAATATATCACTTAGAAGTCGCCTATATGGCGGCTTTTTTTGATTTACATCACAATATCGACACAAAAATGGAGCGTCTATAGCCTAATTGAGCTATATGGAATAAATACCATTTTAAGTACACTATGATCAGGATTGTGATAACGCTTCATTTTTAGCTTAGCTTTAATGAATTAGAGTCATGAATAGTTGATTTTAAGTGGAATGGAGGGATGGTGTGTACAACCAACGTATATTTTGGATTAACGTAAGACCCGTTGAATACATTGCCACAGCATTAAGCAACTGTAACAAGAAGCCGGAATTGCGCGGTTTGAATCATGAGTAATCCTTGGGCAGGCTTGGGTGCATCCAACAGTTGTAAGAAGAGTCGGGTTACAGATTTAATTTTTCTAATCGGAATGATGTTGCTCCTACTATCCCTTCCGCACGGTGCAGTCATGGCCTCTTCCGGACATCGTGATCTCATTCCCCTTCAGCCTATGATTGACCGTTCTGCACCTGGAGAAGTCATTGAACTTGCATCAGGTCGTTATTCTGGACCCGTGACTATTGACAAGAACATCACCATTCAGGGTGATCCTACGGTCATAGTTGTTAATGCGGAAGCGACCTCTACGATAATGATTCGCTCGGATGGGGTGAAACTGAGCGGTTTCACAATTGAACATGATACGAATGAACAGACTGCAGCGATTCAGGTTGAAGGGAAAAACAGTGAAATCACGGATCTGAATATTCAGACCCAGGGGTACGGGATGATCATCCGGAATTCGAGTCAGGCAACGATTCAGCGGAACAACATTACGTGGGCGGGGGCTGATTCTGCTTCCAGTGGCCAGAAGGGCAATGGCATTGATCTGTACAACTCCCATGATAGCTTCATTGAAGCCAATGAGATCACCGGCATGAGGGATGGAATCTATCTGGAGAACAGTCGCAAGTCTACCGTGCAAAATAACAGGCTGTTACATACAAGGTACGGCATCCACTGTATGTACATTGACGGCTCTTCTGTCATGGACAATACCGGAGAGGAGAACATGACAGGTGCCATGATCATGGGCGTCAAGAATACGGTCATATCGGGCAATTCTTTTCGCAAACAAAGTACCAATGTTCATTCCCAAGGGATTCTGTTGTATGACGTACATCAATCCTCTGTTCACAACAATGTAGTGGAAGGTAATCGTGTCGGCATGAATATTGCAGAATCCTCAGGCAATAAGATACATGACAATGCGGTGCTTCGGAATTTTGTTGGCATCCAGCTTGTTCTGGCAGAAGCTAATGAGTTTACACGTAACCAATTGGTATCCAATGTTATTGAAGCTTCAGCGCTGGATAGCCCGAATAATGTCCTGATGGAGAATTACTGGGACTCCTTTCAGGGGCTCGATCTGAATCGGGATGGGATCAGTGAAATCTCCTATGCCATCAATCCTTTTTATGAGCAACTGGTCAGTCGAAATTCTGCGTATCAGCTCTTTTTCCAATCACCGGGTATGGTCTTTCTGAGTGACTTGTTTACAGAAGGCAGAGAACAATGGACTACCGATAAATCGCCACGAATGAGCATGGATACGGGATCTGATCTGAACATGTCAGTGGAAAGGGTAGCAGGTTTCAATGTGGTGTGGATGCTCGGGTTAGTTCTGTTGGGTATGGCAACGCTTATAATCATCTATATGGGGGTATTACGAAAATGAACAAAAGCTTGAACAGAAGATGGTCCATGGTTATGGTACTTATGTTTGGCATGGTATTGTTAACCGCTTGTGGAACAAAATACGCGGCATTGCCGATCAATGAAGACGTGGATATCTGTGCGATCTGTAAAATGCAGGTGAAGGACGATGCATATGCAACACAGCTCACTACGAAAGACGGCCAAAATTACAAGTTCGATGATATCGGCTGCATGAACCAGTGGAAAACAGAAAATGGCACAGATAACATCGGCATGGACTATGTACGTGATTACAATGACAAGGAATGGATTGAATACAGCAAAGCCACGTATGTATACGACGCTTCATTGCGTACGCCTATGGCCTATGGAATTCTTAATTTTAAGGACAAGCCCTCGGCTGAAGCTTTCATTGCAGAGCAAGGTGTTGGAACCATTATGACCGCTGAGGATCTTGCCTCTCATGACTGGAAACAGAACACAGAGAATATGGACATGATGGGTGAACATGGGCATGATGAGCACGGACATGGTGAAGAAGGAGATGGTAATGAGATGCATCAGGAAGGTGAGATGAAAGAAGAGTCAGGCCACTAAGTATGACAATAGAAAATGGTGATCAATGATGTCAGATATGATACAGATTGCAAGACGAGAAGTGAAAATGGGATTTCGCAATCCTTGGGCGTATTCGTTTCTGATCCTTTTTTGCACATTTAGCTTAAGCTTGTTACTTCTGAATTCGCAGAATCTGGTTGAAGGATATTCGGGCACAACAGGTTCGATGTTAAATCTCATTCTTTACCTCTTACCATTAATGACGCTGTTTCTCGGATCCTTCTCACTAACATCCGAAAAGGAAGACGGTAGCTGGCAGCTGCTGTCCACGTATCCCATCGGCACGATGTCTTTTATTGTGGGCAAGTATCTTGGGCTGTCGATTGTTTTAATTACCATTGTTGCATTTGGATACGGCCTGATGGGGGTCATTAGCGGAGTGATTGGGAATCCACTGGATGTCATGACATATCTTCTTTTTCTGGCATTCTCGTGTGGACTGGTGTTGTTATTCCTGACGCTGGCGCTATTTATCGGTTCGTTGTCGCGCAATCGGTGGCAGGCGTTAACCATATCCGTGACCGTATGGTTTTTCGCAGTCATTGGATGGCCGACCTTATTGCTCTCAGTGCTGGGACTGATGCCTTATCTTTGGGTGAAACCACTGCTGATTATACTAACGCTCATCAATCCGGCCGAGCTGGTGCGATTGTTTGTAGTCATCAAACTGGGAGGCGGCTCCATTCTTGGACCAGAATATTATCGATGGGTGGAGTGGGTGCAGCAACCAAGTGGCAGTTGGTTCTTCATCGGGATATGCCTGTTCTGGATAACCTGCTCTGTCCTGGCGGTATATGCGATCTGGGAGAGGGGGCGTTCTCATGGATAAGGTGGGACTCGAAGTGATGGGATTGTGCAAATCCATTAAAAAGCAACCAATTGTTGAGGATATCTCCTTTCGCATTACTTCAGGCCAAGTGCTTGCGCTCTGTGGAGGGAATGGTGCAGGAAAGAGCACGGTGCTGCGTATGATCGCAGGAATTCTTCGGCCTACCTCCGGTGAGGTTGCGGTGAACGATGTGCGATGGTCGAAGGACCGAAAGCGTTATTCAGAGCAAATTGGATACATGCCGGACGATTATCAATTTAATCAAGGACTAAGTGCGGAGGAAATGCTTCTGTTCTGGGCTTCTCTGAGGAAAGTTCCCAAGGAGAGAGTACAGGAAGTACTGACCATGGTAGGTTTGGAGGATCAAAAGAAAAACCGGGTTACGACCTTCTCCAAAGGCATGCGCCAACGTGTGTTATTCGCCCAGGCTGTGCTGTCGAAACCTCCACTGCTCATCATGGATGAGCCAACAAATGGATTGGACCCATTCTGGATGCAGGAATTAACTCAGCTGCTCAAGGGCATCAAACAGGAAGGCCAGATGGTCGTGTTCTCGACCCATCAGCTGGAGATCGCAGACGACATTGCGGATCAGGTGATATTCATGAACCATGGACGTAATGTTGGAGAGGGCTCCACTCACGACTTTTGTGATCAATTCGGTTCGCTCCATGCAGCATTTCATCAAAGTCTTGGCTTAAAGTGAAGGTGAGTTTATTGCAGAAAAAAAGTTTTAAAAGCAGACGTACACTTACAATTTTGATTGGTGTGATCGCATTGTTAGCAGGTACATGGGCCATTTTCGAAAATGTATCGACACCCGAGTCTGAGCGAGGTAACGCCATTGAAGCTGGTGCCGTGGCTCCTGAGTTCACAGCGGTTAATTCAGCAGGCGAACAAGTCAAGCTGTCGGATTATCGTGGCAAAGCCGTCATGATTAACTTTTGGGCTTCATGGTGCACACCTTGTGTAAGGGAGATGCCGCTCGTTCACCAGATCGCTCAGGACTATCAGAATGACGTGGAAACCCTGTTTGTTAACGTGGGGGAATCGAAGGGTACGATTCGTGAGTTTATGGATAAGCAGGCGTTTGATTTTCCGGTGATCATTGATGTGACGGGCAACATATCAGGTATGTATCGTATTACGGGTTTGCCCGCAACGATGGTAATTGATAAGGAAGGGGAGTTCCGTCATATATTGCTTGGCGAACTGACCGAGGATATCCCATTGCAGCAATGGCTGGAAGAGAGTATCTAGTTGTAAGCGTTGGATGGTGGTGAGAAGAGGGGCAGGAACGCCAGAGATCGCCATGTTACAAGTGAAATGAATGTACGTTAAAAATAACTACAATAATAAAAGCATAAAAAGCCGGACACCCATTTAACGAAGGGGTGTCCGGCTTTACTTTTGAAGTTATGCTGCTTCGTAGCCGATTACAATACAGCAGCTGAAGCGTGATTGTTACGAGCGATTCTGGTTGCGTCAACCATGTTACGCAGGGAAGCTACCGTTTCTTCCTGTCCACGGGTTTTTAATCCGCAATCCGGGTTAATCCAGAACAGCTTCGGATCAAGAACACGCAGGGCACGTTCAATCATGCTGCTCATTTCATCCACACTCGGAACTCGTGGGCTATGGATATCATATACGCCAAGACCGATACCGAGCTCATACGTATTTTCTTCAAAACTATGAATCAGTTCACCGTGACTACGGGATGTCTCAATGGAGATAACATCCGCATCCATAGCTTCAATGGAATCAATCATGTCATGGAACTCGCAATAGCACATATGCGTATGAATTTGAGTCGTTTCATGCACCGTGCACGTGGAGATACGGAACGCTTTGACTGCCCAAGCCAGGTAATCCGCTTGTTCATTTTCTTTCAAAGGAAGTCCTTCACGAACAGCCGGCTCGTCAACCTGGATCATACCAATGCCTGCCTGTTCAAGTGCTTCGACTTCCTGTCTCAACGCATACGCCAATTGATAGGCAATCTGCTCACGAGCAATGTCTTCGCGTACGAATGACCAGTTCATGATGGTAATCGGGCCAGTCAACATGCCTTTGACAGGACGCTCTGTCTGCGATTGGGCATATTTTGTTTCTTCAACCGTCATTTCACCCGTAAATGCAACATCACCGAAGATAATAGGTGGCTTCACGCAACGTGAACCATATGATTGTACCCATCCAAACTGTGTAAAGGCAAAACCGGCAAGTTTCTCGCCAAAGAATTCAACCATGTCGGTACGCTCAAACTCACCATGCACCAGTACGTCAATTCCGATCTCTTCCTGAATCTTAATCCAGATATCAATCTGCTCCCGGATGAAGGCAGCATACTGCTCGTTGTTCAATTCGCCTTTACGCCACAACTGACGTGCTTTTCTGACTTCAGCAGATTGTGGGAAACTACCAATCGTTGTTGTCGGGAAGAGTGGCAATTGCCACTTGGCCTGCTGGGCTTCATGACGCTCTGCAAAAGGACGTGAGCGCACTGGCTGTTGAACACTGATGGAAGCAACGGCTTTCTGTACAGCGGTACGGTTCCGATCTTCGGATTGCTGAAGCGCCAGAAGAGGAAGCTCTGCTTCGTCTATTTTGGCAGTAATCTCTGCACTTGGTGAAGATAAGGCTGTAGTCAAAAGAACAATCTCATCCAGCTTTTCATCTGCAAATGCAAGAGCATTTTTCAGTTCAGATGTAAGTTTTGCCTCACGGTCTGTGGTTACTGGTACATGCAGCAGGCTGCAAGATGATTGCACGATGATACGTTCAGGTGTCACGAACTCAGTCAATTCATTCAGCAAATTCAGTTTTGATTGAAGGGAAGCTTTCCAGATCCCACGTCCATCAATAATACCTGCTCCGAGAACTTTGTCTGCCGGGAAACCGGATGTCCGAATGGATTGTGTGTTACCAGAGAATCCGTGTACAAAATCAAGTCCTACACCTTGAACTGGCAGTGCAACAATATCGTTGTAGTTTTCGACAGATTCAAAGTACGTTTGCAACATAATATTCAGGCCTGGAACGGCTGCGGCAAATGTTTTATATATTTTATTCAGACGCTGTACGTCTTCATCGCTTAATTTGGTTACCAAAATAGGTTCGTCGACCTGTACCCACTGAACGCCTTCGCTTGCAAGTTCCTGAAGCAATTGAGTGTAAAGTGGAAGCAAGCGGTCCAACCAAGCGTCTGTCTCGGATTTATCATAGCCTTTGGAGAGCTTCAGGAAGGTTAACGGTCCAACGATAACCGGTTTTCCTTCAATGCCGAGTTTTTCTTTTGCTTCACGATAAGCGACAAGTGGTTTGTTCTCCGTCAGAGTTGGGGAAGCCCCGTCCAGTTCAGGTACAATGTAGTGATAGTTCGTGTTGAACCATTTTGTCATTTCGCTTGCTGCAGCATCTTTCGTTCCCCGTGCAATTCCATAATATACGGACAACGGAACGGAACCACCATCATAAGCAAATCGTTTAGGAATAATGCCAAACATCACGGCCGTATCCAGGATATGATCATAATAGCTAAAGTCATTAACCGGAATGATGTCGATGCCTTTTGCTTGTTGCTTGCGCAAATGATCGATACGGATCTCCTGCAAACGTGCGTGAAATTCTGATTCCTCCAGCTTACCTGCCCAGAACGCTTCCAACGCTTTCTTCCATTCCCGATCAGCACCAATACGCGGATATCCCAATACACTACTTTTTGTCATTGTTTAAAACCCCTCTGCTTTTATGTTACACAAAATTTATCACAGATCCGGAGTTATAATGTAATTCCATTAAATTATACCTAGTTATAGCCTAGGGCTATATCCAAAGGTGCACGCTATATAAGTTGAACTAACGAGTATGTACACTTGCCACTCCGATGACAGAATAACCTTCCAACTCAGCTAAGGATAAATAATAGATCATAATCATATTTTGTATGCTTTTGCATTCGCTCGGGATAATAGAAAGTAAAAGGTGGATGAGTATGGTAATTCAAAAACAAATTTTTCTCTTTATATTTGCAGCAACATTAATGATAAATAGTGTTTCCCTATACACAGATGTTACATATGCAGATCCTGAGAGCGTACAGGAAGAAAACTATAAGCCATTAGCACTTACGATGCTCAACCCATACATTTACCGTGAGATTACCAACTATTATCAGGCAAATCATATGCTGGTCCCTAGCTACGGTCTATATGATATTCATGTATTGGAACTTAAAAGGCGCACACAAGGTGGTTATAACTTTCGAACCGTTCTGGAAGTCAGAACGTTCTACGGTCCACATAACCCGCCATATGGGAAAGAGATCATTACGTTTGAAATAGACACCGCTAATGTTACAATGGTTAACTATGTTCATACGAATGATTGAAAGGAAGGCGGTACGCATGAACCTGTATCATATCAAGTCCACCGTGCATGGAATCAACAGAGTAACATCATTTCTGGAAGACAATTATATTGGTATTGCTTGGTCAGGTACAGGGGATCTGGAGCAAACGCCCCCGGAGCTATGGAAGGAACAGCTGGTTCAACACTATCCTTTGGATGAAGCAGAATTGGCGAGCACACTCGCGACATTACATATGTTTGCTAACCTCATGCAGGATGGAGATTATGTATTAATTAGCGATGATGAATGGACGTATGTTGGGGATATCGGGGATTATTATTACGACGATTCCGCTGGCACAGAAAACGACTTGATCTGTCACCGTCGCGGAGTTACATGGTTGGGTCGTATTCCTCTCACTGAGCTGAATGACAAAGTGCAGGCACTGCAAAATGATTCAGCCATCCTTGCGAAGTTTGAGTATCCCATATCACAAGCACAGCTGGATCGAGGTCTTGCAGTCAGCATAACAGCCGAAGCAACGAACTCTCTCACAACAGGGGTAGATGAAGCCACAATTCAGACAGCTCTCCAGGTGCTGATAGAAGCGTTACACAGTGAAGAAGAAGAGCTGCGAATTCGTGCGGCTACAGCCATTTTGCAGTATGCCAAACCATAAACCCTTAACTATATAAATTGAACTAAACATTTACACAAAACGGAGAGGACGGAAAGAACCTGAAGAAGCAGAGCGTTCGCCTACAAGCTTTCTGCAAGAAAGCTACATCGGAAGCATATGCTATCCCCGGATTTACCCTTTATAAAAAGAATTAAAAAAATCTTGGGATAACAGCGATCGGAAGGTTGTTCTGTCATCGGAGTGTCCAGTGTAAATATTCGTTAGCTCATTTTAACTAGCCCTGAGATCTGTTGATTTACATTCCCCTGACTTAGTCCACCGTGGTAACAAATCACAGATGTAATGTCCAGTTCGATATACTTTTTCAAAGAGAACCGAGCTGTCTCTGTATCCAGTGTAGTTGGTTCATGAATGCCTCCAAGCATGCCGTCTACACTGTACATTGAATCTCCGGCGATGAGCGTCTTGCTGTCCATCAAATATAGACTGATATGACCTGGCGTATGACCAGGTGTATGAATAACGCGAATGCCACCGCAAAACGGCAGTTCCTGACCATCAGTCACCGTTTCATCTATTTTGCCTTTTGGAGGATGCTCAAGGTGACCATCTTTGAGAAGAGGGAGCTGTCCCTCAATATATGGCTTATCCAGCTCATGCGCATATATCTTGACATGTGAGCCACACTCCTGCAAAATCTCGGGAAGACAGCCGATATGGTCAACATCCTGATGCGTCAAAATCACTGCTTTAAGTCGGCTGATCGGCACACCAATCTTTTCGAGTGCAATACACAAATCGTGATATTGTCCAGGGAATCCGGTATCAATTAACACAACCATTTCTTCATCCCATATCAAAACAGGGTGAATTATATTCCCCTCAAAATCAAGCTGAAGCATTGCTATTCCCTTTGAAATTTCCATAATATCAGACCTCCAAGAATTTAAATTCATATACATCATTGCTCGTTATATTTCTTATGTAAACGAATAAAGACGGCAATAAGATACGTTCGGGTATTTATAGGGTGCACTTATAGAAATATTCAATGAATGGGGGAATTGACGCTTGCTGTTGGGAATGATAATTTAGATATATCATTTAAACCAATAAGTCCAATAAGATAAAGGGGGTATGTGGGATGACACATATCGTGCATGCAGCAGCTGAAGATATTCGGAGCGAGGATTCGCTACTATTGATCAAGGAATTGAGTGAAGAACTCGGTTTGTTATATGGCGGTGATGGAACTGCGGGATTTCAACTGTCAGACGTTGAGGTGCCCCGTGCGGCTTTTATCGTTGCCAGGATCGACGGGTATCCGGTTGGTTGCGGAGCACTTAGACCCCTTGATGAAACATCTGTAGAAGTTAAACGCATGTATACACGCAGTGGTTACCGCCGTAAGGGGATTGCCCAGGCTATATTGGCCGAGGCAGAGCGTCTTGCGAACGAACTTGGTTATACCAATCTGAAACTGCAAACAGGTCCCTTGCAACCAGAAGCAGCAGCGCTGTATGAGCGTGTAGGGTATTATCGAATTCCTGTTTTCAGTGGCAATTGGGACAGAGTGTTGGCCTACCAGAAAGATCTGGTACACGAAAAAGTATAATTCTACGAATCACAGCTTTTATTTGCTGAACGGACAGAGGAACACAAGATAGAAGTAAAAAAGTCGCCGATTGGCGACTTTTTGCATTTTAACATACTCCATTTACTCCAATTATCTCATCTGAGAATATAGACAAAAGCGTTCAATCCGTTGCGCTATTATTGATCAATAAAGGTTCTTGATGTTGAACACCCCATTCGCATAGTCCTTCCAAAACGGGCAATAACGTTTCAGCTTTCGCTGTCAGACGGTACTCGACTTTAGGAGGGACTTGGGGATACTCTTTCCGTTCGACCATACCATCTGCTTCCAATTCTTTGAGCTGTGAACTCAGCGTTTTATACGTGATAGCGCCGATCTGTCTTTTAAGTTCATTGAAGCGGACAGGCTGGTTATCAGCCAGAAGATACATAATCACCATTTTCCATTTGCCACCAATGACAGACAACGTATATCCAAAAGGGGTATCTTGAATGTTTTTAACTTTACCGTGGTATTCAGCCATACTCATCATTTACACTATCCTTCCGGGTAGTACCTATCATAAAAGACCGTACTATTTATTTGTTTGGGCTCAGTTTATACTAACCTTACTTTGAAGTAAAGGAGATTTACGATGACTCAAAAAACAATACGTCTGCTTATGCCACAATGGCAAGGTGGAGATAATCCAAACTACTCTTTTGGAGCGGAGCTGCTTGCATGGCTTGCACCTGACAATGATCAACCTCTCATTCATGTTCCTGTTGAGGCTTATGATGGAACATCTCTGGTAAGCGAGAACGGGATAAAAGGCAGAACACAGCTACTTCAGCAATTGCAGGCTGCCCAGCATATTATTCAAGCTCACCAGCCCGAGCGCATTGTCATGTTTGGCGGTGACTGTTTGGTTGAACAAGCCCCGTTTGCTTATTTAAATGAACGATATGGCGGAGAACTTGGTTTGATATGGATTGATGCACATGGTGATTTGGTTAGATACGAGGGCTATGACAACGGTCATACTTTACCGCTCGGGAACCTTCTTGGGGAAGGCGATCCGGAGTTTGCCAAACATGTGAGTGTCCCCTTGAAGTCTGAACATGTCTTCATGGCCGGGTTGTCAACCCCCACGGAACAGGAAACCGAAATGATTCAAAGATTGGGTATCCGAACGGCTGGAACTGAAGAATTAACCCATGGCATGGATTCGATTAAGAAGTGGATTAAAGAGACTGGTATCAAACATCTGGCATTTCACCTTGATCTGGATGTGCTTGATCCCAACATGTTCCGTTCATTGTTATTCGCCAAACCAGGGGAACCTTATGTGTTTTCACCAGCGGGAACCATGCAAATACCTCACTTGCTTCATCTGATCAAAGAACTGTCTGAAGAAACAGATGTAGTTGGATTAGGAATAACTGAGCATATGCCGTGGGATGCCATCAACTTGAAGAATTTGCTTGGAGAAATACCTATCCTGAACCAGTGATATAGGTTATAAGTCGCCAGAGTATATCAGAATACTGATATAAGGAGTCAAAATATAGGAAGATTACAGATAGAAATATCAATATTATTATATGGGTGGTTCAACGAGAATCAGAAATTAAACAAACTGAGGAGAGACACCCAGATGGTCACGTTATTGTTAATCATTATTTATCTCGCATTTATAGGGCTGGGATTACCTGATGCTTTACTTGGTAGTGCCTGGTCCGTTATGAAAAACGATATACATGCGACAACAGAAATGGCTGGTTACATATCGCTAATCATTTCATTTAGTACAGTAGTGTCCAGTCTGTCCGCCAGCCGATTGTTATACCGGTTCGGAACGGGTAAAGTCACATTATTCAGTATCCTCTCAACAACGATCGCGCTGTTGGGATTCTCATTTTCTGAGAATTTTGTGTTTTTACTGATTCTGGCCTTCCCTCTCGGCTTAGGTGCAGGTTCGGTGGATGCGGCACTAAGTAATTATGTTGCATTGCATTTCAAGGCCAAGCATATGAACTGGTTGCATTGTTTCTGGGGAATTGGCGCAGTGACAGGCCCACTCGTTATGGCATTTTGGCTGAATCAAGCAAACAACTGGCGTGCAGGATACGTTACTGTGGGGTTGATTTTGCTTGGGATCGTGGTGGTCTTATTATCAACTTTGTCTCTATGGAAGATTTTTGAGAAGGGAAGAGTAGAGGGTTCAGGCGATGAGAAGAAACGCGTAAGCAACCGTGAGGCCATACGTATCCCCGGCGTCAAAATGTCGATGCTTGCGATGCTCTGTTACAATGGTTCCGAAACTGCTGCCGGTCTGTGGATGGCATCTTTCTTCATTGTTAACAAGGGAGTTTCTCCAGGCACTGCCGCAGCACTATCCTCTCTATTTTTCATTGGCATTATCTTGGGACGTGTAATCTCAGGTTTTCTTTCGACTCATGTATCCAGCAAAAATCTCATCCGATATGGTGGAATTGTTGGATGCTTCGGATTGGTTATCCTGGTTATGCCGATTCCTTACTGGATTGCCGCAGGGGCTTTATTTATCGTGGGATTGGGCGGAGCACCGATCTATCCAAGTATCGTTCATGCGACACCGGAACGCTTCGGAGAGAAAGCATCCCCAAGTGTAATTGGACTTGAAATGGCCAGTGCCTATACAGGTTCGACGCTCATCCCGTTAGGTATGGGGCTTATGGCCAGCCAATGGGGAATGTCCATGGTACCCCTGATCCTGCTGATTCTGTTCAGTGTCATGTTCGCGGCTACAGAGCTGGTTAACAGGAGCAACAAGGCTACGCGTCTGACCGTCTAGCTCTTGATATGGGTCATTAAAGCTCTGCCACTATACAACAAAGGAACAACCATCGCTGGTTGTTCCTTTTGGTGTGTGGACTTTTTTATAAGAAAATCAGCAATAATGTACCTGCGGCAAAACAGTAATACGAAAAGTATTTCAGGTTGCCTTTGGCCATAATGCCCATAAACCATCGCATGGAGAAATAGGTGACGAAGAGCGTCGTGATGAATGCGATCAGATAAGGGATAGCCAGCTGTGATCGATTCGGATCATTGGCAATGTCGGACACCCCCATGATGAGTCCGCCAATACTGATGGGAATGTACAGCATAAAGGAGAACTTCAAAGCTGTCTCCTGTTTCATACCGACAGCGATGGAGGCAATTACAGTCGCCCCAGAGCGGCTAATCCCCGGAATAAGAGCGACCGCCTGAGCCAGACCTACCAACAATGCATCTTTCGTAGACAGATCTCCGTCTTGCTTGCGACCACGAAGATTACGAATCAGCCATAAGGCAACCCCGGTGATCAATAGCGCGATGGAAACAGTATATACGGACGAGAAGATTTCTTCAATCCGATCTTTGAACAGGACCGCAACGACAGCAGCAGGGATCGTACCAATAATTATGTATAAGCAAAACATGAAGTCTGCTCGATATTCTTCTTTACGAGTACGCAGGTAACCTAATGCACCAATAATCAACTTTTTGATATCTTCCCGGAAAATAAAAATAATAGCGATAAGTGATGCTGTGTTAGTTAAAATCTCAAATGACAATCCATTCTGCTTGATGCCCATTAGTTTCTGGGCGATGATCAGATGACCGCTTGAGGAGACGGGGATTGGCTCCGTCGCACCTTGAACAATACCTAAAAACAAATACTTTAACCACAATATAATCTCTTCCATGTTTTCCTCCTTGAATACGTTTCATTGGCTTTTTAATACTCTCTTTTTTAGAAAAAGTGAATGGTTTACTCTATTGATGATAGCTGTTTGACTTGGTGACTTGCAAGTTAGAGTTCATAGAGGGAGTAAAATAAACATTGCTTGTCAAATCCTGCATAGCATGATATCGTTGATAACGATTATCAATATCAACGAAGAGGTGGGTTTATTTTGCGTAAACAGCGAAAACCAATATGGATCATGATGGCACTGATATTGCTGCTTGTACTTAGTGCATGTGGTCAGGCTGCCACGACGAATAGTACAACCGGAGACAACACGAATGCAGCTGCTGAGACAGGAACCAAGACGAACTCGGATTCAGCTTCTTCCGCTGATGAAGTGGCAACTGGCGAAGAGGAACTTGTTACATATCAATCGGATGCAGGCGAAGTACAGGTGCCCAAAAATCCAAAACGTATTATTGATTTGACATCATTCTCGACAGGGTACTTTGTTGCCTTGGATGCACCGGTAGTCGGCGCTTTATCGGGTGCGATGAACAACAAGTATATCAAGGACCAACTTGCAGCAGCAGGCACCAGCGATCTGGGTGAAGAGCCTACCCCAGAAAAGTTAATCAGCTTAAAACCTGACCTCTTTATCGTGTACACTGGCACAGAGGGCATCGATAAGCTGGAACAGATTGCACCTGTCGTACAGATTACATTTGGTAAGCGCGATTTCAAAGATTTGATGCTCGAAATGGGTAAGCTCACCAATAGAGAAGACGCAGCGAAAGCTTGGAATGCGAAATGGGAAGCGAAGATCAACGAACTGAAGCCTAAAGTTCAGGAAGCTGTAGGCGATCGCACGGTTTCCATCCTGAATCCGTACGCTAAAGGATTATTTGTATTTGGTCATAACTATGGTCGAGGCGGTGAAATTATTTACGGGGAGTTTGATCTCAAGGCACCGGCCAAGGCCCAAGCTGAAGCGATTGACAGCGGAACTGGATGGGCTTCGATCTCCATGGAACTATTACCGGAGTATGCGGGGGATATCATCTTCACCAGCCCGTGGTCGGGAGATAAAACCGATCCCAAGATCGTATATGACAATACATTATGGAAGAACTTGCCTGCGGTGAAGGCAAATCATGTGTTCCAGCTTGATCCGACTTCAGACTCGTACAACGATCCGTTAACGTTGGAAGGTCAGCTGCAATTTATTTCCGATAGCCTGCTTACCGCGAAGTAAGATTAGACTGCATAAATGGTAATACTGGAGCATTTCCAAACGTCGTTACAAGACGGGGAAATGCTCTTCTTATGAGCTTAGAATGTTATATACGTCGATCTTGGATGGATTTTGACCAATGTAATTAAGCTTGATACAATAGGATAACAGCTGATGAACATTAAATATCAAGTGGGGTGATCTAAATTGCAGCAAAAGAGTGAACGTTTGAATGTTTGGTTGGCTTTCTCTAACATTCATACCCATCTGAACGAGAAGCTGGAACAAGCTCTGCTTCAACAATATGACTTATCTTTGAAGGAATTTTATGTGTTAAACTTCATATATAATGCGGAGGGTAAGGAATTACGCCTACAGCAACTTCAAGAACTAGTAGGGTTGAGCCAAAGTGCTACTTCAAGGCTCGTCGTTAGGATGGAAGCCAAAGACTGTGGGGCTCTGGAAAGACATGCATGTGAAGATGACCGGCGTGGCATTTACACTCGTATTACGGAGCTTGGAGAGAATAAATACAAGAAAGCACTTCAAACGTTTAATCAGGTCTTGCAAACTGAATTGGAACAGGATGGATTTGAGACTCGATTAGAGAACCTCACTAAAGAATTGTTCTAAGGCTAGGGTGAATATAGGGTAATGTAGTCATTTACCCTATAAGAAGACTTGACACTCATTAGTATATCCGTTAAATTAAATGCATGCGCATGAATTTAATATGGATGCGGTGATTTTGTATAAAGGAGGTATTGAACATGAAGGTATTCGTTGTAGGATCAAATGGACAGATTGGTCAACATCTTATTCATCTTTTGAAGAATAGTGAAGAACACACCGTTCTTGCCATGGTACGAAAACAAGAACAGGTAGATTCATTTGCAGCACAGGGTGTGGAAACGGTGCTTGCCGACTTGGAAGGCACGGTTGACTCACTTGTAGCTGCTGTAACGGGTTGTGATGCCATTGTATTTGCAGCTGGTTCTGGCGGTACAACGGGATATGATAAAACACTCCTGATTGATCTGGATGGTGCCGGGAAAACCATTGAAGCGGCTCAAAGAACGGGTATTGATCGATTTATCATGGTGAGTGCGATCCATGCCAATAGTCGTGAGAACTGGCATGATAACATCCTTCCATATTATGCAGCGAAACACTATGCTGATAAATTGTTAGAGATCAGTGGATTAACTTATACCATTATACGTCCAGGGATTCTGATGAATGAACCAGGAACAGGTAAAGTTTCTGCTGCTGAGAATATCACATCCGGTAATATTGCTCGTGAAGATGTAGCTCATGTGATTTTGGCCAGTTTGAGTGAGAAGAATACCTACAAGCGTTCATTTGATCTAATCGCTGGTGAGGATACAATATCTGAGGTATTGAGTGGGCTCTGATCCAAAACAAAATTTTCAACGATATCAGATGAGTTAAGAGAGGGCTATACAATGATTATGTTGATGCTTTTGACCTTCATATTAGGTATCTTCATCGTTGTACGTCAAATTTGGCCAGTGCGCAATCTTGAATATATAGATTATCAAGTATTTCTCAGACAAGAGCGTGATTTTCGGCAGTATAAAGTGATCGATATTCGAGATGCGACGGATTATATGGCTAATCCTACTCCGGATACGATTAACATCTCACTGGGACGCCTTGCTTTCACATGGGAAAAATACCTTCTTCGAGAAGATAACGTAATTATAATGTCACCTGGTATGCTTCAATCCAAAAAGGCTGTCCGTATTCTGCGAAAGCATGGATTTGAATGTCTTTATGTGATGAAGTAAAAGATATATGTGAGTTCTAAATCATACGGAGTTATTAATTGTAGGCATTTATTTGATGCTTGCGCATGCATTTTTATTATTCATGATTCATGAAAAGGGGAGTTTTATTTTGATGACAGATTTGTTTAGTCCATATTCTTTTAAAAGCCTAGAGCTTAAAAACCGTGTCGTAATGGCTCCAATGTGCCAATATTCAGTTGAGCAAAAAGATGGTATTGCAACAGATTGGCATTATATGCACTACGTTAGTCGTGCCGTGGGAGGAACAGGTCTCATTATCATTGAAATGACAGATGTGGAACCGGATGGCCGGATCTCAGATTATGATCTTGGGTTATGGTCAGATGAACAGATCCCAGCTCTGAAGCGGATCGTCGATGCGTGTCACAGTTATGGGGCCAAGGTTGGTATTCAGATTGCTCATGCGGGCCGCAAAGCAGAAGATGCCGAAGTTCCAGTTGCTCCATCCGCGATCGCCTTTGATGAGAATTCCAAGCAACCTCGAGCGCTTACAACGGATGAGGTAAAGGGAATGGTTGAGAAATTCCGGAGTGCAGTAGCGCGTGCTGTAAAAGCTGGTTTTGATGCAATTGAGCTTCATGGCGCACATGGATATCTGATTCATCAGTTCCATTCTCCACTAACAAACAAGCGTGAAGATGAATACGGTCAAGATTTAACGTTATTTGGCCGGGAAATTATTCAGGCTGCTAAGGCAGAGATGCCCGAGGATATGCCTTTGATGATGCGTATTTCAGCCAAAGAATATGTAGAAGGTGGCTATGGCATTAATGAAAGTTCCGAGTTTGCCAAGGCATATAAAGAGGCAGGCGTTGACGTATTTGACATCTCATCTGGTGGCGAGGGACCTATTGCTGCATGGGGCAGACCAGGAACTCACGCGGCGTATCAAGTGCCTCTCGCTAAAGCAATCAAAGAGGCTCTTGATGTGCCTGTGATTGCTGTTGGAAGACTCGATGATCCTACGTTGGCGAATGCAGTCATCGGCAATGAAGAAGCTGATCTCGTTGCAGTTGGCAGAGGTCTGTTAAGAAATCCTTACTGGGCCTTGGAAGCAGCTTCTGCTTTGCGCAAGACAACGGACGTTCCAAAACAGTATACGACTGGTTTTTAATGTATTAAAGACTTCATATTAACGATTAATGATCTTCATTAATCCTTGCATAAGGAAAGGACTCCGACTGGCAAAACAGAAGGAGTCCTTTTTGAGGTTAAAATAGATGAGGTAAAGTGACGATATTAACCAGTAACCAGTTAAGAGATGGTAGTCGTTTCATCGGCTCTGCCTCTCAAGCGTTTAATATCTTCTCTGGGCGGATATCCGAACATGCGAGAATATTCACGACTGAATTGGGAAGGGCTCTCATAACCTACCTGAAATGCTACATCTGCTGCATCGGTGGACTTGGATAATAACAAGCGGCGCGCTTCTTGCAGCCTCAGTTGTTTTTGAAACTGAATCGGACTCATGGCAGTCACTTCTTTAAAGTGTCTGTGCAGCGAGGCAGTGCTCATATTTGCCAAATCCGCCAATTCCTCAACCCGAAAATTTTGCTCAGAGTGATTCATAATATATTCAATAACGTCTCTGATTCGATAGGTATGGCTGCCCTCCATGGTAGCTTGTTCCAGGGCAATCCCATGTGGGCCTTTCAGAACTTTATAGAGAATTTCTTTTTTGAACAAAGGAGCGAGCAGCGGGATATCTTCCGAATGATCTTCCAACAAACGGGCTAACCTGACGGCTGCATCCAGCAGAGACGGCTCAGCTTGGCTGACAAACATCGCGCGTCTCGTTGTTTTCCGCGGTCTTGCTGGGAAATCGGAATGGTTCAATACCTCCAGAATCTCACTGGATGTGAATTCAAGTTTCAGGGCCAGATAGGGAGTCTCAGACGAGGCTTGAATCACTTGTCCACTAACCGGCAAGTCAACGGTTGCCACGATATAACTTCCTGGACCATACCGGAAACGATCCTGTCCCAGTAGGACCTCTTTCTCACCCTGTACGATAATGCAGAAGGAAGGTTCATTCACTCTAAATATAGGTTCAGTAACGACCGATTCGCGGATTAAAAATAATGAGGGGATAGCCGTAGGGTGCACCCCGTCCTTGTCAGACAAACGGTCAATGAGTGTGGCTAATTCGTTTTGTTGTTCATGTATTTGATTAGACATGCAAAGTTCTCCTTTTTTCCTCACAACATAATAATCACATTCTATCGTATATTGACCGAAGGCGGTAGAAAACGGATAGGAATAGGCAAACATTTGATGTGAATGGATAAGACATTCTGATTGCTGGTTACATAATCACAAGTACACAGGTCATGATATACAACAAGTACAGAAGATATACACTTACGGTTCAGCTAATACATGATAAGATGAGAATGAAAAGGGCAACTGCATCTTTTATTTACTGATCGTTCCCGATGTGTTAGATTGATTTTGGGAGGGAAGTCGAATGGCTAGAAGTAAAGAGTTTGAAGTGAATGAAGTATTGGATAAAGCAATGAAGATCTTCTGGGAACAAGGTTACGAGAAAACGTCGATGAGTGACCTGGTTGAGCATATGGGAATTCATCGCAGAAGTATATATGATACATTTGACGACAAACATTCGCTGTTTTTGCAGGCAATGGATCGTTACAGAGGTAAGGTCAGCACCACATTACTTGCAGAAATCAAGGCATCCAAGACGGCAGTGGAAGCACTGCATAAAATTTTCGATATTATGATCAGTGAAGCAGAAGAGACACCATCCGGTTGTTTGATCGTGAACTCGGCTGTGGAGCTAGGCACACGTGATCAGGAAGTGGACAACCGATCTCTTGAATCGTTTAACGAAGCTGAGCGAATGTTCGAGCAGATTATTCAATGGGGGCAGCGGGAGGGAGAATTCTCTTCTGATCATGATGCGAAGGAAATGGCAGAGTACCTGCACAATATTTCTGTCGGTATCAGAGCCATGGCAAGAACCTCGACGGATAAGGAAAAACTAAACCGTATTATCAATGTAACGATGAAACTTTTGGAAAAATAATGAGTGGAGACATATCCAAAAAAGTAGCTTGAAATCCGTTAGAGGACTTCAAGCTACTTTTTGTGTTCGCAAAATTTTTAGAATAGAAAGCATGAACCATCAATTGGTGATGGCATTTTCAATCGGTTTAATTTTGTGAATCTCTTCGGTCCCAGCCTTCAAAGCTTTTTCGTAGTAGGAGCGTTTGTGCTCGATGACTTCCATGGTTCTTCTTAGTTCCTCCATTTGTGCTTCCACAATAGCTTTTCGCTCCGTAAACATGTCATATCTTTGCTTCAGCGAGGAGTCCCCCTCAGAGCACCATTCAATAAAATCCTTAATGTCTTTAATAGGCATGCCGGTCAGCTTTAGACATTGGATGATCTTTAGAAAGTCAATGTCGGAGTCTTTGAACAAACGTGTTCCGCTCGTGGTACGTTCCACAAAAGGCATGAGTCCTTCCTTGTCGTAGTAACGCAATGTATATACCGTAAGGTCTAATTTTTTGGCAACTTCACCGATTGAATAGGTCATTTAGAATGAATTCCTTTCTACTAGGGGTAGACTTCGAGTTAACTCTAGGATTGATCCGAGTGAATTCTAACATGTTGGATTACTGGATGTCAAAGTACGTTGGAGATAAAAAAATAAGATAAACATTTGACCTAGAGTTAACTCGAGGGGGTAAGATTATTTTGAACTTTAAATTACGAGGAGGTTATACCATTGATTATAGCTAAAGCCAGAGCCGTTGACGGACCAGACCAACAATTCAGAAGTGCTGAAATTAAACGACGTGATCTGGATACCAATGATGTATTAATCGAGATTAAATATGCAGGTATTTGCCATTCTGACATCCATACTGCCCACGGTGAATGGGGACCTGTGAATTATCCACTCGTTCCTGGACACGAAATTGCCGGGATTGTAACGGATGTAGGAACCGGAGTATCCAAATACAAGGTCGGTGACCGAGTAGGGGTCGGATGTATGGTGGACTCTTGTGGTGAATGTGTTAACTGTCGCAAAGGTGAAGAGCAATACTGTCTCAAAGGAAATATTCAAACTTACGCTGGAGTAGACAAATACGGTGAGCCTACGCAAGGTGGATATTCAACTCATATTGTTGTTGTAGAGGATTTCGTCGTTCGCATCCCTGATAACATTGCACTTGATGCTGCTGCACCTTTGCTGTGTGCCGGTATTACGACGTATTCACCACTTCATCACTGGGGAGCTGGCCCAGGTAAGAAAGTTGCCGTTGTAGGTATGGGTGGTCTTGGTCATATGGCTGTCAAAATTGCACATGCGATGGGTGCCGAAGTAACGGTTCTCTCCCAATCCTTAAGCAAAAAAGAAGATGGACTGCAATTTGGTGCAGATCACTACTTTGCCACAAGCGAACCGGAAACATTCGAGAAACTTGCAGGCACCTTCGATCTGATGATTAACACAGTAAGTGCTAATATTGATATTAACGCTTATTTCTCACTGCTCACGCTGGATGGTACACTTGTGAACGTAGGTGCTCCTGCAGAACCTTTAGCTGTTAACGTATTCTCTCTTATCGGTCATCGCCGTTCATTCGCTGGTTCCATGATTGGTGGCATTCGTGAGACGCAGGAAATGCTCGATTTTTGTGCAGAACATGATATTGTACCTAATATTGAGGTCATCTCCGCCGATCAGATTGACGAAGCATACAAACGTGTATTGGCTTCCGACGTGAAATATCGCTTTGTTATTGATAACAGCACAATCTAAGTGTGAAGTGTGTAATATTGATAGTTAAAGATAGAAGAAAGCAGCTACCGCCAAGGTCAGCTGCTTTTTGCTTATCAGTTTGTTAATTGCTGATCGTTCTATAACCCGCGCTCTTATCGCAACGAACAGAAGGTAACAGCGTCTAATAACTAGTGAAGTAAACATGAAAGGAGTGGTATGAGAAAGATGACAGTATCATTTTCACATCAGCCGGAAGGTTACGAATGTCCATTTTGTCGTATTTGGGGTATCGAGCGATCTGATCAGGGAACAAAACAAAGGGATATCATCTATCAGAATGAAAAGGTAACGGCATTTATAGCGGGCAAATGGTGGCCAAACAATAAAGGACATGTTCTTATTGTTCCGAATGAACATTTCGAGAACATCTTTGAACTCCCCGCGGAGTACGCTGTTGAAATTCATCGCGCGGCTCAGCTTACAGCATTTGCAATGAAAAGTACATATGGATGTGATGGGATTTCGACACGGCAACATAATGAACCTGCTGGCAATCAAGACGTGTGGCATTATCATCTCCATGTTTACCCTAGATACGTGAATGATCAACTTTATCTGTCAAATGGTTCGCAGTCCGATCCAGATGAACGCGCTTTCTATGCGGATAAGTTGCGTTCTTGGATAAAGGAAAACATTTAAGGTCTAGAAGGAGATGAATCTGAGACCCTATGTTATATTTGATCAGAAGTAAGCTACATTAGGATATTCTTTGTAACGAAAAAATCATAAGATAAGAGAAGGGCTGTGCCAGTATTGAAAGGTAAGATATCTAAAAGATTGCTAGCAATTTTCGTAGTTTTAACTTTGTATGTAGGTAGCACAAATCAGATGTATGCAGAATTCACCGAATTAAGCTTAGAGGAGCACGGAGGGCTACAGCAGGAATGGGTACATACTCTTCCTAAAGAATTTAATTATCTGAGCTTTGATCTAGGTTACAATCCTCAAGACAATATTAACCGTGCTGCTCAGCTTGTCATGCTAAACCCGGGCACTTTGTCTGGTAATAACTTTGGCCTATACACGATAAATAATAAGACAGGGAAAATTGCCTGGGCGTACGACATTAAAAATAAAGTGAAGAATTTTTACCCTTTGAATCACGCTTGGTTCTACAACGAGAGCGGCAGTATATTCTATCAGTATTCTACGAATCACGGGAAAACATTTAACATTCTTAGTTTGGATTCGAAAGGAAAGCGTTTATTCGAGAAGAAGGATTTAAGTTTCTCAAATATCTATCCTTATAAAAACGGAATTGTTCTACAACAAACAGATTATCTTAAAAATCAGTCTCGTTTTATCACATTAAATTCCAAAGGAATAACGACAAGCGAAACTGTGTTAGGTTATAAAACTGAAGTACTGACTTCTGGTTATGTACTCCATTTTGTAGGTGAGAATAAAATCGAGGTTTTCAAAGATGTAACCTCTTTGAAAAAGCCATTATTTACATTTAACTCCAAAAAGTTTGGTGGATTTTACGTTGCGGGTTATCATCAATTAAGTGGCGGTACATTAATTGTAGAATATGCAAGATCCAATTCATATGGTGGACAGAAATTAATGGCTTATGGAGTTAATGGTAAACTCAAATGGGAAACCGTGCTTGATAGAAACATGAACATTTCTATGCATTCAACCGGAAGTAAACTATTAATCGATAACCAATCTGAACACAGTATCACTTTATATGATCATAACTTCAAAAAGCTGTTTTCTCGTGCGTATGAAGGAGAGCTTAATTTTAATGGTTTTATGAGCTCCTACCGAAACGATAGCTATATTGAGTATACAAGCTTTGGAACCATTGATGACAAATGGGGAGAGAGGTATACCTTAATGAAAGATAATGGAGACATAATACTTAGTAAATACTTTGTTTTAGATGATGTGCATAAGAGTAACTTTGCTTATGACTCGTCCGAAAATGTGGTCTATCGCACCATGGTTAGCGACTACCGATATAATCTGATTAAATACAAGGTAACTAAATAGTAGTTGTAGTACCGTTGATAATAACAATCAACGGTTTTTTTTATATTCAATGAAGGTTCAATATTTATTTGGATGAAGGTTTGCGATTCAATCCTGTTTTAATCATTGTAAAAAACTATTAAGGGTCATTGTTATCATATATTCTTTTTGCATTGAAACAACCGACAGGTGTTTATGAATTTGATATTCATGATAGAATAAGATTGAATTGGACAATATAAGTAGTAGATTTCTTGTTATAGGGGGAAACTAATGGAGACCTTTGCAGAATTTATAGCACGCATCGATAACCCGGAACACCAGGCACGAACGGAAGAAGTTTTGAACTGGATTACTGAAAAATTCCCGAATTTAAAGCAAAAAATAGCCTGGAATCAACCGATGTTTACCGACCATGAGACATTTATTATTGGTTTTAGTGTATCCAAACAACACTTGGCTGTTGCTCCCGAGAAGGCAGGAATTAATCGTTTTTCGGAAGAGATCACACAGGCGGGTTATGATCACACCAAAGAGTTGGTGCGGATGAAGTGGAAACAGGAGATTGATTTTTCGTTACTTGAGAGAATGATTGAGTTCAATATAGCGGATAAGGCAGAATGTTCAACATTCTGGCGTAAATAAATCGCGATATCAAAAGAAGACCCCCAACTTCCGGATACGGAAAGAGGAGGTCTTCTATATTTTAAGCAAAAGCGATTATTGAGCACCTACTACAGGGTGAGGTACATAGGGTTCTTCAAGGAATGAGACGTCTTCTGAGGTCAACTTAACAGAAAGAGCACCTACCGCATCTTCCAGATGCGATATTTTGGTGGCACCGATAATTGGTGCCGCTACAGTGTCTTTTTGTAGCAACCACGCAAGTGCAATGTGTGTGCGAGGGACACCGTATTTTTCTGCAATGGATGCAACTCGTTCAACAACAAGCCGATCCGCATCACTTGTTGCATTGTACTTGGATTTCTGAATTTTGTCTGTCTCGGATCGAAGTGTTGATACGGACCAATCACGGGTTAACCTGCCTGAAGCGAGAGGACTGTAGGGAGTCACACCAATCTTTTCTTCCTTGCATAAAGGCAACATTTCTCGTTCCTCTTCACGGTAGATGAGATTCAGGTGGTTTTGCATGGAGACAAACTTGGTCCAACCATTTTTCTCTGCTACATGTAATGCTTTTTGGAACTGCCATGCAAACATGGCTGAAGCGCCAATATATCTCACTTTACCGGACTTCACCACATCATGTAAGGCTTCCATGGTTTCTTCAATAGGCGTATTGTAGTCCCAACGATGAATGATATACAGATCCACATAATCCGTTTCCAATCGTTTCAGGCTTTTATCAATCTCACTCAGGATGGCTTTTCTGGAAAGCCCGGAACCGTTGGGTCCTTTATGCATTTGTCCGTGTACTTTGGTAGCAATGACAACCTCATCCCGATTGGCATAATCCTTTAATGCCCGACCAAGGTATTCCTCGCTTGTACCCAGAGAGTATACATTAGCTGTATCGAAGAAATTAATGCCTAGATCCAGTGCTTTTTTGATCACGGGGCGAGAATTTTCTTCATTCAGTACCCATTCATGAACCCATTTACTGGCGTCCCCGAATCCCATACATCCCAGGCAAAATCGAGATACGTCCAAGCCTGTATTACCAAGTTTCGTATATTCCATGTTATGTTCAAATCCTTTCTAATGTTTATTATTACCACCTGTATGGTGATCTATTTACACATTATTATGTCATAACAAATGTAACAACCTGTACCACATTTCTATCAAACTTTTGCCTATTCCTATCATAATCTCTGAATCTGAATCAGTTGAGACTATTAAAGTTCTCATATAAAAAGAACAAGCCACTCGTTTCTCCGGTGGAGATTCAAAGGGCTTGTTCATAAAATATTATTTATTCATTGTTTGATGAATCCAATCGCTTATTTTGGTTAATTTAAGATTGGCTTTAATGTTATCATCCAACTCTTGATACCGTGGAAGAAGATCTGTATGCCCATCAATCCATTGGTACAATCCTTTAAGACCTGCTGCTGTCTCACTTCCCAACAAAGGCTGAATCGCTGCTTCAAAATGATCAAAAGGTAGAGACATGAAGCTGATCTTTTCACCTAATACAGCACTGAATTGTTCAGCTAATTGTGTACCTGTCAGGGCTGCTAATCCGGGTGCTGGGATAATGCTTCCTGCCAATTCAGAATGAGTCAAGGCATAATAGTGGAATTGAGCTGCATCGTTTAAGCTAATCCAGGAGATCGGCTTGTTTGCTGGTACCGGGTAGGCCAAAACGCCATTGTTCAGTATTCCGGGAATCAGGAAGTTTTCCAAGTATACAATGGGTTCAACAATGATATATGGAAGACCACTTTGCTGCAATTCATGGATAACTTCACGTTTCAATTCAATTCCTTTGGAATGGGTGATAGGGTCAGGAACATAGGTACCCGTGTTAACTACAATCAATTTAACGTTTGCCTGTATAGCAGCATCAATTGCATTTTTGGTATATTGTCTGATCTTATCCGGATTGAACTCCACCGGCAGGTTCAGGAATACTTTACTTACACCTTCATGCGCCGTATGGAGCTGTTCCACATCTGATAGATCCCCGATGAAAGCTTCAATGTTTTGTTCCTTTAGTGTTTTGGCTGTTGCCTCATTTCGAGTAATCGTGCGAACCTCACAACCGTGTTGAACGAGTAATTGAGCGACAGCTCCGCCTTGGGAGCCCGATGCCCCATATACTAAAAATCGATCATTCTGTGTCATAGTGGTCAATAACTTCCTTTCAATATGTGATTGGAATGAATGAGTTAACACTCAGCAATGACCTCAGCATAACGGATTTAGAATAGGATCGTAAGTACGCACATTAATGATATAGAGTATCCCTTAGGATACTATGGGAAGGCGTTTTACATATGTTTCGATCCCCAATCACCTAGCTGAAACAAGATCGAAGTCAGGCTTTGTCCTTTTTCTGTAAGGGAATATTCGACTTTAGGCGGAACTACAGGGTGGGTAACACGGTTTATCAAACCAGCTTCTTCAAGTTCTCGTAATTGCCTGGTTAACGTGCGATGCGTAATGGGGTCAAGCATTTTCTGTAATTCATTGAATCGAATTGTTGAATGGCGGATGAGCCGATTTATAATTAATAGTTTCCATTTCCCACCAATCATATTGACTGCAAACTCAACAGGACAACGGTCCTCCACAGGCTCTATATTCATATTTATGTATCCCTCCCAAAAGCATCAACTCATGTATCATGTTTCGTTCATTTTATCGAATTTATAAAGGGGTGTATAGCTTACAGCGCATTCAGGGTATGAACCATGCCCAGAACACAAAAAAAGATGCCCCCAGTGTAGCTCGAGAGACACCTAATATAATATAAATTATTGTTCAACTCAGACAGAACAGAAAAAAAGCATTGAACGTGAAAAAAAGCCATGATATAATCTATAGCGCAATTGACATTTCTATTGAATATAAAGGGTGAATCATTATTTCTCCTAATTTAATTTTACATCCGACATTCCGATTTGTCAATGCTCTTTTTTTGGTCCTAATAAATGGAAAAGGGAGTGGACTCATTCATGGATAAAACAAACGATTGGAAGTTGGAAGAGGAAAGATTAGTACAGGTGAGGAACAAGCTTCAGGCACGACTCGACGAACTGGAGCCGAAGGTTGCAGGACTACATGAACAGGCTGCCGAAATTCGTAAACGGTTCTGGGAAGAAGTGACGATCAATACGGGTTCGTACACGGATTTTGAAGATGCATTCTATACCATTAATCAGCAGTCCAGAGTGTTGGCCGAGAGGGAGCGCGGGCACAAGTTGTTAACACAACAATGGAAAAATACTAAGAGACTGCTTCCGACGCCGTACTTTGGTCGCTTCGACTATAAGGAAAAAGGCATGACTTTTACTGAACAGATCTACATTGGCGTATCATCTTTCATGGATGAAGATGGATTGAACTTTCTAATCTATGACTGGAGAACACCAATTGCGAGTTTATACTATGATCACTCTCCCGGGCCAGCAAGTTATGACACACCTTCAGGACGAATCGACGGAAAGATGGAGCTCAAGCGTCAATTCCAGATTCAACATGGGCAGCTTCATAGCATGTTTGATTCAACTGAGACGATTGGTGACGAATTGTTGCAGCAAGTGCTCGCCAAGGGTGCAGACTCACAAATGAAGAGCATTGTAGCAACAATCCAGAAGGAACAAAACGCCATTATTCGTGATGACCGAAGCCGAATGCTTATCGTTCAAGGGGCAGCTGGCAGTGGCAAGACGTCCGCTGCGTTACAGCGAGTGGCCTACTTACTATACAAACACCGCCAGACCGTCAAAGCAGATCAGATTGTACTTTTCTCCCCGAATCCGATGTTTACCAGTTATACTTCCACCGTGCTCCCGGAACTTGGCGAAGAAAATATGCAGCAGACGACTTTCCAGGAATATCTGAATTATTGGCTGGATTCCTCCTTACGACCAGAGGATGCCTTTGATCAGATTGAATATGTGCTGACAGCTCAGAATGATCCGGGATATGAAGCTCGTCTGGAGGCGATTAAGTACAAAGCTTCCGAGACATTCTTGCAAGTGCTCCAAAACTACGGTAAGTGGCTAGGGCGGGAGGGCATGCGGTTCAACGGCATTCAATTTCGGGGACGTGAATTCATCACTGCGGACCGAATCAAAACCCAATTTTACAGTTTGGATCAAAATCTTACCTTGTCCAACCGTATTCTTCTTTTGCAGGAATGGTTGCTGAGAGAACTTGTTTCGCTGGAACGTCTGGAGCGGGAAGCAGACTGGGTTCAGGAGGAGTTGAATTATTTGGACACGGATGAGTATGTGGAAGCTTTCCGCATGTTGCACAAAGAAAAGCCCGTGTTTGATGTGGCGGAAAAATATGCAGCCCGCGAGAACGGAGATAACAAGGCAGTGCAAGATGAGGGTGCCTTTAACTTTGCAGTGCGGGAAGAGGAGCTGCTTCGTCAGAAACTGGTGAAAGACATGTTTAAACCTTTAAGAAAGAGTGTGCGGAAATTCCAGTTCGTGGATGTGAAAGGGATATACGAACAACTATTTGTAGATGAGACCGCTTATCGGGAACAAACGAATGGGGCAATTCCCCCACAGCACTGGCCTGAGATTTGTAAACAGACCAAGGCAATGATCCTTCAGAACAAGCTATTCCATGAGGATGCTACTCCGTATTTATATGTAAAAGAGATGATCGAAGGCGTACGGACGAACACAGAGATTCGTTATGTCTTTGTCGATGAAGGCCAGGATTATTCGGCGTTTCAATATGAATATCTTAAAAAGCTGTTTCCTCGTGCCCGCATGACGGTGCTGGGGGATTTCGGGCAAGCGATCTTTATGCAGGCTACGGATTTGGCAGCATCCAACTCGCCACTGGTTCACCTTTACGGAGAAGGCGAAACTACATTGATACGCCTTGTACGCAGTTATCGTTCAACCAAAGAGATTGTTGAATTCACGAGACAGATGTTACCAGGGGGAGAAGAGATAAGACCGTTTGAAAGGGGAGATCAGAAGCCTCTTTTAACAAAATTGAAGGACAAAAATCTGCGTGGTACACAGATTCTCGCAGACATCGCCGCGCTTAAGGCGGAGGGGTTTGATTCCATCGCTGTGATTACGAAAACCGCGGCTGAAAGTCGTGATGCCTATGAAAGGTTGCAAAGTCAAGGCGGCGAAGGGATACAACTCATAACAAAGGATACACAGATTTTTGAAAAAGGAATCATGGTTATTCCTGTGTATCTCGCCAAAGGCGTTGAGTTCGATGCTGTCCTGATCTATGATGCTTCACCCGTCGCTTACAGCCAGGAATATGATCGCAAGCTTCTGTATACGGCATGCACACGGGCCATGCACCGACTTCATCTATATACAGTGAGTGACTGGTCACCATTTGTGCAGGCGTTACCTGCGAATCTGTATGACATCAAATCATAATCCATATGTAAATCCGTTCTCAATGAAGGACCAAAGAAAGATGCTCAGAGCCTTTTTTAAAAGGTTATCGGGCATCTTCTTTTTATAAAGACATGAATTATAAAAGTTATTCTTTACTGATCGTTCCCGATGTGATAGATTGTTATTGGGAGTTATGAGAATGATCATTCCCATAACAGCTCGGATGAATAAATTCTCAATGAGAGGGAGTAATAATAAATGAATATTTCCAAACAAGTTGCTATTGTAAGTGGGGCTAATCGAGGGTTGGGCAAGGAACTTGCTCTTGAACTGCTGGCGAGGGGAACCAAAGTGTATGCTGGCGCACGAAACCCTGAATCCATTGATCTGCCGGGGGCTATTCCACTGCAACTCGATATTACGGATCCACAATCTGTCATGGCTGCAGCAGAGGTAGCTAGTGATGTAACCCTTCTAATCAATAATGCTGGTTCCGCTACGGGTGCTTCTCTGCTCACGGGTGATCTGAGCGATATTCACTTGGAATTCAATACACATGTATTCGGTACGCTTTCAATGATTCGTGCGTTTGCACCGGTGATAGAGAAGAATGGGGGCGGTTCGATACTGAATATCCTGTCTGTTCTATCTTGGCTTAGCCTTGGTAACTCAGGTGCATATTCAGCTGCAAAATCCGCTCAGTGGGGGATTACGAATGCATTACGTGTGGAATTAGCCCCTAAGAACGTTAGCGTTGCCGGATTGCACGTAGCGTTCATGGATACGGATATGACGGCAGGTATCGACGCACCAAAAACGAGCCCAACGGATATTGCCAAAATTGCAATAGATTCCATCGAAGCGGATCTCTACGAGATTATTGCTGATGATACCAGTCGGAATGTACAACAGGGTCTTGCTGGTGGTGTTGCTGCCCTTTACCCGCAATTGTTTCAAAAATAAAGAGGCGTAGATTCATTTTCTCGTTATAAATAAAACAACCCCCACCAGATATGGTGGGGGTTAAGTCCGTCATGAATTTTCCAATTCCATTCCTTCAAGAACGGTGAGAATATAAGGTTTAACCTTTAACTGCACCGGCAGTAAGGCCGCTGACGATATATTTTTGCCCGAATAGATACAGGATGAATACAGGCAGTGAAGTAAGCACAAGATTGGCGAAGATCAGGTTCCAGTCCCGGCTATATTTGCCGTAGAAATTGTAGATCGACAGTGGCATCGTCCAGGTGGAACTGTCTGTCAGGAAGTATACCGGAATCGTGATGTCATTCCAGACGGACATGAACACCATGATGGCTACCGTTGCGTTAACGGGCAGGATGAGCGGTGTGACGATGCGGAAGAATACGCCGAACACACTTGCTCCTTCCAAAAATGCCACTTCGTCCAGCGCTCGTGGAATGGTTTTGATGAATCCACTATACAAGAATACACTGAAGGCCGTATTTAACGCGGCGTAGATCAGGATGACACTTGTGATGCTGCCGTAGAATCCTAATCCCTGTACAACCCGTATGGTCGTAATAATCGACATTGGCGCAATCAGTCCCATGAAGAAATACATATAGATCGTGCCGGATAATTTGGTTTCCCGACGTGCCAGAATGAATGCTGCTGCCGAAGAAGCAACGATATTAATGATGGAAGATACACCAGTAATCAAAATGCTGTTGAAGAACGCTCGCGACAGACCACCTTCCTGGAAGACACGAACATAGTTCGAGAACTGCCATGTTTCCGGAAAACTCAGGGAGAAGCTAAGCACTTCGGCGCTGGTTTTGAATGAACCAAAGATCAGAATGACAAGCGGCAACAGAACGATAAGAGAGGCCAGAATCAGGAAACCTTCCACGATATAGTTGCGGATGGCGAGTTTGCGTGTATAGCCCATGTTATTCCGTAACCTCCTTACGCCGCATGAAGATCAATAGCGGTATAGCGATAATGGTAACGACCACGAACAGAAGGGTGTTGACCGCGGTACCAAGTCCCCAGTTGCCTTCACCGAAAGATCGCAGAATGATCGTACCTACGACCTGGGAAGCGTTACCCGGACCACCACCGGTCATGACATATACTTCGGAGAATACTTTGAGTCCACCGATCAATGTCAACATCAGGTTAATGTTAATCGCGGGCAGCAAGAGTGGTAGTGTGATTTTGAAAAAACTTCTCCACGAACTTGCGCCATCAATCTTGGCTGCTTCGTAATACTCTTGAGAAATGGACTGCAGGCCCGCCAGATAGATGGCCATCTGGAACCCGGCACTCTGCCAGATCGAGACGATGGCAATCGTCCAGATCACAATCGAGGGGTTGGTCAGCCAAGCTTGGCTTAACGAATGTAATCCTACAGATTCCAACAAATTGTTGATTGTACCTTCGGTACGCAACATGGGAGTGAACAGAATGCTGATCACAAGGATGCTGAGAATGGAAGGGGAGTAGAAGATCGCGCGCAGCAGGTTCTTTGTTCTTAATCGCATGTTAAGTCCTACGGCCAGCAATAGGCCGATGACATTTTTGCCAACAACGGTGACGATTGCAAATATCGCCGTGTTTTTCAGCGCCAGAATCAGCGTTTTGTCCGAGAAAATTTTCTCGAAATTATCCCACCCGATGAACTTCAGCTCCAGCCGATCCAGCCGCCAATCCGTGAATGAGTAATAGAAAGCGGCGAGAGCAGGCACAACGAAAAAGATGGAGTAGATAATCAGTGCGGGAAATATCATGTAATACGAATACAAATTTTTAGTCCTTTTCATGTCTCACACTCCGTTATAGCCAGGCAGCATAACGATCGTCCATGTTATGCTGCCCTGTATTTCACTCTTTAGAAACCTTCTACACCTTTATCCTGCATCAGCTGACTGAACTTCTCATCCCAGGATTTCAGTACTTCTTCCGGTGACAATCCACCTGCAAATTGATCCTGTAACAATCGGTACAGTTCGCTGCGATCAACCAGCATGTATGCATCCGTTGTCAGCACGGTTTTCTTCGGCGTAATATAATTGTCTACAATATCCTGTTTGTAAGCTGGCAGTTCTGGTGTAGTAACGTCACTGAAATTGGATACGTATCCTTTGGAATCCACGATCTGTTGTGCGACATCCTTGGAAGCGATATAGTCCAGGAACTGTTTGGCTTCATCCAGATGTTTGGATTTCTTCGGAATGAACAGTTGTCCGCCGAGTGGACTTGCACCCAGACTGGCATTATCCAACGATGGAATCGGGAATACGCCCAGTTCCATATTGGGATCTTGCTCGGCCACGCCTTCAATTAACCAATCGCCCATAAACATCATGGCAACTTCCTTGTTCAGGAATTTACCTACGGCCATGTCATAGCTGTCGCTAAGCACATCCGTGTTGGTGTAACCTTTGGTGTAAATTTCATATTGTTGTTCCAGGAATGTTTTGAATTCCGGGATATCAGACCATTTTTTCTTATTGCTGTTCAGCTCATCAAAAAAAGTTGGTTCATTTTTGGCTACAAAATCAGCAAATGCTGCAGCAGGCCAGATGTTGGCAGCCCAGGCATCTTTGTAAGGCATGAATACAGGCGTAATGCCACTTACTTTGATTTTTTCACAGATCGCCAGGAATTCTTCGTAGTTGGTTGGAATCGACAACCCGAGTTCTTCAAAGATTTGTTTGTTATAAACGACCCCTTGCATCCCCGTATCTTGGCTGACATGGAAGCTGTAGAGATGGCCGCCAGAAGAGAGGACGTCTTTGTTCACAATTCTGCTCGCCCAAGGCTCGTTATCCAGAATCTCGAAGTTACGTTCAAGGTTTAGGTCCGTGACTGCGCTCGCCAGATTGTATTGAATAATATCAGGCGTTTCATCTACAGCCAGTTTGGTTTGCAGTACAGTTGTTGTTTGTTCCGCTGGAATCAGCTGCAAATTGACGCGAATGTTCGTTTGTTTTTCGAATGCATCAAGAATGTCCTGCTGGATGAAAGCAGAGTCCTGGGAACTTTTAGAGATCGCCAGCTCCAATGTGACTTTACCACTCTTGCTGTCCCCACCAGCAGCTGTGCTGGAATCCGTACCTCCTGATCCACAAGCCGTTAACGAGACCGATAATAAACTGGCCAGAATAATGGAAATCGCCTTTTTTCTTTTTATTGTTTTCAATGCAAATCCCCCTCTAAAACGTTTGGTGAATCCGTTTACATGTCCGATTATAGATTCTTTTCCCTCGCCGGTACATGTCTGTGCTTGAACGTTGATGTGTAAAATCCTGAACTTGAAATCGCTATCATTTCATGAAATACCATGATAGAGTAGACATGAATATAAGGGATTTCACATCATGTCAGAACAGGAGGGCATCTCTGAGAATGGCAAAGCTCATACATAAAGCAACTCAATTCAGTTTGCAGACAAAGGTGTTTCTGACATTTCTGGCTCTGCTTTTGTTTGTGCTGGGCTGTTTTATCGTTTATGTGAATGTGATCGTTGTCCGCCCGCTCAAACTGAAAACGGAGCAGGATACGCTCGTTACAGCTACGAAGGTAAGAGAGCAAGTTGATCTATACGTAGAACAACAGAACCAGATGTCGCAGCGAATATTATCCAGCAAAAATATATTTGCAGCCATGGACAAGAGCTCCTCAGCGCATAGTAATTATGAAAGGCTGAAGCAAGTTCGGATCATCAAAGACATTATGTTTCAGGCCATTGGGCCGAGTATGAATATCAAGGATATGTCCATCTACGACAATCACGGGGTTCTCCTGACATCATATCTGGGTTCGGGCAATCCTCCCGCAATCCTGAACACCATGATGGAGAGTAGTCAGGTTGGACGAGACTGGACAGAAAGTGGTTTTGTTCTGCTGCGTCAAGACGATACGATCTCCTTTGTGCGCACGATCAATGATCAGAACGGCAAGGTGTACGGTTATCTTAGCATCCAGATGGAACAGGCCTATATACAGAACCTAACGGAGGGAATTACTGCTGGCGATGTCTATATTCTGAATGAACAAGGGGAGCAGATGACGGGCTCGGAAGCGGGTGTGACATTTACCAAGTGGACAAAGCCTTCAGCAGACGAGGGACTGGATGTGGACAAAAACGATAATTATATCACGCATTCCACTTCACCCAGTACAGGCTGGATCACGTATATCATAACGCCCAAAAAATCTGTTCTAGGCTCGATCCATTCGGTTCAGACGATGTCCATTCTGCTGATTACAGCACTGATGCTCGTTTCGTTTGTGTATATCTTCTTGTCTACACGTAACCTGCTGCTGCCTATCCGCAAGCTACGCGGTCAGATCTGGCGCATGAACTACAGCAATATGAATCTGAAAGTGGATGAAACGCCGAAGAATAACGATCTCTTATTGCTAAATGAAGCCTTTCAGGATCTGATGGAGAGGCTGCAGCAATCCATTGACCGGGAAAAATCGGCGCTTCATGAAGAAGTAAAGGCTCGTAATTCGGCGCTGCAAGCCCAGATCGCACCTCATTTTATTCATAATGTCTTATACCTGATCAGTATTGCCGCCCAAGAGGGGAAGACCAAAGTTGTATCGGATATGTGCAAACATCTTTCGGACAGTCTGCGTTATATTGTCTCTTCACCATACGCGCATGTGACTTTGGCTGAGGAGCTTCAACATACGAGACATTATCTGTCCCTTGTACAACAAAAGTACGAAGAGGATCTGGAGTGGGACATCTGTGCTGACGAGCTGGCGAACGATATCCGGTTGCCGCGGTTGGTCATTCAGCCGTTTGTGGAAAACTGCATTGAACATGCCTTTGCCAACACCGCGCCGCCTTGGCGTATCCAGATTACGGTGAAGCAATATAACGGATTATGGGCTTTGGAGATCAAAGATAACGGAGAGGGCTTTCCACCGGATAAGATCCAGGAGATTTTAGCCAATATTCAGGCATCGGGTTCCGGAATGAACCAGACTGCCGATCGTGGAACAGCCCTCGGTAACATGGGGATTATCAATAGTGTCAATCGACTCAAACTAATGTATAACAACCGACTCTTTATTAATATATTTAACAATCATGCGGAAGAGCAACATGGAGCAACGATTCAGATCATCGGCTCACTGACGAAGGATTTTTACTAGGGCGTGTCTGAAAACTCCGAAGGAAGCAGATTTTGCCGAATTTTCGTTCCAAGCAAGGAAGTTTTCCGCAGGCGTGCCGGGGCACGTCAAGGGAAAGTGACGCAGGAGGGGGCGAAAAGGCGGTGAAAGATGCACTTCAGCGAGTTTTGAGACACGACCTAACAAGGAGGGACAGACGATGTATAACGTTATGATCGTTGAGGATAGCAAACCGATATTACGTAATATTAAAATGCTCTTGGAGACGCTGAGCTTCCCGATTCGTATAGCTGCTACGGCAACGAATGGAGAAGAAGCCTTGGCAGCGTTAAAGCAGTCATCGATTGATCTGCTGTTGACAGATATACGAATGCCGAAAATGGATGGGCTGTCCCTGATTGAGCAAGCCAAGCTTGCCAACCCGGATCTGAAGGTCATCTTGATTAGCGGTTATAGCGATTTTGAATACACAAGAAAAGCATTGAACTTGCAAGTGTTTGACTATTTGTTAAAACCTGTTGAGCGAGAGGCGCTTGAAGAAGTCATGGGTCGGGTAATTGACCAACTTGATCAACAGATGTCCAAGGAACTGCTGGATTTGCAGGAAATCATTCATCCCCAATGTGAGACTACGCCGAAACAGGGGGAGGAGTTTCCGCCTTTATTCAATCAGATGTTGATCATTATGAGCAAACAGCCTTTTACCACAGGGCATGAACGATGGGTGCAGGTGGAACTTGAGGGTATAGTGCAGGATTTTTTTGCATTCCATCCTTGTCGTGTTTACACTAGTCAAACCCCATATCAATTTGTCGCGTTTGTCAATAAGAGTGCACTCGAGGTGTACTCTTCCGTACATGAATGTCTTGAATCGTTGCGACGGCATTTGGTTGCGCATGACATCGATGCGATCATTGGAGGACAACTTCTATTCGCTGAGTCTGGTAATCTGCCGGAGCTCTATCACCGCATGTCATCCATTTTGTCTGAGCAGCAACGGTTGAAACAAGGAATAGTGTTGGATACCGGGAATCCGGTGTCGATGGCCAGATCTGAGACAGGCTGTCTGGATCCGGTGCAGGAATCTGCTTTTGTACAGATGATACAGGCTCGGCAGAAAGAAAGGTTTGCTCTTAAGTTATCCGAATTGCTGAATCGATGGGCAGAGGAAAATGTACATATGACCGAGGTGGATCGGTTTATCGGATTGATTGTAGACACGTTTGCTCATCTGTACGAGGAACAGGGGTCGGGCATGAGATTGGGCCTGGAGCTTCGGTCAAAACAATTCGCCCAGGCACAGTCCTATGCCGATTTTTGCCGGGAACTGACGGAATGGACGGGACAGTGCTTCGATATGCTGCAATCCCACGTTCGAAAAAGCAAGGCGATCCTGTTCGAGCAGATTGACGATTACGTAAAACTGAATAAATACTCTCCACTGTCGATCAACGACATTGCCGTGAAATTTCACGTTAGCCCGTCGTATGTCAGCAGAGTGATCAAGAACGCAACACAAATTACGTTTGTCCAGTATTACACCCGGCTTCGCATTCAGGAGGCCTGCAGACTGATGGAAAGTCAACCCGACATGAAGTTTAAGGAAGTTTCCGATTTGCTGTCGTTTAGCGATCAGCACTATTTCTCGAAGGTGTTCAAAGAGTATACGGGGCTAAGTCCTACGGATTATAAACAACAGATGTCTGGTATAAAGACCCAATCATAGTTAACAAACCCTTTTTATTTATGTTATAATACTAAACAAATACGGCTTGTTACTGAATTCATTCAGGCAATACCTATGTATATACATGCTCAAAGTTTCTTTGGGTGTGCATATATATGGGTTTTTTTGCGTTTACTGGCCGATTGGTTCTGCCAAAAATGAATAAAGAGAGGAAGATTGAACTTGAAAAAGGAAAAGAAAAAAAGGTCATTTTATAAGAAAGGAGGAGCCGTTTTACGATTAATGAGCACTCGACTCATTGCAGCTTTCCTTGCGGTACTTATTATCCCCACTGCACTTATCGGATATTTCTCGTATCATAGTGCCAAAGATCAAGTACAACAAAAAATGACAGAGCCCATCAATACCATATTAACGATGACAGGACAGCATATTAACAATCTGATAGGGGAAAAAGCAGCATTATTGAGTTATATAGACAGTATGTATGGCTCCACTCCCAGTCAGGCGAACAACGAAACAGTACAAGTAGGAATCGACCAATTAGCTGATACATATCCTGATCTTCTTGCCATCACTGTGGGCAGCGACCAAGGTGGTGTTATATCATCTCCAGCAATCGAGGATGCAACATATGATCCACGCAGCACAACATGGTACACCAATGGTATGAGTAACAATGGAACACTCTTTTTCTCGAGTATTATGACAGATCCGGTATCCGGGAAGATTTATGTAGAAATTTCAAAAGCTCTTTCAAATCAACAAGGTGTAGCAAGTATTAAACTTGATCTGGAGCGATTAGCAAAAGAAATATCTTATGTGGATGTAGGAGGTAATGGGAGCCTGATTGTGGTTGACTCCAATCGAACCATCGCAGCTTGGTCTGGTGCCATTGTAAAAGGTGGCGGAGGAGAACTCGGCGGAGCGCTCATCGAGGGAATTCCAGTTCATCCAAATACGGCTTCAAGTTCCGATGAGCCGATGGCATTTTCACAATTTGTCAGAACAGATCTGGCGTATGATCTGGAGGTTTATAACGGTGTTAATGCTTTGACGGGGTGGAATGTCATTGCTTTGATGGGCCATGAAGACTTTATCGCCGCAGCGAAACCCATCATGGTATCGAGTCTAACCGTCATTGCTGTATCTGTATTAATTGCTGGAGTTATTATTTTCTTCATTCTGAGATCTTTTATTGTACCTATGCAAAAACTGAGAAAGGCCACCCGTAGCGTAAGCGAAGGGAATCTGTCTGAACGGGTGAATCTGAAAACCGAAAACGAATTTGGTATATTGGCAAATGATTTTGATCAAATGACCAGTTCCCTTCAATCGGTGGTTGCTGAACTTCATCAGACATCATCGTTGTTGAGCCACTCTTCCCAGATGATTCAGGAAAGTACAGAACAAACCACCCAATCGGTTCAACATGTGGCTGAAACCATGCAACAGACTGCGGAATCAGCTATCGTTGGGGCGGAGAATTCGGACCAAACCGCGAATGCCGTAGAAGAGATGGCGAGAGGCATCAGTACAATTGCAGAATCTGCGAGCGCGATTGTGGATTCGGCTGAAGAGACGGAGCGCGCTGTTGCTAATGGTGGAAAAACGATAAATCAGGTCGGAGAACAAATGGAACATATTCTCGGAGCTGTTGAAGAAACCTCGGCATTGATTAATGAGCTGTCCAGTCTCTCCGCCGAAGCCAATCGAATGAATGAAGCGATTGCGGATATCTCTCGGCAAACCAACCTTCTATCACTGAATGCCTCTATTGAAGCTTCAAGAGCAGGAGAACACGGTAAAGGTTTTGCTGTCGTTGCTGGTGAGGTGCGCACGTTATCCATGCAATCCAAACAGAGTGCGGACGACATTGGCGCTACCATTGGCAAAATGCTCGATCTGATTGCCAAATCCACATCTCTTATGAATGATAAAGTTCGCAATCAAGTTGGTGAAGGAATGCGGATTAGCCAAGAAGCTTCTGCAACCATATCGAACATTGAACAATATACAACGCATATCGTGGATCAAATTCAGGATATTTCCGCTGTCTCCGAACAGTTGTCAGCAAGTACGGAAGAAGTCTCGGCTACAGTTGCCGCGATGAGTCACATCTCTAAAGTGTCGGCTGACAGTGCTCAGACAACTTCAGCAGCAGCCCAAGAACAAATGGCGGCAATGCAGGAGATATCGGCATCATCTGCACAGTTATCCAAAACAGCTGATAACATGCAAGAATTGGTTCGCCGGTTTAAGCTCTAGAGTAGACGTAAGTAAATGTGTAAAGAAATATGTAAAGAGATATGTAAAGCACCAGGCGCTCCCCCAATGGAGCGCCTTTTTGCATGTAGTGAGATTAGTAAGAATGTGACGCCTCATCCCCGAACATATCCTTTTGATTCCTTTTTCGGAAACTCCGTGGAGATTCACCAACCGTTTTGGTAAATAAAATCGTAAAGTAATTGGGGTTATCGTAACCGACCAGTTTGGCAATTTCCCATATTTTTTTGTTAGTTGAAACTAATAATCGGGTAGCTTCACCCATTCTTCGTTGAATCAGGTAATGATAAGGAGAAGTGCCATAGTGATTTTTATACATATGAATTAAGTAATAAAAATCGATATGAAATTGATCTGCCAATTCTTTGAGTTTAATGTTTTGCCGATAGTTGGTATCTAAATAGTCTTTAATGCTCTCAGCAAGGTTATTACTCCGAACACTCTCTTCATCAGGAAGCTGTTGACGGGACTGCCGATCGATGATCAGAAGTATTGCTTTCAGGACATGCCCAGAGATCGACTCGTATCCATGTTCCCGGATTGAAAATTCATTGAAGAGAGTCTGCATTAACGCATGGAGCTCATCGGAATATCGATTGGCTCGAATGATCGGCTTGTTAGAGGGAGGGATGACCAAATCCTCGTGGGTGCCTTCAGTAAAACGAAAGCCGCAATAAAAGGTGGATAACGGGAATTCAGGATTGGACTTCTCCTCGTGAAGAGTACCCTTGTTATAAATGAGCATGTCCCCTTTTTGAGCCCAGTGTTTGGTACCGTCAATGGTGAACAATCCTTTGCCTTCAGTTACGTAGATAATCTCATGCAGATCGTCATGTTTATGCGTCGGAAAACTCCATTGGGGATTGTCGGCCAGTTTTCCTACATAAATAATGGTACAATCTCGATTTGGATGCCGTTGGCCGAATTCGTGGTGTGTATTCATCTATGTCTTCCCTTCAGAATCAGTAATGAAAGTCTGTGTTGTAATGACAACATATATAATGTTTTGCAATAAAACCACAACAACCTTGATTGTCGCCATGGTATATCTGACAGTACAATTTCACTATCCAAAATGTACTATATATCGAAAGTGAAGGGATGGGAAAGCAGAAAATACATGAATTAATGATCGCAAACAGAATTGAAGCGCTTGCAACAATAGAAAGGATTAGTGAGTATTGATTTATGACTAGAAATAGAGAGAACCTACTTATTTTAACGCTTACGCTTGTTAGCTTTGTATTAGGAACAACTGAGTATGTGATCGTGGGTGTGTTGAAGGAAATTGAAAGTTACATGAAAGTATCACTTGCTGCCGCAGGTATGCTTGTCTCCGGTTTTGCGATTGCATACGCAGTGGGTACACCATTTGCCGTGGCCTTCTTGGCTAAAATATCCAGAAGAAGTTCCATATTGATTGGATTCGGGATCGTATTAGCATTAAATCTATTGACCGTGTTCTCAACAACGTTCTCTTCTCTGATGGTCATTCGCATCGTATCAGCCGTTGCTTGTGGACTTACGATATCGCTTTCGATCTCGATCGTAAGCGACGCAGTGAACCGGGAGCGAAGAGGGGAAGCTATCGCCTGGATTCTGGGCGGATTTTCAATCGCTAATGTGTTAGGTGTTCCGCTCGGTACTTTTATCGGACAACATCTGAGCTGGTCCATGACGTTTGTTGTTACGGCATGCATAGGTGTTGTGCCGCTGATGTTCATGTTCCGTATTCTGCCACGCCAAACAACAACGATTGCAGGTTCGTTCAGTGATCAGATGTCTCTCTTTTTAAAACCACGGATATTGCTGGCCTGTCTGATCCCGGTACTGGGAAACAGCTGTATTTTCGTCGTTTTTACGTACATTACGCCACTCCTGAGTGAGACAATGGGTGTGCCAGTACAATGGATTAGTGCCATACTCCTGATCTATGGAGCCTGTAGCATCCTGAGTAACTGGATTGGTGCCAAAATAGCCAAGGGTGACTTCCTGCCCAAGCTCAAGCGGCTTTTCGTCATCCAAGCCATACTGTTCCTTGGCATGAGTTTTACCGTTTCTAATGTGTGGCTCGGCTTGGCGTTTCTGTTCCTGATTGGATGTCTGTCATCCTCCATGAGCGCGGCATCCCAGTTATATTTGTTTGATGTGTCAGGATCGATTGCGCCGGGGTCCAAAGCATTTGCATCTACACTCCTGCCTGTGGCGGCCAATGTAGGTATAGCGCTAGGCTCTGGTGTCGGGGGAATTGCCGTCAATATGGGTGGTGTCCAGTGGGTGCCTCCAGTTGCTGTGATGCTTGCCTTGCTGGCTTTTGTCGTTACCCTGATATGCCAGCGTTCCATCCAAGTGAATTCAGGCGAAGTAACAACTGCAAAAGCAGCTTAGATGAGATGATGTTTAAACTAAATGCATGAATCCATATCCGTGGTATTTGGACTACAAACAAAGTCGCTGTTATAGCGGCTTTGTTTGTTTTTTTAGTTTTCCAGCATTCCGGATGAAACGGGTTCGCAGATGATAGAGGTAGGATAATGCAATAATTCAGTGAATTCATATATGAAGAGATCTGATAAAATGAATGAAAAGCTGGGAGGTAAAGCCATGAAAAAGCCCATGATCGGTGTGCTGCCTTTATATGATACTGACAAAAAAAGTTACTGGATGCTTCCAGAATATATGAATGCCATAGAAGTAGCAGGTGGGATTCCAATTATGCTTCCTTTGACAACGGATACCGAGATCATAGCAACGCTGGCTAATCAGTTCGATGGGTTCCTGTTCACCGGGGGACATGATCTCAATCCTGAGCTGTATCATGAGCATGCTGAGGTTACCTGTGGAGAGTTGTGTATTGAACGCGATATGATGGAGTCGACATTATTACAAAAGGTAATTGAGCTTGATAAGCCTGCCTTTGGCATATGCCGTGGACTACAGCTATTTAACGTTATGTTGGGTGGGACGTTATATCAAGACATTCCAACTAGCCTTCAACTTCATGGGAACAAGATCGTTAATCATAAGCAAAGTCCGCCGTATACGAATCTCGTACATGATGTACATATTGAGGAAAATAATATCCTATACGATATCTTGCAAACCGATACGATGAAAGTGAACAGTTATCACCATCAGGGAATCAAGATGTTATCGGATAAGTTAAAGGCCGTCGCAGTGGCTGAAGATGGACTCGTGGAATCCGTGGTCATGCCAAACCGTTCATTTGTTTTGGCTGTGCAGTGGCATCCAGAGTACAGCTACAAAGTAGATGACTATAGTCAAAAGTTATTTGCGGCGTTTGTTAATGCTTCTAAATCCCCGTCCTATACTATCCATATTGAAGACATAACCGCATAAAATGTGAAAAAGAAAAAAGACCTCCTGTTTATAAAAACAGAGGAGGTCTTTGTATTGGTGAATGTAGTCGTGATGAGTAAAAGTGGTATTACCATTACGATTGTAGTGGAATGATTATTTTAATCCAGACTTCGTGTTGGCATGCTCTTCAGCATTCAGGGAAGCAATCAGCTTTTCGCCTTCAACATCCAGGTTTGGCAGAATGCGATCCAGCCATTTTGGAAGTGCCCAAGCTTTGTCTCCGAAAATAGCCATGATGGCAGGGACCAAGCCCATACGGATGATAAAAGCATCAATCAGAATACCTACCGCCAAGGTGAAACCAATCTGCTTGATCATGACATCATCGGTGAAGATAAATCCTGCGAATACAGAGACCATGATCACCGCTGCGGCAACAACCACGCGACTTACCTGGTTGTACCCATGAACGACGGATTCGGTTCCGCGTTGACCATGAACATAAGATTCCCGCATGGAGCTAACGAGGAAGACCTGATAGTCCATCGCGAGGCCGTACAGGATACCTGTCACGATGATCGGCATAAAGCTCAGCAGCGGGCCGCCGGTATCGAAACCAAAGAGCGAATGCAGCCAGCCCCATTGGAATACAGCAGTTGTGATCCCGAATGTAGCCAGGATACTAAGCAGGAAGCCAATTGTTGCTTTGATGGGAACGATGATCGAACGGAATACAAGTAACAGGATGATCAGTGACAACAGGATGATGATACCTACATAAATAGGGAACACCTGCGCCAGTTTGGCTGACATATCGATGTTAACAGCTGTAAGTCCAGTAACTCCGAGCTTCACATCATAGTTCTGTGCGATGCCGGAATCAGCAGAGCGCAGATCATTGACCAGTGTTTTAGTGAGCGCATCGTTAGGACCTGTTTTTGGAATGAGACTAAAGATCGCCAAATCTTCTGTCATCCCAAGCGGTGTAACCTGTGCAACGTTGTTTTGACTTTGAAGCTCCATTACGAGACCGCCCAAGAGTTCCGGCGTGACTTTTGCGGAAGATTGATTAGGCTCTGCGACCAGAATAAGTGGTCCATTGAATCCTTCTCCGAAGCCTTCCGAGATGGCATCATAACTCTGTCTTGCGTCTGTATCGAGATTCGCTGAGGAAGCGCCAGGGATACCCATTTCCATTTTCGCGATCGGTGTCGCGGCAAAACCAAGAATGACGATGATGGCGATAATGGTAGCCCAACGATTCTTGATAATGAATTTCACCCATCTATCCGCGACTCCGTGGCTAGTGGCTTTAGGATGTTTCGCGCTTTTCTCACGAGCTTTGGCGGAACAGATGCGTTCTCCTACCAATCCCAGCAAAGCCGGCAACAGGGTTAAAGCAACAAATACGTTGATGAGCACGGTGGCAGCTGCGACCAAAGCCATCGTAGACAAGAAGGTGAGACCGATGACAAGCATACCGCACAGTGCAATAATAACCGTTAATCCGGCAAAAAATACTGCGCTGCCTGATGTGCCAATGGCTCTTGCCGTTGCTTCTTTTGCACTTAAGCCTTGATCAATAATCATTCGACGCTGGCGATTGACAATGAAGAGCGCATAGTCGATTCCGACAGCCAATCCAACCATAAGAGCCAGAACGGAAGTGACACTAGGCATTTCAATGAATTTGGAGATGGAGAACGCACCACCAACTCCAATGGCAACACCGAGGAGTGCTGTGATCAGAGGCAGACCTGCTGCAACAACGGAGCCAAGGGTGATCAGCAATACAATGACAGCAATCACCAATCCGACAATCTCAGCCGAGCCAACCCCAATCGATACCGCTTTGAGCGTTTCGCCCGGTAGCACCGTAATATTGGTTCCTTGCTCTACCGTCATAACGGACTGAATCACGGAATCAAATACATCTTGCGTGATGGCAGACTGTTCGATTGTAAATTGGAACTGGAACAGTGCAATACTGCCGTCCGAAGAGATCAGCATACCAGGTACAGGAACACCATCCACCATCAAAGGTCCATAGGGAGGAGGTGTGGTTGTTGCGGATTGCGCCGTATCAGTAGCCTGAGCATTCTGAGCCATCTCAGCCGTAGCACCCGAATTGCCCGCTTCAGCTGCGTAGTCCGCAGGGTTAATGACTTTGTCTAATCCGTAAACTTCATTAACACCTTTCATCATGGCTGCCAAACGTTCAGGCGTATCCAAACGCTCGTTGTCAGGTGCTTTGAACACAACGCTTCCTTGACCGCCAGAGGCGGCTGGCAGTTCTTTTGCCAATTGATCCAGAACCTTCTGCGACTCTGTACCTTCAATCTTCATTTCAGAACTGATGTGAATACCATTGATGCTGATCATGGAGATGACAATTCCCAGAATTAAAACCCAGCCAATGATGAAGGTTGCAGGTTTGCTAAAAGCGGTTTTCCCCACTCGGTATAATAATGTAGACATTTCTCTATTTTACACTCCCTCTAAGATGAATGTGGATGGTTAGCTTGTTCGAATCCTGCACGCAAATGATTAAATGTGGTTTCCAAAAATTGATCAAAGGTGATAGCACCGGGCTTGGTATCTTCAGTCATGACTTGTCCGGGCAGCAACACATTGAGTCTTCCATCAATTAATGGCAGTATCGTTCCATATAGTGCGTTAATCAGAAGATAAGTATAGATCTCATCATACTTCCCGTTGGATAAGTCTAATAAGGTATCTTGTGCCTGTGTCTGCATCCGGTGCATGGCTCCAAGGTAATGCGGTTCTAACACGGGATAGGTCTTGGATAGCGAGAGTAGTTGATGAAGCCTTCCTATAAGTTCTGTTGTAAGTTGCATCTTGATCAGGTTATACAGTACGTCAAGCAAGGAGACGTTGTCGGGCATTTCGGTAAGTAACTCTTCGAGTTCCGTTGTATTCTGAACGGCTATTGCACCTCTTGCTACGGCTTCCTCTTTACATGTGAAGTAGTTTGCAAATGTTCTACGTGAACAGCCCACTTGATGCACGATATCTTCGACCGTAAAGCCATCAAGCCCATGTTCAAGGGTAAGTTCAAATGCAGCACCAGCAAGCGCTTTTTCAGTCGCTTCTTTTTTCAAATGTCGCAAGTTTCGTTTGATCATTATTCTCCGCTTATGCGTTCACCTCCAACACCAATGACTATGGTTTAATTCTTTTAAGAAGAGCACACTTACTGAATATGCACTTTGTGAGGTTTATCATAACAAACAAGTTGCTCATTGTGCAAATTTACTCATTGTGCAATTATTTTATATGACAGCTATACTGCGAATCAATGCTTCAACTCCTGAGGAATGAATGTTAAAATCAATAGAAAAACTTGGGGCGATAACGAGATATGAGTAGTCGTAAACAAAGTTTATTGGAAACAGCACTTGCACTATTTTTAGAGCATAGTTATGCAAATACAACAATTCAGATGATTCTGGATCAATCAGGTGTATCCAAAGGCACATTCTACAAATTCTTCAGTTCCAAAGAAGACTGTTTATATTCGATTATTGATCAGCGTATGCAAGAGGATGTTTTCATTCGCAAAGAGCTTGAACAAAATCACTATAAATCGGATTATGACCTGCTCGTAGATCAGATTGCGATTCCTATGTCTGTACCTAATAAAGAGCGAGTATGGGAATTATATTGGACGGGTTTTTATTCCGGGGAGATCAACTCAGCCAAACTGGCTACAGTTCACCTAAAATGGCTGTCCACACGCTTGATTCAGGTGTTCGGGAACGATATTAGCTTATATGCCAACGAAGGGGCCATATTGTGCTATGGCATATTACATCAGATTGCCAACACATCAAGAAGTCTTAATACGCCAAAACCGATATGGAGCGAAGTGGTTCCAAAAGTACTAACGTACATTGAAGTGATCCTAAGAACCATGCATCAGAGAAATGAACATATTTTCGACTTTCAGTCTCTCTATTTCCTGAATGCCGATGAGCGTAACCATGATATGGGACTGGATATTGATACTCTGTTGGAGGAATTGGAAGAGTTCAACAAGCGTGTTCAAAAATCCAAGGAATCTGCATCATTGAAGCAACTTTCGAAGGGGCTTTTAGCGCTACTACAGGATCAAGAGGATTTAAATATTCCTGTAATCGAAGTGGTGCTTCAAGCGTTTCACAAAGAGTACAAATCCAGTGCGTTTCAATCTGAAGCCAATAGACTGACCGAAGCCTGTTGGTGGTACTTGGAACTGGTGAAGCAACGTAATTAATATGGGGGTTGGCTCGTAGCCGACCTCTTTTTTTCTTTTTTATGCCCGTATTTTTTATTAATATACTATTAGTATATTAATAAAATGTTGTTATAACAGTTGTTTTATGCTGTTTAAACTATGATATTTGAAATTAAATATACGAGTAGTATATAATCGAAATGAACATATATTTCCATAGATTTGAATAACTTCACTTCGAAAGGAAGATTATTATGAATAATTCGAATAACCAGACATCAGAAAAAGTAGAATTTAATTTGTTTAGCGAAGAAAATAGTAAAGATCCATTTGCCATGTTTGCACAGATGCGCGCCAAAGGTTCCGTTGTCCCTATTCCTAATCCGATGGGTGGAGCAGGGCAAACCTGGATTGTAACTCAGATGGACGTCGCCATGGAAGTGCTGAAAGATCACTCTCGATTTACGGTAGATATGAACTCTATTGATAGTGGCAATGATATTCGAAAGAATCTCTCAGGTGAGCTTGGTTCATCGGAACCCCAGACTTTTTTTACCGGAAAGTCGATGCTTTTTGTTGATGAACCGGATCACCGAAGACTGCGTAGCCTGGTTTCCAAAGCGTTCACGCCAAGATATATGGAAAGCCTGCGTCCACGCGTCCAGGAAATTGCCGATGAGTTGATTGACCAATTCGAAGGAAAAGGAGAGATGGATCTTGTAAAAGACTATGCCTATCCTTTCCCAATCAACGTTATTTCCGAGATGTTGGGTATACCTCAGGAAGACCGACCTCAGATCCATGTATGGTCTGAAGCTATTGCCAAAGGTCTTGGTTTTGGTAAACAGGACCCTGCCGTAGCGCAGCACTTACGATCATTCGCAGAGTACACCTCACAGCTTGTGGCGAACAAACGAATAGAACCTTCAGATGACCTCATCAGTCAATTGATTGCGATTGAGGAGGAGGGTGATCGACTGAATGAAGATGAATTAATATCCATGATCACGTTATTGATATTTGCTGGACATGAGACAACTTCCAATCTGATTGCAACCGGCTCTTATCTTCTTCTGACCCATCCCGAACAACTGGAACAACTGAAACAAGATCTGGATCTGGTTCCTTCTGCAGTGGAGGAGTTGCTGCGATATAACGGACCCGCCACTTCTTCAGGTCCTCGTTATGCAACGCAAGACACGGAGTTGGATGGACAATTGATTCAAAAGGGAGATGTTGTGATTCCCCTACTGAAATCAGCGAATCGGGACGAGCAGCAGTTCACTGACCCCGAAGAGTTGGATATTGAACGCAAAATAAAACGGCATTTGGCCTTTGGACACGGCATTCATATGTGTCTTGGCGCTCCACTTGCTCGTGTAGAAGGGGACGTGGCGTTTACTACGCTTTTACGTCGGCTACCGGACATTCAGCTCAGTATTCCTCAGGAAGAGATTCATTGGCACTCTGCTTTGTCATCACAGGGATTGGCAGCATTGCCTGTGAAATTTTAATAGATAAACTTAGTGTGACCCATTGGAGTATGACGAATTTTCGTCATACTCTTTATTTGTATAGATGATAGAATGGAATGAACAAGAAACATGTTAATGGATTGAACACTGCTTAATGTAAAAGATAAAGTGGATACATAATTTTTGTGGTGGAGGTAAACCTTATGAATAAAGTTGAACAATTCATGCATAAAGCCATTGAGATTGCTTTGCAAGCTCGCAAAGAAGGAAACGAACCATTCGGAGCCATTCTGGTGAAAAACGGAGAGGTCGTCATGATTGGGGAAAATAAAATCAACACTTTTTGTGACCCTACGCATCATGCAGAAATTGGGCTTATCCGAAAGTATTGTTCCGAACATCATGTGTTTGACCTGAGCGAATACACTCTGTATACGAGTTGTGAACCGTGTGTGATGTGTTCCGGTGCGATGGTTTGGTCGAATCTGGGGAGGCTGGTGTATAGTGTATCCCATGATCAATTAGCTGAAATTGCTGGTGGCAACATCATGATCTCGTGTGAAGAAGTATTCGACAAAAGTCCTCAAAAGCCTGAGGTAGTAGGGAAATTACTGGGCGCAGAAGGGTTAAAAGTATTCGAAGGATATCAATTTCATTCCTAGTCGTTATCCGGGCAAAAAATTATTTTTTGATAATTGCTTGATTTTTTTTTCAACGTCTGATAGTGTAAGACCTGTGATTTTGGGAAGTTAATTTATCAATATGAATTAGAGCTTTCCAGCAGATAATTTTGACCACTTCACCAGGAAGTTAAGGCCATACGGACAGCCGGGTCAAACGCCGATTGGCAACTTACGTTGCTTTATTGATTGAGTTCAAAGCTCAAATTTTATAAGTTGGTTACTTTACAACCAGTGCAATTGCACATCAACTTGTGAAACGGTCAATAAGAGTGGTAAAGGCGAATTATTTGCTATATAGACTCTGATCCAATATTGATATACATGAAGGAGCTTTCCGCCAAAGGAGTTCTTGTGAACTTTTTTGGTCATGGAGACTTCACGTCTTTTTTATGATGTATATCGATAAGCAAGTGTGATGATGCGCGATTGCGAGCATTTTTCACCTTGCTTTTTTTGTTGTCTTGTTGTCACCGTATTAAACCAATTTAAAAAAATACATATTGGGATAGGAGAATGTAAAATGGGAAAAGCACTAATCATCGGCGCCGGCGGCGTTGCTTCCGTGGCAGTACACAAATGCGTTCAAAACAGCGAAGTTTTTGAGGAAATCTGCATCGCGAGTCGTACAAAATCCAAATGTGATGAACTCAAAGCCAAGCTGGACGGCGGAAAAACAAAAATTACAACAGCACAAGTAGATGCTGACAATGTTGACGAACTGATCGCTCTGATCAACGAAGTTAAACCTGATATCGTTATGAACCTTGCTTTGCCGTATCAAGATCTGACAATCATGGATGCTTGTCTTGCAACTAAAACAAATTACATGGACACAGCGAACTATGAGCCACATGATACAGCGAAGTTTGAATACAGCTGGCAATGGGATTACAAAGAGCGTTTTGAACAAGCAGGCATCACTGCATTGCTCGGTAGTGGATTTGACCCAGGTGTGACTGGCGTATTCTCCGCTTATGCCCTGAAGCACTACTTTGACGAAATTGAGTACATCGACATTCTGGACTGCAATGGCGGCGACCACGGCTATCCGTTCGCAACCAACTTCAACCCTGAAATCAACATTCGCGAAGTATCTGCGAACGGAAGATACTGGGAGAATGGTGAATGGATCGAAACAAAACCGATGGAAATCAAACGTGTCTACGACTTCAAAGAAGTTGGCGAGAAAGACATGTACCTGTTGTACCATGAGGAATTGGAATCTTTGGCAAAAAACATGCCAGGTCTGAAACGTATCCGTTTCTTCATGACATTTGGTCAAAGCTACCTGACTCACTTGAAAGCTCTTGAAAATGTAGGCATGACTTCAATCGAGCCTATTGAATATGAAGGTAAACAAATTATTCCACTGCAATTCCTGAAAGCAGTACTGCCGGATCCAGCATCCCTTGGACCACGTACTGTGGGTAAAACAAACATCGGTTGTATTTTCAAAGGCAAAAAAGATGGTCAAGACAAAACATATTATGTATACAATATCTGTGATCACCAAGAGTGCTACAAAGAAGTTGGTTCCCAAGCAATCTCGTACACAACAGGCGTTCCAGCTATGATCGGTGCAGCAATGATCATGACAGGCAAATGGAACAAACCAGGCGTATATAATGTAGAAGAGTTCAACCCAGATCCATTCATGGAAGAGTTGAACAAATGGGGCCTCCCATGGGTAGAAGACTTCAACCCGGTACTCGTTGATGAGCTGCCAGAAGAAGTTAAAGAATCGGAGCTTGTTCGTTAAAATGCGGTTCGAGCAATTACCGACACCATGTTTTGTTGTTGACGAGGCGCTTATTGAGAAAAACCTGAAAATCCTGAACGGTGTTATGCAGCGTACAGGTGCCAAAATCGTGCTGGCTCAAAAAGCATTCTCCATGACTGCGATGTATCCGCTGATTGGAGAATACCTGAGCGGTGCAACGGCAAGCGGTTTGTATGAAGCGCGTCTGGGCCATGAGGAAATGGGCAAAGAGAATCATGTCTTTGCTCCAGCATACCGCGCAGAAGAGATCGACGAGATTCTCTCCATCTGCGACCACATTATTTTCAACTCATTTTCACAGCTTGCAAAATTCAAGGATAAGGCGCTTCAAGCTGGCCGTAAGGTCGGCTTGCGCGTCAACCCTGAATGCTCTACCCAAGAAGGACACGAGATCTACGATCCGTGTTCTCCGGGTTCGCGTTTTGGCGCGAAACTGGAGGATTTCGATGCAGACTTGTTGGAAGGTGTCTCTGGACTTCACTTCCACACACTGTGTCAGCAAAACTCCGACGATCTGGAGACTACGCTGAATGCAGTGGTCGAGAAGTTCGGACAATGGTTGCCACAAATGGAATGGATCAACTTCGGTGGTGGACACCATATCACACGTGAAGATTATGATATTCCAAGACTGGAAGCATGCATCAAGCGTATGCAGAACGACTATGGTCTGGAAGTATATCTGGAGCCGGGAGAAGCTGTTGCGCTGAATGCGGGTTATCTGGTGACTTCTGTGCTGGACTTCCATAAGAACGGTATGGACATTGCCATTCTGGATACTTCAGCTACATGCCATATGCCGGATGTGCTGGAAATGCCATATCGCCCGCCGCTGATCGGTTCGGGAGAAGTGGGCGAGAAGGCTCATCTGTATCGCTTAGGTGGACAAACCTGTCTATCTGGTGACGTAATTGGGGATTATTCATTCGACCAGCCTTTGCAAGAAGGCGACCGTCTGGTATTCGAGGACATGGCGATTTACTCCATGGTGAAAACCAATACGTTCAACGGCATGCCGCTTCCAGCGATTGCAGTCAAAAGAAAAGACGGCGATTGCGAAGTTGTTCGCGAATTCGGATATCAGGATTTCAAAATGAGGCTGGCATAATTACTTCATTATATAGTAAGTATTAATATAGAATTGAAAATAAATACAAAGAAGGGAACCTGGAGACAGGTTCCCTTTTTAACGTTAACTGAAGTTTAACGATTACATTTAATGATGTTTATCAGTGAGGTTAGATGAATGTTTACCGGTATTGAGCCGACTTAGCTTCGACTTCAGTTTTCGGGTTAATTTTGTGGTTTCGAGGCTGCTCTCGCAGCGTATGGAAAGATCGGTTCTCTTAGTTCAAAGTCATATGTTAACCCATCCACAATGCCCACTACACTCTCACTGTCATACAACTCCAGCAAAAATCCAGCCATTTGTTCCGCTGTATGGAACTTGGGAACCCTGCCTTCATATTCAAACTCATCTACATTAAAGGAATGTTTCGCAAATTCCGTCTCGGTTGCAGCCGGAGCGAGCACCTTGGCCTGCATCGCTGCGTTCTTGCCTTTTAACTCTTGCGCAAGTCCTTCCGTAAAGGCACTAACATAGAACTTGGTTGCGCAGTAGGTTACTGCATCGGCTACAATCGTATATCCACCACCAGAGGAGATATTAATGATCTGTGTGCCATCAACATTTGCATAATCACGTACATACAGGGAAGAAAGAATCGTAAGAGCTTCTATATTAAGATGAAGCATTTGCTCAATCTTTGGCAGGTGTTGTTCGCCAACGGAAGCGAAATTCCCGAATCCGGCGTTGTTAATCCACGTCTCAATGGAGTAAGCCTGAAGACTCTCATAGAATTCATGCACATTAGCGGCAATGGACAAATCCACTGTACGAACGACAACATCCAGAGCAGGATTGATTTGAGCTACTTTTGCTTTTAATTTGTCCAATTCATCGGTTCTGCGTGCAGCCAGGATCATATTTTTGCCACGAGCTGCAAAAGCTAAAGTCGCTTCATATCCAATGCCTGAACTGGCACCGGTAATCACTGTATATTTCATGGGAATTCCTCCTGGATCTGATTTCATTTTTTATTGTGATGTGACCACGAGTTGATTATACTGATTAGAGCTTACTCTAAGTCAAGCGGGAAAATGGAGGGGAGGTTAACCATGCATACCATAGGTGAAGTGGCAGAATTACTCCATATCAGTGCACATACGTTGCGTTATTATGAGAAGGAACAGATTGTAACTCCTCTCCGAGATGCCAGTGGAGACAGGCGATACAACGAGTCACACCTGAAGTGGCTGCAATTTGTGATCAAATTAAAAGAGACTCAAATGCCCATTGCTATTATTAAGAAGTATGCGTCCTTGTTTAAGGAAGGGGAGCATACGGCGGCGGATCGTTTGAAGCTGCTGGAGGAGCATAAAGAGTCGATTCAAAAACAGATGCACATACTTAACACAGCAGATGAGATGCTTGAGCATAAAATTTCGTCGTATCGAACGCTCATCGGACAATGAACTAACACACACAAATGACGATCTATTGCCAAAACAGTGATTTTTATTATAGACTGTTTTTTATCGGTTGTTCATCAAGGGGGAAATGCAATGCATCAAAACAGAAAACAAAAGTCAAACAAGTTAAAGATCCTCTCCAAAGTATTATTGATTATCATTGGGGGATTTATAACGGCATATGGCCTGGAAGCCATATTGATCCCGAATAATGTCTCAGATGGTGGTGTCACAGGTCTAAGTATCGTAGGATCACAGTTGTTCGGATTACCACTGGGGATGCTCATCGGGATTATTAACATTCCATTTGTGTGGCTCGGGTATAAGCAAATCGGTAAAAGCTTCGCGTTATATTCCATCATCGGTATTGCTTCACTGGCAATCAGCACCAGTCTGATGCACCATGTACCAACCATCATTGAAGGCGATACCTTGCTTGTTACGGTTGTCGGCGGGATTATCATCGGTTTTGGTATGGGACTTGCATTACGTAATGGCGGGGCATTGGATGGCATAGATATGTTGGCTGTACTCCTTTCGCGAAAAGTACCTTTTGGAACCAGTGATCTCATCCTGTTCCTCAACATGTTTGTATTTATTGTCGTTTCTACCGTGTTTGGTCTGCAAGGCGCGATCTTGTCAGGACTTGCGTATTTTATTGCTTCTAAAGTAATACATATTGTTGAAGAGGGATTGAGCGGCTCCAAAACGTTTAAAATTATTACGAATCAACCTGAGATTATGGTGGAAACCATTCGGGACCGCTTAGGCCGTGGAGCAACGTATACCGAGGCTTACGGTGGCTACTCTAATGAGCAATTCAAGGAAATTACTTGTGTCATTAACCGGATGGAAGAGAGTAAAATTAAAGATATCATTCATGAAATTGACCCAACTGCTTTTGTAGTCGTATACGATGTAGCTGAAGTGAGAGGCGGCAATTTCAAAAAGAAAGATATTCACTGATTCCGAAAAACAAAATTAACTTATACGTAGTTAGTCAACCAGGAACTTCTGGTTGGCTTTTTTTGTATGTTCACAGCGTAACTTGGAGTTTTAACAGGCGGATTTTCTTGTCGGTTTGATACGAATATTTAAATTTGCAAATAAAATAAATGTGGTTTATTATTATATCAAATGATACAAATTACTATCATTATCGAATGTAAAAGTTGATTACAAAACGACAATATGAATGCAGAAGAGGAGAATGTTTTATGGCGTGGTTATTCCTTATTCTTGGAGGGATTTTAGAGGTAGGTTGGGCATTAGGTTTGTCATTCTCCGATGGTTTTTCGAAAATCGAGATTGTAATCCCCACGGTTATGTTAATGATTGGCAGCTTCTACTTCTTTGCAAAATCCACTAAAGTACTTCCTGTATCAACGGCTTATGCGGTGTTTACCGGACTTGGTTCATTTGGAACCGCAATTGTGGGAATGATTTTTTTGGGGGACTCCATAAGTGCAATCAAAATCGTGCTGGTCATGATATTAATCAGTTGCATCATCGGTCTGAAATTTGTTTCCAATGAACCTAAACCAAAGGCAGGTGTATAGATATGAGTTGGTTTTTCTTGATCTTAGCTGGTTTATTTGAAGTTGGCGGTGTAATATTTCTGAAACTTTCAGATGGATTCACCAAATTGAAACATACATTGATGTTCGCTATGTTTCTGGCATTAAGTTTCATTTTTCTTTCCCTGTCTTTGAGAGAGATCCCAATCAGCATTGGTTATGGAATCTGGACAGGTATTGGGGCATCGGGCAGTGTACTATTAGGGATGTATGTATTCAAAGAGCCCAAAAATGCTAAGAAGTTGGCTATCGTTAGTGGGATTATTGTCAGTATTGTGGGATTGAAACTAGTCTCTTAATTGTATAAATTAGCTGCACTAACAACGGAACGATATCCATCTCATATATATTCATGCATAAGTACAGCTCTCTTATGGAAAACTTCAGTAGTGCGAATTAAATTGCATGACTTCAAATGACTTCAAGTATGTATGGGAGGTTAGCATAGTGACAAAGCAGGACCCGCAAGAGCTTTTGAAGCAAAAACATGAACTGGATGAACAAAAAAGACAGTTCACTAATTTTTCCCGAAATATTTCAGGTCATGGTGAGGTTGAGGCTGGTCAAGAGTTCAGTGTTGACCGGGTACCAGATGATCAAAACCGTATGAAATCGGTTGAGAACAGACGCGGCGAAGTCTAAAACGTTACAACATAAGCTGATCCTTTATTGGATCGGCTTATTCGTGCGAAGCATTTTATTGAACAGGAAGATATATGTTGTAGTTGAGAATGATTATCGATAGAATGGAGAAAAGTGAAAGTATCCGCTGATTTTGCTGATGTTTTGCTAACTTAATGGGTTGTGGAAGGTGAAGGAAGAGATGCACGTAGAAGAGCATGTGAAGTTATGGAATCTGGCCTCAATTAAAATATGGGATGTGCGTCACGTCGTCGTGCGCGCTGGCGAACCCATCCATGCCTATCGATTTCCAATTAGCGGTTTTATATATACAGTTCGCGGCAATGCAACGATTACGCTGGATGACACGATGTACACGATCGATCAGATGCAAGTCTTACATGGAGGCAAGGGGGTTTGGATGAATATCTCCCTGAACGAGGATTCATTCGAATTTTATTTGATGTTTTACCGGGCTAATTTGTCGTTATCCAATACTCGTGAGAATCAAGCTCTGCTCAGGCAACATGTCCCGTTTCATGTGCAATATGCTTTCGCCCCAAGCTATCCCATTGACTTATATGATAAAGTCCAAAGAATAGAGCAACATTGGGAACGGACGGATGCGTTCTCGAAATTTCAGGTAAAGACGTTATTTTATCAATTTATTAATGAATTAATGAGGCAGTTAAGTGCACAAGGGATTGAGACTGCCAAGCCCGATCTGGTTGCTCAAGCCGTTCGTTATCTTCAAGAGAACTACATGTTGCCCGTTATGGTCGATCCGCTCGCAGAACTTCTGGATTGCAGTGCAGGGCATCTGTCGAGAACGTTCAAGAAAGAGACAGGCAGCAGTCTGATTACCTATTTAACTCGGATACGGATGTACAAAGCCAAGGAGCTCCTGTTGCACACAGATGCATCTCTTCAGAAGATTGCCGAGGCAATCGGCATTCCGGATGTGATCTATTTTAATCGTTTATTTAAAAAGCATGTTGGCCTTTCACCAGGTCGGTTCAAACAAAAATGTATCGCCCTGCCAACCGGTCAGAATAATGCTATCCAAGAATCAGAATTGTCCATTGTCAGTCCCATGCATCGCGGTTATGATCCTATTGATGATGATAATTATTATCAATACAACTCAAAAGGAGAATCACTTACATCTATGAGATCGAGAAAACCCGTTGCATTGCTTTTGATGCTCAGCCTTACATTATTAATATCAGCCTGTTCCCCTTCTCAGGGCAGTTCAGCAACAAGCAGTAATGGAACAAGCGGTAACAATGCTCCAACCACCGAAGTCGCGCAATCCACCGAATCAGCAGTACAGGAGCGTGTTGTTAAACATCCTTGGGGGGAAACTGTCATCAAAGGTGATCCTCAGCATATTATTTCGTTGTTCCCGGCTGCAACTGACTATTTGTTAGCACTCGGTATTGTACCCCAGGCAGCATCCAGTAATGAGGAGGGGAGTGATGAGTTTCCTACCTACCTGTCCGATCAACTACAAGGAAAAGAAAATCTGGGCTGGCAGGTTGATCCCAACTACGAAAGCATATTGGCGGCAGAGCCAGACCTGATTATCGGTCAGGATTTCATGAGTGATGCCTATGACAGCCTCAGCAAAATTGCGCCTACCTTGCTGGCAGAGAAGCTGCAGGACGAGCAAGGTATTATTCGTATGAAGACAAGCCTGTTACATATGGGAGATATGTTAGGGAAGACGGATCAGGCCAAACAGGTCATTGAAGAATACGAAAAGAAGGCTGCAGAAGCCCGTGAGAAAATCAAGCAATCCATCGGAGACGAGACCGTGATGTTCCTGCGTTTATCCGATAAAGAAGTGCGTTATTACAGTAAAAGAAACTATGAGGTTCTGTACGACGATCTAGGCCTGACACCTCCTGTATCCATACCTGACCCGACAGATTCAATGAAAGTAATCTCCATGGAGTCGTTACCATCGATTAATCCGGATCATATTTTCCTGTTGTCATCAGACGAGAATGAAACGACAGAATTGCAAAAAACAGCAGTGTGGAAGAGCCTGAATGCTGTTAAAAACAACAATGTCTACATCGTTGACTACGGCTTGTGGTTCCAAGGTCCAGGAGGACCCATTGGACAGAGCAAGATTATAGAAGAAGCGGTGAGTTTCCTTACCCAATAAGAAAACAAGACAGGAGGACGATCCCCCTTATGGAAACGTCTGTAATGGAAAAGATTATTCGTGAACGAAGAACCATTCGTCAGTTCAATGGCAAACCGCTGGCGAAAGAAACGATCATGCACTTGCTGGAAGCGGCCGTGTGGGCACCTGTTCATTCCCGTAAAGAGCCATGGCGCTTCATATTATTTGTAGAAGAAGGTCGGAAGCAATTTGCTGATGCGGTGCTACATACGTTCTCCAAAGATGAGCGGGAGCGCTGGACAGAGAAGTTGCAAAAGGACTATTGCGAATCTATCCAAGCCCATCTGCTGGTTGTGATTGAGGCTGATCCGAGACAACGGGTATGGGAAGATGCTGTGGGGGCTAGTGCTGCCCTTATTCAAAATATTCAACTCCTGGCATGGGAGCAGGATATCGGCGTAGTGTGGAAGACGAATGAATATAATTTTGACCCTGATTTCTACGCCAAGACAGGTGTAAAAGCAGGGGAGAGAATCATTGGCACACTTCATCTGGGGTATTTTGATACAAACAAGGTTCCCAAACCTCGTCCTCGCACACCCGTAGAAGAATTGATGACCTTTGTCTCCACGGCAAGAGCAGAAGTACAGTAGTAGTGATACTTCATACGGTTCCGAGCTGTGAAGCGAACTCATTGTAAGCCGCGAACATAGCGGCTTTTTTGCATAATTGAATATCGATGTTGATTGGATGTCAGACATTGAGGAGTTCAAACTGTTTCTGATTAACGTTATCTCACACTGCCTGCCAAATCATGAACGAAGTGAAATACAAATTCGGCGGTCAATAAATGGATGGTTGAGGCCATTTAGGTGGTGGTCAATCCTTGTAAAAGGTCGTATATTAATAATATGTCGATTGTGGGAGTGAACATGTACCACATCGCAAAATGATAAACGATTTTACATAGAAGGACGGGAAAAAATGGACTTTAAACCGCTTGCTTCATTTATCGACCGCATTACATCCTGGCGTATACCGTGGGCAGAAGTGCTGGTGATGCATCGAAATGATACCGTTTTCCATTATCGTAATGGATACGCCAATCTGGAAGAGAAAACACCGATCGGTGATGGAGCGATCTTCAATCTATACTCCATGACCAAAATTATGACCTGCGTGGCAGGATTGCAACTGGTTGAGAGAGGTGAAATGCTGCTAAGCGACCCACTGTCTGATTATCTGCCAGAGTATGCTGAGATGACGGTAAAGAAAACGATGGCGAACGGCGAGATCCGGCTGGAAAAGGCGACAAGAGCCATTACAGTACGTGATTTGTTCACCATGACTGCCGGGTTCTCGTATGACGTGGGTAGTCCGAGCATTCAGGAAGCTGTAAAAAGCACCGACGGAACACTGCCAACACGTGATTTCGCGAGAGCGCTTGCAAAAGAACCGTTGTTGTTTGAACCAGGGACACACTGGAATTACAGCATGTGCCATGATGTGCTAGGAGCGTTGGTGGAAGTGGTAAGTGGCAAACGTTTTGGTACGTATCTGCGAGACGAAATTACTGGACCCCTTGGCATGAACGATACAGCATTTAATCTGAACGATGAGCAGCAGAAGCGCCTGATTCCACAGTATGCTTACAATGATGAGCTTGAAAAGGCTGTACGTTTGGACGGCAATGGATTCCGTGTGGGTACCGAGCTGGAAAGCGGCGGTGCAGGGTTGCTATCAACCGTTAGCGATTATGCACGTTTTCTGAACGCGCTTACTGGGCATGGTACGAGTCCCGAAGGCGTGCGCATTCTGTCACAAGCTTCAATGGAACTGATGCGAACGGACCACCTGAACGAGATGACTCGTGCTGATTATTCCTGGGATCATATGTATGGATACGGCTATGGACTGGGTGTTCGCACACATATCTCCAAAGCAGGAAGCGGCTCACTGAGTCCAATTGGCGAATTTGGATGGAGCGGCGCTGCTGGTTGTATGGCTATTATTGATCCGGATTCAGAGCTTACAGTTATGTATGCACAGCACCTGCTGAATAGTCAGGAACCATACGTTCAACGACGCTTACGTAATGTGGTTTACTCCTGTCTATAAATCATATCGTATTCGAAGTTACTTGAAGAGCCGCTAAATAGCGGCTTTTTTATGTTATATGAGTTGTAATCTATTCATTAGATTGTTATTTCTTTATTAGAAAGGGTATGTTATCATTCTTAGGAAAATAGTACTAGTAGGAGGATATGCTTATTGAACATGAACTTAAATTATTTACATAGTTTGATCAAGATTACACGCTAGCAAGTACCTATTTGAATGTTGAGATTGTGCACGATTTAAAATTAGAAAAGAGTTGTTAGATTGTTATTTTTTTTACTCAAAGGAGAGTCATCGATGATACACCCTAAACACAACGCAAAATGGGCTTCTCTGGCCTTACTTACCTTAATCGCCTATGTTCTGAGCGCATTGCTCCTGCTACCGTCCAATGCCGCTGCCAAAGGAGAGCAAATCTCCGCCAAACAGCTCGAAAGTATGAGCCGGCTTTCATTTACGCTTCGTGATGCCAAACAAACGGCTTACACCGTTTATATTTTCGCTTATGATGAACAGAAGAGCACGCTGACTGAAGAAAATGGCTGGACCAACAATAAAAAAGGCGACAAGAGTTATTCAGGCACGTATCGTGCAGCCTTGCTGAAAAAAGGTGCAGCATACGGAACTGTTCAGGCAGCTAAACTGGATCTGAATACGATTATTTTGCCTCAAACCTGGAACTTCGTTGTGAAAAGCAAAGAGGCTAGTACACCAGACATGCTGATGATCACCGATTGGGGAACTTCTAATTTTAATGAGGTGAAAACGTATATTGTTCGTTCCGGGGAATTGCGCCGTGTAACATATGTCGATAATAAGGGGAAAAAAATCGACGATTCCTACTCTGCAAGCAGAGATGATGGAATCCGTACTCTTTCAGGTGCCCGAGTACAGTTCAAAAATTACAACAACCTTCAATTTGTCTATGGAGTTGATACGTTTAAGCTGAATGTGAACAAATTGGAATTACGGTTGGAAGATACGCGTAACCTTCGTTCAGAAGCTTGGCCAAACTCGGGTGTTGGCGATCGCGCTTACCTGAAAAGCCTAAAGGAAGCCGCTTTAAAGGGTGTGCTGCCAGGCCGGACGGACATCAAGATTGGTATGACGCTTCAAAATGCGCAAAAAAAGCTGGGGAAACCCAATTCTCGTTCAAACGGGGAATGGGGAGCGTACTATTTTTATTCTAAATTCGGCGTCGGGTTTGATTCATACATGCACGAGCTTACCAATAAATCACGTATTGCCGTTTTTGATTTGTACAATGAAAAGCAGAATCTTTCACCACGGAATGTGAAAATATGGATGGGAAAACCTTCCTCAGAATATTACAATGAAGTCGTGGTTGGTTATGAGATGGTATACCAATTGGGTAATCACGCCATTGTATTCACTTATGAGGAAGAAGAGGACTTGATTGATTTTACGAGTATATATTAAGCTATAACATCGTAAGAAACAAAAGTGTATCGTATTCTTATTTACAAAAAAAGCCGCTGATTAGCGGCTTTTTTGTTATCCATGAGATGGACGGTTGTCTATTTTATGGAGTGTTATTAGAGCTTTGCACAGAACGTACACGATTGACTAAATAAATGCCAACCGACACGAATAGTAATGCAGCCAGATTTTTCAGTTCCAAGATCGTTTCCCCTAGGAATAACGCCGATAACAATGCGCCAAACACAGGGATTAGGAAGTTATAGACAGACACTCTTCCCACCTTGTTATACTTGAGAAGCATATTCCATAGACAAAATGCGACAGATGACAGCAAAGCTAGGTAGATTAAGTTACTGGTGGATTCCAGGGTGAAATGAGTAACCCGACCGCCGAGTGATAGACCTAACAGCGTAAGTACCAGTCCCCCAACGAACAGGCTGACACCTGTTATGATCAGAACATCAATCGTAGCGGTGAGACGTTTTGCGTAAAGGGCCGTAACGGAAAAAACAAGTGCTGCTATAATAACAAACCCTTCGCCTGTGAATGAAAAGGAAAAAGCAAGCAGATCCGTATGGAAGTTTACGATGATTACACCAATGAATCCGAGCAAGCAGCCAACGATTTTATTTCTGCTTAATTTGTCGTTTTTATAGATGAAATGGGCCAGAACAACACTGAAAAAGGTCGTAGTTGCGTTCATAATAGAGCCTTTGACACCTGTCGTATTGGCTACGCCAACGTAGAAAAACATATATTGCAAACCGGTTTGCAATATACCTAACAAGATGAGGCCTGTCCACTGGGGCTTGGTTAATTGGAGCTTCTGTTTTCTAACGATACGAGACAGGAGCAAGAGCAGCATACCCGCCAGTGTAAACCGGTATCCTGCAAATACATACTTGGAAGCAATATCTTCCGGAATTATGTTAAATGCAATATATCCAAGTTTGATGGATGGGTACGCACTTCCCCATAACAAGCAACATAGGCTTGCCACGAGCATGACAAAAATGGGATCACTAAACTTACTTGGTTTCTCAAGGGTATTTCTCTCTATCACTTTCGATCTTCTCCTCGCATTTCATGCACATATGTATGTACGAATCTAATATCTTCACTGACCATATCACATAACGCCAATGTTTGTAATGATAATTAATAAACCGCTCCCCAGGTGGTAAGAATATCAAGAAGGAACGGTTTATGAGGAGCCTTGGTTATAGATTTCTTTCTAATAAGATCCCAACTTGTTCTGCGACAATGTGAGGTTGCCGGGGTAATCCATTCGTGAAATAGGATTCCACGATACCAACGATTGCTGTACCAAAGAACGTGAGAATAACTTCTTTCGTTAGTCCTTTATTTTTGCCCTCCGTTACATTCACCTCATCTTCCAGTTCTTCAATGACGAGTGCCAGGAAGCGATTGCGGAAAAAAGGGGCTCCTTTACTCAGTAACATAGCCGAGAAGAATGAATAATGAACTTCAAAATAATCGAACCAAAGTACATTGCTTTCTATAAAATCCAGATCGGATGCTTCTTTGCACAATCTTCTTAGTTCATCAATATGTTCTTCAATTAATTTATCCAGCAAGTCAAATTTGTCCGAATAGTGATGGTATATCGTTCTGCGGCCGACATTTGCATGATCAGAGATATCTTGCATCGTAATGGTATCAAAAGGTTTCTCGTTCATGAGTTTGATAAAAGCGGATTTGATCGCTTCCTGAGACTTTAGTATTCTTCGATCTGTAATAGAAACGATAGTAATCACCATTCTTTCCAGAGAGTAATTGCACAAATGTTGTTTCCTTGCGCCATAAGGCACAGATCTGCATCATTTGATCCTTGCAGAGGCAGTGCAATTATTTTATATTATACACGAATGTGCGATATCGCACGTATGTGTGTAATCATATTTAGGTCAACATAGGAGCAGGACGCATTAATCAATAAGATCACATTGGAGGAAATAAAATGGCTAAACATGAAGAAGTTAAAGATGGAGTGATATTCCCGGTAGGAGAAAAAAACGAAGCATTTTCGCAATATTTCATAGGGCAAAGTTATCTCCAATCCTTGGTTGCTGATCCCAAAGTGAATGTGGGTGTTGGGAATGTAACGTTTGAACCGGGATGCAGAAATAACTGGCATATCCATCGCGGTGGATTTCAGCTGTTGTTAGTGACTGGTGGGGAAGGTTGGTATCAGGAAGAAGGAAAACCTGCTCAATTCCTAAAAGCCGGCGATGTTATTGTGACTCATGATGGTATAAAACACTGGCATGGGGCCGCTAAAGATAGTTGGTTTGAACACATTGCAATCACTGCGGGTACACCGGAATGGTTGGAACCTGTTACAGATGAAGTATACGGGGAGTTATAAAATAAACGCTATGAATTGATTTATTCGAAAATGTTAATCCTAATTTGTTAAATTAAAGGCTAGTTAAGTTCAGCGAGATTGCTGATTCTTATGTTGATCTGGGTGCCATCACTCTGAATTTTAATCGAGTGATGGCTCTTTACATCTATGAAGTATCAATCTCCCTGGCAGGAAGAAACCATGATATAGATGGATTCCAGTGCACTTTATGTATACTTGGAGAAATTTCCAGAATGAAAACGCTTGTCAAATTGAAAATAATATGATAATTTAATGTCTGTAACCGGTTACACATAGAGGAGAGCAACTTATGACAACAATTAAAGACGTAGCTCAACTGGCTGGCGTATCTGTTGCCACCGTATCCAGAGTCATTAATGATAGAGGTTATGTTCATGCGGACACACGCAAGAAAGTGGAAGATGCTGTGAAGGCGCTTAACTTTTCGCCAAATGAAGTGGCTCGCTCATTATATAAGCGTAAATCCAAACTGATTGGCCTGTTGTTGCCGGATATTACGAACCCTTACTTCCCGCAGTTGGCCCGCGGCGTAGAGGACCGGATGCAGGAGCAGGATTACAGACTGATATTTGGAAATAGTGATGAGGATGAACGGAAGGAGCAGGATTACATCCAGACGTTTATCCAGAACAACGTGGTTGGTGTGATCTCTTCAACGAACTACCCTCATTCTTCAATATATGAAAAACTGAAGATTCCCGTGGTGTTTCTGGACAGAACTTCACTGGATCGTCCATCCGTGTATGCGGATGGCAGGGAAGGTGGAAGACTAGCGGCAAGGGAGATTATCAAACGCGGCAGTCGCCGGATCACAGTTATGCAGGGACCGTCACAGATCAGACCCGCTCAAGATCGTTTTGAAGGAGCGATTGAAATCATCCGTGATGCTGGGTTAGACTACCGGGTAATCCAGACGACCTCATTTTCAATTAACGAGGCAGGGGTATGGGCTGAAGAATTATTCAGAAAGTACGCGGACACAGACGGCGTCATTGCCAGCAATGACATCGCAGCCATGGCAGTACTGCATGAGGCATCACGGATTGGAAGAAAGGTTCCTGATGACGTACAAGTGATTGGTTTCGATGATATTCCGATGAGCAGCCTGTTATCGCCGGCATTGTCCACCATTCATCAGCCAGCATACGAGATGGGAAGAGAAGCGGCGGGATTACTTATCCAGCTTGTGGAACAAGCTGCAGTAGAGAACAAAAACATACAGTTGCCCGTAAGTTTCATCGAACGGGGCACTACGAGAAAGGTGAGATCAGATGGCTAAAATATGTGTAATTGGAAGCAGTTCGATGGATCTGGTTGTTACTTCGTCAAGACGGCCGGGGGCGGGTGAAACCGTTCTTGGCGATAGCTTCAAAACGGTTCCAGGTGGCAAAGGAGCCAATCAGGCTGTTGCCGCTGCACGACTGGGTGCCGAGGTTGCGATGATCGGCCGGGTAGGCGAAGATGCCTTTGGCAAAGATATTTTAGAGAACTTTAGAGCAAATGCTGTAAATACGCAAAATGTGAAACCGGTTACACATTTAGAAAGTGGAACGGCTCATATCATTCTGGCAGAAGGTGATAATAGTATCGTAGTGGTTGAAGCGGCGAATCGGGAAGTCACTCCTGCATATGTCGATGAAGCAGCTGAAGTGATCCGCGATGCAGATATCGTATTAATTCAGCAGGAAATTCCGGAGGAAACGGTTGTGCATGTGAGTGCATTGTGTGCAGAATTCGGAACACCGCTACTGCTTAATCCCGCTCCGGCGAGAACATTGCCGCAAGAAGTGATCGACAATGCCGCATATATCACGCCGAACGAGCATGAAGCTGAGATTTTGTTTCAGGGCATGAGTCCGGCACAGGCATTACGTCAGTATCCAAACAAGTTGTTCATCACGGAGGGCAGTAAAGGTGTACGTTACTTTGATGGCACTGAAGAAATTCTAGTCCCAACTTATAAAGTTGAGGCTGTCGATACTACTGGGGCAGGGGATACGTTCAATGCCGCATTTGCAGTTGCTTTGGCTGAAGGAAAAGCGTTACAAGAGAGTATACGCTTCGCCAATCGGGCTGCATCGTTGTCCGTTACCAAGTTCGGTGCGCAGGGCGGCATGCCAACGCGTGATGAAGTAGAGGAGAGCTTGTAATGAAAAGAAATGGCATGTTGAATAGTCACATTTCCAAGATTCTGTCTGATCTGGGCCATACGGACATGATTGCGATTGCGGATGCAGGTCTGCCGGTACCGGACGGGGTACTCAAAATCGATCTGGCCCTCAAACTGGGAACACCAAGTTTTCGCGAAGTGGTGGAAGCGATCGCTGAAGATATGGTCATTGAGAAAGTCATTGTGGCTGAAGAGATTTGCGAAGGCAATCCCGTAGCTATGCAATTCATCACAGAAAAATTCGGAGTAGAAGCAATCGAAGCTTCCGTCAGCCATGAACAATTCAAAGCATTAACCCGGCAGGTGAAGGCGGTCATCCGCACAGGTGAAGCCACACCCTATGCTAATTGCATTTTACAATCGGGAGTCCATTTCGGTTAAAAGGAGGTTGCGTAATGCACATTCAGATGCAAGACATTCATAAAGCGTTTGGAACGAATCAGGTGCTGAGCGGAGTGGATTTTGAACTAAAAGATGGTGAAGTTCATGCCCTGATGGGGGAGAATGGAGCCGGCAAATCCACGCTGATGAATATTCTGATTGGTCTTCATCAGCGTGATCAGGGAACCATCACCATAGACGGAGAAGAAAACTATTTTGCAAGTCCGAAGGAAGCCGAGAAACTGGGTATCACATTCATACATCAGGAGCTGAATGTATGGCCTGAAATGACGGTGCTGGATAATCTCTTTATTGGTAAGGAACTGACATCATCGTTCGGGTTGCTTAATACAAGACAAATGAAAACGCTTGCCAAAGAACAGTTCGCGAAGCTTTCCGTAGACATACCACTGGAACGTCCTGCGGGAGAGTGCTCTGTCGGGCAGCAACAGATGATTGAAATTGCCAAAGCGCTAATGACAGATGCCAAGGTCATCATTATGGACGAGCCAACAGCAGCACTTACGGAGCGTGAGATCCAAAAGCTGTTTGGTGTAATCAGCTCGCTGAAGAAGGAAGGCGTATCCATCGTGTATATTTCTCACCGAATGGAGGAGATATTCACGATCTGTGACCGGATTACCATCATGCGTGACGGAAGAACGGTAGACACACAGGCTATTCCACAGACAAGCTTTGATGAAGTGGTGCGGAAAATGGTAGGTCGTGAACTTACCGAGCGTTATCCTGTCCGTAATCCTTCTTATGGAGAAGTTGTCCTCGAAGTAAGGAATGCAAGCAGCAAAGGTCTATTCGAGAATATTAACTTCACTGTGAGAGCGGGGGAAATACTCGGTTTCTCAGGACTCATGGGTTCTGGACGAACAGAGATCATGAGAACCATCTTTGGTTTGGATACGTTGGATAGCGGTGAAATCTTCATCCGCGGCAAAAAAGCGAACATTCGTAAACCGGCAGATGCAGTGAAATATGGAATTGGGTTTATTACTGAAGACCGCAAGGATGAGGGGCTGGTACTAGACTTCTCTATTCGCGAGAATATGGCGTTGCCAAATCTGTTCAGTTTCTCAAGCAAAGGTTTCATCTCAACTTCAAAAGAACAAGACTTCGTAGATACACTGATCAAACGTCTACAGATCAAAACACAATCCTCCGAAACGGCAGCAAGGAATCTATCCGGGGGGAACCAGCAGAAGGTGGTTATTGCGAAATGGGTTGGTATCGGTCCAAGCGTACTTATCCTGGATGAACCCACACGCGGAGTGGATGTCGGAGCGAAGCGCGAAATCTATGAATTGATGAATGAACTGACAGACCGCGGTGTTGCAATCATCATGGTATCGTCGGAGCTACCTGAAGTGCTCGGCATGAGTGACCGGATCGCGGTTGTGCATGAGGGACACATCAGTGGCGAGGTTGCAAGGGAAGTAGCAACACAAGAACACATAATGACATTGGCCACAGGGGGACAGTGATATGACAACAATGCAGGAAAACAAAACGGCTAAAAGCGGATTCCGTTTCTCAAACGTGATACAAAAATTGGGACCGCTGCTTGGCTTAATCATTCTTATTCTCATCGTATCGGTGTTGAATCCAAGTTTCTTGGAACCGCTTAATATCTTGAATTTATTGCGTCAAGTCTCGATTAATGCGCTGATTGCCTTTGGTATGACGTTTGTTATCCTGACGGGTGGAATTGATCTGTCGGTCGGCTCAATCCTGGCTTTATCCAGTGCTTTTGTAGCAAATATGATGTTGTCTGGTCTCGATCCGATCTTGTCCATCATTATTGGTGTAGCACTCGGTGGTGTCATGGGTATGGTGAACGGACTAATGATCACCAAAGGTAAAATGGCTCCGTTTATCGCTACATTGGCAACCATGACGATATTCAGAGGACTAACATTGGTGTACACCAATGGTAATCCAATTACAGGACTCGGGGATAACCTGTTGTTCCAACTGTTTGGCCGCGGTTACCTGCTGGGCATTCCGGTACCTGCAATTACGATGCTGATTACCTTCATGATTCTGTGGATTGTTTTGCATAAAACGGCTTTTGGCCGCAAAACGTATGCCATCGGCGGTAATGAGAAAGCTTCCATTATCTCGGGTATCAAAGTAAATCGCGTGAAAATTATGATTTATTCCCTGACAGGTATGCTCGCTGCTCTGGCAGGTGCAATTCTGACATCGCGTTTGAATTCAGCACAACCAACGGCAGGTACATCCTACGAGCTGGATGCGATCGCAGCAGTTGTATTGGGTGGTACAAGTCTTGCTGGAGGACGCGGACGCATCGTTGGTACACTAATCGGTGTTCTGATTATCGGCGTGTTGAATAATGGATTGAACTTGCTTGAAGTAAACTCATTTTATCAAATGGTTGTAAAAGGTATCGTCATTGCCATTGCTGTCCTGTTGGACCGCAAGAAAACAGCATAAGGAGAGAAGCGAATATGAAAAAGTGGACTGTAACACTCATAAGTATGCTGATGATCATCGTTCTGGCCGGGTGCTCTCTGGAGCCACCGGAATGGGCGAAACCTAACCCAAACAAAAGTAACGGACAGAAGAAAATAGGTTTGTCGATATCTACACTGAACAATCCATTCTTTGTATCACTGAAGGACGGGGTAATGGCTGAAGCCAAAAAACAGGGAATACAAGTCATCGTGGTGGATGCGCAGAACGATTCAGCCAAACAAACCAATGATGTGGATGATCTCATTCAGCAAGGCGTTAGTGCACTGCTAATTAACCCTGCGGACTCTGCAGCGATTTCCACAGCGGTTCAATCCGCTAATAGTGTGGGCATTCCCGTAATCACGCTGGATCGCTCCGCAGATAAAGGCGAAGTGGCGGCACTAGTGGCATCTGATAACGTTAAAGGTGGACGCATGGCAGCTGAATATTTTGTGGAACAGTTGGGTGAGGGAGCAAAAGTCATTGAACTTGAGGGTGTACCTGGCGCTTCCGCAACAAGAGAACGGGGTAAAGGTTTCCATGAAGTGGCTGACAAGCAACTTGATGTGGTTTCCAAACAATCTGCTGATTTCGATCGGTCCAAAGGATTAAATGTCATGGAGAATCTGCTTCAGGGTAATCCTGACGTGCAGGCAGTATTTGCCCATAATGATGAGATGGCACTTGGTGCGATTGAAGCGATTCAAAGCTCAGGTAAAGACATTCCGGTCATCGGATTCGATGGCAATGATGATGCAATCAAATCCATTCAGGATGGGAAATTGACAGCAACAGTCGCTCAGCAACCTATACTGATTGGCCAACTGGCGCTGCAAGCAGCTCTGGATGTGCTCAGTGGCAAGCAGGTGGAGTCATCGATTCCCGCTGAATTAAAGCTGGTAACCAAGGAAAATGTGAATGAGTAAATCATCATAAAACATGTATCTTCGTTTTGGACATGAACATAGGACTAAAACAAGCCGCTAAATTAGCGGCTTTTTTCATTTTGGAAGAAGCGTGCGGGCATCACATCAATCAGATTATTGACTTTTAAAAGCATATTAAAGCTGCCCCAATTGAATTAATGTCCACTTTGTCGTTTTGGACTGCTCCAGAATAGCATTTTTGGATATTTATATCCAGTCCATGCGTTGCTATACTAGCAAGACGTTCCACACAGTCTTCACAATACATAAGGAGGAGCTAATCTCATTGATTCATTCCTGTTTGGAATAGAAAGAAGGTGGCTGACATGAAACAGCTAGTAGAAGAAAATCTTCAAGCTGTAAGACAGCAAATGGCATTGGCCTGCCAGGCTTCAGGTCGCAACATAGAGGACATCAAGTTGTTGCTCGCGACCAAAACGGTACCGCTAGAGAAATTACAATTAGCTATTCAAGCAGGCGAGGTCCTGTTTGGAGAAAACAAAGCTCAAGAACTCCGAGACAAATTCCCACTCATGGAACAAAGCAAACAGGTGGAATGGCATTTTATCGGACATCTGCAAACAAATAAAGTAAAGGACGTAGTTAAATATGTTACTCTCATCCATTCCGTAGATCGTCTGAAACTGGGTCAAGCGTTACATAACCAGCTTCTCAAAGAGAATAAGACCATAGACATTCTTGTGCAAATTAATACGTCCTACGAAGAAAGTAAATTTGGTGCCTCTCCAGAAACAGCCGTTGAGCTTGTAGAACAGTTGTCTCAATTCGAGACATTAAACGTGAAAGGTTTAATGACCATTGGGAAACTGAATGCAACGAACGAAGAAACACGACATTGTTTTCGATTGTTAAACCAGATCCGTACACAGATTAAAGAGAAAAATATTCCACGCGTAGAAATGGATATTTTATCGATGGGTATGTCTGGTGACTTCCAAGTCGCCATTGAAGAAGGAGCTACAATGATACGTGTAGGGACAAGTGTATTTGGTCAACGCTATTTACCGGACGAGTATTACTGGAATGAAAACACACGCATCGATGATTAAGTGAGAGGTAGTGTTAGATATGAAGACAGCATCCGCTTCGTTACGCGGCCGTGATTTGATATCTCCGGTGATCGCCGCTTTAATATCCGTAATTGTTAATTACGGGGGTACGTTTATCCTTGTTTTTCAAGCTGCAAAAGTCGCTGGTTTAAGCCCGGAAATGACCGCTTCCTGGATTTGGTCCATCTCGATTGGGGTAGGAGTAACGGGGATATGGCTCAGTTATCGATACAAGGAACCGATTATTACAGCCTGGTCGACACCGGGTGTGGCGTTTCTCGTTTCAGCATTAGCAGTAACCCCTTATCCAGAAGCTATTGGCGCTTACATGATTTCGGCAGTCGGATTTATTATTTTAGGTTTGTCAGGCATGTTTGAACGTTTCGTTCGACTTATTCCCCCAGGCATCGCCTCCGGATTGTTAGCAGGTATTTTGCTACAGTTTGGGATATCGGCCTTTGGAGGGGCGAAGGTAGATCCTTTGCTTGTGATTGTACTGTTTGCAGGCTATATCGTGCTAAGAAGGTTTACTTCCCGTTACGCCATTGTTGGCATATTGGCAATTGGTTTGATTTATTTGATATGCATGGGGAAAACAGACTTCAGTACAATCCAATTGGCGGTAGCATCGCCTGTATTTGTTGTTCCAGCATTTTCGTTAAATGCTTTACTTGGCGTTGCGCTACCGCTGTTCATTATTACCTTGACAGGGCAGTATATGCCCGGAATGCTTGTTCTGCGTAATGATGGATTCAAGACAAGTGCCAATCCCATTTTGGCCGTAACAGGTTTGGGTTCGCTTCTTGCAGCCCCATTCGGATCACATGCTTTTAATGTGGCAGCTATTACAGCAGCGATTTGTACAGGAAAGGATGCACATGAGGATTCAACCAAACGTTATATTGCAGGTATTGCTTGTGGTGTTTTTTATATTTTTGTCGGCATTTTTGGCGTAACATTGGCTGCTCTGTTTTTGATTCTTCCTGCTACCTTTATTGCAACATTAGCGGGATTGGCCTTACTTGGAACCATCGGTGGCAGTCTTGCCAATGCATTAACGGACCCTAAGGGACGTGAAACTGCATTGATTACGTTTTTGGCGACAGCAGCGAATGTGACTTTACTTGGCGTGGGTGGTGCATTTTGGGGACTGTTTGCAGGAATGATGGCACATCTACTGATGAATAGTAAATTTCCCAAAAAACAATTTGGAACGAATAGATAACCGTAAGGTTGGGAGGAAGATGTTCATGAAACATTTGGAGAAGCAAGATAAAGTCGTAGGAAATGCTATCCAGCAAGAGCTTGGAAGGCAGCGGGATACGATAGAACTGATTGCATCAGAGAATTTTGTAAGTCAAGCTGTGATGGAAGCAACGGGTTCAGTATTGACCAATAAATATGCGGAGGGATATCCGGGCAGAAGATATTATGGCGGATGTGAGCATGTCGATACAGTCGAAGAGATAGCAAATAGCCGCCTTAAAGCACTTTTTGGCGCTGAACATGCGAATGTGCAGCCTCACTCCGGTTCTCAGGCCAACATGGCAGTATATTTTGCCTCGGTTGAGATTGGTGAGACAATACTTGGCATGAATCTATCCCAGGGTGGTCATCTAACACACGGAAGTACTGTTAATTTTTCAGGTAGGTTTTATAATTTTGTTCCATATGGTGTCGATGCACAGACGGGCCGCATTGACTTTGACGAAGTACGTAAACTTGCTTATAAGTATCGTCCACGCATGATTGTTGCAGGTGGAAGTGCATACCCGCGGACCATTGAGTTTGAATTATTTGCCCAGATTGCCGCCGAAGTGGGAGCTCTTTTCTTTGTAGATATGGCGCATATAGCAGGAATTGTTGCGGCAGGTTTGCATCCTAACCCGGTACCACATGCCCATTTTGTTTCAACCACCACACACAAGACCTTACGAGGACCACGAGGGGGAGCCATTTTGTGCCGGGAGTCCTGGGCAAAGGCGATCGACAAAGCTGTATTCCCGGGAACCCAGGGTGGGCCATTCATGCACGTTATCGCGGGGAAAGCGGTGGCATTAGGTGAGGCATTGCAATCCGAGTTCACAACATATATTGAAGGTGTACTGAATAACGCCAACGTATTGGCAGAAACTTTAATAAATGAAGGACTCACCCTAGTATCGGGAGGAACAGATAATCATATCGTGTTGGTTGACTTACGAACTATGGGCCTTACAGGCAAAGAAGCCGAAGCTTTACTGGATGAAGTAGGGATTACGGCGAATAAAAATGCAATCCCTCACGATACGGCAAGTCCTTTGGTTACGAGCGGTATTCGTTTTGGAACTCCGGCTATGACTTCAAGAGGGCTTGGAGCCAGGGAAATGAAAGAAATTGCTCAGCTGATAGGGCTTGCTTTTAAAAATCCAAAGAACTCGGATGTGAAAAAAAAGATATTAGGAAATGTCCGTGAAATCACTTCGCAATTTCCTCTATATGAAGGGCTTAAATAGCTCAACAGCAGACACTAATAGAGCCTGCAATTGTTCCTAATGGATAACAATTGCAGGCTCGTAATTTGCGTGTTTATATTGAAACTTACTTTTTTGAACGAAGAGATATACCTTAATTGAGATTTAGGAGACGCCCTAGTAGGAGATACCTACACGAGACTGTACATACTCATCAGACATTAATTGCTGATAAGCAAACTCCGCAGTATCGATTACAGATATAGAAGTTCCACCGTCAGGCAAATAGTCGCGCTCAACCCGGTATTTACCGAGAGATTCTCCATCAAATAAGTAGGTAGGACACACAATGGTCCATTCTAACTCTGAAGCTTTGAGAATGTTGTACATCTCCAGATGCTCTTCAGCTGCTCGCGTGGACTTACGTTTGGACTCAGGGGATTGAAAACGAAGCAAGCCAGGATCCGCTCGACTTTCCAATATTCCTGCTGTACCAATGGTAATGATTCTTTTGATACGCTCCTGAGCCATAGCCTCAACAATATGTCCCATGGATTGCGATAATGTAGTCGTTCCATCGGTACTTAAGGAACTAACAACGAGATCTACACCCTGTATGGCGTGATGAATATCCTCTTTGACTAAAGCGTTTCCTTGATGCAGAACGAAATTGTCATCGTTGATTTGTACCTTTTCCGGGCTTCTAACCAGTGCAGTTACATGATGATTGGAACGTAGGGCATTAGAGACGAAATGACTTCCAACCCGTCCGGTGGCTCCTAACACTAAAATTTTCATTACAAAAAACATCCTTTCGAATCCGATTGGAGAGCATATTCTCCATCATAATACAATCTTTGCAAGCCGATGTATGCCTTCCTCAATCTGCTCCTCATCCACTTTCGCAAAACCTAATATCCATCCTTTTCGATGACTCTCCAAGCAATATCTACTAAGCGGATACACGCGTACACCTTGATCAAGGGCAGCATTTGTCAGCGCTTCTTCGTCAAATGACGTTTCAGATTCTAGAAGCATATGTAATCCCGTTTCCACACCACTTAATGTAAATCGTGAGCCTAGCCCGGAAGCAACAATGGCTTTGGTCATGACTTCATGTCTGCGTCGATATATGTTCCGAACTCTTCTCATATGGCGCATGAAATGACCACGTTCAATAAAATGAGTTAGCGTTAATTGTTCCATAATCGGCAGATGACGATAGGTTAATTCATGAACTTGAGTAAGGCGATCGATAGCTATTTTGGGGCCGATGATAGCGGATAGTCGAATGCCTGGTGCAACCATTTTGGAAAAACTCATCATATAAAGCGTATTCTGAGGTTGCTGACTGAATATAGTCGGAAGCGGATCTCCACGGTATCTAAATTCGCTATCGTAATCATCCTCAACAATCCAATATCGATGATGAGCTGCCAAGTGCATCAATTGTTGCCTGCGTGGCTCCGACATAATGACACCAACGGCGCATTGATGAGAAGGTGTGACAAATACGAGTTTCGTCTGTGGGTGAATATGATCTACACATAATCCATACTCATCGACTGGAACGGGATCGACTTGCATCCGGCGGTATTTCATCGCCATCCAAGCGGCAGGGAAGCCGGGATCCTCTACAGAAACTGTGTCACCCTCACTTAAGAGAGCCTGGGCAATTAAATCAATGCTATGTTGTGCACCTGAGGTTAACAAGATTTGATCAACATCGATATGAATGCCTCGTTCAAGTGACAAATAACGCTGAATCTGTTCTCTTAGTGCCAGTAACCCTCTGGCATCACCATAAGCCCAAAGATCCAGATCAGGTTCAGTGGAAGCTTGTAAAAAGGATTGCCTCCAGGCTTTTGTGAAACTTTCATCCAGATAAGGCTCGTGGGGATTAAAATCAATTTCTATTTTGCGATTGTCTCTATTGCCGAACCAACTATGCAGATGACCAATCGATTCGTTTAGTGTAGGCAATTCGGGCGGTATAGGCCCTTGCATCGTGACGTCTTCTGATGAACGAGGTGCATATGTCCAATCACTAACTCTTGTCCCGGCTCGTCGGGAGGTTACCGTATACCCTCGACTGAATAATTCCTCGTACACAATCTGTATGGTTGAGCGTGAAACACCAATTAATTGAGCAAGTTCACGTGAGGGAAGTAGCAATTCTCCTGGTTGCCATTTCCCGGTTGTGATATTATGAATCGCTTGATCCAAAAGTTGCTGCCAGATCGGGCGTTGGTCATTCCGATTAACTTTTAGCATTGCTTCAACTCCATTACTCATGCTGAATTATGGATTGCATTTATTTATGTACTTAGCCATCTTACTGGCACTCCATTGATTGATATACCATTATAGCAAAAGTTTAATTTGCAAACAAAACAAAGCTGGACTAGAGGGATTTTTACTGTGTGTCCAACCTATTTGGGTTGGTCCTGCTTGGTTCATACTCGATTCATATTCAAGCCACAGACAGTTCATCTTCTTCGGTTACACTACGGGAGTACTAACACAGAGATTCCTAATCCATAGACTAGACAGGAGAAGATGAGATTGACACGAAAGAAACGAACTTCTATCGCCGCCATAACCTTGGTGTTTGCAATGATGTCCCCAATGTCGGCCATGGCCACACCCGCTACCAGTAACGGTAATAACCCTACGTATGATCTAACTAAAAAGGCAGTAAGTGCAAAGGCCAAGGTACTCACTGAATCATACGCTACGACAAGTGTGCAGTACGCACTGATGGATGAGGGTGAGATTGTGATCTCCGGTCAGGCAGGCAACAATGATCTGAAAAACAACATCCCGCTTTCTTCAGATACCATGTATGGCATTGGTTCAACCAGCAAAATGGTGCTCACCACTGCCGTAATGAAGCTTGTTGATGAAGGCAAGATCGATCTCGATGAGCCTGTCGTGAAGTATATTCCAGACTTTAAAATGAAAGACAAGCGTTACCAACAGATTACACCACGCATGTTACTGAATCATTCATCCGGACTTCTCGGAACGTCAAGTAACAGTGCAATACTGTTTGGAGATAATGATACCTATGCACATGATACGTTACTGGAACAATTGGCGACGCAACATCTGAAGGCCGACCCTGGCGCATACTCCGTGTATAGTAATGATGGTTTTACATTAGCTGAAATTCTGGTTGAGCGTGTCAGTGGCATGGACTTCACAACTTTCATGCACCGGTACATAACCGAACCTCTTGGTATGGAGCATACCAAAACACCGCAGGATATTGTGGACTTTAGCCAGATGGCAGCAACATATGCCCCTTCGCATGAGGAGCAACTTCCATTAGAGACTACGAATATGATTGCCTCGGGAGGCATCTATTCCACCGCTGAAGATCTGGTTCAGTTCTCGAAAATCTTTACAGGTGAGGTTGAAGGTGTTCTTTCGGAGGAATCCGTAGAGGCCATGGAGCAAGAAGAATACAAGAGAGGCATGTGGCCAGAAGAAGGCGATTCGTCCATTGGTTACGGCCTGGGCTGGGACAGCGTGAACCTGTTTCCTTTTAATGATTACGGCATCCAGGCAGTAAGCAAAGGTGGCAATACAATCACCTATCATTCCTCCTTGATTGTGTTACCGGAGTATAATATGGCTGCTGCCGTAACCTCTTCGGGTGGTCATAGCTCAACGGATCAATTGCTGGCAACTGAGCTGTTGCTTAGTGCGCTTGAGGAGAAGAATATCATTCCAGAGCGTAAACCGGAGAAGTCACATGATGCACCGGTGAAAACAACCATGCCGAAGGAACTTACACAGCACACAGGCATGTACGCGGGTGGGGCAAACATGTTAATGAAGCTGGACGTAAAAGATGACGGGCAATTAACGCTATCTAATCTGTCGTCTCCTAACAGTTCTGATCAGACCTATACGTACACCGCTGATGGATCATTTGTTAATGATGCGGCTACGGAAAAGCTGAAGTTCGTACAGGAAGTCAATGGGAACACATACTTGTGGTCTCGCTCGTATCAGTCTGTGCCTGGGCTTGGGCAAGTTGCTTCCTCGGAATATAAAGCAGAAAAGCTTGAAACCAATGAATTATCTGCAGAAGTAAAGGCCGCATGGCAAAAACGGGAAGGCAAAGCCTACGTGTTGGTCAATGAAAAATATACATCAACACTGTACAACGCAGCGATGCCGATGATTCCCATTCATACTTTTAATGAGCTACCGGGTTATGTCTACACGAATAAAATCGTTGGAGCTAACCAAGCTGTGAACCAATTGCAAATTCCTGGATTAGCGGGCCGTGACACGATGGAGTTTAATTTCTATGAGGAAAATGGCGTGGAATATGTTACAGCTGGAGGCAACGTTTATGCTGCTCAAGATATTATAAAACCGATCTATGCGGGGAAACAATCAAAAACAACCATTCAAGCGAATGGTCATGCCACATGGTATTCGATTCCAGCATCAGCTGCAGGTAAAGAAATGACGGTCAAGATGTCTGCAAACAGCGCATTTGCTGTATATAACCAAGCTGGCATAGGCATTAATCATACAGTGGTCAGTGGACAAAACGAAATTGTGTTGCCTGAGAACGGAACTATTGTATTCGCGGGTGAAGCTGGTTCGAAGTTCGAGATTGTATTGACAACCAGAGCAAATTAATAGATTATAAAAAACTGTACAACAAAAAGTCGCGGAAATCGCGGCTTTTTTGAGTTTTAAATTTTAAATAATACGTTTTAAAGTAAATGTACCTTTTTTCAGATTCACAATGTAATATTGGGTTTCGCGAAGCTTACCTAGAGGGTAAGTATTAAAAGGACTTTTACTGGTTGGAAAAAAATGATGGAGGAAAATGTTGCAAGTGGAAAGGCAAAGCATTGATTGTTAATATACAGTAAATAATAACAATCAAATGGGCAGAAGATCGACAAAAAGCATAACCGTAATACCGATTCCAAAGAAAATAATGATTATTCGGACAATACCGAGACGGGGAGGACACATGAAAACAACGAAGATCTCATTTTTTATACTTTCACTGATGCTGCTCCTGGTGAGCGGTCTATCAGGATGGGTAGGGAACGCTGCTGCAGCGTCCGATTCCGGTAAAACCTATGTTATCGGAACTGATGTCACATTTGCTCCATTCGAATATGAAGATGAGAATGGTGATTTTGTTGGTATCGACATGGATTTGCTGGATGCCATCGCCAAAGATCAAAATTTCAAGTATCAAATCAAATCCCTGGGATTTAACGCAGCTGTACAGGCACTTGAGGCGAATCAAGTCGATGGTGTGATCGCAGGGATGAGTATTACGGATGAGCGAAAAGCAAAATTTGATTTTTCGGATACTTATTTTGAATCAGGTGTCGTTATGGGTGTTAGTGCCAACAATGACACAATTAAGAGTTATGAAGACCTTCGTGGACAGAAGGTAGCGGTGAAAACCGGAACAGAAGGGTTTAGTTTTGCAGAGTCCATCGCTTCAGAGTATGGATTTACGATCGTTCCGTTTGATGAGTCATACCAAATGTATGAAGATGTAAAAACCGGTAATTCCGTAGCCTGTTTTGAAGATTATCCTGTACTGGCCTATGGGGTTAATCAGAACAACGGTTTGAAAATTGTTACCTACAAAGAAGATGGGGCTCCTTACGGTTTTGCAGTAAGCAAGGGGAAAAACCAGGAGCTTCTGGAGATGTTTAATACAGGTCTCGCCAATATCAAAGCTAACGGTGAGTATAAGCGCATTACCGAGACATATCTGGGTGAGAACGCTCCGACTGTTGCTAATCAAGGTCGCTGGGAGTTAATCCAGAAATCTCTTCCTGCACTTTTTAAAGGTCTGGGAAACACACTTTTATACACGATTGTGTCCCTGTTCTTCGCGTTTATCATCGGTCTGATTTTCGGATTTATGAAGGTGGGACAGAACAAATTCCTTCGTGGTGTTGCCACTGTATTTGTAGATATCTTCCGCGGCATTCCGCTGATTGTCCTGGCATTCTTTATTTATTTCGGGATTCCACAGGCGATGGGTTTCACGATGCCATTGTTCCTGGCGGCTATTCTGACACTTAGTCTGAATGCAGGGGCGTACGTAACCGAGATTATCCGAGGCGGGATTCAATCGATTGATCGTGGTCAGATGGAAGCTGCTCGTTCATTGGGCCTTCCTTATCGCAAAGCGATGATAAAGATCGTTATTCCGCAGGCAGTGCGGGTTATGATTCCGTCCTTCATTAACCAGATGGTTATCACGTTGAAGGATACGTCAATCTTGTCCGTTATTGGTCTCGTGGAGTTGACACAATCGGGTAAAATCGTTATTGCAAGAACGTTCTCCTCTTTTGACATTTGGTTAACGGTTGCGGTTATGTACCTGATTGTCATCATCACATTGACCAAAATTGCTGATTATCTGGAGGTGAAGGTTCGTCGTGGCTAAAATAAAAGTTGAAGGTTTGAAGAAAAGTTTCGGCTCGAATCAGGTCCTCAAGGGAATTGATGTGGCGGTCAACGAAGGAGAAGTTGTCTGTGTCATCGGGCCTTCCGGTTCGGGAAAAAGTACCTTCTTGCGCTGCATTAACCAATTAGATGTGATTACGGCAGGCCGGGTTATCGTGGATGATCAGGACCTGAATGACCCTAAAACCAACCTGAACAAAGCTCGCGAAAATATTGGTATGGTATTTCAACATTTTAACTTGTTCCCTCATTTTAGTGTACTTAAAAACATCATGTTTGCGCCCAGAGAACTCGGGATATTAAATGCCCAGCAGGCGCGCGATACAGCACTCAAATTACTTGAACGTGTGGGTCTGTCTGATAAAGCAGATAGCTTCCCAACACAACTGTCAGGTGGACAAAAGCAACGTGTAGCTATCGCTCGTGCGCTTGCTATGAATCCGGATGTTATGTTATTTGATGAACCGACTTCAGCTCTTGACCCTGAAATGGTAGGAGAAGTTCTTGGTGTTATGAAGGACCTCGCGAGCGAAGGTATGACGATGATGATCGTTACCCATGAGATGGGTTTTGCCCGTGAAGTAGCTGATCGTGTGATCTTCATGGACGGTGGTTATATTGTCGAGCAGGGCACTCCTGAAGAGATATTTGGAAATCCGAAGAATGAACGGACGATCAGCTTTTTGGAGAAGGTACTCTAGCACTGAATCGAGAATGAACACATTAAAAGTCGCTATTTTAGCGGCTTTTTTTGTTATATTTATGAGGTGATTTAATAGAAAGACCGATCAAACTAAGCCAAGAAAGTGAGGTCTATACTCCATGGAAAACGTGTCACAAGAAGATCAACTGCAATCCATCAAAGCCTTTCAATCAACCATCCGCAAATCAGAAAATGCCTTAGTGAATATGACTCAGAAAAGGAATAACACGACATTGTTACAGAAACGTCTCCAAGCTTTATACATCGGCCTAGCACTGTTGGAAAAGGTATGGAATCAGAAATCTCATCCCTACACGGAGGAAGATATCGCAGAAGCCCGCCTTGTCTTGATTGGATTGTTTCCTTCCCTTGAGAACATGTATGCCAAGTCCAAAGAAGGTAGCCCGCAAAAGACTCTTCTGGAAAGAAGAATTAAAGCATTTCATCTGGCCGTTCAAGCCATGGATACATATCTTTTATCGAGTGGTGACTGAATGCAGTGCATCTTAACGATGAACTTAAAATGAGAGAGAGGTCTGTCTAATGAACGACAGACCTCTCTTTTTCTTTTGCAAGCTTAGGAAAACCGATAGAGGCGCACACCGTGCGCAGGTACAGTCGTAACTAAGGAATTGTCTGTAAATTCAGCTGCTTCTCGGCTCCACAATTCAGTACCTTCGGTAATGCCAGGCAGTCCGACATCATCAATGGACAGATCCACAGGTAAAGCATGCTCACCGATGTTGAACACAGCGACGTAAGAGGAACCATCCGTATGCTGGGCAGTCCACACAATAAGATCTTCTTTGCGTAAGGCTTCTCTAGCTCCGTAACTCTCGCGATGCATTCGCAGAACCTCACGATTAGTTAGCAGGGATAGTGTCCAGTCATCGTTATCTCGCAGTTCACCACCAAAGATGAGCGGGGAACGGAAGATGCTCCACAGCGACATCATCGTCAACTGCTCATCAGGCGTGAACCGAGTCCAGCGATCCGCCCCACCACCGTCTACAGAACGGATACCGATATGACCCAAAGGCAACATATCACAGTCTGGCCAGCAGCCTGCTTGGGGAACGCCCTGCCAGGTCCGGCAGCGGTCGAACATATCCAATAACAGCGGCCAAAGGTCCCAGAAATCGTCCGTGACACGCCACATGTTGGCATGATCAGCCAAGAATTCTGAGTATTCCACCGGGGCAGGGCCAGGAGAGAGACTTAGTACCATGGGCCGACCGGAGCGCTCAATCGCTTTGGATATCATTTCGATCTCAGGCTGATGGGTGTCATAGAGCCTTGAAGCAGCAATATCGTCTACTTTAACCAAGTCAACGCCCCATTGTGCATACAGTTCAAAAAGCGAATCGTAGTAGGCTTGTGCGCCTTCTTTTGAGCTATCAACACCATACATATCTGTGTTCCACGGACAGATGGAATTCGGATGGGCAATATCACGCGCAGTGGCGGTTGTTCCCAGGATCGGAGTTCCAGCATGTGCAGCTTGACGTGGGATACCGCGCATGATGTGAATGCCGAATTGCAGCCCCAGATTATGAACGTAGTCGGCTAATGGCTTGAATCCCTGTCCACCTGCAGCGGAGGGAAACCGATTCTCGGCAGGCATAAGCCGCGAATATTCATCCATGATGAGTGGAACGAACGGATGATATTGCGAAGAATTGGCCAAAGGCTCGTACCATTGAATGTCGACCGTAATGTAACTCCAGCCGAAGTCTTTAAGATGTTCTGCCATGTACTCGGCGTTGCCACGAATTTCGTCTTCCGTAACGGCTGCACCGTAACAATCCCAGCTGTTCCAGCCAAGCGGTGGAGTTGATGCTGCAAGCGTATGATTCATGGGAATGCTCCTTTATGAATTAATTATTGCTCTCGCTCAATTCATCATAATAAAGGATTTTATTAATATCTACAGTAATATTGAGTGTGGAATAGCAAAATATTGCGGTTAGTCGAAGAACAATTTACGGTACACAAGGCTTTCTCCGCCACTGCGAAATTCACCTGGCGTAACGCCGGTTATGCTGCGAAAGGCTTTGATAAAATAACTTCCGCTGGAATACCCGACTTGCTCGGCGATGACTTCTATACTAAGAGTAGTTCCACGCAGCAGTTCCATTGCTTTCTCGGTACGTACACGGGTCAGATAAACACCTGGCGTCAAACCTGTACTGGAGGAAAAGCGACGTATAAAGTGATATTTGGAAAGGGAAACCTGCTCGGCAAGGTGATCGATACTGATCATCTTGGAGTAATTGTTTTCTATGTATTCAACGGCTATTTGAATGTTCTCAGACCAATTCTCCCTGTTGTGCAATGTTGTTTTCTGTAGTCGGGTCAATTCTGTCATGAACTGATACACGCTGGATGATGCGATCAGAGGATCAGTGATTCTGCCTGCCGCTGCATCAGTCACGATCATCCGCAACAGTCGGATCGGTGTACAATCAGCGGGAAGATAGGGAACTTCTCCCGCTTCCCGAAGAAATTTTCGCCAATGGGGCAGAATAAGAGTGGGCCTGAACAGCAGGAACAGAAACTCCCAAGGTTCTTTTGATGCTGAATGGTAGTAATAGCGATGTGGCCCTGGAATTTCTGCCAAAAAAGCTTGTCCTGCGGTAATACGATGAATGCGATTATTCGACTCAAATACACCTTCACCCGAAATTGTATATTGGAATAACAGGAGAGGCCCGTCCGAACGTTCGAGTCCATCCCAATGATAAGAAGGATCGGTTATTGAATCACATCCAGCCGCATACAGTACACACAGTTGGAGCTCCTTGTCTTCCGCAAATCGAAACCCATAGGTTCCTCTAGGGATATTCATGTCAGCTCTCCTTGTGGCCCTGAATTTTTACTGCGCTCCGCGAATGAAAATATCTACTAGCTTCTGGCCTAGCGAAAAGTTGGAACCATATTTATGCAGGTTATCTTCCCGATTACCCATTAACATCAATGTCGAGAAGGTCTCTGCCAGGAAAAACGGATCGTCTGTCCGCAGTCTGTTTTCATCCATTGCCCGTTGAAAATGGGAGGCTAACACTTCGTGAATCTGATGCTCCGCGTTGCGTATATCCTGAATTTGAGCTGGTTCAAGAAAAGGCTCAGCTTCTCTGAGCATTGTTTCAATCTCCGCATGTGGATTGCCCAGTCTGGCCTCTGCCAGACGAACAAGCCCCGACTCTAGATTTTCGGCCTGATCAAGGATATGCGAGGTTAACCGACTCACATTGTGTAACATCGTTGTAAAGGCAACCTTAAAAAGCTCTGGTTTGCTGGTGAAATGATAATAAATGGTTGGCTTTGACACGCTACATGTTTTGCCAATTTGCTGAAGTGTGACCGTTTCGTAGCCATACTCCATGAATAGTTTTGAAGCCGTTTGAATAATAGTTTGCTGAATAGAGATATCTTCGTCGCCATGTTTCGGTCTTCCAGGCAAACGTTTGGGTGATTTTTTTGTCATTGGACTTCCCTCCATGAATATTTTATGACAAATAACGATAGTAAGCAAAATCTCTTGTAATTATACTTACCGGTAAGTATAATTTATAAAGAGTTAAAAAAGGCAACATATTATCCTCATGACAAGGTGGTTTTAGGGTTGAAGACAGCACAACGTACAAACAAATGGAAAAAGATAATCATGTGGACAATCTTGTCCATCGTTATCATCGTGGCCGGCGTTTTCGTATATCTCAATTCGGTTACGTATAGTCCTTCTGAACGAGCGGAAACGGCGATGACAAGTGATGCTCAGGTTAATGTCACCAAGATTAAGGAAGGTTACCGATTTGAACCCGTGGGTACAGAGATAACCGAACCGAATATTATTTTTTATCCAGGCGGTCTGGTTGAACCTGAAAGTTATTCTCCACTTGCCAGAGAAATGGCAGAACAGGGTCACCGTGTATACATCGCGAACATGCCGATAAACTTGGCGATTTTCGGTCAAAACAAGGCTAACTCCTTTATCGAGGAACATCCTAACGAAGCGTTTGTTATTGGCGGCCATTCATTGGGCGGATCATTCGCAGCACGGTATGCTGCGGAGCACAAGGAGAATTTGGAAGGCGTCTTTTTCTTGGCTTCTTATGCAGACGAAGGGGGTAGCTTGAAGAATACGGACTTGTCTATTTTACAGATTACAGGCTCGGACGACGGAGTACTTAACTGGGAAGACTGGGAGAACTCCAAAGCAAATCTTCCGGAAAAAACGAAATATGTGAGTATTGAGGGTGGAAATCACGGTCAATTTGGCTCATACGGCATGCAAAAAGGAGACAATCAGCCTGCTATTGCGGAAGAACAGCAGTTGGAAGAGGTTGTAGCAGCATTAGGGAACTGGATAGATAAATTAAAATAATATAATAAATTAATGTGTTGAACGGTAATGATCCGTGGTACGATTAAAGTCGCTATTTTAGCGGCTTTTTTTGTTGTTGAAGGATACGAGTATGCCTCAATGGAGCAGGGTTAACTGCTTTTATTGATTGAATTTCAACTCCATAATAGGCTTATAGAATTGCTTTAATTACCACAAATCGTTAACATTAGAAGCATTGTCATCGAATTAGCACCAAAACGGGAGACAGCAAGAGCAAGAACATCAAAAGGAGAAAAGAGTATGTTTTTCAGAAAATTTGCTTACACATTAGTGATCATCCTCGCTGCATTACTGTTATCAGGTTGTACGTCAGAGTCTTTGCGTGATCTCGGCTCACCTCAAGTTTCGGAGGATATGGGATTTGATGAGGTTGCCGACTATATCTCGGAGCACAATGAGCTCCCGCCAAATTACATTACCAAGAAAGAGGCCAGAGAACTGGGCTGGGAACCAAGTGAAGGAAATTTACATGAAGTCGCTCCAGGCAAAAGCATTGGCGGCGACGTGTTCGGAAACCGAGAAGGACTACTTCCCAAGAAAAAAGGCCGCATATGGTATGAAGCCGATATAAATTACTCAGGAGGACGGCGCGGAAGCGACCGAATTCTATACTCAAATGACGGTCTAATCTACCAGACGACAGATCATTACAAGTCATTTGAACAGTTAAAATAAACGGAGGAAATGATATGAGCATCATTCAGATTAACGGAAACGACTTTCACAGTAAGGAAGAGCTTCATCAAATTTTGCAGAACCAGCTTGAGTTAGACGAGAGCTATGGAGGCAATTTGGACGCACTATGGGATGTCTTGACTGGGGCTGTAAGCATGCCGCTTACTGTTCAATGGATTGGTTTTGAGAAAAGCAAAGAGATTCTTGGAGATTACGCTGACCAGGTCATGGAATTGTTGCGTGATGTGGAAGGGGAGATCCTAGGATTTACGTTGGAATTATATTATTGAAAAGCAGGTTTGGCTTTATGAGGCGATGGGCAACCATCGCTTTTTTGGTCTTCACATTTTTACTGAAACACATGTCTAGATCATGCTATTTTCATGGCTTAATAATCAAGGTTGGGGTGATTAGACTTCCTTATACTTTAAACATGGAATAGGGTAGGCAGGATTGTAATCGTTTACTAACGGTTGAATATGTAAGCGTATACTATTTCAAAGTGAACCATCGTAAGGTCTAGATTGGTTATTACAACTAACATCATCTAGGGGGCAGAAAAATAATGAGAGCCGTATCAAAAGTGCTAGGAGCATGTCTCGTAACAAGTGTTGTGTTAGTTTCCGCCGGTTGCGGAAATGCTACAGAGAATTCCGAATCAAATACGAGTGACCCCAACAGCCCGATCACATTTACCTTCTTCGGCGCAGATGCAAGTCCCAACTGGAACAAAATGCAGGATGCTGTAGGGAAGAAAATTACGGAAGAAACCGGTGTAAGCATTGATGCAGAATTCGATATTTCGAGTGGAGGCGGAAACGACCGCATTTCCCTGATGGCTGCCAGCGGCGATTATCCGGATTTGATTTTCCCCAAAGGTAACTTGACCAGACTCGTTGATGCCGGGGCAATGATTGATTTGACGGATCTGATCGAAGAACACGCCCCCAACTTGAAAAAGATCTACGGTGAGCACTTCAATCGGTTGAAATACAGTAATGACGATCCTTCAATCTATTGGATTCCAACGAATGGTGCGATCGATCAAGTCAGCTTTGATGCGACGAATGGTACCGCCATTCAACATCGTGTAGTCAAGGAACTCGGGTATCCTGAGATCAAAACCTTAAACGATTTCGAAAAAGTGCTACGGGAATATTACGAGAAACATCCGACCACAGATGATGGCCAACCCACAATTCCGCTGACGCTTAGTGCAGATGGATGGCGGCGAATGATCACTGTTACTGATCCCGCTGTCATGTCTACTGGAGGACCTGGAGATGGTGAATATTTCATCAATCCGGACACCTACGAAGCCGTTCTGCATTACAAACGTCCCGAGGAGAAAGAATATTTCCGGTGGTTGAACAAGATGTACAATGAAGGCTTGCTGGACAAGGACAGTTTTGTTCAGAAGGATGACCAATATAAGTCCAAAATCGCCAGTGGTCGCGTGTTATCCTTGCTTGATCCAAGCTGGGGATTCAGTGATGCGGAAAATGCTTTGAAAAGCGCAGGAAAAGATGATATGACCTACGGTTTCTATCCGGTAACGCTAGATGACAGTTTTCAGCGTAAAGATTTCCAGAATATCGGCTTTGATGGTTATGGCATTGGCATAACAGTCGATTGTGAAGATCCTGTCCGTGCCATCAAATTTTTGGATTGGATGTCTTCTGAAGAAGGGCAAGTATTGAGAAACTGGGGCGTTGAAGGCGAGCAATATAATGTGGAAGACGGTGTTCGCACCATCCCGGCCGATGTACAGGAACGTAAAAACAAAGACAATAACACATTCACCAAAGAAACCGGAGTAGGCTTGTATTACATTTTTGGTGCTCACTACGGGGATGGCGTCAAAGATTCAACGGATAACTACTATACAACGAATTATCCTGAACAGATTCAGCAAAGTTATTCTGATGAGGAGAAAGAAGCTTTGAAAGGTTATGGCATCACTACATGGAAGGATTTGTTCCCTTCCGAAGAGGAGTTCCCGGTGAAAGAGTGGGGCGCGGCTTACAATATGCCGATTCCTTCGGATAGCGGGGATTATAACGTTGTGTATCAGAAAACGCAGGATATTATTCAGAAACGGATCGCCGAAGCGATTACATCCTCTCCGAGTGCCTTTGAAGGCATATATGACAATATGATTACCGAACTTGATAATGCAGGTGCAGTGGTCATGGAACAGCAGTATACGGAGTGGATTAAAGATCGTGTTAGATTGTGGACGGGTAAAGAGATCAATTAACTAGCGGATACGATCACAATAATGAATTGTTTGCAGATCCGAAGTATATCAAGAACTAAAAAACATCGAGCCATGCAGGATGGTTCGATGTTTATTAGTTTACATTAAATGAGCTCATCATTATTTTGGCAAAGCTTCAATTACATCACGTCTTTGTTTGATATATTTACCGGGGGAGATGCCGACCATTTTGGTAAAACTGCGAATAAAATTGGCATAGTCACTAAAGCCCGATTGAAAGCATGCATCCGTAATACTCAACCCTTCAGACAGGTGGAATTTGGCCCGTTCAATACGACGACCCAAAATGTAAGAACGGATCGTCAATCCAGTATGCTTTTTGAACTGGCGGCTGATATAAGTACTGTTCATGTAGAACACTTCGGCAAGTTTGCGAAGCGTAATATCTTGATTCAGATGTGTTTCAATATAATCCATGGTTTCACGAACCAGTTCAGGCATAATGTCATTGGGAACAAAGGAATTGTTATGAAACCAGACGTTAATCATGACCAACAATTGGGCTACGGCTGCATTTATTTTGATATCGGTGCCATAAGCATCGGAAGCAAGCAATCCTTCCAGTTCGTTCGTACATTGCAGCATTTGCTTCAAGTTATAATCGTCTAAATGTACGATGTTGCCTGTTCCTTTGGGGCGATGATCAAAACATGACGATAGATTGGTTGATGGTGTGGAAAGCTGAAATAGATATGTTTTTTTGAGATTGATTGTAATTCGCTCATACTCAGATTCATCCAGAATAAAGGCTCGGTGCATCTCCTCGGGTGACATCACAAGCAAATCGCCAGGCTGTACATGGTAACATCGATTTTCTATATAAAAGTGAACGTTACCACGAAGAAACAGGTAGATCTCGTATGCATTATGGCGATGATAGATCGTTTCCAGCTTATACGTCGTTACGCTGTGCAGATATAAGAGCTCAGGCTGGATGGGATCATAAAAACACTCAGAGGATCCACTCATGAAGTACCTCCCGTCATTTTACGCAATAAATAGAGCGGTTAACGCAATGAAATTGTACTCAGCTTACCTTAAAATGTAATCATCCTATCATGATACCTTTTGTATTGCAAACGCTTTCTCGTAAAAAGACGCAACTAAAAACGATTATAGGGGGATTCTTTTGATGAATCATCATTCTACACCACAAGCTGGTGAGCAAAAGCAAGATCAAGCTGCCAATCTGGAGAGTATTCCAGGGGAGATTGGAAAGCTTCGTCCCAACGGTAACCCACTGGTGGCCCACAAATTTGGAGCCGATCCCTATGCTTTGGTATTTAACAATCGAGTCTACTTATATATGACTAGTGATAAGCTGGAATATGATCAGGACGGTCTTCCTCAGAAAAACAGCTACAGTTCAATCAACCGGATTACGGTCATTTCTTCGGATGATTTAATCAACTGGACCGATCACGCGGAGATCAGAGTTGCTGGACCTCAAGGCGCAGCAACATGGGCTTCGCAATCCTGGGCGCCGGCAGCTGCTCATCGAAACGTGGATGGCAAGGACTGTTTCTTTCTTTATTTCGCTAACAATGCCAGTGGAATTGGTGTATTGTCTGCACCAACACCTGTAGGTCCATGGATAGACCCTATAGGCAAAGCACTTATTACAAGAGAAACTCCGGGAGTGGAGGAAGTAACCTGGTTATTCGACCCGGCTGTAATTGTTGATGATGATCATCAAGCCTACATATACTTCGGTGGTGGTATTCCGCAGGGGAAAGCAGAAAGACCTGATACGGCTAGAGTGATGCGATTGGGAGACGATATGATCAGCGTGGTTGGCATCGCGAAGGTTATTCAGGCGCCTTATATGTTTGAAAGTTCAGGGATACATAAATATAATAATAGTTACTACTATACGTATTGTTCCAATTTTGTTGAGGGTGATCGGCCAGAGGGCAGCCCACCACCCGGTGAAATTGCATATATGACCAGTGTTCAGCCAATGGGGCCATGGATATATCAGGGTACGCTACTCCAGAATCCAGGACACTTTTTTGATATTGGCGGCAACAACCACCATGCTATATTTCAACTAGCGGATCAATGGTACATCGCCTATCATGCCCAGACATTATGCCAAGCCATGAATATTCCCGAAGGTTACCGTTCAACACATCTGAATCGAGTCGAGCATGATGAGGCTACTGGTAAGATCAAGAAGGTGCATGCAGATTATCAGGGCGTAGATCAAATCAAGTGCTTCGATCCCTATGGGAGGGTAAGCGGTTCCACGATTGGATGGAGTAGCGGAGTATCAACAGAGCAATATCTTGACTCTGGTGAGTTGTCTGCATTGGAGTCGAATACGATGTCCGCTAAGCTGCAAAATGACAGCTGGATAGCTATAGCCAAGGTCGACTTTGAAAGTGAAGGACCGGCAACCTTCTCAGCTACTATTGGGAATCAAGGAGCAGAAGGTACGTTGGAACTTCGGCTTGATCGTGCAGACGGACCGTTAATTGGAGAAATCCTTGTTCCGCACGCGACCGGATCTCTTCAATGGGTGGAACTAACAACCAAAGTTACGGGTGCAAAAGGTGTGCAAGACTTGTATATTAAGCTTAGAAATTCAACAGACAGCTCAAGCATCCTTTTAAGAGAATGGAAGTTTAACAGAAAAAATGAGGTGTAATTGAAGCATGTATCCGAATCCGATTATTTGGGCCGATTACCCGGATCTTGACGTTATTCGTGTAGAGGACACATATTATATGGTTAGTACAACCATGCATACGATGCCAGGATGTGTAATCCTCCGTTCATATGACCTGATCCATTGGGAAGTTGCCACATATGTATACGACACATTGGACGATACACCTGCCCAACGGCTGGTGGATGGTCAGCATATTTATAGCAAAGGCATGTGGGCTGCATCGCTCCGCTATCATCAAGGGATGTTCTATGTGATCTTTGTTGCAAATGATACCCGAAAAACATACTTGTATACGTCCCCCACCATCTCGGGAGTGTGGAAGAAACAGATCGTGGAAGGGTTTTACCATGATTGCTCCTTATTTTTCGACGATGATGAACGAGCCTATCTCGTGTACGGTAATACCGAGATTTATCTGACCGAATTAAGCTCTGATCTGTCCGGGCCCAAACCTGGTGGAGTGCATCGCTTGATTGTAAAAGACGAGCAGCCTCATCACCTTGGTTATGAAGGAGCACATTTTTACAAAATCAATGGTAAATATATTGTGTTCCTGATTCATATATCGAAAGCTTCCGGACGGAGAACACAGGCGTTTTATATGGCAGACTCTCTGGAAGATGTCTTCACTGGTGGAGAAGTATTCAATGACGATATGGATTATTTCGATTCAGGTGTTGCTCAGGGCGGTATCGTGGATACGCCGGATGGAGACTGGTATGCAATGCTGTTTCAGGATCATGGGGCCGTTGGCCGGGTTCCTGTTTTGGTTCCGCTACACTTTGATCAAGGTATACCGGTCTTTGCAAGCAAAGCGCCGAAACAGATTGATATCCCGAGCACGAGACCAGAGCACCGTTATAACCCGTTAGTGGGTAGCGACAGTTTCAATTATGAACCCGAAGAAGATGGAAGCATCCGCCTCCGTGATTTTTGGCAATGGAATCATACACCTAATCATGAACTTTGGTCCGTTACAGAGAAACCGGGAGTGTATCGTGTTCGAACGGGACAGATCAGCCCAAATCTGACGTTTGCGGTAAATACACTAACCCAGCGTTCAATGGGGCCCGCTTGCGAAGCAATGGTTACGCTTGACGGCAGTCGTCTGAATGATGGGGATTATGCCGGGTTGTGCTTTCTGATCGGTTCGTACGGTATGATCGCTCTCACGAAGCAGGATAGCAAGTTTTACTTGGTCATGCATGCCAGAGATAGTGAGAATTCCACCATATTTGGCAATCTGATCGACCAGAATCCAGCCACTGAACATGAACGTATCCCGGTATCAGATCCAGTAGTTAAACTAAAAGCATTCGGAAATTTTGAGAACAATCTGGATGAGTGCTCTTTTGCCTATTTCGATGGGGTTGAATGGAGAGATATAGGGATTGTCCACAAAATGATATATAAACTGGATCATTTCATGGGTTGCCGAACGGGGTTGTTTGTATATTCAACTGAAATAGCTGGAGGAACAGCTGACTTTTCGAATTTCGAATATCGCGTGATTAATCCTGATGAGAAACAATGAAAATACGTAAAAGCCGCCCAACGGCGGCTTTTCGTATTCAATGAGTACAAGTTGTTGTACAATGATATGGATTCAAAGTTGACAGAGAGAAGAGAGTTGTTCAAACCGAACTGGGGGCATGTCGTCATGTATAAGAGATGTCTGGACATAACAAGATGGACCTTCATTCTGTTCCTTGCTGTATCCATACCAGCAGGTCATACCGAAGGTAATAACAAACAACATCATCCGCAGCAAGATGGGCAGCAGATTCAACTTCCCGCTACGTTTGAGAGGTATTCTCCTCCCATCGTGGTCTCTTTTGTCAGGGAAACCGGAGATGACCTTGAGCGCATGATTAGTCAGTTACCAGGTGAGACGATACTTGATAATCGCTGGACTCGTTTGTACGAGAAAGAGCTAGGTATTCAAATTCACTATGACTGGATTGCTAATGGAGATGTATACAATCAGAAGTTGGGTGTCTCCCTTGCTGCAGGACGTTTTCCAGATGTAGTGAAAGTTAATCCATATCAACTTAGACAACTGAGCAACGCTGGAATGATCGAAGATTTAACCCATGTGTACCAAGAGTATGCTTCCCCACTTACAAAGAGTATATTGGAGGCGGAGGGAAGAGGAGCATTTGATGCGGCAACCATTGATGGCAAACTCATGGCTATTCCCGAATCATCTTCGTCCATTGAGACTGCGCAGTACCTGTGGATTAGAACCGATTGGTTGGAGCATTTGGGGCTACGGCCGCCTGAAACGATGGAAGAACTTCTCCAGGTTTCGAAAGCGTTTACAGATGAAGATCCCGACGGGAACGGAGAGCAGGATACGTACGGACTTGCGCTAACAAACCATCTATGGGATCCAGTTATGGGAGCTGCAGGCTTGATGTCAGGCTACGGTGCCTACCCTAATATATGGGTTATAGATGCAGAAGGAAACCTCACTTATGGAGGAATACAGCCTGAAGTTCGAGAGGCTCTGAAAGCACTGCAAACGTTGTATCGTGAAGGCCAACTTGATCCGGATTTCGGTTATAAAAGTGGAAGCAAGGCGTTTCGTCTAGTTCAGGATGGAAAAATAGGGATGCTCTACGGCGAACAGTGGTCGTCCTTTATGCTTCAGAGCACCCGTGATACAGATAAAGATGTAGAATGGCAGGCATATCCCATTGTTGCCAAGTCGGACCGGAGTCTGTTCGTACCGCTACGTTCCAACACTGGGCAATACTTTGCTGTAAAAAAGGGCTTCTCTAATCCGGAAGTTGTTGTAAAGCTCATGAATCTGCATCTGGACATCAACTGGGGGGATCAGGCTCAGTATGAAACATACTACAATGACGACTCCCGAGCTGTGTGGATGCTTTCACCGGTAACTCCTTTTCCTGGTAATAAAAATATAGATGCATACAAACAAATTCGTGATGCCAGAAGTACAGGAGATTTCTCGGCTCTGCAGAATGAAGCTCTCGCCATTCACAAGCGCATTGTGGCCTATGAAACGGAAAATGTAGAGAGCGGCTGGGGCTGGAAACAAACCTATGGGCCTTCGGGTGCTTTTAGCATTGCAGATTCATACGAGAAGAACGGCCAACTTCTGTATGATCAATTCACGGGTGGAATTACGGACACGATGGTTGATCGACAAATTATTCTTCGAGATCTTCAGCTTGAAGCCTATATGAACATTATTCTAGGCAGGTCGATAGATGAGTTTGATCAATTCGTTGAGAACTGGCGCAAGCTGGGGGGAGATCAGATCACATCGGAGGTTAACGCGTGGTTTCGCACCAGCAAGCCAAAGGAGCGCTAATGTTCACTTTATTCTTACAAGGAACCCACACAGCCCTTGGCATTGGAGGTGAATGCATTGATTAAGATCCCTGCTAAATCATGGTTTAACAGTATATTTGCGCGATTAATAATCACCTATCTGGTATTTGTGCTCCCTCTTATTCTTCTTGGCGTGTATCTGTATCATTGGAGTTATGACAATGCAAGCCAGGAAATATCGTTGTCAACGGAAAGACGGTTGAACCAATATGTGGTGGAATTGAACAGAGAGATAGAATGGATGGAATTACAGCAGTTTGATATCGTTGAGGATCGAAAACTCAATCGTCTAGCCATTCTCTGGGACATGATGGATCAGGTTGAGCGGCGTGATACATTAAATTACCTGACTGAACGACTCGCTTCATTCAAGAATAGCACTGCTTATATCAAAAACGTTCATGTACATATCCCTTCTGTTGGCAAGAGTATATCCGCGATCCAAGGCATCGATGATTTCGATAAAAGTTCATATCTATATTTCAGTTCAGGCATGCAAGGAAAAGGTACACGTTTTACTGTGAAAGACGACGCCTTGAACTTAAGTGCCGTCAGGCTGACAGGCACGAGAGGAGAACCACCGCTTTTTGTCATTCAAGTGGAGCTGGATACATACCATTTTCAGAATGAACTCACACGGCTTAATTTGTACCCGGAGAGTTCAACGTTTCTGATTGAGGACAAAACGGGGCATGCCATCACAGATAAACATCAAGCTAGTGTTATTCTCGCGAATTACCGTGAGCACAGTGTAAAGGGTACACTTGATGGCTTTCGGATGAAGGTGGGGGACACCATGTACCATGTTAGTCAGTTGCATATGGACTCCCTGGGCTTATCCGTAGCTACATATCTACCCGAGGCAATTGTTACCAAGCCACTTAGCAAGTTCTATCATTGGGCTTGGCTGTTTGCAATTACATCATTTGTTGCCATCACGGCGTATCTCTATTCAAGTTACAAGTTGATTCATATCCCGTTGCTGTTGTTGGTGAAAAGATTCAAAAAAATGGAGGGAGGCATGCTTGATGTCCCCATTGCACATAACCGAAAAGATGAATTCGGTTTCCTCTACACCCGTTTCAATCTAATGATTGAAAATCTTCAATCCCTTATCGATCGAGATTTTAAGAAAACACTGATGATGCAGCGGGCTGAGCTGAAACAGCTCCAATCGCAGATTAATCCTCATTTTCTGTACAATAGCTTCTTTATTCTGAATTCACTGGCAAGGACAGGGGAAACCGAACGTATTGAGCAATTCACGAACATGCTTGGAGAGTATTTCAGGTTCATTACCCGGAATGAAACCGATCATGTGAAGTTGAAAGTGGAAGTTGAGCATTCACGAATCTATACAGAGATTCAACAATTACGATTCTCCAGACGAATCAAAGTTGATTTTGGGTCACTACCTGCTGAGATGGAACACATTAAAGTTCCCAGACTCATTATTCAACCTATTATTGAGAATGCCTACGAACACAGTCTTGAAAAGAATACGGACTCCGGCCTTCTAATTATTGGGTTTACTATGGAAGGTTCATATGCCGAGATCACCGTAGAGGATAATGGAAATGAGTTGGAAGAGCAACACATTCAAATTCTTCAACAACGCTTGCATAAGGACGGAGGTACAGACGAAATGACCGCATTAATAAATATTCATCGACGTCTGGTCCTGACGTATGGAGAAGGAAGTGGCCTTTTCCTATCCAGAAGTGAACTGCAAGGGTTAAAAGTCACAATTCGAATCCAGTGGAAAGAGGGGGAAAACGAATGTATCGACTTTTGATTGTAGATGACGAGGAGATTATTACGGATAGTCTCTATGAAACATTCGCCAGACATATACCCGAACAGCTTGATGTATGTAAGGCCTACTCTGCAACAGAAGCATTGTCCTGGATGCAACGTTCGAGAATTGACATTGTTTTAACGGACATCCGCATGCCGGGCATGAGTGGCTTGGAACTGACAGAGCGGATTCAAGCCAGTTGGCCGAATTGTCGCGTCATTTTTCTGACAGGACATAGCGATTTTGATTATGCATATCAAGCTTTTCAGATGGCTAATGTGCGTTATTTGCTCAAGACGGAAGGTTATGACAAAGTGATGTCGGTTGTAGAAGATGTGATGGAAGAGATCCGGCGAAGTCACAGCATGGTTGAGTTGTTGGAACATTCTCATAAAGTCAACTCACAGCTTGCACTGATTCAGCAAAAAGAGTATTTGCGGAAGTTACTTCAAGACTGTACAGCGGTTATAGATTCTACTAAGGATATGCAGGACGAATTATCCAAACGAGATATAAGATTACAGATCAACTCGCCTGTTTATCTCATACTGGGTCGGTTCAATAATCTGCCAGAAAAAGGTTCGGACCTCACACAAGTCCAAGAATCTGTTCGCATTATCGGCTCTTCTCTGATGAATGAGCGTACAGTGTGTGCAAGTGTAACGGACCATTATGGGGATACGATCTGGCTGCTTCAGCCGAAGCAGGAGGAAGAGATGACAAATGATAAACTTGTGCGATTTCTAGAAGGTACACTAGAACTGGTACAGGAAGCATGCATGGTATCACTCGGCGTATCCATTGCTTTTTCATTAAGTAGTCGCAGCTGCAATTGGTCCGAGTTAACCAAACAATATGAACGTCTGAGATTACTCCAGTGGATGAAAATTGGGGATGGTGTATCCATGGTACTCACGGATCATCGTAATGATCTCTCATCTGATGTACCCAAAGAATCCATGCGGATCTCAAACCGGATCGAGATTATGTCAGGATATTTGGAAACGGGACGAATTCAGCCATTTTACGATATATTTGAGGAGCTTGCAGGAGAACTGCTGCAACAGGAAATTACGATGGAACGTGCCATGGAGACATACTACAATCTGGCCTTATTATTGCATTCAACGATCAATCGCTGGGGTCTTCAACAGAAGATCCCGGATCAACGAAGCTTACTGCACTTAGGGGAGTATACATGCATGAAGGATGCAGTACAATTTCTATATCGTGCTGCCGATGAATTAGTACGCTACAAAAGATCAAATGAACAGGAACGCGCTAACGTTGTCATTCATTCCTTATGCAGTTACGTCAAGGAGAACCTGGAGAAAGATCTCTCTCTGGTCAGACTGGCAGAACTCCATCATTTTAATCCATCCTATCTGTCGCGATTCTTTAAGCAGGAAATGGGAATAAACGTGTCAGAGTTCATTGACGACTGCCGAATACGGAAAGCCAAAGAATTGCTTCAGAACACAAATCTTATGGTGCGTGAGGTCGCACTTCAAGTGGGGTACGAGGCTGCACATTCGTTTACTCGACTTTTTAAGAAAATAACGGGAATGACTCCTCAAGAATACCGGGAATCCCTTTTGGTACGTTAATGGTGAATCCTTTGGAATTGACCAAACCCAAACAACCACAAAAAAACGCAGGAAGAAGAATACATCCTGCGTTTTTTTGTGGTTATTATCTAATTGATAAACAAACCGATTGGGCAATCAACCTTTAGGCCGTGTGGATTTTTTGTCTTCTATAAGCATTGGGACTCGATCCGGCATACGCTTTGAACTTTTTATAGAACCAGTCAATATCCTTATAACCTACCTCAATAGCAATCTCATATATTCGCAAATTCGTGGAAGACAACAACTGCTGTGCCTTTTCCATACGTTGCTGGAGCATATAATCATTGAAAGATATCTTCTCTTCCAGCTTGAACTTCTGTCCAAGGTACGCACAGTTAAAGTGAAGCATGTCAGAGATCTTCTTCAGCGTGATTTCATCACTCAAATGATCCCGTACATAGGCCTTGACGATACGAATAACATGACTGGAGTGCATGGGTTTACCATTCATTTGAACGGGTGTTTTGAAGAACGACGACGTTTTGTGTGCCGGGTCGGTTTCAAGGTGGGATCTAAGTCCATGCAGACTGTTAAGTAAGGAAGAAGGACTAACAGGATACGGGAGATAATCATTTACCTGATACGTCAAGGCTTTGCGTACAAACCTGAAGTGATCTCTTCCACCCATAAGGAGAATAGGTATCTGACTTTTTTTTCGAATGTCATTGCATAACCAGAGCCCCGCGGTATCAAACCTCTCTGTATGTACCATAACAAGGGAAAAGTCTCGTTCTGACAATGCGGTCAAAGCCTCGGCCGATGAGAACACACAATTTGCGATAGTATATTGAGCTTTGCTCCGTAGCAACATCTGTTGCAACTCTCCGCACAAACGACGGCTGAAATCCACAAGTAAAATATCATACATGAAGCAATACCTCACCTTCTGCTGAATTGTAGTGCGCTAGATTAACTGAAATTTGACTTAATTTCATTATGGTAATAAAAGAAAGCGCATACAATGTGCATATTTTTGTAGACAGTGCATTTCTTTACCAATTAAAACCTATAATGCACTTTGCTCGTGCAAAATTACGAAAATCTATATTCAGCCCGGGTAAACATCTGTATTTCGGCAGGTTGTTTGCGCTTTCATTGTGACGATACACTGTGATAGCAAACGACAATCAGGGGGGAAGACGATGAGAAAAAACAAGTTCATGCTACTGAGCCTGGTATTTGCGGTCTTGTTGGTGATTGCTGCATGCAGTTCTGCACCTACCGCTCAACCCGAGCCGGAAAAGACAACACCACAGGAGGAACAAAAACCCGCGGAAACCGAGCCAAAGAATGAAAACTCCACGCCAGAAATGGACTTTGACATGGGTGGCAGAACCATCAAGGTTGTTGCTTGGTGGGACATGGAAATACAGGGGAACAACCCGGACAACATTCAACGCCTTGAGAATCTCGAAGCGCTGAAGAAAAAACACAACTTTAATATTGAATATGTTTCCATCGATTTCGGTGAATATCAGGAAAAAGTAGTTGCTTCCCTGATGGCCGGTGAACCGCTTGGCGATCTGGTGAGACTGGGCAAAAACTATGCCATTCCGGCATTGACCAAACAGGATCTGTTATGGCCGGTGGATGATTATATTAAAAACGACAAGGTATTCAACCAGAAAACAACCAAAGAATACATGCAGTATGAAGGCAAAGGTTACGGCTTTACTGAGGACCAGTCCTCGTTTATCAACGGAATTTTCTATAATCGCACACTCATGCAAGAGCTCGGCTTGAAGCCACTTCAGGAGTATGTGGATGCCGATGAATGGAACTGGGATACGTTCATCAGTGTTGCAAAGCAAGCGAACAAGGATCGAAACAATGATGGCAAGTTGGACACTTGGGGACTCGCTCAAACGGGTTTGCTGGAACCAATTCTGTATTCCAACGAGGCTTCTCTGACCAAAGAGGATAAGCAGAACCTGGAAGATCCAAAAACGAAAGAAGCGTTGAACTTCCTGTCCAAACTGGCTACCGAGAAGGTCGGCAGAGCTTCTGAGGGCGGCGATTGGACAGAGCCATCCACGTTCTTCCGTCAAGGCAATACCTTAATGTATTCAGGTGCTATGTACGAAGTCGAAGGTATTATGACGGATATGCAGGATTATGATATTGGTTTTGTACCGTTTCCAAAAGGTCCAAGTGCAACAGCGTATCACTCCGGTGAGTCACGTTACCAAGCTATAACGATTCCTAAAGCGGTAGAGAATCCGGAACAACTGATGTACATCTGGGAGAAAATTAACGAGATCGATTCGATCTATGAGTATCCGGGACAATCCACACTGGAGACACATCTGACCGATGAAGCAGATATCAACAACGCCAGAGAGGTTGCGGAAGGTATGTTGGTTCTTGACCATAACACATTCCCGTCCTTGCCGTTCTGGGATTTTGATGGGGAACTCAAAGAAGGGGTATCCGTATCTACGCTGATCGAGAAATACAAGGCTCCTTTCCAGGCTGCGATTGATGAGGTTTACAAATAAGTATCACGTTACACGGGCAGAACGCACCAGTGAAGGTGCGGTCTGTCCGGGTTAGTCAATCGTTCAGTTCTCTCAACGCTTACAGGAAAGGGGATACATTCAAACATGCGGTCACGTAAGAAAAAGGGACTAATCCTGGTGCTTGTCCTGGCCTTGGTGCTCTCCATATGGACACTATATCCATCGCGGGATCGTAATCCGGGAACGGTACATGCGCTTGAGGACTTTGAGGCGGTATCGGGAACCGAGGATTCATTCAGTTATGAGCATTATCTGACTGCTCATGACAATACGGCCAAACCGGATGAAATTGTACGCATCGAAGGCGAATCTTATGTTCAGGCAGAGGATGGGGAATTTGAGGTTGTGCAAGGGTACGCCGGATTAGACGGAAATGCCGTAATTACGCCGGAAACTGGAACCATTCGCTGGGATGTTCCCGTTCAAGTGAGCGGTTTGTACAACATTCGCATTCACTATTATCCCGTAGAAGGCAAAAGCTCTGGGATCGAACGCAGGCTTGAGCTTAATGGTAAGGTCCCGTTCAGAGGGGCCGATATTCTTCTGTTTGACAGGGTATGGGGGAATCGCGAGGATAACGTCCGGCAGGACGATCGTGGCAACGAGCTTAGACCAAGACAAGTGGAGCAGCCCGAATGGCAACTGACTTCCTTCAAGGACAGCGCAGGGTACTTCGAGGAACCGTTTCAGTTTTATTTTGAAAAAGGCAGTCAGAAGTTATCGCTCACTTCATTAAGAGAAAGCATGGCGATCGATTATATTGAGTTATATCAAGAAAGCGAAGTTCCTTCCTATGCAGAGCTGGAGCAAACCTATGCCTCACTCGGCTTGAAACAATCGGCTCCTGTCATGTTGAAAGTTCAGGGGGAGGAAGCTGTTAGCAAATCATCTCCTACACTGGCACCAATCTCGGACCGATCAAGTCCTTCACTCGAGCCTTATAATGTATCGAAAATTCGGATGAACGCCATCGGGGGCATTAACTGGAAACTGCCGGGCGAATGGATTGAATGGGAAATTGACGTGCCTGAAGACGGACTGTATCAACTGGCGCTTAAGGTGAAGCAGGATCAATTGCGTGGCATCTATGCCACCCGCAGTCTGACGATTAACGGCGAAGTTCCCTTTAAGGAAATGAAACGCATTCGATTTAACTACAGCCCGGCCTGGCAAACTCAGGTGTTGGGTTCGGGAGAAGATCAGCCATATCAGTTTCATCTGGAAAAAGGAAAACACCGAATCCGAATGACGGTTACACTTGGCGACATCGCTCCGCTGCTGCGGACCGTGGAATCCAGCGTGCTGGAACTGAATGAGATGTATCGCAAAATATTAATGATTACCTCCAACAGTCCGGACCCACTGCGGGATTACCAGCTGGAACGGCGTATTCCGGAGATGACGGAGGTGTTTGAACGACAAGCTGACACCTTGCGTTCCGTTGCAGATTACCTGGAAAAAGCCACGGGTGAGCAAAGTGACAAAGTGGCCGTACTTCACGCTATGGTATTGCAGCTTGAAGATATGGCGGCCAGACCAGAGACGGTTCCCAAACGGCTGGATACGTTCAAAATTAACGTAGGTGGTCTCGGCACATGGATTCTATCGGTACGTGAACAGCCGATTACGTTGGATTACCTTGTCGTATCTCCGCCGGGTGAATCGCTGCCAAAAGCGGAAGCGAGCACCGTCCAGCAGGTGAAGCACGAACTGGGCGCATATGTTGCCTCGTATACCGAAGATTACGACAGCATTGGTAACGTGGAACAAAAGAAGGATGCCATCACCGTATGGATCACGACTGGACGGGATCAGGCCCAAGTACTGAAAGGCATGATCGACGATTCGTTTACCCCGGATACGGATGTGTCCGTGCAGTTACGTCTCGTTCCGCCTAATATTTTGCTGCCCGCAACACTCTCGGGGGAAGGACCGGATGTAGCCATGCAGATGGGCGAAGACATTCCGGTGAACTATGCGATGAGGAATGCAACAGCGGATCTGAGCCAGTTCCCCGATTTCGAGGAAATTTCGGGCAGGTTCCGTGAAAGCGGATTGACGCCTTACCGCTACAACGACGGGGTATATGCCCTTCCGGAGCAGCAGCATTTTCCAATGCTCTTTTACCGCAAAGATATCCTGAATGAACTGGGCCTCGAACCGCCGAAAACATGGCAAGACGTATATAACGCCATCGCCGTGCTGCAGAAGCATAACATGGAGTTTTATCTGCCGATAGAGGATACGCTGAACAATGCCAACCTGGTTCCGAATTCAACCTTTGCGATGTTGTTATATCAGAATGACGGAACGTTCTACACCGAAGACCAGAAGAAAAGTGCGCTGGATTCGGAGATTTCAATGGACGCGTTCAAACGCTGGACGCAATTTTATACCAATTACAAGTTTCCGCTCAAAGCCGACTTTCCGAACCGCTTCCGTACCGGGGAAATGCCGATCGGGATTGCTGATTACACCACGTATAACATGCTGACGGTTATGGCTCCGGAAATCCGCAATCTCTGGGACTTTACGATTGTTCCGGGTACGCAGCTTCCGGATGGGTCCATACGGCATGAAGTGGCCAGCGCTACGAGCGCGGTGATGATGCTCGAAAATGCCGACAACAAGGAAGCGGCGTGGAAGTTCATGAAGTGGTGGACTGATGATCAGACCCAGATTGAATACGGGAGAGAAATGGAAGGTCTTATGGGAGCGGCTGCCCGTTACCCGACGGCCAATATCGAAGCCTTGAAGCAATTGCCTTGGCCTGTGAAGGATTATCAAAATCTGGAGAAACAATGGGAATGGGTGCAGGGAATCCCGCAGCTTCCTGGAGGTTATTTCACGGGACGACATCTGGACAACGCCTTCCGCAAGGTGGTCAATGCTAATGAAAATCCACGTGAAGCCTTATCGGACTATGTGTTGTACATTGATGATGAAATTGAGTTGAAACGCAAGGAATTTAATCTGAAATAGAGGAAAGGGAGGGTAACGGTTGCAAGCTAAAACTACCAAGACAGCCGCCGCTCCTGCCGTCCATACCCGCCAGGTCGGCTGGTGGTCCCTATTGAAGCGGGATCTGTATCTCAGCAGGCATTATTATGTATTGATGGCACCGTTTATGCTGATTTTTTTCATGTTTACTGTCATTCCGGTCGGCATTTCACTCGGGCTCAGCTTTTTTCACTTCAATATGCTGGAGCTGCCGCGATTTGTCGGCTGGCAGAACTATTCCCGGCTTTTCCTGAACGATGACGTATTTCTGATCGCGCTCAAAAACACGCTCCTTTTTGCCGTAATTACAGGCCCTATCAGTTATATTGCCTGCTTTTTGTTTGCGTGGATCATCAATGAGCTGTCTCCTAAAATTCGGGCGGTCATGACGCTGGTTTTCTATGCCCCATCCATATCGGGCAACGTCTTTTTCATCTGGCTGATCATCTTCTCTGGTGACAGCTACGGGTATATGAACGGCTTCCTGATGCGCCTTGGCGTCGTACTGGAACCGATCCAATGGCTCGCAGATGAGAAGTATGTACTGGCAATCGTCATTATTGTACAGCTGTGGCTGAGCCTGGGAACCAGCTTCCTGGCCTTTATTGCAGGACTGCAAACCATTGATCGTTCTCTGGTTGAAGCAGGAACCGTAGACGGGATCAAAAACCGCTGGCAGGAGCTCTGGTACATCACCTTGCCTTCGATGAGACCGCAGCTGATGTTTGGTGCGGTAATGCAGATTACCGCTTCCTTCGCCGTAGCTGAGATATCCATCGCACTGGCAGGTTTCCCGAGCGTAAACTATGCGGCACACACAGTTGTCACACATCTGATGGACTTCGGAACCATTCGTTTCGAGATGGGTTATGCCTCGGCCATTGCAACGGTTCTGTTTGCCCTGATGCTGGGTACAAACGTTTTCACGCAAAAAATGCTTAGAAAGATAGGTGAATGACGATGACCAGCAAAGTACGTGCCGTGTTTGGCATGCCAAAAAGGCTTAATCGGTCATTTACCGTCAGCCTGATGTTATTTGCATTGCTGGGTGTGTTTGGCTCCTTTATGGTGCTTCCGCTCATCTATGCTGTCAACAATGCATTCAAGCCGCTGGATGAGCTGTTTATTTTCCCGCCGCGCTTCTGGGTGAACAATCCGACAACAGAGAATTTTGCCGATCTGATCAACCTCATGGGCAATTCGTGGGTGCCGTTATCCCGCTATATTGCCAACACATTGCTCATTACGATACTTGGCACAGCGGGACATATTCTTCTTGCATCTGCAGCGGCTTATCCGCTGGCGAAGTATCGTTTTCCGGGTTCCAAAGTGTTGTTCACCATTGTCATTCTGTCCCTGATGTTCTCGCCGCATGTTACGGCGATTCCGAACTACATGGTCATGTCCTGGCTTGGCTGGATTAACACTCATGCGTCCATTATTGTGCCATCACTTGCGTTCTCGCTGGGACTTTTCCTGATGAAACAGTTCATGGAGCAGATTCCCGATGCTTTGCTGGAGGCAGCCAAAATCGACGGAGCCAATGAATACCGGATATTCTGGAGCATCGTGATGCCCAATGTGAAGCCGGCATGGCTCACGCTCATGATCCTGCAGTTTCCAGCGTTATGGGGAACGGATGGCGGGAGCTTCATTTACAGTGAAAATCTCAAAACGCTGCATTATGCGCTCAGTCAGATTGTGCAGGGAGGGATTGCAAGAGCCGGTGTAGGTGCGGCTGTTGCCTTGCTGCTGATGATTGTACCGATCACTCTGTTTATCATCTCTCAGAGCAGTGTTATGCAGACGATGGCCACTTCGGGCATGAAAGAGTAGAAAGGAGGCAGCGAGGTGCGGAGAAGCACATGGAAAAAACGTAAATCGATCATCATGGGCATGATCTGCCTCCTGTTGTTCGTTCAAGAGGCGCCCTATGTGAGTGCAGACGGTAAAACGGATGCGTATCATTATTCCTTCTGGGGTGACGCAGTTCCTTCACCCGCGGCATATGAGGCAACAACCATTATCACCGGCAAGAAGCTGAACACAACTCCTATGAAAGAGCCAAGTGACATGCATGTTACCGCCAATCAGCACGTCTTTGTGCTCGATTCGGGCAATGGCCGCATCATTGAGATGGATCGCAACTTCAAGCTGGTACGGACGATTGATTCATTCAAGCAGGAAGGCAAGGAAGATCATTTTAAAAATCCACAGGGATTGTACGTCACGGAAAAAGGCCATCTGCTGGTTGCTGATTCGGATAATCACCGGGTGGTGCATCTGGATGAACAGGGGAAGCTGGTCAAGATCGTGTCTGAACCAAAATCGGATCTGCTAAAAGCAGACTTCCAGTTTAAACCGATGCGGATTGTTATGGACAAAGGGGAGCGTATCTACGTCATGGCGGAAGGCGTATTTGATGGATTCATGGAGTTCAGCGCCGACGGTACGTTCTCTTCCTTTATTGGAGCGAACAGAGTTCAGGTGGACCCGGTGGAATATCTGTGGAAACGGTTTGCAACACGGGAGCAGCGGAGCCAGATGGTGATGTTCACTCCAACGGAATTTACCAATCTGGATATGGATGAAGAGGGCTTCATCTACGCCACTAGCGGGGATCGCGGCAAAGATCCGGTCAAGAAGCTGAATGCCCAGGGTACAGACATTTTGCGCAGAGAAGGCTATCAGACTCCGCAGGGTGATTTGCTGTATACCCAGGAAGCAGGGCCTTCCCGACTGATTGATGTGGATGTGGGTGACAGTGACATGTATTCCGTACTGGATTCCAGCAAGGGCCGAATCTTTACCTACAATGGAGACGGATATCTGCTCCATATTTATGGGGGCATCGGGAACCGGCTGGGCCAATTTAATACACCTGTTGCCCTGGAACGTGCGGGAGACCGGATGTTAGTTCTGGATAAAGCGCTGGGTGAGATCACCGTCTTTCAGACAACCGAATACGGACGTACACTCCACGAAGCGGTGCGCAGCTACTATAACGGTGATGAAGATCAATCTTCGGTGCTGTTTGCCCAAGCTGCCGAGATGAACGCTAACTTGGAATATGCGTATGCGGGAATTGGCAAAGCATTGCTTCGTCAGAAGGAATACGCCGAGTCTGCGAAATATTTCAAGCGCAGCATGGAGCCCAAAGGGTATTCCAAAGCTTTTCTTTTGTACCGCAAAGAGCTGATGCGTGAGCATTTTTCATGGATGATGTCCGGTATATTCCTGGCTGTCGCTGCGATTGTCACCGTCATCATCGTTCGCAGGCAGAAAAGGAGGACTACGAATGCAGGCATCAAGTAAGCAACTATACCAGTACCCACTGCATCTGATTTTTCATCCGTTTGACGGATACTGGGAACTGAAATATGAACGGAACCAGAGAAACTCACTGCTGATTGCTTTCATGATCCTGGTGCTTCTGGTCATCACCAAAATTTTGCATGCCCAGTACAGCGGTTTTCTCATTAATCTCAGTAATCCAAAGTATCTGAACAGTCTGCTCGAAATGTTATATGTCATTATACCGGTACTGTTTTGGTGTGTGGCCAACTGGTCGTTAACCACATTGATGGACGGGGAAGGCAAGTTCTCCGAAATTTTCATGTCAACGTGTTTTGCACTAGTACCGTTGTTACTCATTCATTTTCCATGGATCTGGCTGAGTCTTGTGATCTCTGCGCAGGAAACTGCCTTTTATTATTTCTCCAATGCACTCGCCGTTGCATGGACGGTATATCTGTTATTTGTGGGGAATATGACGGTTCATCAGTACACACCAGCCAAAACGGTGCTCACGATGCTTCTGACACTTGTAGCGATGGCGTTTATGGCATTTCTGTGCCTGTTATTCTTCAGTCTTGTACAGCAGATTGTATCGTTTGTCGTAACCATCTATCAGGAATTAGTGCTTCGGGGCTAAGGGAGGAGGAAATTGTTATGAATTATACCGTAGCCAAAAAAATAACAGGAATGCTGCTCGCGGGCAGTTTGCTTCTTGGCGGTTGTCAATTCTCGCCAACACCGCTTGCTCACGAGACAGTGACTGCCGCTGATCAGACGGACTTTCCCTCCCTGCCTCCCGGAGAGAAACTGAAATCATCGTTCAGCGATGTCCGCCTTCCCGGCATGGTAGGCATTGCGCAGAATGCTGCGCTGCAGTTGTTCATTAACGAAGAGACTGCCGAGATTGCAGTGATTCACACGCAGAGTGGCCAGATCTGGCGCAGCAATCCTGCAGATCGTGAGCAGGATGGGGTTGCAGCAGGGATAAACAAAGACCTTTTGTCATCACAAACAAAGCTCAGCTTCTTTAACAGCCTCGGACAGAGCAGCACCGTGAATTCCTTCACGGATAGTGTTGCACACAAGCAGATAAGCTACGAGGTGCTGCCAGGCGGCGTGCGGGTCCACTACCAGTTTGGAAGCACTGAGCGATCCATAGAAGACTTGCCGATGAAGATCAGCAAGGAGCGATTTGAACAAAAGCTGCTTGCACAGCTAGACAAGGCCGGGCAGCGGGCCTTGAAGGTCGGCTATGCGGAAGACAAGGATGAAGGCGCTTACGTCCGGATTGATAAGGCGATGCAAGGATTGCAATTGTCCCGGGCCTTGAAGGCTTTTGACACAGCCGGTTACACATCGGAGGATCTGGCTCAGGATCATGCCGAGTTTGGCATTGAAGAGGAACGAAGTGGACCACGGCTGTTTATGCTTACGATGGAATATGAGCTGGATGGAGAGGATCTGCTCGTGCGTGTTCCGTCCTCAGGCATTCATTTTCCGGAGGAATATCCGATCAACAGCATATCTGTAATGGATTATTTCGGGGCCGGGGGTTCAGAAGAAGAGGGCTCCATACTGGTGCCGGATGGTTCGGGAGCGCTGATCCATTTTAACAATGGCAAGCTGCAGTATCCTGCCTATCAACAAGATATATATGGACCGGATATGACCATGAAACTGCGGGAAGCAAGTTCGAATGAAGCCAGAGCCAGGTTGCCGGTATTTGGACTGATTCGGAAAGAGGGGGCTTTCCTCGGCATTATTGAACAAGGGGATGCCGTTGCCGTTGTGAATGCCGATATCAGCGGCAAACTGAACAGTTACAACAACGTATATCCAAGCTTCTATGTCGTGAACAAGAGCGATGTGACGCTTCAGGCAAGTGATATGGTTCGTACACTTCCGAAATTCCAGAAGAAACCGACCGCGTCTGACTTCGTCGTTCGATATGCTTTTGTCGGGGCGAATAAAGCCTCGTACTCAGGGCTTGCATCTCTCTATCGGGATTATCTGATGCAAAACGGCGGACTTCCCGAGTTAAACGCCAGCAAGGAGCAGAGTAACGTTCCCTTTTATCTGCAACTGTTCGGCGGCATGACAACAAGGCAGCATATGCTGGGCATACCGTATGATTCAACGGAGGCTTTGACCACATTTGATGAAGCCAAAAACATTCTCTCCGCCTTGACGGAGAAGAAGGTATACAATATTCAGGTGCGCTATGCGGGATGGCTTAACGGCGGACTTCATCATCGACTGCCGGATTCCATCCAGGTAGATGGCGCGGTAGGCGGGAAAAAGGGATTGCGGGATTTCAGCACATATACACAAGATGCGGGCATCGGCTTCTATCCCGATATCGCTCTGCTGAATGTGCAATCCAAAAAAGGGTTTAAACCGTCCAAAGAAGCTTCACGCACATTAACTCAGGAACCGGCGGTCTTGTATCCGATGAACCAGGCCATCCAGCGGCGGGACCGGGATCGTTCACCATCCTATGTGCTTTCGCCCAACATGCTGGAGGACGTGACGGCAGACATGTTAGATGAGCTGAGGTCCCTTCAAAAGGATGGACTGTCACTAAGCCTGAATGATCTGGCAGCTCAGTTAAACAGCGATATGAATCCGAAAAAGCTGGTGGACCGAACACAAGCGCTTGGCTCCGTAAAGAAGGCACTTGAACAGATCGAGCAGCAGGCTGGCTCGCTTGTTGCTGAAGGCGGGAACGCTTATGCCCTGCCGTATGTAACTGGTCTGACAGATGCGCCGATGACCAGCAGTCGTTTCAAGCTGGAGGATGAAGAGATTCCGTTCTATCAGCTCGTTGTACACGGCAGCATCGGTTATACGGGGACGCCATACAATCTCTCCACATATACCAATGCAAGGCAATATGTGCTGAAGCTGATTGAATATGGAGCCAGCCCTTACTTTGCATGGTTCAATGCGCCAAACCATGTTGTGAAAGAAACGGATTATGATGATCTCTACGCGGCGAATTATGAACAATGGATCGATCTGGCTGCCGAGATCTACAACGAGGTGAACCAGGTGAACCAACCGTTTGCCGGACGTTCCATGATATCCCATGAATCCCTGGAGGAGGGCGTCTTCCGGACAACATATGAAGGTGGCGGGTTCGTAATCGTCAATTATAACGACTTCCCTGTAGAAGTTAAAAACGATACAGTGGAAGCCCAAAGCTATGTGACTGGTGGTGAGCAGCTCTGAAGACGCTCCTGAAATGGAAATGGGGAAGTCGTACGTATGCTCAGCAGAAAGCCATGTGGGGCGTAATCTACGTGCTTCCCTGGCTCATTGGTTTTGTGTTGTTTTTCTTCATCCCGCTGTTAGCCTCTCTGCGATACAGCATGAGTACAATTCAAGCTAACGCGGAAGGCATAGCGATTCAGTTCAACGGTGTTGCCAATTACATTCAGGCGCTGACCGTCAATACAAGCTTTAACCGTGCGTTAATTGAGGCGATCACAGACGTACTCATCAACGTACCGCTTATCGTTATATTCAGTCTGTTCCTTGCCGTCATCCTGAATCAGAAGTTCAGGGGCCGGGCTGTAGCGCGGTCGATCTTTTTCCTGCCCGTTATTCTGGCATCGGGAGTGATTATGACACTGGAGAGCACCAGCCTGATTGAAGCGGTTAATCAGAGCAGCACAGGTGGAAGCTCACTCGGGACATTTGAACTCGAAAATCTGATGGTTAACGCCGGAGTGAGCGATTGGATCGTTACGTATCTGAGCAGCGCCGTAGATCGGATCTATCAGATCGTCAGTCAATCCGGTGTACAGATTTTGATATTTTTGGCAGGGATCCAGACGATTTCCCCTCAACTGTATGAGGCTTCAAAGATGGAAGGGGCAACGGGTTATGAAGCCTTTTGGAAAATTACGTTCCCAATGGTCAGCCCGCTTATTTTTGTCAATGCGATCTATACAATCATTGATTCGTTTGCCAATAACGCCATGACGGAACTGATCCGGGATACCGGCTTCGTCAAATTTGACTTTGGATTAAGTTCTGCCATGGCATGGGTCTACTTTCTGGCCATTGCCATCATTCTGGTTATCGTAAACATCATTTTCTCGAAGCGAGTCTTCTATCAAGATTAGAAAGGAGGGTGTCCCACGTGACAACATCACGATTATTATCGCTGGAGCATTGGAAAGGCTGGCTGTGGGCCATGATCCGATTCGTTCTGATTACCGGGCTTTCCTTCGTTATCCTGTTTCCCATTTTTCAGAAGGTTTCCACATCGATCAAAGCTAAAGGTGATCTGTATTCGGCAGTGGTGGTGTGGATTCCACAGAACTTCTCCATCGACAATTTCAAAGAGGCGATACGCGTCATGGATTACTGGGCAACGCTGTTTAATACGTTTGCCCTGTCTGCAACGACTACACTGCTGACTACAGCATCCTGTGCACTTGCAGGATACGGATTCGCCAGACTGAAATTCAGGGGAAGCAACTGGCTGTTTGCTGGTGTAATTCTGACGATTCTTGTACCGCCAACGACCATTCTCATTCCGGTATACCTGAATCTGAAAAGCTTTGATCTCATGGGGCTTATGACGCTTATAGCCGGCAAACCTGTTAATTTGCTTAATACCTATTGGCCGTTTATTCTGACGGCGATTACGGCCAATTCACTTAAAGCCGGTTTGTACATCTTTATCTTCCGGCAATTCTTCAGGGGTATTCCGAAGGAAGTGGAGGAGGCGGCCTATGTGGACGGCGCGGGCATCGGACGAACATTTTCAAGAATCATGCTGCCCAATGCCATTCCGTCCATGGTAACAGTCATGCTGTTTTCCTTCGTATGGCAGTGGAACGACAGCTTCTATACGACGACTTATCTGACTTCAAGTAAAGTCATGTCGACCCAGTTATCGTCCCTTCCGTATAATCTGGCCCAGCAGGTTACTGACGGTGCAGCTTCCCAAGCCGATCCGTTCTATCTGAGCATGATCCAGGATACAGGAATTCTTCTTGCCATTCTGCCTTTGATCATCATCTATTTGTTTGTGCAACGATATTTCGTAGAGAGTGTAGAGCGTACGGGAATCGTCGGTTAAGTTAAGTTCTTCTGTACGTTTGGAGTGGGATCAGACTGGAAGAGGGAGGAGGAACTTCATGCAACATTCCATCTGTGAGAAGGGGGCATGTAACGCTCTCATGAACGTCTGCTCACAGCAGAACCGTGATCCTTCTCTGCGCAGAATCCCCCTGCTGGTATGGAACGGGCTGCGGGAGCGGGCGCCGACCTGAGCGATTTGTTTAATCAGAGATACTCTGACGGAGCTTACCTCGCAATATTGCAAGGCAATATATCAGATCAGGAGGAATTATAGTGAAGAAGTTCATGACATCTTGTAAACTTGTACTCATTCTCGCTTTATTGATCACAATTGTTCCATGGGGAGGCAGCCGCGCCGAAGCATGGGTGGGCATGCCGATGGGCAAGCTGCACGTAAACGGCAAAAACCTTGTGAACAGCAACAATCAGCCTGTGCTTCTGAACGGTTGGCATCAACCCTCAGGTGCCTACTGGACATATCAGGACAGCAATTATTATCTCAATCTGCACGGCAATAACCGTCATGCAGCTACACTGGCTTATCTGAAAGACATTACCGATACATTTGCGGACACCAGCGCGAAGTATGGAAGCAATCATGGCTGGAATATGAATCAGGTACGTCTGTTCATCGATCGTCAGGACATGGGAGATGTGGCTGCTGGTACATATAACTTTGCCGGTGTGCAGACCGTTACGCAAAATGTAATTATTCCGTACATTCAATATGCCAAAACAAAAGGTGTCTATGTTGTTCTGGGACTAGACTTCACATTGAAGGATGATCAGGCAACAACACCTGCCAACCTGCAAAAATTCAACGAAATCTGGGGTTATCTCGCTTCACGCCCGGAGATCAAAAGTGCAGACAACGTTCACTTCGAACTGGTCAACGAACCGGTGAAATCCTATGCCAATGGACATTGGGGTGGATACAACGGGGAAAATGACTTTGTGGATCACTGGAATGACTTGCGTAATTTCCAAAATTCCATGATTTCAACAATTCGCAGCAAAGGTGCGGACAACGTCATCTGGGCGGCAGGTCTGGGCTACAACCAATTTTACAGCTTGACGGCAAGCCATCCATTGACTGACCCGCTCAACAACTATGGGTATGCGGTTCACTGGTACCCTGGTTATGGCGCATACGACAACTTCTCCATCCTGCAAGACCAGTGGAATACCAACGTGAAGGCAGCCGCTGACAAATATCCGATTAACATTACCGAGGTAACCTGGTTCAAAAACAAACCTGGCGATTCGGCCTATTGGAACTTGTTTAATGGCAGCAATGAAGGATTCGGCACGAATACCAAAACGATCTTCAACGCATCAGGCAATGTCAGCATTGCAGCTCATATGAACGGATTCATTCTAAGTGAAGGGCCGCGAAGCTCCTTTGCCGATCCTACGGCTGGACTGAAATGGGATGGAGATGCTTCACGGAGTGCCATGGGACGATTCCTGTTTAACTGGTACCATGAACGTGCTCAGACTTACCCTGGCAGTGGAACAGGTGGACCAACAACAGGTCTTGTATCCGGTGCAACTTATAAAATTGTAGCCCGGCATTCCAACATGGTTGTTGATGTCCCTGGTGGTCAAAATGAAAACAATCTTCAGCTCCAGCAGTGGAGCGATCTGGGCGGTAACCCTCAGAAGTGGGTTCTGACTTCGATCGGAAACGGCAACTATACACTGACAAGTGTGAACTCGCCTGACAAAGTCATCGATATTCGCAACGGTACCCTCACCAATGGGGAAGCGGTTCAACTCATGAGCAATCTGAACACGACCGCTCAGCATTTTAAGGTCAACGATCTTGGTAATGGGTACTGGAGTATCATCAACGTGAACAGCAATAAAGCGATTGAAGTGGCGAACGCTTCCACTTCGGATGGAGCCAAGCTGCAGCAGAACACCTACACAGGTGCTACAAACCAACAATGGAAATTTGTTGCCGTTAGCAATTAATAAGCACAACGTTAAACAAAAACCTTCCCAAGTCATTCCATGACTGGGGAGGTTTTTTGCGTTTATTTTTGATACTTTGGGATGGGTGTCATGCGAAGGTAAAATACAACTATATTTGTGCGCTAACCCGCAGACCGACAATTATTTTCATGCAAGCATTGTACGCTACAGTATGTAAATGTACCATAAGGAAGAAGTTGTACCTTCACCAGGAAGAAATGCCCGGTGTATCATTGAACAGCTACCTTATCACAGAGAAATGTAAGCGCTTGATAAAAAAAGGGAGGGTACATATGCAGCTCCTATGGTCCAAATTTTCACCTATGTTCCGCCGTTTCCTCATTTCGTATCTCGTCATTCTGATGATTCCTCAAATTGCGGGATATGCCTCTTACCGAGCTTCCATTGAAGCAGCTCGTTCCAGCTCCATTGAGAACAGTTTGAAATCGCTGAGTCTTGGCAAAGAGATCATTGAGCGAAATCTTCTTCAAGTCGAAGCTTTTACCAGACAGCTTGCCGTCAATCCCGATTTGCAAAATTTAATTGCTGGCCCAAAGCCGCATGATCTCTACAATGTCTACGGTATGAACCGCATGCAGCGGAGCCTCTCCATGTACAGCAGTACCAATGATTACTTGTCCCATTTCTTCATTCACATTCCGAACTACAATGCTATCATCACACCAAGAACTGTGTATTATCGTCCAGAGCATTATTATGCTGCCAATCAGCTGGACGGTATGTCGTTTGAACAATGGCATGACCAAATTCTCAAACAACCACACTTTAATGAAATCATACCGCTTCGAAACTATAAACGTGAAATACTCGGCACTGTGCTAGCAGACGTTCCCGCCATTACGTTTCTGCAATCTCTGCCTTTGAACAGCTTTAACAAACCGCAAGCAACGATTGGTGTCATGATTGATCAGGATCAGATGGCCAGCCTTACTCAAAATATTGTGGATCAATATGGCGGCTGGACTCTCGTCACTGATGCGGAAGGACAGATCATTTTCTCCCATGGCATTGAACAAGCCGAAGCCGAGCAAATGGCACAGAGTCGCCAGAGAAAAGGTAACGCTGCGGAAACAGAGCTGAACGGGCAGAATGTACAGCCTGGAAGTGATGGTCGGCTGCTGATATCGATGCAGTCCAGTCAAAATGGATGGAATTACATGGCAGGGATTCCGGAGAAAGCACTCATGACAAAAGCGGACCAAATCAAACAAGTCACGCTGGTCTTTACTTTGGCAACCATTGCCTTGGGACTGTTATTCGGGCTGGTTCTGGCCTATCGGAATAGTGCACCCGTTTACAGATTGTTGGCCTCTTTTCGGGAACAAATCACCGATTCCCCAGGCAGACGGGGCAATGAATATGATTTTTTGGCAAGCCATATTAACAATCTGATTGCTAATAATGACTCACTTAAAAACGCCATGAATGAGCAGATTCCGTTATTGAGAGATGGTTTTATCAAACGTTTGTTAACGGGAGAAGTCTATACCTCACTTGAGTTGGAGGTTATCTCATCCCAGGCGCACATTTCTCTTCATAGCAGCAAGGGCTTGGCAGGCTTAGTGAAGGTCAACGGATATGCCAATCCGGACAGTGAAGAAACTATCCATGAACTGGGTGTTGCAAGGCTGCTCATCAAACAAGTGCTTACAGAGTGGAATGCGCAGCTGCTAATCACTGATTGGGGAACAGACCAGATCGCTTTTGCCTGTCCATTGGATGAGAACGAACTGAATGAAGCTATAGGGAGATGTGAAAAAGAGCTGAACACCTTGATGAAAGTGATCTACCGGGAGCATCGGATATCCACAACAATTGGCACAGGTGCAGCTTACGAGGTTTGGAATGATGCAGGGCGTTCCTTTGACGAAGCCAAACAAGCTCTGGATTATGCCATTCATATGGGAACAGATCATCTGGTGAGATTTGAAGATACGATGAAGGAAAATGAAATGTTCTATTATCCGATTGAGTCTGAACAGCGCCTGCTAAACACGATCAAAGTCGGGGAACCTGAAGAGGCGATACGTATTCTGGAGCAATTGTTTCTTCGTAATTTAGAGGAGCGGGAACTGTCCTACGAGATGACACAGCAGTTCATCATGGAGCTGAAGGGGACTTTTCTGAAGCTGGACGAACCCAAATTCAAGCTGGATGCCTCCCTGCTGGAGGAATATAAATCTCGGGTGACATCCATTCAGATGACAGAAACGATTACTTCGCTGCGTGCAAAGTTCAAACGGTTAACAGAAGACATCTGCGGTGATTTCCAGAGAAGAAGAGCAGGAGCACATGCGGATACTGTAAGCGAAATGATTTGTTTTATCCAACAACATTATGGGGATGCAAACTTGACGATCTATCGGATTGCCGAGCACATGAGCAAGTCCGAGAAGTTTATATCCCAACTGTTCAAAGAACATACAGGAGAGAATCTTTCCGATTATGTAGAACGGGTACGCATTGATGCTGCCTCGAACTTGTTACACTCCACTGGTCAGACCATTGACGAGATAGCGGAGGCCACCGGGTATAACAGTGCACATTCGTTTCGCCGAGCTTTCAAGCGGGTACGCGGCATTTCTCCGAGTGTATTTCGGAAAATGGACGTTCATAGCGGTTAATGTAGGCTGTTTCTCGGGAACTATATTCGCTTTTTGTACTTTCTCAGCGTAACTGTACCTTTACGCATCCCCAGCGCAATCTTATGATTACTCAAAAAGTAAGCGCTACCAAATTGAGCTGAAGTTCAGCACGATTGGGAGCCAAGAATGGGGGGATGATTCTGAGAACCACAATGACCAGTGAATCAAAGTCCGTGGAGAAACCAAGTAAAGCGTTTGCCTTGAAGCAAGCATTATCCAGAAGCTGGAGGCGACATTGGCAGCTATATCTGCTGATCCTGCCACCGATTGCTTACTTTATTATTTTCAAGTATGTACCCATGGTGAATGCGGTCCTGGCATTTAAAGATTACAACGTCATCAAGGGGATCTGGGGCAGTCCGTGGGCCGGAACCAAGTATTTCGAATTACTTTTCAAAAATCCGGCTTTTGTTATGCTGATCAAGAACACGCTCTACATTTCGTTTTACAGCCTGATCGTTGGCTTCCCGATTCCTATATTACTGGCGCTCGCGCTGAACGAAATCAAAAACATACGATTCAAAAAAACAGTACAAATGGTGACGTATGCTCCATATTTCATCTCTACCGTTGTTATGGTTTCCATCATTATGCTCTTTCTGTCTCCTAGGCTGGGTATTGTCAACACGATTGCAGGCGCCCTTGGTTTCGAAGCAGTGAATTTTCTCGGTGAGCCCGGACTGTTTCGATCCATCTACGTATTTTCCGATGTGTGGCAGGGTATGGGGTACTCCGCTGTGATATATCTGGCTGCTCTGGCAGGTGTTGATCCATCCCTGTATGAAGCCGCCAAAGTGGACGGAGCCAACCGAATACAGAAAATCATCAATGTTGATCTGCCTGGACTACTTCCGGCAGCCGTCATCATTCTGATCCTGAGTGTAGGGAATATCATGGCTGTTGGGTTCGAAAAAATATATTTGCTGCAAAATCCGCTCAACCTGTCTGCTTCGGAGATTATCTCCACGTATGTCTATAAAATAGGATTGCTGAATGCCAATTATAGCTTCGCTACTGCGGTTGGTCTGTTCAACTCGGTGATTAACCTGATTCTGCTATTAATTGTAAACGCGGTTGCCAAGCGACTCTCCAATACAAGCTTATGGTAACGGGAGCGAAAGGAGGAGAACCAACCCATGCCTAACACACAGACAAATGCAGGTCGTTCGCGGATCAAGAGCAGCAGTACGATTCGTGAATCCTGGGGAGACCGCGTATTTATAACGGTTGTGTACTTCATGTTGACAGTGGTGCTGATTGCCGTGCTGTATCCCTTGATATATATTGTGAGTTCTTCGCTCAGCAGCCCTGCTGCCGTCTCCTCGGGAAAAGTCTGGTTGTGGCCCATTGACCTGACGTTTGACGGTTACAAGTCTGTATTGCGGAATGATCAAGTCCTTACCGGGTATGCCAATTCCCTTTTTTATACAGCCTGCGGCACCTTCATCAGCGTGGCACTGACCATTATGATTGCTTATCCATTATCCAAAAAAACGTTTGTTGGCCGCAGCTCGTTAATGATGTTTATTACCTTCACCATGTTGTTCTCAGGCGGTTTGATCCCTACCTATTTGGTGGTCAAAACCATGGGACTGATTGATACCCGCTGGGCGTTGCTGATTCCCAATGCCGTCTGGGTATGGCAAGTCATCATTGCTCGTACCTTTTTTCAGAACTCGATACCGGAAGAATTGTCCGAAGCAGCAGACATCGATGGCTGCAGTGACATCCGGTTTATCTTCAGTATTATCCTGCCACTCGCCAAACCGATTATCGCCGTGTTGTCACTTATGTACGCTGTCGGTCAGTGGAATGCATACTTTGACGCCCTCATCTATCTGAAATCACAGTCGCTCTATCCGCTACAGCTGATATTGCGCAGTATTCTTATTCTGAACAGCAGTACGGGGAGTATGGATGCATCGGAAATGATCAAACAGCAGCAAATGGCTGAACTCATGAAGTACTCGTTAATTGTCATGGCCAGCTTGCCGGTGCTAATCATCTATCCTTTTGTTCAACGGTATTTCGTGCAAGGTATGCTGATTGGCTCAGTCAAAGGATAAGTTCATTTTTTCTATTATTCATGAGGGAGAGGATTATATTGAAAAAAGCGGGATTCATCATTCTTGCCTGTATGCTGTTTACCTCCGTGGTACTTGCCGGATGTTCAAGTTCTGATAAGGGGAACGGGGAAGGCAGCGATCCATCAGGCAAGACAGCCATTAATGTGTTTGCTCACCAGGGTTCAGATACCAACCTGTCCACTAACAAATTCACGAAGAAAATGGAAGAGAAGTTTGATATTCAGTTCAACTGGACTACGGTTCCATTCGACGGTGCAGCGGAGAAAAGACAGATTTCACTGGCTTCCGGTGATTATCCGGACTTGTATCTGCTCATCCCTTGGGTAGATCGTTTCTCCCAGACAGACTTGTTGAAGTTTGGTCAGCAGGGGGTTATTTTGCCGCTGAATGACCTGATTGAGGAGCATGCTCCCAATATTAAAAAAGTGCTTGAAAGCAATGACTATTATCGGGCCATGAACACTGCTCCCGACGGAAATATCTATGGTCTGACGGGTCTGAATGAATGTTTTCACTGTTCATACCCGAACAAGATGTGGGTCAACACCAAATGGATGGAACAACTGGGCCTGACCGAACCCACGACGACAGAAGAATTTAAGGAAATGCTTCGGGCATTTAAAACGAAAGACCCGAACGGGAACGGTAAAGCCGACGAAGTACCGCTAAGCGGTTCGACTGAAAATTTCGGTGTGCACATTATTCCGTACTTGATGAACGGTTTTATCTATGACGACGATCGGAATTATCTCATTGTCAATCAGGGGAAAGTGGAGACCGTAGTGAACAAACCGGAGTGGAAAGAAGGGCTTGCCTATATTAAATCACTGTACGATGAAGGGTTGATTGATCCAGGGGCATTTACCCAAAACGTCGGGGCCTTCAAAAAAATTGGCGATAACGCTGATGCACAGCTTCTCGGTGCGGGAGCAGCGATGCATCCATCATTATTCGTAACCACTGCCGAAGGTTCTCCTTACGGGAATGATTACAATCCCATCCCTCCATTGAAGGGACCCCATGCTGCTTATGCTACGTACAACTATCCGATTGATCCCGGAGCATCTTTTGTACTGACAAACAAAGCCAGTGAGGAAACGCAGATTGCGGCCATAAAGCTGCTGGATTATCTCTATACCCAGGAAGGAACCATGGCATCATATCTGGGAGAAGAGGGCGTAAGCTGGCGCAAACCAAAAGAAGGAGAAGTGGCGCTCAATGATCAGATTGAGCCGTTATATAAAGCCATTCCGCTTCCTTCTGGAGAAGAACCTCGTAATGACAGTTGGGCTGCATTGAGTCAGTACAATCATTATCAGGCATATCGGGACTCCGAAGTACAGGGGACAGACATCTATGCCAATGATGGTGGTGAGCGACGTCTCTATGAGGCCACATTGTTAATGGAGGGCAAGGAACCTAAAGAGATTTTCCCTCATTGGGCATTGTGGGTAGATCCGTCCCAAGCTGATGAAGCCAGCATGATGCAGACCAATCTCAAGGATTACATCGATCAGAACGCCCTGCAATTTATTACAGGCGCCAAAAATCTGGATAAGGATTGGGATGAATATGTGAAAGGCCTGGAGGGACTGAACATTAATCGATATCTGGAGATTATGCAGTCTTCCTATGATACTTCTCCTGTTTCCAAATAATTAAAGTATCTGAATCATACAGAGCGGGAAAAGTTACTGCCTGTATTTGCACACCCAAACGTTCCCGGTTCGCAGTTAGCACTTGCGAGCCGGGAACGTTTTTTATGGATATAGATTAGATCGTAATATCATTGTATCCTTATTAAAATTATGTGATTGAACCTGTCCTGCAAGCTAAACGTTCACAGGACAGGTTCAACGGCTCGTGCACGTTCCCTTACTTTAGTACATGCGATATCTTCCGCTTAGAGCCAGCATGCTGAAAAAATACAGGCAATTGTCGTAATAACGTCGCTCTCCCTGACGCAGAGGTGTGTTCCAGAACTTGCGAACGAATGTGTCAGCATGTGGACCGTCCGCAGCCAGTGAAGCCATGGCATTGGTAGCCAGCAAACCTACAGGATGCAGTGAAGGTTCGTCGAAAGGTTCACCTTCTATTGTATAACGACGATAATCGGACATTTCAATATCACTGAAGAAGGATTGAATCCGATTGGATTGTTCGATCTGCCAGTGATCCTTACGGAACCATTCCCAGTCCAGCGCTATATTTGCAGCAACACGGTAGGCATCACTGTAAAAATGTCTGAAATCACCATGCGGCTGTATTGGAGCGGGAGAGCCGTCATAGTTCGCATATTCAGGTGATAGTCCGGTTACGGGATGGCAGGCTGTATGAAGGTAAGCCCGACTAGCGGCCGCCGCTTCTTTCCAGAAGCTCTGATCTTCTTCATCCGCATATTTCGCGAATAGCTCATAAAAATGAGGCAGATGGTAGGATGGGTCGCTAAACGGTGTTTCTGGTATGAATTTGATCAGTTTTGTTTCCGGGTCCCACATGGGATCACCTTCGCCGTCTTCGCCCTGATGTATACATGCACGAAGGATTTTGCGGGCTTGTGCCTTGTAATCATAAGGCTCAGCGCCATCGCCCCAGCGGTTGGAGGCAAAAAAAAGCGCCATGGCAAAAAACTCCTCACCATCAGGAGCAGGACCTTGTGAGAGTCGGGTTCCGTCAGGCTTGCAATGCCAGGCAAAATAATCTTTATAACGTCCCGCTTTATGTTGCATAAACGTGTGTGAGAAATTCCAGAGTCGATCAAATTCCTCTTTTTTGTCCATCTGAACAGCCATCATCATGCCATAGGACATGCCCTCGGAGCGAACATCGAGATTACCAGTGTCCAGAAAATAACCCTTGTCCTCACCCATGGGGTAATATATTCGAGTATTTTCATCGCCATAAAACAGCTCGTTCCATGTTTCTTCCAATCTGTACGTGATCTCATTTTCATCGTAACCTAGCTTCAAAAACAGATTTGTATATGTACCCGTATCCCAAGCGCCTTGACCCGTAATATTCATGAGAATCCTCCTTCATCAATGCGGTTTTTCAAAATTATAACATGGAAATAGTATACAAATTAAAGCGTTTACATGAAAAATTATAGGTGTTCTGATGTGCATGTCATTGTACTCAAATTAAAATGATATATTGGTTAAAATCCTATACTTTGTCAGGTTGTTGTAAAATTATGTAAGGGATACACTTTGGGAGAAGGATCACATCTGATCTAATAATAATACAAGCTGTGATTCTTTAAATGTTGTTTGAGGATGGTCAGAATCTAACCGGAAGGATGTGATGATGATTTATGCTCCAGGATTCAGGAGATGCAGGTGAAAACACGGAATTCACTGCACCGCGCGATCCAGTTGGAGTGACAGCGTCGGCAGTCAAGCCCGCAATTGATTTTGAGTCACCTAGATATCGCGACATGATTGGCCGATCTCTTCTGAACAAAGGAAATAATGTCAGATTAAAACGAGCCATTGAGAAGGCAAAAAACGGCGAACCTGTCGTTATCGCTTATATTGGAGGCTCCATTACCCATGGTGCTGGTGCAGTACCTATTCATCTCCAAAGTTACGCTTATCGGTCGTATGAGTCGTTCAAGTTTATGTTTGCGCTTTCAAAATATAGTCCGATTCATCTGATTAAAGCAGGTGTGGGTGGAACTCCTTCAGAACTGGGGATTGTACGTTATGATCGTGATGTGCTGAGGGGAGGTGCCGTTCAGCCGGATATTGTCATAATCGAATTCGCGGTCAATGACGCAGATGATGAAACCCAAGGTAAATGTTACGAGAGTCTGGTACTTAAAGCACTTACTGCCGATAACAAGCCAGCGGTCATCTTGTTATTCAGTGTATTCGAAAATGACTGGAATCTACAGGATCGTCTCGCTCCGGTAGGCTGGCATTATGATCTGCCAATGGTAAGTGTGAAAGATGCTGTCGTAGATCAGTTCAGTAAGACAAGAGGTGAAGGCAACGTTATTTCCAAAAAGCAATTTTTCCATGATATATATCATCCAACTAACATAGGGCATCGAATTATGGCCGATTGTTTGGAATATTTGTTCGACGTAACGAATCGTTCTGAGTGGGATGAGAAAGATCATGATATTGAAAAAGCTCCGCTAATTGGAAATGAATTTGTTAATGTGAAGCTGTTGGATCGGAAAAACGGCAATCACATTGCCCGAATCGATGCAGGCTCTTTTTGTAAAACAGACATGGATCTGCAGATGGCTGAGATGGATGCTCATGACTATGGTACACCTCAGTTTCCCAACAACTGGATGCGTACAGGAGAGGACAAAGAGGCTCAGAGCAGCTTTCGGATAAGTTTGCAGTGCAAGAGCCTCATTCTGATCTTCAAGGATTCTGGTAACGACGAATTCGGAACTGCACATATCAAGGTAGATGGGGTATTCGTCCAAAAAGTTGATCCTCGTCAAGTGAACTGGACCCATTGCCATGCCACACTTCTGCTTAACGAAGAGCATGTGGGGGAGCACTCCATCGAGATCGAAATGGTGGAAGGTCATGAACATAAATACTTCACTATTCTGGGTTTTGGCTATGTGGATTAACTGAAGACTGATAGTCACTCATATGTTCGGAGGAAAAGAGAATGAAATTGATCTCACCAGCAGTAACGGGATATGACCAGTATCGGGAGAATATACCACGTGGAGTCGTGGAGACGGTAGAGTATCCTTCCACCACGGTTGGCAATTCCCGTAAAGCGATGGTGTACACCCCACCAGAATTTTCTTCGACAACGATGTATCCTGTACTTTATCTTTTGCATGGTATTGGCGGAGACGAAACCGAATGGCATACTCATGGTTCTCCGCAAATTATTCTCGATAATCTGTACAACGATAATTTGCTTGAGCCGATGGTTATTGTTTTCCCCAACGGTCGCGCAATGTCGAATGACCGAGCCGAAGGAGACCTGTTTGAACCTGAGAAAATCAAAGCATTTAAACGGTTTGAATCCGATCTGCTCAACGATTTAATACCTTACATGGAGTCGAACTACCCTTTGCATAAAAGCCGGGATAAAAGGGCGATTGCTGGTTTATCCATGGGTGGAGGTCAATCCTTAAATATCGGATTAAGTAATCTAGACCATTTTGCATGGATCGGTGCTTTCTCCGCAGCCCCAAATACCAGAAGTCCGGAGCTACTTGTCCCTGATCTTTCGAAAGCGCCTTCATTACTCTCGCTGTTATGGATCTCTTGCGGTGAACAGGACAATCTAATAGAGATTAGTCTTGGGGTTCACCAATATTTGGCGCAACACGGAGTACCCCATATCTGGCATGAGGAAAGTGGAGGACATGATTGGCCCGTGTGGAAGAACGATCTTTATCTGTTTTCGCAACGTCTTTTCAAGTGAATTTGCTAAAAAACATTCATATCGGATTGTAGCATCAACCAAATCTATTAAAATATCAGGAGGTATCATCCATGTTCAAATTTGGCAAAAAATTAATGACCGTTGTTCTTGCAGCTTCCATGAGTTTTGGTGTCTTTGCAGCAACATCCAGCGCTGCAACAGATTATTGGCAAAATTGGACAGATGGTGGAGGAACGGTCAACGCTGTTAACGGATCAGGAGGGAACTATAGTGTAAACTGGCAGAATGTAGGTAACTTCGTTGTCGGTAAAGGGTGGACATATGGCACGCCTAATCGAGTGGTCAATTACAATGCCGGCGTATTCTCTCCTTCAGGTAACGGCTATCTCACTTTCTATGGTTGGACTAGAAACGCTCTAATTGAATATTACGTGGTGGATAGCTGGGGAACGTATCGTCCGACTGGCACGTACAAGGGCTCTATGACTAGTGATGGCGGCACATATGACATCTATACAACGATGAGATACAATGCACCTTCCATTGATGGTACGCAGACTTTCCCTCAGTATTGGAGTGTTAGACAGTCCAAGAAACCAATCGGAGTCAATTCTACCATCACGTTCAGTAATCATGTGAATGCATGGGCGAGCAAAGGGATGTACTTAGGCAACAGCTGGTCCTATCAGGTGATGGCAACGGAAGGTTATCAAAGTAGCGGAAGCGCAAACGTGACGGTTTGGTAAAAATGATGTGATGTAGTTCAACTTCTGCACCTGCATTTGAATTCAATTTTCCGGTAGCGTTGAGTAACGTTATTCTCCAAACTAACGGACCTCGACGTTGCCGGATTTAAGCTTAGTAAAGGAGAATAATTGAATGAGGAAGCTGGTATGGTTAACTTTAATCGCTATAGTCGTTAGTCTAAGTGCTTGTTCAGCAACTAATACCAAATTAAACGATGACTTGGTATTTGTCGAAGGGGGAGCCTTCAAAAGTAGTAAGCCGAGTCAGATTGATAGGAATGAAACGCTGGATTCCTTCTATATTGGCAAATACGAAGTAACTCAAAAAGAATGGATGGAGGTTATGGGGGAAAACCCTTCTGGCTTCAAGGGAGATGACATGCCTGTTGAAATGGTCAGCTGGTATGACGCAGTGGAATACTGTAATCAAAAAAGTATAAAAGAAAACCTGAAACCTTATTACAATATAGACAAAGACAACCAGGACACGAATAATCACAATGAAAACGACAATATAAAATGGATTGTAACGATCAACGAGGACGCCAACGGTTACCGTTTACCCACAGAGGCAGAATGGGAATACGCTGCAAGTGGAGGTCAAAAGAGCTTAAATTACACATACAGCGGAAGTAATAATCCTGATGAAGTTGCTTGGTACTGGGTAAATGCCGGAGAGAACATTCTGACGGGTGACTGGAGCTGGCCCGCTATTGAGAGCAACCGTAATCAAACCAAAAAAGTCGGAACTCAGAAGGCGAATGAGTTAGGAATCTATGATATGTCTGGGAATGTGAGAGAATGGTGCTGGGACTGGTACAGTGATTCGGAAATTCCCAATCAATCCTGGCGAGTTGTGAAAGGTGGAGGCTGGATTGGCGGTGTCAATAACAATGAAATATCATTTCGAGGCAAATTTGATGCAAATGGTTTTGGTCCCGATCAAGGATTCCGTATTGTGCGTGGAGAATGAAATGCCCTGCTTGTTAGTGGATTACTTCTGAACCCGACCTATAATTTGTCGGGTGAAAACCTATAGTTTATCAGGTTGTTGTACCAAAATGTAAGCGTTACACTTGAATTGTCATCCCGGCGCTTCGTTATAATCGGAGCGTTCTTATAGTTCGGTTCGGTCTGATAGAACCATTTCTATGTTATTGATTAATGACGATGGGACTGGTAGAAATTTTGTTCTCCAAGTTGTGCGAGCAGACAACAATCCTGCTGTTGTTCTGCTGTTTAGCGTTCTTACAGCAACTGGAATCTACCTGTTGATATAGATAAAATACATGCAGCTGATCAAGGATAAAAGTGAGGTGAGCTAATGTACAAGGTCATTGTCGCGGATGATGAGCCGTTTATGCTAGAAGGATGGAGAACAATGATTGACTGGCGAGCTTGTGGATATGAACTCTGCGGAACGGCAACAGATGGGGAGGAAGCACTTGCTTTATTCAACTCGGTTGAACCGGATCTTGTCGTCACTGATATTCAAATGCCTGTTATGGATGGTCTTGGTTTGATTCACACCTTGCGAGAAGATCTCGCCTATACCTCTAAAATTGTTATCGTTACAGGATACTCCGATTTTAATTACGCGAAGCAAGCCATACGGTATCAGGTCGATCAGTACGTGCTTAAACCTCTTGTTCCCGAGGAGATCCATCAAATCCTTATGGAAATGATTGAACCTCTGGACAAACGCAGAAATGAGCAAAAACAGAAAAATGGAGTCACGGTTACAGATGAAACCTATGAGAATCATCTTAATGAATATCGAATAAGCGAAGAATATGATTTAGAGCAAATGATGAATATCTCCAAAGAGATCTTGGCGTTGATTGAAGCAGAAAACACGTATTCCATCGATAATGCAGTGAGTGCACTGTTAGAGAAAAGTGAGAAGGCAGAGGTTTCGTTGGAATGGATACATCATGTCATTCGATATATCCATGGGGAGTTGCTACGAAAATATGGAAAAAGAGAGGGTTGCAGAGAAATACTATGTGAAAAAGAATGGCATGAGGCTGCGAGTTGGTCTTCCGGCACATTGCAAGACCTGTGTGTTCGACTGTCCGAGCAACTTTCCCAGTCTGAATTGAAGCAAAAGACGGGTACGGGAGGGCTGGTTTCAGAAGCAGTGAATGAATTGAAGCAACACTATCGAAGTAAAATTAAATTACAAGATGTAGCTAATCGTATTCACGTGAATTCTGCCTACCTGGGTCAACAGTTCAAGCGGGAGATGGGGGTCAGTTTCAGTGACTATGTGCACCAGCTTCGTGTTGAGGAGGCCCGTAAACTTCTGCGACGTACCAATATGAAGATCACTGACATTGCATTCAGGCTAGGATATCATGATGCTGAATATTTCACCCAAAAGTTCAGAGCGCATACAGGGGAGCTTCCGTCAGTCTATAAAAACAAAAACCAAGGGTGATTATATGCGTCATAAATTCTGGATGTTCAGTAAGGTTAATGATATTCCTCTCCGATCCAAATTTCTGCTTATTTATGTACTTAGTATTCTCCTTCCTGTAATAACGATTAATATCTTCTTTTATGAACGAACCTCTGCGGATATCAAGATTAGAGAACAGGAAAATCTGCGTAAATCCATCGACAGGGCTGCGGGGGAACTGCTAGGCATGATTGATGAGAGCGTTGCCCTGAGCCGAATTATTGCAGCAGACGATTCGCTCTATGAGGCACTGGATCGGACCTATCACTCCCCCGTGGATTATTACAACGTCTACCATGCATTCCTGCGAGATAAATTAACACGGTACATGTCAGCGAATATTCTGGAGGTGCGTATCTATACGGATAACGATACCATTCAGACGGGCAGTCATTATATCGTGATGAAAGACAAGAATGTACTCCCTGGATTGAAACAGCTGAAATCGACCAGTGGAGGCATTCTTGTCGTTGATTATATTGAGCCATCCGGATTTAACGCGGGAAGAAGAATCAGTGTGATTGGCAAAATGGATACCTATACTTCCTATGCCAATTACAACAAGTATTCCAAGATTGATCTGGAACTTAGCCGGGTGTATAGCATTTTAAATCGTGAATCAGACAGTCTTCAGCTGCGTCTGGTGGACAGCAACAATCGAACTGTCGTTTCAAGTGGGGAATTCAGCGAAACCGACTTATCCCCCCTTGATAATGAATCAATGCTCAAGGAATCTGGAGATTCTGCTTACACGCTCGAAAAATCGTTGGGGAATCTAGCCTACCTAAAGGGTTGGAAATTGATTGGAGTTGCCGATACGCGTCACCTTGACCATCTTTTGCAAGAAGCCTTTAAATCAATTCTGGGGTTGCTTGCATTAAGTATTGTGGTCCCCTCTGTATTAATCTACATTATTTTGCGTTCCTACCACTATCGGATTCGCAAGTTATCCAGACATATGGAGAAGGTTCGTAACGAACGATTCGATCTGATTGAAATTCACGAAGGCCGCGACGAAATCGGTGGGCTTATTCGTACATTTAACATCATGATTGGTAAAATTCATACGCTGATTAATGACGTATATAAACTGGAAATCCGTCAAAAAGATCTGGAGCTGGATCAAGTGAGGACTGAATTGTCGATGCTCCAGAGTCAGATGAATCCCCATTTTTTATTTAACACATTGAATGCTTTGCTGGTCGTTAGTACGAAGAATGGATATACGGAAGTCATTGAGATTATTAAAAGTCTGTCCAAACTGATGCGACAGTTGCTCAGTCATTCTGACAATCTGATTCCTTTGCAAGAAGAGCTGGAATTTACGAATCTTTATCTCCAGATTGAGAAGTTTCGCTTTGGAGAGCTGTTTGATTACACCTTCGAGGTTGATCCTGATGCAGCTTCGTTGCTTATTCCCCGAATGAGTATTCAACCGCTCGTCGAAAATGCCTGCAAACACGGCTTGCAGGCTCGAAAAAATGGAAGACAAATCAAGATAACGGCGAGTCGAAACTCTTCTGAACTGGTTATTCAGGTGATCGATAATGGAATCGGTATGGATGCAGGGAGATTAACCGAGCTCCTGCGAGATATTCGTTCTGAAAGACCCAGGAACGGCGAGCATGTAGGACTCCGCAATGTCTACCGCAGGTTGGAACTCTTTTATGAAGGAAATGCGATATTTGATCTAAGCAGTGTACCTGGAGAGGAAACCGTTGCAGGGTACCGTATACCGATCTCCAAGCTGGAACAGAGGAAATAGGAGGTAAACTCTCATGTACAAAGTACTGTTAGTCGATGATGAACCTTATGCCATTGAAGGGTTACAGCTTCTGATCAATTGGGAAAAGTATGGTTTCGAAATCAGAGGCGTATGCGCTAACGGTGAGGAAGCCATTCGTATGATGGAACAAGATCGACCTGATCTCGTGGTGACAGACATTCGTATGCCTGTGATGAATGGGCTGGAACTTGTAGAAGAAGCACGACGATTGGAACATGAGTCTGTGCTGTTTGTCATCACGAGTGGATACAGTGACTTTAATTATGCCAGACAAGCTATTCGATTAGGTGTCTCCAACTATCTAACCAAACCGGTTGACAGTACAGAAGCAGAGGATATGTTGGTCCGTCTCCGTATGCAATTGCAGGAGCGTGAAACCCAGGAGCGTATAAGAGGACAAGCAAACGAGCAAAGGATCAAAGCGTTTTTGTCTGCACTGATTAAGGATAAGCAAAATATATCGGAGGAGGAGATGTCAGAGATCCTTCCTCGTTTGAACAAGTCCCATTGGGCATACCTGCGGATAGCCTTTCAGGGAGATATTCAGGAAGTCTGTTCAGTAGCCGAACAAACGGCTGAAGAAACAACTTGCTGTTATATGATAGACAGAACAAGAGACTCATTCGGACTTGTATGGGGGGAGGAAACGAATGATAGAAATGAGACATTTGAAGCAATTAAAGCTTTTACCCAGCGTTTGATGAACAATATGCAACATAACGGCTGCGAAGAAATTCATATCGCGGTTGGATTAACGGTCAACAAACTGGAGCATTTATCTGAATCCTTCCGCTCCGCTCAGGAAGTTGGGCGTTATTTGTTTTTTAATCAAGAGCGTCTTTTGTTTGCCGAAGATATTCAGCTGGAGAATTGGCAGTTTGATCCGGAAACGCTGTCAGAGGTGGACCATATTTGCGATTTGCTTGAAAACGGTTCTGTAGAGGAACTCTCGTCTGCGATTCGGAGTGCTTTTGAACTGTTTGTACAGATGAAGGCTGCGCCAGAGATTGTACATATTTTCTCTACCCATATTATATTCCGCGGACTGTCCCTGTGTAGAGAATTAGGAGGAGAACCTAATGCTCTAATGAATGAATTGGCGAGCGGAATTCTGGAGAAGGGCCATCGAAATATAGAAGAGGTTGCTAACAATCTGGAACATTTCTGTTTGCAATGCAAGTCAGAACTGGCAATTTTCCGGGAGAGGCAAATGGGTGGCATCCAGGCGACGGTTGCTGAATATGTGCAGATGCATTACAGAGAGACATTTACGATCCAAGAGCTTGCAGAACGATTCTACGTGAATCCTGTCCATTTAGGGCAATCCTTTTTGCGAAAGTATGGTAAGGGTGTGATCGAGGTAGTACATGATTTAAGAATGGAAGAAGCGAAGCGTCTGCTCCAGCAGACGAATCAAACATCCAGTGCGATTGCAGAGCAGGTAGGGTACCGCAGTTACCAGCATTTTCTCAGACACTTCGAAAAACGAACAGGCATGAAACCAGTAGAATACAGGCAAAAGTATGCGAATTGATCCATGAAAAAGAAGAACCCCTCCTGAATAAGACCTACAATTACAGGGGGGTAGACCTTAAATGTATATATTTTGTAACCGCATACATTTCTTCATACTAAAAACAGTAAGACATACCACTTCCAAGGAGGGCAAGTACATGGGGGGACTTAAGAAAAAGAAGCTTTGGGGTTCCGTATCACTCGTTCTGGCTTTGAGTTTGGCACTGGCAGGATGCAGCGGTGACAATGAGAAAGCGACTACAAAGGATGGGAAAGAGGTACTGAACATCTCGGCCTTTATCGGAACGCCAAATCAGGCGCCAGCTAAAGATAACCGAATCTACAAGAAGATTCAGGATGAACTCGGCGTTAATCTTGAGATGGAGTTTCTAGTAGGTGATCTTCAACAGAAGTTGGGCGTTATGATTGCCGGGGGCGATTTCCCGGATCTGATCACAGCAGACACCAAGTTGGTCTCAGCGGGTGCGGTTATTCCGCTCGAAGATCTCATTGAAGAGCATGCACCTAATCTAAAGAAACATTTCGGTAAAGACTGGAACCGGATGAAAGATTCCAGTGACGGACATATTTACTGGTTGCCTAACTATGGAGTGTATACAGGGGAGTTCATTAGTAACTATTATTCTGGTCCTGCATTCTGGATCCAAAAGTCCATACTGAAGGATGCCGGGTACCCAACTCCAAAAACGTTGGATGATTTCACCAAGTTGATCCGTGATTATGCAGCCAAGAATCCAACGATTGATGGTCAACCGACGATTGGTTTCACTACATTGGCTTCAGACTGGCGGACGTTCCCTTTGCTTAACCCACCTGAACATCTTACGGGTCACCCCAACGACGGGGGCGTAGTCGTAGATGATAGTGGAGTCGCAACCGTGTTTGCCGACAAAGATATCTCCAAACGGTATTATAAAGAACTAAACAATCTGTACAACGAGGGATTGCTGGATAAAGAAGCCTTTGTTCAGAACTACGATCAATATCTGGCCAAAATTTCTTCGGGACGTGTGCTTAGCATGTTCGACCAGCACTGGAATTTCCAAGCCGGCGAAGACCCACTCGTAGCACAGGGGAAAATTGGCCAGACATACGTAGGCTTCCCGCTTGTCTATGATACAAGTATCACAGATCATTATCTGGATCGTCCGGTCATTAACTTGAACAATGGTTTTGGTATCAGTAAAGATGCTGAAGACCCTGTCGCACTCATCAAATTCCTCGATAAGCTTATGGACGAGAAGTACCAGAAGCTCTTGTCATGGGGTGAAGAGGGTGTAGACTATCAAGTGAATGAAGAGGGAAGATTCTATCGTACACCAGAGCAACGGACAGAGCAGGATGATCCAGCATGGAGATTGGTTAACAAAGCTGAAGGTTTCTACGCTGCTGCACCGAAGCTCGAAGGAACATTTGAAGATGGCAATGCAATTGGAGCGATCAACCAACCTGAGGAATTCTATGACAACCTCAAACCGGAAGATAAAGAACTTCTGGATGCATACGGCTTCAAAACGTGGAGTGACTTCTTCTCTCCTGCACCAGAAAATCCAGTGTACTATCCAGCATGGCAGGTCGATCTGAAAGAAGGCTCTGATGCTGCGGTAGCGAACAAACAAATGACAGACACCTCATTGAAATTCTTGCCTAAAGCAATCATGTCAAAACCGAATGAGTTCGATAACATTTGGACTGAATATGTAGACGCTTACAAGAAGATCGATGTCAAATCCTATGAAGATCGGATTAATGAACAACTGAAATGGAGAATCGAGAACTGGTCTGTTAAATAAAAAAATGCGGCAATGATTCTCTCGGAAGGTATCAACCAAAGGATTACTCAGGCGAGTGCCTTCCGGGGACATCATGCTTAAAGTCGCTGCAAGCCAATAGGAGGAGTGAAAGATGGCGAACACGCCTGGAGCCATACCAGAGCAAACCACCCGTACAGTCGTACCCAAAGCACCACTGTTAAAACGATTGCGCGGACAAAGACAACTCATGTTCATGTCATTGCCCATCGTTGCGTACATTCTCGTATTCTCGTATTATCCCATTTGGGGCTGGGTTATGGCCTTTCAGAATTACAGTCCTGCGAAGAGTTTCACGCAGCAGGAATGGGTCGGGCTCAAACACTTTAAGTTTTTGCTAACAGACGATGCATTTCTTAACGTGCTTCGTAATACCATTGCGATGAGCGTCATCAATATGGTGCTCGGATTTGCGACAGCCATTATATTTGCCATTTTACTTAATGAGATCAAACATAAGTTATATAAACGAACCATTCAAACAATATCGTATTTACCTCACTTTCTCTCATGGATTATTGTGACAGGTATCGTAGCAAGTTCACTATCTGTAGATGGTGGGATTGTGAATGTGGTACTCATGAAGCTGCATATCATTCAAGAACCTATCATGTGGCTTAGCGTTCCGGAATACTTCTGGGGCATTGTAGGCGCATCCCATGTATGGAAAGAAGTTGGCTGGAATGCCATTATTTATTTGGCGGCCATCACATCTATCGATCCTTCCCTCTATGAAGCGGCAGAGATTGATGGTGCGAACCGATATAAGAAAATGCTGTATGTGACCTTACCCGGAATCAAATCCATTGTTATCATTTTGCTGATCATGAATATGGGCTGGATTTTGGAAGCTGGATTCGAGGTTCAGTATCTGTTAGGTAATGGTGTGGTTGTCGACTGGTCACAGACGATAGATATATTTGTCCTGAAATACGGACTACAGATCGGGAATTATTCTTTGGCTACTGCGGCAGGTATCTTCAAAACAGTAGTTAGTATCACGCTGATCTTTGCGGCGAATTCAATTTCCAAACGGCTCGGGGAAGACCGATTAATATAAGGGGGACTAGAGATGGGAATCAATAAATCTCGGCTTGAACCGATTGTCTTCCATACGTTAAATGGTATACTGATGATCGCAATCGCGATTGTTACCCTGTATCCGTTTGTGAATACACTCGCCGTATCATTCAATGCCGGTAATGACACCATCCGAGGTGGGATTTATCTGTGGCCTCGGGTATGGACAGATCAAAACTACAGAGCAGTATTTGCAGGAGGGACCATCTTCAGCGCCTTTGGTATATCTGTGGCGAGAACGGTTTTGGGGACAGTGTTAAGTCTATTCTTAACCTCCATGCTGGCTTACACACTAAGCCGAAAAGATTATATATTACGAAAGCCCATTACCATTACAGTTGTTCTTACGATGTATTTTAGTGCAGGTCTTATTCCAACTTACTTCCTAATGAAAGATTTGCATTTGTTAAACAACTTCCTGGTGTACATTATTCCTGGGCTGATCAGTGCCTTTAATATGATCGTTATTCGAACCTATATCCAGACACTACCCGAGGGATTGATCGAATCCGCCAAAATTGATGGTGCTGGAGATTTCAGAACATTCATTTCCATTATTCTACCGCTGTGCCAACCGGTTCTCGCTACTGTTGCACTGTTCATTGCAGTCGGTCAATGGAACTCTTGGTTTGATACGTTTCTGTATGCATCTTCCAAACAAAACCTAAGCACGCTGCAATATGAGTTGATGAAACTATTATCATCTTCTATGAATTCCAACAGCAGTGCAGCCGTTGCCAATGGTGCAGATCTTGGTGCTGCGCGTAACATGGTCACACCTGTATCTATTCGGGCAGCGATTACGATTGTTGCGGCATTACCCATCTTAGTCGTATATCCATTTTTGCAGAAGTATTTCGTTCATGGCTTGCAGCTTGGAGGGGTAAAAGAGTAAACTTAATGCAGTTCCAGATAACCGATCAAAAACGGTCACTAGGTGACCGTTTTTTTCATGTTTTTTAAACGCCGGACTTTAGTATTTTAATTGCACACGAATCTAACTTATTCAATAATGTTGTTGACAATTAAATTAAAGTTACTATAATTTATATTTACTTGATTCACCAGTCAGTCTCTTTTCAGGGTGCCACTGCGCGCGAAAGCCCTATATCAAGAACTGTCCACAGCGCCTGACCATCCCGAGCTCTTACCATTTTATCAAGGAGACTGAAGAGAAAATGAAAGTATTAATTGTGGAAGACTCCATTTTCGTACAGAAATTGCTTACAAAGCTGATTGTTGATCATATTCCAGCATGCGAAATTCAGATTGCTAACAATGGAGAGCAAGGATACAACCTATTTAAAGAATTTCAACCTGATTTTATAACCACCGATCTGCTGATGCCTGGTTTGAACGGACAAGAAATGCTTCGTATGATTCGAGAAACGGATAGCAATGTCAAAATTATTATCTTATCTGCAGATATTCAGAAGACAACTAGGGATGAAGTTGAAATGCTGGGCATTTCTGGCTTCCTGAATAAACCGTTAACCGCAGAGAAGGCAACTACCATGATTCAACTGATTCAGGCGGCCTATCATGCTGAATGATTTACAAAAGGATTTGCTGACTGAACTTGTGAACGTTTACGTGGGACAAGCGGCTAACATGTTGTCAGAGATTGTAGACAAGCGTATCGTTTTGAATATTCCGGAAGTGGAACTAATCTCCATATCCGATGTTGATCCTGGAGATCGAAGATACAACATTTTCTTCAGTGAAGGTCACCTGTTTAGATCATCCTTACAGTTTGGATACGAATTTCAGGGAAAAGCATTTCTGATGTTTCCTGTTGAGCAGGCTAAAGTATTGGCAAACATCTGTCTTGGAGAACTGGGTGAGAGCGTTATACCGAACGATCCGAACCTGATGGATACGGATTTGGACGTTTTGAAGGAAGTTAGCAATGTCCTGCTTAACGCCATTATTGGAGAATTCGGTAATTTTCTGGAGATCAAACTGGAATACGTTCTGCCTGATATTGAACTGATCTATGTCACCAATTCCGATCAACAAATATTGCTTCAGAATGAAGTCTACGTCCTGGTTTTACATACCTCGTTTTTACTTGCCGATACGGATGTGACAGGAATCATTGTCATAGCATTAAGTATGAACTCCATATCGAGCCTGCTGGCCAAAATGGACGCTTTGTTGGAGGCGGACAATGGATAATCTTATATCACAAGCTTTGAACAAAGCCCATATGGGAATAATGATCGTGGACAGGCATTTGAAAATTGTTGTGTGGAATGCCTGGTTGGAACGTTTTACTGGCAAGAATGTTGAAGAGGTAGTAGGCTTAAATCTGCTTGAGGTCTGCCCACGGTTTAAGTCAAATATGTATTTAAATATTTTGCAAAATGCGCTGTATCATGGACAGAGCAGATTTTGCTCAAGCGCGTTACATAAGGCATTCATTCTTCCTAATGAAGGAGAGGATGAACAATTATTCAGACAAAATATGCATGTTGAACCGCTCTATCATGAAGATCGGAGTTATGCCCTTATTCAGATTACTGACATGACTAACACCAATACCAGGGTATATAAACTTAAAAATCTGATCAAAGAACTGGAGACGGAGTACGCCAAAATCAAAATCTCCGAGAAAATCAGCAAGCATTTGTCTTTGCATGATCCACTTACCGGTCTGCCTAATCGTCTTGCTTATAATGACCGTCTTGCCTGGGCCATCAGTAATGCCCAAAGAAACCATAACAAACTAGCCGTCATGTTTGTGGATGCTGATGGGTTTAAACAAGTGAATGATACATATGGACACCATGTTGGTGATCAAGTGTTGCTGGAAATGGCAAAGCGATTAAGCGAAACAATTCCAAGTACGGACACTGTAGCTCGGCTTGGCGGGGACGAATTCATCATTTTAAGCCATCTGAAAGATGATCACGATGCTGAAGTCATCGCCAAAAGATTGGAAGCTGCATTCAGTACCCATTTCAAAATTGCCGGAAACTATATCAACCTTTCGATGAGTATTGGTATCAGCCTATTTCCCAAGCATGGACAGGAGCCTTCCGAACTTCTGAGACATGCGGATGGAGCCATGTACAAGATTAAAAAGAATGGCAAGAATGGTTATGGAATTTATGAGCCTGAAAATGTTTAAAAAATCTAAAAATGCCTTTTAATAAAGTTGCTACAATAGCAACTTTATTTGTCTATAAGGAGAAGTCGAACAGAGGCGATAGTCAGAACAGTACCAAAAGCAAGGAGAAAAACGCCTCTAAACTTGATACCCATCATATCGTATTCATGAAGTTCATCCTTCGTACGATTAAAAGGCCATGAATTAGGTCGTCTCAGTGCTCTAACCCCAAAGAATAAACCAATCATTCCAATCAACAGAAAGAAAAAGAAGAAAAACATATCATCCCTCCTTTAAACAAAGATAAGTAATATGGAAGCCTAGTTTAAGTTGCTTAGCCGTATTCTTTGCCAAAGTCCTCCATCTTTTCAAGGATCGGTAGTAACTTCATTCCCTTGTCTGTTAACGAATACTCAACTCGCGGAGGAACTTCCGGATATACATCACGTTGAATAACACCATCATTCTCCAACTCTTTAAGCTGCTTTGTGAGGGAGCCTTGAGACAAATCTCCAAGGAATTTTTTGATATCCGTATATCGACGTGTTTCGTCTTTTAGGTACCATAAGATAAAATATTTCCAACGCCCAGAAAGGACATTCTGAGTAAAAGCTATGGCGTACATGTCACTTTTTCCATCTATAAACTCTTGTTCAAATCCTTCATTGCAAACTCTCATTCATATCACTCCTGATCCAAAGGTACAAAAAGATGTACTATGTTCATTTAAATTGCCCTCTTTGCTAACAAAACAAATACACCTATGATGGTGTCAACACCAAAACAATTTTAGTTTACCTAAAGTGTGAAAGAATAATTATTGTTATCTCGATTGAATAGTTAGCAAGCTAAATAAATATATCATAGAAATGAGTGACTGATAAGGGCTGGAAACAAACTGATATTCGATCATACTGTAAATTTTAACAAGGGAGATGTTTAACAATGAATAAAAAAATTCGTACAGGTATCATAGGGGCATCAATTAATAACGGATGGGCGAGTGGCACACATATTCCAGCTATTGAGCACCTGGATGAGTTCGAGCTTACCGCAGTGGGAACAAGTAATATGCCAAGTGCAAAGAAGAGCGCAGAAGCTTTCTATGCAGATCACGGCTTTGATAATATGGAGGAGTTGGCTCAGCATCCTGATGTGGATATGGTCGTTGTCAGTATTAATGTCAAGGAACATTATAACGCCGTTAAAGCCGTCGTGCCTGCTGGCAAACCAATCTATTGTGAATGGCCACTTGGGTCGAATACAGAGGAAGCGCTTGAAATGCAGGAATGGATAGCGTCCGCACAACTACCAAATGCGATCGGATTACAGGCTAGACAAGCCCCGGCCGTTCAATATGTAAAAGATCTATTGGCAGAAGGTTATGTGGGTAAAGTGTTATCTGCCAACCTGAAGATCTCCATAGATGGTATGGGGGGCGTTGGTGACAAGTCGAGTGCGTACTTGTATGACCGGAAAGTTGGAGGGAACTTGCTGACCATTGTAGGGGGACATAATCTGGATGCCTTTACCTACATGCTTGGGGACTTTACAGAATTGTCTGCCACCACAGCTCAACAGTTTCCAGAAGTAGAATTGGTAGATATTCAGAAAGTCATCAAGAAAACAACGGATGATCAGATCATGATTACAGGGAAATTGACTAATGGGGCAGCAGCCAGTGTTCATATTCAAGGTGGAGTCAAACATCAGACAGGACTCACACTTGAAATTTTCGGAGACAACGGCACGATTGTGCTGAGCGCCCCTGCATCCATTCAATTCGGATCACATCAATTACGCGGTGCAGGATCTACGGACAACGAGCTTCGTGAACTAACCATTCCCGATGCCTATTACTCGGCTCCACATTCTCTATATAACGACTCCGGAATTGTTCTGAACATGGCTCAGGCTTATCGTAAGTTTGCCAAAGATATTCAAGAAGGTACTACCTTAGCACCTACTTTCGCGGATGCGGTGAAACTTCATCTGTTACTGGATGCCGTCGAGAAATCAGCCCAGACCGGTGAACGTCAATATCTATAACCCTCACTCAACGGAACAAAATCCGATCCATCCATATACTTAGCATGCTAAATATATTCGCACTATTGAAAGGGCACACATATCTGTGCCTGGCCAGAACGAAGGAGAAAATCGTTATGAAAAAAAGAAGTGAAATGCAACTGGCTTTACAGATGGTTGCAGGGACGCGGTTTGTTCCATAAGTAATATGAAGGAAAAACACTCGCGAGAATATGGGCGTTCCTTACGAATACGGATTGCAGGAACATGGAATCAACGAATAAAGGAGAGGTTTTTAATGAATAACACACTCGAATTGCTTCATAACCATACATCGTTTCGTTCTTACACATCTCAACCCCTAACTGATGAACAAATAGATGTAATATTTCAGGCAGCAAATCAAACTTCATCGTTCAGTCTTCTGCAGGCGGTATCCATTATTCGCATCACAGATCCAGTACTTCGAAAAAAACTCAGACATCTCTGTGTCGATCAACCCTATATTGAAGAAGCGGCAGAATTCTGGATCTTCTGTGCAGATTTTAACCGAAATCATGAAATCGCTCCAGATGTGGATATTGAATATATTGAATTTCTGTTGATTGGTTCATTCGATGCTGGCCTGATGGCACAAAATGCGTTAACCGCGGCTGAATCGATGGGACTTGGCGGAGTGTTCATTGGTGCGGTCAGAGCCAATATTAGCGAACTATCTGACGTATTGAATTTACCTAAATATGTTATTCCTCTGGTGGGATTATGTATCGGTAATCCAGCTGGAGATAAGCCGGAACTGAAACCTCGGCTCCCTCAATCCATGGTATTGCTTGATAATCAATACCAACCAATGGATCAAGAGAAATTAGCAATCTATGATGAGACCATGCTGAAGTATTATGAAAATCGTCCGACGAGAGATCCTTTCACCGTAAAAAAAGTAAAAGGATGGAGTGACCATATCCAGGATCACCTCAAGAGAAGTATTCAACTGCAAATGATGGCCTATTTGAACAAGCAAGGTTTTGCCAAAAAATAAGCTTTACGATAAATCCAATCTTTGTTGTGGAAATTGGTTAGGAAAGGCCCTTATAACGATACTAAGGCGAATTGACACCTGTATATCTCCATGATACATTTAGTCTGCTAAATATGATTCGGATATTAGGGAGGGACGTTCATGACAGATATAGTAGATTGTGATATTCGACAGTCTTTAGATCGAATTTCCTCCCAAATGCGTCGAAATTATAGTGAATCTCTTCGGGAACTTAATCTCTATGTAGGACAAGATAATCTGTTGTATCGGCTGTGGTTGGGTGATGGGGTAACACAGATGCAACTAAGTGAACATATGAAATGCGAACCACCAACGGTTACAAACATGGTCAAATCACTGGAGCAGAACGGATTTATATATCGCAAACGTGATGTACAGGATGCAAGGATCATGCGTATTTTTCTAACCGATAAGGGCAAAGAATTAGAAAAACCGGTTGAGTATAAATGGAGAGAGCAGCAAGAGAAACTACTTCAATCCATTTCTTCGGAAGATCGGCTGATATTGAGGCAATTCATGCAACAAATGGAGCGAAATATCTTATAAATTACGCCAAGCTTCATGTAAACTAACTGAAATGAACGAAACAGAGCCGCTATTATAGCGGCTTTTTTTATTGCCAATAGCTATACATCCTTGTCCAGAACAAAGAATTTGTACTGTCAGTTTCGGAATTTACGATTACACCTCTAATGCTGGGATAAGATTGTGATAATTCAAGTTAATTTTGTTCATTTAGATACTTAAGAGATTACAGTACACTGAAAGAACATACAAACGGAACACACTAAACATGAAAATGTAAGGAATTATAATTCGTTGGAGGTTTTAACGTGAAGACCAAAAATATCTGGTTTAATCAACCTGCTGGAACATGGGAAGAGGCATTGCCTATCGGAAATGGAACTCTTGGAGGCATGATTTTTGGAAAAACACAGATCGAGAGAATTCAGCTTAATGAAGATAGTCTGTGGTATGGTGGACCGATGCAGCGGAATAATCCTCAAGCACTTGAATCTTTATCTCAGATCAGAAGCCTGATTTTTGACGGTAAGATTAGGGAAGCAGAAGAACTCGCAGCAGATACTCTGGTAGGTGTTCCTGATGGGCAAAGGCATTATGAGCCATTAGGGGACTTCTATATCGCTATGGATCACAGTGAACATGAACCAAATGAATATCAAAGACATCTCGATCTGGAACATGGTAAGGTAAACGTGAATTATACCGCAGATCAATCCATTTACAGCCGTGATTATTTTGCTAGCTACCCGGATCAAGTGCTCGTTGTTCATCTCAAATCTAGCGTGCCTGGAAAGTTATCTTTCTCCACTGTTTTTGGCAGGGGAACCGTTCTGACATCAACATCCTATTCAGATATTCTTAAGCATCCTGTTGGTTTCCAATCCTATCTGGACCGGATTGAGAGGCGTGGAACGAATAACTTGATCATCCGGGGAAGAAGTGGGGGAGAAGAAGGAATCCGATTTTGTTGTGCGATTCGCCTTATATCTGAAGGAGGGCAGGTTCATTATTCAAGCGGTCAGCTTTCTCTGAAGAATGGTGATTCAGCGACTATTCTAATCACGGCTTGCACGGATTTTCGAGTACCCAAGGAACAACTCGAAGTGGAGTGTCTCCGAAGAATTGATGCTGCTTCCGCAAAACCATATAGCGAACTGCTCGCCGATCATGTCTCGGACTATCAATCCTTATTCGAAAAGATGGATATACATCTCGAAGATGAAAATAAAGATGTGAGATGTTCCGAACTTCCAATCGATCAGCGTCTTGAGCGGCTTAGAGCTGGTCAGCATGATCCGGAACTGATGAGTCTATACTTTCAATTTGGCCGTTATCTGCTTATCTCAAGCAGCCGTCCAGGTTCTTTACCGGCAAACCTTCAAGGGATATGGAATAAAGACATGCTTCCTGTATGGGATAGCAAATATACGATTAATATTAATACACAGATGAACTACTGGCCTGCAGAAAGCTGCAATCTGTCTGAATGTCACGTTCCATTGTTTGATTTTATAGATCGACTGCAAGTCCGGGGAAAGGAAACCGCTAGAACCATGTACGGATGCAAGGGGTTCGTTGCTCATCACAATTCGGATATCTGGGCAGACGCTGCTCCGCAGGATGTATGCATGACATCGACGTTTTGGACTATGGGAGGAGCATGGCTTTCATTACATCTATGGGACCACTACGAATACAATAAGGATGTTCAATTTCTCAAAAAAGCTTACGCCACGATGAAAGATGCGGCTATCTTTATTCTGGATTATCTAATAGAGGATTATTCCGGCAATTGGGTGATATGTCCTTCGTCATCACCGGAAAATCGCTATATATTAGATAATGGAGAGTCGGGGGCTTTATGTTTTGGTGCTTCAATGGACAATCAGATCATTAGAGAACTCTTCACGCGTTGCATTGAAAGTACTCGTATATTGCAAGAAGATCAGGAATTTGGAGAATTACTCCGTAGTGCTTTAACCAAAATACCGGAGACCTCCATTGGCAAACATGGCCAGATCCAAGAGTGGAGTAACGATTATGATGAATTGGAACCGGGCCACAGGCATATTTCTCATTTATTCGCTTTGCATCCTGGAACGCAAATTACGTTGCAATCAACGCCTGATCTAGCCAAGGCAGCTCGTGTAACACTCGACAGAAGACTGGAACATGGTGGTGGACACACAGGATGGAGCAGGGCGTGGATTCTCAACATGTGGGCACGATTAGAGGAGTCGGAACTTGCACACGATAACATCGTGGAACTTCTACGTTCCTCCACGTTACCCAATCTGTTTTGTGACCATCCTCCATTTCAAATTGATGGGAACTTTGGAGGTACTGCAGGTATAGGAGAGATGCTTCTCCAGAGCCATAACGAAGTAATCAGATTATTACCTGCTTTGCCAGCAGCGTGGCCAAAAGGATATATTCGTGGTATTCGGGCTCGTGGCGGATTTGAAATAGATCTGGAATGGGAAAATGGTCGTCTGTTGAATACCAGAATTCGTTCTATTGAAGAAACAAGAGTAACCGTGTCCTATCTGGACCAAAAAATAGAATTAACCTTTCCTGGCCCCAATTCAATAATTGAACTAACAGGATACGACTGGAATAATCAATAAGAAGTTACCGATTACCTGAGCGAATACCCGCTGACAGAATTGCCGGGTGAATTCGCTCTTTTTTTTTGCTGAGATAAGATATAGGCAAGAGTTGGCGTGTTTTTACTCAACACAATGTTTAAAGAAGACTTCCATATTTAACAAATTTACCAGGTGAAGTGCCGACCAGCTTGGTGAAGCTGCGAATAAAATTGGCATAATCTCCAAAACCGGATTGATAACAGGCCTCTGTAATACTTAAACCTTCGATTAAATAAGATTTCGACAGCTCTATACGGCGACTAAGAATGTATGCTCGAATCGTGAGTCCGGTATGCTTTTTGAATTGTCGACTAATATAGCTGCTATTCGTGAACATAGCCTCTGACAATTGTTCGAGGGTCAGTTGCCTCGTCAGATTACATTCAATGTAATCCATCGTGTTTCGAACTAGTTCAGGCATAATATCCGTTGCAACAAAATCTGTATTTTGAAAAGTTAGATTCGTTAGAAGGAGTAATTGAGTAATCAAAATATTCCCCAGAATATCCGCTCCATAGTCACTTGATGAGAGACACTGTTCAAGCTCACCAGCTAATTGCAGCACTCGATGAAGCTCGTCCTCTTCAAGATGTACGATATTACCCTTACCCTTGGGACGGTAGTCGAAACATGCGGATAAGTTGGTGGTTGACGTAGACAAGCGGTTCAGATATGACTTTTTTAGATTTATGGTAATTCTCTCATATTCGTTTTTGTCCAAGGCAAAGGAACGGTGCATCTCCTCCGGGCTAAGAACGAGCAGATCGCCACGTTGCAAATGGTAACAACGGTTCTCAATGTAGAAGTTCACATTGCCACGAAGAAATAAGTAGAGTTCATATGCATTATGTCGATGATAAAACGTTCCCATATTATACGTGGTGGTGCGATGAAGATACAACAGCTCATTCTGGATTGGATCAAACAGGTATTCTGAAGTCTCATTCATATCAGATATATGACCTCCTTGTCGTTTCGCGCAATAAATATAGCCGTTTGTGCAATGAAATTGCAGACGTGAACCTATAAAATGTAACCATCCTAGCATGATGGATACATAATTGCAAGCGTTTCCACTCAGTGGTGTACAACGCGATTGGAGGAAAAGATGGATCTGATTTTCACGGCACGAAGTAGAGTACAGGACAACGTAGAGTACACGGCTTTGAACAAGCATGCTCTCAAGGCTGACGTAAAAGTAATAAGCGGGAACGGCAGTGCAGAAGACCCATGGCAAGCCGACATTCAGATTTACAACGAGGGCCAGAACCCCTGGGCAGGGGTTATTCATGTGGAAATGCCGTTGGGCAAAAAGAATCCGAGGTTTTTTTTGCCTGCATTTATGTATGGCCGCAACCGGGGCGAAGCACCCCAGAATGTCCCAAATGAGTTCCCCAGACTAAGGGAGGGCAAGCCCTCTCGTCCTTCATCACCCTGGTGGATGGTCCGAAGTGATCGTCTGTCTCATCCGGCTGCACTTATCTATGATGAAGGTCGGATTATTGGTCTAAGCGCAAGTCCCTACTGGATCAATACAGGAAACCAGAAGCAGCAATGGTATCCAGGAATGGAAGGAACGTTTTTACAATATGGGGGATTCACATGTTCTATTGAAAAGGGTACGGTCGGATATACGTTGGGATATGAGAATGCTCCGTTGTTATTTATCAAATCCAGACTTGTCCATGAGCGAGCTGCCCTTGGAGATAATTGTTTTGAACTTGCGGCAGGTGAATCAGTTGGGCTCACTCTTGAACTATATAACTACGAGTCTGAATCAGAACTGGGTATCAATCCTGCACTGGAAACAATCTATAGGAGGTATCACGAAAAACCAAGAGAAGGAAGTGACATTCAGACAACGGTAACGGATTTGTCCAATGCCATCTATGAATATGCCTGGCTTCCGGAGGATCGTCATTATTCAACATTTGTATATGAAGATGCTGCTGAAACTGATGGCTACCGATACAACAAAATTATCTCAATCAGTTGGACAAATGGTATGACCATCGCTGCACCAATGCTTATGGCCGCACTACGCCTGAATAATGAGTCTATGCGACAGCAGGCGTTATCCTGCATTACCAATATTATCGAGAATGCCATGAATCCCGAATCCGGACTTCCGTATGATGCTTATCAGGATGGGATATGGAGTGTTAAAGGCTGGTGGTTCGACGGCATGCGTACCCCAGGACATTCCTCTTACCTTGTAGCTCAAGCGATGTTCTACATTTTGAAAAGCTACGATTATGAGAAGCGCATTCGAAATGTGAGACACGATGATTGGCTTGCTTACGTCAAGCAAGTACTTGATCGTCTGGAGTGCACGAAAAATACGGATGGAGAATACCCCACCATTTTGTCAGAGCGGACAGGAGCAGGTCTTGAATATGATGCCTTTAGCGGGGGCTGGTGTCTTGCCGCCAAGGCATATTACAGTTGGTTAACCCATGATGCCTCTTCTCTGGATGAGCTCAGACGAAGTGAAGCCCACTATTACAGCACCTATGTCCAACACATGGAATGTTACGGCGCTCCGTTGGATGCGGATAAAGCTGTTGATTCGGAAGGCATTCTGGCTTACATCAAAGCTGTTCGGTTTCTACACGCGTTGACCGGTGACGAGCTGTTTCTAGATCACATGAGAGATGCAATCAGCTATGAATTCAGCTTCAAATTTTGTTACAACTCACCTGTTAAGATTCCGCCACTCAGTACATTAGGCTGGTCCAGTTCCGGGGGAAGTGTTACTTCAGTAGCAAATCCGCATATTCACCCCATGTCCAGCAATCTAGTAGATGAGTTGTTGTATTATGTCGGACAACGGGAAGACAATTATGTTCTCCAACGTATGATGGATACCATCGGATGGGGTTGTCAGACCTATAATCGTTATGATCAAGAATTCGGCTATGGCAAAAAAGGATGGATGTCTGAACGCTTCTGTCATTCGGAAGGGCTGGTCACTGAAAAATATGCGGATGGTACGCCAGCCAGCACCTGGTTTTGCCTGATGCCATGGGCCAGTGGCTCGATTATTGAAGGCCTCGTTGGCGACTATTGGGATTATACACGCCATGAATGAATTTATTTTGCAATAACTACAACGGTCACCATATTAGATGCCGCCGATAGGGAGACATGCTACCGGCGGTTTATTTTCGTTGGAGGAAAGGGGACACACGGATGTTAAAAGTATTATTGGTAGATGACGAGATGTATGTACGAAAGGGGCTGTATGAACTCATAAATTGGATGGATCTTAATATGGAGATTATCGGAGAGGCAGAGAACGGTGCAGAGGCATTAAATCTGATTGAATGTCTGCAACCAGATGTGATTATTACAGATATCCGCATGCCAATTCTGGATGGACTGGAACTGATACGTGCCGTAGAGAAAATGCCACATCTGGAACCTGTGTTCATTATCATCAGTGGTTATCATGACTTCAAATATGCACAGCAGGCAATCAGGTACGGAGTTCATGACTATATCCTAAAGCCTATTGATGATGAAGAACTGACGGCGACGTTGAAGAAGTCGGCTAATCTGATTTGCAATAAAAGAAAACATATTCTTTTGGCTGAGGGACAGGCCAGTACCATCATGCTGGAGGATGTGATCAAAGGCCATGTACAGAAGGAAGATGAACATCGATATTTCGAGATGCTCGGGATCAATCGTAGCTGCAGTCTGCTCATGACTTTGATCGAACTTCAGACCGGATTAGATGAAATCAAAATCACCATTGAACAGCTACGTGAAGCAGTACATTCTCTGGAGAGTAATTTATGCAAAATGTTCATCAGTGAGCAACACCGCGGCACGTTTGCATTATTACTGTTGTGGCCTGATCATCATCAAGGGGGCTCGGCGTTACAGGATAAACTGCATAATATTCATATAACACTGAGCAAAAGGTTTAACCTGGATATCGGTCTTTATGCAGGAACACTCGTCAAAGAAATTGGTGATGTCCCACAATCCCTTATGGCGGCTGAAGAAGCAGCCAAGCATAAATATGCTGAAACTGGTGGTGTCGTACGTTATACGGAGATCAAAGACAAACCGCTGTTTGTTTTCAATGTGTACCAAGACGAGGTGGATCAATTAATCTTGAGCCTGGAAGAGGGGAATAGGTCTTCTTACCACAACATTGTAGAAGAGAAATTCAAACTGTTTCATATGAATCGATTTTCTCCTCAAGCTGTATCGGGTTCTCTTTTGCGTTATATAACGGGTATTCTCGCTGTCGTCCATGAAATGGGTGGTAATGATGAAGGTCTACAGCAGCTAAAGGAGCTGGCACAACAAAGTCATGAAGGTTGGAATTTACGACTATTGAAGAATGCATTTCTCATCGCGTTGGAGGAAGCCGAGGATTATGTCTCTCATTTACGAATGGAGCGATCCAAGGGAGATATCAGCAAGATCAAACGATATATTGATGCAAATTATACCGAGAACATCAATCTCAAAAGCATTGCTGCGCTCTTCTACATGAATCCCGTTTATCTAGGGCGATTATTCCGCAAAAGCTACAATCAATATTTCAATGACTATCTGCTGAACCTGCGGATTCATGAGGCGAAGAAGTTATTGCGCCAGACGGATCTGAGAATGTACGAGGTTGCTGCACGCGTAGGATTTCAGAATGCGGATTATTTTGTAACCCAGTTTGAGAAACTTGTTAAGTTATCGCCTACAGAGTATCGCAATCTCCTTATGGGAAATGAGCAGCGAGGTGCACAATGCCAAGATGGAACCTGAATTACATGAAGCTTCGAGATAAACTACTGCTGATGTATGTCCTGTCCGTGTTTATTCCGATCGTTGTAACCAATGTGGTGTTCTATAATGTCACATCCGCCAATATTCGTAGTCAGAAAACACGTGATGCTGGCATGGCCTTGAACAATCTGAAGAACGACCTGCGGGTAACCATTGATCAGGGCGTCGGCCTCTCTTATTCGTTATATACTGACCCTGTGTTCAATGACACCATCTCCCGTTCATTTCAAAGTCATTTTGAGTACATTGACGCTTATAATTCCTATCTAAAAGGGCAATTCTCCGGTCAAATGAATCAGGGAATTCGCTGGTATCAAGTGTATACCGATAATTCTACCATTTTATCTTCCGGTTATATTGATCGTTTAACTAACGTGGTCCGCAATTCGGACTGGTACGTTCAATTTCAGGCATACTCCGCCCCTTATCCGGCACTGATCTCATCGGATCAGATGTTAAGTCTGGTTCAAAGGCTCGACAATCTGGACACTGGGGGGAGAGAGCAGTTACTTAAAATTGATCTGAATATGGATATGATCAAGCAGTATTTTCACAACAGCGGATTTGATGGAAAAGTGTATCTTCTTGATCCGGGGGGACACATCCAATTTTCAAATGATCCTACAGCAGAAGCTCAGATAGGGAAACGTTACAGCGAGATCCAGTTTCCGAACAAAATGATTCCCTTTGAACTTACGTATACAGGCATTAACTATCTGGAAGGGTGGTCCCTACATGGAGTGATGGATGAAGAAATTGTGTTGAAGGAGGTGCGAAAGTCCCGTTCCTTCGTCGTATGGCTGGCTTGCATTAATTTTGTCCTGCCTTCTATTATCATCGCGGCGATGTCCAGATCCATCCATGTCAGGCTGGTGCGTATTCTGAAACATATGAAAAAAGTAAAAACACAAAATTTCCAGACGATTCCGCCTGAAGATGCAAGAGATGAAATAGGTCAACTCACGATGGAATTTAATCGAATGACCGAGACGATCCATAACCTGATTCATGAAGTATATCTCGCCGACATCCAAAAGAAAGACTTGGAGTTAAAGCAGCAGCAAGCACAGCTTCATGCGCTCCATAGTCAGATCAACCCACATTTTTTGTTTAATACGCTGGAGTCGGTACGTATGCGGAGCCTCATCAAAGGCGAAAAAGAGACTGCCAAAATCGTGCATAACATGGCCAAGATGTTTCGCAAGTCGATTAGTTGGAATCAGAATGATGTGACAGTGAAGGAAGAATTGGAACTCATCGAGAGTTTTTTGCAAATTCAGAAATACCGCTTTGGAGAAAAACTCCAATATACCATTGAGGCAGATCCTGCGGTACTGATGTACCGAATCCCCAAGATGGTTATCCTCCCCTTTGTTGAGAATGCAAGTATTCATGGAATTGAGTCATCTCCGGGTGTAGGCATCATTCAACTCTTCGTTTCAATGGAAAATGACCTGCTCCATATCAGACTAACGGATAACGGTATAGGGATGTCACAAGCAAAATTGGAAGAGTTGTTAAGTTACCTGGATCAAAACACCGATATGGGAGAGCATGTTGGCATGAAAAATGCGTATAGTCGCTTAAAACTTTGTTATAAAAATCACTTTACGTTCGACATCCAGACATGGGAAGGAGAAGGAACGCGTATCCAAATTAAGCTTCCACTTGATCCATCAGCCATGCCAGGCGACTAAATATGAGGGATATACTTTTCAAAGTAGGAGGTACACTTTCATGGGTAACTTTGAAAGCGCTATCTTGATATATTGAGAAGGCTTAAAGACACAAACAATACTTTAAGGGGGCATTTGCTACATGTTTAGAAAAAAAAACATTATACCAGGTCTGGCCATTTTACTGGCTGTAACCCTGGCAGGTTGTAATAAAGCCAGCCCGGAAGCCTCTTATCCTGACAGTAATGACAATACCCCGGTCACCTTTAAATATTTCACGTTTGGCGGTGGCAAGAAGGACATTCTGGCAAGCGGCACGACCATTGGCAAGAAGCTACAGGAACAAACGGGCGTTGACTGGAAGATGGAATATCTGGTTGGTGACGGTGCAACCAAGGCAGGTGTGATGATTGCGAGTGGTGATTACCCCGATATCATCGACTCCAGTGGTGAAATGGCCAAATTGATGGATGCAGGATCTTTTATCCCGCTGGATGAACTGATCGATCAATACGGGCCTAACATCAAGCGAGTATACGGGTCTTATATGGACAAATTCAGACAGGAGGATGGAAAGATATATTTCTTGCCATACACTGCCAACATCGGTTATGTGTCAGAGCCTAACTTCCAGACTGGCTTTTATATTCAGCGTGCTGTGTTAAAAGAGTTTAACTATCCCAAGATCAGAACACTGGACGAATATTTTGACTTGATTGAGCAATACAAGCAAAAGCATCCGCAGATCGATGGAAAAGAAACCATCGGCTTCGCCACACTTGCGGGTGAATCGGGTAGCTTCTTCACCCTGCTAAATCCGGCTATGCATCTGGCAGGTTACCCAAACGATGGTAGTGTGATGGTGGATATGCAGAGCCATGAAGCCAAACTGGTAGCCGGATCTGATTATCAGAAACAATGGATTCAGAAGCTGAGCGAGGTTAACGCACAGGGGATGTTTGATCCCGAATCCTTCACAATGAACCAGGATCAGTATCTCGCCAAGTTGACGTCCGGTCGGGTGCTGGGATATTTCAGTTACTCCTGGCAGGTTGGAGACGCAACGAACAACCTCAAGAAGGCTGGTATTGATGATAAACGATATGTATCTCTACCAATCGTATTTGATGACAGTGTCAAAGACCAGTATGTGGACCCGCCAGGTTTTGTGAACAACTACGGTGTCGGAATTACCGTAAATGCCAAAGATCCCGTGCGAATTATTAAATATTTTGATAATTTGCTTAAGGAAGAAAACCAGATTCTGGTTCAATGGGGTGTTGAGAACGAGACGTATAGTGTGAATGATGAGGGCCGCTTTTACTTTAAAAATGATGACCAACGCAAGGCACATGAAGATCCAGAATTAAGTCGTAAATTCGGCTTTGACTATTTTAATTACAGCTGGCCTCGTTACGGGAATAACTCCGTGCTGGAGGATGGCAACGCCTATGGACCGGGCAATCAACCAGAAGTGGCTACCTTTAGTTACACGGAGGGAGACAAGCTTTTGTTAGAGAAATATGGTGTGGATACATTCACAGAACTATTCAGCACACCGGATGAGCGTCCTTGGTCTCCTGCCTGGTCTATTGCACTGGAGCAGGGCTCTCCTGAACAGATTTTTATCACCAAGGCAGAAGATCTCCAGAAGAAATATTTACCCAAAATGATTATGGATTCGCCTTCCACTTTCGAGAACACATGGAATGAATATATGAGTCAATTGAATCAACTCGACAAGAAAACATACGAAGCTACGATAACACAGGCAGTTAAGGATCGTGTAGCTGGCAAATGGTGAGTGTAATCCATAAGAGAAAACACGGAACGGGGGAATATTCACATGTTAAAACCAAAATTTAGAACAGCGGGTTTAGCTGTATTACTAACAGCTTTGCTGGCTGGGTGCAGTCAGAACAGTTCGTCATCAGCGCCTTCAGCCACAGGTGATGATGAGAACAGTCCAGTCACGTTCTCGTATTACATGTTCTCTCCAGGCAAGAAGGATGTTCTGGCAAGCGAAACAACCATCGGTAAAGCGTTGCAAGAGCAGACGGGTGTGGACTGGAAGATGGAATATCTGGTAGGTGATAGTGCTACAAAAGCCGGTGTCATGATTGCCAGTGGAGACTATCCTGATGTCATTAGCTCCAGTGGTGAGATGTCCAAGTTACTGGATGCCGGTGCCTATATTCCGCTGGATGATCTGATTGAGGAGTACGGTCCTAATATCAAAAGGGTGTATGGACCATATTTCGATAAAATGAAAAATGCCGAAGATGGAAAAATCTATGCCCTGCCTTATACGGCTAATCAGGGTGAGTATTCAGGTAGTCCAAATGTGGGCGGAGGAGCTTTCTGGATTCAACGATCTGTGCTCAAAGAGTTTGATTATCCCAAGATCACTACACTGGATGAATATTTTGATCTAATTCAGGATTATAAGGAAAAACATCCAACTGTCGACGGTGCAGAGACGATCGGATTTGTGTCACTTGCGGGTGTGGCCAATAACTTCTTCACCTTGCAAAATCCAGCGATGCATCTCGCCGGTTATCCGAACGATGGCAGTGTCATGGTGGACATGACAACCCATGAAGCAAAAGTCGTCGCGGGAACAGATGCTCAGAAAAAATGGATTCAGAAGTTAAATGAAATCAATGCTCAAGGCATGCTTGATCCAGAATCCTTTACGATGAACAAAGACCAGTATTTGGCCAAGCTGACTTCGGGTCGTGTGTTAGGATACTTCAATTATGGCTGGCAGATTGGGGATGCATCGAAAAACTTGCTCTCTGCAGGCATTGATGAGAAGCGCTACGCTCCACTTCCGATTGTGTTTGATGAAGGAATCAAGGATCAGTATGTGGATCCTCCCGGCTTTGTCAACAACTATGCAACAGGTATCTCGGTGAATGCCAAAGACCCTGTTCGTATCATCAAATATTTCGATAATTTGCTGAAGGAAGAGAATCAGGTTCTGGTGCAATGGGGAATCAAGGATGAGACGTACAGTGTGGATGAAAAGGGCAGATTCTATTATGCAAATGAAGATCAACGCAAGGCTCATGATGATCTGGAGCTCAGCCGTAAATTCGGGTTCACCTACTTTGGGACAGACTGGCCGAAATATGGCGGTGAATCTACACTAACCGATGGTAACGCTTATAGCCCTGGCAACCAGCCGGAAGTGGCCGCTGCATCTTACACCGAGGGAGATAAGAAATTCCTCGAAGCCTACGGTATCCAAACCTTTAGTGAATTGTTTAACAAACCGGAAGAGCGGCCTTGGTTCCCGGCATGGTCCATCGCATTGGAGCAAGGATCACCTGAACAGATCTTCACGACCAAATCGGATGATTTGCAACGTAAATACTTGCCGGAGATGATCTTGGGAGCGCCATCGAATTTTGATAAATTGTGGGATGCCTACATGGCTGAATTGAACAAATTGGATAAAGATGGTTATGAAGCGACCATTACCAAAGTTGTGAAGGATCGTGTTGCAGGAAAATGGTAATACGAACACTTTAAAACAAACTGTTACGTGCGTAGGAGAAGATGACAGAGCATAAGCTTCGGCTTCTCCTCGCATGAATAACAGCACAGGAAAGGAGCAGGTTCACCGTGGAGAAACCTAATGTCTCCCTTAACTCGATGCCTCCGGCCTCGAGTCCGAAGGGAACCAGAGCACACTCGTTCTTTAAGCGACTTGTGCAGCAACGAACGCTTGCCTGGATGTGTATTCCTTTTGTCATCTGGGCTTTTATCTTCAAGTACCTGCCGTTATGGGGATGGACCATGGCTTTTCAGAATTTCAAACCGGCAAGGTCCTTCTCGGATCAGCAATGGGTAGGTTGGCAACATTTTAGTACGTTATTTGAAGACAATACCTTCTACCGGGTGCTGCGAAATACACTCGTTATGAGTTCCATTAAACTGGTGTTGGGATTTGTGACAGCAATTACGCTGGCTCTCTTGTTGAATGAGCTGAAAAATGTCATATTTAAACGTTTTGTGCAAACCGTCAGTTATCTGCCTCACTTTATCTCGTGGGTTGTTGCATCCAGCATTGTATTAACCGTCCTGTCACCAGATGGTATTATCAATCTGCTGCTGATGAAGCTTCACCTGATTGACAGTCCGGTACTATGGATGGGGAAAGGAGAATACTTTTGGGGTATTCTGGGGGCAACTGAGGTCTGGAAAGATGTCGGTTGGAACACCATTATCTATCTGGCAGCGATTACGGCAATTGATCCGGCGCAATATGAGGCTGCCGAGATTGATGGAGCCAGTCGCTTCAAACGGATGTTATATATCACCCTGCCTGGCTTGAAACCGGTTATTGTGATCTTGTTGATCATGAACATGGGAAGTATTCTTGAATCCGGATTCGAACCGCAATATCTGCTGGGTAACGGGATGAATATGGACTATTCGGAGAATCTGGACATCTTTGTACTGAAATATGGATTAGGGATGGGGAACTTTTCCTTAGGTACAGCAGCTGGCATATTCAAAACGGTGGTCAGCTTCATCTTCCTTTTCTCAGCGAACTATATAGCGAAAAAAATGGGAGAGAGCAGACTATTCTAAAAGGAGGCCTATGCCATGCGTAAAGGAAACACATCCCGCTTGCGGAATAGCAGCACCGGGGATCGAGCGTTTGACACTTTTAACATCATCTTCATGGTATGTCTGATGATTGTGACGATCTATCCCTTTGTTAATATGATTGCCGTATCTTTCAATAATGCAAATGATGCCATTCGGGGTGGAATATATCTATGGCCTCGTGTATGGACACTGGACAACTACAAATACATTTTTGGCGAATCCGATATTTATCACGCAACTCTGATCTCGGCGCTGCGTACGATCATTGGAACCGTGGTGTCCGTCTTCTGTACAGCCATGCTCGCGTATACGGTTAGTCGTCAGGAATTTGTGCTTCGCAAGTTTGTTACGATGTTTTTTGTATTCACCATGTACTTCAGCGGGGGGTTGATCCCCGGTTATCTGCTGATTCGAGACCTTGGATTGATCGGTTCCTTCTGGGTATATATCATTCCGGGTGTAATCGGTGTCTTCAATATGATCGTCATCCGTTCATTTATTGAAGGTCTTCCTGAAGGCATTCTGGAGTCAGCCCGTATTGACGGGGCAGGGGAGTTCACGACATTTATCCGCGTTGTCCTGCCGCTAACGATTCCCGCAATGGCAACCGTATCACTCTTTGTAGCTGTGGGACAATGGAATTCCTGGTTCGATGTATTCCTGTACAACTCTTCCAATAAAGAATTAAGCACATTGCAATATGAGTTGATGAAGATTCTTCAAACTTCGACAACCTCAGCGACTTCATCAGCAAGTGATGCTTATCAATCTGCCGAAAGCAATGCAACGGCGGTCACACCAACCTCGATTCGAGCGACCATGACCATTATTGCAAGTGTTCCTATTCTGATGGTGTATCCGTTCTTACAGAAATACTTTGTTCAGGGCATGACGATTGGTGGCGTGAAGGGATAGTCATGACTTGCATACAACTTCATTGAATTAATGAAAACGCAACAAACTATACCGTAGTAACGTCTATTCATCCATAGAATACAACAGGAGTGAAACCAATGCATGTAAAATGGATGACGATTATTGGTGCTGTTGTCGGCTCTATGCTTATTGGGGTGGGAACGGCAGCTGCGGAAGAAACGTTTGTTGATCTCAAACATTCAAAGTGGGCAGAAGATGGCATCACGTATATGGCGAAACGGGGAACAATAGCCGGATATGGCAATGGCATTTTCAAGCCTAAGGCACTTGTGACAAGGGCACAAGCCGTCACTTTTATGGTGCGCGAGCTTTATCCAGATCAGCTTCAAAGAGCAGTGGAAGGCACAACTTATTCAGATGTTCCTACTACACACCCTTTCCATCGAGAAATCATGATAGCTGCTAAAAATGGACTTGCGAGCGGTTTTCCTAACGGAACTTTCCGTCCGGACGCACCGCTTAGCCGCGCAGAGACTGCGGCCTTCCTTACACGGGCATATGCACTCGCGGAAGGTAAGAACCCCGCAAAATGGACAGATACGGACATGCATTGGGCAGCAGCCCCGATTCTTATTATGAGTTCAAACGGCTTGGTCGGCGGTTATTCGGATGCCACTTTCCGTCCGAATCAAGCTGTCACGCGCGCTGAATATGCCGTATTTATGGCGAGAGTAATTCGCTTCGAACGTGAAGCGGCCATTCGGACACAAGATTGGGACAAGCTGATATCCTATATGACGGTAAGTGAGCAAGTTGGTCAGATGCTTATGCCCGACATTAGGCAATGGAATAATAAAGCGACAACGACCGTCAATGAGGGGCTGAAGCGCACTATCCATGATCAGGACTTGGGCGGACTCATTCTATTTGACAAAAATATTGCAGACGTGACGCAGCTTACAACGTTCACACATGATATACAAAGAGAAGCTGGTGACATTCCTCTATTTCTTAGCATCGACCAAGAAGGAGGCGTTATTAAGCGAATACCAGGCGGTACGAACCTGCCAGGTCAAATGGCGCTTGGCGCAACTGGAGATGCAACACTAGCCGAAGCAGCCGGTCAGCTGACTGGGGAGGAACTGAAGGCATTGGGAATACAGATTAATTTTGCGCCAGTGCTGGACATCAACAGCAATCCAGATAACCCCATCATTGGTATACGGTCGTTTGGCTCGGATGCGGATTTGGTGACGCGGCTTGGTCTCGCAACGATAAAAGGGCTACAGCAATCAGGAGTGATGGCGGCAGTTAAGCATTTTCCGGGACATGGAGATACAACGGTAGATTCCCATCTTGGTATGCCTGTGCTTGCCCATAACCGAGAGCGGCTTGATGCAGTAGAATTAAAACCGTTTCGGGCTGCAATCAAAAATGGTGTAGAGATGATTATGACCGCACATATTGCTTTTCCTGCCATAGACAACGAACATGTCACTTCGCTCAAAGACGGTGAAAGTGTACCGATTCCTGCCACCTTATCGAAAAAGGTACTGACCGGACTGCTGCGAGGGGAGCTGGGATATGAAGGACTCATCGTGTCGGATGCCTTTACCATGAATGCAATTGCGGAGCATTTTGGGGAGAACCAATCGGTAGAACGCGCCGTTTCCGCAGGGGTTGATATCATCCTAATGCCAAAAGATTCAGCAGCGGCCCATCAAACACTGGTGAACGCAGTGAACAATGGAACGATCAAGGATGAAACCATACATGCATCCGTGAAACGAATCTTGGAGATGAAAGCGAAATATGGTTTGTTTGAACACAGCCAAACCCTCGCGCAAAAGCTAACTCAGCTTAACGGTATCATCGGATCGAAGGCACACCGTGCAGTGGAGCAGACAATCGCAGAGCGAGCGGTCACTGTACTCAGCAGTCGCGAAGGTGTGCTTCCTGATCCAATGAAGCAAGGCGACCGGGTTGTTATTGTCGCAGCTGAGCAGGAACAGGCGAAACAGCTTGAAAGACAACTGTTGCAAGCCGCTAATAACCTGTCGTTAAAGACTGAAATATCACTTGTTGGACAAGGTAACATGAATGAAACACTTCAGGCAATTGGCAAGGCGAATTATGTCATTCTTGCTTCTTACCAATTCCGTAACGTGGCCAGCCAGTTCGGTTGGAGTGAGTATCAAACCTTGATTAATGCGATGAACAAGAGTAATCAGCGATACACGCTATTGTCACTAGGTAACCCTTACGAGATGCTCTATCTGCAGAACGTGCGCTCAGGGCTTGCTGTGTATGGAAAGCAGGAGCCAAATACGTCTGCCGGGATCAAAGTATTGCTTGGTCAACTGAAAGCTGGAGGAAAGTTTCCCGTACTAACGGATTAACGCTTAATTAATGAAGAAAAAACGGATTCCAGCATACGGAATCCGTTTTTTATTTCAAACTTTTGTTTTATCAATCCATCTACCATGCCATCACTCGGGTATTTCTTCGCTACACAAAAAATGAAGCAGCATTTTCACAAATTGCCCCGTCATTCGCATATCCAATGAATTATCATGAGCAGCACGAATAGTTACCATGCGCTGGAGCATGCCCATCATCGTTGTGAAGATAAACTGAGCCAGATCCAGCGGAGGAGATGGATTCTTAATACTGCCGTCAACAACGCCTTGGGATAAAGCGTCCATCAGGAAATGATTTTCTTTCCCGTTCTGGTTGAACTTATCATACTCTTCTCTTAATTCAGGACTAAAATCATACATCTCATAGTTGATATCAAATAATTGAATAAACCGGATGTAGTCTGGATGATTCTGGGCATAAACAACCCATGCATTCAACATAACCGTGAGTTGTTCTCGTCCATTCAAGTCCTTCGTTGAAGCACTGCTAACCTCATCCGTTAAATGTTCGATCAGTTGCATCTGAATGGCTAGAAGAAGCTCATCCATAGACTGAAAATGTTTATAAAAGGTCACTCTACTAAGTTCAGCTTTCGTACATACATCCTTAATCTTCACCTGGAGCAATCCATATTTCAAAAAAAGCTCCTTACCTGCTGCAATCAAATCATCACGATGTTTATTTCCCAATTGTTGATGCCAGTTTTCATTCACTTGTATACAATTGTCCTTTCTTCGAACGAAATGCGTTCAAGGTCAGTCCGAGAGAAGCGAGTAGCATAATTGCACCAAAAATATACGGGAAGTTTATGTTTTTGTCAAACAATAGCCCTGCGATCAGCGGGCCAATCACTGTTCCGAGACTGGAAAATGTAGTATTCAGACCGGATGCATAACCTTGCCGATCTCCTGCATTTTTGGATATTAACGTGCTGACCGAAGGTCGCAAAAACGAATTGAATGCAAAGAATAACGCAGAAGCGAACAACAGAAACACAAGGTTGACCTTAATTAACATTAACAATAAAGCTATGGGTGTGATTATTAAGGAGAGACGGATCAACTTAACTTCACCGATTCTCTGTACGAACCAATCCAAAAGCCAGATCTGCACAATGATACCGATAATCGCGCCCAAGGTAATAATGATGGAGATTGTTGCAGCGTCGAATTCGTATTTTTGCTCTGCAAAAAGAGCGAATACCGTCTCATAACTCATGAGACCAAAGGTCATGACAAGCAACACAATCAAGTATTTGAAATAGGGGACTTTAAAAGAACTCCAGATTTTCTTGCCCAAGTGATCTCCTTTTTGAAGACGGATGGAGACCGTTCTTTTCTCCGGTGGAAGTGTCTCAGGCAATAGCAGCGTCATTAGGGCCGCAATCAGTCCCAGACCCGCTGCGAAAAAGTAGGGCATGCGAATGCCCATCTCGGCGATGAGACCGCCCAGACCAGGTCCGAGAACCATCCCCAAATTCATAGCTGCACCGAAATAGCCCATGCCTTTTGCACGTGTCTCTGGCGTTGTAATATCGGCGACATAAGCAAGGTTCGCGGGAACCATTAAACCAAGACTGATTCCACCGATAAACCGTGCGACATAGAGGAACGGCAATGAAGTCGACAACGCAAATATGATATCTGAAATGACAGACAGAAACATACCCGCAATGATCAACTTTTTGCGTCCAAATCGATCAGACAGTTGTCCCCCGAGAGGTGAAAAGAAGAATTGAGCGGCACCGAAGGCTGCAACTAAAAATCCTGCTACTGTGCCTCCCGCATGAAAAAGCTTCAAATACTCCGGCAATATGGGAATGAGCATCCCTTGCCCCAATAAAGCGATAAACAGATTTAACATCAGAATGAACAGTGGAAAGCGAACTGAATTTGGTAATGTACTCATGTACGTCATTAACCCCTTCATTTACAACTTGTTAACCTTTACATTGTGTAAACCATTTTAAATGATTTAAAGGAAAGATGTAAATCTTTTTTTTAGTGAGTAGAGTTATAATTGAATCCATATGGAGGTGGGAACACGTGAAATTAGAGGAATTGTTTACGGTACATGTGAACATTGAGAAATCATTTGATTTACAGAATAGCGAAGATGATTCGGTTGTCATGATTACTTTTACAGGCAGCGTAACCGGAAAGTACTTTGAAGGAATTGTGTTGGGTGGAGGAGTGGATACGCAGGTCATCGGGAAGAATGGTGACCCGCATACGTTATCGGCAAGATACATGCTCCAAGGAACCGACAACTCAGGGCATTCCTGCAAAATTTATATCGAAAACAACGGAAATATTGATAAAACGCTGAAAACTGCTTTATTTCGTACGTCCCCCAAAATGATTACAGACAGCAAAGCCTTATCCTTCTTGAACCGTGAGACACTTATTGGAGAAGGTCATCCGACGGAGTCAGGGATAGATATAAAAATATACAGGGCGCTATGATAATGCGAGACATGTGATAACTATGCTGTTCATGTGTCTCGGAGCAAGATAGCCTATTATACTGATTCAGAGTCGCTAAGGAGCGGCTCTTTTTGTCGTATGAGACTTTACGTCAATATTTATATGTACTCTTTTACAATGAATTAACATAGGATGGATACGGCGCAGACACTTCACACCTATAGTATGATGAGCGAAAATAAACCAATATCAGGCGGAATAAGGAGATAACTATTCATTATGATGATCAAAAAAATCGGGATTTCAGTAGCATCACTCGCCATCTTAACGTCTGTAAGTGTGTTTGACGTATATGGCGCAGGCTCCAAACGCATGATCGAAGTTTCTGAACAATCGGCTAATGTGGTCGTGAACGGTCAAAGGGTGGAAGGCGAATCATTTCTCTACAATGGGGTCACTTATGTACCTGCAAGAGCGATTGGTGAAGCCTTGGGGCAAGAGGTAGACTGGGATAACAACACCCAATCGGTATTTGTTGGAGCTAAAATTAACGATCAGCAGGGATACCGCGGTACCAAAACGCCATATCCTTTTAAGGAAACAAGTTACACAAAAGCTCCTATTGGATATGAACCCATATTTATTAACTACATAGGGAGACATGGTTCCAGACATCTATCCAGTTCCAAGTACGACAAGACGTTATTTGAACTGCTCGACATCGCTGAAAAGGACGGGCAGATCACTAATCTGGGCAAAGAGCTGAAGAAGGAAATTGGCAATCTGATGAAGGTTGAAAAAGATCATTATGGATTGTTATCCACTACGGGTGGGGAAGAATTGAAAGGAATAGGGGCCAGAGTTGGGCAGAATTTCAAAGAACTATTTACATCGGATAAAAAAGTGATTGCACAAGCAACCTTCAAAGATCGAACGCCGCAGAGCAGAGATCAGTTTATTGACGGGTTAAAGGAAAGCTTGGGAGATAACAAGGTAGACATTCTGACTTCAGCTTTTGAAGAAGGGAAAGACCCCTATCTACGGCCCTACGACCTAGCGACAAAGTATAATGAGTACGTAGAAGATGGAGACTGGGTTAAGTTATACGAGGATTATGTCACACAGAGCACTGGAACGCTTTATGCAAAAGAGGTCCTTCTGCAATTTTTCTCTGAAGACTTCTATCAACGGCTGAACTCTGGAGAGTTTGAACTGAAAGATGAGAAGGGAAAAGTGAAGCTCAGCAACCCAACCGAGGCTGCTTCTAATTTATACGAACTCTACATCATATCTTCGAATATTAAAGGAGAAGGTGACTTCGAATTCGGGCGGTATTTCACGGCTAATCAGTTGAAATGGTACGAGAGCATTGACAATATCAATGATTTCTATGAAAAAGGTCCATCTTTAACGTCAACGGATTTGCCGCAGAATATCATTGCACCTCTGGTCAAAGAGTTAATCGCGTCAACTGAACAGTCCATTCAACAGAAAGACACAGCTGGTATATTTCGTTTTGCTCACGCAGAAACCATCATTCCACTATCTTCATTCCTGGATATCGCTGGAGCTAATGTGAGTATCGACAAACCGCAGGACGTAACTCAAAACTGGAATGGCTCGGTTATCTCACCGATGGGAGCAAATATCCAATGGATTCTGTATTCCAATGGTAAGGATGTTCTTGTAAAGATGCTTAGGAATGAAGAAGAAATTGCGTTCCCGATTGAAACAAAGACCTATCCGTACTATAAATGGGATGATGTGAAGACATATTACCAAAACAAACTGCAGAAGGTAGGCGTAAGCTTGGATAGCAGTTTGGAAGACAATATCGAGCTTTTACAGAAGAAATTCTAATCGGTGAAACGATATGCATTTTATATGAAAATAAAGACAAAGATGAAGAAAGCAACTCCTTTTCATGGAGCTGCTTTCTTTTTTTGCATTTTGAATGAAATGGACCAGTAAAAAAATCCTAAAACAAAATGTGACCAAATGCCGTCCGTAAGAGTGTTAGAGGTATAAAGGAGGGCATAACAACCATGCAGCGATCAGTGCCCCAGCTGGGCGATCATGTGATGAAAGTCTATGAGACATACGCGGATACGCTGTTCCGGATTGCCATGGTGCACCTCGGCAGACGAGAAGACGCGGAGGAAGCCACTCAGGATACCTTCATCAAACTAATAGAAAAAGCCCCTACGTTCAACGATGCGGAGCATCAAAAAGCATGGTTGATTCGGGTCATCACCAATCATTGCAAATCCTTATTAGGCAGAGGCTGGCGCAAACGGGAGGTCAAGCTGGAGGGTGTCGATCCTCTTACAACAGACAACCCTGAAGATCACGCGCTGATCGAACTTGTGCTGTCACTGCCCGTCAAGTATAGATCGGTGGTTCATCTGTATTATTACGAAGATTATCCGATCCGAGAAATCAGCGAGATCCTGGAGATTAGCGAATCAGCAGTGAAAATGAGATTAAAACGAGGAAGACAGCTGTTAAAACTGGAGCTGGAAGGAGAGGAACTGTAATGAACGAAGAACAATTCAAACAAAACTACAAGAAAGCGGTGGATCATATGAAAACAAACGAGCAAATGAAAAAACGGGTAGAGCAATCCTTAAACACGCAACATCAAGGACCAAAACGTCAACGTAAACCACTATACATTGCAGCAAGTGTTGTTATCGCTGCCAGCATTGGATTGGCTGCGCCAAGTGTATGGCAACAATTCAGTGGACCAGCCGCACCAACACCACAGGTGGCAGCGGTGACTCCAGGAGCATCGTTTGATCCGATCGTGATTCCGAAGATGGAGTTGCCGAGTTCACAGGGCAAAGGCGCGATGGCTGATATGATGCAACTGGTTGTATATGGAGGAAGCGTATATACACAGTCCCCAACATTGCTTGAAGGTGCAAATGCACTCAGCCTGCGGGGGGATAAACTGGGTACCACCACTGGCGGCATTGATGAGCTGAGCGGCCAGGATAAATATACGGAGCTTGCTTCCAACATTGGCGAAGCAGACATCTATGCGGTCAATGGCTACGACAAGGATTTCCGCATCATGTCTTACACCGAGATCGATGGTCAGGTGTATGCTCAGTTATTCGACAAGAACAACGGGATCACCATTGGTACTGGTGCCGACCTGATCGGCAAGCTTCATCTCGAAGGCAACATCGCCTCGGCGCAATGGGAGACGTTTAACAGCTGGAACAATGGATTGCAGCAGCTTCAACCGTTAGCAGCGGATGAAGCACTGGACAGCTTTATCTCATCGCTAAATGCTGCCAAACCGATCGCAACGAGCCCGGAGTTGGAAGAGAACCTCTACGGCAAGGAAGATCGCAAGATCATCTATCTCACGCTGGAAGACAAAACGCAGGTCCCACTGGTTCTGTTTGGTGAAGAAGCTCTGGTTCGTTATGGTAATGTTCCGGCATTCCTGGAAGTGGAGAAAGGCGCGTTCCAATCATTCTGGGACAGCTTGGGCGAGTAAGGCACAGTAACATGGCTGCACGAAGAAGAGCGAACAGGGCACGCAAGTGCTTTGTTCGCTTTTTTCATCAACAAACAATCATTTGATAGGATTAGGCAATAAAATGATATGAATAGGATATGGATTCTTTCCCCTTTCAATGTAAAATGGGTACACCTAGTTTTAACTAAAAAGAAACAGGAGGTTAGATGAATATGAATCGAATCGAAAAGAGCCAGGAAACATATAAAAGACTATTCGGCGAGGGAGTTCCAGCGGCATATGCTACTGATCCTGAGTTACAGGACATATTAAGTCGCTTCATATTTGGTGAAATTTTTGATCAAGGTACTCTTGACGATAAGCAACGTGAGCTTATTACTTTGGTCGTACTGGCTACTAATCAAACGTTGCCACAGCTCAAAGCACATACTCGTGCAGCGCTAAATGTTGGGTTGACTCCAACGGAGATCCAAGAAGCAATCTATCAATGCGCACCTTATTTGGGATTCCCCAAAACCTTAAATGCCATATCGGAAATGAATGAAGTGTTCAAAGAGCGAAATGTTGCACTGCCTCTTGAAAGTCAAAAACGGGTTGAAGAAGATAATCGCTTTGACAAAGGACTTGGTATTCAAAAAGAGATTTTTGGCGATATTATTGAGAAAAACCGGGAAAATGCCCCGTCAAATCAGAAGCATATCCAGGACTATCTTTCAGCATTTTGCTTTGGTGACTTCTATACCCGCGGTGGTCTGGATCTGAAAATACGAGAGCTGCTTACTCTTTGTATACTAAGTGCACTCGGAGGTGCGGATAGTCAAGTCAAAGCACACGTTCAGGGTAACATCAATGTTGGCAATAATAAAGAAACCATGATCACCGCTCTAACTCACTGCCTTCCCTACATGGGATTTCCTCGAACACTAAATGCTTTAGCCTGCGTTAATGAAATCATTCCAGAGAAATAATCTTCTTTATTTGAAGCAACAGACAGTTGATTATCCCAATCAACTGTCTTCTTCTGGTTAACAGGAAGGTATAGTAAAGAAATGAATGATTCAGTAGACACTTAAATGAACGTAAATCAGGAGGAATTATGGAGTTAAGAGTACTTCGATATTTTTTGACAGTAGCTCGAGTAGAAAATATCACACATGCTGCAACGATCTTACATGTGACACAGCCAACGTTAAGCAGACAGTTGGCTGATCTGGAAAAAAATTTAGAAACTCAATTGTTTATACGCGGTAAAAGTAAAATAACACTTACAGATGCAGGCATGCTTCTACGTCAAAGAGCAGAAGAAATTCTCACACTTGCGGATAAAACAGAGAAAGAGTTTAAAGATCAGAACAACCTGGTTGGAGGAACCATATCGATCGGGAGTGTTGAATCATTAACGTCCAATGTTATTTTACAATTATTAAAAGACTTCAATATGGAGTATCCGCAGGTTAAATATCACATCTATAGTGGAACGGGGGATGATATAAAGGAGCGAATCGATAAAGGACTGCTCGATGTGGGCATTTTGTTAGAGCCCATTCACATTGAGAAATACGATTTCATCAGACTGCCCCAGAAGGAACGCTGGGGAGTCCTTATGAAGACCTCATCACCTCTTGCCCAGAAAGAATATGTCACTTCAACCGATTTAGCCGGAGTGCCTCTGCTCATATCCAGCCGATCTGTCGTACAGAATGAGATTGCAAGCTGGTTTGCCGATGAGTATGCACATTTAAACTTTGTTGCGACCTATAATTTAATATCTAACATACTTAACCTCGTAGAGGAGGGGTTAGGGACGGCCATCTGTATTGAGGGTGCGCTTGCAATGAAGCAGTCTGACACATTATGCTTCAGACCTTTTCAACCGGAACTTCAGTTTCCAACAGTGATTGTCTGGAAAAAACATAAAGTATTCAGTCAAACGGAGGTACGTTTTTTGGAACATATCAGGCATGCCTTTCAGGCATAATAAAGTATGAATTATAGGTATTGGCTATAGCTGTTTATCAGATGATATTTTAAAGGTGTAATGAATGCAGCCTTTATGTATTTCAGATAAATAGCTTTTTTTATTGCAAAGAGAAGTTATTTAGAGCGCTTTTGGTCTCATTCATTTAGATGGCAACAACAAGAGGGGGCATTATTGGATGAGCAAGAAATACGAGAAGTTGGCTCAAGATATTGTAGAGAAAGTGGGCGGTAGTGAGAATGTATCCACTCTGACTCACTGTATGACTAGGCTTAGATTTGCACTGAATGATACTAATAAAGCAGATCAAAAAGCGCTTAAATCGTTTGACGGTGTTATTGATGCGGTTGAGAGCGGCGGACAATTTCAAGTCGTCATCGGCACACATGTTGAAGACGTTTACAAAGAAGTGATCAAGCATCTTCAACCTAACGCGAGTTCATCGGGTGAACCAACTGATGTTAAGAAAGTTAGTATTTTGGGGAAATTAATCGATTTCGTCTCGGGGACATTTAGTCCGATTGTCCCTGCTATAGCTGGGGCTGGTATGATCAAGGCATTACTCGCTCTACTTATTTTGTTCAACTGGATTTCAAAAGATTCCCAAACCTACTATGTCGTAAGTCTTATGTCAGATGCTATTTTCTACTTTTTACCATTCTTGCTGGCGTTTTCAGCTGCAAACAAACTAAAATGCAGTCCCGTCTTAGCACTCGTTTTAGCCGGTGTTTTACTCCATCCCAACTTGACACAATTGCGTTTGGATGGGTCTGACGTAAGTGTTTTTGGAATCCCGCTAACTCTTGTATCTTATAGTTCTTCTGTAGTTCCAATTCTCTTAATAGTTTGGTCACAATCATATATTGAATCGTTGTTTAAAAGGATCATTCCGAATGCAGTGAAAGTTATTTTTGTTCCCATGTGCACTATTTTAGTAACGGGAATTCTTGCCTTAACCGTGTTGGGACCACTGGGGTCATTTTTCGGAACGTATTTAGCGATGGGCTTTGACTTCTTGGCCGCACATGGTAGCTGGCTGGTTATTTTCCTGGTTGCAACCTTCTGGCCAATACTGGTTATGTTTGGGCTGCACCATAATATTGTTCCTCTATCCATTGCTCAAATCACCACATCAGGTTATGAGAATATCCTCGGTCCTGGAGCGATGATCAATTGTATAGGTCAAGGTGTTGCGGCATTAGTTGTAGGGATGAGAACCAAGGATAAAGCATTAAAACAAATTTCTGCTTCCAGTGGGATCACCGCGTTGATGGGAATCACGGAACCAGCTCTTTACGGCGTAAATTTACCGAAGAGATACCCACTTGTCGCGGGTATGATTGGAGCTGCCAGTGGGGGACTATTTGCAGGGCTAATGGATGTTTCCCGTTACGCAACAGGCGCTTCAGGAATCCCGGCGATTCCTCTGTACATTGGTGAAAATATCTGGAATCTATATAACATTTTGATCGCACTTGTTATAACAACTGTCGTAACTGCTGTGCTTACCTATTTGCTCAGTTTGAAATATGAAAAAGACGCACCTTCACAGAACAACACTGTTTCAAATGCGAACGAAGGGAGTGGGGTTGCGGATGAAGTCATTACAATTAAAGATTCTGTTATTGCAACGCCACTTAAAGGTCAGCTTATTCAACTTCAGGATGTACAAGATGCAGCGTTTGCCTCAGAGGCAATGGGTAAAGGAATTGCTATTGAACCTAGCGAGGGGAAAGTCATTGCTCCATTTGATGGCATGATTGTGTCCCTATTTCCTAAGAAACATGCTATTGGACTATTATCCGATGAAGGAGTCGAAATTCTTATTCATGTCGGCTTAAATACGGTTAAGCTGAACGGAAAATATTTTGAGGCTTTTGTTGAAGAAGGTCAGAGAATCACAAAAGGACAGACCTTGCTGACTTTTGATCTGGACAAAATCAGACAAGAAGGATACGTCACTCAAACGCCCGTTATTGTAACCAATTCGTATAGTTACTCGGATGTGATCGCAGAGACTAGTCCCCAAAATATTGATTTTAACAATACATTGTTGGTTGTCAAAGCTTAACAAAACTACAGGTTAGGAGTGTGTTTTAATGACTTTAAGAAAAGACTTTTTGTGGGGTGGGGCAGTTGCTGCTAACCAATGTGAAGGTGGATATGCAGAAGGCAACAAGGGACTATCCACAGTTGATGTAATCCCGGCAGGGAAAGATCGTGTTCCTGTCATGCGAGGACAGTTAAAAATGTTGGAGTGTGATCAAGAGCATTTTTATCCGAGTCATGAGGCTATTGATTTTTATCATCGCTATAAAGAAGACATTGCTTTACTTGCAGAAATGGGCTTTACGTGTTTCCGTTTATCTTTGGCATGGACTCGGATCTACCCTAATGGAGATGACGAGTTACCCAACGAAGAGGGTTTGAAATTCTATGAAAATGTATTTGACGAATGTTTGAAGTATGGCATTGAGCCGTTAGTCACCATTACCCATTTTGATGTCCCTATTCATTTGGTGAAAACTATTGGATCGTGGAGAAGTCGAAAAATGGTGGATTATTATGAGAGACTGTGTGAAACGATCTTCACCCGTTATAAAGATAAAGTGAAGTATTGGCTTACCTTTAATGAAATTAACATGCTGTTGCATCTACCTTTTGGCAGCTCAGGCCTAGTGTTTGAAGAAGGTGAGAATGAGGATGCTGTGAAGTATCAGGCGGCTCATCATCAATTGATCGCAAGTGCAAAAGCAACTGAAATTGCGCGTAGAATTAACCCGGAAATTAAGATTGGCTGTATGTTAGCAGGTGCCAACACTTACCCGTATACATGTGCACCAGATGATGTCTGGAAAGCCATGACAAGAGATCGCGAGCACTACTTCTTCGTCGATGTACAATCCCGAGGAGAATACCCAAACTATGCCAAGAAAATGTTAGAACGAATGAATATTAATTTAGCCATGGAAGACGGGGACGAGGAATGTTTGAAAAATAATACGGTTGATTTCGTTTCGTTCAGTTATTATGGTTCACGATTAACCAGTGCAGACCCGGAAGTAAACACACAAACGGCAGCTAACCTGTTTCCGACACTGCGCAATCCTCATTTGAAAACAAGTGAATGGGGATGGCAAATCGATCCTGAAGGTCTCAGAATTACAATGAACTCCTTGTATGACCGATATCAAAAGCCACTATTCATCGTTGAAAATGGCTTAGGAGCGATAGATACTCCTGATGAGACGGGATATATTGCGGATGATTATAGAATCGAGTATTTGCGTCAACACATCCAAGCTTTCATAACAGCAGTGGAAGAAGATGGCGTAGAGTTGTTGGGTTACACGTCCTGGGGTTGCATTGATCTAGTAAGCTCAAGTTCTGGAGAGATGAGTAAACGATACGGTTTCATACATGTCGACAAAGATGACGCTGGAAATGGTACGTTGAAACGCAGCAAGAAAAAATCCTTTGAATGGTTCAAAAAAGTTATTCAAAGTAACGGCAAAGAACTCTAATCGACTGAGCAGTAACGTATGAAGTCATCGACTTATGCGTTACTGCTTTATCCATTTATCGCAGCATCAAGGCTAACTATCGGCCATATGGAGCAAATACAAACAGTTAGGAGTTGGTTTTTTATAATATCCATGGAGAAGCTTAGAACATATTCGTTATTGTCCGTTGCGTTATTAATTTCTTCAGGTCCAGTGATTGCCGCTAACATTCCTGCGATAACCAATGATTTTCCAGAGATATCGGTAACACATGTAGGATTATTAACGACCATACCTTCATTATTTGTCATTCTTGGTGTGTTAATTGCTAATCGACTTGAACTTCTTATTGGGAAGAAAGCAACTATACTAACTGGATTAGGACTTGTTCTCATTGCGGGAGTATTCCCTGCATTGTATCATGACCTTTTTTCGTTGCTGTTCATTTCTCGCTGTTTGTTTGGGTTAGGTGTAGGTTTATTTAACCGGCTCATCATTCAGATGATCAGTGATATGTATCATAAAAATCCAGGTAAACAAGCAACCGTAATTGGCTTAGAAAGTGCCTTTGAGGGATTAGGAGGCATTTGTCTAACACTACTCGTTGGTCAACTATTGAAAATGGGCTGGCACACATCATTTTATGTCTACGCCCTGGCACTTCCTATTTTCATTGCATTCCTGATTTTCGTTCCTTCTGATAAAAAAGAGCTTAATAGAAGAGAAGAGGCCACAACGAATCCAAGCCACACTAATAATAAAAAAGCCCTTCAAGTCATGATTGGCTATGGTCTCTTATTATTTGTAATAGTAGCTATTTTCATCAATTATAATTTACAGATTACTCCTTTGATTTTGGAAAAAAATATCGGAACTGCGACAAATGGAAGCAACATGATTGCATTTATAGGTTTGGGAGCTTTTGTTGCCGGCTTTTCTTTTGGGAAAGTATACAAAACACTCGGTAACTATATCGTTCCATTATCGATTCTGTTACTTGGAAGCTCGATGTTCGTTACGACGATCTCGCAAAGTATTATTCTTACTACCGTTTGCTCAATGATCATCGGGTTTTCATTCCGCTGTATAATGCCCTATTTATTGCATACTTTTGCACAACAAATCGCCAAAATGGCAAAGTTAGGTACCACCATTGTTCTGATCGCGTATAACTTGGGAGCCACACTTTCACCGTATGAAGGAAGGTTAATTACGCAATTATTGCAACTAGATACAGTGCAATCATTAGTCTCAAGTAATGCAATAATCCTATTATGGATTTCAGCAGTAAGTTTGGGAGTAGTAACCCTTCATCGCAAAAAGAAGAATATTCAACAAACATAGAAAACAGGGAACTTCTTGATATGGAGTTCCCTTGTTTTAGAGTGAGTTGTATGAACTTTTTAAATAGAATTCTTGTAATACACCAAGTGATCCGTCCATTCATTATTTTCGTGTATAAACCCTTTACGTAGACATTCGAATTCCATACCAACACTCTCTGCCAGTTTCATGGAAGGGGTGTTATCCACATTAATATGAGCTTCTATGCGGTGGAACTTCAGATGTTCGAATGCACTCCTCTGGATTGAATTTATGCTCGTGGCATAGCATTGAAATAGTCCATAACCACGCTGCGAAACTCTAAAGCGGCTTTGGAAATATACCTGTTTTTGTGCGAAAGTAGAGCGATTTCCCGAACGAGTTGATGTTCCTCTACCTGAAGATATCTAATACGCTCATGCGGGTTTCTGGCTGTGCTAGGTATAAACGCGAGACCGATCTCTGCCTCCACAAGGGCTGTTAATCTTGCAGGCTCATCACCTTCATATACATACTTCGGTAGGAAACCAGCGGATTGACATACGGAATCTACCATATCACGAACCCCATACCCTTGCTTCACCCCAACAAACCACTCGTCCTTAAGCTCGGTTAATTGAATGCTGCTTCGGTCTGCATATCGATGACCCATAGGAACAGCGACTACAATCGGATCGTCATATAGTATCTGACATTCGATATCGTCACCTTGAATCGGAGGGGAGGCCAGACAAAAGTCCACCTCGCCCCGATGTAGAAGTCTGGACATGTTTTCTAACGAAACCATTTGCACATGGAACTGAATATCTGGCTTGTTTTTCCGGAATTCCCGCAGTATGCCGGGCAATGTGCTTGCCGTAGTCACCGCCAATTGCAGTGTACCCTGATCCGGGTTGGAGAGGTCAGCGATTTCCCGTTTTCCTTGTTCCAATTCAAATAAGGCTTTTTCAGTTCGCTGAAGAAATGTTCTTCCAAAGTCGTTTAGTCGCAGCTTTCTCCCGATTCGATCAAATAAAGGGACTCCCAGGTCGTCCTCTAATCGTTGTATCGTTTTGCTCAGGGAGGATTGCGTGACATGCAGCTTTCCCGCAGCTTCCGTAACATGTTCGCATCGTGCCACCGTCAGGAAATATTTTAGTTGAAGAAGCTCCATTTGCACCATTCCTTCATTCCTTCTAGTTCATCAAATCATAACATATAATGCGTTGGAATAAATGAACACGTTCAAGTAAGATAACAGCAGAAGAGAGAGAGGTGCACCAATGAACGTTCGAAACAAAGGATTGATGTTAGCTGTTGGACTCGGAATTATGTTGAATCCGTTGAATTCCTCCATGATTTCTGTGGCTATTTCAAGATTGCAACAAGTGTATCAACTTAATTTTACAGCCGTTTCGTGGATTATTTTATCATTTTATATTGCCAGTGCTGTCGCTCAACCCGTCATGGGCAAGTGTAGTGATTTGTTTGGCCGCAGGAAGATCTTCCTCATGGGTCTTGTTATTGTTTTTGTATCGTCCATGCTTGCACCATGGTCTCCCAGTTTTTCGTGGCTCATCGTATTCCGGATTGTTCAATCGATTGGCACAAGCATGATGGTGGCCGTCGGAATGGCGATTGTTAGAATTAACGTGACTGAAAAACAAGCTTCCGCCTTGTCCACCTTGGCTATATTCCTTTCTGGAGCGGCTGCAATTGGACCTTTTATTGGTGGAGTTTTGATTCATTGGTGGGACTGGCACAGCATATTCTTCGTTAATATTCCGTTTGTCTTGGCAAGCTTTTGGTTCGCTTGGAAAACAATCCCGAAGGACGAGCAATCTTCGTCTATCTCTGGTCACATGTCCATTCGGCAATGGCTTGCGTTAATTGACGCACCAGGTATCCTGATGTTTACGGTAGCTTTGGTGACTCTACTCATCGGTTTACTTTCAGTAAATTCCACAGGAGATATTTCAACATGGCATCTGCTGTTAGGAGAGATCGGATTAATCGCACTCGTCATGTTCATCCGACATGAATTAAAAGCAGCCACGCCTTTTATCCCTCTGCGAACGTTTGCCTCATATCCCGAGATGACTTGGGTGAATGTGCAATACATGCTGGTTAACATCCTGTTTTATGCACTTTTTTTTGGAGTTCCTACGTATTTGAAGCAGGTACGTCATCTCAACGAAGTTCATACAGGAATGAGTATGCTTGCTTTGGGGTTATGCTCAGTCATTATTGCTCCGATCGCAGGGCGCTGGATTGACAGATCAGGATCACGGCCAGCTCTGATCGTATCCGCTTCTTTAATGACATTTGGATCTATATTAATCGTTGTTATGAATGAAACTTCTCCAATCTTCATAGTCATTGTTGCCTTAGCTTTATTTGGAATAAGTAACGGCCTAAACGCGGTCGGCATGCAAGCAGCACTGTTCAAAAGCACACCCAAAGAAATGATTGGAGTCGCATCGGGTATTTTTAATACATCACGCTACCTGGGGACCATTTTATCGTCGTTATTGATTGGAATTGTTATGGGGGATACATTCAATGTGACAGGATTTCAGATGCTTGGAATCATCCTTACGGTATTAGCTGCATCACTGATCATCATGAGCGTACGTCGCGAGGCAGGTGCGGTGAGTCCGGAGAAAGTGAAATAGAGAATCTTCCGTGCAATAACACGTTTACACCCAATGAATCAATAGCTCCATTGGGTGTATTTTTTGTTTTTCACCAAGTTGTCAGAAAGAGTTGATCCTTTCTTGAACGTTTAGGGTAGAAGACGTGTCTTTGATTGAATTAGGTAAAAATAAAGATATAATAATTTTGATTAATAGGTTTCGTTAGTACTTTAAGTGCATCAATATCAGATTTTAATAGGCATCCAATGATTGTTATTATCGTGGGCCTACAGGAGTAAACGCATTATAGGTGTGGCAAGATATCGTCATACCTAACTTTGTGAAATTTTTCGCAACTCTGCATTGAGCTTGGCCAAATCTGATATTGAATGTTTCTAAATTGAACAGAGTTTGAAAGGAGGCAACACAAAGAATGGCTATTGATACGGTTTTATGGAGCAGGCTAGTGACTGGTTTGACGCTCGGGTTCCACGTGATTTTTGCAACGCTTGGTGTCGGCGTACCTTTGATGATTGCTATTGCAGAGTTCATCGGCATTCGGAAGAAGGATCACCATTACATACTTATGGCAAAGAGGTGGTCCAGAGGGTTTGTCATTTCTGTCGCGGTTGGTGTCGTGACAGGCACAGCAATCTCACTACAGTTGGCCCTGGTATGGCCGAATTTTATGAAGTTGGCCGGGAATGTCATTGCACTGCCACTATTTATGGAAGTATTCGCGTTCTTTTTTGAAGCGATATTCCTGGGCATTTACCTGTATACGTGGGATCGGTTCAAAAATCCGTATATCCACTGGTTGCTGACTATTCCGATTGTCGCCGGGGCAGGCATGTCTGCTGTTTTTATTACAACAGTGAACGGATTCATGAACCAGCCTGAAGGTTTTGTCATGGAAGCAGGTCAATTCATGGCAGTGAACCCCGTGCAAGCGATGCTGAATACGGCGACGTTCTCCAAAGTGTTCCATGTATTAAGCTCGGCCTATCTGACAGGAGCTGCTCTGCTAGCAGGAATAGCAGCCTTTGCGATGCTGAGAAAAGGAGTGTCAGCCTACCACAAAAAAGGCTTGAATCTCATGATGGCCGTTGTGCTGGTATTCAGTTTGTTAAATTCTTTAGCTGGAGATGTGTCTGCCAAGTTTTTGGCTGAGCATCAGCCGGAGAAGCTCGCAGCTGCCGAGTGGCATTTCGAGACGGAAAGCGGCGCGGATTTGATTTTTTTGGGATGGCTGAATGCGGAACATGAAATTATAGGCGCTCTTCATTTACCGAAACTGCTCAGTTTCCTTGCCTTTGGAGACTTTAACGCCGAGGTAACCGGGCTGAATGAATTTCCACCAGATGAACACCCGCCCTTACTTGTGCATTATTTGTTTGATCTAATGGCTGGAATTGGATTCGCTCTGCTTGCTATATCAAGTCTGTACTTCCTGTTTGTATTCTGGAGGAAACGAAATCAGTTTAACAAGTGGATGCTTCGTATGGTTGCACTTAGTGCACCGCTTGCTTTTCTGGCTGTTGAAATGGGCTGGTTCTATGCAGAGATCGGACGGCAGCCATGGATCATCCGAGGTTATATGCGAGTGGAAGAGGCCGCTACTTCTTCACCGAGTGTAAGAATTTTATTTTTCGTCTTCTTGCTTCTATACATCGTGCTCGGCGTCATCTGTGTTCTCGTATTGAGACGTCTGTTCAATAATAATCCTGCTGAGCTTGAGATGGAGAAATGGTTGAAAGAGAAGCATGAGCAATCAGCCAAGAAAGGGGATCAGGCCTGATGAGTTATGAATTGATTGGTATATCCGTACTCTGGCTGTTCTTGTACGGCTATCTTATTGTAGCTTCCATTGATTTTGGAGCAGGTTTCTTCGCCTTTTATGCACGCCTGACAAAGCAGGATCACCTGATTAATCGTCTGATCTCCCGCTATCTATCACCGGTCTGGGAGATCACCAATGTATTTTTTGTCTTTTTCTATATTGGCATCGTTGGATTTTTCCCGGATACTGCTTACTATTATGGCTCCGCGCTGCTTGTTCCGGGAAGTATAGCCGTCATTTTACTTGCCATTCGTGGGTCGTTCTATGCTTTCGAAAATTATGGTTCCAAAAAAAGTATCGTGTATTTGTTTTTATACGGGGCTACAGGGTTGCTTATTCCGGCGTCATTGTCAGTGGCACTGACATTGTCTGAAGGTGGCTTTATTTTGAAACAAGGCGATACCGTTTCCCTGGATTACTGGGCACTATTTACGAATCCATTATCGTGGAGCATCGTTGGTCTAGCCATCGTGTCCGTATTGTTCATTAGCGGATCATTTCTCACATTTTACGCTTCTCGCGCAGAGGACCATTCGGCATTGAAGCTCATGCGGAACTATGCTTTGTTCTGGAGCACACCTACCATTATTCTCGCGCTGACTGCATTTATATATTTGGGTCAACACAATGAGCGTCATTTTCAAAACATGATGGATTTATGGTGGCTGCTGGCGCTTTCCGTTGCGTTTTTCATGATTGCCATGTGGCTGTTATATAACGGACGACGTTATGGATTAGCTTTTATAAGTATCATGCTGCAATTTTTCACAGCCTTTTTCGCTTACGGGATTGGGCAATATCCTTACATTCTCGATCCATACATCACCATTCAGAGCAGCGCCACATCACCTGCAATGGGTTTCGCCCTAGTGGTCGTGTTTATCGGTGGTCTATGCCTGTTAATTCCTTCTCTTATTCTGGTATTCAAACTGTTCCTGTTTGATGCGGATTATGTGAAAGGGAAAAAATAAAGGAGGAGCGTTCAATGAAGAGGAGAGCCAAATCCAATCTGATCTCGCAGCAAATGTCTTTACAACGAAAAAACAGACTTCTCCTTGCGATCATATCGCTGGCCCTTGGTGCAGCTATAATAAGCCAGGCCACCTTGGTGGCTGAAGCAGTCCAGCGAATCTTTGTAGAGAAAGCTTCCTTTTCATCAGTGGTCCTGTTGCTTGTCCTATTACTGGTTGTTATGGCTGTACGCTCACTGTTGTCGTATGGTAATGGGAAAGTGGGCTTGCATATGGCAGCACGCGCCAAGACGAATATGCGATCATCTGTGTTGCAGAACCTGACCCGCGCTTCCATGCCTTCAACCCTGAGTGGACAGACGGGAGGAAAGGTCAGCGTTGCTTTGGATGCTGTGGATGAAGCCGACAGTTATTTCAGTCAGTACATGCCGCGTATGATGGAAGCCGCGATGATCCCGATTCTGATTCTGGTTGTTACATTTACGCAGCACGCCAATACAGGCTGGATTATGCTGTTTACGGCACCATTTATCCCGCTGTTCATGATCTTGGTTGGGCTCAAGACAAAGAACAAATCAGAAGAAAAATACGCGCAACTGGCTGAGTTTTCCGGTACATTTCTGGATTCACTTCAGGGACTGGTTACGTTAAAAATATTCGGACGGGCTAAACGGCAGCAACAGGAAATTGAACGCAGCAGTCTGGGGTATCGTGATGCTACCATGGGCATTTTGAAAATTGCATTTACAAATACGTTTATGCTGGAATCGATCGTGATGTTAAGCATTGGTATTGTTGCGCTTGAACTGGCTATCCAGTTACTCGTTTTCAAATCGATGACCTTTCACACGGCCTTTCTCGTGTTGTTACTCGTTCCCGAGTTTTACAGTCTGTTGAAGAATACAGGAACGGCTTTTCACAGCGGGCGAACCAGTATGGGGGCCATTCGTAAGGTGGAACAAATGCTTGATGAAACAAGTATCAAGAGCACACAAACGGAGCCTGAAGATGGATCGGATCAAAGCGAATTAACCAATGTCGATGCAACAGCACAGACGGAAGAGCTCCGTACAGCTCGTGCCGAGTTGATAACAATGCCACCAACCATTGAACTGGACCATGTCCGATTCCAGTACACACCTGATTCCTTTGGACTTGAGACAGGACAGATCTCGATTGGACCGGGAGAACAGATCGCTATTGTAGGCAAAAGTGGCTCAGGTAAAACCACGTTGCTTCATCTCATTGCCGGTTTGCTGAAACCAGATTCGGGAGCGGTTCTGGTTAACGGAAGCCAGATTTCGCAACATGATGAGGCTGCATGGTTCGAGCGTGTTAGCTACATTACACAGCATCCGTATATTTTTGCAGGTACATTTGCCGAAAATATCGCGATTGGCGCGGGTCGGAACGTCACCAGAGCTGAAATTGAGCAGGCGGCAGAGGAAGCAGGGCTTGCTGGCGTTGTTGCACAATTGGAGCAGGGCTTGGATACGTTTGTTGGTGAGGGTGGCCGGGGGCTGTCTGGTGGGGAGAAGCAAAGACTTGCCTTGGCACGTGCTTTTCTGAAGAGACCATCCGTCATTTTATTCGATGAACCCACAGTCGGACTGGATCTGCACACTGAGCGGGTACTGCAACAATCCATTGCGTCATTAGCCAAAACAGCAACGATGATTACGGTGGCACACCGTTTATATACAATTCAACATGCGGACAACATTTTGTTTATGGACAATGGGGTATTGGTGGATTCAGGACATCATAAAGCGCTTCTGGCGCGCGTGCCTCAATATGCGGAGATGGTGGATGTACAACGGAAAGGGGGGTTAGCATGAATGAGCTGACGATTCTGTCAAAAGCGATGATTCAGGAGCGCAAGGATATCTTGCTTTCGATATTGGGCGGATTTATCGCCGGCATAGCAGGGGTAGCTCTCTTTTCCGCGAGTGGGTATATGATATCGCAAACGGTATTCGCGCCACCGTTGTACACCTTAATTGTACTCACCTCCATGGTCAAACTACTTGGTTTCCTTCGAGCGGCAAGTCGCTACGGGGAACGCTTGTATTCGCACAGAGCAACATTCTCCATGCTGAGCCGTTTGCGGACGTCCTTTTTTGCCAAACTGATCCCGGTAACGCCAGGTATATTGAACAAAAACCGAAGCGGGGATCTGCTTGCGCGGATCGTGGGTGATGTGGAAAGCTTGCAAAATTACTTTTTGCGGGTCGCGTATCCACCCATCATGGTCGTTATGGTGTTTTTGGCTACCATGCTGTTCACTTCGGCCTTTTCGATCTGGATTGCGTGTTTGTTAGTACTAGGTATGCTGATTACGGCATTTGTTGTACCAGGTATTGTCTTGTTAGGTCAGCGAAAAATACACGGACGTGTCCGCCAGCAACGGGCCTTGCTGTCCACGGAAGTAACCGAAGTGTTGTATGGTTTCAGGGATCTGAAAGTATACGGCCAATTGGAACAGCGTGAGCAACAGCTTCAGCAGGCTTCCGCTGCATTGGCAACGGAACAGAAACAAGCCGCTTCACACCTGCTGCGCGGGCAATCTATGCACGTTTTTGTGACGTATCTTGTTACATGGGGTGTACTAGCACTCAGCGCCTTCTTAATTGTGAATGGAGCGTTTGCCGGTGTATTCCTCGCCATGCTGATCCTGGCCACGCAGACCGTGTTCGAAGAAGCTGCGGCAATGGCTATATTACCTCTATATAAGCAGGACAGCGAGCACGCCGCTCAGCGACTGGCGGAAACGGTGCCAACCTCCGATGTGCAACCTGTACAGCCAAGCGGTGAAGTGTCATCCGATCAGGCAGTTTCGATTGAACTATCCGGTGTTAACTTCCAATATGAAGGGGAATGGAGACCGGCGCTGAGGGAGCTATCCCTGCAACTTGCAGCAGGCTCCAAAACAGCGATTGTCGGGCCGAGCGGGTCAGGCAAGTCAACGATTATCGATCTATTACTCAAGTTGCGTGCGCCAACGTCTGGTGAGATACGGTTAAACGATGTTCTGGTGCAGGAACTGAATGAAGAGAGCATTTGGCAAAGGACAAATGTTGTGTTGCAGCAAAGTCATTTCTTCCGGGGAACCATCCGGGATAACCTGTTGCTGAATGAAGAAGAACATTCAGATGAACAACTGTCGGCTGTGCTGGATAAAGTCCAACTGCCGAATAAGTTGTTGACCGACATGGTGTATGAAAAAGGGGAGAACCTGTCGGACGGTGAGAAGCAGCGGTTGGCTCTCGCACGGGCCATGCTGCGCAAAGGACGGTTATGGCTTCTGGACGAACCAACTTCTTCGCTGGATTACGTCACAGAGAAACATGTGCTCCAGCATCTTCTTGCACAAGCATCCGAAGATACATTTCTCCTGATCTGCCATCGGCTGACGGGATTGGAAGAGATGGATCGGATTGTGGTCATGGACCAAGGCAAGATTGTGGAATCGGGTTCCTTCTCCGAGCTGATGGAGCAAAAAGGTTATTTTTATGAAATGAAACAAATTGAACGACAAATGGTTGGAGACGCCGGGGCGTGAAAATGTAAGATCAGTCCTGATCGTGGTCTCAGTAGTACTTCAAATCAGGCTAAAGAACGGTCACTGATGTTATCTGTTATTATCAGTAATCTTTTCTTTAGTCTTTTTGTCTATCCATTGAGAAAAACCATTAAGTGGGCAAACATTCACGTGAATGAACTCAAATGATGTATAATGACGCAGGAACTCTATAATCAACATGAAATAAATACAAATTCAAAATAGCATGATCTGAGGTGTACGATGAATCACTTATTACTCGTAGAAGATGATGAAAATCTGGTGTTTGGTATTCAATATACACTGTCCAATGAAGGATATGAGGTCGTGGTGGCGGGTAGCTTGGAAGAAGCCAGACACGCACTGCAGGCAAAGTCGATCGATCTGATTTTGTTGGATGTCACTTTGCCCGATGGGTCGGGATATCAACTATGCAGTGAGATTCGGGTAACGTCGCAAGTGCCCATTATCTTTTTGACGGCTTTGGATGAGGAAGCAAACGTGGTCGCAGGGCTTGATCTCGGAGCAGACGACTATGTAACCAAACCTGTTCGAACCAAAGAACTTATTTCACGAATTAAAGCCGTATTACGACGTAACAACAAGGGGAAACAAGAAGTAAGCTTATGGATATCCGATAACATCCAGGTGCGTATTTTAGAAGGAACTGTACTCAAAAACAATAGTGAAATTACACTGACGGCGCTTGAATATCGACTACTATTGATGTTGATCTCTCATCCGAAGCAGATATGCAGCAGAAGTTCAATTCTGAATCATCTCTGGGATCTCTCGGGCGACTTCATTGATGATAATACGCTCTCTGTCCATATCCGCAGGTTAAGAGAGAAAGTGGAAGATATTCCAGCAGCACCACAATATATCGTAACCGTTCGGGGGATCGGATATAAATGGAACGTGGAAGTTATAGGGAGATGAACATGTTTGAAGTCATGCGAAATCCAGAGTGGAAATCCATCGCCATTAAAGTACTTGCTCTGCAAGTTCTTTTGTCGTTCGTGATGTTCTTTTACATGCAGTATCAAGTCGGTAGCATTAATACAACCATTGTGAATCAGAATAGTGCCCTAATCGGGCATTTGTTAATGAAAGATCCCCAGTTGGAGAATGAGGTGATTCACTTTGTTACCCAAGGTGCCCAGGCCGATGAACTTGCTGAGGGGCAACGTATCCTTGCACAATACGGATATCAGGCGGGTATGTCTTTAGAAGATCAGCCGGCTCTTTCAGGACTAGCATTACCCTTAAAAACAGCGACTCAAGTATTGTTGTTCCTGATCCCACTCATGGTGTTGCTTCTGTGGGAGTATCGTACATTTTTCGTAAAAATCAGAACGATTTCTCATGCAGCGGAGCAGGTTGTGGAACAGCAATTCGATAAAAAACTGCCTGAGACGGAGGATGGAGACTTCGGCTCACTTGGCCGGAGCTTCAATGCGATGGCTGGAAGACTAACTAACAGCCTGGAGCTACTCCAGCAGGATAAAACCTTTCTGCGCAATCTGTTATCCGACATTTCTCACCAGCTCAAGACACCCCTAGCCTCTCTGATTGTGTTCAATGAGAATCTGCTGAATGAACCCGGGATGAAAGAAGAAATGAGAATGACGTTTCTGGAACGAAGTCGGCAGCAGCTTGACCGAATGGAATGGCTCATTATCAGCCTGCTGAAGCTGGCACGGGTCGAAGCGGGAGCAATTGGATTTCGAAAAGAAAGGATCGAGCTTAGGGAGATGGTGGAGAGCGTTGTCTATTCACTTCGGACGGTAGCAGACCAGAAGCGGCAGACGATCTCCATCCTCGGTAGTGAAAATGCGTTTGTGCAAGCAGATGAAGAATGGCTCAAGGAAGCTGTTATAAATTTGATTAAAAATGCACTGGAACACTCCCCAGTAGAGGGTGAGGTTCAAATCCATTTGGAAGAAAACGCACTGTTTGATACGATCATTATCCATGACAAAGGCGAAGGCATTCATCCCGATGATATGCCTCATATTTTCAAACGATTTTATAAAGGAAAGAACCATAACAAGCCCAACAGTATAGGGATTGGTCTGGCTTTGACCAAATCGATCATTGAGGAACAACAAGGGATCATTACGGTGGAGAGTGTGCTTCAAGAAGGGACAACATTCAGAATTTCATTTTTCAAAAAAGAGAGGACTTAAGAAGAAGCTTACGGTAATGTAAGCTTCTTCTTCACTTCAACGTAAGCTTCCACACCTATAATAACAATCAAGCAATGTTAATCATACAACTGGAGGTACAACAAGGTGGAAATTTTGAAGACCGATCATTTATGTAAAATATACGGAAGTGCTGAGGCTAGGGTGGAAGCATTGAGAGATGTTAATCTGTCCGTCAATCAAGGAGAATTCGTTGCGATCGTGGGCGCCAGCGGATCTGGCAAAAGCTCATTGCTGCATCTGCTCGGGGGAGTGGATCAACCGACAAGTGGCCAAGTCATTATTGACGGTATGGACCTGTATTCTCAAAGTGAAAATGAACTGGCTGTGTTCAGAAGACGCAAAATCGGTTTTATTTTCCAATCATACAATCTGATCCCGGTGTTAACTGCGGAAGAAAACATTAAACTGCCGATGCTGCTTGAGAATAAACATGTGGACGAGGGTTATCTTGAGGAATTATTGAGCGTGCTGGGACTCAGCGATCGAAGGCAGCACCTTCCGTCCCAATTATCAGGCGGGCAACAGCAGCGAACTGCAATTGGACGTGCATTGATCAATAAACCATCGATTATTTTGGCTGACGAACCAACGGGCAATCTGGACAGCAAGAACAGTAAAGAAATCGTAGATCTGCTTACCTACTCCGTCAGAAAGTATAATCAAACCTTGATTATGATCACACATGATCTGAATGTAGCTCAGAGAGCGGACCGTGTTGTAAATATAAAAGATGGCACACTCTTGCAGCAAACTGGGGTGAGAGATCGTGAATAAGTATACTAGTCTTACCCAAAAATATTTGCTAGGGCAGAAAAAAAGATCAATACTAACGATCGTTGGCATTATTTTGTCCGTGACACTACTTACAGCCATCGGAACCATCGGCCTCAGCTTCAGAGACAAGGTGGTTCGGCAAACCGTTCAAGAGTACGGGGATTACCATGTTTCTTTTAACGGATTACCCGGAGAAGCCATCTCTAAAGTTGTCAATAATGCATCGGTGGAGAGTGCCGGAATTATTAGTAGGGAAGGATATTCAGTCCTTAGTAAAACGAGTGAGAAAGAGAAGCGAGAAAATCCATTTGCTGCGCCTTATCGGTATTTGAATCTCAAAAATTATAACACTGATGCAATGAGCAAACTCCAGATTCAATTGGATGCGGGCAGACTTCCCAAGAATTCTCACGAAATTATCCTACCTACGTTGAGTCTGGATAGCTTTCCAACGAAACCGAAACTGGGTGATTCGATTAAGTTAAATCTGGGAGATCGGATTGTTGCATCAACAGGGGAAATGAAAAAAATTAATGGTTTGGGAGATCTCGGCTGGGATCAGGATGAGGATTTTCGCCCCCAAACAGAGAGGGAATTTATCGTCGTCGGGTTTAGTAACCCAGGCACTAAGGGTTCCTGGTCGGCCAACTTCATATTACCGGCCATCACTTATGATGATAACCAAACGATCAAACCGGATAAAAAATACTTCATTTACGTCAAAATGAAATCGATGGATCAAATCGAGCCAAAGACAGAAGCTATCATATCATCATTAAATGTTGAGAAAGTGGATCAAGGTTCTGCCGTAAAACTAGATAGGGCTATCGACATTAAAAATGTTCGGATCGATTACAATAATGAACTGCTCAAGTTATATGGCGAAAGCACCTACGAAGGTGTAAACCACAGTCTACTATACGCATTCGCTGCAATCATCATCATTATTATGGGTTGTACGAGTGCGGTAATTTATAATACGTTTCATATTTCTGTTCTGGAGCGGACCTCCCAATTCGGAATGCTGCGGTGCATTGGGGCTACCCCATCACAAATACGCAAATTAGTTCTCAAAGAGGCGACAATACTTAGTCTAATTGCCATTCCTATTGGATTATTGACGGGAACTGTTTTTATGAAACTTCTGTTTTACAACATCAGCTTTTTGGCGTTGGGATTTCTGAATGATATGCAAATGGTCATCTCCCTGCCAATTTTGATCATCGCCGGGGTACTGGGATTATTGACTGTTTATCTGTCGGCAATCGGACCTGCGAGACTGGCTGCAAAGGTATCCCCACTTGAGGCGATTCATAGCTCGGGAAGCACAAAGGTGGAGGACATCACATCTGTCCGAAAATCAATGCTGCTAGGAAAACTGTTAGGTATCGAAGGGCAGTTTGCTAGTCGAAATATCAGGCGGAACAAAAAGCGTTTCCGCATCACTGCCTTTTCCATAGTGATCAGCATGATTCTATTTATTGTCTTTAGCGGCTTGGCCGGATTCTTAGGACAGACGTCTCAATCGGGGATCGAGTATTCCTATTCAGTTCAATATGAAGGGGATTCCAAGCGGATCGATGATTCCGTATATTCAGACATTGTCAAAATTGACGCAGTAGAACATGCTTATAAGTTATATATCCATCAAGTGATGGCAATTCTTCCGAAGGATAAAGTCAATCCCAAATACTATGAACTCAGGAAGGGAATGTATTCTGTTGAAGAGGGAGAGGGGTATCGAACAGACAACAATTTCCTCGAATCTTACGGAGATAACGGACTCGATGCTCTGAAATCCAAACTAACGGCTGGTACGATCGACAAAGATAAGATGAACCAGGAGAATGGCGTCATTCTCAATCAGAAGTTACGAATTATAACGACGGAGGAAGGCAAACAGATTATCATCGACCAAACCCAGTTTAAGGTTGGGGATCACATCCAAGTACGTACTTTAGAGGGAGGGAATCAAAAATACAAGACACTGACGGTGACGGGGATCGTTGAACAAGGGGTGTTATCGAAAGATTATAATGAGAGCGCGATGCTTGAACTCATTACGACACCTGAAGTCATAGAGAAAGTTACAGGTAACGATGCGTATTCAAGGATCTTTATTCTTGCGAAAACCGATATTTCAAACAAGCCGATCACGGATTACCTCAAGTCCCTAACCGAAAAAGACGCTGGTTACAGCTATATGGATAATGTGATGGCGCGAGCAAAGGCCAAAAACGATGCCACCACAGCAAGCATCTTTTTGTATGGTTTTATCGGTGTAATTGTCCTTATTGCATTCCTGAATATAATGAACACCGTCAGCACCAATCTCATTCTACGCACCAAAGAATTTGCGGTGCTCAAAGCTATTGGCATGACACAGCGCAATGTAGGGAAAATGATCCTTTTGGAAGGTGTTTTATACGGCGTGTACGCTGCAGTATACGGTAGTATACTCGGAATAGCACTAAGCTATGGGATACATCATCTCTTCAAAGGGGCTCTCGATGTAGGTTGGGCCATTCCATGGTCTAGTATTGTTCTTGCTTGTACAGGTGCCATAGCAACAACACTCGTTGCTACAGCTTGGCCGATGTATCGATTAAACCAAACGAGCATCGTTGAGGCATTGAGAAAGGAAACATAGACAACTATTACAACAGATGATTGCTAGAAAAGTCGCATAAATAGATTGCGGCTTTTTTGGTTTTAAGAACGTCTTTTAAACACCTTTACATAACAGCAGATGATTCAGCCGATTTATTTTTCTTCGCCAGCGGCTTTTTCCTTAGTGTCCTATCATACAGATATGGCTTTCCGTGATAATCCCGTGCATGCTTTTGTTTCTGCTTTTTATGTATATCAACCTTGATCTCCAGATTGGCAACGTTATTCTGGAATTCAGAAGCAACTCGTTTGCACCATTTCAATCCACTTTCTTCAGATGCACTGAAATGCACGCGTAATAGATATCCGTTCACCGTTAATTCAAACTTGTATAAATTCATGATATGTATCCTTTCCAGACGGGCATGTTATGTTACACCAAATATGATAATCTGATTATAACAGGAACGTATGTTCTGTAAAAGTGTTATTTATGATACCCGAAATTCAATAAGGTTCGCTAGACATCTTTGCAACAGTTCGTTTAATGGTAAAATATCTAAAAATGGTTCATGTTGGGGGATATCATGTATAAACTGATGATCGTAGATGATGAATTGCTCATGCGGGTTGGAATTCGTTCCATGCTGAATTGGGAAGAGTACAATTTCTATGTTGTGGGTGAGGCGGGAAATGGAAAAGAGGCATTAAGCCTTGCGCTTGACGTGATGCCTGATCTAATTATTACAGATATTAAAATGCCGATTATGGATGGGCTGCAGCTTATACAAGAGGCCTCCTGCGTACTGAAAACCTGTAAGTATGTCATCCTGAGTAATTTTGACGAATTTCATTATGTGAAAGAGGCGCTAAAACTTGGCGCTTCAGATTACTTGATTAAAAGTGAGATCACCGAATCCTCCCTTATTGACCTCCTGAGCAATGTTGGACAGAAACTGCAAAGTGAACATGTTCACCCAACCAACACACCCTCTATAACACATGACTATTCCAAGAGCCTAAGATATCTAAAGGATAGTTTCTTCCAAGATATTGTAAGCGGATTCATTAGTGAGGAGGATATCGTCACCAAAGCGGAAGAACTGCATTTTCGTATAAGTTCGGACCAGTTGGTTGTCATGAAGTTCATCGTGAACTATTACGAGGATGCAAAGCGGAAATATGTAGAGAAGGGGGAAAAGCTGCTCCGATTTTCAATTCTTAATATTATGGAAGAGATCATTCCATCGAAGTGGGAGAAAGAGATTTTTGTTGAAAGTTCCTCAGAATATTGGGTGATCGTCAATGTACTTCCTGAGAGCCAATCTGTACACGCCGACTTGAATAAACTATGTAATAAATTGCTGTCTTCCATCAAGGATTTTATGAATCTATCGCTCACGGCTGGGGTGAGTAGAATGACTTCCGGTTTCCTTCACATCAGGAAGGCCTGCCAAGAGGCAGAAACGGCTCTACAACAGAGTTTCTTCACAGGAAGCAACCAGGTGTTGTATTACGATGATATGGTTCAATCTCCAGATCGACATGAAGTTAAGGGGGCTTTAAGCCCGCAACAAGAACGAGATTTGTTGAAGTTATGGGTAAGCAAAGACAACCAAAAGCCGATCCAATCTGGAACAGCTAAGAGCAGATGAGAATAGCATTCGCAAGCAATATATCATGGTAATGGAAACGATACATTCCCATCTATCCCGAGCTACGGAAAGAGGTGCACCTTCTTTAACAGAAAAATCACCCTATGAAATCGTTCTAAAGGGGGAGTATTGGGAGGATATCCACCAAGATATGCTTGCTCATATTGCATATTACTTCCAAAGCGATTCCCAAATCAAACAGGAAAGTACTTACACCGATCTCGCCACTGAATTGATCGACAAGTATTATGCGGAAGATATCTCACTGCAAAGTATCGCTAGCCAAATCAGTGTGAATCCGTCGTATCTCAGCCGTGTGTTCAAACAGGAACGAGGAGAGAACTTTATTACGTACTTGACCCGAGTTCGAATTGAACATGCCAAGGCGTATCTATTGAGCAGAGGAATGAGAGTGTATGAAATCGCAGAAAAGGTGGGCTACCATAATTACACGTACTTCAGTAAGATTTTCAAAAAATCGGTAGGTGTCACTCCTGAGGAATATCGAGAATTACAGCAGGGATGAATGTAATCGGTGAATAGAGGTGCAGCATATGAAGCATGTTCGGCCCTTCCGAATAAAGTACAAAATTATGGTGATCTGTATGACGGTCATTATCCTTCCGGTATTGGTGATGACAATCAATTCGTATTACTCCTCAGAACGGTTGTTGGCACAGAACTATACAACGTTGCTAAACGATCTGGCCAAACAGACGAATATCCGCATTGACGAGTTCCTCAAGGAGATTGAGAAAATTTCGCTGCTCGCCAGCAATGGTCTTAGTGACAATCTGTCTGCGACTGATGAAGGGAGTTTTCCGATCCAGGACTTCCTGCGAGAGGGTGATGAACAACATGAGATTGCCGCATACAATATTCTGATGAATTATATCATGATGAAAGATCGCGTATTCTCCATCTACCTCTACAATATGAACGGGGGGCAAGACCTTTTTGTCAGTCCACATCAACCCATTGATCCAAACTTCAAAGTAGCAAACGAATTGTGGTTTAAAAAGTTCATGCATGATAAGGATCGAACCATTACCCTCACAACACGAATCGACGAGCAATTGGAGAATAAAATACTGGCAGTGTCACACGCTCGCAAAATTCATGATGTGACTAGTGGAAAACTGCTTGGCGTGATTGTTGTCAGCATTGATATCAAATTCATCGAAATCGTCAATCGAAACTTGCAGGAAGGGCTGCGCTCCAGATTCATGATCGTTGATGAGGATGACAAGATCGTATATAACGTGAACGAACGATTAATCGGGACACTGTTCCGGGACAACGTTCGTCCGCCTGAAGCACTAAATGTCGTGGTGACCAGTCCCCTTAGTCAGCAAAAATGGACAACTTACTTATATATGCCTTTGGATGAGCTGACTGCTGATGGCAAAATATTGGGCCGTAATCTGGTGACGCTTGCCATAGTCATTGTTCTTTTTGCTGCCGTCATATCCATCTTTCTATCTCATGTCATCACAACTCCGATTAAGACGCTGCTCCGGAATATCGCTCTGGTCGAAAAAGGTCAGTTTGAACAAGTTGAACCTATTGGCTCAAGAGACGAGATTGGTCATTTATCCATTCGATTTAACAGAATGTCGCACGAATTGAAGCGGATGGTCGAACGGATGCAGCAGGAAGAAATAGAGAAAGCCAAGGCCGAGATGCGTGCGCTCCATGACCAGATCAAGCCTCATTTTCTGTATAACACCCTTGGGTCGGTGAAATGGATTGCCTCAATGCAGCAGGCTGATAAAATCGTGGAAATGACCGATGCACTAATCTCCATGCTCCGCTATGCAACAAAATCCGATGGAACCCTCGTAACCATTCGTGAGGAACTTGATAATATAACGAATTACGTAACGATTCAAAATGTCAGGTACTATGATTGTATTCAAATGCGATATGAGGTTGAGGATAGACTGCTGGATTATCGCATGCCCAAAATGATCCTGCAGCCCATTGTGGAGAATGCGATATTTCATGGACTCGCTGAACTCGAAGAAGACGGAATCATTACCATTCGGATTCAATCACAGCTGGATGAAGTTGTGATCCAAGTCTGCGATAATGGCGTCGGTATGGATCATCATACGATGCAGAATCTATTGGAAGAGAAGTCCGGTGCAGGTACGGGAACGAATGGGATTGGATTGCATAATGTGCAGCGGCGGATTCAACTTCATTTTGGGAAACCCTATGGAATACAAGTGGAGAGTAAAATGGGTGAAGGTACCATTTTCTCCATTCTGCTGCCTGCCATCATAGAAGCCAAATAGTCATTCATGCTTTCATTTATACATCTCATAATGCGGTACAGCGATCATAAAAATAAGTTTAGATATAAACAAAGGGCTCGCAGTATGAACTGCAAGCCCTTTTGTTCACCCTTTGACGCTACCTAGCACCAAACCTTTGGTGAAATATTTCTGTAAGAACGGATACACGAGTAAAATCGGAATGGCGCCCAGGAACATTTGAGCGGCGCGCCCCGTTCTGGCGTTCATCATGGACAACAGCTGCGTATAATCTGACCCAGATTTCAGCATGATTTGCTCAAAACTTTGCAGGAGGGTCTGGAGGTAACTTTGTAACGGATAATTGGCTGGATTGTTCATATAGATAATGCCATCGAACCAGGAATTCCAGTGGGCAACGATACTGAACAAACCAACCGTAGCGAGAGCGGGCTTGAGAAGTGGGAGTAGAATACGAAGCAATACTTGTACAGGCCCAGCACCATCGATAATTGCTGATTCTTCAATCTCCTCGGGCAGCCCCCGAATGAAATTCATGAGGATAATCATACTGAATACGGGGAGAGCTCCAGGCAGGATCAGAGACCATATGGAATCGATCAGTCCCATTTTGACGACCACGAGATAGGTTGGAATTAATCCTCCACTGAATAACATGGTTATTATGAAAAATCCCATATAGATATTACGCCCCATCAATTTTTGTTTTGATTTGGAGAGGGGATAAGCCGTGAGTACGATCAGAACCAGATTCACCAACGTTCCGATAACGGTTCGTTGAATGGCTACCCAGAGAGAGGAGAAAAATGATCCTCCAGTTAATGCAAATTCATAGGCTTTTGTCGTAAATTCCACAGGCCAGAACGTAACACTCCCCGCAGATACAGCTGCGCTGCTGCTGAATGAAACAGCCAGCAAGTTGATAAACGGCAGGATACATAGGAGAGAGATTAGAAGCAGTATGGTGTAGTTTATGATAAGAAATACACGTCTGCTCATACTTTTATCATAGATCATAATGTGAGTTCCTCCTTCTTAGAAGATACGATAACCAGCCACTCTGTAAGCCAGGATGTACGATACAGCAACGAGAACACTGGAAATGATCGATTTGAATAACCCGACAGCGGTACCAATTGAATACTGTGCTTGTTGAATTCCTAAACGGTAGACATAGGTATCAATAATATCACCCGTCTGATAGACAACAGGGGAGTAGAGATTATAGATTTGGTCAAAGCCAGCATTGAGTACGTTTCCAAGTGAAAGTACGGTCATTAAAACAATGGTTGGCATGAGGAGAGGCAACGTAATGTAGATGGTTTGTTTCCACCGTTTCGCTCCGTCGATCACCGCGGCTTCGTAAAGTCCCGGATCAATACTGGTCAGGGCTGCCAAATAAACAACCGTGCCAAACCCGAAACCTTTCCATATGTCACTCACAATCATCGTCCAAGGAAAAATAGAGGGTGTGCCAAGAAAGGAGATCGGTGCAATACCAAATACACTTAGAAATGTATTGATAATGCCGTCGGAGCTAAGGATATCCAGCATAATGCCAGCCATAATGACCCAAGAGAGGAAGTTCGGAATGTAGACAAGGGTTTGAAATGTACGTTTAATTCCACTGTGTAGTACCTCGTTAAGCAGTAATGCAAAAATTACGGGCACGATTATACCACCGATAATCTTAAAGACAGACATGTACAATGTATTCCAGATCGTTCTTACGAAGTTCGGCTGATTAAATATGTGGGTAAAATTATCCCATCCTACCCATGGCGAGTTGAATCCGAGGCCCGGATTGTACTTCTGAAACGCAATAATAAGTCCGTAGAAAGGGATGTAACAAAAGATGAAGACCAAGACCAGGCTTGGAATCAACATGAGATGGTAAGGACTCTGCTGCTTCCATTTTCTCAACATACATATTCCTCCGTTCCTTGTACGCCAAATGTAATCGCTATCAAAAAAAGGGGAGAGATGCCCCTCATCCCCTCTTTGTGACAAACGAGATTATTTCTTCCCGTAGGCTTCATTAACTGCCTGGGTTGCGTTATCGCCCCCGGCTGCACGCCAATTCTGGACAATAACATCGAAATAATCGATACTTTCGCTACCCATAATGATCTTAGTGAAACCTTCGGTCAGGATATCATCCAAGGTTGTGCCGTAGCTTGAAAGTATTTCTGGCGTAACACCCCATAAGGCCGTCTTTGTATAGTTCTCGCTGTCCAGTACTTTCTTGGCAAGCCCATACGCATTCTTTGGAGCCCCTTGTTGCAAATAATCACCAACTGCTCCTGGGGTTGCATTCTCCATGAATTCCACACTGTTGTTATATTTTTGCCACATACCCGACGTCGTGAGTCCACTGGTATCCTTGGATTGAAGGGCAGCGGAGACCGCCTCAAATTGCTCGTAATCGGAATTCGGATTAAGTACACGGAACGCTCCAACAACATGGGCAATATCGTTGTCCAGCAAGGCGGATAACGTTTCTGTGGATTCCTTGCCATTGCCTTCATCCACAATATAAGCATAGTCGTTCAAAATTTTGATCACTTCTTCAGGGCTCTTAAATCCCTTTTTCATAACGATATAATTGTTGTTGGCGAAGAAAATGGATTGTTTGGCTTCTTTCCCATCAACGGTAGGGATGATATAAGGGTAGAAGATGGCGTCCTTACCCAGATTGGATACCGTATCGACACCCGGATTATAACCCCACCACTGGTAATAAGGCTGCATTCCCACTTTGCCGGCTACGATATCCGCGTTCATCGCATTAAAGTCTTTGATTGCAAATTCCGGATCAATGATGCCTCGCTTGTACCATTCTGACCACTCAGCCAACGCATTTTTCATCTCAGGCTGCACGGAGCCGTACACGAGTTTTCCAGTGCTATCTTCCATCCACATATCCGGATGCGCATTCCATGCAATGGCCAGCAGGTTGAGGTAATCCAACGATTGGTCTACGGCTATACCATAACCACCGTGCTTTTCCATGAATTTTAGTGCGATATTTTTGATGTCTTCCACAGATTTCGGATCTTGGACTCCCAATTCTTCTTTCCAGTCGTTCCGGATCCAGATGAAGTCTGGCTGTTCAATTAATCCCCAGTGCATCTGTGGTATCCCGTATAGCTTACCGTCCTTCTTTCCAGATTCGTAACTGTCCGCATCTGCTTCCATGTAACCTTTGAGACGATCTGAAGCGTGTTGATCAAAGACCTCGGAAAGGTCCATGACCATATCTGCTTCGACTAACTGTCTCAGTTGTGATGGATTAACTCTGAATACGTCAGGAAGATCGTTCGATGCGATAGCCAAATTGAGTTTTGTATCGTACTCATCGCTAACCCAGTCTGTTTTGACATCAATATTAAATTTCTCTTTGTATCGCTTAATCCATACATTGTTGGTGATATCGTCGCCCTTTGGATATTTTGCAGAAGTGTATTCTGATGTTACGGTATGGATGGTGGTCGTTCCAGCCTCGTTGGAATCCTTGTCCGTCGTTGAACCTTTATCAGCACCGCTTCCATTGCTACAGGCTGCGAGTAATAAGGTTGACATGCACACAGACAAGACTAAGGCTTTTGTTTTCTTGTTCATTTCTTTTCCCCCTTATCAGTCGTAATTCAATATCGCTTACTTGAAAATATTCTAAACGAGAAAGGGGGAACGGGATATAAAGGTTATTGACGAGAACCGGTATCTTTTTTTACTTTTGAGTTGTAGCGGAGAAAAGATGAATGAGCTTTGTGCACTTTTTTTACTTTGTACTCCTTCTTTTTTTACTCATGTCTCCAAAAATTGCTTTAGATGATGATCGATAACGAGTGAATCCTCTTCGTTTGCTCCGATTCCAAAGCAGTGTCCCCACTTGGACTCTACAGGTTGATACACAGCGTTTGGCATATGCTGAGCATCATACGCACTGTCTTCTGGCGTGAAAAACAAGTCACTTGATCCTGGCATTACGAGTGCAGGAGCAGTGATCTTGCTTAACGCCTGTTCGAAGTTGCCGTCATCTACGGGATTATCGCTAATGTCTCCATAGATTCCTGTACGCAACATGGTAATCAAGTCGTTAGCATCGAAGGGAAGAAATACCTGATCCCAGTAATCTTCTACATAAGATTTCAAGGAGTTGTAACCCTCAGATTGATACAATTTCTCCAAATAGTACGCCTGCGAGAACCCCCATGGAGCATAAGCTCGTCCCATCGCTGCGAGACCGGCAACCGGAGGGCGCTCATATCTACCATTTTTATAATTCGAATCTGCCTGTAACGCCGCGATCATTGCTTCGAATACCAACTGTGTATGGGGTCTACTCTTTGCCGTTCCACCAAAGGGGGCAATACGCTCGACCATCTCAGGATAACTGGTTCCCCATTGATAAACCTGCATGGCTCCCAGAGACCAGCCCACAACCAGTTTGATTTTGGAGATACCGAATTTTTGAGTGATGAGTTGATGTTGGGCATGCACATTGTCATACATGGAGATGAGGGGGAAGTTGTTCTTATCATATGGGGCAGGGGTATTACTTGGAGAGGAAGATAAACCGTTACCCAACATATTGGGCACAACGATAAAATAGCGACTGGGGTCCAGTGCTTTGTCCGTTCCAATTAACCATTCATTATCTGTGTGAATTCCAGCAAACCATGTTGGGACAACAATAACATTGTCCTTTGCCGCGTTTAAGTTTCCATAGGTCTTGTAAGCGATAAAGGCTTGAGGGAGCTGTTGTCCCGATTGAAGTAATGTATCTCCAAGGTTATATGTTTCATAATCGTTCATAGATTGATTCTCCTTATAAAATAGTAATAACTTGATTTCACTCTACAATACGTCTATTATCAATTCAACGAAACGTTATCGAACATATCATTCATTTATTTTGAACTTAGGAGGTGTCTGACTCATGGAAATACGCCAGCTAAAAACCTTTTGGACACTTGCATCGACCTGCAGCTTTAGTCAAACTGCTGAATTATTGAGCTATGTACCGTCTACCATAACCATGCAAATCAAATCGCTGGAAGAAGAGCTCGGGGTGAAATTGCTGGATCGATTAGGCAAAAAGGTTGTGTTAACGGATGCTGGCCAACAGTTTCTGCCTTACGCCACTAAGATTTTAAACGATGTAGAGGAAGCAAAGTGTATATCCAGTCAGCACGGAGAATTGGCTGGAACGGTTGTGATCGGAGCAGACGAAGTGCTGTGTGCATATCTTCTTCCAGCCTTGTTCAAACGCTTCCGAGCGGACTATCCTGGTGTGCGGTTATTGTTCCGCCCCTTGTCTGGACAAGAGCTTAAATCGAGTCTGAGAGAAGGGCATGCCGATGTCGTCTTTGTATTGGATGAGCCTATGAATTCCAAAGACCTTCATTCAGAGTTTTTAAAGGATGAGACTTTTCAAATGGTGGTTTCTCCCGATCATATGTTAGCATCGCGTTCCGCGTTAGTTATTGATGACTTCCACAAACAGCATTTTTTGCTGACCGAAAAGAACTGTTCGTATCGCACTTATTTTGACCAATCCATAACAAAGAAAGGTGCAGATGCTCTGACAGAGCTGGAGTTTCATAGTGTAGAAGCCATTAAACAATGTGTTGCGGCTGGTCTAGGGATTGCTTTATTACCTGAAATGGCTTTGAAGAAAGAGTTGAGCGATGGAGAAGTGGTTGCTCTGCCGTGGGATTTATCAGATGTATCCTTTTCTGCGCAAATGCTCTGGCATCGGGAAAAATGGATTTCTCCGTCTATGGCTGCTTTCATGGAGGTCGCCAAGAGTGAGTTGATTTGATTGTTCAGAATTTGTTTAGATGTATGTGTTAAAATATTCTTTATGGAGATCGTGAGGTTAAATGGAATCAACCTTCAACAACATGATACAGATATATATGGGGGATTAGCAATGGAGAGAAAGATTAGAAATTCTGCAAAAGCATTGATCATTAAAGACGGGAAAATGCTGGCAATGAAGCAGGATGATAATGATGAAGTCATCTACATCCTGCCTGGTGGGAGCCAGAATGCAGGTGAAACCCTGACGGATGCTGTAAAGCGTGAAGTTGCGGAAGAAATCGGAATAGATGTAGAACCGTTATCACTGGAATTCGTAATTGAAGGGGTATACGGTGAAGCTCTTCATCGTGTAGATTTTGTTTTTTTATGCGAGTACATAGGTTTGATGGACCAAGATAGTTCTATTCTGCCAAGTGACGAAAACCAAGTGAAATATGAATGGCTCGAAATTAAAAATATAAACGAACTACCTTTATTTCCTTCAAAATTACGAAAGCAGATCATTAGATTGGTTGAGGGAGAAAAAACGGTTATGTATTTAGGAAATGAGGAAGATGACGACCTGAATAGTTAGATGAGTACACGTCGTAAACAAGCGGCTGTCTTGCATTTATAAAGGAAAGGCTATTTCAAAGGACGTGCGCTCCAGTGAAATAGCCTTTTTGCCGTTGAACAAAGTGTACAGAGCGATTAGAAAATGAACATCTAGACTAAGGGGTTACACAAGGCCAGGCGTTATAGTTCTTGTTCCTTCAAGCCTGCTGTCATATTTTTCTGACCCCACAGTACCATGGATTCAATTAAAGGAACCAATTCCTTGCCCGATTCTGTGAGCGAATACTCCACTCTCGGTGGCACCTCGTTATATTGCTCCCGATGCACGATGCCGGAATGAATCAAATCCTTCAAACAGTTCGTTAACATCGTTCCGGTAATGCCAGGCAGTCTTCTTTTTAATTCATTGTAACGTATACAGTCATTTTCACTGAGGATTGCCAGGATCGGAAGATTCCACTTGCCTCCAATGACCTGAAATGCATAAGTCGCAGGACATAACTGATCAAAATTAAACTCGTATTTCACTTGATACCCTCCAATAGTATACTTTTTGATACTAAGTCAGAAAAAGAATCGTACTTGTTCAGAAGATTGTAGACATTATAATCAAACTAACACAAGAAAATCAATTCATAAGACAATATAAAGGCGGGATACACGTGAGTAACGAATCTATGATGTGTGATCTGGAAACAGGCGTATGTGGTGTGAGCGAAGAAGAGGCGATGCAAGAAATCAATCTGAATCACGTTGAGAAAAGGATAACTCTTTATTACGCAACAGATCCGATCTGCTCTCACTGCTGGGCGCTTGAGCCTGTGCTTCATCGGTTTATTGAGGAATACGGTCATTATTTTACGCTGCAAATTAAAATGGGTGGGCTACTGGCTAACTGGAATGGTTTCTCGGATGGCGCTAACGGGATTCAGAAACCTTCAGATGTTGCAGAGCATTGGAAGGAAGTGGGTGAACATTCACGCATGCCCATCGACGGTTCCTTATGGCACGATAATCCAATACTTTCTTCCTATCCGCCATCTCGCGTATTTAAGGTCATTCAGAGTACACACCCTGGTAAAGAACATGAATTTTTAAGGCGTGCGCGTGAAGCCGTGTTTGCATTTAATCAAAATATTGGAGAAGATGATGTGCTGACGGATATCGTCAATCAACTGGATTTGAATGGAAAAGAAGTGGTTGAGGCGGCTGCACAGCAATCTGCACAAGATTTATTAGAGGAAGACTTTGAGAGTGTCGCTAGTTTGGGAGTTAGAGGTTTCCCATCCATTATCATTGTGAATGAAGAGAACCAGGGTATAAAAATTGTCGGAGCGCGTTCTCTTGAAACATATGTGCAAGCACTTCAGCAGGTGTTCGGTGGTGATCTGAAACCCAAACAGATAACCTCGTTGGAACAGAAAATCAATGAGGGACACCTTCTTTTTTCTAAAGAAATGGAGGTCTTGTACAATATCGAAAAGAGTGATATTGAATCTTATGTGAAATCTGAATTGGCAGAGCACACATATCGTATGGGTCATATTTTGAATGAGATGTATATCGAGCATATCTGAGACAGGAGCCGTGTTAGAATCTTCCTGCTTTCGGCACACGGATGTGTTATTCGCACAGGCAAGTCGTCCACCCATTGCGTAGACTGAAGTAGATCAAGTCAAGTGGAGGTGAATTCCATGGCTAAAACCAATGAAATACACGTCCGGGTGAAACGGCTCAAGGATCGCCCAGTCTGCGTGACTCTTCATAATGGCGAGACGTACGTCGGGTACATCTCTGGCGTTAACAGTGAAGGCGTAGTGCTTACCGGGGGCGGAAAGCTTGCACAGGCCGCAATCACAGCACCCTCATCTGAAGGCAGTGCTCGCAAAACCAAACCTAAAGCAGGGGCTACGAGAAAAACAGCATCCTCTCGAAACCGTAAACGGGTGAACAGCACACGTAAGTCGCAAGTACGATCCCGGTCGATGTCTCGTTCAACGTCTAGGCAAGCCCAGGTATCCTCTTTCATGCCTATGCTAGGCTCATTGTTAGGTGGCTTTGGCGGTGCCGGCTCGATTGGAGGTATGTTAGGCGGGGGTATGCGGTTGTTTGGCATGATCCAGCGGTTTACACCTGTGGTCAAAATGGGGTATGGCATGATTAAGCAGATTCAGCCATTTATGGGGGCAGTTCAAGGGCTGATGACTCCAGCGAGCCAGGCAGCTCAGGCTGAAACCGATGGTGAAGAGGAAGCACAACAAGGATAATACTTGAAATGAAAATCGTGAAATAGAACACAACCTTCGTTGCATTTGGTAAGGAAGGATTGCTAGTATGTTGGGTGATCTGATCTCTTTCTGATCTGTTCTGTTCTGTTCCTTATCTTCTCCGCTAGATGCTTAACTGCAAGCTGCTCTCCGTACGGCAAACGGAGGGTGGCTTATTTGCTTATCTAACGAACATGACAAACCCTATTCGCTGCAAAATGTGAGATATAGTGTGAAAAAGAGGCTGATTCTGCAGCATAACTTCTCCTGTGTTCGTTAGAATTAAAATCCGCCCGAATCGGGTTAAATAAGACTCCCTGTGTTCGTTAAATTCGTTCGTTGCGAGGAATAAAAACTGAGATTTCCAATACGCACCACACGTCTAACTTTGGAACTGTGTAGTTCGGCCAACCACTGTCATACAGCAAAAAGCACCGTGCGCAGGGAGCTGCACGCGGTGCGAAAAGCAATGCTGTATTGCAGAGTGGAAACGATTCTATTCCGCTGTTATTAAGCCTTTATGCCTGTTTGGTTTTGAGGCGAATCACGTTCCACGACGCTTTGTTCAGTACAGCTTGCACTTTACCTTGATCCAAGGTTGTGTGTCCGCCGTTGTGAGGAACAACGTTACGTGGGTTCTCTTTGGTATTGGTGGCTTTCAAGTCGTTGTTCTCCAATACGATATGCTCCACAAATGTGGTTTCTCCGAAGGAACGCAGATCCACATTCAGTTCCAACTTCTCATCCAGATGTCTGTTCACCGCAAAGATTGTGATCGTGCCGTTCTCTTCATCATGTACACTGATCGCTTCGAGATAAGGCACATCTGTAAAGTCTTTGGAATCATATTTAGGTGAAGAGGTGATGGATCGCAACACCGTACCACGACCGAAGTTGGATGCGTGCATGAACGGGAAATAGGTCGTCTGGAACCAGATCGCTCCGTTATTCTCGGTCATAATTGGTGCAATGGTGTTAATTAACTGAGCAAGGCAAGCCATTTTTACACGGTCGGCGTGCTTGAGTATGGTAATCAGATAACAGCCCACAGCTAGTGCATCTTCATGTGTATACACATCTTCAAACTCTGGAGGCGCAATCTGCCACCGTTCTTCCATACGGCTTGTGCCGATGGATTTCCAGACATTCCATTCATCCAGAGACAGCATTAATTTCTTTTTGCTGCGTTTCTTGGCTTGTACAAAATCACAGATTGAAGCCACACTATCAATAAATTGATCCAGATCCAGCGATGTCGCCAGGAAGTCATACGTGTTGTCTTTATTGTTGTTGTAATACTGATGCAGGGACAAGTAGTCCACATTTTCATAGGTGAGATCCAGCACGGTTGCTTCCCAATCTGCAAATGTACTCATGTCACGGCTGGAACTGCCGCAAGCCACAAGCTCAATTTCCGGATCAACCCATTTCATCGCTTTAGCGGTCTCATTGGCAACACGGCCATATTCATATGCAGTCATTGCACCAATCTGCCAAGGGCCGTCCATTTCGTTGCCTAGACACCAGGTTTTGAATTTATGCGGGTCCTTGTAACCGTGAGAGATACGCAGATCACTCCAGTATGTGCCAGATGGGTGGTTGCAGTATTCGATCAGGTTTCTGGCCGCATCAATGCCGCGAGTACCCAGATTTACAGCCATCATCACTTCGGTTCCAACCAGTTTGGCCCAATCTGCAAATTCGTTTGTTCCCACCGCATTCGTTTCAATCGTCCACCAAGCGAGTTCAAGTCTGCGTTTACGCTCCGCTACCGGACCAACGCCGTCCTCCCAATTGTAACCGGATACAAAATTGCCGCCCGGATAACGAACAATTGGCACATTCAGAGCCTTGATCGCTTCAATAGCATCCTGACGGAAACCTTGAGCATCTGCCGTGGGATGACCTGGATCATAAATTCCGCCGTATACGGCCCGTCCCAGATGTTCTATAAATGAACCATAGACACGCGGATCTACTTCCGCAATCTGAAAGTCTTTATCGATAAGCATTTTGGATGTAAGCATGGTAAGTACCTCCATTGGATGAATTCATATTTTTGAAAGAATTAACAGTGGTATTGAATTCGCTTAAAAGCAAAATCAAATCATTGATTTGTTATCTAATATGTATCATAATGCTTATATATTGAGCAAGTTCATTTTTATGAGTTCGCAAAATAACGAATCCTGAAATTGAAATAGATCGATTTTACTCAAAAAAGGAAGTGAACATCATGATGCTTGGGACAGATGCAGCTTCATTGCTAATTTACGAGGCACTGGCAAGTGAAGCCCGTTTAAACATTGTGCGCCTGCTGCTACAAAACAGGGAAATGCATATCAATGCGCTTGCCCAAGAGCTTTTTCTGAGCAAAGCTATTGTAAGTACACATGTAAGCAAGCTGCAAAAAGCCGGAATTGTCGGTAGCCGAATGAAACGGGAGAACGGTGGAACCTATAAATACTGTTTTATCGTACGAGAGTTCATGACTATTAACCTGTCACCAGAGCCTGTTGATGCTCCCTACCATGAAATATCCATACCGGTAGGTCAGTATACAGATTATGAAGCGTGGCCGACCTGCGGGATTGCGACAACTACGCAGATGATTGGACAGTACGACACACCGGCCTGCTTTATGGACCCGGATCGGGTGAACGCGGGAATACTTTGGATGGCACGAGGTTTTCTTGAATATAAGATTCCCAATTATCTATACAATGATCAGCATCTTCGAGAGATTGAAATTTCCCTTGAATTAAGCTCGGAAGCACCAAAGGTGAACGAAAACTGGCCGTCAGATATTCGCTTTACCCTTAACGGCAATGACCTTGGTACTTGGACAAGCCCTGGCGATTTCGGAGATCGGAAAGGTAAACATACGCCACTATGGTGGAAGCTGGATGTCAACCAGTATGGTGTATTGAAAATGCTGCGTATTAACGGGGAGGGCACGTTTATTGATGGTCAGCGCATCTCGGACGTGTGCGTTCAAGACCTGAATCTGGGTGCATCCACCTATTGGACCTTTGGATTGAAACCGGAAGAGGGCGTAGCTGGCCGAGGCGGGCTTACCCTTTTTGGCAAAGGTTTTGGCAACTATGATCAGGATATTTTGATTCGATATTATTATGATGCTCAGAAAAATAAAACTCCAGACGAATAGGATTTTCGTTTTGATGTCAGTTTATAGAGGGAAAGTTCCACGATGAACCACCTGCAGAACAATTCCAGAGTAATGGTATTGACAACGATTACATAGCTGATATAAGATACAGCTATATAAGGAGTGTCACTGATTCGATCAGGCACCACCAAAGTCTGGATTTCACAAGTTTGTTTATTACTTGTGTATTGGACATTGGTGGTGCTTTTTGCATACTGGGGGTGATTGCATCATGAGGTTTAAAAAATCGTTAAATAACAACATCGCACTGGCGGAAGACGCCGAAGGCTGCGAAGTCATTGTCATCGGAACGGGTGTTGGCTTCAAAAAAGTAAAAGGACAGCCGATTGAGCAGAGCCAGATCCAGAAAATGTTCCGAATCGGCTCGAATGATAAATATCAGCGAGTTGAGCAATTTCTCAGTGATATCCCACTGCAAGTCATCGACATTACGGATCAGATTATTGAAGAAGGCAAGACAATGATCGGAAAAAAGCTGAATGACTCGATCCTGTTAACACTTGCGGACCATATTCATTTTGCGCTGGATCGTTTCAAAAAAGGCGTGGATGTGCAAAATCCGCTTCATTGGGACATTCGCCATCTATATCCTGCCGAATACCGTGCCGGAGAATGGGCAGTTCAAAAAATCAATGATGCTTTTCTAGTCTCACTGCCATCTGGTGAATCAAGCTCTATTGCCCTTCATTTCGTGAACTCACAATTCGACTCGGGCAGTATGAACCAAACGATTAAAATTACACAGATGATTAACGACATTTTAGGTATCATGACCGAACATTTTAGGATGACACTGAATCAGGAATCTGCTGATTTTTCCAGGTTCATCACCCATCTGAGATACTTCATTGTTCGTCAGTTGAACCGGGAAGTGCTCTCGTTCAAAGATCAGCAATTTTTATATGATGTATTGTCGGAGCGATATCCTGTCAGCTTCCAATGCGCACTCAAAATAAAGGAGGCGATGGAGCAGCAACGCGGATTCGTGATTACTCCCGATGAGATGGTATATCTCATGATCCACATCGAGAGAGTGACATCCCGTACCGATACGGATTGATCTCCATACAACCTGTTTGAAGTTATACCATCATCAATATGAATTGAATATGGAGTGTTACTGATTCGATCAGGCACCACCAAATGTTTCCGACTCCGCATCTGTGGCGGGCCGGTATTACATTTGGTTTTTTTTTCGCCAAAAAAGGAGGAAGCAACATGAATCATCGGGAGTTGTCCAAAGAAATTATCCAGTTAACAGGAGGGCAAGAGAATATTACCCAAGCCTGGCATTGCATCACACGGCTTCGTTTCAACGTTCGAGAGCAAAACAAAGTTCAACTGGAACAGATTAAAGCACTTGATGGCGTGCTCGGCGCACAGTTTCAGAACGATCAGTTTCAAGTGGTTATTGGCAACCAGGTTGCAGCCGTATATGAGCAGATCGAGGATCAGTTGAAGCAGAGCAGTATATCGCAGCCTGAAGCAGACGCGCCACGCTCTAAAGGGATTAATGCTGTTTTGGATACGATCTCCGGCATTTTCACTCCGATTCTGCCTGCCATCGTAGGTACCGGGATGTTAAAGGGGATTCTGGCACTGCTCGTTACACTTGGAGCGATACAGGAGAAAAGCGGGGAGTATCAAGTTCTGTCTTCAATCGCAAATGCGGCCTTTTATTTCTTGCCTTTCCTTCTGGCTGTATCGTCTGCGCGCAAGTTCAAAGTGAATGAATATATCGCCCTAACGCTTGCAGGTACTTTATTGTATCCAACGTTTCTGAATGCGTATCTGGCAAACCAGCTTGAACCGATTCGTTTTCTCTCGCTGCCCGTGTCGATTGTGAATTATACCCAGTCCGTTATTCCCATTATTCTGGGTGTGTGGCTTCTGAGTTATGTACATCGCTGGGTGGATCGTTTTATTCCCGGTCCGGTCAAAGTCATCTTTACTTCGATGATTGTGTTAGTCATCACGGTGCCGATTCTATTAATTGCGATTGGCCCCCTCGGGAATTACATGGGCATCTATCTGGAAATGGGTACTTCCTGGCTCTTTGCCCATTCGGGTCCTTTAACCGGCATTATTCTCGGGGGTCTCATGCCTCTGATTGTTATGACTGGAATGCATTATGCGTTCTTCCCAGGCACATTGCAGAATCTGAGCAAACTCGGATATGACGTGCTTTTGCTGCCGATCAACCTGATAACCAATATGAGTCAGGCTGGTGCAGTCACGGCTGTTTTCCTCAAGACCAAAGATAAAAGAATGAAATCCATTGCTTTATCCAGTGGCATATCTGCCTTGCTTGGCATTACTGAACCTGCACTGTACGGTGTCACCTTGAAGCTGAAAAAACCATTTTACGCTTCACTCATCGGTGGAGCAGCGGGGGGCGGCTTTATTACCGCAGTGGGTCTGAAATGCTTCGGTTTTGCTGTACCAGGATTGCTGTCACTTCCGTTATACATTGGCCCGAATGGTGGCATGTCTAATTTCTGGTTTGCATTAATCGGAATTGGCATCAGCTTTAGTGTTTCCTTCGTGGTGACTTTGCTGCTGAAATGGGATGAGCCAAATGCACACAATTCTGCAATGTCCGACTCAGCACAAACAGTAACCGAACAGGAACAGGATACAACCACTGCCTTTTCTCAAGAAACGGTGACACCTGTCACAGTACATTCCATTGAGGATAAGAAAGGGGAGGTGTTCAGCCCGCTCACTGGTGAATTGGTGCCGCTCGCAGAGCTTCCGGATCAAACGTTTGCCGAGGAATTGACCGGGAAAGGTATTGCCATTCGTCCGCAGGATGGACGTGTTACAGCTCCTTTTGACGGAACCGTCACGTTGGTTGCCAAAAGTAAACATGCGATTATGCTGACCTCGTCCAGTGGAATCGACATTCTCATTCATGTTGGTCTAAACAGTGTGTCGCTCAAAGGGAAATATTTTGACGTGAAGGTTGTTGCCGGACAAGAAGTGAAGAAGGGTGATTTGCTTCTGGAATTTGATATGGATGGCATCCAGGGTGCGGGTATTGATCTTGTGACACCAGTCATTGTAACCAATACGCCGGATTACCTCGATGTAGTACCTGTTCAGGTGAAGGGGGTGATTCCAATGAATGAATTGCTTTTGCTCACCGTTCGTTGACAGCTTCATGAATACCACATACAAAAAAAAGGAGAGAAACAACATGACAAAAACAATTAAACACTCATTTCCTAAAGGATTTTTATGGGGCGGAGCTACCGCTGCCAATCAGCTCGAAGGTGCATATGACGCAGACGGCAAAGGACTATCTACCTCAGACATGGCTCCATTCGTTCCACATGAGGAGCGCAATGGCAAGGATTTCACCTTCGACGTGGATTCAGTTCAATTGGAAGAATATCTGAGCGGTAACACCAACGTATATTTTCCGAAACGGAACGGCGTGGATTTCTATCATCGCTACAAAGAAGACATTGCCTTGTTTGCAGAGATGGGTTTCAAAGTATTTCGTCTTTCGATCGCGTGGACACGGATCTTCCCAACAGGAGAAGAAGCCGTTCCCAATGAAGCTGGTCTTGCCTTCTATGATAACGTGCTCGACGAACTCTTGAAATATGGCATTGAGCCGCTCGTAACGATCTCTCACTACGAGATGCCCGTAGAGTTAACCCGCAAATACAACGGCTGGGAAAGCCGCGAGATGATCGATCTGTATCTGAAATTTGCCAATACGCTGTTTGACCGTTACAAAGACAAAGTGAAATACTGGATCACCTTCAATGAAATGAACATGATGCTGACAAGTCTGTATACTGGCGGCGGCATTCTAGAAGATAAAATCAAGGGAAACCCGGAGCAAGTGGCTTATCAGGCAACGCATCATCAGTTTGTTGCTAGTGCGCTGGCTGTCAAAAGCGGAAAAGAGAAAATGCCGAATGCACAAATCGGCTGTATGATCTGCCGTCTGGAAACGTATGCTGCTTCTAGTAAACCGGAGGACGTTCTGCAGACGTTGAAGGAAGATCAGATGAACCTGTTCTACCCAGAGGTGCAGGCACGAGGCGAATACCCATCCTATATGCAAAGATATTTTGAGGAAAATGGCATTGAACTGGTTAAAGCTCCTGACGACGATGCCATTATCCGGGACAATACCGTGGACTTTATTGCTTTCAGTTATTACATGACGTATATCGGAAAATATGACCCGAATGACAACAGCAACTCTGGTATGCTGGTCAGTCAGATCAAAAACCCGCATCTGAAAGCTACCGAATGGGGATGGCCTATCGATCCAATTGGTCTTCGCGTCGCGCTGAACCGATTGTATGATCGTTACCGGATGCCGCTTTTCATCGTTGAGAACGGGCTGGGTGCTATCGACACACCGGAAGAGGACGGGGCAGTGCATGACCCTTATCGCATCAATTACTTGCGCAGCCACATTGAGCAGATGAAAGAAGCTGTCGCTGACGGCGTTGAATTGATGGGTTTCACTAGCTGGGGACCTATCGATATCATTAGCTGCTCGACTTCTGAAATGGGCAAACGTTATGGTTTCATTTATGTAGATCAAGACAATGCCGGCAACGGTTCGCTTGAAAGAACCCGCAAGGATTCCTTCTACTGGTACAAACAAGTTATTGAAACGAACGGAGAAATCCTGTAATTATAAAAAATTCTTACACGCCGCCCGTATGGGCGGTTCTTTATTTTACACTAGTAAAATCAGGGATAATTATGTAAAATTGTGATATTAAAACAAGAGGAGTGAATTCAATGTCTAACAAGGTGATTGTGCTTTAGGTTCACAGAAGGATATTTGCGTTACAGGGATTCCTTTTGTGGACATTGCAGTGCGGGAAACCGTCCAAACAATGTTTACTGGAGGAGATTATTATTAATTTTAACGAAGCTGTTAACATCAGCAATACACATGTACTGACGCAGGTACCCGAGCTGTTTCATCTGGAGGGTTACGATATTCAGCTTATTCCGCCTCATGAGGGTGGACGGAATGTCGTTTACACCTGTGAGCAAGAGGGACGTGAATCGCTAATTCTCCGAGTGTCTTTTTTGCCTGACAGAAAGCGTGAAGATTACATTGCCGAACTGGAGTATGTCCGGTATTTATTTGAGCACGGTGCAAGTGTCTCGAATGTAGTCAGCTCGAAAAAGGGCCATCTGTTAGAAGAGATCACTTATGATGAGCATACGTTCTTTGTCTGTATGTTTGTGAAAGCCAAGGGGAAGTTGCTGGTAGAAAACCATTATCAGTACCGGGAAGGCGTTCCACTTAGCGAATACCATTATAATAGCGGAAAAGTTCTGGGCAGAATGCATCAACTATCGAAAGGGTACACTCCCGTCCATCGCCGGCATCATTTGATTGACAATTACAGCGGTGAGAATATCGATAACCTGGTACCTGAATCATTTCCTCTGCTTAAGGAGAAGATGGTTGAGCTTCTGAATACCTTACAAGGTTTGGATACAAACCAGGAAACATTCGGCATGATTCATTTCGATTATAATGACGGGAATTACTCAATCGATTTTGATACCGGACAGATCACCGTGTATGATTTTGATAATTCATGCTTCGGTTGGTATATGGTTGATCTGGCAGATCTATGGACACACGGCGTCGGCTGGATTCAATTTGAGCCGGATGCGGATAAACGCAAACAGTTCATGGATGACTATTTCCAAACCGCCCTCGCTGGATATACTTCCGAAACCAAGATCGAAGATTCGATGCTGGAGAAGCTGCCTTTATTTATTCAAATCACCCTTCTGGAAAATATTCTAGGTCAATTTGAGGAAATGCAGCGTGCTGGCGAAGAACCGGAAGCTGACGAAGCACTGTTGTATCTCATTAAATGTCTGGAAGAGGATATACCGTATAAAGGATTTTTCCATGAGATGTATACCACTGAAGCTCCTTTTGAGTATGAGGGACGCTGAAGGGAGCTGTACCTAAACTAAACCCTGAATAACCAAGGATTCATCAAGTGGGGGCAGCCGGATTGATCGGTTGCCTCTTTGTTTGTCTGCGGCATGTTATTCAAATTTGGAAGGGGGCACGTTGTAGAATTTTTTGAATGCTTTGGAGAACGTAAAGGGGTCGGGATAACCCAGAAATCCGGCAATTTGCTGGATCGTATATTTTTTCTCGTACAGATAGTCTCTGGCCCGGTTCATTTTGATCTGATTGATGTACTGTCCAGGTGTTATACCGAGAATTTTTTTGAACAAAGAAATAAAATATTTCTCAGAGACGCCGGTAATATCTGCAAGTTCGTTAACTCGGATGGCACGATGCAGATTCTCATCCACGTATGAGAACACATTCTGTAGAACCTCCAGACTTCCTTCGATTTTCCTCAGTTTCCGGTCTTTCAGAAACTCACCGTGATATAAGCCTTGCCCGTGTAATTCCAAAATTTTAGCAATGACGAGAAGCAGAGAGGCTTTCAAGTAAAGTGGACTGGCGGAAGCGCCGCTGCTCTGCTTGAATCTTCGATAGGACGAGGTGAACAGCGTTGATTCCTCTTGAATCAGATTACCAGGTACAATGCCCGGGAGCTGAAACTCGCCGAGAATTCTTTTTTTCTCAGCGATGCTGAAATCAAAGTGAATGTAAACGAATCGGCAAAACTCTCCGGTCGTGGAAGCCATATAGGGCATATCCGGATAAAAAAACACGACGTCACCCGGGTTCGCCATATGCTCGATTCCATCGATGGTAATCTGGACGGAGCCTGCTGTAATGAACCACAGATCATAATCGGAATGAGACTTGTGCTCCGTCCAATTACTGTCGTGCGTTTGTTCCAAATAAGAGCTCATGCGAAGTGTGATATACTCCGAAAGTTCGTCGATTATACTCATATTTACAGTTCCTGTGTGCATCTAATCCAACCTAATCCTCTCGACTTTATGACATCCTTCATTTTTGATTATCGTAACAAAGGTTTTATATCTTATTAGCTATCGTACCATATGACATGTATTGAAAACTATCACACATTCCGATTCCAGCCCACTCCCCTATAATGAACTTATATCGTTACGAGGAGGGGTTATTGATGAATGCTACAAGTACACAGCATCCAAAGGTAGTTGTTATTGGGGCGGGCAGCCTGTTTTTCGGTCGTCAGTCCATCTGGCAGATGGTTCACTCCCCATACTTGAATCAGGGAACGCTGGCTTTGGTGGATACGGACGAGGAACGACTTTCAAAAATGGTAACACTGGCGGAAAGGGTCGCTCGGGAGAATAACGTATCCTTAAAGATTGAAGGCTCGGTGGACCGAAGACAGGTGCTTCCGGGAGCAGACTTCGTTGTACTCAGCTTTGCGGAGCAATCGGTGAAGTATCGAGGCATCGACTGCCAGGTTTCTCTAAAGTATGGAATTCGTATGTGTTCTGGCGATACGATTGGCCCGGGCGGAATCTTTCGTGCGATGCGGGAACTGCCGGTTATCATGGAGTGTGCCAAAGACATCGAGGAGCTGTGTCCAAATGCGTGGGTGATCAATTATATTAACCCGTCTACCGTTCACGGCATCGCTTTACATCGTTATGCACCCAATCTCAAATCATTTGCGCTGTGCGATAGTCATCATATGCCGCATAAAAAAGCCTATTACGCTGTAAGAGCCGGAATCATAGGAAACAATAGCCAGTTCACTGAGGAGATCAATCAGAAATTCGATTTTCGTATCGCGGGTGTCAATCATTTCACTTGGCTGCTCAAAGCCGAGTATGAAGGAAAAAATGTGATGCCCACAATTGCAGAAGCCATGCGCAAGCTGGCAGGTGATGAGAATAACGGCGGTGATCGCGGCGCAAAAGCTCTTTTTAACGATGCGATTACCTATGAACTGTATGATATTTTCGGAATCATTCCTACTTGTACGGCGCATACAAAGGAATACGTTCGGTATTGGCAAGGTCTTGGAAAAACTGCAGATACCATTCCTCCATTATCGATCTGGGAGACAGAGGACAGATATGAGCGTCATGACGAAATGTGGCGTCAGGTGGATGACTTTCTTGCAGGGAACATCCCGATTGCCGATTATATGAGCACCTTCGGACCAGATCATGCGACTGATATCATCGAGAATATGGTGGCGAACTTGGGCAAAAAGTTCTTCATCAATACGCTCAATCAAGGCGCGGTAACCAATATGAATGCGGATTCGTTCCTGGAACTACTGTGCGATGTAGATATGGATGGAGTGAAGCCACTCCATGTAGGCGAGATGCCACGTGGAATCAGAGGGATGCAAGAACTTGTACTTGATACGCATGAGCTTACGGTTGAAGCTGTGCTGGAACAGAGCTATGAGAAACTGAGAAGGGCGATGCTCACTGATCCGCTCGTGAATTCCATCAGTGACGCAGACAAGATCATCCATGAATTGTTGGAACTGGAGCGCAAGATGATTCCGGACGTTTGGTACAAGGATAGACTGCAGTATAGCTAAGAGTAGATAACGATCAAAGACCACGTCGGTTCCTTCCAAGGGACTAACGTGGTCTTTGTTTTTATCGTTTGTCATGTATCAAGAAATCCTACTCCACTTTAAACAATCCAGCATGGTCTTCATAGTACGAAGTAATAAAATCACGAAATTCTCTTACAGCAGGAGATAACCATTTTTGTTTGACCCAGGAGAGGCTAATTGGATATATAGCGGAATCATCAGCAATTTTTACATAACGTAATCCTAGTGTTCTACATACGGAGATCGGAAGCAATGCAACACCCTGGTTAAGTCTAATAATTTCGAGCAGGGTATGAGAATCGACCTCAAATGCATGATTGGGGATGAAGCCTGATTTTTCACAGAGCATGGTGGTAAACCGGCTGTACTCCTTATTATCGGCAAGGGAAATAAAGGGCTCATTTGCAACAACATTTAATGAAATTCTTGTCTCTCCGCCGTATGCATGATTCGTGGGCACAACTAGAACAATGTCCTCATCTACAAGTACAACACTCTCAATCTCCTCATCCTGAATCGGATGCCCGGTAATGCCCAGATGCATGTCACCTTTCTTCAAACCTGTAATAATTTCACTGCGGGTCCCAATACCCTGATGAAGCTTGGTTTCGGGGGAACCGTTGATATAGTCACTAATGAGACCTGTGAGGAACCGAGTATTCGTAATTGAGATCCTGATTGTATTGGATATTTGCTGTTCCTCCGCTTTAATCTCCATCTCTGCATTTTCAATTTCAATAAAAATCCGGTTTACGTGCTTGAGCAAAATCTCACCTGAGGAATTCAATTGAATGTTTCTTCCTCTCCTATGAAATAGGGGAGTACCCAGTTCATCCTCAAGTCTTTTGATCGTCAAGCTTAGGGAAGGTTGAGCAATATTCAATTGTGCAGCTGCCTTAGAGATATGTTCAGTATAGGCAACGGTCTGAAAATATTTGAGCTGAAGCAATTCCATACACATGCACTCCTTATTTATTTTGATAAATATATATAGTGCTTATTATGTATTATATTAAATTTAAATATTGATGTAGAATTTTTTTATGAGATACAGATCAAATTTTTATATAACAAAACTTAACTAAATTTATGAGGTAGGTGTCTTTGATGAAAATCGATGTGAATAACATAGCCAAAAATCTAAATACACCCCTAACGGCTCCGGCATACCCGATGCCACCGTACAAATTCGTGAATCGTGAATACTTGAATATTATTTATCGAACCGATGAAAAAGCGTTGCGGGCAGCCGTACCAGAGCCTCTGGAAATTACGGAACCTTTGGTAAAATTCGAAGTGATGTGGATGCCGGATGTTTCTGGACTGGGTGCTTATACAGAAGCTGGACAAGTTATCCCTGTGCAATTCAATGGGCAGGAAGGCGATTATGTGCATTCAATGTACGTAGACAATTTTCCCGCGATTGCAAGTGGTCGAGAGCTCACCGCCTATCCGAAAAAGCTGGGTGCGCCCAAGTTGTATACCGATTCAGATACACTAGTTGGCACACTAGATTATGGAACGCTGCGTGTAGCTACGGCAACGATGGGCTATAAACATGTGGAGATGGATAAAGAGTTAGCCAAACGTGAAATTTGCCGACCTAATTTTATGATTAAGATGGCTACCGACTATACCGGGAATTTAAGAATATGTGATCTGATCCGTACTCAAATTACGGACATCGAAGTGAAGGAAGCTTGGACAGGACCTGCCCGGCTTCAATTGTTCGAACATGCGTTGGCACCTCTTGCAGATCTGCCTGTGTTGGAAGTGGTGTCCGCTTCTCATATCCTTACCAACCTAACCTTAAACGCTGCACAACCTGTATATAACTACCTGGAAGAGAAATAAGGAGGAAAAATAAAATGAGAATTGCAATTGTAGGAGCAGGATCTTTGGGAACCATCGTAGGTGCATACCTTGCGGATGGTGGACTGGACGTTGAGTTAATTGATGCATATCAAGAACATGTAGATGCTTTAAATCAAACGGGTGCTAAAGTGACGGGTACCACAGAGTTTCAGGCAAAAGTAAAAGCCATTACTCCTGATCAGAAATCAGGACAATATGACCTCGTGTTACTTTTAACCAAACAACTCTACAACGATTCCATCCTTCAGGAACTACTTCCATTCTTGAAAGAAGACAGTATGGTGTGTTCCTTGCAGAACGGGATTCCGGAAGAAAAAGTGGCGTCCATCGTGGGTGAAAAACGTGTCATTGCAGGCTCCGTTGAATTTGGCGCTACGTTCATTGAACCAGGTGTATCAAGTCTGACTACCGAGTACACTCAATTTAAGCAGTATGCTTTTCAGATTGGCGAATTAAATGGTGAAATCACCGAACGAATTCAACGTGTGAAGTCGGTGTTGGATCTTGTGGGTGGAACTCATATTTCCGATAACCTGGTTGGAACAAAGTGGTCCAAATTGCTGATCAACAATGCATTTAGTGGTTTGTCCGCTGCATTGAATGGTGAATATGGGGACATTATCGATCACGAAGCCGGCATTGTGAGTGCAGCTCATATTGCGGACGAGACGATTAAAGTTGCTCGCGCCAATGGGGTTACCTTGGTTAAAATGAATGGATTCGACATCGCTTCACTCGAAATGAACAGCAAAGAAGATATCCCTGAACGGGTGAAAACATTACGTTACGTGATGGAGCCCTCCAGACTGCTCAAAGCAAGTATGCTTCAAGATCTGGAAAAGAACCGCAAAACGGAAATTGATTATATTAATGGCGTTGTTTCAAGCAGAGCAGAAGGTACCGGAATTGCGACACCTTATAATGATTTAGTTGTAAAAGTGGTCAAATCTGCTGAAGAAACTCAAACCGTTCCTGATTTTGACACGAACATAAAAGCTTTTGAAGAACTATTAAGTGTTCAATAATAAATATAATTATTTCAACTGAAAGTCGCTAATATAGCGGCTTTTTTGTTGTATCCGAAAATCTAATCAGGCTTGATTTTGCGGCAGATAGAATATTCTTCGTGATTTTTGTTTCCTAATATTATACAAAAAGGGGAATTAAATTTGATATAATATAGACTTGCTGGTTATTTTTCTATTAGAAGGAGATACATATGAGGAAATCTTGGTGGGAATTCGTGATTTATTTTGTTGCTTTAATATTTTTCTTATTTATGCTAATAAACGAATATTCGCCAGTTCTAATCGTGGGGCTTGTTGTCGTTACCATTCTTATCGCATTTATTAAGCATGTTTTTTATCCTTTAGTATTTGATAAGCGTATAGATCGTTTAGACTCCTTTTTATCCAAGCAGCAAAATACACCTGGGACATACATTATTTATGTTTTTGCGAACAGACTTGATGATGAGGTAGAACTAGTTATGGAGCAAATTATGCAGAAATATAAGCGAAGAACAACACAAGCACAGTTCAAGGCAGCTTACGGATTATATCGCAAGGATATGTTTGCCATTCGGCAAGCTGTACCTCATATCAGCTTATCGGATTACCGTACATATTACGAAACCATTCTACTCTTGGAAGACGGGAAAAGTGAAGATGCGCGTGAAAGACTTCAATCCATTAAAAAACAGTGGATGCGATCAACATTGCTCGCGGGTATTGAAATCAAAGCAGAAAACCGCGATACCGCTATTCAGCACGCGCATGAAGCACTTAACTCTTCCAGAGGTGTTAATCGTTATGTTTTATATAAGGAATACGAAAGAGTATTACCAGAGGTTGTTGGACACATATCGTAAGATGGTGAAAATGGTTTGAAAAAATAAACCGTGCTTCACGGTTTATTTTTTTTCATTTACTAGCAGAGGTGTGAGTCCATCCTTAGCAAAAATAGAGGGTAGAATCGTCAATAACCTCTCACGGGTAAGGGGATCATCGTAGTTCCAGCCAGCTTCAACTATATGTACTTTACTGGGTGCCAACATGCTAACCAAACTTTGGAGCGGAGAAGGTATATTTACATTCATCTCCTCCTGAGGTACCATCACGAAGTTTCGGTCTCCACCGTATTGTGTGATTTGATTGTAATCGATTTGTATCCAAGGTCTGCCATTAATGATCAGTTGATTTACGGATTCGGAGGGTCGAAAGCCAAGTGATTCATACACGGTAGCGGCAAAGCCCGTCTGTCCCATAACATATATGTTCTTGCCCAGCACCAGATAGACAGTTGCTCGTTCTCCTGCAATATAATCATCCGCCAATTGTCGCCGTATCCTCCTGACACTTTCCTCATAGCGGTCGATCCACTGTTCAGCCGTTCTGCTTCGACCGAAAAGATCCGCAATATAACGAAGACGCTCAAAAGTGCTGGTTGATTCGTGATAAACGATGGTAGGTGCAATGGCATCCAGTCGAGGTAACTGCTGCTCACTATAGTTGCCTAGCAGGATAAGATCAGGCTTCAGTAGGGAGACTTGTTCTGGTGCGCCTTGCAGTCCAATGTCCGGGATCTGATGCAGTTTGTTACGATATATGACTTGTGATTTCATTGTAGTTATACCCGCGCCGACTGGACGGATACCGATAGCAAGCAACTCGCCAAGGGTATTGGTGCCTGTGGCTACGATACGCAAAACCGCATCAGGAAGAGAAATCTGCCTGCCGAGGGAATCGGTTATCGTTCTTTGCCTGGTACGTCTTTGTATATTCGCGTATTCCCGTGGAGGGTGTCCTGTGAGCTGATGAAAACGCCGACTGAAATAATACTCACCCTTAAAACCGACTTGTCTGGATATTTCACGCAAGGTATCGGTAGAACTGGACAGTAGCTTTTTAGCATGCTTGACTCTAAGCTCTGCCAGGTAATCCGTTGGTTTCTTGCCAGTCATCACCTTAAACAATTTGCTATATTGCCATCGAACCATGCCGGCCATTTCCGCCAAAAGCTCTACGGTAAGATCTTCGTTGTAGTGCTGCTCCATATAGCTGACTGTACGCTGTACCGCTTGATCATTTTGCACTGGCGGAGCAGCGCTTTCTAGCTGAGCCATCAGGCTAAGTATCAGTTGCAGCCAGGCCTGAGTAACTGCTGATTTTGAATGATGCGTAGGCGTAAATTTCTTCTCCTGCAACCGATTTTGCTTGTTGGATTGCAAAGGCAGCGGAGAAATCCAGTCTTCACTTGCCAACGCAAGTTTTATAGTAGAAAGAGACAACCTGTAAGGAAAGCCCAGAATAAGAGGAGGGCAAGCCGGAAGCAGAGTCAACTGATCCACTTGAAAAGCAAGAAAGGTCAACCGGGCTACATGCGCTTGCTCTTTTATCGATTGGAGAATGTAGGATTGCTGAGTAGGGAGCAGAATACAACTGCCTTGGCTCAGATCTTGGGGAATATTGTTCGTTAACAGCCGAATTCCATGATCCAAAGCAATAAGCAGTGTGTATTCATTGGCAGCCTTGCTCTTGGTTGATGGATTATGATGATTGGTTTCCTGCAGTGGTGTGAGCTGAAGCAGATCATGCTGCTGCAGTTGGATGTATAGGGAAGCCATTTGCATTCTGGAGCACTCCGATCTAGTGATAATAATTCTCAATTACTAGTTTACCACATTTTACACGTTAGAGAATGTTTCGTTGCAGACCCTATTACACGCAGTACAAATTTACAAAATCAAAAAATCCTCCATAGCCCAAAGGGTTTGGAGGATTTTGACGCCATCATCAATGCGCTATTATTGATTCATCCATTTCGGTAATTCATCAAGCAATTGCTCCAGTGCCAGCAGGTTGTCGGTATTCCATTCGGCTGAAGCTGTATAGACGTGTCCTTGCTGAACGGCAGGCAACGTTTTCCACAAGGTGCTCTGTAACAAGCGTTCAGATTCAGCTCGGCTTTCGTCATTATCGAGCGTTAGGACAAAGAGATGATCACCTGCATAGTCCGGCATTAGTTCTTCCGAAAGTTGGATAAATGTTTGGTCCTTGTCGATAATGTTTTGCTGAATTGCTGGTGGAATTGAAAATCCGTGCTCTTGATACAAGACTACACCCAAGGAGCGATTACCCATCACATAGAGCTGTTTACCCAACTGCAAGAAGATGGTCGCTGTCTCGCCCTCTGCCACATTCAGCTTGTCCCACATCGCTTCCGCTTTTGTATCAAATCTGCTGATCCATTGCTCTGCCTCATCCTGTTTGCCAAAAATGTTGCCAAGCTCACGTACGCGTTCAGTAAATGGTAACGCCGAGTTGAACGGAATGGTAGGCGCAATCTTCGAAAAAGCAGCGTTCCGGTCAGCATCTTGGTTATAACCATTCAAAATCAAGTCAGGCTGCAAGGCCGTAATTGCCTCCAAATCACCAGGGTTCCCGACATCCTCAATACCTTCCAATCGGTCTACAATGTAGCTTTCGGAAGCATGAATCAGATTGGCTCCAACGACAGGGATATCCATTGCCAGAAGATCTCCAAGTGTTGAACCCAGATAGATCACTCGTTGTGGTTGAGTGGGTATTTCAATCACTTCGTCTGTTTGGGTTGTATAGCTTTTTGTCGTTTGCTCATTGGTCTTCACAGGTTCTTGTGAAGGGGCGCTTTCCGAACGGCTACATGCTGCAAGGACGGATAGAAGAAGAAAGCATGCTCCCCATATGAATAGGTGTTTCTTAATTGTACTGTTCATCATTGTTTCCCCCTGAATTCTCTTTTTCTCATTGATAACCATTATCAATTACAATGTAATTATAGGTGTCATTTCCGGGGCTTACAATGAAAAAAACGCAGTGAATTTATTTGTACAAATGTCAATGCGTGCATCTATTTGTTCGTTGCATTGTTTTCGACCCGCAGGTGCGCTGTCATCGGAGTATGCGTGATCAAAAACAACTTGCTATATAAGGAATTAATAACCGTTGGATAATAATGACATTGACAACTTCAGGTTTTTCCAAAATAATAGAATGTAATTGAATACTGGTACCTTTAATTCAGTCCAGAGAGGCTGGCAAGGGCAGCGGATTTCATAATCACGCGAGAATCAGGGCATATTCCGTAATAGGATGCTCTGTGTCTTCGCGCGGATTATGATGCAAAAAGAGGCTACTTGTCAGTGTATAACTTGACGAGTAGCCTCTCTTTTCTGCTTTTTTTGGTATCAGATACACTTTATGTTGGGGGTATTCTGATGAGCAAACAAGATCAAGAGTTTTCATGGCAAGCCGTGCCGAAAACGCAAAGAAACCACTTTTGGAAGACGTTATCCGTCATGCTCGGTTTCACATTTTTCTCAGCAAGTATGCTGGCAGGAGGGACGTTGGGCGTAAGCTTGACGTTCATGGAGTTCATTGGCATCGTACTTGCAGGCAATCTGGTGCTCGGTATCTACACAGGGGCACTGGCACATATCGCCGCCAAAACGGGCCTGTCCACACATTTGCTGGCTAAATATGCGTTCGGCGCAAAAGGGTCGTATCTGCCTTCGTTCCTGTTAGGCTTCACACAAGTCGGATGGTTCGGAGTCGGGGTAGCCATGTTCGCGATTCCAGTTGCCAAAGCCATGGACTGGAACGTGTACCTGTTAATTATCGTGTTCGGACTTGCCATGACGGCATCAGCCATCTTCGGCATGAAGTCACTCGTCATTCTCGGATATATCGCGGTTCCTGCGATTGCCATTCTCGGTGGTTACTCCATGTTCGAAGGTGCAGGTTCGCTGGGTGGTCTGCAAGGGTTGCTTGATTACACGCCGACTCAGTCGCTTACCGCGGCGGCAGCATTAACGATCTGTATCGGATCATTCATAAGCGGCGGAACGCTGACACCCGATTTTGCCCGGTTTTCACGGACATCGAAACAGGCAGTTACCGCAACCGTTATTGCTTTCTTCCTGGGTAACTCACTTATGTTTCTGTTCGGTGCAGTTGGTGCGATGGCTTATAACCTGGCTGATATCTCGGAGGTCATGTTCCTGCAAGGTTTGATCATCCCGGCAATTATCGTTCTGGGCCTGAATATCTGGACGACCAACGATAATGCACTGTACGCTTCGGGCCTTGGTTTTGCGAACATCACCAAAATCTCAAAGAAATTCTTCGTCATCGTAAACGGCATTGTGGGTACCGTATTCGCCATGTGGATGTACAACAACTTCGTCAGTTTCCTGAACGTACTGGGCGCGGCGGTACCATCCATCGGGGCTATTATTATCGCAGATTACTTCATTGTAAAACGTAGAAACTATAAGCCATTTGCTGACATGTCATTCAAAAATGTAAACTGGGTAGCGATGGTGGCCTGGGCCATCGGCGTTGCATTCGCTCAACTGGCTCCTGGCGTAACACCATTGAACGCACTGCTTGGTACAGCAGTGGCCTATATCGTCTTGATGCTGATTGTTCCTGCGAAAGAATCCAAAGAAATGGGGAAAATAAATGATTATACAGAACGCAAAATTGCGGGGTAAAGAAGGACTATGGAATATCGTTGTGAAAGACGGGAAGTTCGAACGAATTACACAGTCGCTGGAAACGACTGAAAATGAGGAGATCCTGGATGTCAACGGATCGCTTGTGCTGCCACCGTTCATTGAGCCGCATATTCATCTCGATACAACGCTAACCGCAGGCGAGCCGGAGTGGAATCTAAGCGGAACGCTGTTCGAAGGCATTCAACGCTGGTCAGAGCGCAAGGCTTTCTTAACACATGAGGATGTCAAAACACGTTCCAAAACGGCACTGAAGTGGCAATTGGCACAGGGTATCCAGCATGTGCGGACCCATGTGGACGTTACCGATCCAAGCTTGATCGCCGTTAAAGCCATGCTTGAAGTAAAAGAAGAAATGGCTCCATATATGGACATCCAGCTTGTTGCTTTTCCACAGGAAGGCATTCACTCTTATCCAAACGGGGCAGAATTGCTGGAAGAGTCACTGAAAATGGGCGTTGACGTTGTCGGCGGCATTCCACATTTCGAATTCACACGGGAATATGGCGTTGATTCAATGAAAGTTGCGTTTGATCTGGCCGAAAAATACGACCGTCTGATCGACATCCATTGTGATGAGATCGATGACGAGCAATCCCGTTTTGTTGAAGTTGTTGCCAAGGAAGCTTACGAACGTGGACTGGGTTCACGAACAACGGCAAGCCACACGACAGCAATGGGGTCATACAATGACGCTTATACGTACAAATTGTTCCGTTTGCTGAAGATGGCTGATTTGAACTTTGTCTCCAATCCGCTGGTTAACATTCACCTGCAAGGACGCTTCGACACGTATCCAAAAAGAAGAGGGCTGACGCGTGTCAAAGAGTTGCAGGAAGCAGGTCTAAATGTGTGCTTTGGTCACGATGACATCTTCGATCCATGGTATCCGCTCGGTACAGGCAACATGCTGCAAGTACTGCACATGGGGATTCATGCTTCGCAGCTGCTTGGTTACGACCAGATCGTGAATTCGATCGACCTCATTACGAAAAACAGCGCAAGAACGTTACACATCGAGGATGTATACGGTATTGAAGAAGGTAAACCTGCTAACTTCATCGTACTTGAAGCAGAGAACGAATATGAGGCTGTTCGCAAACAAGCCGGCGTACTTTATTCCTACAGAGGCGGCCGTAAAATTGCGGAATCAAAGCCGCGGGACACATCCATCATTTTTGAAGGCGGTGTAGAAAAGGTTACTTTTAATAAATAATGAAGAAAATATACTCCCATTAAAGTCGCTATTTTAGCGGCTTTTTTTCTTTATTGTACTGTCTACAGAATGCATTATGCTACTGGAGAGCCAGGAGAACGAAAAGGTTCTCCTGAGCACCTATAAGAAAAACTCACTATTTAGCCTACCTTTATGGCTTCACTAGAAGCCTGCTTCCCGCCTTTTTTGCGAATGAAACTAATGATGAGCAGCAGCAGTGGTAACAAGCCAAATAAGAAAATGGACATGTTTCCGAGAAAATCACCCAAAGCTAACGTTTCCTCCAGGTTTTTAGGCAAGTAAGCAATTACATATAAGACTGGCAGCATCGCGAATTGTATGCTCGTAATATTTTTGAGACGAAACAAATCTCGGACCCCGATTGCCGCAAAATAGTGTTTAAAAGCATAGGTTGCAAAGATCTGCATCAGCCAAAACACAATGAACAATGATTCATAACGCTCAAAAAGAAATCCCTCAATTTCAAAACTCCGAACCATGTCGAACGTTGGCCACATTCGTGTTTGAATTCCTGGCAAAGATAAATTTCCTACAACGGTGACAATCGTGACCAAATATATGATCGTACAACTAAGTATGCTGTATATAGCAGCCTTATTGCTTGCTTTCACGTCCACCATGTAGGCTGTGATGATGAGTAAAACTTCATATCCAGAATAGGAGAGACACGAAGGTTTAAGACCCTTCAACACAGGCATGAATCCATCGCCCAAGAGTGGTCTTAGGTTATTAAGTTCAAACATCTTGCTGCTTAAAAGGAAAACCAGTGCTAGTAACGCGAGCGTAACGGGCAACACGATTGAAAAGACCCGGATGATGACCTTAAGACCACCCGTTAACATATAAATACCAATCCACAAACTGACCATAATGGTGACCCAAGTAGGCGTGCGCTCAAGGATGTACATACTTGTAATTTCGGCCATGACTCTAACTTCGAATGAACAAAGAACAACAAAATATACGATAATTAAAAGTCCCAATAGATAAGCAATCCACTGACCTGTGATTTCGGGTATAAATTCGAATACCGTTTTACCGGGAAATCTACGACACAAGGTTACAAGAAGGATGCTGATTGTGGTTACAATTAATCCTGATAAAATGACAGAAATCCATACATCTGGTGTCCCTACTGCTTTACTAATTGTGCGAGGGAGTGTTAGAATTCCAGCTCCGAGTATTGAATTGATAACTACAATAATTACCTCGGAGGTATTAATATTAGATGTGGATTGCTTCATTTGGCCTTCGCTCCAAACCGGAGAATATATTTCTAGGTAGTATCGCCCAACGCAGATGTTTTATGTAAAATAAGCTGTACTGATATAATGTAGAGATATCCAATAATGAATTGAAGATGAGGATGCAGGTTATGCCTAAGAACGATAATATGTTAGCCATTCTATGGATGCTGAATTCAGGCACCAAAGTAACTGCAAAACAGATGTCCGAAAAGTTAGAAATCAATATAAGGACCGTATATCGATATATTGATGCATTATGTGCCAGTGGAGTACCGATCGTTTCCGATACAGGTCACAACGGCGGGTATAGCTTGCTGAATCAGCATATCAAAGCACCTCTGTTATTTGAGATTGATGAAAAAAAGGCACTTCTCCAAGCTGCTGTGTTTGCAAAAGAAGCTGGATACCCTTTGAGTGAGGCATTGGACAATGCAACATCCAAATTGAAAATGTATACAAATCAGGATCAGGAAAACACACTTCGCCGTCATTTAGCCGGGTTTAACGTTATCAATCGCATGGGAGATCCATCCGTTCAGCCGATCTTGGCGGAATTGGAGCAAGCCGTGGCTAATGACTGCTCTGTCGAAATTGATTATCGCAGAAGCCGAGATGAACAACCCAAGAATAGAGTAATAGACCCGTATGGAATGGTTTACTGGAATAATAAATGGTATACCATTGCGTTTTGCCACTTGAGAAAAGAATTCCGCAGCTTTCGGGCAGATCGTATTCTGCGAATCAAGCTTACTCCGCTCCGTTTTAATCGTTCGGAAGCTTTTTCTGCTCGTGAATTTTTTCTGCAAAATTTGTTACCTGATGTAGGGGGGGAAGAGGGGTTAATTTCCTTGGTTATCAAAGGCCGATTCGAGGCATTGGATGACTTGGGGCTGCATTGGTTTATGGGACATTATCTGAAAGAGCGGACTTCTAATCAAGCCATCTTTTTATTTGATGAAAAATCAATTGATACATACGTCCCCTATTTTCTCCTCTCCTATGGGAAATCCATTCAAGTCATCGAACCACAGCGTGTGAAGGACAGACTTGTTGCTGTTGTATCCGAGTTAATGGAATACTATCAACTTTAACAACTTCACTGACAGTAGATGTCAGTGAAGTTGTTTTATAATGATGACAATCTCGGATTACTGAGAAGGAAGGCGGAGTAGACATATGAGTGAACAGACAAAACACAAGGCAGTATCAGGAAAATATACAAAGAAGGGTACACCTAACGGCGTTACATCGATTACCCCATTTATAACAGTGAAGGATCCTTCTGAAGCAATCCATTTCTATAAAGTTGTTTTCAATGCAAGGGTGAAGGATATCACTGAGCATCCAGATGGAAATGGTAATACGATTATTGGCACCTTCAAAAATCTCCTTAAGGAACACCGGGAGAGAGTCGAATTGCTGTACGACTTGCTCCAATTTCCTCAGCTACAGCTTTTGCTACCTCAATAGCAAATCTAGCTCGATTTTCAATCGAACCGCCATTAGAGTCGGTACGTACATTCCTACTGATTGAATTAATTTATATTAACGAAAATAAAACCTTCTTTCCTTCGGAGAGAAGGTTTTTAGTTTCGATAGAATTTTGTTGACACACATATAGCCTAATGTTAGGATACATTTATCCTAACATTAGGATTAATAATAATAGGGTAAAGAGGAGATTGAATTTATGAGTGTACTATCCATTGTTTTGCAAGTGATTTTAGGGTTAGGTTTTCTTATGTTTGGGTTTATGAAGTTTGGGTCCAAGCAGATGGTAGAAGGATTTAAGCACTATGGATATCCTGGAGCGTTTCGAGTGTTTACAGGGTTGATCGAAGTCATTGCAGCAGGTTTAGTTATTGCAGGTATTTGGAATGAGGGTTTAGCTGCATGGGGTGGTTTGCTCATCGTGGTAACGATGATCGGTGCGATCATGACCCACATTAAAATAAAGGATCAATTGAAACAAATGCTTATGCCGATCATTTTATTAATTCTAGGGTTGGTCGTATTTTTAATCAATTACGGATCTTTGTTTGTGTGAAAGGTCCGTTAAACTAAGGAGTGAGTATAATGGGAATCCAAATTATTAAACCCAAAGATCAAGCAAGTGGTCAGTTCGATGGTGGTAAAATCAAAGAACAAAAACCAATCGGTTTTCCTGGAGAAGGCTCCATCATTACTCGAGTAGGCCCCCTATTTTACTGGGCTTGGGCTCATTCTCAGGAACCAGCAGAAATCGGATTCCATCCACATCAAGGCTTCGAAATCATCACTTATGTGATCCATGGTAAGGGATATCATCGGGATACACTGGGTACGGAAAGTGTTGTACAAGAAGGAGGAGCTCAGCTCATGCAAACAGGCTCCGGTGTGCAACATGCTGAGGCGTTAAAGGAACCAACTGAAGCCTTTCAAATTTGGTTTGAACCACATCTAAGCCAAGCCGTTAAACGTACACCTATTTATTCGCAATTCGATTCTAATCAGTTTTCGTTAGTGGATATAGATGATGTCAAAATTAAAACACTCTTAGGAAACAATTCTCCTATGCAAACCGTGACTGATGCTAAAATGTGGGATGTACTTATTCCTAAGGGAACAGTATATACTCATAGCCTTTCCTTTGGTCGTACATTGGCTAGTTTAGCCATTAGAGGAGATGGAACTCTTTTGTCAGACACAATTAAAGCAACTCATTTCTCACATAAGGATTTTATTATCGTTCAATCAGAAGAAGAGGAGAAAGTAGCCATACGAGCTAATAATCAAGACCTTAGAATCTTGCTTATTGAAGTTCCGACTGAAGTTGATTATCCTTTATACAGCAAACTAAGATAACCATTACGAATTTTTTGAAGGTATCTAATAGGAGGTCCTGTACATGTTTCAAGGAGATGAACAAAGTCAGATCGATTTACGGCTTTTTCGTGTGTGGGTAAAGGCTAGTAAAACTGTTTTTGATGACGTTGTAAAAGATATAGAACGATACGGCATTAGTAATGAGAACTTTATGGTGCTGGAACTCCTCTACAATAAAGGACCACACACGGTCCAAAGTATAAGTGAGAAATTTTCGATCCCTAGCGGGAGCATCACATATGTAGTTGATAAGCTTGAAAAGAAAGAATTAGTAAAGCGAGAACCAAGTCCAACAGACCGTCGATCTTCAATTGTAGTCATTACGGATCAAGGCCAAAATGTATTTAAAGAGATCTTTCCTCAACACGTTGAGGTGATATCCAAAAATCTGTCTTCTATTACCAATGAAGAAAAAATACAGTTAACCGATCTTCTCAAGAAACTTGGACTAGGTGCCAGTAAGATCAACGAATGAATTGAGATGAAACCAACTTTTGGTTTCTAGGCCTCCATGGAACTCATATGGAAGGACAGACTAAGATGGAACAATATCGTATTCACCAAGAAAAAGGTATGGAGATCGGTCTCTATTCCATAGGAGATCATTTAAGCAATCCTCTCACAGGCCATCGCATCTCTGCACAGCAACGGATTAACGAATTAATCGAAACTGCCAAACTGGCTGAAGAAGCAAGACTTGATGTATTCGCAGTAGGGGAGAGTCATCAGCCGTTATTTGCAACCCAGGCACATACCGTGATCCTTGGAGCAATTGCTCAAGCAACCAAAACCATTAAAATCGCGAGCTCGGCAACAGTCCTGAGTACATCTGACCCGGTTCGAGTATATGAAGACTTTGCAACGTTGGATCTGATTTCAAATGGACGTGCGGAGATTGTAGCAGGACGTGGTTCACGTCTAGGTGCTTATGAATTATTAGGTTTTGATGTGAGTAACTATGAAGAATTGTTTGAAGAGAAATTGGCTTTACTGCTGAAGATTAACGAAGAAGAGCGTGTTACATGGCAAGGGGAATTCCGGGCACCACTACATCATGCCGAAATCATCCCCCAACCATTACATGGGAAAATGCCGATATGGCGTGCAGTAGGAGGACCACCGGCAAGTGCGATTAAAGCAGGTTTAGCAGGGGTACCCATGATGCTAACGACACTTGGTGGACCGTCAACAGCATTTAAAACTGCTGTAGATCGTTACCGTGAAGCTGCACGAAGTGCAGGCTTTGATCCTGCAAGATTACCCATCTCCACAACGAGTCTCATGTACGTAGCTGAAGATAGCCAAACAGCCTTACGCGAATACTACCCACATATTAATAACGCTACGGTTCAATTAAGAGGTAGTGGTTACCCTGAGCAACAATTCTTGGCTGCTACCGATTATCGAGATGCACTCATGGTGGGCTCTCCTCAACAAATTATTGAAAAAATGTTGTATCAATACGAGATGTATGGTCAACAACGCTTCTTAGCCGAGATCGATGCGGGTGGCGTCAGTATGGATCAGATTAAAAAGAACATTGAACTACTAGCAACAATCATTATGCCTGCTGTTAAGAAACATACACAAATATAATGGATAAAGTGATTGCTAACTATTTTATTGTGTGATATTATGATCCGCTAAACGTTTACATCGATAACGAATTGAATATTAGCAGTGTTTGGCTGTTACTGGTAAAGCAGGCATGACCAAAATGATTTTTCATTTTCCTTATGTGATTAGGGGAAGGCATATCGTTTTGGTCTTTTTTATATCCAAATTCAGAAATGGGGTAATGGTATGGATTATCGAAAGTTGGGAGAAGAGATTACGGAATTGGTTGGGAAAAAGGAGAATATCGCTCGGCTGTAGGATAAAAGACAGGGAACATGGACTAGACAGTACAAAAAAGAAAAGAAATAAAACCGCGACCATTTCCCGGTGTTCTTTCGGGGTACGGTCGTTTAGTTTTTCAATGTACAACTTCCCTCTGAGTTCAACTAATGCAGATATTTCTTGCGAAACTGAAGAGGAGATGTTCCAACACTTCGCTTGAAGCAGGTAGAAAAGTAAGGGGAATATTGAAAACCCACTTCAGCAGCTATACGATCTATTGACCATTCCGTCGAAACCAGAAGCTGCTTGGCCCGTTCAATCCTGAATTGTAATAAGTAATGAACCGGTGTGACACCGTATTTCATTTTCATACAGCGAACGATGTAGCTAGGGTGGAAGTGTAGCGCTAATGAGAGTGTTTCATTGGTGATCTCTTCTTGGTAGTGTTGCTGGATGAAAACCGCTACGTTCTCGGCAAGCCGTGAAGCAGGTGTTTTGGCCATATCGGAGATGCCATTTTCAAGTGTAGCCAGAAAGCGGAATAACAGTTGCTGCTTCTCCCAGAAGGAATCACCTACCGGCAGTTCCAACAGCTGTTGCATTAGATCAAATGCGAGCTGGGGACTTAGTACCGTGGATTTCTTAGGTATTCGTATTGATTTTGGCTTATCGAATGGCGATAACGGAATTATCGCTTCCGATTCTTCTATTATGGGACTCTGATGCCAGTTCACATGCTCAAAATGAACCCAGTAAAACGTTGTTTCCTGTTCGCAGGGCTTGAACGAGTAATGCTCACCTTCAGGTAGTAATACCAGTGCATCACCTATGCCAAGTGTCCATTCCGTCCCGTTCTCACCGATATGTAGTTCTCCATTAACCACGAACAGTACATCAAACAGGCCGAAATTTCTTCGATTAGGATGACGGTCGCCTACACGGAACGTTGAACGGCCAGATTCCCAGTAATATGGAAGAGGTGGGGTTTGTAACGCAACAATTAATTCTTCATTCAATGAATTGTCCTCATTTTTTAGTGTCATTTTGTATAGAAAAAAGCTCATTCCATTCCTACTCTCACTTTAAGAAAAAGCATATACTCGACTTTGGAAAGAGTCAAATTTTATACTTTTGAGGTGTGTTTAATGGGACAAAACCAGATCCAAATTCAAGACCAATTTTGGAATGCGTATACCAATCTTGTACGAGAAACGGTTATTCCCTATCAATGGGAAGCTCTGAACGATAGGGTAGAGGACGCTGAGCCTAGTCATGCAATTCGAAATTTCCGTATTGCTGCTGGCTTGGAGCAAGGAGAGTTTGGCGGATGGGTATTTCAGGACAGTGATCTCTACAAGTGGTTAGAGGCCGTTGCTTATTCGCTCCGTCATCATCCAGATCAGAGGTTAGAGAAGATCGCCGATGAATCTATCGAATTGATCGGCCAAGCCCAACATGACGATGGTTATCTGAATACCTACTTCACGATCCAGGAACCTGGAAAGCAATGGACCAATCTTTACGAAGCTCATGAGCTGTATTGTGCAGGCCATTTAATTGAAGCAGCGGTTGCTTATTATCAGGCGACAGGCAAGCGGAAATTGCTAGACATCTCTTGCCGATTCGCTGATCAGATTGATCGTATGTTCGGAACGAAACCGGGACAAATAAGGGCCTACTGTGGTCATCAGGAGATTGAATTGGCTCTGGTTAAGCTATACGATGTTACGGGAGAAGATCGTTATTTGAACCTTAGCCGATACTTCATAGATGAACGGGGTAAGCTGCCTAATTATTTTATCGAGGAATGGGAAAGCGGAAGCCGAACAAACATCTGGTCCCAGGGAGCGCCTAATCTTGAGGTCTATCAATCTCATCTGCCTGTTCGTGAGCAAAAGGTAGCTGTTGGACACTCCGTTCGGGCAGTTTACATGTACACGGCGATGGCTGATCTTGCGAGATTAACAGGTGACGAGGGGCTGAAGGAGGCGTGTGAACGACTTTGGTCGAACACAACAGGCAAACAAATGTATATTACCGGGGGCATTGGTTCAACACATCTCGGGGAAGCCTTTACGTTTGACTACGATCTTCCGAATGATTCCGTTTACGCGGAGACCTGTGCCTCGATTGGCTTGATTTTCTGGGCACGTCGCATGCTTCAATTGGAAGTTAAGAGCGAATATGCGGATGTGTTGGAGAGAGCGCTATACAACAATGTGCTGGGCAGCATGTCTATGGATGGGAAACACTTCTTTTATGTCAATCCACTTGAGGTGTGGCCAGAAGCAAGTCTCAAAAATCCTGATAAACATCACGTAAAGCCCGTCCGACAGAAATGGTTTGGTTGCTCCTGTTGTCCTCCAAATGTTGCACGGTTGCTAGGTTCGTTAGACGAGTATATTTACGACGTGTCTGAGAATGGCAGAACGATCTATACCCATTTGTATATTGGAAGCAAAGCCTCATTCGAGCTTGCCGACACCACAATAACTTTGCATCAACGCTCCGAGTTACCTTGGAACGGTCATGTTGAATTCTCGGTTCAGCTTCCCAAAGACAGCGAATGTGCCGAGTTCGAGCTTGCGCTGCGTATACCAGATTGGTTTCAGGACGGAGAACCAACGTTGAAAGTAAATGGTAAACGGCAAGATGTGCATGTTGAGAATGGTTACGCCAAAATAAATCGCAGCTGGTCAGATGGTAATACAGTGGAGTGGTTGCTTCCGATCGAGCCGAAGTTAGTTGCCGCACATCCTTTTATTCGGGCAGATGCAGGTAAGGTAGCCATTCAACGCGGCCCGCTTGTTTATTGCGTCGAAGAAGCTGACAACGAAGCACTGCTCACTTCACTCGCGTTGGCTGCGGAGCCACAATTAACCGCGTATGCTGATCCAGATTTGCTAGGTGGTTGTATCGTGGTAGAAGGGGATGGTCTCGTGACTGACGACAGCGATTTATGGTCAGATGAGAAGCCGTACCGTTCTTATATTAAGCAGACAAAGGCTGTACGTTTCAAGGCCATTCCCTATTATCTGTGGGGTAATCGTCTGGCTGGTGAGATGAGCGTGTGGCTACGCTATTAAAGAGGAGGTAAGGACACACTTTTACTAATCCACAAAAGTGATCACCAAAAAAACGAGTGCACCGTGAACATGGATGCACTCGTTTTCTACTGTCCGTAATCCTATACGTCTGTATCGGTCGAAGTATCCTCATTGAGCTTCTTATAATCCATTCCCCATGTTTCCATCACACTTATGATGGGCCTCAGCGTATTACCTAAATCACTCAAGCTGTATTCGACTCTGGGCGGTACCTCCGCATATACGGTGCGAATGACGATACCGTCTCCTTCCATGGAACGCAAATTTTCGGTTAATACCTTTTGACTGATTTCCGGAATACTTTTGCGAAGCTCACCGAACCGTTGGGTTCCTTTCAGAAGATCTCTCATGATAAGTAATTTCCACTTGTTCCCTATTAAGCCAACAGTTGTTGCTACAGGGCATTCAGGCAACTCTTTTTTGGTAAACATTTAAGCTAATCCTCCAATAGTTACTTTTTGGTTCCTATCTAATAAAAAGGTGCCTACTTTCAAAACGATTATAATGCTTATATTATAAAGCTGTCGAGGGAAAAGCAAATTGAATGAAGGGAGGGAACATATTGCAAGAAAGCTTGTGGATGCAATTGGTAAACTATTTCTCAGATCATGGGCGTGCTTTCTTCGCTCTGGGACGAGAGCATGTACAGGTCAGTTTACTGGCATTGCTTTGTTCTGCATGGATCGGAATAACACTGGGATATCTAACCATCACATACAAACGCTCGGAAAAGTGGATTGTATCGCTCATTCAGATTTTGCGGATTGTACCTAGCCTGGCTGTGTTACTTCTATTATTACCGTTAATGGGCACTGGCACGAAGCCAGCGTTGATTGCTTTAATCTTATTGGGGGTACCTCCCATACTGATGAATACCATTTCCGGTTTGAACCATATTCCTCTATCCATTCTTGAATCTGCTCAAGGGGCGGGCATGTCAGATCGTCAAATGATGTGGAAGATCAAGTTCCCTCTTGCTGCACCACTCATTCTGACAGGCATCAAAACAGCTGCCATTGAAATTATCGCCAGTGCCACCTTGGCGGCCAAGATCGGAGCTGGGGGATTCGGTGAAATCATTTTTACCGGTCTGGGACTCAATCGAATGGATTTGCTTCTAATCGGCGGGGGAGCTGTGGCAATCTTAGCCATCTTCATCGGAGTTTTGCTTGATATATCCGAACGAATTTTATTTCGATATCAATTTTTGCAAAGGTAGGAAAAAGACATGAAAAATAAAAAGAAAAAAATCTATATCACAACTTCACTTATCATCGTATTATCGCTCTTTTTAAGTGCCTGTAGTGAGCAAAAAAATCAGTCTTCGGAAAATAAAGCAACATCAATTCGAATCGGCACCAAAGATTTCACCGAAAATCTGATTGTGGGAGAACTTTACGCTTTGGCCTTGGAGGATGCCGGTTACCAAGTAGAGCGTGTACCTAATATTGCGGGTTCTGTGATCCATTCTTCCATTGTAAATCAAGATATCGATATGTACCCCGAATACACAGGCACCGGTTTGTTAGCCATCCTGAAGCTGGGCTTATTGACTGATCCGGATGAAGTATATGCCACAGTGAAGGAAGAATATAAAAAACAATTCAACTTAACCTGGCTGGAATATTCCAAAGCCAATGATGGAGCAGGACTCGTCATTCGTGCAGAAGCCTCGGAAAAATGGGGGATCAAGACGATTACTGATTTGCAAAAGCATGCAACCGAGCTTCGATTTGCCTCCCAAGGAGAAGTGGATCAGCGTGCAGACGGTATTCCGGCATTGGAAAAAGTATATGGCAAGTTAAACTGGAAGTCCTCCAAAGTCTACGACAATAGTCTCAAATATGAAGTACTTAAAAATAATGAGGCAGATGTTGCACCTGCATATACGACAGAAGGACAACTCGTAAATAAAGATCGGTACATTCTATTGGAAGATGACAAACAAGTATGGCCCCCTTACAACTTGGCTCCTGTCATCCGTGATGAAGTATTGTCTGCACATCCAGATATTGCTGAAGTCATCAACAAAATCAGTTCGGCACTGGACACAGACACGATCACAGCACTTAACGCCAAAGTGGACGTCGAACAAGAAGAATATGAAGACGTGGCAAAAGCCTTTTATGAATCCATCCAATAAACGTAATGGTAATATGGGGCCACCAGCCATCGAATTTCATCATGTGTGCAAAACCTATGCACAATCCAATGAATATGCAGTGAATCATGTGAATTTGTCTATTGAAGAAGGGGAGTTTATTACGATACTAGGCTCCTCTGGATCTGGAAAAACAACACTTTTGAAAATGGTAAACCGTTTATACGAACCTTCTCAGGGGAACATTCAGATGTTTGGAGAAGATATTGCGGCTATAGATCCCGTGATGCTGAGAAGGAAGATTGGTTACGTCATCCAGCAGGTTGGATTGTTCCCGCATATGACCATCGCGAAAAATATTGCTACCGTACCTCGTCTATTGAAATGGGATAAAGAGAAAACGGAGCAGAGGGTCTCCGAACTACTGCATCTGGTGGGACTGGATCCTCGGACGTATGAACATCGTTATCCTTCCCAATTATCGGGAGGACAACAACAGCGAATTGGACTCGCCCGAGCTTTAGCGACCAATCCTGCGATCATGCTTCTGGACGAGCCTTTTGGCGCTTTGGACGCGATTACCCGTCTCCATTTACAGGACGAATTATTGAAAATCCATAGAGGATCGAATAAGACATTCCTGTTCGTCACACATGACATTAATGAAGCATTCAAGTTGGGGACCCGGGTCATTATTATGAATCAAGGGAAAGTGTGCCAGTTTGATACGCCAAAAGAAATCGTTAAGCATCCTGCCGATGAATTCGTAGCGTCGCTTATTCAATCTTCAAGGGAGCAAGAACGTTTCTGGGAGGACTTAGAATGATCGACTATGCCATCAAACATCCAGATAAGTGGGGAAATGCCCTGTTTGAGCATGTGGAAATTCTGGTCATAACCATGTTGATCTCCATTATTGTTGCCGTGTTTCTTACCATCGTAGTGCTGACTTCGGACTGGGTGTCACGCGTTTTCATTTATGTTTTTTCCATTCTGTATTCCATCCCCAGCTTGGCCATGTTCACCATCATGATTCCTGTGACGGGGTTGGGTACAACGACGGCAATCATCGTGCTGATTCTATATAATCAATACATTCTTCTGCGCCACTTTATCGCCGGTTTGAATCATGTGGACCAACCTATCATTGAGGCAGCTACCGGGTTGGGCATGAGTCGTTTGCAAATATTGATTCAGATCAGGGCACCCTTGGCGATTCAAACCCTTTTTACAGGACTGCGACTTGCATCTGTATCTACGATTGGCATGGCGACCATTGCTGCATTTATCAACGCAGGCGGGTTAGGAACGATCTTATATGATGGTTTACGCACCATGAATATCGATAAAATTCTATGGGGTAGCATCCTGTCCGCAGGACTTGCCCTAGCGACAAATGCAGTATTCATTCAGTTGGAAAAACGAATCTATATCGGAGCGGGGAGATAAATTATGATGAAAGCAGTTGTACTGGAAGGTGCCTGTGCACCTGAAGAACTAAAGGTACAGGAGATTCCCATTCCCAAAGTTAAACCCGGCTGGGTGTTAATCAAGATCAGAGCATTTGGCATTAACCGCTCGGAAATATATACAAGGCAGGGGCACTCACCCTCCGTACAATTTCCGCGGATCATTGGTATAGAGTGCGTGGGGGAGATCGAGGACGCATCGGACAGCACATTCCAAAAAGGACAGCATGTTGCTTCTCTGATGGGAGGATTGGGGCGAGAATTTGATGGAAGCTATGCGGAATATGCTTTGATTCCTTCAGAGCAAGTGTATCTCATTCCTGGTGGGATGCAGTGGACTACGCTCGCTGCCATTCCGGAAATGTATTACACGGCATATGCATCTTTGTTTGAAAGTCTTCAATTAACTATGGGAGAAGTACTTCTCATTCGTGGCGGGACCAGTTCCGTTGGCCTGGCTGCCCTCCAGCTTGCCAAAAGCGTAGGAGCTACCGTCATATCGACCACTCGTGACAGCGGAAAGCTGGCGTATCTTCAACAGGCGGGTGCGGACTTCGCAATACTGGATGATGAACATTTTACGAATAAAGTAGTTGAAATTGCTCCAAATGGCGTAGACAAGGTGCTGGAATTGATCGGAACGGTGACCTTGAAGGAATCTTTACAATTAGTTTCGGAGCGAGGAATATTATGCATGTCAGGCATCTTAGGCGATGAATGGACCCTTAATTCATTTGAACCATTGGTTGATATACCGACAGGCGTTTTCTTTACCGCCTTTACCAGTGAAGTTATTAAAGAAACAGTGTTGGTCAATCTGTTTAATCATATCAAGGACCATGCGCTTATCCCGCCCATTGCGAAAGTGTTCAAGCTTGAAGAAATAGCAGCGGCTCATCTGTTCATGGAGAGTAATACAGCGAATGGTAAAATCGTAATCATTAATGAATGAGGAGGAAAAAGCTATGAGCAATCGGATCATGCATTACAATCTGGAGACGATTCCAGAAGGAGCACAACCTCACTCGGTTACTGCCACCCCAGTTCAAATGGGCGGTCGTCAGACATTACGAGTTACGTTAACGGATGAGGTATCCCATGGTGAACCAAACGTTGATTTCATCGACATGCCGACATTCTTGAAAATTCCTGTCGAATTCAAGAATGGAACTTTATCAGTGGACATATTAAGCAGGTTACGAGATGATGCTCCGGCATATGCACGCGGATTTGCAGGACTGGCATATCGCATATGTGACCATGAGGATGCCTTTGAAGCCGTTTATATTCGTCCGCTTAATGGCTTAAAGACACAACCGGAGGCGCCTCGTGACAAACGTGCCCTCCAATATTTCGCATATCCGGATTGGAAGTTCGACCGACTGAGACAGGAATACCCGGATGGTCGTTTCGAAGCGGGAGCAGACATTGGTCCTGGGGAGTGGGTTAATCTTACGCTAGACATTGACGATACTAAACTGAAAGCTTATGTCGATGGGACCGAATGTATTTCTTTAGATAAGACTAAAGGAACTGTAATTACAGGAGATATCGGACTATTCGTAGACATCGGCACAGAGGCTTTCTTTTCTGACCTTAAGATTACGATCTCCAATTGATCAACGTCATGTTCTCTTCGCAAATAAGTATAAAAGAAAAAAACGAAGGCGATTGCCTTCGTTTTTTCTGTTTCAATTGACATTGCCTATTTTGAACCCATCGGATTTTGATCTGTGAGCTTGATAAAAAAAGTTGCGAAGCTTTGCTGCTTTGGATATGATTATCTAATGTTCAATCAAAAAAATACTTATGTAATCAATTAATGATAAAAGATAGTGAGGTAGAAAAAATGATCGCAAGAACAGAAGAAGACTTTAATGGCTTGAAGGAAATTGGCAAAATTGTTGCTTCTATTAGAGATGAATTGGTTAAAAGAACTATCCCAGGCATAACCACTAAAGAACTTGATGATTTGGCAGGAGAGCTTTTTGAGAAAGCTGGCGCAGTTTCTGCTCCAAAAAGTGAATATAATTTCCCAGGATTTACTTGTATTAGTGTTAATGAAGAAGTGGCACATGGTATTCCGGGAGATCGGGTTATTCAAGAAGGGGACATCGTCAATATTGATGTGTCTGGCTCCAAGAACAGTTATTTTGCAGATACGGGACTCTCATTTGTCGTAGGCGAAGGTGCAGAAGTGTTAACGAAAATATGCGACGTTGTTAAACTGGCATTTGAAGCAGGTCTTAAAAAAGCAAAACCGGGCTCCAAAAAAAGCGGAATCGGAAAAGCTGTATTCCAAACTGCCAGACAACATGAATTAACGGTTATTAAAAACCTTACAGGACATGGTGTTGGACGTGGAATACACGAAGCACCTGATCACATCTATAATTATAATGACCCATCGGATGATGAATTGTTAAAAGAAGGAATGGTTATCGCATTCGAGCCATTTATCTCAACTTCAGAAGAAGAAGTAGACCAAACAGGAGACGGCTGGACCTTTGTTACTAAAAACAGCTATGTAGCTCAAATAGAACATACCATTATTCTTACTAAAAATGGTCCGATTATTGTCACTCTTTAAGGTGTTCAAACTGAAAGTCGCTAAATTTAGCGACTTTTTTTGTTTTATTGGTACGTTAAAATAAATCAAAATATAAACGTTCGCTTATTAATTTATGTTGAAATTATGGAAGGATTTAACGTATATTTAGATCTGATCTTTATGTTATAGACAGAGGTGATTGATTGAGCACATCAAAAAAGCGCGTTCAAGTCATTGATGGACTGCGCGGATTCAGTCTGGCCGGCATTGTGCTGGCGAATATGCTGGCTTTTCAATATGGAATCTATGGTCAGAGCAAACCCCAACTGTTCGGGATCGGCGGAGCAGATCAGGCTTTCCTCTCGTTCCTGCTGATCACTGTGGTGGGCAGTTTTATGCCGATTTTTGCATTTATGTTTGGCTTTGGAATGGTTAAGCTCTCGGAAAGCCTAAAATCACGAGATTTACGACCAAAGTGTCATCTGGCACGCCGTTTTCTACTACTATTTGGAATCGGATTACTGCACATCATCTATCTGTGGGAAGGGGACATCCTGACATTTTATGGCGTACTCGGTTTCTTCTTGCTCATGTTCCTTAATCGGAAGCCCAAAACGCTGCTCATATGGGCGGTACTGCTACTCGTGGGAGCGGGGATACTTGGTCTCCCGGCATCTAATCCGATGAACCCGCTGGCGATTGAGTCCATTCATATGGAGAACTACATCATTCAAAGTCAGAATGTATACGGTAGCGGCACATACGCGGAAATCAGGAATTTCAGTAATAACGGCGATCCATTCGGCGGGGATTTGGAGGTGTCATTCGCCTTATTGATCCTGCTGTTAGCCCCACTCATGACAGTACCGATGTTCCTGCTCGGCATGCGCGCTGCCAGAATCGGCACGTTTAGCGATCCGCAAGCGATGAGGCGTATTTTTCTTCGCCGTGCCTCGTTTTTGATTCCAGTTGGTTTGATACTCAAAGCATACGGTGTATTGGCGCCACAATTGGGTGCGGAAGGTTGGCTCGGTATCGGAATCGGGGGGACGCTTGGAGGATCGTTGCTTGCACTGGGATACATATACGCATTTGCGCTATTGTATGCTGGAAACCGCCGTTCCAGCCTGATGAGCAGGTTCGAGGCGGTTGGCCGTCTCTCGTTGACGAATTACCTGATGCAGAGCGTAATTTGTACGACAATTTTCTATGGATATGGCCTGGGGCTGTTTGGAAGTGCCGGCGTGTTCATAGGAGCAATTATTGCGTTTGCTGTCTACGGCATTCAATTGTGGCTCAGTCCGCTATATCTTAAGAAATTTAGCAATGGGCCTGTCGAGTACCTGCTACGGATTTGGACATATCTGTCCTGGAAAGGGCAGCCAAGAAAGAAGAAAAGATCGAACTTAACTACGAATGAAAACGCACCTAATGTCCAGTAAGCATAAAGTGTTATCGTGAAACGCAAAAAGAAGCTCGTTCCACCAAAAGAAAGGGCTTCTTTATGCCGTAACGATCATCTTCCTAAACTTAAAGCAAGACACGAATTATACTCTTAACGTTAACTTTGGACTGAAGAATAAGATATCTCCCTAGTGTTTCCTGTTATAATTAGTAATTATTTATAGATTCAACATATCAACTCTAATACATAAGCTAACTAATATAGTGCGGGCAGTGGAAAGGTAATGCGAAATGAAAGATGAAGCATATACATTCAACTGTTTCCACTCAAGCTTGAAAGGATCATTATTGTGCTAAAAATAATTAATTTTCTTCTTTTCTTGCTGATCATTTGGGTAGTCATCTTTTATCCTTTTCGTTTAGCTTGGTTTGAAGGTTTGAAACAGATTCCTGCAGATCTTCATGGTGTTTATTTACTTTTCTTGTTCTTTGGATATCTGATTTGTTCATCTGCTATGGGACTTATGGTTGGCAAGATGTTTTTTAAACGAAAAGAACAGTGATTATGGAGGGACTTCAATATTGTATGATCTAGGTGGGCATACAGATATTTTGCAAAAAGCTTAATGTTATATGAAGTTACATACTAAAAGACTTTCTCAAGAAAATAGAAGATTTGCACTCAGAAAAATATTTTTCATAGAATAATCTGCTGGAGTTCAGGTATTCAAAGAGTTTGAATTGTTGGTTTTATAATATCATTCAAAGTCGCTAAATCAGCGGCTTTTTTTTGTTTTATCCATGTAATTGCCTATCTTAAAGGTTGAGGGGAAAGAACTTATTCCAATAAAGATTTATGTAATTACGTTCCGTTTTTCTAAATACCCGCAGTCAAAAGGCTTGCGGGATTTCTTTACGCCATGTGGATCGGAGGGATATTTGTTATTTACAAATCTTGTTCTTTATATTATAGTTATTAAAGATAATTTATATCTACAATATCAGTTCCAAACAAGTGAACCGTAAATGTTCTTGCAAATACGTTTAGGTGAGGAGTATGAAAATGAATCCTAAGATACAAAGAAAAATTGAGCACTTGGAGAATATTGAGAGATTCCCAGCAGAGGAGTTATTTGAGTTTATACAGCTTAATAAAGAGGACGAACTATTAGACCTTGGGGCTGGCACAGGTTATATAAGCTTTGCTTTTGCTAAATATGTGAAAAGAGTAGTTGCATTGGATTACGATGATGATATTTTACAGTATCTGGAGGTGAAAGCTAAGGAAAAAGGCATAACCAATATTGAAACCATTGCCGCAAATTTCAAAGAGATGCCACTTGGGAACGAAAGATTTGAAAAGGCTGTTGCTTCAATATCCTTACACGAGGTTCAACCTCTTTCAATCGTACTGGGTGAAATTCACAGAGTATTAAAAGACAAAGGGATTTTTTTGTGCATTGAATTAGAGAAGTCGGTGATGCCTACTGGTCCAAGAGTTTCATCGAAGGACATGGAGGAGGAAATCATTAAGGCAGGTTTTTCAGTGATTAATACGATCCATTCACCGACGCAAGTTGCTAACCAACCCGTCTATATCATCATTGCACAGAAGAATAAATAAGTTCAATTTATAGAAGCCACTCCATTCGTCTGGGGGGCTTCTTCTTTTGCTAATGTATTCTTAAGACATGGGAAAAATAGGTTCTTGAATTTCTTTCCCGATGTACAGCCGAATCCGAGATTGTGATAGGCTGTATCTACAAAAGTATTACACGTTCTAAATGGAAGGGGATGATTTACCTGGATCAGGAACTTGCGACCACGATTGCTATCGAATTTAAGAACAATCAGAAGGTGTTGAATGCGATCGGAGACGAAACCCGGCAAGCCATCCTCATAGCCTTGATTCAAGGGCCGCAAAAACCCGGCATGCGCGTAGGAGAGATCAGGATGAAGACTCACCTTTCCCGGCCGACCGTATCACATCATCTGAAAATATTGAAAGAATCACAGATAATAAGTGTTCGCAAAGAAGGAACTCTCAACTATTACAGCCTTGACTCCCGTAGCAAGTTGAAATTGTTGAAAAACCTGGTGAACCAAATAGAAAAGTTGCTAGTACAATGCGAAGAACAAGCATCGGAACAACAAATAGGAAACACGGGGAGGGGGAATTGCGAATGAATCAGACAGTCGCAGCGGCAAACGGAGTGGACATTCCGCAACTCGGGTTCGGCCTATATAAGATTAAAGCCGGGGGGACCTTCAATAGGACTGTCGAGGAGGCTATTCGAATGGGTTATCGCCATTTCGATACAGCCAAAATTTACGGTAATGAAGCGGCGCTAGGTCGGGTCATCCAAAACACCGGCATTCCCAGGGAGGAGTTCTTCATTACCTCCAAGGTATGGACGACAGACCTGGGGTACCGTGCGACGAAAAAGGCATTTGAGCTGACTTGCCAGAAGCTGAACGTAACATATCTCGATATGTATTTAATTCATTTTGCCGGTCCTCAATACGTGAATGCCTGGAAGGCGATGGAAGAGTTATACGACGCAGGTAAAATCAAAGTTATAGGTGTAGCCAATTTCGAAATCCGGCATCTGGAGCATCTGAAGAAACATTCCCGGATTTCGCCGATGGTAAATCAGATCGAGACCCATCCGGAATTTCCGCAACACGAATTGCATGATTATATGGTTCGGCATCGGATTCTGCATGAGGCTTGGGGACCGTTGGGGCAGGGAAGCAAAGCGCTGCTGGAGCATCCGGAGCTGGCGGCAATTGCCCTTTGGCATCAGAAATCGGTTGCGCAAGTCATTTTGCGCTGGCATCTACAACGCGGAATTATTGTCATCCCCAAATCATCGAATCCTCAAAGGATAAAAGAGAACAAAGAAACATTCGACTTTGAGTTGAATGAGAAGGAGATGGAACAAATACGACGGTTGGACACGGGTAAGAGATATTCCGTAAGTCCGAATGGCTACATGGTCAACCCGATTTATATCAATTTAATGAAGTTATTTATTCGCTCTCATTGATGGATCATATTTCTGCGGTACTGGTAGGGCGTAACTCCGTATTCGACTTTGAACAACTGGATAAAATATTGATTTTTTCGGTAACCAACCATTTGCGCTATATCGGCTACACGAAGTGCCGAATCTTGAAGCAGTTGAGAAGCCTTCTCCAATCTTTTCCTGGAAATGTAGTTTGACACATTTTCGCCCGTCTCCTGTTTAAACAGTTTGGAAAAGTAGACGGGATGGAGATGTGCAACTTTCCCCAGTTCATCCAGGCTAAGGCCATGTGACAGATGCTCTTCGATATAGGTTTGCACTTTGTCAACGATGGTTTGAATGGACATCTGTTTGTTGTTTCTGATTCGATTGACCCGATCCATGAGAGTTGAGGATAGTTCATCAGGCTGCTCTAACTGATTGAACATCCAATCCACGGTTTCAGAGGTATCGTGATCCTTATCCGCCAGATATACATATAGAATGGTTTCCATGAGAAAGATTATTTTTTGTTTTCGGAGACGGATTTGATCATATTTTTTAATGATATTTCCGGCTGACTCCCAATCACCGCATGATGGAGAATGGTTGAATATGCCTATGAAGTCTTCTAAGTGTACATCCTCATTAAGGAAGAACCTGTAGAACATCTGACGGGTCACGTTTCGATCAGTCAATGAAAAAGGAGGGGACACGACCGAGTGCTCCAGTTTGATGGTCAGTTCCCCAGCAGCTTCTTCCGGAACAAGACCGAACAGTCGCGTTCCCGCAGTCCACACAAGACGATCCAATTTGTCTCCGACAGCATGTTTTATAACATCTTCATGTTCCTGTGTGAAAACCTCCAGCTTGAAGCAGCAAAAACGGCGTTTCCCTAAAAATTCAGTATAAGTATCATATTGCTTCTTTAATGTCTCGTTATGACCAAGAAGCGAAAGCAGATACCCCAATCCATCGAAGTTCTCCCATGCAACAGATTGAGCGGGCCGTGTCTTTGTAATATTGTTGATGGCTTTGGACATGGCTTTCTCCACATCATCTTTGTCGACAGGTTTGAGCAAGTAATCCAGCGCACCTAAACGGATTCCTTGTTGCGCATATTCGAATTCGGAGTAGCCCGAAAGGATAATCACTTTGGTTGGCAAGTTATGTTGGTGGATATGTTGAAGCAGATCAATACCGGAAACCTCGGGCATTCGTATGTCAGTGATCAGAATATCGATATGGTTTTGAGTCAACATGTCACGGGCTTCAATCGAATTGGTCATCGTCTCGATCTGATGAATGCCGAAGTTTTTCCAATCGAGCAAGTGCTTCATATACTCAACGACATAATGTCCGTCATCCACAATTAATAATCGCATTAGTTATCTCCTTTCACCTCGGGAATGCTGATGAGCAGCAGGACGGACAAGCCGCCCCAATCATTAGTAGTAAAATGTAACCCGCTAAGTTCACCGTACGTATTTTTCAGACGTTGATTTACATTCCAGAGCCCTACGCCTTTAATTCCTTCAGGCGGGGTATCACTCTCAAGCCGAGCCTCCAGGCTGCGGATATCATCGAGCGAAAGACCTTTTCCGTCATCGGATACCTTGATCGTTATCGCAGATTCCGTCTTTTTGACATCGATCGTCACCCGATGGGCACCTTGTTGTCCTTCAATGCCATGTTGAATCGCATTTTCAACCACTGGCTGGATGATCAGCGGCATGAGGGGAAGGGAAGACAGTTCTGGCGGCAGATCAATGCTGTACTCCATCTTTTTGCTGAGAGCCATAATGATCAGGAAATGTTCCGCAAACTGAAGCTCACTTTCCAGCGTGACTTCATGCCGGTCCAACTTGGTTAAATAACGATAATATTCAGCCAGATGTTTGCTCATGCGCATGACAGAATCAGGTGAGAACTGAGCCACCGACATGATGAAAAACAAACTGTTGTACAAAAAATGAGGATTGATTTGAGCTTGGAGTTGTTGAAGTTCCGCACTTCGTCTTAGTTCCGTTTCAGTCTTCAAGGATACAAACAGATCCTGGATCTCGGTAACCATATGATTAAAACTTCTGAACAGGCTGTAAAACTCTCTATCCGTATTTTCGGTAATACGTGTATTATGATTGCCTTGTTCGACCTGTGAAAACTTCCGCTCCAACAAACGAATATTACGGTAATAGTTCCGGTAAAACGTAAAGATCACAACCAGACCAAGCGTGAAAACGGCTAAAATGCTGGCAAAAAAAACTTTGCGGTTTCGGTCAATCGGTTGCAGAAAATCATTCGTCTGTGTATATGTAATCAGGTAGGCGTCGATTGATTCAATATATCGGGAAAGAACATAATAGTCGTCTGAATTGGTGTGATAATCATATTTCAAAGTGATCTCTGGCTGGGGCGTAAGCATTTCAGTAACCGCTTTCAAAAGATCATTATCGACTTCTTTCTCACTCCATATTTGTTGGGGGTTAAAGAGAAAAAAAGCGTTTGAGCTGTCGTTGTTCACAGCCTTTTTCAGCAGATTTTTCAAATAATCGGTATTCAGCTTTACACCAACCACGTACTGAGTAGGTTCATTTTGTCCGGATTTTTGGATGTAAGGGTAGAGGGCAAAGTAATATAAGCTATTGCCGACGATTTGCCATCCCCGTTGATGAACATCCTTGAACGGAAGTCTCGCCTCCGGCGTACTGTTGGTGGACAGAAACGTTTCTTCAGACTTCCAGTAAATGCCGATCGATTCAATCGATCGACTGGATAGGAGCGTTTGCCGCAAGCGATCAACGATATCGTTTTTTTTCATTTGGGAATCGTAATTGCTCAGCTCGATAACATGCCTCTGATAGAACCGCACATCACTGTCAGCTGCATACTGAACCCCGTACATATTAGCCTCGTATATAATCCCGTCCAGAATGCCTTTCACATAATCAAGCTGGTTTTTGGAAGCGCTGATCAGATTTTCTTCAAGTGTTTTGGAGCTCAATCGGTTCATCACGAAAAACAAACTCAACGTCAGCAGCAGAAAAAAAACAAAGAAATAGATAAATCGCTTCATATACATTTTTCTGATCATATGCGTTTCCTTTCATATCGCCAAACGTAGAAGTTTAAAATCCAGATCGGATTAACTTTAATATAAGCCAAACCTTCGAAAAGCGGAAGGGCAGCATCCGCGATAAATGAAAGCGGTTTTAAATTGGTTCAGGGCGGGGTGATGATCTTGAAATTTTGGCATTTTGGAGTGAAAGCGCTTTTGTTAAGCTTATCTTCAAGGATCGCTTTCGAAGAACCATCATAGAGGAGGTATGCAACATTAACGAGATTGTGCCCGCCAGATCCGCAAAAAAAACAAAAACAAAGCTTTCCCAGCGGACTTCATTCAAAAAGGAAATCAAGAAAAGCTGGCCTTTGTACGTACTGTGTATTCCCGCATTTGTGTTTGTCTGCATCTTTTCTTATGGCCCGATGGTAGGTTTGCTCATGGCATTTCAGGACTACAAACCATGGCTGGGTATCACAGGTTCACGGTGGATCGGGTTAGATAATTTCGAACGAATTTTCCAGTACAAAGAAGCCACACAAGCGATCATTAATACGCTGATTATTGCCGTTTCCAAAATTATTGTCGGTATTATCGTTCCGATCGTCATGGCTATTCTGCTGAGCGAGATCCGAAATATGGGCATTAAGAAAAGTGTTCAGACACTGGTGTATCTGCCACATTTCTTGTCCTGGGTAACGGTCGCGGGGTTGATGATCGACATTCTCGGATTAGACGGAGGAATCAATCACATCTTGACACGTATTTTCGGGAACGATCCCATTTACTTCTTGGGAGATCCTGATCTGTTTCGATTCACGGTTGTGATCAGCGATGTGTGGAAGAGTTTTGGCTTTGGCATGATTGTTTATCTGGCGACCATTGCGGGAATTAATCCATCTTATTACGAAGCGGCCGAGATCGATGGCGCCACACGCCGACAGCAAATTCGATACGTTACCTTGCCTAGCATGTTGCCCATGATTATCGTCATTTCTACGCTGAGTCTGGGCAATATTCTGGATGCGGGCTTTGATCAGGTTTTCAATCTGTACAATCCGCTTGTCTACAGTACGGGAGATATCATTGACACCTATGTCTACCGTTCATCCTTGTTAAACGGGCAATACGGCTTCGGGACCGCTGTAGGACTGTTCAAATCGGGGATTAGCTTGATCTTGATCGTTGTCTCTTACAGGCTGGCCTATAAGTATGCCAATTACAAAATATTCTAACAAGGAGGGAGAGGGATCATGTACCATAAAACGACAGGCTATAGAGTATTCTCCTATTTTAATTACGCATTCATGATACTGGCGGGTCTGGCGTGTTTTCTTCCACTGCTTCATCTGCTCGCGCAATCGCTCAGCAGCAAAGCGGCCATTAGCGGTAATATGGTTTCATTTTGGCCGGTGGGGTTCAACGTGGATGCCTATGTAAAAACGTTCAACAATTCTAATTTTAACGGTGCCATGCTGACATCCATCACTCGAACCGTATTGGGTACAACCATCAGCATGTTTATCCTTACCTGTGCAGGATATGCCTTGTCCAAGGAATTCCGAGGACGCAATGTGCTCATGTGGTTTTTTATCTTTACCATGCTCTTCTCGGGGGGATTGATACCTTCTTACATATTGATCACAGCCCTTGGATTAAAGGATACCATCTGGGCTCTTGTGTTACCGGGCGCTTTTGGTGCCTATAATTTGATTCTTCTCGTCAATTTTTTCAAAACGATTCCAAAAGCCTTGGAAGAAGCAGCTTTCATTGACGGAGCGTCCTTTTTCGTAATTCTCAGCAAAATATATTTACCATTATCTCTGCCTGGCATAGCGACCGTATCCTTGTTCATTATGGTGGGGCACTGGAACTCCTGGTTTGACGGGATATTGTACATGTCGGATGCAAGTAAGTATCCGCTGGCTTCGTTCTTACAGACCGTTGTCGTGCAGAGCAATATGCAAAATATGGCGATGAGCCAGTCCGAAGTTGCCGCAATGTCGGAGCAAAGCATCAAAGCAGCCCAAATTTTTGTAAGCACGCTCCCGATCATTTTGGTCTATCCATTTTTACAACGATATTTCGTGAAGGGGATTGTACTAGGAGCCGTCAAAGAATAGTTGATGTGACGAAAAATTGGATCACTATATGTTCAACTAAACATTTACACGATAACGGAGAGGACAGAAAAAGCCTGAAGAAGCGGAGCGTTCGCCTTTATTACCAGAATTTCACCTTTGTAAAAGTGAATCAAAAATTCTGGGAATAACAGCGATCGGAAGGTTGTTCTGTCATCGGAGTGCCAGTGTAAATATGCAATTAGTTGAACTTATATAGAAAACAAATTAAGTATGAGTGAAGGGGGCATGTTTCCATGAAGAAAAGAACTGATTTATGGAAAATGGTAAGTATGGTTATGCTGTCGGCTATTCTTGTGGCTGGCTGTAGCAAAGGGGAGAGTGTTTCCGAGACCGCACCGGCATCGGTGCTTAAGGACGGTAAATATGATCCGCCATTTACAATCACCATCGCCAAACAACAGGATGAGAATGCTGGAAAGTACATCAATGGTGAAACGTTGAATGACAATGTGTTGACCCGTTGGGGCGAACAGAACCTGGGTATCAAAATCCAAACCACCTTGCTGGGAGGTGATGCTTCACAATATAATACCAAGCTGCGGCTGGCGTTAACGGGTTCCGAGAAACTACCCGACGTTCTGCCCGTCTATGACACCATGCTGGTCAATGATCTGATCGAGTCGGGGCAGGTCAAGGAGATTACGGAAGACATCTCAACCTACATGCCTGACCGGATAAAAGAAATATACAAACAATACCCGACCACTTTCAATCCAGTGGTTAGGGAGGGCAAGGTCTACGGGATGGCGATTGCGCCGAATCTGACGGAAGGCGAAGTTATGTTGATCCGCCAGGACTGGTTGGACAGATTAAATTTGGAAGCGCCAACAACGATTGATGAGTTTGAACAAGTCATCGCGGCGTTCACTAATGAGGACCCAGATGGGAACGGGAAGAAAGACACATACGGCTTTACTTTTTCAGGTAAAGATTCCTACAATACGGGCTGGGTCAGCGATCCGGTCATGATATTCAGCGCATACACGGGCAAACATCTTCCAAGACAATGGCATAACGACAACGGCAAACTCACCTATGGATCTGTGGCTCCTGGCAACAAAGAGGCACTGGCCAAGTTACGTGATTGGTATGCAAAAGGGTACTTGAACAAAGAACTGGCCACCCAAGGGGCCTGGGATGCACTGTCTGATTTTACGGAGGGGAAAGCTGGTATCATCATTGGTCGTCCTTGGCTGTACGACAGTGTGAAGGACGTAGAGAAAAATGTGGATGGTGCAAAAATTAGTGCTTATCCGACCATTCAAGGTGTGAACGGTGATAAGACCTACCAATCCGCCCAGTTGAACGATGGTGTGTTCATGTTTAACAAGGATTTTCAGAACATGGAAGCCTTCTTCCTGTACTACGATAAAATGTACGACGCAGCGTTCAGCACCGGAGATTTTAAATACGGCTACGCGCAGGGATACGATTACGATATCGTTAACGATGAAGTCACTTTTGATCCAACAAAATTTAATATGCCATTAGAGGCTGTGCAAGGCGTTGGCAAAATGGCATTTACCAAAAATACACCGAGTGTTGATGGCCCCGGTCAATCCTACTACGATCTGGCGAATGGAGTTAAAGCCGACACGGGTGTCCTCATTCAGAGCGCTTCAAAAGATCAAACGACCCAGGACGGATATCGGATTTCGTATGAAAACAGAGATGTTTTACTGCCAAATGAGTTTAACGGTCCACCAACGCCAACGATGCAAAATGTGTGGGAACAGTTGACCACCATGGAACAAGAGACGTTCACCAAAATCATATATGGCAATGAGCCGCTTGAAGCATTTGATACCTTTGTGAAACAGTGGCATGAAAAAGGCGGAGACACCGTGATCGAGGAAGTTAACGAATGGTACAACCAAGCGAGCGAGACGGATGTAATGACACTGATGAATTTGAAATAAAGTCAAGTTTCACCTGGACCAGCCTTCCGGCAACAGGGAGGTTGGTTTCCTAAAAAAAGGAGATGATGCGACATGATCAAAGGTAAATCGTGGATGACTATCGTCATTGCATTGATGTTGTTAACAGTTCATTTAACGTCCTCCGCTCAAACCGTTCACGCTGCTGGTGAAGAGACCCATATTGCTGCAAAACTGTTTGTGCTGAAGAATGAATCCGAGGTATCCAATGCCAAAATCCATTGGGCACCTGTCCAGGGAGCGACTGCATACGAGTTGTATAGATCCGAGAACGATGAACCCTATCAGTTATTACAGACCTTAACCGGTATAACGACGGATGATTATGACCTCAACATAGGTAGCACGTACAAATATCAAGTGAAGGCATATGGCGGAACTTCCTTGTTAACCTCCGCTGTTTCGCCAGAATATACCCCCTACAGCCTTCCAGAGAACCTCACCACTTTTGATAACACAACGCAATCTACGCTCATGCTCCCGAATGAACTTAAAGTTGGAGACACCTACTACAGATTCAATTTCGTGCAAAAGTCATCAGGCGGTTTTGGCGAAATGATTCAACAGACGTCAACGGATGACATCACCTATGGTAACGACAAAGTGGTCCTTTCCTACACGGATCATCCCGATCTGGCGAATTCTAAATTTGAGGGGATCAATATCCTCTACCATGCGCCAACGAACAAATTTGTTTTTTGGGCTCACTATGAAAACAGTACAGACTACACACTTGCCAGAGTATCGGTGACTTCAGCCACGCCTGGAGAAGACTTTACCTTTCACAAAAGCTTTCGACCGGAAGGAAACCAATCCCGGGATATCTCCATTTTCAAAGATGATGATGATTCGGCGTATCTAATCTCTACGGCTAATAATAATTCAGACACGATTTTGTATAAGTTAACATCCGATTGGCTGGATGTGGATCATCAAGTTTCTGTTATTTATCAAAATCAACACAGGGAACTGCCCAAGATGATCAAAAAAGATGGCATTTATTATTTGTTCTCTTCCCAAGCGGCAGGTTGGTATCCGAGTATACCTTTGTATTCTTCGGCAACAAGCATAGACGGCGAATGGTCTGAATTACGGACGATTGGCAACACGTCAACCTTCTCGGCGCAGTCGGGTTCCGTCATGCGGGTGAAGCCAGATACGGGTAACAACGTGGTTATGGTTGCGTATCGCTGGATGTTCGGCTGGGCAGGTACGCAAAATGGGACAACGGAGGAACGACTGCTTCCCGTTTGGTTCTCCGATGGTTACGCATTTTATGATTATTTTGATCAAGTGCTGTACAACACGAGCGATGATGTCGTTGTTCCCGTTCAGAATGGAAAACTGCTGTCACAAGGTAAACCTGCAACAGCACAAACGGCCTCCGGAACGAACCCGGCAAGTTATGCTAATGATGGTAACTATCAAACCGAATGGATCGGCACAGGCAGCTCCTGGCCACATTGGTGGAAGGTCGACCTCGGCTCTGTTCAACAATTAAATAATGTGCAAATCTCCTGGTGGATGCAAAAAGGCTCTGAAGGATTCTACAAATACAAAATCGAGACCAGTACGGATAATGTAAACTGGACCGTGGCATTGGATAGAACCAACAATACATCGTACGGTTTCACATCAGATACGCTATCGAGCACTGCTGCTAGGTATGTACGAATTAATATGCAAAATGCGGCACTTCATAACAATCCCAACAATTGGTACACGCCAAGACTTTGGGAAGTGAAGGTATTTGGATCGGGCACCAATTAACGATTTTCCTAAAAGAAGAGAGGTAACGATGTGAATATTCAAATTACCAATGGTGGCATCTGGAATGATTCAAGTGGTAATCCGATCCATGCCCATGGTGGACATATGTTATTCCATGACGACTATTATTACTGGTATGGCGAAGATCGGAGGGACGATATATATGTTAGTTGTTACCGTTCCAAAGATCTATTCAACTGGGAGTTTCGAAACCATATCTTGACCACCTCTACGCCAGCAGCACCCATTCGAGTTCGGACAAATCTGGCATTAGTGAACAATAAAGGTGGAAAAGTAAATCTCGAACGGCCTAAAGTGCTTTTCAACGCGGTGACAAAAAAGTTTGTACTCTGGGCTCACTATGAGAATGGTAACCGATACAACGATGCCGCATGCGCCATCGCCACATCGGATTCTCCGGATAGTCATTTCGTGTATCATGGCAGCTTTAATCCGTACGGGTATATGTCGCGTGACTGCACGCTCTTTCAGGACGATGACGGGACGACTTATTTTATTTCGGCTGCCAGAGACAATGCGGACCTGCACATCTATCGTCTGCAGGAGGATTATCTCAATGTGGAAAGGCTTATCGGAAAGCTGTGGCAGGGCGAGTATCGGGAGGCACCAGCTGTCTTCAAGCGGAACGGGAAGTATTATATGGTGACCTCATTTTGCACAGGTTGGGCTCCCAATCAAGGAAAATACGCGATGGCTGATACGATGGATGGTCCATGGGGGATGCTCAGCGATTTTGGCGATGAAACGACGTACCAAACGCAACCAGCGTTTGTGCTGAAGCGATCAGAGGAGGAGTACCTATACTTTTCGGATCGCTGGAACGGGTCGGATTACTTTCAATCCAGCTATGTGGTACTGCCCATTGAATTCAATGGGGACATTCCGATTCTGAATGATTATTCCACGTTATCTTTGCGAGAAGACGCACATCTGATTCATTTTGAACGATAATTTGAACGATAAAACGACTGATGAGAAAAGACTTTGATCCTACAGCGAATGCAGGTTCAAAGTCTTTTTGAATGAATTTTATAATTTCAAATCTAACGAATAGCGATCGCGAAGTACTGATAAATGGTGGAGCTCATGTCCAGCCATAACAAATGCAATCGATCGAGCTGAAGCAGGATTATCACTGACGATTCCTCTACAGAGCCAAGCTTCCGGCGTAAGGCGACGAAGCATAAGAATGGTTGAGCGGCGTGTGACGGCATATTCTTCATTCAAATCAGCTACGGTATACGTATTGAAAGGGTGGGTCTGCATAAGCACGTCCTGATCGTAGCCGGGATGATTCGCTTGATCACCTCTGGCGATGCGAAGCAATCGGCTGCTCATGATTCGTTCGTTATCCAAAAGGTGGCCGATGACCTCTTTCACGCTCCATTTGCCTTCGGCGTAACGATAATTTGCTTGCTCCTCTGTCAATGAAGAAAGCAAAGTTGGTATGATGTTGGCTTGCAGCTCTAAGCGTTCGATGATGTTCCCTTCAGGAACAAGCTGCATGTACCCTTCATAATAAGCTGCATATTCCTCTTTAGTTGGTCTTTCAACCATGTAAATGCCTCCTTTGGGATTCGTAGATCTGGAATATATTGTAGCATATATCCTACAGTATGAAATTAGCCCCTCCGCTTTATGAGTGGAAGGGCCGTTTCATGTAATTTAGGCAGTTTTTCAAGGTTACGTGTTATTCCACTTCTAATCCGTTAGTCGTATCCCCTTAGTTTGGACAAACTTCTCTAAAACCGCAAAATCCTCCGTCACTTTTTTGAACGGCAACGTGTCCAACACCTGTGCCCGGTAACTCTTTTTAGCAGCTGCGCTGAGACGGGAGTCAAGTATGCTGAGTATGCCGAGGTCCGTTTCACTACGAATCAAGCGTCCCGTTCCTTGCCGTAACCGAAGAAGCATGTCCGGTACAAACACCTCCATAAACGAATTCTCCGTTACAGATGCCTTATATTCATAAACAGGATCCGATGGAACAGGGAAGGGCAGCCGGAAAATAATGACCTGTGACAGGTCAGACCCCTCGATATTCACACCTTCCCAGAATACACCGGTACCCAGGAGTACACCTTTGCTTTTCCTGAAATCGGCGATGACACTGTGCTGTGATGATCCCTCTTTTTGAACATGGAGTGCCCACGTATATTCATTAGCCCTTGAGATCAACTTTTTGTGAATGTACTTCATGTCCTCTTTTGCTGAAAAAAGGACGATTGTTCTTCCCTGAGTTAGATTACAGAGTTTAACCACTTCATTGTAGGCTGCTTCAAGATAGTTTTCGCGCTGATCGTGGTGGTAATAGGGAACTTTGTTCGAAATATACATCATGGCATGGTTGGTGTAGTCAAAAGGGGAGGGTTGGCGCTCTAGGAAATCTCCCTTATAACCAAGGGAGTGCGTCATATAAGAATATTGTTCCTCCAGCGTATCCCCGCCTTGGCACAGCGTTGCCGACGTCAGGATTACAGGCACCTTGCCATTAAATAAAGCGTATTTCAGAAATTGGCTTATATCTTTGGGACAGATGCTGATCGTAGCTACTCCCAAGGGGCTACTAGCCCATAAGAGATAGTTGTCCTCTGTTTCAGATAAGACATGGATGAGGGTAATGAGCCCGTTGATGGCTTCAAAAGCGTCATCTATTTCCCGCTCGTGACGGGAGGTCAAAATGGAAAGGCGCAGACTGAGATCTTTTAAATTATTCGATACCTGGTTCAACGGTATTCCTTTAATCTCCGACACTTTGATTCGGTCGTTATCCTGCTTGGCATGGTGGAGCAAATCCGCGTTTACCTGTTTGAAGATGCGCTCAGCGCAGTTTTTTATGAACTTGGATTGTGAGAAGAGACTTTTATCGCCGGATTGCTTCGTGAGAAGCTGCACCGTGGTATCCAGAATGCGGCAAATTCCTCGATAAGTGAACTCAAGTGTTCTGGCATCCCGAACTTTTGCTTCCAGGTTATGCGCTTCATCAATGACGATCAGAGCAGGCTGTTCTGAGATGATGCTCTTGGTTCCTTCTTTTTTCTTCATCAAATCCCGTATGAGCAAGTCCTGGTTCACGATAATAAAATCAATCTCGTGAGCTTTTGCATTTAATTTCGCTCTCATATCGTAAAACAAACATGCATTTTTGTGATGACAACGTTCAAATTTGCAATCATTCACGGAAACGTGGGACCATTCGGCATCACTAACTCCAGCTTTAATATCGGCTCTTTCATCAATTTCATAATCTAATATGCGCTGCGCAAGGGTAGACATGGAGGAGTTCGGATCATCAGGACTGATTAATTCCGCTGCTCTACTTCGGCAGGCATACTGACCCATGCCTTTCCCCACCACGGAGCGAACCGTTGAGAATCCCAACCGACTACCAATGATCCTTAAATCTTTATGTATCTGTTCCGAAAGCTGAATGGAGGATGTAGCTATAATGACTGGTTTCTGAGACATTTGATTCGTGAGTAGGCTTGGTATCAGATATCCAAAAGACTTACCGATTCCGACACCAGCTTCAATCATGGCGTTATGCCCATGGATATAAGCATCTGCGATATCGAGGGACATTTCTTGCTGTCCGATCCGCTCTCTAAGGCCAATTCGGGGGAACCGGTCATATATTCGGAAGATGGCGTTAACCAAAGAACGTTCGATTTCCTTGTCCGGTTCCTGCTTTTTTATTTTATAAAGTTCATTTAACCAATTCATAACGATCGCCTCTCTTCCGAATGATGATCTTCTTGTACTCACTTTGGAGACGATTTACCTCACAATGCAGTTGTAACGGCATTTTTCAATCTGGATACGCCTTCCTCTAATTGTTCATCTGACAAATGTGCAAAAGATAAATAGATACCATACTTCGTACCAACAGACGTTGAACTGCTGACTTCTGAGTATACCACACCTTGTGACCGAGCTGATTCCCGAAAGGCCTCATAAGTGGTCACATTACCTCGCCACCAACCAAACACGTGTAGACCCGCTTCATTCTCCACCCAATCAAACCATGTAGAGAGTTGCTTGTTCAAAAGTTTGAGTAACAGATGGAATTTCCGACTGTATAATCGATTCATTCTGCGCAGGTGACGCTCATATTGACCACTCGTCATGAATGCAGCTAATGCCCGTTGTTCGATCAGGTTGACGGGTCTTGGCTCGTATAATGCCTGTGCCTTTCTAAAGGTATCCGCCAAGGTAGGGGGAAGAACCACATAACCAAGTCGTACTTCTAAAGGCAAGGTTTTGGTAAAACTACCCAGGTAGATTACACGTCCTGCTTTATCGAGTGTTTTCAGTGGTTCAACATGCATTCCTCGATATCGGAATTCACTATCATAATCATCCTCAACAATCATGGCATCATTTCGCTGTGCCCAGTCCAGCAAGGTTTGTCTGCGTTCCAGGCTGAGCATTTCACCAGTAGGAAATTGTCGTGACGGCGTGACAAACAACATACGTGCTTCCCAGTTCTGGGGCACAACTCCCTGACCATCGAGATTAGCTTCAATCAACTTTGCACCCGCAGCCAATATGGCTTTAGAAATCCCCACATAACAAGGACTCTCTGTCACTACGTAATCCCCAGGATCTGCAAGTAATTGAGTGAGTAGAGCTATAGCTTGCATGGAGCCTGCAGTTACTGCAATATGATCCGGATCAACTTGAATGCCCCGCATCCTCCGAAGATAGGCAGCAATGGCTTCTCTCAATTTTGGATCCCCGGTTGAACTAACCATGGCAGAGGTTGTTTTCAGGTGATGCTCACGCTGCCTTATCTCTGCATACAATCGATTATTCCATTCATCGTAAGGAAACTTGGAGAAGTCAGGTTGATATTTGCTAAAGTCGATCACTTCGTCGCTATTCATTCTGGAATCAAGTGTATGAGCATTGGGCGGTGTATTTCTTTGAATCGACTGCTGTTCAAACTGCTGAATACGATTTCCCCAAGCGGATAAGTGATGCGTACAAGCTTTCTCGGTGGACGCATCATTGCTTAAGTCCAACTGATAAGCAACAAAGGTTCCTCTTCCATGCTCTGAATGAATGTAACCTTGAGCAGTCAACGTATCATAGACCTGATTCACGGTTCCTCTGGAAATGTGATACGTCGCAGCTAACTCTCGAGTAGAGGGTAACTTCTCGCCATGTATAAGATTACCTTCATGAATTGCATCACGAATCGCATGATAGAGAGCCTTCATCTTGGTATATTTTCGGTTCAAATATGAACTGTAAGCTACATGAAATTGCATAGGACCTCCAGAGTTATAATTATAGTGGTACAATAAAAACCGAAAATATTGGATCTTTTTATATGACCATTCTCATTCTATACTAAATCATAGATTAGAGCGATGCCTTTATTGAAAATCACCCAAAAGTTACTTAGGAGGACTACAATCATGCAAACAGGTACAGATCGTGTAAAAAGAGGAATGGCTGAGATGCAAAAAGGTGGCGTCATCATGGACGTTATGAATGCAGAGCAAGCTAAAATCGCTGAGGCGGCAGGGGCAACAGCTGTTATGGCTCTTGAACGGGTACCTTCTGATATTCGCGCAGCCGGCGGTGTAGCTCGTATGGCAGATCCAACGATCGTTGAAGAGGTTATGAAGGTTGTTTCTATTCCAGTTATGGCTAAAGCACGTATCGGTCATTACATAGAAGCCAAAGTGCTTGAATCCCTAGGTGTGGACTATCTCGATGAAAGTGAAGTTCTTACTCCTGCAGACGAAGTGTTCCATATCGATAAACATGAGTTTACTGTACCATTTGTATGTGGAGCCAAAGATTTGGGAGAAGCTCTTCGCCGTATTGGTGAGGGTGCATCGATGATTCGTACAAAAGGCGAGCCTGGAACGGGCAACATTGTTGAGGCAGTTCGTCATATGCGTCTAATTAACAGCCAACTCCGCAAAGTGCAAAACATGTCCAAGGACGAGCTGTACGCTGAAGCCAAAAATCTGGGTGTAGCTTATGAGTTGCTGCGCGAAGTTCATGAAAATGGTAAACTTCCTGTCGTTAACTTTGCAGCAGGCGGTGTAGCTACTCCGGCAGACGCAGCATTAATGATGCACCTGGGAGCAGACGGTGTGTTTGTAGGATCAGGTATTTTCAAATCCGATAGCCCTGAGAAATTCGCTCGTGCAATCGTTGAAGCTACAACACATTACACAGACTATAAACTGATTGCCGAAGTATCCAAAAACTTGGGCGCCCCTATGAAAGGGATCGAAATTTCTAAATTGGCTCCAGAAGAGCGCATGTCCAACCGCGGTTGGTAAGATAGCAGTGCATCTAGTTGAATAGGTAGTTTGAACATTTATATAGAAGAGCCGATCAATTGAACCTGAATTGATCGGCTCTTTTGTTATTACTGTTTAGTTTGTTGATATCTTCAAAATGCTGTGCCTATAATAATCGGTATGAAGGAAGGTGCAGACAATTCGCTATCTATATGAGTTTATTCAACATCAGGACGATCTGCCTATGAAACTCTTCGTGAACTCGGTAAAACATATTGATTTCCATTGGCACAAGGAAGTGGAGGTTGTATATGTTCTCCACGGTTCAATCATCATGTATCTGGACCAGCAGCAATATACACTGCATGAAGATGATGTGATCGTGGTTAACAGTATGTCCGTCCACAAGATCGAACGAACCAATCAGGACAATGTGTTATTAACATTGCAGTTCGGTCCTGAGTTGATGAACAATAATGCGTTTATCTCCTGTAACTCTGCTGTGAACGTGGAACAAAACGCTCCTCGCCTGCAAAGTATTAAACAATATCTTGCACAAATGGTATGGGAGATCAACAAAAAAACGCCGGGTTATCAAAATTTCACAATGGGCAGATTACAGATGTTATGCGGATGCCTGCAGAGGTATTTTTCCAGTGGAACTAATTCCGCATTGGAAGATGGTAGCAGGGACTATGACTATAAAAGACTGAACAGGGTCCTCACATATATTGATTTACACTACAATGAGAAGATTACACTACAGGATATGGCACATTCCGAGCATTTAAGTTTGCATTATTTCTCCCACTTCTTCACCGACAAAATCGGGATACCTTTCCAAAAGTATTTGACGCTCATCCGCTTGGAGAAGGCTCAGGCTCAACTCGCAGCAAACGATAAAAATATTTCGGAGATCGCGCTGGATTGCGGATTTGCGAATGTGAAGCTGTTTAACAAATACTTCAAGGAAAAGTACGGCTGCACGCCCGGTTCCTATCGGGAAGCTTCTCGTACACCGGAACTCCATCAGTTGAATGTAAACCGCAAACCCAAAACGTATGAGGAGTCTTCAAGCGGAGATTATTACGAAATGGAAACGTTGAATGCGATTGGCTCGCTGTATCGATATCTGGATGCTAAGGTAGACGCCGATCAGGACATGCTTCCTGTACCGTCTGTACATCTGTCAGACCAAACTTATATTGAAATTCGTGGGGATCAGACGTCGTCTGTCTACGAAAAGCACTGGAATATGACCATGACGGCAGGGAGAGCCATTGAAGGTTTGCGTGAAGATTGGCGGAAGCAGCTCTCCTCGCTGAAAGGAAAAGTACCTTTTGAATATATTCGATTTCACGGCATCTTTAATGACGAGATGATGGTGTACAGCGAGAACGAGCAGGGCACTCCCCTCTATAATTGGTCTTATGTGGACAAGTTGTATGATTTCCTGCTGGATCAGGGCGTTCGGCCATTTGTGGAATTAAGTTTTATGCCGAGCCAGCTGGCGAGATCCAAAGAAACGCTGTTTTGGTGGAGGGGGAATATTAGCCCGCCATCCGACCCTGCCAAGTGGCAGGCGCTTGTTGGTGAATTTGTTCGCCATTGTTTGAATCGTTATGGAGCGGAAGAAGTGAGGCAGTGGTATTTCGAAGTATGGAACGAGCCTGACCTGGCGGGTGTTTGTTGGGCAGGAAGCAAGGAAGAATACTTTGCGTTTTACGAATCGACCGTTCATGCCATCAAATCAATTTTGCCGGAACTGAAGGTGGGGGGGCCAGCTATGGGTTACGGATCTCTCTGGAACGATACCTGGGCTGAGGAATTTTTGTCCTATTGCCGCAAGCGGGAAGTGGCTCTCGACTTTTATTCGTTTCACATCTATTCGGAGTATCCCAAGCTAAAAGTTGAAGACGATCGTTTAACCCAAATCATGCCGCCTGCTTTTTATAAAGAAAGTATTGCGCTTATGCGGCAAAAAATGAATGCGTCTTCGCACGGTCATGTTGAACTTCATGTCACCGAGTGGAACTTTTCGCTGTATGACCGTAACTTGCTGCACGATACCATGTTCATGGCTCCGTTTGTCATTTACCACACCATGAACGCACTCGGTGACGTGAAAGCGATGGCTTTCTGGTCCTTTACCGATGTATTCGAAGAAAGTATCGTTCCCGCTTCTCCTTTCTACGGAGGTTTTGGCCTGATTAACCGCGATGGGCTGAAGAAACCCAGCTATTATGCATTTGAGCTTATGCAAAAGCTTGGGGATGAGCTGATGGTCAAGGGAGACGGTTATGTCGGAACCCGAAAAAGGGATGGAAGCATGCAATTTTTGTTCTATCACTATGTTCATGTAGACCAGCTGTTTGCAAGTGGAGATTGGTCGGAATTATCCAGCTCAACCCGCTATGACGTATTTGAGGAAAAAGGCAGCAAAGCTTATGAACTTACCCTGAGCAATCTGGAGGGACCTTATAAATGCACCAGTTATCAACTGGATCGGGAGCATGGATCGGTATTTGATGAGTGGACCCGCATGGGATCGCCTTACTCATTGACGGAAGAAGAAATCGCCTATCTAAACGGCAGGAGTGGACCCGTGATGGGGACAGAGATGGTAAGAGATGAAAGTTGGCGCAGAGAGATTTTGCTTCCACCACATGGGGTAATGCTGCTCATTTTGGACAGGCAATATTAAAAAAAAGTGCTTTTAAGACATCCTTTCAGTATTGAAGGGATGTTTTTTGTTGTTTATTTCTTGTTCAGGCTGGCAAGCTAGAACTATAGCGATGGATTGGGCAAAAAACGAACCATGATGCGGCAAGTTCCAACAAGAAAGCGTTAACACAAATCGATATACTATGGTTGTGGCAGCTTAGAGGAAGACAGGGGGAGTTTTGGATGAAGCGTTTCATGAAATGGATGACAGATTCGTTTGCGCCAAGATTGGAGGCGTTTACGAACAATATTTGGGTTTCTTCGATTCAAGAAGCCATCATGGTCGCCATTCCGATGATTTTCATCGGTTCGATTATTACATTGATTTCGATTTTGCAGGATTTCATTCCGGGAATGCCGGACCTGACACCTATCACGACATTCAGTTTCGGTTTGCTCGGGTTGTTTATTGCTTTTCTGACGCCTTATGTCGTGATGGAAAAAAGAGAACGACATAAAATCAAGTTGCTGGCGGGAATGACGGGGATATCTCTGTTCGTTATGCTACTTAACCCGACGGTAAACGAAGACGGTACCATTCAGTTCATCCTTGAACGATTTGGACCCTCGGGGATGATTACAGCACTCTTGGTAGGTGTATTCGTCGCTCTTGTAATGATCTTATGCAACAAATTTTCGTTCTTCAAAAAGGGTTCTTCACTTCCCGAATTCATTATGGACTGGTTCGATTTTCTCGTCCCGATCGCCCTGGTATTAACAACAGGATGGGTGCTTGTATATCAGCTTCATTTTGATATTTTTGGGCTGATCGTGAACGTATTTGAGCCGATCAATGCTGTAGGGCAAAGTTTAACCGGATTTTTATTGTTCAATTTCATTGGTGTTGTACTGTATTCTTTCGGCGTAAGCCCATGGGTCATGACACCGATCTGGTACGCGATCTGGATACCTGCCATCGAAGAAAATGCAGCTCTTGTGGCAGCGGGACAAGATCCCGTCAATATCAACACGTTTGAAACCTTTTTCTCTGGATGGCTGGGTATTGGAGGAATGGGAGCGACCTTGCCGTTAGTTGTTTGGTTCCTAATGGCACGTTCGAAAAAGCTGAAATCTGTCGGCAAAGCGACTATTATCCCGTCCTTGTTCAACATCAATGAACCTGTCGTGTACGGGGCACCGATTGCCTTTAATCCATTACTCATGGTGCCGATGTGGATTAATTCACTGATCACACCGGTGATTGTGTACTTGGCTCTCGACTGGGGTTGGGTGCGGATTCCGAGCCAGATCTTCCAGCTATGGTACACGCCGATCGGCCTGTCCACCTACATTATGTCCGGATTCAATGGGCTTATCTTGCTGGCAGTCGTCCTGGTGATTGTATTTATTGTCTGGTTTCCGTTTTTCAAACTGTATGATGCACAGGAACTGAAGAAAGAACAAGAACAAAATTGATATCAGAAGGGTGAGTATTATGGATAAATCAATCAATGAATTGTTAACGGCATTGACACTGGCCGAGAAAGCTTCACTCTGCGCAGGATTGAATATGTGGATGACAAAAGGAATCGAGCGGTTAAACATTCCGCCAGTTCATATGTACGATGGGACAAACGGCATCCGTAAAACGAACAGCGATGAAGAAATGGGGATTACAACGGAAAATGTACCTGCAACCTGTTACCCTACGGGTTCAGCCATCGGTTCTTCGTGGAATACGGAATTGTTGTATGAAGTCGGTGTGGCACTGGGACGTGAATCAAAAACGATGGACGTTGAGCTGCTGCTTGGACCTGGTGTCAATATGAAAAGAACGCCGCTTGGTGGAAGAAACTTCGAATACTACTCGGAAGACCCATACTTGACGGGAGAACTTGGAGCGGCGTTTATTAACGGGATCCAAAGCGAAGGCGTGGGCGCTTCTGTCAAACACTTTGCTGGAAATAACCAGGAGTTTGAAAAGATGGTAACGAGTTCAGAAATCGACGAGCGAACGCTTCGCGAGATTTACCTGAGCGCCTTTGAACGTATTATTAAGAAATCCGACCCTTGGACGGTTATGTGTTCTTATAATTTATTGAATGGAACGTATACAAGTGAGAACGAACATTTGCTGCATGACATTTTGAGAGAAGAGTGGGGTTATGAAGGTGTTGTTCTATCCGACTGGACAGCTGTCAATGATCGCATACGCGGTCTGAAGGCTGGGCTTGATCTGGAGATGCCGGGCCCCGCCAATTACAATGCCAAAGCGATCATTGAAGCGGTTCAGAACGGAAGCCTTTCCGAAGAACAGTTGGATAGAAGCGTGGGACGGATTTTGAAGCTAGTTGAGCGGGTAACGGGCAAAAAAGACATGGATTCTTCTCCAGATTCGGACTATCATGCACTGGCACGTAAAGCGGCGGCCGAAAGTATTGTGCTTCTGAAAAATGAGAACGCGATTCTTCCCTTGCAGCAGGAATCGGTGGCGTCGATTGCCGTGATCGGACGGTTTGCCAAAAAACCGAGAATTCAGGGAGCGGGCAGTGCGAAGGTAACGCCTACAAAAGTCGATATTCCATGGGATGAGATAAAAAATCTGGCTGGCGATGCCATGACCCTGAATTATGCAGAAGGTTACCCGGAGAATGACTCCATCAATGATGAGCTAATCAAGGAAAGCGTGTCATTAGCCATGAATTCCGATGTTGCTGTATTGTTTGTTGGCCAACCGGAATATGCGGAATCGGAGATGCATGATTTGCAAGGCATTGATCTTCCCGAGCATCAAGTGAAATTGATTCTTGCGGTAGCCGCAGTTCAACCCAAGTGTATTGTCGTAACGAGCAGCGGCTCCGCACTGGCGATGCGCCCATGGGTACAGCATGTACCTGGTGTGATTCATTCTTGGTTGTCGGGTCAAGGCATGGGTAAAGTGATTGCAGATGTATTATTCGGACAGACGAATCCTTCGGGTAAACTGTCTGAGACATTCCCTGTCAAACTGTCGGACAACCCTTCACATATGCGAATTCGCGGAGAGAACGGCAAGCTGTATTATCGCGAAGGCCTATTCGTGGGTTATCGATATTATGACCGGAAAGAACTGGCACCTCAATTCCCGTTTGGACACGGATTGTCTTATACATCGTTTTCCTATACGGATCTGGAAGTGGCTCAGACCCATACCGGTGTTACGGTGTCCCTCCAATTGAAAAATACCGGAAAGCGCAAGGGGAAAGAAGTTGTTCAATTGTATGTTCACGATGAAGAGTGCACATGGACCCGTCCAGAGAAAGAATTAAAAGCTTTTGCTAAAGTTGAACTAGAGCCGGGTGAAAAACGCAAGGTTACTTTTGAACTGGAAGAGAGAGATTTCTCATATTACAACACCAAGTATAACCGTTGGGTGGCTGAGACCGGTTTTTTCCAAATTTCACTTGGCAGCTCGTCCAAAGATATCCGAATTACGGAACGTCTGCACTGTGACTTTGGTAAGGAAGAAATCACGTTCCACAAATTCAGTCTACTCAGTGAATGGATGAGTGATCCTGTAGCGAAAAAGGAATTGGAGCATTGCTTGAATGAAATGAACGAGCACGTTACGGACAAGGTCTATCTTAACGAGGAGTTTGTGGGATTCTGGGCAGATTTCCCGATGATCAAAGTATTCCAAATGTTCGGTCAACAATGGATGAATGAACGTTCACCTGATGAAATTATTAATAAACTTATCGCCAAGGTTAATCAGGCAAGAAATGAATAGATAAATAAAAGAGAAACCAAGTTCAATTCCGTACAGGGGAGATGAACTTGGTTTTTCTGTGAGCCACCAGGTTGCATGAACTAAAATTTATGGCCAAAGTAAGAGGCACCCATATGGGGGCTCTTTTTATCCATCAGATGAATGATATTGATTATTGTTCTCATTTACACACATCGACATTTACTGTATACTGACAATAGTTATTTTACATATTGGTCTAAAAGACAAGAGAGAATTGAAAAGGGAGAGATTATTTACATGTTGGTATCCGTTAAAAAAGGGATGTTTCTTTGTTTGATTACTGCAATGATTCTGGTGCTCGCAGCGTGTTCAAGCAGCAATGGTGGCAGCGAAGATGCAAATGGCAGTTCACAGCAAGCTGCGGAGAGCAACGCCACGAATGAAGTAACAAATGGGGAACAAACCGACGCAGATGCTTCAGCACCTGCTGAAACAACTTACCCGGTAACCGTTTCAAACTATACAACAGAGAACGGCACATGGGTGAAGAAGGATCAAACGTTTGACAAGGCACCTGAACGAGTAGTTGCCAATACCCAAGGTGCAGCCGAGCTGATGATTCGCCTTGGTTTGACAGACAAGCTTGTAGGGGTAGCTGCGTTGTTTGGTAGTGTACCTGAAGATATTGCTGACGAGTTTAAACAAATTCCAGTGCTTGCTGAAGGCTATGTAGGCAAGGAAGTGACAATAGGGGCTACGCCTGACCTGGTTGTAGGGCGTGGTGGATTGTTTGAGGATGCGGACTGGGGTGTTGGTACAGTAAGCAGCTTGAATGATATGGGGATTAAAACGTATGTACAAAGCACCAGTGTTCCTGATGCATCGTTAGATAGTCTGTATCAGGATATTACTGAATTAGGTGAGATATTCAACGTACAAGCCAATGCAGCGGCATATATTGAGACGCTTAAAGCACGCGAGAATGCCTTGTCGGCCCGAGCTAGCGCTGAAACGATCAACTATGCATCATTTTCGGATAATGGTGATGGAACTATTGGAATCTACAACGGAAATGGTGATACGTTTATTGAAAGTGCAATGTCATTAATCAATATGCATAATATGCTGATTAATGAAACTGGCACACTCAGTCTGGAGAAGTTAATCGAGATTAATCCGGATGCCATGATTATTTCTAGATATGCTGGTGGCATTGATCCTGAGCAGACGATTGAAAAGCTGCTTGCCAACAAGCAGGTGCAAAACATTAACGCAGTTAAAAACAAAAAAATCTACATTATTGATTTCAACAACTTCTGGGGTTACGGGGATTCCATCTTCACAGGTGTTGAAGGACTCGCTGATGATCTCGGGTTGTAATGAAGCCAAGAACAAAAACATAGTACCATTAAAAGTCGCTATTTTAGCGGCTTTTTTTGTTTTCAGGGACCAAATTCCTGTCTAAAGCTGTTCCCGGTCAGCCTGAATGATAGGGGAATGGAGTGAACACTCTATTTCAATACGACTTGACTTGTGAATATATTATCAGTATAGTGTGAATCAGTTCACACTTCATATTAAGGAGTAGCCTATGCCAAAAAATACTTTCTTTCGTTTAGACGAAGCAAGGCGCGAGGAAATATCGAATAGCGCTATGCATCTTTTTGTTGATAATCTTTACGAGGATATAACTATGAAGATGGTTTTGGATAGTTTGTCCATGCACCCCGGAACATTTTATCGGTATTTTGAAGACAAAGATGACCTTTATTGCCACTTAATACGTAATGTGACCCAGAAAAGAGCTGCATATTTTAGTAACAGTGATGAAGATTCCCTTTACAGCTATTTCCTTACTGGCTTATTTGGTAACGTTAATGGCATGGTGACCGAGCCACTGAATGAGTTGGAAATCAAACTTACTAAAACATTTTCATATATTCCTGAGGACATTTTGCTGAAAGTATATGTGAATGTGTTAAAGGGCGAGTCATTCCCCATGATCAAGGACATTTTACGCCGAATGAGGGTTGATGGATATCTAAGGCCTGATGTTGACGACGACCTGATTTCTTTTATGTTTGAGTCAATGCAGCTTAATTTAATCTTGTTTTTTAGAGAATTCGATATTAAGGACTCTAAGCTGCAACATAAGATCAGCAAGTACTTTGCTGAATTTATGGGCCATGGGCTGCTTGAAGATCATAAATATTCTGAAATGGTTAGCGATCTCAAGGGGGAAAGAAAATGAAAACCTATGACGTATTTCCAGAACCAATTGGCGGCTATACTGTCGGTCGAACCCAGATGGATTTTGAGTACATGGCATCGGATTACTCCAAAAGAGAACTGACCGCTTTTGTGTACTATCCGTCTGACAGTAGCGAAGGTAAGACTACATCAACGTACATGTTTCCTGAAGTCTACGAGATGTTTAATGAGCAGCCACTAGTCACCGCGTTGAAGGATGTTTTCTCTATAGATATCAAAACCCAGTGTTACGATGACCTTGCTCTCTCAGGGAAGGAAAAGCGCTATCCAGTGTTATTCTATGTGTGCGGTGGAGGCGGTTCTCCAGAATGGGGTACAGTGCTCTGTACAGACTTGGCAAGCATGGGGTATGTTGTGGTAAGCATCGGCCATCAGAATAGCACGATGTATAAACGTAAAGATGGGCGCCTGTTTAATGTATCCAAGGATTTTTCGGATGTCATTACAGCCTTTGGTGAAGATCCGGAGATGCTGACGTTGGCTGGTAAGATGGAGATGCGTCCTGACGATGAAACTGCCATTGAGATGTGCCGTAACGTGCTTGCACTACCGATACTTTCCAAGATAACAGAGTATAGTGAATCACAGGCAGAAGATGTAAGGTATGTAGCCGATTATCTTTACAAACTGGACTCTGGAGAGCTGAATTCCATCTTTAAGGGCAGATTGTTGCTTGACATCGGCATGGGTATAGTCGGACATTCATATGGAGGGCCTACGACGGCGATGGTTTGCCGGGATGACGACCGGTTCGCCTGCGGGATTGGCTTGGATAGCGGTGCGTTTGGCCTTCTTGACAGCGATCTTAAGAAACCCTTCTTGCTACTGTTTTGTGAACCTAACTATAATATGAATGCAATTATTGGCGCTAACAATAGCATGGAAACCTATTATTTCTCAGTTGATCGTGTTGCACATTTGGATTACTGTGACATCGTGTTTACTAGTGTTAATGAGGAACTCAGAGGCGAACGGGATGCCATGGAGATGCGAAATATTGTTACAGACTATGCGAAGAACTTTTTTGATCATTACATACTGCAGAAGGCAGCAAGTGTGGAAAGTCTGGCATACGATGGTGTGGAATTGATCAGGAAGACCAGCAACAAGTGACATAACTGAGAGACTACTGATTAATGCATGTCGAAGAGCTAGCCGTACAGACGCAGAGCCGATAACCCTATTACGCGGTTATCGGCTCTCTGATATTGCAAATTGATATCCTGGTTCCTATAACTGACCGTTTATTCTGCCTTAGTCCCGCCAGTGTTTACTTCGCTTCCAGGCTCCATCAACATGATATGACATTCCTTTTCGGCGGAAGGCTTGATCTCGACTCCTTTAGGCACAATATACATCTCGCCCTTGGAAATCTTCACTTGCCCATCACGAAAATCAATTATCATTTCCCCTTCGAGCACAAAAAATAACTTATCAGTCTCCTCATGAACATGCCACTCAAAATCTCCAGCAATCTTAACGATCTTAAATTGATAGTCATTCATTTCACCAATAAGTTTGGGAGACCAAAGATCGTTTAATTTCGAAAATTCCTCATTCAATTGAATAGCTTGATAGTGCATAGTCATTCCTCCTATGTATTAATCCTATATGTTCAGTATACTGATCTAAGCTTTTGTATAACATGGATGCCTATTGAAATCAGGATGGATTATTGATGAACTTCAGACGATACTCCGTAGGAGAAATACCACATTGTTTCTTAAACACTCTGCTAAAATAAAAGGGGTCAGCAATGCCAACGGTCTCAGCAATCTGTTGTACAGACGCATCACTTGCCAATAACATTTGCTGTGCCATGTTTATACGATATTTCAATACATATTCTGCCGGACCCATACCCGCATGTCTTCTAAACACGTAGGAAAGTCGATTTCGATTAACGTTATTTTGTTCTGCAAGCGATGTGACAGTCAGACTTTGATCATAGTATTCTTGGATATAGGTAGAGACCCGTTCGAATAAAACATCTGATTCACAACTATTTTGCCTATGATCCACACATATTAAAGTCTCATTCAGTATATCGCGAAACAGCATCTCGGTCTGAAACTTTGAAATACCTCCGCGCTGATTATACACATGCCAAAGGCGCATGATTAATTCGATCAGACGTGGGGACTGACCCGTTGATAATTCAAAGTGCTGATGGGAAAAGCTTGTCTCTTCGAGGTCCGAACTACATATCCGCTATAAAACGAGGATGTATTCCCAGTCCGTTCTATGAAACACGGTTTGATCCAGTTTCATTTTCGCACCCCCATGTACAACTTTTCCTGGTGAAAAGATATAGGGCGTACCATCAAATTGAAATTGTATTTTTCCTGTAAGAGGAAATACAAATCCAGGAAAAGAATCGGTATAGTCAGCCTGGGGAACCCCTGGATTTCTAGCATATCGATATACTCCTTCTACTTGAAAAGGAATGTGTGCAAAATGCGCTGCTAACTGATTAACGTCTACTTTCACATTACGTACCTCATTTCAAAAGTGTTTGCCGGTCATTCTAAGATAAATCGTTGTGCACCTAACTCCAACATTATTGATAACGATTATCACTGTCAACATATATAATGAAAAAGAAAGCTCTTTTTTACATATGGGCAATAGAATCCATCTTGTGTTAACATGTGCACTAACTAATCCAATTGTTTGCTTGAGAAGGGGAACCCATGTCAATTCGAATAAAAATGCTGCTGTCCTTCACGGGCATGCTTGTTATAAGTCTACTGTTCATCCTTCTTACGGCAAGTCTGTATACGATTGCGGCTACAGGGGATCTACAGAGTTTCCGTGATATATACAAGGTACATTATCAGATCAACCCCCTGACTGAACAGGGAGAATCGATCTTTCAAGAGATGAAGTTTCTGGCCAAAAATGACCCTGATGACCTGCAGAACAAGGTTTTGCTGCGTGAATATGATATGAAGCTTCGAGCTGAGAAGTCAGGGCTCTACATCAGACGAGAGAATAGTCAGATCTTCGAATCGCTGACCTTCAACCAGCCAGAACTGAAGCAAGCACTGCCTGCCTATGATCTTAACAATTATCAGATTCGGAGCACCTTCAATATTGGTGAGCGATTTTACGCGTATGCAAAATTTGATTTTCAATATTCAGATGGGGAACGGGGGAGTATCTTTGTCATTCGTGAGAGAAGCCCCTTTGCGGAGCTTACTCGCAAGTTGCTGCCTGTGATGTCATTCCTGCTTATTGGCGTCCTCATCATTGCAAATCTGCTCTTGTTCCGCTGGATCACTCGCAGCTTCATTAAGCCTTTGAATCAACTACGAAGTTCAGCCGAACATATTAAGGATGGCAATCTATCCTTTAAACTTCAGCTAAACTCCAATGACGAGGTTGGTCAACTCAGCGAAGCGTTTGAGAGCATGCGGAATCAATTACAGCGCTCTTATGCGTTACGAGAGCAGGACGAAGTGAATCGCAAAGAGCTCATCTCCAACATTTCGCATGATCTCCGTACGCCGATTACCAATATCAAAGGGTACATTGAGGGTATTCGTGACGGAGTGGCTAATACTCCAGAGAAAATGGAAAGTTATGTTAATATCATTCACTCCAAAGCAGTTAGCATGGATAAGCTGGTGGATGAACTGTTTTTGTATTCAAAGCTCGACTTGAACCAAGAGCCTTTCCTGTTCAAAACAGTTGATCTCGCTGATTTCCTTGAAGATAGTATCGAAGAGCTGAGATATGATTTGGAGGATAAAGGTGTTGCCCTGGATTGGAATAACCAGGTGTCTGGTCCCGCTATGGCTGCTGTGGATCCGGAGAAGTTAAAACGTACCGTTGTTAATGTGGTGGATAATGCACTCAAATACATGGAGAATGAACATAAACGATTCGAGATTATACTTCAAGCTGATGAGAACTGGATTACGATGGAGTTTAAAGATAATGGCAGGGGAATACCTGAAGAGGCACTGCCTTATATATTTGAACGCTTCTATCGTGCAGAACAATCCCGGAATTCCTCAACGGGCGGAAGTGGGCTCGGGCTAGCAATTGCCCGCCAAATCATTGATGGACATGGGGGCTTTATCTGGGCAGAAAGCCAGCCCAATGATGGCACGAGTATATATATCAAGCTGAAACGGCTGAATGAAGAGAGGAACTAATGAGTAATGGCAAACATTTTGATCATTGAAGACGAAACAACGATTGCGGAACTGGAACGGGATTATTTTGAGCTCAACGGATTTTCCGTGGATCTCTGCCATACTGGAGATGAAGGTCTGAAGCAGGCACTGGAGGGGGACTATAATCTGATCATTGTTGATCTGATGCTTCCGGGACTCGACGGCTTCGAATGTTGCAGGCGCATTCGCGAGGTAAAAGAGGTGCCCATCCTTGTCGTTTCCGCGAAAAAGGAAGAAATCGATAAGATCAGGACATTTAATCTGGGAGTGGATGATTTTATTACAAAACCGTTCAGCCCAAGTGAGTTGGTTGCACGAGCAAAGGCTCATTTGACCCGATACGAGAGATTACTTGGCAAAAACAAACCAGCTGAGCAGGATGAAATCCACATTCGCGGGCTTCACATTGACAAAGGATCACGCCGCGTTTTTGTTAATGGAGAAGAGGTGGCGATTACAACGAAGGAATTCGAGTTACTTGTATTTCTTGCGAGTCATCCCAACCGTGTATTCAGCAAATCCGATCTGTTCGAGCGGATCTGGGGCATGGATTCCACCGGGGACATTGCAACGGTAACCGTCCATATTCGCAAACTGCGTGGCAAGCTGGAGACAGACCCCAAAAATCCGGAGTATATTGAAACCGTCTGGGGCGCGGGTTACCGGTTTACTGCATAAGTTTCGTGAAAATTTAGACCCAGTTTATATTTTGTTAATAACTTTGACCTTGGGAGTTTCTTTTTGTCCTCTATTCTATAGATACAGACAACTACAACCTATAGAGGAGGAATTCAACCATGAATTCTACAACCCGCAAAATCGCTACATTTCTAACCATAACTGCATTAGGTACAGCAGTGTTCCCGCTAACTGCGAATCAAGTACATGCAGCTACATACGTTACTAACATTGCGGCAACAACCACACAGCTTAACCAACAACAGATTGAAGCTGCTATCAAGGATCTGAATAGCTTGGGGATCATGAACGGGTATGCAGATCAATCCATGGGTGAACATCGAGCAATTACCCGTGCGGAGTTAGCTTCATTGATTTTCAAAACGTTTAATTTGGACAGCAAGACAGGAGAAATCGTAGAATTGACGGACGTGAATCCGAACGCTTGGTACGCACCTTATGCATCAAAACTTGTTGAACTCGGCATCATGCAGACGAATGATGGACAATTCAATCCCCAAACTCAAGTGTCGGATGCTGAACTCGAACAGGTCGTATCCAAAGCGATGCAGCGTGATGTAAAGTCCGTTCACCATTGGATGAGCGAGTTCTACTCCGAGAACGGTACAGCAACGCGCGGCGAAACAGCAGTGCTGTTGCAAACTGCACACCAAGCTATTCCCTCGGAGCAAGCTCAAATCAAGAGCGTTAAATCTCTGAATGCCATTACGTTAATCGTCACATTCGACAAACCGTTGACAGCAGCGGATGAGGTTTTTGCCAAGGCACAAACGAACTTTGCGTTTAGTGGCGGGCTGACGTTAACTAATATGCCCCGTTTGAAAACAGGGTCAATTGCGACTTACATCGTTCCAACGTCCGTACAAGATGTTGGTGAAGTGTACAACCTGACTTACAAAGGCCAAGACGCTGGTTCCTTTGAAGGCAGTGCCACGAAAATAAACATGACAACGGCTAGTCAAGTAACGAATGATACATTCGAGATTGAAGCACTGCAAGTGAACGGTGTAGTGGATTACGGTTACATCATTTCGGCATACAGCGGTGGTCGAGGAGCTAATGCATTCGTGCTGAATGATCAAGAGCAAGCAGGAGACAAAACGTATCAGATCATCTCTTCCATGCAGGCAAGACAAGTTGTAATTACGCCAGAAGGTGGCGAGCCTATCGTTGCCAGATATGTTCCGTTCACGCAATCCACAGATGGCAAACAAGAACCGAAGTTCCGTTTGCCTGAAGGACAAACGCTGAAATCAGGTGTCACATATACGGTTACTTCGGATTGGGCGAACCTAGAAAATGCTTCATTTACGGCGAAATCGTTTGATGCACTAGTGGTTGCAAGTGCTCAAGCCGTGAGCGAAACCTCCATTGAAGTCACGCTTGACCAGGATCCTGGAGATGAATTGTTCTCTGGTCGAAGTGTAACGTTAACTTCACCTAGCGGGGATGTTCTGACGGCCACTTATAAATATTCAAGTCGAAAAGGTGCGACGGGTGTATTCGACCTAACGAATGATGGGAAGTTGACTCCGGGTACTACGTATACAATAAACCCAGTTGGGGATTGGAGTATCGCTTCTTCGGTCACCTTGACACTCGAGTAAAGGAGGCAGTATGAGTAAAACGCTGATCATCGTTGTCCTGATAAGCAGTATGTTGATCGTTCAAGGTTGCGTGCCTGAAATGAGAAACGACTCTAATGTGGAGGAAAAGGCCATGACTTCAGCAGATGAACAGCTGTTCAAAGCAGTAGAGGACAGCGATACTGAACGCATCGAACAAATGATTCAAGCAGGTGCCAATATCAATGCTCAAGATCAGAGTGGACGAACCGCTACAATGATTGCAACCTACAATAATGATCCAACATCGGCTAAAGTGTTAATTGAAGCGGGGGCAGATGTGAATATACAGGACGATATGAAAAATACTCCGTTTCTGTATGCTGGCGCTGAAGGATACTTGGATATTTTGAAGCTGACAATCGAGGCGGGAGCGGACCCAGCGATAACGAATCGATATGGAGGGACAGCACTTATTCCAGCTTCGGAGCATGGATATGTGGATGTAGTGCAAGAACTACTGACTCAAACTTCGGTGGATGTGGACCATGTGAATCAATTGGGATGGACAGCGCTACTCGAAGCGATCATTCTTAACGATGGCAATGCTCGCCAGCAGGAGACGATGCAATTACTCATTGATCACGGAGCAGACGTGAACATACCGGATCGTGATGGGGTATCACCGCTCAGTCATGCGAAGAATAAAGGCTTTAAAGAAATTGAAGACATTTTGGTACAAGCTGGTGCGAAATAAAACTCTTTTAGGTGAATAAATTAACAAACATGTTGAGATATATGTAAAAATGGTTTTCATGGAGCGCCTGATTCCTTCTATGCTGAAGGGCAGGCGCTTCATTCAAACAATCTTACGTGTATGAAACTGGCGTACTCTTTACATGACATGATTAGATACAAGAACGAAGATCTTAAAAATTGAATATCTCTGCTTTAAAGTTTACTATAGTGTACCACTATGCTTCCAGATAAAATGGAAATACAAACCATGTAAGCGCTATCTATTATTATACTGCTTGTACATGTTGGAATCATTCATGGAGGTGTATGATGAAGAGGAAGTCTTGGTATACTTTGGCGGTAACTGGTATCATCTCTTTGTTTTTTTCGGTAAGCGCTTTCGCGGGTTATGTTTTCTGGGAACCTCTAACCTATTTTAACGCAAGTACGTGGCAAAAAGCGGATGGGTATTCCAATGGGAACATGTTTAACTGTACGTGGAGGGCTAACAATGTTAATTTTACAAGTGATGGTAAGCTTAAGCTTGGTTTGACCAGCTCTGCGAATAACAAGTATGATTGTGGAGAGTACCGTTCCACGAATACGTATGGGTACGGCTTGTATGAAGTCAGTATGAAACCTGCCAAGAACACAGGTATAGTTTCGTCTTTTTTCACATACACAGGGCCCGCACATGGCACCCAATGGGATGAGATTGATATCGAATTTTTAGGAAAAGACACAACCAAAGTGCAGTTTAATTATTACACCAATGGGGTTGGTAATCATGAGAAGATTATCAATCTAGGTTTTGATGCATCCCAAGGTTTCCATACGTACGCATTTGACTGGCAGCCGGGACATATCAAATGGTATGTTGATGGGGTATTGAAGCATACGGCAACCAGCAATATTCCTAAAACACCCGGAAAAATCATGATGAACCTCTGGAATGGAACAGGAGTAGATAGCTGGCTCGGTCCTTATAACGGTGCCAATCCGCTCTATGCAGAGTACGATTGGGTCAAATATACGAGTAATTAAGCAGACTGAAGCAGCCGTTAGTGGCTGCTTTTTTCTATATTCTGGAATTGTATTTATTCAATATATGTATTCAATATCCAATATCCTAAATTAATGCAATAAATGTTGCAATATTAGTATGGGCATAAATATCAAACATTCATTATGATTAACCTGTAAGCAACATTACATAGACTGGGGGAACGAAGTTGGACACAAGTAAAAAGAGACGAGTAGGCAGTTTGGTCATGATCGGTGTATTGGCCCTATCTGCAGCCTTGAGTGGGTGTAGTAACGGGAGCGACAAGAAAACAGAATCGAGTACACCAGCGACAACGTTGGAGCTCAAAAACGGGAAGTATGATCCGCCAGTGTCCATTACGTATTTACGACCATGGGGTCCAGACGTGAAGTTTAAGCCAGGTGAGGATCAGGATAACAACGTCCATACCAAATGGGCCAAGGAGAAACTCGGAATTGAGTTGAAAAACCAGTGGATATCTCCATCCACCAATAATGCATTTGAGACAAAACTGCGTCTATCGCTTGCTTCAAATGCGGACATGCCGGACATTATTTCGTATCGCGGCGAATTCAATCTGGTGCGTGAATTGATTGAGTCCGGAAAATTTGTCGATGCGGGCGAGTTGTTTGAAAAATATGCCAGCGACACATGGAAAGCAGCCGTAAACGAAGATCCTTCCGTATGGTATCCATACATGCAAGATGGCAAAAAGATCGGTATTCCGATTCTGGACTATTCCTATAATGGTGATCCTGTCATGTGGATCCGCGAAGACTGGATGAAGAAATTCAATCTGGAAGCACCTAAAACGATAGATGATCTTGAAGTCATTATGGAAACGTTTACGAATCAAGATCCGGATGGCAATGGGAAGCAGGATACCTACGGACTCACCGTTGGCTTCAAGAACTGGCTGAACACATGGATGTCAGAAGCTGGATGGGTATTTGGTGCTTATGGTACAATGCCAAACCAATGGAATCTGACGGCAGACGGAAAACTTGAATACGGTTCCGTTACACCTGGTGCAAAACAGGCTTTGGCCAAATTACAGAGTTGGATGAGCAAAGGTTATATCCCGGAAGAAGCCGGTGTGTATGACGAGACGAAAGCAGCTGAAGAATTTACTGCTGGAAAAGCAGGTATTGTGGTAGGTCCTCACTGGATGCCATCCTGGCCGTTGGAGGATGTGAAGAAGAACAACCCTGAGGCTGAATACAAAGCCTATCCGATTCCTTCCGGTCCAAACGGTCAAGCAGGAAGACATGGTACGTCGAATGGAAATGGCGTAATTCTGATTAACAAAGACATGAAAAATCCGGAAGCCTTTTTCACCTATCAGAACTATCTCTTTGATCACTATGCAAATCCTAAAGAGGGCGATGAGTTCGAACATGGATTTGCCGAAGGGTACGATTGGGTAATGGTAGATGGGAAACCATCAACTGATGCAAGTCTTACGGGTGGTTATGCTCCAGAGAAGTACACCTTAACGTTTGATGGAGCGCGTATTCCAAATCTAAGCATGACAACACTTGCCAAGCTCGCGAGCGGTGAAGAAGCAACTACACCGTTTGAGAAGAAAATCAAATCAGGTGTACCAGTACCTATGCTTGATGCAGCCAAGATTGTTTTGGATCAAAAAGATATCGTGTTCAATCAGATGTTTACTGGAGCACCTTCAATGACAATGCAGATGAACAATGATATTTTGACGAAGATGGAGAAGGATACCTTCTCTCAAATTGTATATGGTAAAACCTCCGTGGATGCGTTCGACTCATTTGTTGAGAAGTGGAAGTCTTCAGGCGGAGATCAGATTACGAAAGAAGTTAACGAGTGGTATGATTCCGTGAAAAGCGGAAAATAGTATGACGCAGGGCTGGCTGAATTGATTCATCGCGGCCCCATAAGCACCAAAAAGGCATTGCAGGAGATGAACTCCGGCAATGCCTTTTTGTATTCGATATAGAGTAGGGGAAACCGGAGAGATTACTAGAACGTCAATTCTGGCCTGAGTACTCTCTTAAACCGGCAGATTTTCCCGATATTCTTGCGGTGTAAGATCATAAAATTTCTTGAAAACTCGAATGAAATATGCGGTATTGTTGTAACCGACAAGTTCTGCAATCTCAAACACTTTGGCGGTTGATGTTCGCAAATGATAGGCTGCTTTCTCCATTCTTAACCGGTACACATAGGCAGTAAGTGCTTCACCTGTCTCCGCCTTGTATACCTTGGACAAGTACACTGGATGCAGATGCACATGGTCAGCAATTGCAGGCAGTGATACATCACCAGCCAGATGAAGGTCAACAAAACTTTTGACGCTGCGCACAATGGTGCTGTGATTGTCTCTAAGCTCTTGTTCAGCATCATCTCGAATGTAATGAAGTGTACGCACGGACCAGTCCTGTAGCTGCTGCGCAGTGGAATAGCTGGGAGCTTGAAAGTAACGATAGGACTCTGCTGGAATCAAAGAAGAGATTTGTTTGCCATTTTTATGAATGATGTACGCAAACGCGCCCGCAATAGCAAAATACACCTCAAAAGTTGACTCAGCAATATCATGATGTTCATTGGAATGCAGCAGTTCCTCAAAAATGTGCTCGATTTTCTGTTCCACATCCTCAAAGCGACCAGCTTCGAGCAGGCTAATCAACGTTGGTGGCTGATACAGCGACCTGATCGTATGTAGAGGGTTGGCATCCGTTTCATCGGAAGCGGTGACAAACAAACCTTGCACCTGACCCATCCGTTTACGCATGGACATAACCGTTCGCTCATAGAGTTCTCCAATTTCGTGGGGAAACTTGCCCCAACTGGAGACGGAAATGGAGATTGCACCTTTCAGGTATAACTGAACATTGGTTTGAATCTGGGCAGCATACTGCTCAAGCAATGTCTGAGGCGTCTCACTCCTGCTATAACTCATCGTTGTGGAATGTTTCATGCTTACCAGAACAACAATGTAATCATGAACGTCTCGTGTGTGCCAGATATGAAAATGATTATGCATCACTTCACTTATGATATTACATATCGCATATTCCATTAGGGCCAGGTCGCCGTGCGCCATATCGGATAGATGTTTCTCCATACGGATAATCAACATGCCGAGATCTTCTCCTACGGAGTAAGGAAGCTCCAGCAGATCAAGCTTGTCTGCCAGTGTCTTCTGATCATAGACTTTTCCAGTCAGCAACTCATGCAGCATCGTGGATTGAAGCAATGGCAGATGATCCTGAAAGGCGTGTAAGGCTCTTTGATGAGATGCTGCTGTTTCCCACTTTTCTTTAATTCGATGAACAAGACGTTGCACGGATTCGATCAGATCTTCATCGCTTACAGGTTTCAGCAAGTAATCAAAGCTTTCCTGCGCAATAGCCTGTTTGGCATATTCAAAGTCGGCGTGACCTGATAACAGAATCGTCTGCACATGAGGCCACTTTTCGTGAATCGCTGTAATAAGTGCAATGCCTGACATTTCGGGCATACGTATATCCGTAATTACAATGTCAATGTCGTGATTGTCCATAATTTCCAGCGCCACTGCACCGGATAAGGCTTCATGAACTGTACCGATCCCGCAGCTTTCCCACGGAATGGTCTCTGCCAGCGTTTCCACGACGGAACGTTCATCGTCCACTAGTAATATTTGCAGCATGGGTCGTTCACCTACTTGTCTGTATTGTCGTGCCATGTGATGTTAACTTTAATCCCACCCATTGAAGAATGGTCATAGAATAGTCCAGATCCTTCACCGTACAGAAAAGACAAACGCTGATGGACATTCCATGTACCACATCCCATATTCTCATCCAGCGGTTTAAGAAGATTATCTCTCAGATGATCAAGCTGTTTCTCAGACATACCAAGCCCACTGTCCTCCACGATAATCGTGTACACCTCATCCTCGCAGTCCGCATAGATTTTAATCTCACCATCTACCGATTTGGGCTCCAGACCATGAATAATAGCGTTCTCAATAATAGGCTGGAGGGTTAGTCTGGGAACTGTTTTATCTAAAATATCATGGGGCACGTCGATTGTAAAATGCATTCGTTCCAGACGAAGTGACTGGATTTCCAAATAATTTTTGACCATCGTCAGCTCTTCACGAAGCGTGGCTTGATCCTTTTCGGACCTGGTTATGTATCGGTAATACTCTCCCAGATTCAGTGCCATGGCTACCACGGCCTTTTCATTTTTCATTCGGGCCATGTTCTTGATATAGAAAAGGCAGTTATATAGAAAATGCGGATTAATCTGCGACTGCAACTGTTTGAGCGTGGCTTCCCGACTTCGTAATTTCTCCTCATATACATTCTCGATTAATTCCTGAATTCGTTGAGCCATGATGTTGAAACGTGCAAATAACAAGCTGAACTCATTGCGTGCAGAATGATGAAGCCGAACGGAAAAGTCCCCGGTGGACAAGCGATTCGTCCCTTTCACCAACTGTAAGAGTGGAAGCTGCACACTTCGGTAGAGTGTATATAATACAACAACGCTCATCACGATCAGAACGGCAATTGAAGCGTAGAAGAGATTTCGGCTGCTCGTAATCGGTTTCAAAATTTGCTGCATAGGCACATAGTCAACATAATACCAGCCGAGGCTCTTGGATTGAATGTAGGAGACATAATATTCCGTTTTGTTCAACGTTGTACTGAATCCACCGCTGGCCTGCAGTTTTGCTTCTTTCAGGGAAGGCAGGATTGCGTTCAAGGTTTCCTTTCCAGAACTATTGCTGATCAATCCATAATCGGGATGGAACATGAACGGGTCACCTTTATTATTTAACTTGTTTTGATTAAGAAGTGCAGTTAAGTGATGAACTGGAAAACTGATTTGGGTAATCAATCTGGCTTTGTCAGGTCTCGCCATCGCTGTCGTTGGATCGGTAGTGTACCAGATAAACTGATTGTCGGCATAGGTCCAGGATTGCGAGAGAGGCTCCTTAAATTCATCATCCCTGTACGGAATGTAAGCATAATAATCCGTTGATATCACTTTTTGCATCCTTGGGAAGTATAGTGTGATGGTCGAATGCCATTTGCTTGCTGCGTTGTACAGATTCATCTTTTCCAGAATGGCGCTTCCAACTTTCACACGTTCATAGGGAATATCCTTGTAGTCGGGACGTTGATATTCCTGAATACTCGAATCTTGACCAATAGACATCCCATACAATGACAGTTGGTAAATATTGGATTCTACTGAGTCAGCAAATGTCGAGAGATGATTCATCGTATTGTTTTGAATCTCGTGTTCGATAACACGCACGCTTTCCCGGTTCGAGTATGTATAGAGAAACAGCACCAGAATAAGCAGCATCACAAACAACAGTGTAATTTTGGTAAAGACATTCAAGCGTGTGAACAAAGTCCAACCTCCTTAATCTTATTAAAATATTGATATCGTTGTTGCAATATTAGGATATAGATCACAAATTTCCATTGCTATAATTTTAATATACAAGTTCACGATGACTTGTAAAATACAAAATTTAGAACATGGGGGATGCAGGAGTGAAGGAACATACGTTAGAAACGCCGCATAAACGGCGCTCCACCAGGGTTAAACAGCGCTGGAATATGCAACGGAACTGGACCTTGCATATGATGCTCATTCCAGCTGTATTGCTGGCACTGGTGTTTCAGTACATACCGATGGGCGGCATTGTAATTGCTTTTCAGGATTTCAAGCCATACTTGGGATTTTCTGAATCCAAATGGGTGGGTTGGGACAATTTCCGATATTTATTCTTATATCCGGACGTAGGTCAGGTGATCTGGAATACGCTGGTCATTGCATTTTTCAAAATCATCGCAGGACTGTTCGCTCCATTCCTGTTTGCCATTTTGCTCAATGAAGTGCGCTTGACGGCATTCAAGAGAGTAAGTCAAACGCTTGTGTATCTACCGCATTTCCTATCATGGGTTATTCTCGGTGGTATTCTGCTCGATATCCTGTCTCCTCAGGGCGGCATGGTCAACCAGCTTGTCGTAGCCTTTGGAGGAGAACCGATCTTCTTCCTGGGAGACGGTACATGGTTCCGAATAACGCTGATCCTCAGTGATGTGTGGAAAGAATTTGGTTTTGGTACGATCGTATTTCTGGCTTCTCTCTCAGGAATTAATCCTGCACTCTACGAGGCTGCCGAGGTGGATGGGGCCAACCGATTTAAACAGACGCTGCACATTACGATTCCGGCATTAATGCCGATTACAATCGTACTGATGACACTCTCTATCGGCAATATCCTGAACGCCGGTTTTGATCAGGTGTTCAACTTGTACAATCCACTAGTGTATGACAAAGGCGACATCATTGACACCTTTGTATATCGACTCGGGATTCTGAACGGGAAGATGAGTTTTGCCACAGCAGTAGGGTTGTTCAAATCTGTGGTTGCTACCATTTTGATTGTTATATCTTACAGAATGGCTTACAAACTAGCTAATTATCGAGTTTTCTAGAGAGGAGAAAAGGGCTTGTATTATAAAACAAAAGGATACCGCATATTCAGCATCGCTAACTATACTTTTCTTGGGATATTATCGATACTCTGCATTTTACCAATTATTCATATACTAGCTGTTTCATTCAGCAGTATGGCGCCAGCATCATCAAACCTGGTTACCTTCTGGCCCATCGGGTTCACAACCGACGCATATGTGAAAACATTCGGTAATTCAAACTTCATCAACTCCTTGATCGTATCACTTAAACGGACTGTAATTGCGACGATCATTGGTATGGTCATCATGCTCATAACCGCATTTCCGTTGTCAAAGGAAGATATCAGTTTTAAAGGTCGCTCCTTATATACGTGGTTTTTCGTATTTACCATTTTGTTCAGCGGCGGTTTGATTCCAAGTTACATTCTGATTCAGAAGCTTGGCCTGATGAATACAATCTGGGCACTTATTCTGCCTGGCGCACTGTCCGTGTGGAACGTTATTCTCATGATGAATTTCTTCCGCGGTCTGCCCAAAGAACTTGAAGAAGCAGCCTATTTGGATGGAGCAGGTCATATCAAAACGTTGATCCTGGTCTACGTACCACTGTCGCTTCCAGCGATCGCAACCTTGTCCTTATTTACGATGGTGTATCAGTGGAACTCCTGGTTCGACGGCATGATCTATATGTCTGATATTAAAAATTATCCACTTGCTTCTCTATTACAGACCATTATCGTTCAGCAAGATCTCAGCAAAATCAACGTCGATCCTTCCATGTTGGAGAATATCTCGCAGCGAACCGTACGCGCAGCACAGATCTTTATCGGCGCGCTTCCGATCCTGATGGTATACCCGTTTTTACAACGTTTCTTCGTTAAGGGGATCGTTATTGGAGCAGTTAAGGAATAGGCTATGCAAATGCAAGGATAACTAAGCTGAGGGAGGAAGAAGGATGAGAAAAGGACTGGCATGTATGGTGGCATGGAGTTTAATGGCTTCTCTCGTTTATCCAGCAACTGCTGGAGCAGAAAGTGTACAGGGTCAAGCGGAGGTGGGAAATGTGCAGGCGAAAAGCCTGCACTTCTCTGTTCCCTATACAGACCTGACCGGGCATTGGTCACAATCTGCAGTTACACGCATGCAAGACTTGAATTTATTGAAAGGTTATACGGACGGTACATTCAAGCCCAGTCAGGTCATTAGCCGAGCTGAATTCGTGATGATTCTGGATCGAGCCTTTGGTTTCACCGGTAATGCGGCGACTGGCTCATATGCAGATGTGACTTCAGACGATTGGTACTATGACGTCATGGTACGAGCGAATGGTTCTGGCATCATCGAAGGGACAGACCGTGAACATCTGTCACCGCAACAACCGATTACACGCCAAGATGCAGCGGTTATGGTTGATCGAGCTTTTCAACTTTCAGTTGCTACAAATGAAGATAGTGAAGGATTGAAATTTGAGGATGCAGATGATATTTCCAATTATGCAAAGAAAGCGCTTACCTATCTGGTGAACGAAAATATTCTAAAAGGCTTCCAAGGCAAATTAAATCCCAAATCCCCGATTACACGAGCAGAGACGGCAGCAATGTTGTCGGCGATGATTGCTGATGTAAAAAGTGCTCCTGGTATATATGAGTCCCGGGTAGATGGCAACTTGATTATTAAATCAACGGATATCACGCTGAAAAATACAGTTGTCAATGGAAATCTGCTGCTGGCAGAAGGCATTGGCGAGGGTTCTGTTGTGCTTCAGGGCGTAACGGTTACAGGAAGTGTCATCATTAAAGGTGGAGGCAGTCATTCCATCAACATTAGCAACTCCAAGCTGAATCGAGTAGTCGTTGACAAACGTGGGGAACCCGTCAGAGTTGCCATTACGGAAGAAAGTAACATTCAGGAGATGCATGTAAAGCAGAAATCCATTCTGGAGATCTCTTCAAACAGCCTGATTGATTCCATGAATATTCATGCAGAAGCGAGTCAGACTCGAATGGATACCAAAGGTAAGATCCAAAAATTGAGTGTAGACGCCATTGATGTTGTGATCAACGGAGAGAAAGCAAAACAAGGATTACGCACATCCATGGTGGGTGAGGCTCAACAACCTGCTTCAGCGCAGCCTGGTGGTTCAACAGATGTGACAAGCACACCTACACCATCTTCTCCAGACGGGCAATCACCGTCTACACCATCAACACCAAGCAATCCGTCGGGCGAAAAACCGGTCCCAGCAACAACGATTCCGCATGATCAATGGGAGCTGGTCTGGAATGATGAGTTTAACGGGCCTGGGATTGATTCTTCCAAATGGACCGTACAGGATACAGGACTCGTTTATAACAATGAAATGCAATATTACAGCCCGGATAACACTCGCATTACGAAAGATCAGAATCGAAGCGTGTTGCAGATTGAAGCAAAAAAGGGGCCGAAAAACGGTAAAGATTACAGCTCTGGCAAACTGATCTCCATGGGAAAAGGCGACTGGACCTACGGTAAAGTAGTTGTACGTGCAAAGCTTCCGATTGAAAAAGGCATGTGGCCTGCCATATGGATGATGCCAACAGATGAAGCACATTATGGTGGATGGCCTGCCTCTGGAGAAATCGATATTATGGAGTTAATTGGTGGCAAAGAGAGTAATAACAAGGTATATAGCACATTGCATTATGACAGTGTGAAGCCTGACGGCTCCCATGGACATGATCAGGGAAGCCTTACTCTTCCGAAGGGAGAAACTTTTGCTGACGATTATCATGATTTCCAGGTGGAATGGTTGCCGGGTATGATTCGTTTCTATGTGGATGGAAAGCTGCATCATGAAGTGACTAACTGGCAAACGAAGGCCGCGGGCCAACCCGAGTATTATACGTTCCCTGCACCATTTGATCGTCCATTCTATCTGATTCTGAATCTGGCAGTTGGAGGAGACTGGCCGGGGGCACCTGAAAGCAACTTCACTTCCGAAAAGATGAATGTTGATTTTGTGCGAGTATATTCTTACAAAAATCTAGACACATGGCCTGATGTAACAACAAATCCCATCGAGCCTGCGCAACAGCGGGAACTACAAGCCGATGGCAATCAAATCTACAATGATCGTTTTGCGGAAGGGTCTGAAGACAATGGAGTGCCTCTTCAGTGGAAATTCATCACAAATGCTGATGGAGCTGGCAGTGTCAAAGTTGTAACGGATGAGCAGAAAGGGAAAGCAGCAGAAGTTACCATTGATGCATCGGGTACTGAAAACTACTCGGTTCAACTCACTCAGATGCCGATGTACATCAAGAAAAACAAAAAGTACAAGATACAATTTGATGCGAAAGCATCTGCTAACCGTACAATCATGTCCAAACTGAACCAATTTGAAAAAAGTTGGACCAATTATTCGGGTGATAACACCTTTGCACTCACGACAGATTGGCAATCATATGACTATACCTTCAATATGCGGGATGGCACGGATAACAATGCCAGATTCGAATTTAATCTGGGGCTGGATGATACAACCGTTTGGCTGGCCAATGTTAGACTGATCGAGGTGGGTGAGGCTGATCCGTTAACTGTCGAACGAAACGCGCTACCTGATGGCAACTTTATTTACAATGGCACATTCGATCAAGGCAAGGAGCGTCTGGGATTCTGGTCAAGCCGCATTCAGGACAGTGCGGCAGCCAATATTAGTGTAAATAACTTTTCGAAATTCCCGATTATGGAGCGTCAACTGGTTGTTGATGTTACTCAAACGAATGGTGACCCACAGCAAGTTTCGGTAAACCAACCGGAGCTGAAGCTGGAAGCGAATACAACGTATGGTTTCTCCTTAGATGCCAAGGCAGACACACCGCGAAGCATCGACATTGATGTTGTCAGCAGTAATGGGCATACGGTACAGGTTCATCAAGGACAAAACCTCTCCTTGAACCAAGAAATGAAAACATTCACCGGAGAAATCATCATTGGAGATGGAGCATCAATCGCACAATCCGAGCTAAGACTGTTATTTGGCGGTTCTGAAGGTAAGGTATATGTGGACAATGTTCGTCTGACGAAACGCGGAAAACCTCTGTCAGTGAATGGCTACGCACATGTACCTGCAACCGAAGCCTGGATGATGCAGGGCTTACAACTGGAGGACTCCGTAGAAGGAGGAAAACATGTCAGTTACATGGATCAGGGAGATCTGCTGCAATATAAAATCGATGTAGCTCACGACGGAGTATATGTTCTGTCTGCCCGAATGGCCAGTGGAAAAAGTGATTCCAAGGTTCAGTTCAGCATCCAGGATGAACAAGGTACAACCGTTGCACAATCAGACCTGAGTCTCGGAGACACGGGTGGATGGCAAGCTTATAAAACGGTGTATTTTCCAGGGGTCAACTTGACAGCAGGCAAATCCTATTATGTGAATTTTGAAGGAGCAGATTATAATACACGTTGGGTGGATATTTCACAAAACAAAATTCAGAACAGTGAGCTAACAGCTGACCTGAATCATTGGGAGCTAATTCCTAATCATCTGACAGCCTCACATGAAGAGGGCGAAGGATTAACGATTAATTTGCCTGGTACAAGTGAACAGTGGTGGGATGCTTTGTTGCAACAAGATGAGATCAAACTTGATGCAAACAAAACGTATCGACTTACCTTCGAGGCATCTGCTTCAAGTCCTAAATCCATGCAAGCGGTTCTTTCTCAGAATGCAGGGGATTTTGTGAAGTATTTTGAAGAAGAAGTGGAATTAACCGCGGATCAAAAGTCGTATAGTTATACCTTCACCATGGGAGATACCTCGGATTCGGCAGCTATGCTTGCATTTGGATTAGGATATCCGCTATCTACAGGTGAACACTCGATTCACATCAATAACGTCCAGTTATATGAAGTTAATCCGAATGCAGATCAAGGAGGTCAGCCAGCTCATGTAAACCTTATTCCCAATGGAGACTTCTCCAAAGGTAAGGACGGCTGGTTTACCCATGCGGACGGTAATGCAGCGGACCTTGAGATGCAAGTTAACAATCAACAGCTTCAAGCCAAGATTGGTCATGCAGGGCAGCATCCATGGGATCGTCAAGTCATCAATGAAGGATTTGGCATACAGCAAGGTTTTAAATATAAATTGACGTTTAAAGCCAAAGCAAAGACGTCCAGGAAATTGGGTTTGGGGATTGGATGGGTTGATGCAGCTGCCAACTATGAATGGCATGGTTTCTTTGGGGCACGAGTTGATTTGACTCCAGAAGAACAGGAGTTCACGTTTACTTTTGATGCAACAGAAGACAGCTATGGGAATACTCGAATTTCATTTGATCTGGGTAACATTGATGGTGTGCAAGATGGCAACACAACCGTCTCATTATCCGAGGTCAGCTTGATTAATCTGGGTACTGCCAATTAACTTCTGAATTCTCTATATTATTGAGGTTACAATAAATGAAGAATCCGATTCCGTGATGCCGGAATCGGATTTTTTGATCTCTCCGTGAAGAGAAGGAATAGATAGTTAAATTGGATAGATAGGCTTAAATATCTAGTTTGCGATTACTGATCCATTTCACCATTTCAGGATCATTATGGGAGAAGAATAGGCTCTGTTTGGTATCTAGTGCAGTAATCGACTCAATATCTGCTTGGCTTAATTCAAAATCAAAAATATTGAAATTCTCAATAATTCTTTCTTTACGCACCGATTTTGGAATTACAACGACTTCACGTTGTGTTAACCAACGCAAAACCACTTGAGCAACCGATTTGTTGTACTTTTCACCTATAGATACCAATACCTCATTTTGGAACAAGTCATTTTTTCCTTCAGCAAATGGTGCCCAAGATTCGATCTGAACATTATTTTCTTTCATGAATTGTCCAGTTAAAATCTGCTGGTTGAAGGGATGAGTTTCGACCTGGTTTACAGCAGGGGTTACTTCGTTTTGCAGAATCAAATCCATCAGACGATCCGGTTGGAAGTTACTCACTCCGATTGAACGTACTTTTCCTTCACGGTACAACTCTTCCATAGCACGCCAAGAGCCATGTACATCTCCAAAAGGTTGATGAATTAAATATAAATCCAAATAGTCCAATTGCAATCGTTCCAAAGATTTTTCAAATGCTTGTTTGGTACGTTCATAACCCGTATCCTGAACCCAAAGTTTCGTCGTGACAAATAATTCTTCTCTGGCCACGCCACTACGTTTGATCGCTCTGCCCACAGCTTCCTCGTTTAGATAAGAGGCAGCAGTATCAATGAGACGATACCCAGCCGATATGGCATCCATAACACTTTGTTCACATTCGTTTGCATCTGCAATCTGAAACACACCAAAGCCGAGAATAGGCATCTCAACACCATTATTTAAAATTACTTTGTTCATATATTAACCTCCAGTTGTGGCATGTCTATATTATTGCATTCCTGCTCTAAAAACCGATATCTAATTTGTCTTATATGCTTGCCTAATTCTCTTATTACCTATGCATGCAGAATAAAGTTGTCCAGGAATGACAGCATCCCCATGGCAAAATCAAATCGCTAAAAGAATTATCCAGCGAATATGAAGAGAAACCTACTACGAATTAAGCAAGAGACTGTCAGTAAACATTGCTGGCAGTCTTTCTTCATATATTGCAGACATTGAGCGATACGTACTTACTCTATTCTAAAAACGAATGAATACAAGATATAATGTCTGAATAGTTCGTAAATAACTGTGAACAAATCGTTAATTCATTGACATTGCATGTGATTTTAATTAGAATACGAAATGGACTTCAGGTTGAAAACAGATATGAGTATCTTTATGTTTAGTTTAGAGCTTAGCTGTTGAATCTTTAAATCCTAACAACGAATATAGGAGCGACAATATTACAATCCTATATGAAGATTAGGATTTTTTGTTTTTAGCTTAGGAGTATAATTTGAAAGTTGGAGGCTGGCTTTACCATGGACAAATGGTTCAAACTTAAAGAACGAGGCACGACCATCCCCACAGAAATTATCGCAGGGGTTACAACATTTTTCACAATGGTATACATAGTTATCGTAAACCCAGGAATACTCAGCAGCACAGGCATGGACTTTAACGGAGTATTCATAGCAACGGTACTGGCAAGTATTGTGGGAACTCTGATTATGGGGCTATGGTCCAATTATCCAATCGTCATCGCACCGGGTATGGGTCTGAATGCATTCTTTGCCTATAGTGTAGTTGCCGGATATGGCGTGACTTGGCAGGTTGCACTGGGAGCTGTATTTATAGCAGGGATTTTGTTTATTATTTTATCGCTTACTTCATTCCGTTACATGTTGCTTGATGCAATTCCCGTAAGTTTAAAACATGCAATAACAGCAGGGATCGGATTGTTTATTACAACGGTAGGTTTGCAAAATGCCGGAATTATTGCCGATTCAGAATCGAATTTGATTACGATCGGGAACTTGGCTGAGCCAATGGCTTATCTGACCATTATCGGATTGATTATTACCGTTGTGCTGATGGCTTATAATGTGAAAGGTTACCTGTTCATCGGAATGGTGGTAACAGCGATACTTGCCTGGATCATGGGACTATTCCAAATGCCGGAATCGATTGTATCCATGCCACAAGGCCTCGCTTCAACGGCTTTGCAACTGGATCTGGCAGGGGTATTCTCGAATGGCTTATATACAATCATATTTACCTTCTTGTTGATCACGCTGTTTGATACGACGGGCACGATGCTCGGCGTTGCTGAACAAGCAGGATTGCTGAAGGAAGGTAAATTTCCACGCTCGCGTGGCGCATTATTGGCAGATGCCGTAGGAACAACCAGCGGTGCTTTGCTCGGAACAAGTCCAACATCGGCTTACATCGAATCCAGCACAGGGGTAGCTGCAGGGGGAAGAACGGGACTGACAGCTGTAACGGTAAGTGTGCTGCTTGCGCTGACCTTGTTCTTCACACCGATCGTAAGTGTAATATCAAGCATTCCAGCGATTACTTCTCCGGCACTGATTATTGTTGGATACTTTATGATTAACGTTATCAGCAAAATCAAATGGGATGATCTCGAAGAAGCATTTCCTGCTTTCCTGATTATCATCCTTACTCCATTGACGCATAGTATTGCGACAGGCATCGGCGTAGGTTTCATCTTCTATCCGGTACTTAAGCTGCTTCGCGGAAAAGGTAAAGATGTTCATCCAATCTTCTACATTTTTGCGGTATTGTTCTTCATTCAGCTTGTGTTCCTGGACCACTAAAACTGTCTTATCCTATGGAGAACTGCTTTCAACAAGCAGCTCTCTTTTTTTTGTAGTTCATACTCCGTTCATATTCCCGTCACGAAGGGGACATCTTCCATGGTTACACTATACCTATGTCGCAAGAGCGGCTCTACAGATATAAAGGACAGGAGAAGATGGATATGGCAGAAGCAGTGGATGTAACAACAACGGGGACTAAGGGCCGTAAAAAACGGTACTTATGGTTGAAAATAATAGGTGGTATTGTCGGCGCGCTGGTGCTGTTCATGGGCATCACGTTTGTCGTTCATACGATAAGTAATGGGGCAGAGAAAAAGAAAATTGAATCGTACGGCCAATATGTCAATGTTGATGGGAAAAATATGAATGTATCCATTCAAGGTAGCGGCGAACAAACCATCGTGCTACTTCCCGGACAAGGAACACCGTCACCAGTACTTGATTTCAAATTGTTAATCGATGAATTAACTTCTGATTACAAAGTTGTGGCGATTGAGCCTTTCGGTTATGGGTTAAGTGACCAAACCGAAACGGAGAGAACCACCGAGAATATTGTTAGTGAAATTCATGAAGCTGTACAGCAGCTCGGTATAGATCGTTATATTCTGATGGGGCATTCCATCACGGGACTGTACGCGGCGACTTATGTGAACACGTATCCGGATGAAGTCTCTGCTTTTGTCGGGATCGATAGCAGTGTTCCGAATCAACCTGGCATGGATGTTAAATTACCTTTGAACTTAATGAAATTCCTTCAAAAATCAGGCTTAATGAGAGTACTCAATAAAGTGAGTGGTGATTCATATGCATCACTTGCCTATGATGAACATACCAAAGAACAGATGAAGTTGATTTCGAATCAAGTCTCGACAAATCCGACATTAGTAGATGAGCTTAAACATCTGGGTTCCAATTTCAAAAATGGAGAAAAACTCACGTATCCTCGTGATCTGCCGATGCTGCTCTTCGTTCAATCCAATAACGAGCAAAATCCTCAGTGGATTCCGTTACATGAGGAGCAAGTGAAACAATCCGCACAGGGAAAAATGATTCCGATGGAAGGTTCACATTACCTGCATCATACGAAATACAAAGAAATCGCCGAGGAATTCAAATCTTACATGAAACAAATTCAATAGCATGATTGATTAATAAACTGCGGTACCGAATCTGGTGCCGTGGTTTTTTTTGTTATCAGGAGAGACTAAAATATAGACTTGACCTTAGGTCAGACCTAAGGTTTATGCTAGTAATATGAAAAACAGCAAAGGTGGTGAATTGGTTGAGTGATGAAATTACGATTAGCGAGCTGGCAAAGCTGATGAAAGTCTCTGTACATCAAATTCGATACTTCGAAGAAAAAGGGGTGTTGAACCCTGCTTATATAGCAGAAAACCAATACAGGATGTATGGGGTAGATGAAATTTACCGTCTATCTCATATACTGTTGCTTCGCAAAATGGGACTATCTGTTCAAATGATCAAGGAATGTTTGAGTAATCTGACATCCGATCAAATTACAGTATTATTTCGCCAAGCGTTGGCAGACACGGAAGCAGCTATCACTCAGCTTCAGCACACAAAGCACCTTATCAGCAAGTTGTTGCATGAGAAAAAGCATATCCCACTTGAGGATCAAGTGACTTATTATATTGTTACTCGTGAGGAGATTCACTTATCCCTGTGGTTTCATATGGAAGCGCAAGGGTACTTGCAAGCAAGGCAACTGACCCAACATAAAGAAAACATTCCCAATTTATTTGAAGCCGACATCCATTATGCGTACGATGAGACGGAAACCGTAGGAATTTATACACAAAAGGAGGGAGCGAACGATTTGGTTTTGCCTAGAGGAAAATACCTTTCTCGTCATGTATATGTACAAATTGAAGCTGAACTCAAAGAACATATCAACGAATTTTATGCTTATGCAGAACACCAGGGCTATCCGTATCACGGTCCACTTATTATGGTAGAGAAATCTTATTTATCTTTATTCACACCAGAAAAGCTTCATTATGAGCTATTGTTACAAATGATCGAGTAGGGGAGGCACACAGTGACAACTTCCATTCAGATAGAACCCGTTTGTCCACAGTTTCATCAAGCTGTTGCTGAACTCATGGCTTATGGTTTTGGACACAAATTTCAAAAGATCACTTCATTGTCCACTTATGATCTGGCTTACGTATTCGAACAGTTGCTCAATCATCCGCCCATGGAACAAAGTACTCTTCGAGTCATTGCTCGTGAAAATGAGGAGATTGTTGGCACCATGTGCTTGAAATGGCAGGAAGCAGATAACAGAGCAGCAATAACAAGCGTTCGTGCCAATCCTCATTGGTGGAGCCAGTGCAATAGAGTTGGCATGTGGAAACTGCTTCAGTTAATAACTGGTCTACATCTGCTGAAGCATACTCCTACATTAGGCGAATGTTATGTGGAAGATCTGGTTGTACATCCACAGCACCAAGGCAAGGGAATTGGTACGCAGTTGCTTCAATGGGCACAGAAATATATGTTGCAATCCAAATCAATGTCATTTCTTAGCTTGCATGTGGCAAGTCAGAATTATCAAGCGATACAGTTATATGAACGCTATCAATTTCGCAAGCAGTATAGCACAAACAGTTTTCTGACCGGCCTACTATTAGGCGAAAAGCAATGGCATTACATGATTTACAAAGGAGATTCTTATGTTTAAATGGAGAAAACAATACATCTCAGTTATTATGGCAATCTTATTGATGGTTGGTGCAGGACTGTACATAGTCGATCAAAATCATTTTGACATGGTGGAACAATCCATTGAAATTCAATCTCCACAGGGCAAGTTAACAGGTACACTGACTGTACCCAAACACCATTCAGGCAAGCTAGGTTTAGTACTGTTTATTCACGGTGACGGTCCGATAGACTCTACTCATGGTGAGGGATACAAACCGTTGTGGGAGCGACTGGCATCGATCGGGTATGCATCCTTGTCGCTAGATAAACGGGGAATCGGGGGTTCAGAGGGAAACTGGCTAGATCAAAGCATGGATGATCGTGTTGTGGAGGCACAGCAAGCTATTGCATGGGCGAAAGAACAATCCATCATTGATGATTCCAAAATAGGCGTATGGGGTGCCAGCCAAGCAGGCTGGGTCATTCCTAAGCTTGCTGGCAAAGAACAACTTGCCTTCAGTATCTTGGTATCACCCGCGATAAACTGGTTGGAACAGGGAGAATACAACACACGCAGCCAAATGGCGAAAGATAGTTATTCCACGGAGGAGATTCAAAATCAGGTCGATTATGAAAACCAGATTAAAGAGATTTTAAAGAAACATGGCACATATGAAGAGTACACCAAGATTGCTCGAGAGGATGATCTGATTTCCAAAGAACGCTGGAACTTCATAAAGAAAAATTTTGCTTCAGATGCCACGGCGGATTTACATCATTTCAAAACCCCTGTACTACTTCTGCTTGGAGAAGATGATGTGAATGTGGACATTGTTGATACAGAGCAAGCATACCGTAAAGGAATTCAGCCATCTTCCTTGCTTCATGTGAAAATCTTCTCTAATACAGAACATTCGATGTTACCAACCTCTATTGCAGGCTCGGAATGGAAACAATCACTACGATTTCTGTTTGCTCCGAGAAGTATTACAGTGGATGGGTATATGGATGAAATAGAACATATGTTGACCAAGCTCTCCTTATAACAGTTACAGTTATAGTTTCCTAGTATCGTTAGATAGATAATTGTCATTTCGAAATGAAAGAGCAGGGTCAGGGAGCGCCCTTATCCTGCCTTTTGCGTGTTATACGTTAACTACTGTGCCAAATGTTCCAGATCCGGCTGCAATTTGGTCCGCAAAACATATAACATGATGGCCCCAACTAGGAACGCCACGGCATCCGCAATAACGAGTGACCAGATCACTCCATGAAAGCCATTCATTTGATTAGCGATATACAATACAGGAATTAACGTAACTCCTTGAATGATGGACATAACAAACGCGGCGGTTCCTTGGGCTGTTGCTTGGAAAATCCCCATAAACAAAGAAGTCATTCCTGTAATGAACAAGGATAAAAAGGTTACATGAAGAATGTAGCTACCCATTTCAATTAATTGCGGGTCAGTCGTAAATAAACCAATCAAGTGGTCGGAAATCAGATAGACGACAACCCCAAACAGGATGGCTAACCCCAAAATAGATTTGATCGTGAATCCAATCGTTTGTTTCATGCGTAATTTGTTCGCTGTGAATGAGAAGGCAATCAACGGCACAACTCCCTCGCACAAACCCATCAGAATAAACTCAGGAAATTGCAATAAACGTGATGAGATTCCATACCCAGCAACGGCCTGATCCCCATATTCGACAAGAAAAAGGTTAAGAATAAGCGACATTGCACCCAAGAAGACACTCATCACAAAGACGGGAACACCGATTTTGAACACATTACTCAGGATGTCCTTCGTCACCTTGAACCATTTCAGGGAGACGGTTAAGAATTGACTCTTATAACTCATATGGAATGCGTAAAATGCACTCGCAACCAAGTTGGAGATGACGGTAGCAGATGCAACGCCAATCACGCCCCAATGGAAGACAAAAATGAATAGTGCATCGAGGATAATATTTATAACAACACTGAGAATCATACCGGTCATAGAAGTCATTGCTGAACCTTCTGAGCGCACGATATTCTCCAGGGTGAAGAATAAGATGACGAAGGGTGAACCCATAAGCATAATCGTGACATACTCTTTCGTAAATCCGAAGGACTCTGGCGTTGCTCCCAGCCCATGAACGATTGGTTCGATCAAAGGAAGGCCAACAGCTATTACAATAAGTCCAAGAACTAAACTACTGTAAAAGGCGAATGAAGATACATGCTTCAATTCATCGACTTTTTTCTCTCCCAGCAAACGGGAGATGAATGTACCGCTGCCTATACCAATTAAATTACCAAGGGCCATGATGACCGCGAATAAAGGTAAAGTTAATGCGAGTGCGGTTAACATTGCCGTATTACCCAGTGTGCCAAGGAAATAGGCATTCAAGATGGAGTAAATAACACTCATTGACGTGCCTAGCATCATCGGGACAGCAAAGTGAGCTACAGCTTTGGCGATTGGTGCTTTTTCAAAGTAATGGAGGTTTTCTGCATCCATGTGGATCACTACTTTCTTCGTTAATATTGATCTAATCTAACACCGTTAGATTGAACCTTACAGTGTTAGATGTTATCATGAACTTATGAACCTGTAAAGCATAAACTTACACTGTTAGATTAAAGGGCGGATACCGATGAAAAAACAACAGCCTCAGATTTCGGAAGATAAGATTTTGGAAATTTCGTGGGAGCTTCTCGGGGAAGAGGGCATCGAGAAATTCAGCATGAGACGCTTGGCAGACAAGTTGGGGATTCAGGCTCCATCGCTATACTGGTACTTCAAGAGCAAACAGACGCTCTACCAGCGTCTGGCCAACCAGATATCGAAAATAATTCTGGACGAGTTTCACACTGAAGGGGACTGGAAGGAGCAGATGGCGGGGCTTGCGGTGACGGTAAGGAGTGTGCTCAGCCGATATCCCTGCTCCACACAGCTCATGATGATGACGCTACCTCATGAGCCGGATATGATCCGGTTCACCAACCGTATGTTGCTCTGCATGGAATCAACGCCATTAGAGCAAGAACAGAAATTACAGGCGGTTCTTACACTTGTAAACTATGTATTCTATTTTGTTCTGGACGATTATCAGCATCAGCGCAATATATCTGCTGTTCTTAAGGACCAGGAAGCACTTCAGGGTGAAGAGATGATCCACCTTCTGGATTCTATGAGTGAGAAGGAAGCTGGACTTTTCAGCAGGATGTACAAGAATGGTCTGTTTGAGGTGATGGGAACCGACGGAGCTTTCGAGTTCGGCTTGAAACTTATTTTGCTCGGGATCGAACAAGTCATAAAGGAACAAGAGAAGTAGAACGCCACGATCTGAGTAGATTAAACTCAACGATGTAGGAGAAATATTAGTTCTATATAGAACTAATGTTTTAAAACAAGAAACCCACCGAGTATAAAACTCCAGTGGGTTTCTTCTTATCATCCGATCACAGTACCGTTGGGTAGCTCGAGTTCAGGTTTCAACAAAACAACATCTCCCTGTTCGGGCAGCCCGCCAAGCACCAATACTTCTGAATTGAATCCGGCTATACGACGCGGAGGGAAATTAACTACACCTATGATCTGCTTACCGACAATAGATTCGGATGAGTACCTTTTCGTGATCTGCGCACTGGATGTTTTCAATCCAATTTCGGGTCCAAAATCAATCTCAAGTTTGATAGCGGGTATTTTCGCTTTTGCAAAAAAATCGGCTTTGGTGACCGTGCCGACACGCAGATCTAATTTTAAGAAATCATCAAAAGTTGCCATTTTAAATTCACTTCTTTCTTTATTATCCTAATTTCCTAAATCGATTAAAGCGCAGGAACTTGGACAGTTGAACATGGTAAGATTTCAGCCCAAAGTACATCAGCATGCCTAACAATGTAATTAATCCGCCTACGAATTGAAAAGCAGAGATGGTTTCTCCCAACAGTAGATAAGCCAGCATAATGGCCAGAACGGGTTCACCGATAATGCCTACAGAAACCGTTGTTGCACCAATGGATTTGAGCAGCAGATTAAAAATATACTGACCAAAAATGGTGGGTATGATCGCAAGTAGCAGGAAATACATCCAATCGGATGAGTCGTAATGGGTCAACGAAAAGTTATTCAATAAACTGTAGACCAGCAGGACACTTCCGCCAATAATAAAGACAACAGCACTATATATATTAGCGTCGATTTTTCGACTGACTTTCTGTCCCACCAGCATATAAGCCGACACCAGTATGGTTCCTATTAGTGACAGGCCGTCACCGATCAAAGCCTCTCTTGAAACGCCAATATCTCCCCAGGCGATGATCACCGAACCGAACAGGGCGGTAATCAAACATAGAATGGTAGGTATACTCGCTCTTTCCTTAAACATAAAGTATGACCCGATCATCACAAACAAAGGTTGCAGCGCCAGAATCACCATGGAACTAGCCACTGAGGTATACACCAGCGATTCCATCCAAAACAAGAAATATAGACCTAGTAGGAGGCCAGCCAGAAAAACTGTGCTCCAATCCTTTAAATTCATTTTTAAGAATCGGATCGTCTTCCAAGGGATAAACGGAAGCATAATAATGGCTGATATATACAACCTGTACATACCGGCTATAGCGGTCGGAGTATCCGAAGATTTGATCATGATTGAAGAGACGGATACCGACAAAATGGCGATAAACAGCAATACATAGGGATGAAAAAGCAGCGATAATTTATTTTCTTTCACAAATAAGCCTCCAAAGTTCTTATCCGGTCGTCTGTGCACAGGCTATTGTGATAAGTCTAAGATTTGATATAATAATATCATTATTTTTGTGGATTTCGTGCAATTAAATCGCTGTATAATATAGATATATCGTCAAAGAAAGGAACGTCATAACATGGTGAAACAGCTTTATGAGGATATTTTGTATTCCGATCTTTCGTTTCCCTATATCATGTACACACATACACGTCATACAAGTATCCCCGAAGGCAGAGGGTTCAACGATCTGCATTGGCACGAGGATCTACAGATCACTTTAGTCACAAAAGGCAAGCTGGTTATTCAGATAAACGGAATTGATCATACATTGGAAACAGGTCAGGCAATCCTGATCAACAAGAGAATTCTTCACATCACAACAGAGCTGACACAGGATGGTCAATATGTTAGTTTCAATTTTCCCGAAAAGCTATTAGCCTTTCATGTAGACAGTGCAATGGAAAAAAATTATGTATTGCCTTATACCAATTCTTCTTTGGTTTCAATTGTAATTACAAAAGATTCGGAGTGGGAAACGCAGATATTAGACATGCTTTGGGGAATGAGGGAGACGTTCAATTCGGAGAAAACATGGGGATGGGAGTATGAAATTTCAATTAAAACGGTACAATTATGGTTTGTATTAATATCCAATATTTCAATTCCTTCAGGTGAAACTCCAAGAAGCGAGAAGCGTCAGCAGGAAAGACTACAGTTAATGCTCAGCTTCATCCATCAAAATTACGCTCATCCGGTTACGCTTCGTGAGATTGCTGATGTCGCACATTTGAGCATTTCAGAGTGCACCCGATGTTTTAAGAAAACGGCTCATATGACGCCATACGAGTACTTGATCAAATACCGGATTAAGAAGAGCAAAGATCTCTTATTATCGACGAATGATACAGTAACCGAGATCGCCGAGAAAGTAGGCTTTAATCACGTGAACCACTTTATTCAGTCTTTTAAAAAGCACGAGGAAAAAACACCAAAAGAGTTTCGTAACTCAAGAAGATGATACTGAGATAGCAGAGACTATAGAAAAACGCCAGTGACCTTAGACAAGGACCGGCGTTTTCATATTAGTTCTTAGGCATTTTGCTCTCATCCATATACAACAGGTTCCAGCGGTGACCGTCCAGGTCGGCAAATCCCGCGCCGTACATCCAGCCGTCTATTTCACCCGGCTTGCCAAAGATGGTTCCTCCAGCTAACTCGACTTTTTCAATAAAAGCATCAACTTCTTCTCTGCTGTCAGCACCAATCGAAAATATCACTTCTGCGCTATGGGAAGTATCTGTGGTTTTGGCACCTGTAAATTTCTCAAACGTTGCATCCGGAAACAGTAGAATCGTTGTTGAGCCTATGACAAGCTGGGCTCTCTCGTTGCCAACATTCTCCCCATGGAATCCAATCTCATTGAAAAAGGTAGTGGATTTCACAACATCTTTCACCGGCAGGTTCATCCAGATTTTTTGTGACATGGCAGTAGCCTCCTAGAGTATATTTTCGACACTCTTACTATACTCTACCTAAATTCAAAATTACATAATCGGGTACATACGATTATGAAAGAGTTAGAAATAACTAATATAATGAAGGATGATTTAGAGAAATCCGAATCGTTCTAATCAGTTCAGAATCCAAACCAAAAGAGCAATCTCCAATGAGGTTGCTCTTTTGGTCATGGCTTATTTTGTCTAACGGTGTATACACAGTTTCTTCCTCCGGCTAAAAGGTATTCTCCCCGTTCAATATGAACATTATCGCCTAGAACTGTTTTGAATAAATGTAACTCATTCTTGCATAAACCGGTACATACCGCGGCCGCTTCACAGATCGGACAATGCTTCTCAATAAATAGAAGACTGCCATCATCCTGCTCCTTAACCTCGGCCATATAACCTTCATTGGTACGAATTTCGGCCAATTTCTCCAATCTCTCTCTAACTCCTGATGAATCGCCAAGATGCTGAAGATATTGTTCTTGCATATTTTTATTTCGAACATCCAGCAGCTTGTCCAGCCCTTCAGTACCAAAAGCTTCTTTCATCGAATTGATGAGGCTAACGGATAAATCCGAATATCCACTTGGAAAAAAACGATTAGCCGCGGGAGTTAATATCCATAGCTTGGTGGGGCGACCCATGGGACGGGCCTCTTCCACAGTGGTAACCAATCCTTCTTCTTTTAGCGCATTCAGATGTTGCCGAATAGCCATTCCGGATAACGAAAACTGAGTGGAGAGTGCCATAACATCCATTCCCCCGCGCTCTTTTAACAGATTAATAATTGCTCTCCGGGTACTGGTCGAGGCATCCTTTTTGGTTTGATTTCCGCTCATGGTGCACCTCCTTTTGAAACAACTGAATCTTCATGAATAACTACATTTTAAACAAAAATGTTGACAAAGTCAAAGCCGAACTGTAGCTTAGACATTATAAACAAAAATGTTTACTAAGTATCCGGATACGATGTATACATAACAATTTTCTTGGAGGTCACATTTCATGTCGTCTAATCATCAGAGTATTTTCAGCCCGCGTTATTTTGCATTATCCATAGGAATCATTTTGTCAGTGATGGCCGTTGGATTCGAAGGTCTATCCGTCACCACCATTGCTCCTTCAATTGCTGGAGACTTGAACGGTCTTAGCCTGTTCGGGTGGATATTCAGTACGTATCTGCTTGCGCAGATTATCGGGACGCTGGTCGTCGGTCGAATCATTGATAAAAGAGGACCTGCAGCACCGTTCACTTTTGCACTTCTGTTGTTTATTGTAGGGCTGATCGCTGCCGCAACCGCAGGCGACATGTATACCATGATAGGATCACGGGCTCTACAGGGTTTGGGTGCCGGAGCTATGATGACTTGTGTATATACGGCTATATCCTTAAGTTACCCAGATGAGTTACGTGCCAAAATACTTGGAGCATTTGGTACAGCCTATGTTCTTCCGTCTATGCTCGGTCCATATGTAGCCGGTCTTATCGCAGATCAGTGGTCCTGGCGCTTTGTTTTCTGGGGGATCTTACCTGTGCTAGTGGTTTCAGCATTGCTTAGTTTACCTGCCTTTAGGAAATTAAAAGTGCAGAAGACGGGAGTGGATAGCGGATCTTCATCCACTTGGATGGCGTTACTCTTAACGTTAGGTACAGGGATTTTCCTGGTTGGTTTAAGTATGCTTCCGAGCATTATGGGATTTGTTTTAGTCGTGATTGGCCTAGTATTGATGTTATTTCCGCTTCGTAAATTACTACCGAAGGGAACACTTACGTTGCGAAGAGGTATGCCAGCAATTCTGGCAACACGTGGGTTGTTCTTCGCTGCCTATACCAGCACACAGAATTTCCTGGTATTAGCTCTAATCGACGTGAAAGGAATTACACCTTCACAAGCCGGATTAATTGTCGCGAGTGCTGCATTAAGTTGGTGTATCATTGCGTATCTGCAAGGACGGTGGGATGCGGCAGATCAGGGCCGTGGACGTCATATGAGAATTTTTCTTGGGGTATTACTGCTTGCGATAGGGATTGCCATCGTATTTTGGGTACCTGTTGTGACCGTTACCATCGCAGTTCTTGGTCAGATCATTGCAGGAGTTGGTATTGGATTGGCGCATCCGATTAGCGGTGTTGTCGCATTTTCCCAAACGGGGGAAGAAGGCGTGGGCCAAACCTCGGCAAATCTGCAATTTGCAGATTCTTTTACACCTGGTGTAGTGATCGGCATTGGTGGTTCCATTCTTGTAGTGTGTCAGGCTGGCGGTATGTCACTTCAATCCGGCTTAATTGTAGCCATGGGTTTCCATCTCTTGTTAATCGTCACGAGTATCATTGCCAGCACTCGGATCTCACCACGCGGATGAATAAGAAAGTGGGTGTACAGACCATTGCTCACTGAAGACCCGAATAAACTATTTACAGCTTATCGCATCATCGGAACGAAATGGACGATCCATATTTTATGTACTCTGTCTCAAGGCCCGAAGAGATTCGGTGAAATATTCGATAACATTCCTTCCATTTCCGAAATGATCCTCTCCAGACGTTTAAAGGGTCTTCAACATGATCATTTGGTCAAAAAAACAATACTGACACGCCCTACACAAATTATTTATGAACTTACGCCAAAAGGAGCTGCTCTTGCAGCATTCATACCCTGTCTAATGGACTGGGATACCAAATTTCAAAATGATACCACCGGGAGGAATAAAGATGATCATTGAGGTCAGTGATACAGCATCGGACAAAATCGTTGAGATCTTATCAAGTGCGGATATCCAAAATGCCTTCCTTAGAGTAGGCGTTGATGAAGGGGGATGCAGTGGTTTGTCTTATACCCTTATCGTGGATGAACAGCAGGCAGAAGAAGACATTGTGTTAAATAAAAAGCAATTCAAAATATTGGTGCACGCGAAAAGTATTCCATACATTGATGGTCTTGAGATTGACTATGAAGAGAGCGGAATGTTAGGTGGATTCACCATGAATAATCCAAATGCCAAAGTTTCGTGTGGATGCGGAGCCAGTTTCAGAATGGCCAATTATCGTGGCGAAGTGAAAAAATGTGACTGAAATGAAGGAAGGAGTGCAGAGCAATGATCTCATTTGTAGTATCTGAACAAGCAATCGATTCATTTAAGAATGAATGGGGATTGGAAGAGGACCAATATGTAAGGATTTATGCAAAATATGTCGGAGGAGGCTCCGATGCCTTTACAATTGGCATAAATGCGAGTGCTACACCGGTCGATCCCGCATTGGTTCAATCGATTGGAGGATTTCATTTCTTTGTTGAAAAAACAGATGCCTGGATCCTGGAGGATGAACTTCTCCAAATTGACTGTAATGAAGATGGCATATTTTCAAGCAAAATCTCCTATTGAACATGAGTACCCTATTCTAGACCATGATCTCACTTTTTAAACATTTAACTTTACAAAGTGTAACACTTCATGTATATTCAGGGAGTTAAAAGGTTTAATTTACCATAATAACCATCTAATTACGGAGGTGTGGAAGACAAACAACAATCAGATTGGGATTTTTGATGCTCAGTACAGGGCGACTACAATTGGTATTATGCTGGTTCTGGCAACCGTAGCTTTCGAAGGACTGGCTATCACGACGATTGCCGCGAAAATGGCACAAAGTTTAGAGGGCATTCATTTATACGGTTGGATCTTCAGCGCATTTTTGTTATCTCAGCTTGTTGGAACCTTGGTTATGGGGCAACAGATTGACAAGCGCGGTGTTTTTACATCCATGCTGATATCTTTTAGTGTTTTTGTGTTAGGAACTGTGGTCTCCGCTGTCTCTTTCGATATGCATATGCTTATTGCCGGAAGAGCCCTTCAAGGTTTTGGAGCGGGGGCCCTGATCACATGCATTTATACCTGTGTGACGTTACATTATCCAGATACACTTCGTACTCAAATCCTGGCCGCATTCTCTATGGCATTTGTCCTACCAACCTTAATCGGACCTTATGCAGCAGGCCTTATTGCTTCCTACATCTCGTGGCGATATGTTTTCTGGATCGTTTTACCCTTGATTGGAATAGCGTTGAGTCTCACATTCCGTTCTTTCCGTAATTTGCAGCTTCAGCAAGATCTGTCAGGTCCAGCGCGAGCAACCGACTCAAAGATTATGTATGCGATTCTGCTTGCCGTTGGAACGGGGCTGTTACTCACAGGACTTGGTATGATAACCGATTGGAAAGGTATAGTACTCACTTTGGCTGGATTAGTCGTCATGATCCAACCAATGCGTAAATTGCTGCCTGTGGGGACTTTTTCGGTAAAAAAAGGATTGCCTGCTACTTTGGTATCGAGGGGTCTATATGTTGCTTGTTATTTTACTACGGAAAGTTTTGTGATCTTGGCACTAACCGAAGTGAAGGGGTTATCAGCTGACCTTGCTGGTCTCATTGTAGCAGCTGGTTCCCTAAGCTGGTCCGCCGCAGCGTGGTTGCAAGCCAAGCTTGACGCACGAGATCAAGGTCGTGCCCGAAAGGGCAGAGTCATGACCGGCATTGGGATTATGATCGTTGGAACTGTACTTGTGATCCTGGCTCTTATTTTGACGGACGGCGGGATTATACTCATCCTTCTCTCGCAAATGATTACAGGGTTCGGTGTTGGATTGGCTAACCCTACAACGGCAGCCATTGCTTTACAACATGCCTTGCCCAGAAAAGAGGGAGAAATGTCTGCGAATCTGCAATTTGTGGACTCCTTCTATATGGGAGTAAGCATTGGCCTTGGTGGCGCTCTGATTGCCTTGTCCGAAACTTTACAGTGGGGCATATCGACAGGTGTTTTGATCGTGTTAACACTGCAATTACTATGGGTCTTGTTAAGTTTCTTAGCATCACTACGAATTACCAAACTCGTTCATCAAGAACATCATCCAATCAGCCAAGTGAAGGATAACATCTCCATGTAACGGATGACGACCGCGTCGTTAAATACATCATGAAGAACGGGGGGACTAATTGCATTGGGAGGTGGGTAAGATGGCACGTGTATTAGTAGTCATTACTCCAGCTGAAGGGCATGTGAATCCATCGTTAGGATTAGTTACTCAGTTGATAGACAATGGTGAGGAAGTCATCTATGTGTGCACGGAGGAGTACCGTTCCCGAATTGAACAAACCGGTGCCCAGATCATTACCTATCCGTTTCCACAAGATGCCTTCTCTCATGATCCGGTGTTGAAACCCCAGGAATATACGCATTCTTATCAGTTCATTTATATGATGGTAAGCGGTATTATCCGGAGGATCATCCCCAATGTGCTACAGGTGATCGAGGATCAAAAGTTCGATTATATGATCTTTGACTCCCTGATGGGATGGGGAGGGACTATTCTTGCAGAAAAACTGGGAATTCCTGCGGTGTGCTCGATTGCATCCTTTGCTTTTGTGGAGCCTCTGGGGTCTAGCTCAGTTCTGAATGAGACGGAGACGAAGGAGCTTTATGAGGCTACGATGAAGATCACAACGGAGTTAGCTGAAGAGCTTCAAGTGAGTATTCCAGCCATGGAAGAGATTCCGGCACATGCAGGTCAGTTAAAGCTCGTGTACACCAGCCGTTATTTTCAGCCGCAGGCAGAAAAGCTGGATGATCGTTTTATTTTCACGGGTCCTTCGATCATAACACGTCAAGATGCTCCGACCTTCTCGTTTGAGGTGCTTCGTGAACGGTACCCGCAAACCGTGTACATTGCTATGGGTACGATTTTAAATAAAAATTTGGATTTCTATCAGCTTTGCTTTGAAGCATTAGGGGATCTACCCGTGAATGTTGTTCTATCTTCAGGAAAGTACACGGACATGACGCCGCTGGCGGATCAAGTTCCTCCTAATTTTATCGTCAAGCCATACATTGCCCAGTTAGACATACTGCAGCATACCGATGTTTTTATTACACATGCTGGAATGAACAGCACAAGTGAGGCGTTATATTACAACGTTCCGATGGTGATGATTCCATTAACATCGGATCAGCCTCTTGTCGCCAATCGGGTACAGGAGTTGGGCGCGGGTATTACTTTAAATAAACATAATCTCAGTGCAACTAATTTGAGAGAGGCATTAACAGAAGTACTACACAATTCACTTTATAGACGGCAGGCTTACCTCATTGGTGAATCTCTAAGGCAGGCAGGCGGTTACAAGCGAGCTGCCGAAATGATTATGAGTCATATGGGTTCAGATCGGAAAAGTTACACAATTTAATGGTTTTCCATTCAAAGTCGCTTAATAAGCGGCTTTTTTTGGTTTTAATAAACCTAAAGACTTGACCTACAGTTAACTCTATGTCTTATACTCCGATTAGGCTTGCAAATTATATAAGGAATTGGAGATTTTATTTATCATGGCGAAGAGCACGAATTGGAATGTTTTTGGACTTGCAGTACTACTAGGTTTATTTTCTACATTAGGTCCATTTACGATTGATATGTATTTACCGGCTTTTCCGGAGATTGCACAAAATATGAATACAACGGCATCACTTGTACAATTTAGCCTTACTGCCTGTTTATTAGGACTCGGTGTAGGACAACTCGTTATGGGTCCTTTGAGTGACGCGTACGGTAGACGTAGACCACTGCTAATCTGCATGGCAGCCTACATTATTTGTTCCTTGGCATGTGCTTTTGCTCCGAATATCGGACTATTGATTTTGTTTCGTTTCACGCAAGGATTTGCGGCATCCGCTGGAATTGTCATTTCCCGTGCGATAGCTAGAGATCTATATAGCGGACATGAACTCACTAAATTTTTCTCGTTGCTGTTGCTCGTAGGGAATTTGGGGCCTTTGGCAGCACCGATTGCGGGAAGTGGGGTTCTTTCCTTCACAACATGGGTTGGTGTGTTTATCTCTCTTTCATTCTTGGGGATTTTCTTATTAATCATGACAAAGTGGAGCTTAAAAGAAACACACCCCGTCGAAAGGCGTATGGTTCCCGACTTCAAACAGCAATTGGGCAATTACAGAATGCTTCTGCGTGACCGCAAGTTTGTTGGTTACATGCTGGCACAGGGAATCATGACGGCAGGGGTCTTTGCTTATGTGGCGGGAACACCATTTATTTACCAAAATATATATGGAGTCACACCCACAGTATTTGCTATACTGTTTGCTTCAAACGGTATCAGCTTGATCATCGGATCTCAAATCGTGGGTCGATTGGCCAAACGTATCCCTGAGCAGACGCTGCTATTATCGGGACTATGGCTTGCTATAATAGCAAGTGTGGCTGCTTTGGTGGTAACTCTGGCTCATGGTCCACTTTTCGCGTTGGTTATTCCATTGTTCTTCTTCGTATGCTCGATCGGCATTACGTCTACAGCGGCATTCCCACTTGCCATGGAGAGTCAAGCCAAGATGGCCGGAAGTGCAGCAGCTCTGCTCGGCGTTGTCCCTTTTCTTCTGGGTGCACTGGTTGCTCCTTTGGTCGGCATCGCAGGTGAGGACACTGCCGTCCCGTTAGGACTCACGTTATTAATGACCAGTATCATTGCGATTGTTACTTATTTTCTACTCGTTAAAAAAATCCCGCAGCATACACCTAATCATGCCCAGTCTAATGCTGACTTTTAGTATAGAAGGAACAGCTCGCCAAGCATTGGCGTGAGACATGAATTAATATGAATATGAATATGATTCCATCACAAGTCGCTGCAATAGCGGCTTTTTTTGGTTTTCCGTACTGAACGCTCAGCCAGAATTCAGGTAAGGCATTGTTAGAAAATGGAGAGACTAGGTAGGAGGGGCTGCTCACTGCTTCATTTGGTATAAGCTTAATCTCTCTTGTACAGCATTCAGGACTTCTTCCGGAATCTCCTTCACCTTGATATCTTCTCCTAGAAAAAGCAACCAATTGGTGATTTCGGTTAACTCTTCTGAGTTATGAACATTCATAAATGCCTTTAGGAGAGCCGTAGTTTGATATGGATTTGTATAGGCAATTGAAAACTTTAAAGGATGGTATTTTTTGAATTGCGCAATCGCCTTTGGGCCAAGTTCCAGGACAAGGTTGATAACTTCTTCCTGTGTATTTCGTTTGAGTTGTTCTACAATCTTTTTTGTACTCAATCTTTTTTTCGCCGGGTATACATCAACTTGGATGAGGTTGTCAACGGATACGATTCGTCTTTTTTCTTCCTCCAGGTCCAAACCTTCAATGATCCAATGGCCTTTTTGATGATGAAGGTGCAAGAGAACGATGGGATAGGACTTTGTTTTCTTCTCTTCTTGGACAGTAACTAACAAATAACGTTCTATAAGAAGAATTTGGATTAGTTTTTCCAAGGTAGGGTGAGGCAGGTCTGATAGATCAAGCAAGTCTGGATTATGGGGATTGGTCCCTTCAAAAAGCAATATTTGATTCAAATGCACCAGGTCATCTTGCTGATTTTCTGAAATAAGGCCCAATAATTTTTCAGCCAAAGATTGACGACTCTTCAGATAAGGAAGTTGTTGATTTCTTGTCGCCATAAAGGCAATGAATAACGCTTTGATTTCATTATCGGTAAACCGGACCGTGGGCAGGAGGGAGTTGTTCATGACAAAATAACCCCCGTCCCGCCCAACTTCAGCGACAAGTGGCATTCCCATGGCTTCAATTTCTCTGATATCTCGAATGGCTGTTGAACGAGAAATATTAAATTCTCGCATGATTTCAGAAATAGTAAAGTGGGCACGATTATTGATATACCGCGTGATGATATTTATGCGTTCAACTTTTTTCATTGGGCCCCCTAAACAGTATCATATTCTGACATGATTTAAGGTTATTATAAACCTATCAAGTGAAAACACAAATCAATTGAAAATTGAAAGAGGACGGTGTAAACCATGAGTAATTATCATTTCGAAGAAAAAGAGAGCTTTATTGTTTTAGGTATTGGAACGGATCTTAAGAGCGACTATACAGACTATGTTGGCATCAGTAAGGAGAAGGCGGATTTTTGGTCCACGGTGAAAGAGGATGGAAGTCTGGACAAACTAAAGTCTCTGGCAACAAACGACTACATTTTTGCCGTAAACGAAGCAGTGAATAACCAGATGATGCATTATGCTGGTGTCATGACAGAAGAATCTCTGCCAGAAGCAACGAGAGTAATCCAATTTCCTAAGGGAGAATACCTTGTTGTGAAGGGTGAAGCAGAGACGGCTGATGCGCTCAGTAATATGCTTACTGGCATTGCCTTTGGTCAAGCTCTCCCCATAGAAAAGGATTATGCCTATGTTGGCGGTCCGAATACAACAGTTGAAATGGGAGAGAAAAACGGTTTGGTTTATGGTGAAATGTGGATTCCTGTTGTAAGGAACTAACGAGCAGGGGAGATTGGATAGTCGGTCGTATATCGTTTAAAGTCATGAACATAGTACTATTAAAAGCCGCTAATGTAGCGGTTTTTTTGTTGTTCATTAGGAGCATAATCATACATGAAAACAACAGATCACTAATAAAATAGATGAAAGGAAGAATTATGGAAGGGAGCAGTCTGAGTGAATACTCGTCTCGCTGAAACAACCATTTGTGGGGAGTTCCATATTAATTCAGCAACCATAACAGAGGTTTTAACCCTGTGGTCAGCATCTTCAACCTTAAACGTGCATGGTACAGTAAGTATTTATAATCATAAACAAAGTAATTCATCTGTCTTTTTGAACATAATACATAATGAAGGAACGTGTTCGCTTCCTGTTCTACCGGGTAACACCTGTGCTTTTAGCTGTGCCGGAATGCATCATATTGAAGTGGAGATTGAAAAGAGCTTGAACAATATTGCAAGCGGCACATTTGGAATAGATATATACTATCAGGTTCTAAATGAAGAAGAGGATGAGGAATAAATGGAAACAAAGTTGGAATAGCCCGAACCACTACTATTTCCCCACATATATTTATAGAAAGAGTATTTTTAAGGAGGTTCATTAATGGCTCAAATTGGTAATTGTAATAATACGGTTTCTCCAGCGGTGGTAAACGATGCCGTATGTACTACGATAAGTTTGTCAGATACGGGAGGGACACCAACAATTATATACGAAAATTCCTCAACGTTTCTGATAAACGGAACTATTCTAATTGAGAATAACGGAGTGGGGGCTTCACCCACCGCTGCTTTGCTTATTGACGGTGTTCAAATTCCTGGTTTTGTCGTAGCCCCAGGTAGCAGTAGATCTTATACTGCACCAACAATTAATTCTATAAGTCTCATTGGAGCCGGTTTGGGAACAACAAGTATCAAAATTGCGTTCTCTTTGAATTACAGATTCTAAGTATAGGATATTCAATGTGAAAGAATCCCTTCTTTTATAGGAAGTGGATTCTTTTTAGTTCGATGTCTAGTGATTATCATTTAATAGATTTAGTATTCCTCAAGTATGTTATCATATTCTTTGTGATGAAGGCTTCATTCGAGAACAGCTAAGTAATAAGCATTTTTTATTATTTACATAAAGTCAATGGAAGGCAGGAGATATAGCAGTATGGTCACGCTGATACTTTCGCTCGTTATGATTATAAACATATTACTCTCAGCGGTATTTTTGTTTTTTGAAAGGAGAGACATTGGTTATACTTGGGCCTGGCTCATGATATTTTACTTCATTCCTATTTTAGGTTTTATCGTTTATCTCTTTCTGGGACGTAACCTCAAAAAGAAAAATTTCTACGGACTTTCAGCTGAAGAGAGAAACTCCCTAAAGTTAATTGTCGAGAACCAGTTAGTGACATTGAAGGAGCAACGTAAGGAAAACAACCCCCTGCTCATGAAATATGCTGACCTGATTCAATTGAATCTCACTTCATCCAATGCAATCCTAACCAATGACAATGAGATATTCATCTTCGATGATGGACAAGAGAAATTTGATTCTTTATTTGCTGATATCAAGGAAGCCAAGAAAGAGATTAACATCCAATATTACATCATTCAACCGGATTCCTTAGGGAAGAAATTACGAGATGAATTAACTATTAAAGCTAAAGAAGGCGTAAAAGTGCGAGTTCTCTATGACGAAATTGGTTCAAAGAAACTTTCATTGAAGTTTTTCAGAGAACTGATCTCTGCCGGTGGAGAAGTAGAGGTCTTTTTCCCGTCACTGATTAGACCATTAAATTTCCGTATGAATAATCGAAATCATCGAAAACTTTGTATTATTGATGGGGAGATTGCTTATATTGGCGGATTTAATCTGGGGAATGAGTATCTAGGCATGGATAAAAAGTTTGGATACTGGCGTGATACACATTTTAAAATGCACGGAGATGCCGTTAATCATATTCAAGGAAGGTTTATTTTGGATTGGAAACACGCCAGCAAATCGGATCAAGTAAGTTACGAACAATTCTCCTTCAACACAGCAAAGCTTGATGGTTCAAGTCCAGTTCAGATTGTGTCTAGTGGTCCTAACTCACAGGTGGAACACCTGAAGAATATGTACATCAAGCTTATAGTAAATGCCAAAAAGAGTGTGTATATTCAAACGCCTTACTTTATTCCTGACAGCACTTTTATGGATGCATGTAAAATTGCACTCCTATCCGGGGTGGATCTGCGCATTATGATTCCCAATAAGCCCGATCACCCGTTTGTATATTGGGCGACTTGGGCGTATGCTGGTGAATTATTGGACTATGGAGCCAAGATTCTGTTATATGATAATGGATTCTTACACGCAAAGACCATTGTAGTAGACGAAGAAGTCGCTTCAGTAGGGACGATGAATATTGATTCCCGGAGCTTTAGGTTGAATTTTGAGGTGAATGCAATTGTATATGACGAGCGAGTTGCGAAACAACTTCAAGAATTGTTTCATCAAGATAGCCAGTTAAGTACAGAACTTACTTCTGATCGTTATAGAAATAGGTCCCTTATTATAAAATTTAAAGAAGGAATATCACGTCTTCTTTCACCTATTTTATAGCTCAGCTTCGCTGCCGATGTTATACTCAACCAGGCACGATAAAACTTTTCACTGTAGTGCTTCTTAACGACTAGAGTATTAGCAAATCCTTCTTTTTAAGTCAACAGTTAAAAGCTCTCTTCAAAATGGAAGAGAGCTTTCCCAATTGCACGACAGCATGTTATTAATTTAAAACGCCGCTGCCGACTATTGTAACCTTTACTTCCGGGTGAAAACGAACTTGGGCATATTCTTTATTCCAGTTTAGACTTTTCCATAAGTCCGGGTAATGGGCAATTAAATGTCTGCCAATACCGAAGGAATCACAACCACTTTGCTGAAGTGTCTTGATAATTTGTTCTGCGTCCTGAGTCATGTCATCGGATAACTTGCGGTTCAGACGTTCAATTGTGTCTTTTTCCTGAAGATGATTCATTGCATACTCAACGATCGTTACTGGAAGTTCGATACGGAGGTTCACATCAATTTGGCTATCACTTGCCACCTTTACCGCAAGTTTGCGCTTAATTTGTGCGATATTTGCTTCATAAGTGACATAGTTCCGCGGGTTGTTGGAAGGCCCTGGGTGGACCTTTTTGACAAAACGCGCTGCTTTATTCCATTTCCCACTCATAATAATGTATAGAGGAGCCTGTTCGGTAGTAAGACTCCCATTGAACCTTTGCCCATGAAACAGGGCGATTCCCCGAGCATCAATCTCCTCTCCATCCTTATATAGATAGGGCAGTGTAAAATCCTGTCCCGGATCCAGCATGGGAGGGAGAAGGGTCTCTAACGTCATTTCCGGAAAAATACATAATTCCTCCAGACTCTTAATTTTTTTCGTAATAAAATCACCAATCAATATGCTGCCAACTTTTTTTTGGTGTAACAGATTTCCGGCATCGCCATCCACAATCGCAATTTTCACATGTGAGGTCGGGTAATCGGGTTCCCGATATAAGACGTCCAGGTAGGGGTAGATATCATTTTGTGCGAGTTTGTTGCCGTATAAGATCATCCCATATTTGAAAAACCGGATATCACCAGTCACTTTAGCGCGAATTCTATCTGTACTTTGACGGACGGATCTCCCGGTGCCTGAGTGGACTTCATTACCGCTGCTCCCTTGTTGACTCTCAGAATCATCGACAATTTCAAGCGTCTGTTTAATTTCACCCTCTGAGGTGATGTCAAACGCCGAAGCATTAGCCAGTCTTGCATCTTTTAAACTATCCTGATCCCAACATCCCGTCATCACCATGAGCAGGGTCAGCAGGATGAGGATTTTCCCTCGGTTACTCATATCATCTTCTCTTTTCGTTTCATTATATAAGATAGAACCAACAGGAGCAGAGGCAGGATCATGAGAAAAAAGTATGCCGATCTGTTGGCTATCGTACTAATTAACTCAAGTTTTTCCTTCTGTTGTGGCAGATACGCAATTATGCAAGAAGCAAGAACGACATAAGGCACCGCTTTTTTATGGTGTTTTTGTTTGAAGAGATAACTTATACCATAGGATGCCGTATAGTAATAGCCACATATGGCCCCAAAAATGGAAATTAACCAGATAGGGAGGAACAGGAAATCGGCCCGATCCATTGTTCCGAGTGGGATAGAGCGGAGCAGATATATGACCGGTTCAGGCATTAAGTCAAGTTGCTGGGGGCTGAACGCCGTTGAACAAATGGACACGGTGAATGCATACAACACCACGACTACAGCACTTGCTAAAGAAACAGACTTGAGTTTGCCACCGCTGCTACCTTCAACCATAGGAAACACAACGAGAAAAAACTCGAATCCGAACATAGCCATTAATGTTTCGGTTGATCCACTAATGATATTGGGCCATCCCGCTTCGGTTAAAGGCAAAAGATATAACAGATTGATTTCCTTGAGTCCATAACTGATCAATACCATCATGGGCAAGACCAAAAAGGAGATGAGTACAAGTACTCGGGCAATGATTCGTAATTTTTGCCGAACCAAATAGATACTGCTGAACAAGAAGAGGGCTAATATAGCCCATCGAGGCGTATCCTGCAGCATCCAACGGTTAATCACACCGTAACCGTTCACCAGAACAGAAGTACCCATTAACAGGAAATATCCAACGTAGGCAATGATCAGCAATTTGCCAATCCATTTACCCGTAATCAGCGTTACAATGTCATAAATGGATGAACTCGGGAATCTTCGCATCAAAAGCCAGCACAACAATATGACAAGTTGGATCAGGAACCCTCCAAGGAATACAGAGATCCACCCACCGCCTTTAGAGAGAAGGTGTATACGGTAAGGGAGGGACAAGATATCTACACCGATTTCAAATTTCATAATGAGCAAAAATAATTGTCCCCGAGTGATTGTTGTTTCCTTATTCACGTTTTTTCCAACTCCTAGAGAACTTCTGCTGATTCAGCCGCTGCGGGCGGGCATCATGAGGACGCCCGCGAAGCGCCCAGATGGGAAATCGAATCCATACATCCTTCATGTCAGCTAATCGGAAAGGGGCCACTGGAGCAAAATAAGGCGATCCGAAGTTTTCCATCTTACAGAGGTGAATGGTTAGAATCACCAGACCAAATGCGATGCCGATATATCCAAAAAGCGCCGCTCCAATCATCATTGGAAAGCGGAGAATACGGACTGCCGAACTCATCTCATGCGAAGGCACCAAAAACGACGAGATAGCGGTTAGTGAAACCACAATAATCATTGTATAGGATACAAGTCCCGCACGAACGATAGCATCTCCGATAACCAAACCGCCAACGATGCCGATGGTCTGGCCCACTCGGCTGGGAAGTCGGACCCCGGCTTCTCTTAATACTTCAAAGATCAATTCAAGCAACATTGCCTCTACAAGTGCAGGAAAGGGGATGTTCTGCAATGATTTCTTGATCGTGTGTGCCAGTTCGATCGGTAAAATAGCGGAGTGAAAAGAGATGGTTGCAATATAAACAGCAGGTAATGTAAAAGCAATGACAAAACTCATCATGCGAATTAACCGTAAAAAAGAACTGACAATCCAGCGACCATGATAATCATCCGGACTTTGATAAAAAGCAAAAAACGTAACTGGAGCGATAAGAGCTGAAGGACTTCCTTCGGCAAGTATGGCGACACGTCCTTCCATCAAGTTGGCAATAACCCGGTCAGGTCTTTCTGTATTGAGCTGCTGGGGAAACAGAGAGAAGGGGTTATCCTCCATAAACTCTTCAATAAAGCCTGGTGCGAGCACCATATCTGAAGATATGGACGTGATTCGCTCTTTTACTTCGTTCACTAACTCCGGATTGGCCAAGTCCTGAAGATATACAACTGCAATTTTGGTATGTGTCTTCTCGCCGACGTTAAAATATCGAACGATTAAGGATGGACTAATAATTTGTCTACGAATCAGATTCAAATTAACCGAAAGCTGCTCTACGAATCCATTGTGCGGCCCTCGAATAACGCCTTCGTTTTCCGGTTCGGTTGTGCTACGGACATACATTTTCTCGGTAGAAAGAATGTAAAACTCCGGGTACCCATCGATTATGTAAAGACATTTCCCTTGAATAAGTGAATCTATTCCACGTTGCAGATCCGTATCTTTTCGACTTTCTAAAGTGGTGAACGATGGGTAGATTTCCGAATGAGCTTGGCCATTCAGTGCTGTTAAGACATGTGTTTGAATGATCTCCTGATCTACAAGTGAATCGATATAGAGAAGCACACTCTGTACACCATTAAGTAAAAGCTGTTGTTGTTTCAAATCGTCTGTACAGTAGAGGGACTGTTCCACATAAGAAATATTCATTTTTAATTCAGAAAAAGCCTGATTGGTTGGGGTCATTGATCCACCTCTTTATAAAATGCGACATGGATTATCTTGTGCAAAATCAAGACTATTATGCAATAGGCGCTTCTTATTCAAAGAACTTATAACCAAACATTGAAAAAATAGTTGCACAAAAATCCATAATTTACAATTCAATTAGAAACTTTTTCCTAAATCTAGCGTCTAATATTATGACTTTTTGAGGGGTTATAAATTACTAGAGAGTAGAAGGAGCCAAAGACAACACATGAATATGAAGAAGAAATTATCCATTTTTACCGCTTTAGCTGTTTTTCAAGCATTTGCAGTCGGTTCTGTGAGTGCGCAATCAGTACCGCAAGGTGACACCGCGTCAGTAAACACAGCCAATGTAGAATCAGTTGAGGTGTTAAAACAAGAGCAGCCGATTGCAGAGCGTGAAGTGAAGACGGAGAGCAATAACAAATCTATCAATACTCCGCCCACTGAAGCCAAGGACACTCAAACCTCAACCGGTACTGAGGCAACACCTATAACAGAGAGCGAGAAACCTGCATTGGATGGGGGAGAGACCCCTGCAAACGAAACGGGTACAAAACCTGTAGTTCAAGAGGAAACCCCTGAGAAGGTTGAAACGCCAGCTACGCCTGCTCAGATAGAACAACCATCCGTTGATGGGACGTCTCCTACAGTAGCAGGTGGGAACCTGACGTTGTACATGAATAGCAACAAAATGGAGCAGGATGGAAAAACGTATCTTGCTGGACAGCCAATGGCTGTGAAAAACGGTGTATCCTATGTTGCAATCCGTGCGCTGGTTGACCGTGTGGGATATGGCGTCAAATACGATAACAAAACCAAGGAAACCATCATTATTAGTGGTGAGGATGAACTCCGATTCAAAACTAACAGCAAGGACTATACGGTAAATGGAGAGACCAGAACGATGAAAGGCCCTGCATATCAACAAAAAAGTACATTCATGGTGCCGTTAACTTCCATTACTCAAGCTCTGAACATCACCTATAAAGTGAATCAGTCGGCTAAAACGGTTGTGTTGAATCTTAATACAAAACCTGTTGCAAGCTTTACCATTTCCCAAAAGGAAATCTTTGCGGGTGATCAAGTGGACTACGTGACTTCTTCCAGTTCACCCAATGGAATGGATATCGTTGACGAACGCTGGACTGGTCGCCAGGATTCATTTGATCAAGCAGGTACATATACGATTTCATATCAAGTACAGGATTCCAATGGTCAATGGAGCGATCCCTATTCAACTACGATTGAAGTTTTGGCTCCTAATCTTCCTCCTGTAGCCATGTTCGCCACCGATAAAGAACAGTATAAAATGGGCGAAAAAATAACATACACAGACCAAAGTACAGATGACGAAGATAATATTGATAAAGCGGTATGGGAGAATAATTCACTTGCGTTCTTTGAACCGGGTCCAAAAACGGTGACACTTACGGTTACTGATAATCACGGCGCTACGAACACGTACTCCAAAGTCATTACCATAACGAATGAGACCTTATATTCATTTACCGACTTCAATTTACTCTTCACGCCGGTAGGACAGAAGTTCACCTTTAACGGCGGCGAAGTGACTACCATGGAGAAAGTGCCTTATACGTACATGGATGAGCCAAGTTTACTGATCCGCAGTAACAGTCCGGAAACTGTGAATACGGAAGGCATCGTATACAAAGAATCATCTTCGGGGCAGACCCGTTTCATGATTCACCACGTGAACAATACAGGCAAAAGAGTAAAAATGTATGTGATTGCAACCAATAACAATCCAAATCCGGCTGTATTCGAACAACAAAATATGGGCTTTGCCGGCCCTACACCCTATGCTACCGTAGCTGGGAAATTGTCTATTGATAAATGGTTTAAGTCGATTCAGACTGGAGCGGATCAAAAGAAAGAGTACCTTCAACCTGGGGAAAGCAAATTGATTTTGACAGAACTTAATAAAACGCCGATGAAAGAAGGACAAGTCATCTCTCTCTATTCGGACGCTTATAGTGATTATTCCTTAGACTATAACGTTATTCTGGTGGAAGAAAATAAAGATCCGTTCGAATCCTTGCCATTGCTTCCCGTGCTTGATCGTGACGGAGTGCACAACCGTGGTACGTACCCGAATGCGACTCGCATCATAAAGTACGATGAGCACGTGGGAATCAAACCTGCCCGTCTGCCACTTGGTGACAATTCAAGCGATCCCAATCTGGTAGGAACAGATCCGATGGCTTACACAGACGCATCCAATGCGGGTAATTTCGGTGTATTGTACAAAATCACGCTGACCAATGTTGCACCGCGTACGCTTATCTCCTTTAACCCTCGTGGAGGGAAGTATTCCGGAGTAGCTCTGGTGAACAATCAGTTGGTATCGATTGCCGAAGGTAACGTTGCGGTTGCCAATTCAAGTGAACAAAGCGTTCTTTACCGCACCGGGTTAACTGGAGAGAGCGTAACGATTCTATTCTCTGCCGCACCAGGAAGTAACCTGCCGGTGAATCTGCTCTTTACACCGCTCCCATCGGAGAAGTAATGTAGTTATCTCTTATAACAAATGGTTTGGTGACACGCTAATCATCGACAGAAAAGACTCCATATGGAGTCTTTTCTTTTCATAAGGCAATATGAGGATGTACGCAATGGATGCAGCTAAAAAAGCCATATATAGCACCGCTATTTCTACTTAGGAGGAATCAATTCCGATGAATGTAGTCGTCAAGTTGATACGTGAATTCAAAGAGCGCGATACCCGGCGTTTGTTGAAAGATTATCGAGACAAAGTGGAGCTTATAAGGAAACGTAATTTGGAAACTTGGGACGATCAGCGCCTGCAAGCGGAATCCCTTCGGCTGCAAGAAGAAGCAAGATCAGGCACGCCTTTGGATGATCTGCTTGTAGATGCTTATGCTCTAGTCTGCGAGGTTGCGAAGAGAACACTCGGATTACAGCCTTACGATGCGCAAATTATGGCTGCGATTGCTTTGCACGAGAGATTTTTGATCGAGCAGCATACCGGTGAAGGAAAAACACTCTCTGCTGTTATGCCTGTTTATCTCAACGCATTGACAGGCAAAGGCGTTCATGTACTCACATTTAACGACTACTTGGCAAATCGAGATGCAGCGTGGATGGGACCGATCTACCGTTTCCTCGGGTTAACGGTAAGCTCGGTCCAAGCGGGCATGAGCCTGTTCGAGAAACGGGAAGCTTACGCCAAGGACATAACCTATGTTACGGCTAAAGAAGCAGGGTTCGATTATTTGCGCGATACAATCGCATTTAATGAAGCTGATACCGTGCATCGTCCTTTCCATTACGTCATCGTCGACGAAGCAGATTCATTGCTTCTTGATGAAGCACGGGTGCCGCTAGTCATTAGTGGCGATTCGAGTGCTTCCAAGAGTGATGGCGTTCTTTTCGCAGATGTGGCCCGGCAGCTGCAGCCAGGAGAGCATTACGATTTTGACGAGTTCCAACGAAACGTTTACTTGAATGAAGCGGGTGCTGCGAAAGCGGAGTTACTGCTGGGATGTGGCAATCTGTACGATAACCATAACAGTCATTGGTTAACGTCATTGAATTGTGCGCTGCATGTGGAATCGTTATTAAAAAAAGACGTTGATTACATTGTCCGGGACGGTGTAATCGAGCTAATCGAAGAACACACCGGACGTGTGGCCGAGAACAGGTATTTACCGGACGGGCTGCAAGCTGCGCTGGTGGCAAAAGAAGGGTTGCAGTGGAAGGCCGGCGGGAGAATTCTCGGTACGATCACGATTCAGCACTTTATTTGCCTGTATTCGGGAATTTGCGGAATGACGGCTACGGCGTACGCTTCAGCAATGGAATTTGAGGATATCTATGCGTTACAGGTCGTGCAAATACCGCCAAACCAGCCAAACATACGGATCGACCACAAGCACCGAATTTACACACATAAAGAAGCCAAATATAAGGCGCTTGTACAAGAAATCTCTTCCGTCCATAGGGTGGGACGCCCCATTCTTATTGGTACGTCAAGCGTCGAGGAATCTGATATGCTGGCGGAGGCGCTTGCCGCTGCTAGCGTACCTTGCCAGGTTCTGAATGCCAAAAACGATGCAAAAGAAGCCGAAATCATCGCTAAAGCGGGAGAAATAGGCGCGGTAACGGTATCTACGAATATGGCAGGGCGCGGCGTCGACATTCGTCTCGGTGGCGGTAATCCCGCACAAGCAGAAGTGGTTGCCAAACTGGGCGGATTATACGTTATAGGTACATATGTGAACGAAAGCATGCGGATTGACGACCAGTTGCGCGGACGTTGCGGCCGCCAAGGTGACCCTGGGTCTTCCGTATTTTATATTAGCCTGGAGGACGAGTTGATGCTTCGCTTTGGCATTCATAAACTTTTTCGCGCTCCAAATCAGGACGAGGTTCTTGATGATCCGGCGCTCCGCAGCAAAATCGAGCATATTCAGCGCGTTATTATAGGTCAAAACTTCGATATTCAGCGGGAATTGAACTGTTATTCGGATATGGTGGAGGATCAGAGGCGAATTCTATATGAAGAACGGTTCGGAATTTTGAAAGCTGAGAGACTGATGAGTCCATCGGAGCGGCGTGTACGGCTTTTTTATATCGACGAGTTCTGGGCTGACCATCTGGCATACGTTTCTTACATTCGTGAAAGCATTCATCTCGAGAGCATTACCAGTCGTAACCCAATCGACGAGTTTCATACGCAAATCACCCAAGCATTCGAGCAAATTCCGGCTAAAATAGATCATGAGTCGGCAAATATGCTTAGAAAACTCGGAGGTTCGAATGATCCGACCAAATGGGAACAGTTCGGTCTGAAGAGTCCTATTTCGACTCGGACCTATATGATCAACGATCAATACAGCCAAGATAAGCGCAGCTCATGGACCGGAACGACGGTATTTGCTTTTTGGGGGAGTAAGATTTTGAAGCTATTACTGAAGCCAGTATATAGGATGTCAAAATAGTGATGGGAGCGTGACGATCGATGAACAATAGAGAACGATTTTCGAGTCGGGTCGATTCGTATTTGAAATACCGCCCGAGTTATCCCAAAGAGGCTATTGACCATTTGTACGACGTCGTCGGTTTACATGCGAACAGTACCATATCAGACATCGGTTCAGGTACTGGCATCATCTCAAAACTACTTCTGGAACGCGGAAGCTATGTAATCGCGGTCGAGCCAAATCAGGCAATGCGGGAAGCCGCCGAGCAAATGTTAGAACGTAATCCGAAATTCCAGAGTATAGCAGGTTCCGCAGAATCTACTGGATTACCTGATCAGTCGGTTGATTTTATTGTCTGCGCTCAGGCATTTCACTGGTTTGATCGCTCCGCAGCCCAAATCGAGTTTCGCAGAATTCTACGGCCAGGTGTGAGAGTAATACTGATCTGGAATTCACGTCTTACAGACGGTACTTCATTTCGTGAAGAGTACAATCAACTGCTCCATACATATGGAACCGACTATGAAAAAGTTAATCATAAAAATATTTCTCAGGCGATATTGCTCTCTTTTTTCAAGGAAGGTTCAATGCATGAAATGCGATTCAGAATGAGTCAGGAGTTCGATTTCGAAGGATTGAAAGGCCGTTTGTTATCATCTTCTTACAGTCCTGTACCCGGGCATGCAAATTACGATCCTATGATGACAGAACTGCGGAATTTATTTGATAAAAATAATCAAGAGGGTACTGTTGAATTCGATTATGAAACTGAGATTTTTTGGGGAAAAGTATAAATACGGCATGGAAAGTCGCTACTATAGCGGCTTTTTTTTATTTTAGTGGAACAAGTTTTTATCTCACTTGCCGGGATTAGCTGTTGGAACGAGCCCAGGCACACTTCCTTAAAATCTTATAAGAAATTCTTGATATTTCAGAAATTTATCCGATAGGCGGGTGCTATTATACAAATACAAACAAAGACGAGGTGATGAAATGCAAGCAAAGTTGGCAGCGGACGCCATTCCCATCTCCAAAAAGCGAAAGACATGGATAAGGACGATCCAAAAGTACAAAGTGATGTATGCTCTCTTATTACCAGCCTTAATTTACTTTGCGGTATTCAAATACATTCCTATGGCGGGAATCATGATTGCTTTTAAAAACTACAACCTTGCTTTGGGACTATGGGATAGCCCATGGGTGGGATTCAAAAATTTTACGGATTTTATGAACGGCGTTTATTTCTGGGACATCATGAAAAATACGATCATCATATCGCTGTATAAGTTATTGTTCGGTTTCTCCGCACCCATCGTACTTGCTTTACTCCTCAATGAAGTTTATAGCCAATGGTTTAAGAAGATTGTTCAGACAATCACCTATTTGCCTCATTTTCTGTCATGGGTCATTGTGTATGGAATCATGGTAGCATTACTAGCCCCAGGCGATGGTCTCTTTAACATGATTTTGAAGGATTTTGGTTTTGAACCCATCTCGTTTCTTACGGAACCTGCCTGGGGCAGAATGCTGATCATCTTATCTGAAGTATGGAAGGATATTGGATGGGGGGCGATTTTGTACCTTGCCGCCTTGGCAGGAATCGATCCAAGCTTATATGAAGCGGCTCGAATGGATGGTGCATCCAAATGGAGACAGCTCTGGCATATCACGTTACCTGGCATTCGAGGCGTCATTATTCTGATGCTGATTCTTAAATTAAGCCATATCCTGGATGCGGGTTTTGACCAAATATTCATGTTTGCCAACACCTTTAACCAAGAGAAGATCGATATTATCGACACATGGGTATACCGGGAAGGGTTGGAGCGTCTTAAGATCGGTTTGGCTACTGCTGTAGGATTGTTTAAAGCTGTCATCGGATTTGCTTTAGTGTTGGCAGCGAATAAGCTCGCCAAAAAATTCGATGGGCAAATCTGGTGAGGTGGTCTTTAAAATGATCCATATGACAATCGGGGAAAAAGTCTGGCAAACCGTCGTTTATGTAATTCTTATTTTATTATCCCTACTGTGCGTGCTACCCTTTCTATATGTGGTTGCTGTCTCCGTAACGCCAGAATCGGAAGTATTAAGAAGAGGGATTGTGATTATACCAGAATCCTTTACCTTTCTGGCCTATAAAGAAGTATTCATTTCTCATGGGATCTGGCAGGCGTATAAAATTACGTTGTTTCGAACAATTGTAGGAACTGCGTTAAATGTGTTTTTTACGGTAATCGCGGCCTACCCGTTATCCAAAAAATATTTGCCCGGAAGAAGTCCGTTTTTACTCTTCATTGTGTTTACCATGATGTTCAGTGGGGGGTTAATTCCGACATATTTACTAATCCGCTCTCTGGGATTGTTAAACAGTCCTTGGGTATTGATCATTCCAAATCTCATTAGTGCATTTAATCTCGTGATCATCAAAGGCTTTTTTGAGCAATTACCTGGTGAAATCGAGGAATCAGCGAGGGTAGACGGTGCGAGTGAGCTTCAGACGTTATGGCGGATCATTTTACCCTTGTCCTTACCCGTACTTTCTACCATTTCCCTATTTTACGCAGTCGGGCATTGGAACAGTTATTTTGATGCCATTGTATATATCAATGATTCCAACTACATGCCACTTCAAGTGATTTTGCGCAACATCCTGCTTAACGTTGCAACTCAAAGCGCTGATTCGCTCGCCAATTCCGGGGCTGTCAGTACGTTCGCTGTACAGATGGCTACAGTTGTTGTAACTACAGTTCCGATATTGATCGTTTATCCATTTTTGCAAAAGCATTTTACCAAAGGTGTACTCCTGGGATCCGTTAAAGGATAAAAGATGTTCCAACCTAACTTATTACGGGGAAACCGTGATAATATACAAGCAAAGGAGAGGTCAATATGCAGCGTAAAAAGATTTCATTTGCTATTTTATCGGCAATCTTAGGACTTGGAACGCTATTGTCAGGATGTGGGGGAAATGAAGAAGTTACATCGACAACTTCGAGTAATTCGCAAGGCCAGTCTGGCCAGTTTGCCACCAAAATGAAAATCTCAATGTTTAACCAAGGCACTTTTAACGCTGCTGCTCCGGTACCTCCACGTGATGAAGATATTCAACGCCAAATGTTGGAAGAAGAGATGAATATTGACTTGGAGATGATGATTCCTCAAGCGGGTCAAGCAACAACCAAGCTGAATACACTCATTGCAGGCGGGGATATTCCAGACTTGATCTTCTTGAAGAGTCGTGCTGATCTTGCGCAATATTACGACCAAGGTGTTCTTGCGGATTTGACACCGTATATGGACCAATTCCCTGAATTACAGAAACGATTTGGCACCGACTCCTGGGAGGCGATGTCCTATCAAGGAAAAACGATTGGAGTTCCAGGCTATGATAATGTAAACGGTATCAGTCGAAGCTTCTTCATCCGTAACGATTGGCTGAAAAAGTTGAATATGGAAGTACCAACGACACCTGATGAGTTGTTCGAAGTTATGAAAGCCTTTACAGAGAAAGATCCGGACGGGAATGGTAAAAACGATACGTACGGATTCATCGGCGGTATGAATAAAGAAGGCAATCTGCAAACCTACGGCTTTGATAGCTTGATGTGGATGTTTGGCGTCAATCCTCCTTCGGCCGTTGAGATAAAAGATAATGAACCGGTATTTCTGTTTATTGATCCCAAAATGAAAGAGGCGCTTGCTTACATTAATAAAATGATGGCATCCAAGGTGGTTGACCCAGACTGGGTGACGATGAATTCGCCTGATCTGTTGGACCAAAAGATGTTTAAGGGTAAAGTTGGCTTCATGATCAGAGATGCTCGTAGACTGGAACCGGATTATCAACAGAAAATGAAAGAAATTAGTGGCGAGGTGCCCGAATGGATCGTTATTCCTCCGATGAAAGGTCCTTACGGGGATCAAATTGTAGAGAGAAAATCATTCCAAGGCAATTCATGGGCCATATCCGCAAAAGCGGACGAGGATAAAATCATTCGGATCTTGTCCATGCTAAATTATCTCTTTACGGATGAAGAAGCCTATCCGAACTTTGCATACGGAATTAAAGGCATCCATTGGGATGTCGTAGACGGCAAGATCAAAAATAAAACCTCCGAGTTATCAAAGGAAATGAAAGAAAAGTACCTGTGGGTTGATCATTATAGAATGCCGCGCCGTGGTGATGATGCAGAGTACTTCAGCTTCCAGAATCCAAAGACGGCGGAAGCTTTCAAGGACAATCAGCAATATGTGGGGCCAACGTTGCCCGGAAATTTATTGACCCCAGACCCCAGCGATACCTTGGATGCTGACCGCACACGTTTCATTAATGAAAGCTTGGTTAAATTTATGACGGGCAAAGAGCCTCTTTCCAACTGGGACAATTTCCTCCAGACGCTGGATACCAAGTTTGACATGCAGAAATATAAGGAAACCGCAATCCAGCAATTTAAAGAAGCCGGCCTTATCAAGTGAAAATAAACGAAGAGAGAGTGGCTATTCGTAGCCCCTCTCTTTATTAGCATATGCTATTCTTAGTTTAAAACGGAACTAAAAGGAAGATGATGGATGCGAAGAAGAATCAGCTTGCCTTTAAAATTATTTTTTATCGTGTTTGCCTTTGTATTAGGCTGCATCATCTTGATAAGCCAATTGTCTTATCGCTATGTTCAAAAGGAAATAAGAACCAATGACATTTTTTACACCAATCAAATACTAGACAAGGTTGACCAGTATTTCACCGTTAATTTTTCCTCCTTCCAGACGATTCTCTTCTCAGTTGAAACATCAGTGAAAGCCAACATTAACAATACCGAAGTGATTAAAAAGCAATTAAGGGAGCTGTATGAACTCAACAGTATTTATGTCAGTAATATTTATTTGATCAAAAGCGATTTATCCATTTTGGGTGGAAGTACACCTACTCGAATATTCGATGAACCTTTATCTGAAAGAGCACCTTTATTTGATGCGGCTGACAAGAATAGAAGGACTACCTTTGTTAGTGAACCTTACAAATCGAAGTATTCCGGCTGGACCGTTACGATGGTTCGATATCTGAACGGTGCTCCGTTTCCTATGGCCATCGCGGTTGATTTAGATCTAAATGCCATTGAAGAAACCTTATTCAAGATTAATAAACAGGAACAAATGAATCTGGCTCTGATCACTGCGTCAGGTAAGATCATTGCCGGATTTTCTGAAAATAAAGGACCTCTGAATATCCAAGATCATTCTTTTTCGATCGGAGAGACGTCAGCGGAAGAAATTCTGGATACAACAGAAACAAATCTTCAACTGTATACCAACGATGGTATTCCGGTCTCCCTTTTGAAAAAACCAACGGAGAAGTTCAACTGGACCATCATCTCGATCAACGATGAATCACGCTTGAAAGCAGCGTTGTCCAGATTGGAAACCTATTACCTCGAGCTTCTCGCTGCAGGTTTTCTTTTAAGTTTGTTCATTTCTTTTTTGGTTGCCAAATATATAAGAAAACCACTTTATACGCTCAAAACAAAAATGAAGCAGGTGGAACAAGGTATCCTCACAACGACTATAACGATTAATCGAAACGATGAGTTTGGCGATCTTTCACGGGCATTCGATCGTATGCTTCAGCAAATTGTTGAACTGATTCGCCGAGCTGAACTTCATAATGAACTTGAGCGGAAGTTGGAAATCCAGGTGTTACAGTCTCAAATTAACCCACATTTTCTGTATAACACACTTGGTTCAATCAGCAATGTGATACGTCTCGGACAAATAGAGAAAGTAGATGTGGTGATCGGATCGCTCATTTCATTATTGGAGTACGGGATAGACGACGCTTCAGAGAAGGTTTCCCTACGCCAGGAATTACGCAATGTAGCAGACTATATCGAGATCCAGAACATCCGGTATAACCGAAACTTCAACTTGATTGAAGATATCGAAGCAGGACTGATGGATTTTCCAGTTTTTCGAATGCTGTTGCAGCCCCTTGTAGAGAATAGTATCTTCCATGGTTATAACGGAGGGGGAATTGAGGGCCCTATTACGATTCATGCCTACAGGGAGGACGACATCGTCATCATCGAAGTTATTGATCAAGGTGAGGGAATTCCAGCTGATAAAATAAAACATATTTTAATCTCAGAACCGAGTGAAGAGGAAGTAAAAAGAAAAAGAATCGGGCTGAACAATATTCATGGACGAATAAGACTCCACTACGGAGATCAATTTGGGCTGGATATCATTAGCATACCTAAGGAAATAACCCGTATACGCGCTGTATTCCCGGCAGAATTGCCAAAAGGAGATGCATAATGGGGAGAGACTATACCTGCTTCATTGTTGACGATGAAGACCTGATCATTCAACGATTGGAATTGTTTTTTAATGAACTCTCTCACAGGGATAGACGTTTTGTTCTGGTGGGCAAAGCGAATAATGGGCTGAATGGGATAGAGGAGATCATAAAACTTAAACCGGATATCGTTATATCTGATATTGTAATGCCGCGAATGGACGGCATCTCCATGATTGAGCAGCTCAAGGCGGAGCTCCCCCATACCCAATACATACTGCTGACCGCCTATTCATCCTTCGAATACGCTCAGCGAGCGATTCAAGCCAACGTATTGGAGTACATTGTAAAGGTTCCGTTGAGGGAAGCCGATTTGAATCGAGCGTTGGATAAGGCAGCCGGAATTTTAAATGAGTTTGAGAAAAAAGAGGCGGAATTTCACTCGTTAAACGTATCCGTGCTTGAAAATAAATACAGAGTCCGCAAGCAATTTTTTAACGAATTGATCCGAGGTGAAATTCCTTCTCATCGGGCATCGGATTTTGCTAATCGCATGCAGTTTCATTTCTTTCAAGCGAACTATTGCTGCTTCATCGTTGAAATGAATACGTATGAAAGTTTCCGAAACGAATACGCGGCCGCAGATCAAAACATCTTGAAGTATGCGATTACAAATATCATCGAAGAAACGGTGATGAATGGTAGCAGTGGGGTAGCTGCGGATCTGTCGGATAATCGTTTTATTGGTTTTCTATCTTGGGAAAATAACCGCAGTGATATGGAAACGGAATATGCTTGCCTATCCTTGGGAGGGCAGATCATCTCTCATTTGCATCAATATTTGAATAAAAGGGTATCTGTCGCTTTTGGAAGTCCACACCGAGGCTGGGAATCGATCAAACAGGCGTATACGGAAGCTAAAAATGTAAGTGAGGACTTCTATTATCATACCGAAAAAGTCGTAAAAACACCGATGCATCGGTTCCAATACCATAATGACAAAAAAGCAGACTTTCAGCAGAAGCTGGCTGATTTTCTTATACGCCTGAAGCGAAAGATTTCCAAGGAAGAGCTGGACAATGCACTTGCCGATCTGTCGCAATTTGTTACCGACCATAAAATTCACAAGTCTATCATGGCGCCAATGATTAGAGACTTGTACAGAGACATTACCGTGAAATTTAAATCGGGGAACAAGATGGCCACGGAAGTTCCAGACTTCCCCATGGAATTTATGGCTTTTCAGGAGCAGCTCGCCTATATTGGCGACTTCACATTCGAATACGTGCATGCGGGCCAACTCTTGCATCGTGCAGAGATCATGAGTGCTATGCATTATATAGAGACAAACTTGAAACAACGTTTAACGTTGGAAGCAATTGCGGAGGAAGTGAATCTAGCGCCATCGTATTTTAGCAGCTTATTCAAAAAAACAATGAACGAAGGCGTGATCAGCTACATCAATCGTAAAAAAATCAACCTCGCTCTCGAGCTGTTAAATGTGAAGGATTATTCTTTATTGGAATTGTGCGAGGAAGTAGGCATCGTCAATGAAGGGTACTTTTGCAAACTTTTTAAAGAATATACGGGGGATACACCTAAGCAATATCGGATAAAAATGACACGGTAGGAATTCAAATAAGGATACAAAAAAATGTATGATTTTTTCGCGAAATCCTGTAAAAAAAAAGGGGTCAAAACCATTACCATGATAGGAGCATCTAATCATGGAGGTTATCAAAATGGAGCTTATGAAATCAGATGTAACCGTCATAGGTGGAGGAATTGCCGGGATATGCGCTGCCATTGCTGCCGCACGCCAAGGGTTGCAGGTTTCACTTATTAATGATCGACCGGTGCTTGGGGGAAATGCGAGCAGCGAGGTCAGAGTTCATATTAACGGTTCGGCATATCTCGGAAACAGTCCATCCTATTATGCTCGCGAAGGCGGGTTGGTGGAAGAACTCAAACTGAAGATATTTCATTACAATCCGTTATACAACAAAAAGCTTATGCTTTCACTTTCGGATACGGTCTTGCTTGACATGGTTTATGATGAGCCCAACATTTCTCTATTCCTTAACACATGTGTGCATGAAACAGGCGTGGAGAACGGCAGAATCAAGTGGGTGGAGGGCCTTCAATTGGCTTCAGAGAGAAAATTTCGTTTTGAAAGCCCAACCTACATTGATTGCTCCGGGGATGGAATTGTTGGATACCAAGCTGGTGCTCACTTCCGATGGGGAAGAGAGGCGAAGCATGAATACCAGGAGGAGCTCGCTCCAGAAGTGGCGGATCATTACACCATGGGTGATACGATTCTGTTTCAAGCCCGTGACGTAAACTATTCCGTTCCTTACAAAAGGCCAGGCTTTGCGTATGATATTACGAAGCTGGAGTTTTTTGATAGTATCCGAAAAGGATTAAACCATCGGTCTTTTCCAAGGAAAATCAACGGGCTTGGCGGATTGTGGTGGCTGGAATACGGCGGACATATGGATATTATCAAGAATAATGAAGACATCGCATTGGAACTGCGGAAATTGGTGTACGGGATATGGGATTATATCAAAAATAGCGGCGAGTTTGATGATGTAGACCATCTCATCCTGGATTATGTATGCCCGATTCCGGGAAAACGGGAGTCGAGACGGTTTATAGGGGAACATATGCTGTCTCAGAACGATCTTACAGTAAAGCCTCATTTCGAAGATGCGGTATCCGTCGGAGGCTGGTATATGGATCTGCATGCAAATAAAGGCATCTACGATGAAGGACCGGCTACAGCGTGGAATTTTGTGCCGGGATTGTATAATATCCCTTTCCGCAGCTTATTTTCACGTAATATTCCAAATCTCATGTTCGCTGGCCGTAATATAAGCGCTACCCATGTGGCTTTTGGGTCTACAAGGGTGATGGCAACTTGTGGTTGTATGGGGCAGGCGGTAGGAACGGCTGCTGCGTTATGCGTAAAATATGATACAGACCCCGCGGCCATCGTCAAAGCGCATATGGGTGAGCTTCAGGCGCAGCTGCTTCGAGACGGGCAAACGATTGTAGGGCTTCAAGAGCCGTTGGATCCTTATTTCGCTGACGGATTAACGATTCGGGCCTCATCTCAGCGAAGCTATGAACAACTTCATCCAACCGAAGAGATCTCCTTGGAGAACGCGTTATGTTTGGTCTTGCCGATTCAGACATCTCTGGTTGAAAGTGTGCAGATCAAAATTAAAAATAGATCCGAGCAATCAGAAATGCTGCAAGTGAAGCTGTTTGGCGGGGATCGGAAGGAAAACTATATTCCCACCAGCGAGCTGAAAGGCTACAACTTCGTGATTTCAGCGGGTCACGATGACTGGATTACACTGGACCTCAGCTGCAAGAAGCCAGAAGACGACAAAATATACATCGTATTGGAAGGTACGGCGGACCTCACTGTACACAGCAATGAAGAGAAAATGACTGGAGCGGTTAGCTTCCTTTATAGACCGGAAGAGCCATCCAGGCTAAAGAAACTTAATAAGAGCATTTGCTTCAAAGACCTGATACCATCCCAGGATATGTATAATCCCGCGAATGTCGTCAACGGTTTCTCCAGACCTTATGGTTTGCCGAACGGCTGGATTTCGGAACGTATAGAAGGACAGGAATGGTTGGAATTTGGTTTTGCAAGCCCCAAGAATCTGGATGAAATCCATCTTGTTTTCAATTCACAGCTGAATTTGGAGCATTTCGACGATCCGATCGAGCCACTGATCCAAGATTATAATGTGACTTTAACCTTGGAAAACGGAACCAAGAGTGAAATTAAAGTCCGTGGGAATTATCTTTCGTTGAATAAACTTCAGGTGTATGCACAAGGTGTAACCCAAATCCGATTTGATTTCTGTGCAACATATGGTTCGCCCTATTATGAAGTGTTTGCTGTTAAATTTTTTGCTCTTAAAAACGCTAAGTGAGGTCGGGTGAAGTCGTGATGAAGGAATTTTTTCCTCGAAGAGGGCTGCCTAATGTCATTCAGAAGTTGGAAAATGGAGAAACAGTAACAATAGTCTATTTTGGCGGCAGTAATACACGTTCGAAAGGATACAGGGTCATGACGGCGGATTGGCTGCGAGGGCAATATCCCCATGCGGATATCCGCTGTGTGAATGCAGGCATTGATGGGACAGGATCGGACCTCGGTTGCGCCCGTTTGGAGACCGATGTACTGCGTCATCAGCCTGATCTCGTATTTGTTGAATTCGTTGGAAACGATGGCGGAGTTCCCGAATCCAAAGCGCGGATCGAAGGCATTGTCCGCCAGATTCGTAAGCGCAGCCGGTTTACCGATATTCTGTTTGTATATACGGTTAAGGAGCGGGATTTGACCTCATTTCAATCCGGCGAGTATCAGAAGGGCGCTCGTATGCAAGAGGAAGTCGCCGACTATTACGGCATTCCTTCGATTCATCTGGGCGTAGCGGTCAGTCAATTGGTTTCGGATGGAAAGCTCACTTTCACCTCAAGGGCAGGCGTGGCCATTCCCGGGGCAGTTATTTTCACGCATGATTCGATCCATCCGACGATTCCCGAAGGACACCAGATTTACACGGACACAATCATTCGGTCGTTTGAGAAAATGAGCGAACTTCGAGATCACGTGGGAAAAGTCGAACATCACTTGCCGCAGGACCCCTTGGTCCCGGCCAATCCTTGGGAGTATGCAACCATGTTGCCACTGGATCGTCTTACTCATTTTACCACAGGGTGGTCTTACGTGACCTCTGATGACTTTCCTTTAGTGCGTGAGTATGATTGGTTGTTCCCCGGTCTATGGCGAGCTGTTGATGCCGGAGAGGCGATCACAGTGGAGTTTGAGGGAACTCACATCGGCTTATTTGATATCGGGGGGCCGGATTCTGGCCGATTGAAGGTGTCGGTGGATGGAAGGGAACCCTTCCTTGTTGATCGATTCACACCCTATAACGATCATAATCGAAATCAATATGTTTTCTTGCCGGAGCTACCAAATGGGAAACATACCGTTCGCTTCGAGATTGATCACGAGAAAACTGAAAAAGCGGCCGTGTTTGAGGCAAGTGGCAATGAACGAAGTATGGAACATGTTCGGCAGCATCCAGCTTGGTATGATCAAACGGTCATTCAGCTTGGAAAGTTGTTATTGGTGCAGCCGCCATTATAATGGATTGGTTCACTCGGAACACTTGGATGACCTATATTCTAGCTGACTGCAACTGAGCAATCAATTAGGATGTAGGTTTCTTTTTTTACTTAAAATCGTATAAGAAATTCTTAAAATGAAAGAAATTTCACCGTGATCTAACATGCTAAGATAAAAACGACAGAGCGGGATTAGGCAGAAGGGGAAGGTTAAGTGCTTTTTTACGATCATTTGAGCAAAAGGCAACTCATTTTTGGAAGCGTTATCATTTTAGGGAGAGGCTGTGAATTGTATGGTCAAAATGAAGCTGTTTTTCTTCATCGTTTTCATGTTGACGATCGTAGTTCCTTTCAGCCTGATCGGAATAAGGGCCGCTTATGCGGAGACCTTACCTTATCAGACGATTATCATCGATGACGGGAGTATCAAGATCAATGATGTTGTGACACCTGATGCGGGTAACGAGAACAATGGATATGCGGCTCCAAATTGGACTACAAGCACAGGGGTGAAGGGGTATGATCTTTCCAGCACCAAATATACGAGTACAGCAGGCAGAACGATAACATGGAATCCACGCTTGGAAGCAGGAACGGCGAAAATATCGTTCTATAAGCTGGATTGGGCAGATAAAGCAGATAGCAATGTGAAAATTGAGATCGTTCATAATGGAACCACGGATGTAGTCTATATGGATCTAAGACCCTCATCTGGCGCGCCAGCGGGATGGGTTGATTTGGGAGAGTACTATTTTTCCGGAGCTGGCGAAGAATTCGTTCGATTGACTCGGTCTACCGGCACCACGAACACAATCCTTACACGTGCTGATGCGGTCAAGTTCGAAGGGAATATTGAGCAAAAAGAGCCACATAAGACGATTATCATTGATGATGGAAGTCTCACGATTGATCATGTCGTCACTGTTGATTCAGGCAACGTCAATAACGGATTCTCCGCTCCATATTGGAGCACAAGTGCGGGAGTGAAGGGTTACAATAATTCCAGTTCTAAATATACAGACGCCGTAAATAGAAGCATCACATGGAATCCACGCCTGGAAGCAGGGACGGCGCGAATATCGTTCTATAAGCTGGATTGGGCGGATAAAGCAGATAGTAATGTGAAAATTGAAATTGTTCATAACGGGATTACGGATGTTAAGTTTATGGATCTTAGACCTTCGTCAGGTCCATCGGTCGGATGGGTTGATTTGGGAGAGTATGAGTTTAGTGGTGATGATAGCGAATTTGTCAGGCTGACTCGAACGCAACCTTCTACGGGTACAATTATTACGCGGGCTGATGCAGTCAAGTTCGAGGGGAATATCAGACAGCAAGCACCACCGCTCCCCCCGCTAAGAAGCCGTACCTTAGCGAATCTCAGTTACACAGAGAAAGGCAGCATCGAAAATGCTAACTACAAGGCAACCTTCTATGAAGCAGCATGGGATGGGGGCAAATCCATCGTTCGTGACATGTTCTACAAGAACACAGAGACGGGGAACTGGGTTCCAATCAATAATGAATCGGAAAGACTTGAGGAGCAATGGGTTTTATTAGATGGGAATGCAGGCAGCCGAACCAATTACTACGATACAATGAACAAACGTTGGATTACATTTGACGGGATCACTTTTCCCGACAACCACACGGCGGTATTAACGGATTCTACGCATGGCAGTGATTACGATTTTGAAGTGAACTGGTCCATGACAGGGGATAAACCAGATGTTTCCTTTGCTTTTACACCTCGCCGCGACGGCAACTATGTGATTGGATATCAGTCCTTCACAACAGAGTCCGTATCAGGCATCAATGAAGTGTTAAATGGATTCAGGTCACATGCCAAAATGGTAGGTACGGTGGAATCAACAAGTTTAAGAGAGCTGAGCGCTCCGATGAGCCTGGTTGAGAAAAATGATGGTTCAGGAAATCCATTGACCTATGGCGTATTTGTACCTTCGGCAGAGCTTCCGGTTGAATTTGAACCGACGGGAGGCGTTACGAAACAACGGCTTGGCATGAGCCTGGTCAACAACGAAGGCAGCGTGCAGCCAATCCTGTATGCGCCTCAATTAGGGACTTATTCGCAAATGACCGCAGAAAACACGTATCAATTTCATATGGGGCTAATCGCGCAAAAAAGCAATCTGTATGAGTCCTACGCGGATATTCTTCGCAATGAGTACGATTATTCAGCATACCGCGAAAATGTGTCAGATCAGTCGCTTACTGACGCGATGTTTAATATGATCGATTTGCTTAAGGTTGAGCCACAAGGGGACGACTCTGTGAATTATGTCCCATCACCCAGCGGGTGGTGGAGCCGTGCCAAGGGTTTTATCGATATCGAAAACGAGGATAGCGTTCGAACAAGCTCAAATGCAGTTCTTTTGGGAGCTTATTATTTAACTGGGGATGACCAGCTTTACGATACGAGAGCACTACCGTCCGTCCAGTATGGCGTATCGCGAAATGGTATCGGTTGGTCGCCAACGCAGAAGAAAGTATACGGTGTGCCTTCGTTATGGAAAATGGCTACTCTGCCGTTTGATGTTTCAAGTGTAGCCGCTGTCAACCAAATGATGGGCACTTCGGCAGGCATTGGTGCACTCGCTCAGGAAGAGTACCTTGTGCGTGACCCGGATCAGAAAGACCGGGGTCCTGTCATTCAGCCCCTGATGATGTATCGGATGACGGGAGATGCGCAGTATTTGCAGGCTGCGAAGGATGCAGCCGACAGTTATATCACGCAACATATCGATACGCCTGCATCCGTCGATGTGAGTAAAAATGAGTTCATTTATTATTATAGCAAGCTGTGGATGGAGATCTTGGAGCTATATGAGGAAACGCAGGATCCCAAATACTTGGATGCCGCCTATAAGGAAGCCAAACGCTATGCAACCATGTTTGTTGCTCGCCCGGTTCCTGAAGGTAACGTTACGATTCCTCAGCCGGAGACATATAATTACGCGGAGTCGTTCCATTGGCCGGAAAGTGGTAAATTTCAATATCCTAGGCTCAAGCTTCCCGAAGATATTGTCGGAGGTGTTCAAGCGGAGCGTTGGCTTGTTTCACCGAGCGGATTGACGTTTGAAGCAGGAAGTACAACTGGCTATTATCGTATGAATGCTCAGGAAGCTCCGTTCATGCTGAGATTGTCGCTCTATACAGGGGATGAACTGCTACAGGATATTGCTCATAATGCGGTTATTGGACGATATTCCAGTTATCCAGGTTATTATTATAAAGGCTTCGCCGTTAGCCAACTTGAACCGGACTTTCCTCTGGAAGGCCCAAGCGGGGCTACATCCATCTATTATCACCATATCCCGGGGCAGCTTGGGCAAACGATGGATTATTTGATCAGCGAACAATCGTTGAAATCAAACGGGAGCATTACGTTTCCTTCCGTATTTGAAACGAATTTTTTATGGTTTAAATATCATCTCTATGGGAATAAACCAGGGCAATTTTATGGTAACTCCGACGTTTGGCTATGGATGCCCAAGGGGATTATTAAGACCAACCATCCTCAATTGAATTGGATAACGGGTGAGAGCGGCGATAAATTCTACATCGGGTTAAGCAACGCATCTTCAGAAGAAGTTCAGACTCCAATTGAATTAAATGAACAAATTATTGGGTTCAACCCGGCACAAGATTACGCCGTAACGATTATCCGCGACAATGGTACACCAGAGCAAACGGTAATGAGTGGTGGAATCATTCAAGCTACGGTTTCAGGCAAGGGCATCACCGCGATCATTGTAGAAGGACTCGATATTGATGTGCCGCTGCATCAGGTTAGAACGGCAGATACATCGGATGCAAGTTATTTCTTTGATACACACAGTCCAATTGATGCGGTTAAAGGCATGCTGATCGTTAAGCCTGACGAAACGGTTTATGATGCTTATGTGCAGGCCAAAACAACGAAACCAGCGACAATCCATTATTCATTGGATGGCGGCGCTACTTATACGAGCGTCCCAGATACGATCTATCCGATGGAATGGTCGATACGGATGAATGATTTATCCCAAACCTTCACGTATTACGTGGAATCGGAGGGGAAACAGACCCGTAAGCGGACACTCTATCTGCCGGATCAGGTAACGGAAACTCCAGTCCAACCCGATGGGCAGGATAGTTCAACCATTATCGTGGATAATACGGAGGCGGAGACAGAAGGCGTCTGGATAAGGGATACGACGGCTAACGATTATTATTATGATAACTATGTGTATGCCAAATCTACGTCCGGCACAGCGACAAGCAAAATGAGATGGCGGCCTGAGCTGCCGGAAAGTGTCACTTACAGTGTGTATTACAAGATTCCGCAAATCACCACTGCGAGTGAAAATTGGGCAACAAACGCCTCATTTACCGTTTATCATAGCGGCGGCTCCGAGACGGTGCCAGTTGATGAGACAACAGCGAATGGTACTTGGGTGCACCTAGGGGATTATCCTTTTGCTGCAGGCGATAGCGGGTACGTGGAATTAACCAATAAGGCCAACAAGTCCAGAGTCGTTGCCGATGCAATTATGTGGGTGGACCCAAACAGGGTACCGCAATTGGAGTCTGCTGTGATCCTGTCCGATCGGAACGAGTTGCAGATGACTCAAACCGCACAACTGAGCGTAACCGGCTATTTGGATAACGGTTTGATCGGTGATCTTACACAAGCCGATGTGCAGTATTTCGTTGATCGTACGGATCTGGCTGAAGTGAATAGCAGTGGGTTGGTGACTCTTCTTAATCTCGATGGGAACACGGATCACATTGAGGTATGGGCTACTGTCACGATTGATGGAGTGACCTTAACCACTCCGCACTTGAACATCACGATCAGGGACCTAACGGTTATCGTGGACAGTACAGATACAACTGGGTTATACACGACAGAAGGGTCTTGGAGCCAAAGCAATTTAGCCGGATATAAAATTGGGGTTAAGTCCCGTTACTCTACAGTTCAAGGATCGTCTGCAACGTGGAAAGGCCAGTTCCCAGAGGGGAAATATACGGTCTCGATCTACAAGCTCGTCCATACGACGGCAAACGATAACAATGTCAAAGTGGAAGTGAAACATAAAGCGGGTACCGAGGTCACCTATATCGATGCAACGGTCGGCTCATCGGGTTGGGTTAATCTGGGGACGTTCGACTTTACGGGCGACGGTAGCGAGTATGTTCGATTAACCAGGGTTACGCCTACAACGGTAGACCCGCCAACGCTTCCTGATGATATGATCTATACGAGAGTTGACGCAGTTATGTTCGAACGGCATTCTGATGATTCGGAGCTGCTTGCAAATGAGACACCAGATGAACCGACACTTTCTGAATAAGGGCAGTGATTTATGAATGGAAGTGGGATCGAAGGTAAGTGATGTTATACAAATGATTGTAAAATAACGCTAAGAGCCGAGTGGATCAAAACGATCCATTTGGCTCTTTGTGTCTAAGTGCAAGAAAGTGTGGTTACAAGGGAAGGCAGTCGGCCACCTTCCTCTTACCACCCATTAATCATTTAAGTTTGCCAAATCCAACTTTTTTGGATTCTCTTAAAAAAATTGCCGCGTTCAGATTATGTTTCGTCACACTCAAAACGTTTCTCTAGACCCACACAAATCTTCAATGGTACCATCATACACGTGCTTGAATTGAAGATTGCAGGAGGATATCATGTGGATCAACTTAAATACGATAATTTAAAGCTGGGGGAGCGCGGAGCTATCATCAGCATTATCGCCTACATATGTTTGACCGTATTAAAACTAGTCATTGGCAATATGGCCGGGTCAGAAGCACTCAAGGCGGATGGATTAAACAATGCCACCGATATTGTGGCCTCAATAGCTGTACTGATCGGTTTGAAGCTTGCCCAACGCCCAGCCGACACAGATCATACATATGGTCACTGGAGAGCAGAGACTGTTGCGTCACTTGTTGCTTCTTTCATTATGATGGCAGTAGGTTTACAAGTACTGTTTCAAGCCATTGGTTCTGTGTTTCAGAGTACACATGAATCTCCGGATATCATCGCTGCGTACACAGGCATTTTCTGCGCGGTTATCATGTATCTGGTCTATTGCTATAACAAGAGACTTGCTACATGTATTAAAAGTCAGGCGGTCATGGCTGCAGCTCGTGATAATATCTCCGATGCCTGGGTGAGTACCGGTACGGTCATTGGGATCGTGGGTTCCCAGTTCGGCCTCCCATGGCTGGACCCTGTAACGGCGGTCATCGTAGGTTTTCTGATCTGCAAGACCGCTTGGGACATTTTCAAGGAAGCCACACATCATCTGACGGATGGTTTTGATGTTGAACTGATTCAGGAGTACAAAAAAACGATTGCCGGAATTGACAGCGTAGAGACGGTTAAAGACGTGAGAGCGCGGAACTATGGCAATAACGTTGTAGTAGACGTTGTCATAACAGTTGATGCTGAGCTGGATCTTCAACAAGCACACGATATCTGTACAGACGTAGAGAATGAGTTAATGGAGGAGCATGACGTATACACCGTTCACGTTCATGTGGAGCCGGATATGTTGAAAGAGTGCATTTAAACTCAGGATTATAAAAGAGCGACTCGGCAAAGCAAAAAAACCAGTGAGCTTTACTCATTCACTGGTTTTTTGCTGATTTCAATTGTTCATCATTAAAAGAATCCGCGCGTTGTTTATCCCATACATGACTATCTCGGCAAATTGTAGGTAATCAGATTGTTATATTTATCCGCATGTTTCTGTTCGTCCAGGATGATTCCCCACACCGTGTCTTTATATATGCCATAAGGGAGACCAAACCATATTTTTCTATACTTTTCCACGGCCGCCAATTCACCCTGAAACGCCTTTTGCAGTCCGGCAGGATAAGAGGTGACTGTCTCAACCGGCTCACTGCTTATGCCCGTAATCTCCTGACCTGTCAGATCCTTGTACATTTGGCGGAACATTTTATTATGTCCGCGTTCATCATTGCGGATGCTCGTGATGATGGCAGCCTGATTGGCATCGGGTGACAACTGAATCAGTGAATCATAGAACAGCTCATCGTTTCGTTCTCCTTGCACAGCCGTTTTGATTAATTCAAGCGCTTCGGCTGATGATGTTGCCCATACCGGAGTAAAAGTGTACCTGTAACCATAAGGATATGCCACATACATTACGAATCCCTCCAAGACAAATATGAGTTAAGATATGCACGTATGCCCATCAGCGTTAACCCATATCATCTGTCCTGCCTTATTAGTCGAAAGCTTCAGTGAAACTTCACTTGGTATACCTCAATATTTTACTGTAACCATAAGCAAGAACAAATGGCAGGAGGTATGACAAAAAAGTCCAAAGTATGTTCCATCCATTAAAATAAATGACATGCCCCATCATTTTGGCAAGCCATTCTAATAATGTGAGAGACGAGGCTGAAACAAGAATCGCCACCCATGGCTTGGCATCTTTGACTATGATGGCATACATCATCAGGCATCCGGCAATTGGATAAATTCCAAGATCCATTGGAAGAGCAGCAAAGGATTGATTATGAGTATTCGGAAGAATATTCCAGAAGTAATTAAACCCGATATTGTTGATGCATGCTGCAATAGCCACACCAAGTGGATAATATAGAATAAAGATTGTAAAGCTCCGACGCAGAATCCATGCACCCAATATAATGGGAATGACCATACCCAACAAAAAGTTTCCTAACATGCATTTTTCCTCCAAAGCTTGTTACTTGTATAGCTCACAATAAGCTGCATCACTCCGTTGTCTTCTCTTCCAGAAGGCGATCTACCTTATCTTTAAGTGCATCCAATTTTTTATCATAATGCTTGTACGTATAGAATCCAATGACTGCTTTGACTGCAAAAAAGAGCACCGCAGCAATGACAATGAGAATATAGTTGTGGGCAATCTGCCTTAACCAATCGTTAACTGCATTTATCGGATTTCTCTCCCTTCAATGCAAGCGGTTTTGTATAAGGTAACCAACTCCATGGGATATAATGCATATTAGCAAATTCGGGACAGGCGTACGCCTTACTCGAAGTGAATGCACAAGTTTCGGTCATGAAAAAAGCCAAGTATAGAACGGCTACGGTTGAGGATGTTCATAAAAGGTAGAGTGGCATATCAATAAGGATTTTATGAAAAAAATCCCTTCTCTTCGGATGAAAGAAGAGAAGGGATGATCGTAACCTACTGAATTATTGCTAAACTATTGATGCTTGCTGAGAATATCAAATATGATCTTGGCATTATCTGTGTTGTCGATCAAACCGGCGAAGCGATGACTTGCCGGGCCGTAGGCATAGACCGGAACATCTTCACCTGTATGTCCACCTGTTGTCCAGCCCGTAAATGAACGGTTATCAATAATCGCTTCAATGGCATTATCAATCTTTGTTACATCCGCACTTTTGGCTGCTTCTTTCACCGATTGAATCTCTTCAGGTTTCAACTCCAGTTTCAGATAACTTTTCAGTGTTTCTTCAACCGAAGCACCTTTTGCAATTTGTGCTGCCATGAAGTCAGGTGTGCGCAGAGCAGCTTTGATCGGGTCTACGAAGAAGTTGTATTCTCCGTCTTTTCCAAGCGTAAGTCCACCTGTGGAGTGGTCGGCAGTAGCTACGACAAGTGTTTCACCGTCTTTTTTGGCAAAATCAATAGCTGCCTGAAATGCTGCTGCGAAATCTTCCATTTCACTCATCGCGCCAACGATATCATTATCATGTCCTGCCCAGTCGATCTGGCTGCCTTCGACCATTAGAAAGAATCCTTTGTCGTTCGAACTGAGGCGATCAATCGCTGTATTGGTCATCTCAGCCAATGATGGAGTTGCAGCAGTACGATCAATCAACTTGTCCAGACCTCCGTCCGCAAACAGTCCAAGAACTTGTTGATTCTTATCGGCAAGGAGAGAGGAACGATCCGTCACATAGCTGAACCCGGCCTTCTGGAATTCCTTCGTCAGGTCACGACCCTCGCGTACAAAATTGGATTTCCCTCCACCCAGAAGTACATCCACCTTATGCTTGCCATTAATCAACTCATCATAATAATCGTCCGCAATTGCATCCATATTTTTTCGACTGATATCATGGGCACCAAATGCAGCTGGTGTGGCATGAGTGATCTCCGATGTAGCCACGAGTCCGGTGGACTTGCCGTTTTCTTTGGCCTGCTCAAGTACGGTTTTGACTTCCTTCTGCTCAGGGTCAACGGCAATGGCCGCATTGTATGTTTTCACGCCCGCCGACATAGCCGTTGCTGCGGAAGCGGAATCCGTTACATTTTGTTTATCATCATCCGGATAGGTCATTTGTGCCCCAACAAGATAAGGATCGAATACGGTTTTGTCCATGCCCTTCGTCGAAGGATCATCTTTCATATAACGGTAGGCGGAAGTATAAGAGGTCCCCATGCCATCCCCAATGAGGAAGATGATGTTCTTGATTTGTTTTTTCTCCACACTTACAGCTTGAACGGCACTTGCTTGTCCGCCAGACAAGAGAGTAGAAGCCGATACAGCCAGAGTCAGCGCTACCGCTGGTAATACTCTTTTGGATAATTTCACAATGATTCCTCCTCGTAATATCTCAACAACAAAAATGAATGCATGAATCTATATTCATTTGTTCATCATTAAAAAGATTAGCATTTATATGTAAATGAACACCAAGAACTTTGTATACCTGATGTAAATTAAACAAATACGGCGATAACTTTAATTTCTTTGCATGAGGAGCAAGTCAAACATTCCAATCAGGGCAATAGTTTCCGGCGAAAGATTCACATGATCTTCTTACGAGATTACAAAAATATACTCATTCCGCTGTTTTTGAAGTATGATACAACATAAGTAGAACGCTTTCATTTTTATATTACTGTTAATATAAAATCAATTTCATTTTCAGGAGGCTCTTTACCATTGACCAAAACAACTCCAAATTATGATGGGTATCTCTTTGTACATTTTATTGGCGAACAACCAGACGGAGAGCAGGTTTATTTCTCCTATAGCGAGGATGGTCTTCACTGGAAGGATCTTAATGGGGGCTCGCCTGTGCTGTTTTCCGACCTTGGAGAAAAGGGGGTACGGGACCCGTTTCTGGTTCGTTCAGTCAAGGATAATAAATTTTATCTGATTGCTACGGATCTCCGCATCGCAAGCGGCAAAGGATGGTCTCAAGCCGTTAATGCCGGGAGCCGTGACGTAATTGTATGGGAATCCAGCAATCTCGTAAACTGGTCATCCCCATGGAACGTTACACTAGGTGTTGAGGGCGCTGGATGTGTCTGGGCACCGGAAGCTGTGTATGATGAAATAACAGATGAGTTTCTTGTATTCTGGGCTTCTGCAACGCAGGAACCTCAGGAGCAAGAACGAAAACAAAAAATATACAGCGCTCGTACAAAAGACTTTCGTACGTTTTCTGCATCGGAAAAATACATTGAGCGGGATAATCATATTATTGATACAACGATTCTTTCTTCGGCTGGCTCTTACTATCGATACTCCAAGGATGAAACAACCAAAAACATAAGGGTAGAAAAAGGAGACTCTCTGGACAAAGGGGCGTTTGCTACGCTGCAATCCCCGGTACTGGAGGCTGTGGCAGGTGTGGAGGGACCTCAAATCTTTAAATTCAATGACCGGGAGGAATGGTGCCTTATTGTTGATCGATTTGCTGAAGGCAAGGGTTATCTTCCTCTGTTGACTACAGATCTGGGAAGCGGAGAATTCCGAATCGTCCCTGATGGTGATTACGATATGGGAACGACTCAAAAGCGGCATGGAAGTGTACTGCCAATCACAGCTGAGGAGTGCAGCCGGCTTCTCGCAGCTTTCGGGGATGGTCATCAGGTGCTTCCCGGACAATATGCTGATCCTGATGTCGCACAGTATGGGGATTGTTACTATATGTATCCAACAACAGATGGGTTTGAGGGGTGGTCGGGTACACAGTTTAAGGTGTTTTCTTCTTCAGACCTGAAGCATTGGCAAGACGAAGGCGTGATCCTTGATCTGGGAACAGAGGATGTTGCCTGGGCAACCGGTAATGCCTGGGCACCGGCAATTGCCAGCCGTAACGGAAAGTTCTATTTTTATTTCTGTGGCAAAATGCGGAATGGTGAGAGTGCCATTGGTGTTGCTGTAGCAGATACACCGATTGGTCCATTCCTGGCCGAGTCGCAGCCTTTAATCACAATGGAGCAGTTGAAACGTCTGGACATTACCATGGGACAAGCGATTGATCCCTCTATCTATGTCGAAGATAATGGAAAACCGTATCTGTTATTTGGCAATGGACATGCTGCCATTGTGGAGCTGGGTGAAGATATGATAAGTGTCGTGGAGGACACGATGAGCAATCTGACGGGCTTACATGATTTTCGTGAGGCTGTAACCGTGTTGAAGCAGGGTGGACTATACCACTTTACGTGGTCCTGTGATGATACAGGCAGTGAAGACTATCATGTGAATTACGGTACGGCAGAGCAGTTATATGGTCCAATTACCTATCGATACCCAATCCTGAGCAAAAATGTGGAGAAGGGCATGCTGGGCACAGGTCATCACTGTATATTTAATGATTCCGAAACGGGTCAATACCAAATTGCCTATCACCGTTTTGTCACGCCACTGTCCAGATTTACCTCTGGAAAGGGTTATCACCGCGAAATATGTATGGATCCGCTTCTGTTTGGTAAGGACGGACTGATTCAGCCTGTTATACTCTAATATAAGACGTTTAATTAAATCGCTATCTATAAAGGCCTGATACAGCATGAATGCCTGTCAAATGTCGCTTTTAGCGGTTTTGGCAGGCATTTTATCATTTTTATCTTTCACCTGGAACAAGCCAAAGCCGTAGGGGTGAGCGGGTATGAAACTTATTGAACGCATTCAATCCAGAATACATTTGACAGCCGAATCAATAAATCGTATTATTACGATATAACGATTTAGGAGGAATACTTTTGAACACTCCCGCTTTTGACAGCAATAACATTAAACAGTTCGATGAACCAGCTAATCTGCTGAAAGCTTTGTCTCACCCCATTCGTTTATGCATTGTGCGGGGACTGATGATGAAAAAAAAATGTAATGTTTCTTATATGCAGGAATGTCTGGATCTTCCCCAATCAACAGTGTCACAGCACCTCCAGAAACTTCGTAGTGCAGGTATTGTTGCTACGGAGCGCAATGGTCTTGAAGTGAACTATGTGCTTGCCGATCAACGGGTTGAACAGATTATCAAAACTTTATTTGAAAAGGATGATTGTGAATCATGAGCAAAAAAGTACTTATTGTTGGCGGTGTAGCTGGAGGTGCTTCTGCAGCTGCACGTCTTCGCCGTCTGGATGAACATGCCGAGATTATTATCTTTGAGAAAGGGCCCTATATCTCATTTGCCAATTGTGGCTTACCTTATTATATAGGTGGCTCCATCGATGATCGAGAGCGTCTACTGGTGCAAACGCCAAAAGGGATGGCAGATCGCTTTCGTATTGATGTGCGTACAAGAAGTGAGGTTGTAGCTATCGATTCGCAGAAGCGAGTGGTTAAGATACAGTCTCAGGAGCGCGGTGCATATGAAGAAAGCTATGACGAGTTGATATTGTCACCTGGTGCTAAACCGATCATTCCTGATCTGCCGGGTAAGGACAATCCACTAATTTATACCGTACGAAGTATTCCAGATATTGATCGGATCAAAGACCAGATAAATTCTTCTAACAACCAGTCTTCAATCGTAATAGGCGGTGGATTTATTGGCGTGGAAATGGCTGAGAATTTAAAGGAAGCTGGTCTGGATGTAACGCTGATTGAGGGGAACGCACAAGTACTCACACCCTATGATACCGAGTTAGCAGCCGCATTAGCACAGGAAATGGAGAATCATGGTGTAAACCTGCTGTTTTCCAAACGTGTTCAGGGATTTCATTCCCTAGAGCAGGGCATAGGGGTTGAACTTGCGGATGGTCATACGCTGATAGCTGACATGGTTATTCTTGCGATAGGCGTAACACCGGACACTTATTTTTTGAAAGATAGCGGCGTTTCGCTGGGTGCACGTGGACATATTATCGTAAATGAAGCTTTAGAAAGCAGTGTGCCACATATCTATGCTGTTGGGGATGCGATCGAAGTAACGGAAACCATTCATGGTACGAAGGCAACAATACCACTTGCCGGACCTGCCAACAAACAAGGCCGTATTGTTGCTGACCGTATCGCAGGGCTTCCTTCTACCTATAAAGGAACACAAGGTACATCCATTATCAAAGTCTTTGGAATGACCGCAGCTACGACAGGCAGTAATGAAAAAACACTACAGCGTCTCGGCGTGGACTATCAAACCGTTATCGTACACCCTGCTTCTCATGCATCGTATTATCCGGGTTCAAGCGCAATTACTCTTAAACTGCTGTTTACTCCGCAAGGCAAAATTTTAGGCGCACAAGCAGTCGGTTATGATGGAGTGGATAAACGAATTGATGATATTGCTGTAGCCATTCATTTTGGAGGACATGTCCGGGATTTAACAGAGCTTGAACTGAGTTACGCGCCACCTTATTCTTCTGCCAAAGATCCCGTAAATATGGCTGGATATGCAGCAGAGAATATGATCACCGGACGTGTTCAGACGTTCACCTATAATCAACTGGCTGATCGTCAGCCGGGGCAGTCGATACTTCTGGATGTACGCAGTGAAATTGAGCATCAAAATGGTCATATTCCGGGTTCACTCTCTATTCCAGTTGATGAGCTTCGTCAACGGTTAGATGAATTAGACCCATCCAAAGAAATCTGGCTATACTGTCAAGTTGGCTTACGTGGTTACACTGCTTCGCAAATTTTGCGCCAGCATGGTTTTAGCGTAAAAAACTTGAGTGGTGGTTATAAAACATACCGTCAAGCCCAGTTTAAGCCTGCTCCATTAACTGCTGTAAAACAAGAGCAGCATGATCCTATGGAGAACGTTAAGGAAAAAAAGTCTATTCCCTCTGACTCAACACAGCCGCAACGTATTGATCATGAGTTGAACGTATGCGGATTAAGTTGTCCTGGTCCGCTAATTCAGGTTAAGCAGAAAATGGATCAACTTTCGAACGGGGAAACCCTTCGCGTGAAAGCTTCCGATCCAGGCTTCTATGAAGATGTCAAAGCATGGGCCACAATGTCGGGTTCCACAATCTTGCAGTTGGAAAGAATGAAAGGCGGTACGATTGAGTCTGTCATTGCTAAAAATACAGCACAACCCGTATCGGATTCCCCCATCAGCGATCCTGCCAGCACGATGGTTGTCTTCAGTGGTGATCTGGATAAAGCGATCGCTTCACTCATTATTGCAAATGGGGCAGCAGCGAGTGGACGGAAAGTAACCCTATTTTTCACATTTTGGGGATTGAGCATTATTCGTAAGCCGCAGCCGCAGAAGTTAACCAAAACCATGATCGGCCGTATGTTTGATATGATGTTACCTCGCGGGAGCCAGAAGCTTGGCATGTCCAAAATGAATATGCTTGGAGCAGGCCCGAAGATGATCCGTGGTTTGATGAAAAAACATCATGTGCCGTCGTTGGAGGAATTGATTGAGAGCGCAATTACACAAGGAGTAGAGATCGTTGCCTGCCAAATGTCCATGGATTTAATGGGAATTCAGCGTGAAGAATTAATAGATCAAGTCAAAATTGGTGGTGTAGGTTACTATCTTGGACAAGCATCACAAGCCAATCATAATCTGTTTATTTAAAAAATTAGTAATGCTGAGCAGGATAATTGAATGCGTACCAAGAGAATGCCACGATGAGTGGCATCTTTTTGTTCAAAATAAATGAACGTTTCATTCAAAAACGGTTCTTTGACTTACCCATAACAGCAACATAGAGTGATGACAAGGACGGTGATTGATTTAGCTAGGCAAATGAGAAGCATATACACCCTTGACTTTCCCCTGTACGGGAAACTATATACTCGCATTATGTTAAAAGATTGGAGATGATATGTTGTTCAAAATCAGTGCGTTTTCCAGGCTAAGTAGGGTCTCATTAAAAACACTGCGTTATTATGACCAGATTGGCATACTTAAGCCGAGAAAAGTAGATCACGATACGGGTTACCGTTACTATTCCGCAGATCAGCTTCTCGAGCTTAACCGAATCTTCATTTATAAAGAATTGGGGTTCACGTTGCCACAAATCACACAGCTGTTACAGGAGCATATTACATTGGAGAATATTCAAGGCATGTTTAAGCTAAAAAGAAGCGAAATTCAGCAGATTATTGATACGGAACAAGCCAAACTCGTCCGGATCGAGGAACGCATGCAGCTTATAGAGGAAGAGGGGCACGTCGAAACTGGGCAAGAAATTCGAATCAAAGAGGAGGGTGCTCGGCAGTTTCTTTTTCAGACAGGGTGCGGGAGGGAAGAGGATATCCCGAGTTTATTTCATCAGTTTGATGAATCATTAACAAAAGAAATGCGCCAACTGATCGACGGACCTCAGGTTGTTTTGTGGAAAGAAATCGCAGGACAAGAGGAAGAATTCGAGTTTGAAATAGGTTACTTCTTAAGCTGTGAGTTGCTTTCACCTCCCGACCCATTTCAACTGCGGACTCTTCCTGCTGAGCACATGATGGCCACCATAGCTTATCGTTCCAATGCCACCTTTGCCTGTAAAGCCTGTGTTCATCTGGCTACATGGATTGAGAATAATAACTATCAGATCAAGGAGAACGGAGCTGGTAGGGAATTATATTTACCCTTATCTCAAGAACAAGATGTACAGTTTATAGAAATACAAATTCCAATACTAAATAGATAACTAGAGAAGACGGAGTGGATTAAAGTGAAAAATAAATGGATTATATATATCTTGGCATTGGCTGTTTTTCTGATCGGAACCCTTGAATACATTATTACAGGAGTCATAGAAATGATCGCCTCAGACTTGAGCGTATCTACTTCCGAAGTGGGTTTACTGGTGACTGTATTCGCTCTGGCAGCGGCCATTATCGCTCCAATTCTCATTGCAATTACAATAAATATGGATCGCAAGAAGTTACTGTTGTCCGCCCTCAGTGTGTTTATTGCCAGCAATGGACTTATGCTTGTTGACCTTTCTTACGAAACTTTACTATGGGTGCGAATTATTCAAGGGGCTAGCGGAGGAGTGGCTACCGTAGTAGCAATGGCCGTATCGACACGACTGGTTGAAAAAGAAAAAAGGGGCAATGCCATCGGCATCATTTTGATGGGGCTAAGCAGTTCGCTAGTGCTCGGTGTCCCATTGGGCACATTTTTTAGTGAAATGTTTGGATGGAGAGTTCTATTTATATTCATTGGATTGTTAAGTGTTCTTCCATTACTTATTATCTACAAAAAGGTTCCGGCAATCAAAGAGGAAGAAAAGATCACCCTCAGAATGCAGCTCTCCATTTTGAAAAATCCACTCATTCTGACTGCCTTGCTTATTACGTTATTGTATATCGGCGGCTATTCGACACTGTTCACGTATATTACGCCTTTCTTGCAAGCTACGTCTTCTCTTTCCATGACCGAGATAAGCGGTGTTCTGTTTCTCGCGGGAATTTGCAGCTTTGTCGGATCAAAAGTGGGCGGACAATTGGCAGATGCAAAGGGATCAAAGTTTACAATTTGTCTAGGCCTTCTGTTACAAGGCATAACTCTTCTTTTGTTTGCTCTAGCTGGAGTTAATCTTATAATGTTAATCTTGGTTTTAATGATTTTTATGTTAGCAACGTGGAGCATATCTCCGGCCCAGCAACTATATCTGGTTACACTGGCACCTCGTAATCCCGACATTGCCCTTAGCGTAAATACGTCATTTATCCAATTTGGTTTTGCACTGGGATCTGGATTAGGTGGGATTGTGATCAGTCGTACATCTGTCCTCTATTTAAATTGGTTGGGGTTTGGAGCTGTAGGAATTGCTTTACTTCTTGCTATCTTACTATTTAAGAAATCGAGAAGCAGGACTGGAACGCCAGATCCAGTGTAATTTCAGGGATGGGTAATTCTTGCTTCTCAGTTCTTGGCTTTTTTGAGTTGTAATTGACGGTTTTATGTAAAATAAAAAAAGATCTCTTCAGCATTCACTGCACAAGAGATCTTTTTGGTGTATAACAAAGTTATAACGAGAATCACATTACATAATTATGATAGATTAGAGCAACAATCCATTTACAAATTACTGTTATGTTATCTACTGTCCACCTGTATTCGAAGCCCAGACAGGATACCAGCCCAAGGATGAATTTTCATTATTGTACAGGACCAGATTGCCGTCAGTTTGCATGATGAGCACATTGCCTCTAAGATTGGCTGGCACATTGTCTGCTCCGTACCATGCCTTAGCCCAGGCCAGGTTGTCCGATGTCCAATAAGGTGTGTTTTGCGGATCTGATATGACCAACTTCCCGCTGAAATAATTAATCTGGAGTTTATGTATTCTTGTGTCTTTAGTGTTGCTGTGCCATATCATTTTACGTGACTTGACATCCCAGATCTGCGCATCCCCATAATTATCAAATTGAAAGGAGAACCTGTTATTGTTTGACACTAACCCTCCACCTGCGACATTATACATAATGTCATAAATCAGCCGATCTCCACTGGCAGCGGAAGTCGCGGGTGAAAATGAAATCAAAAACATAAACATGGCAAGGCAAGATAAAAAGACTTTTTTCATAGAACATCCTCTTTTCCTTAATATGTTTTAAGTTACCTATCAAATATAGCATATATATTTCTTTAATGGATAAATTTTCAATAAGGATCGACAATCTGCGAAATTCTTTTCTGGACTGATCAGTTCAGATATGTTATATTTCTGAAACGGGAGGTGTTACTTATCGCCAGGACTAAAGAATTTGACAAAAATCAAGCGTTACACGAAGCAATGCTGTTGTTTTGGAAAAAAGGATACGAGGCTGCTAGCATACCGGATTTACTGGAAGTGATGGGCATTAGCCGATCCAGTCTTTATGATACGTTTTCCGACAAGCAAACCTTGTACAGAGATGCCCTGGAGCATTATAAAAAAGGGAGTTCCAATAAGCAGACTATTCTTGAACAAGCATCAAGCGTAAGAGATGGAATTCTTCAATTTTTTGAGTATCATATTGCTTCGGCATACGATACCAGCCTACCGGGCGGATGTTTTGTAACGAATACAGCTACAACATTGGAGTCACCAGATGAACAGATAAATGTCTTGATACAGACTAGTTTTTCGGATTTGGAACAAGCATTTTGTGAGCTTTTGGAGAAGGGCCAACAATCGGAAGAGATAGATAAAACAACAGATATCAAAACATTGTCTTATTTATTGCTGAATTTACATCAAAGCATAAATATTATGGCCAAAACAGGTCAAAATCCAGAAAGTGCAAAAGAGATGATTAGCTATATAATTGCAGGGATATAATTTTTTTTAGCAATATTGGAATGATTGTTCCGTTATTATATTCCTCATATTTTGAAGGTGCCATTTGAAGAGTATCTGTAAGACCATAATTTTTTTTGATTATTCTGGAACATTCATTCCGTTATAGAAACAATCCATTAACTATAAGGAGATGCAACCAATGAAGGTATCGTTTATTGGACTTGGAAATATGGGCCTTCCAATGGCACAAAACCTGTTGAAAGCGGGTTATGACGTAGTCATCTTTAATCGGACCCCTGAAAAAGCTGAACCATTAATAAAACAGGGAGCACGGTATGTCCAAACACCACTAGAGGCAGCGAAAGAAAGCAATCTTGTAATTACCATGTTATCTGATGATGCTGCTTTGAGAGAGATTGTTGAGGGACCAACTGGAGTTCTGAACGGATTATCTGAAAATGGAATTCACGTATCTGCCAGTACGATCAGCGTAGATCTGGCTCGAAAATTATCCGCTTTGCATGCGGAGAGACACCAGCACTTTGTGTCTGCCACCGTAATGGGGCGCCCGGATGCCGCTAAAGCAGCTACATTGCGCATTATTTTAGCTGGTCCGGAACATGCAAGACAACGAGTACTTCCCATGTTAACAGCATTAAGTCAAGAGATATTTGAGATTGGGGATCATGGCGAAGAAGGTAACATTGTCAAAATAGGCGTTAACTTTCTAATTGCTTCAATGCTGGAAGCTTTGTCGGAAGCGCAGCTCATGGTTGAAAAGCACGGCATTAAGCCGTCCCGATATATGGATGTTGTGAATGCTCTTTTTCAATCTCCGGTATATCAGAACTATGGCGCGATCATGACCGAACAGCGCTTTGAACCAGCCGGTTTTAAAATGAAGCTCGGGTTAAAGGATGTTGCATTAGCTATCGAGGCAGCCAAGTCAGTTCAAGCTCCACTACCTTTAGGTCAGCTTATTCATCAACACCTCTCGGAAGGAATTACCCACGGTTATGGTGAGTTGGATTGGACGGCTTTAATCCGTTGTCTTAAGCATTCCTCTTAAGGAAAGAAAAATATAAGGAGAGATTAATTATGGAAATAGGTGTTACTTCATTCGTAGAAACAAAGCCTGATACGAAGACCGGCGTTGTCATGAGTCACGCACAGCGATTGCGAGAAGTCGTGGAAGAAATCGTCCTTGCAGATCAGGTAGGACTTGATGTGTTTGGCATAGGTGAGCATCATCGTGATGATTATGCAGCATCTTCACCAGCAATGGTGTTGTCCGCTGCGGCGCCCCTCACAAAACGGATTCGTTTGACAAGTGCTGTGACGGTCTTATCTTCAGCAGATCCTGTCCGTGTGTTTCAGGATTTTGCCACGCTTGACGGTCTCTCCAATGGACGTGCCGAGATTATAGCAGGTCGGGGTTCCTTCATTGAGTCCTTTCCACTGTTTGGTTATAACCTGAATGACTACGAGGATTTATTTAATGAAAATATTGAACTGCTTCTTAAATTACGGGAATCCGAAAAAGTAACTTGGAGTGGAGGCCATCGACCAGCGATACATAATCTGGGGGTATACCCGCGGCCTGTTCAGAATTCTATACCTGTATGGATTGGTAGCGGAGGTACTCAGGAGTCTGCCATACGTGCTGGAATTCTAGGTCTGCCACTAGTTCTGGCAATTATCGGTGGAAATCCAACGAAATTTGCGCCACTTGTAGAACTGTATAAAAAGGCGGCAACTCATGCTGGTCATGATGTATCACAGCTTCGGGTAGGTTCACATTCTATCGGATTTGTTGCAGAAGATACAGAAAAGGCCGCAGAACTCTTTTTCCCGTCCACTCAGTACGGCATGAATAAACTAGGCAAAGAGCGGGGGTGGGCATATTATGATCGTTCCAGCTATGATGCTGCCCGTAGCTCTGATGGTGCGTTGTATGTAGGGGATCCGGAAACAGTTGCTCAAAAAATTATTCATCTGCGCAAGCATGTAGGAATTACACGTTTCATGATGTATGTTCCCTTAAGCACGATGCCACATGAGTTGGTAATGCGGGCTATAGAACTGCTCGGTAAAGAGGTTGCACCGCGAGTACGAGAGGAAATTTCCAAGTGGGAAGCTGAAATGAGATAAGGATTAACTAAAAAACATAAATGAACGAATTCATTATTATATTTGGAGGAATTATCATGAGTATTGAGACACGTATATTACCAGAATTAAGAGAGGTTTATTCACAATTTCCAGGGTTTGAGTTGGAGAAAAATTTAGAGTGGAGCAGAAACTTAGTATCGGCTGTCTCTGTGAGGAAATCAGAGCTTGTAAACACAACTAGCCGGAAAATTCCGAGGGATGGAGGTGAGATGCTGGTCAAAATTTATGAGCCGGTCGAACGAACGAATGATTTACTGCCAGCCATGTTATGGATTCACGGGGGCGGATACGTGTTAGGACATCCAGATATGGACGACAAATTGTGCGAACGTTTTGTTCAGACAGCAGAATGTATTGTCGTATCAGTGGATTATAGGCTCGCTCCTGAGCATCCATATCCTGCGGCGATTGAAGATTGTTATGCTGGATTGGTATGGATGACGGAGGAGTCAGCAATGCTTGGCATCGATGTGAATCGGGTTGCAATTGCTGGTGCTAGCGGAGGTGGAGGGCTGACAGCAGCACTCGCGCTGATGGCACGTGATAAAGGAGGTCCGTCTATTATTTTTCAAATGCCATTGTACCCGATGTTAGATAATCGTAACATCACGCCATCTAGTCATGAGATTACAGAAGAGGGTTCAATCTGGAACCGAACGGACAACGTGGCTGCTTGGAATATGTACCTTGGTGAGGCGAACGATGTCAATGGAAGTTCTTCTTATGCAGTACCTTCTAGAGCTGAGAGCTTGGCCGGATTGCCGCCAGCCTATACTTGTGTAGGTCAGCTCGATCTATTCCGGGACGAGACGATGGAGTATGTGGCACGACTAGCACAAGCAGGTGTGGATGTTGCATTTCACCTCTATCCAGGTTGCTTCCACCTTTTTGAAATTCTTGTTCCAGAAACAGAAGTGAGTCAACGCGCTGTTCAGGGTTATATGGATGCAATGGCTCGTGCACTTCATCCCAATAGAACCCTTAATTAAGGATTGATGAATCAGAACCTTTTAGGTTAAAGAAAATTTATAATTAGGAAACTTTATGTCCGAAGAAGTCACTAAATTAGTGACTTCTTTTGTTTGGAGATATAAGTATTGATAAATAATCCCAAAAGTTCGAAATGGGGTTAAGCTCCAAGATTCCAATCAGGATAACTCGTTCTTTAGATTGCTTGTTCAATTTCGAACTCTGTTCCTATACTATAGTGAGTGACTCCGTCGAGCATATGCGGGAGTTGGATGATCCAGAGAATAAAGCAGGGTAACGTTCCTTGGTATCAAAATAAATGAGAGCGGAGATTATTATGCGAAAATACATAATCGGAATTGACCTGGGTGGAACCAATATTAAGTCCGCCATCTTCAACATGGAGTTTCAAAAAATTCATGAAAGAAGTGACCCTACGGAGGCGGCAAAAGGGCCGTTCCACGTGTTAAACCGAATGGTAGACATTATTCAAGAAATGCTGACTTATGAGGGCATCCAGCCAGAATCTATTCTATGCATGGGTATGGGCATTCCTGGATTATTAGATCCTGAGCAGGGACTATCTCTATTTTCACCTAATTTTCCAGACTGGGAAAACATTCATGTCGTTAACCATATGAAAAATCATTTTGAATTTCCTGCTTATATCGACAATGATGTTCGGGTAAATCTGTATGGTGAATGGCTGTTCGGTGCAGGCAGCGGGTATAAAAACCTGATATTGATTACGTTAGGCACCGGTCTTGGATCTGGTATTGTCATTGACGGAAAGGTTTTTTACGGTACTACATCGAGTGCGGGTGAAATCGGTCATATGAATATGTACCGGGAGGGGCGGCCTTGTCGTTGTGGAAGTTCGGGTTGTCTGGGGAGATACGTGTCCGCGATAGGCATCGTCAAAACCTTTACAGACAAGCTTGAGGAAGGCCGGTCAAGTATGATTATGGAATGGGTGGGAGAGGATTGGACGACAATCACTGCCCGTATGATCTCGGAAGCATACGATCTTGGAGATTCACTTGCTGTTGAGGTTATGCATGAGACCGGAGAGATTCTTGGATTTGGTCTTTCCAATGTAATCAATCTGTTCAATCCAGAAGTAATTATTGTTGGTGGAGGAATGTCGGCAGCCGGTGATCGATTACTGAATACAGTGCGTGATACTGTTGAGAATCATGCGTTAAAACTTTCTTCCGATGCATGTAAAATAGTGCAAGCGAAATTAGGCGGGCAAGCAGGGATGATCGGCGCGGCTGCATATGCACGAAATATGATGTCATTATAAGGTATCACAATATGATAATTGATCAATCATGCTTGAGAATATGTCATTGCATCATACAGTCTAAAACCTTAACTTAAAATGACAGCAGAGAACGCTAACAACCTCGATGACGTTTATCCGGTTGGATGGCTAAGGTATGTTTGAACGCCCATTATTGGACAAAGTAGGAATTTTTCCAATGATCTACGTACATCCCTCTTAAGAGTGAGATTTAGCTCCCAACTCTGTTATGTCAGCTGGGATACCTTTACGTCGTTTATGAAACTGTTTAGGCGAGGAACCGGTCATCTGTTTGAACTGCCTGCAAAAATGCTCAACATTACGGTAACCGCATCGATCAGCAATCTCTGCAACCGTATACATATGATGTCTGAGATATTCTTTGGCCAAACGTATTCTGCTATGAATAACATCCTCCATACACGAGAGGCCAAACGATTTCTTGTACATCAACTGCAGGTACCCTGGACTGACGTTTATGATCTTCGCCATTTCTGATATTGTCCAAGGATGGCTGGGATGGTTATGAATTGCCGTTCGAAGCTTCAACAGAGGATAGTGCTGAGGGTTAATATCCTCTTGGACACAAGACTCGAGCAATTTATTGAACAAGGTTCGCAGCAGGCAATTGATGGACGATTCCCGGTAATCGTTCTGAAAAGAATGCTCTGCAACAAGCAATTGGAACAGCTTATGACAGTATTCCGGATCATCCAGCGGGAAAGGTGTGCCTGGCGGAAGGGAGGTATCGGTTACAAACGGTTCATCACTTTCAAAACGAATCCAATCATTAATATAGCGCTCTGAACAAGCCCGATAATATATTTTTTGATACGGTTTGAAAAGTACAGCACAATGAGCCGGGTATTCCTTAAGTTGTCCATCAACCCAAAATTGGGCAGGGGTCTGTGTAATGACTAATAACCAGGCATCATGCCCTTCAGGGATATCAAAAACAAAATGGTTCTGATGTACCGCGTCACATTCCACGTAAAAAATAGAGGTCATGGTTCTTCCCCTTTCTCTTTAAGTTGTAGATAAGAATATTCAATACACTACTTAGCTATTTTCTATTATACGAGAGTTATCTTTATTTCATAGAACGAATGTACTATTACGATGATATGAGGAGTGTAGCTGGAATGAACAAGCAGGGGTTTAACCCATATCTTCCATCCTGGGAGTACGTACCTGATAGTGAGCCTTATGTATTCAATGAAAGAGTGTATGTGTATGGTTCACATGACCGTTTTAACGGACATGCCTTCTGTCTGAACGATTATGTATGCTGGTCTGCACCCGTGAATGACCTGGGGAATTGGAGAAATGAAGGGGTGATCTACCGAAAAACAGATGACCCGCTGAATCCGAATGGCCATATGTGCTTGTATGCGCCAGATGTTACGCTGGGTCCCGATGGGCGGTATTATCTGTATTATGTGCTGGATAAGGTACCCGTTGTTTCCGTGGCTGTATGTGATGCACCTGCCGGTAAATATGAATTCTATGGTTATGTACAATATGACGACGGCACACGTCTGGGCGAAAGAGAAGGGGACGAGCCCCAGTTCGATCCCGGCGTGATGACTGAAGGACAGCACACTTATCTGTATACCGGCTTCTGTGCGGCCGGAGACCAATCAAGACATGGCGCGATGGCCACGACGCTGGGTCCGGATATGCTGACGATTGTGGAAGAACCTGTATTCGTAGCACCTAGCGGGCCTTACAGTGAGGGTAGCGGTTATGAGGGCCATGAATTTTTTGAGGCGCCTTCCATCCGGAAGAGAGGTAATACCTACTACCTGGTGTATTCCTCCATTGTTATGCATGAATTATGTTATGCCACCAGCCTATTTCCAAATAGAGGATTTACATATCAGGGCGTCATCGTAAGCAACTGTGATCTCCATATCGACTCTTACAAACCTGCTGACAAACCCATGTATTATGGAGGCAATAACCATGGCAGCATTGTGGAGATCAACGGAGACTGGTATGTTTTCTATCACCGCCATACCAATGGGGACGCATTCAACCGCCAGGCCTGTATGGAGAAGATATCTTTTGAAGAGGACGGCAGCATTCCTCAGGTGGAAATGACCTCCTGTGGTCCGAATGGTAGACCTCTTGAAGGAAAAGGCGAGTACCCCGCTTATCTTGCATGTAATCTTTTGACCAAAGATGATCAGAAGTACACTGGAGGTTTCGGGGCTGGAGCCTGGCTGGACAGCCGCTTTCCAAAGATCACCCAGGATGGTAGAGACGGTGATGAAGAGGTCGGATATATCGCCAATATGGTTGAATCCGCAACGGCAGGTTTTAAATTCTTTGATTGCCGAGGAATTCGCCAGGTCTCGATCAAGGTAAGGGGATATTGTCACGGGGTATTTGAGGTCAAAACCGCATGGAACGGTCCTGTCCTGGGTACAATCCCGGTACATTTCACCAATCATTGGAAACTCTATTCAGTCGAGATGACCATTCCGGATGGTATACAAGCTTTGTATTTTACGTACAAAGGTTCGGGAAGTGCAAGCCTTGCATCATTTATTTTAGCGTAATCCTCAAACACATGATCTGAGCAATCCAGACAAAACAAAGCAGCTGCTGGTCATCCAGTAGCTGTTTTGCTGACCGATCAGCCTCTGCGGCTCAGACAATTGGGGTTTTTATGATTAAACTTTTAGTCATCTGCAACGTTGGCTTCTCCAGCCTGCTGCGAATGGCTGCGATATTCGCTTGGCGCGATGCCTGTCCACCGCTTGAATTGGCGACTAAAATGCGCATTGGTCTTATACCCCAGCATCATCGCAATATGATCTATGTTCAGGTCGGTTTGCTTTAACAGTCGCTGAGCTTCGTTCAGAAGGGTTTCGGATAGAAACTTGCGCGGAGCGATGCCGTATACCTGCCGAAAAATACGATTAACCTGTGACGGGCTAATGCTCAGCGACTTGGCAATGTCCTGAATCCAGGTTCGATCGCTCTCCTGAATTTCCCCGTGAAGATGGATATATCTTACCGAATCCTCAATGTGCTCAGCAATCTGATGGGCAATGGTTTCTTTTCTCGACAACGTAACGGAGGCTTGCTGAGATAACTGACCGACCAGGGAACCGAGCAGTTCAAACACGGCGGCATGTACCTTCATTTGTTTGGAGGAAGTTAGCGAGCTAGACAAATGCTCTGTGGCCAGACCATACAAGGTAGACAGGGAAGGCGAAAGCCCCAGAGCCAAATTTGAATTTGCCGGATAATAGATGTCTTTGCAACGGTTAAGTTCTCTGCAAAAGGATGTATCGTGTATGCTGAAATGCACGGAAAAATAAGTGAACCCCTCCGGTCCGGCTCCGGTGCAAGAGTGGGTCATACCAGGCCGGATGAACAGAAGGTCACCAACCGACTGACGATAAGACTGCCCGTTGACAACCATGTTCATCTGCCCGTCCATCATCCAGTGCACTTCATACATTGAATGTTCGTGAGACGGATAAGTCCAGCTGGAATCTACTTTTCTTGCATGCAGCCCCAATAATTGAAAAGACATGCGAACATCGGGCAGACGCCCTAAATACACAGCATCCGAAAGCCTGGTCACAGCAAACCAACCCCCTTGTACTATTCTATATACCAACATCCTGTCATCGGAGTATCCTCGTAAACCATCTTTAGTTCAACGGATCTAACCTCATCTTAACAGAAAAAAAATGCGTGAAAAGGGTAAATCGTCGGAGTGATTAGAACATCGTCATGAACCATAGCGGGTGCTATGGTAGTATTATCAACCCGATGGGGAAAAATGGAGGCAAGCTTGAATGAGAATTATTCGATTTCTGGACGGACAACAGAAGTGGTTGGCAGCCGTTACGGATGATGAACAAGCGTATCGTTTGCCACAAGCAGATTTTATGACTTTGATCTATCAAGCAAGAAAGCAGGGAATTTCTCCAGTTCAACTTGTTGAAAGCGCTTTTAAACCATTAAACAAGTTAACTGACGATTGGACTTCCTTGCATCTAATCACTCCATTGGAAGCTCCGGAAGTATGGGCGGCGGGTGTGACTTATCAGCGCAGCCGCGAAGCGCGAAATTATGAAGCAACGGAAGGCAAGCTGGATGCAAAGACCTTTTACGATAAAGTTTATGATGCCGAAAGACCGGAGATCTTTTTTAAATCTACAGCAGCCCGCACTATAGGACCGCTTGAGGCAGTCACGCTTCGCAGCGATTCCAATTGGCAGATCCCGGAGCCTGAGCTGGGGTTAGTGCTTGCCGCAGATGGCAGCATTGTTGGATATATCGTTGGCAATGACATGAGCTGCCGCGATATTGAAGGGGAGAATCCGCTGTATCTGCCGCAAGCAAAAATGTGGCGCAATTCCTGCTCGATAGGTCCGGCCATTCGTCTAGCGGAAACGGTGCAGAATCCATATGCGTTCAGCATCGTCTGCAAAATATATCGTGAAGGAGAAATAGTTGTCAAAAGCGAGGCAAGCACAAGTGAGTTAAACCGAAAACTCGATGAGCTGGTCTCTTTTCTGGCCAGGGATAACGATCTGTTTGACGGTACGGTGTTATTGACAGGCACAAGCATTGTGCCTCCTAATGATTTTACACTTACACCAGGGGACCGCATTGAAATATCCATTAGCGATATCGGGACACTTATTAATCCAGTCATTTCAAACTAATGTACAAGGAGGATGAATGCGATGACCACATTTCAGGTAGAGCAGACATACAGCAATTACATTAATGGAGAATGGGTAAAGGCGACATCCGGTGAAACCGAACCGAGCATCAACCCGGCGAATCGGAAGGAGGTAGTTGGCTACGTACCCACCTCAGGCGTAGAGGATCTGAACCGGGCTGTTGCAGCGGCGAAGGAAGCAGCAAAAGATTGGCGGAGGTTATCGGGTGCGGAACGCGGCAACTATCTATTTCAGGCAGCCAATGTGCTGGAACGCCGGGCCGATGAAGTTGCAGAGGCGATGACCAGGGAAATGGGCAAAACACTCCCAGAAGCCAAAGGAGAGACACTGCGCGGTGTCGCGATCTTAAGGTATTACGCTGGAGAAGGCATGCGAAAAACCGGGGATGTCATTCCATCAACGGACAGCGAAGCGCTGATGTTTACGACCCGCGTACCCCTTGGCGTTGTAGGGGTTATTGCTCCTTGGAATTTCCCGGTAGCCATTCCGATTTGGAAAACGGCTCCGGCCTTGATCTACGGCAATACGGTTGTGTTAAAGCCTGCTCAGGAAACTGCGGTCACTGCGGCCAAAGTAATGGAGTGTTTTGAAGAGGCGGGCATTCCGGCAGGCGTTCTTAATCTGGTATGCGGCAGAGGCTCAGTGATCGGATCTGCACTTGCTGAGCATCCGGATGTGGGGGGAATAACGTTCACAGGCTCCAATGAAGTGGGCAAACGGGTCGGCGGTGCAGCACTGGCACGTGGGGCCAAGTATCAACTTGAAATGGGTGGGAAAAACCCGATTATTATCGCGGCTGACGCTGACCTGGATTTGGCTGTGGAAGCCACGATCAGCGGTGGGTTGAAATCGACCGGGCAAAAATGTACGGCCACCAGCAAGGTCATTATTGAACGGAAAGTATACGATGCCTTCAAAGAAAAGCTGCTCTCGCAAATCCAGGAAATCCGGCTGGGTGACGGCATGTCTTCTGGAAGCTGGATGGGTCCATGTGCAAGCGAAGGACAGCTCAATACCGTGCTGAGTTATATTCAAAAAGGCCAAGATGAAGGTGCCGTTCTGCTCGCTGGCGGAAAAAGAGGGGACGGTCCGGGACTCGAAGAGGGATTCTATGTGCAGCCGACCGTATTTGAAGGGGTCGAATCCCATATGTCCATCGCCCGGGAAGAAATCTTTGGCCCGGTTCTGGCCTTGATTGCGGTAGATTCCCTGGAGGAAGCCATCGAAGCGGCTAATGATAGCGATTATGGCTTGAGTGCTTCCATCTATACACAGAACGTTGGAGCCATGTTGTCTTTCATCCGGGACATGGATGCAGGACTCGTCAGAATTAATGCAGAAACGGCCGGCGTAGAGCTGCAGGCTCCGTTTGGCGGAATGAAGATGTCAAGTTCACACTCCAGAGAACAGGGGCAAGCGGCTATCGAGTTTTTCACGGCCATCAAAACGGTCTTCGTGAAGTCATAAACTGTGGGAGGCTATCATGTACGAACAGATTACGTCGATTATGGGAGAGACCGCGTCCAACTGCTTCGATATCATAGCACATGCTCCAGGGGCTGCCGGACGTCTGCCTTTAACGGATGATTTGCTGCGGAATGCTCCAAGCGGCGACTTGTTTGGCATGTCCCAGAATGTTGGAATGGGCTGGAAGCCCGGGGAATTGAACGGAAAACAATTTCTGATCTTAAGTACACAAGGTGGCATACGCAATGAAGACGGCAGCCCGGCAGCACTCGGTTACCATACGGGCCACTGGGAGGTCGGCCTGCTGATGAAGGCTGCCGCAGAAGAACTGTCAAGCCGGGGAGGAATCCCGTTTGCTGGATATGTCAGCGATCCGTGTGACGGCAGATCACAGGGGACAACCGGCATGTTTGACTCACTCCCGTACCGGAACGATGCCGCTATGGTATTTCGCAGACTGATTCGCTCGCTACCGACACGTAAAGGCGTGCTTGGTGTCGCCACTTGTGACAAAGGTCTTCCAGCGATGATGCTTGCACTTGCCGGCATGCCGCAATTGCCTGGTGTAATCGTTCCCGGCGGCGTCACACTTCCGCCTACCGATGGAGAGGATGCCGGTAAAATTCAGACCATCGGTGCACGGTACGTCAACGGGGAGCTTTCTCTGGAAATGGCTTCGGATTTAGGATGCCGAGCTTGTGCTACACCGGGAGGAGGCTGTCAGTTTCTAGGTACCGCGGCTACGGCCCAGGTTGTAGCAGAGGCACTGGGTATGACAGTGCCACATGCGGCGCTTGCACCTTCCGGGCAACCCATCTGGTATGAAATGGCACGCCAATCGTCACGTGCACTCATCCATATGGAGTCTCAGGGGATGAGGATGGCAGACATTGTCACGGATGCATCCATTCGCAATGCGATGACCGTTCATGCCGCGTTTGGCGGATCGACCAATCTGCTTCTTCACATACCGGCGATTGCCCATGCAGCAGGTTTAACCGTACCCACGGTACAGGACTGGATACAGGTCAACAAAAATGTTCCGAGGCTGGTTAGTGCCCTGCCAAACGGACCGATCTTTTATCCGACCATACGTGTTTTTCAGGCAGGAGGTGTACCGGAGGTCATGCTCCACCTCAGACAGCTTGGTCTGTTGGATGAGTCTGTACCAACGGTTACAGGTACTTCATTGGGTCAGGTACTGGACTGGTGGGAATCGTCGGAACGCCGTCATCTCATGCGGAAGCAGTTAAAAGAGCAGGACGGCATCGATCCGGACAGTGTCATCATGAGTGTAGAACACGCTCAGCGGCTTGGAATCTCATCAACCGTAACATTTCCAACCGGGAATATCGCACCGGAAGGTTCTGTCATCAAATCAACCTCTATTGATCCAGCTGTGCTGGATGAGCATGGCGTATACCGTCATCGTGGCAGAGCAAAGGTGTTTACCACTGAACGTGAGGCGATCCATGCGATTAAGACCGGAGGTATTCTGGCTGGCGACGTTGTTGTGCTTCTTGGGCGAGGTCCATCGGGCACCGGAATGGAGGAGACGTACCAGCTTACATCTGCGCTTAAACATTTGCCTTTTGGCAAATACGTGTCACTAATTACGGATGCCCGGTTCTCCGGTGTTTCCACCGGAGCGTGTATTGGTCATGTTGGCCCCGAAGCGCTGGCAGGCGGACCGATTGGCAAGCTGCGGAACGGAGACCTGATTGACATCGCGGTTGATCGTAACACGCTGGAGGGTAGCATTAACTTTGTCGGAGAAGGCGATCTGGAGTTTTCGCCGGATGAAGGTGCTCACATCCTGGCACAAAGGTCCTTCCATCCGGATATGAGGCCTGATGAAGCTTTGCCGGATGATACAAAGCTCTGGGCTGCATTGCAATCGGTCAGTGGTGGGACTTGGAGAGGGAATGTGTACGATGTAGAGCGGATCATAACCGCCTTGGAAGCCGGCAAAAAAGCGCTAGGCTGGTACTGATATCCACCTTTTGTGTATCTGCTGTTGTACAGATCATCACTTTCATACCGGAGGTTTCTTCCATGAATAAGATCAAGAAAATGATCACCAATCCCATCCTTCCCGGTTTCCATCCCGATCCGTCCATCTGCCGAGCAGGGGAGGATTATTATATCGCCACTTCCACCTTTGAATGGTTCCCTGGTGTACGGATTCACCATTCCCGGGATCTGGTTCATTGGCGGCCAATTGCTTCTCCGCTGACTCGTGTAACGCAGTTGAACATGGAGGGCAACATTAATTCCGGAGGCGTATGGGCACCCTGTCTTAGTTACGACAACGGTGTGTTTTACCTGATATACACCGATGTCAAAAGCCGGGTAGGTGCTTTTAAAGATACCCACAATTACCTTGTGACAGCAACGGATATCGAGGGCCCTTGGTCCGAACCGGTGTATCTGAACAGCAGCGGTTTTGATCCTTCCCTGTTTCATGATGAAGACGGACGCAAATGGCTGGTCAATATGATATGGGATCACCGTAAGGGCAACAACCGGTTTGCAGGCATCGTTCTGCAGGAATATTCCGTCCAGGAACATAAGCTGATCGGACCGGCCATGAACATATTTAAGGGAACAGAATTAGGCCTGACCGAAGCACCCCATCTGTACAAACACAAAGACTATTACTATCTCATTACGGCTGAAGGAGGAACCGGTTATGAGCATGCGGTTACCGCAGCACGTTCCCGTACGTTACAAGGCCCTTACGAGGTCGATCCTGCCAATCCGATCCTCACTTCATACGGCAGACCGGATTTGGCTCTGCAAAAGGCAGGCCACGGTAGTCTAATCGAAACGCATACCGGTGAATGGTACATGGCTCATCTGGTCGGACGACCCGTTCATCACAAATATTGCATTCTTGGACGTGAGACCGCACTTCAGCTCTGTACGTGGAGTGAAGACGGCTGGCTGAGACTTGCGAGCGGTGACCGATATCCGGAGGTTCAGGTGCCTGCACCAATGATCCCGTCACACCCGTTCGAACCGATTGCTGAAATGGATCACTTTGATCACTTCGAGCTTCGGCAGGATTGGAATACACTTCGTATCCCACCCGACTCGACTTGGCTCAGCTTGACGGAACGTCCCGGTTACTTGCGATTGCACGGCATGGAGTCGATGAGTTCAACGCATAGGCAAAGCATGATCGCACGGAGACTTCAGGCCTTGGAGTGTGAAGCCGAGACGTGTCTGGAATTTGCGCCGGACCATCCACAGCAAATGGCCGGATTGATTTTGTACTACGATACCCAGGACTATCTCTATTTACGTGTAACGTATCATGAAGAGAAAGGACTGTGCCTGGGGAGTATTCAGTCCAAATACGGGGTATACGACGAACTGCTGGAGGATATTCCACTAGAGTCGGGGAACATTCTCCATTTAAAGGCTGTGGTGGATCAAGATCGCGCCCGCTTTTACTATGCGTTAAATAGTGATTCATCCTGGAATACAGCAGGCGAGTGGGTTGATATCACACATCTGTCCGATGAATCTCCGGAGTATATCCGGTTTACGGGAACCTATATCGGTCTTTGTGTGCAGGATCTTGGCGGAACCCGAAAACATGCCGATTTTGATTACTTTTTGTATAAAGAAACCAAGCATGCAGCTGGTGTATTGGAGAACATGTGACGGTCTTCCTGGAAGGAGCAGGCGACCATGAAATGAAAATGGGGAGTATAGCAGCAGAATAGAAGAATACATGCTCACAGAAGAAAATTGATCAGGGGATAGTGCGTGGCGGTAAGGCTGCGTGTGATCGTGACGATTCTGCTGGAGCTGGACTTCGAGACACCTCGTACATTAACATAGATGGAGTGAGTCAATGATCGGTACAGTAATGTACCGTTTTTTTGTGTTTAGGAAGATTGTTTTGAAATAGTACCTGATAGAGGTGATCAAGCATGAGTGATTATTCGATAAACCAACCGTATACAAGCTCCCGATCTGATATTCAAAATGTTCTGCGTGATTCTCGTCTGCCTGCTTTGATCTGGGGTATTCTGATTTATTTTTCTGCATTGTACTCCCAGCTACCGATGTTGCCCACATGGTTTGAATTTATGATGTTTACAGCCCTCATTCTGGTTCACATTCTGCTGCATTGGTATGCCGGATACGTTGTCGATCGAAGACCCTGGATTTATTTTGTGACACAAGGATGTATTGTCTGGGGGTGTGCGTTATTTATGCCTAATGCTCATTCTCTCATCTTTGTAAGTCTATTGACAGCTTTGGCGGGTCAGAGTATTGGCGTATACGCTCAACGGATGAAGGTGCTTCTGGTATGTATCTTTTACTGCACCTTGTTTTCTGTCTCCCTGGTTTGGCTCGGGACTACCGAGGATTTGCCATCTACAGTACCATCGCTCTTCTTCATCATGTTTTTCGTAATCGGCTATGCTGCTTTGTTCTATAAACAAGTTCGTGCCAAATTGCGGACCCAGTCGTTTTTACGTGAATTGGAACGAGCGCACAGGAAAGTGGAGGAGCTAACGATTGCCAATGAACGTCAAAGGATGGCCCGTGATTTACATGATACCCTTGCACAAGGGCTGGCAGGTCTTATCATGCAGCTTGATGCCGTGGATGCGCATTTAGAAAATGATAATAACCATCGTGCACACGAGATTGTTAAGTTGTCAAAAGCCCAAGCAAAGCGCACGCTTTCAGAAGCGAGAAGCGCAATTGACGACTTGCGTTCGTCTGCAGAGGTCATAGATATTTCTAAAGCAGTGAAGGAAGAGGCTGAACATTTCTCACATATAACAGGGATTCGTGTTGTCACTCAGTTATCGATGCCCCATCTGGTGGTGGCGAAGTTGATCTTCGAACATAGCTTACATATCATCCGAGAATGCTTGGCCAATACAGCTAAACATGCTAATGCTACGAATGTAGAAGTCGTGGTTGCTGCACGGGAAAACGAAATCGAGCTAAGCATAACGGATGACGGAATAGGGTTCGATACCATCCTCATCGAGAAACAATCCGGTAGTTATGGCTTAATTGGCTTATATGAACGAACCCGAATTATGGGCGGGGAGATCGAAATTGAAAGCGGAAAGCAGGGAACCAAAGTTTCTGTTCGCATTCCATTACAACAGGAGGACACCACCGTATGACAATCAAGATTCTTATCGTGGACGACCATTTTGTCGTTCGTGAGGGACTTAAGCTGATCCTGGAAACCAATCAAAGGTACGAGGTAGTTGCAGAAGCATCTAACGGTATGGAAGCGATTCGACGGGTAGATACATACAAGCCGGACATTATTCTATTGGATTTAAACATGCCTGAAATGGGCGGCCTTGATACCATGACAGCGCTCAGAGCTAAAGGAATGGATATACCGATCATTATTTTGACTACATATAACGAGGATGAAATGATGATCCGCGGGCTGGCTTTAGGTGCTAAAGGGTATTTGCTAAAGGACACGGGACGAGAGATGATATTTCGTTCGATTGATGCAGCGATGCGTGGAGAAACGTTGCTACTTCCGGAGATTACCGAGAAAGTCTTTGCTCACACGGCATCAGGAAAGGCGAAAGAGTCACCTTCATCGAAAATATCACTTACAAACAAAGAGCTGATCGTGCTTCAAGCGATTGCCCGCGGCTCCCGAAGTAAAGAGATCGGCTTTGATATGGGCATATCCGAACGGACTGTAAAGACTCATTTAACGAGTATCTACAATAAATTGGGTGTCGATTCGAGACCGCAGGCCGTCGCCGTCGCGGTGGAGCGTGGAATATTGCATTTATAATCGAACGTTTCATAGATTTGCCCGATCGTACATGTGGGGATTGCCCTTTTGTACGATTTTTTATTTTTTCCCTCCGTTTATGATAGATGCATGAATACAAATTGGAGGAAAAATGATGAAAAAAAGACTGACAACGATTCTGGCAACTGTTCTCTCACTGACCATGCTCTCCGCCTGCAGCAGCACTAATAGCGGGACTTCCACACAGGAGGAAATTCCTAAACCTGAAAATAGGGTTGCTTCTGATCAGAATGAGTTTCCGAAACCAATGGGAAGTTATACGGTCGGACGTACACAGATGGACTTCAAGTACACAGCATCTAACCATTCAGAAAGAGAACTGACGGCATTATTTTTCTATCCGTCCGACAGCAATGAGGGCAAGCCAACGGCAGAGTATGCATTTCCGGAGTTTCATTCACTAAGGGATGAGCTTTTGGTTAGATTAGGAGGAACGGCGGGTGGTGAGCAGCTTTTTGATTCCAATTTCAAGACATGGTCTTACGACGATCTGGCCTTGTCTGAAAAGGACAAACAATATCCGGTTTTATTCTTTGTTCATGGCGCAGGCGCTTACCCGCAACAAGGTACTTTGTTCGCTCAAGACCTGGCAAGCGCTGGCTATATTGTGGTATCCATCGGCCATGCCGAAAGTGGTGTGTACAAACTTAAAGATGGACGAACGGTTGGGTTGTCAGATAAATTTATGGATGAAGTAACGAAATACGGAATGGAAGCGGCCACCCTAACACCACCTGAAATTGTGACAGAAAAGCTCGAGGAAGAAGAAGCTATTGAGATTGCTCGCAAATTAACTTCGGCGCCTGAAGCAGTCAAGTTTGCAAAATATGCCGTTTTACAGAGCGAGGATGTTCGATATGTTGCAGATAACTTGTACAAAATGAATACAGGTGACATGGAATCCATGTTTGAAGGCAGATTGCAGCTTGATATCGGAATGGGTGTGTTCGGACATTCTTTTGGAGGAACGACGGCGGCAATTGTTAGCCGTGACGATGACCGATTTGTCGGCGCTGTAAACCTTGACGGTAATTTGTTAGGTGCCTTGGATAGTGATTTTAAGAAACCCTTCATGCAGCTCAGCACTGTACTTGCCTATAATACGAATGCATTTCTTCTTGAATCCAACAGCAAGGACACCTACTTTGCCATTATTGATAATGTAGTCCATGGTGACTTCTCCGATTCCTTGTTTACAACTACGGATAAAGCATCCAGAGGAACCCGGGACGCGATGGAACAACGCAACATTATCACTTCTTATACAAAGGCGTTCTTTGATAAATATATGTTGAAAAAGGAAACTGATATTGACAGCCTTACCTTTGACGGCGTACAGATGATTAAAAAACCTCAAAAGCCTCAGAATTGATTTGCCTGAATTCGGGAGGGTTTATTGCGTAATAAAAGGAGAGAACCGGGTGGTCGGATTTAACTGCACGTGATTCAACTCTGATCTTGAAATTAAAATGATAAAGAGACCTTACTTTTGCTTTAAAACGTTAAGGTCTTTTTATCATTTGGGGAAATATATTTCGAATGAGAGAATGATACATAACTTAAAATAGTTCATATTTAATAAGTTTTAATCATTGATTTGTTCAAGACTCACAACCGTTCTAATGGGTGGCGAGGGTTCTAGTTGGTCTAAGCCAGCAGTGATTCTTACTCTTTGCCCTACTTCAATTGTTTCATATGTTTCTCTATTGACCAAATAATACGAAGCTTCCTGGTCTTGTGCTAGTTCTATAAAATCCTCAAGATTTCCATTCTCCAGGTCTTGCTTACTTATATTTTGTAGTAAAAGAAATTTATACTTATCATTTTCATCTGTTTTAAATACTACAGTGCCTCGAAAACTGGATAATTCTTTTTCTCATCCTTGTTAGAACAGCCCGCAAGTATAATCATACTAATGAAGATAAACAATATTATTTTTCTCATAATGACCTCCTTGATTTGAGATAAAGTTTTCCCCTTGCTTTTAAGTATAACCTACATAAAAAAAGCAAATTATTACTAAAAGGTAATTCATACGAAAAAAGTATGAAACATGGCATGAGGATTCCTTTAAATGATAATTCCCTAGAGTAGAAAAAACTAAAAAGAGGTCACAATGATGGATACCCTAAAATGGATTCAAAGCTGGTATTATGAAAACTGTGACGGTGATTGGGAACATTCATACGGTGTGCGAATTGATACGGTGGATAATCCTGGTTGGTCTGTCGAAATCGATTTGACGGATACCTATTTAGAAGATGTGCCATTTGATTCGATTGAAGAAGAGAGAACTGAAGAAGATTGGTTCTACTGTATCGTGAGAGATGGAGTGTTTCACAGTGCAGGGGGAGCCAAAAATTTAGAAGAGATGCTTAATTGCTTCAAAAACTGGGCTTCAAGTTTGGATAGAAGTTAATAATGCACTAACCATCGGGAGTAATCTAAGGAGAGAAGCAGATGTATCTAAAAGGATTCAATTTGGATTTACCGTATATTGTAGATGATGAAAATATTGAATCTATAATGAAAAAACAAAAATGTGAGTACAACGAAGCAACAAAATTAGATTATGCGTTGAATTGGAAATGGAAAAGACGCTCTTTTAGTTTGGAAACTCGCTGTATTACAGCGATGTATGAACGTCTGTTGGGGAAATACAAAACGAAAGATTGTTGGAAAGTCCTAATAGAGTGTGTAGAAAACATTACGGATGAACGGATTGTTAACGTTTCTGGTGTGTGTTCGGTACCGATCCAATTTAGTTTGAATGACTTTAGTGGAAAAAATGAGTTGGAGAAAAAAAAGGCTACGCTTCGCCTGCTAATGGAAGGCATAGAGAAACTTGCTCTACGTAATAATTGGGATATTAATCCATTTATGGAGACAGCTTTGCAAATAGAGAAGTTAGATTATGTAAATGAATGGACTTGGAAAAAAGACGTAAAGAGCCCTAATAAGAAGTACAATGCTAGAGTCATATGTCATCATAATGTAGATAGCATGGATATATTCCTATCTATTTTACAACGAGATGGTACGCAAGTACTTTTAGAGAAGATTATATCAGAACAACCAGATGAATTTGCCTATGCTGAACATCTAGGTGAACTTACATGGGTATCTGATTTTGAAGTTGCTTTAATTAATAAAACAGTTACTGAAAGGCACTCTGCAACCCTGAAACATTAATACGCTGTTAAAAATTCCACTTAGAAGACTAGGTCGAATAAAAAAGAAATAGTAAAGGATACAATAATGAAAAAAAGAGTTTCGGTGAAGATAGGAGATGTCTTCTCGATAAGACTTAATCAGGATTGGAATTGTTATGGACAAGTTGTTTCTGAAGGAAGAATATCAGATTGTATGATTGTATTTAATTTGTTATCAATGGAACACCCAACAGTAAGTGAAATCACTTCTAATCCAATCATTTTCTTAATACAGACTGTAAACTCCAGGATTGAAGATGGTATCTGGAAAGTGATTGGTAATGCTCCAATACCTAGGATGACATTTCCCATGTACAAAGAGGAAACTGAAGATGGATATACATTGGTAGATCATAAGGGTGATATTGTGACTGAAACTCCCAGTGCTTCACAGATTGAAGTTGCCTCCGAACTGGAGTCTTGGTCACCTGTTAGTTTAGAAAAAGCAGTCATTGCTAGATTTGTAACTGGAGAATGGGACCCGTATTATAATGAGTTTATTTATACAGGCTAGTTTTATGTTCAATTGTCTAGAGAAAAGAAAAAAGTCCAATTACTTACCGCTTAGGCTTGTATTTAAATTAATTTTTAATTAGGCATGCATTTATCTTGAGGATTTTATTCCTCTCGTATAAATGACATGCCCATTTTTTATTTATGTTGTAAATCCCTTGTGATTTTGCGTCCTGTCGGGGTCTGGGCGAGGCCGCCGGCTGCTGTTTCGCGTAGCGATTCAGGCATGGCTGATCCGACCTCCAGCATGACCTGTACCACCTCATCCGAAGGGATGACACTGCGTACGCCGGCAAGAGCCATATCGGCGGCTCCGAGAGCGGTAATTGCGCCAAAGCCATTGCGCACGATGCAAGGTATCTCTACCAATCCGGCAACCGGATCACAGATCAGGCCGAGGGTGTTTTTCAGAGCAAGTCCAACGGCGTGGATAGACTGAGAAGGGGACCCGCCCCGGATATCCACCAACGCCCCGGCTGCCATCCCGATGGCAGAACCCACTTCCGCCTGACAGCCACCTTCCGCACCAGAGATGAACGAATTGTTGGCGATGACGTAACCAATGGCTCCAGACGCGAACAGGCCGTAAACCATTTGTTCATCAGTCCAACCAAACCGTTCCTGGCTGCTAATAAATACCCCAGGGATGATACCGCAGGAACCCGCCGTCGGCGTAGCAATAATTCGGCCCATCGAGGCGTTGACCTCGGACACCGCGAGTGCGTAACTCATCGACAGACTGGCATGGTCGCCTAGCAAGGATTGCCCATCTGCACGGTAAGCCATCAGTTTACGGGCATCCCCACCAGTCAAGCCGCTTTTGGAAGTTGTATCGGTATGCAGACCTTGATGCACCGCGCTTTTCATAATTCCGTAATACTCATGCATTTGTCCGAAGACCGCGTCCTTGTCTTCGCCCGACTCATGACATTGCTCTTCCAACATGAGCTGTCCGAGGGTAAGGTTACGAGTCTCCGCCAGTTCGGCAAGTTGTTTTAACGTTCGGAAATTCATTGGCGAAACTCCTTTTTTTGAGAAAGCTGAAGTCAGATATTTAAGCTATAGACAGAGTAGAGTGACACCATGGACTTCCGGAAGCACCTCAATCTGGCGGACCACGACAGGATCCATCTTGCCATCACATTCCAGTACCATCATGGCTTCGCCGCGTCGGTTCTTTCGATCCACGGACATGTGTCCAATATTAATGTGATTATCCACGAGCAACCGAGTGACCACAGCAATGACGCCCGGTTCATCGCTGTGACGGATGATGAGTGTAGGGTAGAGGGCCGTCAACTTCAGGTTGTAGCCATTGATCCGGACGATTTCGATATTTCCCCCACCGATCGATGTGCCTACCATATTCAATGTGCGATTTCCTGCAGCATTGGTTAATACAATCTCGGCCGTGTTCGGATGAGGGTACAGACCTGTCCCCGGACGGATGATAGTTTCCATACCGGCAGTATCTGCATGGGCAAATGCTTCAGGCAGTCCGGGATCATCCGTGTCCATGTCGAGCAGACCACCGACAATGGCGGTGTCGGTTCCATGTCCTTTGTACGTTGCGGCAAAAGAACCAAACATGAGGATCTCCGCATGTGAGGGACACTCCCCGAACAGATGTCTAGCTGTACGTCCAATCCGTGCTGCTCCAGCGGTATGGGAACTTGAAGGCCCAACCATGGCTGGGCCAATAATAGAAAATACGTCTTTGAACCTCACGGGCTTATTCTCCCCGTTTCGGAGGTTGCACATCTGCTGGAACGAGACAGTCGTAGGATTCCCCGCCGAGTCTGTCCAACAATTCCTGTTGCGCTTCCTTGATGATCTCTGGATGTAAAATGGACTCAATAGCCGTAGCCGCCATTGCTTTGGCTGCGAGCAACATACCTTTGTGAGCAAAGCTGCTCTTACCCTGAGCAACGGTCTGCCATGCGTGAAGCGGCGTGCCAAATGCCATCGTCGTTGTAATACACTGTGCTGTCGGCACATTCCAGCTAACATCTGCAACATCGGTTGAACCGCCCATGAATGTTTCCTTCTCATCCGAATAAGGGGCAACAAAGTTCGGCAGCGGCCGCTCGGCAAGAAGAGGAGCAAGCTCAGGGCCAACTAACGCACCAGCTTCCTGCTGATTTTGGAGCGGCAGCGTATCATAGATCGCTTTGGCATAGTTGTATTCATTCTCTTCATAATCAGGAGCGCCGAAGGCAACGAGATGCTGATGCATCACTTTTTCAAGCGTACTGTTCGGGATCAGGTTGGCGCAGGCACCTTCATATTTAAAATCCATCGTTGTTTCGGTCATCAAGGCAGCCCCTTCTGCCACTTTCACCAGACGTTCAAACAGACTGCGTACCTGTGCGCTCTTGGGAGCTCGAACGAGATACGTGACCTCTGCTTCCGCTTGCACTACATTGGGAGCCAAGCCGCCTGAGTTTGTGATCGCATAATGAATTCTGGCCTGATCAATCATGTGTTCCCGCATATAATTCGAACCGATATTCATCAGCTCAACTGCATCGAGAGCACTGCGTCCCAGGTGAGGAGCGGCAGCAGCATGAGCACTAATACCTTTAAAGGTAAATGTACCGTGAATGACTGCATTGGAGCTTCCATGCATAACGGCATTCATAGAATGAGGGTGCCAGGAGAGGGCAGCATCTACATCTTTAAAATAACCTTCCCGAGCCAGATAGGTTTTACCGTATCCACTTTCCTCGGCAGGACATCCGTAAAAGCGCACCGTACCTGGGGTCTCCGGATGCTCCTGAAGATAGTCTTTGACCGCGACGGCAGCAGCCAATGCACCGATGCCGAGCAGATTATGCCCGCATCCATGACCGTTTCCACGCGGCTGAACAGGTTGATATGTGCTGATTCCGGCTTCCTGGCTGAGATCGGCAAGTGCATCGTATTCACCCAAGAGAGCAATGACGGGCAGCCCCGAACCATATGAAGCGATAAATCCAGTTTCCAATCCCGCCACACCTTTCTCGATCGTGAAGCCTTCGGATTCCAGCATCCCCATAAGCAGCTCTGCTGATTGGAATTCATCGAAACGGGTCTCTGCAAATCCCCAGATTTGGTCACTGGCATTGGTGAACATATCGTGTTTTCCCTCAATCGCTTCCGATATAAATTGAGTCAAATCTACAGTTGTAGTCATAATTCATAGCACCTCTTATTCGTTAAAATGGTTGTATTGTCGAATAGAACATGAACTAAATGTGGAAGTAACATATGGCGGCAAACTCTTGTGTTTATACGGCTTTTGCTTGCATCTCAGTTGTGTTATCCTGATCCGAATTCGAACGACGAGAGAACATCAAGGTAATGGAGCAGATCAGAGCGAAAGCGATCAGCATGATAAAGGCGGTGGCATAAGATCCCCCGGAAGCTTCAACCAGGAATCCGATCAGCATCGGAGTCAGGAAACCTGCAAGCTGAGCTCCTGTGTTAATGAATCCATTGGCTGTCGCAACGACAGATTCGGGCATCGTTTTAAGGGACTTCGAAATGATTAGTGTTGAGATAAATCCGGCCATTGCCGTAACGATTGTCATGTACGTAATGAATGTGGTGATGCTTCCCGCGGAGCCCATCAGATACAGGAACAAGGCCACAAGTACACCGAACACGGAAGCGATAATTCGATCTTTGCCTGCCGGGATACGGTCAAGCACATAGCCGCTGAGAATCATGGTGAAAATGCTGACCAAAGCCGGAATGGCGGCGAGCAGTCCCATTTGAGTCATATCCAGTCCTCGGACATTGACCATGTACGTCGGCATCCAGGATTGAAGCCCCCAGTTCACTGCATAGATACTGAAGTAGCTGATGAACAAATTCCAGATCATGGGCGTCTTCAGGACGGTTTTCAGTGACGTTTTGGGTTGTTGGCCCGAGCCGGAGGTCGCAAGTGCAGGCTTGGCGGGTTCTTTTAATAAAAAGAACATCATGGCTGTGATAAGGATGCCCACCGCACCAATGATATAGAACAGGTTGCGCCAGCCAATGGTCACAAGGGCATGTCCGGTTAGAATCGGAGTGACAACCCCCATAATGGCTGCGGATGACAGCATAATGGACATGGCTCCACTGCGCTGATTAATGGGAAAGTTCGTGGCGATGGCCTTGGAACCGGAAGGGAAGAAGCTGCCTTCTCCGATCCCAAATAGGAAACGAACAAAGATAAGAGAGAACAACGACCAGGCTGAACCAGTCAGAATAGTGAATACGGACCACGAGAACAAGGAAACGAGAATAACTTTCCGATAACCGAAACGGTCGGCGAGTGCTCCGCCTGGAATTTGCATAATGGCATATCCGAGAAAAAAGCTACTGAGGATGATTCCTTGTGCAGAAGCACCTAGGCCCAGATCCTGAGTAATGCCTACAATGGCATAGTTGATGACGAAACGATCCAGGTTGCCAAGACACCAGCCGAGAAACAAGAGAGTGAGAACAATGTACTTGAAGTGTTTACTGTGCATGATTTTAGACATCGCGTTACCTTCTTTCTCATCGAATGTTAACTAAATTTCTGTGTTGCTTTAAAGTTACAGTATGTAGGGGTTTCAAGACAATGTATATCTCTGTATAATTATCTTATTCATGATGTGAAAACCTACATTGACAGGGGGCGGCTTCGTTGAATGGAATCTTACATAAAATCCTGCAAGAACGCTTGGGAAACTGCGATTACGAGGTGTGGATCAGCAGCAACTGGGCGGATTGGATACTGATCGAAGCGATAGGCAGAAGAGAAAGTACACCGCCTTGTTTTGCGGAACAGCTTCCACTGCAACATCCCAAAGTAGAACGGGAGTCAGAAGAAAATATGTTAGTTTTTCTTCCATACAATAACAATATATGTGTGTCTATCCGGGTATTTAAGAACTGGGAGTTTTCTGCGGAAGATTTAGTTACACTGTCGTCTTTGCTTTACCCATACTATACGGAAGCTGTGGCAAGCAAGAATGAACGAGCCTTGAATGAAATAATGAACAGCATTAGGGATGTGACTCAACTTCTGGATCTGAACGAGTTGCTTGGACGGATTTTGGTAAGTGCACTATCGGTTATCCCTTATGAGTGCATAGGTGTGTTGTGGAGGTATGACCCTGCGATCGACGCGTTAACGGTCAAGGCAAGAGCAGGGGAGATGGGTGAAGGCATGCTGAGAATGAAGCTGAAACCAGGTGAAGGGATCATCGGAAACACCTTTAAGCGAGGTACACCAAAGCTCTACAACGGTTTATCAACAGTAGAAGACGACTTTGGCAATATGACATTGGACAACAAATATCATCTGAACTCAGCGTACAATTTTCAAAATATAGGTTCAATCATTTCGGTGCCTATCAAGGTAGAAGGCCAATCGGATTGTGTGTTAATCGTTTATCAAAAAGGGAGGGTCCCGCTATTCACGGAGTCGGATGTTAGGCTACTGCAAAGCTTTGCAGATCAGGTTTCGATTGCGATCACAAATGCCAAACTGTACGAGAATCTGAGCAAACAGAACGAGACACTCATGAAACGGGATGAGATTCACTCCTCGCTTATGCGGCTTTCGCTGCAAAATAAGGGCGCGGTATCTATTGTTAACGAACTGGCACGTGTTATTGGCGTATCGATGACCTTTGTGGATTTTATCGACAACGAATGGATTCCGAAACGCAGCAAAATCATGAATGGCTGGAATGCAGAAAGTCTTCGCAGCTTGTACGAATCCTTGCATCATCCGGATTATCTGACGTGTATCGAGGGAGTAGCCGACCGATCGTATCAATATCTATATCCGATTGCTTCAGCCAATCAGTGCCTTGGTTATCTCATTATCCAGATGAACACAAAGCTCGAACCATTGCAGTTGATTGCGCTGGAGCAGGGAAGCTCCATTTTGGCCCTGGAATTAATGCGCAAGCAGTCCCTGGCCGAATTTTATTTTAAGAAAACACAGCAATTTTTCAACGATTTGAGGCTCAGTCAGGATTCAGAGGATTATTGGCAGAAGTCCGGGGAGATCGGAATCGTTCCTTCAACCTCCATCGTGGTGGGACTGCTGGAGTTTGCGGAGTGGGTCAACCCTTCTACGCTTAGCGCGTTGTCTGTTCAATTGGTAGCGTATTTAAGAGAGAAAATGCCAGCAGGAGCGCTGCCCATTGCGTTTGGCAATGATAGACGAATTACAGTACTGCTTATGCTGAATGAGTCGCACAAGCCTGGCAAACTGGAACAACAGTTCAGCGCATTGCTGCCGGAGTGGGAACATCGTAATCATGTGAAATTGTTGGGGGGATTAAGTTCAGTGCGGTCTGGTGTCGATGCCATTAATACGGGATTCCAGGAAGCGGACAAGGCGCTTGCATACCAGAAGACAAGGGGAGAACAAGGGACGATCCGATATACGGATATTGGTGTTAACCGGTTGTTTATCCGGCAACCGGCTGAGGATTTGAATGCGTTTATGGCAGAGATATTTGAGCCGCTTCGGCCTGCCAAAGGGCAGACCGGCGGACTAGAGGAAACTCTCATGACGTATATGGCATGCGGAAGTTCTGCGGTCCAAGCTGCGGCAGCACTTCATATTCATATCAATACTTTGTATCAGCGTATTCATAAAATCGAAGAGATTCTGGGCATGTCCCTGAGTAATCAGGAGCATCTGCTCCATCTGCAACTGGCCTGTTATCTAAGGCAGACATATCGTTCATCGTGATGTTCAAATCAACTTACTTGAGATCAAGATTCAAACGTGTTACCGACATAATGAAAAGAGTGAATATGCGTTTTGGTAAGATCAATCACGTTTTTGATAAATGCCTCACGTGATTCACGATATCCGCTTAATATCCAATTGTTCAACAGTCCAAAAAAACCGTAGGCGGTATAGTACTTGAAATAATCCATATTGACTGGGGAGTTGTTGATCGTCTCAAAGACAAATTGCTCCTGATAGATTTTGAGTATGGTTTGTGGAAAGCCTGTATGTAGACCGGGTAACGTATCATCGTATTGAATCAGTTCGAAGAAGTCACGGTGTTCGTAGATATAATCCACGATTTGAAAAGATTCGGCATCCAGCTTGTTTGTTGAAACCTTTTGACCGTGCCAATAGGGTTTGCCTACTGCGCCCCTCAATCCTTCGAGTGTCATACTCAACAACTCTTCGGCGAGAATATACTTATCCTGGTAGTGTAAATAAAACGTGCTGCGATTATAACCCGCCTGATCAACGATGTCTTTGACAGAAACACCATGAAATCCTTTTTTCTTAATGAGCTGAATCAGAGCGGTTTTTAGGTGCTCCTTGGTTCGATTACGATGTTGAGATGTCACAATAAGTTCATTATTCATTCAAGAAAACTCCTATAAATATAGACATAGTTTTATAAAGTGTCTACGAGGTAGACACTTGGTCACATCTTAATGATTGGATTGTTACAATTTTAAGCATAGAATTAGTTTTGTAAACATCATATAGCACTATTTATATAGGCGCTATTCAAAATATTATACTGGGGGATTTATTCATGGGCAAACTTCAAGATAAAGTTGCAGTCATCACAGGAGGAGCATCCGGGATTGGTGCAGCGACAGCTCGCTTATTCGTTTCCGAAGGAGCTAAAGTGGTCTTGGTGGATCTGAATGAAGAAAAAGGCAAGGCGTTTGAGCAGGAACTGAAAGCGCTTAAAGCAGAGGCTCTCTTTATTAAAGCAAACATAACAAGTGAAGAAGAGGTTTCTGAGATTTTCAAACAAACCGTAGAAGCATTTGGTCAAGTGGATATCGTATTCAACAATGCGGGAATCGGACGTGTTCATCCGACGCATGAGCTTGATTATGCCGAATGGCGCAATACGGTCAATGTTGATCTGGACGGCGTATTCTTGGTTGCACGTGAATCGATTCGCGAAATGCTGAAAATTGGCGGAGGTACAATCGTCAACACGGCTTCCATGTACGGATGGGTTGGTTCGCCTGGTTCAGCAGCCTACAATGCAGCTAAAGGCGGCGTTGTAAACCTGACTCGTTCGCTCGCGCTCGAGTATGCTGAGCAGAATATTCGGGTGAACTCCCTTTGCCCAGGCTTTATCGATACACCGATTATCCCGGAAGAGAGCAAGCAAGCACTTTCTGCGGCAACACCGATGAAACGTCTGGGTCAAGCAGAAGAGATGGCGAAAGCCGTTCTGTTCCTAGCTAGTGACGATTCTTCATATATGACAGGAAACAGCTTGATCATAGACGGAGGATACACCGCTCAATAAGTGCATCAATTATCGAAGCACAAAAAAAGAACATAGTTCCATTAAAAGTCGCTATTCTAGCGGCTTTTTTTATTTTTATTGGTACAAGAGCAGTTCCCGAGCCAAGGACAACTAGCAAACAGCGAGTTTAGCTATTCATAATAGATGGCCTCGTAAGGAAACTCTAGCTTATTCATGCGATATTCTTTGGGAGACATGGACATATATTGACGAAAAACTTTGCCGAAATAGCTGGGACTCTCAAAGCCGCATTGTTGACCAATTTGGGAAATCGGAAGTTCCGTTGTACGTAGTAATCGTACTGCAACCTCAATGCGTCTGTCTTTGAGATAGGCTAGCGGTGATGTTTTCTCGGATTTCTGAAATAACCTGCACAAATAGTGTTTATTGATATCACAATGACTGGCCAGCAGATCCAGTGTCAAAGGGGAGGCATAATTCTCTCGAATAAACTTTTTACATTTCTCAATCGTTGTTATGGATAAGGCACCGATATCCTTCTCCGCATCCCGACTCGTCTGTACCAAGATAAGCAACCACCGATAGACTTGCATGGACAAGCGATACTTGTCCGTAACTTTCTCTTGATGAATCAAATGGATAATTTGCCATAACTCTTGAATCAAGGGAGAGTCCGCGTTTCGTCGAATGACATGTCCCTCATTATCATGGATCATATCCCAAATTCGGTTGGCTTCATCCCCGCGAATGTTGATCCATATAAATTCCCAGGGTTCGTTGTTCTCTTGTTTATAGTAATAGCAATGTTCTCCAGAGATTTTAACAAGTAGGGCATGTCCCTTTGGTAAAGGAATCGTTTGATTTTCAATATCCAGATAACCCTGACCATTAAGTGTGTATTGAAAAACGACGTGCCCCGGGTCCGGTCTATCATCACTTGGACAACGATATTCCTCGCTAGAAACGATCTGCCATCCAATAGAGTCCAGTGTCATGATTGATGTATCGTCATTACGAAAAGCATAAGAAACCGTATGAACCATCGTTTCATCTCCTTCCTAAAAAAGTCAATTATTTTATATAATACGTCACATTTTTTAGATTGTCTGTCTTTTTTTAGACCTGTAAGATAAATGTAAGCGGTAACATAAAGAGGAGGTGGCTGTAAATTGTGTTCATTTGACAACAAACAGGGCAGGATCGAACTGATGATTCTAAAAATGAATTCTTAGATAAGGAGGAGTTAATCGAATGATCCGAAGAACTGTTTCCATCCAGAAATCGATGTTTGTATCTTTTTTAGCACTCCTTATGGTTATTTCACTGGCTGTTCCTCCGGCACCGATGCGTGCAGAGTCATCATCAAACGGCCTGCCGGGTCGCCAAGCAGAATACCTGAAAAGGGGTTTGGTTGCGGTTCTTGTGGACAACGGCGTTTTTTTAAGCTGGAGGTATTTAAACAACGACCCAGATGATATCGCTTTCAATATATATAAAAATGGAACCAAAGTGAACGCATCACCCATAAGCGATGTGACGAACTATGTGGACACCACTGGTTTCGACAGCTCGCAATATCAGATCTCCACCGTTATTGCAGGCAAAGAGCAAATGCAACCGGAGGTTGTATCAGTCTGGCATAACGATTATTTGCCTATTCCGCTCGATAAACCGGCCGATGGCCGGACTAAGGATGGTGGAACCTACTCTTATTATGCAGGTGACGCGTCCGTAGCTGACTTGGACGGCGATGGCGAATATGAAATCGTCTTCCTGTGGAGTCCAAGCAATTCCAAGGACAATTCGCAGGCCGGTTATACGGGCAATGTCTATATCGATGCCATCAAACTGGATGGCACAAAGCTGTGGAGGATTGACCTGGGAGTCAATATCCGCGCCGGAGCGCATTATACGCAGTTAATGGTATATGACCTCGATGGCAACGGAAAGGCCGAGGTTGTTGTCAAGACGGCGGACGGCACGAAGGACGGCCAAGGCACGGTCATTGGTGACGGCACGAAAGATTATCGCAACGACGGCGGATACATACTGTCAGGGCCGGAATATCTCACACTGTTTAACGGTGAGACTGGCGCGGCTGTGTCTACTGTGAATTATGATCCACCAAGAGGCAACGTCAACGATTGGGGTGACGGCTATGGCAACCGTGTAGACCGGTTCCTTGGCGCCATCGCTTATCTGGACGGTACGAAGCCAAGTGTCGTGATGAGCCGGGGTTACTATACCCGCACTGTGCTTGTTGCTTATGATTATGTTGGCGGGGAACTCGTCAAGCGCTGGACGTTCGACACGAATGAAGCAGGATCACAATATCAATCACAGGGCAACCATAATCTAAGTGTGCTGGATGTCGACAAGGACGGCAAGGACGAAATTATGTTTGGCGCCTTGGCCATTGATGATGATGGCAGCTTGCTGTACAGCACTGGACTCGGCCACGGTGATGCCATGCATGCCGGCCAGCTCGATCCAAATCGAGAGGGGTACCAGGTCGTAAGCGTGCATGAGCATTCGGATGCGGCATACGGACTGGAGATGCGCAATGCGGCAACAGGCGAAATCCTCTGGGGTGAGAAAACAGGTTTTGACACCGGTCGCGGGATGTCGGCGGACATTGATCCGAACTATCCGGGTTACGAATCATGGGCCACGACCGTTACCAACGGGCAAAGTGTACCTGTAACCAATACCTATTCAGCAACAGGAGAGGCTATCTACACTGTGGAGGAAGGGCCCAAAACCGCCAATTTCGCCATCTGGTGGGATGGAGATCTTCAGCGGGAGCTGTTGGACCATGAGTGGGATAATAGCACAGCCAAAGGAATTCCGCTCATCTATAAGTGGGATTACCAAAACAAAAAGCTGAATGAAATCTTCCGGGCAACCGGTACGTTAACGAACAACCATACCAAAGGCAATCCGGCACTTCAGGCGGACATTCTGGGCGACTGGCGTGAGGAGCTTCTGCTGCGGAGCGAAGATAGTTCGGAGTATCGTCTCTACACAACGACCATTCCTTCAGACTATCGCATCCCTACGCTGATGCAGGATCCTGTGTATCGACTTGGCGTAGCCTGGCAAAATGTAGCCTACAACCAGCCGCCTCATACCGGCTTTTATCTTGGAGCGGAAGCTACAGCATTCCCTAAAGCCGACTTGGCGCTGACTCGCGAAGCTGAAATGCTGGAGCCGGTCTACCGTTTTAATTTCGGTACAGAGACTACGTCAGGAAGTACGAACATACAGGATACGCTCTACGCACAAGATCCGGGATACGGCTTCAAGGATACAAGGGATGTTACGGTAGGGGCAAACCAGGTTTCGGTTGCGACAGGTACGACATTTGCTGTTGACCTGCCCAATGCAAACTATAAGGTGACGCTGCGATTGGGCAATGATGCAAATGACTCGAACGTTGGAGTCAAATCTGAATTCGTCCAGAAGCTCGCCGTAACCAATGTGACAGCAGGGACACCATTGGAGTATTCCTATGATATTGCTGTGGTGGATGGACAGCTCGATCTTCTCTTCACGGGTACAGCCATAGACATCCAAGACGTCATCATCGAGAAATATCCAGAGAAAGTAGCCGGTGCGGCAACAACGATCTATATGGCCGGTGATTCAACCATGCAATCTTACAGTGAAATGCAGGCTCCTCAAGAAGGATGGGGACAACAGTTCGGACGCTATTTCTCCAATGGGGCAGTGATCGTGAACGATGCGATCGGCGGCCGAAGCAGCAAATCATTCATGGTAGACGGTCGTCTGGATACGATCCTGCAGCGAATTAAGCCGGGGGACTTCTTCTTCATTTCCTTTGGTCATAACGACGCTAGTGCAGGGATACCGGACCGGTATGCATCACCGGAGGATTATAAGGTCTACTTAACTCGTTATGTAAACGGTGCCAAACAGCGCGGCGCTACACCCGTATTGCTCACTCCGGTTGGACGCAGAGACTTCAATACGGTGACTCAGGAGTTCAACGTCAGCTTCCCGGCATATGTTCAGGCTGCCAAAGAAGTGGCTGAAGAGCTTGGCGTGCCGCTGATTGATCTGAGCAAGTTAAGTATTGCGTACTACGACAAAATTGGTAATACCGCTACGGAAAAAGTATTCCTATATGCTAATCCGGGTGAATATCCAAAATACCCGAATGGAATCAACGATAATACCCATTTCAGCAGCCATGGTGCACAGAAAATTGCCGGACTCGTTGCTGGTGCAGTCAAAGACATGGAGCTGAGCATTTCGTCGCTGGTTATCGATCCGGATATCACCGAGCCAGAACCAGAGCCGGAAACCCAGCTCTATGAGGAGGATTTTCAAGGCGACGCTGCGGGCTACCAGTATGCGATGGTCAATGCCACGGGTATTGCAGGAACCATGACAGGAACCGTTGTTGACCAGTCCGGAAATAAGGTATTGTCCGTCGCGGGTTCCGGATCGGGCAATCGGGCCAAGGTGTTCCGTCTGTTTGATGCCGTAAACGGCGATCAGGTGAACGTGAACTTTGACTGGCAATCCGGTAATGTGAGTGCCTATCCATCAGAAGGTCATCTCACGATCCAGGATTCGAACGAAAATGCCCTTTTCACGCTGTTTACGAAAACCGGAAGCACCAAAATTCATTATTTTGTCGGTGCATATAATCCGGACTACGGTACAGGGGATACGGCCATACCTGAAGGGGGAACAGCTACAGATATTTCCAAGAACCAGTGGGTCAATGTGGATGCTACCGTTAATTTTGCCGAGAAAACATTGGATCTGACATTAACGAACATAGCCGATCCGACAGTTACCCAAACGATTGCAGATATCTCGCTGAGTTCCGCCGCATATGCGGACAACGTCAGATCCATGCGGTTCTTGGGAACAAGAAAAGGCGGTGGAGGCACGTTGAACTGGACTACCCAGATCGATAACGTGCGGATTGAAGGCACTCAGCTCTCTTCGGAGAGTGGCGATCAGACGGCCTTAATCGCTCTGTACGATGAGATCAAAGCAATTGATCTGTCGGAATATACAGATGCATCGAAGGCCGTGGTGAACCGGGCTTTGGCAACTGCGGAAGCTATATTCAATACGGAAGCCACGCAGGCTAAAGTTGACCATACATTTAACATGTTAACTGTGGCGAAAGATTCATTGACAAGTGAACCAAGCGAAGAGATAAGTGAATACAAATTTGACTTTGGTTCTGGCAGCGCAGCCGACGGATACATCAAGGTAGATGCCAAAAGAGCGTACATTGAAGGCAATGGGTTCGGCTTTGCTGATACGGCGCTGACCAAAGATGAGAACCGGGAAACCGGAGATTTGCTCAAGGAAGATTTCACACGAGTAAACGGTACCTCTTTCCTGGCGGAAATGGAGCCGGCGAATTACCGGGTAACGATGACCATCGGGGATGCGGAGGAATCAACCAGCGCAAATGTCGTGGTAGAGCAGATGACAAAGCTACCGCTTACAAGCATTGCCAAGGGCGAATTCAAAGAAATCACGTATGACGTTGCCCTGATTGATGGGGTATTTAACTTCAACTTTACCGGAAATGCACCGAAGATCAATGCGCTGAAGCTGGAGCGACTGCCAGATCACAGTGCAAGTGATAAACCAGTTATTTATTTGGCCAGTGATTCCACGGTGGCCAATTACGCGGAAAACTATCGTCCGCAAGCAGGCTGGGGAGAAACATTGGGTGGATTTTTTGATCCAAATGAAGTCAGTATTGATAACCGGGCAGTTGGAGGCTTGAGCAGCAAGACCTTCCTGGTCGGTGGATATCTCAACGATATTTTACTCGACATTCAAGAAGGCGATTATCTGTTCATGCAGTGGTCTCATAACGATTCCACACCTTCACGTCCAGAGCGTTATCTTACACCAGAGCAATTTAAGGTATATCTCAAAGAATACATTAACGGCGCTCTGCAGAGAGGGGCAATTCCAGTTCTGGTCACGCCAGTGAATCGTCGTGATTTTACTGGAGAGGTGCTGAACAAGAGCTTCCCGGAATACGTAAAGGCGATGAAAGAAACAGCACAGGAAACCGACACGCTCATCATTGATCTGAACCAAGCCAGTTGGGAGCATTTCCAGGAGCTTGGCACAGAAGGAACCAAATCGATATTCATGTGGGTAGGTACAACCGAAGACAATACACATTTGCAAATGAACGGTGCAATCAAGGTGTCTGAACTGGTGGCACGACTTGTAAAGGAATTGAATATTCCGCTATCTGATTTTGTTACGTTGGAAGGAGAAACTCCGGAGCAGGAAGCCCCGCATACTACGGCAACTGTGGAAGGAGAATTGCAGAACGGCTGGTATACTTCTCCGGCACAAGTAACCTTCACAGCAAGCGATGAAGATTCCGAAATCGAAGGGACCTATTATCAAATCAATGGTGGCGAAACGGTGAGTGGCACACAGTTGACCCTAACTGAAGAAGGTACACATACCATCACCTACTGGAGTGTCGATGTTGACGGCAACAAAGAGAGTGAACAGTCTTTGTCCATATCGATTGATCTCGTACCTCCAACCATTGAAATTCATGGTCAAACCGAGTACACCATTGATCAGCATGTGGAAATTGGCTATACAGCCTCCGATTCGGTATCCGGTGTGGAAGAACCGGAGGGTGTGCTTCTCGACACTCCTGCGTATACACTGGAACCCGGCCTGAACCAGGTTACGGCAACCGTCTCCGATTTGGCTGGGTGGGAACAGACGGTAGAATATCGTTTTGGCGTTATTGCTACATTCGACAGCCTGATCAATCTGACCAATGCCTTTGCAGATGAATCGATCGATCCTAATGCTGGTGTTCTTGCTGATCAACTCACAAACACGTTACAGCAGGCCAAACAGGCAGCAAATGATCGTGAAGGAGCAAAAGCGCGTCAATTGCTTGCATCCTACGGTAATGACGTTCAAGCAGCTAGAGGAACCGTATTTACAAATGAGCAGGCAAGTGTTCTGATTAAGTGGGAGGAATGGCTACATCAGACAACGCCACTAGCAAATGGTGCCCCTGGCACTCCGGTGTTATCTGATAATAATGGTTACGACACGGGGCTCAAAGACGGAGACTATACAATCACTATGAATCTGTGGTGGGGGAATAATGGCAATCAGTTCAAACTGTATGAGAATGGTGAATTGATTAAGGAAATTTCTCTGGTCGATCAATCTCCATCCGCCCAATCTGTTCAAGTTGATATTACTGGAAAGAAAAATGGCACCTATATCTATACTGGAGAATTGATCAATGCACTGGGTTCAACCATGAGTGTTCCACTGACAGTCATCGTCACGGATGCTTCCCCGGGGCAAGCCGTTCTGTCGAACGACAACTGGGACGGTAACGGCAACTATAATGTCAACATGAATCTGTGGTGGGGAACAAACGCAACCGAATACGAACTTTACGAAAATGGTGTATTGATTGACACACAATCGCTGCAATCTCATTCGCCTGGTGCACAGTCTGCGGTTACCTCAATCTCTGGAAGGGTACCTGGAATCTACGAGTATGAAGCTGTACTTCGTAATTCTTCAGGGGAAACCAGATCACACAAATTAAATGTGACGGTGCGAGAGTAGACTGAAATGTTTGAGCATTCCATTAACAAGAAGTAATTACAACTGAAGTAAGGTACGCATATATTAAGTGCTATTCCTCATCATTTTGAGGAGTAGCACTTTTTATATGCGTACAGTATGAAAGCGTTTGACTTATTTGAATATCAATCTATAATGATGAAAGGAAATTGGACTTGGACGAGGCCTATGGAGAAAACGATAACCGGCATAGCTGTATGTATATCCACAGCAAGCTTCCATACGCAGGAGGCTTGCTGTTTCATTTTCAGAAGGAGAATCGGTCCCCATGACACTCAAAAAAAGAATCTTTTTATTGTTCTTTCTCAGTGCGTTTATCCCCTTTATCAGCATATTTGCGATTTCTTACTATACGATTGACTCCATTTTCGCAAATAAGATCGATGATGGCATTCGCAGCAATTTACAGCAGGTGACATCTTCATTGGAGAATTCCATCACCAATCTGAATCACGTTACACAGCAATTGTCTTACGGTGGTACTGTAGGCAAAAGGTTGGATGAATTTTTGAATCCGTCCTCCGATATCTTCGAATTAATCGAGGCCAGGGACGAATTAAAGAGCGAGTTAAGTGTGGTCACGTTTACCAATCCGAATATCGGATTGACCTTATATTATTTCCAGAAAGAAGGCACTACGCAGTTCGGCAACTTTCCGATTAAGGATCATTTTTCTCCTGAATCTTTGCCAGTGCTCTTCCAAACTTATGGCATTAAGTATTATGGTCCCCATATCAGCATGAACCGGTTTGATGACCAACTCGTTCTGTCTGCCATGCGAAAAGTACAACTGCCCAAAAGAGACGACGTGTACATATACGTAGAATCCGGCTTTCGCCTTACACAGGATATCTTGGGTTACAATCAATACAACGGCGCATTATCTCATCTCATTCTGGATGGTACAGGAAACATTGTGTACAGTGAAATACCGGAGGCCATGAAGGTCGGGGAGAACTTCTCCAACTTAACGGTCGATCCTGCCAAGGATGGAATATCCCGTGGGTATCACTGGTTCAAGGAGGATTCCTCACAGAAATGGAGCGTCGTATCTGTCATTTCGCAGGCTCAGTATCAACAGGAGAAAAACCAGTGGTTGCTTCAAATATTGCTGGTCGCTTTATTTTTCCTCGGCTTTACCGTTTTTCTTGCTTGGCTTCTGTGGAAGATGGTGTACAAACCACTCGGTTTGTTTCATTCGGAGATCAATGGGATGTCCAAAAATCCACAAACGAAAGGAAGCCGAGCTCGCACTCAGATCCCCGAATTTGATTTTCTGTTGGGTGAATTTTCGAATATGCAGCATCAAATTGGTGACCTCTTCAGGGAAGTGCAGCAGAAAGAGAAGATACGTGCAGACCTGGAAGTGGAAAAGCTGCTCTATCAGATCAACCCGCACTTTCTAATGAATACGCTGGATACAGTGCACTGGCTGGCCGTCATGAACGGACAAGGGGAGATCGACAAGCTGGTGCAATCATTGAACAAGCTACTCTATTACAATCTAGGCAAATTAGGGCAAGTATCCACAATGGAAGAAGAGATTGATGCGCTAAGGCAGTATCTGATTTTGCAGCAAATTCGCTATGATTTTGAATTTGACGTCCGCATTATTGCAGATGAACAAGTACTTCAAATTCCTGTGCCTCGCTTTATTCTGCAACCGCTGGTTGAAAATTCGCTATATCATGGATTGAGTGACGAAGGTTTTATTCAAATTGAAGTGACATGCACTGCAACGCTGAACATTATGATTCAAGATAATGGAGCAGGTATGACCGAGGAAACCATTCATAATCTGCTGAACAATCGTGTAGCTGAGCATCAAAAAGTAGGAATGGGTATCGGACTCAATTACGTTCACCGCATGTTAAAGGCGCAGTACGGGGATCAAGCACAACTGGTGATCGAGAGTGAATTGGGAACAGGGACAAGCATACTGCTTGTATTGCCTATTAAAGGAGAAGATATCTCGTCATGATTAAGGTATTGATTGTAGATGATGATAAGCTGGTACGCAAAGGGATTAGCTCTGCGATGCCATGGAACGAGTTCAACATGGAGGTTGTAGGAGAGGCCAGCAACGGGGCGAAAGCGCTGGATTTCCTACAAACCCAACCGGTCGATCTGATGTTAACGGATCTTGCGATGCCCGTCATGTCAGGAATTGAACTGATGCGAGCTGCGAGGCAGCTCTATCCAGAACTTCATATCGTTGTGTTAACACTGCATCAGGATTTCGATTATATCCAGGAAGCGCTAAGACTCGGAGCCATCGATTATATAGCCAAAGTCCAGCTGGAGAAAGAGCAATTTGAACATGTTCTGCAACGGATACATACCCGAATTAACGGGTTGACAAGCACGATAAGAAAGATGCCTTCGCAGAATGAAGTCAATTTCCATTATCAAAATGTGTATGCCCTTGTTTCACAGGATCGCAAATCAGAGCATAAGTGGCCAATGGAGCTAACTGCGCATGAAGATGAGATAAGATGGGAGGTTGAGCGTAATAGCTGCATGTGGGCTGCACCCCCGTCCGAAGAAGATCAACTATTTTATCAATTGAAGGAAGGCCTGCATCAAGTTCCCCAGAGTACGTTGTTGGTTTTGTCTGATGTACAAGAGCGAACATGGTCGCACATCAAAAACTGGATTAGGAATTATACAGAGACGTCTTTATTCTATGTTTACAACCCCAATAACCAAGTCATTGCCGTTTCGATAAATGAGGAAGACACATGTTCAAAAGAACCGCAGGATGAGGACCTTGACCGGATTAAACATCGTTGGTTCCAAACCCCATGGACCCACCATGACAGTTACTACAATCAACTCATTGACCAGTTTATATCCTTACGATTACATAAAGGTCAGTTGATGGGATTGCTGTACTCGATCGTGATGGAATGGAACCACCTTTTTGGTCAAACTACGCTTGGAAAAATCTCGATGATCCATTCTTTCGAGTCTTGGTACGAGGTTGAAGAATGGATCAAACAGACTGCTGTAAGCATTCGAAAGGCTGATGAACAGACTTCGTATTCGCAGGAAATCATCGATGCCGTGAAAAAAGCAGTGATGATCGTGCAGCATGATTTGGAACAGGCCTATACAGCTTCAGGTCTCTCCCAACAACTCAACATCAGCCGAAGTTATTTCAGTCAATGTTTCAAAGTTCTGATGGGGAAAACCTTTAATGAGTACTCCCGCTTCATCCGGGTAGAGAAATCCAAAGAGTACTTGCTCAATACGAATAATACGATTTTCTGGATTGCGGAGCGAGTGGGTTATACGGATGAGAAATATTTCAGCCGGATTTTCCGCGAACTGACAGGTCTTCTGCCAAGCGAATATCGGCAGCTAGGTAAAGGAAATAAATAGCCGCCAGCTTCCTAATTAGGAGCTGCCGGCTTTTGTTTTTAATCAAAAATAAGAGTGGTTAGACGAATGTAGTTCAGTAGGTAGGGTAAATGTTCACAAACTAAACCGTGCTTTATAATACTGACTGAAACTGTAATCATTTCTCTATCCAAACGGACGTGTAATCCCTATCTCGATGGGTCTTCACTTCATTTTATAATGAAAGCGCAAACAAATATTGAACATCAGAATAAAGGGGAATCGAACTAGATGAGAACAAAATGGTCTATGAAAAGCAACCGGTTGACGAAGCGTCTCGCCGTGCTGTCCATGTCTGCCTTGATGGTTGCAACCCTCGCGGCATGTGGAGACTCTTCCACTCCTCCTACTGCAGAGGAAGCAGGCAAATATGAGGTAACACCGGGAGATCCGTTCAGTGCCTATAAAGACGAAATTACCGTAACCATGGGAAGGGTAACCACAGCCAATCCAAAACTGCCGGCTGGTGATACCTATGAGAACAACGCATATACTCGGCTGGTCAAAGACACGTTTAACGCTCAGATTACAGATCAATTTGAAGCCAATGGCGAAGATTATAGCCGTCAAGTTTCGCTCGCTATCGCATCCGGGGAATTGCCCGACATGATGCGTGTTGATTCCAAAGATGAACTGAAAGAACTGGTGGATAACGATCTGATTGAGGATCTGACCGCCATTTATGATCAATATGCCACGGATAATATCAAGCAGATGTACGATTCCTATGATGGCCGTGCATTAGACAATGCAACGATTGATGGACGTTTGATGGGACTTCCGGCGACTTCTCTGGATTCCGCACCAACGATGGTTTGGGTCCGTCAAGATTGGCTGGATCTGCTGGGGATTCAACTTGATGCAGATGGTGACGGCGCCATTTCACTGGATGAAGTGGAGAAGACCACACAGGAATTCCTGAAAAGAGATCCTGGCCAATCCGGGAACCCGGTAGGTATTCCATTTGTGAACACGATGAATACAACAGATTACAATGGCTCTGCTTATACGATGCTGGGTGTAGCCTCAACCGAGGGAGCCTTCCCGCAATATTGGATGAATGGTGAAGACGGCAAAATCGTGTATGGTTCTACGACAGAAGAAACGAAAAAAATGCTGGGCACCATGGCGGATTGGTTCAAGAATGGCATCATTGACCCGCAATTTGGAACCCGCACGTTTGACGATATTACCGCACTCTACGCCAATGGCCAAAGCGGCATCGCCTTTGGACCGTGGCATATCCCTGACTGGGGACTGATCAGTGCGAAACAGATGGATAAAAATGCGAAATTCTCGGCTTATACGCTAGAGGATGCAAACGGCAAGGTCAACGTGGCGCATGCCAACCCATCCAATCAGTTTATCGTGGTGAGAAAGGGATATGAACACCCTGAACTGGCCGTTAAGATTCTTAACCTGTTCTACGATAAACTGGCTAATGATAAAGATGCCGCAACAACCATGCCGGAAGCTGCCAAATATCAGGAGACCGGGGTAGACGGATCTACGAGACCTTTTAACATCGAAGTTAACTCGGCAACATCGCTGCTGGATGATTACTCTGACGTTGTTCGCGGAATTAAAGGAGAGATCGGCCTCGACGAGGTTCGCACTACAGAATCGAAGAACAATATCGGAAGCATCAAAACCTATTTGAGTGACATGGATACGGATGATGTGACTGCTTGGTCTAAATATCATTCGCGGATCAACGGAGTTGGACTAATCGACAAACTGACACAAGAAAACAAATTTGTATGGATGACACCTGCTTACTCTGGCACTACACCAAGCATGAAACAGACGTGGGCCAATCTGACAAAGTTGGAACAGGAATCGTTTATCAAAATTGTAACGGGTTCAGAACCGCTCGAGTACTTCGATACATTCGTCAGTAACTGGAAGAAACAAGGCGGTGATCAAGTCATTCAGGAAATTGAAGACGAGATCGCATCGAAAAAATAAACATTCATGAACAGTAGCAGGGCTGCGATACGCAGCCTTTCTTCAGAAAAGGGGTTCATCCATGAAACAGGGGAATTGGAAAGCGAGAGGGCGGCTCGGCCCAGGTGCCATGTACCATATGATGATGCTGCCGGGCATTTTGTTTTTGCTTGTATTCAGCTATGTTCCAATGGTCGGCATCATTACGGCGTTCCAGGATTATATACCGGCTAAGGGCATGTTCGGCTCCGAATTTGTAGGCCTGAAGCATTTTATGTATATGTTCAAGCTTCCAGATATCGCGCAGGTCGTCAGCAATACGTTGGTAATTGCGATTGGCAAGATTCTGCTTGGAACGATGATGGCTATCATTTTTTCCGTTTTATTAAATGAAATACGTATCAAATACGTCAAAAAATCCGTGCAAACGATTGTTTATCTGCCACACTTTCTATCCTGGGTTGTACTGGCATCCGTCGTTGTCAACATGTTCAGTTTGGATGGCATTGTGAATCAGATGTTGGCGTTCTTTGGCCTCGAAAATATTAATTTCCTTGGCAGCAACACCTGGTTCCAGCCACTGATTATTGGTACAGACGTATGGAAAGAGTTTGGTTACAGTTCTATCGTCTATCTGGCGGCGATTACGTCGATTGATCCCGGTCTATATGAAGCGGCAGGAATGGATGGAGCCAGTTGGTGGAGAAAAGTATGGCATATTACATTGCCAGGCATGCTGCCTATTATTCTGCTCATGGGCGTAATGAGCCTGACCAACATTTTGAGCGCCGGTTTCGACCAAGTCTATAATCTGTATAACCCGGTGGTCTACGAGTCAGGCGACATTCTGGATACCTATGTTTATCGGATCGGTCTCGTTGGACGACAGTATAGCTTCGGTACAGCTGTTGGTTTGTTCAAGTCCGTAATTGGCATTGTTTTGCTCTTGTCTGCCAACCAGTTGGCCAAAAAATATACGGATCGAAAAATATTCTAAGGAGGCCAAACCTGTGTCCTATTCTGCAAACTTCAAAGATCGAATTGGCCGGTTTGTCATCTATGCCATCGTCATCATGCTGGCATTGGTCTGCCTTCTTCCGTTATGGAATATCGTCGCCATATCATTCAGCAGCAGCGAGGCGGTATCCGCAAATGCAGTAGGTCTCGTTCCAGTTAATTTTACAACAGCGGCCTATACCAAAATTATCGATGATGCACAGTTCTGGCGTTCCTTTGGCATATCTGTTCTACGTGTCGCGCTTACTCTTGTGCTTAACATGATTCTGATTATTTTAATGGCTTATCCGCTATCCAAATCAAAAAGAGATTTTAAAGGCAGAAACATTTATATGAATATCATGATTTTTGCCATGTTGTTCAGTGGAGGCATGATTCCGAGTTACCTGCTGATCAAAAACCTGGACATGCTGAATACGATATGGGCACTCGTTCTGCCAGGCGCTGTCCCCATATTCAGTGTCATCCTTGTGATGAATTTCTTCTCTGCTGTACCTAAAGCGCTTGAAGAAGCAGCGTTCATCGATGGAGCAAATCCCATTCAGGTCTTGTTCAAAGTGTATGTCCCTGTGTCCATTCCTGCGCTGGCGACAGTTGCCTTGTTCAGTATCGTGGGTACATGGAATGACTTCTTCAACGGTTTGATCTATATGACCAAAGTCAGCAATTATCCGCTAATGACCTATATTCAGTCCCTTAACGTGAATATTGCCGATTTGCTTCAAGCTGGCACAAATTCCAGTGAACTCAGCAACCTGACTGAAATTTCGAACAAAAACCTGAATGCAGCCAAAATCGTAGTTGCTGTTATCCCGCTATTGCTGATTTATCCATTGCTGCAAAAATACTTTGTGACTGGCATTGTTGTAGGATCGGTCAAAGAATAACATTAGAAAGGTTGAATGGAACATGGAAAATAAAAAATGGTGGAAAGAAACCGTTGTATATCAAATATATCCACGGAGCTTTCAAGATCGTAACGGAGATGGCATCGGCGACTTGAAGGGCATTGTGTCCCGATTGGATTATTTGCAGGAACTCGGCATTGGTGCGATCTGGTTATCCCCTGTTTGCAAGTCTCCTCAAGATGATTACGGATATGATATTTCAGATTATCAGGATATCGATCCGATGTTTGGGTCTTTGGAAGATATGGAAACGTTAATACTTGAAGCCAAGAAAAGAGACATTCGGATCATCATGGATTTGGTGTTGAACCATACATCGGATGAACACCCCTGGTTTCAAGAAGCCAAAAAAGGCAAAGACAATCCGTACCATGACTACTACGTTTGGAGAGATGGTGTTGAAGGAACACCTCCGAACGACTTGGGTTCCACCTTTGGTGGTTCAGCCTGGGAATGGGTGCCTGAGATCGGGCAATATTATTTGCATCTCTTTTCCATAAAACAGCCCGATCTCAACTGGGAAAACCCCAAAGTCCGGCAGGAAATATACAATATGATCAATTGGTGGATCGACAAGGGTGTGGGTGGTTTTCGCCTCGACGTGATCGACTTAATTGGTAAAGAACCAGATTTGAAGATTACGGGAAATGGGCCTAATTTGCATAAATATATCAGGGAACTGAGCAAGGAGACGTTTCAAAAAGCGGAAGACCTGCTAACGGTTGGAGAAACATGGGGTGCCACTCCGGAAATCGCCAAACTGTACAGCAATCCAGACGGCAGTGAGTTTTCAATGGTCTTCCAATTTGAACACATCAGTTTGGATGAACAAGAAGGCAAAGGAAAGTGGGATCTTAAACCTTTGGATGTGATGGCATTAAAAAAAGTGCTGTCCAAGTGGCAAACGGAACTCAAGGGTGATGCCTGGAACAGTCTGTTCTGGAACAACCACGATTTGCCACGTATCGTATCACGTTGGGGAAATGATGGAGAATTCAGAGTTGAATCGGCTAAAATGTTGGCTACCCTTCTTCATGGCATGCAAGGTACGCCTTACATATATCAGGGCGAAGAGCTGGGTATGACGAATGTTCAATATGCGATCGAGGATTATCGGGATATTGAATTGCTCAACTTTTATAAGGAAAGAATGGGGAAAGGTTATCCTGAACGCAGCGTGATGGAGTCGATCTACGCCAAGGGACGCGATAACGCGCGCACACCTATGCAATGGGATACTTCTGATAACGCAGGTTTTACACAAGGGGAACCTTGGATTAAGGTGAATCCAAATTATAAGCATATCCATGCCGAGGAAAGTTTGAATAACCCTGAATCCATATTCCATTATTACCGGAAGTTAATCCAACTCAGAAAAGATCATGAAGTCATCGTATATGGTGATTATGAGCTGATCTTTCCAGAGAACCCAGACGTGTTTGCTTATACCCGAACGTTGAATGGTACGACAATTCTTGTGGTATGCAATTTCCAAGGATATACGACCGAACTTTCGCTTCAGGAGCAATTGACAGGGGCCCATCAGCTTTTGATATCCAATTATACAAGTGAACTGTCGGAGAGCAAATTACGTCCATATGAAGCAAGAATGTACCTTATCCATGATTAAAGCATAATACGTAATACGTTATATCATGTTCAGTTCTCAAGAAAGAAGGATTATATTCAATGAAAAGAGTATGGTGGAAAGAAGCAGTAGCTTATCAAATCTATCCGAGAAGTTTTATGGATTCCAACGGAGATGGGGTTGGTGACATCAAGGGGATCATATCTAAACTGGATTATATTCAAGATCTCGGTATTGATCTGATATGGATCTGTCCAATGTATAAGTCACCCAACGACGATAATGGGTATGACATCAGCGATTACTGTTCCATTATGGATGAATTCGGCACGATGGCGGACTTTGATCAATTACTGCATGAAGTGCATCACCACGGCATGAAACTCATTATGGACTTGGTGATCAATCATACAAGTGACGAACACCCGTGGTTTATTGAATCGAGAACCTCGCTGGATAACCCCAAACGGGATTGGTACATCTGGAGAGATGGGAAGAATGGAGACGAACCGAATAACTGGGAGAGCATCTTTGGCGGTTCTCCATGGGAATATGATGAAGCCTCCGGACAGTACTATCTCCATCTGTTCTCCAAAAAACAACCGGATTTGAATTGGGCAAATAAAGAAGTTCGGAAATCCATATATGAAATGATGAATTGGTGGCTGGATAAAGGGATTGATGGTTTCCGTGTGGATGCCATCAGCCATATTCACAAAGAAGAGGGTCTCTTAGACATGCCAATAATAGAAGGCGTCAAATACGTCTCTTCATTTGAAAAGCATATGAATGTGAAGGGAATTCAGAGTTATCTGCAAGAAATGAAAGAGAATACATTATCCAGATATGACGTCGTGACTGTTGGGGAAGCGAATGGAGTTAAGGTAGAGGACCAAGAAGATCTGCTGGATTGGATCTGTGAAGTCAGAGGGAAATTTAATATGGTCTTTCAATTCGAACACCTGGACCTTTGGAAAAACAGCACAGACAGGCAACTGGATGTTCCCAAACTGAAAAACGTCTTGACCAAGTGGCAAAAATCACTGGAAGGCGTCGGCTGGAATGCTTTATTTATTGAAAATCATGATCAGCCTCGCAAAGTTTCATCTTGGGGAAATGATACGGAGTATTGGTATGAAAGTGCCACAGCACTTGGAGCCATGTACTTTTTCATGCAAGGCACACCTTTCATATATCAGGGGCAAGAGATAGGCATGACAAACGTGGCTTACCCTTCCATAGAAGATTATAACGACATAGCAGACCGGAATTTATATCAGATCAAACGCGAAGAGGGGATGTCACATGAGGAGATCATGAACATCATCTGGGCTTCAAGTCGTGATAATTCCAGAACGCCGATGCAGTGGTCTTCGACCAAACAGGCCGGGTTTAGCACCGGTACACCATGGTTAAAGGTGAATGACAACTACGTCAAGATTAATGTAGAGAAGCAACTTCAGGAACCACGTTCCATCCTGCAGTTCTACAAACAAATGATTCAGCTGCGAAAAAAACACGATACATTGACTTATGGGATCTATGAGCTTCTTATGCCGGATCATCCGAGTGTATATGCATATACACGTACACTGGCAGATCAACAGGTGCTGGTAGTAATCAATCTTTCTGAACACATCGTGGAGCTTGAAGAAGATGAGCTTGGCCTCAACTTCTCAGAGATCTGGCTTACCAACTATGAAAATGGCTTGCTGCCACTAGTGTTGCGGCCGTTCGAAACCATGGTTGGTTTAAGCGATAAAGTATAAGGTGGATACGTAAAAAGGCGTCTATATCATGGTCTGAATGATATAGACGCCTTTTATTGTTGTGTAACCATATAAAATCAACTGCGAATATTCGTTTTATTGATGGAGAACATCCGCGTATTCAGAGATGCGTTCGAAACGTCCCTTGGCAAATGGGCATAAAGGTAAAATCTTAATACCGTTTTCCCGCGCGTATTCCACCATAGCTTTGATAAGTTCATCGCCAAGCCCTTGTCCTCGGTAAGCATTTTCCACTAAAGTGTGATCAATTATGTATAACTCTGGACTCGAGATTACATAGGTCATCACCGCAGCAATATCACCGTTATCTTGAATAAGAAATCTCTTATTGGCAGGTTCATGTTCTACGTTATGCATGTTCATCCTCTTTCTTTGTTGAATATTCACCGTCCAGAAGCTTATACGTCAATGCTCCACTTGGACATGTGTCAATATGCCGGGCAATGGCCTCCGAAGTGTCACCATCAGGATCAACCCAGGGACGCTTGCTCAAATCAAACACAGCAGGGAGGCCCTTTACGCAAATACCGGAATGAATGCAGACATCTGAATTAAACATGACCTCGATATCTTTACCGTAGTATAACTTCTCTTTAACCATAATGCATTCACATCTTTCACTGTTGAGTTTGAGATTGTTTACAGATCAATATCCCAAGCATCCATGGTAAGCCATGTCTGCCAAGCTCTTAATGTCCGAATTATAAATGAGGAATCGTTAATAAGTCAACGTGATATAGGACAAGAACACGGTCATTCTATGTGCTGATCATAACCCTGGGTCCTCCGAAACATTAAAGCTCCAAAAAAGTTATGTTTCCGGCGATTCTAAGTTGTCATCTAACAACACCCTTAATGAGATTAGGAACTTATTTAGTGACTTCGATCTGAAATTGATCGGAATATGATTTGAGGTTGCCTGCAAGACCAGCGAGTTCCCCGGAGATGTTCGACAGTTCGTTTGCCGATCGCTGCTGTTCCACAGCACTAGCCGTGACTTCTTCGGCCATGGCTGAAGTTTCCTCGGTTGCGGAAGCAATATAACTGAGGTTTTGTTCCAACTCCTGACGAATAGAGTGCATATCCATCGTCCGGCTGTCTAAACTCTGAGCCAACTCATGCACTTCAGTCGATAAGCGACTAACCTGTCCAAATGCCTGGAGACAATCAGCGATCTGTTTCTCCTGTTCCTTAACAGCCACCATATTCGCATCAAAATGACTGCCCATACGATGTATCTCTTGAACAAATGAACTCAGGATCTCATCAATCTCCTGAATCGAACGTTCGGATTGTTGAGCGAGCTGTCCCATTTCCCCAGCAACGACTGCAAAGCCTTTACCCGCTTCTCCAGCTCGGGCTGCTTCAATTGAAGCATTCAGGGATAGTATTTGAGTTTGTTTTAAAATGTTGTGAATTTGACCGCTAATAGAGGAAGCGAGTTCGGATTGAGTCGTCAGAGACCTGGAAATATCCTGTTGATGCTCAACACGCTTGGCATTCTCTCGGCCCTTCTCAAGTAGAACCTCATGTTCACGTGTAACTTGTACTTGAACAGAGGATAGCTGCTCTGAAGTATAAGTAAACTGTTTCACATATGAACCTACTTCATCCATTATTTTGCCGAGATTCTCTGAATGTTGGACGGAGTGTTCTGTCTCTTCAGCCTGTTTCATTGAACCTATGGCAATTTCCTCAATCGCTCTGGAAAGTTCTTCGCTCTGACGCTGGTTCGTCTGAGCGGTTTCCGAAATATCTTTTGATGACTGCTGCAACGTATTTGATCCTTGCTGTATTCCCATCAGAATGTTCGTCAATTGGGCAACCATGATGTTGATCAAATCACTGATGTCACCGAGTTGATCATTGGACATGTGTGTGGATACGACTTTGAGATTCCCATCAGCAACCTGCTCGAGACTTGACTTAATATCGCGTACTTGTCTAAGAATACCTCGTACTACGAATAACATCATGACCAAAGAAAGAATCAGTACAACCACAAAAATCGGGATAATGGTCTGATAAGCATTATTCACGGATGTCGCGGAGACTTGATTCACTGCTCCTGCAGAAATATCAATGCCCAGATAGCCAATGACAGTACCTTGCGAATCCTTGATTGGTGTAAAGGAGGACAATAGCTTGCCCCAGGTTGGATCGTCTACAATGCCTGTTGTGACGACTTCACCACGTAATAAACGTTCCTGAATCTGGGGATTGAATTCCATTACAGTTCCGTAAGGGCTATATTCCGTATCGTCCCAATCCGCTCCATCTACGGTGTAGATCCACCCGTCCGAAGTTTTGTTATACATATAAACATACAAGGCTCCCGATTGAAGCCTAACTTTAACAAGTTCGTCCCTAAGACTTTTATATTCGTTGCTCTCCTCTGAAGCAGTAAAAGATAATGTCTTAATTAATTCCGATTCCTGACCTAGTTGAGAGGCGGTATTCACAGCCAGCTGCTGATTGTTATGCTGCATGGTCATTAATGATGCATTTTCACTGGAGTCGATGGTGGCCCATATGATTAGACCGCCCATGGCCAGTAGCGGAACCAGAATAATCAAATACAGTTTGAACCTTAAATCCATCTTTTTTTTGCGAGTCTGTCTCACGTTCGGTTCCCCCTTGGATGTAATAAAGTAAATATGGTTATTCGTATAACCCCATACTATTTATCGTAAAATTGAAGAGGGAAATGAAGACTAATACTAAATTTGTATATACATATACGTTGGAGAATGTGATCATTTGTGGTGCCAGTGCACTCAAACCGAATGTAGAATTACGTCTTGCATCAAGAAAAAAAAGGCTCCACCAGCTTTATGCCAGTGGAACGCTTAATTTTTCTCTAAGACATTCTGTTCAATATACAAACCTACTTAGGGATGCTCATTGCAGAAACGGTCGATATAATCTGAACATTGCCCAGGTTCATCTTCAATGACGAAATGACCAGCTTTGGGAATGACATGTAGACAAGCATCAGGGATATCCTGGACAAGCCTCTTTGCATAAGCGAGGGGCTGCCATTCATCTTCTTCACCCCATATAATTTGAACGGGGACTTTCAGCTTGGGTAAATCTGTTCCATAGGATTCAGTATATTTTGCATTATAGTGAGCTACCTGATGGGAGAAAAAAGAGGCTTTCCCTAATGAACCTGCATGGGGTTCCAGATACGCATCCAGTGTATCGCCAGTCATAAGCTCTTTATTATACACTGCCATGGGTAATTGTTTCTTTAGCATAGTATCAAAATCAGCACGGGGCATTTGTTCAACCTGTTCAAGCTGTTCTTCGATAATTTTCTTCCAGGTTGGTGAGGGCCACGAATCATAGCTGGGCATGTTGAGTAACGTAAGCGATTGTACACGCTCAGGTTGTTCCTGAGCCAGTTGGAGGCCAACAATTCCACCTAGATCGTGAGCTGCGACATGTAAACGATCCATTCCAAGTTCGTCTAAAAGCTGACTGAAAATCCTATATTGTGCTGCAACAGAAGTATCTGCATCGAGTGGTCTTTCGGATGCTCCATATCCAAGAAGGTCATGAACGTAGACTTTATACCCTTTTTGAACCAGAGAGGGTATTACTTTTCTCCATTCATAGCTATAAGACGGTGTTCCATGAAGGAGCCATACGGGAGAGCCTTCTCCATATTGTTCATAAGCGATTCGATATCCATTGATCAAGATGGATGACGTTGCTGCTGTTTGCATAGTGATTACTCCCTTCCATAAACGATTGAGATTAAAAATGAAATGGGCTCTTATTGAGCTACATTGAATATAAACGATTGCTTTCCATTAGTTAAATTGATAGTTTATATGTAAACGATCAGTTTTAATGATGTTAGAAAGAAGGGAGCGAATGATGGAGATACGTCATTTGGTCACATTTATTACAATTGTGGAACACGAGGGATTTACCAAAGCTGCTGAGCATCTTGGATACGCGCAATCTACAATTACATTGCATATTAAGGCGTTAGAAGAGGAGATTAACTACCCGCTATTTGATCGAATTGGTAAGCGGGTTATTTTAACGGAGACTGGAAAAAAATTGTTGCCACATGCACAAAAAATGCTTGATCTGTATCATATGATTAAGGAAGTGACTGCTGCACAAGGGGAATTAACGGGTAATATCGTGATCAGCATTGGGGAAACGTTATTGATCTATCGTTTTCCACCTATTATTGAGGAATTCAAAAAATTGCATCCTCATGTCAATATCGAGTGGCACCAATTAGATTCCGTATATTATAAAGAGAATTTGATGCAAGGTAAAAGTGATATTTCCTTCATGTTAGGGACAGAGGTACATGACCCCAATCTGTACAGTGAGAAATTGGCTGAGGAGCCCATGATGCTGCTGTACCCCAATTCATTTGAGCTACAACGGGACATTGTACGAAGCAATCTACTTTTTACCGAAAGAGGTTGTGGGTATCGCACATTGTTTGAACAATGCATTGAGGAGTATCAGATTGGGATTACTTCCAATATTGAATTCTGGAGTATTGAAGCTGTGAAACAGTCGATATTGAGCGGTATGGGCATATCCTTGTTACCTCGAATTACGGTAGAGAAGGAGCTGAAGGAAGAAAAACTTTCAGGTCAGCAGTACAAACAAAATCTAGCTACACAGTTGCTATATCCCAAAAACAAGTGGATCTCTCCCCAAGTAGAAGCTTTTATCGAGATCGTTAAAAAGCATGCCTCCCTCTGGTAAGAAAAGAGAAGAGTGTCTTCTGTTAATTTCTCGTTAAAATACTTCTTCCGCTTTAGACAAAAATGAAGAGACTATAGCTCATCGCTATGGTCTCTTTCTGCTGGTCATAAAAATTAATAAAAAATTACCTTACTCATTTCAACTATCCTTTATAACCTACCACTGAACCGTTGGATTGCTTCCTCGGTCACCGGCGTGAAGAGATTAACCAGATTACCGTCAGGATCGCGAAACAGCAAAGCACGATTCCCCCACGGCATTGTGGTAGGTTCCTTTACCCACTCATCGACAAACGGCTTCAAGCGCTCGTATTCGGCATCAACATCGTGGACGTGGAGCTCAATAATGACAGTACGATTGTTGGCCGCCACAGCGGAACCAGCACCAAACAGTTGCACCGTCTGGGAGTGGCCGATCGCTAGAGTGCACGATGGCATAACGAGTTCGGCAAAGACAGGTGCAGGGCGTTCTGCTGAAACACCCGTAATTTTCTCATAGAACTCGACGAGTCGATCCACGTCATCAGTAATGATACGCACAGAAGCAAAATTCACGAGATATCATCCTTCCTATAATAAATATTACGATTACTTACTCGAACTATACAGAAACACTACTGACAACGGTATGTCAGTAGTGTTTTATGAAGTAACCATAGAATAAGAGTGATCGAATTCAACTAACGAGAAACGATAACGCGGGGAGGGATCTCGCAGTGACCGGTTATAACGTTGATGGGAAAGCACTAAAGACTTTATAAGAATAATTGACAATTGTACTCCTGTGTACTATATTGTACTTATTGAGTAAGTACAATATAGTACACAGACAACGCTGAATTTTTAACAGAAAGACGGTGTTTAAATGAAAAGTAAGGAGGAGAATGATGAAAAAAGAAACCAGATTTGGAGTGCAACCTATTTCAAAAGGGAAAACCTTTACTAAAAAATAATCTAATTGGGGTACCTATATGGAGATTATCATAAGCAGCAATACAAGTAAGCCCATCTATGAACAAATAACATCACAGATCAAAGCGATGATTATGAGTGGAGAATTAAAGACTGGCGACCCCATTCCATCGATGCGATCTATGGCAAAATCTATTCATGTCAGTGTGATTACTGTTCAAAAGGCCTATGAGGATTTGCAGAGGGACGGTTTTATAGAGACTACCGTAGGACGGGGAAGTTTTGTTTCCGCACAGAACAAAAATTTCTATCAAGAAGAAATCCAACGTAAAGCTGAGGGACTTTTGCAGGAAGCCGCAGATATCGGGCGTACAAATGGGATCCCTGTCGAAAAACTCATTGAGTTATTAAAGCTGTTCTATGAGGAGGAGTAATGATCATGAATCATGCTTTGACTGTAAATGGACTGACAAAGGCGTATCACGACTTTGTGCTGGACAATATATCGTTTCATGTGCCTCGCGGGTCGATTGTAGGGTTGATTGGCCAGAACGGGGCAGGGAAAAGTACAACGATCAATTCGATTCTTGGATTGAAAAATAAGGATTCCGGCACGGTGACGATTTTGGGCAAGCAGGATCAGGAAATTGATAATGCCGTTCGCAATCAGATTGGTGTTGTGTTTGACGGCAGTAATTTCCCGGAAGGATTATCACCTAAAAAGCTAAACCGTGTCTTCCAAAATATCTTTGCAGCTTGGGACGAAGAGAAATACTATTCTTTGCTAAATGAACTATCCTTACCTGCAAACAAAAAGATCAAAGAGTTTTCTAAAGGGATGAAAATGAAGCTGTCTATCGCAGTTGCACTTTCTCACGGTTCCAAGCTTCTGATCCTGGATGAAGCGACGAGTGGACTTGATCCTGTTGTTCGTGATGATATCCTGGATCTATTTTTGGAATTTGTGCAGGACGAAAGCAACTCTATCCTGGTATCCTCACATATCACAAGTGATTTGGAAAAAGTTGCTGATTATATCGTATTCATTCATAACGGCAAGGTAATTTTCAACAAACCAAAGGATGAATTGCGATATAAGTACGGGATCATTAAATGTGGTACGGCACAGTATGATGCCCTTGATAAACAAGATATAATCGCTTACCGGAAGCAGGATTATGCTTGGGAAGTATTAGTTGCCGATAAAGAATTGGCGCAAAAGAAATACCCGAATGCAGTGATTGATCCTGCCACAATTGATGATATTATGCTGTTGTATATCAAGGGGGAGAGAACATGAGAGGGCTTATGCTTAAAGATTTCTATGCTATTAAGGATGCGTTGCTTATCCCCCTAATATTAATGGTCGTCATTGGAATCGTTTTGTCCGTCGTAAGCTCTCCTTGGCTTTTGATTGTGATCGCGGGAACCTCATTTGGAATGATGGCGGTAATGAGCATTCAAACTGACAAAACAGCGCAGTGGGATAAATTTTGCGCTACACTTCCCGTCTCAAGGATTCAAAGCGCTTCAAGCAAATATGGTTTGTATGTGCTCCTTAGTCTATTTGGAATTTTGGTTGCCACGATAATTTGTGTTATTGCTTCTATGATATTATCGAGCTTTGAGTTATCTGCTGTATATGTGAATGTATCCTTTGCGCTTATTCTTGCATTTCTTCCAGCCAGTGTGAATATCCCTAGTTCTTTTTTACTCGATGGAGAAAAAAGTATTGCCGGAATAATCCTTTCTTATGTAGTCACTGCCCTTGCCATTGCGGGATTAAGAACATTGCTAGGTTACTATATGAACATAGAAGAAAATCTACTTTTATTGTACGGAGTAGTAGCTGCGTTTAGTGTTGTCGTATATATACTCTCATGGATCATATGCCCAAGATGGCTAAGCCGTAAAGAATTATGAGGAAAAAAACAGGAAACATTAATAAATCTAGTACAACAGAATGTATCCATAATCTCAGAGCCAGACGTTAAAGCGCAGAGCCGATGACCGCGAGCAGAATCGCAGTTGTCGGCTCTCTTTGCATTCATTCATAACGTTCGATACTCATTTTTACACTGGAGGGCTAATAGACACGAAGTGAGGGTAAGGGCTAAAAATCGATTGTACTTGGTGGTAAACAGTGTTACTCTAAAAGTCTGTGTTCGACAATATATTCAATGCTAGCCACCAATTTAGTTATAAAGAAAGGTAACACTATGATAAAAGTTGAAAACTTATCCTTCTCATTTCCACAAAAGGAACTATATAAAAACATTTCATTTACGTTTGAAGAGGCACAACATTGTGCTTTTATCGGAACAAGCGGCAGTGGAAAAAGTACATTGATCGATATCCTGATGGATCCAGAACGATATTTGTTCGAGGGCAAGTTAGAGATAGACCCCGATTGCAGAATCGGGTATGTGAGTCAGTTTTTGCAAGTAGACAAAACAAAAGAAACGACCGTTTTTGAATATATCGCGGAAGAATTCATCAAGATACAAGATGAAATTACAGCGATTTATGCTGAGATGGCCACCACATCGGATATGGATTCCCTGATGGAAAAGCTTCAATTGGCTTTGGATGCCTTCGAGGCGATGGATGGGAATAATTTCGAAAAAAACATCAATAAACAGTTAAACCTTGCCAACCTCATGAAGCTCAAAGATCTTAGTATATCCGCCGTAAGCGGCGGGGAATTCAAACTTATTCAAGTGATGAAGGAAATGCTGAATCGTCCAGACTTCATGATTATGGACGAACCCGATGTATTTCTAGACTTTGAAAACCTGAACGCGCTTAAAAAATTGATTAACTCTCACAAGGGAATGCTGCTGGTCGTTACGCACAACCGGTATCTGTTGAATCATTGTTTCAACAAAATCATACACCTAGAAAACACAGAGCTCCAAGAGTTTGACGGGCGATATATCGATTATAACTTCTCACTGCTTCAGTCTAAGATCGAACTGCAAGAAATCGCAGTTGCTGAGGCTGAAGAAATTGAGAGATATGATCACATCATCGACAATCTTAGAGAGATCGCCACGTATAATTCGGAAGCCTCCAGAGGAAGAGCGTTAAAAGCCAGAGTCAAGTTTCAAGAGAGATTGGAAGCACGTCGAATAAAAGAGCCATTTGTCGATATCAAACAGCCGAATATCCGTTTTGGGATCGATAAGGAAATGGAAGATACCGTTGTGGTTAACGTCAATAACTATAGCGTTTCCTTTGACGAGTTGCTTTTGGAAAATGTGAACTTTGAGATCAAATCGACAGATAAAGTAGCCCTGATCGGTCCTAACGGTACCGGGAAAACGACTTTACTCCGAGAAATCTTTAAAAACAATCAGGATTCCATTGAAATCAATGCTGATGTTAAAGTGGCTTATTTATCTCAGGTTCAAGGCGAAATGCTAAAAGATTCGAATACCATCCTAAATGAATTCATTGATTCCGGGTTTCAAACGTATGATGAGATTAGATCGTATCTTCCAAACTATGGCTTTGAAGGAGAAATCCTTGATCAAAAGATTGAATCGTTATCTGGCGGAGAAAAAAACATGCTTCAATTGGCTAAAGTTTCTGCCAGTCAAGCCAACGTATTGCTTCTTGATGAACCGACAAGCCATTTAGACATCTATACTCAAATCGCATTGGAGAAAGCCATTGAAGACTACAAAGGTGCGATTATCATGATTTCTCATGATTTCTATTCTGTTGTAAATGGTATGGATTATGTTTTGATTATCGAGGACAAAACGATTAGTAAAATGAGTATAGAAGAATTCAGACAGATGATTTATGCGAGTCATTTTGATGAAAACTATCTAGAAAATGAACAAAAGAAAAAGTCTGTTGAAATGAAAATCGAATTGGCTTTAAAAGATACTAATTTTGAACTTGCAAAGAGTTTGGTTGATGAGCTGGAAAAGCTGATTAAGTTGCTTTAGACAAGGTAAATATTCCATAAATCTAAATCCCCCTGTATGTGGATTAATCCGCATACAGGGGGATTTACTTCTAGAAACAGCTAAACGAGCTGATTCGCTGCAGATCAATGCCGGTGTATAGCCAGAAGAAGCCATTCCAACGGAAGCCAGCTACCGAATTTCTACCTACAAATACCGGATACATCCAGAAGCCGGGACCACGATCCGGCCAAATATATGTGTAGCGAAACAGACAGCCGGATATGGCTCTTGGATCTACCGCATATAACGAAGCGGGTTGCTGTGGAATGAATGATGGTGGCGGCCCTGTAGGTGCCTGCACGCCTTGTGGTCCGCCGCCTCCACCCCCGGGGAACGATGGAGGACCAGGAAATCCTCCGGGTCCACCGGGTCCTCCTGGTCCTCCGGGACCCCCAGGTCCGCCAAACCCTCCACCAGGTCCAAAAGGAGGTAAAAATGTCATATCACATCACTCCTGTTCATTAGTCTAATGTATTGTATGTAGGCAATTGAGAAGGGGAATGGGTGGAAGCCTATAGAAGGCCGCTAATAATCAAGTCGAATCAAGCAAATTAAAATGCAGAAAAATGTCGAATAAAGTGATTGCTAACTAATTTATTGTGTGATATTATGATCCAGTAAACGTTTACATCGATAACGAATTGAATATTGCAGTGTTTGGCTGTTACTGGTAAAGCAGGCATGACCAAAATGATTTTGCATTTTCCTTATGTGAGTAGGGGAAGGCATATCGTTTTGGTCTTTTTTTATATCCAAATTCAGAAATGAGGCAAAGGTATGGATTATCGCAAGTTGGGACAAGAGATTACGGAATTGGTTGGAAAGAAGGATAACATCGCTCGGCTTACGCACTGCGCAACCCGACTTCGGTTCGAACTGCACGACATCTCCAAAGCGGAGACAGAAAAACTTAAAGCACTTCCAGGTGTCATCACCGTTGTGAATAATGGCGGGCAATATCAGGTTGTCGTGGGCAATGAGGTGCAGCAGGTCTATCGAGTTATCACTCAACAGATGGGTTCGGCAGCTCGAAGTGCAGACTCCAAATCGGCTTCTGGCAAAAATAACGGACCAAAACAAAAACAGAGCTGGATCTCCAGATTCATCAGCGTGATCTCAACGACATTTACTCCAGTCATTCCGGCAATCATTGGCGCGGGTATGATCAAAGCGATATTAGCCGTACTTGTACTGACAGGCCTCGTAACGACGGAAAGCCAAAACTACTATATCCTTAACACCATTGCGGACGCGGCGTTTTATTTCATGCCCATTCTACTGGCTTATGGAGCTTCCATTAAGTTTGAAACAAGTCCAATTCTGGCGATGACGGTTGCCGGCGTGTTGTTACACCCGGGATGGAGCGCCCTGATGGCGGAAGGAAAAGACGTGTTTTTCATCGGTGTTCCGGTTCGACTAACCGACTATGCAGGCTCCGTCCTGCCAATTATTATTGTCGTTTGGCTCATGTCTTACATTGAACGTTTCGCGGATCGAGTATCGCCTTCCATGATCAAATTTTTCACGAAACCGATGATTGTGCTGTTGATTACAGCACCACTTGCATTGGTGGCCATCGGCCCTTTCGGAACATACCTGAATGATCTGGTGGCGATGGGTGCAGAAGCAATTAATGCCAGAGCCAGTTGGCTGATTCCTTTGTTAATGGGCACTTTGCAACCGTTCCTGATTGTGACAGGCACTGCATGGGCGATGACGCCGATTGCAACTAGCCAACTGACCAAAAATGGATATGAAATGATCAACGGTCCGGGAATGCTCGCGTCCAATATTGCTCAAGGTGGGGCCACGCTTGCTGTAGCATTAAAAACAAAAAACAAAAAACTGAAACAGCTCGCTGCTTCATCCGGTTTCACCGCTGTGCTGGGCATCACGGAACCATCCCTGTACGGCGTAACGCTGAAACTGAAGAAACCTTTAATTGCCGCAATGATCGGTGGTGGTGTAGCAGGGATATATGCTGGTCTGACTGGATTAGTACGTTATGCCTTCGTTTCTCCGGGTCTTGCCGCGTTACCTGCCTTCATTGGAAGCAATCCGATGAACATCGTTCATGCCATTGTGACTTGTCTGATCGCTTTTATCGTTACCTTTGCTCTGACATGGATCATTGGTTTTGAAGATCCAGTGGACGATGAAGAAGAAGGTAACACCAACGTCAACGATGACAAGACACTTTCCGGGCAGTCTGTTAAAGACAACACCCCAGACACTAAGTCTGCTGCAACAACAAATGCAAATGGACCGAGCCCAAATGAATTACGCCCACTTACAATCGCCAGCCCGATGCAAGGGGAATTAGTCCATCTAGACCGTGTACCAGACGATGTCTTCTCTTTGGGATTACTGGGTAAAGGCGCTGCAATCATTCCTGCCAAAGGAGAACTGTATGCACCAATCGCAGGTGAAGTTACGGCTTTCATGGACTCCAAACATGCGGTCAAATTAAATGGTTATGATGGAGAAGAGGTGCTCATTCATATTGGAGTGGATACCGTCAACCTGAAGGGGCGACATTTCGACTCTTCCATTAAAGTAGGGGATCGCGTACAACGGGGGGACTTGTTGATCCGCTTTGATATCGATGCCATCAAGGCAGAAGGGTATGAAGTCATAACCCCGATCATTATCGCCAATTCGGATCGTTTCCCGGACATTAAGCTGGAGAAACAGAGCCCTGTGGAGGTTGGAGCGACGATTATCCACCTTTCGTAACAACCGTAATATGGTCCGTCACATATCTTGATCAACATTTAAAATGAAGGAGTGTTTGAGATGTTATATCAACACATCAAACCATTCCCCAATGAATTTCTGTGGGGAGGCTCTACCTCGGCCTATCAAGTGGAGGGAGCCTGGAACGAAGATGGCAAAGGCCTGTCCGTCATCGATATGTGTGATCATCCGGCTGGAACCGCCGATTTCACAGTTGCGAGCGATCACTATCACCGATTCAGAGAAGACGTGAAGCTTTTTGCAGAGCTGGGCCTCAAAGCATATCGTTTTTCAATTGCATGGACTCGAATCTTGCCTTCAGGCACAGGGGCTGTTAATGAGAAGGGACTCGATTTTTATCACCAATTGATTGACGAATTGCTGCTCCATGGTATCGAACCCATTGTGACGATGTACCATTTCGACTTACCCTACGAGCTTGAGAAAACCGGAGGATGGAACAACCGGGAAACAATCGATGCCTTCGTCGAGTACGGGCGTATCTTGTTTGAGCATTACGGGCATAAAGTGAAATATTGGTTGACCATAAATGAGCAAAATACGATGATTCTCCATCCCGGTGCTATTGGTACACCAAAAGGCGGGCGTTTGCCATCCAATAAGGAACTGTATCAGCAAAATCATCACATGTTTGTAGCTCAAGGCAGAACGATGCGACTATTTCATGATATGCTCCCGCAAGGCAAGATCGGTCCTGCATTAAACATGACTTCCATGTACCAGGCAACTTCCAAACCAGCAGATGCAATCGCTGCACATAACTGGGAGACGATTCGAGGATGGGGTTTTCTCGACTTATCGGTGTGGGGACGGTATAATCCATTATTCTGGAGTTATTTACAGGAACGCGGCATCGAGCCGGTTATTGAGCAGGGTGACATGGAAGATATCCAGTCTGCCCGCCCCGATCTAGTAGCAATCAACTACTACTCGACGGCAACCATTGCCGCCAGTATGGGCGATGCGTCGGATGTTACAGCTCGTGCGGGTGATCAGCAAATTATGCTTGGCGAGCAGGGAGTATACCGGGCCGCGGAGAATCCTTATACGGAAAAAACGAAATATGGTTGGGTCATTGACCCGGTTGGCCTAAGGCTAACATTGCGTAAGGTATGTGAACGATATGGTCTCCCGATTCTAATTACGGAAAATGGTATAGGAGCTCCGGATGTACTGGAGGCAGATTACACCATTAACGATACGTACCGGATAGATTTTATCGAGAAACATCTGGAACAGATCAGACTGGCTCTAACGGATGGAGTAGATGTGATTGGTTATTGCCCTTGGTCCGTTATTGACGTGGTAAGCACACATCAGGGGTATGGGAAACGTTATGGAATGATCTATGTAAACCGCGGTGAACAGGATCTGAAAGACTTGAAGCGTTTGAAGAAGAGAAGCTTCTCGTGGTATCAAGAGGTCATTAAACAGAATGGCAGATGTATCGGAAATTCGGATCAGGCGGTCACGAAAGAATAAAGGATCGTGATGAATGCATGAAAGTAATCAAAATATTGAATAACAGCTTGCTTCTGACCAAAGATGAACAGGGGCAAGAGATGATTGTCATGGGAAAAGGATTGGCATTCAAAGGCAAAGTCGGCGAGCGACTGGATGAAGAGCACATCCAGAAACGATTCATTCTGCAAAATAATCCGTCTGCCCAGGCTTACGTACGAACCATCGAAAACATGCCAGAAAAACATGTGAATGTCATAAACAAACTGATTACCAATGCAAAAGAAAAGCTGTCTCTTGACGATCAAATCTTCTTTACGCTTATGGATCACTTGTCGTTTGCCATTGAACGATGGAAAAAAGGTGTAGCATTACAGAATCGCATGTTATGGGAGATCCAGAGGTTTCATCCTGTCGAATTCGAACTGGGCCTTGAAGCCGTTCAGATGCTGAATCTAGAACTGGGTATTGAACTGCCGGAAGAAGAAGCAGGGAATATCGCTTTTCATTTCGTGAATGCCCAAACGCATGAACAGAATATGGAGCGCACGATGCAATCCGTTAAGATGTTAAAAGATATTTTTAACCTGATACAATACACCTTTGATATGCAAATGAACAAAAATTCCATCCATTATGTGAGACTCGTCACACATCTGCAATTCTTCATCCAGCGTTTACAAGAAGGGCGTCTGGGCAATTCGGCGAAAGATTTTATATTTCAACACATGGTGAAAGAACACCCGCTTGAATATAAGTGTGCGGAGATGATCAAAACCTACGTGCAAAATATGCTGGATATCTCCATATCAAACGAGGAATTGTTATATTTGATGATTCACATTGCTCGAATTGTGCAGGAGGAACAGGGTCACGAGGGACGATTATAAAACAAAGTTTATATGCCTGTTAGTGAACAGAAAAAAGATACTATCTAATTATGACCGTTTTCTCGTATTTTATCGGGAAACGGTCTTTTATTTTTGCACATATGTAGCGGCTTTTTGATATTTCATGCGAACGAACTCCAGCTTCCCAAACTCAGATGAGATTACCAAATGATAACTTTTTATTATAATTATTGGAAAATTGTTATATGTAAGCGCTATCCAAAGAACTATAATCTATTTATCTGGATGTTAATCCGTTCAGAAATACTTAGACCAAATCAAGAGGAGGAATTGTATGAAACGGTTAGGTCCATGGAATATAACAGCCTTGGTTCTTGTGCTCGTACTCGCCATGTCTTCATTTTCGAATGTCTCACATGCAGCTGAGGCAGTTACGGAAGTAGAGGGAAGTCATTTGAGTACAAACTTTGAAGACGGTACACTTCAGGGATGGACTCCACGTGTCGGTAGTGAAAATCTGACAGTGACACAACTGGAAGCACACGAAGGTCAGTCCAGTATGCTGGTTGCCAACCGTGAGCGTTCCTATCATGGACCGATGTTATCCATGAAAGATCTGCTTGAGCGTAACCAAGAGTACGAAATTACGGCATATGTCAGACTTACCCAGGAGCCCACCACGGATCAAACGCTACAGCTCACCACATATAAGAAAACAACTGCCGAAAGCTGGAACCCGATCGGCAGCGTGAAGATTGCCAAAACAGAATGGAATACATGGCACAAGATCACCGGAAAATTTCAGTATAGCGATGATCCCACTGAATTGAATTTGTTCATCGAAACACCCTACATCTCTGAAGATAGCGTAGATACGTTATCGTTCTATGTGGATGATGTATCATTTACTCTGGCCGAGCAACTGGAGATTGAAGAAGGTATTCGGTCTCTGGAGGACCTGTATCAAGATGATTTCCCCATTGGTGCAGCGGTGTATCGCTGGCAGTTGGAAGGCGCATATGGACAACTGCTCACAAAACACTTTAACAGCTTGACCGCAACCTATGAGATGAAACCGAAGTACATGTCTCCTTCCGAAGGTGTTTATGAGTTCGAGGCAGCTGATCAATATGTTCAGTTCGCCGAGGAGCATGGTATGGGTGTACGCGCACATGCGTTGTTGTGGCATATTGATGCAGCAGAGTGGATGTTCAAGGATCCTCAGGGTAACCCTGCGAGTCGAGAATTACTACTTGCCCGGATTCAGGATTACGTTGAAACCGTCATGACCCGATACAAAGGTAAGATCTATGCCTGGGATGTGGTAAACGAGGCGATTGCGGATAGCAATGGTGATGTCAACGGTTTACGTAAAAGTCCCTTTTATGAACTAATCGGTCCTGATTACATTGAAAAGACCTATGAATTCGCTCGTGCAGCCGATCCGAATGCCAAATTATATTACAACGAATACTTCACGGAAATCCCTGAGAAAAGAGAGCATATGTATCAGTTGGTCAAACGACTGAAAGAGAAAGGGCTCATCGATGGTGTGGGTTTGCAATCCCACTATAATTTGGAATCCCCGCCCATCAAGGAAATTGAAAAAACGATCAACATGTTCGCCGAACTTGGATTGGATATTCAGATCACGGAACTGGATGTGGATAGCGGAATTCCATTTGGTGAAGAGATGTCGGATGAAGTTGCGGTAAAGCAGGCGTATCGATATAAGGAACTGTTGGATTTGTACAAAAAACACAAAGATCATATTTCTTCAGTTACCTTATGGGGACTCCAAGATGAGAAGTCTTACAACAACCAGGCTATGCTGTTTGATTCAGCCCTGAAGGCCAAAAAAGCATACTGGGGGCTCGTGGATGAATCCAGCTTGCCTGTGTTGACACAGAGGGCCGTCTCACTTTCGGGTAAACCGGATATCAAAAAACAGTCACAAGATCCGCTCTGGAACAAAGCGGTGTCTACTCCACTGAAGGGTGACTCTTCGGGAACAGCCAGTTTCCGCACCTTATGGGATCATAGTAACCTGCATATCCTTGTGGATGTTCAGGATGCAAAGGCAGATGTGAATGACAGAGTAGATATCTTTGTTGATCTCAACAATGGCAAGACCACTTCATATGAAGCAGATGACCGACACGTAATCATTAAGCGGTCGGGCAAAGCTGAGGGAGCGGAGCAGCGTTCATATCGTGTACGCGAGACCAAAGCCGGATATCAGGTTGAATTGTCCATTCCATGGGGTGGTATCCAAGCCGGTTCAGAATATGAAGTTGGCTTGGATATCCGTGTGACTGATGGCGGTGCAAATGGGACACAACCTTATAATCCACTATACTGGAATGATCGAACACAATCTCAGGAACAAGATACAAGCAAATACGGCGTGATTCAACTCGCCCCTATGCCCCAATCTGCACAAGCTGTGCAAGGGATTGTTCAGATTGATGGGAAGAAAGACGCCCTATGGAATAAGGCTGTACCATTTGAAGTAAAAAGGTTGAATGAGACCGAAGGTGCAGAGGCAGTGGCTCGCGCAATGTGGTCGGGTGAGTATCTATACCTGCTGATCGACGTCACTGATCCAAACATCATCACAGATAGTATCAACCCATGGGATCAGGATTCGGTTGAGATTTTCCTGGACGAGAATCACCAGCGCACACCGTATTCTCAATATGATGATGCCCAGTTCAGAATCAGTGCAGACAATATGGCAACCTTTGCAGGGGGTGCCTCGCCTGGACGCCTTGTAAGTGCTGTGAAGAAAACAAATAAAGGATATCTCGTAGAAGCCCGAATCCAGTTACATTCACTGACGCCTAAAGCAGGAAATGTTCTCGGTTTCGAGCTTCAAGTTAACGACAACCAGGGCGGAGGTAAGCAGAGCGTAGCCAAGTGGAATGATACAACCAATGAGAGCTGGAGAAACACTTCCCAGTACGGAATACTCACTTTTGCGGGAAAGGACAAACTCGGGCATTAAACCATCGGCAGTAATTGTAAGAATAGAAACCATCATAACAGTGGCTAAAACTCAACCATTGTTGTGATGGTTTTTTGTCGTTTACATACGTCACTCAAGCTGATGAGGGCGATACAATCTGCCTTGACTATATTTAACAGCCCTTGATATACTAAATGAATGTTATTTTTTCTTTTATGTGGATAAGAAAGTAATTAACTACATACTAACCGTTTGCGAGGGAGCCTTAACCGGCTGAGAGGGTGTTAAACCGACCTTACCTGATTTGGATAATGCCAACGTAGGGATGCAACGATGAAACACTGTACTTGGGTAGCTCATGCGAACCCCCTTGTTTTAGTGTATTTGTCTGCGAAACATCCTATGGATGTTTCGTTTTTTTGTTTTTAAATACGTACATTATGAATTGGAGGAACACATGTTGACTATTTCAGAGAGACTATATCAGGCAGCACAGCCCGTGTGGAAGGAATGTCTCGAGCATCCCTTTGTTAAAGGAATCGGAGATGGTACCTTACCAGTTGAACAATTTCGTTATTATTTGCTGCAAGACTACTTGTACCTGTTCGAATATGCCCGTGTATTTGCACTAGGTATCGTCAAGTCGCACGACCCCAAATTGATGCAGTTTTTTAGTAAAAACGTAGATAACATCCTGAATGGTGAAATGAAAATTCATCGTTCTTATATGGAGCGATTAGGAATTACAGAGGATCATGTTTTCCAGGTAAAACCTGCACTGAAAAATGCAGCATATACTAACTATATGCTCTCTGTTTCCCATGCAGGTGGCATAGCAGAAGTACTTGTATCCATTCTGGCCTGCTCATGGAGCTATGCAGAGATTGGTCAAGTCCTTGCCCAAAAGCCAGGCGCAGCTGATCATCCTTTTTACGGAGAGTGGATCACAGGATATGCTTCCTCTGAATACAACAGCAGCAATCAATCCCTTGTGACGTTTACGGATAAGCTATTAGAAGGCTGTAGCGAGGAAACATACCAACGGATGGAGGATATTTTCGTGATGTGTAGTCGCTTTGAGCTTGATTTTTGGGAGATGTCATGGAGGCTGGAGCCTTAAGTTCACTGGTAGTTAATTCAATTAGAGAGTACCATATGACGCCACTCATTCAGATTCATTTAAGAATTGCCATCTATGATGATTACATATAAAAAGATTCAACAACAATCATGAGGTGATGGCAATGAGCATATACAAATGGCCTAAATTTATCGGTGTAGCGGTGTTATGTACTGCAATGCTGACGGCATGCAGCTCGACTAATCAAGAGAATGGAGACTCGGACAACAATCCGACTGAAAAGGAACAAACGAATACGGATAATCAGAGTAAAACGGAGAATACTGCGCAGACAGTAGGGTATGCCGATCAAATCAACAAAACTGAGGTTATGTCCATTTCGATTGATGTGGATGAAACGGCATGGAAAGAAATGCTGGATAATGCAAATGAGGAGCAGTACATCTCAGCTAATATTACGATTAACGGAACAACGATTGAAAACGTCGGAATTCGTCCAAAGGGTAACTCCAGCCTTCGGCAAGTCGCTAGCGATGATACAACGGATCGATATAGTTTCAAAATCAAGTTTGATGAGTATGTTAAGGATCAAACTTGGATGGGGTTGGACAAGCTCGTTGTGAACAACATGATTAGCGACAATAGTTATATGAAGGAATACTTGAGTTATGACATCATGAGTTATATTGGCGTAGACGCACCCTTATTCGCGTTCTCCAATATTAGTGTAAATGGAGAGACTTGGGGTTTGTACCTGGCTGTTGAAGACATTGACAGCGGATATCTCGCCCGAGCCAAGAATGATGAGGGTGAACTTTACAAACCGAACAATGATGACAACATGGGGGCAGGAGGAATGGGAGGCCCAGATGGCAATCCTTTTGCACAAGGGTATGGAAATATGCAGCCACCTACTGAAGGTATGGCGCCACCGGATGGTGCAAGTCCACCGAATATGAACAGCGGGACAGGGGAAGATGGAGCGAATACACTACCGGAAGCAGGTATGAAGGGTAACCGTGGTCCAGGTGGTATGGATGGAAGCGGCAATGGTGTTTCATTGGTGTATACCGATGACAAATCATCCAGTTACTCCGCCATCTTCGACAATGCTGAGACCAAAACAACAGAGGAAGATTATCAGCGTGTCATTGAATCGCTCAAAAACTTGAGCACAGGTACCGAACTGGAGAAATATGTGGATGTGGACGAAGCTCTGAGATATTTTGCAGCCCACACGGTCGTTGTCAATATGGACAGTTACACGTCCAACATGGGACATAACTATTATCTGTATGAAAACGATGGACAGATCAGCATGTTGCCCTGGGACTACAACATGGCCTTCGGTGGATTTCAAGCTGGTTCTGCCTCCGATGTCGTGAATCTGGCGATTGATACGCCGGTATCAGGGGTCAGCCTGGACGAACGTCCAATTTTAGGAAAGCTCCTTGAGGTGCCGGAGTATAAGGCCAAGTATCATGAATATTTGCAGGAGATCGTAGATGGATACTTCGCAGACGGAAAATATGAAGAAAAAGTGCAAAGCCTGAACAACATGATCTCAGAATATGTGAAGCAAGACCCTACAGCGTTTATTACGTATGATAAGTACGAGGAAGCTGTTACAGAATTGACCAAACTTGGCACGCTGCGTGCAGAAAGTATACAAGGGCAACTGGACGGAGATATCCCTTCCACGACCGAGAAACAAAAAGAGGACTCGGATTCACTGATTGATGCTTCTTCGGTTGACCTGTCCAAACTGGGTGAAAATAATACTCGAGGAGGCATGGGAGGTCGCGGTCGTGAAGCTGCAGAGAGTAATCAGTCTCAGGATGGAAAATAAGTGAATTACGTAAAGCGAACAGATAATCAAGATGAGTTCAGCGATCAGCAAAAGATCGGACATTGAAGCAGACGGATAGCCTGACATTTAATAAAACCAATGCGTACCGACATTTTGTCGTTCGCATTGGTTTTTTGTTCCTTGGACATTTTCAAAAACACGTAGAAAAAGACGATTAAGGGCCAGGTATTAGAAAAAGTCTGGAACATATTATAGGTAATATCTATTCAAATATGTTAAGGAGGATATCATAAAACCTATGTTACCTATGGAAAAGTATTTCGGTAAGTTAGAACTCGTTCATTCCTTTTACGGGGCTATGCCTACAGGCGTTAGTGTATCCGAAACCGGGCGTATCTTTATTTGTTTTCCAAAATGGGGAGATGACGTCAGATTTACGGTAGCGGAAATTGTTGAGGGTCAGATGCAACCTTATCCTAATGTAGAAACGAATTTGATCAACCCATTGAATATCGTTATGTCCTTCATCAGTGTCCAAAGTGTTGTTGCAGATGGAAGGGCAACCTTGTGGGTACTGGACACGGCTGCACCAAATTTTTCTGAGCCAATTAAAGGAGGGGCAAAATTAGTCGCTGTAGATTTAAAAACAAATACAATAAGAAAAGTATATACATTTGCTGATGATGTAGTCTTGCCGACAACGTATCTGAATGATGTCCGATTTGACTTTCGTGTAGGAAAAGCAGGTTTCGCATATATAACGGACTCTTCTTCCAGAGGGCCAGGCGCTATTATCGTTGTAAATTTAGAAAATGGAAATGCGTATAGACGGTTAAATGGAGCAAATTCAACTTCACCTGATCCATATTTTTTACCGAAAGTGGAAGGTGAAATTTTGATAAATCGAAACACCGATGGTTCAACATCTCCCTTTCAATTGGCCTCTGATGGTATAGCGATCTCCCCAGATGGAAAAATGTTATTTTTTTGTCCACTATCCAGTCGTTATCTATACTCAATCTCAACAGAAGCTCTGCGAGACAGAACGATACCGGATCTCAATTTAAGTTATCTTGTGCAGTATTGGGGAGAAAAGGGGGCTTCTGATGGAATGATAACGGATGCAAAAGGAAACGTTTATGCTGGAGACTATGAAAACGATAGCATTCGAAAAATATCCCCGAATGGAATCATGGAAACCATCGCCCATGATCCGAGAATTTTATGGCCGGATACTTTTTCTATTGGTCCAGATCAATATTTATATGTAATTGTGAACCAATTACATAGGCAGGCCAGATTTCATTACGGAAAAGACCTGCGACAAAAACCCTATAGTCTACTACGTATGAAAATAGATGAATTACCTGCTCCTACCTTTTGATATATTGCGTAAGTCGAATCTGCTCTAAGACATCATTAAACAATTGAACAACAAGCTCTGATATAAAAGAGAAGTTCCTTGAAGTGATGGACGAATATCTAGACGAGTATGATAAGGTCGGCAGAGAGGTCGAACGTTTTACAACCTTCGAGCAACTATATGCCCATTATATGAATCACTGACCTTACATTCATTTATAAGTCCGCGGAGACGGGACTGTAATTGAAGGTAAAACAACGGTAGAGGTTGCGAAGTCAGCAGGGGATAAAAAGGTTGAAGTTATTAAATGAAGAAGTTAGGTGCAACTCTAGTAGTCCCAATCAGGGGTACTCGAAGCACCTGATGCGAAAGCCAACGGAATCAAAACCAACAGTGGTTGCAACTAAAAAAACATTAATCGTTAATTTATTGACCTCAGCTCGCTTAACCGGCTGAGGTTTTTTCATATGCATTGAAAAAAATGCAGATTACCACATGCATTCTCACCGAATAAAAGAATCCTGATCCCGATTTACCCTCATTCTCGAACATGATGAGGCTTAGTATACAAATTGCCGGTCGTATGATTTTTCGATTACAGGACAAGATATTAACCTTATCACCATTTTATTACTTTGATAAAGGAGAAGACCATGGTTGAAAAACACGAGCCTCAAATGAAAAATCATCAAAAGTCTACATGGCTTGATGATTTAAAACAGATATTAAACCATATGGAAGATGCCGAAATCATTGAGCACAAAATAGGTACGAGTGCTTCAGTCCATCTTTTATTTATAAAAACATTAATAGATCAAGAGCGTTTAAACGAGGCGATTATTCAGCCACTTCATCAATCAGTCGGAAATTCGCTTTCTTCATGCATAATCAATTCTGATGTTTCAGAAGTTGTATCGATCGAAGATGCTGGGCAAAAAATAATGCAAGGATATATTCTTCTATACGATTCAGTCAACGATCAATGGCTAGGCATACAGTTGGAAAATCCTCTTGGCCGGGCAATTGAACCTTCCCAAACGGAAACTGTTATATATGGAGCGAAAGATAGCTTCAGCGAACAAATCGATAATAACATTACAATGTTGCGCAGACGTTTGCCTATAACGACATTAAAAACGGAAAGCTTCACTATCGGATCACTAAGTAAAACAAAAGTTGTGTTAATGTACATAGACGGAATAATTAATCCGGAATTTGTTTCCATTGCAAGAGAGAAAATTGAAAGTGTGGATTTCGATCAGTTTTTAGACTCCGCACAGCTTGCAGCTTTTATTGAAGATCATAACCATACGGTCTTTCCCCAGTTTCTACAAACGGATCGGCCGGATGCCTGCGCCTTCGCTTTAGGTGAGGGTAAGCTGACTTTATTAGTCTCCAATTCACCGTTTGCTTTAATTTGTCCCATTACATTATTCCATCTATTCCAATCGCCAGAAGATTACTTTCTTCGTTGGCCGGTAGCTAGTTTTTTACGTTTAATGAGGTATGGAAGTTTTATTATTTCTTTGACGATGATTCCTTTTTATGTTGCGTTAACGACATTTCATTACCAAATGGTTCCGCTGCCGATTCTCTTCGTATTATTGGAATCGAGAAGCAAATTGCCCTTTACTCCGTTTGTGGAAGGAATTTTCATGATCGTAACGCTGGAAATTATCAAAGAAGCAAGTTTGCGAATGCCGACCAAAACCAGTCAAACTTTAGGGGTTATTGGTGGTATTGTCATTGGACAAGCAGCTGTAGAAGCAGGCTTTGCAAGTAAAGTATTAATTGTTTTGATGGGTATATCCGCTATTGCTTTCTTTTTAGTTCCGAATTATCAAATGACAAAATCCATGGTTCTGTTGCAATTGCTTCTTCTTATCCTTGCATCGTTTCTTGGGTTGCCGGGAATCGTGATCGGGCTGATCGGGATTCTTGCACATATCCATGCATTAACGTCATTAGGTCAACCTTATTTAGCGCCTCTTTCTCCTTTTTATGGGAAGGATTGGATTGACCTCTTTATTCGCGGGCCTTTGATTTGGATGAAAACGCGTCCGAATAATCTAAAACCACTACAGAAATGGCGACAGGAGAAGATGAAAAAATGAAGACTTTATTCTTATTCAATCAAACTTCCACCCTTGGCGGCATCCATTTCCTTTTATTGGTTAATCGTACGCAAATGCATTACTTTATTTTAATCATGCCCGTTTATTTGGTTCATTCGTATATGGTTTGGGGAATTGTCGCCTTGGGGCTACTGTCCCAACTTAATTTGATGATGCTGTCCAAATGGTTTACTTCCAGTTATGCAAGGAGAGGCTATCAAGGAATTGTACAGCTATTTGGGAAACGGACAGTTCAAGTTTTCGCAATACTTGGTTTTTTGATCATATTGTTAAAAATCTCAATCATAACACTGGGTTACGTTGAAATGCTCCATAATTTTATTTATCCATCAATGAATAAAAAGTGGCTGATCCTATTTATTCTTTCGATCAGCTTATTTGTGGCTTCACATGGAATGGAGAAAACATTGCGTTTTGTCGTTATCGCCTTTCTTTGTGGGGCGTGGATCTTAATCATGTTTATTCCTTTTTTCTTTCCACCGATTGCAAATTACCGCGATCTGTATCCTCTATTACCCACCGAATGGTCAGGACATTCATGGCAGGGTTTGTTGTTTATTTGGTCGGCATTTTCTGGTCCAGTATATTTGGCCTTTATGGTTCCATGGTTGAGCTCCAATAAAAAAATATCAAAATATCTTGTCATCGGAAACATGCTGACGATCTTGGAATATTCATTATTGTTCATTGCTTCGGTATTGTTTTACGGTTCAAACTTTTTAAGCAAGATCAACTTTCCGGTAGTATATATGGGAAGCTACATTCAAATGAGTGGTTTAGAACGGATCAATTACATCCTTATCTCTTTCCATATGTTTAATTATGTATTTGACATTTCAATTCTTCTGTTGTGTTTTTATGGAGCAGGAAGAGTCTTTATGAAAAAAATGAACGAAGGCACAACTCGGATCGGATTATTGTCGAGTTGGGTCATCATTTTGATAAGTATCATCATAATGGATCAATGGTTATGGCAAACGGTTCCGGGTCAAAAGATGTTACTGAACGTTCAAATCTGGCTCGGTGCATTCATTTATTTACTTGTTCCTACGATCCTTTTCACTATGGTTAAACGAAAGGAGAGTATGTAGGCATGATACCATACAAGCATTATGGTTTATTGGCGATTGTAAGCCTTATGTGGATGGCCGGTTGCTCTTCTCCATATGCCGAGAACAATATGATCGAAGAGATCGCTCCGGTAGTTTTCTGGTCGGTTGACAAGGGGACGGAGGGAAAGTTTAAAATCAGCACTTTAGTACCACCACTCATCAAAGAAAAAAAACGATTTCTCTCCAAGGAAGTTGATCTGTTAAAGCAGGGAGGCAAGGAATTTAATTTAATTTATTATCGGGAATTAAAACAGGGGCAGCTGCGAATGTTATTAATCAATGAGGAACTGGCCAAAAAAGAAGGCATTGAAAAGCTGATCAATACGATATTGGTTGATCCCGATATTTCAATGCGTGTCTATTTATTGATTGTCAGAGGTGATTTTGATGAATACATAAAAAATCAATTGACGAAGCAAGAAAACCAAGATTATTTTCTTTATCGGATGTTAAAGCATTACGAGGAACATAACCAAGGTGAAATGAGCATTGTCAATATTCATCAATTCATGAAGATGTTATATTCCCCTCTTAAGGATCCGATCCTGCCGGTTTTTCGTGCGGATAAAAACAACTTCAATTACGTAGGAACGGCCTTCTTCCAAAATGATAAAGAAGTAATGGTCACTCAAGACGTAAGCGATGAAATTTTTCAACTTCTGGATAACGATCATTTCTTAAAAGTATTGGCCATTCCAAAGTTATCTATCAGTTTAGGACGTGTTCGATCCAATATTCGCATGAAATTATCGAGTGACTATTCATCCTTGTCTTTACATGTAGGATTGAACGGAAGAATTGAGGAATACCAGGGAGAACAGAATATACAAAGTGAGGAACAATTGGAACATTTAATTCATGAGATTGAGGTATACCTTGAGGAACAAACGTCAGAATTATTAAAAAGTATGCAACGGTTGAAAGTGAATCCCTTAGAGGTCGGAACACATTCACTTAAGCCTTTTTCTAAACCAATAACGGAAGAGCAATGGTCGAAATATTGGGAAAATATGAAGATTAATGTTGACTTCGACATCAAAATACAGCCTCTGATTAATGTTGAACGGCTGTCGTGATTCAAAAGATGCCCCCACATGATCAAATACATCATTGTGGGGGCATCTTTTTGTTCAAATCATGTACAAAGAGAGCTTATTGCTGCAGCTCGTGGCGGACAAGCCATTTGGATATCTTTAGAAAATGGAAAGTCTAATGATCTTATCGTCAACAATAACAAAATGATAATTCAATAATAGTGGATCGGGTAGACCAGTCTTGTCGTAGGTACCATCCAGCTCGCATGTTAGCACAATTTCATCACCTATTTTTTTTGCTAATGTTGGCTTTAACGTTACATTCGCCGCGAAATGGTTTTGATCACTCCATTCCCGAATCGCCTGTTTGCCATTTCGCTTTCTTCCTTCATCCAACACGATGGCATTTTCTGAGAAACAATCTACAAACACTATCGGTTCTGGCTTGTTAGATGCAGTAATGTATTTGCCAATTACAGACGGTAAATGATTGAGATCCATATTGTTCTCTCCCTTTATTAATTAATTTTTAGACGGTAGGGATCGTTCCCCCATCTATGACATATTCACTACCTGTAATAGATGCTGCTCGGTCTGAGACCAGAAATGCGACCAGTTCAGCGACTTCTTCAGGAAATCCTGGCCGACCAATTGGAATACCTCCGAGTGAAGTCATAAGTTGTTCGAGCGCACTTTCTCGACTTCCGGTTTCCGTTGCGATCCGATCAATTAATGCGTCAGCTGCTTCTGTCTGAATAAATCCGGGAGACAATGTATTGATGCGAATTCCTTGAGGGGAAAATTCATTCGATAATCCCTTGCTATAATTAGTCAGCGCGGCTTTGGCAGATGCATAAGCCAGTGTAGTTTCATATAAAGGCAAACGTCTCTGGATGGAAGTGAAATGAAGAATAACACCTGAATTATTTTCTAACATAAGTGGAATTAGGCCACGATCAAGTCGAACTGCTGCGAGTAAATTCCAATTTAATGTATGAAGCCAATCCTCATCACTCAATACAAGTGCGCCTCCTGGTGGTGTCGTTGATCCACCTACGCAATGGACAATAATATCGATACCTCCGAGTTGTTCTTTTACTGCAGTAATTATTTGCTCTACACCTTCAGGTGTGGCGAGATCTGCTTGAACAAATTTGACCGAATTTGGCAAGTCAGCAGATAGGGAACGGGCAGTAGTAAGAACTGTAGCTCCGCCGTTTGCAAGTCTTTTCACAACTGCTTGCCCCATTCCCTTTGTTCCTCCGGTTACAAGCACCCTTTTACCTTTAAATTCTGATACAGAGAACTCAAATTCTTTATGCATAACTATTCCTCCTAGTGATGGTATTCCATGATTAATTTGCAGTTGCTCTGTCTCTAAACCTTAATGTGTTGTTCGAGAGGAGCTAGAACTAATACTACACTTGCTACTTTCATAACGTCCAATTTATTATAATAATAGAAATGATGAATATTATTAATATATGGAGGGTTGTTTTAATGGAACTTACACAATTGGAATACTTTATGACCGTTGCACAGCTTGAACATATGACCTTAGCCTCCAAAAAACTCGGTATTACTCAGCCAGCGTTAAGTCATGCAATTGCCAAGCTTGAAAACGAAATAGGAGCTCCTTTATTTGAGCGAAATGGACGAAATATAAAACTGAACCGAAACGGTACTATGTTCTCTAAATGGATTGGTAGGGCCCTACATAATATTGAAAATGGTCTAAGAGAAATCGAAGAGTGGTCCAATCCGGATACTGGTGTGATTACGTTGTCTTATCTAAACATTCTTGGTGTTGAATTGATCCCAAGTCTAATCCGGAGTTATCAATTGAAGTATCCCAAAGTTCGGTTCGAATTGACACAAGGGAACTTAGGAGATATTGATGAACATCTGGAGCAAGGGTTTTCGGATGTTATGATTACATCGAGGGAGTCTACTATGGATAATCATCACTGGAAGACTATTCAGAATGTTCCTTTATACATTGTTGTTCCCTCCCAACATCGTTATGCAGATTGTAGCGCTCTTAGTTTGGCAGAGCTGTCTGGCGAGCCATTTATTGGATTGAAAAACAACTGTGGATTAAAAGCAACGATTATATCCCGGTTCCAACATACCGGATTTTTTCTTGCTTCAGCCTATGAAGCGGAGGACCTGATCACTGTAGCCGGTTTTATAAAGTCGGGTCTAGGTGTATCAGTGCTGCCTAAGACGCTGGGGTTGATGTTAGATGAATTGGTCTGGATCCCTATCATTGATGAAGGATGGTACTGGGAAATAGGATTAAAGTGGAGAGATGATCATAATATTTCCCCAGCAGCGAAAAGGTTTATTGAATATGTAGATACTTTACATCTTTGAACACAAGGAAAAAACCCTTTTACAATGATTGGCAGTACGTTATAATACAATCACCAGGTAGATTCCCCAACAAAAAAGTGAAATATTGTAATATCTTGTTACACTCGGCTCTTCATAGTTCTTTGAGCCGCTTATTACAACAAAATAGATATCGGAGGTATGATTATGGTTAAGAAGAAAATTTCCACAGCCCTCAGCGCAGCTTTAATCGTTTCTATGCTGGCTACTGGCGTAATAGTCACTATCGAAGGTAACACAACGTTAGAAGTAGCGAAGTCAGCAGGAGAGAAAAAGGTTGAAGTTGTTAAAGCATAAGTGAGACGTTAATTTATTTAGAACATGTCAAGAGACAAGATCATATTCCTATTGAAGTCGCTATTTTAGCGGCTTTTTTTGTTTTATCAGTAAAATTGGGTTTAATACTAACGATATTTTGTTGAACAAGTAAAGAGAAGTTTAGATGTAACCTTTTTACATTTGTAAACCATTAGGTTTAAAGTAATAAAAAAATGATTAGATCAACTTAAATAAAAAATTGTTATTTTCTATAATCAATCATAAATTGTGCAAATGTAAACTAAAACAGATATATACATAAAAAATAGTGTTCATTTATACAAAAAATACTTTGACAAATGAAAACAGGTGGCTTATTTTGTTAATAAGGAATGCATATTACTTCTTTGAGATTTTAAATAGCCTTAAGGGAGCGTGAATAAAATCAAAAAAATACATCTATCAGGTGAAAATAGTATCAGCAAAGGTCCTGAAAACTTTATTTATAAAAATGAATACAGACCGCAATTACATTATTCACCTAAGGGAAATTGGATGAACGATCCTAACGGAATGGTTTATTACGAAGGAGAATATCACCTTTTCTACCAATATACTCCTCATGATACGCAGCCTGACTTCGGCAGAATGCATTGGGGGCACGCAGTAAGTAATGATTTAGTACATTGGGATGAACTTCCACCAGCCATCTCGCCTGGGGAAGATGGAGCGATCTTTTCGGGAAGTGCGGTAGTTGATAAGAACAATACAAGCGGATTCTTCAACGAAGCAGGATCAGGATTGGTTGCAATTTATACTAATGATGGCAACAGCGCTCAGCCCGGTAAACCGCAGGTTCAAAGCATCGCCTACAGCAAGGACAAAGGTCGAACCTGGACAAAATATGAAGGTAACCCTGTTTTATTCCCCACTGAAACGCTAGACTTTCGAGACCCAAAGGTATTCTGGCATGAAGAATCTTCAAACTGGGTAATGGTTCTTGCCGTAAGCGACCGTGTAGAATTTTACACATCTTCGAATCTTAAGGATTGGTCTTTTGCAAGCGGTTTCGGTTCTGATATTAAGGGCATCCATCGTGGAATATTTGAATGTCCTGATGTTTTTAAAATCCAAGTGGATGAGGACCCTAATACCACTAAATGGATTCTGACACTAAGTGTCGGAGATAGAAATGGCGTAAATCCAAACGATTCAGAACCACCCGCAGGCGGTTCTGGCATGATGTATTTTATAGGTCAATTTGATGGTAAGGTTTTTACACTAGATGAAACATTGGAATCATTAGATACAATCCAATGGATAGATTACGGATCTGACTTTTACGCGGCCGTGACCTGGGATGGTATCCCGAATGAGGATGGACGAAAGATTTGGGTCGGCTGGATGAATAATTGGCGTTATGCTTCCACTCTTCCTTCTAAAGAATGGCGTGGCCATATGTCAATCCCACGAGAGATTCAGCTTAGGACGTACTCGGAAGGACTTCGCTTAATTCAAGCACCCATAACTGAGTTAAATCAACTTAGAAGATCAATTCTGTCTCTACAAGACATTACGATTAAACCAGATATGAACGTTTTGTCTGCTGTTTCTGCTGCAAAAATGGAAATTATTGCGGAATTCGAAATTGGTGACGCAATAGAATTTGGGTTCAAGGTGCGAAAATCTTCCTCTTCCAACCAGGAGACAGTCATCGGATATAATGTTTTGAATGAAGAGTTGTTTGTCGATCGGACGAAGTCGAACACTGTTGATTTTCATCCCGATTTTGCCGCGAAACATATGGCCCCCATGAAACCTGAGCATAAACGGATACAGTTGAGTATCTATGTTGATTGGTCAAGTGTAGAGATCTTTGGCAACAATGGGACAACTATCATTTCAGACACAATTTTCCCCGACTTGGGAAGTAGAGGACTGGAACTCTATGCCATTGGCGGAGAACTAAAGGTCATATCGCTTCAAATCAATGATCTCGTAAGCATTTGGGAAAATCAGAGTGTTTAAAATATAGCAATGGCTTGATTCGCCATAATGGTACTGCTGGTTTTGGGCAACCGAACTGAACTCGGTGTCCAAAACCAATTAAATTTGAACAGACTTTACGATTCCAATAGAAAAGAGGGTAAGGAATGAAAGATAAATCTAAATTCGCAATATGTCTTCTGATGGCAACGGGATTGGCTCTGACTTCAAACGGTATTTTTACATCTAAATCATTTGCGGCTAATGCTGTGCTCGCTGATCAGGAAACAAATAAACAAGCAAAGGAGGAGCTTGATATTTTTGAAAGCGCATCCAAATTAAACACCAATCTGATAGGCTGGCAAGTGAAAGGAAAAGGTGAATTAGAGGATACTTCAGAAGGAATCTTGCTGACTTCGCAGCCTAAAGAAAATGTAATGGCCATCTCAGAGACTGTGTCCGATGATTTTATCTATGAAGCTGATGTCATGATCAGGGATACGAAGGCAGACGCCACATTGTTGTTTCGTTCTAATGAGGATGGCTTTAGCTCGTACATGCTGCAAATCGTTCCGGACGCAGGTCTGATTCGGTTAAGAGATGCAAGAAATGGAGATGGGAAATTAAAGGAGGAGCGTAAAGTTTCTGTTGAAATGGGGCAAATCTATCATCTCAAAGTGAAGGCAGTGGGTTCCTCACTAAAAGTATATTGGGGCAATCAATATAAACCATTAATTGATGTTCAAGACATTTCGTATCAAAGCGGAAAGCTTGGACTCCATGTATGGGATGGATCCGCCTTGTTTTCGAACATCGTGGTGAGCGATCTGAAAGGTAATTTGGGTACGGCGCTTTCTAACAAGGGAAAATGGCAGCCTGATATCAACGGAAAAAGAGGGACGGTAGAACAGGAGAACAAAGCACAGCAAATCTATAATAAAAATGCGACGGATATGGTCTATGAAGGGAATATTACCCTTCGTCCTGATTCTATTGCAGCTCTCGCATTTCGATCTTCAACCGATGGAGCTGAAGGATATGAAGCTACTCTTACGAAGGAAGGAGATCAGGTCCGTGTAAGTTTGACGAATACAAAAGGAACCGTAATTGCAAGTTCGCAACGCACTTATCCGAGTCAGATGGGAGCCAAACATCATGTGGAAATCAAGGCAAAGGGAGATCGAATTCAGGTCTTCCTGGACGGATACGCTACGGCCGCGATTAACGTGAAAGATTCAACCTACAGGAGTGGAAGTACCGGAATCGTCGTAAAAAAGGGGACGGCTTACTTCCAGGATACTTATGTGACGGAACTGAGCCAATATTACAATGAGATATATCGTCCACAATATCATTACACGCCAATACGTGGTTCAGCGAGTGATCCGAATGGACTTGTCTACTTCGAAGGAGAATATCATCTCTTTCATCAGGATGGAGGAACATGGGCGCATGCTGTAAGTAAAGATATGCTGAACTGGAAACGGCTTCCGATTGCACTTCCCTGGAATGATCACGGACATGTCTGGTCTGGGTCGGCTGTTGCGGATATGACAAATGCATCTGGTTTATTCGGAGATTCAGGAGGCAAGGGCCTTATTGCATATTATACTTCCTTTAATCCGGATAGCCCGAATGGAAACCAGCGTATAGGTCTGGCTTACAGTAAAGACCAAGGTCGTACTTGGGAGTATTCGAAGGAACACCCGATTGTGATCGAGAACCCAGGTAAGAGCGGAAATGAAGTTGGGAATTGGGATTTCCGCGATCCGAAAGTGATCCGTGATGATGAGAATAACCGATGGGTTATGGTTGTGTCCGGAGGTGATCATATTCGTTTCTATACGTCAACGAATTTACTTGACTGGAAATTGACAGATAATTGGGGATATGGGGATTACGTCCGCGGTGGAGTATGGGAATGTCCTGATTTGTTCCAGCTTCCGGTAGACGGAACGTCACAGAAGAAGTGGGTTATGATGATCAGTACAGGAGCGAATCCCAAAACAGGCGGATCAGATGCTGAGTATTTTATCGGTCATTTAACAGCTGATGGTAAATTCGTGAACGATAATCCGGCGGGTAAGGTGTTAAGAACAGATTTTGGTAAAGAATTTTACGCTTCGATGTCTTTCGCTAACATGCCTGATCATCGCACAGTGATGATGGCGTGGATGACGAATTGGGACTATCCGTTCGCTTTCCCAACGTCCAATTGGAAAGGTGAACTAACCATTCCGAGAGAAGTATCATTGGTAACAACCAAAGATGGAATTCGGATGGCGCAAAGTCCAATCAAAGAATTGGAATCACTGCGTAAACCTTTGTATTCTGCTTCCAACAAGTCGGTTAGTCCTTCTTCCGGGAATCTGCTAAAAGGTATTATTTCAGGTGCCTACGAAATTGAAGCTGAAATTGAAATCCCTGAAGCCAGCACAGTGACCGAGTTTGGCTTTAACATTCGTGAGGGTGCAGATCAGAAGACGGTCGTGGGTTATAAGGCAAGCGATAGTCATATGTTTGTGGACCGAACTGCATCCGGTGAAACGGATTTTTCTAACCTTTTCAGTAAGAAACATGAAGCGCCTACGCACATGGAGAATAATCGGATTAAGATGCGTATTCTTGTGGATGAGTCTTCTGTTGAGGCCTTTGGTAACGACGGCAAAGTCGTCTTTTCAGATGTTATATTTCCGGATCCCGCCAGTAGAGCGATGAGTTTTTACGTGAAAGGTGGGAATGTGAACGTTGTTTCCTTGAAAGTGCATCAACTTCAATCTGTCTGGAATGAGGACACTCCTTCAAAAGCCCAAATAAAGATGGATACGAGGGTTCGGGAACTGGGGGTAGGAGAGTCGGATACACTGCAGGCGATGGTCGAGTATGGCCAAGGTCTAGGCGTTCAACCGCTTAAGTGGAATTCCAGTAATCACGACGTAATAACCATAGACTTGGTAGACAACTCACACGCAGTTATTAAGGCAAAAAAAGAAGGGGATTCCACGATCACTGTATCTACTCCGAATGGTAAAACTTCCACTAGTGTGCTCGTTAAAGTCACAGGCGGCGAGTTCCGGACAAACCTGAGTGGATGGACTAAAGATCTGTCTGCTGCTTCATGGTTAGTTAGTGAACATGGAATTCGTGGTAAATATTTTAGCGATGCGAATTATATTGCCAAAGAGAAAGCTGGGAATTTTACGTATGAAGCAGACATGATACTTGGTGAAACAGGAGGGGCAGGTTCTATTTTGTTCAGGGCTAGCGAGGATGGTCGCAGTGGTTATTATCTGAATCTGGACCCTAACATGAAAGCAATCCGTCTGTTCTACAAAATCAATGGAGGATTTGAAGAACGGCAGGTACTTGCAAAAGTACCAACTTTCATTCAGCCAGGTCATACGTATAAGGTGAAAATAGAAGCGAATGGTCCGCATATTGTCGTTCATGTGAACAGTCAAAAAGTCATAGATATCATGGATGGTACTTTTGCAGAAGGGCACTTTGGACTCCATGTATTTGGCGGCTCCGCATCTTATCAGAACGTCAATGTGAGCAACAGCGAACCCGCAAACATCACCAAGTCCAGCCTTATAAATGCCGCAACACAGAAATCCATTTACACAGCTAACCTTGTCAACGGGGAGCCGGTTACCTTGCAAGATGCAAGTGCAGCTTCCGTCCAGAAGTGGGTATTTGTTCCGACAGGCGACAAAGCAGGTTCGTATTCAATTCGTACTACGGCCGGTCAGACGCTTGATCTGGATATAGGGCAAAACAAACTTCAGCTATATCATTACTTAGGGTATAACAACCAGCGTTGGCTCCTTCACGAGAACAAAGACGGATCAGTTCATATTACTTCAGCTCATCATCAAAAAGCATTAGAAGTATCGGCAGAAGGGACCGAACTCTTCCTAAGTGAACTGAATCCATCACTTGATCGACAAAAGTGGATATTAGCAAAATAATCAAAATTTATTCCATGATGACTTATCTCATAGATATTCCAATTATATTGGTTAGGATAGACTCAAAGGGGACGACAACTGGAGGTTTGTATCAAAGCACACACACGGCCATCCAAAAAAGGATGGTCTTTTGGGTTTGAAAGACAGACTCATTATTAGAAATAGGGTGTAATCTTCAAACCACTCCCAATCTATACGTACAAAAAGATGTACTATGTTCATTTAAATTGCCCTCTTTGCAAACGAAACGATTACGCTTAAGATTGGCTCACAACCAAATATTTTCACTCCTATAGTTAGCAAGCTAAATAATAAACTTAAGAGGGCAAGGAGTAACAGATTGCTGACTTCTATCCAAATCAAGAGAGTCGGAAGAAAGGGCATAAATTATTGGCTAAGGAATTAGGTGTTCTACAAGGAAAGTAAGTGAACTCGTGAAAAGGAGATCATTCAATTATGGAAGAAAGAAAGCTTAAACTAGGAGGAATTATTGATGGCGTGGGATGGAATTACACGGGTTGGAGACATCCACATATTCCAGCAGATGCCAGTGAAAATATTGAGTATTACGTACAGAAAGCTATACAACTTGAACAGGGGAAGTTCGATCTCATCTTTTTAGCAGACGTAAGTCATATCGGACCTGGCATGATCCCGCACTATCTAAGCATGTTTGAGGGTGTATCCATTTTATCTGCATTGAGTATGGTAACTCATTCTATTGGTTTAACCGCTACGATAGCGACTTCATATGCTGATCCCTTTACGGTTGCTAGGCAAATTGCTTCCCTTGATAAGATTAGCAAGGGCAGAGCAGGGTGGAATGCAATCACCTCCAATCCTGGAGGGTTAGCCAATTACAGTCGGTCCCATCTGAAGAAAGCAGATCTTTATCCCATGAAAAAAGAGTTTTTGGAGATTGTTGAAGGACTTTGGGACTCGTATGAAGATGATGCCTTTATACGTGATAAGGAACGTGGAGTATTTTATGACCCGCGTAAAATGCATCCACTAGATTATACCGGGAATTACTTTTCCGTGGAGGGACCCTTAAACATCAGTCGATCGAGGCAAGGAAGACCAGTGGTCTTTCAAGCGGGCACTTCACCGGAGTTCATGGATATTGCTGCACAGCATGCCGAAGTCATCATGGCACCTGGACATGATTTGGAATATCTCAAGGCATTTACTAATGAACTTAAACGTAAAGTTCAAAATCAAGGGCGTTCACCATATGACCTGTTGATGATGCCTTCTCATAACCCGATCGTTGGTAGAACGGAAAAAGAAGCCCTTGAAAAGCTAAGGGAAATTGAATCATGGATGCCTAAAGGTTATCGAATGCCGAAACCTGGATTGATAGGATCGGCAGAGCAGGTTGCCGAACAAATTGAACATTGGTATCGAGAAGGCGTCATGGATATCTTGCTGATTAGACAAGATCATCCTGCAGGATTTAAGGACTTTATCCAATTGGTTGTTCCTATCTTGCAAGATAGAGGCATATTCCGTAAGGAATATGAGGACGACACACTTCGGGGAAATTTAAGTTTACCTTACCCAGAAAATAATTATACGAAGTAATAATGTAAAATTCATTTAACAAGGGGAAAACAAATAAAATGACTAACAGAGTATGTGAAATATTAGATATTAAAAAGCCAATTATACAAGGACCAATGTCTTGGGTTACTAATGCCGAATTTGTTGCAGCAATAAGCAATGCGGGTGGATTAGGATTTCTAGGTCCAAATGCCGGTCAGGTTGATATAACTCGCTCACCCGAAATAAGTACGGAAAGAATGAGAACTGAAATACAAAAAACAAAATCTTTAACGAATAAGCCATTTGGAATTCCAGTGATCGTGAATCGTGATTTAGCTTACACATGGCCACTTATAGAAACAGTTATTGACGAGAAAGTTCCTGTTGTTCTGGTGAATGATACACTGGATGAAAGGATCTTTAAACCATTAAAAGAAAACAATATTAAAATTGTTTATAGACCCCTTACGCCTACTATTGAAAATGCAAAAGCTGCAGAAAAATTTGGAATAGATGTTTATGTAGCGACTGGATTTGATGAAGGTGGTACGGTTCCAGAACGAGTTATTGGAACATTTTCGATTGTTCCAATGATTGTTGATGCTATAAATATTCCTGTAATGGCAGCTGGTGGTATTGGAGACGTTAGAGGAGTGCGTGCCGCATTTGCTTTAGGTGCTGAAGGTGTGTTTGCTGGCAGTGTCTTTATTCCGACAAAAGAAAATCCGGCAGCTCAAAATGTAAAGCAAATGATTGTTGATGCCACAGCAGAAGACCTACAAATGTTTCGTACTTTACCAGCATACTATCGTTCTTTACCTACTAAATTGGCGAATAAACTAGTCGAAATGGATAAACAAGGTGCCAGTCGTGAAGAAACAGCAAAATTGATGCGTGGATCAATTGGAATGCGTATCGGAATGCTAGAAGGTAATACGGACGATGGCTATGTCACTGTTGGCACAGGAATCACACCAATTAAAGAGATTAGAACTGTAAAAACAGTCATCGATGATTTAATGCAAGATTTTAAATAATTGCCTTGGTAGACTTACCCTCATATCGAATGGTCAAAAAGCTAAACACTGCGCAAATTCCAAGCCGCTAACTTAGCTGCACAAGGAAAAACCTTTTACAATCATTGTCAGTACGTTATAATACAATCACCAGGTGGATTACCCATCAAAAAAGTTAAATATTTTAATTTATCAGTAAGTCTAAGCAAACGATATCGGAGGTATGGTTATGGTGAAGAAGAAAACTTCCACAGCCCTCAGCGCAGCTTTAATCGTTTCTATGCTGGCTACTGGCGTGATAGTCGCTATCCAAGGTAACACAACGTTAGAGGTAGCGAAATCAGCAGGGGATAAAAAGGTTGAAGTTATTAAATGAAGATGCTAGATGCGACTCAAGTATTCAACAGAATCAAATAAAGAAAACACAAAATATTTAATTTTTTAACCTCAGCTCGGATAACTCAGCTGAGGTTTTTTATATTATCATGATGTATTGAAAAAATGCAGCTAAAGTTCCGAACTCAAGAAGAATTTGATGAGTCGCTAAAACAAATAGGTTTTTCGAAAATTGAAATATACGGCGAATATTGGATTTACAATGTCAGCCTGCTTATGATGCGTCGAGTATGCTGATGGCCTGTCGCTCGCGATTATACTCCCCATGTTCCTGCAGAACGGACAAGGCCGCTCTACTGAGTACCGTGCTCATATTGCTGATAACATTACTTTTGTTCCGGTGATGTAAGGTAGATTAAACGCTCGGAATAACTTTGTGTGGGAATAGAGCCTTACTAGACGATTTCTCACTTCGTCTTATTGAAGTAGCAAAGGTTCGATGGCTATCGCGATGCGGATTCGTAAGCTTTCAGTTGGATCTTTGAGTTTCACACCCAAGAGTTTTTCACACTTTTCCAGTCGATACACTACCGTATTTCGATGAACGAAAAGTTGCTTGGATGTTTCGACAAGCTGGCATTGTGTATCGTAAAAAGCGTTCAAGGTGCGCAGCAACTCTTTTCTTTCATGTTCGTCTGCAATGTGCAGCAGGCCGTTTAAGGTCGCGTCGTAAAATTGTTTCAGTTCGTTGTGGGGAAGCATGTGGAATAAATATCCGATGTCCTTGGCTTGGTAAGATTGGACGAATCGCTTGCGTTTTAACCAGTAGCCGAATTGCAATGCATTAACCGCTTCTGTATAAGAATGACGAACGCCGAGTACATTTGTTGCAGGTTTGCCAATGCCGATAGACAGACTCAGTCCAGTCTCATGATGAAGTTCTTTAAGCATTCCTGACAGTTGCTCGGTGATTTTCGCCTCATCCCACCCCGACTCAGGGATAGATAACAGAAGACAGTAGGTATCATGTTTGGTAAACATGACGAAGGAATGATCTAACCCACCAAAAAGACGTTTGATGTGCTCGTATTGCTCCTCTTGCTCCGTGACATTATCTCCTTTTGGAGGCACCGAACCTTCGTAATTAGGAAATCTTTGATACATGTGATTCACCTCGTCATTACGCATGGTCAGCACGACGCTTGCACGCCCCTTGATAAGCCCACATCTTTTGCCGCGGTTCAGCGCCTCCTGCTCAGAAGTGATATATCCCTCAATCAGATCGGAAAAGAATTCGTTTTTGTGCCTGCGGGAGCGCTCTTTGACAGCCTGTGATTTGGTCAGCTCCATCCCAATGACGTTGGAGGCCTGCTCTAGCGTCAGACCAAAAAGGCCAGTCCATTGATCCGGCGAATGAAAGGATAACAAATAGCCTTCGTGGCGGTAAGTTTTTACTGGATATACTAGCATGCAGCAACGCTCTCGGACTGATGTGTTGATGAAGCACAACGAAGTGGGACTGGAAATATCGGACAAGTCTTGAAGTGTATTTACAGCGGCTGCAGTGAGTTCAGCAATACTTGTATTCTGGCTGGAAGCGGAGATGGTTTGCCATTTGTAGTTTAACAGGATGACTGGGGATGAGAACAGTTTGGACAGGGAATCGATAATGCTGGAAATTCCTTTGCCACGCATGATCATCTCGGAGAATTTTTTGTGGATGCTGAGTGCATATTGCAGTTCGTCGCTCTTGTTATTCAGAATCACACTGGTCGATCGCTGCAAAATTTCGCCGAGGGATAGACGGACATCGGAAATTTCGATGATGGGAAATTCGTTCTGATCCGCTTCCCAAAGTATTTCATCAGGGATCGGCAATTCAAAGCGCTTGGTTTTGATGGCCAAACCCGAGCAATGAAGCCGTTGCATGTCCCTGATTAGATGAATAAACATCTCTGGTTGCTGCTTCATGAAAAAGCCGTTGGTCAACAAGAGCTCGTTTGGCCTTAGAAACCGAATGATATCCGGACAGTCCATAATGTTGACCGTTTGAACCTCACGTATTAGACCCTTATGCCCCGTAATCACTCTGGCATCATCGTAAATGCCGTTTTTCAGCAAATCTGTCAGCAGCACATCGACCCATCCCTTTCTGGAACAAGTTATTTTATTGTTAAGTAATATAACACTACGATCATGTGGAGTAAATATCTTTGGTTTGATCATCCAAGATTGCTAATTATTTTTATCCTTTTCATCCAATGATTTCTCAGAAGGAGTGAATTATGCTTAAAGTGTTTCTTGCGTGTAATAAAAGCGTACATGAACGGAGGATGTAATGATTGATCTACTTATCACGGATACGGTTATTTCCGGGGATGAAAGGCGAATGGATGTCGGGATATCCTCAGGCAAGATTGCATTTGTCACGCCATGCGGGGAAAGGAAAACCGAAGCGTCTCGTGTAGTGCAAGGCAAAGGGGGCTTATTGCTGCCCGGATTCGTCGAGCCGCATATTCATTTGGAAAAAGCATATTTGCTGAATTCCATGGATCGGGAGGCGGAGTCTCTCCAGGACGCAATTCGGATAACATCCAAACTGAAAAGTTCGTTCACGAGGGAGGACATGTACCGGCGCTCGCTGGTTGTCATTCGAGAAGCCGTCAGGAATGGTGTAACCCATATGCGTTGCCATGCAGAGGTTGATCCGGTTCTTGGACTCAGAGCTGTCGAATCTGCTCTTCGTCTCAAACAATCCTTAAAACATCAACTGGATTTACAGGTAGTTGCCTTTCCGCAAGAAGGGGTGTATAAGAGTCCGGGGACTGCTGAGCTGATGGAAGAGGCCATTCGTATGGGAGCCGATGTGATTGGAGGAATCACGTATCAGGATGCAGACCTGGGGGAGCACTTGGATTTTGCATTTGGTCTGGCAGGGAAGTACGGAAAACCGCTGGATTTTCACGCGGATTTTTCGGTCGATTCCAACGACCGTGCCGTTGTGGAAATTGCAAAAAGGACAATTGCTGCAGGAATGCAGGGGCATGTAGCGGCCGGACATGTAACCTCGCTCGGTTCCCTCCCTGAACACGAAGCTTTGGTTATCGGAGAACTTCTGTGTCATGCCGGGATAAGCGTCATTACGTTGCCGATGACGGACCTCTTTTTGAATGGAAGAGAAGGCCCAGAAGGACATCATAGAGGTCTCACTCCCGTGAAACTGCTGCAGGATTGTGGAGTGAATGTGGCAATTGGCGTCAATAATGTGCGCAACCCATTCACGCCGTTTGGCAAGGCAGACCCGATTGAGGCTGCCTGGCTATTGGCGATTACTTCGTACATGGGTAGCAAACGGGATGCGCTCATCTTGACCAACATGCTGACGCATAACGCGGCACAGGCGTTAGGCATTGATAATTATGGCATTAGGGTCGGCGCTCCGGCTGATATGGTATTGTTCCGAGAGCGGTCGGAAAGGGAAGTTCTGCTTAATAAACCCGAGGCCCGCACGGTTTGGAAATCGGGATTACAGGTAGCTTATACTGACTCAAAACCTTTGGAATTACCGTAGTCGTCGGAAGATATCGAAACAATTTGATTATGATGTAAGGGGATGGAGTCATGGAGAAAGGGTTAACACTAGTAAAAAATGTCAAATGGTCGGAAAACCTGTTTGATCTAACGATTAATCAAGCAACTGGACTTATTGTCAGCATTGAGTCTGCCGGAACGGATGCGGATCTCACATCTGTAAATATTGCCGGTAGGGCGACAACCGTCATTGACGCGGACGGGCTCCACTATGTACCACCAATGGCAGATATGCATACCCATCTGGACAAGCATTTTATTGGGGAGCCGTGGAAGTCTTTGCAGCCTTTTGTCACACTGCCCGGCCAGTTGGAATTTGAGAAAAGCATGTTGGGAGAACTACCGACCGGGGCGGGAGAACGTGCGAAACGATTGTTGGATTTAATGCTTGCCCAAGGTACAACGGCAATCCGCACACACGTTGACGTGGATCCGCAAATTGGCCTCTCTCATCTGGAGGAGATCTTGGAAGTACGTGAGATGTACCAGGGACGCATCGATATGGAAATTGTGGCGTTCCCCCAGCAAGGCCTGCTTCGATCTGACTCCGTTTCCGTCATGCGGCAAGCGCTTCGTGCTGGATCTGACTATGTTGGTGGTGTGGATCCGGCCGGACTGGACCGCCGGGTGGATGCCAGTCTGGAAACCATGTTTGAACTTGCGACAGAATTCTCTGCGGGCATCGACTTGCATCTGCATGACCCGAGTCATCTCGGAATATACACGATCAGCCGCTTCGCCGAACTGACAGAAGAAGCCGGTATGTCCGGCCGTACCGCGGTAAGCCATGCCTATTGTTTGGGCCAGGTTGGGGAAACGGAGGTGCGCTCACTCGCAGAAAGGTTGTGTGCGACCGGCGTAGCCATCATGACGAGTGTGCCCATTGACAGGCCTATGCCCCCCATCAAACTGTTGATGGAAACGGGCGTGTCCGTGCATATCGGTTCCGATAACATTTTGGATTCGTGGAGCCCATTCGGAAATGGCGATATGCTCTCCCGTGGGTCACGTCTCGCTGAAGCATCCGGTTGGGTGGAAGACTTCTGGCTGTTAGAAACGTACAAGCTTATTTCCAATGCGCCATTAACTCCAAAAGTAGGTGAAAGAGGCACTTTCTCGTTGGTAAATGCCATAAATGCGATGCATGCGTTGGCTGCAGCACCTCCACGCGAAGCTGTATTTTCGGGTGGTGTGCTTGTTGGTGGTCGAATGTTTCCGAACAGCAGACAGATGGCAGCCATCCATTCGTAACAATCTTTAATATACATGAAGCAGCGCATCCTTTTTCAGGTGCGTTGCTTTTTGGCATGAAAAGGCTGATCACATGACGTATAAAACGTTGCTTAATGCAGTGCATGTCATAAAACATTACATTTAAATTGAGATAGGCTTTTCTTTTGGTGTAACAATCCAAATGAAATCATTTTTTTTAGTGAATCACACCAATGACTGAGGCTTATTTACATCGTATTATTCATATAAGAACAATTTTAAGTCACATAAACTGACATTAATAGAATAGGAGGGATATTGGAGGAGTTACACAAAACAAACATCATTGTTACGAACAGGGGGAGAGAGACATGCGTCGAGGTTTCCATGCAAACCGCATCCAAAACATTAGAAAGCATGGGCTGTTATTGGTCATGATTTTACCAGGCATCGTCTATCTGTTCATCAACAATTACTTGCCCATGTTCGGCATTGTAATTGCGTTCAAAGATATCAATTTTGCAAAAGGAATCTGGGGAAGTGACTGGGTAGGCTTCGATAATTTCGCCTACCTGTTCCAAACGCAGGATGCTTGGGTGATTACCCGTAACACGTTACTCTACAACGGCGCATTTATCGTGCTTGGAACAGTGCTCTCCATAGCTGTGGCTGTATTGTTAAACGAGGTAAAGAAGCGATTCGCCTCCCGACTGTACCAAAGCATCATTTTGCTGCCCTATCTGATCTCAATGGTCATTGTCGCTTACTTGGTTCTGGCATTGCTCAACGAGGAAAACGGATTCGTCAACCATTACGTGCTTCCTTTGCTGGGGATTGACCCCGTGTCGTGGTATGCGGATTCCGGTAAATGGCCCTTTATATTAAGTGTCGTATATCTGTGGAAAAACGTCGGTTATACATGCATTGTTTATCTGGCCTCAATCGTAGGCATCAGCCAAGAATATTATGAATCCGCTACGCTGGACGGAGCATCCAAGTGGAGGCAAGTCTGGAGCATTACCCTTCCTCTGCTTAAACCCACGATGGTCATTATGGTGCTTCTTGCAGTGGGACGCATCTTCAATTCCGATTTCGGATTGTTCTATCAGGTTCCGCTGAATTCGGGTGCACTGCAAACGACTACCGATGTCATTGACACATACGTTTATCGTGGATTGATGACTTTTGGGGATTTTGGAATGTCATCCGCTGCCGGACTATACCAGTCCATTGTCGGTTTTCTGTTAGTATTAACGACCAATGCGATCGTTCGTCGCAAAAACCGGGATTTGGCGCTGTTTTAGCTAAGGGGGAGGACAACATGTATTCAAATAGGATATATCAAATGGCTGTTCACCTCGTGCTCATCATGATGGGAATCGCTGCAGTGTTTCCGTTTATACTTCTGATATCCGCTTCTCTAACCGAGGAACAAGCCATTATCAGGGATGGTTATCGTTTGTTACCAGCTCAATTCAGCTTCGATGCTTATGTGTATCTGTTTAATCAATATTCGTTGATTCTGCGGTCGTATGGAATTACGACGTTCATCACGGTCGTGGGCACGATCGTTGGATTGCTGATCACAACCCTGGTCGCTTATCCGCTATCCAGAAATGTGCTTCCATTTCGTTCGTTCCTGTCATTCTTCGTATTTTTCACCCTGCTTTTCAATGGGGGGCTGGTGCCCATGTACCTGGTTTATACGGACCTCTTCCATTTGAAAGATACCATCTGGTCGCTAATCATCCCGAATTTACTGACCAACGGGTTCTACATTTTGTTGATGCGCAGTTTCTTTTCCACATCAATTCCCGGCGAAGTCGTGGAGTCAGCCTATGTGGACGGAGCCAACGAATGGGTTATTTATTGCAAAATCGTTCTCCCGCTTGCTCTCCCAAGCCTGGCAACCATTGGTCTGATGCTCATGATCTCGTATTGGAACGATTGGTTTAACGGTCTGATCTTCATCAATGACGGAAGCCTCTACAGCATTCAAAACCTGCTTAATCGAATGTTGTCTGATGTCCAGTACTTGCAGCAAAACAGTTTGTCTGGCCAGACGGCGGTTGTCTCTTCCGTACCTCTCGGCAGTGTGAGAATGGCTATTGCCGTAATCGGCGTGTTGCCGCTGATCGCAGCGTATCCGTTTTTCCAGAAGTTCTTCGTCAAGGGATTGACCATTGGTGCCGTAAAAGGTTAGTCATGCTTCGTATCCAAGAGGTCTCATCCAAAAGCAAACATGGGGAGTGAATGAAGATGTTCAGAAAAAGATTGCCTGCGGGTTTCTTGAGGGTAATGTCCTTAATTTGTGCGGCCCCTCTATTGTTGACGGCATGCGGAAATCCAGATAGTAAGGAGGGAGCTGAACCTGGGAAAGCTTCAGCAACAGACATGTATGAAGTGGTCATGACGTATCCGGCTTTTGGGGATGTAACAGATGTTAAGGAAATTCAGGAAGCCATCAGTGATATTACAGCGGAAAAGGTAGGCGCCACCGTGAAGCTCTTGCCTGTTAATGGATCGAACTATGCCAATCAAATGAACTTGATGCTGGCGGGCAGCGAGAAACTGGATCTGGTGTATACCAGCGTTTGGTTCGGCCTTGAATCCCAAATCGGCAGGGGGCAGTTACTGCCCATGGACGAATCGTTGATTGAATTTGGCAAAAAGATACTGGAGGCTGTTCCGGAGGAAGCCGCAGAAGCCGGGAAGATGAATGGCGAAACATATGGCGTTCCCAGTATTAAAGCTTGGGCACTTTCTCCCAGTTTTGTGATGGATAAAGAGCTTGCCGATAAGCATGATATTGACCTTAACTCCATAAAAACCTGGAATGATATCTCTGCTGTATTGCAACTTATCAAGGACAATGAGCCGGGTGTCACGCCGATTGTCAGCTATACCTCTCAGGAAACACCCGGACAAGCCATGCTGAATTTTGATCCATTGGGAACAGCACCTGGCGTACTGGATTTTGGCGGGGAGGACTTCACCGTGCAGAATCTTTTTGCGACTTCGCGGTTCTCCACAATGGCTGACCTGATGCGTGATTGGTATCAAAAAGGTTATTTCAGCAAAGACGTCGCAACGTCACAGGAAACGGGGTCCAATCTGATCAAGGCAGGCAAAGCCTTCTCGTATATCCGGAATATCAATGAGTGTTACTCGGAATCACTTGCGGCTGGGACTGAACTTGTATGCGTCCCCCTTGAGGATTCGTATATGACGCGAAATAGCGTAGCTTCGAACATGATGTCTTTGGCAAGGAACAGTGAGCAGCCGAATAAGGCGATTCAAGTATTGGAACTGTTTTACTCGGACGAAGCAGTCATTAATCTGTTTACCAATGGAATTGAGGGCAAGCATTATGTTAAGCAGGATAATGACCTGATCGGCAAGCCGGAAGGTGTCACTGCAACAGGATACGATTCGAACCAATATGCCGTGGGGAACAATTTCCTGTCCTATATATGGGAAGGGAACGATCCTGACATGTGGGAGCAGTTGAGGGGCGAAAACGAGAGTGCCGTAAAATCAAGGGCGATGGGTTTCAGCTTCGACATCAATCCGGTTAAAACACAAATTACCTCGGTGGCCAACGTCCAAAATCAGTATGATGCAGGCTTTCAGACAGGAACTTTTGATCCGTCAGAACTAGGCGCTTATCTCGACAAACTAAAGAATGCAGGCGTAGAGAAAATATTGACTGAAAAGCAAAACCAGTTAAACCAATGGCTTGAAAATAAATAGAAGGAGCTGATCACGCATGTTTAATCCTGTCATTGATGTTCACCACCATATCATCTCTAAAGAAATGCAACGAAAGCAGCGGGAGCTGGGAATGGAGATTCCAAGTTTTATGCCGAAGTGGACGCCCGAGATCGGGATGCAAAAAATGGATGTAGGTGACATCTCGTTTTCATTCCTTTCAGCCCCGTCAGACCTGACGTTCATCGACCAATCTTCTGCCAACACATTGGCACGTAAAATGAATGAAGAGCTCGCATCGTATGCTCAACTTCATCCTGAGCGGTATGGTGCGTTTGCAACGCTTCCACTCCCGGATCCCGCAGCAGCCATGGAAGAAACCTTGTATGCACTTGATGTTCTCGGGATGGATGGTGTTGCAATGCTGACAAGTTATCAGGGGAAATATTTAAGCCATCCGGATTACACCGAATTGTTAACCGAATTGGATCGACGCAGTGCTGTTGTGTTTCTGCATCCCATCCTCATACCGCAAAAAATCGCTGGACTTAGTCCTGCGCTGCTTGAGGGCACCTTCGATACAACGCGGGCCGTCACTACGATGGCTGTTCATCGCATTTTCGACCAATATCCATCCATTACGTTCATTCTTCCTCATACAGGGGGCATGGTGCCGTTTATCAAATGGAGAATTGCGCTTGCCGCCATCGGGCAAGATTCAATTCAGGTTGAAACAACACCGGAACAATTTCAAGCTGAAATAGCCAAACTGGACCACCTTTATTATGATTCCACGTTGAACCTCGGCTCGATCCAAAAGTTGATTGCGCCTGATCGGATTCTGTTCGGAGCGGACATACCTTGGCCAGCGGACAGCGTCCTTCGGATACAGCGGGAGTCGGTATTCCATGAAGCACAGCAGATCAGCGAAGAAAACGCGAAGGCGATCGCTTATGGCAATGCTTTTCGTCTATTTCCCCGCATTTCTAAGCTTTTTGATATAGAGAAAAAGTTAATTTAAAGTGACAGGAAACGATAAATCAATCATATATTATATTTTTTCCTTCTTCACTTAGTTTTCTCAAAGATGTAATCATGTGATTAATCTCTTCTTCGGAGTGTCTTTCCCATGAAGCTAATTCAGCTATTATTTTAAGTGGAGATTTAGATCGATATGAACGTGTTGGATTTCCAGGAAACTTTTTATCAGTTACGTTTGGATCACTTTCAAAATCTCCTAATGGTTCTACAATGTAGATTCTTTCTTTTGCATTAGATCTTGCCAATTCAGCACCCCATTTGGCAGCATTTAATGTTGCAGTAAAGTATATATGGTTAGAATTTTTCTCTTGGTAATTTGATAAAAATTGTGGTTCTAATAAATCACCAATTTGCAGTTCTGTTTTTGTACCATGAAAAAAAGGACCTTGGTCTATGATCACTTTTTTGTCATCCATACTGATCCACCTCTTTTTTAGTTTTGTATTTAGCAGTATAGTGTAGGAATTTCAAAAAAAACAGTCTATAAAAACATAAAAAATAACGGTATAATTTAAGTAGAGAGAACGATACTGAGTCCAATAACCCAAGTTAAGAAAGCAGCCGATCAGCGTGATCGGCTGCTTTTGTTTAACTAACGAGCAGGTTAAAAGATAATCCGTTCAAGGCAGGTCTCTGTCCTGGATTATAGAGTAATGTTGTAATGCCAGAGAATGTAGTTGATAAGCATTATCATTCATGATATATTGTTAACCAGTAAACTAAATATAAGAATTTATTTAGAATAACCCTATTTATTAAATAATATTTTTGTTTACAAGTAAATAAGGAGCGATCAAAGAATGATCTCAAAAGATCGAACAAAACAGTTACTTTATGAACAATTTATCCGTTTTTTACATGTGTATGAGAACCACAAGGATACAGAAATCGAGCATTTCCTAAGTATCGCCCAGCGAGAAAGCATCGAGAAAATCCCTCAGCATTTGACCGCGGTTCATATGATAGATTGCATAGGCAAGCATGAGCCCATTAACAACACGGGTATTGCCGAGGCGATGAATTTGTCCAAAGCAAGTATCACCAAAATTGGCAACAAATTGCTGGAGGAAGGATTCGTCAAACGTACGAAAATGAATGACAACAAAAAGGAGAGCTATTTCCGGTTGTCACCGCAAGGCAAAAAAATCTTTGAACTGCATGAACGTCTGCATATACATGAGGCTGAGCGCTTCTATCGTACTCTCGACAAATATTCGGAAACGGAGCTAAAAGTAATCCATCAATTTCTTCAAGACAGCAGTATAAATATTGAATCCAGATAGAACGAAGGAGAGTGAAGCATATGAGTCTGGCGGAATTGATCAGGGAGCGCAGGAGTATTCGTAAATGTAACTCTACGCCGGTGGACCAGGAGTTAGTTGTAGAGTTACTGCGTAAGGCTATACGGCTTCAACCATTTGTTGAGTCTGGCTCGTGGCGTGTAGTATATGCCGGAACGCCAGAAGCACGCAAACGGTTGGTGGACTACATGCTGGAACAGATGTCCCAGAGCAAGCTCGGCAAGCTGATCCCAGGGAAACTTCTGGATGTTTTTAAAAAGAGATTTACCGATATTCCTGCGCACGTCATTGTTATGTCGACTGTAGGATCGAATCGTCTGACCAATGACCGTAATTATGCGGCTGCCTGCGGGGTGATGCAGAGCTTCCAACTGCTGGGCTGGGAACAAGGTCTAGGAATGTTATGGGATACAGAGTCCATGATTCAGCACGAAGGGTTCTTCAATGGAATTGGCTTACGTGAGGATGAAAGATTCGTTGGTATTCTTCATATAGGGTATTACGACAAAGCGCCAAGAAGTCGGAAAAGAACACCAGCCGAGCAGAAGTGGACCGTATTGCGAGGACAGTCTACATAGAAGAGGAGGATGTAAAAATGAAATTGTCAGATCTGGAAGGAGACATGGACAGTCCAAGTGAGTTTTTGGATCGACCGGTATCGCAGGATCTAATCCTTGAGTTGCTCAATCATGCCGTATGGGCGCCAAATGATGGACTCCGAGAGCCGTGGCGATTTATCTTTGCTGATAACCGGTATGGGGACATCATGCAGGGATTACAGGAGCCTGCCCCTGCATATCTTCTGGTCTTGGTGAAGGAAGAGGCGGATCAATATAAGCGGGAAGAGGACTTTGCAGCTGTCTGCTGCCTAATTCAGAATTTCCGCTTGCTGGCTCATGAGCAAAGTCTGGGTGTGCGCTGTACCTTGCATGACTGGATGTACGACCCGAGCCGTACTGAAATGTTTGGTGTACTGAGTAACGAGCGCATTGCTGCGGTTCTGGAATTGGGATACGGTGCAAATCAGTGGAAAGGGAATACGGAGTTAACTGAGACTCAACTTCATTTTGAACTGCTGTAAGGTGGAGACGATGGGATGAGACTCCAAAATGTGAATAAATTGTTTTACAATCATTGTCAGTACGTTATACTACAATCATTAGGTGAATTACTCAATAAAAAAATGAAATATTGTAATTGATTAGTCACCCTCGGCTCGTCATCGTCTTGAGCCGCTTATTACATAATAAATATAGGAGGTATGATTATGGTCAAGAAGAAAATGTCCACAGCACTCAGTGCAGCTTTAATCGTTTCTATGTTGGCTACTGGCGTGATAGTCGCTATTCAAGGTACAACAACGTTAGAAGTAGCGAAGTCAGCAGGGGAAAAAAAGGTTGAAGTTATTAAATAAAGCATACGTGAGAGACCTGCTAGAAAGTTAAAAGAACCTCATCTCGGTTAACCCGGCTGAGGTTTTTTCTGTATCATTAGGCATTGAAAAAATGCAGACCTAAGTCCGTGAACGCTTGACCACCATTTACCATGACGCAAAGTCCAATCTAATGTACACGGAACTGGAAATGACCAACCAGGAGAAACGGTAATCCAAGCAGTCACAATTAGTTTCTTACTACAAAACACCAGATAACGAGTATTAACAGCTCAACATTACGAGAGGTGAGGGAACGCTTAACGCAGGGAAAGATATGCTTAATATCGTTATTTATTATGATCTCTTAAGGAATGGAGTTTATGAGACAGGTTCTACTGACCATAAACTCATTATGGAAGTCATTGACCCGAGCGGGAAATCCATAGAGAAGATATTAACACTTGGTACCGATTTAACCGTTGGCAATAATAGATCAAACTTCATGAACTTGAATACCAACTTAAGCAAAATCATAAATAGTGGGACAGTTCGAATCAATCTGTATGATGGACCTTTGTCAAGAATGTGGTCACTTACTCTACGGATTTTCCGGTAAATTGCTGTGCAAAACGGGCAGGGGAAAGGTACCCCTGCACCAAAATATCATAACTGATTGAGCTTGCTTTCAGGCTCCTCACCATTTTCTACACGTTTTATATTCTTTATAAAGAAATCATATCTTGTTTTATGAAATTTCCGACCATCAGGCATTCCTGCTGTATGGGGAGTAAGTATCACATTACCCAGATTCCGGAGCTCACTATCAATAGGAAGCGGTTCAGATTCAAACACATCCAGGCATGCGCCTGAAATATCCCCGTTTTTTAATGCATCAATCAAGTCTCTTTCGTTGACAATGCCTCCGCGGGCTGTATTGATAAAAAGAGATGTATTCTTCATTTTTTTGAATGTCGCTTTGTTGATCAGCTGTTTGGTATGCTGATTCAAGGGTACATGTACACTGACTATGTCCGATGTGCTTACAAGAGTATCGAAATCCACCATTTTCACCAAATCGTCCGATTGTGCAATGGCATTTCTCGCATAAGCCAGCACATTCATATCAAAGACCCTGCAAAACGCAGCTACTTTTTTTCCAATAGCACCCAAACCGATAATCCCAATCGTTTTGCCCTTTAATTCACTCCCTGTATAGTCCAATTGATTTTCATCCATCTTGTTTTTCATGAAAGTATCAAGAAACGGTATGTTTTTATAATAAGACAATATCAGTGCCATGACGTGCTCTGCCACTGCCTGTGCATTCACTCCTGCAGCATTAGCCACCCAAATGCCGAGCTGTGTACAGGCAGGGACATCCACATTATCAAATCCGGCACCCGTCTGTACCAATTTTAATTTTTTTGCGTTAGAAAGCAGGCTGTGGTCCACTTTAATATGTTCAGGAATGATTACCTGGCAATCTTCAATATGATGCAGCATTTCTTTTCCTGGCGGAACAATTAGAACGTTCCAGTCTTGCGGAAAACTCCTTGCAATATTTGATTTCGAGGTCTCGCTAAAATAGCCAACGATGAGAATCTTCATTGCTAAACCACCTTTCATAAGCTACCATTCTTCGGATAAAACCGTTTGATGCTCGTCATTTTATCCTTTTAATACAATTTTATCAAGAAAATCTCATCACGTTCTATTGAACCAGAATGGAAAAGAATCTAGATAAACAATATACTAGCTATATAGTTTTTTTATTGAGGTGAATAGTTCTAATGTCATTCTGTTGTGGATCGTCATACTCGGAATTGGTGGAGGTTTCGCCTTTAGTTTGGCCATGATGTTTTTCGGGTTACGCACTGAAAATGCGCATCAAGCAGCGGAACTATCTGGCATGGCCCAATCGATCGGATATCTTCTTGCCGCAATCGGTCCAGCCCTTATAGGATATCTGCACGATGCAACAAATAGTTGGAACCTGCCACTTTTCATTCTTCTTGGGGCTTCGGTGTTACTCTTTGTAGTTGGTATAGGAGCAGCAAGTAATCAAAAACTCAATACCATGAAATAATAAAAAGCCCGCAAGGATGCGGGCTTTTGTTAGTTTTAACATCAAGTATACATTACCTGCCAGAAATTTCATTCAGCGAGATTTCCTGTTCCTCCAACAGTCGTTTCAGCTTTTGGCGCTGCCGTTTTTCCTTCTGACGGCGCTCTTTGTCCTCAGCCTTTAGAGCCTTGAGCAGGGAGAAACACATACCGATAAGGACAATAGCGAACGGCAATGCGGTTACAATGGATGCCGTCTGGAGGCCAGTTAACCCCCCGCTGATTAGCAGTACTACCGCGATGGAGGACTGCATGATTCCCCAGGTTAATTTCACTCTTGTAGTTGGGTCCAGTTTGCCATCTGAAGTGAGCATGCCCAGTACAAAGGTAGCTGAATCAGCCGACGTAATAAAGAAGATCATGATCAGCATTGTGGCGATGAATGCCACGATCGTGCCCAAAGGCAACTGCTCCAGCATAAGGAATAAAGCGGTTGTCGTATCTTCCTTGACAGCCTCCGCCAGATGAGCGGCATTGAACAATTCCATGTGAAGTCCTGTTCCGCCAAAGACGGAGAACCAGATAAATCCGAAGAGACTTGGAATAACCATGACGTAAATTACAAATTCCTTTATGGTTCTTCCTCTGGATACCCTTGCGATAAAAGTGCCGACAAAAGGAGCCCACGAGATCCACCATGCCCAGTAAAATAACGTCCATGCTCCAATCCAGGTTTCTCTTGAGAACGGCGTCAGTCTCAAACTCATGTTAATAATATTCTGCATGTAACTGCCCAAGGTTGTTGTGAATGTGTCAAATATAAAAGAAGTCGGTCCAGTCACCAATACAAACAACATTAATAACAAAGCTATAACGAGGTTGACGTTGCTCAGAATCTTAATACCTTTATCCAAACCGGAGGTTGCCGAGATTAAAAACAGTATCGTTACAACTATGATAATGACAACCTGAGACAGAGTCGAGTTAGGAATACCGAATAAGTGATCCAGACCCCCGCCGATCTGAAGAGCACCCAATCCAAGCGAGGTCGCAACACCAAAGATGGTGGAAATGACCGCCAGAATATCAATAACCTTACCAAGCCAGCCGGCAGCAAGACGCTCACCGATCAGAGGAATAAAGGTGGAACTGATCAGCCCTTTGTATCCTTTCCGGAACTGGAAGTAAGCAAGCGCTAAGCCGATGACGGTATAGATAGCCCAAGGGTGCAGCCCCCAGTGGAAAAAGGAATAACGCATTGAAAGTATGGCAGCTTGCGTTGTTTCGGGTACCGCCCCCTCAGGTGCAGATAAATAGTGGGACAGCGGTTCAGCAACTCCCCAGAAAACCAGCCCAATGCCCATACCAGCGCTAAACAGCATGGACAGCCAGGAAACCGTAGAATACTCCGGCTCATCATCGTCATCCCCAAGCCTAATACCCCCAAACCGGCTGAACGCCAGATAGAAAGCAAAGATCAGGAAGAACAGTGTCGCTAGCAAATAAAACCAGCCAAAATTCTGAATAGAAAAGTTGTAGGCAACATTAGCCACATCCGCTAGCTGATCAGGAGCGACGGCTCCCCATATTGCAAACAGTGCAACGATGATAATTGTGATTGTAAATACCATGATGAGACCTCCATTATGTAAGCTTCAGCCAACTGTTTCCTTAGTATGTGCTAGTCCAACTTGTAATATTTCGAAAAGCTAGCTGTTGATAAATTAAAACAAACCGCCATGTAATGAAACACTCAGCGGTTTGTTTTGATCTTGCCTGAATAATATATGGCCTATAATCTCTTGTTAATCTGAAATATTGTATCATCTCATCTAACTAGTTTTATTCATTTAAGAAAAGAATTCTGAAGAAGGCTGACTGGCATCGTAAATTTACAGATCCTTAAGATTAAATTGCATGCGTGTAAGCATGTCAGTCATCATTGCAACTTCTTCTTCACTGAAATCCAGTATCATCTGATGAAGAAACTGGTTTCGATCCTGCTTGAAATTGGCGATATGCGTTAGCCCTTGTTCTGTTAACCGGACGAAGGTTTCCCGATGATCGTCGGGGTTTTTTCTTCGTGACACCAAACCGTCTGCTTCCAGTTGCTTCAAATGGCGTGTAACAGCAGCACTGTCAATATGAATGGCCTTCTGCAAATGGCTTTGTGTAACTTCTTCATGAAGATAGAGATGATACAACAGAACGTATCGTGAGGAACTGATCCCCGTACAACGTTCAAATTTAGGTTTCAACTGATTGCTTATATTTTTAAGTAATATTAATAAGGTTTCTTGTTCCAGCGAACAATTCATGTTTGCCCCTCCTTGAATGGTGCAGAATGTCTTGAAAAGCTTCATGTAACAAGGGCAGATTCCTTCCAAGACATTCAGCAACTAAAGGCAACTATATCACAATGTGGAGACTGCTCGCACTATCGCTTTGAATCATGCCCAAAACGTGGTCTCTTCGGCTGGCATACGGTAGGAGGTGTATCCCTCGCTTGCAGCTTTTCCAATTGTCAGTAGCATGACTGGTACATAACGTTCTTTATCCAAGCCAAACACTTCGGCAATTTGATCTTTTTCATAACCGCCGACTGGATTGGTGTCATACCCATGTGCACGGGCAACCAGCATCAATTGCATGGAAACCAGACCGGCGTCAAGCATAATGACATCGTTCATTTCAGCATCGGACATGTTGTTATAGATCGGTTTGAAAGCCTTCAACTGAAAGTCCTTAACATCTTGTGGCATTAAGCCATGCTCAACAGCTTTTCCATAGATGTTTTCTGCATAATCGAAGTTGTTTTTGTCCGCAAACACGGCAATGACAGCAGAAGCTTGAGCGACTTTTTCTTTGTTAAAGCGGGACAGTGGGACGAGTTTTTCTTTTCCCTCTGGAGTATCCACCACAAGGAAGCGCCAAGGCTGCATGTTGATGGAGGAAGGGGCAGTGCTAGCTTCATTGATGATTTGAGTCATTTCTTCCCTGCTGATTTTTACGGATGAATCGTATGTCTTAATGGAGCGGCGTCCATAAATAATTTCGTTAAAATCGTTTGTTTGTTGGTATGGTTTCATAATAGTTACTCTCCCTTTATATTTTGTTGAGTCATCAATGTTTGACTAGTCAATTGTTGATAAGTCAAATATAAACGATAACTAAGTCCATTTCAATAGTTTTTTTATGTAAAAATATCACAATAACAGCAACATTTCCGACGATTCTTAACTTTTGCATAATTTTATCCTGGTTGTTTAAAAATGAGTAAGGATAATATGCATGAACCCAGTGACTAGATACAAATAAATAATCAGGAATAGCACGTAAAAGGCTATTAACTTAGAGGAGTGATACAAAAATGAAAGCAGTTGTGATTAATCAATATGGAAGTAAAGAAGAGTTAGTTGAACAGGAAGTGAATAAACCGAAGGCAGAAGCCAATCAAGTTGTTGTAAAACTAGAGGCTACCTCCATTAATCCAATCGATTGGAAATTAAGAGAGGGTTACTTAAAAGAAATGTATGATTGGGAATTTCCTATTATCTTAGGCTGGGATGTAGCTGGGGTCATAACTGAAATTGGTTCAAACGTTAGCAAATGGAAAGTTGGAGATCGAGTATTCAGTCGTCCTGATACAACACGTTTCGGTTCGTATGCTGAATATACAGCAGTTGATGAGTACCTTCTGGCAAAACTACCTGATTCAATCTCATATGAGGAGGCTGCGGCTGTACCTTTGGCTGGTTTAACAGCATGGCAGGTACTGTTTACTCATGGCGATCTAAAAGAAGGTGAAACCGTACTTATTCACGCTGGAGCTGGTGGTGTAGGTATGTATGCCATTCAATTAGCAAAACATGCCGGCGCTCATGTTATTACAACAGCAAGTGAAAAAAATCATGAACTTCTTTATTCGTTAGGTGCTGATCAGGTCATTGATTACAAAACGGAAAACTTTGAAGAGATTCTAAAAGATATAGATTTAGTGTTTGACACGATGGGTGGAGAAGTAGCTGAGAATAGCTATAAGGTGCTTAAGCCAAATACCGGAAGACTGATTACCATTGTTGGTGAACCCAATCATGATACTGCTAAGTCTCACAATGTATTAGCAAAGGGGATATGGCTACAGCCAGATGGTGATCAATTGCAGAGAATGGCAGATCTGATGGAAGAGAAAAAAATAAAGTCAATTGTAGGGGCAACATTCCCGTTTAGTAGACAGGGTATTTATGATGCACATGCTTTGAGTGAAACTCACCACGCTGTAGGTAAGATTGTCATTACATTTTAAAAAAGAAGACTGGGAAAAACCGCTAAACGTTAAAATAGGCAACTGTCGAAGGACAAAAACATATTCCCATTAAGTCGCTATCTTAGCGGCTTTTTTATATTATCAGTACAAGTTCGTGTCCCGAGCCAAGGACAAGAACTTGTACCGATTGCGATTTAAGAGATTTATGTAAGCAAACTTTGCGTCTCTTTAATAAAAGCGGCGATAGGCAGGAGAAATCGCTTCCAGGGAGGGGACTGCTAATCCTATGACACAGTTAATGGAAGGGGGTAACGGTTTTGCCAGGATATTAGCTGGCACAGCCGGTAGTATCATCGAAGGCAATCGTATGGCTAACGCCCGATTGGCTGGTATGCAGAAGTTCTCCTGCTCGGGTGAAGCTTCCCGTTTGTGATCAGACACGTTATGGAAGACATGAACAAGCAGCTCGACCGTATTGAGAAGAGTTTGAACTTGCTGAATAACGAATATCAGAATTTCGTTAGCGCGATCGGCAATAGACCGTTCATCCGGACGCGAACCCGTGAATTCACGAAGGACGGGGGAATATCTAGAGAAAAGCTGATTCTTCTTCTTCGGGAAACCAGAAAGGAATCGGAAAATGTTGTAGCTGCGTTATCAAACGACGATTTGTCCCGAGAGGTTATCATTCGCTATGAACGTGAGGATTGGAACCGAATGCACCGAACGAATAGGTGTACTGAAGAAACCTACGATACAAGATTAATCGGTCGTCTGCTTATCCAGGTATCGGCACACTACGGATATCACGCAGGACAGATCGTTGTGCTTGCCAAGTTGTTGCAAGATACGCAAGAACATGTCACGGGTCAGTACCATTGAGGAGGGCATTGATGGTCATGATCAGACTTGAACCGTTCAAACATCCCAAGTGATTCACTGATCTATAGAGTGGTGCTTGAAATCAAAGATACGGTGAAGGGCATAATAAACCATATATTGCGACCAACTTTCTATACACAGTATAGAAAAATTCAATTACGCAGCTGCACAATCTCATTGTTAGCATTACTCGCATAATCGTGCAGGAATCGGAGGATAAGCTTCTGACGAAAGTCCACGCCAACGTGAATCCAATGCTGATGTCCCATGGGATCGCCAACCTTGTGGACAATGCCATCAAATATTCAGGCAGTCCATCGCTAATCGAATTGAAGTTGAAACATACCACAAGCGAGATAGTTATACGGATACGTGATCAAGGTATTGGTATCACGGGCGATAAGTTGGAGAGAGTGCAGGAACGTTTTTACCGGGCGAAAAATGCAAGCACAGCGAACGATTCAGGTCGATGTAAAAGAACGAATACCCTTTAAAGTCGCTATTTTAGCGGCTTTTTTTGTTGTAACGACACAAGTGCTTTCCAGAGTCAATTAGTTCCCTGTAATGAAAAAATAAAAGTACACCATGAATGGATACAAATATGCGGCACAGAGAAGAGGAAGACCAAACCGTTGAAATTGTCGGTCTATAGGAGTGAGAGAAGGATTAGGATATAAGGAATGCAATTTCTCTCCTGTTCCTAAAAACGTAAAGAAAGGGGGGGGATAAATGGCCATACTATCAACTGGGCCGATCGAGAATAATCCCGTTAGCGGTGTAAGACCAACACAACAGTTGACCATTAATATTGATAATAGAAATACGGTTACGAATGCAATTGTTTTAATTCAGGGTTATTACCTAAACGGGACTAGAACGGAATATATACTTGAATTAATTAGCGTAAATCCAAATCAAGCCATAAAAAAAGATTATTTTGCAAACCTAGACGTATTTGAATTTGTCTTTACAACGAGCGGTTTAGCAGAACAACAAGTAGAAATTTCAGTTTGGGGAAAAAACTCCATGGGACAGCTCGTAACGCCTCACCGTATTGTATCTTCAGAATTGTTAGAAGACAATGGAGCCACGGGAATCACAGGCGCAACCGGCGCAACTGGGGCAACTGGGGCAACGGGCGTAACTGGAGCTACGGGGAACACAGGTTCAACCGGTGCGACTGGGGCCACGGGCGTAACTGGAGCTACAGGGAATACAGGCCCCGATGGAGGTGCAACTGGAGCCACGGGGACCACAGGGGCAACGGGTGTAACGGGAGCAGCAGGCATCTCAGGTGCAACCGGGGAGACAGGGGCAACGGGCGTAACCGGGGAAACAGGCATCACTGGCGTAACTGGGGCAACCGGAGCTACGGGCATCACCGGGGCTACCGGGGCTACCGGGGCTACCGGGGAAACAGGGGCAACGGGCGTAACCGGAGCCACAGGCATCTCAGGCGCAACCGGCGAGACAGGGGCAACGGGCGTAACCGGAGCCACAGGCATCACTGGCGCAACTGGCGAGACGGGGGGAACGGGGACCACGGGCATCACTGGCGCAACCGGCGAGACAGGGGCAACGGGGGGAACCGGAGCCACAGGCATCTCAGGTGCAACCGGCGAAACAGGGGCAACGGGCGTAACCGGAGCCACAGGCATCACTGGCGCAACTGGCGAGACAGGGGCAACGGGGGGAACCGGAGCTACGGGCATCACAGGTACAACCGGAGAGACAGGGGCAACGGGCGTAACCGGAGCTACGGGCATCACAGGTACAACCGGAGAGACAGGGGCAACGGGCGTAACTGGGGCTACAGGCATCACAGGTACAACCGGAGAGACAGGCGCCACGGGCATAACTGGTGCCACAGGCATCACAGGTACAACCGGAGAGACAGGCGCCACGGGCATAACTGGTGCCACCGGGATCACAGGTGCTACCGGTGAAACAGGGGCAACGGGTGTAACCGGAGCCACAGGCATCTCAGGTGCAACCGGCGAAACAGGGGCAACGGGCGTAACCGGAGCCACAGGCATCTCAGGCGCAACCGGGGCCACCGGGATCACAGGTGCTACTGGGGAAACTGGTGCAACCGGCGTAACGGGAGCCACAGGCATCTCAGGCGCAACCGGGGCCACCGGGATCACAGGTGCTACTGGGGAAACTGGTGCAACCGGCGTAACGGGAGCCACAGGCATCACGGGCGCAACCGGGGAGACAGGGGCAACGGGCGTAACTGGAGCCACAGGCATCACGGGCGCAACCGGCGAAACAGGGGCAACGGGCGTAACCGGAGCAACGGGCATCACGGGCGCAACCGGGGAAACAGGGGCAACGGGCGTAACCGGAGCCACGGGCATCACGGGCGCAACCGGGGAGACAGGGGCAACGGGCGTAACCGGAGCCACGGGGATCTCAGGCGCAACCGGCGTAACCGGGGCCACAGGGAGCACAGGGGCAACGGGCGTAACTGGAGCTACAGGCATCACGGGCACAAGTGGGGCAACGGGTGTAACTGGAGCCACGGGAATCACAGGCACAACAGGTGCAACGGGCTCAACTGGAGCCACAGGGAGCACAGGTGCAACCGGGGCAAATGCCACAATACAAAATGGATTATTTAATGTTAGCGTACCGTCTGTTGCAAATGCGACAGCTATTTCGTATACGACCGTATTTATTAATGGCACTAACATATTGCACCCAACAAGTACTACCTTTGTACTAGCATCAGGGCACATTTATTTGGTTTCGTATACGTTTAGAGGAACGAGTTCTGTAATTGGGAACGTTACGGTTACACCAAGAATTAATCTTGTATTTCAAAGTCGGTTTTCAGGGAGAGCAGTTACAGGAACTTTAGATGCGAATGTAAGTGTATCTGGGACGTTTTTAGCTGATGCTACTTCAACTGCGATTACAATCGATTTTCTTTATAATGGGTCAGCAACAGCTACACTTACAGATGGTTCTGTTTCGATTATTCAGGTTCAGTAGCGGAGTGGAAGATGAGCGCCTAAATTTTTGTTAGTTTAAAACCAAAGGGGTGGAGGTGGATGAATATTTCTGCCTCTAATCATTTGGAAAAAAGGAGAATAAAATTTTATGGCTATTTTATCAACCGGACCGATTGAGAATAATCCGGTCAGTGGTGTAAGGCCAACGCAGCAACTGACAATTAAAATGGATAATCGAGATTTAATCAATAGTGCCGATGTTTTGATTCAAGGATATTATCTAGACGGAGCTCGAAACTTATACGTAAACGAACTCATTAATGTGAATCCAAATGAAGTAATAACGAAGAATTATGATGGGGACTTTAATGCTTTTGAATTTGTCTTTACAACGAGCGGTTTAGCAGAAGATCAGATGGGAATCTCGGTATGGGGAAAAAATGTAGAGGGGCAACTTGTAATTCCCCATCGTATTGTATCTTCAGAATTGCTAGGCGCAAATGAAGTAACAGGCCCCCCAGGAACAACGGGAGCTACGGGATCTACAGGAGCCATAGGACCCACTGGGGCTACAGGAGTTACAGGAGCAACGGGAGCCCAAGGTACGATTGAGCCTAATGCGACCATCGTGGGAGTAGGACCCAATGTTAGCTCTCAATTTAACGAATTAAGAACCAACGAAAAAACACCGATTATTGAGTTGACTTCTGTATATGGCTTATCCAACCTAAGAGACATTGTTTTAACATTGGGCGATGCTACAGTCGGAAGTAATAATACGGAATTTCAATTAACTACAACTATATCCGGATCTGACATTGCTATCCTTCAAAGCTCGGAGAGAGGAAGGTATGAATCAGGCTTAGCGGGAGAAATAGGAATTGGTGCTCGTTTACCAGCTCCACCGACAGGGACCCAAGTGGTCAGATGGGGCGCTTTTGACGATCAGAACGGCTTATTCTTTGGACAGAGCGTAGTGAATGGAATATTTGTAGCGATCAGAAGAGCAAGTGTAGACACCATTATTCCTCAAACATCTTGGAATGTGGATAAATTAGATGGAACAGGTCCGAGTGGCGCGACGCTTAATTTATCTAAAGGGAATATATTTCAAATCGTATTTACTTGGTATGGGTATGGAGTAATCGAATTTAGAGTTGTCATCCCTGATCCTGCGACTTTAGCACAAGAAGTAATTACCGTTCATCGCTTTTCCCCCAATGGGCAAACCAGTCTGGCCGATCCTAATCTTCCTCTACGTGCGGAAATCTTTAATAATGGCACAGAATCAGAACTCAATTTATTCGTTGGAGGAAGACAATACAGTATATTGGGTAAATATAATCCCATTTTCAGGGTTACTTCCGAAAGGAGAACTGTAACTGCAACAGGGTCACTCACACCAATTTTGTCTTTCCAGAGAAAGACATCCTTCCCGCCAGGTTCAGGTAGGGCAAATTCAGTGAGTGTCAAATTAGAAAGTATTGATCTTATAACTACAGATGATATTTACTATCAGGTCATATTAGGAGGAACGATTAATGGGGGCTTCGTGAACTTTCCAACTGCAACAACTAATATTCCAACTTCGGAAACAGCTCTTCTAATTAACAACACACTAACGACAATAGCAGATGGTCAAGTCCTATTACAAGGCTTAGTAGCCGGAGTTGCGGGAAGTGTCAGAATATCAGCTTCTTCTTCATTATTGGATTTCCAATTACCTGACTCTGAAATTGTGACTTTAGCCGTAGGAAATTTAAGCGGGGGTACTAATCCTGTTACGGCCACCTTCAGTCTTACTGAAGAATGGTAAAAAGTAATAGAAAAGGAGGGATTCACTTTTCCCTTTCTGCGAAGGAGGAACTATCTTGTCAGATATTATTATCTCGAATATTGGTCCGAATATAAGTTCGCAATTCGATGAGCTGATTGTATCGGAAAAAACCCCAATTGTGGAGTTAACATCTGCATATGGTCTATCCATTCTAAGAGATTCCGTTTCAACCACTGGGGATGGTACGGTTACCAATGATGCAACGGAATTTAATCTAAGCAATACCACTAACGGAACAGATTCGGCCATTCTAGAAAGTGTATTACGAGGTAGATACGAGCCAGGATTCGCAGGAGAGGCCGGAATCGGCGTTCGAATACCTATACTGCCGATAGGCAATCAGATTGGAAGATGGGGATTTTTTGACGATCAGAACGGGGCTTTCTTTGGAGTAAATAGCACAAATGTATTCGTGGTCATACGGCGAGGAGGCTCCGATACAACATTTCCTCAAAGTTCATGGAATGTAGACCGATTAGATGGAACAGGTCCGAGTGGAGCGACGCTTAGTTTATCTAAAGGGAATATATTTCAAATCGTATTTACTTGGTATGGATATGGAGTAATCGAATTTAGAGTGGTCATCCCTAATCCGTCGACTTTAGCGCAAGAGGTAATTACCGTCCATCGATTCTCTCCAACAGGTCAAACGAGTTTTATTGACCCCAATCTTCCATTAAGAGCACAAATCGATAATAACGGAACTGCAGAAGCTTATACCCTTTTTGTAGGAGGAAGACAATATAGTATTATCGGAAAATATGATCCTACCTTTAGAGTCACTTCGGAAAGGAGGAGGGTTACCAATCTCACATCAACACTAACACCCGTCCTATCATTTACAAGAAAAGCAATCTTCCCTTCGGGATCAGCTAGAACGAACTCTGTTCAAGTGGATCTAGAAGAAATAAACATTATCTCATCCGTAGATCTTAGTTATCAAGTACTTGTGGGTGGAACTCTCGACGGAGCATTTATTAATTATCCAACAGCTACAACGATCATTCCCGATAGCGAAACAGCTCTGTTGGTAAACAACTCTTCTACGACGATTACTGGGGGGGAAGTCGTTTTTCAAGGAATTACAGGAGGCGGAACAGGAGGAAACAGGATATTAGCTTCTTCAGAACTATTCGATTTCACGCTTCCTGAAAATCAGGTCGTAACATTAGCTGTATCAAATATTGGTGGGGCAGGCTCGAATATAGTTGATGTGGTATTTAGTGTTGCTGAGAGCTGGTAAAACCTCAGGTCATAATGATATACAATAGATGTTGGGAAGGGGTAATAGAGAATGATTTTATCCACCGGCCCGATAGAAAATAATCCTGTTAATAGTGTAAGGCCGACACAACAGTTGACGATCAAGATAGATAATCGCAACTTAGTCGATGGCTCGAATATCTTGATTCAGGGTTATTATTTAAATGGAACAAGAACACTATATGTACTTGAGTTAATTTCTATAAATCCAAATCAAGTCCTAACCAAAAATTATTACGCAGACTTTAATTCTTTTGAATTTGTCTTTACAACGAGTGGTTTAGCAGAGCAACAAGTTCAAATTTCAGTTTGGGGTAAGGATGCCGCCGGACAACTTGTCTCAGCGCATCGCTTAGTAGCTTCTGAACAACTTGACGAAGCATAAGAAGCAAGAATTTGATAATATTTGTATTTTTGCGAGATAAACTAAAGGAACACGGTGTAAAATCAAAGCTTGAACCTATGTCGTGGAAAATGCTCTAAACGTTTTCAATGCGCATGGGCATGAACTTAAGTGGATTTGCTGTTCAGAAAGAAGCAACCAGAATAACATTGTTCCATTTAAAGTTGTCGAGGGACAAGAACATATTCCCATTGAAGTCGCTATATTTAAGCGGCTTTTTTTATTTTATCGGTACAAGTTCGTGTCCCGAGCCAAGGACAAGAACTTGTACCGATTGCCGATTAGATGTTTACTTAACTAAAAAGTACATAAGCCCTCATTAGTACCAAATAATTTTATATAAGAACAGAATCATATTAAAATATATTACTTATGTAATATTTCTCAAAGAAAGACTCTTCAACTATAGTCTTTCTTTTTTGTCTCAAACTCTCAATAAAAACAAGTAGTTATCTGGATAAACTTAATTGAGCGAGTAAAAATGAAATAAAAATTGCTTCTCGATCGTGTATGCGATATATTGCATATAAGAATAATTGTAATGAGGATGAAAACAATGCCAATTCCTAAAGATTTTTCCTTACCAGTCCGTATGTCCGCAAAAGAAAGAGCGTTTTCTCAGATTCAGCGATGGATCATTGATGGAACACTGCAACCAGGTGAAAAGCTTATTGATGCGGAAATGGCTGAATCGCTTGGAGTCAGCCGGACACCGATTCGGGAGGCATTTCAGTTACTCGAAGTTCAAGGCCTCGTGTCCATGCATCCAGGAAAAGAAACAAAAGTAACGAATATTGAGAAAAACGATATTTTTAAGATGTATTCAACGATGGCTGCTCTTCATGCCTTAGCTGCTGAAATCACCGCCCAAACTATTGTTCCAGAACAGATCGAGAAACTAAGATCCATAAATTTGGAATTCGCAAGTTCTATTAAAAATGGACAAGTTTATCAGGCTATGGAGGTGGATGAGCAATTTCATAATCATATTGTGGAGCTCTCAGATAATCCTTATGTAGCTACATTTAATACATCTCTTCAGATTCACATTAGGCGATTTAAATACGTATTTTTAAAACAACCTATTACGGCTACACTAGCTTCAGTTGAAGAACATGATCAGATTATTAAAGCTTTTGAAGGCAAAAATAGCAACGATGCCCATAATTTAATGAAACAAAATTTTATTCGACCGATGCAGGAACTGAACGAAATACTTTGAAATGAGGGAAGAAACATGGAAAATAAAAAAGATCTTCGCATTCGAAGCAAGGTAATCAGTGAAGGTGCTAACCGGGTACCGAACAGAGCGATGCTGCGTGCAGTTGGATTTCAAGATGAGGATTTTAAAAAGCCAATGATCGGAATAGCAAGTACGTGGAGTGAAGTAACACCGTGTAATATGCACATCAATGATTTAGCGGTGCAAGCTAAGCAGGGCGCACGTAATAACGGCGGTGCTCCACTAATTTTTAATACGATTACCGTTTCTGATGGGATCTCGATGGGGCATGGCGGGATGTTGTTCTCGCTACCAAGTCGGGAAGCTATAGCTGATTCGATTGAAATTGTGACCGGAGCCGAGCGTTTTGACGGCGTTGTTGCGATCGGTGGTTGTGACAAGAATACGCCTGCATGTCTGATGGCTATTGGACGCATGAACATTCCTTCCGTTTATGTATATGGGGGAACCATTCAACCTGGTAATCTCGACGGTAAAAAAGTGGATATCGTTTCAGCTTTTGAAGCCGTTGGGCAATATCAAGATGGAAAAATAACAGATGAACAATTGCATAAGGTCGAATGCAGTGTTTGTCCAGGTCCAGGGGCTTGTGGGGGGATGTATACCGCTAATACGATGGCCGCAGCTGCAGAAGCAATGGGTATGTGTTTGCCTGGTTCTTCTTCGACATCAGCTATCTCAGCGGATAAAGCATTGGAATGCGAAGCAGCCGGTAAGCAGGTCATCTCACTTCTTGAACAGGAAATCTACCCAAGAGACATTATGACGAAGAAAGCATTTGAGAATGCGATCACCGTTGTTATGGCTCTAGGGGGATCAACCAATGCATTTCTCCATCTGCTAGCTATTGCGCACTCCGTAGAAGTGGATTTAACCTTGGATGATTTTGAACGAATTCGCTTGCGTGTTCCTCATTTGGCAGATCTGAAGCCAAGTGGTCAGTATGTCATGCAGGATTTGAATGATATTGGTGGTGTTTCCGGGGTAATGAAGCTATTGCTTGCTGAGGGATTACTTCATGGGGATTGCCCCACCGTAACTGGTAAAACGTTGGCGGAGAATTTAGCGGAAGCTGCTCCACTTCAGAATGATCAAGAGATTATACGTCCACTCAATAATCCGCTTAAACCAAATGGACCACTGGTTGTGCTTCGAGGAAACCTAGCTCCTGAAGGCGCTGTTGCCAAAATGTCAGGCATGAAGATACAACAGTTTTCCGGACCGACAAAGGTGTACGATAGCGAAGATGAAGCGACAGAAGCGATCATGAATGATGAAATTCAAGAAGGGGACGTATTGGTCATACGCTATTGTGGACCGAAGGGTGGACCAGGTATGCCTGAGATGCTTTCCGTTACAGCACTCATTGTAGGAAAAGGTCTCGGGGGGAAAGTTGCTCTCATAACAGATGGTAGGTTCTCGGGTGGATCGCATGGATTTGTAGTCGGCCATGTATCCCCTGAGGCACAAGTAGGTGGACCGATCTCTTTGCTCCAAAATGGAGATATTATCACCATTGATAGCGACATTCAGGAAATTAAGGTTGAAGTGCCAGAAGAAGAGTTGGCCGCTCGAGCGCAAGCTTGGGTACAACCGCCACTGAAAGTGAAGTCCGGTGTACTTGCCAAATATGCTAAATTAGTTTCCTCCGCTTCCAAAGGGGCAGTAACAGATTTGATGGAATAAGACAAATAAACATTAATGCTGCATATAAAATGGGAATGGAGAACCTGCTACAACGAATGCATGAAGCACGCGAAACAAAAAAACGCCAGCTTTAGAGATCAAGAAGTTCGCAAGAAAATGATGAAGAATACGTCAAAAGATTAAATTTTTAAACCCCGTTTGTTTTATCATTTGAAAATTAACGGGGGTTTGTTTTGTCGAGGGACAAGAACATATTCCGATCCTCGCCAAAGTTTTTTACTATACCCTGAGTCGTTCAACTAATTTCACTGCTATTTCTTCGCATCTCCACTAAAGGTATTTCAATTGTAGTAATATTCATAATTTTAGCTATGGTAGATTGTCAAACCCTATAACTGCCAGTTCATCCGGTATTCAAATTCCTTCCTACGGGATGCAAAAGGGAGACAGCGCACCTAAGGTTACAGAACAGGAACAGCTTGAGCAGGTTGTTCAGACACTGAAAGAATGGATGAAATCAGTACAAAAATAAAAAAAGGACCGTAAGTGTTCATCTTTCATCGATGAATGCTTTCGGTCCTTCTATGTTTATCCTGCACTAATGAACGACGGTATCAGTTTCCGCCTCTCTTGGTTAACGTCTTCGGAAGGCTCCACCGCGTGCCAGAGCGAAGAAGATGAGCAGGGCAATAATCGAGCCAACGATGGCGGGAATAATATGAAATCCGCCAATTACCGGCCCCCTTGGTCCCAACAATTCTGTTCCTAACCAGGAACCGATAAAACCCGCAATAATGTTCCCAAGTACACCGCCCGGTACGTCCCGCCCAATCAAGTTGCCGCTTAACCAGCCAATAAGTCCACCAACAATGAGTACCCAGAGCAGATCCATGAATTGTTCTCCTTTCTTCGGGTTTATTACAAGTTATGTTGGGCTCAGTGGAATATACCTCATCTTCCAGTTGGTGGAGAAATCTAAAGCGCCTGTGCTAAGATGGGTTAATAGTTGTTTAAGCTCGTGTAAACAAGGATAGATAGGGGTGTACAGTTGAAGAAAATCCTAGTCATTGATGATGAAATCGCAATTCGAGATTTAATTGAGCTGGTGCTAAGGAGAGAAAACTACGATGTGCAGACCGCAGAGGACGGCAAAACGGGCCTGCAGCTACTCGACTCTTTTCAACCCGATTTAGTGGTACTTGACTTGATGCTGCCAGACTGCTCCGGCTATGAGTTGTGTAAGGAAATCACCGGAAAGCGTGCCATCCCTGTGATCATGCTCTCTGCCAAAAATGAAGTAATCGACAAGGTGCTTGGACTTGAACTAGGCGCGGAAGATTATATGACCAAACCCTTTGACAATCGTGAATTGCTCGCGCGGATCAAGGTCATTCTGAGAAGAAACGAGAGCAAGGAAGAATCAAGTGAAGGAACAGAAGTGAAATCTACACGCATCATTCATGAAGAACTGACATTTGATCTGGAAAGCCGAAGGGTGCTAAAAAACGGTGTACCCGTGTCTTTAACGGCCAAAGAGTTTAAAATTCTGGAAACGTTACTCAAAAGGCCAGACAAAATCTTTACCCGGGATGAGCTGCTGCAGATCGGATGGGGATATGACTTTATGGGAGACAGTCGAAGTGTAGATATGACCATCATGCGGTTAAGGAAGAAGCTGGAGGATAACGCGGACGAACCGAAATATGTCAGGACGATCTATGGATTTGGCTATCAACTTGGAGGTGGCGAGGCCTGAAGTATGCAACCCGGTTACTGCTGAATTATTTATTTTTCTCCGTGCTGTCCTTTGGCATCATCATTTTTGCGGTGAATAAAGCCATCGATTACTACAGCTTCATTACCATTGAGAAACAGATGATGGAGAAAGCGGATCTGTCCGAGTTGTCCTTCCGTGAGGTGTTGTCACAGCATAGGTCATCTTCAGGAGAGCCCCAGACCAAGGAAATTGTCAGACTTGCTCTGGAGAAGCTGAAAGCTTCAGGCAAGGAAGTACGTATCTATGACAGCTCCAAGCAGTTGCTGGGCTTGGCTGTGGATGGCATCATCATTAATGATGGCAAACCTCTTATTTTCGAAAAAAATATTGAGAAAGCTCTGAGCGGCAGTTATGCCTACACCGTAACGGAAGATCATCTGCTGTATTTTGCGACGCCCATTCAGGATCAATTCTACGAAAACGCTTATGTGTATGAGTTCGTGGAGGACATTTCCTACTTTTATGCGATCATGGATCAAATCCGTTATATCCTGTTTGTCGGTGCAGGCGGATTTATTGTGCTGATTACGTTATCCAGCCTGTGGATTGCCCGCAACACAACCAAGCCGATTAAGCAGTTGCTTGGCGCTGCGCAAAGTTTCTCCAGACAGGAGTTTCGGAGAGTTCATCTAAACCGGAAGGATGAGTTGGGCATGCTGGCAGATGGGCTGGACTCCATGGGGCGGCAGCTTCATGATTACATTCAGTACCAGAAACAATTTGTCTCCAACGTATCACACGAGTTAAAAACACCCTTGGCAGCCATTCGTGGTTTCTCTCAATACTTGGTTGAAGGGGAGACTGAGAACAAGGAGCTGCAAAAAATATATGCTCATCTGCTGCAGGAATCGGATCGGCTGACACGTTTGATTAATGAACTGTTGTTGTTATCCCGATTCGACAAGGCTGGTTCTAACGAACTGGAACTTGAGAAGACGGAAATGAACGAACTGATTCAGCAACTCGCAATGAATATGGGAGCCAAGGCTAAGGATAAAGGGATAGAGATCAGAGTCAGTCAAGCGGAGGAAGAACCGGATGATGAGGGTACGACAAGAGTTTACGCCAACGTAAATCCAATGCTGATGTCTCATGCGATTGCCAATCTTGTGGATAATGCCATCAAATATTCCGGCAGTCCATCGCTGATCGAATTGAATTTGGAATATACGCCAAGCGAGGTAGTTATACGGATACGTGATCAAGGTATCGGCATCTCGGGCGAGGAGCTGGAACGAGTGCAGGAACGCTTTTACCGAGCGAGAAATGCTAGCACAGCAAACGGCTCAGGTCTTGGACTTTCCATTTGCAAAGAGATTGTAGAGCGGTTTAATGGATATATCGACATCGAAAGTCAAATCGGGGAAGGAACGACCGTTACGATTGTTTTGCCTCGTGCGGAAACACGCGGGTAAATAATTAACGTTACAAGATTGGTACATTTCTGTTATGAGACTAACAAATGTTTTATTTATAATCACTTCATAAGAACAAATCACACATTTATGGAGGGATCATGATGAAATTGATAAACAAAGCAACAGGTGTTATCGTACTAGGTGCTTTACTAACGGTGGCATTAGCGGGCTGTCAGTCCAATGATGCTACGCCCCCAGCAACCGGACAGAACACAGCGAATGAACAGAGCAAAGGCGAAGGAGCAACAAATGCTAATGCTCCTGCTTCCGAAAGTTCTGAAGAAAAGGGTACTGAAGCTATTAAGGAAGGTTCGATGGAGAAGGAAGGCAATGTGGTGCTGAAGGAACTTGCTTTTGTCTATAATGAGCACACTATTGCGATTTCGGATACAGCGAATGAAGATCAGATGGAACAGATGCTGGGCAAACCGGATAATCTGAAATCTCATACGTACAGTGCTGACGATGGAACAAACATGGATACGTTAATCGGTTTTACAGAAAAGGTATACACGTATCCTGGTCTGGAGATTAAAACAATCAGTATACCGGAGAGCAAACAAGACTCCATCTTTCATATCGAAATCACAGATCCTAAGTACACGACAGTGCGAAACATTAAAGCAGGAGATAGTCTGGATACACTCAAAAACGCCTACCCTGAGGGGAAACTACTTGGTGATGGAGCCCCTGATGAGGAGGATGACTTCCGTTACGAGCCATCCAATTATGTGGATGTGATGTCGTTTCATATCAAGGATGCCAAGGTGGAGAGTATTCAAATCTACAGCCTTCTGGACTAATATTTAGTGATCGATGTTGGTAAACCTTTTAACGATTCAACTTTAATACCTGCCCGGGAGAGGGGCAGGTATTTTCTATTTAGCGGCTTTTTTAAGCTGACGGCAGGTTAGCATGGTGATAGGTTTTTTTGATTGTCTAAGAGGGGAATATAGCTGTATTATCTGTACCCAGGCTGTTACGATCAGATATAATAGAAAATAGTTATTAGTCAGATTATATAGTATCAATATACTTAGAAAAGAAGTTGGTGGAATAGATGAGAAAAAACACAAACTCAAAAAAACGAATAACCCTGAAGGATGTAGCAGAGCACGCAGGTGTTTCTACAACGACTGCTTCGCTAGTGGTTAGAAATAATCCCAGAATTCCGCAAGCCACTCGTGAAAGAGTTTTAAATTCAATTGAGGAATTAGGTTACATCTACGACAGGGTAGCTGCAAATATGCGTTCACAAAGTTCAAATTTGGTTGGAGTCATTGTGACCAATATTGCAAATAAATTCATTTCAGAATTTCTGATTGGAGCACAAAATAAACTTGAGGAATTCGGATACACTGTATTACTTGGTACAACTTCTGACAATGCAACAAAGCAACAAAATTTAATCTCTACTATGGTAGAACATAGAATTGACGGTCTGATTTTAAATCCTTCTTCCATTAGTTTAGAAAAGACCGTAAAACAATTAAATAATCTGAAAACCCCTCTGGTACTAGCTAACCGGGAATTGTACAGCATTAGCGCTGATTATGCAGGTATCGACTATGAAGAAGGAGCATACCTGGCTACGACGCACTTAGCAAAAAAAGGACATCAAAGAATTGCATTTCTAGGTGGTGTCAAAGAATCTTCGACATGGGTAAAAAGGATGGATGGATATCGTAAGGCCTTCAAAGACCATAATCTAGAACTCGAAGAGAGTATCATAATAGCTAGCGATCCTACAAGCGAAGGAGGAGAGGAAGCTGCGAGGTTATTATTAAAATCCCCAAATCCTCCTTCAGCCATTTTTTGCTTTAGTGATTTGATTGCTTTTGGAGTCATGAAAGTCTTAACTAAAGAGGGCATCGTTGTTGGTCGTGACGTAGATGTTGTCGGATTTGATAATATACCTGATGCAGAAAATTACCACCCACCTCTGACGACGGTCTCATCCTTTCCTAAATTGATAGGCATTCAAGCAGCCAAGCTTCTGCATAGCAAGATTATTGGTGAGAATGAAGGAATTCAGCGTATGATTCTTAAACCAGAGCTGGTCATAAGAGATACATCGAAATAGAAAATTCCCCAAAATAAAATGATGGATGAAACTGAAAAACACCTCCGAGTGAGAAAATGGATCGTGATCTAACGTTCCAATTATCGCTCGAAGGTGTTTTTTTGATTTTCACATTTTAATACTTAAGATAGCCCCACTAGGACACAGAATATAATAACTAAAAAAAACCTGTGAAATTTATCACAATATTGACACATTTTTTTGTGAGGAGTATAGTAAGTTTTGCGCAATAATTAGTATATCGATATACTTGATTTTATCCTTATAATTAGAAGTGTATTTTATTTAAATTCATTTTATTTTGTACATCGATATACCTCTGTTTATGCATCAAGGTATATTTCCTAATATAGGAGTACAGAATTGTATCATTAGGGGGCAAAGAAATGTAATTATTATATCGAGTTGTTGAACTTGTATTTTAGCAAAGGGGACAACAAATGAAATATCCGCACCTAAAAATGGGATTAGGGATTTACCTAAGCTATTTACTATTGGGAATGGTCAGTATCATACTCGCTTCAAATATGAATTTTTTATCCGAGCGACTACATGTTGCCCCAACAGACATCAGCTTGCTTATCTCTGTTGTTGGGATTGGCCACTTAGTAACAATAAATATTGCTGGTAAGTTATCCGATCGTTTTGGCAGAAAACCTTTGATCATTGCAGCTGCGTTGCTATACGCTGTTTTTCTTGTTGGAATACCATTAACAACTCACTTTCAGATTGCGCTCTTATTCGCTTTTTTAGCCGGAATAAGCAATTCGCTTCTGGATTCCGGTTCTTACCCAGCCTTGAATGAAAGCTATCAAGAAGCAGCAGGCACTGCAATTGTGTTAATAAAAGCATTTATGTCAGTAGGAGCTATCATTCTACCGGCTTTAGTAACATTTTTAATGTCTAAAGAACTATTTTTTGGTTATGCATTTTTCATTCCTGCCATTCTGTTTGTTTTTTTAGGTATGTATTTTGTGACCATTCGCTTTCCTGGAATGACTGTCCAAAACTCCGACAAGGAGAAAAACGAGAAGCTTTCCAGTGATCAGAAGACCGACTTGTATAGTTGGAAAGAAGGTTCTGCTCTGGTCATCATCGGTTTTTTTTCTGTATCGTTGTCAACAGTCATTCAGACATGGCTGCCTACTTATGGTAACCAAGTCTTACAGCTAAATGAGAAAAAGGCAGTGGAGTTACTTAGTTTTTACAGCATGGGTGGATTAATTTGTATCTTGGTGCTTGCTTTCTTATTGAAAAAGTTCATTAAACCTATTACGGCAATGGTCGTTACACCTGGAATAGCAACCGTCGTTTTAATTGTACTGCTGACGTTCAGTAATCCAGTCATTGCTCCGTTTATTGCATTTTTTCTTGGGTTGTTCACCTCAGGAATGTATCAATTAGCTATGACGGTCATGATTGATTTATTTCCAGCTAGAAAAGGGGTAAGCGTATCTTATGTAAGTGCTTCTGCTAGCGTAGCTTTTATGGTTATTCCTTTTATCACAAGTTTACTCGTTAAACATATAGGAATATCTGCTGTGTTTTATTTTGACTTATGCATTGCTGTGATGAGTACATGTCTAGCGCTTTATTTATCAAAGCAAATAAGATCAATTTCAAAATAATGTTTCACCAAATATTTGCTTGTAATATACACGGAGGGGAAGCAAATGAAGAATCCATATATTAAAACGTCTCTTGGCATGTACTTGAATTACTTTATGCTTGGGATGATCAATATCATTATAGCTTCAAATATGAGTGCCCTATCAGATAACTACAATCAACCTGTTGAAAAGATTAGTTTGCTTGTTTCTGCAATTGGTATCGGTAAGCTGATAGCTCTATTCTTTGCCGGCCGGTTGTCCGATAAAATCGGTCGTAAACCAATCATCATTACAGGAAGTTTTCTGTATTTACTGTTCCTTGTTGGTATTCCTTTAATGTCAAGCTATCCTGTGGCCTTTGTATTGGCCATCACTGCCGGAATAGCAAATTCATTGCTGGATTCAGGAACATACCCAGCATTGATTGAATCATTTCCTAAGAAATCTAGTTCGGCTACGGTTTTGGTCAAAGCGATCATGTCCATCGGAGCCACGTTACTGCCATTCATTCTCGCGTATCTAGTTGCCAACGATATCTCTTGGGGCTGGTCATTTTATGCTTTGGGAATCTTGTTCCTGATCAGTGGAATTTACTTGATCTTTATGCCGTTCCCAGCGTTTAAGTCCAACTCAAAAGATGAAGCAGATAGTGCAACCTACAAAAATCATTTCAAGGAAGAACCGAAGTTTTGGGGAGAAGGATTGGCAATCATCCTTATCGGTTTTACTTCCACAGCATTGTTTGTGGTTTGGCAAACATGGCTTCCAGAGCTTGGGTCTAAATATATTGGACTAAGTGAGAATGTCTCGATAAAACTTTTAAGTTACTTTAGCATTGGGGCATTGGTTTCGGTACTTTTGCTTGCAGCTGTATTAGACAAGTTCATAAAACCAATTACTGTGATGATCTTATATCCAACGATAGCCTTCCTATCCATGCTGAGCTTGTTCTTTATTCAATCATATACAATTGTTATTATCATGACGTTTATCTTGGGATTGTCCACTTCCGGTACCTTCCAATTGGCTATCACTATAATGACAAGATTCTTCGTCAAAAACAAAGGAACGACAACATCTTATGTGAATATAGCAGGAAGTGCTGCTTTTATATTGGTTCCCTTCATATCGAGCTTCTTGGTGGGACAGATCGGTATTTCCATGACACTTGTTTTTGATATGGTCATTGCTTGTTTGAGTGTATTGCTTGCAGTTTTTGTACTTATCCGAGGAAAAAAAGTGTTTCAATAAAAATTCAACTCATAAGGAGTCTTTTCAAATGAATAACGATAAAAATCTTGCCAAAATTGACGCAAAAACAACTTTAGTTGGATTACTTGCAACACCAATCGGACATAGCGTTTCCCCACAAATGCACAATGTCGGTTATACGATCAGTGGGTTGAACTATGCATATTTGGCTTTTGAGGTTGGGCCAGAGAAGTTGAAAGAAACAGTTGAAGGTATGAAAGCAATGGGCGTTGCAGGATTCAATGTGTCCATGCCAAACAAAATCGATGTTATTCAGTATTTGGACGAGCTGGATGATACCGCTAAATTCTCAAGAGCCAGTAATACCGTCGTAAATAAAAATGGCAAGTTGGTCGGATATAATACGGACGGATTAGGTTACGTAAAAAATCTTGAAGAACATGGAGTCGAGCTAAACGGGAAAAAAGTAACTTTAGTCGGTTCTGGAGGTGCTGCAACACCGATCGCTATTCAGTTGGTTCAATCAGGCATTAAAGAGATTAGTATCTTCGCCAGAAATGACAAATTCTTCTCCAAGGCAGAAGAAAATGCAGCATATATTAACAATGAGATGAAACACTTCGGCGTGAAGGCTAACGTTTTCCCTTTGGAAGATAAAGAAGCATTTCGTAAAGAAATCGCAGATAGTGCTATCTTAGCGAACGCTACAAGCTTGGGCATGAAACCATTAGATGAATTGAGTATTGTTGACGATGTAGAAGATGTGTTACGCAAAGATTTGGTAGTAACCGATGTTGTATACAATCCTCGCAAAACAAAACTGTTAAAACAGGCCGAAGCTGCTGGTGCCAAAGCGATTAACGGTCTCGGTATGGTGTTATGGCAAGGCGCACTTGCTTACAAACTATTCACAGGAGAAGATATGCCAATTGCAGAGGTGAAAGAGAGCGTATTTGGTACAGAAATATGAATGGATAATGGGGTAAGTTGATATTAGAGTTATTACAGTTGAATACCAAAAACTGCTCTTATTAAAGCCGCTATGTTTAGCGGCTTTTTTCTTTTTCCGGTATAAGTTCGTTTCCTGAGTCAACAGCACGAACTTATACCGATTGCCGAAATGGGCAAAAATATAGTCCGACTAATATAAATATTTACCTCTTGCATAAAGAACGTGTGTTCGGTTTATAATATATACAAACATACGTTCTTAAAAGTACAGGGGTGATTTCAGTGTTGGCTAAGCAGCGAACCATTATGCTCATTGATATGCAGAGCTTTTATGCTTCAGTCGAGAAGGCGAAAATGCCTCAATACAAAAATAGACCACTCGCCGTCGCTGGCGATCCAGCAAGACGTTCTGGAATTATCCTTGCCGCTTGTCCGTTGGCCAAAGCTAAAGGTGTATCTACCGCGGAACCACTCTGGCAGTCTCTTCAGAAGTGTCCTGAACTGATCATTGTGAAACCACACATGCAAGAATACATTGAAGTATCCACCCAAATCATGTCCATTATTGAGGAGTTCACCGATCTGGTCGAACCGTACAGTATAGACGAATTATTCGCTGATTTTACAGGGTCTATGCATCTATTCGGTAATGATCCAATTGATTTGGCCAAGCAAATTCAAGACAAAATCTATAATGAAACAGGCGTTTACGCGAGAGCTGGCATTGGTGAAAACAAAATTATCAGTAAATTGTGCTGCGATATGATTGCTAAAAAAGCTGAGGGTGGCATTTTCCACTTAAAGAAAGAGGAATTACACCTCCACATTGGAGATAAGCCCATCCGCGATATGTGGGGGATTGGCTCAAGAATGGAAAAACATCTGTGGAAGATGGGCATCCGAACCATTAGAGACCTGGCGAATACGTCTCTTTCCAAATTAAGAAGTAAGTGGGGTGTTAATGGAGAAGTCATCTGGCGAGTGGCAAATGGACTCGACAATTCACCGGTAACCGTCAACACACACAGTACACAAAAGGATATCGGAAACGGAATGACCCTGCCAAGAGATTTCATAGAGGCTTGGGAGATTGAAGTAGTTATCCTCGATATCTGTACAGAAGTGTGCAGAAGAGCCCGTAAAAAGGGACTGATGGGTAGTGTCGTTTCCGTGAGTGTATCTGGAGCCGACTTCGACCAACCAACGGGTTTTCACAGGCAAGTTAAACTGTCTGATCCAACAAACATAACCGTTGATGTGTGCAAACTAGCCAAACGCATATTTCATCAACATTGGGATGGGCAACCTGTGCGCCGTGTTGGCGTATCCCTGTCTCAATTATCCAACGCGGATACATATCAACTATCTTTTTTTGATGATCAGGAGCAGAAACGAGCCATTGATCAGGTGATGGACGACATTAAGGATCGATTTGGCGACATTGCCATTCTACGAGCGAGCTCCATTACGGCTGCTGGCCAAGCGATCGATCGAGCATCTAAAATTGGGGGGCATTACAAATGAGCAAAAAACTGGAGGCCAATGGATTATGGGAATCGAGCCGCATGATGCTTCCACAACATAAAGAACGAATTATACAGCATCGTACTCAAATTCATTATCAAACGAAACCACTGATTCATCAAGATGAGTGGGAGATTATTACTCAGAATATAGATATGTCTCTCAATTATACATTGCAAGCCGCCTTTGAAGTATTTAATGAGTCAGGCAATCGGTATATACACGGAATCGTCACTTCAGTCAGTTCCTTTGGAAAGAAAATAAAAATTGAAATGGAGAATGGATTTGAATGGGTCGATTTTGATCAATTGGTCGCTGTAAAACTTGAAGAAGGAGGCGTGTAAGGTGCGACAGACTTCTGAGGAACTTTCACTCGTGAAGAGGCTGGTAGAACTCCCTTATCTTTTAGGTGCGCTCGAGGTAGATAAGCAAAAAATATACGCTTCAAACTTTAAGATGAAATCTGTATATGTTGACTACCTGGACGGCACCCAAAAGAAAATTGCTTTAGAGATGTACAAATCGAAACAAATTTTAAAGGAACATCATATAAAAATCATAGATGAAAAGAGGTCTGAGCTGAGTTTAACGGTAGATTATTCGGTAAGAGGTTACCTTCATAAAATGACACTATTGTGGAGCAAAGTGAAAGTGGATGTAACCTTAATGCTTACTGAACATATGAGTGTTGATATTACTGATATGACAAGATAAACATATAGTTAGAGCGGAATAAGGTATATAACGGCATAGGGTGGATATAATACAGTTATAACCATTGTTTTCTTCTCCCTATTGGGTAAACCGACCTTTGATGTTGAAAGGTCGGTATTTTTTGCCTCAACACACTTTATGACTTACAGTTGAGCTAAGGGAGGATTTTGTGGAGGAGAGGAAAGATATGGACTACCATTCACGGAAGGAAGCGGTGTTTGAGACGAAACGTTTCCGTAACTGTACCATAGCGGCAGGTCGTCGTCATACCGTTGCTCTTAAATCTGACGGAACAGTAACAGCTGTGGGTGATAATAAATACGGTCAATGTAAGGTAAACGATTGGTGCCATATCGTCTCAGTTGTTGCTAGTAATGTTCATATGGCTACGAACACGGGTAACGCCCATACCGTTGGTCTTAAATCTGATGGTACTGTAATAGCTATAGGTTGGAATAAGCATGAACAATGCAATGTAAGCGAATGGTGCGATATAGTAACTGTGTCGGCAGGTTGGTGCCGTACTGTTGGGGTTAGATCTGATGGCACGGTGGTTGCGGTGGGGCGAAATAATGAAGGCGAATGCAACGTGAGCAGCTGGCATGATATTGTATCAGTCACGACTGGTGACTGGCATACAGTCGGTCTAAAATTAGACGGAACGGTAACAGCAGTTGGTAACAATAAGTATAACCAATGTAGCGTAAACGACTGGAGCAACATATTGGCTGTTGCGGCGGGGTATCTTCATACGGTTGGGCTTAGATCTGATGGCACGGTGGTTGCGGTGGGTAGAAATAATGACGGTGAATGCGACGTAAGCGGTTGGCGTGATATTGTAGCAGTTGCAGCAGGGAGTTACCATACCATTGGTCTTAAGTCTGACGGTACGACGGTTGCTGTGGGTTCAAATAAACATCACCAATGCGATGTAAGTGTCTGGCATGACATTAGAGCTGTTGCGGCGGGATGTGTCCACACGATTGGACTGAAATCGGATGGTACGATGGTTGCTGTAGGTGATAATGATTACGGACAATGTGATGTAAGCGGATGGAGTAACATCCAACAATAAATAATGAAATAAGATGCAAAATGTCGAGGGACACAAGTACATATTCCCATTGAAGTCGCTTATTTAGCGGCTTTTTGCTTTGATCGGCATCTTTAAGAGACATGATCTAAGCTTGTTTTCATTGATTTTCATCTACAACACTTCCATATCGTAGTTTAACTATATATCATCCCTATATTGATTCTTACTATAAAAGAAATTTTGATTATATATTGGTATTATAAGTAATATTTTGATTGATCTACAAGTGTAGATTAAAATCTAATTTCATAGAAAGGATGAATCTTCGGTGTCTGACATGAAAAAAGCTGTGGTGATCGGAGCAGGGATTGCTGGATTAATTACTGCAAGAATGTTAGCTGATTATTATGAGGAAGTATGTGTGATTGAAAGGGATGAATTCCCTTCGGAGCCAAATAACCGGCAGGGTGTACCTCAATCTTTTCATCCACACCGTGTACAACCACGCGGCGCGCTGATTATGGAACATTATTTCCCAGGATACAATGACGAATTGATAGAATTGGGGGCGATCTCTTCGCACGATGAGAAGCTTATAGTTACTAATCGATACGGTACATTAATTAACAAGGAGGATCCTTCTTCATTAAAAATTGCATCGTGCAGCAGAGCTTTGATGGAATGGGTGCTGCGCAAACGAATCCAAAATATCCCTCATATAAGCTTTTTAACAAGTATGGAAGTTACCGGACTCATCGTATCTGAAGACCAGAATGCTGTTACAGGCATTTATACCAAAGAAAGAAGCGGTGAAAAAAGGGAAGACCAACTTCCAGCGGATATGGTTATTGATGCTTCAGGACGTTCTTCCAAATTGATTAGGTGGCTTGATAAATTAGGGTTGAATGTGCCAGAACCAGAAGTGCTAAAGGTATCTCTTGGTTATAGCACCCGTTATTACAACATTAAATCCTCCATTCCGAACGAATGGGTGATGTCTGATTCAGATCCTGAGCAAGGTATTCGTGCAGGCATATTTACGCGCATTGAGGATGATATCGTTGGACTCATTCTATTCAATGCTGGAGGAGATGAGTATCCGTCCACTCAGCCCGAAGAGTTTCAAGAACAAATCAAGCATCTATTTGCTTCAGATAAAATTGTAAAGTTAATGGAACAGTTAGAGCCATTGCAAGGGCCTAGGGGGTACCGTATTTCCGAGTCTGTTCGCCAGCATTTTGAACTCATGGAAGATTGGCCCTCTGGTTTACTCGTCCTTGGTGATGCATTTTGTAGCTTTGATCCTATTCATGGACAAGGTATCACTGTTGCTGCGATCGAAGTTGAGACTATAGGAAAGTCTTTGGAAGCACAGCGCTTGCATCCCGATCCGCAGTTTGAACGGAACGTATTGCTGCGTATGCAGCAGGCCATCGATCCGGCTTGGTGGCTTAGTTCCGTGGCTGACCTGCGTTGGAGAGGGGTAGAACATGGTGGGCCTTATGAACTAAAAGGAGTGGATTTTGCTCAGAAATATATCAACTTATTTACGAAGCAAGCGATGAAAAAAGCGGATCAAGAAAAAGATAACCATCTCTTTTTTATGCAATTCCTGATGAATGCCTTGATCCTTCCTCCAAGTGAATATTTCAAAGTGGATGTCCTGGACATGATTCTGGACGACAATGGTTCAGAAGAAGAAATGGAATTAAGAGCAGCGCTTCGTGTCCAGGATCCGGATTTGTACCAGCAAAAATTAGATGAGATCATTCCATTATTCCAACTGGAATATGATGAAGAGATTAAGAAACTGCTGGGAACACTTGAGCCTGCCTCTTTTAATGGATAACTTGTTATGATGAAGTCGTCATTTTGACGGCTTTTTTATTTTGTGTCTATTATGATGGCGTGTTAGAAGTACAGTTACCCTTGAACTAACATACAACAATCCTTTAAAACACTGTGTTACTTTTATGTTACAAATGTGAATCTGTGATACCTTGAACTAAATTCGAAATAACATATATTTTATAAATTAATCTATGTAACATAAGTTGTGAAAACAAATACATGATATAAAAACCGATAAAGCGGGATTCGTTTTTTATCCAGATCAGCTGAAGGTTTAAAAGAAAGGTGGGCTTACCAAATGAGTCAAACATTTCAATTCCCTAATGGTTTTTTGTGGGGAGGCTCCGTCTCTGCAAACCAAATTGAGGGGGCGTATCTAGAGGACGGGAAGGGACTATCCATTCAGGATATCATGCCACACGGCATTCAGACACCTCCAACAACAGATCCAACAGAGGATAATATGAAGTTAATCGCGATTGACTTCTATCATCGATACAAAGAAGATATTAAACTCCTTGCCGAGATGGGTTTCAAAGTTTTTCGCACATCTATAGCTTGGTCCAGAATCTTCCCCAAAGGGGATGAACTTGAGCCCAACGAAAAAGGCCTCCAATTTTACGACAACCTTTTTGACGAGTGCCGGAAATACGGTATTGAACCTCTGGTTACGATCTCTCATTATGAGACTCCTTTACATCTCGCTAGGGAATACGATGGCTGGGTGAATCGAAAAATGATCGATTTCTATGAACGATATGTGCGAACCATTTTTGAGAGATATAAAGACAAAGTGAAGTATTGGCTCACATTTAACGAGATTAATTCGATTCTGGAACACCCGTTTGTAAGCGGTGGGATCAACACACATAAGGATCAACTGAGCAAACAGGATCTGTACCAAGCCATTCACCACGAGTTTGTTGCAAGTGCACTGGCTGTTAAAATAGGGCATGAAATTAATCCAGACTTCAAAATTGGTTGTATGGTCATTGCTATGCCGATTTACCCACTGACTCCTGACCCTACTGATATGATCAAAGTGATGGAAGCTGATCATAAGAACACAGGTTTCATGGATGTTCATGCGCGTGGTTATTACCCAGGTTACATGAAACGTTATTTGAAAGATAACGGGATTACTATTCATTTTGAACCTGGCGACGAAGAATTATTGAAAAACACCGTTGATTTTATTTCCTTTAGCTACTATCAAAGTTGTTGTGAAACGGCTGATCCTGCCAAGCAAATTAAAGGAGAAGGAAACCTGATTGGCGGTATTCCAAATCCGCATTTGGTCGCGAGTGAGTGGGGTTGGCAGATCGACCCTCAAGGCTTAAGGTACATCATGAATGCAATCTATGATCGTTATCAGAAACCATTGTTCATCGTTGAAAATGGATTAGGGGCCGTAGATGAACTTATCACGGACGAACATGGCAACAAAACAGTTAGCGATGATTATCGCATCAAATATTTGAAGGAGCACTTGCTTCAAGTTGCTGAAGCCATTCAAGATGGTGTTGAATTGATGGGATATGCAACATGGGGTTGTATTGACTTGGTTAGTGCGACAACTTCAGAATTAAAAAAACGGTACGGATTCATCTATGTGGATCGTCATGATGATGGTTCAGGAACATTGGAACGCTATCGTAAGAAGTCCTTCCACTGGTATAAAGATGTCATTCAGAGCAACGGGAGCAGCTTGTTTCGAGAATAGCGATAGACGCTAATGGGAGTAGAAGATGAGAAAAAAAATATTTTTAATTATTGCATTATTTGTTGCTACATTGAATTTGCGCCCGGCTATTAATTCCATATCTCCGCTGTTAGGTACGATTCGGGAAGATCTGGGGATGAGCGCTGCACTAGCCAGCTTGCTAACTTCAATACCTGTACTATGTATGGGCGTATTTTCACCTTTTGCCGTCAAAGCAAGTGGGAGATGGGGAATAGAACGAATCATTGGATATTCCCTGATTGTGGTGGGAATCGGAATAGCCACTCGGCTATTTACACAGTCTACGTTCGTTTTACTTTTATCTGCATTGATCGTAGGTATCGGGATCGCTTCGATTGGCCCGTTAACTTCAGGTTTTATTAAAAAGTATTTTCCCGATCATGTTCCATCCATGATTGCACTCTATAGTATTGCGATCACTGTAGGGGCTGCAGTTAGTTCAATGGTATCCATTCCCTTAGAGGCATATTTCAATTCTTGGCAGACAGCGGTAGGAGGGTGGGCAGTAATTGCCTTTGTGGCAGCGATCGTTTGGTGGATCATGGTGAAGCCGCAATCTGAATCTGTTCATGTGAGTGAAATAAAAGAACGTCCGCAAATTAAACTTCCCTGGGGAAATAGAAGCGCATGGACGCTTACGCTTTCATTTGGATTAATGGCTATGTTGTTTTATTCTTTTACAGCGTGGCTCCCGTTAATGATTCAGGAAATGGGGTATAGCAAATCCTATGCAACGCTTTGTCTGACCATATTTGTTGTAATCCAAATCCCGATTAGCTTTATACTTCCTGTATTATTGAAGAACTTTCCTTCAAGAAGAGTATGGATGGTTGGTGAATCTCTGTTCATGATTGTTGGTTTGATTTTATTGATGATGAATTTCATACCGATGGTTTCCGTTGTGCTCTTTGGGATTGGAGCAGGGGGCTTGTTCACTTTAAACCTGATGTTACCGATTGATTCTACAACCAATGTGAACGATGCAACTTCCTGGTCAGCGATGCAGCAATCTGCTGGGTATGTCATTGGTGCACTTGGTCCAATACTGCTAGGTTGGATTCATGATGCTTCCAATAGTTTCACACCTGCTATGATTGGAATGATTGTGATCATCATCCTAATGATTATGACGCAAATTGCAGCAACACGAGGAAAACAAGTAACAGAAAGAGTCTAACGTAGTTATCCAGTTGAGAGCCATAACGACTTAAAAGAGAGTCCAGATGACTCTCTTTCTGGTGCGTATTTTTAGAAAGAACGAGTTCTCTCTTATAGCTCTAATTCTGTATTTACCATTTCTTTGAAAACCTCTCGTCCCAGCCATTCTAACAGGAACGTAACAGGAACCTGAGTGGTGATGTTAGTGGATTCGTAATACTCTTCTTTTACATAATAAGGGATACTTACATCTGATATTTTAGCCATGGTGGATTGGCGATTGTTCGTTATCGCCACAATTTTATTCTTCTCCTGCTTGATCCGTTGGAGATACGGTAGAACATACGGGTTTTCACCTCGCGTAGATAATGCAATCGTAACGCTATTTTTTTGCATTCTGGTATGAACAGGATAATGAGGATCTTTTATGTACACGGAGCAGATCCCTAAATTTGAAAAAAATCGGGCTCCATATTCGCCCATTATTCCAGAGCTCCCGATACCAATAAAAATGACGCTGCTGGCTTTAGCAATTAACTTTGCTGCCGTTTGAATTTTTTCCTCCAATTCAGGAGATTGAGAACGTTCAAAAAACTCATACACAGCATGATGTGGACTTTTTAACTCCTGCTTTGTTAGTTTATCCTTTTGAGAAATAAGCATCTTAAGTTTTACTTTAAATTCTGAAAATCCCTCACATTGATTCTTTCGGCAAAATCGCATAATGGTGGCTGTAGATACATGAGTTTCGTCGGCCAGCTCTCTAATCCGCATGTACGCCACTTTTTCCATGTTCTGTGAAATATAGTTATATAAAGATAGTTCCAATTCATTATAGGATGAGATTTGTTCACTGGTGAACATGGATATACACTCCCTTAGACCATAATAATAACAACCTGCTTAGGCAGTATACATTACCTCCCCCCAAAAAACAACGCGTTACATTTTTGTTACAAAAATCAACGCAGTCGCTGGGTCTTTTCTGGGAACCTTTTCTGTTAAAGCCTATTTCATTGGCACTGTAGGTCTTACGGGAGTTACTTATATTCTGGGCTTCCAGGAAGAAGCAGCTGCACCATCAGCAATGTCCGCAACTACACCTGTAGTAACCGAAGACACTAAATTACAGGATCAACAAATATTCAGCCACATGAATGGGGAAGTTAAGCCACTTAGCCTAGTGCCAGATCCTGCTTTTTCCGAAGAAATGATGGGTAAAGGATTTGCCATTCAACCTGCTGAAGGACGTGCAGTATCTCCGGTTAACGGCACAGTAATTTCTGTGTCCAAGAGTGGACATGCTATTGGTCTCGTAAGTGATCTTGGCGCAGAGATGCTGATTCACATCGGAATTGATACTGTAAAGCTGAAGGGCCAAATTGCTCACCAAAGGTACAGGCAGGAGCTAAAGTATCCGTAGGCGATGTATTGATGGAATTTGACCGTGAAGAGATCGAAAAAGCGGGTTACAATATGATTACTCCGGTCATTATTACGAACATGGATCAATATACCGATGTGCAATCGGCTGGGCGTACCACAATTAATGAAAAAGAATTGATGTACACAGTCAAAGCCTAATTTGATGTTATTAATAGCGGCAGTGATTCCAAGTTATTTCTGGAACGCTGCCGTTTTTGTCATGGTGCTGCATAGTAAAACCAAAAAAATTGTTCTTTCTACATAATATTAAAAAACACTGCGTTACTTTTGAGTAACAAATGTGATCTCATGTTAATTCAAACTAAAATGCCGAAAGGTATATATTTATTTGAATAATAAAAGTAACATAAGTTTTGCAAAATAAAATTTATTACAGACGGATAAGTAGAATTACTCTGAATATGGAGAAATCTCTTATGGATTCAACACTGAAAGGTGGAACACACAAATGAGTCTAACCATTCGATTAGCGGCTGTTTTAATGTGGGAAGGTCTTTAGCTACTAATTCAATAGAAGGGGCATATATAGAAAATGGTTTTGTCCCAGATGAGTGAATGTAAAATATTTATTTTAGTGAATAGTTAATTAATCTATTTTTCTAGAAATACAGAAATAAGAAGGTGCAATTGTTGAAAAATATGGGGAAAATATATTTATTAGCTGTAATTAGTTTTCTTAATGGATCATCAGAATATGTTATTGCCGGGATCCTGGACAAAGTAGCTGAGTCTAGCAACATTTCAGTTTCTTCTGCTGGACAGCTCATTACTGTGTTCTCTATAGCTTTTGGTGCAGGGACTCCTTTTTTAATTGCTTTCACATCAAAATTAGACCGAAAAAAACTCTTAGTTTATGCTCTAACTGTATTCTCTGTTGTTAACATTTTAATAGCAACGATAACAGGATATGAGATGCTCATCGTAGCTAGAATTATTTCAGCACTTAGTGCCGGTGTTATTCAGGTTACGCTCCTTACTCTTGCTGCGGTTTTGGCTGCTCCAGGAAAGCAAGGCAGTTCAATTGCTACTGTTATTATGGGAAATAGTACGGCATTAGTTATTGGTGTACCTATAGGCAGGGTTGTAGCTTCCCATTATGATTGGAACCTCATATTTATTGGTCTTGGAGTAACCGGACTTATTCTCTTATGCCTAGCGCTGCTGATCATACCTAAAGTAGTTGCGGAAAAAGCTGTTCCTTTGCGTGAGCAGTTCAAATTCATCGTGCAACCCCGTATCGCAGCAGCGTTACTGATTACGTTGATATCTTTAGCATGAGTGATCAAGGGGTAACGGTAGCCCTGTTTATATTTGGTATCGCTAGTGCTTTTGGTGCCAAATTAGGAGGAATTAGTACAGACAAATGGGGCACATTCCGCACACTAACTGGTGGAATGCTACTTCATGCCATTGTATTACTGCTGTTCCCGTTTATAGGCCAATCCGTATTGCTTCTATATATATTGCTTATTTTCTGGGCACTAGCGGCCTGGTCTTCAGGGACGCCAATCCAATTTCAGCTTATCAGTCTTGCTCCCGCTGCGTCAGGCATTGTTCTTAGTTTGCATAGTGCGATCGGACAAGTTGGAATGGCTGCAGGTGCGGGTATCGGGGGGATTGCTGTCAACCACAACTTGTTGAACTATATTCCATGGATCGGTGCGCTTGCCCTTGTGATTGGCGTTGTAACAACGTTGCTTGATAGCTCGCTATCTAAAAGAAAACAAACGAAACAATCTTTGCAATGAATAAACACTTGTATCATCTTCGTTTGTTACATGCCCGTTAACGATATACAAAACCTCTATAACAATAAGAAAGCAGCTGACCCAAGTGATCAGCTGCTTTCTTATTGTTATAATTCATAACTCATTAACCCAATGATAGTAGGTCCAACTGCACCAAAGTTTGATGTGATGGGATTAATTTCACAGCGAATGAAGCCGTAGACACGATCTCGTCAAGCTTATCGACGGTTTCCGCATACATTTATGTACCGATTGAGGCGAGTACTAGCCTCCAAGCCTTGTTACACCAAAACTAACAGTACGATAATTCCGAGAAAAATCAGCCAGCATACTGGGTGACCAAAATTTAATCCCCAGCCGACTCCGAATCTTTTCTCAACGATTAGGTTTGGATCCTTGCGATTGAAATAAATCATACCTAACAGCCATTTATCATCATCATGGACAGGTCTGAAATTGGAGCAATCTGCCGATTGCTCCAATCGGCTTCCGCCCTGACCAGCCCAGAACGATAAGGCTAAGGCGTATAGGATGATAAAGGCTATTATGATTAGGACAATGGGAATAGCGAAATTGATGTTAAGCAGAGATATCATATTTAGTTGCACGACGGACAACAGGATAACTATTAAGAAGCTTGCTGTAATCATAAAACCTGACCAAGTACGGCGGAAAGTTACGTCTTGTCTGATGGAACGGTTCGGATCAGTGGGTTGAACCTGCTGCTTCACTCTGCGAATACTCCAATTCTCAAATATGAACACAAGTAATAAGAAAACTTGCATTATCGTAGGCATAAACACAGAACTATAAGATTTAGCTGCATAGCCGTCTACGTTCCAACTGCTGTTGTAATGGATCGGAATCTGATCAGGAATTAGGTCGTAGTTGAGTAGCACAGTTACAATACCAACAATAATAATAAAAACATGGATGATAAACCGATTACTAGAAAATCTAATGTTTCTTTTCCGAAAACCAGTGTCCACTGCTATGATCGATGGTTCCAGAGCAATAGGCAGCATAGGCAGTAAACTTTTCATTTTGAAATGATAGTTAATGTTTATGACTAGGGAGATTACGACCATGGCGAGTGAATAAGTGACAATGATCCAACTTTGTTGCTTGGAATGTTCATCACCGTATATTAGGCAGATGATACAAACAATGAATAGGATGGTATGCAAGGTAGCACTAATCCTAGCATATAACTTCCGCATCTGGCGCAGAGGTTCGCTGTGAAATTGTACAGCGCTGACGGTGACCCCAAAACTAATCGTCTCTCTTGTTAAATAAGGCATGCTTACCATGAGTACAATGGTAGGTACAAATACAAAGATCATTACTATAACAGGCATTATCGTCATATCATTCGCCCCCTCTTATACATAAGTATGTATTCGAAAACTCTATAACCCTTAGAGCATATGCGATGCATCACTATGTCTTTTTGCGTATGATTATCCTTTTAACTTAGGTTAGGTTAGGTAATCGACTTGAATATAAATTAATTATAATTGATTTTACTGACTACATGGGTGAAATTAACATTTGTCAGACCTTTTTGCTATGCAGCGATACTCATCTGACAACTGAATTATGGCAAGTCCATCTGTTTGAAATTCTGTGTAGGTAAAGGGCAGTAAAGTTTAGTTATAATCAACTTATATCACCTTAAAATAAAGTTCACTTGGTAAAATTGTGAAGTATAAATCACATTAACTGGAGTGGATACTATGCTTTCTGAAGAAGATTATGCGAAGGTGGCGAAAGAAGCTTTACATCAATACCCAATCTATTGGGAAAAACTTGTGTATCTCGGAAAGAGTGATAATGTTACATTTCAAGTTCAGACCAACGATGATCATCAAAAGTTTCTTATCAAAATCCATATCTCAACGATTTCCATTCAATCAAAAGGGAATATCACATCAGAGCTTATTTGGCTTGAAGCTTTGGTTAAAGATACAAATCTCGTCGTACCTGTACCTGTTAGAAATCTTCAAGGTGATCTGGGAACAGAAATCTCAACTGATCTTAGCGAAAATACAATCATGGTGACTATTCATCATTGGATTCATGGAAGCGTACTTCAAAGAGAGCCAACAAGTAATGAAACTGAAAATTTAGAGCTTATCTCAAGCGAAGTGTTTGTTCATGTGGAAGAGTCAGCACATAAAATAGCAAATGTGATACAAAATCATAAACGTTTGCCAAGTAACTGGGGAGTTATTCATTCTGACCTTCATGAGAGTAACTATGTTTTTTATGAGGATACTCCTCGACCTATAGATTTTTCGAATTGTGGCTATGGCTTTTATTTATTTGATATGGCTGAAACATTTTTGCATCTTTCATCTGATAATAGGAAAGTATTTATTTCATCGTATAGCAAAGTAAATCAACTGGAAGAGAATTATGTCGAGTTATTAGAAGCATTTTTTATTTGGTCAATCATTAGGACTTTCGCATTCCATTCTCTAAATTCAAATGAACAACAATCCTTAGCGACAAATTTTCCATCAGTTATTGAAAACTATTTTAGGAAATATCTTAAAGGAGAAAAATTTTTGTTAAACTAAGGGGCAGGTTAGTGTAATCTGATGTGGCTTTTTGTGTAGAATTTGATTCTGAATCAAATTCAGTATATTTTCAATGAGCACCTGTTGTTACCATAAAAGTAAAGGGGGAGAGGTTATATGGATAAAAAGATTAAACTACTATATACACAAGATATATTGAGACAGTCCGCGCAATGTTTTGGTATACGTGAAGACTCAGTTTTCGAATTAAATGGGTTTCAAAACTTCGTTTATTCCGGGGTAGTTGGAGATCGAGAAGTTATTTTAAGAATCACCCATGTCACTCATCGGAATGAATTATTAACAAGAGCGGAACTAGATTTTATCATGTTCCTGGCTGATCGCGGAATGAAAGTAGCAAGGCCTATTCAATCTTTATCAGGGGATTTTATTCATATCATTGATGAGTCCTTTATTGTGACAGCTTTTGAGAAAGCACCAGGCAGAAATTCAGTCATCGCCGAGGAGAGCAATACGTTTTATGAAAATATTGGATAAATGGTCGGGAAAATACATAAGTTATCGCTTAATTACTCGTTCCAAAATCCACGCCATGAATGGAGTGGTAATACTCTATTAGAATCTTTTAAGAAGTATTGTCCGTTAGAATTACACAGTAACTATGATCGTTTAATTAATGAAATTAGTGCCCTGCCCAAGGAAAAAAATACATATGGTCTTATTCATGGGGATATCAGCCCTGGCAATTATCTTAATGATGGGGACAAAGCCTTTATTATTGACTATGATGAGGTGGAATATAGCTGGTTTGTTTCTGATATTGCTACACCATTATTTTATGAAATCCCAATTCCTTGGGTTGTGTCTGGAGATGTGAGGAAGGAGATTGCAAAACGGTACTATTGCAACTTCTTAAATGGCTATTGCAAGGAATACACTGTAAGCCAAAGCCAGTTAAACAAAGTTCCACTATTTATAAACTTAAGGCAAGTTAGAGTTTTAGCTGCGCTCTATAGAAGCAGAGACTTTAACGCTCCTGATTGGACTGAATGGTATGAGCAAGCCCGACGCTTTTACTATGAAAATTTATTAAATAACACTCCTTATATTGATATGGACTTTTTAAGTTAACGGGTACTTAGATTCTATGCTGTTAATTAGAATCACACTTATTACGATTCTCCGCACTGTCTGTAACGGCAAGTTTAAAGGCCATCCTTTATGGGATGGCCCTTCCTTTTCTGAGTTATAGATTCTCAGCAAGAAGAAATATCTCTTATTAACTTTAAATGAACTGGTATGCAGATTTTTTGATTAAGCAGGCTAGATTTGATCTTTGATGTTATCTAACCCGATCTGACCTAGCATTTCTATATTACTTTTACTAAGTAACTGGTTCGCTATTCCTCTTTTCGTCCTTAGCCATTTTACCTGTTCGCCTAAATTGGACATAATATAATGCCGCTACGACAACGATAAGAATGGGAAGTGTCAGGAAAATATTGCTATATACAAAAGTTGCACTGTTTTGTGGTATCGGATTTAAGCGAATGGTCGATGTGCCCAGATCTAGTATCTTGCCGATAACAGCTGTTGATGTGGCCGTAGCAATAAAAGTGACCATCGAGAATAATCCCATACCTACGCCGATATTCTCTTTTGAGAGTGTACGTGAAACCGTGTTTGACATTGCAATTTGCATGAACGATTGACCTAGAATACCAAAAATAAGAAAGATCGCAATAAATACTGGCGACATACCAACGACTGAAGACAAAGAGAGAAAACCGATAATAAGAAGTGCAGCTGCAGTAAACACAAGGAAACGATTTCCCTTATCATCTGCTAATTTACCGCCTTGTCGACCCAAAAGCGCGGCCATTAAAGACGAAGGCAGCATAACTATTCCGATGAAAACCGGTGACAAGTGGTTTACAGAAGAAAGTAGCTGAGGTGTAATGAATGGAAAGGCAAAGCCAATCCCGATCATGACGAAAGTAATAATTAGACCGAATGAAAACGGTTTGTTTCGAAATATGGCCGGGTTTATGAAGGGGTTTGGAGTATAGCGTATACGTAATACGAAAAAAATGAAAATAAGAATCCCGCCTAAGGCAAGCCAAACACTTCCGTTTGTTAAAGCCAGTAACAAAATGGCTACGGTACCTGCCAGAAGTATTCCACCAAGATAATCCATTTTTCCGGAAACTCCCTTTTCATCATCTAAATATTTCCGATACATCGGTAAAGTAAGTAATGATAAAAGCGAGATTACAAATAGTACCCGCCAGTTCCATGTACTGCTTACCACGCCGGCAATGATCGGACCAATGGCCAAACCGAGTGAAAATCCGATTGCAACGGTACCTAATGCACGACCGCGCCTATCAGATGTAAAGTAACGTACGGGTACAATCATAGAAATCGCCGGAATGACTGATGCACCAGCTGCCTGTACAATTCGCCCCACAATGACCATCCAATATTCACTAGCCACTAAGCCGATAACAGAGCCAATGGCAAAAAGTAGTAGACCAAACGTCAACAAATTCTTCAAGCTGTATCTGTCTGTCAATTTACCGTAAGTTACCGAGCCAATTGCGTACACAATCATATAGCCTGTGATGATCCAACTCGCTTGCGATGAAGAAATTTGAAATTGTTTACCGATATCAGGGAGTACAATATTAAACATGGTTGCATTCGTGACGGATATGATGAGTGTAAAGACAAGTAAACCAAGTAATAACTCTCCTTTATTTTTTTGAACGCTATGATTGGTTTGCATTGGAATGCCTCATTTCTATAGGATTAAACTGTATTGATGAAATAACGAGCCTGTATTCCTTTGATGATAAAAATTTCATCTATAAACCGACAATGTAATGTTTTAAATACTTCGCTGGCAGAGATGGTCAACGCTAATTTACTGAAAAGTCCTCAATGATGAGGACTTTTCAGTTTTTCTGGATATATTTTAAATTTCACTTTGTTTTTAATCTTGCTCCCACAGCCGCAAATGACGGTATGCTTCAAAATTATAATTGGCTGCTGGCAATTGGGGCATACATGATGATGTGGCTGATCGTTCAGCTTCACCACTTCCTCCGTTCTTGACTCCGCATTGCATGGAGTACTTTATTTTTCATATCATTCTTTCCTATGCTTCAACATCTTGGTTTACTTGATTTCCCCTGTTGCCATGAGAACTGCTCTCCCCAGCGTATGACTCAACATGGTGAATCCAAGGAGAGCTGGCGTGGAATTAGGGGCGACACTAATATTTTCGACATCCAGCGCATGAACGACAAAATAATATCGATGAGGACCGTGTCCCGCTGGAGGCGCTGCACCGATAAAGCGTTCGAGTCTCAAATCATTCGGTAGTTGCAGGGAGCCTTGCGGCAAACCGCTGGAATACTCGTCACCTGCGCCTGTAGGTAGCTCAGTTGCGCTGGCAGGGATGTTGATAACGGCCCAGTGCCACAACCCCGATCCAGTTGGGGCGTCCGGATCATATGCAGTTACGACAAAACTCTTTGTCCCGTCGGGTGCACCCGACCACTTCAAATGGGGCGAGAGATCTTTACTTCCCTCTAGTGTTGACATCTCCGAATAATGCTGGGTCGGTAGAGGATGTCCCTCCATAATGTCATTACTCTCCAACTGAAAGACTGCCACTTCTGGCAATTTGGAAAATGGATTGTTGTTCATTGTAAATTACCTCCTTTTATTTTCATTTTCGATAATACATTAAAGAATCGATTCTGTAAACTATAATCGTTTTTATAATACACTATCGAATTTTGTGTTTGTTTTTTATTGATAACGGTGTAAACTATCTACATACAATTACGTAGAATTATAATGTGTATGAAGGAAGGTGCTGCTTCATGGCCAAAAGGAATGGTTCGTCCACCTTAAGCGAGAATGTCAGGAAGAAACTACAATCCGATATTTTGACTGGACAATATGAACCAGGTTCTCCATTAAAAGTTTCGGAATTAGCTAAAGGTTTCGAAGTCTCAGTTGCTGTTGTTCGCGAAGCGTTGACGCGATTGGCGACTCAGGGTCTGGTACAGCAGAATCCTAACCACGGATTTTCAGTAAAGACGGCGTCGGAGGAAGAACTAAATAACATCATACAAGCGAGGTTAATCAATGAATCTGAAGCTTTACGCCTATCCATCGCCAATGGTGATCTCACATGGGAATCCAATGTAATTGCCGTGCATCATAAGCTATCGCAAACGGCAGAGTACAAGGAAGCGAATGACAAGCTTGTTGTCCGCGAAGAATGGTCCGAGATTCATCGTCAATTTCATTACGAGCTTATTGCTGCGTGTCCGAATCCAGTTCTCTTAGATATCTGCAGCAACCTTTGGGATTTGAGCGAATTTTATCGACATTGTTCCCCCCCGCAACAGCAAGTCCGCGATGGACTCGCTGAACATAAGGCATTAACAGATGCCGTTCTTAACCGCGATGGTGAACATGCTACACAGATCTTTAGAGCACACATCCAACTAACCGCAGAGGTCTTATTTGACAAGCAATAAGTTGTTTATATGATTCAAAAGTTTACATCGAAACTTATCGATTACCTGGGGAATTGGATAGGGACGGGGATACTTAATATTCGCATAAGCGATTTCTTGGTTAATCTAACTATTTTGTATGGAGCTGAGGCTATTGAAAACAATCGGCTAAAGCTGGAGGCGAATGAGATGCTGGAATTAGAGTTTACGACTATAGAGGAGTGGGATGAAGCATTGTGGGCGCGGATGGAGCGAATCTATCATGAGGCTTTTCAAAGCGGCGCTAAGACAAAAGCGATTCTACGCAGTATGCTGGACCGGAAGATTGGTTATTTACACACGGGCGTGCATCATGGAGAAGTGGTTGCGATGGCTGTTACTGGACTGGAGGGGAAGGTTGCGGAGCGCATCCTGATCATCGATTACCTCGCGGTTGAACAGAAGATGCGTGGGTGGGGCATAGGGACCTGGATGTTAGAACAGCTCAGAGCCTGGGCGTTAAGAGAACACCGGATCAAAGGTATGATTATCGAGGCGGAGTTCGGGACAACGGAGACTCATCAGGAACGCATTCAGTTCTGGCAACGCAACGGGTTCATCCTAACCTCCTATGTCCATCAATATAGAATGGTGCCAGAGCCGTATCAGGCAATGATGCTGCCACTGGATACAAGTACGCATGTGCCTGATGATGGTGAAGCACTGTTTCGTTATATCAATGCTTTTCACAAGGTTGCTTACCGGAAGAGTTAGACCGCATTCAAGTGAAAAGGTTAGGAACGTGGTATCAATATCGATTAGAATATTTATCGAGGCACCTGTCTTCACACTTTGGGGAGAATCGGTGCTTTTGTTCATCTATACAAAAATTTATGTTTATCCATTGTGACCATCCTCTTTCAAACAGGATGTAAAATGATCAGTTCTTGACTGCATGGTCAATAACTGATACATTAATCCCATGAGTAGACCAAGAGAATTTGATGTCGATCGTGTATTACACCAGTCTATGGAAGTGTTCTGGAATCAAGGCTTCAAAGCAACTTCTTATGAGGATCTTACGCGTACTACAGGAGTAAAAAAGCAAAGTTTGTACTGTGTTTTTAAAGACAAGCGATCGTTGTTCCTGAAGGCGCTGGCACTTTACCGTGAACAGGTTATAGCGAAACTGAAAGAGATTGAAACCCTGGATTCGTCTCCCGTTGATAAACTGGATGCCTTACGATATTCCCTTTTAGACGATGAAACTAGTTGCCAAGGGTGTCTAATTGTGAATGCATCACTCGAATTCGGAACAGATGACGAGCAGGTCACACGCGAAGCTGAGCTCATGGCAGAAGAGATTCAACTGGTATTAGAGAAGATCATAAGTAGTGGCCAGAAACAACAGTTAATTTCCAACCGGTATACGAGTATAGAGCTTGCATCTTATCTAAATAACACCATTCTTGGTGTGAGAGTTATGGAGAAATCAGGTTCATCCCGTGAACAGATCGAGACGGTTCTGCGTACTTCATTTGGCATGATCATGTCTTGATCTTTTTTTTGTAAAATTCTTGACTACGAAGTCAAAAATAAATGAAGGCGGATTAATGCACCACGAAACCTTGAAGGAGGTGGGGCTTTTCGATAAAAATCGTGTATTGATTCATTTGGAAATAACGTCTAGCTGTTAACCAGGCTGGTTGCTGTTTAACATCTCCTAGGTCAATTTATATAAAACGAAATATGTGGAGGTTATTATGAATTATTCTCAATCCGTAGAAGCATTGTTCCAACCTATAGAGTTAGGTCACTTGAAGTTATCCAATCGGATCGTGATGGCGCCGATGACGCGTCAATTTTCTCCGGACGGTATCCCGGGTTCGAATGTTGCGGGCTATTACCGCCGCAGAGCAGAGAACGCAGTGGGGCTTATTGTGACGGAAGGGACAATAATTAATCATCCGGATGCATCCAATCAAGCCAATGTGCCGCACTTTTATGGCGAAGCTGCAATGAATGGTTGGGCACATGTTGTATCTGAAGTACATGAAGCTGGTGGTCGAATTATTCCACAGATCTGGCATATGGGAGCCAAAGGTCATGTTAATGATTATTCGGAAGCTGAGATTGCTACAATCGTTCAGGAATTCGCACAAGCAGCCTCAGAAGCGAAACGCGTTGGATTCGATGGTGTTGAAATCCATGGAGCACACGGCTATCTGATCGACCAATTCCTGTATGAGAAAACCAACTCCCGTACGGATCGTTACGGTGGAGATATGATGGCTCGCACACGTTTTGCAGTTGAAGTGATTGAGGCTTGCCGTAAAGTAGTGGGATCGGAATTCCCTATTGTACTGCGTTTATCTCAGTGGAAGACAGATGATTATCAGGCTAAATTGGCTGAAACTCCGGAATTACTGGAGCAGCTTCTCGCACCGTTGGTTCAAGCCGGAGTTGATATCTTCCACTGTTCCACACGCCGTTTCTGGGAGCCGGAATTCGAAGGGTCTGATCTGAATTTTGCTGGATGGACCAAAAAACTGACTGGTAAACCGACAATCACTGTTGGATCGATTGGTCTTGATGGTGACTTTACAAGTCTCTTCACAGAAGGTAAAGGCGCAAGTAACGCCAGTATCGAAGGATTGGTACAACGACTTCAGAATAATGAGTTTGATCTGGTTGCTGTAGGCCGTGCTCTTCTAGTCGACCCTGAATGGGTTAAGAAAATTCAAGAAGGACGTACTGATGATCTGGTTCCATTCACAAGAGAGGCGATGACTGTACTTACTTAATTGTAGTTATAATCATTAGGAATATGTATTAATCAAACACACCTTCAAGAGAATGAAACCTTGTCGTAAGATAGGGAGATCATCTTGGAGGTGTGTTTGTAATGGCAACCAGAGTGAGTTATCCGGTGGAATTAAAGATGAAAGCCATAGAAATGAGACTGGCAGAGGATGCAAAGAAACATCGGAATAAGATCCTCAACTTCATTATTGCTGGTTCCTTCATTTCTACATCATCACTCAACAACACCACTGCTTGGGGGGAGCTCTCCCTCCGAAAGATCAATGCTTCTCTTCACTGAGTTCCCAACGCAAGTGACGATCTATTCATTAATGCTAAGTGACAACAAGTGTTTTAGATTGTCATCAATAAATTGATTATCGGCACTGTTGATTCCACGACCGGCAAAATGGCCCCAGATCGATTGGATTGGTTTCAAGACAGCATTAGGTATACGCTTAGCTTCGTATTCATTATCGTCTGCTGTGCAGAAGAGATCCGTGCTTCCCGGCATGATACATGCAAATGCTTTTATGCTCTGAAGTGCTTTATCAAAGTCTCCGTTATAGGAGGGATTTGCACTGATATCTGCATGTTGTCCTGTCCATAACATGGCCAGAACATTATGCGGATCCATATTCATAAAGCTATTTTCCCAAACACCAGCTACAAAATCCTCCAATGTGTCAAATCCCATCTCACGGTAAAGCTCTTCTCTATAAAACGCATGTGATAGTCCCCATCCCGCATAGACCCGACCAACGGCACGCATGTCTATCGAACTTAGTTGGTTTAATTTACTTGAGTCGAAGCCGACTGCAGATAGCAGTGAAGCTTTCACGCCTTCCAGGACCACAAATGTGTGAGGCCAAGGTTTGGCGATGCCTCCAAAAGGTGCGATTCGTTCAACCATCTCCGGGTAACTTGCTCCCCATTGAAATGCCTGAATGCCACCCATCGACCACCCGACGACAAGAGCAATCTTTTCAATACCGAATTTTTCGGTCAGCAGTTGGTGCTGGAATCGAACGTTGTCATAGATGGTTACCTGTGGAAAGTTAGCCCGATCGAATGGAGGAGGCGTGTTACTGGGAGAGGAAGAGAGGCCATTGCCCATCAAATTGGGAACGATAATAAAATATTTCTCTGGATCGAGTGCCATCCCACTGCCAATGAGCCATTCATTTTGAACATGTTGATCACCAAAAGCCGTTGGATAGACAATAACATTATCTTTCTGTTCATTTAATTTTCCGTATGTTTTATAAGCAAGAAAAGCATTTGGTAACGTCACTCCTGATTGTAAGATGACATCACCCAAATTAAAAATTTCATAATCCATCGTATAATTGCTCCCTTCAAAATGAAAAACCACAGGTTCACTGTGATCTCTTGTACTCAGTATAGAGCTGTGATACTCTCAATAAAAGTGAACAGAATTCATAATAGTATTCAATAAAATTGAAAGATGAAGGGGGGATTATCGGATGGAATTGCGTCAACTGAATACGTTTTGTACGGTTGCAAAAACATTGAATTTCACGCGGGCAGCAGAAGTGCTGAGCTACGTTCCTTCCAACGTCACGATGCAAATTAAAGCATTGGAAGATGAGCTAGGTGTTCGCCTCTTTGATCGGTTGGGCAAGCAACTCGCGCTCACAACTGCAGGTAAACGCTTTTTAACACACGCCCAAGGCGTTCTTGAAAAAATGGACGAAGCTCGTAGTGCTGTCCATGATAATGAAAAACTAAGTGGTACCTTAACGATAAGTGCGAATGAGGTAATTTGCTCTTACCGGCTTCCACCTGTCTTCCAACGTTTTCGTTCGCAGCATCCGGGAGTTCGTCTCATCTTCCGCTCAGTTCCGAACCAAGAGCTCAAACAAACGCTCTTTGAGGGAACCACGGATATTGTTTATATGTTGGATGAACCCATTCGCTCGAGTGGACTTTCCGTGGAACCTTTGCTGGAAGAACATTTCCGATTGTTAGCTACTCCAGATCACCCACTCGCCAAACGAACTGTGCTGCAATTGGAAGATTTTCATTATGAAGTGTTCCTGACAAATGAGAAGGGTTGTCCCTATCGAACGATGTTTGATCGGTCATTTGAGAAAGAGGGCATTGATAACATTACATATTTAGAGTTTCAAAGTGCTGAAGCCATTAAACAATGTGCAATTTCAGGAATCGGTATTGCCTTTCTTCCTGAGATCGTCGCGGAATCTGAAGTTGAACGTGGAGAACTTGTTGTCCTCCCATGGCAAATTCCGGACTTGCAGGTATATACACAGATGTTGTGGCATAAAGACAAGTGGCTTTCACCAATGATGTTATCTTTTATAGAAGCAACCAGGGTAGTTTTTGGTTCACAGAGTGAGAATAAAACCGTATAGCTTATGTACGAGACATCAAACTGTTAAGCACAGTAAAACGCTGTTGAAAGAGGGGAGACATTATTTATGATTCCATTAGTATACGACCAGATTAACCATTGGGGAAAAGACGATGAATTTTTCCTTGCATTGTTAAAGAGATTACAAGTTGAATCTATAGCTGACCTGGGCTGTGGAACAGGAAGATGGACTACTCATCTTGTTCCGTGCGGCTATAAAATTACCGCTATAGATCCCAATGAAGAAGCGATTGAAATGGCGCGAAGTAAAGATGATTCTGGAAATGTGAATTGGATTATAGGTGATAGTGCGGAATTACAAACCAATACCTATGATGCGGTAATTATGACAGCCAATGTTGCACAGGTATTTCTTACAGATGACAGTTGGAAGCGAGTAATCTCAGACGTATTCCGATCCCTAAAAATTGGGGGTCACTTTATTTTTGATACAAGAAACCCTTTGGTAAAAGTATGGGAAGAATGGGAGAAGGACAAAACTCCTGACTTAGCTAAAGATAGGCTGAGTGGAGAACCTTTAGAAATCTATACAGAATATGAAGGGTTTGAGGGAGATATTTACACTTTCTATGAAATTGTAAAAAATACTAAAACAGACAATGTGTTAGTTCATGAAAAAATTCAGCTGAGGTTTCGAAATCAAGAAGAATTCGATGAGTCGCTGAAACAAATAGGTTTTTCAAAAATTAAAACATATGGTGATTGGGAATTCAAAGAAGCAAATTCTGAGAATAGATCGTTTATTTTTCATTGTGTAAAATAGCAGTTAGTAAAAAAATCTCAAGGGACCAGAGCAGATTGAACACACTTCTTATTCCTAAAATAACTACAAACATTGTTCATTCAAATCCATTCAATGAAATTTGTTCATATATGATGAACTGGAGTATGATGGGGGAAGGCGTTGCTGATAATTATCATATAATCAATGCCAATTATAGAGTGTAATTTGATATAGGTCTAAAGCTTTTGGACCCGGCTATACAACACCATACTACCTTGAAGGGGGACATCTGTTTTGGATGAGCAGTTTCTAGATTTATTGGCCGTAAAATATGATACGGAAGAAAAAATCATAACAGAGATCATCAACCTTGAAGCGATCTCCAATCTCCCGAAGGGAACAGAGCATTTTGTCAGTGATTTGCATGGGGAGTTCCAGGCTTTTCAGCACGTACTACGAAACGGTTCGGGTACCGTCAAAGAAAAAATCAAAGAATTATTCCGGGAGGTTTGGACGGATCAAGAAATCAATGATTTTGCGGCGTTGGTTTATTACCCGGAAGAAAAAATACAGCTGGTTATAGGGGAACTGAGCAATAAACAGGCTTTGAACCAGTGGTATAGACTAACAATTGAACACATGCTTAAGCTTATTTCTTATGCCTCTTCCAAGTATACACGCTCAAAATTGCGCAAAGCGCTGCCGGAGCAATATGTATATATTGTAGAAGAGCTTCTATACAAGACGGATTCGACCAACAATAAGGATCCTTATTACGAGGAAATATATCGACAAATTATATCCTTGGGCCAGGCGGACAATCTCATTATCGGCCTTGCCTATACGACACAGCGCCTGGTGGTTGACCATCTTCATGTGGTTGGAGATATCTATGACCGGGGGCCATACCCCGATAAAATTATGGATACACTAATCAACTACCATTCTGTAGACATTCAGTGGGGTAACCATGATGTCCTCTGGATCGGAGCCTACGCGGGTTCTTTGGCCTGCCTTGCGAATATTATTCGGATCTGCGCCAGATACGACAATCTGGACATCATTGAAGATGTATACGGAATCAATCTGCGCCCACTGCTAAACCTGGCGGAGAAATATTATGAAGACAATCCGCCCTTTAGACCTAAGCTACAGGCTGGCCATAATGTATCAGAGCAGGAAATTCTGCAGATCACCAAAATTCACCAAGCCATTGCCATGATTCAGTTTAAACTTGAAATCCCGATTATCAAGAGACGCCCATACTTTAATATGTCTGAAAGACTTTTGCTGGAGCAGATTGATTACGACAACAATGAAATCAACATCTGCGGTAAAACGTACGTGCTGGAAAACACCTGTTTTGCAACCGTAAATCCGCAGAAGCCTGAACAATTGCTGGAGGAAGAACGCCAGGTGATGGAAAAGCTGCTGTTCTCCGTTCAGCATTCCGAAAAGATGGCCAGACATATGAATTTTCTCATGAAAAAGGGTAGCCTTTATTTAAAATACAACGGGAATTTGTTAATCCACGGCTGTATTCCTTTGGATGAAGAAGGAAATATGGAAGAAATGCAGATTGAAGACAAGACATATGCGGGCCGTCAATTGCTCGATGTTTTTGAAGAAAACTTACGTTACGCCTTTGCGCATCCGGAAGAAACAGAAGATCTGGCGACGGATATGGTATGGTACATCTGGACAGGGGAATGCTCCTCGCTCTTTGGAAAGAGAGAAATGACCACTTTTGAACGGTATTTTATCCAAGATAAAGAAGCACATAAGGAGAGAAAGAACCCTTACTACCATTTACGTGAAAATGAAGAGACCTGTCGAAAAATCTTACAGGAGTTTGATTTGAATCCCGATCATGGACATGTCATTAACGGTCACACGCCAGTCAAAGAAAGTCGTGGAGAGAGCCCTGTTAAAGCAAACGGAAAAATGATCGTGATTGACGGCGGTTTCTCCAAAGCCTATCAATCCACAACGGGCATTGCCGGATATACCTTGTTGTACAATTCCTTTGGCATGCAGCTCGTCGCCCATCAGAAATTTAACTCAAAAGAAGATGTGTTATGTAACGGAACGGACGTATTATCTCTAAAAAGATTGGTGGACAAAGAACTGGCACGGAAACTGGTGAGGGAAACCAATGTCGGGGAAAAGCTACTGCAGAAAATCTCAAATCTGAAGGATCTTCTAGAATATCGCTACATGAAATGAAACGATTGCTACAAGTACACATCCGGATCAACCGTTTGAGTGCAATTTGACGTAGACGCTCGTATTGGGCAGGGAAGTAATAATCCCCTGCCTGTGCGAGCCTTTCTTTTGTTACAGTGAAGACCATTCCTTCTGCTGGATACAAAATCTGGTCTAGTCTTCATAAAACGTCGGAAGCTTGAATATATCTTTTCTTCAGAAAGACAAAGCATAAAAGTAACATCAATTGTTATTTATTTGATCGTTATCTATTTATTGAATCATTCCGAGATTCTGATTTATGGAAAATAAATAATACAAATCCATACCATTTTTCTATTTTTATATTTAAAATACGATGTTATTCATCATTTTACGATATGCAATGACTATATTTACAAAATCCATCATTTACAAAAATTACAAAATTGATTATAGTATATTCAACAAGCTTTTCAACTAATTCAATCGTTGTTTCGGCACGTTGAAGATAGGAAAATGCACATATAATGATAGTTTTGTGTTAAATTACAAGCTTCTGTCCCTTATCATCCGGGATAGCGGAGTTTATTTGATATGTCTATTGATGTGCTTGTAAGGAGGTGCTCAGACTGAGCGATCCCGTTGTTTTTATGTTTTCTGGACAAGGATCGCAGTATCCGCAGATGGGGAAGGAGCTGTTTGAGCAGGATGCATTGTTCAGGGAAACAATGCTTGCTCTGGATCAAACGGTTTTGGAATGCGGGGGCGAGTCAATCGTCCAGTATATGTACGGCGAATCGTCAACCGATGAGGACCGCTTCGAACGTACCATTCTGTCGCATCCCGCCATCTATATGGTGGAGTATGCACTTGCCCAATCGTTATTGACTCGTGGCGTGATACCTGATTACGTCCTTGGCAGCAGCCTTGGGGAATTTGCCGCCGCTGCCATTGCGGGCGTATTCAGTGCAAAAGATGGCTTGCGCTCTGTTATGAAGCAGGCGATACGATTCGAGCAACATTGCCCTTCTGGCGCGATGTTAGCAATATTGGGAGATGCATCTCTATATCCGGAACTTCCGGAAATTGAATATTGTACCTTGGTGTCCGTCAATTATGACGGGCATCTTGTTATTTCCGGACCGGTGCATGCACTGACAAAAGCACAGGAGTGGCTCACATCACATGCTGTGTTAAGTCAGATGCTCCCGGTTTCTTTTGCCTATCATTCTCAATGGATTGATAGCGCAGAGGCTGCATACACGGAGGATTTGCAGGCATTTACATTTGCCGCGCCTCATATACCGTTAATCTCCTGTATGACTGGAGGGGAGGCTCCCCGAATTGCACAAAATCACTTCTGGCATGTTGCCCGAAAACCAATTCTCTTTCGCGAAGCAATACAAAAGCTTGAATCTGCCGGACCGCATCACTATATCGATATCAGTCCGGGCGGTACGCTTGCAGGTTTTGTGAAGCGGCTTGCAGAAAAACAAGCTTCATCAGCGGCAGTCGTTTTGTTATCTCCCTTTTACAGGGATAAGGAACAATTGGAGAGCGTGGCCAGGCAATATCAACAGCCGTCCATGAACATTCAGAGGGGAGAGCAGAACATGAGGGCTTATGTATTTCCAGGGCAAGGCTCGCAGTTCAAGGGCATGGGGCACGACGTTTGGAATCTTTATCCGGACCTGGTCCGCACCGCAGATGAAATATTGGGATATTCCATACGCGAGCTGTGTCTTGAAGACCCCGGAGACCGACTCAAACGTACGGAATACACCCAGCCGGCCCTGTACACCGTGAATGCCCTGATGTACTACAGGGAACTTGAGCAACAGGGGAAGCCGGACTATGTAGCGGGACACAGTTTGGGTGAATTTAATGCGTTGCTGGCTGCAGGCGTGTTTGATTTTGCAACCGGACTACGTATCGTCCAGTTCCGCGGTGAATTAATGGGAAGGGCAGAGGGCGGTGGGATGGCAGCTGTGATCGGGCTGAATTCGGATGTTGTGGGTAAGAGTCTTGCGCAGCATGGCCTTGACCACTTGGATATCGCTAATATGAACAGTCCCAGTCAGATCGTTATTTCGGGTCCGCAGGACTTGCTAATCCAGGCGAAGTCTGTGTTTGAGCAGGAAGGTGCATCCAATTACGTCATCTTGAATGTGAGCGGCGCATTTCACTCCAGATATATGGAAGCAGCCAAGCAGCAATTTGCTGCATATCTCAAGCAATTTCAGTTTGCTGCCCCGACGCTATCCGTTATTTCCAATGTTGGGGCAAGACCCTATACAATTGATCATCTGCAACACAACATGGTGGAGCAGTTGACGTCCTCTGTTCAATGGACCGATACCATTCGATATCTGATGGGAAAAGGGGTTAACGATATTGTACAGATTGGACCCGGGACGGCTCTAAGCAAACTCGTAAAGGCTATCCAGACTCAGGCTCAGCCACTTTTTGTGGAGAAATTATCTGTTGAACCACCTCCGGCTTCACCCGCAGTGATAAAGGACGTACCTAAGGATGAATCATTGCGAGTGTCTGAAACCGCTGCCCATCCGTTCAGCAGTTCGCGGCGTTTCCAATCTGAACGGATGGGCAGCGCTGAATTCAGGCAGGATTATGGTGCCAGGCTGGCATACGTTGCGGGAGGCATGTTTGGCGGCATTTCATCTGTGGCAATGATCACAACACTTGCAAAAGCGGGTATGGTCGGCTTTCTCGGAACAGGTGGACTGCGCGTTGAAGAAGTGGAGGAGGCGGTGATGTCCATCCGCCAAGAATTGCCTGTCCAACATTGCTGGGGATTAAATGTGCTTCACGATCCTCTCCACCCTCAGCGCGAGGAAGAGATGGTCAAGTTAATGCTTAGATTGGGCCTGAACAAGATGGAAGCAAAAGGATTTCTGGGTATGACTCCGGCAATTGTCCACTATCGGGTCAAAGGAATCTATCGCAGATCCGATGGTACTGTGGCTTCATCTCATCTTCTTCTCGCCAAATGCTCTCGTCCAGAGGTAGCAGAGCTGTTTATGAGTCCAGCTCCGCAACATATGCTGGACCAATTGCTGGTTGAAGGACGTATTTCCGCTGAACAGGCCCAATGGGCGCGGCAATTGCCGATGGCGGATGACATCTGTGCAGAAGCCGACTGTGCCGGATATACCGATGGTGCAGTATCCATGACCCTGCTGCCTGCCATGCTGTCCCTGCGCAATCAGATGATGAAAAAGCATGGCTACGCCAAAGCAATCCGGGTCGGTGCAGCTGGGGGTATTGGTACTCCCCAAGCGGCTGCGGCAGTATTTGTCATGGGGGCGGACTTTATTCTGACCGGCTCGATTAATCAATGTACGGTCGAAGCCAATACTAGCCAACTCGTAAAGGAACTGCTTCAGCAAATCAACGTTCAGGATACCGGATATGCGCCCGCAGCAGGCATGTTTGAACTGGGAGGCAAAGTACAGGTGCTGAAGAAAGGTGTTTATTTTCCTGCGCGTGCTAACAAACTGCATGAGCTGTATCGCCAGTACGACAGCATTGACGAGATCGATGAGAAAACAAAAACAAGGCTTCAGGAGCAGTATTTCAAAAGGAGCTTTGACAGCATTTACGCGGAGATGGAATCCGTTCTTACGACCCAGGAGAGAGCACTTGCCCAACGTAGTCCCAAGGCCAGAATGGCCGTTATTTTCAAATGGTATCTGGAGCACTCCGCCAAACTGGCGCTTCAGGGGGATGAGAATCATCAGCACAGGGTGGACTTTCAGGTATATTGTGGTCCGGCACTCGGTGCTTTTAATCAGTGGGTACAAGGAACAACGCTCGAATCCTGGACACAGCGCCATGTGCATCTGATCGGAGAGAAGTTAATGGAAGAAACAGCCCAGCTGCTTAACGAAAGCCTGCTTCAACTGGTATAAAACGGCCCAGCACAATTAGATGCGCAGTGAGACAAGCCAATAAGGAGGAATCGAATGGATATTGAAAGTGAAGTGCTTATTGTGGGGGCGGGCATTGCAGGCGTGGCGCTGGCACTGGCCATGGGCAGAAAAGGTCGACAGGTGGTGTTGATTGAACGCTCAAAACAATTTCCTAACATTCCCAAAGGTGATTTTCTTCAGCCCATAACGATCGATCTGCTGGACAAGCTTGGCGTTCTTCCTGAAGTAACCAAACACTGCGCTCATGTAGCAAGGGTAAACTACGGCACGCTTGGGGGTGTCAACTGTTTTACGGGCAGCTATGAAGAAATGGACATGCCTGTGCGTTATGCGCTGAACGGGGATCATCACCACATTCATCAAAGCCTGTTTAATGCCATTGAGGAAATGCCCAATGTACGCTTCTACCCCGGCATGAACGCAGGCAAACTGTTGTTCACCGATCATTATGTGAGCGGAATCGAAGCAGGTTCGGCGGGCAAAACGGTACGCATCGGCAGCAAAATCCTTGTCGGGTCAGACGGCATCAAGTCCAAAATTCGTGATCAGCTGGGGCTTAAGTATCACCTTTATCCTTATGAGGAAAAGATGGCAAAAATGTTCGCTTTTACTTTTCACGATGTCACACATACCAGGGAAGAGGCCAGCTTTTTCTTTGGCGAAGGTGTAAGCTGCGGAGTCTTTCCTTTGCCCGGCCAAAGGCTGAGGATCTACCTAGCTTTGCGAAAGGATATATGGCAGCGCATCCGTGAGGACGGTATCGAATCGTTGCGCGGCATGCTGCTGTCCCTGTGTCCTCACTTGCAGCAAGAAATATCGCAGATCGTGGATTTCAAACAGGTTCAATCCATTCCGGCCTATTATCTGCATACCAAAAAATGGGCGATTAACGGTGCCGTTCTGCTAGGAGATGCATGCCATGCACTAAGTCCGGCACTGGGACAGGGAATGAATCTGGCGATTCAGGGTGCTGTCGAACTGTCGAATACGTTGGAAGAAGCGCTCATTACCGATGACTGCTCGGAAAGTCAGCTTCGCCTGTATGAGAAAAAAAGAAGAAAATATGTGCGTCTCATCCAGCGCAACAGCACAGCTCATACCTATTGCTGGTTTGTGAAAAACCGCGCCTTTGTGACGCTTCGCAATGCTGCTTTTCGTCGAATCGGCAAGTGTCCCAATCTGCTGAAGGAACAAATGCTGACTACGTCGGGATACAGTGACAAACCACCGTCATTCTCACACATGCTGCGCTTTGCGGGAATTATGAAGCCTTGATGAGATGCAAGGTCAGTATGCCGATACCAAAGGAGAGGAAACATTCAGATGGGAAGCAAAAGGACGGAAATTGCCGTTGTGGGTATGGCCTGCCGTTTCCCGGGAGCCGGCGGATATGATTCATTTTGGGAAAACCTGATTCAAGGTCGCAATTCCATCTCTGAGATTCCCCCGGAACGTTGGGACTTGGAGCAGTTTTATTCGTCAAACTCGAATGACACAGGCAAAACCTCAAGCAAATGGTGCGGGTTGGTGGAAGGAGCATATGATTTTGACCACAGCTTTTTTAACATTTCCCCGCGTGAGGCTACGAGCATGGACCCACAGCAGCGTTTGCTCCTCGAAGATACGTGGCATTGCATCGAGGATTCGGGCATTTCTCTGTCAGAGCTTCAGCAGAAGGTGACAGCTGTTTATACCGGCGTGATGACAGCGGGTTATTTGCAGCAAATGGAAGCCTCACAGGCGGACAGTTACGCCTGTCTTGGCAATTATGAGAGCTTGCTTGCGAACCGGATATCTTATGCGTTTAATTTGAGTGGCATGAGCCTGCCGATTAATGCGGCCTGCGCTTCTTCACTTGTGGCTATTCACGAGGCGAGACGTGCCCTGATTCTGGGAGAATGTGATTATGCCTTGGCTTCTGCCGTGAATTTGAATCTCGACCCGCTCAAATATGTTTCCTTTTCCCAATCAAGAATGTTAAGCCCCACAGGGCAGTGCAAAACATTTGACCAGAGTGCGGATGGATATGTCCCGGGAGACGGGGTTGCTGTATTGCTTCTACAGCGGTTGGAGGAAGCCGTTGAGCAAGGAAATACGGTTTATGGCATCATTAAAGGCTCTGCTGTCAACCACACGGGGAAAAGTTTGTCTATTACGGCACCTCGCATGGAGGCACAGCGTGATGTCATTTTGGCTGCGTGGAAGGCTGCAGATATCGATCCTCGCACCATTACCTATGTCGAAGCACACGGGACTGGCACCTCGCTGGGGGACCCGATTGAGGTCGAGGCGTTAACCCAGGCATTTCGGCACTATACCCCGGATCGGTCATTCTGTAAGATTGGATCGGTTAAAACAAACATCGGTCATCTGGAGAGTGCAGCGGGCATAGCTGGTCTTATTAAAGTGATGATGATGATGAAACATCGGAAAATTCCGGCCTCTCTTCATGTGAAGACGCTGAATCCGATGATTCCTTTTTCGCGCACCCCGCTGGAGGTTGCACGGAAACAAGAGACTTGGCACAGTCGGGAGCGGGGGCAGCCTTTACGCGCAGGGATAAGTTCATTCGGTTTCGGAGGTGTAAACGCCCATGTTGTGGTCGAACACTACGAACCTGCTGCTAAACCCTCTGTTCCCTCCAAGCTATCTGTTCAGCAGGATTCCAGAGAGCCCTCCAGATTATTTCTGCTGTCTGCCAAGTCGGAAGCGAGCTTGCAGGAGCATGTCGCAGATTGGCAGCAGTGGTTCGACAGGCATTCTAATGCGGAAGATACACTACGGGCCATCAGCCTGTCGCTGCTTAAAGGCAGAGAGCATTTCAAATATCGGTTTGGCGGATGGGCTCATACCCGAGAAGAGCTCAGGACATTGCTGAATTCCGACTGTTACGGCAACACGCCAATTGGAGCATCCGCAAGGTATCTGAACATTCAGAGTCCCACATGGGAGGGATACGCCCAATTGAAATGCTCTGGACATACGTCTCAGTTATTACTGCGTAAGGCAGAAAGGCAAATCGAGGCAGCATTAAAAGCAAACGGCATGAGGGAAGAATGGGAAGACTTGATGGCAGGGTACTATCAGGATACGTGGCATGAAGATTGGCGAGAATTGTATTGTTTTATAGCCGGATATGTTCATGCAAATTCCTTGATTCAACTGGGTTTTGCCCCTCGGTGGATTCAGGGAACAGGAATTGGCATGCTGATTGCATGGGTCATTGGAGGTCACATTTCTGTTGAAGATATGATCTCCGTGCTACTCAATCAGAAGGGTGCCGAAGACGTGAGACTGTGCAGCCCCATATGGCCTGTCATGCAAGAGGGAAGCTCATCCCTAATCATGCCCTTTGCTTTTGATGATTCCTATGTACATGATTTGATTCAATCTGTACGGATCGTGGAGGAACAGGCTTACGACGGGTTCCGAGACGAATTGATGGATCGTGCACATCGTTTATACACCCATCAGTATACGTTCAGGAACTACATAAATGAATGGAATGACGAATGGCAGGAGAGCACGGGAACAACCATCCCATGGCCGTTGCAACAAACGTCTGACTGCAGTAGTTCAAGCGAATCTTTCCGTTCCATGTCGGCTGTGCTATGCATTGCAGTCATGGATGCGCTGCGCAGGGTGAAACGAAAGTGGCAGCTTCAGATCTCGGAAGAGTCAGACATTCCGGCTGTACAGGAACTGCTTGATCTTCTGGCCGATAAGGTTATTACTCGGAGAGACATTATCGAGATGTTGTTGAACGAGACAGGGGAACATCATGAACTTTCACGGATCACAGCGCAGTTAAACCGGAATTCCGGACTCATGCTGCCAGAACGCGCGTACACACTCATTCGTCAGCATCAACAGCGGACAGGTGGAATGCACAACGCATTCCAATTTCTACATGACTTCCTTCAACCCGGTAGTGAGAATGAAAAGGATCGCAAGATATCTCTACCTCATTCAGAAAAAGCCACAGACTGGATGAAGCAGACCGGACAAGAAGCAGAGGAAGTGACCTTGGAATTACCATTTCACGAAAATGTACTGCGATTATGGCTGTCCGGCATGGAGCTCGATATGCGTCAGCTTGCGGAAGAGGAGCCTTATCAGAAAGTACGATTGCCACGTTATGCATTTCAAAGAAAAACATTCCGTTGGTCTGCCAACTTTGGTAGAAAGGCGAAGGATTCCTTCCAAGAAACAGAAAGTAAAAAAGAACATGATCAGCTTCATCCAATGCTTCACCGCAATCTTTCGGCTAATCAGAACACAAGATTCTGTTCGGACTTTACAGGGCATGAATTTTTTCTCAACGATCATCGGGTTCGAGGGCAACGGGTACTTCCAGGTGTGGCTTATCTGGAGATGGCCCGCTTGGCTTTGCACAGTGTAAACCAAGCGCCCTCTTCCTCCTTTGCGGCGTTCCAGATTAAGAATGCAGCCTGGACAAGTCCAATTTTCGTGAATGAACGACCAGTTGAGGTATCCGTTCGACTACATTACGAAGACATGGAACGGGGAGTTCTGCGATATGAAATCAGTGCGGAAGGCAGCGAAGCCCCAGATCGTCTGAGCTGTGGTACAGGCCGCGTCGCCTTGAATTCGTTGGCACCTGTTGATCGTCTTGATATTTCGTCTCTGATTGCAGCCATGCGAGAGGAGAGTTTGTTGGATCATGAGACCATCTATGGCCGCTTGCGAGAACAAGGGCTGGAATATGGACCAGGTCATCAGGCGATTGAGCGAATGTACATCAGTTCGGGTCAGGCTCTGGCACATCTGAAGATCCCTTCCCATATAGAGCATACATTGGGCGATTATGCGTTACATCCTAGCATGATGGATGGGGCCTTGCAGACAGCGATGTTATTGCTTGACGATAACGCCACCCCTCAGGATCAAGAGAAGGGAATGAAGCTTCCTTTTTATATGGAAGAAATGGTTTGTTTGTTACCGTGTACAGCGGAGATGTGGGTGCATGTCCGTTTCAGTGATGGTTGTCCAATCGGAGGGAACGTGGTGAAGCTGGACATGGATCTAATGGATGCCAAGGGAACCGTCTGTGTCCGGATTCGGAATTACATGTGCCGCAGCATACCGGGAGAGAAGAGGCAGCAGCACGTGATGCAGGATGCGGAGCGGGTAACGATCACCAGGGATTTGCACGAAGATTTCCCACCTGGTACAGAGTTGCTGGCTCCTGTGTGGAGTGTGCTTCCATTGGAGAAAGACAGCAGGATTTCTTTAGAGAGTCTCAGAACGGCCATCATTGTTGCAGGGACAGTAGAGATGAGCGGATACCTTGATGAGGTTAGACAACAATATCCGGGAGCTTCGCTGATATTGCTGAAGCCTGGCGAAACTGTGGAACAAATGGCCCAAAGACTGGAAAACTGCGGACAGTTTGACCATCTGCTATGGGTCTCGGGGTTGGGCAACGCAGAAGGGAAGGATGGCAGCGCGATCACTCAGAGCCAGGAGGAAGGCGTGATTATTGTATTCAGTTTGGTCAAGAGTCTATTGCAGCTAGGGTATGACAGGATCCCTCTCCAATGGACCGTAGTTACTTTTAGTGCCATAGCCATTCATGCCCAGGATGTAGTTCATCCGCTCCATGCAAGCATACATGGCTTCCTCGGTTCTTTGGCCAAAGAATACAAAAACTGGACGTTCCGGGTAGTTGATCTTGATTTTGCAGATCGAAGTCTGCCAGCGCCTAGCGACATGCCCATTGTGCCTGAGAACTCTTGGAGCAATCTGACTGTCTATCGGGCCAAACAGTGGCATCGCTGCGAATTACTGCCTGTTAAACTGCCTTCCATTCAGCAATCGGTTTATCGACGCGGCGGCGTATATGTCGTTATAGGCGGTGCTGGCGGATTGGGTAAAGTTTGGAGCGAGTATATGATTAGTCACTACAACGCTCAGATCATTTGGATCGGACGAACAACGCTCAACCCCGATATTGCAAAAGAGCAGGAAAAGCTTGCTCTGACAGGCCCGGCTCCAGAATATATATCAGCAGATGCAGGCAGTCCCGATTCCTTGCATGAGGCCTACAGGTTAATCAAACAACGCCACGGAACAATTCATGGTGTTATTCATGCTGCCATTGCACTCAGAGACAGCAGTGTAATGAAAATGGACTTGCCACAATTCAATGAAGGATTATATGCAAAAGTCAACGTATGCGCGGGAATGCTCGAGGTCTTTGAGAAGGAGTCGCTTGATTTTATGCTGTTTTTCTCCTCCATCAATGCGTTTGCCACACCTGCCGGGCAAAGCAATTATACAGCCGGGTGTACATTCAAGGACTCATTCGCCCAGTGGCTTCATCGTTGTCTTCATTACCCTGTTAAAACCATTAATTGGGGGTATTGGGGAAGCACGGGAACGGTGGCTTCTCCAGCTTATCGTGAGCGGATGACCAAACAGGGCATTGGCTCGATAGAGCCTCCCGAAGCGATGGCTGCGCTTGAACTGCTTCTGGCCAGTTCACTTCCTCAACTGGGACTGGTCAAAATCATTGGTGAGGCAAAGCCATACGCGATCAGCGAGCAAGAATTCATAACAATACATTAGGCATGAAGCGTGTAATCCAACAGGAGGGCGAAATCATGCAAGATAACGAGCGGTTATCCTTACAGCACAAGCTGTGGAATTCATTAAACCAGAAACTGATGCATGTGTTAATTGTTCAGATGGAACAGCTTGGAGATGTTGGAACGATGGCAGGAGCTTCGCACTGCACTTCTTATCCTGGTGTGCTTCCTGCATACCAACGATGGATGGACCACACGCTTCGCATTCTTCAGCGTAACCCGGAACTCGGTGAATTTGGACGAAGTAACACTTGGTCTGATTGGGAAGAGCACAAGGAGCACTGGATTACGCAGCCAGAAATGAGAGCAAGGGTGGAGCTTGCTGACGTGATGGTCCGGGCGCTGCCCGACATTGTTACTGGCAAACAGTCCGCAACAGAGATCATGTTTCCGGGTGGCTCCATGTCAAGAGTCGAGGGAATATACAAGCAAAATTCAATTGCTGATTATTTCAATGCACTGCTTGCAGATGAGGCCGCCCAGCTGATCAGCGATTTCTCCGGGCATGGCAATCGCAAGATCCGCATTCTTGAAATCGGCGCCGGAACTGGAGGAACAAGCTCCATGCTGTTTCAAAAGTTCGAGCCCTGCCGTGAACTTATTCAGGAATACTGTTACACGGACGTCTCCAAATCTTTTCTACAGCATGCAAGGAAACAATATGGGCCGTATTATCCCTACCTTACGTACAGCCTGCTCAATATTGAAGAGCCTTTGCATTCTCAGGGAGTTGAAGCGGGACGATATGACCTGGTCGTGGCTACCAACGTGCTGCACGCCACACGTCAGATCCGCCATACTTTGCGCAATGCCAAAGCGTTATTGACCTTGAATGGTAAACTGCTAATCAACGAAATTATTGAGGATTCCCTGTTTAACCACGTAACGTTTGGCTTGCTAACCGGATGGTGGCTGTTCGAAGACGAACAGGTGCGTATTCCCGGCACTCCGCTGTTGCATCCGGATCAGTGGAAAGCGGCACTGGAGCTGGAGGGTTACTTTGACATAGAATTTCCCGCATCCAATGCCGAAGGACTGGGCCAGCAAATCATAAGCGCAGCGAGTGACGGAATAGTCCGGCAGAAACACACCTTTTCATCAGCGGCTCAGATGCTGCCCACAGCTGGAAAGGAAGAGCCTCTAAAGCCACAAAAGACTATTACAGTTCAAGAACCAGAACCAGCCTTAAACGCGTTAAACTCGAAAAACCCTGCTGTAGATGACAGGGAATTAAAACAAGCATGCATGATGTATTTACAAAAGATGATCGGTGCCATTCTGGATGTAGAACCAGAGCAAATCGATCCCGCGGAAGCTCTAGAAATGTATGGACTGGATTCAATTCTCATCATTCAGTTAACTGAGCAGCTAAATAAGGAAATGGGGGAGCATGTGAGCAGCGTGCTCTTTTTTGAATATACAACCCTTGACGCACTGGTCAATCATTTTGTGGAAAAGCGCAAGTTTGAACTGATCTCGATGCTTGGGATAACGAAAAAGCAACAGAAATCGATAACAGAGCCTGAACTGAATATTGGTGGAATTTCGGCAGAAGCCGCCACTCATCTAACTGAAAGTTACAAGCAGCAACGACCATCTGAGGCAACAAGTGAAGTAGCCATCATCGGGCTTGCCGGGCGTTACGCTCAGGCTGATGATATGGCAGAATTTTGGAACAATCTGATGCAGGGCAAAAATTGCATTACTGAAATACCTTCACAACGTTGGGATTGGCGAACCCACTACCATTCGGAGAAAGGAAAAAAAGGAACGTCTTACAGCAGGTGGGGAGGATTTATTCGTGGCATCTATCACTTTGACCCGTTGTTCTTCCATATTTCTCCTAAAGAGGCCGAACAAATGGACCCTCAGGAGCGGCAGTTCCTGCAAACGGTCTATGTTGCCATCGAAGATGCCGGCTATACCCCTCAGGCTCTTGCCAATTCGGGTACAGTCGGTGTGTACGCAGGTGTAATGAATGGCAACTATCCTACGGGAGCTTCCTTTTGGTCCATAGCCAATCGGGTATCCTACACGTTTAATTTCACGGGGCCAAGCCTGGCCGTGGATACGGCATGCTCTTCCTCCTTGACGGCCATTCACCTGGCAATGGAAAGTCTGCGCAACGGCACCTGTGACCTAGCCATCGCAGGCGGTGTGAATCTGATCGTTGACCCGGTTCATTATGTCAGGTTATCCGAAAAAACCATGCTGACTCCAGATAACGAGTGCAGTCCTTTTGGAGAGGGAGCCAACGGTTTTGTAGACGGAGAAGGTGTTGGTGCATTACTCCTCAAGCCGCTTCATCTGGCGGAGGCCGACGGGGATTTTATTTACGGCATCGTTAAAGGAAGCATGATTAATGCAGCGGGTAGAACAAAAGGGTACACCGTGCCCAATCCAGGCCAGCAGGCAAAGGTGATTAGCGAAGCTATCTCGCGATCTGGCGTAGATGCCCGGACCATCAGTTATATTGAGGCACATGGCACCGGTACAGCACTGGGTGACCCGATTGAAATCGAAGGCTTGCGCAGGGCATTTGAGAAACATACGGCGGATAGACAATTTTGTGCAATCGGCTCGGTGAAGTCGAACATCGGCCATGCCGAGAGTGCGGCTGGCATCGCCGGGGTCAGCAAAATATTACTGCAAATGCGACACGGCTGCCTGGTGCCTTCACTGCATGCAGAGAGCAGCAACCCGAATATCCGGTTCAGTCAAACCCCATTTCACGTTCAGCAGCACATGACTCCATGGGTTCGTCCCGTACTGGATACACCTGAAGGCATGCGCGAATATCCGCGGATTGCGGGCATCTCCTCATTCGGGGCAGGCGGTGCCAATGCCCATGTCATCCTTGAGGAATACAGGACGGATAACAAGGTGGACCAGAAATCGGTGATGGTAGGGGATCCCAATGCACCGGTAATGATCGTTCTATCGGCAAAAACCGAAGATCGTCTCAGGATAAAGGTGAGACAGCTTGCGCAAGCCGTTCAGGATAACGCTTATACGGACTTACATCTCGCCCGGATCGCCTACACACTGCAAACCGGAAGAGAAGAGATGGAATGCAGATGCGCTTTCACGGCGTATACCATCAAGGAGATGGTAAGCAAATTGCAGGCGTATCTCACCGGGGAAACGGCACATGAACAGATATTCACCGGAGAGATCGATATTGAACGGAATGACAATCGACTTGTAGACGATGACGATATGCAGGAACTGGCAGCCAGCTGGATGCGCAAACGAAAAACGGTTCGGCTTCTGGAGCAATGGGTTCGCGGAATGAAGTTGGATTGGCAGCAATGGTATGGAACGGCTAAACCACAGCGAATTAGCCTGCCGGGATATCCTTTTGCGGAAGAGCATTACATGATACCTTCTTTATCCTCCTCCTCATCAGGGAATGAAGGCTTTGAAACCACGAACGTCGTAGCGCCAAGCCAGACAGAATGGCTGCATCCGCTGCTGCACAAAAACACCAGTTATTTAGGCAGTCAGCGGTTTAGCTCACGTTTTACCGGAAACGAATCATTTCTGCGTGATCATCAAGTACGAGGGGTGAGCATATTACCCGGAGCGGCTCATCTGGAGATGGCTGCAGCAGCTCTACGGCATTCCCTGCCGCCCGAAGAACATAACAGAGAGCAAAACGGAAACGATCATATTCGTCTGCATGATCTGGTATGGTTGCATCCCGCATCTGTAGAGGATCAGCCGTTGTCTGTACATCTCGAATTGCAGGCCGAGCGACACCAACAGGGGTACCGGTTTGAAATTACAAGCAATGCGAAGGCTGAGGCTCCATCCGTATTATGCAGTCAAGGATTCGTTTCCCTGATTCGCTCCACAGGAGACACGCCAGTATTCCAACCTGCTGATTGGCATAAGTGTCATGGCAACAAGATCGTTCCACCTGAGAGAGGTTATCAATTTTTCTCTCAAATAGGACTGGTTTATGGAAGCACTCACCGCTGCATCTCACATTTGTATACAGGACAGCACAGCGTGATGGCACGACTAGCCATGCCATTGTCGGGTACAGAAAGTCTGGAGGAATACGGACTCCATCCATCCATGCTAGATTCGGCTTTTCAGGCCTGTCTTGCACTTGCTATGGATTTGAGCCAGTTGAGCCAAGAAGAAGGCCTTTCGCCTGAGCCCTGGCTGCCATATGCACTGCAACAAGCGGAGATTTACAGACCATGTTCTTCTGTGATGTGGGTAGAAGTCCGTTATACCGCGGGTAGTGGTCCTGGGAATTCCATGCCTCGTTATGATCTCACGCTCTATAGTGAGGATGGATTGCTTTGCGCGAAGTTTGAAGGTTTGGCGTTACGGAAGTGGGCTGCCGCGTCCCAATCCCAGCAGGATTGGACCGGAGAGGAAGCTCGCTTGACTAATCAGTTCGGGGATCATTTAAATAACCTGCATGCACTGGAGCCCTGGACACAAGATCTGACCATGTCGGCGGCAGCGGCAACAGCGGAAAAAGATGATGCTAAACTGGCTGTTCTTACAACGGTGTGGGCCCCATTAGAGCAGCAATCATCAAGTGAAGTCGTTTCCGGCACTGAGGTGTATTCAGCGGAAAGACTTCTAATTCTCTGCGAGAATGCCCATATGAACATCCGTTTCCCGAGAGGGAATGCTTTTCGGCAGATTGTCTTTCCGAGACAGGCATCTGTGACACAGATGGTAGATATGCTTGCTGCCGAAGGTGATTGCGATCATATGATCTGGCATTGTCGCCCCGGTATGTCCAAGAATCGCATGACAGAAACAAACAGGGAAGAGCAGGAAAGCTTCGTACCCGAACTTACTCGTTTCTTCAGGTTTGTCAAAAGCCTTCTGCACCTGGGATACGGCTCCAGAAGTCTTAACCTCACAGTAGTTACAACGAATGCGCAAGCGCTCGCCTTCGATGATACCATCGACCCGGACCAGGCAGCTATTCATGGGTTGACGGGTTCACTTGCTAAGGAATATGCCCATTGGGCCATTCGCGTCATTGATCTGAATGGCGGCGAAATTCTCCCAATGGATGCTATTGCAGATATGATACCGGACCCCCACGGAAACGCATATGTGTGGAGGGATCAGGAATGGTATCGCCAGGAATTAGTGCCTGTAGAATACAATCCCGTTCCACTAGCCGCTTATCGGCAGGGAGGGGTCTATTTGGTTATTGGCGGAGCCGGAGGAATTGGCGAAGTCTGGACACGTTATATGATTGCGACTTACAACGCCCAAGTGATCTGGCTAGGAAGAAGTCCCATGAGTCCCGAGATTCGCCGTAAAATCGAACAGTTGGGCCTATTGGGGCCGGAGCCTCTTTATATCCAGGCAGACGCTTCGCTCCCCGGTCGTCTGGAACAGGCTTATGAGTCTGTCATAAAGCGGTTTGGACAGGTGAATGGAATAATCCACTCTGCACTAGTGTTGTCTGACAGAAGCCTGGCGCGTATGGATGAGGAGATTTTCAACAACGTGCTTTCTGCCAAAGTTCAAATTAGTGAACAAGTGAATGCATTAATGAGTCGGCTTCGGAAGCAACCCGATTTTGTCTTGTTTTTCTCTTCGCTGAACTCCTTTATGAAACTGCCAGGTCAGGGCAACTATGTAGCTGCCTGCTGTTATGCCGATGCCCTGGCCTCACAGATGAACAGGAAATGGCCCGGACGGATCAAAGTGGTCAACTGGGGATATTGGGGCAGCGTTGGTTCGGTCGTATCTGAGCAGGTAAGGCTAAGCATGCATCAGAAAGGCATTGGTTCTATCGAAGCTGAGGAAGCCCATCCCATTCTGGAATGGCTAATGTCAGGTTCCCTGCAACAGGCCGCCATACTCAAGATGACCCGTAAACCCGAAATGCTTGTACTAAATGAAAATCAAATGTTAACGGTATATCGTTAGACCAAGTGCACATTGACCGATATGCAAAGGGAGTGTAGTAGATGATCATTACAGAACATATGGATTCGGTTCAGGAGCAGATGAGCAGCATCGAACGGCTTCTTATTCGGTTATTATGGGGGCAGCTGCACAATGCGGGATGTATGGACGAACATTTTGTGTTTGAAAAAACGGTCCGCCCATTCTATCAGAAATGGCTGATCGAAAGTCGCCTGATGCTTGCCGAATATGCCCAGGAGCTGCCTGGTCCGGTTGAAAGCCTCCAATCAGAAGAGATTGCGGCCTGGACCCGGTTATCCTGGGAGGCATGGGAGAGCAGACTTCCGGGCTGGCTCTCGCATCCCGATGTGCGCGCTTATGCGAGATTGGCCGATTCGACGATTCGTGCTCTTCCGGACATTCTCAAAGGACATAGGGCCGCTACCGAAGTGATGTTTCCCGACTCGTCGATGCATATGGTTGAAGGTATTTATAAACATCATGCCATTGCCGATTATTTCAACGGAACTCTTGCGGAACAGGCGCTGAGCGTAATCAATGAATTGACGTCCGAGATCACAGGACACAGGAAAGTAAGCATTCTGGAAATCGGCGCCGGTACGGGAGGCACAAGTGAAGTCGTTTTTGAAAAGTTAAAACCTGTCGCACACAAGATACAGGAATACTGTTATTCCGATATATCCCGTGCCTTTCTCATGCATGCTGAGCAGCAGTATGGCCCCACGGTACCCTATTTGACATACAGAATTGCCGATTTGAAAATTCCTTTTGCCGAGCAAGGCATTGAACCGGGTAGGTATGATCTCATTATTGCGAGCAACGTCCTGCATACCACCCCGGATATACGAGACACACTTCGCATGATCAAGGCATCACTCAAAAAGGATGGACAATTGCTGTTAAACGAGATTACGCGCAAAACCGTAATAAATCACCTGACCTTTGGACTGCTGGAGGGTTGGTGGCAATACACGGATGAGAATGTCCGCATCCCGGGTTGTCCGGCCTTGTCGGCCGCAAACTGGAAAAAGATGCTTCAGCGGGAAGGCTATCATTCCGTTCATTACCCGTCAGCACAGGCAGACCGCTATGGACAGCACATCATTGCTGCCAAAAGTGACGGGATCGTCATTCGTGCTAATGGTTCTGCACCTGTTGTCAAGAACGTTTTTCAACCCAGTCGTCCTGCCGATATCGCATACCAGAACGAATCGTTCTATGAACAGGAGCAGCCTGCTGCGGATCATGGGATCATCACCGCAGAGATGACTGAACAGTTTGTAAAAAAGGCGATTCGTGAAAGCATCGCGGAGGACCTGAAGATGGAGCAGTCCAGAATCCAGAACAATCGCAGCTTCTCGGACTATGGCGTCGATTCCATTATTGCCGTCCATCTGATCAACGTGCTTAATCAAAAGTGCAAACTGACCTTGCAAACGACCGTGCTGTTCGACTATAACAATGTGGATCGTCTGACAGAACACATTTTGCAGGAATACGGAAAAACGATCGAATCGCTGCTCTTGCAGAGTCAGTCTTTGGAGCCAGAACCGGCAGCTGCAATGGCATCAGATACAGCAACAACAATTTTCCCAGACACATCGCTGCCTTCCCAATCTGTAAATTATGCATCGGCTCCCTTTGTGGACAGCAGCAACGCGAAAGCACCTAATACCCAAATCAATGACAAGACCTCGGGGTCTTATTTTTATCACACACATATTGGCAGTCCCTCGCAGATCAGTGGTCTTCAGCTTCATCAGACCCTTGTGCAGGAGTTGCGGCCTGACGAAGTGTGCATTTCGGTCAGAGCGTTTTCCCTGAATTTCGGGGATTTGCTCTGTATTCGGGGCCTGTATCCGACCATGCCGCCGTATCCTTTTACACCAGGCTTTGAGGCAGCCGGTATTGTAGTTGAAACTGGTTCCTCCGTTACAACGGTAAAAACCGGCGATGAGGTAGTGTTCTATGCAGATGCCTCTCTCGGAGCGCATGCCACCGCCATTACGTGTAAAGCAGAGCAAGTGTTTGCCAAACCTGATCGGCTTACTCATGAGGAAGCTTGCTCGCTTCCCGTCGTAGCCATGACCGTCATTGCCGCCTTCCGCAAAGCCAATATTCAACCCGGCGAACGGGTTCTGATCCAAACGGCAACCGGAGGTGTCGGACTTGTAGCCATTCAGCTTGCCCGCCATTTTGGTGCAGAAATTTTCGCCACGGCCAGCATGCAGCACAAGCTTGATTATTTGCAGGAAATGGGCGCCAGCTATGTAATCAACTATGCCACTACGGACTTTGAACAGGAAGTACAACGGCTCACGAACGGAGAAGGGGTACACGTCATTCTAAATACCCTGCCAGGCGAGGCGCTGCAAAAAGGATTAAACTGTCTTGCGCGGAATGGAAGATACATCGAGATCGCGATGACAGCTCTCAAAAGCGCCCATTCAGTCAACCTGTCGGGACTCAATCACAACCAGAGCTTCTACAGTCTGGATCTGCGCAAGCTGGGCATGGAACAGCCTGAAATGCTCGCTGAATACAGGCAAGAGATGATGCAATGGGTAGAAGAAGGGGTCATCCGTCCCCTGATCGGTCAGACATTCCCGATGGACAGATTACAGGAAGCCTACCGCTGCATGGATCAACGAAAAAATATCGGCAAAATTGTCATTAACGTGCCGGAATATATGCACTATCAGCCTGCCGCTGCTGCTCTTCCAGCTGATTCTGCCGCTGTCACCACTTTAGTCCGGATTGAAAGTGACGGATTGGGAAACAAAAGCGAAGAGCTGGCAACGTATGAGCCGGTGGCGATCATTGGAATGAGCGGCCGATTTGCGGGTTCACGCGACGTAGCGGAATTGTGGGCGCATCTCGAAAAGGGAGATGACCTGATCCAGCGCGAGCAGCGCTGGAATCTTGCCAAGCATTATGGAGCGGATGTTTCCTTTTGCGACCAGGGCAGCTTTTTGGATAACATTCATGCGTTTGATCCACTCTTTTTTAACATTTCCGGGCAAGAAGCGGCCTACATGGACCCTCAGCAGCGGATTTTTCTGGAGGAAGCCTGGAGAACATTCGAGGATGCCGGTTATGCCGGCGACTCGATGCAGGGCCGTAAATGCGGCGTATACGTTGGCTGTACGGAAATGGATTATGGACAGCTGATGGGTGAACAGCCTCCAGCTCAGTCGTTCTGGGGGAAAGCTGGATCAATCATTCCGGCCAGGATCGCCTATTATCTCGATTTAAAAGGTCCTGCCATTGCGGTTGATACCGCCTGCTCCAGCTCGTTGGTGGCAATTCATCTGGCGTGTCAGTCGCTGTGGGCGAGGGAAACGGAAATGGCGCTTGCGGGTGGAGTATTTATTCAATCGACTCCCCAGTTCTATATGGATGCCAACCGTGCCGGCATGCTTTCCACCACCGGGCGATGTCATACGTTTGATGAACGGGCAGACGGTTTTGTGCCAGGAGAAGGAGCTGGAGCGGTTCTGCTGAAACGGCTCAGTGATGCTGTACGTGATGGAGATCACATACATGGCGTAATTCGCGGAACAGGCATCAATCAGGATGGTACGACCAACGGAATTACCGCACCAAGTGCCAAATCACAGACCGCTTTGGAGAAACAGGTCTATGATCGCTTCGCTATTGATCCGGCCAGCATTCAGCTGGTAGAGGCGCATGGAACCGGAACCCGGCTTGGGGACCCGATCGAGTTCCAGGCGCTCACTAACGCATTTTCGTCATATACGGATCAGAAGCAATACTGTGCGCTGGGCTCCATCAAAACCAATATCGGGCATCTGGCGACCGCTGCGGGCATTGCCGGATTGATCAAGGTTTTGCTTTCCTTGCGCCACAAGCGCATTCCAGCTTCACTGCATATGGAAAAGGCCAATCCCAACATTGCGTTCGGCGACAGCCCTTTTTATGTCAATACGGAGACCAAGCCATGGGACACGGAAAAAGGCCAGAGGAGAAGGGCCGCGATCAGTTCATTTGGATTCAGCGGAACCAATGCTCATATGGTCATTGAAGAGGCTCCCCCGCGTCTGGCTGCCAGCTCCGACCTGCGGCCTGGCTATCTGATTGCACTGTCAGCGCGCACTGCGGACCAACTACGTCAGCAAGCTGAGCAGCTTGTGTCCTATGCCAAAGAAAACTCCGCGGTGGAAAGTCTGCACATGAGTTATACCTTACTTAAAGGCAGACCCCATCTGGCCCATCGGATGATCTGCATTGCCCGCAACGGGGACCAGCTTGTAGACCAGTTGAGTGAGTGGCTTGCAAAAGGGGAGAGCAATTCAGTAACCAGCGGGTTCGTTAATCGAAACGAACAACGCGGCAACGCCTCGTTGAAGCGATACGCCGCCGAATGTATAAGGCAGTGCCGGGAAACGGAGGATTCCTCTGTTTATCTGGAGCATTTGTCAGCCCTCTGTGAAATGTATGTACAGGGCTACGATCTTTCTTTCGACAAGCTGTTTCCAATTTCTGCACGGCGTATTCCGCTCCCTACTTACCCCTTTGCAGGGGACGACTATTGGGTGCCGGCACGTGAAGATACTCAGCGGGTTAAACATCCGTCGAGTTGCGAACATGCTTTTGAAACAGTGCTGCATCCACTTGTTCACAGAAACACATCCAGCGTAAAGCAATTGCAATATTCGTCCGCTTTCAGCGGTCAGGAATTCTTTTTCAAGGATCACTTGGTGAAGGGGATGAAGGTGCTTCCGGGTGTAGCTCATTTGGAATGGGTATGCTTTGCAGCAGATGCGGCATGGGGTGATTTCTCGGATTCGAGGATGATTCGCTTGAGAAACGTGATCTGGTCTGCCCCGTTAATTCTGAATGAAACATCAGCGTCCTTTGCCATCCGTTTTCGTCCTGTCGAGCAGACAGAGGGAGACGAAACGATGCACTTTGAAATTGTTCAGGAGCAGGGAAAGGAACGCGATCAACATAAACAGGTATACAGTCAGGGCCAAGTCTTACTTGCCAAGCTTCCGGTCCAGGTGGAGCGGGATATTCAAACCGAACTTGCGGCTTGCAAACCCAGCCCGGTTCATGCCGAAGCATTCTACGCTGCCTCCGCTCAAACGGGCATTGTCCTTGGGCCGGGCTTACGCGGGATACAGTCCGTATATGTGGGGCAGGATCGTGTCATAGCACACTTGTCACTCCCGCAATCCCTGACCGCTTCGGGTGAAAAATATATTCTTCATCCCAGCTTGATGGACTCGGCACTTCAGGTCACCATCGGATATCTGCTCGGCATTGTGACGGACCAGGCTGCCTCCGGCAGGCCTGCGCTGCCGTTCGCGCTGGAGCAGTTGGATATTCTGGGTCCCTGCACAGCGGAGATGTGGGCGGTTGCCGCGTACAGTTCAGGAAACAGTCGGGACAGCAAAATTCACATGCTGGATGTAGATCTGTGCGACATGGACGGAGTGGTCCGGATACGCATGACCGGATTCACGCCACGTGTTCTGGAGAAAGATTTCGATACACAGAAGGAAGAAAACGTGAGGCCGATTCTAATGGCGCCGGAATGGAAACCGCTTGAGATCCCTTCCGACCGATCAGCCGCTCAGTACAACAGTCATCTGATCTTGATTTCAGATCACTTTGCCGGGCAGTTATCTTCATTGCGTAAATCGTTTCCTCACGCCCGCTGCGTACGACTGGCAACGGACACATTTGCATACGCAGAGCGATTGGAGCAAGACAATGCATTGCTGCACCCGCTTGCAAGTTTTTTTACTGAATCAGCTGCACACCTGCTCGAAGAAATTAAGCAAATGGTGAACACGGAAACCGGAAGTACACTTATTCAGCTTGTTATCCCTTTCGAGGAAGAGGGGCAGGGCGGTCTGCTCAACGGTCTTGCCGGGATGTTATTGACGGCTTTAAGAGAGCATCGACAGTTGACATGCCAGCTCATTCAGCTGCAATCCTCCATACAAACAGGAGAACTGATTGATAAAGTGGCTTCAGAGAGCCGTCATTCAGAAAACGTAATTGCCCGCTATCCGGCTTCCGGCATCAGGCAGACAAGAGTGTGGCATGAGCTGTCTGCTCACTCCGCTGGCAATTCATTGTCCTGGAAAGACGGTGGGGTATATCTGATAACCGGAGGCGTCGGCGGACTCGGATTAGCATTGACACGGACACTTGTCAGTCAGATCAGGAATGCCACGATTCTGTTAAACGGCCGCTCGACTCCAAACGCAGAGCAGCAGGGCCATCTTCAACAGCTTCAATTGAACGGAAATCACGTACTTTACAGGAAAGCGGACATCACTTCACGTAAAGCAGTTCAGAGAATGGTACAGGAAATTCAGTCTGATTACGGTGAACTGAACGGCATTATTCATGCTGCAGGTGTCGTGAAAGATCGTGCCTTACGGTACAAAGATTCAAAAGAACTGCGCTCCGTCTTGGCTCCCAAAGTGGACGGCACGATATGGATCGATGAATCGACCGCCCACATGGCGCTCGATTTTTTTGTCCTGTTCTCTTCGCTCGCTGCTGTGACAGGCAATCCGGGTCAAGCGGATTACGCCTGTGCGAATGCTTTTATGGATGCCTACGCCACATACCGAGATGGGCTCGTTCGGAACGGACAGCGTAACGGCACAACGCTCGCAATCAACTGGCCGCTCTGGAGGGAAGGACGCATGCAACCTGGAGCAGCAGCGGAGCAGAAAATCCGCCGCCAATGGGGAATGCACCCGATGGACACCTCTATCGGAATCAAACTGCTGCATATGGCCATGAACAGCGGTTCATCCCAAGTGCTGGCTTTTTACGGTGAACCGGAGTTATTTCTGTCAGGTGTGATGTCAGATTCCGCAGGTTCGGTGGATCTGCCGCCAATATGGAACGTGTCAACAGCTCCTTCACAATCCATGACGTCTGTTGACGTCCCAAGCGACATCCCTGAGTCGCAAAAAAGAACATGGCCGACAGGGGATGAGCGAAAACGGCTGCTCGTTTCCAGAGTCCAAGACGCTTTAACGGGTCATATGTCTGAGTTGCTGCAGGTAAACCGGACCGACATCTTTCCAGATGTGGAATTTGGCGAATATGGATTCGATTCCATTTCATTTACCGATTTCGCCGGTATTCTTAATGAGCACTATGCGCTTAAACTTACACCTACTGTTTTCTTTGAGCACTCCACCTTAAGGTCTTTAACAGGACATCTTGTTGGAGCCTATCCGAAACAGTGGGATACACTTTTGCCTGAGAAGCACATGGACACCGAAGGATCGCATGCTGATGACTCATCACAGGAGAATGAAACAGAAGGTGCCTCCTCTAATCTGCTCGGACAGGTGGAACAGGCTGATTCCCTTTCGATCCGTTACCCATATCCATTTCCGAAAGAAACGGAAGATTCCTCTGTGCAAAAAGAACAAATGGGAGGTTCAATATCATCCTCCGAACGCCATCGAGAATCCAGCCTGCCTGAATTCGATCATCAATATCATAAGCCACCGGAACCCGTCGCCATTATTGGAATGAGCGCCCGTTTTCCGATGGCGAAGGACATTGATGCCTTATGGGATAACCTGCTTCAGGGACGGGATTGCATCTCGGAAATTCCAGCGGATCGGTGGGACTGGAGAGCCTATTACGGAGACCCCGATCAGGCTCACAACAAAACCAATATCAAATGGGGCGGATTTATGGAGGGTGTCGCCGAATTTGATCCTGGCTTCTTTGGCATTTCCCCACGTGAAGCGGAGTTGATGGACCCGCAGCAGCGGCTTTTGATGATGTATGCCTGGAAAGCAATTGAAGATGCGGGCTATGCACCACCAAGCTTGTCCGGTTCAAAAATGGGTATCTTTGTTGGCACTGCAAGCAGCGGATATCATCGTCTGTTAACACAGGCTGATACCGTAATCGAAGGATATACTTCCACAGGCCATGTGGCTTCCGTAGGTCCTAACCGAATGAGCTTTTTCCTGAATGTACACGGTCCAAGCGAACCCGTGGAGACGGCTTGCTCCAGTTCGCTGGTGGCACTTCACAGGGCTGTTCAGGCGATACGAAATGGAGACTGTGACACTGCTATAGTGGGTGGAGTTAATACCATTCTGGATCCGGATTATCATATCAGTTTCAATAAAGCGGGTATGCTGAGTCCGGATGGACGTTGTAAAACGTTCTCCGATGAGGTTAACGGATATGTACGCGGAGAAGGCGTTGGCATGATATTTTTGAAAGGGTTACGGGCCGCTGAGCAAGCAGGTGACCACATATATGGCCTGATTCGTGCTACGGATGAAAATCATGGTGGACGGGCCGCATCACTCACCGCACCGAATCCGCGAGCACAAGCCGACTTGATTAAATCCGTATATTCAAAGGCTGGTGTGCACCCATCTACCATAGGATACATTGAGGCTCACGGAACAGGGACGCCACTTGGTGATCCCATTGAAATTAACGGCTTGAAGATCGCGTTTCAGGAGACTCTTGCAACTGCGGAACCCAATCTGATAACCTCAGCATCTTGCGGACTGGGCTCTATCAAAACCAACATTGGGCATCTGGAGCTTGCCGCGGGCATTGCCGGGGTCATTAAGGTACTGCTGCAAATGAAATACAAAACGCTTGTGAAGACAGTTCATTATGAAAGATCTAACCCTTACATTCAATTGGAAGGGAGTCCTTTTTACATCGTCGATGAAAATAAAGCATGGGAAGCGCTCCATGACTCTGCCGGCAGAACGCTGCCAAGACGTGCAGGAGTGAGTTCCTTCGGCTTCGGAGGTGTCAACGCACATGTGCTGCTTGAAGAATATATTCCGGATGAATCGGTAGCCAATTCTGATCGGACCCTTCATCCAGCTCACGGGGACTCAATGAACAAAGCTACTTCGGTATGCATCGTACTGTCAGCCAAAACCGAACAAAGACTCCAGGAGCAGGCTCGGCAATTGCTGGCGGCGTTGCAATCGGGACGCTATGAGGATTGTCATCTACCTCAGCTCGCGTACACACTTCAGACAGGGCGTGCGGCGATGGAAGAGCGACTGGCTTTGGTGGCAACTTCCATTGCTGAAATAGAAGACCGGCTGGACGCTTATATTCATGATCCGGAGAAAGCCGAAAACATCTATCGAGGCAAAATAAAGTCCCACAGAGCCTCCATCTCTGTACTGGCAGAGGATGCAGATATGCAGGAAACGGTAAAAAACTGGGTCCGCAAACGCAAGTATGGACAGCTGCTGGATCTTTGGGTGAAAGGTCTGGATGTTCCGTGGTCTGAAGGTTACACGGGAAGGACGCCCCAGCGAATTAGCCTGCCCACTTATCCGTTTGCCACAGAACGTTATTGGGTGCCTGAACAGAGAGAGCGAAAATCGGGACAACCTGTACCGACATCTTATCTTCACCCGCTTCTCCAGCGAAATACATCGGATCTGCAAGGGATTCGTTTCAGTTCAGAATGGAGCGGACAGGAATTTTTTCTAAATGATCATGTCATTCACAATCGTAAAATCATGCCAGGGGCCGCCTGCCTTGAAATGGCCAGGGCAGCAGTGGAACAGGTTATTCCGACAGATACATCCCGGCAGGACAGGGTAATAGTTATTCGCGACATTTACTGGACTGTGCCGCTGGGGATGGAACTGCATTCAGTCACACCGGGCAGGCTCCAGGCGGAATTGAGATTGACTCCGCTGGATACGGGGGAGATCCGTTATGAAATAACCAGCGGGGAAAACAACCAGAGAACCGTACAATCCGAATCATCCAAACGGAATGTACATCATATAGGAACGATTTCGACGTCCACTCGTCAAGCCTCATCCTATTCAACGATCGATCTGGAATCCTTGCTGTTGCAATGTGGAAAACAAACGATGACGGCTGTTGAATGTTACCGTTTCTTTGAGCAATCCGGCCTATTTTATGGACCGAGTCATCAAGGAATTCAACGTCTTCATATTGGAGAGGGGCAAGTCATCGCACAATTGAAACTGCCGCCATCTCTTGCATCCACGGCTGAGGAGTACGGACTGCATCCGGCTCTGGTGGATTCAGCTATACAGGTATGCATCGGATTGCCGCAATTCAAGGAAGGGGGAGTTACCCCTTTTTCCTTGGATCAGGCTGTAATCTATCGAGACTGCCCGGATTCCGTCTGGGCATGGGTGCGTCTTTTGCCGGAACAGGATTCCTCCGGAACGGCTAGCAAAGTGCAGATCGTTCTGTGTGACGACCAGGGAAAAATAGTCCTGCAATTCATGGGGCTGACGATTTTGCACAGACCGTACCCTGGGGAACCATCCGGAGTTATTCAGGAAGAGTACAATACATTTGCGAAGCCAGTACCGGATGAAACAATAGCTTACGCCACCTCGGAGAAGCAGACACTGACACCAATTCCACTCTCGGGAGCGATGACTTATGCGCCAAGTTGGAGAGAAGTATCGACCAGTCCAGATGTAACCCAACCTAAGTCCATGTCTTTCGGCGGTTTAGGGATTATCGTAGGCGGGACGTCGAGGCAGCAGGACGTTATTCGGCAATGGTATCCCGACCTGAGACCTGTTGCGGTTGAAGGGGATGAACCAGAAACAAAACTAGAACTCGAGTTAAAGCGCCATGGCTTATTCAGCCATCTGATCTGGATTGTGCCGCCCTCAAGCATCGTTCAGGGGCCGGAGCATGCTGTGGAAGTGATCAATGAGCAGAACCAGGGATTGTTTCAGACATTTCTCCTCATTAAAGTCTTGCTAAATCTGGGCTACGACGCACGCAGACTCGATCTGACCATCATAACGGAGAAGGCCTGCAACGTATTGGCTGGAGAAACGATCTATCCTGCGCACGCCGGAATTAGCGGACTGGCAGGTTCCCTCGCCAAAGAAATGCCGGATTGGAGGGTCTGCCATCTGGATGTGGATGATGTCCATGACATCGGAGCGCATCCCGAACGCCATTTTCCAGGGATATGGGATGGGAATACGCGCGCCTGGCGGAATGGAAAAGGGTATGAAAGTGTACTGGTGAACGTCTGCTCTACAGGTGACACGCATGAAGCATTCAGAAAAAATGGCGTCTACGTCGTTATTGGCGGTGCGGGCGGCATTGGGGAAGCATGGAGTGAATATATGATTCGGCGCTATCAGGCGCGGCTTATCTGGATTGGCCGAAGAGCGGTCGATGCACGGATCGGAGAGCTATGCAGACGCCTTGGCGAATTGGGAACCGAACCGCTGTATATTTCCGCGGATGCATCCGACAAACACAGCTTGCAGGAGGCATACCGCCAGATCAGATCATTGGCGCCCGCCATTCACGGGGTTGTCCATGCTGCAGTAGGCCTGATGGATCAAAGTCTGTCTCAGATGACTCCAGATTATTTCCGCAATGTATTGTCATCCAAGCTGGATGCCAGTGTGAACATGATGAACATTTTTGGACAGGAGCCTCTGCATTTCATGCTGTTTTTCTCCTCCATGAGCTCGTTCACCACACCAGCTGGACAAGCCGGATATGCCGCCGGATGTGCCTTTATCGATGGTATGAGCGCTGCAGCACAATCCTGGAAATTCCCTGTAAAAGTAATGAATTGGGGTTACTGGGCTGAGACCGGCATCGCCAGTCAGGTGCCTGCCACTTTCAAGCAAAGACTGAATCAGTCGGGAATAGGCTCCATACATCCTGAGGATGCCATGCGGGCGCTGGAACTGTTGATGGCAGGAGGTAAGCATCAACTGGCGTTCATTCAAACGGACAAACCAGGGGCAGTGGAAGGCACAGCGTCTGATCATATGTTTATGGTAGCGACTGAAGCGAAGCAAATAGGGCGCCATCAGCTCATGAATCGAATTTCTGGGCAACAGCTCAACGTGAAGCCGCTACAACAAAAGTGGGCCGCCTTTAACGATGAATTTGAGTCCATGCTGGCCGGACTGCTGTCGATACAATTGCAGCAGATGGCCTCAGCTGATTCGGCAAACCGTCCTGTTGCCATCTATGATCGCTGGATGAAGGAAAGCAGAAAACGTATAGAGCAATATACCTTGTCGCAACAGTCTCTTGCTTCTGACTCGATGTGGTCGGCATGGGAGCAGCGTATGCAGCACTGGCTGCTTGACCCGGATTTTGCGCCTCAGGTTAAGTTAGTCGACCAGATGATACGCAGCCTGCCGGAGATTGTCAGAGGAGAGCTGGCTGCCACCAATATCATGTTCCCCGACGGAACGATGGATATGGTGCAGAACATTTACAAGCATAATTCAGCAGCAGACTATTTCAACGAAATACTGGCGGATACCGCCGCAGCGTACCTCGCCGAGCGACTTGAATCCAATCCGCAGGCCAGCTTGCGTATTCTTGAAATCGGTGCCGGGACAGGAGGAACGACCGAAAAGGTGCTTAAGCGGATAAAACCCTTTGCCGCCTCTATTGCGGAGTATGCATACACCGACATCTCGAGAGCATTCCTGCTGCATGGAGAAAAGACCTATGGGGAGAATCACCCTTATCTGAACTGCACCATGCTGGATATCGAAAAACCTCCTGCCGAACAATCCTACGATCTGGGGAGTTATGATCTGGTCATCGCAGCCAATGTTCTTCATGCTACCCGGAACATCAGACGCACCCTGGGTCACGTACACGATCTGTTAAAACAAAACGGCCTGCTTCTGCTGAATGAATTGACCCATAGCTCACTGTTTAGTCACCTGACATTTGGTTTGCTGGAAGGCTGGTGGCTCTATGAAGATGATGATATCCGTATCGGGGGCTCCCCTGTTCTTGGCAAACAGCAATGGCAGAAGACGCTGCAAGAATCCGGGTTTGGACAGGCAATGCTGCCAGCCGAACCAGGTGAGAGTCTTGGGCAGCAGATCATCACCGCCTTCAGCGACGGATATATATCCATGGCCATACCTTCGCCGGAGGCCAGGTCCAATCATGAGCCTATTTCTTCTGAAAACATATCGGTCATGAACATGGACAAAATGCAGACAGAACAACACTCACAGTTGGAGTCAGAACCGGATTCCGATCAGATGTGGCAGGCCAGCCTGACATTTTTCAAACGTCTGGTCGGAGAGGTTATTCGGATGTCACCTGAACACATCGATGAGTCCGAACCGTTGGAGGCCTACGGCATCGATTCCATCCTGATTGTTCAACTGACGAATCAGCTGCGCAAACATTTTGACGACGTGAACACCACTCTGTTTTTTGAGCACAAAACACTTGCATCATTAATTCATTATTTTATGAAGCAGCACAGACAGGAGCTGCTGGCGGCGGCTCTACCGAATCTGCCCGAAAAAGAGCCGGAACAAACGCATGAATCCCTTATTCAGCCAACCGTTTCGGCAGTGGAAAGGACGATGGAGAAGCCTGTTTTATATCCGGCAAAGCCTGTACCCATCACGGCATCTCTCAACTTGGCTGCCAATGAACCGATTGCCATTATTGGCATCAGCGGCAAATATCCGCAGGCAGATAATCTGGAGCAATTCTGGGACAACCTGATTGCAGGCAAGGACTGCATCACGGAAATTCCGGAAGAACGCTGGTCACTTGAAGGATTCTATGAACAGGATCGCAAGGAAGCCGCGCGCAAAGGTAAAAGCTACAGCAAATGGGGCGGCTTTATTGAAGGATACGCTGATTTTGATCCGCTGTTCTTCCAGCTCTCTCCCCGAGAGGTCATGAACATGGACCCGCAGGAAAGGCTCTTTTTGCAAACCGTATGGGAAGCGCTTGAAGACTCGGGCTATACAAGGGAACAGATGGATCGACAGTACAATGGCAAAGTGGGGGTATTTGCGGGCATTACCAAAAGTGGCTTCAACCTCTACGGCCCGCCACTATGGAATGAAGGCAGTGATTGGTTCCCGCAGACCTCGTTCAGTTCAGTCGCAAACCGAGTTTCCTATTTGCTGAACCTCCATGGTCCCAGCATGCCGGTGGATACGATGTGCTCCTCTTCACTCACGGCTATCCATGAAGCATGTGAAAGCATTCGCCGCGGCGAATGTGAGGCAGCCATTGCAGGCGGGGTGAACCTGTATCTGCATCCTTCAAGCTATGTTGCCTTGTGTGCCCAGCAGATGCTGGCAGCTGACGGTAAATGCAAAAGCTTCGCTCAGGAGGCAGACGGTTTTGTACCCGGGGAAGGCGTAGGGGTGGTTATCCTGAAACAATTGTCCAAAGCGGTTGAAGATGGAGATCAGATCCATGCCGTCATCCGTGGAACCCACATTAACCATGGCGGCAAGACGAATGGGTATATGGTTCCCAATCCTGCAGCCCAAGGAGACCTGATTCGGGAGACGATCAACAAGGCAGGCATTGACGCCCGCTGGATCAGCTATATCGAGGCTCATGGAACCGGGACAAGCCTGGGAGATCCGATTGAAATGGCCGGACTTGCCCGAGCGTTCCGCCAGGATACGCAGGATAAAGGATACTGTTCGATTGGGTCACTGAAAAGCAACGTTGGACATATGGAATCGGCTGCCGGAATTGGTGGACTTACCAAGATTATTCTTCAGTTGAAACATGGTCAGATTGCACCCAGCCTGCATACCGAAGAGCTGAACAGAGAAATTGACTTCAAGAACACGCCGTTTATCGTACAGCAGAAGGCGAGCGATTGGTCAAGACCGATGGTTGAGGTGGACGGACAGATGCGGGAAATACCACGCATTGCTGGTGTATCCTCATTTGGCGCTGGGGGCGCAAACGCTCATGTAATCGTTGAAGAATACATTCCTGCTCCTGCTCAACCTTTTTTTCCTGTGATAGAAAGCTCTTATGGCAGGACAGAAAGTAAGTCGGAGCAACCGGTAATGATCGTTTTGTCTGCCCGAAATGAAGAAAGGCTGGTTGCTGTGGCGGAGAAACTTCTACTATATATTAGCCGCCGAACATTGGATGATCAGGTGTTGGACAAGCTGGCTTATACACTTCAAACCGGCAGAGAGGCAATGGAAGAACGTTTGGCTTTTACAGTAAGCACAATACATGAACTGGTCGCTAAACTGGTTACCATTCAAACCGGAAAGTTAAAACAAGCCATAACAGGGATATACAGAGGACGGGTTAATCGGACCTCGTATACTCCGTTAGAGACCGAGCTAGAAGCGAACAAACCTCCTTCTGAAGATGTCAGACTGGCCATGATGCAAGTTAACGTGGATCGATTGCTGGAATTATGGGTGAATGGCGAGAAGCTGGAATGGAAGCAAATGTATGGTGCAATAACACCAGGCAAAATGAGTCTGCCCACCTATCCGTTTGAGCGGGAAAAATATTGGCTGCCTGATGCTAAGGGAATGTTACATGTCGCTAATACCACCGAGGCAGATTCCCGCAATCCCATTGTGCTTCATCCGATGCTTCACCATAATACATCCCTGTTATTGGAGCAGCGCTTCACCTCACGGTTCAGTGGTGATGAATTTTTCCTGTCAGATCATCAGGTCGGAACCTACCGGGTACTTCCGGGAGTGGCCTATTTGGAAATGGCTCGTGAGGCTGTGAAACGCTCTGTAGAACATGCTGATTCCGTGCCTGAAGTGATTGTGCTGGAAAATATCATCTGGGGCAGACCCGTGGTAATTGCCTCTCAGGCCAACGACGTTCATGTGCGTTTATATACGGAAGAGCAGGGAGATATCCACTATGAAGTATACACCCAAGATGCGTCAGCCGAGTTGCTGCACAGTCAGGGTTTGGCTTTGCTGAAAAACGAATCTCAAGACTTAAGGCTGAATCTGGCAGACATACGAAGCAGATGCATCAAGCCGTGGACAGCGGATGAATGCTATCAGGCATTTGAACAGATGGGACTGCATTATGGCACAGCCATGCGAGGAATCGAAACGGTCTATACGGGAGAAAACGTGGTGCTGGCCAAACTCGCTCTGCCTGCCCGGGTAAGGGACTCCGCTCGTGACTTCGTCCTGCATCCGTCCATGGCAGATGCGGCTTTGCAGTCCGCCATTGGATTGCTGCTTGCACATTCGATGCCTGATGATCACAGACAACAAACAAGTCCAAGTCCGCTGCTTCCTTTTGCACTGGAGCGGGTCGTTTTCCACCGTCCTTGCACAGCCCACATGTGGGCTTATATTCGTTACAGCAAGGGACATAAACCATCTTATTCACTGCAAAAGCTGGACATCGACTTGTGTGATGATGATGGAAATGTATGTGTGCAATTCGAGGGCTTCACCAGCAAACCATTGAAGGGAGAGATTCACATGGGGAAAACATTATCTCCAACCGAATCACAAACACTGTTGTTTGCAAAAGAGTGGAAGGAGCAGGAAGCTGTAGTTGTGCCTGAGGTTGTATACAGTCGTCATATCGTCATGTTATCTGGCCCTTGGACAGAGCAGGAACACGTCTTAGCTACCAAACTTCCGAATGTGCAGTATGTATCCCTTGGTCCAGACCCAGCAGATCGGGTTGGTCATTCCGACTTGATGGGTGAGCAATACTTGTTTGCTGTTAAGAAGGCCTATCGTTATGTGCAACAGTTGCTCAAAGCTAGACCGGAAGGTGCTGTACTCATTCAACTGCTGGTCGCCAAGCGGGCACAGTACAAATTATTCGGAGGATTATCTGCCTTGCTGAAAACGGCTGAATTGGAAAATCCGAAAATCATTATTCAAATCATTGAAGCTGATGATCTTCAGAGCACTGAACGAGTGGTGCAGATCCTAACGGAAAGCAGTCAAAGCGCTGGCGACACACATATCCGCTATCAGAACGATAAAAGATATACATCATTGTGGAAAGAGGTCGTTACTTCACATTCCCCCTTGGTCGAGCTGCCTTGGAAAGATCGAGGCGTGTATCTGATTACAGGTGGTCTGGGAGCAATCGGATCTATCATAGCGGAGCAGATCGCCAAGCAGGCAGAACATCCCGTGCTTATCCTTACGGGGCGCTCGGAACCGGATGAATCAGATCACCAGCGAATGGCGTTGCTGAAACAGATGGGGGCAGAGGTCATCTATCGGCGTTCGGATGTCTCGAAGAGGGAAGCTGTAGATGAACTGATGCTGGAAATCAGCCGAAATCACGGCGAATTGCATGGAATTATTCATAATGCAGGCTTAATTCGCGACAGCTATATGATCCGAAAGGAGCTTGATGACATTCAGGAGGTTCTGGCTCCAAAAGTCGCTGGAACGGTTCATTTGGATGAAGCAAGCCAGTATTTCAAGCTGGACTTTTTTGTATTGTTTTCCTCGCTAGCCGGGGTACATGGCAATGTGGGTCAAGCCGATTATGCGGCAGCGAATGCGTTTATGGACGAATATTCCGAATACCGCAATGAATGTGTTCAGCAGGGAGAACGTCACGGGTTTACACTCGCCATTAATTGGCCCTTGTGGGAAGAGGGCGGTATGCATATGAATGATCATGCGAGACAGAACATGGAACAAATATCAGGAGCGGCTCCACTGGAGCGTGCAAATGCGATGCGATCTCTCCAGCAGACACTGCAAGAGAGAAGGTCACCTGTAGTCGTCATGCAGGGGGAGGCTGATCAAATGCGAAGCTTCATGGGTAATTCCGGGACAGCACCGATTATGAATACGGATGAAGCATACAGCCGTTCCGATGACGAGAATTACCTCCACCTTGTAGAGAAAATTCGCAGCGGTGAATGTACCCTTGATCAATTAATGCATCTCAAGTAGTTGTACTTGCTTTGCTTACTTCTAAGCCGGTTTTTAAGACTTACGCGAAATGCGCTTGATTTTTCAACAATTCTATCGATTGACGCTTTTCTTTTAAGGAGGTGATCGCTTTGGAAGACCAACTGTCCACATTGTATCGAAAGATTCAGCAAGGAAAGCTCAGCGATCAACAGGCAGCGGAGCAGCTGCAAAGGCTGTTGTCCGAATCTGGAGAACAGGAGTCGAGCTTGAGAGAGACGCTCCATGAAGAGAGAGAGGACGACATCAGCGAAAAAGCCATTCGTTATGTCAAAAAAGTGTTGTCCTCCAGCCTTATGCTGCCGGAACGGCAGATCGATGCACATGCGCCTCTGGAGAACTATGGCATTGATTCCGTGATGGTGATGAAATTGACGGATCAATTGGAACAGCAATTTGGTCCGCTGTCCAAGACATTGTTCTATGAATACCAAAATATAGCGGAGCTTGCCGGGTATTTCATGAGCCATCACCGGGAACGACTGGAGCAGCTCACAGGGGTGCAGGCGAAAAGCAATTCAGACGTACAACTCCGTAACTCAGAGCTTGAGTCCAGCACAATACGGAAGTCTGAAAGCTCGAATTCGTTCAATAAGCGGCAGCCATCTGCTGGCTCGCGGAGAAGAATTCCAGCAGCGACCAGCGCAGGCGGAGAATCGATCAGCAAAGAGCATGACCATAGCAAATCTCTGGACATCGCCATCATTGGCATGTCTGGACGATATCCGAAGTCTGGTAACCTGGAGCAGTTCTGGGAGAACCTGAAACACGGGAAGGACTGCATTACCGAAATACCGGAAGATCGCTGGGATTACCGAATTCATACCGAGATGAATGCGAGCAAAGGAAAATATTCTGGAAAATGGGGCGGATTTTTGGATGGAGTGGATCGTTTTGATCCACTCTTTTTTCAGATTTCTCCGAAGGAAGCTGAACGAATTGATCCGCAGGAGCGACTGTTTCTGGAATGTGTTTACGAGACGCTTCAGGATGCGGGATATACCCGCGAACAGGCCGCAGGTCCAGATGCACCCCCGGATCAGATGGGGAATGTCGGTGTATTCGCAGGAGTCATGTATCAGGAGTATCAGCTGTATGGCGCTGAAGCCAGGATTGCGGGTAGAGAGCCATTTGCATTAAACGGTAATCCGGCTTCCATTGCCAATCGTGTCTCGTACTTTTGTAATTTTCATGGGCCCAGCATGGTGATAGATACCATGTGTTCCTCGTCACTCACGGCCATTCATCTGGCCTGTCAGAGTCTGAGTAAAAAAGAATGCCTAACTGCAATCGCCGGAGGTGTTAATGTATCTGTTCACCCCAATAAATATGTGATGTTAACGCAGGGGCAATTCCTCTCTTCGAAAGGTCGCTGCGAAAGCTTCGGTGAAGGCGGTGATGGTTATGTCCCCGGAGAAGGTGTAGGGGCCGTAATGCTTAAACCTTTAAACCGTGCCATAGCCGACGGTGATCATATTTATGGCGTCATTAAAGGAACTGCTGTTAACCACGGCGGCAAAACGAACGGTTATACGGTTCCCAATCCTGCGAGACAGGCGGAGGTTATTGAAACAGCTGTCGCGGAGGCAGGAATCGACATTACGGACATCAGCTATATCGAAGCTCATGGGACAGGCACCTCACTGGGAGATCCCATCGAAATTACAGGGTTAACCCAGGCATTTAGGAAAGGGAAAGCAGCGAACAACAAATGTGCCATTGGCTCAGCCAAATCGAATATTGGTCATTGCGAAAGTGCAGCAGGCATTGCAGGCCTGACCAAGGTCCTTTTGCAGATGCAGCATCGGCAGCTGGTTCCTTCCATTCATGCGGACCCGCCTAATCCACACATTCAGTTCGACAAGACGCCTTTTACAGTGCAGAAACAATTAAGTGACTGGGACAGAATAACGGTTGATTCAGGAAACTCTACACGGGAAGTCCCACGGATTGCGGGAATTTCCTCATTTGGTGCCGGGGGCTCCAATGCCCATATCATTGTGCAGGAGTATTGTCCCGAGCAGTCAGATATGTTGCCGGCTGAGCAGGATAGACCAGCTAAACAGCAGGCGCTTATCGTTTTGTCAGCCCGGAATGAAGAGCAGCTTCGTGAATTGTGTGAACGTATGCTGACGGCTCTGCGATCGAATCGATATCAAGAGGAACAATTGGCGAGCATCGCTTATACGCTGCAAACCGGACGTGAGATGATGAACATGCGCCTTGGCATCGTTACAGGTTCGCTACAGGAACTGAGCTCGAAACTGGAATGCTACTGTTCGGGAGATCAGGATATGGACGACATGTATGTGGGATATGCAGGTGATGCACAACAGCCGCTATCCATACTGTCAACCGATGCAGACATGAGCCATACCCTAATGAACTGGATTACCAAACGCAAGTTCGGAAAATTGCTGGAGTTTTGGGTGAAAGGCCTGAATGTGGACTGGAATTTGCTCCATAACGGATTCAGGCCCTGCAAGATCAGCCTGCCTACGTATCCGTTTGCCAAAGAACGGTATTGGATACCTGGTGAACCTTCTGTGGAGTTCCAGATGAATGGGGATTTTCCCCATAACGGATACTCCAGTCATATTCCTTTTATTCATCCACTGCTTCATGAGAATAAGTCCAACCTGTCGGAGCAAAAATACGTGACGGTTCTGACCGGCCAGGAATTTTACTTGAATGATCATCGGATCGGACAAGAGCGGATTCTACCCGGTGCGGCCTACCTTGAAATGGCGCACGCTGCAGTCAGCGATGCTCTAGGCGAGCAGCAAGGAGAGAATTTTGCAGTTATCTTGAAAAACCATGTGTGGATGCGTCCCCTTATTGTCAGGGAGACTCCGGTGCCTCTGCATATTCGATTACATGCTTCAATAGAGGAGCAGCCTATTCAATATGAAATGTACAGCGGGATGTCTGCGGATGGACCGGGCGAAAATAGGGGGCACAGCAGTGGTTATGCCAGCATCGTTTCACTGGAACCCAAGCTTGTAGCAGCAATGGCGATTAATCCGGGCGAGATAAAAGCACGCTGCAACACCAAACGATTAACTGCGGATCAATGCTACAAAATTTACGAACAAGGTGGTCTCAACTATGGAATCGCCCATCGGTTGTTGGTTGAGTTAAACGTGGGAGAAGACGAGGTGTTAGGACAGCTTCGCCTGCCTTCTATTCTCAAACATGAAATGCAATCCTATGTACTGCATCCGGCCATCCTGGACGGGGCTTTGCAATCCGCGATCGGGCTGTGGATGGAGGACCAGGAGGGAAAAGAAGGCAAAGAGCTGGAAAACGCAAATGCTATGCTGCCCATTCCCTATGCCATGGATGAAATTCAGGTTCTGGGCCCCTGCACTGAAGAAATGTGGGCTCATGTGCGTTACAGCTCTGATTCTCCTTCATCCGCCTCGGATGCCATGCCTAAGCTGGATATTGATTTGTTCTCCAGTACAGGGGTTCCATGTGTTCTTATTCAGGGACTTAGTTGCAGAGCATTGAAGAACGGTACAGTATCAGGGGATGTCTCGGGGTATGAGCCGCTTGGGCGGGAAACGGCCATGTTGGTACCTCGTTGGGAAGAAAGCGCCGCTGTCCGGCATGAGTGGAACCCTCCTTATGGCAGGCATATCGTAATGCTGGCTGAACCTTGGGCCGAACTGGCGGAGGAAATAAAGGAAAGACTGAAGCGAGAGCAAATACCAACCGAGATCGTAGCGCTTGGATCTGAAAAGGTTGCTGACATTCACAACGTTGATGCAAGCTGCAAACGTTTTGCGTCTGCTTCTACCCAAGTACTCCACGTACTTCAACAACTGGTGAGTAGTCCATCCAATGCTGAGAATGTGCTTATTCAGCTGTTATACAGACGTGAAGATCATTTTCAGCTGTATAGCGGATTAACAGGATTGCTGCGAACGGCGGCACTGGAAAATCCCCGAATTCATGTTCAGTTCATTGAAGATAGGGAAGAGGGAGATTCAGAATCGAAGAGCCTGTCTCGAGAACTGCGTAACGCCAAGCGTGCTGCCGAACTAATAAAGGCCAACCGGGAGTCTGAGGATGTATGTATCGGTTACCAAGGCCCACAACGACAAGTGCTTCACTGGAAAGCCCTCCATCTGCCTGCTGAGACGGATGCCATGCCTTGGAAGAATGGCGGGGTGTACCTTATTACAGGAGGGGCAGGTGGCCTGGGCCATATTTTTGCCCGTGAGATTGCCTCTAAGGTTGTCAACGCAACGCTGATTTTGACAGGCAGATCGGACATATCAGCGAGTCAAGAGCAAGCGTGGGAAGCCTTGAAAACAAATGGTACCACGATCATCTATCGCCAAGGGGATATATCCCGGGAAAAAGATACATCGGAGCTTGTTGCTTATATTCAGCATAGCTTCGGCCGTCTGGATGGAATCATCCATAGTGCAGGTTTAACGAGAGATCAGTACATCTTGAACAAAACAAAAGCCGAAATGGAGAAGGTGCTGGCTCCGAAAGTTGCTGGCACCTTTCATTTGGATGAAGCAACCCGGGCGATGAAGCTGGACTTTTTTATCCTGTTCTCTTCCATGTCGGGAGTATATGGAAATCCAGGCCAATGTGATTACGCTGCGGCCAACGGATATATGGGCAGCTATGCACAGTATCGTCATCAGTTAATGCTTACCGGAAAAAGGCAAGGAAGGACCCTGGCCATCCACTGGCCGTTATGGAAAGATGGCGGCATGCATTTGAGCCCTGCTGAAGAGAAGGGATTATGGGAAAGTACGGGAATGCGTCCACTGGATCTTAAAGCAGGTATTACGCTGCTGTACAGAGCTTTTCAGTCCACAGAATGTGAAATCGTTGGAGTACAAGGGGACATTCCGAAGCTGATTTCCAGCCTAGAGGCACGTTGGAATATGAACCGTACAACGCGGGATACCCCATTCATTTCAGAAGCAGGTGCCATGTCTGTGTTGCAAAAATTGACTGCGGAACTGCTTGGTGTGGGGCCAGATGAGATTAGCCGCGAAGCGGATTGGCTTGAATGCGGACTGGACCAGCCTCAATTAACGCTCTTGGCCCAAAGGTTGAACGAGCAATGTGGGCTGGATCTGAGTCATGTTTTGTTTGTGGAATATCCAACGTTGCAATCTGCTTCGGCATTTCTAAGCCAGCGATATCCAAACGCTTTCCCATCAGCACCGTTAGTTCTTGAGGGCGAACCATTACCGCGTTTAAGTCAAACCAGCCTGCCAACGGATCGTTTGGGGAAGCACGCGCAGACCACAGCAGCAGACAATATACTGGCGGAAGCATTGGATACTTTTCTAAAAAAGGCCTTGTCCGCGGTACTCAAAGTGCCCGCAGATCAAATTGTAAGCCACGCCCGACTGGAAGAGTATGGTATAGACTCGATTAGCATTACTCAATTGACGGATCAGCTCGAGGGTACTTTTGGGCCATTGTCCAAAACACTGCTTTTTGAATATCAGACTCTCAAAGAGTTGAGTGGATATCTGATCAAGGCCCACCGCGATACCGTCAATCGCCTGATTTCGGTTCCTGCGCTGCCATATGAAGAACGTAAGGAACGTTCGGATAAGACTAAGACTGCCCGATCCGGCCTGCAACACCCTCCATTTCGTGCATTTCAGCGTCCAGCTCAGCGCCCCTCGGCGCCAGCAGATGCTCAAGTGCGCTCACTTGCCAAGGATATCGCCATTATTGGCCTGTCTGGACGGTATCCCGAGGCGGACGATCTGGAACAATTTTGGGAAAACTTGATGCAGGGCAGGGATAGTGTCACTGAAATTCCGTTGGATCGCTGGGATTACAGGCTACATATGCACCATGCGGACCCTAATTCACCGAAGCCTGGCAGCAAGTGGGGAGGCTTCCTCCAGGGCGTGGATCGTTTTGATCCCTTGTTTTTCCATATCTCGCCCAGAGAAGCACAGATGATGGATCCGCAGGAGCGGCTGTTCCTGGAAACCGCGTATGAAGCCATTGAAGATGCAGGGTATACACCGGAGGGTTTGGCTTCCGCAACCGGAGATACTTGGGGAAACAGGGTTGGCGTGTACGTTGGAGTCATGTACGAGGAATACCAGCTGTACGCCGCCCAGGCTCAGGCCAAGGGAGGCTCCTCCATCGCTTTAAGTGGCAATCCGGCATCCATCGCCAATCGAATATCGTATTATTGCAATTTCAATGGGCCAAGTATGGCTGTTGATACGATGTGTTCCTCTTCCTTGACTGCGATTCATCTGGCTTGCCAGAGTCTTGTATTGAAGGAATGCGAAGTGGCGGTGGCGGGCGGTGTCAACGTATCGATTCATCCAAACAAGTATATTTTACTGAACCAAGGTGGCTTCCTTTCAAGCGAAGGCCGATGCAAAAGCTTTGGTGCACAAGGGGACGGCTATGTTCCCAGCGAGGGTGTCGGAGCAGTCATTCTCAAGCCGCTCAACAAGGCAATCGAAGACGGAGATCATATCTACGGGGTTATTAAAGGCAGTGCACTGAATCACGGTGGAAAAACGAATGGGTATACCGTGCCGAATCCGACGGCACAGACATGTGTCATAGGGAGAGCCATTGCTGAGGCGGACATCTCCGCCGACACCATTACCTATGTGGAGGCTCACGGCACAGGCACATCGCTTGGTGATCCGATTGAGGTTGCCGGTCTGAGCAAAGCGTTTGCAGAATCCACGGACCAGCAGCAGTTTTGCGCTCTCGGGTCGGTAAAGTCCAACATTGGCCACGCCGAAAGTGCGGCGGGTATTGCCGGACTGACCAAAATATTGCTTCAGCTGAAACATGGGCAACTGGTGCCTTCTCTGCATTCAGACCCGGCCAATCCGCATATCGACTTTGAGCAGACCCCGTTTCGTGTACAGCGGGACGCTGAAGCGTGGAAGCTGTTGCAGCGGATGGAAAACGGCAAACGTGTCCAGATTCCGCGCAGGGCGGGCTTGTCTTCATTTGGTGCGGGTGGTTCCAATGCCCACCTGATCATTGAAGAGGCAGATTACCATCCACATGAGGGGGTAACGGTCAACGAAGCAATAAGAGGAGGAGCTGTCATCATTGTGCTCTCGGCGCGAACCCCATCCGCTCTCAGGGAACGAGCCAGACGTTTGCTCACTGCTGTGGATGAGAAACATCTCACCGGAGGAGCAGAGGAAGAACCGGAACGTATGCTGGAGCGCTTGGCATTTACGCTTCAAACCGGAAGACAGGAGATGGAAGAGCGCCTCGGATTCGTAGTGCGATCCGTTCAGGAGTTGAAGGAACGTCTTCAACTTTTCCTGGGAAATGAGAACACGAACGAGCCGGTAGACGGAATAGACGGAATGTACTTCGGAAATGTCAAATCCTATCAGGCTGTGCAGGCAGCAATTGCCATGGATGAGCATTTTGGCGAAGTCGTGAGCCGTTGGTTAAATGAAGGCCTTTACGGCAAAGTGCTGGATTTGTGGGTGAAAGGCATCAAAGCGGATTGGAGTGTTCTATACTCCACAGGACAGCCTCGTCGAATTAGTCTGCCTGGCTATCCGTTTGAGCGCGAGCGCTGCTGGTTTGAATTGCCTGAGGAAGCGGTTATCCGTGAACATGTGGATGGTCTCAACTCTCCCGTATCTGCTGGAATTCAGAAAGCAGCACCTGAGCGCCAAATGACTGCTTATCACAAAGACTGGCAGCTTGCGGACATTGCATCCATCTCTGATGAAAGCAATTCTGTTGGAAAGATTCTGATCCTTGCCAATCGGGATTCAGCCGCCCTTGCTGCGAGATTGACAGAACATTTTAAACATACGGTGGTTTTGAATGAAGAACAGTTGGATGATCCGGGACGCCATTGGCTCGAAGATGAGGAACGTTTGAAGCATGGACTGACAGGTTTGATTGATCTGACAGCATTCATGAGGCAGACCACTGTTGATGATACCTGCGAAGAACAGATCCGGCCGGCATGGCTGAAGCTTATGCAGGACGTCATTGAAGTCCATGGCCATGAGGGGATGCTGCTGCTATTGGTGACCAATGGCCTGGAGTCGTTCCGCAATTCGAAAGTGAATCTGGCCCACGCCTCTCGTGCGGGTCTGTTCCGCATGCTGCAATCCGAATATCGCAGCATCCAATCCAGACATCTGGATGTCGATCCATCGGCATCGGAAGAGGCAAAGATTGAATGCATTACAACAGAGTTCCGGCAAACAGATCGGGAACCGGAGATATGCTACCGTGATGGTAAACGCTGGCGTTCCTATATGCGTGAGCTGCCTTATGGGGCGGGTATGAACAAAGATGTTACGGAATCTTCAATCGATCCGGAACGACCTTTCCTGGAAGCAAATCAGGTGTTGTGGATTACCGGAGGTACCCGAGGCCTTGGAATGGCATGTGCCCGCCATTTTGTGAAGCATCACAACGTGAAGCGGCTGTTGCTGACTGGACGGGAAGCCATTCCACAGCGGGAGGAATGGGACGCATATGCGAGCCATGACACTGCGATGGGCGCCAAAATCAGATCACTGTTGGAACTCGAACAACTGGGGGCCGAGGTACTTGTTACGGATATCCCTCTAACGAACGAGAACGCCATTCAGGCAGAACTGGCCAGAGTTAAGCGCTCAATGGGCCCTGTTGGAGGGGTTATTCATTGTGCTGGTAACGTGGATACAGCCAATCCGGCTTTTATTCGCAAGCAGGCGGATGTCATGCAGCGGGTGCTTGATCCAAAAACAAGCGGGTTGCATACGTTATTTCATGCGTTCAGGCATGAGCCACTGCGCTTCTTTGTGCTGTTTTCCTCTGTGTCCTCAGCGATGCCTTCACTGGGAGCAGGGCAGAGCGATTATGTGATGGCTAACGCCTATATGGACTATTTTGCCGAAGCCGCATCCCGGGAAAGTGCGATCTCTCCATTCCCGATCATCAGCATCCAGTGGCCAAGCTGGCAGGAATCCGGTTTTGGTGCGGTCACTAGCGAAGCATATCGCCAGAGCGGCCTTCTCAGCATCACCGATGCGGAAGGAATGTTATGGCTGGATCGGATTATTCGGGAAAACAGGGGACCTGTTATTCTGCCGGCTGTAGTTGCATCGCAGACTGTACACAAGGGAGAGCAACAAGCGGAGCATCGGGCAGAGGCATCGTTAAGTGAAGCACAGCAGGTATCCATTCCGTTAATTCCAAGCCCGGTGGAGCGGATGACCCCAAGCTTCATGGAAGAGCTGCAGAACAGGACACTGGGGTGGCTTAAGACTTTGATGGCAAAAGAACTGAGATTGGATGAATCCCGGCTGGATGAAGATACCCCTTTTCAGCACTACGGAATGGATTCGATCCTGCTTGTCCAGGTTCTGACGGTCATGGACCGAGAGCTTCAGCATGTTGCAACAGACCCTTCGCTGCTGCTTGAACACCCAACACTGCGCCAATTAGCAAAACATCTGGTTCGGATCTATCCCGAATCTTTGGCTGGCCTGTTGATGGCACCCAACTCTAAGTTGAAGGAAAATTCAACTGGAAAACCTTCCGATGTTCGTTCAGCGACTTCCGCTCCTGTGCAACATGCTAAACCAGATATGGAGGGTCGCACCGGACTGAATGAACTGAATGATCCTGTGGATGAAGCATATGAAAAACCAGCGGAGCTGGAACAAACCAAGAAGCGGGATAAAATTGCAATTGTTGGCGTTGCCTGTCATTTTCCTGATGCCGAGAATCCGGCGCAATTCTGGTCCAATCTGCAAAAGGGCAAAGATAGCATGACTGAGATCCCAGCGGAACGCTTGAGGTTGACAGGCAGCAGCACCAATAGGAATTCCGCTTCCAGCAAGCGCATTGGGGCGTTCATTCGGGACATTGAACAGTTTGATCCGGCATTTTTCCGAATTACAGATACGCTGGCAGAACAGCTGGATCCGCTCCAGCGCCAACTGCTGGAAGTGAGCGTGGAGGCCGCCGCAGACGCAGGATACAGCCGGGAACGTTTATGGAATTCACAGACCGGCGTATTTGTCGGCTCCAGAGCGAGCAACTTTTCGTCCAAGCTGGGAGGCAACACGAAAGATACAATCGTTGGCATCGGCCAAAACTTTATCGCTGCACATCTGTCCCATTTTTATAATCTGAAAGGCCCCAACATGGTGGTGGATACCGCTTGTTCCAGTTCACTTACCGCAGTTCATCTTGCTGTACGAAGTCTGCTGGATGGGGAATGCGATCTCGCTTTTGCGGGCGGTGTGGACATTCTGCTTGATGATGCACCCTACGAGATGCTTGGAGCTGCCAGCGTATTATCTCCGGATTCTCGTTGCAAAACGTTCAGTGCTGACGCAAACGGCATCGGGCTGGGTGAAGGTTGCGGCGTTGTATTACTTAAACCGTTATCGCAAGCCATCGCCGATCAGGACACGATCTATGGGGTCATCGATGGCACCTCCATCAATAATGATGGTCAAACGATGGGCATTACCACACCTAACCCGGAAGCCCAGCAGGAATTGCTGGAAAAAGCGATTTTAAATGCAGGCATTCATCCTTCCACCATCAGCTATATCGAGACACATGGAACAGGGACACTAATCGGTGATCCCATCGAACTTAAGGCTTTGACAGGTGTTTTCGCAAAATATACAAATCAGCGCCAGTTTTGCGGCGTAGGCAGTGTCAAAAGCAATATCGGTCATCTGCTGAGCGCATCGGGCATTGCCAGCCTGATCAAGGTATTGCTCTCGCTTGCTCACCGCGAGCTTCCGCCGACGATTCACTGCGACCAGCCCAATCCGCGGTTCCAGTTCGGGGAATCTCCTTTTTATATCGTACAGCAGCACCAACCGTGGGGAAGTGGTTCAAGCGACACACTGCGGGCAGGCATTAGTGCATTCGGACTTGGAGGCAACAACGCACACGTTATTGTAAGCAATGAAGGTATTCCTGCCGAACGCATGGTGAGCCTGCCGCTTCGTTTCCCTGCTTCACCTTTTCAACGAAAGTATTGCTGGCCACCCGTCAAGGCAACGGAATCGGTGGAGGCATCGTCCAATGTTTCAGCTGTGTTGCCAATGCAACAGCTACCGGAGCTTTCGGAGCAATCGAGCTTTTTTGATTTCATCAAGCTATGAGAAGGGAGTGACGCGGATCATGACATTGCCTGCAACCGAATCATTTTTACAGCGATTGCGCCACAGCGACTATTTCGTGAGAGATCATCGTGTTCACGGCGTCTGCACCCTTCCGGGTGTTGTGCTACTGGATATGGTGTACCGATTGAGCGGCAGCCATCTGCGTACAACCTCCATTGAACTTCGGGATATCGTGTTTACACAGCCGATTGTCACTTCGACGGATTTTGATGTGGATATTAGGCTGACATTGTCCATGAATATGGATGAGGGTCAGGTCACCATCCATAGCCGCAAAGTACCAAAAGACGGTGAGCCGCCTTCATCTGATGATGTGCTGAATATGGAATGCAAGCTGTATTTGCTCGGAGGGAGGGAGCCTGTACAACCTCTACAGCATACACAACCGCTGCCTTCCAAAGACACAGACGGGCTTCAGACATGGGATATGGATCAGATCTATCAGCTCGCCCGACAGGCGGATATACAGCATTTTTCCTTTATGAAAAACCACGGAGATGTCTACAGACAAGGCCAAATGGAGTGGATGAATATCCGGCTGAGCAGCCTGGCCGAGCAGTATCTGGACAAGTTCCACGCTCATGTGGCCCTGTTGGATGGGGCGACATTTGCCGGGTCGTCCTTCCGCCTGGGGGATGTCGGCGGTCTGGATGCAGAAGTTCCTCCATACATTCCGTTCATGATTGAACGATTTGTTATATATGACCGTTTTCCAGCTGAGATTCGCACGTTTACCGAACAAACACCAAGTGATCTTTCCGGTGGGGATATCATCTCCCGCAGCATTGCTGTTACAGATCCGGAGGGTAGATTGCTTGCGGAGTTTGTGCATTTGAAGGCAAAAAGAGTTCGCCATGCCACATCCATTACCGGGCTGACAAACACGATGACAACTGGACGCAACGACAAACCAACTTCTGAACCGGTAATAGCTGGAAGCTCCGAATGGACAAAACCAACTGTAATGCCTGCGGGCTCCCAAGATCAGGTCCGATCCACGATTTCGGCGTATGTGAAAGATGAAATCGCACGCATGCTGCACATTTTACCTGAAGCAGTGGATGAGCGGGCAGGCTTCTATGAGCAGGGACTAGATTCCATGCATCTGCTGGAGCTGGTGAAACGGCTGGAAAACCGAGTGAACATGGAACTTTATCCAACGCTGCTGTTTGAGCACTCTTCCGTGCAGGCATTGACCGAATATCTGCACACACATTGTTCCGACGTCTGGAATGAGGCAGCAGCAGTGTCGGAAAGTGTGGACTTGAATACGCTTTCGTCTCAAAGCAGCCATTCGACAGATGAACAACCTGCAACGCATTTGGAAGTACCAGCAACAGCCAGAGAAATCGAGGGGAATGGAGAACCTGTATGTTATGAGCCTAAATGGATTGAATCCGGGGATATCCATGAGGTTGAATCTGCCCGACCCACGATAGCGGATGGAAAAGAGTTGCGGTCCGATCACACTCCGTACCGGATAGTTGTTCTCTATGGCAACTATCCGGCTCTTGCTGCCAAGATGGAGCTTCAGTCTGACATCTACGAGGTTCATCAATTGCCTGATCATTCGTCCATGGACGCTGATCTGTACCGCCAGAAGGTAACCGCGTTATACGGAATGATCCAGGCAAAAGCAATTCACCCGAATGCAGGGAGACGAATCGTTCTTCAAGTGCTGTCGGATTCCCGTGACACGGGTGGATACATTCACGGATTTGAAGGGCTGGTAAAGACGGCTGCGATGGAACTTCCAGCCTTTGGGGCTCAATTAATCAGAATGGATCTGCATGAAAGCTTCATGGATGAGACGTTGATTCGTCAACTTCGACTCGAAGCCGAAAACATCTCGTCAGGGTCCGCTGTCTCCATATGGTACAAAGGAGACACCCTTCAGCGGCATGTTCGCAAGTTGGTGGAGATACCTGTTCCGGCGGCCCCATTGGAAAAACCCTATAAGCCTGGCGGAGTCTATCTTATTACCGGCGGCATGGGCGGGCTGGGGTATGCGCTGGCTGTTCATCTTTCCCGTCAATGCAGATGCAAACTGGTCCTTGTCGGACGTTCTCCGCTTAGTGAAAACATCCAGAGCAAACTGAAACCGCTGCGCATCAACGGTGCAGAAGTCATATATATTCAGGCCGATACAACCGTTCTGGCCGAGATGGAGCAGGCTGTCCTGCAGATTTGGCATCAGTATGGAGGAATCACGGGGGTATTTCACTGTGCAGGAACTGCCAAAGACCAGTTGATTCTCCAAAAGCCTTTGTCCGACCTGGAGCAGGTGTTAAAGCCCAAAATGGATGGACTCTGGAATCTGGAGCAGGCCTTAAATGATTTTAGGCCAGAGTTCACGGTTACATTTTCCTCCCTGTCAGCCATTGTAGGCAACAAAGGGCAGGCTGATTACGCTGTGGCCAACAGCTGTATGGACAGACTTTTGTTGAATCATCAGGAGAAAGGTGGAACAGAAGGAGCAATTCCACGTCAGTTTACGATTAACTGGCCCCTATGGGTAGATGGCGGCATGCAAGTGAATGATCATATTCGCAGCAGCATGTATACGTCCTCAGGTTCAATGCCACTGCCTTTGGCTGAGGGGATGGCGCTTATCGACCGGATTATTGCACAGGATGTTTCGCAAGTTGTACTTGTATACGGGAATAAATCCCGCATTCAGTCCGTTATGGGAGACGACGCGGCCATTCATTTGCCGCCGCCATCTGATCCGGAAGATATTGCTGTCATTGGCATGGCGGGAAGGTATCCCTCGGCGAATAACATGGACGAATTGGCCCGGATTTTGAAGGAGGGACGAGATTGTATCACGCCCATGCCGGATGAACGCTGGGCGGGACTGCATCTTCCGTATTCCGCTTCTGAATATTACCCAGCTGGCGGATTTCTGGACATGATCGATGACTTCGACCCGGCCTTCTTTCAAATTTCGCCGCTTCAAGCCGAAAGGATGGACCCACAGGCACGGCTGTTTTTGCAAGCGGCCTGGACAGCCTGTGAGGATGCAGGCTTTGCTATCGAACGTGACAAGCATCATGATGCATCAGCATCCAAGCGGAATGTCGGTGTATTTGCTGGCGTGTTCTGGAACCATTATGAACTGCTTGGCGCAGCCATGACGCAGCAAGGCACTCCTACGGCCATGGGCAGCAACGCTTCAGCCATCGCCAATCTGGTTTCTTACCACCTGAATTTCCATGGTCCATCCATCGCTGTAGACAGCATGTGCTCATCCTCATTGACAGCGATACATTTGGCCTGCGAGAGCATTCGACATGGACAGAGCCAGTATGCCATAGCAGGGGGTGTGAATCTGGTCACCCATCCCCATAAGTATGTATTTCTGAAACAGGCCAAGTTTCTGTCATCGGACGGAAAATGTCGCAGCTTTGGCAAGGATGGGGACGGCTATGTGCCAAGTGAAGGGGTAGGCGCTGTCCTGCTCACAACGGTGGCTGAAGCCCGCAAGCAAGGTTATCCGATCTATGGCGTCATTAAGGGTTCGGCTCTGAATCATGCTGGCAAAACGTCCGGAACGACAGTGCCAGATCCAGTGGCCCAATCGGAAGTCATTGCAGATGCACTCGCGGCAGCAGGCGTTGAGCCAGGAACCATCGGATATATCGAAGCCCACGGAACTGGAACGTCACTGGGTGATCCCATTGAAATTCAGGGGCTGGAGCGTGCCTTTCGAAACAGCCGCAATCCGGGCCAAAACTGTGCTGTCGGTTCCTTGAAGTCCAACATTGGACATCTGGAAGCAGCGGCAGGCGTCGCCGGGCTAACCAAGCTTATCCTGCAAATCAAGCACAGGGAGCTGTTTCCTTCGCTGCATGCTGAGGAGCTGAACCCGCTGATTCCGTTTGAGAATACCTGCTTCCACGTGCAGCGGACAAGCGAGCGTTGGGAGCGCCGTCATGGAAAACAGAATGGGCGCTATGCGGAGTGGCCTGTTCGTGCCGGGTTGAGTTCTTTTGGCGCAAGCGGAAGCAATGCACATCTGATCGTAGAGGAATATATTCCAACTGCCGTCTCATGGACAGATCGTTCTACACTAGATGCGTATTCCGATCAAGCGGAAGCTTCAGGGAATGGTGAAGTGGTTCTTCCGATCTCGGCCAGAACACAGGAAAGATTGATCGAATACGCTCGCCAGGTTCGTTTTTATTTGGAGAACGGTGGTCTGTCTGAGTGCCTAATAGACATTGCCTACACGTTTCAGCTTGGAAGAACGGACATGAAATACAGGGTTGCTTGGAAGGGCAGCAGCCACAGTGAACTGGTGGAACAGATTGATCAGTTCCTGAAAAGCCAGTCATCATTACAACAACATTCCAGTGAAACACCTTATGAAATGACTTTGCTGGAAAATCGTCCTTCGTCGCAGGAGAGGCTTCATCAATGGGCTGCATTGTGGGAGCAGGGACATGGGGTGGACTGGACAGCTTTGTATGATGATCTTCAGAAGAAGCCAACTATTGTTCGTGTACCCACGTATCCTTTTGCCAGAAATCGTTACTGGATTCAGGCTGAAGATCAATCACTTGGAGAGACAACGAGGGAAAAGGGATCGCAATTGCACCGTGCGGAAACATCCTCTTCTGAAGTTGAAGACGCGGACATTGTTCAGCATATAAATGAAACATCCAACCCTGTTACGGGATCTGCAATGACGCCTTCGTTTCAGGAAAAGCAGGGGGAAGAACAGGTTCTAGCTTTATTATCCCAAACGGTGTCTTCCCTGTTAAAAGTCAGCATCTACGATTTGGACAGTGATACGGAATGGGCAGAATACGGTTTTGATTCCATTCTGTTCACAGAGCTCGCGGATCGGTTGAATCGCGGCCATGGATTGGGTTTGACACCCGCCATCTTTTTTGAGCATGGCACTATTCGCGAGTTGGCGGTTCATTTGCTGCAAAATCATACCGATAAGTGGACACAGCCTTCTGCTGGCAGAACGACACCTCAACCCGAATCGCTCAATGCTATGTCTCATTCTGTGCCAGGAGCATCCAAAAGGGAAGAACCGCGGCAAACTTCATTGCGGTTGACGGCTTCAGAAGAGGAGAAACACACATCTGGCCGTTCCCATGCAGGTATAGGCAGCAAGCTTAATTCGGGTTCAGAGCTGTCTTCCCTCGAGCCCATAGCCATTGTGGGTATTAGCGCTAAGTTTCCGATGGCCGATAACGCGGAGCAACTTTGGCACAATCTGCTTGATGGCAAAGACTGCATTTCGGAGATTCCAGAGGAACGTTGGCGCTGGCAGGATTATATGGGTGATCCGCTTAGAGAGAAAGGCAAAACCAACGTAAAACATGCGGGATTTATGAGCGGAATCAGTGAGTTCGATCCATTGTTTTTCGGTATTTCTCCCAAGGAAGCCCTGCACATGGACCCGCAACAGCGCTTGCTGATGATGCATGTGTGGAAAGTGATTGAAGATGCAGGTTATGCACCGTCAGACCTGTCAGGTTCGGACATGGGACTGTTCATTGGCACAGGCAGCAGCGGATATAATGTCATGCTGGCTCAGTCGAATGAAGCGGTCGAGGCATACTCCGTTACAGCCACCGTTCCTTCTGTCGGCCCTAATCGGATGAGCTACACACTGAACATACACGGTCCTAGCCAGCCAGTCGAAACGTCCTGCTCCAGCTCCCTGGTCGCCATTCATCGGGCCGTTCAAGCCATTCGAAATGGGGATTGCGAGACGGCTGTAGCCGGGGGTGTAAATACGATCCTGTCCGTGGATGCTCATATCAGTCTGACCAAAGCGGGCATGCTTAGCGCGGACGGGCGTTGCAAAACCTTTTCAAGCGAGGCAAACGGTTACGGCCGTGGCGAAGGGGTAGGAATGATTTTTCTCAAGAAATTGAGTGATGCTCAGCGCGACCATGACCACATTTACGGCTTGATCCGCGGTAGCGGTGAAAATCACGGCGGAAAGGCAGGCTCACTTACTGCTCCCAACCCTAAGGCACAAACAGCGCTGCTGAAATCCGTGTATGCCCGGGCGGGAATTGATCCTTCCACTATAAATTATATTGAAGCACATGGCACAGGCACACCACTTGGTGATCCAATTGAGATCAATGCGCTCAAGACAGTATTTCAGGAGACGAGGGCAGGCTTATCACCCACAGGGCAGACTTCCACTCCAGGACAGTCAACCCCATACTGTGGCGTCGGCTCTGTCAAAACAAATATCGGTCATCTGGAGCTTGCTTCTGGCATAGCCGGAGTAATTAAGGTGTTGTTGCAGATGAAACACCGCAAGCTTGTTCCCAGCCTGCATACAGAGCAGCTCAGTCCGTATGTCCAGCTTGAGAACAGCCCGTTCTATGTTGTCAGACAGACGCAGGAATGGGAGAGACTCAAAGACAGCAATGGCAGCGAAATGCCCCGTAGGGCAGGAGTAAGCTCCTTTGGTTTTGGGGGTTCCAATGCCCACGTTATTCTGGAGGAATATATACCACCACGACAGCATGATGAGGTGACCAGTTCTGAATCCGAGTTGGCTCCTGTTGCAATCGTGCTATCGGCCAAAAGCAAGGAGCGGCTCAGGGAACAAATGATCCAGTTGTCGGCTGCCCTGCTTCGCAATGAGGAGGAGGAGGGTACTTCTCAACAGCTTCGCCGCATTGCCTGTACACTTCAGACGGGAAGACAAGCGATGGAATACCGTGCAGGCTTCATAGCCGCATCAATTACAGAGCTAAAATCCTTGCTGGAAGGCTATGTTCAGGAAGCGCACTTGTGGACCGATTCGGATGAATCCGTGCATGCGCAGCTTTCATCGGAATCTGCGAAAAGTCACAAGCTCCATCTTGGCTCCATTGCTGCTCACAAACGGACGGCAGCACTGTTCAGAGAGGATGAAGAACTCGGCGAAGCGCTGCAAAAATGGATTATACGTCGCAAATACCATAAATTGCTTGAACTGTGGGTGCAGGGTGTAGAGATCCAGTGGGAGCTTTTATATACAGAGGATCGTCCTGAGCGGATATCCCTTCCAACCTATCCGTTTGCACCCGAGAAATACTGGGTTGGAATGAAGAAAACTGGGACGGAAGATTCATTCGAAGCAAGTAACGAAGAGATTGAAACCGTACCCGTTGCCAAAGCTGAAGCTTTCGGATCAACAGCCCTGTATCCTTCGGTTGATAGTGAGATCAAAAGCATCATGTCAGCTCTGCTGGGGATCCCACAAGACGACATGGACGAGCATCGTTCGCTGGAAGATTACGGAATGGACTCTGTGCTGGCGCTTCAGCTTCTTCATCATCTCCAGGCCCGGATTTCCTCTGAAATCAGTATGAAGGATCTGAATAAATGCCATACCTTGCAGGACGTCATCAGCTTTTCCCTGAACCCAACGCATCCAGAACACCAGAGGAAACTGGTACCGGACACTCCCTGATTAGTACCAAGTTAAATAAAGTTCCAGCGAGAAAGTCTCGGTGAGGAAATGCATGTAATCCATACTTGCCAATATAAAAAGCGAGAAGAAGGAGCGGATCACCATGTGGATTGGATTTTTGTTAATTATCATCTCACTCATTCGTATACCATCGGTTATTATTGCCATGCGTAACGAGAAAAAGATCGTTGCAGGAGGCGGCACCGAGTACGGCAACCTGAACAGCAAAGTGTTATTTGTGCTGCAAAACCTGATTTATCTGAGCTGCATTGTATACGCCTTTATTTACGATGTACAGTTTAATGTGTTGACTGTAATTGGTCTTGTCGTATATGTGTTTGCCCTTTGCTGTCTCATCTATGTTATTCGCAAACTCAGCCCTTTTTGGACATACAAGCTATACATTGCCAGAGACCACAAACTGGTGCAAAGCTCGCTGTTCCGGCTGGTGCGCCATCCCAATTATTACCTGAACATCATTCCCGAGCTTATCGGTTTTGCACTGATTTCTCAAGCCTGGCCTGTATTTGTGCCTTTGTTCATCCTTCATCTCATTACACTGTTCAACCGGATTAATCTGGAGGAAAAAGTGATGAAACAAACGTTCACTCAGTACTAGGCAAACGGGCTGCATCCCTTCTGCACATATGATATAAAGGAGAGCGATTGGCATGAATATCAAGGAAAGAAGCAGTTTTCCCGATTTGAACTTGGTTACAGGTTTTAAGACCAACGCAGAGAAATATGAGCCATTTGCATGGTACAAAAAAATGCGGCAGGAAGATCCGGTTCATTATAACGAAGCCGAGGATGTCTGGAGTGTATTCAAATACGAAGATGTGAAACGAGTGGCTGAGGATAAGGAATACTTCTCCAACAAGGTGCTCGCTCCACCGATTATTCAGGATACGATCATTTTTCAGGATCAACCCAAGCATACCATCAGCCGCGCGCTGTTAGCCAAAGCATTCACCCCAAAAGCGATGTCCTCCTGGGCGTCCAGAATTGATATGATTGTCCAGGAGCTGATGGAATCGATTGAAGGACGCATCGAAATAGATATGGTGCAGGATTTTGCCTCCCCGCTGCCGATGATTGTTATTTCCGAGTTGCTTGGCGTTCCTACAAGCGACCGTGAGCAATTCCGGGACTGGGCAAACACACTGACGCTGGCTCCCCAGGAGAATACGCCCGAAGAATATATGCGCATTTATCAGCTCCAGGCTCAGGCTAGTACACAGCTTGTGGCCTATTTTCAGGACATCATTGAACTGAAACGACGTAATCCAGCTGATGATATCATATCCGACCTGACACAGGCGGAGGAAGATGGAGAGAAGCTATCTTCCGAGTCGCTGATTGCAAGCTGTGTCATGCTGCTTATCGCAGGAAATGAAACCACCACCAGTCTCATCACCAACTCCATCTACACATTCAATGATTATGAGCTGGTTAAGGAACTGGCGCAGCATCCGCAAATGATCCCATCCGCTGTCGAGGAGATGTTGCGTTACCGCTCTCCGTTGCAGCGAGCGATTCGCAAAGTGCTCAAACGCACAGAGATTGGCGGCAAAGTACTGGAGCCCGGCGACTATGTTGTCAATTGGATCGGTTCAGCGAACCGGGATGAGGACATATTTGAAGAGGGCGATAAGTTCATTCTTGGCAGAAAGAATAACCCCCATTTGGCTCTGGGTAAAGGCATACATTTTTGCATGGGCTCCCATCTTGCCAGAATGGAAGCCAAAGCGGCGCTGACAGCGATGCTGACTACCTATCCCGGGCTTCAAGTGCATCCCGAATATGAAGTCGACGTCAACCCCAGCAATGTATACGGGCTGAAAAATTTATCCGTTCTGCTTCAAGGCTGATCGATCTTTTAGGTGAAAAGACGTAAAAAGTGCCTGGGGTGAACCGTGACCCTAGGCACTTTTTATTTACTTAAATGTAATTTATTATAATAATACATAATGAATGGGTTTAAAATTGTCCATAAAAAAAGATCATGGGAGGATCTATGAACTGGTACAGCTTTTTTGTACAGAGTGGGAAAGAAGAAGAAATTAAACTTTTTATGGATCGATTTTATGCGCTACAGCACTTGAGTTGTCTAGTACCCAAACGAATGATTCCGGAACGAAAGCAGGGAAAAACTCGTCATTGCACCAAAGTATTGTTTCCAGGCTATATTTTTATCCAAACCGGACAGATTCACGATTTATATTACAACATCAAAAAAACGCCATATATTTTATATATGGTCAATGGCGGTATTCACAAGCATGATCAGGCTGCCAATTTTTTCACTCCGATTCCCAAGGAACAGATGGACTGGCTTATCCAGCTATGTGGTGTCAACGGAACAATGGGATACTCAGATATCATTATCGGCGGGAACCAAATCAAAGTAACATCCGGACCACTCCTCGGCAAAGAAGCGATGATACGGAAAATTGATAAACGCAAGTCAAGGGCCAAAATTGAGGTGCAGTTGCTGAACGAGGTCAAATTGATCGATGTTGGCATCAATGTCTTACTTGCTTGAGTTAACTGGATGAGCATTGGTAGGAGATTGCAGGGAAGAGGAGTAAGGAAATCGGTGTCCCTTAGTGGAATGTTAAACAGTTGAAGCACATGTATAACGATCCGCAAAGGCAGCATATTCGAGAAGAAATAGCTCATTGCATATATTTATTTTACTCGAGATGTAATAGTCGTCATTTAACGTTATTCATACGGCAAGGAGCAGTTCGCCTGTGCGCAGCTGCTCCATTTTTATTGTGGAATTAAGCAAGTCCCGCTAAAACTTCAACGACGTTTTTTAAGCTCACTGATATAGAACCACCGAAAGGTAACTTAACAGTGTAACTTAATTTATCCGGGTCGGGATTTAAGACGTCAACGTCGGTTGTTACGCGTAAATTGTTATTCTTCCATTCCCTTGAACCGTTGATTCAAAAAAGCTATCCAATGCTTCGCTAACAAGTTTTTCTTAGAGGTCTGAAGTAGTTGGTAAATTTTAGTAATATTAAATGAAAACAAAATTTGCTAAAATATTGTATAGTTATTCTACAAATTAAGCCATTCTAGCGGAGGATTGATCGGGAAGTATGAAAGAGTTTTTGAGCGAGCAGTCCATTGAAGCATTTAGATCAATCATAAATCACAATCCAGATGCCACTTTTATCGTTTCGAACGAAGGAACAATCGTAGAAGTAAATGAAGGGGTTACAGAGTGTTTAGGATTTCAAAAGAGTGAAATCATGGGTTCATCCTACAAAGATCTCTTTTGTCAACATCAGCTTGATTTGATCATCCAATATTTTTCGGAGGTCTTAAAGGGTGCATCATGTCAATATGTTGCCGAAGCTCATCATAAAAATGGAGAGATTGTTTATTTGCAAATTAAGCAAGTTCCTTTGTTTTTTGAAGGTAAGGTAAACGGGATCTTTGGAGTAGCTAAAAACATTACTGAGTACAGGCATCTGCTTAAGGCTTTGAAAGAAAGCGAAGAGCGCTATCGCCTCTTAGCCGATAACTCCCTCGATCTGATCCAGTTGATCAACCTGGATGGCATTGTGGAGTATGCCTCTCCTTCTCATAAAATGGTGCTTGGCTTCGATCCAAAAGAATACATAGGTAAATGGGTATTTTACCAACCAAATGGAGATGTGGACGATAAGTTTCGTACAGTATTTATGAGTATGTTGCTTTTGAGAAAGCCCTTTACCTACGAAATAAAGCGGCAGCATGAACAGGGCTATCCTGTATGGCTGGAGATGAAAGGAACACCCATGTTCGACGAGGACGGTGACTTTAAAAATATGATGCTCGTGGGAAGAGAAATAACAGAGCGCAAAAAGCACCAAGTTCAACTGGAACAATTAAGTTATCATGATGCACTTACCGGTGCCCCTAACCGGAGATATCTCAATAAAATGCTCAGCGATGCTTTAAGTGCAGCAACGACAAGCGTTGGTCAGCTAGCCGTCATGTTTGCGGATCTAGACAATTTTAAACAGATCAATGATACATTAGGTCATGATGCGGGGGATGAACTGCTACGGCAATTTGTAAAGCGAGCAGGAGCTTGTCTTCAAGAACACGATCTCCTGGCCAGAATGGGTGGTGACGAATTCGTCTTTGTACTTCCTCATGTCAAATCCTCCTCAGAACTCAGCCTTTTGGCGGAAAACATCTTAGAAACATTGCAGCTCCCTTGGATACTCGGTGGGAAGGAGCTCTATACAACTTCAAGCATCGGCATTGCCTTTTATGAAGAAGACGATTCAGTAAAAGAATTGCTTCAGAAAGCCGATGCAGCACTTTATCTTGCCAAAGCGGAAGGCAAAAATACATATCGCATCTACTCATTCCGTGACTTGTCAATGCGCTGAATGTGTACTGACAATGAGTTCTTCACCAAATAATTAGAACTGAAACTAAAAAAATGATATACAAAGGAGCAGCCCGCGCGGGCTGCTTTCTTGTATGTGTACTTATGATGAATGCAGTAGGTGCAGGATAGAAAGGAGTAGGACGGTATCTTTACTTCTATGATGATGTAACTGTTTTTCGGAAACGGAATGATTGCACGTAAATACCTTTCGAATGAACAACCCGCAATGTATATCGAAGAGAATAATCGTCATAATAAGGAAATGTTGCTGGAAGAAGGGAGGTAAATCGTGTGGATGAACATACTGCCACGAATACGAAAGAGGAGAATATCACCAAAAGTTTGAACGAATCTATTGGTAGAATTGAAGAAATCTTTACGAATACCCCCGACTTAATCATCCGAAAGTTATGCATAAAACAGACTGGAGAACCAGCCGCCATAATCTATATGGAAGAATTAACAGATAAAGCATCACTTAATCAGAATGTCCTTGCTCCACTTCAACTAGAAACCGGAAATCCTTCCGGAGATTTCATTACAACAGTGGGATATGTAAAACCTCACTCCAAGTGGGAAGAGCTCAGACTTTCCATTATACTCGGCTACAGCGTGTTATTTATTGAAGGAAGAAGTACTGCATACGCATTAGATACAAAAGGATTCCCGCAACGCGCTATTGAGGATCCTCAGCAGGAGCCCTCACTGAAAGGGGCACATCAAGGATTTATAGAGACAGGTTCTCAAAATATTGCCATGATCCGTCGTTATATTGCGGACAAAGAGTTAAAGGTGAAGCGGTATATTGTTGGGCAGCGGGGACAAACGCCAATATCTTTGCTTTATTTGGAAGATGTGACCCAACCGGACATTATTAAAGCGCTCGAAGAACGGATTCAATCCATTGACGTGGATGCCATCATTAACACCGGAGAATTGGCTGAATTTATTGAGGACCAACCGCTTGCGTTGCTTCCCCAAATGATTACGACAGAGAGACCAGATACGGCTGCTTCTCAAATACTGCAGGGTCGTTGTGTCATTGTAGTCGATGGTTCGCCAAGTGTTCTGGTTGCGCCGGCTACGTTCATGTCTTTTTTTCAAACGGTTGATGATTACAGTTCCCGATGGTCCATTTCGTCATTTCTCAGAATATTGCGCATCTTTGCCTTTTTCATCGCTATTTTTTTGCCTGGATTTTTTATAGCCGTCATTTCGTTTCATTTTGAGATCATACCATTGAAGCTGTTATTAACGCTTGGTGAGTCACGGGGGCAAGTTCCATTCCCACCATTTGTTGAGGCCATCATTATGGAAATTACACTTGAGATGTTAAGGGAAGCGGGAGTTCGTCTTCCGGCTCCAGTAGGACAAACCGTAGGAATCGTTGGTGGTATTGTCATTGGACAGGCAGTTGTGCAGGCAGGATTAATCAGCAATGTAATGGTTATCGTGGTGGCTTTTACAGCTATTTCATCTTTTATTATTCCCAATCAAGACATGATGGCAGCTGTGCGAATTATGCGGTTCATGATGATGATACTAGCTAGCTGGTTCGGATTTGTAGGACTTGTCATTGGGATGATGAGCTTCATCATCCGATTAATAACATTAAACTCGCTCGGTAATTCCTATAGTACACCTATAGCACCATTTCGGGCCATGGATTGGAAGGATACCTTACTGCGGGTGCCTTTGTGGATGATGAACAACCGCCCTGTAAGCACGAAATCCCGCCAGTCGATAAGGCAGGGAAAGAGCAGAGGATGGAAGGAGAAGAAATAAACCATGAAGTCATTACGCCCGGTAACGATGCTTCAATTCATTCTTATTATTTCTTCTTTCCAAATCAGTGTTGCTTTTTTGTCTATTCCCAGAGAGCTGGCGAGGCATGCGGGCACAGATGGTTGGATGGTCATTTTCTTAGGCTGGGGGCTGGCAACGTTATCCTCTGTAGCGATCGTCAAGCTGATGAAACATAGTCCAAACAGCTCAATACTCGAATTGATTCAGCGTTATACCGGCGTGTGGGCAGCAAAAATAGCTGCTTTTATATTTATGGTCTATTATTTGCTTCTGGCATATGACGGTTACATGATCGCTTCACTCGTTATTAAATTATGGTTATTGCCAAGCACGTATATCTATATTCTAGTCCTGCTGCTGCTCATCCCCACATTCCAGATTGCGCAGCATGGTTTTCAGGCGATCGGGCGGTACAGCGAAATAGTCACGATGCTCTCCATATGGATTCCGTTCATTTATATATCTACACTGAGTAATGCTCACTGGCTCTATCTACTACCCATCTTAAAGGAGGGATGGCTTCCGATTCTTTCATCCGTGAAATTTATGATCTATCCGATGCTTGGCATCGGCCTGGTTTTGTTTCTCTATCCCCAACTAGTCAACAAAGAAAAAGCATTACCTGCCATGATCATCTCCAACACGCTCACTTGCATCGTTTACTTGGGAATCACCCTGATTTGTTACGTGTACTTTAGTCCTGATGAGATCGGGGAGTATAACGACCCGGTGATTAGCATTATGAAGTCCGTTGAATTTCAGTTTATTGAGCGCGTAGAAGTGGTATTCATCGCATTTTATCTGTTCGTGTTTTCTTGCATATGGATTCCCTCCATGTATATTGTCTCGAGATGCTCCGCGTCGCTGGTAGGAAAAGGTCAGGAAAGATACCACCTTGCCGCGTGGTGTATTGTCATTGAAATTAGCTTTCTCCTCTATCGGCCCAGCTTTATCAAATCTACTCAAATAAACTACGCACTCAATTATATTGGTTTTATGATGGAGTTTGCTCTGCCTGCAGGCGTTCTTCTGTATGTAGCAATCCGTAAAAAGATGGGAGGGGGGCAACGCACATGAGATGGATCGGAAAATTCATTATCTCGGTTGTTTCCTGCATTTTATTGGTTGCGCTCGCAGGTTGCGCCAGTGACAAAACCAATTTGGAAGATGCAACGGTTCCTTTGGCTCTTGGTTTGGATGTCAAAGATAAAAAGCTCCATTATTATATATCTGCACCTGTATTCAGTAAGGACATTCAAAAGAAAAGCCGCGAAGGGGGAGGAATAGCAGAAGGCTTAAGACAGTCCAGGAATCAGCAGGATGCACAATTTCCCGGTTCGCTTGCGGGACGTAATTTTCAAGTCATCATTGTAGGGAAACAATTGCTTCAATATAAGGATTGGTTTAAAGTACTTGATGTCATGTTCCGCGATCCTCGCAATACGATTACCGACCGCATCATTGCTTTTGACGGTCCTATGGAGGATATTTTTAATTTTCAAGCCAAAGATCAACCGCCGTTACCTTTATTTATAAAAGCGATTGTCGATTCAGGAAGCAGAAGTTCAGCTACTGTAAAAACAACCGCGCAGGAGCTACATAGACAATTGTATGATCGAGCGATGACGCCTTCCATCTCGGAAATCAAGATCGAAAATAATAAAATCATGCTAAAAGGAACAACTCTTTTATCCCGAAAAGGGGAGTACAGAACTTCCCTAACCTATCAGGAGACGTCACTTCTTCACATTTTGAGAAATGAGGCTAAACCAGGGGTCAGTCTCACTTTTCCTGTTGATGATTTGCAACAAACCATGCCATTTAACATCGACAAAGTGAGTTTTTCTTTAGGGGACATATCGGTAAAAACGAAATCCTCTCATGAAAATGGCAGATTTCAATTCAACATTAAAGTGAAGTCTATCGTCAGCATAACTGAAAAGTTTCTTGAATTTGAGCTGTTGGGAAATTCCGAAGAAATGGCAAATAAATTAAGCAAGGAAATGAAAAAAAGCATGGAGGCGCTTATTAGAAAGTGCCAAAGCTATAATATCGATCCTTTCGGGTATGGGTTTTATGCCAGAGCATATCAGTATCCCTTATACAAGGAAGCACAGGCCGACTGGGGGAAAGAACTATCTCGAGCACATTTTGATGTGGAAGTTGATCTTCGAATCGGCTCCACTGGAGCAGTAGAATAATCGAGTTGAAACCGTTTTTGTTGTTGTTAACACCCAATAGTTACATTCTGGTTCCTATCTTATAAAAAGGTGCCTACTTTTCAAGTAGCATGAGAAATTTTAAGATAAAACGCAAGAGGAGAAGTGGGCATAAAAGTAATTGAGGGGATGGTAGCATTATGCCAATTGAAATCAAAGACATTGTGTCTAAGAAAATATTAAGTGAAGTAAAAGGTTATCTAGATATTGGTTTTACTCATTCACTAAATCCCTATACGGGTTGTGCATTTGCTTGCGAATACTGCTACGTCAGAGAAATGCCTATTCAAAAGTTTAAGGATATTCCTTGGGGATCGTGGGTGGATGTCAAAAAAAATGCAGCAGAAAATTATCTAAGGGAAGTTTCTCTTCTAAGACGTAAAAATAAACCCATAAGTATATTCATGTCATCAGCCACAGATCCATATCAACCTGTAGAGCAGAAGGCAAACATTACAAGAAGCCTATTGGAAGTAATGGATACAAACCCACCAGATTCACTTCAAATTCAAACTAGAAGCCCTCTGGTTGCCAGAGACCTTGATATACTGCTGAAATTAAAGGGAAAATGTCGAATTCTGGTTTCAATGACAATCGAGACAGATCGCGAAGACGTGAAACGAATTTTTTCACCCTATGCTCCTGGAATAGATTTAAGAGTTAAAGCCTTGAAAAAGATAAAGGATGCAGGGATACATACACAAGTATCTATTTCCCCAGTGCTACCTTTTTCACCTAATTTCGCTAACAAGATACAAGGCATAACTGATCGAATTTGGATTGATACGCTACTGATTGGTGATGGTCAAATGGGGATGAGATCTGAGCGGTTAGGGATGCCACAATTATTTGAGGCGAACGGCTGGGAGAAATGGTACGAGAAAAGCATTCATCTGAAAGTAGAAAAATATTTTAAGGCAAGGTTTCCATCTGAAATAATTCATGTATCTAAAAACAGCGCATATCCATTTTGATTTTACATAGCCATTCACATTATGAGGATCTTGCCCGGTTTTTTCATGTAATAGAAATATTGCAGAAACTGGTGTTCGAAGATCAACTTTCTCTTACGAATCAATGGAGGACGCATAATTCCTCCATTGATTCGTAAGAGAATATAATTGGCTTCAGTGAATTTCCTAAATCACTTAAGCTGTATTCGACTCTCGGAGGGACTTCTGCAAAAACAGTACGAATGACAATTCCATCCTCTTCCATTGAACGTAAATTTTCAGTGAGAACCTTTTGACTGATCTCGGGGATACTTTTACGAAGCTCTCGAATCGTTGAGTTCCCTTCAAAAGATCTCTCATAACCAATAACTTCCACTTGTTACCTATCAATCCAACTGTCGTTGCGACGGGACACAACCTATGCAAAAAGAACCAATGATTGGTCCAAGTGGTTATCTCTCCATAATTCATATGATGAGATCTGGTTTTTCCGATATACAATGGACTGTTAAGGAGCTGGTAGCAGAAGGGGATCTAATAGCAGCTCATTTTGTCATGAAGGGCACACAAGACGGAGAGTTTCTCGGATTTCCACCAACGAGCAAAAAAATCGAAGTAAAGGCAATGAATTTTTATCGGATCTCTAATGGCCAAATTATTGAAGAGTATGGTCAACCCGATATGCTTGGCTTGCTTCAACAAATAGGGGCAATTCCAAAAGCATAATTACATCTCATTGATCTGGGCATCGTTCCTAAAATTAGGAGTTAGATAAATAGATTAAAGTCGAAGAGGGACTGCATTTTGCACTCCCTCTTCTTAGTCATTTTACAATTAGTAAGATATAATCTACTAGTTTTAGCCTAGTTTTTGCGAACCATTGAACCATACGGATTTGATTGACAAGGTATCTGAAATATTAGTGATCGGATCACCGTTTATGAGAAGAAGATCAGCACGTGCACCTTCGGTAATCCGGCCACGATCATGTAGACCAAAGCAACGGGCCGGTTTGGAAGTAGCCGATTGAAGAGCTTCGATCGGAGTGAACCCAGCCTTCACCAGCAGCTGCATTTCGTGGTGAACACTGGCCCCATGAGCAAGGCCACCAAGATTTGGAACGGGAACCGGTGCGACATCCGTCCCTACAAGAATATCAACTCCGGCACGGTGAAGATCCATCACATTCTTAAAGCTGTTCTCCATATTGCCTTGTGGGAATGTATTGAAGCTTGAGTTCAAAATATCGATCCAATCCGGACTTAATTTGGCATGAACTCGTGGATCATTAGCCAATTCCGATGCCGGATTACCAATAATCGATGAATTTAACACCAAGCATGGTGTAACAAAAGCTCCAGAATCAGCTATGGATTTAACCAATTCGGACGTGTACTCGGGTCTGTCGATAAACAAGTGGCCCAAACCGTCGACTCCAAAATCGATGGCTGCTTTCGATGAAAGAGCCGTCAAGACGTGGGCAATCACCAACTTATCGAACTTGTGGGCTTCAGTAACGGCTGTTTTTAGAATCTCATCACTTAGAACAGGCAGGCCAGGCGCACCCATGACCGTTCCCTCTTCAATCATGATCTTAATATATTCGGATCCATTCTCAACTTGGGTATGCACATGTTTGATCGCTTCATCAACCGTCGTCACTTGAGGTATTTCGTCGTGATCGTGAGCGTAGGCGGCCAACATTGCTTCCCGGTCTTCCTCCGATAACTTCTCTAGTTCCTTTAATATGAATTCAGGTATTTCATCTCCATCAGGCAGTAATTCATCTGGATGACCACCAGGAGCGGTAATCGCTGTCCCAGCAGATCGGACGTCTGCAATGTCATCCACATTTTTTAGCTGAATTTCGCGCCCTCTTTTCGTAAAATCGCCGTTCATTTCGAGTTCTGTTGTAACACCGAATTTTAAGGCATCTCGTAATCCGCCAATTGAGGTATGGACATGTGCATCAATCAGGCCGGGTATTAATGTCGCATTTTCTCCATCAATAATTTTTGCATCGCTTGGGATATCTCCGCCCACTGAAATAATGGACACCCCTTTAATGACAATATGTCTGGGAGCAATAATTTGATACCCATCAAAGATTCGTACATTTGTAATCGCCGTAATTTCTTTTAACCCAGCATTTTGATTTAATTTCTCCATCATAACTCCTCCTAATATGTTTGTGATTCAACACTTCGGAGTATAACTGTTAGATAACTAACAGTCAATAGACTAACTATTGTTTGACAAGCCTACTGGGATCACTGTATATTTTATCTACTTACAATTAGATTCCTAACAATTACGGAGGGGACGATGGACGGTCATGCATTCCCGAGAAGATACGCCTTATATGGAATTGTTTCAAATTATCGGTCTTAAGTTAAAGAAAAGAGCGGATGAGAGTATTAAAGAGCTAGGATTAAGTTCTCAACAAGGAAAAGTAATCGATTATATTTATGAGAATCAAGATAATCATATTATTCAAAAGGATCTTGCAGATCGGTTTCATCTGCGTGGGGCAAGCGTTACAAGCATGCTTCAAGTTCTAGAACAAAAAGGTTTCATCGAACGTAAAATCCCGGCCAATAATGAACGGCAAAAAAATATTTATGTATTACCAAAAGCGGTTGACTTGATTGAAGACTTTAATAACTCATTTCAAAAAGTGGAGGATGAAATCGTTCAAGCCCTTAATGACGAGGAGAAGCAAATCTTAAAGAAATTACTGATCAGAATTAATGAACGCATATAACAGATGGGCAGGCGGAGGTAACTGGGGGCGGCTTTAGAGGCTAGAACCTCGTAACAAAAACAGTTCTCCCACGACTTCCCAAAAGACCATATTTATGCTGGTAGAGGCAGTTGACCCCGTATAACAAGCGAAGCTATGGGTTTGGAAACATCGTGGAAAGGACTGTCGAAACGAAAGATAAGGACTGAGAACATAAAACCTGTTGTTGGCGTAGATATCGCTAAAGGTTCAAGTGTGGTTCAGGTTTTTCGAAAACGAAATGTCTTCAAGGACAAAATTATAGGTCATATTTTTCGTTGATTTCAACTCCTTTAGAATATATTGTTATTTTATTGTTGGATTTACGTCCAAACTGATAATAATAAAGAACTGTCATTACAACGACTACCACGGCTAGAGCCAGCAAAATGTTACTATACACAAAAGCAACCTTATCATGTACAAACGGATTTAATTGAATAGTACTTGTTCCACCGTCAAGTATCTTGCCAATGACAGCCGTAGATCCTGCTGCTGCAATAAAGTTAAACATCGATAACAATCCCATACCGATCCCAATTTCATTCTTAGGCAAGGTACGTGAAATGGTGTTTGACATAGCAATTTGCATATAAGATTGACCTAGTACACCTAGTGTGAGGAAAATTTGAATATACGTAGGTGACATCCCCACGACTGAAGAGAGAATAATGAAACCACCAACAAGCAGTGTTGAGGCAGTATACAGTAGAAAAGGATTCCCTTTCTCATCAGCTAATTTCCCGCCCTTACGACCAAGAAACGCTGTAACAAGGGCTGAAGGCAACATTATGAATCCGATTAATGCAGGAGACAGACCATTAACATTCGATAACATGAGCGGTGTCAGGAATGGAATGCCGAAGCCAACCGCGATGAGTACAAATGCAATAACCATCCCCATCGAATATTGTTTATTTCTAAAGATCACGGGATTCACGAAGGGAACGGAAGCATAGCGAATTCGTAGGATAAACAAACCTAAGATGACTAATCCACTTACTAACAACCAGATATTGGATTGTGAAAGTGCCAGTAAGAAAGTGGAGACTGTTCCTGCCAACAGAATACCGCCAATATAATCAATTTTTTCGTTTGTCACTGGCTGATCATCCAAATATTTTCTATAAAAGGGTAACGTGATAAGAGAGAGCAGAGGTATTACAAAGAGAAATTTCCAATTTAAAGCACTCGAGACGAATCCAGCAATAATGGGACCAAGTGCTGATCCAAGAGCAGTCCCAATTGCAGAAGTTCCCAAAGCGTGACCACGGTTCTCAGGTGAAAAAAAACGAACAGGAATTATCATGGCTAACGCCGGTATCACAGCCGCACCAGCAGCTTGCAAGATCCTCGCAACGATGATCATCCAATACTGTGTTGCCACCACTCCCACAATGGACCCAGCCGCGAGAAGTAAGAGACCAAACGTAATTAAAGCTTTAATACTAAATTTATCTGATAATTTCCCATAGGTTACTGTGCCAATGGCATACACAATCAAGTAGCCTGAGACAATCCAAGTTACTTGTGATGCGGTGAGTTCAAATTCTTTGCTGATTACCGGCAATACCACATTAAACATCGTTCCGTTCATAACTGAAATAATAAGCGTGAAGACTAGAACACGGAGTAAAAGTTGGCCTGTTTTATCTGTTGTAGCAGCGTTGCTGTTCATTTAATTTTCCTCGATTCTTTATATGCTATGAATAATTAAACAAATGACCGTCAGTGCTTACTGTCACATTATCGAGAAAAAAACTAGGGAGTTAAGGCCCTAGAGAATAGCCATACAAACTCTTTAATAATATCTTCTAAAGAGAGAGCTGGAAAATAAGATCCTGCATTCAGATTATTTATAAATGTACCATAATTCAGTGACATAAATGAAAAAGCTTGTAGTTCAGGATTCGTTTCAATCAGTTTTCCTTTATCATACATAGTTTTAAAATAATTGGTCAAAACTTCCATCAGTTGACGAGGATGTTTTATTGTTCGTTCCCTGAAACCAGGTAAATTATCTTCTTCTTTCAAGCTAATCATAATCATTTTTCGATTACGATTCATAATTTCATGATATGTTTTACAGATCAATGTTAAGTCCGTTTGTAGGTCCCAAACTAGCCTTTCATTAAATATCTTGGCCATTTCTTCTGAATAGTGATAATGGTCGAAGGCTGTTTCTAACAAGTTTTGTTTCGTTCCAAATTGCCGAAACAATGTTTTTTCACTTAAACCAGCAGAAGTAGCAATTTCTTGAGTTGTTACACTGCTATAGCCTTTTTTTGAGATTAAGTCAATGGCAGCCGTCATTAATTTTTCCCTACTGCTTAATTTTGTATTGTTAGACATCTTCATTCCTCTTTTCTAATCATGTCAGTAATCACTGTCATCATTGTTATAGTAGCTAAAGTACATAACAATGTCAAATAAAATTAGAGACGTTAGAACCTTTGGGAAATAAACATGGTACCATCACCTCTTTCAGGAAATGGTACCATGTTTATTACAATAAATTATAATGAAAATGCATTGATGGTCCGACGTCGTTCGTCGCTCTTCGTGCTAGCATCAGCGGAGGGCATAGGCATCAGCTAAAACATGGCTTCCCCTCAGCTCCCAAAAGTCACACTGTGGTCATCAGGATCGGACTGCACGTCGTGGGGGGTGAGCGCCTCGATCGCTACTAGTGGGTTCCAGTAGTCCAAGTAGTGGGTGATGAGCGCGTCGTCATTGGTCCGAACGACGGAGATGCAAGTCTGCTCGTACGGCTTGCCGGTCGGCAGCGCCGTTCCCGTCGAGCGGAATTCGGCGATCACCAGATTCGGATCGACCGTCTCGTGGAATACCAGGTCGACGAACTCCACGTCAAAGGTCTTGGGAAAGTTACTCATGTGAGCAAACAGTGCGTCTCGGCCCGTAACCCGTTGGGGGACGCCGGCCGGCGCGTACGGGAACTCGAGCACAGCGTCCGGGGCAAACAGTTTCAACCATTCGTCGACGCGTCCTGCTGCGGTAAGGCGCAGGTGCTCGGTCAGGGTGTTCTGTGCAGCGGTGCGGCGTGTGTTATCGTCTTTTTTCAATGTCATGTCATGTTCACTCCTTGGTTAGTGGTTGGTATTCGACTGATCAAAACTTACTTAATTTAAACTATTTTCTTCATCCGTATTGCGTAATTTTTAACTTTGCTCTGCCAAACCACCACCCTTCAAATTGAAATGACTGTCTGTACTGACTGTCATCATGTGAGTAAAAAAACTAGGGGTTGAGCCCTAGTGATTATCTGCACATCTTGTAACCTTTTTCCGTGATTAGATCGAGCGTTGCCAACAGCATTTTATTCATTGTTGCTAAAATTTTCACTGTTACTTATTCGCTATCTCTTGCCTTAATGACTGTCAGTGGTGACTGTCATCTGAGATAATATTATCGCAGTTTATATAGAATGTCAAGGCTCAACCCATACAATCATTTTATAAAGATCCGATATTAAAGTTGGCTATTGATGAAGATAGACAATTTGGAATCTAGAAAACAAGTATCGCTGTTGAGGTTCCCAAGCATTGAACAACCATCAGATATAGCGATTAATGAGATGGTCCTCTTTTAAGCATTCAAGAAATATCAGATTTAGTGACATATAAAAAAACAGTAATGAAGTTAGTTTGTGTGTGCAACGGCACTGATTTCGATCAGCTGCTCAGGTGACGCTAGGTATGTCACACCGATACAGCTGCCCGCAGGCCGGTGTTGTCCCATGTATTCCTTAATCAACCCAATGCACGGCTCGATATGCTCTTGTGCGTTTGTCAGATAAATCTCCACATAAGCGAGGTTCGATTTTGTGATCCCAAATTCCGCCAGCACGCGATCGAGATTCTCCAGCGTCTGCCGGGTCTGTGCTTCAATATCGCCCTCACCAACGAATTCACCCTCCGTATTGTGGGAAAATTGTCCCGAAATATAAATGGTGCCGTTGACGCTGTAGCCCTGGCTGATGCCGTGATCCCAAAGATCGTGACTGTAGGTTTTGACTTTAGTCATTGTATTTGACTCCTTTTCTTCAAAGTAAGGCTAGTATAAAATAAAAACTTACTTAAACAAAGTACGCACTTTATTGATAGTTACTATCAGAAAGGATAGTGTGTGTATATATAAGTATGTTTAATATAAAGGCGAAAGAAGGGCATGAAACTTACCAAAATAATTAAAACAAGACGACCTCGACGTTCACAGATACAATTTGGATCGGTTGATTATTGATCATATAATAGAATCTTGGAGTAAATTATTGACTAAAGGCAGTGAGGTGGAAAAGACGTCTACATAATGTTTATTGCAAACTTAATTTAACACTAGCAACAGTAAGTTTATATCAGATATTGGGAGGAATCATTGATGAAAAGAAAATTACTTAAACCGATGGCCATGATTTTAACTCTTGGGTTATTCATAGGAGGTCCATTAACGGTAATGTTTCCTAAAACGTCAGCAGCAGCTGTTACAATCACCGTTAATCTAACTGAAACGCAAGAGGCTTTCAAAAACCCTTTTAAGGGATTTAGACCTACTCGGTTTATGAATGACACCAAATTTCCGAATCATGAATACGGAACGGTGTTTAAGCACTATATCAAATACACGGATTTGGAAAATGCGTCATCGGACTCTGTGCAGAAAATCATAGATTGGAGCAATGCAGCTTGGGCAGGGATTGAAAGCCAAAATAAAAAAGTTATTCCTCGCGTTCTCATCGTATATCCGAACGAAGGAGAATTTTGGCCCCAAGGGGTTCCTAGTATCGACGTGGCTACACGCTGGACAACAAATATATTGAAAGATCGTCTTGCTGCATTTATTCAAAAGCTTGGTCAGGCATGGGATAGTGATCCCCGTGTTGCTTATGTGGAGCTGGGATTGTGGGGGAATTGGGGAGAACATCATATTTATCCGGATCAACTTGCCGATGAGACCGACCGGATTCCGCTCAGCTTCCAGACAGCTTTAGGAGACGCTGCTGAGCAAGCTTTTCAAAACAAGAAAGTTCAAGTACGTTATCCGGATACGTTCCAGAATTATGATTTCGGCCTTCTTTGGGACTCATTCGCATTAATTGATGATCTGGAAGGTGGGGAAGGCATTGTTTCTAGAGATAGCTGGAGAACACAAGTCAACGGCGGAGAGGTTGCTTATGATTGGGGACAGAAACATATCCAGCCTGGCGATTCTCCGGATGATACGTTAAGCGATATAAGGCATCGGAATTATGTTATCGATTGGATCAAAAAGACGCATACGACCAGTCTAGGGTGGATTGATCTGTACGACGCCAAAAATTCCGCTGTCTCTCAGGGAGCTGCACTGATGCAGAAGGAACTCGGATATCGATTCGTCATCAATCAAGCGACATTTTCGGAAAACGTGCAGCCTGGTGAGAAAATGAAAGTATCTTTTCAAGTTGTAAACAAAGGTTCTGCCCCGTTCTATTATAAATGGCCCGTTGAAGCCAGCTTGCTGAGAAGCGATCGCACAGTTGCTTGGAAGGGCATTTTCAACAATGAGGATATTCGGAATTGGATGCCAGGTGACGACTGGAACAGTTCTACGCGTCAATATGATCAGACGCCTTCCGATCAGCAAGTTTCCGGGGAATTTGATATCCCTTCCAACCTGCCAGCGGGTACCTACACCTTGGCACTGTCCATTCTTGATCCTTATGGCAATCGTCCGAGCGCAAGATTTGCCAATGCAAATTATTATACCGGCGGCAGGACACCACTTGGAAAAGTGGGCATCGGCATGGATCCTGCTAACCAGAACATCGGGCCTTTCGACAGCTTGAAGTCTGAAAATACACTTTCGTATAGCTTAACTCAAATTCCTTATGACGGCGGTTACAGTAGCGGGACGAGCAGTTTACTCCTGGATGAATTTAACGACTCAGTGAGTTGGCCGGGAAGCAATGGTATTAGCAAATGGACAGGAGCAAACGGGTTTGTAAACGATGCTGGTGTCATTGAATCAGGCGCGTTGAAGCTTCAGTATAACAATAACGGATGGTTTGGCTCTGATATTAAGCAGAACATAGAAAATTATTCAAAGATGGTAATTAAAATCAAAGGTGCACATGGCGATGAACAACATCATATGCAGCTCTCGATCGGGGGAGTGTCCCAAACACTGGCAGCTTTCAGCGGGGATACGGTAACAACCAGCTTCAAAGAAGTTGAAATTGATTTGACAGCGAAGGGTATAGATCGCAGCAGTCCAGGACAACTAACGATGACATTCTGGCATGGTGGAAATAGTACAATCTGGATAGATGAGATTCGTTTCGAATAATTAGCTTACCAATGATAGCTTAATAAAGACAGTTGAAAGCAGTCGATCAATCAATTTGATCGGCTGTTTTTGTTCAACTAATGAGTAGTTTGACCATAGATATTGGTACAATCGGCACAAGCGATTGAAGTTACAATGACCTGTTTATATGGAATCATGAAAACGATATTTCTTGGTGCTTTTATCCGTTTCTTGAACTTCCCCCATCACAAATAGTGTACTCATGCCCTCTAGGCATTAATAAAAATTTAATTATTTTATTTACAGACATTAAGGGTCTGTGATATGTTCATTAAGGTCCAACAAACAAATTTGAAGGAGGCGATTGAATATGATTTATGATTGTGCCATTATTGGCGGTGGTCCAGCAGGATTGAATGCGGCATTAGTACTGGGTAGAGCCAGACGGAAGGTTGCCCTGCTGGATAACAATCAACCACGCAATGCAGTTACACATGCTTCACATGGATTTCTGACACGGGATGGGATTACACCGTCTGAGTTTCGGCGCATCGCTTATGAAGAGGTCACGAGTTATCCATCTGTAGAACATCACCCACTTACGGTCATGGATATCCAGAAGATACCGGAAGGATTTCTAATTATGGCAGGAGATCAGGTGATAAGAGCACGCAAGCTGTTGATTACTACAGGGATGAAAGAAACGGTACCCGATATTCCCGGTTTGAAGGAGTTGTATGGGAAAAGTCTGTTTCATTGCCCCTATTGCGATGGATGGGAACTTAGAGATCGTCCGCTAATTGTTATTGCCGAGAACGAGGGTCTCTTTCACTTGGCAAAGCTGTTATATAACTGGAGTCGTGATCTTGTCATCTGCAGCAACGGGCGCAGTATTCTGACCGATGAACAAAAGCAAAAATTGATCGGCTACAATATCACGGTTTCTGAAAAAAAAGTCGCGGCATTTCATGGCGAAGACGGGATACTGCAAGAAGTCGAATTTGTTGACGGCTCCAAAATTAGACGAACAGGTGGCTTTGTTACTCCGAACTGGCAATCGAATTTTGTGTTTTCTGAGCGGTTAGGCTTGGAGACAAATGCCTTAGGAGGGGTCATTGCCGATGCTACAGGAAAGACGGGGATTACCGGAATATTTGCTGCCGGTGAGGCAGCTTCAGGTGCCCCTTCACAACTTATTGTGGCTGCCGCTGCAGGAAGTGTTGCTGCCGCAAGCCTGAATCTTGAGCTGACCGAAGAAGAATTCAGCCAGTAAAGCGACTTGACCTTTCATAAGCTTGATCCAACCAATTTAAAAATATTATGAATATGTAGATTCTCTAATAAAGAAGGTTGATGAGCTTGAAATACTCAAAAGCTACCGATTATGCGCTTCATACGATGCTTTTTTTGATGGCCGCTACCCCCGACAAGACAATTGGGGTACATCAGCTGGCTGAGAAACAGGGGGTATCTCCTACCTATTTGTCCAAAATTCTGACCAAGCTAGCTAAAGCGGACATGATCGAATCCGCTTCCGGAGCTCATGGGGGATATAAATTAAAGCAGAAATGGGATGAACTATCTTTACTTGATATCGTTCATGCTATTGAAGGTACATCGTCTTTATTTGATTGCAGTTTTGACCATGGACCTGAATGTCCGATTCAGCAAGTCGTTGAAGCCGCAGAGGCCAAAATGGAACAGCATTTAGGAGAGCAAATGTTGGTCAAACTTGTTATTAAAATGAAGGACAAACTTTAATTTTTTTTGAAATAATTAGATACATAAAGTATCTATAAAATCTATTATGCATAGGAAGTGTGCAGATGAATGTGCAAGGATCAGAAGTCGTACAAAATTCAAAAAAAAACTACCAAACAACTCTCATTATGGCAGTCTTCTTGCTTAGTGGTTTTGTCGGACTGTTCAGCGAAACAGCGCTGAATGTCGCCTTAAGCAGCTTGATGGACTTGTTCCAGATTTCAGCTTCCATGGCGCAGTGGCTAACCACTGGTTACTTGTTGACACTGGGCATTTTAGTTCCGTTGTCGGGACTGTTACTGCAATGGTTCTCCACCAGACAACTGTTTATTTTCTCCTTAAGCTTATCGATAGGCGGTACATTAATTGCCGCCCTTGCCACAGGGTTTGAGGTGTTGTTAATCGGACGAATCATTCAAGCTGCAAGTATGGCCGTGTTGGTGCCATTGATGTTTAATACTATTCTTATTATTTTTCCTCCAGAAAAAAGAGGCGCGGTCATAGGTATTTTGGGTCTTGTGCTGGTTGTAGCACCTGCCACGGGCCCGACGTTATCGGGAATAATTATCGGAAGCTTGGGGTGGCAGTGGATTTTCTGGTTGTCCCTTCCCGTCATCGGAATTTGTCTTCTGCTTGGATTGAGGTTTATCCAAAATGTGTCTACGATTTCCAAACCCAAAATCGATTTTTTGTCTCTTTTCGTTTCTACGGTAGGATTTGGTGGAATTGTATTTGCTTTTAGTGGTGTAGGTGAAGGTGAGGGCGGTTGGGGTAGTGCGATGGTTACATTACCGATGATTGCAGGAATATTGGCTTTGTTGGTATTCGTGTGGCGCCAGAACCGAATAAAGCAGCCGATGTTGAATCTACGTGCACTCAAATACCCCATGTTTTCGATTGGAACACTCATGTTGTTTGTTTGCATGCTTCTCATATTAACTGCCATGGTGGTGCTCCCCATGTACTTGATCAGAGGATTGGGACTTGATGCCTTAACAGCGGGTTTGGTCCTATTACCTGGAGGCATTCTGCAAGCCATTATGTCCCCGGTGATGGGGAAATTGTTTGATAGATTTGGCCCACGCTGGATTGTTCCTTTGGGCTTGATCGTAATTTCTACGGCTTTGTTTTTTCTTAAGGGAATTTCGGAAAGCACCTCGTTAATACTCATTATGATCATGCACACCGGATTGATGGTCGGTATCTGTGCGGTATGGATGCCATCGCAGACCAATGGTCTTAATCAACTGCCTCCGGAACTATACCCGCATGGAAGCGCGATTATGAACACGATTCAGCAGATTGCCGGAGCAATCGGTACGGCAGTTGCCATCAGCCTGATATCAGTCGGGAGTCATGCTTTTATGGAAACGGCAATTGACCCGACAAACCCTGTAAATGATTCGTTAGCTCTAATAGCAGGTGTTCAGACTAGCTTTGTTTTTGCGTTTGTGGTTGCTCTTGTCGGCTTGCCTCTTGCTTTCTTCATAAAACGAGTACAAGTAGGTAACCCATCATCCTAATAGATGGAGAGGGAATGGTTGCTATTGTTTAATGCGGGCATTTGGGAGAATGCCTGCCACAATGGATCTCATCGATTTTATTGATATGGAATCAATATAGTTTTAATGGGAGGCTTTAAAGGATGAATGATTCAAGGAAACAAAGAACAGAAGTTGCAGATCCAACTTTGGAACAAATTCAATCTTTTCGCGTTTCTGTGCCTCAAGCTGATCTTGATGACCTGAAAAATCGTTTAGAACGCACTCGATGGCCAGATGAATTACCTGGAGTGGGATGGGATTACGGTGTACCACTTAATTATGTTAAGGAATTGGTAAACTACTGGAGTAAGAATTACGATTGGCGAAAACATGAAGCTAGGCTTAATGAGTTTCCTCAGTTCATCACAACGATAGACGGTGAAAACATACATTTTCTCCACGTTCGTTCTCCTGAGCCCAATGCGTTACCGTTGTTAATGATCCACGGCTGGCCGGGATCGATTGTTGAGTTTCTAAATATTATTGATCCGTTAACTAACCCTCGGTTCTATGGAGGGAATCCAGAGGATGCTTTTCATCTGGTTGTGCCATCCATTCCAGGATACGGATTTTCAGGACCGACCCAGCAATCTGGAATGAATATCCAACGTATCGCTCAGATGTTTATAGTGCTCATGGAACGATTAGGATATCAACGTTATGGCGTACAAGGTGGAGATTGGGGTTCATTTATTTCTCAACAAATAGGATTGCTAAACCCTGATCATATTATTGGAATGCACCTTAATATGTTGACGACATTTCCTCCTGAAGATTTTAAAGAGGTAGAGAGTCTGACAAAAGAAGAAAAAGAGCGTTTAGAAAAATTGAAGCATTATGATCTTGAACTATCTGGGTACATGAAAATCCAAGCCACACGTCCACAGACTTTAGCCTATGCTTTAACCGACTCACCTGTTGGTCAACTAGCATGGATTGTTGAAAAATTTAAGGAGTGGACGGACTCTACAAACCTTCCTGAAGATGCTATCGATCGTGATGATATTATTACAAATGTCATGCATTATTGGCTAACTGGAACAGCTGGATCTTCAGCACGTCTATATTATGAGACATTATTTAAGTATGATCCTTCAGTGGAAAACGAGGAAATTTCTACAGTACCCACTGGTGTAGCAGTTTTTCAGAAGGATACTATGCTACCGATTCGTCGATTTGCCGAGCGCGATCATAAGATCATTCACTGGTCGGAGTTTAAACGTGGCGGTCACTTTGCAGCCTTAGAACAGCCTGTACTTCTCATGAATGATATAAAAAAGTTTTTTGGCAGTTTTAAATAAACGAAGGTTCTGGTACTAAAAAGTTAAAGCATTGGTTTGGACAACGGAATTTGTACCGCTGTCCAAACACTATGCTCATTTCAATCCCCACACCACTTCCTACTGAAGTTACGGGGACGAACTTATAATCTGTACCATAATTCAATTGTTCTTGATTCATTACTCATCCTCCTTGAAGTTGTTCAATCGACATGCTGTAGTATACCCAGAAGCAAAAAAATATCCGGCTTACATAGCCTCCACAGATAGATTATAAAAAAACTGTCGATTGACAAGAATAGAGGCGCATTTTGCATTCATGTCGCTATAGAAGTGGCTTATTGGGAGAAAATCAAGGAATTCTGCAAATGATATAGTACCTTATCACTCTTCAATCCGAGGTCAGAAAGAAGTTTCGATTGAAGAGTTTGCTACTTTAGATGAAGTAAATTAAGAACTGACTCATGGCTCCTTCGTCAGATGGTGGTGCTGATCGCGAAGTGACCGTTGTTTACCAGCGAAAGTCATGTTGATGTTTGCCTTAACCAATCCCATTTCTCTTGGAAAGAGGCAATTACCGTTCCCCCTATGAATGATACTTCATAGAATAGAAAATAGAATGTTAATTTTATCTTATAGATAGGGGAATCCAACGATGGATGGGATAGGAAATACAGAGAGTGGTTTCGCGGCTCACGCAGAAGGATTGAATACTACTGCCAGTGGGACAGCGTCTCACTCTGAAGGTTATCAAACGATTGCGAGCGCAAATGCATCCCATGCCGAGGGCAGCACAACTACAGCAGCGGGTGCAGCATCTCATACGGAAGGATACCTTACGAATTCAACGATCGATACAGCACATGCCGAAGGTGATTCTACAACAGCTAGCGGCGCTGCAGCACATGCGGAAGGTTATAATTCAAATGCTAGTGGAATTGGCTCTCATGCGGAAGGTGGAGAGACACTAAGCAGCGGACTATATGCACATGCTGAAGGTCAAAACACATCTGCCATCGGGCAAGCCTCGCATGCTCAAGGTCTGCTTAGCTTGGCTAGCGGTGATTTTTCCCATGCCGAAGGTGAAGGAAACACAGCGATCGGCAGAGCTTCTCATGTTGAAGGTGGAGCTCAGGATCCAAACGGAACAGCTGCTCCTAACCTGGCGAGCGGTCCTTGTTCTCACGCGGAAGGGGTTGGAACAACCGCCAGTGGTTTTGCCTCACATGCGGAAGGGGGAACTTTTGATATTACAGTTGTCCAAGGCCCACAGGCGATAGGTGACTTCTCCCATGCGGAAGGGAACAGCACAACAGCACTAGGTATCGCCTCACATGCGGAAGGGATTGGCACTATAGCAAACGGGGAAGCTCCCCATGCGGAAGGGATTGGCACTGTAGCAATCGGGGTCGCCTCCCATGCGGAAGGAATGAATACAACAGCATTTTTCAATGGATCTCATATTATGGGTCAGAATGGACAATCGCGATTCCCCTTTTCTTGGCACTTAGCAAATGGTCTTGCGGTCGGACCAACATTAAACTCAGCTGTGATTGAAGGAGCTACAGGCAACCTTTATTTGGATGGAACGGTCATCTCTCCCGCAGCTGCCGATTATGCTGAAATGTTTGAAACATATGACGGAAATACAATTGATGTCGGGTATTTTGTAACCTTAGTTGGTGATAAAGTTCAAATAGCTCATGCTGAAGATGACTATATTCTTGGTGTAGTGAGTGCGACACCAGCGATTATTGCCGATGCAAGTGATCTAAGATGGCATGATCTATACGTCAAAGATGAGTGGGGAAGAATTCAATATCATGATGTTGTTGTACCTGAAGTGAAAGATAAGGAAGGTCGAATAATGATTCCTTCCTATACTAAACGAGAAGGTCAACTAAATCCTGTGTATGACTCATCGAAGGAATATATCCCCCGATTGCAAAGGGTAGAATGGATACCGATTGGTGTTGTCGGTAAATTGCTTGTTCGTGATGACGGTACTAATCAGGTAGGGGGATTTTGCCGGCCGAATAACGAGGGAATTGCAACATCATCTACAACAGGCTACCGGGTTATGAAAAGGACTGGACCTAATCAAATTTTGATATTTGTGAAATGAGAATTATCTCTTCCATCAAGATTAAATTATAGTGTCAAGGAGAATTCTAAAATGTTGCTTTCAACAAATGTCTAGGGACAAGAACTTGTTCCTATTGCAGAATAGGCGTAATCGTTATTTTGCCCTTTAATTCATTAAGCTAACGGGCAGGTTAGTTTAATAAGAATTTCTATATTTGTCACTACCATGTATTTATCATCTTGACAGTAATTGAGTCTGACTCGTAATATTTGAAGTGGAGATGTAGGAAAGGGGACTCGCCGGACAATGTGGACTTCCTTGTAATGATTATCTAAACTGGATCGCTCGACTTGGTATTTTGGTTATAACCACACGCCTCGTTTGTGATGCCGATCCGCAATCATTCAAGGGACGCGAGGAACCGTTTGAATCAAACCCGGGCGCGGATACTTGATGTATCCGCTTTTTGTTGTACCTCGGATAATTCCATCTCCAATGAAAAATGGTTTTCTCCCTCCCTTATTAAACGGAGGAAATAAAATGACCAAACTATATGGAAAAACCGCTATCGTGACAGGCACAAGCCGCCCCGGAGGTATCGGAACCGCTGTCTGCCGCACGTTGGCGCACGAAGGCGCTAATGTGTTCTATACCCATCTGTACGATTACGATAAAACAGAGAATCCGGGAGATGCCGACAAGAACTGGCCGGATCTCTTCGCCGAAGAACTTCGCTCCTATGGCATTAAAGCAGCGCATATGGAGGTTGATCTTACCGATCCCACTTCCCCAGTGCGGCTGCTTGATGAATGTCGATCGGCTCTCGGGCTGCCGACCATTCTCGTCAACAACGCTACCTACAGTGTAGCAGCTGATTTTCGTCAATTGAATGCATCACTAATCGATGCGCACTGCGCCATGAACATTCGAGGTACGTTCATGCTATCGGCCGAATTTGCGCGTATGCTGGAGGTTGAACTGGCCGACCGTCAGGTCCTTTGCGGCGGCCGGATCATCAACCTCACGTCCGGTCAAGGTAAGGGGCCAATGCCTGGCAATCTAGCTTATGCTGCAACGAAAGGCGCTGTCTCCACCTTTACCGAATGTCTATCTGCTGAACTGGCGCCGTTTCACATTACTGTGAATGCGGTTGATCCCGGTCCTACCGATACGGGTTGGATGTCGGAAGAAGTGAAAAGATCCTTGCTACCGGGATTTCCGATGGGCAGGATTGGTCTTCCTGAAGATGTATCCCGTCTGATTGCTTTTCTGGCGAGCGATGATTCCCAATGGATTACCGGACAAATCATTCATTCTAGAGGTGGTTTCTAATTTCCATAAAACCAAAGGAAGCCGCCGATCAACAAGATCGGCGGCTTTATTCGACTACCGTAACTGGAGTGGATACTATACTTTGTGAAGAAGATTATGCAACGGTGGCGAAAGAAGCTTTACGTCACTACCCAATCAATTGGGAAAAACTTGTCGTCTCCGCCTGTTAACGTCTTCGGAACGCTCCACTGCGCGCCAGAGCATAGAAAATCAAGAGAGCAATGATCGACCCGACGATCGCGGGTATGATATGAAATCCACCCACAACCGGCCCCCTCGGTCCCAACAGTTCATACCCTAACCATGATCCAACAAAGCCAGCAATGATATTTCCGAGTACGCCTCCCGGCACGTCCCGTCCAATCAGATTTCCACTTAACCAGCCAATTAGCCCACCGACAATAAGTATCCAGATTAAATACACGAATTGGTCTCCCTTCCATTGATTTATTACAAGTTATGTTTCGTTAGGGGGAATGTTGCAGATCATCTGCGAATCGACCATTAAACCATTTCCATTTTAATCCAAGGGTAGTAAAATCGGTTGTACCACCACTAGTATGAATGCTGATGCAGATGGGGATTGGAGATCGCCAGTATAGGAAGGAGGCGCTTAGGTGTTCATGTTTCGAAGTCCTTTTATTTTAACCTTGTTGATGATATGCCTGATGTCAGGCTTGTCTGCTTGTTCTGAGTCAGAGCAATCGGAAGATAGGGGTGCTCCGACAAAGGCTGACTTCACGGAGCAGATACAGAGCCTTAATCTGAATCTGGAAGAACCGTCATGGAAGCTGGATACCACCCCCGTGAATCTAACGTGGTTCGTTGGAGCCGAATGGTACGGGCACACTTGGGGTGAGAGCCTGACTTCCAAATATGTCACCCAAAAAACAGGGGTCAATATCGAATTTGAAGTGTCAACTGGTGAACCAAGTGAGATGTTATCACGGATGTTGACGACCGGTAGTCTGCCGGATTTGATAACCATCGGCTCCTGGGAGAGTGCGGTTAACAAACTTCGGGAGAGTAATCTCATCTATGCCCTGGATGAGCTAGCCAACCAGTATGATCCTTACTTTTACAAGGTAGCAGGTGATGGTGCTCTACAATGGTATCGTCAGGAAGACGGCCATACCTATGTCATCCCCAATGATGCGTACAGTCCCGAACAGATGCGTTCAACCGGCTTGACGGGAGCTAACCAAACCTTTCTCGTACGTAAAGATCTGTATGAGTCGATGGGCAAACCGGACCTTACCACACCGAAAGGTTTTCTAAATGCATTGCAATTGCTGAAGAATCAATATTCTGTTTATAAAGGCCAGCTGATCAGTCCGTTTTGGGCACAGGGGAATGCATCCTATGGGATGACCGAATATTTGCAAAATCTGCTTGCGATCCCCCATGAACAGAACGGTAAAGTATACGACCGAATGACAGATCCCGATTATATCGAGTGGCTGAAAACATTTCGTATCGCTTACGAGCAGGGCCTGATTAATGTTGATTTTCTGGTCGACTCCAGTGCACAGGTGCAGGAAAAAACCAACCATGCCCAATATTTTATGATGATTCGGGAATGGACAGACATATCGGACCTTAATTCGAAATTGGAAGTGCTTACGAATCAGAGTTCATACTATATTGCTGTAGATGGACCCCGGAGCAGCAGGGGAGAATCCGCCAAACTGTTTCCCGGCAGCATGGATGGCTGGATGGTCACGATGATTAGCAAATCCACGGAAAACCCTGGACGGGCCATCCGATTTTTGACCTATCTGGCCAGCGAAGAAGGCCAAAGGGATTTATTTTTGGGCAAAGAAGGTGAAACCTGGGCGATGAAGAACGGCAAACCGCAGTTAACGGCGGCAATGGTCCAGTTGTATGACACGGATCGGGAACGGCTGGAAAAGCAATATGGCATTATGGATACCTACTGGATGCTGCGAAACCCTGCTTTCGTTAACAAGTGGAGACCAGAGAATGCCCCATCCATTAAACAAATGGAGGAGTTCGCCAACCAACAGGCTGATCTGGACAGTGGCATCTATAAGGGACTAGATCCTATAGGGGATTCCGATATAGCGTTAGCCTGGTCACGTATTTCTCAGAATTGGGAAGAAGTGCTGCCAGAACTGATTACAGCGAAGGATGAAGCTGCCTTTGACAAAATTTTTGAAAATTTTCTGATACGTCGTGTGAACTACGGCTTTAACCAGGTAATGGAATATCGTCAGGCTGAACTGGAACTGCGAAAAGCCAAGATAGCCAGATAACCATTCCCTACATTGTTAACTATCAGCTAACTAGTAATATATGGTATAAGAAAGGTGGTGAATACATCAAAATGAAATACCTACTAACGAGATTGAGGAAGCTTTATCGCAATGCCCGTATATCCCAAAAGCTGTTTCTGGCATTTAGCCTGATGATTGCCATACCTGTTATTTTGATATCCTTTGTGTATATCCGCATGCAAGAAACCCAGCTATATAAGGATGCTATGGCAACGGGCAACAGTCACGTTTCATGGCTGAATGAACAATTGCACAGAAGAATGGACATGATTGAGAACGCTTCCAATACAGCTCTTACTCAAAAGTCATTTGTGGATTTTATTCATTCCAATATGCTTGTGGATGGACTGCGTCTGGTGAAGTTTAAGCAAAACCAGTTTGAGCAAATGCTTAATATCATTCAAAGCAATGCGATGATCAGTGAGCTTAGCTTTTACGTCGATAACCCAAACTTGTATGAAATCTGGCCTGAAATCTATCATTACAAGAAATTTTCGCCGCAGGATTATTGGGTAAAGCTTCGGGATGAAGGTGGGGCGGCTTACCGTTTATTTTCTTTTAGGGATGGTGAACACACATTATCCTACTATCGTCTGGTTCGTCTTCAAGGGCAGGAACAAAAACGCCCTAGTATTATGGAAGTGCGAGTCCCGCACAGCATGTTTTTCAGCGACCTGCTCCAGGAGAGCAAGGGGGACTTCTTTTCGGTGTTGATGAACGCAAGCGATCCTCCCGAGTATGTTTACAATCCCCAGCATGAGTTTTCTGAGAAGTACGGGCAGGGGATGGAGGAGATCCTTGGCAGTATTCATCACCAGCTGGATATAATGCCGCAGGAAAGCCCGCTTCAGGTTAAGGTGGGAGATCAGAGCTTCTATGCATTGTATCGATACATCGCTCCGTTGAACACTTATGTGGTTGATATTGCTTCCCATCAGGCATTGATGAAGGGGCCGCGCAGTTGGTATGCATTTGTGGTAACGATTACATTATGTGTATTGCTGCTGATTATGCTACTCGTATCCCAAACGACGCGGCGTATTTTCCGGCGGTTGGACAGCGTACTGGTATCCATGCGTCAGGTACGGAAAGGCGAGCTGGATGCAATGATAGATACAGGTCTTGATGAGAACGAAAGAGGGGATGAAATCGATGAGGTGGCGGTGAATTACAATAAAATGTTACATGAGGTCAAACGTCTGATGACACAGGTCGTGGATAAGCAGTTAATTGCCAAAAACGCACAGTTGCACTCCCTGCATTCGCAGATTAATTCTCATTTTTTATATAACGCCCTGGAATCGATCCGTATGGTGGCAGAGGTACAGAGGCAGCCTGCTATAGCCAATTCATTGGTGTCGTTGGGTTCCCAGTTACGTTACAGCATGCAGTGGCGTAGCGATACCGTTGCTTTTCGTGAGGAGCTTGCCAATATCCAAAGTTATATTGAATTTATTAACTTTATGGAAGGCGGCAGTATCGTTATGACGGCGGATCTTCCTCAGGAGATACTTCGCTACGCCATTCCCAAGATGTGCATGCAGCCCATCGTTGAAAATGCCGTTCATCACGGGTCACCTTCAGGCGGCAGGGTAACTATAGAGATTACCTTTTCTGTGGAGAATGACAGTCTGCTTTTCATTAACATAAGAGATGACGGAGTGGGGTTAGGGCCTGAGATGTTACACCGTATTCAGGCAGTACTGCGTAGCGAATCGGATACGTCGATGGTGACTAGCAGGAGCGGACTTGGTTTGGAAAACGTGAATAAGCGATTGCAGCTTCATTATGGCAAGAATTGCGGTCTTTGGATTGATAGTGTGCAAGGTGCATATACCTGCGTAACGATACGCTTGCCTTGGGAAAATGTAAATCTTGGAGGGTGGTAGAGCATGATTAATATCCTGATTGTGGACGATCAAAAACACATTCGTGACGGTCTGCAGGCCATGCTGCATCAATTTCCTCTGGAGCTGAACAACATATACTGTGCCGCGAGCGGGATTGAGGCGCTGTGCCTATTGCGGCAGCATTGCATTCACATCGTTATTACCGATATTAGGATGCCGGATATGGATGGGTTGGCACTCATGGCTCAAACCAAAGAGGAATACATGGATGTGGAATACCTCATTATCAGCGGTTATAGTGATTTTACATATGCCCAAAAAGCGATCGGGCTTGGGGCAAAGGGCTACTTGCTAAAACCTTTGAAGCGAGAGGATCTGCTAAATTCCCTGGAGCATGTATGGCAAGAGATCCAGACACGGCAGGCACTTACGCATAATATGCAACGTGTATCCCGTCTCGCCCAAGAGACCGATCGTAAAGAGTTAAAAATGTTTATGCAAGGTGCGTTAAGTGATGACACATGGATTCTTCAGATTGAGGAACAAAATGTTGCGTTATGGCGTAATTATCGCCTAACCCTGCTGCGGGAAGAAGTTTGCATTAACCAGCCCGGGGCCAGCAGCGCCCATAGCATGGAAGCCATTGCTTATCGTGTGTTTGGCAGACAAGGTTATATTTGCCTGCAACATCGCCCATACCTGATCCTTGCGGTGGATGCGTCCATAGATCCAAGTGTTTTGCCTGCAGCGCTCAAGGAAGGAAAGATCGATGCCATAACAGCCATGACTAACCCGACTCAGGGGTTAAAAGAACTACCCGACAGCTATACCCAAGTGCTTGAGCTCTATCGCCACAGTTACCTGTTTCCTGATCAGTACAGTATCTTCCCAGCACATATTGAGCATATGGAACAGCAATGGCAACTTCCCTATGAAGACTTATATGAACTGTTCCAGTCGGTTGGAACAGATAACAGCGGAACAATCACTCAGGGTATTTCTGCAATATTTCACAAAAAGGTGCTGCAACGCTATCCTATTCGCTATACTCAACAGCTCTGCGCCGCCACCGTTCAGATGATGGAGGAATACCAACGAGTTATCCACCCTTATATGGGGGAAGAAGTGCTGGACCTTGAATCATTGCGTAATCTCTTTGATTATCAAGGGATGCGTGATTATATACAAGCACTGCAACAGCAGCTGCTTCGGCTGAATCAGTTATATTATGACTATAAGTGCAGCTATCGCCATTCGCAGGATCTAAATGAAGCCATTCGTTTTATACACGAAAGTTACCACAAACCGCTGGACCTCGCGATGGTATCCAATCATGTATCGCTTAATTATGCTTATTTTTCAAATCTGTTTAAGAAGAATATTGGTAAAGGTTTTGCTGAATACCTACGAGATGTGCGTCTGGATAAAGCGCGGCGGCTTCTCGCCGAAACCGATCATAAAATTGTGGAGGTGGCTGCTATGGTTGGCTATGAAAGCTACAAAAGCTTTACACGCGCGTTCCGACTTGTGATGCAGATCCAACCAACAGAGTACCGACAGATGATGCGGCAGAAGGCAGAGCACGAAGCATGAAACAGCATAATCAAACGGACAAACTCCCTTGTTAAATATGCCAATTAAATCAAAAGCCAAAAAAATGGGATACCACAAAAACAATTGTACCTTTTCAGCGAATTAACCTATTCGATAGAATAAAGATATCCCTTCATGTAAGCGATTTCCTTAATACGCATGGATTGGGAGAAGCTATTATTCTATTAAAGGAGGGCAATTATGAAACCATCTCACTTTACGGCGAAACGGTTTATGAAAAAGGTGCTCGGTATGTTTCTTGTGGTTGTGATGCTGGCTAGTATTGGCATACTTCCAGCTTCAAAGGTTCAGGCAGCGGGAACTACCGTAACCTCAATGGAGTACTTCTCATCAGCAGACGGGCCTGTTATTTCAAAATCAGGGGTTGGCAAGGCCAGCTACGGATTTGTTATGCCTAAGTTCAATGGAGGCTCCGCGACATGGAATGATGTTTACAGTGATGTAGGCGTTAATGTAAAAGTGGGCAACAACTGGGTTGATATCGACCAGGCAGGCGGTTATATCTATAACCAAAACTGGGGGCACTGGAGCGATGGCGGCTTCAATGGCTATTGGTTCACCCTCTCCGCAACAACCGAGATTCAACTGTACTCCAAAGCGAATGGTGTTAAGCTGGAGTATCAACTTGTATTCCAAAACATCAACAAAACAACCATCACAGCGATGAATCCGACACAAGGTCCACAAATCACAGCAAGTTTCACAGGCGGTGCAGGCTTTACATATCCAACGTTCAACAATAATCCTGCGGTCACTTATGAAGCTGTTGCGGATGATTTGAAGGTGTATGTCAAACCTGTAAACAGCAGCACCTGGATTGATATTGACAATAACGCAGCCAGCGGCTGGATCTACGATCACAATTTTGGCCAATTCACTGATGGCGGCGGAGGGTACTGGTTTAACGTAACGGAGTCGATCAATGTCAAATTGGAATCAAAGACTTCTTCAGCTAATCTTGTTTATACCATTACGTTTAATGAACCTACAAGAAATTCATATGTCATTACGCCATACGAAGGAACAACCTTTACAGCAGATGCGAATGGTTCCATTGGGGTTCCCCTTCCCAAAATTGATGGGGGGGCGCCAATCGCCAAGGAACTGGGCAATTTTGTATACCAAATTAACATCAATGGGCAATGGGTTGATTTGAGTAACTCTAGTCAGAGCAAGTTTGCATACTCCGCTAATGGCTACAACAATATGTCCGATGCCAACCAGTGGGGTTACTGGGCCGATTATGTCTATGGTCTTTGGTTCCAGCCAATCCAGGAAAATATGCAGATCCGTATTGGATATCCGCTGAATGGACAGACGGGTGGAAATATTGGCAACAACTTCGTCAACTATACCTTCATCGGCAATCCAAATGCCCCGCGTCCGGATGTATCCGATCAAGAGGATATCTCAATCGGAACACCAACCGACCCGGCAATCGCGGGCATGAACCTCATCTGGCAGGATGAGTTTAACGGAACTACGCTGGATACAAGCAAATGGAACTATGAAACAGGATATTATCTCAATAACGATTCCGGTACTTGGGGATGGGGAAATGCAGAACTGCAACACTACACAAACAGCACTCAAAATGTTTATGTACAGGACGGAAAGCTGAATATCAAAGCCATGAACGACAGCAAATCTTTCCCACAAGACCCGAATCGGTATGCACAGTATTCTTCAGGAAAGATTAACACCAAGGATAAACTGTCCTTGAAGTACGGCAGAGTCGATTTTCGTGCCAAGCTTCCTACAGGTGATGGCGTATGGCCAGCACTGTGGATGCTTCCAAAAGATTCGGTATACGGCACATGGGCTGCATCAGGTGAAATTGATGTTATGGAAGCGAGAGGCCGTCTGCCTGGATCAGTAAGCGGTACCATACACTTTGGTGGACAATGGCCAGGGAACCAGTATTCGGGCGGCGATTATCACTTCCCGGCGGGACAAACTTTTGCCAATGATTATCATGTATACTCGGTGGTCTGGGAAGAGGACAACATTAAATGGTATGTGGACGGCAAATTTTTCTATAAAGTCACTAACGAGCAGTGGTATTCCGCAGCTGCACCGAATAATCCGAATGCACCATTCGATGAGCCGTTCTACCTTATTATGAACTTGGCAATCGGCGGAAACTTTGACTGTGGCCGTACCCCGAACGCCTCCGATATCCCGGCGACCATGCAAGTGGATTATGTACGCGTGTATAAAGAACAGTAATTTGCGATTTCGGATACAATGAATGAAGATCAGATGGAACAGATCCTTGAAACCGGAGAACCTGAAATCTCATACTCTAAAATAGGCTTACGACCGATTTCCAATATTTCTACCTGGGAATCGGTCGTTTAAATTTAGACTTGATAATTTAGTTCATCGGCTGCAACTCTTGTCGAAGGACAACATCATTAGGAGGAAATATGAATCAGAAAGAATTTGAATCAGTCATCAATCTCCCTGCAAATATTCGTTATGAATACTTCATCAAAAAAGTAGTAGATTCAGAAGAAGTGTGGGGGCTTTATGAGAATGGTTGGTCAGTTACTGAAGATGATGAGGGTAATAAATTACTTCCATTTTGGCCTAAGAAAGAATTCGCGGAATACTGTGCAACTGATGGTTGGGAAATTTACTCAAGTAAAAGTATGGATTTGTACGAGTTCATAGACGAGTTTCTACCCAATTTAAAAAAAGAGGGTGTTAAACCTTCAATATTCTTAAATAATGCCGATTCTGTTGTATTAGAAGTCGATATACTAATTGAGGATTTAAAGACAGAACTTGAAAAATACTAACTTAAAACCTCAACGAAGGAGTTTGGAAAACCGTGAAGAATACGAAACGTAAACGAATAAAATTGGGTGATATCTACGCTATCCCTTTGCCTAACGGTAAGTTTGCCTTTGGGAGAAGGCTTAAAGATGCTAACATTGCAATCTATAATCTTATAAGTGACTCTATAGAAGAGATACCTCAAGAAGAAGAATACCAATTTATCGTGGGTGTATATGATGATGTACTGAAGTCAGGCGATTGGCCGGTCATTGAGAATCGTCCATTCCCGGATGAAGGAGAGGCATGGCCCCCACCTGCCTGTATCATTGATAAGATATCAGGAGAATATTTGATTTATCATATGGGAGAAATTAGACCTTCTAATAGCGAAGAATGCGAAGGTTTAGAGATTGCGGCTGTTTGGGAAGCCCATCATATTGTTGATAGAATAATGGGAGATGATAAGTGGCATCGAGACCCGAATAAATAGTGTACGGTATACCATCTATGGTTCCAGAGATCCTGTGTAGCGGTTTGAACCGCTTTTTCACTTTCCAATACAAACATTAAGTCACGGCCTACATACGTTTCTATAGGGGTAACACCAAGTGCTTCAACCATTTGCTCAGTTAAAGTAAACTCTTCTGGCATCTTATATACAAAATCAACCGAGCCAAGCCCTCCTTTTACAAAGAGGGGGCTTGGCTTGTTATGCATTCAGAGGCAAGTAACAATGCAAAGTTAACTTGACACAAAATGCAAAGTGAACTATGCTAAAAATGCAAAGTAAACATTGCAAGGACGTGATCACTTGAAGACAAGAATTGCAGAACTGCGTAAGCAGCATAAGCTGTCACAGGAAGAGCTAGGACGAATTGTTGGTGTTACCCGGCAAACCATCACCTCTCTTGAAAGGGGAAAGTATACGGCTTCCCTTATTCTTGCTTACAAAATTTCTAATTTTTTTGGACTCGCCATTGAAGATGTTTTTGATTTCAGCGAAGTGGAGGAGATGTAAATGGACAAGTACAAGATTAAAGTAAAAACTCGCAAAAACGTACTGTCTCTGGTAGCCGCTGCTACACTATTGATCTATGTAGGACTTATATTTTACCGAGGTGGACTACCCGATTTACCTGGTTTTATAAAGGGATTTCACACAGGCGCTTTTATCGGGGTTGAAGTGGCCGTCGCTTTTTTCCTGGTCAGGTATATAAAAGCCAGTAATAATGAAGCCGAGCTGAAGAAGCAATATATTGAGGAGAATGACGAGCGGAGTGTAATGATACTCCAGAGAGCCGGCACACTCAGCACAGCAATCATTCTCATTGGTCTGGGCATTGCCTCCGTGATCGCCGGTTTCTTTAATCCCTTGATATTCTACACCTTACTTACTTGCTTATTATTTGTTTTAATCGTATTTTTTGCACTGTGGATGTATTATGCGAGAAAAATTTAAGGTTTAGATCAAAGCAGTGGAGAGAGGTGAATGTTTACGGGTGTAGTTGTACTTGGTGCATATCGAGTGTTCCGGAATCGTGAGGTATTTTCTTGATTTGAAGCACTATGAGGGAACATCATGTATCACACAATTAGGTCCGCAGATTCTGCGGACTTCTTTTCATATGAATAAGAATGGCAGTGTCCCCAGCTGAGGACAAGAACTTGGTTCCATTGCCAAAAGGACAAGTACATTGTGTTATTTCAGATTAGGTAGTTATCTAAATAGTAGCATAATGGAACTCCTATGGTGAGATATAACCCATATTAATATAAGACTTCGTTTGATTTTTGTATCAGGAATTGGTTTTTCCGACCTAAGGCAAGAACTTAGTACCATTGTTGAAATGGTTAAGAACATGCTCCCGATGTAGATTAGAACATTTATCTGTTGCATTAAGCTAACCGGCAGATTAGTTTCGGTATGTGGTATTATTTGTTAGATGGAGTAAACTAAAGGGTGAGACTAACATGAGTCAGCGGTTCCCAACAAAGATAACCATAACGATCAAAGGCTTAAAAGGGAGTGAACTATATTAATATACAGCATCCCTATTTACGACAAATTCAGCTTAAGAGGCAACAAGTACCCACCTATGATCGTTACCCCTTTGATTTGGCGGTCATTCGAAACCTAAATACTCTTGATTTCCACCCCAAGGTAACCTATATCGTAGGTGAAAATGGGATGGGCAAATCAACACTGATGGAGTCCATTGCTGTTGCATGGGGATTTAACCCGGAGGGTGGGACGGTCAACTTTTCCTTTTCAACCCAGGCTACTCATTCGAACTTATATGAATATATACAATTGATCAAAGGTCCGCGACGCCCGAGGGATGGCTTCTTCTTCCGGGCAGAGAGTTATTATAATTTAGCCACGACGATCGATGAATTGGACAGCCAGCCTTCATTCGGTAGACCTATTCGCCCTATTAAAGATTCGTACGGTGGCAAGTCCTTGCATGAGCAATCGCACGGAGAGTCGTTCTTTTCCACGTTCATTCATCGGTTCGGGGAGAATGGATTATATATACTGGATGAGCCTGAGGCTGCATTGTCTCCCCTTCGCCAAATGGCGATGCTTACACGAATCCATGAACTTGTTATGCAAAACTCTCAATTTATAATTGCGACCCATTCCCCAATCCTTATGGCATATCCAGATTCGATTATTTACAATCTAACGCCGGATGGTATCGAAGTCCAAGTATTGGAAGAAACCGACCATTATATGATTATGAAAGAGTTTGTGAATAACAAGGATCGGATGCTCAGAGAATTATTCGAAGAAGTTCAAGATTAAATCCACAGTATCCTCTGGAACCCAAAAGCTGAATGGAGGACTTTTAATGAAGAAGGTATTAATAGGTGGAATATTATTGTTTACGGGGTCATTGATATCTTTAGCTATTATACTGGCTGCTGCTTTATATGTCCCAAGTATCACTGCTTGGAGCGGATCAAAGTTATGGTATGCAATCTTCGGTGCAAAACAGTATGAAGATGAAGTGGTACAGAGTTTATCTTTGGGCTTCCCGTTCATTGTGGGTGTTATATTGTTTGTTATTGGCTTGATAGTGTTGGTAAATGAGTACTTTATTAAGGATTGATGACAAGTTAGAGTACAACTCGTTGCCCTAACGGGAAACGTTAGCTCAATCAAAACAAGTTTGTAGCGACCAGTCTTAGAAGTTGCACATGGTCTGAATAGATCTGTATTTCGCTCTGTTTAGCATATAAGTAGTAAATTCCAATCTCAATTAAATTGTCTCACCTTGTTCCAAGGTTGCAAGGTTAAACTAACGTGAAACGATAGCTCAATACAACTAAAAAAGCAGCTGACAATGTGAAGTGCACCCCATAGAATATACATTGGAAAAACCCCTGGGTTTGCCGATGAAATTCTATGGGGTGCATTTTTTATGGCGATTAAAGGACAAAAGTTTAAAACGTATTCGGAGAAAGATAAAAAAAGAGGATATTCGCCTGCATACGGTTGAGGGGTAGACTTACCGAAAGATCAATGAACATTTGGGAATTCATGACCCGGGACAAATGAAGCGCTGGATGCGAAAACACCGGGAACAAGGCGAGTTTGGACTGATGGATCAGCGAGGTCGACGTAAAGAATACATGGATCAAGAACGAGCGCAACGACAATGAACTCGTGCTCCTAACATTCAGCAGATGTCGAGGGAAAAGAACATGGTCCCATTGAACTCGCTAATATAGTGGCATTTTATTTTATCGGTACAAGTTCTTGTCCCAAGCCAATGACAAGAACTTGTACCGATTACCGTATTGGGTGAAAGCACCTTAGGTACTCTATCATATAATGGTAACATCTTCAAAAACTGCTTTAAATTATTGATAGATATTTGTGTTATTAAATTATCGGAAAATGAAAGAAGCAGTTATTCAAAAATCGGTTTCTAAGCACGCATTTTAATTCCGTGGAACAATTCAAAAAAACGGCCGCTGTTCGCATCGTTTGCGACAGGGCCGTTTTTTGTTTTTTTAGGCTAGCTTCAAATTGCTATTCTTTCCAGACACTCATAGGGTCCCATGGCTTGATTTGATTACCATATTTTCCGGCCAAAAAAACTTTCATGTCTTCCAGTTTAGCAGGCACCTCGTTCCAAATTGGAAGGGGTGGTAAACCTCGTTTACTTTTCAATAGGATGTCCACTGTAACATACAAGCGTTCTGGCTGAATCCAATGAAGGAAGCGGGAAATATCAATTTGCTTGGTCAGGGACAAGGCATCAATTTCGTCATTGTAATGCTTGTTGAACTCGCTGATCAGGTTCAGGAGATAGTCTCTCTGCTCCTTCACGAAGTCCAGGCCGCAGATGGCGCCATGTCCTGGAATAATGATTTCGGGTTTAATTTCATCAATAATGCGGTCAAGCACTTTAACCCAATTGAGGGTTCCCTCTTCGCTGTACGCCGTACACCCGTTAAACACGACATCGCCGGCGAACAGCACTTTTTCTTTTGGCATCCACAGCAGCAAGTCACTGTCAGAGTGGGCCGGAGCTACGTTATAAATCATGACTTCCGTATCGCCAAGACGGATGTTGATATCGTCCTTTATCTCAACATTCGGGAGCAACCATTCTACGCCTTCCAGGTCGAATCCTTCAAATTCCGCTGCAAAAAACCGCTCGCCCGAAGTAGATTCCGGAGAATCCTTTCCTCTTCTGATGACGCTGTCCATCCAGGCGATATTTTCGGTAAGACGCTCTCTGGACGCTTCCTTGTGCATAATAATGCAAGCATCTTCAAACACTTTGTTTCCCCAGGCATGGTCGCTATTATAGTGCGAGTTCACCACATATGCGGGAGAGCCGCCGTTGCTTACTTCCATAAAAGCCTCCCGCATTTCCCTCGCATGGAACAAATCGAAGAACGTGTCATACACCAACCCTTCACCTTTGTTGATGAACCCGGCATTGGCCCAACTGATCCCGCGATACGGCGAAATACCGGCAAAGACGCCATCTGCGACTTCAAAAAATTTAACACGAGGTTTTTGAATAATACGTCCATACTTCATAAAAATTCTCCTTTGCGTATATGTTTTGGGGTGAGGCATACTGACTATGCCATTATTATAGAGATTGGAAAACAGGAATGCAAGCATGTACTTGCATGCAATAGTTCTATGCAATATGATAGTAATAGAACAACATCACACTACATGGATGGAGGCGCTTAACCATGAAACTAGTAACCTTTCAAACCAATACATCGCAAGAACCTTTGTTTGGGCTTGTAATTAACGAGAAATTTGTCGTATCTTTTGCAGCAATCATGAAAAAGCAGGGAACATTCGTTGATAGTCTTGAAAGTATGGACAGCTATCTTCATGATTTGCCGGCTAGCTATGATGTCGCTAAGGAAATGATGCAATATGCTGTCGAACAGTTGCATCAATTCAATGAAAATGAAATCAGCCCTATCGCAGCGGTAAACCTGCTACCGCCGGTTCCGAATCCGGCTGCGCTTATCGATTTCGGGCTGACCCCAAGACATCTGAGAAATGCTGGTGTAAATCTGCTGCAAAGAGAATATACAGGGCCGGAAAGAGAAGAGCTCACACGTAAAATTTCCGAAAAATTCCAGAAAGATCTGAATAACGTAACTTTCAGTTATTATAAGTGTAACCATAATGCATTAATTGGCGATGGGGATACGATTCATTGGCCTTCGTACTCTTCCTACCTGGATATCGAGCCGGAGCTGGCCTTTGTTACAGGGAAGGGGAACTGCATTGCAGGTTATGTTATTTTTAACGACAGTACTGTCCGCGATGTGCAGTGGCCGGATTTCCAGGCGATGACCGGACCGACGCGCTGCAAAGATTTTGATCGCAGCAAAGGAATAGGACCATTTCTGGTAACGCCGGATGAAATCGACAACCCACTGGCATTGGATGTGGATGTACGCATAGGGGAGAGACTGAACTGGAAGGGAAGCACATCCGAGTATGCTGCACACCCTGCAAAAGTGATGGAGGAGGTTCTCAAAGTTTTCACGCCACTCCCGGGCACGATTATAGGAATGGGGACGATACCGGATTGCTGCGCAATAGAGACCGAAGAATGGCTGTTGCCCTCTGACCGAATCCAGATTACATTTGATAAATTAGGCACGCTCACGCAATTGGTGCCTGATCATGTCAAGATTACGGAACCAAGTCGTTGGGAAAAAAGAAGCGATTTACCTTAAAAAAAACGTTTATGAAAATGATGAACTCTGAATCTGCTTCATCTGCAAAACTTGTAGTAGAATAGGTTTAACATATGCAAAAGGAGAAATACAATGCAAACTTCAGACAGAATCATTGAAGCCGCGACACGGCTCATCAAAAAGAATGGCTATCGGGGAGTAAGCACCAAAGCCATTGCAACGGAAGCTAAAGTCAATGAATCTACGATTTTCCGGCAATTCGGAAGCAAGCAAGGCATATTGGAAGCCATCATTGAAAGACATTCGGATATCCCGCAATTCGAGAAGCTCTTAAAAGAGGACGCGACCGACAATCCGGAAGTCGATCTGCTGAATGTAAGTCAACAGTACCGATTGTTTTTCCATAAAAATGCGGACATCATTTTGATTGGCATCCGCGACAAAGGAATGTTTCCCGAATTGGACAGAGTGCTGGCCGATCCGCCGGTAAAGCTGCACTCCTTGCTGGTTGAATATTTTGAACGCCTGCAGAAGAAAAAAGTTATAGCCAGACAGGATGAGCGCCTTGCCGCCATGTCTTTTCTCTCGATGTGCTACGGATTTCAGATGAGCGAGCTGATTCACCGACAATATCAGTCCCAACTCGTCACCGAGGAAGATTTCTACAAGCACAGTGTCTCATTGTTTGTAAAAGGAATTTTGTCTCAGTCATAAGCTTTGTTGATTTATTTAAATATGCCAAAGACTGCTTTTGCTCGACTAACTTTACCATTCGTTTCACATTCACAACAAATGCTGTGAGATATGTCTGTATTCGCATACGAAATAGACCTCGGTACTTGGCTGTTGCCATACCGGGGAAGCTCTTCATCATAAAAGCCCCTAGGCTGCAAACTGACGTCGGTATTCCACCGACGTCAGTTTGTTATAGTTTTTGCTCTGGCGGTTTTCTTGTCCTATGTCACGGCCAGTGACGAGTTATGAGGGAGTGACGTTTTTCAAAGCCTTTTGATTATGCGTAACTCTAGTTTGGAGTCGTTATTGTAGCGGCTTTTTTATTTTTCGGTTCAAGTTCTTGTAGATTGCTGTAATTCACAAATACTAGGTTCTGCTTGTAGTATTATTGTTAGACCAATGCAAATTGTATGAGTAGAAGATCTGTTATAAAGTTTGCGGCATGTAATAGAACTCACCAAAAAATGTCCACCCAGGTAAGCAAAATGTTAGAAATTGGTTTATATATTCAGCCTAATGGGCTAGCGGGAATTGTACATTTTTTCGGGGGAAGACCTTTAGTATGTGTATAGGAAAGAACAAGCGGGGCTTGTACAATAATATTAGAAATTGTAAACGCTTGCTTCACGCTAGAAACTGAAGGAGAACAATTCCAATACCAAAGGAGATGCCTTATGAAACAGCAACAACAACTACCTAAGCCCCACCAGCCGCTTGTAACCCACATCTTCACTGCGGACCCGTCCGTCCATGTCTACGAGGGAAAAATCTATATCTATCCTTCCCATGACCTCGATCATGACGAGCCGAGCAACGATAACGGCGACCAGTATAAAATGGAAGACTATCATGTCCTCTCGATGAACAACTTCGATTCCCCTGTGGTCGATCACGGCGAAGCGCTGCATCTGAGAGATATTCCGTGGGCTTCCAAGCAGCTCTGGGCACCGGATGCCGCCTATAAGAACAATACCTATTACCTGTTCTTCCCGGCACGGGACCATGACGGCATCTTCCGTCTGGGTGTGGCAACATCAGAGTCTCCGGCAGGCCCGTTCACGCCGCAGCCGAATTATATGGAAGGCAGCTTCAGTATCGATCCGGCCGTACTGGTGGATGACGACAATCAGTCATACATCTATTTCGGCGGACTCTGGGGCGGCCAGCTGGAGAAATGGCAGACCGGCAGCTTCGTGCCAGATGCAGAAGGACCGGCTCCTGACCAGCCGGCGCTTGGACCGCAAGTTGCACTACTTAGTGACGATATGCTGTCCTTCCAGGGCAAGCCTGCCGAGATATCGATTGTCGATGAAGACGGGAATCCGATTCTGGCCGGGGATGAGGACCGGAGATATTTTGAAGGCCCATGGATGCATAAATATAACGACTATTACTACCTGTCCTACTCTACAGGAACCACGCATAAGCTCGTATATGCGATCGGCAAGAACCCGATGGGACCATTCACGTTCAAGGGCGAGATTCTCTCTCCGGTTATCGGCTGGACAACCCACCACTCCATTGTGCAAGTTGAAGACAAGTGGTATCTGTTCTATCACGACAGCTCCCTGTCGGAAGGCGTCAACCACAAGCGCTGCGTTAAATATTCCGAGCTGAAATACAACGAAGACGGAACGATCCAGAAGATCAATCCTTATCCAGGTGCTGAGTAATCTGGCGTGTTAGCGGAAACAGATAAGATCACAAGATAAGCCATAACATGAGGCAGCTCCTGACGGGGCTGCTTTTTTGCAGGAGGATCAGTTGTGTCACTTAAACGTAAATTGGATCAACATAATTTTTTATTTAAAGAGGACCATTAATCATAAGAGATCACTTAGAATATTTTGCAGACCAAATCGTTAGTAATCAAACGAAAAGTGAAGGGGGAATTGATAAGAACGCATTATTCTGGATATTAGAAAAGATTGTAGCTCAATTTAGTGCAACCTTTTTTATTGATTGAGAATTGCAGGAGAAAGAAGTGTATAAGTAAGTGTAACTCAAGGGAACGAAATTGAACAAATAAGAGATAACAGTTTCCCAAACATAGCAATAAAATTTATGAAAAAATTCTTTATCAAGCTCAATTGAGTTTTATCATCTAGAAGAAGTGTCGAGGGACAAGAACCTGTTCCTATTACCGATTAGTCGTGTATCTAATCGGCATGGTATCGCAAACTACCGAGCAGCAAAAGATATAAGCAAAGATTTAGTAGCGATTGCTTCCGAGAATGGGGGAAGCAATCGCTATTTTTTTTTGCGGATTTTTTTATTTTTTGTCCGCCACATGTGTACAAAAAAATAAAAAGATGATACATTAAAATCAATCTAACCCTTTTTATAACAGGTTTTTCCCGGAGAATTATATGTCTCCTGTACAAGGACATGCGTATGTTGAGGAGGGAATGGAATGTCAAGTCAAGCATTGGACCAATTTTTAAAATCGAACATCGAAGATCTAAAAACTAAAGGTCTATATAACTTCATCGATACGCTGCAGGGTGCAAATGGTCCTGTTATTCGTATCGACGGAAAGTCCCTAATCAATTTGTCTTCCAATAACTATTTGGGACTGGCAACAGATTACCGCCTGATTGATGCTTCAGTTAAGGCGTCGCAGACATACGGGGCAGGCGCAGGGGCTGTGAGAACAATTAATGGTACGATGGATCTTCATATTGAGCTTGAAGAAAAACTGGCCCGTTTCAAAAAAACGGAAGCCGTTATCGTGTATCAATCGGGATTTAACTGCAATATGGCTGCTATATCCGCGGTAATGGACCAGCATGATGCGATTTTATCAGATGAGCTGAACCACGCTTCGATTATTGATGGCTGCCGCCTGTCGAGAGCCAAGGTGATTCGCTTTAAGCATTCGGATATGAATGATTTAACACAGCAGGCGAAAGATGCCACGGAATCCGGTCAGTACCATAAAATTATGGTCATCACCGACGGGGTTTTCTCCATGGATGGTGATATAGCAAAGCTGCCTGAAATCGTGAAAATAGCAGAAGAATTCGATCTGATTACTTATGTGGATGATGCCCACGGTTCGGGCGTTCTCGGAGCAGGTGCGGGAACCGTGAAGCATTTTGGATTGTCCGACCGGATTGACTTTCAAATTGGTACTCTTTCCAAGGCGATTGGCGTTGTCGGCGGTTATGTGGCGGGTAAAAAACAACTGATCGAATGGTTGAAGCTGAGAAGCCGTCCGTTTCTGTTCTCGACATCGCTACCTCCGGCTGCAATCGCTTCTTGCAGCGCTTCTGTCGACATTTTGATGAATGACAAAGAGCTGATCGAGAAGCTGTGGGAGAACGGCAATGATTTGAAAAATGGCTTGAGCCGGCTTGGATATGATGTAGGCCAAAGCGAAACGCCGATCACACCTTGTATCATTGGCGATGAAGTAACCACCCAACAGTTCAGCAAACGGCTTTATGAAGAAGGCGTTTACGCCAAGGCAATCCTGTTTCCGACGGTTCCGAAAGGAACCGGAAGAATACGCAACATGCCGACAGCTGCCCATACCAAGGAGATGCTCGACCATGTGATCTCCGTTTATGAGAAAGTTGGCAAGGAAATGAAGCTGATTTAGCTGCATTCGCGGAAGTACATTTCGGGAGGAATGTCTTATGAACAAGATTTTGGTGACCGGAGCACTGGGCCAAATCGGTTCTGAGTTAGTTGTTAAATTACGTGAAATTTATGGTGCGGATCACGTCGTTGCTACGGATCTCAGGTCATCAGCCCACGAAATTACCCGATCCGGGCCATTCGAGCTGCTGGACGTGACGAATGATAAGGCGATGTTCGAAATTGCCAAGCGGTACGAAGTTGATACCGTCATCCATTTGGCTGCGCTGCTGTCGGCTACCGCAGAGGAGAAACCGCTGCTTGCCTGGAATTTGAATATGGGCGGATTGATGAATGCACTTGAAATATCCAGGGAGCTCGGCTGCCAATTTTTCACTCCAAGCTCCATTGGATCTTTTGGTCCTTTGACTCCGAAAGACAATACCCCGCAGGATACGATCCAGAGGCCCAATACGATGTACGGCGTGAACAAAGTGTCCGGCGAACTGCTTTGTGATTATTATTTTCACAAATACGGCCTGGATACTAGGGGGCTGAGATTCCCGGGTTTGATATCTTATATGACGCCTCCCGGCGGAGGAACGACGGATTACGCCGTGGAAATTTATTACGCGGCCGTGACGGCTGGCCGGTATACATCTTATATCGCCAAGGATTCAAACATGGACATGATGTATATGCCGGATGCCCTGAACGCTATCATCGATTTGTTGGAAGCGGATTCTTCCCGGTTGATGCACCGAAATTCATTTAATGTCACCGCAATGAGCGTGGATCCGGAGGCGATCGCTGCAGCGATTCGGGATGAGCTTCCCGGCTTTATCCTCGATTATGACGTTGATCCGAAGAGACAGGCGATTGCCGATAGCTGGCCGCATTCCATTGATGCGACGGCAGCGAAAACAGAATGGGGATTTCATGCTCGCTACGACCTGAAGGCCATGACGAAAGATATGCTTTCACACCTAAGCGATAGACAAATGCTTCGCAAGGCTTAAAGTTATTATGAATTCGATCGAAGAGTGACATCGCTAGAAAAAGCAATTCGGATTAAATCCGAATTGCTTTTTTAATGATTGCTCTCATTCAAAGAGGGCTTACGATGGTGAGAGGACATCTTGGACTGGCCATAAGGTAAAGGTAAATAGGTGATATCCGTCATAAGAGCGAGACCAGGGATTCTTTTCTTGAAGTCTCTCTGCAAAAGGTGCAATGTTCTTTTCTTCTGAGTCGCCTTAGCCATCCGTTTGAATGATTTGGGTTTCAAGTGAGGACCGGCCAAACCGAATTTATTCAAACGACCACATCTTAATTTGGTTTATTATCAAGTATCCTTCAGCAAGTCAACCATGTTAGAATAGTGAATTTCACTCAGTTGCTCGATAAAGTTATCTACCCTGTAGTTCTCCGGTTCAACAATCCAGAGACAAATTACTCCTACCAATCCAGATATCATGTATTCGATGCCAATTTTTATCTTCTCATCGTGGCGATGATCCCCGATCCCCGAAAAAATGATCGTTTTAAAAGCCTCTTTCAAGTATACGGAGAAGTTTGGATAAATATTTTGAGTGATTATTGTCTTAAAAAATATCATATTGGCTTCAATATCGTTGAAAATCGTTTTTAACATGGTAGCAAACATATCTTTATCCATCTCATGAATTGAACTCACTTCCAGGCTTAAGCAAGCATTTAAACTCTCCACGTTTTCCTGAAATAACTTCTCCATGAATTGAGGTTTATCTACATAGTGCAAATAAAATGTGTTGCGATTTATCATCGCTTCTTCGGCAATATCCTGTACAGTAATTCGTTCGTAGCCTTTGGTTTGTACTAATCTCAGAAACGCTTCTTTAATGGCTTTCCGCGTTTTGAGAATGCGCAGATCCACTTTATCTTTACCCAATTTGTGCTTCCCCTCCATAAATAATAGTCGAATTTATCAAAAGTGATGTTTAATAAACACATTGAATTATATCAACCATTGAGTCCTTTAAGTGTACGTTTTACAATTAAAACTGTCAATTGAACTCACTAACTCATTCATAAAAGGAGAATCATAAATGAAAACACTGGCGATTATTGGTGCAGGTAAGGGATTAGGATTATCTATTGCGAAGAGCTTTGGCAAGCACGGCTTCCAAGTGGCATTAGTTGCAAGAAATGCTGCAAAGCTGCAAGATATGGTGGATGAACTGAAAGCGGATGGTATCGAGGCATCTTACTTCGTAGCAGATATTTTTAACAAGGAACAGATTGAACAGGCTATGACCAACATGAAAGAAAAGTATGGTCAGATTGATGTGTTGGAATTCAGTCCAACAGCAGGCAATTATCCTCCCACTTCTGTATTGGAGTTAACGGCGGAGAACGCCAGGGACGCATTTGAGGCGAATGTGGTTAGTGCCATCCATGTCGTCAATGCTGTTCTCCCTGATATGCTCGCCAGGAAAGAGGGAGCCTTGCTCTTTACCTCAGGATTATCCGCCATGTACCCTGTGTCCATGATGGGGAATATCGGTATTGCTCTTTCAGGGTTACGCAATTATGTTGCTAATCTTCATACTTCATTGTCTGCTCAAGGGATTTTTGTGGGCCACCGCTCATTAGGTTTATTGATCAAGGAGTCAGGTACTGGCGCAATTAATGATCCGGATGTAATTGCCAAGATGTGGTACCAGGCCTATGTAGAGAAAAACGTATGGGAAGAAGAGTATCCTAAGGGTGTTACCCCCGAAACCATTCTGTTTTAACATTGGTGATGAGTTCAGCAGGTCATAACATACAGCTGTAACCAAGTAGATGAGCTTTAAAACTAGGCATATATTTTGTGCTAAGAAACACTTGAAAGAGATGAAGAAGTCGCTATAGGAGCGACTTCTTTTTTGTTGGCACAGGAACCGATCTACTGCACGGATTTTAAGTTGTCGAGGGACAAGAACTTGTACCGATTGCTGAAAAGGACAAGAACATGAGCCGATTACCGATTAGATAAACACCTAACTAAGTTTCATGCAATTTCATTTAACAAATGTGTAGGAAAAATAAACTAATTGTCCAGCGAAAATATAGTATTTTCTTAGTGTTCAGGTTAAAGATAAGTCCCTGTTTAAGCACTACATGCTACACGCGTAGGTTCTTTAATAGGTGACTGGAATTGGAATATATAAAGGAGGACGTAACCCGCGAAGGCGCGGAGGGCAGTGCTTAGACACTCATGAATAAAAGAGGTGTCTGTGGTATTATATGTAATTATGGGTTATGAAATAAATGGATTATTTGAAAAGAAAATGGGGGAATCAAAATATGGAACGTAAAATTCAACTAATGGAAAACTACGTAAATATCGACTTTGGAAACTCACCCTTTTTAAAATTAGATAAAGGGTTGCAAATTCCATACTCTTCAATCGAGGGAATAACAACAGGTAGACCAATACCCAATGCTTTTAAACTATATGGTGCTTTATTAGGAGAAAAGAGAAATGGGTTATTTAGATCAAATGGTGGTTATCAACTGCACTTTTTTGAAAATGAGCTTGAAACTCTTCATTTAGATTTGAATAGCTTTAAAGTTGGTAAGTTCAAAATATCAAAGTTGATCATTGGTGTTGAAAATCCTGAAGAAATAAGTGAAAATATTTCCGAAAGAATGAAGTGATAATTTGTTGACGTGTCGAGGGACAAGAACATGATCAAGAGATACGTTTGAGGAACATGAGGCATTTATTAATGCAGGTGTATTTTATTGGCCAAATGAACTTTCTAAATCAACACTTACCATAAAAACTTAAATCATATTGAACTTAAAGAAAAGGTAGGAGATAGAATAGCCATTGTAGTAGTGATCCGCCCATAATAGTGTGAAACTTTTACGTACAATTATTTAAGGAGGGTATCTTCACATGAAACGTATGTCAATTTCTGAATTGAATGAAATTTTAGTAAAAGCAACACTCTCGGCCAGACAAGAGGCCAAAAGCAATGGTGTGCCCATTGTATATGAAGAAAATGAAAAAATGATCAAGGAATACCCGGATGGCAGAAAAACAGAGATTATATATGAAAAAAATGGTAACAAAAAGGAAATTGAATACCCATGAGCTGAAATAAATGAGCTGATCATTGTTCAGCTGTCGCGGAACAAGAACATTGTTGCATTAAAAGTCGCTATTATAGCGGCTTTTTTGTTTTAAGGAACCAAGTTCTTGTCCCAAGCTGAGGACAAGAATTTGTACCGATTACCCAATTAGACAAGAACATGTTCTCATTGTCGATTAGGTGTTTATCTAATCGTTATTAAATCATTAAACTAACGGGAACCGATAGCTCAATAATACAAAAAAACAGCCGACCAACGTATTCAACTGCTTTTGTCCAATAATAGGCCAAAGTTTGAAGATAAGAAGAAAATCAAGTAAAAGATACTTTTATTGATGCAGAAACTAACCTGTACGGATACTACTAATATAAAAGACATATATGTAAGCCCAAAATTCGCTTCACTCTTGGGAAGAGTTGAGAAATATTGATTTTTAATGGAGATAATTTATGAATCAATGGAGGACGCATGAGTCCTCCATTGACTTAACTTGGAGATGAGTATAGATGACAGATCCGGATGAAGTGTATACAACAGTTAAGGAAGAGTACAAAAAGCAATTCATTATCACATGGCTCGATTATTCAAAAGCAAATGATGGAGCGGGTCCCGTTATTCGAACGGAAGTATCACAAAAATTAGGGATCAAGACCATTACTGACTTGCAAAAACATGCCGGTGAGATTCGATTTGCTTCCCAAGGAGAGGTTGACCAGCGCGCTGACGGTATTCCAGCTTTAGAGAAAGTGTATGGCAAGCTCAATTGGAAATCATCCAAAGTATATGATAACAGTTTGAAATATGAAGTGCTTAGAAACAACGAGGCTGATGTCGGGCCCGCATATACCACTGAAGGTCAGTTGGTGAACAAAGACGAGTTCACTCTATTGGAAGATGACAAACAAGTATGGCCACCTTATAACTTGGCGCTGTATCAACATTGAACAAAATATAGCTACTGTTCCTCGTCTTTTGAAATGGGACAAAAAGAAAATCGAAGAAAACGAGTAAAAGAATTGTTAACTTTGGTTAGGTTAGATTCAGAGAACTTCAAACGACGTTATCCTTCACAATTGTCCGGAGGACAGCAACAGAGAATTGGTCTTGCGCGAGCATTAGCAACCGATCCCAGTATTATGCTGCTGGATGAACCCTTTGGGGCCTTGGATGCCATTACGCGCTTAAATCTCCAGGGTGAACTCTTAAAGATTCATGGGGGAATGAGAAAAACCTTGTGACCGGATTGGGGAAAACGACAGCCATTACCGTGCTCATTGCTTATAACCAATATATCCTTCTACGTCAGTTCATTGCAGCTTTGAATCATGTTGAACCATCTGTTATTGAAGCTGCTACAGGGGTAGGTATGAGCCGATTTCAGATCTTACTTCAAGTCCAGGTACCCTTGGCAATCAAGCCTCTGTTTACTGGCCTTCGACTTGCTTCGGTAACAACCATTGGCATGGCAACCATCGCTGCCTTCATTAATGCAGGAGGGCTAAGTACCTATTCCTATAGTCAAACCTGGGTGGGTACTTGTGAAAATCAGGGCGTTTGGAATAAATCGCTCCGAAATGTTTACTAGACAGGGGCATTCACCGTCCGTTCAATTCCCGCGTATTATTGGGATCGAATGCGTAGGGGAGATTGAAGACCCTTCGGATAGCACATTTATAAAGGGAACGACCGTCGCTTCATTAATGGGAGGGTTAGGCCGTGCATTTGACGGAAGTTATGCTGAATATGCACTTATACCTTCGGACCAAGTATATCCTATTCCTAGCGATATGAAATGGACTGAACTTGCAGCGATACCGGAAATGTATTATACCGCGTATGCATCCTTATTTGAATGTCTTCAATTGACTTCAGGAGAGATGCTACTTATTCGTGGTGGGACAAGTTCCGTAGGTTTAGCAGCACTTCAGCTAGCTAAGAGTGTGGGAGCAACAGTTATATCAACGACTCGAGACAAAGAGAAATTTGCACTTCTCCAGCAAGTTGGAGCAGACTATGCACTGCTTGATAATGAGCATTTGAGAGAGCAGGTGTATGCTATTGCTCCAAATGGGGTAAACAAGGTTCTTGAGTTGGTTGGTACAACGACTGTAAAGGAGTCCTTGCAATTCATCTCAGAACGAGGGATATGTTGCATGTCAGGAATATTAGGAAATGAATGGACTCTTGATGCCTTTGAACCTTTAGTGGATATACCCACAGGTGTGTATTTCACAGCGTTCACCAGTGAAGTTATCAAAGAAAGTACACTGATCTCTTTATTTGAGCATATCCAAGAACACGGCATAGTCACACCCATAGCCCAAGTCTTTACCCTTTAGGAAATCGGGGAAGCACATCTTTTAATGGAAAGAAGCGCTGCAAACGGTAAAATCGTCATTTCTAACGATGCATTGGAGACGGAGATAAAATGATATCTTCTAATAAAGTCGCCATTATGGCGGCTTTTGTATTTAATCGGTGCAAGTTCAGTTCTTCTAATAGGAGAATATGTGCATTCACTGATGTAATCATACTCAAAAAGAAATCGTGCTGTTTTAGAAGAAGTCTTGCTCGCCTTCGTTTTCTGTATACACAGTAATATAGACAAGAGCTGTTTCATCACCCACATTTTTGACCAAATGGGGTGTGCATGCATTCCAACTAAAGGAATCTCCTTCTTCAAATATGGAAGAGTCTTCTCCTTGTTCCGCATAGATCTTTCCTTTAATTACGACATGGACTTCCTCTCCTTCATGTGCATGGGGGACTTCTCCTGTAGTCGCACCGGCGGGAAACTCAACAAGCATCATTCTTACGTTTTTCGTAGACCCCAGATGCTCGACTCGCAGTTTTTCTGGACCACTCGTGGTGATTTTCCGTTCATTTCTCCGAACAATCTTCATTCTCTCATCTTTCTTTAACAGTAAGTAAGCTAAGGGTACCTTTAAAGTCTCCGCAATGTTTTCCAAAGTTGCAATGGATGGGGAAGTTTTATTCGTTTCTACTTGACTCATAAAACCTTGTGAAAGGCCGGTTGCTTCGCAAATTTGAGCGATGGTCATATTCTTTTTTTTACGAGTTGCTCGGATCATTGACCCAATATCCATCTCATTTCCACCTCATTAAAAATATTTGAAATATAGAACTTATATTAATATTAATGATTTTTCTGTTGACAAGTCAACACAGCTGCAATAATATTTCTTATATAAATAAAATATATTTATAACTAATATTTTAAGGAGAGATAGAATGACAAAGACAACGGTGGTTTCAATTATTATGCGTGTGGTGTTAGGAATTATATTTTTGGCTCATGGGATCAGCAAGCTGCAGATGGGATTAAGTAATGTTGATGCTTATTTTAGTTCAATGGGTGTCCATGGTTTTATGGCGTATGTAGTTGCAATTCTTGAGACTGTGGGCGGAATTATGTTAATCATTGGTTTGTTTACTCGTTATGTTTCTGGATTATTTGTAATTATGCTCATTGGCGCAATTTTCACAATGAAGTTATCTGTGGGGCTGATCGGCGCAGAATCCGCTGGTTATGAACTTGATCTTGGATTTATTTTGGTTTCATTGTATCTTGCCGTGGCCAATCCTAAAGAACTATCGATTGATCAACTTATTACAAACAAGAAAACGCGTAGTGAATAACGTCTAAGGAAGTGATGAAATATGAAGTCGTTTTTTGAATATGACATTCATTTACCGTCTGATATGGAACCTAACAAGAAATATCCGACCATTTTCACGCTCCATGGAAAAGGTTCAAACGAAGAGAATATGTTTGAGCTAGTTTCTCCCTTAACCAATGATTTCATTATTATTGGAGTTCGTGGTCATTTACCACTTGGTCGGGGTTACCAGTATTATGATCTGAAAAGTTTAGGGAATCCTATTCGAGAAATGTTTGATAATGCGATTCATGAGCTGGAAACATTCATACATGGGGCAACGGAAAAGTATCCTATTGATCAAGGTCAACGATATATACTCGGGTTTAGCCAAGGAGCCATTTTAGCGATGACCCTTGCACTTACGATGGGAGAGCAATTAAAGGGGATTGTTGCTCTGAACGGATATGTACCTGACTTTGTAAAGAAAGAGTACTCACTCCGCAGTATAAACAAGGTTTCGATATTTGTTTCTCATGGTGAATATGATTCGGTATTCCCCGTTCGAATTGGTCAAGAGACAGCGGCATACCTGAAAGATCTAACGGAGGTATTAACATTTAAGTTATATCCAACTGATCATACCGTATCGAGTAATAACCAGAACGATTTCATCGAGTGGTTACGTCACGATATAGGAATGAAGGAATGAAGCATCTTTAAAGAGTGTTGAATTTCTAACCAGAAATTAGCTATAGTTTGATTTACTTTGTTAAAAATAAATAAAGACAACAGTACAACCCCTCAAGGGAAAATAGAGAACATCTAAAAGTGAACTCAATTATATCCCAGAGGGGATTTTTATTATTAAGCAGTAATTTTCGAGAATAAAATCCCTATAATTGAGAATTACAAAATTACAGTATCTATATTTGACACTAGAATCGAATGGATTTATAATTATGTTTGTAAGCTTACAAAATGGCCGATCGTTAATCGGAAAACTGAAAGGAAGAATACAATGAAATTTGACAATACAAAAACTGCATTGCTTATTATCGATCTTCAGAATGATAATTTATCTGTGGGTGGTAAATTTGAAGGCTCTGGAGCAGTGGAACATGCAAAAAAACAAAATGTCGTAGAAAACATTAAATCTATAGCAGAACAAGCGAGAAAACATGGAATTCCTGTTTTTCATAATCATTTCATCGTAGAACAGGGAGCAAAGGGGATTGGGAATAAGGCACCGATCTTTAGAGCTATCGCAGAAACAGGAAGTATCGTTAGGGGAACTTGGGGAGCTGCAGCAGTGGAAGGTGTAGAACCTCAAGAGGGCGATTTTGTTATCGAAAAATCTCGGATGAGCGCATTTAATGGGACTCCATTGGATACTCTACTGAGAGGGTTAGGAATTGAAACGATCATTGTTACAGGGGTATGGACGAACATGGCTGTAGAGCATACCTGCCGTGATGGTGCTGATCATGGGTACAATGTTGTGATTGCCACGGATGGAACATCAACCATTAGTGAAGAATGGCAAGAAGCAGCATTGAACTATGCAATGGAGAATATAGCCGTAAAGATGACATCTGAAGAGATCCTAAAAAATATCGAGTAATAAAACCAACGTTTGAACTCCAAACAATCATTTTAAAGATTTTGTTTTATCCATAAAATACGACAAGGAGAAGGTTGCCACAACATGGTAATCTTCTCTCAATATATACACGTATACATGTCCTTCTAAAATACGATGCAACCTGTTAAAATTCTCTTGAGATTATAGTTAGCGGTAAGTCTACAGTGCAGTTATTATTATACCTAAAAGGATGGGTCGATTTGAGTGAAGTAGGCACTTTGAAGAAGGGTATCGATATACTTTGGTTGATTATTGAGAAAGGCAATCTTTCTGTCACTGATATTATGGATACTCTTTCAATAAACAGAAGTACGGCGTATCGTTTAGTAAACACGCTAGAGCAGAATTCATTAATAGAGCGGGCTGAGGATCATACTTATATTGTATCAAGTGTTTTAATGAGTAAGCTTCAAGATCATAGTTTAAACTTTGATTTTAATCTAGGTATTCTTCGAGTTGCTGACGAGTTGAAGACATTAACTGGCGAAACCATCTTTATCGGTGTCTTGAATGATGATTCCGTTCTTGCCACGCATATTATTCCAGGTAGTTTTCCGACAAGGACACATTATGAAAAAGGAGAAAAATTGCCTGTTATTAAAACGGCGGTGGGAAGATGTATCTTAGCCTTTCAATCACCTGAAATTCAGGAGCACTATATACAGCAAATAAGAAACACCGATCCCTCTGATGTAGAATCTTTTATTAACGAGCTCGAGCAAATTAAAAAATCGGGTTTTGCGGTAGATAACGAGGAAGCCGAAGCAGGCGTGCGCTGTGTTGCAGCACCTATATGGAGACGAGGTCAGGCTGTAGCGGGAATTGCTATATCAGGCCCGTCAGTAAGAGTCTGTCAGGTTAAGGACCAAGAAAACAGTGATTTAGTTAAGCGCTTTTCGGAAATAATAACTAGTGGTATAGAAAGTAAATGAACAAAAAAAGTAGACACGCGAGAGTCTACTTTTTTTGTTTCTATTTTTGATAATGATTAAGACTTATATCCTAATGCTTGAGACATTTCGAGGGCTGTTTTCTTTATCTTCATAATACATTCGGATCCTTCAGAGTAATCTATAACTTCAGCCATAGTGACCACCGTTAATGCTGCTGCGATCTCGCCATTCAAGTCAAATACAGGACAACTTATTGCTGTAATACCTGGCAACACGGTTCCTGTTGTTACAGAGAATCCTTTAATCTCTATGAGATCTAACTCGCTAATTAGTTGTTCGCGATCCTCCGTATTTTTATCCTTCATTTCTTTTTCAAATAAATGCTGGGTTCTTTCTTTAGGAAGATAGACTGTAAACACTCTACCAGGTGCGCTCTCCGTTACACTCACTTGTGATCCTGCTTTAATCCCTAAATTAACAGCTCGGTTACTTTCTTCCCATCTGAGAAAGAAGGGACCATTTTCGCCCCATATTGCTAGAGCAACAGTCTCATTGATGTCTTCCCTTAATTTTATCAAATAAGGGAGAGTGCTATCCTGGACATTAAGTTGCTCAGATGCTTTAAGTCCAAGAAGTATTAATTCCGTCCCCAAGGAATACTTCAGATCTCTACTTTTTTTAAGGAATCCACTACGTGTAAAACTAGTAAGATATTTATGAAGTTTACTTTTTGGAATACCACAAATTGTAGAAATTTCAGTTACAGTTAATGGTCTTCTTTCAGCAGAAATCCGTTTTAGAATACCCAACCCTAATTCAACAGATTGGATACCCTGGCCTTTTACCTCCGTGTTATCCATTCAAATCCTACCTTTCAATATGGAGTAAAGATTATAGTTAATTCTCACGTTCGAAAGAACTGAGTTAGCTTCGAGCAGCATTCTTGTTAGCTGTTTCATGATTTAAATGCGGTTTATGAGCCAATTTATGCCCTTTTCCTGTAAGATGTAATCCGAATGACAGACAAGACAGAATAATATTTACAATTAGAGCTGCTATGAGAATGTTGTGATAAGTCAAAGATGACTCCATGCTTGGGTCCTTTGACAAGCCTGTCACAGAAAATTGAGTTGTGTACCAACCTATTACTATAGTAGATAACGTATTAAGCATAAAACGAAAAAATTGAACGACGGTCATTCGTTTTACCAGATCGGGAAGGGGACCTCCTAGAGCGGCTCCCATAAGACCTGATCCAATGGTGATCCCAACACCAGAAGTTAACAAAGTTATATTCATTAGAATCAGTATGAAGGATGAAGGCATTCCTTGTGCAATGAACATCCATTGAACAATAACCGTCAGAATAGTAATGGAGCCTAGAAATCCAAGTAAACCAGGTCCTAATATATCATACAATATTGTGCATAGTATAGAAGAGATCACTACTCCAACGAACATACAGACATAAATGAAAAGGGTTTGTTCTGGAAGTACATGATGTATCTCTTTCAGCATTCCTTGAATAGCAAACAAACTAAGCATCAGTATGATATTACTTGTAACAGCCATGGACATGCCAAGTAACGGTTTAGGATGTTTAATCCATTTGAGTTCCAATAAAGGTCTTTTGACCTCCTTGATAGAGTCGACGATAAGTAAACAAAAATTCAAGATAAGACTTGAAGGTTGCGAAGGTTGCTCATTTTTAAGATGAGAAGTCTCAATTTTCAAGAAAAACCTACATAGTATTGCCCCTATACATGCTAATGTACCTGCTACATAGAATATCCATCTCCAATGACTATAAATCATGGCCACATTCCCTAAAAACATTCCTAATACGGTAGATCCAAAAAAACCTAACAAAAGTACAGCTAATGCTAAATTCCGTTTATCAATCGGAAATGAAAGCACTAGTGTAGGAATCATGATCATAAGCATGACGCCCGTAGCCATCCCCTGCAAAAAACGCGAAATAGTCATCCAATACATATCCATTGATAAAGCTGCCAGTAGTGATCCGAATACGAAAACGACCATAGAAATTAAATAAGAAGTCCGAATGCCTATTCTATGTTTAAGAATGGGCCCACACGGAATAAACAATGCAAGAGTAACCATACCCATAATAGTTGGGCTAAATGTCATGGTATTTTCTATACCGAACTCCTTTTGTATCAGATGCTGAATTGGTCCTAAAGCGCTATTAAGCAACAGCCCTGGTCCAATAGCTAGCATAGATAGCAAAGATAACTTTAAGTGATTTCTCGATGTCATTGTCATATTATTATTTTCCCTCTTTACTCATTATTGAACGTGATTAAAGTAATAAAAAATGTATGTTCCCATACTGCCACCTTTCCTTTATTGTTCACTATTAAGAAACTAAGTTTATTTATAGTTTACAATAGTATAACAGAAGGTGTATATTAGTAAACGTAATATACAAATTAAGTTACAAAATGTTCATATATTCGGGAGGAATAAGAGATGAAAATCACAGCAGCATTAGCAACAGGAGCGGAAGAAAGACTCAAACTTGAAGAAATTGACCTTATGGAGCCAAAGGCTGATGAAGTACTAATTAAAATTGTCGCATCAGGTGTGTGCCATACTGATGCTGAAGCGATGAAAGGAAAAGGATCGCCTTTTCCAGCTGTTTTCGGTCATGAAGGTGCGGGAATAGTAGAGAAAGTTGGCGAAAATGTAAACACAGTCAAACGGGGTGACCATGTCGTTCTTTCCTACTCATACTGCGGGGAATGTGAAAATTGTTTAACGGGGCATCAAAATCTTTGTGAAAGAACGGTTGAACTTAATTTTGGTGGCAAAATGAAAGATGGGACGACTCGGCTTCATCAACATGATTCCTCACTTTCGAACTTTTTCGGGCAATCTTCATTTGCGACTTACTCCATAGCAAACAAAAATAATGTTGTAGTCGTCGATAAGGATGTCGATATTGCTTTGTTAGGACCTTTAGGTTGTGGAATACAAACAGGCAGCGGTACAGTTCTAAACAGCTTAAAACCCGAATTTGGTAGTTCCATTGCTATATTTGGCGCAGGCGCGGTAGGTTTAAGTGCAGTTATGGCAGCTAAAATTATTGGCTGTAGAACGATCATTGTGGTCGACCTTCATGAAAGTCGCTTGGAACTTGCAAGAGAATTGGGAGCAACGCATGCGCTGAATGGCAAAGAGGTCGATGTGGTAAAAGAGATAAAAGAGATTACAAATGGCGGAGCTCATTACTCGATTGAAACAACAGGGGCAGTTCCAGTTGTAAAACAATCTATTCACGCCTTAAGAATTTTAGGTACAGTTGCTATTGTAGGAATGTCAGGTGATGTGACTCTTAACTTTATAGACGATATTTTGATGGAAGGTAAAAAAATTGTGGGTACGGTGCAAGGAGATTCTGTTCCTCAATTGCTAATTCCTCAACTTGTTAAGTACTATAAGGAAGGCAAATTCCCGTTTGATAAATTAGTGAAGTTTTATGATTTTAAAGACATTAATAAGGCCTTTGAAGATTCGAAAACAGGGATTGCGATTAAGCCGATTGTAAGGATTTCATAACATTCTTTCTTGAATCCTCAATTTTATCAGACGGCTTACTAAATGACCCTATAAAAGCTGCCCCATAATGATTTATGCGGCAGCTTTTATATATTTGTGAAATTATTCATGTGAAAAATCTTGCAAATTGGACTGAAATGCCTCTCAAATGATGGAAAATCACTTCATGTATGTCTGATAGTTACCAAAAGGTTTCTATAAAACAATAAGGTGCCTACTTACTAACTTATTCTTGTGCATATATGATGTAGTTGAGATTTAGTAACTTTCGACATACTAAAATCTTAGTCATACTCCCCGCTAGTATTAGAGAAATACAACAGAAATGCCTGAATCTCGCATTATAAATCCTGGATGCTATTTTTAAGATATATAAAGCCACAGTTTATAGAGATAACCATTTATAAAGAAAGGGGTTACATTAATGATGTTTATATGTTATAATCCTACTCATAAAGTAAATAAACGTTCTGAAGGTTGTTACTGATACATCAGGCAAGACTTCAACAAGCATGGGGATACTCTCCTTTATTTGTTGAAGTCTTGCCTTTTTGCGTCTCTGCATGAAGGGAGGGAGATACTTGAATATTAAACAGGTTATTAATAACAATATTGCCATATGTATTGATGCCCAAGGTGACGAAATTATTCTTATAGGAAAAGGTTTAGCGTTTAATAAGAAAAAGGGGGATGAGATTGATTATGATCGGGTTGAGAAACGGTTTTATTTAGAAGACCGGGGTCTGTACGCTAAATTCAAAAAACTTCTTCAAGAAGTTTCTATGGAATCAATTAACATAGCTGATGATATTATTAGTTTAGCAAAAAGAAAACTAAAAAAGGATTTAAATGAGAGCATTTATATTTCATTGCCTGATCACATCAGTTTAGCAGTTAATAGGGTAACTAAAGGCTTAATCATAGAGAACGGATTGCTCTGGGAAATCAAAAAGCTATACAAAGAAGAGTTTTTGGTTGCAAAAGAAGCTGTACAAATGATAAATGATAAATTCAATGTTGAGCTCGGGGAAGATGAAGCTGGCTTTATTGCCTTCCATTTTGTCAATGCAGAGCTAAACAGTGGGATTAATACGATTACAAAAATAACAAAGTTCATCAAAGAAATTCTAACCATTGTCAGTTACCAGTTAAAAATCAGTATTGATGAAGAATCGTTAAGTGCGTTTCGATTTATCACACATTTGAAGTTTTTCGCACAGAGAATCTTTACAAATGAAAAAAATGATACATTAGAAGATTCTTTTCTATATGAGGTTGTAAAGGAGAGGTACACAAAGGCTTTTAATATTACGATTAAAGTGAAAGATCATATCGATAAACACTACGCTTATCAAATCTCTGATATGGAAGCAATATATCTAACCGTTCACATTCAACGTTTGTTAGAAAGGGAAAACTAAATAACTTAATTCAAACTTGTTACTCGTAATGGAGGCTAGACTTGAATACACTTCAAACTTGTCGCTTTGACATAATTTGAATTGGATTCAAGTTTTTTTTATTTATATTGGAGGTGTTTAAGGTGGACTATAAAATTTTGGCAAAAGATATTGTGAATAATGTAGGAGGAGAAGAAAATATATCTGACTTTTATCATTGTGCAACACGTCTTCGTTTTACCCTGAAAAATAATAATAAACCAAACAAGGCTGAACTTGAAAAGCTGGAAGGAGTTATAACTGTTGTAGAAAGTGGGGGTATGTTTCAAGTTGTAATCGGTAACAACGTAGCTTCTGTTCATGATGCAATTTATGAAGTAACAAATTTAGAAAAACAAGAAGATAATAGTAGTAATAAGGATGATACAAAACGAAATTTGTTTGAGAAGTTCACTGACTTAATCTCCGGAATATTTAGCTCTCTACTAGGTTTGTTGGCTGGAGCCGGTTTAATTAAGGGGATTCTTGCTCTTTTAACTAGTTTTAATTTAATTGACCCGGCTAATGGAACATACCGGATCCTTGCCGCAGCAGGAGACAGTTTCTTTTACTTTTTACCGATAATTTTAGCATTTACAGCTGCAAGAAAGTTTAAAGTGAATCAATACCTAGCAGTTACCATAGCTGGAGGTTTAATCTATCCGGATTTAGTTGCAGCGTTTGCAACGAAGGAATCGCTAACCTTTTTAGGTATTCCCGTTATTTTAGCTAAGTATAGTAACACTGTAATTCCTATAATTTTGGCTATCTGGATACTAAAATATGTTGAGAACTTCTTTAAAAAGATTCTCCATGATAGTGTTCGAAACCTGTTAACGCCATTCTTCTGTTTAATAATCATGATACCTCTTACTTATATAGTAATTGGGCCGATAGCAATTTATGCAAGCAACCTGCTTGCAGACGGTGTTCTGTCTATTTATAACTTAAGCCCTATTGTATCCGGTATTGTTATGGGGGCAAGTTGGCAAATTCTCGTTATGTTTGGGCTGCACTGGGGCATTACACCGATTGAATTGAATATGATTTCTAAATTTGGTAGAGATCCTATTGGGCCAACTACAGGACCAGCTGTTGCTGCTCAGGCTGGAGCAGCTCTCGGCGTATTCTTTAAAACGAAAAACAAAGCAATGAAAGGAATTTCCATGTCCGCCTTTATTGCAGGCTTGTTCGGTATCACTGAACCGGCAGTCTACGGCGTGACCTTGAAATTGAAAAGACCTTTTATTATTGCATGTATCGCAGGGGCATTTGGTGGGGCTATCGCAGGAGCATTTGGCTCAGGAGCCATTGCAGTTGCACCAAAGAGTGTATTAACATTCCCCATTTTTGTCGGTCAGGGGTTCCTCGCTTATATAGCTGCGTACTTCTTGGCAATGATTTTGGCTTGCGTACTTACTATAATTTTCGGTTTTAAGGAAGAAGCAGAAGAGTCACAAACAGCGAGTACTAATAAGGAGTCAGTGGTCGCGAAGCCGGTGAAAGTCGAACAGAATAGTATGACAGAAAGTGTTAATAGTTGTTTGACAGGGATAGTAAAACCATTAACAGAAATAAGCGACCCTGCCTTTGCATCTATGGGTAAAGGAATTGCAATTGTTCCTGAGGATGGAAAAGTATATTCCCCAGTGGACGGTACCGTATCGACAGTATTCCGTACGAAACACGCGTATGCTTTTACTACTGATACAGGAGTTGAGGTCCTAATTCATATTGGCATAGATACAGTAAAGTTAAAAGGTGATGGGTTTACAAGCTATGTGGATACTGGAGCGCAAGTAAATAAAGGTGATTTAATAGCTGAGTTCGATATGGATAAAATTAAACAACAAGGCTTTGATTTAACAACATCACTCGTAGTGACAAACTCAAATCAATATCTGGACGTTCTACCAATCAAGAAGAATCGAGTTACTCACGGGGAAGAGTCTTTGTTTATATTACGATAATAAACACGGAATCTGAAAGGTGGAAGACTCGTGGAGTTTATTTTAATTATATTACCTGTATTTCTTATACTAGGAGCGGGGTTCTTAGGACAGAAGCTGCTAAAGTTAGATCTCAAACCTATTTCAACGGTAGCTCTCTATCTTATGATGCCATTCTTATCTTTTAACACATTTTATACGAACAAATTTAGTTCAGATTACGCATACATGTTTCTGTACAACATTTTACTTATCATCGTGCTGGGAGGAGTTACTCTTGTAGCTGGAAGAATTATGAGAGCAGATAAATCCAACGTATCTGCCATGTTGCTCTCTACCACCTTTCCAAACATGGGGAATTACGGAGCACCAGTTATTTTATTTGCATACGGGTCCCAGGCTTTTGACTATGCAATTATTATTATGGTCATTCAATCACTATTAATCAGTACGGTAGGTATTTTCATTGCTTCCTTTGGAAGTGAAAAAATCACCTCAGTGAAAGAAGCTCTGCTCAACGTAGTAAAAATGCCTATTTTATATGGAGTAATTCTTGGTACGTTGTTTCAAATTTCACATATTACGTTACCAACATCAATCATAGAAGGTATCGACCTGCTGGGATCAGCTTCAATACCCGTTATAACTCTGTTGTTAGGTATGCAATTGGCAGACATTAAATCACAACGGTTTGAAATGAAATATGTAAATGTTACCGTATTAATACGTATGGTGCTCTCGCCTATAGTGATAGCAGGATTAGTTAGTCTAATGCCTGTGAGTCAACTGATCAAGAATGTATTTATCGTATTAGCTGCGATGCCGATTGCTGCTAATACGACAATGATAGCATTACAATTCAAAACTAGACCTAACTTTGTGTCATATGTAACTCTGATCACAACTATAGCTAGTCTCATATCCATTCCGGTAATACTGTATCTTTTAAAATATATCTAATAATATTTAGGAGGAATAAGAAATGTTAAACGTCAAGACAACATTCCCAGAAGGATTCTTATGGGGAGGAGCAACTGCAGCGAATCAGGTTGAAGGAGCATGGGATATTGGGGGAAAAGGACTTTCGGTTGCAGATGTTTATAGTTTTGACGAGAATCTGCCCAAAGATCGATGGTCTGATCAATGGCTGATGATGACACATAATCAAGTAAAAGAAGCTCAAGATCCTTCAGTGGAAAAATTTTATCCGAAGAGACATGGGGTGGACTTTTATCATCACTATAAGGAAGATATAGCTTTATTTGCAGAAATGGGTTTTAAATGCTATCGAATGTCGATCGCATGGACTCGAATATTTCCTAATGGAGATGAGTTGGAACCCAATGAGGAAGGACTAGCATTTTATGATCGTGTATTTGATGAGCTACGAAAATACAATATTGAGCCTATCGTGACAATTTCTCATTATGAAATGCCTCTACATCTTTCGACCGAGTATGGCGGCTGGGTTAATCGTAAGTTGGTTGAATTCTATGTTCGCTATGCTAACGTAGTTGTTAATAGATACAAAGATAAAGTTAAATATTGGATGACGTTTAATGAAATTAATTCATTAAACCACCACCCATTTACGAGCTTAGGGGTCGTAGAGGAAAACCATCCTCATATTGAACAAGCAAAGTATCAAGGAGCACATCATCAATTTGTGGCGAGTGCATTGGCAACTAAAGCTTGTAAAGAAAGTAATCCTGAAGCAAAAGTAGGATGTATGATTAGTTATCAACTTCTTGTACCATATAGTTGTGATCCAGATGATGTACAAGCCACGATACAGAAACAGCGGAATGCGTTGTTTTTCAGCGATGTACAGGTAAGAGGGTACTACCCAGCATATACGGCCCGTATGCTAGCTGACAAAAACGTAGTTCTTGAAACTGAACCCGGTGATGAACAAATTATGAGAGACTACCCGGTGGATTATGTCTCATTTAGCTATTACATGTCTAGTGCAGTTAGTGCCCATCCTGAAAAGCTGGAGGGAGCAGTTGGAAATGTTCTTATTGGTGGGATCAAGAATCCTTATTTATCAGCCAGTGAATGGGGATGGCAAATAGATCCTAAAGGGTTGCGTACTGCTTTAAATCAACTTTATGATCGTTATCAAAAGCCTTTGTTCATATCCGAAAATGGCTTAGGGGCAATAGATGTAGTTCAAGAAGGAGATGTCATTGACGATGAATATCGCATTGATTATCTAAGAGAGCATATCAAACAGATTAAAGAAGCGGTTATCGACGGTGTAGATGTGTTTGGTTATACCAGTTGGGGATGCATTGACATTGTAAGTGCCAGTACAAGTCAAGTAACTAAACGCTATGGTTTTATATATGTAGATCAGGACGATATGAATAAAGGAACAAAACGCCGTGTTAAGAAAAAGTCATTCCATTGGTATCGAAATGTAATTACAACGAATGGTGAGGAATTGGAATAAATGACTAGTTTCATAAGAGATAATAAAATTTATTAGTGTTAATTTGCCGTTGATTTTATCAACGGCTCTTTACTTTCGAGCTTGATATCATTATGTGGGATCTTTCTTTGTTGATTAATGATACCGTCAATACTGATGTGTATTCTGTAATTACCTTTATCTGGTGCGGAATTCCTGCGGAGTACACCCATAGTGCTTTTTAAAGATCTTAATGAAATGCGGAGGGGCCAAAAATCCAAGTTCCTTGCTGACATCTGCAATTTTAAATTCTGTGTTCAACAGGAGATATGAAGCACGCTTCATGCGTAAATGATACAAATAATCCCCTATGGTTTCGCCAGTAACTGTTTTGTATACCTTGGAAAGATACACTGGATGAAGGCCAACATGCTCTGCGATCATCTGCAGTGAGATTCCCTCAGCAAGATGCTCCTGAATATATGTTCTGACTTTTGAAGTGATTTGCTCATGGGCATTCTTCAATTGATGAGAGGTCTTTTTCCGACGCAGAGCAATCATTTTCTCTGCCCATATATATATTCGTTGGCTGGATAGTTGGCTTTTCTTTCTGAATAGAAAATCAAACTCTTCGCCAAGAAGCTCCTCCACCGTTGCTTCTTGAGATTTGAATGATATGGAAAACGTAGAAGAAAGATAGAGCAGGACAGTAAACAATTGATCATGAGAAAGCTCTCTCTTGGCATCATTCAAAAATAATATTCTGGCAATTTTGCTGACCGCCTCGTCCCAGTTCCCCGATTCCAACAGATTTGGCAACAAAGGTGGCTCGTGCAGATTAATCAAATTTTGTTGTTCATGAGATTCGGTGTCTTTTTTGTCTAAAGTAATGAAATAACTTTTGTTTTCGCCAACATTGCGGTTGATGGCAGACACGGAGGCCATGTACAAATCTGATAATGGGTCAGGAAAGGTATGCTCTTTACTCAAACATATCGATACAGCCCCCTTCAGGAACTTTTGTACATTATTTTGAAGTCTGACCGCATAGGAATCCACCGAATCGAGTAAGTTACGGTCACTATTTTTTATCAGGAACACGAGATAACCTTGATCCGTGATGCAGTGCCATAATTTAAAAGGATTTTGAAATACCTCTTCCGTTATATTGGTGACGGCGTACTCTAACAGGGATAAAGATCGGAGATCATAACCGGAAAATTCTTCTTCCATTCGGATGACCATCATCTTGAACGGATCGGCCGACCTAAACGGGAGTTCGAGCATACCCAACCGTTCTGCAAGAATGTGATCGCTCATGGCCTTGTTCTGAAGAAGATCATTGAGAAACTGGTTCCGAAGCAAAGGCAAATTGGCGTGAAGGACATGCTGTATTTGTTGAAGAGAACTGATATTCTCCCATTCGTGCTCGATATCTTGTATCGCAGCCGTAACGGAGCGAATCAATTCACCGGTATCAATCGGCTTGAGAAGATAATTCGTTGCCTGATACTGAATTGCTTTTTGGGCATATTCAAACTCATCATGACCCGATAAAATAATACAACGTATTTTATTAGAAAACCGTCTAATCTCCAAAATCAACTCGAGACCATCCATCTCTGGCATACGAATATCCGTAATCATAATATCAATCGCGTGTCTGGATGCAATATCCAAAGCCTCAGCGGCAGAGTATGCTCTGTGTACTTCATGGATACTGTGTTCTTCCCAGGGGATGGTCAATGCCAGGCTATCAACTACTGATTTCTCGTCATCCACTATTAATAAATCGTACATATCTAGTTCCCCCTCGTAGCAAAGTTGACTGTATCACTTATTGTAGAGTGGAGGTTGACTCATTTCAATGGATGACCACTCTAATCACCTCAGATCTTAAGATAACGATATACATCTTAAGATATCCTTATCATTCAGATTGCGTTATGCAACCTTAAGAAAGAGATATTTCAATCATTTTGTCTTTCCCGTAGTATAAACATGAAAGTTTACAAGCGCGGTGGGAAACTTACAAGAAACGAGGAAACCTGCCGGGAGATGAAGGAGTGTCGAGAAGATGAGTCGTGACATCAAACAACTGGTAAAGCAATTAACCTTGATTGAAAAAGCTGAGTTATGTTCAGGAAGTACGTTCTGGACTACACAAGCCGTAGAAAGGTTAGGAATTCCCTCGATTACGATGAATGATGGCCCTCATGGGTTGCGTAAACAGGCAGGAGATTCAGATCACTTGGGTTTGAACGAGAGTGTTCCTTCAACCTGTTTTCCTTCAGCCGCCGGCCTGGCCAGTTCATGGAATCGCGACCTTGTACAACTTGTAGGGGAGACGATCGGAAAAGAAGCACAGGCAGAAAATGTTTCCATTCTTCTTGGCCCAGGGGCAAATATCAAGCGTTCCCCACTTTGCGGACGCAACTTCGAATATTTCTCAGAAGACCCCTATCTGACTGGAGAGCTGGCTGCAGCTCATATAACAGGTGTTCAGAGTCAGGGAGTCGGAACGTCTCTGAAGCACTTTGCGGTAAACAACCAGGAGCATCGCCGCATGACGACGGATGCAATTTTGGATGAACGTACATTAAGAGAAATCTATTTGACCGGATTTGAGAAAGCAGTCAAGCAATCACAGCCGTTGACGGTCATGTCTTCCTATAATAAAGTCAATGGGACATATGCTTCCCAGAATGAATACTTACTCACAACCATCCTCAAGGAAGAATGGGGACATGAAGGATTTGTTGTCACAGATTGGGCTGCAGTGAGTGAAATTGCACCAAGTATTGCAGCAGGTCTGGAGCTGGAGATGCCATCCTCCAACGGAGAAGGGCCAAAACAGATTATTGAAGCGATTAACCGCGGGGAGTTGACTGAAGAGAAATTGGACCGCGCCGTGGAGAGACTGTTAAGTGTCATTTTCAAAACAGTTGATAACAGACGTCCTGATACCTTCTATCACCAGGAACAACATCATCTGATTGCCAGAAAAGTTGCGAGTGAAACGATGGTTCTATTGAAAAATGAAAATCAAATTCTCCCGCTCAAAAAAGAAGGCAATATTGCTGTCATCGGAGAGTTGGCTGAAAAAGCCAGATATCAAGGGGGGGGCAGCTCCCATATAAGACCAACTCAGTTGGACAGTCCGTATGAACAAATGGTTGTACTAGCAGGATCTGATGCAACGCTCACATATAAGTCAGGTTACAACCTCGACTCTGATGAGAGTGCTCTGAATTTGGTAGCTGAAGCAGTTGAATCCGCAAGAGCAGCTGATGTCGCCGTGTTGTTCATCGGTCTGCCGGACCGCTACGAGTCCGAGGGGTACGATCGAGAACATATGGATATTCCGGTGAACCAGAAGGAACTTTTAACAGCCGTTGCTGCTGTCCAGCCTAACCTGGTGGTTGTGCTCAGCAATGGTTCACCCATTGTTATGCCGTGGCTTAACAATGCGAAAGCTGTACTTGAAGCATATCTTGGTGGACAAGCCGCAGGGGGAGCGATTGCTGAGCTGTTATTTGGAGAAGTAAATCCCAGTGGGAAGCTGGCAGAGACATTCCCGCAATCCTTAAAGCATAACCCTTCTTCACTGTTCTTCCCTGGGGATGGTGATCGCGTCGAATATAGAGAAGGCATCTATGTGGGTTATCGCTATTATGACCGAAAAGATATTGAACCTCTGTTTCCCTTTGGCTTTGGTTTGAGTTATACCCAATTCGAATACACAAAGCTGGACGTAAACCAGACTGAATTCAAGGATACAGATATAATCACTGTTACGGTTAACGTGAAAAACACAGGGCAACGTTCTGGTCAAGAAGTGCTACAGTTGTATGTACATGATCATCAAACAACCGTCAGCCGCCCTGAAAAAGAACTTAAAGGTTTTGCCAAGGTTTCTCTTGAGCCAGGTGAAGAGAAGACTGTTACCTTTACTTTAGATAAACGAAGCTTTGCATACTACAATGTTGACTTGAAAGATTGGCATGTGGAGAGTGGTGAGTATGACCTGCTGATCGGCTCTTCCTCTCGTCACATCATTCTGCAAAAGACCGTTCACGTAGAATCGACTTCACCTGAAATCATTCCAGTCTATGACCGTAACACAGCCCTGGGAGATCTGCTCTCTAATCCGAAAACCATGGCTGTACTGGGACAATTGCAGGGATTTGCTCCACAGGGAGCTGAAAATGCCCACTCAGATGCAGTCTCTTCAGAGATGATTCAGGCATCCATGCGTTATATGCCAATGCGGTCTTTAATTCCATTTACCGGGGGAGCACTTACTGAAGAGTCGCTAGCACAGCTCCTTGCAGGCTTGAATGCCGCTGTTCGACAGTAAAAGTAGATGAACTAAAAAGAGTAGACAAAGTGAAATCGTCCATAAGAATGACTTATGGACGATTTTCTTATACTATTATTACATAGCAAGCTAATGATGTACGAAAGGGCATGCACTAAAGTACATATAACACATGAGCAATCGTAATATAATGACTGGATGAGAGGTGATTCCATGAAAAATATGTCCACGCACCCCCGCTTCCTTCAATCAACTATGGATGAGGATTATGACAAGATCACTTCCTCACGTCTTCCCATTATCATATGGATCGTACTGGTGACCATCGTCACAGTCGCGTTACAAACCATGTCTGTCCCCCTACTGGTGCCCACCTTGTTTTTTATAATGATTATGGTCATTCACATGTATCTATACTGGCGTGTGAACGATGTTATCAACCGTTCCACAGCACTGTATCTGATTATCCAGGGAGGCCTTATTTTTGGAAGCTCGATGATCATGCCCGATGGGCTTCCCGTCATACTAATTGGCCTAATTCCAGTATTAATAGGACAAAGCGTGGCCATTTTTTTTGAAACCAAAAAAGTGGTTTTTGTATCTTTTGTTCTTTATAGCTTTTTTTGCCTCGTTACTTTGTGGACAAAGGGCGTAGAAGAACTTATATTGTTCATCCCGTTGATTATGCTCATGATTATCCTTGTTATGGCTTATGCACTCCTTTACTACCGTCAGGTTAACGCAAGGGTTCGTACACAGACATTTCTGCGAGATCTGGAACTGACGCATCAGAAGGTAGAAGAACTGACGCTGGCCAACGAGCGTCAACGAATGGCGAGAGATCTGCATGACACATTGGCTCAGGGGCAAGCCGGTCTCATCATGCAACTGGAAGCGGTAAACGCATACCTCAGCCGAGGGAGCATTGAAAAAGCTCATGAGATTGTTCTGTCATCCATGGCTCAGGCGAGACAGACATTGGGCGATGCGAGAAAAGCGATTGACGATCTAAGAACCAGAGCTACACCCGCTGTCAACTTTAACGAAGCGATCCATGATCAGCTGCAACGCTTCAGGCTAGCGACAGGAGTCGATGTCAAGTTGGAATTTAACATAAAATCTGTTCTGTCCGGAGCTAAAATGGAGCATGTATTGCATATGTTGAGTGAAACACTGACCAACGTGGCACGTCATGCGCAGGCCAGTAGTGTATCCGTAAACATTTGGGATAATCAGCAACAATTCCATATGGTCATTAAGGATAATGGGAGAGGCTTTAACATTGGGAAAATCGGAACGAAGACCGGACATTATGGTCTGATCGGCATTCATGAACGGGCTCGGCTGATAGGCGGGCAAATTCACATTGAGAGCAACAATGAAGGTACCACCATAGAGCTCTCTGTACCTGTATAATGAAGGAGGAAAAATAATGAAGCACAAAGTTTTGATTGTAGATGATCATTGGGTTGTACGTGAAGGCATGAAATTAATTCTGGGGACCGATGACAACTACGATGTTGTCGGAGAAGCGGAGGAAGGAAACGCAGCGTTGGAACAGATGGAAGCGTTGAAGCCAGACGTCATTCTGATGGATCTGAATATGCCCGGAGGATTGAGTGGACTGGATACATTGAAGATGATGAACGAAAAACAGATTCAGATCCCCGTTATTATTTTGACCACTTACAATGAGGACGAGCTTATGATCAACGGGCTGGGACTGGGAGCCAAAGGATATCTGCTGAAGGATACAAGCAGAGAGAACCTGTTCCGCACTCTGGAGTCCGCTCTGCGTGGGGAGACACTGCTGCAGCCTGAAATAACCGCCAGAGTATTTGCATATCGGGACAAGCCTGTGGTTGAACTAAAACCGAAAAACGCACTATCGTTGACCGAGAAGGAATTAATCATTCTACGGGCAGTGGCCCGGGGGCTTCGCACCAAAGAGATTGCTTTTGATATGGGAATGGCAGAACGAACCGTCAAAGCTCAGTTGACCAATATATATAACAAACTGGGTGTAGATTCCCGCTTGGAAGCCGTTGCCGTATCCGTCGAAAGAGGTATATTACATTTATAATAACACGAATTATTGGCAAATTAATATCCATATCAATGGTCAGCGAGTACTAAAACTGCCCATTGGTGCTTCCCAAACGTACATCAAGGGCATGCCCTTATGTACGTTTTTTCTTGTTTAAATTCAGATATGATGAATTCATGAGGTTGTCCAACATCAAGATGGCCCAGATCAGCAGCAACGAAGGGAGACGTCAAAAAAATATGGCAAAATTATTATTTCGACTCGGTGAGTGGTCGGTAAGAAAAAGGAAAATGGTGATCGCAGGAGGATTGATGCTTCTACTGCTTGTGGCCGCCTTGGGTCTTGGGTTGGGAACATCCTTTACAGGAGAAATGACCATTCCGGGAACCAAATCGGAACAGGCTGGAATAATATTGAATGAAGAGTTTCCATCTTCCGGTGATGGTGGACAGATCCGGTTAGTGTTCAAGTCTGAAAAGGGAACACTGGAATCGGATTCGAACAAGAATTTAATAGCAAAAGCATTAAAAGAGGTTCAATCGGATTCATCGGTCACATCTATCGTCAGTCCTTATGACGCTGGTACGCTTAGCGCAGACAAAAAGATTGGCTTTGCTGATGTTACATACAGTCAGCCTGCCAGTGAAGTGACTGAGACTTCTAAGGAACATGTTCTTGATGTAGTCAAATCCCTAAATGATCGTGGTATGCAGACGGAACTTGCAGGGAGTGTAGCCTTCTCGGAGCTTGAAATTGGAGTGACCTCTGAAATTATCGGGGTTCTGATTGCCTTTTTGATCCTGGCTTTCACATTCACATCGTTTCTCGCAGCAGGGTTACCGATCCTGACCGCAGTTGTCGGACTTGGTATAGGAATGATGATTATCGTCATTGGCTCAAATGTAGTTTCTATGGCTTCATTCTCCATTACACTGGCTGTTATGCTGGGCTTGGCTGTAGGGATCGACTATGCTCTGTTCATCATGTCGAGGTATCGTCAACAACTGACAGCAGGATATGAGCGAAACACAGCAATTGCCCAAGCCAATGCAACAGCAGGTAGCTCAGTTGTCTTTGCAGGAATAACCGTTATTATCGCCCTGGTTGGTCTGTCGGTCGTACAGATTCCATTTATAACCATGATGGGATTGGCGGCAGCGGTAAGTGTATTCGTAGCAGTCTTAATCGCAGTCATTTTTGTTCCTGCCGTATTGGCAGTTGCAGGAGATCGGATTAGTCCGGCACGGGAGAACAAATGGTTGCGGAAAATGTCTGGTCGCAAAAAAACAGAGGGAACAGAGAATCGTTGGGGCATGATTGTAACACGAAAACCTTGGCTCACTACCATCCTGTGCATCGTTTTATTGACGGTTTGTACTATTCCGTTCCTGCATATGCAACTCGGCCTGCCGGATAGCGGTTTAAAATCCACGGATACAACAGAACGTCGAGGGTATGACCTGCTTGCAGAAGGCTTTGGAGAAGGATTCAATGGTCAGCTGGTTGTTGTTGCAAAAACAGCAAACCTGGAAGATCCCCAAGCAGAAATTGCCAAAGCAACTTCATATATTAAGGATCTGCCTGATGTGGCTAGTGTTAATCCATTAATTCCAAGTCCTTCTGGGAAGGCCGCAATCATTACGGTGTTACCCGAGACGGGTCCTCATGATATCAAAACGACCGAATTGGTTCAATCCATTCGTGAGGAAGCAGAACAGGTTATGAAAGATAACAATGTCGAGATTATGGTTACAGGTGGAACGGCAGTCAATATTGATATCTCGGAGAAACTCGACGAAGCATTGCCGAAATTTGCGATACTGATTGTGGGTCTCGCCTTCGTGTTACTCATGCTGGTTTTCCGATCCATTCTGGTTCCAATCAAAGCCGTACTTGGATTCCTGTTCACCCTTGGATCAACCCTGGGCGTCATCGTTTTGGTCATTCAAGATGGATATCTAGCAAACTTCTTTGGCATTCCCGAACCAGGGCCGGTACTGAGCTTCCTGCCAATTTTGGTTACAGGTATTCTCTTCGGACTTGCTATGGACTACGAGGTGTTTTTGGTAAGTCGGATGAGAGAGGATTACAATCATACTGGAGATGCAGTGAAATCAATACGAAGTGGTATTACTCACAGTGGTCCTGTTGTAACTGCCGCAGGGTTGATTATGATCGCCGTCTTTGCGAGCTTTATCTTTGCCGGAGATGCCATGATCAAATCCATGGGACTAGCACTAGCCTTTGGTATTTTGGTAGATGCATTCATCGTTCGGATGACACTTGTCCCGGCGGTAATGACCCTATTAGGGCGAAGCGCCTGGTATTTGCCGAAGTGGCTAGACCGAATTCTTCCTAATATCGATGTTGAGGGAGAGTCCATAATGAAAGAAAAAGAAGCACCCAAGAGTTCACATGTGATGAGTAAAGAGAGATCAGGTTAGGGGGGAGGAGTAGATGTCGAAAGTACGCATTTTTGCAGATAGTATCTCGGATGTCCCACAGGATTGGATTGACCAATATAATATTGAAATTGTACCTTTATATATTGTTTTTCAGGAAAAGTCCTACGTTGACCGATTAGAAATCAATGCAAAAGACATGTACAACTTGGTTGAGATATACGACCAATTGCCAAAGACAGCTGCACCTCCGCCTGCAGATTTCATTCAAGCGTTCCGTCCGGTTATTGAAAGTGGAGAGGATATACTGTTTATCAGTATGTCCTCTCATCTATCATCGACGTATCAGAACGCCTTGGCGGCGGCGAGAGAGTTCCCCGCAGGGCGGATAACAGTTGTAGATTCGCTGAATGTAACGGCAGGAACAGCCATGAGTGTACTCTTGGCTTCGCAAATGGCTTCGGATGGAAAAAGTGCCCTCGCGATCGCCGAAAGGCTTGAGAAAGTAAGGCATGAAATCCAGTTAAATATACTCGTTGACAATCTCGATTATCTTCGTAAAGGGGGGAGAGTCAGCAGCATTCAAAACATGATCGGAAGTATACTCCGAATTCGTCCCGTTTTATATGTGAGCCACGGAAAGGTGCTTTCCGGTGTAAAGTACAGGGGAAGCAAGGAGAGAATTGTAAAAAAACTTTTACAAGATATCTTGAGCCATATTCATCGTATTGATCACGACCAGATTATTATTGTCCAGACACTGGAAGAGGAAACTGCGGAGTGGATGCGCAACTTGATCCTGGAAGAGACCTCTATTCGCAATGTACACATCATCGAAGGCGGCTGTTCGATATGCTCTCACAGTGGTCCTCATAGTCTGGCAATCAGTTTTATCCTGAAGTCGGGCCCGCTTGTTCAGGCTCTCAAATGATCAAGGAACAGTTTTTTTAGGATATTGAACTGCTGCACTTCATTTACTTGGGTCTGGAATGCATCAATACCGTTCAACATCGCCATCTTTTTGGAAAAGTTTCCAAACACATTAATCATGGTAATAATGGTTTCACGAGTATTGCCATCCGTCCGCAAGGACCCGTCCTGTTCACCAAGTTCCGCAAGCTCGGTAAACAGCGTAATCAGTTTATTATAATTGGCCTGATAGATTTCCATATCGTCCAGAGGAAGCTTCGACATGGAGACGTAACATTCGAATGCCTCAATTAATTTCGAGTTCCGTTGATGTTCCGCCTGTTGGAAGAAAATAAGTGTATCAAAGATTCTTTCCAGCTTGTCATAACAGGTTCCTTGATCGTGTAGAATGCCCTCGAACACTTCGATCTCGGATTGAACAATTTCGGAAGCGACCGCAACAATTAACTGTTCTTTTTTGGGGAAATAACGGAATATGGTAGCGACGCCCAAGCTCGCCTCAGCGGCGATCTCCTGCATCGTTGCTTGTTCGAAACCTTTATTGAAAAAAACGATTTGAGCTGCTTCAATAATACTTGTGCGCCGCTTCAACTTTAGATCGCTGCGCTCGTTTTCAAGCCTTTGCCGGGGTTCTATTGGAAAAACCTCCTTGTTCGATTTAACTCAGACTATGCTAACAAACATGACACTTTTCTGTCAATTAAAAATCAATAATGCCTCATACATCAAAATTCAAGTGATGTATGAGGCATTTTGTATAGACTTTATTATTCAAGTTCTCGATCATTTGTAGGAAGTGACCAGTGAATTCTCACCCGCATACCGCCGAGTGGACTTTGATCAAATTGGATACCTGAATGAACAGGGTCATGAATACGCAGACGTTCAGTGATGTTCCACAGGGCACAACCTATGGTATCTACAGGAGGTTCGGCAAGTCTAACCATAAGGGAGTTGATCTCGTCAAGTGTCATCCCTTTTCCATCATCTTCAACAGTAAGAAGGATACCTCGTTCGGTCCGTTCTACCTTAATCTGTATATAACCTGAATCACGCTTCATTTCAATTCCGTGGATAATACTGTTTTCCACCAGAGGCTGGACAAGCAGCTTTGGAATTGGAATAGAACTGAGATCATCGGGCAGTTCGATATGATAGGAGAGTCGCTCCATACGCAGACATTGAATTTCAAGATAATTCCGGACGATACCCAGTTCTTTTTCCAAACGGGTCATCGGTTCATTCAGGCGGGTTGTATATCTGAAATACTCCGCAAGATTCTGGGTCATGGCCGTAACAGCTTCCTCGTTGCCAAGTCGCGTCATGTTATTGATGAAAAACAGGCAATTATAAAGAAAATGCGGATTGATTTGAGCCTGCAACTGCTTGAGCACAGCTTCTCGTGCTATGATTTGTTCCTTATATACTTTCTCGATCAAGTCTTCGATCTGTTCAGCCATGTCATTGAACTGTCCATACAAATAATCAAATTCATTGCCGCTCTGCCTCTTAATACGATAAGAGAAATCCGCGTGCTTGAGAAGTCGAACCCCTTTCAGAAGAACCAGTATAGGAATCTGAACTTTACGAAAGAGGACAACGATAATCGTCAACCCTGCCATAAACAGCATAACGCAGGCGGAGTAGAACCAGATTTGGCTGGTTTTAATGGGTTGCAACACCTTATCCAGAGGCATAAAGTCAATAAGATACCATTCAAGTTGTTGCGAATACACATAGTTGACGATATAGTCAGAACCATTAACGGAGACTGTCTCGGTACCGGAAGCAGGCTTAAGATTAGTGACGACTTGGTCTAAAATAAGGGAGGTCAAGGGATTCGCGTTTTTGCGAGTAATGGATCCCTGATTCGGATGATAGAATACGGCCTCATTCTCTCCCTGATGCGAGTTTTCTACAAGTTCCTCCAGATTGTTACGAGGGAACTCCATTCGCATAATTAGCTCAGAATTCGTCTTGTATTTATAAAATACCCCTGTAACCGGATCGATTTTCCATCCTGACTCCGGTGGATCATTCTCAGGAGACTGCACCTGAATTTCCGAAGATACAATCCATTGATTGAGGAGGACGGAGTAGATAGATATTTTGTTACTCCATCCTTCCGAAAGACTTTGAAGTTTCACTCGGGCCTCAACATTCTGAATGAGCTGAACTTGCTCAAATGCACTCATGACGTCGATCGATTGAAGGAGAGCAATCGTATTATCCGTTTCCAATGTGATGGCAAGCATATTTAACCGATCTATGTTCTGGTCGAGTGTATTTACTACAAATTGAACCCGATTAAGGTTGTTGGCCTCAATATCTTTTTGGACCGTATCCAAGCTGGACTGGACAGAGAAGGTGTACATGATTAATACTGCTGCAAGCATAATCAAAGTAATTGCCACCATGTTCAGGAATGTTCTGTACTTCTGCTTCACACCGCTATTCCCCCTGCCAATGATGTAAATATATCTCATTGTAGGGCGACCAAAGGAGAAACACAAGTGAAACAAAGAGTAATAGAAGCGTAAGTTAAGATTGAATTATGGAATGTTGAAATAGCGTTATTTCGATCCCATAGTTGTCACGATATGATTAAGATGAAATAGATGAAGGAGAATTTTAAATATGAGCTGGAGGAAAAAATCCCTGCTTCTGTCCGTCCTTTGTTTGGCTCTATTGACGGCATGTGATGAAACAACTCCTCAACAGGAATCTGTTAAACATGAAGTCGTCCTAACCACCGTGAAGATGGATGAACCAACCACCGTATACAAAAACGGCGAAACGGCGTCCGATAACGTACATATACGTTGGGCCAAGAAGACATTGGGGGTGGATATTCGCACACAATGGAGTGCTCCGGTGGAGGATTACGATATGAAGCTTAGATTAATGTTGTCTTCCGATGCCCCACTTCCTGATGTATTTTCATCTAAAGTCATGGATACGACGAATCAGTTCCTGACTTCAGGAAAGGTATTGGATGCGGGAGAAGCCTTTGATCAATACGCCTCTCCCACCTGGAAAGCGGCTATGGCTGAAGTTCCTGAAGCCTGGCAACCGTTCACTGAAAATGGAAAAAGAATGGCGATCCCCATTATTACTGAACAAGCTTCACAAGCTGTACTATGGATCCGTAAAGATTGGCTGGATAAACTGGGACTTGAAGCCCCGCGTAATCTGGATGAACTCGAACAAATCATGAAAGCCTTTACTTATGATGATCCGGATGGGAATGGGATAAAAGATACCTACGGTATTGATTTTGCCATCAAGGATCAGTATCTGGCTTCCCCAACAGGAGATATCTCATGGGTATTCGGGGCTTATGGAGCCCTTCCTGAAATATGGGGAAAAGACGAAAAGGGACAGTTGATGTACGGCAGCATTCAACCGGAGATCAAAAAAGCACTGTTGAGACTGAAAACATGGCAAAGCAAAGGTTATATGGGAAACAACGTTGCATTACAAGATTTCAGCCAAGTTAACGAAAACGTAATTTCCGGCAAGGTAGGAATTGTTGCAGGACCACGATGGTTTGCTGACTATCCGGTGAAACAGCTCAAAGCCAGAGATTCTCAGGCAGAATTTATTCCTTATCCGATACCGTCGGGTCCGGATGGTACAGCTGGAAGACTGGCGGGCAATTCTTACAGTGCTGCTCTTCTCATTAGTAAAGACATTTCTGAAGAAGCGCTACAGGCCTTTTTTAAATACCAGAACTATTTATATGAAGCTACTGCAACTGATAATCCGTTCTATCTTAGTGGCTATCAAAACGGATATGACTATGTTCTGGAACAGGATGGATCTGTTAACAGTGAGCGCAGCACAATTCCGGGAGGAAAAGTAAACACCTCCAAATATACATTGTTTAGCCAATATGCAAGCTACCCCTCAAGATTTAAAACCGCCATTCTAAAATTAGGCAAGGGTGACCAACTGAATTCTTATGATCGAGCCATCTTTTTCAGTATGGGGATCGATCCGAACAACCCGGATGAGTTACCGGTTACACAAGCTAACGTTATTGAGACAGCTCAGGAAAAAATAGACCAACGAAACCTGTTTCAAGGACCGGCGACGAAAATAATGCGATCAAGGAACACCTATCTGCAAAAGATGGAGTTGGATACCTTTAATTCTATTATTTATGGCGAGCAGCCTATAGAGGCTTTTGATGATTTTGTTAAGAAGTGGCTCAAATCCGGCGGAAAACAAATGACGGACGAAGTGAACGAGTGGTACAGGTCAATCCAATCTCAATAATTCAGAACAAAGTTGTGAGAACGTATTCAACGATAATGGAGGGTAAAGTTATGAAAATCACAAACTTAAAAACAAATCATGTATCCAATCCGTTGGGATTCCTAATAGAATATCCAAGCTTGTCTTATGTTGTCACGGAGACTACGGCTACTAAACAAATTGCTACACAAATAGAAATAGCGCTGGATGAAGCCTTCATTAACATCGTTTTTGATAGTGGTAAAAAAGAGGATATTGATTCGCTCGCATATATACCCTCACTGACGTTAGCTCCAAGGACCCGATATTACTGGAGAGTTCGGGTATGGAACGAACGTGGTGAAGATGTAATCAGTGAGACGGCCTGGTTTGAAACCGCAAAGCAGGAAGAGGCGTGGTCAGCTCAGTGGATTACCCCTGAATTGGACAGTTCAATCCATCCTGTCTTGAAAAGAAGTTTCGAAATTGCGGGTTCAGTGGAAAAAGCCCGTGCATACGTATGTGGTCTGGGTATTTACGAGATGACGCTTAATGGCTCCAAGGTTGGAGATGAATATTTGGCTCCCAATTATAATGCCTATCACAAGTGGTTGCAATATCAGACATACGATATTACAGATATGCTGCAGCTAGGTACAAACACGGTTGATGTAGGCCTCGGAAACGGTTGGTACAAAGGTCGCTTTGGCTTTGAAGGGGATACAACAGGGGAGCTGTATGGAGACCATTTTGCACTACTCTCCGAAATCATTATTACCTATACAGATGGTACCGAAGTCTTATTTAAAACAGATACGTCCTGGCGCGCTACCCGCTCCCAGGTGTTGGATAGTAACATCTATGATGGAGAAATCTATGATGCTACTCTGGATGTTTCTGAGGAATATCCTGTAAAGGAAACCTATCTCGGCTATGAGCGTCTGATGGCTAGAAAGAGTCTCCCCGTTGTGATCAAGGAAACAATAAAACCGATCGAGCTACTGACCACCCCAGCTGGGGAAACCGTCATTGATATGGGACAAAACATGGTCGGCTGGCTGCAATTTCGCACTCAGGCACCGCGTGGATCAGTCATTCATTTTCAATATGGCGAAATACTCCAGGATGGTAATTTCTATCGGGAGAATCTCAGATCGGCTAAGGCAGAATACATGTATACATCAGATGGCAATGAGACCATCGTTCGGCCCTACTTTACGTTCTACGGCTTCAGATATATCAAAGTAGAGGGGTGGGTTGGTGATCTGGATCTGAACGATTTCACAGGATGTGTTGTTTACTCGGACATGGACCGCATCGGATATATAGAGACAAGCCATTCTGGAATCAACCGTCTATTTGAGAATGCACTATGGGGTCAAAAAGGAAATTTCCTGGATACGCCTACGGATTGTCCGCAACGGGATGAACGAATGGGCTGGACAGGAGATGCACAGGTCTTCTCAGGTACGGCTAATTTCAACATGGATACTTACGCATTCTTCAATAAATACGGCTATGATCTATGGATGGAGCAAGAAGATCGTGACGGTATGGTCCCTATGGTTATTCCAGTTGGAAGAGTGCAAGGCGGTGGATCTAGCGCCTGGGGCGATGCAGCCACCATTATTCCTTGGAACAGTTACGTTCACTCTGGAGACAAGGGGATTCTTGAGCAACAGTTCGACAGTATGAAAGCTTGGGTGGACTTCATCAAACGTACGGATGATGAATCAGGCGGCAAACGATTATGGACAGTAGGTTTCCATTTTGGTGACTGGCTTGCACTGGATGGGGATAATCCGGAGTCTCCAATGGGCGGAACGGATAATTATTTTGTGGCTTCAGCGTATTACGCTTATTCAGCAGATATTGTAGCCAAGGCAGCCAAAGTTCTGGGACGTGGAGACATCGCGGAGACCTATACACAACTGGCACTAGAGGTTAAAACAGCGATTAAGGATGAATTCTTTACCAGCAATGGACGTCTCGCTGTGGATACCCAGACTGCATATGCTGTTGCACTATTTATGAATCTGGTGCCTGAACAATACACACGACGGATCGAGGAAGACATCCGTATGCGTCTGCGCAAGGATCAGAACCACCTGCGAACAGGTTTTGTCGGAACACCCTATCTGAACCGGGTTCTGTCAGAGCATGGAAGTAACGACATTGCATACACACTCCTTCTTAATGATGATTACCCGAGCTGGCTGTATGCGGTCAAAATGGGGGCTACAACGATCTGGGAGCGCTGGAACTCTATTCTTCCGGATGGGAAAATCAGCGGAGACGGCATGAACTCTCTTAATCATTATGCTTATGGAGCAGTTGCGGAATGGATGTATCGGAATATGGCAGGAATCAACCCCGTCGAGGACAAGCCGGGATTCCGTCACGCATTATTGGCACCTCTGCCTGATTTCAGAATCCAATGGGTAAAAGCTCATGTAGATACGGCAGCAGGGCGATACAAGAGTGAATGGCGATTCGACGAGCAAGGTCATCTGTTCTTCAGCTTCTCTATACCGTTCAATGCAACAGCTACGATAAAACTGCCACATGCCCAGATGGAGAATGTGACCCTGAATGGTACTTTACTTACCGATTCCGGATTACCTGTCACGCACGAAGAAGAGAATACCGTAATTGAGGTGAGTAGTGGTACGTATGAAATAAGCTATGTTCCATTGAAAGCATACAAGAAAATTCTTAGCACCCACACTCCACTCAATGACTTGCTTCGTAATGAGGGAGGCCGTGAAGCACTAAGCGAATTCTCACCAGTCTTTGCTACATTAAATCCTGAAACAATTGGTCCAATGGGAGAAGCAAGCATTCGTGAATTAGCCAGTTATCCATCCTTCAGCGCTCCTGAAGAACAGTTGGATGAACTTGATCGCAAGTTGGCGACTATTCAGCTTGACCAGTGAGTGTAAAGCGATTGGATGAATCATATTATGATTCAATAATTTCAGTGTGAAAAATGAAATGCACATAGGGGTAGCCTTATGTGCATTTTCGAATTGAACCAGTACTTATGCCAAAGGTGGATTGTTAATGAACATTCGGATAAAAAGCTTACTCTCTTTCGGAGTCGTTATTTTTCTTTTTGTACTTACTGTCTCTTATCAGAATTACAATATGAAAATGCAAAGCTCCAAATTAAAAGAGTTGAATCAGTTGAAGCTCCAATCTGCATTAACTGCTCAAGAGCTCTTACAAACGTTGACGGATTATCAAATTCAGATCATGCTCCCGGCAACGGGTTATGCCACCAGTTCTTCTATTGAACCCACGGTGAAAATGATACTTGAGAATTTCAACGTTCTGTTGAATAGATACGCTACTTTGAATCCTCACTCATTGGATCAAATTTCACAGATCAAGACAGCTTATGACGCATTCATTAATAAAGGAGATACTAGTAGTGGTGAAAGACTGAGTGAACTCATGCTTGATCTTAAACAGAACCACGTTCGCCAAATCAATAACAACGTAGAAGCAATGATCTCTGAAAATGAGACAAGGTATAATCAATCGTTTTATTTCCAGATAGGCGTGGTCATTGCCGTTATTATACTATCACTACTTTTTGCCAGATCACTCACTCGTCCGATCCAGCAACTGGTTACGGGTGCAACAACGATTTCTCAGGGAGATCTAAGCCAGCCTATGAAATTGAAGTCAAGAGATGAGATGGGCAAGCTGGCCTCCATATTTGAAACGATGCGATCAGGACTTTCCCAATTCATTCACTCTGCCCAAAGTACTGCAGATATGGTCACCCATTCCAGTCAAAGTTTATCGGATCATATGGGTAAATCAACGTTTTCAATAGAGAAAATGAAGGAATCCGCCAGAAGAGTGTCAGTGGGGACGCAGCATCAGTTACAATCTGCAGAAGAAACAGCCCTCGATATGGAAGAAGTGACCAAAGGCATTACCGTGATCACAGACTCTAATATGCATGCTGCTGATCAAGCCATAGTAACTGAACGGGAAGCCCGGCAAGGAAAAGTATTTTTGAAAGAAGTCGATTTACATATTCGCTCTTTCAGTCAGACTATGGTGAACGTCACCTCATCCGTACAGACTCTGGAAAAACATTCAGTAACCATTCATCAAATGGTCGGACTTATACAAAGCGTAGCCAAACAAACAAATAAACCTCCTGGCCCTGAACGCCAGCATAGAAGCTGCCCGATCCGGTGAACAGGGACGAGGATTCGCTGTGGTTGCAGAGGAAATACGAACACTCGCTGATCAGACTCAACATTCATTGAATCATATCACACTTGCGACAAAAACAATGGCGGATCAAATGCAGGAAGTATCTTCGGCATCAGAGCAGATATCGGCAGGCTGTGAGCAGGTGAATGCATCTGTTACAGAGCTTGAGGATATTGCCAAAATGGCATATACGGAGAGTCGGGGGATGGTAAGCATTGTTGATGAACAGATACAAATTGTACAACAGGTTACAGACTCGACTACTTCGATGTATGAAGTGACGCTGGATTTAAACAAGCGTATTTCAGAGTATAAAGTGTAGTCAACTAGCAAAATTTGAAAGTCGTATTACGTAATGATAGAATTAATATTGTATTGATATTAAAGCTATCATATATTCGGGAGGCGTTGTAATGTTTACCAATGAGAACAAGAGCCATTCCAAGTCGAAAGTTGATTTTCTGGATAAATCGTTTATCCAGAATCCCTTTCCAGTCTACGAGAAGCTACGCACGGAAGATCCAGTGCACCGATTTCCTTTGCCCAGTGGTCACTTTGCATGGATGATTTCTGGTTATGAAGATGCGGTTGCGATTCTTCAGGATAAACGCTTTGTGACGAACTCTCCGTTCATGGAAAATGCTGAGGGCTCCGCTCCACCACATCAAGAGATTATTTCTCGTAATTTGCTTAGTGTGAATCCGGAGGATCACCGTCGGCTCCGGAGATTGATACAGAAAGCTTTTACTCCCCGTATGATTGAGCGCCTCCGCGGTAGAATTGTAGAAATAAGCGATGAATTGCTTGATAAGGTGCTGGCGAGTGGAAAAAGGGACATGGATCTGATCGAAGATTATGCTTTTCCCCTTCCGATCATGGTTATATGTGAAATGCTGGGGGTTCCTCTACAGGATCAGGACAAGTTCCAGGAGTGGTCCAATACCATCATGGAGGGATTCAACAATCCAGAAATGAAAGAGAAGAGCGATGAGGTCATGAAGGCATTTGTAGACTATCTGCATGTGTTGATCACAGAAAGACGCCAACATCTTCAGGAAGACCTGATTAGCGACCTCATCAGCGTCGAAGAGGAGGGAGATGTTCTTTCGGAGCAGGAACTATATGCTCTTGTCTTCGTTCTAATCATTGCAGGCCATGAAACAACAGTGAATCTGATCGGGAACGGTATGCTAGCGTTGCTGGATAACCCGGAACAGAAGCAATTGCTGCTGAATGATCCTGAATTGATTCATCCAGCCCTGGAGGAGATCCTTCGGTATAACGGACCGGCTGAAGTGAGCAACATACGCTGGGCCAATGAAGATGTAGAGTACGGGGGAAAACATATTCGACAAGGGGATATGCTCTTTGTTTCGTTCTCGTCTGCAAATCGTGATCATCAGCAATTCCCCGAACCGGATACATTTGATATTACACGCAAGGTGAATAATCATATTGCCTTTGGAAAGGGCATTCATTTCTGTCTTGGAGCACCCTTAGCCAGACTTGAAGGGGAGATTGCTATTAATGCGCTACTGTGCAAAATGCCTGACATTCGTTTGAACACAACAGAGGAATCCTTGGAATGGCGTCCAGGCATGATTATTCGCGGATTAAAAGATTTCCCGGTTTCGTTCTGATTTATATTAAATGAGAAACTTACTTATTCATATTGAATGAAGAGAAGCCACAATTATCGTGGCTTCTTTTTTTATAAGGTACTCACCTCGGATAATGTATTTGGATTACGTTATTTCACCTTAACAACGCGTTATATCCGTATTCCTGTATGGCTCTTACAATAAAAGTATGAAAGCGAATTCAGTACGTATCCATCAAGAGTATATCGGAGGGGAAAAGTTATGGGAATTGCAGTAAATGACCAACACGTCACATCCCACAAAGACACACCTCATCAACCTGAACGTGAAATCCCGACTAAAAGACTGATCGGAGATTCCATGGGACAGTTTGGACTGAATATTTCAAGCGGGTTGCTGGGACTAATTACGTATTATTACACGGATGTCGTGGGAGTATCGGCAGCAATTGTCGGAACCGTACTATTGGTTACCAAACTACTTGATGCATTTGCAGATGTAGGTATGGGCGTGCTCGTAGACCGGACTAAATCCAAGTATGGGCAAGCACGTCCGTGGTTACTCTGGATGAGCATTCCGATGTTTATATCGCTTTTACTGGTATTTTCAGTTCCGGATATTAGCGCCACAGGTAAAATTGTATATGCCATTATAACCAATTTGGTATTTTACATTTTGGTGTATACACCTACATTCATACCATACTCAAGTTTGATGGCCCTGACTACACGCAACACCTATGAAAGATCTTTAATGGGAATTATCAGATCAAGTAGCGGTTATTTAGCAGGAATGGTGGTGGCCATTGCTTTTCTTCCTATTGTAAACGCTATGGGTGGTGGCAGAAGGGAATGGACTATATTAGCCGGGATCTTCGCATTCGTGGCTGCGGTAGGAATACTCATCGCCTTTTTCTCCAACAAGGAGAAATATAACAATGTACAATTGGATGAGCTTGGCGGTTTTCAAGAGAAAATTCCACTAGTCCAAGGATTGAGAATGCTAATCTCCAATAAATACTGGCTTTTGATGTTCATTGTTGGTGCCTTTTCTAATATTTTGTTCGCTTTAGGTGTTGCTGCAGGAACCTATTACGCCAAGTACATCTGGGGAGATGTGAATCTGATTGCCATTATGGGAGGCATAGGTCTCATTCCGGTCGTGATCGGTTTTAGCTTATCCGGACCCTTTATCAAAAAGTTTGGCAAACGCAACACAGCTCTTGGTGGGGTCATCATTGGTTTGATTGGAGCAACGGCCAGATTGATTGCACCCGAGAGTATTATGCTAGGACTTGTGTGTTCGATATTCCAAACCCTTGGTACAATTCCTCTCATGGCAGTTGGAGGAGCACTCATCACGGATACGATTGAATACGGAGAATGGAAATTCCATAAAAGAATGGTTGGATTAACGAATAGTGTTAATGCCTTTGGCAACAAGGTGGGTACTGCTTTAGGAGCAGCAATGATTGGATGGTTGCTAGCCTTAGGTGGTTACGTGGAGCAGGCGAGCGAGCAAGGGGCAGCTGCCAAACAAGCTATTATTGCCTTAAACATATATGTACCTATTGCGGTAATGGTCGTAATTGCAATCTGTCTGTTCTTCTACAAACTGGATAAAGAATTCCCTAAAGTCCTCAAAGATCTTGAAGAAAGAAGATCCGCCAAAATTTGAATTGAGAACGCTTCAATATGCTACAAATAAAATATAGGAGGAGATAGGAGGATATATGAAGTTAACAACTTTTGATCTCACCAATACGAACGTTAGTCTAGCAGCTTATGTATTGGATTCTTCACTAGAAATGCCTAACATGGGTAATCGACCTGCTGTTCTCATTTTACCTGGTGGGGCATACAGAGCATGCTCAGAGCGGGAGGCAGAACCGATAGGGATGGCTTTTCTAGCGGAGGGGTACCAGGCTTTTACTTTACAATATTCGATTAATCAGAACGCTGTATTTCCGAAACCTTTGAATGATGCAGAAGAAGCACTGGAATTAATTCGGGAGAATAGTTCGAAGTGGGGGATTGATCCAGAAAAAATAGCTGTATGCGGCTTCTCGGCTGGTGGACACCTAGCGGCAGCGTTAGGAACCATGGGGAAGATTAGGCCCAATGCCATGATTCTTGGTTATCCATGCATCGTGGAATCGATGAGCCGTATTTTCCCTGCTCCGGTACCAGGCGTAGATAAGGCTGTAAATGCGTTAACACCGCCAACGTTCATATTTCACACGTACGAGGATCGGTTGGTACCCGTTAGTAACGCTTTAACCTTTGCAGAAGCCCTTAACCATGCAGAGGTCCCGTTCGAGATGCATATCTTTACCAAAGGCGTACATGGCTTATCGCTCGCAAGACCTCATACTTCAGGAGGGTTACACAGCATGGTCGAACCGGCCGTTGCACAGTGGTTTCGTCTTTGTATAAGCTGGCTTAGTGGCATATTTGGTGAGTTCGCCTCGGAGCGAGAGACCATTCTGGATGATTCTATTGATCAATACAGTTTGGACGTACAACTGGGCGTTCTATGGAAAAATGAAACCTGCAAACAGGTCATTTTAGCCGCAATACCTGTTCTTGGGGAATCACCGAATCAAGAAGCAATGGAAGTTCCTCTCCGAACCATTCTTGAATTTGGAGGAGATCTCTTGTCAGAGAGCGCAGCGAACCGGTTGGATCTTCAATTGCGACTTGTTCCCGTCACTTCCAAAAATCCACGAAGTACTTAAATGTGAATTGCATGTTTCGACAATAAATGATATCTTAATAACCAAAATGATAGCAATGCTATCATTTAATATTTTACACACATTATGTATCGGAGGATGAAGAATAATGGCCTACAATGAAAATATTAAAATCGGGGATTTACTGAACAATGAGGAAGCGGTAGTAGTTCTCACTAAACATTTACCCGAGTTTGTTAACGCTCCCACATTTAAAATGGCTTCCAATTTCACACTAAATCAGTTGGTAGCGGTTCCTCAAGTGGATATTCCTGAAGCTACATTGATAGCGTTAAAGAATGATTTGGCTGGTATTTCACTTGTGTCAGGGGAAACTTCAAAAAACAAACCTGCGGTTTCTGCAAACAAGCAATCTGAGTCCCTGGCAGGGAAAGTCATTACAATTACAGGTGCAGGTAGTGGAATAGGAAGAGCAAGCGCCATTCTGATGGCAGCCAGAGGAGCCAATCTGGTTCTGGTCGACTATAATACTGCAACAGGACAAGAGACACTGGAGCTTGTAAAGGAACAAGATGGCGAAGCTATTTTTGTACAAGCCGATGTTTCCAAAGAAGATGATGTGCAGAATTATATCCAGCAAGCTGTTGATACTTATGGAAAAATTGATGTAGCATTTAATAACGCCGGTATCCTACAGCAGTTCCAAAGTTTCCATAGTATGGCCTTGGAAGACTTTAGTCGCATCATTGATGTCAATCTGAAGGGCATATTTCTCGGGATGAAACACGCACTACGAGTGATGGACGAGCAAGGGTATGGCCATATCATTAATACTGCATCTACCACAGCTATTCGCGCTGAACACAGCCTAGCCGCATATACAGCCAGCAAACATGGCGTTGCGGGTTTAACCAAGGCAGCTGCGCTTGAATACGTAAGAAAAGGAATCCGTGTTAACGCGATCTGCCCTGGTGGTGTAGCTACAACCTTGACAGCGGCTGTTCCCCAAATGCTGCAAGATAGCGGTTATATGCCGGAAGAGTTTCCTAGTATGAGAATTGGACGGTATGCAGAGCCAAGGGAACTCGCTGAGCTAGTTGCATTTCTGGCTTCTGATGGATCAAGCTATATGACGGGTTCCATTATTGTGGCTGATGGTGGTCTTACCCTTTAAGAATTCTAAACGAATATACTAAATTAGAAATGATGAGGGGGGATATTCAATGAAGCGTTTAAAAGTAGAAGGGGTGCATTTTTTTGACGAAGATGGACATCAGGTTATATTGAATGGGATTAATCTAGTTTGTAAGGAAAAGCATAACGGTTATTTGGAGCCAAACACTCATGATTTGCTCCATCATTATGCGAAAAAAGGATTTAATCTGGTTCGATTGGGGATCTTTTGGGATGGAGTTGAGCCGGAACCAGGTATCTATGATGAAGCTTATTTAGATCGAGTGGAACGTGTTGTTCAAAAGGCCGAGGAACTGGGAATCTACATTTTCCTAGATATGCATCAGGATTTATTTGCAGCAAAGTATGCTGATGGTGCACCTGATTGGGCTACCCTTGACGAGGGCTTTTTTCATCCGGAAGATTGCACCATGTGGTACGAAGCCTATCTTACAAGTCAGGCCATATCAAGAGCAGCTGATAACTTTTGGGCCAATGCCAAGGCTCCTGACGGCATCGGGTTATTGGATCATTATGAAACCATGTGGGAGCATCTGGCCAAGCGATTCCATGGTTATAGTAACATAATGGGATTTGAGCCAATGAACGAACCATTTATGGGTAGCCTTGCTCCACAAACGTTTGGTATGGCCTTTGCCAAAATTGCAGAGATGAATCCGAATTTCGATCCTAGCCAAATGCAAAGTCTAACGAATGAAGAACGCGAAATCATGGAAGAGGTCTTTAACGAGCAATTTATGAAGTTTGACAAAGAGACACTGATGCCATTTTATAATCGCATATTAAGGGCAGTGCGGAAAGTTTGCGATATTCCGATTGTCACTGGAGGAAATATTTATTCCAGTTCTTTCGTTAAGACGGGAATTGAACATCTCGTCGATCCTGAAGGCAATGTAGACATGCAACAAATCTACGCCCCTCATGGTTACGATGCCGTAGTGGATTCGGAGAATTATGATGCGTTCAGCAGAGAGAATGTATATCGGATCTTCGCACTTAAACGTAGGTCACAACTTGATTTGCAGCGCCCCGTTATTGTTGGTGAGTGGGGGGCATTTCCTAGTCAATCATTCACGAATACGCTAATCGAACATATGTCGGGAATACTTGAAGCCTATCTCTGGAGCAGTACGTATTGGGTATACCGACCGGGGATGGAGAATGACTCGAACTTTTCTAGCCTTGAACGGGGTTATCCCGCGAAGGTTACAGGGAATCTTTTATTTTATCACTATGAATACCAAACTAAATCTCTTACTGCAAGGTGGGAGGCTCGGAAGAACGGGAGAACAACCTTTTATATGCCAGACTTATCAAAAATGTCTTCAGATAATATAACATTATCTGGTACGGCAACTTTCGAAATTGAAAAAATGGATCATGCGCTGGGTGGCTATGTTGTCATTACAACACGTGAAGACGGAATTATGGATGTTTCCATTCGTTCTTGAATACCTGTTATTCCATTTATAGAAAGACAGGTTAGCAGTGAGCCAGGCAAAGGCAGTGAATAATTAGAAAGTCATTGATCTGAATATAAAAGATCCATGGCTTTTTCTTTATGTGATTCTTTTAATAATGTCGAGCTTCGCCAATGAGAAAACAGAATAGTGTGGATAGCAATGGATTAACGGATGTACTAAATAAATAAGATACGAGTTGCTGCTGTATAAAATGTTCAGCAAGTTACAAGTTCCTTTGAGTTTAGGAGAAAGATACATATGTACAAAATACGAGTTTTGTGAAACAGTACTAATGATTTAAAAGCTGCACAGTGATTTTCACCCCTGCACAGCCAATTCTTTATAATATTCGAGTTAATCCCAAACTACTTCTGTTCCTGCTACGAAGTCATGAATCGCACGTCGATCCTCACGCATACCGACCATAAAAGCACTCACTATAACTCCGATACCCAAAGTTAATACGTACACAAGTCCAGCTACAACAACTCGCATCAGCATCGTACCAATTTTTGGCGGTTCGTGTGTATCGTATTGGCGGATTCGAATTCCACATATACGTTTGCCTATGGTTCGACCATACCAGTAAACTGGTAATAAAATTGAGTATAAAGCACTAAGTAGCTTGGCAATCGGCTCATCCGTATCAAAGTTACCCGTAAGCACACCTGCAATAATCACTAACGGAATTGAAATAATAAGACTATCCAACACATTTGCTCCTAATCTAATCCAAAAACCTGCTTTATACAAAATGCTTTCCTCCAAACTACAATTTTAAACTAAACGGCTAATTTACTTCATGAACTCCCTTCATTAAAATATCTAACTTTATGTACACAACTCAAATAGTATAACAGAAAATTTTACCTTTTTACGATAAAACTCCTAGTTCTTCTCACTGGCACTCTTTGTGAATTTTATAACAAACTATCGAATTAACTTAGCTGCTTGTTCATGTTCACTACTTACTCTTACATAATCCTATCTAATATTGTATTCAGCTTCTAAGTCTCCAATGAAAAACACCATAATAATTATGTAAACCAAAAAAACTACTCAACATTTGTTAAGTAGCCATCTGTTCGTTCTGCATCTGCCCTCTTCGCCAAATCTTATTCTCCACAATGGCGTAGACTAAACCGGCGATGGCAAATATCCATATCGATGTCATTCGATTCAGATTGTATCCATTCACAAAATATGGATTGTACATGAGATCAAAAACCCACAGCCCGCCCCATCCAAACCCAACCATATAGATGAAATTTCTCACCATAGAAAAACATACATATTTCCGCAGCAGCCATGAGATCGGACTAAGAATAACAACATAAAAAGCGACTAAATAGTGCCCGAATCCCAGGATGAGCGATAAAATATATATTACTCCCCCTGCATTACGTAAGCCGTAATACTCTGTCGTTGTAATATGGTACCCTTCAATCCTTTCAAGAACGATATAAGCCGTTAAGCTTATTCCAATAAATATACATGCTAATACCATGTAACGTTGAACCGCGTTCACCAACATTCGATCACCCCAATGTCTAAACGCAGCCAGAACCGCTCAAGTTACATGATTTCGAACAAATTACACAATTACACATAAGCCTCCGTTAGGTTCAGTTAAGAGTTAAAGTTAATCTATCGTTTCAATTGCTTTAATTCAACGACTACTTCTGACCTTCCAGAATCATCGTACCCAAACGGTCCATATGCTCCATTCTTCCCATGGCTGTGTAGGAATAGTTGTAGTTATCGACATTGGAAATTTTGTATATCTTGCCGTTCTTTACGGCGTTCATGTTATTCCACACCTTGCTGTCTACCATCTTGTTCTCACTATTCTCCATCAATAGCAGACGATCCGGATTAACGGTAGCCAGAGCCTCCAGTGCAATCTGTTTACCGCCCCAGCCCTCTGGATCGGGGATACCCTCTGTGCGCTTCAGGCCCCATTCACCGTATAACATCTCAGCTGCCCCTTTATTGGAATAGATGACCAGGTTGTTTGGATATGTCTCAATTACGGCAAAGGATTCACCATTTACAGTCTCCTCCAGCTTTTGTTTCCACTCTGCAGATTTCGCATCATACTTGGCCAGATATTCATCTTTCTTGCTTTCTTCTCCAAACGTATCTGCCAAGAATGTCAGGCGTTCTCTCCAATCATAGTAAGAGTAAGGCAATGCAATTGTAGGTGCAATTTTAGATAAAGTTTCATACTGATCCGTGTTAAAATCCTTTCCCAGAATAATCAGATCCGGATTGGCACCCGCTATTGCTTCAATGCTAAACGGTGAACCATACCAGCCCAGATTAACAGTATCTGCACTCAGCTGATCCTTAATGGTTGGTGTGATTTCCTCCGGGTTACCGTAATCCGCGCTCATCGTTGCAACAGGTGTTTTCCCAATGATCAGTAGCTCTTCAGTAGAGCCGGATAGATCAACAATGCGCTCTGGATTCAAAGGGATCGTAATCTCTTCTCCATTTGGGTTGGTAATCAATTTGGTCGTTGCTTGTGCAGTCCCCTCTGAGGAGCTGGCCACTTCACTGGTAGTCTGGGTCGTTCCACAGGCCGCCAAGGTGAGCATACAGCATAGTGAAATCCATACAGGAATTCGTTTAAACATCGTTGTCATTCTCCTTTTATGTCAGTTCAATAGCCACATTAGGCTTATTTGCTTCAGTTACTTTATCTATCTCATCGAACACTCATGATCCGTTCACTTTTACCTGCCAGCCTTCCGCATCCTGTTGTAATTGCCACAACCGAGCGTAGATGCCTGAGTGATCTAACAAATGCGCATGAGTTCCTTGCTCTACGAGCTGACCATGGTCCAATACAAGGATCTGATCCGCATTCTGAATGGTCTTTAATCGGTGTGCAATCAAAATAACCGTCTTGTCCGCGACTAGCTCATTAATCGCTTGCTGCACCGCGGCTTCGTTCTCCGGATCAAGTGAAGCGGTGGCTTCGTCGAGCAAGACGATCGATGCATTTTTCAATAAAGCACGTGCAATGGAGATCCGTTGCTTCTCCCCACCAGATAACGTCGATCCACCCTCGCCAACGAGCGTATCGTACCCTTGAGGCAGACTGGAGATAAACTCATGACAACAAGCTCTGCGTGCTGCCTCTTCAATCTCGAATTGCGAAGCGTCTTTCTTTCCTACACGAATGTTGTTGCCGATTGTATCCTGGAACAGATACACGTCCTGGAAGACCACAGAGATATCCTGCAACAGCTTCTCCGGGTTCATCTGATCAACCGGTCTGTCACCAATGCGAATGGTTCCTTGCTGTACATCCCAGAAGCGGGCAATGAGACGTGTGACTGTACTCTTACCACTACCGGATGGACCCACCAAAGCAGTAATGGTATGCGGCTCAATCGTAAACGACAAGTCTTTCAACACCGGCTGCTGATCATCATATCCAAAGGTCACCCGGTCGAATGAAATCGCCTGATTGGGCTGTACATCTCCCGTTCCTGCCATCGGGGCCTCTTGCTGCACATCCATAATGCGTCTTGCACTATATGCAGAGTACCGCATCTCCCCATAACTCATCAGTACAACCGTTAACGGTTCAAATACCTTTGTACCTACCAGCAAAAATAACAGAAACACCGGTAGGGACAACTCACCGCCTGCAAGCAAATAACTGCCCACGAGAATCATCCATGTCATTCCTGATCGTGCAAGCAACATCGCGCCCATGATCATCGGTCCCATAATGCCTTCCAACCGAATGGAATCTGATTTCAATTCGTCAAAAGAACGACGCAGCCGTTCAAAACGTTTCCCCCCCATATTGTGGGCCTTAATCTCACGAATACCGCTCAGGTACTCCTGCAGCCGGCTGGCGGCTTCATTTTTAGCCCGAACATGGTTCTCACTCAGCCGTGCCTGAATCGAATCCGTAAGCCATAACAGCGCTACACCTAAGGGAACGGCAATAAACATGGCTACGGCTATTCTCCAATCCACCAACAGAAGTCCGCCAAAAGCGAGTACGGGAAGCACAATCGCGCTGATCAACTGCGACAGATTGTGAGAGATCGTATGCTCGACCTGACCATAATCACTCAAGATCAGATTCGTCAGATCCCCAGGATCACGTTTCCCGAAAAATCCTAACGACAGATGACGAATATGTTCTGCCAGCTTCAACCTTCCTGAGGCCGCTAGGCTGTATGCTGCCCGATAGGTCTTGTCATAGAGCGAAGCATAAGCCGCATACTCCACCAGAAGCCAGGCAAACAGGATGCAGCATACAATCCACATTCGGTTGATATCCAGTCCTTTGTCCGGTTCAGAGAAAGACTTATAAATCGTATTGAATATGTCCACAAGCAGCGCCGCAGGAACAATCTTTGCAATCCCGTCCAGAATCGCTGCAATTACCGAAGGAAGCAGACTACGCGGGTTACCCCCAGATATATTGTATAAATAATTCCTCATCGTACTGCACCTCCAAGCTTCCAGGAAGCTGCACTGATATGGGCTTGCCACATGTGCTCATACACTCCGCCTAATGCACGCAATTGATCATGTGTCCCACGCTCGGCAATCGTTCCATTTCGGATCACGAGAATTTGCTCTGCTGCACGAATCGTAGTTAGACGATGAGCAATAATCAGTACTGTTTTGCCTTGAACCAATTGGGCTAGACCTTGCTGGATCTTGTGCTCATTCTCTGCATCCGCGTAGGCCGTCGCTTCATCCAGGACCAGAATCGGAGCATTTTTGAGCAATGCCCGTGCAATCGCAATTCGCTGTGCTTCACCGCCGGACAGGTACGTGCCGCCTTCTCCGATTTTGGTATCATATCCGGCGTCCAGCTTCTCGATAAATTCATGACAGCAAGCAGTTTGAGCCGCTGCTATAACATCCTGTAGTGAAGCCGATGTATTGCCCATCCGAATATTTTCTTCAATCGTATCGTAGAACAGATGTACATCCTGAAATACAAAGGATACGGTATCCATCAGCTTCTCCGTACCCATCTCCTGAATCGGAATCCCACCAATCGTAATCTCACCTTCCTGCACATCCCAGAAACGAAGTAATAGATTCGCAATGGTTGACTTCCCCCCACCAGAAGGTCCGACAAGTGCGGTCATCTCTCCTGCGTTGGCTACAAAATCAATCTGTTCAAGTACAGGTTTATATGCTTCGCTCTCCTTACGCTCATAAGCAAAAGATACCTGCCGAAAGGCAACCTCATATGTATCCGGAACTTTGGGCAACTCAGGTTCTTGTACAACCGGCTCGGCAAACACCGATTCAATCCGCTTCTGTCCTTCCACAATCTCTCGCATCCCACTACCCAGATACATTAACTTCAATAACGGTGCAGATAGACTCGGGGTAATGATCAGAAACAGAATAAACGTGATCGCAAACGACTGATTGCCCTCATTTCCACTCGACAGCAGAATACCCACCGGAACGATGAAGGTAAATAACGAGATCATGATTACAAAAAACAGCCCGTAGGATGTTTTACACAAATCTGTTATTTTCAACGAAATATCCCGATAACGCGTCACCGCCTGTTTGAACGTCAGAAATGAATCAGCTGTAATGCCAAATACTTTCACCGCCGGCATACCTCTCACGTATTCAACACCCGTCGCATTCATCTCTTCGATAGCAAGTTGAAAATCACGATAAGCCTGACGGCCTTTTTCACTGCGGAAGATACGACTTTGGAGACAGAACCCGATTCCAATCGGAACCAACAGCGTCAGCGCCATGCGATAATCAAGCCAGAACAGATATCCCAAGAGCATCAGTGGAATGACGATCGCACTCACCAGATCCGGCAACTGATGGGCGATAAATTTCTCGATTTTCTCCACACTGACTTCGATGATCTTCTTCAGCTCACCGGTTGCCGTCCGAGTGTGATACCCCATGGGTACTTTGGCAACATGTTCCGCAAGTCTCACTCTGAGCTGGTACAAAATGTTGAACGCGGCAATGTGTGAGCACATCCCCCCGATATAGAGCGCAATAAGCCCTGCAATCAGGGCTACGAATGCGACGATCCCCCAATAGATCAACAGATCTCTGTCCATGGCAGAGGGCTGCCCCGCATGAGTTAGCAGTTCCTCGACGATCTTATACACTCCGACAAAAGGAACAATCTGCAACAAACTCGACAGGGTCGAGAAGATACTTGCTGTGATCAGCAGACCTTTGCGCTCCTTCGTTACTTGCATTAACCCGAACACTTCAGATGTGTTGTTCATCTCACCCCTCCTGATATTAATAATCATTCTCAATATAGCGCAGTGCTTTATACGCACATTAATATCTCATAGAGCCCTGAATGATCACTACCTCTTCACGGAGCAATAATACCTCTTCACGGATTATTGTTGTCTCACAGCTTCTTATAAGCCCTATTGGACATATGACCTCGTCGCTTAACTTGAGAATGAATGGTGAAGTATTTACATTCTCGCCAAGCAAAAGAAGTGTTGTTGGAGAAAGTTTTCGTTTTTTGCTTGTATAGACTAATATGACTTCTTTGATCTGTAACTCCCGTAATATTTTCCATTTAGTATGGATAAATATGTGAAGGAGTTACTTACATCATTAGACTGTCTCCTATTGAATCCAAAAGGAAGCCATATTGGATATATGGCTTCCTCGCTTAACCTGTGAATGGACACTCAACTATGAAAAGCTTTCCAGAACGAACCTTCTGTATTAATGATATCCTTGATCTGGACAAAAGGAATCGTAAACGTTGGAAACCCTGCCGCATAGGGTGCGATATCATATGGGTTGAAGTAGAGATGCAGAGCATCCGCTGTGACAAAAAACGGTTGATCCGCACTAATCCCCGTATAGGTGTCCGGAAACACATACGAGTATTGAGGATCATTTTTGATCTGATCCCCCACAATCTGGCTCAACACTTTTACATAGTCACTATTCGGTTTAAATAAATCCTTCAGCTCATACAACTGACCATTCGTCAGATTAATGATCGCATAGATCATCGTAGGCATGCCATGCGCTGCACCCGCCGGGTAGTTATAACCTGTGAGTTGCAGTTGTAGCAATTGCTGCTGATAAAACGTAATATCAAAATCCCCTGTATACGTGTAATCCAACTGCTGATCGGCAGGGATCGGTTTAACCTGGGAGAGTTGCTTTAACCTGGCATTCAACGCAAGCTGCTCCGCTTGGTTCGTTAATCCCTCCACCTGCGGATAATATACGAGGTAGTCCCTGTTTGGTTTGTACTTCTCTTCGCGTACACGGTACGGCGGATGAAGTGAAACGATTGTATTTTGCCGCCAGATGATCTGTCCGGCCCGATTCACATACGATAAACGCTGGTCTACATAGGCCTTAATCAGATCTGGTCCCACGACCTCCAGCGTTCCCGAACCTTCTACATGTGGATACCCAGCGGCAGGTCTTCCACTCAAATCCAACAGATAGGTCTGTCTGCCATCCGATGCTGAAGCAAGGCCGTTTTTGTAATTGCCCACTTCGCGATATAGGAACTCCGTAAGTCTTCTGCCATTGGTATCTGCAATCGCGTATACAGAGCCAATATACGGCTGCTCCGGATGAATTGCTTGCCCCAGCGCATAACGATGCTCGCCTAGTTCGCGGATGTCATTATACGTGGGTTGAATGATAAACGATCCCTCCGTATTAATAACACCGTAGATCGATTTGTAGTCCTCTGCTGTATTAACAATCGCTTGCCCGTCGTTAAAAGGAAATGCCGATGAAAACTTGGGCTGAATGCGAATATTACCCCGTTCGTCGATGTACCCATATTTGCCCGAGGTTTCTTTTTGAAAAGCGAGCAGTCCATCCCCTAGTGGTCCCACATAGGCATATGGATACGTTGCGAGCCGATGTCCATTGCGATTAATGAGCGCATATTCATTGTCCTTAATCTGCACAACCGCTTTGCCATCTTGAAAATCGTTCGCAGAAGCGAACTGTGCAGGTATCACCTCATTGCCCGACGCATCCAAATAACCATACCGACTCACCGATCCATCTGCCTGACCAGGATTAGAATCGTAAAATAACGCTCGACCGTCGTTCATATTTGAGATATACGGGTACGCCCGTTTGGTCAGGACTGTACCTTGTTCATTAATCATCTTAAATCCTTGAGGATCAATTGTTATCGCCCGTTCTTCGGAAAAGGAATTGATGGAATCGTATACAGGTTGAACGACATACTGCCCCTGAAGATTAATAATGCCGGCACGACCATCCTTCACAACCACAGCCAATCCATTGGGCTGAAACTCTTGCGCGTCATCCAGTACCGGCTCAAGCCGAATGTGGCCTTGGGCATCCATATAGCCCCAACGCGTCCCACTCGTGGTTCGAACGGAGACTGGATATAACCATGTCGCTACCCGGGCATGGCTTACAGGGACCATCGCCTGCTTAATTTTCTTTTCCAACTCTTGTAGTACATCTCTGGAAGGATACGCTTCCGGGAAACTGAGTGCCTTCTGAACGGAAGCGAGAGCTGCCGGATACTGGCCCGCATGGTACTGAGCATCCGCAAGGTAATACCAGTAAAAGATATAATCAGGATATTGCTGGGTTAGTTGCTCGTAATATTGCACCACTTTGGGATAATAGGTTGCATATACGTCCGGTGCAGGAACCCATTTCCCATTCTGCCATCGGATAATCTCCACACGATAGGCTTCACCTGTGTCATGTATCCAGAGTACAATCTCCACTTTCCCATCTCGACCATGTGGACCAGGCATATCTATAATCTCTGCATAGCTATAGTATAGATCGTCAGGCGCCAGATCTTTGAGCCCGGATTCCGTCCACTCATATACGGCAAGCTTAGACCAAATAGAACCAATCCGCCAACCGATGATGAGATTGTTCCTTGCCGTTGAAGTTACAGGGGCTGCAGTCATTAAAGTCACCCCATACCCCAATCCCTTAATTAGTGCCATCTTGATCCAATGTCCTTGAACAAATTTCAGAATGAGCAAATACAGCTCACCATTCAACTGATAGACTGCAGCAATCTCCGGCATACCGTCACCGGTAAGATCTGCCGCATAGATCGCTGGATGTTGAACAGGTTTATCAATAGTGACGACCGTTGCACCAGCCGGAATATGTTGATTCACAATTTGCGTTAACAGCGGTTCGCTCATGGACATCTCAGTTTCCTCCCTTATAACCGCATTCGCCTAATGGTATGCGTCATAAATCGGGATATGACATGTAATTCATTTTATATAAGTTGAACTAAAGAATACTCACACTTACCACTCTGATGACAGAACAAACTTCCGATTGCACTTATCCCCCGATTCTTTGATTCACTTTTTATATTATCTATCTTGCAAAGTTACTTTCTCTCCATTGATTAGTAGGTAGCTCACATCATTCACCGGAATGGTCTTAGGGGATATCCATTTAATGAGATCCTGATCCAGCTGGAGGAAACCGGATGCGCCAGACAACTTTGTACCATCCTTCAGGTGAACTTCAATACTCAGATTCTCCATGCGAATCTTGCTCAGTGCCTCACCTGTAAGCGTGACGCCAACTGCGGAAAGAGTAACATTTGCCTGTGAGGCTCCATTTGCATCAAGCTGAACGTTTCCTGTTTTACTCAAACCATTTTCACTCAAGTTAAAGGTCGTTTTCCAATTCCCTTGTATAACTTCACTAATACTCGTAAAGCTGCCTTGAAGTCTCAGTTTATCTAATTCGTTAACAGCGGACAGATCATACACAAACTCCTCATAATCTCCTCCATACCCGACCCCATCTTTCATATAATGTCCATAGCTAACGGAATATTCAGGTATATCGAGTTTTTGACCTTGCTCATCCGTGAAGTAGAAATATCCATGATTATACTCGCCTATCTCATTATTCGGATTAATCTGAATGTGTAACTTGCCCTCCACAAAACCTATATTGGAAATATGCATCCAATCAATACCCTCAACAGGGATATTCGTTACATCCTGATGCAATACCGGAATTGGATCGGTTTCCAATTGAATATCGGTTTTACCTCCCAAGCCACTTATACGATCTTGATCCAGGATTTCATAACTATTGTTTTGCTTTTCTTGTAACACCTGCTTCCAGTCCACTTGTACGTTGTAACCATCTTGTCGAGATGCACCCGACATCAGCGTATTGATCTGAACGGTAATCCGATTTTTGCTGACTTTTCCTTGAATGAGAAATCGGACAATAGCCGTTTTATTAGCTTCATCATAATGAATAATCTGAGCGTTGTTTGCATTACCTCCGGTGACCCTGTAATCATATACATCCAGCGTCTCGTCAATACGTTGACCCGTCAGATCTGACAAAGAAACATAGATTTCCGTTGTATCTCCGTCCCTGACAGCACCTATAACCTCCATTCGAATCCCTTGATCTTCACTCACCTGATGAACAGGCTGAAGAATTCCAATCCGATCTGCACCTAGAAAATGAAGAATAGAAGGCAGGTCAATGATGCCCACCGATGCAGCTGCACCTGTAACAAGACATAACGATAACGCAGCGGTTACAGGAATATAGATGGCTTTGCGATACTTTCTTCTCCTATTCATGGACTTCTTTGTCTGTGCGGATGGATATAATACAGGTGGATATAATACAGGTGGATAAAATGATGAATCTGATCTCGTAACGGTTGGTGGTTCATTCATCGCCAATTTATCATAGAACAACTTTTTAATATTAAAGAGGTTCTGCTCAGTGAATTTTTTCTCGGATTTTCGCATTTGATCGCCTCCTTTATTTCCTGTTCATCCACCATGTCCTCAATCGTTGCCTGGAGCGATAAAGCTTGTTATGGACTTGCCTAACGTGTAGGGACAATGCTTCCGATATCTCATGGGGTCTCTGTCCTTCGTAAAACCGACGTTTCATAATCTCCCGTTCCGGTTCTGGAAAAGATTCAATCATTTGATTAAGTTCCGTATATGTCTCTTTACTGATCATCTGAACCAACAAATCATCCGTTTGCACCGAATGAATCTCCTCTTCATATGTAAGCTCAGTTCTTCGATTAAGTTTCCGGTAGCGATCAATTGCTTTATGTTTTGTGATTGTTGCAAGGTAATTTTTCAGGCTACTTCTCCCAGACTGGAATGCATCCGGATTCTGCCAAAAAGCAAAAAATGTATCTGCTACGCATTCTTCAATCTCTTCTGTCGATGCATGATGTAGGATGGAATGAGCAATCTTCCATAACAAACCTGCGTAGTGGTTCATCACCCATTCCATGGCCTCAGGATCACGATCCGCTACTGCCTTCCGTATTTGTTCTTCTTCCACGATTACATGCCCCCTCCCTTCCATGCTCATATAATCACGAATGCTCGTGTTGATCCGTGCTACCTACCTATATTCGTTTGGCAAATGACTTTTACTTACTCCTCGATAAAAAAAGATTTGCAGTGGCCTTTTAGCCTTCTGCAAATCTTCTTATTTTCTATAATACATCTTATTTACTACATCATATCGCTTCATGTGCCTTCGCTTCGATTACTAACCAATATTACGCCTCTTCTTGCACACTGAGCTGTACATATTGGGTGAGACGACAATACTGAAATAACAGCAACTCTTCATTACCTTGTCCAAGAGCCACGCTACGCCCTTCCTTGATGAGGTGATTCAACAACTCATCGAGGAAACTCATCTGCAACCGCGAGGATTCCGCTGCGAGCTGCTCAAGTACCTCAATATCCCGGATCGTAAACTGGGATAACCCGCGCAGCAGCAACTCTTCTGACCAGCCGTTAATTCTCTGCATGAACTGATTATATTCTTCCAAGTCTGCCCATCCTTCCATTACCGATATCCAGTTTCAGACTGAGCACCGTTTGACCCTTCAGGAAACTGATTGGGCTAATCCGTTTTGGTTCCACACGCACAAAGGCATAGAAGTGTTCAAGTGATTGGGAACCATATCCTGACTCCAGTCTTTGGATCATCGTTTGCCAATCAGTTGAATACGGGAGAGTAAGTGCCAAACGTTCTCCTTTGGCACTCTCAACCGTCAGGACAAGATCCTGCGTTTGTTTGACAAAGTTATGGTCCACGATTCGAGCAACTTTGATCACAGCCAATCGTTCTTTGGGAGCAGCAAATAAGTCAAATGTTCGCGATTCCTCTTCAAGTACAGACGTTACGTCTTGCATGGTTTTGCCCAGGTTCAACGTTTCCACACCCGTTCGTGGCAAAATCGCAAGCTTGGCACCTTCCCCGGAAGAGATCCGGCGTTCTTCATTCACTTTAACTGAATGGAATTGAACTTCTTCACCGACGAACTGGCGAAAGGTCAGATTAGGCAGCCATGGTGTGAATGCACCATAATGCTCTGTATATGAGAACTGCTGATCATCGTAATATACAGCACGTACATCGCTATAGGTGTAGATTTCCTCATCATCGAAACAATAGAAATAATAGGTGATTCCACGGAAACCGGATCGTGTCTCCCACGCATCAGCTCCCAGTCCATACAGGTGAAGTGAAGGAACTGTAAAGTATTTACTTCGAAAACTGCCAATGAGCTGACTCTGCTGAATGACAGATACCTTTTCTTCTTCAAGAACCTGGAGTGCAAGATACAGCTTGCTTACCCGATCCAACATGGATTGCATGGAGAAACGTATATGTCTGTTGAAAAACAACTGTAGTTCCCCTTGAATCCCTCGTAAACTGCGTTCTATGTCAGGCAGGTTGCCACTATGAGCAGCGATTGCCAAGGTCTCCAGTTGTGCCATATAGGACTGAGGAAGGCGGGCCAGTCCCGTCTTCAACAATCCTGCCAGCATAACCCGACATTCCTGCACTGTCTGAAGAGAGAACTTGGCTTCGTATACCCGTCCACTTAATGCATCCGTATCATCCAGGCCTTTTAGGCTCCGGTACCGTAGCAAAGCTTCAAGCTTGGCCATTTTCCCAGCTGTCTGCTGCACCTTACAGAGTGCTTTTGCAAGATTCGGTTCCTCAGTAAAAGACACCTCGATATTCTGGGTGGTCAGATGAACCGTAAGAAGTGAATCTTCAATGATCTTAATTTCCTCTGGGTATCTCAGTCGGAAAACAACTTCCTCAATCATGGAAGAACTATACGATTTAATTAACACGTTTAGGTCAGACTCTGTCATCCAGCGGAAGCGAGACTCGATCCCACGTGATACCGTATGCGGAATTTCGCTTGGAGCGTCCACATTTGATACTAAGTTTGAAACTGCGTCTGTTACGGATACGTTTTTTGGTACGTCCAACGGATCATTATCCGATATCCCTGAGTCCTTATCCAGCGCATGCTTCTCGTCTGCATTCATTGAATCCTCTGCCGTATATTCCCGTTGATCATACAGAATTGCAATCAGCACATGCTTGCAGATATGATCGGCCGGGCAGGAGCACTCCCAATGATCCAGCGTATTTTCAAGCGTACATTGTGTCCCGTCACTGAGCTGACAACTCACAGATGATGCATTCCATGTGTACGTTACACTTACACCATTGTCCAACTCTTTCAAAGACCTTTTGTACAACCCCTTGTTGGCATACCGAATCAAATAATCCTCCGTACACAGCTTCGAAAAACTTCGGAATTTTTCCTTGAATCCATTCACGTCATCAACGCCCCGTTGCTCTCAGAATGTCGTAGATCGTTTCACTGAACACGCGACCTGGAACGTTGCCTAGAGCAATGGGTTTGTTGTCACCATAGTAATAATATTGCTTGTTATTCGGTTTGAAGAAATGAAGGGATTCCAGGGTAATGTCATCCAATCCCTCGTAATACGTGATGCTCGTACCGCTGAATTGCAATTCTGCAACAAGATCTCCGTACTCTTTATAAAATTCATGATACCAGCCGCCATCCTGAGCCGGTCCTTTGATCCAGCCGTATTTCTCCAGTGCTTTGGGGAAAGCCGTTGGTGAAAAATCAGACTCGGGCAGATGATCGTATTCATTCTTCGTTTTATCCTCATCTTCCGGCTGGTGAATCTCACGATTCAATTGCTCAAATGGCTGCTTGATCTCGTAATCCTCCAACTGCGTTGTCCAACCTTCAAGGTTAGCCTGATCCAGTTCCAACGGGTGTATAAGTCCCACTTGCGCACCCGAGGGCAGATCAACCTCATCTTCATCCACAGAATTGAAGGTGCCGTCCTCCATATAACGGAAGGTGCTGATCAGAGCGCCATCCTCATACGTTCCCCAGATCAGACCAACAGCAAATTTTTGCATGATTACATTTTGTACAAACAATGCTTTCCACTCATCGGCAGACCACAGACGTTGCTTGGACAATGACTCTTCCAGACGCTGCGCCTGAATGTTAACCATGGATTTGAGATCTTTTTTCAGCTGTGTGAAACGTGCCTTGGACTGCGTTGCCAATTCAGGATCATCTTTCTGTGCAGGAGCAGGCAGACTCTTCACGGATTTGCCCGTTTCTTCATTGAGTACAACGACTTGTAAGTCTCCATTTACCTTAATCAGGAAGGAACGTTCTCCGTAACTCAGCTGCATGGTTCCTTTTTCATCAAAACCAAGCGTGGTGACTAACCGATCCTCCAGTTGTTCCGGGGTAAGTCCCATATTATCCGCTGCAAGCTGCAACGCTTCTTCAGCAGCACCTTTCACCTGACGGTTCTTCACACCACGTTTGATCTTGTCAATCGCCATAAGAGCGGATGGATCCTTCAGATAAGCGAGCACTTTTACAGCATCTGCTGCAATCGCGCCGCGGCTATTTTCTGTCCATTCCTTAATTTGCGGAGCCAGAATATTCACAATCTGAATATCGCCAAAGAGTGCTGAAACATACATCACCCATTTCTCTTTTGCAGGAGCACCTTCCTGAATCCAGACCTGAAGCATTTCACTTGCAAAACGAGCGAGAGATACCTCACTTACGTAATCTCGTAATTCATTCAACCGTTCATTAGGACCGGATGTATGATCCAATGATTGGACCAAAGCATACTGTTTAATCCGGTCATCTAAAGGCTGATTGTCTTCAATACGTATCAGTGAAGGGAGATCTTTCAAGGACAACCAGCTCAGTCTCGACAACTTTTTGGCATCTGCCTGATCAGCGAGTGCAGCATGGGCATACTCTGGACTTAAATCTGCGGTATCCAGCAGAATTTGAATCAAGCTCTTCCACTCATCGGACTTCTCTTTCTTCAAAAGCTCACCATACAGCTCCTTGCTGTTTTCCAGACTGCGGATTGCGGTCAAAGCCATCTCTTTGATCGCCACTTTTTTCTCCGAGAGGTAGACGAGCGTATACAAGTCCTGATCAGGAATTCGGTTGAATTCCGCTAACGCTACGCCATTGGCCTTTTTGGAAGAATCCTGCAATCCGGCACGAATCGCTTCGGCCAATATTTTCTTCGATAACTCATCACGCTGTTCAAAGGTAATCTCCAGAATTAAAATGCGTGTATCTGTTGGCAGTTTCTTGTACTGTGACAGTGCATAGTCCAGATTCTGCTGAATGATTCGGCGGTATTCATCATGCGGCATGGATTTATATCTGTAGTCGGTCATGCCATTAAGAGAGATCAGGCTGGTTAGCAATTTCTCACGTTGCACCTCAGGGTCTTGCCCATAACGTTGAAGCAGCTGCTCTCCACTAAACGCGTATGAATTGTACATGTCCGAGATAATATCCAATGTCCAATCGGGATGAGTGGTCAGGATTGCGAACCTGCGCATCGCCTCCGAGTCCAAGGGCAGAAAACTAATACTAATGAGGTTGTGAACACGCTTCTTATCCCGATTCAGTTGATTAAACAACCCACGACTATTCGGGTCCTCCCAATATTCCTCCAGGGTGTTTTCCCCACCTAAGTATCTTGCAATCGCAAGTCCTTGACGTCCCCCGTCCAAAGGATGCCGAAGAGCGTTAAATACCGCTTGCTCAAGTGAGCCCTCCGCATTAGGCAATGTCAAACCTTGATCCTCCATGAATTTCTGAATGCAGAGTTTCAGGAATGGCGGTTTGATAATCTCGTATGCTCGAATCGCTTGTTCAGGACGATTCGCGATCGCGGATTGTAACATGTTCCAAGATACCGTGTACGAATTAAGCTCGTCCCGCAACATTTCAACCAACTGATAAGGCTCATCCAGAGGCACAAGTCCAGCAAGCAGATCATTTGGACTCTTTGCTCTAGGGTCCATACTCAGCAAGTAACGGCGAACTTCAAGTGGATAAATCTCATGTAATTGATGTATTGTGTGAAGCAAAACATGCCCAATCTCACTATTCGTATCAAGGAACCGTTGTTTACCCCCACTAATGTTAATCAGGTACAACAAGGCACCACTCACCAGTACCATCGTTTGATGGAATACGGTGTTTGAACATTGCTCTTTTGAAGAGAAAGTCGTATTGGGATACAGCTCAGCTATGAGCCGACTGCGCTTTTCTTTGAGGAATTCATCCTTCAATTCTTGGGATGATCCGTTATGCTTTCCTTGAATATTACTTACCACTACAGGTTCAATCAACGTATGTAGCTCGTCCCGCAACTTATCTGGATCATTAGCCATCACATGTTGAAACAATACGGGTAACGATTGAGCAGAAGATTGAACCTCTGCAAGATGAGAAGCCGTGTCACTGAGTCTTGAATATAGTTGTAGCAGCATTAACGCATTGATTACATCTCGATAATCCCCCTGGGTGTCAGCCTTTTTGGAATCAAAAAGCCACTGGGCACGCTTTAATTTGCTCTTTAATTCAGCCGAAATTTCGTTCTCGCCCGCAAACTGTTTGATCTTCTCCAACCGGGCCAACAACCCACCCATGCGATCAGCGCTTTTGCTCTTCCCGCTCAATCCGTAGGCTTCTGAATCATTTCCCATACAGACAGTAAAAGCATCCGTTCTCCATGAACTTCTTTTGGAATAATTGGATTCCAGATATATCACAATAGCACCGGCCCGGTAAAAGATATCTCCATCGTCTTTTTTAGCGAGCTTCATGAGCAGATCAATCGTTTGATAAACATAATGACTCGAATTTCCCATCATATCCGGGAACTTGTCCGTCGTTCCCAAGACATAATCAATAATTTCGGAGCTTCGATCTGTTTTTAATGAGTACTCGTTTGAACAGGTTACTGCGAATTTATCCACCAAAGTTTCAACTGCGCGGTCTGCTGTAAGCATTACACATTCCTCCTTGAATTTAAGTGATGATCTCGCCAATCCAATCCGCGAGTTCGTTAGGCGTAATTGCTGCTACATGTGCCCCCATATTGGTTAATGTCTGTGCGGCATGTTTGTTATAGACTGAATCCCCGTTAAAATCGAGCGCGGTGAGAACCAGTAGCTTGCATCCTGTATCGATGATATCTTTACAGGCTTTGTACATTTGCGCGATCGGGTACCCTTCCTCCAGATCACTGACCAGAATAAAGATGGTTTTGCCTGGATTATCGATTAACGTCTCGCCATATCGCAACGCTTTGGTAATATGTGTCCCCCCACCGAGCTGTACATTCATGAGCACGTCTACGGGGTCTTCCAGTCTGTCGCTCAGATCAACAACCTGCGTATCAAATATGAATAATTTCGTGCGCAACGCATTCAAGCGATAGAAGATGCTGGCCATCACCGAACTGTAGATGACTGAATCCAGCATACTGCCACTTTCGTCTACACCAATAATGATGTTCCACTTGTTATGGGGCTGTATATTCCCGTCGAAATACAGACGATCAATCACAAATCTGCGCTTGTTTTTATCGTAATTCTTCAAATTCTTGGTGATGGTTCGCTTGAAATTCAGATTGCGCAAGGATCGAACTGAACTGGAAGTATAGCGACTGCGCTTGCCCATGATACTCGCTCGGGTCTGAGACTCCAGCTTGCTGCGTAGCTCTTCAACCACGGTTCGCACGATCTCCTTGGCGCTCTTTAACACCTCACCTTTCATCCGTCCTTTGAACTGCATAATGTTCTTGAGCAGATTCATGTTGGGTTCTAGGGATTCAAGCAACTTTTTGTCTGTTAACAATTCTGTCAGCCCATAGCGGTCAAGCGCCTGTTTTTCCAATATTTCTACCGTTGGTTTGGGGAATAGGTCCCTGACTTTGTGCAGCCATTTTGGTACAGTCAGGTTAGACGCACCGCGTCCTCCCTCTTTTCGGTAACCTTGTTCTTCACCGTATTCACGGTTATAGAGATACCCCAGAATCTCATCGATTTCCGTATATTGAAATTCACTCGAAGTATATTGCTCTGTATTGCACAGTCCTTCTTCAGCCGATTCACCAAGAATCAGACGCCATCGATTTAAGGTTTCAGCAGAAGGTTGAACCCCTCGGTTGCTTCCATCCGGATTGGAACTTTCACTGATATCTCTGATTTCGCCCGTTCTCCGATTCGCTTCATTCATATTAGCTTCCATGCGGCAAACTCCTTTCGAAGCGCTTCGTCCCATGCTTTGGACTGGATCAGCATCTGCTCATCAACCGCAGGCCTTAGCATCTCCTCTGGTTCAACCTGATGCAGACTCGCCACCCGCTCCGCAATCAAGCCCGTCTCCATTGGTGTAAAGTAGGTGAATGCCAACCGCAATTCCGGTACCATACTGATGAAGTCGTCGTAGGATAACTGTTCAATCAAATAATTCAACTCGGACAACAGCTGATCTTCATATAAAAAAGCGTCACGTGCTACAGTGAATACTCCCTGTAAAAAAAGTGCCGTTTGACGAGTCTGATCCGGTGTACCATGGATATACCCGCGAGCACGATCAACAATCTCATCCCTGGGCCTGTCGCCGAGCCCTGAGGAAATAGCCACACACACACCCTCCAGCTGAGCCGGAAGCTGATGATCAGACAGAAGCTCATTCAGATTAATTCGGAATGTCTCATCCTTAAAATACTCCTCTGATGACTCTGCGAGCATGGCTAGCAGCTTCAATCCCTGTATAATGGCTTCATGTTCATCCGGGTTGGCTCTGGAGAGCTGTAACAACTTGTCCACGGCGTTCCTATAAGCTTCGGATACCAGGTCAGGGAGATGTTGCTCGTCAGATAATCCCAGCAACCTACGGTGTTGATGAATTCGGTTCAAGACATGCAGGCTGTTACATAAGGATAGGAAATTCCCGTCGGTCCTCAGCGCCGAGCGCACCTGTTCATAGAGTTTCATCGCAGTGTCCTGAAGCCCCATGAGCAGCGCTTGAAGCATGAGTCGGGCAAGTTCACCGCTATGATGATCCGGTATTTCTTGCATCTGTTCTTCCATTTTGCGTGTAGCCGCTCCAGCAAGCGTTCCGCCATAAAGAGAGTTTTCTATCAATCTGGCTTCAATACGGGATGAGTACATATAAATCCAGGTTTCGCGAACAAGATTCATATCACGCTCTGCGATCCAGTCCGGCCCCGATTGCCGTTTCGCAAATTCCGGAACCAGATAGGTGATGCATTGAATCAATTGGCTTATCTGACGATGCTCCGGTTTCGCATACAGATCCAGAACTTTCTTGTGTTGACCTGTTGTACGAATCTGCAGTTTGTACTCTGTACAACGCGCCTTGAAGTCCTCCACGATGGGAATACTGAATGAATTGGGAGCCACGCTTCCAATGACGTCTCCAGTCAATAACTGCTGCAGCTCTTGCAGCGGTTTATCGGTCGCCAAGGTAAGCTCCCCCTTCACAAAGGAAGAGAGTGCTGCATCCATCAACTCATAGACGCCGCCTTCCCTTTTACCCCGAAGCCCGGCAAGACCTTGAATCATGCTGTACGCCTCAATCGCATCACTCGTTGATACATGTTCGTGACCATCCCTTAATTGGCGCATCAGCCGGGATAACAAGTCCAGAGCCGTTAGATTATACGGTGTACTCTTTTTGCGAAGCAGCTGGTTCCAGATCTGATCGTAATAATTTACATAAGGCATGCCGCTCGCATATCCATTGAGCCGATCCGCTTCAGCAAAGGTATAGACCATCGGGTACATTTGTTGATGAACCGTATCTGGATTAACCGTACTTTGTTGAGACGTTCCTAATTTACCTTGTCCATCCAAACGTCGGTCTGTATGCCGTTTATCCATTTCTGGCTGTTCCAATTCCGATTCATGTTTCTCTGACATCAACAGTCCATACGTATGAAATCCACCGGTAATGACAAGCACACGGTCATGCTCCTGCACCGCTTGATTAATATGTTGTTTCATATATGCTTCTCTTGCCAGATCACCTGAAGACTGTAATCGTTCCGTGGAATAACACATTCGGGATAAGGTACAATACGTGAATACATCCTGCACGAATTCCTCAGTAGACTTCTCCAGGCCACCGATCTCAAACACCTTTTCCCACAATTCATCAAAACTGCGGCAGTTTGTTTTTTGACACAAACGGTTAATGAAGTCAGAGCCCGCAAGCAAGGTTTCGTCCTGAATGGAGATCTCCTTTTGTTCTGTCTGGCCGGATTTGGATGCACGAGTGGAGAAGTGTTGATAGTTCAAATCAATAAACTTCGCCGGAATGTTCAGGCGTTTTGCTTCTTTCAAAGCTACATATTCAGGTGAATACCGAAGCATCGGATAATAGCAGGCTTCTCTCTCCAATTCACTCTCATAGGTATAGTACAGACTGACAGGAGGTAAGGTTTCCTCATCACTCAGCACCGAAATTAATGGATTACCGCTCTCCGGTCCTTCAATCAAAATGATATCTGGCTTGTACTCCTCAATTAATCGTAACAAGTGATACGAACATGCAGGGCTATGGTGTCTAATAGGATAATAGACCGTATGATTACTCAGGTTATATACCTGGGATTCGAACAAGGATTGTAACTGCTCAACATCAGGGTCCAGTACCGCTGTTAACCGATCCATTTTCTCTCCTCATAATAGTCCTTCCACATTCCCTCTTCTCTGGAACGCTCTTTTACGACCTTAGAGAAATAGGTTTTGAGAATGGACAGATCCTTGTCGTTTTCCTTTGCAATGGTCCCCAGCATGTTCTGCACCAACCGATCCAGCGCAATAGCCTTATCTTCGTAATAATAGGAAGTCATCGCACTCTGGACATAGACAGACACCGCTTCCGCCGTACTCATGGATGCTTGAGGGGTGTCAAGTTTGTAGCCTTCCCGTGTCATGCCGGTGCGCAGTTCCATAAATGTTGTAGCCAGCAATTCAACCACATCCGGGTTAATGTCAATATCAATTCCACTATGTAATAACAGGCTTCGTGCCTGGGATTCAATAATTTTGGCTTCCATCTTCACGTTATGAATGGGCTTGATTGTTTCGAAATTGAACCGGCGTTTCAATGCACCACTCATTTCGTTAACACCTTTATCGCGAATATTGGCTGTAGCAATGACGTTAAATCCCGGTTGGGCAAACAGCACACCGCCATCCAGTTCCGGGATGCTCATGACCTTGTCACTGAGAATACTGATCAGACTATCCTGCGCTTCAGCTGGACAACGTGTAATCTCTTCAAAACGGGTAAGAATTCCTTTCTTCATGCCGTTATATAACGGTGATGGCACAAGCGCAGCTTCCGAAGGGCCTTTATCAAGCAACATGGCGTAATTCCAGGAATACTTGATCATATCTTCTGTCGTGCCTGCTGTACCTTGAATCGTATTCAGACTGGTTCCGGAGATTGCTGCGGTCAGCAGTTCGCTCAGCATGGTCTTGGCTGTCCCGGGTTCTCCCACGAGCATTAATCCTCGATTGCCTGCCAGAGTAACCACTGCACGTTCAATTAACACGTCATTGCCATAGAATTTGCGGGTAATCGTGATCTCTTCTCCATTTAATAACGCAGGCTTATCCCTGCCAATAATAAAATCGCGCACATAGGCGGGAGATAACAGCCAGTTAGGGGGACGTTTCCCCTGATCTTCCTCTCGTAATGCACGTAATTCAACCTCGTATAATGTCTCGGCGGGTGGTTTAAGCATCTCCATCGTCAAGGTGTCTCCTCTCACATAAACAGATCGTATGTTCTTATTACTATCATTTTATCACAGCCCTCGAACAACTACCCGGTAAAACGATAAAAATGGTTGAAACGTCCTTCTTATCAGCACTCTTCCTAAGTCCATGGACATAGCCTCTAGCACAAATATGAAGGTGAATTATCCTTACAACCGTGCCTAAACACTGTTTTCGGCTCCGAATCAGCATGCTTATTACCCATGCAAACGCATTGTAGGCCATATGACCTTAGGATTCATTACACTTTCGATCATGTGTTTCAACCAAATGAAGCCCATTATTACAAAGAAGACACAGGCCATCAGCAGCTTGTGTCTTCTTATATGTTCAAATTTCACCCAATATCTATGAATTTTGATCGAAACGAACCACTCTCTCAGAATTCCCTACTTACATTCTACGCCCGCATGAAGCGGAATACAGCTCGTACCACTCATAACGGGTAAGCTCAATATTTATTGCATCACGACAGGCCAGAATACGTTCTGGTCGAATCGAACCAATGACAGGTTGTATCCCTGCTGGATGCTTCATTAACCAAGCCAGTACAATAGACTCCGGTGTAACTCCACGCTCCTTAGCCATTCGATCAACCAATTGAGCCGTATGCTCAATTTCAGGACGCTGTCCCTCAACTACCCTGCCAGTAAAACGCCCCTGAGCAAGGGGACCCCAAGCTTGCAGTTGAATATGCTCTGCCTGACAATATTCCATCGTGCCATAGGGAAACACGTTATCTCTAGCTTGGGATCGATTCACCGTAACACCAGCTTCTACGAATCCGATTTTGTCCAGACTCATCTCCAGCTGGTTCACAATCAGAGGCACATTACTGTGGAGCTGAAGGAGGCGAATCTGTTCAGAACCCATGTTGGACACACCAAAATGGCGCACTTTACCGGAATGATGCAGCTCAGCCAGTGCTTCTCCAATCTCTTGCGGATGGGCGAGCGGATCAGGACGATGTAACAGCAAAATATCCAGATAATCGATGCCAAGCCGTTCCAGGATACCGTCCACACTCGCCAGAATATGTGCACCTGAGGTGTCATAACGCTGCGGTCCTTCATCATCACCCACAAGACGTATACCACACTTCGACTGTATAATGATCTGTTCACGCAAGCCGGGAGTTTCGGATAAAACTCGCCCCAAGACATGCTCTGCCTTACCACGTGTGTAAATATCCGCCAGATCAAAGTGGTTAATGCCTATATCGAGAGCTGCTTCTACCGCTCGATGACCTTCTACGACAAGATCTGAAGTAATGGGGAGCCCATCCCATTCACCCCCAAACCGCATACAGCCAAGAACAATTCGACTTGCCGGAATCTGGTGGTGATGCAAAGGAAGTTGTGCGTAAGACATGTCAGCGTTCACCTCATTTTCATTTTTACCAAGCATAATAATTGATTCTCTCTACCATGTCTTCTTCCATCTTCCTCTATTTTCCTGCTCTATCATCCATATGAAGAAAAACAAGGTTTCAAAAGCTTGTGTATTGAATATATAGAGGGTGCAGGTATTATGCAGGAATATGAGAGGAGATTTTGCATTTGAATCCGAATGAATCCAACGAGTCCTCAAAGCCAGCGTTTTTCACGAAAGAATTCACACACAACCCTTACCCGGTATATGAAAAGTTAAGAAAAGAAGAGCCCGTTTTCCGAGTTATGTTTCCTCAAGGAGAATTCGGCTGGATGATTACCCGATATGAGGATGCAGTCCAGATTCTGAAAGATCCTCGCTTCAGCAAAGACATGGTTCGACGTTACGGCGCTGACAATCAAAGCATTTTCTCAAATAATATGTTGTTCTCCGATCCGCCCGATCATAAACGTCTTCGCGGACTTGTGCAGAAAGCGTTCACACCCAAACTGGTCGCAGACATGCGGAGCCATATTCAGGACATTGCTGATGAACTGCTGGACAACCTCCCGTCACAGGAAAAAATGAATCTGATCGATGACTTTGCCTTCCCACTGCCCATCATTGTCATTAGTGAAATTCTGGGAGTCCCTGCCCAGGATCGTGACCAATTCCGCATATGGTCCAATACGGTAATCGATGCTTCCACAGCCGAGAGTGCTGAGCTGTTTGAGCAGCATTCCAGAGAGTTTATAGATTACCTTACGGCCTGGTTCGCGAAAGTACGCCAAGACCCGGGCACAGATCTGATCAGCCAGCTCGTCATTGCAGAAGATTCCGGGCAGCAGTTAACTGAACAAGAACTGCTTGGCGTTGTCTCCTTATTAATCATTGCCGGTCATGAAACAACTGTTAATCTCATCGGCAATGGGATTCTCGCCCTGCTGGAGCATCCAGAGCAACGCGAACTGCTCATCAAGCAGCCCGAGCTTATTCACAATGCCATTGAAGAGATGCTTCGTTATAACGGGCCTTTGGAGTTCAGTACATCTCGCTGGGCTCTGGAAGATATTGAATTCCGTGGAGAGCATATTGCTCAAGGTGAACTTGTCATTGTTGCGCTTGATTCCGCCAACCGGGACGAACAGCAGTTTAAGGATGCTGATATCTTCGACATTACCCGCGAAAAAAGTTCGCATCTGGCTTTTGGCAAAGGCATTCATCTCTGCCTCGGAGCGCCGCTTGCTCGTCTGGAAGGTGAGATTGCAGTCAGCACACTTCTGAATCGTTTTCCAAATATACAGCTTCAGGCAGATGTGAATGAACTGGAATGGAGACCTGGCATGATTGTTCGTGGTGTCAAGGAAATCCCGGTTCAACTTAAATAATAGCTAAATATGAATAAATGAAAGCGAGGCACATGACATCATGGAAATGAACACCTTGGTATGGATTGTTCTGCTGCTTCTGATCCTTGTGTTACTGGTCAGAGTCACCAGCCTGCAACGCCAATTAAATGAATTGAAAAGAGATGTGGAGCGTCTGGAGAACGGTTCAACCGCAGGCGCACGCTCCGACTTCAATTACACCTTGTCGCCGAAGGAAGCACCTCCTTCCCACACAAGCCAACAAGCCCAAACTGATCTGGATCAGGAACTGCTTACACTTATACAACAAGGGAAAAAAATTATGGCGATCAAACGACTGCGTGAAGCCAGAGGCCTTTCGTTGAAGGAAGCCAAAGACTATGTTGATTTCCTAGATCGGTAATATACAACTCACATAACTCTCGGGGTAAGTTACTCCATACTTTCGACTGTTAACACAGACGCAGTAGAAAGTCTGGAATCTTTGTCCGAGAGTTTACTTTTCAAACGACATATGCTACTGTTATTTCTATATTACTAGAAATAAGAAATAAAGACGAAAGGACAGATCATTATGCAATCAAACTCGAATGAGATTGAACAAGTCGTCAAAATTCATAAAGCGCTGGGCGAACAAACACGGTACAAAATCATTCAGATTTTATCGGGCGAAAGCAATCTGTGTCCTGCCGATCTGGAGAGCCGCCTTGTTACCGTTGCCCTATCGACTCTGTCTCATCACCTGAAGCAGTTGTCTGATTGTGGCCTACTTACATCGCAGAAGAAAGGTACGTATATTTACTACAGCCTGAACACAGAGACTGCACAAAAGTTTGTTCCCTATCTGCTAAATAAATAAAAAATTTGAGTTATATTTCTATATAATTAGAAATATCGAAACATTGTACAATATTTCATACTAGAACTTGGTCACATAAGTTTACGCTTATACCAATATTCATTATCTCGGTTGTAACATACCATTCGCGCAGATGGGTTGCATTCAACGCATTCATGTCTTGTTCTATCGTCTTTATTTCTATATTTCTAAAAATATAATAATTACAATCAGAAAGAGGTTATGTTTCCATGTCTTCTACGCTCAAAATCTATGTTCTTGCCTTGGTCAGTTTCCTTGTAGGAACGTCCGAATATGTCATTGCCGGCATTTTGGATCGCATTGCAGATACCATGAATATCTCTTTAATCGCTGCCGGACAGCTCATTACGATTTTTTCACTCGTATATGCGCTAGGTACACCTGTCATGATTGCACTGACTTCGCGCTGGGACCGTCGCAAGCTGTTGCTATACTTCCTCGGTCTATTCGTTGTGGCTAATGTTCTTGCTTACCTGTTGCCGGGCTATGGACTGTTCGTCGCAGCACGAGTGTTGATGGCTTTGGGTGCGGGCGTTGTTGTTGTCACGGCATTAACGGTTGCTTCCCAAATAGCAGCGGAGGGCAAACAAGCTAGTGCAATCGCCACAGTAATCACTGGATTTACGGCTTCTTTGATCGTTGGCGTTCCGCTCGGAAGGCTTGTAGCTGCATCTTGGGATTGGAAGCTTGTTTTTGCCGGCATCGCCGTTCTTGGTGTTCTCGCCATGCTGGTTATCGCGGCCACCATTCCGCCTTCCAAAGCAGAAGCGCCTGTTCCGCTGAAGAAACAACTGTCTTTGCTCAAACAGCCACGAATTGTTTTGGCACTGCTGGTGACCTTTTTCTGGTTAGGTGGTTATTCCATTGCCTACACGTATATTTCACCTTACCTTGTATCCGTTTCAGGAATGAGCGAAGCACTACTCAGTTCAGCTTTACTCGCATTTGGCATAGCAAGTCTGATCGGTTCAAAAGTTGGAGGGTTCAGTGCTGACCGATTGGGTGTCAAACGAACGCTGATCACAGGCATGACATTGCATATCGTAAGTCTGGTCCTGTTGAATATAACGGCAAGCTCTCATCTCGCTGTCTTCCTTGTTCTGATTTTATGGTCTTTTGCCGCATGGTCTTCGGGTCCAACTCAGCAGTATAACCTTGTCACCATGGCTCCGGAATCCTCTGGCATTATGCTAAGTCTGAATAGTTCGGTCATGCAATTAGCCATGGCTGCCGGCGCAGGTATTGGCGGAATCGCGGTCAACAGCGTTTCATTGTCATCCATCACCTGGATTGGCGCTGTCGGGGTTGCTGTTGCCTTCATCATCGTTATAAGCTCGTATCGTTCAGAATCTGCGAAAAGTACACACACCGATACATCTCATAACGTTGCCTGATATGAATTTGTAGTACAAAAAACAAACCAAAAAGAGAGGTACTGTATGCATACAGTGGCCTCTCTTTAACCATTTTAACGGTTATTCTATTACCGATAAGCTGAACTCTTATTGGGCCGTAACTGCACCATCGATCGGATATACTGCACCATTGATATAAGGAGCTTCATCTCCAAGCAGGAAGGAAACCAGATTAGCGATCTCTTCCGGTCTGCCCAGACGTCCAGATGGAATGCTGTCAACCGTTGCCTTGAACACTTCAGGGTTGTCTTTACCGAACTGAATGACCATTGGCGTCTCAATTGTACCTGGGGCAATCGCATTTACACGAATGTTGTCCTTGCCATACTCAATTGCAGCTGTGCGGGTCAAGCCCACTACGCCATGTTTGGTTGCTGCGTATGGTGCAACTGCGGGTACACCAACAATACCGGCTGTGGAGGCCGTGTTCAGAATGGAACCTCCACCTGTTTTGAGCATTTCAGTAATTACATACTTCAACCCGTAGAATACACTTCTCAGGTTAATATCAATAATCTGGTCAAACTGCTCAATCGTATGTTCAATCAGCTTGATCCCAGGACCTGCAATACCTGCATTATTAAAGAACATGTCGATTCGTCCGAACTCTTCGACTGTTTTTTTCACATAATTCTCAACTTCAGGTGCTTTACTTACATCTGCTTGTACAAAAATGGCTTTACTTCCCAGCTTCTCAATCTGCTTAACCGTTTCAAGACCTGTCTCTTCGACAAGATCCACAACGACAATGGATGCACCCTTCTCAGCTAGCTTCAGTGCTGCTGCTTGGCCCAATCCACTTCCTGCTCCAGTAATAATGGCTACTTTTCCTGCGTGACTCATGTTGATCTCCTCCATGTGTGTGTGTCATCTTGTGATTGGATCGATGAATACGATATGAAACGTACGTACATGCCTGATGCAATATGTAGGTCAAAAATGGCATAAAACCTTCCTGACTTTACCTATTCTAATAGACTTTCGACATAAAAACAAATCATATAATATGTACTTATACTATATTACATGTCACATTTTCAGCATTCTATTCAAGAAGCACGTAACCATAATGTCTTGTCACGTGCTCCTCTTTTACCTCTTTTACATAAACAATACTTTGAAAGTCGGTATCTCTACAACTTCAAACGGTGCATATCCGCTTATCAAGACACTTTAACGCAGCAAATTCGTTTTTGCCAATTCAATAATTTCGTCCCCGCGTCCGTTGAGCACGGCTTTCATCATCCATAACGTGAATCCTTCCGCCTGTTTGATATCAATCTTCGGAGGTAAAGACAATTCCTGACGGTTCACCACCACATCAATCAGTACAGGACCATCATGCTGAAGCGCACGCTGCACAGCTCCTTCCAGTTCACCCGGATCCTCCACCCGAATACCTTCCATGCCCATGGCCTGAGCAACCATCGCAAAGTTGGGATTGACAAGCTCTGTCCCCGATTCCAGGAAGCCGGCAGCTTTCATCTCCAGCTCAACAAAACCGAGTGCTCCATTATTAAACACCACAACTTTAATCGGCAGATTATGCTGTTTTAATGTCAACAGATCACCCATCAGCATCGTAATACCGCCATCACCCGACAACGAGATGACTTGTCTGCCCGGATCAGCGACCTGAGCACCAATTGCCTGTGGCAAAGCGTTTGCCATCGTACCATGACTGAATGAACCGAGCAGTCTGCGATTACGAGACATCTCGATATAACGGGCCGCCCATACTGTCGGAGTGCCGACATCACAGGTGAAGATGGCATTTTCAGCTGCGGCATCACTAATGACCTTGGTCAGGTACTGCGGATGAATGGGCTTTTTACCCGGTTTTCCAACGGCCAGCTCGTCCAGATCTTTGCGTACTTTCACATAACGATCCACACTTTTACGCAGATGTTTGTCACTGTGTTCTTCTGTCAGATAAGGAAGCAAAGTTTCAATAGTCGCTTTCACATCCCCACATACGCCGTAATCCAGCTTCGTGCGCCGACCCAGATGGGAAGATTGAATGTCGACCTGAAGGACTTTCGCATCTTCGGGATAGAATTGACGATATGGGAAATCCGTTCCCAGCATTAATAATACATCACAGTCCATCATGGCATGATAACCGGATGAATACCCAATTAGACCCGTAAGACCCACGGAATAGGGGTTGTCATACTCCAAATATTCCTTGCCTCGTAGCGCAATAACCATCGGGGATTTCAAGCGATCACAGAGCTGCATAAGGGGTTCCCGAGCGCCCGCGCAGCCTGCACCGCACAATAACGTAATTTTTTTGCCTTGATTAAGATACTCCGCCAGTTTCACGAGTTCAGGCTCAGAGGGATGTACCACGGGGTTGGTTGCGTGATACACATGCTCAGGCACAGGAAGATCCGCTGCTTCAAGTCCTGCTACATCCCCCGGCAATACAACGACGGACACACCTGAACGTGCAACTGCTGTCTGAATGGCCATCGTCAGAGAACGTGGCATCTGTTTGGCTGTTGTAATGACTTCACAATAATCGCTACATTCCTGAAACAGATACTCCGGATGGGTCGCCTGAAAATATTCACTACCAATCTCGTCACTTGGGATATGTGCAGCGATAGCGAGTACAGGAACACGATTGCGATGACAGTCATACAGACCGTTAATCAGATGCATATTACCAGGACCGCTGCTACCTGCGCAGACAGCGATACTTCCACTGACCTCGGCGTCCGCACCAGCAGCAAATGCAGCTACTTCTTCATGTCGTACATGAATCCATTCGATCTTACCCGAACGACGGATGGAGTCGAGTACCGCATTCAAGGAGTCTCCAACAATGCCATATATGCGTTTGATGCCAGCGTTCAATAAGGATTCAACCAGAACGTCCGCGACTGTTTTTTTCATAAGTGATGGGTCTCCTTTAATTGCTCATTTTGATTATGTTTCCACTCTGTTAATATACCTATTCTTATACCCCAATCTTCTGAAACCCGAACCAACTCATATGTATTTCTGGATATATGAAACAAAAACCTGCCCCTTGAACCGTTATTTCATTGTTAGCAAAATGCCAAAAAATCCGCTTGTCGAATGACAAACGGATTACGGTTAAACTAGGTTTATTGTTATTTCATGTAGATTCCCGAATCCAAATCAGACACTAGATAGCAGGCATCACATTGCCACCACTTACCGGGATATAGGCACCTGTGATAAATGAGGACAGATCCGACGCAAGAAAAGCCACCGCATTGGCGATTTCCTGATCTTCACCCCTGCGCTTCAGCGGCACGGTACGCGTATATGCCTCATCATGTCCAGGCTCACTGGACCGATCACGTTCACTAATTGTCCATCCAGGTGCAACCTGGTTTACGGTAATCTGATACTCGCCAACCTCCTTGGCTAGCACGCGATATACACCATCCATTCCACGCTTACCAGCGGTGTAGGCCGATTGATGAGCGAAATTTTGCATCGCACATTCCGTATTGATGCCAATGAACCGACCGGCTCTGATATCTTGCATATGTGGAATGAAAGCTTTGGCAAGATACACACTCTGCATGACACAGGATTCGAACTGGCTCAAGTAATCTTCAGGAGACTGTTCCAACACTGTTGTCCATTCATATTGAATGACCGCATTGGCAACAACGATATCCACTCCGCCGAGGACAGACTGAATCTCATCACGCATCCGAATTGCTGTATCCTGCTTTGTAATATCTCCCTGTACAATAACAGCCTGACGACCGAGTGCTTCAATCTCACCCTGAAGCTCCCGAGCCTTGGTATCATTATTTATGTAGTGTAGAGCCAGATTGGCGCCACAGGCTGCCAACGTGCGGGCGATGACTCTCCCCAGTTGTCCGGTTGCGCCTGTAACCAGAGCCGTTTTTCCTGAGAGATCCAATTGCATAACAGCGAAAACCTCCTTGAATTCATTTGCTCGAAATAGTCGAAAACGATTTCGAAATGTGTTACTTTTGTTCATTAATCACGCGTTATTCAGAGAGATATACAGCATTGTTCAATGCTGTATATGGTAGTTCAACTTTTTTCTATATGTGGAGACTATTAATTATGATGTTGAATGAGATCAATTTCCTGGAAGCGACTAACTTCCTTTTCCCAACGCTCTTCTACATATTGACGGTGAACCGGGTGATTGTTGTATGCATCATACGCAGCCTGATCTGTAAAGACCATAGAGAAACTGTAGTCAAACTCATTCTTCTCACTTACCTGTCTCAGAACCTGAAATTGCTCTACCCCAGGAATGACAGCCAGTGCATCCGAACTTTCCTTCAAAAAGGCTTCGGCCTCCGGTGTATCTTTACCCGCGTAAAGTGTAAACGTTACCATATGTGTGATGCTGCTCATCTCTATTTCCTCCTCCAATATGTTCGTACTCGTTTCCTAGTGTACATCCGAATGTGTTGTAAGCGCAATAATTGGTTGAATTAATTTTTAATGTACACAAAAAAACCTCAGGACAAATCCCGAGGTTTTTTTGTAATGTATGGACAAACTTATTTGTTGATGTTGTATTTACGGTTAAATTTATCAACACGGCCACCGATATCCACGTTTCTTTGTTTACCAGTGAAGAACGGGTGGGATGCGGAACTAGTGTCCACACGGATTACTGGGTAAGAGTTACCGTCTTCCCATTCCATAGTTTCGTTAGAGAACTTCGTGGAAGAACTCAGGAATTTGAAATCAGCACTTGCATCGTAAAAAATTACGAGTTGTGTCTTTGGATGGATGTCAACTTTTGGCATAATCTATTTACACTCCTTTAATATGGGTACTTCTTTAGAATCAAACTACATTTTATTATACTCTTTTTTTGGACAAAGTACCAGCAGGTTTTGAGGAATAGCTAAAAAAAATATGATATCTGTGATTTTGCACCTAATCAGGTGTCACGCCGTCCCTTTCTCCAGTACATTCAACATGTACTCCAAAGCCTCCAGTTCATCCCTGCCTCTTGTCTGTAATCTGACAACACTACCATATCGAATGGGTAGTAACGCCATTCCAAGCAGGCTTTTGACATCTACACGATGCTCATGCTCAGACTCCATATACGACAAAATAATATCCGAGGAAAAACGCGATGCTTGAGAAGATACCGACATCAGATCATCCCGATGAAAATCAGCGTGTATCATAAATTCATGTACTCTCACAACCTTCAGTTCCTTTCGCTAAGTACTTATTCACCAATATGGTGTGTATCCATTTATATATTAAAATCTTCATGAATTATACCATGTTATGGGAGCTTGACCCATACTTTTTTGCAAAAAAAACAAAAAAAGAGTCCTATACCGCAGGACTCTTCCAGGTTGTTCTTACATACCATTCGGATATACCATGACCTTCAGACTACCACTTTTATTGTGTAATGCGCGCTCCATCGCTTGCTGTGTCTCTTCGAGTGAATAACGATCTGTAATCAGGGACATGACGTCATGCTGACCGGAGCTCAGAAATTCAATTCCTGCCGGATACGTATTGGCATAACGGAATATGCCATAGATATCAACTTCATTGTCCGCAATAAATGGAACATTGAGTGCGATCTCGTCCTGTGCAGGCAGGCCCACAATCGCAAGTTTGCCTCCACGTCGAAGTGAATACAGAGCGGATTGTAGCGCCTTCGGATTCCCCGCTGTTTCCCATGCGGTATCGACACCCACACCATTTGTTAACTCGCGAATCACAGCCAGCGCATCTTCATTCCGCACATTAATGGTATGCGTGGCACCCATGCGGCGAGCGGCTTCCAGTCTAACTTCCTCCAGATCCGTTACAATGATCTTCTCTACACCGAAAGATTTGGCAGCAGCCACAGCCATGAGTCCAACGGGACCCATGCCCATAATCGCCAGGGTTGTACCCGGAGCCAGTTTGCTGCGGCGTGCAGCGTGAATACCAACAGAGAATGGCTCGTTCATAGCTGCTTCCTCATAAGACAGATGATCCGGGATCGGGAATACCATATCTTCACGCATCACCATGTATTGTACAAATGCCCCATCCACCGGAGGGGTCGCTAGAAATTGTACATCCGGACATAGGTTATAACGACCTTCTTTGCATGCCGTGCAACGTCCGCAAGTCACCCCAGGCTCAATAGCAACCCGATCCCCTGTTTTGAGACGTGATACGTTCGAGCCAACAGCAGCAATGATCCCCGCACACTCATGACCCAGAATGATCGGTTTCTCCACAACGAATCTGCCAATGCGTCCATGTTCAAAATAATGCACATCCGAGCCACACACCCCGACAGCCATTACCTGGATTAACACCTCATCCGCTGCCGGTTGCGGGACGGGTTGTTCCTCAATAATAATGTGTCCTGGCTCTGTCATGATAGCAGCTTTCATGGTCTCGGGCAGTTGATGTTGTCCCATACGGTTCTCCTCCTCATGTATGTCCATGCTGTCTATTCTACATCAAAGAAAACAAGGTATCTTCTTACTTCCTTCCTAATTACCAAGTTCATCTGCATCCGCAATTCCACTCAATAGATTGTTCGACCCTGTTCATCCGCAATGCCGCTCTTGCGATAGAAGTACGTATTGATCATGTCCCGCCATTCCTTCGCATGTTCGGCCTGGTTGTCCTGTAATGAAGCAACTTTACTGAAAATGACCGGGTCGATTTTGCCCTCCAGCCCTCTCCATGTCTCCGCTAACGCCTCCGCCTGCACAACACCTTCAAAGTGTGTATCATAAATATGCTGAATGACCGTTTTACCCGAATGCAGAACATGGGTGTACGGCACATGATGGAAAAATAAGATCAGCTCATCCGGACAGGTGTCTACGGACTCATAGCGATCAGCATTCTCAGGGTGATACTGTGAAGTGTATCCTGTACCGCTGTTCACGGTTCGATCTACACCAATGCCATGACAATCGGCAAAGTGATACGTTCCCCATTTGGAATACTCATACCCATCTACATTCGGCCCATAGTGATGCTCCGGATTAACCATCCAGCCTACACCGAGAGGCGCCGTATAATTCTCATAGATATCTAGTGAAGTCAAAAGCATGCCCGTAACCTGCCGCACAACTTCGTCTTCATGTCCAAATGTGAGTCTCACCCACTCATCGGCAATCTCTTCCGCGGTTAGCTCCGGATTCCACGCAAGTCTTCCGTATCCATATAGATTCGCCTGCGCGAGTGGATGTCCTGTCCAACAGGCATCTGCACCAATATTGGATACTGCGGCGAAGCCACTGTATGGTCGTTTATACAGAGAACCGTCCGCGATCCGCTTGATCTCTGAACCTTCGCCTTTGGCGTATGTGTCAAAGTCCAATACTTCTTTCCACTGGGGAACCAGATAACAGAGATGACGTTGTTGCCCGGTATACTCCTGTGTAATCTGAAATTCAATCACCTGATTTGTATTTTCCATGGCGCCGAACAGCGGGGATACCGCCTCTCTCACCTGAAAGTCCATCGGCCCGTTTTTGATCTGCAAAATGACATTTTCGGCAAAACGCCCGTCCAGCGGCGTAAAGTGGTCATAGGCTGCACGTGCACGGTCTGTGGAACGATCCCGCCAGTCCTGCTTGCAGTTATAGACAAAGCAACGCCAGATGACCAATCCACCGCATGGCCGAAGGGCTTCGGCCAGCATGTTCGCACCATCGGCATGATCACGGTTATACGTGAACGGTCCCGGACGGTTCTCGGAGTCTGCCTTGATCAGGTAACCGCCAAAATCCGGAATCGCTGCGTACACCTTGGCCGTTTGAATGTTCCACCATTCCCGTACTTGCGCATCCAGCGGATCAGCCGTACGCAATCCACCAATCTCAATTGGACTCGCATAGTTGGCGCTCAGGAACAATCGAATACCATACGCTCTAAATTCAGCGGCAACCTTCGCCACATCACTAAGATAACGTTCTGTCAGAAACAGACTCTCACGGCGGTGTACATTAACGTTGTTGATCGATATGGCATTGATGCCCGTGGAAGCGAGTAACCGTGCGTAATCCCGGATGCGTCCCAAGTCCAGCGTGAATTCCCCGTTATCATAGAAAATGGATTCTCCTGCGTAACCACGCTCAATGCTGCCGTCCACGTTATCCCACTGATTAATCATCCGTAGCGCATTGGTTGGCTGCTCTGTAATGAAGCTCCACTTATTCACAGCATCATCTGCCTCATGTGCACTTCCTTGATCCATTGTCAGCTCACGAAGCAGATGGAATGCACCATACAGCACACCTTGGGGAGTCTCTGATCCAATGACCAGCACACCCTCGGTCTCGTTCTCACGAATGATGTACCCTTCCCCTTGAACAGTTGAACGCTCTGTCTCGCTGAACAATCCAGCCACGGAATCGCTCCCTGTCCAAGTGCCGATTCGTATTGCGGGAGCGGAAGCATGATTGTCCCGTTCACTTTCCTGAGCATCAGACAGATGCCTGACCGACGGTTTCACGCCATATAACCTCTCCAGTCCCCGTGAAAGTTCGGTCAGAGCTGTTGTGATCACTCCATGGTTCTCTTCCGCCAGTATCAGTTTGCTCCATGCAGGAGCCGTCTTTTGGGCAAGCCCATTCGCTCCTGGCAATTCAGAGTGATACCCCAGCCACGCATCATATTGTGGACCTGACAAGGCAGCTTGAACGACGGATTGGCTCATTGTACCGCCTCCTTGCTGGCATAGATCTGTGCAAGGCGATTCCCTTTTCCTTCGAGTAACCATAGGATCGACGTTACACCGCGCGGGTAGTACTTGCTGCCAACCGCTACACCAGACAGAATCTGGTCACTCCAGCACCAGTAGGATTCCTCCGGATGCAGCAGCCAGTTGACATGAGCCGCGTCTGCTGCCTTGCCTGTCTCATCCCATTCCACATCCAGCAGCTCTCTAGCGATAAACTGGGACAAATAGATTTTGCTTAACCACGAGTTATTGCTTGTTGAGGACAGTTTCCATCCTCCATCTTCGAACAGGCATGTTCCCGGTACAAGAACCGTCTTCAGATGAGTTTGGAGAGCTTTCAGATAAGGTCCAAAACGACCATTGACATCCAGTGCTGCTTCACAGCCTGTAAAGTACGGGAACACCAAACCTTCAATCGCCGGAATGATTCGAGAATCATTATTTTCTGCAATTACAGCTGGAATGTAGCCGCCATCAGTCAACTGTGCAGCAATGCTGGCAGCGCAGCGATCCGCTTGAAGCCCTGCTTGGTGGGACAGATCGGCCAACTTCTCAGTTGCGAACAGCTTCTCCAATGCAACATAGACCGCCCAACATTTACCCGCCAGATAGATATTATTGCGAGACTGTCCAAGTGACACATCCAGGCTGTCATAGGTTGTAATCTCCGCTCCACCTTGGGTACGGCTGCTATCCAGACCCATCAGACCGTTACGCTGCTCAGCGTCGGGATGGTCACGATTAAGCATGCTTTCGAAGCAATCTTGGATAACAGGCAACATGTTTTTCACAAAAGCTTGATCCTGTGTCTGTTCAATGTATACTGTCGCGCAGCAGAGCCAGTTCACCAGCTCCTCGTGGCTCATCTGTGAGAAACAGTCGTCAATGCCAACCAGTTCATATGCCGAGTGTCCAGGACGTGAGAACACATTGGCAACACCAATATCATGGGTAAAGGTAATTCCTCCCGGATACAACTTCTCTTCCCCCGGGAAACGAACCTGATCCGTATAACTGTATCGTTTCACAAACCACTCCAGCTCATTACGCACCGTCCATGGATTCAAGGCAAGCTCGAAGTACAACTGGTCAGCCGTCAGATCAAGTGTGTTCATCATCCGATACTCCCCTTCGTTCACCACCCAGAGTGGCTCACCATCGGCATCCAGCAGTTGAGTACTGGCATAATAGCTGTGAATGGAATGAGCAAGCATGAATGATTGATCTTCGGTCAAAGCAGCCGATCCAAGGCGTTGTTCAACCTCTCCACAAGATGCGGTCAACTCACTGAAGCGTTGTAGTGCATACTCTCCTGCTGCCTGAATATCGGAGAAGTACCGCGTATACCAATACGTTGTGTCCATTCCGGTCGTCACAATGCCCCCGCGATAGAAACATACTGCGAATTGATACGTACATTTCTCTCCAGCCGGAACCTCCATCAGTAGTGCAGCGGTTGAGCCAAGTCCAAATGCCAGATTCTCCCGATGTTTCTCCTGCAACAGTTTCTCCAGCGTAAATCCGCGTGCGGGCCACAGTCCGTCATTTGCTGACATAATTGCTGTAAGTCGACCTTGTCCCACACCTGTGATCGAGCCACCTTCCGGTCCCCCAATCAGACGCATCGCAGAGTACGGATCATTGCCCTGATAGCCAAAGTAGGCTTTGCGGGGTTGTTGACCTTCCGTATTGTCAATCGTCATCTCAACCAATACGGCAGGTACGAGTGCATCCATTAATTCTTCACGATCCCCATTCGTTGGATCAGGTACTGGACGTACAGGAGAGTAGATACGGAACGTCAGATCTCCAGCAGTCCACGTATCCGTACCTGAAGTAAATTCACGTGTAATATCTTCATCGCGAAAAGCCGTAATAAGAGGTTGTGGAACTTGGGTCGCTGGTGTCGATGCCGGGTCCCCATTCTCCAACTTCTCTACATCATAGCGGCTGCTCTCATCCTCGGAAGCTTCATAAAAAGGAAGCGCCTGATAATTGTCGCCATCGCGAGATTGTAATCCAATATATACATTCTGGTCTGCCGGCTTGCCGAGTTCAAGACCCAGCCCGCCTTTGGCTCCTTTGTATCCCAGTGTAAAACTCGCAAAAGCTCCGATCGGTGCGTGATGTGCATTATAAAAGATGGATTTGGATGTGCTCATGAATCATAACCCCTCTCAGAATGGTTTGCATACGTTTTCATTAGCCCCATCCTAACACGTGGTTCCAACTCAGACCATGATCAAATCAATCGGATATTTACCCAAATCAAGCTGATAGACTATAATAGATTAAAGCGGTTACACAAAACCATGCCATTTGATATACGTGCGTAATCAAAATCACTTTTACTGAACAACCTCTAAATAAAGGGGGATCTTCCATGTCTTCAACGTACTTGCCTCCTACTTTGGGAGAAAGTGTCCATGAAGTTTTTTATCCAGATGTGCAAACAACGGTCAATCTGTTCGCCATTCATTTACGAAGTGTCGGTATGGACTGGGATTATCCGGCGCATGAGCACCCTCAATATGAATTGAATTATGTCACGGAAGGCGAGCAACGCATGATGGTGAATGGTACCCTATACATTCAAAAGGCTGGCGAACTGCTCCTGATTCCTCCGGGAAGCATTCATTCCAGCCAGAGCCATAACGGCAAGGGATTCACGTATTTTTGCATGCATTTTGACATTGATGATCAGTTGTTCTTATCACTACTGGCGCGCATCAAACAAGTGCGATTCAGTGCGGATAGTCCGGTTACACAGCAGATTGAGCCGGTTTTACGCAAATTGATGTCATCTGCGGATGATGAAACAGCCAATACGATGGTACAGCGTATGCAGCTTCAATCTGCGGTATTTGAACTATTTGGCCATCTGTGGGAGGCGGTCTCGCAAGAGGCAGCGCAGTGGTTTACCGACGGACACGAGAAGATCGAACTCGCCCACCAGATTCGTAATCGATTGCAAGGGCTGATGAGTCAGCAATTCAAACAGGGACACGAGTCCAACGGTCACTATGGCATTGATGATATTGCAGCAGAGCTGGGCATCAGTTCTTCTCACTGTAATCGCGTGTTCAAGCAGGTGTTCGGTCAATCTCCACGTGCTGTATTGTCCCAGTTGGTTTTGCATGAAGCGAAGCTTCTTCTGGGCAATCCGAAGCTGTCCGTTCAAAATATTGCTGTCATGCTTGGTTATAAGGATATTGCCCATTTCAGTCGTCAATTCAAGCGCTGGTCCGGCATGTCACCATCCCGTTACCGACAGGAAAAGCCTGCTCTGGAATAAGGTCCAGTAGCAGGCTGTTCATCTTTCTTATTTATTTCAACAAACGCTTAATCAACTTCAGCTTGTTATCATATGGTGGATATAGAATCGGCAGATTCAACTTGGTGCTTTTTTTCAGTACACTTTTGAGATGGGAGAAAGTCTCGAAGCTATACTGCCCATGATACGAGCCAACGCCAGAATGACCAACACCACCAAACGGCAGACGCGGATTCGCTACATGCGTGATGGTATCGTTAATGCAGCCGCCTCCAAAAGAAACTTCGCGCAGTACTTTGTCCTGAACCCGGGTGTCGGAAGTAAACAGATACAAGGCGAGCGGTTTCGGCCGCTTTACGATTTCTACAATGGCTTCATCAATGTTACGGTAGCTAATGATCGGCAGAATCGGTCCAAAAATCTCATCTTCCATCGTTGCTGCATCCCAGGACTCCGCATCAATCAGTGTAGGTTCAATGAAGCGATCTTCCTCATCCGAAGCTCCCCCATATATTACTTTGGCCTGATCCCGCTCAATCAAAGTCGTCAGACGTTTAAAATGTCCCTTATTCACGATTCGCCCATAGTCCTTGTTGTGCTGGATATCCGAACCAAAGAAGGACACAATCGCTGCTTTCATCTCCGTGATTAACGGTTCCTTAACACGCTCATGCACGAGCAAATAATCGGGTGCGATACAGGTCTGTCCTGTATTGAGCAGTTTGCCCCATATAATGCGCTCAGCTGCTACTTTGATATCCGCCTGTTCATCCACGATGACCGGACTTTTGCCTCCCAGTTCTAACGTAACGGGAACGAGATTTTTGGCAGCTGCCTCCATCACAATCTTGCCAACCGGTACACTGCCTGTAAAAAAGATATAGTCGAATGGCGCGTTAATCAGCGCTGTCGTTGTATCTTTTGCACCATCAAGCACTTGTACGTATGCCGGTTCGAACACGCTCGCAATCATCTCACGTACAACAGCCGACACCGCAGGTGTATTCTCTGACGCTTTGAGCACGGCTGTGTTACCTGCCGCAATAGCACCTACCAATGGTTCGATTAAGAGTTGAAAAGGATAATTAAACGGTCCGATAATCAGAACCGCCCCGTATGGTTCGGGTATAATATAACTTTTGGAACCCAGGAGTGCCATTTGCGTTTTTACTTTAACGGGTTTCACCCATTTATTCACTTTACGAATGGTGTGTGTGATGCTGTCCATCATAAATCCGATCTCGGTTGTGTAGGATTCGAACTCACTTTTGCCCAAATCCTGATAGAGAGCTTCTGTCAGTCTGGCTTCGTACTTTTGAATGGCCTGCTTCAGTTGGGTCAGACGTGCAATTCGAGCTTCTGCCGATCTTGTGGCCCCGGAACGAAAGAACTGTCGTTGCTGCTCCAGAATCTGTTCAACTTCCTGACTGGTTACTTCCTGTATAGTCGTTGTCATATATACATACTCCTCTATTTATTATTGATCAAGCGTTTAAACTTACGAACCTATACGGCACATGCAAAAGCATGTTTTATCACGATTAATCTACAGACACTCTTCTTCCAAAGCAGCTACCAGTTCCTTCAACAGTTCCACCGATGCATTCAATGAAGCCGAATAATAGCGCTGTGTGCCCTTCTGTTCCACAGATATAAGCCCCTTCTCTAACAACAACTTGAGATGATGAGATATGGCTGGTCGGGATAGGCTGGACTGTTCGGTAATTTCATTCACTGTCATTCTGCCCTTCTCGGTGAGTGTCAGCAAAATGGATTGACGATGGTTGTCACTTAACACCTGAAATAACGGGATACAGGTTTGAAAAACGCTAATTGCTTTTTGTCCCATGGTTTCACCTCTATACTATTTCTTCAATATTTCTACGTATATTTTCTCTATTTGATGTCTGTTGGTTTAAACATTCGAACCTAATGACTGAATTGTACTCTTTAATCACTTGAACTGCAAGTGAACCATCAACTAAATTTAATATAATACCGATAAAGCGCTTCCATACTACCATACAAGTATGGTAGTATGTCATTGAAGGAGTTGAAGTTGTGGAATATACCCCAAAGTTATCATCCAAAGCCGGTTTGTTGCCTGTTGCGAGCAGTATGTCTTCCATGAATAAGCAGTCTTACTCAACGCGAGATGTCGTTTACTTCACGCTGAAACAACTCATTTTGAGTCTGAAAATGCCTCCGGGAACAGCTATTTCTGAGAAGGAAATTTCGCTGGAGTTTCAGGTCAGCCGGACACCTGTTCGAGAAAGTTTTGTAAGGCTTGCTCAGGAAGGTCTGCTGGAAGTGTATCCACAGCGTGGCACTTACGTCTCTCTGATTCAGGTTGATCTCGTTGAGGAAGCACGGTTCATGCGTGAACAGCTCGAACGAGCCGTCATCAGGCTAGCCTGCGAGAACTTTCCGAACGAACAGATGGTAGCTCTTGAACAGAACCTTGCGTGGCAACAGGAATGCAGGGTCAAACCGGATGATGAACGAATGTTCCAATTGGATGAGGAATTCCATAGCACTCTTTTTGCAGGCTGCAACAAAAGCAACACCTGGACTGTTATCCAGCAGATGAATGTACATTTGAATCGAAGTCGCATGTTACGCCTGTCCTCGGACCACCAGTGGGATCACCTGATTGAACAGCACCGATCTATGGTCAAGGCCATTCAGCAGCATGATGCCGACACAGCAGAGCGACTGATGCAGGAACACTTGCATTTAACTGTCACCGATTTGGCTGTCCTGCAGGATACATATCCGTCCTATTTTCAATGACTGAATTTTTCTTCCTACTATTCATGATGAGGTGAACGTGATGAGAATGGTTTTTCGCTGGTTCGGCGAAGGCAATGATACGGTAACGCTGGATCATATCCGGCAGATTCCGGGTGTTGAAGGTATTGTGTGGGCACTGCATGATGTTCCTGCTGGCGAGGAATGGCCGATGGACAAAATACTCGCTGTCAAAACAGCAGCAGACAAGGCCGGGTTACATCTGGATGTCGTTGAGAGTGTGAACATCCATGAGGATATCAAGTTGGGCCTGCCATCAAGGGATAAATACATTGCGAACTATATTAAAACAATGGAGAAACTGGCTCAAGTTGGTGTTAAGGTCATCTGTTACAACTTTATGCCGATCTTCGACTGGCTTCGCACGGATATGCACAAGGAAATGGAGGATGGCTCAACTGCCCTCTTCTATGAGCACAGTAAACTCGCAGATATAGAACCTCTAGAACTCGTTCGACGCATTACGGAGAACTCCGCACTCACCATGCCAGGTTGGGAACCGGAACGATTGCAGTATTTAACAGGTCTGTTCGAAGCCTACAAGGATGTAACCGAGGATCATATGTGGGAGCACGCACGTTATTTCCTGCAAGAGATTATGCCTACAGCCGAACGGCTGGGGATTCGAATGGCCATCCATCCGGATGACCCGCCATGGCCAATCTTTGGATTACCAAAGATTATTACAAGTCAGGAGAATGTTCGGAAATATTTGAATCTTTATGATAGCCCTTACAACAGCGTGACATTATGCAGTGGCTCTTTGGGAGCGAATGCTGATAATGATATTATCGGGATGATACACGAGTTCAAGGATCGGATTCCATTTGCCCACATTCGTAATGTCAAAATCTACGATAATGGCGATTTTATCGAAACCTCACATCGCAGTCAGGATGGCAGTGTTGATATTGCAGGGGTTGTTGAGGCTTATCACGATATCGGTTATGAAGGTTATGCAAGACCCGACCACGGTCGTCATCTCTGGGGAGAACAGTGCCGACCTGGTTATGGACTCTATGACCGGGCTTTGGGGATCATGTATCTCTGGGGCGTCTGGGATTCCCTGCAAAGGAGGGCAAAAGCATGAGTGAACGTCAATATGAACGCTCATCTCGTCTCGAAGGTAGAACAGCTGTAATCACCGGAGGTGCTGGAGTATTATGCCGCTCCATGGCGGAAGAACTCGCTTGGCACGGTGCAAGTGTAGCCATCCTGAACCGCACTGTGTCCAAGGGGCAGGAAGTTGTATCTGCGATAGAAGCTGCGGGTGGCAGAGCGATTGCTATTGCCTGTGACGTAACCCAGGCCGATAGTGTGCAAGCAGCGGCAGATGCGGTGCTGGAACAGCTCGGACCATGTGATATTCTGATCAATGGCGCCGGTGGCAATAACGCCAGTGCCAACACCACAAATGAAATTTTCAGATTGGAAGATCTGGAACAGCAGAACGTCACGACGTTTTTCGATGTGAGTGTAGAGGGATTTCGTCAGGTGATGGATTTGAATTTTGTCGGTTCTCTCATCCCCACTCAGATCTTTGCAAAACATATGATAGAGCGCGATATTCCCGCCACTGTCATAAACATTTCTTCCATGAGCGCCCCATCGCCCATGACGAAAGTTCCAGCGTACAGCGCTGCAAAGGCAGCCATTAACAACTTCACGCAGTGGCTCGCCGTTCATCTGGCCGAATCCGGAATTCGTGTCAATGCTATTGCACCCGGGTTTTTCCTGACCGAGCAAAACCGTAATCTATTACTGCAACCAGACGGCTCACCTACGGAGCGTTCCAGTAAAATTATTGCTCATACACCCATGCGCCGCTTTGGCAAACCGGAAGACCTGCTTGGCACATTGATGTGGCTTGCGGATGAAAGACAGTCCGGCTTTGTCACAGGTACAGTCATTCCGGTAGATGGCGGATTTATGGCGTATTCTGGTGTTTAATGATTTCTTACACAGACACTCCGATGAAAGACCTCCGTTACGTGCAAATGAATCAGTTCAACTAATATAAAGAATTATAGAGACCGAAGCTTGGGATACATACCTAGGTTTCGGTTTTTTGCGTTCAAGCATAAGATCATCCAGTGTAGGAAAAGCTTGTTATAATACGTGTTCAAAAGCAAACTTTTCAAACTACCTCTTAATACAGCTACGGTGAACTAAAGGAAGGTGATACATATATGATGGAAGAAACATGGGTTGTTGCCGTACGGTCTATTATTGCTTTTCTGACCCTGATCATCTATACAAGGGTGCTGGGCAAACAGCAGATGGGTAACTTGACGTATTTTGATTACATTAACGGCATTACAATCGGTTCCATTGCGGGTACGTTTGCAACCGATCTCTCGTCCAAGGCGTGGATTCATTTTGTGGCCTTAACCATCTTCACAATCATTACGATCATCTTTCAGTATATTACGCTGAAGAATCGCACCATCTCCAAACTGATGGACTCTGATCCCACATTGATCATTCAGAACGGTAAAATTCTCGAACAGAACCTGAGTAAAATGCGAGTCAAATTTGATGAATTGACCATGATGCTACGGCAAAAGGATGTATTTGATATTACGACACTGGATTATGCGATTCTGGAACCGGATGGCAGCCTCTCGGTTGTTTTGAAACCCGAGAATCAACCGGTAACCGCCAAAGACATGCATATGCATCCTCCCAAGAGTAAGCTGATGACCGAGATTATCATTGATGGCCTGCTGATTAAGCAAAATTTGGAGGAAAGAAACAAAGATACTAACTGGCTCAGTGAACAGCTGAAAAAGCAAAACATTACGATACAGGATATCGCTTTTGCCGCCATATTACCCAATGACAAATTGTATGTGGATCTGTTCAAGGATAAGATCACCGAAAAAATCGATATGGGCGATTATGAGGGGCCTTTCTAAACTCTTTACATCAAGGAGGCGGTTGAATGAAAACGCGTTTCTGGCTGTTATATGTGCTTCCGATCTTCCTCATTCTTGTATTTGTTGCGATTATGGCTAGCGGATCCTTTCTCAAAAAGCCCTTTGGTACCGATGATCGCTTGCTTGAATCTGTACAGATGTTGGAGAAACAAGTCGAGGGAAAACAATGGACTGAAGCCAAGTCCCAAATCAATTATGCAATGCAAGCTTGGGATAAAGTCGTCAACCGCATTCAGTTCAGTGTGGAGCGTGAATCAATTTATGATATTCTGGGGACCCTTGCTCGGATGAAGGGCGGCGTTGCGGCAGAGGATGATAAGGCGATTATGGAAGAGATTTATTACTTTTATGTGTTATGGGATAATCTTGGAGATTAGGTTCAATATCTTTAATATCAGGCTTGAATATCAGAAGTAAGTCCATAAACAAAAGGCACTTTCCTTTTATGAAGAAAGGAAGTGCCTTCTTTGCTTTGATATAACTTTATATCCGTTACGCTCTTCGTAATCCCCGAGACCGTGACGATCGCGAAGTGCCTTCTTTGCGGAAAAAGAGAGTGAGTGCTCTGTTCGCACACCACAGTGCAAATAGAGCAAACAGCGTGCCCCAGAATAGCGCGGGAAGGAATGTCTGCTGAGCGAGATTCGCTGCATCCCCTGCCCGTGAAGGCTGAGTCCAGGACATAAATCCAACGTATACCGCACTAACAACCGACTCTTCAAGCGTAAGAAACGCCAGTAACAGATAATAGAACTTCACGATCTTGGCACCAAAAATCATAATAACAACATTCAGTACGATGAACCCGGTCAGCCATAACATGCCGAACTCCCCTCTTACATATAACAGGAGTGACACCAGAGCTACAGCCGTCATAATTCCAAGTCCCCACATATGCAAGCCTTTGCGGTATAAGTAGAACAATAGCCAGGCGAACAGTGATGCACTGATATATCCCGCCAGAGAAACCAGGATCGATCTGCCTGGCGTCAGCATGGAAGAGTAAGTTACACCACTATGATCAGCGTACAATTCAATGCGCAGCACTTTGCCCGACAATACCAGTGTCATTAGTGCATGACCGAATTCGTGAATCATCGTATCCAGGTTACGGAACAAGGACGAAAATGGGATGAATCGTGTAAGAAAGACGGAGCCTAGTAGAAAAAGTATCGTTTTGACCCACTTATTCAATCGTGCCATACCTCCTTTACCTTCAAATAAACAATCAAGTAAACAAGCCTATCCTTTATACTACGCTTTTTTCACTCGATTCGTTTCGGCTTCCAAACTGTAGGGCACAGTGCTCCATCCACCAGCAGAAGCTCCGATTGTGTCCAATGAAAAAAGAAGATAGATCATAGCGGCCCTTTTCGGCCTCTAGCGTAACGAGCAGTCGATTCCGCATCCGACGGAGAGCATAGTGCACGAATTGATCTGCAACCTCACTTTGTATCAGGGTAACATAAGCATAAAGGGAATGATCGACAGGTTCATCAAGCGGACTCACCCCTGCACATGAAAATTCCGTCCTCACGCCCGCACTCTGAAGTATGGACAATGCGTTCACGAGTTCGGCATCAACTTCAACACCGTTCCAAATCTCTGTTTTCTTCGCGGATACTGTATGTTTATCACGTTCCGTCCAGTGCATCAGCTCCAGCTTACGCCGTCTCCACAGATGGGCAGGCTGTTCACTTAACAGCACTTCAGGTTCCTCATTTAAACTCATGCAATGTGTCCTCCTGTTCTCCTCGATCCGGTCACCTTATCAACAAAGAGAGAGCACATCACTGTACTCTCTGCTTTGCAAAAAGGCAAAGGAATGGCGATCCATTCCTCAGCATGTTGTATTATTGTACCTTTTTCGGTGATAGGCATCAAACTGATTTTTAATTATTCGTTCAGCGCCAGTTTCAGTGCCTCCAGATTCTGTCTCATCACGCTAATGTAGTCCATTCCCGCCGCAATTTCTTCCTCGGTGAGTCCCTCAATCGGATTTAATACAGCCGTCTTGGCCCCCACTTCACTTGCGATCGTCTCAGACACTTTGGATGAAACCAGTGTTTCGAAGAAAATCGTTTTCACCTGATGCTCTTTCGCAAAATCAATGACAGATGCCATCTGCGCTGCTGAAGGTTCTTGCTCAGGAGACAATCCTGCGATTGGAACCTGTTGCAATCCATATTCCTGTGCAAGGTAGCCAAATGCAGCGTGTTGTGTGATGAAATCCTTGCGTTTGCTATCCGCCACAGCCGCCTTGAAGTCTTGATCCAGTGACTCCAGTTGAGCAACGTAAGCATCTGCATTCTTCTTGAACTGTTCAGCATGTTCCGGGGCAGCCTGTGCCAATCCCGCTTCAATATTGCGCACTTCTTTTACAGCCAATGCAGGTGACAGCCATACGTGGGGATCGAGTCCACCGTGATCGTGATTATGTGCTTCTGTAGTCGCTTCATTCGCATGCTCATGATCGTGGTCATGTTCTGTTGCCTCTGAATCTTCTTGATGGTGTTCATGCTCTCCACCTTCAAGAAGGTTAATTCCTTTGCTCGCTTCCACCTGAATGAGTGAAGTATTGCTCAGACTTCCGGTGACCTGATCCATCCAAGATTCCATGCCCGCACCGTTGTATACAAGCACATCTGCTTTTTCAATGCTGGCAATATCTTGTGGTGTTGGCTCCCAATCATGAGGCTCCATTCCTGCTGGAACGAGTGTATGCACCTCGACCAGATCACCTGCCACATTTTTGGTGAACTCATACATCGGGTAGAAGCTGACCTGCACGTTTAATTTAGATGCTTCACTCTCTACGGGTAACGTATTACCGGCACCCGTAGAACTTGTATTTGCATCAGAAGCGGATTTTTGTCCGCAGCCTGCAACGATAAGTGTGAGACTGAACAACAATCCAAGCGTAGCTTTTTTACTGAATTTCATTTGATGTATTCCTCCTAGAATGGTTGACCAGAATGACGTGCTGTGATTTCGTTTCTTTGCGGTGACACTTGCGGTTATATCGTGCAATCAGCTTTTGCGCTGATATTCCAGTCAATAGGATGACCAACAGGATAAGTGCAATTGTTCCTCCCGGTGGTGTATTTAGATGATAAGATGTGGTGAGTCCGCTAAAAATACCGATTAGACCTGTAATTACCGCGACAATAATTGCTGCCGTAAAACTGCGAGACACTCTTAGTGCCAAGGCAGCAGGCAATACAATGAGAGCAGAAACCAGCAACACACCGACGATCGGCATGGCTGAAGCTACAGTCATTCCTGTCAGAATGGCAAAGGCAAACGATAAACCTCTTACCTGAACGCCTCCAATGGAAGCAGTCTCTTCATCAAACGTAAAGCTATACAACGGTCTTCGGAGCAGGATGAAAAAAAGTAAACCCATGAAACATACTCCTGCCATCATCCACAACTGTATATCGCTAACCGCGACAATAGATCCAAATAAGTATGAGCTGAATGTTTTGGACAGATTGGTTTTGAGACTCATCAACACTACAGCAAGAGCCAGCCCCGAAGTCATGATGATTGCCACAGGTATCTCGCTGTAGGTTCGGTAACTTCGCCGCAGTTGTTCAACCAGTAATGCACCGATAATTGCAATGGCGAATCCGCAGATCACCGGGTTAAGATTCATGACCGAACCGAGCGCAACCCCTGCGAGTGAGACATGGGATAACGTGTCTGCCATTAATACCTGCCGCCTGAGCATCAGATAGACCCCGAGAATTGAAGCGATGACTCCAATCAGTCCACCTGCCCAGAAGGCACGTTGCATGAATTCGTACTCAAACACTGCCATTCCTCACTTTCTTGCCGCTCCAGAGTAATCGTTCGGTCCAATCGATCCCCCATCTCTTCCAGTCCATGAGTAACCATAATAATCGCTATCCCATGAGCATCAACATAGTGGCGCATCAGATTGTAAAATCCTTCACGGCTGTGGCGGTCCATTCCCGTTGTTGGCTCATCCAGTACCAAAACCTGCGGTTGCCCAGCCATAGCTCTTGCAATACAGATCCGCTGCTTCTGTCCACCAGACAGCTCACCGACTCGTGTATTCCGATATTCCCACATGCCAACTTCACGCAGACTGCGTTCAACGATGGCATCCTGCTCCAATGTAAATCTGCGGAATAGTCCTAGTCTGGTATAACATCCCGATCGGACCAGCTCATTCACCGTGCTGGGAAATCCACTATTGAACGATGCCACCTGCTGGGGCACATAACCGATATTGGACTTGTTCCCACGTTTCAACTGCGGATTCATATGTATGGTGCCGCTCCAGGGCTTCAACAGCCCGAGCAGCAGCTTTAACAGGGTCGTTTTGGCAGAACCATTGGGGCCAGTAATGCCTATGAACTCTCCCACATGGATATCCAGCGACAGTTGATCAATGACCGGCTCTTTGCCATATCCAAATACAACATCACGCATGGAGGATAGTAACATGTCTTTCCCTCTTTTCGTAAATATTACGATTTAAAATGAACAAAAAAATTTATCGTGTTTCCCGGTGGATCGTCATTTTCTTCAAACGTGGGGAGTACTTCTTCATCTCAAGTCTCTCTGGATGGTTACGTTTGTTCTTGGTTGTTGTGTAATTGCGGTCCCCGCACTCGGTGCAGGCTAAAGTTACAATGACTCTCATCGTTGTTGCCTCCTCTTATTTAATCGTAATAATTACTATTTAATGATATTAGCCTATGCTTTTTCGTTTGTCAACTCCATCTCTGCGAAAGTAAAATTTTGTATCCATAATATAATTTCATATGATATACTGCTTTGGTACCATTATACTTTACCTACGGAGGAACTAGATGAAGATCAAAAAATCAACTTTTATTGGGTCATTGGTAGCATGCAGTTTGGCTTTCGGTGCCCTGGGTGTAGCAGCTTCAAACGGAATTCAAGATATTGAAGCAGCACTCGACAGCAACATTAGCTTTAAAGTAAACGGTCTGTCTTGGACACCCAAGAATGAAGCTGGAGACAAACTGAATGCACTGGTATATGACGGTGATGTATACTTGCCTGTAAGTACCACAGCAGAAGCACTCGGAGCCAACGTATCTCTGAATGTTAGCAACAAAGTTGTAAGTATCACTAATTCAGGTAGCGGTAAGTCAAGCAGTTCGAGTAGTAATAACAGCAGTACAGGTACCAAAGGTTCTGAAGATTCAAGTAAACCAAGTAGTTCAAGTAACTCAAGCACTTCTGGCTCAATCAAGATGACTGGAACTGACGCTCAGATGATAGTCAAATTGCAGAAAGAATCTTTAACATTGATCAAAATGTATGGTAAAGCACTTAAAACAGGTAGCACTAGTGAATTTGATAAATACATAGATGCTAAAGTTATTGAAAATCCCGAGATCGACATTTTTGATCTGGGTAAGCAATCCCAGAAAGATAAATTTAAGACTACAGTCAAAGGTATCATTGCAGCAAATGATAAAAAAACGCTAACTAAATATGCAGATCAGTTGATTAATGTGAAATCAGCTGATGTTAAAGTGATTGCAATGAATGATAAAACCAAAACAAGACACAGTTACAAAGCCATTTATTATCCACAAGGATGGACGGGTTCCTATGGAGTGTACCTTACCTTTGTGTTTAGTCCGCAAAAAAGTGGCAACGGTGATTTTTATCTTGGCGATTTGTACTTTAGCTAAAACCCTTAATACAATATCAGCATTGATCTTCAGGGGCACTATTGCACTTGAAGATCTTTTCTTTTCACTTCAACTCCACGCGGGAAAAGGATCTTTCAGTTCACGCCAGTTGATCAACATCTCTTCCTCCGTAAGAAGGGTCTCATCCAATGTACGTTCAATTTCCGCCCGGTCCATATCAATGCCGATAAATACTAATTTGGTTACGCGATCACCCCACTCATCATCCCAGTCCGGTATGCTTGGCAATGTATCGCCAAAATGAAGTTGCCTTTCCTCCTCACTCATCGCACCTACCCATATTCCTGCTGGCGCAAGCTGCTTTGATGTACCTGCGTGACTGAAAGAGATCGCCATATGGTTCCTTGTCGCTAGCCACATCAAGCCTTTGGATCGCACGACGTTATCTGGCCATTTCGCAATCCAACGCAGCAACCGCTCCGGGTGAAATGGACGTTTACGATGATAGACAAATGAATGAATTCCATATTCTTCAGTCTCCGGGATATGTTCCTCTTTCATTAATTCGCGGATCCAACCCGCGGACTGGCTTGCTTTTTCAAAATCAAAACGTCCCGTATTCAATATCTCTCTCGGATCAATCTGACCATGTGTCGTGCGAATCAACTTAGCTTCCGGTTGCATGGCATGTAGTGCCTTCTCAAGCTTCGAAAGTTCTTCCTCCGATACCAAATCACATTTGTTCAGAATCAGCACATCACAGAATTCCACCTGATCCGTCAGCAGATGAACGATTCCGCGAACATCGTCCTCCCCCGCTTCCTGTCTGCGATCCTTCAGTGTTTCTTTGGAATAAAAATCACGCCAGAACTGGGCAGCATCGACAACTGTAACCATCGTGTCGAGACGAGTGAATTTCGTCAAATCAATGCCGAGTTCCTCGTCGATATACGTAAACGTCTGCGCAACAGGTACTGGCTCACCAATCCCAGTGGATTCAATCAATATGTAGTCAAAAGAACCATCCAAAGCCAGCCGCTCGACTTCTTTCAGCAGATCCTCCCGCAATGTGCAGCAGATGCAACCATTGGACATCTCTACCAGCTTCTCATCAATGCGCGATAACCCTCCACCATCTCGTATTAAACCTGCATCGATGTTAACCTCACTGAGATCATTGACGATAACAGCAACCCGCATCCCCTCGCGGTTATGAAGCACATGATGATGAAAAATCTTGATTAATCGTAAAAATGTTGATTAGAACATAGGAATGATGTATGTTGCCGCACGTACAAGCATATATTTTAGCAAAGTCCTAGTTGTGGAGGTCTGTTTCATGAAAATGGCAGCCAATCTGAAGCTCCTGTCCTTCCTGATCCCTTGTGCATTTCTTGTTCCCGTGTTGATCACAATGGCTCCAGACTTGAAGGAAGCATGGAACAGTGAAGCTTTGCAAAATATGAAAACCGTATTCATAGGTATTTTCCTTGAAGCCGCACCTTTTCTGCTCATGGGTGTGTTATTATCCTCGCTCATGCAGTGGTTCGTATCCGAAGAAATGGTCCGCAAACTCACGCCCAAGAATCCGATCGGTGGTGTGCTGGTTGCTGGGCTACTCGGTATTATTTTTCCCATCTGCGAATGTGGCATGATCCCCGTAGTGAGAAGGTTGATGCACAAAGGCATGCCAGCCTATATCGCAGTTACGTTCATCTTGAGTGGTCCCGTAGTCAATCCCATCGTATTTACGGCAACTTTGCTTGCCTTTCCCTCCCATCCTGAGATTACCATTGCCCGCATGGGACTGGCCTTTGCTGTAGCAGCTTCCATAGGCATGCTTGTGTATGTGTTTGTTCGTCGAAATCCCCTTCGGATGCCAAAAGTCGCAGCGACAGAGGTTAAGACACATCCTGGGTTTAAAATGGCGCAACCTCACGCACACGCAAATGCACATGATCACAACCATGTGAAAAACTGGCGCAGCTTCTTCATTCATGCCGGAGATGAATTTGTCGATATGAGCAAATATCTGGTGATCGGTGCCTTGATTACAGCCTGCATCCAGACATTCATTAGCCGCAGCGATCTGATCTCACTTGGCAATGGTCCTGTTGCCTCCTATGTGTTCATGATGGGATTTGCTTATGTACTGTCTCTCTGCTCCACGTCCGATGCTTTTGTGGCTTCTGCGTTCTCACATACGTTTGCACTGGGGCCGCTGGTATCCTTCCTTGTGCTTGGTCCAATGCTGGATTTCAAAAGCACACTCATGTTGCTCTCCACCTTCCGTACCCGGTTTGTTATAGGTCTGAGTTTAGCGATTATCACACTCGTCTTCGCCGGCTCATGGTTGATCAACCTACTGGTATAAAGGTTGAACAACATACTTCATGACCTGAATGGTTAATCACATGAATTTTCATCCTGACGATTAATAGAAATGAGGTGATGTTATGAACCACACTGTCTATACGATGAGCAAACCTCCCGTTCCAAAATCACACTTCATTCAATGGCATAACCTGATACGTGCGGTATGGATCGGCGGGCTGGCCGTATACATTATTCAGTTGAATTCAAGTGATTCGCTTCATTATTATTTGGCGCCGACCATGCAAAAACTGCTATTATGCTGCCCTGTTCCCTTATTGTTCATTGCCGTTATCATGGCCTGGCATGGACTGTTCGGTAGAAATGAGGTTCATTGCGACTGTGAGCATCCACCGCCCTCAGGGTTCCTTCGCAGCTCAATGGTATATGGTTTGATTGCCATACCCTTGTTGCTGGGATTTCTGTTACCTGATCGGGCTCTCGGCAGTTCCATGGCCAGTCAGAAAGGAATGTCTCTCACTTATGCCCCTCCCGAAATTCGTCGCAAAGAGCCTTTACCTGATCCGGCAACGCAATTGAAAGTACAAGATCTCACGCAAAAACCAACGACCGTTCAGCCTGCATCGGCCACCAAAGTACAGTTCATTCCCCCAGACGAGTATAGCCGCGAATTCGCTGAACTGGCGGAGAAGTTGTATGCAGAACAGGTCATTCGAGTCTATCCTGAAATTTTCTCTGAAACCCTCGGCACGATTGATATGTTCCAGCGACAATTTGCAAACAAAGATATCTCCTTAACCGGGTTCGTTTATCGGGACAAAAGCATGGATCATGAATCACATTTTGCGCTGGGACGATTTCTCGTCATGTGTTGCCCTGCTGATGCGGCTCCCTTTGGCGTGATGATTCACATCCCAGAAGCAGATAGCTTCCCTACAGATAGTTGGGTGCAAATCGATGGCAGCATCGGCTCTGCACAGGTGAACGGTAAGGATACGATTGAGATTCGGGCAACAAAGGTGACACCTGTAGCCGAGCCATCCACGCCTTATATTTACACCAATGCAAACTCGGTGATGGCGTATGAGAAAATAAAGAGCCCGTAGTTGCTCGTAATAACTAACAGCGTACTTTTCAACGATAAAAAGCCCCAAAGCTATGGATTACATAGCTTCGGGGCTTTCATGTTCAGTCAGGCATGAGATTACATCTCGTCTGCTCCGATTGTATTATTCTGTTACGATATCATGAACTAATACAGGAGCATCAGCATGATCCGCAATCGTAATGTTTTCTTTGATCTTCGCGATGACGTCTGCTACGTCTTCGCGATTGGCATGGATCGTTACGAGGGACTCACCAGCTTTGACTGGGTCACCCACTTTTTTGTTCAGCATCAGACCAACCGCGAGATCGATCTCGGACTCTTTTGTTGCACGGCCTGCGCCGAGCAGCATTGCTGCAGTTCCGATTTCGTCAGCGACGATTCCGGCAACATAGCCGTCTTTATCTGCTGGGACTTCAACCAGATATTGTGCTTGTGGCAAACGATCTGGATGATCCACAACCGAAGCGTCTCCGCCTTGGTTTGCCAGGAAATCTTTGAATTTCTCCAGTGCTTTACCGTTCTGGATCACTTCTTTCAATTTCTCCTCAGCGTGTTCCAAGGAATCTGCCTTGCCAGCAAGGAATACCATCTGACGTCCAAGTGCCAGACACAGTTCTTCCAGATCTTTTGGACCTTTACCTTGCAGGGTGAGGATGGCTTCTTTCACTTCAAGTGCGTTACCAATCGCCAGACCCAGTGGTTGGGACATATCGGAGATAACAGCCATCGTTTTACGTCCAACATTGTTACCGATGCTTACCATGGCATGTGCCAATTCTTTTGCATCTTCTGTTGTTTTCATGAATGCACCAGCACCCGTTTTAACATCCAACACGATCGCATCTGCACCTGCTGCAATTTTCTTGCTCATGATGGAACTAGCGATCAGTGGTATGGAGTTAACGGTAGCTGTTACGTCACGCAGTGCATAGAGCTTTTTGTCTGCAGGCGTAAGGTTACCACTTTGTCCAATTACTGCAACCTTATGTTCGTTTACGAGACGAATGAATTCTTCTTTTTCAAGCTCTACGTGGAAACCAGCAACGGATTCCAGCTTGTCTGTTGTACCACCCGTGTGACCAAGTCCACGTCCGGACATTTTGGCAACAGGTACATCCAGCGCAGCAACAAGCGGAGCGAGTACCAGTGTTGTTGTATCGCCCACTCCTCCCGTGGAGTGCTTGTCTACTTTGATGCCTTCGATAGCGGACAGGTCAATCGTTTCACCGGAATTTACCATCGACATCGTCAAATCAGCGCGTTCCTTGTCTGTCATATCTTTGAAGAATACCGCCATCGCCCATGCGCTGACTTGATAGTCCGGGATCTCTCCTTGTGTGTATCCTTGAACAACAAAATCAATCTCAGCTGTTGTCAGTTCTTTTCCGTCGCGTTTCTTAGCAATAATGTCTACCATTCTCATGATGATCTCTCCTTGTGTGTGTATTGATTGTAAAGAACACTTTGTTGTTAGACCGTTGACCGTTCCGGCTCCGGATCGTTCCTCCGATCGCTGTTGTCTCCAAGTTTTTCTGATTCCATTTGCAATGGAGAAAACTCGGAGACAAAGGCGAACGCTCTGCTTCTTCAGAATCGATTCCGGTTCCTTCACTCTGTGCTTAAAACAAAAGTTTCGATCCAAATCAAATGATTATGAATATAATATGCAACAACATCTTGTTGTCATCCTACAAAACACTTTGTGCAGCATTCGTTCCGGCTCCGGATCGTTCCTCCGATCGCTGTTGTCTCCAAGTTTTTTGATCCATTTTGCAATGGGGAAAACTCGGAGACAAAGGCGAACGCTAACGCTTCTTCAGAATCGATTCCGGGTCCTTCACTCCGTGCTTAAAACAAAAGTTTCGATTAAAATCAAATGATTATCAGTATAAAATGCAACAATTACAGTGTGATTGCTGTGTCCAGAGCAACTACCATCATGTCGTTGAACGTTTTTTGACGTTCTTCGGCAGATGTTTCTTCGCCTGTCAGCAAGTGGTCACTTACCGTCAGGATGGTCAGTGCGTTAACACCAAACTTGGCAGCGATGGTGTACAATGCTGTTGTTTCCATCTCTACGCCGAGTACGCCATGTTTCATCAACTTCTCGGTTACGGAACGGTCATCGCGGTAGAAAGAATCGGAGCTGAACACGTTACCTACGTGAATCTTCATACCTTTAGCTGTTGCACGGTCATATGCTTCTTTTAGCAGGGAGAACGTAGCGATTGGTGAGAAGTCATAACCACCGAATACGTGTTTGTTCATGCTGGAATCTGTACATGCTGCTTGTGCAAGGATAACGTCACGTACACGTACATGCTCCTGCATACCGCCACAAGTACCCACACGAATCAGGTTTTTTACGCCATATTCGCTGATCAATTCGTTAGCATAGATTGCGAAGGACGGAATTCCCATCCCTGAACCTTGCACCGAAATCCGGTGTCCTTGATATGTACCTGTGTAACCGAGCATTCCACGAACTTCGTTGTAACATACAACGTCTTCGAGGTACGTATCTGCGATATATTTCGCGCGCAAAGGGTCTCCTGGCAATAGAATCGTTTCTGCGATATCCCCGGGTTTTGCTCCAATATGTGTACTCATGAATGAATCTCCTCCAGTTATACAAATTAGTCTATTTTGATGGCAGGACCGGAGCAGCCCAAGCTACTCCGACCTCCCCTATCCAGTTTTTTGAGAAACTTATTTCAAATCCTTCAGGAAGCTGGTGCCGTGTTCCGGCATTTTCACTCCAAAGTTCTCGGCTACGGTTGCGCCAAGGTCAGCAAATGTGCTGCGCAGATCAAGCTTTTTGCCCTCGCTGAAGCGCGGAGAGTAGGCAAGCAGTGGTACATATTCACGTGTATGGTCTGTACCACGGTAAGTTGGATCATTACCATGGTCAGCTGTGATCAGCAGCAGATCATCATTGGTCATTTTGGCAAAAATCTCTGGCAGCCGTGCATCATAGTCTTCAAGTGCCTGAGCATAACCTTGCGGATCACGACGGTGACCGTACAGGGCATCAAAATCAACCAGGTTCAGGAAGCTGAGTCCAGTGAACTCTTCATCCATCGTTTCAGACAACTTGTCCATGCCATCCATGTTAGAGACGGTACGAACAGCCTTGGTTACACCTTCGCCATCATAGATATCTGCGATTTTACCCAAAGCAATCACATCAAATCCACCATCTTGCAGTTCATTCATAACAGTACGACCAAAAGGTTTGAGCGCATAGTCATGACGATTCGCAGTACGTTTCCAGTTACCCGCTTCACCTACAAATGGACGTGCAATAATGCGGCCGAGCATATACGGATCTTCAAGTGTAATTTCACGGCAGAACTCACAGATCTCATACAGCTCTTTCAGTGGAACAACGTCCTCATGTGCTGCAATTTGCAGAACCGAATCGGCGGATGTATAAACGATGAGCGCGCCAGTTTCAACATGCTCTGCACCCAGCTCATCCAGAATTTCCGTGCCGCTGGCCGGTTTGTTACCAATCACCTTGCGGCCCGTTTTCTCTTCAATGCGCTGAATCAACTCATCGGGGAAACCATTCTCGAACACACGGAAAGGTGTATCAATGTAAAGACCCATCAGCTCCCAGTGACCTGTCATTGTGTCTTTGCCTCTGGATGCTTCCTGCATCTTAGTGTAATACGCTTTAGGTGCATCCGCTACAGGAACACCCTCGATTTCTTTGATGTTGGACAGTCCGAGACTGGCCATGTGAGGCATTTTCAGACCTCCGCGTTCACGTGCAATGTGACCAAAGGTATCTACATCAAAATCATCAAATTCTGCTGCATCCGGCGCTTCGCCGATCCCTACAGAATCCATAACGATCAGATGTACTCTTTTGAATGTTGACATAACCTAAGCACTCCTTCCAAATAATCCAGCTTACAAGAACAGTCCAGTAATGATCGCTGACAGCACGCTGACAAGCGAAGCACCGTAAAGCAGCTTCAGACCGAAGCGGGCGACCACATTACCTTGCTTCTCATGGAGTCCCTTCACCGCACCAGCAATGATACCGATGGAGGAGAAGTTGGCGAACGACACGAGGAAGACAGATACGATACCCGTTGTTCTGGCAGACATTGCAGTCTCCTTCAAATTAAGCATAGCGACGAATTCGTTGGATACCATTTTGGTTGCCATAATACTTCCTGCCTGAATCGCTTCTTTCCATGGAACACCCATGATGAAGGCAAATGGTGCAAACACATAACCAAGTAGCTCTTGGAACGAAATGCCAAGCACCGCGCTGAAAATTCCGTTAACAAGTGCAATCAAGGCAACAAAACCGATTAACATCGCAGCTACGATGATGGCAACTTTGAATCCATCCAGGATGTATTCGCCGAGCATTTCGAAGAAGGACTGTTTCTCCTCTTCCTGTACTTCCAATATATCTTCTTCCTCTGTAACCTCATAAGGATTCACAATCGAAGCAATGATAAAACCGCCAAACAGGTTCAGTACAAGAGCTGTAACCACATATTTCGGCTCGATCATGGTCATATAAGCACCAACAATCGACATCGATACCGTGGACATCGCCGAAGCACACAAGGTGTACAGCCGATGTTTTGGCAACAACCCAATTTGTTTTTTCACAGAAATGAACACTTCAGATTGCCCCAATACAGCCGAAGCAACCGCGTTATATGATTCCAGTCTGCCCATTCCGTTGATTTTGCTTAATACCAGACCAATATATTTTATAACAAAAGGCAAGATTCGGATATACTGCAATATACCGATAAGGGCGGAGATGACAACAATCGGCATCAATACGCTGAGGAAGAACGGTGCCCCCCCGCTTTCGGCACCTACAGTAGTCAAACCCCCAAATACAAATGCGATACCTTCATTCGCATAGTCGAGTAAACTTTTAAATACGGTCGCGAAACCGCCAATTAAAAAAGTACCCACTCCTGTATTCAACAGAGCATAAGCTAGTATAACTTGCAAAACAATCATGATAGCCAGCGGCCGGTAACGAATCTGCTTTTTGCCGTTGCTTGCGATATAAGCCAGTCCAAAAACAACGAGTAAGCCGATAATGGCAATTAGAAATTTCATTTGATTTCTCCTTTGAAGGTAGTTAAGCCGGATGTGAAAATCAGCTCAAAGGTTTTTCATGCGTGTAATGAAATAAACCTTTCAGAAAACAAGTAAAGCGCTTACAACAAATTCGTTTTATATCAATTTTCAGGTTAAAAAAATAAAGAGGCTTTTTCAGGCTTGAATCTTGTTCTCCATATTAATGATTAACATGAAGAACAAGTTCAATCCCGTGAGGCAAAGCCTAGATGTTATCTAACGAGTCAGATTCCAACGAATTAGTAAGACGATGAAGACTGTTCGCCCTGCATGATCTTCACGCCAGAACTAGCACCAATACGAGTTGCACCCGCTTCGATCATTTTCTGCATATCTTCCAAGCTACGTACGCCACCGGAAGCTTTAACGCCAACATCAGGACCTACAGTACGACGCATCAAAGCGATATCTTCTGGCGTTGCTCCACCTGTGGAGAAACCTGTAGAAGTTTTAACAAAATCAGCTCCAGCTCGCACAGCTGCCTGACAAGCACGTACTTTCTCTTCATCCGTCAACAGACAAGTTTCAATAATAACTTTCACCAAAGCCTTACCCGCAGCCGCTTCAACAACAGCACGAATATCTTGTTCAACGAAATCATCTTTGCCATCTTTCAAAGCACTGATGTTGATGACCATATCGACTTCAGTTGCACCTTTAGCAATCGCATCTTTCGTTTCGAAAGCTTTTGTCTCCGATGTAGATGCTCCCAGAGGGAAACCAATAACGGTGCAGATATCTACGCCAGAACCCTGCAACTGCTCAGCAGCATAAGCAACCCAGCCTGGGTTAACACATACGGAAGCAAACTGATATTGCTTCGCTTCTTCGGTTAACTTGGCCATTTCACTTTGCGTTGCGTCCGCACGAAGCAACGTATGGTCGATCATTTTAGCTAATTGTGGTGTAGTCAATTGAATCTCTCCCTTATCTGAACTAGTTATTTTCTATACCCTTACACTAACATGAACATATGTAAAAATCAACTTGAACTTTTGTTCACAGTTACACTTACATTTCTTCTTCGTTATATTTTCTTCCTAAAAAAGCAAAACATCCGCCCTTTTTGCGTGGCAGATGTTGTCATCCATATCCATTTGAAATTAAAATCGAAGTAATGCCTGCGCTGTGTACTGGTCCGTGACCAGAATATTTGCGTAATGACCTTTGAGCGCGGCGTGAATGGCTTCAATTTTGCGTTGTCCCCCGGCAACAAGGATTGATTTTTCCTTATTTCTCAACTCGGCTAGATCAATTCCAACGGTTCTGCTGTTAATTTCTTCACTGATCAACTGACCTTCCGCGTCGAAAAAGCGTGAACAAATGTCACCTGCACCGGAGTTCATCAGCAATTGTTGCTCTTCTTCATTGAAGTAACCGAGCCTGAACAATAATGCATCTTCTTTCACAGTACCCACGGTAAACAAAGCAATGTTGGCCTGTCTGCCAAGTTCCACGATTCTGCCGATATGTCGATCCGCTTCCACCATGTTTTTTACTTCAATGTTGTCGAAAATCACAGGCAGCGGCAGATACCTTGGTACCGTATGGAATGCCTCAGCGAACAAATGAACAATCTCAGCGGCATACGTATTGACATGGGAGTGGCTTACGCCCCCCTTCAATTGCACGACTTCGACACCTTTGACCTGCTTGGGACGAAGTTGGCGTGCTACAGCATGCATGGTTGTTCCCCAAGTCACCCCGATAATATCTGCATCCTGAACCGTCTCTTGAAGATAATCCGCTGCTCGTTTACTGATATGCTTCTGTATTTCCTCATCACTCTTCAACGGGGCAAAACACACAAGTGCCGTATCCAGATCATATTTCGACTTGAGTTCTCCGGCAATGATGTCGATATCCTCCAACGGGTCCATAATTTCAATCCGCACGTATCCACGATCTTTGGCGTACTGAAGTAATCTTGACACCGTTGGACGCGACACGCCCAACCTTGCGGCAATATCCTGCTGGCTATAATCGGATTGATAATACAATTTCGCTGCTTCAATGCTTAATCGTTGCTTCTCCAGGTCCATTCCCATGTGCGCTCATCTCACTCATCCTATTGTCTTTGGAAAATAAATACTCGTCCTGTATATTATACATGGATTGAGTATCTGGTCACTATATAGCATCCAATTCAGTATCATGATCAATCCATTCATATCCCTTTCTGACGTATAAAATGGGGGAAACGATGCATACTACTGCGGTCGCTTCATCATTGCCAAGATTGCTTCACCCCATTAATCGCACAGAGAGGAAGAACTACATGTCTACCTTATTGTATATTACTGCCCATCCTCATGATCATGAAACCTCCTTCAGCATGGCAACAGGCAAAGCGTTTATTGATGCTTATCGTGAAAGTCACCCTTCTGATGAGGTTGTTCACCTCGATCTGTATCGTTCGGATATTCCGCATATCGATGCGGATGTCTTCAGTGGTTGGGGCAAACTGCAATCGGGTAGTGATCTGACTTCCGAAGAGCAGACCAAAGTAAGCCGTTTGAATGAACTGTCGGATCAATTTGCCGCAGCAGATAAATATGTTTTTGTAACCCCAATGTGGAACTTCTCGTTCCCTCCTATTCTGAAGGCTTATGTGGACTCGATCTGCGTAGCTGGCAAAACTTTTCGTTATACCGAACAAGGTCCTGTTGGACTGTTGTCTGACAAAAAAGCACTGCATATTCAGGCTCGCGGTGGCATTTATTCCGAAGGACCAGCGGCTCAGATGGAATCCGGTCATCGTTACTTAGGCATTATCATGTCATTCCTCGGTGTGCCGAAGCTTGATGGCATTTTTGTTGAGGGGCACAATCAGTATAAAGATCGTGCGGATGAGATCAAGCAACAAGCTATCGAGCAAGCACGCACTTTCGCAAAACAATTTTAAGAGAAGTAGTTCAAAAAGTCCGCTTTTGATTACGAATGATGCCTAGTGGCATCATCAGCATCGAATATGGGATTCACTCGAAATAAGCGGGAGGCTTACGAAGTATGTTTCCTTTGGAAACATTGTAGTTGCTCACGTAGTTTCCCTACGCTCCGCTACTCCTTTTCTAGCTTCATCCCATCTTCTCGGTACTGAAAATCGACCTTTTTGAACAATCACTTAAAGTGTAGTAACACTCAAAACAAAAACAAAACCCGCGTGCGTCCCAGGGATCTTCCCAGGAAACACGCGGGTTTTCAATGTATAATCAACCTAGAGCTTATTGATGTCCAGCGCTGGCACGGCTCATGGTTTCAAGTTTACGTGTGATCGCATGACGGTCTACTTTCAATCCCCAGATCATTTCAATAATCTGCTCTTTCTCCTCAGGACTGTCGGCATGCTTCAATTGCATTAACAGATCATGCATTTGTTCATTAATGCCTTCAAATTGAATCCATAAATCCTGTCTTACCTCTTTAGAATCCAGATGATGATTCGCATCGACTTCTTCCTTCAATGCTTGCAGAATAGCATCTTTCCATTCGTCATCACCTAGCTGTTTCGCAATGTTCAGGAGATCCAGATAATCGTCAACAAGAAGTGAGTTCAATTCAGCATGTGTTTTCATCGTTTATTGCATCCCCTTTTCGTCTATTTACCAAGTATTATACTCGGTATTTCAGGATATGCAATAGCTGTCGGAAAAAGTTGATTTATGTAGCCTGTCCCTTCAACCTGTGGACAAGCAAATTACACAACACAAAACCGATCAAAACGTACACACCGATCATCCCCACAATGCCTATCCATCCAAGATGACTGTAAAGCAGTCCACCTCCTGTTCCACTTACGCTTGAACCAAGATAGTAGAAAAATAAATATAACGCATTGGCCTGGGATTTGTGTTGATTGGCCACGAGTCCAACCCAGCTGCTTGCGATGGAATGACCGCCAAAGAAACCAAAGGCAAACAGGGCGAGTCCGATAATTTTGACCCAAAGCGCTGGATGAACGGTACAGACTGCACCAGCCAGAATAATTCCCAGCGCGATCCCAAGCACATGTGATCTGCCGTACCGATCTGCCAGCCTACCCATCCAGGTGCTGCTAAGTGTGCCCATCAGATACACCACAAAAAGACTTCCAACGATAGACTGGCTAAGATGATAGGGTTCACCCGTTAATTCAAAACCGATATAGTTGAACAGGGTCACGAATCCCCCCATCAGGAGAAAACCGAGTCCATACAGGCATAACAGCCTTGGATTGCGACATTGTGACCACAAAAGAGGTATTGGATTTTTGAATCCAGGTGCAGCTTTGACAAAATGACGGGATGGCGGGATAACAAGCCAAAAAATAACGGCTGCACACAGTCCAAGAATACCAATGAAACCCACAGCAGCGCGCCAACTGAACCAATCTGTCACCACACCGCTGATGAAACGGCCGGCCATGCCTCCTATCGAATTGCCACTGATATATAGGCCCATAGCATAACCAAGACTTCTAGGTTCAATTTCTTCTGACAAATATGTCATGGCTATCGCTGGCAACCCCGCGATTGCCACACCCTGGAGAATACGAAGCAGAAGAAGCTCCGTATATCCCGGGCTGAATGCACTTAGCAAAGCAATAACAGAAGATATTACCAGTGCTGCTGTCATAATAAAGCGTCGGCCCACTGAATCAGATAAGGACCCGATGAACAGCATCGTCAGCGCCATGGCGATCGTTGTAACCGATAACGTAAGACTGGCGTGTGTCGGCGTAATGGAGAATGCGTCGCTAATCTCAGGCATCAGGGGCTGGAGGCTGTAGAGCAAAGCAAAAGTGACAAAACCTCCGGCGAACAGTGCAAGGCTAATGTTACGAAACGTCTTAGTTCCCTGCTGAATCATGGATGTTCCAACTTTCTCAGTAAGAAAGCTTCTTGGATCGACTGTGGTCTGATCGCCGGTCAGTGAAGCCTTCCGTTTATCGTTATTTGGTAAACAGTTTCCGCTCCATATGGGTCAGAAACTCATAACCATCTGGCGTTACAACAATTGTATCTTCGATTTGGAACCCACCAGCACCTAGCTCGTAATATGGCACCTCAACACATAACACCATACCGGGCTCCAGTATCCGCTGGTCACCCGGGGAGAGGGTTATATCATCGTACAGTTCCAACCCGATGGCATGTCCGACATGCTGACGTCGGTAATGCGGAATCCCTTCACGTTGTACACGAGATACTGCCGCATGGAATACTTCCGACGCCTTGACGCCAGGGCGCACGGTTTCAAGTGCCGTCTCCCATCCACTTTTGACCGCAGCAAAATGTTTTTTCATCCAAGCAGTAGGCTCCCCTGCAACAACCGTGCGGCCCGTATCTCCCCAGTACCCTTCCAGCTGTAGGCAAAGATCGAAACGGATCTGATCTCCGGTCTCAATCGTATGAAAATAATTTTCGATGAGTGGTAATGCGCTGCGTGGCCCTGCCCCTACCGCTGTCATTGCCGAAGTTCCACCTGCTCTCATCACAGCCAGACGATAATGATCGGCAAGTTGCTTCTCATGAACACCTGCTGCAATCAGGTCAATCAGCTCCTGCTCAATCCGTTCATTTAATTGAGCAGCCTGACGCAGTTGCTCGATTTCAAAAGGTGTCTTGACCAGACGGATTTCTCGGAACAGCTTATATGCAGGAATTACCGGTCTGTCAGGAACCTCCTCCTTGATTCTCGTCAGAATATCGGGAGCGATCCGCATCTCATCGATGCCAATCGGCTGATCTTCGATCTCAAGCTGTTTTAATGCTGCCTTGAGTGCTTCAACAGGACCTGGATGAATAACCGTCGTTTGCAGGAGAGAATAAAAGAGATCAATGTCGTCAGTGGAAGGTTTGCCTTCAATTGAACCTTCCACGAAGAAATCACTGTAAGCAAATATATCTACCCCTGTAATACCGAACTGAGCTACAACGCCCAACCGATTCGTCGGAATGACGATACAAGGCTTTGCAGATCTGTCGGCAGGTAAAACCGCATAAATCTGCATAGTCCAGTTGCTTGCACGCAGCTGGGACCCGATGACATAGTGAATGTTCTCTGGAGTAGTTGCAATCAGGGCACTTAGCCCCTGCGCTTTCATCACTTCTTCCGCCCGATCCCGATTCAGACCTGAGCTATGGGATAGATGCTGTGAATTATTCATTTTGATCCAGACCTCCTTTTGTTTTCCTGCGACCAAATAAACTCTCAAGTCCTGGTACAGAGCGCAAAACTAGTTTTATCGTCATAAATAGAGCCAGCGCAAACGCGATCAGAACTACAGACACAACAGCAATCGTTGGGTCCTGCCATTTCTCCATATATAGGAATAGCTGTATTGGCAACGTGTAGCTGTCCTGACGAAGCAGCAGCAGAGCAGCCTCTACCTGATCAAAAGTGAAGACAAAAGCAATTGACCCTGACAGAAGCAGGGATAGTCGGAGCTGTGGCAGCGTAATTGCGAAAAAGATACGCATCGGCCCTGCGCCAAGGTCCGCGGCGGCTTCCCGGTGAGCCGGGTGCAAATTGGCTAATGCACTGCCCACAAGAGTGAGCACGAATGGAAGTACAATGACCGCTTCACCCAAAATAAGTGCAAACAATCCGCCAGCAATATGCATTTTCGAGAATAAAATCAAATATGCGATACCCAGCGTAATTTTCGGCATAACCATCGGAGATACAAAAAATGCCCTTAAGATGCCAGAACCCGGGAAGGGATACTGCACGATCGCTAGTGCAGCAAGTGTACCCGTAGTTAAAGCCAGCAGAACTGCTCCTGTCGAAGCAATGAGGCTGTTCTTGAATGCATCGAGAAACTGGGTTTGCTCACTAAGATTGGCATACCATTTCAAGGTTAGACCTTCTGGCGGGAATTTGCTGGCTGAACCCGAGCCTACAGATGTCAACATAATCATCAGCAGTGGCAACAGCAAATAAATCGCTACGGCGCCCACAAAGATATAGAGCAGCAGTTTGATGCCCCTGTTCGACTTAACCATATGCCTGACCTCCCTTACGGGAACGACGGAACATCAACATTTCCGCCCCTTTATTCACAAGCAACGAGACAACGATGGAAGACACAAGCAAAAACAGACTGGCAACCGCAGCCATTGGCCAGTTGGTGTCCAAGGTACGCTGATATATAAATACCGGAAGTGTCATGACTCTTCCCCCACCGATTAGTTGAGGAGTGGTGAAGGCGGTGAGACATAGCGTGAACACAATCTGTACCCCGCTTGCAATGCCTCTTGCCGATAAAGGCAGGGTAATGGTCAGGAACGTTCGCCAGCTGCCCGCCCCCAGATCCTGAGCAGCTGCCTTTAAGGAAGCGTCACTTTGGGACAGTACATTTAAGATCGGAAAGACCATAAATGGCAGGAAAATATGGACAAGTGCGACAACAACACCTGTCTCGTTGTAAATCATGCTGAATCCTTCATCGGTAAGTCCCAGCCGGATGAACAACCAGTTCATGAAGCCCTGTTTGGACAGCAACAGCTGCCATCCGTAAGAACGCACGACCGCGCTGACCAGTAGCGGAAGAAACGTGAGCAGTAACAACAATTGCTTCATGCCAGGCTTCTTTAGACCCCCGATGCAATACGCCAGTGGATAGGCAAGCAGAAGACTCCATAGCGTAACCTTGAAGGCAATGCGAAACGTTGTACCAATCAGCTTCCAATAGTAGGGGTCGGACAGAAACGCACGATAAGCTCCTAAATCCCAGCCCCGAATAAGCTTTCCATTCTCATACATATCAAAGCTATATCTGCCAAAGATCAGCAACCCGCCCAGATACACGATGCCCATCAGTACAAGAGCAGGCAACAGAAGCAGCAACCGGGTTACCCATGTGCGGTTTCCAAAGGAATACAGATTCACGATCCGTTCCGTGATCCGGTTCATATTCCTGCCCTCTGTACACAGTCATGCATGGGTTCGGATAACAAGAGCGCGTCCTCCGGTTCAAAGCCAATTTGTATTGGCTCACCTGGACTATAACGTGAGGCTCCCCGCTGATGCAGCACACTGGCCTGAACCAGAAAACCTTCAGCAATCTGCACGCTGTATCGAATATTTGCTCCGCCATACACCGCTTCAATCACGTGTCCATCCAACTTGTTCAGGCAATGAGTTGCATCTTCTCCGAGTCGAATATACTCATTGCGGATCGATAAGGAATGTCGTGCTCCCGCTTTCGGTATGACATTGCCATCACTGACTTTCACCAACAATGGCTTGCCGAAGCAATCCACCCGAATTCCATTCACATCATGTCCCAACACTTCCGTCTCAAAGAGATTGGTATCTCCAATAAACTTGGCCACGAAGCTATCGGCCGGTCTTTCATAGATTTCATCAGGGGTTGCGTATTGCAAAAGCTTTCCGGCGCGCATGACGCCGATTCGGTCAGACATATTCATGGCTTCGCTCTGATCATGCGTTACAAAGATAAACGTTCCTCCGAACTCGCGCTGTATGCGTTTCAGTTCACGCTGCATATCGAGACGTAGCTGCATGTCCAATGCCGAGAGAGGTTCGTCAAGCAGAAGCACTTCGGGTCTGTTGATCAATGCACGAGCAATGGCGACACGTTGGGCCTGACCACCGGACAGTTCGGATACAGCACGCCTGCCATAGTCTCCGAGCTGGACCAGATCAAGCATTTCACCTACCTGCCGTTTGATATCGGCTTTTGGTAACTTCTTCACCTTTAGCCCGTAGGCAATGTTGTTGAATACATCCATATGAGGGAACAGCGCAAGCTGCTGAAAAATCATATTGCTATTGCGTCCATAGGCCGGAATGCCGGTAACATCCCGACCTCCCAGCATAATGGTGCCCCGATCCGGTTGCTCAAGTCCGCCAAGCATGCGCAGCAGTGTTGTTTTGCCACAGCCACTCGGACCAAGCAAGGAAACGAATTCTCCCTTTTTCACTTGGAGTGTTACTTGATCAACGGCGGCTCGCTCACCATAAGTCTTCGTGACTTCCCTTGTTTCAATGGATATGGTCTCTTGTCCGCTGCTCATCTCTGATTCCCTCCCATCCATTCCGGATTCAGAACAGAACCCGGAATCGTTGTATGCCTGGCAACAATCGTTTTATTGAAGTTTTGTTTTCACGAGTCGGTCCCATAGTTCTTTCCAGGAAGAACTGTTCTGTGCAAGCACATCCCAGTCTGGATTAATGCCGTTACTTTGCGTTTCGACGGAGAATGAAGGATCTTCCTTGTACTTGTCTGGAACTGCAGCTGTCGTACTGGTTACTGGCGTACCCGTTGCTTCCGCGTATTGTGACAGCGCCTCTGCGCTCAACAATTCGTTAATAATTTCGTTTGCAACACGTGCCTGCTCAGGTGTCGAGCCCTTCACGACCTGAAGTGTGTACGGGAAGGAGATGGCACCTTCGCTCGGATATGCTACAGCCAGTGGAGAACCGTCATCAATCCATGTCTGTGCAACCTGTGCACTGAATGGGGCAATGAGAGCATCACCTGACTCCAGAAGTGCCTTCAACTGATCATTGGATGAAACCAATGTGCCAATCTGGTCACTGCGATCTGCCCAGAACTGGAAGGCTGGCTCGGGATTTTCATAGGATGCGCCAATCTCTTGACCTTTGGCAGCAATCAGCGGAGAGATATAGGAATAGAACATATAGTCCCAGAGCGCAGTTTTTCCTTTGAACTCCTCGTTATCCCAAAGATCGTTCCAGCTGGTAGGCGGCGTTTTCACAAGGTCTTTGTTATACACTAGGGCGAAGCTCGACACGCCCCAAACCACACCTTTATTGTCTGGCTTGTGAAAGGACTCTGGAATATCTTTGATATTGGTCACGATGCTGGTATCAAGTGGCTCCCACATGTCATCATTCAAGCCTTTTGCCGTTGCATCTGCATTAAAGTAACCAAAGTTAACGACCGGATTGTTGGCATCAGCCTGCTTGCCAGCGACCATCTTGGGGTACATTACCGAATTGGAGGATTCCTCAAAGGTGACTTCAACGTTGGGATGTTCTTTCACATACTCGGCAACCACTTCTTTCGGAACAACATCCTGATTGGAGCCAGCCCAGATAAACATCGTCAGCTTAACTTTGTCTCCGCTTGCTCCTGAAGAGTTGGTCTCTCCGGCAGTATTACTTGAGCTGCCTGCTCCACCGCAGGCGGAAAGCACCAATGTACCGGCCAGTGTTAGAGAGGCGAGGCTGAGAAAACGTTTTTTATTGGATTTGAACATACAAATTCCCCCATCCATGTAGTTGGTTTTACCGATAAGACAGAACTAGATAGTTTCCATATACTTGATCAATGCAACCCTATTTGCTGGCGTAACCCTTCCATAATGTCGGATATCTCCCGTGGATCTACAGATAGGGAATCCTTATACTTCTCCTCGACAACGCCCATGGTCTGACGCTTCAGGTAGTCTCTTAGTGCAAGCGGAGCATTCAGCAACGCCTGATTCAGCGTTACCTGCATCTCATCGCTCCATATGTCTTCAAATTGCTCCCGCGCCTTGCCATAGGCGAATTCCTCCTGCTGCCGCGTTCGCTTGGCTCGCATTTGTTCCGTATCGCTCTCGTTCAGCTCCAGGCCGTCAATCACAACACCGTATAACTCAAGGGCTTTCTCCGGGGATACCAGCCCACTTCTTACATCCTCCAGAACTAGGCTTGGGTCACGTTCAAGTGGATCACCATATCCGCCTCCGCCTTGCGACAAGAACGTAACCGTTTCTCCAGGTTGAAGCAGCAGCTCATCAATTCTTCCCAGATGATGCTCACTTGCTCGCCCAGCATTAAGAATCGCTTCTCCATGTGAACCTACGCCGCCACCGAGCCTGCCCCAAGGCTGGAACTCCATACGCTCCATGTTTCTGGCCGTCATCACCGTATCCGGTGTTAGAATTCTGACACATAAATCAATTCCGCTTCCGCCACGGAAAGTTCCTGCACCTGCCGAGTCAGCACGAAGGCCGTAATGCTCGATCAACACAGGCATCTCGGATTCCACCGTTTCCGCAGGAATATTCCGAAGATGACCGACCGCAAAATCCATGCCATCAATGCCGTCTTTCATCGGCCTAGCTCCCGAACCTCCGCAGATCGGCTGAATTACGCCCACCTTTTTCTTGCCATCGGATGCATCTGTCATCGCCATCATGACGATGCAGGCTTGTCCAGCTCCTGCCGCGGGAACCATACTTCCCTGAGCTTTCCCCAAAGCACCCGTGATAACGTCCATCAGCCGAATAAAGGTCGCGGCGCGTGCCCCAACTGCTGCCATCGGCTCCGGGTTAAGTACGGAAGCAGGCGGCGCGTAATTTCGCACCATACGAATCATGCCCGAATTCCAAGGAATCGTCGGATCGAGCGTACGGAAATAACGAATAAGTGCGGGCACCAGCATGTAATGCCCCTGTTGGTTGTGGGTAGGAATGTTGAATGAAGCTCTGACCTGAGGATCGGTTCCGCTAAAGTCCAGATGAATCTCACTGCCTGCAATCGTCATTTTGCAGCGCAACCGGATAGGATATCCCCCTGGTCCTTTCTCCAGATAGTCCCAGAAGTCATAGGAACCGTCCGGGATATCCTGCACGATAACACGTGCCTTCAGCTCGGCATATTCCAGCAAGTGTTCGATGCCCTGCTGAATTTTTTCCACGCCATAACGTGCAATGAGTTCCTCCAGCCGCTGCTCTCCCCGATTCAATGCAGCCATAAGCGCTTTGAGATCACCGAGATTTTGCTCCGGAATTCGGCTGTTGTCCAGAAACATACGCAGGATCTGCTCGTTCAGAACACCAGCTTCATACAGCTTGACTGGTGCAATTCGAATGCCTTCCATATGAATATCGTAGGCGCTGGGAGATACGCTCCCCGGTACCTTGCCGCCCACATCGGATGAATGAACAAAGCACATGCCGTAAGCGATGATTCGCCCTTCGTGAAAATAAGGCTTGATGAGATGAATGTCTGGAAGGTGTGTGACCATGCCTTTAGTGGAATAAGGATCATTACATATGACGAGATCCCCTTCTTTCCAGTCTTCAATGCTGTTAATGGTCTCAGCAGCAGGGATGCCCAGAGACAGATTGTACCCCGTCTCCAGCGGTGACCCGAACGTTTCCCCGGATGGAGATAAGAGGTAGGTTCCAAAATCGCCCGTTTCTTTGACAAAAGCGGTGAATCCTGTGCGCAGAACAACATTCGCCATTTCTTCCACGGCAGCTTGAATTCGGTTGTTAAAAATCTCAAGAAAGACCTTGTCGCCGATCATGCTTCCACCTCCCCGATCACGTTCCCGTGGCCATCCCGGTATACCTTATATCCAGGCGGGATAAAGATCGTTGTATCATATTCCTCCACAATAATGGGCCCGGGGATGGGTGCATCCACCGATGGAATCTGTCTCCTTTTCAGTACCTTGGCTGTCTGCTGTACATGGTCAAAGGTTATGATCCTTTCTTCTGCTGTGCTCTCATCGAATGGCAAATCTGCCGGAGCTACCGTGTTATGGGTAGGTAAAACACCAACAATGGTCGCTCTGAGACTTACAAACATAACCTCTGCCTCTGGCTGACTGATGCCAAACACGTTTTGGTAAGACGTATGGAATTTAATCCCTGCCTTCTTGGGATCTTCAATTTCTTCCAATGTCAGCGTGACCTCGAGATCAAAGGCCTGTCCCTCATATCGCATATCCGCACTGTATAAGCAATAAATATTGTCCAGCTTGACACCACCACGGGCTTCCTCATCGACCCAGTTACGTCCCTGGTTTTCCAATTCAGTGAAAAGAGAGCTTAATTCGCCAGACTCCAGAGTCTGGGTGCTTTTGTGTAACGTATGAACGAAATCATTGCGAAGATTGGCGACCGTGCAGCCCATGGCACACAGTGTTCCCGGAGATGGCGGGATCAGCACTCTGCCGATGCCTACCTCGCGTGCCATCAGAAAAGCATGCATTGGGCCAGCTCCACCATATGCGAGCAACGTAAAATCGCGGGGATCAACGCCCTTGCGAGCCATGAGGGGAGAAAACTGGGCATACATATTGGCGGTTGCCACATCAAGAATGGCTTGCGCAGTCTGTTCGGCATTCAGTCCAAGCTTCTGTCCCAGATTGCCCAGAGTACGCTCTGCAAGTTCGGGATACAGACACATTTGTCCGCCAAGGAAACGGTCAGCATGCAGGATACCGAGCTGTAGATAGGCATCTGTGGTTGTCGGCTCTTCTCCCCCGCGCTGATAACATGCCGGACCGGGGTTGGCTCCCGCGCTGCGTGGCCCCACCTTGAGTACGCCTACGGAATCAAGCCAGGCAATTGAACCACCACCTGCTCCTATAGCCGTTACATCAACAGCAGGAATGATGACAGGAAAATCTCCAACTTTGTTCTCGGATGAATAGGCAGGTTCTTTGTCAATAAGGGCGACATCAACACTTGTCCCACCCATGTCAAATGTGATGACCTGATGAATGCCCGCTCGTTCAGCAATATGGGTCGCGGCGATTACACCGGAAGCAGGCCCGGACAGAAGCGTACGTACCGGCTCATTAGCCGCTCTGGCAGCCGTCATAATTCCACCGTTGGACATGGTCGACAGCAAGTTAGCTTTGAGGCCGTACGCCTGAATCCCTTCTTGCAGACGCAGGAAGTAAGACCCCATCCGGTCACCTACATAAGCGTTCATGGCCGTTGCGAGTGTTCGTTCGAACTCTCGCTGTTGTGGCCAGATGGCGCTGCTTCGGCAGATGAACAGTTGCGGATAACGCTCCCTGATCAGATCTTCCGCAAGCTGCTCATGAGTAGGATTCACATAAGCATGTAAAAAACTGATCGCCAAAGCGGTAACGCCATCCTCCACCAGCTCATCCACAGCTTTTAACAGTTGTTCCTCATTCAGTGGCTGGAGTATGCCTCCACTCGCAATGACCCGTTCATCGACTTCCTTAACGCGATGTCTCGGTACCAGCGCATCGGTCTTGTCACCATACAGATTGGTTGTATCCTCAAGTCGCAACCGGCGGATTTCAAGAATGTCACGGAATCCTTTAGTGACCAGCAGACCTGTAACTGCGCCATTTCGCTCAATCAACGTGTTGACGCCAAGCGTTGTTCCATGCACAAACAGATCAATCTCATGAATATTCACGCCACTAGCCTTCAACTGATCAAGTGCGTTAAAAATCGCCTGTTCCGGAGCTACTGCAATCGATGGCGTCTTCAGCGCCGCAATCACCCTGCCCTGATGGTCCATCACCAGCGCATCCGTGAAAGTACCTCCGATATCTATGCCTAGACGGTAGATTGTGTCCACAAGCTCAACTCCTTTATCACCGGGTCTCATTCTGGGAATGTTATTGGTTTTGCATGGCGAAATAACGTTTGACATCATCGATCATTTGGTTAATATGATTCACCATTGCCGCTTCAGCCTGCTCCGGAGAGCCCGCTACAATAGCATCCAGAATCTGCTGATGATCCACAACTAATTCACTTCCTACTCTCCGGCGAATATACGCTGTTTCCAGAAAATCGCGGCTTGTCTCCCATACCAGTTCAACCGCATGCAGAAGAATTTGGTTTTGCGCAGCATAAGCCAGCAATCTGTGAAACTCCCGGTCCTCCTCGTATGGTATAATATTCTTGGAAAGCAATTCATGCTGGTTGTTAATCGATGCTTGCAACAGTACTATGTATTCTTTCGAGGCACGCTGTGCTGCCAGGGAAGCGATTTCTCGCTCAAGTGCCCTTCTGGCAACGAGAACATCTAGCAGAGCCTTTTCCCCGGAATGGTTCAGCATCTGAATTAACTGTGAGTTCACGCTTTGTTGCTGCAAATCTTTTTCCAACGTCTTCATTCGATCCAGACCCTGTTCGGTCAAAGTTCTTCCCTTGCGACCTTCCAGAACTGTAAAACCTTCAACATCCATCTCCATAAGTCTTCTTCCGATGGTTGCCTGACTCAGACCATACGTTTTGCCCAAAGTATGAACCAACGTACTGGCCCCGATGGGAGCGTTAGCGTCTCGAAGCTGCTTCAGCAGTTCGTATTCCAACTCCATTTCGTTTAGCTCAGGACCCACTGATTTCACCCCTCTTAGATACTTAATTGTTTTTAATCTTCTTCGTAGTTGTTACTCACTGATGATTAACGTTAGTATACCTTGCAGACATCACAATTTCAACAATTCTCATCAAAATAGTGCGAATTATTTCTTCAGCTATACTCTGCGCCTTTTCAATTCAAAATCAAAATTAAAAAAGAGCATTTCACATCCTTTATTCCAGCGTTTATCTGGAGGATGCAATCTGCCCTTAACGTAGGAATATTTTCAGGACTTGAGTTGTTGCAGCAACTGCACACGGTAGGCTTCACTTTCAAGGGATTGAATTTCCTTATATTCTTCAGCAGTTAACACTTTGGGTTCCCCCGCTGCCTTGGCGATCATATATACCTTCGCGCTTTCTTCCACCACTTGGGTGCGGTAATAGGCTTCGCGGAGGTTTTTACCCGTTGTGACCAATCCGTGATTGACGAGAATGAGTGCCGTATGTTCTGCTACCTTTGCTGAGACTGCATCGGCAAGTTGTTTCGTCGTTGGCAGAACGTATGGAACAAATCCGATATCGCCCACCAAAGCGGACTGATCAGGGAACAAGTGTGGCAATTCATCGAAAACGAGACTAAGTGCGATCGTATATGCCGGATGCGTATGCACAATGGCTTGGATATCAGGGTTCACACGATAACTGTACAGATGCATCAATACTTCGGAAGAAGGACGTGTTGTTCCCGCACGAGTCTCTCCTGTCTCGATATCAATGGCGATCCATTCGTCAGGCTCCAGATCCTCAAGTGCATAACCGCTCGGAGACAACAACATCGTTCCCCCAGAACGAGCGCTCAAATTCCCACCGGGTCCTACAACCAACCCTTGGGCAACTGCTCTACGTGCATACTTCGTCAACTCTTCCCTTACTTGCTCTTCAGACATGCTGCTCTCCACTCCTCATACTTTTCTTTGTAGCATTTTCGTCAATGCTTATTGCATTGAATCTGTTCATTACCTTTTGATTTGATTCAGACTTTGGTAGCTTTCATAAGCTTCCTGCCACAGCTCTGTATCCTCAGGCTCATAGGTCTCGGGGGAAAAGGAAGCAGCCATGACCTCCCGTACCTCGGCCAAGCTACTCACTTCTCCATGCGCAAGGAATTGCAGCATGCAATTCCCGGCTGAAGTCGCCTCTGCCGGGCCTGCCACCACCGGGACACCGGCTGCATTGGCTGTAAACTGGCATAGTAGTCGATTGTGCACACCGCCACCAACCATATGAATGACACGAGGTCTTGTACCTGTAATCAACTGCAATTCATCCAGCGTCTGTCTGAATTCCAGTGCAAGACTTTCCAGAATGCAGCGCACAATCGCTCCAGTCGTTTCGGGTACAATCTGTCCGGTGAGACTGCATTGTTGCCGTATTCGTTCAGCCATATTCCCTGGAGCCAAATATACGCCATCTCCCGGCGATACATAACTCTGATGCGGCGTTGCCAAGGTAGCCAGTTGAATCAGCTCTTCATGTGTAAAAAGTTGATTCTCCCGCTCCCATTGCCGTTTGCATTCCTGTAGCAGCCACAGGCCTGAACGATTTTTCAGGGTACGTACTTTGCCACTTACCGTCCCTTCATTGGTGAATCCCAATGCACGACTTCGGTCATCCAATACAGGTGTATCACGCTCCACCCCCATAAGAGACCAAGTACCACAGCTGATAAAAGCAAAATCCGAATCCATTGCAGGAATCGCTGCCAAGGCAGATGCCGTATCATGTGATCCCACAGAGACTACCTGCATCGGTCCAGTCCGTAACTCGGCGCACAACTCATTTGTTAGATCGCCCAGCACGGTACCGGGTTGAACGAGTTTTGGAAATAATGTTTCCGGTATACCGAGACGTTCGATCAGATTTTCATTCCAACGCGCCTCGCCTGCATGCAACAGCCCGCTAGTACTTGCAATCGTATACTCACAAGCCTGCTGATCAGATAGATAATAGTGAAATAAATCCGGCATAAATAACATGCGTACATCCGGACGCAAACCTTCGGCCTGCTCTCGTACACTGCCTAGCAGTTGAAATACTGTATTGATCTGCTGCGGCAGAACGCCAGACATGGCATACAGTTCTTCTTCTTTCACTATGTGCAGAACTTCTTCCATCCACTGTGCGTTGCGTGCTTCCCGATAGTGACGTGGGTTCGAGCACAACCTTCCCGCACCATCCACCAATCCATAGTCCACTCCCCACGTATCCACTGCTATAGAACGGACCGATGGAGAGATGCCTTGTGTCCCTTTCACAATGCCTTGTTTTAATTCATGAAAAAGTCGCAAGAAATCCCAATACAATCCGTCCCCCAGCTGCACGGGTTCGTTGTTGAATCGATGCACTTCTTGTAACGAGAGTCTGTTTCCATCAAAAGAACCCCGGACTACACGTCCACTCCCAGCGCCGTAATCGGCAGCAAGCACATGTGTTGCTTGATTGCACATTCTACCAAGCCTCCTTAACTCTACCCGATAAGCCGTATTCGAGTTTTGAACACAGCTTTCAAGAGAACGCCATGTTACCTCATTTCACAGGGAACATGGCGTTTGACAGGAATGGAACTTTATTTTAACGATACAACGGACCAAATACACTGCAAGCACGGTAATCTGCACTCTCCGGCTCACTTGTGCCGAACAATCCCCATGCACGCGGACGGAAAATTTCCGTTTCAGGTACATTATGCATATTTACCGGAATGCGAAGCATGGAAGCAAGCGTAATCAGATCAGCACCGATATGTCCATACGAGATGGAGCCATGGTTAGCGCCCCATTGATTCATGACCTCGTATACGGAAGTAAACGCTCCCGATCCGGTTAGAACAGGTGCAAACCAGGTGGATGGCCAGGTTGGGTCTGTCCGTTGATCCAGCGTATCATGCACATCTTCAGGCAGATCGACCGTGTAACCCTGAGCAATTTGCAACACTGGTCCCAGTCCTTTGACCAGATTCAGACGTGTCATCGTTACAGGCATTCCACCTTTGGTCAGGAAATCCGCTGAATAGCCGCCCCCGCGGAAATATTCTACGGATGCCGGTCTCCAGGATGTTGCTATTAGGCAGTCCTGAACTTCCTCATCTGTAATTTCCCAGAATGGCTTGAGTACAGGCTTACCCTCTCTGGACTGTTGCCCAGTGCCATCCAAGGCTGCGGAACCGGAGTTGATCAGATGCAGGATGCCATCCTTCGCGTTTCCTTCCAACTGATGTCCCGTCACACGCTGTACCGAATCCGGACTCCAATACGTACGCACATCAGCAAAGATCTGTGCCGTATGTGTCAGCATCGAACCGAACAACATGGACACTCCATTCAAGCTATCATTCTCTGTTGCAACCAGATAAGGTGCACGTTTGCCATTCCAGTCAAAGGAAGAGTTTAATATCGACTCCAGAAAATCTCCATTCGGAGAATGATCCGTCCACTGCCGTTGTCCCTGGAAGCCGGATACAATCGCGTGGTGACCCATCGACTCCTCTGTATAACCAAGCTCTGCCAATCTTGGGTTGCCCGCCATCAAGTCACGCACGATTTGGGTCATTTTCACAACGGTTTCCCATTCGTACTCTTTGCGTTTGCGATCCGTTTGCAGATGGGCAACGTTGTTGTCCGGACCTTCGTTACAATTCTCCTTCACCCAGGCCAATGCGAGCTTATACTCCTCGGGGTCGTAGATTTCTTCTTCGATACGACGAGTCAATTCGCTCATATCCACATATTCATTGCGCATGCCCAGATACTCCTGGAAAAATGAATCGTTCACAATCGAACCTGCAATCCCCATGGATACCGATCCAATGGACAGATAGGCTTGCCCTTTCAAGGTTGCGGCTGCAAGACCTGCACGGCTGAACCGGAGCAATTTCTCACGCACGTCATCGGGAATCGTAGTATCCCCGCCGTCCTGCACATCCTCTCCATAGATCCCAAAGGCCGGAATCCCCTTCTGGGCATGGGCAGAGAGTACCGCTGCCAGATATACTGCACCCGGACGCTCAGTCCCGTTAAAACCCCAGATGGCTGTAGGAATGGATGGCGACATATCCATCGTTTCCGTACCATAACACCAGCAGGGTGTCACGGTGATCGTTACACCAACGTTCGAACGGCTGAACAATTCTGCTGCTGCGGCCGCCTCGGCCACACCGCCAATACAGGTCTCAGCCACAACACACTCCACTGCGGACCCATCAGGATAACGTAGTTCTGCTGCAAGTAGTTCCGCAACGGATGTCGCCATCCGCATCGTTTGCTCTTCCAATGACTCCCGAACACCTTTGCGTCTTCCATCAATCGTGGGACGAATACCAATCTTGGGGAAAGCCTGTTTATAACGATAATCCTGATGTGTCATACTGGAATGTCCTCCTTCAATTCGTTTCATAGAATTTGGGTTGAATTGAGAAACCTTCTGTCTGATCCATGTGCAGTGATTGGAATAAGATAATGACGGAGATATAACCAATACCCGAGTTGCACGCAAGAGCTGCATACACTGATTGTCAAGAGCCTTTCTTGAGGTTGAATACGTTTACATATTTAAAAAAACAATAAACCACTTCATTAATTAGCTATGTATGTAGTTCCTCTATTCAAGAAAACGGAACGTGCATGAGCAAATTTAACGAAATGATTTATGTAGTAAATACGTTCATTACCCTTTAGGGTTATCGGTAACCCTAACATAGCACGAGCCTATCTTGCTGTCAATTGGCATTATCCTATAGAATGGTAAGACTATGTTGCGGAAAGGTTAGATTCTAATGATTACCATTTACGATATTGCCAAAAAAGCAAACGTCTCCGCCATGACGGTCTCCAAGGTCATTAACCATACAGGCCGCATAAGTTCCGCGACACGTGAACGTGTGCAACAGGTGATCGAAGAACTGGGCTACATCCCGAACTCTAATGCGCGCAGCCTTGTGCTTCAACGAACTCAAATGCTTTCATTGCTCATTACGGATATTACCAACCCTTTTTATACAACCCTGGCCCGTGGTGCTGAAGATGCAGCCCATCTTCGTGGGTACCGTCTTTTATTTGGCAATAGTGACGAGGATTACAATAAGGAAAAGGATTACGTGGATGCAATTCTGTCTACTCGTGTGGATGGTGTACTCTTTGCCCCAGCGGGAGATCGTTCTCTCCAACATCTGAAACAGCTGCAGGAACGTCACATTCCGTTTGTCTTTCTGGACCGCACCGTACCTGGCATTACGTCAGATATCATTGCCGGAGATAGCCGGGAAGGCGCGATTGAGCTGATCCGATATCTGGTGCAATTGGGTCACTGGCGCATTGCACTGGTCAATGGTTCTTCGGAGGTTTCTACCGCCAGACTGCGGGAGGAAGGTTATATAGCGGGTTTACGTGAGGCCGGAGCTGATATTGATCCCGAGCTTGTGCTTCGAACAGGGTACCGGGATTTCAGCGATGAAGAAGGACTGGATCGACTACTCTCTCAACCGGATCAACCAACAGCCATTTTTGCCGCCAACAACATGCTGGCGATTGGGGTCATTCGGCTTTTGCGCAAACGAGGACTGCGTGTGCCAGAAGACATTTCCGTTGTGTGTTTCGACGATCTGGATCTGGCTTCTGCTTTTGATCCTTTCCTAACTGTAGCTGCACAGCCAGCATATGAATTTGGGTTTCAGGGCGTACAGATGCTGATTGACCGAATTGAGGGTAAGGCCCCTTCCGAAGCCCAAACCGTCATTCTACCGTCAGAACTGCGCATACGTGCTTCAGCTGCTGCTCCACGTGAGCAAAAATAGAGTTAAGCGCGTGAGTTGACTAAATAATTGGACCAAAAATTATTTACACTGACACTACGATAACAGAACAACCTTCCAATCGCTGTTATCCCCAGATTTTTTCATTCCCTTTTAAAGGGGAAATCCGGAGATAGCGTATGCTTCCGATGTAGCTTTCTTGCAGAAAGCTTGTAGGCGAACGCTTCGCTTTTTCAGGTTTTTTCTGTCCTCTCCGTTATCGTGTAAATGATTAGTCCCACTTATCTAAATTAGGTTCAATTCAGATTTAAAAAATGTAAAACATGAACAGGGTGCACCGGAGATTACGCTCTGGTTGCACCCTGTTTGATGTTCATTCGCTGAAATAATCCGTCGTTCGAGCCGTTTGGTTGGTCTGTTTCATTCAGGCTTGTCGTTTCCTTCAGTTCCATCCGAGCCGATATTCTACCGCTCAGACTGTAATGCTAAAGCGACCTCACGAACGAGTCCCGGGAACCATTCCATCAGAGGTTCGAACGTATATCCCGCTTGTTCAGCCTTGGTCGTCTCCATCGTCCATGATTGCTCGATTCCAAATGGTGACATGTCCTCTTTTACAGTTTCCGTAAGGATCTGGGACTGCATGCCCGTGACCGTCTCGATCAGATGTATCATGGCTGACAGCGTAATTGATCCCTTGGAAGCTGCATTCACCGGACCAGTAATGGACGAATGTCCAAGCCAAGCGAGAAATCTTGCCGCTTCGGTCGAATTGATAAATCCAATCTCCGCATCCGGATTTGGCATGCCAATCGGTTTTCCTTTTTGCACATGTTCGATATGAAAATGAAGTCTTCTCGTATAATCATCAATTCCGAGAACAATTGGAATGCGCATCGCCACAACCGGGAAATCCGCTTCCTGGAAAAATACAGCCTCGGCAAGCCGTTTGCCTTCTCCATACGAAAAATCCTCTGCACTCCCATACTGTAATGGATATGTATACGGGTCAAAATCCGTTTCCTTAAATCCAGGTCTTGGATCACCGTACACCGAGAGTGTGGATGTCAAAACGTATTTTTTGGTACGCCCTGCGAATGCCTCACATGCCGCTTTCGCCGCATCTGGAGAATAACAGATATTATCGTACACAACATCCCACATGTCTGTCTGCGCAACCTCTGCCAGAGATTCCGGGTCTTCACGATCCATCTTGATTCGGTTTACTTCGGGTCCGAAGTCAACATCCGTTTTACCACGAGTTGCGACTGTGATCTGAGACTTCCCTTCCCACAGCAAGTGATCCACGAGACGTTTGCCAAAAAAACGTGTACCCCCAAGTATAAGAACTTTATTCATCCAAAAACCCTCCTATCTTGTTCGATTATATTTAACAATTTGAAGCATGGTGTGAGCGTTCCGTTGAAACTCATATGCTGTTGGTTCTTCGGATACCGTGCACCCACGCTCTTCGAGTATTAATTTTAATTCATCCATGTGCTTGTAACGTTCGCCAGACAGATCCACTGTTGGAAAAATTCGAACCTCTCGTTTGCTCACACGCAGCAGCTCCATTACGGTTGCAACATGAGAATCAACATCCAATCGATCCGCATACGTAAACAGGAAATGGGCGGATAACGTCAGATCGAATTGTTCATCGGCAAAAGGAAGATCCGGGAGCACAGATGCCACATAACGGTCAGGGAACTTTCTCATATCTGCGATGCAATCTGTAATAGCACGAGTTCGCTCTTCCTTTAACTCCTGGATTGATCCAAATTGATCCCACACATATATGCCTTGCACCGGTTCCATCTGTTTCATCGTATGTTCAATGTCCTGAAATCCCTTTACTTCAAGCTCGTCGATCTCGTATTCGTAGGCAATATCCACGGCCATGGGGTCTGCACCCAACTTGCGAGCCTGGCTACTGAACGAACACGCTCCACCTGGACAATCCAGAATCGACTTGCCAGTAATCTCCCCTACCGTTAAGTTGAACATCTTCATATATTCCTCGAAGGTTCTTCCTATGAAAACAATCTGTGACAGTTCCAAACCACCAGAATCTTTGGAACGGTTATCTGCTCTGCTGTTCTTCTGATCATCTCTATTGTTGCTCTGCTCATCTCTTCTCATCTCGTCTCAGCTTCCTTTCCTGTTCTTGAATCAATCGTTAGGGAACACAAGCCCAATCTGTTTCCGAATCTGATCCATGACCTGCATCGTAACATAGGAGCGTTCATACGTGTTCATGTCAGACTCCTTTTTGCCTTCCTGAACCAGATTCACGAACTCCTCCACTTCATAATACATCGCCGGATGGTTTTGTTCGACTGTGAGCTGCTCCACCGTACCGTCATTGTATCGTATCTCTGCATGTTCTGGTGAACCAATCTTGTCAATGATGATGCTGCCCAGTTCTCCCATAATTTCGCTTGGTACATGAGAATTGGAGATTTTGGAGTATGTAACAACCGCATCGATCCCATCATAATCCAGCAACACACTGCCTTGTCCATCCACACCAGATTCCAGCATCATCGCTTGGGATTGAACTCGGTTAGGTGCACCGAACAACGTAATCAATGGGTAGAGACAATACACACCGAGATCCATTAACGCCCCATTAGCGAGTTCAGGCTTGAACGCGTTCAGGACAATCCCCTCTTTGTACTTGTCGTAACGCGAAGAATACTGAGAGTATCCTGCTACATATTTGCGGACAGGACCGATTTTATGCAGGCTCTTCTGCACCATTTTGAACTGGGGTACAAGAGTCGATTTCATCGCTTCCATGAGCAGAACCTCGTGTTCTCGTGCTGTATCGATCATACTCCGAACTTCGGCGCTATTTGCAGCCAGAGGTTTCTCGCACAATACATGTTTACCGTTTCTCAGAAAAAGCTCAGCCTGCTCCGCATGAACCGTATTCGGTGTTGCGATGTAGACTGCATCAATCACATCACTTGCTGCCAACTCTTCCAGATCGGTGAAGCGGTGTTCCACATCATATTTATCTGCAAATGCATTAGCCTTATCTTCAGTTCTTGAATACACGGCGGTTAATTTGAATCCATCAACCTGTACTGCGGCTTCAAGAAGCCTTTCCGTAATCCAGTTGGTACCCACTACGCCAAAACGAACCATGCCTATCTACCTCTTTCATCTATAAATTTCATTAGAGATATAACCTTTATACCATCCTGTATATTGTAGCTCATATTTCGTTCAGATTGAAGGAAGGGTACTGTATCCCAGATATTGATATCTTGCTTTTTAAGTTGAAACTTCGTCAATCCCATGGAATCAGGGGTATAATTAGAGATGAGGTGATCACCATGGAAAGTCCAGATCAAGATCGCATACTGCCCCAATCTATTGATGAAAAATACTGGCATGCCATCATCCACAACGATAATTCTTATGATGGAACGTTCTTTTACGGCGTGCAGACAACGGGCATTTTCTGCCGACCTTCCTGTAAGTCCAGAGCACCCAAAGCTGAAAATGTGCTGATATTTCAACATGTTGAAGAAGCGTTGGCACGAAAGTTCAGACCCTGCAAACGTTGCAAACCTACAGGAGAGCGGGTACCTGATCAAGAGTGGATATATGGGATCACCGATTACATTGAACATCATTACGCCGAACCTCTAACCTTGGAGGTCCTTGCCACTGTAAGTCATGGCAGTCCTTATCATCTGCATCGTGTGTTCAAGCGGATCACAGGCCGCACACCGGTTCAATATATTCAGGATAAACGAATCACCGAAGCCCGGAAGTTGCTTGAACATACCGGACTTACCGTCACCGATATTGGCCGCCAGGTCGGTATACCTAACTCAGCTTATTTCATTACTGTATTTCGCAAACACACAGGTCTCACACCTGCACACTACCGCGAAAGGCATGAGAACTTATGAAGACGAATCTTACTTACAAAGTACCCAAAACGTTACTCAACAAGGGGACAGGGTTCCTTGAAGGCTATACACATACGCTGAATCCTTACACAGGCTGCGCCTTCGGTTGTTCCTATTGTTATGTCAGACAGATGCCAGTCTCTTTATTTCGTAAAGAGGATTGGGGTAGCTGGGTTGATGTGAAACAGGAGGCCTCCCGAGTATTCGCCAAAGAATTGCAACGTGCCCTGGCCAAAGGGAAAGTCACTCTGTTCATGTCATCCAGTACAGACCCGTATCAACCCGCTGAGTACAAGGAATGTATCACGCGTTCATTGCTTGAAACGATGGTACAGTATCCGCCCGATTTTGTATTAGTCCAAACCCGCAGTCCACTCGTTACCCGGGATATAGATCTCTTACTGCAGTTAGGTGACCGGGTTCGTGTCAGCATGACCGTGGAGACGGATCTGGACGAAATGCGCAAGCATTTCAGTCCTTCTGCTCCTCCGATCGCGGGCCGATTACGTGCACTGGAACAATTGAGGGATGCCGGAATACCTACACAGGTTGCGATTGCTCCAGTATTACCCAGCAGTGAACAGTTTGCAGCCATCTTGAGACCTCTGGTTGAGCGCGTATGCATTGACGATTATTTCATGGGCGATGGCAGTGAGGGCAAGCGCACCCGGCGACTCGGCATGGAGTCGCTCTATCAAGAAGTGGGGATGGAGCACTGGTATCATCCAGATGCGTATCAGACTGTTGTTCAGCGGATGAAAAACGTTTTTGCCGAGGATGAGATTTGGATCAGTCAGGCGGGATTTGAGCCCTAAATGGCTATCTAAGTTGAACCAAAGAATATTTACACTGGACACTTCGATGACAGAACAACCTTCCGATCGCCCAATAACAAATAGCCCCTTTCCTGGTTTGGAGGAAAAGAGGCTATTCGTCATAACGTAAACGTTAATAGTTGTCTTATTTATCCAATGTATACAATGGCAGATCCACTGGCAATGCAGCCGGGCGCTGACAAGAGCTTTTCATCTGGTAGAACGTCTGCTCATCTGATGAATCGTGGAATGCCCACATGGCCTCAAGTACGTGGTATGCCAGTTCCCCACTCGCCCGGTGTGCACGTCCACTTTGGGCTGCATAGGCCATATCTGCCACACCAATGCCGCGAGTATTTTCCTGATATCCTGGGAGAAGCGGAACTTCCGTCCATTCATGTTCACCCAGCAAGCGGTAACGAACTGGACCGCCGAAAGTATTGGGATCAGGTACCTGCAATGTGCCGTGCGTGCCATATATCTCAATCGGTGGCAGTGCACTTCCGCCAAATACGTCAAAGCTCGTAATCAGCGTGCCAATGGCTCCCTGTTCAAACTGCAACAGACCCGTAACGTGAGTTGGAATTTCGACGGGAACCACCTGGCCTCTCTTTTTCTCACTCGTAATCGTCCGCTCTTCCATGGCTTTACCCGTCATGCCTGCAATCGATTTGATCGGTCCCATTAGTTGAACCAATGCGGTGAGATAGTACGGACCCATGTCAAACATTGGCCCACCGCCTGACGCGTAGTAAAACTCCGGATCTGGGTGCCAGTGCTCATGACCACGACTCATCATAAATGCGGTCGCCGCCACCGGCTTGCCGATTACTCCTTCCTCCACCAATTGAAGTGAAGTCTGGATGCCTGAACCGAAGAACGTTTCTGGTGCACAACCCACGAGCAATCCTTTACGCTTTGCTGTTTCGAGCACGGCCTGCCCTTCTTCACGGGTAACAGCCAGCGGTTTTTCTACATAAACATGTTTGCCAGATTCAAGCGCACGCAAGCATACATCAGCATGAACTGAAGGAATGGTCAGGTTGATAATCAGCTCAATCTCGGGATCAGCCAAGATTTCGTCGACGCTGTATACGTTAGGCACGTTATAGGCTGCTGCCTGCTCCTCGGCACGTTTCCGGTCGAGATCCGCAACAGCAACAAGTTCCAGCACCTCGAACCGGTGACAGTTTTCCATATAAATACCGCTGATTTTACCGCAGCCAATAATGCCTACTTTCATTGTTTTCATACCTGGGGCTCCCTTCGCCGTGGATCAGAAATGGTTTATCCATTGAGGATGAATGGTTAACACTGAAGTTACGTTTGCAATTCAACTACAATCTCATTAGTTCTGGTTGTCCGCCATACCTGTGTACACTTCGGTTGCTGAACTTACTCGACTCTTGGCAAGCTCTTTGCCTGCTGCTGTCCATTTGAATCCACTGCGCATCATTTCTGTCACGGGTTTCATGTCTACAATGTCTGCATGATGTCCCAGTGAGTTGTAGAATACCCGCCCTGCGCCCCAGCGTTTCGTCCAGACAACAGGCATATCTACGGGGCCATTCGCTGCATGCGGACCAGTCACCACTGGAAAACGAGTTGTTGCCAGCACTTCCACTGCCGGGTCTACGTGCAGGTAGTACTGTTCACTTTTCACCTGAAAATCTTCAATATGATCCAATAACGGGCTAGAGCCACGCTTCATGTTTACCATATACTCCACACCATCATTGCCTGGATGAGCAACCCATTGTCCACCCGTCATAAACTGCCAGTCTACGTTATTTCGGAAGGCATCACACATCCCGCCATGAAGACCAGCCAAGCCCACACCGCTCTGGACAGCCGCTGATACGTTGTTGACCAGTTCCTGCTCAATCTGTCCCATCGTCCACAAAGGCACGATCAGATCCAGACCCATCAGCTTCTCTGCATCCGCATAAGAATCCAACGTATTCGAGACTTCAACCTCAAACTGCTCTTCCTTCAAAATACGCTCAAAAATCGCTGCTACCTGCTCCGGTTCATGTCCATCCCAGCCGCCCCATACAATCAGTGCTTTACTCATCGTTTATTCACTCGCTTTCGCTTAGTTTTATGTGTTCAACCTTATTTCTGACGTCACTGTCTTGCTTGCTCACATCTCTTCAAGCGTCACCCAGCGCCGTTCTGTTACCGAACGTTCTACCGCTTCGAGTACAGCCTGACAAGCGACCCCATCGTGGAAACTCGGTGATGGTTGGCGTCCTTCAGAGATCGCTGTCACCAGCTCCAGCATTTCATGGGTGAACGTGTGCTCGAATCCAATCGTATGTCCGGCAGGCCACCAGGCTTCAGCATATTTATGTGCCGGATCGGTTGCCAGTACACGGCGGAATCCCTGTACGTCCTCTTCATCCTTTGTGAAATAGACTTCCAGTTCGTTCATCCGTTCAAAATCAAATCGTACACTGCCGAGACTGCCGTTAATCTCAAACGAGTTCGTACTGCGATGCCCCGCTGCAAAACGTGTAGCCTCGAAGCTGCCCAGCGCCCCTCCTGCGAATCGTGCCAGGAACAACGTAGCGTCGTCGACGGTCACTTCTCCTTTGGGTGCATCCGCATTCGAACTGCCCTTGGCACTCAGACCGGTCATCTCGGCTGCAAGTGGTCGTTCTTTGATGAAGGTTTCGCTCATGCCGATGACTTCCTGGAATTCACCGACAAGGAAACGAGCCAGATCGATTAAATGCGCGCCCAGATCACCATGGGAACCGGAGCCAGCCACTTCTTTTTGCAAACGCCATACCAGCGGGAACGAAGGGTCCATGATCCAGTCCTGAAGGAAAAACGCACGGAAATGATAGATTTTACCCAGTCGTCCACTCTCCACCAGATCTTTGGCCAACTGCACCGCTGGTGAGAAACGATAATTGAACCCGACCATATGTGCGACTCCAGCATCCTCTGCTGCCTGAAGCATCTCGCGCGAATCCGCAAGCGACAGGGCAAGTGGTTTCTCACAAAACAGATGTTTGCCCTGACGAGCCGCTTCCAACGCAATTTCCTTATGGGCATCACTTGGTGCGTTAATATCAATCAGATCGATATCATCCCGCTTCACTAGTTCACGCCAATCAGTCACACTTTCGGACCAGCCGAACTGATTCGCTGCCTCCTGCACTCCCTGCTCGTTACGTCCACAGATCACAGACATCTCAGGCTGCAGCGGGGCAGACGGGAAAAACATCGGCAGACTGCGATAGGCATTACTGTGGGCCTTCCCCATAAACTTGTATCCAACCATTCCGACACGAAGACGATTTGACATGGTCATTTCCTCCTTTGGAATAATAAAAAGTCTTTCAATATGTGTACCAATAAACTATTGACGGATAGAAGAAGCACGGATGATCAGTTCGGTAGGCAGCAACGCTCTCGCTGATTCGGTTACCGCTACAACAGAGTTATTCGCTTTATGTGTGTCACCCACAGACCCATGCATAAGCTTCGATGCTGCAAGTTCACCCATTTCAAAAAATGGAACCCTGACGCTGCTCAGCGGCGGAACCGCCATCTCGGCGGCATCGGAATCGTCATAACCCACAAATGCCGGAAAATCCTCCACCCGGATTCCCCGCTCACGCAAACCATGCATTACCCCAATAGCCATCCGGTCATTGGCCGCAAATACAGCATCAATCTCATGTAGGCGATCTGCTACAATCGCTGCCGCCTCAATGCCACTTCTTCTACTATAATTCCCTTCAAGCAGTAGACTCGGGTCCAGCTCCATACCTACTTCTTGTAAGCCAAGACGGACACCTTCCATTCGCTCCTGGCTGTTGGAATAGCTGTCCGGACCATTGAGAAAAGCGATTTTGCGATATCCCTGATCCGTAAGATGACGTATGGCAAGCCTGCTTCCTTCCACATGATCCGCATCCACTTCCGTGAATGATTGGCCCTCAAAATGCTGATTCATGACACAGAATGGGTGTCCTTCCTGATGAAGTTGCTGCATGGCCGCCAGTTCTTCATGATCATCTCTGGCACCAAGAATAATGCAAGCGTCCACTTTCTGACGCCGGAACAGATCCGTATAATTCATCACTTCACCAGGTGTCCGGAACATAACCAGCAGGTCCATGCCATTGTCTCTGGCTTTGCTTCCAATCCCACTCAGCATTTCCGAGAAAAAATACGCCGAGAACAGATGTGCCTTCGGAACATAAGGTAATACCACGCCAAGGTTCCCGCTTTTACTTCTGGCAAAACTGCGAGCAAGAGCGCTGGGCACATAGCCTAACTGTTCGGAAGCTTCAAGAACCTTGCGGCGTGTCTCTTCTTTAATAGGACCTACCCCATTAAGCACCCGGGAGACCGTTGCCTCGGAAACACCCGCAAGATCAGCCACTTCTTTACGAGATGCCATGAATTTCACCCCCTTTTAGCTCACCTATAAATGACGTAATGGTTAAAAATCGATATTTATGTACGCGCGTACATTTTCTCATGCCATGTAACCGTTGTCAATGCTTTTAACACAAAAAAATAATGAGGGTTTGGGTTAATCCAAGCCCTCATTATTATCTTGCCAGAGATGGTACTTTCATTAACTCCATGCCCTGTAACCTTAGGGGTTCAAGTTACTTATCAAACTCACTACAAGGATTTCAATTGATCCTGTTTGTTCAATTATGGGGAGTGCAGCTCACAACGTCGTTGTAACGCCAAGATCAACGGAGGATTGACTAAACTCAGCCTGCTCCATCGTTTTCGCATGACTCGGAATTCGATCCGAGGGTTCTGGCGTGGATTGGAGCTGTCTTACTTTGTGCAGCACTTCTTTGTTAGGCAGGAAGTGTTGGGAACGAATGAATCGAATTGTTTTGGTTTTGGCACGCATAACTATCGAATCCGTCTCGGCGCGATCATCCGCAAGATACCGTACCCCTCCCAGAATCTCACCTGGTGTCACACCTGTTGCGGCAAAAATGACATCCTCTGTGCCGATCATATCCTGCATCGTTAACACTTTGTAAGGATTATCAATTCCCATCTGCAAGCAGCGCTGGAATTCATCTGCGTTGGCAGGCATCAGACGACCTTGAATCTCACCCCCAAGGCAAGATAGCGCTGCGGCAGCCAGCACACCTTCTGGCGCTCCTCCAGATCCGACATACAGATCAATGCCTGCCTCCGGGAAGGCCGGTGCCATCGCCCCAGCAACATCACCGTCACTGAGGAACTTGATCCGCACTCCGACCTTGCGTAGCGTCTTAATTGTGCTTTCATGTCGCACACGATCCAGAATCATCACTGTCAGATCCGAGATGTTTTTGTTCAATGCGGCAGCGGCTTTCTCCAGTGTGACTTCAACCGGGTCTTCAATGCTGACCTTGCCTACAAGCGCAGGCCCTACCGCCAGTTTCTCCATATACATGTCCGGTGCGTGGAGCAGGTTACCTTTTCCCGCCACTGCAATAACCGATAGAGCGTTGTTTAGTCCTTTGGCCACGATTTCTGTACCTTCGAGCGGGTCTACAGCCACGTCAACCTCAGGCCCCTCAGCGTTGCCCACTTCCTCGCCGATGTACAACATGGGTGCTTCATCCATTTCTCCTTCACCGATTACCACCGTGCCGCGAATGGACACGGAATCGAACATGGCGCGCATGGCCAAAGTAGCCGCTTCATCTGCACTGTTCTTGTCGCCTCGTCCCATCCAGGGTGCTGAAGCTAACGCAGCCAATTCTGTTACTCTGACAATTTCCAACGCCAGTTCGCGTTCCATTTTTCCCACTTCCTTTCCAATTTCCAAAAGCATAACGTGAAAGCGGTACTAAATCCATCGCAAATCCATATGAAATTGATCTATAATCGGCGTAGTAGCGCCTTTTTAACGATATATACCTTATTTATCCAATTAATATATTGATCGATTTTGCTCCTTTTTTCGGCTGGTTTTAAGAGTCCAATCCTCCTGATTTCTCACCTGAAATATTAATTTTAATTTCCATTTTCCGCTCTAAAACTAAATAATTCAACATGGTGGATTAACACATCCGTTTCATGCGTAAAAAGTTCTTTTAACATGAGGTATATACAACTTATATCGTGATTTTTAAGAACATAACGCTATCTAATAGGCTACAAACGAAAACGATTTTCGGCTGGCTGTCCAAACGTAGAAATAAACTAATAAACTGTAATTATAATCCTTGAGATCAGCCTGTTACCTTCACGATTATTGAGCAAAATTATACTGCTAATTATGTATTAATCAGGCCTTTAACTTTTGCTAAAGCCATAGATGCAGCTTATGAAGGTCATCGAAAATAATAAGTTTACATAATATTTGTTATGTTTTATCCCCCTTCAATTTCTTCATTTTATGATTCAACGGTTGTGGCAAAACATAAAAAAAGCCCGAAAGAATTCTGCTGAATAGCATTTTTCTCCCAAGCTTTTCCCTCGATGATCCCGTTACAGTATCGTTTTGGTCATTATAAAATCAATCTGTTCCTCATCTCCCATGTAAAAAGCATGGGCTCCCGTCTGTACAAACCCCATCTTTTCATAAAAGGCGATGGCATTTTCATTTTTCTCCCACACACCTAACCAAAGATTCGTCTTGTGATGTTCAGTTGCCATCTCTATGGCTTTATGGAGCAATACTTTACCAAGGCCATGTTTTTGGAACTCTTTCTTGATGTATACCCGCTCGATCTCAAGGGATTCCACACCCATCTTCTCAGACTGAGCATCATTGATATTTACCTTCATGTACCCTGCCACTTTGTGGTTGACATAAATAAAAAGAAATTGTGAATCCGCAAGGGACAGTTCCGTTTCTAATTGCTCCCGATTAAACGCCTTTTCCAGATAAGCTTTCATATTTTCGGGTGAATTTTGCGCTTTAAACGTTTCATTAAACGTCTCATAACTAATCTCCTGCAGTTCACATACATGTTCAATGGTACATATCTCTATACGAATCGTCATCTATATTCACATTCCTTTAACAAGTTAATCGTTTGTTGCAAATGCAATAAAAAAGGGTTACATTGAATTTAGCTCAATTTTGTTGTATTTGCAACATAATATCAAAAAAGAGGTTGAATGAATTTGAAATATGTACTTTTTGTCGCAGGTATTCTAATCTTAACGCTTGGCATTTCCCTTACCATTCAATCTGAACTGGGTACCTCACCGTTTGATGCACTTCTGGTAGGGCTGTCACATCATGTAGGGCTAAGTGTAGGTAGCTGGGAGGTCATCATTGCTTTCCTATTAATTGGATGTAATTCGCTTTTGAAGCAGCAAAAACCCGAGTTTTTGGGACTCGTCACCGCATTCATTACTGGTGTGGGGATTGATATCTGGCTTTATGTATCTGATTCCTTGATCACACCCGAAGTTTGGTACAGCAAATTAATGACTTTTTTCATTGGTTTAGTGATCATCAGTATCGGCACGGCGATTTATTTACAGACCAATTTTGCACCCATTCCGATTGACCGCTTAACATTAATCTTGCATGAAATCACTCAAACGCCCTTATTTGTATCGAGAACATTCATTTACCTTGTATTTTTAATTCTGGCGTTTCTGCTAAGTGGGCCAATCGGGCTTGGAACGTTGATAACCGTATGTTGTGCAGGTGTACTTCTTCAGTTCATTATGGGCCATACGAAAAGGATAATAGATCGCATATTAACAGACATGGATACATCGTCACATACTAAAAGTGAAAAAGAAAATTCGGTCTAATCGCTGTACTCCTTCTACACCATAAAAAGGCTGGATCAGAGGTTCAATCCCTGATCCAGCCCATTAAACGTGCTACCTACCTTTACGGCTCAATTCCCCATACCAGCTGACCGTTCACATACCCGGTAACCTTATCATGGTTTGCGAACTGACTACCGGATGCCTTGAACGAGTAATCATTAGTCTGTGTGTAATTCGTCCAATTGTTTTTGGAAAAGCGTGTTTGAATCTCTGCGCTCTGGCCCGCATTCAGTGATCCCGCTGCACTTGTAAAGCCCACTTCAAGATAGTGATCCGCTCCGGCAACTGGAGTCGCCAGTTTAACGAATTGGCTCGTTACATTCGCACTGCCCATACTGGCCCAGTCGGACCAGAAACTCTGAGCTTCCTCCCCGTCAATTGTATAGTAATACCGGAGTTTTACATCACTTAACGGAATAGCCGAATTGCCTGAGTTGACCAATTTGAACTTGGGTGAGACGCCGTTGGTGGATGCACTTGTATTGCCGTTAAAAGCTTGAATCGTCAAATCCCCTGCTGGCACAGTAACCGTGCTATCTATGACGTTCACCGTTAGCACAGCGTCATTTCCTCCATTGAAGTGAAAGGTCAATACGTTCTGGCCCAGCGGAAGCGTGGCGAGATAGGATTTGTTCAGAACAACAGCAGAGCTGGATGCTGTATAATTCTGACCCGCTACAAGTGTAACATCCCCCTTCGTGATGCTTGTAAGCTGACGGCCATTTAAGGTGATAGATACAGAAATATCCTGTGCGGGATTCGTCGCTTTATCAAATGTTGCATTCACAGGAGAAATCACAGCATTTGTACTCGGTGTTGAATCCACAATTTTGACTTTTAACACAGGGTCCTGACCTTGATTAAAATCCAGAACAATCGAATGCTCGCCAACTGGCAGGGTTGCCAGATAAGCTTTTTTCAGCAGCAATGTGCTTCCGTTCAAGGTATAGTCTGTTGTTGCGGTCAACGCATTGTTGCCTGCCCGGAGAGCAGTTAGCGTATTGCCGTTTGCATTCACAGTTACGGTTTTGTCACTTTGATTGGGTGTGTATTTGTCAAATTCAACGTTTCCAGGTGTGATGGATGCACTGGGATTGGGATTGTTAACCTTTAGATTTGGCAGCTCATCCAGCGTAATGACATAATCACTTTGATAAAGCGTTTTCAATGTTGCCGGGTAATTAAAAGCAGAACTCATCAGATGCTCGCCATACCAAGGGCAGAAGTACAGCCATCCTGATTTCTCCTCTGTCAGATTTTTCACGCTTGGAATCGTGTCGTTCTCCGTCATGGCTACCATTTTCGTACCGTTCGTCAACTCAACAAGCTTATAGAAAATCGAGGTAATTGCATCCTCATTCGGTACGCCGGACAAGCCGTCATAACGGTTGTAGATCGTATTGTATTTATCATATCCGACGAGATCTACCTGATCATCGCCCGGATACCAGGCAGGAGAAGTACTGTATACGTAGCTGTTGTAGGTCCAGATCAGATTGTGCAAGCCATACGTCTCAGTCAGTTCGGTATAAAGCAGATCCCATAGCTCTTTGTACACTTCTGCGCCTGCCGAAGCCCACCAGAACCATGCACCTTCCCCGTTCAGCCCGCCGTTGCCTTCTGCTTCATGATACGGACGGAACAGAACCGGCACGTTGTTGTCTTGCAAAATCAATAATTGTTCTGCCAGATCCTCGATGGTCATCATCACGTATTGATACTCTTTCGTACCGGGAATTACCGCATTTGCTGTATTAAAATTCGTTTCTGTTGGCTTGTAGGTAGCCTCTTTCCAATCCACAAAGTCCCCAAGCTCATACGTATTGAAATTACGAGGTACATTGATATGCCAGGAAGCTGTTGCAATACCTTCACGGTTATTCACCCAATCAATCATGCGATCGGTTGTACCGTCCTCCCAACCATACAACGGATTATAATTCATCAGATCAAAGCCACGGATTGCAGGATACTTTCCGGTCAGATCATGAATCCATTCGAATTCAAGCTCTGTATCTCCGTCATTCCCTCCTCCATAGATCTCTTGCTGACCAGAAATAATGTTGTTTCCGTATACCTCCGTTAAATAATTCATCAAAATTTGAGTTTCCGGTGTAGCTTCAGGATCAGTGAGAACTGGCTGCACATTCAAGGGATCCAGATCAGCATGATCCACTGTAAAAGTATCAAAATACGCGAAGCCCCAGCCAGCCTTCAGCTCAATCGTGTTGGCACCCTGATTCAACTTGTGAAAGCCAAAATCGAAGTCTGACCATGTTGTCGTGTAAGGCAGCATGTAAGCACCTTTCGTAACACCATTCACGATTAAATTTTGTGACCTTCCATCTGCACTGAGCTCCTGCATATATCGTGTGGAGATTGCGTACATGCCGGTTTCCGGGACAGTTACTGTGAAGGTTAATGTGCCAGAGTTCTGCATCCAGACAAATCCGGCCCCTGAGAATCCGGGCTTGGGTTGTCCATAGATTGAAGTAACCACTTGAAGATCCGGGGTGAGCTGCGCATCTTCGCTTTCGATGGTGAACAACGGTGTGTCTGCATGAACGGGCGCTGTCATTAATCCAATCAGTAGGGCCAATGCCAGCATCATTGCGGTTGCCTTTTTGAGCAAATTTTTCATCAATTCCATCTTCCTTCCCAAGTGAAATATGATAATGAAAATTTCAATGAACCCATTCATGATGGCGCTTTCATTTTAACCATAGCATGTGCATCAATTTTTGTAAATATATGGTGAATGAGAATGTTTGAAATTCTTTTGTACCAGTACTTTGAACATTATATTTCCTTTCTCTCATCCGACTTGATAATTGACGAAAACGGTTCATAATCTAATCAATTTAGCGTATGAAACTTCATCTCACATTAGATGTGTACTTGAAAGAAAAACTGATAAACAACAAAAAAAAGCATTCCTATTCGGATGCTTTTTCACGTATGTTTCTTCAATTGCCCTTGCTTATATCTTCGGCCTAGGTCCCGGCTCAACTTACAGTTTCCTCGGTAGACGTTTCTTTTACCACACAGCGTTCCCCCGCCTTGAGTACCGCCCGAATAATGCCACCGTAGCCGGTACAACGACACAGATTCCCGCACAATCCCGTTTCAATCTGTTCTTGAGAAGGCTCAGGATGTGCATCCAGTAATGCCTTGGTTGAGATCACCATGCCCGGAGTACAGTAGCCGCACTGAAAGCCACCTTCCTCTACAAAAGCCTGTTGAATCGGATGCAGAGTGCCTTTCTCATCCCCTTGCAGACCTTCAATCGTCGTAATGTCACTGCCTTCACATTGATAAGCCATGACAAGACAGGAATTCACGGGTTCTCCATTCATCAGAACCATACATGCGCCGCAGCGACCAACTTCGCAAGATACTTTGGTACCCGTCAGTTGCAAATGAGTCCGAAGCACATCGACAAGTCGGGTCGTTTGCGCGATCTCCAGATATTTCTGTTCGCCATTCACAACAGCTGTCCAGTGATTCTCAAGTGGTTTACTCATGATGGACCCACTCCTTCCTGCAAAGGTACATTTAAAGGTCTGACCAGTTGTTCCCTCGGTACAGGAAGACGGTTAACCCATACGCCTGTCGCCTGATGAATTGCGGCTGTAATGGCCGGCGCAAGTGCTACGGAGCCAATCTCACCGATCCCCCTAGGGCCAAAAGCATCACCTTCGGGTAAGTCTTCAATAGCCTCAACCTCCAGATTGGTATGAATATCCTGAATGGTTGGGATCAGATACGTGTCGAGGTTCGTGGTTACATAACGGCTGTCCTGCATGACCGCATCCTCGGTCAACGTGAATCCAAGTGCCATGACACTTCCGCCTTCAATCTGTCCGATAAAGCCCATAGGGTTGATAACTGGACCTGCCGCAACAACATGGCGCGTATCAAGAAGCTTGGTTTCTCCGGTCAAAGTATTTACTTCCACCTCTGCCGCAACCGCCGCATACGTATACAAATAATGCCCGCCTACCACATTGTCCGGCGTAGTTGGATAATCAAACTTTGTATCAAAAATCCATTCATCGGCTTCGCCCTGCGTCACGAGTTCAGCATACGAGATCACTAAGCCTGAAGGGACTTCCACTTTCGACAGGTATTGAGATGCGCCTAAACAACTTTCAGCAATTTGAGTATTTTCAGTCCCTCCAGCAACGATCTCAGCCAGTTCAAATTTTTCAGCCTTCTCTAGTTTTCCTGCTTCTTCAGACGTTTGATTTACGTCTTCCAGAGCCAATACTACTTCCTTCTCGCTCTTTCCCGTTCCTCGCACATCTGTTTCCACTTCTGAACTTTCGGCAGGAAGCTGGCCTTTGCGCCATATACCCCCAGGCCCTGTCACCAGTTCATCTGCCGGAACGCCGGACATTTCAGACGCGACAGTGAGAACACGGGAACGAAATGGAGTCTGCAAGCGTTGAAGAGCCATCCAGGCCATCGTTGTTGAACGTGAAGCTGTGCTTGATCCGCTGTGTGGCACACGATCCGTATCTCCGATAATAATACTGAGATCCGATGTACTGCATTGAAACAGATCACATAGCATAATTTCCAGCGTTGCAACGAGCCCCTGGCCAAATTCCTCGTAGCTGAACGCCACCTCAATCTTGCCTTCGTTATTCAGAGACAGACGGCCTCCCGCAGGGTCCGGAATGCCGTAACCCAGCCCTGCACCATGCATGGCGATGGCTGCTCCGACTCCGCGTTTGATCCACGGCGGCAGAGTAGGATCTGCCGGGGGACTCTGATGTTTTTGCCACAGTTCGGAGCGATCCAATGCCTCCCATACTTGGGACAGTCCATCCGTAACCAGAATGCGTTGATTTAGCGGTCCGGGATCATTCTTTTCCCTCATATTACGTCTGCGGAACTCCCAAGGGTCCATGTTCATGATTTCTGCAAGCCGATCCATCTGGCCTTCCATGGCAAAAATCGCCTGGTTCCCGCCAAATCCACGAAACTCACCTGACAGCCCGTTATTCGTATACACAGACACACCTTCCACATCCACATTTGGAATGGCGTAGGGTCCAAGGCAATGCTCGGTACAGAAGTTCAGCACCGGTGCGCCAAGTGTGGCGTAAGCTCCCGTATCTGCTGTAATGCGGACACGGTGCGCCTGTATGATGCCTTCTCGACTCATGCCAGTCTGCATTTCAATCTTCATTGGGTGACGTTTCAGCCCTGCACGTACGGATTCTTTACGTGAATTATGCATTTTCACAGGACGTCCGCATCTCAAGGCCAGTAATACACCATAGGGCTGTACGTTTAGTTCATCTTTTCCGCCAAATGAACCACCAATCGGTGAAGACACCACCCGGATATCTTCTTCAGGACAGCCAATAATGCGTGCCAGCTGCATCCGGTCTTTATAGCCATGTTGCGTTGCCGCGTATACATTCAGCCTTCCCTCTTCATCCGGGACAAACAGGCCACCTTCTGTCTCCATGTACGCATGCATCTGACGAGGCGTATAATACGTCTCTGTCACGATATGATCACACGTGGCAAAAGCTTGCTCGGCATCTCCACGTTTAATCTCCGTCCGATGTAACACATTACCTGGACCATGCTCATGCAGCTCTGGTGCGCCGGGAGCCAAGGCAGCGTCTGTACTATTCAGCGGAGTAAGTTCCTCATACTCTACGCGAATCGCATCCAGCGCAAGTGCCACACGTTCTGGAGAATCCGCAGCAACCGCTGCAATGGCGTCACCGACATAACGAACGATATCCTCGCAGAACACAGGCTGATCCGGAGTCGCTATGCCAAAACGATTCAGACCAGGCACATCTTTGGAGGTCAGAACGGCATAAACACCTTCCAACGCCTCAGCTTCCGAAGTATCTATAGACAGTATACGAGCATGAGGATATTCGCTTCGCAATACTCTGCCATGAATCATGTCAGGTAGCGTCATATCCGTCAGATATTGAAGCTGGCCTGTTACTTTGGGTGCCCCATCTGGCCGCAGGTGCCAGCGTTTCCCGCTCTGTTCTCGATTCAGCAGCATAATCCCTCTCCCCCTTTGTTTGATCCCATTCATCTATTCGTGAAGTGCTTCCCATAGCCCGGCACCAAGCATGTTGCCTGCGGTCTGCTTGCGATAATGTTCTGTTGCAAATGCATCGCCATACGTCGTAAACTCTTCAACCACAGCAGCTGCAAGAGTTGCCGCTTGCATGAAAGAAGCTTCGCTACCAAAAAGCCGTTGTTCCGACTCCAGAAGTCGCATCGCCATGCCTGAGCCTCCACCAGCCGCAATCGCAATCTTGGTCCAGCATTTATCCGAATTAATCTCTCCATACAACGCAACCGTCACCAGCGATGCACTGAACGTCTCCCGTCGACCCAACTTGCGGTAAAAGGAAACTTCTCGTGCAGCAGGCTTGTGCCCACTGTCCACATCAAGCAGAGAGGACGATCTCATCGGGATATGAATCGAGATTAATACATCCCCTGGATTACGGCTTCCATCCCGTCCACCCTGAAGCCAGGAAGACACACTGCGGATCTCAATTCCGCTATCCGTCAACCAGTGCAGCTCCGCATCATATACAAGCAAAGCAGGCAGCGTATCCCCTACTCCGGACACAATGTTCCCGCCAATGGTTGCCACATTTCGAATGGAAGGAGCAGCAATTGCGTTCACCGCTTCTTGCAGGATCGGCAGTTGATGCAGCAACGCTTGTGCAGCACATTCCTTTAATCGGGTCATTGCGCCAATGACCATCTCATCTCCACGAATAGATATACCGCTCATTCCATGAATACGAGCCAGACTAATCATGTGTTCAGGCACTGGAACCAAGCCGCCCTCCCACTGGGTTCGTAGCAATGTTCCACCTGCCGTGAAACAACATATCCCCTTGAGTCTACTTCTCAACGTTTGCAGTTCTTGCAGGTTCTCAGGCTGCCATACCGATGGCATGGCTCCAGAACCGTATGCCGGTGTTACCATCGCTGCATCCCCTTTCTCTCTCTTCCTTGGGCAGGAAATTCAACCGTCTGATCCAAATAATTCTTCAAATCATATGAGAGTTCAGCAGCAACGTCAATTACCTTTACATCGTTTTGGATAAATGTATAAAACCTGCGTTTTATTTGTGCCTGATGCATCACGATCTATTGAAAGCTAACACAGACTCTCTTCCATCACATGATAAAAGAAGACAAACAGGCCAACCAGACTGCCTGGCTGACCTGATCATGTTATTAAATTATACATAGTTAATAATCTTCTCCTGTTATTTAATCTGTCTGCTACGATTCATATACATGACTCAGAATACGTTCCAATTCAGGTTCTGTATCCGCATCCCAGAAACTCGTTTCAGACAGTGGTACATGTACACCTGAATAGTTAGCGCTGCGCATAATCTTACGTGCCCCCTCATCTCCATGCAAGGACAACAGAGGGCCGAACATATGGGAGCGAAAAGCAACAGGAGGTTTGCCTCCCTCACCGTCGGTAGCTGCGACATAGTCACACAGTTTGTGGGTAGCCAGTGCTGTGGTCACCCGATTAATATCCTGCGTTTTTAATAAAGGCTGATCACCCAGTAACATGAGAATGCCCTCCGGTTTGTACTCCATGGCCGACAATACGCCAGAATGAAGAGAATTGGCCATGCCGCAAGCATAGTCAGCACAGGTCACAATTCGAAGTCGCGTTGTGGCATGATAAGCATATGCGGCTGAATCAATCCATTTTACAGGCAGCCATGTCAACGAATCTTCCGGTTTGACCACACATACCACTTGATCCAACTCCGAATTCAGCGCAGCTTCCAATGACCATGCAGCCAGCGACCTTCCGTCAGGCATGACAACCGAGAGTTTATCTCGACCAAGGCGACGACTCTTACCTGCTGCCAGAACTATGCCCGTCATTCGCATGTGCAACGCTCCCCTTCTGCACATCGGAACTCAAAGAAGAGACCTTATGTTTACATGCGATCAATTCCGCTGCAATGCTGATGGCAATCTGTTCGGGACCGTCTGCTCCGATGCTCAAACCAACGGGAGAATGCACATATTTCAACGGTGGTAAGCCATCCAGCAGACGGGCTGTTCGTGTTTTGGAACCCATGATGCCAAGATACGCGTACTCACAGTCCACTAACATCTCTAACAGTTCACGTTCGCGGGGAAAATTGTGACTCATTAAAATCAAATAATCTCCGTTGTGCACGTTTAACAAAGGCATGATCTCACATGGGAAACCCATTACCAGTTCAGCTTCTGGGAACCTTTCCGAGGTGCATAAGGACTCTCGCCAATCGGCTACAACTACTCGGAATCCTGCGGATTGGGCAAGTCTGGCAACAGGAATAACATCATTCCCGGCTCCGATGATAATCAGGCGAGGTTTAGGCGTATACAGCGAAGTAAGTTGCTGCGGGAGGTCCCAGGGAATCGTTGAAACCGTGTTGTTTGTCGCTATTTCAGCATCAACATCAGAGATATGTTGTGAATCACCGGACAGATGGGATGAGTGAGATCCGTTTGACGTAGCAGTTACCACTTCAGGCACAATCGTAAGGCGAGGTATGTCAGGAGAATGTTGTTTTGATACCAAATGTTCATGCTTGATATTACCACTGCTGTGCTGTACCTCAATTTGCAATGAAGCTGGATTATAATTAGCCACGCGATCATGAGGAGGGACGAGCGAAGGACGCAAGATTGGCTGGCGCCGAGTACCCGTTGGTTCAATCCGTTTCCAGCCATATTGAACCTTCGTATAATCATCTTGGAACGTTCGGGTTAACGCTGTTGCAACGCCGGATTGAAAACACTCATGCATCTTCTGTAACGTATATTGGAGTTCACCACACACAGGTTCAAGCAACACAACAACGAGTCCGCCGCAGCCAATCGTCTCACCCCAGGACAGATCATCATCGGGACGCATGTCGTATTCCACGAATTCCATCTGGTTTGTATCCAGCACATGGCTCACCCGGGCCTGAAGATCACTCTCCAGGCATCCCGGACTGATACTACCAACCATTTTGCCATCCTCAGTCAACAGCATAGAGACTCCCTGCTTACGGTAAGCATGACCCTCTACCTTAATCGCTGTTGCGAGCACGCAGCGCGGTTCACGGGCTGCTATTGCACACAGATCATGCATTTCCATATGGGTCTCCATCCTTTCTGGAATTGCATAAGTTTCCTTCGATCAGATACGTTTCATCAATCTCGCAATACTTTTATCCGACTCACGCAGCACAATGCCACGATCAATCGTCTGAATCTTACGATTCTTGAGTACAATGCTGCCATCAATAATAACGGTATCCACACAGCTGCGTGTTGCGGAATAGACCACGCGGGAATAGACATCCGTCTCATAGGAAGGGTACGTGTGGAAATCATCCAGATCCAGCAACAGCATATCTGCCTTTTTGCCCACTTCGAGACTGCCAATTTCTTTTGACAAGCCAAGCACCTCTGCACCGCCCATGGTAGCCATACGTAATACGGTCCGGGCATCCATCACCGTTGGACCATGAGGAATCTTCTGCATCAGAGCTGTGAGGCGCATTTCCTGAAACATATCCAGATTATTGTTGCATGCGGCACCATCTGCCCCAATCCCCACCGCGATCTGACGATTCAGCAGATCAGGAATATCCGCTACCCCGGAGGAAAGTTTCATATTTGATCCAGGACAGTGAGTGACTTTGACACCACGTTTGCGGATGATCTCCTTCTCTTCCTCACTCAGCCATACACAGTGGGCCAGCACCAATCTTGGGGTAGCCAGACCGATATGATCAAGGTATACGATGTTGCGCATTCCGCGTTCGTGTTCTACCAGTTCGATCTCTCCGCGATTCTCGGAGGCATGGGTGTGGACTTTGACATGATATTTATTAGACAGATCTCGTACCTCTACCAGCAATTCTTCGGTACACGATACAACGAAGCGTGGACAGAAAGCATATTGAATGCGACCTCCGCCAAACCCGTTCCATTTCTCCAGCAGATCCACACTCTGTTGCAGCGAAGTTGCTGTATCCTCACGCAGGGGTTCCGGAACCTCGTCCCCATGATCCATCATTACCTTGCCGGAGATGACCCGGATGCCACTCTGTGCCATCGCCTGAAACGCCGAGTCCGTGTGATGTACCGTCTCCATATCCAGAATGGTTGTGGTTCCGCTGGAGATCAATTCGCCCAATCCGAGCATTGCCGAATAATACACGGACTCCTCATCATGTGCTGCTTCCAACGGCCAGATACGTTGACGAAGCCAGTCCATCAGTTCCAGATCGTCCGCACGTCCACGGAACAAGGTCTGACACAGATGAATATGCGTCTGGATGAAACCTGGCAACAGCACTTTACCGCGAGCATCAATGACTTGGTCAGCTTGCACGTCAATGTGCGCTGCAATCTCCTTGATTTTATTATCCTCGATCAACAGATCTCCAATGAACACTTCCTCTTCTGCATTCATCGTCACAAGCTGTGCGCCTTTCAGCAGGATCGTTCCCATGCCAATCTCCCCTATCTGTGTCTGTCTATATAGTACAACTCATACATATTTATACCTGCACTCCGATGACAGACTAACCTTCCGATCACTGTCTGTTACCACCCAATAGCCATACCATCCCCTCTGGGATCTGCTGCCCCGCTAATCATGCCGTCCTCACGAATAACAATGCCTTGCGACTGTCCCATAATACCGTCCCACGGTGCTCTCGCTTCAACGTTATGTCCCCACTGGGCAAGGGTTGCACATACGTCATCATGATATCGATTCTCCACACGCATCGTATCGCCTTCTTCGCCCCAGGTACGTCCGTACACCCAACGCGGCAGGCTGATTGCTTCCTGGATGTTCAGCCCGTAATCAAGCACTCCGGTAAGCACCGATAATTGTGTCTGCGGCTGGCCTTCTCCGCCCTGCGTACCCACGAGCATATAAGGTTTGCCATCTCGTGTAACGAGGCCCGGCATGAGGGTATGGAATGAGCGTTTGTTCGGTTCCAAAACGTTGGCATCCCTCGGATCTAAGGAGAAAAACGACCCCCGGTTCTGCATGATAACCCCCGTATCCCCTGGTACATACGCTGCACCGAAGTCAAAATACAGGCTTTGAATGAACGAAACGGCATTGCCTTCGCTATCAACAACGGCTGCATATGCCGTGTCCTGACCTATTGTTTTGGACAAAAACGGTTGTGCCACAGGTGGAGCAGACTGAATCTCATTCCACAATTGGTCTCCGTAATCCTTGGACAACAGAAGATCCAGCGGAATGTCCCTGAAATCCGGGTCCGTCAGATAACGATCACGATCCCGAAACGCCTTTTTCACCACTTCCGCCATCAGATGATAGAATTCCGGTGAGGTACGTGCTACTGAGGACAGATCCGTATGCTCCAGCATATTTAACATCATCAGCATCGAAAATCCTTGTGAGTTGGGCGGCATCTGATGAACTTCATAGCCACGATACTCCGTGCTAACGGGTTTCACCCACTCGCCCCGATGCCCAGCAAAGTCCGCTGGTGCAAGCATGCCCCCATCCTCACGAATAGCCGAAGTCAGACGATCCGCGAGTTCTCCTGTATAAAAAGTATCTCGACCATTCGTCTGAATCAGACGAATGGAGGCAGCAAGATCAGGCTGGATCAGCAGCTCGCCTTCCTGCAAAAGTGTACCCAAAGGCGCAAATACCGCTCGCAGCGGTGTATGCCCCATTATGAAATCTTCATCCCTTTCCATCCACAGGCGGAGATTTCGGGATACAGGGCATCCTTTTTCCGCATACTGCGCGGCAGGTTCAAGCAGTTTCTCCCACGGTAACTTGCCGTACCGGGACCAGACTTCCCACCACGCATCCACCATTCCTGGAACCGTAATGGCACTAAGCACTCCGCGCTGAGGGATGGCACTCATGCCCATCGCTTTGAACGTCTCCGCATGAATGCCTGCTGCTGAGCGACCACTTCCGTTATAGGCGGTAATCTCACCGCTGGCTCCGTCATGAATCAGGAAGAAGGCATCCCCTCCAAGTCCGGTCATATGCGGATATACCACACCCAGAGCTGCACTGACCGCAACAGCAGCATCATAAGCATTCCCGCCCTGCTGGAGGATGGAGCTTCCCACTGCACTCGCCAGATAATGAGGAGTAGTAACCATGACCTCTCTGGAGATTGGCATTTGGTTTAACATAAGGCGCCCTCCTTCCCTGCATACACATCCATCGCTGCCTGCACCGCTTCACCGGCTGGTAACACATGACGATGACGGAGAAGAACAGCTTCCAAAGCTCCGAGCACATGAAGTACGTTTTTTCGTTGGCAGCTGAATCCCATCGTACCGATCCGCCAGATTTGTCCTTTCAACGGTCCAAATGAACTGGCAATCTCAATGCTGAAATCGTTCAGCAACATGCTGCGCACCGACTCGCCATCGATCCCCTCAGGAATCGTGATACAAGTGACCACCGGAAGTTTACTGGACATATCCCCATACAACTGCAGTCCCATTCCCTGAATTCCCGCGACCAACGCACGTTCATTCACCAGATGTCTTTGGAACCTGGCCTCCAATCCTTCTTGCAGTAGAATGCGTAATCCTTCGTGAAGACCGTAGAGCATAGAGGTGGCCTCCGTATGGTGGTTCAACCGTGCTGAACTCCAGTAATCCTGCAATTGGCTCAGGTCAAAATAATTGCTGGCAATGGTGCGGCCTTCTGCCCGCGCACTGGTTGCGTCACGGAGTCCACGTTCAACTGTTTTGCGGCTCATCAACTTCTGTTCCACACGACTGTTATACGTGAGAGGTGCCATCCCTGAAGGAACGGATAGGCATTTCTGCGTACCACCCATTACCGCATCCAGATGCCAGGCATCCGTCTCTACCGGAGTCCCACCAATGGTTGCTACAGCATCTACAACGAGTAAAATATCAAGGTCGCGACAGGCTTTGCCAATCTCCGCAAGGGGCTGCATCTGTCCGGTGGAAGTTTCACCGTGAACCATCGCAACCAGACTCGGTTTATGGGTATGGATCGCCTTGATCACCTCTTCGGGATCAAATACCGTACCCCATTCCGTTTCAAAAAAGACAACCTCGGCACCACAGCGTTCCGAGATTTCAACCAGCAGATGTCCGAATCGTCCATAGATTGGGACGAGAACTTTGTCGCCGGGCTGTATCAGACTAACCAACACAGCTTCAATGCCTGAACGGGATGTACCATCGACTGGATAACACCACTCGTTATCTGTCATATATAACTCTCGCAGCATTGCCATCGTCTCGTTCATTAAGGATGTGAACTCCGGGTCAAACTGACCCAGGATCGGAAAGGATAATGCTCTGAGAACACGAGGATCAACTTCAACCGGTCCCGGGGTCATAATGGTCCGCAAGGACGGAGATAACTCTTTATAGGTGGACATCTTCATTCAACTCCCGTAACCGTATTTATAGAGTAGCCGGACCAGAACCCGAAAACCGTGCATCAGGTCTGCTTCAGCTGTATATTCAAGTGGATTATGACTGATACCGTCCTGACTTGGCACAAATATCATGGCTGTCGGACAAGCCGGCTGAAAAATCTGCGAATCATGTCCCGCGCCGCTTGGCATTAGCCAATAGGACAACTGCTCCTGCTCACAGGTATCCTGAATGTCTGAGATCATCTCTGCATTCATAGGAATGGGCGTTACCGACAGATGTTCTTCCCAGTCCAGTCCGAGCTGCTGCTCGGCTGCGATTCGACTAAAAGCCTGAAGCATATCCTGCCAGCAGCGATCAATACTCTCCTGCCGGATATGGCGGATATCCAGTGAAAACACCGCCCGGGCAGCAACCACGTTCCCAACACCCGGATCGGCTGTGATTCGCCCAACCGTGGCTACCAGCGGTTCTCCTGCTTCCAATGCGATATTCCTTACTGCAGCAATCATCTCGGCTGCTCCGGCAAGTGCGTCTTTGCGCCAGGACATCGGCGTCGTTCCTGCGTGATTTGCTTCCCCGCTTACGGTAATACTGAACCGCTTCTGACCTACAATGTCGGATACGACTCCAATCGAGTGTTCGAGACGTTCCAGAACCTGACCTTGCTCAATATGAAGCTCAATAAAGGCACCGTAATTTTTCGCGGCAGGTCTATATGCACTATCAGGTCCAAAACCCGTATCCCGGATCGCTTGTGCAAATGTAACCCCGTCTTGATCCTTCAAATGCTCTACATCTTCCAGAGACGTTATTCCTGTTATACTGCGTGAACCCCAATACGCAAAAGGGAAGCGACTTCCTTCTTCTTCGCATAACGATACCACTTGAAGTGTGCGCTTCGGTGCTCCGAAATGCTTCTGCAAATACTCCAAAGCAAGGACACCCGCCACCACACCGTAAGCACCATCATATTTGCCGCCATACACGACAGAATCAATATGTGAACCAGTCACAATTGGTAATACCTCTGCACCAGTTGTTGATTCCTCACCCTCGGCTTTGAGTGTTCCATACAGATTACCGGACTGGTCAAATTCGGGAGACAGCCCTTTCTCCTGCATTTTGGCTGCAAGGGCACCTTGTGCTTCACACCAAGCCGAGTCATACAACAGACGTGTGACGCCACCTTGTGTATCCGCACCATAGGTCGACAGCCAGTCAAGCATGGCTTTCAGCTCCACCTGTTCCACATTCGGCAAAGGAAGTGGGGCATTATTTGTACCGGATGACCGATATACTCCAGACTCATTCATGACGTCTCCTCCGTTCCCGCTTCGATGGGACTAGCAGAGTAAGCCGCAATGTGTTGCCCGATAGGCACGGGAGATAACCCGGATTCCGAGTTGTAAACGCGCTGACCACGGCAAAATACGTCTGCAATCTGACACTTAAATGTACGTCCCACATAAGGACTCTGTTTATGCGTATAGAGCAGATTCTCCGTGTTCAGGGTTGTGCTTTTCTCCCAGTCAATCAGGACCAGATCTGCATCCTTGCCGATCGCAATCTCTCCTTTGTTCTCCAGACCAAGCCTTCTGGCAGGCTGAAGGGAGAGCACTCTTCCGAGCAACGGGAGGTCGATATTACGCCGAAGATGTCCATCCTCCAGCATGATTAGCAATGTGCTTTGCGCACCGGATATACCGCCCCAGATTTCGAAGAAGTTATCGGATTGTTTCATGGATGGCGGACACGGAGAATGGTCTGAGGCAATAACGTCAATCAATCCCGACGTCAGTGCATCCCATAACAGCTCCTGTTCGGAAGAGCTGCGAAGCGGTGGAGCGCATTTCGCTACAGCACCCAATCGGACCACATCCTGATCGATCAGCGTCAGATAATGAGGGCATGTCTCCGAAGTGACATCCTGCCCACGCCGCTTGGCTTCTGCAATCAGATCCAGTGCTTCCCGGGTGCTAATATGCACAAAATGCAGCGCACAACCGGTCTGTTTGCCATATTGCAACGCCCTGGCAACCGCGACGACTTCAGCTTCCACAGGACGGGACCGGATATAGTCCATTGGTCCAGTCTTTCCCTCCGCAATGCTTTTCGCGCCGAGTTCAGCAACCATGCCTTCGTCCTCTGCATGAAGTGCCAGCACCCGGTTTAATTTGGCAATTTCATGCATCCCGTCCAGTAGCGTATGGTCATCGGCTCTGGCAAAGATATCTTCCCCTTCTCCACCCGGCTCGGACATAAATGCCTTGAATCCGGCTGCACCCAGCTGTGACAGTGGAGCAAGTTCCTCACGGTTGCCGGGAACCAAGCCTCCCCAGAACGCATAATCAACATACGATTGGTCTGCCGCTGCTTTCATTTTCATTTCCCATGCTTCCGGTCTCGTGGTTGGCGGTACGCCGTTAAGTGGCATATCGACATAGGTGGTGATTCCCCCTGCGGCAAGGGCTGCCGAACCTGATCGGAACCCCTCCCAACTGGCGAGTCCAGGTTCATTGAAGTGTACATGAATATCCACGACACCCGGCATCACTGTAAGCCCCTCAGCTTCTATGATCCAAGTCGCTTCGCCAGCGGTCAGCCGCGTGGATAGTTCCGTTATTTTCTCACCAGTAATGCCAATATCCAGTTGTTCTACCCGATCTCTCAGCACCACCCGGGCCCCCCGGATGATGGTATCAAATGTTGTCATGTGGATGACCCTCCCCTGAATCAGAACCGGATGTGTGCATGTTCAGCTTCCCCGGTATGTACTGTAACCTCCTGGAGCAATTAATAATGGAATATGGTAATGGCTTGAGGCATCAGATACGGCAAAACGAATCGGAACAATCGTCCATAATGCCTGCCCCAGTTCCTCCAACGAACGCTGTGCGTAATAACTCTCGACATGGAATTGAAGCTCATATATGGCTGGCTCCAACTTGCCTCCATCCAGCAGCGGTGCATCCAAACGCCCATCCGCATTTGTCACCGACTCAGCCACTTTTGTCTTGCTTTCCTGTTCTCCATCCCTCTTCAGGGTATACAGCTCGATCCGAACACCCGCAGCAGGCACGCCTTTGGATGTATCCAGCACATGTGTTGTAATTCGTCCACCAGATATTGACATTAGACGCCACCTTCTTTCCCGAAGTCATGGCCGTCTGTTCCCAGATCATCCCTTGTCATCGAAAAACCCTGGAATCCATAAGGTGGTCTCGGCTCGGTAAATACTTTGCCTTCTCCCTCTTTCACTTCCTCCAGCACTGTCTCCCAAGTCCGATTGTTGGACTCAAATGAAACCTCACTCAGTTGCTCAAATCGACTTAACAACCTTCGTCCAATCTGGTAGATCAGATGTTGAATGGAAGCGGATCGACACTCATGAAATACCGCAGCAGCCAAGTCTCTAACCTGTTCCGCCGCCACATACCGTCCACGCTGATCATCTATGCCATCTCTCGGATCTTCATAACGCCAATTGATGTTCAGGAAAATAAATAACGGTCGATCCCATGTCTCTGGAAGAGTGGTATATTCATCCTGCATAAATCCGGCAAATTCACTGCCTTTGACCTTGATCAGTCTCAGATCGGCTACACCACTGAAATGGTTGCTGAGTTCAATCGAGTCTCCTGTTCGTTCCGCTTCCACGGCAGCTGTCGCACGATCATTCTGCGAATAACGAAATACGAGCGCACTCGGTCGATAACTCCCTTCCAATCCAATCGGTATATCTTCAAAAGGAATCTGGTCCGCTGTCATCTGAACCTTGCTCATCTGCGGATACGTCTCCAGGAAACGCCGACTTACCAGCGCAAGAAATCCTTCCACCGTCGCCCCTGTGTAATCCGCTGCATGTCTAAGAATGAAATTTTTCATTGAATCGGTTGCGACCACCAGCGAATTATCCCCTTCTGCAAAAGAAGGTAAGAATTCATCCCCCTGCACAGCCACCTTGATGTTCAATCCAAACAAAATATTGCTGCGTCCCATGAACGGAGATTCGGGAATGGACTGTATACCCGTCAACGGTTTGGCGTAGGAACGGTACATCCACACATCCCCTTTACCGTAATACATCGTCCGCTGCTGCACTGCGGCTGGCTTGCTCACGAACTCATGTTCATGACCGATCTGTGCAAGCCACTGCTCCAAGCGAATGCCCGCAATTTTGAATACTTCCTTCAATGCAGTCTCGAATTCTTCTTCCCTGCCTCGGCGATGACGTTGTCTCATGGATTCGAGGATGGAGCTTGCGGTATGGCCTTTAACGGCCAATATGAAAGGAAAGCCAAATTGGCTTGTATATGCTTTGTTTAATTGTTGAAGTTCGTTGTATTGCTCTTGTGAGAGTGAATCAAGTCCTGCACCAGCCTGCTCCTGAACGGAGTTGCTGCTCATGCTGATTCGTGCTCCAAGATCCGGGTGATTACGAAGCAACTGCAACTTCACCTGGTCATCCGATGCCTGAACCTTGTTTTTCATCACTTTCATCATCTGTTCAAATGAATCAAAAGGTCGTAAAAGCCCGGCACGCTCAGCCACCCATGGTGATTCCTCAAATAAGCCGCCAAACGTATGCACAAACTGTGTGATAGACCAGTTGTTAACAAGTTTAATTAAGTCGCTCATGTTAGAACCTCCGGTCTGTTGTGGATTATTGTTCTTCATTCTAAGTGCCGTTCAATGTTGCGACAACAATATTTACGCAATTTTGTAATATAACATAACATCAGAGTTGTGATTTGTTTGCTGTGCACGGGAAGATCAACTTTTGTGGTCCTCAAACATGAAATAACCGCACTCCATCAACGGAATGCGGTTCTTGGGGGTCTGACCCGGTAGCATTGTCATGTTGCACAATGTGCGGTCTAGAGTTGGACATTGTGCGGTCTTGCAGCTGCTTTGTCCCGCACAAACTTGCGGAAGGTGAATACTAGCTTTAATTTAAGCAGATCATTCGTTTTCTTAAAGTCCATTTGCAGCAAGCTGCCAACTTTCTCCATCCGATAAGTGACCGTGTTGCGATGCACAAACAGCTGTTTGGCAGCTTCATTGATCAGTCCATCATTTTCTATAAAGGACTCCAATGTATTCATCAGCACCTGATTGGGATCACCGTCCCTGGCAAGTAGTGGTTCGAGTACTTTATTGCAGTAGTTCTCCATGATGTTATCCGGTACGTGTTGGAACACATAGGCAAATTCAAGCATTTCAAATTGCAACGCACGGTCTTTCATGCCGAATCGACGAGCCAGTTGTCGTGTATCCAGACACTCCTGGTATGCTTCACGGAGCGATTTGGGTTCATGTTTCATTTTGCTGATCCAGAAGCGTGGAGCCGGTGCCCCTTTTGCTTCTTGCGCTGCCAGAACATCACCGAAACGGCTTAACAGAAAACCTGACAGTTCCTCTCCATAATCTCGCCCTGTTGGACAGGTATAGATGGACAGAATGCCATCTTCGATCTGAAAATGCTGTGAGGCCGTGAATTGCATCAGCGGATTGTATTGCAACTCACGATGAATCTGTTTAAGCAGCTTACCCTCGGCAAACAGAGTCGGCTCAAGCGTGATCAACACGCACTGATAGGTTCCCTGGAACAGATGGATTCCTTTGTTTTCACTCAAGGTGGTCAATTCCTGAACAGTCATTTTGTTATCCAGATACTGTGAAAGCAATGTACGCATTTCGTCTTGTACGGTCGGATTAATATGCTCACGATAGGTCATATCCATATAGAATGCCAGTACATCCGCAGCCTGTTGGAACAGCTCTTCCTCTGCCCGAAGCGACAAAGCGGAATCCGTAAACACAAGCAACGACCCGTATTCTTCATCATTTTGCTTAATCGGTACGCGGTGACAGCTTCCCTGATTCCATTTCACTCGGTGCATGACGGATTTCCAAGGCCAGCCCTGTGTTACCGCATCTCCCGCAATGCCTTCACTGCCATAGAGCACATGCCCACGAGAACCAATGACAGCAAGCGGATAGTTCAACACTGTGGCTAATTCTGCAAACACATTCCGGTGTGGCTGCTGTTGCAGCGCAAACTGCATTAATTTCTTCTGCTTCTGCACGACCTCATGCAGCAATCGGTTACTGCGTTCATGTTCAGCCTTGAACAAGGCATTCATCTGGTCCGAGAAAGTGAATTGAAAGGGGAGCTCAAGCAACGGTAAACGAAGCCGATCAGCTTCCTCAACAATACCTTGGGGAATAGACTGCCAGAAGCGTCCCAGCTTGATGCCGAGTCCTGCACAGCCACGTTCATTCAAACGCCGCATCAAACGTAATGCATCTGTTTCACTGTCTTTCATAATAAAAGCGGTGGTGAACAACATTTCTCCGGATTTGATCCAATCCGCGATATCAGGAGCGTCCATGACGTTAACGGATTTCATCATCCGTGAAGTCCCTTCTCCACCCGCAACCAGTTTGGCCTCTGACAACGGGTACACCTGTAAAGCCTCTTTAACCGTAAGTTGCATGGACACTACCTCCCATATATATAACACGAAAATGTGTTATTGTCGTTTCTGTAGACTATATTCTGGATTATACTTCTAATTAAATCTATATTCATCCATTTAACTTTGTTGATTGTTAAGTATTATAACATCAATTTTCTAAATAAAGCTTACACGGCAAAAAAATAAAACCTATGACCTAATTACAGCGCAATTTCCTGTAATCGGCATAGGTTTTTAGATCAGATTTCCATGGTTTCGGGATTCATCCATAATTTCATACGGGATAATACATCTTTGATATTCAGCGGTTTGCTGAGATAGTCCGAAGCACCTGCAGCAATACATTTCTCCCGATCCTCTTTCATGGCCTTGGCTGTCAGTGCAATAATCGGAAGCTGAGTCATGCCAAGCCGTTCACGGATCTGGCGCGTCGTCTCATAACCATCCAGTTCCGGCATCATAATATCCATCATGATGATATCAGGCTTGACTCCTCCACGCTCCAACAATTCCAGACATTCGTACCCATTCTGAGCTGAAATGACATTCATGCCATATTGCTCCAGAGCGTTAGCCAGCGCATATACATTTCGAATATCATCATCAACGACAAGCACTTGACGACCACTGAGCAAAGATTCTTCCAGAGGTGTCAATAAAATATCCGATTGTTCGGAAGTTATTGAAGGAAGCTTATTGACCTCAGGTGTAGTGGTAGCCACCTCATTAAGGAACAACCGCGATGCATTCATAGTCTCAGGTTCATCTCTTCGCAGTGGCAGGAACAGCGTGAACACACTGCCATGTCCTTCACGACTTGTAGCCGAGATTGAACCCCCCAGCAAATTCGCAAGCGATTGAGAGATCGACAGGCCAAGTCCTGTTCCGCCATATTTACGTGCGGTAGCCCCATCCGCCTGTTTGAATGCATCAAAGATCTGTAGAAGTTTGTTTTCCGCAATGCCAATACCTGTATCACTGACGGAGAAAGCAATCACATCGGTCTCTTGATCTTTCAATTCAGGATGAGCCAGACTCATTTTGGAGATGGTTAAGGCAACTTCACCCTCACTGGTGAACTTGAATGCGTTCGAGAGCAGGTTTCGGAGAATCTGGTGCAATCTCATCTCATCCGTCACGATGGTTTCCGGTAAAGGACTTTGGAGCTGAATCCGGAAGTCTATTTTTTTCTGTTCCGCTGTTTTCAGGAAATACTGGTTCATGACTTCAGGAACACTGCCCAGATAGACATCATCGAAATCCACTTCCATCTGTCCGGCTTCCACCTTGGATAGATCCAAAATATCATTGATCAGATTCAGCAGATCTTTACCTGATTTGTGAATGACTGAAGCATAGTTCTGCTCTTCACTATTCAAGTGTTGGTTTTTATTCTCAGACAATATTTCGGATAAAATCAGCATGCTGTTAAGAGGTGTCCGCAGTTCGTGGGACATGTTTGCCAAGAATTCGGATTTGTACCCTGAGCTTGTTCGTAACTGATCTGCCACAACTGCAAGTTCATTGGCTGATGTCTCAGCAGCACTCTTCTGTATTTCCAGACGATCATTAAGCATATGAAGCTCTTCGGTCTGCATTTGCAGTTCCTCCGTCTGAGACAGCATCTCTTCGGTCTGAGCCTGAAGTTTCTCCGATTGTGCCTGTAATTCTTCATTCAGAACTTGTGACTCATCATATAATTGCTGTAATTCCATGCGAGTGACGGTCGAGTGTAGTGAAACACCAAAAATGTCCGTCAGTTCTTGCATCAGCTTCATATCATTCTCTTGCAATGGCTTCATCGAAGCAAGCTCGATTACCGCAATCGTTCTGCCTTCGAACAGGATCGGTACTACAGTAAGTGATGTGGCAGATGTATACCCGAGCCCCGAAGAGATTCGGATATAGTTCTGGGGCAGATCATTCATGCGTAGAACTCGCTTCTCTACAGCACTTTGACCTACAAGCCCCTCACCCGGGGCAAGCGACACTTTACCGGGCGAACGTTCTTTCTCTCCATCCCCAGCATATGCAGCCACGCGCAGCAGTCGATTGTCTTTCCAGTAATATAAGACGCTATATGGAACTTCAAACAACTTGGCAAGCTCGTTCAGGAACAAGCGGGACAATCCTTCCAGATTGGTCGGGTTCTGTAAGAGTGTGGCAATGCCTGTGATCTGGTCCTTGACCCGATTCTGTTCCTGTACTTCATCCAATAATTTGTTGGTTTCGTGGCCCAGGTCTCCCACTTCATCATGTGTACGCACCTGAATCCGCTGCTTCAGGTTTCCACCTTTGGAGATATCACTGATGGTTTGCATAACATCTCGCAACGTTTTGACGATATTTCCTGATATCACAATCGCGGCTGCAATGGATAATGCTGCAATAATACCCCACAGCGTGTACATAATCGTCAGCAGTGTGGAACTGCGTCTGGCAAGTTCAGTCACCCTCGCCTCGGTCAGAGCGATCTCTGTGTTACGGAAGGTTGTAAGTTGAGAGCGCAGTAAATCAATTTCAGTTTTACCCGGATCAGATTCGAAGAATGCAACAACTTTCGCTTGATCCCCTTGCTTTTTCAAGTCCACCGACGGCTCCCCAGCAATCTCAATCCAGCGTGTAATATGAGCTTTGATGTTTTGCAGACTCTGCTGCTGTGAAGGATTATCGCTAATGAGAGCATTCAACTGATCATAGTTGGAACTCCACTGGGATAGGCCTTGGGAATAAGGCTCCAAGTAACTTTCATTGCCTGTAATCATGAATCCACGCTGTCCTGTCTCCATGTTCAAGACATTTTTTTCAATCGCGTTGGTCAGATTATGTACTTCCAGATCATGATGGGAGATAAAATCATTTTCCTTCTGTAACACATTAATTTGGGCCGTAAGCACTAGCAGAACAGCACCAAACAAAAGCACAACCACAAGATAGCCCAATAAAATTTTGGAGCGTATCGTAAATCTTCTCGTTTTTGACAACGCGGAAACCTCCAAATATATACGTATCCCATTCAATTAAATTAAAACGGTGCATATGTAGTTTATATGTATACGTATAGTCTGACAAGCTTTAAGTTCATCGGTAAGCATGAGAAAAACGACCTGCTTGTGCAGGTCGTCCTCTTCATTGATCTATATTGCTCATTTTGGCTGATTTTAGGCCTTTGGAGCGATCATTTTGGCTGGATCGACATATTGATCAAATTGCTCTTCGGTAAGCAGGCCCGTTTGTAACGTCGCCTGTTTCAAAGACAAGCCTTCTTTATGTGCAAGTTTCGCGATTTTGGCTGCATTCTCATAACCAATATGCGGGTTGAGCGCTGTAACCAGCATAAGCGAGTTGTTCAGATTATGTTCAATCTGATCCAGGTTAGGCTCAATGCCTACGGCACACTTGTCATTAAACGCAATAATGGAGTCCGCCAGGAGTTGCACGGATTGCAAGAAGTTATAGATGATAACCGGTTTGAATACATTCAGTTCAAAATTACCCTGACTTGCCGCGAAACCAATCGCTGCATCATTACCCATGACCTGCGTAACCACCATAGTAATGGCCTCGCTCTGAGTTGGGTTGACTTTCCCCGGCATAATGGAGCTGCCTGGCTCATTCTCAGGAATACGGATCTCGCCCAATCCACTACGTGGGCCACTGGCCAACCAGCGGACATCATTGGCGATTTTCATCAAATCAGCTGCAAGCGCTTTAACGGCACCGTGCGCATACACAACTTCATCATGACTTGTAAGTGCGTGGAATTTGTTTGGTGCAGATACAAAATCTTTCCCCGTATGTTTGCCAATCTCCTTGGCAGTGAAGTCTCCAAAGTCCGGATGTGCATTAATGCCCGTTCCGACAGCCGTACCGCCGATCGCAAGCTCCTTCAGGTACTGTACACTTTCACGGATCATACGCTCACTCTTGCCCAGCATGGCTTCCCAACCACTAATCTCCTGGCCAAGCGTAATTGGTGTTGCATCCTGGAGGTGGGTACGTCCAATCTTGATAATATCCTTGAATGCCTCCGACTTGTCTGCAAAAGTGGCTTTCAAGACCGCAATGGCCGGCAAGAGTTGATCCTCAACAGCCAGAACACCTGCGACATGCAGAGCCGTTGGGAATGTATCGTTGGAGCTCTGGGACATATTCACGTCATCATTTGGATGCAGACGCTCTTCCTTGCCCTTTTGCTCTAGCAGTTGGTTCCCCAGATTGGCAATCACTTCGTTCACGTTCATATTGGATTGTGTTCCGCTTCCAGTCTGCCACACAACCAGTGGGAAATGGTCATCAATTCGACCTGCAATAATCTCGTCTGCTGCATAAGCAATAGCATCGGACTTCGCCGCAGATAATTTACCTAATTTATGGTTACTGGCCGCAGCACTTTTTTTCAAAATGGCAAGGGCACGGATCACTTCCATCGGCATATGTTCACTGCCAATCGGGAAGTTTTCCTTGCTGCGCTGCGTCTGAGCTCCCCACAGCCTGTCGGCTGGTACTTTCATTTCGCCTAACGTATCTCTCTCAATGCGGTATTCCACTTGCTTGTCCTCCTCCAAAAAGATGGTTTGGGTCTCTACAAAGCTTGTGTATCTCGTCATATTATACATGATTTGCGAGCAGGTTTTCACCTTTTCGACAAAATTGTAAGCGTAGCGCAAAACGAGCGTGAATTATTTTTGTGATGCAATTGGATACAATCGGCTGCTTTGTTCGAATAGTTCACCTGGTTCCAGACCGACCAATCCGATTTCTTCTGCCGGGATGCCTTCAACATTAGGAGCGTTAACCAGGTTCATCTGTGGTTCAGGACAGAAGAATTCGCCACCCATGTTATTGTTCCAGATCATCCAGTGTTTGTACGATGTACCCACATCATATACCAGTTTGTCTCCAGTACGGTTGTCCGTAAGTTCCATATAGTTACGTCCATTCTGCGGTTCCGCAGTGTAATGATTATCCATCGCAGCAAAGAACGGACTAACCCCGTCTTTCTTCAATTGTTCTTCCTCAGGTGTAAGCGGTTGAAATTGTCCTGTTGGCAGAGAACGCTCATTCAATTCACGTCGTTGTCCAATCGTAACTTTGGCCGTGTAATCCGAGGCTTGACTGTCCGGTGCAAAAGGTACAGCAATCGCTGTGTGGAATGCAAACAAATTCGGCATGTATTCAGTCCCGTTGTTGCGGACGATCAATTGTTGCTGAAGTCCTTGGCTACTCAATGAGTAACGAAGCGTCACCGTGAATGTAAACGGCAGGTACTGATAGAATGTATGTCCTTCTTTCACGTCTTGGCTAAGCAACACATAGCTCTCCAGCTGATCCGAACCGTATCCCTCGACCTTCCACTCGGCATCATGCAAAAATCCATGCAAATGGTTGCCTGTAGCCGGTTCGTTCACAGGCAACTGATAGACTTTACCATTCCACGGGAAACGTCCATCCTCATAACGGTTCGGTGGAGAAAGAATCGGAATTCCATAGACCGCAGGTGCAGCCATAAACTCATCCATCTGATCCTGATTCGGCTCTCTCAAATAACGGAAACCCTTTTCTGTATCACGGAAAGCAACGAGGTTGGCACCCACGCTTGGAATAACTGCCGCTTCAAACTGATTAAAACGAAGCCAAATGGCCGGAATCCCTCCAAATTGTTCTTCAAATGCTGCATTTTGCTGTGTCATCGTTATATGTACCTCCTGCATACTAAGGTTATATTATACGGCTCGACTATATCATGCCCGAGCGCAAAATACCAATCTATGATAGAGAACAAATTCATGATTGAGCCTCAAAAAAGACATGAAAAAGACAGCTGCAAACGGCTACGGCTGTCTCTGCTGTCTTTCATATGATAGTTCAATTAATCCACATATTTGCCATGATCCGGCACAGTGCTCTCTTCAAAGTCCAGATCAAGCCGCTTCAAGGATTCACTCAGCATATCTCCGCTCAAGGCATGCCCATGCCCGGTAATTGCAAGTTTCGGCTCCAGATGCCTGATATGCTGGACAGATTGATGAGCAGCCTGCCAATCGGTTGTGAAATAAGATGGTGGGCCATGCAACTGTTTGTCCTGAAGCAACACACTCCACAGCGACTCCTGCTTCACTGTGATGATTGCGTCTCCCGCAATTAACAAACGGTCTGCTTCTCGAAACAGCGACACATGTCCAGGCGTATGACCTGGCGTGTGCACCCACTCCCATCCTGATAGACCTGGCACGGAATGATCTTTGGGTAAACTGAATATCCGATCATCCAGATTGATTGCCTCATTGGGATAAGCGAATGACAACCTGGACATTAGACCTCCACCTACCGAAGGGTCCGCTGGCGGGTAATCTTTTAATCCCGTTAAATACGGAATTTCAAGCGGATGGGCATACACTGGCACACCCCAGAATTGTTCCAGCTCAATAACCGTTCCTACATGGTCGAAGTGACCGTGTGTCAAAATGATCGCAGACGGCGGACCTTGAAATCGTTCTGTTGCAACCTGAACAATATGATCTGTGAACCTCGCCATTCCGGTGTCCACGAGGACCCAGTTCCTGCTTCCTGGCTCTCCGATGAACACGACATTAACGAATAGTGTACGTAGACTGAGAATATCGGGCGCGACTTCTTCAAGACCCGTCAACCCTTCTGTAATCAGATTGTCAGATGCCATTCACGGTTACCTCCCATTAGGCGGATTGTCTCTCTGGTTCCATTCATCTCGTAGACTTCCCTTTTCTGGATCATCTATTCAACATTTCCAATAAAATAGACGGTATACACCCTGTTTCGGGCATACACCGTCTAGTATAGTCATCGACACAACACAATAGAACAAGAACATCTCGGCCAGTTAAGCCGGAAATGCCTCCAGAGCAGCATCGAGCAATTGATTGTACAGATCGTCATCATTCTCAAGCAGCTCGTCCATACGCAGTAACTCTTCTTCATCACCGGATTGCTCCGTGAAATGCAAGCTATAGTCCCAATCTTTTCCGTTCTTGCTCATGAAGGTAATCTCATATACTGACTTTTCGCCTTCTGTGCGGTAAACGGTATTTCCCACGTATCCTTTTTCACCTTCACGGCGCATTTCAGCACTTATAATTTCAATATTCACAATCATTCTCTCCTTTAATCTTTCATCTACAGTCGGTCTCCAACATTTCTGGTAAACCTAGTTTGGTAATTATTATTGGTTAATTGTACAATATATAACGTAGCAACGTATACCTTATTCAATGAAGGAACCATTCTGAGTCCTTACATAGTTGTAATGAGGACTATAATAGCCAACAAGCTACGATATTATTATCACATTGGAGGAAAAAATAGCATGAATACTTTTGAAACGAATCTGCAGCAATATGCTGAATTGGCTGTACAAGTCGGTGTCAATGTCCATCCTGGACAGACACTCGTGGTTAACGCTCCAATCTCGGCAGCACATTTTGTACGACTGATTGTCAAAGCAGCTTACGGTAAAGGTGCGAAATTGGTCAAAGTAAACTGGAGCGATGAAACCGTTACACGTCTTCATTACGATCTTGCCCCTGATGAAGCCTTCTCCATTGAACCAAAATGGTTTGCAGCTGAAATGACTGAACTCGTTGAAGAAGGTGCCGCTATTCTGCACGTCATCGCTGAAAATCCGGATCTGCTGAACGGTGTAGCTCAGGAACGGATTGTTACTAGCCAAAAAGTGCGCGGCAAAGCGCTCGAAAAATATCGTTCTTATCAGATGGCTGACAAATTCAGCTGGTCTATCGTGGCCGTTCCTTCTCCGGAATGGGCAGCTAAAGTGTTCCCGGATCTTCCAGAAGCGCAACAAGTGGACCGCCTATGGGATGTCATTTTCAAAACAGTACGGATCGGTGAACAGGATGCTGTTGCCGAATGGAAAACCCATTTGCAAAACCTGGATTCCCGCGCTGATCTGCTGAACAACAAGAAATACAAGAAGCTTCACTATACAGCTCCAGGCACAGACTTGACCATCGAACTTCCAGAAGGCCATATCTGGGTATCCGGTGGAAGTGTGAATGAGCAAGGACATGTCTTTATTGCCAATATGCCTACGGAAGAAGTATTCACGGCTCCGCTGAAAACGGGTGTTAACGGTACAGTTCGCAGCACGAAACCACTGAGCTACGGCGGCAACCTGATTGACGGATTCTCCCTTACATTTGAGAACGGTCGAATCGTTGATTACACCGCTGAGCAAGGACTGGATGCACTCAAAAACCTGATCGAGATGGATGAAGGTGCACACTATCTGGGTGAAGTAGCCCTCGTTCCACATCAGTCCCCAATTTCCGATACCAATATTTTGTTCTACAATACTTTGTTTGATGAAAATGCCTCCAACCATTTGGCGATTGGTAATGCCTATGCCTTCTGTCTGGAAGGTGGTAAAACGATGTCCAAAGAAGAGCTGATTGAACGTGGCATGAACTCCAGCCTCACTCATGTAGACTTCATGATTGGATCCGGAGAAATGAACATCCACGGCGTGACCTCCGAAGGCGCGGAAGAGCCGATCTTCCTGCAAGGAAACTGGGCATTTTAATCCCGTTTGATGTGATTTAGGAGAGAGGAGATTACTCCTCTCTTTTCCTGCGTCAACAGGTCACCAATTCAACAATTGGAGGGAACTCATATGTTAAGTTTTGAACAAAAACTGGATCGTTACGCCGAACTTGCTGTAAGAGTAGGTGCTAACGTGCAACCAGGACAAGTATTTGTCATCTCTGCGATGATTGATACCGCTGAATTCGTACGTTTGCTGGTACGTAAGGGATATGAAGCTGGAGCCAAGCAGGTGATTGTAAAATACGGAGATGAAACCGTCAATCGATTGCGGTTTGAGATGGCCCCTGAAGAATCCTTCCAAGAGCCGCCGAAATGGCATGCAGCGGAGCTTGAAGAACTGGCAGCCAATAATGCAGCCTTCCTGACCGTATTGTCATCCAGCCCAGACCCTGATGAAAGGTATTGACCCGGAGCGGATTTCCACTCATCAGCGTACATATGGTCAGGCGATGGCCAAGTACCGTCAGTATCAACAGGCGGATAAAATGAGCTGGACGGGTGTGGCTTGTCCTTCCCCCGATTGGGCAGCCAAAGTATTCCCGGATCTCCCGGCAGCTGAGCAGGTTAGCCAGCTGTGGGAAGCTATTTTCGCTGCGGTGAGAGCCGATCTGGAGGACCCTGTAGCGGCTTGGGAACAGCATATTGAACGACTGGAGACCAAAGCCGTTGCCCTGAACAACAAGAAGTATCAAGCATTACATTTCCTCTCCCCGGGGACGGATCTTACTGTCGAGCTTCCAGAAGGTCATATCTGGGCGCAGGCAGGTAGCGTGAATGAGCAAGGCACCCCTTTTGTCGCGAATATCCCGACAGAGGAAGTATTCACCGCTCCAGCCAAACATGGCGTTAATGGCAAAGTGTCCAGCACCAAACCACTCAGTTATGGCGGCAGTATCATTGATCGTTTTTCACTCACATTTGAGAACGGACGTATCATTGATTTTCATGCTGAAGAAGGTCAGGATACGCTGGAAAGACTCATTTCGATGGATGAAGGATCTCATTACCTCGGCGAAGTCGCTTTGGTCCCCTTCCATTCACCGATCTCTGAGAGTGGTATCCTGTATTACACTACATTGTATGATGAGAATGCGTCGTGCCATCTTGCGATTGGCAGTTCCTATGCATTCAATATCGAAGGTGGCAAAACGATGTCTCCTGAAGAACTTGCAGCTCGTGGCATGAACACCAGCATCACCCATGTGGACTTCATGATGGGCTCTCCCGAGACGGACATCTACGGTATCACGGCAAACGGCGAACGTGAAGCCATCTTCCTTAAGGGAGACTGGGCATTCTAACTGATCACGGAGGGTTATCTCCCGTAATAATTTTTCCTGAATAGGCGAAAAAGGCTGTCTTGCAACCATGTATTCATGGTTGGCGAGACGGCCTTTTATTAATTTTCAGCAAACTTTCCCGCATGTTATACACACTTCCCTCATCTGGTTTGTCCCGGACCAACCTCCCATTGTATCGTTTCCATATTATGTTGTAAAATGTAATGATACCAATGTTTGTGGATTGTTCACCAGAAAGGAGAACATCATGGCCAATCGGCTCCAGTTATTACTAGCCTCAGATTTCCATAATTTAGGCTCTGCACTTCAAGAAGAAGTGTATTATGAATATTATAATATGGTACATGGTCTTATCGTTTATATCATCAAGGAGCGTGCTGCAGCAGAAGATATTATTCAGGAAGCTTTTATCAAAATCATTAAAAACAAACCCATCTTTGAAGACGAGGTCAAACTGAAAGCCTGGCTCAAGGTTGTCACACGGAACACAGCTATTAATTATCTGAGAAAAAATAAAAATAACCGTAACCAATTGGATACGGATAGTGTTTTTATAGATATGGAGACGATGAATCAGACCGCAGCTTCCGTGGAAAGCATGGTAGAAACGCAGATGATGGAAGAGTCTATTGAATATTATCTCGGACAGCTCAAACCGGAATATCGTGTACTTGTTGAGTTACGGTGGAAAAAAGGTCTCTCTTACCGAGAGATGGCCGAACTACTGGATACCTCCGAAGACATTGTGAAGCAACGCTTGTTCAGAGCCCGTGGCAGTATCAAGAAGAAATTACATAAGGAATGGGGTGGAAGCATTGAGCAAAGGCAAGTCCGATAAAAACGTGGAGCGATTCGATTCAGAGCTGGAAGACGAATATTTCGACGCTGCGTTTGACCTGGCTTTTGATGAAGCTTTCCATCAGGCCGTCTCTGCCCCTTCCGCCTCCCATACCGAATCCATGCAGCAATCCTGGCAGAAGGTAAACAGGGAAATTAACAGAATCGGTTTACGTAAAAAAAGAATACGTACCTTGCGACTTTCAGTCGTCGTAGCTGCGTCCGTGACCATCGGGGCCGTTATTTTCAGCCTGCCGTCCGGTACGCAAGCGGTATCCCCTTTTGTGCAATCCATCAAAGATTGGGGTAATGGCATGAAATCCGTTATCATTGAGGATCGCACGACCCAACTGGGGGCTGATCCGTCAACAGCCAAAACGCCTCCACCACCGGAAACCAGCTTAGACGACATTCTTAAAGTACAAGAAGAAGAAGCTCTTAATACACCTTCGTATGAGTTATCGAGCCATCTGTTTCGTCCAGTACTTGTTACGGAAGAGATCGCACGCGAAGGGTTCATGGGTGACTTTCTGTTATCCAATGCCATTCCCGAGCGATTCAACAAGGTCAAATTCGAACTCGTGCTTGATACTGAAAACCCTGTGAATCCAGACGATTATTATGAGTCCACACAAATGAGAGTTCAATATACCAGTGAAGGCAAGAGCATAGAGGATGAGATTATCCAGTTTGATTATGTCCATGTCATGCCTGGGGAGAAAATTGAAGGGGCCATGCTTCGTGACATGAGCACCGTAAAGCTGGCGGATGGCTCGGAAGCACTGATGTATATCGGCCCACCCTATAACTCCTTTCAGTGGATGATGGGTTCCAACAATATGAGTCTGTTTGGCACCCTTTCGGAAGAAGAAATGACTGCTATTGCCAACGATTTTCAAGAGCAGAAGTTTCCCGGCAGCACCCGTCGATAAGATCAGAATAACACGGTGCCAGAGACATGTTTGCTTGTTTCCGTGGTACTTCCATCATACGCTGTATGAATACTGGTAACGCGATAATAATATCCTGGCATAACGGTCCAATCCGATGCGGCATTCAGTAAGTTTGTATTCGTTGCATTGTTGGAATTCGTTTTAAAAGTTACCCATGCTGTTCCTGTCCAGCGCTCAAGTCGATAATCTACGGAAAGTGTCTTCATTGCTGTATATGTCATGGTCTTGGTATTGACGATAGCCGATAGTCCACCCCCAGGAATGAGTGCACCGACCGCTTGATAGATATGTCCAAGTTCTCGAGTGTTAGCAAGCGAATGGATGGATGGTTCCGGCGGAGGTGGGGGTGTAAGGGCACCAGAGGACACGTTGATCATCGGGCTTGCAACGGCTGGTTCGGACGTAGGTATAGCCAGCATTGTTGGCACCATTAACAAGGCAACAAGGGTTATTTTTAGCATAGATGCTGCACTCTTATTATTCATTTTCCGCATATTGATCCATCCTCCGCTTCCATACTTGATTTTGTGTAAGGGTATAAACGGACGGATCGGGTGACAGGTTTCAAAAAAAAATTAGACGCTCCGATGTTTCTGTCGGCAGCGTCTTTTATCTTTGTATGCATCTCCAGCATGGTTGAAACCTAAATTATTCCAGCCCGTATGTATTGGGTAATGGATACACAAAACCATATGAACCAACAAGGTTTGCAAATGAGGTGTATAACTTGAGTAAATTTCAATCCAAATCCAGAAGGCATCGTCACAGCTCCAATCCGAATGAACTACATATCGAAGTTTCCGGCTCGTTCAAACGTTGGCTTGTTATCTTGGTGAGTGCGCTTACCGCAGGGACCTTAATATATTTCTTGGCTACAGCTCGGGAAAGCTGGATAAGCATGGGGATTGACCGCTATGTATTGCCCTTTATGATCTGGGGACTTGTACTGTCCCCCGTCCTTGCTTTTCTTTTCCTCAAGCAGAGCGGACGAACCCTTTCCCATGTCAAATTTTTACGTGTTTTCGGGATTGCTTTCTGCCTTCTGCCTCTGGTACTTCTGTTTTATGTGTTACCCGTAACACTTGGCATGGTGAATGATCACCTGACCCAGTTTAAGCAAAATCCCGTGTTATCCACCACTAAGGTGGGGGACTACAATTTTTACGAGGTTACTTTTGTCGATACGCCTATGTACGCCATCATCACCATTAAGACACCGACAACAACCCAATCCACTCGAAAAAAGCTGAATATTCAGTATGATCTCGCTCCTGGAGAGAATGTTTACGTCACTTATAAGCGAATTTCTATCGAGAATAGCTTGGTCACGGAGAATCGTTACGCCGATGTTGTCATTCATGCACCCAAAGAATCATGAGCATGCAAAAAAGCTGTACGATGACCATTACGTCACCATACAGCTTCATCTGTTACAATTTCGATCTGGCTACGCGCCTTCTTCTTCAACCAATAGTTCCAGCTTAATCACATTTACTCGGGAAATCCGCTTATGTTCTGTCTCTTGAATGACAAATACATAACCCCCATACTCAACCGATTGACCAACCTCAGGTGGAATGGCATCTACTCTGGAGTATAACCAGCCCCCGATGGTATCATAATCGGCACGATCCATCTCCAGTCCGAATCGTTCACTGACTTCTTCAATCAGCATCAATCCATCAATAGAGTATTCCATCTCATCCACTTGTTCAATGACAGGACGCTCATGGTCGAATTCATCCTGAATCTCGCCTACGATCTCTTCCATAATATCTTCAAGTGTGACCAGCCCGGAGGTTCCTCCGTATTCATCAATCAGTATAGCAATCTGTGTCTTGCTACGCTGCATTCGCTTGAGCAGATCACTGATCAGGGTGGTATCTGGCACAGCCAGGATGGGCCGGATTACGGAGATGGTATCCGTAAGCTGGGATCGCATCAGATCCTTAATGTGAATAAAGCCGATAATATGATCCTTGTCTCCGTTATATACCGGATACCTTGTTCGCATACTTTCACTGGCAATCTCCAGATTCTCCAGCATGGACTCATTGGCATTCAGACAGATCATCTCCGTCCGCGGAATCATAATTTCACGGGCGGTTGTATCCGTAAAATCAAATATATTATCAACAAGTGCTAATTCAGTGTTATCAATTAAACCGCTCTTATTGCTTTCTTTCATGAGAATACGTAATTCATCTTCACTATGCGCGTCGTCCATCTCCGAAGCTGGTGCCATTCGGAACAGTCTCAATAAGCCGTTAGCCATACCGTTCAGTGCCCATATGAATGGATACATTAACTTGTAGAAGAACGTTAGCAAAGCCGCAGACCACAACGTGATCGTCTCAGACTTTCGAATCGCCATCGTTTTGGGAGCAAGTTCTCCCAGTACAATGTGCAAGATCGTAATAATCACAAATGCAATGGCAATAGAGATTCCATGAACGTAGACTGGTCCCAGTCCAAATGCAGTAAACATGGGCTCTAACAGATGTGCAATTGCCGGTTCTCCCAGCCACCCGAGTCCCAGTGAAGCCAAAGTTATACCTAGTTGGCAAGCTGATAGATATGCATCCAGATTACGTACGATATTGGAAGCATAGATGGCATTTTTGTTGCCTGTTTCCACCAAAGCCTCAATCCGACTTCCACGAACCTTTACCATCGCGAATTCCGCCGACACAAAGAAACCATTCATTAATACAAGTAAACCAATGATTACTAAATTTAAAATACTCGGTAAGGGGTCACTCAAATTTTCATCCTATTCGCCGTCATTCTTCGGCAAATAGGTCCACCTCCTTCGAAAATGTAGGATATTAGCCATTCTGCCGTTCATATGCAATTTCAACTTCCCAATGCTTCCACCTCCACCTTGTTCTGTCGAATAACAAAGATATGCTTCTTTTATTATATAATTCTACACTACACAGTCAATCCGTGTCCTATGACAACGAAATGGCAGAAACGCCTTTTTTCTTTAACAAAAGTCTCGATTACGCTGTTTTTTTAACATTTCACAAACAATGATCTAACTAAACCAAAGAGAGTATCCTCGCTTATGCTTCCGCATGGCTGAATACTCTCTTTTTGCAATACTGTTATTTTCTCAGATTCTATCCGCCGATTACGATGTCGACTCAATCTCCACTACGGTTTCCGAAGCGGGATTCCAGCGCCACTTCGCTCGTCCCCCGCTTGCGTTATGCAATCCACCGATCCAGAATTCATCCTGCTTCAGCAATGCCCAATCGACTTCTCCATTCAACACCTGAATTCCGAGTTCCGTTAGCGACAGGATTCCGTCACGGAATTTTTCATCATGCTGCTTGAAATTAGGGAAAGTGGTTGCACCGCTCATCTGAAGAAGGGCATGAGGTCCTTCTGTCATCCGCTTCAGATGTGCCCAGTATTCAAGATCACCCATCCCGAGAATATGCAGCTTGTCTCCTACCTCGCGAAATAATGGATACGGATGCTCCACACCTGCTCTAATAGTCTCCAGTGTTGCCTGCTCAATGAGTCCCAGACCGTTCGATACAGATGGCAGACGGGACAAATGTGCCTTAAAGGCAGCTTTCGCAAAGGGTAGCGCAGAAGTGTCTGCCTGCAAGTAATCCAGATGATGCCGGAAATCAGTCGACGTATAGGCTTCCCAGAACTGCGCACCAGCTTGTAACTCGTTTTTCTCAATCACATGCCAACTACCGGACAGACGTTCAATCTGTGTGGAGGTAAGCTGTCCCAGTCCTCTAAAATGCTCAATCTCTGGATACGAGTCAATACAGAGCAGATTCAGTTTCGTATTCTGGAGTGCTTGTCCTTTGAAATAATGTAACAGATACGATAACATCGTCTGATCATAGAGATCGTATTCGAACCATAAGACAATTTCCTTGTATTGTTGAAACGAATGCAACTTGCGTTCAAGTTCCTCAATCTTCAAGTATTCCGCCTGTGGAATGCCCAACTGTTGTTCTAACACGGATGCCCGATTCTGCCGCTCCTTCGTATCTCCCATTTCTTTGGCTACCGGGCCGAACGTGTACAACTCTCTCCATACCAGGATGTCTCCCTGAATTCCACTCTCTCTTAAACGATTGGCAGCGTGATCCCCATTCATAATGTGTAACAATCCTTTTCCTCCTTCATACAAGTCACTGAATACAGAGACCAGATCCCTTACAGGCATAGAGCGCTTGAGTTTGGATCGGGCATCGAACAGTCTTTTCTTTAATGCAGGTACCTTCACCCCGAGGAAATCCGATATTTCCTTGAGCGAGTATCCTTCCAAATAAAACAGTTCAACAGCAATCCGCATCGATGATGGCAGTATTGCAATAGAATCACGTAGCGTACGATGCATTTCGTTTTGCACCGCTTGTTTTTCCGGATTATGCACCTGATCCTCTTCATGGAAAACATGCTCCAGCTCCTGAACTGGAATCATGGTATGCTGCTTGCGTCGTAGCCAGCGATAACACTGTCTCTCCACGATTACCTTGAACCACCCGGGAAAAGCCTCAGGAGCTTCCAGCTTGGACAGATTGCCAAAGGCTTCAGTAAACGCCTCCTGCACGACATCTTCTGCCCAAAATGTATCCCCCAGTCGGTGGTAGGCAACAGCAAGTGCCATCCCGCGATATTGAGACATCAGTTGTGCGTAAGCTTCGGATTCACCCTTCATCGCTCCTTCAATCCATGAATTCAATGCTATGGACTCCCTTCATATAAGCATGCTGCTTGTTCTATTCATGTATAAGTGCCATGTTATCGCCAAAAGGTTACGTCTGACTCTAAACCTAGAGTAACCTTCGTATATATGTTTATGTAAAAAGCTGTCCTGTCTGTGGATTACCTCCACATGCAGGACAGCGAAGTAAATCAGTATGTGTTAAACATGTCAGTTATCAATCAAAATGATGAGGGCCAATGATTATCTGCTTGGAGCTTGAGGGTAATTGCCTACCACTCCTGGATATTGATACAACAACGGCTCATCAAATGTAGCATAGTCAAAGTTGACCATCAACAGCATGATCCGTCTTCCTGTCTTCGGGTCACTGATGATAATATGGTCACGGCCCGCTGCTTCAATAATACCTTGGAATATGCGAGCGTTCCATTCTTTATTGCCTTCATATGTCATGTAGAACGTACCGAATTTACCAAGGTTCAGACGTAAAATATTCTCAATGTATGACTGCTCAAACTGTGGAGCCGTTGTTGTAATCACTGCACCCGTTGGTGTCATTGGGCTTCCACTGGATACGAGTGGGGGTACACTTGTGGAGCTTGGTGATACCATCCCTGGCGTTGGTGACATGGCAGGCATTCCGTTACCAATTTTGTAAGACGTACCTTGAACCTGAGAATTGGCTTGTTGACCCAACACAGAATTTGCTTGCTGACCCAGTGTTTGAGTCGTTGGTTGATAAGGCTGATTAATCATGGTGATTCCTCCCAAAATTTAATATACTTCCGGACAGTCATCGCCTGTCGGACTGAAGAAACAATGCGCTTTGAAACGTCCTGTATTTTGCTGGTCATACCACGTTGGTGGGCAGTCGCCCACAGGTCGGAAAAACCACAATGAATTGCTCGCTGGCCAGATGCGCTCTCCATTGATCACCCGTTGTGCGAGACGAATCTCGGACTGTCTTGCCCGTTGGTAGAAGTACCCCTTCTGTGTTGACTCGTAGCCTCCTGGATTCTGGAATACCATACGATTGATATCGCGAATATCCTTAAAGTCCAGACAATCCACCAGCACCCGGTTCACACCTACATTGCCCACAAGCAACATCCCCTGTTCGCCGTCACCTTCAGCCTCTGCCCTCATGAGCCTAGCCAGCAGCTTGACGTCCTCTGAGTTGGCTTTAATAACAGCCATAGTCTGTTTCCTCCCTTGTTTCAGCTGTTCATCACCGTACATCGTATTGTGCAGGAGCCCATTCGGTGACACGATTCCATCTTTTTTCCATAAAAAAAAGCCCGGAACCTCACCCAAGGTGAAGTCCCGAAGCAACTCGTTTCTTATAATACTCGCCTGTTTAAGGCTTGGCTTCAATCCAATAATCATAGGCATGAACAATGTTGCCTTGGTAAGCCTGATGTTCGGCCAGCAGATCCGGAAGCTTGGCAAGCTGAAGTTCCATCTCCGCTGCCCCTTTTTCATAAAAAGAAATATGAGGACCTTCGTGGTTCTGCTTCATTTCTACCGAAATCATCAACCTTTTACCCAAACGATCCGCGATCTCCATCTCCTGACTCACAACAGCAGCAATCCCATTGGAACCTTCGGCGTTGTTACGGAAAGCCATCAGCGACACATGATCGAGTGTACGGATTATAAATTCAGCCACAGATGTATCCTTTCCTGGCAACGCGAAGCTATCCAGCCATACAGCAAGGTCTGCGCTTGTTTCGAGATCACTGTCCTTCTTCGTTTCTTCCTGGAAAAATGTAATGTTGGCAGCCCATTCCGTCAACAGGGTGTCCCGACTATTCTCCCACTCTGGCAATGTGTAAGGCTCAATATCCAGATGGATGCCTTCAAATCGTTCATCCGGCTCGGATTCAGCATTATAGTTTTTCACATAATCAATCAAGCGCTTAATACGTGGACGATTCTCCTTTTTGCCCCAGATCGGATGTCCACCCATCGCATGGATCTCAATGCCCTGCGCTTTTGCCCGTTTCACAAAACTACGATAGCTGGAATAGGGTTGATCCAGATCCAAACGGACATACAACCAGTTAATATTCTGCTCTCTAGCAAACGCTAGTATGTGCTCTCCCCCGTCATTTGTCACCTGAGAGGCCTCCCAGATATACGTTCCCCGAATCTCAGGCTGATTGGATGGAATCTCCGGTGATGGCAGTTCCGACGGCTCCAGTTGTCCCCAGTATACGATGTCATGTACAGCAGAACCTGCGTAGGAACTATGCTTGCTGAATGCGGAGGCAACTTCTTCAATAACGCTTTCCAGTTGCGCTGCACCTTTCCCGGCAAATGACGTGAACTCCTCGCCAGGCATGGGCTTGGTGTTCAACCCAACCGTCACGCTCACATTGCTGGCATCGGCCCAGTTCATTTCCTGTTCAATCAAACGTATGATACCATTGTTCCCTTGCGCGTTATCACGGTAAGCGAGTAAAGTGACATGCTCCACTTGTTCAATGAACCAACGTGACAATGGTTCGTTATCTGCATCCTCAGAAACTCTATTTCCTGTGACGGTATAGGAATCCAGCCAAAATGGCAGGTCTATATTCACTCTAACTGCGCCATCCTGTCTTACTTGCTCAAATAACAGATTCATATTGGCTACCCAGGATTGTACCAGTTGCTTAGCATCTTCTTGCCAGGCTGGTAACACATAGGGCTTGATATCCAGATGTATGGCATCAAATTGCTCGTTGGGCTCAGTAGCTTGATTGTAATCACTTACCCACGACGCTAATCTGAGCATGGGGCCTTCACGACCACTGAGTGCCCAGGATGGATCGCCTCCCAGCGCTTCAACCGCAATACCTGCACGGCTTGCTTTGGCTATAAACGTCTGGTATACCTCCTTGGACAGCGTCATGTCTACATTCACGTACAGCCTGTTTATCTTATGTTTAGCTGCATTGGCCAACAGCTCATCTCCGTTGCTAACAGACTGTGCCTGCCATACCCAGGCTGCCCGTATATCTGCGCCGTCAGCTTCAGCAGGTGACTCATTCCCTATCATTATCATCCCTCCGATCAGCAGTAACAGCCAAAATACCTTCCGGGATTGTTTCCCGAACATATACTCCCTCCATTCCTCTACTGTTGTAAAATCACATTTATTATAGCAACCGAGTTATTAAAAACAAATAAGCCCAAGTGCTTAACTTGGGCTTATTACTCTTAATTTGGGACAGCTTAGGGCTCGCCCGGTTCAATCCCGGTTCTAGTCCTCATATATCATTTTTCGGGTCATGCCTCCATCAATAACGAGGTTGGTCCCTGTGACAAAGGTATTGCTTGGGTCAGACAAATATAGACAAGCACGGGAGATATCCGAAGGAACACCCACACGACCGGAGGGATGCTGTTCATGATCCTCCTTTTTCAATTTCTCCACGTCTCCTGTCTCAATCCATCCCGGACTGATACAATTGACCCGAATTTGGTCTTTGCCCAGTGAGACCGCCAGCGCATGTGTCAGAGCTACAATCGCTCCTTTGGATGCGGCATAAGCTTCGGTATCAGGCTCAGACATCAGTGCACGTGTAGAAGCCATGTTGATAATGGCACCCCCGTGTTCATTGCTTTTCATATGTTTGGCTGCTTCCCGACTCGCCAAAAAGCAACTTCTCACATTGGTATTGAGTACATCGTCCCATTCTTCCAGCGTTAGCTCATAGGGTGATTTCCACTTGGCGAGTCCTGCATTATTCACCAGAACATCGATTTGCTTGAATTCTTCCACGGTTGTACGAAAAAGATTCGTAATATCCTGCTCGCTGCGAACATCACATTGAACAAAGATCGCTTCTCCGCCTTCATTGCGAATGGAAGCTGCGGCTGCGGCACCCTCGGCTTCCTTGTGATCGGCAAGTACAACTTTGGCTCCAGCGACCGCATAAGCCTCGGCCACACTTCGTCCTATCCCTTGAGCGGCACCGGTTACAACAACGACCTGATCTGTAAATGACATATTGATTGCCTCCTCTATTGTAATGATCCTTTGATCATAATCTCATTAAGCCTCTTCTTATATAAAAACACGTTAGCCCCATTAAGAAACGCTTGTCCAGCAAATAATCAAAAAAAGCTCACGCCATCCTGGCGCAAGCTGCTCAGTTTAACCACGTAGGCGTTCAGAATATACGCGATTATATCGCTCGAAGCCTACATAACGCGTTCCTTTGAACGAGAGCCGTCCTTCATCCCCCTCAGCACACAGGCCATACTCTTCGCCATTGACTTTGAATTCGAGCCGATCTCCACTTTCGACTTCAAAGGTGACGTAGTATAACGTTCGTGCTGTACTGCCCGGTTCAGATTGCGACTGACTCATCTTCATCCGTCTGCTGGTGATTCGTGAAGGCACGGTCAATAGCGGCTCCGAGTTGTTGCGTCCCCACCTCCATACCTCCTTTCCCATCGACAGAAGAACTATACCTATAATCAGAACAAATACAACCGGAAAGACGGTTCCAAACAAATCAAACATCCAGGATGATTCAATGCCCATGTCTCTCCCTCCGTTCATACAACTTAGGACAGCCGGAGTCTTGACCCGTCTCCAGTAATGTATATGCACGTAAACAAGGAACTTGTTATCCGGATTGAAATCCAACGATGTGAAGGGAAAAACCCTCCGGCAGAATACCGAAGGGTTGCTTCATACGAAAATAAGTACTATTTCATTATCTAATACCCTGCTGCCTGGCAGCCATGTTTTACTTAAAGGTTGTTGCAAATCGTTGATCCGACAATATAACCTGATTAACCTGTCCCTCTTTTGTCAGCATAAACGATGCACGATAGATAGCCAGATCATCTTTTTCCGCTTGCAGCGACTTCTCATCCAGGAATGTTTCCTTCTGAATATGATAGGCATAATCGATATTACGTTCAGACTCGACTAAAACATGTTCCTTGCCATGCAGATCGAGAATCTCTTGATGTGTCATCCCCGCCTCTGCCCCGCGAGCCGTCTTAAAGTACCCTTTCGAGTCCTTATTCAAGATGATACTAACGACTTTGGCATCCCTATAACCAATCGTGATCCCGTTATTGTATTGATAGGATTGACCCACACCGGTTGATGTTCCCTCACCGAGGATTTTCTCCGCTTCTTCCTGACTCATTCCATACGCAATCTTATCCTCACTGTCGGTTTTCGTCACAGCCAGATCCTGTTCTGAAAATTCGTTTGGATTGAACTTGCTATTGCTGCAAGCCGTGATCATGATTAATAATAATGCCGCAACAACCCATGTTATTTTTCTCCAGTGTCCATTCTTCATGTACTCACCTCTGAGGTTTTTCTAATATTTTATCATATTAACTACTGAAAAAATAATTAGTGGTGACGTTTTCACCATTCCTCACAAAACAAAAAGGGTATCCGATATGTAGTTACTCCTGTACCAATATCCGCTCCAACTGAGATAACAGCCTCAGGTAAAGCACTGTTATCTCAGTTCAAGCAAACCCATGTTACCATTGTGGATGCATATTTAATAAAGTTGAGGAGAGTTTGCTAGCCTCTTAACGGATTCACGCTATTTGTGTGATCACAAGATGTGCCGATACAGGTCTTGTTCCGCCCGCAAGAGGCGTCATGGTTAATGCAGTGGGATTACCTGCTGGATTTCGTACAGTTAGTATTGAATTTATTACTGTTGTTTGCACGAGAGCCATTCCTGGCATCTGACTTGTACCTGTTGCCCGTCCCACTACTGAATTGAAAAGATCAGCACCATTGAGTGTTAACATAAGTTGCCCAGCTTCATTCATACTCCCCTGGAACATAACTAAATACGTACCAATGGCTGCCAGATTGAATGAACTAGGGCCCGTGCGAGAGATCGTCGTTCCACTTGTTGGACCATCTTGAGGGAAGTTAACATCTGCACCTGGAGCAACCGTTGCAGCATTATCAGGTGGCATCAGCGCGAAAAAGTCAGCGAACCCCAGTACGCCTCCAGCTGCTCCTGTCGCACCTGTAACTCCTGCGGCACCAGCCGGACCAGCTACTCCTGTCGCACCTGTCGCACCTACTGCTCCAGCGGGGCCTACCGCTCCTGTTGCACCAGCTGGGCCTGCCGGGCCTACTGCTCCAGCGGGTCCTACCGCTCCTGCTGCACCGGCTGGGCCTGCCGGGCCTACTGCTCCTGCAGCTCCTGTCGCACCCGTCGGCCCAACAGCTCCAGGAAAACCTTGAGGTCCAATTGCTCCGGCAGGTCCGGGATTACCTTGCGGACCTTGTGGCCCTACAGCCCCTGCTTCTCCCGGAATCCCCTGTGCTCCCATAGGTCCAGCAGGTCCGACCGGACCTTGAGAGCCTACCGCTCCAGCAGGACCAGGCTGTCCCTGAGGTCCTTGTGGTCCAGGTGGCCCCCCCGCTGGTCCTTGAGCTCCTGGTGGTCCTTCAACCCCTTGTTTACCTGGAATACCTTGTACGCCCTGTACGCCTTGTATACCTTGGGGTCCTGTTGGGCCAACAACAGTAGGGGTAGATATATTCACTTCTGGAGGAGGACATTTTACTTGAACAAATTTTTTGACCACTTTTAATCGGCGTTCTTTTCTTTTAACTTTACACGGATGTAACATTGCCTTTTTTCTCTTCATACGTTTCTTCACTTCTGAATGACTCACAGTGTGGACACCTCCCTATAGACATAGTTTAACGTACGTATGTAGATGATAAGATGCGTGGACGAACAACCATTTTAGTAAAAAAATCGGCTTATTTCCATTAAAAACAATAAAATGATATCACACCGCCCATACAGTTGATCTAAATTGGTCATAACCATCGATTGAGTCGAGCTGATTTACGTAACGATATTTGTTCACAAAAAAACTCATGCCGTTTGGGCATGAGTTGCATGATTTAACCACGCAGACGTTCCAAATAATACCGATTAGTTCGTTCAAAGCAAATATATCTTGTCCCTTGAAAGAGGGCCGTCTTAAATCTGCGTCGGATGTACGACGATATAGGAGTTTTGAGAAAAGGGCAACCATGACCTCCATAACGTGTTGAGTTCACTTATGCTGATTTTTCGATTGTAATATTCTTCATCACAATTAATCTTGTGATCTAACGATTCAGCCAAGTAAAAATGCGTTTCATCATAACCAACGACGGGAACAAAATGCAAATAACGTTGTTTGGGATGTACTCTAATAAATAAAATAACAGGTACACCCTGGCTGATCTGTCTTTTCAACGTATTCTCATTACCACGTAAGTACATTACTTGATATCCTAGCTTCCTGAAAAAAACAACGACCGCTTTAGGATATACCGTCCCATCCAGTAATTTGCGAGGATAGGTTTCATAAAGCTTTGTTCCGTTGGACTCCAAACCGAAATGTCTTAAGACAAACGCACTGGAAAATGCAGCGCATTCGTAGTTTTTCTGAATATCCAACCGATTTGAAGATTGAATGTAATATGTGCTTGGCACATTGACTGTGTACATGCGATCTTTCTTAGGAAAGCTGAAATAAAGGGAGATCACCCAGAGAATAATCAACCAAAGTAATACATTGAGAAACAATTCGTGACCTCCTTCGTCTCATCAAGATGTCTTTCAGGTGTTCATTCCTCGCACCAGTTCTTTAAAACCCATTCTTTAATTTGTTCAGCTACTCCCACTGCTGTAAGCTCTGTCGTATCAATTGTTTGCATTGGCGGGTCAAACGCAGTTTCCGAATTCTGGAGTAACCAGTTGGCAAAACTTTTGTGATCTTCAACCAGGTTCTCGTCCCACCCACGGGCTCTTAAACGTGTCTCGCGAGTAACATCGTCACAATGCAAATTCATATATAGAATTCGATCAAATCGATCGATGTAATCGGACGATGCAATATTTTCCGGCACCATCGTTCCACATAAAACAGTCCCTCGTCCACTTAGCGATATGTTATACGCAATCCTCAACCAATTCTCTTTGGCAATCTGCCAATCCACGTTATCGATGATATCCATATCAAAGACGTCCAATTCGGGAAGTTGCTTGCGAACAAGCGAAGAGATCGTTGTTTTTCCTGTCCCACTTGCGCCTGTCACTATAAACAGCGGTAATTTTCTCATAACAAGCTCCTTTAGTTAAAATAAATTTTGATTTATTACGTTCTCCATTGATCTGCTTTCAACCCATAAATAATCCTGTTTAAATATGCACCATTAATATATTCGTAATCTCTTAATTCACCTTCACGTTGAAAGCCTAATTTTTCAGGAATTGCGCGGCTTTTGAAGTTGTCTGTTGCTACGCCAATTTCAACTTTATTTAATTCAAGTTCATCAAATGCGTGAGCAATTAACACTTTAATCGATTTTGTAATAAGTCCCCTACCCTCATATTCCTGACCTAGCCAATATCCTATTTCAGTCTTCTTGTTTTCTTGATCAATGTATAAGTATCCAATAGAACCAGCAAGCTCGTCTCCACACCAGATTCCTAACCAATAACCATCATCTTGAGCATAGCGTATACGTGTTCCCTTGATGAAATTTCTTGAATCATCTTCTGTTAATGTCATACTGGGGAACTTCAACCACGCTCCTATATGATCCCTGTTTCGATCAATCAGATTATATAATTGGGGTGCATCTTTCATTGCCAATAGCGATATATAGGTAGCAGTATCCATTTGATATTTAAACATAGCCCACTCTCCGATTCGTTTCATTTATTCACCGTTTTCTCGCTTTAACCACAAAGGATACAGGTAACATCTTCGCTCTTTTAAGGAGACTATCGCTATTATTATGTAATTGCATGATATCCTCATCGGATTCTTCTATCATTTGTTCAATGACAAACCCCGCTTTCGCTAACGCATTGACATAGGTTGATATTTGACGATCAGCCAAGGTTAATTCACCCTGACAAAAGTCAGGAGATACCGCATACCACGATTCATCAGAATATGGCTTATTGAAGACAAATCTATCATTTTCTTCAACGACACATCTATGAATTGGATGAGACCAGCTGAAAATAAAAATGCCATCTTTCTTTAAATAAGAAGCGATTCGGCTGAAGGTAACTTCAAGATCGGTTGTCCAACCTATGGCATAAATCGAATACACAGCGTCAAAATAATTCGTAGGAATCCCACATTCCTCTTCCATGGGTGAACATATCAATGTTGCAGAAATACCGTTTGTTCTCAAGTGTTGCTGTGTCTTTTCTATCTGTTTCTGGGATATATCCATACCCCATAGCTCACCAGCTTTGCGGTCTCCATGATACTGCAAGGATTGACCATTTCCACAGCCCACCTCTAACATCTTTAATCCTGAGACATCACCAAAAAGCTGGTGTTTTTCTTCTGAGATAAATGCTCCATAATGTGGAAGCACGATTGCTCTCAAAAAGTCATTCCCTTTTGTATCCCAATAAAAGCTGTTTGTTTCATAAACACTGTGCTTGTTCATCTGATAGCCTCCTTTATAAACTACATTCAGAACATTACTTGTTACCTTCGTTGAAATATGTAATCTCATTGCCATTAAGTAAGCTTTTAAAGCCGTTCTTATAGTAAGGCATAAGCTCATCTGCCTGTGTTATATCCAACCATGCAATCTCAGAGATTTCGTCTGGTCTTGATATCTCCTCATTCCCTCCGACGATTTCCGCTCTGAATGTGATAAAAATGGCATGTTCTTTGATTCCTTCAAATTTACACTCGTTTATTGCTACAATGCCGTGGACGCCAACATCAAGTCCTGTTTCTTCTTTGGCTTCCCTGATTGCTGCTTGTTCCCATGATTCATCGGCTTCAACAGCTCCGCCAGGCAGCGACCAGCTTGAACGCCCTACATTTCTTACTGCAAGCACTTTAGATTTGGATGGATTGGTTAGTAGTGAGTATACAACATCGACTCATTTCATTGATTGAACTTCCTTCTTGGAATGGACCTTCAAATCTTTTTCGTTCATCATGACTACTTAGAACCTGCCTAACTTATCAATTTTTTGTTATTTTCTATTGTTTGTTCTTCTATATATTTTTTAATAATCATTTCTCCTTCAGTTGAATTCAAAAATTCTCTTATCTCATTCCCTTTTGATTTTTCCAGCGAAGTAGATTCTTCACTTTCAGTTTTAAATCCAAGTAACATTATTGCTATTCCTAGGCTAATTAAAGTGAAAAAATCACTATAAGTATTCACCTCTTTAACAGAGATAGCGACCTTTATATTAGGCAAAACTATGATAGCCATCACTGCACATCCAAGAAACAATGGGCGAAAACTAGATAAAACCTTGCTAAGTTTCAAACCCTTACTTGCCATTATTCTTTTAATCACAAATTCCATTAAGTCATATAGGATAAGAAAAAATGCTGCTATCGATATGTATAACAACCACTTACCAGTCACATTAATATAAGGAGTTAGTCTTAAGATTGATAAAATAATGAAGCTAACTCCGACCACTTTAGTAAAGGTTGCGTTCAATGTAATTCCCCCTATTGTAGTTTTGGTCAATTAACGAATAATTGTAAAGTTTCCAAAAAAAAAAAATTAGACAACACCACGCTTTTCCGGAAACTTTTAAATATTATTCTTATCACTGAACTCAATGCAAAAAGGTTGCATCTCAGGTTTTAAACAATACTCTATTCTTTCTCTGAAGTTTTTCCATTCGACTTTTAAAATGGCTTCTTCAATTGGAAAGAAACCAGACTCTAAACTCTCCAATGATGTCGTTAATTCTCCTCCTATCGGTTTGGCTAGAAATAATGTGTTACATATTGAATTTTCGATATTTTGAAATATTCCACAGAATTTGATAATTTCAATGTCTATTCCGGACTCCTCTTTCGTTTCTCTGATCGCAGCTTGACTTAGGGATTCTCCTTCTTCTACTTGACCACCTGGCATTTCCCAACCTCTTCGTGGTCCTCTAATAAGTAATAATTCATTTTGTTCGTTGATCACGATTGCAGCGGCAGATAAGATATGTTTTGGAGGGCTCATTTGTTTTACTCCTTCTAAAGAGATTGGATATGCATTTGAAGAACAATTTTTAGCCAGACTAAAAGAAGTTATATATCCCGTCTTCAAAATAATTATATTCTTCATCCGTTATTCTTAACTTTCCATACCCGTTATAAAATATTTCTCTATCTCTTTCATTATCAAACGCATTATGTTTCGGTCTAATGGCTAATGCTACATCATATCTTGGATCACCATAAGCGGCACCTGCCCAGTCAATAACTCCAACAATATTACAATCATTAACTAGCACATTATCTATAGTAAAATCTCCATGAATGAAAGTGTTCTCTATTGGTTTTGGTCTTGCTTCTTTTAACTGTTGAAGTAGTTCTACTGATCCGTCTACAGCAAAGTGAGTAAGATTATATTCTGCTTTATTAAGCATTGTATCTAACCAAGGACTGTTATTGTTCAATAATTCAACAGGACAAGAGCATTCATGTATTTTCTTTAAACAAAGCCCAAAGTTAAAAATCGCTTTTTCTTTACTTTGGAGGTCAGGCATCTTAGAGAGAAATTCTCTTAAACTTATTCCGTCAATATAATCGATCAGAAGCCATCTCGATGTGTCCTCAGTATGAAATGAATATACCTTTGGAACAGGGAGTCCCGTACGGTAAAGGTATTGGAGCACCTTATATTCATCTAATAACCATTCATTATAAAGATCGTTTTCTGTCTTCTTAATGATGTACTTTTGGCCGAACGTATCCAGAATAGCCACAGTAGAAGTATGACCTTGCTTAGGAAAAGTGATTTTCTGAACTTTCCCTATATGTTCTTTTATTTCAATGGGGAGATCTTGAATATTCATAGTTTATCCTTTCTACAATTTCATGCTCTTTCTCTTTCAGATAAATTCAATACAACAATTCCACATTTTGAGTCATTCACCTTAATTATTTCTATAATAACCCATGCTGCAATATTTGCGAAGTGAATTTAAGAGCGCATACATTTCTCTCCAAATCAAAAAGAACCCTCCCGCAGGAGCGTTCTCCGTGATTGATTCGTGTATCATTAGCCTAAGCGTACATTAGATCCATATACCCGCGAGTTACATCTCCACCTTCGGCTGGTTCGGGTTGGTCTGCCTGTGCGTGTTCTGCCATGCAAGCCTTCACTGCTTCCTCTGTTGTACAACGATTTGCATCGTCACATGTGTAGCATAATTGAAGCATATATCTGGTTAATTCATCCGCCTGCGTGAATTGAGTTTGACCGTTGGTTCTCATCTTCATCACTCCTTCTCTTGTTGAGTTAAATATATCACCTTCTAGTGGATTTATTTGTGATTTATTTCACAAACAAAGTAAAAAAGAAAGGAACCCTTAGGCTCCTCTCCTTTCTCCTATCTATTCACATCGATAACACTCTACGTTTATAGTACTTTCCAATGTACACCGCCATCTACCGTTTGCAATAACAACGATCTTTTGGCATCTGTATTTTCAACCAATATCCAGCCAAGCTTGGGGGTAACCATCTGCATCTTCACAATCTCCGGATAGTCTTCGAGAATTTTCTCCAGTACACTGCTTGCAGGAAGAGCGCTCCACGTTTTGCCCGCATCCTTGGTGTGGTAGGTTATGCCCTTTTGCATCGCCCAACCTTCTGACGCGTTCAGAAATACCGGTGAAAGGTTACGATTCGGACCCGTTTGTTTGTTTAAAGTGAAATTGGACAATTTCCAGCTCTTTCCGCCGTCGGTGGTAAAAAATCCATTGAATGTCGTGCTCTCCCCTTTAGAACAGGACATTGACATCCAGGCTGATTGCGCTTCACGTCCAAAAAATTGTGGTGAACTAACACTGAAATTACCACACCCGTTAAATTTGTTTCGATCAAAGAAGGATGGTCCAGTATTCCAGTTCTTTCCGCCGTCTGATGTTACATACAACTTCGGTGTGCCGAACTCCAGCGCTGTTAAGAAACCATGCTTTGGATCCGAGAAAGTCATCCCCGTGGTGTACCCACGTTTGGAAATCTCTTCTGCTTCCTGTTTGCCGTCTTCATTACTCGATGACATGCGGTTCCAGGTGATTCCACCGTCCTCGGTAAAGTAGAGTTTCTTCTCCTGTTTACCAATAGCGGTATCGACCGTAGTGAGAATCCAGCCTTTTTCAGGAGATACAAATGAGATCGCAGTCACTTTATCCGTCTTGGACAGAGAAGACAGACTCCATGTTACGCCCCCATTGTTGGTGCGAAGCACCATGGTATCTGTTCCACCCATGCCTTCACGAACAATCCAACCGTGCGCACGATCTACAAAATAAATGCTTTGTCCATATTTAGGGTTAGCCGGAAATTGTACATTTTCCGAAGGTGAAATATTGGTCCAGGTCTTTCCCTGATCCTGAGTGTAGTACAGGCGCAGCGCATTCCTCGTCACACCCCACGCCAATCCTCCGTTGTCATTGAGCAACTGAAAATCGGTCAAACGGGTCTGTATTTGGTACTTGGCCATATCTGCAGATTCTGTACTGTTCACAGGGGGAACGACAGTTAACGTCTGCCCTGTATTCCCGGCGTCCTCCTGCTGCTGCGGAGGTTCTGCTACCGGAGGTTGATCTGAGTCGGTGCATGCAGCCAATACAGCTGCTATACCTATAGACAGCAATGCTGTCTGCGCGATTTTAATCCATTGCGAACGCAAGTGGGCTCCACCTCTCTCATCCAATATACAGGCGCGCATGCCTGTCCTATGGCGTTTTATTTACGATTCATCAGAATCCACTGCTCCTATTCTACCACAAACCTTATGTAAAAGGCTCATTGCCCACTCATGGTCGGCCCGCTCCCTTTTTCCAGCTCATACTCTGGGCTATAGGTCGCACACATATTACCATTAATTTTATCCTAAACTGTTTTTCGACGGAATAATTGGTAAAAAGACATGAAATGTGAACTATTTTATAGACAACACTCGCTTTATATTCTCTAATCCCTTAATATGGATGGGAGTATAACCCAAAAAGGAGAGGATATGAACATGACAAATAGTGCAGCTCTGAAACCAAGTCGTGTCGTGATTGTAGGCATGGGTGCGGTGGGAACAACAACGGGATACACGCTAATGTTGAGACAGCGTTCGTCCGAGTTGGTATTTGTGGATGTGAATCATGATAAAGCAACCGGCGAAATGCTGGATATGAACCACGGTCTTCCATTTACGGGAGGCGTGAAAGTATGGGCTGGCGATTATTCCGACTGCAAAGATGCAGATATCATTATTATTACAGCCGGTGCTTCCCAGAAGCCGGGCGAAACTCGGATTGATCTGCTGAAGAAAAATGCAAGCATTTTCAAAGATATTATTGAGCGCATTACTGAAGTGAATTCTCATGGTATTTTACTGATTGCAACCAATCCTGTAGATATTTTGTCCTATACTTCATGGAAACAAAGCGGATGGCCTGCTTCCCGTGTCATCGGCTCAGGTACATTGCTCGATAGCGCACGTTTCCGTTACCTGATTGGTAAGAATAAAGGGATCGACCCGCGTAGTATTCACGCACACATTATTGGTGAGCATGGAGATTCCGAAGTACCGGTATGGAGCCTGGCTAACGTTGCAGGAACAGATCTGAAATTGGATGAAGAAACACAACAGGATATCTTCGACCGCACCAAAAATGCAGCGTATGAGATTATTAATGCCAAAGGCGCGACTTCCTATGCAATCGCCCTTGCTCTGGACCGCATTGTAGCTGCAATTCTCGGCAACGAAGGCTCCGTTCTGAACGTATCCACGTACCTTGAAGACTACAATGGTGTATCGGATGTTTATCTGGGTGTTCCATGTGTCGTAGATCGCAACGGTGTGCGCGAAATTCTACCTCTTCCACTGAATGAATCCGAGAAAGTGGCTTTCCAGGCATCTGCTAACAAATTAAAAGAACAAATCGCTGGATTGGAATAATCCAAGTATAAAAAATAACCACCTGTATTCCTGTATTAAGGAGTACTCAGGTGGTTATTAGCTTTCTAAATTTCATTTAGTTTACATAACATTTGTTCCGTTAATTTTTATCTTTGAACATTTTTTAATTCAAAATTTCGAATCATTCGATGTCAATCGTTACAGTGTATTACTAATTACCAACTCTCCGTTACTCTAAATACCACATCAACTGTGTTCGAGCCTGGACCACCAATATTCGATACGGCTAAAGTTACAACCTGATTTTCCGGAAGAGTGAAATCCAAAAGTTCTGAAGAAGCCAATATTTTGGTATTCCCTGCTCCCCCTCCTGTAATGCCTTGAAACACCACTTCTCCACCTGTAATTGTTGTAGAGGTATTGTTGACTAGCAGTGCGGTCTCGCTATCAGGAATAATCGTTGTAGCTGTGGGATAATTAACAAAAGTTCCATTTAACGTCCCTCCTACAAGCACTTGGTAACTTAGATCTACGGATGAAATAACATTAATTTCTTCCAAATTCACCTGTACCGAATTCGTTCTAGCCGAACCCGCTGGAAACACAGCTTTTCTTGTAAATGAAATGACGGGTGTTAATGTTGATGTAACATTTGTTATTCTTCTTCTTTCGGAAGTGACTCTATAGGTTGGTTCATATTTTCCGATAATACTATATTGTCTTCCACCCACAAATATACTATAAGCAACACCGGTTCCATTATTGGCGACTTGCGCTCTTAAGGGAAGATTTGGATCAACAAAGCTTGTTTGACCTGTTGGGGAGAATCGATGAACGGTAACTACCTCTTGGGCTAACGTTACGGGATCAGGGATAACCACTCTAAATTCGATCACTCCGTAACCATACCATGTAAACACAATTTGGTATATATTTCCTTTTGATAAGTTTAGTGTAGCTCCGCTTGGTCCTGTCCCGTTTAATGGATCTACATTCCATAAGCTTTGAGGAACTGTCGTATCAACTCCTGCTCTACGTACGGTTACAAATACCGTAGTACTGTTCACTCCAAAAAAGGCTCCGTTTTGAGTATCAAATAATCCCCATTGTGCCACTTGGTTACCTATGGGCAGAGAAGGAATCCGTACGCCTATCCCCGCCTCTCCTGCATATCCCGGTTCATATCGTCCTCGCAATACACTTTCTAAAACGGCCGAATCTACGCCACTGGCAGTGTTGCTCAAATTATACTCAGTCGCGTTATTTGTAACCGTGCCAGCCCCAGTAGTCGTAACTGCATCTCTAAGGATCGATAGACCATACACAGAGGTTAGCTCCACAATTGGAGTTTTTTGTGCTACACGCAACTCATCGAATTGCGAACTGACATTTGGTCCAATATTGGAGATGATAATATCTGACAATGTTTCTCCTCCTTTGCAGAAAGAGGGAGAAGAAGTGAATATTCTTCTCCCCGCTTTTTATTGACTACCATTCTTCAGTGACACTAAAGGTTGCGGTGACAGAATTCGTACCACCACTTAAGTTAGCTACAGCCAGCGTGACAAATTCAGTGTCTGGTAATTGAAAATCCAATAATGACGCAGAAGCTAAAATTCTGGCACTGCCTTCTACGCCAGCTGCTAAGCCTTGTAGTAGTACTTGACCTCCAGTAATGGTCGTTAGCGTACTATTTACTAACAGACCTGTCTCCGAGTTTGGAATATTCGTCGTTGCCGTTGGATACGTTGCAAAGGCTCCATTAATGGTTCCGCCTAATATGATCTGGTAGTATATATCGTCTGAGGTTACAAGGTCGATTCCTTCAAGTTTTACACTGACTGAATTCGTTCTGCCTGAACCTGCCGGAAAAGTTGCTTTTCTTTGGAAGGCCAAAATCGGTGTCAGAGTCCCGGTTGCAGTTACAGTTCTTCTTTCAGAAGTAATTCTGAATACCGGACTATATCTGCCCACAATGCTATATTGTCTTCCTCCAACAAATAAATTAAGTGCAGATGCTGTTCCACTATTCGAGATTTCAGCACGAAGAGGAAGATTAGGATCGGCCAAACTTGTTTGCCCGCTTGGTGAGAATCGTTGAACGGTGATTACTTCTTGCGCTAAAGTCGTAGGATCAGGAATAACGACCCTAAACTCAATGACCCCATAACCGTACCAAGTAAATAAAATTTGAAATATATTCCCCTTAGCCAGACTAAGCGTAGCTCCGCTAGGACCGGTTCCATCTAATTTATCAACGTTCCAGGAAGCCTGAGGAATAATCGTGTCAGATCCTGCTCTTCTGACTGCTATAAATATTCCGTTTGCCACACTCTGGCCAAAAAACAAACCATTTTGGTCATCAAAAAGTCCCCATCTCACCACTTGTGTTCCAGTAGGGGCAACAGGCAATCGCACACCGATCCCTGCTTCTCCAGCATACCCTGACTCATACCTTCCCCGTTCTGAGCTTTGAAGTATTGCCGTATCTGCTCCAGATGCTGTCGTGGTTAATTGAAACTCTGTGTTGTTGGTTCCAACCGTTGCAGCACCCAAAGTAGAGACGATGTCTCTTAGGTTAGATAGACCATATACTGAAGTCAATTCAATAATCGGCGTTTTTTCACTTGCTCTTAATTCGCTAAATTCAGAACTAACATTTGGGCCTACTCCCACTATAGTTACGGTAGGGTCTACTGTACCAGTTACTCCGGTTGCTCCAGTTGCACCAGTTACACCAGTTACTCCGGTTACACCAGTTACACCAGTTACTCCGGTTATACCAGTTACTCCAGTTGATCCGGTTGCTCCAGTTACTCCGGTTGATCCGGTTACTCCAGTTGCACCAGTTGCACCAGTTGCACCAGTTGCACCAGTTGCACCAGTTACTCCAGTTGCTCCAGTTACTCCAGTTACTCCAGTTACTCCAGTTACTCCAGTTACTCCAGTTACTCCAGTTACTCCAGTTACTCCAGTAGCTCCGGTATCTCCAGTAGCTCCGGTATCTCCAGTAGCTCCGGTTACACCAGTTACTCCAGTTGCACCAATAACTCCAGTCGCCCCAGTTTCTCCAGTTACACCAATAGCTCCGGTTACACCAGTTGCCCCAGTCACTCCAGTTTCTCCGGTTGCTCCAGTTATTCCGGTTGCACCAGTTATTCCGGTTACACCAGTAGCTCCAGTTTCACCAGTTACTCCAGTTGCTCCGGTTGCTCCAGTTACACCAGTTACACCAGTTACTCCAGTTGCACCAGTTACTCCAGTAGCTCCGGTATCTCCAGTAGCTCCGGTATCTCCAGTAGCTCCGGTATCTCCAGTGGCTCCGGTTACTCCAGTTGCACCAGTCACTCCAATTACTCCGGTTACTCCAGTTACTCCAATTACTCCGGTTACTCCAGTTACTCCAGTTACTCCAGTTACTCCAGTTGCACCAGTTACTCCAGTTGCTCCGGTATCTCCAGTAGCTCCGGTATCTCCAGTAGCTCCGGTTACTCCAGTTGCACCAGTCACTCCAATTACTCCAGTATCTCCAGTTGCCCCAGTCACTCCAGTTACTCCGGTTACTCCGGTTACTCCGGTTGCACCAGTTTCTCCAGTTACACCAATAGCTCCGGTTACTCCAGTATCTCCAGTTGCCCCAGTCACTCCAGTTGCTCCGGTTGCTCCAGTTGCCCCAGTCACTCCAATTACTCCGGTTACTCCAGTTGCACCTGTTGCACCAGTGGCTCCGGTTACACCACTACTTCCAGTAGCTCCAGTCACCCCGGTAACTCCCGTGGACTCATTTGCACCTAACAATTCTGAAGATACAATACGATGGGGCGTTACAAGCTGCCCAGCAGAATTTTTTCCCCAAACTGATATTTCTACTTGCTGCTCTGCGAGACCACTTGTTGTAAAGATAAATTCAAATACATCCAGGTTTGCAAAGTAATTCTTCGTTATTGCTTGATTCGGACTTATACTAATAAGTTCAAGTACATATAGAGTTCTGATTCCATTCAGATAATATCCTTGAATTAAGATGCTCGCATTATTGACCAGATCTCTATTATCGATCTTAATCGTCAACTGTTGTGTTGGCCTCACGCCACTAACTGGATTATTCTCAATCGGTCCAGTTGATAAAGTAGCCATGTCATCCCTCCCCTCACATGCATATTAATTTTTGGCATCACCTAACTTCTTTACATAAGGTATTCCAATTATTGCTTAGGGTGAGAGTGATCGCATAATTCAGTATTTGAGAACTCAAAAAGCCTGTCACTTGGACAGGCTTCTCTAAATCTAATTATTCAATAGCTAATTGTTCAACCCAAATGCGGGAAGTTTAACGTCCAGCAGAGCCATAGCCTCTTCTTTCTCCCGGCTGGTTACGTGAGTGTACACGGTTGTTGTTTGAATCGACGCGTGACCAAGCAGCTCCTGCACGGTACGCAAGTCGGCTCCACGCCGTAACATCATGGTCGCAAACGAGTGACGTAGCTTATGACTGGAGTAATTTTGACGTTGATTAGCCGGTGATTCCTGCTGGAAACGTTCAAAGGTTTCTGTAGATATGAGCTGGATGCTGCGAATCGACAGCCTCTTCCCTTTCTGCGAGACAAATAGTGCTTCCTCTTTTGGCCGCCAAGGATCGAGACGCTCAGCCATAGCTTGAGATAACACATCCGCCACGGTCTCTGGTACAGGGAGCGAGCGCCATTTACGACCTTTACCGAATACGTCCAATGTACGCCGCGCCGCGTTATAGTCTTTGCAATCCAGAGCATGCACTTCTCCAACCCGTAATCCCATATATCCCATCAATAGAAAAACAGCCAGATTACGTGTGCGATACTTCCCATCTACCGACTCCAGAAAACGTGTCAGCCCACTTTCATCAAGGAAAACGGGCGCACGGTTTTTCTCGGTTTTGGATTTTTTGATCCCAAAAGCCGGATTATTGGTTAACAATTCGAGTTCAATGAGGGACTTGTAAAAACAGTTCACCGCCGCATGTTTGCGATTTCTCGTGGCATCACTAACCCCACGCTCCCGAGCGCGGGACAGAAAAGACAGCACATGCAACTTTTTGACCTGCTCCAGTGATTTTCCTTGAATGGAGACCAGGAATTCCACCACGTCACCCGTGTATGATTTTACCGTATGGCCTGTATATCCGGCGTCCTTCATCCATATGTGAAAAGCTTCTAGCTCGTCCGCATATTGCTCCTGGATCTCCTCAGTCATCATCTGTCTACGTCACCTCGATTCGATTCTTTATAAGTTGAACAGTGCTCTACGCTTCATCCACAATGACAATGTCAATCAGCGGAATGATCGCTTCGGGTTTGCCCTGACTACGGGTAAGCACAAACGATGGCAATGGATTCTCGTGCAGCCCATTCACGGATTCGCAGATCTGAGTATATAAATCCATATGCAACGTCTCGCCTTCGCCCGCCACATCAATAACAGGCCAATCGTTCTGAACGCAAGCAGGCCAGTAAGCCAGTTCGTTCGCCGGCACAATGCTTAATTGTTGAATGGACGGATCAATACGGTAGATCCCTTGCCGTTCAGGTTCATCGCCCAGCTTGTCCACGGCAAGTATTCGAGCAGACTGCTCATCTGGTGCAGAATAGAGTGAATAACACCACGGAGTCACGCCCCAGGCAATCGCCATCAGACCTTCTTCCAGCAGCGTATCCAACAGTTCACCTTCCGCAAATTGTTCGATCAGATTATGGTTACCTGATCCAATCAGTTCCTCCACACGCTTAGCGAGTCGAGGCAGGTCAGCGAGAATAAATCCCCCTCTGCCATAGGAGTCAAACACATGATGGTTTCTGCTCCACACAGCTTGAGATGGTGAACTCAACGACGCTGCTTCTGCCGGGAAAAGCGATATATATACGGTGATAACTTGCGCATACTTAACCATTGCAAGTTGTTCGGGTTCGAGTGTACCTTCAGCAATACGAGGTGTTTTCATATGCAGGGAGATTCGAAGTTCGTATTCCCCTTCTGCAAATGCTGCCCAACCAAGATTAACAGACTGTTCAACGCCTTCAATAGATGCAATGGAGATTGTGCTATCTGGTTTCAGGTTAACAGCATACTGCACGTATGCCAGCTCCTGACCATAGATGATATTGGCATCCTGACGATTGACGGGTGAATCCAACTGTTGTGCAATGACAGATACTTTACGTCCATCCTTCAGAAGGCGCTGCGGATCAATATCTAACTGTAGGTCACCTGTACCTCCTGATTGTGAAACAATTAATTGCGCCTCGGCAAGTACGGTTGAGTCAGCTAATGCAAATCCAAAAGCTGCATTTTGATGATCTGAATTCGTATGTAATGGTGTGTTCATGATACATCCCCTCTCTTATGTCTGATGGCATGTCACATCCCCAAATATATTTCATATTTGGCTTAGCCGCAACCCCGCCCCCGTGATTAAGTTCGTCACGTCCCTTATTACTTACCCATATATGAAGAAAATTCCAACCTTCCCCTGCTGTTATCATCCTTTATCTTTCTATATAAAAAATCCCCATCCCGCTCCGCCTAAGCGATACGTAATGAGGAAAATTGAAGATGTTCTCGACTAGTTTACTTATCCTTCGCTCTCAAAGCACTGGAGATCCGGCGTGCCGGATTCAGATGACTGTAATGCCGTCCATACGCAAAGTAAATGATCAATCCGATGATCAACCAAGCAAAAAACGTAATCCATGTCAGAGCCGCAAGGCGTGTCATCAAGTATACACAACCCAAGGCACTCAGAATCGGAATCAGTGGCACAAGTGGAACGCGGAAGCCGCGTTTGAGATCAGGGTTATTTTTACGCAACACGATAATGCCCAGACTTACAACTGCAAAAGCAAACAACGTTCCGATGTTCGTAAGCTCCGCCAAATGTCCCAACGAGATGAACCCGGAGAACAGAGCCACGATAATGCCTGCAACCCATGTCCCTACCGCTGGTGTCTGACTTTTGCCACTAACCTTGGAGAAGACCGGCGACAGCAGTCCGTCACGAGACATGGAATAGAGCAAACGTGTCTGACCATACATCATGACCAGCAATACGGTCGTAATGCCGGCAATCGCTCCAAGAGATACAATCCAGGACAAACCCTTCAGTTGAACAAATTCAAATGCAAACGCAACCGGATCACTTACATTCAACATGTTATAAGGCACAATCCCTGTGAGGATCAACGATACAACAATGTAGAGAACGGTACAGATTGCCAGTGAAGCAATAATTCCAATCGGCAAATCCCGTTGTGGCTGCTTAACTTCTTCTGCCGCTGTGGAGACCGCATCAAATCCGATGTAGGCAAAAAATACCGTCGCTGCCCCTGCAGTTACACCCGAGATGCCAAAAGGCAAAAATGGCTGCCAGTTGGTTGGCTCTACATAGAAAACACCTACACCAATGAAGATCAGCACAACAATAATTTTAATCGCTACCATGATGCCGTTCGCACGAGCCGCTTCCTTCACCCCTCGGGTAAGCAGAAAAGTGATAATTAACGTAATGACCGCAGCTGTGATGTCAAAATAGGTTCCCTTTTCCGGGCTAAACGCACTCGTCAGCGCATGGGGTAACTCCAATCCAAATCCGGACAACAACGTTTGAAAGTATCCAGACCACCCACTGGCTACCGCCGCACTTGCGAATCCATACTCCAATATCAGATCCCATCCCAGAATCCAGGCAATCACTTCTCCAAAAGCCGTATAGCTATACGTGTACGCACTACCCGATGCCGGTATGCTTGATGCAAACTCCGAGTAACACAATGCCGCGAAGGCACATATGATACCTGCCAGCAAAAATGACAGTACAAGGCCCGGGCCAGCATACGTTGCGGCAGCTACACCGGTCAGCACAAAAATCCCGGTACCAATAATAGCTCCTACGCCAAGTGTGGTTAAGTCCAACGGACCAAGTGCCCGTTTCAATGCACTGTTGTTATCGCCCCCGGTGGCAATTGGTTTTTTACGAAATAATGAAGATCGTTGTTCGTTCTCACGCATAGTCATGTTCCTCTCGTCATGAATCTTGAATGTGCAATATGTGCTGTGGATGTAGCAGAGATTGGATGGCTTCCCATCTGTTCTATGAAAAAGTCATTTGTTCTATCTTATCGATCACCTATAAAAAACCTATTGAATTCTACACGTTATCGCGTTGCTTGGTTAAATTTATTTTTAAAGATCACTTATTTTGTTCTTTTTTCGCGAAAATTATCATGATCTGTTGCACGTGGTTGAATATGAAAATCGATTTAAAACAAAACTGCGTATAATTTATATTATGCGTAGTTTTTATGAGCCTATTTTTCCGCAAAAAACATCTTATATACCTTGTTATCTGAAGTTGATAAAAAGAGAGCTCTTTTCGTCTTTTTCCGCTGTATCTTTCTCCCTTATCTTGTCTAATTGGACGATATGTAAGCATGTAAAAGAGCCACATATCATTATGCGGCTCTTTATTTCTTACTATAGGTTCACGAGAAAGCAATTCTCTCTGCATCTGACATCCGGTATTGGGATAACAAATAATCTTTGCTTTGCATCGCCGCATGACGAATTGCGTCCAGATCAACATTCAACAGCTTACCCTCTCGCTTCACGAGTCTACCTGCCACAAAGACCGTATCCACATTGGATGGATTGGCAAATTGCACAACAGCGCCGATTGGATCATGAACGGGGAACATATTCAGATCGGTGGTACGAATCATGATTAGATCCGCTTCCTTCCCTGGGGTCAACGTACCCACCTTCTGCTCCAATCCCAATGCTTGGGCACCAGCTGAAGTTGCAAATCTCAGCACTTGGCTGGACTGCAAGTTCAACTCACCAGGCATCTCACCCTGCTGCAGAAGTTGTTCATTAGCTCTGGATCGTTCAGCCTGAAGTGCAAACTTCATCTGCGAGAACATATCTCCGCCTGTGGACGTCACTACATCTACACCAAGTGTAGGGGTTCCCCCGTGTTCAAGAAAATAGCCGGTGGCCGGATATCCATGACCCATCATCATTTCAACCTCAGGTGTGACCGACAAGGAAGCACCGCTATCTGCCAGCATTTTGTATTCATCCATGCCCATCGTGTTACCGTGAACAATATTCACTCGTGGACTTAACAGTCCCGCTTCGTACATGTGACTAATGGAGCGATCCACAGATCCCCAACTGCCAAATCCGGCATGCATGGAACAGATGGCATCCAGCTCCTGTGCTAGTTCGATCTCTTTCACGGTTGTATCCCAATGACTGAATTCTGGACCGCGAATGGCCAGCCCATAAGTAAGTAATTGATCCCGTGATGAAAAATAACGTTCTTTGACTCTTCTCACATCATTATTCGAATACGTGAGTTGACTATCCCGATTCCAGTAGTCCGTCTCACCAGGTACTCCGTGAGCAAATACCGCCCGAATGCCAGCATCCTGAAGTCCACGAATCAGTTCATCCGTATGGTCAGGGGAATATGGCATGCTCCAATCCATTACTGTCGTCACTCCTGCGTTAAGCGCTTCCAAGGAACCGAGCAGGTTGGCAATATAACTATCTTGTGGGCGGAGCTTGCTTCCCATCGCACCATAATAGAGATTTTGCAAATAAACTGGTAGCGACCAGTTGGTTCCCGCTGTTTTGACAAGTGATTCCCACATATGCCGATGCGTGTCCACCAGCCCAGGCATAATAATCATCGATGAAGCATCAATGATCTCCGCATCCGGAATATCCAGGTCGGGCTGAACCGCCATGATCAGTGAATCCTGAATCAGAACGTCCGCCCTCTTATACTGTCCAATTTTAGCATCCATCGACAACACACAGCCATTTTTCAACAGATAACTTGTCCGCACAAGAAACATCTCCCATCTATTTTGGTTTGAAAGACGATCACATCCTGCTTACGAATCCGTACTGCTTCTGACTATTTTTTCGCTAGTATATATACATTATATAGTTATTGTTAGTATTTATCAATTTTGGAATTTGCGTTTCGCCCGAAATCTTCTAACCTTCATCAGATTGCCACACATCTTATCATCACAGTACTTCTGTGTTCTGCTTCGGGTATCATCATAGAACATCCAGCGACAATCCGAATTATCACAGATCCGAATCCTGCCCCCTTCTCCCTCCACCAAAGTCACAGCAAAATCAGCAGCTACTTCAGCCATAACCTGATGCCAATGAGCTTCTACTGCTACCAGTTGGAGTTTCAGTTCCTGATCAATTGTATTCAATTTTCTTATCACATGCCCTGCTTCCATAAAGCCATTCAACCATTGTTTTTCTATATCCGTTAATGATGCTCCAGAAGATAAGCGGGCTCCAAGAGCTATCAATTCATTCCTGAAATTTCTCATCGACAACTCATCTTCTGGAGATGCAGGAACAGAAGCGTTAAGTTGCCATCGTTCCAGAAAGTCTTGCTGCCAGCTCGCCTTCCCCAGTCTGTCCTCCGATCGATCTCCCCCACGCCAGTCGTGATAATCGCTGTTTACAAAATCGGTCCATAACCTGTCCATATATACCTCCGTTCAGTGTAACCATCTAATTATATAAAGAAGGTTACAACTCATCTTTGTTGTGTTATATTAAGTGTAACCTTATTAATCAGTTTTAGCTAGTTACATCACAAATCACAATTATTCGCAAGGAGGAATAAGCAATGACAAAAACAACAGCACTAGATGTGTTACTTATTCAAAAGGATGATACTTGGGATCAATGTAATTGGATTGTACCTTTGTCGAAATCCTTGGAGGGTCTTACAGCAGAACAAGCAGCCTGGATTCCACCCTCAGGGGGATTAAGCATCTGGCAGTTGGTTAACCATATGTATTATTACAACCATCGCTTATTGTGTCGCATGCAAGGTAAGGAGCCCACCCTTCCTGCTGTAGACTCCAATGAATACACATTTGGGAATCCTGGAGATGCAACGGACGCAGCTGGATGGAATACACTGCTACAGGCTACAACTCGATTAGCCCAACAGTTGCGAGATCAATTAGCTACACTACAAGAGTCTGATCTTGAAGCCTCATATATGGACTCCGAAGAGAAATGGGCACACGAACTGGCTCGCTGGGTACTCCATGATGCGTATCACGCAGGTCAGATCGTGCTCCTTCGCAGACAGCAAGGAAGCTGGAAAATCATTTTCTAAAAAAAATGCTTGAACTGCTAGCGCTTACAGGAATAAGATGAACTTATTAATGTTACAGCTTGTTCAACACACTATATAATTGAATAGGATCTTCGGGGTAGGGTGCAATTCCCAACCGGCGGTGATGTTCTTCGGAACCAGCCCGCGACTCGCTATTAGTTCTTAACGAAGGACATCTAGCGACTGACTTGGTGTGAATCCAAGGCCGACGGTACAGTCCGGATGAGAGAAGATCAACACATTGACATGCCGTTCACGGGAAGGCCTCTTTCCTGACGCATGTCCTTGGATGAGCCCCCGTTTATTTGGTTTATACCAAAACGGGGGCTTTTGTCGATTTTGCCAACTGAAGATTCCGTGTTCTGACGAAGGAGTCCTGAATATGGAAAAGACATCAGCAGCATCACCTGTTTACCGCAAGGAACGAAGTAATACCGGATTCTGGCTTGTAGTTCTCGGCGCCGCTTTATGGGGTGTCGACCCACTCTTCCGCATTATTTTGCTAAATACGATGACATCCACGCAGATTGTACTGGTGGAACACATCATCGTCAGTCTTATTGCCATTCCCGTACTGTGGAAATTTCGAGCTGATCTGAAAAACCTGCGTGCTCGCCACTGGATTGCCGTGATTTTTATTTCATGGGGAGGATCAGCACTCGCAACGGTATTGTTCACCATGGCACTAACACATAACGATCCGAATACGGTGCTTTTATTGCAAAAAATGCAACCACTCTTCGCTATCGTGCTGGCTAAACTGTTATTAAAAGAAACGTTACCACGCCGCTTCGGTGGATTGTTCTTCATTGCATTAGCAGGAACCTACCTGCTTACATTTGGCTTCACATTGCCATTAGGTAACTGGGACAACTGGATTCATGCTGGAAGCTTGTTATCCCTTGGGGCTGCTGCCTTATGGGGAGGTTCAACCGTTATGGGCCGATTGATGCTGGGGCAGGCGCGTTATGAAACGGTAACCTCCCTGCGCTTTGTCGTTGCTCTCCCGCTCCTGATCTTTATGACGTGGAACGAAGGTGCGGCATGGACATTTCCGTCCGGAACGGGTGAACAGACTGCTGTCATCCTCAACATTCTCGGTCAGGCATTGTTACCAGGTTTGCTCAGTCTTCTGTTGTATTACAAAGGTCTGTCGTCAACCAAAGCATCTGTTGCAACACTCGCAGAACTTAGCTTCCCGATGGCGGGTGTGTTGGTGAACTGGATTGCTTTCCGTACGCTGATCACATGGGAGCAGCTGCTTGGTTTTATCTTAATCTGGGTTGCCCTCTTTGCCATTTCCAAACAGCAGGAACGATCATCAACTGCGGCCGATGCGGCTCCGAAGCTGCGTACAGAGTAAGTGGATATATCTGAGGTTCACATATTAACAAATAGAAAAATAAAACCACTGCACATCAAATTAGATGAGCAGTGGTTTTTTTATTTCCATGACTCGATATTACTCGTTCATTTTCTCAATTAGCAATATGAACTATTAACCCTGTGCTTTATTTCTATATCGCAAAAGCAAATCCCCCTCTTTTCCCTCCAATCTCATAACGAATATGCATATCATTGCACTACGTCCCTTCAATGTTTTGTCTTTTGTCTAATCCGGTGGTACGATGACATATGGAATAAACAGATGAATTATATTCAGAGAGGAACGATCATGATGTCTTCATTCTCATATACCTCCTACGACGCCGTAGGTTTGGCTGAACTGATCCGATCCCGGGAAGTATCCCCGGTTGAAATGCTTGAAGCGGCGTTTGCACGCCTTGAAGAAGTGAATCCGCAACTTAATGCGGTTATTCGTACATATGAATCTCGCGCACGTGAGGAAGCCGGTTTGGTTCGCCCTGGAGAACAACCTTTTGCCGGGGTTCCCCTGCTCTTGAAAGATATTTCGCAATCCTTGGAAGGTGAATTTCTGACTTCAGGCTCCCGTTTGTTCAGCGAGCATCGTGCATTACGCAATTCCAATTTTGTCACTCGACTCCGTGATGCAGGCTTTATCTTCATAGGACATACCAATACGCCTGAATTTGGTTTGAAAAATATTACCGAGCCCCGTCTTCATGGTCCCACTCGCAATCCATGGAATATCAATCACTCCCCGGGTGGTTCAAGTGGGGGTGCCGCTGCCGCTGTAGCTTCGGGTATTGTTCCTCTTGCCGGAGCCAGTGACGGAGGAGGTTCGATTCGTATCCCAGCTTCCTTTAGCGGATTGTTTGGATTAAAGCCAACCCGCGGGCGCACACCTGTAGGACCGGGAGTTGGTCGTCAATGGCAAGGCGCATCGATTGATTTTGCCCTCTCTCGCTCGGTTCGGGACAGTGCTGCATTGCTTGATACGTTACAAGTCATTCAGCCCGAAGCTGCGTTCCATGCTCCACTCTTTCCAGGCAGTTACTTGGCTGATATGAGCTATCCACATCAACGCAAACTGAAAATTGCATACACAACGGATTCACCCGTGGGTACACCTGTCAGCGCAGAAGCCAAAGAGTCTATATACAAGCTCGTGCGCTGGTTGGAAGAACAAGGTCATCATGTTGAAGAAAAACTGAGTCCCGTCAACGGAGTTCGGTTGATGGAGAATTATTACATGATGAACAGTGGTGAGATGGCTGCGATGATCTCTTCCATGGAACGATCCATGGGCCGGGCTCTGACCTCCGATGATATGGAGATTGAATCTTGGGTTCTGGCTGAAGCAGGCAAAAAGGTGTCCGCTGCGGAATTTGTACATAGCTTAGCTGAATGGGATGTAGCTGCAGCCCAGATGTCCACTTTGTTCGAGCGTTATGACTTCTACGTCACACCTGTTAATGCTTTTCCTGCGCCTAAGATTGGTGAATTAACACCTCATGACGAACAGATCCGTAATCTGATGCGAATTAGTGAATTGGACAAGACCCAGCAGCAGCAACTCATCTATGAAATGTTTGAGCCAAGTCTTACGTATACACCGTTCACCCAGCTTGCAAATCTGACAGGCCAGCCTGCGATAAGTGTACCTCTGCATATGACACCTGAAGGTTTGCCAATGGGCGTTCAAGTGATGGCAACCAAGGGACGTGAAGATTGGTTATTACATCTGGCTGGACAGCTTGAACAATCAGAGCTTTGGATTGGAATGAGAGGTAATCCACTGTTCCCTGCATAAAGGCATATAATGTGGTTTGTGTTTAATTTCATCATTGGATGTTTCTGCCTGAGTAGAGTACGTCGCCATAACAGTGAATGAAAGCTTCATCTGCTCCGCATACTGAAAGCAAACAGTAGCGGAGGAATGTGACAGATGAATACAAATCAGCGCCATAAACAATCTTATCGTATCCCTGCCAAAACGGGATATGCCCTGAAAGTAAACAAGGGTTCTTTACTACGCATAACGGATCTGGAGGGACAGCAAGTCATTGATTTTGTGGCATACGATGCTACAGATGCTAACCATCGCTTGGACCCCGGCGTGACGATGGACGTATTGCGTACTTACCGAATTAAACCAGGACAGTTTGTGTATTCCAATCAATATCAACCATTACTCAAGATTGTTCGTGACACCGTTGGGGTACATGATTTCTTCAACTCTGCTTGTCGTCCAGAGATGTATGAGGTGTTATACGACAAAAAGGATCACGCGAGTTGTTATCACAATCTGAACACGGCACTGGAACCCTTCGGGATTCTACCACCCGATCAACACTATCCGTTTAACTTGTTTATGAAGTCCGTTGTAGACAGTGAAGGCAAGATTGATGTTGTAGCTCCCGACTCTCGTGCAGGAGATTATATCGAGATGGAGGCATTAATGGATCTCACAATTGGACTCTCTGCCTGTCCTTGTGAAGAAAGCTCATGCAACGGATACAACTGCACCCCAATTCAATTGGATGTGGAACTTTAACAGAATAACAAGGCCTTGACGCAGTATGAGATAAAAGTAGTTTGTTCTAATTCACTCCTTGCGGGAATACGATGACTTGTACCCATTTTCTGTGACGACTGGTACAATTCATCGAACCCGTTAAGGAGTGAACGTGTTTATGTCTGTACTGTTCAGTTATATCATTCTGGGAATATCATTGTCCGCTCCAATCGGTCCGATTAACGCCGCCCAACTCGACCGCGGAGCCCGCCACGGATTCATGCATGCCTGGATTCTAGGACTCGGCGCTATGTTTGCAGACTTGGTGTATATGCTGCTGATTTATTTTGGAGTTGCCCATTTTCTGGACACGCCGTTCATGCGCTCTTTTCTCTGGTCATTTGGCAGTTTTATTCTGATTTACACGGGAGTGGAAACGCTCTCGAAGCTGAAACAGGGCATTCAAGGTACATCTACTGCGGAAGCAACTGTTCGAAAATCTTTTATTTCCGGCTTTTTGATGGCCCTGTCCAATCCACTGAATATTTTATTTTGGCTGGGGATCTATGGCTCTATTCTCGCGACAACTGTGAAACATACGGATACCGCTCATTTGCTGCTCTACAGTTCAGGCATATTCATTGGTATTCTGGTGTGGGATGTCATTATGGCTGGCATGGCCAGTCGATTCCACAAACATAGCAGTGAAAATGTATTACGCTGGATCTCCATCATATCGGGAATCTGCCTGATCGGATTTGGTTTGTATTTTGGGTATGAAGCTGTACGTTCCATTTTTTTCTGACAACAAAATCAGACTGGACAGTCACCCAACTTCCCCCACATTAATACTGTAACGGTATCATGTGGAATGGAGTTGGGAATCAATGGCGGAGCTGTATAGTGCCGACGAAATAAACACCTTGTTTGAGCGTCTTCCATCTTGGCAGCAGGACGCTTATTCGCAATTTGGTAAAATGATCGCCGACGAAGATAATACGTATCCATGTGTACCTGGACGAATGGGATTTCTGTCAGGACATTTGAGGTACGGCTTTACGTGTGACCCCCGATCTGAAAATGCTGCCGAAGATATGGCCGATCTGCTTAGACAATATGGTCCTGTCTCCAGAGACACTGGTCATTACGCTTCCATGGTTGTGATCTGTGAGACGCCAAGTGATCTGAAAGATCATACAACGGTAGAGCAATATCAGACGTTATTCTGGCAAATGCTTAATCGGGTAAGTTCACACGATACCGAGCCGTGGCCGGAACATATTTCAACCGATCCTCATGATTCATCATGGGAGTTTTGCTTTGGCGGAGAGCCTTACTTTTGTTTCTGTGCAACTCCTGCACATGAACTCCGAGCCAGCCGGCATTTTCCTTATCTGATGTTTGCTTTTCAACCACGGTGGGTATTCGAATCCATTAATGACAACACCCCTCTTGGCCGTAAAATGAAAACCTTAATTCGCAAACGTCTCGCTGCCTATGATGCTGTACCTGCTCACCCTTCGCTGATGTGGTATGGTCAGCAGGATAATCTGGAATGGAAACAATATTTCCTGCCTGATGATGAGCAGACACCTTCCAAATGTCCATTCATGCGGATGAAGCAAGCCTTAGGCAAGTTGACGAAATAATCTTAAAGCACTCATTAATCCGTTGTACGACATCCACAAGAGTTGTTGAGAAGAGAGTTGCTTATGGTTTGGATGGTGCTGACTGCGGTGGTTTCGAGCCACGTACCTTATGAACAACATACGTGATGATCCCAAGGAACACCACAAGTCCCATACTTGCCAGCAGGCCCGTTCTGCTGGCTTTTTCCATCGCTGTCCCAGCCACAGCAGCCACAATTAATACTATGGCAATCCACACTTTGATGAGATTCCACTTTACGGGCTTCATTTTTTTAATGTACGTGATGCAGATGAGCAGCCATGTATACATTAATACCAGACTACCTGCTGTCGTCACATATTCAAACAAACTCTTGGGCATCCATAATGCCATCAACGTAGACAGGACTAATCCAGCCGCTGTGCAACACAATGCCTGAAGTGGCATGTCCTTTTTTCCCCAGGTCTTCGTGAACAGCTTTGGTGCATCTCCATCTTCCGCGAGTTTCACCAACATGGACGTAATGGCATATAACGAAGCCACCATCGTCGAGAAACCGGCTATAATCAGAATCCCGTTGAGAATGTGGACCACAACAGTGAATCCAATGGTTGACATGGCTTTGACAAGCGGACTTTCATCTGGAGTTAACTGAGCTGAAGGCACAAGCAACAGGATCAACGCAATTGCAATCACATAGAGTGTACTCACCGATAATAGCATCACTCGACCTGATTTCACTGCATCTTTTGGTTCTTTCAGGTTAGCTGCCATCAAGCCCATAACCTCTATCCCGGCAAAAGCAAAGAATGCATAGATGAAACCGGTCCATACGCCTTTACCTCCATGCGGGAACCATTCATTCTTCAATTGCTCTGGTGTTACTTTTACAGGTAACCAACCCAGACAAGCCGCTCCTGCTATAGCTATAAATGCAACCGTTGCAGCAAGTTTGATTACAGCAAGAATATTCTCCGTTTTGGTTAATCCCTTCGCTCCCAGTGCAGCAATGAACAGACCTATAGCGGCATAGATCGCAACAAATGCCCAAAGTGGAAACTTGGGAAACCAGAATTGAGAGAACAGCCCAAGTGCCGTTAATGAGCTGCCCATGATGAGCATTTCAGAGAACCAGTACATCCATCCACTACCAAAACCAGCCCAAGGTCCGAATGCTTCGCCCGCATACGTTCGAAAAGCGCCTTCCTTTGGATCTTCTGCCGTCATCTGTGCCAGCGCACCAAATACAAAGTAAGTACCTGCCGCCGCCAGCACCAACAATATAAGTACGGATATGCCAGCCCAATGAATCGCCAGACTGGTCCCTAGAAAAAATCCCGTTCCCAGTGTGCAACCCGCGCCAAACAAGGATAGGCTGAACCAACTTAGTTTTTCGTCGTCGTTTTTACGGTGTTGCTGACTTTTCATGAAGCTCCTCCTTCTGCCTTATCCCCTTACGATTTACAGGTCATGGAGGTTTTATGTCTGTATTGCCAAAAGAATTGTTATTATTATTCATAAAGATATATTTTCAATTTGATTTAAATCCGCAAAAAAGTGGTTGACTTCAATCGCTTAGAATGGTTTTCCTTTTAAACTTGGTGGTGCGTCAATGTACTGTATGAGCGATGGTAACTAAGGTGAGAAAATGATCTTTCTATTGTGAATTTTTCATATGTTGAAATATTGTAACTTTAGTCGTTATTTCTTTTAAATTGAATGTAGATTGCCTCTTTTTCGTATTTTCTCAATAGCTTTATCGTTTTTTATGATTATAGTTGTTTTAAAGAAGGGGCTCATTTCTGGGTTTTTTCCTCTTTTATCCTTTTTTACCCGTTTTCAGACTAGGCTGACGTATAGGCATTATTCTCTAGTATTTTTAACAGTCTCTTTTCCAATCATTGTTGTGAATTTTTCATATGTTGAAAATATTTTATATTTTTCATAAAAAAAGCCGCCATAATGGCGGCTTCGTGAATATTTCCAAATTAAGTCCGGCCAGTCCAATCTGCTCCGGCGATTTCTTTCCATCGTGCTCTAATCTCATCATATATTTCCTGTGGTAATGTGCCTTTAGCCACAAGGTCGGCATTTTGCTGCCAGCGATTGGGCTTGGCTGTTCCTACAATAGCCGTATCTACACCTTCGGTACTTAGTGTAAATCGCAGTGCTGTCTCCACCGCTGCCTGGGCATCTTCACCCAGAAAACCATAGTTAAGTTCGCTTAAGCGCTTCCAGTATATAAATGGATATGCCTCTTCCGAAAGTGTTTCATACGTCCAGGCCGCATTGGCAATAGGTCTTTTGGCGATTACACCCATGTTTCTCTTCCTTGCCTCAGGCAACGTAAGATCAATTGCTTCCTGATCTGCGATATTTAATGAAGTCTCCAGGCTGTCAAATACTCCGGTCTGAATCGCATATAGCGCATCTGTTGTATCCCCACTGTATCCGATAAATCTGGTCTTACCTGATTCCTTGGCACGCTGTAGTACTTCGATTACTGCTCCTTGTCGGAGTACTTCTTCAGAGCAGCTATGCAAATGGATAACATCCACATAGTCGGTTTTCAGCCGTTTCAGACTACGGTCAATTGTTTGCTCCAGTACTTTGGCATCCCAATCCGGACCTTCGATCCCGGCAGCATGTCCACATTTGGTGAACAAATAGTAGTCATCACGCCGATGTGACAGCACCTCACCGATTAATTCCTCGCTGTCACCGTAACATTCAGCCGTGTCTATCACGTTTAATCCAGCATCCAGGGCACTACTCAGCAATGTCGCTACATCCGTTTTGGATACATTTTTGCCTATTTCCGCTCCGCCAAATCCAAGTGTACTTACGTTCATGCCAGTATTACCGTACTTGCGCGTTTCCATGGTTATCTTCCTCCAAGTTCAATGAATTGGGTACAGATAAATAGAAATACAGATTAACTTTTTCCCTATGTTATTACCCAAGAGTTGGTTATGCCACCCACTTTTCCACTGCAACCAACTTCATTTATTTAGAAGCCATAAATGGACATTCCACCGTCAACCAGTAACGTCTGACCCGTTATGTATCCGGCTGCATCTGATGCCAGGAACACGACCGGTCCTACCACTTCCTCCAGTTCTCCAACGCGCTGAAGCGGTGTGCGGCTTACAATTTCCTGCAAATACTGGGGATCATCCAGCAGCTTTTCAGTCAGAGGGGTTCGGAAATACCATGGCCCTACTGAATTGACACGGATTCCATACTTGCCCCATTCCAGTGCGAGCACTTTGGTCATATGAATTAACGCAGCTTTGGTCGCGCCATATACAACCCCTGTCCGCAAAGCCGTGTGACCGCCTACCGAAGAGATGTTAATGATCTTCCCGGTCCCACGTTCTTTCATATGCTGACCCGCCAATTGCGAAGCGAAGAAAGCCGATTTTAAGTTTGTCTGCATGATGGTCTCCCACTGCTCGTCCGTCACTTCAAGTGCTGGAGTCCGTATGTTCATACCTGCGTTATTCACCAGAATGTCCAGACTACCCATCTCCGAGATTGCCTCTTGAAACGACTCTTCCATTTGTTCTTTTGATGTCACATCCGCAGTCAGAGCGAGCGCTTTACGCCCTGTCTGTTCATAGATGTAGGCTGCTGTCTCCTCAATTTCTTTCATCGTTCGGGATACAAGTACAACGTCACTGCCTGACTGGGCAAGTCCAATCGCAATTGCTTTTCCGATCCCTCTCCCTGCACCTGTCACCAGTGCTGTCTGTCCATCGAGATGGAATGTGGGTACATTCATGTCACTCACTCCTTCATCAGATTTATAAGTTGAGCTAGAGATTATTTACACTGACACTACGATGACAGAATAACCTTCCAATCGCTGTTATCCCCAGATTTTTTGATTCCCTTTTCTGAAGGGGAAATCCGGGGATAAACGCGAACGCTTCGCTTTTTCAGTTTTTTTCTGTCCTCTCCGTTATCTTGTAAATGATTAGTTCAACTTATATCGCAATCATGCAAATGCTTTATATGTAGGTAAACCCTGATGGGAATCAGGTTACAAAATACTGGCTTGGATTGCCCAGTTCCGGATGGAACTTCTCTCGAAAACGGCCTCCGGTATAATCCCCTATAATTTTTCGCCAGAACGCTTGGGCAATGACATTGTTACGAACCTGGGTCACTTTCCATCTTCCAGGAAAACGTTTGAACAGCTCATAGGCTGCTCGAGTGCCTACTCCACTGCGACGATATTTTTGCATCACAAAAAACTCAGTCAAATAGTAGTCATTATCCTTACTTCCAGGCTCCAATTTCTCCACCAGAGCAAACCCTGCAGGTGCCCCGTCACTTGTAATCAAAAAAGGAAACTTGCGGTCCTCTTCTGCCCAGAATGCCTCCAGACCGGGATATTCCGGAAAAATGCCGTTACTGTCCACATCAATATTCAGATATTTGGTAAAATCATATAGATAAAATTGCATTAAATGCCGAATCACCTGACTGCGTTCCCGGGGAACCAGTTCTATTTTCATATTCATCCGGTTCACCTCCTCTGCTCTACGTATACTAATTACTTTAAAGGTTTACGCGCCGAAGGGCAAGGAAGCATACCTACTTACTGACTACTTCCGTGAACAAGCTGTGAGCATGTAAATTATGGTACACTAGAGCATAGAATATCAGCACATTGAATATTAATTTTATATGTTTTTCACATGGAGGTGTCGAACTTGACCAACGTGCAAAAAGAGATTGATCGACGCAAGCTGGATGACAAACTACCTTCCATGCCTTGGTTCGTTCAACAATTCATGGACTACAAGCTGCCTGACCTGTCCCCCTCTACCCTGCTCGAATATCTGAGAGATTACGAAGCTTTCTTCGGATGGTTGCGAGCAGAAGGGCTGTCTGAGGCAAGCTCTAATAAAGAAGTTACCTTGACTGAACTGGAAGTTCTACGCATGGATTCGGTTACCGCCTATCGGTTATTTCTCACAACCAAACGGGAAGGAACCAATTCCAGAATTACCGTCTCTCGCAAACTCTCTTCCCTCCGCTCCCTTTTTCATTACCTGAGCCAGATTGCGGAAGATGAAGACTTTTATCCTTTGCTGAAGCGGAACATTATGGCCAAAATTGAGATCAAGCGTACCCATAAACCCAAGGACACCGCTGCCAAACTCAAAGGTAAAATCCTGGAGGAAGAGGAACTGCTGGAATTTATCGGCTATATCCTTGAAGGTTACGCTGTTGATATGGAGAAGAACAAACAGGCACTGTATTCCCATGAGCTCAATAAAGAACGGGACGCCTGCATTGCCAGCCTGATTCTGAATTCCGGCTTACGGGTGTCGGAAGTTGTGAACCTGAACGTCGATGATCTCGATCTGAACAACAAACTCCTGTATGTTTATCGCAAAGGTAACAATGATGAGACGTACAAAACACCCGTTTATTTCAGGGAGCAAGCCAAGGACGAACTCGCAACTTATATGAACCTGCGGCAATCACGTTACCGCACGCCCAAGCGGGAGAAAGGTCTGTTCATTGCTCTGCGTAACGGAGACTCGGAAGGAAGTCGAATGACCAAAAGAGCGATTCAGGCCATGATTATGAAATACGCCAAGCGCTTTGGCAAACCTTATCTAACCGTGCACAAATTACGCCACTCATTCGCAACCGACTATTATTTGCAAAATGATATTTACAAAACGAAGGAGCAGCTTGGACACGCTTCTACGGAAACGACCGAGATCTATGCTCACCTTACCGACAAAACGATGTCCGAAGCCATCGAACGTCGTACCGAAGACGGGATGTAACATCCCGAACAACATAAAAGCAGCAAACCGCATCAAGGATTTCGATCCGAGAAAGGTCTGCTGCTTTTTTTTGCTTTTACATCATTTAAGGAGAAGAGCATGAACAGAAATGATTTTAGTTTACATAATAAAAATTACGTAATTTCAAAAAAGAATCAATCATACTCTCTGTACATTCAATCATATCCAGCCACCATAATATCCTACTTCTTGACGTTTCTACGATTCAAATTCACGATTCTGCCTACACTCGCTCTTAACCATCGCTAACAACGCTTTGGCTATATCCTCCGTTTTATGAACCGAGTACCATGTTATATCTCTGCTTACGGTGCTCCGCTCTATAAACTGCTCTGAAGGTAACCATGAGATCATCCCCACTACCCCATCAAGCTGATCAACCAAGGTCAGATCTTTCTCTTCTCGAACCATCACGAATTTGGGATAAGAAGCATCCTTGAATCCTTCAACAACAATCCAATCATAACCGGACAGATGAATTAACATATCCTCAAGCTTGGTTGCCTGTCGCTCCATAATGGCAGTGCGTTTCTCCGACATGACAACCACCGCCGAGGCCCCTGCCTCCCCAAATTGATACGAATCAGTTCCTTCTTGATCCATCTCAAAATGGTCATGTCCATCATGCTTAATCGCAGCTACCTTAAGTCCCAAGGAAGAAAAGTGCCCGATCAGGGCAGCTGTCAGGGTTGTCTTGCCCGTGTTTTTGTATCCAACAATCTGTATGATATGTGGTTTTGTATCACTCATTGTAGTCATCTACCAACTACCTCACATGACCTGTGGGAAGTTTAATAATACGTACCTGCTCACCCGCAGGAATGCCTTTTTTCTCAGGTGGAACAACAATCAGGCAATCACTGTCCTTAATGGTGATCATCACGCTGGATTCATCTACACGGGCGGCAGCCGGTATCGCGTACACCATGCCGTTGCGGATCTCTGTGCGTCCACGAACGAATCGTGTAAAATTGTTCACTTTGGTGTACTCTTCTTCCAAGATCGCAGTCCATTCTTCCATATAAGGATGAGCATCCGCCTGCATGGAACGAATGGTTGGACGCACAAACAAACTAAAGCCCACAAAACAAGCCCCAGGGTTACCGGAAAGTGCAAATAGCAATTTATCTTTATATACAGCAGCTGTGGTCACACTGCCTGGTCGCATCGTCACTTTGTTAAACAACATCTCCACATGTTCTTCCAGCACAAGTTCGCCCATAATATCATAATCCCCTACGGATACACCGCCTGTGGTCACCACGATATCATTATCTTGAATGGCTTCTTCCAGTTTGGCCCTTGCCGTATTCACATCGTCCGCAATAGAACCGTACATCACAGGCTCTCCACCTGCTTCAACGACCAGAGAGCGCAGCATGTAACTGTTGCTGTTTCGAATCCGACCTGGTTTCAATGGCTCATCTACATCAAGCAATTCCGTGCCGGTTGCGAATATCGCCACCTTTGGACGTTGAAATACGGGAACTTCTGCTATGCCAAAAGTAGCTAACACGGACTGCTCTCCTGCCCTGATGATCGTTCCTGCTTCGAGCAGTTGCTGTCCCTCTTGGACTTCCAGTCCGATTGGGGTGATGTTAGCACCCGACAATATGTGCCGTTTCAATGCAATCCATTGTTCTCCGTTCTCTACCTTGCTCTCGGTCATCTCCATCATGACTACCGCATCTGCACCTTCTGGAACCTGTGCACCGGTCATTATTCGAGCCGTCGTACCTGAAACAATGGTGTGGTCCGAGGTGTAGCCGCAAGGAATTTCATCAATTACTCGAAACCAAACTTGATGATCACTGGATGCATCTATGGTATCTGTACTTAGAATAGCGAATCCATCCATACCCGATCTCCGGAAGAATGGATACGGATGAGGTGCCTGAATCGTCTCTGCAAGTGTGCGGCCATGAGCAGATTCAAGGTGAACTTTCTCTATGGAGCCTACAGTAACTCTTGCAGCTATTTTGGCCTGGGCATCCGCTACCTGTACAGCTGTTCGATTGAATTTGGCAGTTGTCATATCATGTGAATGTGAGTTCAATTTCAAAAGTATTCTTACCTCCTAAAGACTATCATCCTTTAAGAAAGTGTAGCCCGAATACTGTAATATAACAAGTACATCACTTATTGAATCCTGTGACAAAATCTTATTTCTTACAGTTGTAACATCCCTTGATCTATGTTCAACATGAAAGGCATCTTGTCTGCCCATAATATAATTGACAAAGGGAGGCGATGATCATAAGTAATCGATGTGAATTATGCGGAAGAGAACCTGTGAACACGACCGTTCATCATCTGACACCCAAAGAAATGGGCGGAACATTTCTGCCAACGGCCAACCTGTGCATCCCCTGTCACAAACAGATTCATTCGCTATACACCAATCGCGACATTGTAACCCTTGGTCTCACGGATCTGCAATCCTTGAGACAGGATGAACGAATGATTCCATTTATCCGCTGGATTCGCAAACAGCCTGCTTCAACGATTCCCCGCGTACGCAAGTCCAATCATGTTCGCAAATCGTAAACCAAAAAGAACAGCTCCAAGGTCATGTGCCGGCGAGGTGAATCCGCCTTCCCTTGTCACTGTTCTTAAATGAACTATGCGATTGGCAGCCATCCTTATGATTAGATGTTTATTATCTTCGCCTCTTAATTCGGCCGCCGCCCACTCTGGTTTTTGGTTTTTTATAGGATTTCTTAGGTGAATCAAACAACCCACCACTGCTCTTGTTGCGATCAATAGTTCCCTTGCTCTGATCCTTGTTGCGGTTGAATAATCCTCCGCCAGATCCCACGCTTGAATCTTTATCGCTTCCGCGCCTTGTAATCGTACCTTTCCGATCAACAGTAATAGGTGGAGCAAGCTTCTTGTCATTACTTGTTGGTGCACGATAAGATCCTGCACTCGGTTTATACGTATCTTTATTGGTGTATCCTCGATAGTTGCCATAACCTCGCCCGCCAAAAGAATCGAACAGATTACCAATTAATGTAGCGGTGAGATAACCTTGTAAAAAAGATGAATCGTAGTTCTGCCGAACATATTCCTTGGAGTCCACCTCAACCAATGTATCCTCCGGCTTGTTCGGGTCTTGTTGCAGGTGATAATACTCGTCCTGATACACGAGGAACATACGCTCTGTGTTCTCTGCCGAGATCTGATCCGGTTGCCGCTGGTCAGACAATTCCTGAGCCACTTCCGGAACGGTACGGTCCGAAGCCCGGTACACATAGGACGTTGAGTTACCACTCCCGTTAACCGATTCAAGCGGATATGTGTCCTGAACAGAAGGTGCTGCTCCGCACGCGGACAACAGAGACATCACAAGGCTGAGGACCAGCATTAATTTTAATCCATGTGCCAAGCGTTTTTTCATTGGAACCTCTCCTAGCTCGAACGAATCACTTTGATATCCGCAGGAAGAATGGACTCACCCTCATACAGTGTAAATCTTCTGTCTTGCCACTCCACCCGAAGAAGCATATTATCATCCGACTGATACTGCCATACCAATTGTTCTCCAGCCTGGCCATATGGGGTTCTACCTGCCGTTGATACCATGCCTCCATACTCTTCCTCCAGATGATATGCGCGTCCATCCAGGTCCAGCAATGTGGGCACCTCATCAGGTGCATCAAGCCTGCCATCAATTGGTGTATATAGGGCGTAACGTGTGAGTTCCCGTTCTTCGATATGCAAATATCGAAATGCGGTACCATCCTGCAGCGTGAGCACAACTGCATTTCGAGCACGATTTTGTACCCGACCAACGACTTCATAAGTGACCAGAGAAACCTCACAGATATCACCAGGTGCAAGCTGAAGCATCGTTTTTTCTGCCTGCGGTGGTTCAGGTTTCGTTAGTATTCCTTTAATTCGTTTCCATACACTCATGAGAATTACTCCTGTTCCTTAGCTTATAAACAAGCTGCAATAATCAGTGCGCCCACGATATGTAAAGCGCCAGAGAACAAACCGTAACCTGTCTTCCCTTGCTGAATTCCCGTATCCAGATCCAGATTGGCCCATTTGCGAATCATAAAGTGTACAACACTCTCCAGAATTAACAAAATGATAAAGGATACAACGGAGACCAGCAGTGCTTCTCCCAGGTGACCAGCCGTAGAAATGGACGTAGCGAGTACATATCCTTGTGCAAATAATTTCATAACCATACGTGTAGTAACGGCCATATTGCCAGCCTTAACTTCAGCAAAATCCTTATACTTCGTGAACAGTGAATCAACATACATCAGGACAAACAGCAAAACCGAACCAGATCCGGTCCAGACCAGCATCGCCAAAATGTTCAAATCCATTTACACAGCCCCCACATATCAACATGAACCGCATTTAAAAGCGAAGGAGAAATACTCTTCTCCTCCGCTGGTTAACCCTGCTGACAACCAAGGTATTAGTTCTTATTATCGTACTGTTTCATCAATGCTGCGAGTTCGTCTTCAACAGCCTGATCTTTACCCAACTTCTCGAACTCTTCATCCAAAGACTTGCCTTTAGAAGACATTTCGTTGCTTGCTTCTGCCTGTGCTTCCATCTGCATCATTTTCTCTTCCATACGCTTCATACCAGCACTTGCAGTATCAGAGCCAAACCCATTCAACGCTTTGTTGATTTCCGTTTGGGCTTTTGCTGCATTGTAGCGGGCTACCAGTGTTTCGCGTTTGTTCTTCATTTGAGTCAGTTGCTTACGCATCTCGTCGAGCTTGCCACGCAGGTTATCTGCAGAAGCCTTGTTTTGGTCATAGCTGGTTTTGTACTCAGCCATCTTCTCTTCAGCAGCCTTTTTCTCTTCCAGAGCACGTCGAGCCAAATCCAGATTCTGAGCACGTGCCGCCGTATGCGCCTGCTCTTCACGTTTCTTCACAAGTGCTTCCTGCTCTTCGAATAACTGCTTGAACTTCTTCTCAATGGCGATCTGTTGAGCTACTGCTTTCTCCGCATCTTCCAGATCCTCTTGCATGTCACGGATATATTGGTCCGTCATCTTGATTGGATCTTCCGCCTTGTCAATAATGGCGTTAACGTTAGACATTGTTAAATCACGCAATCGTTTGAAAATGGACATTATGTTATTCCTCCTAGTCGATATTACATCGTATATAAACATACATACGTAACAATCTACAACTCGTTTCAATTTTAGCAAATAAAATCAAAACATGCGATTGCTCTTTATGTTAGGAAGATCGTTTATCGTTGTTCAGATGATCCTCCATCAGCCTCTCTGCAGTCTGCACGATTTCGTCGATCTGCATCCGCGTGATGGAATCAAAATGGATACCCATGATCACCGTAACGGTTACTTTCAGCTGCAGGGCAGCCTTTCGAGCAAGCCGCTCACACAGCTCTTGTTCCTTATGCCCAGGAATATGTACCGTCGTCCCGCTTATGCGCTCATGATCCACGTAGAACGTGGCTACGGCGCCAATATGCGCCTTTCCTCCGGTAACGAGAAAAACCTTATCCTCTCCTGCTTCAATCACCTGTAAACGTATGGATTTCAAATCATATGTACTCATATCCTATCCACCTATCCTTTTCTATATGTTATATATGGAGGAATTATGGCTGTCATAAGCTAAATCCGCAATGAAACTTCTCACACTACGCATATTTTATGGAACCCCCGGGCATACCAAGGAGAACGTCATTTTGGAAAAGGAGGCCGTTATTATGCGCGTACGCCTCATTATGCTAATGGTTATCGTTATTTTTCTCGGAGGATATCATGCTCCAGTTTCATCGCGGGATGTTTCAAGCCCGCCAAGTGAATCAGTATCAGGTTCAGATTCTGCGGAAGAAGAACAACTGACATTGGGACAGTTACGTCAAAAATATGCCGATACGTTCAAAACCAATGGTCCTTCAACCAAGAAGGTTGCACTGACTTTTGATGATGTACCTGATCCACGATTTACTCCACAAGTGCTGGATGTATTGAAGAAATACAATGTCAGAGCTACATTCTTCATCGTGGGTAGTCGTGCTGAGAAACATCCGGATCTGGTGAAACGCATCGTTAAGGAAGGGCATATGGTTGGTAATCACAGCTACAATCATCCTGAATTCAGTAAGCTGTCGATGAATGCCTTTCGCAAACAAATTTTACATACCGGGGATATTATTCGACGTTTGGCGGGATATACGCCCAAGATGATTCGGCCACCTTATGGAGACATTAATGAAGAACAGCTGAGATGGGCTGCCAAACAACGCTATAGCATTGTGAACTGGAACGTAGACTCCCTGGACTGGAAAGGCCTCTCCAAGGAAGAGGTGAAGGATAACATCCTATCTGCCGTGAAACCTGGCTCCATCGTTCTACAACATGCAGGAGGCGGTGTAGGATCAAATCTGAACGGTACGATTGAGGCTTTGCCTGAAATCATTGAGGAATTGCGTAATCGGGGATATGAACTGGTCACCTTGGACGAAATGCTGGGATTGCCAAAGGCCAAAGATTAGGATGACCGTGATAACAAATAATGAGAATATTAAAAGGGTGCTGTTCAATCGCAAATTAGCGACTGGCAGACACCCTGTTTGAATTCATTTTAAATGTAATTTACTCTCTACTTCAGAATGTACAGCTCGATATCCTGAAAACCAAATGAGCTTACAGACTGTTTGCTACCCGGGATAAAGATATCAATCCGGTGACCCTTGATTGCACCGCCCACATCCCGCGCTGTGGCTACAAAAGCCTGTTTTGGCAATCCTGGATGGCTGTGACCAGTTACCAGTACTTTGGTTCCAAGTGGAATTACACTTGGATCAACTGCAATCGTGCCCAGTTCAAGGTCATTTCCGAAATAATCGACTGCACCCCATCCTCCATTTTCGGACGGATCTGCAGAGTATGCCGTTGCTTTTACGTTCACAGCTTTGCTGTAATCGAATGTCTTACCCCAGGCTTGAACAACTTTGTTATCTGCGTTAACGTCCAAGCTCGCTGTAGTAACAGTCTTCGCTTGGGTCTTGCTCTCCGTTGCCGCAGCGGCTGCTACATTGTTTGCCTTACCGGGAATCGTAATTTTCAAACCACCATAAATGTTGTAAGCCGAAATGTCGTTGTTTGCTTTAACCAACGTGTTGAGTGCTACTCCATATTGTTTCGATAAGGTGTAGAAGGTATCCCCTTCTTTGGCCACATGAACTGAATCGGCGTGAGCCGGAACGGCTTGAATGAGCATTGCTGTTGTCATTAATGCTACTGCTGTTTTGGCTATACGTTTCTTGTTAATCATGGTCTTCCTCCCTCATTGTGCCTGCGAAGTTAGTTGTCGGATTCGGATGAGGAGCCCACCCTATAGGTTCTTCATTACATTTGAAACGTTATGTACCCCTAATTCACCCCAAGCAGTGTGCCATAGATCTTCCCCCTGCACAATCTGCATCGTTACATCCCCCGCACTCCCTGTCCGGAAGTTTCGGCAGAGTTCAATATATCACAATTTTGTAACCTGAACTTGTAGTAATTCTTACCAAATGGTTTTTAGCATGTCATCATATCTAAGAATACTGCATTCTTTAGAATTATTGGACGACCCGATTCCTTTACATCTGGTAACAGAATAGTTACTTTTCAAATCTATAAATGATTAATACGCACAAAAAAATAGCGTTACCGACTCGATGTCAGTAACGCTATTTAATCTTTCGTTTAGAGTACTTTGGCAAGAAAATCACGTGTACGTGAATTTTTTGGAGCTCCAAACACCTCATCAGGTGTTCCCTCTTCCACAATAACCCCGCCATCCATGAACAAGATGCGGTCTCCCACTTCACGTGCGAAACCCATCTCATGGGTTACGATGACCATCGTCATTCCGCCTTCTGCAAGACGTTTCATGACATCCAGCACTTCACCGACCATCTCAGGGTCCAGTGCCGACGTAGGCTCGTCAAACAGCATCACATGCGGCTGCATGGCCAATGCTCTAGCAATGGCGATCCGCTGTTTCTGTCCACCAGACAGCTGATTCGGGAATGTATCTTTTTTATCGTACAAGCCCACGGTGTTAAGCAGATCAGCAGCAATTTTTTCCGCTTCCTGAGTGGATTGTTTCTTCACTTTAATTGGAGCAATCGTAATGTTTTGCTCTACCGTTTTGTGTGGGAACAGGTTGAAGTGCTGGAACACCATGCCCATTTTCTCACGAGTTGCGTTAATGTTATGCTTGGGGTCCGTGATTGACACGCCTTCAAAATCAATCTCTCCTGAGGTAGGCTGTTCCAGCAGATTCAGACAACGCAAGAAAGTACTTTTACCTGAACCGGAAGGACCGATGACCACGACAACCTCACCTTTGCCAATCGTCACGTTTATGCCCTTAAGCACATCGTTATTTCCATAAGATTTGTGTAATTGTCTAACGTCTATCACTTGCACTCAACTTCCTTTCCAGTCGTCCCAGCAGCTTGGACAAAATGAACGTCATTACAAAGTAGATGGCTGCTGCAATCAAAAATGGACTCAATCCTTGGTACGTAATGTTCTTGACTACACTTGCCTGATACATAATATCCACCATACCGATAACGGAGATAATGGAGGATTCTTTGATGATAGTTATGAATTCATTACCGATCGCTGGTAATACAGCTTTGAAGGCTTGTGGCAATATGATATAACGCATCGCGGCGCCTCTGCCCATTCCGAGGGAACGAGCTGCTTCCAACTGACCACGATCCACACCTTGGATACCTGCACGGAAAATCTCCGCCAGATAGGCACCACTATTGATTGAAAGTGTAATGATACCTGCCTGAAGTGCAGTGAAGTTAATGCCAAAGCTCAGGGAAAAACCATAGTAAATAATCATCAATTGTACCAGCATCGGTGTGCCACGGATCACTTCAACGTAAGCCGTACCGATCCAGCGCAAGATTGCAGCGTCATGCAAACGGAACAAACAGATGATCAATCCAATAATTACCCCGAAGATAACCCCAAGTGCAGACAACAGAAGTGTGTATCCTACACCTGTAGCATAGAAACTTTTGTACTCCCAGAATACTTGGAAAATATTTTGTGATTTGTTCGCTTTATCCGCCATCAAGAGGCTGGCGTCAGTCACCATCTGATTGATTTTATCTTCGCTTTTCAGTCGCTCCAGTGTTCCATTTACTGCAGCTAGCAGCTCGGTATTCCCTTTACGAATCCCGATTGCCGCTTCTGCTTGCTCTTCGTCCGGAACAGCAGCAGCAAGTCCAATGATGTCGTCCAGATAACCTGCAGCAACGGTATCTTCAACGATTGCCGCGTCAATGCGTTTTGTTTGCAGTTGAAGCACGATATCCGAGATTTTATCCAGCGCAGTAAGCTTCGCTCCTGGAATACTCTGTCCGATCGTTTCCTGAATGGAGCCTTTCTGAACGCCAATCTTCGCATTTTCAAGTTCTGCCATAGTTGGATATTTGTCTTTATCCACATTGCGAACCATAATCACTTGTTTGGATTTATAATAGGTGTCGGAAAAATCGATACTTTTCTTCCGCTCATCCGTCGGCGTCATACCTGAAATCACCAGATCAACACGCCCGCTCTGCAATGAAGGCAGAAGACCGTCGAAGCCCATATCCTCAATCACAAGCTCAGCGCCAAGATCTTTGGCAATCTCCTTGGCGATCTCAATATCGAAGCCGACGATTTCATCTTTGCCATTAATCACTTTATGGAATTCATATGGTGCAAAATCGGCACTTGTACCGAGCACCAGCTTTTTACTGCTTGAATTATCTGTAGTTCCACTTGCAAGTGCCACAGGAACGGCAGTCGTCAGCAGAATAACAAAGGTCAACAGCATCATGGTGTAACGACTTATTAATTTCAACCTTTTTCTCTCCCCTTACAATACTTTGTATGCTTCTCATGTTGATGACTGAGTCATTATAAAGTACAATGCATGATTATGCAATGCATTTTGACATTACAAATCTTGACTTGTTTCTGAAAAAATAAAGCAAACATGATATAATCAATGAATTATTTTCATTTTTGCATAAGGAGTTTACTAATGACATCTAACAAATCACAGATACTGACGGTTATTGATCAATATGCTTCCCGTTTCAAAGCCATTTCATCATATATCGGTGCCAATCCCGAACTGGGAAATGAAGAGTATCTCGCTTCTGCCCGTTTGAAAGAAGAACTGGTCTACCACGGTTTCACTGTAGAGGCTCCAATCCTTGGACTGGAGACAGCCTTTATCGGAACCTATTCAGCCGCCAAACCCGGCCCTACCATTGCTTTATTGTGCGAATATGACGCCTTGCCGGAGATCGGTCACGCTTGTGGTCACCATCTGATCTGTATGATGAGTCTTGGTGCTGCTGTTGGGCTGAAATCCATTCTGGATGAAGTAGGTGGAACCATTAAAGTGTTTGGTACCCCCGCTGAAGAGACACGTGGTGCCAAAGTACCGATGGCGGAAGCAGGTTTGTTTGATGACTGTGATGTCGCTCTCATGGCGCATCCATATTATGCCTACGAAAAGTCAGGCAGCTCGCTGGCTATTGATGCTGTGCAATTTGAATTCCATGGCCGATCTTCACATGCTGCTGCAAGCCCGCACGAAGGCATTAATGCACTTGATGCCGTCATTCAAACGTTCAACGGGATTAATGCATTCCGGCAACAAGTGAAAAGCACCGTTCGGATTCATGGTGTGATCAACAACGGAGGTCAGGCTGCAAACATCATTCCTGACTATGCTTCTGCGCAATTTTATGTACGGGCAGCAACTCGCAAAGAACTGAATATCCTCACAGAACGTGTGATTCAGATCGCTGAAGGCTCTGCTTTGCAGACAGGTTGTAAGCTCGTGACATCCAACTATGAAACATCCTATGACGAGATGGTTACCAATGAAGCATTCTCAGCTGCGTTTAGTCAAAATCTGATGGAACTTGGTATCCCGCAAGAAGAGATTGTGAGTGGTAATGATCACGGATCTATGGACATCGGTAACGTTTCCCTGAAATGTCCTGCAATCCATCCCTACATTCGTGTTGTAGACGAGGTGCATACACTGCACTCCATAGCCTTCCGTGACCTTGCACTACAGGAGCGTGCGCTGGATGGCATGATTCTGGGAGCAAAGGCACTTGCAACAACAGCCTATGACGTACTGAGCCAGCCAGAGCTGCTTCAAACCATCCGCACGGAGTTTGAGCAAGCTATTCGCTAAAATTTGCTTTTATCATGTTATATAAGGGTGCCCTGAACAATCTTGAATTCCAAGCTGTTCAGGGCACCCTTTTTTCTAAATTAGCTGTAAGTATATTCAGTACAAAGCTGGAAATGCTGTGAAAGAAACCTTTGAAAACGATGAAAATAATACATTTTATTACAGTAAATGTGATTCGTTTGCTGGCTAACTTGGTTAATTATAACTATGAGTGCGTGTTCAAAAAGACTGGTTTTCATAACTTATCCTATATTCAGGAGGTGCTGTCATGCTGCTCGAAGCCATGTATCATGTTCCTCGTGACAAATGGGCTTATGCTTATAATTCGTCTACCATACATCTGCGCGTACGAACCAAACGTAATGATGTACAATACGTGACTGCACTGACCGGAGATAAGTACGATTGGAATGGAACATACAAGGAAATTCAATTGGAGAAGGCTGCTTCAGACAACATGTTTGATTATTGGGAGGCTGCCGTCAAGCCACAATTCAAACGTCTCACTTATATATTTCGGATAACTGCCGGTTCAGAAGATGTGTTTCTTGCGGATAATGGAATTCATTATGAGACCCCCTATCCAACTGGAGGATATTATGAGTTCTCGTATATACATGAAATTGATGTGTTTAAGGTGCCCGAGTGGGCCAAAGAGGCCGTCTTTTATCAGATCATGACGGAACGGTTTGCTAATGGAGATCCCAAGCTGAATCCAAAAGAAACGCATGACTGGGGTGGCAAACCTGAGTTGGACAATTATTTTGGTGGAGATCTGCAAGGTGTGCTGGATCATCTGTATGACCTAACTGAACTTGGCGTGAACGCCATTTACTTTACCCCGTTATTCCAGGCCAATTCCTACCACAAATACGACACGATTGATTATAAAAAAGTCGACCCCCATTTCGGTGATAATGCCCTGCTCAAACAATTGACAGAAGAATGTCATCGCCTGGGTATACGTGTCATGCTTGACGCGGTGTTTAACCATTGCAGCGAAGACTTCCCTCCTTTTCAAGACGTTCTCCAGAATGGAAAAAACTCCAAGTATGCCGATTGGTTCCACATCAATGAATATCCGGTTCAGATCAAGGACGGTATACCAACCTACGATACATTTGGTTTCTATGGCAACATGCCCAAGTTCAATACAGCCAACCCTGAGGTTAAGGCATATCTACTTGATGTGGCTGAGTACTGGATCAAGGAAATCAAGCTGGACGGCTGGCGGCTGGATGTAGCGAATGAAGTGGACAACCATTTCTGGCGTGATTTTCGCAAGGTTGTGAAAGCAGCGAATCCTGAAGCCTATATTGTTGGTGAAGTATGGAGCGACTCCTTGACCTGGCTTATGGGAGATCAATTCGATTCGGTCATGAATTATCCTTTTGCCGACAAAGTGCTTCAGTTCTTCTGTGGATCAATGGATGGTTATAACTTTGCCAACGAGATGGGTTCACTGATTATGCGCTATCCGCAACAAACCAACGAAGTGATCTTTAATATGCTGTGCAGCCACGACACCCCACGACTGCTCACCCGGTTAGGAGAAGACAAACGCCGATTAAAGTTGTCGGTTGTATTTCTTTTCACCTATATCGGTACACCTTGTATCTTCTACGGCGACGAAGTTGGGATTAGTGGTGATGCTGACCCTGATTGTCGAAAATGTATGGAATGGGACCCGGCCAAGCAAGACAGAGAATTGTATGATTTCTATCGTCTGATGATTGATTTACGCAAAAGTAATGAAGCCCTGCGCAAAGGACGCTTCCGATTCCTCAAGGCTGATCACAATGATCCCTGTATCGTGTACGAGCGTGTGGATGACAACCTTCACTTTACCGTATGGATGAACAATACACCTCAAGATCGAACACTTTCTCATCCTATGGAAACAAAAGACTGGAAAGATGCATTAACTGAAGAGCCTGTGTTTCCAACCGATGGAATGATGAATATTAAGCTTGACCCCTATGGGTACCGCATTTTGTACAGACAGCTTGATCCGGCAACCATTCAACACTAATGATGTTTAAATTCAGACAGTCATATAAAAGAAAACACTTCCACCGTCTCAGATGATGACTTTCATTCTGAACTTTTGGAAGTGTTTTGTTTTTTAATTAAAAAAGCCACAGCAGGAATGCTGTGACTCATTCAAGACTACATCAGTTTACTTGATCAAGTGTGATCCGACGATAAATGTCCATATATTCTTCGGCTGAGACATTCCAGCTGTATTCTCCGCCCATTGCATTTTTCACAATTTTCTTCCAGTGTTCTGGCTGTTTGTATATCTCCTCAGCACGCCGAATGGTACTCATCATGTCATGAGCGTTAAAGCTTGTGAATGAGAAACCATTACCTTCTCCAGTAAACTCATTGTATGCCTGCACAGTGTCGTTCAGACCGCCTGTTTCCCTTACGAGAGGCACACTACCGTATCGCAGAGCCAGTAGCTGACTAATACCACATGGTTCGAACCTCGATGGCATCAGGAAGATATCACTGCCTGCATAGAAACGGCGGGATAACCCATCGTTAAACGTGATCTGGGCAGACATTTTGAGCGGATAACGATTAGCGGCTTCACGGAACCAGTGTTCATACATAGGCTCTCCTGTTCCCAGTACCGCGAATTGAATGTCATCATAGTACAGCAATTCATCCAGAATGCGGCAGACCAGATCAAGTCCTTTAGAGTCCACGAGCCTTGTCACCATCACCATGAGTGGTACATCAGGACGAACAGGAAGTCCAAGTTCCTTTTGCAGCTCAATTTTGTTCTCCGTTTTCTTGGACAGACTGGTTCTGTATTTCACTGGAATTTTGGTGTCCGTTGCCGGGTTGTAACTCTTGGTATCAATCCCGTTCACAATCCCGCTGAAACGATCTCCAAGTGAACTGAGCAGTCCGTCCAGTCCGTATCCATAATAAGACGTTTGCACTTCCTGTGCGTATGTTGGGCTTACGGTTGTCACATGGTCAGCATACACAATTCCTGCTTTCAAGAAATTGACGTTACCGTAATATTCGGCTCCATCCACGGTGAAATATCGATCGTCCAGCTCAAGGATATCACTGAATAACTCATGCGGGAATACCCCTTGGTACAACAAGTTATGTATGGTGAATACCGTACGAATATCACTGTAGAATGAATCATGTCTGTAGTGGGCTTCAAGCACCAAAGGAATCATTCCTGCATGCCAGTCATGACTGTGCAACACGTCAGGCTTGAAATCAATCTGTGGCAACACTTCGAGAACTGCACGGTTGAAGAAGGCGAAACGCTCGCCATCATCCATATAACCGTACACTCCATCACGCCCAAAATAATACTCATTATCCACAAAATAGACTGGAATCCCATCATGAACCAGCATTTCTATTCCACAATAGGGTCTGCGCCAGCCAAGAGGCACATCCGTTGTAATTACGGGCTGTAACGCGTCTTTATACTCATCGGGAATCCCCTTGTACTTAGGCATAATCACCCGCACATCTGCCCCGCTCTTCTTTAAAGCAAACGGGAGAGCACCGATTACGTCAGCAAGGCCTCCTGTTTTGATAAATGGATGTACTTCAGCAGCAGCAAATAGAATATTCATGCCTTTGTCCTCCTCTTCGGTTTGAGCGTGTTGCTTTCATTTTTATTCTTCGTTTTTGAACTGACGGAAGTTATACTCGCAGGTGATTCATCCGTTTTCCGACGTGTGTTCTTTTTTAGAATCACGATGCTCAGCGGAGGCAATACCAATTCGAGACTATGCGGATGCCCATGAAAAGGAATCTTTTCGGTAGGCAGTTGCATATCATTAGTAATGCCTGAACCGCCGTAAACGGAATGGTCACTGTTCAGTACTTCGGTATACATACCGGGACGCATGACACCAATCCGGTAACGCTCCCGCTTGACCGGCTGAAAGTTAATAAGCACAAGGAGTGTATCCGCAGGTTTTTTTCCTTTGCGTACGTATGAAATGACACTCTGGTCCTGATCATCCGGGGTGATCCATTCATAACCGTCCAAGGAATGATCAAGCTCCCACAAAGCTTTTTCACTCAAGTACAGGTTAGACAGCTCACGCTCAAACTTATGCAAATTGCGGTGACTGTCATAATCCAGCAAGAACCAATCCAGTTGATCCTCATCTTTCCATTCGATGAACTGGCCAAAGTCTCCACCCATAAACAACAGCTTTTTCCCTGGGAAAGTCATAAAATAGCCCAGAAAAGCACGCATGCCGGCAAATTTCTGCTCATAAGTTCCTGGCATCTTGTCGAGGAGCGACTTTTTGCCATGAACAACCTCGTCATGTGACAGAGGTAGCACATAATTTTCAGCAAAGGAGTATACGACCGGGAAAGTCAGCAAATGATGTTTGGAAGGACGCTCATGAAAATCAGATTCCATGTAATCAAGCGTATCGTTCATCCAGCCCATGTTCCATTTGTAGTTGAAACCCAGACCACCTTCATCTACAGGCAAAGTCACCATTGGCCATGCACTGGATTCTTCAGCCATCATCAACGCATAAGGGAAATACTTGAACACCGTCTCATTCAGTTGCTGCAAAAAAGCTACAGCTTCCTTGTTCTCTAGACCACCTTCATCATTGGTACGATATTGTCCTGGCTGCTTCTCAAAATCAAGCCGAAGCATACTCGTAACCGCATCAACACGGAGTCCGTCAAAATGATACATCTCCATCCAATATAATGCATTGGAGATCAGAAATGAACGAATCTCAGGTTTCGAGTAGTCAAAGCTGAGTGTACCCCAGCCTGGCTTCTCTGCTAACATCGGATCTGCATACTCATACAAAGGCGTACCATCAAACATACGCAACCCATGAGCGTCTTTGGCAAAATGTGCAGGTACCCAATCCAGCAATACGCCAATCCCAGCCTGATGTAGTGTATCCACTAGATACATCAGATCTTTTGGATGCCCATAACGACTGGTTGGCGCATAAAACCCTGTGTTTTGGTAGCCCCAAGAAAGGTCATATGGATGCTCACTAAGGGGCATCATTTCAACATGTGTATATTTCATTTCTAATAAGTAAGGAACAAGCAAATCAGCCATCTCGCGATAACTATAGAGGCTTCCGTCTTCTTTGCGCTTCCAGGTTCCCATGTGCATTTCGTAAATATGTAGAGGTTTGTTATACATGGCACGTTGTTTGCGTCTCCAGGCTCCATCATTCCATTTGTACCCTTCGATTGAACTGGTGACAGAGGCTGTCTGAGGTCGAACCTCTGCTTGAAACGCATATGGGTCCGCTTTGAGCAATTCTGTTCCATCTTCCGTTAATATACGGAACTTGTATAAAGTTCCTTCGCTAATTTCCGGAAAAAAACGACTCCAAAATCCTGATTCGGGTATCTTATATAAAGGTTCCTTTTCGCCTTTCCATTCATTGCGGTCCAGAGCCAGTCCTACTTCTACGGCATTTGGTGCCCACACGGTAAAGCGATACCCCTGAAGGCCATCGCAAGTCTCAGGCTGCGCGCCCAACATTCGATAACTGTGATGAAGATTACCTTCATGAAATAAATAAATATGCTCCGGCAATATGTCCGGGTGTGCTAACGGTTGAATGGCCAAGAGATCACCTTCTTCTCAAGAAAATAGATATAACAGTAACCATTACCCCATTCTAGCCAAGTTGAAAAGAAAAATGCGGTGAATTAGAAAATGTTGTACATTTTCAGAATTTTTACAGTAACAATCGTTTCATTTGCTCTACTTTGCGTTAATGATGTACTACAATGCACAATATTTTGGGAGGGAAACGATTATGTTTAATAAAGATTGCATCGCTATGCTGTTGGCGGGAGGAGAAGGGAAGCGATTAGCCCCTTTAACCTCGAGTATCGCAAAACCCGCTGTACCGTTTGGCGGGCACTACCGGATCATCGATTTTCCTCTCAGTAACTGCGTAAACTCAGGGATCGATACTGTAGGAGTATTGACGCAGTACCAAGCGGAATCTTTACACGATCACATCGGTGGAGGAGAACCATGGGGACATGGCAACTCAAGTGAGGCAGGAATCTCCTTGCTTCCATCTTATCATACAGGAAATGACGAATACTTGGGAACGGCGGATGCTATTTATAAAAATATCGACTATATTGACCAACAAAACCCCGAAAATGTTCTAATTTTGTCGGGTGACCATATTTATCATATGAATTATCGTGATATGTTGGAGGCTCATCAAGCCAATAATGCCGCAGCAACGATTTCAGTTATGGAAGTTCCTTGGGATGAAGCACATCGCTTTGGGATCATGGCTGCCGATGCTGATTTGCGTGTAACCGAGTTTGCCGAGAAACCGGCTGAACCAAAAAGTAATCTGGCTTCAATGGGCATTTACATGTTCAAATGGGATTATCTGAAACGCCATCTCTTGCAAGATGCCGCTAACCCTGAATCCAGCCATGACTTCGGTAAAGATGTTATTCCTCAAATGTTGAACGAAAATAATCCCCTTTTTGTCTATAACTTTAATGGTTATTGGAAAGACGTAGGTACGGTTAAGAGCCTTTGGGATGCACATATGGATCTGTTACACAACGAGGAAGACTGGAGTCTGCAAAAAGAAAACTGGCCGATGTTTACTCGCGACTGGCGCTCCAAGCCAAGTGCTTACAAAGCAAGACATACAAAGATCGAACATGTTACTTCCATGATTCACGACTCTTGTGCAATCGAAGGTCGTTCAGAACGTTCCGTTATCTTCTGCGGTGCTGAAGTGGGTAAAGGCTCTGAGGTTAAAGACAGTGTTGTTATGCCTAACGCACGCATAGGCCGTGGGGTTCACATCGAACGTGCCATCATCGGTGAAGGTGCAATAATCAAGGACGGTGCAATCGTTAAAGGTACGGCAGATGAAATTGTGGTCGTTGGACCTAACGAGATCGTCTCTGCCAAACCGGCTGTCCGTACGCAACCTGTTCGTATGTTGAAAGAAGTATATGAGAAAAGTGGGCGCCTGCGCGCTGGTGAACTTTCTTCATAATGAAGTAAACATAATATGAAAAAGGCGAGCCTCAGATGGCTCGCCTTTTTTTGTGTTGATATGGATGTTACAAAGCGTACATGCTCGATCATCAGGTAGAAAAATCTCTTATCTTTTAAAACCTTAAGACTTTTCTAGATCCGATTTAGCATCACTTGCTTTTCGCTCATCTGTGACTTCAGCATCACCAGACGCGGTTACAGATTCTTCTGGACCCATCTCCTCAGACACAGCCGGTAATGTAACCGTAACGGTTGTACCAGATCCAAGTTCACTCTGCATCGTGATGGTTCCCTCATGCAGTTCTACCAGTTCCTGCGTAATCGCAAGCCCCAGTCCCGTTCCCCCATTTTGATGATTTACCTGGAAGAAGCGGTCCCGTACTTTGATTAGGTGTTCTTCACTAATTCCGATACCAGTGTCCTGAACAGCTGCAATGATCTGACCATTCTCCTCTTTGACGGACAAGAAGATCCAGGAATTCTCATGTGAAAATTTGATCGCATTATCCACAACATTCAGGAAGACTTGTTTCAGTCTGTTACCGTCTCCATGGACATTATAAGCACGAGTCTCGTCAGTCTCCAACTTGAGATGGACCTGTTTTTGTTCCGCTTTGGCCCAGACATTCAACATCGTTTCCTGTACAATTTCACGAATGTTGACGGTTCCTTTGACAAGCTTCATCTGATTCTGCTGCAATTTGGAGAAATCCAGCATCTCTTCAACAAGTCCAATCAGCCGTTCGGTTTCCTTGGAGATAATACCCATACCGATACGGGTTTCTTCCGGATCATAACCGCCTGAATCCAGTGTCTCGCTCCAGCCTTTGATACTGGTCAGAGGTGTTCTTAATTCATGTGAGATCGAAGAGATAAAATCATCCTTGATCTGATTACTGCGCACAATCTCATGTGCCATGAAGTTAAGTGTTGATGCCAATTCGCCCAGTTCGTGCTTATAATTCCCTTTAACCCTGACATCCAGCCGTCCTCTAGCCATTTGGGCAGATACTGCGGTGATGTTGTTAATTGGACGTACAATGGAATTTGCCATACCAATACTGATGATCAACACTATGGCAAGCACGCCAACACCGACGGCAGCGGCGAGTAGTCCCATATTCAACAGCTTTGAATTCACATCTTCAAGTGATGTCAGATATCGAATAACATAAGTATTTTCGCCGCCCAGATCAAACTTGTGTGAAACGGCCATGACGGATTCTCCAGTACCTGGTTGTCTTCCAATCCAGCGTCCCATATCCCCATTCAGAGCCTGCATAATATCACTGGTTTGCAGCACAGCACGGTCAGATTCGAAAGCAGTTGAACTCGCCAATACGCGCCCGTTCAGATCCAAAATTTCCAATTCAGTATTGGACAATGCCAAGTTCACAAGGAGTCTGGACAGATTATTGCCATCCTCTGTAGTATTCTCACGAGCAATCGGCTCGAAAAAATCCTTTGAATTAGAAATGTGGGTACTAATCGTATTGTAGATACTTTCATAATAATACCTTTGAACTGCCAACATAAATACGAATTCGACCAACAGCAGAGCGAGAAAAACTACAAAGAAATAATGTAGTACGATCTGCCGTGTAATGCCTTTTTTAATCATTGTTCCCGGCCCTTCCATTTGTACCCGTGACCCCATACTGTCTGCAGGTATTCGGGCTCGGAAGGATTGTTCTCAATTTTTTGACGCAGACGTCGAATGTTTACATCCACAATTTTTGGATCACCCATGTACTCTTTTCCCCATACGTGATCTAACAACACATCGCGACTGAGAGGTGTATTTTCTTTTTCCAGGAAAAACTGAATCAAGGAAAATTCCGTTGGAGTTAACTCAATGGCTTCATTCTGTTTTTTAAATTGCTTCGAGATCAGATCCAGGGAAAATGGCCCTGACTGGAACGTAACCTTTGCCGCGGTTTCCCGATGCACGTTCACTCGACGTAATAAAGACTGAATACGCGCAATCAACTCGGTAGGGCTGAAAGGCTTGCTGACGTGATCATCTGCACCAACGGAGAGTGCGTACACTTTATCCTGTTCCTGCACTTTCGCGGTCAAAAAGATGATGCCCAGACGTTCATTGGTTTCACGGATCCGTCGACACACCTCGAATCCATCAATACCTGGTACCATGACATCCAGCAGAGCCAGATCAATATCCGGTACTGTCTGCAGTATGCGAAGCGCTTCATGACCGTCACCCGCTTCAAGCACTTCGAATCCGTTTCTCTTTAAATTAATCACTATAAAACTGCGGATGGATTCTTCATCCTCAAGAATAAGTACTTTACTCATTAAGTTCTCCCTTTCTATTCAGCTGAGAAGTATTGCTCAGTGCATCTTTACCCGCCTCTGATTGTGCTACCCGTGAAGCAATAACCCGATCTTTGGTACGCGTAATTTCCTTCCAGCTTTTACCCTTCTCCTGTTCCCACTTGGAAAGGGTGAAATATTTGATCTCTGCTACGGTTTCGTCCGTATCAATCATTTTAAATCGAATATATTTTTCCTTCTCCGATTTGGTGTCAATAGTGATCTTACCGTACCACTCTGGTTTGAGATTTAGATGGAATAAATCAGCATCATCCCGGAATTGGAATGAGACAAATTTCTTGCTGTCTTTACCATCCCACTGATAATAGGTGTAAAACCACAACCGAGAGTCAAATACGTAATGCTCCCAACCTTTTGGAGTCTCTTTAAGTCCAAACTCAATAATACCATCATTATCGACATCACCGCTTAAAATTTTGTCATCTCTATACGTTTGATCCGGTGATTTGAAAGCATTGACTAACTTGTTATCTTTAACATACATAATTTGCGAGAAGGAACTCCGATCATCCAGCTCGGCATCCAGTACAATGCCCATCTGTCCTTTGGCGATCTCTCCGCCCAGAGCATTATAAACTTCTTTAACGGTATAATCGGTCTGCACCCGATCAACTTCCTTGAAGCTGCCATCTTCGTACTGGTATAACGCAATCGTTGCAAAACCGCTGTTGTTCAGCGAAATGATAACAAAATCACTCTTACCATCTCCGCTCAAATCCAGCGTGTTCCCTTGCGCATCATCAATGATATATTGATTATACGGAACTCCACCCAAGACCTGCTCCAGTGCCCCGCCCTTGTAGGAATATGCAGTCAGGGCCTTCTGCTCCTGCAGACTTACACCAAGAATAATATCCGGATTTCCGTCATTCGTAATATCCAATACTTTAAAGGATTGCAACTCATTTCCCGGCACATCAAATGTAAGTTTTTTAACCCATGTGCCTCCCTGCTCTTCCAAAATCATGCCATGGATTCGCACATTCTCATTAGGTGTCTCATAAAAAACAATCGCTTCCCGAGTTCCATCCCCATTCAGGTCTTCCACCCGAATCATGCTGGTATTATTCATATCCTTGGGACGAATCAATGTACTCTCTGGCGGCAGTTTAACCTGTACCACGTTGTACAGTTTCTCCTTATCGGTGGACATCATTGGTTTTCTCATCAAACCCTTGGGGTCACTTATGACTGTGCATCCGCTTAGAACAGAACCAAGCATAATCGCCATAGTTCCTGCTGCTACAAAGCGTCCCCACCGTGAATTAAACAATCTCATCACTCTTTTCAATAGTTTAAATCTGGTTTTTTTCTTGCTGTGTCAGTCTTCGTCCACGAATATCAAAAGCAATCTTGCCTTCTGCCAATCCCCAGATCCGTGTGGCATGTTTCTCAGCAAGTTCAATAGGCAATACTGCAATGACAGTTGCGCGTTCTTCTTCACATAATTTGCGCAGCGTTTCCAGCACTGAATCTGCTGTGTGAGGGTCAAGACCAATCACTGGTTCATCGGCCAAAACCACTTTGGCACCATGAGCAAGTGCTCTTGCAATAGCAACACGCTGCTTCTCGCCACCACTGAGCTTCTCTGCTATTTGATGTGCTTTATCAAGTAATCCCAATCCTTCGAGATAATCCATAGCACCCATATAATCATCAGAACGTACCATGCCGGTCACCATTCTCCATACGGGAGTCTGACCCGATCGTCCGATTAATACATTTTTAAGAGCCGTACGTCTAGGAAATAATTCTGGATTCTGTTCCAAGTATGCCCATTCCCGTTTGATTTTCCGTTTTCCGGACCAGCCTTCTTTCAAAATCTCGGCACCATCCACCGTAAACCGGCCGGAATCCCATTTTTCCATCATGGCCAAACATTTAAGCAACATGCTTTTACCGCTACCGCTTGAGCCAACTACAGCTATCATTTCACCCTGTTGCATATCAAATCGAATATCCCGCAGAACGGGAACGCGGTCCACGCCAACGGATTTACTCAAGTTCTCTACTCTGATCATCGCGATGTCTCCTCTTGTCCATGTTTTTCCCTACCACTAGTGTACTCGGAAATGGACATCAATTTCCATGCGAACACCAGCTTCTATTTTAACACAGATTCGAACTCAGGTTTACGACGAAATAATATACCTGCCACGCCGAAAAGAAGGTACAGGATTCCGAGCAAGGTGAACATGCTTCCGGGTGAAATCCAGTTGATCATCTGACCCCCCAGATTCGGCCCAATAATACTTCCAATTGTGAAATGAAAGGATGCCACAACGTTGGCTGCAGGCAGCAACACTTTAGGCAAAATGTCTGCGGCATAGGCCAGGCCCAATGAGAAAAAGGAGCCAACCAAGCCTCCCGCGATTGTTAACAATACAAGCGTCCACCAGAAATGCGTACCTGCGACTGGAACCAGCATGAAGATGATTCCCCCGCTGATACCCGCAAACATCAATATCTTCTTCCGACCGTATCGGTCACTCAACATCCCGAGTGGCAATTGTAGGAACAAACCTCCAATCCCGATAAAAGGAAGCAACGACGAAATCTGATTGGTATCGAATCCAATACGCAGCCCATACACGGGGAAGTTACTATTCATACCTGCTTCCATATATCCGTATAAGAGTGCTGGTAAAAGTGCATACCAGGCCCATGCCAGACTACGACGGAAGCGACGTTCCGGCAGTTGGCCATGCTCTGCTTTTTCCGGTTTCGTATCCGGAAGCTTCATTAATACAAGCATAAGTACTGCTGCGATACATATGAACAAGACCCAGAAAGGCACTGCATCACCGAATCCAAGCAGCTTAATTCCCAGCGGTCCAATACTGAATCCCAGCCCGTAGGACATGCCATATAGTGATATGTAGCGCCCACGCTTTTCAGGTGCAGTAACGAGCAACACCCAGAGCTGAGCCGCATAATGAAGTGCACTGTCTCCTATTCCAACGACCAGACGCAAAATGAACCATATTTTAATATCTGGTAAGTACGGAAACAATATTAAAGGGACCATGACTAATATCAGGCCGCCCACTATAAGCTTTTTGAACCCGAGTGCTCCCAATAGTCGCTCCGCAACGAGAGTCATGGCAAAAGAGCCAATGTACAACGCGGCGGCGTTTAATCCGTTTAAACCTGGTGAAACTCCTTTTTGCTCCAAAAAAATCGAAAGCACAGGCAGCAAAAGCCCCTGACTTATTCCCGCCACCACAATAACCGTAATCAAAATGAGATAGTTGGCTGTCGAGTGTGATAGTTTGGGACGAGTAATCGATGACACGAATTCATTCCTCCTGCGAGCACACAAAGAAAAATCGCCATCGCTGACGACTTTTGTATGGTATACATATGGTTTTAAACTGCTATTCTTGAATCAGGGCTTTGCCCCGGACTTGAACATTATAGTGGACAACGCCCTGCAAAACAAGCCATAATAGAGGTTGTTCAAAAAGTTCACTTTTGATTACGAATCATGCCAGTGGCATCATCAGCTTCGAAGATGAAATTCAGCCGAAATGTCCGTTGCTCACGTAGTTTTCCTACGCTCCGCTACTCCATTTCAATCTTCATTCCATCTTCTTGGTACTGAAAACCAGACTTTTTGAACACGCACTAATCGTACTTAAGTCGCTGCGTACATTTAGATGTGACGGGAGGATTCTGCAACAATATGGCTTATCATGTGAAAATTGATGTTTCACCGATATATGAAATGCTTAACAGCTTTCTGGTTTATGTCACGAAAAAATGGATTCAGCATCTGGATATTGGTCCTGAATGGATTCTGGAAGTGGAAGGCAAACTAAGTTCCAATGTACGAGCTGCGCTCGCACCTGCTGCCACTTGGCCTTTTGATGATTTTGATGTTTTGTTTGCATGGGCAGCCTATCAAAATGATACATCGGAGAATCGTGATTTCCTGGACATGCTTGCCGGAATGACAGCGGAAGACCTGTTTGCACGTGTGTCTCCTCTTCTGCCGGCTCTTACAATAGAAGAATCTACGCGCATTCGGAACAGCTATGTCCCATTATTGCGACTATGGGATGAACACTACTGTCAGAATATGAGCGAAGATCAGCGTGTGTGGCTGGAAGAAGATGCCGAAGAAAAACGCATTTTGCTTGATAAAATGGGCTCTGAACTGCTTATTGAATATGCTACAGCGGGCGTTCTTGTTGAACCGATGCCGGGACTGAACGAAGTCATCCTCTTCCCAACGGTGCACAATCGTCCTATTAATATGTACTGCTTCTATGAGGGTATGATGATCATGCAGTATCCCGTAGATGCACCTGAAGAGAATGAAGACCAGCCGCCAACATGCCTTTTACGTTTCACCCATGCGTTGGCTGATCCCGAAAGACTTCGCCTGCTTCGTTACGTATCGGATGAACCCAAATCCCTCGCTGAGATGTGTGAAGAATTGGGTAAAGACGAAGACACGGTCAAAGACCAGGTTATGGCGCTACGCATCGCAGGTCTGCTACGGACCCATCTGCTCGGAAGTAACCGTAAAGAGAAATACAGTATTCGGCCAGATGGCGTATCTGAATTGAATATGTTCCTGGAATCCTATATTCGCATTTAATTTAGTTGAACCATTGTGGATTTACTGGCTACAAGGAGTGAGTTAGATCATGAAAATAATGAAACAACATATTTTGTTTGACCTTGATGATACACTCGTATATTGCAACAAATACTTCAACCTGATTTTGGGAGAATTCTTTGAGAATATGCAAGAGTGGTTTGATGGACATTCTCTGACAACACAAGAGATTCGGGAAAAACAGCTGGAGATCGATGTAACCGGAGTGAACAAGCTTGGTTTTGCGAGTCATCATTTTCCGCAATCCCTGATTGATACCTATCGTTATTTCTCCGGCAAGTTCGCCAGATTAACCTCTCCCAGAGAAGAGTCTTATCTGAGCAAGTTGGGTATGAGTGTGTACGATCAGGAGGTTGAACCCTACCCTCATATGGTTGAAACGCTTGAGAACCTCAAAGGTGCTGGACACTCCCTCTACTTATATACCGGCGGCGAAACCGTGATTCAGCAGCGCAAGATTGATCAGATGAAACTCTCGGCTTATTTTGATGATCGGATCTATATCCGACAACACAAAAACGTCGAGGCACTGGAAGGCATTCTGTCTAATGGTCCGTTTGATCGTCGTGCAACCTGGATGATTGGCAACTCACTACGCACAGATATTATGCCTGCTGTAAAAGCCGGAATTCACAGCATTTATATCAAACAACCGAATGAATGGCAATACAACATTGTAGAACTTCAGCCTAATCCGGAAACGTCGATGTATACCATCACTGCACTGGAAGAAGTCCCTAAAGTCATACACGAAAATATACAACAGCAGCAACAGAAAAGGACCCTTGGTTAAGGGTCCTTTTGCTGTATGTTAACTGTTAACTAAGTTCAAGCATCCTGTTTCTCACCAGATAACTTGCCTGTTACCACATCTTGCAAAATAATACGTGCCTTCACCGTACTTCCGTCTTTTCGTTTGAAAGACAGCACTTGCGTACTCCCCTTCTCAATCAGCGATTTTAACATAGTACTGGTGATTTTTTTGCCCGCATACTCTTTCCAGACCACAAACGAACAGCCTTCTTTGAAACGTGAGCATCCATAACCCTTCTTGCCCTCTATAATCTGACCCGAGCAGCCAGGAGAAGGACAAGGTGCCAGTAACTCTCTCACTCCGGATGAGCTCGCACTTGAAGACGGCGCCTTGGTGGTCGTGCTTTTCCCACTGCCAGCTCTGGACGAAGCTGCCGAAGTCTGACGGGACGTTTTTAGAGTTGAACTGCCACTAGCCGTCTTGGCAGATGTCCTTGTATTCCCGGCTTGAGTTCTGCCTCCCTTGCCTTTCCCTCTGCCCGCACGTGAATCTTCTCCAAAAGCATCTGCTGGAGCAGGAGCTTGTACACGCACTTTCTCAATGATGGACAAGGTGAATTTCTTGACGTTCTCCATGAACTTGTCCTGACCCGCCTCACCTTTGGAAATCTGATATAACCTTCTTTCCCATTGCCCGGTCATCTCAGGTGAAGTTAACAGATCTACACCCGCGCGACGAATCAACTCAATAGCCGTTCTGCCTTTGAGCGTTAACTGCATTTTCTTCCCTTGCAGCGTAATGTAACCTACGTTTTTGAGGCGTTCAATTGTAGCCGCACGTGTAGCCGGAGTACCCAGACCACTATCTTTCATCGCATCTCGCAACTCTTCATTCTCGATCTGCTTGCCTGCACTCTCCATCGCTTTCAGCAATGTTCCCTCGGTATAACTTTTGGGAGGCTGGGTTGCCTTCTCCTTAAACTCACTCTTTGTACATTGAACAGGCAATTCAGGTTGTACAGCAAAAGCCTTGTCCGTCCACTCTTCAGCTTCCTCTTCCTCATTGCCGTTTTTCTTAGTCTTTTTCTTGCCTGCACCACCCTGTTCCTGATCTCCGGAACCGAGAACCACTTTCCATCCGAGAGACAGCAACTCTTTGACAGATGTCTTAAACTGATGTTTCTCCACTTCGGTGAGCACGGTATGTTGCTTATACTCCGCCGGAGGATAAAAGTGAGACAAGAAACGTCTGACAATCAAATCATAGATGTTCTGCTCATCCTTGGATAAGGTACCTGGTCGCTTCAAAGTAGGTAGGATCGCATGGTGATCCTCAACTCTGCTCGGATTACATACCCCTTTATTATTCTTATGAACAAGCTCTGGCTTGGCCCCTTGCGCAAGCTCACTATAGGTACCATTTTTAAGCAGGTTTAGTGTTTTGTGCATACCTTCAATATTCTGTTCTGTAACATAGTTGGAGTTTGTCCGCGGATACGAAATCACCTTGTGTTTTTCATACAAGGCCTGTGCAATATCCAGTGTTTTTTTGGCACCATATCCAAACTTGGCATTGGCTTCACGCTGTAAAAGGGTCAGGTCATACAAACGATACGGATACTCCTTCGTCTGCTTTGCTTCGTATTTGGTAATCTGCCCTGTCTTGCCCTTCACACTGGCTGCAATGGCCTCTGCTGCCTCCGCATCGGTCAACTTATCTCCCTGACGCAGTCCCCGGTACTCGACACCTTCCTGCCGAAACCAGGCGGCTACTTCATAAAAGGTCTGTGATTGGAACGCTTCAATCTCTATTTCCCGATCGTAGATTAGCGCGAGTACCGGCGTCTGCACACGGCCTACAGACAACAATGCATTATGACGGGTTGTAAACGCACGTGATGCATTCATCCCAATCAGCCAATCGGCTTCACTTCTGGCGCGAGCAGCATGGGTCAAATTTTCAAATTCAGAGGCATCCTTCAGACCATCAAAACCACGTCTAATGCTCTCTGCTGTCAAATCCGATATCCATAAACGCTTTACAGGCTGACGCAGCTTCAATTGCTGTTGTATGAGGGCGAAGATGTACTGACCTTCTCTCCCTGCATCACAAGCATTAACGATCGCTGAAGCCCGTTTTGCCAGTTCTCCAATCATTTTAAGCTGATCTTTTGTCCTCGGATTGGGTACAATCTTGAACTGATCGGGTATGATCGGCAGGTCCGCTATATTCCAGCGCTTGTACTTTGTATCATAGGCATCCGGTTCAGCCAGTCCAAGCAAATGCCCAATCGCCCAAGTGATGATGTAATGTTCACCCTCCAGATACGTGCGATTGTTCTTGGCCTTTGGTTCTATGACGGCGGCAATGGTTCGACCCATGTCGGGTTTTTCCGCTATAACCAGTGTCTTCATCCGTCCATCTCTCCTCCTTCACCGTCCGCATGACGGCAAAAAGGGGCATTCCGCCGACGGAAGCCCCTTGCTTCTGAAACTCATTATATCAGATTTTGGATTCGGGAGCATCTTCCCGAAATGAATTATCCTGCTGCCTGTTCTTTTAATACATGCTTTTGTCTGCACTCTTTGCATACACCCTGGAAATCCAGACGATGATCCGTAACAGCAAAGCCATACTGACGCTCGATTTGTTGTTCCAAACGAAGCAGCCCATCTTCCATAATCTCTTCCACTTTACCACATTCTGTGCAGATCAAATGATGGTGGTGATGGGAACCGTCTGTACTTCGCAGATCAAAGCGCGCAGCGCCGTCACCAAAGTTAATCTTTTCAACGACCTGAAGGTCACTCAGCAGTTCGAGAGTGCGGTATACGGTAGCCAATCCAATCTCAGGGAACTGCTCCTTAACCAGGAGAAATACTTCCTCTGCGCTAAAATGATCCTTTTCATGTTCAAGCAATACACGTACAGTAACTTCCCGTTGTTGTGTTAACTTATATCCTTTTTCAACCAATTGATTTTTAATGTGAAAGATCTGTTCTGAAATGGACTTGTCCCGGTTACTTGCCATAGCAGGTCGCACCTCCGATTTATATTCATTGAAATTTACTTTTATCGTACGGATTCATGGTTTCAGTTAATCCTTATTTATAATCATTATAATATAATAATAAATCTTTATCACTTAAAAAGCAATGATATTGCTCACACTTACATGAAATATGTAGTCAAATTGGTTAAAATAACAGCAAACAACCCTCGCTGATCGCGAAGGTTGTCATTTATATCTTGTTCTATACTTTTACACCAGAACCGAAGCACCCATCAAGTATTTGTCCACTTCACGAGCAGCCTCACGGCCTTCATTAATTGCCCATACAACCAAGCTTTGACCACGACGCATGTCACCTGCTGCAAATACTTTATCCACATTGGTGTTGTATTTGCCGTAACGTGCCTTAACGTTTGTACGACGATCTGTTGCAAGTCCCAGTTGCTCTACCAACGTTTGTTCCGGTCCATCAAATCCAATGGCAATCATGGCCATCTGAGCCGGGAATACACGCTCTGTACCTGGAATCGGCTGATAAATCTTGCGACCAGTCTCATCCACAATACGCTCGATCTGTACTGTATGCAATTCTTTGAGGTTCCCCTCATCGTCTCCGACAAATTTCGTTGTCATGATGGAGAACTCACGCGGATCTTGACCAAACAACGCTTTGGCTTCCTCTTGCGCATAATCAAGTGTGTATACGTTCGGGAATTGTGGCCAAGGGTTGTTAATGCGATCACGTTCCATAGGCGCTTGTGTATGCGTACCGAATTGAGTGATCGTACGACAACCATGGCGCAGCGATGTAGCCACACAGTCAGATCCTGTATCACCGCCACCAATGACGATAATATCTTTATCTTTAGCGGACAGATATTGACCATCTTCCAGATTGGAGTCCAGATAACTCTTAATACTGCCATTCAGGAAATCCATGGCGTAATGAACGCCTTTTAAGTCGCTGCCTTCAATATTGAATTCACGCGGCTTCGTTGCACCACCGCACAATACAACAGCATCATACTCATCCACCAGTTGTTGTGCTGCAATATCTTTACCAATCTCGGTGTTCGTAATGAATTGAATGCCTTCTGCTTCGAGCAGATCAACACGACGTTGAACTACGTTTTTATCCAATTTCATCGTTGGGATACCGTACATCAGCAATCCGCCGACACGGTCCGAACGCTCATATACGGTTACCGAGTGTCCTGCTTTATTCAACTGAGCCGCAGTAGCTAATCCCGCTGGACCTGAACCTACCACAGCTACACGTTTACCCGTACGTTTTTCAGGAGGTTGGGGAACCACCCATCCTTCTTCGAAACCTTTTTCAATAATTGCTTCTTCAATCGTTTTGATGGTTACAGGCTGACCAATTAAGCCAACTGTACATGATCCTTCGCAAGGAGCTGGACAGACGCGACCTGTAAACTCTGGGAAATTATTCGTTTTGTGAAGGCGCTCAAGTGCTTCTCTCCACAGTCCGCGATATACAAGATTATTCCATTCTGGAATCAGGTTATGCACGGGGCAACCTGACGTGCCACCAATCATATCTATACCTGTATGGCAATACGGGGTACCACAATCCATGCATCGTGCACCTTGTGTTCTGAGCTCTTCTTCAGCCATATGTTTATGAAACTCTTCCCAATCCTTAATCCGCTCCGCTGGCTCACGATCTGCTGGCAGTTGACGTTTGTATTCCATAAATCCAGTAGGTGTAGACATCTTACGTTTTCCCCCATCCGTTCTTGTCTTAATCCCTTCATGTGCATGGTTCTATATGAAATGGATTACTCATTACTTGAGTTTTTGTCTATTGTATCACAAAATCTTCTCGAAGATATTTCAATTATAGTAGCATTTACTGTGCTGAATATTAAATGGATTATCCGCATAATTATTTGTATTTTATACATCATATCTTTCAAGTCTACCCATGGTCAATACCCTTATTTTGGTGTTAAATGTGATTTTGAACTGCGAAATATGGTGTGTGTTAAAGAAACAAAAGGTCGAAACGTTAAGTGAATGTTAGATAATTTGTCATCAAATTCAACATATTTTGCTATAAATCATTCTCAATTCCGAATATCAGACCTTTTTTAGGGCTTCACAACGTTAAAACCCCAAAACTTTTACACTTTTTTACTGTTCAATGCTTGGCCGTATGTATAATATACATAAATACCAATTACTAATGTTATATTAATGTTATATGTATTCCAATCTAAACAAGTGACTCATTATTTTTATAAAAGAAAAAACGCTGTTCACGAATATTTCGCAATCAGCGCCTCTCATCATACAAATACGACCGAAGTCAGGAATTTCTTAAGCCATATTTACCGTTTACGTTCGTAAAATTCGAATGTATACGCATGAACATTTTTTTCATCCTGTTCGCCTTCAATCTGTTCAATGAGTTCCCATTCGGACCAATCCACTTCAGGGAAAAACGTATCTCCCTCAAAATTCTCATGAATTTTGGTCACCACAAGACGATCTGCAAGTGGCAAGAACTCACGATACACTTGGGAACCCCCAATTACGCACAGTTCCTCACCTTTGGTTACACTCAGCCCCTCTTCAATCGTATGTACGATTTCAGCCTGTTCCACCTTGTAGTTCAGATCTCTTGTCACTACGATATTACGACGCTGAGGAAGCGGCTTACCACCAAAAGATTCCCACGTATTACGGCCCATGATAATCGTTTTGTTTAACGTACGTTGTTTGAAAAAGGCCATATCTTTGGGTAAACGCCATGGAATCGAATTGTTTAATCCGATCACACCGTTTTCCCCCATGGCCCATACCAATTCAATACTCAAGGGTAATACACTCCTTCAATCCAAGTCTCTTGTCGAGATTGAACACGTAATTAGACTGCAATTGGAGCTTTAATGCCCGGATGATGCTGATAGTTCTCGAACTCGAAGTCTTCAAACTTATAATCAAAAATAGAATCCGGCTTACGTTTGATTACCAGCTTAGGTAAAGCATAAGGTTCACGCTCCAGCTGAGTTTTAACCTGATCAACATGGTTAGAGTAGATGTGAACATCCCCTCCAGACCAGATGAAATCACCCACCTCAAGATCACATTGCTGGGCAATCATATGAGTCAAAAGCGCATAACTCGCGATGTTAAACGGCAATCCGAGGAACGTATCCACGGAACGCATCGTAAGCATACATGATAATTTACCCTCTGCAACGTAAAACTGAAACGCAAAATGACAAGGTGGAAGCTTCATATTGTTGATCTCAGCCACATTCCATGCGCTGACAAGGTGACGACGCGAGTCCGGATTATTTTTGATCGAATCAATGACTGCAGCGATCTGATCAATTTTTTCTCCGTTTGGTGCTTCCCATGTACGCCACTGCGAACCGTATACCGGTCCAAGATCTCCATTTTCGTCCGCCCAGTCGTCCCAGATCTTCACACCGTTTTCTTTCAAATAAGATATATTGGTATCGCCACTCAAAAACCACAACAGTTCATGAATAACCGATTTGAGATGAATTCGTTTGGTTGTTACCAGCGGAAATCCTTCGGAGAGATCATAACGGAGCTGTCTGCCAAATACAGATTGTGTTCCTGTTCCTGTACGGTCTCCTTTATGCACGCCGTTGTTCAGAATATCCTGTAATAAATCAAGATAGTTTTTCATGTTGATATCCCCTCGCACTTTTATTCGTACTAAACTAAAGATTATTTACACTTACCACTCCGATGACAGAACAACCTTCCGATCGCTGTTATCCCCAGATTTTTTTGATTTCCTTTTCCAAAGGTAAAAGCCGGGGATAAAGGCGAACGCTCCGCTTCTTCAGGTTTTTTCTGTCCTCTACGTTCTCGTGTAAAAGATTAATTTAACTTAAATACTAAATACATAGACCGTGATTGGCTTGGAGCCACATCATGACTGATCATTACTACAGTGTACCACAATTGAGTTGTTGGATAAAATCAAATCACTAAAACCTGTGAACGTGTAAATTTTCATCATATCACATACACGAGTATCTTAAATTTCTCGGCTCTTGCTCAGAAAAAAGAGACGAATAACGCGTTAACGTCATTCGTCTCTTCTGATATACGTATAATGCCGGACGGATCCGAAGCTTAGATGATCTTAACGGGAGATGATGTGGATCGGGTGACCCATAACCAATTCCGCAGCTTCCATCACGATTTCGCCCAAAGTTGGGTGAGCGTGAATTGTGAGAGCCAGATCTTCCAAAGTAGCGCCCATCTCTATTGCCAAACCAAGCTCAGCAATCAAGTTGGAAGCTTCCAGACCTACGATTTGGCAACCCAATACAAGGCCGCTTTCTTCGTCAGCTACGATTTTCACGAAGCCTTCAGCGTGGTTCAAAGATACAGCACGGCCGTTACCCGCATAAGGGAACTTGCCAGCTTTTACTTTGTAACCTTTTTCTTTAGCTTCTTTCTCAGTGTAACCTACGCTGGAACACTCTGGATCTGTGAACACAACAGCTGGCATACATTTGTAGTCAACTACAGATGGTTGTCCTGCGATTGCTTCAGCAGCCACTTTACCTTCATAAGAAGCTTTGTGTGCCAGAGCCAAGCCAGATACGATGTCACCGATAGCAAAGATGTGAGGAATGCTGGTACGACCTTGGTGGTCAACTTTGACAAATCCACGCTCGTCAACGTCAACACCAATCATGTCAAGACCCAGTTCTCCATCTGTGTTTGGACGACGTCCAACAGTTACCAGCAGGTAATCTGCAGTTACTTCTTTGGACTCACCATTTACAGAGTACTTAACAGTTACATCTTTATCCGTTTGCTCAGCACTTTCAGCTTTTGCACCCGTTACGATTTCGATGCCTGTTTTCTTCATGTTTTTAGCCACGAGGCTAGTCATGTCTTTATCGAAACCTGGCAGTACTGTATCCAAACCTTCGATGATTGTTACTTTTGCACCGAATTTGGAGTACATTTGACCAAGCTCAGCACCGATATATCCGCCACCGATAACGATCATGCTTTTTGGTACTTCAGGCAAGTTCAGAGCTTCTGTCGAAGACAGAATGCGTCCGCCAAACGGGAAAGGTTTCAGTTCGATTGGACGGGAACCTGTTGCAATAATTGCATTTTTAAATTTATAACGTGGAGACTCGTGGTCATTAAATACACGAGCTTCGTTTTCGTTGATGAACATGCACTCACCGTTGAAAACTTCAACTTTGTTGCCTTTAAGCAAACCAGCTACGCCGCCAGTCATTTTCTTAACAACGCCGTTTTTGAACTCTTGAGTTTTGCTGAAGTCCACTTTTACGTTCTCAGCAGAGATACCAAAAGCTTCACCGTGAAGTGCAGACTCATATTGGTGTGCAGCAGAGATCAGGGCTTTGGATGGAATACATCCACGGTTCAAACAAACACCGCCCAGTTCGGATTTGTCTACGATCAATACGCTTTGGCCCAGTTGAGCAGCGCGGATGGCAGCTACATAGCCGCCAGGACCCGCACCAATTACTAATGTGTCGATATTGAGAGAAGCGTCGCCTACTACCATATCTTACACCTCCATAACAAGCAGCTCAGGGTTAGCGAGCAGCTGTTTAATGTAATTCATAAAGTTTTGTGCTGTTGCGCCATCGATGATACGGTGGTCAAAGCTCAGGGAAAGAGCCATTACAGGTGCTGCAACTACTTCGCCGTTTTTAATCACTGCTTTTTCGCTGATACGTCCTGTTCCGAGAATAGCAACTTCAGGGAAGTTGATGATTGGAGTGAAGAACATACCGCCAGCAGAACCGATGTTACTGATGGAGATTGTGCTTCCTCTCATTTCATTCGCGCTCAATTTGCCCTCACGACCACGAGCAGCCAGATCACGGATAGAATCAGCAATCATCCAGATGGATTTACGGTCAGCATCTTTGATAACAGGAACGATCAAGCCGTTGTCTGTATCTGTAGCGATACCGATGTTGTAGTATTTTTTGTAAACAATTTCGTTAGCTTCTTCATCAATCATAGCGTTCAGAGCCGGGAATTGGCGGGAAGCCGCAACCAGTGCTTTAACGATGAATGGCAAATAAGTAACTTTTGTTCCTTTTTTCTCTGCAATTGGTTTCATGCGAGTACGGAAAGCAACCAATTCAGTTACGTCCACTTCGTCCATGATTGTAACGTGAGGTGCTGTGTAAGCCGATTTAACCATTGCATTCGAGATCGCTTTACGGATACCTTTGAATGGTACGCGCTCTTCTTCAAGGTATTGATCAGCTGCTGCTGCTGGTGCTGCGGATTTTTTCTCTTCTTGAGCCGGAGCTTCGGAAGATGCCGATGCGGAAGAACCGCCACCGTTTTTGAAAGATTCAACATCTTCTTTGGTTACTTTACCGTTGTTGCCAGTGCCGTTAACTTGAGCGATGTCTACACCTTGTTCGCGAGCAAATTTGCGCACGCTTGGTGTTGCCAGAACGTCTTTGGCAGGTACTGCCGGAACGCTGTTATTGCCGCCTTCTTTAGCTGCATCCGTGCTGGAAGCTGCTGCAGAAGAACCGCTTGTGTCAGCTCCGCCTTGAGCTGCATCTTTCTCTTGCTCGCCTTGGTCGCCAGCAGGAGCGTCGTCTTGCTCAGGAAGTTCGCCTTCTGCATCGATGATCGCTACAACTTCACCAACGTGGCAGACTTGACCGTCTTTAGCGAATACTTCTGTAACTGTTCCGTTAACCGGACAAGGTACTTCTACAACCGCTTTGTCATTCTGTACTTCCATGATGATGTCATCGTCAGTTACTTTGTCACCGACTTTGATGTGCATCTTGATGATTTCGCCTTCGTGTAGGCCTTCGCCCAATTCAGGGAATTTATATTCAAATTTAGCCAACTGAAAAACCTCCTTGATTATGTGCTCAATCCTGAAAACAACCCTTAACTCCAAGAAACAACTGTTACTGCTAATGCAAATAACTGTTACTCAAGGGGCTAATGGCTGTTTACAGTGCAGCTTGCGCTGCGGTGTGAATCACCATACTGCGCCTTGCGGCATGTCAGATGATTAAATTAGAAATTTACGACTTTATTAACCGCAGCAACGATACGTGCTGGGTTAGGCAGCCAAGAATCTTCGATTTGTGCAAAAGGATATACAGTATCCGGACCAGCTACACGCAGAACCGGCGCTTCCAAGTGCAGGATTGCTTTTTCATTGATTTGGGCAATGACTTCAGCTGCAACACCTGCGCTCTTTTGAGCTTCCTGTACAACAATTGCACGGTTTGTTTTCTTAATGGAAGCAACGATGGTATCGATGTCGATCGGGCTAACCGTACGAAGGTCGATAACTTCAACTTTGATTCCTTGTTTTTCGAGTTCTTCTGCTGCTTTCACAGAAGTGTGAACCATCATACCGTAAGTAATGATCGTTACATCGGAACCTTCACGAACAACGTTCGCTTTGCCCAACTCAACAACGTAATCTTCTTCAGGCACTTCTGCACGGAAAGCATGGTACAAGTTCAAGTGCTCCATGAAGAATACAGGGTCGTTATCGCGAATAGAAGCGATCATCAGACCTTTTGCATCGTAAGGGTTAGAAGGAACAACGACTTTGATACCTGGTGTTTGCGTGAGCAGACCTTCCAGGGAATCTGTATGCAATTCTGCCGCTTTTACACCGCCACCGAATGGTGTACGGAATACGATTGGAGAATTGTATTTTCCACCAGAGCGGAAACGCATACGAGCAGCTTGCACTACCATTTGGTCAAGTGCTTCGAAGATAAAACCAACGAATTGGATCTCAGCAACCGGACGGAAGCCTTGTACACCCAGACCTACAGCCAGACCACCAATAGCGGACTCAGCCAGTGGTGTATCAAATACACGCTCTTCGCCAAACTCTTTTTGCAGACCTTCCGTTACACGGAAAACGCCGCCTACATTACCTACGTCTTCACCGAAGAGCAGAACGTTAGGATCACGTTTCAACTCCACGCGAAGCGCATCACGGATTGCTTCTTTCATGTTCATTTGTGCCATTTGCTTCATTTCCTCCTTAAACATTGACAGTTCACATTTGAATTCGTACATGTATACCGGGACATTAAAGTCGCGGATGTTTATGCTTTATCGGAAAAAACTTATTGGAAATCAGCTTTTTGCTCTTCCAAGTGCTTAGGCGTTTGTTCGAACATGCTGTCGATCAAGCCTGAAATCGTCATTTTCTCGGTTTTTTCCGCTTTTTTGATTTCTTCATTTACTTTAGCTTTTGCTTCTTCTTTCACACGTGCTGTATCTTCTTCAGTCCAAAGACCTTTTTTCTCCAGATATTTAGCGAAACGTGCGATAGGATCTTTAGCAGACCATTCTGCCTCTTCTTCTTTTGTACGATACTTGGAAGCATCATCCGAAAGGGAGTGAGGACGGAAACGGTATGTTACTGCTTCGATCAATGTTGCGCCTTCTCCGTTACGTCCGCGCTCAGCAGCTTCCTGAACAGCTTTGATAACAGCGAAGATGTCCATACCGTCAACTTTAACACCTTTGATACCTGCTGCTACCGCTTTGTGAGCGATGGACAGAGCTGCTGTTTGTTTAGCAAAAGGAGTTGTGATGGCATAACCATTGTTTTGTACGAAGAAGATAACAGGCAGTTTGTATACACCAGCGTAGTTCAGACCTTCATAGAAGTCACCTTCAGAAGAACCGCCATCACCTGTGTACGTGATAACAACTTGTTTTTGTTTCTTCAATTTGTAACCCATAGCGATACCCATTGCATGCAGAATTTGTGCACCAATGATGATTTGTGGCATCAATACATTAACGCCATCTGGAATTTGTCCACCATGTTGGTGTCCACGGGAGTACAAAAATGCTTGATAAAGAGGAAGTCCATGCCATACGAGTTGCGGAATGTCACGATAGCCAGGACATACAAAGTCTTCTTTTTCAATTGCAAATTCACTACCAACCATTGTCGCTTCTTGACCAGATACTGGAGCATAGAAACCAAGACGACCTTGACGGCCCAGGTTTACTGCACGGTCATCCCAAGTACGGGTAAATACCATGCGGTACATAATTTCTTTTAATTGATCATCGGAAAGTGTAGGCATCATGTCTTTGTTAACAATTTCGCCGTCAGGAGACAGCACGGACAGAGCTTCTACATCCTCTGTATACACTTCATAAGGAACCTTGCTCATTTTTTTCTTCACCTCAACAAAAAATTTGAATATCAAGTTCCGCTGTTATAATATTATTATACACCTGTTTCACTCCATACGTCAAAGAAATCCGTAATTTTTTTATGTTTCCTGCCGGATTGTATGTATAACAGGGGCTTAATATTGGTATAACAGCATAATACATGATTGCGTGTTTGACCTAACCCCGCACAAGGGTAATCTTACCGTATTGCGCGGTCGAATGCAAAAAATTAACCGAGAAAGGTGACGTTTTATGACGGATTCCCGCTATTTGAAACGCACGATTGTGAAGGAAGAGATTGAAAGTCGCTATCTCGGAGAGAAGCGAACACTCCGTATTTACCTTCCTCCAGGCTATAACGAATTACTTAGCTACCCTGTCGTTTATTGTCAGGATGGCGAAGAATTTTTTAATTTCGGACGAATTGCTACAACAGCTAACCAAATTATTCTGGACGAAGGAGCCGAACCTTTCATTATTGTAGGGGTTCAAGTCGATGTTTCTGTGAGAACGCAGGAATATGCTCCATTTGGAGATCGGTTCAAGGCATATACCACTTGCTTCGCTGAAGAGATTATTCCCTATATAGAAGAGAAATATCCTGTGCGCCGTTCTCCGCAGGAACGCATTCTTGCCGGAGACTCGCTCGGTGGCAGTGTTTCACTTCATCTTGCTCTGTTATATCCGGATCTGTTCACACGTGTGATCAGCATGTCTGGCGCCTTCTACTCTGCTTCACAGGAAATCTATGCCGCAGCTGAAGATCTGTCTTGGCTCTCGATCTGGATGATTGTTGGCTTGCAAGAGACTGATTTCGAGGCAGACACGGGTACGTATGATTTTGTTCAATTAAACCGGGATACTCGAGAATTACTGGAAAAACGTGGTGCCCTCGTCTCCTACCAGGAGAAAGACGGAAAACACCAATGGGGTTTTTGGCAGAAGGAGTTGCCCGAAGCATTACTTTATTTTCTCCAGGAAAGATAAAAGGACCACATTAACAGGCGGCTGAAATGCCGCTATTGTTTTTCATTTTAATGATACCGCTTACAATTGTAACCTGAAAAAGAAGCAGGATATCCTGCTTGCTTTAAGTGCTCTAATCCTGCTTCTTTGTCGAATTACAAATTAAGCATGAATTTCGTTTACTTTTTAGGCTAAGGAATGTTCCGCTTCAATCTTACTCAACAGAACATCGCAGCCTGCGTTAACCAGCTCGTACACCTCTTCAAAATTGCCCGTGTAATATGGGTCAGGTACTTCTCTGAGTTTTTCCTCGGGAAGCATGTCCATGAACTTGATGATGTCCGCCTCAGCTCCGCCTGGAACGTTGCGCACATTATCTGCATTGGAATTATCCATACACACAATGTAATCAAATTGAGCAAAGTCTTCGCTGGCGAACTGTCTTGCTGCCATGTTGGCATAAGAAATCTGGTACGAATCAAGCAATTTTCGAGTCCCTTCATGCGGAGGTTTACCAACATGCCAGTCTCCTGTACCCGCTGAGTCCACACGAATCTGGTGTTCAAGCCCCTTCTCCAGGACTTTGTGACGCAAAACGGCTTCAGCCATTGGTGATCTACATATATTACCCAGACATACAAACAAAACATTAATCATATTAATCCCCTTTGCTTAACGTACCTTGAAGTACCGACGATGTTGGCTGTGTCACAATGTTCTCCGGCTGAGGACTGACGTTTCCGGTCTCAGATGGTACGAGCGAACGACGTGGCAGTTTCCATTTATAATGTACAGAACACATCCGGAAGAACACAACGGCCGCAAAACAAAATAATAATCCGGCATTCGTTGTTAACCAGCCCATACCTATAACAAAACCGGCTGTCATTGCCCATACAGCATAAATTTCGTCACGCAATACAAGCGGTTTACGTCCAGCAAGCACATCACGAATAACGCCTCCACCAATACCGGTCATTACTGCTGCAACGATAACTGCGCTAATGGGATGTCCCATGTTCGCCGCGTACAGTGCCCCTTGAATTGCAAATGCTGCGAGTCCAATTGCATCAAACAACGCCTCTGTTCGCTTCCAGTGACTAATCCACTTGAGAGGCAATATAAACGCAACCGCTACAGATACTAAGGCTAACATAATAAGTGATCCCTGACTCCACAGTGTCGTTACAGGTATACCTATAAGTACATTCCGGATAATCCCGCCTCCGAATGCCGTGACAAGTCCAAGCACTAGTACACCCAGAATGTCATACTCCTCTTCCATTGCCACGAAAGCGCCGGACATTGCAAATGCGATAGTGCCTATAATGCTGAATACTTCAAAAATGTGTAAGTCCAACCTGTTCAAACCTCACTTTTCAAGTCATCTCCATGTCGCTCTACCCATTGTATCCGCGAGCACTTAAATTGTGCAACCACATTTTGTGGATTATACTGGTTTGGTGAATATATTTGTACAGGTTCCAACATTATGTTTGGACTATGAACTATTTTTCTCTGAATTAGGAAGGATGAAATAAAATGACGGCGAAACGGATTGTTATTTTTACAGGCGGAAACTTATCTGTAGAATTACTTCAGGAAATACGAGAAGATGATATGATCATCGCGGCCGATCGCGGTGCATTATTTTTAATTGAACACGGCATTCAGCCACACATTTCAGTTGGAGACTTCGACTCCATTAATGAAGAGGAACGTATCATTGTAAGTAACAATAGCATTCGATTCATTACATGTGACCCTGTTCATAAGGATCTTACTGATACAGAAATGGCTTTTGAGACAGCGCTAGATTACGAACCTTCTCACATCTTAATGTTAGGTGCTACAGGTACACGTATGGATCACACACTCGCCAATGTACATATCATGGTTCGCGCGATGCAGCATCATATCTCCTGTGCCATTCAGGACAAGCACAATTACATGACACTGACCACATCCAAAGCTGAAGTTGAGCACCGTGACTATAAATATGTTTCTCTGCTCCCCTTGACTCATGAAGTTACAGGAATAACTCTAGAGGGTTTTATGTATCCGCTAGATCAAGCCACCATACGCATGGGACAATCCTTGGGTGTAAGCAACCAGCTCTTAGGTTCCTCCGGTACAGTCACTATCGATAGCGGCTTATTACTGATTATTCAGAGCAAAGATTGAATCTATTCGAATGCTTTATAGTTATTTATTACGTTTTTGTAACCAGTGATTCAATGAAGAAAATAGGTTCACACATAACAAAGACCCTTGAATATCAAGGGTCTTTGTTGTTTCATCATTAATCTTCATCCGTCAATGATTAATTTTTTGACATTTTTAATCATATTTTAATAAACATACCCAAACCATTGTGGCGCAAGGGATTACACTCCCCTATCCAATTTCTAGGCTGTTACAAAGCTGTTATACTCGCTCTAGCAACTTAACGAAAACGAATTTTGGAGGTACTAACTAACATGAAAACAAACATCTTTGTCCAAAAGGCCGTAACCGTCGGGTTGTGCGCTACACTAGGTTTTGGAGCTGTATTAATGACTAACGCACCTGTTGCACAGGCAGCAACTGCTTCTGTATCCACAGGTCAACAGATTGTTAACTATGGTAAACAATTTACTGGAACTCCATATAAATTTGGTGCTTCAACATCAACAACCAAAGTTTTTGACTGCTCTTCTTTTATGAAATATATTTTCAAAAAGTATGGTGTAGATTTGCCGCGCACTTCCGTGAAACAATCCAAAGAAGGCACAGCTGTGTCCAAAGCTAATCTGCGTGTCGGCGACCTGGTATTCTTCTCCAGCGGTAGCCGTTCTACCGGTTCCAATGTCACTCACGTAGGCGTTTATGCGGGAAATGGTAAGATTCTGCACACGTACGGATCTCCAGGCGTAACCCTCTCTGATCTGGACTCTGGTACTTGGAAGAGAACGTATGTTAAAGCCCGTCGTGTACTTTAGAATTCTAAATTGCTAATAAGTAAAGGCCGGACGATATGTTCCGGTCTTTTATTTTTACCCTCTTTTTGCCACACTTTAAACTGGTGATTCATGGAACCAACTTCATAATCTAATTTTTATCATGCAGCATATAACCGATCCCACGCACAGTATGAATCAGTTTCACACTTCTTCCCTTATCCACCTTAACCCTCAGATGTTTGATATACACATCCACAACGTTGGTATCCATCGCATACTCATATCCCCATACTTCCCGCAAAATATCACTCCGGGTACATGCTTCATTCACATGCAGGGCCAGAAATTCAAGCAATTCGTACTCTTTTGGTGTTAATGTCAGGTATTCACCCGCACGATTTACCCGTCTTGAACGCAAATTCACTTTAAGATCATGAACTACAATTACTTCCTCACCCTCTGGTGTTGCATTCGCAAAAATACGCAATAAGTTTCGTATTCTGGCAAGCATTACGGTCATGTGGATAGGTTCCTCCAACACGTCATTAGCTCCATAATCCAGCCATTCCACGATGAACTGAGGAGATGCATTTGAAGTAATAACCAGTAGAGGTATAACCTGACCTTTATCTAACCATCGTTTTAATTCTAATTTCTGATCCTGGCCACAATGTTTCGTCCCCTCTTCCCGGTCTACCAGGATGATCAGATTAATATGCAACAACGAAGGCTCGACGGATTGGTTTAGTTCGGACCACTCCATTCGTTGCACCTCATACCCTTCGCTACATAAAACATCCTGAATAAGGCTGACCTGCTCTCCTGCTCCAATCAGCAAAATGGCTGTTTTCACTCTTTTTCACCCGGCCTGTCTCTATCCCCACTGCTCGCAGCAATGGTTGGTACAGTTAGCATGCCGTAAAATGAAAAAGTCCATTCCCTCAAGGGAACAGACTTTGCTTCTTTCTTGCTTTAACCAAAGTAACGATGGACGAGCGTACGTGCTTCAGCTGTGTCTTTTGTTCCGTGTACGAGGACACGTCCATCTTGGAAAATGACCATTCTATGGACTCCTGTTGTAAAAGAAACCAGAAATGGATTGGATTCCACTTTTCCTTCTTGAAGCCTGTTCAGGCGATCTGCTGTATGTTGAAGATCCAGATTCATGCGCCGTGCAGGTCGGATCTGAACGGTGTCCCTGCCACACAACACATCTGTTTTCTCCAGATTGGACGCAGAAAGATATGGATACGTTGCCGAAGTACCGCAGGAAGGACAGTCTTGCTTTTTCGCACCATCCACATTGATGGATATGTATTCGTTCCTCCACACGTCAAATGACAATAACTTACGTCTCAATGCATTTGCATTGCCACTAAGTAACTTCATCGCCTCTGCGGTCTGATTCGCCGTTACCATCTGTACGGCTTGAGGTATGATGCCAGACGTATCACAGGTATCTCCACCCAGAGGGACTTCACCCAGCAAACAATTTAAACATGGCGTATCTCCAGGCATAAACGTATAGGTGATGCCGTAACTACCTACGCATCCACCATAAATCCAGGGAATACGGTGCTTCTGTGCCATATCATTAATGAGTAATCGGGTATCAAAATTATCCGTTGCATCCATGATCAAGTCTGTATGCTGAACGAGTTCTTCCAACTCATCTACTCTGACGTCCAACACTTTCCCTTCCACATGAACCGTGGAATTAATGGCAGATAAACGTTTTTCCGCCGCCATTGCCTTCGGTATCCGCTCCATCGCGTCCTGTTCTACATATAATTGCTGCCGCTGCAGGTTACTCCACTCCACATAATCACGATCCACAATCGTTAAGTGTCCGACTCCTGAACGAACTAACGTTTCTGCAATTCCTGTTCCGAGTGCGCCAGCGCCTACAATTAAAACTCTGCTGCCCTTTAATCTGGCCTGGCCTTCCTTGCCAAGTGGCGCGTACCGTTCCTGTCTGGAATACCGATCGGCCTGCTCGGAAGATGTTATTTGATCTGTCATGTATGAACCATTCCTTCCACCGGACTACTGGCTGCTGCATAACGCTTTACGGGAATCATGCCTGCCTCATATGCCAATCTACCCGCTTCTACCCCCAATCGCATCGCTTTAGCCATGTTCACTGGATCCCCTGATCCGGATACGGCTGTATTTAACAAGACGCCATCGGCACCAAGTTCCATCGCATAAGCAGCATCTTTTGGGGAGCGCAATCCTGCATCTACAATTACAGGAACAACGGCCTGCTCTATGATGACTTCAAGGTTATATGGATTGATGATGCCTCTGCCAGCTCCGATGGGAGAAGCGCCAGGCATTACAGCATGTACGCCAAGCAATTGCAGCCTTTTGGCCAGAATGACATCATCCGAAATATAAGGCAATACCGTGAAGCCCTTTTCAAGCAAAATTTCGCAAGCCTTGTACGTTTCAATCGGATCTGGGAGTAACGTCATTCCATCTCCGATGACTTCGACTTTTATCATATCACAAAGTCCTGAAGCCCGTGCAAGCTCGGCAATCCGCACCGCCTCTTCCGCAGTGGAAGCCCCCGCCGTATTCGGAAGAAGTGTGTATTTATCCAAATCCAACGTATCCAGGAAATGCTTCTGATTACGTTCCTCCAAATTCAGACGACGAACAGCAAAGGTCAAAACTTCCGTTTCAGATGCTTCCACAGCCTGACTTTGCACTTCCAGATCCGAAAACTTGCCTGTTCCGAGCAACAATCTGGACTCAAACGTATATTTACCAATGTTCAACATCATCAACCGCCTCCTACAAAATGTACAATCTCAATTCGATCGCCTTCTCTTAATGCTGTCGTTTCATGATACTCGCGGGTTAAAATATGCTTGTTCAGCTCTACAACTACAGTCTTGACTTGCAGATCTAAAGATTGAAGCAGTTTATCCACACGATTCAATCTGTCTTCAATCTCCATCCGTTGACCATTAACGATGATATTCACTGCACCACTCCCTTTCTGTTCAATCGCTCAGGGCTCAGCGCCTCAATTCCGAGCTCTTCTGAGCTTTTGCCCGCGAGCAATTCAGCGATAAGCCTGCCAGTTATCGCACTAAGCAAGATACCGTTGCGGTAATGTCCAAAGGCGGCAAACAGCCCGGGAACACTTCCGCAAGCACCTATATAAGGCAGACCATCCGGAGTTGCCGGTCTTACGCCTGCCCACGCTCGTATAAATTCTGCTTCTTTCATCCCAGGCACCCAGTGGGTAGCCGCTGTTAGCAGCTTCTGAACACCCTGTACAGAAACGCTCAGATCCGTTCTGCCTGGCAGACTGGTTGCCCCGAGCCAAACCTCTCCATTGGCTTTGGGAACAATGTAGATATCCTCTGCATACACCGTTCTGTCAGGTCTGTACCCTGCATGTTCATCTGAGAACTGAACGGCGGCTATTTCACCTTTTACCGACCACACAGGCAAGCTCAGATTCACATGTCTCATCAACTCTTCACTCTGTAATCCAGCCGCTATAATGACATGTTTGCATCTCATCTCACCGATCGATGTGGTGATCCCCTGCACGCCGTGTTCGTTTGCTTGCACACGTATATCCTGTATGTCCTCCATAACCCTTGCTCCCAGTGCTTGAGCGGATTCAGCATATGCCTTCGTTAGATGGACGGGAAGAACCTCACTCTCGTAAGGTCTGTAGTAGGCTCCATACGTATCTCTGTTAAGCCATGATGCCTCCTGTTGCACAACGGAACGATCCCACCATACCTCATCAGCAGAAGCAGACAACGCAGACTTCCGATTGTCCTTGTAACTACTTAATTCACTGTATGAACGAAAAGGAGTTAGGAATCCCTGACGTTGCAGACCAACCTCTACCTCACTGAGTGTAGCCATTAGCACCTGTTGCTCGATAAGTAACTGTCTACTCTGCCTGGCGAGCTTAGCCATCAAAGGATGAGCAAAATCCTCACTATCTGCCGCCAGCATTCCAGCCGCCGCGCAAGAAGTGCCACCTGCAATCGCCGAACGCTCCAGCAACAGCACATCCTGTCCACGGGAAGCAAGCTCATACGCAATGGCACAACCAACAACGCCTCCGCCTACAATAATCGTTTCTGCATGAATCTTATCTGGTCTATCTGTAATGATCTTTTTCATCCTCTCATCTCCTTGATTCAGCGACTCAGACTTTCTGTAGCAACGATAGCCTGCCTTAATAATGCAGCCGCCCGATCCGGGGAATCGCTCGCCCATACATTCGAGATCACAGCGACTCCCTGTGCGCCTGCAAAGCGAATAGCGTGAATGTTTCCCGGTTCGATGCCCCCAATCGCCATGACAGGAATGGAGACACCAGAGCACACTTCAGCCAGAGCATATAATCCTCTTGGTTCAAGATCCGGCTTACTGTTGGTTGAGTAGACATGCCCGAAGAATAGGTAATCGGCTCCCCGTTCTTCAGCGAGTTTTGCCTCATCGATTGAATGAACAGATATACCCAGACGAAGGCGTTGCACATTGCTTATAACAGCAGGGTTATAGTTTCGTATCGCATCTTGCCCCCAATGTACACCGCCATAGATGTCATTCTGTGAAGGCAGCTCTGAACCATTGATAACGATACGACAAGATGGAACGCCAACACCACGCAGACTTTCAGCCCAACCGATCTTTTGTTGCCACGAGAGTTGTTTCTCTCGTATGTGAATATAGTCCACCCATGGCCAAACGTCCTTTGCAGCTTTTACAAAAGATGCTTGATCCCCTGCACCCGTAGATACAACATGCAATTCAAATGATTCTTGAACATGTTCATGAGAAATTACCGTACTGTTCATCTCCTTCCATGCGTGAATGCTATGAAAACACAAAAAAGCCACTCCCGTAGGGGAGTGGCTGCGTATTAATTATAGGACCAGATGACTGACTGATACATACAGTTCATTTCGTGCAATAAAGCTATAGACCCTATAGCCTTAACGTTATACACGCAACTGCATGTTTCAATTCGTTAAACAGACGGTTGAATCCTTCGAATTGCCGTTTGCTCAAGTCATTCACTGAAACGCGCTCGCCACTTCCCTACGCTGGTATGATCCAGATCAGGTGCAAAGGGTCCAGAATCGCATTCTTCCATCTCAGCCGCATCGTGCGGCCCCCCTAGTGTTCATATGAAGTTGTAGCCTATATTACCATAGACGGATTTTTTTGTCACCGTTCATTTCTATTAAGCATTGCTTGAATTGTCTAGTTTTTCTCAGACCATTCTTCAACATTCCATGTTTTGGTGACCCAACCCTCGTAGAAATCAGGTTCATGAGATACCAGTAACACCGTTCCCTTGAATTCTTGCAAGGCACGCTGCAACTCCGCTTTGGCTGTGACATCGAGATGGTTTGTCGGCTCATCGAATAAAATCCAGTTGCTTTCACGCATCAAGAGTTTGCATAAACGAACCTTGGCTTGCTCTCCACCACTCAGCATGTTAAGCGGACGGGTAATATGCTCATTTTTCAACCCACAGCGAGCGAGATGACCACGGACCTCATTCTGGGTCAAATGTGAAAACTCATTCCAGACATCCTCAATCGGCGTGATATTCCCAGCACGAACTTCCTGCTCAAAATAGGCCGTTTCCAGATAATCTCCCAAGAAAGTCTTTCCACTGAGTGGAGATATTTTTCCCAGGATGGTTTTCAGCAGTGTTGATTTACCCACACCATTACAACCTACGATGGCAATTTTCTCACCGCGCTCAATCGTCATCGTCATTTTGGGCAGCAAAGGATACGTGTATCCAATTTCAAAATCAATACCCTCAAAGACCGTTTTGCTGCTCGCGCGGGCATCCTTGAATTTGAACGTTGGTTTGGCTGCTTCATCTGGACGATCAATACGTTCAATTCTGTCCAGCTGTTTCTCCCGGCTCTTCGCTCGACCTGAAGTTGAAGCACGTGCCTTGTTACGCTGAATGAAATCTTCCTGCTTCTTGATGTACTCTTGCTGCTTCTCGTATGCATCAATATGCTGGGCTTTATTCATATCAGCCATCTCGAGGAACTTGTTATAGTTCGCTGCATATCTCGTTAATTTGGCAAATTCCAAATGATAAATGACATTTACGACTTCATTCATGAATTCCGTGTCATGGGAGATTAAGAGGAACGCGTGCGGGTAGTCCTTCAGGTAACGTGACAGCCATTCAATGTGCTCTACATCCAGATAGTTGGTCGGCTCATCCAGCAAAAGAGCTGTAGGTTTCTCAAGCAGAAGCTTGGCAAGAAGCACCTTGGTACGTTGTCCACCACTTAGAGCTGCGACATCCCGATCAAGACCAATTGCGGACAAACCAAGACCATTGGCCATCTCTTCCACTTTTACGTCAATCAGATAAAAGTCGCCCTGTTCCAGTTGTTCCTGAATATCGCCCATCTCTTCCAGCAACTGCTCCAGCTTATCTGGATCTGCATCTGCCATCTGGTCCGTAATATTCATCATTTCTTTTTCCAATTCAAGCAACGGAAGGAATGCATCTTTAAGCACGTCACGTATGGTTTTGCCTGGCGTAAGCTTCGTGTGCTGATCCAGATATCCATAACGGACCTTAGGTGTCCATTCCACTTTTCCACTATCTTTAAGCAATTTACCGGTAAGGATGTTCATTAATGTGGATTTACCCACACCATTGGCACCAACAAGTCCTACCCGCTCTCCGGCAAGTAAACGAAACGATACATTTTTAAATAACGTGCGATCTCCAAAATTGTGACTTACGTTCTCTACTGACAATAAACTCATAAGATGAGGTTGCTCCTATCTATTAGACATTACTTTTGTTATTGTTCCGAAACCCTATTCTAGCACAGGTCCCGTCTTTTCTGAAAGTAATGTAAACAGTTCAGGAACCTCTTACATGAATTTGTCATACAGGCTACCCTAACGATTAGAGCATTTATATTCGAAATAGCCTTGTGCAGCTGCTTGTCTTGCGTCTGTGAACACCTCTTCAGCACGGTAACCATTACCACATGTGGAGGGGTAATAGTACTTGATGTCCGTTAAAGGATCTACCCCACCTACGATGGCCGTTTTCTTCACAAGTCTGCCTCCACCAATCGCATAATTGTTGATCTTTTGGTCACCCACACCTATACCTTGGATAAAGGCCATAATCCCTGTATCGTTAATGGAGTTGTACCAATCTTCCTGCGCAATCAGGGGCATCGTAAACGTATAGGAAATACCGTTCTTTCTGGCAAACTCATTATGGCGGTTAATCACATCAGCCAGATTATCCTGCACAGTGCTTACAATTCGGCTTCGTCTAACTTGCTCAAATACGTCGGCATCCTGAAGCAAAGGAATCTGAGAGCTAGAAGAAAGTTCTTTTTGAAATCCCTCAATCCATTTCCCTGCGTTTGCGTCATAGGCATATACGTAGTCGTCCAGTGTAAAGTTAATACTGTTACCATTAAAATCTGAATATGTATAAGGTTTCTTGGCGCTCCACACTTGCCTGAAAGAATCTTCACGGTTACCCGTCATCTCTGTTTCTGTGGACAACATATAATAGCCATCATAATCCAGAATAACCACGGCAGGAATGTAATTAAACATGTTTCGAATAGCTGCGGGATCATCCTGAATCCCCATATTCAAAGCCATCGTCTGCGTAAATGTTAACAAGGCAAGCTCTTTGTCCGCTTTAACAAACTTGGTTGAATCATAACCTGCTTCATCATTTTGTTTCTCATTCTGATGCATCACTGCGCCTGCATCCATGACTGCGGTTTGAAGTGCAGATCTGTATCGTTGACCAAGATATTGAGCCTCTTCGGCATCTTGGGTATGGAGTGAGATGATCCAGAAGAGCGGGAAAAAGATCAGCACGAATACAATGGATAGCTCAGTAATCTTCATTGAGGACCATACCTCCGTATGTTACAAATACTGCTGAAGCCTGAACTGTACCACTCAACCATTCACCAATGAGCATGGAAGGTGTACGATTTGTATTTTGGAGCGTCACGGTGAAAAAATCCCCTGTCGTCAACGTATATCTTCGGCCAGGATCATCAACCTGTATCACACCTGAGGATGGGAATAGTCTTTCTCGAATCTGGGCTGCATAATATCCATCCTGCACTACCTCATAGGTCCCGTTAAAACTGTTATTGTCCATCGGGTCTGTATAATGAGGTACATATTTCTTATGTAAATGTTCCATCGACACCTCATACAGATTGCCCGTCTGGGCCAGTTGCTCCTCAAACTCAGCCAACATTCGAGGTGAAATATATCCTTTCGTTCGGACAGCATCAACAAAGCGTGTTACATTCTGAACAGCCGTCATACGTGCTATATCATCCTGCCGATCGGCTGTTTCAGCAGCTGGGCACACATAGAGCAAAAGGACTGCGAGCAATACGGCAAGCAGCTTGGATGCGGCATTAATCAATTCACACTGGTCTCCTTCCAAAAAACAATCTTGAGCAGTTCTCCAGTTTCATTTCGTATAAACTCCGGTCTGTAGGTGGCATCGAGCTGGACAGGAATAGTCGCCGTTTTGCTGACAAGTGGATCGATCACATACGAAGTTCCATCTACCTCCACAGGGATGCCTGTACCTGTCATCTGTCTAACGGTATGCAACACTTCCGCACCACTATACTGATACGGATTGGTGGTATGCAGTGTTGTTGTCAGCCGACCTTCCATGCCTGCTGTTGTCTGTACTCTGTCGTTCAATGAAGCTGATAAAAGCTTAACATTCTGTTGCCCGTACAGGCAGGCTGTCACAAACAGGACAACCGCCGTACAAAACAACATGAGATGCTGGGTATTCCGGGACATGTTAAACCAACTCCTGTCAGGATTGCTGGAAGATCAGCCCTCTTACCACGTTGGAACGGTCTTTTACGATAATGGCTTTGAATTTACCACTTGGATTGACATATTGATTGTCTTTTTCACTCATGGTCTGGTTAATAATTCCCACTTTATCGTCAGGTGCAATAACCGAGCCATAGTCCGCATTATTGAGATCCTGTGAAATGTTTAATTGATTGCCATACCATTGACCCGCTTTATTTTTACCTGTAATAACTTGAATACCGAACTGATCTTTGTCCGCGTATTTACGCAGCGCATTCGTTACCTGTGATCCACTGATGGTTGTTCCGTCATACACCGTAAATGCGGCTTGGGACAACTCGGTTTGGATATCAGCAAAATTGTTCTGGGCCGTCTTGGTTGCCTCCTGAGCCGAAATAAACAACAGAACTACAATTGTGATCAGAGCGATTGTTAAGAATATCCCTGCTGCCACCTTTAAAGCGCTTGATGCATTGTTCATGATAAATCCTCCCAAGTTATAAGTTATTAAACTATTTCAGACTGTCACACAGATAAATTGTGCTACAGTTTCTGAATTTGCTCATAATAAATGTTCATCTGCAAGAAACTCATACCAACCAATGGAATGACCAGATACAGAAAGATAAGGGCGTACATGGGTGTAAATCCGATGGTTCTGCCCCATGATGCTTTGACATCAATCATTTTGCTGTATTCCTGCTTGCGTTGTTCAAAATAAAATTCCATCATGCTCTCGAGATCATCGAAGGCTTCACGTATTGATATCTTGCCAAGGGCAAGCTGCAATTTATCAACCAGTCGCTGGAACTCGGGCAAGCCCGCCTCTTCCTTTAATTGTTCAAGTGCAAGCTCTGGTCCATGTTCAAAATGCAACAAACATTTTTGCAGCGGGCGCTTGAAAATGACGGCAAATCGATTAAGCCATTCCAATATCTCCTCGACTGACATCCGGTCCATCTCACGCAAAATGGAAATCACTGTCTGGAATTGATATATTTCATGTCGCATATCCAACCTTCGCATTTTCCGCTGAAATAACATGAGCCATACGGGCATGTAGTACCCAGCTCCACCCATAAGAATGGCTATAATCATTTCCCACCAACGTACATATTGCTTGTTATACACCTCAAGTTTCTGCATAATGCGCGTGATGGTCTCATTCTGGGTATCAAGGTCCATCTGAACGGGAGATAACTGCTGTAATGCGTTGGCGACTTCTTCGTATGTAGCTCCTCGGTTCATTTCTACACTTTTCAGCACGGATTGATCCAATGCTGTTTTTTCCTCAGCTTTCCTGAGATCCGCTTCAGCCATTGCACCAAACATTCGATCATCGCGAATTGGATCATACAAGATGTGGTTACGTTCAACCTGATGCAACAGCAAGATGCAACCCATTGTAAGAACCAAACAACCTGCGAATAACATCACTCGTCGAATGGCAAGCCATTCGTATTTCAACTCTGAGCTGCTCTCCCTCATGAGCCGTATCGTTTGACTGTACTGTGCACTACCAGGTTTTGCTGCAAACAACATCGCCAATTTCCGTATGAAGGTCTGCCTGTACAGAAACTGATCCAACCATGAATGCTTATGCCCTGACCGGTAACGTGTCTCATCGTATTGCTGGAGCCTTTGCAGAAGCAAATAGGCAAGGATGATGATGACATAGATCGATATTTTGGTAACAAAACCGATTTTGCTGCGATAAAATTCATCCATCGTTGGGAAACTGACTCTGGCCCAACGTTCGATTGGAGCGGTGAACAATACCGGAGCAAGAGCGATGATATTAAGTCCTTTGAGCAGGTAATCCAATTTATCACGCCGCAAAATCTCCAGATGAATCTCCTGAGTCAGGTTACCCAGTCCGTTAAGATAAATAGAGCCTTGTGCTCTGTCCTTATCCCCAAACTCCATAACCATATAGGAAACGCCGGCGAATCCTTTGAGAAAACGGTTTGGAGCCACTTCATAATAACGCTCAAGTGCTTCATTTGGATCTGGAGAAGTTAGAGCTTCGTAGATCAGTCTTACCTGTTCTGCTGCTTCTCCTGTACCTGCTTCAGCGGCTTCATAGAGCGCTTCCTCAACCATGCCATGCTGATGATACCGATGCCTTACATCGGCGAAGAGATCCAACATCTGCACCAGCAACCTTTTCTCGATACGACTGAGGCACATATCCAATACCAAGCTATTTAGCACCACAGCACAGAGTACAGAAAGTATCACAAAAGCGATTCCCGGCTGCAGAAGAAATAGAATGACACTTATGCCTCCATAACCTCCAAGAATAATCAGAACCACTGTCATCGTCAGCCTGCGAAGTGAAGGCTCATCCCCAACATGGCGGAATGAAATACGTTTCTGCACCTGTAGAATATAAGCTGATAGCAGTGGCACTTTCATTCCAAGACGGTAGGACTGCAACAAGATTGACCCCAGTCCCTTGAATCCCTTCCCGCTAGGAGCAAAAATCACGCCGGATTGACTTGTTGAACCACCTCCTCTGTGACGTAACATACTTAAAACCAGAAGTGTGATCAGCAAACCTCCTGCACAAATACTTAATACGAGGAGCAAAATCCATTTAATTGTCATGCTGATCACCCCAGTGTTGCTTCATAAACTGTTCAAATCTCTCAGCATCCTGTAATGTCATCTGTTCTCGCATATCCATCATGCATCCAGAGGAGATTGGAGCTGTTGCAACATACGCTCCATCTCTGTACTCCACAACATTACGAAATGTAAAACCTGCCCTCTCTTCCACACTGTCACCTTGATTCGCACGAGGAAGACATTCCGTAATTCGTTCGATATATCTTCGTCCCTCAGCATCTTTCTTCATATGAACATCAAAATTGATGACACTCACAACCTGCTCCTCAGCAATATGCTCATGCTGGAACATACCTGTCTTGAGCAAGGAATTACGGAGAGAAAAGACCAGATCACGAAACGTTTTGGCATGGTGGGTAAACAGGGTGAACAGACTGGCAACCTGAGACATTTGAATCATCCATGCGGCCACCTCATCACTCGCAACCTCACCGAGAATATTGACGGTACCATCCGTTTTTTTCTGCAAATCAAGCCCTTGTTGACCTGAAATGTGTTCAGTCTCTCGGAAACTCAAAATATTACGCCGACTATAGATCCGTCTTAATTGAAGTTCAAACGCCATCTCCTGCACACGAAGGGTGTACGATGCATAGATGTGTTTGACCATAGCCATAAGCAACGTCGTTTTACCAGAACCCTGTGCCCCGGTTACAGCTGTAATCCGGCTTCCTTTCATCAGGTATTGAAGCAGTGTGATTGGCAGTTCTGCGTTGTTACCCGTAATCAATTGTTCAAGTGAAGCATTCGGAATATCGAACTTCCGGACGAAGAACGCCCATGATTCTGCAAAAGGAGGACGAACAACAACAACACGGGAGCCGTCTTTCATCTCGTTCACCTTGTATCCACTTGCTTCCGACAACTGTCCCGGATAATTGTATTTGTATATATTCTGGCATACCCTTTTTAGTTCACGGATGCTTCCGAATGAAAGAAAGGATAGATGAATGGACTTACCTTTATAGAAAATCCAGACACTTTCCATTCCGCTCAGCGGTTCTTCATGTGCATCATCCTCCAGTCCTTGATCCAGCAAATCATTCCATGATGCCGGTTTTCGAAGTCCCATATTATGAACAGCATCAAGCATACCGCTGACACCACCACTAACGCCGTCAATACGTTGGTCCCTTATCTCATCAACAACCGAGAATCCTTTATAGTGTTGGTAGATACGTTGCACGATGATATCGGTCTTTTCTCTGAATCCAAGCTCTCGATATTCGCACTCGAAAACATACTGAATGTCCTCCTCAGAGATATAATAACTTCCTCCATCGTCCGTACCTTCCTCCATTCTCAGTCTGCCAAGATCGTAGGTATCAATCATTCGGGAGAGTGCATCCACACCGAATTGCTGTCGGTACAGATAGAACACAATTTCGAATCGGTCCTGGATCGTCAACAAATCTGGTTCTGCAAACAAAATAACTTCATCTACATTTGATTTGTTCAGCCCTATGCTTCGGGTCAGGAGATCCCCTATCAGATTTTTGACATACGTTTTGTCGCTGATACTGCCTGAGACACAGCCCTTCAGTGCTTTTCTCATCTCGGCACGCTGATTAATTCTTCGACGATATTCTTCTTCATGCAGACCCGCATCCGCGAGCTGACTATGACTAAGCTCATGAAGTGAGTTCTTCACCTTCTCAATCAACATATCAATCGTGAATGATTCCTGTTCAGGAACACGAGCATTCTTTTCACGAAGAAACGTTCTATACTTGAACCAGATATAAGTCAGGCACAGAATCAAAATCAAACTTATCCATATGGTATTCCAGAGCATCGGAGGTTCAGGCTCCCCTTTCCAGCCTCTTCAGAACTGTGCGCATACCTGCACCGTCCATAATCAGGCGAGCGAGTTCGCTCATGCTTGCAGCAAAGCTCCCTTTACGAATATCCTTATCCTCAGTCAAGCTTTCCAACTGCAAGTATCTAGCGACATCTCGCCGATTCATTGCATCCAGGTATCCGGTTGTGTACGGTATCGCAGATATCGTGCCTTTGTATCTGAACTGGCGCCGAATATTGGAAAGCGTTGCACGGGAATGCAAATCGTATTTGTTAATTACAACATGTATATTCTTATTGTTCATTCGTTCTGGCAGGATCTCTTCAAAGAACAACTCCAGATTTCGCATATTTTGATCGAGATTAATTACAACATAGTCCGCCTGTTGCAGCTTGAGCTGTGAATCAACACCAGCATGATCCGCATCCAGAAGAACCAGATCATAATACTCGTTAGCTACATTTAGCAGCTTTTTCACTGTCTCACCATGTTCCTGCGGGGAACGTTCCATCTCATCAATTCTTCCGGTTAGGAAATCAAGTCTTTCCTTCAGAAGTGGCTTGGTATAATCCCTGAGATTGTGCTTATTCAGACTGCCACTCGAATGCAGCCGTTCAATCGCATCCCAGCCACCCTCTTCAAAGGAGAACATAAAATCCGCTGAATCCGTATCTTTGGATGGTATAGCAGCTTCTGTGCCAGTTCCGGCAAGGCCTGCATTAACAAGTAACACTCTTGTCCTGTAGTGAAGTGCCATCGCATAAGCACTAATTAATGTGCTTGAAGTGCAACCTGTTCCTGCAAAAGGGCTCCAAAAGGTAATGGTGCTCATGCTCTCATCCTCTCTGCTTCTTTCATCGCACGGCGACTGCGAACACTTTCCCAACCTGTTAACTGCTCGACCACGCGACACAATGATTTTTTGTAATTTCGTGACAAAGGTCCAAGATGAACTCGGCGATGATGCTCATTCTCAAGTTTAACCGCAGCTGTTAACTCATCCCACGGAAGCACTAAGGATTCTCCTGTCCACACAAACGGACCGCCCTCCAGATACGCCCACAGATAACGAGCTTCAAGCTTGCAGTCAACCCCGTTAATTAAGATCCGCTGAAATGACAGCTCACCAGGCAATGATTGTTCTTCAAGCAGCCGCTTCAACCAACCCTTGCCACGTTCCAGATTGTAACGCTCATAATCACTCACCCAGACTCTTACATCAGCGGTTAGCCAGAGATTACGCGATGCAAAATGTGAGGTCTCCATGTCATATAACACATAGTCATAACTATCCAATCGCTCGCCATTTACTTCAAGATGATTCTCTACAGCTGCCGAAGTGACAAAATGACAAGCGATATCAAATCCTTCAAATTCCGTAATTCGCAAAGACTGCTGACTATCACCTACGCCGTACCCATACTTCTGTTGTAAGGTTCCATCTACGAGCAAGACCTTGTTGCCTGTCGAAGCCAATATCTTGCAAAGATATAACATGAGATCATTCTTCTCACATAAACCCGCAAAGATCCATGTATGCATAGATGTTCAACTCCTTTCTTTTTCTTAAACTCCCTGTTATCTGAATTTTTCTAAATTAAACCTCGGATTTCGCTCTATTCTCCACCCGTTAGCAAGCTCTGTTGTTCTGTTTGTGAAGCATCGACAGGATCATTTACGCTTCCAGAATTAGCTCCTGTTCCGTTCCCTGAACCATCATTCCACATCACTCCATCCGACGTTGCCGGATTATTTGATGATGGACGACTGTTATATGTAACTGAGGATTGTGCCACATCCTGTTCAACCCCTTTTGACGGTGCTGTCATGGAGGCGGCCAGTGAACTTTCAAGCGAACTTCGCACCTGTCTGGATAACTCCTGTTCGGCTCGTCGGACAATATTCGGATCACTCTCCAGCAGTTTTAACACTTCTGAATTGGCAGGATACGTCGCGATTGCAGGTGTCTGAAACTGTGGTTCTACATAGGTTAAGGCATAGATTGAAGCTTTATGTAAATAGGCATCTACAATTGCACTTGAGAGTGACAGAATCTCTTCCTCCGTCATCGTAATCCATAAGGTAGCTGCATTGAGTCGTTCCACTTTTTTCTTCGATAAGAGAACATAGTCTTGTCCGGTCGGGAATTGGATACGAACATCAATAATATCTCCCTTAACAAGTGAGGACGGCAGTAATACAACTTGCAGCTCTCGATTTCTTAAATCAGGCGGAGCCGGTACATCCTCATACACCATCTCGGTGGTAATGGCTGTTCCTTTTTTCAACTCTATTTTGGCCACTTGGCCTTCCATCTGCTTCGTACTGGACCAGAGGTTTCGCGGTGCTTGTGCATCCGGAACAGCAATGAGCTTCAGATCCTCCGGTAATATCGGTTCACCTGCTTCAATATCCCGAATCGTAACCCATCCTTGTGCCCCCGAATCCCATTGTTGCTTTAATTCAGCTTCCTTTTCCTCATATGCCGATAAATAACGGGATTCTACAGCTGACCTGACATCCCCCATCGTTTTGACATTGTAAATAACATATCCTCCGAACACCAACCCTACAGCTCCTGCTCCGATAAGTCCGGCATAGATCAGTTGACGGCTTTGTTTTCTTAATTTAGACAAAAGAGGCTCTCCTTTCGTAATCTCTTCTAATCATGTACTTTCCTTCGTGAAAAGAACGAACGTTTCTTGGGTTGTTGTGCCATCATATGCATTAAAATATGTGAAAACACTTTATCCATCTGTGCGTCCTTGTCAAAAGGATCAATATGCAACGGCAGCCCATATACACTCGATGTATCCAGAGCTTTACGAATGCGCTGAACTGCTTCACTTGCTGCCAGGGGCAGACAATATATCCATTTCTCTCGTGGATACCGATGATGTGATCGAACAAAAGCACCAATCTCCGCCTGTCTCCATTCGGCACCTGAGCCTATAACAATAGGTAGATCTGCACGCAGGAATTCTTCCAGCCGGTTCTGGTCCTGACCACTACCGAGATCCATCACGATGAATTGATAACTCCCCCCAAGCAAAGACAAAATATCCGCTCGCCCGGATTGTTTCCAATAATGCACACCATCCACTGCAAACTGTCTGCCTGTTGGCACCGGTTTACCCGCTTGAGCGATTTGTTGGATTCTTGCAAAGGATTGAGAGCGAGGTGACATTTCAATCACAGCTACTTTGAAGTTTTGCCTTTCGAGATAATGACTGATAGCTATAGCCGTGTGGGTAACCCCTACACCAGATGAAGTACCAGTCAGGGCAATAACTCTTGTTCCCCCATTCAAAGTCATCGTTGTATCTCCACCGGGCATTGTTCCACCGGGTATTCTGAGCAGTTCCTTCCTTACCTCATCAGCAGATTGGAATCGCTCTTCGGCGTTATACCTTAACAGTCTTCTCGCCACAGGGATGTATGTCCGCGGAACATCACTCCGGATAGAGCTTTCCACACCTTGAATCCATTCCGTATACGCACCACTTGTCATAAGATACAGGAGCAATGCTCCGAGTCCATAAAGATCTGAACGCGCATCGGTCTGACCAGAGCCATATTGTTCTGGAGCGGCAAAACCAGCTGTTCCCAACTTAACGGTATCTTCGGCACTTTGCGGTTTGTAACTTCTGGCGATGCCAAAATCGATTAATCTTACTTCATGTTCCGGGGTGATCATGATATTTGATGGTTTCAGATCCCTATAGATGACAGGTGGATTTAGGTTATGCAGATAACTCAACACATCCAGCAATTGTAGCATCAGCTCCGTCAACTGCTCCATCGGGATCTTCCCACGACACTGCTTGAAATACTCACTGAGCGTTAACCCGTCGATGTATTCCATCACCAGGTACGTGTACCCATCTTCATCCGGGACAAAAAAATCAACAATTTGCGGCAATCTTGGATGGCGAAGTGATGTCAGAAGAGCGGCCTCTGTCTCCATACTGCCTTCATATGGCATAATCGTTACACTCTCTTTAATTGCCCATATCTTGCCCGGCAACTTCAGATCCTCCGCCTCGTATACATGGCTCATTCCGCCTGTTCCCAGAATGGATACGATACGATATCTACCTCCCAGCAGGCTTCCGCGTTCCAGCCTGGCCGGATGTCTCATATCAATTCCTCCTTCATTACACAACAAAAAAGGGAAAGCTTCACCGAAGATGAACAGACCGGATATCCGGTTTTGTTCGCTTCGGGATGCTTTCCCTCAGATTTGTTATGGTTAATATTGGTATCATTATAGTACAGGCAGGAATAGATTGTAAAGCACAAAAATTAATGAGCTTAATCGAATCAATTTCATAATACCTTTAGCAGCTTTAATCAAGGCTAGATCTCTTAATATTTGACCATATAAAGTGTAATCTCTTCCCGGTTATGGAACAACTGCTTGGACCGTTGAATCTGCATCCGCGAACGCTCAAACGTATCGATAACATCCTTAATGAGTGCGAGCGGTTTTTTATGCAATAACTTCACGGTAACAATCGCTGTTCCCCCAGGTTGCAGACTGTATAGAAGGTCTGATACAAGTCGGCTCATCAGCTTCGGACTCCAACTCATATCACATACGAGCAGATCGAATTCTCCTTCGCGGAAGCGCACATCCCCTGCGTTTTTCTTCAAGAAAGTCAGTTTTGGTGATGCCAGCAGTGTTGCATCCATCTTCGCCGGATCTACCGCCGTTACTTCAAGCCCGCGTTCAAGCAGGAACGAGGTCCATCCACCTGGTGCTGCACCAATATCAAGTGCTTTATGAAATGAAGTAAAGTCAATGCCAAACGTTTGCTCGGCTTCAAGCAATTTGAACTTAGCACGTGAGATCTGTCCATCTTCTTTTTGAAAACGTACGGCTCCCCCGCTCCAGTCTGACAGGTTCTGTTCAGGTCTGGATACGCCCGCATACAACATATCATTCGCAACAAATACGGAAATGACATATTCAGCATCACGTACAACCCATTCACATCCCAGTTCATCCAGCTTTTCAGTCAGCAATTGCTTCAATGAGGCTGCATTTTCTTGCCAAAAGGACCCTTCTGTCTTCCGTACCTGTAGCACGACAGAGGCACCGGTCAGTTCCTTATGATTCAACAAAATTGCAATCAATCTCTCGATAGATTGCTCCAAATCTTCTGTATTCTCTTGAAACTGAACAGGTTGGATATGACGTAAAAACGTTGGATACTCTTCCAACAGTTTACCTGCAACTTCTTCCTCTGCTACAGGCAGACCCGCAAGCAAAATTTCTCCTGGTACGAGTACTGTGCTCTTCACCGCACCAAACGTACGGCGTAATTCTTCCTGAGCATAAGGGGCAAAGCCATGATTGGCTGTGCAGATAAAACGGGAGAAGTTGCCTTCTTCCCAAGACGATTGTGTACTCAAATTGTGTTACCCTCCAGAACGTACGCGTATCCACGGACGACCGTCATCCCACTGGATATCGACCGGAACATCGTACGTATGCTTAATTGTATCTTGTGTCAAAACTTCATGTTTGGGGCCAGCTGCCGCAATACGTCCATCACGGATCAAGGCCACATGTGTAAATAAAGGTACGATCTCTTCAACATGATGTGTTACATACACAACTGTAATGTTACGCTGGCGCAGACGATCAATCTCAGCCAGCATTTTCTCACGTTCATATAAGTCTAGCCCGGCACAAGGCTCGTCCATAATCAGCAATTTTGGCTCAGCCATTAATGAACGAGCAAGCATGACTTTTTTGCGCTCCCCTTGGGATAACGTTCCAAGCGGGTTGTTAGCCAGGTTGGCAAAACCCATGTCATCCAGCAAACTCTTAGCCTTTGCTTTTACTTCATCAGGAATTGTCTGATAAAAACGCAAAAAAGCATAAGCTCCTGTAGCGACGACCTCCCATACCGGATCTCTTGGCGTGAGTTTCTCAATTAACGTTTGGCTGATATAACCGATTTCCTTACGAACTTCCCTGACGTCACATTGTCCATACAGATTACCGAGCACTTCAATGCGCCCCTGGCTTGGAAACATATATCCATTCATCATTTCCAACAACGTTGTTTTGCCAGAACCATTCCGGCCCAGAATAACCCAATGTTCGCCTTGTTCGATGCGCAAATGTACGTCATCCAAGATTTGATTTTCTTCTCGTCTAAGTGAGACATGTTCCATCGAGATTATACTCATTTCAGCACCGCCTTCCGGATCTCCGAGAGCAAATGCTCTACAGAGCTCATCCGATAAACCATTTTTGGAACATCTAACTGGCCATCAAAGAGCATCACTGCTGGAACGCTTGAAATTTTAAATTGTTGTACAAGTTCAGGAATGTCATGAATGTTCATTTCGAATAAAATACCTTCTGGCAGCATGTGCTCAACAACCTCTAACATACGCCGTGCTGCCGCACATGTCCCACATAAAGGGGTATATATAAATACAGCCTGTGGCATGCCTTCCCATACACTGCGCATTAACATTTTGGATGTAATTGGCTTCATTAACTTTCTTCTCCCGCGGCAACACGCAGCATGACCTCACCCGTCATTGGTCCATTATGAATGGTTACCGAATCCGGTTTATTGCTATATAACATCTCGTACATCTGGCGTTTCCCAAACATACTGGACGTATGCAAATAGATCTCGCGCGGAAATAAACCTTCTCGTACAATAGATGCCGCGACCTCACCGCCATTTGGCGAATCTGGACCAAGCTCATAATCCAGAGACAAAATGTCCACGTCACCTTCTCTTAGCAGCATCAGGCACTCTTCAGCATTCGTTGCCAGAACAAATCCTTTCGGACATGCCCGATAGTCATCCAAAAAAACATGCATACAATCGCTCCTCTCCCCATTATAACCAGGAACGCATGAGCGCTATATCATCACGGTGCGTTCCATCTTCGCCCGTTTCTGTCTCGAGCACAACAACCGCATTTTGGAACTCAGGCGCGGTTAACAATGCTTTCATTGATTCATTTCCGATATATCCCTGTCCTATCCTCGCATGTCTATCCTTACACAAACCAGACGCATATTTGGAATCATTAAAATGTACAGCAGCAACATTATCCCAGTATCCGAGCATCCTGCCTTTATCAAGCATCGCCGCTTCGTTGCCTGACGACCACAAACCTGAAGCAAAAGCATGGCATGTGTCAAAACAAAAAGCAATATGCTCCGGATATCGACTCAATTTGCGAATCTGTATCAATTCTTCCATTGTCGTGCCCATTGGGCCATGATCACCTGCCTGATTTTCAATCAGCACCTTCGAATGTCCATTCCAATTCTCCAAGGCGGTATCCAGACAATGAATGAGGTTCTGATAACCCTCCAGCGGATTGTTTGTTTTGATATGTCCAAAATGGACCACCGTCCCGACAGAACCACAAGCATTCGAAATTTCAAGATCATTGCGAATAGAAGCTATTGTAGCATGAAACCCCGCCTCTCCACGGGTCATGCCCAACGCCGGATTCGTGGGATAGGGTGAATGGGCTATCGAAGCAAGTCCCTGCTGTTCACACCAATCCCTGCACTGCTCAGCATCCTTGAGGTCCAGACTTTTCAGGCTGAGACTACGCGGGTTCTTCGGAAAATACTGAAACGCCGTTGCCCCCATCTCATACGCTCTCTTGGCTGCCTGAAGAAATCCGCCTCTGGTGCTGACATGTGCCCCGATACCGGTTTTAGGCCTCATGCTGGCATTTCGGACAGAAGAACGCCTTCTTGCCCGTAATTTCCACTCGTTCAATCGTTCCCCCGCAGCGCGGACAAGTCTCGCCTTCCCGATCGTACACTCGACATTGCTCGTCAAAGCTCCCTGTCTTCGTATCCCCTTGCATCAGCGGCATTTCCATATAACCGCCCTCAGAAGCTGCTTCGCGCAACACCGACTGCATCGAATGGAACAAGCGCTCCGTCAACTCTGGTGAAGTCGCGATGTTCTGCGTTTTGGAGCTTGGTCTCAGACCAGCAGCAAAAGCAATCTCATCCGAATAACAGTTGCCAATCCCTGCAATAATATGTTGGTTTACCAATGTTGTCTTGAGCGTACCCCGGCGACCTTTCAACAGGGAAGCAAAACGTTCCACGTTCATCCGTCGATCCAAAGGTTCAGGTCCAAGATCAGACATCGCCTCTTCGGTTTCTTTCGAAGTAAGCAGATGTAAATAACCCAAGCGCAGTCCAATGAAGAATAAAATGTGATCGCCAAACTGGATTTCCACTTGTGTGGAACGATCAGGGCGTTCCTCTTCCGTGCCCCAGAAAATCATACCGCCCAACATGAGGTGCAGCACCAGACGTTTGCCATTAGCCAAGTGGAAAATCAGATGCTTCGCTCGGCGCTCAACAAATATGATGCGATTACCTGTAAGTTCATTGATAAACAAATCAGGCTCCGTATTTATCGTTTTATCGCGGTTAATTACAACACCTGTAATCAGTAGATCAAGTATTTTCTCGGACAGCAAGGTCCGGTAATTTTCCATTTCCGGCAGTTCCGGCATCGTACATTACCCCTTTTTGGAAGTTTGGTCTGCCTCTTGCGACAGCCACTCCATCAATTTATGCAAATCTTCAAACACATGATCAGGTCGAGCCTTCGCTGCTTGTATGTGTCCATCCATATTATCCCGTGTTGTCACACCGGTAAGTACCAACAGCGTCTCACACCCTGCTGCCACTCCAGCTGCAATATCAGTTCGCATATTATCTCCGATCACTGCCACTTCATGAGACGCCAGGTTTAGTCGGCTAATGGCTGACTTCATTATAACACTCGATGGCTTGCCAATAACGGTAGGATGAACTCCGGTTGCTGCTTCAATTGCTGCTCCAATAGTCCCCGCCCCAGGTGTCAGTCCATCATCGGAAGGAAGCTGCAGATCCGGGTTGGTCATGATGAATTTTGATCCCGCATTAATCCACCTTAGCGCCTTAGTCAGCTTATGATAGGAAAATTCACGGTCAATCCCCTGTATCACGTAATCTGGTGCATCTTCCGTCAGCTGTAGTCCTGCTTTTTCTATGGCTTCCAGCAGTCCTGCTTCTCCAATACATGCCACTTTTGCACCTGGGGACTCTTCAGCAACATATTCAGCAGCCGCCACAGCAGAAGTACATACTTGAGACGCGTCGGCAGGTATGCCCATCCCGTTCAGATGATCTGCCACACCTTGTGGTGTACGGGAAGAATTATTTGTTACGAATAAATACGGCTTTCCTAGCTCTTGCAGTGTTCGAATAAGCTGATCGGCTCCTTCGATATGATGTCTGCCATGATAGAGCGTACCATCCAAGTCAATCAGATAGGCCTTAATCACACATAGCACTTCCTTTCTTCATTCCATTAACGTTTCATGCCCTTAATCATTTACCTCGAACTTGACCGCGAACCTATGTATTCAGGCAAAAAATAATGGCTTGCTGACATATGCACGCAACAAGTCGAACCGGATCGAACACCGACGGTTTAACTCGCGCGTCTTCTGTACAAGCTTGTCATTTCCTGCGCTTTCCCGGAAAATAATTTGAATCATTTCCCTCTTCATATTGCCCATCCTACACGCTTTCTGACCAGATTGCAAAAGGGACCGCGGGAGTTCCTCTCCCTCAGTCCCGTGCAATTACCCGCATCTTTATATGACGTGTTTAACCGTGCACTGGTTCGCAATCCGGGTTAAGATTCTTGCTTGCGATGCACGACAGGAATAAGCTGGTGTTCGTTTGCAAGTCTGGTATTCGGGAATACGGACTGCGCCTCTTCCAAAAGTGGCTGAAGTTGATCCTCATCCTTATAGCGTGAACTGAAGTGAGTCATGATTAGTTGCCCTACATTGGCTGCTCTAGCCGCTTCTGCCGCTTGTTTAGAAGTACTATGATAGTACTCATGCGCTGTATCGGCCAGATCATGCATGAATGTAGCTTCATGTACAAGTACATCTGCATTGATGGAAAGTGGCTGGACATTGTCACATGGACGTGTATCACCCAATATGGTGATCACCATGCCTCGTTTTGGCGCTCCCAATACATCTTCTGGACGAAGCGAATCACCGTTATCCAGCGTAATGGTTTCTCCACGTTTCAGCCGGCCGAACAATGGGCCTGGTTTCAAACCGTATTCCGCCAGTTTGGCTGGGTCCAGGCTTCCTGGACGATCTTTTTCTGTGATCCGGTATCCATAGCTATCAATCCGATGCTCAAGCAAAGCAGCTTCCACGATAAAACTGTCATCCTCGAACAGGACGCCGCCCGTATGTTCCACGATATTCAAATCATAGTTAACCCGGGATTGGCTCAGCTCCATTGTTGTACTGATCATTCGTTCCGTACCTGGCGGACCATACACGGTTAATGGTGTGGTGCCACCTTGATAGGCTCTGCTCGAAAGCAGTCCTGGAAGTCCAAATACATGATCACCATGCAGGTGAGTAATGAATATTTTCTCCAATTTACTCAGTTTAAGCGGAGAACTTAAAATCTGGTGCTGCGTTCCTTCCCCGCAGTCAAACAACCACAAAGCTCTGCGCTCATCCAACATGCGTAGCCCAATGGAAGTTACATTCCGTTGAAGCGTAGGTACACCAGCATTAGTTCCCAGGAAATATAGTTCCATTCTGGATCGCACCTCTTTCTGTTGCCAGCAAAAAACCTCCGACAATGCGGAGGGCTTTGCCTGACACTCTACTGAATTTATGCCTTCTCTACATTAAAATACTTAGCTTGCGGATGGCTGAATACCATCGCTGATACGGAAGCTTCAGGTTCCATCATGAAACCTTCCGTCAATTCCACACCGATATCCTCAGGCTGTAGTAACTTGAACAACGGCCCTTGGTCTTCCAGATCCGGACAAGCCGGATATCCAAAAGATACTCTGATCCCTTGATAACGTGCACCGTGACGTTGCTTCATGGTCATTTGGGCAGAATCCGGGAATCCCCATATATCTCTCATCATATGATGCACACGTTCAGCTAATCCCTCTGCTACTTCAAGCGCTACGGATTGCAGAGCATGCGAGCGAAGGTAATCCCCTTGATCTTTCCACGCAGTGGATAGTTCACGCACACCGTGTCCGGCCGTAACAACCATGAAACCAACGTAATCCATCTGACCGGATTCAACAGGTTTCAGGAAGTCGGACAGGCACAGGAACGGCTCGACTTTTTGACGTGGGAACGTAAATGTATGCAAAATATTACTGGTGTCCTTTGGATCATAGATAATGACGCTGTTACCACTGGATTGAGCCGGGAAGAAACGATACATGGCATGTGCCTGAATAATCCCGTCACGAACAGCCTCTTGCATGATATCATCCACGACTGCTTTCAGGTCGGTAGCCTTCTTATCACCTGAAGCAAGCAGTTGTTCTACTGAACCGCGCAATCCCAGATGATGTCCAAGCAACATCTGCATGTTCACATATGGCAGGATATGTGATAATGGGTAGTTACGCATCGTATGCCGCTCCAGATCAGGCGGGACAAGAACCGGATGATCTACAGCAATATCCGAACGCTCCACTCGCGTAAGCTCTGGAAGAGCCTGAACAGCTACAGCACCTGAAGCATCAGCTTCTTTTTCTGCTTCCATCTCCAGTTGCATCGCTTCACGTGAAACGGGATTCATCAATTTGTTCGCCAGATCCAGACCGTCCATCGCGTCTTTGGCATATACAACCATTCCGTTGTATTCGGGACGGATACGATTTTTGGTGAATTTACGTGTTAGCGCCGCTCCGCCAACCATAATAGGCACATCAATACCTGCTGTTCGCAAATCCTGAGCGGTAAGAATCATCTGTTGCGCTGATTTTACCAATAGACCCGAGAGGCCGATCGCATCGACTTTTTCTTCTCGGTATGCCTCAATGATACGTTCTGGTGGTACTTTTATACCCAAATTAATGATCCGGTAACCGTTATTGGACAGGATGATCTCTACCAGGTTCTTCCCGATGTCATGCACATCGCCCTTGACCGTGGCCAGAATGATCTTGCCTTTAACCGAAGTCTCGTTCTTCTCCATGAATTGCTCCAGATATGCTACAGAAGCCTTCATAACCTCCGCACTCTGCAACACCTCGGCTACAATTAACTCATTGTTGTTAAAGAGACGACCTACTTCCTCCATCCCCCGCATCAGTGGACCGTTAATCACTTGAAGTGCTGTGTATTTGGCAAGTGCCTGTTCGAGATCTGGCAGCAATCCTTCTTTACTTCCTTCTACTACATATGAAGCGAGACGCTCTTCTAATGAAAGGTTCGAGATTTTTTCCTTCTTCTCAACCTTCTTGTTACGGAACGCTGCTACGAACGCCGCCAAAGTTTCATCATTCGTGTTATATAAAAGCTCTTCCGAGAGCCTGCGTTCTTCTTCTGGAATGGACGCATAACGCTCCAGTTTCTCTGTGTTCACGATGGCATAGTCGAGACCTGCTTTGGTACATTCATACAAAAATACAGAGTTCAGCACCTCACGGCCCGCTTCAGGCAGTCCAAATGAAATGTTACTAATCCCGAGGATCGTATGACATTCTGGCATCGCTTCCTTAATCACTCTTATACCTTCAATGGTTTCTTTCGCTGAACCGATGTACTGTTCATCTCCAGTACCAACTGGGAACACCAACGTATCAAAAATCAGGTCTTCTGGTTTGAGTCCATATTTGTTCACCAGCAAATCGTAAGAGCGCTTGGCTACGTCAAGCTTGTCTTCCCGACTAATCGCCTGACCCCGTTCGTCAATCGTTCCGACAACTACTGCACCACCATATTTATGAAGCAACGGTGTAATCAGCTCAAATTTCTCTTCGCCATCCTCAAGGTTAATGGAGTTAATTATCGCTTTACCTTGCGAGTACTGGAGAGCCAGATCAATTACTGAAGCATCTGTCGTATCGATCATGAGAGGAACCTTTACTTTTTTCACAACCAATTCAAGGAACTTCACCATGTCTTCAGACTCTTCGCGGTCTGGATCTTGTACACACACATCGACAATGTGCGCTCCATTTTTCACTTGAGCACGTGCAATTTCCGAGGCTTCTTCATATTTGCCTTCTACAATGAGGCGTTTGAATTTCCGTGATCCCAGCACGTTCGTACGCTCACCAACCATATATGGACGATTGTCCTGTTCAATATAGATTGGTTCTATACCAGACAATGCTGGTGGATGTGTTCCGTTCATTTCTCTTGGGGGGTACTGGGCAAGTGTATCGCGCATAGCCCGAATATGTGCAGGGGTTGTCCCGCAACATCCACCAGCAATATTCAACCAGCCCTGTTCGGCAAAAGCACCAATCTTCTGTGCAAGCGAGTCTGGTGACTCATGGTAATTACCATTCTCATCCGGAAGACCCGCGTTCGGGTAACAACTAACGGCAACCGATGCCATTCCGGAAAGTGAACGAATGTGATCACGCATGAACTCTGGACCCGTAGCACAGTTTAGTCCTACCGAAATTGGGTTAAGGTGTTCTAAGGATATATAAAAGGATTCGATGTTCTGACCTGCAAGGGTCGTTCCCATCGGTTCTATCGTTCCTGATATCATCAGGGGCAGTGTAACACCACTCTGTTCGAAGGCCTGCTGAATTCCAATGCTGCCTGCTTTTACATTGAGGGTATCCTGTGAGGTTTCGAGTAGTAGCGCATCAACGCCTCCCTCTATTAAAGCAAGCGCTTGCTCCAAATAACTGTCGATAAGTTCCTGGAACGTTACTCCCCCAGTTACAGACAGTGTTTTGGTTGTTGGTCCCATCGCTCCTACTACATAACGTGGAGATTCAGGTGTAGAGAAACGATCAACCGCAGCTTTCGCAATTCTGGCTGCTTCTAGGTTGATCTCGCGTGCCCGATCCTGAATATCGTATTCAGCAAGCACAACGGATGTGGCACCAAATGTATTGGTTTCAATTAAATCGGCGCCAGCCTCCAGATATTCTTCATGAATGCGCTGGATCAGCTCTGGACGAGTAAGCACTAACATTTCATTACATCCATCCAAATCTTCGCCGCCAAAATCTTCGCCAGTCAGATCAACTTGTTGAATCATGGTCCCCATTGCACCGTCGAGGATTAATATTCGTTGTTTTAATGCATCGTGTAGACTAATCTTATCCAATATCTTCACCCCCGCAAAACGTTAAATCTTAGTTTAACAGAAACTAACTTAATGTGAAAGATCGGGTTTGGTCCCGAAAGATGGCGGGTTTGCACGAATATGAACGGAATTTGAGAATCGACAAAAACAAAGCAATCCGATATAATTCAATTAAACCAAGTGGAAAAGAGGGAAAGAACATGGCTGAAATTGTTATCCGAAATACGAACGAACGCATCACTGGTGACGAAAATGTTCGAAATTTCTTGAACAAATACGAAGTATTATATGAGAAGTGGGACGCTTCCAAACTGAACACTGATCTGCAAAATAACTTTGGATTAACTGATGAACAGAAAACCGAGGTTTTGGAAACTTACGATTATGAAATCAGAGATTTGGCTGCACGTCGCGGATACCAGATCTGGGATGTCATCACGCTGTCCGAACAAACACCAGATATCGAAGAAAAGCTGGCCAAGTTCGAAGAGATCCACACCCACGCTGAAGATGAGATTCGTGCAATTGTTGCTGGTAAAGGAATCTTTGTTATCAAAGCTACAGATGATGTGGGCTACTTTAATGTAGAACTGTCTCCTGGAGACGTTATCTCTGTACCTGAGAATACACCGCACTTCTTCACTTTAATGGAGAACAAACAAATTATTGCTGTACGTCTGTTCATCGAAAAAGATGGCTGGATTGCAGATCCATACCCTGATCCTACTTTTATCAAACAAGCCTAACACTCTCGTGTTACAACTTGCTTAACCAAAACCCCTGTTCAATTGAACAGGGGTTTTCGCATATGCATATGGAGAGTAGTATACAACATCGGTGCATTATATAAAATAATGCGGGTATTTCGCCTTAATCGATTCCTGTTCAATAACAACTAGTCTAAGATGAGCTTCCATCACCTGAACAGCTTGCTCGGTCTGACGCTCTGTGATAAGACGATAAATCTCTTTGTGTTGGGAGATAATGACCTCCAGGTTGGAGTCCTCGGCTAGACGTAATAAACGCAATCGATTAAACGGGATATTCAGTTGTTGCAACATTTTCCATGTTCTCAGCTTACCCGTGCCCTGGAACAAAATCTGATGAAACTCTTCATCCAGTTCAAAAAGCCGATAGAAATTGTTTTTTCCTATACAGACTTCCTGCATTGCAATGTTGGTTTCAAGTCGAAATCTGAACTCTTCAGGAAAAGAAACACAAGCCAAAGTAACGATTTCCTTCTCCATCTTCTCCCGCATAAACCTGCCTTCTTCCACATGCTCCAGATTAATATGAGAGACGATCGTTCCACTCTGGGGAATAATGTCCAGCAGTTCTTCTTCAGCAAGCTTCATGAATGCTTCTCTAACGGGTGTTCTGCTCACCTGCAGTTCATCTGCAATCTCTTTCTCTGAAATCTTGGTGCCCGGCTTAAGTTCCAGGTGAAGAATGCGTTCTTTTAACAGGTTATATGAATATGCCCGGGTCGAGCCTCTAATTTTTTGATTAAGTGACATGCCTAGACCTCTTTCTATCAGCCGTATTCATTCATCTTAGCACAAATTACCGTTCCACTTATATATCGGTGTGAAACGGTAATCTGGCCAACATCAACTAAATTATTTCTTGTTTTCTTTGTAAGCTTTGTACGTATCATTTGCCAGCTTCAGATAATTAGATAATCCTTGACTCTCCAGCTCTTTGGCAAACGTATCAAATTCAGACAAGTTCCGCTCACCCAAGATAAATTTAAGTGTATTTTGATCCGAATAGTCTTTCAGTGGTGTGCTCAGAAGTGTCACCCGTTCACGATCTTCTGAAGAGTAAGGAATTGGTGGTTCTGCCGGGATCACTTCCTTGGTATCCTTCATGTCTTGTTGGAATTTCAACTCTTCTTCACTAAACATGGATTGCAGCAGATCTGTCGTACCCCCGTAGGCAAATACTCCACCAGAGAAACCAAAGTCAATACGCAGATCCTTCGTGCCTTTAGGATTCAAGCCATTGTAGTTCACATCTTCTACCAATTTACGTTTTCCGCCCTCTTTGGTAAATGTTTCGCCTTCAACGCCCCATTTGGCAAACTCTTGACCCTCATCACTGTAGTATAACCAATCCACAAATTGCATAATGGCTTTGAAGTTTTCGCTTTTTTGAATTTTCCCGGATATCATGACACCGTTTTCAAGTCTGGAGCCAGACATTAATTGCCCTTTTGGTCCACCAGGTACTGTAATCTTTGCAACTGAGTATTTACCTTCTCCAAGCGTTTTGTTCATATCATTTCGGTGCAGCACCACCGTTTGGGAATTACCATTAATCATGAATGATTTGCCGGATACAAATTTCTGTACAGCCTGATCATCATCCTGTGTAAAACTTTCTTTATCGAGCAATCCTTCGGATACCAACTTGTTAAAGTACGTTAGCATCTCTTTGTATTCTGGTGTTGTAGCTGTGTATACAAATTCATCCTGATCTTCCTTATACGTCAATCCGTTACCAAAACCCCATCCAGCCTTGGTACCAAAGCCAGTAGCAGCGATGTTCAACGTACTATTGAATTGGAAACGATCCGAGAATGGAATGGAATCCGGATAAATCTCTTTCAGTTTCTTCGCTGCATCATACAATTCGTCCCATGTGGTCGGGATGGCGATGTTATTTTCTTCAAAAACATCCGTTCTTACGAGTAATGTGTAATCTGGCCATACTTCTTCATGCAGACCCGGGAGTACATAGTACTTTCCATCTTCCTGTCGAAGTCCTTCAAGTTCATCTTCCAGATCCCATTTTTCCACTTTATCCTTGAAGTTTGGCATCAAATCAATATAATCACTAATTGGCAGGATCGCACCGGATGATACAAATGCAGACTCTTCACCAGGGTACGTTTTAGGAATAACCAGTGGTGCATCACCGGAGCTAATCAACAGAGATCTCTTCTGAGGGTAATCACTCATGGGTACAATCGTTGGCTCAAGCGTAACACCCGTCAGTTCGGTAATTTTATCAAAAAGTAACCAGTCTTTTTTATACGGATAACTAGGTTGATCACTATATAGTATGGAGAGATTAAATGGCTCGGTCGCCTTGAATGTATCCCCTACATTGTACGTCTCCATCGCTGCCTTGGTTTGAACTTCTGTGACGTCACCTCCAGCTCCGGTACCGCTGCTACATGCTGCCAGAACAACGGTCATCATTGATGCCAACACCATTTTACCAACAAACTTACGTGGCTTTTGATTCATTTAGGTTATCCCCCTGAATTTGGTTTAGGTTGACCTTGCCATAGAACTTTTTAAACAACCTCTAAAAGTTAATCATGTGAATCAATTTGTCTGGTACGCATTACTGTTTAACAGACCCTAACATGATACCGGTTACAAAGTATCTTTGGACAAATGGATAGATGGTAAGTATCGGCAAGATGGTTAATACCATCGTTACTGACTTAATATTGGCAGCAATCTGTGTCAGGTTATCAGCTGAGGTTGCACCGGCAGATGCCCCACTTGTCGCTCCTGCAATCATATTGCGCAAATAAATGGTGACCGGGAACAGTTCTTTTTTGTCCAGATACAGAAAGGCTGGGAACCAGGAATTCCAATGACCTACTGCGTAGAACAGCACCATGGTTGCCATAACTGCTTTACTAAGCGGCAATATAATGCGTAACAAAATCCCGTATGTGTTCAAACCGTCAATGGAGGCAGCTTCCTCCAGTTCTTCAGGCATATTTTCAAAAAATGACTTCATGATCAGCATGTTATATATGCTAATTGCGCCAGGAACAACAAGTGCCCACATGGTGTTGTTGAACCCAAGGGAATTAATCAACACATAGTTTGGAATCAATCCACCACTGAAGAACATGGTGAATACGGCAAACATCGTCAGAAACTTGCGACCCATCAACCTCTTTTTGGATAGGGCATATGCGAAAATGGTCGTCATGAACATTGAGATTATCGTACCTACTACAGTGTAGATAATCGTATTTTTATAATTCGTCCAGAACATGCTGTCACGTGAGATGGTTTTGTATGTCTCCACATTGAATCCTCTTGGGAACAAACTAACCTTACCTGAATTAATATAGGACTCACTGCTGAAGGATTGTGCCACGACATTTAAGAATGGATAAAGTGTTATAAATACCACGAACAGCAGAAAGATAACATTGAATACTTTAAACACCTTGTAAGATCTGGATTCCTGCATGATGCTCCTCCTTTACCATAAGCTTCTTTGTGTCAGTCTGCGTGAGATGGCATTTACGGAGAACACCAGAATCAGACCGATCAGCGATTCGAACAAGCCAATTGCGGTAGCATAACTGAAGTTACTCGATTCCAGTCCCACCCGATACAGGTAAGTGGAGATCACATCAGATGTCTCATAGATAAGCGGATTGTACAAGAGTAAGATTTTTTCAAATCCAACTGCCAGGAAATTACCCATGTTCAAAATCAATAACGTCACAATCGTTGGCAAGATCCCTGGTAACGTTACATGAATCGTTTGCTTCCACCGATTGGCACCATCGATACGCGCAGCTTCATACAAAGAATCATCAATGGTTGTCAGTGCAGCCAGATACAGAATCGCTCCCCAACCCATACCCTGCCATACCTCAGAAGTGATATAGATTGTTCTGAACCACTCAGCCCGCTGCATAAAAGGAATATTGTCTCCGGTGAAGAAAGCCACCAGTCCATTAATGGAGCCATTCACTGCTGTCAGCTGCAGGATCATACCCGCAACGATAACGATAGACAGAAAATGAGGCAGATAAGACGCGGTCTGTACAAACTTTTTGAATCGTTTACTCTTCACTTCGTTAAGCATCAAGGCAAAAATGATTGGAACCGGGAATGTAAAGAGTAACGCAAGTCCGCCTAACATCAGCGTATTACCGAATACTCTCCAGAAGGTAGGGTCCTCAATGAACATTTTGAAGTACCTTAATCCAACCCACGTTTCTCCAAATATACTTCCCCCGGGAACAAAACGTCTGAACGCAATCACATTACCAATCATCGGCCCATATTTGAAAATAAGGAGATAAATGATGGGAAGGATTAATAGTGAATACAGCTGCCAGTCTTTGCGAAACAAGGTTGCTGCGGTTCGTAATCTGCTCTCTTTACGTAAAGATGTCATGGTTAACGTTGTTTTAGCGGTTTCCGACTCCATGTGTTTTCACTCCGATCCAGGACTTGATAAGTAAGAGTAATTCATGTACAATCCCCATCGTTTCTCCTCTTGTAGAAGACAACAACTCCTTTAACTTCACCCCCACTACCAAATAGATAATTGCTGAATGTAAGCGATATCAATTTGGTGTATTATGTAGAATCACACAAACCAAGGTGTTTCACATCATTCATTAGCACTTACTAAGTGGTGTGATCTCCAAATCGAAAGAAGATATTCTAAAAATTAAGCGCTTACAATCAATTCAAAATAATAAGCAATAACTCCCTGCTTCCATTTTAATGAAGTAAGTCAAAAAGGAATTGCTTTAGGACAATCTAAATACTAGTCATACTAGTATGTTAGTTATATTCTAATCCAGCTTCCCCCTAATTTCAATAACTTTTAGCAAAAAAAATGGAGATCTCATTTAACAAGGTAATTTAGTCAATAAGTTCAAATAAAAAAACATTGGTAACTTCAAGAACGACATCATCGTTCATTGAAGCTTCCAATGTTTCAGGGTGCTGAGGAAAGATGTTATAGCAGATCTGCTTAGAAATTAGCAATAAGCTGATTTAATTCCGATAAATGTGTTATTTCATGGTCTGGCGCATACGTTTCATTGTTGGTCTTATGCTCACGGTTAATCCATACGGATTGGATGCCAGATGATAAAGCACCACGAATATCAGTCGTTAACTTGTCTCCAACCATCATGCTCTCTTCGGGTTTAACACCCAGTTTATTCAAAGCATGTTCAAATATCGACGGATCTGGTTTTCCTTTTCCGAAGTTACCCGAGATAATAATCTCATCAAAGAAAGGAGTCAACTCAGGTACACCATCCAACTTTTCTTGTTGCAAAGCAGGGCAACCGTTTGTTAACAACAACAGTTTGTACTTTCCTTGTAACTGACGCAAGGTATCCATCGTTTCTTCGTACACATGAGGTCTGGATCTCCGTTCTACTCCAAACTGCGCAGCAAGTTGTTCAGCAAGATCTTCCCGATCTATACCCAACTTCAACAAGCCACGACGCCAGGATTCTTTACGATAAACTGGAGCAAGCTGTTCCAACTGACGGAACTCAGGTTGATCCCCACCAGTAAAGTTAGCCCAAAGGCCTTCAAACGGATTGATTCCAATCATTTTGGTAAAAGGAAAGGTTTCATATGATTCATACAGCCCACGTGCCTCATTACGAACAGCTTCTTCAAGTTCTTCTGGTTTGACCCCAGTCTCTTTCGCTGCGATTAGACAAGTCTCATGAAAAGCTTCTCGAACACTACGCTCATCCCATAATAAAGTATCATCTAGGTCGAACAAAATCGCTTTTAACGCCATTCCGATCATCTACCCCTTTATGCAATAATTACTTTTCGACGGTTTCCACGGTGATCTGGTGTGCTTTTGCAAATTTCAGCAAACGTTCTGCAATCGCATCTGTATCGTAACGGTTCAATAACTTGGTAAACACCCATCTTTTCCCGCGACTGTTATGTTCGATAACAACTGTACCTGGTTCAATTCTGAATTTGACAATATCGTCAACCCCGATTGAACGTTCACGATTTCCCTTCGTCGTTATAATCCGATTACTGCTAATTTTGATGTATGGACGGCGAAGCATGAAGATGACTGCCAAAAATACGTAAAGCAGCATGGTCACCCAGTCCCAAGTTGTCATTGGAGCTTGCACAAGGAATGTGCTCATAAACAGATACAAAAAGGCGAGACCGATCAAAAATATAGGGAACAAAAGGCTGCGTCCCTTAAAGACTTCTTCACCTGGTGTACCTGTGATTGGTTGACCACTTTTTTTGCGTTGCTGATTTAACTGCTTGGAATTTTTCTTAACCGTTCTCTCGAACGAACGCGACATGAGAATCCCCCTTATGTGTCTTTGTATCGGCTTACATAACTGTAAACCAACATTTCCCCCTATAAATTGCACACTCAAAATAACAGGAAGAAACCTAAATATCATAATGATATCCTTAGGTTTCGTTAGTGTTTGAGTTTGCCTTGGTGGCCTTTGTCATTTTCATCATCAACAATCTCAATGGTATCCAGTTGTTGTCTGAAATTACTGCGAATATTGCTCAAATAAATCTCTCTTAGCTCGGCACGTTCAGCAAGTTCTTCCTCCGACAATCCAGTGGACTTTTGCTTACGAGCCAATTCGTTAATGCGTGCTACCAGACTATCTATATCCAAGCTTGTCCCCTCCAAAAATACAAAGTCATATTAACTTTGCCATGATAAAGGCAGCTTGTCAAGCTGACACGCGCTAACACTCATTGATCTGCATTTTATTCTGCAAATTGCGGTAGAGCTAGTACTTGACCCACTTGGATGGAAGTTGTATGAAGTTGATTCACTTTCTTAATTGCTTCTATATAAATACGTGTATCCATATTCGTCGGTTTATGTTCCAAAGAAATACTCCATAATGTTTCCCCTTGTGAAACAGCTATCTTTCCTCCAGGCTGAACATCATTCTCATTGCCGGCAAATACAGTTAAAACGGTGCTGCATCCAATAAATATAATCATAGAGGTAATGGCTACCTTTAACATCCATGAAGAAATCTTGAAACGCGCTAAAACCTTCATGTAGTTCCCTATGTTAGACTTCACCAGTTCCGAATTCATCGGTTCATAAATGCTTTGATAAGTAGAATATCTCATTAAATACCCGCCTCCAAACGTTTGTTCCTATCTGTTGAAATCAATATAACACGAACACTTGTTTTGTTCAATAGATTTTTAGAACAATTGTTCGCTTCTTTTTTGAAGGAGAAATATCTTCATTGAAGTTCTTTTGCAAAGTATTTGCAGTATTATGCTCTGCCTTTTGGACAATTACTGTTCTATAAGTTAAAAAACACTGATTTAATGCTATTTTATTTAGAACTTATGTTTGTACGAACGGAGGTTCTATGTTATAATTTTCCCAAACGTTACTAAAATGGGGTTGATACGGTATGTCGAAGATATCCAGCAGGCAGCAGGCTATTCTGGAGTTTATACGAAATGAAGTCCGGTTGAAGGGGTATCCTCCTTCCGTACGGGAAATTGGTGAAGCTGTTGGACTGGCTTCCAGCTCAACAGTACATGGACATTTGGATCGTTTGGAGAAAAAAGGTTTGATCCGACGCGACCCTACCAAGCCAAGAGCCATTGAGCTTTTGAGCCAGGAAGAGTCTGAGCATTCTCATCAATTTGCTCATAGCGTTGCACGTATTCCTGTTGTTGGTAAGGTTACAGCCGGGGTTCCAATCACTGCAACCGAGAACATTGAAGACTACTTCCCTCTTCCTACACATTATGTAGGCGAACAGAAAGTGTTTATGCTTTCGGTAGTGGGAGATAGTATGGTGGAAGCTGGAATCGTTAACGGAGATTACGTTATTGTCCGTCAACAGCAAACTGCTGATAACGGTGATATCGTCGTTGCAATGACTGAAGACGATGAAGCTACAGTGAAAACGTTCTATAAAGAGAAAGATCATATTCGCCTTCAACCGGAGAATGCGACCTTCGAACCTTTACGTTTGAAACATGTTAGTATTCTGGGTAAAGTCATAGGCCTTTTCAGAGATATTCATTAATATTTAACTAAAGTAACAAAACTAGATGTAATGAAATACGAAAGAGGTTGCCCTGATGAACAGGACAACCTCTTTTTTTCATGTTTATGTTATTTTAGCGGCTAATTATTCACTGCGTTTCAGAACACTTTTGTGATGCGAGAACACATCAAAGCTCTGTTGTCCGTGATATGAGCCCATCCCACTCTCTCCTACACCACCAAACGGGAGATAGTGTGAAGTCATATGAGAAAGTGTGTCATTAATACATCCCCCACCGAAGGATACTTGATTCAGAACCTGATCCTGCAGCTGCTCATCCTGTGTGAAGAGATATAGTGCCAATGGTTTTGGCCGGCGAACGATCTCATCCAGCATCGGGTTCAGGTTACTGTAGGTAAATACAGGAAGAATCGGACCGAAGATTTCTTCTTGCATAACAGGTGATTCCCAGTTCACATCTCCAAGTACAGTCGGCTCAATAAGCAACTGCTCAAATACAGAACGCCCACCAATTAGCGTTTTGCCATCTGTGAGGAATTTCGACAACCGATCAAAGTTACGCGCGTTAACAATATGCGGGAAATCAGCGTTCTGTAACACATCATCCCCAAATTTATCTTTGATCTCTGCGCCAATCATATCGATCAGTTCATCATGAACTTGTTCATGCACAAGCAAATAATCCGGAGCAACGCATGTTTGCCCTGCATTCAGAAATTTACCGCGAACAATACGTTGGGCCACCAGCTTCAGATCTGCATCACTATGGACAATAGCAGGGCTCTTGCCGCCCAACTCAAGAGTTACAGGAGTCAAGTGCTCCGCAGCTGCCTTCATAACAATGCGACCAACACCCGTGCTACCTGTGAAAAAAATATAATCAAACTTCTCTTTTAACAATGCCGTGCTAGCTTCGACTTCTCCTTCCATGACCGCAATATACTCCTGAGGGAAGATCTCCTGAATCAGATCATACGTCAGACGAGATACGGCTGGTGTTAATTCAGAAGGCTTAATAACTGCACAGTTACCAGCTGCAATTGCTCCAATCAGTGGACCAAAGGCCAGTTGGAAAGGATAGTTCCAAGGTGCAATAATAAGAGCCACTCCGTATGGTTCAGGGTAAATGGTACTGACCCCATCCGGCATAACCGAATTGGTTGGGACTTGTTTAGGTGCAGCCCATTCCTGCAGATGTTCTAATGCAAAATCCAGTTCACCCAGAACAATGCGAATCTCGGAACCGTAAGCTTCCGCCTCAGATTTGTTCAAATCTGCCCGAAGTGCATCTTGAATCCGTTGCTGATACTTTTCAATTCCTTTTCTAAGCTGTTGAAGCGCATTAATTCGATACTCGATCTTTTTAGTTTGTCCTGTATAAAAAAATGTACGTTGTTCTGTCACTAGTTGTTTTGCCTGATCCATAATAACATCTCCAATTAATTATTTAAAATTAAATCGCTCAAAATTTAATTAAAGTATACCTCTTCTATATGAAACTTTCAACATACAGTTGAAACATCCATTTGTATGTATTTGGACGATGTTTGCAATTTTAAATGTGTGAATGCTAGTATTCCTTTCTATCTCGTGGCAATCAGAATTTCTAAGGAAGTTTGATTTAAATCTTTTGCTTCAGACAGTTTAACATTAATGAAAAGTGAGTTTTGCGATCATCTAAATCGACGAACGAATGTGTTTGTTATAAAGGTAAGCCTTGGTTACAGATAAACACAAAAATGTTACGTGGGGCAAATGAAGAAGAATCAGGGGACATGTTTTGACAATTTGCTTTCAGAGAGCAGATTTTAATCCAACAACTACTCCTGAGAGCGGTCTTAGAAGAAAGGGTGAAATAATATCAAATCAACTTGTACTACTTCTATATAAAAGAGTCATCTAGTATTTCACTGATCCGCTGCATTTCATGATCGTCCAAATCTGTTTAGAGTGGATATATTCTTATTTAGTACCCTTGGGGTGGAACTCTCGGAGTAATCCATTCCCATTTTCATTGGATCCGCGTTGCCAGGAGGAGTACGGATCAGCAAAATAAACGTCTAGGCCATGAGTAGTTTCCACACTGGCATAGTAAGCAAATTCCTTGCCACGGTCAGCGGTGGCGGTGAGGAATGTCCCTTGGGGGTATTGTGAGATGGCTACACCCAATGCGATTTCCATGGACAATGCCGTCCGATCGGCATGAGAATCGCCGTATACAGACGTGTCATCCGTTCAATGATCATGGCTACGCACCCTTTACTTTTCGCACGCCCTGAAACTACGGTATCCAGTTCCCAGTTTCCAAACGTTTCACGAGAACGGACTTCCTTCGGGCGATTCGAAATAGACTTTCCAACCGTAAATTTACCGCGAGTTTCAGTGGGTTTCTGACGCTTCCCTTTGTGCCTCAGAACGTGTAGTATACCTCGAACCAGCCTCCCCGTGTAAATCCAGCGATAGATGGTTTTGAAAGAGACTACAGGTAGACCATCGAAGCGAAAACGTCCAATAATCTGTTCTGGAGACCATGTGGCCTCAAGTTTTTCCTCCAGTGAAGCAGCCAGAGTATCGGACCATTTACCGTTAGGTATCGAAGCCTTACGACGTTCCTGATAAGCACTTTGAGCTGGCCCCGCCTGATAGGATCCAGATGAAGCTGCACGCTCTAATTCACGGCAAATGGTCGAAGGATATCTGCCCAGTTCCCTTGCCATTGCTCGTGAACTTTTGCCTTGCTGGTGTAGGATTTCTAGCTTGCTCGTTCAATTATGCTAAGATGTCTGTAGCTCATGGCTGGATTCTCCTTGTGTGAATGTGGTGTAGGAACCTTCATTCTACATGAATCCAGCCATGGGCTCTTTTTTATTTATTTCCAGTAGGTGTCGCACTTCATATTACAATCCGTCTACACAAAAAAGAACTAACGTTCTATACAGTACCCGTTCTCTCGACATGTGCCATCATCTCTTATCAGAAGTTTTCCCATCATTCCTACAGCTACCCATTCTGGACGCTCCAACCTAGAAACGTAAGTCTGTAAAGGATCATACTGAGGATTGATTAATGCTGTTTTCAACGTGTGTGATGGTACTGTTACCTCCCCGTTTCCATCTTTTCATGGACGCTCTCCTCATTTCATTTAGTGTATCTGAGGTGGCTTCGAGTGTCCAATTGGATTAGGAGGCTTTAAAGATATAAAAGGGGTTCTTAATAAATACATTATGCTAATTCTGCAGAATATGAAGTTTAAAGCTTCACATAATCAATGGTTTGATGCAGCTCTGCCTTCTCCATACTTCCAAAAACATTAAATTCTCTGAGGAACTCATCGAACTTATCCCTCAAATCGATGACCAAGGAGCACTTCGAAGCTCCCCCTCCAGCTTCGTTGTTAACTTTACCGCATACGTACTCTCCGTATAGGACGGATGCTTTCCATATAAAGGCTCGATCTTCCATAATGCCTCAACCGTATTTTGCATCTCGCTGACCTGAACATCCGGCGCAAACCATCAAGCCCCTAGAAAAGAAAAAAAGACGACCCACCAATTCGAGTCGCCTTCATTCCAACTCAATGCCAGTTTAAAAAATCATGAAACGACCCAAACAGCTCCGTCAAAATACACCCCGAAAATGAAGGGGAACTAGAGAAGCTGAAGAACAATTGGATCGGACAAACTTCATGAATAAGCATAAATCTTCATAATAAACAGAAAAGTTTCAGCGCTAAGTACACAAGTAGATCTTATATAAACTCGAAGTCATAGCTCACGTTTTAAAACTTGATGATATGAACAAACACTCTAAACAGCGACCTATTGTAAATCATCACCATAAGATATCATTATTTTAGCCCGGTATCGGTTAGTATTAATCCACATTTACAGGCTCGATCACTTCGAATAAAAATGGATTACCATTTAAATATTCTCTTATGTATGCTTGGGCATACTTTTGTTCATCGATTAAACTGGTTGTTTCTCTTGGATCAGAGGAGTGATGGCAGGTGTTCTCGATCATGAACATGACAAAAAAACATTCCAGATCCCGAATATAGTCCGTTTCCAACTTCCTAATACTCTCATAACCTTGGATAAGCATCCATCGATGCTTTGGCCAAAGCTCCAATATGGTGCCTGCCATATCGTAGAGATAATATCCGTACCCACATCTTCCAAAATCAATCGGATAGGGTTGATTATCCTCAAAAACCATATTACCGGTATGTAAATCACCATGAATGAGCCCATAGTTATGTTCACTTGGATGCATCGTGTTAAGTTGGGATACAACCTTCTCAGCTGCATCTTGATACAGCTTCCATCCCTCTTCGGATAAAAAACGTTCATAATAACGTTCCAACTTAGCCATTTCACGTTTAAAACTTTCTACTCCCCAAGTAGGTCTTACAAAATCAGAAGGTGGATTGAAATCCTTTGCTGCTTCATGGAGCCTGCTCATCAATACACCCATATTATATGCTTGACTATCTGTAAATTCACCTGCTGCTTTTTCACCCTCTATCCATCGCATCATCGTTACATAAGGGCGCCTATATCCTATCTCTGTTTCGATGTCCAATACATAAATACCATCACAATTTGCCATCCCTTCTGGTACAGTTAGATTTTTCGATTTGTTCAGGGCTTGTAACAGTTGGAGCTCCGAACGAATTTCCTCTCTGCTTAATCGGTCCGAATGAATGCGAAGTAAATAATTGTTATCTGTACTGGTTTCAATTTTATACGTGATCGTATCGGATAGTTGAATAAACTGGATGTTATCCCATTCTAAGTCATACTTTCGAATTGCAGATAAAGCGACTTTCCTTGCTCTGATTAATAACGCCCGCCGTTCTTCATCAGTATCAAATCTAAAAAAATCATTCATTTGTTATCCCCCTACAGTTTTATGAAGTAAATCAACTACTTCTCTTATATGTTATTATAACGATAGTAAAAGCTTGAAAATATGTAGTAAACAATTTAAACTATACTATACACAAAAAAGTCATATTAGAATTTCTTCCAATGCGACTTTTGTTAAACTATTATTTTGTATAAACGATCTTTTTAATAGTATCGCTTGAAAAGCAAAATCGATCTGAAAGTTTCTCGATAGTGTCACCATCGAGAAACTTTCGCCGGATTTCATCATTTCTAAGATTAAAATTTTCTACTGCCTGAATTTTCACCCCAATTTTTTACGCAAACCTTTTGATTTAGGGACGTAAACGAATCCACCGTTAATATAATTTTGTATTTCATTTAGTAATTCTTCTGGAAAGATGATGTCGGCATTTACATATCTCATGATAGCCGCTCCTTAAAATAGTTGAATTTTAAGGTAGCAAAGTCTATACTATAACAATTATCACTATCCGGATTACGCGGTTACTTATATTATTAGCTCTATACAAACAACCGCCGTTGTTCATAAAATAGACTTTGCATAGAACATATCTCGAACATTGTCATAGTGTCTCCCCTTCATAGATAACATTCAAACTAAAATATGTCTTCATTGGAAATAGAATGCTATCTCAATAGTAACATATTACTCCAAGTGGGCGAAGTGTCAACACTATACAATTAAGTCGTTTGATCTAAACTGTCACATCTCATCTATTCCTTACGGACCATCAATATTAGACACTCCACATGTATCGAGTACGTGAATACTTTAAGCTCCTTCCTGCAAACTCAGCGTTGCCGATGCGATATCCAGTTCAATTCTCTGCTTTATCACTAGCGATGATATGGTTCACCGCAGTTAATCTTAAACTAAACTGCCCGCTAGCTTAATGAATTAGAGCAGTGACAAGTAGTTAAATACTTATCTAATCGGTAATCAGATCATTTCCTTTTCGGCAATCGGTACAAGTTCTGGTCTCGAACCAAGGACAAGAACTTTAAAGCTAAAGTATTGTAAAATCCTGTGAAATAGGGTGGAATTGTTTTAGTTACTTTTCCGCAAGAAACCTCTGCACTAAGCCAAACATAGTTATTGGAGCCAAATATGACTCCTGCACAAACGAGCCTTAGTTAGCGAAGGCTCGTTTGTTGATGATTTTTTTAAAATATCTTTTCCGACTCTAATTCGAAGCTCTTTCTCCTTTTTCATCTTTAACCCAGAACATTTCACTACTCTGCTCAAAATTGATTAACTTACGCTTACACCGCTGTGATACGGTTTTACACACAAAAAAAACTAACATTCTAGTAGGAGGAATGAAATTGGCAAGTTTCAAGAAATTGAAAAGGGGCTGGAGGTATCGGTTAAAGTGCACCGATCGTTCACTCAACAACAAAAAGAGAAATCCGAGTCTGGTTTTCGAACTAAACCAGAGGCTGAACTAGCTGCTGCTGAATTTTTAAGGTAGCTAAAGCAAGGGTTCGAACAGACAGACATTCTTTGATCGATTACATTCGAAATTGGATAGATAACTACAAAAAAGGAGTTGTACGAAAGAATACGATCAAACAACATGAGAATAACTTAAACACCCATATTAAATCTTATTTTAAGCGTCTGATGCTCAAAGATTTAAAACCAGATATGTATCAGGTCTTTTTGGACTCTCTGTTTAAAAAGGGACTCAGCAAGCGTACGGTCGAGATCACCAACTCCACTGTATACTCAGCCATAGAGCATGCGTTGATTCAAGGGAAAATATTACGAAATCCATGTAAAGGTTCAATTATTAAAGGAGAGCACAAAAAGAAGACGATCCAATTCATTGATTCAGAGGACATTCCCAAATTTCTTCATACGGCTCGAGGTGATGCGTACATTTATTGGATTTTCTTCAAAGTGCTCATTGAAACGGGTTTACGAAAAGGTGAAGCTGCCGCTCTCAAGTGGTCGGATATCAATTTCAAAGAAAAGACGATCCGCGTGGATGAAACACTCGATTTTCAAGCCGCAGAAGAGGATGAACTTTTCGGAGATACAAAAACCAAAAAATCTACACGCACCATTAGTGTAAGTAACGGCATCATAAATGATTTGAGATATCATGCCTCATGGCAGAATCAAAATAAAATAAATTTAGGAGAGTCAATGTACAGACACGATTTAAATCTGGTCTTGTGCAAGAATGACGGTAGTCCGATGCCTAAATCTAGTCTCTTTAATGCTTCAAAGAGAATTTTGAGAAAGGCTTGTTTGAGTGAAGATTTAACGATTCATTCCTTAAGGCACACCTATGCAGTGATTATGCTTGAAGCTGGGGCTGACATAAAATTTGTACAAGAGCAGCTTGGGCATCGAGTGTGCAAATTACATCAGATGTGTATGCTTATATTTCCAAGAAGTTAGAAAAGCGTAACATTGATAAGTATGAAGAGTATACTTCCCGTATTTTTGGATCAGAAAATCAAAAACCGGGGGACGTTTGGGGGACGCAACCTCAATAGAAGTGCAATTCCCTCAAAACGTCCCCCGGTTCATTCCTTCAAAACCCCGTAGTTACAAGGTTTATTCAATTAGTACAAAGTAATATATTGATCGCGTTCCCATTGGTGGACTTGTGTTCTATACATATCCCACTCAATTTCTTTCAGCTCATAGAAGTGAGCCAAGGCGTGGTCGCCGAGAGCATCACAGATGACTTCGCTGCGGATCAATTCATTCAATGCTTCTTTCAGGTCAGCTGGCAAGCTTGGAATGCCTTCTTCCACACGCTCTTCTTCTGACATGATGTAGATGTTACGGTCAATTGGAGCTGGTAAGGAAAGCTCACGTTTGATTCCGTCCAGACCTGCTTTCAACAGAACAGACAAAGCCAGGTAAGGGTTAGCAGCCGGATCCGGGTTACGAACCTCAACACGTGTACTCAGACCACGGGAAGCTGGAATACGAATCATTGGGCTACGGTTACTAGCAGACCATGCTACATAACAAGGTGCTTCATAACCTGGTACAAGACGTTTGTATGAGTTCACAGTTGGGTTAGTAATTGCTGCAAATGCACGCGCATGCTTCAGAGTTCCAGCCATGAAGTGACGAGCAGTTTTGCTCAGACCCAACTCGTCCGACTCATCAACAAATGCGTTCTCATTGCCTTTGAACAAGGATTGGTTACAGTGCATACCGGATCCGTTCATACCAAACAACGGTTTTGGCATGAATGTAGCATGTAAACCATGCTGACGTGCAATCGTTTTAACAACGAGTTTGAACGTTTGGATCTGGTCAGCAGCTTTCAGAGCATCAGCATATTTAAAGTCGATCTCATGCTGACCTGGAGCTACCTCATGGTGGGAAGCTTCGATCTCAAAGCCCATTTCTTCAAGTGTGATAACGATGTCACGACGACAGTTTTCACCAAGATCCGTAGGCGCAAGGTCGAAATAACCACCTTGGTCATTCAATTCGTTAGTTGGGTTTCCTTTTTCGTCTGTTTTGAACAAGAAGAACTCGGGTTCAGGACCAACGTTAAAGGAAGTGAATCCCATATCTTGGGCTTCCTGCAGGTTTCGTTTCAAGATGCCACGTGGATCTCCTGGGAACGGATTACCATCCGGAAGATATACGTCGCAAATCAGACGTGCAACACGGTTCTCTGCAACCCATGGGAAAATAAGCCAAGAATCTAGATCTGGATAGAGGTACATGTCGGACTCTTCAATACGTACATAACCTTCAATGGAAGATCCATCGAACATCATTTTGTTATCCAGAGCCTTAGTCAACTGACTCACAGGAATCTCAACGTTTTTGATAGCTCCAAGCAAATCAGTAAATTGCAATCGAATGAATCGTACGTTTTCTTCTTTCGAAATGCGGAGAATGTCTTCTTTTGTATAACTCACTATAACCTCTCCCTTTCTTATCTGCGTATTTGGCTTGCCTGTTATATTTGTACATTAGAAAGTTCCACGGGTCAAGGAGTCTCACACCAAAAGTACGTGTTTTCCCCTCACTCGCCAAGTTATGCGAATTTAATTTTTATTAAAGAATCGGGAAAGCTCTCCCTGAATGAGAGATACTTGTCCTGGTCTCTTACCTGATACTAGCTGCTGCTTCAGCAAGCGGTGCAACTGCGTATCGGACAGCTCTCTGCGTTTAACTTCAGTATCTGGCGTGATCACTGTAGCTTCCTCGGATTCTTTTGAAACAGGATTCATCACTTGTTTGATGCCCGCGATGTTAACTCCTTTTTCAATCAAAGCCTTGATCTCTAGCAATCTCTCTACGTCATTAAAAGAGAATAACCGTTGATTACCTGACGTTCTCGCAGGAACGATCAAGCTGTGCTGCTCATAGTAACGAATCTGACGTGCAGACAGATCCGTAAGTTTCATTACAATACCAATTGGGAATAAGGCCATATTTCTGCGGATTTCATCACCCATGTTCATCAACCTTCCAGTCATCTATTCTTCACCCTATTGTACATTTAGTTATTACCAAGTGTCAATGACGTGTTAGATAAACTCACAATAATTTACGATCTTTCATCGTCTGTAACGCCATCAAAACGCCATATTTGACATGAGAGTACGTTAATCCGCCTTGCATATACCCGATATACGGCTCCCGAATAGGCGCGTCGGCTGATAATTCCAGACTTCCACCCTGAATGAACGTACCTGCCGCCATAATGACAGGGTGCTCATAACCAGGCATATCCCACGGTTCAGGAACCACATGACTATCCACAGCTGCTGCACGCTGAATCCCCTGCACGAAGGCAATCAGATGCTCGGCAGAGCTAAACTTAACAGCCTGGATCAGATCTGTGCGAGCTTCATTCCAGGCGGGTTTGGTTACAAATCCGGATTCAGCAAACATCGCAGCAGCAAACGTACTTCCTTTGATAGCTTGTCCTACAATTGTCGGTGCCATGTAAAGTCCTTGGTAGATGCCACGTGTTGTCCCCAGCATTGCTCCAACCTCTCCCCCAATTCCAGGGGCTGTTAGACGATAAGCTGCCAGCTGTACGTATTGTTCCTTCCCACATATGTATCCACCGGTTTCCGCAATGCCTCCACCAGGATTCTTGATGAGTGATCCGGCCATCAGATCAACTCCGACTTCTGTCGGTTCAAGTTCCTCCGTGAATTCACCGTAACAATTATCTACGAATACGATGACATCTCCCTTAAGCGCTTTAACACGCGTAACCATGTCAGCAATCTCAGCAACACAGAAGGAGGAGCGCCAGTCGTAACCACGTGAACGTTGAATTCCAATGACTTTTGTAGCCGGTGTAATGCTTTTTTCAACTGCTGTCCAGTCCACTCCACCTTCATCAGTTAAGGCCGTCTCACGGTAACCGATGCCAAAATCGCGTAATGAACCTGTGCCATCACCGGGTTTGCCAATAACTTTATGCAATGTGTCGTAAGGCTTACCCGTGATGTACAATAATTCGTCACCTGGACGCAAAACTCCAAAGAGAGCTGTACTAATCGTATGAGTACCTGAAGCAAAATGAGGACGCACCAACGCGGCTTCCGCGCCGAATACATCAGCATATACTTCATCAAGCACTTCACGCCCACGATCGTTATAGGCATAACCTGTTGAACCTGCAAAGTGAAAATCACTTACTTTTCGCTGTTGGAAAGCATTAATCACCTTCCATTGATTGTGATCTGTGATCCGATCAATCTGTTGCAGTTGTCCTTCAATCTGACGCTCCACTTGACGTTGAAGTTCAGATATTTCTGAATCAAAGCTTACCATCTTACTTCATTCCCCTTCATAGCACGAATCTGACGTCGAATATCCATTATCGTGTAACTTATCACATCAATATGTCATGAATATTACAATTCAATGAATTCTTCAAGCATATAACCAAATTTCTCATATTCACCTTTTTGCAATTCAACTTCATAAATGACATCATTCTCTTCAAAGCTGGTCTCCACAACATCACCAATTTTATAGAGTACCGACGTAAGATCACCACGTTCTGCTGGAATACGGAAGCGCTTCGTATCACCTGTCAACTCTGTCTGAATGAATTCACGGATTTTAAGCAGATCCTCCGAGTCCAATGCGCTTACTTTAATATGGCCTTTATCCAATGGAAGCATCTCAAGCTGCTCTGGTGTGCACGCATCTTTTTTGTTATACAGGACTAACTGCGGCTTGTCCCCTGAACCAAGTTCTTGCAGAATCGTATTAACCGTCCGCATCTGATCTTCACGCATAGCTGATGAGGCGTCCACAACATGCAGGATCAGGTCTGCTTCATTCACTTCCTCCAGCGTTGCACGGAATGCTGCAATCAGATCATGCGGTAGATTTTGAATAAATCCAACCGTGTCGGTAAGTACGATTTCTTTTCCACTTGGAAGTTCCATCGTACGTGATGTGGGATCCAATGTAGCGAATAGCTGATCTTGAATATACACATCTGCAGCCGTCAACTGCTTGAGCAAGGTTGATTTGCCAGCATTGGTATAACCAACAAGGGCTACCTGAACAATACCTGTTTTTTTACGGCGTTCACGATGCAATTTACGATGACGAGTCAATTCTTCCAGATGACGCTTCAGATCATCGATACGACCACGAATGTGACGGCGGTCTGTCTCCAGCTTGCTTTCACCCGGGCCTCTTGTTCCGATTCCGCCCCCGAGTCTGGACAGGTTCTTACCATGACCCGACAACCGTGGCAGCAAATAGCTATGTTGAGCCAATTCCACTTGAATGATACCTTCTCTAGTGTTGGCACGTTGTGCAAAGATGTCCAAAATCAATTGGGTACGGTCAATAATTTTGAGGTCGAGTGTTTCTTCCAGATTACGAACCTGTGCACCTGACAATTCCTGATCAAAAATAGCCGTAGTTGCTCCCAGTTCCTCTGCAATCGCACGGAGCTCTTCCACCTTACCTTTACCAATGAACCATTTGGTATCACGTTTTTCCCTGTTCTGAGAAAGTACACTTAGCACTTCCACTCCAGCTGTCTCGGCAAGTTTCACCAGTTCCTCTAAAGAGTACTCAGGGTTGATACCTGTACGTTTTACATCATCCGTGACAAGACTCACCAAGACGGCACGATCTTTTTTGACCATATCTGTATCATGTGTACCATTTGTCATGTATATGTTCACTCCCTCTAATTACTAAATTAATCCATTGATCTACATTGCCACGAATATGCCATGGCATACCTTAAGCCGAACCGGTTGGCCCGGCCGGCTGGTGTAAAAACTATATTATCGCTTACTTTCGCTCAAAGTTCAAATCCTCTGTACGGATTGTCATCAGCTCCAGTTTTCCTGGACTGCCTTCCGAGTATTGTTCCAACAAACGAACCGCCTGATGCCTGATCGAACGCTCAATGGCATTACGAACGTATCTGGCGTTACTGAACGCATGCAGCGAATCATTTTTTTCCTGAAGCAAATGCTGCTTTAGTTTGAGTATGGTCTGTGGCATTAGAATATAATCGCGCTCTTTGGCCATAATCTCAGAGATTTGAATCAACTGATCAATGCTATAGTCTGGAAACTCCACTTGAATGGGAAAGCGGGAAGGTAATCCGGGATTGGTCTGGAGAAAAAAATCAATTTCATCTGAATAACCAGCCAATATGAGGATAAATTGGTTTTTATTGTCTTCCATTGATTTTACAAGCGTATCAATAGCTTCCTTTCCAAAATCTTTCTCTCCACCGCGGGCCAAACTGTAAGCTTCGTCAATGAACAATATCCCACCGAGTGCCTTCTTAACCAGATCTCTTGTTTTCTGCGCCGTGTGACCGATATATTCTCCAACCAGATCTGCACGTTCTACTTCAATAAGATGACCTTTACTTAACACACCCATCTTCTGAAAGAGTTTGGCAACGATCCTAGCCACGGTGGTCTTACCGGTTCCCGGATTGCCTTTGAAGATCATATGATACACGTGCGCACCACTAAGTAAGCCTGCTTCGGTACGCATCTGAGCAATCTGTAGAAAAGCATAGATCTCAAACACCAAGTCTTTGATATTTTCAAGTCCAACCAGTTGCTCCAATTCACCCTGTATCTCTTGGAAGTGCGCATGTTTGGTTATACTCTTGGCTGCCTGTACTGCCGCTGCTTCATCTTTGACCAACATCTGAGGTTCCTGGTTACGCAACACAATATTAATTTGTCTGGATGGTCTGCCTCCTGGTTGCTCTCCTGCAGCCATGACCCGTCCGTTCATTCGCCATCACCTCTATTTTATCGGGCTGAACTCTCCTGATTATTAATGTATTCTATCAGGTGCTCCAATATTAGAAGGATCATGAAGAATTCTACGGATAAGTAGATGTCTCAAATCTGAATGTTTTTTCGAAACTCTCCGTTCTCAAACAAACTCGGCCTATGCTTCAGTGATAACTGAAAGTATGGGAATACATGTGCATCAATGGCATGCAGCAGTTCCTTAGCCGTCTTGTTAGCCAAGTCATAATCACCCGTTGTAATATGCTTCCGTGACAGTGCGTCTTCAAGCTCATCTTCATCCAGCAAAAATACTTCTCCATCTTTCAGTACAACGACATCCAGATACAGGTCATCAAACCAAGGAACACCCTGATCGGTTATCCCCTGACTACGACATGTATCAATATACCACTCTACAATTCGTTCCTGATCGTCAAACATCGCTGTAACAACAAAGTGCTCTCCCTTCGGATAGTATTGCAGCCAGGAATAACCTTTATCTGCGATACAGAAGGTACTGCCTCCATATGTTTTCCACAGAGGTTCTTTCAAATCCTGTATGGTGTACAACGTAATATAACCTGTGAAAATTTTGGATTGAACGAACCGGCATGTGAATTGTCGGTTCGTAATCCGGCGCCAGTTCGCGCGATCCCCGAATTTCCGTTTCATACGAACCCCTCTTTGCCGACTACAGGTCCGTGACCTGCTCTGATGTTATTGGTGAACAATGTAATAACGTCCGCCTGATGGATTCCAGCGCTCTGGGCCCGCCCTTGCACAACGTATTACGAATAGCTACAGCTTACCATATTTAAGGTTTACACTCAAAATCAAGCTTTGTCCCACCTATTCATCAAATCAGCTTCCATTACAGTTGGTTCCGTATAACACAAAAAACTGCTTCACCGGTTTCCCGGGAAGCAGTTTTTTCAATGTAGCTATAATGTAGCTATTTAGTGATTCATTCGCTTAGCCGCCGGTGCCAGCTTGAGAATCTGCAGGTGCATCTGTCCCTCCAGTATCCCCACTTGTTCCGCTGTCCGGAGTTACAACCTCGCCTGGCGTTGTTACGGCCCCATCATCGGGACCTTCACCATTTCCGCCAGGATCTGTTGTGCCCTGACCAGGCGGGGTCGTATTGCCTTCCCCAGGTTGACCGTTTCCGCCGTTATTACCACCGTTGCCATTGTTTCCGTTATTACCATTACCATTTCCGTTGTTGCCATTTTCATTTCCATTACCGTTATTACCGTTCGAGTTGCCATTATCCGGTGAACCATTGTCCGGATTCTCCGTACCTGGCTGCTCAGGATCTATCTCTGTTCCAGGGTCTATACCAGGATCAGGTTCCTCCGGCGGCATTTCCTGTGCTTCAATCATCAAGGAAATGGTGTTGGAAGGATCCGTCTCAAGTCCTGATGCCAAGTCGTAAGCTGTCACATAGTACTCATAGGTTAGACCAGGCAACGCACTTAAATCTTGTGCATTGGTCGCTCCTATTGCATCAATGAGATGAGTGAACTGGGCTTCAGATGTTTCTTTCCGATAAATCCGATATTGCGTACTCGCGTCACCCGTTCCAGTCCAACTCAGGGAGACGGTTTGTGCATTTGGATCGTACGATCCACTCAGCCCACTAACGGACAGAGCCGACTTTTCTGGTTCTTCTACTGGCGGAGGTGCCTGCCCTCCAGCTGGTGCTTTGAATTGCTTCACTGGAACGCCTTTTAAAGCATCTCCCATGACTTTGGCAAAGAAAGCTGCTGACAGCTTACTGCTGTTCTTAAGCATATGATTGGCATCCGGATTGTCATAGCCCATCCAGACTGCGGCAGTCCATTCCGGTGTGTATCCAACAAACCATACATCACGGTTGGCACTGTTGCCAGAGATACCACTTTGAACTGTTCCTGTTTTACCCGCTACCGGACGATCCAGACGCGCTGAACGCCCTGTACCGTCATTAACAACGTTCTGCAGCATCTGTGTAAGCTGATACGCATTTTGCTCGCTCATGACACGCGTTGTGTCCGAGTTATCGTGTTTGTACGTGGTTTTGCCTGCGCTATCCTTGATTTCCTTAATCGAATAGGCTTGTCGGTATTCTCCGAGGTTGGCAAATGCACTGTAGGCTTGCGCCATTTCCAGTGTATTTGTACCTTTACTTAGACCACCGAGGGCAATCGCCAAGTTTTTGTCTTCATCTGTAAGCTGTATACCTACACTCTTGGCAAAATTAATGCCTGTGTTAATACCTATTTTATCAAGCAGCCAAACCGCAGGGATATTTTCCGACTTCGTAATGGCATCCGTCATACTGATCGTTGAAGAATATCCATGCAAGTTACCAGGGCAGTAGTTACCAAAACATTGCTTCGCATTACTCAGCGACGAGTTGGCACTGTAATTTCCTGATTCAAGCGCCGGTGCATAAGATACAATCGGTTTAAAAGCTGAACCCGGTTGTCTGCGACTCTGCGTTACACGGCTATAACCCTTGGTCTGATAATCCCGTCCGCCCAGGAGGGCAACGAGGCTACCATTCTCATGGTTCATGATAACCATGGAACCTTGGACTTGTTGATCGTCTTTGCTTGCCTCAAACAGACTATCATCTGTAAAGGCAGTTTCCATGACTGTTTGAGCCTGAGCATCCATAGTTGTATAGATTTTGTATCCGCCGATATTCAGATCATCTTCCGTTTTGCCTGTTACACGTTCAGCTTCACGGAGAACATAATCAATAAAAGCTTGATATTTCTGGTCTTTTTCTGGTCGCTTGTAGTTATAATCTACCGCTTTAGCTTTATCCATCTCTTCCTTCGTAATGTAGCCTTGATCATACATTAGCTGGAGAACAACGCCACGTCGTGCCTTGGAATCGTTCGGATTGCTTACAGGATTGTAGGCAGAAGGCCCCTTGGGCATCGCTGCTAGTGTGGCAATTTCCCACAATTCAAGTTTATTCAGATCTTTTTCTCCAAAATAAAATTCAGATGCCGCTTTAATCCCGTAACGCTGATGACCGAAGAAAATCCGGTTCAGGTACATCGTCAGGATTTCGTCTTTTGTGTACTTGCGCTCTAATGCCATGGCAATCGATACTTCCGTTGCTTTACGGAAGAACGTTTTGTCACGGGACAAGAACATGTTCTTGGCAAGCTGTTGGGTTAGTGTACTACCACCTTCCACCATGGAACGAGCCATGACATCCTTAACCGCCGCACGCCCAATGGACCAAATATCCACGCCTTGGTGATCGTAGAAGCGTTTATCCTCCGTCGCAACAAAGGCTTGCTTCACAAGCTCAGGAATATCATCTTCTTTGACGGGTTCCAGCTTCTGAATGGATAGCTCCCCCATTAATTGGCCATTGCGATCATATACTTTTGAAGTTTCATTAATTGTGGTTTTGTCCTTATTGGCTTTGAGCAGATTTTCACCACTCACCATAATAAATAAATATCCGCCTAGTGCACAGAATATGGCGATTGCCATTGTGAAAAATAGTGTCCATCCAACGCGTTTACCCGTAATTTTTTTCTTTTTAGAGGTCTTTGGCTTCGCTTTTTTGGGTGACTTGTTATTGTTGTTGCGATTGTTAGACCTCGACAACGGATCGTTTGGCATGTTACCTCCTGACTCCCTTTCGGTTGCATAATTTCTAATCGTCTGTAGGCTCAGGCATATATTAAACATATTTTGCCCGGAATGAAAAGAACAACCCTTTATTCAGGTTGCTCTGTTTCAATACCTATACTTGTAGACGAAATGGTTGGTGAAAAGGTTTCGTAATTTTTTTAAGCTTCGCCGCTGTTATCTTGCTGCATCAGCGATACGCTGCGTTGCGGCGTGAACGTGGAGATGGCATGCTTGTAGACCATTTGCTGGCGTCCGTCGCTGTCAATGACGATCGTAAAATTGTCAAATGCCTTGATCGTCCCGCGAATTTGGAAGCCGTTGGTCAGATAGACCGTAGCAGGAATATTTTCTTTCCGCAGTTGGTTCAAGAACGTATCTTGGATGTTGATGGACTTGTTCATTAGCCGTACCCCCATTGGTTCATTTGAATTCGTGTTCAAGTAATATTCAATATCGCTGAGTAGCTTTCGTGCTATTATATCATGAACAGTTTCATATAATCCACAAAAACCCCTTGTCTGCTATTTTACCCCCACTCTTAGCGAGGTGAACAAATAGAAGACTTATCCATTATACACCGCTTGTCTGTTTTGCAAAAGAGGGACAAATTCTTCATTTTAAAGCACATTTATTCGTTGTTTGCCGAATACTTAATCTCTACCATCTGTTCTAGTGATAAATAAAAACCTCTATCCTTTTGATGACTAAAAGGTAGAGGTTTACATATCTTGATCTAATCGATGCCTGTCAGAAGAATATTAATCATCGCTCAAATCAATCAAATTTCCGTGTAATCAATTCACTTATCTGCTTGTATTTCCCTTCAAAATCCTGGGTATCGGTCATGTCCACCCATTCAATATCCTTCATATGGCGGAACCAGGAAAGCTGCCGTTTGGCAAACCGACGCGTATCCCTCTTCAACCACTCAACCGCAGCTTCCCAACTCACTTCCCCTTGCAGGAACGCTGCAATCTCCTTATACCCCAGCCCTTGCATGGAAATATGACCTCTGGCCACTCCACGTTCCAACAGGGACTTCACTTCATCCACCAGACCTTGTTCGATCATCAGATCAATCCGCTCTTCTACCCGGGCGTACAACTTCTGCCGATCCATTGTCAAACCAACAATAAGAAGGTCATAAGGCGACTCTTTCTTCTGTACTGCCAGCTGATCAGACCACTTCTCTCCTGTGAGATGATGGATCTCAAGCGCACGTACAATTCGCCGCTGGTCATTTGGATGCAGACGATCCGCACTAACGGGATCAACTTCCCTCAATCGATCATGAAGGGCCTGAGCTCCATTTAGCTCAGCATAGCTGAATTGTTCCTCTCTGAACGCTTCATCTGAACCGCTATCCGAAAATTGGAAGCCGTAACATACCGATTCCACATACAGACCGGTGCCACCTACAATAAAAGGCATTTTACCGCGTTCATGGATTTCACTAATCAATCGTGTGCAACTCTCCTGAAACTCGGCCACAGAATACGGATACTCCGGTTCATGGATATCAATGAGATGATGGGGTACACCCTTCATTTCTTCAGAGGTAATCTTGGCAGTTCCGATATCCATTTCACGATATACCTGCATCGAATCTCCTGAGATAATCTCACAATTGAAAGCTTGGGCAAGCTCGATGCTCATTCTTGTTTTGCCTACTGCTGTTGGTCCAACCAACACAAGCAGTTTAGGTTTTGTTTTTGGTTTAACTTCCACTTTCAACATTAATCACTCCGTACAGGGTTTTTGCATTCGCCCGATCAAGTATTTCAAATCCGAGCCTGTCAAACTCCGCGCTGCCGCGCTTTTCTTTCATGACTACCCGTTTACGGGCAACCCGTTTTGCTTCCATAATGCTCTGTTCATCCAGCGCGTGAGCATTTGCATAATCTCGCAAGGGCTGTATAGCACTTGAATCCATCATCGGTTCACGGAACATGGGGTCAAAATATACGGTGTCACAGCTTTGATCTGGCAACGATCGAAGCAAATCGAGATGATTCGCATGATGCAGCTCAATACGCCGGAAAGCTTCATTTACCGCTGGCTTGATCGTCTCATACTGAGACATCCCCTCCACTAATAGTGTATATAGCGGAAGAGAGCTCTCACATGCAATCACCCGTCCACTTTTGCCCACTGCAACCGAGAACACCAGTGCATCCGTGCCCAGTCCGGCTGTACAATCGATGATGGTATCCCCTTCATTCACCGCCCCCGCCTCCAGCAGTGGATCAGGTTCTCCTCGCAATATACGTTTGGCACGAACAAATCCCATGCTGGGGTGGAACTCCAGCAACGGTGAATCCTTCCGAAATAGACGCACTTTACCCTGGAGTACAACCAGAACCTCCTCCGCCTCGTAGTGTTCAATCATCATGGGCAGAGACATTTTATTACGGCGCACGTAAGTACCCCCTGTTGTTTCAGCAAGGTTTCGGGCCCGCTCCACAAGTAAAGCCGCTTCCTTTTCACCGGTTGTAATATACATAGATTCCTCCTAAATAGCTACATAACACGTTTGAACAATTTTTCCAGATCATATGTTGAAAATGAAATCACAATCGGCCGCCCATGTGGACAAGTGTAGGGCTGACGACATGAACCCAGACGCTGAATTAGCACTTCCGCTTCCTGATCCGTCAGCTTTTGGTTTGCTTTGATGGACGCCTTGCAGGAGCACATAATGGATGCAGCTTCTCGCATCTTGGCCACATCTATGCTGCGTTCACTAAGAACCCATTCGGACATTTCTTCGATAATGTCTTTCTCGTCCCCTTTGGGGAACCAGAACGGATGGGAGCGCACACGGAACGTCTGTCCACCAAAATGTTCCAAATATACACCCGCCTGTTCGAACCAGGCCAGCCTTGTTTTCAGTTTTTCCGTCTCCGAAGGTGTAAATTCGAGCGTAATAGGCAGCAGTAACTCTTGTGAGGCCTGGGCAGGGTTACCAAATTTCTCGTAATAGTACTCATAATTCACGCGTTCATGAGCGGCATGCTGATCAATCAAATATAAACCTTGGTCATTTTGCGCAATCAAATACGTACCATGATGCTGTCCGATCAGACTCAGCTCCGGAAATTCAGGCATGGATGCATCTGATTTAATGGCAGCAGCAAGTTTAGTGGCATCAGGCAGACCTGAGGTTTTCCACGTCCGTTCCCCTCTTGCAATCGAAGACGGGTTGTAGGTTGACCGAGCTTCCCTAACCAGTGAATTTACGGATTCGGAGCGATACGTAGCTGGTTTACCTTCAGCCAAAGGTTTTTCTGTTGCTCCACGATCCCCACCATCTTGAGAAGAGAGGTCAGATTTGGGAACAGTTTCGGTAGAACTTGTATTTGAACTTGTACTTACATCCTTAGTGCCTTCTTGCACGTTAGCGGATGTCTGCCCCTCGCCATGACTAGCAATCTTCTGCAAAATATCCCCGTTCCAACTTTCTAACTGCTCCGGGGGCTGTGTAACCTCAGGTGGAGCTTCGGGCAACGGCACTGAGTGACCCTGTTCAGATACCGGCTGTGCTGTGGACACATCCGCCGGAGCATCCAAATCCAGATCATCATCTTCGGCAGTCAACTTCAGCGGTGCAACAGTAGATTTCCCGAGTGGACCTTGTTGCCCATATCCTTCTGCATCAGATGCATCTTTCAGCGGACCACGTGGAAAGAGGAATTGCTCCTGGATAAAGGAACTATCGTCTCCACGTCGAATCTGCTGTTTTTTGACCTGTGGAATTAATACCTCCTGCCGGAGTATACCCCGCAACGTCGTCTCTATAAATTCATACAGTTCTGGTTCCTTGCTGAAGCGAACCTCCAACTTGGCCGGATGCACGTTCACATCCACAAGAGAGGGGTGCATCTCCAACTGCACCACGACAAGTGGGAAGCGATTAATGGGCAGCAAGGTATGGTAGGCTTTGAGAATCGCCTGATTGAGACCGTAATTGCGAACAAATCTCCCATTAACAATCGTTGACATACCATTACGATTCGCTCGTGTCCATTCTGGCAGGCTGATCAGCCCGCTCACCCGGTAATCCAGACTTTCTCCCTGTATGGGAAGCATCGCTTTGGCAGCACTTGTACCATAGATCGCTGCAACCACTTGCAGGAGATCGCCGTTGCCCAACGTCTGAAGCAACACATTCTCATTATGGCGCAGTCTGAACGAAATATTTGGGTGAGACATCGCCATCCGGTAAAGGACATCGGATATATGTCCCAGTTCCGTCTGAATCGTTTTCATATATTTAAGTCTCGCTGGCGTATTGTAAAATAGTTCTCTCACTGCAAAATCTGTACCTTGGGGTGAGGTTGCATCTTCATGAGAGACAAGGTTCCCGCCTTCAATCACGATGCGGCGCCCCCGCCCATCATTGTCACTTGCCGACAATACCTCTACCTTGGATACTGCGGCAATACTCGCCAAGGCTTCGCCACGGAATCCAAGACTTGTGATCTGGAACAGATCTCGGCCATGGGCTATTTTACTGGTCGCATGACGATAAAAGGCAGTTTCCATATCCTCTGGCTCGATACCTGAACCATTGTCTTTGACACGAATACTGAGGAGTCCGCCCTCTTCCACCGTCACTTCAATCTTGGTGGCGCCTGCATCCACCGAGTTTTCGAGCAACTCTTTGACAACCGAAGCAGGCCGTTCGACCACTTCACCCGCCGCAATCTGGTTGGCAATATGTTCATCAAGCACATGTATTTTCGCCACAGGTTTTCCCCTCCCTTATACTCAGGATAATTGCTGTGCCTTCAATTTGAGTTCATTCAATATCTGCATCGCCTGAAGAGGCGTCATATTCATGACATCGATATCTTTCATCGTACGGATGAATTCTCGCGCTGGTTTATCCACCGCAACTACATCCGGTTTCGTTGCCACACTTGGCTCATCATCCCCAAAGATGGACAGTTGAACCACATCCGAATGGTTTGCGCTGGACTGTCCTTTGCTGTTTGATTTCTTGGTATGTTGCTTCCCGGCCGACTCTTCAATAGAAGGTGTGTACTCTGCACTCTCCACAATCTCATGTTCCCGAATCAATAGTGCTGAATCCGTGTGTTGGAATTCTACACCTTTTACATTCGGGCCTGCTTCCTGCTTTTCGTTTCCGATGTATTCACTGCCCACAGCTACTTGTGCGGCCGCATGTTCAAACCCATGCAACAGTCCATTCGCCCGCTTTATAATGCTATCAGGCAGACCTGCAAGGCGTGCACAATAGATACCATAACTGCTGCTGGCTGCCCCGGCAATCAATTTGCGCAGGAAATTAACTTTGTCACCACTCTCCTGTACCGCCATCGAGTAGTTGGCCAGCTTGTCCAGACTCTCCTCCAGATGAGCAAGTTCATGGAAATGAGTTGATACAAGGGCTTTACAGCCGATAATATCATGTACATATTCAATAACAGACTGAGCAATCGCCATACCTTCGCTGGTCGATGTCCCACGTCCCAATTCATCGATTATAATCAGACTGCGTGGAGTGGCTTTGTCCGTCATGACCTGAATGTCGGCCATCTCCACCATGAATGTGCTCTGTCCACCAATGAGATCATCCGCGGCACCGATCCGTGTGAAAATGCGATCCATGATCGGCACTTCCGCCTGACCCGCAGGTACAAAACAACCCACTTGTGCCAAAATGGAGATTAAAGCGACCTGTCGCATATACGTACTCTTACCAGCCATATTCGGACCGGTAATCAGCAGAATACGTGCCTCTTCCTTGGTCATTGCGGTGTGATTGGCAATAAATGCGCCATCTCGCATAACCGCCTCAACGACCGGATGGCGTCCTTCTTCCACAACCAGATCATAACCGTCGGTCAACGTAGGACGTACAAAGTTTCGCTCAGCACTGATCACCGCAAAAGATTGATACACATCAATTTCTGCTACCTGTTCAGCCAGCTTCTGCAATCTTGCAATCTCTTTGTTCAGCCGCTCGCGAAGCTCTGCGAACAGTCCATACTCAATATCAACCATTTTGTCCTGAGCTTCGAGAATCAGTGTCTCTTTCTCCTTCAACTCCGGCGTAATATATCGTTCTGCATTGGCAAGTGTCTGTTTACGTTCATAACGTCCCTCTGGCAACGAGGACAGATTGGACTTGGTGATCTCGATATAATAACCAAACACTTTGTTATATCCAATCTTCAGCGATCGAATGCCTGTCGCCTCACGCTCTCTCGCTTCAAGCTCCGCAATCCACTGTTTCCCGTTAACCGAAGCCCCACGCAATTCATCCAGACGTTCATGGTACCCTTCACGGATCAGACCTCCGTCCCTTACCGATACCGGCGGCTCGTCCACAATGGCTTGCCCGATGGCTTCACGCAGATCATTGCAATCATCCATCGTTTCGGCAATATGTTGCAATGTTGCGGAAGATGATCCTGCGCAATGCTGACGAAGTCCTGGAATTTTCTCCAGCGATGACTTGAGCGCATTCAGGTCACGACCATTGGCATTACCAAACGCAATCCGGCCTACCAAACGCTCCAGATCATAGATGTCTTTAAGTTCTGCCCGCAGGTCCTCACGCAATATAAACTGGTTGTACAGCGTATCCACTGCTTCAAGACGCTCATTAATTTTCCCTTTTTGCAATAATGGCTTATCGACCCAGCGACGCAGCATTCTTGCACCCATGGACGTCTCCGTCCGATCAAGTAACCAAAGTAATGAACCTTTTTTGGAGCGTTCACGCACAGTTTCAACCAATTCCAGGTTCCGGCGGGTAAACGGGTCCAAGATCATGTAATGATCGGGCTCATACGTTGAGATTTGAGTTAATTGCCCCAGAGAACGTTTCTGTGTCTCACTCAGATAGGAGAAAAGACGCGCAATGCACGCTTGACGTTCAGGCTCTAATCTTGCCCATACAGCCTCGCCAAACTGCTGACGGACCAAATCCTCCTTATTTTTTGTCCACGACGTGTAGACCACAGGGCGACCGATTGGAGACGCCTCGGCTTCTACCGTTTCAAGCAGCGCTGCATCCCCCACCAGCTCTGATGGTTCGTAGATGCCGATTTCATCTTTAAGCCATTCCTTGGAATAGGGCACGGATGTCACATATAACTCACCCGTTGACAGATCACAGGCCGCGAGCGCCAGCGTATTTTGATTACCTGTAAGACAAACCATGTAGTTGTTGGATTTGTCACCCAGTGTCTTGCCTTCCATTACCGTTCCGGGTGTAACCACACGTACAATTTCACGTCGTACCATGCCTTTGGTTACACTTGCATCTTCCATCTGTTCGCAAATTGCAACTTTATATCCTTTTTCAATCAGACGCTGTATGTAATTGTCAGCCGAATGATAAGGTACACCGCACATCGGAATTTTGTCATCCGTGCCTCCATTACGTGCGGTCAGCGTGATCTCAAGTTCACGAGCAGCATTAATCGCATCCTCGAAGAACAGTTCATAGAAGTCACCCAGTCTAAAAAATAGAAAAGCATCTTGTGCTTCGGCCTTCACTTGCAAATATTGTTGAATCATTGGCGTATACTGAGCCATGATGAATATCCTCCATCCTGTTCCTATAATGTCAGGAAGAAACGCGTCCTGGAAGGACAATAAGACGGTCAGGCACTGTGTTTGCGCCTCCGCCTTATGTGTTGGCTAATCGCCACTTCCTTCAAAGGTTGCTGCTCCATATCTTCCGTAGTAGCTTATTACTCATAAAAGACTTGTTTCTTATTATATCAAAAAAACGTCCGTACTTCATGAACCTGCCCGAATATTCCAGAGTTTGCGAATATCGCGGCTCTCATCCCAAGTTCTTCCTAGTTTTAATTGAAGGATTAACGGAGACGCATACCGTTCATAACGTGCATATCCATCCAACCTCTTCAGATCATCTACGAGAGCTGGAATGTGTTCCTTAATCACTTCACGCTTTCCTTCATAAAAAGCGGTATGAACCTCAGCTTTCGCCAAAGGACGCTGCCGTAATTGAGTATACCCGCTCGCGATCAGACCTGCCAAGGCCACAACACCTTTTGCAACAAGGGGCGACACAAGAAAGCTGGGTAACGTACGATACTCAAACCCACCATAGGATTTCAGGCGAAAATCACCAAGTGCTCCATAACGGGGTCGTCTTCCCGATCCTCGTGGGTCTTGCAGAAATGCCAGTGGCAATGCCAGATAATTGTCCAGTGCACGAAGCAGTTCCCCGGTAAGATTCACCCCGCTAAAATGAATATGACCACCCAGAGGTAATCCCCGTTGTGGCATCCCTCCTGCCTGCCAGATGAGCGAGTGATCACTGATACTGCGGGAAGCGGCTGCGAATGCCCTCATCAGATGGGCCAGCAATTCTCGTGGTTCGGAGCTGGGAGTCGGTCTCAGTTCGGCAACCGGATATATGCGCCGTCCACCAATCGTCACGGAATCACAGCCTGCCAATCCGGTACGTTCAAGAAATTTGGAGGCGGGTACGATTTTGGATTCCGGCATCTGAACCAGAAGGAACTCGGGGTCCATGCCGAGTATCGGAGTGGGTCTGTGACTCACTTCCTCATCCAGCAGTTCCTGATGCTGCTTCCAGCTTTCCCTATAGGTAGCAGCAAGGTTGGTCACCCCTTTCCAGGGACATGGATCAATCGAAATCACTGCACAACCGCCGTTCCCTGAGGATTCCATTCGAACAGCTCCATGATCCAGTCCTAGCGTATACAGCGTTTTGATCGCAAGTCGTTCTATGCGCTTGAATAAGGTTGAACTCGCTTCACGCTCCAATAGAGTTTCCTGTGCCCCTCCCATGCCACTAGTATCCTTGCGTTTGATCCGAATCGCCTGCAGACAGCTTATCTCTACGTCATAGCGTACACGCAAGCCTGGTTCACGTTTGCGCCGATCGTGCAGTGACAATACTTCAATGCCTGCCTGTTTCAACCGCTCTGCACGTTCTCCAGAAGTCATCCTTTCATATCGGCGCAGCGCTTCCTCCGCTTGTTCCATCACATTCATTACGTCCCCCCTCCCGGATCATGCAACTAAAATAAAAATAACCCCGCAATGCGGAGCCTTCCCGTGAAAGGTATTCCAGGCACATTGCGAGGCTCGTTACCACCCATTTTTTAATATTTAAGAAGAAAGAGGGCTTACGCCCTCTTCACCGCGCCTTCTGGCGCATATGATACCTTAGGTTATCAAATACAGGCGTCAAACTCACAGCTCATCGTCGAGCAGATCGGGATCGAGATCGTCATAATCTCCATCGGCACTGCCAAAGTCATAGTCCTTGTCTTCGTAGTCACCGCAACCATCTGTGCAGACCTTCACACAAACTTTGGTTTCGGCAACGAGTTCCACAGCGAATTCCCGTTCTACCCGGATAATTACACTGCTTCCACCTGCTGATACTGTGGCTTCCACACAGCTAGGTTCCTGCGTTGCATCCGCAGATACCTCTACTGTGGAAGTCCGGTGTTTCGGGTCCAGATAGGACAAAGGCACATGTTCTACATACGACACCGTTTCTTTGGCTACATCCGTCTGCGAATTCTTGTCATAGGAATACCAAATGTTGATATCGTAAGTACCAATAACTTCAATTCCGTCACCCGCTGATACGGCTTCATATTGGTGGTTGATAATCCAAGCCCCCAAAATACTTGTCGGACCATTTGGCGGAGTCACGGTATGTGTTACGGTAGAGAACTTACGACCTTTGCCGCAGATCGCCTTCGTGATAATCTCTCTACATTGATGTTTATGACTCAATGACATCTTTAAACCTCCTCCATACAATCATTCACTACAAGTGTATGCAGGGCATTCGTCTAGGGTGACAACTATTTTCTATTATTCGTTTGTAGATTGGGACCGGTCCGATATTGGGGACGGCGCTTTGTCCTTCTTCGCGACTTTCAGATACAGCGCGAGTTCACGGCACAGCTGGAGAATTGCGGAACGAATCTCGAATTCTTCCCTTGTATCCGGCAGCTCCATACGTTTGAATTCTTCTTGCACATCCGCAAGAAGTTTTTCAGTTCGTCCGGTGTAAGATTCAGTAAGTACATCCTGACTAAGCTGATCGAACAGCTCCGATACCATTTCCGCATGAGGCATCTTCTGATAGATCTGTGACACCAGATGCATCATGTGCTGGATGGAGTCCAACTGCGTTTTGCGCATATAGAAGTAGACACTCCATTCCTCATTCGGATGAATCACCTGATTCTCCAGAGAACGCTTGGCAGCATCAATACCGCCCAGAATCGCTTTATCTGCTTCAATCAGCTCTCTCCCCGCCCACGCTTCATTGGGATTACGCAGCGTGGCTGCAAATTCCTTAAAAATCTTCGAGAAGAGTTCATCAATTCGTTTGCGAATGCGCAGCATCTGTGGATCTGCTGCCGGCATATAGGCCAGGTTCACCGCCATTGCGGAACCAAGACCAATTAACAGCAAAGCAATTTGTACGAGGACGACATGCACGTCCATCTCCCCGCCGCCGAACACCCGAAACACCACAACAGAACCTGTAACAATACCTTCTTTGAAGCCTACCCGGACAATAGCCGGGAATGCGATCAATATGTATACCGCCAGCACCCAATAATGGAAGCCTAGAAAGTGAAAAAGTACACTTGCAAATAAAAGTCCAACTACGGAAGCAAAGAACCGTGCCGATATGGTGCGAATACTTCGTTTTCTCGTTACATCCACGCCAAGAATGGCAAGCAATCCCGCTGATGTTGGTCCCGGCAAGCGACACCAGTCTGCAATCAATACAGCCATTAATGCGGCGATTGCAGTTTTAATTACCCTAAAACCCATTTAACATTCCATCTCCTCTAAGCTGCAAAAAAATTCTTAGCCAGCTCGTCGCCTCATTCATTTATCATGACTAGTATGTCTCATCCAAATGTAAACTAGACGACATCAACCGACATGCGCATGCATGCCGGTCACAGCAACACGCCCCGAATGAGGGACGCTGGCAAGTTAGATCGTTGCGACAGAACCTCAAGGCCCTCTTCTCCAATCATCGCATTCATTCCGGATCTGCGCGGAATAATCATACTAAATATGGTACTTGATTTTACGGTATCGGGCAACGTGACACCCCTTGTGAAATTGTATACATATCATACCCGGTCACATTGCGAGTAAAACACTTCTGAATCACCTGCGGCCAGACAGCATTTTGCGTTCTGCATAGACAACAAGTTGGTACATGGCTGTTGCAACTGCAGCAATAATTAACAGACTCGATAATACAAGTGTGAAGTTGAATACCTGGAATCCGTAGATAATGAGATAACCGAGCCCTTGTTTGGCGACCAAAAACTCACCCACAATTACACCCACCCAAGCCATGCCCACGTTCACTTTCAAAGTGGATACAATCGCCGGAAAAGAAGCAGGTAATACAACTTTTGTAAAAATCTCGGAACGGTCTCCACCAAACGTACGAATGACTTTAATATAATTGGGATCCACTTCATTGAAGCTGTTATACACGACCAGCGTCGTGATAATGACCGTGATGGACAATGTGGTCATGACAATCGCTGTAAAACCCGCGCCGAACATCACAATAAAGATCGGGCCAAGTGCTACCTTTGGCATACTGTTGAACACAACCATATAGGGGTCCAACACTTTGGACAAAAAAGGAGACCACCAAATTAAAACCGCAAGCAAGGTTCCCACCAGTGTTCCCAATAAAAAACCAACTGCCGTTTCCCCTACGGTTACCCCAACATGTGCCCACAACTCGCCACTAGCGATGTCCTTGCCAATCTGGGCAAAAACCTTACTCGGATAACTGAACAACAACACATCAATCCAGCGAAGTCTGCCTGCGACTTCCCATAGCAAAAACATACATACTAGCATAGATAACTGTACGGCAAGCACTTGATGTCGCCATCTGGCCACCTGCTGAATATGATTCCGATGCAGCTGCCCCATCCATTCGTCACGCTTTTCCTGCTTCGGATTCATTGGATTCACGCGTCTCCCTCACCTCCCCCGGACTGATCCAGTTCACTCCACAACGCCTGAAACAACGCATTGAATCCTTCTTGCTCCCTGGCATGGAAGGGCTGAGCCTTCCGAATTTCATCGGGGATGATAAACTCACGACGGATGCGGCCGGGATTACGATCAAGCACAATGACGCGGTCACTGACCGCAATGGCTTCAGACAAATCATGGGTGACGAGAACAGAGGTTTTTCCAAACTGTTTTAACGTGTCCGAGACCAGATCCTCCAGTTGCAGCTTGGTTTGATAATCAAGTGCTGAGAATGGTTCATCCAACAATAAAATTCCCGGGTCGGTTGCCAACGTGCGCACCAGAGCCACTCGCTGTCTCATACCCCCTGAAAGTTCTGACGGGTACTGATTCTCCGTTCCGGCCAACCCCATACTTACCAGCAGTTCCCGTACACGCTCACGGCTCCGTTCATCCAGTCTGCCTGTCAGTTCAAGACCGATCAAAGCATTATCCAGAATGGTCCGCCATGGAAACAGATAGTCCTGTTGAAGCATATAACCAATCTGTGCTGAGGGGCCGCCAACGAGTTTGCCTTTAACCTTAACCTCTCCTCGGGTGGGTGTGAGCAGCCCGGCGATGATCGACAACAATGTCGTTTTACCGCATCCACTCGGTCCAACCAGACTGACGAACTCTCCTTTTTGGATCTCCAGACTCAAGTCCTCAATCACCAAGGAAGCTTCCCGCTCGCTGACGTATACTTGAGAGATCCCCTCCAGTCGGATCACACTTTCGGATTCAGGCATTCTGCTCACTTCCTTTCCTGAATACCCCATTACTTTGATTTCGTAACTTCTTCCGCATAGGCATTATCCACAATGGCGTTCAAATCCACACGTTCTTTCAACTCTCCGGCGGCACTCATGACATCAAGCAGATTGTTCCACTCTTCCTCATCAATGATTGGGTCCGTTGCATAGCTGCCCTGTTCCTTATAACGATTCACACTGCTTACCATAATGGCTGGATCGATGTCTTTGAAAAAAGGAGAAATGACTTCAGCAATCTCTTCAGCCGTATGGGAATCCACCCATGCCTGCGCTTTGTGTAGACCATTCGTAAACTTCTGTACGATATCCTTATTGTCGTTAAGATAACTCTGTTTCGTCATGAAGACGGTGTAAGGCAGAAGACCACCTTCTGTTCCAAACGATGCAACAACCTTACCCCGACCTTCTTGTTCAAAGATGGATGCCTGGGGTTCAAACAGTTGAACATAATCCCCCGTGCCTGAGGCAAAAGCAGACGCAATGTTGGCAAAGTCCACATTTTGAATCAGCTCCAGATCACTTTGAGGATCAATGCCATGTTTGTTCAGTGCAAACTCCCCTGCCATTTGCGGCATGCCGCCTTTGCGTTGACCGAGAAATGTGGAATCCCTCAGTTGCTCCCAATCGAAGCTACCTTCTGTGTTACGAGCGAACAGAAATGTACCATCCGTCTGGGTGAGCTGGGCAAAGTTAATGACCGGATCTTCAGCTCCCTGCTGATAGACGTATATGGACGTCTCCGCTCCTACCAGTGCGATATCCACCGAACCTGCGAGTAATGCCGCCATCGTTTTGTCACCACCAGCAGTCGTTTGAATATCCACCTCAAGTCCCTGCTCTTCAAAAAAACCTTGAGCCACAGCCACATACTCCGGTGCGTAAAATACCGAACGAGTCACTTCGCCAATCGTAATCTTGGCTTCATTCTCTTCCTTATTACAGCTGGTGAGCGCCACAATGATAATCAGCAGAATAACGATGCCCCGGACGAACCATGGCGTGTATTTCATGTTGTTTCCCTCCTTCACTGGTTTCAGCAGTTTCTCTCTATTATGGATATGCCGATGCCCAACAAAAGGTTAAGAACTTAAATGCAAAAAAGAGCCGGGCAATAATACCCGACTCTTCAGCTCTTCGAAATGTTATTTAATATGTTATTTATGGGATATCTACAGCTTGTAAATCTCGGCATATTTGGCTTCCAGATAATCAGCCAGATAATCCGGGTTCAATTCTTCACCCGTTACGGCAACAATCAATTCGGAAGGTGTGCGACTTCTACCATACCGGTAGATCTTGTCTGTAAGCCATTCCTTAATTGGAATCAGATTACCGTCGGCAATGAGGGTATCAAATTCCGGCATTTCCTTGCGCAATGTATGTAGAATTTGAGCTGCATACATATTACCCAGAGAATACGAAGCAAAGTAACCAAAGTCACCACCGGACCAGTGAACATCCTGAAGAACGCCGTCTCCATCATTCGTTGGCATAATACCGAGATATTCCTTGTATTTTGCATTCCAGGTCTCCGGCAGATCTTTCACTTCCAGACCATCATTGAATAACATTTTCTCAATCTCATACCGGATAATAATGTGCAGGTTATAGGTCAGTTCATCCGCTTCAATCCGAATGAGTGAACTCTCCACCCGGTTGATTGCACGATAGAAATCTTCCAGTTCAACCTCGCTCAGTTGCGGGAAATGCTGCTGCAAATCTTTGTAATAACGTGTCCAGAATGGCAGACTGCGCCCAATCATGTTTTCCCAAAGACGGGACTGGGACTCATGAATCCCCATGGACGTTCCTTCGGCAAGAAGGGTACCCGCAAGACTGTCATCAATATTTTGCTCATACAAGGCATGTCCGCCCTCATGTAGTGAACTGAAGACTGCGCTTGCTACATCATCTTGCAGATAATGTGTTGTGATCCGCACATCACCCGGGTTAAGACCCGTTGCAAAAGGATGAACACTCTCGTCCAATCGTCCAGCTTCAAAGTCATAGCCCATTTGTTCCAGGATGAACAGACTGAATTTTTCCTGCTGTTTGGTGTCAAACAACTGATTCAGGAACTCTGTATTTGGCTTGTTTTCTGAAGCATTAATCTTCTCTTGTAGAGGCACCAAACGTGCTTTGAGGCGGGCGAACACAGCGTCCACTTTCTCAACCGTCAGATCCGGTTCATACATATCAAGCAACGTATCATAACGGGTATCCTTCACACCCCAATAATCAATAAACTCCTGTTTGAGCTTAACGATATCTGTCAGATAAGGCGAGAAACCTGCAAAATCACTGTTATGCTTGGCATCTTCCCATGCCGTTTCAGACTTGGCAGTTAGCACGGTATATGCTTGTACTTTTTCCGGTGGTACGGATTGACTGCGATCATATTCTTTCTTGCAATCTTCAACCAGACGACGATCTATATCTTCGAGCTGTTCCAATACTGCTGGAGTCGTTAATGCATCCAGGTAAGTCTTCATGTCAGCCGAGGTTTGCAGCTTGAATGCTTCGGTGGACAACATACCCAGCGTCTCCGAACGAGTCGGAACGCCTTTTTTCGGCGCACCTGTGCGCAGATCCCAGTGAAGCAAACCAATGGCTTCATGATAGCTCTTAATTTTACGAGCCAGATTACGGAAGGATTCCAAATGTTCCTGTGTTTGTTTATCCATTGTTATCGTTCACCTCTTCAAAAAAAATGTTATACCCTATTGATGATACTTTTTGCATTGCGTATAATCAACTTTTAACAGATGAAAAATGCATTGTTCTCCTAAAGATACGTGTTCAAAAAGTCTGGTTTTCATTACCGATAAGATAGAAATGGCGTTCAACTTCGATGCTGATGATGCCCTCAGGCATGATTTGTAATCAAAAGTGGACTTTTTGAACAACCTCTAAAGGGTTGGAGTAATGCCATCTGCTGACCGTGAAACACTATTAATGCAAAGGCGCGTAGGACAAGCTGCATCATATGCAAGTGGCCGTGCTCGTCGTATTGGATAACAGGAGGCAATGGACATGAACAACATTCAAGAGATTTTGGCTTACAACAAATCATTTGTCGAGACCAAAGAATACGAAAAGTATACGGCTGGCAAGTTTCCAACCAGAAAGATGGTTATCATCACTTGTATGGATACACGTCTTGTGGAATTGCTGCCCAAGGCCATGAACCTGAAAAACGGTGATGTGAAAATCATCAAAAACGCAGGCGCAATTATCTCTCAGCCTTTCGGGAGTGTAATGCGTAGTGTACTTGTCGCCATCTATGAACTGGGTGCAGATGAAGTCCTGGTAGTGGGGCATACGGAATGTGGTATGGCTTCCCTTCACGCTGAGACCATGATTGGACATATGGTTGAGCGTGGCGTATCGGAAGAAGTCATGACAACCCTGGAGAATTCAGGCATCCGTTTGCAAAAATGGTTGCGCGGGTTTGACAGCGTCGAAGAAGGGGTAAAACATACTGTGGAAGTGATCAAGAAGCATCCTTTACTTCCTCCCAATGTACCCGTCCACGGCATGGTTATCGATTCTGCCACAGGTGAGCTTGATCTTGTCGCTGAGGGGTATGGACAACAGGCATCTCTCTAAATGGTTTGGAGTGCGGACCTTATGGTTCGCACTTTTTTTGTCTAAATTAAGGCAGTTGTTCTGTCAGGTTGTCAAACCATACAGTTTCAGTGTACACTTTTTATGAAAGCGGTCAAAGAAAGTAAAAACGATTGTTCTCTCTGACCTAGCCCTAATATTAAGGAGACATGTGCATGAACATACTTTCCTACGGATTACTCGGGCTGCTTACCCGCGAGGAGTCATCGGGCTATGATCTGATGCTGAAAATCCAGCCTCATTGGCAGGCGAAACACAGCCAGATCTATCCACTCCTGTCCAAGATGGAAAACGATGAGTTATTGGCCTCCCGCTGGGTACAACAGTCTGACAAACCGGACAAGAAAATGTACGCAGTTACGGAAAAAGGCATTGAAAAGCTCTTGGAATGGATGATTACTCCTGTTACCGCACCGGTTACACGCGATGAATTTAATTTGCGTATTTTGTGTGTTGGCATAGCGGAAGACGGAAGCATGAGACGCATTCTTAACGAGCGTAAAAGCTGGTTTATGGAACGCATACGTTATTTCGAGGATCTGAAGTCACGTATACCTCAGGATAATCTTCGTGTAGGCAACCGAGATTTTGGAAGCTACATCCTGGTACAAAAAGGGTTAATGCACGCACAAACAGGCCTGGAATGGTGTCATTGGGTTACCCAATTGCTTGATGGCCAAGCTGCAATTCAAGACCCAAGTCCAAGCGTTTCAGAAATTTAATAAAATTTGAAACGTTCCTGCAAGTTGACCGTATTACATGAGTAAGGCCCATTTTTGGGCGATTCAAACAAATTAATCGGGGGGTTACGATCTTTACAATGAAGAAAAAATTCGGAGTTAAACATCTAATGATGGTATTTATGGCCTTTACATTATTGTTCGCAACAGTGGGAGTAACGAATCCGGATTCTGCAGATGCAAGACGTGGTGGCGGATTCAAATCCGGTACAAAAAGTTATAGCAATACACCTAAGAAATCCGACAGCAATGTAAGCAAATCGAATACGAATAACAACTCCAGCAATGGAGCAGCTACAACGAACCGTGGCGGATTCTTCGGCGGTGGCGGCGGATTCATGAAAGGCATGATGCTTGGTGGTCTTGCTGGTATGATGTTTGGCGGATTGTTCGGTGGCATGGGCGCTCTGGGTAACATCCTTGGATTGCTCGTGAACGTTGCAGCAATTATGTTGATTGTTATGCTGGCTATGGCACTCTTCAGAGCCATCTCCAATCGTCGCAAACCTGCAGCGGATGGTCGTTATGACCGTCGCAATGATCGTGATGATGACCGTAACAGAAACGGACGGTACTAATCTCTATGGTTCTTAGCATGGATGAAATTGTGAATGCAATCTGTATTCACATGGCAGAACGTAAGGGTGTACGTCCAACCGATGTGAATGTAGAACTGAGTTGGGAAGAAGATACAGGTTATTCCGCTGAAGTTTGGATTCAAGGCCGTAGTCAATATCTGGTGGAGTCCAATATGATTGAAGCGATTCTTCGTTACCTGCACAGTGAATACAACATCCGGGCGTACCGTGAGAATGTACGACTTGATCTGGATGAAGAAATCACAGCGATTGTTAATCAATAAGATAGGTCAGTCACTGGCCTGATATACGAAAGACCGCCTCCCCTCTGTCGCCTGACAGAGATGGAAGGCGGTCTTTTTTTTCTGTATTTGTAGCTTTATTTGTGTGTCTATTATAGTCTCTATACGTCTCTGTGTTACGTTCTAATTCTTGGAAACTACGATTGAAGTTTAACCAGGCTGTAGTTCTTCTTACCTTTACGTATAATGATGAATTTACCGCCAATGGCATGCTCTGCCGAGACTGTGAATTCAAGCTCTGTGATTTTCTCACCGTTCATGGAGATCGCGCCTTTAGTGACATCCTCACGCGCCTGGCGTTTGGATGGCTCCAACCCCAGATCTACGAGCCAGTCGACGATATTTTTCGCTTCGCCGTCCGTTTCGAATGTTGGCATTTCCTTGAAACCCTGCTCGATTTCATCTGCTGTTAGGGAACGGATATCACCACTGAACAGCGCCGCTGTAATACGTTTAGCCTGTTCGAGCATTTCTTCGCCGTGAACAAATTTTGTCATTTCTTCCGCGAGTGCTTTCTGTGCTTCACGTCTGTGCGGTTCTGTCTCTACCTTTTCAGCCAAAGCTTCAATTTCTTCTTTGCTCAGGAAGGTAAAGTATTTCAAGTATTTGATCACATCACGGTCATCTGTATTCGCCCAGAACTGGTAGAATTCAAATGGTGTCGTTTTGTTCGGATCAAGCCAGATTGCTCCGCCAGCTGTTTTACCAAATTTCGTACCGTCGGATTTGAGCATGAGCGGTATGGTCAGACCGTACGCCTTCGCTTCAGATCCTTCTTTTTTACGAATCAGATCAAGACCACTCGTGATATTCCCCCATTGATCAGAACCGCCGATTTGAAGCTGTACATCTTCGTTTTGGAACAGGTGCAGGTAGTCGAGTGATTGAAGGATCTGGTAGGAAAACTCGGTGAACGAGATTCCGCCCTCCAGTCTGCTCGCAACTACATCCTTAGCCAGCATGGTGTTGAGGTTAAAGTTTTTACCGTAGTCACGCAAGAATTCAATCACATTGATTTTGTGTGTCCAATCGTAGTTGTTCACCATGCGAACCTGATTATCGCCATCTGTTACGAACAACTTTTTCATCTGCGCTGTCAGTGCATCCACATTCTCCTGCACTTGCTCCATCGTTTGCAGAGAACGCTCTGCCTGACGACCACTTGGGTCACCAATCGTGCCTGTAGCTCCACCAATCAGAATGACTGGACGATGTCCTGCCAGTTGAAAACGTTTCAGCATCATGAATGGAATGAGATGTCCGATATGCATGCTATCCCCCGTAGGGTCAACGCCGCAGTACAGTGAGATTGATTTGGTTTCAGTCAACTCACGCAGTCCCTCTGCATCCGTCTGCTGGTTAATAGCGTCACGCCACTGTAGTTCATCAATAATATTCATTTGTATAACCCCTTTTCTATCCTCAAGATTCAGTCATGATCTACGTTAAATTACGAAATAACACCCTGGAGCGGCTTTTTTGGACACAAAAAAATCGCCTCCTTGTCTTCATTAGACACAGGGACGATTATCATAACCGTGGTACCACCCAAATTGCATGGACAACACGTGAGCTTAACACGTTATCCATACCACTTTTGGCAATATATCGTTTGCCCATCCGCTTGGCATTACCCAAGTACTCCAGAGTGTAATTCGCAGCCCTTGTATGTATCAGGTTCCATCAACCCCTGACTTTCTGTAACAGGGACAAAGCCGCTACTGCGCTCTATCAACGTGATTCATGTATTCAATTTATAGCAAGTATAGCCGAACGTCTCAGTCATTGCAAGACCAAGTATGCAATCTTTGAACAGAAGATCGGATGCATAATTGAAACCAGATTATATAATCATCATGTTCAATTATCCGTGATAATAACCATAGGCTTTCTCCGCAATCTGATCCTCATTGTTCCAAAATTGCTGATCCAGCGCATCTAACTGGTCCTCTTGTTCCTTTGTCAGTAATTTAGGAATATCCCACAGTTCAGTAAGCCTTTCATCCTCTTTCAGATGCTCCATGCAGCCGTATGCTGACGTTATAATCTCCACGACTTGAGTCGCACCAATGGTATGTAATGCCCGCAACGCGTAACGGTATACCTCTTCCCCCCAGTTACAGAAAAACTGTATAAAACCGCCGTTAAAGATATCCGCCTCTAACAGCCATAAAGCAACAATGTCCTGCTCGTTCGAAGTCAACGAAGCCCAGCCCTGTTCAGATTCATTCTTTTTTTTGACAAATAACACAGCATAGTCATACCATACATCATTAATATCTTGCTCGCTCACGTAACACACCTCATTTTTATTTATTTCATGCCCTCTAACTCCTGACGTTTACCCGTCTGATGCCAATGTAAATACGGATCACCGATCTGCTGGAAGGCTTCCTGAACACCCCTGTTTAGTTCCTTCATCACATCATTTGTATAGTTCAAATGCGTCTCTTTATTATCCACGCCATGTCTTTCCAACAACCCTACATGCGTCGCGGTGAAAATAATATCTTCCAGCAACCAATAGATGACTTCATCCGGCTGTTTCACCCGTTTCTCCAATGAGACGAGACCACGTTCGTATATTCGTACGATATACGTATCTTCTCCAGTCTCTACATAGGGCACCCCATCCCATTTAAAGCTCTCAAACAAGCGGTTAACATAGTTCTGCATCTGTTCCCTAGGGAAAGACGTACGCTCTAAAAGCTGTAAAAGGATGTCTGCCAATTGTTCTTTGCTTAACATGTTGGACATGAATGCACCTGCCTCTATAAAAGTAACGTCGAAGACAGAATGAAAAAATGAAAAAGCTGCCGAAGGCAGCCTCTTCTTCCATACTGTTCAATCAGGTCCCACAAAAAGTCTGATACGAAGTATTGCACTGTGCAGGCAGTTCGGCATATTCAGCCTGCTCAGGTGAGTGCGCGAACGGGTCTGAAAGAACTGCCAAAAGCTTCTGCATCACGCTAAGATCTCCGTGGTTCTCCGCTTGCTCAAGGGCTTCCTCGACCCGATGATTGCGGGGGATGACCGCTGGATTGTTCGTTCTCATCAACTGCCGAGAGACTTCCTTCTCCTCTTGCTGTCTGTCCAATCTTGCTTGCCACCGCTCATGCCATTCAGCAAATTCTGTCGTGCCAAACAAAGCTGTCCCTTCCAATGTATCAAAAGTCAAAGCCAGGAACGTATTGGTGTAATCTGCACTATGCTTCTCCATGAGTTCAAGAAGCTCCTTGATCAATGCTTCATCTTCGGCCTCTTCATCCAACAAGCCCAGTTTGGCACGCATTCCCTGGAGCCAATGATGATGGTACAATTCAGAAAATTGTGCGATAGCATCCTGAGCGAGTTGCACGGCCTGTTCTTCATCTTCATGCAACAACGGCAGAAGCGTCTCGGCAAAACGAGCCAAATTCCACCCGGCAATATACGGTTGATTACCATAAGCATAGCGACCTTGCCTGTCAATAGAGCTAAATACCGTTGACGGATTGTAAACATCCATAAAAGCGCATGGACCATAATCAATGGTCTCACCACTAATGGCCATGTTATCCGTGTTCATCACACCATGAATGAAACCAACACGCTGCCATTGGGCAATGAGAGCCGCCTGCCGCTTAATCACTTCCTGAAGGAGCAAAAGATAGCGATTCTCAGCTTGAGCAACATCAGGAAAATGTCGATGCAACGTGTAATCAGCCAACGCCCGAAGATCTTCAACAGACCCCCATCTAGCTGCGTACTGGAAGGTTGCTACCCGGATGTGACTGGAAGCCACACGGGTCAATATGGCCCCAGGCCGCTCTGTTTCGCGGATAATGTTTTCTCCTGTTGATACCACCGCCAGACTGCGTGTCGTTGGGATACCCAGTGCATACATCGCTTCACTAATAATATACTCTCGCAACATGGGCCCTACAGCAGCACGTCCATCTCCTCCACGAGAGTACGGTGTTCTCCCTGAACCTTTCAGCTGGATATCCACTCGCTCGCCCTGTGGCGTAATCTGTTCACCCAGCAGCAAAGCGCGTCCATCACCAAGCATGTTAAAATTGCCGAATTGATGTCCTGCATAGGCCTGAGCCAAAGGCTCGGCCCCTTCCGGAATCAAATTACCTGCAAAAATTTGCGCTCCTTTATCACTGTCAAGAGACTCCACATCCAGTCCCAAGCTGGATGCAAGCAGTCTATTAAAAATGATTAGCTTTGGTGATTCAACAGGCACTGCGCCCTGACTTGTAAAAAAGGGTTGCGGCAACTGCGCATAACTATTCTCCAAGTTCCACCCTTTGTTCAACGTTTCTTGTAGCATGGTGATCACAACTCCTTTTCTGTACCAGGGGATATCCCCTGGTTTTATTTTAGCCTTGTGAACCGATGCTCATTTATGTAGTCGCATGGAAATTCAATGTAGGGAACATCTAAAATGTTCTTGATGAAACTTTAGCATATTTGCATGCCTTTTGCATTCCTCATGAATCGTAAGCACCAAAAAATCCAAGAGGTTTCTTTGCCAAGTGGAATCATTGTCTTGCATTCCACTTCTCAGAAAACCATCTTGGATCTATTCCGCTTACTTACTACCAGATGACACGTCTGTTATTACATGGATTACGTGTGTGCTTCCTGAGCCTGTACAGGCTGTACTGGCAAGCTCTCTTTTTTCCAAGCAAGGTTAAAGAATACATTAAGCAGGATCGCTGACAGGCTTCCCGTGATAATACCATCGCTAACAATAATCCGAATACTTTGAGGAAGCTGGGCAAACAGGTCGGGTACAGCAGTAACACCGAGCCCAAGTGAAACGGAACAAGCCACGATTAATAGATTGGATTGTTTGCCAAAGTCGACGTTTTGCAGCATTTTGATCCCGGATGAGACGACCATTCCAAACAGGACAACAGTTGCTCCTCCGAGGACAGCACTTGGAATAATGGTTGCAAAAGCAGCTACCTTCGGAATGAGTCCCAGAAAGACCAGTATACCTCCGGCTGCAACAACAACATTGGTCGTTTTCACTTTGGAGAGCTGAACCAAACCAACATTCTGTGCAAATGTATTGTATGGAAAAGCATTAAATATGCCGCCAAGGACAAACGCAAGACCTTCCGCGCGATATCCCCGTGCCAGATCTTTTTCGTTGATCGGTTGATCACAGATTTTGCTCAAAGCCATAAATACACCTGTTGATTCGATGATAACCACCGTACCTACAATAATCATTGTAATGATTGGACCGATTTCGAAGGTAGGCCATCCGAAGTAAAAGGGTTGAGGTAAATGGAACCAGGAGGCTTCCTGTACAGCGGCAAAGTTCACTTTTCCCATGAAAGCTGCGATGAGGGTCCCCACGATAATACCCAGGAGAACAGCCAGAGATTTAACAAAACCACGAGCATATCGATTCAGAATAAGAATGAAAAGTAATACACCAAATGAAAGCGCCAAATTGTCCAAACTTCCGAAATTCTCGCTGTTTGCTCCACCCGCCATGTTTTTAATGCCGGTTGGGATTAGCGCAAGACCGATGATGGTTACCACTGTACCGATCACAACTGGTGGAAACAATTTGACGATTTTGCTGAAAAATACGGCAAAGATGACGATAAATAACCCGGCTGCGATGATCGACCCATATATGGCAGGAATTCCATATTGCGATCCAATCGCAATCATAGGTGTCACCGCTACAAAAGAACTTCCGAGCACCGCTGGCAAACCTATACCCAGATACTTCCCTTTCCGAGCCTGAAGCCATGTTGCAATCCCACACGTTAACAGGTCAATGGATACCAGATACGCCAACTGCTCTGCAGTCAGATTTAGTGCTCTGCCCACAAGCAAAGGCACCAGAATTGCTCCCGCATACATCGCGAGTACGTGCTGAATCCCCAGTGAAAAAACTCTCATCTTTTTGGTTTCTTTCATCCCACGTTGCCCCCCTGAAATTAGAATCAACAGAACCGCTGCAAAATCATGTTATGTTGATTCACATTATATAAACTATTCAGGGAAGTTCCATGATTCATAACATAGAATTGTGATAAGAGATAAAGAGCCCAACTAAAATTGGGCATGTTATACAAAAGGTATTCTCATACCGTTTATTTCGCGTTATATTAGTTAACACAGAATAACGAAAGTACTCTTTACACTCAGAAGCAATGAAACATGAACTTTGGATTTAACTTCAGTGATTCATGTAAATGCATAATGTCAGAACATCAAATTTTCCTATTCTCAGCTTGTCGAGTTAAGAGGTTTGATGTTAAAACGTTGCTCTATTACCTCTCCGTTCTGGTGAACCCTCTCCGTAAAAAACACTTCTTCTCTGTTCATCAGAACAACGGATGAAGCTCTGGTTCCATAGTCGAATTTTTCACTTTTTACGAAGATGGGAGAAAGCAAACGTTCCCATTCCAATGGAACACCTGTATGAGGCAATAGTTCATCCACTGAAGGGTCTGCCATTTGCAGCAAACCTAATATTTGTTCTGTCAGGGTACCTTCGTCCTCCCCGTTGATGATTTTCTCCAGCCCTTCTTTTCCACGTTTTACCTTGGGCCAATCTGTATTGATCAAGTGATTACTAATCCCGTATATTCCCGGTTTCAACTTCATCACAACATTACCCACATTAGAATAATAATAGAGGTCGTCAGGATCACCCACTAACAAATTGTAGCCAGGATAATCATTTTGGCTTTGCTCCGCATATTGCATATATTGCTTGGGTGTGGACGTTCCCTTTAAAAAATCTGCAACCAGATCTCCTCTTGAACCTTTGGCATGTACATCTTCATTCGGATCACGATAATTCGTGACAGCAGCCAGACGCCCCTCTGTGGTTACGCCCATCCAGGTTCCCATTTTCAACAAATCCCGGCCAGCCAATATATGAGGATGATCTTCCCAATAGTGTGCTTGAGCCGTAGGTCTATGATAGAATTCATCCCTATTTGATCCCAATATAAGCGGATACTTTGGATGCATGTTGTAAGCAAATAAAATTAAACACATGGGAATCTTCAACTCCTATATTCGTTAAACCTCTAATTTCGCGCCTTTATATCGCATAGTCAACTACAACTACATCTTCCACCCAACCATCCAGGGAAGCTACAAATGCCTGATGAGCAGGATGTGGACCATAGGCGCGCAATGCCTCCTGATCTTCAAACGTCACTCTCAATCCAATGGTATAACCTTGAATACGGTCCGTTTCTTCCGTTGTATTGATCCCTGCAGTCAGCGCGACAATCCCCGGGATTTGTTCCTGTAACGCGAGTAATTGATCCACCAATTCCTGCTGTTTGGCTAGTGTAGTTTTATCGTTAAATTTAAAAACAACCAAATGTTCAAACATCTTTTTATTCCTCCTATGTCCATTCGAATAGTAAGGCAATTTCGTTAAATGAAGTCAATTCAACAATTCCAATCCGCCCATCATATAGGGGACCACTCTGTTGGCTAATTCAGCCGGGGATTCCTGCCCGCCTTCAATATTCCATCGATAGGTCATTCCATAGATCGACCAGCTTAGCATCGTTGCCGTAATTTTCAGCGTTTTGGGATCTACATCCCCCGCTACTTTGCTCATTAATTCAAGAAGGAATTGCTCCAGTTGAGTCTTGATGTTCTCTTCAATAATTGGTGCAACTGTCTCATATTTTTTGATGCATCCATTACTTGAGACGTGATAGTCACATAATGAAAATATAAGCTGCTGTATGGTTTCGGCTGATAACCGGGCATCCGGGTCCACCCTTTTCGTTACATATTCCATAAAAGCATCCGATAACAAGGCTTCAAGCAGTGCATATTTATCCTGAAAATGGGCGTAGAATGTAGCCCTGTTAATTGTGGCTTGTTCCGTAATGTTTTGAATCGTAATGCTGTTGAAATTTTTAAGATTCAATTGGTTTAAAAACGCATCAAGAATTAATTGACGTGTGCGAATCACACGCGGATCATTCGAGTTTGGAGACAATACACCAGACATGTACCAATCCTCCTTTGTACACAAAATATTTGGTTAGACTCCTTCATTATAGATAAGTGTTATTTGTTCAACAAGTGAAAGTAAGTACAAATACACCATACAATAATCCGTGTCTTTCGCTTAAGCAACAAAATGCTCCGATTGTTGGTTGAGCATGCCTATAGACCTTGTTAAGATTGCACTCGTACCCGCTTGATGGTGCATAATAATGGAGGTGCTTAGTTTGAGTAATCAACAACATAATGTTATTTCTACGGAGTTTCTGTTCCAACCATACACTGTTCAAAAATTAACCCTGTCCTCGCGCATCGTTATGTCCCCCATGGCTCGTGCCTTCTCCCCGGATGGTGTCCCGGGCCCCGATGTAGCCGCATATTATCGTCGGCGTGCCGAGCATGGTGTTGGACTCATTATTACAGAAGGTGCGACGATTGAGCATCCATCAGCATCAAGTGAGCCTAGAATCCCTCATATGTATGGAGAAGCAGCTCTTCAAGGCTGGGCTGAAGTGGTCAAACAAGTCCATGAAGCCGGCGGCAAGATTTTTCCGCAGATTTTACACATGGGAATCGTTCGTCCTTCCGGATCTCAGCCTCACCCCGAGGCTGAATCACTTAGTCCATCGGGAGTTGATATGGAAGGTACTCAAGTAGGTGCACCCATGACGGAGGCAGAGATCGCAACTGTGATTCAAGCTTATGCCGATGCAGCGGCCAATGCGCAAAGTATTGGTTTTGACGGAATTGAGCTTCACGGTGCGCACGGTTTTCTGATCGATCAGTTTTTCTGGAAAACAACGAATAGGAGAACGGACCGCTATGGCGGTGACCTTCAGAAACGAACTCAATTTGCAGTTGAACTTGTAATGGCAGTTCGTGCTGCGGTAGGTCCTGATTTCCCTATTGCGATGCGGATTTCCCAATGGAAGATGAATGATTATCAAGCCAGACTGTTCGACACACCCGAACAACTGGAACAATTCCTTCGTTTGCTGGTTGACGCTGGTGTAGATATCTTCCACTGCTCCACACGACGCTTCTGGGAGCCCGAGTTCGAAGGATCTGAACTTGGATTTGCAGGTTGGGTACGGAAGCTGAGTGGTCAAACCACCATTACCGTCGGTTCTGTGGGTATGCCAGATGAACCTGAAGCAGGAGCAGATAAAGCAACACATCCAGGTATGGGCGAACTCATGAAGCGATATGAGCAACAGGAATTTGATCTGGTAGCTGTGGGACGTGCACTCCTTGGTGATCCGGCGTGGGCTGCCAAAATACGCGAAGGCCGCATATCTGAGATACAGGCTTTTACACCTGAAGCACTCGCTACGTTACACTAAGAACAATTACTTATTGTTCCAGAGATTTTTTCTCCCCTATATATAGGTTTGAACTCATGAATCAACTATACTAAGCAAAGGGCTCGCTTTCCCTCCGGGATTGCGGGTATTTTGTTTTTTGGAGATATCTGTCCGATCAGACACTTCGAGCAATAGCAATATCGTTCAAGAAAATTCCTTCTTTGCAACCTATAATGATCTTAACTTACCAGAAAGAAGGTGCATCATGACTCGGGAAGTCCGGACTGTCGTTTTTGATAGCGATTTACAGCTAGAAGCTTATCAATTTGAAGGCATTATGCAGAAGTTTCCCAATCATTTTCATGACTATTACGTCATTGGATTCATTGAACAAGGCAAGCGACACCTCGTCTGCAACAACGAAGAATACATTCTGAATAGTGGTGACATGATTGTCTTTAATCCACATGATCCTCATGCCTGCGAACAGGTCGATGGTAGAACCCTCGATTATCGCTGTATCAACGTCCAGCCTGAGATTATGCGAGAGTATGCAAAAGAGATTACTGGACAAGCTTACTTGCCACGGTTCACATCCCCCGTTCTCTATCAGAGTGAACTTGTGGGTTCCCTGCACGAGCTTCATCAGATGATTCTGGAGGAGCAATCGGATTTCTGCAAAGAAGAATTGTTACTCTTTCTGCTGGATCAATTAATGCGAGATTATTCGGATGCTGAACCGCCTGTTTCCACACAGGATGTTACCTTGGAGATCAGACGCATATGTGATTACATAGAAGCTCATTACATGGAGAGCATCTCGCTGAACGAGTTAGCCGATTTGACGGAGATGAGCAAGTATCACCTGCTGCGTTTATTCACTCGCCAGAAAGGCATATCACCCTACCGCTACCTGGAGACGATTCGTATTAACCAAGCCAAACGTCTGCTGGAACAAGGTCTGCTTCCCATTGAAGTAGCTGCACAGACAGGATTCAGTGACCAGAGCCATTTCACGAATTTTTTCAAAAAACTGATCGGCCTGACGCCCAATCAATACAGACGTATCTTCAATCATGATACGGAGTTGAAACGAACCACCACTAACATCGTATGACGAGTCATCATGGTCATCAAAACACTAAAGCCCCTACCGGACATCTACTCGCTTTGTTTACTATACTGATCTGGGGAACTACGTTTGTCTCGACCAAGGTTCTTTTGATTGATTTTACTCCTGTAGAAATTTTATTTTTCCGTTTCCTGATCGGGTATTTGGTACTGTTATTGATCTATCCACGTTCACTGCGGACCGCCTCATTCAGAGAAGAATGGTTATTTATCGGAGCAGGACTATGTGGAGTGACTCTATATTTTCTCATTGAAAATATTGCGTTGCTTTACACAACGGCTTCCAACGTGGGTGTTATTGTCTCCATTGCACCGTTCTTTACTGCCGTACTCGCACACTTCTTCTTAGATGGTGAGAAGTTAACGCGCCGCTTTATCATCGGATTCGGGATTGCCTTGAGCGGTATCCTACTCATCGCCCTGAACGGCAGTTTCATTCTGCAACTGAATCCGATAGGTGATCTGCTTGCTTTTATAGCACCTGCGGTATGGGCGATATACTCTGTATTGATGCGCAAAATTGGCGAGCTTCCCCATCACACTATCGGTGCCACACGCAAAGTGTTCTTCTATGGCCTGATCTTCATGCTGCCAGCTCTTTTCCTGTTTGAATTCCATTGGGAACTCGGGCGCTTCACAAGTATGACCAACCTTTCTAATGTTCTCTATCTCGGTCTGGGTGCTTCCGCGTTGTGTTTCGTGACCTGGAACCAGGCCGTGAATCTTCTCGGAGCTATCAAAACGAGCGTATATATCTATCTGGTGCCTGTCATTACTGTTGTGTCATCTGCACTGATTCTTCAAGAGCAGATAACTTGGGTGATTGTACTCGGTGCGTTCTTAACCCTACTTGGCTCTTACATTTCAGAACAAAAAGGACACAAGCTTAACAACAAAAACACTAATCCGCATAGGGGTTAGTGTTTGCTTCATTTTTCACTGATAAAACTGAACATCGTGGTTGACCACCGCTGACATGCGCAGAAGTCATTCATTTTATCTCATTTAATTGAGACAGCAGAATCTCCAGTTCCTCTTGCTCCAGTTGACGCCATTGCCCCCGCTCGAGTTGATCCAGCGTAATATTCATAATTCGTACACGCTCCAGCTTGAGGACTCGGTACCCCAAGGCTTTGCACATTCTCCGGATTTGCAGGTTGAGACCCTGTGTCAAAATAATACGAAACACATTGTCACTTTGCCTATACACTTCGCAGGGCTTGGTCACCACGTCCAGAATTTCAACCCCTTCAGACATGGACTTTACAAATTGATCTGTTATGGGTTTGTCTACAGTCACTACATATTCTTTATCATGATTATGCTCCGAACGCATCATCTTGTTCACAATGCCTCCGTCATTCGTAAGCAAAATCAACCCCTCAGATGCCTTATCCAGCCTGCCTATCGCAAATATGCGAGAAGGATAATTTATATATTGAATGATGTTCCCCTCCACATGTTCTGCTGCTGTGCAGACAATACCGATGGGTTTGTTCAGAGCAATGTAGACAGGTTCGCTGTCATTACGAGGAATCTCTTTCCCATCAATGTGTACTACATCGTGAGGTTCAACTTCCGCCCCTTTTTCACATACCCTGCCATTGATCGTTATACGTCCAGCTGCAATTAAACGGTTCGTTTCCCTGCGGGAGCAGAATCCCGTTTCACTTATGTATTTGTTAATTAACATGTGTCACCACTTCTCATCTATAGTATTGCCACTTGTTCTTAGAGTGCTGGTACGTTCTTCGCTTCGTGCAATGAGTTAGTACCTTGTACTGATTTTCATTCCACATCATCTCATTTATACTGAAACGAAGCAATAAATTGTTATATAAAAACACATACAACGTTACATAGGAAAGCCAAAATACACTCTGGAAGGAGTTTCTCATGTACAAAGTTACTCGATTTACAATTGACCCCGATAATCCAAACCAAGACTCTGGCATGTGGATTGGTGGAGAGACTGCATACGTTTCCGACTGGCCACTCAACCCTGAGGGTCAGCCTTTATTACATCTGTTCTCCATCAATTGCAATACACTTTCACAGCAGGTCCATATCCCATCTTTACCACAAGATAAATATATCTCGGTCTTCTCAACCTACTCTGCCTCCGAATATTTTCTGGATCAGGTAACCTATACGGGAGATGAGCTGGAATGGAACGAGAATATTGTTGCCGGATGCACTTATGTCTCGGTATCTTCGCATCCACTCACTTCCGTATGTCCCGTTCCACCCATTCCGTTAAGCGGCGTACGTTTAATTGAGATGGAGTTAGACGATCAGGAGTTCCCTGCATTTCCATTTTTCTCTCCCACTGTACCAAACGGTGTGAAAGGAATTGACCATTTGCTAGAAGAACATCAACTGGTTTGTCAAATATATTCCGGAGATTTTCCTGAGCCTTATCGGGATATATTGGGTCTTCCCGATGCAAACGGTTATTTATTTTTGCGAAGGGGTCCCGCGTCTGCTCACGCACCATTCGATGGAATTTTCTTTGTACAGACTGCTTAATAGCGATACGTGGAAGTCAGGTTCATCATATAGAAAAATTAATTAGAACGTTTCCCGTCTACTCAGACAGGGAACGTTTTTTATATATGTACGTGTTACTATCTTCGATCAATACAGATACCAAACACTGTTAAAAAGTCATATGGATTGAATCATATCTACCCTTTCGACACGAAATCGTTTTAGAAAAAACTTAGCACAAGAAATATTTCTCTTCATCAAAATTTAACATTATTTTACAACAAAAAGCATGTACATTTGGACAATTATGGTATAAGTTATATATGAAATAAACATTAATTACATAATATAAAATTTATATCCAACTAGGAGGCGGGCTTTTGAAAAGAATATTCGCTCTAAGCTGCGGTTTTTATCTGTTAATCGGCATAACCAGCGTTGTGCTCGGTGCACTTCTTCCTGTTTTATTGTCACATTATGAGCGCGGTTACAGTGATGGCGGATTTTTGTTATTTCTGCAGTTTCTTGGATTTCTTGTCGGTGTAATCGCAGCTCCTGCTCTGACAGCCCGTATCGGAAGAAAAGCGATGCTGACCCTTGCTCTAATCTGTATTGTAGCCGCCTATATAGTACTCGGTTTTCTGCCATCCTGGTCTGTAGTTCTTCTTCTCACAATTATCGTAGGTTTCGGTTCAGGTATCATCGAACCCTCTGTAGGTGCATTCACGATCGAATTCACTGAGAATCAAAAGGCGGTCGCCATGTCCAAGCTGGATGTCTTCTTTGCTCTTGGAGCACTTCTCATCCCGGTGGTCGCTGCTTTATTCATCTGGATGGATCTGTGGCATCTTACTTTTTATACGGTGGCCGTGTTGTCACTGGTTCTCATGCTGCTGTGGATCACTATGCCCCGGCCAGCCGCACTGTATCTGGAGCAGGCTGGCGAGAATACAGTGGCACATGCAGCAGGTAAAGCCCGATATTCGAGAAAACATCTGGGTCTGCTGACAATCTTTGTCATCTTCTTTTTCATCTACATGGGATTGGAACTGGGATTGATGAACTTCCTGCCCTCCATCCTCGTAGAACGATTGCACCTTCAGGAATCTGTCGCATCGCTGAGTGTCTCCATCCTGTGGATTGCGATGATCATCGGTCGTCTTTTCTCCGGGAAAATAGCGGAAGCCGTCAACTATATGCCATTCCTGATCTGGAGCACGGTTGGCACGCTTTTGTTTACGGTCGCTATGGTATTTGTAACTGGACAGTGGGCAACGTATGTGCTCATCTTCGGAACCGGTCTGTTCATGTCGGGGCTGTTCTGTATCGCACTGGTCTATGCAAATGTTCTTATTCCCGGTATGACCGAGCGGACAACCAGTATCCTGATCGCATCGGGTGGTATTGGAGGTGCCATCTTGCAGTATGTGACTGGATGGAGTATGAGTACAGGGCCTGTCGTGAATACGATCTGGATTTTGGCCGGATTCTGTCTGATCCTGCTGCTCACATTGATGATCTCTCATCTATGGACTGTAAAAAATAATGCAGTACGTACTGCTCTCGCACAACATAGCAAGGAAATGTAAACATCGTTTCTTAAGGGAGGTGATGCCCGCATCATCCGGATTGTTGAGCTTCGTTCGAGCTAGTACACCATTATATTGGAGGAAATCGTATGCAAACTTTAACCAACAACCGCTTCATAGCCGGAAAAGGGATTAAGTTGATTGACGATTCAGGTGTTGAATACCTGGATGGCGTGTCGGGCACGTTCAATCTGTCACTGGGCTATAATCACCCACATGTTGTCAGCAAAATTCAGGAACAAGTCGGCAATCTGACGCATATGTCTTCCTCCTTCACCGAACCGTACGTAAATGAAGTACTTGATCACTTAATCGAATATGCTCCAAACGACATTAATGCCGGATGGATGCGGGATATCACTGGTTCAACTGCCAACGAATGTGCAACCAAAATTGCACAGAAGTATACCGAATCAACAGACATCATCAGCCTGTATCTGTCCCATCATGGGCAGACCCAATTTGCCACCGGGATTTCGGGAAATGCCTTCCGGCGGAAACGCTTCCCCAATTCGGCTGTTGCTAACGCTGTCCATGTACCTGCCCCATACTGTTATCGCTGCCCATTCAAATCCTCAAATGGAGACTGCGGCTATCAATGCGTTGAAGCTACATCTGATGCGATAGAATATGCAAGTTCCGGCTCAGTCGCATGCATGATTATCGAACCCATTCTTGGAAATGGCGGCAACATCATCCCTCCCGCCGGGTATTTCAAACGTCTGCGTAAACTGTGTGATGAGTACAATATTATTCTCATTGCCGACGAAGTGCAGACCGGAATCGGTCGTACCGGAACCATGTTTGCCAGCGAACTGTTTGATATCCAGCCTGATATGATTACCCTTGCCAAAGGTCTTGGCGGGATCGGCGTACCTGTTGCTGCGGTGTTAATGCAATCCCGGCTGAATGTGCTCGAAAAGCACGAACATTCCTTCACCTCAGGAAGCAATCTGATCTCCGTAACTGCTGCCAAATCCACCTTGGAAGTGGTATCCGAACCCGGGTTTCTGGATGCGGTGAAACGCAAAGGTGAAATTTTGGGTGAGTTGCTGCATGAATTGGCTATGAAATACCCAAGTATCGGTGAAGCTCGTGGTGTCGGGTTAATGTGGGGGTTGGAGATTGTAGGTGACGGTAATGAACCGGATACGCTCAAAACCAATGCCATTGTTGACCGCGCTTTTACAGATGAGCATCTAATCTTGAGAAGTTCAAGATATGGCTTCGGCAACGTTGTTAAGGTCCGGCCTTCCCTGACCACAACCGAAGACGAACTGGTTGAGATTGTGGAGCGGCTGGATTCAGTGCTCGCCAGCGTTAATTAAAACATTTCAATGCAACTGTTCGAAGTGGTCGTTTCGGTTACGAATCGTTCTTATGATGGCTGTTATCCACGGATTTTCTTGATTTCCCTTTCCCAAGGGAAAAATCCATTGATAGCGTATGCTTCCGAAGCAGCTTTCTTTCAGAAAGCTTTGAGGCGAACGCTTCGCTTCTCCAGAATCGATTTCGTCCCCTTCACTACTTTCGTATCTTGAAAAAACTATTTTAAGATGAATCGCTATATTTATATTTTATATAATTACAAGGAGGTTATATCATGCTTGCATTGGTATACAAATCGGCTTGGGATGTGGCGCTTGAGGAACGGCCTGTCCCGGAAATTACAAGAGATAATCAGGTGTTGGTTCGTATTCGGGCGACAGGTGTATGTGGTACCGATCTCGGTATTGTCAGCGGCAAATATCATGCGGTTCCTTCTGTCATTCTCGGTCATGAGTCTGCCGGGGAAGTCATTGATGTTGGCTCTGCGGTAACGACATTACAACCGGGCGACCGTGTTGTGATCGATCCTACCTACTATTGCGGACAATGTGACATGTGCAGAACAGGCAGACAAAATCATTGCACACATAAGTCTGTTACCGAGACAGGTGTGAGTGCTGACGGAACATTTACAGATTATTATGTGACCGAAGATCGCTTTTTGTACAAATTGAAGGATCATGTGAGCTATGAAGAAGCAACTTTGACGGAACCACTCAGCTGTATGCTGACGGGGATTAATCAGATTCATCTACTGCCGAATTTCAGAACAGTTATCCTGGGTGCAGGCCCGATTGGCATTCTGTACAGCTACGCGCTCGCTTCCAAAGGGGTTACCGGCTGTCTCGTCGACATCTCCGAAGAACGCTTAGCCATTGCCGGTTCCATTGCACCTGATCGTTGGGAAGTTCATTCATCCTTCGAAAATGCAATAGAATCACTGTCACCCGCAACCCATCAGGTCGATATGATTGTGGATACAACAGGTGTCGTAGGTACACAAGTGCTCTCCCAGCTCGCCAGTGGCGGTTATCTGATGCTGGTTGGTCTGAGAGATGGAAACACATCCTTCAATCCCAAGGAAGTTGTGGACCGTAGTCTGAAAATTATTGGTTCCATCGATTCTCTGGGGACTTTTGCTACCGCACATTATATGATTGAACAAGGGATTATTCCGGCAAAAAAAATCATCACCCACTCCTTCCCGTTGGAGGATTACGAAGAGGCATTCCGTACACTTGGCTGCGATATTCAGGGACGCACACTTCAAGCCTCTTCACATGCCATTAAAGTTGTACTGCAATCCAGCGGTTCCAGTTTCTAAAGTGGCAGGTTAACCATTAATGGATTACATTAGAGACATATGTTTACACAATCCTGGAGGAGGAATACAACATGGCAGCAAACAAAGAATCTAACGGACTGGGAGTGCCCAATGATGACATCATTCAAGCGGTCATTTTTGACATGGATGGTGTACTGATTGACAGCGAACCGATTTATTTCGAGATTGAGCGGAGCTCTTTTGCCCATTTTGGAGCAAGGGTGACTGATGAAGAACATCATTCCTATGTTGGAGTTACGCTGGAATCCATGTGGCAGCAAGTATTGGACAAACATCAGCTGACAGCTACGCTGGAAGAAATATTTGCTTATCATCAGCATAATGTGATGCAAACCATGCTTGCCCATCCGAATCTGACGGCAATGCCTTCCGTGGAACGCTGGTTAAGCTGGCTGCATGAGCAACACGTACCCATAGCCGTTGCTTCTTCCTCTCCACGTGCACTGATTGATTTGATCATGGACAAAACCGGACTTGGACAATACTTTGAGGTGCGAATGACAGGTGAGGAAGTTACAAACGGCAAGCCGGCACCAGATATTTTCCTGACCACAGCTGAGATGATTGGTGCATCTCCTTCGAATTGTCTGGTGATCGAAGACTCGCGCAATGGTGTTCAAGCAGCCAAAAGTGCAGGCATGCGCTGCATCGGATATCGCAATCCGGGATCAGGGAACCAGGACTTGTCCAAAGCCGATCTTCAGATTTCCAGTTACGATGAGTTATGGACATTGAAGGATACGCTGCCCTTTGAAGGCAGATTGCCAAGTTTGTCAAAGATTCGCTGAGAAGATCGTAATAAATATATCGTAATTTCGGAATGAGTATTTTAGAAAAAAACAACCCAAATGGCTTCAATTCATTTGAATTGGAGCTGTTTGGGTTTTGCTTGCTGCAATGGGTGTTACATGAGGACACATGCTGTAATTTCAACTAAACCGAAAGATCGAGACTTCCACCCAGATTGGGATGAGGAGCAGGCATTGACTTCAACATTTCCGCCATCTGCTGCCCTTGCTGCTGTGCCATGTCTTTTGTAATCGACATCACTTGCAAGCTTGCCGACTGCACTACTGAAGCTTGGCTCATCGCCATTGATAATGCTGCAATATCCATGTTCTGCACTCCTTTCACTTTCTGATTACATAGATGTACTTATTATATATCGGTTAGAAGGGAGGAATTGTTAAAAGGTCGATCAAAATGTTGATCCGACCACGTAAGAGACTTTATTTCTCCATCTACAGTAATTTTCCAGCTATCATCATTAACAGAGCACTAAAAGGGGCGTCCCATAAGTCATGAGCATGACTGAGGACACCCCTTATTAAGGTTTTTTATTCTAATGAACCTGGCACACGCTATTCACTCTGATTTGCACAAGTCTGTGGTGTAACGAATCACAGAGACGTTATTTCATCGATTGGGTCGTTTTTTAGGATCTGACACCCTGATATGATGAAATAACGTTACTGAGGTTCGTTAAAGATTGCCATTCATGTCGATCTACCTCTTAAGACGCGTCAGATTCGTTAGCGCTTTGAGTGAGGAGGAAACTCACTTTTGGAGCGGCCCATTACTTGTGCATTAATAACTGTTCGACGTACTCAACGCAAGTTCGTTTATTTTAACTTCCGGGTTACTTACCACCTGTTGAATCATGGAAATAAAGTGTTTTTGAATCTGTTCAACGGTAGATGGGTCATACACATTGGCATTGTACATCAAAATGATCTTCATTTTTTCATGGGGTTTGACAATCAAAGTAAAATCAAAACTATTATGTTCTGTACCCCCAACATTCATAATCTCAAGCGGTATTTCACCTTTCTGACCCAGACTCTCCATTCGGTTCTCTACCGGGAAGTTCTGATACACAACAACATGGTTAATTAGAGATTGTTTTTGCTTGGTCAGATTTTGAATATCATATAACGAATACGTATCATATGCATGTGACTCCACAGCTTGTGCCTGATTCCTTTTCATTAGAGATATAAATGACTCATCGGCCTGAGCCTGGATACGAACAGGAATCGCATTAATAAATAACCCAATCATACTTTCGATCCCAGGAATGACAGGTGGTCTGCCCGACACAACACTTCCAAATACAACATCATTGCTTTCATTGTATTGCTGCAACAATACACCCCAGGCAGTCTGCACTAACGTATGGAGCGTTACATGCTGCTGTTCCGCAATCTGTTTCATTTGCTCGATTAGTACATCATCCAAATAACAGTTTAGCGTTCTGGAATCCTGTCTTTCATGTTTTGGTTTGATTTTTTCTCCAGGCAATTTCGTTTGCCCTTTATAACCTTCCAGGTAATGACTCCAATACGTTATTGCACCTTGATGATCTTGCTGTTCCAGCCATTCAATGAATTGACTATAAGGTGTTAATAGAGTCACTTGAGGTTTTCTATTTTCCCGAATCGCAAAATAATTTTCAAATATCTCTTTGCTTACCAGAGACATACACCAGCCGTCCATCAAAATATGGTGAAAACTCCATATGACGCGGTATTCCTCAGGCTTTGTTCGTAAAACAGACATGCGTATTAGCGAATCTCGTTGTAAGTCAAATCCTCTCGCCTTGTCCTGCTCGATATACTCGTCAACATACGTTTTACGTTGCAGCTCACTTGTGCCAGCTACAACTTCATAGTTAAATTCAAATTTCTTCTCTTGATACACGATTTGAAGAGGGATATCCACGAAATCACTGTAAAAATTAGTTCTTAATATCGCATGCCTTTGCATTAATTGATCCAAACTTTGCGCAAAAGAGGTAACATCCAAATCACCACGCATGTCAAACATGATTTGTACAAAGTAAGCGCCCGAAATTGGATTCCGTTCACTTTCGTACAACATTTCCTTCTGTAATGGTGTAAGTGGGTACACATTTTCGATTCGACCGATGTGCCCAGTTTGTTCCACGATTTGATCCAATTGATCAATGGTTAATGACTTGCATGAAATATCACTTGGCATCAGCTCGGTTTGTTCCTTCGTTACACAATGTTCAACGACTCTATTAAGGCCTTCCTTATAGAGACAAGCCAGTTGCTCCATCGTTTCCCGCCGATATTGTTTTGAACTATAGTTAATGGACAGCGACAACCGACCCTCTGTAACAATGCCATTGATATTAAGCACAAATGGTCTCTTGTTGTTTTCACTTACGGATGGTCCGCTGGAATAAGGCGAGAATTTAATGCCATCTTGGCCCGAATCCTGATTCACCTGTCCCATATAGTTGAAACTAATTTCGGGATTTTTCTCTAACTTGAATCCTTCATTTCCATGTGACAAATACCTCGAAATCCCGTAACCAATGCCTTTGGTTGGGATCTGACGCAGTCCTTCCTTGACGGTCTTAATCTTCCTTGATAAGTCAGCCCCGGACTCCATCGTAATCATAACGGGATACATACTCGTAAACCATCCCACTGTACGCGTAATGTCCAGCTCTGGCAGGATGTCTTCTCTACCATGCCCCTCCAGATTTACGAGGATTTCTCCCATGCCTGTCCAATCATGAACAGCCATTCCTAATGCCGTTAGCAATATATCATTAATTTCCGTATGGTACGCATGATGTGTTTGCTTTAATAATTGCTCGGTTTCCGCTGCTGTCCAATGAACGGTGATCGTTTCACTATTTTTGCCAATCGTCTCATCACAATCCATATCTTTAGGCAGCGGGCTTAGCTGGGCCTGCTCCACACGACTCCAGTATGGATTCTCTTGCTTCATCGCCGGGCTGTCTGCAAACGTAGACAATTGTTCTGCCCATTGTTTAAACGAGGTCGTTTTTTGAGGAAGCCGGATTTCTTCACCTCTTAAGAACTGGTCTTGCCCTGTCTGAATATCTTCATATAAAATACGCCATGAAACCCCGTCTACCAACAAATGATGAATGGCAATAAGCAGGTGATCCCCTTCAGCACATTGGAACAACCCAAGTTTGATCAAAGGTCCGTGAGACAGATCCATACCACTCTGAATTTCTTTTGCTTTATTTTCAATGAACGATGCGGGATCTGCTTCTGTTTTGAGGTCAACGATTTCAAGGCTGTATAATCCTTCTTCGTCTGCCCCTCGATTCCACGCTTCATATCCGCCTTCAGGCGCTTGTCGATAAAGGATACGGAGAGCATCATGCTGTTTCACGATCTTATCCATGATGCTGTGAATAAAACGGACATCAAATCCCTTTTCACGAAAGAACATCATTTCCTGATTGTAATGATGTGCGTCCACCATATTTTGATCAAAGAACCAGCGCTGAACAGGTGTTAGCATCACTTGTCCCGCAACTTCCCCTTGGTCAGAAATAGTGCTCACGGATGTAACGTGTTCACTCAACTCTGCTACTGTCGGATAGGTGAAGAAATGCTTCATTTCCACTTTATACCCTGCTTGAAGCAGTCGTGAGGAAACTTGAATACATTTAATCGAATCGCCCCCGAGTTCAAAGAAATGATCTGATGTGCTAACCTTTTGAACACCAAGCACAGCTTCCCAGGCAGAGACGATCGCTTGTTCTACAGCGTTTTGCGGCGCCATATACTCGGTTCCTTTTTGCAAATGTTCTTGTGGAGATGGCAATGCCTTACGGTCAACCTTTCCATTGGAAGTTAACGGTATATGCTCTAATTGAACAAAATAAGACGGGATCATATAATCCGGAATTTCATGAGATAATGCCATTCTGATTTTCTTCGCTGTCAGTGAGCTGTCGCCTTTCCAATACGCACACAACTGCTTCGAACCATCCTCATGTTCACGGGCAATAACGACCGCTTCCTGAATGGAGTCTATTTGCAAAAGCGCAGTTTCCACTTCGCCAAGCTCAATTCGGTAACCACGGATTTTCACTTGATGATCGATTCGTCCCAGATATTCAATATTTCCATCCGGCAGCCATCTTGCGGCATCTCCTGTGCGATACATTTTCCCTTTTGTAATCCAGGGATGATCCACAAATTTCTCTGCGGTTAAATCAGGCCGGTTCAGATAACCTCTGGCAAGGCCCTCACCTGCTACAACTAATTCTCCCTGAACACCGATTGGTTGAATGCGTTGATGTTGATCCAAAATATAGGTCTGCAACGTCGGGATTGGTTTGCCAATATTGCTCTTTCCAGCATGTATTTCAATGTCGGTTATTTCCTTATAAGTTACATGAACCGTTGTTTCAGTTATCCCATACATATTAATTAACTGGATAAATGGATATTTCAGCTTCCATTCCTTCAATAACACGGGATTGAGGGCTTCTCCTCCAAAAATCACTTTTCTTAATTTCAGATCTGCTGCATGACCTCCCAGTTCTTCCTGAAGAAGATGATAGAAGTAAGTCGGCGTTTGATTCAATATCGTCACTTGCTCGTTTTTTAACAATTGTAGAAATTGTTCGGGACTTTTTGCCGTCATTTGAGGTACGATAACCAGTTTTCCGCCATAGAGCAATGCCCCATACATTTCCCATACCGAAAAATCAAAACAAAAAGAATGGAATAATGTCCACGTATCTGATGCATTAAAATCAAACAAATTTTTACTGTTGAACAACAATCGCACCACATTTTTATGTTCAATACATGTCCCTTTTGGTTTACCTGTCGTTCCTGAAGTATAGATCACATAGGCCAAGCCTGTTGGTGCAGCAGTCATTCCCAAATCGGAATGATCTTCATGATAGGACTCAGGTTGATCCAGGCAAACGACCTCTCCTGCAAAAGAGATGCGTTCTTGCAAATGACTTTGCATTAATAATACATGTACACCCGAATCCTCAAGCATGTAGTTTATACGATCCTCCGGATATTCAGGATCAATCGGCACGTATGCGCCACCCGCTTTCAAAATCGCAAGGATTCCTACAACCATGTCTAGCGAACGATCAGCGATGATCCCGATTAACTGATCATTTTGTATACCTTTGGCCTTCAGCGTTCTTGCCAATTGGTTGGCTTTCTCGTTCAGCCCTTGATAGGTCAAATGTTGATCCTCAAATACAACCGCAACGTGTGCAGGAGTCCTTGCCGCCTGTTCCTCAAACAGTCCATGAATCGTCTTGTCCATTGGATATTCAGCCATAGAATCATTAAATTGTTCCAAAATTTGTGTTTTCTCCTGTGTTGTAGTCAAGTCAATGTCATGGATCGGAATATTCGGATTGTTGACCACTTGCTTCAACATCTGAATCAAATGACCTTGAATGCGTTCTACGCTTGCCCGATCATAGACGTTAGCATTGTAATAGAACATACATTTCATGGATTGGCCTGGTTTAATAATCAGATTAAAGTCATAGTTCGTTTGTTCATCTGCTTCTATATTCGTAATCCGAAGAGCTGTCTCCTCCTGATCCCCAAACTGTTCCATAATGCCCTGTACAAGATAATTCTCGAATATCAGGATATGATCAATCAAATTTTGCTTTTGCGATGTTTCCGCTTGAATCTCGTATAACGGATACGTGTCATGTGGATGAGAAGCAACAGCATGTTCCTGATTCCGCTTCATAATCGCTGCAAATGTCTCATTACCTTGAGTCTGAATGCGTACAGGAATGGTATTGATGAATAAACCAATGATTCGCTCCACTCCAACAATCGCCGCAGGTCTGCCCGACACCACGCTTCCGAATACAACATCCTCACTGTCGTTATATATCTGTAGCAACATTCCCCATGCTGTCTGCATGAACGTATTCAGCGTCACCTGATTCTGACTGGCCACTTGTGCGATTTGTCCGGTTAATTCCTGAGTAAGTGTACAAATCATATGTTCTGAATGATATTCATCACTCTTCGTAATTGAATGTTCTTTTGGCAAAGTGGTCTGCTCATCATAACCTTCCAGATAGTCACGCCAATATTTCAGGGATGCATCATGATCTTGGTTGTCCAACCATTCGATATAGTGTTTGTATGGAATCGTACCCTTTGCCTCCAGTTTTCGTTGTTCCTGAATAGCATAATATCCATCAAACAACTCCTGGATTACAAGCGACAGGCACCAGCCATCCATCAAAATATGATGATAATTCCAAATGAAACGATAGGTTTGGTCATACGTTTGCAAGATCGAGATACGCATTAACACATCCTGGGACAGGTCGAAACCTCTTATTTTATCTGCTCTTGTATAGTCTGCCACGTATGCTTCACGATCTTTTTCATTCATCTCACGCAAATCTTCGTATATTAGCCCATTCCGTTTATGACGGTATACTACTTGCAGGGGTTCATTCTTCCATTTGCTGTGGAAATTCGTTCTGAGAATCGAATTACGCTGCATCAACTGATCCAGACTCTTCGTAAAAGCTTCCACGTCTAACGGACCATGAAGATCCAGCGTGGTTTGAAGGAAATACGCTTCCGATTTTGAATGAAGCAAATGATGAAAGAACATCCCATTTTGCATCGGTGACAAAGCATATATATCTTCGATTTCACCAATGTGTTCCGATTCTTGAACAAATCCTTCTAATTCTTCAATCGTAATTCCTTTTAACGTTAGATCACTTGGTGTACATTCCGACTTCTCTTTTGTCACACAATACATCACGATTTCTTGCAGATGATCTCTAAAATATGTTGCCACTCGCTCCATCGTTTCTTTTTGATATTGGGTGCGACTATACCGAAGAGACAACGTCAATTTGCCTTCCACAATTAAGGCATTCATATCGATAAGAACATTTCTTCTGTGATTGTCGCTTGCTGTTGCTCCGCCTGGATAGGGAGAAATCTGCATCCCGCTATTCTGAAGATCCTGATCAAATTGACCCAAATAGTTAAAACTAATTTCAGGATTCAAGGTATAGGGCGCTTCGTGATGATGTGCACTTAAATATCGTAAAATACCATAACCAATCCCTTTTTTAGGGATTTGACGAATCATTTCTTTGTTTGTTTTGATGAAAAGAGACATATTTGAACTTGCTTCCATATCAAGTACAACCGGATACTGGCTCGTAAACCATCCGATCGTTCGTGTAATATCGAGATCCGGTAAAATTTGTTCTCTTCCATGTCCCTCCAGATTGACCAGCACTTTATCCATGCCTGTCCATTGGTGAATAGACATGCCTAGTGCATTGAGCAGCAAATCGCTAATCTCCGTTTTATAAGCACGATTCGCTTGTTTTAATAATTGCTCCGTTTCTGCCGCTGACCATTCCATCGTGATTTCTTCGCTGTCTTTTTCCAGTGCATGATCCGCTTTGAAATCTGTAGGTAATCGCTTATAGGTTGCCTGTTCAATTTCATTCCAGAATGCAAGCTCTTGTGTTACCGCTTCACTGTTCGCATACAACTGGAGCTGTTCTGCCCATAATTGGAATGAAGCCGTTTTTTGCGGTAGTTGAATGGGTTCGCCATGACTTAATTGTTCATAGCCCCTCGATAGGTCTTCGATCAAAATTCGCCATGAAACCCCGTCGATGACTAGATGGTGAATAACGATGAGTAAATGATCTCCGTCTGCACATTGAAATACGCCCAGCTTCATCAAGGGTCCACGTTCCACGTTAAACGTGCTTTGCATTTCATTTGCTTTCTTCTCGATTTCTTGAGACGGATCTGCTAATGACTTGAAGTTCATCACTTCAAGTGTATATAAGGATTCCCTTGCCAACCCTTCATTCCACGCTTCATACCCCTGTTCTGTAAGGCGATATACTGTACGAAGTGCATCATGATGCTCACTCAATTTATCGAATACACGGCGAAGTGTGCCTTCATGAAAACCTTCTTTCCGATACAACATCACGGACTGATTATAATGATGGCCGTCCACCTTGTATTGCTCAAAAAACCAATGTTGAATTGGAGTCAGCATCACTTTTCCAGTGATGATTCCCTGTTCTGACATCGTACTTATGGGTTGGACATAGGGAATTAAGCTTGCTATGGTTGGATTTTTAAACAGATGATTCATCTGCACCTGGTAACCTGCTTGATATAACCTCGAAGAAACTTGAATGGATTTAATCGAATCTCCTCCAAGCTCGAAGAAATTATCCAAAATCCCGATGTTCTCTACCCCAAGTACCTCTTCCCAAATCGATACAAGTTGTTGTTCCACCATCGTTCGGGGTGCTTCGTACTCCATGCCCTTCAACATATGTTCTTTGGGAGCAGGCAAAGCTTTGCGATCGATTTTCCCGTTAGACGTGAGCGGCATCTGATCCAGCTGTACAAAATAGGACGGAATCATGTAGTTTGGCAGCTGCTGGGACAGCGCCTCCCGCAGTTCCCCGATCGTGATTGCATCCTCTCCTACCAGGTACACACATAATTGTTTGGTTCCCGTTTCATCTTCTCTGGCTATGACGATGGCCTCTTTTATCTGGGTACTATTTAGAAGAGCCGTCTCCACTTCACCAAGTTCAATCCGGTGTCCACGAATTTTCTCTTGATGATCTACCCTTCCTATATACTCTATGTTCCCATCGGGCAGCCATCTTGCGAAGTCACCTGTCTTGTACATTTTTGCTCCCGAAACAAATGGATCATCCACGAATTTCTCCGCCGTCAGATCTGGACGGTTCAAGTAACCTCTGGATAGCCCTGATCCGGCTACACATAATTCTCCCTGAACTCCAATAGGCTGCAATTCATTCCGTTCTCCTAAAATGTAGACTCTATTGTTCGCAATAGGCTTCCCGATTGAGATATTTTGATCTGCCGACTTGACCGACAGAACTGTGGATACAACACTATTTTCGGTTGGACCGTATTCATTACACACTTCGATGCGTGGATTGATGCGCTGCAATTTGTGTATTAAGGCAGGAACAATTTTCTCTCCCGCAGCCACCACATTTTTCATGGATGCCCAATCTTCCGCGCTTACTTGTTCCAATAGGGTCATCAAGAAACTGGGTGGACTTTGGATGTGCGTGATTTGCTGTTTTTTGACCATCGTATTGATGGCTATAGCATCTTTACACTGTTGCTGGTTTAACAAGTACACTGTCGATCCAGATATCATCGGACCAAAGAAATGGGTAATAAACGAATCAAAAACGAATGGATTCAGCATTAATACCCGATCATCTCCGGTAAAATGATAAAAATCGGATTTCCATTGCAGGGAGTTCACAATGCTGGCATGTTCAATCATTACGCCTTTGGGATGACCTGTTGTTCCAGACGTGTAGATCATGTATGCCAAATCACTGGAGATCGCTCCATCTACCAAATTTAAATGATCATCATAGTGATTTATTTCAGAATCCAGAATGACACATGTCCCTGCATAATGTTCGGGTTCCTGTATATGACCTTGATGCAGCAACCAAGCCACTTTTGAATCCTCAAGGATATAGTTAATACGATCTGCCGGATATTCCGGATCGATTGGGACATATGCCCCGCCAGCTTTTAGAATACCGAATAAACCTATGATCATCTCAAGTGAGCGCTCTGCCATAATGCCAACGAACTGACCCGCCTGCACCCCCTTAGCTTGAAGCAATCGGGCCAATTGGTTGGATTTTTGATTTAACTCTCTGTACGTTAACTGTCTATTCTCAAATACGACTGCCGGATGGTCCGGTGTTCGTTCCACCTGTTCTTCAAATAATTGATGCATCGTCTTGTTCTGTGGATACCCAACCCCTGTATCATTAAAGTCATATAACAGCTTGTTTCGATGAAACTCTGATAACATATCAACTTGACTTAGCTCCAGATCAGGTTGGTTCAGCACAACGGAAAACAATTGGTCAAGATGCTCTACAATTTGTACCATATAATCGCGATCATAACGATCATCATCATAAACTAATCTTAACTGAATGGAGTCGTTCTCCAGATCAAAGTGGAACATTGTTGCCGCTTTTACGTTATTTTCATCAAGGGCAGGATGAATTTCATTCAACGAAACCAAGGTAGGAATCAGAGGTACATGGTTCGAATCATACTGAACATTTAAACGTTCAACCATTTTTCTGAAAGGGATTCGTTGATGCTGAACGGCTTCGGTTAAACTGGCCTTTACTTGATTAAATAAGGACTTGAATGACATCGCATGATTGATATTATTTTTTAAGATAAGAACCTTATTCGAGAGCGATAGATCATTGTTCTTTTCTTCCATCGTTGGTATACCAATAATCATCTTGGTTTCATTCGTGTATTTATATAACAGACACTGAACTCCCGTTAATAAGATCGTATATATCGCCATAGGAGCATTTCGCGACATGGACTTGATTTTATATGAAACATCGGCTGACAAAGACTTATATATATCATTCTGGTGCTGCGTATCGTCTGAGTGTTTGGAGGTTGTCTTGCAATAAGGCAAATGAACAAGATGATCATCATCTTCAAATCGGCTTGCCCAATACGATTCCTGTTTCTTAAAAATAGACATACGGCACCCCGATCACATTTATATTTTTAGTTATTTTAGAAATCTACTTCAATTAGATCAGCCAGCGTATCCCCATCTATTAATTCTTCAACCAATTGAATCTTCTTGATTTCATTATGAGGGTCGTTGGCAATGGTTGTTAATATGACCAACAGATTTTGTGACATCGCTTCAATCGTTGTTTTCTCAAATAAAATCGTACTGTATTCAAAGGTCACTTCTAACTTGTGTTGTAATTCGGTAACATACAGCGTTAAATCGAATTTGGATACTTTCGTATTTGGAATATAAGGCTTACAGGTTACCCCATCCATCTGAATCTCTGAAGCATCTGTATTCTGCAATACAAACATGGTGTCAAACAACGGATTCCGCCGAGCATCTTTGATTACATTCACTTTCTCAATCAATTCTTCAAACGGATAATCCTGATTCTCATAAGCGTTCAACATATTTTCTTTCACTTCCAGCAGATACTCCGTAAATGTTTTATCCGCGGCAGGATAATTTCGAATAGCCAGTGTATTCACGAACATCCCCATGACCGGCTCCAGCTCAGCATGTGTCCTGCCTGCAATCGGCGTGCCTACAATGATATCTTCTTGCCCGCTGTATTTGGATAATAGAATGGTATAGGCGGCTAATAGAATCATGTATAACGTTGTTCCTGTCCGTACTTCCATGTTCCTTAAGCCTGGAAGGATGTCTTCCTCCAAAACAATGTCCAATACATCTCCCGCATAACTTAGCGTTTCAGGTCTTTCGTAGTCTGTTGGCAGATCCAATAGCGGGATAGTCTCATCAAACACAGTAAGCCAATACTTCTCCTGCTTTTTCATCCGCTTACTATGAAGCTGCATTTGCTGCCATTCAGCATAGTCCTTATACTGAATTCGAAGAGGAGACAGCTCCTCTCCCTTATAGAACTGGCTAAGTTCAGTCATCAGAAGATGCACAGATAGTCCGTCTGCAATGATATGGTGGAGATCTACCAGCAATACATGACGCTCCTGCTGGAGTTCAATAAGTCCCACCCTCATAAGAGGTGCTTGCCCGAGATCAAATGTGCGAACAAACTGTTCAATTCGATCTTCGATCTCTTCTTCCGTTTTCTCGATCAATTCAATTCCAAAGTTAACTTTAGGGTATACGATCTGTTTCGGTTCTCCGTGTATGACTTTGAATCCAGTCCGAAGCGATTCATGACGATGAATCAATTGTTGGAATGCTTCTTCCAATCTGATCCGATCTAGCGATCCTTCCAACATAAACATACCTGACATGTTGTACATGAGTTCCTTACCAGCTTTGATGCTCATAATGTACATTCTCATCTGCGCTGAAGAAATAGGATAATATTCTTTTTCCTCCACTTGAGGAATGGACACTAATACTTCCTGTTCCATTTGTTCAATAGATTGAGCCATCTGTTCAATGGTCTGCCATTCAAAGACGTTTCTTACCGATATGCGGATATTCAGCTCTTGGTTGATTTTGGCGGCCAGCTTGGTCGCACGTAAAGAGTTGCCTCCAACATCAAAAAAACTGTCTTTTACACTGATTTTTTTCACGGCAAGCACATCCTGCCAAATAGGCAGCAACTGTTTTTCCACCCCAGTTTGGGGTTCTATATATTCACTTCCCGTTTGTATGTTTTCTTCTGGACTCGGAAGCGATTTGCGATCGATTTTCCCGTTCGCTGTCAGAGGCATGTGATCCAATTGTATAAAGTAGGCTGGTACCATGTAATTTGGCAACACCTTAGAGAGGCTTTGTTTTAACTCTCCCACCGTCAGCGTGGAATCCGCTGTAAAGTATGCACATAACGATTTGTCTCCATGATCATCCTCATGTGCAATGACGATAACTTCTTTCACACACTCTAGATCTAACAGTGCCGCTTCGACTTCTCCTACTTCGATCCGATATCCGCGAATCTTAATCTGGTGATCCATTCTTCCCAAATACTCGATATGGCCATCGGGAAGCCATCTCACCAAATCTCCCGTTTTGTACATTGTCGCTCCCTGTACATACGGATCACGCACAAATTTTTCTGCTGTCAGCTCAGGTAAATTCAAGTATCCTCTACCAACCCCATCGCCAGAGATACATAATTCCCCTACGACGCCTACAGGCTGAACTTTGCCATGTTTGTTCAATACATACAGGCAATTATTTCCTAATGTTCGACCAATCGGTAGGTGAGCTCGTTGATTCGCTGTATCCAGGTGTTCTGGAAGTACACGGTATGTCGCAACATCCACACAACATTCTGTTGGACCGTACACATTAATTATGGTTGGAGGCGTTATATGATTGAGAGCAAATAATGATGTGATATCATTTACACTTTGCTGAGAAAGAGCTTCACCGCCAATGAGCATATATTTTAGCGATATGCCTTGAACGTTTTTTGCCTTCGAAAGCAATTTCAGGTGTGCAGGTGTTCCGTCCGTCAAATCAATTTGGTGGTGCTGATAATAATTCATTAAATCTTGTCCATCCAGTACCGTGTCCTTGTCTACAATAAACAAGGCATGTCCTGATAACAGTGCGCCAAAAATCTGCTTCACAGATGCATCGAAATAGTAAGGCGCAAGTAGAGCGACATGCATGCTGCTATGCTGATCATCTATAACTTGACTGTACAACGCTTTAACCAAGTGATGAACCTGACGATGTTCGATCATCACACCTTTTGGCATGCCTGTTGTGCCTGAAGTATAGATCACATAAGCCAACTGCTCGGAATCCCCGGCCGGTTCCAGATTCGAAAGATTAGCTGCATAGGTTTTTTCATCGTCCAAATCAATCATTTTTCCATTAAACGATACCAACTGCTTCAAATGCTTTTGCGTGACTAACAACGTTGCCCCCGAATCATGCAGGATATAGCGGATACGCTCTTCAGGAGAATCCGGATCAATCGGTACATACGCCCCGCCTGCTTTTAGAATGCCAAAGATGCCAACGATCATCTCAATCGAACGATCTGTCAGAATACCTACAAATTGATCCTGCTGCACTCCCTCAGCTCTCAGCGTATGTGCTAATTGATTCGCCCGTTCATTCAATTGACGATACGTCCATTGCTCATTTCCAAAACTAACAGCCAATTGATCAGGTGTCCGTTCCACCTGTGCTGCGAATAACTCCTGAATGGTCTGATCCCGGGAATATTCTAAGTTGGTATCATTAAAGTCATATAAAAGAACGTTCTGCTCATGTTCAGACAGCATTTGAATATCGGACAAGGCAATATCAGGTTCGATCACAATGTCTCTGAGGATGTTGAACAGATGTGTTTTCATTCTGTCGATGGTATCCCGTTCAAACAGCTCCGTCTTGTAATTAAAGTGCATTTCCAGACACTCGTTATCATCCTCAACGATGAACATCAGATCATACAACGATACACCGACATTTAATTCTCTAACTTTAAAGCTGCAATCCTGTTCTTGCCGTTGATTCAACGCGGTATTTAAGAAGATATACATCGTATTAAAAAGTGCTGTCCCGGTTGTATCCCGATGCGTGTTTAATTTCTCTACAAGGTTGTCAAAAAGATAGTCCTGGTTATCCAATGCATCCAGGGATTGTTTTTTAATTTCCTCGAGATAGGATCGAAACGACTTATTTCCCACCGGCTGTGATCGAATTGCTACCGTCTGGATAAAGACACCTATCATATTCTCGACATCCGGATGGTTCCTGCCTGATGTTGGCGTGCCTACAATCATGTCTTCTTGTGCTGTGTATTGATGAAGCAGCACATTATACGCTGCCAATACCACCATAAACATCGTAGTTCCCGTTTGTTTCGCAAGCTTCTCCAGCGACTGCTTCAAGTGTGCGTCCAACACAAATGACAATCTTGAACCTGCCGAAGTCAAATGAGGTGTCCGAACAAAATCAGTAGGCAGATTAAGGTTTGGGAGTTCTCCTTTGAATTGATCCAGCCAATATTTTTCTTGCTGCTTATAAGACTCCCCCGTCAGAAATTCTTTCTGCCAAGCTGTAAAATCTTTGTATTCAATCTCAATTTCCGACATGTTTCTTCCGTCATACACATCGATCAGTTCATTCGCAAGAATGCCAACGGAATATCCGTCCGATATAATATGATGCATCTCGATGAGAATCTCTGCATGATCATCGTTTACACGAATGAATTCGGCACGTATTAATGGCGCTTTGGAGCAATCAAATGGTTTGGCAAACGCCTTAACATGTTGTTCGAATGAAGCAGAGCTTTCCTGAGATCGTTTCACTTCAAAATCAATCGTTGGCGCGATACGCTGGTAAAGCTCTCCATCCATCAGATGGAAACTGGTGCGAAAAGCTTCGTGACGGTGTACGATTTGTTCCAATGACGAAATCAATTTAGCTTCATCGATATTTCCTGTGACCGTGATATGACCGCACATGTTCTGAAACACACTATCCGGCTCAAATTGATCCAGAAAGTAGATTCGCTGTTGTGCAGATGACGTCTCATAGAACTCCTTCACGTCCAATGCCTTGATTGGAATGAATGTTTCCTCGTTCTCGCCTGTAATCAGACTGGCAAGCTCTTTCAGATGTTGGTTTTGGAAGAATTGAACGATTGAAATTTTGTGTTGAAACTGCTCATGTACCTTGGATAGCATTACAGTCGCCTTGAGCGAGTTACCTCCGAGATCAAAAAAGTGATCATGTCTCCCCACTTGATCGAGGGATAATACGTCCTCCCAGATCAAAGCCAGCTTTTTCTCTACGTCATTGACTGGTGGCTCGAATATAGCTGCATGATTAACGTGAGGAAGACGCTCCGTAACAAACCGATTATATATTCCCTGTAATTGGTCCTGTTGCTCGGATGAGAACAACGTCAAAGACGAGATTTCAGCCTCTGGATGACTCACCATTTTTTGAAGCAAACCCTTAAATCCTTCGGACCACAGTTTCATCATCTCAGGTCCAATGAGATCGGTATTGTAATCAAAATCCAGGTACAATTCATGGCTAACATCCGTAATATTAAGAAACAAATCGTAAGAAATATGTTTGATCGGATACGACATGAATTCAGTCTTGATATTTTCAAATTGAAGATGATGAATCGTTCTGTCCATATTGAATAAAATCCGGGTATCCGGTGTAGTCATATGAGCAAGCTGTTCGGATACGAGGGTCAATGGAACATGCTGATGCTTCATGACGAGAGCCAGCGTTTCCTTGAGCTGAAGAACATGGTCTACAACGGATTGCTTCGTTAACAAGGCATGATGAACAGGTACAATGTTGACACAGTTGCCAATCAGTGCATTTTTTCGCATATGAGACTGACCCGCTGTAGGGACGCCGATGACAAGGTGAGACATCCCTGTTAGTTGATGCAAATATAAATGAAACGCTGCAAACATCGTTACAAATAAACTGCTCTTATTATTGATGCTTAACGTTCGCAATGACTCTGTTAATTGATGATCCAGCTTGATGGAATATCTTTCTCCGTCATATCCCTTAGGCACATCATAGGACGATGCCGTTGGAAGTGTAATGTTGGGATAGGATAAGGAAAATTGTTCTTTCCAGAACTGGACTCCTTCGGTAAATGACCCTTTTTCATGTTCAAGTCGTTGCCATCTTAAAAATTCACGGAATGGAGTGGCTTCAGGTAATTGAACCGGAACTCCTCGGACCAGAGCAGAATAGGTATGTTCCAACTCTTGAATGAATACAGCAATCGACCAGCCATCTACAACAATATGATGAAATGTCAGTACCAGAAGGTATTGATCGGCTTCCTTTTTAAGCAAGGTGATTCTAAATAGAGGTTCCCCAGACTGTAAATCGAAGGCATCATTTGCATCGGCAGATAACCAATTGGAAATTTCCCGTTCTTGATCCTCACCCGCATATGCCGAGAAATCCAACCATGTACATTGAAATTCCATTACGGATCTGATTTGTTGTGTTTCACGATCGGCATGAATGACTGTTCTCAGGGCTTCATGACGCTGTGCGATCTGATTCACGGCCTGATCCAGTGTGGAAGGCTTTATTCCACCTGTCATTTTTAAAATAACACTCTGATTTAATGCAGCATTCGCATCTTCCCCATGTAATGAAGTTAACAATAATTGTTTTTGCTCTAAAGAGAGCGGATATTCCGAAACAGGCGATTCACCAGGGATAAACCCCCACTCGCGTAGTTCATGGATCGTCTCTTTCACGATTCTGATTATCGTATCCATGTCACCCATGGAATGCACAGTCGATATAAAACAGTTACGACCTTCCCAAATATATAAACCTTTATAAATTAAATGGTAGAAGAATAATTCCATATCTCCGAATGATATAAATCGAAATAAAGATCCATAGTTCACCATTTGCATCGGTACATTCGCTGTTTTGAAAAACGTATTTAATTCTTTAACAAGATAATCTGTTTTTTCATTTAATTCCTTATATAAGGTTTCTGCTTCAGATTGAAGATACTGTAATACCGTTAACATCACTCTCATCGTAAGAGGGTGTGTACAGAAGGTTCCACCGACAAACGTTTTCTTATCTGCATCTGAAGGGTAAGAATCATCACCAAAGTTCCAGGTTCCACCATCTACCGGATTCATAAATTCAGCTTTACCCGCGACTATGCCAATAGGCAGTCCGCCACCGACCACTTTCCCATACGTAACCAAATCTGCTTGAACCCCAAACCAATCCTGTGCCCCACCCAGACCAATTCTGAATCCAGTGATGACTTCATCGAAAATAAGTGCAATGCCAAACTGTTTCGTGATCTCTCTAAGTTCCCGTAAGAATTGTGTTGGCTGCATATCAGGTCTTCGACTTTGCACCGGCTCTACAAGCACAGCGGCCAATTCATCACCCAGGTTCTGAATCATATCCAGTGATTGCGGATGGTTATAATTAAGAATAATCAAATCATCTATAGAGCTATTTACAATACCAGGAGCCATAGGTAGCGCAGACGATAAAGCATCCCCAGGATTCGCTACACCCAACACGCCATCATGTGTACCGTGGTAAGATCCTGAAAATAATACAACTTTGGAACGCCCCGTTGCTGCCCTCGCTAAACGAAGTGCAACCATGACAGCTTCTGTTCCTGAATTATAAAATGCGACACGCTCTACACCCGTTAGCTCGGAAATTTTAGCTGCGACATCTCCTGCCAAGTCTGACATAGGGCCCAATGGAGGCAATTGTTCCTGGAGGCTGTCTGCTATTACATTTTGAATAAATGCTGGATTATGACCAAATAGATTTACTCCAAATCCCATCGTCAGATCCAAATACTCATTCCCATCCATATCCCATAGCTTAGATCCCTCTGCACGCGTTGAAATGATGGGATACACCATTTCCTTCCAATACGAACGAAATCCAGATACATTGCGATTATTCGCATGAACCAAACGTGTTTGGCCTGTTTTTAATTTGGAGCCTTTGGTTCTTGCGGTATACTTTGTTACAAATTGTTCAACATACTGGTTCTGAAGCGGTGATAATCCACTCTCTTCATGAATCTTCAACGATTGATACGGTATAAAAGGTTTGGCTTCCTTCGATTCCGAATTGGATTGGATCTCTTTGGTTGGTTTGGTTTCATGATGTTTCATCTCCAAAAGAGGCGATTGAACAGCATTCATTTGCTCGCCTAACAGCACATTCAAACTTTTTAATTGGGACTCCATGAGCTGAATGGCAGACATCACAATTTGTTCCGACACATTCCCTGATGATTTTGCCGTGTTTATATTGTTCACAGATGCCAGATTTCGTTGTTCAGTATGCTCCTGAACTGTTTGATTGTTTATATTTTTAGATACATCATTATGCTTGATATTCTCTGACACATATTTAACTAAGGAATTAATATTTGTAAGGGTTTCAAAAAACATTTCCATCGGGATATTCAAACGGAACAGCTCTGAGATCTCCTTCTGAATCTGCACAAGAATGATGGAATCCAGTCCCATTTGGAGAAAATGAGCTTGATGATCCAGCTCTTCCAACTTCAAACCAGATGCACGACCGATGCTTGTTTTAATCTTTAATTCAATATCGTTTGTATTCATCTCCATTTGAACCTCATTCCTCTCTGACCTATGTCCCGCTGGTATCGTATGTTTGACTTCAATCCAACACCGCTTCTGCTCAAATGGATATAGAGGCAATGGAATTTTTCGAATGACTTCATGATTATAAAACCTTTCCCAATCAATCACTGCCCCCAGTGTATATAACTGACCGAGTTCATTTAAAGATTCTGCCTTTCCCCGAGCATAGAGATGATCGCTAACAAGCGTTTTGTCTTTTTTGGCATAACCAAAATAAACATTTGGCAGTTTACCCTCTCCGCTTGCAATTCGTTTCAATTTTTCATGTAATTCTTGTGTACTCGTGACCACGATGGCAAGCCGATAATCCAGATTAGCCCTTCCCGTACTGGCTGTATAACAGATTTGTTGAATGGAAACATCCGTGTGATCGGTTAGATATTCATGATACGTTCTGACCAATTCATCCAGCGCCCGTTCCGTGGCAGCAGACAGAATAAATAGATTAGGCTCTTGGGACATTCTTTTATCTACGGTTGGGGAAGGAACATATTCTTCGAGAACCACATGCGCATTCGTGCCACTGAAACCAAAAGAACTAACCCCGCATCGCAAAGGACTCTCTTTTTCACCAAAAGCCATTAACTCCTGATTCACATAAAAAGGTGAGGCTTCAAACTTAAGCAGGGGATTAGGCTTGTCAAAGTGAACCAATGGTGGAATCTTTCTATGTTGAAACATAAGAATAGATTTAATTAATCCAGCGATCCCCGCCGCTTCAAAACCATGTCCAATGTTAGCTTTGGCAGATCCGATTGCACAAAATTGTTTCCGATCCGTATATTTCTCAAAAGCTTTACGCAAAGCATTGAACTCAACCGGATCACCTAATTTTGTCCCTGTTCCATGTGCTTCAATGAAGTTAAGCGTATCAGGAGAAATGCCGGCTTCTTTCCATGCTTGTTCGATCACATTGGTCTGTGACTCCGGGTTAGGTGCTGTGATTCCTACCGTCTTGCCATCCTGATTAATCGCACTTCCCTTAATCACACCATAGATATGATCCCCGTCCTTAATCGCTTGCTGCATTGGCTTCAACATGACCGACCCAACACCTTCGCCAAATCCCGTGCCGTTGGCATCTTCGCTAAACGTTCTCGTCAATGCATCTGGAGATTCCATATCCAGTCCGATACTTATCGGTAATAATGCCGTTCGAATGCCTCCTGCGATTGCCATTTCACAGTCTCCAGCGAGCAATCCTTTACATGCCATGTGAACAGCAACAAGTGAGGAGGAACAAGCGGTATCAATCGTTAAGGCCGGGCCTTTTAAATTCAAGAAATATGCAATTCTGCTCGCCAGTACAGATGGTAAATTTCCAATGATATAATTTTTGAGTTCTGCGGGGTAACTCGCCGTCACGAGCCGTTCGTAATCATACCCAACTTTGGAATACCCCACGTACACGCCCACATTTCTTCCATTGATTCCTTCTCCTGCATACCCGGCATCTTCAATCGTATGCCATGCCGTTTGCAAGAACATCCTTTGATTCGGGTCCATAAATTGTGCAGTTTTTGGGGTTATGCCAAAGAAAGAATAGTCGAATTGATCAATTTGATCCAAGTAACCACCCTTGATCCATTGAACTTCGCTCATTGCACTTCGCATGGATTGTATATAATCTGCTGCGTCTTTTATCCGACTTTCAGGGTAGTCCCGAATGTTATGCGTTCCATTTTCCAAAACACGCCAAAAATCGCCTGCATTTGATGCACCAGGGAGATTCAAAGACATACCGATAATAGCAATGTCTTTGGATGGCGTATGATCCTCTTGAGTTTTGTTGACTTGCATGGTCTCGCTGTAGCCTCTAGCCAGATATGCTGCCAATTCAGTTATCGAGGGATAGGTAAAGAGGTCCGTAACAGCAAGCTCTTCTCCGTATTTTTGTTCTATACGTTCAGCGATTTGGGCCAGCTGTAATGAAGTTGCACCCATATCAAAATAGCTATCCTCAAGTTCAACCTTTTTCCCAACCAGCACTTCAGAAAATAGTGAAGTTAATTCACGTTCTATGACTCGAATCGAAACAGCAGCCTTTTCTTTTGCCTTGTCATTGTCATTCTTGATCCAGTCATGGATGAATGCAGATTCTGTTGAGAATTTGCCTGCTTCATACTGCTTGGCTAACTGATACCGCTGGATTTTCCCACTTGTTGTTTTGGGTAATTTTTTGATGGGCAGTACCTCTTTGACACTCCATCCCCCATGTTTATATAGATGTCTTTTGATTTCTTTAACAAGCGGCAAGAAGTGTTCGATCTTTTTTTTGTACACGACAAACACAATAATTTCTTCACTTTGACTATTCGAATCATACACACCACAAGCAGCAACTCTTCCGAGTTCAATATCATCTAATTGTATGGCGACACGTTCAATGTCATGGGGATATACATTTTTACCATTGATAAAAATAATGTCTTTTTCCCGCCCTGTTACAACCAGTTTTCCGTTCATGATAAAACCCAGATCTCCTGTATTCACCCATCCATCGTGCGTTAATAACTTCTCCGTTGCTAGTGAATTGTTATAATAACCTTGGGTGACGTTATCCCCCTTGATTTGAATTTTTCCAATAACCAAATCGGGAACACTGTTCATTTCCTCATCGCAAATTCTAACATGGCAATAATCAATTGCTTCACCAACGGCAACAAATGATGCCACATGTTCAGCATGTTTCTCGACTTCGATGACACGCTCCCCTAAGTTCAGATGATCCCGGTGAACGTACACCGCAGTAAATTCTTCTTCTACCTTGGGAAAGGAGACGGCAACAGAGGCCTCTGCTAGTCCATATACGGTAAACATGGCTGTTTTCTTTAAGTGATATGCTGACAATACATTTAGGAATTCATCACACACTTCGGGTAATATAGGTTCCGCCCCATTATAAATGACTCTTACAGATGACAGATCCCATCCCTCCGCTTTGTCTTCGCGAAAGAAATTCAGGAAGTATCTATAACCAAAGTTAGGAGAAGACAGTATGGTTGCTTTGTGTTCATTTACTTTTTTCATCCATAGAATCGGTTTGCGAATAAATAATTCCGTTGGGAGCAAGTACTGATGAATTCCTGCCACGAGGGGTACGAGATGAAATCCAATCAAACCCATATCATGGGTAAGGGGCATCCAGGAGAGAAAACTATCGTTTGAACTAATTTGTGTGCCATTAATAGCAGCACAAGCATTATAAATGAGGTTTCGATGGGTCAGCATAACGCCCTTGGGGTCGCCGGTTGATCCGGAAGAAAATTGAATAAATGCCAAGTCATCAGACTGAGGTTCAACTATATTATTAATAGATTCATAATGGTATATGGTGTCTTGGATCAGATCCGTTCTGACTTCTAATTGATGATGGAAATCAAACATGTCATGTTCCAAAACAAATCTCTTCATTTTATCCAGCACCTTCTCAGATGCAATCATGAAAGGGTTATTTAGCAAATTCCAAATACGGCATACTTTCAAGTTTTGTTCTTCATCTTCACCAATACTTACAGGGATAGGGATCATTCCACCGAGTATACAAGCCCAGAATGCGACTAAAAACCGTTTATTTTCTTGAATCTGAAAAATAATCTCTTGTTTAGGTTTAATTCCGATGGCTTGTAGATAACCTAAATACCCTTGTGCCTCAGTAAATAATTGATGATAAGATATAAAAATTTCACGTTTGTCCGCATCGATAAAACGAATACCGCGGTCCGTTATTTTACCTCTGTCTCGGATAATATCCACTAATGTTTGAAACTGATTAGTATACATATCTCTCCTCCAAATGAATCATCTCTAACATGCTTATCTAATTATTTACACATATTTCAAGCAAAATTTTACCATAGAAATATATGTAAAATCAATCAATTTATTGTTACTATATGGTAAAAAATAGAGATTGATTTGTGGGTTATTGACATATTTATTACAAATATCTGAAGCTTCAACAAGTTCAGATGCACTAAAGGACAAAAAGACTACCTTATAAAAAGGCAGTCTGTTGCTGTAATATAGTCTTGCAAAAGAACAGATCGAGTACTAGATTGCATCAATCAACGCGGTTCCATCCAATGGAATTTTTTTTGCTATAATAATGGAATGACATACCTGTAGAGCATCATTTATCTCTTCTTCACTAAGTTCATATTCATTGTTGTTTACTTGTTCCTTTGCCCGTTGTAATTGGTGAAATAATGGCTCAACCGTTTGGGTGTATGATATCGAATCTGGGTTATAATTCCGTGAAATGAGTGCGGTTACTATTAGTTCTGATAACAACTTTTCACGAATTGTTAAGCGTTTATTTTTCCTTTCTTGTGTATTTGTAAGCATAAGTAAATCGGAAGGCTGACTTAGCGAGTAAGGTACAATACGCTTCGTTATTTTACTCATAAGACTAACTAACACATGTTTAGAACCCAACTCTATAACTTCAGTAACCCCATTTTCAACCAGATAGAGCATAGACTCTGACCATCTTACAGGCATCGTCATTTGCATGGTTAAATAATCCGTGACAGATCGATCAGATTCATAGGGTGCTGCTGTAACATTTGAAATAATCGGAAATTTAGCATGGGCATATTGATATTGATCCAATTCAACTTTGAATTGTTCTGCTGCGGTTTGCATCATGGGAGAATGATAGGGACCACTTACATTGATATAAGAATGTTTCGTTCTCAGGTTTTCTGTCCTTTTAATAATTTCTTGTATGGACTGGCGATGTCCCGATATGACAAACTGCTGGTCAGCGTTCATACAAGCCACACAGGCAGGACGTTCTTTTGTTGAAACTTCTTCGCATATGTTTTGAAGTGTATCTAAATGAATACCTGAAATGGCGGCCATGGTACCTTTCTGATCCGGGTCTGCATTGTGCATAATGATCCCTCGTTGTCTTACCAGTTTAATGGCATCATGAAATGAGAGAACACCTGCGCATACCAGAGCCGAATATTCTCCCAAACTATGCCCAGCCAAATAAGCGGGTTCCATCCCTATTTCTTGCATATACACCTGATACGCTATGACACTAACAGTCAAAAGTGCAGGCTGAGCATTCATCGTCATTGTCAAATCAGCCATGCTACCTTCAAAACATAACTTTCTCAAATCGAAAGAAATCGCATCACTGGCTTCTTCAAATAATTTCTTAGCCACATCGAAGTTATTCCAAAAGTCTCTACCCATCCCAACCATCTGAGAACCTTGTCCAGGAAACAACAGAGCTACATTACTCATCCAGCATCCTCCATGTATCAACTTTATATCTCATGCACTTCGACAACAAAAAACCAATAAATTCCTTGTTTGCAAATTTATAATAAACTCTCATTAGGAGTTATGCAATAATAAAGTCAAAAGGAGGGTCATCTATTTCTATGAACGGAAAAAAATTCGTGGTTCTTTTTGGGCTCCTTGTTGGCCTCTGTATTGGAACATTTAGTGTTGTTCTTTACTGGATCTTGTCTGTAGTCTGAGTAATAATGCAAATAGACACCTCCATTGAGGAGATGCCTGTTCCATTCTGATCTGATCATTCAAGACTCACGATTCTCCTTATCCTCAGAGAAACGGATTCCTCTTTATTTCAGATCCAATTTTTTCGCTCACTTCGTTCTCTGTGTCACTCAACATCTGATCTGAAGATGGCACAGTTGAATAATCGTCCTGTAATACAATTACATACATCCCCTTACCTGGAATCCTAACTTGGCATACAGAATTTTCTTTGTTCATGGTGATCAGCTGCTCCATTAAGTCTGATGCCGTTATAACTTCTTTCATCCGAATCCCCTCACCTTTCTACGGATTTACACCTACTGCGAACGGACGTGCCCCCACCGGAATAGTAGCAATCACCGTATTTGTTTCGCCATCGATCACAGAAATGGTATTGTCATCTTGATTGCTTATATAAACTCGATTGGTTAACGGATTGGCGCCCGCTCCGTTTGGATTAATTCCGACAGGAACAGTAGCAATCACCGTATTGGTTAATCCACTAATTACTGAAACATTATCCGTATCTCGATTTGGTACGTAAATGGCGTTTGTGGAGGTATTAACCGCTACTTCAGCTGGCGTAACGCCGACCGGAATGGTATCAATTACGGTATTCGTCACACCATCAATAACGGAAACCGTATTACTGGTAAAATTCGATACATAAATACGGTTGGTGGCTGGATTGACCCCTACACGGAATGGATTAACCTGAACGGGTATCGTAGCAATCACTGTATTGGTTACTCCATCGATCACAGACACAGCATCAGAATTAAAATTTACTGCATAGATCCGATTGGTTAAGGAATTGACGCCTATACCCGTTAAAAAATTGAGTCCCGGAATAGTAATAGTATCAATCACCGTGTTGGTCAATCCATCAATAACGGTTACATCTTCAGTTGTATCCAATGAATTAAAATTTGCCGTATAAATAGCATTGGTCGCTATATCGACCCCTACGTCACCTGCCTCACTCCCAACCGGAACAGAGGCAATCACAGCGTTGGTTAAACTATTAATGACGGAAATGGTATTGCTGCTTCTGTTTGCGACATAAACACGACTCGTTAATGGATTGACATCAATCCCTGCAGGATTCGTCCCCACAGGAATGGTAGCAATCACCGTATTCGTAGCGCCATTAATGACGGAAACATCATTACTATTAAAATTGGCTACATATATGCGGTTGACTGACGTAGTATTCCCCTCTATTTCAAGTTCGGAAGAAACTAATCGATGTGCGGCAATAAGCTGGCCGGTTTCATTTTTGCCCCACACTGAAATCTCCGTCTGCTCTATAGCTACACCTTCAACTGTAAAGACAAACTCAAACGCATCAAGATTGGCAAAATAAGTTCTTGTAACTACCTGATCCGGATCAATTGAAATCTGCTCGCTGACATATAAAGTTCTCGTAGTGGTCAAATTATACCCTTGTATCAAAACAACGGATCCATCCAGAGAATTTCTGTTATCAATTTTAACTGTAACTTGTTGTGTTGGCCTTACATCACTGACAGCATTATTCTCGATAGGTCCGGTTGACAGAATGGCCATTTCGATTCTCTCCTTCACTTAGATGTTATGGTTTGATTACAACCCTTTTGTGAAAATATAAATTGATCTGTTTAAACAAAAAAAGACCCTGCAATAATATATGCAGGGTCTAAAATAAGGTTTGGGACAAAGGGTGTACGTATTAACTGTTTTCCAGATTGCCTCATTTCTTTATCAAGTGATCAATCCATACTTCACAAAACTATGATACAATCCATCTTCCTCGACTGTTCCAGTAATATCATCTGCAATGGCTTTGAGACCTGGCTTCGCATTACCCATGGCAATTCCGATGTTACAAAATTCCAACATCTCGGCATCATTCATGCCATCACCGATGGCAAATGTATCTTCTTGGGACATGCCCAGATGCTTCAGCAGATCAGCGATCGCAATGGCTTTATGAATGCCAGGGATCATCAGTTCACCACTTCCTTCACCAAAGATTGGCACAGTGCACTGAATGACTTCGAATTTCCCTTCAAACTCTTGCTTGATCCGCTCAAACGGGATGGCTGAGCTCTCCAAGAAACATACTTTGTTCACATCATCCTTGTACAGGTCGGCCTCTCCATACGTTAATCCGGCAATAAATGGATGCGGCTTCAACTCTTTCTTCTCTCTGGCTACAGGGTCATTCTCCACATCACCATAGATACGGCGTTCCAGATGAGGTTGAAGATTGCTACTCGCATACAATGCCGAATTGGATTCAAGGTAGAAGTCAATGCCGTTTTCATTGAAAAAATCGACCATATGTCGAACATCTTCCGCTGTTACCCTTTTGTGATATAACACATCCTTGCCAAACTCCACATAACCTCCACCTGCACCAATCAGACCATCGAATCCGACATCCCAGATGGAATCATAAATTTCTGCTTTGGATCGGCCTGTACATAAATAGAGCAGATGTCCGTTCTCTCTGGCCTGTTTACAAGCCTTCTGTGCTGACAACGGAATGTTTCCATCATCGTCGACCAATGTGCCATCAATATCAATAAAAACAATTTTTCGCTTCGTTTCGTTCATCTGCCTAGCCCCCATCATGTATGTTGTTTATGTCTAACCGAGCGAGTGCCGACAGGCATTTTCCTTTTACAAAATTACCTATTCCGTGGTGTTCGCTGATCGATCAACTTCTCCAAAAATTCGGCAAAAGAATCCGCGTATACTTCAGGTTCCCCATTAAAGTAATCCAAACGCATCACTTTGTACTCTCCAAGGTGATCTGCCGTCCGCGTATCAAAATAGTAATATTCATCTTCGTCCGGTACAAACAGTTCCAGCTTCCCTTCCTTCTTCGCGTCTTCGTCGGCAAGTCGGTATCTATACAAAATATCAGTGTCCGCATACTCTCGGTGTTCTGGAGGCGATATGGTCAGAATTCCGGTTCCACTTAACATCGCTATACCATAATTCAGAAGCCACCAGCGATAGGACGGAGGTAAAGGAAAGCCCAACTCCTGTTCAATTTCGGTAATCCAGCTCTCTTGAACTTGATGATTCGGGAACCAGCGTATAACCTCGGTATGCTCCAGTTTCTCAATCAGACTTGAATACATGGATAGATCTCCCCCATTACCATCATAATGTCATTTTCCTTCAATAAATTCCAATGGTTACTTACATGCCAACTTGTCCATATGTACGGTTTGCCAGTCATCATCCTGCTCAGCAATAACCGTAAACCCTTGGCGTTTCCAAAAATCTACGGCTCCTGGCAAGAAGCGATGTGTATGCAAATACAGCGTCGTATAGTGCATATCCTTTACCACGCTCTCCAGTTCGTTCATCAACATCGAGCCAATGCCAAACCTACGATACGCGGGATCTACATAACATTTTACTATTTCGGCAGCCGATTGAGCTGCATATCGACCTTCCACAGCTTCAATACGTCCATCATATGGTAATATCCCAATAGAACCGACGATCCCCGCATCCCCCATCATTGCAACAAGAAAGATCGAACCATCTGAGTCCAGATAATGTTCTCTGAACTGCTCGAAGTCCACAGGCAATTTCGTATGATCCATCATCGGAAACACTTCTTTGCGTACACGCATGGCAAAATCAATGGCATCCTCAATCTGGTGTACCTGAACTGGTGTGACTGTCGGTATATTCTGAAGTTGTGTCAATGAAACCACATTCCTTATCCTCTGTATTAGGAGCCACCTCTCGGCCCTGCCTTAAATCTTGTTCATGCCAAAGCGGCTCTCTTCATATCATCTTACCGAATTTATCCCTTCCTATCAATCTATCTACACTACTATCCAAATTGCAAGAGTGCCCGCGCAGTCTAATAGAGTTCGCATACGATAAGGCGTGTCACAATTCATATTGGAGGGATAAACGCTCATGTGGTTATGGTTAGGTGTTTTTGCTTTCATTTTGCTAGTAATCGGGTTCGTGTATCGTTATCTGGACCAACTTGCCGAGAGCAAGTTTCACCCTCACGCTCCCAAGCAGCTCTTAGTCAAATTCAAGGAAGGGACAACCGAGGATGAGATGCACACCCTTCACAAAAAAGGGAGATGTAAAGTCGCTGAGACCTATGAAGATTTAGGCTGGTACCGTGTGGAATCCCGCAAAAAAATGCACAGAATGCTGAAACATTACAAAGATCATGAGCTTATTGAACATGCAGAGCCGAATTACCTCGTTGAAGCATCCTTCACTCCTAATGACCCTTTCTTTCCTTATCAGTATAACCTGTCCAAAATCAATGCACCCGCTGCATGGGATATTACTCAGAGTAACAGCTCTGTCAAAATCGCCATTATCGACACCGGTGTACAGCTAAACCACCCAGAATTGGCTTCCAAGCTCCTCCCCGGTTATGATTATGTTGATTATGATAACATCCCTGAGGATGGGAACGGCCACGGCACCCATGTAGCCGGGATCGCTGCCTCCGTTACCAACAATGGTGTGGGCATCGCAGGCGCTGCACCACTCGCATCCATCGTTCCGCTCCGGGTACTGGATAACAACGGACAAGGAACGATAGGTAATGTCGGTAACGGGCTTGTCTTTGCTGCCAATAACGGTGTACAGGTTGTTAACCTGAGCCTTGGTGGGCCGATGGGAAATGCTTTCCTTCAAGCTGCCGTACAGTATGCTTGGGATCGTGGAGCTGTGATTATTGCCGCAGCTGGTAACGACAACACTTCATTCCCAATCGTACCCGCCTCGTATCCCAACGTGATTGCTGTCGCTTCAACCAATCCCTCCGATCTCAAATCCAATTTCTCCAACTATGGCTCTTGGGTGGATATGGCCGCACCGGGTGATACCATTCTATCCACATACGTGGGTGGTTCCTATGCCTACCTTAGCGGTACGTCCATGGCTGCCCCTCATGTGGCTGGAGTAGCTGCACTTCTTGCTGCACAAGGAAAAACAAATGCTCAGATTCGGGATGCGCTGTGTTTCGCTTCTGATCCGGTATCAGGCTCCGGGATCTACTGGACATATGGTCGACTGAATGCTTATCAGAGCTTGCAGGTGCCATAATACACCTACTATCGCTCATAATTGCACACATGGCATATCCTTTCCATTTTTCACAAATAAAAAAACGAAGGGGCATCTGTAAGTGAGATGCTCCTTCGTTTGGTTAGAAAGTATTCGATGTTACACTTTTGCTGCCCAAAGCTCTATTTCAATTTTAATCTCTGGTAGACCTAATGCCGTAATATATCCAATCGTCATTGCAGGATAATCCGTACTAAATAATTGTCCCCACTCGGCATATAAGAAATCCCAATCGATTTCCTCGGTTGCCCATACGTTCACTTTGATAATATGTTCAGCATCTAAGCGCTCAGATTCGAGCACTGTTTTAATATTATTAAATGTATTAATGACTTGCTCATTCAGACTCTCTGGAAAGAGTCCATTATGATCTGCTCCAATTTGACCCGAAGTCACAAATAATTCTGCATTCCTCGGGATTCTTGTAATATGCGTGTACTGACCTACAGGAGCTGGCATATTTTCTGGATTTGTTCTAGTAATTTTGTCAATATTCATCTGGATTACCTCATCATTCTTAAGATTTTTCTGCGTTATTTCCTAGTTTTCCTCCGATTTTGGGCAGACTTCACCCTTGGAATAGATTCTAGAAAAAGACAGCAGTGGAGTATCCATATCCCGAAGATATAAACGCAAGTGATTTTTTCTTCATGAGTGGATGCTCCTCCCTTCTTAAGTGACAAGATTCTCTTAATCTCTTTATTATATCTGAAAGCCACATCATGGGTCAAATTCATCCCCTCATAAACAAAGAGCAATCCCGTAATAACGAGACTGCTCTTTGTCTATTCTATAGCGCCGGAGACCTTGTATCAGAAATATTGTGCGCCATTACTCGCAATGACATCTTTGTACCAGTGAAAACTCTTCTTTTTCACTCTGCGAAGTGTGCCCGTACCATCATTATTTCGGTCTACATAGATATAGCCATAACGTTTCTTCATCTCTCCGGTACCCGCACTGACCAGGTCAATCGGTCCCCAGCTTGTGTAACCTATGAGCTCTACACCGTCTTGAATCGCTTCAGCCATCTCGGCAAAATGACTATTCAAATATTCGATGCGATAGTCATCTTCAACAGAGTCATTATCTAACAACACATCTGTTGCCCCAAGTCCATTTTCTACGATAAACAAAGGTTTTCCATAGCGGTCATGAAGCTGATTACACGTAATCCGAAGCCCCTTCGGATCAATGGTCCATCCCCACTCGGAAGCTTGCAGATAAGGGTTCTTCACCGAACCAAATACATTGCCTTCTGTCGAATCTTTCAAAATCTCAGGGTCCGTACTGGTGCACCGGCTTGCGTAATAGCTAAAACCGATATAGTCGACCGTGTTCTGCATCAAAATATCTGCATCTTCCGGTTGCATGTCAATCCAAATGTCATTTTCTCTGAAAAATCTTTTTGTATAACCCGGATATGCTCCCTTCGATTGTACGTCGATGAAGAAGAACGATTCACGATCTTTCTCCATAGCCTTCCACACGTCATCCGGGTTAGAGCTGTATGGATACACCATTCCAGCGGCTAACATACAACCAATCTGTGCACCCGGAATGATCTCATGACAAGCCTTAACAGCAAGCGCACTCGCTACCAATTCATGATGTGCTGCCTGATACAGGACCTGATCTTTGTTTTCACCATCCTGCAGAACAATACCCGCTCCAATGTACGGGAGATGCAGCAACATATTGATCTCATTAAACGTCATCCAGTACTTCACTTTATTCTTGTATCGATTGAATAGCGTCGTCGCATATTTCTCAAAGAAACCAATCATCTTGCGATTCTTCCAACCGCCGTAAGTCTCGACCAGATGTACAGGTACATCGAAATGGCAGATCGTTACCACAGGTTCAATGTTGTATTTTAATAACTCATCAAAGACATCATCATAAAATTGCAAGCCTGCTTCGTTTGGCTCCGCTTCATCACCATTAGGGAAAATCCGTGCCCAGGCTATGGAAAGCCTGAGGCACTTAAATCCCATTTCTGCAAATAACGCAATATCTTCCTTATATCGATGATAGAAGTCAATGGCTTCATGTGAAGGATAGAATTCCCCTGTTTTTGGTTCATACGAATCCAGGTTACCCAGAGCAATATTCCATCGATTGGCACCAATCGGAATCAGATCTACCGTTGTTAAACCTTTGCCACCTTCCAGATAAGCACCTTCCAATTGATTCGCTGCGGTTGCTCCTCCCCAGAGAAAATTCTCCGGGAAGGCTGTAAACTTTTCATTCATTGAGGAGTTCCTCCTTAACCATCCTTAGTTTCAATTAGCTTAATACCGTGATCAATTTATCTTTCTCATGAACGGATGCATCTTTTGTTCCTACAACGTCCAGATAATTTGAAGTATTAGTAACAATGATCGGTGTAACCGTCTCATACCCTGCATCCTTAATGGCTTGCAGATCAAACTCAACAATCAGGTCACCTGCGTTAACACGGTCTCCATCTTTCACATGGGTTGTAAAATGTTGACCTTTCAGCTTGACCGTATCCTGTCCAATATGGATCAGCATCTCTACACCATCATCGCTTACAAGACCAATGGCGTGTTTGGTACGATATACGGTTTGAACAACACCTGTGATTGGAGATACCACTCTACCACTGGTTGGACGAATTGCAATCCCTTTACCCATGTGCTCTCCTGCAAACGTTACGTCATTAATTTCGTTCAGTGCAACAACTTCACCAGCCATCGGGCTTACAATTTCGTATCTGCTGTTCGGATTTGGATCAAGTACTGGAGCTGGAGCTGGTGTAGCTTCTACTTTGTCTTTAAATCCAAACACGTACGTCAAGACAAAACCAACGATGAATGCTACCAATACTGCAACGATGGACATATAGAATCCGGAATCAGGACCTGCTTCTTTGTTGATAAAGCTTGGAATACCGAAGATACCCAGTCCACCAAAGACGTAAAGCTTTGAGCCCGCCCATCCTAAAATACCACCACCGACAGCACCACCAATACAACTCATGATAAACGGCTTTTTCAATGGAAGAGTTACGCCATAGATTGCCGGCTCAGTTACTCCGAATATACCGGAAATAAACGCTGGAATGCTTAATGATTTCAACTTGGAATTTTTTGTTTTGAGCAGAACTGCAAGTACTGCACCCGTTTGGGCAAAGGAAGCGCCGAAGGACATTGCAAGAACTGGATCAGCCCCCGATGTACTTAAGTTAAGAAGCATAACTGGTACAAGTCCCCAGTGAAGTCCAAACAGTACTAGCACTTGCCAGAATCCGCCGAGAACCAAACCTGTAATAATCGGACTCAATTCATAGATACTTGTTGTACCTGCACCAACCAATTGACCAGCCCATGTGGCTATTGGACCAATTACAATGAAGGTTACCGGAACAATCACGAGCAAAGTGAAGAATGGAACCAAGAATGTGCTAACGACTTTAGGAATGATGTTTTTGAAGAATCTTTCAATCTTAACAGCGAAGAACGTAGCAATAATGATCGGAATAACCGATGTTGAGTACGTCATCAATATAACCGGAATACCTAAGAACGTAATGTGAATCGGTGATTCAAACAATGTACCTGTGAACAAAGTGTATAGTGGATCTCCTGCAGTCAAACCGGACAGCGTAGGATACACTAACGAAGCACCTATCGCCATACCCAGGAACGGTGAACCCCCAAATTTCTTGATAGCCGTGTATCCAAGGAAGATCGGGAAGAAGTAGAACAGTGAATCACCAAGTGCATTCAGCAAATGGTATGTTCCTGATGTATTTTCGACCCATCCAAATGCTACAAACATGGCTGTGAAACCTTTGATCATACCTGTAGCAGCAAGCAAACCGAGCAGTGGTGTGAACACACCGGAGATCATGTCGATAAATCGGCTGAACAATCCTACTTTTTTGCCTGAGTTGTCCGTTTCCTCTTCAACTTGTCCTTCACTCGGGAAATTCCCTACTTTAACGACTGCTTTATATACATCCGGCACTTCGTTGCCGATAACGACCTGATATTGTCCACCACTTTGCATAACGGTAATAACACCTGGCAGATTTTTAAGTTCTTCTGTTTTGGCTACGCTTTCATTTTTCAGTTTAAACCGCAGTCTTGTTACGCAATGGAATACACTATTTACGTTCTCGCGACCACCTACACGTGCCAGAATGTCCTTAGCCAATTGATCGTAGTTGCTCATTGTAATTCTCCCTCTCTAAGTAGACTCCCCATGACTTTTGAAACAAATAAAACCTGAACCACTGAACATACACAACATACCGGATCGTCCGGAAATCAGTCGTGTTATTCAGCAATTCAGGTTTTGCCCTTAACGGTTGCAACCCTGTAAGGCTGTACACATTGGTATTTAATTATTTGGATAACGAAAGTAAGTTACATTCCATACCCTCTGAACTGAGGATGGTCGGCATTGCCTGATTGAACAGTTACAATCCGATTGATGTATGCGCTTACTTCTCGAACTCATCATAGTACATCTGAACTACGTTTGCAACACTTATTTTTATTTATTTCACAAATACATTTGAGTGACCGAAAATGAAAAAAAGAGACCACTCCGAAAACATCAAAGTGGTCTCTATAAAGCTAATGTTCAGATTAATAAAATACGCACTAAAGCAGAATTAACCTATAACCGTAACCAATTTATCCTTTTCTTGCACTTCCCGATTTGTTGTAGCAACCACGTCCAAATAATCTGCCGTATTAGTTACAATAATCGGTGTTACGGTCTCATATCCCGCCTCAATAATGGCCTGCAGATCAAATTCAACGATCAGATCGCCAACACTCACACGATCTCCATCTTTCACATGTGTAGTGAAATGTTGACCTTTGAGTTGTACCGTATCCTGACCGATATGGATCAGAATCTCTACACCTTGATCATCTACAAGACCAATTGCATGTTTGGTACGATAAATCGTCTGCACCACACCATTAATCGGGGATACAACTCTCCCACTGGTTGGGCGAATAGCGATCCCTTTACCCATATGTTCACCAGCAAATGTAGCATCATTAATTTCTTGCAAAGGAACCACCTCACCCGTCATCGGGCTGGCAATTTCGTAGCGATTGTCTGGAGCCTGTTTGGCAGCCTCCGGATTAGCAGGATCTTTGAATCCTACAAAATAAACGAGAACAAAGCCTAGTACAAAAGCAATGATAGTGGCAATCATGGCCATCCAGAATTCATAGTTGATCCCCTCTGTGGGACTAATCAGCGCTGGAACACCAAAGATGCCTGAAGCAAATACAAACATTTTGGAACCTGCAAATCCAATAATACCACCAGCGGTTGCAGAAGCAATACAACTCATAATAAATGGTTTTTTCAATGGCAAAGTAAGTCCATAAATAGCAGGCTCAGTTACACCAAAAATCCCGGACACAAAGGCAGGAACACCCAGTGATTTGAGTTTGGTATTTTTCGTTTTAAGCATAACGCCAAGAACGGCACCAATCTGAGCAAAGGAAGCAGCAAACATCATCGCCAGAATCGGATCTGCTTTCAGAGTGGACAGATTAAGCAGCATGATTGGTACGATACCCCAGTGTAACCCGAAGATAACCAATACTTGCCATAATCCACCAACAACAATACCGGTTACCAACGGACTTAAGTCATAGATGCCCGATACCCCGGCACCAATCAGCTGACTTGCCCATGTTGCGATTGGACCAATCAAGAGGAATGTTACAGGTACAACAATCAGAATTGTAAAGAATGGCGTGAGGAATGTTCTCACAACAGAAGGAATGATCTTTTTAAAGAACGCTTCTACCTTTGCTCCAAAATAAGCAGCAATAATAATCGGAATGACGGATGAGGAATAACTCATCAAGATAACGGGAATACCCAGGAACGTGATATGAATCGGTGATTCAAACAATGTGCCTGCAAACAGCGTATAAAGCGGTTCCCCACCACTAAGACCGGATAAGGTCGGATATACTAGTGATGCTCCGATGGCCATCCCGAGGAATGGAGATCCACCGAATTTTTTCATAGCTGTGTAACCCAGGAAGATCGGGAAGAAGTAGAACAGACAGTCTCCTGCAGCATTCAACAATTGATATGTTCCTGAAGCCGGGTCCAACCATTCGAGAGAAGTAAACATGGACAGGAAACCTTTGATCATTCCTGTTGCAGCTAGCAATCCGAGAATTGGTGTAAATACACCTGAGATCAAGTCGATAAACTGACCCAAGAGACTCTCTTTTTTACCGGAAGATTCTGAATCATCACTTGAGACCGGTTCATCCGCATTCATATTACCCACCTGTAACAAGGCTTTATACACATCAGACACTTCGTTACCCACAACTACCTGGTATTGCCCCCCACTTTGCATTACTGTTATGACTCCAGGCAGATTTTTGAGTTCGTCTGTTTTGGCATTATTGTCATTTTTTAATTTGAAACGAAGTCTGGTCGCGCAGTGCACCACGCTGTTAATGTTCTGTTTTCCACCAACACCAGACAGAATGTCTTTGGCTAATTGCTCGTGTTTCATGAAGTCTTTTCTTCCTTTCTGGCTAGACACGGATTCAAAGCATATTGGAGAGAATAAAAAAACCTGAACATCTGAATGTATGGAACATCCGGTTAACGGTATGTTCTGTCATTCAAGCGTTCAGGTTTTGCCCTAGTGGTTGCAACCCTGCAAGCTGATCTATGGGATTATTCAGAAGTTGCATTCACAACTCTCTCAATATGAATCGTTAAGTACATCAATTCTTCGTCAGTTAGTTGATACGTGTAGTTGCTTTCAATGAATTTCTTAATTTTCTCCGAGCATTTGTGCGCTGCTGGATACTTTTTCTGAATCATCAGGAACAGTTCATCATCGTTGTTGCTCTTGTAATGTTTTCCCTTCACCAAACGTTGGGCGAAAAACTTCAAATGCGTCACAAAACGATAAAAAGTCAGTGAGTTTTCATCAAAATCAATCTTGAAATGATACTTGATGATTGTCAAGATTTCCTGCATGACCTGCGTCATACTCTTGATGTTGGGCATTTCTTCGTTCAAAGCTGCATTGACAAAATGAAGTGCCATAAAACCGGCTTCGTCCTCGGGCAAGATCACACCAAACTGATCACAGATCATATTGAGCGCTTCCATTCCGACTTCATATTCCTCTTTGTATAACTGCTTTGTCTCCCAGATTAACCCGTTGCGTATGGGCAGATTCTTGCGATACCGCTCAATGGCAAAGTGAATATGGTCTGTGAGATGTAAGTAAATGCTCTCATTTAATTTCTTGCCAAGTTTTAATTTGGCGTAAGCGATGATTTCCTCGGATACTTTCATGTATTCCAGAGGAATGCTTGAGATTAATGCCTTGAAGTTTTCCTGAATATCTTCATTCTGTAAAGTAAATATCTTGTCGATATGCTGCTCGGAAACCATATCACCCGCCCGCTTCTGATAAGCAATCCCCCGGCCAATGATAATAACTTCCTGTTGTTCGTCATTCATCGCAACTACAGCATTATTGTTCAGCACCTTCTCGATTTTCACTTTATCACTCCAATATACAGAAAAAGACAAACCAATCCCTTTTCTCAAGGTATACGGCTTTGCCTGATTCAACAGTTACAACCCGATATGTTGTACGCGCTTCCCTCATATTATTACAAATTTCTACACAGTGCAACAAAAAGTTAATATCGTATTAGCATGACTCCCGATCTAGGTAAATATACTCACAGGAGTGAGCAAATCAAGAATTATTTTACAGGAATTCACGGTTTATTGTTTTTGCTTTCTTTCTCCAGTTCCGCTTCAATCCTTCGATTAATCATGTCCATTTGTTCTGAATCCAAACGATCAACTTGAGTGTATTCTTTATCCAACTCGTACTCTTGCGCCTCGCCTTTGTTCATTAGCCCCAGATGATTCTTGATGTCTCGAATATCTTCACGCATATGTATCGTCTGACGGTATTGGTCTACAACAAGTGCAAAAATAATGCCCCCGGCCACTATTGGACCAAATGGGATCAGATAACATAAAACAAGTCCTATGAGAAAAATATAACAAAGCACATGATGTAGTGCCCCTCTCATATAAAGTATCTACTTTGCTAAGTTAGACGTTTCTCAGATTACAAATTAAAGCGTTCCTGGATAAACTGTGCCACTTCATCCGGGCTCTTGTGTGTGTTATCAATCCGTATGTAGTGCTCATGCATGATTTCCCCCGGTTCCGAATTCAATCGATAAAGCTTCATCGTATCAAGCAAATCTCGCTCAGACCACGCGATGTCTCGCTTTGTTGGCTTATGTAACAGGCGATGCGGACTTTTATTGCGCTCCAATCTTTCCGATGCATCGGCTTCCAGTTCCACATAACAGACCTGACCCCCATTAGATTCGAATAACTCGCTGATCTTACGGATGTACTCTCCGTCTTGCTTCAGGTCAAAAGCCCATACAAACGTAAAAATCAGACCCGGTAGGTCACTCTTCGCCACTTCTTCAAAAATCTCCTGACGGAACAGATTAACCAGTCTTTTTCCCTGTGGTGTACCATAGCTGAAATAAGGAGACACCAATTCAATGGTCATATGGTTATGAAACAATTTAAGCTTTGTTATCTTCTCCAGTTCTTGCCCAACCGTCATTTTGCCCACAGCCTGCGGACCAAAAATAATCACCAATTTCATTTGATCACTCCTGACAAGGTAGTGTTCATTCCATTAATTCAATTTTATGGACATTAAACTCTATAATACCTTCTTTAGGGCAAATAAAAAAGAGGTTTCAAGTGATTCCCTCAACGCGTGAGGGCTTGAAATCTCTTATCTTTAATTAAATAAATTTATTTTAACTTAACGTCCGATCAGTACCCATCCCCACTTCATCCGCCGCAATCCCATCGCGCAGATCCATGAGATCAGAAGCGCCACAACATAAGATAGAATGATACCTACGCTGAAGTGCCGAGCCAATTCATCAGTGAATTCACGTCTCCAGAAGAGCAATACAAGTGGGTGCATTAAAAATACTCCGAACGCAACTGTACCCAAGGAGTCCAAAATACGCGTAGCTTTCCGAACCTCGGTATGTTTTCCAGTGCCGATTCGTTCACTAAAGATCAGTAGGAGCAGGCAGGCTGATAAGGTGAACAGATTTCGGAACAGGAACAGCATAGTATAGGTTACCACCGGGTATGCAGCAAAAGCGGTTTTGATATAAGCATTACCATATATAAAAATGGCACCTCCACCTAACAACGCAGCTATGAGCACATAACGGTGAGTATACAGTTTGTTCAATGCCCACTCAAAGTTCAACCCAACCCATGCGCCAAATCCAATCACGATCAGATAACTGGGTAACAAACTTCCTGTCCGTTCGAAGTGAAACTGCAAATGTAGTGCATAGAAGATCGCTTGGCCAGCAATAAAGAATAATGGCAAGTACCGATTAAACAAACGATGGCGTGTAAGGGACAGAAGCCACGGAAAAACGATATAGAATTGAAGAATAATCAGAAAAAAGTACAAGTGCGTATGAGCGGTTCCCATCACTAATTGTTTGGCAAATTGAACACCATGGGTCAAAGGTTCTTTGCCCGCAAGCAACTGTTTAATGGCAAAGTAGATAAGGGACCACACCACATAGGGTACAAATACATTAAATAAACGCTTCTTATAAAAAGTGAGCATCCAACCCTTCTCATTCACCTTGGAGCTGTAGTTGTAGAACAAGACCAGGGAGGACAGAAACAGAAACGCTGGAACGGCAAATTGCAAAAACGTGTTCCAGAAATAATACACATCATGATCTAATGTATGCTTGGGGTAATGCGCGACTGCTGTTGAAGTTGCATGAATAGCTACCACTGCCATGATGGCAAAAGCACGATAGAGATCCAGATACTCAATTCGCCGGGGCCGATTAACCGGTTGATTCATAAAGATAACCTCACTTGTGCCTGATATGGGATGATAGTTTCCGGCCGCAATCCAGATTCTATGCTTCATTTTAATCAGCACACGAGGGTAATACAATCATAATCCATATTATTTTCGTTATATTACATCATTATTCTGCATTATTCGACATTTTCTATCCAGAATCGTTCAACAATGTTGCCATTGGACTCCACATAGTCTTCATCCCGAATGCCACCATTTCGAAGGATAACCCTTCTGGAAGGCTCATTAACCGCATCGCATACGACCAATACTTTGGAAATTCCAAGCTCTCTCGTTTTCTCCAAAGAAAGCCTGAGAATTTCGGAACCATAGCCATTGTGCCGCTCTCCTGGACGAATACCATATCCAATATGCCCTCCACTGTTGAACAATTTATCGTTAAGCTCATGCCTTATATTCACGGCACCCACGATTTGTTGACTCTCCGTGACCAGCCAATATGTACTGTCTTTGACCCAGCCCTCCGGGATGTCGATCCCTTGTTCATTACGCTGCAAAAATGCCAACATCTCATCGAACGCATAAGGATCTTTGGAAATGACCCAAGGAACCATCAATTCTCCACTTCTGACCCAGTCTTCATAAAATGCCAAATACGCATCCTTATAGGCTTTTGATGGTTTAATTAATCTAACGTGTTCTTTCCCCATGATCATTACATCCTCCCAACAGATATTGATACTGCCACGTTTTCTCTTCTAGGACACGACGTTCTTGCTCTTCCATCAAACAGTCATAAAAGACAGCTTTCACTGCATACGTTGCGGCATGCACCGCATGGCCTTTCACATGTGCCGTTGCTGCTGCGTGCCCCGCCGCACGAGATGCAGCAGAGGCAGCGACATGATCGGCTTCCCGTGCAGCAGCATGAGCTGCAAAAGCCGCCTTTCGAGCATCAACCATGGCAATCTCTCCACGGATCCAACCTCTTCCTGCGTCAATGGCATCACGGGCGCGGAGATCATCCGTCTTCTTCTCAAATATATACAAGACACGTGCCGCACACTCCGCAGCCCAACAGGCCAATGTATGGTGATCCTGTTGCTTAGCCAAATCCTCTATTTCCCGGCGCAAAGGCGCATCTTTAAATGCAGGTTTTGCCATGGTCATGCTCCTTTCATTGTTCAAATACTACAAATTCACTCTCAGACAAGTTCGAAAAAGGACCTGCGTGTGTGCAGATCCTCTTCAAGTGTACATCTTCCCGCTTATTCTATCATTATACGGACTCTGTCAATGTAGCCTCCTGAACATCCCGACCCTTTTTCGCATCCGTGTCTTTGTACGTAAATTGGTAACTCCCAGATCCAAGTGTAACTTCAACATCGTCTCCAATGTTTTGAATATCCTGAACTCCACTTATCTGTTCCAACGGTTTCCCTTGCTCCAGAACAATCTGTGCACCTGCTCCAGGAAGACGTACCGTACCTCTCGTGTTAGCGGGAATATGCACCCGAATCTCCATTTCACCCTCCGCCAACCGGTGCCAGCTTGAAGCAACTTGACCATACATCGTCTCCAGACTCGCTTCCACCCAATCCAGTCCAGGTCCGGGTTGCGGCTCGATATGCACCATTCGGAATCCTGGCTGATGTTCATCGGACCGAATGCCGGCAACATAACGATACAACCATTCCCCAATCGCACCGTACGCATAGTGGTTAAATGAGTTCATATCAGCACTCCAGAGACTGCCATCCTCTTTGATCCCATCCCAATGTTCCCAGACAGTCGTTGCGCCTTGAGTCACCTGATACAGCCAGGACGGATAATCCTCTTGAAAAAGTAATGTATAAGCCAGGTCGTGAAGACCCGCATCACTCAGCACCGGATTCAGATAAGGTGTACCCACGAAGCCTGTGGTAAGATGATTTCCCGCCTCTTTCACGAGTTTCGCCAATTGTTCAACTGCACGAGTTCGGGCAGTGGCGTCCAGCAGGTCAAACTGGAGTGCAAGAACATGCGCTGTTTGCGTAGGAACAGCAATTTTTCCAGCTGGAGTCACGAATTCATTGTGAAACGCATGAACAATGTTTGTATGCAACTGCTTGTAATATTCAGCATCGTCTGTCTTTCCAAGTGCCTCAGCTGCCTTTTGAGTTAACGACACCGAATAGGCATAGAATGATGTTGCCACATAATCCGTGTCCGTTGCGCCGACATAACTATTGGGCTTGGAATCCAGTCCCAGCCAATCGCCAAAGTGGAATCCCGTGTTCCACAGATATGGATTGTCACCCTGTACGTGAATGTATTCAATCCACCGCTTCATACTCTCATATTGCTCGGCCAGTAACCTGGCATCTCCATACATCTCATAGATGGTCCATGGACAGATGACTGCTGCATCCCCCCAAGCCGCAGAAGAATGACTGGTGTCTCCCCATCCTTCTGACGTGGAACTTCTCAGATCCGGAACGAAGAATGGAATACCGCCATCTTCTCCCTGATCCGCTTCCAGATCCCGCAACCATTTGGTGAAGAAGGGCGCCGTGTTCATCAGGTAGGAAGACGTGCGGACAAACATCTGTGCATCCCCGGTCCATCCGAGTCGTTCATCTCTCTGTGGACAGTCTGTCGGCACGTCAAGAAAATTCCCCTTTTGCCCCCACAATATATTGTGATGCAGTTGGTTCACCAGTGGACTGGAGCATGAAAACTGACCTGTTGGCTCCATATTCGAGTGCAGCACTATTCCGGTGAATTCATCCAGACGAATGTGTTCCGGGAAGCCAACCAGCTTCACATAACGGAACCCTTGGAACGTAAAATGCGGTTCAAAAGTTTCCACGCCATCCCCCTTGCAGGTGTAGCGAATACACTGCTTGGCGGCGCGAAGATTATCGGTGTAGAAGTTGCCTTGATGATCCAATATCTCAGCATGGTGCAGCTCAACCGTCTGACCTGCCTCACCTTGAATGCTGAATCTCACCCATCCCACCATATTCTGCCCCATATCTATTACACGATCTCCCTGTGGGGTTGTTAACAAGGCGATTGGCTGAAGCTGTTCTACTTGGGTGACGGGTACGTTCTCCTGTGCAACGATGATATCTTTGGGATGCTCCAGTACATTCACGGGTGACCAATTCGTCTGAGATGAATCCGACCAATCGGACTCCATTCGTGCATCATACGTCTCCCCCATATAGATATCCGACATACGAATGGCACTTGGAGCAGCCGTCCACTCTCCATTGGATAAAATACATTCCTCCGATCCATCTGCGTATTTCATATGCAGTTCCAGCAGCAATGCGGACGTTGAACCAAATATCTCCCGTTCTTTGTTCCAGCCAAGATACCCTCGGTACCAGCCATCACCCAGATTAGCACCTAAAGTATTCTGTCCATCCTGAAGCAGGTGGGTAACATCATAAGTTTGATATTGTAATCGCTTACGATAAGAGGTCCAACCAGGTGTAAAATAATCTTTTCCTATTCTTGTGTTGTTCATATGCAACTCGTATAATCCAAGTGCTGTAACATATATGCGGGCAGAAGTAACATGTTGTTTCACATTAAACTGTTTGCGCATACGCGGGCATGACGTATCTCCATCATCTGATGGTTGAGCTGTGATCCATTCTGCTTGCCACTTGTTATGACGATCCATAAGTCCCATCTCGAAATAAGCCGATTCGGACCAGCCTGAATCATTTCCTGCATCATCCCATGCCTGAATACGGTAGTAGTATCGCGTCCGCGGAGAAGGCTGAAAATGGTTTAATTCCACATGTATGGATTGATCCGTGCTTATCTTGCCAGAATCCCATGCAATCTCATCAAAATCTTCTGACATGGATAGCTGGATCTGGTATGCGGATTGCATGCAGTTTCGACGATCAGACTGCAACTGCCAGCTTAATCTCGGTGATTTGACATCAAGGCCTATCGGATTGATTCTATACTCACAGCGAAGGTGACTAACGTTGAACATTAGCAGATCGTCCTTTCCATCTTGGCTTCCCATTCGGGGTTACGATATAATTATATCGATCCTGTTGCCCTAAATACCCGGTAATCAGGACTATTTCATCCGGTGATTCAGCCATCTGTGCGAGGAGGTTGCTTGTGAATTCATCTGTACAACTCATGAAAAGCGAATACTTTCTGCATAATCATCTTCAACTTTTTGTCAATCGTTGCTCTGAAGATTTTATGCTTCCTTTTCACGCACATGATTTTATTGAGTATAGCTATGTTGCCGAAGGAAGGGGCTTTCATCATATCGGTGAAGATGTCATTCCGGTGACAAAGGGGATGCTGTTTGTTATTCCTGTCGGCGTTCCTCATGTCTTTCGTCCTGTGAGTACAAACGTAACCGAACATCCGTTAATTCTATATAATTGCTTATTTAATGCTGAATTGATCAACACGCTGACAGCGATCATTCAAGAAAAAGAAATCATTCAACATCTGATGGATCTGGCACAAAATCAGGTTCCTTATATTTCCGTTGTGGATCACAACGATCGGATTGAAGAACTAATTGTAAAGCTGTACCGTGAATCCTCTGTTCCGGGAATCGGTTCGTCTACCATGTTATACACCTTGGTAAGCCAGTTGGTATTGATGACCTACAGACAACTTTATCAAAAGGAACATGATGAAGAGAATCATTCCACCGGTTTTGATTACATCCTTCACTATATTAAGGAACACGTAAGCAATCGTATTCGGATGTCTGATCTGGTCCGTGTATCGGGCTGTAGTGAAAAACAGATTGGCCGAATGTTTCTGCGACATACCGGACAGACCTTTAGCAGCCACCTGCAACACCTCCGTATACAAAAAAGCTGCGAACTTCTAAAGAGTTCACAGCACAAAGTCAGTCTGATTGCAGAGCTGATTGGATATCGGGATATGGATTCATTCTATGCTGCATTCAAAAAAATAACAGGTAAAACACCTCTCGCCTATCGCAAAAAATCCAGAGCACAGCACTCTGGACAATAAGGTTAACTTTCAGACAGCAACAACCTGTAACACTTCATCTATGTAAGCCTTAGCCTCTTTCCATGAAGACATCAACGGAAAGTTGTATCGCTCACGCTCCTGTATATTCCACGGATGTGGGATACAAATGACCTTTTTGCCGTCCTCATGCGCTGGAATCAGGTTATGTGCTCCATCATCAATAAGCAGATCGAAACCGAGCAAGTTTTTTCTTTTGCATGTAATAAACTGTTCTGCGGTTATAAAAGGCATATGCTGCTGGAGCCAGTTCCACTTCTCAACGACTGTTCTTGGTTCTGCTGCCGTTACAACAATGACATCATAAGCATCGTTCAGCTTTCGCATCTCATCTACAACATACTCGTCGTATAATTCCAATTCCTCGAACAGACCCGGCCGACCATAAAATACATCATGCGTGCTCTCTGGATGACGCAAATGGGATGTATCCCAATGAATCATATCCTCATAGCGCAACGGATGGGTCGGGAAGTTGAGGTTGTTGTGATATATAGCCCGCTTGACCAGATGACATATCGTGTCATCCATATCTACAGCAATAATAGGCTTCTTCATGGTTATCCCTCCCCCAATACGATCACAGTATACCATCCAGTATGTTATGTAGTCATCTTTTTTACCTTGAAATGCCAATAGCGTTGATGAGAATTCTACCTGATTATATTAAAAAGGCACCCCGGCGCCGTAATACCAGCTACGCCCGGGGTGCCTTTATAGATTAATCTATTTCAAGTTCTCGCCATTCGAGGCAATGACTTTTTGGTACCAGCCAAAGCTCTTTTTCTTATACCGATTCAATGTGCCTTGTCCGTTGTCATCCTGATCCACGTAGATCACACCATAACGCTTGGACATTTCCGAAGTGGATGCACTGATGATATCAATCGCTCCCCAGTTGGTATATCCCATCAGGTCCACACCATCCATAACGGCTTCTTTCATTTGTGTAATATGTTTTCTCAGATAATCAATCCGGTAATCATCGTTGATGGAACCGTCTGCTTCAACGGTATCTTTGGCACCAAGGCCGTTCTCTACAACAAACAATGGCAGTTGATAACGGTCATACAGCTCTTTCAATGCCACACGCAGACCGATCGGGTCAAGCTGCCAGCCCCATTCCGTACGCTCCAGATTCGGGTTCTTAATCGTACTGTACAGGTTTCCTCCAGTTACTCCATATTCCTCTGGGTTCACTGCGGAAACCAAGGATGTGTAATAACTGAACGAGATGAAATCAACCGTGTGCTCACGCAGGATCTGCTCATCTCCTGGTTCCATGGCAATCGTAATCCCGTTCTCTGCCCAATACCGAGCCATAAACGTTGGATAACTACCACGAACTTGTACATCTGTATGCAGCAGGTTCAACTGATTATCGATCTGTGCTTGCAGTACATCCTCTGGCTTCGATGTCGCCGGGTAGTGGATCATACGTGCAAGCATACATCCGATCTGGAAGTTCGGGTTAATCTGACGTGCTTTCTCTGTCACCAGGCTGCTGGCTACAAATTGATGATGAAGTGCCTGATAAGAAGCCTGCATCGTGTTCTCAACTCGGTCTTCAATAATACCGCCGCCTGTGAACGGTTCAATAATGGTTGTATTAATCTCATTAAACGTCAACCAGTATTTTACTTTATCCTTGTATCGGTTCATCACGGTTTCCGCATATCTTACAAAATGTCCAATCACTTCGCGCCCAGCCCAGCCGTTGTATTTCAGAACAAGTGCCATAGGCATCTCATAATGCGAGAGGGTTACAAGTGGTTCGATATCGTATTTCCGGAGTTCATCGAACACTTCGTCATAGAAACGCAATCCCTCTTCATTTGGCTCGGCATCATAACCATTCGGGAAAATACGCGGCCAGTTGATGGACAGTCGGAATGTCTTGAAGCCCAGCTCGGCGAAGAGCGCAATATCCTCTTTGAAACGATGGTAAAAGTCAATCCCGTAACGCTTCGGATAACCTTCTGCACTGTGATGTGCCATTGCTTTCTCAACCGTTGCACTAGTAACATGCATCAGTTCTCTAAGGTTGGTGTAGTCCTTTTTCTCAAAATAAGGAACCATGTCGGCTGTTGACCACCCTTTGCCGCCAGCGTCGAATCCACCTTCAGCCTGGTTGGCGGCAATAGCGCCGCCCCATAGAAAATCTTCCGGAAACCCTTGTCGATTAATCATTCGAATCTCTCCTTCTTTTGTTGATATTGTTAGTCCTAAGACGGACCGTTTAGATCTCAGCTTTCAAGACGTCTTCACCCATCGTGATTTCGCCCAATTTCACAGGTAAAACCTGCTTGTAATCAGCCGTATTGGTAACAACCATAGCGGTTGTGATGTCGTATTCTTTTGCAATCTCGGCCAGTTCAAACGTGAGTAACTTGTCTCCAGCCTGTACACGTGCTCCAGTAGCAACATGTGAATCAAAATACTGTCCACGAAGCTTCACCGTGTTAATTCCAACATGAATCAACAATTCCATTCCGTTATCACTGCGGACAACGATCGCATGTTTTGTTTTGAACACATTCATGATGGTACCTGTCACTGGAGATACCAATTCGCCCACCGTTGGAACAAATGCCACACCTTTACCCATCAATTCATCACCAAATGTTGGATCGTTGACTTCTTTGAGCGGGATGGATTTACCTGTCATCGGTGCAACAGCTACTGCATCACTCGTTGGTGTTGGATCGCCCATGTCGTCTACATTTACGGTTGCAGCATCGTTGGAAGTTACTTTCGCTGGTGCTGTAGAAGCACCCGGTGAGAATTGAGCCAACGCCTCTGCGTCTCCTTCTTCTTCCTTGATACCAAATATCGTAGACATGATTGCACCCACGATAAAGGCCAAAATCATACCCCCAAAGGAATACCAGAAGGTCTGTCCGATCAGGGAAGGAAGTCCTGGGAGACCACCGTTACCCGCAAGTACATACGCTTTCGCGCCAAAAGCAAGTGCAAATCCGCCACCCACTGCACTACCAATCATCGCTGCGGCAAATGGTTTTTTGTATTTCATGTTTACACCGTACATAGCTGGCTCCGTTACACCCATCAGAGCTGTAAAGCTCGTGGACAATGCCACCGTTTTGAGTTTTTTATCTTTTGCCCGGAAGAATACGCCGAGTGTTGCACCAGCCTGACCCATATTGGAGATAAAGGTCAATGGCAAGAATTTATCAAAGCCCAGTGTAGCGATATTACTCAGGATGATCGGCACAAGTGCATAGTGCATTCCTGTCATAATAATGAGTGCCATCGCGCCGCCAAGAACAATACCTGCAATCAATCCGCCTTCATTCAGCAGCCAGTTGATACCGCCAGACAATCCGCTACCTACAAATGTACCCAATGGACCGATCGCAATCAGCGTTACCGGAACCATTACAAGCAAGGTAATCAGTGGCACAAGCAATAGCTTGAGCGCAGCAGGGATAACACGGTCAACCCATTTCTCAACATAGGACATCAACCATACTGCAAGAAGAATCGGGATAACCGATGAAGCATAACTTACTGCTGTAACCGGGATTCCCAAAAATCCAACCGATTCACCGCTTGATAACAATGCTGTCATGTCTGGATACATGAGTGCCGTACCTAGTGCAATCGCAACAAACGGGTTACTGCCGAATTTACGAGCAGCGCTGACTGCAATCAGTAAAGGCAGGTAGTGGAATACGCCGTCACCGATGGCTGATAGAATACGATACGTATCGGTTCCAGCTGACATCCAACCTAAGGATACGAACAAAGCGAGTAATCCTTTAAGCATACCTGCCGCAGTAATCGCTGGAAGCATCGGGGCAAAGACACCTGCGATTGTTTCAAAAATTTTCAGCACGACATTTTGTTTTTTATCCGACTTTGGCTCTTTCTTTTCTGTAGTTTGCTGGATTGCCGGATTTTCCTTCACCATGGCATCGAACACTTTTGCCACATCATTACCGATAATGACTTGGAATTGATCGCCGGAAATATTTGTTCCCATGACCTTATCCAATTTCTTGAGTGAGCCGTTATCAACTTTCTCGTTGTCTTTCAGATCAAAGCGCAAACGTGTTACGCAGTGATACACCGAGTTAATATTGTTTGTTCCCCCAACGGCTTTGATGATTTCCTGTGCCGTTTCCTGATGTTTCATGATGTTTTCCTCCTCATTTTTCCAATAAAAAATACCCGAACGAATCTAGCGCACATTGATGGCGCCATCTCATTCGGGTATTGCCTGATTGAACAGTAACAAGCCCATAGGATATCCAGTTGTAATTTGATTCTATTGCGTGGACTTCTCGTCCCGCTTGGTTTTCATCAAACGTTCCAGATGGAGCGTTAGATATAACTGCTCAGAGTGAGTCATGTCATACTGATAGTTCTTATGGATAAAAGTCTCGATCTTGCCAATACATTTGAATGTCTCCGGATAGTTTTTCCGAACCACTTCATATAAATACTCCTCAGCATCATCATGTGAAGAATGAGTAATGACACGCTGACAGAAATATTTCAAATGGGTGATGAAGCGGAAATAATTGACGCTATCTTCATCCAATTCGACGTTGAAGTGATATTTGATAATATTCATGATCTCCTGCAACAGCTGCATCAGATGGGTGACATCGTTCATGGAATCATTCACTTCCGCATTGATGAAATGTAAGGCAATATTACAGATTTCATCTTTGGGAAACTCAATATCCAGTCTTTCTTTCAGCAAGGTCAGTGCTTCTCTGGCCACATCGTACTCCGCCTTATAGAAATGCTGAACTTCCCAAGAAAGTGGATTTCGAGTAATCATTCCTTTTTCCAAGCGTTGAACAGCAAAGTGAATGTGATCAGACAGCGAGACATAGATCCCGTCACTGATGGTTTTGTTCAGTTGCGTTCGTGCCAGTGTCACAATATCATCTGTTGCCTGCAGAATCTCAATCGGCACTTCAGCTACGATGGATTTGAATTTCTCATAGATCGATGCATCCTGAAGACGAAATACCTTTTCAATCCGCTCTTCATCAATCTCATCGCCTGCTTTGAACTTAAATCCGATACCCCGGCCGAGGATCAGTAGTTCCTGATTTTTGTCATCCACGGTACTGACAATATTGTTATTAAATATCTGTTTAATAATCATTACGGACCCACCTGGTTTTTTTTGAGGAATAAAAAAGGGCAAAACCAAAACAGAAATAATAAAATCATTTCCATAGTGGTTTTGCCCGCATTACCGGTAACAAGCCTCGGATCTAATTTATCATAACCTGAAAACGGTGTCAACCAAAAAATACTACTACTGCGATTCCACTTCATTCCCTTACTTGAGTCATTTCCCTATGCTTCCACGTTTAAGGGCACATATGTTTAAGTATTCACATGTTGAAGCAGTTTCAAACGGCGTCATCCAACATCTAACACTTGCTTTGACAAAAAAGACCCTTCTCTCGAAGGGCCCTCTATATTATTGTTGGAAGGTCACATTAATCTGCACAATCTCCGAACGACTGCTTGTGCGAATCGGAGGTCCCCAGAATCCAAATCCTGACGTTACGATGGAGTGCATGGAGCCTTTTTGCAGATAACCCCAATCATTCTCGTAGATCGCTTGTGTGATGAACTGAGCCGGTGCAATCTGTCCACGGTGGGTGTGACCGGATACGACCAGATCTACATTGTTTTGCTCCGCAATATCCAGATCATACGGCTGGTGATCCATCATAAGTACCGGTTGGCTCAAGTCAGTACCTTGCATTAAAGTAGCTACTTCTGCACGATCCTTCTCTGTGCGATCTTTCCGACCAATGAGGGTGATCTTGTCATTCAGCACGATCTTGTCATCGTACAGAACTTGCATGTTGCTCTTCTCCAGCGCAGCAATCAGATCTTCAATCGGACCATCGAACTTATCGTGATTCCCGAGTGAAGCATAGACGCCGTATGGAGCCTGAATGTCACTGATAATATCGGCAATTCCGCTATTGAGGTACATATCCAGATTGTCATCAATAATATCTCCAGGATACAGCACCAGATCCGGCTTCAGCGCATTAATTTCCTCCACCATGCGTTTCGCATGTGCAGTGCCAGACAGAAGTCCAAAGTGCATATCGGCAGCCATGACAATGTTGAGCTTGTCTACACCTTCTACTTTTTTATCAATCTGGATATTATATGTTCTCACTACCGGGCTGTAGGCGTTAAAAATTCCGTAACCCATTGTGGACACTAACAGCACCAGCGTAACGACCCCCGCCCATTTATGTGTGTGATGTCTAGGAATACGGGTTACTCTCAACAACCACATCGTGAGGTGAACGACGGGTAGGATCAACAATAACAACGAGAAGATTGCCAGCCAGTAAGAACCGATGATACCGAGGAACGAGATGCTTCCAAATACCCGTGCCAAAATGAAGGAAACGGCAAGGAATACAAGCGCTATAATATAAAACCATCGAAATCTGGCGGACACAACTGGTTTCATCCAACTCCAACCGCTCCAGCCTATGTAGAACACTAATAAACCGTATACGACCAAAAACAATATACCTGCTAATACAAACATGCCCGGTCTAACCTCCACATCAATAAGTTGTATTCTGAATTTTCATTACGGACACAGGTCCGTCTGAACAAGTATAACGTAGTTGATGAGTCAGATCATCTGTTTGCCAAACCCAGATTCGTACATTTTATTACAATTTGATAATATTTAAATTTGAACCATTAACCAGAAAAAGCATTCCCGCAGCCGCCCTGAATAGTTAAATTCAAGGACAACTGCAGGAATGCTATAATTTCGGAATTAAAATTACTCGTTTGTGTCCATCCACTGGAAGTGGAATGAACCTTCTTTGTCCACACGTTTGAATGTGTGAGCACCGAAGTAGTCACGTTGAGCTTGCAGCAAGTTTGCTGGCAAACGCTCTGTACGGTAGCTGTCGTAGTAAGAAAGAGCGCTGGAGAAACCAGGTACTGGAATACCTTGTTTTACAGCAGCCGCTATAACTTCACGCCATGCGCCTTGGTAAGACTCAACGATGTTTTGGAAGTAAGGATCCAAGAGCAGGTTTTTGAGTTCTGCATCTTTGTCATATGCTTCTTTAATGTTTTGCAAGAACTGCGAACGGATGATGCAGCCGCCACGGAAGATCATGGCAATGTTACCGTATTTCAGATCCCAGCCGTATTCATCGGAAGCTGCACGCATTTGTGCAAATCCTTGTGCATAGGATACGATTTTACTTGCAAACAATGCTTTACGCACGTTCTCGATGAACGCTTTTTTGTCGCCAGAGAATGCTTCAGTTGCTGGTCCACTCAGGATTTTGCTAGCTGCTACACGCTCGTCCTTCATCGCAGACAGGAAACGGGAGAATACGGATTCCGTAATCATGGACAATGGTACGCCGAGATCCAGCGCACTTTGGCTTGTCCATTTTCCTGTTCCTTTTTGTCCAGCCGCATCCAGAATAACGTCAACCATTGGTTTTCCTGTTTCTGGATCGTATTTGGAGAAGATATCAGCCGTGATTTCGATCAGGTAGCTGTCCAGCTCCCCTTGATTCCACTCGGTGAAGATCTCATGCAACTCTTCAACGGGAACGTTCAATACGGATTTGAGCAAGTGGTACGCTTCACCAATCAACTGCATATCTCCGTACTCGATACCGTTATGCACCATTTTCACATAGTGTCCGGCACCGTCTGGTCCGATATATGTGCTACAAGCGTCATCGCCAACTTTAGCGGAGATCGCTGTCAGGATCGGTTCTACCAACTGATAAGCACTTTCCTGACCACCTGGCATGATTGCCGGGCCTTTCAGTGCGCCTTCTTCACCACCGGATACACCTGCTCCGATGAAGCGGAAACCTTTTTCTTCCAGTTCTTTACTGCGACGTTGTGTGTCAGGGAAGTAAGCATTACCTCCATCGATAATAATGTCGCCTTGATCCAGATGAGGAAGCAGTTGCTCGATCGTTGCATCTGTTGCTTTACCTGCTTGCACCATGATCAGAATTTTACGCGGAGATTCCAGGGATTCCACGAATTCTTCAATAGTGAATGCACCTGTCAGGTTTTTACCTTCTGCTTCTTTCAGAAGATCGTTCGTTTTCTCCGGGGAACGGTTAAATACCGCTACCGAGAAACCTTTGCTTTCAATATTCAAAGCCAGGTTTTTACCCATTACTGCCAATCCAATAACACCAATCTGTTGTTTACTCATTATGTCCTCCCAATGCTCCATGATTTATATAGTTTTATTGTAAGTTGAAACGAATATATGTTCAGTGATTATTGTACTGTTTTTTTCCAGTCCGCTGCAAATTTGTCCATACCTTGATCTGTCAGCGGGTGTTTGGAGATCTGTTCAATGACGGAGAATGGAACAGTAGCAATATGTGCTCCCGCCATCGCTACACGTGTAACGTGATCCGGATGTCTTACAGAAGCCGCAATAATCTGTGCATCCAGGTTATGTGTACGGAACAATTCAGCAATTTTGGTAACCAATTGTACGCCATCTTCGGAGATATCATCAAGACGTCCCAGGAATGGAGATACATATGTTGCACCAGCACGAGCAGCTAGAAGCGCCTGGTTCACAGTGAAGATCAACGTTACGTTGGTTTTGACGCCTTTTTTGGTCAAGTAACGGCAAGCTTCAAGTCCTGCAAGTGTCATTGGCAATTTGATCGTAATGTTTTTGTCACTGTTGTTAATTTTGATCAATTCGTTCGCTTGCGCGATCATTTCTTCAGCAGTAAGGGCATCTGGTGTCACTTCCGCAGAAACGGACTCCACTTCTGGTACCAAACGCAAGATTTCTTCGATACGATCTTCGAATTTCACGCCCTCTTTGGCTACCAAAGATGGGTTTGTTGTTACGCCAGACAATACGCCGATTTTGTATGCTTTTTGGATATCTTCCACGTTAGCTGTATCGATAAAAAATTTCATGATTTAATTACCTCCAGATATATTTTTTATTTTGGTTTAGAGATTCGCATTAACCGCCAAGGGTATGCTATTTGTAACTACAGACTCCTGATCCGCCGGCTCATCAAACCACCAGTGGTGACCTTCTTCTTCAAGCATAACATCTGATTCAGCCGGTCCATAGCTACCCGCAGGATACAGGTGAAGTGGCAACAGATTTTCCTGGAATGCATCCAGAATTGGCTGCACCCACGCCCATGACAATTCTACTTCATCCCAGTGGGCAAAGAATGTTGGATCACCCAGCAAAGCATCACGAATCAGATTCTCGTAAGCTTCTGCGAGGTCACCTTTATCCGGAGAAAGATCGATGTGAACCGGTTTGAATTCACCTTTATTCTCAGGATCACTTGCATTCAGTTGCAATGTCATACTCTGATCCGGACTCATCTCAATGACGAGCAGGTTTGGCTTGGAACCCTTGTTTTTCAGCACATTTGTCTGTCCTGAAGGTTCTTTGAATTCAATCACGATACGTGTTGATTTCTCCTTCATTCTTTTACCCGTGCGAATGTAAAACGGAACACCACGCCAGAAGAAATCATCAATTTGCAACTTGGCAGCAATGAATGTGTCATTCATCGTATTCTCGGCTACACCCGGTTCAGCCGTATAAGCATTTACCGGTTTACCTTGAATATTGCCTTCTGCATACTGTCCACGGATGATGTTTGCGCCCACAGTTTGTTTTTGTAACGGCTGGATCGATTCCATAATGTGTTTTTTCTTCAATCCAACTTTTTCGGAAGTACTGTTGTATGGAAGCTGGATCGCCATCATCATGAGCAATTGCAACATATGATTCTGGAACATGTCTCGCACTGCACCAACATGATCATAATAGGATGCACGTTCTTCGACACCTACAGTCTCATTCGCCGTAATTTGCACATTGGAGATGTAACGGTTGTTCCATAACGCCTTCATGATTGGGTTACTCTGATGCAACGTCTCCAGACGCTGTACCATCGGTTTGCCCAAATAGTGGTCAATCCGATAAATCTCTTCCTCCGTGAACGATTCGCTTAATTTGCGATTAAGGTCTCTCGCAGACTGTAGATCGTGACCAAATGGCTTCTCGATAACGAGGCGTTTCCATCCCTGTGTGGAACCCAGTCCACTTTCTTGAATGTTCTCGGCAATCGGTTCGAAAAATTCCGGACCAACCGAGAGATAAAACAAGCGATTGGACGGAATGCCAAGCTCAGCTTCTCTTTGTTCAACTAATCCCAACAGCTTTATATAATCTTCCTTATGGCTTATATTCAATACACTGTAGCGGAAAGCTTTCACAAATGACTTCACAACTTCAGGATCAGCTTGGCGTCTGGAAAATTCATTTAATGATTTTTCCACTTGTGCCTGAAAGAATTCATCAGACCACTCTCTACGCCCCAGACCAATCAATGAGAAGGTTTCAGGAAGCTTCTGCTCAAGATATAAGTTATATAAGGCAGGATATATTTTTCTTTTGGCTAAATCGCCAGTTGCACCAAATAAAACAATGGTAGTTGGTTCCATCTTACCGTTCTCCTTCCAAGTAACTCTGGTTTCTTTGTTGTAGTTACACTATAATACGTTTTATAGCTATACAAGTAATTAATATATTTCACAGGAGCTATAGACCACATCTATGACAACAAATTACGAACTATATAAAGTCTTTTACTGGGCCGCCAAAACGGGAAGTTTGACACAGGCTGCGAAAGCACTGTATATCACTCAACCCAGCGTCAGTCATGCCATTAAGCAATTGGAAGAGAGCTTTGGTCTGACCTTGTTTTATCGAAATTCCAAGGGTGTAGCGCTGACACAGGAAGGTGCCAGTCTGTACTCCTATATTGAACAATCCCAGATTCTGATCTCTCTTGCGGAAGAAAAAATGGCCGCACTGAAGAATCTCGACAATGGTGAATTGAGAATTGGTGGCAGTGACTCCCTGTTCAAGCATTACATGCTGGCGTATCTAGAGGAATTCCACACCTTGTACCCTAACATCAAGCTACATCTGAGTCATGGAACTACGCCGGAAGTCATCACCTTTCTGAAAGAAGGCAAGATTGATCTTGGTGTTGTTCGCATGCCCATTGTTGATCCACAGCTCGAAGTGAGAGAAAGCATTCAGTTGAAGGACTGTTTTGTAGCTGGGGAACGTTATGCTCAGTTGAAGGGTAAAGTCATGACACTTGAGATGCTTCTGGAGCATCAACTGATCCTCTTCTCCCGGAACAGCCGGGTTCGGATGGCTATAACCGAGTTGTTTAACAGCTATAGTTACACGTTGAAACCTGAGATTGAGGTTGGTAGCGTTGATCTGTTGATTGAGTTTGCGCGTCGAGGACTGGGGATTTCCTATGTCACACGTGAATTTATATCCAAAGAGCTGGAGGAAGGTTCTCTCTTCGAAATTCAGCTTGATGTCCCGCTCCCCCCTTCCCATGTGGGGATTATGACCAAACGCAATATGCCGATTTCTCTGGCTGCCAACCGGTTTATGGATCTCATTTTCAAATCCTAAGTGGTCATAATGCCAAAAGGTACAATGAAGAGCCCCACCGTCCAGTTATGGATGATGAGGCTCTTTGGCCTGCCTAAAGTTTGTGTTATCTAACGATTAAAGACTCACCAGATAGGACGCGTCCAATATAAGAGCAACTTTACCATTGCCGAGGATCGTTGCTCCAGATAGATGGTTCATCGCTCCCAGATACGTACCGAGTGTCTTAATAACGACTTCCTGATTTCCTGTAATCTCATCTACTGCGTAAGCTGCAATTTTATCAACGGAACGCACGATCACCAGTGGAATGGTCTTGGATTTGCGGTCTGTTCGTGGATAGTTGAGTCTGTCGCACAGTCGGTGAAAAGGTACAATTCGTCCATGATTCAGGATCGCTTGTTGCCCCTGGATCATCTGAATATCTTCAGGTGAAATTCGAACAATCTCAGCAACATTATACATTGGCAAGATCAGCACACGACCTGATACTTTGACTAACAGACCTTTAATAATCGCCAGTGTGAGCGGTAGACGAATCGTAAACGTGGTACCCACACCAACCTCCGTATCAATATCAATTATACCGTTGAGTCGCCCGATCTGACTACGCACGATGTCCATTCCAACACCGCGTCCTGATACTTCACTGACAGAAGAAGCCGTCGAGAAGCCAGGTTCAAATATGAGATGTACAGCTTCCTGTGTTGTTAGGCGTGCAGCCTGTTCTTCACTAATGATACCTTTGCCCAAGGCTGAAGCTTTGATCTTCTCACCATCGATACCTTTGCCATCATCCGAATAACGAATGACGACATGGTTTTCTTCATGAAATGAAGTTAAGGTAATACGTCCTTTGGACGGCTTACCGTTCTCCGCCCGAACCTCTGCACTTTCAATGCCATGATCTGCACTGTTGCGGATGAGATGGATCAGCGGGTCACTCAGTTCTTCAATAATCATCCGGTCAAGCTCAGTCTCTCCACCTTGAATAACCAGTTCCAGATCCTTACCCAGCTTCTGTGATAGGTCACGAACCAATCTCGGGAAGCGACTGAATAGTTGATCAATGGGTAACATCCGTGTCTTCATTACACCTTCTTGGAGTTCCTTGATTACCCTGCCCATATGATCGGATACACCACTAATACTCCGGATGAGTGTTGAAGACTCCTTACGCGCACCCGATCCACTCAGATCTGCAAGGGATGTTTGATCAATTAACAGTTCACCGACCAAATTCATCAAATGGTCCAGACGCTCAACACTCACACGAACTGTAGGTTGAGCAGCTTTCACTTTCTCATCCGGCCCAGTTGTATTCACGGTAGGCAAGCTTTGTTTCGATTGCTCTGTTTCAGAGAATTCAAGTGGTGCAGACGTCGCTGCAACCTCATTGGATTCCAGCAGATATGGATCAATGTCCAGCATATGAATATCCGAGTCTGAAGACAGCTCTGCCTTAAGCTGCTGTGGGTCCTTCGACGTTGCTACGATGATGATGAACTGACCATAATGATCATCTTCATTTTGCGCGCCCGGTTGACTCTCCATGAGCGAAGTAGCGACAACCGTACCACAGATTTCCTCGATACGTTGTCGTAAAATATGATATCTGGCCGCTTTCATCATGCACTTCTGCTCCAGCACGATATGAATGGACAATAACTGCTTGCCTGACACTATAGCCACCTGTGCCATAATCGATTCTGCTGGTTGCAATTGAGGTACTTTAAGTTGCCCGACTACTGCCGGGGTCTGAATTAAATCCTTTATTTCTCGTACTACCGCTCGAAAGTCTGCATAGGCTTCCCCACGGATGTACTGATCACGAAGCACCTTCATGGCGTCCAAAGAGCGGAACAACGTATCAATTAGCTCCGAAGTCATCTCCGGTTTTTTCTCCCGGACCCATTCAAGAGCATACTCCACTTCATGCGTGAGGTCGCTTAATTCTCGGAAATCCATAGTGGATGCCGATCCCTTGATGGTATGAGCTGCCCGAAACAACGTCTGAACTAGTTCTACAGAAGGCGAAAGCTCCAATGCCAATAAAGACTGATCCATACGTTCCAGTTGATCATTCAGTTCTTCGATAAAGATGTCACGGTAGGCAGACAAATCCATCATTCGTATATACCTCCCTAACCGCCCAATATTTCGTCCAGTTTCAAAATGCCCACAAGCTTGTCTTCCTGTTGACCCACACCATGGAATAAACCTTCACGGTTACGACCATATCCGCCTGTTGGCGGATGTATTTCCGAATATGTGGTTACCTTGTTCACGCGATCCACGATCAAGCCAATATATTCTTCCTGATGCCGAACTACGATAATTCGAGTCGCTCTGGTGTCCGGTTCATCCGGCATACCCAGCAGGTTCCGCAGACTCATCACACATACAACCTTGCCACGCAGATTAACTACCCCTTTGATCTCTGGGCGGCTGAATGGGATATCTGTAATGCTAAGCATTTTAATAATTTCGTGAATTTCTTCGATTCGAATGGCGCAAGTCTCTGCACCTACAGACAGTTCAATATATTGTTCCTTCTGAAGTGAAGACATCAATTCACCCTCAATTCAATTTTATTAATTTGTTTTGAAGGCCGCTGCCGAATTCGCCAGTTCTTCCGCCAGATGTGCCAAAGACTGGCATGTTGCCGCTGTCTCTTCAGACGCTGCAGCGGATTCCTCACTGGAAGCCGAGATGGATTCAACAGAGCTCATCACCTCTGCAGCTTGGGCTGCTTCTTCTTCACATGCAGCAGCAATTTCGTTTACTTTCTGTGAAGAGTTATTGACCATATCAATGATCTGATCAAACGCCTGTCCAGTCATGGAAGACTGCTCAACACTGGCTGCTACGGCTTGCACACTTTGTCTCGTATTTTCCTGCATTGCTTTGATGATGGCTGTAATTTCTTTGGTCGCCTCGCCACTTCGTTCAGCAAGCTTCCGGACTTCATCTGCTACTACGGCGAATCCTCGTCCTTGTTCTCCGGCACGTGCCGCTTCAATTGCAGCATTCAGCGCGAGCAGATTGGTCTGCTCAGCGATATCGTCAATCACTTCAATGATGTCACCGATTTTACGAGAATCATCTTCAAGCTTGGTCATTTTTGTATTAACAGCTTGCATACCTTCCAATGAAGTCTGTACAACAAGTCCACCTTCACGAGCAGTCTTCACCGTATCGTTGGACAGTTCAGCCGCTTCTTCCGCACTTGCAGCGACGGAGTTGATGGCAAGTGAAAGCTCCTTGAACAATTCGGAGATATTTCCCGCCTCACTGGATTGGCTTGTGCTGGTGCTCGCAATTTCCTGTGTGCTGGCTGAGATCTGTTCCGAAGAAGCAGCAACACTTTGGGAGTTCATCACGATATTGTTAATTAACTCTTTCAGATTATCGACCATCCGATTCAGTGCCGCGGCTAGTTGACCCACTTCATCTTTGCTGGAGATGTTTGATTTAAGGGTCAAATTTCCGTTGGCAACTTCCGTAGCTAGACCCAGCATGGCCATGAGTGGCTTCGAAATGGAGCGAGAGATGATATATCCAATGAGAATACTGAAGAGTACGGACAGAACCACAAGAATTATCGTTACTTTAAATGCTTGTGAATAGGCAGCCTGAGATTGTATATTCGCCTGTTCAGCCAAACTTTCATTAACGTCGATCAAATTGGTAAGGAGCTCAACAATCTTGTCCCCTTGTGGTTTAAGCTCAGATTTAAGGTAGGTATTAAAGGCGCTTTGGTCATCTGCGAGAGCCAGATTAGTTGCTCGTTCAAACAACGTTAAATATCCTGGATATTCCGCATCAAAATTACGGAGTAATTCTATTTCTTCAGGGGTTGTTGCAAGCGGACGATAGATGGTCAGGCGATCATTCACACTCTGGCGAATCGAAGCGATGTTCTCCGTGATCCGAGTTTTTTCGGTTTCGACGGTTTCGAAGCTCAAATCACGCACGTTCACACGCATTCTTTGATAATCAATCTGAGCAGAGGATAATTCTTTCACAGAGATTAGATTGTTGTTATACATCTCTTGCATTCGTTCATTCGTACTTCTCAATGTTACTACAGAGTAGACGCCAAGCGCCGCAAGGATTATCGACACAACTAAAAACGCTGAGATAATCTTTGTTGCTGTTTTCAAATTTCCAAACCACTTCATGTAATCTCCTCCTAGGCATCGTAGTGTCCAGTTATGTATATAACGCTTGGTAAACCCTTCTCTTGGTCGCGCTCCAGACAACTTACGATCTATTTCGACATAAATATATTAAAACTGAATAGGAGATTTTTATTTCTATAAATTTGCACTATTACGAATTTTTATTTCAGATATAAAGGATCTTCTTTTAAATATAATTTATACTTTTTACCTATTAAATTGTTATTTTCATTTACATATATACGTATATTGAATATTCTGCATTGATTTCCACATACATTCTCCATACAAATTTTCATGTGACATGGTTTTCTTATATTTACATAAGAAGTTGTATAGTTCTTACGTCTAACACATATCATTTTCATGCAAAAAAATTATGTATTTTTCTGTACACGCTCCACATTTCAAGACTTAAGTCTAATAAATGTTTAGCTATACTGAGTCCATTTTCCCATTAAAAAAACCAAACCCGAATCAACAAAGTTTGGTTATGAAGCGAAAAAATACACTTTAAATTAACACAAAATCCATTTAAAACTAATCACTTATGTGTTATATAACTGCTCCAGTTCCATTAAGCGGTCCTTAATCCTGAGTGGAATAATACTAAACAGGTTATTCCACGTCATGAACATCTCCGGTTTTAGTAAATATTCTTCGAACTCCATGGTAGGTACAAACGCTTTGGTCTGCAGATAACGCTCCACCTGAGCATCGATCTGTTCATTCGTTTCAAAATAATCTTGAAACAACTCATTCACAAGTAGCCCATCACATCCAGCTTCGGCACCTGCTGCACTATACAGGTTTGGCAATAACTCAAATACAACCGGAAGTGGTGAGAAAGCATGTTTGCCAGGCTGTGAGTACAGACATACATGATGTCCAACCACATTGACCCGTTCCTTCAATAATCCACGCAGCACCTTCCCATGAAAGCTGGCTTCACAGTCTACTACCTCTCCGTCATGACCCACATAAACCCATACATGCTCCATTTCATACAGATGTCCAATCTCATAATCCCACCAGATTGCATATTCAATTACATATTGTACTACCTCGGTCGGAAACTTAATGTCCCTTCTGAACGATGGTGAAGGCCCAGTTTGATGCAACACAGAAATGCCAATAAAATCAGGATAAAAGGGTTCGGCTCTGTCAAACATCAAAATAGGTGCATAACTCATTGCAGTTTCAAGCGTTTTCATTTCTGACATGTTCATTCATGAGTCCTCCGTTTTGGTTGGATGTTCATACTATACTAACAGAGAACGTAACACACTGACTCAGGCATTTTGAATTTTTTTCTAATATAATACCAACCCCTCCATGGACTTCATAAGATTATTACATCGACACATCAAAAAGCCTGCAACTGATATTCTCCAGTTACAGGCTGTGTACTTTGATAATAAATAAGGAATCTTAAATTAAGATTTCAGCTTATTGGATGGTGACACGGACGTCTTGGAAGGTGAAGTCGATTGATCAGAAACCTGCGTATCACACCCTATTGGAGGGCCCAGAATCGCATCATTTTTAATGGAAGCAACAGCTCTCGCATATGCCTCTTCATCCAAACAATACGCGCGGTGAGCCACCTCCGGCGGTGTAGCTGCCAAGAAATCCGCTCCAAATACAATATCAGGCGTTGGTTGATCAAAGATTGTTAAGACATATACATCATCTGTCTCAGCGACAAACCAGTGAAACCAGCCTTTCGGAAATACCACAACCTGACCTGGTTTCAGACGATATGTCAATCGTTCACGCGTAAACGGATTGAAGACTGACGCTGTAATTTCACCGGTGATAACCACAACCATCTCCGTGACATTGGTGTGCCAGTGCGGCTGCACAATGATTCCTTTGCTTAAGTGCACGTTGAAGAAACCATTCGCAATGGTCGGCAGCTGTTCTCCAAACAACTGGGTTACATAGTTGCGTGAATCCCTCTGATAATTGACAACCGCATTGGAATCGGCTGCCAGCGGAACATTCGGGGCTTGTAAAATCGGATTCATCATACGATCATTTCTCCTCCTTGGGCATACATCTCATTGTTGTACTGTATGCCGGAGAATAGAAAGATAATACCGTTGACACATGTTATATATTGTTTTTAATCCTGAACTTTAGGTTTCTTAGAATCATGTATAAACAAACTAGACTTGACCAGGGAATCTGCCTCCGGCTGCGATGCCTTTAGGTGATATGCGATCGATCTGGTTCATCTCATCATCCGTAAGCGAAACCTGTAGCGCTCCCAAGTTCTCGTGAACTCTTTCCAGATTGCGAGTCCCCGGGATCGGAACGATATGTTCTCCCTTTCCAAGCAACCAAGCCAGAGCAAGTTGAGAGACCGTACACCCTTTTTGCTTAGCCATCTCTTGGATCAATCCAACAACCTCCAGATTTTTCTGAAAGTTCTCACCTTGGAAACGCGGATAGTGACGACGATAATCATCTTCCGGCAGATCGTCTATAGATCGGATCTGACCAGTCAGGAAGCCCCGCCCCAAAGGGCTGTATGGAACCAATCCAATGTTCAATTCATGCAGGACAGGCATAATCTCATCCTCAAGCTCTCGACTCCATAATGAATATTCGGTCTGCAACGCTGTAATCGGATGAACAGCATGTGCACGCCGAATGATCTCTACTGGCGCTTCGGACAAACCAATATATCGAATCTTCCCCTGTTGAACCAGATCGGCAAGTGTGCCTACGGTCTCTTCAATGGGTGTATTCGGATCAGGACGATGTTGATAATACAGATCGATATAATCCATTCCCAGGTTGTAGAGACTCGCATCTACTGATTTTTTGATGTAGGCTGGATCTCCCTTGGGGCCCTGCGTGTGTGTTATACCAAATTTGGTGGCAACGATTGCCTTGGATCTTCGACCCTTAAGCGCGCGTCCAAGCAGCTTTTCATTCCCTCCAAATCGCTGTTTTTCATACTCTCCGTACAGATCCGCCGTATCAAACATGGTAACTCCTGCATCCAGCGCACCCTGAATGGTATGTACCGATTCGTCATTATCCGGCATCATCATCACACCCAAGCCAAGCGCAGATATTCGTAATTTATCATTTCCCAGTGTTCTTGTTTTGAGCATGTGGCTCCCTCTTTTCATCTTGAAATAGAAACGTTAATTAGATACGTATGAACTTGAGTTCATTCTATTTCACTTCCGAGACCCCAACCACACTCTGTTTATGCTAGTAAAGAAATTACCAGTTTGATTAACTTTCTATATGGCAACAGGAACGTAAATACAACAATGAATGCCTGATTGGCTGTTCAGATTATTCATGGAAAAGATATCGTATGCATGCACAACACCATCTGCCCGATCCGTCGTTTCAAGCAGGACACGATTGACTTGTTTGAATTCAACTTGGTGCAGATTCCAGATCGTTCGGAAGTCTATACTTTCTTCACTCAATTGTTTCACGATTCTGCTGAATTCGGGGTCACTCGGATACTTGTCATAATACGTACGGAATACGGCTACCGAGTGCCGCGCGAATTCCTCCCAATTGTGCATACGCTCCCTGAGCGTTGCATCCAAGAATAGAATCCGCATCATTAGACGCTCATTCATATTCATCGACGAGAAGTTAAAGATGTTCGTATCAGCTGCTTCATTCCAGGCAAGAACCTCAGAACGTTCATTGGTAATAAAGGAAGGATGCGTCAACTGCCCAATAATACTCTGCCAACCTGGCTCCAGTTGTGAATACGAAGCAAGGAATTCATGTTCCGTATTAGGGTCCCATAAGTCAAACAGATGACTCTTCTCTTCCAGTGTTAAACGGAGCGCATTCGCTATACTCTGCATCACTTCTCGTGAAGCCGCCAACTCCCTCCCCTGTTCGAGCCACGTGTAATACGTTGCACTGACACCAGCCAATACCGCTACTTCTTCCCGCCGTAGACCAGGTGTTCTTCGCTGTCCATAAGATCCTGACAATCCAACTTGTTCCGGTTGAATGCGGCTTCTCCGCGATTTCAAAAACTCACCCAGTTTTTTGTTACGGCTCATACTTGTATCCATAGACATCGTTCCTTTTTATAAAAGTATTCAAGCCTATTCGACTCTATCCAAAATGGTAGTCTCTGAATGACTCTGATATAATCCATCTATTATTAGTTCTACAGAATACTTGGTTTACAAGTAGCTTAGCATCGATTGATACAGAGCGAAAGGAGCATAACATGATTCCCAATGTTGGAGATGTGTACTGCGTGTACGTCGAAAAATTACAACAATATACAGCCTGCCAGGTAACTGGACTGAAAGAAACAGAGGGTAAAACTTCTGACACGCTTGCCTCCGTCCTTCAGTTGGATTGGACTGGTGATCAACTGCCTAATGAAATGCAGCTTCATCAGATGAAACCACTGATCTGTAATTTTTATTTCTGGAATGATCGACTTGCCCATAGTTTCGTGAGTGCTAATGTTCCTTCACAGTATGTGCTTGCAGGCAATATCCTTCCGCTCTACACCGAGGAAACGAATACGTATGGCGGAGGCTGGCCGATCGGAGAAAGTCTCTATCTCCAGCGTGAATGGGAAGGTATCGATGCGATCCGAAGAGCGCAGTTCAAACAAGCTGCGGATGATGACGAAGAAGTCATGGTTGGCAATCGTGTAGTGCGGCGCAGTACGAGTACACTCCGCAATTTCAGCCCTAAATCTTCTGAAGATGTAGTCGAACTCGCAAAGCTACCTTGTCTGACACATATTGAAATGGATGGTTATACGGAATCAATCTTTCCATTTATAGAGGACAACCCGTTCATTAATGAACTTCATATCTTACATCATGGTCAAACGATGCTCGATATCAGCAAGAGTCGCCTGACCAAACTTATCGTGGATGTCAGCGGGTTGAAGGAGTTAGTTTTAAACACAAAGATGAAAAGTCTGAATTTCACAGGAGAGTTGTCTCCTGATCTACGTATCGTGGCTTATGAAGACGGTAAATACATCACTCTCAATGTTCCATCGGGCCTGCCACAGGTTACGGGTATCTCACGACTTGAAGGTCTGTATATCAGAGATATCACGGAGCTCAATCTGGAGCCACTTGTGCAGTATTATCCTGAGCTTTCAGAGTTGCGACTGTGGGGTAAACCCGGCAATGTATCCCATATAGAGTCGATTCAGCATTTGGCAAATTTGCAAACCTTCACTACATATGACCTGTTCGGCTTCAAAGGTGAACAATTCCCTGATCCAGAGCAACTTCCAAAATTGGCTAGGCTGTGGCTAACCAGCCTGCCTGTCGATGCAGCCAAATCGATCAAAACAAGATATAAGAAATTCGCCGCTGCCGGACTTGATATAGAAATCACCAAAGCACGCAAACCGGAATGGCTTGCGGAGAACCTGAACAATCCGTTTCGGGATTGGGATGGGCGGGACCACATCAAGGCAGCACATGCCAAAAAAGCAGCTCAATTGTACAAGCAGTGCTTGAAGGAAATCCGCCAATTAAGTCAAGATTTTAACAATCAGGAAGCTATGCACAAACAGCTCGTCTCCATGGTTGAGAACTACACACAGACCTTCAACAAGATGGATGCCAAGACCGGCTTTATTGAAACTGTTGAGCGGGAAGAGATTTATGTTGTGCTAACGGAGTTACTGAATCAGTTACAGGAGAATTTGGAACTGCGTCAAGATGATTTGATTAAGGTCAATCACGAGGATTTATATGAGATATTTGATCGTTTGAGGGATTTCTAGGTTACTCAAAAAGGGTCCTGTTATGAAAATGACAGGACCCTCTTTTGCATGAATAGAATTTCTTACACTCTATTTTCCCCTTAATTCAAATTTAATAAGATATCAACGAGTATAAAGCAGTGCTAGGAAGTGGAAATTTTAAATGCAGTCTAGTCTGTTGCACGATATGTCTAAGTAACTGCTGATCAATATTCTGATAAAAAAAAGCTGTTGCGGGGGACGCTGCGTCACAATCTATAATGAAAAAAATATGATAGAAGGAGTTTTCATTATGTCTGAGCCCCATGCAAAGGAACAGTATAAAATACTGTTGATCGCATTACTAACGCAATCAGCTTTTCTATTTATTGGATTGATTTTTATTGGGTTATTTAAGTGGGGAGGAATGTTACCATTCATAGCTTCCTTATTCATGCCAAACGAGATTAGTATGTTACCCACAATCATCATTGGTCTTATTTTTAGTTTTTTTATTACTACAATAGCTCTAATTACATTCATCAGAACAAGAACAGAACTCCCTACGACCGAGGGGTCAGATATGATTAAAAAAATAATGATCAGACCAAGTGGTATAGCTTTAACCGCGATAGGTGGTATGTTTGAAGAATTCTTTTTTAGAGGTGTCCTGATCGGATTATTTATTGGATATTCTTTCGTCGTGGATTGGCTCGTCATTCTAATAAGCACTTTTCTATTCTGGATAATACATGTTCCTCAATATAAAGGAGCTACGGGTATCCTTATCGTTGTGTTTGTGAATGGTTTGATTTTTGCACTACTCTTTTATTTTACGGGGTCGTTAATTCCACCAATCCTTGCTCATGTGATTTATAATATTTCTATTGGAATTTTTCTGGAAAGAAAGTACAAGAACTGATTATTTGAAAAGAGGGACGTTAGATGCAATTAACCGTGAGTAAGTTTGCTAAGCTGGCGGGCACAACAGTTCGTACGTTAAGACATTATCGACAACTTGGCATATTGGTTCCCTCACAAAAGAACGAAAATGATCATCATGTATATATAAATGAAGATTTTAAAAGGCTGCATGAAATTCAATTATTGCAGAGTCTAGGACTTTCATTAAACGAGATTAAAGCCAGCTTGGATAATCCGCAATATTCTTTTGATGAAATAGTTAGAGTTCAAGAACAATCGCTTAAACATAGGAGAAAAGCTATTGATTGTTCTTTAGCATTAATTAAACGAATAAAATGGTTAAAGGAAAAAGATCAATTCAATGAATTAAACTCAGAATTGCTCATGTTACTTATGAACTCGATGCGTGTTGAGGAGGACCAAAAAAAGCTGCTTCAAAAGTATGTTTCTACGGATATTATTGAGAAGGTGTTCCCAGAGGATATCTCTAAGCAAACTTACTTGGATGAACAATTATTCAATTTGGTATTGCTTGTCCATCGAGCTACCATACACGATCTTAAACCAGATCATCCTTCCATACAGCAACAGTTGAAGGTTATCATTGCAAATACCCAATTAAATCACCTGATTCTCCATGACGAAGAAAAGAACGAAGAACTTTATAAAAACGTAAAACCCTATGAATCGTTGATACCTAAGCATACCATAGATTTTTTGACAGAAGCATTTGAGGTATTAAATACGAAGAAGCAATCTTCCATATAGGATCGATAACTACCATTAAAAATCTGGAGGTCACGGACACCATTCATGAGAAAAACCACTCCTTTCACCTAGCCTAAACATCTCACGTTTACCGGGAGGCTCTTGGTGGTTCTCGCTACGGATACGAGGTTTGATCTCTTGAGCTGTACCTAAGAGGCGGTTCGTTAAACGCAAATGGAACGAAGCAGAAAACACGCTGCTTCGTTCCGGTAAAACAATCGATATGGCAATTTTTTCTCCCCTTCATTGAATAGAAAACACTTCTTTTTTCAATAATTCTTCTGGCGTCTGCCCTATCACATCACTGTGAAAATAATCGCGTATAACGCCATCTTGAAGATAGTTGGCGATCGATACCATAATCATCCCTTGATCCAGTGCCAGATAAGCTTTTGCGAGTTCTCCCGTTTCAACATTGACTGAGTCATAGAACCCATACTTGCCAAACATTTTGAAGTTCTTTAAAGCTTTAATGTTCTTTCGAACAGCTTCAGGGGCATAATCCAGGGCAAGGAATGTTGCGTGTGCTGTTACCGTTGCTCCATCTTTGTAACCTGAGGTCCCTAACGGCGTTGCTGCAAACTCACTGTAACCTGTCGGAGTTGCAGAAGGTGAAAAGCCCCATGCGGCATACCCTTTTTCTTTGGCATATTCGATTTGCAATTCAACATGACGCTGGTTGTTCAATCCCAAAGCTTGAGTACCCAGGTCTTTTTCCTTTATGACCATACCGGGCATAAGAGCTTCAAACATACTGCCTCCCCAGCTTGGCACGAACTTTTTATCCTTGTATACATAACTTCCTTCAAACACATCCACTCCATCGTACTTAACGGATTTGCCTTGAGGAATCTGAGCTTGCCAATCCCATTCTTGAGGTAATGTGCGATACATCTTCCACCAATGATCTTGGGGAACGTCACCTTTCCCAATAGCAATATAGCTACCTACACGTGGTTCTGTATAAAACATCCCATAATGGTGATCCGTCAGCGCGCCTTTAGCCACATCATAACCTCCGCGGAATTGGCCGACTTCAGGATCATATAGCGGAGTATAATTCATATTTTTAACCAGCTTGCTTGTTTCCCCATGAAGTTCTTCATAGGCTTGCCCAACAACAATTAAACCAGCGGATAACCAGCCATTATCGACTTGGGAAATAAATTGTCCCCAATCTTTCTTCACTGAACCGTCATCCGTGTTATACCAGTTATAAAATAGGCCGTTCCACTTTTCTAACTTTTCGAGGGAATGTATAGTCGTTTGCAGGCGTTGTACAGCTTCTTTCTTTGAAATAATGCCCAATTGTTGCGCTGAAACGGTGCTCATCATATACATTGCGATGTTCGTGGGCGAGGTACGTTTAGCTTCTTCTATCCCGTTTTCAGTATGCCGTACTTCATCGTAAGTCAAGCCAGTGTTCTGATCCGTATAGTCCTCAAAAAACGTATAGGTCTTATATGCAATCGCTTTCAATTCTGCTCGAAATCCAATTAAATTGCTTGAGTCACCTGCTGAAGCCATAGGAGTTAAAGCTAGATTAGCTAACAGACAAAAAGTTAAAATAAAGCTGAGTTGTTTTACTTTTTTCATGATTTTCTCCCTTCAAATGGATTCGAAACGTTTCGTGTATATGTTATCATAAATTTCCCATTTCCGTAAACAAGAAAATGAAACGCTTACAAATTCTATATATATTATGGATCAACGATAGATATTAACTCGAAACGTTTCATTATTGAGGCAACATGAGAGTAGCACACGCAGGATAATATGACGTATTAGTCCGTATGAAGGTCTGTTATATTCTAAATTGAAAAGAAAAAAGCCTGACTCCATAGGAATCAGGCCTAATCCTTTCTCGTACCCATTCTGAACCGTCCTATGTTGCTACAACTATTGTTCCACAATACTCGCAGTCCGTTGATTGCTTGGGAAGCACTTTTACCTTCGCCCCACACCCCGGGCAACTTACTGAAATAGGCCTTTGTGGCTCTTCTACTTTTTCTTCGACCTTCTCTTCAGCGTCTTGCTTATCTGAAAAATTAATCTCTGTATAGTTAATGGTATTATGACTACTGTAACTCACGGTGTTGCTATTGTAGCTTGAATAAGTATGCGGATTCGCATTCTCGCGATCAAGATGACCGCCATAATCTCCCCCATAAAACTTTCGTTCAGGGACATGCTTTTTCTTAACACGTTTTTTCCTAAGCAATTTAATGCCAAAAAACACAAATAAAAATTCAACGATTAAAATTTCAACGACAAGAACTATATTCAATTGATCTACGAGATTATCTTCCATAAGTAATCGTATAGGGATCGCAATGGCATAAAACATAAAAAACAGTCCGAAAAACTTCCTTAACAACACATTTCCTCCTTAAAACATCACACTCTACCTAGCAGTGTATATTACAACTATCCGTAAAAGAAGTCATTTAGTCAGCTACACGGTTTACGAGATCCTCATCGTTGTTCCGCAATATTCACAATCCGCAGACGAAGTAGGATATACCCTTACCTTGGCTCCACATCCTGAACAATTCACGGCTACAGATTCGTGAGGTGCCTCGTCATATTTCACACGATGCTGATCTTCCTGATCTTGCTTATCATTAGAATCGTAATGCTGGTATGGATTAGTCTTAGAATGAGATTTAGGTCGACCACACATTTTAATGCCTGTAACAAGTACGATAACACCAGGGATAAAAAGAATAATTGTACTGATAATGGCCGTTTCTGTTCCTTCGGATATTAATATTAAAGATAACAGGATCGTCACGGACGAAAGGATAATGAATAAAATGCCAAAAAATTTCTTCACCGCGTTTCCTCCTTAAAACATCACACTCTACCTAGTAGTGTATATTACAAGCATCCGTAAAAGACATTTAGTCAGCTACACAATTTACGAGATTCTCATCGTTGTTCCGCAATATTCACAATCCGCAGACGAAGTAGGATATACCTTTACTCTAGCTCCACACCCTGAACATATTAAGGATAAAGGTTCTTGAGATTCCTCGACTTCTTCATACTCCTCGTGATAGTTACCTCGGTCATATTGCACATTACTACTAGAATCGTCATCATAATGTTGATCGGCTTTAGGTTGAAATTTAGGTCGACCACACATTTTAATTCCTATTACAAGCAAAACAATTCCACTAACAAAAAGTACAAATGCATTAATAATTGCCACATCAGTTCCCTCAGATAGTTCAAATAAAGAGAACATAATTGTTATACATGAAATTATAATAAATATAATCCCAATTTTCTTTTTCAAAGTTTATCCTCCTGCAATTTATGATTTACTTATCAAGATCTGTTGATTGCGCTCTTTCAAACGGTATCTTAATTGGGATAGTTGCGAAGCAAAACGTTCACTATTTACCAATTCCCCTGCTTCGTACTGATTTGCAAGTTCACTGTTCATCAATTCAATGTCCAGCAAGATCTGGCGGTCATTTTTCTCAAGTGAATCCGGAGTGATTGGGTCACTATACTTTACAAGTTCAATTAATGATTGAACGGTTTTGCGCTCCTCTTCCGCAGTTAGGACGGGTTGTTGCACCATGGTATGAAGCAATTGCTGTAAAGCTTTTTCGATTAATTGTAAGTTTGCGATTTTTGTATGTTCATCTGCTTCATGACGGCGCGCACTCTGAATATAGATCATAATGATTCCGCACAAAATAATTGCGATCGCAATCGTTACCGTGTGTAACAATAAGAACCAACGAAGCGCATGATCTGCTGAACCTGTTAACAACGTGTAGATCATCACACAAATCAGATAAATAACCAATACTACTCCTAACGCTGTGTAACCTGGAACAAACCGTTTAAACCGATCCATATTTTGCATGATGAACCGTGCGTAGATCCAAATAGCCGTAATCGCTACATAAGAAGCAACGAGATTCATCCAAAAAGAAAACGATAGAAGCGCATGATTAAACAGCGTAAAAGAAACGATTGACGATACTAACATGCATATTAAATAGACGACATCCAAAATCAAGAGATTGCTCCGTTTTACCATCACTATGCCTGTCCTCCTTCTTGCAGATTGTTTCCGCAATCGAGACAGAACTTCTGGCCGGGTTTTACTTCATGTTGGCAACGACTGCATTTCAAGCTTAAACCTGTGCCACAGTTGCCACAGAATTTTGTATGACCGGAATTCATATGGTTACAATTTGGGCATGGGCTAGGCATCGGTTGATGACATTGGATACATTCCAATGCGTTCTCCGCATTATCCGCCCCACATGAAGGACATGCATGGTATTTGTCACCACAGTTAGGACAGAATTTGGTTCCCTTTGGCAAGGCATGTCCACAATTGTTGCAATCTGTTGTTGCTACCGATTTTTCGGCTAATGGATTGCCACATTTGCTGCAAAAAGAGCTGTTCTCCTGGTTAGGATGATGACACTGCTTACATATACTTACTGCAGGCGTTTCCTTAGTAGACATCACTTTAGACATCTGGGACATCTCGCTACTGAAAGAACCCCCCAGACCAACCCCCATGCCCATACCAAGCCCTGCGCCCATGATGTCTGACTGCATGCTTCCTTCATTCTTCGCTGCACCTTCAAGCGTATCAAACGAACGTTCTTGCTGATATGTGTAGCCAATGATATCCATCTCAGCTTTGCGTGCCAACGCTTCTCTTAATCGAATGACGGAAGGGTCTTCTTCGGGCAGATTGACATTGTGAATATACAGGTTAATTAACTCAATACCAAATTCTTCAAAAGTAGAAGCTACCGTATCTGCAAAATGTCGTGATATCTCGGCGATATAGGCATTGATCTCCAAAACACTTACTTTTCTATGTATTAGATATGATGACAACATGGAGTTAATATTCATGATAATCAACCCACGGAAGTAATTAATCATATTAACTTGGTTAAACTCAGGCAGTGTTCCCACAAGCTTGACCAAAAATTTTCGTGAATCCGAAATTTTAATTCCCATTTGTCCAAATGTTCTTACGGGAACAATAATATTATACTTGGGATCTTGGATCTGAATTGGATTCGCCGTTCCCCATTTAACATCCAATGCACTTACTTGATTGACATACCAGACTTCTGCTGCAAAAGGTGACTTTCCTCCGAACGGAAGGTTAACAAGTCGGTTCAAGATTGGGATATTCGCAGTACTCAACGTATGCCTTCCTGGTCCAAACATATCAAGCGCTCTTCCATCCTTAAAAAGAATTGCTTGTTGAGATTGATTCACAATTAACTGTGTCCATGTTCCCAGTTCAGTCTCGGGATGTTTCCATGCAAACACATCAGGTGAGCCATCATACTTAATTACGTCAATAATCGCCATGTTTAATTCCTCAATTCAGTATTAGATTACTATAATTTACTAAAAAGTTCTTTTGCTAAAACACTGATTCTACAATATTTCCTATATTTAATTATCTTTCATCTACTTGTTCCATGTTTAGGCATTGATATTTTACCATTTCTAACCTTAATACGCACTAACATAGTTCATTTTTCATATGATATTTTTCCTATTTCGACATGTTTATATTAGTAAAAACCTCTTCCATATGTTCATAGGAAAGAGGTTAACTATATAACTACAAGTTGTGAAAATCAAAATATTAGCTTGAGTATCCACTCTCGATCATAATCAACGTCCCAATTTTGAAACCACTCGCAAAAGCCTCTTTTGAATGTATAGAGTGAACTTGATCCATCATATCAAACAATACCTCGAGTTGTTTAAAGTCTTCCTCCGAAAGCTTTTTCTGAAATTTTTCGATATTAGCTGTAATCTCCTTATTAATAGATCGATACGCCGAATCTTTAGGAACAATATTTTCCTCTGGTCTCAGGTTACCGTAATATAATTCTTCTATTATATTTCCCACATCACAGCCCCCTTTCTCTTATACATGTCTGGTACTCTTCTCCTGACAATTATATAAGATTGACAGACAATACTGGGGATTTATGCGATATTCGCATGGGTTTCTTATCGCTTTCATCGAAAATCGCATTTTACATGCTTGCTGTAACATAATAATGTAGCGCTTGTTGAGCCCTACCTCGGGAGTATGCTAAGATAATGGACACCTATTTCTACAAAATCCTATAACAAATCAACCGTATAGAAAGGACACTATGAATCCTTCATCACTGTCATCCAAGTTACAACAGATCGTTCCGCAGCTGGATCTGCGAAGCTGCCTCGTCAGCGTACGCGGTGAGATCATATACGAACACTACCGCAACCAAGAGGCTGCGACCGATATTGCAAAAATCAATTCATGTACCAAGAGTGTGCTGTCCGCGCTCATCTGTATAGCGATGGATAAAGGCTTGTTGCCAGAGGCATCAACCCCAATCTCCACCTTTTTTCCACAGTTGACATCCGATCCTGACCCGCGCAAACCAGCGATCACACTGGAACAACTGCTCACCATGACAGCCGGATTCAACTGGGATGAGTTCGGCGGGCAAAATTCATTCCCTCGCATGACCCGCACCGATCATTGGGTGGATTTTGCGTTGGAACAACGCCTAAGCCATGTACCCGGTACATATATGGAGTACAACTCAGGAGTATCACAGATTCTATCCGCCATCCTGATGCAAAATGCAGGTATGAACGTAGCCGAGTTCGCAGAACGTTATCTTTTTGACCCGCTGGGAATTAAGGATTATGAATGGGAAAGTGACCCTCAAGGTGTACATACTGGCGGATTTGGTCTTAAGATGTTACCCGTAGATTTGCTGAAATTCGGTCAGCTCTTTCTACAACAAGGGATGTGGGAAGGGCAGTCTCTCATTTCAAGTGATCTCGTATCCCGTTCTACGCAGCCTTTCATTACGGTCACTCCACCAAATCACGGCAGTTATGCTTGGCATTGGTGGGTGGATGTCTATCCAAATGAAAAGTCTGCCGCTGAAGATATTGCTGCTGTAGACGACAAACCCAATCTCCATTATTATTACGCGCGAGGGTTTGGTGGGCAGTATGTATATATTGTCCCTGAGTTCGAACTTGTTACGGTGTTAACCAATGACAAACGAAAGAAAGAGAAACCTCCGCTGGATGTTTTCCCTCGATTACTCGCCCCTGAGCTATGGAAAATGTTATAAACGCAGGCAGTCCTTCTATCCTGTCCGACCAATGAACCCCCAACCTTATGTAGGCATAACTAGCCCATAGGTTGAGGGTTTAATCGTCATGCCAAAGCTTCTTCGATGGCAATCGTTATTGGATATGGACCAGACTCTTGATTAGAGGCCACAACCAGTTGTAGATCATAGTCCGGATACACGGAAGACATGAACGACACCCCTGGATCAAACCCCATGACATGGAACTTGAAAATGTCTTCCTCCTTGCGGTCAATCCAGATCCCCTGCCCATAGTACTCTTCATCCTCTTGATGAGCATGTGGAGTTAATAACTGCTGTGTCGTCTCTGCATTCAACAATTGGTGACCCAGCAAAGCATCCCAAAACCGAATCATATCCGGTGCCGTAACATAGGCTCCACCATCTGATCCACCTTTTACAGGAATAGAGAAAATATTAGTATTCCAAGAGCCGTCTTCATGATCGATATACCCTAAAGCTGTGTTACGCGGGAGCTTATCTGTTAAGAAATAACCGGAGTCCTTCATGCCACACCGTTTGAAAATGTGCTCTTCCACATAATCTGTAAACGACCTTCCTGAATGCTGTTCCACGATAAGCCCCAGCACAATGAAACCCGCATTGTTGTAGTGAAAACGTTCACCCGGAGCAGACTTCATCGGCAGATGCTGAAACATGGGCAGAAAGTCACTTAATCGCCGCATCTCGTAGACGGGTCTGTCTTTCCATAATTCTGAAAAGTCTTCCATCACTTCTTCATCGAAATAATCTGGGATACCTGACGTGTGTGTTAACAACTGATGGATGGTGATTTCTTCGTCCCATAGTGGAAAATCCACATCCAACACATCGTTCAGCTTGGAATCAGCAGATAACTTGCCCGCTTCTATGAGTTGGCATATACTCACTGCCGTGAAGATTTTACATCCTGATGCAATTCCGAAGCGTGTATCCACCTGATTAGCAAGCTCTTCACTACGATTCGCATAACCACGTTTCATATTCAAAAGGGTTTTCCCGGCTTGCTGGAGTAATACAACACCCGAAAAATTCACACGCTCCATGACTTCTTCTACTTTTGTTGTCAGCTCTAATACATTCAACATCTTGTTGTTCACCTACTTGTCTATGTATTCTTAATACTCTCATTTTTAATTCTTCGTCATATCCTGCATACCTGCCAAATTTTCATAAAAAGAAGGATTACCCCCTTATAAAAGGAAATAACCCTTCTTCATACAACGTAAGATTAAGTTGGACAAAGTGTGCTCAAATGCTGTTCAATCACTTGTTCCACTCGTTTTGCTGTAAGTCTATCTGGCTGCATTAATGTATGAATGGCGAGTCCATCCACAAGAGCATATAACTTCTCGATCTCATTCTCGGCATCCAGTTCAGGATGTGTCATCCCCTGCTTCTGCAACTCCTGTATTACCCACTGAACAGACAGATACATCCCCTGATGCATCTGATCACTTAACTTTTTTAATTCGGGGTACACCAATAATTTGGCTGTAAACGAAAACCAGACCTCCATTTCCATCATTCTATCTTCGTCCAACGGGAGAAATTGCAAGAGCAGATTCTTCATATCCTGCAGTACAGATCCACTCATCTGTAACGCCTCCACCCTTTTCTGTACCCGCTCTGCAAAAAGATTCATGCAAAAGGTGAACAATTCGGCCTGTGTGGCAAAATAATGCCGCATGGACCCTACAGATAGTCCCGCTTCCTTCGCTATATTCCGAACTGTAGCATGCTCCAGTCCGTGCTCTTGTATGACCCGGATTGCTGCATCAGCAACGATTTTCCTTTGAGCTTCATGATCTACGATTTTTGGCATGACAACATTATACACCAAACTTCTCTTTTAGTAATACACTGTGCTATAATACTTTTTAATACATTGTACTAAATAAAAAAACAGCTGTAGGAGAGGAATTCATAAGATCATGCATACAACTATCCCCGCCTCAAAACGTAAGAAATTCAAATTTTCCATCTTCATAATAAGGCTGTTCTGCACAATGCTACTACTGATAGGTGCCGCTTTCCTCTATGAGTGGTTTGCTTCATCACAGGCCAAAAAGGACTTTCCACCTCCGGGTACGTTAGTTCAAGTCGACGGTTACCAACTACACATGCATAAACAAGGCAATGGTTCACCGACCATACTCATGGAGGCTGGAAGTGGTGAGACCAGTTTGTCGTGGAGGGACATTCCTGCGGAACTAGCCCAACATGCAACGGTAGTCACGTATGATCGCGCAGGATATGCCTGGAGTGAATCTGCACCCACAGAACGTACAGGTGCAAATATCGTCAAAGATTTACATGCAGCTCTGGAGAAGGAGAATATCCGCGGCCCTTACATTATGGTAGGTCATTCCCTTGGGGGTATGTATGCCAGACTCTTCGCACAGACTTATGCAAATGAGGTTCAGAGCCTTGTCCTCATTGATGCGAGACCTGAGGATGATGAACGGAATACAAAGGTTTTGTTGGAACAGGCTCAGTTTCAGGGAAACCCGCCTGCCTCCTTGTTATCTTTACTGAAGGTATCTGGAGCTTTCAGATTATTTTCAGACTTTATGCTTGATGGTCTGGTTGCCAAGCCAGATCGGGATACTTTTGTTAATGTGATTGCTACCCCTTCCTATTTTCACGCCAAAGAAGAAGAAGCCCTCCACGCCCATTCAACAGAAGATGCCATTCGTGGCCAACGTCTTGGATCAATCCCTGTACGTATCATTGCACGCGGACGTCCTCAAAACTATGCTAGTGCAGGGATTCCGGTTGAAATTGGGCAGAGGCTCGAATCCATATGGCAATCGGGACAACGGAACATGTTGAATATATCGAAGGATAGTCAGCTCATTGTGGCCACCCGCAGTGGGCATATGATTATTCACGATGAACCTGAACTGGTTGTGAAAACAATCCTTGAGCTAATCTCTGATAAGTAGAGGTATTTTTCTTCAGAACATCCTCCGCTCGATCCAATGTTAAAGGGCTGTTCCGATAGCCATGGGTATGACTTGGAACAGCCCTTTAAGCAGTATACATTAGGATTAGATCTAATGAGTTCGGCCTTAAGAAAACATGAATTAGCGTAACGCTTGCAGGTCCGACTCGGGACTTCCTGCACTCTTCTTCGTTTCACGGGTAGCCCTCGTATTGATCAGATAATACAATGTGGCATAGATTGTAGTGATAAACGTACCAAAAAACAGGCAAAATGCCAGAGACGGACGGCTTACACTTTCATGCATCAGTTCAATCAACGTCTCGCGATTCGTCAGTGCATCCCAGCTATTCAGTCGATATACACGTCCAAGCAATACCCCGTAACTTCCCAAAGCACAACCTGCCAGTACAAAGATCCAGGATGCCCAGCGTCCAATTCGGTGATAGATCACTTCCTGAAGCTGATACATCGACAGGAATCCAAGCAGGAGTCCAGTCCAGACAAACATTAATACAACACTTAAGTCGTACCAATACGTGTAGTCCACCCCGTTCCCACCATAATACCGGGAACTTCTCGCTGTCAGATGAACCAAATCCGTAACAATGTAAGAAGAGTTCGGGAAAAATAACAACCACAGCAGACCACTTGCCACTGCTAGCCATGCGGCACCTTTCCATTTTACATCACTTAGAAGATAGGCTGCATAAGAGAACACAAAAGGAATCCAGCCCAAGAACAGATTCCAGATCAGGAAGCGGAAATAACGCTGATCCAGCCAATCTGCGGCTACATAGTACAATCCAAGTGTTACTATTGTGACCACACTAAGGAAAATAAATATGCGAATATAATTCAGTTTTCTCAATGTTTCTGACCTCACTTGATAAAATTCAATTAGTTTCGAAAATATCGGATGATTTCTTCCTTATTCTTTTCAACACGCAAATTCAATCCTCGTTTATCCTTTAATCCATTCTGCTGTAATTCATGGCCTGGATCAAGCACCAACGGTTTAGTCGCCACATCAACCAGCAAGTCCATCGTCAGTTGATAGGTTTCCCGTAACTTGTCCATCGGCAGAGAGGATTCATACCGTTTGATCAGCTCAATCAGACGTTCAGCATACACAAGACGAACCATACTGTCCGCACTCTTCAATTGTCTTGAAGCAAATGCTGTAATGCCCTTAATTATACTTGGTTCTGTCCGATGTTTGGCAATCAACGCAAGTTCATCCACCGCATCCCAATTCATGATAGACAGCTCGGAACTTAATTGTTGAATCCGCTCCCCTATCCATTGTTCCTCTAACTCTTGGGGTACGTCCCATCGCTTATAGTCGGCATACACGCCTTCTCGATGCATCTGTATAGCGCTCCCGTAATGTTTGACGAACAAATCCTTTGCTACATCCCAATTGGTCTCTTCCATCTTAACCACCACCATACCTGTTCCTATTTGTGCTTATATTCCTAACATATTACATAAATTCACTGCTCTCCAAGCATACTATAGAAGTTGAACTATACATTTGCACGAGAACGCAGAGGACAGAAAAAACCTGAAGAAGTGAAACGTTCGCTAAAAGCTTTCTACAAGAAAGCTACTTCGGAAGCATAAGCTTATCACCAGATTTTCACCTTTGTAAAATCGAATTAAAAATCTGGGGATAACAGCGATCGGAAGGTTGTTCTGTCATCGGAGTGGCAAGTGCAAATATTCTTTCGTTCAGCTTATATAGAATCATACCATTTACCAAAGGAGAATCAAATTTACAATGAATCCAAATTCCATGAACCCTCAGAATGCAGTACAACCCACATTGAACACCAATCCAAATATCAGTCCTAACATGAATCATGGTGGCCATGAGATGTTCGATGTGCATGAGATTCTGTCCTCCACCATTAACGTGCTGGACCAATATATGATCTTTCGTACATTTGTGCAGAGCCAGGAACTGATTGGTATTCTGGACCGGCAGTACAATTTCATATTATCCCAGTACAATCTTACAGCAGAGTGTTTTGCATCCGGACAGAAGCCTCATCAAGAGACGGCAACCTATATGATCCCCAACATCGTACCACCGGTATATGGCCTTAAGCCATCAGCACCGAAAAAGCCAAACCAGAGCTTGGCTGATGTAAAGGATGCCGGGATTAGCGCTCATATGCTGGGACTGATCAAGTCACATGCGAGTCTGCTCGGCATGTCCTGTAGCGAGATCACAAATGGAACGGTTCGCCGGGTCATCGCTTCGCAGATCCAACATTTTATCGAGATGGCCTATGAAATTTTCATGTTCCAGAATAAAAATGCCTATTATCAAGTACCTCAACTCACGCCAAGTGATACACAACAGATGCTTCAGGCATACATTCCTGCAACCGGAGCACCTCAAATGCCTATCAGCAATAAACCACTTCATTAACTTAGAAAATATAGAGTCCGATTCCCCAGAGAACAGTCTCTTCAACCCATGCGGGTTTTAGGGGCTGTTCTTTGGTTATTTATAATCTTTTCCTGCTTAAGACTCTTGATTTGGTTACCAGAAACTGGTTTAATCAAAGACAGAACTCATATTCAACATACGGATCATACATATAAAATACGGTAAAATGCGGTTATACGAGAATTCAAATGGCTTTTTCTTCATTATGGGAGGTATACAAATGAGATGGAAGCAACCTGCTAAACTTGGTTTACTTGCTATGGCTTTGGGCTGTACTGCCATTGGCTCAACACTTACGACCTCAGTAACACTGGCTGCACCTGTCCCCGATTCCAAAGCGGTGTATCATCAATTCCAAACCTATCGAACAGAAGCAGTGAAGTCCACAGAAAGTCTGGTTAAAGCACGTAAATACCTGATGAATCATATCGATAAAGTCGGCCCTTGGCAGGCCACACTAATGACGCTGCAACTGGAGAACATGCAGAACTTGAAGCTGGCTGATATGGATCAGAAAATGTATACGGAACAGTTTCAACAAGCCTTGTCTCAAGCCCATGAACAACTTGGTTACGAACAAAAGCTTACATTTAGTCATCTGCTGAAAGAAATTAAAGATTCGACCGTGAAGAAACTTCTGCAGGAAGCATCAGATCTCGGGTTCAAACTGGAAACCAGTGAAGGCTTGTATTACCCCATCATCAATTATGAGATATACCAAAAGTTCAAGCCCTTCGTCCAGGCAGACATTGCTGCCTACATTAAAATAATGGCTACCGAGTCCAACCAAATGACAACTTCAGATGGTGGCATTATCATCCCTTGGAACGAATTAATCCAGCGTGCATTGGAGAAAGAAGCCTTTTTGAACAACTTCCCGAATTCCAATCGCACATCAGCAGTGAAGCAAGGGTTATTTGTGGATTATCTGTTTTACGGAAGTGACAACACGCCTGCATATGATTGGTACACTGACGAAGAAATCCGCACCATGGACCCTGAGGTGAAAAAGGCTTACGAGAAAGCTTTGGCTAAGCGCGAGCCCAATACGGAGAGTGTTCTTCTGGACACTATGGAAAAGATTTTACTGGTTCTCAATCAGAACAATGATGAGCTTACACCTGAAGTCAGAGCAATCATTGAACCTGTTCAACAACAATTTGCCCGTGAATAATCGGATGCTTGATAGCAAAATGTGAATGCAAAAAAAAGCGGCAGTCCTCAAGACAGAGGTTGTCGCTTTTAAATTTACATATCAAGTCCTTACGTTTGAATCAAAGAGTTGAAGCGACTATTGATGTAAGTTTGTTCGGATTTACGACGAGATACACGCCCTCAATCCGCTCTCCAGAAGCGTCCAACTCCAAACAGAGTACCTCAGACAACTGCCCTTCTTTCAGCAATGCGAGTTGAAGCTCGCCATTGATCCACATGGGCACCCATTCTCTCTCACGCAATCGCGTAAGGACTCGCCGTGAGGTCAGGAGTGCAAGCACACCTTTGTGAACGTTCATTGTTCTCATAACCGTATGCACAACGCCACCGCCATCTGCTGTAAATACAGGCTGATCTGCCAGTAACTCCAGCATGACAGAGACGTCATAACGAAGGAATGCCGTTGTAAAACGGCTCAGCAATTCACCTTTGGCTATCATATCCGCATCACTCTGCTCGATCGGCGGAAGTCTTTCGGGCAGATTTCGTCTGGCGCGGCTAAAGATTTGACGGCAGTTACTCTCCGTTTTACCCAGCCAATCCGATATTTCGGAATAATCATATCGGAACGCTTCACGAAGGACAAAAACAGCCCGTTCCATGGGCGATAGACGCTCCAACATGACCAGATAGGCGTAGGAGATCAACTCTTTTTTCTCCATCGTTTCCTCTGGCATGTTCGCCTCTTCACTGTCACCCATCGGCTCTGGCAGCCACTCACCAACATAACTTTCCCTCTGATTACGGGCGGAATTTAGCAGATTCAAACTTCGATTCACAACCAATCTGGCGATGTAGGATTTGGGATTACGAATATCCTGAGCAGACGTGCTCTGAATCCCCGCAAAACAATCCTGCACAATATCTTCAGCTTCTACCACACTGCCCAACATGCGGTAAGCTATTGAAAATGCATATTTTTTATAACGAATATACAACTCACCAACATCCAGAGAAGACACATCTGGCTCATTGGCGTGGAGATTGGAATTCATAAGAATGGCCCCCTCTGGCATGGTGCGTGTATTTTTAGTTAAAGCAACCCGGATACATTCCAGTTGTGATCGCAATCCGGTTCCAGTTATTAATCGTGTTAATGGCCAGGATCAGATCCACCAGTTCGGATTCACTGAAATGTTCACGGACCTTATCGTACAGCGCAAGGGGTACACCGTGCTCCGAGATTCGGGTCACCGCTTCAGCCAGCTCCAGCATAACACGTTCTTGATCCGTGAAGAAAGCCACTTCACGCCATACACTTAGCAAAAGAATATGATCCGCGTAATCTCCCAGTTTCATCAGATCTTTGGCATGCATATCGAGACAAAAGGCACAGCCATTGATCTGGGACACGCGGATTTTCAACAACTCGTATAAAACTTTATTTTCAAATTGCCCGGATATATATTGCTCCATCGCCATCATCGCTTTAAATGCGCCTGGACTCGCTACTCTGTAATTCGTTCTTAAATTCATTTCTCATTCGCCTCCGTCATTTGGTTTACATACTGTAGACAAACGACGGCCGGGATCTGTGACATTCTTTGCGAAAATCTTTTTATGCCCACAAGAATGGTTGCTCAACTAACGAGTATTCACACTGAGATTCTGATGTCAGGACAACCTCCATGGAGTCAATAATCAGTAATGGAAAAACATACTGAAAGGTTATTCTCTTTTCTACAATTAACATCTAACGTAAGAAAAATCCGCGTTTTTCCGTATTCATGTACGGTTTTTGCTGTACCGTTTGTGATTTCAACCAAAATTAGATTGGATATATTGATACTTTGACCAAAAGAGTAGTAACATACGGCTATTCAAGTTAACTTTTCTGACATAAAAAAAGCGAATCGTTCATCCATATCAGCAAGGAGTGTTTCCTATGATAACTTCCAACGCAAACCATAATGTGACGTCCGAATTGCCTAGAGGCTGTACGTTCACCGCTGAAGACTGGCATGTTTTATCCCAATATTGGTATCCGATAGCCCAAGCAACCGAAGTAACAGACAAACCACTTGCTGCTCAATTACTCGATGTGAAGCTGGTTCTCTATCGCAGTAATGATCAGGTTGTGGTAGCCAAGGATCTTTGTTTTCACCGCGGGGCTCCACTTAGCAAAGGCTGGGTAGAAAATGGCGAGATTGTCTGCCCTTATCACGGTTTCCGTTATAATTGTGAAGGAAAATGTACCGCAGTACCTGCGCACCCAAGCTCCAAGATCTCGCCTAAGCTCAAACTTATCATGTACCCGGCAGTTGAACGTTATGGCCTGATCTGGACCACTTTAGCGGGAACGGAAGAACAGATCCCCTCCTTCCCTGGATGGGATGATCCCGATTATATCAATATTTTGCCACCCAACTTTGACATTGCTGGTTCCTCTGGACGACAAATGGAGGGTTTCCTGGATGTATCCCATTTTGCCTATGTGCATACCGAAACGTTTGGTGACCGAAACAACACAGAAGTCCCCCAATACAAAGTGAAACGCGAAGGTAATGAGTTACTGGCCGAGTATTGGAGTACAGTGAGTAACTATGGCAAAGGGCAAGATCTTGTTGCACCTGAAGGTTTCCAATGGCTGCGCGAGTTTCGAGTGTTCCCACCTTTTGCGGCTTCTCTGACGGTACATTTCCCAGGAGACGACAAGTTGAATATTTTGAATTGTGCTTCGCCGATCTCTGCCCGTTATACACGTCTATTCTGTCCAATCACACGCAACTTTGACAAAGACGCGCCGATTGAAGACACAATCAAGTTCAACTTGCAGGTTTTTGAAGAAGACCGTGAGATGGTCGAGTCACAGAAACCGGAGGATCTCCCCCTTGATCTGCATGCCGAGGCCCATATTCCCGCAGACCGTACTTCGATTGCTTATCGTCAATTGTTAACGGAGCTTGGCTTGGGACGAAATTACACATCGTAAATTAAATAGTTGTTCTTCTTCAACCTCAGGCAAGCTATCGATGATGGATGTCAGCGCCTAAAAAGTCTGGAAGCACCATCCTGTGGACTCTAGAGAAGGGTAGGCCATTTTCTAAGGAACACAGGGAGTCTTATTAGGCCGTCATGTTCTCTTTTTAAATTGTAAGGAACCTCAGACATTTTATTTCCCAAAACCCCCCGATAAAAACACTTCATACGGCTGTTTATTCTGATATAACGTGTCTCAGATTCTTTAGATTTCTGGGCACGCCTTAAATCCTTGATTAAGACGCCTACGATTCGTTAGCACTCCATGCTCCGGACTCGTTCAGGTATGCATCGGCTTTCAGCAGATTTGAAGACACCTTTAATCAACAAAAGAAGCGTTCCTTTGCGGACGCTTCTTTTGCTATACCTAATTTAACTGAAGTACCTATGTGTATTAGATAAACCTTGCCTCATAAACGTCATCTTTCCTCTTGATTATTCGTATTCACAGGAAGCTCTCTATAATACGGACAGCCCGGCTCATGAATAATACGTGGATCAACCCAAGTGCCCCAGTACGGAAGACGGTTTACGTAAGGTTGCATGTTTAGTTGGTTGTTCGGCTGTGAGTTGGGCTGCATGTTTGGTTGTACATTGGGTTGTGTGTTTGGCTGTGTGTTGGGTTGCATGTTGGGTTGCATGTTGGGTTGCATGTTTGGCTGTACATTAGGCATTACGTAAGGCTGATGATTCACATTTGGAGCACTGTTAGAGGCAGGAGCAGTTGAAGGCTGGCAATCTGCCGGTGGGCCAATAATCACTGTTTTTTGAATGGGTGCCAGCGCTTCTTGAACTTTTTTCTCATCCAGACAGTACGTATAAGCCAAAAGTTTTGCAGGTGTAAGACGTAAGGTGTCTGAGCCAAATATCGCCTCAGGAACAGGAGCATCAAAGATTGCGAGTAAGTGCGTATGATCAGCAGTAGCCACTTCATAGTGCCACCAGCCTTGAGGAACGTTAGCCACCTGCCCCGGAGTAATCGGGAAATGAAGCAGCTCGTTGGTAAACGGATTAATAAGGGAAACAACCGCCGAACCGCTGATGCAGTATACCAACTCCGTTGCATTCTGATGCGTATGTGGTTCAACCACATTGCCAGTGTTGAGGAAAATATCCAGTAAAGAAGTATTGCCCAATGTGTTTAATTGCTTGATGGAAAGAGAGTTAATATAGTTGTTCTCATCCTTCTTGAATAACGGGTTATTGCTCAAATCGTAAGTAAATTCGGTGGTTGGTAAAGTGTAATCCATGTATGAGGTTGCCAAAATAAAACGCCTGCCCTTCGCTCTCGGTTTAGGTCATAACCTATATACCAGCTTATGCCCAGCGCCCAGATCCGTGAGCCCATTTCCGCCAAGTTTTCATCGCATAACAAATATCCCTGACTCGGACATCCCGAGCAGGGCTCTATTTGTTACATGTTCTTTTTCATTTCCCAGACTTCTTCCCAATGGGTTCCAAATGGAATATTCATTAAGTCTACATACTCCAGCCAGTGCATTCTTGTGACAACATCCGGAGTTCCCTCAATTAGTGCATTCGTCACCAGTAAAGCACGCAAATTCTTCAGTCTTTCCAACTCGGGAGGGAGTTCACGTATCCCAGAATATACTATCTCCAGATACTTCAGCTCACTTAATTCACCAATCTCAGGCGGAATACAATTTAATCCCAACTCAGTTTGTGGTTTGGGCCTCCAACCAGGTGCAGATTCAAAAGGGCTGCCACAATAAATTCTTAACTCTTGAAGTTGCTTCAATTTCCCGATTTCTGCCGGAATACACTCCAGATCCAGCGTTGTAATGACCAATCTTTCCAATGAAGTAAGTTCAAACAGACTTGCAGGGAGTGAGTACAGATTCTGCTCAAAAATCGTCAACTCCTTCAAGTGCTTCAACTCCCGAATTCGTTCGGGAAGCTCACTTAAACCATGTAAGCTGATATCCAGTTTATCGGTCTGATGTCTGATCGCATCGTCCAGAAGATGATCAATTTCCTTATGACGGTCCAATTCAAAGAACAACCCTGGAATCCGCTCCATAAGTTCACTCGCTTCTTTGTATGTAATCCTCATGCCATACATATGCTCATGGGCCACAGAGAAAAAATAATCATTTCCGTCTTCTGTCATAAAGCAAAGATCGTCCGGCAATGACGGATAACACCAATCGTGAAAACGATTGGCTTCTTCTTTGAGCACGTGACCCGATTCCGGCGTACAGCGATATGTATAATAGGTACCTTCGGAATAATAGGCTCCGCTTTTCAGCATCATCTCTTCCATCGTAGCACGTTCCACAAGATAGGGCTTCAATCTCTCTAACACACGAACTACTTCCGGTATCTCATTCTCTTCGTACCTTTGTCTGTCTACCAGCACAAAACGATCTGCCTTCTCGATCAATTCGTCAATCAACAGTTCATAGGCCGTTCCTCTTGGATCGGTGTGAAAAGCTACGGCTACCATATGTTCCCCCCTCATTACTCATTATTCTTCAATCTGCTGTATCACCTGAAACCATTGTGGCATAGGCTGATATCATCAATCCAGTTATTGGAGGCTTGTTACATGGCATACGGCCCTGGTTCAGTATCATCCCCGCAACCTGCGGGTTATCCTTACCCTTATTATCCACCACCTCCGCCACCCTCACCGTATCCTTACCCTTATCCGTATCCATACCCGCCCATCGTTCCTGTTCCACTGCCATATCCGATCGGTGGTCCTTGGTGGCATGGTGGCTATCCAGGAGGCGGTTATCCGGGCGGTGGCTATCCAGGTGGGCACCATGGTCCTTTCCCTGGAGGTGGCTATCCCGGCGGACCTCACGGCGGTGGACCCGGCGGTCCGGGTGGTCCCGGTGGACACGGAGGACACGGAGGACCTCCAGGCGGCGGATTTCACGGACATCGTTTCTTCCACTGGTAATCCGTAATCATTAGACTTCTTCAAAGTACTGGTTCATATCAGATAAAGGAGCTGCTTCGGCAGCTTCTTTATTATTGAAAGAATTGTCTAATCGTGTGGGATTTAATACGTGATCTCATCCATCATCTTCAGATTACGGTTCGACATGCTGAGGAGATCCGTGAAGGTAGGTGTAAGGTAATAGACAAAGTCCGGATCGTGAACGTACATAATAATCTGCCCATACGTCCCTTCATCCGTTGGATCAAAATCGAGCATCAGATACAGTGAACCTCCCGCGATCGTTGCAAAAGGAATCCATGGTTTATGGAACAGGTATGGCTTGATCTCCGGGTCCAGCTGCTTAATTTCCTCCGCAGAATAATACTCTTCAAGCTTCTCATCCACTTCACAGAAGTATTGTTTGGTCTCTCGAATCTCTTCCAATGACATCAGATAAAAGGGTGTACATCGGCCCTTCTCGGCATCACCGGGGTAAAGCACATGCAACCCGTAACCACTGCCATCTTTGCTTTGATAAAAGGTACGAAAATCGCCAGGTAGCCTGATGCCATAATCCTTTTCGAATAGATCCAGACTTTCCTCGGATGCACCTTCCAGATGTTGATATTCTTCAAACAATTGCCGAATCTCGTGATCCTGTATTCTCTCACCCAGCAAGCGATTCAGCTCGTCCATTAGCACGTTTAATGATACATTTGGCTCCAATCTCACCACACCTCCCCTAACTCAGTTCTTCTCTTCTTGTAGATATTGATGATATTCCCAAAACGCTTCTTCCTCTCCGCCGCCTTCAAGCAGAGTCATGACTGCATAAGATAACAAATTAAGCCATTGTTCCATCAACGCCACCTGTTCGTCCGAAATGAGGTTGTTGCTGCGAAGCATACCCTCAGGTTCAACGGCCCAGGCACGTGCCATATGAGTAATTCCCCATAGACATGCCATGACTTCCCGATCCAATGAAGGCCGTGCAAGTTCTGGTGCCAGAACCCGCAGTATCTCCATCAACTCATGAAAATTCTCCTCAATTAAATATCCACGAAAGGGTCGCAGACTGCCAATAAAACCGTTCTCCATCTTGGGATGACTCAGATCATCATAGGAAAAGGAATGACATTTTAATAACGTTACAGCCTCTTCACGTTCCATTCCTTCACCCCTTTGCAGGTTGTAATACGAACTTACCAGCGCAGAGGTTCTTCTCCACGCCACAACACATATCGCTCCAACTCCCGAAGAGTGCCTGTACCGATCCCGTACTCGTCCATTTCTTTGGAACGAAGATCAAGCACATGCAGCATGCCACCATATGTACCAACTGTCAGCTTGGACTGCTCTGGTGATACGGCGAGAGAATAGATCGTACTACCTACAAAATGACGCCATACTTCCTCACCCTCGCCATTCACACAATACAGATAACCATATGCATCCCCAAGCACCATGCCTGCCTCTATTTCCACCGCTGCATACACACGTGCATTCTCATCCATCACTGGCCAATCTTCCTTCGCTTCGTTGCCTGCAATTGATTCCAGCGGGACCTGTATCGTGACCCCGTTATAGAAATGACATGCGTTAAACCAGACGTTCTGGTTATCACCGGTGAATGCTGCATAATGAGGGTAGCTCGATTCTGGATAGAGAGAGTATGTCTTGTTCAGCCGACGGTCCATCACCATATGATTGCTTCCTTGGCTGCCATAGGCAATCCATCTACCATCCCTTGATACAGCTGCATGTCCCATATCTATCTGTGTATCCTCTAGCTCATACTCTTCGATCTCTGCCAGATCGGGATGAAGCAAGGTCACCTGGGCTTGTGTGACGAGATATATCCCGTATCTTGAATGTATGAGTAGTGCTTTGCCTTCATCGATAGGTATAAGTCCTTCAAGTGTCCGTTCGGGATGCTCACAGTCCGCAAGTGATTCAATCCGAGGTAATGCCGACTGTATCCGGGCTTGAATATCTTCCCATTGATATGTCGCTATCTCCTGTCCTTCCAACTTGCGATCTGGCTGACGAATGATACGAATCCCATCCGGTCCTGCAAGCGCATAGTCAAGTCCATCCGATGAGCAACCTGCAAAAGTATATGGAGAGATCAACTGCCATCCGTGCTGATCCATCGTATATATCTGACTATTCTCCGTGAAAATCCCCGTATGACATACAATCGTTTCCTCGTTCAGATAACCTACAACTTTGACAGCCTGCATAGAAGCCTGAAATGCCTCGCTCAATGGCCACGTCGCTGCTGGCAGCTCACGTCGGAGCATCTCCAAGTCACCGTGGAGATTGGCCTGTCTCACCATATGGAATACTTCAGTACTCATACCGCTTCTGGAATCTTCCTTCAGCTCGGATTCATCTGGTTGCTCTCCCTCCATGCCTTTCCGTACAAATGCATTGACATCCCTTGCATAACGCCTGCCTTCATTGCGCCATTGTTCCGCGATGTCTTCCTTTAACCAACTCATCTGTTCCCCTCCACTCTGCCTCTATTCATATGCCGTACAATGATGTGCCTGCAAGAACATACTGATTTCGTTATCCGTCGCCTCCTCCGCACCATTCTTTTCTTCATAGAACAGGGCAACTTCTCTCCCAGCTGCATAGTTAAATCGTAAATATCCTCCCATCGACACCATGAACATCTTGCACATGTACTCATTCTCCAACACAGCGTCCCACTTAAATTCTGTTTTGCATGTATCGGCGAGTTCCTTCATGGAGCTTCCCTGTTCCGTCCCTGAAAAATGGTAAAACGTATGTTTCCGCAACTCATTCCACGGTTCAAAGTATAGTGGCGTTATTGGTTTATCCTGATGGTAATAACCACAATAGATCCGGTCCAGCGTTTCGCCAAATTCAGTCTCCGAGCATGTCCATAAGGTGATATTCTCATCATGACGCGGTAGCCACAACAGCCCCTCAACTTCCGGATGAACAGCAAGGAAATCTCCATCTACAGAACTGCCGATGGAGATGCACTGTTCAAGTTGCTGCTGACTTATAGGCGAATCATCCGTATGTATCCAAAAATCATATTCCACAAAAGGCTTCAACACTTCCGGGTCCGGTCTCTGCACATTCATCCATCCCGTGTATGTACCTTCCCCATATTGTTCAATCCAAGTACGGTATGATAAAGGTAGCGAGATGGCGTGCTGTTGTTCAAAGTGATCCAGTTCCTCCGCTGGAACCGGCTTAAGTACACGGGATACAATATACATTTTTCGACATCTCCCATCTCAGTTTGGTTCATTCGTTTTCAGAATCTAAGCCAATTCTTCCTGCACAATTTCAGTCCATACTCCTTTACGATTCAGAATGCGAATGGCAAAGGCATCATATCCATCACGCTTGACCTGATCAAAATGCATGCGCTCTCCCGTAATCAGTTCATATGCACCATTTTCATCTACATCTTCGCCAAACTCTTCATCCCAAGGCACATTGTAGTAAGCCGTCAACTCTACTTCAAAGATGTCCTCTCCTTCAACATCCAGATAAGGGCGAAGGGGTCTGTCATGTAGTGCTTCTTCCGAATAAGTCTCACATAACATGGCATCATATCCGTGCTTAGCGGCATCAATGATCAGGTAGCGTTCACCCGTGACAGTATGCTCCGCATATACAAGAAGCGGTGTCGAATCATGCCAGGTAATCAGATCATCTTCCGTCAAGTCACCATAATAAAAGATATGGAATTTATCATGTCCGTCACTCGATTGAAGTTTGCCTTTCCACTCCACTTCATCGGATTTAATGACTTCTTCCTTCCTAATTAATCCTTCCAGATAAGCAGGTCCGTGTTGTACACCATACGCATTCATCATCTCGCCTCCGATTTGTTCATTCGAATGGTAACCACTTTGTGTTCCTCATCCACCGTCAGTTTCACATCAATGTTAAGCTTGTCGCGAAATAACGCCGTAATATTGATATACGGATCGCGGGCAGCTTCGCTACTACCGCCACTATTACGGCTCATTCCCTGATGAATGATGGATTCTACCAGCTGTTTATCTCCCTTGCCGGTATTATCGTAGGTGTAGATCACCTGCCCATCCTGATCATACAGATTTAAGACCGTTGCAAAATCATTGGCGTTCTCATACTTTCTTTCAGTCTGCACATAGTTGTGATCCGTATGTTGATAGTTTACAGTACCAGCCAGATACGGATTGTCCCCGCCTGGCTTCACATCGTACTTCTTATAAGCCAGATTAAACAGGTATTGGATATGATTCATATCAATCCGGTAATAAAACTGACGGTTATCTTCCTCTTTGTCCATCGCTGCAAAACTGTTAATCAGCGGCCAAGCCCCATAGGACTTCCCATTAACATCAACGGCCAGAGCATAGTCAGATAATACTGTCTCTTTTTGAAATACACCATAAGTCTGTAAAATAAAATAAGCTGGAATCATCAACATACCCAGAATGATTGCAAAAATGCTAAGTTTAACTCGTAGTTTCATGTCTTCTCTCCCTTGCAGCTTTAATGCTTCATCTTCGCTTTCAGTCTCATCCAGTCTTATGCTGAAGCTTCGACAGTGTACGCACAACCATATCCCTGTTCTTCGCATCCTTAATATAAGCCGGAATACTATGTGAAGCCGTTCGTATAGGCATATTTCCGTATTTTACACGCAGATCTGCGGAGACATAAGCAATGAGATAATTCAGGTGCTCCCGATTCACAGCCCATATGATTTTTCCTCTGAACTCATCCAGGAAGTATAGCTCCAACCCGAATACAGGATCTTTCCCTGCACGAATCTCGGAAAAACACCTTCCGTATGTCGGCTTGGCATGTAATTCAACCTGATTAACCGCACCACAATGCGGACATTCCACATGCGTTGATCGGTGAGAAGTCTTCTTCCCGTCTGTGACTTCCACGTTAAACCAACGTTCACATACAGCACAATTCCCCTTGGCCTTATATTGATACACCGGTTCTTCAAGCGCTTGAGCGTAACAATCGAAACATTTCCATCCCAGTTGATCTTTCCGTTTTTCAATAGAAGCGTGTCCACCGCATTTTGGACATTTCACATCAACCCTATCACCCCGACGAAGTACCGAATAGAAACTATACTTATATGCACCTTCATCTTCGAAACGTTTCATCCTGCATTCACCCCTTTCCTGAAACTACAACACACCGCGTCATAATACTCAACATTTACCAATCCATCTCTCTAAAATTATATGAAACTCCGTTCCTCAGCACAAGAATTGAAGACAGATTGTTGGAAATGCCTCTAATACGACATACCCAAGTGTGTGCCTCATCACACCCGTCCCCACCTCAATAACGTAATCTATAACTAAATAACTACTGAAATGAAAGAAAACCTGCTTTTTAGATTGTGAAAAACATCACTTGAGTAAAGGTTGTGCATCTATGTTTTCCTTACTGAATGTATATAAATGGTCACTCGTATTCGCCATATTTACAGCAACTCTCTCTCACTGTAGTTCAACCGATTCGGTTAAACCTGTTCACCACGATGTAGTCTCCTCCTCCTCTGCGGTCAATCAACCCCCGGTGGACCCGATCATTCGCAGAGAAGGTACTACGGTATATATTGAAATGACGGCCCAGGTTACAGATGTCGAAATCTCCGAAGGAGTGATCTATAACGCTTGGACATTTAATGGTACTGTACCCGGACCCGTCCTACGAGTGACAGAAGGAGATACGTTGGTGTTCACGTAAAAAAATAAAGATTCCAGCCTGCCTCACTCCATGGATTTTCACGCTGTACATGCTGCTCCAAGCAGCAAATTTATTGATGTGATGCCAGGCGAGGAAGGCACGTTCACCTATCCAACCTCCTCACCCGGTGTATTCATGTATCACTGTGGAACCAAACCGGTCCTTGCCCATATCGCAAACGGGATGTACGGCATGATTATTGTGGAACCCAAAGCAGGTTACCCTTCTGATCACTTGGTTGACCGTGAGTATACCCTTGTTCAGAGTGAATGGTACAAAGAACATGATTATGAAGCTTTTTTGAATGGGGAACCGGATTATGTTGTATTTAACGGTAATGATTATGGATTAGTAAAACATCCCCTGTTAGCCAAAGTAGGAGATACGGTGCGGATCCATGTCAGTAATGCCGGACCCAATGAAGTCTCATCCTTCCACGTTGTGGGTACCATTATGGACCGTGTGTATACCGATGGGAATCCACGCAACATCCAGTATGGAATACAGACAGTTATGCTTCCCGCAAGTGGTGGAGCTGTCGTAGAGTTCACCGTGACCGAAGAAGGTGATTATGCGATTGTAACCCATCAGTTCAACCATGTAGCCAAAGGAGCTGCCGCTGTTCTGCGTGTGACCAAGAATGGTACGGATCATGGTGGACCCGCGATGTCTCACTGAGACATGACAATAGATAATGGCTATACCTATCCTGAACAATTCGAGGTGATTAAACGATGATTTGTACACACGAAGCGAAGGATGCCTGTTTCTCCAAAGTATCTCTGTTCCAGCATCTTGATCCATCCGAAGCTGCCTTGTTGATCTCCCTTTTGCAAACCCGCAAATATAACAAAGGCGAAGTTGTCGTCCAGGAGGGAGAACGCTCCGATACGCTTTATGTGGTTCATCAGGGATGTGTGAAGTTATCCAAATACAATGAAAATGGCAAGGAACATATTATCCGGTTTCTGTTTCCCGGAGATTTCTTCGGACAAGATTCTCTGTTACACCAAAAACCACATGCCGCAAACGCCGAAGTTCTGGAGCCTTCGGCCATTTGCTCTATCAGCAAGCATGACTTTGATCAGTTACTTGAACATGATCCGAAGATTGCTTATCATTTCCTGCTGGCCATTTCCAATCTTCTCCGTGAAACCGATGAATGGAATAGCTCGCTCAGTGCGATGACAACGGAACAGAAGATTGCCAAGTTGCTTTTGTATTTTCATACTCGAAATCATGCAAAACATGAGATCCGCTTGCCTGTTTTCAAAAAAGATATGGCTCCGCTGCTCGGTATCACACCAGAGACGCTTAGTCGTAAACTCGCCATGATGCAAACTCAGGGACTGCTGCAGGCTACAGGGAACTGTATCCTTATTCTGCGAAAGAATTGAACCGCCTGCCCGAATTCAATAAATTAGGTAAGGAAAATTGCGAAAGCGGAGGAAGCTGTTTTGGCAAAAAAAGAGTATCCGATCAGAAACCACTCTTTTCGGATACTCTTTTTATATAAATTCAACTCAGCGATCGGAAGCTTGTTCTGTCATCTACAGATCCAACAACAGCGACACAAGCAATCCCATGGATGCAATCAAACCCACTACAGGTCCGCCTTCTTCAAATGCCTCCGGCATCATCGTCGAGCAGATCATGGCAATGATTCCACCACCTGCAAATGCACCAATCGCTGCACCCATCTCCTCTGGAAGCTGCTCCAGAAACAGATATCCACCCAGTGCTGCAATCGCGGAGATCAACAGTACACTCAGCCACATTAATATGATTTTGCCACGACTGTACTTGCCCTGTAGTCCAACCGTACTGGACAGACCTTCAGGAATGTTGCTGACAAAGATCGATACTACCAGCACCACACTGACACCGTTACCGGCCAGCAAGCTGGCACCAAGCATGATGGATTCCGGGATAGCATCCATTACTGTTCCTGCAAAGATCCCAAGTCCGCTTTGGTTCGAGTCTCCCGACTTTGCTGAACGTTTACGCCCTGCGCCTCCCTTTGCCGAAACAAGCAGGTCAAACAGGGTATACACGACGGCACCTGCCGTAAATCCAATGGCGGTAGGTATAATTCCTCCATCATTCAGCGCATCTCCGAGAAGTTCAAAAGTCGCTGCACCAATTAATGTTCCTGTACCAAACGCCATGATCCAGCCAATAACTCGTTTGGGAATCTTCAGAAACAATGCTGCGAGTGCGCCAATGACTACCGCTGAGGCAGAGATGCCGCCCCACATGAATGCAGTCCACATCCGGGCCGACCCCTCTCTTGTTTAATCATATTCTATCATTCCATTAACCCATGTTGAGTAATCAAAAACAGTGATGTGGCTTTACGGTGATCTATATCACCTGATGTGTTTAAAAATCACGTTATGATGAAATAATGTCGTCGTTCAGATCTATGAACACAGAGAGGAGAGATTCTCATGAGTAGGGTAAACAAAGATACAACAGCGGAGTTTCTACAACAGTTCCCCATCTTTCAGGACCTTAGCCCCGAGGAATTAAAACAAGTCGAAGATATCGCCATTTCCAGAAGCATTCAGAAGAAATCGGTTATTTTCAGCGAAGGAAGCGAAAAAGAAGCTGTCTTTTTTATCCGTACGGGCATTGTAAAGGCCTATAAAACCGATGAGAACGGGCATGAACAGATCGTCTCTTTCCTCAAAACAGGAGATATGTTCCCACACACCGGCTTTTTTAATGCGCACCCTTACCCGGCTACCGCAGAAGCCATTACCCCTACCGAACTACTAGCCATACCTGTCCGACTTTTCGAACGATTAATGCTGAGCACACCATCGATTGCGATCAAAATTATGCGTGTGCTCGGTGACAAAATAAGAGAATTACAGGATAAATTGCAGGTGCTCTCTGGTCAGGATGTACGCAATCGTGTACTTTCCTTCCTTCTCATGCTCGCAGATCAGCACGGACAAATGCATGGAGACCAGATTATCATCAACCTGCCCATGACTCATCAGGAGTTTGCCAACTCCATTGGTACAACAAGGGAAACAGCGAATCGGCTTTTAAACCAGCTTACAAAAGAGAATATGCTCGAAGTGGATCGCAGCCGGATCATCATTCATGATTTGCAAGCTTTGAAGGAACAAAGGGCTACGTGACCACCCTGCACCCAGCTACACTGTTTTCTCCCGCGTTATTACATTAAACTGTGTGTGCACAAAGAGACCTTAACGCCCGTAATCGATGTTAAGGTCTCTTTTGCATGCACAATTAGCAATATACGTATCAGGATATTGTGAGCTTTGGCTTGCCCATGGCACTTTTTCCATACAGGATTCTGACTCAAATAAGGCGAGACTATGACATTAAAAAAGGTGTGAGCAGGCTCACACAGCCCCCTCCTCACGTTTTCTATAATCAAATTGCAACACCACACTATCCCATTTGGAGGAATGACACATGAACACATACGCAGCAACCATTAATGCCACGGAGTATCCACCGCATTTGAAACATAAAGTTATTTTCGAAACGTTTGATCAGTTGCAACCACAGGAATCCATGTTGCTTATTAACGATCACGATCCTAAGCCACTTCGATTCCAATTCCAGTCCACACATCCCGATGGCTTCAACTGGGAGTATATTGAGCAGGGTCCTACAACCTTCCAGGTCAAAATCAGTAAATTATAGATTGGAGCTGAACGGCTATGTCGCACGTTGAAATCATTGACGATACTACACTTCGCATCACGCTGCGGCTGGAAGACGCCACAACCATGGTTCAATTGGCACAGCGTGAGCAAGCAGAATATGCGCAAGAGATTATCACCATTTACGAAAAAATGCCTGTGTTCGAATACACTCATTTCTGTTTTTACGCCTATGACAGTGCAAGACTTTTTGAGCGTGTGCTCGGGATGGACCCCAAAGCCTATCTGTCCTTCTCCCTCGATGCGCCGGAGTCATTCTTCTATGCGCTGTACGGTGGAATGGCAGCCCTGTATGAATCATCTCTGCAGTTGGTACAGCAGGCGGATGTAGCTAGTGCAGGATCGGATGTGAACGCACATGTCTGCATCTGATGTCCATATTGTTGAATTGGATGTGCGTCCTCATCTGAGTAAAAAGTTGGAGCCGTTTCAACTGATCATGGACACGGTCAAAAGCCTTCAACATGAAGATGTGTTTGTACTACATGCTCCATTCAAACCAACGCCCCTGCTCGGTATTCTCAAGATGAAAGGATACTCCAGCACATCGGAACGAAAAGGTTCAGATCACTGGGTTACCACGTTTGTGCACAAAAAAAACAAAACCGGTGCCAAAGCATGTTCTGCAATGGTTTTATCTGGATCGGAAGTCGATTCTGAGCCCGGTTCAGACGAAGAATCAGCTTCATGCAAAGGACATCCAGAGGAGCAAGCTGTCGCGATTGAAAACTTTGAATCCCTACAGGCGCCCACCGTTATACTGGACAATCGCAGATTGGAACCGCCACAACCCATGATGCGAACACTTGCCGCACTGGAACGTTGCAAACCTGGAGAAGTCGTACTGATTCATAATGACCGTGTGCCAGTCTTCTTGATTGAAGAGTTAAACAATCTCGGTTGCCCCTTCACGGTTGAGGATCAAGCCGATGGTACGGCCAAAGTGAGAATTGAAAAAGGGTAAGGAGGCAAAGGCCATGTCCAGGTTGCCGTTTCTTTTTATCATCACGGGCATCTTTGGATTTGTAATGTATCACGCATTCTCCCTGCTCTCGCTGACAGGCTGGCTTGGTGATGAACTCAGAGGACCCGAAGGCTGGTTTCATGCCCATCTGTTTGTACTCGGTTGGGCAACCATGCTGGCTATGGGTGCAGTTTATCAGTTGATACATGTTATTTTGCAATCCAATATCTACAGTCTGTTTCTTGGTTATTGTCATTATTTCTTGTTCAGTATCGGAATCGTGGGCATGTTATACGGCTTCATCCGTGCAGATGTCATCTGGATTGCGGGTTCTGCTACACTCGCGCTCTCTGGCATTCTGTTGTTCGGATGGAATATGGCCGTTACCCTTCTCCGTGCCTCACAGTGGAATCCGGTAACGATCAGTGCAGCGTGTTCCTGTCTTTATCTGGTTTTAACCGGGCTTTCCGGTATGCTGATGGGTCTGAATTTTGCCTTTGGTGATTGGAATGGTCTGCATGAACGCTTATTCGGAGCACATATCTGGATGGGAACACTCGGCTGGTTTGGCATGTTAATTACCGGCTTCAGTTACAAAATGCTTCCCATGTTCTACTTATCCCACGATTATTCCATTCGACTGCAAAAAGTGGTCCTGGTTCTGTGGAATGCAGCTGTAATCACAGGCGTTGTCGCATTTCTGACTGGGTTCAAGGGAGGATTGCTCTGGCTTGCGCTCTTACTTCTAACCGCCGCCCTTCTCTTCTATGTGTATCACTTGGAGCAAATTCAGGAGAAACGGCACAAAAGTAACCCAGGTCCGGGTATCCGCTGGTCTGTGTATGTAAGTCGTGCGTTTGCTGTATATGCTGTTGCCCTATTGATCTATTCCTCGCAAGGGACTGAACTGCTGCTCCATCCACGTGTTGTTCTGCTGTCTGGATGGGTATATCTCGGGGGTTGGGTGTCTCTCACCATACTTGGTTATGCCTCCAAAATCGTGCCTTTTCTATGGTGGACCCACAAATATGGCAAGAAGGCAGGCAGACCCGGAACTCCGCTGATGGCAGGTATGCTGAGTGAACGGTATGTCAATTGGGGTATGCTCGCCATGGTCGCTGGAAGCCTTCTGCTTGTCAGTGGAATTCTGATTAATCTGGCTGAGGTCATGATGGTTGGAGGGACGATCTTGTCTCTTGTCTCCATCGTTTATATAACAAATATTGCTTTGGTATTCCGACGTTAATATTAATAAGGTGGACTGGAGAGTGAACATGATGGAACAAACCACGCATTTGCTAGAATGTCTCAAGGAAGTGTATGACCCTGAATTAGGTGTCAATATCGTTGACCTGGGTCTGGTGTATGAAGTAAGGGAAGAGCCCGAACGGGTACATGTACGGATGACGCTGACTACACCAGGTTGTCCGCTGCATGATACAATTGTCGGTGCGGTGAAATGGGTTTTGCAGGAAAATACGAATAAAACCGATATTGATGTACAAGTGGTGTGGGAGCCACAATGGTCTCCACAGCTGATGTCGAATGAAGCCAAGGAAATGCTGGGATACTTCTAGGCAGAATGAACAGTGACCGGATGAATGAACAAATTGCTGCCGGAATACGAAAAAGCGTACTTAAGATCTGATACTCTCAGACATAGGTATGCTTTTTGTTTTGCGATGGGAACATACTCTTGATCAAGATATTCTTGAATAAAAATAAATAAGGAAACTCCAGAATAGAGTTTCCCTTATATTAGTGCCTATCAGTGAATCATTACATCGATTCCTTGATATCAGATGTTAGATGTCCTTTGCATAGGATGCTGCTGGTACGTTATTTAACACCACGAACAAACGAACCTCCTGATCTCCTGTATTATGGAATGCGAACTCTACTTCACCGCCGCAATGGATCACATCCTCTTGTTTCACCGCTTGTTCTTTTCCATCCAGCATAAGTGTGCCTGTGCCTTCAAGTACCAGCAAAATAACGTCTGTGCCCGGATGTTTATGAACGGGAAGCTGCTGACCTGGCAGAAAATGAAGGACAAAGGTCACTCCACCACCCTGTTGGAATAAAACACGTTTCGTGAAACGGTCCTCGCTGAACGTTTTGACTTCTTGCAATGACGTAATACTCATGATAATCGTCCTCCTCGATAATATAATCTGTGAATACATTCATCTTATCGCAAGAAAACCCGCATTTCCTTGATCTGAATCAAGAAAATGCGGGCAATAAACAAATCATGGTCGGTCCCAATGACCGTTTGTTTCTAAGATGGTTACACCATCATTTTGCGCAGAGAAGCGATATATCTCGAACGTATAATGATGAAATAAAACGTCTGTGCAAGTACAAAGGCACCAAATACAGTCAATACCGGCATCGTATAATTGGTAATACCGAATTCAGTAAGAAATGGCTTAACTACGACCAAAGTTTCAATGATAGCTACTCCGATCGGTAAAAAGAACAGGATAGCAATCTGAACGGTGGATGATCGTTTCATCTCCTGGAAACTGAGACCCATTTTCGAAAGAGAATGCACCATCTTTCCATCCGCTTCAAGATCGGTATGCAGTCTGAAATACAAAAAGCTTGCGGAAGAGATGGAGAAGATTAATCCGATAAATATACCCAGAAAGGTAAAGAGTGCTGTGCCCTGTCTGTATCTCTCAAAATCTCCATATCGAGTGGTCAGAAATCCGGAGTAATTCTCATCCGAAGCATTATCGCTTCGAATGGTATCTGCGGACGACAGTAGCTGATCGCTAACCATGGCTTCTGAGGAGTGCCGGTCAGGTACAGCATGACCCCATGCCGGAATCTGATACAGAACTTTGCCTGATAACCTATTTGCATTGATCTGTTGTGTGATCTCTTCAAACTTCTCATCTGGGAGAACGACTACACCTGTAGAATAGATCAAGGTTGCGAAACGTGGTTCTACATCCGTAGCTGTAACTCTTGCTTGCAATGAGCCATCCTCCAGATTCAGAGTCAAGGTGTCTCCTTCCGCATAATTGCGAAACCTGTTTCGATCGATCTGATCCTGATCCTTCTCATTACGCGAATCTACGAATAACGCTGATGCTGAATCCAATTGGAACGTCTTTTTTCCTTGGATCGCATTGAATCGGTTGTAATGACTGAGCGGCATAACCGAGACAGCACTCTGATCCGCATCAGACCAAAAGTACTCCAGATACACTTGCTGATAATTTAAGCCTGCTGCTTCAAGTGTCGAATCAATATAGCTCATATCCATTTGATCGGAAGGAGTGTACACATTGTATTTGACTGGAAAATCGTTGTTTGTAAACTGCTCCCGGTTCTCCTGATCCAGTGACAAAATTACAACTGCACTCATTGAAGCAATCGCAATCACCACGGTCACCATAAAGAGCATGCGGGCATTATCCTTCATTTTATAGCTCATCTCTGAGATCCATAACAGACGTGTACCATGCCATACCGTTTTACGATTACGCTTCAATAAACGGATGATGAGCACGGAAAGTTGTGAGTAGAAGAAATACGTCCCGGCTATCCCTGTTACTGCTGCAAGCATGATTGTTCCGCCATTTAACCCGTTACGGAGTACCACAAAACCTACTGTAAGTAATGCAAAACCCAGAAGTGAGAAGAACCATGAAGCTTTGGGCTCTTTTTTAGGTTTGCTGGTCCCCGTCAAAAGTTCTAACGTCCGTTTGTTTCCGATAAAAACCAATGTGAAGAGTGAAATGCAGAAAAATAATAACAGAAAGGCCCCGATCGTAATCAGAATCGCTTTCACGGGAAAATAAAAAGGCAGATCATCCATCCCTATAAAACGAGTGGTTAACATCAGGAACAACTTGGACAACAACATGCCTCCGCCGATACCGGCAATAATGGACAGGCAGCCGATCAACATGTTTTCCAAAATGACCAATCTCCGAATCTGTGCGGGTTCTGCACCAAGTATGGTCAGAATGCCAAACTCCTTGTTCCGTGATTTGAGGAAAGCACTGATGGAATACATAACAAAGAAAAATGCAAACACATACACGATAATCGAAGCGATCTGCATGCCCGTAGCGGTTGTGTCACCCATTGGCAACTCTGCCACATATGGATGATAGATAAATACCGCATAAGCGAAGAAGATCATGACCATAAACACACTACTTAGAAAAAAAGCAATATACGCTCGCCCATTACGGCGGATGTTATTAAACGCGAACTGAGGAAAGCTCATGTGAATTCCCTCCCCAGAAGGATAAAGTATCAATGATCCGTTGGAAAAACGTCTGTCGATTATCTCCGCGGTGTACCTCGGCTGCCAGTTTTCCGTCCTTGATGAACACGATGCGGTTGCAATAACTTGCCGCAAGCGGGTCATGTGTGACCAACATAATGGTCGTTTTCTCCTGCTGATTCATCTGTTCAAGTGACTCCATGACCGCCTGAGATGAGGTAGAATCCAGCGCGCCGGTTGGTTCATCCGCCAATACAATTGAAGGCATATTGATCATGGATCTCGCAATGGCTGTGCGCTGTCGCTGTCCGCCCGAGATTTCGTAGACTCGTTTATCCAGAATGTGATCAATCCCGAGCTTGGCTGTAATGCGTTGTAGTCTACTCTCCATCTCCTTCAGTTTGACCTTGTCCAGTGTCAATGGAAGTACAATATTCTCAGCAACAGTCAGCGTGTCCAACAGATTGAAATCCTGAAAGACAAATCCGAGTTCCCGACGTCGGAACATGGCAAGTTCTTTCTTTTTCATATCAAACGGATTCATGCCATTAATCAGCACCTTGCCTGAGCTGGGTTCATCAATGGTGGAGACCATGTTTAACAATGTGGTTTTACCACTGCCCGACGGGCCCATAATACCCACAAACTCACCTTGTTTGATTGTCAGATGAATATCACTAAGGGCTTGAGTCTGCACTTTGCCCTGATATACTTTGTTCAGTCCTGATACCTGTAACATTTCCATGCGTAATTCCCTCCTGATCCATCATTCTTCATACGTTATTTCTATTCTTATCCTAACTGACCTCCCGTAACGGTGCTATCGAATTACCTTAAACTTCCCTTACAACGCATTTAAGGTTCTGTTCCCCTGCCTTCTCTATCACACTTCTGTCCATTAAAAAAAGCACCTCGCCCATGGGCAAAGCACTTTTCACTTCGGATATTTCGTATGAACCCAGCTGAATCTGACCAACGTTCCCTCATTGGGTTCCGAAAACAACTCCACACGGTTATCCAGGCGGGCACTGATCTCACGGACTAGATATAATCCCATTCCCGTAGATTCATGGTATTGTCTGCCCCGTTCACCTGTAAAATAGGGATTAAACACGCGATGAATATCCTCGGACGAGATGCCGATTCCCTCATCCTGAATGTCCAGGATTGTACGTTCTTCCTGTTTATAGCCGGTAATGATGACTTTTTTGCCTGATTTGCTATCGGAATAGTTCACGGCATTGGTCAGGATCTGGGTGAACATGAACCGCAGCCACTTGGAATCACTGTATATCTGAAGGTCGCCCTCCATACGGATATCCGGCGTAATGCCTCTGCGAATAAACAAACGTCGGTTCTCCGCTATACTGCTCCGAAGTACCTCATGCAGAGACAGCAGCTCTACACGAAAATCCCCTTCAAATTGTTCAAGTCGTGATGAATGCAAGACCATTTCAAGTCCTTTGCGCATTTTATCCAGCTCATCCTGAATGCTGCCAGCTGTCTCATCTTCCACATCTTCCAAGGTCAGTTGAATAATAGACAACGGTGTCTTCATCTGATGAACCCAGCGATTCATGAATACCACCTGCTGTTCCTTGCTAGTACGTAACTGACCCATCTCGTTCTGCCGATTACGCTCCAGTTCATGTAACAATTCCTGGATGGCTTCCGCCACGACCGAATTTCCAAGCGTTTGAATAGGCTCGTTTACCCGTTTACGTGGTTGTTCAAGGAGATGATAATATGCTCGTAGCTGGAAGTAACGAGTGACCAGATAAACCATCAATACCACGGTACTGATCAGCATGCCATAAAGGACAATCTTCATCGGACGGCCCTCACCAGAGAGCCAGTAGACACACGGAACCAGCAGCATCTGTAACACATAAAATCCGACTAACATCAGGTGGTCTTTCAGGAAAAGTCTCATTTCCCTTTCCCCTGTGCGGACGAATCCAGTTCCAGCACACGATAACCCGCTCCGCGAACCGTCTCCAAAATCTCTTCTGCACCCAGTTCCTTCAACTTTCGGCGTACACGTGTAATATATACATTCAACGTATTATCATCGATAAAATGCTGATCTTCCCACATCTGTTCAAGTAATTTTTCCCGGCTGACCACTCGCCCTGCCTTCGCCATCAGCGCTTCCACCAGTATGGCTTCCTTCTGTGTCAGCTCTGTTAAGCGTTCATCATATTCCAATACGAATCGCTCAGGATAGAGGATCATGGGACCGTTCTGCACCTTTGCTTCCTGCTGCACAGCAGCGTAAGAACCATAGGCTCGGCGCAGCTGACTACGCACTTTGGCAAGAACGACTTCATATTGAAAAGGTTTCGTAATATAATCATCCGCGCCATGTTCCAACGCCATAATCTGATCCATACCACTATCACGAGCCGATATGAATAAAATGGGACATATGGAGTGTGTGCGTATCTGTCTGCACCAATAGTAGCCATCGTATTGAGGCAAATTCACATCCATCAGCACCAGATCCGGTTCCATCTTCACAAATTCATCCAATACATGACGGAAATCATCTGTGACCTGTACCTGAAATCCATTTCGGGTCAGATAAGCCGCCAGCAATCCTGCAAGCTTGGCATCATCTTCAACCAACAATATCGACTGCATCGTTAACCCTCTTTCCGTTTCCTGACGTCAGTGTATCACATCTAGTTACCCATTCTAGTCGGAAACGGCTTGAAAATAAAGGTTTAGACCACGAGACGCCCCCTCTTCTCTGCCAAACCAATGATAGCTTCCACCCCTGAATTAAACTCAAGAAAATCCTGCTCGACCCCATCACTGAAAATCACACCATCCTCTGGCATCTGGGATACAATGTGCAATGGCTGCTTCGAATGAATCTGTCCAAACACCAGATTGGCCGCTGTCGTTCGGCTCGGAAACGGTTCACGTACTGAAAAATATAAGTAAGGCGCATCCCAGTTAAAATGATTCAACTCTTGCCTGCTTCCATGAATGGATGCGGATGCTGTAGCTACCTCAGCTTCGGAATTCATGTTCTGCCATGCAGCTGACCCAACAATCCCGGTGGCTCCCGCCAGCACACTTTTGAACCAGCCTGTTGATCCCATGCCTGTGGATACAATGATACCACTGGAGGATTGTTGTTCTGCGGATGAACCCAAACGCACTTCATAACGGGCCGATACATGCGTCTTCCGACCAATGAACAGATCGTTCACACCATATAGATACTGCCCATCATTGAGTTCCACTTTGGCGAGAGTGACTTCTTTCAAGGTTCGTTGCTTTCGAATGACATCAGGAACAATGAAGCTCAGATCCTCCACGGTAAAAGGTAATAACACGCCATCCCACCGCATCGGGTCCGGGTTCACCCCGATGAGCGGCTGCTCGGTTACGTATTTGAGGGTGTTGGCTACAAGCCCATCCTGTCCAACCACGACCACGATATCTTGCTCTCCAAAGATAAAATTGGGCACATGTTCTCGATCAATCGTCTGAACCCGTCCCAATTGCCCTAGTTGCTGCTGCGCCTGCTGCACAGATAGCCGATAACGACGGTCTTCCTCCATATAATCACTGAAGTCAGCGCCCAGACGTTCAATATAGAACTGCGCTTGCTGCACCGTGTTATATCGAACCACCAACTCTTCCAGTCTGGTCCGGCGCTTCACCAGAATCAGTTTATGTTCGCTCATTCGATCATCTGCCGCAGTCTGCTGACGTACAGATTTCCCTGCCTGCTCTGCTTGCTCTCTTCTTCCTAATCTCATCTCGCTCGACCTCCCTGATCTCTGCCCTGCACAGGAGACATCAATCCCTGCAACAGATCTGGCGAGATATTAAGTTGCCCAATCTTGCCTGCATTTTCAGCCAGTTCCTGGAACGCTAGTGCGATCAGCTTATCAGAATTCATGCCCATATTCGCCATTGCTTGCAGTACATTTGGCTGTACATTTTGCAATGAGTTCATCACGGCAGCAATCTCATACGCTTTAGCATCTGCTTCGGCATTGTGATTGGCAATGGTTAACTCAATCAGTTGCTGCTTACGTTCCTCCATCGCTGTATTAAACTGAAGCTGCTCCTGCTCCATCTCATTTTGTTTCTGTTTCACCGAGCGTTCTGTCTGCAATTGGGTCTCACGAATTTGCTGTTTTTTTGTCTCTACGGCAATTTCGGTGTTAAGTTCGTTCTCTTTCACTCGTCTTTCCTGTTCAATGGAGGCATTGCGACGCACATAGAGCGCTTCATCTGCCTGACGCAAAATCTCTTCCCGCGCTTGTGCTTCCAATGCACGCATCGTCTCTTTATTAGGCAGAATGGCAAGTATCGATAGACTCATCAACTCAACGCCCAGTTTCTCCAACTCTTCACTTTGCACAACTTCGCGTTTCATGCTGCTCGCCAGCCGTTCACTGGATTGAATAGCTTCTTTCAGCGGCATTTGTTCCAGATGTTTCTTGGTCAGTACTTTGGCTGTGGTGATCACCCGTTGATCCAGCTTGCCGGGGTCGTCGGAAATATACCGATTCTTGCGCAAATTGTACGTGTAATTCAGGCTCTGGGTTATTTTCAAATAATCCACTATTCGATAGCTTAACTGCCCTTGCACAGTAACGGTCTGATAATCCGCTGTAATCTCTTCGAACATGAATGGTACATCCACCGAGGACACGGGTAGAACCACTACCGATGTGGTCGGCTCATAATAATAGAAGGACAATCCGACACCTTGACGTTGTACCTCACCATTTTTCACTTTCATGACATACTCACTGGGTTGAAATTTCGCAAATCGGAATCCAAACATGGCTCATTCCCCATTTCTTAATATTGTCGTTTTGATATTATCGAAATGATAACAAATGAATTCGATATTGTCAATACGACATTAATGAAATGTTTAGATGCCTATTTAAAGAAAGCGGGTCCGTTCTATATAAGTTGAACTAAAGATTATTTACATTGACACTCCGATGACAGAATAACCTTCTAATCGCTGTTATCCCCAGATTTTTTCGATTCCCTTTTCTAAAGGTAAAATCCGGTGATAAAGGCGAACGCTTCGCTTTTTCAGTTTTTTCTGTCCTCTCCGTTATCGTGTAAATCAATAGTTAAACTTATATAATCTCTTTTCACAAAAAATAAAGAGACCGAATCCTATGATCCGATCTCTTTACCTGCTTCGTTATTTTCTATTCATGAGTGTTGATAATGCCATCAAGCATCACCCTTCATAATTAAAAGCGGGCTTTTTGAACTACCTCTAATACAGTTGTTCCATCAGCCTGGCGACTGCAACAGCTCCCTGTGCACGGTTCGCTGTTTCTTTCGGAGCAAACTTGCCATCAGGCATGCCATTTAGCAGTCCAAGTTGTTGCATCGAGGCTACAGCTTCTTTTGCATATCCGGCGATCTCAGCATTGTCTACAAACACGATATTTCCTTGTGCAGAATTGGTCGCATCCTCACGCTGCACAACCTTCAGTGCTCTGTTCAGCATAACGGCCATATCTTCTCGTGAAATACGTTCATTCGCTCCAAAGCTTCCATCTGCTCGGCCTTGAATAATGTTCATTTCAATTCCAAGTCGTACTGAATCGGCATACCACTGCCCTTCCTTCACATCTGTTGAGATCGAAATAGATGGATCCGGCTGGCGTGTATCACCAATACCTTTAATAATCATTTGCAAAAATTGTGCTCTGGTCAGTTCACCTTGTGGGGCAAAACGTGTTGCACTCATCCCCGTAATAATTCCCTTCCCGTAGAGGTTCTGCACTTCTTGGAGAGCCCAATTGTAATTTTGCAGATCATGTAATGGCACTTCAACTTCTGCAATGACATAACTGCCCGATTCCAGCGGTTTAAACGCCATCATTTTGGTCTTATCATCGTACTTGGAATACGTAACAGGTTTCATTTCTCCACTTGGAGATATGGAATGTACAACCATAACTACATCATTCTTCTTAGGTTGCTCCACATTGGATAGAGCAACTTCAACTGCTCTGTTTGTCCATTGCAATGGCTTATTGTTCATTAACAAATTCACATCAACAATTGCATGATTACCGATCGCTGCTTTTTGCGATGTGGACAATGTATCTGTCGATCCTTTTGCTACTATGATGTCGAACGTTCCCTCAGTCTCCGCAATAGTTAGCGGGAGTGATTTTAGAGGAACACGAACGGTAGTCTGTCCTACGACTACATCCAGGGATTTCACTTCCTCGGAACGAATCCATGCCGCCAGTTGACTTGCAGCCAACTGGAATGTGACTGTCTTGGCTGTGTCGGGTACATCTGCAAGCAGTTTCAACGTACGATTTCCTGCATCCATGGATTGCAGTGCCTGAGTTAATTGAGATGCATCCGGACGAATAGAATACTTGTCATCCCCGGTTGCTGTTCCTTTTACCGTGATCGATCCTTTCTCCGGTGCAGTACCCGCTCCAACGGGTGGGGTTACATCCGGATTCCCTGGCGTTGGAGCTGTTCCCGGGTTGGAAGGTTGTGATGGTACACTTGGTTGGGATGGCTGGCCAGGGCCAGGTGTTACATCTTGACGTACAAGTTTACTCACAGCATCTTGTAACGCACGATCCGCATTGCTCACATCTTGCGTTGAAGATTCAACATCCAGAATGAATGCCTTCGCTTCAGAAAGCGCCTTACTGAACACATTCCAGCTTGAAGTCGTGTATTCGGTTTGCTTTAATTTCTCAGCGCTAACTACAGTAGCTTGCAGTGCAGATTTGTCCGCCGGGAACGTACCGTATGCTTCAAATTCCATGAATCCTACCCATGTGGGACCTGTTTTAATCGTTACCCGAATATAACGTCCCTCCGTGCCTTCTGGAAGTACATGACTAGGTGCGGTCGATACAACAACATCACTTGTGGTGTCCACTACTTTCACAAATTTTTTGTTATCATTGGACACTTCGATCGTATATTTGATGCCACCACTCCACATCGACATTTCGATTTTGCGGAGGTTAGCAACCTGACCCAAATCCACTTGCCACCAGCTATCCTTACTCTGGTCTGTTCCCCATGAAGTGTTCGGGTTGTTGTCAATTGCACCTTCAGGAGAGTTGGCTTGATTGCCTCCAGTCCCTGCACTGCTTGAAGCCGTTGCCGTTTTTCCCGTCGTTAAAGCCTCCAGAGAGACCAGACTAGTAAAGGCTTGTTTCAACGTATTCAGTGCTGAATTCACCTCAGACTGAACAACAGCATTGTTATCTCGGACCTGAATCGCTGCCTGCAAAGACTGTTCCAATACAGACCAGCTCCGGCGTGTATAGGAAGATTTAGTCTGCTGCTGCATTTGTTGAATGTACTGGTGCAGTTGTGTTTTGTCCACATTGGATAGACCATCAATGGCATCATCCAAACGTTTAACCGCTGTATTCGCATCCGTCTGTGTTGCTCTTGGATCATTCAAGACCTGCTCAGCGCCTTCCAGCGCTTTGGTCAATACCGCCCAAGTGGCCGCAGACCAGTCAGCCTGCTGATACGTACGCGCTTCCGCTATTTTGGCTCGAAGCTCGTCAAGTTGCGGAGCGATAACTTGCATCTGCTGCATCACACGTTCCAATGCTGTTGTCGCTGCATCTGTATCCGCTTGAGTCACCCCACCCGGCGTGTATGCCTGTTGGTATACATCTTTCGCTGCCGAGATTGCCGGAGCCAGAGTCACCCAGCTTTCCGGAGTAAAATCAGTCTGTACCAATGATTTGGCTCGTGTAAGTGCCGCATCCAGTTGCTGGCGGTCTGCGGGCAGAAGACTCAATCCACGTTTGTACACATCAAGGGACCATAATGCTCTGCCTTCATACGAATACCCGCCGTTAGCCGGAAATTCATCGTAGTCAAACATCGCTTGGTTCTCCCAAGCATTCCCTTCGGATGCAATCCAGCCTACACCGGCCGGAATCCACGCTGGCTCCCAGTAGAAGAAACCTGCACCATGATTATTCGGCACGTTCGCAATCATGTCCATAATGCCGGCGATGGCATCATATTGACCTTGAACGGTTGCGGGAAAGTCTGCTCCACCGACATGAAGCGCTTCATCCGATCCGATGATATTGCCATGAGCATCCCCGTTTTTATAGGAAAATGGATAGGACGTTTCAGCGATAATAACATCTTTGCCAAACTCGACTGACACTTCGTTCATCGTTTTCTGTACATCCGCAAACGTCCCATGCCAGAACGGGTAATACGACAGTCCGATAATGTCATAGTCCAGTCCGCCATCACTTAACTCTTTAAAGTACCATTTGAACGTATCCACCTTGCCACCTTCAGCCAGATGGATCATAATCTTCACCTTATCCGCGTTATCGGTCATCTCTCCTTCTACTGCACGTACAGCATCGACTCCGCTTTTCAGCAAGGCAACATTTTCGTTGAAATCCACGTCACTGCTCAAGCCGTTCAGAAGACCACTGTTGATTTCGTTACCGATCTGCACCATATCAGGCATAGCGTCTTCGGCTTTCATCTCACTTACAACTTCATACGTATAATCATATACAGCTTGTTTCAATTGATCGAAAGTATAACTTTCCCAAGCTTTAGGACGAAGTTGCTGTCCCGGATGAGCCCACTCGTCAGAATAATGGAAATCAAGCAGCACTTTCATTCCTTTTGCTTTCACCCGTGCGGCTAGCTCAATTACATCTTTCTTATCGTTATAGCCCCCGGATTTCTGCGGGTCATTCCATAGACGAAGGCGTACGTAATTGACACCACGATCCTTGAGAATATCGAGCAAATCACGCTGTGTACCGTTGCTGTCCACATATTTTCCGCCTTTAGCCTCAATGGCGGTTAACGTGGAAATATCGACACCTCTAACATAGTCTTCACGATATCCCTCAACGATCACCTTAGCTTTAAGCTGAGGCTCTGGAGGCGCACCATATACCGCACCTGTCACGGTAAAGCTGCCCGCATGTGCGTACTCTGAAGGGTCAATACTGTCCCATTCCACTGGAACCATTCCTGATTTTCCATTCTGGTACCATGCTTTTACCAGATTAGGCAGAATTGGCGCACTTCTTGTCACCGTTCTCACTTCGATCTCATCATATCCTTTAATATTGGCTGGTTCAGTTCCTTCTGCTTCTCCCCACACTTTGAACTCCAATATTTCTGGCCAGACTCCCTCACCCTTGTAAAAGGAGATGTTCAGTCTGATGTATCGTACATCATTCTGCTCGAACGTCAGATCAGCGATCTGTTTGGCATCTGCATTTTCACTTTGATCAGCAACGTTGGTCCATGCCTGCTGGTCAGCAGATGTTTCTACCATATATTTCACAACCGTGTTTTCTCTCCACGTTATTTCCGCTCCGGACAGATTGTAGTCCTCACCCAGATCAATCATGACCCACTGTGGTTGTTCCGTTGTCACTCCCGCCGTAGCAGCCCAATGCGTGTCACTTTTACCATCAACCAAGTGCTCCTTCTTACTTCCCCACTCCAAATATTCTGTGCTTACCTTAACGGCCTTGTTAAGTGCCACGTTCACTTTTGCATCTTCTGCAGCCGCTGGACGAACCATCAGTCCCAGATCACAGAATAGCATCAGTAACACCAGACACCCGCTTATGTACCTTTTGTTCACTCTTGATCTCCCCCTTTTTGTGTTTGATTGTGCATGGATCAATGAATGTTATGAATCCTCCTCATTGTAAGCGCTTAATAGTGATAGGCGACACGGCATAATCCAAAGGAAACAGCAGTTATTTTAACAATATGCTCCTGTGACAGTTACATTTGAGCTATTAATCACACTATCTTGCTACAGAAAGCAAAAAAATCTGTCCGTCCACCGGAAGGTAGAACAGAACAGATTTTTAGGTATATGAACGTTACTACACTTATTTGGTAAGTTTCAATTCAAGCTGTACCTGAATGTCATTTTCAGTCGAGAGCACCACGGAGTGTGGATTTTCCATTCCGAAATCTTCGAACGTTACCATGGATGTTGCCGACAACAACACTTCGTTATTCTCATAAGCGGCTTTTGCATCGAATGTCACTTCTTTTTCAATACCTTTAACCTTAATGGTACCATTCATTTTGATATCAACCGTTTGACCGACAGGCCATTCCGCAGGAACCCCTTCAAATGAAGTTGCTGTAAATGTAGCTTGTGGATATGTAGCAACGTCGAAGAAATCGGCTTGCTTCACGTGACCATCACGCTGTCCATTCCCGGAATCAATTCCGTCCATCTCGATCTGTCCTTCTGCCTTCATCTGAGCAGCATCGTCTACATTAATTGTCCAATTCCCTGTTACCTGATCGTCCACAAAATTAACCGTCTCCTGTGAAGTGGTTACGGAGAAGTATACTTTGGAACCTTCGCTGATGCTCCAGTCTCCGTTCAGTTGCTCTGCTCCAGCAGTTTCATTGGCTACAGGCGTTCCTGTGCTATCTACAGCTGTTGTGGATGTCGCTGTGCTCGCAGGGAGCACCTGCTCAATCTCCACGTTGTTCCCCAAGTAACTGTTTGTGATATAGTAACCACCGCCACCGATTACGGCAACCGCCGCTACACCTGTAATAAGCCATGCTTTTGCTTTCTTGTTCATCTCTATGTTTCCTCCAGTACATGATTGTTTAGGTTGCTTCTTGGAGTGAATCATATCAATTGAATGTGTCAGGAAGAAGTCAAGATAAGACAAGTCACATATTTTTTTCAAATCCGTAATACAGGATTGGCTTTACGCTCTGGCTCATGTAAAATCAGTACAAGTTTACAAAGCGAAAGGAGAACGCTTTTCTTGAAATCCATACTTATCGTCGAGGATGAGCAAGCTATTGCACGAGTATTGGCTGCTTATCTGAGAAAAGCAGAATTTGAAGTTCATCATGCAGCAGATGGCCCGACTGCACTTACCCTTTTTGATACCGTAACGCCTTCCCTTGTATTACTTGATGTGATGCTGCCAGGAATGGACGGATGGGATCTGCTGCGGATTATTCGTGAAAAAAGTGCTTGTCCCGTGATCATGCTAACTGCACTGGATGACATTTCAGACCGTCTCAACGGACTAAATGCCGGTGCTGACGATTATATGAGCAAACCTTTTGTACCGGAAGAAGTGGTCGCCAGAGTTAATGCGGTGTTGCGCCGTAATCCACATTGGACCTCTGGTGGCGAAGAGAAGCGTTCCTTTGGAAATCTCGTCATTGATCTTGCTGCCAAGCAGGTGCTGCTGAACGGTGCAGAGGTTGCACTCACACCTCGTGACCTGTCGTTACTGTTCTTCCTGTCCGATTATCCGAATCGTACATTTACCAGAGATCATCTTATTGAACAGGTATGGGGGATGGACTACGATGGCAGTGATCGTGCTGTGGATCTTTCGATTAAACGACTACGTCAAGCCCTCTCCCACTGGTCGCCAGATACGGGAGAAATTCGGACGTTGCGAGGAATGGGGTATCAATTTTGGATCGCCAACTGAAACAGAAAAAAAACAAACGGACGATATCCATTCTGTCACACTGGACACTGCGATATTTTCTCATTTTGTGCATTGGTTTCACGATTATTGCGGCAGGGGCACTCTACTGGATTCGAACAACTTCTATTGAAAAAAGCCTCAAAACCGCAGAACTGCTTGGTCTGGAGATTGCCGATCATGTGACCAGTGAAAATAATATGCTTCGGGTTCCACCCGATCTTGACAGACTGGTAACCAAGCGAGAGAAATTATTTAATACAGATCATTATTTTTGTGTCATGATCTTGGACAATAACAATCAATTAATCTTTTCCCAGCCTAAAATGGAGCAAAAAGATGTACATTATCGACTGTCAGACGACTATCTTGAACCTCGAAACAACAAATATGCAGGTGTAACGGTCAACATATCCGAGGGCGATCAAACCTTGGGTAAAGTGTGGGTCATGCAGTCCAAACAATCCATTACATTTGGTCCAGAGACGATATGGCTCGTAGCTCTAATCCTCGGAGGACTAATCCTCTGTGGATGGTTTACAATCTATCTCCTGTCCAATAAGTTATCCAGACCGATTCGTCAGGTCGCCTATGCCGCTGAGCAGATTCGAGGTGGCAATTATGATGTGAGCCTTGACTTGAATACACGAGAACGTGAGATCAATGAACTTGTAAATTCATTTCGAGATATGGCGACTCGTCTCCGACAACTCGAAGAATGGCGTACACTCTCGCTGGCAGGGGTCAGTCATGAACTCAAGACACCGGTAACTTCCATCAAGGGGCTCGTTATGGCAGTACGTGACGATGTCGTGAGTCCACAGGAAGGGAAAGAATTTTTGGATATCGCTTTGAAGGAGTCTGAACGTATGGAGCGTATGGTCGCAGATTTACTTGACTATAACGCCATGGCTGCAGGAAGTGTTGCTGTTCGCAAGGAACGGACGGATCTGAAGCTGTTGGTCGGTGAGATCATCTATCAGTGGAAGATTGCCTATGAGGACAAAATGCCAGAGGTTCAGCTGCACTCCCCTCCAGTCAACTTCTTTACCATGGGGGATGCTCTCCGCATTCAGCAGATCATTGTTAATCTGCTCAATAATGCACTTCATGCCACAGCTCCTGAACAAAAGGCTGTCTTCGATATTTATCTACATGCAGAAGAACAGATGCTGTACGTTGATGTCAAGGACAACGGCACAGGTATCGCAGCTGAAGACCAACCCAAAATCTTCGAACGCTTCTATCGTGGGGAGCTCAAGAAACGTCGTAACCGTGGCCTGGGCCTAGGATTAACATATAGCCGCCTACTCGCTCAGGAACAGGGCGGTGAACTGACACTTGTCTCCAGCAGCCCGGAAGGCAGCATGTTCAGATTAAGCCTGCCACGCTGGACTGCAACACAAGAAGCCATGAATACAGAAAAAGCATACGGAGCAGCCGTTAAAGTGTAACGCAACATGCTAACATGACAAATAGCCCAGGATTCCATTCAGGAGACTGGGCTATTTCAGCGTTGTTCCTTGATGCTTTATCCAAACTATCCAAAACGGAAGCAGTCAACACTCTAAGACACGTGGCCTGTATTCATCATAAGCATCCGAGATCAGTTGCTTATGAAGTGTACTACTGGCAATGATCGCTTTCCGCTTTGCTTTCAAAACAATCTGCTCTATATCCGCATAACTGCACCCTGCCAAGCGTTCACATATGTAATCTTCCAGCCGAGTCTCCTGTTCAAATGATCCCACCAACTTGCTGATATACAATCTGCGACTTGCATCATCTGGCATACCATAGGTCATCTTCGTATCAAACCGCCGCCAGATGGCGTGATCCAGTTGGGTTTCCAGATTCGTTGCAGCTACCAGAATGCTGTTCCCATCGAATTCGTCCAGACATTGCAATAACGTATTGACGACACGCGCCATCTCCTTCACTTCATCATTGCTCTCACGTGTCCGGCCTATGGCATCAAATTCGTCCAGAAATAACACACAGGGATTCATTCGTGCATATTCGAATAACTTACGTACGTTACTCCCCGTCTCCCCAAGATGGCTATGAATGATTGCATCTAATCTCACGAGAACCAATGGCAGATCCAGACGCTCCGCCAGATATGAAGCTGTTAATGTTTTTCCCGTACCGGGTGGCCCGAACATGACCATTTTGTTGGGGATTGATACATCATGCTCTCTGAACTTCTCTTTCATGCCCAGAATGGTGACAAATTCATTAATGATGCGTTCATTTTCAGCAAAAAATACAATATGCTGGGCTTTGCGCCTACACTCTTTTGGCGTGTAAAAAGCAGCCATATCGATCCCTTTCGCGCGGGGAATCCGGTTCATATGGTTTATTTTGCTCATGTAAACACATGCTCCTTCATTTATGGTTTCGTGTAAATGTTTAGTTCAAGTTATATAGAATCAATCAGACTTTTAATCGTAATTATTACTATTAAATAATAACATACTACTGCCTTTTTGCAAATATAACCACAGCACGTACACTATTTTGCCACAGAAGGAAGTCATTTGGTTGCAAGCTTCAATAAAATTTGCTATTCTAAATATGCATCGTTGTGTATAACGCAAAAAAGCCCTCCGAATTTCGTGAGAGAGCAAAAATTTTCCAGATTCGCAAGCGGCAACTTGTTATATCCGGATTCTTTATACCAACGACTGTAATCCAATTAAAGTGAGGTTAACAATCATGGCAAAAGACGTATTGTGTGAAGTTAATTCCTGTCGTCACTGGGCTCAAGAGAACAAATGTAACGCTTCTTCGATCTACATCGTGAGTCACAGTAACAAAGAAGCAAGTCAGTCTGCTGAAACAGACTGTAAGACTTTTGAAGTAAAATAAGTAAACTCATGTGATCCACTTAAAGGAGCCCTTACCGGTTCCTTTTTTCTTTGTCTATTGTAACAAGAATGATAATTATTATCAAGCCCTATTCTGTAAAAATCCTTCTCACCTCTTCAATGCACATTGGACAGATGACCTACGTACACTACGTAAGAAGTCAGTATGCCCATGAACGATTAGAACCAAGAGGTGAATAATAATGCCTGTTAAAAGTGGCACACAGTATCGCGAACGAATTGATGCACAGTCCGTCCCTTGCTGGTACAAAGGTAATCTTATTACTGGAAAACGCTCTGAACATGTAGCATTTGCTGGTTTGATGGAGACTCAAATGTACATGTATGATCTGCAATCTGATCCTAAATTTGCAGAAACGATGACGTATGCCTCCCCGGCAGACGGCAAACCTGTGGGCATATCCTTCCTGCCTCCAACCAGTGCCGACGACCTCCGTAAACGACGGGAAGGGATGAATATCTGGGCAAATGTGCATCATGGTTTTCTTGGTCGCTCACCCGATTACATGAATACAGCCATAATGTCCTTTTACACAGGTGCCGATCTCCTGAACGAACTATCTCCCCAATATGCAGAAAATCTCAAGAATTATTATGCCTACTGCCGCGATCATGATATTACGCTATCCCATGCCTTCATTCAGCCATATGCCAGCAAAATGTCAGGGCAATTGGATGCCACTGAGGATGCTATTGCCGCAAAGGTCGTCGATCGTACCGAAGAAGGTCTCATTATTAGCGGAGCATTCATGATGGCTACACAAGCGGCCACTTCGGATGAGATTTTTGTCTATCCGTCACCTTCTCCTGCCCCATTTGATGACGAAAATCCATTTGCATTCTCTTTTGCTGTCCCCAATGATCTCCCAGGAATCAGTCTGGTATGCAGGGATACCTACGCAGCCGAATCTCACACCAACTATCCTCTGAGTTCCAGATATGAAGAAATGGACAATATCGTCATCTTTGACCGGGTGCTTGTTCCGCATGAACGGATATTTTTTGCAGGAAGTGAGGAAATGTCCTCGCGTCTCTTCAGTGGTAGCAACTTTCATATTCACGCAGGTCATCAGGTATTGTGTCGTTATATTGCCAAGACGGAATTTGTTCTCGGTACAATCCAGCTTCTCACGGATACGCTGGATCTGAATACGGAAGCACATGTTATAGAGAAATCTGCACGTGTGTTCGCAGGTCTTGAATCGTTAAAAGCATTGGCATTGGCGGCGGAGGCAGGTGCCATACCTGACGGAAGAGGATTTGTATTACCTGCACCCAAACCGTTGATGGCAGCCAATCTCCTCTTTCCGAAACTTTATCCTGAGATGATTGAAATTCTGCAACTCTTGGGTTCAAGCGGGGTTATTATGATCCCTCAGGAAGAAGAGTTCCAATCCGATATCGCTCCTTCACTGAATATATATTTGAAAGGGAACGATATGGTTTCTCACGAACGCAACGCTCTGTTCCGCCTGATCTGGGAGCTTGGGTCTGGTTCATTCGGGGGCAGACAGACCCAATTCGAACGATTCTTTTTTGGCAATGTCCTTACGGTATCCAATCGGTTGTTCTCTGTCTACAACAAAGATCAGACGAATCGTCAGCTCGTTCGTGATTTTCTATTTAACACCAGCAAATAAGAGAACTAATGAATCTTTTTTTATACCAGATGGTCATAAACCGTCATCAGTTCAGAGGCTGGTCTGCTTGCATCCATATCCCGCAATGCAGGCTGGTCTCCGTAACCGATATGGAATACCCCCAGCACCTTCTCTTCACTTGTCAAACCCATCAAATTCATAAACACAGGATGTTGTTGATAATCATTGATCTTCCAGACAGCATTCAACCCCTGTTCCGCAGCCAGAATACTAAAGCGTTTGCTCCAGGCTTTGGCCGGCAGAAGATCATCCTCACGGGCATTTCTAGGCGCCACGACAACCAGATGGGTTGGAATTGCTTCCGTGTATTGATATGTAGCCCAATCGCCGTAGCGATCAGCCAGATGGGGTGGATAGCTCTGTCTGACCGCTTCCAGATAAAGCTGTCGTCCTTCGCCTGCAAACAACATAAACCTCCAAGGTTCTGAACACATTACATATAATGAAGGATCTGCTTCATCAAGCAACTTTCGTATAACCGACTGGGGTACTGGCAACGGACTGAATTCGCAAGTTCCTGCACGTCTCTTGCCGCTGCTTATATCTTGACTTAGACCGGTAGACATGGCAACTTCCCCTCCTCTATGTGTATGATTTATCATTATCCTTCGACTGTCTTCACATCAACCATGTTTTCTTAGGTTCAATGGCTTCCGTTCTCCAGCGATCCACCTCTTCGTGGATGCGCGCTTTATCACGCGTCGTAAACTGTTCTGACTCCACCACTTCTGCTTGCGGCATGCTGTCACGTATCAAGCGAATGTAATCCATGGAACGTATCAGAGACTGGCGTCCAGGGATGTACCTAATTTTACGTCCTTCCAACAAGCAGTATATCTCGATCATACCCGGTAATTTTCCGAAGGCTTCCCAGCAGAATGCACTGACCATATGCTGAAATGCCTCAACTACGTTTGGATCATGGACAACCATATATTTCTGAATAAGCAACGAATCCCAGCCTTCTGGTTGCCAAGCCGCCTGAAATATCATCGATAAATGCATGGATAATGAAGGTAACTCCGTTCTCCACTGTTCAAAAAGAATGGCTGGATGCTTCAGATCATCGTTCATTGCAATGGCGAGTGACAATTCATCCGTAATCTTGTTCTTCACATCCCAGTAATGGAGAACAGATTCGAAACCATCCGTCTTTCTGGGCCACCACTTCTCAAGTAAATACTGTATGGGTACCTCTTTGCGAACATCGGGGTCGAGACTGTAAAAGGCATTGACCGCATGGCTCACCGCATATTGTACACGGTGCCTCCATTGCAGTGGAAGACGCTGCTCAGACACTGGTTCAGGGCGGATGAATCGGTGTGGGCTGCGCAGCATTTCTTCCAATCTGTAATCTTCAAGCAGACGTCCAGGAAGATCATTCCTTCCGACTGGCATCGCTGCCTGAACATTATGTCTTAACATGATTTTTAGGACACCTGTAATCCGGCAGCAGCGAAGCGTTTGCCAAAGTCACGGCATGTTTCTTTCTCCTGCTCAAGAGGACTATATTCAATTTTCAACATCTCTGGAGATACCTCCGCCCCACGCTCTTGCAGCTTGGCAGCCGCGAGATCAACTGCACCGCAGAACTGCTCATACGAGGTGTCACCACTACCAAACACCGCAGCCCTCTTACCACTCAGGTCAAGCTCATCCAGCTCCTCATAGAAATCAAGGAATTCATCTGGCAACTCCCCGTCTCCCCAGGTGTACACACCGATCATGAATCCGTCATAGTCCAATACATCGGATGCATTACAATCCGTTACGGATTTCAGGTCTGCCTCGTGGCCTCCCTGTGTAATTCCTTCCACAATCAGTTCTGCAATTTCTTCTGTATTTCCTGTCATGCTCGCATAAGCCACTAACAATTTAGCCATCTATTTTTCCCTCACTTTATTTGATCATGTTATATTCTCTCTATGAAGAAAGAATGAATTTTTGATTAACAAAATCATATGTGATAATGATTATCATTGTCAAATTAATTTTTTGGTTATCTTTGTTTTTCAGTATATGGCGCACATTGTCTTTCAACACAGCTAAACATACTTCACCCTTTAAAGGTCAGATGTAATACCATCCTCCAATGATCCCGTCCCCCAACTGGCGTCCAAGCCCTTTTTTGTTGTACAATAGTATCCAAATGACTTTTGAAGGATGGATAAATCATTATGTACGTAGCTAAGAATTGGAAGGACTATGAAGTAATCGATACAGGAGGCGGCGAGAAACTGGAGCGTTGGGGAGATGTGATTTTACGCAGACCCGATCCACAGATTATCTGGCCCCTTGAGCAAGAAACCAATGAATGGCGTCAGGTGCATGGTCACTATCATCGCAGCTCTTCCGGTGGCGGTAACTGGGATATGAAAAAGCCCATTCCCGAGCGATGGACGATCGGATACGAAAACCTGAAATTCCACATTAAACCTACCAGCTTTAAGCACACTGGCCTGTTCCCTGAACAAGCTGCCAACTGGAGCTGGATGATGGATAAAATCTCCAATGCTGGACGCCCTATTTCTGTCTTGAACCTGTTTGCCTATACAGGCGGAGCAACGGTAGCCGCAGCTTACGCAGGCGCTTCTGTTGTGCATGTGGATGCAGCTAAAGGCATGGTTCAATGGGCCAAGGAAAATGTTCAATTATCCGGACTGGCTGATCGCCCTGTTCGTTTTATTACAGATGATGTATTCAAATTCGTACAACGGGAACAACGTCGCGGAAATCGTTACGACGCTATTATAATGGACCCTCCTTCATATGGCCGTGGCCCTAATGGAGAGACATGGAAACTGGAAGAGAACCTATATCCTTTCTTGAAGTCGTGTATGACGATCTTGTCGGATAATCCATTATTCATGCTGGTTAACTCCTACACTACGGGCATTTCCTCTACGGTTCTGCGCAACATGTTGACCATGACGATGTCTGCTCAGTACGGTGGTGACATTACTGCAGGTGAAATTGGTCTGCCAATCACACGTAGTGGTCTGGATCTGCCTTGTGGTATTCTGGGCCGTTGGGAGTCTTAATCATGTCAGAACATCGGCATGATCACGATGCAATTCCTATTCTATTCGAAGACAACCATCTGTTAGGTATTACAAAGCCGGTCAATGTACCTACCCAGGAAGATGCATCAGGTGATCCGGATTTGCTTACATTGCTGAAGCAGGATCTGAAAGAACGATACAACAAACCTGGCAATGTTTATCTCGGGTTAGTACACCGACTTGATCGTCCTGTTGGAGGGGCAATGATTTTTGCCAAGACTTCCAAAGCAGCTTCGAGATTGTCCGAGACTGTGCGGGGACGCCATTTCCGTAAAATATATGCGGCTGTTGTACACGGCAAGTTGCCTGCACAGCAGGGAACGTTAAAACACACACTCCTGAAAGATGCACGTACAAATACCGTTACTGTTGTCCCTAAAGGTACGGCTGGCGGTAAGGATGCCGTTCTGGATTACCGTGTTATCGGCGAGACAGACCGTTACAGCCTCGTCCATATCGAACTGCACACCGGCAGATCTCATCAGATTCGGGTGCAAATGAAAGAAATCGGCTGCCCTCTGTACGGGGATCAGAAGTACGGCGCAAGCGTGAATAAACCCGGGCAACAGATTGCTCTATGGTCTGCGATTGCTGCTTTTCCTCATCCAGTTACCAAGGAAGAAGTTATTCTGCAATCTTTGCCTGCAAGAGAATTCCCCTGGGCAGAATGGCCCGCTGCCGTGTACCAAAAAGCTTTTGGACAATCTCTATAAGTACGTGTTCAAAAAGACTGGTTTTCAGTACCGAGAAGATCGGATCACAAGCATTTTTATCGAACAACCTCTATAAGTGCACAGGATCAGGTTACATCTGTCCATACAACGTGTCGTTCAGATTCTGTATCTGAACGACGCGTTTTCTTATGTTTTCAGCTATATACCTAAGATACAGAGAGGAGACATCATGATGACCCCGTTTACCAAACAAGTCGTTGCGATCATCGCGGCGATTCCTGAAGGTAAAGTGATGACTTACGGTCAGATTGCAGCCCATGCCGGAAGTCCAAGAGCCGCGAGACAAGTCGTACGTATTCTGCACTCGATGAGCCGCAAGGAACGTCTGCCCTGGCACCGTGTCGTCAATGCAAAAGGAGAAATCTCCATACCGGACGAACACTCGCGCATGATGCAGGAAACAGAACTGATCAGCGAAGGTGTGGAGTTTCAACTAAATGGAACCATTAATCTCAAACAGTTCGGTCATGAGCCCGCTCCTATATTTCTTATCGATCCAACGATCCAGCCCGAATAATAAGAGCACTCTCCTCCCATCGCGCACACCAAAAAAAGAGAACTCAGGCAGTAAGGGTTACCCCTTTTCAACTGCTAGAGTTCTCTTTTTTGGTTTTTACTGATATTCGTTACGCTGTAGCCGTCGTTTTTTCCTGTTCTACAGTAACAGGCTCAACAGCTGGTTTTGTTTTCCGAATAAAGAACGCCATAATCAAAGCAACCACGGTCATTCCGGTAGCCACGATGAATGCATAGTTAACACCGTAAATCGTTGCATCTGCTGTAGCAGCTATCATTGCTGTCTTATCACTAGGGTCAACTTGGCCAGCAGCCACTGCATCCGCCAGATGTGTTTTGAGCTTACTACTCATGATAGTAACCAGAATAGCTGTACCGATCGCCCCGGCAACTGTACGCAATGTATTAGACATCGCAGTACCATGTGCGTTCAGACGTTGAGGCAGTTGATTCAGACCTGCTGTCTGGATTGGCATCATCAGCATCGACATACCGAACATACGAGCCGTGTAGATAAACATCATGTAGCCGTAGGTAGTATCGATTGCCAGACGACTCAGTCCAAAAGTTGTAATCGCCGTAATGGCAAGACCTGCAACTGAAAGCCAGCGTGCGCCCACTTTATCAAATATGCGACCTGTAATTGGAGACATAATCCCCATCAATATCGCACCAGGCATCATCAGAAGTCCTGATTCAATCGGTGAGAATCCACGAATGTTTTGCAGGAAAATAGGAAGCAGGATCATACCTGCAAACATCGCCATTGTCACGAGCATGTTGATAATCGTTGTTAATGTATACATGTTGTACTTGAAAATACGGAACTCAAGGAGCGGATGATCTGTTGTCAGTTGACGAATAACGAACAGAATCAGGGATATCGCACCTACGACGAGACATCCAATGACAATTGCACTGCCCCATCCATCGGTCCCCGCATCACTGAATCCGTAAAGCAAACTACCAAAACCTAGTGTAGATAAAATAACGCCTGGATAATCCAGTTTAGGTCTGGATTGACGTGTTACGTTTTTGACAAAAGCAATACCAATTGCCGTTGCAATAATAGAGAATGGCAAGATGATGTAGAACAACAATCTCCAGGAATAATGCTCAACCACATAACCTGAAAGTGTAGGCCCAATCGCAGGAGCCAGAATCATCGCAATCCCCATGGTTCCCATGGCCTGACCGCGTTTCTCAATCGGGAAGATGGTCAAGAATACAACGGTCATGAGAGGCATCAGGATACCTGCACCTGCCGCTTGAATAACACGACCTACCATCAGAATGGTGAAGGTTGGACTAAGACCACAGACTAATGTACCTATGGTAAATAGAGTCATGGCTGTAATGAAAATTTGACGCGTTGAAAATTTGGCAATCAGATATGCCGTAATCGGAATCAGTACACCGTTGACAAGCATATAACCCGTGGTTAACCATTGGGCTTTGTTTGCATTGATCGCGAGGTCATCCATAATTTTTGGAAGCGCTACGTTCATCAGGGTTTGGTTCAGGAATGCCACAAAGGCACCAATTAACAATGCCGCTACAATCGGGCCTTTCTTGATGTTGTCCATCGCTGAGGATGGAGCTGCAGCAGTAGTCGTACTCATATGTTGTTCATCTCTCTTCCTTCTAACTTTTCAATCATTTGACTATGAATTCTAAGTAGGTGCTCAAGGTCTTCCTTCGATATATCCAGAATGGGTGACACTCTTTCCATCCACAAATGGTGCGTTTCCTGTTGGGCCTGTTCCCCTTTATCCGTAATCTGAAGCTTAACGGATCGGCGGTCAGCATCCGAACGAGTCCGAACGATATACTCGCCTTTGACCAGTCGCTCCACAACAGCGCTCATGGAACTGCTGCCCATATGACATAGCTCAGCCACTTCATTGATGCCAATGGAAGGACGCTCCCTCAGGATGGATAACACCATAAACTGGATCGAAGTCAGCTCGATCTCCTTGTTTTCATTCCAAAATGCTCGAAAAAGCATTTGATTCACTTGGCGGAACGAATTAATAATATAGAATACTTCATACGTATCAGTCATTGATTCACCCTTTTACTTTTGGAATATAATATTTCGTACACGAAATATCAGGGGAACAATTATTTATTATAACAAAAATATTTACATAGTCAACTCTTTACATATGAATTCACAAAAATAATATTAGGACATACTAACTGTGTTACATCCATGCCTTTACTCAACTAACCTGGACACAGTGTGTAGCATATGTAATTTGTAAATAAAATAACCATAGGGCTCCTGCATGAAACGAGCAGGCACTCCTATGGTTATTCAGAAGAATCAGGATGGTATCATACCGAAGTAGATAAGGCAGGCTCCTTGGTCTTGGGTGTTGTCATTTTGCCTAACAGATATACCAGCAATTGTTGATTGTGCATCGAAATGTTACTGAGAACAGAGTTCATGAATTCATTACGGATGGTGATTCCCCGCTCTGTCTCCATTCTTCCTTTCTCTGACAGAGATACCCACACAATGCGTCGATCCTGATTATCCCGATTCCTGCGAATCAGATCATTCTTCTCCATTCGATCGAGCAGCATGGTTACAGCAGCTGGTGTAGTCGACAGATAAGGAATCAGATCCGAAGGTTTCATTTTCTGATGATCTTCAAGTACCTCCAGAACAGCCAGCTGAGCCTCCGTTAATGAGGGTGCCAGCTCTTGATCCATATGCAATTTATAATCTTTGGTCAACCTGGACCAGCACTTGGCAAAATCGGAATTATACATCTTCCATCGCTCCTCTCTGCAACCGGTTATCACTTCACCTGCTTAAGTTTTCGCGCTCCAAAGCCGCATTCCTGCTGCCTTTTTTCAATTTCCTAGCGATCGACCGTAATCGACGAAGGTTGTTAAACTTCGCATGAATGCCCTCTTCTAATCCGCCTTCGAACAACAAAAAAAGACTCCTCACATGACAGGGTTAGCTGTTCTGCGAAAAGTCTCGTTTGTTTGTTTTTATGAAGATGCTGCTGGTTGATTCTCATTGAAGTCCCTTAGAAGTTCAACGATCTCGTCCTGTTTGTCCACATGAACGATCAGTTTGCCAATATGTTTGCGCTCTGTAATCGGAGCACCTTCCGAAGAGATCGGGAACACTTGGCCTTCTTTGGTCATTACAGTGATCTTACGTTGCTCTTTGCAATAAAACGATCCAACAATACGGCTACCATTCGGTTTCACACGTTTGCCTTCTTTGAACTCGAATGTGGCAAGCCCCTTGCCTCCACGGCTCTGTATAGCGTAATCCAGAAGTAATGATCGTTTACCATATCCCAGATCGGACAACACGGCAACTTCACCTTCATCTCCTTCTACCCATAGAGCCGATACAACTTCATCTGTATCTCTTAACTGAATACCACGAACACCACCGGATACACGTCCCATTGGATTAACCTCATCCTCTCGGAAACGAATGGCCATGGCTTCTTTTGTAATCAGCATAATATCTTGACCACCTGTACTCAGATGTACAGATAACACTTCATCGTCCTTGCCCACTTTACAAGCCGCAACTGCACCGGAACGCTTGGTAACGTAATCCTTCAGCTCCGTTCGTTTCACCTGTCCTCTTCGCGTAACGAAGACCAGACTGTGATTTGGCTCTTCAAAGGATTTCACAGCAAGCACACTTGCAATACGGTCATCTTTCGCAAGGGGAATGACATTCACAATGGCTGTGCCTGGATCTTTCCACTTGAATTCAGGTACCTGGTGAACAGGTAACAGGAAGTACTGACCTTTCCTCGTAAAGACAAGCAAGTTCTCAAGCGTATTTACTTCCAGAACCTGAGCGATATAATCGCCGTCTTTTACACCACTTCCGCTCCGTTCACCACCAGAACGCGTAAAGGACTGCATACCTGTACGTTTCACATATCCCTCTTTGGATAACGTAACAAATACATCTTCCGCATTCACAAGTACTTCGAGATTAACCTTAAGTTCTTCCACTTCACCCTGGATCGCAGAACGACGGTCTATGCCGTATTTCTCACGAATCTCCATCAATTCCTTGCGGATGACTCCGATGAGCTTGCGGTCACTATCCAGAATGGATTGTAACTGTGCAATCTTTTTCATCAGTTCACCGAGTTCCTTCTCCAGAGAATTGATCTCCAGATTTGTCAAACGGTACAATTGCAACGTAAGGATGGAATCCGCTTGGCGTTCCGTGAATCCAAACATCCACATCAGGTTATTTTGAGCATCTTGACGGTTCTTCGACGCTTTGATAGCGGCAATGACCTCGTCAAGGATGTTAAGTGCTTTTACCAAGCCCTCGAGCACATGCGCACGGTCTTGCGCCTTCTCCAGCTCAAACCGGGTACGGAATGTTACAACCTCACGCTGATGGGCAATGTAAGCCTCGAGGATCGATTTCAATCCTAATTGGTGAGGTGCTTTATTCACAATCGCAACCATATTGAAATTATAGGTGACTTGCAGGTCGGTTTTCTTCAGCAAATAAGCCAAAATACCTTGTGCGTCTGCTTCTTTTTTCAACTCAACCACGATTCGCAGACCTTCACGTCCGCTCTCATCACGCACTTCGGCAATACCTTCAACCTTCTTCTCAAGTCGGATGTTCTCCATCGCTGTAACCAGACGAGATTTCACGACCTGATAAGGAATTTCAGTAATGACGATCTGCTGTTTGCCACCGCGCATATTTTCAATCTCGGTTTTGGACCGGATATAGATCCGTCCCTTACCTGTGCGATAAGCATCCAGAATGCCGTCACCGCCCATAATCAATCCGCCTGTTGGAAAGTCAGGACCCTTCATAAACATCATGATTTCGTCCAGCTCAATCGACGGTTTCTCCATCACAGCGATTGAAGCATCAATGACTTCACGCAAATTGTGTGGAGGAATCTCCGTTGCAAATCCGGAGGAAATACCGCTGACACCATTAACCAGCAAGTTCGGATAACGGGATGGCAATACAACCGGTTCTTTGGCCGTATTATCAAAATTATCCTTAAACAGAACCGTCCGTTTCTCGATATCGCGAAGCATCTCCATCGCGATGGGCGACAAACGGGCCTCCGTATACCGCATCGCCGCTGCCGGGTCATCATCCTGTGATCCCCAGTTACCATGACCATCCACGAGCATATGGCCCATTTTCCAAGGCTGAGCCATCCGCACCATACCCTCATAGATGGAGGAGTCACCATGTGGATGATAATTACCCATTACGTCCCCAACGGTTTTGGCAGACTTGCGGTAAGTCTTGTCAGGCGTATTACCTGAATCGTACATGGCGTACAGAATACGCCGTTGTACTGGCTTCAACCCATCCCGGACATCCGGAATGGCTCGATCCTGAATAATATATTTGGAGTAGCGACCGAAACGGTCCCCAACGACCTCTTCAAGAAAGGCCGGCATAAATTGTTCTGATGGACTCATTCCAAGCACCTTCTATTCTTCGTACTCTGTAAAGTCGACGTTCTCTACAATCCAACGTTTCCGCGGATCAACCTTATCACCCATGAGCGTAGATACACGACGTTCTGCTTTTGCTGCATCAACAATCTGTACCTTCAGCATCGCACGAGTTTCCGGATTCATTGTTGTCTCCCACAGTTGATCCGGATTCATCTCACCAAGACCTTTATAACGTTGAAGCTCAACATTATTACCGAATTCCTTCATATAATTCGCCAGTTCTTCATCCGTCCATGCATATCGAACAGTCGCGAGCTTACCAGACTTACGAGTAAGTTTGTACAATGGCGGCTGAGCAATATATACTTTGCCTGCATCAATTAAAGGCTTCATATAACGATAAAAGAAGGTTAACAGCAGCACCTGAATATGTGCTCCGTCCGTATCCGCATCGGTCATAATGATAATTTTGGAATAATTGCTGTCTTCAACTGCAAATTCGGTTCCTATGCCCGCCCCGATCGCCGCGGTAATGGCACGGTATTCTTCATTTTTGAGAATGTCGGCCAGCTTTGATTTTTCCGGATTGAGCGGTTTTCCCTTGAGTGGCAGAATAGCCTGAATCTTCGAGTCACGTCCCTGTTTGGCAGAACCACCTGCGGAATCCCCTTCGACAATAAATAACTCATTTCGGGTAAAATCCTTGGATTGCGCCGGCGTTAGTTTGCCGTTCAGGTTGGAACTCTCACTGCGTTTCTTGCCTGTACGCATATCATCACGTGCTTTGCGAGCTGCTTCTCTGGCTCTGGAGGCTTGAACCGCTTTGCGAATTAACGTTTGAGCTACCTGCGGGTTTTCTTCCAGAAACCTTTGAATATTTTCGGACACGACCGAATCCACTGCACTTCGAGCGGAAGCGCTGCCGAGCTGATCCTTCGTCTGACCTACGAACTCAACATCTGACATTTTGACACTGATGACGGCCATCATACCTTCACGCAGGTCATTACCTTCCAGGTTTTTGTCTTTTTCCTTAATCATGCTGGTACGCCGTGCGTAATCATTCATAACACGGGTATACGCAGCCCTGAATCCGGTCTCATGAGTACCGCCGCCCCGAGTAGGGATCGAGTTCACAAATGAAGCAAGTGTTTCCGTATAACCCGCGTTATACTGGATTGCCACCTCGACTTCAATGTCATCCTTCTCCGCATAGAAGTGAATAACATCATGCAGCACATCTTTATTTTCGTTAAGAAAAGCAACAAACTGGCTTGCTCCGCCTTCATACATGTATTCATCCTGATTGCCCGAACGTTCGTCCTTGAGCACAATTCTCAGACCCGAATTCAGAAAAGCAATCTCCTGAAGACGTTCTGCCAATGTATCATAATTAAATTGAATACCGCTCTGGAACACCCGAATATCCGGTTTAAATGTAACTTTTGTACCTGTTCGATTGGTATTGCCCAACACTTCGAGACCGGAGACCGGTTCACCGACATGTTCAATCCCTTTTTTGTCCTTCCAATACTCGAATCGCTGACGATGAATCTTGCCATCACGGAAAATCTCGACTTCAAGCCACTCGGACAATGCGTTTGTAACTGACGCACCTACACCGTGCAAACCGCCTGATTTTTTGTATCCTGATCCACCGAACTTTCCGCCTGCGTGCAAAATCGTAAACACGACCTGGGGAGTAGGAATCCCTGTTTTATGTATACCTGTCGGAATTCCCCTTCCGTTATCCTGAACCGTAATAGAACCGTCCTTATGCAGCGTGATATCGATTTTGGAGCAGAATTTGGCGAGATGTTCGTCGACAGCGTTGTCGACAATTTCCCATACCAAATGATGTAAACCTGAAGTGCTGGTGCTGCCGATGTACATCCCCGGCCGTTTCCGTACCGCTACCAACCCTTCAAGTACTTGAATGTCGTCCGCGTCGTAGCCTGAAGACCCCTGTCCTCCGCCTGTCGAACCTGCCGACATATCGATTTGCTCGACCATTCATGCTCCCCCTTCTTAACTTGCAACTAAAAAAATGCCTAAAATGCAAACAGATGTTTTCTTATCCTTGTCCATTTTAATTCAAGATATCCCGTTTCGTAAAGACAAGGAATGACACAATGAGTGATGCAATGCCCCAAACACTAAGCACAATAAGGGAAAAACCCAAATTCATACCTTCGATTGGAGGTAACCCGCCAGACAAATAATTCGGAAGTTCGAGGTTAACCATGAACAAATACTTCGCGGTCTGCCAAGATGCTGCCATACTGGTCAAGATTGTTCCTGCAATCAAAGCGGCCATCATGATAACAATACTTGCAGCAGTACTGCGCACAAGCACAGATACCATAAATGCAAGCATAGCCACAATTACACTCACAAACCAGATCAGTCCTGCCTGCATGAGCATATACAGCCACTGGTCTACAGCATGCACTGCCGACATATCGACATCTGTTCCCACAACTTTGAATCCTGTGAAGATTGGCATGTTGAAGCCTTTATAACCAAAGACTGCACCCGATATGACATAACATATAATGTAGGCTGATACCACTATGATCGAAACAAACATAATCAGCGTAATTAATTTACTCAGAAGCACTTTCCAGCGTCTAACCGGACGCGTTAAAAGCATTTTAATCGTCCCTGTCGTACGTTCACCAGAAACAAGATCTGAAGCAATAGCCATGATTAACAGTGGAATAAACAATCCAACCGCGTTGTTCATGAACTCCCGCGTAAAGGTAACACCACCCGGTTCTTTGGGATTGATGTCATTTTCAAGATAATACTGCATCTGTTGGATATATACTGTTCTATATTTTTTGTACTCTTCAGGTACCCGATCGCTACCGAGCGAATTTTGATTGTCTGTGATGGCCTGTTGCAGTTCAAGACGCCAATCGCCGCCAAACTTGTCGCGATTATTCTCCGCAGATTTCATCTGGGCATACGTAAACATCGGTACGAGGACCGCAAGTACAATAAATATAATATAAAGCCGTTTTTTCTTCACCATCTTAATCGTTTCATTGCGGATCAGCGGCATGATATTACTCAATGGATTCACCTTCTGTCATTTTTAAGAATAGTTGTTCAAGCGTAGGCTGAATCCGCTGTACCCCTTCAACCTGAATACCTGCTTGAACCATCTGCTGCACCAGATCAGGGATTCGATCTTCATGCATCTCGGCAACCACAGCGTTGGGACCAAGTCCCGCAACAATGGTATCATCCATCACATCCGCAGGTCGACCTACCAGAGCAATGCCTGCATCCTGTAACATCTTTTTGCCTTGCTCCAGTGGTGAAACATGCCATATGGCCAACTTGGAATGATCTTCAATCAGTTCGCTTACACCTCCAACGGCAAGCACACGTCCAGCACTGATAATGGCTACTCTGTCACAGAGAAGCTGGATCTCACTTAACAAGTGACTGCTGACAAATACAGCCATACCTTCACTGGCAAGTTGCTTAATAAAGACACGAAGTTCCTTAATACCTTTTGGATCAAGGCCATTTGTCGGTTCATCCAGAATGAGCAGACGCGGTCGCCCAAGCAGCGCTTGTGCAATACCGAGCCGCTGACGCATACCCAATGAGTATGTTCTGACTTTATCGTGAATGCGCTGATCCAGACGCACAATATCCACAACTTCCTGAATGCGCTCGTTGTCCACACCTGGTTGCATGCGGGCAAAATGCTCCAGGTTCTCCCACCCTGTCAGATATGTATATACCTCCGGATTTTCAACAATGGAGCCTACATACTTTAAAGCTCGCTCAGGGTCCCGATTCACATCATAACCACAGACTTTAATTTTTCCTTCTGTCGGTTTGATCAGATCCACCAGCATCCGTATCGTTGTTGTTTTTCCGGCACCGTTGGGACCGAGAAATCCGAAGATTTCACCAGGTTTTACGTCAAATGTAACGTCTTTAATGATCCACTTGCGTCCGATCCGCTTTTTCAGATTCTGTACAGATAGGACGGAATCATACTGCTGCTCTGCCATTTAATTTCCGCTCCCTTCTGCCGGTGTATCTGCCTGGAATTCCTGTGCAATCCGAACTGCAATTTGTTCATAACCTTGTCCGTTGGGATGGAAATGATCTGACGAGAGATACTCCCCCAGATGATTTTCAAACAAATCGAATGTAGGGACCAGTGTCATCTTGTCCTCATTGTTCAAAATAGCCAGTGCAGCATCGTTCCATGCAGCCACCACTGCATTACCCGGCTTCTCCAGTTCCTTCACATCGCCAAACGGATTGTACAACCCTATGTACGCAATCTGTGCATCGGGATTAATTTCTTTGACTTTCTTCAATATCTCTTGAAGGCGCTTCGACGTTTCCGGCAAAGCCGCTGCCAGCTGCTCTGCTGTTGGCGGATCTTCCCCCTGGAGAACTTGTCCTCCCTGGAACAAATCATTTGCGCCGATCGAGAGCAAAATAAAATTGGATTGTTGCAGGACGTAACGCACGCCTTGCTCATCGAGTTTTTCCAATAAAGCATCTGTTCTCAAACCGTTCACACCCAGATTATTAAGAACCTGAACGTCATATCCTTTATCTTTAAGCAGGTTCCCTGCACGTCTCACAAAACCAAGTCCTTCATCATCCCCCGTGCCTCTTGCCAGGGAATCACCGATGACGGCCATCCGAATCTTGCCATCTTCCACGACAGCCGGTTCCCCCTCGATCTCCTTAGATGGAGCAGTTGCCTCCTGGCCTGTCGTTAATGCGGAATCTCCCTCGGGGAAAATCACGTCTTTTATGGCGTATCCAAATCCAAATAACAACAACAAAGTTGCCAAGATGGATACTGTGCTGACAGTTCTCCAGATCCAGGGTGCTGAATCAAGGCTTTTTTTCTTTTTCATCTTCACATCTCCGCTCATGTACACCAATCCGGGTGCTTTATAATTTATAATGACTTTATATTAAGGCGTGTCTGAAAATCCGCTTCCTTCGGAGTTTTCAGACACGCCCTGATGATGCTATTCCTAAATAACATAAATGTTCTGTCGTTAATTTGCAAATTTTGGCGCTATATTCGCAGAATTCATTTTTCTTATGTCATTTTACGGAAAAAAGGTTATACCATACACAGATTTGAACTGTGCTGGCATAACCTTGTGGAAAAGAAAATCATACTTTCTTCATTATAAATCGATTACTTACCGATAAACTCTTGTGCCCAGTATCCGTTATAGAAACCTACACCGATATGCGTAAAGTTTTTGCTCAGGATATTGGCACGGTGACCTTCACTATTCATCCAAGCTGTAACCACTTCCTGTGGTGTTTTTTGTCCTTGGGCAATGTTCTCACCTGCATAGCTGTAAGTTACTCCGAATTGTTTCATCATATCAAACGGAGAACCATACGTAGGTGACTGGTGATCAAAATAGTTATTGTTACTCATGTCTTTTACTTTAGCAACAGCTACTTTGTCCAGAAGTGCATCTGAAGTCAGGGCGTTCAGACCTGCTTTAGCACGCTCAGCGTTCACAAGTTTTACAACTTGAGTAGCAAAGTCGGATTGTGTGCTTTCGCTACCATTATTACTTGTATTGTTACCTGTATTACCTGTGTTACCCGTGTTTGAAGGATCTTTAGCCGGTGTAGTTTCCGGTTTTTCTTCTTGAGCTGGTTGTTTAGGTTTAGTCGGTTGCTCAGGCTTAGTTGTAGGCTCAGCAGGTTTTGTTGTTGGTTGAGTTGGTTTTGTTGTCGGCTCAGCAGGTTTCGTCGTTTGATCAGGCTGCGTAGCAGGTTTCTCTACAATTTGCCCCTCGGATACGGTGTATCCATTTTGTTTGAGCCATTTCTCAATATAAGCTTTCAAGCTGTCTGTGCTTGTAATTTTGTACGTTGTGACAGTCTTATATGTTGAATCTGCAGCAGACGCGGAAGCAGGAAGCATTACCCCTACGGCCAGTACGGCTGTCAGACTACTCGTTACGACAGTTTTCATCCATTTCTTTTTCAAATTCATTCATCTCCTTAAGATTAGTTATTACAACTTTGTAATTAATACTCTAGCAGTATATCAATTCAACAGGAGATTGTGAACCTATAAAATATGGAAAAGTAACTTTTTTGTCATTTTTTAGCCATAAAAAAAAGACATTCGAACTAAAAATGCTAGTCGAATGTCGCTTCACCATCTATTTATCATTCACCACACCAGAATGTGCAGATCAGGATATCATGAGAATTTCCATGCAATAGAAGAAACTTTTTTTATACTATAGAAGAACTTTACTGAACCGATAACCTCTCTTCTGAAAACCAATGTGCTCATAAAAAGAGTACGTTGTTGAAGTCACTTCACGGTTTGCACCCGTGACAAACAGTTGTTTACCACCTTGCTGTCTGCCCCAATCTTCGGCACGAGCCATCAGACGACGGCCAATCCCACCACCACGATGTTCTTGACCTACAATCAGGGAAGTAATTTGTGCGGCAGGTTCTGGATAGGCGTGACTTTGCACACATTGCAAGCCAATCACACCAATAATTTGTTCATCCACTTCGGCAACAAGCATGCATGCGTTTGGATTGGTTTCCAAACATTCAATACGTTCTTTCATGACATTGGTTGTTGTCGGATAGCTGACCTCTCGCATCAGTCCCGTTACCGCTTCAGCATCTCGTAGCTCACACTCTCGGATCATCAGTACAGGGGCCTCAACATTATTGGACATGATTTACCTCCACTTTCAGCATATTAGCGGCTTGCACCGCTGTTTTACGAGCTTCTTCCACATCTTGACCAGCACTTAAGGCTACAGCCATTCGGCGTCCTACTTTGGTCTCAGGTTTGCCAAATACACGAATCTGAGTACGAGGAAGAGCCAGTGCTTCTTCAATCCCGCCTACAGTAAAGTCAGATGTTTCATCATTAGCCTTCAGCGTTGCTGAAGCTCCCGGTGTCAACAGATGTACACCTGTGACCGGAAAACCAAGAATTGCACGTACATGCAGCGCAAACTCGGAACTGTCTTGCGTCACCATTGTAACCATACCTGTGTCATGTGGACGAGGAGATACCTCGCTGAACACAACACCATCCGATGTGAGGAACAATTCCACTCCAAACAGTCCATACCCGCCAAGTTCATCTGTGACGGATTTGGCAATATGACAAGCTTGCTGCCATTGCTCAGGAGTCATTGCATGAGGCTGCCAGGATTCGACATAATCCCCATCCTTCTGAATATGACCAATCGGAGGACAAAATACGGTGCCTGATACAGACCTAACGGTAAGTAATGTAATCTCACTGTCAAATTGCACAAAGCTCTCCACAATAACACGAACGGATTTGCCACGAGCCCCCGAAAGAGCAATGTTCCAGCAATCCTCCACGTCGCCCGGTGTTCGGCATACACTCTGCCCTTTGCCGGAAGAACTCATTAATGGTTTAATGACACAAGGTGTGCCAAGCTCACGTACGGCTTCCTGAAGTTGTTCCAGGTTGTCCGCAAAAAGGTAATCAGCTGTCGGAAGTTTCAATTGTTCGGCTGCAAGCCGACGGATGCCTTCGCGATCCATCGTTAGACGTGCAGCTCGGGCAGTAGGTACTACACAAAATCCCTCTTCCTCAAGCTCCAGTAAAGCTTCTGTTGCAATAGCTTCAATCTCAGGTACGATGTAATGAGGTTTTTCTTTACGGATCAATTGTTTCAAAGCTTCGGCATCCAGCATGTCGATGCAGTAAGACCGGTGCGCGACCTGCATTGCAGGTGCGTTCTCATAACGATCAACAGCGATCGTCTCTACTCCCAGTCGTTGGGCCTCAATAACGACCTCTTTTCCCAATTCTCCACTGCCTAGTAGCAGCATTTTTTTGGCTTGAGCCGTAAAAGGAGCACCCCACATGTTCTTTCCAATCCTCCCAAAGAGAAATCTTCTATATCTGTCTCTCTATTTTCGGGGTTTTGGTTAAAGATTGCAAGAGTACTCCCTATTTTTCTTGTGAATTTTACAAGATTTTTTGTGTTTTTTCGATCAAATTTTACAATTACCGCTTACAGATTCGATACTCCTTCCATTCCTCCCAAAATTAAGGAAATGTTAAAAGATCAGACTTTAATACTCCAACGAATCGAAATACGCAAACAAATCCCAAGTTTAAAGACTTGGAATTTGTCGATTTTTTTCTCTGAAGATTTCATTATGGGAAGAAACGTAAGCCATCTGGGGTGCGTCTGGCGTCATATATTGTTTCGCACTATTAACTGCCACGATCGCATCATTGAAGGCACCTGCAATGAGTCTAACTTTGCTCTCGTGGGTCGCACAGTCCCCTGCTGCAAAAACACCCGGAAGACTCGTCTGTGCATGGTGTGTCATTAGAACCATTCCATCGTCCATTTCTAAGCCACAACTGGCAATATCACTTAAATTGCTTTTATATCCATGACTAATGACGACTTCATCTACTTCCAACACTACATTGTCCTGACTTTTCATATGCGTGATCACAACCTGCTGGATTCGATTTCCATTATTATGAAGCTGCGTGATGCTGTATGGTGTTCTCACATCCGTTATGTTGTTCATCTCACTGACATTTCGTTCCATCGCGCGGAACTCATTATTCCGGTGGATTACAACTACACTGCGAGCAAGTTGAGCAAGTTCAATTGCCCAGTCTACAGCACTGTTGCCTCCACCCGAAATGAGTACACGCTTCCCAGCGAAATGTTCTGGATTTTGAACGGTGTAATGAAGGTTCTCTTGCTCATATTCAATCGGCTCCTGAAGCTCCAGCTTCTGAATCTCTGCGATACCGCGGCCTACTGCAACAATGATCGTGCGCGTATGGTGTATCTCCCCTTCAGCGGTATACATACTCCATATTCCGTTATCCAGTCGGGAAAACCTTTCTACCTGGCATTTCAATACAACCGTTGGATTAAACGTATTTGCTTGCTGAACAAGCCATTCGATCAACTTCGAACATTTCATAGGTGGCAGGCCACCAACATCCCAAATTGTTTTTTCCGCATAGGTATGCAGAAAACCACCAAGTTGGTCCTTCCCTTCAATGATTTTGACTTTCATATCACGCATCCCTGCATAAAAAGCCGCATACATGCCAGCAGGGCCGCCTCCAATGATGGTTACATCATAGATATCCTCTTCATTCATTTTAAACACACCTTGTTTATTTAGTTATGAATTCGAGATACAAGTAACATTCCCAGTTTGCTTTATTTGTTTTTTGCTTCAAAAGCAGCAACAATATCATCAATGACATATTCATCGGCAAGTGGAGACATTCCCAGATTGAACCATTCCTTGCCACCCACCATGTAGACGTGGTCCTGCTTGACTGCTTTCAGATTTTTCCATAACGATGAAGATAACATTTCTTCAAATTTCTTTTTAATTTCCGGATTAGTCTCATCATCCAGCTGTACGATCAGATGATCTGCGTCGTATTCAGGCAGTACTTCCAAGGATACGGACATGGCCGTTTGATCTTTCGGGAAATTAGGAAGTGGATTCATTCCCAATCGTTTGTGGACAAAGTTTCCTCGGTCAAGGTTCTCCCCATGAAGTACGATTTCTTTTTCCATCACTCTAATGTAGAGAACAGTCTCCTCACCAATCAGCTTATCCAATTTGGCAGCAGCTACCTTCTCCTTATCCACCAAATCCTGGATCACCTTTTCTGCCTGTTCTTCTTTGTCCAAAACTTTGGCCATATCCCGCAGTTCATCGCGCCAATCATCACGCTGTGGCAAAAGTACGGTAGGTGCAATCAGAGTAAGCTGATCATAGTCCTTTTTGGACCACCAGTCAGGAGCGATAATTAAATCCGGAGCTGCCTCCATGAGGGCTTCAAAGTTAGGCGTTCTTCCTATTCCCATTTTCATCGTGTTTGCAAATGGCTCTTGCAAGTAAGAAGGAAAATCCTCATGGTAGTTCTGTACAGCAATGGGTACGATGCCAAGTGAATATAAAAATTCTGGATATACAACGGACAAACCAACTATTTTTTGTGGGTTCACCGGAATTTCAACTTCTCCCATTTCCGTGTTCACTTTTTTCACCTGACTGGCTTCTGTTGTTGAAGAATTGGCGGAACCCGCTTCTTGTCCCTTGCTCGAGGATGCTTCTTTGCCTGCTGCACCACAAGCCGAAATAACGAGCATCAACATCATTGTGCATATTACGGTTAACCTTCTGAATCTCATTCTGTATGTACCCCCTATAGGTCATTAATATATGACAATGTCTAATCAATAATAATTATCATTATCACTACGATATAGGAGTAGTATAATAAAATATGTTCAGGCATGATATTGACTATTCAGACTTTTTGCTATGGACGATCTTGCCATAACTTTAATATTTCATCCAACATAAGCTCATGGGTAAACGCAGTGTAGTCCAGCAGGACGCTCGACAACAGGATATCCATTCTGCCATTCTGTACCGCTAACAACGCAAGCCATTCTTCAGACTTACGCACAGCAGACCATGTCTGCCTGGATGTCTCATCATCACCCACAATCAGTAATATTCTTTCCACGTTGAGAACAGACAACTCCCTAATGGTTACTGTGCCCCGTTCCCAATAAGTCTCAACTCCTTCGGGACCCTCCATTTGCATATCAACGTAAAAAACGGAAGCAATGCTCCTTGGGCCTAACATCTGCAACGCTTCACCATAAACTTTGAGTACAACTAATCTGTCTTTTCGTATGAAATCCTCAAGCTGGTCCTTTATGGTCGTTGCCTTCTCTTCATATCTTTGAAGCCATACCTCTGCAATATCCGACCTGTCCAAAAAGCTTGCAACATATCTCAAATGTTCTCTCCAATCGCCTTTTTCCCACGGGAGGTCACACACAGGAGCAATGGATTGAAGCTGACTTTGCGAATCCTCAGACTCGGTCCCAATCGTAATAATATAATCAGGTTTAACTAATCGAAGCTGTTCCAGCCAAGTGGTCTCACTCTCTGCGAGTGGCATAACTTTGTCCGTTTCATATTTACGTCTATAATAGTACGTCCATGGATGACTTGCCGGCGCTGCACAGGGAATGATCTGCAATGCAAGCAGTATACCAATGCTCACAGAATGAATTGCAGCAATTTTTTGTTTGCTATTACGTATAAACGCTGCTGGTGCAATGCCAGAGATTTGCTTGAATTTACGCCGGAAATACGTCTCATCCTGATAACCCACGTACGATGCCACATCCTTGAGTCGATAACTGTGATCATTTCTCATTAAGATCTGGGCTTGTTTAATTCGGTATAGCGTTAAATAGTCCACTGGACTATAACCATACCTTTTCTTGAATAAACGCATGAAGTGTCGAGGGCTCATTCGTGCCACATTTGCTAGTTCCTCAATGGTTAATCTCTTCGAATAATTCTGCTCCATGTAACCTTTGACATGTTCAATTGGTGAAGCCAGGTCCGTTTTTTCGGTAAAGGCCACGTCGTAAAACATGGTATACAATAGTTCCTGAAAACGAATCTGACCATAGTACCTTTGCAAACCATCCTTCTTCAACGTGTGGTGGTAAATCATCTGACAGATCACGCCAACAGCAACGGGTGAAGATGAGCTGACCTCGCCATTTACTTCATTACGTAAAAGTTGCTTCATCATTTCAAGGGCTGTTCCACCCTCCTGCTCCAGTGCGTACATGACATCAAAACTCATGTGATACACGCCTCGTTCATCCAACGAATGCACATTTGCCTCAACCAGTTGCCCCGGGAAGCCTACATACAGTCCGCCCGCCTTTAATTCAATGAAACTGCCATCTATCTTTAACCACCCTTGCCCACTGGCTACAAATAATAACATGTATGTTTCAATGAAGTGTTTCCTCAGAAACCACTCCGTCGCAGGATCACTTGTATAATTCACGTGAAGGAGCCTAAAATTCATATGATCCAGATGATCCAAATGCTTTGAATTTATTTCGTTGTTGTCCATCTGCATTGATCTCCCTCCAGCCATGAACGATTGTATTGATTTCATTCTTCAAAAATATAACATACCACACTAACGAATAAAAAAAACACTCCGGCTATCCTCTAACCTGTCTTCAATGAATAAGATGCACTTATTATTGAAGGATCAGGCTAAAAAACACCAGAGTGTTATAAGTTCATATGTGTTCAGACGCTTCACAGGCGTCCAAAGGTTTCATCACAAAAATCTGTATTGAGCTTCTATTAATCCATTATAGACGCCTTGTTTTTGGATCAGCTGCTCATGGTTCCCCTCTTCTTTAATTTCACCATGATCCAGGACGATAATGTTATCTGCATTCCGGATGGTTGAGAGACGGTGAGCGACCATAAAGGACGTTCTTCCCTGCAACAGCACCTTCAACGCTTCCTGGATTTTGAGCTCTGTCTCCGTATCAATGCTGGCTGTAGCTTCATCCAGAATCAGTATGCGTGGATCAGCAAGCAGCGCACGGGCAAAGGATAACAGTTGTCGCTGTCCCATGGATAATACGTTCCCGCGTTCCTCTACTTCAGTATCATATCCGCCAGGCAGCTTCATGATGAACTCATGTGCATTGACTGCTTTGGCTGCATCCTCCACCTCTTCATTCGTTGCATCCAGTCGTCCAAATCGAATATTGTCACGAATCGTACCCGAGAAGATGAAGGTATCCTGTAATACAATGCTGATCTGGCTGCGCAAACTCTCTACCGTTACATCCCGCACATCCTGTCCGTCAATGGTTAGACGTCCGCCGGATATATCATAGAAACGACTGATCAGATTGATGATCGTACTTTTACCTGAGCCCGTATGACCAACAAGTGCAATCGATTGTCCCGCAGCCGCTGAGAAGCTGATTCCTTTCAGCGCCTGTCTGCCCTTCTCGTATTCGAACACCACATTTTCGAATGCGATATCTCCTTTAATAGAAGGAAGTGGCTTGGCACCTGGTTTATCCGCAATACTTGGTTTTTCATCCATGAATTCGAAGATACGCTCCGATGATGCCATCGCAACCAGCAACTGATTGTACATCTGTCCCAGACGGTTGATTGGGTCCCAGAAGTTGCCGACATAGTTGGCAAAAGCCACAAGTAATCCCACAGTCAATTGACCTTCCTGAATCAGATAAGCACCAAACCAGAAGAGGATTAATGTACCAAATCCACCGGTAATCTCAATCAGCGGTCCAAAGCCCTGGTTCATCGCTGATGCTCTATCCCATGACTTTTTGCTGGACAGATTCATGTTGTCAAAATACTTCATGTTCTCTTTTTCCTGTGTGTAAGCCTGAGTCACTCGAATCCCCTGAATGGATTCATTCAAGTGGGAGTTAATACGAGAGTTCTTCATGCGCACATCCTGCCAAGCACGGCGGATTAGTACCCGCAGCTTTGTCGAGATGATAAACATGATTGGCACCGTAATAATTACGGCAAGACCCAGTTTCCAGTTAATCAACAGCAAGATTACAATGATCCCGAGCAGTTGCACGCAGTCGATCATGACGTTAACTGCACCGTTGGTGAATAGATCCTGAAGGGAGTTAATGTCATTCGTAACACGAACCAGTACCGAACCTGCCGGTCTTTTGTCAAAAAAGTTAAAGGACAGCTTCTGGATATGCTTGAACAGATCCGAGCGAAGGTCATAAATAACACGCTGTCCGATAATGTTTGTCAATTTGATCCGGTACGTATTGGCAGCCCACTGGATGAGATACAACACAAATATAGAGCCTGCGATAAGATATAGCATAGTCATGCTTGGCAACCCCGTTGCCGGTGCAATGGCCCGGTCAATCGCCATACTGATCAGAAAAGGTACGGACAATTTCGTAATGGTACCCAAGATCATCATTAGAATAACGAGTGGTAACAGTTGTTTTGCATAAGGTTTCATGTATGCAAATAAACGTCCGAATTCTTTCCAGTTAAACGGTTTTTCAATAATTTCATCATCCTGATACACAAATCGTTCATTCAGTTTCTTCTCAGAGGCCACTTTTGCCTCGCGCCTGTCTGCTATCGTTTCGGCACTCATGAATTCACCTGCTCCCCAGCCTCCCGCTTACCGCGGGCAATATAATCTGCATATTGAATTTTATAAACATCCTGATATGGTCCAGGCACTTCAATGAGTTCGGTATGTTTACCACGTTGTACCACGCGGCCTTCATCGAGCACCAGAATCTCATCTGCATGTCGTAGTGAAGATATCCGGTGTGCAATAATAAATGTCGTTCTGCCGCGCATAACTTCCTGGAAACCGGACTGAATCTCATGTTCCGTCTCCATGTCCACGGCGCTGGTTGCATCATCAAGTACCAGAATTTTCGGATTTTTCAGCAAAGCCCTTGCGATCGCGATCCGCTGTTTCTGTCCACCCGATAAACCCATACCGCGCTCACCAACCACCGTGTCATATCCGTCCGGGAACTCCATAATGAAGTCATGAGCCTTGGCCAGCTTGGCTGCACGGATGATCTCATCCATGGTGACGTTCTTAAGCCCGTAGGAAATATTATTGCGAATGCTGGATGAGAACAGGAATGTTTCCTGGAAAACAGAAGCGATCTGACTCCGCAAACTGCGGATACCTATATCTTTGATGTTTTTGCCATCCAGCTTGATCGTTCCCGAGTTGACGTTATAGGCACGCATCAGAAGCTGAATGATGGTCGATTTACCAGACCCTGTACCCCCGAGGAAACCGATTACAGAACCGGGTGCAGCATCAAAATTAATATCAGTTACCGCTGGCATTTTGTTGCCGTAGGCAAAGGTAACGGATTCAAATGTCACATGGCCATTCACCTGGTCTGCCTCAACAATGACTGGATCTTGCGTTTCTTCCACATCCACTGGCGTATTCAGCAGTTCGAGCACCCGTTCACCTGAAGCTTTGGATTGCGTATAGTTGTTGATATGGAACCCAAGGTTCCACATTGGACCGATTATGTACCAGATCAAACTGAAAAAGGCAACGAGTTCACCAAGTGTCAGCGTCTTCTGTATAACCATTCTTCCACCGATCACCAGCATCAGTACGATACTCACCGAAGCAAGAATCTCCATGATCGGAAAATAACGACTCCACAATGTTGCGGCATGAATCTGATTTGTTTTGTAACGTTCATTACGTGTGGAAAATTTCTCCACTTCATATGGCTCACGTGCAAAGGATTTTACCGTACGTACGCCAGTGATATTCTCCTGTACCGCTGTTGTCAGTGAACTGAGCGCCAGCCGCATCTCCTGAAACGCAGGGTGAATTTTGGATTCGAATCTCAGCGCAACGAAGGCAAGTAATGGGATGCATATGAGCGTGAACAGCGTAAGCTGCCAACTCATGGTCATCATCATGATTGCGCCGAATACGACCATGAAAACCATGTTAAGAATCTGGGCGAAACCAAATCCGATAAAGTTACGGATGGCTTCCAAATCTCCCGTGAGGCGGGACATCAGATCACCTGTCTTGGCCGTATCATAATAACGGAAGGATAAAAATTGAAGCTTTTCATAACATGCGTTACGAAGTCTGTACGCCAGGAAGTTACCCAAGCGTCCTCCAAAAAATCCGTGTAAAAACTGCATTCCCGCTTTCAAAATAACTACACCTAACACAGTCAAGGCAATTATGGGAACGTCTTCAAAAGTTCGCGGAACAATAATGTCATCAATCAGTATCCTCAGCATGTACGGATACACCAACCCAAGTGCGGTCGCTAAGGCGAGGAACAAGATTGATACAAATAAATACGTTCGCTTTTCCCAAAAAAAGGTTTGCAGTTGCCTAAGAACATCCATGTTTCTCCTCCTCTTATGTCGTTCAAAAATACTATGAACATTTATGAAGTTTATCACCGTACCCCATTCGCGGCAAAGCGAATAACAGACCATATTCTGCCTGCTTTCAGCTTATTGACGCATTAACGAAGGTAAATACCCACCTTTCAATCAAATGTTTGAATATTCTCTTTATTTCAGGTTGTTCGTACCAAAAAAAGGCTCCCTATATGCCTTTTGGGCAGGGGCCTTTTTGGGTTGATTTTCGCAACATTTTCAATGTGTTGCTGTATCATTCATTTTGTTTTACAAAGACTTCCAGAGAATACGCGTTATGCCGTGATTTTAACTGCGTTCAATCTGTTCCAGTTGGTTAGACAAGCTGGTCCATTGCTCCGCCGGAATTCCGCTCTCCAGTGTATCTTGAATTCCACTTACCGCCTCTTCCAGACGTTCTTCCAACTGACGGGATTGGTGTTGCAAGGATTGACAGAGCTGGTTGTCATAAAACTGAATCAGTTTTTCTTGCGCAGCAGGAAGAACTTCAATGATCATCTGTTTGAGGACAGGATCAAGTGCCTCCTGTAACCGCTGACGTCCATCCCCTTCGAAGAACTGCTTCGGATTACGGAAATAATTCAAATAGCTTTTCCATCCAGATGGTTCTTCCAGACGAACTTCTTCAAGCACAGGTGTACTCCAGCGTTCGTTCAGTGGCAGTGACACATCCACGCCCCCTGATAACTGTCTCACCTCATCTATACAATCCGTAACTTGCTTCATCAGCCAGGTCTGACCTGCTTGTTCAAGTCTGAGGGTGGTAGCGAGCAGTTCCTGCTCCAGTTCAATGGCAATCATGCGTAACAGTTCACGTCCACAGGCTGCAAAAGCCGCCTTCAGATTGCCTCGATCCTCCCGAAGTACGGATGGATGGAATGCTTCTGCCATGAATAGACCAAGACGATAAGCAAGCCGCTGCCGCACATGGAAGAGCAATTCTGCTGTTTCCTGTGACAATTCTTCCTTCATGGATCTTGCTGCAAGTTGCTGTATGCGCTGACGTGACTGTCCCTGAATCGTCTCCAGTTCATCCCGCCGCTGCTGCAATACTTCTTCACCCTGAGCCGCATCCTCTGCACGATTCTTCAGCCGCTGAATCACACGTGCCATCTCTTCGGAAGCTCCACCTACAGCAAGATCGGCTAATTCTCTGCCTGCAAATTGGTTGAACTCTTCCTCAAAACGGTTAAAACCAGATTGCTCAAGCAGCTTCGAATCCCCTTCCATCTTGCCTTCCATTGCCAGTATGCTGGATACCGGGAAGAGTCGTGGTGCCCGAATTCCATTACTGCGCAGTTGGGTACTCACATGATCGAGAACCTGCTCCAGTTCTTCCTCAGAGGAAGACAAGTCACTGGCATTCACAACAAAGAACATCTGATCCATGGCAGAACTATCTTTAACACGTCCCAACTGATTCAGGAACTGTCGATCTCCTTGGGAGAAAGCATGGTTGTAATACGTTACAAAAATGAGTGCATCCGCATTCTTCATATAATTGAAGGTTACACCCGTATGACGAGCATTCACGGAGTCCGCTCCTGGTGTGTCTACCAGTACAATGCCTTGTTCAGTCACATCGCAACTGTAATACAGATCGATACTGTCTACAAAACAGGACTTCTTCTCGTTTGCGACAAAGTTACGATAACCGTCCAGATCCACCAGCACATCCTGACCTAACTGGTCCGCTGTTTCTTCCCAGCCGGCTGCTGCCGCCTGCAAAAAGCTGTAATGCGGGCGCCCCGCGGGGTGTACATCCTGTGGTGAGAGGGAGCGTACTCGCTTCTGCCACTCCGCTCCCGGCTCACCCAGTCCGAGTAATCGGAAGGAATAGCCGAGGTCTTCCTGGAAGGCGTCCCGGGTCTTCATGCGGACCCGGGCTGTTCCATGCTCCGCGCCCCCGGCAGGAGCCATGATTCGGTTAATCGCCGCTGTTGTTGGATGCGGCGAGACGGGTAGTACAGCTTCGCCCAGCAACGCGTTGGCGAAGGAGGATTTGCCGGCGCTGAATGCTCCGAACAGCGCCAGAGTGAACGTGCCGCCCGCAAGCGAAGCCGCGCGTGCACGCAGATCCCGTACCGCCGACCCCATGGCGGGGTACGGCTCTACCAGCGCAGCAGCGGCTTCAAGCCGTGCCGCTGCTGCGTCCAGGCGTCGGCGGCGTTCAGCAACAGCCGCCGCCGATGGCCCAGGCACCGCCGCTGCGGCTGCGCGCTGCGCTGGCGGTGCCTCTGACGTCTGTGGCTGCGCAGCCACAGACGTTGACGTGCCCGCATGCGAACCGGGAGCTTCGCCCGGTTCTGGCACCGCGGGCACGTGCGGGCCCTTCACCTCCGGCAATAGCCCGGAGGGGAGGGGGCCCGCATGGGGCAGCAGGCTGCGCAGCCCTGCTGCCTCTGCGGCGGCGCTGCGCTGGAGCGCCGTGTAGCGCGCCGCCGCCGCGGATTGCTCCAACAGCGCTGCGCGGCTGGCGTCCAGCGCCTGGAGCGCGGCTTCGCCTCGCGCGCCCAGCGCCTCCAACATGCGGTCGGCCAGCATCATGGCCGACTTGCGATAGCGGGCCTCAATTTCGCCCCGCACATCTTTACTGAACTGAATCACATATTCTGGAGATACCTCTGCACTGACACTGCGTTTCATCTCCAATAGTGCTTCATCTACAGCAGGCAGCTCCGTATTAAGCGCCTGCTCCCACTCCGCTCCCCATAGCTGATGGGATTCACCCAGCTGTCTAAGCATCGTACGAATATGTACCTCAACTTGTCCGGAAGCCTGATCCTGTAACAGTCTGACCAGCTCAGAAGCACGACGTTGTTTCTCCTGCTCGGTTTTTCCACCTGAGAACAATAAACCTACCCTGAAACCTGGTTTGCGGCTCTCCAAATAGGCAGCAGCCGACGCACGAATATCCGCAGGAGTAAGATTTGCATTCGCCAGAAGAGGTTCAAGCTCCGCCCGGAATTTCTCACGCACTCGCGAAGGCCCGTTACGAATGTCTGCTGCTTGTTGATCAAGAAGCTCCAGCTCTCGTTCCAAGCGTTCAATTCCTTCCTTGCCACCAATTTCATCCAGCAGGGAATTCTCTTCGTCTTCACGTTTCTCGGCTTCTCTCGTCAGGTGTTGCTCCGTTACATGACTGGCCGAACTTGCCAAACTGTGCGTAATTAACGCTTCCTTCTCTTGCATCATGTGTCCAATGAGTTCCGGAAGCACATCCCACTGGTTGTAGCGATGCTGCTTGTCGCGGAGGGAAGTAAACAACAGTCCGTCATATCTGACTTCCCAGGCCGCAAATATAGCTTCGACACCTTCGGTATATTGGTCAAAAGAGAGCTCACGCTCCCGATGCTTGTCGATCTGGTTCACGATCAAAAACAACGGTTTGCCCCAATCCGACAGACTCTTGGCAAATGAAAGGTTTGTCTCGGACTGGACATGGTTATAGTCCATGACATAGAACACCACATCCGCCAGATGGAGCGCTGAATGGGTTGCGAGACTATGTCCGCGATCTGTTGAATCCACACCTGGTGTATCCAGCAGGACAGCATCATCTTTCAGCAGCGGAATATCATCCCATACCTCAATTGAGCTGTAAGCTCCACCATTTTTGCAATACTCCTCCAATTCCTCTGGAGAAACTTCAAGTGTTCCTGCCCCATTGTCAGCGCTTACGTTTGGAGTAGTATAAATAAGCGCTCTTGGCTTACCATTACGTATGGATACCACATTTGCACTTGTTGGAACGGGACTTGAAGGCAGCACCCGCTTACCGCATAAACTGTTGATGAGACTCGATTTGCCTGCAGAGAAATGACCACAGAACGCAATCGTCAGATGTTTCATTTCCGCCTTGCTGATTAAATCCGTTATAGCCTGTACAGCCGTATGGTCCCCTGTCTGCTCCATCGCTTCACGCAGCGGAAGCAGAGGTTTGGCCATTTCTTTTGGGTAATCTGTTCTGGACATGACTGGCCTTCCCCCTGGCTCCTCTAATTTGACATCCGTTTCGACGCCTATCTCTTTTACAACATTTATTTTAACATTATCAAGTTTGAATTTGAACGGTTGGAATTGAATATACATAAATGAACGTATAAGTTCTATAATCTAAAAAAAATAAAACCGAACAAGTCGGTTTTATCTGTAATACGTTTTATACTCGGTATTTAGCAAATGCTTACGCCAAGGGTCTGTTGCATGAATGCGATGCGATCACCTTAACCACAACGATCCTCATCACATTAATACAACAGAACCAATAGTGTAATCACTTCTTATGAAACTGCGTTCTCCATGGAAGGCAGCAAGATTTCAAATACTTGTCCATGTTGCAGAATTGTAATGTCTCTGCCTTTGTCTCTCATAACAACAACTTCGGGTTTAACGGACATACGCTCCAGATAATGTTCAGGCACGTCGCCAGAGTGGCTTACTGTGATGCCTTCTACTTCTTTTTCTTCATTTTCAGCCATTTCCTGTTCAACGATTTGTTCAAAGATATCGGAGAAGGCCTCAAAATTGTCAGTGTACACGGAAATGCATTTCATGATTATTCATCCTTTTCTGCTCATTAATTTATTTTTCGTTTTCGGGTGGTGACACGTTCCTTATCTTTCCTGATTTGGGACGTTTTCATACGTTTTTTCCCTTCCCTGCATATGTCCAGCAATGGACAGATATGACATGCAGGGTTCTGTGCCTTGCAATGGTAGCGTCCAAAAAATATAAACCGGTGGTGAGTTAAAGTCCACTCGTCCCGGGGTACGCGCTTCATTAGTTTCTTTTCGACTTCAAGTACGGAGTCATCCCAACCTGCAAGCGCCAGCCGCTTGGATACACGTTCAACATGAGTATCTACCGCAATTGCCGGTACTCCAAACGCATTGGAAACAACTACATTCGCGGTTTTCCGCCCGACACCTGGTAGCGTCACAAGCTGATCATGTTCCTGCGGTACATCACCGCCATACTGCTCTATTAAAATTCGGCACATGTTCTGAATATGCTTGGCCTTGTTCCGATACAAACCGATTCGCCGAATATCCTGTTCCAACTCTTCGAGAGGAACCGCCAGATAATCTGCTGGGCTTCTGTACTTCTGGAACAAATCTGCGGTTACCTTGTTCACCGTTTCATCGGTGCACTGGGCAGACAAAAGGACAGCTACCGTCAATTCAAATGCATTGCTGTGATTTAATTCGCAATGTGCATCAGGAAACATTGCTTCCATAGTTTCGAGTATATGTCTAACCGTCGCTGCATTCATGAAGAGCTACCTCCCACAAAATGACTCCACTCTGCGGAGCCTTACTTCGAAGCTTCATCCGAGTACTTTGCGGGGACCTCAAAAAGCTTGCAAAAAAAACGTCTTGATGCGGGAAAGATCCCGTATCAAGACGGTCATTCTTTTGATCCTCGAAAAGAAACGATTACTGTTTTTGAATCTCCAGAATAACATTGTTCAGGAGATACAATACAATATTATCATTATCTCTGAGAGATTGCACGCTTAAAGTATTGTCACCCTGGTGAACAAATACACTTGATCCGAGTGCAAAACGATAGTTTGTGTCTGCTGTCGTTTCCCGTTTAACCAAAATCTGGTTGCCAACGCCATCATAAGACCAGAATTGTTTGCTCATGACAGTTAGTACTCTGAAACGTGTGGAATTATCCGTATCTTTTGTCATTTCCACACGATCTCCTACCGTAAGACTAGACAATGAAGTTAATGTGGAGCCAGATTTTACGACTTTAACCGAACCGCTAACAGGCACGGTTTCAGTCTGGCCGTTAAACTGTTTGAGCGTTACAGATGAAGCATCCACCGCTGTAACTTCAGCCAGCGTACGCTTCACAACTTGAACCGCTTTTGGCGTAGCTCCTTCAAACGTTACATTAATCAGGTTACCTGCTGTCAGTTGTGAAGGCGTGATCGTCTGACCACTCTCTCCTGTCAGTACGGCTTGATCCACGTAGAACTGACTTGTCAACAGATCGGATTTTACTCGAATACGACTATTTGCTTCCAAGGCAACCACTTCGAATTGAGCCACAGTGTTCAGTGCAACCTTCTGCACTACATCCTGATTTGCTCCAAGCGTTACGGTCACTTTGTCACCAATCTTCAAATCTCCCAGACTTGCGCCCGATTTGTTATAGATCTCAACCGTAGGTGCGGTAGTATAAGGCACTGTAATCGTCTGATTACCAGACAACAAGCTGATTTTCTTGCCAGAAGTATCAATGTTGCTGATCGTACCTTCATACTTGTAAATCACTTTAACGGATAATGCACGTGTCCCCACATAGGTCAGATCCAATTTGCGACCATCATTTAAGAGTGACTCCAGACCAGCCAGTGTAGGTTTGGTTGTATTGTAATCCAGTTTGGTTTTCTCATCCAATGTAAATACAAACGGTTTTTTGTTGTTATCTAACACGGTAAGTAACTTTGTTTTACTATTGTAAGACACAACCGTTACCCCGTTCATAGGTTCCATTTGACGTCCAATCACCTGAATACGCGTTACCTGGTCGTCAGAGTTCAATGTCAACTCCACCTGATCCCCGTTCGTTGCATCTGTGATGAGATCATTTAGCGTCGCATCCTGAATACCATTAATAATAACTTCCGGCTTTTCAGTCAGCAATTTCGCCTCAAGGGAACCCCCTTCACGTTTAAACGTTAACGTGGACTGGTTGCCACCGATCTCAACCAATGTTCCGCGCACAGATTGCTCCACACCTTGAGACAATGTGATAGTTTGCAAAACACTGTCCTTTACGGTATATTTCACGGCACTGCCGGCTTTGAGATCAGCCACTGACATGATACGGTTTTGATATGTGATAAGCAGATTGTCATTGTATGCGAACTGTTCTGTAGCACCCGCTGCATTGACAAGTTTGATCGTTTTTCCAGAAGTGGATACTTCAGCAACTACGCCATTATCACTCTTGTTAACAATGCCGGATTTCACACGAATAGCGACTGTTTTTTTGTCAGCCGAGAACGTCTCACGCTGTACTTCGATGATGCTATCTGTCGTAATATCGGACAGTTTGATTGCATTACCATTCTGATCGATGAATGCAGTTGCCTCATCATAACTGTACGTTTCGTAATTCTCGCCCACAAAGATACCAATTTTATTACCAGACAATGAACGTGCAAATGTACCTTCAACACTTTCCACCTGCGGTGTAGCATCAACAACTTCCACATAGGAAGCCCCACCTGCCGAACCTACAATCATAACTTTCGTATACAGCTTCACATCTGTGGCGGAAGCACGAGTTTCACTGTCTTTCGTAAAGTAAGGCGTACTGCTGTTCACTGCGAAGTTAACGGCTTTTCCGTCCACAACCAGCGTGATCTGCCCATCTTTCAATCCTGTCACATAACCCGTGGATGTGTTCGGGTACGTTGTATCCGTTAACGATTCACCACGACTGAAGAAGGTAGCCAGTTGAGCACGGGTTACGGAACCAGTTGGATTGAATTTGTTGCCTTCCACACCTTTGGCCAGATCCAGGCTAACAGCCAGATTGACATAACCTTTACCACTTTCGGAAATACTTGCATTATCAGCAAATCCGGTAGATTGATTGTTTTGTGCCTTCGCTTCAGCATCCTTGTCCAATGAACGGATTAACAATTTCGTAATCCATTCCCGTGAAGCCGGTTTTTGACCCCAGGAGGTCTTGGATACATCCACCGTTGATTCTTCCGTTTTGTCAATCAGTCCCAGTTGAAGTGCCAGCGCGACATATGGCTTGAAATAATTTCCCACTTCCATGTTTGTCGGTAATGCCGCAGCCGTGTCGGTATTCAACTGGCCCTCTTGATTCATAAAACGGATTGCCATCGTTACAGCTTCTTGCTGTGTTACCGCGTCTCCTGGACGGAACAGGCCGTTGTTACCGAGAAGAATACCTTGATATGCCAGTTTGTACACATGTTTTTCAGCCCAGTATCCGACCTTGATGTCACTGAACAAACCAGTTGGTGCAGCCGTATTTGTTATTGCAGCAGTCTGACCCTGCCCCGTTTCTGTTGATTCTGCTGCCATGGCAGCTCCGCCGGCGCTAAGGGCCATCATGCCTGCAAGCACGGCTGATACTACTTTTTTAGAGTGTGATGTATGGTTATATTTAAAAGTCACCTATGATTCCCCTCTCTCATGTAAAACGACCCATATTCCGTGGATTCACGGTACAACAGCATGCTGTACATCCTATTCGGATCTTGTCATTGGATGTTCAAGATCCACATGGCCCATCAGACTCTCCGTCTGCTGACCATCCACCAGTAAATCAAGTGATTTTACTTCATCAAACTGGAAGAACGTTTGTTTTAGAGCATCCAGCGCATAAGATTCTCCACCTGCTCCAAGACGTGCCGTATCTGGCATATGAATATCCAGCGTAAGAGCTCCATCCTTGAACTGAACAGACTTCAATTCAATTTCTTTAGACCACAGCGGAACAAGTTTAGCGTCTTTGCTCTGTTGCAGTGATTCAAAGGCAGCTTTATATTTGGCATCATCCGATGCGTATGAAATCTCTGCCGAAGCTTTGTGCAACTCCAGTTCTTCTTCATCCGTATAGAATACAGTGATCGTTTTCTTTTCATTACTTTCGGAAGTTGCCGGCTTCTCCGTAGACGTTTCGCTTGGCGGAGTAGTTGTAGTCGCTTCCTCTGAGCTGCCTTCCTCCGTGGATTCTGTAGGCGTTGTATTCTCTTCAGGCTCAGCAGTTACCGGTTCGGTAATTGTTTCACCTTCAACCTCGGTTACATTGTTTTCAGTTCCTGCGCCTTGCGTCTGATTCGGAGCAGCTGTTGGCTTGCTTCCACATCCAGCAGCAACTGCCATAACCGTTACCAGCAAGGCTGCAATCCATATTTTCTTGTTCATTCTAACTCCGCCTCCTCAACATAAGGGCTTGTCCCTTATTTAATTCCCAGATACTCCTTGATTCCTGCAACAATCCCTTTGGCAACACTGTTCTGGAAACTCTCAGTGAACAGGGCTGCTTCGTCGCTCTTATTGCTAAGGAATCCACCTTCCAGCAGAACTGCTGGCATTGTCGTTTCACGGGTCACATGGAGACTTGCCGTTTTCACTCCACGATCCTTCAGTCCGGAAGACTGTAAAAGATACTTGTGCATCACTGTAGCAAGTGCTTTGCTGTTGGAGCGTGTATAGAATGTCTCTACACCGTTCGCAGCAGCAGGGCCACTGTTAGCATGAATGGAGATGAAGATATCCGCTTTTATGTCTTGTGCAATCTTCACACGTTCTTTCAATGCCAAAAATGTATCATCGCTGCGTGTTAACACAACGTCAATTTTGGATTCTTTTTTCAACAAGGCTTCCACTTTCAGAGCCATTGCCAGATTGAAGTCTTTTTCGCGTTTACCAGTTACACCGATTGCCCCAGGATCATGATCTCCGTGACCTGCATCGATAACGACAACTTTTTTGCCATTATTACCAACTGGAGGAGCAGGTGTACCACTTTGATTGTCGAGGTTAATCATAACCAGTCCGGAATCATTTTGCACACTGTACCCTTTTGAACTGGACAGATCGATCACAAAACGAATTGTAGATGGACTGTTGCTGTATAATGAGTAACGAATCTTCGACACATCCGGATAACCGCTAACGACGAGTTGTCCATTCTGGTTGCTGTCTAGAGCCTGTCCTTCACTGAATGAATCAGCAAATGCGGTATTCGGCAAGTCTATAACGATTCGATCTGGTCCTGTCATCGTGAAGACGTTCGGCTTCGTACTTCCGCTTGTTGCAATCATGAAGCGGTTGTCGCTGAAGCTGATGCCGTTCACCAGTACAAGACCTTCCTGATCCGATCCTCCGCCATTATTGCCAGAGTTCGGAGGAGTGGTTGTCCCGTTTCCGGAACCTGAATTCTGGGTAACTAATGTTACCGTCTTCGTGGTGTTGTTCCAACCCACCTTAAGACCCATTTCCTCACCAATAAATCGGAGAGGCACAAGTGTAGTACCGTTTTTAACGAGTGGCGGGGCATCCAGGTTTACGTTACTGCCGTTCACCGTTGCCGTCTTCTGTCCAACAATCATCTGCATGGCAGTGTTGTCTTTGCTGATAGTCACCGTTTGCGTTTGCTGCTTCCACTCCACGCTATATCCAAGATTTTCAGACACAACCCGGATCGGAACCATCACCTTGCTGTTGATAATTTCCGCTTTTGTATCCGATGGCTGTACGATTTCTTTTCCGTCTAGGATAATTTTCGTGTCTGTTGCTGCGTGACTATAGCCCGGGAATACGAGCCCAAAGACAAATAACAGTACCAAAAAACCGAACTTCTTCATCCTTCACCCCTACCATTCTCATATTTTTTTGCCGCATGTTGTCATTTTCCAACTCCGACTGACCGTTTGGGCATTACCAGACACCTATTAGACGCCCCTCGCTCTCAAAAGTTGCGAATATATTCCAACATAACAGAAAAAAAACGTTGTCAGATCAAGCTTTTTTTACATTTTAATGTCTTCTTTTTTCCTTATTTATCAAATATACATCTCTAAACAACGTACTACCCTAACCTTCATATTTGCGCACAATTCAATTTACAGTCCCAAAAATTCAACAATTCCGTCCACAATCGCCTGTGCACATTTGTCCTGGTATTCTTCCGTGAGCATGACTGCTTCATCTGTAGGGTTACTTAAAAAACCAAGTTCAAGTAACACAGCAGGCATGGTTGTTTCACGCGTCACATGCAGACTAGCCGTTTTAACCCCACGATCCTTGAGTCCTGTTACCGGCAACACATATTTGTGAAGAGTGTCAGCCAAAGTTTTGCTTTCTTTACGACTGTAGAGCGTTTCAATGCCGTTTGGTACCGGTGTAGTGAATTTGTTTCCATGAATGGATACAAAAACATCTGCCTGATTCAATTCAGCAATATCCACACGCTGTTTGAGCGAAAGTTCTGTATCATCCTGTCGTGTAATGACCGTTTGAATATTTGAGTATTTTTGAAGGATTGCCTGTACCTTCAGCCCTACAGCCAGATTGAAATCCTTCTCATAAGCTCCTGACAAACTCACTGCACCCGATTGACGACCACCATGTCCCGGATCAATGACCACAATCGTTTTGCCATCATTGGTAGGTACTGCCGGTTGGCTTGTCGGTTCTCCACTCGTGGCTGTCAGGTCAACGAGCAAGACATTGTTATCTCCAACAGACCATTTGGCTGTAGCCTTCTGACTCAGATCTAGAACGACACGAACGGTAGAAGGCGATTTACTGAACATGGCATACCGGACTTTGGAAACTATTGGTGAATCCGTAACGAGAATCTGTCCACTGCCATCCGGGTTAGAGGCTTGTCCCTGAATGAATTCCTGAGAGAATTTCGCTGAAGGCAGATCAACAATAATTCGGTCTGGCCCACCAATACTGGATACTTTGGGGCTAATATTACCGTTTGTTGCTACAATCAAGCGATCTCCGCTGAAGCTGATGCCTTGAAGTTCTGTCAAACCATCCGGGACAGGTGCCTCGATGGGGTCACTGTCACCTTCCGTTTCAACTACGGGAGGAATACTAAATAGGCTTACTGTCTTGGTTCCATTGTCCCAGCCAACACGCAGACCCATGCCTTCCCCAACAAAGCGTAACGGAACAAGCGTAGTTCCCTGTTTGATCAGTGGGGGCGAATCCAAGTTCACCACGTTTCCATTCACTGTAGCTGCATCTTTGCCAGCTGTCATTTGAATCGTACTGTTTCCTTTTTGAACCTGGACTGACTGAGTTTCCTTCTCCCACTTCACCTTATAACCCAGGTTCTCGGATACAATTCGAATGGGAACCATGACCGTTTTCCCGATATTCTCTGCAGGTGCACCCGTCTGCTGGTTAATGGTTACACCGTCGAGTACAATCGAGGGAGTGGTGTCTGCATGGGCCATGACTGGAAATAAACATAGGAACAGAAGAAAAACAACTGCTGCCGACCATTTTTTCATACCTCATCCACCATTCTTTTTGTCTTTTGAACATCCGACCTGATTCTCTGCACAGCATAACATCAATGAGCCTATGTAACCTTCCATAATCTACTAATCAGTTTATCAGATATTGTCCCTTCATCCGGTTACAACGTTGTCATATTCAGTCGGAAATAAGATAAAAAAGCAGATCACATTTAAGAACATAATCTCTTTTACATGAATGTGTATCGATTTCGTATCAGTGATGTCATAAATTGACGATATTCCATCTATTAATGTAACTTTAAAGTATACATATACCGGAATAGGAAGTATTACAAAAAAAACGGATCATTAGTTCAACGTACTCTTTAAGATGGAAATGAATACTCACACAAGTGTGCTCAAAGATAGACGCGTTTGGATTATACTCCAATCAAAATTGCTTCCCTAGAACTAAATAATGGCGAAGATTACATGTTGAAATATTTGGCCAAGAAAATTCAGGGGTTCTATGTATAGCTGACTTATTAAGCTAATTTAGCTTCTGAAATTACAAAAAGCTTCTGTCTCACCGATGGGAACAAGGTCCCTTGGGCGAGGCAGAAGCTTCCTGCTATACGATACTTTAACGATTAACCGAACAGTTTTGCCGCGTGGCGTTGTTCGTAAGCAGCGATTTCATCATCATGTTGAAGAGTCAAACCGATATCATCCAATCCTTGCAACAGGAATTGACGACGGTGCTCATCCAGATCAAAATCGATATGCAGTCCGTATGCATCAGTAATCGTTTTGTTTTCCAGATTTACATTCATCTCATAGCCTTCATGTGTCGCTGTACGTTGGAACAAGTCTTCAACTTGCTCTTCTGACAACTTGATTGGCAAGATTCCATTCTTAAAGCAGTTATTATAGAAGATGTCTGCATAAGATGGAGCGATGACACAACGGAATCCATAGTCCAAAATCGCCCATGGCGCATGCTCACGGGAAGATCCACAGCCAAAATTGGCACGTGAGATCAGGATGGATGCCCCTTCATAACGAGGTTTGTTCATTTCGAAGGAAGCATTATTGTTGCCCTCTTCATCAAAACGCCATTCATAGAACAAAAATTGTCCAAATCCGGTACGTTCAATCCGTTTCAGGAACTGTTTTGGAATGATTGCGTCTGTATCTACATTGACCCGGTCTACCGGTGCAACGATGCCTTGTAATGTTTTGAATTCTTCCATATTAAACGTTCTCCCTTCTGTCTGTTATAGATTAGATCGCTGCTTCTGTTTTGAAATTCCAGTCCCGTACGTCCACAAAGTGACCCTTAACTGCTGCTGCTGCTGCCATTGCCGGAGATACCAGATGCGTACGTCCTCCGCGTCCTTGGCGTCCTTCAAAGTTACGGTTGGAAGTCGAAGCACAACGTTGTCCTGGCTTCAATACATCCGGGTTCATCGCCAGACACATACTGCATCCCGCATCACGCCATTCAAATCCGGCTTCCGTAAAGATTTTATCCAAACCTTCTTGTTCAGCCTGAATTTTAACACGTCCTGAGCCTGGTACAACAATTGCTGTAACCTGACTGGATACCGTGTGACCTTTAGCCACTTGTGCTGCTGCACGCAGATCTTCGATCCGTCCGTTGGTGCAAGAACCGATAAATACATAATCAATTGGAATCTCGGCGATTGGTGTTCCCGGTTCAAGTCCCATATATTCAAGCGCTTTTTCAGCCGCTTTGCGTTCGTTTTCTGTAGGCAATTCAGCCGGAACAGGAACTTTCGAAGAAATGTCGGTTCCCATACCTGGGCTTGTTCCCCAAGTTACTTGCGGAATCAATGTCTCCACATCGATTTCAACCACATGGTCGAACTCGGCACCTTCATCGGTTACAAGTTGTTTCCAACCCTCTACAGCTTCATCGAATTTCGCATCCGCTGGTACGTATTCACGTCCACGCAGATATTCAAATGTTGTTTCATCCGGCGCGATCAATCCTGCTCTTGCTCCACCTTCGATGGACATGTTGCAGACCGTCATACGCTCTTCCATGCTCAACTCACGGATGGATTCACCTGTGTACTCAATAACATAACCTGTTGCAAAGTCTGTACCGTATTTGGCAATGACTGCGAGGATCATGTCTTTCGCGGTTACACCCGGGTTACGTTTGCCGACAAAACGAACTTCCATCGTTTTAGCTTTTGCTTGTTGCAAACATTGAGTTGCCATAACATGCTCAACTTCACTTGTTCCGATTCCGAATGCCAGTGCGCCAAACGCACCATGTGTGGACGTATGACTGTCACCACATACAATCGTTTTACCCGGGTGAGTCAGACCCAGTTCAGGTCCCATAACGTGTACAACGCCTTGATCAATCGTGTCCAGATCATACAATTTCACGCCGAAATCACGGCAGTTTTGCGAAAGTGTATCAATTTGTTGTTTGGAGATAGGATCTGTAATGTTGAAACGGTCTTTCGTTGGAACGTTGTGGTCCATTGTTGCAAATGTCAGTTCAGGGCGACGAACTTTACGTCCGCTGAGACGAAGACCTTCAAATGCCTGTGGAGAAGTTACTTCGTGCACCAGATGCAGATCGATATACAGAATGCTTGGTTTGCCTTCTTCTTGATGAATTACGTGATTTTCCCAAATTTTCTCAAACATCGTTTTTTTACTCATCATTTTCACCTCATTATAAGTTCGGTCCTTGGAAGAGCCTCTGTTTTCTTTAAAAAGTGAAGCTCTTGAATGACATAAATATATCACCCTGTCCTTCATTGTTCCAAGATATAATATCTATAGATGTAATAGGTTTAACCTATAATGAGAGAAAGACAAATAAACCACTGCTCATCGCAGAGGTTTCAATTGATAACAATTATCATTATCATATAAGTCTTATACTACGTTTCCGCTGCTTCGCTGTCAATGCTTTTTATCTAGAACATAAAAAACAGCCCTGAATCCAGAGCTGCTTTGCTAGTTTATGTTATGAAATGAAAATTTATTATATCAACGCCTTCTATAGGAGAGTACTTGTCCGACTACTGTATTACAAACCGTTATTCGCAATCACATCTTTGTACCAATAGAAACTCTTCTTTCGTTTTCTCTCCAGTGTTCCATTGCCGTCATTATCCTGATCTACATAAATAAAGCCATATCGTTTCTCCATCTCTGAAGAAGAATAACTAATCAGATCAATCACTCCCCAACTGGTATAGCCGAGCAGTTCAACACCGTCCAGAATCGCCTCATGCATCTGTTCAATGTGAGAGCAGAAATAATCAATACGATAATCATCCTGAATGCTACCATCCGCTTCAATCGTGTCTACCGCTCCAATTCCATTTTCAACAATAAACAAAGGCACCTCGTAACGGCTGTACAGTTCATTTAGTGAGATGCGCAGACCTACCGGGTCAATCTGCCAGCCCCAATCATTCGTTTGCAGATACGGGTTCTTTACCCCTCCAGTTGTATTGCCACTCACCTGCTCCAATCGGTCGCCATCCACACTTGATACCAGGGACATATAATAACTGAATGAGATAAAGTCCACAGTGTGTACTTTCAAAATCTCTTCATCCCCCTCAAGCATATCCAGGTTAATCCCTTTTTCGGCAAAAAATCTCTTCGTAAAGTACGGATACGCTCCACGCACCTGTACGTCCGTAAACATAAGATTGAATTGATTATCCCGGGAAGCAACAAGTACGTCTTCGGGATTACATGTATGAGCGTATGTTGTCAGTTTGGTAAGCATACATCCAATCTGGGAACCGGGAATGATCTCATGACAGTATTTCACTGCGAGTGCACTCGCTACAAATTGATGGTGCAACCCCTGATATACAGCTTGCTCCACATTTTCGAAACGCTCCGGAACAATACCACCACTCGTAAACGGATGACGAACAATGCTGTCAATTTCATTAAATGTAATCCAATACTTCACTTTGTCCTTATAACGGGTGAACACGGTTTTACAAAAGTGAACAAAATACTCGACAACTTTCCGATCCGTCCATCCACCGTGGTGATTCACCAGATACATCGGCATCTCATAATGCGACAACGTAATTAATGGTTCAATCCCTTGTTTCAGCATGCCATCAATAACGCGGTCATAGAACTGCAAACCGGCTTCATTCGGCTCTGTTTCGTTGCCATTCGGGAAAATTCGGGTCCAAGCAATAGATAAGCGCAACGTTTTGAGACCCATCTCCCCAAACAGGGCCAGATCCTCCTCATAGCGGTGGTAAAAATCAATGCCTCTGCGTTTCGGATATTCTCTGTCCGAGCTAGACTCCATCGCAGTTTTGATCTGTTCTTCATTGATCGCATTATGTTTTTTATACTCACTCTTGGCTACACCTTTTCGATAGATAGCAATGTCGGCTGTAGACACACCTTTGCCATCCACATTCCACGCTCCTTCTGCCTGATTGGCAGCAATCGCTCCTCCCCATAGAAAATCTTCTGGAAACGTTCTTGTTGTATTGGTCATTGTGTATTCCTCCTTGGATTATCTCTGTAACTCTTTGATTTTTGCTCAATTGCGACTCATGACCCGATTGATATGAATAATCAAATACATCATCTCTTCATTGGAGATCGTATGTTCAAAGCGGGCTTCAATATAATCCTTGATTAGCAGTACGCAGGCTTCTTCCTGCGGATATTTATTCGCGATCTGCTCAAAGAGCTCATGATCCTGCGTGTTTAATGTTTTATGTTCAAAAAGCCGTTGAATGAAAAACTGCAAATGAGTCAAAAAGCGTGAATAGTTGATGCTGTGTGTATCCAGCTCCACTTGATAGTGAATTTTGATAATATTGAGTACATCCTTGACTGTATTGGTCATCATCATGACCTGATTCATATTGTCATCATTCTGCTGGGCATTAACGAGATGAAAGGCAATATTCGCCGCTTCCTCTTCAGGCAGGGAGAGTCCAAGCTGTTTTTGAATGAGAGACAGGCCATGCAACCCGATACTGAACTCCTGTGGATAGAACTTTTTCACTTCCCACAACATTCGATTCTGGATCGTCATATTGTCCTTGAATCGCTTCATGGCCATATACAGGTGATCTGTTAATGAGACATAGAGATGATCACTCAGATGGCGGGACAATGTATGTTTGGCGTGGGAGATGATTTCATCAGCCAGAATCAGGTATTCTTTTGGCGTTTCCTTCATCAGGTCGGTGAGATCCGAAGAGATCGTTTCATTTTCAAGAACATAGATCTTCTCGATCTCATCCTCCCCTACGACATCTCCCGGTTTGCTCCTGTAGCCGATGCCCTTTCCCATCACAATAATTTCCTTGTCATCCTCACCACGTCTGGCAAGAACAATGCTCGAATTCAATATTTTTATGACTTCCATATCAGGCAGCCTGCCTTTCATTCATATTTCAGCGGGTTATAACACCGTAATTAATGGTTTCCCCGGTCCTGTTGTCGCCGCAGTTTCATTGCCCAGTATCTCCAAATAATCCGATGAATTGGTCACAATTACAGGGGTCGTCGTGTCATAACCTGCGGCTTGTATAGCTTCAAGATCAAATTCGATCAGGAGCTGACCATGAGAGATCTGTTCTCCCTCGTTCACTTTTACATCAAAATGCTGGCCTTTCAGTTTCACCGTATCCAATCCGACATGAATCAGAAGTTCTACCCCCTCTACCGATCTCAGACCGATGGAATGTTTGGTACGGAACACCGTTTCAACGGTACCATCAAACGGGGCAAACACCTTGCCAACACTTGGCTGAATGGCCATACCTTGTCCCATGGCTTCTTGCGAGAAGGCCTCGTCCTTCACCTCTCTTAATGGCAGAACTTTACCTTCCAATGGAGCAAAAACGATCTTTTTCGATTTGATCCCTGTGGATGGCTGGATTTCAGATTCGCCTCTCGCTTTGTTTGTAGGACTGCCTGCTATCGGCACTGCTGTTGGAACAACATCCTGAAATCCAATGACATATACGGCGACAAACGCGACAATGGCAGAGATCAGCATGGTAATAATCGCATAGATAATATTCATATGATCTTCACTGATAAACATAGGCATAGATGCAATCCCCGGACCCACGGCAGCATATGCCTTGAGATTCACAATACCTGCGAACAACCCAGCGACTCCGGCGCCGATCATGCAGGCAAACAGCGTTTTCTTGAGCCTTAAATGTACACCGTACAGAGCAGGTTCCGTGATACCGAATACACCTGAAATTCCTGCAGACAAAGCGACTTGTTTCAGCTTGATGTCTTTGGTTTTGAATGACACCGCCAGTGCGCCTGCTCCCTGCGCCATATTGGATGCCAGCATCGCGACCAGCACCAGTGTTTCATATCCAGGTGAAGCCAAGGCTGCGAAAATAATGGGATAAAATACTTTATGCATACCAAACATGACAATCAGAGGCATCAGTATAGCCATAATGACAACGGTCAACCATCCAATCTTATCCTGAATCCAATAGATCAGGTTGGACATTCCCGTTCCGAGATACATTCCCAGAGGTCCAAGTACAATCAGGGCAACTGGAGCAACAATGAGAATAACAATCAAAGGTTTAAGGAAAATTTTGACCGGTCCTGGTGAGATCTTGTCCGCGAACTTTTCAATGTAAGACATGAACCAGACCGTTAAAATAATCGGTACCACGGATGTCGCATATTGAACGGATGCAACAGGTATGCCAATAAAGGACACCGGATCTTCACCGCCAAGCAGACCAATCATATTCGGGTGTAACATGATTCCACCAAACAGAACGGCAACAAAGGGGTTCGTTTTAAATCTATTTGCACTTGAGTAGGCCAGTAGAATCGGAAGAAAGTAAAAGGCAGCATCAGACATGACACTCAAAACGGTATATGTCTGGCTCTCTTTAGACATCAGGCCGGTCACGGTCGCCAGTAGCAAAAGTGCCTTAAGCATGCCCGAGGCAGCAATGGCTGGGATAATAGGTTGGAAAATGCCTGCAATGACACTGGCAAAAGTATTAAACAGACCTTTGGGGCTATAATCCGCTTTTTGTTTCTCCTGAATCTCGTTTGATTGCCGAGTACCCATCCTCTTGGCCAGTTCATTGTAGACGTACGCGACGTCATTACCGATAATAACCTGATATTGCCCGCCGCTATTCACTGCGCCAATAACACCATCGAGGCTCTTAATTTCTTGGGTCTTCGCCATATCCGGATTCTTCAGGGTAAGTCTGAGCCTGGTAGAGCAATGAATTAACGTGTTGATATTATCATTGCCACCGACCAACTCCATAATCGATTGGGCTAATTGTTTGTGATTCATAACGACACCTCCGCCATTTCTTCATGATGGGAACAAAAAAAGACCTAAAAAGGGTAGGAAAAAGAAACTCTTCCCACCCAATCTAGGTCTTGCCTGCCGAACAGTAACACGCCATCGTTGGATGAATGTTATTCAATTATATGAACGAAAAAGAATATGAGCATTTGAAATGGTTCTGTGCTAACACTTGAAACTGCTAAACATGAAAACGTTGATTTTGTTTTACCCGGGTAAGTGGTTCTTATTAAGCGTTTTCAAAATCAGTATATCAACTCTTCTGATGGAGTGCAAGCGGTTAAGCGAAATTAATGATTTCTTCATCTGTAATGATATAATGGTGGCATAACGAAAGGAATGACCAATGACGATGGAATTCAGACAACTTCAATATACGTTGCAAATTGCGGCCGAACGCAATTTCTCCCGGGCAGCAGAGAAGCTGCATATTGCCCAGCCTTCATTAAGCCAGCAATTATCCAAATTGGAAAAAGAATTGGGTGTACTCCTTTTTCAGCGTAATACGAGTACCGTAGAGTTAACCCATGCCGGTGTTACGTTTGTCGAGCAAGCCCAGAAGATCGTAGATGCCGTGGAGCTATTGCGTCAGGAAATGTCCGATATCTCCCAGCTTCGCAAAGGTAAAGTCGTTGTGGGCAGCATGCCGATCACGGGCTCACACTTGCTCCCACATGTGCTTCCTGCGTTCCAACAAGCTTATCCCGAGATTGAGGTTACCTTATTGGAAGACTCCGGGCTTACACTTGAGAAATTGACAGCAAGCGGCAAAGCAGATCTCAGTCTGTTATCTCTTCCTTTACAAGAGCCAAGTCTCGCCTATGTTGCCATTGGAGAGGAAAAGATTGATCTGGCCGTTCCCCCGAATCACCCTCTAGCACGCAGGGCAGATCCGGAGCATCCGCTTCCTGTGCGAATTGAAGAGCTTCGTGATGAACCGTTTGTTGTATTGAAAAAAGGACAGGGTTTCCGCAAACTTACATTTGATCTCTGTGAGCAGGCTGGTTTTGATCCCCAAGTTGTGTTTGAAAGCACCAATATTGAAACCGTTCAGTCGCTGGTCGCCACAGGTATGGGTATTACCCTGGTTCCACGCTTTATTGCCCGTGCGCCGCGCAGTGAGTTCGTGCCTGTGTATGTGCCACTTGCTGAGCCTACTCCCAGCAGAACACTAGTTGTCGCTTATCGTCAAGGCAGAGTGCTGTCGAAGGCAGCCGAAGCATTCATCCATACGTTTCAACAAACCGTGACCGAACTGTCAAAGGGAGACTAAAAAATTTCTCCTATGAGTATGGGTACATTTCATACTGTAACAAAACAAAGGCTTGACCCTTATGGGCCAAGCCTTTGTCATATACTCGTTTCCCGCATCCGCAGGATAGAGTTCTTACATTGCAATCACAGTAACTGGTTACAGTACAATGTTGCTTGTTAAATTGTTTAGCTTCAATGCTAATTTATAATGTTAACGTAGAAACGTACATAAGAAAACTTCATGTTTGGCGGTTTATTTACGCAAATTACGATCGCTTGTCAGCCTGTTTTGCTGATTCATGACACGGCCTTCGTCCTGAACAGTTGAATCAGGGGGGGATAGCCCTCCTGCTCCATTCTCTAAGAATGCCCTTAAGTGATCTTCCCTTGTGTTATCCTGTTCCAGTCTCCTGAGCGTATCTTTCACATGGTTGTCCATTGATTGATCATCTCCTTGGTAACGGGATAGTTATCATTACCCGTGTCCTGGAAGAATAAACACTTTTTCTGAAGAATTTTATTTCAGTTTTTATTTTTTGCCAAAATAAACGCCAGGTCGACGGTCTTCAAATACGGGAATACGTCCGCGAACCTCATCTACCAGAGCTGGACGAATAATTCCGGTCACGATCTCTTCCTCTTCGCCACCTTCAGCCACAATCTCACCCCAAGGATCAATGATAAGGGAATGTCCGAAAAATTCAGTCTCTCCCCCTTTACCTACACGGTTACAGGCGATCACATACATCTGATTCTCAATCGCTCGTGCCGTAAGCAACGTACGCCAATGGTGCAGACGAGGGTTCGGCCATTCGGCCGGTACAATCAATGCCTTGGCACCATTCAAAGCAAGGGTACGGGCAAGTTCCGGGAACCGGATATCATAACAGATCGAAGCACCCGCTGTCAGACCGTTCTCCAATTCAAAAATTTCAGGTTCCGCACCAGGCTGCAGATATTTCTCCTCATCCATCAAACGGAACAAATGTAATTTATCGTATCGAGTTACCTGTTTTCCTTCACGATTATAAGCGTACATTGTATTGTATATTTGACCATCCCGTTTTTCAGCGATTGAACCGCCAACGATGGAAATTTGATGTTTTTGAGCAAAAGCAGACAGCCATTCCCGAGATTTCTGGCCTTCCGGGTCAGCGAGTTCATGAATTTGAGTCAAAGCGTATCCGGTATTCCACATCTCAGGTAACACAGCCAGCCCCAGATCCGGATATTGTTCTACCGCACGCTCAAGCAACGTCTGCATATGTTTATGATTGGCCTCAGGGTCTCCGAGTTGAATATCGCCCTGAATCAGGGCTACACGCATTTCTCCCTGTTGTTTTTCTGTCATGACAAGCACTCCTCTGAACCGTAATACCTGCTATCATAGCTTGATCCTCTTGAGGACTGCAACCCTGTTTTTATTATGAACTTGCACACAACAACTCAGGGAGCAGGGTCAACAATCGATCACTCGTGAGTGCATCACCCACATTCCAAGTTGACTCCTCCACAGGGTATACCCGTCCATTCTGCACAGCCGGAAGGGCCTGCCAACTGGGACTTTTCATCAGCATCTCTGTAGCCTGTCTTGCCACAACTTCCTCAGGCAGCATAACAAACACATGATCTCCCGCGTACTGACGTACCGCTTCAGCCGAAATTTCCTTATAGGCTCTGCCTGCCGAAAGTGCTTCTCTTACTTTGGTAACTGGCCTGAATCCCATTGGATGATATAACATAGGCGCCAGACCGATATTGCCCATAACAAATAATCGTGCACCCCGATGGTATGTAAATACGGATGCCGTTTCCCCCTCTTCAATCACAGTATGGATCTTCGCCCACATCTGCTCAGTACGCTCAGCATAGGTGGTTAGCCATTGTTCAGCCTGCGGTTGTCTGCCAAACCAGCTGCCCAATCTGCGCATTCGTTCTTCCAACGTAGCATGTGAATTGTAAGCAAGCGTCGGTGCAATCCGGTAAAGTTGTTCATACTGCTGTTCATTGCTGCTATCAAAAATAATCAAGTCCGGCTTCATGATAACAGCGGCTTCCACATTAACCGGGGCGACCGCGTCATATGTCCGATCTTCCAGCAACTGAATGCCCAGCATCAGCAGATCCCCAGCGGAATCTCCGTAATACATAATTCGCTCTGGGTTAACTGGAATATTCACATCATGACCCAACCAATCTTGTACTAATGTCTGCTGCTGAATCGATCTGTCATATTGACGAGGAGATAATCCGGTCATTTGGCGAAAACGCCTGCTGAAATAATACTCATCCTTAAACCCCACGCGGCTCGCTATATCCCGAAGTGGTTCATCTGATTTGCGAAGCCAATCCTTGGCATGTTTGATGCGTACATGATTCACATAGTCGAGCGGCTTGTGACCCGTGAGTTGTCTGAACAGGGTCGTATATTGTACAGGTCTGATCTCCGCAAGACGTGCCAGTTTCTGTACAGTGATTTCTTCAGCATAATGGTCGTCTACATACTGAATCGTACTGTGTAGTCTTGCTTCCATACTCTGTTCCGTCTTTGGAGAAGTGTACCGGGTAATGATCATCTCCATCCATTTTTGGAACTGTGCATTCAAATGACTGTATTCGGCATCTGTTTTATAATTCCGAATGACATACATCTGCTCCAGCAACCCACTTAACGGAGCATAGGGATAACCATTCAATTGGTTTCTGTGCTCAAATACAGGGCGGGTAAAGAGCTCGGGATCACCCGTCAACACATGAATAACATCAAAAGCCATTATGATATATTTCAATTCCGAGTTATTACGATGTTCAATCTGGTACCCCTCTCCCGGAGAAAGCGGATAAACACATCCCGTAGTAAACGGAAAATGTTCATGTCCTATATATAAACGCCCATCCCCTTCTTCACAGATCAGGAAGGCATGTTTCTCGCAAGCAACTTCCAACATCACCTGTTCAGGTGGTTCAATTCGACGTACCAGATGATCCAGCCGAAACATGAATGCTGAAAAGAACAACGTTCCCCCATCGGCATCCAAAGCCTGCATGTCGGTTCACCTCGTTTTTCTAAAATGAGAATAATTATCAATCATTCTGTATGGTCTGATTATAAGCGAGAGATTGTTAATAATCCAGATATGAGTTTAATCAGCAAAAAGAGCGTTCAACGAAATGTTGAAGGCCCCTTTTACTTTTTTTATAAATGCATTACTCAAAGGTGTTACTGCTGCCTCACTAGCTCGTCACCATTATTGAATCATCTGTTTTGGCAGCTCTTGTAACAGCCACTCCCTGGAAAGAGCATCACTCGAAGCTTTGGCGATATCAAAGCGATATACTTTTCCTTCTTTCACCGCAGGCAGGTTCTTCCAGATTGTACTATCCAGCAATTCCTTGGTGGATTGTTTCGCATCGTCGGTCACGGGATCCAGAATAAAAATCCGATCACCGGCAAATTCAGATAATTTTTCAGTCGAAATCTCTACAAATCCCATGTCTTCATCCAATACTTTCTGGATTTCCGCGGTTGGCTTCAGCCCGTCTTTTCCGTATAACAACTGTGGCAATCCTGCACCCGCCATGACAAACAGACGATTCCCGGGATACATGGTGAATACTGAAGCAGTCTCCCCTTCTTTTAATCCGTTCTCATGAAGTTGTGTCCACATCTCTTCAGTCGCTTTTTGATGAGCCGTAATCCAGTCCTCCGCTTCTTGCTTCTTGTTCAACAAGTCGCCAAGGATACGCATTCGATCTTCTATTGATCCGAACGAATCAAATGTAACCGTGGGTGCAACCTTCGCGATCTGATCGTATTGTGCCTCATCACTGTTCGAGAAAATGATTAGATCGGGATTCAAGGCTAGCGCCTTTTCCACACTGATAGGAAACCCTATATCCTCTGCCTGAGCAACCTGATCATCAAATACGGTTCCCTCTTGACGAAGTATGCCGACAGGAACAACACCAAGAGCGAGCAGATCCCCTGTAACTTCTCCATGATAGATAACTCGCTTCGGATTTACAGGGACCTCAACCTCATGGCCAGTCCAATCTTTGAATACTCGGGTCTCGCCCTCGTTCGTCTCTTCCGTTGCGGGTTGGGTCTCCTTGGTTTCTGTGGCTGCTTTGGAATCATCTGCGCCAGCAGCAGGTGTTGCAGCCTGATTTCCACATGCCAGCAGCAGAATGGATAACCACGTAACCGTAAATAATACTGCCGTATTTCGAATGCCCTTTTTCATTTCTATTTCTCCCCCTATATCATGTGCGTTGTGCAATAAATTAATGATATTGATTATCATTATCGGACATTATCATAAAACATGGCTTCTCTCAGCTCAATGGACAAAACTAAATGAGCACTTTCAGTTTTGTACAATACTCCGCTCTTTGCGCCTATGTACTGTATATTCAAGTGTATTTCCCTCTATACAGCTCGGGATTGGCGTGATAAATTAATGAGAACTATTTGCCATTTTTAATAACCGGAGTGATGAATCTAATGACCCATTCAGACCATATAACTGCTCGTTCAGCCTTTACGATACCAACTTCTGATGTGATGGCACAGCTGCCAACGCAATTTTTTGCTACCCTTGTTCAAAATGTAAATCGTGAAATCGCAAGTGGACATGACGTGATTAATCTGGGTCAGGGGAACCCGGATACACCTACACCACCTCATATTGTGAAAACACTGCAAGAGTCGGCTGAGAATCCCCTCTACCACAAATACTCCCCTTTTAGAGGGTACTCTTTCCTGAAGGAAGCCGTCGCCAAACGTTATAAGGAAGATTACAACGTTGATCTGGACCCCGAGACTGAAGTAGCCATTCTGTTCGGGGGCAAAACCGGATTGGTTCAGTTACCTCAGGTCCTGCTTAACCCCGGCGACACCGTTCTCGTTCCCGATCCGGGCTACCCGGATTACTGGTCTGGTGTAGCACTCGCCAAAGCAAACATGTCATTTATGCCATTGCTGGAGTCCAACGCATTCCTGCCGGATTACGAAGCTGTTACAGCCGAAAATCGGGAGAAGGCCAAGCTGATGTTCCTCAACTATCCCAACAATCCAACGTCGGCAACGGCTCCCCTTTCGTTCTACGAAGATACGGTTGAATTTGCCATTCAAAATCAAATCGTCATTGCCAGCGACTTTGCTTACGGTGCGATTGGATTTGACGGACATCGTCCCGTAAGTTTCCTGCAAGCCCCTGGTGCCAAAGAAGTGGGCATTGAGTTCTATACGTTATCCAAAACATATAATATGGCTGGATGGCGTGTTGGATTCGCACTTGGCAACGCAGAGATTGTCTCTAAAATCAATCTGCTTCAGGATCATATCTATGTCAGTCTTTTCGGTGGAATTCAGGCTGCGGCAACGGAAGCACTTACTGGCTCCCAGGAATGTGTTACTTCGCTGGTTTCACGTTACGAATCCCGTCGCAATGCATTTTATGACTCTCTTTCCTCGATTGGCTGGCAAGCTTCGAAACCCGCAGGTTCATTTTTCAGCTGGTTGCCTGTACCTGCCGGTTATACCTCTGCTTCATTTGCAGACTTGTTACTGCGAGAAGCCAAGGTGGCCGTAGCCCCAGGTATTGGTTTTGGTTCACATGGCGAAGGCTATGTGCGCGCGGGACTGCTAAGTGATGAAAACCGATTACGCGAAGCTGTGGAGCGGATTGGCAAGCTGAATTTATTCAAGTAATTTACAGGATCATAACCCCTTTGCATATGCCAAGTTTCCATGGTATGTTATAAGAAATATTGAACGAAACGTGATGACGGGACCAGTAAGAGAATATCAGTCGCGCCCAGAGAGTAAATTCCACCCTGCTGAAAGAATTTACCGCGGCTCTTCTCTGAAACCTACCCCTGAGCGGCCTGTTACGTGCAGGACAGTGCCTTCTGTTACAGGGCATGAAGCCGGATGATCTAATCATCAATAAAGGTGGTACCGCGGAAGTAACGAACTTTCGTCCTTTTTAACTAAAGGGCGGGAGTTTTTTTTGTACCCGCTAAAGCCTGCTCCAGAAGCACTTATTAATCATGTTTAAGGAAGTGAAACCATGACTTCACGTATTGTAGTTAAGATTGGAAGCAGCTCGCTTACAACGGAAGAAGGCGGTCTGGATCGCAGTTCGATCACTTTTTTTGCCGGAGAAATTGCAGCATTAGCTGATCAGGGTCATGAAGTACTCCTGGTCACCTCAGGAGCGGTAGCGGCCGGATTCCGGGAGATCGGTTACCCTCAGCGGCCCAAACAGTTGCATGAGAAACAAGCTGCAGCAGCCGTTGGGCAGGCATTACTGATGCAGGCATATCAACAGGCTTTTGCAGCGCACCGCGTTACTACGGCGCAAATTCTGTTAACTCGTACAGACTTTCACAGTCGTAAACGCATGGGGAATGCAGGTATGACCGTAGAGGAACTGCTTAAACAACGAGTGATTCCGATTTTTAATGAAAATGATACGGTATCGGTGGATGAATTGAAGTTTGGTGATAATGATCTATTGTCCGCATTGGTTGCAAACCTGGTGAAGGCACAGCATCTGATCATTCTTACCGATACCAACGGGCTGTACACCGCAGATCCGCGCAAAGATCCTTCTGCCGTGCGTTACGACCGTATTCCCGAAATCACGGCTGAGATCTACGCTTTTGCTGGAGGCTCAGGATCATCGGTTGGCACAGGTGGAATGCGATCCAAAGTTGATGCAGCCAAGGTTGCTACACGTGGAGGCGTACCTGTATTCGTAGGAAGTGTGAAAGAACCAGGAGATATGCAGAAAGCCGTTGATGGCACGGGCAAAGGAACTTACTTTGAGACACGACTCGCTTCGCTATCCCGTAAAAAGCAGTGGCTTGGCTTCATGTCTACTCCGCTGGGAACAGTCGTTGTGGATGATGGTGCTGAAGAAGCCCTTGTCCATGGGGGGCACAGTCTTCTACCTGTAGGGGTCAAGCGAGTACTGGGAACTTTCCATGCAGGAGACGTCGTAGAGGTCATTGGCATGGACGAAACTTTGCTTGGTCGCGGTATTGTCAATTATGATGATGACCAGCTTCGACTCATTGCCGGACTTCCCAGTGGCGAAGTAATGAAACAACTCGCTAGCATCCACAGACTTGAGGTTATTCATAGAGACGAGTGGATTACGTTAAAATAACTATGAAGCTATATAGTGGTTAAAATTTTAACTTTATATATATGAGGAGGAATTACGATGAGTGAAGTCAGAGAAAAAGCCAGCAAAGCCCAAGCAGCGGTTCCACAGCTGAACCGATTGAATACAGAACAGAAAAATACGGCCCTGCATGTCATGGCAGATGCTTTGATTAAGGAGACGGATTCCATCATTACGGCAAACGCCGAAGATCTGGAACGCGGCAGAGAACAGGGTACGCCGGAATCCATGCTGGATCGGCTCGCACTTAATAAGGAGCGCATTGCTGGCATTGCTGAAGGGTTACGTCAGATTGCAGATCTGCCTGATCCAGTCGGTGAAGTGTTAGAGACATTCACCCGTCCAAACGGATTACATGTTGAAAAATTAAGAGTGCCGATTGGCCTGATTGGCATCATCTACGAAGCTCGTCCTAATGTAACTGTAGACGCAGCCGGATTATGTCTCAAAACAGGTAATGCAGTGCTTCTGCGCGGCGGCTCCTCTGCCCTGTCTTCCAATCGTAAAATTGTGGAGGTGCTGCATCAGGCACTCACAACGACAGACATGCCTGCTGATGCTTTGCAACTGGTTGAAGATGCAGATCGTGCTTCCGTTGATGAGATGCTCAAGTTGAACGGGCTGCTGGACGTTATCATTCCACGCGGAGGCGCTTCCCTCATTCGTAATGTGGTTGCCAATGCAACGGTACCTGTCATCGAAACTGGGGCGGGCATCTGCCATACCTATGTGGATGAATCAGCCGATCCAGTTATGGCAGCCGAAATCGCCATCAATGCGAAGGCACAACGTCCATCTGTATGTAATTCCATGGAAACGTTGCTACTGCATGCCGCATACGCGGAAGAGCACCTGTCTGCTCTTGCCGAGCAATTCCGTGAGGCCAATGTGGTCTTGAAAGGTTGCGACACGGTGCGCCGTCTTGTTCCTTCTGCCCTTGAGGTAACCGAGGAAGACTATGCGACTGAGTACAACGACTACATTTTAAATATCCGGGTGGTCGAGAACCTGGACGAAGCGATGCAGCACATCGCACATTATGGAACCAAACATTCCGAGTGTATCGTAACCCGGGATACAGCCCATGCAGAGCGCTTTATGCATGATGTGGATGCAGCAGCCGTCTATCACAATGCGTCCACACGTTTCACCGACGGGTTTGAATTTGGCTATGGAGCCGAAATCGGAATCAGTACCCAGAAACTGCATGCTCGTGGACCGATGGGACTGCCAGCACTGACATCAACCAAATATCGGATTACAGGCAATGGACAGATTCGTCAATAATATCCCAGCACCAGTTATATAGGAGGAACGGTAAATATGAGTCAAGAGCAACAGACGTTACTACAACAGAAGATTACTTTCCACGGAGCAGGCGCGATGGCTGAAGCCATCGTGCGCGGACTGATCTCCCGCCTAGTCGTTCGTCCTCAGGATATTACGATGCTGAACCGCAGCAACCAGAAACGTCAGGAGGAGCTCAGTACCCGTTATGCAGTACATACCGGAACGGCTTCACAATCTCTGGATCACCTTGCCTCCACTCCGGTCATTGTACTCTGTATGAAACCCAAAGATGCTGCCGTAGCGCTGCGCGAACTTGGGCCACTGTTATCACCGGATCAACTGATCGTGTCTGTCATCGCCGGATTATCAATCCGCACGATGCAGTCCTTGCTTGGTCGTAAACAACCGATCGCGAGAACCATGCCAAATACATCCAGTACCATTGGACTTGGTGCAACCGGTCTTGCCTTCTCTGCGGAAATTACGGATGATCAGCGCAGTACGGTGATGACCATGTTTGAAGCGGTTGGTATCGTGACTATCGTACCTGAAGATAAACTCGAAGTGCTCACTGGGATTTCCGGAAGCGGCCCTGCTTATGTATACTATTTAATGGAGGCCATGATTGCCGCAGGTATTCGTGGTGGCTTATCTAGCCAGCAATCTCGTGATCTCACTGTTCAGACGGTGCTTGGCGCGTCACGTATGGTACAACAAACCGGTTTGGAACCGATGAAGCTTCGTAGTGATGTGACATCCCCGGGAGGGGCAACCCAGGCAGCACTGAAAACGCTGGACGAAGGAGATTTCTTTGAAAATGTAATCGCAGCCGTCAACCGCTGTGCAGAGCGCTCACGGGAGATGGGAGCTGCTTTGGAAGGGGATTTAAAATGAATAACATGTGCACAGCCACATATCGTCTGCATGATGATCATGCAGACTTTCGCAAGAAAGCTCAGTCCATCGCGATCGGCATGACCGTGGGTAGCTGGACGGAGTTGCCACAAGCCCAGCGTGAAGCGATGCAAAAACATCTGGGTGAAGTAATCAGCGTAGAAGTAAATGAAGCTGAAGGCATGGCTGCGGGTGAGCGTTACGCCGATATTACTATCGGATATCCTGATGTTAACTTCAGCCGTGATATCCCTGCCCTGCTCGTGACGGTCTTTGGCAAAATCTCAATGGATGGCCGGATCAAATTAACAAAGCTTGGTTTCTCGGATGGCTTCCTCAGTGCATTCCCGGGACCAAAGTTTGGACTGAATGGTGTTCGTGATCTGCTTGGTGTGCATGATCGTCCACTGTTAATGAGTATCTTTAAGTCAGTTATCGGGCTGGATGCAGATGAACTGCGTGAACAATTTATTCGTCAGGCCCTTGGTGGCGTTGATCTGATCAAGGATGATGAGATTCTGTTCGAAAATAAATTGACACCTATCGAAAAGAGAGTCGAGGTCTGCATGAAAGCTGCCGAACAGGCACGCCAGGAGACGGGCAAGAAACTTCTGTATGCAACCAATCTTACAGGACCTACATCTCGTCTGAAGCAACAAGCTGAACGTGCCATTGGTGCAGGAGCCAATGCCCTGTTGTTCAACGTATTGTCTTACGGATATGATGTCCTGCATGAACTCAGCAGTGATCCTGATATTAATGTGCCAATTATGGCTCACCCTGCTCTTGCAGGTGCACTGTATCCTTCACCACATTACGGCATGTCCGCTTCGGTTGTACTAGGCCAGTTGATGCGTCTTGCGGGTGCCGATCTGGTACTCTTCCCTTCTCCTTATGGTTCGGTTACGATGCCGAAGGAAGAAAATATGGCGATCACGGAGCAATTACTGACAGCTGATCTGCCAGTACGAACCAGTATGCCAGTGCCTTCAGCTGGTATCCATCCAGGCCTTGTACCGCTCATTTTGCGCGACTTTGGTACAGATGTCATCGTTAATGCTGGTGGCGGTATTCACGGACATCCTATGGGCACTGAGGCAGGCGGACGTGCATTCCTGCAAGCCATTGAGGCAGCTCAGCGTTCCATTCCACTCGCGCAATATGCAACCGAGCATCCGGAGCTGAAAAGCGCATTGGACCTGTGGGGTGGCGAACGATGAGAAGTGATAAAAAAACAGTCATTTTCTGTGACTTTGACGGTACGATTACGCTCTCGGACAATATTGTCGCGATCATGAAACATTTCAAGCCTGAGGGCATTGAAGCGATTATGAAAGATACGATTGAGCAGAACATCTCGCTGCGTGAAGGTGTTGGAGCCATGTTTGCTCTGTTGCCCGCATCGCAAAAAGATGAAATTGTGGAATTTGTGCTTGGACAAGCGGGGATCCGTGAAGGATTCAGCGAATTTCTTGACTACGTTCGCAGCGAAGGGATCGAATTCAATGTGACCAGCGGTGGTATGGACTTCTTTATCGAACCCTTACTCGCGCCATTCGATATCCCTAAGGATCATGTCTATTGCAATGGAGCTGACTTCTCGGGTGAAACCATTAAGATTGAATGGCCGAATCCCTGTCAGCCTCCTTGTGAAAATGGCTGCGGCATGTGCAAAACAACCGTGATTCGTACCTTCCCGGAAGAACAATACAATCGAATCCTCATTGGAGACAGTCTGACAGACTTTGAGGGTGCAAAGATTGCCGATCTTGTCTACTCTCGCTCCATTTTGACGGACAAATGTATTGAACTTGGTGTGGACCATGTGCCATTCGCTACCTTTTACGATATCATCGAAGATATGAAACAGAAGCAAACACAAGGAGTGCTGTAAACGATGGGCTTTGAAAAGATTACATTGGAACACAAACGTCAGGTCCTTGAAGAACTGGCTGATATTAAAGCGTTGTTCGCCAGTCGTAACTGGTTCCCCGGAACAAGTGGCAATCTGTCGATGCGTGTAGGAGATTTTGACCCGGAGCAATTTTATTTTGCTGTTACCGCCTCAGGCAAAGACAAATCTCTTCGCACACCGGAAGACTTTCTTTTTGTGGACAAACACGGCAAAGCGATTGAGACAACAACATTGAAACCAAGTGCCGAAACGTTGATTCACTGTGAAATCTATCGTTTGACTGGTTGTGGCGCTGTATTCCACGTGCATACCGTGTTTAACAACCTGATCAGTGAATTCTTTGGAGCAGATGGACACGTACCGATTCAAGGAATCGAATTGATCAAGGCTTTCAACATTTGGGAAGAAAATGCGGAGATTCGTGTACCTGTCCTGCCTAACTTTGCAGATATTCCATCTATCGCTGAATTGGTGCCAGGTGTACTTGATGCCAACGTACCAGGGATCTTGCTTCGGAACCACGGCATATATGCCTGGGGTAAAGATGCTTTTGAAGCGAAACGTCATCTGGAAGCGTTCGAGTTCCTGTTCGAAGTGATGTACCGTCAACTTCTGTTGAAGGGCGCCACGAAATAGCAATCATTTATTCGAAATCAAAGCTGCATAACCAAAAAACACGCCAGAGGCTGATATACGTAGCCCTTGGCGTGTTTTTATGCTATGGGATAACAGCGATTAGAAGGTTGCTCTGTCATCGTAGTGTCAGTGTAACTTTTCTTTAGGTCACTCTACAGTCGATCATCCCGATCCTTGAATAAAAAGAGACTGTCTGCTCCCTCATCATTTCGATGAGCAGCACTTTGGATACCCGTCCCCCGTTGCTTGCCAAACAGCAGTTTCAAACCGCCAAAAATGAGTAGCAAGGATACAATGACGGTGTTTAAATAGGAACGTATCTCATACGTCATAAATGCATTTGGGAAGAGCTCATTCAGCTGTGGAATGACAAGTCGGATCGTCAGGTAATATAGACCCAGCGCGGCAATCCCGAATCCAATCAGACGCTGATGGCGGGCCCAGTCCTTGAAGATCGGTTGATCAACCAAAGGCTCGCGTCCATAACGACTGGAGCACTGGAGCCCGTCAAAGAAGCTGTAGAACCAGACCAGTGGAATCATGAACAGAAACACAGATAAGTGAAGCAGGTCCAGAACATAGATGCTGCCCAGGAACAGGAACATCAATTGCATGCCTCTTTTTTGCAATCCCAGATAGAGATGACCCGCACCTGGAAAAGCGGAAAGCAGCGTTGCAAGCACTTTGCTACGTCGTCCGGCTACTCTGCCCATCTCCAATTCTTCGAATAAAGTCCGATCCTGTAACACCTCACCAGCCTGCTTACGGTGGACATGTTGCACCGCATCAAACATGCAGTATACCCATATTACAGGCAGTATGAGCAGGAACATTAAAAATACGGATTCATTGGTGATCGAAGCCACAAAAACCATCATGGCAAATGAACCAAAGAACGCCATCAGAAACGACAACCCGCGATGCAACAATCCCAGATGAAGGTGGCCCAATCCCGGAACAAATGAGAGCAAAATGGTGAAGAACCGTTCACCCTCACTGCCTTTTCGATACATGGGTTGACCATAGGGTCCCTCAGGATGGCCATATTCACCACCTGGATGTTGACGTAGCTCATCTTCATTCATCTGCTCCATAGGCCCTTGCTGACCCATGTATGCTCCCTGGTAGGCTGCTCCTTGGTGTGGAGGAGATCCATAAGGCGCACCGTATCCCCTATAATGTGCTTCTCGGGCAGAAGGTGTACGGAGCAGAACAATAACCATATCCAGCATGCTGATCCCCCAGAAGAAAGCAGCAAAAAGTGCACCGAAAATCAATAAATCTCGTTCATTAGTGACCATGGCTAACATGAATGAGCCAACAGCTGTTCCGAAGAAAAGCAATGGATAGATCACAGCCCTTGCAGCCCGTCCCCAATACATGAAACCGAGACCTGGTATCAGGTTTAATAGAAATGCGAGTAATTTGTTACGATCTGAGTGCACAGTCGTCATCCTTTCTTTTCAGGCAATGCGAAACTATTTATGGTTTAGGCTTGAGGTTATCCAGCCATGAAGTGGCTGCCTCCGTCCATTTCTCGGTAAATGACCCTCTGTGGTCGCCATCCTGGAACTTGTGATAGGGTGCTACCTTGTCAAAAAGTCCAGACGAGAGGAAGATCAATGTCAAACAGGCCGCTACCGCGTAATGGAACACTTTATGATCAAGCCAGCGCCGGTTTCGTCCAGCACGGGATTTGCGTTGTACCTTGGGTGATTGAATGCCCTCAATCCGATGCATGACTGAATCCGCAAAACCTGTCGGGTCATGTAGCGGAGGCAGTTCTCCATGTATACCAAGCGCTTCCAGATAGATGTCCATCGCATCCGGATCTTCCATCAGAAGCTGTTCCATTTGGTTCGCTTGAGTTTCACTCATATGGCCTTCAATATAATCAGTCCATTGCGCAGCGGTATACTTCTCCTGTTTACTCACGCCATTCATCCTCCTTCCAATGTTTTCGAATCCACTGCCGTGCACGATACAAGCGGGATTCCACAGTCTTCACAGCCACCTGTGCATCACTGGCAATCTGCTCATAATTTTTTTCGCTTAGATAATACGCAGTGATAATGTCACGATGCTGAGCAGGCAACTGATTAATTCGTTCGCGAAGTTTATCCTGACGTTCTTCACGAACGAGACGGGTAAGAACGTCTTCATCCCGTCCGGGCATATTGATTATTTTTTCTTCTCCACCCAGATCCTCAGCATTTCGTCTGCCCAGCTTGCGTTTGGCATCAATCGCTTTGTGAAAGGCAATTCGGGTTAACCACGTTTTGAAACCTTCAGAACGGTAGTCGGGGAGAGACTTATACATCTGTATGAACGCCTCCTGAGCTGCATCCTGTGCTTCCTGATCGTTCCTGAGTACGGAATAGGCCACATGGTATACATGCTGGCTGTACTTATCAATCAGAGTACGCATCTGGGATGTATCTCCTTGACGGATTTGTTCGATTACGCGCGCTTCATCAATAACTCTCCCCTCCTCTCCAATACAATAGACGACAGCCTGTGCGTTAACCCCTGCGTAATCCATCAAATTTTTGTGAAACAAAATGAATTCATTGCCTGAAAGGTTGATGTTGCTGATAACTCATCCAATCTTTAATCCAAAAAAAACAGGCACAGAATGACTTCTGGCCTGTTTTTTGTTCCTGCCTACGCTGGAATTAACGTCCACCATTACGAAACCGCTGCGTGTACGCCTTCGCGTCTTGAACGGTCTTGACACGATTGCGACTCCACTCAAGCAGTATTCGATCGATATACCGGAAATGTACTTTGCCTGCAAAAACTGCTTCCTTCAGAGCCATTAGAATCAATTCCTCTTGATAACGGTCCTGATCCAACCAGCCGGATATCGTCTCGCACTCCATTGGAGAGAGCGGACGTCCAAATTCTTTTTCAAAGATGGAGAACATATTCCGTTCTTCCTCTTCTTTTTGAACACTGTTCGAATCTTGACGTGCTGTATTGCTACTCTGCTGCTCCGCACGGAATGCGGCTACTTCTTCAGCAGTGCACGCTGCAAGCTTGGCATATAATCCATGTAAATCATATCGCTCGTACTGGATGTCCCGTTCTTCGTCACGGTGCTCGTCAATAGCAATATACCCATCCCTCATCAGACGTTGCAACATTCTGGCAATACCTTCAGGTGCAAGTCCCATGCGCGCCGCAAGCTCTTCAAGCGTGGGAAACTCATTGAACTCTGCCTGACGGAACCCTAGCAGTTGAATCAGAAGAAGCACTTCTGCATCTGATAGGCCAAGCTGGTGATAAAAACGTAACAAGGCATACGGCAGATGGGCTGTACCCGAAGTCATGCCATAAGCTGCTCCATCCAACCAAGCTTTGGATGTGGTGTCTTCCATAGATGCTCCTCGGTTAAACATTAAGGGTACAGACGATAGAGCATACGTGGGAATGCGATTGTTTCACGTACATGATCCAATCCACAGATCCATGCTACCGTCCGCTCCAATCCCAGACCGAAACCGGAGTGAGGAACCGATCCGTATTTACGCAAATCCAGATACCATTGGTAAGCTTCATCCGAGAGATTGTGCTCCTCAAAACGTTGTTGCATCAATTCCGGATCATCGATACGCTGCGAACCGCCAATAATCTCTCCGTAGCCTTCTGGTGCAATCATATCAGCACAGAGAACAACTTCTGGACGATTCGGATCTGGTTTCATATAGAATGCCTTGATTCCAGCAGGGTAATGCGTGATAAAGACGGGTGTATTGTACTTCTCAGCAATTGCTGTTTCGTGCGGTGCACCAAAATCTTCTCCCCAAGGAATATCAAAGCCTTGTCCATGCAGGAATTCAATTGCTTCATCATACGTAATACGCGGGAATGGAGCTACGATGCCTTCGAGTTTGGATACGTCACGACCGATAGATTCCAGTTCTGCACGGCAATTTTTCACTACGGATTGAACGACATGAGCGATAAATTTCTCTTGTACACGCAGACTTTCCTCGTGATCTACAAATGCCATTTCCGGCTCAATCATCCAGAACTCAATCAAGTGACGACGTGTTTTGGACTTCTCCGCGCGGAATGTTGGACCAAATGAATATACTTTGCCCAGCGCCATAGCTGCGGCTTCCATATACAATTGACCACTTTGTGTCAGATAAGCATCTTCATCAAAGTATTTGATGTGGAACAGGTTCGTTGTTCCTTCCGCAGACGATGGTGTCAAAATCGGAGGATCAACTTGTGTGAATCCGTTACCATCAAAGAACTGCTGAACAGCACGAATAATCTCTGCCCGAATCACCATAACAGCACGTTGCTTCGTAGAACGAAGCCACAGATGACGATGGTCCATCAAGAAATCAACACCATGCTCTTTAGGCGTAATTGGATAGTTTTCAGTCAGGTGAATGATTTCAACCCCTGTAACAGTCATTTCGTAACCGGACGCACTGCGAGGTTCTTCACGAATAATACCTGTAACATACAAAGAGCTTTCTTGAGTCAGGCTCTTGGCATTGTTCCAGATCTCTTCACTAACTTCACTTTTCACAACAACCCCTTGGATATATCCGGTTCCATCACGCAGCTGCAAAAACTGAATTTTACCGCTGGAACGTTTGTTGTTAATCCATGCACCGATTGTTACGGTTTCGCCCACATGCTCGTTCACATTACGAATTACACAATTCGTATTCATGCCCATATCTCCCCTTGGTTCCTGAATTTGAAAATGCAGCGGGCAGGCTTATGCCTGTCCTCTGCACTTCCTTGTCATTCTATATTTACTTTACAGTTAGATTACTGAGAATTCAATACGATTCGGTGTGTATCACGTGCAATTACCAATTCTTCGTTTGTTGGCACAACGAGAACTTCCACTTTGGAGTTCGCTGTTGTGATCCGGCGTGGTTCGCCAGAACGAATGGCATTCAGCGCTTCATCCAGTTCAACACCCAGATAAGTGAGCTGCTCACATACTTTTTGGCGAAGTACAACAGAGTTTTCACCTACACCAGCCGTAAAGACGATCACGTCTACACCGTTCATTGCAGCTGCATATGAGCCGATGTATTTACGCAGACGGTATTCGTACATTTCAAAAGCAAGCGTGGAGTTGGCATCGCCATTCTCCATACCTTCTGTAATCTCACGCATGTCACTGCTGATTCCGGAGATCGCAAGCAATCCACTGTGTTTGTTCAACATGGAGTTCACTTCGCTTACGCTCAGTTCTTCCTTGTTCATTACATAAGGTACGATGGCTGGGTCAAGGTCACCAGAACGCGTTCCCATCATCAGTCCTTCAAGCGGAGTCATACCCATCGAAGTATCCACGGATACGCCACCTTTAACTGCTGTTACACTACCACCGTTACCCACGTGACAAGTGATAATTTTCAGATCTTCCACTGGACGATCCAGATATTCAGCAGCTGCCTTGCTTACGAAATCATGGGAAGTACCATGTGCCCCATAGCGACGTACTTTATATTTTTTGTAAAGTACACGCGGAATAGCATACAGGTAAGCTTTTTCAGGCATCGTCTGATGGAACGCTGTATCAAAGACCATTACCTGAGGCACACCTGGCATATTTAATTCAGCCGCACGAATACCCATCATTGCAGCAGGGTTATGAAGTGGAGCCAAGTCGAACAAACGACGAATTTCAGCTTTGGCAGCATCATCTACCAATGCAGATTCTTTAAATGCTTCACCACCGTGAACAACACGGTGTCCAACAGCTTGAATTTCACTTACAGAATCCAGTACACCATTTTCTTTGTGAGTCAAAATATCAATGACTTTACGGATCGCTGTTGTATGCTCCAGAATCTCACTAACTTCTGTAACATCCTCACGGCCTGTCGGTTTGTGTGTCAGGATGGAGGAATCCATTCCGATCCGTTCTACCAAACCTTTAGCCAGTACAGATTCGTCAGTCATATTATACAGTTGATATTTGAGCGAGGAACTCCCCGCATTAATTACGAGTACTTTCACAGTCGGTCACCATCCTTGTCGTACTTGAAGAATCCTTCGCCTGTTTTGGCACCCAGGTGTCCTGCACGCACCATTTTCTTCAGGACTGTAGAAGGACGATATTTCAATTCTCCGAATTCACGGAACATTCTTTCGAGTGCAGCTTCAACAGAATCCAATCCGAAACGGTCAGCCATTTCGAGTGGTCCATGTTGGAAGTTGTATCCGATACGCATTGCATCATCGATATCTTCAGCAGATGCAACACCTTCTTGCAATACATGCAACGCTTCGTTAATCAGCAGGCAGATCAGACGGGAAGTTACGAATCCAGGGGATTCATAAATCATGACTCCTTTTTTGTCCGCTACTTCTTCAACAAAACGTCTGGTCTCTTCGAATGTTGTATCCGAAGTTTTCAGTCCTCGAATAATCTCTACAAGATCAACCCGGGATACCGGGTGAATAAAGTGCATACCAATAACACGCTCTGGGTATTTGGTCGAGCTTGCAAGCTCGGTCAAACTCAGCGTGGATGTATTACTTGCCAGAATGACATTGCTTGGACAAACTTGGTCTAGTTGGCTGAATACTGCTTTTTTCGCATCCAGATCCTCTGAAATTGTCTCAATGACCATGTCGCAAGTTCCAAGTTCAGCTAAATGAGCTACCTTGGTAATACGGGAAAGAATCAATTTCTTCTCCGCTTTTGTAATCGCCCATTTCTCCAGTTGTTTATCCAGATTGGTTTCGATCATGTCATATGCATGATCCAGCTTTTGTGTTGTATGCTCCACGAGAAGCACATCAAGTCCTTTGGCTGCGAGCATCTGGGAAATACCTTGCCCCATCGTACCGCCGCCGACAACTCCTATTTTTTTGAAAAACATGGTTCTGCTCCATCCTTTCGGTTCTCTATTTCTCTATTGTACCCTGTTCGCCGAAAATTACAAATTTCGACCCAACATATAATAATATCTTAGCACGAGTGAAATGTAAAAAAAAATAACCAGCATAAATAAATTATGCTGGTAGAAGGGCACTGTCACGAAATTGACAACGAAATTGCTCGCCAGACAAAACTTCTTCACGAATCAAGATGTCGAGTGAATTGTCGAAAATTGTCCGTTGTTCTTCGAGCAACTGCTTTGTCTGTTCCATAAGTTCTTGCAGAATTAATTTATTCTCTCGCATCAGTTCCTCGGTTGTGACCATATCCATGTTCACAATCCCAAGTGAAGTCAACCCCGAAGCCATCATCGTCTGTACAACATTGGTTGCCTGATCAAAGTCATTGCGTGAACCTGTGGAACGACCACCGTAGTACATTTCCTCCGCAGCTGCTCCTCCGAGTGCAATCATGATCTGCTCTTCCAGAAAGCGCTTCGTATAAAGGAACTGTTCTTGTTGCGGGTTATGACGTACATATCCCAGCGCCTGACCACGCGGACTAAGTGCCACCTGACTAACACTGCCTGGACGAACGAGTTCTGCCATGATGGCATGTCCCAATTCATGAATGGCAACCCTTTTCTTCTCTTCCACACTGGACTCACGGTCTGTCTTCTCACCCATCATGACTTTATCAATAGCCAGGGACAAATGCCGCTGTTCGATATTTAACAAGCCGTCTCTCATGGCGTATATTGCTGCTTCGTTCATCACACTTTCGAGCTGTGCACCGGAGAAACCATATGATTCTTCCGCTGTCTTCTCCAGATTAACTTCCTTCATCAGAGGTTTGTTCACCGCATGCAGTTCCAGAATATGCTTTCTGCCCTTTTTGTCAGGCAAGTCCACTTGAATGTGGCGGTCAAAACGTCCCGGGCGCGTCAGAGCGCTATCGAGCATCTCTTTGCGGTTTGTTGCAGCGATAACAAGGATTCTCGGCGTATCGGAAGAATAGATTCCATCCATTTCCGTCAGGAGCTGATTCAGGGTCTGATCATATTCACGCTGTTGACCACCTTCACGTTTCCCCCCGATGACATCGATTTCATCGATAAAGATAATAGCGTTTTCCTTATTTTCCTTGGTGGCACGGGTTCTCGCGTCCTTGAACAAATCCCGAATTCTGCTGGCACCCACACCAACATACATTTCCACGAACTCACTACCCGATGCTGCTACAAAAACAGAATCGGTGTAATGGGCAGCAGCCTTGGCCATCAACGTTTTCCCTGTCCCTGGAGGACCCGTCAGCAAGATCCCTTTTAACGGGCGAATCCCGAACTTCCGAATTTCTTCATGTTTGATGAGAAAGTCAAGTGCTTCACGCAATTCCTGCTTGGCACTGTCCTGTCCGCCAATTTCTTCAAAAGTAAGCTTGGAAGGTCCTTTTTTCTTCCGTTTACGTTCCTGTGCAGCGCCTACTGTAATCCCGCCACGCATTTGCATCATGAACAGCAAAGCTCCGACAAGCACCGCTGCAATTAGAATCGGAACAATATTAACACCAGTAAAAGCAAGGAAAATAATCAATACGGGAAAAAAACCGATGGCAACTTCTTTTGTCCACTTAGGCATTAGGCCACACTCCTATCTGACCGGGCACACGCGGCAGAATAATAAACTTGCTGGCATCTCCGTCTCTGAGACTGACATATACATTGTTGTCATCCATCGCTGTATTTACCTTTATTCCATTCGTCGCCATCTTTGACAACGTTGGTGTAATCTCGGTGTATTGCTTGTTCTCCATCGCCTGAGCTACGGTAAACATGGCATCACCCCACCAACTTTCCAGTGCTTCACTGGAATGATCCACAACGTCCAATTTTAATGATCGTGTTCCAATCAGGGTCTGTCCTTCTTTGTGAATATATTGTACCAGTCTGCCCAAATCAACATCAGGTTGCAGATCCAGTTTCAATTGTACGTCATTGCGGTTAATAGTTAATTGAACGTCATTGACTCCATCGTACTGGGTTACCATTTTTTCAATCGGATTCTGCACAGCCACCTGACGATATACAAACCAACCTCCAAACAACACAACGGCTGAAATGACGGCAGTTATAGCAATAGGCAATACTTTTAGCTTCAAGTGAATTACCCCTCCCAGATTTTGGCCCAACCTACTGGCTTATTGGTATATACGAATATGTGCACATTGACTCCTGCGATAATTTCGACAGGTTTATTTGTTTTTGAATGCAACTTTGAGTACATATCTGAGTATATCACATCGTATATACAATTTCGAAGGCGAAAATATGAATAAATTATTAATTTTAACTATTTAAATCAAATATGTTTACAGACAACACAAAGAACCGGTACAGTCGGATATCCGTCTGCCGGTTCTTTCATTTCTCTAATTCTCTAGTTATGTCACTCTATTTGTTCTAACTGTTCGGGAGTGTGTAGACCAGGTCCACCTGTTCTCCGTTGCTAAAACGATAAAAGCGATAATGGTTATGCGTACCGTCTTTATAATACACTTGCCACACATATATTCCATTCACAACTCCGGGCATGATTCGTTTAATCTCACCGGCAGGAACTTCGGAACTAAAGCGATTGCGTATCTGCGCTTCGGACATACCATTTTGCAGTAGCTCACTGTGTACAGCGTTTGCACCCTTAGCCGGTTGATTGTTTGCGTCGAACTTAACCCAGACCATAACATCCTGGTTATCCTTGTTTTTGCCGATCAGGGTCCAGTAGATGTTGTCAGAGCCTTCTTTGTCTCCCCAGATGTACTTGCGCAATTCATCATAGGATGTAATGCCCAGTTGCTCCTGTGCTGCTTGTATAGCGAGCGCTTCTTCCTTGCGCTGGTCCTGAGTGACATAGACGTAATAACGCTGAAGTCCAAACAGAATCAGAACCAGTGCAAGCAGCGAAATCCATATCCACTTCTTTTTTTTCTTCAAAAGCCGAACTTCCTTTCCCTATGATGCTGTCCTGCAATTAACGAGCAAGCAGACCATCAAATGCCAATTGAGACTCACGCAAAATGCGTTCTTCATCCAGCGTCAGACATTCGCCATGTTTCACCACTTGTTTTCCATCCACCCATACGTGCTCAACATCTTTGGCAGAAGCCGAGTAGATTGTATGTGAGATCAGGTCTGTATGTGGATAGAAATGTGCCTGTTCAATGTCCAAGGCGATAAAGTCAGCCTTCATGCCGACCTGGAGTGCTCCGGTATTGTTCAAGAAGATGGATTTGGCACCGTATGACGTTCCGAGTAGTAACGCTTCGCCTGCTGGCACTGCCGTCGGGTCACCGGATACACCTTTGTGGATCAATGCAGCCAGTCTCATTTCCTCGAACATATCCAGGTTGTTGTTGCTTGCCGGTCCGTCTGTTCCGAGTGACACAGTAACTCCTGCTTTCAGCAACGCAGGTACCCGCGCAACACCGGAAGCGAGTTTCAGGTTACTTCCCGGGTTATGGGACACAGCCACATCATGTCGGGCCAGAATCTCAATCTCTTCGTCATTCAGATGCACCGCATGTGCAACCAGGGATGGACGGGAGAAAAAGCCCAGTTTCTCCAGATGTGCCACAGGACGCAGTCCATAATCAGCCACGTTCTGCTCGACTTCACGAAGCGTTTCCGACATATGTGTATGAAGGGGAAGGTTTAGGTCGTTCGCGACCTGCACAAGCTTCTCTATGTAGTCAGGAGGGCATGTATATGGTGCATGTGGCGAGATTACGGTTGTAATGCGACCATCTGCCTGTCCATTCCACTCACGCGCAAACGCAGCCGACTCCTCCAGCTTCCGCAATTGTTCTTCTTCCGAGCACAGCCCGATTACACCACGTGCCAGTGCTGCTCTAACGCCGGATTGCTCCACAACTTTGGCAACTTGATCCATATGATCGTACATGTCCAGGAACGCTGTAGTTCCGCCTTTCAACATTTCAAGCACTGATAGCGAAGTTCCCCAATATACGTCTTCTGAAGTCATTTTCGCTTCCATCGGCCACATTTTTTCCTGCAACCATACTTGCAATGCAAGATCGTCTCCGTGCCCTCTGAGCAACGACATCGCTGCATGACCATGCGTATTGATCAGACCCGGCAGGAAGAACAGTCCTTTTCCATCCACTTTGGTACAATTTTTGTCTTCATCCGGCAATGTCTCACCAATATGCACAATCTTGTCATTCTCAACAACCATGTATCCTTGGACCACGTTCCATGTTGTGCCGCCTTCATTAACGGCAAATTTGCCGTTGTGAATTACCCATCTATTTGTTGTCATCTTCCTCGTCGTCCTTTCCAGTCTCCAAGTAATAGGCCAAACTTAGCAGATCCGTTGTAAAGTCAGCATGGTGAATGCGGATATGCGGCGGTGTTTTTAGAATTGTTGGTGCAAAATTAAGGATCGCTTCAATTCCCGATTCAATAAGCTGATCGGCTACATTTTGGGCTTCCGTATCCGGAACCGTGATAATACCGATGCGGATGTTATCCGTTTTAACCGCTTCCGTCAATTCATTCATTGGTTTTACCGTCAAACTGTTGATTTGACTACCAATCTTCGGTCCATATGCATCAAATACAGCAACAATCTTCATGTTGTCTTTCAGATATGCGTTGTAGTTGGACAAGGCCTGTCCGAGGTTACCCGCGCCTACCAGAGCTACATTAATTTGCTGATCAATTTTGAGAATGTGACGAATTTTCTCGATCAAATAGGATACATCATACCCGATCCCTTTACGACCAAAATCACCGAAGTAAGCCAGGTCTTTACGAATTTGGGCCGGATTCAGATCCAGCCTCTGTCCAAGCTCTTGAGAAGAAACAGTAGCCACCTCACGCTGATGCAACTCGCTCAAATAACGCAAGTAAACAGGCAGACGTCGTACCACCGCTTCCGAAATTTTATCCGATTTCATTCTTGCTCCCCCTTACCAAGGCCACGATAAAATAATAGATGAAAAGATGAGCATTCTGTATAAACTCAAAGATAAACGTGACATTTTATACAGAATGCTCCTTGTAATTTAGGTTATAAGTTCTTACGTGCAACTGCTTTAATCGGATACGGAAATATCTAATAAAGTTTAACGCCAAACGATAGTGTCATGCAATGATATAACGAACAAAACAACCATTATTTTTGTTCATTAGCAGGTTTTTCCAACCACTCGGTAATTCGTGGAACCATCTGCTCCGTGAGCATATGCTCCATTTTGGGACCTGGTAATGAATATAAAAAGAATTTACCATAGTACGCTTCAATCACCCGTGTATCATAAACAATGACAATTCCTCTATCCTTCGCTGTACGCACCAATCGGCCAAATCCCTGCTTGAAACGAATGACCGCTTGTGGCACGGACAGTTTCATGAACGGATTTTTCTTCTGTTCCTGAAGCAACTCACTCTTGGCTTCCACCAACGGATGATTCGGTGGCTGGAAAGGCAGTCGCACAATAGCGAGACAGGTTAGCGCCTCTCCCGGGATATCTACACCCTCCCAGAAGCTACTTGTACCCAGAAGTACCGTAGCTTTGGCATCTTGGAACCTGCGAGTCAATTTGGAACGACTTCCACTGTCAACGCCTTGCCCAAGCAATGAGATGTCGTTGCCAGACAGAGCTTCTTTCAGCGGATCATAGACCTGTCGCAACATCTTGTATGAAGTAAACAGAACCATCATGCGTCCACGCGTAGCAATTGCCGTCTCTGCGAGTGATTGCACCAGCATATTGACAAAGTGCGCATCACCCACACTTCCCTTCACACTTGGGAAATCACGCGGAATCACCAGAAGTGCCTGATCGCGATAATTGAAAGGTGATGGCAACATCGACGTTAATAGCCGATTGTTCTCGGCGGCTTCCTGTAAGCCGAGCTGTTCAATCATGAACTGGAATGACTTATCCACGGAGAGCGTAGCGGATGTAAGAACAACACTTTTCTTTTTGTCAAAAAACAAATCCTTAAGTTGTGCACTCACATCTACAGGTACGGCATACAGCTGGAGAGATTTGCTGCGGAACTGGCCGCTGGCTTCCATCCAGTACACCGTTTTGGCGTCATCCATACGCATGAAGAAACGTAGATTTTCCTTCAATGTGGTCAGATCTTTCAGTAATCCTGTAATGTCCGTGATCAGACTATCCGATTGATAATCATCCTGATCTTCTTTCACCTCAAGCAGCAATTTGTCCCCTTTGCGAACCAAATCGCCCAGAGTCACATAGATCTGGTTCTCCAGATCCTGCAACTCCTGCCATTTTGCAGGTTTCTGAGATGCTTTCAGACGCAGTGAAAATTGCCCCGTCTCTCCCGGTGAAGCATCACTTCGTTCAGGCAACAGACCAAACAAGGCATCGCTCATACGATCCCACAGCTCCTTAACTTCAAGAGCGAGCGGGAACATCTGATCCACCATGGAGCCCCATTGCACCGAATTTTCATGCCCGGATAACTGCGACCGAAGCATAGGCAGCTGTCCATTACGACTGTCTTTAAACAGGCGGGTCAGTGTATGAACCAAAGTGAAATATTTCATATGCATTCCAAGATGTTTACCAGCGACATCCTCCAGATGATGTGCCTCATCGATCACAAGACTCTCATAGGCTGGCAGCAGCTGATGCGCGGCTTTCACATCCGTAAATAATTTGGAGTGATTGGTGATTACGATATCAGACAACCCAGCCTCATGTTTGGCACGATGGTAGAAACATTTGCGGAACCATGGACAGGATCTTCCCAGACATGATTCGGATTCGCTCTGTACCGTCTCCCAGAAGTCCCCTCCGCGTCCGCTAAGGTTAAGTTCCTCATCATCTCCGGTTTCGGTCTGCGTAAGCCAGACGATCATCTGAGCGGCTGTGAAGTAATCCTCTTTGGGTGTAGCGAACTCACGTTTATTGATTTTGTGTTCAAATTTGCGTAGGCACAGGTAATGTCCACGTCCTTTGAATACAGCAGCCTTAAACGGGAACGGAACCACTTGAGTCAGCATCGGAATGTCCCGCTCTCTCAATTGCTCCTGCAGATTGATCGTATGCGTGCTGACCATAACTTTCTGTTCTTGCTTCACACTTTCGTAAATAGCAGGCAACAGATACCCTAGAGATTTACCGGTACCTGTTCCTGCTTCGATTAAGAGATGTTTCTCTTCATCCAGGGCTTGCCTTACACTGCTGAACATCTGAGTCTGCGCTTCACGCTCTTCGTAATGATCCAGCGTATCCTTCAGGTTCTCCCGAACCTGGTCCATAAACTGTTCGAAGCTTACACCATCGAGGGGGTTAGCCTCCCGCTCATCGCGTGGTGCGCCAATATCGGTCCAATCACTTACATTAAGAGCAAGCTGACGATAATAGGTATGTCCGTCCAGATCCTGAATCGGCTCTGCTTCCTTCTCACTGCGCATTCCGTCCAAAAACCAACCCAAGTCACTGTCTTCAGGTGCAAACAGGTCACTGAGGCGCTGAATCGTTATGAGCGGTAATTCCTTTAACTCATCCAGACACTTGAGCAGCACATAGGCTGTCGCCAGTGCATCACTGTCTGCCTGGTGAGGGCGATCATGTTGAAATCCAAATTCGGAAGACACATAACCGAGTTGATAAGAACCTAGTGATGGGAATGTAATCTTCAGAAAATCAATCGTGTCCAGAATGCGGCCAGTGAACGGCAAATAACCGCAACGGTCGAGAGCATTCTGCAAAAAGTGAAAATCAAAAGCGACGTTGTGTCCAACAAGCACCACATCATTAAGCAGCGGAACCATCTCCATCATCATCTCTTCGAGTGAAGGAGCGTCCGCCACATCTTCATCGGTAATACCCGTCAACCCCGAAATAAACGGGGGAATCGGTACACCAGGGTTCACATAAGAACTATATATTTGAGTTATGCTGTAGTCATGATCTATGATGGCAAGTCCGGCCTGTATAATCTCACCGTCGGACTGCGTGCCGGTTGTTTCGAAATCCAATACGGCAAATTTCATTGCAATGTACGGTCCCTTCCATTCCAGTCTATGTTACAGCATAGCAAAAAAAAGGGGATTTGAAAATTAACTGACAAAAAAGCGGTGTCCCCGCCGCTATGCCAAAGGAGGGAACACCGTTTTTTTGTCGCCGAATTCCCGCTTAATGAAGGGTCGTCAGCTGATTAGCATATTGCAATTTTCCCCTGTTCAACCTGCAAGCTTCCATGTTGTACAGTGGTTCGGTCAATGTCGGGTCATACTGAAGGGCCTGTGCAAAGAGTGAACATGCAGCTTCGGGATTCGCAAGCTTGGCTTGAATACAGCCCAGGGCGTTACATACAAGCCCTTTCAAGCGAGGTGAACCTTTAAGGTACATGATCTGCTGCAAATGTGTCCCGGCTTCCGCCATTTGTTCCAGATTCAGATACGCGAGCGCCAGGTAAAAACGAGTTAATGCACTCTCCGGATGGTCGGTCACAACCCGGGAGAACTGCATGATCGCCTGCGGATACATCTGTAATTTGAAATAACCCTGACCTCGACTGAAACATTCCAGATGGAGTTCAGGCAGAGCGGTAACAGCTTCCTGTTCCGGTTCAAGGGAAGCAGGCTTATCCATCTCCCGCTCCCTCACCTGGCTCATCTTTTCTTCAAACATCAGCCATTCATCCAGCATTCCGTCACTCATCCGCTTAAGCAAGTTCCACTTTTGCAGCAATTCCTGTTTGTTCAGGCCTTCAGCGGAAGGATAGCTCTTGATAATTTCATCTAACATGTCGTTCATTTCTGCGAAAACATGCTGGAACATCGATGCATCCCCACCCTTGAAAAAATGGATTAGTGCAGTGACCTGTACTCATTTTTTGCTTCAAGGGCCGATTTCATTCTCCTTACCAGTCGATTACATAATTGTTGCGTGGACTTCCTGTTTCATCGTTTGTACAGGTTTATTCTGTCCATCTACAAATACAACGGTTGGTTTGTGAGTATTTGCCTCTTCTTGCGACATCATGGCGTAAGAAATGATAATGACGTTATCTCCAGGCTGCACCAGACGTGCAGCTGCGCCGTTAAGACATATGACCCCGCTTCCGCGCGGTCCTGGAATCACATAAGTTTCCAGACGTGCACCATTGTTGTTGTTCACAATTTGCACTTTTTCGTTTTCCATCATGTCGGATGTTTCCATCAAATCTTCATCTATGGTAATGCTACCCACATAGTTCAAATTGGCTTCCGTTACCGTAGCCCGGTGAATTTTGGATTTCATCAGTGTTCTAAACATGGGACAGTACCTCCGATTTTTGCAACCTTATATTGTCAATCAATCTTGTTTTTCCGAATTTCACCGCAAGTGCGATGAGCAGATCATCACGTCCTTGAACTTCTTCCTGATCTGCGAGCGGCTCCAGACTTGGAAAAGCCTGAATCTCGGCGTAGTCGATAACGGCAAGCGATGAGGTTGCAATGTGCTCGCGCAGAATACGACGGATATCTGCGGCTGTAGTAGCTACACCTGTATCTGCGGCTTCCTGAGCTGCACGCAGTGCCTTCGACAGAACCAAGGACTGTGTACGCTGTTCTGCGCTAAGATAGACATTACGTGAACTGAGAGCAAGACCATCCTCTTCGCGAACAATCGGACAGGGTACAATTTCTACAGGCATATTCAATTCATTCACCATCTGTTGAATGACCGCTACCTGCTGAGCGTCTTTCATTCCAAAAAATGCACGCTGTGGCTGTACGATGTTGAAGAGTTTGGAGACTACGGTTGTTACCCCGTCAAAATGTCCTGGACGTGAAGCGCCACATAAGCGCTCCGTCAGTTTTGAGACAGATACCGTCGTTTGTGTTGCCTGTGGATACATCTCTTCAACAGAGGGAATAAATACGATATCCACTCCTTGTGAGCGTGCTGTTTCCACATCTCTGGCTTCATCCCGCGGATAGCTGTCAAAATCTTCATTAGGGCCAAATTGAATCGGATTAACAAATATGCTTAATACCACGATATCGCTCTGTTGTCTGGCTGCCTGCATCAAACTTGCATGACCTTGATGAAGATAACCCATTGTTGGTACCAGACCTACAACGGATGCAGTGGACCGAATCGCTTGACGCTTCAAGCTTAGTTCCTGTCTTAACTCTGCGATTGTCCGTAATACTTTCATGAGTTACTCCCCACCTTTTCCTTGCGTTGTCCGCCGTACAGTTGATCCAGAACACCATCCGCAGCATTGAATACATGCTCTTCGGCCGGGAACGAACGATCTTTCACTTCTTTCACGTAAGCTTCGATGCTGGTTCTGATTAATGTACCCACATCTCCATAGGTTTTGACAAATCGTTTGGGCGTATACGGAGAAGCGTATTGAACCACATCGTGGAATACCAGTACCTGACCATCACAGCCTCGTCCTGCTCCAATTCCGATGGTAGGGATGGACAGTTCCTCCGAGATCGCTCGTGCAACTTCTTCCGTAACCAGTTCAAGCACAATGCCAAACGCGCCTGCAGCTTCCAGGGCTTTGGCTTCGTCCATCAGACGTTTCGCGTCCGCTGCATCCTTGCCCTGAATGCGGTAACCACCAATCTGATTAACCGATTGAGGTGTCAGTCCGATATGTCCAAGAACAGGCACGCCTGCTTGCACGACTGCTCTAACGGTGTCTGCTATCTCGACTCCGCCTTCCATTTTAACGGCATGGGCATGCCCCTCTTGCATCAGTCGACGTACACCCTTAAGCGTCTCATCCACGCTGCCATGATAGGTCATAAAAGGCATATCAGCCACAATAAATGTCTTCTCAGCTCCGCGCACTACGGAACGTGTGTGGTACACCATATCGTCGATGGTCACCGGAAGCGTCGAGTTATAACCCAGTACTACATTGCCGAGTGAATCACCAACCAAGATCAGATCAATACCTGCTTCCTCTGCGAGAAGCGCTGTTGGATAATCGTAAGCCGTGATCATACTAAGCGGCACGCCATCCTGCTTATATTTTTTCATTTTCACAATATTCAACGCTTGTTTGTTCGCCATTTTTTTCATGGCTCCTTTCTTCTTTTCAAATAAACGCAACAAAAAAACCTTTTAGTTTTCCACTAAAAAGTCCCGAAAAGTCAAAAAAGAGTCACTTGCGATCGTCCCTTCTGTCTCGGTCCTCTTCGGCTCAGAGCAGAATCCAACAACTCACTTAAACGTATTTCATTCTTGCACTGCGGTCTGCTTATATAAAACACATCAAAGCAGAACAAAGGTTACTGTTACGGGAGTGCAATTCGGTCTGCATTAGCCGATATCGCCTCACGAACACAGTATACCAAAGTTCTGCTCAAACTTCACGTCTTATGTTCATTTTACCAGTGAAAATCCGACAAATTGTTTATGATTTCCAGGAAATCTCACCAGAGATGATTAGTGTATGTTCTCCATCGTGCTTCTCCACGATAAGTGCTCCAGATGGGTCAAGACCGATGGCCTTCCCTTCAATGACACCATGAGGATTCGTCACTGTAATCTCTCGATTCATCGATACGGACAGGGCCTCCCATAGAGCTGAGATCACGCCAAATCCTTCTTTTTGATACAAAAAATACAATTGTTCAAGCTCCGTCAAAATGGCAGCCGTTAGTTTAGTACGATCAACGGATTGCCCCGTCTCCATCTTGAGTGAAGTAGCTATAGTTGTAAGATCTTCCGGATAATCCTCGGGATCAAAGTTCACGTCAACCCCTATACCTGCAATACAGTATCTGACTTCATGATCTTCTACCGTAGATTCAAGCAATATGCCACATACCTTGCGTCCGTCAATCAACACATCATTTGGCCATTTGATGCCTGCATCAGCTCCTGAACAAGCTCGAACGGCACGACATACAGCCACTCCTGTTAATAAAGTTAGCTGCGGCGTATGCTGAAGTGGTAGATCAGGGCGTAACAGTACACTCATCCAGATTCCTTTACCTGGAGGAGAGAACCACTGTCGACCGAAACGTCCTCTTCCTCCTGTTTGTTCTTCCGCAATGACCACAGCACCTTCCGCCTGCCCTTGCTCAGCTAGCTTGAGAACATCCCCTTGCGTAGACAGGGTCGAAGCCAACAAAACAGCCTTACGGCCAAATACGGTTGTATCCAGAGCCAATTGGAGGCCAGTAGCGTCAATGCTATCCGGCTTCGTTACTAGACGGTATCCTTTGCGGGATACCGCTTCAAACTCATAACCCATGTCTCGCAACTTGTTCACATGTTTCCACACAGCGGTCCGACTGATGGACAGATTACGGCTGATCTCTTCACCCGATACGAATCGTCCTTCTGCATTTAATAACATATGTAACAGATCTTCATGTTTGGTCATCTTGAACCACCCGCTTCACTTCTGCACTTAGTGCTTCATGCTGATTCGCTATCGTTCCAATCGCCGTTTCTCGTAACAAATGTTTCATTAGTTTCCCCAGCCAAGGCCCGCCTTTGCGCTGCACCATTTGTAACACTTGTTCCCCTGTAATATCCAACTCTTTCAAGTCATGCACAGGGATCGATTGACTCCATTCGGCTGCAAGCTCTTGAACCAAAACAACTTGCATTTCTGCCTGTTCGGATTGATTCCGCCATCCTGCTGGCAGTGTAGACTGTATTCGAAGCCAATCATCCGCCGCCTGAACGCCGCAAGCCAGAACAGTAACGATCCAATCAGAACGGAGACTGACCGTATCCTTCTGCTCTTGAACGGAAGTATGAATCAAATGTTCCACCTGAAGGACCCCTGTTATACGAGAACGATGTTCATTGGAAAATGTCCACTGACGTAATAATACATCTGCTTCATCCTTGCTATATCCGCCAGCAATCAGGATGAGTGACCAGCGGAGCAACACATGCTCACCTGACAATTGTTCCAGATTAGATAACAACGTCTTGTTAAAACGCGCCGAGCTAACCGCCGCTTTGATGTGCGCAAGGGCATCACTTCTGTATAACAGCTCCAACCCTCTTAAAGGATGCGGTCCCGACATCATTTTTACCATCTCGGTACGTACCCGTTCCATTGCTATATGTTGAAGCAGGTCTTTCTGCTTTACAAGACCTTTCCACGTGTTATAGGCAATTTTAAAATCAAATACGGAAGCAAACCGGACACAGCGGAGCATCCGCAGTGCATCTTCTCCAAATCGTTCCATCGCAGAACCCACACATCTGACTCGCTCTTCTTTGATATCTGCCTGTCCACCGAATGGGTCAACGATTGTCCCAGTGACGTCCATGGCAAGAGCGTTCATCGTGAAGTCACGCCGCTGTAAGTCTTCCTTGATATCCTGAACAAATTGAACCGCAGCAGGTCTGCGATTATCCTGATATTCGGATTCTGTTCGAAATGTGGTCACTTCAAAGTAATAACCGCCTGAACGAACGGTAACCGTACCGTGTTGTAAACCTGTAGGAATACAATCGTCAAACAGTTCCATGACTTGCTCAGGAGAAGCAGATGTCGTGATATCCATATCGTCCACAACACGTTCCAGCAATTCGTCACGAACGCAACCACCTACCCAATATGCCTTGTAGCCATGTTTGTTTAATGTTGTGAGTACATTCTCACTTTGCATTGCCATTTCACGATCTACCTGTGTCCATTGAACCACCACATATCACCTCTTCTCTTGCCTGTTGTGGTATGCACAGTATGATTTCGTCAAAGAAATGATTAACCGCAAACCGGCTTCAGATTCGGAACTTCCCTTCCTAACACCCGGTAATATATCTGTTCATATTCATGCCGAATAGCATCATTGCAAAAGTCGTGATGCGCGCGCTGAAGACATGCTTCCCTGAACTCAGCAGCCAAACGATCGTCCGTCAATAAACGGATGGTGTTCTCGGCCATGGATTGTGTATCCCCGATCGCGGATAAATACCCCGTCTTACCATGCAAGACCAGTTCCGGAATTCCTCCGGCCTGTGAACCGATCGTGGGTACGCCACAAGCCATTGCTTCGAGCGCCACAAGTCCGAAACTTTCCTTCTCCGATGGAAGCATCAACACGTCAGCCATGGAAATGACCTGAGCAATGTCATCCTGTTTGCCAAGGAAATGAACTTTATCATTCAACCCGAGATCATTAATTTTCCATTGCATCTTCGGCAAATCAGGTCCTTCACCAACAAATAACAGTTTGGCAGGAACCTGCTCCTGTACCTGACGGAAGACCTCTACCACATCCTGAGTTCTCTTCACTGGTCGGAAATTGGAGATGTGCATTAATATTTTTTCGTCGGGCGCAGCAAAGTCTCTTCGCAGACTGGCAGCATCACGCGGATAATATATTCGTTTGTCAATAAAATTATAGGTCAGATCGATTGGACGCTGAATATCCAGCAATTCGACCGTTTCTCGAATCAAATCTTGTGATACGGCAGTAACCGCGTCACTTTCATTAATGGCTAGACGGATCAGATCCTTCAGAGATTCATCCTGAGCCAGAACCGTAATATCTGTTCCGTGTAACGTGGTAACCACTTTAAGGCCGTCCCCTACCATTTGTTTCGCAAGAAAGGCACATACTGCGTGTGGAACGGCGTAATGAACATGCAGCAGATCCAGCTGCTGTGACTTAGCCACCTGAGCCATCTTTGTTGCCAGTGACAGGTCATACGGAGGGTAACGGAAAACATAATAATCATTTACTTCAACTTCGTGGTAAAAAATATTTTTCTGGAACGTACCCAGTCTGAACGGGATACTGTTGGCAATAAAATGAACCTGATGCCCCTGTTCGGCAAGTAATTTGCCCAGTTCCGTTGCGACAACGCCAGACCCGCCGAGGGACGGATAACAGGTGATGCCGATTTTTAGCTTTTTATCCATCCTGTGGACGCTCCTTTGATCTCCCGCTTCATGCAGGTTGATATAATGCAATGGAATAATGAAACCCTTCGTTTCATTAGACGTAAAATGTGAAATCGCTTATTGGGCACCCGGGCCAAATTGATGAACCACGTAAGGTGTAATTGTAGCAAAACCTTCTGCAAACGGGATGAGACTGCGTTGTCCGAGCAAGGAATCACGGGCTCTTACACGTTCAATATACCCTTGATTCAATGGTGTCGAGACCGCTCCGTCTCCCAGTTCGAATTGGGAACGATAAGAAAGTAATGATGCTTCTTTTTTCTCATAGTGTTCCGTAATATCAACAATCAAATCCGTAGGACCGATGTCATTAATAAAGTAAAAATAAAGTTCCTTCACCTGCACGGCAGGCATATCCGGCATGTAGTTGCGAAGCTTGGCGTTAAATACAGCCTCCTGCACAAGCTTACTGCAATTGACATGATCCGGATGACGATCTTCCCAATACGGAGCAAACACCATCCGAGGGGCATGACGCCGTATCTCAGCCGTCACCGCCTGTACATGTTCAGGCGTAAGATATAAGCCACGATCTGGAAGACCCAGATTCGTTCGACACGAAAGACCGAGGACGCGGGAGGCTTGCTCCGCTTCCTCGGTTCTGCGCTCTACTGTTCCGTTGGAAGACATCTCAGCACGAGTCAGATCACACACGCCTACTTTCAAGCCGGCAGCGGTATGTTTGGCAATCGTTCCACCCATACCAATCTCCGCATCGTCTGCATGTGCTCCAAAAATGAGAATATCCAGACTCATTCGGAATCACCCGAATTCAATCCAGCCTCCGGCTTGTACTTATGTACCAGCTCTCTCCAGGCAAAATCGCCACGATCCAGAGCCTTAACCAGAATCTCAGCGGTTGCGATATTGGTGGCAAGTGGAATTCCCTGCACATCACAAAGACGCAGCAACGCATTAATATCTGGCTCGTGAGGTTGTGCCATCAATGGATCGCGCAAGAAAATAATCAGATCCATCTCATTTTGCGCAACCAAAGCTCCAATCTGCTGATCTCCGCCCAATGGGCCTGATTCGAATCGATGAATCTTCAGGGACGTTCCTTCCATAATACGAAGGCCTGTTGTTCCTGTAGAATATAATTGATGGTCCGTAAAAACAGGCTCATATGCCGTCACGAAGTTAACCATCTCTTCTTTTTTACGATCATGGGCGATAAATGCTATTTTCAACATGACAATCTCCTTTAGTCGATAAAGTGGTCAAATCCGTAGATCATTCCTGTATACTCCATAACCTTTTGCACACCAATCTTAACACCAGGCATATAACCTGCGCGCTCGTAGGAGTCATGCCGAATTTTGAGTGACTGTCCATAGTCTCCGAAAACAACTTCCTGCTGCGCGAATACGCCAGGCAATCGTACACTGTGAATTCGGAAGCCATTGTAATACCCGCCTCGTGATCCTTCAATCGTTTCTTCCTCATTTGGATTACCTTGACGAAGTTCTTCACGATTGGCAGCAATCAGTTCCGCTGTTTTGATCGCAGTTCCGGAAGGAGCATCCAGCTTCTGATCTCCGTGATATTCGATAATCTCCACATTTGGCATATGTTTGGCAGCCTGTGCTGCGAATCGCATCATCAAAATGGCACCAATCGAGAAGTTAGGGGCAATAAGCCCTCCAATTCCTTTGTCCTGGCACTGCTTGTCCAACTGTTCGATCTGCTCCGGCGTGAAGCCGGTAACACCCATGACAGGTCTGACTCCATGACGGATCGCGATCTCGGTATGTGTAAAAGCATATTGAGGCACTGTAAAATCAACCATAACTTGAGGTTTTGTTTCGGCAAAAGCCATTTCGATATCATCAGTCACCAGCACCCCACACTCTGGCAAACCAACAAGGGTTCCTGCATCCGTGCCTGCTCCGGAGCGGTTGACAGCCGCTGCAAGCTCCAATTCCGGGTCCTGAAGTACCAATTTCACAACTTCACGGCCCATACGGCCAGCCGCTCCGATCACGGCAACTCTGATTACTTCACTCATATTGACTGCATCTCCTCGCTATGTTGGATCATATCGTTGAATCCATTTCTACTCAAAAGAAATCTTTGCAAAATGAATTCTTATTGAATGGATTTCATACGTTGCTTGATTTCCTGTAACATCTGATGCAGTTGCCCATTCTGCGGGTCCAGCAAAATTGCCTCACGCAGCGCCTGAATTGCATAGTCAAATTCATTCAAATCACTGTAAGCCAGCGCAAGCATAACATGAGCTTCCACTGAGAGCGGATCAAGTTTGACCGCTTCTTGCAGAAGCGTAGACGCTTCCACATAGCGCTCCTGTGTTGCAATACCCGCCTGCTCCAACAGCAACTTCGCTCTGGAGGTCAATTCTTTTGCTTCCAACGTCTGCAGATGCAAAATATACTCTTCTGTTCCTGGCGACAATTCAACCGACTTGCGCGCATATTCAAGTGCCGGAACCAGATGTTTGCTGCGGGCGTGTGTAATGGAACAGCGATAATATAACTCCGCATGTTTTGGATGAGCATGAATGGCTGATTCGAACCAACGAATGGCCTGCTCAAAATCATTTTGCAATATACAGCGATAAGCCTGCTGCATATATTCTTCCGGTTTCATCATCAAGCTGCCCCTCCCCGATCGGGTGATGGTACAGCATATGTAATCTATGCCTAATCGGTGTTTTTGGGAGTCCACCGATTGGCATCGCGGGTGTTAAATTTATGCATGACTTTATCGTGCGCCTCAGCCAGATCAATTCCCAGTGAGTTCGCAAAACAAATCGTGATAAATAAAATATCTCCAAGCTCAAGTTCAATGGAATTGGCTGCTTCGGAAGATTTCTTCGGCTTCTCGCCAAATTCATGATTCACTTCCCTGGCAAGCTCCCCAACCTCTTCAGACATCCGGGCCAACATGGCCAGAGGACTGAAATACCCCTCCTTGAACTGGGAGATATACTGATCAACCTCACGCTGCATTTCTGCGATGCTTTTCTCCATGAGAACGGATTCTCCTTTGAAATGATGTCGTATTTGTTCCTAATAATATCAGTTATTTAGATTCACTTCCACCATCATCAGCGACAAATCATTTTTAAAGAATCAATAAACAGGTATACTAGATGGGAATGATTGCTTCTTCATTCTAATTTGTCTACAGCGAGGGATCTTATGAGCACTGCCAAAACCTGGATACAAGTTAAACTGGTTCTTCCCATCGTACTGGGTACAGCCTTATATGCCTTTGGGCTCCTCTATTTCATTATCCCCAACCAGCTTATGGAAGGTGGCCTCACCGGGGTTACGGTGCTGATCAATTACGCCTTTGGCATCTCACCTTCACTTACAACCTTGATTCTGAATGTTCCCCTCTTTCTGATTGGGCTCAAAATTTTGGGCGGCAGACAGATGATCTATACGGGTATCGGAATCGGGGCACTGACCGTTTTTCTATGGTTGTTTGAGAAGTTGATTCATCTGGGCTGGATTGAACCATTACATACCGAGAATGACCTCCTGCTCGCAGCCCTATATGCAGGTGTCACCCTTGGAGCCGGCCTTGGCATTGTATTCCGTTGGGGCGGAACGACGGGCGGTTCAGACATCATTGCCCGTATTCTCAACCGCAAGTATGGATGGAGTATGGGCCGAGTATTACTGGGCATCGACTTTGTCATTATCGGGCTCTCTCTCATCTACATCCCCAAAGAAAAAATTCTGTATACGCTTGTAGCTGTATTCATCGCCTCCAAAGTCATCGATTTTATTCAGGAAGGTGCATATTCTGCCCGGGCATTTATGATCATTAGTGACCATGCACCCGAGATTGCGGACCAGATCACACGGGATATGGATCGTGGCGTCACCCTCATTCCAGCCATTGGCGCGTACTCTAAACAGGCCAAACACATGGCCTACTGCGTAATCTCCAGGCAAGAGTTCAGGCGATTGCAGACCATTGTACGTTCCATTGACCCAAGAGCTTTTGTCATCATCAGCGATGTTCACGATGTACATGGCGAAGGTTTCAAAGAAAGCTGATATAACACAGAAACTACAAAAAAACCTCTTTTACATGAAGAGCCGTTAGCGTGGCTACTCATGCGGAAAGAGGTCTTTTTTTATATACCACTTATAGACCAAGATCAAGTTCATGTTCTATTAACGCCGAAAAGGAAAAATCCCCTGCTGCTGCGCACGATATTTACGATATCCGGCGTAACTTAACGTCGCCACAATGACCGAACTAATGAGCAGCCCGGCTGCCCTGCGATCGGGACCCTGTACAAACGGTACAAAGGCACTCTCGTCCTTCTCGCGACCAAACAACTGGTTAACCAGTTCCTCCCCATGGCCAACCATGCTCTTTAATTGAGCCAGATCAGGTTGCTTGGCAGTGGTAAGCCCTTTGGTATGAGATAACCAGGCGTCCATCTGAGCAATTTCATACGGTTCACGGCGAATCAGTGCGGCAGGACGAATCGTCTCATAATGCTCCTCCAGAACGGTGTAGCGGTTTGCCAGTACGGCCGCAGTTTGCCCTTGATTTGTAGCAGCGGATAAAGCGTCCAGATCGTTTTTCACGATTTTATAATACTGAAGCCATAAAGGCTTGGTTGGATTCGCGAGACTATCTGCTGCAAGTCTGAGCTTGGCTGAGGACTGCTGAAGAGAAGCATCGTCATTTTTCACCTTCACAACGGCTTGTTTCACTTCAACTATGGTTTCGGACAAGGCGTGAATGCCCTCGACTGTTGTTTGTCCCTCAAAGGAGATATGCTCCAGACTTTTACTGATACGCAGAATGCTTCCGCGCACTTCTTCAATATTATTCTCGAGCGCCTGACGATACAATATGGCTGCTTCCTCATTCAGTTGTGCAATTGAATTGCTTGTGGACACTTGCTGATCTGAATTCGAATTCAATGCTTCACTTTGCGCGGATACACGATATGCTAAGTTCGTCCAAAGCATTAGAGCCATGAACGATACCACCAGTAAGCCAGTTTTGATCCCAAACGTTCTCTTCATGGACATCCCTCCCACCACCAATGTATGGCGGGGGACAGTTCATTAGAACAAGCTCAAGATCGGATATCAGGTTCGTTTCGCCTGTCTTAAGGCCAGCCACGCGCACAGAATGCTTACCAGTGTCAGTCCGAATGTGAAATTACGCACACCATCTACATGATCATAGAGGGAAGCGGGTAACCAAGGGTAAATATCATATGTATAATCCATCGTATCGTTCAACAGTGTCCAGAGACCTGCAACGACAAGGGAAGCCCAGCGGAAGCCGAAAAAGCGTACATAAATTAGAGCTTCAATGGCCATCGCACTATGCGAAGCAATCAACATCCAGTCTTGCCAGTGCTGTGTACCACCTTGCATCCAGCCAGCGAAAATAATGGATACGGCCCACACGCCATATTTCACAGATGTGACCACGGCAAGCGCCTGAATCACATGTCCGATCCGTTTGATGATGATGGACCGTGGTGGGTACAAGATCCATAACAACGCTAAAGTAAAAAACAAACTCGCTGTTGGGCTATCTGGCACAAATACGATCTGCCACACCGGCTGCTCAGCCAGCGTCAATTTCATTTGCTCTCCGTACCAGATGTATCCGTATACCGTTCCTACTGCATTACACCAAAATAATAACCACAGGAAATAACGATTGGTTAAAAATTCCCTACTCCAGAAATACGATAAAGCCACATTCCCTGCCCCTTCCTTCATCATAAATTGTGCACGATACAGTGCTGTCCAAAAAACATTTCAAAAAACCTGACCGCATAAACGATCAGGTTTCATTGGTTATTTCGATTTTACTGTTCTGCTTTCTGTTTCGCAAGCCATTCGGTCAGATGAGTGATCTCTTCATCCGTGACACCTTGAGCGATGGCGTTATTGTACTGAGGAGGCATCTCGTTATAACCATCTTTAATGATGGTCAGAATCTCTTCTTGGCTGTGCTTGTCACCCACACCCCGAAGTGAAGGTCCACTTGCGCCCTTCATATCAGCAGCATGGCAGCCAATACATCCGGCCTTTTTGTACGTTTCCATTGCAGGATCATCCTGTTCCACGATCGCAACCTCTTCTTGCTGTCCAGGTGCATTGGAAACGGGTGGGAGCCCCTGTTCACGCCTCTCCAGCGCTTCTTCTTCACGTTGAATATGTTCAGGTTTCTGTCCACTTGCTTCCAACTCATGCTCGTAGTGCGTCCATGCTACATTCGTCAGGTAGAATACAGAAATGACCGACAAAATCATCAGTGATGAAGCAATTGGGCGTTTATAGAAACGCCGCTCCTTGCCTGTGTCCAGGAATGGTGCCAGCAGCAAAGCTCCAAAAGCGACTCCGCTGACCCCCAGTACCCCGAGCAGAACGTAATCGCCCGATGCGTATGGATACTTCAAGTACTGATACAGAAAAAGGAAGTACCAGTCCGGCATAGGAATTACGGATGCGCTCGGATTGGCCGGATAGCCTAAAGGTGCAGGTTCTGAGATCGTGAGAACCAGAATCCCCACCAATACAACGACACCAACCATCCATTCTTTCAGCAGGAAGTTGGGGATAAAGGCTTCTGATTTGCCGGGATACGCCGTGTAATCAGGAGGGGTAATGAAACCCGCCCCTTTACGGACCCGTGAATCACCGACAAAGATAACCTTTTCCTCATCATCCTTCTTATGTCCGTGAGCCATTGCGATTCCTCCCTTCTCAGTTTATAGTGGTCCCGAAATGCCCTGTCTGCGGATCATGATAAAGTGTCCGACCAGAAGCACCAGAAGCACAGCGGGGAGGAAGAATACGTGCAGGGCAAAGAATCGGGTTAGTGTCTGTGCACCAACAATCGTACCGCCTTGCAGGAATTCTTTAATAATCGGTCCCAGCCAAGGAACCGTATTGGCAATCTCCAGTGTTACTTTTGTTGCAAAATAGGCTTTGTTATCCCATGGCAACAAGTACCCTGTCAGCCCCAGGCCCAACATGACGAAAAAGATCAGCATGCCGACAACCCAGTTCATTTCACGCGGTGCCTTGTAAGAGCCTGTAAAGAACACACGCATCGTATGTAAGAACATCATTACGATAACCAGACTGGCTCCCCAGTGGTGCATGCCGCGAACAATTTGGCCGAAGGCTACTTTGGTCTGCAGGTACTCCACACTTGCGTAGGCATTGATAATATCAGGTACATAATACATGGTCAGGAACATGCCTGACAGAATCTGAATAACAGTAATAAAGAACGTCAATCCACCAAAGCAGTACACGAATGCGGAAAAGTGATGAGCCGGATTTACATGCTCTGGAACTTCATGATCCGCAACGTCCCGCCAGATTGGCGTGATGTCAAGACGCTCGTCAATCCAGTCATAGACATTTTTAAACATCTGCGTTCACGCCTCCTAATTCACTCGGGTGTTCGGAACAATGTCGCCCAGATATACCCAACCCTGCTCTTCCTTGACTACATACTCATCCAGCGGTTTGGGGGCTACGGCAAGATTCTTCCCTTCCTTGTCATAGTGCGCGCCATGGCAGGGGCAATGATACTCGTCAGGATACTGCTTGTCACTATTCCAGCCTACTGTACATCCCAGATGTTTACAGATAGGTGAGAGTGCATAAATTTTACCCTGCTCGTCTTTGCGAATCCACGCCACTAACGATGCATTACTCAGATACCAACCATCCTGTTGTTTAAGTTCAAAGGTGAATTCTTGAGGCTCATTCGTAATTTTGCTGATTTCAGCTACTTTGACAGAGGTGCCTTCTCCCTTATGTTGCAAAATCGGGTCCACCGCAAAACGGACCATAGGAAGGATTGCACCGGCGGCCATGTAGGCTGTAGCTCCACCAAGCGTGTACGTCAAAAACTGCCTGCGTGACATCTCCATGCGGCTTGGCAATTTCAATGAAGCTTCGTGGTCATGCTCACTGCTCATACTGTCTCCAACCCCCTTTTTCAGCCAACTCTCTCAAACGTTTTCATTTTCATAAATTCCACGACTTACTAGAACATACATAATCATATAGTAGCCCTAGAACACCGTCAAGAATTTGTCACACATTTTTAAGGTTCAATTGTAAGCGTTATTAAAAAATTGTTGTAAAATTGTCACATTTGTCGCTAAAAACTATTTTTTCCACAACTCTCGTATCTTTTCCCCTATAAATCTCGCAATCCCTTCTTCTCCGACCTCATGAGTTAAGAAGGACCGACTCAAAACCAGATCAGCAGCTGGAATTTCCACGCCATCCAAATGACCATCTGATGACATAATAACCACATATTTGAATCCCGAGGATTTAAGCTGTGCGGACAAGGAATTTAATGTCATTGACAATTCCGAATTAGCATAATGAAAGGCTGGATAAGTCATGATTCTCCCTTTGAAAGGAATTTCGACCAGATCCAGAAAATCTCTCAGCCGCTCCAATGCCTCGGTAGCTTCAACTGGCGACTGCTCACCGCTAAGAGCTGTGTATGGAATAAGGCATGTATCCAGATAGAGTTGCAGTTCAGCCCAGCTGTCTTGAGTCATCTCACTGAATTTCAATTCCCTATATCCCCTCTCTATCCATTTTATTCCCATATTATATATGACTATATCTTATAAATCCAGACATTCATTTCGGAATTACACATATCAAAAAAAAGGAAACACGCATCTGCGCATTCCCTTTTATCTCAGAAAGGATATATTTAGCTAATCAGTTTATGGTCCTCAGTTCATCCGTCAGACTCCGGAAAGCTACTTCGTCTCCGGTAGCTAACGCTTTATCGATTTCCAAATAGAGCTTCTCGCTGCGCTGTTTGCGAAGCGCTTCGTCCCACACCATCTCAGCTGCCAGCCCCAACATGACTTCATACGTAACTTTCATTTTATCCAATAGGATGCACCTCCAAAACGGATTTAAGAGCTCCTATATTCTTTTCCTTTGGTAACATAACCCAGTGAAGTTCTGGACATCCGCTCCAGATCGGCATCAGTCAGCTCACGTATCACTTTGGCAGGTGTCCCCAAAGCAAGAGTATAGGGCGGAATTTTACTATTCTCAGTAACAACAGAACCGGCTCCAATCAGCGTATATTCGCCAATATCGGCTCCATTCAGCAGAATGGCTCCCATGCCGATTAATGATCCTGTTCCAATACAACAACCATGAATGATCGCTGTATGTCCTACTGAGACATCATCTCCCACGATCAAAGGTTGATCAGTATTGACATGCCCGACAACGTTATCTTGAATATTACAGCGCTTTCCAATGATAATAGGAGCCAAATCAGCCCGAAGGACTGCATTGAACCAGACGGAAGACTCTTCTCCCATTCTCAAATCACCGATCAGTTTTGCACCTTCAGCCATATATACCGAAGGGTGTAACTGAGGTTGTAGACCTTTGTATGGAATTATCATTATTATCACTCCTTAATTTGGGAGTGATTTTAGCAACTTGTCCTTCACTTGTCAAACATAATAGGTGTAATGTCTCCTGAGATGGAGCGACAGGATGCAGCAAGACGTGTGCCCCAGGCTGTCATTTGTATAGTCCTGCCTTCCTCATGTTCCCCAATACGGACCATGCCAAGATGCAACATCATTTTAACAATTCTGTTATCATAAATGGCCTCGGCCGTATCATAGTAAAACGGCTGAATGAACGGACCGATCTGACGAAACAGCGACTCGGCGGTTGACCATTCTTGGGCACATTCGCCTGTCCAATACACAATAGAGGACAGATTGGGAATAGCACCTTTATACAATCTTAACCAAAACCTAAATAGCTGTATCATTTCGGCTGTTTTCTCAGCTCCCAGCTTGTCTTCTCCAGCTGGTGATAACTTCAGCGTGCCTTGCTCCTCACGAACCAGCCGATGGTGAAATGCATAGTCGTAGAGAAGTGCGAAACGATCCGGGTAATCCTTGAAGGAACGGCCATATCCGAATCTCCATCCACCTTTGCCCACCAATTCCTCACTAATGTGCAGATGCTCCATAATCTGCTGTTGAGAGCGACGGTACATCATGCCTTCAGCGTTAAGGGCAATTTCGTGCTGCTGGACAAACTGCAGGAACAACTTGAGATCATCCGCTAAGAGATGATACTCATCCCGATACATGGGTGGTTCCGTTGTTTTGGTAATCCCTGCTCGCAGATGTGTGGATAACACATCCCTGAATCTTAATTTCAGATCCTGGGGTACCTGATACAAATACCTGGTCTGCTGCGTTGTCCCATTGAACAACCATCCACTCTTATTGAAGCGAACGATGAGATCACGTGGACTCGCGCCAGCCTCACTCTCCTTTTTGTCCATCGATTGACGGGCTATGGCAATGAGTTCTTCCATACCATAATACTGGCGAGGATCAAACAACAAGTTGTTCAAAAAGCGCTGATCTGCTTGATTCAGTTGACGTACCTGCTGCTCAAAAAAGGGTCTGCTGCCCAATGTAGTGAGAATACTCTGGATGAGTTCATGTTTGGAATTGGGCTTGCATTCACATTGGTAATAGTCTGCTATTCGATTAAGCTGGCCAATATCGGCAAAAGTAAGCATATCCGCTAGATTCATGGGTCCATCGCCTCGCCCGTTAACTACTTCGACTACTGATTCGGAGCCTGAAATAGTTTGGTTTTGTAAACATCGTTGACGGAATTCCCATAATCTAAACCTCTTTTTGGAAATCTTTTATGTTTTAAACCATACTATGCCCCGAGTTGGTCAATCAGAAGAAAAATGAGAGGTTTGAAATCATATACAGTCTTTATTTCCCCATAAAACGCAAAAAAACAACCCAAGTTGGATTACTCAGGTTGTTTCGCTGTGTCCAAAGACAGATGTCGTGTGCAATTATATAACAGCGGACTCCAGTCATCACGTTCCTTTTCCAGGATCGTCAGTGACAGGTTTCCAATCCGTTCTGTATACCGATCTTTAAACAAGGCTGTTAACAGGTTGGCTAAGAAAGCTCCGTGAGTGACAATGAGTACGTTTTGGTCCGGATAGGCAGACCATAGATCTTCCAGAAACGCCAGTGCACGAATCTGGATATCCGCTATCTGCTCCTGTCCCAAGTCCAATGTCTCCCAGGCTTGGCCCCAACGGGCAACCCGTTCTTCTGAAGTCAGACCTTCAATCTGACCAAAAGCCCTTTCTTTCAACCGTGCGTCCGGCTCAAGCAAAGGTACATTCAACAGTTTAGAGATAATCTCCCCTGTTTCCTGTGCCCGCGATAATCCACTTGTGATGATATAGTCCCATTGGTATTCTTCCGTCAGCAGACGTCTTCCCAGGCGCTCTGCCTGTTCACGACCTTCTCCATTCAGAGGAATATCCGTCTGACCCTGTATACGGCCCGCCGCATTCCAGTCTGTAAGACCGTGACGAATAAGCCCGATTCGCACTTACATCCCTCATTTCTCCACACGGCGAACGAAAGGTTATTACCTATGCACTCGCACCTTGTTTGCGTTTATTCGTTGTTCGATGCATACGTCCAAGAGAAAATAACGCCATTCCTATTGCAAGTAAAGAGAGGGCCATCCAATACTGCGGATAAGCAGGTCCCATGCTTACAACAAAAGGTTCTATGATACTTCCTCTGTCCGCTCCAGTCATGTTGTACTGATACACTCCAGAGGACGATGGTCCGCTTCCGGCAACCCCTGTCTCCAGGATACCAGTAGTAACAACTTTGGTTTGCTCAGCTTCTGATACGTCTGGCTTAAACATTGCCATATACAGAAAGCTGCATAAAAAAATAGCCAGGAACGCGGCAATCCACAAAGACATATGCTTGCGGATCACAGCAGAGAAACGATTAACCTTTGCCTCTTCCGGCAGTAGCCATGGAGACTCCGCATAGATCCGGTCCATAACGTTACGGTTCACTCTCTCTGCTTGTTGTTCTGTCACTGGAACCGGAATGCTGTGCAGCAAGATCTGAGCTTCTTCCCAGACCTCAAACTGCTCGGAGCACTCTTCACAACCAGCGAGATGAGCATGAAATGCAATCCGCTGAGGATGAGTTTCCGGCAAGTCCCAGACCAGTGCAAACAGTTCCTGGGCTTCATTGCAATTCATCGGTTCTTCATCCCTTCATATGGCTCGTACACCGGTTCGAAGAAATAAGGTTCCAATTGAGTTTTTACGCTTGATCTTGCTCTGAATAATAGCGATTTCACAGAACTGACGCTCTGCCCAAGAATATTCGCAATCTCTTGGTAGTCTAGTTGATCATACTCGCGGAGTATAATCGCAGAACGCTGCTTCTCCGGTAAATTGTTAATCGCATCCCTAACCAGCATCACCCGCTCGCTGCGTAGTACAGCATACTCCGGTGTATTCTCCGAAGGAGCAACGGGAACAATCCCGCTTTCTTCAAGTGGGACATTTCCGCTGCGCTGTTTGCGAAGCTCACTCAGTACCGTATTTCTCGCAATGGTATATAACCAGGTTGAGAATGAGGCATCCACCTCACGGAAAGAGTGCAGACTGCGGAACGCCTTATAGAAAGTCTCAGAACAGAGATCTTCCGCAAGCAGCTCCATATTGGAACTTTTCAACATATGATATACGAAAGCCAGTATTTTACGCTGATAACGACTCATCAGCTCGGAATATAACTCCAGGTTACCTTCCTTGATCTCTCGAATCAACTGGGAATCCGTCATTTGAGTGCGACCCCTCCTCGCCCATCCATGTGCTTCTCCCCGTTCGACTCTATCCATGTATTACCGAACAGGCACAAAAAAGTTGCGGTTCTCACCGCATATAAAAAGCGTTCAGCGCCATAACTGGCCTTCCCGCCAAATTCCCCTATGTAATGGCAATTTCCCCAACGTTTCTACATTAACAGTATTTATTGTACAACGGTCTGCATCATCCTGGCAAATCCATTGGTATCCACAGAACCCGACCTGTCATTCATATGCGGTCATTTTCACGTTCATGACTTCATTTTGAGCCTTTTTGGTAACCCTTGCTTATATAGACGGACGACATACCAAAAAGGTTACAAAAATGTGATATTTATTTGATCTAAGGTATCCTAACAGATTAAGGAGAGAGATGTAAATAGAGGATATAAGCTTAAGTGTAACTATTAACATATCAATGCCTTTCCCATAACTTTTCAAGACAAAAAAAAGACCGCTTACATAAGCGGCCATTGCTCACGTGGAGCAATACAGTTATTGGATAGGAGTGGAGAGAAACCATACTGTACCCTTATTATATGTATACGTTTTCATTTTGTCAACACTTTCAGTAAAATTGTTTGAATTAATTATATCTTTCGGTAATTCAGGATAATACATCCTTTTTTTTCGTGACTGAAAATCAAATAACATCTCCAATATAACCTCACAAAAAAGAGGGCTTTCGCCCTCTTTCTCGTCTTATATCCACACTTGATAACCTAAGGAATCCAATAACGTCTTGGCTCGTTCCATATCTTCTTCCTGACGGAAAGACAGACGCATAATGCCCGGCACATCCACCCGGTTTTCGATAATCTCCAAGTTGCTCAAGTTGATGTCATTCGCCCCAAGCTCAGTTGCGATCTTACCAATCATACCCGGTGCATCCTGGACATCAGTATATAGATCAAATAACGGCGAAATCATGCCTTTGCGTCGTTCTGGTAATATACTGCGAAACTCGCGGGCCTGACGGAATGCCTCCTCTATACCTTCACCGTTCTTATGCTCCAGCATATCCGTAAAGGCCGTCATCTGGCTATTCCAGTCCTTAAGCAAGCCCAGCAGTACATCACGGTTGCTAAGCAAGATATCTCTCCACACAATCGCATCACTGGACGCAATCCGGGTAATATCCCGGAAACCACCTGCAGCCAGCATTTTATAAAGTGGATTCGACTCATTATATTCACGCACCTGATTCACCAGCGCAACAGCAATAACATGTGGCAGATGACTAATCGCCCCCACGATGTCATCGTGCAGTAGAGGCTCCACACGCACGATCTGTGCCCGCGTATACGCAAGCAGGTCAGACAACCTGCTGTAGGCTTCCTCAGGTACATGTTCTGAAGGGGTTAAGACATAGTATGCATTCTCAAATAACACGGCTGAGGCCGCATCTACGCCTGCACGCTCCGACCCCGCCATAGGGTGACCACCAATGAAGTAAGCGTCAGTCAACCGCACATGCTCGGCACAAGCGGCAATGGAAGCTTTAGTGCTTCCTACGTCCGTGATGATACATCCTTTTTTCAATGGCAGCTTGGAGAGTTTCTCGAAATAGGATTCTAACAAACCTACAGGAACGCACAAAAAAATAAAGTCGGCATCCTCTACCGCTTCTTCCAGAGAGAGCGTAGCATCATCCACTACACCGCTCGCTATGTACTTGTCCTTCAGTTCATCCAAGTGGGCGTAGCCCATCACGGTTACATCTGGCTTGCCTTTGAAGCAGAGTGCCAGTGAACCGCCGATGAGTCCTACACCAATCATTGCAATTTTTAGTTTCATGGGTCCTCACTCTTTCATCGCCAGTATTAAGGGCGTGCTACCGCCTTCTCAGCCAGCGTGTTCTCCAGTGCCGTGACAAATGCACGGTTCTGTTCTGATGTTCCGACGGACACACGAATGTAAGTTGGGTATACGTGGAATCCTGAGCGAACGATAATGCCTTGTTTGAGCAAGGATTGGAACGCAATTGCCGAAGGCATATTCAGATCAACCATAATGAAATTACCCTGTGAAGGGAAATACGACAATCCGAGCCGTGTAAATTCATTTTGCAGGTAATCCCGATCCGTTGCATTCCGCTTCGAGCACTCTTGAACAAAATCCTGATCCAGTAGTGCAGCTTTTGCCGCAACCTGTCCAAAACGGGAGGTGTTAAACGGTTCACGTACACGGTTAATCAAATCAATAATTTCGGGACGTGCAATACCATATCCGATCCGAAGCGAAGCCAAACCGTAAATTTTGGAGAATGTCCGCAGGATGACCAAGTTCGGATACCGTTCGATCAATGGTATACTTTGCGGGTATGCTTCATCGGTTACGAATTCATAATAAGCTTCGTCCAGTATGACCATCACATGGGCAGGCACACGGTCCATAAAGGCTGTAAGTTCCTGCTCGGAGATAATCGTACCTGTCGGATTATTTGGATTACACACCCATACTGCTTTGGTTTTGTCGTTAATTTGCGCGAGCATCGCGCTCAGATCATGCGTGCCATCTTTCAGAGGCACTTCGATGGACACGGCACCCTCAATATCTGCATTGCTTTTATATACAGAAAATGTCTGATCTGCCATGATAGTCTCGTCACCCGGCAAGAAGAAAGCTCTCGTGATCAAAGCAATAATCTCATCGGAACCACAACCAAATATCAGATTGTTCCGTTCAACGCCAAGATGCTTGGCAAGAACTCCCGTCAGCTCAACCGAGCTACCGTCTGGGTATATGCTTATATTAGTCATTTCTTTCGTAATGGCTTCCAGAGCGGCAGGAGAACTGCCGTACGGGTTTTCGTTGGAGGCCAGCTTGATGACTTGTTCAAGCCCCAGTTCACGTTTCACTTCTTCAATCGGTTTGCCCGGCTGGTACACAGGCAGATTGACAATCTGGGATTTCGGTTTCAACCCGACCGCCTCCTGTTATTGAAATAATGTTAGACACGAATCAGCGTGCACCTCATGTGTCCAAAAGATGTCCTTTCAGGACATCTCTATCCCTTTAATTGTGCCACAAAGTTGCGAATTTGCAACAGTCCCGTTGCACGCGTATCCGGATTTTCAAGCAGAGGAATCGCATCTTCCACTTGACGAACAATGGCACTACCTACAACAACGCCATCGCAGATGCGGGAGAAATGTGCCACCTGCTCATGACTGGAGATACCAAAACCTACCGCTACAGGGAGGTCTGTCAGGCTTTTCACCGTCTCAATGAAGCTCTCTACGCCATCAAAGAAAGAAGCTCTCTCTCCGGTTACCCCAAGGGATGATACACAATAGATAAAGCCACTCGCTCCCGTTACAATCCGCTCAATCCGTGCATTAGATGTAGGTGCAACAAGCGGCACCAGATGCACACCAGCACGATTTGCGCGTTCTCGCATCTCTTCCGCTTCCTCAATTGGCAGGTCCGGAATGATCATGCCACTAATATCGTGTTTGACCAATTCATCAAAGAATACATCCAGTCCTGTCTGCAATACCGGATTATAATAGGTGAACAGTACAAACGGCAGTTTCACACCTGCCTTACGAGCTTTTGCAGCGGTTTCCATCACAGTACGAATGGTAATCTGGCTTTTCAGCGCGCGTTCGGAAGCACGCTGAATGACTGGGCCATCCGCAAGCGGATCGGAATAGGGAACACCCAGTTCCAAAATGTCCGCTCCAGCCTGTTCAAGCTCCTTGATGATATCAATCGTTGTGTCCACATCCGGGTCTCCCACGGTTAAGAATGGAATAAGTGCCGTACGATTCTGTTCCTTCAATTGCTGGAAGGTCTGGTCCATCAGATTCATCCCAAGTCACCTCCCGTGTATTTCATGATCGATTCAACATCCTTGTCTCCACGTCCCGACAGACAAATGACTACAATATCATCTGCTGTAAGTTCAGGCGCCAGTTTGACAACTTGAGCTACCGCATGTGCAGACTCCAGAGCAGGAATGATTCCTTCCGTCCGACATAGGAGTTGCAGGGCATCCAGTGCTTCCTGATCCGTGATCGGTACATATTTTGCCCGTTCAATATCCTTGAGATAGGAATGCTCCGGACCAACACCCGGATAATCAAGTCCGGCCGAGATGGAATGCGCTGGCTGAACCTGTCCATACTCATCCTGCAACAGGTAACTCATAGATCCCTGGAATACACCATGTGTACCTTTGGTCATCGTCGCCGCGTGATACTCGGTTTCGACCCCTTTACCTGCGGCTTCAACACCAACAAGCTTCACATCCTGATCACCGATAAATGGATAGAACATACCGATCGCATTACTTCCTCCACCAACAGCTGCTACAATTACATCTGGCAAACGCCCTTCGATCTCCTGAATCTGACGACGGGTCTCATCACCAATCACACGTTGGAAATTCCGCACCATCATCGGATATGGATGAGGACCAACCACTGATCCGAGCACATAGAATGTATCCTCCACATTGCTGACCCAGTAGCGAAGCGCTTCATTACCAGCATCCTTCAGTGTCCGTGTTCCGGACGTCACCGGAATGACTTCTGCTCCGAGCAGCTTCATCCGAAATACGTTTAACTGTTGACGCTCTGTATCCTCTTCGCCCATAAATACTTTGCATTCCAATCCAAGCAATGCAGCTACGGTTGCCGTTGCAACGCCATGTTGACCTGCACCTGTTTCGGCAATAACTTTCTTTTTGCCCATCCGTTTGGCAAGCAAACCTTGTCCAATGGCGTTATTAATTTTGTGCGCACCTGTATGATTGAGATCTTCACGTTTCAGATAAATTTTCGGTCCGCCCAATCGGCGTGACAATTGCTCTGCATGATACAATGGCGTTTCACGTCCAGAATACTCGCTTAGCAGATAGTTCAGTTCCTTGTTGAATTCCTCATCTTCAGAGAAGTGGCTATATGCCTCCTCCAACTCTATGAGTGCGTTCATTAGTGTCTCAGGTACAAAGCGGCCTCCGAAGTGACCGAAACGCCCGTGTTGATCCGGCAATTGATGTGTCATGCCTGCTTCACCCTTTCTACGAATGCTGTAATTTTGGCAATATCCTTCACACCTTCAGTCTCCACGCCGCTGGATACATCGACGCCGAAAGGTGCATATGTCTGTATTAGTTGTTGTACATTGTCCGGCTGCAAACCTCCTGCAACGAACAGAGCAATTTCGCGACTTTTCGCCCATTCAGCATAGGCAGGGATTCGCTCCCAGGCAAACGTTTTCCCGGAGCCCCCTCCATATAGAGGATCATGGGTATCAAGCAATATCGCATCCACGAATTTATCGTAAGTATCAAGAGCCCTTATGGCTGCATCATCAGCTTCCGGCCCCGTTTCATCTTTGGGAAAAGAAAAAACTTTGAACACTTTGGCATTCCACCGCAGCTTCACCTGCTGGCAAAATTCCGCAGTCTCCTGTCCATGCAGCTGAATAACATCCAGTTGAGCAATCTCCATAATGTGTTCCAGTTCTTCGAGCGTAGGATTCACAAATACACCCGCAAGCTTCGGCCGATCATAGGTAGACCATTCGAACAATACCGTTCTTAATGCAGCAGCCTGCTCGGGTTCGATTCGGCGGCGTGATTTGGCAAAAACAACACCAATGTAATCCACAGGCAAGTTTATCATCGATTTTAGCACTTCAACGTCCTGAAGTCCACATATTTTTACGGCCGCTGGCAGCGGGTTTCTCAGTTCTGACATACTGTCGCCTGTGCCATCGTATATGGAATTATTCATTATTTGGGTCCCATCAGATCATATACAGCCGCCTCGACATCATCCTTGCGCATGAGATGCTCACCTACGAGAATACCATGAACACCGGCCTGGATCAGAGGTACTGTTGATTCTGGTCCGTCAATACCACTTTCGCTAATCAAGGTAACGCCACTTGGAATCAATTCCATCAAATCCAGTGTTGTGTTCAGACTGGTTTCGAATGTTTTCAAATTACGATTGTTGATGCCCACTAGTGTTGCCTGCGGAATCTCCAATACCTGCTCCAATTCTGTTCGATCATGGACTTCAATCAAGGCATCCAGCCCCAAACTTTTGGCAAATTCCAGATATTGACGAATCTGTTCAAGTGTCAGAATACTGGCAATCAACAGTATCGCATCCGCACCCAGTAATCTTGCCTCCGCAATCTGTCGTTCATCTATAATAAAATCCTTGCGTAATAGCGGAATGTTCACTGCTTGATGGATTGCCTGCAAGTACTCGTTGCTGCCTTGAAAATACGACACATCTGTTAATACGGAGATGCAGTCTGCACCCGCTCGTTCATAAGCCGCAGCAATCTCTACCGGATGAAAATCCGGACGGATCAATCCTTTGGACGGCGAAGCCTTCTTCACTTCAGCAATAAGGCCGAGTTTGCGATTGCGTCCGCTTGATAATGCTTGTTCAAACCCCCGGGTTGCGGGTAATTGTTCGATTTTTTGGATTGCCTCATCCATGTTAAATGTTTGTGCCAGAACTTCAACTTCTTTATGTTTGGTTGCAACGATTCGATCAAGATACATGACTGTACGCCTCCGTTGTATGAATTAACTGTTCAAGCTTCCCGGCAGCTTTGCCCGAATCTACCGCTTCTGCGGCAAGTGTCACCCCTTCAGCAATGCTATCTGCAAGACCGGATACATAGATGCACGCTCCGGCGTTCAACAGAACGACATCACGATAAGCACTCTGCTCACCCTGGAAGATCCTCTTAATAATTTCGGCATTCTGTGCCGCATCTCCTCCAAGTACCGCTTCAAGCGGATGCAGAGACAAGCCCATATCACGTGGATCAATATCATAGGTGTGCACTTCACCATTGCGAAGTTCAGATACCTGAGTTGGTGCCGAGATACTGATTTCATCCAGACCATCATGGCTGGCCACAACCAACGCTCTTTTGAGACCAAGACGATTCAGTACTTCAGCAATCATCGGCGTCCGGGAACGATCATACAGGCCAAGCAATTGGCGATCTGCTCCCGCAGGATTGGTTAACGGTCCGAGCATATTGAAAATGGTACGAACACCCAGCTCTTTTCTTGGTCCTGCCGCATGTCGCATGGAAGGGTGATATACCTGGGCAAAACAGAAGCAGATTCCGATATCATCCAGACATTGTCTAGCCTGCTCACCGTTCAGATGGATATTTACACCGAGTGCCTCTAATACATCTGCACTACCCGCTTTGCCTGAAGCTGAACGGTTGCCATGTTTGGCGACCCGAACCGAGACGGCCGAAGCAATGATGGCGGATGCTGTGGAAATGTTGAATTTGTGAATACCCGATCCACCTGTTCCACAAGTGTCCAGCAAGCCGCTGCCATCCGTTAGAATTCGTCCGCCCTGACCACGCATGGCTTCAGCAAAACCGGTGATCTCATCCACCGTTTCCCCCTTCATCCGCAGCGCCATCAGCAAACCTCCGATTTGAGCCGGCGTTGCCTCACCTCTCATAATCGAGTACATCAAATCTCTTGCTTCGGCTTGCTCCAGATGGCTGCCCTCCAAAATCTTCGCCAGGCCATTCTTCATGCCTCCCTCACGAGTAATCTCAGCAATGGGGGTTACAGGGTTCTCATTCATTATTGGGTTTATGTTCATCTCCGGTCTCTCCTCTCTCAGTTCTTAGCGGCCGCTGGTGTGACAAAGTAGTCTGCATTCGCCAGTCTCAACGTGCTGTCCTTTTCTTTGGCGGGAAACATTGCTTCTGCTGTTCGAATCGCTTTGAGCAATGCTTTAGCTTTGTTAACTGTTTCCTCATATTCATTCTCAGGCACAGAATCCCATACGATTCCCGCTCCAGCCTGTACATATGCTTTTCCCTTTTTGAAAATAATCGTACGAATCGTAATACAGGAGTCCATGTTACCCGAGAAACCAAGGTATCCGATTGCTCCTGCATAAGCACCCCGTGCCTCTTTCTCCAGTTCCGCGATAATCTCCATTGCACGCAGTTTCGGTGCTCCGGATACAGTACCCGCTGGCAAGCAAGAGAGGAATGCATCGAAGAAATCCTTATCTTCTCTAAGCTCGCCCGTAACGTTCGATACCATGTGCATAACGTGAGAATACCGTTCAATCTCCATGAACATGTCACACTTCACACTGCCGAAGCTGGATACGCGGCCCAGATCGTTACGCCCCAGATCAACAAGCATCAGATGCTCCGCGCGTTCCTTCTCATCCTGGAGCAGATCAGCAGCGAGTGCACGATCTTCCGCTTCTGTTGCCCCCCTTGGACGTGTACCTGCAATCGGTCGTGTCTCCACACGATTCCCGTCCACCTTGACCAGCGCTTCAGGCGAAGTACCAACAATAATCTCATCATCCATTTTGAGGTAGTACATATAAGGTGATGGATTCAGGGTCCGAAGCACACGATACACGTGAAGCGGAGAAACTTCCGTATCAATGTGGAAACGCTGGGACAATACCACTTGAAAAATATCACCTGCGCGAATGTAATCTTTGGCTTGCTCCACATTACCGATAAATTGTTCCTTCGTGAGGTTGGAGCGAATATCCCCCAGTTCCACGTCTCCCGGAATAGAACGCGGATTCAGGTTCTCCCCTGGTCCTTGCTGCTGCAAACGTTCTGCGGCCTGCTCCAGCTTCTCCGAAGTCACTGCATACGCTTGACGTATCTCGTCATCCGTTGCACCATCTTTGATGTGTACATTCCCGACGAGCAACATCTGCTGCTTCACATGGTCAAACACGATAATCTGGTCACAGAACATAAAGCGAATGTCATCCATATTCAGGTCATCCAGCGCGTGAGCTGGAAGCTTCTCATAATAGGACAGCAGATCATATCCAAAGAACCCAATTGCTCCACCTGTGAATGGTGGCAGTTCATCATCTTTTGGACTGCGATACTTACGCAGCAGTGCTTTCAGTTCTTCGATCGGTTTGCCTGGCAATTCACGAGTCTTCCCTGCTTCTTCTACAACGATCCGGCCTTTCTTGGCCGAAATCATCAGGAACGGATCTGTACCGATGAACGAGTATCTCGCCCATTGAATACCACCCTCTACACTTTCCAGCAGGAATGCCCGATCGTTGTCAGCATAACGGCGGAATATTCGAATCGGAGTCTCCATATCTGCCAGAATCCGCTTGACTACCGGAATCAGATTATACTCATTCGATATTTTCAGTACTTGATTAACGTTTGGCGTTATCATCAGATCACGTCCTTTCAGATTTAGGTAAGTTCAACTAAAGAGGTTTACACTGAGCACTCCGATGACAGAACAACCTTCCGATCGCTGTTATCCCCAGATTTTTTGATTTCTTTTCTAAAGGGAAAATCCGGTGATAAATGCGAACGCTCCGCTTCTTCACGTTATTTCTGTCCTCTGCGTTTTTGTGTAAAAGTTTAGTTGAACTTATAGGGGTAGAAGAAAAGGGTATATGTACAAAAAAACCTCTACCATCAGGTAGAGGTTTGGTTATAAGCTGTATTTAACAGGGTGATGCTTCATAAATAACAAGTCTCTATACTTCGCTGTCGGATTATTCACAGGTTGCTGAATTGATGCATCTCACATCATCCAAATCGGGAAAATAAATTAGTTATAACACTTCAACTACTCATTCCAATATTTCGTAAAATATAGGAGAGTGCATTGATTGTGTTTGTACCAAAATATATCAAAACAAAAGATGTCCTATGACACGTTTGTTTTCCCTGTTCCTGTTACCTATTCCGTAGCACGACGTACCGTGAATCAGTTGACCGGTTTCTGTTGCCCCGGTTACCACCCACTGGACTCTGCTATATACTCCACTAGCTCAGCTGCTCTCAGCTCAATCTCTACTCTACTCAACTGGTTCTCACTATACATCATTATGATCGGTTTGACAACCCACTACTTAAGAGCCAGAAGGTGCTGCCAAATCCGGACGTAACGCCTGTGCACCGTTCAGATACACATGGTTGATTTCATTCTGAGCTTTGTTTGTATTCACATGCACCATGAAACGAATGCACTGCGCCAAGGCACCTTTAACAGGAACCTCCAGTGCACACATTAGTGGTACGAGTTCCCAGCCATCCAGTTGACGAATAGCTTTTGCCGGGAAAGCAGCATCCAGATCCCCAGTTAACGTAATCCACACACTGCAGATATCTTCCGGTTGGATCTCATTGCGATCCACGATCTCCTGCAACAATACAGCCGTTTCCTTCAAAATCTGTTCTTCGTTGTTCTGCGTGACTGTTGTAGCCCCGCGAATTCCCCGTGTGACCATTGCTGTTATTCTCCCTTCCTGAGCATTTCAATGACGTCCCGAACCGCCGACACAGGTACGTCCTTCACAATTCTTGCAGCCCCAATCCGATCAGGAATGATAAACACCATATGACCTTCACGGAACTTTTTGTCATGCATCATCGCTTCCATTAATGCATCCGTGTCGAGATGTGCAGGCATCGTTGTTGGAAGGCGAAGTGACCGCAGCATACGGACCGTATCTTCATAGAGTCCTGCTGGCGCACCAAGCTTCTCACCAAGCAATGCTGATCCAGCCATACCGATCGAGATCGCCTCTCCGTGCAGGAATTCTCCATAACCGGCAATCGCTTCAATGGCGTGACCAATCGTATGTCCCAGGTTCAACAACGCACGTTCTCCATTTTCACGTTCGTCTCTGGATACAATCTCTGCCTTAATACCACAACCGCGCTCCAAGCCGTATCCCAATGCTTCCGGATTAAGCGCAAGCAGTTCCTCCGCATGTTCCTCACACCAATGTGCAAAAGCCTCATCACGGATCAGTCCGTGCTTCAACATCTCTGACAAACCTGCCGAAACATCTCGTGGCGGCAAGGACTGAAGTGTGTCCACGTCATAGAGTACTAGCTCGGGCTGATGGAATGCACCGATCATATTTTTGGCCAGCGGATGATTGACAGCCACCTTGCCGCCTACACTGCTGTCATGCGCCAAAATCGTTGTAGGTACTTGAACAAACTTGATTCCTCGCATATATGTAGCAGCAACAAAGCCAGCCAGATCACCTACGACACCACCACCTAGGGCCAGAATCGCAGAACTCCGATCCAGTTTGCCTTCGATCGCAACGGTCATCATATCCTGGTACACCGAAAGGGATTTCGATGTTTCACCAGAGGGCACAACCGCAGATACGACTGTATAACCAGCCGTACGCAGCGTTTGCTCCAAACCTGACAAGTATTTGGGAGCCACATGTTCATCTGTAATGATGAGTAACGGACTTTTTTTGGTCAAGCCATATTGCTCAAAATATTGAGGGGCTTGTGCCAATAGACCGCTGCCAATCAGAATCGGATATGAGCGTTCCTCCAACTGTACCGTCAGCTGACGCATATTAGTAATTCTCCAGTTGGGCGTTATAGCTAGCAACATTAGCACGGATCTCTTCCATGGAATCCCCGCCGAATTTCTCCAGGAATGCTTTGGCAATTTCCCACGCTACAACATGCTCCATAACGACACTCGCTGCTGGTACAGCACAAGCGTCCGAACGCTCAACCTGAGCCGTAAATGCTTCTTTTGTATCAATATCGACACTTTGCAGTGGCTTATACAACGTTGGGATCGGCTTCATTACACCACGTACAACGACTGGCATACCGTTTGTCATACCACCTTCGAATCCACCCAGACGGTTGGTTGCCCGGTGGTAGCCGCGCTCATCCGTATGCATGATTTCATCATGTACCTGTGATCCCCGAATGACTCCGGCTTCGAATCCGATACCAATCTCTACACCTTTGAATGCATTAATGGACATTACGCCTTGAGCGATTCGTGCATCCAGCTTGCGATCGTATTGAACATAACTACCCAGACCAATAGGTACACCTTCAACGATACATTCCACTATTCCTCCGATGGAATCGCCTTCTTGTTTAATCTGGTCGATGTAGGCCTCCATCTTCTTCTCTGTCTCAGCATCCGTAACACGTACAGAGGAAGCTTCTGTCACTGCGATCAGTTCATCAATCGGAAGGTCCTGATACGGAGCTTCGATCTCTCCAATACGAAGTACACGTCCAGCTACCTTGATTCCGAATTCAGCCAGGAATTGACGTGCAATGGCGCCACATGCCACACGTACCGTTGTCTCACGTGCACTGGAGCGCTCCAGTACGTTACGCAAGTCTTTAAGATTATACTTGAGTCCACCGTTCAGATCAGCGTGTCCGGGACGTGGACGATGAACGCGACGTTTCTCTTCGTCACTGCCTTCAATCGGCTCAATATTCATAATATTCTGCCAATGTTTCCAGTCATTATTTTGAACAACCAGCGCTACCGGAGCACCTGTTGTATATCCGTGACGGATACCACCAACAAAATTCGCCTGATCCTTCTCAATCTGCATCCGACGTCCACGGCCATATCCCTTTTGGCGGCGGTGAAGCTGGAAATTCAGTTCTTCAAAATCAATCGTCAAATTACTTGGCAATCCTTCAATAATAGCGGTCAATTGGGGTCCGTGCGTCTCCCCTGCGGTTAAATAGCGTAAACTCATAATACGTTCCCCCTTTAAACTGTTAAACTTCACATTGCTAAAATCCCATAATTTCTTTGCTTATTATAGTATAGCTGACCGGCTTTGACAAGAAAGTCGGCTCTTTCTTGTACTTGGTATACAAATAACCGCCTGAAGCACATGTACATGTGCTTCAGACGGCTCAACAACCATTATCATTATTTTTTCCGATAGAAGAATGTCTCTGCTGTCTCCAGACCATATTGTCCCGGGGAGAAGATCTGCTCCGTACTACCCACAAACAAAATACCGCCTGGACGCAAACTTGCTGCAAATTTGTGATACAACAGGTTTTTGGCTTCCTCGGTAAAATAGATCATGACATTTCGGCACACAATCAGATCGTACCCATCGTCAAAACGGTCCACCAGCAAATTCTGTTTCATGAACTTGATTGAATTTTTGAGTTGCTCATCAATACGGTATACCAAGCCATCCTGCTTGAAGTAACGGTTCGCCGTTTCCTTTGGCACATCCTTAAGCGAGCGTTCCATATAACGCCCTTCCTTGGCTTTGGCCAATGCACCTTCATCCAGATCACTTGCCGTAATGGAGCTGTCCTTCAAAATGCCCATCGTGTCCAGAATCATGGCAAGTGTATAAGGTTCTTCACCTGTTGAACAGGCCGCACTCCAAACTTTAGCACGACGCTTGGACCCCAGCAGCTCAGGCAGGATCTCGTCCCGCAGCACTTCCCAACGATTGGGATTACGCCAGAATTCCGACACGTTGATCGTCATACGATCAAGGAACTCGTAGAACAATGATTTATCTTTCTGCATAGCTTCAAAAAAGTTAGAAAATGTATGAAACCCGTTTTTGTTGCGAAGTGTGGTCAGCCTTCTTTTCATCTGGCCTTCCTTGTATTGAGCAAGATCAATGCCTGTGCTCTCTTTGATTTTACGAATGAATCCGGTGTAATCCGGGTCTAGTAGTTGTTCTTGCTCCAGCATCGTGTATCACCCTTTTGGCTAATAATTACAACCAGGCTGCGATGCTCTTGTCGTAAACCACCAGTTCATCTGAAGCAAAGAAATTTGCTGCTTCACGGGAAGCACTTTCCGGTGAATCTGCCCCATGAATCAGATTATGTGGTGTGTGGCTGGCGAAGTCTCCGCGAATGGTACCCGGAGCTGCTTCCTTCACATTGGTTTTTCCGATGACGATGCGCGCAAGCGCCACAATATCGTCGCCTTCCCACACCATGGCAAATACAGGCCCCGATGTGATAAAACGAACCAGATCATCGAAAAACGGTTTGCCCTCATGTTCAGCATAATGGCGTTTTGCCTGATCCTCAGACATCTGCACCAATTTGCCTGCCACCAACTTAAATCCTTTGTCTTCCAGACGGCTAATAATTCGACCGATCAATCCACGCTGCACACCATCCGGCTTCACCATCAAAAATGTACGATCCATCAGCTCACTCCTCACTCACGGTTCAAAGTTAATCACTATGTAAACGCAATCCCTCTGATTGTAACATACATGTCCAAATCCTCCCAATGAGGAATCTCACAGTTCTGCTCGTCTTTGGGTATGAGTAATCTGAGAGTCGAAGGTCATACATTGTTTAATGCGTACGTTTAACCACAAAATGAGCGATATCACGCAGGTTTTTGGTCGTCTTGATGTTAGGTAGCTGATCGAGAGCATCGAGCGCTTTCTTCATATATCGGTCAGCAAGGGCTTCTGCTTTAGCAATTCCTTGACTTTGGCGAATCATTCCAATTGCATCCGATGCACTTGCCCGTCCTTCTTCATGCTGGACACGGGAAATTTCATTAAGTAAAGGTTCCCGCAGATCGGATTCTTCTAAGGCATAAAGTACAGGAAGAGTGATATTTCCTTGCTTCATGTCACTGCCAGGTGGCTTGCCAAGTTGTTTCTCAGTACCTACCAGATCAAGTACATCATCTTGAATCTGGAAAGCCATCCCCACATTGTATCCGTATGTATACAACAGGGAAGATACATGCTCAGGCGCACGTGTAGCCAATGCCCCTAACTGACAGCTAACCGCAATTAGAAGTGCTGTTTTGCGGCGAATCCGCAGCAGATAGTTACGAACACTTTGTCCCGTATTGAAAAAGTCGCGAATTTGCTCCATCTCACCAATGGACATCTGTACCATAGCTTTGGCAAGGATACGATGAATAGCTGGATCGGATAATCCGGCAGTCATTTCAAGTGCCTTACCGTAGATATAGTCTCCAGTGTACATGGCAATCCGGTTATCCCATTTTGACTTCACCGTGGGTTTGCCTCGGCGTGTCTCCGCATTATCAATGACATCATCGTGAACGAGGGATGCCGAATGAATGAGTTCCAGCGGAACCGCAACCAACTTCAGACGTTCAATGTCGTATGTACCAAATTTCCCACCAAGTAACACAAAAACGGGCCGCAACCGTTTTCCTCCTGCTTTGAGCAAATGAAGTGACGTTTCACTCAGCAGCTTCTGTTCTCCTCGAACACTGCGATACAACTCTTTCTCAATGTAATCCATGTCCTTTTTTAACAACCCGAAAATATCCAATAGTTTCATTCGTTCACCCGTATCAGCGTATTGTCAGTCCATAAATTCATGCTTACCTTCCCCTCCAGCAAGTCGGGCCTGCAGGCATTACGAAAAACCCGGCTTACCGTTCTTGCTTGTGTTGTTCTATAAGGTAATCTAACGTGTTTTTCTTCTCCGAATGTCATAGCCGACACCCGAAAATTAAACTCTGCGACTTGTTCTGAAACAAAATACAGAAGTTGCCGGAGCATGGGTCAAGACTGTGGTTCATGAAGACTCACCATCAGTGCTCACCAATACCCCGGGATTCGGGGGACAAATAAACCGAGCAACACTTTGGCAAAAAACAGCCTTGTATCGAACTCAGTCGTTATCCCCGTTCATCCGGTTCTCCCCATCTTGTAAACAGTTGATGTGGGATGCGCAAGCTATCCAGCACTTTCCCCACCAAAAACAGAATCAACTCATCCATCGTCTGAGGTTTGTAATAAAAAGCAGGCATAGCCGGTATCATTCGTACACCAAGACGAGAAAGCTTCAGCATGTTCTCCAGATGGATTGCATGAAGAGGCGTCTCACGTGGTACGAGTATCAATGTCCTTCCCTCTTTCATCATAACATCGGCTGCGCGAGACATCAGATTATCCGACGATCCCTGCGCGATGGACGAAAGAGTTCCCATCGAACATGGCATGATAATCATGCCGTCGGCCAGATAAGAACCACTGGCAATGGAGGCCCCTATATCACTCACAGGATGATAGATCAGAGAACCGGCACGGTTGCCGAATTTTTCTTCCAGCACCGCGTCCCGATTCGTCACATCCCAGTCCAATTCTTCTTTCAGTACACGCCACCCTGCATTGGATATGACCAGATGAACGTTATATTCCAAATCAAGCAGCGTTTCAATTAATCGAATGCCATATATGCTGCCACTCGCTCCGGTAATTCCGACAACCAGTCGTTTATTGTCCGGCTGCTGCACCATTTATTTCACCGCCAGATCAATTAGAGTGAACGTAAATACGATTATACTAAGCAAACTGTTCATGGTAAAAAACGCCGTTTGAACACGGCTCATATCATTAGGCGATACAATATAGTGTTGATAGAACAGAATTCCATACGTCACCAACATGCCTGCGCCATACCACCAGCTCAGATCTGTCAGCAACAATAACGCAAGAAAACCAATTGCAGTAATCACATGGAAGAACTTAGCGATCTGCAAGGATTTAACCAGGCCAAAACGGGAAGGTATGGAGTGAAGACCCTCTCCCTGATCGAATTCCAAATCCTGACATGCATAGATAATATCAAAGCCCGCTGTCCAGAACACAATCGTAACGTACAGCACAATCGCTGTCCAATCCATCGTTCCTGTTACAGCTACCCAGCCACCAAGTGGTGCCAAACCAATCGTCATTCCGAGAACAATGTGGCATAACCATGTGAATCGTTTGGTGTACGAATACAGTACCAACATAAACACAGCAATAGGCAACAGCTGCATCGATAATACATTAAGATTGGATGAGGCCCAGAATAACAATATAAATGAGATAATGACAAATATAACAACTTCCCCATTTTTCAACAGTCCTGCCGGGATGGCTCTCATTGCGGTACGCGGGTTTTTGCCATCAATCGCTTGGTCAATAATTCGGTTCAAACCAAAAGCCGCACTACGTGCGCCGACCATCGCAAGCAATACCCACATGATCTGCATCCAGCTTGGGAAGGTATCATTCACTACCATGGAGCCGAGGATGGCCCCCATAAATGCAAAAGGTAAAGCAAAAAGCGTGTGTTCAATCTTGATCATTTCTAAAAAGATGCGAATTTTCCTAAACATGCTGATTCTCCTTGGTTCCAATATGCAGTGCCGCTATACCTCCGGTGAGAGGGTAGGCCTGCACTTGTTGTAATCCAGTTTCTGCAAAAATATCTGCCAGTTCCTGCCTTCCCGGGAAAATGGCCAGTGAGTCCGGCAGCCATTTGTACTGCTCAAAACTTTTAGCAAACACTTTGGCAAGATTCGGTAAAACTTTCTCAAAATAAAAATAATAAATGCCTTTGAACGGCTGCCATGTTGGCTTGGACAATTCCAGGCACACAACCATACCACCCGGTTTGACCACACGTTTCATTTCAGACAACACTTGTCTGAGATCAGGTACATTACGCAACCCAAACCCGATCGTCACATAATCAAATGAATTGTCTTCAAAAGGAAGTGACATGGCATTTCCCTGTGTCAGGGTAATCTGCTTTTGACGTTGCACCGCATTGATCTTTGTCTGGCCGACCTCCAGCATGTTGCTACTGAAATCAAGTCCGTGCATGTGCCCCGTTTCACTTGCCTCTGCCATAGCAAGCGTCCAGTCACATGTGCCGCAGCACAAATCAAGACCGGTATCGCCTTTGGACATATTCATCTTTTTCATGGTGAATTTACGCCAAGCCTTATGCCTGCGGAAACTTAGAATATCGTTCATGACATCATATTTTCCGGCTATACTCTGAAAAACCGAATGGACATATTCTTCTTTCGGTTTGGTCTCTCCGCTCCCCATTCGTCTGTCTCCCCCTCAATCTTCCCTTACTGCCGCATGTGAAGGCTGCAAATATGCCAAGTAAGGCTCTAGAATTGCGTGTATCTCATGCAAGCCCATCCGCCCTTCCTCGTCTTGCAACAACAGTTGAATGCGGTGTGTACACTCGCGAAGCTTGTCCAGCAAAACCTCGCCAACCCTATGCTTCAGCACCATAGCGTTCCATGCACGTGCATCCGGTTCAGACTGACGCAACACATTGCGCTCATCGTCATTACCATGCTCGTATATGTGCCAGTATGCATAGCTGTGAAGATATTGTTTTGCGTCATTCATCCGCTTCAGTTCTTCCACGATCGTTTCGCAGGAGCTGAATTCGGTCAACAGGCTGTTCCATAATGACTCTTCGTTATGTTGAATCATGCCTGTAAATGAAAGAAACAGCTGCATCCTCAGCTGTACCGTTTCACGCAAGTATTCGTCAGCCGAAACGAGAAGCTTCTTCATCCGTTCATACAGCGTCATCTTGCGTGCGTTCACTCCGGATACAGCACCACTGAGTTTTCCAATCATTTCAATTCTGCCCGCTTGGGCAAGCAATTGATAAAAACGGCTACTTAAATAATCCCCGGCGAGTACATTCAACTGACGTGAACGCATCTCCTGCTCTTTCCGCTCACCGGAAATGGTATCGATTCGATCATGCGTATCCATGGCCAACTGAACGAGCGAAGTTGCAAGAGCATATAACTCTTGATGCACCTTTTCGTCTGTGCGGCCCACAAATACCTGCAACAGACGTGCCCGGCTATCCGGAAATGATGGGATTTCCGTATGTTGTCGAATCATGTCGTAATCCGTATATTTCTTTGCTAGTTGGGGTACGCGATATGAATTCATTCTCAGCCTCCGAGCCTTAACATTGTTAAACCATTTCTGCACTACAATCTTATATATTATAGCATATGTTGAACGGGCACGCACTGAATCCTGCTATTCTATTACCCCTGACTTGTCATTTCGAATTGCTTCTTCCAGAGTTCGGTCTCCATCAAATGAAACCAGTCCTTCAATTCATCCGAAAAGGCCGCACTTTTCCAGTTCCGTAATGTTTCAATCGCATACAGAGGCCACTCTCCACGCCGAATATCAGCAGCAAGTAACAGATGTCGTTTATGCATCCATTCATCTTCTGCCATCACACGTAGCAGCACCTGATCCACGTTATCCAGACTCCGAAAGCCCAGATCCGCCACAGCTGCCATGTTCTCATAGATTTCAGTGTAACTTGTACCCGTTCCTTTAACTTTGAGGTCCAGTGTCAAAATGGACTGTTTCCATTCCACTCTTGCAATGGGAGTTGATAGTTGCATGGAACTTAGCACATCAACCAGATTGTCATTCGTTAGCTGAACTGGATGATGTGATGCAGAGGCAGGCTGTACGTTGTCCCCGCCCCATGTACGCATATGTAAGGTTTGTATCGCAACAAGCAGAAAGACCGCCGCAACCGTTGCCAGCATTGAAGCAGTAACAATCATCCGCGGTTTCATATACGCCTCCCTGCCTTTACCTGTTAGTGTAGTCTGTCCGGTAAAGGCTCATACCTCATTGTACAATGAAAAAAAGCAGGCTATGCCTGCAATCTTCATTTGAATGTATTCAATCTGTCCATTACTCCGATTCAATCTGTCCATGCTTGGTAATCAGCGTGGCTTTGCCCCGGATTTTAATAGCTGAAGTATGGGTGGTAAATTGGGCGAACATCACTTCACCTTTGTCCAATTTCTCGGTGTGGTGAAAACGTGTATCCTGACCTCGGGTTAATCCGATCACCTGGACACCATTTTCCTCTGCCTTAATTACAATATAATCATTGCCGGTTGGATGATCCATCACGCATGTCCCCTTCTTTAGTTCGATAGCGTTAATGATGATTAAGATTGTTTCATTTGTCAACCTGCGCCTTATACGAATGAACCGTAAGAATCGGCTACCCTCGGGTCATACTACAGTTGTACAGCCACAGAAAGGAGAATCTGCATGAAGTACACCCCTGCCGCACTTACAGACGAGCATATTCATCAGTTAAAAGAAATCGAACAGCATCTGTCTGCAGCTGCTGGCGAAGAACTGATTCTGGTTGCTTATACCGGGCAACCGGAGGATCCTGAGCACTCGGATAGCCGCAAGAATCATCGTTAAAGGGCAAAAGAAAAGGCCGTGAACAAGTCACGGTCTTTTTGTCGACATATGGAATATGTAGAAATCTTATTTAATTCCGTCTTTGAGCGCTTTACCTGGTTTGAATGCAGGAATTTTGCTCGCAGGAATTTCGATTTCTTCACCTGTTTGCGGGTTGCGTCCTTTACGTGCAGAGCGCTCGCGAACTTCGAAGTTCCCAAAACCAACCAATTGTACTTTATCTCCGCTTTGAAGAGCCTCAGAGATTGCTTCGAATACGGCATCAACCGCTTTCGTTACATCTTTCTTGGACAATTCAGTCGCTTCAGATACATGTGTAATCAAGTCTGATTTGTTCATTTGTTTTTCACCTCCTGTATCAATGTCCTGAATGTTATACTGTGTTTCCGTTTTATAGCGAAATATACGTTCATACGCAAAAAATCTACGTACATCTTGAGCGCTGAACACAAATCTCCGCCTGCGGTCAACAGTCATTTTCGGCAGAATGTCGTCTGAAACCACGGGCATTTCAGACGCCGAACAAATTTCATACTAATACAGACAGCCCACAATTTCAAGTCCGGTTGCGGTTTAAGACGTAAAATGTAACCGCCAGGGCAAGCACGAGAACCCCACCTTTTACAATATCATGTGTGAAATACTGTACGTTCATCATCGTTAAACCGTTCACAAGTACACCAATCAGAACCGAACCAATGAAGGTTCCGATGACATTGGGTTTACCCGCACCAAACACAGAGAAACCGACAAATACTGCAGCTACGGATTCCATTAACAACGGTGATCCCGCATCAATTTGACCGGATCCTACTTTGGAGGCATAGATGATACCCCCGATTGCTGCAAACACTCCAGCGGCTACATAGGCGAGTGTACGCACCTTTTTCACCTTGATTCCAGACAACCGCGCAGCTTCCTCATTACCACCTGTAATGTACATCTGGCGACCATATTTCGTATACGTCAAAAAGATATGCACACCTATTACCGCAATAAGTAGCATGATAACTGATATCGGCATACCAAGCCATTTACCCTGCCCTATAAGCAGGAATGTCGGGTCCATCTCTCCCGCAGCTTTGCTCCCGTCAGGGAACTGCATGTGATTGTAAATGGTATATCCCTGTGCATACGTTTTGTGAATACCTCCGATGATGTACATCGTCGCAAGGGTTGCGAGCAAATCCGGAATACGCAATTTTACGATCAGCAAAGCGTTCAGTAAACCAATAACAGCGCCAATGATTAGTGGCACAATAATTACAATTGCCAGTGGTTGTTGATACCAAATCATTAACGAAGCAGTAACAACGGTAGTTAATGAGACAGTCGCCCCAACCGAGAGATCAAATCCATCAACAATGAGAGATAACGTGACACCGATCGCTACAAACGTAACGATAGAGATCGAGCCCAAAATATCGGTCAAGTTACTGTACGTAAAGAAATAAGGCAATTTAATGCCGAAAAATGCGATAACACCTATGATGACTATAATCGCCCCGTAACGGAACGCAAAATCCAGTGATTTATCCTTCATGATTGCACCTCTTGTCCACCGCTTGCATAGTATAGCAGCTGTTCTTGGTTAGTCTCGCATCGTTTGAACTCTTTTACGATAACACCCTCACACATGACAGCGATTCGGTCACCAATTCCCATGCCTTCATCCAGTTCACAGGTGAAATAGATTACACCCTTGCCCGCCAAAGCCAGTTCATTGATGATGCGGAAAATGTCACTTTTTGCCCCGATATCTACGCCTTTGGTTGGCTCATCAAATATAAATACATCCGCATCCGCATTAAGCCATTTACCAATGGCTACCTTCTGCTGGTTACCACCGCTTAGATATTTCACTTCCTGTTTCACGGACGATGTTTTAATTCCAAGCTGTTTCACCAATGACTCTGCATTCAGACGTTCCCGCTTGCGGCTTACGAAACCTAATGTACTAAGACGGCTTAGCAAAGGCAGACTTAAATTCCGTTCCACGTTCTCCTGAATCAGTATCCCTTGTTTACGTCGCTCCTCCGGTACAGAAACAATCCCCAAAGCCGCCGCATCCGCAGGCTGAGACAGGCGAAGGTTACGGTTGTTAAGCCGGATCTCGCCTCCCTCCAGCCGATCTGCACCAATCAGCAAACGAGAGCTTTCCGTTTTACCCGCGCCTACCAGACCCACCACAGCGAGGACTTCACCTCGGCGTACAGAGAGGTCAACACCTTTGACTTTCACTCCACGACGAAGCCCACGTGCCTCCAACAGCAGCTCCCCCACGGGCGCTTCCGTCTTTGGAAACTCTTCTTCGAATGGTTTGCCCAGCATCTGTGTAACCAAATCGTTGATCGTCAGTCCCTTTGCTTCACCGGTAAATACATGCTGCCCATCTCTCATAACCGTAACGCGATCACAGTGACCCGTCACTTCAGCAAGACGATGGGTAATGAAAATACAAGCTACGCCCCGATCCTTCAGGAGATGAACAATCCGGAAAAATGCATCCGTTTCTTCCTGGCTCAGCGGTGCAGTCGGTTCATCAAAAATGATGACTTTGGCATCCTGAATCAAAATCCGTGCCAGCAAAATCATCTGTTTTTCTGCAAGCGTCAGATCGGCCACTTTTTGGTGAACGGATATGTCCGCCCCTAATTGCTTCAACGCCTCAACCGCGCGCTGTTGCAGCTTCCGTGGACTTTTCCACCAACCTCCAGCAGATGAAGCCAACTGATCCAACATAATGTTCTCCGCAGCCGTCAGCTGTGGCACCAGTGCCGCGTCCACTTCCTGATAGACACAGTGAATCCCATTTGCCTTCGCGTCTCCCGGAGAACTCAGGTGAAGAGCTTGTCCACTCAATTGGATCGTCCCCTGATCCAATGGATAGGCACCAGATAAAATTTTCATTAACGTGCTTTTACCGGCACCATTGGCACCCAGCAGCGCATGAATCTCCCCGCCTTTTACAGAGAAATCCACATCCTTCAGTGCAGGAATACCTGAAAACTGCTTGTGGATATGTTCCATGTGAAGCAGTATCGGTGCAGTCCTCATGATGTTAACCTCCAATCGTTCCCTTCCGGGAGCATCCCTTTTTTCTTCCAGACCCACATACCTTCATTTATGTTTGAAAAAGCGCGCCTTGCGGCGCGCTTCCCATACGCTGCTTATTTAGCAGTAATTCCGTATTCGCTCATCCAGTCCTGGATTCCTTGTGTGCTGCCACCCCAACCTTCAACGAACTCTGACAGCTCCGAAGTGGAGATTTGTTTATCTGGCAGAGCTTCACGTTGAACATAGACCGGGTTAAGAACAACTGCATCTTCTGTCTCGTCCCCGTTCAGTTTCTGATAAGCATAACGTACTTGGACGCGACCAATATCTGTTGGATCAACAGCAGCTGAAGCTACCCAAGGATTTTTCGGGTCCTGAATCATTTGCAGGTCTTCGTCACTCATATCGATACCATACACTTTGATCTCATCACGTCCAGCTTGTTGAATCGCACGCGCTGCCCCTTTGGCGAACTCATCCCATGCAGTCCATACAGCTGTAATCTCACCTTTTGGATACTGCTTGAGAATAGCTTCCATTTTGGCTTGAGTATCCAGCGCTGGGTTCTGTGCGGAACCGAATGTAGCTATTTCCTTGATGTCCGGATTTGCTTTCATGAATTCACCGTATGCAATCTGACGGCGTTCCATCGGTGCGAAACCAGCTACCCATACTTTGACAATATTACCTTGTCCATTGATATCTTTTTTCATTTGCTCCAGCGTCAGCTCAGCCATCTTCTGGTCATCCTGCGACAGGACTGTGGCTCCTGGAACACTGATAGCTGCGTCAAACACGACCACTGGAATATTCTGTTCTACTGCCTTCTTCACGCCTGGCTCTAATAGGGAATCCCCATGATCCGTGAGAATGGCATCAAATTTCTGGTTAATAGCGCTATCAAGCAAGGATACCATCTTTGCTTTGTCATTATCGGCAACAAACGTTGTCAGTTCTCCACCGAATTTTTCGATTTCTTCTTTTACACCTTGTACATATTGCTGCGAGAAAGTACCTGTATTAAACTCCATAATAAGTGCAATCCGTTTGCCGCTTAGAGGGCCTGTAACTGCTTCCGTTTTTGGTGTATCATCTGATGCACCCGAAGCCGGAGTTGCTGCCGGTTCTTTTTTGATTCCGCAAGCGGACAGCGCCAATGTAAATACTAATAACACACTCAACCATACCCATTTAGTCTCTTTTCTTTTCATCTCTGTATCCCCCTGTCCACTCTCTGTGATCTCGATCACAATAGTTGAATATTAATATAACGGCTAATCCCTAGTATGTAAATGGGTTTTAGCAATTTAAAGCTAAAACTCGCTAAGTTTTTTCGAAAGCACTATTCTTCCTATCCATTTCATCCAAAATAAAGAAATCACGTAAAAAAGACCGCGAGGGGATGCCCCCTTACGGTCTTTTGATGTCTTACAGAATGATAGCGATCAAGCCGCCCGAACCTTCGTTAATGATTCTTCCAAGCGTCTCTTGCAATTTGTATCTTGCATTATCCGGCATCATGGCAATTTTGCCCTGAATCCCCTCTCGCACAATGGAGTGCAGCGAACGACCAAACATGTCTGAATCCCATACCTTGATCGGGTCGTTCTCGAAATCCTGCATCAGGTATCTCACCAGTTCCTCACTTTGTTTCTCCGTACCGATGATTGGAGCGAACTCCGATTCCACATCAACCCGGATCATGTGAATGGACGGTGCCGTTGCTTTCAGACGTACGCCAAATTTGGTGCCCTGACGAATGAGCTCAGGTTCATCCAGAGCCATCTCGGCAAGAGATGGAGCAGCAATGCCGTATCCGGTCGTTTTGACCATCTCCAGCGCTTCTGCGAAGCGGTCATATTCTCTCTTCGCATGCGAGAATTCCTGCATCAATTGCAGCAGATGATCCTTACCGCGAATCTCGATGCCAACCACTTCCACGAGAATCTGATCATACAGCTCATCCGGTGCGTACAGGTCTATTTCGGCTACACCCTGCCCCATATTCATGCCACTCAGGCCTGCGCGATCAATGAATTCATATTCCATGAACTGAGCGACAACCCGATCCACGTCACGAAGTCTGCGAATATCCTTAACGGTATCTCGTACGGAGTTTTCGTAGTTGCTACGCAGCCAGTGAGTCTCATTGAGTACCATAACCCAGCTCGGCAAGTTTACATTCACTTCATGCACAGGGAACTCATAGAGCACTTCACGAAGTACACCCGTCACATCATCTTCCGTCATGGTCGCTGCACTGAGTGTCATCACCGGAATGTCGTATTTGGCAGCAAGCTCACTACGCAATTGCAGGGCTTCTTCACTGCGAGGACGAGTGGAGTTGATGACCAGGACAAACGGTTTACCCACTTCTTTTAATTCCGCAATGACCCGTTCTTCAGATTCCACATAGGAACTGCGGGCAATTTCGGCAATTGTGCCGTCTGTTGTTACCACAACACCCAGTGTAGAATGCTCCTGAATGACTTTGCGAGTACCAATCTCGGCGGCTTCCTGGAATGGAATTGGTTCCTCGAACCAAGGCGTGGAGATCATGCGTGGACCATTCTCATCCTCGTATCCCTTGGCTCCTTCCACCGCGTAACCTACACAATCCACAAGACGCACATTGACATCGAGTCCTTCTGCCACCTTGATCTGGACTGCGTTATTTGGTACGAATTTTGGTTCGGTAGTCATGATGGTTTTACCTGCTGCACTCTGTGGAAGTTCATCCACTGCACGGGCACGATCAGCCTCGCTTGCGATGTTAGGCAATACGATCGTTTCCATGAATCGTTTAATAAATGTTGATTTTCCCGTCCGGACTGCGCCGACAACCCCGAGATAAATATCCCCTCCGGTCCGCTCAGCTATGTCCTTAAAAATGTCCACTTTCTCCAATGAAATCCCCTCCCTAAATTACTCCGAAGGAAAAATGCTAAAGAGCATCCGCTTCGTTTTTTCAATCAGAAGACTGAAATCCCTGCAACGGTAGAGCCGCCTTTGTGAGTGCCCGGAAGTCGTCCGCCGCCGAACGTTGCATTCTGATGAAACCGGCGAGAGCGGCGTTAACTCGTACATGCAATTGGACTAGTATCATCTTATGTATCCGTATGCGGCAATATGACGCGTATTTTTGTTTTTTTATCTTATGGCGATGACATTAGGAGAATCCCCCGATCTCGGACTGCGCGTCTTTATTTCAATCTACTTTATGTGATCCGTGAAGCTTTTATGACGGTTATTGCTCATACTGACAAAAGAAAAAAGAGATATCCCTTATTTGGAATATCTCTTTTTGAACCATTAGAGCCTTGGTGGGCATACAGCTAAATCATTTGAATTGCAACCATGCTTATTTTATTGGCTGGGCAACCGGCGCATTATTTTTCCAAGCGTAGAAAACCGATTTTACAGGTACGAAGTAGGAGTGTTCCACCAGCAAATCCCGAACATCTTCAGTCTCTGTTGGAGACACGTCAGACTTTTCCACTGCCTGCATAATATCAAAAGCATAATCTACATAGACCTTGCCTTCGTCATCCATCACAAAAGGTAAGGCCTGACCTGAATATACACTATTCAGCGTAATGGAAGGAATACCTGCCTGAGCAGCCTGCTCCATATCCACAGCATATAACCCCGGATACATTTCTTCCCCGCTTGGCAGCTTATTGTTATGTACGGACTTATATTGATTAACCATTCGTTGCACATCGTTTACTTTCTGTACGGTCAGAAGATCCATCACTTTAACGGTCGGATTCACTTCTTCGTCCTGAATAAGGAAGTAAGCGCTCCCACCACTTTCAAAAGCAGTCCCCGGTATTTCATCCAGATACCCCAGTTGTTTCAACTTGGGCAGATCCACTCTGAACTTTTCATATTTTGGCGTTTCCATATCTGCATTGATGATTGGCAAAATCCCCTCATCTTGCTGGAATGCCTCGACAGCACTCTGGATACGGCTCACGCTTTCCCGATAGGCTATCTTAGGGTCCGAATTGCTCTGGGATGGATACATACAACCAGTTGCTGTAAAAGCAAACAACAAGAATAACAGCAGACCGCCCGTCTGATGTTTCAGACGCTGCCGTCCGCTTCCTTCCACACATTTTGGCTTGTTCCTAATCATTCGTGTCCTCCTTGAATAACTCATTAGAGAATCAATTTCATAACGCTCAGAACCAGTCGTCTTCCTGTTGTTGACGTTCCAGTTGTTTCCGAATGGCTGCCTTCAGCGGGTCCTCTGGAACATGAACCGATAGAGATCCACACACCTTGGCCTGACAGGACAGTCTTATACCTGCTTCCAACAGTGAACCCAGCTTGCGCTTTTCTGCATCTGTTGGTGGATACAGTTCCGCCCGATGTTCTTCATCCACATTGACTTTGCACATCAGGCAAGCCGCTTTACCATCACATCGGGTCGTAATCTTGACTCCAGCACGTCGTGCTGCATGCAGAAGTGTTGCCCCTGGTTTGAGCGCTATCGATTTGTTCATAGGTAAAAAAGCAACTTTATAGTCCATCAATTTTCCTCCCTCAACCTACTGGGGCCATGTAAAGCCAACAAGCTCTTCCACTTCGGCTCTGAAGCGGTTTGTCCATACATTCTGTTGACTTAAAAGCATCATTATAGGTTGATGTGCATCTGGCTGCACGCGCATCTGTGTCGCAATGGGGACATAACGATCTTCACGACCTCGCAGCAGATTAAACAACAGCTCATGCGCAAGCGGCATCAGTCGCAGGCTATATGAACCCACTTGTGCTACTGGTGCATGCGGAGCAAGTACATGTTCAATCTCGATACGGTACCAACTTTTGCGAGCCCATATTTCGAAACCACCAACCAGTTCCAGCGCACATTCACCCACCTGATAGTGGCTCAACAGAGAAGCATACGGTCCTGTCTTGTCCACTGTAGGCTCGTCAAGCATTTCCCCCGGAGCGCTAAGGTGAAGTTCCTTAGCAGCAGCAACATCCGCATAGATATCAATATCTCTCGGAGCCTGTTGCAACTCCACCCCTTGAAGCAGCAACCCACAACTCCCTCCAAGTAACCATGTCTGCGGCTGTGTGTTCCAGGCTTTGGCCGTTTCCAGCAAAGCCGCGTGTAATTCCGGATAACGCTCTGTCCGACCCTCCGTATCATGCGGCCCCATAGGCTCACACTCCCCTCATCCGTGTTCATTGTGTCAGTTCTTATGATGTGCTTATGCGGATGTTATCTTTCAGGCATGGGAAATCAGGTCAGAGAAGCGATTCCACCGAAAAAGCCAATCAGCATAATCAAAAATGCAATCAGAGAAAGAATCCCCCGTACAATACCTTTTGTTTTGGCACGAGCAAACGTAATCAGGAATACAGATAGTCCCATAATGAGGATGGCCACCAATGACAGCCACATCTTGTCCATTGCGCTCATAATCCAACAGTCTCCCCTTCAGTCCGATATTCATCACTGACACTGTGACAATTGCAACCATTATAACACGAAATTCAGCTCAACTTTCCAAAAAAAAGACAAAAAAGCAAGCCGGCAGAAGCCGACTCGTCTTTTTGTCTTACTGGATCACCTGCACAAGCGGGTGTGATCTATTATTTTTTCATCATCATTTTCATTAACGATTCCATACTGCTCGGATTCAATCCGCTTTTCTTGACCGCACTCACAATATCCTTAACCGTATCCTCAGATACCGGGACTTTCGCCATGGCGGATACTTGTTTGATCAATTGGCGCAACTGAGCTTCATTCTGAATCGTCGTTGGTTTCACCGTGCTTGCCAATTTCTTAACGGCACCTTCCGTTATCGTTTTACCCGTTTTCTTATTGATTGCATTCAGTGCATCTTTGGAAATGTTGTTACCCATTCGTCTCCCCTCCTCCGGCAATACTCATGTGTATAGTATGAGTCTGCTACAGAAAAGGTGAATAAGCTTCTTATTTCACAAGGTACGTTTAGGCTGATTACAATCAGGAATGCCACTGCTCCCAGGTTTCAAGCTTCATGACTTCCATTTCAGTCTTCGGGTCACGTCCCATCAAGGCTTCAACCGCATCACGTGGCTGTCTCTCCTGGAATAAAACGTGATATAACTGATCCGCAATTGGCATTTGCACTCCGTATTTTTGGGAGATGAAATAGGCAGCTTGCGTAGTTCGAATGCCTTCTACCACCATGCCCATGGACTTCAGAACATCATCCAGCTTCTGTCCCTGGCCCAACATGGAACCTGCTCTCCAGTTCCGACTGTGCTGACTTGTAGCCGTTACAACCAGATCCCCGATTCCAGCAAGTCCCGAAAACGTTAGCGGATTTGCTCCCATCTCAACACCAATACGTGTGATCTCTGCCAAACCGCGTGTTAGCAAAGCAGCTTTGGCATTATCACCAAATTGAAGACCATCCGACATACCTGCACCAAGAGCAATGATATTTTTGAATGCGCCCGCCAGCTCAACACCGATCATATCCCGATTCGTGTAAACCCGGAAATAGGCATTCATAAACAAAGCTTGGGCAGACTCGGCAGATGCCTTATCCAGTGAAGCTACAACCACTGTCGTTGGACAACGCTTCACCACTTCTTCCGCATGGCTTGGGCCAGAAAGAACAACCACACGTCCTTCTTCACATTCAAGCTCTTCTGAAATGACTGTGGACATCCGTTTCAGGCTTTCTGTCTCAAAACCTTTGGTTGCATGAATGACTAACATCTCAGGCTTGTAATAAGCCTTAAGCTGGTTCGTAACCGCACGCATGGCTGAAGAAGGCGCAACAATTAACACAGCTATAGCGCCTTCCACCGCAGCTTCCATATCAGTTGTTGCTTGAATCCGTGTTGAAAGCTCCGCATCCGGAAGATAGCGAGTATTAGTGTGCTTGTTATTGATTTCGTTAGCCTGGTCTTCACCACGTGTCCACATCATCACGTCCAACTGATTGGCGGCGAGTACACTGGCCAGAGCCGTTCCCCAGCTCCCAGCGACCAGAACAGCAACTTTTTTAGACAACTCGTTTACCCCCTCCAGGGTTTTTCGATCCCAATTTATTTTCCTGTCCTTTGGCGAGCTTCGCAATATTGGTACGATGTCTCCAGAACGCAAACAGACAAATAATCAGACTCCCCCAGAAGATATTCATTGAATATCCGGGTAATACCAAGATAAAGATGGGTGTAAATGCTACAAAAATCAGAGACCCCAATGAAACATAGCGTGTCAATACAATAGACAGAATGGCGATCACCCCAGCACATAACGCAGGTAGGAAAGCAAGACTCACCAGAACACCAATGGCTGTGGCAATGCCTTTTCCTCCACGAAAATGGAAGTATAGCGGCCAGTTATGTCCTGCAATGGCTGCTATACCACTGAGTGCAGGAATCCAGGCAGAACCGTCACTCAGCCAGATTCCAATCCATACAGCTGCAACACCCTTAAGTACATCAAGTAACAGAACAGCAATTGCCGGTCCTTTACCCAAAATACGCAATGTATTGGTAGCTCCCGCGTTTCCGCTTCCGTGCTGACGAATATCGATCCCCCGTATCGCTTTGGCAAGGAGGACACTAAAGCTGATCGAACCGAGCAAATAGCTCAGTACAATCGCTGCGATTTGTAAAATCACACACTTCTCCCCTAACTTTCGTCGGACTTCTTCCGAGTAAATATGCGAATTGGTGTTCCTTCGAAATCAAACGCTGCACGGATTTTATTCTCCAGATAGCGCTCATATGAGAAGTGCATCAACTCAGGGTCGTTCACAAAAATAACCATGGTCGGCGGTTTAACTGCAACCTGAGTCACATAGTTAATTCTCATTCTCCGTCCTTTATCTGTTGGCGGAGGATTAATTGCAACCGCATCAGACACCACATCGTTAAGCAGATGTGTCTGCACACGTAACGTGTGTTGCTCTGCTACACGTTGCACAACCGGCAACAGTTTTTGTAAGCGTTGTTTTGTGAGGGCTGACAAGAATACGACCGGAGCATAAGTCATAAACAGGAAGTGATCCCGAATTTTTCTCTCAAATTCTTTCATCGTTTTGTCATGCTTCTCTACCACGTCCCATTTGTTCACAACAAACAATGACGCTTTACCAGCTTCGAATGCATATCCTGCAATATGCTTGTCCTGTTCAATAATGCCTTCTTCACCATTAATGACAATCAGAACAACATCTGCACGCTCAATCGCACGCATCGCACGCATTACACTGTATTTCTCAGTTGTTTCATATACTTTACCACGCTTACGCATACCTGCTGTATCAATCAGCACGTAACGTTGGCCGTCTTTTTCAAAAGGTGTATCAATCGCATCCCGGGTCGTTCCAGCCACGTCACTTACAATGACACGCTCTTCACCCAGAATAGCGTTCACCAGTGAAGATTTACCTACATTAGGACGTCCGATCAGAGCTACACGAATGACATCTTCATCGTAAGTCTCTTCCTCAAGTTCTGGCAACTTCTCCACAATTGCATCAAGCAAGTCACCTACACCTGTACCGTGACTTCCGGATACGCCGATGGGATCACCGAAACCAAATCCATAAAACTCATAAATGAGCTCACTTCGTCCGATATTATCCACTTTGTTAACGGCTACAACAATAGGCTTGCCTGAGCGGTAGAGCATCTCTGCTACCTCTTCATCCGATTGCGTAATACCTGCTTTTGCATCACACATGAATACAATAACATCCGCTTCTTCAATAGCGAGCTCTGCTTGCATCCGAATCGATTTTAAAATTACATCTTCACCATCAATTTCGATACCACCTGTATCAATGATACTAAATGGTTTACCGTTCCATTCACCGATTCCATATATGCGGTCACGGGTAATGCCCGGCTTGTCTTCCACAATGGCCAGTCTGTCGCCGATGATCCGATTGAAAATGGTGGATTTACCCACGTTCGGTCGTCCGACAATTGCCACAACGGGTCTTGCCATACATTCCACTCCTCCTGTCCATACTTACGATACTCATCATAGCAAAAAAGATATGTCTTGGCTAACGTTTCATGCCAAATTACTCGCAATAAAAACAATCGGCGAACCCGCCTGGGGCTCGCCGATCTTGCTTTTGTTATTCAGCAAAATATGCAGTATATAACTTAGAACCATGCATTGTTAACTTATTTGAATTTGCTGAGTTTGTCTCCAAACAGTTCGCCAAGCGTAGTGCTCATACCTTGATTGTTCAAGGAAACGTTTGGATTGTTGATTTCTTCACGCGGAGCGTTGTTTCTTGAAGGTCTTTCTGATTTTTGTGGTTGAGCTGGAGCTTCTTCTGTTTCTTTGATGCTCAAGCTTACACGTTGCTCAGAAGGGTTCATGTCCAAGATTTTAACTTGAACTTCTTGTCCTTCTTTCAACACTTCATGAGGAGTGCCGATGTGTTTGTGGGAGATTTGCGAGATATGCACAAGTCCCTCAACACCAGGAGCGATTTCAACAAATGCACCGAAGTCTACCAGACGTTTTACAACACCTGTTACGATATCGCTGGAATTGAATTTTTCGCTTGCTGTTTCCCAAGGACCTGGTTGAACAGCTTTCATGCTCAGGCTGATTTTGCCTTTTTCAGGGTCAACTTTCAGCACTTTCACACTAACTTTATCACCTTCAGACAGTACGTCGGATGGTTTTTCAACGTGTGTCCAAGCCAGCTCGGATACGTGAACCAAACCGTCAACTCCGCCCACATCAACAAATGCACCGAATTGAGTCAAACGTTGTACTGTACCTTCGATCACTTGACCTTCTTGCAAACCAGCCATTACTGTAGCTTTGTTTGCTTCGAATTCTTGCTCCAGTACGTCTTTTTGGGAAAGGATCACTTTGTTGTTCTCACGGTCGATCTCTTTCACTTTAACACGCAGTGTGCGTCCTTTGTAGTCGCTGAAGTCTTCAACGAAATGGCGTTCAACCATGGAAGCCGGGATAAATCCACGTACGCCCACGTCTGCTACCAGACCGCCTTTAACAACATCACCTACAACAACTTCGAATACGTCTTGGTCTTCAAAATGCTTTTGCAATTGATCCCATGCGTTTTCGCTGTCGATTGCACGTTTGGACAGAACGAGTTTTTCTTTCTCGTCGTCGATGCTAAGAACTTTAGCTTCAACTTCTTGTCCAACTTCTACTGCGTCAGACGCGCTGTCAACATGTAATGAAGACAGTTCACGAATTGGAATGACACCGTCATATTTATATCCAATGCTCACATAGGCTTGGTTATCTTCCAATTTGACGATGGTTCCTTTTACGGTATCTCCTTTTTTCAAGGAAACGAATTGATCCAACTCATCTTGGGTTGCTTCTTGATTTTTCATTTCTTCCGACATGTCAAATACCCTCCTCAATTCAAAAACCCCATTATATTCAAACCTGCCTGTAGCAGAGTTCAAAACACTTTCATCACTGAGTGCTCAAGCATTAGTCTCCCTCAAAAATATGGAAACATGCACTCAGCTACCGACGAAACCATTACTTGCTTGGCACGCCCGTTTGCACCATTTCGTTAATCTTGGACATAATCTTTTCAGTCGCCTTCTCCAGAGCTTCTCCAGATGGGTCTTCCTTGAACTCGTCCAAACTTACTGGTGCTCCATATACAACTTTCATCTTACGAAAAACTTTGTAGTTACCGATAATAGCAGTAGGAATAACTGTAGCGCCACTGCGGAGAGCAAAACTCGCTGCCCCTTTTTTGCCGATACCTCCATCATTGTGACGGCTTCCCGAGGGGAAGATTCCAAGCACTTGACCATCACGCAAAATATTGAGTGAGGTTTTGATAGATTCCTTGCTGACACCTCCACGTTTAACGGGGAAAGCGCCCACGGCTTTAATAATTCGGCCGAGTACCGGAATTTCAAACAATTCGCTTTTGGCCATGAAACGCACCTGACGGCGAATTTTGATACCAACGGTTGGAGGATCGAAGTTACTAATATGATTGGAACATAAAAGTACGCCGCCTTCTTTCGGAATATTCTCCCGTCCAACGGCCTCCAAGCGGAAAAGAATGGTATAAATGATCCGCAGTAATGTGCTGCAAAATGTGTAAATCATAGACCGATCTCTCCTCTGACCATTGTGCAATAAGATACGATTTTGTCAACCACTTCATGAATGTTCATCTCCGTTGTATCAAGGACGATAGCATCCTCAGCACAACGCAATGGGGAAATTTCCCGATTCTCATCCAATCTGTCACGGGTGGCAATGTCTCGCTCCAGCTGTTGCAACGTCAGTCCTTCAGAGGGGTCCAGTTCTTTGAAGCGGCGAAGCGCACGCTCTTCCACACTGGCAGTCATGAAGATTTTCACTTCCGCATCGGGCAGTACTGTCGTTCCGATATCGCGTCCATCCATGACGACGCCCTTGCGCAAAGCCATTTGCCGCTGAGTATCCACTAATTGCGTACGCAGCCCCTCGATTTGCGCATATCGGGACACGATTCCCGTCACTTCACGGGAGCGGATTTCCGAGGTTACTTCTTCCCCATTACAGAACACTTTCTGTCCGTCGGGATCCGGTTGTAAATCAATGACCAGCTTTTGGGCTTCCTGAAGTACCTGTGTCACTTCTTCCGGCGCAATATCATTCCGAAGCATGTGCAAGGTTACCGCACGGTACATTGCGCCTGTGTCGACGTATACATACGCGAGCGCCTCTGCAACCAATCGGGCCACCGTGCTTTTCCCGGCACCGGCAGGTCCGTCAATTGCAACGTTCATTTTCCCGTTCTCTGATGTGTTCTGGCTTGCCAACGGGGCATTCCTCCTCAAACGATAAACCTCAATAAAAAAACAGGCATTGCCTGCATCGTGAAAATTATACCACACTCTACACATGGATGCAAAAACAGACAAATCAACGACGTTTGTAATCATTCATCGTTTGCACTTCAATTGGCGTTCCTTCCAGGCGGTCAATGGTGGTCAAATTCTTTTTGAATCCTGGTACCAACAGCAGCAATTGATATACCACAAGCAGGATTAGAAGGACTGTAATCAGAATCGTAACCTTTCGTTCCATTCGCCTGGAGAAAACATAATAAAGTCGTTCATATCTGCGGGTTGCATGACGACGATTCAAGGCAATACCTCCGTTTTTTTCATTACGGTACCCGCAGTTCCCTCTCTTTATGCCACAACATTCCTATTTCGTGCGATAGTCAAGTTGCCGTTCGAAACAAAACTTGATAATTTTCTGGCGCTCCGAATCTGAAATCTGCACAAATTTCAGCATGCATAGCTGTCTGCCGGTTTCCAGGGTTTTGATCCGCACAACTTCAGCTTCAAAATTCACATGTTCAATGGTTGAATTCCGGTAGGGAACCAGCAACCAGCATTTCAGTTTTTGACCTTCAGCTATTGAAAAACCTGTTTCGCCGTAGATGGACAATCCACCGCCACCAATATCTTCAGTCAATCCGACGGCACGGGTCAGGTCTTCACTCTGGATGGCCAATTCGAGGTTTGCATGAACACGAAGAAAGCTGCGCCGTTGTATTTTGGATATATCGCTCGGAAGCGGTTTGCGGATACGGACAAGACGGACCACATCTTCCTCAAATCCCGTGACATAGGTATTAAAATAATGCCGGACCCCATCCTCCGTAATATATGAAATGGACAATTCCTCTCCGAAAAAGAGCCTTTTCAGACGGCTGCTTCCTTGTTGCATCGGGACCTCAATCAGAAAACTGCTGTCATCCATATCTGCAATGCGTGATTTGTACTCTTTGTGTTCCTCTTTTTCATCTGCAGAAGCAATCTGGATGTATAAAATTTCATTTATTTTAGGAAACAAGCTGTTCACCGCCACTTTATGTATTTATCTTCGTATGTACAAGGACTATTATACCATGACCTTTCTCACATTGAACAAGAAAAAAACAGACCACATCGTGGTCTGCTGCAGTTATTCGCCCAACTCCAAATTCAAATTATCCATCTTTTTATGAGGTTGCATTGACCGGTTTGATCTCTTCAACCGCTTCTTCTAATCCTGTATTCGCATTAATGTATATCCGGTAACGGGATCCGTTAATTTTCCCTCCGAATTCATAACATAATACTTCTTTGCTGTAATCATTCTCAATCAGGGATTTGCGAACATAATTTTCTTCGAACTCCGAATTAAGCTTTTTCCGCGCCTGTTGCTCTGTAAGAGTTGCTTTCGGAATTTTGCGCTTGTCATTATGTTCGTAGACAAAGTCACTCGCCTGGAAGCCGGTAACTTCGCCTGTATCCAAACCTACACGAACTGACATTTTCTCGGGATAGATCAACGTGTCCCCTTGCTTACGCACATAAGTAAGGTTACCCAGGTTACCATATTCATCGTAGTTTACAGCCTTCATATCCTTATAACCTTTGTTCATTAGAAATTGATCTGCTTTAGCCATGGCATTCTGACGAGATACTTTTTTGGTTCCGATTGGACGCGTATCACTGTAAGAAATCAGCATTCCGCCATTACGCGTGAAATCCATCATCAGTTTGCCATTCTTGGCATGATCAATCGTGGCAGTATACGACTCCCAGTCTGTTCCTTTACCGTTCTCCTGCACTTGGATTTTGCTACTATCCGCATCAGAGAATTTTGCAGCCTTGCTTTGAATCTGTTCTTTGGTCACCGGCAGGCCGTCCAGTTTCTTGACTGATCGTTTTGCATAGATATTGGATACGGAAGGACCCCAATCAAGCTCCGGGTATTCCTGTACCTTTTTGTTCACAGTACGAAAACCATCAACGATCGTGTTGTCCATGGTTTGCTCTTGTGTTGCCATGGCAGTCTCTGCATCCATCCAGCGCAATCGGTCCGTCAGCACTTTCTGCTGCACATCCTGGAGATTCTTGGTAATCTCGGATGAATTCTGATACAGCTTTTTCAGGTTGCCCATTTCCTTCTCACTTAGCGGTTCGTTCGTCAAGTCACGCATCGACGCCCGATAGGCAAAGTTCGAAATACGCGAGAGAAACTCCTCTGTCTCGTTAAATGGTAGCATGGTGAGTGGCAGTTGGTTGATCTCATTCTGCGCTTCACTGGTGAGTCGCCATACATTCATCAAACCTTTGCGATGCATCCCCTGTGAAGTAGAGTGAACCGCCAAGGTGTTACCAATCTCCGAATGCAATTTGTCCATATGAAAAGATAAATCGTGAAAGGCACGCTGATATTGGTTCTCTGCCTTGATCAGAATTGCATTCTTCTCCTGATTCTCCTGATAGCCCCACACGAGCGCACCGACCAGCAGAACCGCAAATATCGGAAACATAACTGAACTTAATCGTCTATACATCGGTAGAGTCTCCTTTCTTCTAAACCACTACCTCTATTGTGGATCGAAGAAAGATCTCTTATGCATGCGATTTCCAGTCCTTACACAAGCAGGCTGCTAAAGTACTGTCTGGGTCCTCCTTTTAATTCAGCTGAATCCCAGTTGCCATGCCCTCTTCTTCAATTTCGAACTGGTCTCTGTTATCGCAGAGGCACTGCTTGAATCCCGTCTCAATCCGGCCCCGTTCTTTCTTGCCTCGTAATGTAAATCGTTCACCGCATTGTTTGCATCTGATTTTAATTTTAATTCTCATCACAACGATCTCCGTTTCTGTTGGTCATTCCCCGGGAGTTTATCTGTAAAAATAAAAACACACCGGAGCCATAGGCGCAATATGCGCTTTATGTCCACCAGTGTGTCCGTATTTTTATAATTTAACCTCTTCCTCCCGCTTCACAAAACGAAAAGGAGAACGGTTATTAGCTCGTGTGATTTTACCCATTGCCCCATACCACAGGCCCGCCATTAGCGGCGCTATAAACCACAACCAATGATTCACCATGGTGTTCATGATGACATCGTACAATGCATGCCAGAAAAAAGGTAACACCAGAGAAAGAACCAGATACCACCGCTTTTTCTTACCACCGATAAACTTGGCTTTACCCATATAATAACCCATGATTACCGCAAACATAGCGTGCCCTGAAACAGGGAGCAGTGCCCGAAGGAACATGGCTGAGACGGATGCATTCCCCGCAAAGGCATACAACACATTCTCTACAGTGGCAAATCCAAGTGAAACAGCTACTGCATATAAGATCCCGTCATACGGCTCATCAAATTCGGTGTGATTATAGATGATATGATAAAGAACGAACCATTTAACGAATTCCTCCACACCACCTGAGATCATAATGGCCTCAAGATAAGGATTATCCCCGAGCCACATCATCATGCCACGCTGAATAATCATCACAGGCAGTACCATCAGAATCCCCATGAGGAAAACCCGCAATACCATATGAAGTGGCTCATAATCATAACGGTCTTTCAGGTAAAAGTATGTTAACAAGGCGAGACCCGGAGCAACTGCTGCCGCTAAGACCGAAAACAAAAGCACCGAAATTCCCTCCTCTGACTAAAGACGCGATTACAACTAGAGATTAATCCTGGCGTTTGAAGTGGGTGCAGATAACATCAATCGCTTGTGCAGGAATAACAACCTTACCATACTCTTCCATAACTGCCGGAGTCATTGAGGAGCCTTCACCAAATTCAGCAAGCAAAGCAATCAATGCCGCATGTTTGGTGGAATCTACCTCATCTGGCTCAAAATGCAAGAACCACTTGTCTTTATAAGAATAAAGTCTCCCAGCATCCGTAACATGCTGACGCAACATATGTGCAGCTTCAATGAGCACTTCAAAGTCCTTGAATGCATAAACGATGGAATCGCTTTGCTCGAGTGTAACTTCCATTTCATATACTTCTTCAGGAAGATCATCTTCATGACCTGAACCATATTGTTGCGGATCATATTTTCCACGTGTGACAATGACAACCATCCCTTGAGCGGGAAGTGCGAATACTTCGACAGCGAGTGGACCTGTGGCATCAAATCCAAGTTCGGAATAGGCCTGATCCATCATTTCAGTGAACAGTTCATGAACCTTAGGTATTTCCTGCCACATATCTTCTTTTTGTATTCCGCGCTCGCTCAGATCGTCAAAGGTCAGGAAAATCCGTATCTTATCGTGACTTAGTCGTTCTATTTTCATACAGGATCTCCCCTTTATAAGCAAGTCTTATAACAGATTATGAAGCACAAAACAATATGTGCTGAAAATAAATCTATGTAGTTATGTTATCATTTTATACCTCTAAATGCACGAAGTAAAATCGACAAAAAAAGAATCATTCCACAGCCAATCCAGACTGTGGATGATTCTAATTGGAGGTTTTGGTTTATAAACCCGGTACTGTTGTGTTTGTTTGACTTAAAATTTGCTCAACTTCATGCTTCACATCCGGATTGGTGCGAATAAAATCTTTGAGCATGCTCATATTCGCTTCTTTTTCCTGCGGTGTAATTGCTCTTGCGCTTTTTGCTGCTGGATTTTTGTGTGATTCACCATGTTGATTTTGCTTGCTTGTGAACCCATCCATACCCGGGAAAGTCATCTCCATCATCTTATGTTTTGCCTGATCCATCATATTTCGTGATGAACCCGATGACATCATGGGCAATTTGCCTTTGGACAACCATGAACTGGCTGCAACACCAATGACAATGCCCCAAAAAAAGGATGACGTCTTCATTACACCAACCTCCTTCAAGTGTTAAAATCATATTTAGTGTTTGCGGTAGTGAGCGATCTCATTCCGTATAAATACAGGAAAGCGAGTTGAAATCATGTTTAGACATACCGCCGCATTGATGATTGCTGCAAGTTTGCTGCTGTCAGCTTGTGGGACAGCGGAAGAAAAAACATCTGATAATTCCGTACCAGCAGGCGAATCAACTACCACAGTTCAAGAAGAGCAAGGTAACTCTAACCCAACTGAAACAGAAGAACCCGGAACTGGTGTGCCCGAGCCTTCAACGGAAGATTCAACTGCGACAGAAGAAGAACCTGAATCTTCGGAGAAGGTTTCTACAGAAGAGAAAGTGGAAAAGACGTACCATATGAATGAAAATTATTATATTAAACCAAACGATGAAGCGAGCCCAAACAAAGTGGTCTTGTTAACTTTTGATGATGGACCCAAAGAAGAAAAAATGATTACTTCACTGATCGATACTTTAGATAAACATAACGCTAAAGCGATATTTTTCGTCAATGGATATCGGGTGAAAAGCCATCCGGAATTGCTCAAACTCATACATGAACGGGGTCAGATTATAGGCAATCATGCCTGGGATCATGAGGATCTCCAAAAAATGTCCAACGCTGAGGCGACAAAACAGGTTACAGATGTCCAAAAAATTGTGAAGGATACCATTGGTGAGGAACCGCAATTCTTCCGTCCACCTTTTGGGTCGGGAAATGATGCACTGAAGGCTGCTGTGAAGAAAAATGGCATGTTATATATGACTTGGTCTAATGGTTCGCTCGATTGGGATAAAAGCACCAAAGACAAACCGGAAAAAGTCATTCAAAATGTATTGGACCAGTTAAATCCTGGAAGCAATATTTTGATGCACGAGTTGCCATGGACAGTTGAAGCATTGGATGAGTTGCTGACCAAGCTCGAAAAGAAAGGTTATTCCTTTGTTGATCCGCGTGCTATTGAATTGGAAGCTCGTTAAATTGTAATTTTGCACATTAAAATAAAACAGCCCTGATCCATTGGATCAAGGCTGTTTCTCTGTGAGTGCTTTTTCCGCAGGCTCTCTTAACGTGATGATATGCATCTCCGCAGGACAACTTAGTCGGAGAGGAAGATGATTTGTACCGTATCCTCTGCTAACAAGCATTTTGCCTTCTTGGTGAACTTCCTCCGGACTTCGCTTCAGGGAGTACCACCCGTTCGATACAGGACGATACGCTTTGCTCAGGAACACAGGTCCGAAAAATGGTAAAACCAATTGTCCGCCATGTGTATGACCGCTTAAAATAAGATCTGCATTTTCTTCCAAGCGAAGGGCCTGCAAAGGATCATGAACGATAGCAATTTTGCAAAAACGGTTACCGATCTGCTGTAGTAATACATCGCCCTGTTTGGAACGATAGTCTATGCCGATCAGGCTCAATCTGTCGTTACCCCTTTGCAAATATTCCACATTATCCTGCAGGAGTTTAACGTCCGATTCCCGAAGGATTCGCGAAAGTTGAGCGGTACCAGCCCTCTTGTCATGGTTGCCATACACCGTAAATGAAGGAGCAATGTTCGATAAAATTTTCATGTTATGTCTAACTAAAGACCATGAGATTCCTTTTTCCGCAACATCCCCGCCGATGAGAACCCAGTCCACCTTGTTTTTAACGTTTGCCAGATCCTTCTGCTTCAGCTTGCGCTTGTGCGTGTCAGATACATACAAAATTATAGCCCCGTCAAAGGATGTTGGCAGATGAGGCACTTCAATCTCTTCTTCAATCATTTGATGTATATGGGCTTCACGCCACATATGAAAAAGTAGTACAACTCCCATCAAAATGATTAAACCTGCGAGTAAAAGCATTACCACGGCAAGGGAAGGAACGTATTCAGAGCGGGTGCCCCTTCAACCCCCCACCAAACCAGACTAATCGTTAACATGACAAAAATAAAAATGAGTGAATTGACAAACCTCTTGCTCAATTTTAACCGACGTGAAGGATGTAATTCTGTCCGTGTAGGAAGCGAACCCGCTTCAGGGATCGATTCTTCCGTTGAATTTGGCGTTTTTTTGGAGCGTGCTGGTGCCCTTTGAGGAAGTACTGGACTTTCCAGTTTTTCTGTATAAGGCTTGCGCTGTGATCTAGGTAAAGAAACGGAAGTAATTGGTGTGATTCCGCCAACCTCAGCAGCTGCTGCCGTTTCAGCAACGATGCTTACTTGAGAAGCCACCTGACGCTCGGATTTCTCTTTTTTATCCGATTGACGATGGCGCTGACTGCCATATGTCTTCATTCTACTTAATGGCTGATTCATGATCCCCTCCGAAAACGTATCGCTAATCCGGACACCAAATCAATAATAAAGTGACATAATATAGGCGTCCATAATGTGCCGGACTGCAAGTAAATCCAACCCAATCCATAACTTGAGACAAACACCCATCCTGTTGGAATCCAGTGGCGCAAATAACGAATATGGATAACTGCAAATAAAATACTTGTCCAGTAAGGACCGATGGCATGTTGGATGGCTCCACGGAATAATAATTCCTCACACACAGCAACAATGGCGGCTATACATACAATGTGCCAGATCGGACGCCCACGGAACAGCATCTCGTTAATTCCACCGTCATCCATGCTTTCCTGAGGTATAACATACGACAGTACCAAGTCCATAACAAGCATTATTCCTGCAAGACCAAGACCCCACCATATAAATTGGTAATTGTCAGGCCATGCGAGTACATCTAACAAGTTTCGTTTCTGCAATAAGATCCACACAACTCCGATAATAAGTGTCAGACCTTGTGTAAAGTATAGATTGATTAAAAGCAAACGCTCGGTAAGCTGCTGTGGCTCAGCCTTCTGAATCTTGAACTTGGGAAACTTGAATTTTTTCATCGGATGCGTCTGTCCTCTTGAGTTAAATTTGATGGATAACAATTACGTTCTCCAATCGGATAGTATACTAAATGATAGCCAAAAAACCAATTAGGTTCAAGACCTGCCCCAAGTCCTGGTTATATGTCCGTGCCATTACTTCATTAAAGCAGTAAAATCCAGTTCACCAAACAGCTTACTTTCCATCTTCTTGTGGTAGGTATATTAACTATTGTATTACTTATGGTGACTCTGTTTATGTGTGAATCTAAAGACATCTGCAAAACATTTTAAAACATTTAAGCCTATTGACATGCTCATGTCAGCCATGATACATTATGAAAAAATTAGTCACGTTAAACACGATGATGGAAAAAAGACGTTGCTTCGTCTTACAGAGAGCCGATGGTAGGTGTGAATCGGTGGCAGGCAAATGGTCTTGAGCGCTCCTGAGTTATTGCATTGAAATTGGAGTAGGTGCAATCGGTTTAGACCCGTTATCCTCTTCGGTCTTCATTGACCGCTAAGACTGTCGTTGCGAAACGGCGGTGAATTAGGGTGGTACCACGACAACTCTCGTCCCTTATTGCGCAAGCAGTATGTGGATTGAGAGTTTTTTGATTTATTTTAAAGGATATCTGTGGGATCACTCTATTTGCTTCACCTTCCCCCTCTGTTGCGACACCGCGTTGTTGGGCGGAAGAATCAACCTGGTTTTAAGGAATACCTCTTCGCTGAGGTCAGACCTTGACGATATAGATACACATACCTAAGGAGGAAGAAACCATGTACAAAGTGTTAGTGTCGGACCCAATCAGTGATCTGGGGATCCAGCAACTGGTGGATGCAAATGATGTTGTTGTTGAGAAGAAAACCGGTCTTAGTGAAGATGAACTTGTTGCCATTATTGGTGAATATGATGCCCTCTTGGTTCGCAGCCAGACTCGTGTTACAGATCGTATTATGACGGCTGGTACCAACCTTAAGGTGATCGGACGTGCAGGTGTTGGCGTAGATAATATTGATCTGGAAGCTGCTACACAGCGCGGTATCATCGTTATTAATGCACCTGATGGCAATACCATCACAACCTGTGAGCACACGTTTGCCATGATGATGGCATTGGCACGACACATTCCTCAGGCATATGCCAAGACTATTCAGGGTACGTGGGATCGTAAAACCTTCCTGGGTGTGGAATTAAGAAATAAAACGCTGGGTGTACTGGGTATGGGACGGATTGGTAGTGAAGTTGCCAAGCGCGCCAAAGCATTCGGAATGGACATTCTTGCTTACGACCCGTTCCTCACGGAGGAGCGTGCCGAGAAGCTGCAAGTGAAGTTGGCTAGTGTAGATGATATCATTCGCAATGCGGACTTCATGACCGTTCACACGCCATTAACACCGGAAACACGGCATATGATTTCACGTCCACAATTCGAAGTGATGAAAAAAGGCATGCGTATCATCAACTGTGCTCGTGGTGGTGTAGTTGACGAGATGGCACTTGTCGAAGCCATTGATCAAGGTATTGTTGCTGGTGCAGCATTTGACGTATTCGAAAGCGAGCCGCCAGCCGCTGATCACCCGTTCCTGAATCACCCAAGCATTATCGTTACTCCTCACCTTGGTGCGTCCACAGTAGAAGCACAAGAGAATGTGGCTATCGATGTATCGGAACAAGTTCTTCATATTCTGCGCAATGAACCGTTCAAGAACGCAGTTAACATGCCTGCTGTTGCACCAACCGTGATGAACAAATTGCAACCGTATTTCAAACTGGGTGAAACGTTGGGTAGTTTTGCAGCACAGATTACACAAAATGCAGTGCAGGAGATTCGGATCGACTATGCTGGTGAACTTTCTGAAGTAGATACTTCTCCTCTCACACGTTACATTGTGAAAGGGATTCTCGCCAGACATTTGGGTGGGGAAGCCAACATTGTCAACTCCATGCATCTGGCCAAAATCCGTGATCTGAATGTGGTTGTAAGCCAAACCTCAACAACTAAAGGATTTACTAACCTGATTACCGTAACATTGGTTACAACTCAGGATGCTGAGGAACGTCGTGTAGCAGGTACATTGCTTGCAGGTTATGGAGAACGTATTGTTCGTCTGGACAAATTCCCGGTAGATATCGCTCCGGAAAGTCATCAAATTTTGATCTCCCACAACGATAAACCAGGTATTATCGGACGTGTAGGAACGCTGCTTGGACAAAACGATGTCAACATCGCATCCATGCAGGTTGGACGTAAAATTATTGGTGGTGCAGCGATCATGATTCTGACCGTAGATAAAGCTGTTCCAAAAGATGTGCTTGTGCAGCTTGCTGCGCTGCCTGAAATCAATACTGCTGTTGAAATTGTTCTGGAATAATCAAATATATTTCTATATGTAAAAGGAAAGACGGGACCCTCGTGGTCCCGTCTTTTTTCGTGTACCCGCTGAAATATCGGTGAAGAAGTTTGCAAACAAAATATTTGTGGAATTGGAAAAGGGGTGCCCATCACCACCATATGAAGTCCGCTTCTTTTGCCCACTGGGAAATAGTATTAATACGTTATCGAACTATTAACTTAACTGAATAATGTTTAGTGTAGACCCCGGAGGAGACAGAACGGCTGCGCCAACAAGCCCGAATAATTGTAACTGTATTGTAGAACCAGCGGTAACGGTAACCATAAAATCAGACTGCAGCTGACTGAGAGAAAGTACTGGAGATACTACACTCGCTGGAATTGCTGCACCGTTAAGTAAAACCCGAGATTGGATAGCAAGTGCAGCTGTCAGATTTATTTTGTATGAGATATAGTAACGACCTGCGTTGGTCAGTGTGAAGGTGTCATTTGTCCCATTGACGGTTATACCTGTGCCAATATTTTGGTTATTCGGTAATGGAACGAGTGTACCACCCAATATTACAACAATCGTACCATTAGTGTTCTCAGCAAAAGCCGAGTTAGATGTTACAGATGTTCCGGTTGCACCTGTTGCTCCGGTAACTCCTGTACTTCCGGTTACGCCGACTCCCGTTGCTCCCGTTATACCTGTGGCTCCGGTTTCCCCCGTCGAACCAGTAACTCCAGTACTTCCCGTTACGCCAGTCGCACCAGTTGCCCCGGTACTTCCCGTTACGCCAGTCGCACCAGTTGCCCCGGTACTTCCCGTTATGCCGACTCCTGTTGCTCCCGTTATACCTGTGGCTCCGGTTTCCCCCGTCGAACCAGTAACTCCAGTACTTCCCGTTACGCCAGTCGCACCAGTTGCCCCGGTACTTCCCGTTACGCCGATTCCCGTTGCTCCCGTTATACCTGTCGCTCCTGTTTCACCCGTAACACCAGTTGCTCCGGTACTTCCCGTTACGCTGACTCCCGTTGCTCCCGTTATACCTGTCGCTCCTGTTTCACCCGTAACACCAGTTGCTCCGGTACTTCCCGTTATGCCGATACCCGTTGCTCCTGTTATGCCTGTCGCTCCAGTTCCACCCGTCGCACCAGTAACTCCGGTACTTCCTGTTATGCCGACTCCCGTTGCTCCTGTTATACCTGTGGCTCCGGTTTCCCCCGTCGCACCAGTAACTCCAGTACTTCCCGTTATGCCGACTCCCGTTGCTCCCGTTATACCTGTGGCTCCGGTTTCCCCCGTAACACCAGTTGCTCCGGTACTTCCCGTTATGCCGACTCCCGTTGCTCCTGTTATACCTGTGGCTCCTGTTCCCCCAGTCGCACCAGTTGCCCCGGTACTTCCCGTTACGCCAACTCCCGTTGCTCCTGTTATACCTGTGGCTCCGGTTTCCCCCGTCGCACCAGTTGCCCCGGTTATACCTGTCGCTCCGGTTTCACCAGTGACACCAGTTGCTCCGGTAATTCCTGTTATGCCGACTCCCGTTGCTCCTGTTACGCTTACTCCCGTTGCGCCAGTCAATCCTGTTGCTCCTGTTTCCCCTGTAGCACCAGTACTACCTGTTACACTTACTCCTGTGGCTCCTGTAATTCCCGTCGCCCCAGTCAACCCTACAAGACCAGTCGCTCCTGTTTCACCAGTTGCCCCAGTTCCTCCAGTTACTCCTGTTACGCTTAATCCCGTGGCTCCTGTAATTCCCGTCGCCCCAGTCAACCCTGCAACACCGGTCGCTCCTGTTTCACCAGTTGCCCCGGTTCCTCCAGTTTCTCCAGTTTCTCCTGTTACGCTTAATCCCGTGGCTCCTGTAATTCCCGTCGCCCCAGTCAACCCTGTAAGACCAGTCGCTCCTGTTTCACCAGTTGCCCCGGTTCCTCCAGTTATTCCTGTAGATCCCGTTACGCTTAGTCCCGTGGCTCCTGTGATCCCCGTCGCCCCAGTCAACCCTACAAGACCAGTCGCTCCTGTTTCACCAGTACTTCCCGTTACTCCAACTCCAGTTGCACCCGTCACACCTGTCGCTCCTGCTCCAGCGATCAACGTGTAATCTGGCGAAGTCCCCGGCGTTCCCGTTGGCGATGCTACATTTGCAATATACGTACTGCCGTTGAACGTTACAACCTGACCCGCTGGATACGTTGGGGCTACGGCTGGATCGAATGGCACGATACCACTCAAACCAACGCCTGTCGCTCCCGTTACCCCTGATGCCCCTGTGACTCCGGTACTTCCTGTTACTCCAACACCAGTTGCACCCGTCACACCTGTTGCTCCCGCACCCGCAAGCAACGTGTAATCCGGTGAAGTCCCCGGCGTTCCGGTTGGCGATGCCACATTCGCAATATACGTACTACCGTTAAACGTTACGACTTGACCTGCTGGATACGTCGGGGCTACGGCTGGATCAAATGGTACAATGCCACTCAAACCTACGCCTGTCGCTCCTGTTACGCCTGATGCTCCTGTGACTCCGGTACTTCCCGTTCCACCAATGCCGGTTGCTCCTGTAACTCCCGTTGCTCCTGCGCCCGCTAGCAATGTGTAATCCGGTGAAGTCCCCGGCGTTCCGGTTGGCGATGCCACATTAGCGATAAACGTACTGCCGTTGAACGTTACAACTTGACCCGCTGGATACGTTGGGGCTACGGCTGGATCAAATGGTACGATACCACTTAAACCTACACCTGTCACTCCTGTTACGCCCGATGTTCCTGTGACTCCGGTACTTCCGGTTACTCCAACGCCAGTTGCACCCGTCACACCCGTTGCTCCTGCGCCCGCAAGCAACGTGTAATCCGGTGAAGTCCCCGGCGTTCCCGTTGGTGACGCCACATTCGCAATATACGTACTGCCGTTGAACGTTACAACCTGACCAGCTGGATACGTCGGGGCTACGGCTGGATCGAATGGCACGATACCACTTAAACCTACGCCTGTCGCTCCTGTTACCCCTGATGCTCCGGTACTTCCTGTCACCCCAACTCCAGTTGCACCTGTCACACCCGTTGCTCCTGCTCCAGCAAGCAATGTGTAATCTGGTGAAGTCCCCGGCGTTCCGGTTGGCGATGCCACATTCGCAATATACGTACTACCGTTGAACGTTACGACTTGACCTGCTGGATACGTTGGGGCGACGGCTGGATCGAATGGTACAATGCCACTCAAACCTACGCCTGTTGCTCCCGCGCCAGCAAGCAACGTGTAATTTGGTGAAGTCCCCGGCGTTCCGGTTGGTGATGCTACATTCGCAATATACGTACTGCCGTTAAACGTTACAACCTGACCCGCTGGATACGTTGGGGCTACGGCTGGATCGAATGGTACAATGCCACTCAAACCTACGCCTGTCGCTCCCGTTACCCCTGATGCTCCTGTCACTCCGGTACTTCCTGTAACTCCAACGCCAGTTGCACCCGTCACACCTGTCGCTCCTGTTACGCCCGATGCTCCTGTAGCTCCGGTACTTCCCGTTCCACCAATGCCGGTTGCTCCTGTAACTCCCGTTGCTCCTGCGCCCGCAAGCAACGTGTAATCTGGTGAGGTGCCCGGAGTTCCGGTTGGTGACGCCACATTCGCGATATACGTACTGCCGTTGAACGTTACAACTTGACCCGCTGGATACGTTGGGGCGACGGCTGGATCAAATGGCACTAGGCCTGTCAATCCCGCCCCGGTTGCTCCCGTTACACCTGATGCACCTGTGGCTCCTGTAGGTCCTGCACCTGCAAGCAATGTATAATCTGGCGAACTTCCTGGCGTACCCGTTGGCGAAGCGACATTTGTAATGTAAGTACTGCCACCAAACGTGACGATCTGTCCAGCTGGATATGTTGGGGCTAATGCGGGATCGAATGGCACGATGCCACTTAATCCTGCACCTGTGGCTCCAGTAACACCAGTCGCCCCCGCAGCAGCGATTAATGTGTAATCCGATGAAGATCCCGGTGTTCCTAGAGGACCAGCTACACTCGTAATGTAAGTACTACCGTTATACGTAATTACTTGACCTGCTGGATAACCCGGGGCGAGCGCTGCATTAAATGCCACGGCTCCTGTCAAACCAGCTCCGGTTGCTCCCGTTGCTCCATTGGTTCCACCCGACAGTAAAAGAGTGTAGTCTGGAGAACTTCCGGGTGTACCCAATGGACCGTTTACATTAGCAACATAAAGACTACCCTCGTAGCTTACTACTTGACCTTGAGCATAAGTTGGTCCCAGTGCAGGATCATATGCAGTAATATTGTTCAAACCCACACCTGGTGCTCCTGCCGGACCCTGTGCTCCCTGTGGACCAACTGGGCCAACCGGTCCTACTGGTCCAATTCCTCCAGGTGTTCCAGTAGCCCCTTTCACCCCAGGGACTCCTGGGACACCTGGTACCCCCGGGACTCCTGGCACTCCTTGTGGGCCAGCTGGTCCGGTAATCCCACCAGTTCCAAGAGTTGTCGTCGCCCGGCTTAACGATATGGAGATCGATCGAATTAATCCCACAAGTTTATCTTTTTCTGCAGGTGGTACTTCAAGAAGCAGCGTCACACTTAACAAGTCATCCAGTAAGTTTTGCAAGTTACCTGCGAGATTAATAAGAGGAACAGGGACAACCTCTGAACCTGCAATCGTTAATTCCAATACGGCTTGTAATTCAGCCTTTACTCCGGCACGAAATCCGGATTGATTTACAAAAGTAAGTAACTGGCGTAATCCATTCTGTAATGACAGTATATTGGCTGAAGTCGGCTGACTAATTGCAGCAGGAATAGCCACAGCCAAAGAACGCAGTATGGATTCAAACTGCTCCAGTTCGCTTGTGGTTATTGGAATAAACGGAGAGCCTGCTCTAAAAGATCTGCCTTCCAGGAAAGCTTTAATATTGACCCTTTTTCGATCATCGGACATGCTTAACTCAATCCTCCTCTATCTTGCTTGCTTTTCAAGCTTATGTAACATAGGAAGGAAAATTATCTTGGACACTCTTTTTAGTCAAAAAAAGACCATTCTTGTTCCACGTTGAACAAGATTAAACGGTAGTCTTCAACAAAAAAACACCCTCCATAAGAGGGTGTTTCCGCACTTTTTGTATGAATTCAGGCTATTTCGATGAATCCAAAGGAAATTGCAAAATAAACTCTGTTCCTTCGCCAAGCACACTATTGACGGTAATCATGCCTTGGTGCGCATCAACAATATTTTTCACAATCGCTAAACCAAGCCCCGTACCCACACTTTCTCCCCGAACACGAGCCTTGTCTGCTTTGTAGAATCGTTCGAAAATAAATGGCAAGTCGGATGAAGGGATACCTACACCCTGATCCTTCACAGAAACTCTGACAAATGGAGCACGAAGATAAGTGACCCGCTCTGCTGAGATCATTACATTTTTGCCAGTAGGTGTATGTCTGAACGCATTATCCAGCAAATTCGTAAATACTTGCTCAAGTCGATCCTCATCTGCTTGTTGAAGTTCAATAGTTGGTTGTTCGAACTTAAATTGCAGTTGAATTCCCTGTTCTTTTGAACGCACCGAGAACTTCCGATATACACGTTCAAGTAGTTCTCCGAGGTCAACTTCTTTCATCACCATGTCCGTGTGTCCAGCTTCCATCCGCGCAAGATCAAGCAAGTCTTTAACCAGTCTGCCCATCCGCAGGGACTCATCATGAATGACCTGGATCAGTTCTTCGCTCTCTTCCGGTGAGGTTGCCATGCCGTCCAAAAGGGCTTCACTGTAACCTTGCATCATGGATAGCGGAGTTCGTATCTCATGAGATACATTAGCAACGAAATCACGCCGCATTTTCTCCAGACGCACTTCTTCTGTTACATCCCTTAAGACAGCCACAGCCCCTCTGACCACACTGTCAGCATACAACGGTGCCATCTGAACAGACCAGACACCTTGCTGTACATGAACATTGGAGTTCTGGTCCCCACCTTGCTCCATCACCATTCTGAACAAAGGAAGAAGGGGCTCAGGTACATCACGCGAAGACTTGTCGGACTGCTCGGAATCTTGTCCTTCGTCCATTTTTGCCCAATCGAGATCATACCATGTCTGCATGATCTTCTCTCCAGGCGGATTCGTCAGAATAACTTTGCCTTCACCATCAAATGTAACCACCGCATCGGTCATGCTGCGAAGCACACTCGCCAGATGTTCCTTCTCATGGTTAAGGTTTCGAATATTATCTTCCAGTTGGGCAGCCATATGATTAAATGTGTTGGCAAGTTCACCAATCTCATCACTCGTTACCAGGGAGAGACGCGTTCCGTAGTTCCCTTTGCGAATCGCATTGGCTGCCTGAATCAATTGCTGCATGGGCTGCGTTATTTTAGTGAATAGAAACAATGCAAAAAACGTGGTTAAACTGAATCCGATAATACAGATATAGGTGAACAACCGCTTAATATCTCTGGATTCGGATTCTGCAAAGTTCGTATCAATGTAGGGCAGCAAAAAAAGACCCAGCGCTATAAGTACACAACCCACAAGGCAGATAATAGTGATCCATAACTTCCCGACCAGTGATCTCCAGAAACTAAAACTACTTCGGTACTTCCAGTTTATAACCCACACCCCACACCGTCGTAATCATGGCCGCCGATTCAGGCGATACCTTGTTAAGTTTCTCGCGAAGACGCTTCACATGCGTATCCACGGTACGAAGATCGCCAAAGAATTCGTAATTCCATACATCTTTGAGCAATTCTTCTCTGGAGAAAACTTTGTCGGGAGATGTTGCCAGATAGTGCAGCAATTCATATTCTTTTGGTGTAAGACTAATCTCTTCGCCACCAGCGGTTACCCGGTGGGCATCATGCTCAATTACCAGATGCGGGAACACGATGTTGTTACTCGAATTGCTCTCCTTGGAGAGATAAGCTGTCGCGGAAGCTCGACGCAAAATCGCTTTGACGCGATAAATCACTTCACGCGGGCTGAATGGTTTTACAACATAATCATCAGCGCCAACTTCGAAGCCTTGAACCCGGTTAATCTCTTCACCTTTTGCGGTGAGCATCAAAACCGGCGTTGATTTCACCTGACGAAGACGGGTACACACTTCAACTCCATCCATACCCGGCAACATCACATCAAGCAAAATCAGCCCGTAGTCCCCTGCTGTTGCTTTACGCAGTGCAGTTTCCCCATCCTCAGCTTCATCGATTTCATAACCTTCTTTTTCAAGATACATTTTCAAAAGCCTGCGGATTCTCTCTTCGTCATCCACGACCAGTATTCGATTCTCATGTTCAGCCATGCCTCTCCAGCCCCTTTGCAATAACTCCTCATCACTTCTATTATGTTCGATCTGGCGAACAATATTTGAATACCTTCAATAAAAAGGTACATTTGTGTTTCCCGCTTCTAAACTAAACCTTTGCAATACGAGTCTGTCCTAGTCAGCTCCAGCATAAGAATGTAATCCGGCAATGATCAGATTCACTCCAACCAGCGTAAACATGACCACCAGGAAGCCAAGAACTGCAAGCCATGCAGACTTCTGACCTTGCCAACCTCTGGATAAACGCAAATGCAGATACACACTATAATATAGCCATGTAATCAATGCCCACACCTCTTTGGGGTCCCAACCCCAAAAGCGACTCCAGGCAATCTGAGCCCAGATCATGGCAAAAATTAATGCTCCCAGCGTAAATATCGGAAAACCAATGGCAATCGCGCGATAACTTATCTCATCCAGATCATCCGCATCGATTCCATCCATCATTGGCTGTAACGCTTGTCCAAGTGGTCTGCGCACAAGAAGTCGTACAATTCCATACAGGATCAGACCTACAATAAGTGACCAAACCACCGTATTCAGCTTGCGCCCGGCATTTACCCCGTTCATCCAGGAAGGCGTCTCAAGTAAAGGTTTTTTCATGCCAAGAAACGGTGTCATGCTCTCCACTTCGCTATTATATGGTGCAAAAATCGGAGGCATGCGATAAATCACTTTCTCTATTGTACTATTTTCCTGTACCTCTGTGTCAATGCTGACCGTTTTCTGCACAAAAACCGCCTCGTAACCAGCTGTACGAAAGGCAAATACCGTTCCGATAAATCCGATGACTACAACGATTGTAATCAGGGTGAATTCAACCCATCCTCGTTGACGTCTTGAAGACTTGTCTTTACCACTGAAATCAACAGTACGGAGCAAATACATGAACCCTGCGGCAAAACCCACGGCGAAGAATGCTTCACCAAGCGCGGCCAACGTCACGTGAATTTTCAGCCAGATGGACTGAAGTGCCGGGATTAATGGTTGTACCTCCTGAGGAAATACAGCGGCATACGCCATAATAATAATGGTAAGTGGTAACGCAAACAAACCCAGTAATGACTTGCGGTATATGGCATATACAACAATAAATGCAACCATAATCATCATGGACAGAAAAGACATGAACTCATACATGTTACTAACCGGGATATGACCTGCCCCAGCCCATCGGGTTACAAAAAATACGATATGTGCCGCCAAGGCAACAGTTGAAGCGATAAAAGCTCTTTTACCCCAGCGATTCATATGGTCCAGAGGATCACGATTACTCCATTTTTTGCCCATGACCGCGACAGCATATAACAAGAATGCAGCACAATAGAGAAAGAAAGATACAATAAATGCGTCGCTGCTGAAATCCAATAAATTCATGCCTGGTTCCCCCCGTTATCCAACGACTTCTCTTCAACTTCCAGATTCATCTGTTTTAACACGGCCGCAACTTCACGCCTGAAGCCAAACCAGTTTTTGTTGGTATGTCCACCCAAGGTGAGCTGTTGATCATCAAAACGAATCCAGATGCGGCGATGATGCCAATAAAAACCCATGACCAGACCCAACATGACAATACCGGCTCCTACCCAGACAAAAGGCATTGCCTTATCCACTCTTATATTGAGATAACTTACGGACTGAATAATATCGACCTTGTCCATGCTGTCTACTTCCAGCTGTAAAGGAATCTCAGCTCCAATCAACTGTTGGTTAATCGCATCTTGTTGAAACCGTTGTTTATCAATCTGCTTCGCAAAGTACAGATATTGTATCCCCTCTTCGGGCAGATCCGGTCCCTTGATGAGAAAGAGAAAAGCAGGTGCATTAGGTGAAGGCGATTTTGATTTGGGCTGACCATTCTCATCTAATCCAAAGTCCATAAACTTTTCTTTTACCGTGAGCTTATAAGGACCAGCTTCAAATGTTCTTTGGGTATCTACCATATCGATCTTAATTGGCCCATATACTTCACCCGTCTTTGTATTGACCAGATCAGGCGTTACGGACCGAATGGTGGGTGTTAGATCATAATCAAACTGATAGGCTTTCAGACCGTTATAATTCAATGGATGATTCACCCGCACATCATGTCTGGCCACCTCAGCTAACTGAGGTTTCTTCGAAAGATCCGAACAATCTGCTGTACATTCATACAAAACAACTTTTGTTTCAAAAAGTTTTGGAACAGTCTTATTCAGGTTACGGAATTGCTCAGGCACTTCTTCCTCACTGTAGAATTCAACATTAAACTGTTCATTTTGCAGATACATCGACGTATTCGGGATCTTTTTGATCTCACCTTCAGGAAAAGCGACATGCTCATCCAGATTCAGACCAGGAAGTCCTCGTGCAAGCACCGCCAGCAAAAATATAATGAGTCCAATATGGATGACATATGGGCCCCAGCGACTGAATCGCTGTTTCTCGGCGAGTAATGCATCACCCTGGGTGTGTACGCGGTATCCTTTCTTTTTCAACGGAGTAACCGCTTTCTTAATCCAGTCTTCTGGTGCCTCTTCGATGGTACCTTGGTACACCAGACGCTGTCTTGTCAAAAATTGCGTATGCTTACGTATTCTCTGTTTATTCAGTGCTTTGTAGAGCGGTAGAACGCGATCCAGACTGCATATCACCAATGATGCCCCAATCAGCACCAGCAGTAGAATAAACCACCAGGATTCGTATGTATGGGATAAACCCAACAGATAATAGATATGACCCAATTGACCGTATGTTTCTTTGTAATACACGGAAGGATCAATATTCAAGAATGTACTTTCTTGCGGATAGATTGTACCAAGCATAGAACCTACAAGCGTAAAAACAATCATATAGACGGCAATTTTGACGGATGAAAAAAAGTTCCATATGCGGTCAATGATGTTGGGATTACTACGCTGTGAACGGCGCGCCATGCCATCATAACGCATTTCCAGCACTTCATCCGATTTAGCTTCAGACTCCAGCAGCGGTTTCCCACATGCTTCACATAGTACAGTGCCTACCGGATTCTGGTGTCCGCACTCACATTTGGTATTTTGGAACACGAATAGACCTCCTGTCAGGGCTGCTTCGCCAGTTGCGAAATTTGAGCGTCAAGTGTGTCCAAATCAAGTTGCCCGATATGAATGGTAGAGATTTTGCCCGTGTCGGATACAAAGAATGTTGTTGGCATCGGAGAGATCCCGAAATCACGAACCGAGTTTTTCTCCCGGTCAAGCATGATTGGAAACGTAACCCCAACCTGCCGCACAAAATTATCAACGGTCATCTGGTCTTCTCCAACATTAATTCCGACAAATTGTACTCCCTGGTCCTTCCATTTGTCAGCTTGCGCCTGAAGTGCAGGCATTTCTTTAACACAAGGTTCACACCACGTGCCCCAGAAATTGATCACCATCGCTTTTCCTTTGTACTCATCAGACGTATGAACTTGACCATCCAGGCCCAGCAGTTCAAAAGAAGGAGACTTGTCCCCTTCCTTTGGCTTGCCATTCGAGCCGGATACCGATGTGGTAATCGCATATCCGCCCAACACCAGGATCAATAACAAAATGACGATTTGCACCGTTCTTCTTGATTTGCCCATGTGCTGCTCCCCTTTTAAGTGACTGTAGCATTCGCATCTTATTGGTCTAAGACAACTGTGAACATCCTATGAACAATTATAGCGAATTTCGTCACAAAACTGCGGCGGTTTTATGAAAATTGTGTGTCCTCACATTACCTTTTTTTCATTTTTTTGGCTGGTTCTGATTGTGCGAGGGTAATCAGGTTGTTGACTTCTTCTTTGGTCAGATTACGTGTCAGACCACGTTTCAGGTTTTGTAGCAAAATACCACCAAACGAAATCCGTTTCAGACGGGTTACCGGATGGTTGATCGCCTCAAACATGCGTCTAACCTGACGGTTACGTCCTTCATAGATCGTAATGGAAATGACCGACTCATTAGCGGCTGTATCCACATCTTTGTACTCTACCTCTGCAGGAGCAGTCATGCCGTCATCCAGCATAATGCCTGTCTTTAATTTCTCCAGAGCTGTACCATGCGGCACACCTTTAACCGTTGCATGATACGTTTTGGGTACGTGATGCTTCGGATGCGTCAGCAAATGTGCAAACTCTCCATCATTGGTAAGGATCAATAAGCCCTCTGTGTCATAATCCAGACGACCCACAGGATATACGCGTTCCTTGACACCTTTCAGGTAGTCGGATACAATTTTCCGACCTTCCGGGTCAGATGCACTTGTGATTACACCTTTTGGCTTATTCAACATCAAGTACACTTTTTTCTCACTGCGGATTGGTTTTCCATTAACCGTAATCATATCCTCTTCGGGGTTCGCTTTTGTACCCAGTTCGGTTACGACCTCCCCGTTAACTTCTACTTTGCCGGACAGGATTAGTTCCTCGCTCTTGCGGCGGGATGCAATGCCTGCCTGTGCGATAATTTTTTGTAATCTTTCCATGTTTGTCATGTCACCTCACACTAATGATACCCATCACGCAGGGAAATCACAAGGATAATCCAAGGATTTTGCAAACTGGCGACACGAATATGCATTTTAGGCGACCTTCCCCTTTGAGATTGACGCAAAAAAAGCCTACCTTTACACGACCTGTTGAACACAGATGGTGTAAAGATAAGCCTTTTCCTCAAATCATTTAATTGGAAACTTTTCCTGCAACTGCAACTTGTTTTTTGGCAGGTTTAGTACTCTCTTTAATGAAAGTCTGCAATGTCTTGGAAGTAATATAATAGGTACGTCCACCGTACACAAATGTCATCATACCAATGACCCGGTTGTTCTGATCCAGAACAGGGCCACCTGAATTACCTTGTGCCATGGATTTCACAATACTGCCGATTCCCTTTTTACCTGGAACGTCCGAAGCTTGGGAACTGAACACTCTGCTTTTGGCTATCGTATTGTAGGTTGAAGGAAAATCTTCATCCAGGATGACAAGATCACCAGCAGGATTTTTAGGGAATCCAATGGTATAGACAACCTGGTTATCCCTTGCGTTTGCAAACGTGACCGGTTGGGCGTCTATTTCCTTGTCCAGCTTCAGCAGTGCCATATCTGTCACCGGGTCTGTCTTAATAATTTTTGCCTTTACAGGCTTACCCAAGGAACCCGGACTTGCAACACTCAGTGTACCTTCATCACCATCAGACAGTTCAGCAAAACTCTGAACGACATGATAATTCGTGAGCACTTCATCCTTTGAGATCAATATTGAGGTACCAACATCATAATATACCATATCGGGTTCATCCTGCTTAACCAAACGTACATTCACGACTGGAAAAGAATCCGCTGTGACTGCCATTTGTGCACGCAGCTGTTTATCGAAGTAACCTGTAAAATGTATCGTCTGAACGGCTTGAGCTGCCGCCAGCCCCGTTGACCCTGCGAGCATTGCAATAGCAAGCACGCTTGACATTCCGACACGGAGCATTCGTTTCCAACTCTTCTGCATGTCTCACTCTCCTCCGCTATTATTCTAGCATATCTAATATATCGGAAGGAAAGGAGATATCATTTAACCAAAAACGAGCAAACAAATGGCGAGGGCAGCAATAAAACCAATGACATCTGAAAACAACCCTACTTTGAGTGCATACCGACCGTTCCTTATGCCTACAGCCCCAAAATAGACAGTCAGCACATATAAAGTGGTGTCTGTACTCCCCTGAATCGTAGATGCCATACGTCCAATCATAGAGTCGGGACCATGGGTTTTGATCAGATCGGTTGTAAACGCTAGGGAGCCTGTCCCCGTTAAAGGACGCAGTATTCCGAGTGGTAACACTTCGCCTGGAACACCCATCCAGGACACCAGCGGAGCGAACAGGCTAATCACAAAATCCAGTGCACCCGAGGCACGAAATACGCTGATTGCGACCATCATGCCCACGAGATGCGGAATAATACTGATTGCAGTAGAGAATCCATCCTTGGCCCCATCAACAAAGGATTCGTAAACCGGGACCTTTTTGGTAAACGCATATAATGGAACAAACGCGATAATAACCGGGATGGCCCAGACGGAAATCCAGTTGATGAAGGTTAACAAAGATGCTCATCCTTTCATGCCGGGATTGCCACTTTTCTGTATGCGCGGCGGTTTGTGTAAAGCCCTGTTCCGATACCAGCGATCGGCGATTATAGCAGCAAATGTAGCGATAATAGTAGCCATCAATGTTGTTCCCACAATCTCTGTAGCATTGGCAGAATGATAGTTTAAGCGGATGGCGATCAGCGTTGTCGGAATAATGGTAATACTGGCCGTATTCAGAGCCAGTAAGGTGCACATGGCAGGAGAAGCAGTTTGTTTGTCCGGATTAAGCTCCTGCAGCTGTTGCATCGCTTTGATTCCCATCGGAGTAGCCGCATTTCCTAGCCCCAGCAGATTGGCACTCATATTGGAGAGGATATAACCCATCGCCGGATGATTTTTGGGCACATCGGGGAACAGGAAACCCACAACCGGACCGAGCAGCTTGGCAATACGAGCCAGTAGACCCGCATCTTCAGCCATTTTCATCATACCCATCCAGAACACAAGCACACTAATCAGTCCAAAACAGACCGTGACTCCCGTTGCCGCCCCATCAAAAGCAGCTTGCGTGACCACTTCAATATTGCCGTTGACGGCTGCAAAAGCAAATCCGATTAAAATCATGAGCAGCCAAATTAGATTAATCATGGATTATATCCTCCCTTCAATGGCGATTTAGCTAAGGAGACAACAGGTGGCTTAACACGGCACGCCATGCAGCTGCCCAGGAAGAGACATCACCGATTCCACCCAACGTTGCATCTTCTGTCTTCGGTTCAGGAGGAATATAACTCCCTTTGCGATACACCGGAATTGAGCCAACAAGTTTGCCATCAAGCTGCATATCAATGCGACCTGCCAATCCAAACGAAGGATCTGTCGATTGTTCCTTGCCTTCGACTTTCGTTTCCGACTGGGCGCGATTCTCGTGCAGAATCAACTTTTTGGTCAATGAACTTTTCTCACTCTCGGCCAGAGGATACCAGAATCCCCGGCCCGTAACAACATCTGTATTTTGCACAGGCTGTTCTTGCTTGGCGACCTCTACTAACGGGAAGTACTCAAACCCGAAATCCAGCATCCGAGCATGATCGTTCCAATCGTTTCCGTCGTTCAGCGTTACTGCGGCGAGCTGCTGTCCGTTACGTGTAGCGGAACTGACCAAACATCTGAAAGCTTTTTTTGTGTAGCCGGTTTTCACTCCATCCGCACCTTCATACATCCGCAACATTTTATTTTTATTGTGCCAAGAGTATTCCCAGCTTTCATTGGGGTTCGGTGCGGATTTGTCCTCCGTGGCTACGATGCGTTTGAACACCGGATTGTGCAATGCATATGCCGTTAATCGTGCCAAGTCGTTAGCTGTTGAATAGTGACCTTCTGCATCCAGTCCATGAGGGTTCATAAAATGAGAATGCGTCAGACCGATTTGCTCCGCCTTTTTATTCATTAACAGGACAAAGCCTTCTTCCGATCCACCGACATGTTCTGCGATCGCAGAGGCCGCGTCATTGCCTGAACGGAGCATTAGCCCGTACAACATGTTTTCAAGCGTCATCTCTTCACCTAACTTGAGATAGAGAGAAGATCCTTCTTTGGCAAAAGCTGAGGGAGACACTTTCACTTTATCATCCAGCTTGCTGTGTTCGATCGCTACGATCGCTGTCATGATTTTGGTCAAACTGGCAATTCGCAGTTCTTTATCCCCATCCTTGCTGTATAAGATCCGGCCTGATGTGACATCAATGAGAGCAGCGCTTTGCGCATGTGTAGACGGACCTTGAATCGTTGCCTGGGCTTGAGTAGCCCCTAATGAAGACAGCAAGAAGACAGGGATAAGCATGCATGCAAGAACTTTCGTTATTTTTCGCATCAATTCATTCCTCCGGGTCACTTGGAATCTTGTACTATCTTATGTTCGGACAACTTGGAGTATGTCCCATAGGGCAAAAACAGCAAAAATCCCTCACGCTGGGATGCGGGAGGGATCATGACGAAATGATTCAGCTATACGTTGATGGATCTGGTGTAACGGGTACACCTGTTGTATTCGTTGGTGTTGTATTCCGTTGGAACATGCCTTGAATTCGGTCCAAAACATAAGGGGTAGAGTCAATGAGTTTCTCAAACAGATGTGTGGAATTATCGAGTGGTACGATGTGTACCCCCTGTTTACCTACCACCAGGAACGCAATAGGACGTATGGATACACCGCCGCCACTACCGCCACCAAACGGAGAAGCAACTTTAGCCGAACTCGCATGTTCAGCAGAGGCACCCGTAGCACCACTTTTGCCACTACTTTCTCCATTAACGTGAAAATCACTACCACCGGCAGCAAATCCGAATCCCACCTTACTGATTGGCAGAATCACGGTACCATCTGGTGTTTCGACTGCATCGCCAACAATTGTATTGACATCCACCATGGCCTTGATATTTTCCATTGCGGTTTCCATTAAGCCTTGAATTGGATGATCTGACATTTAAATTCCCTCCAGTTTCAATGTAAGCTAGGTTTGATCTAACCATATCATCCCCAAACTTGAAGGGACTTATGTAATAAGCATTTTAAATACACTCACCAAATCCCAACCTTACATTCCCAAAAACAGACCGACTATGATGGTTTTTTATACTGTTGTCCCACTAAGCTTATTCTTTTGTTTCTCCTTATGCCTGCGGCGCTGTTCCTGAAGAAGCTTGAACCACATCCGCCATCCGCCTTCGACTTGAAGCACACGGGTGAGTAGTGTAACTCCAGCGATCAGAACGGCTGTAATCCGAATTTTCACTCTGAAATCAAGCTCCGTTCTAAATTCCATTTCATCGGACCATACCGGCATAACCTGAAGCACAGGTGTTTCATCAAAGCGGATCTGATAGGTGAGAAAACCAATAATAATGGACTTGATACTCCACACCCAGCCCGTCAGCACCGCTGTATATGCTGCATCACCAACGCCGATGTGGGTAGCCCAGGACAGTTGGGTCATATGTACGCGTGTAAGTGTTTGCTTCAGCCACAGCTTGAGCGCGTCCGTTGCCCTAAGCATGATTTTCACATCTTTAGCCCACTTTTTGACTTTGCGTTTGTTGACCCTCTCGCTTCCCTGGGCCTCCCCTCTCGAATGATTCATGGATTGTTCGGTCTTGACCAGAAAACCTTCCTTCATATTACGAAAAACAATACTCGGGATCTCATAGTTAATCCGCACAATTCCATAGAGAAGACGAACATTAATATTGGCGTAATCATCACTTTTATGTTTACTGAATGTAAAATGTACATGAACATTTGAGATGAGGACTGCGGCAATCAGCAATGCGAACAACAAACCGATTCCTCCAAGCCAAATCCACACAGGCCTTACCTCCAAGCCCTCAATTCTTTTCTCGTCTAGTATGGCACTTTGAATAGGAAAAAATTCACGTCTGACCTAAAAATCCCATTTCATATTTGTTTGGAAACTGTTCTATTCACCATTTATCTAAAAATAATGCACAAAAAAACCGACCCCACTTTGGGTGTCGGTTAATATGAACTTTCAATTAGAGTAAAGAATCCGTATTATCATCTTCGTTGTCGATATGACTTAGGTCATCCGCCGGATCAGCACTTTCCGGTTCCAGTTGTTGCAAATCCAGTTTGTTGAATAACAGTTGTGTCTCTTCCTCCAGGTTCTCCGAATCTTCGAACAAGCCTGGTTCCGGAAGGTCTTTAATTGAAGCCAAACCGAAATAATCCAGGAATGACTTGGTCGTTCCGTACAGAATTGGTCGTCCGATTGCCTCGGCTCGTCCCACTTCAATAATCAGATCCTTATTCACAAGCGTATGGATGGCTCGCTCCGATTTTACACCGCGGATTTCCTCAATCTCTACCCGTGTAATCGGCTGACGATACGCCACAATGGCCAGCGTCTCCAGAGCCGCTTGGGATAAGGATGTGCGTGCAGGAGAGTATGCCAGTTTCTCAAAATATACAGCGTGCTCAGGCAAGGTTCCCAGCTGAACTACCCCAGCAATTTTGAGAATCTGTACCCCTCGTCCCTGCTGTGAAAATTCATGAATCATCTCCTCAATCGCGTCCGTTACAAGCTCCACTCGCTGGTCGACGATCTCGGCGATTTGTTTGATACTCAGACCTTCTTCTCCGGACAAAAACAGCAGGCCTTCAATAATCGATTTCAATTTCGGAAAATCCATGATTCTTTGTTTCCCCTCTCCACTCCATAACGATATCCTCAAACATCCGTTCCTGATAACAGACAATCTGCTTCATCTTCATCAGTTCCAGCACCGCCAGAAAAGTGACAACAATCTCATGGCGATAGATATGCTCGTCCATCAACTTGGAGAATAACAGTCTGCCTCCCGGCCCCATACTTTCCAAAGCGCCGATGACATCCCGTATCCGGTCCTTAACCGAAATCTCATCCCGTTTGATTCGGGTTACAGTTGTGCGCTTCTCAGCCTTGCGTAGCGCCTTCTGAAAGGCTGCAATCAGGTCAGAGGTGTGTAAACCCTCAACCGGGTTCGATTGGGCTTCTACGGGCATATAGGGGCGCAGATCCTCGGGCTCTTTGGAAAATATAAGGCTGCGTTCCCACTCCCGTTCATGAAGATGACGCGCAATTCCCTTGTACTTGCGATATTCTATCAGACGTGCAATCAGCTCTGCACGTGGATCATAATCTTCTTCTTCCATAAAATCATAATCCTCGAAGTCCTCAATTACCGGTGGTTTAGGCAGTAAAAGTTTGCTCTTGATCGACAGCAATGTTGCTGCCATGACCAGAAATTCACTCGTAATATCCAGTTCCAGTTCCTGCATTGAATGCAGGTACGCCATGTATTGATCGGTAATATCGCTGATGGGAATATCCTGGATATGAATTTCAGCCTTATCAATCAAATGAAGCAGCAGATCCAAAGGCCCTTCAAAAGTCTCCAGTTTGTATGTAACTACCGTCACTAGACGAATCCTCCCGCCAGAAAAATACAAAACCCTGCTAAGCCGTCCGAATCCGGTTTCCCGTGTTCGTCTGCGCAAAGCAGGGCACTACTATTAAATAAGCACTATTTTAGCTGTTTCGTCAAGTTTGCCATCTCAATTGCCGCCGTAGCTGCATCCCAACCTTTGTTACCCGCTTTGGTTCCGGCACGTTCAATCGCTTGTTCAATATTTTCTGTTGTAACCAGTCCAAAGATCGTAGGCACGCCAGTTTTCAGGTTGATTGCTGCTACCCCTTTAGCCATCTCGTTGCACACATAATCGTAATGCGTAGTGGATCCACGAATGACAGTTCCCAAGGTAATCACCGCATCATACTTGCCGCTCTCCGCCATTTTCTGCGCAATCAAAGGGATTTCGAACGCACCTGGAACCCAGGCTACATCCACTTCATCATCCTGCACGCCGTGACGTTTGAATGCATCGAGCGCTGCGCTAAGCAATTTACTGGTAATGAATTCGTTGAAACGTCCAACGACAACTCCATATCGTGATCCTTCTGATACTAAATGTCCTTCAAAAAATTGTGGCATTCAAGTCATCTCCCTAACGGTATAATGTAATGTAAGTACCGGAAATCCTAATTAATCTCTTCCATAAATTACATGGTGAACGTTATTCATCTAAAATATATTTACTGTTCGTTTTGCTCGATATCATCAAACTTGAGCATATGCCCCAGCTTGGCTTGCTTGGTATGAAGATAAACCGTATTGTCCTCGTTCTCCTCCATCTGGATCGCGACACGCTCTACGACTTCAAGTCCATACCCTTCAAGACCTTTAATTTTACGAGGGTTGTTAGTTAGCAGTCTGATCTGACGAACCCCAAGGTCTTTCAGAATTTGAGCGCCAATTCCGTAATCACGCAAGTCGGCAGCAAAACCCAAACTCAGGTTTGCATCAACAGTATCCATACCTTCCTCTTGCAGCTTATAGGCTTTGAGCTTGTTGATCAGCCCGATACCCCGACCTTCCTGTCTCATATAGAGCAGTACGCCATTGCCTTCCTCGTGAATCTGTTTGAGTGCCGCATCAAACTGCGGACCACAGTCACAACGATGCGAATGGAATACATCACCTGTCAAACATTCAGAGTGCACACGTACAAGTACGGGTTTCGAACCATCAATTTCGCCTTTGACCAAAGCCACATGTTCCTTATTGTCCACAGCGTTTGTATAAGCCACCGCTTGAAACTCACCAAAGTCCGTCGGCATACGCACAGCCACTTCACGTTGAACCAGCTGCTCTTTTTCGTTACGGTAACGAATCATGTCCTGAATACTAATCAGCTTCAGATCATGTTTGCGGGCAATCTCCTGCAGATCCGGAAGTCTGGCCATCGTGCCATCTTCCTTAATTACTTCACAAATAACGCCGGCAGGGTAGGAACCACACATGATAGCAAGATCTACAGCCGCTTCCGTATGTCCGGCACGACGAAGTACTCCGCCGTCTTTTGCAATCAACGGGAACATGTGACCAGGCTTACGGAAGTCCCCGGCTTTCGCCTCAGGATCAATTAGACCTTTCACGGTAATAGAGCGTTCATGTGCCGAAATACCTGTTGTCGTATCTTTGTGGTCCACAGAAACGGTGAAGGCTGTTCCATGGAAATCCGTATTTTGTTGAACCATCGGTTTAAGGTTAAGTTCGTCCGCACGTTGTTGTGTAATCGGAACACAGACCAGACCTCTACCTTCAGTAATCATGAAATTAATAACTTCAGGTGTCGCCTTTTCGGCCAAAGCGATAAAATCGCCTTCATTCTCCCGATCTTCATCATCCACAACAATGACGGGTTTACCACGCATGAGATCATATATGGCTTCTTCTATTGTGTCCAGAATGGATTGTTCTGACATTGGTCCACCTCCAGTTAATTTCTGTTCTCTATTTATGCAAATCCGTGATTGGAGAGAAAATCTTCACTGATACTGCGCGGCTTGCCAGCACCCGTCTCCCGATGCCCTCTCCCATACTGGAGCAGATGATCCACATATTTGCCCAAAATATCGCATTCGATATTAATGGTATCCCCTGTCTTTTTCACATTTAGTACAGTTTCACCAATGGTATGCGGGATAATGGAAACCGTGAATGCGGTATCCGATGTATGGACAACGGTCAAACTAATGCCATCCAGTGTAACCGATCCTTTGGGGATCAGATATTTGAACAACTGGTGATCATCAGGCTTGATCTCAAACACAATCGCATTCTGATCACGTGTTATACTGCCAATCACTCCAGTACCATCAACATGGCCCTGAACGATATGTCCCCCAAAACGACCGCCTGATTGCATGGCCCGCTCCAGATTAACTTTACTGCCAGATTGCAGCTGACTGAGATTGGTATGGCGATAGGTTTCAGGCATTACATCGGCGGTAAAACCTCCACCTTCGAGCGTTGTTGCTGTTAAGCACACGCCGTTCACTGCTACACTATCACCAATCTTCAGATCGTCCATGATGGCGGAAGCTCCGATATTCAGGACCATCGCTTCGCCTTTCCGACCAATACGCCGGATCTGACCGACTTCTTCCACCAAACCGGTAAACATGCTGCCGCCTCCCTTTTTCAAGTTATAAAGAACCTAACTTTCTACTTTCAAATCCATTTATTTATTCAGGCCACACCGGAATACCGCCAATGCTGATATTATCTCCAACTTGTTCGATCTCCAACTGATTCAATTGAATCGCCTGATTCATACGTTCCACACCTTCGAAGCGGAAGCTTCCAGGTGTATCATAACCGCCTACAATCTTCGGAGCGATAAACATGAGCAGTCGATCAACCAACCGTGCCTCCAGCATGGCTCCATTCAAGGTGCCTCCACCTTCAAGCAAAATTGAACCAATCTCACGCTCACCCAACTTGCTAAGTCCGTTTAACAGATCCACACGTGGTCCAGGACCACAGCGTATAATTTCGACGCCGTAGGCTTCCAAACGTTCAGCAGCTTCAGGACTGGCTTCGTCTGTTGTCAGCACCCATGTTGGAGCAAGACCATCCTTAACCATTTTGGCACCTACGGGAAGACGTAACTTGGAATCCACTACAATGCGCACTGGACTAATGCCTTCGACTTGCAAACGGGTTGTAAGTTCCGGATTATCGGCAATCACTGTGTCGACCCCAACCATAATTCCCTGGTGACGATGACGAAGGGCATGCACAATCTCACGAGCGGGCTCGTTAGAGATCCACTTGCTGTCTCCGCTGCGAGTAGCAATTTTGCCATCCAAAGTAGTAGCCGTTTTCAGTGTCACAAAAGGTAGACCCGTTGTAATAAACTTAATGAATTTTTCATTCATGCGTCTTCCACGCTCACGCAGTACGCCAACTTCAACTTCAATGCCTTGTTGACGAAGCATGCTGATGCCCCTGCCGGATACTTGCGGATTTGGATCTTCACAACATACCACAACACGTTTCACCTTTTCATGAATCAGGCGTTCACTACAAGGTGGCGTCTTGCCATAATGACTACAAGGCTCAAGTGTAACGTATACCGTACTTCCTTCTGCATCACTGCCTGCCATGTTAAGTGCATGCACCTCTGCATGACCGGTTCCACGTTTCAGATGGCTTCCCAGGCCTACAATACGACCCTCTTTCACAACTACACATCCAACGACCGGATTAATCCCCGTCTGTCCCTGTGCTCGTTCCGCCATATCCAATGCCAGTGCCATATAAAATTCATCATTGATCATTTCCAAATCCGTTCACCCCGCGGTTTAAAGTCTTGTTTATTAAAAAATCCCCGTCGAACAATCAGTTCGATGGGGATGATGAGAGACAAATGTCACCAGCAGGAGTGAAATGGATACAGCACGCCAACACTTTGCCCAAAACTTCATTTCGGGCAAGTGAAAATAGACACATACCTTAATGAACATCAATTACAGGTAAAGAGCTTTTATAGTGCGGCATATGTATGGAACTGTCCGGCGTAACCGGATCTTCCCTGCACAGTGCAAGACATTACCAATCGTGACTGTGCAGCAATACTCCTGCTGAATGCAAACCTGTTAGGTCTGCACCTCTCCTTCTCCCATCCAGACTATACTGTCGGTTCTGGAATTACACCAGATCAGCCATCTGCCAAGGGCAGACAGGTCACGGACTTTGCATCGAGTGCTGGACATATGTCCTTACACTTCCTGCATCACCGCCGGTAGGGAATTGCACCCTGCCCTGAAGGATTGCTTTCGTTATTACTTGGATGTTAGCACTTTAATGCCAAAAAATCAATTGTTTTTTGTTCCTTTTTGTCACATACTAACTTTTAATAAGCTAAGAAACAACAAAAAACCGCTTCCTCTCAAGGAGGCACGGTTTTTGCTTGGAGGCCCATTTCACATCCATCGCAACATTCTACATATCAGGAAAACACCAGCTCGCCATATGCTTTAATTCTTTGGCATTATGGAATGGAGTGCGATCAGGTTCTTGCAGGGGCGAAGTCGGAAGCGGGAACTCTCTTGCCACCCTTCTGACCCAACTTGTGGAATCAATCGCAATAGCCGAGCATTTCCAGCGTCCATTCGCTCTCGGTCGAAACGTCCCATGCAAATCTGCTTTTCCCGGCATCTCTGGAAAGACTCCATCCAAATATTCAACGATGACACGCTTGTCTCTGACTTCATGACAATACACCGTCACCCATACACCTTCCCGAACCCGAACAGCATACACATCTCCAGACTGTACCTCCCCGGTACCTGCATCAGGAGATGCCTTTGGTACTTTTCCGCGAACACTTCTCTTCTTCTCCAATGCTCCTAAGATCGTGTCCTTTACAGCTGGACTCTCATCAGGCTTATCCGCAAGAGATATATTATTCAGATCAAAATCATGAAATATCTTGTTCAGGTTGTTCTCATTAATTCCGACAGATGAGTCCCACCACGCCAGAGGGGCCTGCACTTCAACCCGCACATTGGGGCGTGCGTCACGCTGCATGTAAGAGGTGAATCCCGTGATCATTCCAGGATGTTCCGGCGTATCCAATATGCCAATCAGAGCTAACGTCTCAAGCAAATCACGGTAGGCATATTCCTTCTGTGTAGGCAAAAGACGTTCCTTCTTGAGCGCTACTGCTGCCTTGCTGTAACGTGTTTTGGGAGGTAATTCGCGCAGCACCGTTAACACCGCACGGAATGTCCAGCGGTCGTACTCATTGGGTATTGGAAGCTCCTGCGCGGCAGCCAGCTCTCGAAGTGCCAACACATATCCAAAAGGATCACCGTCCAACGGGGTTCCATTGGTCATCCGCCAATACCATTGCAGCGTTGTGTCGGTTGCTTGATCTACACTTAATCCGCAGATCTTGCAAGTGTTCGAAGATGGATATGGCGTATGTTCATGACTTGGCATACTGCTCGCAATAAGCTTGCCCGTAAGCAACGAGCGCCAGATCATGGGTGCTGACCACAAAGAGGATACAAAGGCCTGCGCTGCATCATTTAGCGTCCATTGATTCGCAACTTTTTTCAGCTCAGTAATCGTTTCATCATGTTGCGGACGTACAAATCGATTCGGTTCATGCCCGGCTGCCTCAAGCGCTTCTCGATCCTTTACGGATAGACTATCCGGAACGACATGGCGCGATGCCTGCAGTTCTTCATCCCACAACGTGCGCTCACTATAAATTTGTTTCAACAAGCTTAGCTGAGTAACCATATCCAAGGTTTTATTCATCCTTTCTAATTATCGATTTCAAGTATGTAAAAAAAAGAAAAAAAAGTGCTTCTATAAAAGAAGCACTTCATGTTTGGATCCAGTTAAGGTGAAGGTATTAAGCTTCTACAACTTCAACAGTTTCCATTTTGTCTTTACCTTCTAAAGCGTCCACGAACTCCATGCCTTTAGTTACTTTACCAAATACAGTATGTTGTCCATCCAAATGTGGTTGCGGTTGATAGCAGATGTAGAACTGGCTTCCACCTGTGTTACGGCCAGCATGTGCCATAGCAAGTGTTCCGCGCTCATGTTTGTTCGGGTTAATTTCACAGTTGATTGTGTAACCTGGGCCACCTGCACCGCTACCGTTAGGGCATCCGCCTTGAGCTACAAAGCCCGGGATAACGCGGTGGAATGTAAGACCATTGTAGAAACCGGAGTTAGCCAGTTTCTCAAAGTTTGCTACTGTGTTTGGAGCTTCTTGATCGAACAGATCGATCAGAACTTCTCCGCCGTTTGCCAATTTAATTTTCGCTTGTTTCGCCATATGTAAATGACTCCTTTCGTATTGACCATCGTTAATGGTGCTAGAACGCATGACCCTGGGCCAAGCATTACAGCACTTTTCTTAGTGTACACCGAAAATGTCTGGATCGCAAAAAAAACGGCAACTTTTTTCATGATTTAGCTCAAATACGCAAAAAGCAGACAAAAAAGGAAGTTCCCTTTTCATCTGCTTCAACTGTAAACGAATTAACGAGTTACTGGCTGTTTGCCAATGCGCGCTGGTACCAGGTCATTCTGGATGATATCTTGATACGTCTCACGGCGTACCACGACATCTCCTTGACCGTCTTTGACAAATACAACGGCCGGACGACGAATCCGGTTGTAGTTGCTCGCCATGGAGTAGTTATACGCACCTGTGCAAGCTACAGCGAGTAGGTCGCCGCTTTCCACTTTTGGCAAGTCCAGATCCCAGATCAACATATCGCCACTCTCGCAGCATTTACCCGCAACAGATACTGTTTCCTGAGCAGCCTCATTCGCACGATTGGCAAGCACAGCTTCATACTTGGATTCATACAAAGCAGGACGTGGGTTATCGGTCATACCACCATCAACGGCAACGTATTTACGCACGCCTGGAATGTCTTTGCTTGTTCCAACAGTATACAGCGTTGTTCCCGCTTCACCCACGATGCTGCGGCCTGGTTCAACCCAGATCTCAGGTACGGCATAGCCGATTTGGGCAAAATGATTTTTAACGGCGTCTGTAATAGCCTTCACGTATTGTGCAACTTCAAGCGGCGTATCTCCATCGATATAACGGATTCCGAATCCACCACCAAGGTTAACCACTTTGAAAGCAACATTAAGACGCTCATATACACTTGCTGCAAATTCAGCAACACGTTGAACAGCCATCTGGAAGCCTTCAACTTCGAAGATCTGGGAACCGATGTGGGAATGCACACCAAGCAATACCAGGTTAGACTGCTTGGAAGCCAAGTCAATCGCTTCAAATGCTGTACCATTACCGATATCGAATCCAAATTTGGAATCCGTTTGACCTGTGGAAATATATTCATGCGTATGGGCCTCAACACCAGGCGTCACACGAAGCAAAATGTTTACTTTACGATTTTTGTCCGCTGCTACAGCCTGCAACAGATGCAATTCATTGAAGTTATCAACAACAAAGCATCCAATTTCCGCATCAAGAGCCATTTCGATCTCTTCCAGCGTTTTGTTGTTACCGTGGAAGTGAATGCGCTCAGCCGGGAAGCCTGCTTGCAGTGCAGTAAACAGTTCACCATCAGATACGACATCCAGGGAAAGTCCTTCTTCTGCTGCAAGGGCACACATCGCCATTACACAGAATGCTTTACTTGCGTAAGCAACCTGGAAGCCCAATCCGGAAGCACGGAATGCTTCCATGTACTCTCTGCAACGCTCGCGAACCAATTGCTCGTCCACAACGTACAGGGGAGTTCCAAATTGTTCTTTCAGATCTGTTGCATCAACTCCGCCAATCTCCAGATGCCCTTGCGCATTTATTTTACTTGTACCATGTAAATACATAATCTGCATTCCTCACTTTTTTGTATACTGGAACAGTTGCTATTCCAATGATTTTACACCAGTATATCAAATTAGGCAGCGAGATGAATGGATTTTTCGGAAGATCATTTGTGTTTTTTACTTTTTCGCAGTTCCCCGTCCGGATCATCGGACATTTTGGTGTTGTCACGGGTCTTGTTAAATGATGGACGTTTTTTATTTTCCAGCAGCGGAAGCCGGAATAAAAAGTTGCCCAAGGCCTTTGCATTAAACGGTATAAAAGGCCAGAGATACGAAGAATTATACGACCGGTGAACGGTGAGCGCCAATATGAGTAATGTACAGCCCACGACTAACCCCGGAACCTTGAATATCGCAACAGCGACTAGCAGAACCAGCCTGACCAGCCTATTGGCGAGACCCAACTCGTAACTCGGCGTGGCAAACATACCGATGGCTGCGATGGCCATATAGAGCACAACTTCATTGACAAAATATCCTGTTTTCACGGCGATATCCCCAACTAAAATGGCCGCGATCAAGCCCATGGCCGATGCCAGAGGTGTAGGCGTATGAACCGCTGCCATCCGTAATAAATCGACGCCCAGTTCGATCAGTAGAAACTGTAGAATCAGCGGTAGCTTTACATTTTCCTGCGGACCAATGAAGTCGAGTCCCATCGGTTTAATCGAAGGGTCAATAACCATCAGAAGCCATAGTGGTAACAAAAACAACGATATGAGAATCCCTGCAAAACGCACCCATCGTAAATACGTTCCCATCAAGGCCGTCTGTCTGTTCTCTTCCGCATGCTCACACAGGTCAAAGAAGGTCGTAGGCAGAATCATCACACTGGGAGAAGTATCTACAAAAATGACGACTCGTCCTTCCAGCAAATGGGAAGCTGTAACATCCGGTCGTTCCGAGTAACGAACGAGTGGAAACGGATTCCATCCCTTGTTGATAATCGCTTCTTCCAGCTGTTTATCAGCGGATGGAATACCATCAATATCCACTCGCTGAATTTTTTCACGAACTGAATCCACCTGCACTTTATCCACAATATCATCAATGTACACCACGCAGACATCGGTTTGCGTTCTTCTCCCGACCTGCATGATCTCAAACTTCAGCCCAGGGTCGCGTATTCTGCGACGCACTAATGTTACGTTGGTCAGGAGTGTTTCGGTAAAACCGTCTCTCGAGCCCCGGACTACCCTTTCCAATGAAGGTTCTTCAGGTGAACGTACCGGATAACTCCGGGTATCCATAATTAAGACCGATCGGTCTCCTTCAACGAACATTGCACTCATACCGGTAAGAACCTTGTTGATGACCGCACTCATCTTCTCGACTTTCTCCACCTGAATATGGGGAATGTAACATTCGAAATAGGATTTGAGAGCATGTCCGGACACGTCATCCGGCGTGAGATAGGTCAGTCTTTTCAACACTTCAAGCAAAATCTCATCCTTGGCGAAGCCGGTGATCATCAGCAACCCAACGTGCTTGCCACCCAGGACCATTTCCCTCATATTTACGTCGAACGATTCTCCGAGCCCCAGTACCTGTTGTAATGTATATCTATTTTCACTCATCCGAGGGGAGATGTCATCGTTTTCCTGCCAATATTGTACGGATTCCTCAACGCTGTCGGACATCTCATTTTGTTTTTTCTTGTTGTACGCTTTCTCCTCTTCTTCCTTCTGAATCTCATAAGCAGACTTGTGTAACATCTCTTCCGTTATACCTTCACTATTTTCCTGGCCTGTGTGCTCCGTTCGTTCATCCATCTTCCATCCTCCTATGGCCACGAGTTACCGCTGATATATGAAAAAATCAAACAGGGAACCTGTCATTTTGCCCAAAATCATGGCGAGCAGTAATCCAAACAAATAAGGTTTCATGCCCAAACGTTTGGCTAACACGGGCAGCACATTAAGCACCTCGGTGAGCGCCGCAGCGAGCAGACCGATGAACACGCCACAGAACAAACCAACGATCGGGCTGAGCAGCAGCACCCCATGCATTTTCCAGTGCCAGAAATCCGCCACCGTCCCGAGCAGTGAACCACCAATTAGCGCCCCTTCGTACCAGTGAGTCTTGTCATACGATTGCGTAAGTTGAGCCAACCTGGGAATCATATCGAGCACCAGAATGAGCGCAATTACGCCGCTCCCTACGGCAATTCCCCCTGCAATACCCAATACAATGCTTATTGCTCCATTAAGAACGCTCATCCGCATTCATCTCCCTGCGTTCCTGCTCGTGCATCCGTTCGCTTTCTTCAATCACTACATATTTATCTACATTTTGCTGGTATAGGAACATCTCCACTTCTAGTGGGGTAGGTTCCTCATTCCATTTTTTCTTGAACAAATGATTAAAAAATACTGCCATTCCGAATCCAATGCCAATGGAATACGCCACTTGGAACAAATAGGGATGTTCGTCCCGATGCCCAGTGAGCATCTCCACAATACGAATCTGTACTTCCTGCATGTTCACATCGGCATGAAAATTCATAATGGTTAAGGCTGATCCAAAAAACAGCAGCAGCCAAACCAGAATGAACAGGGACTTGGAAGGTTGACCATTTCCCGCGATGACTTCAACCAACGTATGACCTGATCCCATCAGTTCCACACTTACCTCCGGCAAGATGTGCCGAATTCGGGGAATAATCTGCAATATATCAATGAGGATCAGATTGCCATCCTCCGGTCCAGGGCGCAGCAGTTCAAGCTCCAGTAGCCTGCCCTCCTGGTCTTCAGAAGAGGTCAGTACATGTGCAATATCTCCAAGCTTGACTGCTCTGCCCCTCTGGATGCGAATACGGCTGCGCAGACGAATATAGACCATTGGAGTGGGTGTCTGGGACATCCATAGCACTCCTTTACTGCGTAATTTAGGTTAGTATTTGAAGAATGTGCAAATTTATTACAAACGGGTTGGAAAAAAGGTGGAAGGCTGAGTTGGCGCTGCGGGATGGATCGGTCATTGGTCGCTGTTATCCCCGGATTTCTTGAACTCTCCTTTTCAAGGAGGAAATCCGGTGCTAAAGGCGAACGCTTCGCTCCTTTTGACCGATTCCATCCCTCCGCTACCCCTCGTCCTCCCGTTTCCAAACGTTGAAAAAAATATGCTGGGTGGGGGCAGGGTAAGGATTTAAAAAGAGGAGCTTTTGGGGGTTATTTTGCTCAACATTCTATGACTTTTGAAGTTATCTTCTGGAACCATCTAGACTACAGTTGTGTTAGAAATTTGGAGACAAAGGCGAACGCTTCGCTTCTTCAGGTCTAATCTGCCGCCTGCGTTGCTTATGTATCCTTAAGTGAGCCCTCACGCTTCGCTCCTTTTGACCGATTCCATCCCTCCGCTGCCCATCGTCCTCCCGTTTCCAAACGTTTGAAATAAATATGCTGGGGAGGTGGCAGGAAGGGAATTAAAAGATGAGCTTTTGGGGGTTATTTTGCTCAAAATTCTATGACTCTTGAAGTTATCTTCTGAATACAACATAGACTACAGCTGTGTAGAAATTTGGAGATTAGCCTTTTTATACGCTCTCCTTGTGACCGATTTGGGGCGTAATTGAGTGTGAAGCATTATTACACATATCAAAAAAAGTCGCCGTATGGGCGACTCTTCGGTATTGGTAGCTAGGCTCACGGATCATGAACAAGAACTCAACAATTATGTTCTTTTTCTCTTTTGTTCAATTCCCTTCTAAATCGTAAAGGGGTTGAATTCATTGTTTTGCGGAATTGGTTAATGTAATAACTCGTGCTGTTAAAACCAACCTCATAGGCAATTTCGGTGATGCTACGCTTGGAGGATTGCAATAGTTCAATGCTTCTTTGGATGCGGTACTCTATCACATATTGCATGGGTGTGGTTTTCAGGATTTGCTTGAAATAACGGCATGTCTCCGATCGACTTAACTGTCCGGCCTTTGCAATATCTTCCAGCTTAATCGGATCAGCATAGTTGAGATTAATCCATTGCAACATGTCTTTCATTCGATTGTTTCTGCTCATCTCTGATGGATCATGTTCAAGAGAATATCCGTTCATAATCAGCAGTTTCCACATATTAAGCACCGCCGAAGCAATATTCACTTCGTAAAACGGAACTTGGTGCACCAGCTCCTTTCTAATCCGTGCAATAGCATCCAAGATCTGTTCACCCCAAGCGTTAGCTCTTTCGATATACAGAAAAGGCAAATTAGTTGCTGTTATATATGGATGTACGTACTTTATATACAAATCCGAAGGCATGATAACATGTGGGGACAAATTCAGACATAAATAAATGCAGTTCTCGCTCACACCATGATCTTCGGCCATATGCATTATTCCACTGTTGATAAAAATCCCGTCACCTTTGGACAAAATCATCTTTTGATCGTTGATATGGAACAACGCCGTACCCTGAAGAACAGCAACAAACTGCAATTCATCATGCCAGTGGAGAGGAATATGACCGTGAACATTTTGAACAATGGTTGTCTCATAACAGGCTATAGATAATGTATCGGTACGGTGTTGCGTCATTTCTTTCAAATGTTGATCAATGATAAATTCGATCTTTTGCATGGCCCTCATCTCAATATAGTTATATTTTTAAGTGTAATATTGATATTAATGTACCGCATTTCTCCTTAATATAACACTATTCTTATATTTAAGGTGAGGCGAACAAGAATGACAACTTCTGCAAAATCCAAAATTTCAGGCATCATACTCGTTCTGACGGGAGCCATCTGCTGGGGCATTGGGGGTACGGTATCTCAAAAACTGTTTCAACTGGATGGAATTGAGGTCAATTGGTATGTCACTGTACGATTGTTGATCGCTGGGTTACTATTACTGGTTATTCAATTGTTTACAAATGGACGATTTCAAATTTTTGATGTGTGGAGAAATAAAAAAACGGCTGGACAGATGATCATTTTTGGATTGGTGGGCATGCTTGCCGTTCAGTATACGTACATGGCATCCATTAAACACGGCAATTCAGCGGTGGCTACACTCCTGCAGTACCTGTCCCCTATTATGATCATGATTTACATCGCACTCCGTAAGCAGTCTGTCCTCACACTTAATGACCTTGCATGCGCCATTCTGGCTCTCAGTGGGTGTTTTCTCCTGCTGACGAATGGCTCACTTACCCAGTTATCTGTCTCCTCGCTTGCAGTGATATGGGGGCTGTTATCTGGGGTTTCAGCTGCATTTTATACGCTGTATGCCGTGCAACTGATTAAAAAGTTCGATTCACTTGTTGTGGTCGGCTGGGCTATGATCATCGGTGGTTTGGGAATGAGTTTTATTCACCCGCCCTGGAAAATGAATTTTGCTAACATCACGCTTGAAACCTACGGTTATTTGATATTTACGATCCTTTTTGGAACCATGATTGCTTTTTGGTTTTATATTGCGAGTCTCAAAAGTCTTACACCCAAGGAAACTAGCCTGCTCGGGAGCGCAGAGCCGCTTGCTGCTGTTGGAACAACCGTCATATGGCTCCATGAACCTTTTGGCTTTTATCAATGGATTGGTATGGCATGTATTCTTGGCATGATGCTGGTCATGCAGTCCAATCGTTCGAGATCTCCCCGTATTAACAACAAATAACCTCCCTCGCCATAATGCGCGATAGAAGGTTGTTAGTTGTCGTATATTGGTGTATATGCACCAATATTGTTGTTGCAACCCACGAAATCACTGCGCGATCTGGTCGCGGATGGATTGCAGTATTTTTTTCTCCAGACGTGATACCTGCACCTGAGATATTCCCAATCTGCTCGCAACCTCGGACTGGGTTTGATCCCGGTAATACCTAAGATAAACGATTAACCGCTCCCGCTCACTGAGACCACCGATCGCTTCGTTTAGCGCCAATTTGTCAAACCAACGTTCCTGAGACTCGTCGGCAATCTGATCCATTAACGTGATGGGATCACCGTCATTCTCGAATACCGTCTCATGGATGGAGGTCGGTGGTTTGTTCGCTTCCTGGGCAAATACAACTTCCTCCGGGGTTACCCCCAGCTCTGCGGCAACTTCCTTAATCGTTGGTAGACGATCCAAATGTTTGGACAGTTCGTCCCTTTTTTTGCGGACTTTATTCGCCATCTCTTTCAGTGAACGACTGACCTTCAGGGTACCGTCATCCCGTAGGAATCGCTGGATTTCTCCGATGATCATCGGTACCGCGTAGGTCGAGAACTTCACGTCATAACTGAGATCGAATTTGTCCACTGACTTGAGCAGACCGATACAACCAATCTGGAACAGATCTTCCGGATCATATCCCCTGTTCATAAAACGCTGTACGACGGACCAGACGAGTCTGATGTTGCAGTTCACCAGCGTATCCCGTGAGACATGGTCACCCGACTGACTGAGCGCAATCAGCCGTTTGACCTCGGCATCGTCCAAATAGGTCTGTGAAGATGGTTTCACTTCAGCATCCATAAGAACACCAACCCCTAATTATACAATGCTTTCTTGGATTCAATCCTTTTTTTCATCTTGATGGAGGTGCCTCTGCCGGGCTCACTGCTGACTTCGAATTCATCCATAAAGTTTTCCATAATGGTGAAGCCCATGCCCGACCGCTCAAGTTCGGGTTTGGACGTATATAGCGGCTGCTTGGCCAGTTCAAGATCTTCGATTCCTTCACCGCGGTCTTCCACAATGATTGTAATCATGTCTTCCCGAATCTCGGCCTGGATGGACACAACACCTTCGGAGTTGTTGTTGTATCCGTGGATGATGCTGTTGGTCACGGCTTCCGAAATGACCGTCTTCAGGTCACTGAGCTCGTCCATCGTTGGATCAAGCTGGGAGATAAACGCAGCAACGGTTACCCGTGCAAACGACTCATTCTCTGACTTGGCCGCGAATTGCAGATTCATGAAATTTGTCCCTGTTCCTTCATTCATGAGACGACCTCCAGACCTGAGAGAGCAGTTCCCTCATTTTCGTATATCGGCATAATCTTGAACAGACCCGACATTTCCAGCAAACGGTACACTGGCGAATTGACGTCACAGACCACCATCTTGCCACCTTTATTCTTAATGAGCTTGTATCTTCCCAAAATGACACCCAGACCTGAACTGTCCATAAATTGCAGATCTTTCAGGCTGAGTACGAGATGCTCGCTTTGTCTCCGCTGGATGGCTTCATCCATTTGCATCCGTACCATGTCAGCTGTATGGTGATCCAGCTCCCCGGATAATCGTACAATCAGAATCCCGCGATGGTGTTCCATTTCCACATGCAAGTTCACGTTTGCTCACTCTCCTCCCTGTCTTAGAACAAGGATTTCTACGCTTCCGAAGGCTTTTCCTGCCCCCCGACAAAACTAGAAGAAAACCCCTATTTAACTACAAAATATGTTCGAAGGATACGTGCAACTCGCAGAAATCGCCGTTTAGTCAAACAGGTTGGACGTTGTCCGCTTGAACAGCTTCCACCAGCCAGCCTTATTCACATCCTGCGGAGCCTGAATGTCGAACTCCTTAATGACGTCGTTACCCTGGTAAACCACCAGTTTACCTATACTTTGCCCGGCTTTGATCGGAGCTTTCAATTCTTTGGCGACCAGCAATTCATGCCGGATGTCATTGGATTTGGCTCCTTTGCGCATCAGTACACTATAATTTTGCGTGGCATTTAGAGGCAATTCGGCAACTTCACCTTTTTCGATCTTCAGACTACCCAGCAGATCCCCTGCCTTGTAGAGCGCCTTCATCGTATATTGACTAAACGCATAGTCAAACATCGAAGACACTTCGCTGTTCCGTGTTTTGGTATTTGGTTCACCAAGTACCACGGAAACGACACGCAGTCCGTCCTTGGACGCTGTTGCGGACAAGCAGAATTTCGCTTCGGACGTGTAACCTGTTTTCAAACCGTCTGCCCCATGATAAAAACGAACCAGCTTGTTTGTGTTCACCAGCCAGAATGGCTTCTCCGAATCTTTGCGAAGGTAATCCTGGTATGCACCGGTGTACTTCGTAATCCCGGAATGCTTCAGTAGTTCACGGCTCATGACGGCAATGTCATGGGCGGAAGAATAATGATTATCGACCGGCAGGCCGTTACAGTTGGCAAAATGAGTATCCTTCATGCCAAGCTCCTTCGCACGCTCATTCATCAGCTGTACAAAAGCTTCTTCCGAGCCAGCGATCTTCTCAGCCATCGCTACCGAGGCATCATTGCCCGAAGCCATCGCGATCCCTTTTAACATATCATCAACTGTCATTTCTTCCCCAGGCTCCAGGAAGATCTGCGAACCGCCCATGGAAGCTGCGTATTCGCTCGTTCTTACTTTGTCGGTCAGCTTCAGCTTACCCGAGTCGATCGCTTCGATCGTAAGCAGCATGGTCATAATCTTTGTAATGCTCGCCGGAGGCAGCTGATCATGACTGTTTTTCTCATAAATGACCGTCCCCGTATCTGCATCCATTAAGATCGCAGAGCGCGCCGACGGGGCCAGATCAGTTCCTCCCGCTGCCTTCGGTGTTTCTTCAGCTAATGCCGTTGATGCCAAAAGGGACAGCAGGATACAAAGGGTCATGAACGATGCCATTATTCTTTTCTTCACAAGGTTACCTCCTCAAATGACTTGCTTACTGCATGTTCCATGCATGTACTGCTAATCATTGTCGGCCCGTTTCCAGTAAATTATTCCATGTAAAGCATGATTTCCCGAACTTTTATTGAAAATGTGGTCAAAGCAAAAATAACGCACTGCACTCAACGAATGAGTAAACGTACGTTCAACACAACAAAAAAAGGTTACCCCCGATGATTTCTCATCCAAAGAGGTAACCTTATCTACTCAAATCTTGCTTACATTTGTGGAATAACCGCCACTACCAGCGCCAGGAACGACTCACGCACACGTTCGGTCGTCTCCATAACCTCATCATGTGACAGTGGCTGGTCCAGAATGCCGGCAGCCATGTTGCTGATACAGGAAATACCGAGTACTTCCAGGCCTGCGTGGCGTGCCACGATCACTTCAGATACAGTGGACATGCCCACTGCGTCTGCGCCCAATGTACGCAGCATTCTGATCTCTGCCGGTGTCTCGTAGTTCGGACCGAGCATACCTGCGTATACCCCTTCACGTACGTTAAAACCTTGTGATGCGGCCGTATCCTTCGCCAGCGCACGCAAACGGCGGCTATATGCTTCGGACAGATCAGGGAAACGCACGCCCAGTGCAGCGTCATTTGGTCCGATCAGTGGATTTTTGCCTGTGAGGTTCAAGTGATCAGAGATCAGCATCAAGTCTCCAGCTTCATACGACGTATTCACGCCGCCCGCAGCATTGGTTACAAGCAGGCTACTTACACCCAGTTCTTTCATAACCCGTACCGGGAAAGCTGTCAATTCCGGACCATATCCTTCGTACATGTGGAAACGGCCTTTCATCATCACGACTGGACGACCTTTAATGGTTCCGACCAATAGTTCACCTTCATGTCCTTCTACTGTGGACACCGGAAAATGTGGAATATCCTGATAAGCAATACTTACGCCATCTTCAATCAGTTCTGCCAGTACGCCAAGACCCGAACCCAAAATCAAACCGACTTCCGGCTTGATGGAGCTTTTGCTTTGAATATAAGATGCTGCTTCCGAAATCATTTGTTGGTTTAATGCTGTCATGCGCTGTATGTTCCTCCTTGAGTTGAAACGATCCGTCTTATGTATAACGGCGTTTGGATGTATTCAATTTATTTTATCCTAAATCGGCCCAATGTTCCGCATTTATTTGTGAATGCCCTGCGTCAAAATCTATCTTGCCCTCGGATGATGGGTTTCATAGATTTCTTTCATGGTTTTGCGACCATGATTGCCGTATTGTTGTCCAGGCTGCTCCACGTGACCCAGCATATCTTGAACCGCACGTGTATCCGCCCCATTGGCAATCAGGTGTGCTGCAAACGAATGACGAAGGGTATGCGGCGTAATTTCTTCCGAGATTCCCGCATCCACCGCCGCTTTTTTGAGCAGCTTCCAGAAGCCCTGCCGGGTTAAACGTCTACCAGATACATTCACGAATAGTGCCTGCTCGTCCGAATCGGTTTTGAGCAACTTGTTGCGGAATTCCTCCACATATACACTTGCCCAATGTGCTGCTGGTGCACCGATGGGAAGGATGCGTTCCTTGCCCGCCCCACCGCATCGTATAAAGCGCATGCCTGGCTGAACATCCCGAATGTCAAGGGCAATCAGTTCCGAGACCCGAATGCCTGTAGCATATAACAGTTCAAGCATCGCTCGATCTCTCACACCTTGCGGTGAACGAATATCAGGCGCTGTCAGCAGTTGTTCGATCTCCTGAATACTTAACACCTGTGGTGGCGTCTTGTCCGCCTTGGGAGCTTCCACATCAAACGTAGGGTCCTGTATAATATCACCCCGCCGCATCAAAAAATGAAAGTAGGAGCGCAGAGATACGATGCTGCGGGCAATGGTTGCATTGGCACGTCCTGCCTGTTTGAGCTGACCTGCAAACAGGACGACATGTGTGCGTCTGACCTGATCGGCTTCGCGTATGCCATATTCCTTATCTGCAAATTCAATGAACTTGTCCACGTCTCGGAGATACGATTCAAGCGTGCTGCTCGACATCCCTTTATCATCTTCCAAGTATAAGGCATAGGCATGTATCGTCTGTTTCATGTACAACGCTCCTCAACTGACAGATCTGCCGCTCTGGCAGACTGCTCCCGTATTTGCATCCCTGGCTGTTTGAAGCTACTCCCCGTACCAATAGAACAAACGGAGACGCTCTGCCATCGTAGGACGTCCTTCTCCATTACCCGGCCAATCCGTTTCCTGAAATACTTTGATTGCATTGCCAGTTGGCATCTGATACTGATCCACAGGTGAGATCCAGCCATTAAACAGATCCAGAACATGATAGAACAGATAAACTAATGCAGCGAAAAATATAATAAATCGAATAAAACGGAGCCCTCTCCGCACTGATATAATCATGGGCGCGTCCCCTCCTGATTCGAATCCGGTATTGTCCTTGAATCAGGGTATGTCCATAAACACAGGTTTATGCCATTTGGGCGAAACTCCAGATCACTCCGGTGCCAAAAAAGCTCTCCCGTCAAAACCGCCGGTGAGAGCTTGAAGATATGCTATGTTATTCTTCATCTTTGGGTTTCTGTTCATTTTTAGCTTTGCAACGATAACAAATTCCATGAAAGTCCAGTCGGTGATCTACTACCGAAAAGTTGAATTCCCGCTCCAAACGCTCTTCAAGCGGTCCAAGCCAGTCTTCACGTATTTCATCCATACTTCCGCATTGAACACAGATTAAGTGATGATGGTGATGCTTGGATGTATCTCCGCGCAGATCATAACGCGCTACACCGTCGCCGAAGTTGATTTTCTCTACAACATGCAGCTCACTCAGCAGTTCGAGGGTACGGTACACGGTTGCCAGACCGATTTCGGGAGCCTTTTCTTTAACGAGCATGAATACATCTTCTGCGCTCAGATGATCTTCTTCATTCTCAAGAAGTACTCTTAAGGTGGCTTCCCGCTGGGGCGTTAATTTATATCCTTGGGACTGTAGTTGCTGCTTAATTTTATCAATCCGTGCTTCCATTTTCTCCCTCCCCCTAGGAAATCACTGCACACTGCAACTTAACCCACTCTTTTCATTATAGGGGGAGTGCGTAATTAAAGTCAACATTTTACACTATACGGTACACGTTAGGCCGGTAGTAGCATTGGCGTGACCCAACGCATCATCGCAGGTGTAACCCATGTTTCAAAAGACGCCACGCCGAGCAGCAATGCAGCCATAACCAAAGTTAACACTATATATGAAGCAAAAGGCCTTTGTCGACCCGGTGTTCGCTGCATCAAAACACGATTGCGAATGATGTATAACGAGAACGTCATCGCCGCCACACTGCAGATCAGAAGGATCGGAATGACAAATAGATTATGCGGCGCCACGGACACCAGTGCAAACAGCAGCCCTTTCCAGGAATACTGCCCAACAAGGTACCCCACTGTGAATCCAATGAGCACACCTTTCAAAAAATCCAGAACCAGTATACCGGGTAGTCCAACGACGGATAAACCCAGAATAAAGATCAGACCCACCCATTTCAGATGGAGCATGGCAATGTCCCAATATGCCCCGGTCTCAGTCACTTGTGCACTGTGCTGCACGGTCATGAAGAAATTGCCGAGATAACCCTCCAGATCCTGACGTTGCTCAAGAGACAGTGCATTCACCATGAGCGCGCCAAAAATGACGCCGACCAGAAACAAGACAGCCACGAATACATATAACGAAGTCTGACCTTTAAATGTAAAGTAGGAAGAGCGCATACAGGTACGAGTCCCCTTTCCGGTATCATGCTGCAAGGATTCTCAGTTACATCCTCATAGTCATTCTTATGAACCGGAATGCACCTGTATGACTTCTTGTCCAGATTGGCTCTACGTGAAGTGAAGCTTTATCAGTTGAACCTAGGAGTATTTACACGGGTCACTCCGAAGCTTTTTCCTGAACAGCAACTTTACCGTACGTACCGCCACCTCCGGAGGACAACTCCAGTTGTCCGTTCCGTGCAGCCACAATCAGGCCTGCCAGCACAGGTCCAACAACCGCAGCAAGCTCTTCCTCACGCGTGCGATGAAGTACGTTCATTTCCGTACCAAAATGGTCCAGTAGCTGGCGCAGTTTGGCTTTTCCAAGTCCCGGAATGAACTCCAGTGGTACCTGATAATGATACGCCGGTCTGTTTGCAGGAACATGAGGACTCTCCCGATCAGAGATTGCCAGAATGCGGTCCAACACTCCCTGAACCAGTTTCAGACTGCCACAGTGCGGACAGCGCTCTGCTGACATCGCTTGCTCATCCATAATGCTGCCACATGCTGCACAGTAGGTACGATGATATTTGCCCAGCCTTGGATTCAGTCCATAATTGGCCCCAATTTTCCTGCCGGCTTCTCCTTGGAGTGCCATACGGAACTCATCAAAAGAAGGTGCAGCCACTTGCAGTTCATTATACTCTCGTCCAATCTTACCGAGAGAGTGGGCATCCGAATTGGTCAGGAACGGAACATGATCCAATTCCCGAATATAACTGGCCATGGATGAGTCCGAGCTTAACCCCAGCTCGACCGCATCCACAAGACGGGTATCCAGTACATCGCCCATACGGGGCGCCGTACTGCCATAGATGCCTTTATGCGGTGTAAACACATGTGCAGGCACAATAAGTCCACCACGGGCCTTAATCTCCGCCTGCATCTCAAGAGCGGGCACGTAGACACGCTGGGAACTGAGATTCACATTTTTCATATAACGTTTCATCCAGTCCGTGAAGGACTTCATCGTTTTCAGATCACGGAAGTACGCCAGCATATGGAACTCACGCATTCCAGGCTCGCGCAGCTCAATCTCTGTACCCAGCAGAATGGTGGTGTCCTGGTAGGCAATGCCGCCTCCCTCAATCTCGGACATGGTACCACTCTCCAGCAATTGCTCAATATCCATCTGTACAACCGGAGAATGACAATCAATAACACCAAGCAAATGAATTCCTTTGCGATCCGATGCTTCCCGGGCAATATTCTCAAATGTCAGATCACGACTGCCACTGATTTTAACAGCCTCACCGCGAGAGGTTCGTCCGATGTGGATATGCAGGTCTGTATAACAGGGCTCCCACATCGTGGACGTTTTCAGTTGGTCTTGCATGCCTAGAACCGTCCTGTCGTTCTGTAAAGGTCCCACGCGTACACGGCCATCATCGTTTTGGCATCGCTAATCCGGTTCTCGTCCATAAGTGCATAGGCTTCCTCCAGAGTTATTTCGGCAACTTCAAGGAATTCATCTTCATCCAGCGCCATATCCCCGGCTTCCAACTCTTCAGCGATGTATAGATGAATGATCTCATCTGCGAACCCCGGTGACGTGTAGAACGAACGCAAATGACGTAGCGACTTGGCCACGTACCCCGTCTCTTCTCGCAATTCACGTGCTGCGGCAACTTCCGGCTCTTCTCCCGGGTCCAGTTTTCCCGCAGGAATCTCCACTTCGGTGCGTCCCATTGCCTGACGATACTGATCCACAACAAGCATGCGATCCCCATTCAGAGCAAGTACAGCTACCGCTCCAGGGTGCCGGATTATCTCACGTGTAGCCGTCTGGCCATTCGGTAGTTTAACGGTATCGACTTGAAGTGAAATCACTTTGCCCTCGAAGATTGGCTTAGTGGATACGGTCACTTCATCTAGTTTTGGATTGGCAGGTTGCGCCGCGTGGATGGATTGGGCAGATTGGTTTGGTTTCATTTGTTCTTCAACTCCATATCGTAGGATTATATATTCGGTTAATGTATATATCTCTGATTTTGGGCATATGGTGAGCGTATAGAACTCTCACAACAAATATAAACGAATCAGGGGGACTTTCGATGAACAGTTATATGACGCCTCAATCCTTACACGTGGTAGGACAAGCCCGGCAAGTACAGCTTATACTCAAACAATGGTTGCGCGAGTGGGGCCCGGATGCCAAGTTAATCGATCTCCTCGCTGGACGTAAATAAATGAGTCATTGAACCATTGTTTCATTTTTAACCCTAAATTAACTCCCATGAAATATAACATGAATTCGCAAAAAGTCCGAATCCGATACAGACCGGGTTCGGACTTTTGTCTAAGAATTACATTCTATTTCTTGTCAGCTGCCGTTTCCTGAATAATAGCTACGACTACCTGGGATAACTTCACAATGTCTTCGGCACGAATACGTTCTTTGGTTGTATGAATATCCTCATACCCTACCGCCAAGTTCACTGTTGGAATGTCGAATCCGTTAAAGATATTGGCATCACTGCCACCACCGGAAGCAAACGTACTTGTCTCCAGCCCAATACTGCGGATGGCACGCTGTGCAAGCTGTACAACTTCGTGTTCATCATGGAAACCAAATGCAGGGTAAAGGATCTCACTTCTGAATTCAGCTGTTGCACCGTATTTGCGACATGTCGTTTCCAACGCGTCACGCATCTGTGCAACCTGCAATTCAACTTTCTCCTGCACAATACTGCGAGCTTCCGCTTCAAGCTGTACAAAGTCACACACCACATTGAGTGCTGATCCACCCTGGAATTTACCAATGTTCGCTGTCGTCTCATCATCAATTCTGCCCAGTGTCATCGCTGCAATCGCTTTGGCTGCGACCTGAATGGCGCTGATCCCGTCTTCCGGGTTCACACCCGCATGTGCGGACTTCCCATAGATGCTCATTTGAATTTCAGCTCTCGCTGGTGCAGCAACACAGATCGTGCCTACAGCTCCATTAGAATCCAGTGCATAACCGAACTCGGCATCGATATCCTTCGGATTCATGGCACGTGCACCCACCAATCCAGACTCTTCGCCGACCGTAATGACAAATTGAATTTTACCATGTGGAATCTTGTTTTCCTGGATCACACGAATCGCTTCGAACAATGCCGCAATCCCTGCTTTGTCATCTGCTCCCAGGATCGTTGTTCCATCACTTCGGATCCAGCCATCTTCACCCAGTTCAGGCTTGATTCCCTGTCCCGGCGTCACGGTGTCCATATGACATGTGAAAAAGATCGGTGCAACCCTTTCTGTTCCTTCGGCTTCCCAGGTAATGACAAGGTTTCCGGCGCCATGTCCGGTTTGCTCCATGGTGTCGTCCTCATAGACATGAAGACCAAGCTCTGCAAACTGTTCTTTTAACACCTTCGAGATGTTCTGTTCATTTTTCGTTTCACTATCAATCTGCACCAGTTCCATGAACTGATCGATAACACGTTGTTGTTTAATCATAGGACTTTCCTCCCTCTCGTAGATACGGTACAATACAATTACTATGGCTTGTTTATTTTATGAGGTTGTTCAAAAAGTCTGCTTTTGATTACGAAGGATGCCTGGCGGCATCATCAGCATCGAATATGGAATTCAGCCGAAATGTCCGTTGCTCACGTAGTTTTCCCTACGCTCCGCTACTCCATTTCTAGCTTCATCCCATCTTCTTGGTACTGAAAACCAGTCTTTTTGAACATACACTTTATGTTGAAAGGAGTTCTCTCATCATGCAAAAAAAGAAATGGTTCAAAATCATCATCTATCTCATGCTGATCGCCATGATCGGGTCCACCCTTTTCATAGCTCTCGAACCGTTGCTGTTTGGATAGCAACCTAAAGCCTTTCGACGAACTGTTTACAGACGTTGAAGGGCTTCTTTTTCCGTGACCCAATTAATTTGATATGGAAAAATACGATTAAAGTACGGAACAATCTCCTGCGCTACCTGCTCCACTGCATAGGACTTGCCCGTTATATCCTCCAGTGAGGTAACGCCATACTGCTCAATCCCACAAGGAACAATCCCCTGAAAACCTGCATGTTGAATGCCTGAGCTGATGTTAAAAGCAAACCCGTGACTGGTCACAAAACCGCGGCGGTGTTTGCAACGATTAAACTTGATGCCGATTGCAGCGATCTTCATATCTCCAATCCACACACCCGTGTAACCCTCTTTCCGTCCAGCTTCGATGCCCTGGTCTGCGAGATAATCCATAAGTACCTGCTCAAGTTTCCGTAAATAGCCGTGTAGATCCAAGTCTTCATCCCGACCAAGAATCAATAACGGGTAACCTACCAACTGGCCCGGGCCATGATAAGTAATATCACCGCCACGGTCAATTTGAAACAAAGAAATTCCTTGCTCACGCAACTCTTCCGGACTGAGAAGCAGATGCTCCGGATGATTTTGTGAACCTATTGTATACGTTGGCGGGTGCTGTAAAAGCAGCATCTGCTCCGCTCCCTCGCCCTCGTCCAATCGCTGCACAATCGCTTTCTGGCGGTTCCAAGCCTCTTCATAATCAAGCATTGGTATGTATGCAACATCCAGCGGCTTGCTCATGATTCCCCACACCCTTCTGCTTCAGGTTCAGTGTACAATTGAGCACCTGTCCGTAGACAGCAGGAAAAGTGCACGGCCTCCGGCACATACACTTTCCCGACAACTATTTACTTAATACACCTTGGTCTCCATGGTATATCCTTCAAGGTTTTCTTTGACACGTTGCAAGAAACGTCCGCTGATTACACCATCCAGGATTCGGTGATCCAGCGACAGACACAGGTTAGCCATCGAGCGAACAGCGATCATATCATTAATAACCACTGGCTTCTTAACAATCGACTCGAATGTAAGAATCGCTGCCTGTGGATAGTTGATGATTGGCTGGGACAGAATCGAACCGAATGAACCCGTGTTGTTCACCGTGAACGTACCACCTTGCATATGGTCCAGCTTCAACGTACCTTCACGTGTTTTGCGAGCCAGTTCATCCACTTCACGGGCCAGACCTGCAATATTTCGCTGATCGGCATGTTTGATTACGGGTGTAAGTACGGAATCTTCGGTTCCTACCGCCATGGACAGGTTAATGTCCCGTTTGACGATAATTTTGTCCACTGCCCATACCGAGTTCATGATTGGGTAGTCTTTAATCGCGTTAACGACTCCCTTCATCATGAAGGACAGATATGTCAGATTGATGCCTTCCTTACGCTTGAACTCATCCTTGAGTTTATTGCGCAGCATCACAAGATTTGTTACGTCCACTTCGATCATTGTCCATGCATGCGGGATTTCCGATACGCTTTGACGCATATTCCGGGCAATGGCATTACGCACAGGGGTAACATCGATGAAATACTCCGATCTTCCCTGGCCCCCACCTTCCACTTCGATCTGTGGAATTTTCGGGCTTTCGGTTAAATGAATGCCTGAATGTCTCACAGGAACACCTGCATCGGACGCTGAGATCGCTTCTCCAGCGGTTAAACCCATTTCACCATTTCCACGGTTCACTCCGCTGAATGGAGAAGCAGACGGCACACCAGAAGGTGTATGCTGTGCTGCAGGAGATGTTTGTGCAGACGATCCAGCCGCGTTACCTCCCTGTGCAACAAATGTCAGCACATCTTTGCGGGTAATACGGCCACCGGCACCGGTGCCTTGGATGCTTTGCAAGTTCAAGCCATGCTCTGCTGCCAAGGATTGCACTGCCGGGGAATACCGATTACGCATCGGCTGGTTAGGGTCATGTGCTGCTGTATTTGAGGCGGCAACAGGAGTGGGGGCCGTATTATGCTGCACTTGCTCCTGCTGCTGCGATACTTGTGTTACTTGCTCAGCCGCTTCTTCGTCAGAAGCAGCGACCTGCATGCGGCAGATTGCTTCACCAACAGCAATCGTTGTGCCCTCTTCCACCAAAAGCTCACCCATAATTCCATCCACAGTGGATGGAATTTCGGCATTAACTTTATCAGTGATTACTTCACAGATCGGCTCGTACTGTTCCACACGGTCGCCCGGTTTTTTCAACCATTTGCCTATGGTAGCCGAGACCAGCGATTCCGCCAATTGCGGCATAATGACCTCGATCCATTTCATACGTTCAGCCATTTGATTATCACTCCAAACTTTACTTTTAAACGATCCAAAACAAAATTAAAACTCGGCAAGTGTACGCATTGCTGCTTTGGCTTTGTCCTTGCTCAGCATGTAGAATTTCTCCAATGTTGGGCTAATTGGCATGGCCGGCACGTCAGGTCCACAGAGACGCTGAATCGGTGCATCCAGTTCAAACAGACATTCCTCACTAATAATAGCGGCAACTTCGGCACCTACACCACCCGTTTTGTTATCTTCGTGTACGATCAACACCTTGCCTGTCAGACGAGCGGAAGCAATAATCGCTTCACGATCCAACGGTTGCAACGTGCGCAAATCCAGAACGTGTGCTGTAATGCCTTCTTCACGTTCCAGCTCCTCAGCAGCCTGCATCACAAAATGCAGCGGCTGACTGTAACCGATCACCGTAATATCCGCACCCTCACGAAGTACGTTGGCTTTACCAATCGGAACGATGTAATCATCTTCAGGCACATCTTCCTTGATAAGTTTGTAGCATTTTTTATTTTCAAAAAAGAGTACCGGGTCCGGGTCGCGAATAGCGGCCTTGAGCAGTCCCTTAGCATCGTATGCCGAGTAGGGAGCTATAATTTTCAGACCAGGTGTACCAAAGAAAATCGATTCCGGACATTGGGAGTGATACAACCCACCGAAAATACCGCCACCAATCGGCGCGCGGATAACAATCGGACAGCTCCAGTCATTGTTGGAACGATAGCGAATTTTTGCCGCTTCACTAATGATCTGGTTGGTTGCCGGTAACATGAAGTCCGAATATTGCATCTCGGCAATCGGCTTCATGCCATACATCGCTGCACCAATGGCAACACCTGCAATAGCGGATTCAGACAATGGTGTGTCCATCACTCGCATTTCGCCAAACTGATCTTGCAGGCCTTTAGTTGTGGTAAACACACCACCTTTGAGACCTACGTCTTCACCAAGGATAAAAACATTCTCATCCCGTTCCATCTCTTCTTTCATCGCGAGACGGATTGCATCAATATATTCCATCACTGCCATACTTACCGTCCCCCTTCTTCGCTGTCCGCATAAACGTGCGTCAGAGTGTCCTCAGGTTTAGGATATGGCGCGTTGTCTGCATATTCAGTTGCTTCTTTCATTTCCATCGCAAGCTGGGAAGCCAGATCCGCATCCCGGGCTTCGTCCCAGATGCCACAATCGATCAAGTAGTTCTTCATGCGAGGAACGCCATCTTTCTTCCAGTTCTCCTCAACTTCCTCTTTGGTCCGGTAAGCCAGATCATTATCGGAGGTGGAATGAGGTGACAACCGATACATCATCGCTTCAATCAGTGTCGGGCCTTCCCCGGCTATAGCACGGCGACGTGCTTCCTTCACTGCAGCATATACTTCTAATGCATCGTTACCATCTACACGCAGTCCGGGGAACCCGTATCCTTGTGCTCGATCGGATATTTTGCCGCTCAACTGTTTGTGAATCGGTACCGAAATTGCATATTGATTGTTCTCACACATAATAATGACAGGCAATTTATGCACACCTGCAAAGTTGGCGCCCTCATGGAAGTCACCCTGATTGCTTGATCCTTCGCCAAAGGTAACAAAAGAAACAAATTCTTGCTTCTTCATTTTGGCAGCCAGTGCAAATCCAACAGCGTGCGGAACCTGTGTTGTAACCGGACTGGAACCCGTCACAATCCGCAGCTTTTTGTGACCGAAGTGACCCGGCATTTGCCGACCGCCACTATTCGGATCTTCTGCCTTCGCAAAAGCAGACAGCATCAACTCACGCGGAGTCATGCCTACCGCCAGTACAAAGCCGTAATCGCGGTAATAAGGTAAATAATAATCGTGATCCCGATCCAGACCAAAAGCAGCGCCTACTTGCGCAGCTTCCTGTCCTACACCGGATACGTGAAAGTTAATTTTGCCAGCCCGTTGCAAGAGCAAGCAACGCTCGTCAAACTTGCGCGCGAGCAGCATGTATTTGTACATATCCAATACTTCACCATCGCTAAGTCCCAGCTGTTGATGCCGGTGGACCGCGTCTGCAGTACCTTGTGAACTCATATGAGGTACCTCCTTTTAATCAGAGCCTGTGCCACTCTTACTACCCGATCTTATAACCTGGTACTAAGACTTGGCTTAACCTTATTATAATCCCTTTTACCCAAAAAAGGAAAGGACCTTTCTCATAAGCTTGTTTGGCTTACATTCCAATGGCCTTTCCATCGACCGCCAACATGGCTTCACCCATAATTTCTGACAGAGAAGGGTGCGGATGAATGGTTTGTCCGACTTCCCAAGGTGTGGCATCCAGCATCTGAGCCAGAGAGGCCTCAGCGATTAATTCCGTCACATGGGTGCCAATCATATGTACCCCCAATATATCATTCGTCTTGGCATCTGCGATCACCTTCACGAATCCATCCCGACTTCCGTGAATGAGTGATTTGCCAATAGCCGAAAATGGGAACTTCCCTGTTTTAATGTCATAGCCACGTTCTTTGGCTTCACGCTCGGTAAATCCGATGCTTGCTGCTTCCGGACGTGTGTACACACAGCGCGGGATACGGTGGGATTCTACGGCATGTACCTTTTCGCCCGCCAGATGATCGACAGCGAGAATGCCTTCATGACTTGCGGCATGTGCAAGCTGCAAACCGCCGATGCAGTCACCAATAGCGTAGATGTGACCTTCACCGGTCTGTAACTGTTTGTTCACAGCGATGAACCCACGCTCCAATTTAATATCTGTATTTTCAAGTCCGATATTTTCCACATTAGCTTGACGTCCAACCGATACGAGCATTTTCTCCGCTCTCAGCGTTTCCTGCTTATCTTCACCAAGCTGCACATCAATCTGGATGCCCTCTTGATCTGTGCTATATGTTTCCGTTAGAACAGTGGCACCTGTCAGGAAACGAACACCTCGTTTGCCGAGCAATCGCTGCATTTCTCTGGCAACATCCTCATCCTCGGCAGGCAACACGTGAGCAGCTGCTTCTACTACTGTGATGTCTACGCCAAAGTCATTCAGCATGGATGCCCACTCCAGTCCAATCACACCCCCACCGACAATGATGAGTGATGCAGGAAGTTCATCCATACGCAGTGCTTCGTCACTGCTCATAATAAACTTGCCGTCCGGTTCCAGGCCCGGCAGCACACGAGGACGCGAACCAGTGGCAATGATGAGATTGGTTGGTACAACCGTATCCATCTCGCCATCTTCGAACTCTACAGCGACTGCTCCGCTCTGCGGTGAGAAGATGGATGGTCCGATGACGCGACCTTTCGCGTGTACAACCTGGATTTTATTTTTTTTCATCAAATACTGAACGCCCTGATGGAGCTGTTCGACAATTGCATCCTTGCGTGCCTGTACTTTGGGAAATACAAGTGTAGCTCCAGCTGTCTCGATACCATACGTCTCGCTCTCCTGGATTTCGGCGTATACTTCCGCACTTTTCAGCAAAGCCTTACTCGGAATACAGCCACGATGCAGACAGGTACCGCCAAGCTTGTCCTTCTCAATGATAACGACCTGTTTTCCCAGCTGTGCAGCCCGGATCGCGGCTACATATCCACCGGTCCCTCCTCCAAGAATTGCAACATCACATGTAATTGGCATCTCTCATGCTCTCCTCTATGAATCAAATTTCAATATCATTTATGATGGCTTAAATCATGGTTTAGCTTATACCCTCTATATGCCATTGTACTCTCCTTGAGCGGTCAACTCAAAGTTTGAAGCAATCACACATGGACAGCCTATGCATTCCAAGCTATGATGGAATCAGGTATGATCTGTAAGCGTAACCTTTATTTAATGTCGACTTTGGCAGAAAGGGTATAATGCTCATGAATACAAGATTGGTCTTTGCCCGATTTTTGGCAATTGTTGTTCTGGTCATCCCCGGGTTAATGGCAATGAAGGGTTTTCTGATGATGAAAGATGCCCTGTTCCTATATTATGCCGAGCACGGGAACGAACTGATTTCACCAGGGTTCCAGTGGCTTTCCTTTGGCGGTGGACTTATCCTTTTTGCCGCAGGTATGAGTTTTCTGGGAGGCTGGATCCTGTTCCGTGACCGCAAGCGTAATTATGTAGGTCCCCGTTTCCGGTCCAAAAGTGTACCCGAAAAAGCAGAGACGCCCGGAAGGACTCCATGAGTCCGGGCTTTTTGTGTGTTTATACAACACACCGCCTACTTTTACATAGACAGGATGGATCATCATGGTATCATTTCTAATCACGTTACAACGATTGCTCAAAGGTATTTTCCATGCGTTCAAAGACCCCAAGTTTCTGGCTTTGTTTGCATTAACGGCAGCAACGTTGCTGTCAGGCACTTTGTTTTACACTCGTGTTGAAGGTCTGCACTGGATCGATGCGTTATACTTCTGTGCGGTTACCCTGACTACGGTGGGACATCCTGAGTTTGTACCATCCACCGGATTCAGCAAAGCCTTTACCGTAATCTACATGTTTGCAGGCATTGGTCTCACCTTTGCCATGATTGCCAGAATTACAGCAGGTATTCTATTCCCTCGCAAATTAAAGACAGAAGAGGACCCGGAGTAATCTCCGGGTCATTCGTATAAGGCATCCCGCAGTTTGGTAGACATACGTGATTCTTTGGAAGAAGACTTCAAGATCGTTCTACGCAAGGTAAGGTTACTTGCCTGCAGTCTCTCCGCTTCTGCGAACAGTTCTGCAAATAACGCCTGCGTCTCTTCATCTAGAGATCCCTGTTCTTTCAAGCTTTCATATCGCTCTTGAAGGGATGTTAATGCTTCACTCATACTAAACACCTCTTTTCACAACTCCTGTTAACTAGCTGCCGTAACCAATACCTTAACAATCCATATAGTAACACAAAGCTGTGCAGATTAGTTCTGGCTCTTTCCAAAGATTTTGTGGTACTCTGTAAAGGTCGCTTTTTTTGTTGAATCCCGTATGTGAGAGGAGTAGCAGCACCGTGCAAACAGGACGTATTACCGTAATTACTGGACCCATGTTCAGTGAAAAATCCGGTGAACTCATTCGCCGTTGTCAGAAATTAATACAATTTGGCCGTAAAAAGGTTGTGGCCTACAAACCAGCCGAGGATAATCGGTTTGCCCAGGACGAGATCGTGAGCCGGATTGGTTATCGACTCCCTGCCCATTCCATTCCCCGGCAATTAACCCCGGAATCCGTAGAAATGATCTTGAACCAAACCATAGATGCTGATGTTGTTGCATTTGATGAAGTACAATTTTTCAGCAGTGCCATTATGGAACTTGTCTCGGAGTTAGCGTATTGTGGCAAACATGTCATTGTGGACGGACTTAATATGGATTACCGTGGTAAGGAATTCGGATATGTCGGTGGTTTGCTTGCCATGGCAGACGACATTGAGAAACTCTCGGCTTTCTGTGCGGTATGTGGCAGCCCAGATGCAGCCTTTACGCAACGTATCGTCAATGGGGAGCCTGTTACCTTGGGTCCGGTTGTCATGATTGGCGATTCAGAAGCTTACGAGCCACGCTGTCGTTGCTGCTTCATTCCTCCTCACAAAGTTGAATGTTCATCATAATTCCTAAAAGATCGATCTTAGATATCTTCCAAAAAGGCCCCTTGGGGCTTTTTTTGTTATAGAGCAAACATTTGCACAAAAAAGCACCGCTTCGCAGCGATGCTTCCAGAGTCACTTCCCGCTAGTCACGGGAAACAAAATATTTGTTGGTCATGTAGTAAGCGTCACCACGCGACGTTTCCACCATTCCTTTTTTGGCATCCAAAAATACAATCTCTTTACACTTTGTACAGTACCATTTTGTGCGCTTGTATGGGGATTCCGTCACATAAGCCGTGCCACATTTACAATCAATCTTCATTAATAACTCGGTTGATTTATAAGCACTGGACAAGCGTTCCAGGTTATCCTGCTGCTGTGTAGGCATAATGGTCTGCTGATAATCCGATAAATGATTTTGAACCTTGAAGTCTGCTACCAATCCTGCATTCAATCCAAAAAACTCCTTGCCGATTTCGGTCACGAAGCGCTTCTCATTTCTGTAGCAATCCAGCCACTCAATAATCTGCTTATTAGACAGTGGAACCGTACCCTTGATACCGCTGTTTAAGGTGTAGGTCATGATGTATAAAGTATCGTCTTGTCTACCTGAGTACATTAGAATCCTCCTTCGAATACATTTGCTAATGTACTACAAAAACGCGCATAAATCAAAAAAATCTTATTTCCTGAGCGCATCTCTTCTTATTAAATGGGAAACATTCCACGTTCATCCGCCAAAGACTTACAAGAACTGCATACACCTGAAACATTTCCCTGTGGCGCCGCATAATGCACGACCGATTTAACGTTTTTCTTGCATATGGAACAGTAGTGCCTCCTTTCCTTTTTTGGGATATAGTCCGATAGCTTAACCACGTTTTTGTTCGGTCGGAATCGTTGTAAGAAACCCGGCCATTTCATCTCGCTTCACTCTTTCTTGTTCGTCTACTTCGTAGTCATTTTTTTGCTCTGGGCTAAAAATCATCTTGTCTTTTTTTATGTATACGATTCCAAGTTGTGCGTGCCTATCTCATAATCTATTCGACGTTTTGGGCGTTTTTCCTGTTTTTAATCTCTACACATATAAAAAAAACCGACAGAACCTGCTCTCCTTTTTTTTCGGAAGAACAGTATTTTAGTCGGTTCCAGCCTTATTTATAAAAAGTTCCCAGAACGTCCAGCTCTGATGAGCGCTCAATTCGAAATGGATAGATATAACCCTGATTCATTCGGGTAAATTTGCGGCTCCACAGATCCAGTCCCGATGTGAACTGATAGGCCTGATATATAAACTTGGAGCAGTAATTGCGCTCAATACTGCGCAGATTGGTCTGCAAACGGTAGAATTTTACCTGCTTGTAATGGTCATGTACCCACCCGGCTGCTTTCATTCCTGCCTCATTCAATCTGGAACGGAATACAATGAAGCGATCTCCTTCATAAAACCTCGTGAGATACCACTCTAATGAATCAGCAAATACAGGCCCATAAGGGTGCACATGATACACCTTGCCGTCGAGACCGATAATGCCCATATGCCCGGCGTAATACGTCGATTCTGAGCTTGGCGTGTACACAATATCCCCTGGCTCTAGCTTCATTTCGCCCAACACGTTAATAGGCAAGTCCTGGTGCAGCCGTTTGGCTGCTGAACGTTCACGCCGCCCTTCAACCAACAAGCGATGAAGCGCGCCAGCCAGTGCGAGATACATTTCAGACCATTTGATCTTTTTTTTATCAGATCGTTTGAACCACCGCTGGATGAAGGTGAAACCTCGTTGTGGCTGTGATCCCTTTTTCATACGCTGCACTCCACTCTGATCTAGTTATTGTATCTATATAAGTTGAATTAAAGTTTATTTACACTGGCAATACGATGACAGAACAATCTTCCAATCGCTGTTATCCCCAGATTTTTTCGATTCCCTTTTCCTAAGGGAAAATCCGGTGATAAAGGCGACCGCTTCGCTTTTTCAAATTTTTTCTGTCCTCTCCGTTATCGTGTAAATGATTATTTCAATTTATATAGTTGTTATTCCACAGTTTCTCAGGCTTATTATAGACATTTGGTGGTTCATGTTCAATTCGAAGCCTATTCTATCTTGTGCCATTATGCCTTCTTATTACCCATTTTATGCAAAAAAGATGACTTCGGAATGAACCCGAAGTCATCTTAATATAACCGATCGCAGACCTTTATTCTTCTACAACACCAAGGGCTTTATTTTTCTCCTTAAAGCGACTGTTATGGGAAGAAACATAAGCCACTTTCTCCGCTTCAGGGTCCATGTAAAGCTTCGCACTGTTTACCGCTAGGGCTGCATCCGTGAAAGTACCTGCAATCAGATACAGTTTGCTACCATAATCTACAAAATCACCTGCGGCAAAAACACCAGGAATATTGGTTTGTAATCTCTCCGTTGTAGTGACATGCCATTCGCCAAGATCAAGTCCCCAATCCCGGATTGGACCAAAGTCACTCTTCATGCCGTGGTTTACAATGACAGCATCGACTTCAAGCATTTCAGTTTCACCTGTGTCCACGTGTGAGATGGTCACCTGTTCAATCACATCACCACTCATACTATGCAGTGTCTCTACCGCATATGGTGTACGGACATCTACAGAGGATTCTCTCATACGCAGTACATTACGCTCCAACCCGCCAAAGCGGTCACGACGATGCACAACCGTAACTTGCTCTGCCAGAGCTTCCAGTTCATTCGCCCAGTCCACAGCAGAGTCGCCTCCACCCGAGATCAACACGCGTTTACCACGGAATGGCTCCAGTTCCTGCACAGTATAGTGCAGATTGCTAACCTCGTAACGGTCTGCACCTTCAAGCTCCAGCTTGGCCATTTTATATATACCATATCCAATTGCCATAATGACAGTACGTGTCCAGTGTTGTTCACCTGTTGCAGAAGTTAACAGAATTGTGCCATCAGGTTGACGCTCGAATCCTTCGATCTGTTGTTCAAATACGAGGGTTGGCTCAAAAGTTCTTGCCTGTTCTTCCAATTGTTTGATCAGATCTTCACACAGAATTGGTGTCACACCCCCGACATCCCAGATCATTTTCTCCGGATAAAAGAGCATGCGACCTCCCAATCTGTCACGTGCCTCAATCAACTTGGTCTTCATATCCCGCATGCCGCTATAAAAGGCAGAGTACATGCCCGCAGGGCCACCGCCGATAATGGTTACATCATAAAGTTCCAACTGCTGATTCATATTAAAAATACCTCCGTTAATTCGATCCAGAACATCGAGTATTTGATATCGATTCTCATTATCACTTAAATCCTAGTGTAATGGTAATCTTATCAAAATACAATGGCTAAAAAACAAACATTTCTTGTACAAAAATTCTACGAACACATCTGCTCTTTATTATTGCGCTCTTGGAGCCGCCAACAGCTTTTCAACGACAAAATCAAGTTGTTTATTAATTGAATAGATATCCGAATAATAGAAGAAATCGAAATCAATCTCAATCAGACGACCTTCCTTAATGGCAGGGATGCTGCTCCATATTGGATTATCCGTCAAGTTATCTGCCCCTTCATACACAGAGCGAAACACATAGTCTCCGATATATTCAGGAAGGACTTCCATGGAAATCGTGGAGCCTGCCGCGTCCGAAACCACGTCGATTTTTTTCTGTACGACTTCAGGTGCTTTCATTCCCAAGTACTCATATACCGCCTGAGATCCACGGCCAAATTGTTTGCTCTCTACAATAACCATACCTTTCAAACCACCCTCCACAATGGAGATTGTTTTGTCCAGTATGCCTGCATCTGCAAGAGTTTTTTTACTCTCTTCGACTTTGTTGTTGAGATTGGTGATTAACGTCTCGGCTTCCTGCTCTTTGCCAAAGATACTTGCTATATCATGAAGTCTCTCTTCTGTAGTCAATTTCTCATACGGAATATATACCGTAGGTGCAATATCTTTTAATAACGTATACGTCTCTTCTGAAGGAACAATGATCAGATCCGGATCAAGATCAATGACAGCTTCAGGATTCGGTTCAAACCAGGTACCCAATGCGTTTACACCTTCTAGCTCACCCTTGTATGCAGCCCCGTCATATACATCTGAGGTAGCGATTGGCTTAACTCCAAGTGCGACAACATCCCCCTGGAGATACAATACAACAACCCGTTTTGGATTCGCTGGAACAACTACGTCACCCTTAACCGTTGAGACCGTGCGTGTTTCATTGTCTTTGTTCGTCTGGCTTCCTGTGTCGGATGATACTGCCGTACTGCTGTTATTGGAACTGGCACCCGTTCCTTCGCCAGCTGCTGGTGTTGTTGCTGTACCTGAAGAGCAGGCTGCGAGGAGCATCGTTATGCTCAATAATGCAACCATAATCATACTGGAACTTGTTTTTCTTCTTTTCATTGGTGTAGACCCTCCGTTTATATATTGATAATGATTCTCATAATCAATATATCCCGACTTCCATCTTCGGCCAATGGACGATTCAGAGATTACCAATGGACGATCCTCTGCTCTCTCTTCTTCTCTTATCTTTCGTTGATACTGAATCGGAGAGATTCCCACATGTTTTTTGAAGATACGACTAAAATAATACACATCCGAATAACCCACTTCTGCTGCAATTTCACTCAGCGTTGCATCAGATCGTACAAGCAGATTCCGAGCTTTGGCGATTCGGGTCTGAATTAAATAATCAATGGGACTGTGACCCGTCTGTCGTTTGAATTGCATGGATAAATGTCGGGAGCTGTAGTTGAACTGTTCAGCCAGGAAATCAAGCGTGACCTGTTCCCTATAATGATTCTGGATATAACGAAGTGTTTGTTTCACCGGGTCAGCAAGCTCTGTTTTGATCTCCTGCTCTGCCAATTGAACCATCATTTCATGAATGAACTGGTAAAATAAACTTTTTGTATGAAGCAGATCCAGACTGCCAGATTGAATCCATGCACCCTCAAGCTCATCAAGATAACGTAATAACCCCAGCGGACTACTCGGTGCAAATCCATATTGCAAAGAGAACGGTGCAACTTCCGGCTGTGCCAATAACCACTTTTTGCGATAACTAGGAAAGGCAAGGAATGCTCTGTAATAGAGCAGAATATATTCGAAATCTTCGTAGGTTTGGATATCCAGTGAAGATCCTTTGGCTCCATGAAGCATGTAGAACCGCTCTGCCTTGTATGTTTGCCCATCCAACTGAAGCACAGCCGATCCTCGAATCGTATATATAAAACCATTTGCCGGAAGTGTGTAGGAACTCAGTTGTGCCCCTGCCTCCATAACGATTCGGCGTATATCCAGAACCTTAACAGCGGCATGATTCCAGCATTTCATCTGTTCATCTAATTGCATTGAATACTCTCCAATCCCAGCCTCACCCGGAACAAAGGCCTTACAAGGTCATCATTCTGCCACACATCCGATAACATATGCGTAGCAGAGGTTCACTAATGTACCTTTATTATAGATGATAATAATTTTCATTATCAACTGAAATTTAGAGTGGAATTGGATTTCATTTCATCCTTCACTTGTTACACTTATTTTTTTTCAGAGATCTTCGTAAACCACGCGGCCAATTCCTCTGTTTGATCCAATGTTGCAATCGGGTCAAAGTACCATGAACGATCCGGGCTCCAGATAAACACACGATCATTTTTAACCGCATCCAGTGAACTCCAGACCGGTTTCGATTTCAACTCTTCCAGGGTCAGATTATCTGCTGTTAGAATGATGTAGTCTCCGGCGAACTCAGGAATCGCTTCCGATGAAACTTCAACCAGTTGATCCTTCATTAAAATCTCTTTTTTATCTGCAGGAGGATTCAAACCAAGCGCGCTGTAGACTGCCTGACCTCCCCGACCAAAATTATCACCAAAGGCCAACGGTGCTTTATCATAGAACTGCATGACCGACACCTCGGCCTGCGGATCAATTGCCTCACCAACACGTTTCTTGGCATCTGCAATTCTTGCATCATAATCGGTTAACCATGCCTCGGATTCTTTTTCTTTATTTAGCACTTCACCGAAATAGGCAATTTCTTCGTGGGTGTTTTTCAGTTCGCCATAAGGTACAACCAAGGTAGGTGCAATTTTGCTAAAGGAATCAAATAAATCAGGATTACCTGTCACAATGAGATCCGGTTCAAGTTCCAACACCTTTTCTAGAGAGATGGTTTCATATTCACCAATATTCTGCACGCCCTCAAGTGATTTGATAAAATAAGGATTTTTCAGGTTCATCTCGGGTGTACCCACAGGTTTAATCCCCAGGGCGATCAGACTTCCCAGATACAAGTCAACCACAATCCGTTTAGGTTCAGCCGGGATTGTAATATCTCCCTTCACCGTTGAGATTATACGTGGTTCAGATGACTTGCTTTGATTCTCCGCCGTTACTGTCTTCGTGGAACTTGACGTACTATTGCTTCCGGATGCATCCCCGCTTGAATTACTGGCAACACCTGTTGAGCAGGCACTTAGCAGTAACGTAAGACTTAGTAAAATGCTAAGCAACATTCCAGTTCTTGTCTGTCTGTTCATATTTATTGACCCTCCATGCTTATATTGATAATGATTATCACCATCAGTATAAACATACCTTCCACTTCCACCTCTGAAAATGTCATTTCGCGCCACACCTGATGTCAGATCAGGCCAATTTAGAGCTGCTGAGGTCTTTTCTTTAAATTGCAGAGGAGAAAGACCTGTATGTTTCTTGAACATACGCCCCAAATAATATCCATCCGGATAACCGATTCCTACAGCGATCTCATCCAACGTGGCGTCCGTTTGCAGCAACATCTCTTTGGCTTTGAACAAACGAAACTGAATCAGATAATCGATGGGACTGGTTCCAGTCGACTGCTTGAACTTGCGTGACAAACTTCTTGGGCTGGTGCCAATCATTTCTGCCAAAACATGAAGTGTAAGTGGCTGGGTGTACGAAGACTCTACAATTTCAATGACTTTGCTGACCTGATCCATAATACTTGGATAACGATTGGATATACGAGGAATCTGTGATGAGATCTGCTCCACAAATGCATAGAACAAACTCTTGGCCTGAAAGTGCTGAATAGGGTTCTTTTGATCCCACAAAAAGTGCATCTGTTTCAATTGCTCATATAGAATGGTTGGCATATCGGGAGTAAAGCCATAGTTCATTTGGAACGGATTGATACGCTCCATTAACCTTCCCAGATCGTTTCTCCCTCCACTAGGCAGGTTTGCTTTGTACATCAAGTAATATAGGCGCAATCCGGATTCGCCTGCTTGAATCACCAACTTACTCCCTTTTCCCCCATGGATAATATAAAAGCGACTCACTTCATATGTTTGATTGTCAATCGTCACTCCAGCATCACCTTGAATGGTGAGTACAAAGGTACTTGTCGGAAATTTGTATTTCATCTCTTCATATGCCTCTAATTCCATGTAACGGATATCTGTTATACTCACCGCAGCATAGTTCCAGAGGATATAATAATCATTCCACATTTTGCTAACCCATCTCCGTCTACATAGATTGTGTCTGAACTTCCACTCACTTATTGATAACCATTATCAATTATTATGATGAAGTACGCAATACAACCGATCTCAATGAATCCATTCAGAAGAAAAAAGAGCTATTCAAATCCTTCTCTTAACATCCGATATATGTAAATAGAACCATGATAAAGCGGAGAAGGAGAACAGAGGATATGAATTCAATCTCATCTGCAACCAAAAGCAGTTTCACTCCCGGGAATCAAGTCTCCAATCGGGATAAAGAAATTCAGGGACTCATGCAGCAGAAGATCCGGCTCAATGAAGAAATGCAAGGTGTAAAAACCAATGACGAGTTGGATACCAAAACCAAAGCTCAGCGAATTAAATCCCTAACAAGCTCCATTTCCCAGATCGACAGCCAGATTGCCCAAATTAAAGCTGAAGAATTGCAAGAAAAGAACAAATTAAGACAGCCCGAAAAGGCTCAACAGCAACAACCCAAACCAACCGACGAGGCACAAGCCCCTTCACTCGATCACCTGATCAAGCATAGTCAGACTTATGATCAATTGGGTAAGCTGGTCGGTTTGCGTGATCGCATGCAGGGCTCCATTCAGACCACCGAAGGAGAAACCCGCTTTGACCGACTTGTTCTGGAGATAAATCCTCCCGCAAATGATCTCGATCTTGGCAAATCAATGATGCTGGAAAATTCAGAACGCACCGTCTTTCAGGCAAAGCGAGAGACCGTCCAGGACATCAACTCCCAGTTAAATAAGGTCAATCAGAAGATTGGGGAACTGGTGGAAGAGATCCATCAGCCCACACCTAAAAATGGAGTACAACCACCTATCTCTGCAACATCTGGAGAAGAAGATCAGGAAGTAAACGAAGGAAAGAAAACGGGAAGTAAGGAGCACCCATCAGATGGCGGAACCACAGATCAGGAATCAGGAAATGGTCCGCAAACTACGGCTTCTACATCTCCTGCTGCTTCATATCCATCCGTCGATATTCGAATCTGAGTACGCATTGATCAAACATACTTATATGTATACATAATGGGTTTAAAGATTAAAGTGGCTCGTTTGCTACACAACCTTTGACTCGCATCCAATGATAGAACCGCTATTACAGGTGACTAACTCCTGATAAGTAGCGGTTTTTCTGTATTTTAACGTTATGGGTATAGAGGCGAAGCCTCAGCTTCCGAAGAAGCTTTCTTACAGAAAGCTTTTAGACAAACATCTTCAGGTCCTCTCTGTCCTCTACGTTCTCGAAATTTTATTTCTAGCACGGAGTAGTGGCGGTATCATTTGCACAGATGATACTTCCAGCAATCGCTTTACAACCTTTTTTGATGCGTGTGGCCTCATCAATTATCTGATCTATGTTTTCATATTTTCGCTTGCTATTGGTTACAACGGCGATGGATACCGACACAAGAGGAATGGGCCGATTTAGCCCGGAACGTCCTTCCCCCAGAACATATTGATGATGCCAATCATGTTCGTTGTAAAACGTCCTTTTCATTTCCTCAAAACCTGAGATGACTTCCTCACTAATATATTTGTAATCATGGTGATTCAGGATTGTAATAAAATCATCACCACCGATATGTCCAAGAAAGGCTTCAGGGGGAACAAATAGCTTGCGAAGCAAGTTAGCTGTCGCCTGAATAAGCTGATCCCCCATTTTGAAGCCGTAGCTATCATTGTAGGATTTGAATTGATCGAGATCAACGTACAGTACGCTAAATTGGTCAATCTGAAGAGCCTGAGACAGCCTTTCATCTATAATATGATTACCAGGAAGACCAGTCAGCGGGTTCATAAAAATCGCCATTTCAGCCCGTACATCAGCAACAGCGAGTAGCAAACGCCGAATACTCACAGCGCCAAAGAAACTTTCTCCTGACGTGACCAACACAAGATCATATATTTCCCCTTCATCTCGGTCCATGGCAAGAACACTGACATCTGTAATCTGTTCCGAATAATCCACAACTAGTGCCTGCGTGTTCATTACCAGTTCTACAGGACGTCCCATGTACAGATTATAGCCATACTGGGTACCAATCTGCTGAAAGAATCGGGGCCGCATCATTAATGACACACCCTTCTCCCCCATAACAGCTATACCTTCCAGACTAGGATTGGACTTGAAAAGATGATAGACGATATCACATTTTGTATCAGATTGTACTACAGGAATTGGTTCAGCAATCTCCCCTATTTGCGTAAACATACTATTCTACTCCTCTGTTCGTAGCATCTATCCGGACTTTTCAAATATATATGTAGGTCTTTGTCAATGGTCACATCGTACCACTTTCTACTTGAAAAAGCGTTAACTTAAAGTAAAAGTTTATGAAATATTTCCTTTATCTGAACTTTGCTATAGGGAGCTTACTTTAATACTTGATCTCAAAATTCAGAAACAATCATGCAATACTAAATTTCATCATCATGTTCTATGTTATTTCTTTATACAAAAATACCGTCATTTACTGGATATCTTTAATCCAATAAATGACGGTATTCGTTGGCATAATTCACAGAAGTTTATCGGCATGAAATGAACGAATTCAGATATAAACCGCCAAAAATCCATTTGACTAGAATCTAATCTGAATCCAAACTATACTTGCCAGCTCACTACTCCTGACCCTTTCAGCTTACCTTATGCTCAATTCTCAGCTTGTCAGCAACCATCGCGATGAATTCCGAATTTGTCGGCTTCGACTTGCTGATGTTGATTGTATAACCAAACAAGTGGCTGATGCTGTCGATGTTACCACGAGTCCATGCCACTTCAATGGCATGACGGATGGCACGTTCGACGCGGGACGGCGTGGTTTTGAATTTTTCGGCAATCGCCGGATACAGTGTTTTGGTGATGGCTCCCAAAATTTCGATATTGTTATACACCATCGTAATGGCTTCCCGCAAATACTGATATCCTTTAATATGCGCAGGAACACCGATTTCATGTATGATGGACGTAATGCTTGCATCGAGATTTTTGTGTTTGCCCATTGGCACAACATTGGATTTCATGAACATGGATGATCCGTTGCTCGTGGACATCGCGGTCTGTGTTCCCACCAGTTGACGCACACGATTCGCAAGCACTTCCATGTCAAACGGCTTGAGAATATAATAAGAAGCTCCGAGTTGCACGGCACGCTGTGTGATATTCTCTTGTCCGAATGCCGTAAGCATAATGACTTTAGGCTGTGGAGACAGGTTCAGGTTGCGCAAGCGCTCAAGCACACCCAGACCGTCCAGATGCGGCATGATAATATCCAGAATCAATACATCCGGCACATCCCGAGTTTGCTCCAGCAATTGCAGTACTTCTTCTCCATTGTATGCAATACCGGTTACTTCCATATCTTCCTGCTCAGATATATATTCGGCAAGCAAATTCGTAAATTCACGATTATCATCGGCCAGCAATACCTCAATTTTTTGCAAAACGGTATCCTCCTTTAAATTAAACATCGTTTCGTACATTTCCTTACAGGTTAAATTTTCGACACAGCAAGTTAAATTCCTCCTGTCGAAAATTATTTTTCTTTATTTTTTTTTCTTGATCCTATATAATAAATAATTTATTTCATTATCCGATATATTATGTTTGCTTTCGACAAAAAAGAACCTCAGGGCTGTTTAACCAGCCTTGAGGTTCTTTTCGTTTTCCTTTTTCATCATAACGCCAGCATCTTGTAACATCCATTCAATGAAGCAACCGTAACCCGATTTTGGATCATTCACGAATACATGAGTAACTGCACCGATCAACTTACCGTTTTGCACGATGGGACTGCCACTCATCCCTTGAACGATACCTCCGGTCTTATCCAGCAGTTTCGGGTCCGTAATTCGAAGTACCAGACCTTTTGTTGCTGGTTCAGTTTGATCTGCCACATGAACAATGTCAATCGAGAAGCGTTCAACTTGTTGACCGTCAACCACGGTAAGTATTTCGGCCGGTCCTTCTTTGACTTCATGAGAAAAAGCGACGGGAATACCTTTCGAATACAGACTGTGCTCAGGATTTCCGGACATTTTACCAAAGATGCCAAAAGCCGTATTACGTTCAATATTGCCCAAAATTTTGCTTTCCTTGAGGAAATGAGCACGTTTTTCACCCGGATCACCGGTCTCACTTTTAGAAATGGACGTCACATTAGACTGAACGATCTGACCACTACCCACAACAATAGATGTTTGTGTGTTCATATCTGTAATGACATGGCCCAGTGCGCCGTATACGCCCTGATCTGGAGCATAGAAGGTAAGTGTGCCAACACCAGCTGCAGAATCACGAATGTACAATCCAAGCCTCCACGCTTGATCCTCGGAGTCATACGCCGGAGTTAATCGTGTCTTCACCGTTTCCTTACCACGTTTTAACACAACATCAATACCTTTTTTACTTTTCCCTGCAAGTTCAACGGCTTCAGAGACACCTGCTACGCCATCCAGACGTTTTCCATCCATATGCGTAATCAGATCTCCCAGCTTAATGCCCGCTGTTTCTCCGGGCGATACACGCTCATCCTGACCGGAACGGACCAGATGATGTCCAACCACCAGAATGCCTGCCGATTTAACCTTAACGCCAATGGTTTGTCCCCCGGGTACAACACGCAAATCCGGTATCACATTCACATGGACTGTTTTGACCGGAATTTTACCCCACAACTTCAACGTTAATTTGGCATGTCCCGTCTGTTGAGGGTGAAGATGCAAAGGTTGTTGCCTGGTAACATGCATCGCTGCCTGATCATCCAAACCAACGATATCAGGACGATCTACAACGGCGCTTGAAACAGCAGGTACAGCGAGCCGGACATCCGCTTGCCTGCCAGCAAACACCTGCAATTCATCCGGCAGTGAAGCATAACTTTGCACAGGCTGAATGGCCTGGCTAATCACACAAAGAAAGAAGGCAAATAAAAGACCTAGCAATTTCTTCCTGAGGGGGGAATTCAATGGCTGTCACACTCCCTTTGCTTCTTTCGCTTGACGAAAGGTGGTCGCCAATTGCGTACCTATAAGATAACCTCGCCCCCAGGCTTTTATTACTGTCAATCATTACGCCAGCCGTCCGTTTCACCCTTTTTTGGCTTCCGCCAAATTCAGCATTTCCTGTGCGTGATGCAGCGTTTTTTCTGTAATTTCCACGCCGCCCAGCATACGTGCCAATTCCTTCACTCTGCCTTCGTCTGACAGCGATTCCACCTGCGTCATCGTCCGTCCATCGTAGACATGTTTCTCAATGAGATACTGATGATCTGCCATACAAGCCACTTGTGGTAAGTGAGTTATTGAGAAAACCTGGCAAGTCGAAGACAAGCGGAACAGTTTTTCCGCAATGGATTGAGCTGCTCTACCGCTAACTCCAGTATCAACTTCATCAAAAATCAACACAGGTATCCGGTCATGTCGCGCAAAGATACTCTTCATCGCCAGCATCATTCTCGACAACTCACCACCTGAAGCAATTTTGCCAAGTGGTCGTAATGGCTCACCCGGGTTCGGTGAGATCAGGAATTCCGCGTTGTCCGCACCATGACGATTCAGACGAATACGGCGTCCATTCCATTCAATGCCCTTCGGATCTTCAAAAGGAGTAATCTGAACACGCAGTGTAGTCCGCTCCATTTGCAGATCCTTGAGCTCGCTTTCCACCTGTGCAGCAAGTTCCTCGGCGCATTGTTTGCGAACCTTGCTGAGCTCTTCAGCAGACTCCATCACAAGGTTAAGCATTTTATCACGTTCAGTTCGCAATTTCTCCAGCCGTTCGTCCTTGTTCTCCAGTTGGTCGGTTTCATGGCTAATCTGATCATAATAGCTCAGAATAAGTTCAACACTGTCCCCGTATTTCCGTCTGAGGCCAGAAATCAGATTCAGCCTTTGCTCCACTTCTTCCAGCCTTGCCGGATTAAATTCAATCTTCTCACGGTAATCCCTTAACTGAAATGTTGCATCTTCCAATTGATAAAATGCGGATTGCAGCTGTTCTACGATTGGTTGCAGTCCTTTGTTATCATATCCAGAAATGTCTTCAATTCTCGAAAGAGCAATGCTCACAGCTTCAAGTCCACGTTGACCACTGAGGAGATCATATGCACCAGCAACACTGTCCATCATTTTCTCACTATGGGATAGTTTGACCCGTTCTTCCCCGAGTAATTCATCCTCGCCTTGTGTAAGGCTTGCTGCTGCGATCTCCTCAAGCTGAAAGCGATACATGTCCAAGAGTTGATATGCCCGCTGACTGGACTCCTGAAGCGCACGCAGTTCTTTTTCCGCCGTGATAAACTTGCTGTAACGCTCCTGGTACTTCGCTTTGATCGGTCCGATGACTTCCGATCCATAAGTATCGAGAAGCCCCAGATGGCTCTCTGCACGCAGCAAACTCTGATGTTCATGTTGTCCATGAATATTGATCAGCTTCTCGCCTACTTCCCGCAGCATGGTCAGATTGACCAATTGCCCATTAATGCGGGACGTACTTTTTCCCTGAGTATTCAACTCACGTCGAATGACCAAATGCTCTTCAGGCTCACAATGGATACCCAGCTTCTCTAATGTCTGCCATACCGGATGACTCTGCTCCATCTCGAACAAGGCTTCCATCTCTGCCTTCTCACATCCGTACCGGATCAGATCAGCTGAACTTCGTCCACCTGCAATTAAGCCAAGTGCATCTATAATAATCGACTTCCCTGCACCCGTTTCCCCTGAAAGTACATGGAATCCCGGGTGGAATACAACGTCCACTTCTTCCACCACAGCCAGATTACGAATCGATAACGTAACTAACATCTGCAAAAACACCTCCGGATGACTAACTCAGATATTATGTTTTTGAACCATTACTTTAAGCAATGTAACCCATGATCCGCTCAATAACGGTCACACTGTTACCTTCAGTCCGGCAGATAATCAGAATGGTATCATCTCCACAGATCGTGCCCATGACTTCATTCCACTCAATATTATCAAGCAAAGCTGCAATGGAGTTGGCTGTTCCTGGCAAACATTTCATCACAACCAGATTGTTTGTGTGATCAATGTGCAAGAAGTTGTCAACGAGTGCACGCTTCAACTTTTGAATCGGATTATATCGTTGATCTGTCGGTAAAGAGTACTTGTATCTTCCATCATCCATCGGAATCTTGATTAACAGAAGTTCCTTGATATCCCGGGATACCGTCGCTTGAGTCACCTGAAAACCTGATTTGCGCAGTGCTTCAACCAGATCATCCTGGGTCTCAATTTCATTTTGACTAATGATTTCACGAATCTTGATGTGCCTTTGTCCTTTCATACATGCCTCCAGTTAGATGTATTGCAATAAAGCAGCAATTGTAATTCGCCGCAGACTTTGCCCTGCAATGTTCATTCTTTTATATTAGTCCAGATCATCCCCATCATACACATCTTCCTGATAGTCCATGAGCCTGATTAACTTAATATCGGAATCCTCCACGTCAACATACAGCAATCCTTCACAGCCAGGATATAACAACAGATAATTGAGGAAGCGATCCCTTAGCGCAGGGCCGGTCATTTCAATTGGCTGTCTGCGACGAGACGTTTTCACGAGGTATCTGAGATCCTCACGTTCTGCAACATAATCAATGAATAATCTGCTGTAATAAACGGATTCATTGGCCTCAAAAGCCAGAGGGACTTTCATTTTGCCACCGATGACTTCGTAACCCTGTGCTTCAAGCAAATCCAAGGCCGGGGAATCTTGAATCTTCACGTTCAGTTGCATTCCAGACAAGCTTACCGGCATCGGTCGGTTCACCCAATTACGCAAGCCAAAGAACAGCCACAAGATCAAACAGAATGCAAGTACAACTATAACGATTGTGTCATATTGACCATCCATTATCGCTCACCTCGAAGACATATTCGAGGTTCAGTAACGATTTCCCTTTACATCAATCACCTTTCCAGCGAAAAGAAACCCATCTTATGATGAGTTTCCCGTAAATGTATGAGCTGCTTCCTTTGCAACTTGCTCCGCAAGTGCGTCAAGTGAAGCTGGATTGATCTCTGGTTGTGTTGCCTCTGGTGCTTCCAGACGCCAATGTGCAAGAAATTCTATATTACCTTCTCCACCGGTTATCGGTGAAAAAGTTAAACTCTGCAGATGCAAACCAAGTTGACTGGCAAAATGAAGCATCGTCTGCAATACATCCTTGTGTACCTTCGTATCACGTACCACACCGGACTTGCCTACTTTTTCACGCCCTGCCTCAAATTGAGGTTTAATCAATGCAACGATATCTGCAGGTTGTTTCAAAAGAGCCAGAAGTGGCGGCAATATGATTCGCAGTGAAATGAACGACACATCGATACTCGCAAAGTTCGGCACGGGTCCCGCCAGATCTTCGGGAGTCACATAGCGGAAATTAGTTCGTTCCATAACAGTAACCCGCTCATCATTACGCAAAGACCAGTCGAGCTGATTATAGCCCACATCAATAGCGTAGACGTGAGATGCGCCATGCTGAAGTGCACAATCCGTAAAACCGCCGGTGGATGAACCAATGTCGAGCATGACAAGTCCATTCATATCAAGACCGAAATGACGGATCGCTTTTTCGAGCTTCAATCCGCCTCTGCCGACATAGGGATGTACCGAGCCTTTAACTTTCAGCTCGGCTTCCCTTGGAATTTTCATGCCCGCCTTTTCGATCGGCTCATTATTGGCATATACCAGTCCAGCCATGATTGCAGCTTTTGCCTTCTCACGACTTTCATAATAGCCCTGCTCAACCAGCAGAACATCAATTCGTTCTTTCGGGAGTGACATGTCTGTCTCCTATCATGTAAATTTACGAAGGAAAACGTGTTTTGGGTATGCCGTAAGATGATTGAACAGCCATCTTGCGCAGTTCAGCACATACATTTTCAACGGTAAGACCCACTTCCTCACGTTGTTCCTTAATACTGCCATGCTCGATGAAGCGATCCGGAATCCCCATCAATTGTACATGAACATCATGCAGTCCCTGTTCTGCATAAAACTCCAGAACTGCGCTACCCATGCTGCCTGCTTGGGATGTTTCTTCAAGTACAATCAATTTGGTGCCTCGAACAGCTAAATCACGCAACATTTGCTCGTCAAGAGGTTTCAAGAAGCGAGCGTTGATTACGCCTGCTGTGATCCCTTCCCGCTTCACCATCTCTGCTGCTTCTTCTGCAAGCTGCACCATTGAACCTGAAGCGATGACAGCATATCCCTCTGATGGACGCAGTTGCTCCCATGATCCGATTGGAATCGGAACAAGTACATCATCCAGAGGTACACCCACCACATTGTTTCGTGGATAACGGTAAGCAATTGGACCTTCATTATAATCAAGCGCCGTTTTCATCATGTGACGCAATTCATTTTCGTCTTTTGGCATCATCAGAACGATATTTGGAATATGGCGCATAAATGCCACATCGTATACCCCTTGATGTGTTTCCCCATCCGGACCAACAAACCCGGCACGGTCAATAGCAAACATCACGTTAGCGTTATGACGGCAAATATCATGTACAATCTGATCATATGCACGTTGCATAAATGTGGAATACACTGCGAAGACCGGCTTCAAGCCTTCCATAGCCAGTGCAGCACACATGGTCGCCGCATGCTGTTCTGCGATCCCTACGTCAATCATGCGGTCAGGAAATTCCTTACTGAACGGAATAAGACCTGATCCTGTAGGCATTGCTGGCGTTACCGCTACGATCCGCTTATCCTGCTTCGCAAGATCAATTAACGTTTGACCAAACACTTCCGTGTACATCGGTTTTCCGACTGCCTTCAGCACTTGACCGGATTCAATTTTGTACGGAGAAATCCCGTGCCACTTGTGCGAATCGGCTTCTGCTGGCTGATAACCTTTGCCTTTGGTCGTGAGCACGTGAACGAGTACAGGACCATCAACGTTATCTGCCTGTTTGAAGGTTTCGATCAATTTGGGAATATCGTGCCCATCAATCGGTCCCAAATACGTGAAGCCCAGTTCTTCGAAAAGAACACCTGGTACCATCATATATTTGACACTATCTTTGATCCAGCTTGCCGATTTGGCCAAACGATCCCCAATAGCTGGAATTTTTTTAAGCATTCCCTCGACATCATCTTTTGCTTTCAGATAATGACGATCCGAACGAATCTTGCTCAAATATTTATGCATGGCCCCAACGTTTGGAGCAATGGACATTTCATTATCATTCAGAATAACCATCAGTTTTCTCTGCTCATGACCGATATGATTAAGGGCCTCAAAAGCCATACCACCTGTAAGGGCTCCATCACCAATCATCGCGATAACTTGGTTGTCCTCACCCTTCAGATCACGTGCAAGGGCCATCCCCATCGCAGCGGACAATGAAGTACTGCTGTGTCCAGCTTCCCATACATCATGTTCACTTTCGTTGCGTTTGACAAATCCGCACAGGCCGTTATGTTGACGCAATGTATCAAAGCGATCCATACGCCCTGTCAGGACTTTATGCACATAAGCCTGATGCCCTACATCAAAAATCATTTTGTCTGCTGGACTGTTATAGCAGTAATGCAGGGCTACCGTGAGCTCAACCACGCCTAAGTTGGGTGCGAGATGCCCACCTGTAACAGACAGTTTCTCAATCAGAAACTGCCGGATCTCTGCCGACAAAAGGGCAAGATCATCCTGAGACATCGACTTTAGATCACTGGGTTGTTTAATTTGTGGAAGCAGCACGAGAATCTCCCCGCTTTCCTAGATTGTTTAGTTATTGTTGTAAATCGATATATACATTATGAATCAAATGACATTAAATCATTATAACATAAAAGAACAAGAATCATAATTTACTGCACTATACTCCCGATAACGAGCATTCTCGCCAGCAAGTTATTTAAAATTCTTCTCCATATGTATTCACGCATCCACTCGGGACAGACTTTTTCCATCCACTCGGAAAAAGGACATTACATTCATTACACGGTTAAACAGGTTTTGAAACAGCGCGTTTTATTCAAATCTAATGGTCTCGACTCATCAGATAATCTGCAATTTCCAGCAATCTGGATGCATCAGGTAACTCCGCTCTTTCGAGTGCGTCTTTTGCAGATTGGGTAAGGGATTTCACTTCATCTACAGAAGCCTCCATGCCAATAAAATAAGGATATGTTACCTTCTGCTGATTCACATCGCTCTGTGTTTTCTTGCCCATCTTCTGCTCGTCACCCGTCAGGTCGAGAATATCATCCTGAATCTGGAACGCCAGCCCCAGATCACGGCCAAACACACGTAAGGCTTCCAATTGTCCTTCCGTTGCTCCACCAATTCGTGCTCCAGCAATGAGTGAGAAAACAATCAGGTCACCTGTTTTGTGCAAATGAATATATTGGAGCTGTGAAAGATCAGTCATGCCTTGTTCGCCTTCCATATCCGCAACTTGGCCGCCGACCATACCTCTTGCTCCAGCAAGTTCGGACATGTCCTCTACGATGGACAGCAACGCATCTGCCGCCACACCACTACGGCGTCCAGCTTGAACAATGCTATAAAAAGCATGGGTTAACAGCGCATCACCTGCCAATATGGCTGTTGCTTCACCATATACCTTATGATTCGTTAATTTTCCCCTGCGGTAATCATCATTATCCATAGCAGGCAGGTCGTCGTGGATCAGTGAATACGTATGAACCATCTCCACGGCGCAGGCTACCGGCATTGCAGCTGTACGCTGTGCACCGAAGGCTTCCGCCGCAGCAACGACCAGAAGAGGACGAAGGCGTTTGCCTCCGGCCATGAGTGAGTACTGCATCGCATCCGTCAACGATTGGGGTACATCCCAGTGATCGGGAAGCGTGTGTTTCAACGCTTCTGTCACCTCCGCTGTGACCTCTTCGAGGTATGCTTGAAACGAAGGACGATTACTCATGGACTTCACCGCTCTCATCGTCAGCAGTTCCGAAAGGCTTCTTGCGAAGCTCTCCATCTTCTTCTACGATCATCTCGATCTTGCGTTCCACTTGTTCCAGCTTCAGACCGCAAAGTTGCGAAAGTTTCATCCCGCGTTGAAACAGATCGATGGCCTGTTCCAACGGAACATCACCATGTTCCAGCTGACCTACGATGTCTTCCAATGCCGCCATTGCCTCTTCAAAATTCAATTCCGGTTCATTCGCCATGGGTATTGTCGTCCTCCTTCATTCCCCAAACCTGACAGTCCAGCTGTCCGTCTGTTAATTTAATCTTAATTGAATCTCCAGGCTGTACATCCTTCGTCGACTTGATCAATCGCTGTTCTTGCTCATCATAGACAAGGCTGTATCCCCGTGACATGACTTTAAGCGGGCTAAGCGCATCCAGATGCCGCACAGATGATTTCCACTGTTGCTGCTTCGATCTGGTTATAGACCTGATCGCAAGTTCCAGTTGTCTGCGTGCTGCCGCATTCTCACGGCGTGCTGCATTGACCTGCTCACGAGGATTGAATCGTTGCAGTGCTGCCCGCAGACGCTCCTGCTTCTCTCCTGTCCATTTCATACGCGTATCCACTGTTCTCAAAAGACGTTGGTGCATCATATCCAGTCGTTCCGTGTGCTGCATCAAGGTACGTCTTGGATGAACCAGCACTGGCGAACGCTGTAATCTTGCGAGCCGTTCACGATTATGTACAGCACGCTGACGTAAGCTGTGCTGTAACTGGCGCTGACGTTGTCCGATCTGATCAAGCAACTCAGCTCGATTAGGTACAGCTAATTCAGCAGCTGCTGTAGGTGTAGCCGCACGCAAATCGGCTGCAAAATCAGCAATAGTGAAGTCCGTTTCGTGCCCAACCGCAGAAATGACAGGAATATCCGAAGCGACTATTGCTCTTGCCACAATCTCCTCATTAAAGGCCCACAACTCCTCCAGTGAACCGCCTCCGCGTCCAACGATAAGTACATCGGCTTCTCCCATCCGGTTCAGGTTGCCAATCGCTTTGACAATGGAAGGTGCTGCACCCTTCCCTTGAACCAGAACCGGATATAAAACAACCTTGGCAGAAGGGTATCTGCGCTGGAGTGTGATCATAATGTCTCGCACCGCCGCTCCCGTCGGTGAAGTTACAACCCCGATGGTCTGTGGATAACGAGGGATCTGTCTTTTTTGCGAAGGTGAAAATAACCCTTCATCCTCAAGCTTTTTCTTCAGCTGTTCGTAAGCCAGATACAGACTTCCAATTCCGTCCGGTTGCATATGGGTAGCGTAGAATTGATACTGCCCATCCCGTTCATACACCGAGACATTACCACGGGCAATAACCCTTGCACCCTCCTTCGGTACAAAGGGTAATCGCTGGTTATGGGACGCAAACATAATGGACTTGATCCGGCTGTCCTTGTCCTTCAATGTAAAATACATATGGCCGCTGGAGTGATGTGTGAAATTCGAAATCTCCCCGCGCAGCCAGACGTCCGACAGGACCTGATCCGATTCCAGTTTCATCCGGATGTATCGGTTCAGGTCTTTGATGGAGTAGATCTTTTGATCTGCCACAGACAAAACCCTAGGCCAATCCGTGAGCGCGCTTGGCAGCGATCAATGTATTTTGCATTAGCATTGTGATTGTCATCGGACCAACACCACCTGGAACGGGTGTAATTGGACCAGAAACTTCTTTCACACTCTCGAAATCAACGTCTCCTGCCAGTTTGCCATTCTCCAAACGGTTCATGCCGACATCGATAACAACAGCACCTGGTTTCACAAAATCAGCATCCACAAAATTAGCACGGCCGATGGCTACAACTAAAATGTCAGCCTGACGTGTAATTTCTTTCATGTTGGCTGTGCGGGAATGACACATCGTTACCGTTGCATTCTCACGTTGCAGCAACAGCGATACCGGTTTACCAACGATGTTGCTTCGTCCAATGACTACCGCATGTTTACCGGACATTTCCAACCCAGTACGTTTGATCAGTTCAATTACACCCGCTGGGGTACATGGAAGCAGACTATCGTCTCCTATAACAAGATTACCAACATTGACTGGATGGAACCCGTCTACGTCTTTATCCACGGCAATTGCGTCAATGACCGCTTTCTCTTCGATATGCTTCGGTAGTGGAAGTTGAACCAAAATTCCGTTAATGGATTCTTGATTGTTCAGCTTGTCCACCAGCGCAAGCAGATCTTCTTGGGACGTATCTGCATCCAAGCGATGCACTTCGGAGTAGAAACCGAGGTCGTGACATGCTTTTTCTTTATTACGCACATAGACTTGGGATGCCGGATCTTCCCCGACGAGCACAACAGCCAGACCAGGTACTACCCCCTGTTCGCTAAGCTGTTTTACTTCTGTTGTCATGCTTGCGCGGATCTCTTGGGATACTTCTTTACCGTTAATAATAGATGCTGTCATTGTACTCTCTCTCCCTTATGTGAATATAAATTTAGAGGTTGTTCAAAAAGCCCGCTTTTGATTTCGAAGGATACTGAAAACCGGTCTTTTTGAACACACACTATAATTAATCATAACTTAAGATAATTTTGCTTTAATGGCGTCAACTTCCTGAATCATGCGTCCAAGTACACCATTGACGAACTTACCGGATTCTTCTGTACCAAAATATTTGGACAGTTCAATCGCTTCATTGACCGATACCTTTGCCGGAATGTCATCACGAAACACCATTTCATACGTGGACAGTCGTAGAATCTGGCGATCTACACGTGACAGACGGCTAATCTGCCAACCTTTCAAATAATCCACGAGCAGACCGTCAATGGCTTCCTTATTGTTCCAGGCTCCTTGTACAATGTCAGTAACATAAGTACGCATTACATCTTCATCGCGAATAACTACTTCGGTTTCATTATCTTCAGCAGCTTCATTGATTAACATGTTTACAGCTTCTGCTGCACCTACCTCATTCATTTCCATCTGATACAGACTTTGTACTGCAATTTCCCTTGCCAAACGTCTTTTCATGTCCTGCCTCCTGCAGCGCTCCGTCTGGAGCGTCATCATGCTTATTTTAAAATCATGCAACCATCACATCTTATCCAGTATCGGTTAGATCGATGGCTTACACGGTATTGTTATTGTTATCCCTTTTCACAAAAAAACCTGCAATACGTTTCCTCCAAAAAACGGGCAACCTAAACTACAGCTCTATTTTCGGAAGAAACATATTGCAGGGTTCAGGTAGGTCACTTAAACGGACGCCAGCGATCGCCCAGCCATTGTCCCCACTCCCTCCAGGGAATGGACGAACCCAGCTTCGAATCGCTTCGTCTGCCTAATGTATAACCGATGAACACCAAGAGTGCAAAGAACAACATATCCCAAAAACCGATCCATACATAAAGAAATCCAAAAAAGATGCCGCCGATAATACCGGTAATTCGGCCTCTGTGACTATCCCAAATCTCTTTCCACAGCATCAGTGAAACTCACCTCATTCCACTCGACTCTTGTAGTTAGGCGACTGGGTTACATTAGCGATATACACCGTGACAAAAGAAACCGGGATGCCCGTAATCTCTTGTACATGATCATGTATCGCCTTTTGCAGATCAGAAGTCAGCGCAGGAATAGGTGTCTCACCATCCACTACCGCACGGATCATAATCTCCAGTCCTGACTCAACCACACGTATGCGTGCCTTGACATCACGTACTCCCCGGAAACGGGAAGTTGCCTTCAAACAGAGATTCTCAATCGTCTCCATCGAAATCTGTACATCACCAAACTCAGTACGTTGATCTACAGACGGCAACGATGCACGCTCACGCCGAACCGAGATGTAGAAAAATCGCAAACTCAGGATAAACAAAATCGCTGCTGCAATAACCGACGCAACAATAACGTTTTGTTCCTGCTGGTAATTCAATTCGTAAGGCAGCACACCGCTAATCAGAAGAATGACGGCTGCCGATATTGCTCCAACGCTTATGCTGTATATAAACAACAGAAGCCGATCCAGTATTTTAGCCACGAACTGCACAGCCTCCCTTGCTCACTAACATGACTTAACCTGTTCACTAGCAAAAAATCAGATCCTCATCTAGCTTTCGCTATAATGAAGACCTGTCCAAGACGGGATAACCCCCGGCAGATGATGCCGGGGGAACCTGTCTTCTTTTATTTTACGCGCTGACTGTTCAGGTCGATCTCTTCCACTTTTTCGGTGCTCTTGAACTGAACGTCATGAATGTGCACATTCACTTCATTCACATTCAATCCTGTCATGTTCTCGATGGAACGTTTCACGTTCTGTTGAATCTCCGTAGCTACTTGTGGCAGACGGTATCCGTACTCGATAATTACGGAAACATCAACTGCAGCTTCACGTTGGCCCACTTCAACTTTAACGCCTTTGGAAAGGTTTTTGCGACCAAGCAATTCAGCAAATCCGCCAGCGAATCCGCCACTCATGCCTGCAACACCTTTCACTTCAAGGGTCGCCAATCCAGCAATCACTTCAATAACTTCAGGTGCGATCTGGATTTCACCGATATCCGTTCGTTCAAATTCAGTCGGTAGTGTACTCATAACTGTTCAACACACCTTTCGCGAGATAAGTTTGCGGCCATCCGTCAGGGCGCTGGACTCAGGTTAATCAACCTTCAGAACCCTTCCGGTCCGGCTTTACCGGAACTCCTGCAAACATCCGCGAGGTGCGGGCTTATCCTTTGCAGGAGACATGCGCTCTTATTATTCATACTATATCATTTGGGCTACATTATGACAAACAAGCCCAATATACCTTTTAAATCTCGTTTTCCTCAAGAAATTTGATATCAAAGTCACCACGAATGAACGTTGGGTGCTCCAGCAATTTCTGATGGAAAGGAATAGTTGTAGATATGCCTTCAATTGCAAATTCCCCAAGCGCACGTTTCATCTTGGCAATCGCCTCTTCACGATTCGCTCCCCACACAATCAATTTTGCAATCATGGAGTCATAGAAAGGTGAAATGGTATAACCCGGATAAGCAGCACTATCTACACGAACGCCAGGTCCTCCCGGTGCAAGGTAGAATCCGATTTTGCCTGGTGATGGCATAAAGTTACGGTCAGGATCTTCTGCATTAATACGACATTCAATGGACCAGCCATTGATAACCACGTCTTCCTGACGGAATGAGAGTGGGTTGCCTTCAGCTACCGAGATCATCTCACGGATCAGATCCACGCCAGTAACCATCTCAGTTACCGGGTGCTCTACCTGAATACGCGTATTCATCTCCATGAAATAGAACTCGCCATTCGGGCTGAGCAGGAACTCCAATGTACCCGCTCCCGAGTAATCTACAGCAAGGGCAGCCCGTACCGCAGCTTCACCCATCAGTGTACGCACATCTTCGGAGAGAATCGGACACGGAGCTTCTTCTACCAATTTCTGGCGACGACGCTGAACCGAACAATCACGCTCTCCCAAATGTGCTGCATTTCCGTGTTTATCCGCAATGATCTGAATTTCCACGTGTTTCATACCTGTCAGGAATTTCTCCAGATATACACCTGCATTGCCAAATGCCTTTTGTGCTTCCTGCTGAGCAGCGGTAATCTGCTTAATCAGCGTTTCTTCATCTTCGGCAATACGAATTCCCTTACCTCCGCCACCAGCAGTAGCTTTGATAATGATAGGATATCCGATATCTCTAGCAATCATGATGGCTTCATCCATATTTTCAACAAGGCCGTCTGATCCAGGAATAACAGGTACTCCTGCATCTTTCATCGTCTGTTTGGCAACAGCCTTGTCACCCATTTTGGTGATGGCTTCAGGAGAAGGTCCAATAAACGTAATATTGCAAGACTCACAAATTTCCGCAAAATCAGCATTCTCCGCCAGAAAACCATAACCAGGGTGGATTGCATCACATTCCGTCAGTGTGGCTACACTCATCAGGTTTGTGAAGTTGAGGTAACTGTCCTTAGACAGTGTCGGTCCGATACAATAAGCCTCATCTGCAAGACGAACATGCAGAGAATCCTTGTCCGCTTCCGAATAGACGGCTACCGTTGAGATGCCGATTTCACGGCAGGCACGAATAATACGTACCGCAATCTCTCCACGGTTCGCAATCAGTATTTTTTGAAATTTCATTTCGTTTTGTCCTCCTTCGAAGCTCATGCGGTTAGCTGTTTACCAGCTATAACGGTTATTCCGGTTTCACCAGGAAAAGGGGCTGCCCATACTCGACCAGCTGTCCGTTCTCAACCAGCACTTCAACGATTTCTCCCTTGATGTCCGCATCAAGCTCGTTCATCAGCTTCATAGCTTCGATGATACAAACCGTTGTTTTCTCAACAACTTTATCACCAGCGCTCACAAAAGGACCCGCTTCCGGCGAGGAAGCTCTGTAAAAAGTACCTACCATCGGAGATACAATTTTATGTAAATGACTTGTAGTATCGACCTGCGGTGCAGCTTCACTTACCACTGCTGCCGGCTGTACTTGCGGAGCAGCAATCATTTGCGGTTGCACAGCAGCTGCTTGAACATACTCCGTTTTGCCCGGTTTGCGGATTGATAACCGTGATCCTTCATTTTCAATTTCCAACTCTTGAACGGAACTTTCATCTACCAGTTTAATCAGTTCTTTGATTTCACTCAATTTAAACATTTCCATTATTCACTCCTTCGGCATCATGCCAGTCTCACTAGGACGGTCATATGGCTTTATGTATTATATCATAATCATTAAAAATGGAAAGAGCCCGAGAGTACAACCAGCTCCCGGGACTGTATTTCCATGATTTGGATTACTGTTCTGTGACGTATTGCACGCTGATTTTGTTCTGTGAAACCGCCAATTCTTTCATAACCAGATCCACAATGGATACCGCCTGTTTTACATCCAGTTTGTCACTGAGAACCACAACTTTATACTTGTCGGCATCTTCTTCAACGATCGCATTAGCGAACTGTTGAGAGAGCGTCTCCTCAATGCCAGTGATTTTAGCTTCTTTTTCTTCCAGTGTACGGAGTTGCTCCGTTGCTTTGGCATTCTCCTCTGGCGTTTTGCTCAGATCACCTGCCACGGTCATCAGTTCCTCATACTTACGATTGTTGCTTTCCTCACGTTGCCACTGGTAGTTCTGGAACTGGCTGCTCGCAGATGCTGTCGTATTCTGCTCTTCCATTTCCTTGAGGACTTCCTCATCTGTCTTGGTTGCAGTGCCGTCTGTCTCCGGTGTAGTTGTTGTCCCTTTGTCGGTCTCTTTGTTGGTTTCTTTGCCTGCCTCACCCTTATTCTCGCCTGGTTCGACAGCAGGTGTTTTCTCTGTATTTCCAGCTTCTTTACCTTCCGTAGCCGCCGGTTCTTCCACAGCGCCAGCCGCACTTGGATCACTTTCAACTTCGCCGCTATTCACCACTTCATTCACAACCAAACCTTCTGTAGGATCAAGAATGCCTGCCGTCTCCTTTGCTTCCCCTTGCTTGATTCCATCCACTTGCTGACTGTCAGCCACCGGCGCGTTGACTGGACCGGAATCCTCAGTGAACAGATAATACGCGGACAAAATGACCATCAGACTCAGCATGGAAACGAGCCATACCGTTTGACGTTTGTTATTCATTAGAACTTCCTCCTCAAATTGGCTTCAATCTTATGAGAATTGAATCTTGTGATTCAACACATCAGATTAGTCTTGTTTGCGCGGTACAACCGAGATCCGGTAGGCTGCCACATTCAGTCCTTTTTCCACAGCATCGGTTATCAGGTCCTTCACAACCTTGTTCTCTGCACCCCTCGCAACCACAAGCACCCCACGGATCTGCGGTTTGAGCTTTTTGGTCACTATAGGTGTCTGATCCCCTGCTATTTCGTAAGTAATAATCTCGCCATCACGGGTATATTGCGTCATATGCCGTTTGCCCCCGCTAGCATCGGTTTCTTCGGTAAGTTGCTGAGAATCCTTCACGTTCCGCTGAACGACCAATTCTTCTGTGGAATCCACGGTAACCATCACATCAACCGTTCCCACACCAACAATGTTTTCCAGCACACCTTTGATTTTGTCTTCAAACGCAATTTCGATCGCCTGAAAAGGATTCTGTTCCGACGGATCACTCTGTATGGATGCCATGGATGTTGCCGGGTCCGGTGGTTCCCGACCGATATTTTCGGAATCAATTTTTTTGACATTGACGAAGGAATTGAACAGCATGATTCCCACCCCGATCAAACCCAGGATAATCAGCCAGCGGAAGGTTTGACTTCGCCTTGCCCCACCCTCTCCGCCACCCATCCAGGTTTCCATCTTTTTGAACCATTGTTTCATCGGACACCCTCCTTCTCAGAGCACTTCAGCACTTTTTGGTTCTGTCACTTGAACGTTGTTTGCATCAACATCCCACTTTTCAGTCAACAATGTAATAATCTGTACTGCATGTTCAGACCTTGTGGACGTCTCACCTTGCTGCTTCGTCTCATCTGCTTGATCACGTATAACAGGCTCGGAAGACGCTTCATTTCCATCATGTTGCCCTCTACTCACATCAATCTGTACATCAGGCACTTCAATCTGACCGATCTGGATGGGCTGTTGTATTTGATGTGATTTATCCTTCTCGACTTCTGTGTCTGTTCCAAATATGGGTTGTGTGTTAGCAGCGACTTCTTGCTGCCCTGCCTTCACTTCTCCTTCTGCACCCTCTCCGGCCATCTCGACCAACACACGCTGGATCACAGGCAGTTCGACTGATGAGGCAGCTTCCATCTCGGTTTCATATTTACTCATGGTCAGCTGTACCTCTACGGACCGCACCCTCGCTCCTGTTGTTTCTTCAATCTGACCTTTCATGACATTAGCCAGTTCTTTGGCTGTCCATTGTAAGGATTGTTCCTGTTCACCCGCTTGCAGCCGTTTGCCCTGAGCTAATATCTGTTCGAGTGTCGCATTCCCATCCGATGGAGCATCCATTGCCGACATGGCCCGTTTCAGTTCGCCAACCGGATCACTTTTGAGCAGCTTGGTTATGGGTGATAAAAGGGTCAGCAGGATGAGAAGGCTCAGCACAAGCTTGACATAACGTTCCATGGATCGATTGGGCAACAACATATCCACAAAAGTCGCCAGCAGGACGATCATAATCAATTCCTGGAGCCAGTTGCTCAGCCACCCCATCCTTTCCACCCCCTTTTTTGCCAACATACATTCAGCGCATCATGACAGTCAGATTGCCCGCGGTCAGCAAGATGGTAATGGCCAGGAAAAACATCAGCCCGACGGCTGCGAGCGCCGCAAATACGTAGATCATGCTCTTGCCGATGGCCTGGAGGCATCCTACAATCGGGGTGTCTCCTAGTGGTTGCATAATGGCACCAGTTACGTTGTATATCAAGGCAAGAGCCAGGATCTTGAGTGCCGGAAAGGCACAGAGAAACAAAATGATGATCACTCCGGTGAGTCCAATTGCATTTTTGACAAGTAAAGAAGCTGTAATTACCGTATCCGTTGCATCCGCAAATGTTCTGCCCACAACAGGGACAAAGTTGCCTGCGATGTATTTGGCGGCCTTCAGGCTAACTCCATCCGCTACGGAGCCCGATGCTCCCTGAACCGAGATTACACCCAAAAACATCGTCAGCAGGATACCCAGCAGTGCCACACTAATATTGCGCAGGAGGTCTGCCAGCTGTGTCAGCTTGTACTTGTCAGACAATGAACTGACGAGATGCAGAACAGCTGAGAAGAAGAGTAACGGGAATACCAGCAAGTGAATCAATGTACTCACCAGATGAATCATGAAAATGATGAGTGGATGTGTCACCGAGACGGTGATGACATTACCCATGGACGCAAGCAGTGTGAATAACAAGGGAACCATGGCCATCATGAAGTTGATCATGCCAGTTATGGCATCCTTGGCGTATCCAATCGCCACACTGAAGCTGTTGATTGCAATAATGATGATGACCATATAACAGATGGAATAGGCGATTTTGCTAATATTATTTTTCTCAAATGCGGTCTGAAGCGTCTCCAGAATCATGCTGAGTACACTTAACATCACAATCGTGACCAGAAGTTTGCCATTATATAAAATTTCATGCAGCATGAAGGTTCCTATCGCTACAAACACCGATTTCAGGCTGAACCCTTCATTGCCGGGGATTAACATATCCATGAAGGAAGGGGTCTTCCCATCCGGGAAGAAACCACCGTATTGTTGCATCAGTTGATCCCAGTATTTCTCCACCTGATCCTTGGGAAGCTGATCGGCCTGCTGCTCCATCCACTCACCGGAAGGCGAGGTTGCAGTAACCTGTCCCAGGATACCAAACAGAAAACAGAGCATCAGCACAACCGTAAGGCGCCACTGCGGCTTATGATGCATTGATTTCATATGAAGTCCGCACGCCCTTTCTACACCGGCATCAGCTTCATGACGGTTTCGATAATAATGCTGATGATCGGTATAGCAAGTACAAGGATCAGTACCTTACCAGCCAATTCGATCTTGGACGCAATGCTCTCCTGACCTGCATCCCTGACAATCTGTGCGCCAAATTCAGCGATGTACGCTATGCCAATAATTTTCAGCACCGTTTTCAGATAAATACTTTCCATGCCTGAATTCTCGGCAAGCCGCTTCAACACTTCGATGACTGCTCCGATTTTGCCAATCAACAACATGAAGATGACAATGCCGGTCGCGGCAGCAATCAGAAAGGCAAACATCGGTTTCTGTTCCTTAATGACCAGAATGAGCACTGTTGCGATAAGCGCCAAACCTACAACTTGGATAATTTCCACAGGTCACCACCATCCGGCTTCATGACCGTTTTTCATTGAAAAAGAAATATCGATTTGATCTCTTGTAGCAGGCTGTCCAGCATACGGACCACCATGAACAATACAACGACAAATCCGATTACGGTCACCCAGTGAGCCATATCTTCCTTTCCCATTTGTTTCAGTACCGTGTGAATCATGGCAATAATGATTCCGATACCCGCAATTTGAAAGATTGCGTTCACTTCTAGATTCATGACCTTGGCACCTCACTATCCCGGCTATTTCAGAAGATCAGAATGACGATTAACGCTCCGACAAGCATCCCGAGGCTTCGGCTCATTCGTTCATATTTCATTTGATCGGCCTGGGCGCGGGATTCCTCATGCATTAGTTGTTGAATGGCTAACGATATATGTTTGGTCTGATCCTGACGGTCACTTGTGCCAAGGCTGAAGCTTAATTGCAGCATCACTTCCTTCTCGTCAGCCTTCATGGCCGATCTTCCCCACGCCAGATCCACGCCTGACTGCAGACTTTCCCGGGCAGTGAGTCCATGAGGAGGTTCCATCTGTGTAGCTGCATGAAGGAACAGCGTCTTTACAGGTTCTTTGGTCTGTGCTCCCATCTTGCCCATGGCATCGGGAAGTGGAGTGAGCCCATAGTTAATCTCCGTCATTAGTCGCTGGAGGGCTGCAATGAGTTCTCGCAACTGTCTCGGTCTTAATGCATACTGTCTGGCCTTGTAAAATCCGGCGAGGGTGCTGGCTAACAGAATGATTACCGCACCAAACATGTTAACCAAAGGCTTCACCTCCTGCCCCGGTCTGCTGCAACCCACGCATTTTGCCATCAGCCAGCCGAAAGGTCATGCCCCGGCTCGTCCGTTGCAGCTGGACATAACGTTGAAACATCTGCTCCGTAATTAAGGTTCTGAGGGCGGGTCTGGCCGACAGCTCCGATAGGTCACGGCCATGCGCAGTCGCAATTACTGAGACGCCTGCATGCAGGGCTTCCATCACCGCCTCGGCATCCTCCGGACGACCGATCTCGTCCACAATCAGGACATCGGGCGACATGGAGCGAAGCATCATCATCATGCCCTCAGCCTTCGGACAACCGTCCATCACATCTGTTCGGGGACCTACGTCGAAGCCAGGTACTCCTTTGTAGCTACCAGCGATTTCGGACCTTTCATCCACAATGCCCACTTTCAGACGTGGACGTATTCCCTGAACCAGTTCAGTTCCCCCTGTAAGCTTTGTACCACTGCTAATTTGTCTCGCCAGATCTCGCAGCAACGTCGTTTTCCCTTGTTGTGGTGGTGATAGGATCAACGTGTGCAGGACCTGTCCGCTCTTCATATCGAGAAGATAAGGAAGAATACGATCAGCTACTCCATGTACTTCACGGGCTACCCGAACGTTAAACCCGTTGATGTCACGCAGGTATTCGACACGCCCACCGCTTAGTACCGTTCGTCCAGCAAGCCCGATTCGATGTCCCCCAGGTATGGTGATGAACCCTTTGCGCAGTTCCTCTTCCAATGTATAAAGTGAATGGTTACTGATCAGGTCCAGCAACCTGTGCGTCACTTCTTTCTGAGGAACATACGCTTCTTCAGGATTCCCGGTCGGACAACCTTGAGGTGTCAGGAAGTGGTATGTGTTGCCTGCATTAATCTCCAGGGGTCTGCCTTCTCGAATACGTACTTCCTCCACTTGTTCCAATAGAGCGGGTGGCATTCTTCCGAGAATGGTTCGGATCGGTTCCGGAAAAAGTTCCCTCCAGTTCACCTTCATGAGTAGGCTCCTCCAACCTTGAGATCATTTGGTTCACACTTCTGGCGCTTGTTCATATCTCAAGTTTATGCCTGTACATTTAATTTATGACGCTGAAATCTATCAATTCTTCAGAATACGGTTGAGAGTTGAAACCATAGATCCACCTTCGTTTCTAGGCACCCGTCTAGATGTGCATGCATATAGTAATTGCAGATAGGTAAGTTCCATTCCGGTTCAAAACAGAACTACCGATCCCCAGATACAGAAAGGAGTTGTGGGGAGTGCGAGTTGATGTCGTTGGCAATGTGAATGAAGTACGTACCATTGATATTGCGGGGCGAAGTGCAGTTGTCATTGATGTATTGTGTACGACCAGTACGATTGTTACGGCTCTGGCGTATGACGCTTCGGCTGTGATTGCCGTAGAGACCGTTCCACAAGCCAAACAAATGGAAGTGAAAGATTGCATTCGAGGCGGGGAGCGTTTTGACAAAAAAATCACCGGATTCGAAGTGGGGAATTCCCCCTATGAATATATGACTGCAGGCATTGCAGATAAAACAATCATTCTAACCACAACCGATGGAACCCGAGCGTTGATCAAGGCTTCCAAGGGGAAACATGTATTCGCTGGTTCATTTCTCAATGTGCAGGCTGTTGCAGCAGTTCTATGTGAACTTCAACGAGATGTATTGCTGTTATGTGCGGGGAACCAGGATGAATTTGCTCTTGAGGACGGCTTGTGTGCTGGATGTATCATCGATGAACTGCACCGTCAATCCTGTTCTCCCCTCCAACTTAACGATCTCGGCATCGTTCTTCATCAGGCGGTATCCCAATGTCAGGAGAGCATCCCGGATCTGGTGCAGAGATCTGTTAGCGGGCGGAGGCTTGAAAAGTTAGGCAGAGTTCATGATATTTCGTATTGTTCTCAATTAAACCTGCTGGATTGTGTTCCCGAGATGGGGGAGGGGAACCGCATGCAGCCTTATAGAGGCATACGCGGGGGAAAGATGTTCAAGTTGATGTGATAATTACCATGACAAAACAAAAAAGGTGTACTGCTGCCCGTTGGCAACAGTACACCTTTGCTAATTTATATACATAGCGAATACTTATCTGCGATCTTGAGGTCCACCGATAACGGCTTGCTCGGCAGTGTCGAGATCATATGCTGTATGCAATGCCTTAATGACATCATGCAGCTTATCTCCGTCAATAACACAAGATACTTTGATCTCGGAAGTGCTCACCATCTTGATACTCACGCCTTCAGCGGAAATGACTTTGAACATCTTCGCAGCTACACCAGGATGACTGACCATGCCTGCGCCAACAATGGAGATTTTAACGAGGTTCTCCTCTGATGTGACTTCACGGTAAGGCAAACGGCTGTGAAGGCCTTCAATGACACGTAATGCGTTCTCACGATCAGACAGCGCCACAGAGAACGAGAAGTCCGCTTTGCCATCCATCACACCGCTCTGAACGATAATGTCCACATCCAGCTGATTGGATGCAAGCGCACCAAATACTTCGGCCAGAACTCCTGGTACATCCGGCACACCCAGAATACTGATGCGAGCCACGTTTTTGTCATAGGCAATACCACTAACCACTACGCCTTGTTCCATTGCTGCTTCCTCCTTCACAACCGTTCCTTCATTATGGTTAAAGCTGGATCTTACAATTAAAGGTACACCGGAATGCTTCGCGTACTCTACTGCACGCGGATGCAGCACCGCTGCTCCCAAATTAGCGAGCTCCAGCATTTCGTCATACGATATTTCCTTCAGCTTGCGCGCAACCTTAACGATCCGCGGGTCCGTAGAGTATATTCCGTCTACATCCGTATAGATCTCACACGCATCAGCCTTAATTGCTGCCGCCAGCGCTACAGCTGTTGTATCTGAACCACCACGACCCAGCGTTGTGATCTCGCCGTCTTCCGTCATGCCCTGGAAGCCTGCAACAATAACAATGTTGCCCTCGGCAAGTGCTGCATTCACTCGGTCAGGTTGAATATCATGAATACGTGCTTTTCCGTGAACCGGCTCTGTGCGGAATCCCGCTTGCCAGCCCGTAAACGATACTGCCTTACGTCCAAGCGCTTGAATAGCCATCGACAACAAAGAGATCGAAATCTGTTCTCCTGTCGTTAAGAGCATATCCATCTCACGAGCAGGCAGATCACTATTCAGTTGTTTTGCCTGATCAATCAAATCATCTGTTGTATCCCCCATGGCCGAAACCACAACTACACACCGATGTCCTTCATCAGCTTTTTCTACAACACGTCCGGCTACACGCTTCATGCGTTCTGTATCTCCGACCGAGCTGCCCCCAAATTTCATGACGTACAATGACAACGCAAATCCACTCCCTACCTTGTGCAGTATGCATAATTAATGTCCATCGTCATTATTCTCTACGAGAAATGACTTTAACCCAGTATATTACGAAAGCGTCTGATAGGCTAATCTTTTTTCGAAAAAACCCTCTGCCAAAGGAATGGCAAAGGGTTGTTAATAACCTTTTTTAGCTTACAAGCTGTGAAAGTTACGCACGGGAAGAGTATTTACCTTCACGTGTGTCAATCAGGAGAACGTCACCTTCGTTAATGAACAAAGGAACCTGTACGTTCAAGCCTGTTTCCACTTTTGCATTTTTGGTAGCGCCTTGTGCAGTGTTACCTTTAACACTTGGCTCAGTCTCGATGACTTTCAACTCAACGCTTGTTGGCAAGTCAATTCCGAGAATTTCACCTTGGTAGCTAACGATCTTAACGACCATGTTTTCTTTCAGGAAGTTCAATTCCCATTCCAGTTGATCACTAGTCAATGTGAACTGATCATATGTTTCGTTATCCATGAACGTGTGCTCTGTACCGCTTGCATACAGGTAGGATACGCCACGGTTTTCGATGATGGCACGACCAATCGTTTCGCCTGCACGGAATGTTTTTTCAACGGTGTTACCGTTACGCAGGTTTTTCAATTTGGAACGTACAAAGGCAGCGCCTTTACCTGGTTTAACGTGTTGGAAATCAAGCACGGTATAGATATCGTTATCTACTTGCACGGTCAAGCCTGTTTTAAAATCGTTTACTGAAATCACAAAAAATCCCTCCTGATATGGTTAAAAAGTAGGTGATATAAGACGATGGGTTAATGTTATATGTAAAATGAGCCCAAGAAAGGCCACCTCGTTCACTTCGATTGCAGTACCATCCTCCGATCGCTGTTATCCCCAGATTTTTTTAATCCCATTATCAATGGGAAAATCCGGTGATAAAGGCGAACGCTTCGCTTCTTCAGATTGGTTCTGCACTCTCCGTTATGGTGAAATTTCTTATTTTCAATTTAAATAACACATTAAAAATCGTCTTATATCCCTGTGGCTGTAAATTAGCCGATTACGGTGAACTTCTTGTCCGACTTCGTGAGAATATGAATACCCGTCTCGGTAATCACTACGTCATCCTCGATACGCACGCCGCCAAGCCCGTCAATATATATACCCGGTTCAACGGTAACAACCATACCCGGTTTCAATACATCGTCGCTAAGCTTGGACAAGCGAGGAGCTTCGTGAACTTCCATACCCAGACCGTGGCCTGTGCTGTGTCCGAATTGATCTCCATATCCGTGACCTGCAATAATATCACGAGCCAATGCATCTGCTTCCCGTCCGGTCATGCCCGGTTTCAGGTTCTCCAGCGTATGTAACTGAGCTTCCAGTACAATGTCATAAATTTTGCGCAGTTCAGGTACAGGTGTACCCGTTGCAATGGTACGTGTCAGATCTGAACAGTATCCGTCCAAAAGTGCACCAAAGTCAAATGTAATTAACTCATTCTGTCCGATGACCTTGCTGCTCGCTACACCGTGAGGCATAGCAGAACGTTCACCCGATGCTACAATGGTGTCAAACGAAGAGGACGTTGCTCCATGCTTGCGCATGAAAAACTCCATCTCCAGATCCACTTCACGCTCCGTCATACCTGGTTTTGCAAACTGCAAAACGTGGCTGAACGTGGCATCCGCCAGATCTGCTGCTCTCTGCATGACCGCGATCTCTTCTTCATCCTTGAACATACGAAGTTGTTCCACGATCCCGGATACAGCTTTCAGTTCAATAGATTGAAGTGCTTCAGCATAAGCGGAATGCGTGCCAAATGTGACACTATCCTGCTCGAAGCCCACTTCTTTGATATTTGCGGATGCCAGTAGTTCACGCACCGTATCCATCGGCTTGGCTCCATGCTCCACAACGGTAAATCCTTTGGCTTGCTGAGGCGCTTGTGACATATAACGGAAATCAGTCAGCAGATATGCGTCCTGTTCCGTAATCAGCACATATCCCGCCGAGCCTGTAAAACCCGTCATATAACGACGGTTAATCGGGTTTGTAATCAGCATTGCTGTGAGTTCATGCTCACGCATGGCTTCACGCAACTTATTTACTCGTTTGTTTTCCATCGGTAACCCTTCTTTCTCTCACATTCCCGGGTTCCCGGCTCAGGTTTGTTTGTCCAGATGACGCACAAGAGCCAGCAATCCCAGTTCATAGCTTACTTCGCCAAATCCGGCAATCTGCCCGATTGTTTCCGCTGCAATCACTGAATGATGTCTGAACGCTTCGCGTGCATGAATGTTGGATAGATGTACTTCAACCGTAGGGACTTTAACAGCATTGATTGCATCACGTATAGCATAGCTATAATGGGTAAATGCTCCGGCATTCAGTATTATTCCGTCTGCCTCACCCATCGCTGCATGAATGCGGTCAATGATGTCCCCTTCATGGTTCGATTGATAAAAAGCGATGGAGACGCCAATTTCATCAGCCTGTCTGCGAATTTTGTCCTCAATATCCTTCAGACTAAGCGTTCCATAGATGCCCGGTTCGCGTACACCAAGCATGTTCAGGTTCGGACCATTGATCACAATAATTCGTTTCATCGCTGCTCCACCCTCTCTGCAAATAACCATCTGCTATTTTAACACAGGCATTGCCGGATTGAGAAGCTTTTTTGCGCTATGCCCCCGCTTGCTCCGGCTCGCGTTTGCGTTCGTCCGTGTACTCCATGGCTACCGTGTAACCAATGAACAGCCCCCATAACAAAAAGAAACAGAGTTCCGTGATGATTGAATCCCACGTTAAACCGTTCAAAGGTTTCATCATCCCCAGTTTTGGTCCGACCAGTATAAAGAGAATCAGCCACCAGACGATTCCATACACCATGCCGGGTAACGGCCCTTTCAGTTTTCTAATCGTGAACGTGTAGAGTAAGGATGCCAAGATGGAAAAGACGATAAAAAACAGCCAGCCTGTCAAATGTCCTGCTGCGGTATATATATATTCATGTTTGAAAAAAGGCTCGGCCAGAAATCCGACAGGTACAATCGTAAAATGCAACAGATAGAATAGCCAATGCAGTCCACCCCAGATAAAACCGGCAAAAAAGCCAAGCTCTAACGCAAAGGAAAATGGCTTGGTGTAGTAGTGTGCTTGACCTTGCCTCTGGGTAGGTCGCCTGCCCTTGTCTTTTTGCTGCCGCTCATTGGGACGTTGACCTTCATCTTGTGATGTATTTTCATGCTTACGTTCTGTCATCGATATTCTCCTTCATTCAGTTGATAATCCCGCATTATGCCTCTAATTTCCGCTCCGATTCTAAGAGGTAGTATGTTCAAAACAGGACAATCTTAACAACATCCTTCAAGGTTTGACTCACAAACTAGAAATTGGTCTCAAAATTCGATACAATAGGGTTATTAAACTGCCTTTGATCGCGAAGGCCTAGAACAGAATAGGAAGGTGAATAATTTGCCTCAACAATCCAAGCCTGTCAGCTATGGGGGGCAAGCTGTCATTGAAGGCGTAATGTTCGGTGGGAAACATGTCAACGTTACAGCTGTTCGTAGAAAAGACGGCGAAATTACGTATCTGGAAGTTCCCAAGCAAGACAAGTCCTGGGTCACGAAATTGCGGCGGATTCCTTTATTACGCGGAATTGTCAGCATTATAGATTCAAGTGTCAAAGGTAGCAGACATCTCAATTATTCTGCTGACGCCTATGCTGATGATGAACTGGAACCGGAAGAGAAAGCCAAGCAAAAAGAGAAAGAAGGTTCGGGCTGGAGCCTAAGCATGATCATTGGTGTGACCGCCGTCGCCATCCTTTCATTCCTTTTTGGTAAAGTTGTGCTCACATTGCTTCCTGTTGTTATCGAGAATTTTCTATTCAAAAATGCATTCGACAATCAGTTTTTGCATAATTTACTGGAAGGCGGCATTAAGCTGATCCTGTTACTCGCTTATCTGTGGTTAATCTCACAGACGCCGATGATTAAACGTCTCTTCCAGTATCATGGAGCGGAACACAAAGTAATCAGCGCACATGAAGCTGGTGAAGAACTGACACCGGAGAACGTGCAAAAGTACAGCCGACTGCACTACCGCTGCGGAAGCAGTTTCATTATGTTGACTGTCATTATTGGAGTGTTTCTATACTCCCTCTTCACGTACGATAACCTCTGGGAACGGATGGGTCAGCGTCTGTTGTTATTGCCAGTTGTGCTAGGCATTTCTTTTGAACTGTTAAAGCTCACGAATTCAGTACGTGATATTCCTGTACTGCGTTATCTCGGATACCCGGGATTGTGGCTGCAATTGCTGACAACAAAAGAACCGACCAACGAGCAGGTAGAAGTATCCATTGCTTCGTTTAACCGTATGCGTGAGTTGGATGCCAAGCTTGCCAATGTCTCTGCTACGTCAGAAGTACCTGTTGCAACACTCGATCCTGTGAAAGGGTGAATGATATGAACAAGCAGGCAATCTTATTTTGGACGTTCATCGCACTAGCTGCTGTTGGAGTCTTGACTTGGCTGGGGAACGCTAGTCCATCCAGGATCATTATTCCTCTGGTCGTGTTCGGAGCCGTATTCCTGCTGTACAAATATCCGCCTCGTCGCTGGGCACAAAAAGCCAAATCACCAAAGATTAAGCCATCTGCACGAACCATGGCGAAAGTCAATGCACAGTCCAGTGCCAGAAAGAGCAGCGGCTCTTCAAAGAAACGCAAGGATTATCCTTTCCAAGTGATTCAGGGACAAAAAGGGAAAAGCGATGAAGATATACCGAAATTTCACTAAAAGGCACTGAACATACAAAAAAGCAGTTCTCCCAACATGCGGAGAATTGCTTTTTTCGCGTTTATACAGGAATCAGAGGTGGAGCTTCTGCCTGTTTCTTGCGCAATTCTTTTCGTTGTTTGTCCAGCTGTTCACCATACACTTTCATATTCCACCCGTTGAAAAATTCACTCCCTGCGGTAGCGCCTGATCGATATAAAGCTGTGCTGTCCTGTAACGATAAATGAAATTGCGTCGGTTTAATCCCAAGCGTTGGTATCTTCACTGTCCGAAACCGGTTAATCTGTTCGATGTAACGTTCATCATGTGCTGTGAGCATCGTCTCTACAAGGGCCTGAAGCATGCTTAGCGGTCCTTTAATCCGGGCAGGTTCCACTTCCGTCTTCCCCACCATTTTGAATCCGACAACCGGAATAACGTCTCCTCCTCGTTCCGAGCGATCACCATCGAAGAGCCACAACGGAAAATTGCTAAGCAATCCACCATCCACGACATACACAAACTGATCTTGAAAAGGAAGTCCTTTGGAGAATACTGGCGATTTTCGTATGACTACCGGATCGAAAAAATACGGGATACTGCAACTCATACGTACCGCTTTTGCAACATCCAGCTTGGCAGGATCAATGCCGAACCGCCGAATATCGTCCGGCAGCACCAGAATTGTCCCATTGGATATATCGGACGCCGTAATAAGCAACTTGCCTTGTGGCAAGTCAGCGAATGTGCGAATCCCTTTCTGCTCCAGCATCTTGCGAATCCATGATTCCAATGCCTCCCCCGAATACAAACCTTTCTTCAAGAACAGCCTCGCGGCGGGTCCGATCCATCGGGTATTAAATATGGGGGAACGACGCAGCAATGAAACAAAGGGGGTATTCTCAATAATGACTTTCATCTCCTCGGCCCTGTAACCGGCCGCTAGCAGAGCAGCAACAATGGAACCGGATGATGTGCCTGCCACTCGATTAAACTGAATGCCGCAGTCTTGAGCACCCTGCACAGCACCTGCAAGCGAGATCCCTTTGACGCCTCCACCTTCAAACACCGCGTTAATTAACATAACAAAAAACCCCCGTTCTCCAGGCAGCCACGTTTCTACTGCCACTCTATGAGAACAAGGGTTTGTCTTATCACTGTATTGTTAAAATGTTTTATAGACCATAGTAGGCTTTTAATTTGGCAATCAAGCCTAGAGGGTTCTTCGTCAAGTACTGTGAACTAAAGAAAATATCCCCTTTGACCGAACCATACTTCTTGTTGTAGTTCAGCTGATCGATGATCTCCTGTGAAGTCTGCCAGCCAATTTCCGGCGTACCTAACTTATAAGGAGAGTGACCGATATACAATTTTACATTTGTGTTAGCCACTTCATTCGCCCACCAGTCGACAACTTTGTCGTATCGGGCTACGTTCAATGTCATACTCCAATACACCTGCGGAGCGACATAGTCGATCCACTCTTGGTTAATCCATGTCCGCACATCTGCATTCATGCTGTCATATGCGGTTACTCCTGCTTTGGTATCAGAACCTGTCAGATCAACAGATTTGTTACGCCACACACCAAATGGACTAATTCCATATTCAACGTTAGCTTTCGCTCTGTGAATGCTCTGCCCGAGCTGCTTGACGAACTGATTGATATTGTCCCGACGCCATTCAGCACGGTCTTTGGTATTCAATGTGTTATAAGTTTTGAAAGCTGCATCATCATTAAAAGTCACATTGGATGGATAGAAATAATCATCCAGATGTACACCATCAATATCATACTGATTGACCACTTCCATGATCGTATCGATAATATGCTGTCTGGCTTCCGGGATACCCGGGTTAATGTACATTTTGCCGGATGCATTCACAATCCAATCGGGATGAAGCTTCGAGATATGGTTTGCAGCCAAGTTTGATGTACTTGCTGAGTTCGTTGCTCTAAACGGATTAAACCAGGCGTGGAACTCCAGGCCCCGTTTATGTGCTTCCTCGACCATAAACGCGAGGGGATCATAACCTGGATCTTTACCTTGTGTTCCTGTCAATACGCTGTTCCAAGGTACCAGACCTGAAGGATAGATGGCATCCCCATTGGCTCTCACTTGGACAAATAGGGCATTAATGCCCATACCTTGCAACGTATCTAGCTGTTTTGTATACTCCTGTTTTTGCTTCTCTACATTTCCCTTGGCACCGGATGTAGGCCAGTCTCCATTCACAGTGGAAATCCAGGCTCCCCGCATCTCTTCAGAAGCTGGTATAGTGCCCGTGCCTCCAGGCTCCGCTGGGGTTGCCGGGGTTGGTTCAGGAGTTGGGACTGATTCGTCTCCTGTGTACAGATCAATGGTCTGGGCTGACTGATTCCAGTTCACTCGAATGCCCAGGTTTTCACTGACGAAACGAATGGGTACCATGACCCGACCTTGTTTCAATTCGACCGATGCATCCAGACCAACTACAGCGTTATCCACAGTTGCCTGCTGGCGTCCGCTTGTCATAGAGATGACCGAATCGGATTTCTGAATGGTCACGGTACGAGTAGCTTGAGACCATAGAACAGACGCACCCAATCCTTCGCTAATAACACGCAGAGGCACCATCGTTACATTTACTTTGGGCAAGATGTAGGGTGATACATCCGATTCCAAACGGTTGCCGTCTAGAAAAATAGCGATTTCCTTCTGCCCGGCCGCTTGTGCCGTCATGCCTGCTGTCTGTAATCCAAGTACAAAAATGAGCAGCAGCATCAATCCTTTACGAACGTTCATTAGTGCAGTCCTCCAAAATCATTATAAATTTGCGGTAAATTCTACTAGTTTAATAGACGCTCCTACCGTTCGTTTAGTTGCGAAAATCACCAAATTATGGTGTGATTGCACACAAAAAAATGCTTCCTGCCATTGAAACGGCAAAAAGCATCCTTTGATCACGGGATACAATTCATTGTATATCACCATGTGTATTCCACTGCTGAAACTTAAGACTCCGTATTACTCATGACGTCCTGAAGGTTTTTGAGGTCACGCAACCGGCTCTCATCCTGACGGAAGTATTCAACCAAGGACTCGATGCATGTAATGGAGTCCCAGCTCAGATGATGTTCAATGCCTTCAACATCATTGTAGATATTTTGTTCCTGAACACCAATCGTTGTCAAAAATTGTTCAAGCAGATGATGGCGCTCCATCAAACGTTTGCCCATCTTTTTGCCTTTTGGCGTAAGCACCAGTCCGCGGTACTTTTCATAGATCAGGTACTCGTCTTTGTCCAGCTTTTGGATCATCTTCGTCACCGATGAAGGATGTACTTCCAGTCCTTCAGCTATATCAGACACACGAGCATAGCCCTTTTCATCAATTAATTTGTATATACGCTCCAAATAATCTTCCATACTGGGCGTTGGCATCTGCTTCCCTCTTTTCTCTCTGACCGGCCCCTATTCGTGCCTGGTCCCTATCTTATAATGATACATGTTATCAATACGCATTGGCAAGTCCTGCACAGTTCGGAGCGCGCTGTTACACAAGTAATTGGCAGGCGTGACTTCTCCCCAAACGAGGCAAACTAAGCAAAGTTCCGCATCGAAAGGAGTGATTTCGTGAGTACAAGTGTAGCCTCACCGCCAGTTCGTAAAGCAAAAGGTACTAAACCCTTTATTCCCGATTTGGTGTATTTTGAACCCGGTGCGTTGGAATATGATAAAGGCAAACGGATTATGGAGTGGGTGACATCCAAAAACATACCTTATCAGATGACCACATCCCATAACCGAATCACAAACTTGCCGGGTGAAACCGAACAAGAAAAGTACCGGATGGCAAAGCGCACTCTGGTCGTTGGTGTGCGCAAAACACTCAAGTTTGACCAGTCGAAACCTTCAGCGGAATATGCCATTCCCATCTCTACCGGCTGTATGGGGCACTGCCATTATTGTTATCTTCAAACTACCCTTGGTGCGAAACCTTATGTCCGTGTCTATGTTAATACCGAGGAGATCATTCAGGCTGCAAAAGGATACATTGAAGAACGCGCGCCTGAAATCACGCGATTTGAAGCCGCCTGTACGTCTGATCCCGTAGGACTCGAGCATATCACGGAGAATTTAAGTGACCTGATTCGTTTTATGGCGGAAGAAGAATATGGACGCTTGCGATTCGTAACCAAATATCATCACGTTGATCCGTTGCTGAACATTAAACATAACGGCCACACCCGGATCCGGTTTAGTGTCAATTCGGATTATGTCATCAAAAACTTTGAACCGGCTACTTCCAGATTTGAAGAACGCATTGAAGCTGCTGGTAAAATTGCACACGCCGGTTATCCCCTGGGCTTCATTATAGCTCCGATTATGTGGTATGAAGGATGGGAAGAAGGATACTCGGAGCTGTTGCAGAAGCTGGCAGATACGCTTCCAGAGGAAGCAACCAAGGATCTTACCTTTGAGATGATCCAGCACCGTTTCACCAAAACGGCTAAAGCAACCATTGAGAAACGTTATCCAAAAACCAAGCTGGAGATGGATATCGAGAAACGCAAGATGAAATGGGGCCGCTGGGGTCAGTACAAGTATGTGTATAAGGATGACCAGCAAGATGCGCTGCGCGAATTCATTACGGAACGGATCTTTGAACATTTTCCACTAGCCAATATTGATTACTTCACCTAAATAAAAAACGGGACTGCCCATAACGATATGCTGGTATAAGGGGTTCCTAACAAACGATTAAAAAGCAGGTTACATGACCCAGAGTGACTCTGGTAACATGTAGCCTGCTTTGTCATGCATTTTTTAATTCAAATTCAGTTCATCCGTTTAAATGATCATCCAGTCTGGTGTAATCTGCTGCAACCAGATCGTAATCTTCGTCATCTGATCTGTAAAAAGCAATACCCCAAGGAACAACATTAATGCTCCCCCGACTTTCATCATGACATTGGAATACCGTAAGATCCAGCGTGTCGAACCGATGAAAAAGGCCAAAATAAAGAACGGGATTGCAAACCCTGCCGTATAACCTGTAATCAGCGCCAACCAGGTTGTGGGCTCACTTGCTGCCATAGCAATGATCGCTGTTAGAATGGGACCAATACAAGGCGACCAACCTGCTGAGAAACCAATACCAAATATAAAAGAGCCCAGATAACCTGCTGGTTTCCATTTCATATCCATCTTGCGTTCCTTCATCAGAAACTGTGGCTTGAACACACCAAGCAAAAATAAGCCCATAAGCATAATCAAAATCGCAGACAATTGCCGAATCAGTTCACGGTTATCATTGAAAAATTGGCCAAACAGTCCGGCACCAAGGCCAAGCGAATAAAATACAGCCGAGAAGCCTAAAATAAACGCCAGCGTGTGCGTCATCGTCTTAAAACGGACTTCTCGCTGATTGCGGTCATCCTTCAATTGTTGCACCGTCATACCTGTAATGTAGGAGAGGTATGATGGATACAGCGGAAGACAACATGGTGATATAAATGAGACCAAGCCTGCTACAAAAGCCATCCATACATTAACATCAGGCATGAAGCGGATGTCTCCCTTCCCCGGGCTCTCGTGCTTGTTCGTTTAGCCGTCAGGCTCGGAACCCTTTTTTTCCAATCATCGTCAGAATTAGCATCATGATCAGCAATAATACAATCGTTGCTCCAGGTGCGAGGTTCCAGATACCTGCTACGACCAGTCCAAGGACTACGGCAATTTCGCCAATCACCACGGACAAAATAATGGCGGATTTGAAACTTCGGGCCATTAACAGGCTGACCGCTACCGGAATGGTCAATAACGCTGACACCAGAAGCGCACCAACAATCTTGATCGCCGTGCTAATGACAAGTGCTGTCATCACAGTGATTAACATGTTCAGAATTCTCACAGGCAACCCTGTAACCGCTGCCGCATCTTCCTCAAAGCTGAGCAGGAAAAATTCCTTATGTAACAATGCCACTACAATCACCACGATCAGCGTAACCACACCTACAAGCTTCAGATCCGTAGCGTCTAATGTATATATACTGCCGAACAAATAACTCATGACATCTGCATTATATCCTTTGCCCAGCGTGAAGAACAAGGAAGCAAGAGCCACGCCACCGGACATGATAATGGCAATCGATAATTCGGCGTAACTCTTGTACGCTTTGCGCAATTTCTCTATCGCAAATGAAGCAAGCACGGCAAATATCAAGCCCACTGCAATGGGATACACTTCAATCAGGAATCCAAGTGCAACACCGGCAATGGTCACATGAGACAAGGTGTCTCCGATCATGGATAACCGCCGCAAGACCAGGAACAGTCCGATTAACGGAGCGGTAATGCCAATTAACAACCCACCCGCCAGGGCACGCTGAAAAAAATCACTCATTAATATTTCCAAAACAAACACGACTCCTTCGGCCTTACTCTAATCTAATGGGCCATAAATACGGCTAGCGTACCTGTGCAGTGGTATGTTGCAGATTGGTCTCAGCACAATCCTGTACCTCATGCGAATGACGGACATGAAAATTAATTTTGCCATTCGTTACCACAGCTTCAGAACCCAGATAACTCTCCATCCGATCCATATCATGAGACACCATTAGAAAAGTCATTCGATGATGTTCATGCATATGGGTAATCAGTTCAAAGAAACTGGCCTGTGATTCAGCATCAATACCTACGGTAGGTTCATCCAGAATCAACAGATCCGGGTGATTAATAAGCGCTCGTGCCAAAAATACACGCTGCTGCTGTCCGCCGGACAATTGACCAATACGTTTGTTCGCCAGATCCTCGATCCGCATGACTTGCAGAGCATCCGTGCACTGCTGCTGACATTTACGAGACATACGACGGAACATGTTTTTGTTATTATACAAGCCTGACATGACCACTTCACGAACGGTCGCAGGGAACAACGGGTTAAATGCATTCTTTTGCGGCACATACCCGATTCGGTCCCAGTCCTTGAACCTGCGGATCGACTGTCCGAATAGTTTGATATCTCCCTGCGCAGGAGGAAGAAGTCCTACCAGCATGCGCAGCAATGTCGTTTTACCCGCCCCATTGGAACCGATAATCCCGACAAAGTCCCGTTCCTGGGCCATAAAATCGAGATTCTCAATCACTCGCTGGTCCCCGTAGGAAAATGATAGTTTCTCGATCTCTATAATTGGATCATGACATAGTGGCATGATTTGCTGCATGGCAAAGCCGCCCTTCATTATATATAAGAATCCCATAGCGTCCTAAGAGCCTTCACCGTGAACGGTAAAGACTCTTCGATCTGAATTCTTCATTCTATCTTATTTTAATGCGATCAGCAGATTTTGCAAATTTTTCTCCATGAGGGTGAAATAATCATCCCCGTTTGTTGCCTGCTCCTTGGTCAATCCCTCAACCGGATTAAGGACCATGGTCTCCACTCCTGCTTCACTTGCCAGTGTTTTCGCCAATTTGTCAGATACCAGCTCTTCGAAGAAAATGTATTTAATGCCCTCATCTTTAACCAGTTTCGCAAGCTTCACAATATCCTGTCCTGTCGGTTCAGCATCCGGGGAAAGTCCCATAATGGCATGCTGGGTTAATCCATAATCACGTGCAAGGTAGCCAAACGCTTGGTGCGAGACAACAATCTCGTTGTTTGGTACGTTAGCCAATTCATCTGTAAAACGCTGATCCAGCGTCTCAAGCTTCGTACGAAGCTCTTCATAACGTTGTTCGTAACCTGCTTTGTGATCAGGGTCTGCCTCGACCAGACTATTTTTGATGTTTTCAGCCATGATCATGGCTGATTTCGGACTAACCCACGTATGTGGATCAATATGATGATCAGCGACATGTTCACTGGTAGCCTCATCTGTATGTTCATCTGCATGCTCGTCTTCGTGCTCTTCACCGTGACCGTGCCCATCATCACCCTCAGCAGTTAACAGTTTAACCCCTTCGCTAACGGCAACAGACTTCACCTGTGTATCGCTATTCAGCGACTTCAGGAAATTTGGCACCCATCCTTCCAGTCCAGCTCCATTATAGAGAAACAGCTGTGCCTTGGACGTATTAACAATATCCTGACTCTTCGGAGTCCAGTCATGTGGCTCTACTCCCGTTGGCAGCAGGTTAATAACATTGGCATCCTCACCACCGATTGCAGTCGTAAAAGCATATACAGGATAAAATGTCGTCACAACGTTTACCTTGCCTTCCACAATCTTCGCACTATTGGAACTATCCTGCCCACAAGCTGACAATACCAGCAAAGTGAGAATAAGCAAACCCGTCCAGAGTAACTTCATGTTGCCTCTTTTGCTCGTCTTCCCTATCCGGTTATCCTGAGCTTGATGTTGCACTTTATAAAATGTCATTATGATTCACTCCGCATCTCTTAATCGTAAACATTACTGAAAGAATTATAGGTAACCTGAACCTACTTGTCAAGCTATCCCGTCCTATTCATTCTTTCCTGAAGTACGGAGTTCATAACAGTATATGCTTGTTCTCTTCCCTTAAGTTGCGATTTATATCAACAAAAAAAGGGACCCGAATTACATCGGGCCACCTTGAGTCATAGTTACGACAGTATTTATATATTCATTTATATTTTATTTTACTTGTGCGCCATTAGGCATGTTGTCTGGTACTGTAGCAAGGGTAAGCTGGTCGCCATGGGACGCTGCAAGGATCATACCCTGAGACAGTTCACCACGAAGTTTCACCGGTTTGAGGTTGGTCACACAGATGACTTTGCGTCCAACCATCTCTTCTGGCGAATAGAACTTCGCAATTCCAGATACGACCTGGCGCTGCTCATAACCCAGATCGAGCTGCAATTTCAGCAACTTATCCGCTTTTTTGACCGGTTCGCAGGCAATGACTTGCGCGACACGCAGTTCAACTTTGGCAAAATCGTCAATCCCGATCTCTTCCGTGCCCTCAGGTGCAGTTACCGGTTCAACAGATGCTGAAGCTCCAGCATCTGCTTGACTTGTTTCAGGCTGTGCCGCTTTTTGGCCACCAGTCATTGCTTCGGAGATATAAGCAATTTCCTGTTCGGAATCCAAACGCGGGAAGATTGGATCACCTTTTTGCAAGGCGTTTCCAGTTGGAACCAGCCCCCATTGCTTGGATGAATCCCAAGCCGTAAGTTCACCTTCCTGAATGCCGAGCTGTGCCCAGATTTTATGAGGAGCACGTGTCAGGAACGGTTGCAACAGAATCGAAGCAATTCGCAAGCTTTCGATCAGGTGAGCCATAACGGATGCCAATTCATCGCGTTTTGCTTCATCACGAGCCAGCGCCCATGGCTGCGTCTCATCAATATATTTGTTGGTGCGGCTGACAAACTGGCTGATCGCTGTCAGTGCTACGGAAAACTGCAGGTTTTCCATCGCCTGTTCCGCTTTTTCCACTGTAGCATGGCCTGCTTCTTCCAGCGAAGCATCAAATTCCGTTACATTTGAAGCAAACGCAGGGGCTTTGCCTTCAAAATATTTGTCTACCATGGCAACGGTACGGTTCAACAGGTTACCCAGATCGTTCGCGAGGTCGGAGTTGACACGCTCTACGAAGCTCTCTGGTGTAAATGTACCATCGGAACCAAACGGTACTTCGCGCAGCAGGTAATAACGCAGTGCATCGAGACCGTAACGGTCAATCAGGGTAACCGGATCAACGACATTACCTTTTGATTTGGACATCTTGCCATCTTTCATCAACAACCAGCCATGTGCAAACACTTTCTTCGGCAAAGGCAAGTCCAGCGCCATCAACATAATTGGCCAGTAGATCGTATGGAAACGAACAATTTCTTTACCTACCAAATGTACATCCGCAGGCCAGAACTTGTTATACAGGGATGCATCGGATGAACCGTAGCCCAGTGCTGTAATATAGTTGGACAACGCATCAATCCACACGTAAACCACGTGTTTTGGATCGCCTTTAACTTTGACGCCCCATTCAAATGTAGTCCGCGATACGGCCAAATCTTCAAGACCTGGCTTGATGAAGTTGTTGATCATCTCGTTCTTACGGGATTCCGGCTGAATAAAGCCCGGGTTCTCTTCATAATATTTCAACAAACGATCTGCATATTTGCTCATACGGAAGAAGTAAGATTCTTCTTTGACCAATTCAACCGGGTGTCCGCTATCCGGGCTCTTGGCCGAGATAATCTCACCCTTCTCATTCTTCTCTACATCCACCAGTTGAGTCTCCGTGTAATACGTCTCATCCGGAATGCTGTACCAGCCTTCGTACTCACCTTTGTAGATATCTCCCTGTTTCAGCAAACGGTCAAAGATATCCTGAACAATGGTTTTGTGACGTTCTTCGGTTGTACGGATAAAGTCGTCATTGGAAATGTCCAACTTGTTCCACAGTTCCTTGATCCCCACAACGATATCGTCGATAAAAGCTTGCGGTGTCTGTCCTTTCTCTTGTGCCTTGCGCTCAATCTTCTGGCCATGTTCGTCGGTTCCTGTCAGATAATGAGCATCATAACCGCGTAGGCGCTTGTAACGAACCATCGCATCTCCTGCCACCGTTGTATACGCATGCCCAATATGCAATTTGTCACTCGGATAATAAATCGGGGTTGTCAGATAAAATGTTTTTTGGTCAGCCATGAATGACTTCTCCTCCTTCAAATGTTCCTGCTTCATGTGATCCCTTCGTCCAAAACAACTAAAAAAGAACACAAAAAACTCCCGCCCCTATGGGACGAGAGTTGCTCTCACGTGTTACCACCCAAATTCCCCATGTTTTTCGCAAAACACAGGCTCTGTCGGTCCTTCGACCGCCCATTAACGCTGGATCACGCCTCAGCCTTACGACAGCAGCTCTGAAATCACTGTCTGCACGCTCGAAAGAGGTTCCTCCGGGACCATATTCCATCCTCCTCCCAGACCGGTTCTCAGCTCATCCGGCTCTCTGCACTGGGGGTGTGTCTGTACTTATCCCTTCACTGGAAATCATATAGAAGTTGCTCAAAAAGTCTACTTTTGATTACGAATCATGCCTACCGGCATCATCAGCATCGAAGTTGAAATTCAGCCGAAATGTCCGTTGCTCACGTAGGTTTCCTACGCTCCGCTACTCCATTTCTAACTTCATCCCATCTTCTCGGTACTGAAAACCAGACTTTTTGAACTTGCACATATAGGAAAAATATACTGAAATGCGGACCCCTTTGTCAAGTGGACAGCATACTCAAGTTCAATCCTGGCCTGCTTCCAGACCACCCGAATACTTCAAGCTACATCGTTACTCTGATACCATCATGGATTTCTCCGCCTTTGGTGGCACCAGATCTACACCGCCTGGATGAAACGGGTGACATTTGGCAATACGTTTCGCTGATAACAACGAACCTTTGAGCGCACCGTGCACTTCAATCGCCTCCATGGCATAAGCCGAACAGCTCGGATAGAACCGACATGTTGGCGGTGTTAATGGAGAGATATAGTTGCGGTACACCCGAATGGGTGCCTGAGCAATTCTGCGCGATAACTTCATGGTCAGTGCTTCCCATGAGCGTGTGTATGTCCCGACGCCGCTTTGGCCGGAGCATGCTCTGCACAGTCCTTACAATATCCAAATACCTCGAACTTGTGGTCTACAACCTGAAATTGCTCAGGCGCATCCGCAAGCTGCATCGGGCAAAAAATAATAGGATATGTCTTCTGACACTTCAGACAGATCATATGATGGTGATGATGATCTTCACTACAGTGCGCTTTGAATTTAACGCCATCTTCGAAGATGACCTGTTCCAGTACACCCAGTTCCTGCATCACCCGCAAATTACGATATACTGTGTCAAAACTCAGTCCGCTGTAAGTCTTACCCATATATTCATAGACGTCCTTGGGTGTAAGATACCCGGGAGACTCGGCAAATAACCGGGCCAGTGTTTTCCGCTGATCGGTAATGCGAAGCCCCTGTGAGGACATGGTCGAAATAATCTGTTCTGTCGACAGCATGATCTAAAGCACCTCCTGTCATACGAGCATTTTGCATCATTCATAGAGCGACAGTTTATTCGGCAAAAACGAAAACTTTTGCTTTCTTGTATACCTCTAATAATGCATCAAATTACGATTAGAGTCAACGAAGACACCGGGTTAGGTCATTCCAACATCACATAAAAAGGACTCCATGCACATGCATTGCCATTAGTCTAGCTTGAGCTAATGACATTACATTTTGATGGAGTCCCTTCCTGACGGTTCAGATGATCAATCGTTCGGGCGACTTTTGGGGTGAACGGGTATATATGATATAAGCTTTCACTCCAAACCGTCCGTGCATGTTCATGATATTACTTTTCAGCCGGAAGCGGTGTAAACAGCAGGTTAACAGGCAAGTTACTTCCTGGTGCTGCCGAGAAGAGAATGGTTACACTCTCGCCGTACGAACCTGTGCGATACATTACACTTTGCTCATTAGGTGCAGTTACAGATTTACCTGTGGAAATCTGAACGACCTGTCCATTCACAAGTGCCACACCTGAGTATCTGCCACCACGAGGGTTGAATGAAATCAACGTGCGCGGAGCAACATTATTCAATGTAATTTTGTACAATACACCGAAGTTACCTGCGTTGGAAGCTTCCGTGTAAGCCATAGGGTCCGTTCCCACAAGGTTTGGATCACTTGCATTGTCTCCAAGTGGCAGACGTGCAGGCTTCGACCCTACTTCTTGATCATACGTAATGATCCGTGTTGCATTTGGATAGGTACCACGGTTGTGAACTCCATCACGATCCAGAACCGGCAGGCTCGACAACACTTCCATCGGGTCCTTATTTTCTTCGATCATGATAATGTTGTAATCCAGTTCATAGTCACTGAATACATCCGAATACAAGGAAATGACTTGTCCCTGTTTCATCGGAAGAACGCTCAGATCATTGAGAATCAGCTTGCTTTCTCCTGGCTGGATGTACACTTTCTTTTGTCCGGTACCATTCTGCATGGATTGGAACCAACGGTCAATGGACAGCTTTCCAGCTACCGTTGCAAAAGGAGACGGTCCTGCAAAACCCATGTTTTGCTGGTCAATGGACGCCGTGTATGCATTGTTGTTTGTCGCTACAACATACATTTTTACGTTTTTGCCCGTGTTGTTCACATGGTGAATCATGAAGCGTGTCTGTCCAAAGGAAGATTCCTTGTACACAATACCTTCTGTATTCACGGTTTCCGGGCTGTTACTGCGGATCAACAGACTTGGTTCATCATAATAAGTGAAAGGTACTTTCTCCAATGCCGGTACTCCACCACCGTCAAAAGTGAACTTCTCACCGACTGGTGTGAACAATTGATTGAAGTCAGTCACACTATAAAGTGTTTCTCCCGTAATATTGATCATCTTGGTATAGCTATTGCTAGCACCATGTTTATCGGTAACTGTAATCGTTACGGTCTTCGGTCCTGGAACAAAGAATGCAAGTGCATTGTTATCCCATTCTGTTTCTACAATTGCGTTCTCATCATCTGTACTTTGATCAATATAAGTGATTTTCTCACCCATTTTGTATTCTTCTTTATCTGTCGTAAACATCGCAACAGGAGGCAGATTTGGTCTTTCAACCTTAATCGTAACCGAATACGGATCACTCCATTGACCACTTGAATCCTGGACCGCATAGGTTACTGTGTATACACCTGGTTGGTCGAATGAATCCTGACGGCCTGTCCAACGCTCATCTACAATGCTGAGTCCCTTGGGAGAGCTGGATCTGGTTGTGTAGGTTACCTGGTCTCCGGCAAAAACCTCTTTTTGTACCGTGAAGCTTGCCACCGGTTTGGTACTCAGATTCAATACAACCGTTTTGGCAGATTGATTTACTTTATACGTAATGTCCAGAGCCTGTGTAATTGAAGTCAACGGCACCATGAACGTATTTTTTTGTTGATAAGCCGTGCCCTTCATCGTTCTGGACACACCATTAACGGTATAGATCTTGCTGTTTGTTTTGAAACGCAACTCATCTTCGCCACTAATAATGATCGTTTCTTTAGTTGTGTTATCATATTTGACATCATAGCCAACCCGATCAACGAGAGCACGGATCGCTACATAGGATACTCCATTTTTAACAGCCATCGGCTGTCCAGCAAGATACGTTTTGCCATCTTGCATCATTTTATTACTGTTCATATAAAGAGTGAGGTCTCCACCCCCGCCTCCAGCAACAGATGAACTGCCTGTAGATGGTTGCTCCACTTCGACTGGTGCAGGTGCTGGTGTTTCCTCAGCTGTACCTTCTTCGTCTGTAGGTTCAATTACCGGCTCAACAGGAGTCGCGTCTGTTCCTGTAGGAACATCTGTCTCAGGGTTCACTTCTTCAGTTGTTTCATTATTTGATGTTGGAGTGTTTGTTCCGGATTTCACTTCGGATTCCGCGATGGTTTGTTCTTTCTTCACAACCTCCACGGATTTAACTTTGGCTGTATTCACTGATGTAGTATCGCTCTGATCTGCTGATTGTGCATTGGCAGGAATCACTGCAAACGCCTGAAACACAGCAAAAGCGGTAAGTATGGACAATTTCTTCTTCAAATTCATTCTTTGTCTTTGGCTCCTTCTGCTCCCATTTTATAAATATCCCCCTCAAAAAGTCATATTATTAGACGCTTGGAACCGGGAAAAGTTGCTAAAAAGTTAAGAGGAGAATTGTAAACTTTTAATAGAAGGAAAATACTATGAAAATAGTTATCTATCAATTATCTTTTTAGCATTCATATCCCAAAATTAACCAATAGAAAATTCCAAAAAAAAAATCTCTCCAGGAGATGGTCAATCAGCACCATATCGCAGAGAGATGTAAGGATTGAATAGGCCTAGCGCAAACGGACAGGCAGACTTCCTGTTGGCTGCAGTCCACCGGTTAACACATGGGACAGTACCCGAACAACTGCAGGTGTATTCTCATACGTACACACATAACTTCCCGGCCTCGAAATTTCCAGCAGATCATATGGATTGCGCAGAGCAATGACAATCAGCGAATGATTCTTACTAAGCTTTTCAACCAAATACTGTTGCCCTTTCGGAAGATGACCTGCCGATGTGTACGTACATACGATAACTTGTTCACTCTCCGACACATCAGCCAATATCCGATCTGCTTCATCATAAGTGGGCTGAGTAGTAATTTTGTGCTCACGAACTGTGCCTCGCAGCTGCGATAACGCCATACCCAGCGATTCTGTATGGGACCATGGTTCATCCACCTCTGTCCGCTGCACAACCTCAGGCCAGATGACATACACGTCCTTCTCTGGGTCCAACGGCAGCAGCCCATCATTATGAACGATGGTAATACTGCTTGATGCAATCTTGAACAATGTCGATTCGTTTAATTCACTGGGATCACTGGGTTCAGTGGATTCAATGGATTCATTGTTTTTAACAGGTTCAACATCTGCTCCTTCGAACGTTTCACTCGCTTTCAGCGAAACAAGATGATCATTTTGCTGCCCACAGCGCTTTCTTTTCCATGTCATAATGCGTTCCAACGCCTGATGAATAACCTCTTCCGATACTCGGCCCGTTCGAACTGCTTCCACAATGGCTTCCAGCGCAGCAACCTGATCTTGCAAGGTATGACTCACCAGAATCAGATCTGCTCCTGCCTCCACAGCACGAATCGCAGCTTCAGCTACACCATATGGCTTGGATATTGCATGCATTTCAAGACAGTCTGTAATAATAATGCCTTCAAAACCCATTTCCTCACGTAGCAGACCCGTTAACACCTTATGTGACAACGTTGCCGGAATGGGCTCGGGCTCAATCGAAGGGAACATCACATGAGCTGTCATAATAGCATCAACGCCGGCCTCAATCGCCCGGCGGAACGGTAGTAGCTCCATCTGTTCCAGCCTGTTTCGATCATGAGGTACTGTAACGATACCAAGATGAGAATCTACGGCGGTATCTCCATGTCCCGGAAAATGTTTGGCAGTAGCAGCTATGCCCTGTGATTGATATCCGGTGATGGCTGCTACGCCATGAGCGGCCACACTTTCAGCATGTTCACCATACGATCGTACACCGATGACCGGGTTAAGCGGGTTGTTATTCACGTCGACCACTGGCGCAAGGTTCATATCAATACCGATGTTTTTTAACTCACGACCCAGAATTTGAGCACACTCCAGGGTATATTCCGGATTGCCTGTTGCACCAAGTGCCATATTACCCGGCACTTGGGTCATTCCCTCTTTATCAATCCGTGCAACCATGCCACCTTCCTGATCCACCGAAATCATGAGTGGTAGGGCCCCCGCTTCAGCAGCCATATCTTGCAGTTCGGCGGACAGCCGTGTCAATTGATCTATACTTTCGACATTCCGCCGGAAATAAATGACGCCGCCAATATGATAGTCACGGATTAAGCGAGTAATCTGTTCATCTGCGTGCTGACCGTGAAATCCACACATCAACAATTGGCCTACCTTTTGCTCCAATGTCAGATCATTCAAGGGTTTCATTCGACCTCTCCTCCCGTTTCCCTTGCTACTACGAACCCGATTGTTTACTCTGTCTGTACTCGGAGGGTTTCATGTGGAAGTGTTTATGAAACACCTTGGAGAAGTAACGGCGCTCCTTGAACCCTGTCGCTTCCCCAATCGCTGTAATGCTCCATTCGGTTGTACTCAACAATAAAGCGGCACTTTCCATCCGTTTCTGCGTCATATATTCCACAAAAGTAACACCCATTTGGGTTTTAAATAGCTGGCAGAAGTATCCCGGGCTGATTCCAAGCCAATCGGAGACTTCATCTATTCCCAAGTCCTGTTGCAGCCGTGCATCCATATACTCACATGCAGACAAGATCAGTTCCGATACAGAAGGACGTGGCTGCGTTTGTTTGCCCTGATAGGCATGGGTAACAACCTCTGCAAGTTCAAGGAGTTCCCTCATGGATACGGCCCCTTGCAGTGCATTCCAAAAATTCACTTCGTGCTCTTCAGCGAGGGCCTGCACTTCCCGCAGTTCACGAAGCATGTGCACAAGCATAAACCGAAGATTGGTTTCATCTACCTTGCTGAAGGATTGTCCTGAATTCCCCATTTGCTGTTTAAGCCGGTCCAATACATCACGTAACCCCTGCTTGTTCCCTTGACGAATCCACCGAGTAACAAGCTCCAGATCTTCTCTTGTAATCCATGTGTTAGCCCCTTTGGAAGCCGTATGATCATACGATAAGGCGGTTTTGGGACAACTCGCCTTCAGCACCTTGTCTTCACTCTCCGAATGGGACATCAGTATTTTTTGACAATGCCGGTATCGCTCCAGAATTTGACTTTCCAGGTTCACGGGCACAGCATCCTGAACAACCCTAACCTTCACACTTGAATCCAAGGACAATATCCCATTTAATTCGAGACACAGTTGATGGGCCAGTTCCTCTGAGCGACGTTTCCACTCCCCCGATGCCTCCAGCAGGATGCACCACTCACCTTTGCGGGTCGAAAGAATCTGACAGTCATCTATAATTCTCTCTGCCACTTCCCTAAGTCTGGAACTTACGATCTCATGCCATCGTTGATGCTGAAGCTCGGACCAGCCGATAGAATGGCGAAAATAACCGACTGCATCCACCAGCAGCAACGTATAAGGTGCAGTAGTTGTTATGAATTCAGGAACAGAGGCAGGATAGGCAATCTTCAAAGGTGCTTCTCCTCGCAACAGGTCAATCAACTGTTTATGTCTGATCCAGCTTTCCATCTCTTGGCTGCGATAACGTTCCGATTCGTTTGCCAGACGTTTCTTCTGGATCTGCCCGGCAAGTTCACGCAGTTTATGTTCAAGATTCAAATAATCAATTGGCTTACATATGTATTCATGTACGTTATACTTGATAGCGGTTCGAGCATATTCAAACTGCTGATAGCCGGTCAGTAAAATAATCTCACACGTTTCACCCTGCTCTCGCAGCAAACGAATAAGTTCCAATCCATCCATAGACGGCATCCGAATATCACACAAGAGAATGTCTGGATGACTTTCTGTTACTTTCCCCAGCGCTTCTAAACCACTTCTCGCTGTACCTGTGATTTCAATCCCCATCTCTTCCCAGGGTAAAATGTAGTTCAGATTCTCCAGAATCGGCAGCTCATCGTCAACCAGCATTGCAGTCAGACTCATCCGGCTTCCTCCTGCTCATATAATGGAATGATGCATCGAATAACTGTGCCATACCCCGGTGCTGAACATATAAATATGCCATACCCGGCCCCGTATTGAATACGAATTCGATCTGCTACACTTCGTAACCCCAATCCCCTGCGTTCCGTTATGGATGATAATGATTCCGCCCCTTCCGCGAGCATATCTTCCGGCGGATCTTCTGCCATATACTCAAATCGTGCGAGCATTTCCTGGGGAATACCGATCCCATTATCCTCAACACATAACACCAGATGATCCCGTTCTGCATATGCGCTTATCCGCAGTACACCTGCATAGGTGATCCCCTCAAACCCATGTTGAATACTATTTTCCACCAGAGGCTGGAGGGTAAGCTTAAGCAGAATTGAGCTGTATAAATGGGGTGGGATGTCAAGCTCATAGGTGAACAAATCACTGAACCTGTACTGTTGAATCTCCAGATAACTCTGCAAATGCCTTATTTCCTCACCCAACGGAATCTCCTCCTGATCCTGAATGCTGATACGAAGCATATTGCCAAGTCGGGTTACCATCTCGCTTACTTTGCGGCCCTCCCCTCGTAGCGCTAATCCATTAATGGACTCCAATGTGTTAAACAGAAAATGAGGTTTGATCTGGGCCTGTAGTACACGCAGTTCCGCTTGGGCCTTCTGCTCTTGCTCTGCCCGAACACGACGGAATAATCCCCCGATCCGATCCAATAGTTCATTGAATCCTTGCGCAAGCAGCTGCATTTCATCGAATCCTTTTCCTTCCACCCTCGCATTAAAATCACCATCATCCACACGACGCATAAACCTTACAAGTACAGCAATGTTACCCGTAATGCGATTCATGAAAAAAAGATTAAAGATCATCGCTGCGAGCAGGCATAACAGAATAATAATGACAGACCAACCGGCAAAGGCATTGGTTTCCGCAGATAAGGCTTCCCATGAAGTCACACTGACGAGACTCCAGTTATAGTTCTTCAGATGATATTGCGAAATGATACTCTCCTTGCCGTCAAAGACCGTTCTGACGCTACTAAAGCCAGGACCGTAACGGCTGGATTCAGCACCAAGGTTTTGCATGTTCTCACCGTTATATATACCTGCAGGATCATAGACGATCAGCCCTTCTTCATTAATTAACAGGAATGATGTATCCTGTGCCGAATCGCTGATTTGCAGGTGACGGAAGATCCGGTCGATCTCTCCTTTTTTGATCTGAACAACAAGCACGCCGATATTTTGAAAATAACTGAGTTCTTTGACCAGTCTGATCTGGGTGAAGACAGGCTCTACCCCGGTTAATTCGGGATATTCCAGAGGTGCGAGCCATTTGGGCACGCCATTGAGTTGCTGAATTTCGTTAAATAAGGGATGCACTTTGAATTGCTGAAAAGGAAGGGCTTGAAAATTTTCTTTGGTGAAAATGGATACAATCTGGTTGTTCTCGGACGAACGCAAATCATATAAAAAGGCATAACTGATGAACGGATAGTTATATAGAAGGGAACGGAAATTGCGCTGGCTGGCATTCAGGGATAACTGATTACCGGTTCCCAGATCCTGCTTGGTCGGATCTTTGGCGTTCAACGCCATTTGAAAAACCGATGTGGCTATCCCGTTGTCGGTCACATTGTTAATCTGCTGAAATACATTCTCGATATTGTAACTAATGGCCTGAAGCGCATATTCGGCCTGTTGATTGTATTTTTTCTCAATCGTATGTGATGTGACCAGAAACATGCCAATGCCCAGCGCACACATCGGTACAATAATCAGCAGCAGAAATGCCAAGGCCAGCTTCATTCGCAAGTTCATATCCCGTTCTCCCTATCAACTGGTTCATGGTATTAACCTTTGACACCACCTGCAGTTACTCCTTCTATAATTTTCTCTTGGAGTATAGCGTAGATCACAAGTACAGGTACAACGCTGTATACAATACCTGCCGACATCTGGGCATAGTTCATCTGATATTGATCCCGAAACTGGACCATGCCCACTGGCAGCGTACGCAATTTATCGGTGGATAAGAAATAGTTGGCGAGTAAAAATTCGTTCCAGTTGCCGAGGAAATTAACGATAAAAACGGTAACAATAGCCGGAACCGTAAGAGGTATCACTATTTTAGCAAAGATACCCGGGGCCCTCAAGCCGTCCATGACCGCCGCTTCCTCAATTTCTCCAGGTAGAGAACGCATAAAAGCCGCCAGTATAATAATTGTAAACGGAATCGCATTGGCCACATAGGGCACGATCAATGCCAGATGTGTATCCAATATGCCCATTTTGCGTACAAGCAGATAAATCGGCAGCATAAGTGCATTGTTGGGAATAAGCATACCGGCCAGAATCAGGCTGTACAGAAACAGGCTCCATCTCCGGTGTCTCATCCGGGTTACGGCAAAAGCAAACATGGCACCGAGCACAATCGTACACGCCGATGATAAAACCGAAATGTACAGGCTGTTCCAGAAATACGTGCCAATCTTGGCATTCACCCAAGCCTCCACGTAATTGTTAAACTCCCATGTTATAGGCAGACCGAATGGATTCAGGGCGATTTCATTGTTATCCTGCTTAAATGAAGAAAAAATTACAAATAAAAAGGGAAACAAAATCGCGATCAAGTACAACATTAACAACACATGAGGTATACTGCTTTTTAAGCTTTTTGCCATCAATATTCCACCTTCTCGCTCCGCCTCGCCACCAGCAGTTGATACACCGCAGTGAGCACAAGCGTCAGAGCAAAGATCAGCACTGCAATGGTATTGCCATAGCCATATTTGAAGTTGGTAATCGCGTATTTGATCATGTATGTCGCCAGAACCTCGGTGGACCCGGCGGGCCCACCTTTGGTCATGACAATCACGATGTCGGCTGCTTTCATGGCACCTGCGATGGACAACATGATCACTACTGAAATGATCGGCCGGATCAGCGGCAACGTAATTCGCATTGCACGTTGTACTGCTGTTGCCCCATCAATTGCAGCTGCTTCATCCAGATCACGAGGAATCGCCAGTATGGCCGCCAACACCATGACAATGTAAAATCCCGTCCACTGCCAGGCATTGGTCACCAAGATGGACAACATGGCAAATCGGTTATCGGATAACCAGTAGATGGGATCGATGCCCAGCACATGAAGCATTTTGTTTAATAGCCCGATATTCGGTTCATAGATGAATCCCCATAAAATACCGATAACGGCTGTCGACATAATGGATGGTAAAAAAACAGCTGTTTTATACAGACCTTTCAGTCTTTTCACATTGGCAATAAGAAGCGAAAACAGGACGATCAGGGGTACTTGAATCAGTACCGAAAATCCGATGAAAAAGCCGTTATTCCGTGTGGAAATCCAAAAACGTTCATCGGTCAGTGCCTTCACATAATTGGATAAACCCACAAAACGTGGCTCAGCCGATACCCCATTCCAACTCGTCAGACTGTAATACAGGGAGCTACCAATAGGGTATAGAAAGAACATTACAAACAGAATTAGGGCTGGCATTACAAACAACGTATAGATTAACGGGCTGCGGAGTGAAGTATTCATGGTCAGCCTCCTTCAGTCACTTCAACGAACGCAGTTTCAACTTGGATTGATTTATTCCACGGAAGCGTTTGCTTCCTCCTGCACCTTTTGCAACTCTTCTGCCATTTTCTCTGGCGTGGTCTGCCCACCAATCAACTTCTGAATCTGCAGATTGCCGATCTCAGTCGTCACATCGGCCTGAACGAGTGCATCAAATGCCGGGAACGACGTCTTGGACGCATTAAGCACGGCCACAATTTCTTTCATCAGATCATCGGTAATACTGTCGGTCAGCACTTTCTCATCCAGCTTCATCGCAGGCAACACACCATCTTCCACAAGGCCACGGACCTGCATATCTTCATTGTAGAAATTTTTGATAAAAGCTTTCACTGCTTCCAGCTTCTGCGGGTCATCCGCCACTGCTGCCGAGAATCCGTATCCATTGTTCACATCCCGCATCAAAGACGTCTGATCCCCTGCTCCGTTCTCTACCGGAGGCATATTGAAGAATCCAACCTTGCCAATGAGCGATTCACCGCTCTGACCTTCCTTGAATACAGATGATTTCCACGTTCCGTCATACATTAACACCGCTTCTCCGCTTGTAAATTGCGTGGTATATTCGGCATACTCGAAGCCTAGCTCGCCTTTTTTGAAATAACCCTTATCCACCCATTCCTTATGTTTGGCAAAACCTTGCACAACACCCGGATCGGTCCACTTCGCTTCACCTGTTGCAAACTTTGCGGTAATCTCCGGCCCGGCATATCGGGACCACAGGTGGTTGGTTAACATAAGCGGTACCCAGCCTGCCTTAGATGCGGAAGCAAGCGGCACTTTACCATCGGCCTTGATCTCGGCCAGTATATTGTCCAGTTCAGCCATGGTAGTTGGGGCTTTCCATCCTTTTTGTTCAAAGTACTCTTTATTATAGAAAAAACCTTCTCCCGAACCGCCAATTGGCAGTCCATATACTTTTCCTTCGTACGTAAACGGTTCAAGGGATGTAAACTGGTCTTGAATGCCCAGCTCTTGCAGGATTGGGGTCAGATCAAGCAACATACCTTCCTTGGCATAAACTTTGGAATCCGGGCTACCGAACAATTCAAATATATCCGGCGGGTTGCCTGCCGCCATCTCTCCGCGAAGCTTTTCCTTACGATTCACATCGGATTCGACGCCATCCAGCGTAAAGGTCAGATTGGGTACCTCTCCCTCAACTTTGTCCACAACATCCTGCAGAATGGCCAGTCTTTTCTGTTTGTCGGCTCCCACCTGTGTGTGGCGGAGAAGCATTTCAACCGGTTCCTTACTTGTTTCCTCCACAGGTGTGTTGCCTGCGCCTTGCTGTGGCTCGTTACTTGAGCTTGCACATCCCGCCAAAGTCCATGAAGTGATAAGCAATAATGAAAGTAGTAATGTCATTCTTTTTTTCATCTGATTGACCCTCCTCAAGATATTGAGCATTTGGCTTTACACTCTGATTATAAAAAGCCGGAGCTTACATCGTAAGGATGACAATTCATCAATGGAGGGATAAAATCCTTCACTGGACCCATAATCTTGCATTTACAATGGATAACAGCAAAAAAAACAGCCCCAGTGAAACATGTTCGCAAGGACTGCTTGGTTGGTATATACGTTGAACTCAAGAATATTTACACTTGCTACTCCGATGACAGAACAACCTTCTGATCGCTGTTATCCCCCGATTTTTTTTAATCCACTTTTACAAAGGTGAAAATCTGGGGATAAAGGCGAACGCTCCGCTTCTTCAGCTTATTTCTGTCCTCTTCGTTCTCGTGTAAATAGTTAGTTCAAATTATATACATCCTGCATATAAAGGTAGTTAATTACCGGAACAAGCCACGCCAGCTGTTTCCTGGCGACCTTGTTCGATCAGACGGTACGCCCGCTCCACTTCTTCTTCACTTGGTGAAGGAACACCATCCAGTGGATATACTTTGCCAAGCGCCTCCCATTTGTAGATCCCCATCTGATGGTATGGAAGAATTTCGAATTTCTCGACGCCATTTAATGTTCCAATAAACCGTCCGAGGTTAAGCAAATCCTCTTCCTCGTTATGAATGCCAGGAACATACACGTGGCGTATCCACATTTTCCGACCTTGCTCCGATAACCACTTGGCCGTTTTCAACGTTCTCTCGTTGGATTTGCCTGTCAACTTGATATGTTTCTCGTCATCAATATGCTTGAGGTCCAGCAGAACCAGGTCTGTATGATCCAGCAGATCGTGAATCCGATCCGGTTCGTTAAATCCGTTGCTATCCAGTGTCGTATGCAATCCCCAGCGCCGCTTCACTTCCTTGAAGATTTCGGCTACAAAGTGGGCCTGTAACGTTGGTTCTCCCCCAGATATCGTGAGTCCGCCTCCAGAGCTGCGGTAGTAGGATAGATACGGCTCAATTTCAGCCAGTACCTCCTCAAGCGTCATTTCTTTTCCACCATCCAGCGCCCATGTATCAGGGTTATGGCAATACTGACACTTCAGTAGACATCCTTGCATAAAAAGCACAAAGCGGATGCCTGGGCCGTCAACCGTCCCGAAAGTTTCGAGTGAATGAATATGTCCGTTAACCATGCTGCCTCTTCCTTTCTGTATCCGCATCCGCTGTGCGTTTAATATGATTTGGAATATCTTGCTCTAGTGGTCTTCTACTTGCAAATCAATTACATCGAGCCATGGAACGTACGGTTGATGACATCCAACTGTTGTTCACGAGTCAGTTTAATGAAGTTAACCGCATATCCGGATACCCGTACAGTCAGTTGCGGATAGTTTTCCGGGTGATCCATCGCATCAATCAATTGCTGACGATCAAATACGTTAACGTTCAGGTGATGAGCGTTTTGACCGAAGTAACCATCCATCATCGCAGTCAGATTGGATTTACGTGTAGTCTCCTCTTTACCCAATGCTTTTGGCACGATAGAGAAGGTATTGGAAATCCCGTCAAGACTGTGTTCATAAGGCAATTTGGCTACAGAGCCAAGGGATGCCAGTGCACCTTTTTTATCACGACCATGCATTGGGTTTGCACCTGGAGCAAACGGTTCACCTGCTTTACGACCGTCTGGTGTAGTTCCTGTTTTCTTACCATATACCACGTTGGAAGTGATCGTCAGAACGGATTGCGTTGGCACTGCGTTACGGTATGCTTTGTGTTTGCGAATCATGCCCATGAAGTTCTCGACCAGTTCAACAGCAATGCTGTCTACGCTGTCTTCATTGTTACCGTAACAAGGGAAGTCTCCTTCGATTTCGAAATCAACAGCGATGCCTTGTTCGTTACGAATTGGTTTTACTTTGGCATATTTGATTGCACTCAGTGAATCTGCTGTAACCGATAGACCGGCGATACCACAAGCCATCGTACGTACAATGTCACGGTCATGCAATGCCATTTCGATACGCTCATAGCTGTATTTATCGTGCATGTAGTGAATGACGTTGAGGGTGTTCATATACAGCTTCGCGAGCCACTCCATCATTGGTTTGAAGCGTTTCATAACCTCATTGTAATCCAACACTTCGCTAGTGATGGCAGGATACTCAGGTCCAACTTGTGCTCCGGATTTCTCGTCACGACCACCGTTGATCGCATACAGGAGAGCTTTTGCCAGGTTAGCACGAGCGCCGAAGAATTGCATTTGTTTCCCGATCTTCATAGCCGACACACAGCATGCAATACCGTAATCGTCACCGTAGATTGGACGCATCAGATCATCATTTTCATACTGTATTGAGCTGGTTTCGATGGATACTTTACTGCAATAATCTTTGAAAGCTTCTGGAAGTTTCGTGGACCAGAGAACAGTCAGGTTCGGTTCTGGTGCAGGACCCAAGTTGTGCAGTGTATGCAGGAAACGGAAGCTGTTTTTGGTTACGCGTGTTTCACCATTCACTGACATACCACCGATGGACTCAGTCACCCATGTTGGATCTCCACTGAACAGTTCGTTGTAATCCGGTGTACGCAGGAATTTGACAATCCGCAGTTTCATTACAAAATGGTCAACCAATTCCTGAGCCTGTTCTTCGGACAAAATCCCTTCTTGCAGGTCACGTTCAATGTAGATATCCAGGAAAGAAGATACACGTCCCAGTGACATCGCAGCACCGTTCTGCTCTTTGATCGCTGCGAGATAACCGAAGTACAACCATTGGAACGCTTCTTTTGCTGTTGTCGCTGGCAAGGAAATATCGAACCCGTGCATATCGCCCAATTGTTTCAACTCTTGCAATGCACGAATCTGTTCAGACAACTCTTCCCGCAAACGAATGACATCTTCATCAATGACATCAACTTCGAGTGCATTCAATTCACTTTTTTTGTTACGAATTAGGAAGTCTACCCCGTACAAAGCTACACGACGATAGTCACCGATGATCCGGCCACGGCCGTAAGCATCTGGCAGACCTGTAATAATTCCTGCTTTACGCGCTGCACGCATGTCGGATGTATAAGCATCGAATACACCCTGGTTATGTGTTTTGCGAATGTTTGTAAATATATCAATGACGCCCTGTGGCATTTCAAAGCCATATGCCTCACATGCGTCAATCATCATGCGAATTCCGCCTGTTGGTTGAATGGAACGTTTGAACGGAGCATCGGTCTGAACGCCGACAATCTGTTCCTTGGTTTGATCCAGATAACCGGGTTGGTGAGAAATAATAGTACCTGGTGTGTTCACGTCAACGTCAAGGACACCGCCGTTATCCCGTTCTTTTTTGGTCAGATCAGATACGATCTCCCACAATTCTTTGGTATTCTGGGTTGCACCTGCGAGAAATGCTTCGTCACCGTAATACGGAGACAAGTTGTGTGCCAGAAAATCATTCACATCTACGGATTTGGTCCATGTTCCTTTGGTAAAGTTTCTCCAGCCTGTTTGTTGTTTGACATCTTTTTCAATCACCGACATCGTAATCCCTCCACTAATTTGGATTTCTGGACACATAACATCTTGCTTCATTCGTAGCATTGTGTGCCCAGAGCCGCGATTAATGTGAATTGTTTCACATAAACCGGAACATGTTCTCTCTACTTGGGAACCGGAACCGCGGGATGAATGTTTTTCTTACATTTTCAGTATACGACTTGGGGCTTTCATCATCTGTGATTTTTGTCACAAAGCCAGTGAACTAACTCACTCCACCTGCGCTGTGTCCCATTGACCCCTGTAAATTCACACTTAGCCACTGCGCGGGCAGAACAACTTCCGATCGCTGTTATCCCCGGATTTTTTCAATTTTATATTTCAAAGGGGAAAATCCGGGGATAAAGGCGAACGCTCCGCTTCTTCAGTTTTTTCTGCCCACTCCGTTATTGTGTGAACATCTGGCTCAAACAGCCACATCACGGATTACGTGTAACCTCTCTAGAACCCTTTGCTCCTCTATGCTCGGAGCAAATCAAATCTTAGATTAAATCCTGAAAAACAGGTGCTTCGCTCTTCTGTTTTTCTGCCCACTCCGTTATTGTGTGAACATCTGGCTCAAACAGCCACATCACGGATTACGTGTAACCTCTCTAGAACCCTTTTGCTCCTCTATGCTCGGAGCAAATCAAATCTTAGATTAAATCCTGAAAAACAGATGCTCGCTCTTCTGTTTTTCTGCCCTCTCCGTTATTGTGTGAACATCTGGCTCAAACAGCCACGTCACGGATTACGTGTAACCTCTCTAGAACCCTTTACTCCTCTATGCTCGGAGCAAATCAAATCTTAGATTAAATCCTGAAAAACAGATGCTCGCTCTTCTGTTTTTCTGCCCTCTCCGTTATTGTGTGAACATCTGGCTCAAACAGCCACATCACGGATTACGTGTAACCTCTCTAGAACACTTTGCTCCTCTATGCTCGGAGCAAACCAAATCATAGAATAAACCCTGAAAAACAGATGCTCGCTCTTCTGTTTTTCTGCCCTCTCGTTATTGTGTGAAAGACGGCAATCGGGGCTCCCCTCTCGGGGAACCCTGATCTTCTTGCCGTAAGGCACGCTTCGTTCTTGATTCGTTATTCAAACTTTCCGTAGAAAGCGTTGCGGTATACATCAGCCAGTTCAGTTACGAGTGGCAACTTCGGATTGGCGGTTGTACATTGGTCTTCGAAGGCACGGTCTGCCAGATAACCTACATGTGCTTCAAAATCTTTGGCATCAAATCCGATTTCCTGGAACGATTCTTCAATGCCCAATGTTTTGTTCAGTTTGCGAATGGCATTGATGAGACTGGTTACGCCTTCTTCTGTCGTACGTGCAGGCAATCCCAGAATGCGGGCGATTTCGGCATACCGCTCATCCGCTACAAAGTGCGAATATTTCGGGAACGATGCAAATTTGGTCGGTTTTTTTGCGTTGTAACGAATAACGTGTGGCATCAGGATTGCATTGGTGCGTCCGTGTGCGGTGTGATACTGACCGCCCCATTTGTGCGCCAAGCTGTGGTTAATGCCCAGGAATGCGTTGGCAAATGCCATACCGGCAATTGTGGAAGCATTATGCATTTTCTCACGTGCCAGTTTATCGCCTTGCAGCGCAGATTGCTCCAGGTATTGGAACACCAGTTGGATTGCTTTGATCGCAAGTCCATCCGTGTAATCATTTGCCATGACAGACACATAAGCTTCAATCGCATGCGTCAGGACGTCCATACCTGTATCTGCAACGGCTGTTCTAGGCAGGGAGTATACGAACTCCGGATCAACAATCGCTACGTCTGGTGTTAGCTCATAGTCGGCCAATGGATATTTGGTGTTACCTTGATTTTTATCTGTGATAACAGCGAACGATGTCACTTCAGAACCTGTACCGGATGTTGTTGGGATCGCTACAAATTTCGCTTTTACGCCGAGACGTGGATATTTGTAGATCCGTTTGCGGATATCCATGAATTTCTGTTTCAGATCGTTGAAGTCCGTGTCCGGATATTCATAGAACAACCACATGGCTTTCGCAGCATCCATCGGTGATCCACCGCCAAGTGCGATAATACAGTCTGGCTGGAAGCGGCGCATCATTTCGGTTCCACGATCTACCGTTGTTGTGGATGGATCTGGCTCTACATCGGAGAATACTTCGATCGCTACTGGCATTTGGCGTTGACGCAGATAGTGTTCTACCTTTTCAACATATCCAAGTTTCACCATCATGGCATCCGTAATAATCGCCACACGTGTGATATCAGGCATTTTGGCAAGATACTGTGTTGCCCCTTTTTCGAAGTAGACTTTGTTCGGCACTTTGAACCATTGCATATTCACGGTACGGCGAGCCACCCTTTTCACATTGATTAAGTTCACAGCGGTTACGTTGGAAGAAGTCGAGTTACGTCCGTATGATCCGCATCCCAGTGTCAATGACGGCATGTTTGTGTTGTAGATATCCCCGATGGCACCGTGTGTGGATGGTGAGTTCACAATAATCCGTCCGGTTTGCAGACGATCTGCGAATTTGCCGATCACTTCTTCATTTGTGGAGTGAATAACCGAGGAGTGACCCATGCCGCCAAAAGCAACCACTTCTGCTGCACGCTCAATGCCCTCTGCTGCCGTTTTGACTTTGTAACAAGCCAGTACCGGGCTTAATTTCTCAGCAGACAATGGGAATTTGGTACCTACTCCTTCAATCTCGGCCACGAGAATTTTGGTGCCTGCTGGAACTTCAATACCGCACAATTTCGCAATGCTTACCGCAGATTGACCAACAATCGCCGGGTTCACCGCACATTTCTCGGCATTAATCGCACCTGCTGTCAATTTTGCTGCTTCATCTTTGTTAACAAAGTAACAGCCGTTTGCGATCATTTTTTTCTTCACTTGATCAAAGATCGGTTCTTCAATGATGACCGCTTGTTCAGAAGCACAGATCATGCCGTTATCGAAAGATTTGGACAGGATCAAATCCGTCACTGCCTGATTGATATCCGCGCTTTTCTCGATAAAGCAAGGTACGTTACCCGGTCCTACGCCCAGTGCAGGTTTACCACAGCTGTACGCTGCACGTACCATACCTGATCCGCCTGTTGCCAGAATGAGAGCCACATCATTGTGATTCATCAGTTCGTTTGTACGATCCATGGAAGGATCATCAATCCATTGAATGCAATCTGCTGGTGCACCATGTTTCACAGCCGCTTCCAGCAGGATTTTAGCAGCTTCCCGGCTACAATTCTGTGCAGATGGGTGGAAACCAAAGATGATTGGGTTACGGGTCTTGATGGAAATCAGTGCTTTAAACATCGTGGTTGATGTTGGATTGGTTACTGGTGTAATCCCCATGATGATGCCGACCGGCTCCGCAATTTTCTGGAAGCTCTCATATTCGTTATCTTCAATCACACCTACGGTTTTGTCATACTTAATGCTGTGGTACACATATTCTGTTGCAAATATATTTTTGGTGATTTTATCCTCATACACTCCGCGGCCTGTTTCTTCTACGGCCATCTTAGCGAGCATCATGTGTTTATCCAGACCCGCAAGTGCCATCGCTTGCACAATCCGGTCAATCTGCTTCTGGTCCATCTTCATGAATGCGGCGTGTGCTTTATTCGCTTTGTCGATTAACGTTTGAATATACTGACCTGCTGTCGGTTCTTTTGCTGGGGCGACTTCGTTCTTTACAGCCATCTCCCTCATCCTCCTAAAGGTTCGTATTAGTTTGTCTCTCTCGTTTACATTCACATCGTAACATGACAATAAACTTAATTATGTGATTTTTTTCACAAAGTATAACAAATTTAATTTAAGTTTTGTAGTGTCCTTCATACGACCATTTTCACTTCCTATTTAAAATATAGGGCTGTAAAATTCATCCTCTCCATTAAAAGTGAATTTTATCACAATGTTTGAAATTTCGTCATTTTTGCCCCCTTTCCTTCCCCCTCAAACGGTAAGATTAGGTATATACTGAACTTAAAAATTGAACCACCGCAATTTGTACCGTCCTTCTTCCCGGCCGAGATGACCCTGATCAGGACGGCAACGGTTTGCGGCGAACCTCGGAGGCTACTGCTTACTACAGAAGGTCGTCCGATGGACATAAAGGGGAGATAGACTTATGAGAGAACTAACAACTGTACTGGAAAAGCGCGGTAATACTAACTGTTTCTCGGAAGCAAATTTCAACCATCTGCTGGTTACCATGAAAGATAGAACCTATCCGGAAGGTACACATCTGTACTGGGAAGGCGACATCTCTGACAAACTTTATTATATGAAACGGGGCCGTGCCCAGATCACCAAATCCACGGATGAAGGCAAGGAACTGATCATGTACATGTATCAATCCGGTGATATGATTGGGCAGGCTGATCCCTTCTTTGGCTCTAAACACAGCTTCTCAGCGGAAGTATTAGAGGATAGTGAGATCGGTGTACTGGAGCATAAAGATCTGGAAATGTTAATCTGCCAGCATTGTGACTTCGCGATCGATTTTATGAAATGGATGGGCATCCACCACCGGTTGACACAGACCAAATTCCGGGATCTCATGTTATATGGCAAACCGGGTGCACTCTGCTCCACCCTCATTCGGTTGTCGAATTCGTATGGTGAGCCTCATGGAGAGCATGTCATTATTCACAAAAAAATTACTCACACGGATCTGTCCAATATGATTGGAGCCACTCGTGAAAGTGTAAACCGCATGTTAAGCGATCTGCGTAAGAAAGACGGGATTGAATATGACAATGGCATGATTGTCATCAAAGATCTGAAGATGCTGCAAGGAATCTGTCACTGTGAGCTTTGCCCGAACGAGATCTGTCGTATTTAATATTTGACTATGCTGATCGGATCTTGCTTATATATTTAATGAAAAAAGCCCAGTTCTCTAAAAAAGAGATTGGGCTTCTTGGTATACTTAGGATGCATTGGTCAATTCAAGCTTTACCGCATCACGTGGATTCAATTTCATGTCCAGACCATTTTCCATTAATTCTTTGTCATTCACCATAATGACCCACCGCTCATTCATACGAGGCGTGACATTCTCGACCGAAACGACAAATTTGTTGTTCTCCGACATTCTTACAATGCCGCTGGACTTCAACACATCACGAACTGTGCACTCTTGAACGTAGACGCCGGCATATTGACGATTAAGGGTTGGCATAATGTTTCCACCGCTAACCTTGAGTAACGTTGTCTGATACGCAACGCCATCCCCCCCACTGTCAGCGGCTTTCACGTAAATGATCACTTCATCTTTGGCATGAAGCTCCATGTCCCAATCTTCCTGTTCAATATCCTTGCCATTTAATTTGACAGCCCAGCTCAGCGAAGAATCCAGAGAAACTTCACCCACGGATTGAATCCGTTTGCCATCCGCCGTAAAATCAACCAGTCCGCTATTGAGTAATGCTTTTTTGAGTGTCAAACCCTCACTAAAATCTCGCTTAATGGACTTTGTTGCATCAGGCAAAAACGTACTGCCATCTACAGCCACTGTGATCGTATTCGCTGTTTCTGTCTCTTTGACAATTGGCTGCTCAGAAGGCTGCGTCTCACTACAACCAGCCAAGATCGCCAGTAGGAGCAAACATACACCTATGTAACCGGGGATTTTCTTCATCATGTAGGTAACACCACCCTGCGTAAAATCATTCACCCTGTTGTCCATAACCTCTATTATGGCACAACTTTCGGCAAAAAAAAGTGTCAAAGCCGTTACTTTTATAGGGTACCGCCTCCAAATAAGGCTTGTACAAGAAAGAGAGCCTGCACACAGGCTCTCCAATCTATATCATTTTATGTTCTCATTGGTTACGTTATCATTGGACACTAGCCTGCATGTATGTCCGTCCTCCATCGCCATCTTTCAGATATGGATTAAGCCCGAAGAACTGCTCCTCAGATACGTACACCCCTGTCAGCAATCGCCCTTCAAGCAATCCACCGTCAACCTGCACGCAACATGAAGGTGCGTCTACATACTCCTGATACAACGGAATCTGCCCATATTGTTGATGGACCTTGAATACCTTACCTTGCTCATGCAAAGGGCGTTCCGAGAAATAGGTAGGCACAATATAACGGGCAATGACATCCAGTTCCTGCACGCTATAAAATGGTTCATCACCAAGCCATGGTGCAAACATTCGAATCTTCTCATATTGAGACCAGACAACCGCCTGAATCAGCATTTCTGCCTGAACCAGCCGACCTTCTCCCACATCCAGAACCAATTGCTTACCATGGATAGTTTCTTCCATCTGAGACATCGTTGAATCAGGTTGTCCCAGCTCACATCCGATACACTTCCAGCCCCTGGACGTTTGAATCCATTTTTGCAGCACCGCCGGAGCTAATTTCGGACCATCGCTGTTCACAGAATGCGTATTCACTTCGGCAAGATCATCCTTAACCGAACGGGAATATGCTGTGCGCTTAAACAACTCTGCAGCTTTTTTGTAGATTAGATGGACCTGAATGGATGCGCTCTCAAGTTCTGCAATATCTTTTTTGCCGTAGCGTACTTCACGGGATAAGCTTTCTTCTCTCATGACAAGTGGGCCTCCTTCGCTCCGGCCGTCTGTGGCCATTTTCTATAGATTATACTACAACTCATGACAACATGTGCATAGCCCAAGAGAAAAACGCCGATCAACATAATACTTAAGACAAAAACCCCTGATTTCCACGGAAATCAGGAGTCTATGTCACTCATGCAACGAAAGTGGGTGATGCTTATACGTTAGTCAACCCACTGCTCAGCCCAGTCTTGAATTTGATTCATGACGGGCTGGAGCGCTCTACCTTTATCCGTCAGTTCATATTCAATACGAACTGGCGTCTCGGGATAGACGTGACGAACCAGAATACCTTCACTCTCCAGATCTTTCATCCGTTCGGACAACATCTTGTCACTCATGGACGGGATCAGATTGGAGATATCCTTGAATCGCTTCGAACCACTCATCAACGTTTGAATAATTAAACCATTCCAGCGTTTGCCCAAAAAAGAAAACGCCGTCTCAAAACGCGGACACATCCGCAAGTCTTGACCTTCCACATTAATCACCTCTTTAGAGATCACTCAAATCAACTTACATTTTGTTAGTATATTTCATAATAACATATTTAAGCTTCAAAGAAAACGCCTGCAACTAAAAAGTTTAAATTTTAGAAGCATATCATCCAAAATGGATCATACATCCCAGTATACATTACACGCTGCGTCGTAACCATGGGAAATATCGTATAACTTCCCCATAGTACTATCTTACCCAAAAAGAACCCCACTGCCACAGTCATCATTGACTCGGAGAAGGGTTCTTTTTGAATAAAACTTATAATTTCCATTACACGATTGAGTTAGTGAATTAAACCAGCACGCCACCAAATGGTCTTACAGGTTCACTCTTGCCAAATTCCGGCTTAAAGCTGCGGGCAGGATATGCCCATTTAACAGCGTTGCTGATCACTCTTAATATTTCCGGTTTGTAATAGGTCGGATACGTCTCATGACCTGGTCGGAAATAAAAGATTTTACCTTCACCACGCCGGAACGTACATCCGCTTCGGAATACTTCCCCACCCTGGAAGTTACTTACAAACACCAGTTCATCCGGTACTGGAATATCGAAGAATTCGCCGTACATCTCTTCTTTTTCCAATACAATCTTGCCTTCGATGCCATCCGCAATCGGATGAGATGGGTTAACACACCATACAATTTCCTGCTCGTCAGCTACACGCCATTTCAGATCGCAGCTGGTTCCCATCAGTGCTTTGAATGGTTTGGAGAAATGACCTGAATGGAGCACAATCATTCCCATGCCATTCAGCACTCGCTGCGCGACCTTCTGTGAGATCTCATCGCTTACGCGATCATGTGCCATATGTCCCCACCATATGAGCACATCTGTGGAATTCAGCACTTCATCACTTAATCCGTGTTCAGGCTGATCCAGTGTAGCTGTACGAATAGCAAAGCCTTCGCCGCCAAGTCCGTCAGCCAGTGCTCGATGCAGACCATCCGGGTAGACTTCCCTTACTTCATCGTGAATTTTCTCATGGACAAATTCATTCCAAATGGTGACGTTGATCATATTCAATTTCCCCCTAGTGTAGCTCTAAACCCACCACATATCGCCCAGCGGTTCTTCGATCAATACTTGCTGGAGATTTTGCACGGCTTTAGAGAATCCTTCTTCAACCGACATCAGACCGTCTTCGTGCTCAATACTTACTACATAATCATATCCGACCAGACGCAAGGCACTCATAATATCTGCCCAAGTCTTGTTATCATGTCCATAACCGACCGAGCGGAACTGCCAAGCCCGATCCAGCATATTGGTATAGTCCTGCATATCCGTTACACCGTGTTTGTTCACGTTTACCGGATCAATCGTTGTATCTTTTGCATGGAAGTGATGGATGGCTCCTTCACGTCCCAAGATGTGAATGGCCTGAACCGGATCAATACCTTGCCACCACATGTGACTTGGGTCCAGATTGGCTCCGATCACTTCACCTGCTGCTTCACGCAATCTCAGAAGGGTTGCTGGAGTATGAACGGAGAATCCACCGTGCAGCTCCAATCCAACTTTTACGTTACGATCTGCTGCAAATTTACCCCACTCTGTCCAGTAAGGGATCACTTTGTTCTCCCACTGCCACTTCAGGATCTCCTGGAAGTCATTTGGCCATGGTGCAACAGGCCAGTTCGGATATTTGGCATCCTCATGGTCTCCCGGACAACCGGAGAATGTATTCACTACAGGTACTTCCAGCTTCTCAGCCAGTTCTACCGTTTTAACAAAATCATCGTGGAATCCTTTGGCAATATCCTTTTGCGGATGTAGCGGGTTACCGTGACAGCTGAGTGCGCTGATCGTCAAACCACGTGATTCCACTGCATTTTTGAAGTTTTTCAATGCTGTAGGATTGCTTAACAACTCATCTGGCTTACAATGTGCATTGCCTGGATGTCCGCCTGTTCCGATCTCTACTGCTTTTAATCCCTTGGATGCTACATAATCAAGAGCATCCTCCAATTTACGTCCTCCGAATAGTACCAAAAATACGCCGAGTTTCAAGTGCGATTCCTCCCTGGATTAGATATCGTATGATTGCTGAATTCATGAATATTGAACTGTATACAATTACCGTTCAGATCACATGCCTGTTTGATTAGTGTGGAAAATCGAGAGTGTTTCTATCCTGAAATTGAACGTAAGAATACTGGTTATTCTGCTTCACTCGCAAGAGCATCAAGCTTTGAACACTTTTTACTCAGACTAGTGGGATTCCACGGTTTCAATCTCAGTTTGAACTGTGCGAGTTACTGCAAAAGAATCATAGCTGCTCTCCAGATGTATGTGCTTGCCTTCAAGTGAAGAACGCTGGAATGAATGCATGGCTTCCAGTACGTGATAAGCAAGCTTGCCACTGGCTTTGTGTTCCCGTCCGGCACGAATGGATTCAACCATTTCCGTTACGCCGATGCCTCGTTCGTTTTGACCACTTTCGAAGACTGCTTTGACCGTCTCCCAAGTGTCTTGACCGTATCTGCGAACCTTCACTTCCCCGTTAAAATAATTGGGGTCCGGTACACTAAGCGTACCTTCTGTACCATAGATTTCAATACGTGGCAGATCCGAAGCTCCGCGAATATCAAAACTGGTGATCATGGTTGCAATGGCACCTTCTGCAAAATCAATGGTTCCTGCCAAGTGGGTAGGCGTCTCTACTTGAAGCGCTGTACCTTCCTTTGGCCCAGAGCCAATCTTGCGATCTGCAATCTGTATGCCTGCCGAGGCGCTGATTCTGCGAATCGGTCCAAGCAGCGTAATCAGAGCGGTCAGGTAGTAGGGTCCCATATCAAACATCGGTCCGCCACCTGCAACATAAAAGAACTCCGGATTAGGATGCCAAGCTTCTGGTCCTCCACCCATGAAGAATGAAGTCGCTGCAACCGGCTTGCCAATCAGCCCATCCTCAATGGCTTTACGAGCTGTCTGTATGCCTGAACCAAGGAAGGTATCCGGTGCAGAACCAACATACAATCCCTTTTCCTCAGCCAACTCAACAACCTTGCGACCATCCTCAAGAGAAATTGCCAGCGGCTTCTCGGCATACACATGTTTGCCTGCTTCGAGTGCAGCCAGATCGGTCATGGCGTGACTGCCAGGAACCGTAAGGTTCAACACAAGTTCAATTTCGTTATTTTGCAGCAACTCATCTACATTGTAAACGTTTGCGATATTAAATTCATCTGCCCGTTCCTGAGCGCGTTCACGAATCAAATCCGCAACAGCCACGACTTCAATGACCGGGTTGTTTTTGAGATTTTCCAAGTAGATGGCGCTGATGTTACCACACCCGATGATGCCTGCTTTCATTTTCTCCACTGTGACGTTCATCTCCTTACGCATGGTGAAAATCTGCGTTTGAATGGTTGAGATACATATGTTTTGTTGGATGTTTCCTGTTCCTTAAATCTAATTCTATGGTATTCCGTTTCAGCTTCAATTAAAATGAATAATATGATTGAAACATGAACTATCTGGTCATAATTTTCAAATTGCAAGGAGTATGCCCATGCCGACAGATCAATCCTGCCAAGTTCTTACAGCAGGCTTTTCATTTCATCGTAAACCCTACGCTATGGTGCAGCCCGAAGGTGTGAAGAACTACCTGTTAAGACTGCAAACAGACGGACGTTGCCGTGCACGCATAGACGGGGACATGTCCCTGGTAGATGCGGGCGATCTGCTTCTTTTTGATCCTGACGAACCCTATGAGCTGAGAATAGACAATGAAACCAATCCGATGGGAGAACGACTGGTGGAGAGTGGCGACTATCACATCTTCTTTAATGGTTCCTGGGTGGATGAGTGGTGGAAACGTCACAAACGGCCGACCCGGATCAAAGTCGAACTGACGGAAAGCCTCTTGGTCCTGTTTCGACAGCTCGTACTGGAGCAGCGCCGCATCTCCAATCCTTATCCGGAAATTTCAAGTTATTATATGCGAATTTTATGTCTCGAAGTGGATCGTCTGCTCGCGGAGCATCCAACGATAACCAACACCAATTACGTAGCTTATGAGATCAAGAACTATATTGAAGAAAACGCTTCCTCTTTATTCAAGCTCGATGATGTGGCAACACATATTGGCATCAGTGTCTCACGGGGGGTTCATCTCTTCAAAGAAGCGTTTGGCAAAAGCATCATGCAATACACGCTTGACGTACGGCTGAATATGGCCAGGGAACGAATTATTTTCAGTCCAATGACCCTGGAGCAAGTGTCTGAGTCTTCCGGCTTTAACAACTATACCTATTTTCATCGGGTATTCCGTTCCCGGTTCGGCATGTCCCCGAAGGAATTCCGCGTTATTCACCGGGAACAGATGTAATCATACCAGTATACGTAAGTTGAACTTATTTGCGCGCGGCTATGGCCTCGGATACAACCATCGCCAGATCTTCATTGCCAAACATGGACAACACGCCAAGTACCGTATCATCCGGGATCTCACCGGCTTCCTCCTTGGATACAATCAGCTTCTGCACCTGCTGCAAACGCTCGTTGCTCTGCTGATTCGGGTAGGCTTGCCGGTACATCTCTTCCGGGTCCAAACCATTATTGACACACCACTGGGCAAATACGAGGATCATCATCTCTTCTTCCTGTTTATAGGTTTCTACAACAGCTTCCTCGATCTGTTTATTACGTTCCTTTTCATATTCATCCATGACTTGTATTCCTCCGTATGTGTATTCTGCAATTATTTGCGAATCAATTGTTCCGCCAGTTCATGACTGTCCATGACATGACTTGCACTGATCAGGCAATCATCAGGTGAGTCCAGACAAGCCAGGAAATTGTCAACTGCTCCGCTAAAACCTCTGCGTGTTAACACGGTGTCCCAGCTCCCGAACGTTTCTTTGGTTTCCAGACTCCCCTGTTCCATGTAGCTGATCGTGTCCATGTTCACCACTTCAACAGATCGTCCACCACCATGCAATTCGATCTTCTCCAGATCTGCCCCAGCTTCACGCACCATATCGAATCGACCGTAGGCTGTTCTGCCCAGCTTGGCCGTTCCGGTTGCATGCAGCAGTCTGTCCAGATCATTCTTCCGAATCCATTGATGAAGCAACTCCACATTATGATTCGAGTACCACAACATCAGATCCAGTATATGGATGAGGTCATCATAGATAGTTTCTGCCGCAGGACGATCCTGAATGCCTGTACGATGTTTGGTCACTGTCAAGGATTCAAAACCTTTTCCATCCTGCATCCATTCTTTCGCTTTTTGGTACATCGGTGCGAATCTACGGTTGAAGCCTACTGCGAGTAGCAGCCCTTGTGCCTCGGCAAAAGCAGTCATCTCTTCCGACTCCCGAATCGTATAGGATAACGGTTTGTCTACGTACACGGCTAATCCCTGTTCCAGACATTGCATGACAATGTCAAAGTGCGCTTCCGTTGCTGTATGTACAAACACCGCATCCAAGTTCCAGGACAACAGTTCTTTCAAATCCGTTGTTCCCCATTCTAATCGATACGCCTCCTGAACGGCTTTGACCGGCTCCGGAGATCGGTTCATAATGCCTACAATCTCCACGTTCGGATGAGCTGTTAACAGCGGCAAATATACTTTACGTGCAATATCGCCGAGGCCGATAATTGCAACTCGTTTACGTTGGGTTGTTTCCATGATGATCACTCCACCTTCAGTTCGGTTCTATATTTCCACGTCCTATAGTGTAACCCTTCGGACAGCAACTTGCCAGTGATTGCAGCAGACTTCGCTCGAATTGTTCAGACAACGGGCGAACGTGGTAAACTTATAAGGAACAGCAGTACAGATCGGGACACGACTAGACCTGCCTGATCTGAAAGGAGCGTTTGGGATTTTGCGAAAATGGTTATGGCTTCTGTTATATGTTTTACTTGCAGGAGTCACGTTTATTTACAGATATGAACTGCTGGCCTGGACCGATCTCCATCAGTCCATCCCGCTGTTACTCGCCATGGCAACATTTTTTGCTCTTGTGCCTGTAATTCCTTATAAGTTTGTTATTATCGCCTTTGGTTACAGTTACGGTACCACCACGGCAGCCTGGATATGCTGGCTTGGCACCACACTTGCAGCCATGCTCGTCTATGGCGGAGCAAGAACCATCTTCAGACATCAGGCGAGATCGTACCTCGAACGTATTCGGGGTCTGAACCGTTTTACCACATGGATGGAAACACATCCGTTCATGGGTGTCATGTCGATGCGACTGTTGCCGATCGTGCCTCAGATGGCCGTTAATATCTACGCAGGTATAACGTACACGCCATTCTGGGTCTTCATGGTTGCCACGGCCATTGGGAAAATGCCAGCGATTTTTGTATTTGCCTATGCAGGTGCACAGGCTGAAACCTCAATCTGGCTGAGCCTGGCCATCCTTGCCGGATATCTGGTGTTCATGGCCATTGTATTGCTCTTATTTCGCTTTCGGTCACGCAACAAAGCCTGAATTCAGAATTCGCAAACCGTTCAGATTCAACTTGTTTTCATCCCGGCTTGGTTGGCTTGCCAATTCAGGATATAATAGAAGAGCAAGCCTAATGCTTGTGTAACAAGTTTTAATAAAACGGTAGATTGCTGGAGCTCGAACACGAGCGCTAAATCTTCATCAGAAATGGAGTGACTATAGCATGGAACAACATTCAAGTGAGTTAGCAACTTTTGCAGGCGGATGCTTCTGGTGTATGGTATCCCCCTTTGAAGAACTGCCCGGTATTCATAAGATCGTATCGGGTTATACAGGAGGACATACCGAGAATCCAACATATGAAGAAGTCTGCTCGGAGACAACAGGACATGTAGAAGCTGTGCAAATTACGTTTGACCCTGCCATCTTCCCTTATAAGAAACTGGTTGAACTGTTCTGGCAGCAGATTGATCCTACGGATACAGGCGGGCAATTCCATGACCGTGGATCTTCCTATCAGACGGTCATCTTCTATCACAGCGAAGAACAGCGCCAGATTGCGGAAGCTTCCAAAGCGGAGCTGGGACAAAGCGGACGTTTTGACAAACCAATCTTCACTCCGATTTTGCCAGCCAAACCGTTCTATGAAGCGGAAGAACATCACCAAAATTATCACCGGAAGAACCCTGCCCATTACAAACGCTACAGCAAAGGTTCTGGACGTGTAGATTTCATCGAACGCAACTGGACCGGTAACGTGGATAAAGACGGGCTGAAAGAGCGTTTGACGCCGCTTCAATATGAAGTTACGCAGAACAGCGCGACCGAGCCTGCATTCCATAACGAATTCTGGGATCACCACGGTGATGGTATCTATGTGGACATCGTATCTGGCGAGCCATTGTTCAGTTCTACGGACAAATACGATTCCGGCTGCGGCTGGCCGAGCTTCACACGTCCATTGCGTGACCACAACGTGAAGGAAAAAACTGATCTCAGCCACTTCATGATTCGTACCGAAGTGAGAAGTCGTGAGGGGGATTCCCATCTGGGGCACCTGTTCAACGATGGTCCTGCCGAAGCAGGTGGAATGCGTTATTGCATCAACTCTGCGGCACTTCGTTTTGTACCCAAAGAAGACTTGCAAAAAGAAGGATACGGTGAGTACGCCGTCCTTTTCCAATAAGTTATAATACAAATACAAAAAAAGCAGTGGGATGATCCCGCTGCTTTTTTGTTGTACATTCTTTTTTTGCATAGACAAACTATTGTTGCACAAGAATGTATTTGATTAGGTTTGGCTCGAAGAGATTTCCGAATTCAATTGGCTGGCAGGAGCCGTCTGATCATTATGAAATTGAATTCGCATCGCTGGAACAATACCCATGATCATCACGGTAACCGAGATTGCGTAGACGATAAAAATGGATGTGCTGTTCATCAGTACACCTGCCATGGAAGATCCAAGAAGCATGCTTCCTATGAATAAAGGTGTGATGGTGCCATTCACTCTCCCGATCAAGTGCTCATCGATCCGAGTGACCAAGTATGTGGAGATGATGACGTTGATGAATGCCAAACTGATTGAGCTTAAGAAGCTGATCAAAAGGGTCAGCCAGAACCAACTGGATAACACTTCCCCCATCGTGGCTACAGCCAGACACAGCACACCTACAAGCAGAGTTAAGGTCTGGTTCAGCTTGGCACTTACTGCAGCCGCAATACCTCCTCCAATCAATAAACCTATTCCGGACGCTCCAGAGAGGAACTGTAACGACGTTGCTTCAAGTCCCAGACGTTCAGTGATCAGAAATATTCCAAGTGGGCTGATGAGACCCGCAGAAAGCCCTATACAGATGAACACCAGACTAAGCATTTTTAACGAGCGAGATCGAGCAACATATTGATATCCCTCTTTGATATCCGCTAATAATGAGGTATTTGTTTCCCGCTGCGTGGCGTCTTTAGGCAGAAATGTGAGTAGAAGCGCAGAGGTGAGGAATAGAATGAGTAATGCGTACATGGACGCCTGAATTCCCATTGCAGTGTATATAAACGTTCCTACGATTGGTCCGAGAATTAAAAACAACGATTGACCACTCTGTGTAATAGCAATTGCAGATTGCAAATGTTCTCCCTTTACATTTCGCCTTACAATCTTTAGAGAGGATGGCTGAGAAAACTGACTAACTATAGAGGATACAAACGTGGCTACGTATAGAATCTGCCAATATCCCGAAGATAAAACACCGATAATCATGACAATAGACAACGCACTCAGAATATCCCCCAATATCATTGTACGTTTGGGATTCCAGCGATCAGCAAGTGCACCGCCAACGATGGAGAAAACAAAAATCGGGGCATATTCAAGTACGGTAATCAGCGAGACGGCTATTGGACTTCCCTGAGTTCGATCCATCACATAATAGAGGATCGCCATATTCCGGATCCATATCGCCAGATTTTGCAGCAGATCAGACCCTGTCACGATTAAAAAAGCTTTATTTCTGAACAATGTGTTCATTCTCCATCTCCTCTTTTAAACCGACTGTCCGGTTTATTGATATTTAAAAAGAAAAACTGACGTTACATCAGCTTTTCATGGTTAACGTTGTTGAATGCCTGCCAGCAGAGCGGCCATGCCTTTGTGGTAAATACGACGAATATCCGTCAGGTCCTTCTCATAATAGAGTGTAGTCAATCCGCTAAACAGACCGTAGATAATGTGCATTACATCCTGTGGGTCATCCGGTTTTAACTCCCCACCTTCCATCCCTTTAGTAATAATGGACTCGTATGTCGCATATGGAATTCGGATCAGGGAAAGCATCTCATCAAGCATCTCCTGACTGACGACCTGACCCGAGACAAACTCGTTAATGGCGTGATTCAGCGGGTTAGCCAAATCATCCACGTAATGGTCAGCAAGTCCGTACAATTTGTCTACGGCAGTCTTATACCCGGATTCTTTGTCCAGCCAAGCATCCATCCAATCTTCATTGTTAAGCTTGATTAGATACATGAATAACTCTTCTTTGCTTTTGAAATGATAATAGATGCTGCCTTTACTCCGATTGTTAATCGTACATATGTCTTCCATGGAAGTTGCACTATATCCCTTTTGGGCAAACAGTTCCTTGGTATTACGTGCAATGTCTTTCTTTATCTGGGCAACATCTTTTCTTCGTTTAACTTCGATTGGAAAAACCTCCATAAATTAAACCGACTATTCGGTCTAATATTATCACAGCACAAATACCCCGTCAATTCAATTTGCACAGACACCCTCTCATTTGCTGCTTCAAAAGATGTACAAGAGAGTGCCTGGCTACAATTCAGGAAAGAGTCGTCACATCATACTTACGATCCAACCGATCCAATACGCAAATGGAATTAATAACAACTGTGCCAACAGTGTACCGAATAGACGGGACACGAGCATGCACCCATAGATCTGATTCATACGATCCAAACGGATCTCACCACGTAATGATTTGTCACTGAGCAGGGAAATCCGCGGATCAATCAAGATGGTTAGTAAAATAGTCGCTATTCCGTTAATTAACCCGGTTGATTGGGATGCAGCTACAGCCTGCCCTGGGTAAAGATACGCTGCGTACAAGCTGGACAGGACACCAGTGGTATAGATTGCGGTTACCGCTACATTCAGCAGCATTAACCGTCTTGGCATCCCATGCTGTACCAATCGTTTGGCCATCTTCCAGGATGGCGGGGTGATGTAATACGTTGCATTTCTAATCTTGCTTCGCTTCAGCATACCGCGAACCATCGCAGGGATGGAACCGGCTGCTTCAAAATGCACAACCATTCTTGATGAGAGCTTCACCATCGTTGGAAAACACAATATGGCTAATGCCGTTCCAATTGTTGCCGCACCCATTAACCAGTGCAGCTGCGCTGCAAAGTGTGGATTGGCTCCACGTGTTGCAGTATCCACCAGATTACCTACCATTGGGCCCTGGGCCATATTCGAAGTTCTAGAAACCAGCAGCAAGATACCCGCCAAAGAGATGGCCAGCGCGATTCTGCGGGTGCGTAATCCACCGAGGCGGAGCGCGTATGACAAGCTGTCTGCGGCATGAATCAGCATGGTGAACAGCATAGGGATTGCTAGACTAAGACTAAACATATGTATGTACTCCTTTATATTCCTATTATTGAACTTATTTCTTTCATGGACAGCATTATACTCCTCTGGCTTGCAAAAGTATAGGAACGAGATCCTTTTATATAAGTTGAAATAAAGAATGTTTACACTGGGACACTCTGATGACAGAACAACCTTCCGATCGCTGTTATCCCCAGATTTTTTGATTCCTTATAGAAAGAGGTAAATCCGGGGATAAAGGCGAACACTTCGTTTCTTCAGGTTTTTTCTGTCCTCTCCGTTTCGTGTAAATGTTTATTTCAATTTATATAGATCATCGGTAAATGCACTTACGACCTCGGCTGTTCATCGTTTATCCCTCCCCTCACAGGGTAATATACAACTAATCCATTATTGTACAGGAGGGGTTCATATGCCTTGGAACAAACAGGATTATCCGGTATCCATGAAGAACCTGGAACCACGTGTCAGACATAAAGCAATTGAGATTGCCAACGCTCTGCTCGATGACGGGTATGAGGAAGGGCGCTCGATTGCCATAGCGACAGCTAAGGCGGAAGAATGGGATGAAAATCATCCCGTGCCGGAAAGTTCGAAATCGGACTCCACATCTTCTTCCGATAATTCCAACCCTAAAAAGTCGTCTTCCACGGATCGTCGTCATTCTGAGCCCGTTTCTTCGTCCAAAAGTCATGACAACATCCATGTCGTGCCTACCGACTCCGGTTGGGCGATAAAGGAAGAAGGAAAGTCCAACTATCTGTCCACATTTGATACTAAAGCTGAAGCCGTGGATGAAGCCAAAAAACTCAGTAGCAAACAGAATATTCGCGCGATTATCCATAATCAGGATGGTCAGATTGCTTCTTCGATCAAACCCTGAATGAATCGGATGACATCGGAAAATGGCTGTTTTCACAGTGGGCTGTCATTCCAGTGTTCAGCGAATTTAAAATCATTCCATGAGCAAAAACAACAAAATCCCTTTTGCTGCTGAAGAGCAGAAAAAGGGATTTTGTATGAACTTTAACTATCAAGACCTGAATATGATGCATACAGGTTATGGTTGTTCTGAAACGTATGGTTAATTGGATACCCCTCTAGCCACCGTAGTCCGTTGTGAAATAGCAGCAGCGTTAACTGCCTTGGCTGCAGCCGATGGCATCGGCAATTTCACAGTCGAAGTTGTAACCACGGTTCCGCGAGCCGGAACACTAACAACGTACGTGATGACTTTACTGGCAATCCATACGGCCAGAATCGTATATAAAGTTTCTTTTACCGGAAGAAAGAAAAGCGACAATCCCAATACAAAAGCATCGCTGACAAAGAAAACTGTTCCCAGCTTCCATCCCTTCCAGCGGCTAACCAGCACGGCGAGAATATCGTCTCCGCCTGTCGCTCCACCGAATCGAAGCACGATCCCAGCGCCTACCCCTGTCAATATACCGGATAGAACTGCCGGAATCCACAGATTTCCGTTAAACGACAATACCAGTGTGGAGTATCGTTCAAAGCCGTCATAGAATAGGGAAAATGCACCGACGCCAAGCAATGCCTGAATCATGAATTTCCAGCCTTTGAGGAACCAAGCCAGGATCATGACCGGAATGTCCAGTAACAACATACCGATAGCAGGTGATAAGCCTGTTGCGTATTTTCCGAGCAGGGCCAGACCAACAAATCCGCCCTCCGATAAATGATTCTGAAAGTTAATGTGATAATAAGCAAAAGCTAAAATAAATGTACCGAGTAGCATAATGGCGAATTTGATCGCCTCTGTTTTAACGTGTTGTAAGGTTAACGATGTTCTCTTCATTCAGGTTCCCTCGCAGTTTGTAGGTTGGTTTTTAGACCGACCGTACCCTGCAAAAGGTAAGCCTGGAAGAAATCATCGTGTACGTCCTTCGAATATTCATTCCAATCCCCTCTTTCGCAGAGTCAGCCGTTTTTTTGAACCGGTTGATGTACTCTACAAGGGGCGCTATGTGTATGAGAGATCGTAACGTTTCCAGATCGTCCTTGGGGAGATTGTCCTTCGGGAACTCATGGTATCCTGATCCTTTCTGTTCTGTTGTGGTTAGCTGTGCTCAGTTAAACTGAAAAATAACTACAATGCATAAGCTTGAACATTTAATTGTACACTTACACTTGGATTACAGTACCCTCTTTTGATCGCGGTTATCCCCGGATTTTTGGAATTCCATTTTCCCTCTGGGGAAAATCCGGTGATCGCTTATGCTTCTGAAGCTGCTTTCATTCAAAAAGCTTTTAGGAGAACGCTTCGCTTCTATAGATGGGTTCTGCACTCTTCGTTCCTGTGTAAATTGTAAATCCAACTTACAGCAGTTGCAAGTTCATTCAGTTTAAACACCAAAGCTAACTTGCTTGTTCTTCTATTATATAACACCAACGTGACCGGGTCTAAACAGCAGACCCCTCAAAAACAGGCATAAAGCAGCCTTTGGACTGCTCCAGCAGTCATACGGCAACACCAGGATAAGCAATGCTTGCTAATGGTGCAACCTGCTCCTTTATTCTATGACCAAAGCTTCCAAAAATAACTGTCAGTCACCCAACTGTGACAAATTGAGGCCTTTTTTTATTTTCTTGCGCTTTTTAAAGGAATCATTTTCCTTTCACACATACACTATAGCAAACGTAATCGGCTTATTCTTTGTCCAGTTCAGACGTTTCCAGACTTACTCTGCTGTTTATGGTATAATATAACAATTGAATCCCACTACCGTTTAAGCGAGGCGGATTGATGAAAACGTTAAAGCCAAGAGTCTTTATTGGCTGCTCGCTGGAAGCGAAGCAGATTGCAGCCGCAGTACACGAAAACTTACGTTTTTCAGCCGAAGTTACCCCTTGGTATTCCGGGGTTTTTAATCCAAGCAGCTATACCATGGACGATCTGGAAGTAGAGGTCCGTACGACTGACTTTGCCATTTTTATTTTTCATCCGGATGATATATCCAAAATTCGCGGGAAGTACTACGCGTCGGTCCGGGATAATACAATGCTGGAAATGGGTCTGTTTATGGGTCGTCTGGGACGAAAACGTATTTTTTTCATTCTTCCTGAGGATATTACAGACATTAAGGACACAACCAAGGTCGAAGGATTGCGTATGCCCACAGATCTGCTGGGATTAAATCCACTCGTATATGAAATCCGTTCTGACGGAAAGTGGGCACCAGCCGTGTCCGTGGCATGTTCCAAAATCGCAGACAGTATTGAGGAACAAGGACGCTGGAGTGATCCAGAATTGGAGAACATCATTGAGAAGCATAAACGCACTGAGGGAGAAGCGAGGTTACAACTGCTTAAGTTGCTGCGGTTCTTTAGGGAATTGCTGCGTACCCGCAAAGCAGATGCCAAGATGCTGGAGCGAATGAGCGATGCCCTGCGTACTGCCTTTGTCTCTCATCCTCCATTCGCGGTACGTGGCACAGCCATATACCGTACAGATGACAGTGGTTATATTGAGCAATTATGTGGTAATGTTGGAGAACCGGGGAGAAAGTATGACTTGTCCGCTAACGACGACAAACAACCGGATGATCCCAAGCGTATCCTGGTGATTGATTCTTACCGGGAGAATAAAATCAAGATTAACCTGTATGATGATTACCTTGAGAAAGAGTATCTGCTATGCTATCCTGTAGCCAAGAGGTATGTAATCACCGTTCACATTATTGGACATATTGAAGCGGATGAGGCGGTATTTCAGCAGATTGACCTACAGAATCGTCAACTGTTCAACGCCATCAACGATTTGTTAGGAGGCGAACCGGAATGAAACCGGAAACGAAAAAAATAAGCAAGCGCTGGGGCAGCGAAAAAAAGGTACGCCTCAGTTCTGCGCCCGAATCATCACGACCGGTTCCGGAACCCAAGGAAGAAGATCGTTTCCACAAGCCGGCCGTACCGCTAACGACCATTGGGCCCTCCCTGAAGGGCAAGGAAAGACCTTATAAGGTCATCCTTGAAAAAGAGGCGTTCTACGAAAAACCTCAATATCTTGCATAATTTCTGAACACATCATCAAACCTGCCGCTGAATCGGCAGTATTCCATAGGCCCCGCCGCCCAAGGCAGGGGCTTTTTTGTTGCTCATTTTCGCTAAAATAAAACTGCTTCTACTCGTTGACCTGGTGCTATCGTGTTAAGGCAAGACATCCTTGAATCATGATCGCAATTCATTGCAGTAATTCATTGCTTGTAATTACTTCTGTAGCAGACTGCATTGCATAAGGCTTATTTGGTTTATGACCTTAGGTTTCCTGCAAAACCCATAAATTATACCTTATTTTGGAGCAGGCTTGTCCCTAAATCCCTAGCTTCATTCATTATCTGTACCTTTAGGAAAATGCGGTAATATGTGCTTCCAATATTTCTCGGTTGTATTGTGTATCTCCATTACATATATTGATTATAATATAGGAACACATGTTCTGCAAATATAAAATTCCAATTAAAGGTTAAGGAAGTGAACATATGACATCCTCAAACTCCGCCCCATCCCCTGTGGATGAAGACCATCGTCTGATTAAAGGTCTGGTTGTGCGCACGCTTTTGCTGGATGTACTTGAACGAGATATTCGCACACTGGATACGCTGCTACTAAAGATGCCCGAAGTCTACATTCTGTCGCTGACCCGCATTCAGAACAATGTGCTCAAGGAGATGTTGACCCTTCGTAAACAGATGAGAACCCGTGGTGTCAAAGTACTGGAAGAGAAACGGGAAGCCGAGGGTATCGAAACTCTGTATATGTGCAGAGGGTATTGGCAACGGTTCTATATGCTGTGGACATTCGCACGCAATGAAGTCAAAAAAGAACTCAGTCGGCATCTGCAGATGGACTTGGTGCAGACTTGATACAACTCTAACAATATTGAACCCGGGTATGCGAACCCCTTCTATTGTTCATCTAAATCAGATGGATATGATCAACCTGCTCACCATCTAAGGTTACGCTTGAATCCATTGCAAAACGTCACTACACTAATTGTTGATGTTCATTACTGCTTCAAGTGTCAGCCTCAGAATATCCATCTCCAGCAAAACAAGTTGACCACGGAAGGTTACGTTCATTAAGATGGAATAGAGATATCCAACCATTCCAATAAGGCATGAACTGAATTCAATTCTTATAAACAAAAACCAGCCTGCTTGCCATCAATGGCTGACAGACTGGTTCAGTGGGACTTGACTCTAACCGGATATACCTCAACGTCTTATCAATCAAGGAGCTGTACTTCATGGATTTGAATACACATTCGATTAAACAAACACCCGCACATACAGGCATTGCAGCAGATGTAACCGAACTGATCGGCCAGACACCTGCCGTCAAACTGAACAGACTCACAGGCAGCGACTCCGCTGATGTATACGTGAAACTGGAATACTTCAACCCAAGTGGCAGCGTCAAAGACCGTGCCGCCTATAACCTGATCGTTCAGGCTGAACTTGCGGGACACTTGCTCCCTGGTGCTACCATTATCGAACCGACGAGTGGCAATACCGGAATTGGTCTTGCGATGAATGCCGCCGCCAAAGGATATAAAGCCATTCTGATCATGCCTGACAATATGTCTAAGGAGCGCATCAACATTCTGAAAGCCTACGGCGCAGATGTGGTGCTCACCCCTGCTGCGGAGCGGATGCCTGGTGCAATTCGCAAAGCGAAAGAACTTCAAGCAGACATTCCAGGAAGTTTCATTCCGCAGCAGTTCGAGAATCAGGCGAACCCGGACATTCACCGGATCACGACGGCTCCCGAGATTATGCAGCAGATGGAAGGCAAGCTGGATGCCTTCATCGCTACGGCAGGAACTGGCGGAACCATCACCGGCACCGGGGAAGAACTGCGTAAGCAGTTACCTGACATCCGCATCTATGCGGTGGAGCCCAAAGGTTCTCCGGTGTTGTCCGGTGGCGAGCCCGGAGCACACAAGCTCGTCGGTACAAGTCCGGGGTTCATTCCGGACATCCTGAATACCGACGTGTGGGATGCCATCATCCAGGTGTCCGATGAGGACGCACTGGATACGATGCGGCAGCTTGCTGCCCGGGAAGGGCTGTTGCTCGGCCCTTCCTCCGGGGCTTCGGTGTGGGCCTCCCTTCGCATTGCGAAGGAACTGGGGCCGGGGCACCGGGTGCTCTGCATTGCGCCGGATACCGGGGAACGGTATCTGAGCATGGGTATTTTTTAACACAGCAAAAATCTATACACATCAAAAAGGGACTTCCATGTCCCATAAGTCATGAGCATGACAGAACCTCTCCCTTATTAGCGCTCATTGGTCATTGGTTCTAATGAACCGAGCACACGCTATTCGCTCCTATTTGCGCAGGTCTGACGTGTAACGAATCACAGCGACGTTATTTCTCCAAATTCGGTCGATTTACAGGCTTAAGAGCTATTTTCGGCGGGATAACGTTACTGAGATTCGTTAGAATTTACATCACTTCATTATCACCCTAATAAGGTGCGGTAGGGTCGTTAGAATGTTGGAGCGATTGGTAGCGAGGAGCGAGGGAAAACCCCTCGAAAAAAAGGGAAGCGAAGTACATTAGAGGAACCATCAAAATAAAAAAAGCTCTTGCTCACATACGGATGATGAATCCGCAGAGAACAAGAACTTATTTTGGCAAGAAACCTTATCATCAAAAATAAGGCAAGAACATTTAACGTAAGCTGGTTAGTGTGTCAGGGTTGTCCATTCCACACCTTCAGGAAGCAGGGCCGCAATACGGTCTTTGGCTTCCTTTTTGGTATACAGCGATTCATCGAGAATGACCGCGGAACCGGAATCCGTGCTTGTCCGAATCAGACGTCCTAGACCTTGCTTCACACGCAAGAGCATATACGGAAGATCGATCTCTTCGTAAGGTGCTGCCGACGCACTGCGTTTTGCATTGAAGACAGGGTCCTGTGGTGGATACGGGAGCGACCAGATCATGACATTGGATAATGACGGGCCTGGAACGTCCAGTCCTTCCCACAGATTAACGGAGCACAACACACTCTCCTCATCCTGCTGGAACGCCGCGATCAGATCACTGATCTCCCGGTCGCCCTCATACATAAAGCGCAAACCTTCTGCTTCAGGTACATGAACGATGTCCTGTTTGAACGCGCGTAGCTCTTCCATCGTACGGAACAGAATCAGTGCACGTCCTCCACTCTCCTGAAGTAACGACACCGCATCACGCAAGCGATTTTCGTTCTCCGGGTGACCCGGTACAGCTTCATTGGTAATTTTCATCTTCATTTTGTCCGCATAATCATACGGGGAAGCCACCGAGAATGATACAAAATCATCAATACCCAAGCTGTCCGCCACATAACGGAATGAACTATCCACAGATAACGTTGCAGAGGAGAACACAATTGGAATACCTGTGTTGAACACACGCTCGTTCAGCATTTCCTTCACGGTGCGCGGCATGATCGATAAGGTCGTCTCATCCTCGCTCTCTTCCGCCCAACAGATGTAACCATCTTCCTTGCGGAACAAGGCAAGCGCAGACTGAATCATATCCAAATGTTCTTCCACCACACGCATCTGATAACCATCCAACGAGAACAATCCGCTCTCAAATACCAGTTCCTCACCGATCGCATCCAGCACACTCGTCAGACGTTCAATCTCACGCAGCAGTGGCGGCTCTACCCGAACTTCCTTCCGTTCCGATCCCGGAATCGCCACCGTATACGTATCCAGCAATGCAAACAGTCGCTCACTGCTCTCAATAGCTTCATCCACACGCTCCGCGAGGGATTCACGAATCTCTCCTTCAAGCAGACGGGTTACGAGTTCCTCGAAGATGCGGTGTTTCAGCTTGTAGCTCAGTGCGTTCAGGGCTGCTTCTTCCAGCAAATGTCCTTCATCAAATACAACTGAGCTGTGATCAGGCAGGAGTGGCAATTGTCCCTCGCGTTTGCGCGCATCATAGGTCCACACATGCTCCATGTAATAATCATGGGAACAGATGATGATGTCTTTGGAACGACGGTAATGGTCACGCGACAGCGTCAGGCCGCAGCGTTGTCTTTTAGGACAAACAAAACAATCCTGGAACGGGTCCCAGTTGATTTTGTTCCACTGACGATCATTCAGATGTGGATACTGTTTACGGTCACCATACGGATGGAAAGCCTGAAGTGTACCCGGCGTATTTACAAAATCCGGCAGGCTCTCATGCACTTCTTCAATAACAGGCGCATCCTCATCCGCAAATCGCATTGCACTTAATTTGTTCAAGCAAACGTATTGATCCGGTGATTTGCCCAGACGTGCGTCCACTTCCAAGTCCAGATGTGCAGCCAGCTTCGCAATATCTCCGCCGGGCTTCACAAGCTGTTCAATCAAGGACTCATCGGCACAGGCGATCACCGCCGGTTTGCCCGTATAACGTGCATAACAGACCGCGTAGAGCAGATAGACTAACGTCTTGCCTGTTCCAACACCGGCCTCCGCCATAATGGTCTTTTTATCTCCATAGGCCCGTTCGAGCTGGTACGCCATAAAAATCTGTTCATCCCGTACCTCGAAGCCGGACTCTGGCAAAATATCGTAAAAAACATCGGCAACCCATTCCCCGAGACGGGATACAAAAGGTTCAGCCGGATCATATGCAAAAGGATAACGTTGTGTAGACAATCCTAGGTCAGCCTCCATTCTTAGACAAAGCGGTCCAATTTCAATTTCCCGTTCCAAAAAGGCCGCTGGGCAAAAGTTAATTATCTCACGAGATGAAGCGGGTGACAAGCTTTTTTTACGAGATTATTTGCGAGGTTCAATGTATAGAACCAATTTTCAGGGAAAATATATACAGGAATCCACTTTAAGGAAAGGCGGTGCTCCACTCCATGAATCATCAGTCTTCACAACCAGAGCATTCCTCAGACAAATCAGCTGAGACATTAACGGATCGACAAGGTCATCCCATTACGGACAATCAGAATGTACGAACCGTTGGCAGCCGGGGACCGACTACGCTGGAGAACTATCATTTCCTCGAAAAGATTACTCACTTCGACCGCGAACGTATTCCGGAACGTGTGGTCCATGCCCGCGGTGCTGGCGCTCATGGCATATTTGAAGCGTATGGAACAGCCGGGAGTGAACCAGTATCGAAGTACACACGTGCACGTCTGTTTCAGGAAAAAGGCAAACAAACGCCCGTTTTCGTTCGCTTCTCTACCGTTATACATGGCGGACATTCACCGGAGACACTGCGGGACCCGCGCGGATTTGCTGTAAAATTCTATACCGAAGATGGCAACTGGGATCTCGTGGGTAACAACCTGAAAATCTTTTTCATTCGTGACCCGCTTAAATTCCCGGATATGGTACATGCCTTCAAGCCAGACCCGTTGACCAATGCACAGGATATGGAGCGGTTTTTCGATTTTGTATCACTAAGTCCTGAAGCTACCCATATGGTGACATTCCTCTTCTCTCCATGGGGCATTCCAGCGAATTATCGGCAAATGCAAGGCTCGGGTGTCAATACATATAAATGGGTCAATCAGGAAGGCACGGGCGTACTCATCAAATACCACTGGGAACCGCTCAATCAAGGGATACGCAACCTCCTGCAAAAAGACGCAAGCGAGATTCAGGGACTGAACTTCAACCATGCGACATTGGATCTGTATCACGCCATTGAAAAAGGGGAATATCCCGAATGGGAGCTGTGCGTTCAAGTAATGGAGGACGGCGAGCATCCAGAGTTGGACTTCGACCCGCTGGACCCGACCAAGTTGTGGCCGCAGGAGCAGTTTCCTTTTCTACCTGTGGGCAAAATGACGCTGAATCGTAATCCAGAGGATTATTTCAATGAAGTGGAGCAAGCAGCGTTCGGGACAGGTGTCCTGGTGGACGGGCTGGATTTCTCAGATGACAAACTGTTGCAAGGGCGCACCTTCTCTTATTCGGATACCCAGCGTCACCGGGTGGGTGCGAACTATCTGCAATTGCCTGTAAATGCACCGAAGAACCGGGTTGCCACGAATCAAAGCGGCGGTCAAATGCAATATCAGGTGGATCGTGCACCGGGTCAGAATCCGCATGTGAATTACGAACCTTCGTCTCTTGGTGGCTTAAAGGAAGCACCCCCTCGTGGCAAGGAACATGAACCACTGGTGGAAGGCCGACTTGTCCGTGAGAAGATTGAGCGTACCAATGACTTTGGACAAGCGGGTGATACGTACCGGGCGTTCGAAGATTGGGAGCGGGATGAGCTGATCAGCAACATGGTCGGCGCGTTGGCACAATGCAAACCGGATATTCGGGAGCGCATGATCTCTTATTTCACCCAAGCCGATGCAGATTACGGTCGTCGCGTCTCTGAAGGGTTGGCCTCTGTACCAACCGATGATAGTACGACGGTACAACCGAAACATGAACCAAGTGTCGAGCAAGCGAAGAAACAGAGTCGTGAGACGGACGGATATTAAAATAGCTGGACAGCGTTTGGATCGCTGAGTCTGACACTGTTAGTACATTCGAGTATTTTGAGTAAGCAAATTACGTTCTGAATTAAGCATAGCCCTGATCGTCAAGTTGCCCGTTGCAGCTGCTATCAGGGCTTTTTCATAACTAGCTTGAGTGTAATCTCCACTTCAGGATGCATGCTGCTATTTATTTTAAATTAAAAGAAGTTCATTTGAGTGGATCGAAGGTAAGACTTGTGCTCGGGGAATGGAAAAGCTTACTTCTCTACGTTCATTTCAGATGATTCTTCGTTAAATGAGAGCTATCACCCAATGGAAAGATTACATAATTCACGTGATATTACAGGCATTGGAAGCTTGCAGGCCTGAACTGCCTGCATGTATCTCCATATGATCAGATGATTATTGATGATAACGCTTACAGCATTTACCATAAACCTGTGTCCTAGAGATTGCATCTAGCCAGCCGATATGACTTTTTTCATTGATAACGGTCTTGTACACGGCTACCACGCGCTCTTTATTTTATTTCCCATTAACCAAGGAGGTTTGCGTAATGAAATTATTCCCATCAACATCTACTCATGCATCTGTACGATCCGAACGTTCACTGAAATCGAAAATGGCCCAGATCTGTCTGAGCGCCGCGTTCCCTCTATTATTGATTGGTGGTGGATCGGCTGGTGCTGAAGAGCTGATCGAGAGCAGCTTGCAAAATCCCTCTGAATCGGTGGCGACTTCGAATATCACACTTGCTGCGGGTGATCTGTATGTGTCTCCTAATGGCTCAGCCAGCAATCCGGGAACACTAAACAGCCCTACGTCACTCGTTAACGCATTGAGCCAGATTGCCCCAGGTAAAACGATCTATCTACGCGGCGGAACTTACAGCTTTTCCGAAACCATTACCATTGAACGTGGCAATAGCGGCACATCGAGCCAACGCAAAAACCTGGTGGCGTATGGATCGGAAAAACCGGTCTTTGATTTCTCAGCCCAAACCTTCGCTTCCACCAATCGTGGACTGCAAATGTTCGGAGACTACTGGTTCGTCAAAGGGCTTGAGGTGAAGGGTGCGGGCGACAACGGCATCTTCATCGGAGGCAGTTACAACCGTCTGGAGCAGATCGAGGCTCATCACAACCGGGATACGGGTATTCAAATGGGACGTTATGCTTCCACGGCTGCCAAGAGTGAATGGCCTGCATATAATGAAGTGATTCGTTCCTACTCCCACAACAACTATGACCCGGATGACGGCGAGGATGCAGACGGTTTTGCGGCCAAACTGACCGTAGGCCCGGGCAATATCTTCGACGGTTGTATTGCGGCCTATAACGTGGACGATGGCTGGGATCTCTATAGCAAAACGGACACAGGCGCCATCGGCGCGGTTACGATCCGCAACAGCATCGCCTACGCGAACGGGGCAACCGCAGACGGTACTTCTACCTCCAACAGTGATGGCAACGGCTTCAAGCTGGGCGGTGAGAAGATTGCAGTAAATCATATCGTCGAGAACAGCATTGCGTTTAATAATAAAAAGCACGGCTTCACCTACAACAGCAATCCCGGTTCGATCCAGATGAAAAATAACACCTCCTGGAACAATGGGCAAAGCAACTTTGCTTTTGATGTAGGCACCCATATCTTCACCAACAACCTGTCCTTCCAAGGGGGCGCCAGTGACAAAACAAGCGGAACCGACGTCAGCAGCACCAACGTCTGGTGGAAGAACAAAAAAAGTGAGAACGCCAAAGGCCTGCTCGCCAGCGCAGCCGACTTTGTCTCCCTCGTGCCTTCGGTAACACGCAGCGCGGACGGAACGCCTGTCTTGGGCAATTTCCTCAAGCTTGCGGGTGGCAGTGATCTGATCGGCTCGGGTACGCCATCGGGTAAGAATATTGGGGCGCGGTAGGTGGTAGGTAATATGATAAAAGAATAATTTAATAGCAAAATCCCCTCCTCCATTCCAGCCTGATCGGTGGTAATGGAGGAGGGGATTTTTGAATTGCTTTGTATTGTCAGCTGGCTTATGAGGTATTTTTGGCTAAAACCTCAATCATCAGTCTACCGCCTGTACGAAAACCTTGCTCAAACGCCGCTTCCACATACATGGATGTGGACTGTCCAATCAAGTCGATCAGTTGCTCCAAAGCATCGTATTCGTTCTCGGTAAGCTGTGTTTTGTAGTCCTGCATGAGATCTGATATCTGGCGATTGATCTCCTGATACTCAGCTTGCTCAGGATGAATCGACTCGTCCAACCGCAGATTCCCGTGAAACAAATCTTCGATCAGGTTTGACATGTTATCCTTCATGGTAGGTTCACCTCAAACAGATTGTATATCAAGGTATGAGGTGAGATGTGAATTTAGCGGGAAATCCACTAAAGTGATTAGTTTTGAATTTAAATATATTATTAGAAATAACGCTTAATATCTTAACCAAAAGATAGCTAGTGTGATGAGCTAAAAGGAGCATATTCATAAATTTTCTATGTCATCAATTAATCCGTAGGGTAATTTACCAGTCCCTTTCCCATCAAATTTTACGATGATATCGTCATCTTTTATGAAATCAGGATGCCCATTATTTATAATGACTAATTGAATTTCCTCTACACAAGTATCATTCTTTAAGTTTTTACTGTTTAAAGAATCAAAATATTTTACAATTGAATTAAAGATTTCTTCATCTTTAAATTCATCATCAACTTCCGAATCCGCCCCTAAGTTTTTTCTAGGAGAATCAATTATTAATAATCCTAAGTGATTTTTATTTTTAAACACTAATAGGGCTATAGATAAGAAATATGCCATAGTGGTCATCGTGACAGCTCCACCACTTCCTAGCTCGTCATATTTGACTCCTCTAACATAAGGTAAATAATTTGACTCTTTTATAAAGGCGCTGTTAAGTTTAGGAAAGGAGAATTCCTCCAGAATATCTGAAAATAGATCAGAAAGATTCTGAATTAAATCACTTTTAGATATTTTCTCTTTTTCTAATGAATCAATTGTAGATTTCAATGAATCACGTTGCTTTTCTTCATCGAGTATGTTTTGACTAATTATTGAGAATTGATTAATTACATATGAATTTTTTTCTAATTGATCTAAACTGCTATTAACTTTTCCGATTTCATAGTTTATTTGCTGAATTTGTTCCAAATATGGACTTAAATAATGGTTCCTTAGATGATCTAACTCACGTTGTTTCTCATGCAATTCCTCTTCTATAACTTTCTTTTCGTTCTGAAATTCGACAATTGCTTTTCTTTGTAGATCAATAAACGCAACCAAACTATTATATTTCCTTGTTAAGCGTCTAGCCTCACTTCTGAAAGTTAAGATTTCTTGTTCTGTGAGGTCTGTATGCTCACTTCCACATAAGTTGCAACCACTCTTTGAGTTTATGGGATTTAAACAAGATGGGCATGAACTAAATTCATAACTTTTTAAGATAATTGAACCTTCAAGTATAAATTCGATTTTTTGAATTTCTCCGGAATATTGATTCCTCAGTAATAGCAATTTGTTTACATACTTATCTTTCTCAGCAATAAGTACGGCTATCGTTGTTACCTTCTCTTTTAAGCTAATAATACTATTCTCTAGAATTAAAGTAAGACTCTTATCATATGTTCCACTTTTTTTCAAACCTTCAAGTTTTCTATTTTCGTTAAAAATAATTTTAAAGAGTCGTTCTCTTTCGGTTTGAAATAATTCTTGATTAAGCATATTCATTTCTTTCAAGAATTCATATACTCCAATTCTTTTATTTTTCATTAATTCTATTTTTTGAATTTTCTCTTTTAATTGCTGCTTTAAATCCCCTAATAACTCGTTATAAATATTAAAGATAATTTCAAAAGTAGGCTTTCTTTTTATATTTGAACCAGATGTTTGTTCCATTAACAAATTTTCAGAATCGATAGTTGACTGTTTCACATATGAATATTTGAATAAATCCCTGAAGCTAAAGGCCTGGTTTGCAACAGTAATTTTTGGAAGTCCTATTTCATCCAATAAAAATGCAGAAAGTGAGTACTCATTGGCTGGAGAGTCAATTTCTAACAAATCAAACTCTCTATTAAAATCAGCCTTCCCCTTGTCCCAACGAAATATTTTAACGGGTCTATTATATTCGAATAAAGGTCGAATAATCCTGAACTTCTCTTCTCCAATCCAAAAGTCTAACTGTACTTCCTTACAACTTTTCCCTATTTCTATGTAAGCTTTATGTTTCTCACTTCCAAAGGCATAATTGATCATTTCTGCAATTGAAGATTTACCAGTTGACATAGGACCTGAAATATAATTTAGTCCTTTTTTAAAAACTACTTCATAATTTTTTCGGAAACCGACCAAAGTTAACTTTTCCAAATGTATTTTTTTACTCATTGTGAATACCGTCTAGACTCTCCATAATCATACCCTCCACTTTGGAATCACTTAACTTAGATATATTATGTTTGATATATTTTGCAAGTATAGTTAATTCATTTGAGTAGGAACTCTTAAATTTTCCTAGGACTTCTTTGCCCTTTTCATTGATATGAAAACAAAAATCATTCTTTATTATCTTTCTTTCGATTAAATCTTTACTTATTAAATAACTTAAATATAAATTATACTCTTCTCTATCCGGTTGCCAATGAAAATAAGAATAAAATTCATTAAAATCTTTTTTCTCCTCATTTTTTTCCTTTGCTGGAATCATTGTTCGTGGAAATTTCATGAAAAAATCATACAACATAATACGATTCAAACTCATACAAAAAGACTTCTTAGACTCAAACTCAGAAATTAAAGTTAATATTCTTATGGAATTAAGAATTAAATCTCTGTTCACTAAATTTAATTCCTCAATCATTCGATCTCAGTCCTTTCATTCAGAAAATTTTCCAATCTAAGTTTATAATCCTTAACCCATCCAATTTTGCATTCATCTGATAACTGATGCAGAATTCCTTTTTTTATTATTAATGGAATATCAAGATTGGAGTTAAGAGTAGTATTGTTTAAATCTTCAACTCTTTCGTAAACCTTAGTCAACAAATCATTACCATCATTTTCTTCTTTATATGATCGATGTTGCGTCTTCCATACACTTTTTATGTTTTCTTTTAACATAGAAAATTCTTTGATTTCAGTTGAGAGACCTCTCCCTTCTACTGAACTTTTTGCTATTTCTGCATTGAAAAATTCTTGTTGACAATCCTCATGGTCGTATATCTCAGCTGATTCAAGCTTCATGATGAATAACGATTCTGAAAAATCCATTGACTCATCTAATTGATGTATCTCATTTAGACTGAGTTCAGGTAATGACTCATCAATTAAAATTTCTAATTTATCTAATGCATCACTGAATCTTTTAACACTAACTGATCCTAATGAAATAACTTTATGGTTGGCTTTAGACTCAGCAAGAACAACTCCGACTAATTTATCCTTGACAAATAGAGGTGCTCCTGAAAGACCACTGAAATCTTCTATATTTGCATCATAATTCAAGTCGATATCCCAATCATATGGTCGAGACATATCATTAGTCACCAGCCTTAGTACTTTGTTTTTAGTACGATGGCCCATCTCCCACTTTACAACTGGATACCCAAAAGTCTCATAAATATTATCCTTTTCTATTTCGTCGTAACAAAATTTTAAATATGTATTACAAGCAACGGGATTATCCAACTCTAAGATAGCTATAGGGGTTTTAAAACTTTCAAATTTTTCAATAGGGTATCCCTTGCGTTTAATCGATTCTTTTTGAATGTTTAAAAATTCCAGGTTAATTTCTTTATGTTCCAAATAATAATCATCTACCGCATGCCTAGCTGTCACTACTTTCGTAGGAGAGATCAGAAATACAGTAGCACGATTCTCATCTTCATCCCCACAGATCAGTCTTCCTACAGCCTCTTCATATGTGAACATTTTATCTTTCCTTTCTATATTTCAATTACTTTGATCTCAAACTCATCAGAAAACTCAACTATGAAGCGGTATTCTTTCTTTAAATCTTCATTAGCTAACAATTCGTTTTCTATAAAATAATTAAATATAAGACGCCGTTCTGTTCCCTTTCTAGATATAATTCTAGCGATAGTTTCATTATTAGGGTGATTATTTTTTTTCCCATTTGTAGAAAATAAATAAACTGAGGAGTCAATTAATGAAAGTAATTCAGTACTAGTGTTTCTGTGACTACCATGATGTGCTACTTTTATAACATCAAAAAAAGGGATGTAACCTTGGGTATCCACTAGTCCTTGTATGTTTTCCCTTACAATGTCTGGGTGAGAATCGGCTAAAAACAATAATTTATAGTCTTTGTATTCAAGAATAAATGAAATAGAAGAACCATTCACAACAGAGTTATCATAAATCATTTTCTTGTTTAAGACACTATTCAGACTAGTTTTTTCTTTCTGATAAGAAATATTTTTACTCTCGTTAACCTGCTGTTCATCTTTCTGTGAAAGTAAATAGAACTCATATGCATCATCAAATAAAATATTATCGTTTAATTTGAAATCATATTTACTTTTTCTTAACTCTGTCAGCCAGAACTTTTCCAATCGTTTTAATTTGTTTGAATCAGGAGATAACAAATTAAGTGAGATTTCAGAAGTTAATGAGATGAAGTTTCTCTCATTCAGATTAACAGCAGCTCCATTAAATGCATTATTCCAACTGTATTTCCCCTTATAGAGCAATGCTGCTAATGTTGATCCATCTCTTGCACTGACACCTTTATTTGGATTGTTCCTACTTTTACTCGGCTCAACATATGACTTGCTAATTATTCCAGATAGGATACTTTCTTCTTTTACATCAAGCTCCTCCACACTCTTTTGCTTGAGAAAATTTAAATGTCTATAACTATTGTGCCATACCTCCTTAATAGGAATTATCAAAGGATTCTCTGCTGTTCCATTTTCCTTAAAAAGTTCAATGATTCCTTCTATGTGGTCGGCGTCTACATGTGTAACAATAACAAGACTTAATTCTTCGCCATTCTCTGCCATTTCTAAAAGTCGAGGTTTTAAATAATTATGGTAGGTACTAGCAAAACCTCCGTCAACTAAAATATTTGTTTTTTTTCGATCGCCTATACATATTAAAAAACAATCTCCTTCTAGAGCAGGGTAGACCTCAACTTTAATATTAGTCAAAATTACGCCAACTTTCTCACCAGTTTTATGATAATTTCAGTTATGCTTTCGGTTTTCTTTATTTCTTCTAACAAATAATTATCAATATGGGACGCTTACACGAAACTTGTGCCACAACTTATATTTTCTCAAAAAACAAAAATTAGGTCAGTCAAGAAAAGTTTAATGGCTAAGCTCCATTAATTTGTCAATCTCTATCTGCAATAGATCTCAGCCAACCATCAACTTTAGAGGATTTCATATTAAGGACCTTATTACAAGCTATCGCATACTTACGAAGTTGTACAATCATCTCTACTGAGTTAATTATATCTGTATTAAATTTCTTCTCGTTTTCTTTATAGAATTCAGCAAGCTTCTCTTTATAATATGTTTTGTATGACTCATCCTCATTACTTAGATTCATATTTTTAAATAGTTTTTTTTGGTATTCCGTCATCTGTATCTGTTTTTTAAATGAAGATCTTACAAAGGAGACTTTCTTCATATAATCTTTATGAGCAAACTCAAAATCAAAAGTTCTCATATCATAATCAAGTACGAAAAATAAATTAAAATTAACCATTAAATTCTCTTTTTTTGCTTTCTCTAGAATTAAAAATAGTTCATCTATTTCTTTAATCTCATCGACATTAATATAATCTAGAGCGTTTTGGCGAAAAGAATCTAACTCTTCTCCACATATAAAATTTCCATTCACATATTTTATATAAGGGGTGATGTTTTTAAGTTGTTGATTTAATATTCTATCTTTATTTTTTAAAACTATTTCTAAATTTAATGTTGCTTTATAAACAATCATTGAAGCGATCGGTAATAATCTTCTATGAATTTCGACTAAATTTTCAGTATAATTCTGATTGGCTTTATTTATAGCCCTCATTTGCCTCCCCTTGAGACTTAAATTTCTCCAAGTAACAACTACAAGTAATCCTGTAGTAGCTAAAGCAATTAGTTTTGTTAACAGACCAGTTACGCTATCAACTTCATTAAAAGTTATTTTATATAGATTAATATTAAATAACCACTCAATTTCCCCCTTATAATAGAAGTATAAAACAATTATAACGCTTGATATCATTCTTTTTGAAGGTATCCAGGCACTTATAAAAAGATTAGAAACTGCCCCTAAAAAACCTCTATCTGCTAAAGAATCATATAGATTTTGATTTAATTTCGGAAATTTATATTCCCCCCACAAATCAGGGATTATTTTACGTACGTTGAATATAAATTTTGAAATACTATAATATAATATGTATATTTTGATTAAAAGATTTGGCTTATGCACTGAATTTAAACTGGCATGATGAAGCCCATAATTATTTAAAACTGCAATCAATCTTAGAAGAAATCTCATAATCAACTCAATCAGTAGAAGAAATATAGTGGTTTCACAGAAAACTAAGTAATACAGCTTTATCCAATGTGGAATGAAAGAAATATAATTATTGACAATAACTTCATTCCATCTAATAAGTCTTCCTATCCAATCAACTATCATTCATACACCATCTCCCTAATTATTCTACTACATTTGAATCTTAGTTCTCTTCATGAATCTCACTTTTAAAGCATATAATAAATTTCCAGTTCTAAAAAGATACACATATATCAATTATCATTCGTACTATATGTTCATTTAACTTTAATTAATAAACACTATTGAAATCTCTAAAGCTTTTTTCCAACACATCAATCCTAACGACCACCTGCTTTGAGCAGGTGGTCGTTTAAGCAAAATTGCATGTATCTTGAAAATCATCTTTGATGTAAAGTTCTGCAAAAGCATTCGTCTCTTACTTCAAATTGTACTCCTATTATATAGAAGGTAATCAGTAAATCATCATTACTCTTTAAGCCGCATTGCCGTAAGTCTCTCGCACATCAAATACTCCACCGTTCGAGTGAAACAAGCTTTTATAAGTTTCGACCATACATGTTTTTTCCTATTATTCACTCAAACTATTGTCTTGCAACCATTTTATAGCTTCTTCACCCACCAGAATATTTGGTTCTTCTGGCGTTCCGATATTGATGCTTTTTATAAGAGCTTCTTCTATTCCCCTAAGCCCTGTTAAGTTAGCACCGTGCAACAAAGTTTCTTTAAACGATGCTGAACTGACATCTACCTGATTCAAATTAGCATCTCGAAAATCTGTAAGGTACAGGGAGCTGGAAATTAGCTTTGCATTTGACAAATTCGCATTTGTAAAGATGGACTCAGAGAGATCCGCTTTGGCAAACCTTGCACCTTGTGCATCGGCATCTGTAAAATCGGCATAAGACAAATCTGCCTTATAGAAATCAGCATTTACTACGTTGGTGTTAGTAAAGCTGGATGAACATAACAACGATGATGACATGTCCATATGTTCCAAATTCATGCCATCAAATGCACATTCGGTCAAATAAGCTTGATCCAAAGGATATCCCGATAAATCAACATGACGAAAGTCTATTTCATCAACACCTAATTTTTCACCCTTTTCTCCAATGGTTTCAATCCACACTCGATGTGAATTTAATTGCTCTATCAGTACTTGTTGGTTAGTTGATTTCATTGCTGCATCACATTTAGTCACCCTGACCTTTTACTACTTTTCTGGAATTTTGAAAACAACAAGACAGAAAGAATCTTGAAACTCAACATTAATCGTATCTAATAAACGATGAGCATGGTCAACGATCTTTTGCGATTATTGACTCTCAATCTCACAGATTTCAATATATTTTTTGTTTATCCACTCTAATGCTAATTCCGCTTCTTCTTTCAAGATAACGCCTCGTCGGCTTTTATACTGAAAGTTCTCTTTTGCCCACAACAATAGTATCTTTACATATTCTAATGTTTCAATTTCACATGTACTGTCCTCTTCATCTTCTTCTGCAAAGATATCTTCAAAAGTTGTGAAAGACTTATCAGATTTTATTAAGTTCACATTCCCTCCACCTTCGTATAACGTTATTTTCCCTTTCAGTAATTCGATTAAGTTTCCGATCTCTTCCTGGATCGTGGCAAAGTCTCCAAATATATCCGATCCCAAAGAATTACTAATCAAATAACCATTCTTTAATGATGAATCGATGCCTAAGTCCACGATAACTTCGTTGAAATCTTCTTTATATTCGATTGTATACCTGTATTTAATCATGTTCGTATCTCCAATCTTCTTAATACAACGGATAAGCCGATGTGATTTTCTCATTTTTTATAACAAATTCAATAGTCACTCCTGTACTGGAAGTCCCCCTATATCTATTATTTTTGAAGAGAACTTTGTTATCGAATGCTATATTTATTTCATCAATTACTTGTTGTGGTGTCCAATCTTTCGAAAAGAACGTGGTCTTCGCTTTTTTTAGTATTCCATCTACCTCTACATTGGCTCTATACACACCATACTCATTAGGAGGATCAATATTTCCAACAACTTTCCCTTTGGTATTTGGCATACCTTCATAATGAAATCCAACCGCTTGTCCCTTTATTATTTCACCCTCGAAGATATGATTCAATGCATTACTTGTAGTTCCTTTTTTAAAACCCTCAGTATTCTTTAATTCATTGATTTTCCAACTACTCTGGTACGCATTCGCTTTCCTTGCTTCAGCCGCTTCCAAATTCTTTTTAATCTTCGCCACAGCTGGATGAGAAGAAGGTACGCGAAACGGCCCTTTGCCACCCGGCATACTCCCGCGAACCATCTGAAATGCCATAAATAGCTGACTGAACTTTAGAGAAGTCAACATCATCTGAGCATACTTATCAGATACAGGCTCGCCTGTGTACGGATCGATTCCCTGCTCAAAGGCTTTGATCTGCATCGCAAAAAAATCTTCCCCTGGCGGTTCAACATTTACAGCTTGCATCCGATTAAAATCCAAATGCCCCTGATCCTTCTGATATGCCTGGAGCGCAGCCTGATCCGCAACACCATTCTCGTTTACAGGCATCCATACCCATTTCCCAAACACATTGACTTGTGCCATCCGATAGCCCTTATCATCCGAACCGGCATAATATCTTGAGGTCTTCATCATTACTCCCGCACCTAGAGCACCAACAGCACTGCCAAGACTCACTTTTTCAGCATCGACATTCTCAAATCGCGTGGCGATATCCTTCAGTTCCTTAGAGGTGTTCACCATACTTTCCAGCGCCCTCTGCAATAAAGGACGTGACCGTGCAAACTCATCATAAAAACGCTCCTGCGTCACACCCAGCCACATCTGCTGAAGGAACATGATCTGTCTTGTGAGATTCTCCCGTATATGCTCCAATTGTTGTCTCGCCTGATCCACTTGATTCGATACGTGATGTAACTGTTCAGGGGTAACTTTAATGGTATTCATCCATTTTCACCGCTCATCTAAGATATGATAGGACTATGTTAGCAGAAGTTTAGTGGCAATTACATCCGGCTAACCTCCTGATTTCACTGCATGAATCCACGCTCAGAATGAATAATATCCGTCCCTCAGCCCCATACGATCTCTATGTAGGTGTATACATGTTCCAGAGGGTTTTCCTTTTACGACTACAGGATACTGTGGCATTTTACTACGACAAGCCGAAAACTTTAACAAATCATAGTACTAATGAAGAAACTTGACTGTGCCAATGATTAGTTGTACTATATGTTTGTATAAATGGAATATATTACAATTTAAATATTTATTTTGAAATCTTATATTTTCAAGATGGGTATCAGAGCCTAACATAACTAAGATATCAATGCGTATAAATGAGTTTTACATTTTGTCTGCAACACATAATCATTGGCAGGCATTCATTTTACATATACATTCCTACTTCATAGAGTTTTCTAGCCTGTAGAGTTCTACCTCCTTAATTTCTTTTTCAGTAAAGAAAAAAGGGGAAGAACCATCTTTAAAAGAGAGGAGGGCAAGAGGCTTTAAGCTGCAAGCAGGTCTATTTGTTGTAACCGCATGTTTTTGTTAAAGAATACCCATAACAAGAAAGGTGGAATTTATTGCTATGAGAAAATTGATTAGTTTATCTCTTATTCTTGTTCTAGTGCTTTCGTTTAATGTAGCTGCCTATGCAGACGGTGATGTGACTCAAGCCAAACCTATGACAAAGGAAGAAATTATTAGTTCCAAAGAATTCCAAGAAGCTGTGAAAGCGGCTAAGGCTGAATTTGAATCGCAGAAGGCAGATAATGCGGGTGGTCCAGTTCTGTTTGCGCCTGCTCCGAAAGTATCTCACATTAATGTATACGGTGTCGTATCTCCTAATGGCGGTCAAGAAATTTACGGCTTCAATAACAACCCGCTCTCCACAACCAATGATCATGGTGGGGCTTGGATTCAGTGTATTACGTTCCAGATCGGTTATGACAGTAGTCACTACGGCAAACTCGCTGGCAATACTATGACAAACAACTGGTCTGAAGCTATTGATCTGGACGGTGATCGTGTTGTAGATGCTTTTGCCCATTCTTGGGTTTATGAATCCCCTAATACAACAGGCGGACAATTTGTAGGTACGGTCTATTCCATTAATATTCCAACACAGTGGACCGCTTGGATTAATGTTCGTTAACAGGAAGGATGTAATATGAATATTGGAGGAATTAGCTATCCTGGTTCTATCATGAGGAATACGGGAAATAAGCCCAAAAGCTCATCAGCTTTGGACACGGATTTGATTCTTGATCAGACGCAGGGATATACATCCCTGCGTCTTTTCTCATTGTGACATTAAAGGACGCGAATTGGTATAGGAACCCACCGTTGCACAGCAGGCTACTGTCCCTCTGATTGTATGAAAACAAACGTACTCTCGTCGGATCGTTCTTCTGAAAAAGCGAAATTCAACCTATCAAAGTTTCTTACGTCCTTCACCTCTGTAATCTTGTGCTCTGCCATATAACGTACCATTTCACCTCTGGCCATTTTAGCCCAGGTTGCCTTTTCAACAAGCTTCCCATTGACCATTTGTCCGAATACACAAGTAATGAATCGGGTTTCCTCACTCAGAAAAGGTAAAATATTTTTGCTATACTCTTTGGAAGCCAGATTTAGGATGTAGTTGCTTTCTGATTGAAGCTGATCTGCGAGTTTGCTACCCCAGAATTGATAGAGCGTTTTGAAACCCGGACCTTGCAGCTTGCCCTGCATCTCCAACCGATAAGGGGTAACCCCATCCAAAGGCCGTAATATGCCATAAAAACCGGATAATATACGTAAATGCTGTTGAAGATACGCCAGTTCCTCATTTTGAAAAACACCCGGAGCCATATATTGATACTGAATGCCCTCATAGGCATAGATGGCTGGCGTAAGATTTGCTTTTATATTCATATTCTGAATCCGTTCCACGTTCTGTTCAGCGATTGCATCGTTACACTTCCACATCGCTTTGAGTTCGTCATAGGATAACTTTTGAAGCAGACTCAATAGCTGTTCTGACTCGTTTATAAACTGCGGCATCTGCGCGATAGCCATAAGATCGGTATCAATCTTCATCTTTTTAGCTGGTGATATGATAATTCTCATCGTGCTAATCCATCCTTAATCTACCGTTGTTTTTGTCGTTATCCATTGTACAGGATTGGACAGGCGAATCCAATGCTATGGCTTAACTTAATCCCTCATGTTACCTTTGAAAAGACTCAAAATGAACAAGTCAGCCCACGATTGGACCGGCTTGTTCATTAGAATTCAACACATTAAAATGGTGAAAAAGCAAGGCATGCATTTCAAACCGCTATTAGGGAGATACGCTCCCCGCGCCACTATTTTGCTCTGTTTTTGTAGTTGGCAATTGAATCATTGGCGTATTTGACCCACTTACATATGGAAGTGCTCCATCCCATTTCTTAATGGTTTCATATTCAACGAGTTGACTCGATAATGATTGTTGAAGCTCTTTATTTGCTTTAGCTTGACCTTCTGCTTCGATCAATAGTTTGTCTGCATTACCTTGCGCTTCCACGCGCTTGCGATCTGCTTCTTTTTTGGCGATCTCAAGTTCAGTCGTTTTTCGTTCCAGTTCTTGAGAAGCTTCGACACGCTTATCGATTGCTTCCTGAGTCTTGGCGTCAGGTTGAGGAACACCTACAGTAACGTTGGATACAATAAAGCCTAACTCTTTAACGTCATCAGAAAAACGTTGTTGCACGTCCACTCCTGCTTCGGATGACTTCTCACCATAAACATCAATGACTGTAAATTTGGAAATACCTTTACGAGCTGCGTCACGGAAACGTGTCTTGAGATATGTATCCTCAATTTCTTGAATACTAATTGGCCCAAATGTATTGAATATAGAAGATACTTTACTTGGTTCTACTTGGTAGTTGTAAGCAAAATCGATTGTGATATTTTTCCCGTCAGAAGTAGCAATCTGAATATCTCTGTATTCCACCGTTTGAATTCGGATAGGATATTTCGTCACTTTATCAAACGCTCCAACGAGTTTCCACCCTTGACTCAGTGTACTGTCTTTTACGCCTCCATTTGGTGAATAAACGACCCCAACATATCCATTAGGAATTCGTGTTAAAAAGAAGGTCACCATTAGCACTCCCACAATAATAACTAATGCAACCGCAATTGCCCCTACCCTAAACGTCTTTGAATTTTTCATCACCATTCTCCTCTTGTTTGAATTTATTGTATTTCTTCAAAATTCTACTACCTATTTTATTGAATAGCGGGAACATTAATGACCATAGAATAAATGCTAGGATAAAAATTAAAATGATTCCCCCAATAAATGGCATATTCGTCCTCCCTTCTATGGATGTAACCGAGTACAAATTTATAAATGGTAACTAATTATATCCTTCTTTATATATACTTTGTAAATTCGTATTAGGTTTCAAGGATGTTCCGTGCATGAACTACTATTAGGTAAAGTAGAGAAGAGAAAGGTGGGTGAATGGGCGTCCAGTACCCGGTTATTCATATTCAAGAAAGTGATCAATAATTCATCTGGTATTATGGATCAGGCCATAGTTGCACTCATTGCTCATCTCTGTAGGTGTAGACAACTTCCTGTGGATTGTCCTTCAATATGACGACTACAGGATACTGTGGCATTTTACTGCGACGAGCAGTGATGCTAATGATATCCTGTTCATCCATACCCTTTTCAACGACTAAATGCGTTCTTAAACCTTCTTCAAGTTCCTTCATATCATTCTTATAAGAGCCGTACCATATGACTGAAGCTATGACTATTAATGTGATTACAATCAATAATCCCTTTAGAAACCTCAATTCTATTCACCACCATTTAAGCAATTTCTAAAACACTAGAGTCAAAATTTGATCCAAAAACAGAATCTCAACTATTATACATTTGAATATGATGCCAAAAAAGCCGCCATGTAGGCGACTTTGATGATACCCTCTAACTACGCAGTATACTTTGTTTCAGTTAATCATTTAGCAGCCGCAGCCATTTTTGTGATCTTATCAGCAATATCTTCCGCCTGTAACAGGGATGAGAATGAATCCGCCGCGAAATACTTCTCCATTTCAATCTCGATCACATGATTATTTTTGACCGCATCTAAGGATGTCCACGTCGCTGGAAGATTGGTTGGCTCCTGGCCTTCAACTTTGAGCACAATGACGTAATCGCCCACATAATCATTCACAGTCTCCCATGAAACTTCAATGCGATCCTCTTTTTTGTCAATGATATCACTTTTTACTTTAGGCGTTGGATTCAGACCCAAGATATCGTATGTAGCTCTGCCCCCACGCTCGCCTGCATTGCCGATTACCATCAAAAATTTGTCTACCGTAACGTAATCCACAATGGAGATCGTTGCATCTTTTGGAATGACATTTTTGATTTTATTGCGGGCAGCTTCGGTACGTTTGACAAAATCTGCATTCCACTTCTCAGCTTCTTCTTGTCGACCCAGGATATCGCCCATTGCCGTAATTTCTTCCTGGATGGTGGAGTACTTGCTTGTCTCGAACACGACGGTTGGTGCAATTTTGGAGTAACTTTCATAGGCTGCCGGATTCCAAGTAATAATTACATCGGGAGCCAAGTCCAGCACCTTCTCCAAAGAAATACTTCCCTCCAACCCAATATCTTCAACAGTGTCAGGCAAATAAGGTTTTAGAAATTTTGCAAAGTTCATTTGTGTACTGGATGCGCCAACTGGCGTTACCCCAACAGCTAAGACCGGCCCCAAGTCCCAGTCCACAACAACCCGTTTGGGATATACCGGAACACTCACTTCTCCCATTACTGTTGATAATTTGCGCGTGCTTGTATCTTCTTTGGCCTCGTTGGAAGTCACATTTTGAGTAGACTCTGCACTCTGATTTGAATTTCCACCTGCTGCTCCCTGATTATTCGTTCGACTGGAGTTCCCACTTGTGCAAGCTGAAAGTATAATCGTAAAACATAACATGAGTGTTAATACCATCTTTGATCTTGTTCCTTTAAACATCTGCCAATCTCCTTCTGTTTTATATTGATAATGATTATCATTAATAACATAACAAGAAGAAGAATGTTTGCCCATAGAGGATACGAACCCTTCCCATGGACTATCTGAATCGACCAAGCTATCTTTCATTTTCTTTTTATATTGACCCGGTGTCATCCCGACCTGCTTCTTGAACAGACGTGTGAAATAAAAAACGTCACTATACCCTACACTTGAAGCAATCTCCTGTGCCGTAGCATCTGTGCGAATCATTAATTCCTTCGCTTTCGCCATACGCGCCTGAATTACATATTCAATAGGGCTTCTCCCCGTACGGAGTTTGAATTGCTTCGATAAATATTGAATGCTGTAATTCCACAGTTCGGCCAATGACTCAAGCGAAATAGATTCATTGTAATGTTCGTGAATATACTGGATAATCTCTTCTACCATATCCGTTTCTTTTGAAGAAACCCCTTGAAGCTTAAGTTGCTGAACAAGGGTATATACGAACTGGTAAAAGCCGATTTTCACATGAAAACGTTCAAACACCTGTCTACGACTCCATTCCTCATACATGGAATCCACATGGCGATATAGATTAAGCGGAGCGAGAGGCTGGTAGGCATATGGTAGCTGAAAAGGGTTGTTCATGTCATAGTTGTGCTGAATCTCTTTACTAGCTTTGGGAGACAAAATACCTCTATATAAAATGTAATAGTACGTGACCTCATCTTGCCCGGCCTCGATCCTGATCCTGCTTCCTTTTCCTGCATGTAGTAGATAAAACCGTTTAAATATATGTATATCTTCATCCAGTGAAATGGTGCCTTGTCCTTGCACGATATATATAAAACCACTGACTGGGAGATGGTATTGCTGCTTCCCCCCGCTACTTATTACAAGTTGACGAATATCCACCAGCTGAATCGATGAATTGTCCCACATTTGAATATACTCTTCCCAGTTCACTATTTTCTCCCCCGATTGACTCCATACCGAACCTATTATTCAGTAATAAATCCCTTTGTAATCCTTTGATGATATTCGATAACGATAATCATTGTCAATTGAAAAGAGAGACATCAAGATACGGAAGTAATCCCCGCACTCCTCGTCTGCATAACCAAAATATAAAACAAACCCCGGTAGCACGTCTGCATTCAGCAGCGTACAGCCGAGGTTCATCATTATCATTTCAAATATTACACTACATATCTCTACTTAAACTCATCTTGTAAAATCATGCTGGCCAATGGTCAGCAGCGTCGGCCTGCTCTTACTCCACACCGAAGTGGCAATCTTCGGATTGTAATAATAGAGTGCTCCGTTCGTCGGATCAGCACCGTTCAAAGCCTTGCGAGCAGCCCTGTAAGAGGTTTGGGTTGGCTTGGTATTAAACTGCCCATCATCTATAGCCGTGAATTGCCCTTTCTGGAAAATAACCTTCGAAATAGACGATGGGAATTCACTCGAATGTACCCGATTCAACACAACCGCTCCTACAGCGACTTGCCCTTCAAAAGATTCTCCGCGCGCTTCACCATGGATCAGCTTCGCCAACTGGCGTAACGTCTCGCCTTCGGCTTTAGCCTTTTTATTCAGCCTGTTCAGCGTCGCTGGACCTGCAACGCCGTCTGCACTCAGCCCCTGCGCCTGTTGGAACTTGCGGACAGCACCTTTGGTAATCGTACCGTAATATCCGGTCAAACCTGCGTCAAAGTACCCCAGATCGCTTAATTGCTCCTGCAATTGCAGCACATGCTCGCTACGAACTCCCTGTTCCAACTTCTGTGCTCCCGCAGAAGGAGCTGCCACGGTCAATCCCAGCGTCAATGCGCAGGCACCGAGAAGCATGCTGACCCGCCCCGCTCTTTTGCCAGCCATGTTCCCCTTCCCATGAGTGACTTTCCGACTGACAGTGATAGGTTCCATGTTGTCAGCAAACGTTAATTGATCAAGCCCCTCATTCGTGCTATCAACTGTAGTCCGTTCATTACTGTTCACATTGCTTCCCACTCCCACCTTCATCTCTTTCATCTCACTCACGCTATCTAATTCAATTATCATGTTCTTTTCATTGATTTCATTCGGTTGATCCATTCCAATATTATTCTTCATCATTCCATTAACCTCCACTTTTCTGAACTCAGATCCCACATCTTCCTCCTGAATCCTCACGGTTGGACATCCCGAGTGTCATTATAGGATATAGAAAAAATGAAGTCTATCGGACCGATGACGCAGTGAAAAAACGACGCTGAACATATCAAAAAGAGGCATGAGCCCATGGTCACACCATGGTCATGCCCCTTCTTGTATCAACCATATACCGCTTGTCCAACCCGTTATTTCCGTAGGCTGGCAGACCCGTACAAAAGTTGCGTTGTATTTATTGACAATTACTCAGCAAGTTCCTGACCCTTCGTTTCCCGGCCCCAGAACAGTACAGCTGCTGCGCCAATGAGGATTGTCACGAAGAAAATCGTGAAAATCAGGCTGATCGCAACTTCACGTTGAACCAGCATACCGACCATTAATGGAGCCAGTACGCCCCCGATTCGGCCAACCGATGTGGCAAGTCCAACACCTGTCGAACGAACGGAAGTCGGATACAATTCCGGGCTGTAGGCGTACAGACCACCCCAGGCTCCTAGATTGAAGAAGGAAAGACAGATTCCTGCGGTCAGGATTGTCGCTTCCGTTGTTGCCAATCCAAACGCAATCGCACTGAATGCAGTCAAGGTAAGATACACAACAAGTACGAACTTGCGCCCGTAACGTTCAATGAAGTACGCCGCGGTGAAGTAACCTGGCAACTGTGCGATCGTCATGATCAGCACGTATTGGAAACTTTTAACCAACGTAAATCCTTTTGCCATTACAACCGAAGGCAGCCACAGGAACATGCCATAATAAGAGAAAATGACGGTAAACCACAAAATCCAGAGCATCAACGTTGTACGGCGATGTGGTGCTGACCAGACGGTAGCCACTTTCTCGCGGAACGTGATTTTATGAAGCTTGGTATGATTCTTGTACCGCGGCGGGTCCTGAATGGCACGACGCAAATACAGTGCATAGAACGCCGGAAGTGCACCAATGGCAAAAGCAATTCTCCATCCGTACTCCGGAATGACAAAGTTGGCAATGAGCGCGGATACAATCCAGCCCCCTGCCCAGAAACTTTCCAATAATACAACGGCACGTCCCCGTTCGGCTGTAGGCATCGACTCCGATACCAGTGTAGATGCCACGGGCAGCTCTCCGCCAAGTCCAATACCTGCAACCAGACGCAGTGCACACAATACGGCGAATCCGGTCGCCAATGCAGACAGACCGCTTGCAATCGTAAAGATTAACAAGGTCCACATCAGAATGGCTTTCCGTCCAAAACGGTCCGCAAGTGCACCTGCAATCAAAGCACCTAGCGCCATACCGATCGAGTTAATACTCGTAAGCACGCCGACTTGTCCGGGACTGAGACTCCATTCCTTGGCAAGTGCAGCCACGATAAAGGAGATCATACCAACTTCCATCGCATCAAACAGCCAGCTCATGCCGGCACTGAACAGCAGCTTGCGCTGCTTGGGATTCCGTAATACTTCCAGTTTGCTCATCACTTATAGCTCCCTTGATCTCTATGTAGTCATTCTGACACTAAATCATTATTATGCAGAATGCTCCAGAAATCAATGCAAAATAAGCTTTTCCTTCCGATTTCTGCGATACCTCACCCCTTGAGTGAACCCGCTGTCAGACCTGCTACAAAGTAACGCTGGAGTAGAAGGAACAACGCAATCATCGGAATGGCGGTTACCAGCACACCCGTAAGCATCATCGGATAGTTCGTCACGTATTCCCCGCGGAACTGCATAAGCGCGAGCGGTAAAGTGAGCTTGGACTTACTGCTGAGCATCAGCATCGGAATAAGCAAGTCATTCCATACCATGACGAGCAGGAACGTAGCCGTTGCCGCCAGCGAAGGTGCAGCCAGTGGCAGTGCAATTCGCGTATAGAGTCTCCATTCACTAGCTCCATCCATACTGCCCGCTTCCAGAATCTCCGAATTAAGCATGCGCATGAAACCTGTCAGCATAAATACAGAGACAGGCATCAGCATAGCCGCGGATACGACAATCAATCCCGTGAGACTGTCCGACCACCCGAGTGTACGTGTAAGGGAATAGATCGGCAGCATGCTCACTTGGGAAGGAACAATCAGACCAGCTACGAACAGAGCAAACACGATTTTGCCTACACTGCCGCCCCAGCGGACAATGGCGTAGGCGATCATGCTACTCAGCAATAACTCTATTGCAACCGTACCGAGCGTCACGACCAGACTGTTCCCGAAATATTGCCACATCGGCTGATTGCGGAACATGCCAGTGATGTTATCCCATGTAAACGGGTCCGGCCAGCTGAATGGACTGGTGAAGAAGTTGCTGCTTGTTTTGAACGAAGATACAAATACAAAGTACAGCGGCACCAGAATCAGCAGCGCGTACACCAATAAGATCAGGCGATTGAACCATTTTAAAAACATGTGAACTCCCTTCTGCCTCGATTGCAGGATGAATGCTCCAACATCAACCTCAATAGCTTACCCGGTCGGCACGCAGTGCCTTGAACTGCAACAGCGTCAAGAGCGCCAGCAACACCAGGAAGATCATGGAACCGGCAGAAGCCAGACCAAATGAATAGCTGCCAAAGGCGGTATGATAGATATATGTTGTCAAAATTTCAGTTGCGTAGTTCGGGCCTCCGTCCGTCATGGTGAAAATGAGGTCAAATGCCTTGAACGACTGAATGGTCGTATAGGCCACAACAATCGTTGCCGAAGGTGCCAGCAGTGGCCAGGTCACGGTACGAAATACCTGCCATTTGCTACCGCCATCCATGCGAGCCGCTTCATACAGTTCTGCCGGAATACCTTGCAGACCTGCGATGAATACAATCATCATCTGTCCAGCATGGGCCCAGACTTGGACCGCAGCGATGGAATAGATGGCGATCTTAGGATCACCAATCCAGTTGCGAGCAATACTGCTCATCCCGGCTTCATTCAATCCATAGTTGATCAATCCAATGGATGGATCATACATAAATGCCCAGATCAGTCCAACCGATACGGAGGACAGAATCGCAGGCAGGAAATACAACGCCCGAAGCACAATGCGTGTCTTGGTATTGCGTACCAGGAGCAGGGCCAGGACAAGTGAAATAAAGGTTTGTGCAATAACAACCGTTAACATGAACTCCACGTTGTTACCAAAGGCTTTGCGGAATACGATGCTGCTGAGACTGTCCTTGTAATTATCCAGCCCTACAAATGCATACGACGGGGATACCCCATCCCAGTCCGTAAAGGAATAGAACAGCCCCGTCAATGTAGGAAATACGAACAATCCAACGTACAGCAGCAACCCAGGGATCAGAAACAGGGATAGCTGAAGACGGTTTTTCATCGTTTATTTCCCGATATGCTGATCAATGATCGCTTGTGCCTGCTGTGCTGCTTCTTCTGGAGAAGTGCCGCTCAGTACAGCCTGGATGGAGTTGGTTACTGCTTTTTGATTATCTCCGTTCAGGATGGTGAACCGTGGCTGGAACACGGTCTTTTTGGTTGCCCATTCTCCGGCTACCTGAAGCTCAGGCGTATCGTACTTCACATCATTCACCGTTACATTTTGTCCCGTTTGGTTGGCATAGTCACTCGCTACACCGGGATTGCTAAGGAATTCGAGGAACTTCTTCGCTTCTTCCGGATGTTTCGACTTGCTGTTCACCGCGAGCATGAACGTAGTGGTATGCACTCCTTCATACTTCGCTTGATCTGCACTTACCGTAATCGGTGCAAGCAGTTTTTGCTCCAGATTAGGATTCTGCTGCTTGTTCTGGGCCAACTGATATGATCCACTTGCCAGCATCGCTGCTTTCTCTTGAATAAACAGTGCGCCAGCCGCAGGGTCTTTGGTACCCAGTGCATCCTGTTGGAAGTAACCTTTATCGTTCAGTTCCTTGATTTGAGTCAACGTTTTCACCCAAAACTCATCTGTCAGTTTGGCTTCGCCCGCTTCTACTTTGGTAAAAATGTCGTCACTCGGTGCATTGTTCATCACCATCGTATTCATGAATTGCCCTGGGCCAATGTCAGCTCCGGCAAAAGCAATCGGAATGATGCCATTGTCCTTCAGCTTCTGGCAAAGTGCCAGGAAGCCTTCCCAATCGGTTGGTGGCGTCAAGCCGTATTGTTCAAACAGTTTTACGTTATAGATTGGATCGTTATATACGAGTTGATACGGGATCGCATATTGCTTGCCATCATGCTGTCCTGATTCAATCAGCTTTGAATTGTAGGCCGACAAGAACGAGGATCCAGTCAGATCCGTGAACAATCCGGCTTTGGTAAAGGCTTCAAACTGTGCACCCGGGAAGGAAGCAAATACATCTCCTACCGAACCGTCACTGATTTTGGATTGTACGGTGGACTGGTATTGATCGGAGGGCAGTGTCTGCATCTCCACGTTGATGTTCGGGTTTTCTTTTTCAAATGCGTCAATAGTCTTGTTGAGTGCTTCGGAATCTTCTCCACGCCAGTGCATGAAGCTGATCGTAACTTTACCTGAACCCGAGGAGCCGTTCTCTCCAGATGACGCGTTATCCCCACTGCCGCAAGCTGACAGCAGGATGGACATCACCAGCATACTGACGAGCGGCAGGATCAATTTTTTATTTTTTTTCATGAAAGACGACCTCCTGAGGATGCTTGATATTTTAACTAAAGAATGTTTATACTGACCACTCCGATGACAGAATAACCTTCCGATCGCTGTTATCCCCAGATTTATTTGATTCCTTTTTATAAAAGGAAAAATCCGGGGATAAAGGCGAACGCTTCGCTTCTTCACGTTATTTCTGTCCTCTCCGTTTTCGTATAAAAAGATTAGTTGAACTTACTTAGTTAGTAGTAACTTGATGCAGCTTCTGTCTTGTTTTCCATTTTTCGCGAATGATGGGCATCACGGTCCGTCCGAAGATTTCGGCCTCTTCCAGATGCGGGTAACCGGACAGAATGAAAGTCGTAACGCCCAGATCTCCATATTCCATCAAACGCTCTGCGACCTGTTCGGCTGTACCTACAATGAGAATCGCACCGCCGGAACGCACAACGGACAAGCCTGTCCACAGGTTGGGACCTACGACAAACTGCTGCTTCTCGGACAGTTCCCGTAGCTCGTTCTGTCTGCGTTGGTTGGTTGCATCCGTTTCGGCAAAAGCGGCTTTGGCTTTCTCAATCGCTTCTGGTGGTACTTTGCTAATAATCTCCCAAGCTGCTGCCCATGCTTCTTCTTCGGTATCCCGAATGAGTACCTGAGCACGCATGCCATAACGGAGCTGACGATCTTGTCCGGTTTCCTCTTTCACCTGCTGACGGATGACCTCAATCTCTTCGATCTGCTCCTGAATCCAGTCATGAGGCTCACCCCACATGAGGAACGTATCCGCATGTTCTACGGCGACCTTTTTGGCAATTGGAGAACTTCCTCCCAGATAGAATGGTGGATGCGGATTTTGCACCGTCTCAGGCATGCCTACCGGTCCTTTGAAATTGTAATACTGGCCGTTGAATTCAGGATTGGGATCACTGGGTGCGTCTGCACCAGATTTTGAACCACTTCCGGCAAACTCCGTCAGATTCAATCCTGTCGATTGGGTCCATGAACGTTTCATGACTTCCATATACTCGCTCGCGCGAACATACCGTTCATCATGCGCATGTGCCAGTGGATCGCCGAGTTCCTCCAGATCGCGAACAGAACTGCCTGTCACCACATTGATCATGGCGCGACCACCCGATAGCTGATCCAGTGCCGCTCCCATGCGTGCAGCGAGTACGGGTGTAACCAATCCCGGGCGAATAGCGACAAGGGGACGCAATGTCTTCGTGTGACTCATCACAGCCGAGCCGACCACCCACGCGTCCAGACAGGCTCCCCCTGTCGGAATCAGTACAAATTCGAATCCTGCCTTCTCCGCTGTCTGTGCCACATCGACCAGATAATCCAAACTCGGTTCCCGCTCCGGGGCAACCCCTACATACTTACCATCCCCTGCTGTAGGCAAAAACCATCCAAACTTCATCTCTTCCTGTTCGCTCACAAAAGTCAATCCCTTCTATGAATAAATAAAGTCTCATGTTAAAAAAAGTTACCGTTACGCCTCCTTGACGTTCCGGGTACGAATCGTTCTTCCGATCACTGTTATCCTTGAATTTTTTGATTCTCCTATTTAAAGGTAAAAATTCTAAGATAGCTTATGCTTCCGATGTAGCTTTCTTTCAGAAAGCTTTCAGGCGACCGCTTCTCTTCTTCAGAATCGATTTCGTCCCCTCCACTACGTTGGCATCTCTTGAAACTTATTTTTAAAGTGCGCCTAATTTCTAACTCATTTTCAAAGTACACACTCAAATGCCGATTAATTAACTTGGTTTAATAGGTATGGACATCATAACAATTGATTTGTCTGTGAGCAATGTCATTTCGCGGCAATTTCATTTTGTCATTTTGTGGTCTTTTCTCAGATTTAGGTCTTCCTGATCTTGAATATGTATAAAACCCACCTGTATAATAGGTTATAAGTGAAACTTTTAAAATCTACAAACGATACTTATACAATAAAGAGGTGTTCCTGATGACCGAGAGCATGAAGGAGGACCACCATGAGTTTTTGGATATTATTTTCTTCACTCCATCTGAATTCGAGAAAGCTGGTGGCGCCTGGCCGATTCGCATCGGCCGTAATATAGCCAAGACCAACTATCATATTGGCCCGCGTACTACGCCTTATCATTATTTGCTATTTGTGCTGGAGGGGGAAGGTACATTCATACAGAACGGACAGCGTCATACCCTTCGTGCCAGGGATGCGTTCTGTCTATTTCCGCATGTTACCCATGAGTACTGGACGGACCCCGAGGATACGTTGCAGAAAATATTTATTGCCTTTGATGGCGCACATGCAGCCGAACTGCTTTCCCGAATTGGACTTACACCCGACTCACCGTACCGTTCAGGTGTACTTACCCCGGAGACCGCAAGTGCCATGCGCGCATTTATGGAGGATGTTCGCAAACCGCAGGATGGAGCGAGTGATCTCGGACGACTCACCCGATTTCTAAACCTCTTCGACCGAATTGCCCGGTCCCCCGCAACCAAAGGATTGCAACCAGATTTAGCTACATCTTGGCTTCAGAAAGGCAAGGAATACATGGATATTCACTTTGCAGGCGGCATCTCCGTGGAAGGTGTATCCGCTCATGCGGGTGTGGATCGAACCCATTTTGCCAAACAGTTCCGCAAAGCCTATGGTCTGTCCCCTGTTCAATATATCCAACAATTGAAAATGAATCAGGCCAAACGCCTGCTGGTGCAGACGCCGCTAAGCTTAACTGAAGTGGCTCATTCCGTAGGTTACCCGGACTTATTCTCCTTCTCCAAAGCGTTCAAAAAACAAGTCGGTTTGCCGCCTAATCGCTATCGGACAGCGGAGAGCACGAAAGAGTAAGGGAGCGACCTTTCGCTCCCCAACCTATAACTCAGTCTCGTATACCATGCCTTGTGTACGATACCGCCTCAACCAAATTACAATGGACTCCTGAGTTTCATATCCTGCACATCATAGTGCTGCAAAACCCATTACGAAATCCAACAACAAAAAAGGCAAGCCCCATCTACCCGGGACTTGCCTTCTTTCTTATACTATAGTCTTGATCCATGCACTTGAAACCAACAACTTATTAACGCTGATCTAACGCTATTCCTTCTCCTCATCCTTGCGCGCAAGCGGAATACCGTTCTCCTTCGCATACCATGCTTCATAATGATGCACTGCCACACCTGCAAATGAAGAATGAGAGGTACCGAGATCAAACACCTTCGCCATCTCTTCATTCATATTGCTAACCGGTTTACGGAAAAAGGTCAGGTGATCCCCCTCGTGTGTATCCGCGAGTTCCGCTCCGATCCAGACTTTCTTGCCGAGATCATCCGCTTCGTCCAGTTCTTCCTTGGACAGATCATACATCTGCTGCCCACTGTCCCGATATGCCATAATGGCCACCGCATCGAAATGAGAGATCACCCAGCGACTGAATGTACCATCTCCTTCAGCCGACTGGCGGGCATCAAGCCAGAACGGAATGGCAGCGCTCATGTACAGTCCGGCATCCTCGCCGGCTTTTGTCCATGCCTTCATGTTGTTCTGCCACTCTGCAATGACGCTGCTCTCCTCGTTCTCCCAGCGCTTCAGCTGATACGGCTCCACATCCAGTTGAATACCTTGGAAGCGTTCATTCTTCGCAAAAGCCGCATTGTATGCTCGTACTCGCTCGATAAAAGCAAGCCCTTCATCCCGCTTCTCCTCATAGGCCCAGTCTGCATGACCGTTAAGTCCATGCACTTCAATCTCGGCCTGTCGGGCAGCCGCAATGAATTTGCGGTATGTTGCATCAGGCACCTCATCCTGGATTTGCAGGAAGATGGTATCCACGCCCTGTTCTTTGGAAAAAGCAATAATCTCAGGTGTCTGCTCTGCAATAATGGACGCGTCCCACAGCCAGGTCGCTTTATGCTCCTCCGCCTGGAACCATTTGAACATCCAGGACAGAAGCAGCAGGCACAACACCACAGCCAGAATGGCCCATTTCGCCATACCCACCAGCTTGCCCCGTTGCCTCATATATTTCCTCAGACGAGCAACGCTTCACTTGGTTCAAGCACAGGATGCTGTACCGAGTGACCAATCTTGTAGATATGCGGATGTGTGTACGAACGGAACGCATTACGTGTATCCAGAATCGGCACACCCATCTCGGCAATATCAAAGTAAGGCAAATCGCTGTGGTTGGTGATCAGCACGATGCAATCGTACTTCTTGAACTGCTCCAGATTGAATACTTCGCTGTGTACGGTCTCGCCATGCTTGTCCTGGAAGGAATCCGCATGTGGGTCGTAGTAGCTTACGTTAGCTCCACTTTCCTTGAACAGTTCATATACTTCCAGTCCTGGTGATTCACGCAGGTCGGCAATATTCGGTTTGTATGACATACCAAGGAGCAGAATATTGGATTTACGTACGGATTTAGCGTATTCGTTTAGAATCGTTGACGTTTTGTTCAACACATAATATGGCATGTTGTCATTGGTGGATTGCGCCAATTCAATGAATTTGCTATAGAAACGGAAGCCTTTTGCCTTCCATGACAGGTACATCGGATCAAGTGGAATGCAGTGTCCACCGATGCCTGGGCCTGGATAGAATGGCATGAAACCAAATGGTTTCGTTGCCGCCGCGTCAATAACTTCCCAGATATCGATGCCCATGCGGTCGCACATCATCGCCATTTCATTTACAAAGGCAATGTTCACGCTGCGGAATGTGTTCTCCAGCAGTTTGGACATCTCAGCCACTTTTGGTGAAGATACCGGTACTACGGTTTCTACATATTTGCTATATAGCGCTGTTCCGAGCTTCAAGCAAGCTTCAGTTGTGCCCCCGATTACTTTCGGCGTATTAAATGTGGTGAAACGTCCGTTCGACGGGTCCACACGCTCAGGCGAGAAGCAGAGGAAATAGTCTTTACCTGCTTCTTGTCCGATCTTGTCCAGCTGCTGCTGGATCAGTTCTTCAGTTGTACCAGGATAAGTAGTGCTCTCCAGCGTAATCAGCATGCCTGGTTTCATATGCAGTTTGATCTGATCCACAACCGTTTCGATGTAAGACGTATCCGGGTCCTGATTCTCACTAAGCGGTGTCGGTACGCAGATACTGAGTGCGTCGATCACGCGCAGCATGCTGTAATCTGTCGTTGGCTGGAAACGGCCGCTTTGCATTACTTTTTTCAACTCATCGGACGAAATATCGTGAATATAGGAATCTCCTTGATAGATACTTTCTACTTTGGACGCATCCAGATCAATTCCGATTACCGTGAAACCTTGATTGACCATTTCCACGGCAAGTGGAAGTCCTACGTAACCGAGCCCGACGACGCCGAGTACAGCTTCTTTATTTTCAATCGCATTCAGTAATGTGTGGAATTGTTGATTCTCCATGATATTCCCTCCGGGCAGTGTATTTGGTGGTGCTTAAAATCCATATAAATAGATGAGTGTCTGTGCTCTAAATGTTGCTCTAATCTATCTGATTCATAGTGTAAAAAAAGTACTTACTTTGCACTTCATACAATCAGCTTATTCAAGCTGTCTTCTAATGCAGGCAACGTCTGATTCGGGCATCCAGCTCTACAGGTGAGAACGGTTTGGTCATGTAATCATCGACTCCGCTGCGGAAGCATTGACTAATCGTCTGCTCGACACGTTGTTCAGTCAACACGACAATTTTGGGTGGCTGCTCCATCTCCAGATTTTGAATATGATGGATAAACGGCAGACCGTCGATGCCATACAGATTCAGCTCCGTGAGCACCAGGTCTGGTGTGACTTTCTCGATCAACTCCAGTGCAGCCAGTCCATCGACAGCTTCATAGGTTTCGTATCCCTGCATCTTCAACCTCAATTGCAGGAATTCGCGTACCGTAGGATCGTTGTCCACAATCAAAATTCGTTCCGGCTCTTCCGCCGTATTGTCCAGCGTGTAGATATGAATCTCCGACGAATCTACGAGCTTCGAGGACTCAGCCATATGCTGAATAGTTGCCTTCGAAGGGCGCTCCCCTTCCGGGAAACTGGCCAGTGTAATCTGTGGATCGGCACCGGGTACAGTCTCTTGCAACTCATGTTTGATCCGAAGTCCTTCATAATGAACTTCATCCAGTGACAACCCTGGCAGCAGGACGGCAATCGCCTGAGTGGCCCCATCCTTCCACACCTGGAAGGCTGTCCCGCTCGTCTGCTCCAGATGTGTCCTGACCTGCTGCTCAGGTTGAGAGTTTCCTGCACAATGGATGAACATTAAGCCGCATGTTTCGGCACCCGTTTCCTTCAATCCCTGTTCTACACTTCGGTACACATTAACGGCAGCCTCACGCTGCAATGTCGCCGTATTTGGCATGTTCTTTTCCACCCTTCTCCTCGATTATCTATATAAGTCCAAAAAATCTTATTTACACTGACACTCCGATGACAGAACAACCTTCTGAGCGCTGTTATCCCCAGTTTTTTGACCCCTTTTAAAAAAGGAAATCCGGGGATAAAGGTATGCTTTCGATGCAGCTTTCTTTCAGAAAGCTTTTAGGTGCATGCTTCGCTTCTTCAGGCTTTCTCTGCCCTCTCCGTTATCGTGTAAATGTCTAATTGGACATATAATTGCTTTGATTATTCTTTACCTAAGCGGCTTCGCTTGTTTTCTTCTCATCCTCGGACCAGCTTTGGCGTGTCATGGTACCCCATGAGTTGTTGTTTTGCATGAACTGCACATGTCCCTGCAATCTCCACAGTACGCCGAGCTGGTGGTAACCCACGAATTTCAACGCGGAGTAGACCAGCATTTTGACCAGATCGGAGAGCTTGTTGTAACGTTTGAAAGCAATCTCCTCCAGGACAAGTGCACCTACACTCAGCAGATAACCACTCACAAAGTTCAAAAGTCCGAACAGAACCAGAATCGGCCATTGTGTCATATCCAGAAGCACATATCCGGTGAGAGCCAGAAGTCCGGTAATCCGGAAATACGGGTTCAGCGCTTCAAAAAGGACGTTATATGGCATGGTCACCATACCCATAACCTTATATTTTGGATTGAACAACATGCCGCGATTCTCGATCATGTTCTTCAGATTCCCACGGCCCCAGCGCTTGCGCTGACTGGACAAAATTCGGTAGGAATCCGGTGCCTGCGTCCAGCATACGGCCTCAGGGCAGAAGGCAACGCGATACTTCAATTTGTTTTCCAGCATGTAACGGTGAAGTTTGATGATGATGTTCATGTCTTCCCCAGGATACCCATCCCGGTATCCACCCACGGCGATTACTGCGTCCTTGCGGAACATGCCGAAGGCACCAGAGACAATGATCAGACCGTTCATGTGACTCCAGCCAATCCGTCCGCCCAGGAAGGCTTTGAGATATTCAATCGACTGGAACATGGGCCAGATTTTGCGTGGCAGTGATACATCTTGCACTGCCCCGTTTTCAATTTTGCAGCCATTAGCGATCCTTACATCTCCACCGATGGCTACCGTCTCTTCCGGATTCTCCATATACATGCGTGCCATGCGGATCAGGGCATCCTTCTCCAGCAACGAATCGGCATCGATGGAAGAGATCAACGGATAATGGGACAGGTTGATCCCGGCATTGAGGGAATCGGCCTTACCGCCGTTTTCCTTGTCAATGACATACAGATCCGGGAACTCCGGGTTATGATAGATCCCACGAATTTTCTGACAGGCGATCTTGCCCCGAATCTTCGTATTGGGTACTGGCTTCAGCCGATATTCTTCCAACAGGATATTCAGTGTCGCATCACTGGAGCCATCATTCACAACAATGACTTCATACGTTGGATAATTCAGCGTCATCAGGCAGTTCACATTTTCAATAATCGTCAGTTCCTCGTTGTATGCCGGTACCAGCAGAGAAACGGAAGGAACCAGTTCCGAGCCTGACAATGTATTGTATTTGGAATAATGCGACCGTCGGAAGATCGTCCAGATGTTACGGAACGATAAGGCCAGAATGGAAAAATAGAGCGTATTTACAAAAACAACATAGTAGATTGCGACCATGCCGTAGATTAATAGTAGATCCCTAAGCAGTGTAATCCCCTCCTACCGTAGCGACACCTGTGCGTTTCTTGCTGGTTCTGTTCTCTCGGACAGGGCCAAAATAGCGATCGTACAGCAGTCTTTTTTTGTTATGTGCAATCATCTGCTCTACAGCTCTGTCATCGGTTCTCGTATGCTGCATGGTACTCTCAATCTGCTGCATCGCAATCTCGCGTTCAGCAACTGTACCTTGCACCGCAGCCTGACACAGCGCTTCGAATCCCGGTTCACCGAGCTTGCTCAGACTCTCCGCACTGTTATAACGCACTCTCCAGTCTTCATCCCGCAGCGCTTTGCGCAGCAATGGAATACTGCCAGATGCATGTTTCGAACCAAGCGCTTGTACCACTTCGGCCCGAACCTCCGGATCGGGGTCCTGGATCAGCTTCAGAATAGTCTCATCCCGGAGTGCCGGACTTGCGCTAAGATACAGCTTCACCGCCTCGGCACGTACATCCTGATGTTCTGCGCCTACCAGTCTGTCGAGTGCAGGCATCACTTCAGGTACAGCCTGTCCCCACATGGCAACCAGTCCGACTTTGACAAAATCAGGATTCCGGTCTTCCAGCAACTCAATTAGAATTCTGCTCGTATCCAGACTCGTTTCGAGCAGAATATCTGCTGCCAGATGGTGAATGGACTTACCTTTGGTTAACAGCAACGCCAGCATGTCTTTCAGTTCACCTTGCCGAGTCGTACATCTGGAGATGGACCGACCAATCATAATGGCCATCGGGCCCGGTTTCTCATCCTTCAGTAACTCCATCAAACCCGGAACGGCTTCGGGACAACGCATGCCACCCAAGCGATAAGCAGCATCAATCTGGCGACCGTACCGCAGACGGCCCAGTTCCTTCAGATCATGCTCTACGAATCCTGCTTCACGGCACAGTGCGATTAATTTGTCGCGATACTCACCCTTGAACTGGTCGATCCATTCAATCAGTCTGTCCTGAATGACTCTGCGTTCCAGCGGAGCCAGTTTGCCTGGTGGCAATTTGAGTGGACTATTCTCGGTCAAGGCTGTTTGCAGATAGGTGAAGTAGTCACGCTGCTTCAATTCATAAAACGCCGTCTTGCGTCGTTTGCCATTGTGGGACATTTTCATGGCAAACAATACGATGACGCCTACAACAACAAGTGCGATACAGATGTACAAAAACAGATAGGCCAAAGCCAAACTTGGAAACATGTGAAAAGGTCCTCCTTTATACTCATTTATTCGATCTGAAAACTAGGAATTTTTCCGTAGCTCTTCTTCATTTTTTCGTAGCTTAGCTTAAGCCGTTCACTATACTGCACCTGTTCCCAAGGCTGCCAGCTATATACCGACAATGTCTTCAGGTCCAGGGTCGTCTCTTCACCCCCAGGCCAAGATACGTTCTTCGTGGCGCGGTCCGTTAACCACGGAATGAGGGTAACGCCTTCCACAGCAACTGTGGAGAACTCACGTCCATTCTTGAGCGGTCCATAGTCGATCGCTTGCAGCGAACTCGGATCACCGAACCCAAGCAGCATCCAGGGAATTCGCATCTCCACTTGATTGCCGTTATACTGCCATGCCGTTAATGAATCCGTATCGGGCTGACCGGGAGCCGTCGTTCCCCGCTTCAATGTTCCGACCTTTTCATTCATGAACGGTTGAGCAGATCGGGTATCCGGCGGTGTCATCCTCAGGCTGACTGCCAGATTCCATGGGTGGAACGGATCTGCGGAGTCTGACTGCTGATCTGGTAGCATGTCGTATCCATCCTTGCCATACAGACGCTGGTTAAAGTCATAATCCTTGGCGATCTCCACCTGAGATTCTTCATCCTGCCCCAGTGTAATCACCGTCTCAAGACCATCACTGAGCGTCCGGCCCGGGAGTATCTTGTCAGGCTGGCTGCCTCCGGCAAGTGTATCTGTGCCAATTCGCAGCACCGTCTTCTCCGGGTCAAAAGGTTGATCCAAGGTCAGCCCAATATACAGATAGGCTTCGTCATGGGTCATCTTCATTTCCTGAATGCCGTCCACTTGACCCTGCCAAGTCGTGACCTCTTCATCCTTCAGATCATCCCAGTCATCCAGTGATCCGTCGATAGTCAACTGTTCCTGTTTACCGGGGTCCATGGCAAGCAGACCAAACATCTTCTCGTTTGTCAGCACGTTCAGCCAATATGCACGGCGATCAGCCGGGATTTCCAGTGGCATCGTGTTCCATGTTTTTTTGAACCATTCATCCTGCCACATGAACACAATTGCTCCCGAATACCCTTCATCATAGATATCCTGCGTCAGTGACGCGTCAATATCTCCCTGCTCTACTTCGTTATGTCCACCCTGATTCCGTCCTCCCATACCCAGATGGGAAATACCAAGAGAAGAGGGTACGCCATACTCCGTAATCATTACAGGCATATCGGAAAACTCGGCTTTAAGCTTGCGCAGATAACTTTTGTACGTGTTGTACTCACCGTTCTCATCCTTGATGGTTTGGAGCGTTTTATCGATATGGAACAGATCCGGGTAATACGGGTACACATGGTACGCTGCAAAATAACCTCCCTGCCATGCCTCCGGCTGAATATGTCGGGCATCCACACTGACGAGATCCTCTTCATACAGCGGCTCGCCGGGATGATCCAGCACATCGGTCGTTACCCAGTTGGTGAAGGTCATCGGATGTTCCCATCCGTACTTCTTCTCCAGGACCGCCGTATGATCCAGTAACTCTGCTAGCCAGTTCTCGAACGGTGACGCTTCTGGACTCGCCGAGAAATGAACTCCCTTGTACTGCGGCACGTCTGCATGTTTTGCGTTTGTGTTGTCTACCATCGCCGGGTCCCATTCCGTCCCTACATGCCAGGCCATCAGGTACTTTCCTGCATTCGTTTTGTATTTGCCGCTGGACTCTCCCTGCTTGGCAGGAATGTCCGCATCGCCATAGACAGCAGATACGGCCTTTTCAATCTCCTGCTTGAACGTCTGCTCAATATGCGCCGCATAGGCATCCTGCTTCTCAATTAACTCTTCTTCAGGTGACCATATGCCCTGTATAAAATATAACGGTTGCTCCCGGCCGCGGTTATATTCGACTAATGCGGAGTAGAAAATCGGTTCGTGAACCGTGTATACCCGGATTACATTGGCTCCCAGATCCTCGATCTGCTGGAACCACCGCAAGTAATCCTCTTTGGTCAGCGGGAATTCCCCCGGGTAATGCCCCGGTGAAGTTGCGCCCAGGTTGACACCTTTGACGAACATCTCCCTCCACGTTCCATCTGGCCCGTATTCCATGAACCGGTCTCCATCGGTCTTGAATTTCATCTCCGTGCCGTTCTCCGCTGTGTACGTATCGAGCTTGGGTTGCATATAGTGCCATCCGGCAAATATCCCACCGGTCACCACCACTGCTCCTGTCAACACCGTTAATAGCCAGCGTCTTCGTCTTTGTCTGCTCATGTCTTTAGATTGCTCACCTCTCTAATATGCATCCTGCTTCAACATCGAATGGTCCAACATGAAGTTTACGAATCATTCCGCTTCGGATGTCCGCTTGGTAGAGATGTCAGCGGTGTAGTTCTCACTATAGCGCTAAGACTCTGCATTTGTAACTAGGCTGATGGAAGCAAACATGAAATGGAACATTCTGCCCATAATTCGTAAAAAGCGCCATCAACTAGCACCCGAAAGCCTCCAGGATACGTCTGATTCCCAAACGCTAATATTTGCTGGAATCGCATGGATTAGATACCCTGCTGATCTTGCACTTCTGGAACCTTTATTGTTATGTGCAACGCGGGTACAGGCAACGTTTGCCGTTTGAACACATACCCCATTAAACGCGAGTTTTAATTTAAAGTTGCGGACCTTTTTACAGTATTAACCATAAAGATTACAAAATTGATACTATAGTCCGATAACGCATCAGCGATATTCCGCGTCACATCAAGGTTTTCTGAAAAATGCAGAAAATCAAAAAAGGACGTCAGTCCCCCTCTATAGGACTGTGCCCATTTATAACCCTTTTACAAAAAACCAAATGAACGCCCGGTCATCACCCGGAAGTCACGGATCTCTCACATTAAATGTAAAAAAGCACATCTTATTTCCTAATTTCTGCCTCTAATATAGCTAACCCATAATTGTGTCCAATTTGCAAAATAATTCCGGTTGCCGCATTTTGAATTGTCGGATATGCTTATAAAACAAGAACACTTGTTCCACACTGTAAATAAACTGTTAATTATCGATGTTCAAATGAAAATAATTGCTTCTTAACATAATAGCTTAGCATCACGAATAAGGAGAGAAGTCTTATGCCTCGCCAAGACAGACGTGTCATCATGCTGGCAGACTGCCAGTCATTCTATGCCAGTGTGGAGAAGTCTGCACATCCCGAATACAAGGACCGCCCCCTCGTAGTCGCGGGAGATCCGGCGCGCCGTTCGGGTATTATTCTTGCGGCCTGTCCACTCGCCAAGTCCTATGGAATTACAACAGCAGAACGACTGGGCGAAGCGCTCGCCAAATGTCCGGATGTTGTTGTTGTTCGCCCCCGGATGGCCGAATACATTCGGGTGTCCCTTCATATTACGCGTATCCTTCAGTCTTACACGGATCTGGTGGAACCCTATAGTATTGATGAACAGTTTCTCGATGTCACCGGAAGCCTGGATCTGTTCGGCAGCCCCGAGACGATTGCGCGCAGCATTCAATCGAGGGTGATGGAGGAGACGGGTGTGTACATTCGAATCGGTATCAGTGATACCAAGGTCGTTAGTAAGATGGCCTGTGATCTATATGCCAAAAAAGTCCCTGGAGGCATCTGCACACTGCCTCGCAAAGATCTGCCTTCAACCATCTGGGAGAAGCCTGTGCGAGACATGTTCATGGTCGGTTCCCGCATGGCGCAGCATCTCTACAAGATGGGCGTGCATACGATCGGTGATCTGGCCCAGACTCCACTGTCCCGACTGAGAGAACGTTGGGGTGTGAATGGCGAGGTACTATGGCGTATCGCCCGCGGTATTGACGATTCCCCGGTCAAACCCGGGACATATGCTCATCAGCAGCAGGGAATCGGACATCAGATGACGCTGCCCCGGGACTATGACTCCTGGGAAGATATCAAAGTGGTACTGCTTGAACTGGCGGAACTCGTCAGTCGACGTTCCCGGGACAAATCACTCATGGGCCATGTGGTCTCGGTTGGATGTCGCGGACAGGATTATGATCGGCCAACCGGTTTCTCCCGCCAGATGAAGGTGAATGAACCCACCAACATTACGGATGAAGTATACGATGCGGCAGCAGCTCTGTTCCTGCGCCATTGGGACGGATTACCCATCCGCCGCATCAGCGTGTCATTGACCGGACTTGTACCCGATTCTGAAGTACAGCTGTCCTGGTTCGATGACCGTGAACGTAAAAGAGAATTGGAACGTGCCACGGATGATATCAAGCGCAGGTACGGAGATACGGCCATCATGCGGGCATCCTCCCTCTGCTCGTCCGCGCAAGCCCATGAACGTTCTCATAAAATTGGAGGTCATTATAAATGAGTAAAAAATTGCAGCAAAACGGTATCTTCGAGTCCTCACGCATGATGCTCCCCGAACACCGGGAAGCCTACATTCTTCATCAGGAACAACTTGCTCCTCGTACCCGCCCATCCCTGGATGCCCAGGCCGCGGAAGAAATGTCCCGTTTGCTCAGCAACTCGATGATGCTTGGAGATAGGGTCACTATTACGTTGTTTCACGAACATGATGATATCCGTTACACGGGGCAAGTGCTTCGACTGGACCGTCCGGCCCGTACCCTCAGACTGCTGATGGAAGATGGGTCCCGGGATATTCAGATGAACCTCATTACAAATGTGGCCCTAGCCGATGACTGAAGGGAGATGTACCCACCCCGATGTTGTGGATATTCCATGATAGATGCAGCATAGCCGTTGCCATGCAGGACTGTCTTCCTACACTTCCAGGTGAATACCAAAAGCAGCCGACGAGACATATCCAGACCATTCACTTCGTTCTAAAGAAGCAAAATATCAGATATGTGATTCATCGGCTACATATAAGGGTAAAGCTTCTTTTTTCTGAAAAACTTCTTAGAAAAAGCTCCAGTCAAATTCCTTGGACAGACGCTCGAGCAGATGCACACCGGCAATACTGTTGCCTTTGCGATTCAGAGCCGGGCCAACAAGACCTATGCCGAATTGTCCCGGTACAAGGGTCAATATCCCTCCGGATACTCCACTTTTGGCGGGCAATCCAACCTCGATGGCAAATTCGCCTGATGCATTATACATACCACAGGTGGTCATGAAGGTTTTGGCAATCTGAACATAGCGACGAGGGATGAGTTCTTCTCCCGTAATTGGATCTGTTCCATTATAGGCCAGAACGAGTGACATTCGAGACAGATCTGCACACGTCACTTCAATGGAGCAATGACGGAAATACACGGCAAGCACGTCTTCAACGTCATCCTTAATGACCCCGTTGTGCTTCAAAAAGTAGCCAAGTGAACGATTCATATGACCGCTCTCCGATTCGGACTGGAATACCTCTTCGTTATAGCCCAGCTGATCATTATTCGCCAGTTTGCGGAAAAACTCCAGAATGCGGCGTGATTTCTCTTCCTTACAGTCTCCTCCAACAAGCGAGGACACCGTAATGGCACCCGCATTAATCAATGGATTAAATGGAATACCGGGTTCGACTAGTTCAAGCTTGATCATCGAATCGTAATCGTCGCCTGTCGGTTCTTTTCCTACATTAAAGAAAACCGCTTCTTCCCCATGATCCATCAGGGCCAGAATAAGGGTAAATACTTTGGAGATACTTTGCATCGTAAATGGGACACCGCAATCCCCTGCAGACACATGGTTCCCTTCGGCGTCCATGATATGTATACCAAGCTCATCCTGAGAGGCTTTGACAAGCTCCGGGATATAAGAAGCCACCTTACCTTGCCCGGTGTGCAAACGACTGGTCTCCAGCCACTCCGGCAGCAATGCATTCAGACGTTCCATGGTTGAATTGCTCATATGTCATCTCCTCCACATCTCCTATATAAGCAAGCATCTTGCATGAAATGTGCCTAGGTGAACCCATGCACCATGATGATAATGAGCTCATCTGCATCATACAAGATGCCCTATATTATCTGATTACCCTCAGAACAGTTCCTTTACCGCTTCGTTTGAAGATTTAACTCCAAAATCTCACCAGGAAGACCATCGTAATCACCTGTCCAGGTGGATACAAAGTTCTGTCTGGTCAAGATCCGGCGGGAAGCAGCGTTACCCGGATCAATAACTGCATAGAGGGATCCAATCCCTGCGGCTTGTGCCTGAATAATCAACCGTGAAGCTATGGATGTACCTTGGCCTTTGCCCCAATGTTCAGGCAGGATCATGTAACCTATCTCAGCCTTGGTCGGGTCCTCCTGATCCGGAATCAATTTGGCATACGCCACACCGGCACCATCTTCACTATATACTCGGTAATGTCCGCAAGCGGAACGCTCATTAAACTCCAGCATGGACTCGAATTGCGTTCTCGCCTCTTGCTCCGGTAGTGCACGTTCTGTAATCTGTTTCATCACTTCCATATTGGAAACCAATGCATAATAATCATCAAAATCAGGTTGTGTGTATTTAATGAACTTCATGATATGCCTCCTCTGGGGTACATAACTTATCTTGGTCTTGTTGAATTCACCTAGAGTATAACAGAAGCGAATGATGGAATGCACATAAGGCACCACGCTCGCTGGCAGCCAGATGGTCCGATAGTCCAACAGTCCGGCCGGCAATCTGGCAACAGTAGATACCAAAAAGCGGCCTCAACTGGAGACCGCTTTGTTTACTTTGTTTTTTAATTTGCTTTTTAAGATGAAGAAATATTCTCTGTTCCGTACTTCAGTGCATGTTGTTAGCTTGCACGTGATGAAGGGTTAAGGTTCATCTGTTTTTCACGTTGACGTGCGCGACGACCTTGACCTGGAGGGGTGATGATCAGTGCGAGCAATAGCGAGACAGCGCAGAGTACAGCAATTACGATAAAGGTTAGATGGAATCCGCCCAGCAGGGCGCTGATGAATGATCCGGCCAAAGCACCAAATCCAAATCCCTGATAGATCACACCATAGTTTTTGCTCTGATTTTTCAATCCGAAGTAATCGGCCACAATCGCCGGGAATACCGTAATGTTCCCACCGAAGCAGAATGCAACGGCCGCCACACAGGCGAAGAAGATCCCGAAGGTCAGTGGAACCAGACTAAGTGTCATGACGGCTACGGCTGTAACCAGCAGCGCTCCGGCGATGACCTTCATTCGTCCTACTTTATCCGACAGCGCACCAAGAATAATACGTCCTGCCGTGTTAAAGATCGCAACCATGGCCACTGCATTCGCAGCGGTTGCTACATCAAGTCCAGCCAGCTGTACACCGATATCTTTGACAATACCAATCAGATACAGGCCGCTCATACACGCCGTGAAGAAAATAACGAACAGCATGTACGCTTCTTTCGTACGCAGCATCTCTTTCACCGTGTAGTCATGACGTGCAACAACTTCTTTCGTTCCTACCTTGCTTGCCGGAGCCTGTTCACGAACAACAGCTTCACGGATCAGGAATGATCCCGCAACCACCAGAACCAGAACGATAATGCCCCAGTACATAAATGCCTGAGCAGGACCAACGGCACCAATCAATGCCGAGTTCACATATTTGAACAATAAACTACCGGTACCGAAGGCGCCGACCGAGATCCCTGAGATCAGACCTTTACGCTCCGGGAACCACTTGATCAGATTAGATAGCGACGTAATATACGCCGTACCATCTGCAAAACCAACAACAAATCCAGCCAAGATATACAACAGCGTTAATGAAGTGACTTGGGAACTCAGAATAAGACCCAGCCCGAGCACAACCCCGGCTACACGGATCAGGCGTTGAAGACCCCAACGTTCCTGCAACCGTCCTGCAAACAATGTGGCAAATGCCAAAGCAAAACTGGTAATTGAAAAAGTTATCGCGACCGAGCTGACGTCCCATCCGAAACGATCAGACAACGGTTGATTAAATAAACTCCAAGTATAGATGGTTCCAAGACCCATTTGTACAATGATGGTCCCCAAAACAATAAGCCAGCGGTTCATTTTTGTAGGTGCAAATGTTGATTCAGGTGTTGATGAAGCTGATGAAATTGCTGCTTTCATCGTGATCTCCCCTTTGCCGATGTCATATACATGAATGCGTTCACAAGCTAATCATACATGAAAGGGGATTCATTACACCGTTTTGAGCATGAGTTGCATCAGATGCGGAATGAAATGCTTCTAGATGCGCATGAGTTGCCTGAATTCTTTGACCTTCCCACGACTCACAGGTACTTCAGCTTCCAAATCGCGCAGACGGAGCAGATACGTATTGTTGAACCAAGGTACAATTTCACGGATTTGAGACAGATTTACGACGTAGGAACGGTGGCAGCGAAAGAACGTGTCCTGAGGCAGACGGCTGTGAAAATCCGTAATGCTCACTGGCATGGTGAACTCCCCATTTTTGGTATATACCTTCGTCACTTTCTCTTGCGCTTCCGCATAGTAGATATCTGCCGTATCCGTAACAATAATATTGTCATTCCGCAGCAAATTAATTCTTCTGTCCGTATGGGAATTCGTATCTCGTGACAGTTCCCCCTGCGCAGTAGATCCGTCCGCCAGAGAGGCTAGTCCATCATCACCACGTTGCTCCACTGGCGCATGATCGCGCTTGAATGCCAACTCCAGCTTATGGAGCATCGTAGCAATTCGTTTCTCGTCGTAAGGCTTCAGAATATAATCAAATGCCTCCAATTCAAAGGCTTCTGCTGCATGTTCCTTGTACGCCGTAGTAAAAACAATATAGGGTTTCGTTGCAAACTTGCCGATATGATGGGCCAGCATCATACCGTCCAGCGAGGGAATATTGATATCGAGAAAAATCACATCAACTTCTTGTTCCTGCAAAAATTTCAGCACATCCAGCCCGTCTTCAAGGCGATCCACCACCTCAATCTGACTATGTTCCTGGATTAAGTAATTCAATTCCTCGCTTGCCAGAATCTCGTCTTCCACAATAAGAGCTCTCATTGATCCATCATCACCTTGTTACGACATCTCCTTTGGGCACATCAAATAAAATATCGGTTCCTTGTTCCAGTCTTGTAATGGTTACACCTTGTCCGTAGATAAGCTTGACCCGGCGATGCACGTTGTATAGCCCAATCTGGTTACCAGGCATACGGTCATGGTAGACGCGCTCAATAATATCTGCACTGATGCCTGCCCCTGTATCACTCACGCTGATTCGCACAAACTCCGGATAATCCTGTACCCGAATTCGAACAGTACCGGGTCCTTTGACCTTGAGAATGCCATGAATAATGGCATTTTCAACGAGCGGCTGGATGACAAGACTCGGAATATGCACGGCGACCTCATCAATCTCATAGATCACATTAAGTCGGCTGCCGAAGCGGGCTTTTTCAATCTCTACATAATTGCGGACCTGCTCCAGCTCCTTATGAATATCGATCAACTCATCCGACAGCTCCAGATTGTAGCGCATGTACCCGGATAGGTTCACAATCAGTTCCCGTGCACGATCCGGTTTGGTTCGGATGGACGAAGCAATCGCATTCAGCGCATTAAACAGAAAATGAGGATGGATGGTTGTCTGTAATGCACGCAGTTCTGCTTTGTTGGCAGCAACCTTGATCTCTTCTACCCGCGATACTTCCATCTGAGTTGAGATGATCTGCGACAGACCTACAGCCATCGTTTGTAATGGATACGTAATTTTGTACGCTTTGCGATAATAGATTTTGAGCGCGCCTGTAATGTCTCCTCGTTCTTTGAGCGGAATGATTAAAAGCGAGTGGATATCGGGTGTTTTTTCATCAATGACATCATTACTGATCGTAATCTCCCCACTGGATATCGTCTTCTTGGTCATCTCACTTATAATTTCATTACCGATATGATATCGTTCCTCACCAAATCCTACATAAGCCAGTACATTCCGGGTATCCGTAATTGCAACCGCATCGGCCTGAATATCCTCCTGAATAATCCGGCAAATTTTGCGCAGAGAATCCTCATCAATCGAACGGAAATACGGCAAGGTTTTGTTTGCAATCTCCAGTGCCAGCTTCGCCTGACGAGCCGCAATCATTTCCTTTTCCCCTTCAACACTCTGCACCAAGAGCACAATTAGCCCAATGTTGACTTCACCCAGAATCATAGGTAGCGCAATCTTCGAAACAATGTCGGCACCCAGTGGATCGGGATAGGAAAATAGCAGGATTAATAACATCGTGAGCGCTTCACAGATCATTCCAGCACCAATACCGATGATCCAGCGCTTAGGCTTGGGCGTGTACTTATGTATATATCCAGAGACCAGACCTGCCAAGATACTCGTAATTAGACACGGTATAGCTGTGACTCCATCCATATCAATCAAATACCGATGCACCCCGGAGACAATACCCGTAATAATACCCACAGGCGCTCCGAACAAAATACCACCCGATAACACAGCGATGATCCGAACGTTCACCAGTGAACCTTCAACATTAATGCCCGTATATGTCCCGAAGATGGCAAAAGCACAGAATAACAAGGTCACCGCAATAGACTCCTGCCACCTTAATTTCCCCTTTTGCAAAATCTGCCTAAATCTCGGCACCCTCGACAGAAAGAATAAAAATATAATCAACAGCGCCGCCCGTTCAAATAAACCCAGCAGCATCGTAAACATTTCCAATCGTACTTCCTCCACATCTGTCTGAAAATAAAATGCATACCAACACAGCCACGCCTTTTTGACGTAAAATCCATGACATTGATCGCTGCTGCTCGTATGCTCGTATGCTCGTATGCTCGTATGCTCGTATGCTCGTATGCTCGTATGCTCGTATGCTCGTATGCTCGTATGCTCGTATGCTCGTATGCTCGTATGCTCGTATGCTCGTATGCTCGTATGCAACAGTTTACCGCTCCCCCCGGAGGAAAGCAAAGTCCATCCTGTGAAAATACACCAACTATATTACACCATTCACACCATAGTTCATCCCTTAACTTCTATGAAAATGTCCGACTCCAAAAAAACCTATGTTATAATTAGTTGTCATGTTATTCCAATTGTTGAGTGAAATTAATTATAGAAAGGTGTTCATGCATGCTTGCCATTCTACTCTTAGGTTTGCTTCTGCTTTTTAGTTTTCTATGGTACACCCTATCCTTTATCTCGAAACGAAGCCAACATCCTGATCGCTCATCGGCGATTGTCCTGCGAATAATCTTAAGCATCTCAACTCTGGCACTCATCGTTCAAGTCTACAACCTTAAAGGAAACTCATATAACTTTATTTTAATATTCGTATTTATCGCTTCATTAATAGCCACTCGTTCTTTTAACGTTACGAACAAAAACAGTTAAAAATAAAAACAATAGGCCATGGCAGGCTCTATACTATCTGAAACTAATCCAAAAAGGCCAACCAGACGTACCTGGTTGACCTCAAGTCCAAAATTCATGAAAAATTTCGCCTGATAAAATAACTTGGTGTGCAGCTCCAAGCATGGCAATAACTGTTGACCAAATTGCTGCCATAAGGAGAATACGTTTTGTCTTCCGGGTCGTAGAGCTCCCAGAAAGTGTCCGCTCCATCCTTCAGCATACCGCCCCAATACCTTCGGATCTGCTCCAGTGCCTTCTCCTCTTCCCCGCACATAAGCAATGCATCAACATAATGATGAACCATGTACGGCGTGGTCATGCCAATAGCTTCTCCGTTACTTGTTAATCGATCAAGTAATTGCCGAGCCGCCGGAGCATCCATGATCTCAGCCAGAACCATCCATATTTGCGATGCCCAGGATACCTGTCTTTTATCACCACTGACGAAAAAGCCCTGATCACCATCCCACAGATGTGTGATGGCTGCTTGCTCAGCGTCTTTGATGTGTGCGTTAATCCATTCCTCATACTCCGGCAGCCCTAGTTCTTTGGCAATCGACCTTCCCCTTTTCATACTATAGATGAGAACTGCCTGAGCACCGGCCTGTTTATTTAATTCTTCATGCCAGTCCAGAAAACAATACCATGTATCGTCATCCCTTACGATGCCCCGCTCATCAAGTCGTTTAAGCCCAATCTCAATCTGTTCTCTAGCCACCGGCCAAAGTTCTTCCAACGTTTCCCTGTCCTTGGTAGCTTCAAAATAGTCCCATAATGTCGCAATAAAGAACAACGCATAGTCATATAGGTAAATGTCGTCCACGTACGGTTCCGGTTGTTCGTACAAACAGGCTCCTACCTGGCCTCCCTCTAATCTCGTTCCGGCAAAAAGATAGAGACAGCGCTTGACGAGATCATTACAGTCGAATGTTTCATAATTGACGAGGGCCTGAAGGCGAAGATCTCCGATCCATAAACGTCGATCGCGCTTTGGTCCATCTTCGAATACCGTCTGCATGCAATCCCGGAGTGTCTTCACGGACACGCGATCTATTTCCAGCAGCTCCGTGTCGATACCTTCAGGCAATTGAGGTACTGCCCCTATGTCTGCTGAGGTCACCGTCATGCAATATACATCGTTAATTCGAATATCGTAACGAATCGACGTTTCTACGACCTCGATTTTCAGATACCGAAAGGCATACCGACGGTTAAGTGTTAGCGTACCGGGTAACACGTCCACATTCACAATCTCATCCTGAAGCCACGAACGGCTAAGCCAACCCGAATATGCTGCAAAATCCTCACCGACCTCACAGGGCATTTCTCCGAAAGTGAGCTTCAATCTGAGAGGTGCATCTGCATTACTGCGCTCGTTAAGAAGCGACAAGGTCAGAAAACCGACGAGATGCTTCCCGAAATCCAACGTAACACTGTCTCCCTTACACAACACTTGATCAGATAGTTGTTCTGCTAAGCCGAGTGGTTCGATACGCCATCCCTGAAAAGCCGACGCATCCGGAACTGCGCTCACAATATGTTCCGGATAGACCTTTTGCTGGTGAAGCTCCGGCATTAGACGCTGTGCTTTTTCCAGCCAGGCGTTGTTTATCACTTTTTCATTCATTGCAGTGCCCTCCTTAACCTTTGACCGCCCCAACGGTCATACCACCGATAAAATATTTTTGCAGGAACAAGAACGCCAGCAGCAACGGGAGCGCGCACAGAAAGCACGCTGCAAACAGGACGTTCCACTGCGTGGGATTTTGCTGATCGCCCAAAAATCCGAGCATGGCCAGTGGTAACGGTGAATCTCCTGCGCTGGAAATAAAGATCATATTGAAGAAATAATCGTTCCAGATCCAGACACCTTGTGTAATAATGACCGAAACCGTTACCGGAATGAGTAAGGGGAACACGACGGTCCAGAACCGTTGGAATAATCCCGCCCCGTCGATGTGCGCCGCTTCTTCTACCTCCTCAGGCACACCGCTTCGAATGAAACCCGTGTACAGGAAAGTTGAAAACGGCAGACTGCACGTAATGAACATGAAAATAGGCGTATATTGATTCGTTGGGATATGCAGCGCATTGATCATTTGCACGATCGGTATCAATACCATTTGCGCAGGTACCACGAGTCCGGACAAAAAAAACAAATACATGAACTTACTTAGCTTTGTCTTCAAACGGGCCATCGGGTAGGACGCCATCGCCGCAAACAGGACAACGAACACGACCGATACACCGGTTAACACCACGCTGTTCCATAGCGCTTCCGGAAAGTGCATGCGGTCGAAGGCAGCCTTGTAACTTGCAAAGGACATCTCCCGGAACAGGACCAGCGGATTTGTGTTGTTGCTTGGATCTCGGAGTGATGTCGAAAAGGCAATAATTAACGGAATCAGGTTTAACGCCATCACCAACAGCACGACAACCTGAACGGACCCTTTCCCCAAAACTTTACGAAGCGTCATGCCGACACCTCCCGTTTGTTCATTTTCAGGACAAAAACAGCGGTAATGACGATAATCACGGCAAAGGAAATAACGCCAAGAGCCGAAGCTTTACCAAAGAGCTGTTCGGTAAATGCCATCTTGTAGATGGTATAAATCAGCGTGTTGGTAGCCGTGCCCGGACCGCCATTCGTCATGATAAACGGGAAGTCAAACGCTTTGAGTCCATTGATCAAACTTAACGTCACGTTGATTGTAATCGCTGTTGCCAGTAATGGAATCTTCACATGTCGCAGCAATCTCCATGAGCCGCAGCCATCAATCCGTCCGGCTTCCAAAAGGTCACTCGGAACAGTCTGTAGTCCTGCAAGGAAGATAATCATTGTCGTTCCGATCGTCTTCCAGATTTCCACGAAGATAATAGAATACAGTGCGGTCGAGTAATCACCCAGGAAATTCAGTTCATTTGCGATACCCAGTTTATCGAGAAATGAAGAAATCAGCCCGTAATCCGGCATATAGACGTAGCTCCACAAAAAGCCGACGACAATCGCACTGAACAAAGTGGGAATATACGCCAGGGAACGGTAAATCCCGGTTCCTCTTATTTTCATGTTTAACAGCAAAGCCATTGCTAAACCGATGATATTGCCAGCTATGACGGTGACAAACGTATAGATCAGTGTATTTTTTAAAGAAATGCCTAGGATGTCGCTCCGGAACAATTCCTTATAGTTGTCGAAACCGATATAGTTATAGGCTTGGGCGTACCCGTTATAGTCCGTTATACTGTACTGGAACAACCGCAGGATCGGGAATATCCAGAAGGTCAGGTAGAAGATCAATGCCGGCAAAGCAAACCAGTACATGGACTTTTTCATTACAGTAGAGCTCATCCTGCTCCATCCTTTCCAAGGGGCCTGCGGCAAGGGAAGAAGGACAATCATTCTCCCCTTTACAGCAGACAGCATCGTTTTGTTCTAGTTTTTCCACAGCTCTCTGAACTTGGTTTCCATGGCGTTTGCCACATCTTCTGGTGTTGTTTTCTGTCCAGCAATAATCTCAGCAAACTTTGCCTGCATGACGTCCGATACTCCGGCTGGCCACATCTGGTTGCTGAAGTAGACTGAATTTCCAGTTTGTTGATAGTTGTCATTCACTTCCTTGAACAATTCATTTTCAAGTTCTACGTCCTTATAGACGTTGATAGAACTGTTGGCTTCCACAAATGCTTTGAACAGATCGGATTCACCATCAAACAGGTAGTTCAGTACTTCCTTGGCTGCATCCAAGTTTGCCGATTTGGCGTTCAAAGCGTATCCGGCAGATGTTGCAGCAGACACAAACACTGGCTGTTCCGGCTCGTTACCTGGCAATGAGGCGAATCCGCGAGTAAATTCGGCAGCGCCTTTGGACGTCATGGAGGCATAGTCCCATGTTCCAGTAAAGGTCATGGCTGCTTGCCCATCGATGAACAACTGCGCAGATTGGGCACTTCCAATGCCAAGGGAGTTTTTCACCACATAGTTCTTGTCATAGAGCTCTTTGTACTTGGAGATCGTTTGAACCCACTTGGGATCAGTCAACGATTTTTCGCCTTTCTGGAGTTTTACATCAAAATCCATCTCATTTGGATAGACAACATTGGCCGCAATCGGGTACATACCGAATTGGATCATCCAAGGGTCCTTATCCCCCATCGCAATTGGAGTTACGCCCGTAGCCTGCAACTTTTGGCACAACTCCAGGAACGAAGGCCAATCCTTCGGAAACTCGGAATATCCGGCCTGCTGTAACAACTCCTTGTTGTAATAAACGCCGAGGAAGTCTAGTCCTTTGGCCACTCCATAAGGTTTTCCCTCATAGGACATATCTGCCTTCGCACCTTGGCTGATGTTGTCCCAGAACTTCAGATCGGATAGATCAGCAGCAAATCCTGCCTTTGCGAAATCATTGACGCCGCCAGCTGCATTCTTTGGAAAAATCAAGAACATATCCGGCCCCTGTCCAGCCGCAAGCTTGGTACGTACGGATGTATTGTACTGATCATCAGGCAATTTCTGCACTTCAAGGGTAATGTTCGGAAACTTCTCTTTTACCAGACGCGGCAAGATTTCCAACTCGAAATCCTCTCCATCAGACGCCTTGTTTCCCGATAGCATCATCGTCAACGTAATCGGCTTTCCTGATTCATCTGAACTCCCGTTGCTATTATCCGTACCGCTCCCCTCCTGACTACTGGAGCTACATGCGCTCAGAAACATCATGAGGAGTACCAAAGTTAGGGACCACAGTCGTTTTCTTTTTTTCATCTTGTCATTCCCCCGATTCATGTTTATTCTTGCTTTGTGCACATTCTCATCATACGGTGGGCAAAAGTGCATTTGCTTTGGCTCGTATGGTGCACTATTTTTAGAATTGACAAATGGCGGGAGGAGCACGTATGATTCTGTTCAACATCAAAACTAAACTTTTTCTGGTCCTCGTCCTCGTATCGATCGTGCCAATTATCGTTGTTTCTGTCAGTTCCTATCGCAGTTACACGAAGCTGGTGAATGAGCAGACCACTCTCGTGACGTCGACAACTATAGGCAATTCGGTCAAGAGCATGGAGGAAATTTTGCAGAACATCGACCGGATCTCCGTCACACTCCTTCAGCAGTCTTCCAATGCAACCGCTTACAGCACTGTGAGTGATGAACTAATCAAGTTGAACGGTACCAACGATCAATATGAAATCTTCATGATCCGCAGCAAATTGAAATTGATCTTTGAAAACATTCTGCTTGGTTACAATTACATCAATGGTTTGTACCTTTTCACACCAGATGGCAAATGGATAAGTTATGGCAGTAGCGGCACAGACCTACGCCTCGATTATGTCGCAATTCGCGATGAGTGGTATCTGGATACGATCCAACGTAAAGGCGATTTGTATATTGGTGAAGTTGGCGTCAAACCTTACATCATTAACGCCAAGGAATCCATTGGCTTCTCTAGAGCTCTCTACGATCCCAACAACAACGAGTTCCTAGGCGTGTTTATGCTGGATTGCAGTATGAACATTTTTGACGGTCTAAAACGTAATCCGGCACCAAGCTTGTCCAATCTATATCTGGCGAACGACGCTGGCGAGATCTTGTACTCCAGCGACGGAAGTAGAGTTAGCACTCCTCTCTCCGATACGCTGGCTGCGGCAACGCATCAAGTCGGCAGCAATTCACAGTACAAATCCATCCAAGATAACATGATGACGGTAATCCAGAAAGTTCCCGGCCGCAATTGGAACGTGATTGCCAACATCTCTATGGATCGGTTGTATGAGGAGTACAACATCTCGCAAAAGTTGCTGTTATACGTGGCCATAAGCTGTGCCGTCATTTTCCTTCTGCTTTCCTTTTTCTTATCCAACCTGATCACCAAACCCATCATTGAATTGACCAAACTGATGCGCAAAACCAAATCTCATCGTTTTGTGACCATCAAGCCTCAAGTAACGAGGCAAGTCGACGAGATTGGAATCCTTTACCATGAGTTCAACAAAATGATGAAAGACATCGATACGCATATCCGAGAAAGTTACCAGAATAAAATCCTCATGCTGGACTCCCAGATGAAGGCATTGGAAGCACAGATCAACTCCCATTTCCTCTACAATACGCTGGAGTCGATTAATAGCATTGCCGAGATCGAAGAAGTTGAGAGTATTGTGGTGATGACCAAGTCACTCGGGGACATGTTCCGCTACAGCATCAAAACGGACAGCGAGCTGGTCGCGGTCAGCGAAGAACTTCAGCATGTAGAAAACTACATGGCCATCCAGCAGATTCGGTATGGTGACAAGTTCGCGTTCAAACTCAATGTGGACCCGGAACTTCGGAGTCGTCGCATGCTGAAACTTCTGTTGCAACCACTCGTGGAAAATGCCATCTATCACGGGTTGGAGAACAAACGTGGGAAGGGGTCCGTTACCATTACCGGTTTGTTTCAGGGGGACAGCATCGTGTTCGAGATCTGGGACGATGGCGTGGGCATGTCCTCAACACAAGCGGAGGAACTTCGACAATTGCTCCAGCAGCCACCTGAATTCGTCGCCGTTGGTCAAAGGCATAAACAAAGCATCGGCATCAAAAACGTGCATTCACGAATTGCTTTGTATTACGGAGAGGGTTACGGCCTTTCGTTTCATACCGATTTGAATACAGGAACTCGAATTACACTCGAAATTCCGGCCAATTGGGAAAAGAGGTGACCAAGAGATGTACACGTATATCGTTGTGGACGATGAACCCTTGATCCGCAAAGGTTTGTTGAAAAAAATCGGGACTTTTGAGCACTCGCTTGAACTCTTAGGCGAAGCAGATAACGGCGCAGACGCCTTGGCTTTGATTGAATCGTTCAAGCCGGACATTATCTTTACGGACATGCGTATGCCTGAGGTCGATGGCAAGCTGTTGATCAGGACAGTATGCCAGCAATATCCGCGCATCAAGTTAATTGTCATTAGCGGACATACCGATTTTGATTATATGCAGGAGGCAATCTCTGCGAAAGTTGTAAATTACCTGCTGAAGCCTTTTAGCCGGGATGAAATCCACGGTACGCTTCACCAAGCCATCCAAGCCATCGAACAGGAGCGCTCTCTTCAGCGGGAAGTCGTTCTAAGAGAAGTAGAAACGGAACAGATGAAAAGGGATGCAGACATGCAAGCCTTCCTGAATTATGTGCTGGCTCCCCATTCATCCATCAAAACACCTGTGTTCCGCTCTGCGGAATTTGCCGCCATCATGGCATCTGACCAATTCATTTTATTGACGATTTATGGTCCTCAACCGCTTGCAGCACAGCAACTGCCTACCTTTTCGAATGGCCTGTACATTCCTCACCCACAAACGGATCAGCTACTGTTTTTCCTGATGCATGATCTGGGTTGCTCAGGCCAGCTTGATCTGCAGAAAATGGCAGAACAAACAGCGAGTATAATTTTGACCAAATCCGAAACTACGGATTGTTGTGTGGGAATCAGCTTGCCTCATACAGGCATTGGTGGGGTCCGAGAAGCTCATCATCAAACGATCCTTGCGTTGGACGAACGAGCCATTACCGATTTTGGCAAATGTTACGTATTCTCACGGGAGCAAATTCCTTTACATCAACTGAAGTGGGCTCGAACGTATGAACTGTTATTTTTTATAGAGAGCGGGAATGTGCCGAAGGTGGAAGAGCTCATCACCGATTTCTTTGCTTTCTACATACGGCAGCCTGATGCCTTGCTTGCCCACCTGAAAGAGCAGTGCAGAGACATTATTACGGAAACCAAACGGCTACTGAGTAACTATATCCAGAACGGAGGTAACAGTAGCGCCTCTTCCAGCTTGGAGGCCGTCCTGAACGTCTCATTCGATATGGAGTGTATTAGGCATTACATGGTAAAGGTGCTGACGGGAACAGCTCTTCTGCTTAAGGAAGACAATCCCTACGCATCAGATCAAGTGATCGACAACGTCAGGACATATATCGATAATCACTATACCAAGGATTTAACGCTGGAATGGGTATCGTCCCTGTTCTACCTGAACCCGAGTTACCTCAGTCACTTATTTAAAGAAAAGACATCCGAGAACTTCACTGATTACGTAAACCGACTACGGATCAGGCAAGCCAAGCAGCTCTTAACGAGCACAGACGATAAAATCTACCGGGTTGCCAAACAGCTGGGTTACGACAATCCAAAATATTTTTTTCGGGTGTTTAAAAAATTGACCGGTTGGACCCCAGAGGAATACCGAAAGCAACACAAATCCTTCACCGCAAAAAACAAGGAACTAGGCCATGTATGATGGCCCAGTTCCTTGTTTTCGTGTGGTGCTTAGCTGCCAATCTTCTCCCTGGCACCATACCGTTCAAAAAGGGGTGTTCCATTACGTCATCTGCATGACTAATGAAACACCCCTTCCTAAATTACCACACAACTTGAATGTAATTTGGGTTTTGTAAAATATATCAATTTACACAACAACGGAGAGGACAGAAATAACCTAAAGAAGCGAAGCGTGCGCCTTTATCACCGGATTTTACCCATGGAAAGGGTCAATCAAAAAATCCGGGGATAACAGCGCTCGGAAGGTTATTCTGTCATCGTAGTGCCCTCGTGTAAACGAATGTTTCACTCCACCAACATTACATCGAATCCCTATCTAAACATCCCCCACAGCTTAATCAAATGAAACGTATTGTTCGGATCAATCTTCTGCGCGAGCACAAAAGCAACAAACTGCTCCTCCTGCGCCGGAGAGAAATTCTCATTCATAATGACAGCTGAAGACTTGACCAACCTTCTGACCTTGGCCTTATCTTGCAGATCAGACTTGGTCACGCCATCAATCAACTTTTTGATACGCTCTTTGACAGCGGGATTTTTCATCTTTAATTTGATCCGCTCCACCAGCTGCGGACTAATTCCATATTGTTGATAACCCAAAACGTATAGCACCTCCCAAAAGAATGAACTCACTTCTTATTCATATGTCGGGAGGGCTTGTACACTTGTCTTTTTTTACAAAGGTAATACGAAAAACCCACTATTATGGCAAGCTTTAGTCAATCAGATCACCCTTGAATACTTGCTGTTGCTGTAGGAAATCACGCAGAGGTGCATAGTCCATAGAGGTCCAGAAGGTCGCATCCTCAATTAAGTGGGTCACGTCATCTCTGGCTTGTTCGAGCACAGCAAAATCGGCAACCATATCGGCAAGACGGAACTCGGGCAATCCGCTCTGTTTGGTACCAAAGAAATCACCCGGACCCCGGAGATCCAGATCACGCCTGGATACCTCGAATCCATCCTCCGTTTCCGTCATGACCTTCATACGTTCTTGTCCAACCTCCGTCTTGGGATCAGCAATGAGTACACAATAGGAAGCATGCGCACCACGCCCGACCCGACCACGAAGCTGATGCAGCTGGGAAAGACCGAAGCGGTCCGCGTCCATAATGACCATCAACGTGGCATTTGGCACATCGACCCCAACCTCCACAACGGTGGTGGAGACGAGCAACTGAATATCATTGCTGTAGAAGTCGCGCATCATCTCTTCTTTCTCCGCAGCCGTCATCCGGCCATGCAGCAGACCTACACGATATTTCGGAAAGTTCTGCTGCATCTGCACATGCAGATCAATGGCATTCTGCACATCCAGTTTCTCCGACTCTTCAATGAGCGGACAGATCAGATAAGCCTGACGCCCCTGATCCACTTCTCTGGAGATAAACCCGAGCACCCGCTCCATCATATCGTGCTTAACCCAATACGTAGAGATGGGAATCCGTCCCTTCGGACGTTCTGAGATCGTGGATACTTCAATATCCCCAAAAGCCGTAATCGCCAGTGTCCGTGGAATTGGCGTTGCCGTCATCGTTAACACATCCGGATTATATCCTTTGCGTCGTAAAACGCTGCGCTGATTCACACCGAAGCGATGCTGCTCGTCCGTCACCACAAGACCCAGATCACGGAAGAAAACATCTTCCTGAATCAGGGCGTGTGTACCCACCACGATATCAATCATGCCCATTTTCAACGAGGCAATCAGATCTTTACGTTTGCGTCCATTTACACTGCCCGTTAACAGCCCTACAGTTACCCCAAACGGTTCAAACAGCTTTTGCAGTGAACGCATATGCTGTTCCGCCAGAATCTCCGTAGGCACCATCAGAGCCCCTTGGAACCCAGATCGAACAGTCGTGTATAGCGCAATTGCCGCAATAACCGTTTTACCCGATCCGACATCACCCTGCAATAACCGATTCATTGCATAGGGCGAACGCATATCATGCAGAATTTCAAGCTCCACCTTTTTCTGAGCATCTGTCAGTTCAAAAGGTAAACTGCGTACAAACTCACGAATCGTCGTATTGTCCGTGGTATGTACCACACCATCCATGCGATTCCGGTTGAGCGCGCGATACGCCTGCATTTTTAACTGGAACAGAAACAGCTCTTCATACACCATCCGCTGTCTGGCCTGCTGACCTTCCCGGTTGTCCTGTGGACGATGAATTCCAGCAATCGCTTGTTTACGAGGCATCAAGCTGTATTTCTTCATCAAGGACTGAGGCAGAATCTCAGGAATCATATCTCCGAATTGAATTAACCCTTGATTGATCGTTTTTCGCATCCATTGTTGCGTCAGTTTGCCGGTTACCGAATATACAGGTTGCAATGTACCTGAACGCCCATCGCCTTTATCAGGGAACTCCGAGTCAGTTACTGTCATCTGCATGCGTTTTTGTTCCCATTTTCCCGTAATCACAATCTCCCGATTGGGGGTAAGTTGTTCTTTGAGGAAATGGCGATTGAACCAGGTGGCTGTAATCATCCACTCTTCCGTCATGATCTTACAGGTAAGACGGGACTTTTTACCGTATCGTTGTAATACAGGAATACCCATCACCTGTCCCTGGACCGTAATCTTGTCCCCATCCTTCACTTCACTAAGTGAACGCAGACGATAATCCTCGTAACGGAACGGATAATATTCAAGCAGGTCTTTAACAGTAGAGATGCCAAAGGCGTGAAGCTCTCCCTCTTTGAGAGCACTCACGCCGTTAATTTGCTTAACTGATATTTCTTCCAATTTCATGTCTAATCCCTCATTCCGGAACAGGCCACATAAAGATCGCAATGACACCAGGTCCAACATGACTGCCTATTACGGCTCCAATATTGGTATAGATCACTTCATTCAGTGTAAAATGACCCCGCAGCTGCTCTGCACAAGCGATCGCTGATCCCGGGTCAGCGGTATGACCTACCGCCAGGTTCACCCGTTTGCCTGCAAGATCCTTCTGGAACAGCTCAATAATGCGTGCCATTGCTTTTTTATGACCTCTGACTTTCTCAACTGCGTAGATAACGCCCTCTTCATCAATAGACAGGATCGGCTTAATGTTAAGCAACGTTCCCAAGATGGCTGAAGCTTTGCCAATCCGACCGCCCTTTTGCAGATACTCCAAAGTATCTACAAGAAAGAACAACTTGCGAGATTGTTGCATCCCTTCAATAGCAGCAGCGATATCGACTGCTGACTTGCCCTGTTCGGCAAGTTCAGCAGCCTGTACCACCATTAGACCGTATCCATACGAAGCTGACTTCGAATCCAGCACGGTGATGTCACCCTCACGCTCCAGCAAAGACTTGCCAAGCATGGCCGATTGATAGGTACCACTCATGCCGGATGACAGGTGGATCGATACAATCGGACGTTCCGGGTTCTCATCAAGCAGTGCCTGATATACATTCATGAAATCGGTTGGAGATGGCTGTGAAGTTGTAGGCAACACAGAACTCTTCTTCAATTTTTCATAGAACTGTTCCGAAGTCAGATCAACGCCATCTGCATAGGTCTCTTCACCGAACAGAAGGCGCAGCGGAACAATGTGAATCCCGTATTTGCGAATGAGTTCTTCGGGAATATCCGCCGTACTGTCTGTTACAATCGCAACTTTGTGGCTCATGACTCTCCTCCTCTTCGCTAGAGTGCTATTAGGACTCTACGGAGAACAAATAATAATACACAGGCTGTCCTCCACGATGTACCTCTACCTCAGCATCAGGATACTGTACTTCAAGCCATGCAGCGAGGGCAGCAGTAACCTCAGGGTCAGCTTCGTCCCCTTCAAGGATCGTCACCACTTCATCTCCACTCTCCATCATCTGTTTGAGCAGACCTTCACATGCTTGAAGCATGGCTTCATCCGTCGCTACAATTTTGGAGTTATGAATACCGATATAGTGCCCCGCCTTGATATCCAATTCATCATATTGCGTATCACGAACCGCATGAGTCACTTGACCGGACTGTACCCGGCTAATGGCTTCCAACATTTGGTCACGGTTTGTTTCCGCAGACTCATCTTCCTGGAAAGCAAAGGCAGCAGCCATTCCCTGTGGAATGGTCTTGCTTGGAATAACCGTAATCCGGCGCTCATCTTCAAGCAATTCACGAGCCTGCTCCGCAGCCAGTACAATATTCGAGTTATTCGGGAGTATAAATACCTGCTCCGCAGCAATGGAACGAACGGCTTTTACAAAATCCTCAGTACTCGGATTCATCGTCTGTCCACCGGACAGAACAACATCAACGCCAAGACTTTGGAAAATCTCTGCAATACCGTCACCGGAGGATACCGCAATAAAACCATACGGTGCCATCTCATCTGCAGGAAGCACAGCCTCTTCCATACTGCGCGCTGCCTCAGGTGGAATCTCTGCAAACAATTCAGGTGATGGAGCAATGTCCATGCCTGCTGTCAGGAGATCCCGATGCTGTTCACGCATATTAAGAATATGAATCTGTGTAATCTCACCATAATGAAGCGCCAGGTTTAATACATCACCTGGGGTCTTGGAATGGACATGAACTTTGATGACTTCATCATCGGCAATGATAATGATCGAATCCCCATTAACTGACAACGCTTTCCGGAATGCTTCGTCATCAAATGCCACTCCTGCGTTCTCTCCAAGCTCACGATTAATGAAGAATTCCATATCATACAGGAATTCAATATCTTCCGTTTCCAGTCTCGCCTGAGCAGACAATGGCATCTCCGGCGCAATCACCTGCTGCTGTGCAGGCTTCTTGATATCCACTTCTGTCGGTGCAGCCGGTTTCAAAGCAGATGCTGCCACGGATGGGGTTACTTCTTTGTTCAGCGAAGTACGACTCCCTCCGTCACTTTGCAGCAATACTTCCATAAAGCCCTCGTAGATATATACAAGCCCCTGACCACCTGAGTCCACAACACCGACCTGTTTCAGTACAGGCAGTAATTCTGGAGTCATTGCCAGTGCTTCTTTTGCTTTTAACAAAACTTCATTCATTAATTCAGTAATATCATTCGTCCGTCTTGCGTAGTAGTTGGCATGTTTCGCCGCTTCCTTGGCTACGGTAAGAATGGTCCCTTCAACGGGCTTTACGACTGCTTTGTAAGCTGCGTCAACACCGTTCTGCAGGGCTGCTGCAAATTGGAGCGTATTCAGTTCCTCATAGGGAGCAGCTGAACGACTAAAACCACGGAACAATTGCGACAGAATAACTCCTGAATTCCCCCGTGCGCCCATAAGCAGGCCTTTCGATAGAATACCGGCAGCTTCGCCGATGGAGGCAGAACTTTTTCTTTTAATCTCTGCGACTCCTGCACTCATTGTCAAATTCATGTTCGTTCCCGTGTCACCATCCGGCACAGGGAAAACATTCAGGGAATTGACGTGCTCTGCATGCTGTCCAAGTTGTTCCGCTCCGGCAAGTACCATTGCGGTGAAATCTGTTCCATTTAAAGAACGTATACTCAAGTGAGAATTCCCCTTCCTAGCTTGATACACGAACACCTTGCACCAAGATGTGTCTGGTCTGTTCATGCGCTAACGCGGACTGCGTTATTCTTCGTCCATACCTTGTCCGGCACAGGCATACAATACAACATGTCAGCCGGATTAACGGTCTGGGCGGCCGGGCTACCAATATCCTGCACTCTCTGCACCCCTAACTTCGGGGCATACGGATATGCACCGGTATCAAGAGCCGGCATGAATGCCGCATGGAGACTGGTGCCAATGATGGAATGCCGCAGCTCACAGCGTTGCCAAAAAGCAGACCACCGACCTCTAAGTACGGTTTATTCTCCGACTTCCTCGCGGCAACAGCCTTTTCACCACTGTATTATGGACTACTCAACATTGTACTATATTAGACAGGAGAAATAAATAAAGTTTTTGGATCAGTTGACGAAGCTTTTTTAATTATGATATTATATTCAAGTATTGTTTTATGCAGGTTAAGTAATGGAAATGATCCGGTTCATGCCGGCTTAAACAACGCCATTAGCTACTGAAACCTGATCTTTATGATCAGGAAGAACAATTTAGTCCTTATGGAATGACTTTTCGTTTCTGAAGGCAACTGGTTATTTTAGGATAGGAGGTGTAATCTATGTCTCGCAAATGTTATGTGACAGGTAAGAAACCGGGCACCGGTAACCACGTATCCCACGCTAACAACCGTAACCGTCGTACTTGGGGCGTAAACGTTCAGAAGGTCCGCATTCTCGTTGACGGCAAACCAAAACGTGTATACGTAAGCACCCGTGCACTGAAAGCCGGTAAAGTGACTCGCGTATAATCACGCAAAGCTACTATAAATCGGGTAAGCAAAAAGCACCTTGTTCCTTGCAGGTGCTTTTTTGGTATTCAAAAAAGGGATTCTTGAATACGCTCATTAACATGTGAATGGCCGCCGCATGGCGCTTCGCAGGTACGAATTCCAGATAAGCCTGAGCCGAAGCGGCGGTATTCCCTGTTACCTTATCAATCGGATCAGTTCTTTTGAAACGTATTAAGAATCGCCTTTACAAACCCTCCCAAAAACTTCGGCAGTTTGAATGTGTAAAATTTCATAATTCACCCTCCCCATCATGCTCATGCGTCCGCCGTATCCTATGCTTCAGGCCTTCTTTACCTCAAACACGACAAAAAAGGCTACATGAGAAACCTGCTCATGTAACCATATTTATGCGGAACCTTCGATCCCTATTCCACAATGACAAGCCCGAAGATCAGGTCATTTACGTTTGGGCAGGAATATATTGATAGGCAGCGATCATGAAAACACTCAGTAAATAATACAGTATGCCGAATATGACAAAAGTAACCCGATGTCCCGTACGATCAAATTTGCGGAAATACATAATAACAACGCCTACCCCGATTAATGACGTGATGGCATTAAACGGGGATTGAATAACCGCAAACAAAGCAAGCACAAGTCCCGTCACGAGACTCGCAGCCATCGTCCACAGTGTCTCCTTGAGGGTCATAGATCAGCCTCCGTAGCTACGGCGAATTTCAGTAATCGCGGCAGCACGATCCTCACGTCCAAATACGGCACTCCCAGCAACGAGCACATCTGCTCCAGCTTCCACCACAAGCGGGGCTGTATCGGCAGCAATTCCGCCATCTACTTCGATATGTACATCATGGCGTCCCTTTTCGTTCAACCAGGTACGAATCTGCTTGATTTTGTTCATGGTACCCGAGATGAAAGCCTGTCCGCCAAATCCAGGATTGACCGTCATAACAAGAACCATGTCCACATCATCCAGAACTTCGAGAATGGCAGACGCTGGCGTTCCCGGATTAAGGGCAACTCCTGCCTTCACTCCCTGCTCCTTGATCAGATGAATAACCCGGTGTAAATGCACACAAGCCTCCGCATGAACGGTAATTACCGCTGCACCCGCTTTGGCAAATTCCTCAACATAACGCTCCGGATTCTCAATCATCAAATGCACATCGAGCGGCAAGCTTGTATGTGGAGCGATTGCTTTCACAATCGCAGGTCCAAGCGTAATATTAGGGACGAAATGACCGTCCATAACGTCAACATGAATCCAGTCTCCTCCTGCAGCTTGGGCTTCTGCAACTTCCGCACCAAGGCGGGCAAAGTCAGCTGATAATATCGATGGGGCAATTTTAATCATGTTAATACCTCCGCTTCTTATCTTTCATTTCGGTCAGGAACAGCACATAGTGCTGATATCGGCTTTCGGAGATCAGACCTTCCTCCTTGGCCGCAAGCACACGACAGCCTGGTTCATGTGTATGGGTACAACCTCTGAATTTGCACTGATCTGCAAACTGGGCGAATTCCCGGAAACAAGTGGAGAGTTCCTCCACACCGATCTCCAGAAAGTCCAGTTGGCTGAATCCTGGCGTATCCGCAACAAATCCACCATTATCCAACGGAATAAGCTCCACGTGCCTGGTGGTGTGTTTCCCTCGTCCTAGACGCATGCTGATTGCATTTGTCTCCAGCGTCAGGCCCGGCATCAATGCATTTAACATCGAAGACTTGCCTACACCGGATTGTCCGGAGAATACGCTGATCTTACCAGCCAGACGGTCTCTGAGCAATTCACTGCCTTCACCGGTACGTGAACTTGTGGAGATTACTTCATAACCAACCTGTTCATACAATGCTTTCACTTCAGCCACAGTGTCTTTGGCTGAATCAGCCAAGTCCAGTTTGGTCAACACAATGAGTGCATCCAGCCCCGCCTGCTCGATGTGAACAAGGAACTTGTCCAACAGGTTCAGGTTCATATCCGGTTCCTTCACAGAGAACACGAGAACAGCCAAACTTACATTGGCTACAGGAGGACGGATAAGTTCCGTCTCACGCTTCCGGATTTCATCTACCGTTCCTTCTCCGTTCTCTGTCAACATGTAGCTGACGCGGTCACCTACAAGCGGTGACGTTCCCCGTTTTCTGAAGATACCTCTGGCTCGACATTGAACGGCGGAACCTTCAACCGAAGGAACCCCGTTGTCTTCCACTGGCATGACATAATAGTAACCGCTTAGCGCTTTAACGATGATACCTTCTGGCATAGCTCCGTCGCCCTCCTTTAGTTGGTGGTACATTTACTCCAGACGCCAGCATAAGCCGCCCTTATGGACGGCTTGATGCGTTAATGACTTCCTTTTTCTTCTCTTTTTCCTTGTCGTGCCCCTTACCATTATTCATGGCAGAAGTGTCCTCATCTACGCTGTCACCCTCACCGTCTGCCGGTGTGGACTCAGGTTCACCTTCCTGATTGGGATCAACACTTCCCTCATCTACGCTACCTTCACCTGGATCAGGCTCATTTTCTGGCGGCGTCTCAGTGCTTTGTTCCGGGTCAATGGAAGGTACGTTTACTGTTCCGTTTTTGGCGTCACTGTAGGAGACAAGATACGTATCCAGGAACTGTCCATCACGATATACAGATACAGCCCCATTTTCATTTGGAGCGAGCACAAGTGGAATGGTCAAGGTCTGGGTTGAGTTCACAGTGCGTGTTCCCCATTCCTGATTCTTGCCGCGTGCATCTTCATATGTGATACGGATTTTACTGTTTTTGCCATCTTCTTTGGGTGATACAATGATATCAAAAGCATATTGCAGCGCTTCAGGCGGATACCCTGTACTAATAAAGATCGTAATCTTATCGCCAGGACGTACGTCTGCGCCCGCTTCCACAGGCCATTGCTGCGTAACTTTGCCCTTTTCCACCGTATAACTTAGTTCTTCCTGCACCTGAGCAAGTTCCAGTCCAGCAGATTTAAGTTTTTCTTCGGCTTCACTGCGGGTAAGATTTTTCAGATCAGGCATTTTGACTGTTTCAGCACCTTTACTTACGGTTAACTCAATCTGAACTGTCTCTGGGTCGAATTCCTCATTGACACCCGGTGTCTGGGAAATAACAGAACCTGAAGCCACATCATTGGAGAAGTCATCTTTCCGCTGAATCTGATCTTCCTTAATACCAAGAGCAGTCAGCTTCTTGACAGCCTCATCATAAGTTACTTGTTTGACATCAATCATCTTCAAAAGTTCTTTTTCTGCACCAACACTGATCTGGACCTCGGATCCTTCTTTGACAACATCGCCTTCTTTTCTGCTCTGTGCATAGACGATACCGGGTTCGACACCTTCCTGGTACAGACGGATGACCTCATCACTGACGACGAGTCCTTTCTCCTCAAGCATTTCCCGCGCCTTTTCTTCCGTCTGGGTGATCACGTTAGGCACGGTTACTTCAGGTACAACCAGCATACCCTTGACATACCATACAACGCCCACCATGGCGATTAGAATAAGAACGGTTAATGAGATGAGTAGAGCTGGCTTCTTCCAGCTCTTGGATTTTGCCTTACCCTTGCCAGTTTCTTCGTTAGACTCCATCACTGGCACCGCACCCGTCGATGTAACTCCACGCGGTTCAGGCTTGATCGCTGGCATTACGCGAGTCTGGTCTATATCATCCTCATCCGGAAAATCAATCTTCGTTTCATTCCGTCTCTCCGGCATCAGGCAAGTTTCCAGATCGGTCTGCATTTCTTTGGCCGACTGATAACGTTCCTGCGGATTTTTACGCATGGATTTTAAGATGACATTTTCCACACTTTGCGGAATCAATGGATTGAATTTGCGTGGTTCATCGAACTCTTCCTGCAAATGCTTCAATGCCACACTGATTGGACTTTCACCCAGAAACGGAAGTTGCCCGGTAAGCATTTGGTAAAGTACGATCCCAAGAGAATATAAGTCCGATTTTTCACCAGTAACGATGCCTTTGGCATGCTCCGGTGAGAAGTAATGTACAGAACCAACTACGGAACCCGTCTGCGTAATCGTTGTAGATGTAACGGCACGAGCAATCCCGAAATCCGTGACTTTCACACGGCCATTCCGGCCAATTAATATATTGTGGGGTTTGATATCCCGATGAATGATTTGATTATGATGTGCATGATCAAGAGCATCTGCAATCTGGGAAGCGATTCGGACAGATTCGTCCACTTGCAGCGGCGCACGTTCTTTAATAATTTCATTCAGGTTTTTGCCTTCCACATACTCCATGACAATATAATGAACGTCATCTTCCTGCCCCACGTCATAAATACTGACTACATTCGGATGAGACAGCGATGCTGCCGATTGTGCTTCCCTGCGGAAACGGCGAATAAACTCTTCGTCATGCACAAACTGTTGTCTAAGGACTTTAATTGCTACATTCCGGTTTAACAGAAGATCCTGGGCTTTGTACACAAGAGCCATGCCGCCACCGCCGACACGCTCAATCACTTCATAGCGTCCGCCTAGCTGGTGCCCAATCATGACTCACACCCCGTTTCCGTATCCACGGAACCTTCCCTCTGCAACTCGAACAAAGCAACCGTGATATTGTCGTCTCCCCCAGCAAGTAAAGCCAACTGAAGCAGTCGGTCTGCACGATCTTCCAATGCCAGTTCCAGATTGCCGGCAACCTGAATAATCTGCTCATTGCTGACCAGGTTACTGAGACCATCACTGCACAGGAGAAGAACTTCGCCTTCCTCCAGCTTGACGGTATTCAGATCTACCTTCACCTCGGCATCTGTTCCAAGCGCACGAGTTAGTACGTTGCGACGTGGATGATGGGACACATCCTCTTTGCTAATCTGACCATTTTTGAACAATTCATTCACCAGTGTATGGTCCTCGGTTAGCTGGATCACAGCTTTGTTCGCAATTTTGTAGGCTCTGCTATCACCGATGTGTCCAATAACACCTTCCGTATCGTTCAATAAAGCCGCAACCACCGTTGTTCCCATGTTGTGATACTTGTCATCTGTTGATGCCGTGCGGAAGATAACTTCGTTGGCATGCAAAATAGCATCGCTGAGAGCCGCAGACAGAGACGCATGTGACAGACCTGGTTCCAGTGTTCCCAGATCTTGCACCAACGTCTCTACTGCCAAGCGGCTTGCCGTATCCCCTGCAAGATGTCCACCCATGCCATCGGCAACAATACCCAGAATATATCCTGTATCGAGATTACGAATCCAGGCTGAATCTTCATTCACCGAACGCACTCGTCCGATATGGCTCACATGAACTGTTTTGATCAAAACGTTCTCACCTCAACTCCATATGCTTTGCACGAAGCTGACCGCAAGCGGCAGCAATATCATGTCCCTGTTCACGACGAATGGTTACATTAACACCCTGTTCCGAGAGAATCTTCTGAAAATTGAAAATGTCGCTTCTCGATGTTCTTACGTATTTGCGTTCAGGTACATGGTTAACCGGAATCAGATTCACGTGGCACAACATGTTCTTAAGCACACTTGCCAGTTCTGCTGCATGCTCTGGCTGATCGTTTACCCCACCAATAAGTGCATACTCAAACGTAATTCTCCGACCTGTTTTGGCCAAATAATAACGAAGGGACTCCATCACGTCTTCAAAAGGAAAACGACGGTTAACCGGCATCAATTTCGAACGCAGTGCATCATTTGGTGCATGGATCGAAATGGCGAGGTTAATCTGTGTATCTTCATCTGCAAACTTGTAGATGTTCGGAACGATTCCGCTCGTGGATACCGTGATGTGACGCTGACCGATGTTCAGCCCTTTTTCATGAATCATAATGCGCAGGAAAGTCATCGTAGCTTCATAGTTTTCGAAAGGTTCACCCGAACCCATGATCACGATGCTGCTGACACGCTCGCCCCGTTCATCCAGAATTTTCTGAGCCTGCACAACCTGGGCAACAATCTCCCCAGCCGTAAGGTTACGCTTGAGACCACCCAATGTGGATGCACAGAACGTACAACCAATACGACAACCAACCTGTGTGGTTACACAGATGCTGTTCCCGTAGTTATGCTTCATGATTACTGTCTCAATGGCATGATCATCATGAAGACCAAAGAGGAATTTAACCGTTCCATCCTTGGATTCAAACTTGGTAATTTCCTTAAGTGTTACGAATTCAAATTGCTCTGTCAGTTTTTCACGCAATGGCTTGGACAGATTGGTCATTTCACTGAAATCATTCACGCGTTTTACATAAATCCAGTCAAAGATTTGGCCACCGCGAAACGCCGGCTCCCCATTCTCCACAGCCCATTGCTGCAGTTGTTCCAGAGAATAATCATATATAAAAGGTTTCATTTTGTTGTCAACACCTATTCCTTCTTTTCTTTTCGTTGGCTTCCTTCTTTTCGTTCCATTCGTCCTATTCTATCACAAAGACCACGTTACATCCATGTATACCCTTGATATCTTTACTTCATGCATTATAACATCTCAATGCCGCCATCGCACCTTGTCATCACATTCTCTGACAATTATATCGTAGTCCCATCACAAAGAAATCCGCCGAAGTTCCCCTCGGCGGTCATACTTCCGTGCTCTATTAAACTGTTATTCCGCTGTTTTTGTCAACCGTGCGATGAAAAATCCGTCGCTGTGAGCGTATTGTGGCAAAATCTGAATACCACCGTTCACAACCTTCAAGTTCGCTGTCTCCGATTCAGACCAGACGGATGTTTCTGCTGGACTATATTCCGGATGTCGATTCAAGAAGTCTGCAACCATATCCTCATTCTCAGCAGGCTCAATCGTACACGTACTATACACCAGAATACCACCTGGTTTTAACAACGGCGCAACCTGATCAAGCAATTCACGTTGCAAGCCTGCGATATCTTCGATATCTTTTACGGTTTTGGTCCATTTCACATCAGGCTTGCGACGAATAACACCCAGACCTGAACATGGTGCATCCAGCAAAATGCGATCAAACGACGCTTCCGGGTACCGTTCATTCAGGTCTAGCGCATCTCCAGTTACAGCATCGATACAAGTCAGACCGAGACGCTCCGCCTGATCCAGGATCAGCTGGCGCTTGTGAGCATGTACATCATTCGCGACAATACGACCGCGATCCTGCATTTTCTCAGCCATGTGAGCTGTTTTACCACCTGGAGCTGCGCAGCAATCCAATACAAGTTGGTCTACTTCTGGCGCAACGGCTTCAGCGACAAGCATGGAACTTTCGTCCTGTACAGAGAACAACCCGTCCCGATACCAGGACGTTAGAGCCATGTTTCCGCCACTACGTACAAGAATTCCATCGAAACTCAGCTGAGAAGCTTCAACGACTGCACCTGTACTGGTCATCTCATGCATCAGTTTCTCCCGTGTGGTCATTGTTGTGTTGACCCGGACACTCACCGCTGGCGGCTCATTATTCGCACGACAGACCGCTTCCGCCGTCTCTTCGCCGTACTGGGCAATCCAGCGTTCAACCATCCATAACGGGTGGGAATGCTCCAGTGAAATACGTTCGGCAACGGGCAAATGTTCTGGAATACGAAGTTCATCCCGATTGCGGATCATATTGCGAAGCACTCCATTCACCATACCCGAGATTCCCTGATGGCCCAGTTTCTTGGCCAGATTAACCGCTTCGCTCACCACGGCATGCTCCGGAATACGATCCAGGTATATCATCTGATATACGCTGATTCGCAGCAGGCTACGAACCCATGGTTGCAGTTTGGATACTCCTTTGGCGACGTAACGTTCCAGAAAATAATCAAGTGTATTCAATCTCGCGATTGTTCCATACACCAATTCGGTAGCTAGTCCAGCATCTGCGGGGCTTAGATCCGCCTCTTTCAGACGGCGGTTCAACTCCAGATTACTGTATGCTCCATCTTGCTCAACAGCACTCAGAACCTTGACTGCCAATGTACGAGCAGATGTTTTGGGTTGCTGGGAGCGCGATGCACCACCCGATTTACCCGAATTCGGACGACGGTTTCCTTCACGTCCGGATGAATTCCCATTAGCTTTCTGGCCTTTTCCTGACGAACGACCTGGTATATTACCGCTCATCGCAGCACCGTTCCAGGTTTCAGTGTACCACCGCGAGCAAAGTCAGCGGCCTGCATCACCTTTTTGCCTGCAGGCTGCACTTCAGTCAACCACAGAGACCCATTGCCTGTGCGGACTTCAATCCCTGCCTTATTCAATTGCAACACCGTTCCCGGCTCTGCTTGTCCAGCATCTGAAGAAGTTTCTAGGTCCACCACCTGATCGGGATTAGCCGCAGCCCAAACTTTGAAGACCTGATCATCCCACATCGTAAATGCACCGGAGAACGGCACAAGACCACGAATCTGATTGAACAGTTCACGTGAAGTACGACTCCAGTCCATTTTCTCGTCATCCCGAGTCAGATTGCGAGCATACGAAGCCTCAGCATCATCCTGAGGGACCGCCGTTGTCTCGCCTGCAATCAATCGTGGCATTTCTGCCTGAAGCAGTTTGGAACCAGCCTCACTTAATTTATCAAACATCGATCCTGATGTATCTTCATCCGTAATTGGCAGTTCCACACGCGAGATCATATCTCCGGTGTCCAAGCCTTCAGCCATATACATCAATGTGACTCCTGTCACGGATTCCCCGTTAATAATGGAACGTTGAATCGGTGCTCCTCCCCGATATTTCGGTAAAAGAGAGCCATGCACGTTCACACAACCACGAACAGGCATATCCAGCACGGCTTTGGGCAGAATCTGTCCAAAGGCCGCGGTTACGATCAGATCCGGCTTCCATTCAGCCAAGCGGGCTACCGCTTCCGGATCACGCAATTTAACAGGTTGAAACACCGGCAGACCGTGGCGTTCTGCCGCGGCCTTAACCGGTGTTGGCGTAAGTACTTTTTTGCGTCCCTGTGGTTTATCAGGCTGAGTCACCACACCCACCACATTGTACCCCTCTGCCATCAGCATATCGAGAGAAGGAACTGCAAATTCAGGTGTTCCCATAAAAACAATATTCAAATCGATCACTCCTTAATTACGACGCGGTCCCGTTTGATCGGCTGCAATTTCGTACACTTTCTCGGCGACATCCGTAAAGAGTACGCCATCCAGATGATCAATCTCATGCTGGAATGCACGGGACAGCAAGCCACTACCCGTAATAATCAGCTCTTTACCTTCACGATCCAGACCTTTAACTGTAACGGTCTCGAAACGGCGAACATCACCATTAATTCCAGGGATACTCAGACAACCTTCCGGTCCAAATTGTTCTCCCTCACTTGCAATGATCTCCGGGTTAATCATCTTGATCAGCCCTTGCTCATCACCTGCGTCAATAACAATCAGACGTTTCAAAATACCAACCTGTGGCGCAGCAAGACCCACACCTTCTGCATCGTACATGGTATCAGCCATATCATCCAGCAATTTTTGTACATTTGGTGTAATTTTGGTTACTTCTTTGGCTCTCTTGTGGAGCACCTCATCTGGTTCTTGCACGATAATGCGAATCGACATGTTGTAAGCACCTTCCTAATCCTCATCATAATTTCAGGACGATATCTGTATTTTGGGGTATTCATTTTAATCTATGTTTATACCGCTTGTTTACATCCGCATTGCTGCAAAATGCTTACATTAACATTTGCGGGTCTACATCCAGACTAATAAGCAATTTTTGCGCCTGAACATCATCGTCCATGCGCCGGGCCGTAGCCAGAGCGAGTCCTATGGCGTCTACATCCCCCCGCCATTTTATCATACATTGGAATCTGTATCTATTCTTGATCCGAGGAATCGGGGACGCTACCGGCCCCAGTACATCAAAGGCATCATTGCTGAAACGATCCAGACTGCCGAGCCATCCGGCAGCATTAGCTTTCTCTTTCAGTATTCGCGTATAGTTCTCGGCAAGACGAATCAATACTGGAAGTTGCTCATGCGAAAAGGTCACCAGAATCAGGCGACAGTAAGGCGGATATTGCAAATTGCGACGATGCAGCAATTCCTCACGTACAAACGACACATAGTCATGCTGACTCGCATGCCCGATTGAGTAGTGTTCCGGCGTATAGGACTGAACAAACACCTCACCAGGCAATTGGTGCCGACCAGCTCGGCCCGCTACCTGTGTTAATAACTGAAACGTTTTTTCTGCAGCACGGAAATCAGGTAAATTCAACGCCGAATCCGCTGTTATCACGCCAACCAGGGTTACATCCGGGAAATCAAGTCCCTTCGCAACCATCTGGGTGCCCAGCAATACATCCGCCTTTTTCTCACGAAACTGTTTCAGCAGCTTCTCGTGAGCCCCCTTTTCCGTTGTTGTATCCACATCCATCCGAATGACCCGAATGCCCGGAAAGAGCTTCGCAAGTTCTTCCTCGACTCGCTGTGTACCTGTACCAAAGTATCGAATATGCTCACTACCACAGTCCGGACATACTTCCGGAGCCGCTTCCACATACCCGCAGTAATGACAACGGAGATTATTCGAGCGCTGATGATACGTCAATGAAATATCACATTCGGGACAACCTGCCACATATCCACAACTTCGGCACATGACAAAAGTGGAATATCCACGGCGATTCAGCAGAAGTACCGTCTGTTCACCACGCTCCAAGCGCTCCTCCAGCCCTTTGTGCAAAGCCCTGCTGAACATGGAGCGGTTGCCATCCTTCAATTCTTCACGCATGTCAACGATTCGCACTTCAGGCAGCTTGTTACCCAGTGCCCGCGTTGGCATCTCCAGCAAGAGTGGTGCAAAATCATCATTACTCTGCGAGCGTGCTGCATAATAACTTTCCAGCGAAGGTGTAGCTGAACCCAGAACAACCACCGCCTGGTGCTGCTGTGCTCTTTTTACCGCTACATCACGAGCATGATATTTCGGAGTTTCCTCCTGTTTGTAGGAAGTCTCGTGTTCTTCATCCATAATAATCAACCCAAGCCGACTGAATGGAGCAAATACAGCTGAACGCGCCCCAATTGCAACCTTCACCTGACCCTCCCGAATCTTGCGCCATTCATCATAACGTTCACCGCCAGACAGACGACTGTGCATAACAGCAACTTGGTCCCCAAATCGCCCTTTAAAACGTTCTACCATCTGTGGTGTGAGCGCAATCTCGGGCACCAGTACGATAGCCTGCCGATCCTGTTCGATGCATTGTTGAATGGTTTGAAGATAGACTTCCGTCTTGCCACTTCCCGTAACACCATGTAACAAAAACACCCCATGGCGTTGTTCCTGCAATCGGCCATTGATATTGTCGTAGACAAGTTTTTGCTCATCGGTCAGAACCAGCGGTTCAGTCGCTTTGAACGTCCTGCCCTGATAAGGGTCACGGAAGACCTCAACGTCCTCGGTGACGATCAGTCCCTTTTCCTCAAGCCCCTTAATCGTTGCAGCCGATACCTGTAGTGTAGATAACACTTCTTTCATCGGCATGGGCAGCAGTTCTTTCATTTCCAGCAAAAAAGCCAGAATCTCCTTCTGCCGCTGTGCTTTCGCCGGGAATGAAGCAAGTGCTTCCTGAGCAGCAGCAAGATCTACAGCCAGATCAACGGACTTCATCGTTTTTTTATTTAACTTGTCCTTGATGGCCTGACTTTCCAGCAGCACGCCACCAAGCAATAATTTCTTAATTAGTGCAGCATGATTGGGATATTTTCGACTCAGTTGTTGCAGCGGTACCTGACCCCGACTTTTGACAAAACGGATGATATCCTGCTGTACTTTCTCGGTCGTAGACTCTTCTCCCCAAACAAATAACACCTCATCATCCGGTTGTGCTCCCGCCATCTGTCCATCAAGTGCATCTCCCAGCGAGATGTATCGCTCTGCTTTCCCTTTCAATGCCGTCGGCACCATGACCTGCAATGACAAAATCCGGTTACTGGCATAACGTCCACTCATCCATTCGGCCAACTCAACCAAATCCTTTGACAACGGGGGAACAATGTCCAGTAACTCCTGAATCTGCTTAAGCTTGAATGTTTCCTCTCCGGTACGCGGCACAAGATCAATCACGAATCCCTGCACCGTCCGATGACCAAAAGGCACACCCACCCGGCTGCCAATCTCGATCCATTCCCTCATCGATTCAGGTACCAGGTAATCAAACGGCCGGTCTGTTTCCTTCACGGGAACATCGACTATGACCTTGGCAATCTCCATATCCTAATTCCTCCCGGCAATGCGCTCCGCCGCAATCCGGAGCAACCGATGAGCCACATCGTCCTTGGCTATCACTGGAAGCTCCTCCACCAAACCTTCCCGGTCATAGATATGTACCGCGTTGGTGTCTGTTCCAAATCCTGCACCCGTGCGGGTTACATCATTGGCTACGATCAGATCACAGTTTTTCCGTTCCAATTTCTCACGTGCAAACATCTCAACTGACTGAGTCTCCGCAGCAAAACCAATCAAAAACTGATGGGTTTTCTGTTTGCCCAGCGTTTCAAGAATATCTATATTTTTAACAAGTTCGAGCGACAGCGTGTCGCCTTTCTTCTTGATCTTCTCGGTATAAACTTCCTTTGGACGATAATCGGCAACTGCCGCCGCCTTAACCACGATATCAGCATCGTCCCATTCGCGTGTTACCGCTTCATACATATCCTGTGCAGACTGTACAGGGATCAGCTCAACGTTCTCCGGTGGCTTGGCTTGGGTACTGCCCATAACCAATTTCACATCTGCCCCCAGATCACGCGCAGCTGCGGCGATGGCAAATCCCATTTTGCCAGATGAATCGTTCGTAATGTATCGTACTGGGTCAATGCGCTCAATCGTACCTCCAGCCGTAACAACAACCTTCTTGCCTTGTAACAATGGAGCTTGTCCTTGCCGGGCACGGTCTGCAGACTCGCGCTGTTCGAAGAAACGTTCCACCACATCCACAATGCTCTCCGGTTCTTCCAGACGTCCCTTGCCCACATATCCACACGCAAGCAGACCTTCACCTGGTTCGATCATCATAGCGCCCCGTTCAACAAGCAGGCTCATATTATGCTTTACAGCTGGATGATCATACATATGTACATTCATCGCTGGAGCAATCATGACAGGGGCTGTCGTCGCAAGAAGAGTCGTTGAGAGCATATCATCTGCCATGCCATGCGCCATCTTGGCAATGACATTGGCTGTTGCCGGAGCAACCAGAACAAGATCCGCCAGATCGGCCAGATGAATATGAGATACAACTGCTGGCTCACGTTCATCAAATGTATCAGTATATACGGTGTTTCGGGTCAACGTTTGCAGCGTCAATTCGGTAATAAACTGTGTAGCGGAAGCTGTCATGATCACATGAACATCCGCTCCCTTTTGCACCAATCTGCTGCATAATGTTGCCGCTTTGTAAGCGGCTATGCCGCCAGTCACACCAAGCACGATTTTTTTACCGTTCAACATGTTTATTTCCCCCGATATTTATACGACGTCTAAGTAAGATTCCGTTAAAATATGCTTATTCGTAAAAAAATAACAACCTCGCGGTTGTCAATTAATCCGGCTTACGCCGTATGCAGTTGAAGAGCAGCCGCAGGCGGCTTACTCTTCTTCTTCGTCCTGTCCTTTGATGACAACGAGCAGGTCTCCATAGATTTCTTCCAGTGCAACGCCAACTTGTTTATGGGATCTCGCACCTCTTAAATCCGATTTTTCACCTTCACGTAGCTGTCTAGCCCGGCGGGAAGCAGCAACAACAAGGGAATACTTGCTGTCGACTTTGTTCATCATTTCATCAATAGAAGGATACAGCATATTAACAAACACCTCTTCGCATTAGTATAATCACAAGTTGCCGCCTGACAGAACTGATGTGGCATGTCTTCACACCCGGGCATTCCGAGAAGGAGTGCTTCAGTATATGATATGACAACTGCCCCACTTATATCGCATTCTGCAGCGGCAAAAGGGATTATTTATTGATCTTACAATGTTCGGCGATTATGATGCTTTCTATTCTCTTGCACGCCAAATCAATTTCATCATTAACAACAGCGTAATCATACTGCTCCAGCAGACTAATCTCATCAACCGCCACGGACATCCGGTGATCAATGGTCGCTTGGCTTTCGGTACCACGGCCCTGAATGCGATCTTTCAGTTCGTCCAATGAAGGAGGAAGCAGGAAAACAAAGATCCCTTCCGGGAATTTCTCTTTCACTTTTAACGCGCCTTGAACCTCAATCTCCAGAATGATGTCGCGGCCTTCGTTAATCGTTTTTTCCACAAAATCACGCGGTGTTCCGTAATAATTACCAACATACTCCGCATGTTCCAACAATTGATCTTCAGCAATCATGTTCTGGAACTCTTCATGACTTCTGAAGAAATAGTTCACACCATGTTCTTCACCAAGACGAGGCTGACGGGTTGTTGCCGATACGGAATAGATCAATTCCGGAACCCGTTTGCGCAAAGCGCTGCATACAGTACCCTTCCCGACCCCAGATGGGCCGGACAACACTACCAGTAATCCCTTAGACATATTACACTCCATTTTATTCGTCGTTATCATCATCTTTCGAAGAAAGACGATGGGCGACCGTCTCAGGCTGAACCGCAGACAGAATGACATGATCGCTATCCGTAATAATTACGGCACGAGTACGTCTTCCGTACGTTGCATCAATCAGCATGTGACGATCTCTTGCCTCTTGTATAATTCTCTTGATCGGCGCCGATTCCGGACTCACGATGGATATAATCCGGTTCGCCGATACGATGTTACCGAATCCAATGTTAATGAGTTTGATTGCCATAATCAGGTTCTTCCCCCTATACATGCGACTCTTTTGCCGAAATGTGGCCGTTCATTCGATATTCGCAGCTTGCTCACGAATCTTCTCCAGCTCCGCCTTCATCTCGACAACACGATTCACCAGAGCCAAATGGTTGGCTTTTGATCCAATCGTATTGACTTCCCGATTCATCTCTTGAATTAGAAAGTCCAACTTACGACCTACGGGCTCATCACTCTTCAGCAGTTCCCTGCTCTGTCCAAAATGACTCTGTAGACGCGTAAGCTCTTCTTCTATGTTAGAACGATCGGCAAACATTGCAATTTCCATACCCAATTTATGCTCATCAAAAGGGAAAGAGCCTTCTTCCTGCATTTCCGTAAGCCTCTGTCTTAGCTTGTTGCGGTAATCACTTACCACAGTCGGTGCAAGATCAAGCATCTCGGTATGCAGTGACTCCAGACGGGTAATCCTCCGTTCCAGATCACTGGCCAGATGAAGACCCTCGCGAGCGCGCATCTGTTCAAGGCTGGACAGAGCCTCTTTCAATCCTTCCTGCAGAACTCGCTCCCATTCGTCCTTCTGCTCTTCGGGAATGGAACTTGTCCCATCCGAATGAACCATGACGTCCGGCAGCGCAAGTATATCCACAATACTTGGTTTGCCCTGCATTCCATATTGGGTTTCCAGTTGCTCCGCAGCCTGCAGATAGGCCCTGACCGTCTGTTCATTCAGAACAGCGGGAAGAGCCTGGTCTTCCTCTTTTTCTTTCATTACATAAACATCAATCCGCCCACGTTTCAAACGACTCTGTACGATCTTCCTCAAACCGTCTTCATAATACGTCCACTCTCTTGGCAGACGCATCATCACTTCGCAGTAACGATGATTAACAGATTTGATCTCTAATTGTACCTTATAGCCGCCAAAATGAAAGGCGGATTGACCGTATCCGGTCATACTGAATGACATCGGCATCACATCCGTTTTACTATTGTAATTGATTATTAGGGTTGAAACAAGTAGGACATTGATGCTCCGACTTCTCCCATACGTATTGAGTCAGTTCGGCCGTCATGCCGTAGAACATAAACGGTGTCATAAGATAGATGCCTTTGAAATGCGCTGTTGCTACGTCCAGCAATTCCTTGGCAATTTTTACCCCCATCGCACGGCCTTCTTCGCCTTCCAGACCTGCCATACGGGAACGCACTTCATCCGAGAGCTGAATTCCGGGAACCTCGTTGTGCAGATACTCTGCATTCCGTCCACTCGCCAGCGGCATTACACCTACAAAAATGGGCACATCCAGATGTTTGGTCGCTTCGTGCATTGCTACAATCAACTCAGGATCATAGATCGGTTGTGTCATGATGTAATCAGCGCCAGAGGCAATTTTCTTCTCCAGACGTTGTACAGCTTTCTCCAAATATTTCACATTAGGATTAAATGCCGCTCCAATTACAAAACCAGCTCTTTGCTTCAGCGGTTTACCTGAGAAAGCCACTCCATCGTTCAACTGTTTGATCATGCGTATGATTTCAAAAGAAGTCAGATCGTATACTGAGCTTGAACCCGGCAAATCACCAAATCTTGCAGGATCTCCTGTTACAGCCAGTACATGATTAATGCCCAGAGCATCAAAACCCATCATGTGTGACTGTGTTCCAATCAGATTCCGGTCACGGCAGGCAATATGCACAAGTGGACGAAGGCCCGTGCGATCCTGAACGAGGTGACCCAGCGCCATGTTGCTCATCCGTGTTACCGCGAGTGAGTTATCGGCCAGTGTCAGGGCATCGGCTCCTGCTGCTTTCAGTGTCTCGGCACCCTTCATGAACTTGGCAATGTCCAAGTCACGTGGCGGGTCAAGTTCAACAATGACCGTGTGACGCTGCTTGACCAGATCAACGATTGTAGGCTGTCCTCCACGTCCGGAACGCTCATCCACATTTTCATGCAACACGATGCGCGGTTTGGATTCTGACGGATCAGGCTCCAGAATGGGCGAAGGCACATAGTCAGCAAGCGCCTCTTTCATAGCGGTAATATGATCAGGTGTCGTACCACAGCAACCACCGATAATACGAGCACCCAGTTCAGCAAATTGCACTGCCGTCTGACCAAAGTACTCCGGAGTCGCACCATAACGGAACTGACCATCCACATAATCTGCGGCACCCGCGTTCGGGTAGACGGACATTGGAATACCAATTCGTCCCGAGACGGTTTCCATGGCACGCATAATCCCGTTTGGACCTGAGCGACAGTTAAAACCAATGACGTCCGCGCCCTGCTCCCGCATAATCCGGAAGGCTTCAGGCATCGTATATCCGTCCAGTGTGTGTCCTACATCCTCAACCGCGAACTGTCCAATTACAGGCAGATCACTTAGCTTGCGCGCTTGCAAAAGGGCAATATCCATTTCCTCGATATCATAGAAGGTCTCAAGCAAAATGCCATCCACGCCTTCATCTAGCAGTGCAGAGATCTGTTGTTGATAAAAGCGTTTCAGTTCACTCGTTGACACGTTTGTCCGCTTGCCACCTCGAATGGAACCAACTGCACCAAGCACATAACCGGTATCTCCAGCTACCTCTTTGGCAATGCGTACACCGGCACGGTTCACGTCCTCCACCTTGGACTCCAGACCGAACTTGGACAACTTGTCGTAATTGGCAGAATACGTATTTGTTTCAAATATTTCTGTACCTGCATCCCGATAACGGCGATGTACATCCGCCACTACTTCAGGTGAAATCAAGTTTAATTCTTCATATGAAATCCCCACCGGGAATCCCATTTGGTACAAAAATGTTCCCATGGCCCCATCTCCAACGAGAACCCGTTCCTGCATAACTTTGCGCAAATCCGCCTTCATCCCATTTCCCCCCGCCTAGCTGTGATCATTTACATACTAATGTAACACAAAAAACGCTAAAAAACGAAGAAAAACACAGGTTTTTGATGAGTATCCAGCTCATATGGACTTTCTTGCCATACAGCCCCCAATATGTCTCTGTACAGGAGACACGACCTGTCCTTTTTGACAAAAAAAGAGGCCCGCAGGCCCCTTTGGTTAAACCTTTCACTTTTTATGAAGTGATTCCCTTAAAAACAACTTCAGCAGGTCCAGTCATGTACACATGATTGTCAGCTTCATTCCACTCAATGTGGAGATCCCCCCCCTTGAGGCTGATGACTGCTGTACGATCTGTATGTCCATTCAGGACAGAGGATACCAGTGTTGCACAAGCTCCGGTTCCACAAGCTAGTGTTGGACCCGCTCCGCGTTCCCATACACGCATGTCCACATATCCACGGTCACGAACTGTGGCGAATTCCACATTGATTTTTTTCGGAAACATCGGATGCACTTCAAGAAGTGGGCCCCAAGTCGTGAGGTCAAAATTCACAGCGTCATCTACATAGATAACCGCATGTGGATTACCCATGGATACGGCAGTGAATTTGAACGCATGTCCATTCGCTTCAATGTAGTGATCAACGACTGGGTTGGCATCCACCGTTGTAGGCACTTGAAGGCCGTTCAGGATCGGCTCACCCATGTCAACACGAACCGTTTCCACTTTACCATCACGAATGTTGAGACTCACAGGTTGTACCCCTGCACCAATCGTTTCAATGGTGATCTGCTCCTGGTTCACGTGACCATGATCATATACGTATTTGGATACACAGCGAATGGCATTACCGCACTGCTCTGCTTCCGAACCGTCCGAATTCATGATACGCATCTGAAAGTCTGCCTTCTCCGAAGGCAGTATATAAACCAGGCCGTCCGCACCGATGCCAAAGAAACGGTTGCACCATTTCACAGCCAATTCTGCCGCATCTGCCGGAAGCTCCTTTTCACCAAATACAACAATAAAATCGTTACCAAGTCCATGCATTTTCGTAAATTCCATAATCTTGCCCACTCCTTTTGGCAGTCTGCTGCCAAAGCTATATTCTTGCTCTTCTACAGGATTACCATAGAAATTCATATTCAGCATTTACACAAAAAAGCTATCCTGCAAAATGCCAAAGCTGCCGCTTCGAATCATTTTGAGGATAGCATAACGAAATGGGTAAGGAAAAGGTATTGATTTTATGCTGAAAACTTTGTACTTTTCGGTACGAAGCGGCCAGAACCACCCATACGGCGGCGGTTACGACGACCACCCCACACACTGCCTGCGCCCATAAGGAATGTTGGAATGCCTGCAGCAACGATACATATCGCCCATTCACGCAATCCCAGAGGTACGGTTTTGAAGATCGGCTGCAATGGTTCAACGTACATGACAACCAGCATCAGTACAACCGATGAAATCACGGCAAGAACCAGATATTTGTTCTGTAAAGGATTCCGGTGGAAGATCGACCGCGAACTACGGCAATCAAAGACATGAATGAGTTGCGCCAAAACGAGTGTCGCGAATGCCACCGACTGTGCCTTGATCAGTTGCCCCGGATTATCCGGTGCAGCCTGAAGGGTAAGCCAGAACGCTCCGAGTGTGCATAATCCAATCAACACACCCCGGCTAACGATTTTCCAACCCAGTCTCCGCGCAAAAATATTTTCCTTGGCTCCACGGGGTTTGTGTTCCATCAAATCTTTCTCAGGCTGATCTACCCCGAGCGCCATTGCAGGCAAACCATCCGTCACCAGGTTAACCCACAGAATCTGAATAGGCACGAGTGGTAGCGGCAGGCCCATCATCATTGCAAAGAACATTGTCAATATTTCGCCCACGTTTGATGCCAGCAAATAACGGATAAACTTGCGAATGTTCTCATAAATATTACGGCCTTCTTCAATGGCAGCCACAATGGTTGAGAAGTTATCATCACTCAGAATGAGCGCCGAAGCTTCCTTCGTGACATCTGTACCCGTAATGCCCATCGCAATCCCGATGTCTGCTGCTTTAATGGCTGGAGCATCATTGACTCCATCACCCGTCATCGCGACGACATGCCCTTTGCGTTGTAACGATTTCACGATGCGAAGTTTGTGTTCAGGAGACACTCTTGAGAACACATATATGCTCTCTACCTGTTTATCCAGTTGCTCGTCTGTCATGCCTGCCAGTTGCTGACCACTTAACGAAGCCCCTCCGCGGGGAAGAATCCCCAATTGATGAGCAATGGCTTCTGCGGTTGTTCCATGATCACCTGTGATCATGACGGTACGAATGCCCGCTTTGCGGCATGTGGCAATCGCATCTCGCACTTCACGACGCGGTGGATCAATCATACCTGCAAGTCCTACGAAGACAAGCTGACTTTCGGCGGCGTGTTCGTCAGCCACTTTTTCTTCCGGCCGCACTTCACGATAGGCCATTCCAAGGACACGTAGTGCCGCTCCGGCCATGCTCTCGTTAGCTGCCATCACTTTCTGCCGCAGCGTTCCAGTGAAAGGTACAACCTTGCCTTCCCACAAAATATAACTGCAGTGTCCGATTAACACATCCGGTGCACCTTTGGTGTAGATCATTCGGCCTCCCTGATGATGAACCAGGACCGACATGCGTTTACGCTCCGAATCAAACGGGAATTCCTGCTGGCGGGCATACAACTCTTTGAGTCCGGCAGGAGTAAGCCCCATTTTGGAGGCCAGTGTGACGAGTGCCCCTTCCGTCGGATCGCCTTTCAGCTCCCAGAATACATTGTCTCGTTGAACGGTTTCTTCTTGGAGATCACCTTTTTTCGTATTTTTCTTGCCGTCCTTTTTGTTATCCTTGCCCTTTTTCTTGCTCCCCACCTCGCTTGCAGCACTTTCCACAATACTCGCATTGTTGCAAAGCGCGCTGATCTGAAGCATTCTGCGCAGGGACTGGTCGCTCTTCAGTTCCACCGTACGACCATTCTCCAGCATCTGCCCTTCAGGTGCATAACCATCCCCGGTAACCTTGATGTTACGTCCCTCCAACCATACATCCGTTACCGTCATCTTGTTTTGGGTGAGCGTGCCAGTCTTATCCGAACAGATTACGGATGCACAGCCCAGAGTTTCGACAGAAGGCAGTTTGCGTACAATGGCTTTACGTTTGATCATACGCTGCACGCCTAGTGCAAGTGCAATGGTTACAATGGCCGGCAGACCCTCCGGTATGGCAGCCACCGCGAGGCTGACCCCTGCCAGAAACATGCCAACAGCTGGTTGTCCGTGCAATATCCCTGCGACGACAACCATAATGGTTAATCCCAATGCGACAAAAATCAGAATTTTGCCCAATTGCTCCAGCCTGTGCTGTAGCGGTGTTTCTTGCTCCTCCGTATTTTGGATCAGATCGGCGATTTTGCCCATCTCCGTCTCCATCCCCGTACGGATAACCACACCTTTGGCTGTGCCACGAGTGACCATGGTACCCATAAAACCAATATTCTTCTGATCACCCAGCGGAACGTCCTCGTCCGCAATCGGAAGGCAATGTTTGCTTACAGGAACCGATTCCCCGGTAAGTGCCGACTCCTCGACATCCAGACTGTTCGTTTGCAGCCAGCGTACATCAGCCGGTATACGGTCCCCACTCTCCACCATGACAATATCCCCGGGGACAAGTTGTTTGGCGGCAAGGTGTACTTCCTGGCCTGAACGAAGCACTTTGGCAAGAGGTGCAGACAACTGTTTCAATGCACGAAGAGATCGTTCAGCCCGGAATTCCTGTACAAACCCCAGAATTGCATTCAGTACGATAATAGCCACAATCGTTACCGCATCCAGATACTCACCCAGTAATCCGGATACCAACGTTGCTCCCATCAACACCAGCACCATAAAATCCTTGAACTGATTCAAGAGCAATGTAATTGGAGAAATGCGTTTCCCCTCGCTCAGCTCATTCGAACCGACCACTTTCCTCTTCTCTGCTACAGCTTCATCCGTCAATCCTTCCTGCGGGCTGACGCCAAGAGTGTTACGAAGCTCTTCATCACTAAGTTGATGCCACTTGGTATGTTCCATGCTTCAAGTTTCCCTCCCAGTCTGTATTTCATCTGCAAAATAAGCTCACATGACTCACCGGCGCGCTGGTCGACAGGCTGTACACTATGCCGGACAAACTACCTGCTCTATATGTATTCGGACAGGTCTGTGATTAGCACCCGGAAGGTGAATCCTTTCCCTGATGGACAGAATAGGCTAAAATAAAAGTCTGCGATGTTCTGCGCAGTACCAATTCCAGCGTTCAACAGGCAAGCAACGAAGAATCTGTAGCCAGTCCTTGTTTTTTTACATACCTGGTTGCACGTTTCAGTTATATAGATGAAGCATTTGGCATGATAAATGCAGATGCTCGATAGAGAGAGGAAGTGGAAAAAATGGCATTGGACGGCATCGTAACACGGGCCATTGTTCATGAACTGCAAGGCTGCATTGGTGGACGTATTAGCAAAATCCATCAGCCGAATGGCCATGACGTAGTTCTCACCCTGCGTGCTCAGCGCGGAAATAGTAAATTGCTTGTTTCGGCAAGCCCAACCTATCCCCGTGTGCATTATACGGAAAAGACATTCCTTAACCCTACGGAAGCACCCATGTTCTGCATGTTGCTCCGTAAGCACTGTGAAGGTGCAATCATTGAGGAGATCCGTCAGATTGGCATGGAGCGTATTATCCACATCAATGTGCGCCAGCGCGACGAACTGGGGGATGTTTCGGTTAAACGGATCATCATTGAATTGATGGGGCGTCACAGTAATATTATTTTACTTGATCCTGTAACTGGAACAATTCTGGATGGCATTCATCATGTGACTCCTTCCATCAGCAGTTACCGGGTAATCATGCCTGGATTCGCGTATACTGCCCCACCCGAGCAACATAAAAGTAATCCGCTCGAAGTGAGCCGTACAGCATTCGAGGACAGCTATCATGCCGCTGAGGAAGAGGCATCACGCTGGCTTGTGAACTCCTTTAGCGGTCTTAGCCCGTTAATTGCGGGAGAGATTGCTGCCCGCGGGATTGCTGCTGAAGGCACTGTGAGCACTCCAGATGTGGTTGAGGGTGAGAGCCGAGTTGAGGCTGGTGCACTCTGGAACGCTTTTGAAGCCGTGATGGGACCTGTCAGAGATCATATCTACATGCCTGTAACCGGAACAAACGCCAAAGGCAAAATGATTTTCTCGGCCGTTCATCTTCAGAGCATTCAGGACTTGGAGAAAACCTATGACACGATGAGCAAGTGCATGGAAGATTATTACGGAGACAAAGCTGAGCGGGACACGGTAAAACAAAGAGTAAGTGATCTGCTCCGTTTTCTGCAGAATGAGCGAAGCAAAAACATCAAAAAGCTGGACAACCTGAACAAGGACCTGCTGGAAGCGGACGATGCAGACAAGTTCAGACTATGGGGTGAGTTGCTATTCGCCTCCCTGCATCAGGTCCACAAAGGGGACAAGAGCGTGGAGCTTGTGAACTTCTACGATGAAGACCAAGCCAACATTACCATTCAGCTTGATCCACTGCTCACACCGTCTGACAACGCACAACGTTATTTCAAGCGGTATAACAAATACAAGAACAGTCTGGCTGTGATTCATGAGCAGCTTGGCAAAACCAAAGACGAGATTAACTATCTCGATAACCTGTTACAGCAGCTGTCCATTGCATCCATGAACGATATTGAGGAAATACGGGACGAGCTTGTGCAGCAAGGATACCTTCGTGACCGCAATAAAAAGGGTAAAAAGAAGAAGAAAAGTGACCGTCCGACCGTACACCAGTTCACCTCCTCCGAGGGAATTGATATTCTTGTGGGCAAAAACAACCTGCAGAATGAGTACGTGACCAACCGTCTCGCTTCTTCCAATGACACTTGGCTGCATACCAAAGACATTCCAGGTTCACATGTCGTTATTCGCAGTACGGACTTTGGTGAAGCTACATTGGAAGAAGCAGCACAGCTTGCTGCCTATTTCAGCCAAGCCAAGGAGTCCAGCAGTGTGCCTGTGGATTACACGTTTATCCGTCATGTGCGCAAACCAAGTGGTGCGAAGCCTGGTTTTGTGATCTATGATCACCAGAAGACCTTGTTTGTCACGCCAAATGATGAATTGATCAAAAGCCTGCCATCCACGATTAAAAATGGATAAGGCTATATAAGTTGAACTAAAGATTATTTACACTGACACTACGATGACAGAACAACCTTCCAATCGCTGTTATCGTGTAAATGATTAGTTCAAATTATATAGATGTAACAGTAACAAAGACAGAATCCCCTGACCATTAACGGTTCAGGGGATTTTTGTGGTTGCATTACTTGTTTGAATGATAGGTGAAATTCAGCTTATTTATCACCCTTATTGAATATTAATTCATTAATATGTATAATAATTCAATCTTCACGAATAAAATTACAGTTAAGGAAGTGTACCATGACCATACATATCAGAGAAACGCAACCTGATGATCTGAAACCCCTGATGGCATTAATGCATGACTATGTGGTGGGATTCTACAACAACCCTTGGCCTGGTGATCAATCCATCCAGCTTTTGATTAACAACCTGCTTAATCAGCAGATCGGCGCTCAATTCGTGGCAGAACAGGACGGAGAGCTTATCGGATTTTCCACCCTGTTCTTTACTTATAGCACGATGAAAGCAGAGCGTGTCGCCATCATGAATGATCTTTTTGTGACGGAAACATTCAGAGAAGGCGAAGCGGAAGCCCAATTATTTGCACACTGCCAGCAATATACCCGTGACCATGGCTGTGCTTATATGTCCTGGATCACAGCAGTGACCAATGAGCGAGCACAACAATTATTCGAACGTCTTGGAGCTACACGTGGCGCTTGGGTAAACTATTCCATTACATAGACTCTTTTGAGCACAAAAAAAGGGACATGCAAACATGAAGGTTCAGCCCTATCATGCTTACATGTCCTTTACTCCTTCGATCTTAAATGTATCCAGTAATACAGAATTTATTATAGTCAGATAGAGCGTTGCAACGTCTCGCTTACTCTCCCTTTTGCTGTAAAGCAGCTGCCTTTAGCCTTTTCAACACATCAACCGTTACGGTCTTGCTACCAAGATCTCCGTGGAAAACAACACCTTGCCGTTTGCCATGATAATCAGATCCACCTGTTTCAATGAGGTCGTATTCCTTGGCCAGCTTACCATACCTGCGTTCCTCTTCCGGGCCATGGTCCGAATGAAACACCTCAATGCCATCTGGACGAGAGTCTTCGATGATACGTCGCACCAATTCATCATCATTATAAAGACCCGGATGGGCAATCACAGCGGCTCCACCAGCGGCTCTGATCCACTCGCACGCATCCTCGGGTGCAACGCGGGGGACAGATACGAAGCCTGGCTTGCCTTCAGCAAGATACCGATCAAATGCATCCCGCATGTCAACAGCGTAGCCTTTTTTCACCAGCACATCGGCCATATGAGGTCTGCCGATACTCTCATCCGGCTCTAACGGCCGTCCCAGCTCATCCAGTACCTCCTGCCAGCTTATATCAAGCCCTAGTTCCTGCAGCTTGCCAATAATCAGATGATTCCGCTCATCTCGCGCTTCTCGTAATCCGCGCAACCGTTGCAGGAACTGCTCATCCTCTGTATTCACATAATACCCGAGCACATGAATATCTTTCCCACCAGCCCGAGTGCTGATCTCCACTCCGGCAACAACATCAATATCGTACTCTTTTCCCGCTTGCTGTGCTTCTGCTACACCAGCTACTGTATCATGGTCCGTTAAGGCAACCGCAGATAGCCCTTTTTGTTTGGCAAGCTTCACATTATCAGCAGGTGGCTGCATTCCATCGGAAGCCTGACTATGCGTATGAAGATCACAGCGTCCTTGGCGCTGATCCATGAACAACAGCTCCTTTGTGTAAAATTGATTATGATTCAATCTTATCTATCATTGATGTTGCCAACTATTATGCCTTCCCCGTCTTATGTACCGACTCAGGCTGCTCCTGCTGACGCAGATAATTCAGGAAAGCGACTGCTGACAGGGGCAACAAGGACGATTTTAGATGGATGGCATAGAACTGCCTTTTGAATTCGAGTCCGCGGATATCCACAATATGAACGAGTCCCAGAGCCAGTTCATGCTGCACCGAAGAAGGAGATAACATCGTAATGCCTACCCCTGCCTCTACGGCCGATTTTACCGCTCCTGTACTGCCAAGTTCCATCACAACATTCATATCCTGTGGATCAATCTTTTTCTTTTGCAATTGGTCTTCCATCACCTGACGAGTACCCGAGCCCTTCTCACGCAGCACAAAAGGATAATTCATTACATCCTCAATATTCACTTTGCTACGCTTAGCCAAATCATGCCCGGCAGGTACAATCAGTTTCAGTTCGTCCTGCATGACAGGCTCCACAATCATGTCCGGGTGGTGCACTGGCGCTTCAATCAGACCAAAATTAAGCTGGTGCTTCAATATATCATCCATAATTTGCGTTGTATTCATCACTTTCATGACGATGGAAATATCCGGATATTGTAGTGCAAATGGTCCGAGCATGCGTGGCAGCACATATTCCCCGATCGTTAAACTGGCTCCCAGCTGGAGTCTGCCCTGTAACATCTGGGTAAACGCCGACATCGCTTCGTCCGTCTGTCTGACCAACTCTACACTCCGTTTCGCATGAGGTAATAAAGTCCGGCCAGCCTCGGATAATTCTATTTTTTTGGTGGAACGATGCAGTAACTTGGTGCCAAAATAGTCCTCCAATGATTGAATCTGCATCGTTACTGCCGGTTGAGTCATATGTAATGCTTGTGCCGCAGCCGAGAAACTCCCCTTCTCTGCTACCGTATAAAAAATATGCAATTGGTGAAAATTCATATCTTCGCCCCTCTTCGATTACACTCTCTACATTGTAGCCGATTTCCCGCTTGGCAACAAAAAAAGCATGCAGCTTGTCTGCATGCGATAATCCTTGAATCTATGATTTCAACATATTGAATCTACTCAGGCTTACTTATGCTTGCGGCTATTTTTGACCAGCGTCATTCTTCTTGAATGTCTTAACCATGAATAATATGACTTCAGGTCCCTCAACTCAATGGTCTCCGACATACGTCCCAGAAACGTAACTACAATCATTTTGTGCAGCGGGTTGCCCGCAATATCATATTCTCCTTCGAGTTCGGAAAATTCGGCGACCACCACCAGATCCTCATCAATCAGGTAGACGTCCTGTTCATTACGGTAGTATGGTGTTATACGGTCCTGCTTCAGACACTCCCATAACCACGCCGCAATATGGTCATCATCACTACGTGCAGGCTCAATACGGTCTGCATACCGCATCTTGGCATGATGGGTAATGACGATGTCGGCCACTTTCTTGTCTCCAAGAGCCACGAAAAACGGCTCGTAGGTGCTCCAACGTTGCATCACCTTATCACGCATGGGAATCACTCTCCACCAGATAGGACTTTCTATCTATTTATTACCAAATATATTACAACATTAGTCCCGCAACCTCAAGGCGTAAGTTTAACTTTTTTTCACAATAGCCAATTTGTGTATAATTCAAGAAAAGAGCGACCCCAAAGGGTCCCTCCAGTTTCTCGTCTATATTCCGTAAAAGCTCGTTTTGTCCATCGTTTTGCTGGCATACTCGGTTTTGATCTCATTACGATACGAGCGTTCGATCTTGCGCACATAGGAAAGTCGCTTCACATTTTTCATCGTATCATCTGCCCGTTCTGCATTAACATACATGACTACATAATGCATACGGCGGGAGATATAATGCACGGTGCCATATTTTTCGAGATTACGGGCAGCCTTCAAATCACTGACCCAAATAATGAATCCTGTCCTTTCCGCAAACATCATCGTTCCCCGCCCTTCTATAATGATTACTTAACTGCAACCACACTTGCCGCCACTACCGCAGCCGCCCTTGGGATTCGGGTCATTGCTCGGTACTTTAATGGTCGTTGACACTGCAAATGCAATGGTCTCTGACATCTGGAATAACATATCATCCAGGGACTTCTCTGCCTGTTTGAAGCGGATTACCGCCTCGAAATTTTCCAACTCCTGTTCCAGAGCCTTCACCTGGTCTTTTGCTGCATGATAATCCGGGTGAAAATGACCGAAACGCTGTGTTTCTTCAAACAATTCCTTCTTGGCATTCAGCTTCCGAATCCCCATCTGAATCTCAGGGGTAGTCTCGACTTGCTGCTTCCAATATAAATAATCCGATACTTCGGCAGATTGGTTAATCATGTCGCCCAGTTCATATGCGCCCGTTAACACTTGGGCCATATCGACCGTGTTCATTTCCGCTACGCTCATGAAATATTCATCCTATCTATATATAAAGTTCTACTTAACGTAGACTACCTCATCATAGCATATCCATGAATAGTTAAGAAGAGTTTTTCCTGCAATTAGAAATAGGGGGAACTCGAAAATTCGCCTTTCAACCTGATATTCACATGAAATAGTCAGGTTATGACATCATCTGGCAGGATAAGACGCATTGTATCCCACTCTGACGGGGAGAATGTACGCCATTCCGTCTCTGATGTATTTTCACTTGAATCCAACATGCACCAACCGCTTAAAGTCCATTGTTCATGACCCTCTACCTGATGTGGAATGAGGTATCGCGTACGATTTTCCTGTTGTATCCCCAGCTTTGTCTGCCACTCAATGGCTTTGGCAGCAATCTGTCGTGCGGTTGAACTATGATATCGACGCCACTCCTTGTACCAGGTCTCCGGTATCTCCTCAAATCCCAACAGAGAGAACTTCTTCTCAATGACAGAATGATCATGCTCCAACCCATGCAGAGAAGCAGGGACATCAACCAGACCTTGATTATCGGGAGTGTAGAAAGAAGAATATACACCGCTAAACATATCTTTTTCTAATAACTTCGGGTCATCTGCGGAGCCTGTACTTTCCTCCATTACCTCCATACTTCTATCTACAGTCAATGGTGCAGCATCCGTCTCCTTGCCCCAATCTGCTAACGCAATCCGTACATTCTCCGGTATGCCTGTCAGCGCATATTGATCCAGAAACTCTATCACTGCAGGTAATCCATACCCGCTGGCTATGGCCGAAATGAATCGTTCTCTTGTCATACGGTAGATGGACATTCGATCACGCGTCACCCGTTCTGCGCATTGCTCCAGCATCCAGATCACATCAGGCCCTGCGTCCGGTGGCACCAACATTTCAAAATCAGGCTGGATGTAAAATCCACACGGCTCCGCCTCACTTACCATCTCTTGTTCTCGATATAACAGGCTCTGTGGTTCGATCAGCCAGCGGAATACCAGCTCTCCCGACTGATCTTCTCCTACTTCACCATAACCCCAGCCAGCCAGTGCGCAGAGCCAGCCCCTGACCCGTGGTTTCAACTCCGAATTCTCTATATGGCACCATATATTTTTTTCTGGAGCAAACACTGCCAATTGATAACGGAAATGCTGCAACGTAGGTTCAGCTTCTCCGTATCTTTCCATACACGCTTGATATATTTCCCGATGCATCTGTCTCCACGATAGCTTCAACCATTTTTGTAATCGATGTTCTACAATCTGAATTTGGCCATCTGACTTCTGAACGAGATTCAGACTGAGCAGTAGATCGAGAAGGATTGCTACGTGGGTCGGATACAAATCCGAATGTTCATATCTGATACCCAGACTTTCAAAGTCTGTCGAAGATAATACCGTGATCACACTTAATTTTTGAACACTTTTCTTATGTATGGTGCCCTTCCCTGTCAAAGGAAGTCCTTCTCTTTCAATCCACGCGATCAGATGAAGAAGTTCCGCAGCAGTATCCGGCTTTCCTTCCTGTAATACATGAGCATGCCGTGCCATCTGTTTAACGGTTATACCCACTCTTTGTGCGTAAGCAATCGTCAATGTCTCCATCAGCGAAGCAGGAATATAGAATAATCGCTCTCCCCAACTCTTATATACAGATTCAATCAATCTTTGCTGCCTAAGGCTGGCGAATGAAGAATTGGCTTCTGCGACACTGAGTCCTTCGATGGCCCACTGTTCTCGTGGCAGGAGGGAGGAAAAAGGCTGACCGGCATGTTTGTGAAAAATTGCACCAAGCACTTTTTGTTCCACCAAAGCAAGCTTTGACCATGAATCAAGGTTCAGTACCACAGGCTCATCTATCGCTTCAAATGAAGACATATCCCAATCCCTCCTCTTTTCGCGAGTATAAATGGACTATTCGTTCTCATGAACGATGGCATATTCATATCCCTGCTCGACCAAGAACATCTGACGGTTTAATGCAAACTCCTGTTCCTTACTATCCTCTGATACCAACGCATAGAAATATGCTTTGTTTTCTCCAGCTTTTGGTCTCAGAATTCTTCCCAAACGCTGTGCCTCTTCCTGCCTTGACCCGAAACTTCCGGATATCTCAAGCGCAACAGCAGCATCAGGCAAATCCACAGCAAAATTGGCAACCTTGGATACCACAATTGTTTTAATCTCTCCACGTCGAAAAGCGGCAAACCACTTGATTCGCTCTTGCTGTGACATGGTTCCCGAGATCAAAGGTGCTTCAATTTCCCGGGCAATCAACTCAAGTTGATCCAGATATTGTCCAATCACTAGCGCAGGCATATCCCGATGACGTTCCAGCAAACGCTTAACTACATGTACCTTCGCCGGATTCTCGGCAGCCAATCGAAATTGATGTTTAACCTCGGCTTGCAGATAATTTGATCTTAGTTCCGGGGAAAACGGAATACGTATCTCTTGACATTGTACATCAGCAATCCACCCTTGCTGCTCCAGTTGTTTCCACGGCATATCATAGAGCTTCGGACCAATCAACGAAAACACATCCTGTTCACAGCCATCCTCTCGAACCAAGGTGGCCGTCAATCCCAGCCTTCGCGTAGCTTGAATATCCGCAGTTGCACGAAACACTGGTGCTGGCAGCAAATGTACTTCATCATATATGATCAGCCCCCATTGCCGCTCACTGAGCAGTTTGATGTGGGTAAAATCAGCATCCTTTGATTTCCGGTGTGTAAGAATCTGATATGTAGCTACAGTCACAGGTTTCACCTGTTTTTTCTGACCGGAATACTCACCGATCTGTTCGCTGGTAATCGTGGTTTTGTCTTGAATTTCCTGAATCCACTGTCGCACAGACGTTGTATTGGACGTCAAAATAAGGCATTCACATTGAAGCCGCTCCAGCACGGCCATGCCAATGACCGTTTTTCCTGCCCCGCAAGGAAGTACGAGTAAACCGCTTCCTCCCATGCCCTCACTGCCTTCGAATGCATCCACAGCCTCTCTCTGGTAAGAACGCAACGCAAACCGCTCAGAGTGGTCCCCCGGATCATTAGACCGCCAATCAAATGAAAGCTTGGTTCCCTCCCGATATCCTACGTAATCAAGTACGGGGTAACCCAATCGTGTTAATTCCCTTTTTAATAACCCTCGCTGTTCTCCTGGGAGCAGAAGTTCATGAGCGTCCTTACGTTCCATGCGAAAGGCAGCTATCGATTTCAATCCACTTAATTCATCCAGCAACCGCTCATCCTCACTGTAAAGACGCATTCTAGTGTGATCTGCTTCGGAATGCAGTTTTAATTTGCCATACTGATCCATGATTCTCCGAACATCCTGTATAAGTGCAGCAGGCACGTTCCAGCGGGATACCAGCTCCAAACTTGCGATGACCTGATCTGCATTCCATCCCAGCGCAGCCGCATTCCAGAGCGATAACGGAGTGATTCGGTAAGTATGGAACGCTGCCGGTGTCTTAACTAGTTCTGAATACATCCCAAGCTGCTCTCTTGCTCTTTCGAATCCGGGGTGGCCAACTTCCAGCAAAACTGTAAAATCTCGCTGAACGATACAAGCATCTGTGCTTACCATATGTTCTGTTCCTTCCATTTGGAGCCTTCCTCCTATCACAAAAAAGTCCAGTTCCGGCAGCTTCCGAAAATGAACCACTTTAAGTGCACGTTCAAAAAGTCTAGTTTTCAGTACCGAAAAGTGGACTTTTGGACAACATCTATAAAATCCACAAAAAAACATCCTGCCCATACCTCGGTATGAACAGGATGCCCAACTGCATCTAAAGTCATTCGGCTGTGTAACCCTTAGCCATAGCTATGAACAATCTAACGGCCGTCTGCATTGCGTCTTCATCAAAATCAAACATCGGATGATGATGCGGATAGATCGCATTTTTATCCGGGTTGCCTGCTCCAACAAACATGAAGCACCCTGGAATCTTCTGCAGATAATAGGCAAAATCTTCCGCTGGCATCAGCATCGGGGAAGCTTGCACTCGTTCTGCCCCAAATAATTCTGTAGCTTCTCTGAAGAAACGCGCTGTCTCCTGTTCATCGTTCACCACAGGCGGATATCCCATAATATATTTCACTTGCGTCTCTGCCCCATACGCTGCCCCTGTCTGGGCTACCATGGTAAGCACGCGCTCTTTCATCCCGTTTCGGGTCTCTTCATCAAACGTTCTTACCGTACCGCTCATTTTGCATTGCTCTGCAATTACATTCTGAGCCGATCCTGCCTGCATTGTACCAATGGTCAGCACCGCGGGTTGCAATGGATCAACCGAACGACTGACAACGGTCTGAAGCTGCATCACAAGCGCAGAACCCGCGATAAGACTATCTATCGTGGATTGTGGCATCCCGCCATGTCCACCTTTGCCTTTGATCTCAATGTAAAAATCGTCCGCCGCCGCCATCATCGGTCCTGCTTTACTGGCAACAACACCTACAGGCAGCGGGGTCCACAGATGAATGCCATATATGACATCCACGCCTTCAAGCGCACCATCCGCAATGACCTGAACTGCACCACCCGGAAGCAGTTCTTCTGCTGGCTGGAACAAAAAGCGAATCTCTCCTTGGATCTCCTGCTTGTGACGACTGAAATACAATGCCGTACCGAGCAAGATGGAGATATGACCATCGTGGCCGCATGCATGCATCGCTCCTGCTTGTTGTGATGCATACTCGATATTCTTTTCATCCTGAATTGGAAGTGCGTCCATATCAGCTCGCAGCATGACGACAGGACCCGGCTTGTCCCCACGAATGGTACCGATGACCCCGTGACCACCAACATGACGCCTCACTTCAACGCCAAAGCTCTCCAACATATCCGCTACAAAAGAGGATGTCTTCTCCTCATGAAAGGAAACCTCGGGATTGCGATGAAGATGACGCCGCCATTCCACCATGTGGATCTGCAGATCTTCCCACCATATATTATTAGTCATGTCTCTCCACCCTTTCAATCTTGAACGGGACTTGGATCAAGCCCGAACCTTCCTCTTCAAACCTATTGCTGTATATTGTAGCAGAATTGGAAGAAAACCGATACGAAACGCCTTCGGAAAGCTTGCACGGGAAGGGGAAACATACTATCATGAACTAGAGAAATACTCGAGAAATTATACTCGGAAGCTTATGAGGAGGATCAAACGCTTATGATTTTTGAGAATACAGGCTTGGATGGCTTGAAGAGCGACTTGGCATACCTGGATGAGAGCGCCGAGAAAGTCGGATTTGTCCGGTGGCAATGGGAATATTACCGTGCTACATATGACTACAAAATTGAAGATGAACAAACCAACTCAGAATACTTTGTACGCATTAATACCCGCGCTGTGGAAGGCAAATTGGAAAAACCGGATACCGTTCTTGCTGTGGAAGCAGTATACCTCGGCAAAGCCACTTTCCCTCACGGCCTGGATTATGACTCTTCCGTTCCGCAACCAGTCGTGAAGCTGGCAGCCCAAAAATTACAGCAGCTTAAAGAACTGCTGGAAGCATAGGCTGGGCCAAACGATGAAACAACAAACGGCCCAAACGAAAACGAAGAGAGGCACGCCGGATTTTCAACTGCTAATCCTCACTTTATTGTTGGTGGGCTTTGGACTGGTGATGGTATTCAGCTCCAGTTCCAGCATTGCAATCGCAAGCGATAAATTTAACAATGATGCCCTTTACTTCACGAAAAAACAACTTATGTGGGCGATTATCGGTCTATTTGGCATGTTTTTTGCCATGAATATCCGCTTCAACAAGTACAAAAAGCTCTATGCACCCTTTTTCCTGCTCACTACGGTCATGCTGGTGATTGTTTTGATCTCAGGTGCAGTATTGAACGGTGCACGAAGCTGGATTCACATTTTTGGTTTCAGTCTTCAGCCTGCAGAGTTCGCGAAAATTGCTATCATTCTCTATCTCTCTGCTCTTATTACCAAAAAAGGTGAGAAATTCAGGGTTTTCAAGACAGGGTACGTTCCCGTCTTGTTCATCGTTGGATTCATCGCAGGGCTGATTATGCTGCAACCAGACTTCGGTACCACCTTCATTCTGGTGTCCACCTGTGGTCTCTTGATCTATGCCGGTGGAGCCAGTATGAAACATATCCTGGGTTCGATTCTCTTGGTTGTACTCGGTGGGGCACTGGCGTTTGGAGCGAATTCCTTGTTTTCTTCCATGTCTCCTTCCGACACAACGACTGCTACAACAGCAGTCACTGCGGAGCAGAACTACAAGATCGGACGTATTCAAGCTTTCTTGAATCCATTATCCGATATTAATGGGGGAAGTCTTAACCTCTACCGTTCCCTTGTTGCCATTGGTGATGGCGGCATGACAGGTTCGGGAATTGGACAAGGTACGATGAAGCTGCACTATTTGCCAAATGCGTATAATGACTTTATTTTCTCCGTAATTGGGGAAGAACTCGGATTCATTGGAAGTGCATTATTCCTGCTTGTTTACCTGTACTTCATCTGGCGCGGAATTATTGTCTCTCTCCGCTGTCCCGATCCATTCGGAACATTGGTCGGTATAGGTATCATGGGACTAATCGCGATTCAGGCATTTATCAACATCGGTGGTGTAACTCAGACCATTCCGGTGACGGGGGTTACGCTTCCGTTTATCAGTTATGGGGGTACCTCACTCTTTGTAATGATGGTTGCCATGGGCATTCTACTCAGTATCTCACGTACTAACAATCTGGACGTGATCAAGGAAGAGAAAACGAAGTCCGTGACTGTACAGACACAGACTCGTACCTCTCCTGCTCTTCGTTCACGGGAGTCCATCCGTCGGATTCGATAAAAAAGCAACACAAAAAAGGCTGTGCACCCAATGGATGCGCAGCCTTTTTCTGTGTACTGAATAAACTCTGTCTATCAAGATGAAGAACAGGTCAATATCGCTCTGTTCTCCATTGCGGATTGCGATTTCTACAGATCGTCGCCTTTGAAAGAAACGCCTTCTACCTTTACATTGACTTCAACCACGCGTAATCCGGTCATGGTCTCTACCGCTTCTCTTACATTCTGCTGAAGCATACGGGAAACTTCATGAATCGGGGTTTCGTACAGGACGATGATGCGCAGGTCAATGGCTGCTTCCAGCTGGCCGACCTCAACGTTCACGCCTTTCTGTACGTTTTTACCGCTGAGTCGCTTCGCCCAGCCCTCTGACAATCCTCCAGACATTGCGGCAATTCCGGGTGTTTCCATTGCAGCCATTCCGGCAATTTTTGCAACCACGTCATCGGCAATCCGGATGTTTCCGCTCTCCAGTTGAAGTTGTTCTGCCATGCCACATCCTCCTTCACTTCGTTACTCGTATTTTAAATCCTTTCCACCCCAAAAAGCAAATTAAACTCAAAAAGATGCGTTTACAACCTACCACCATTTGGTTATATTGAAATATGAAAATAATCTCATAAGCGATTTACAGTGTAATTCAAAACAAAATAATTTATAACCGAGGTGTTTGTTGTGAGAAACCGGATTTCATCCATTTTGCTGATTGCGTTCTTTGCACTCAGTGCCATCGCCCACTACATGAAATGGGATTCGATTCTACAGTTCGTGATATCAGCCATTTCGGTTATTTTTGTGGCCGGTTTTTTAGGCAAAGCCACCGAAAATGTTGCCCACTACGCCGGACAGCGGCTGGGTGGATTCTTGAATGCCACCTTCGGCAATGCCGCCGAATTGATCATCGCCATTTTCCTCGTGAAAGAGGGACTGTTCGACATGGTCAAAGCAAGTCTGACAGGCTCCATCATCGGAAATCTGCTGTTAGTGCTCGGGTTAAGTATTTTTGCCGGAGGACTCAAGTTCAAAATTCAGAATTATAATGTCTCACTTGCAGGTCTGAATGGTTCCCTGATGATTGTTGCCATCATTGCCCTGTTTATTCCGGCAGTCTTTCTCAATACACATTCCATTACACAGAAAGACACCAATACACTTAGTCTCATTGTGGCCGGGTTGCTCATTCTCGCGTATATTGCCTGGTTGCTATTCTCCATGGTGACACATAAGAACTACCTTGCAGACGTCACTGAGGATCGCGATGAAGAGCTACCTCATGAGCATGCTCCGGCGTGGTCCAAGAAAAAATCCATTCTCTACCTGGTGCTCGCAACAGTCATGGTTGCCTTCGTTAGTGAATGGCTGGTCGGGACGCTCGAAGTATTCACTTCAGAATTTGGACTTAGTGAACTGTTTGTCGGTGCATTCCTTGTGGCCATCATCGGTAATGCGGCCGAACACAGTGCAGCCATCATGCTTGCCATGAAAAATAAAATTGGAGCCGCCGTTGAAATTGCGGTTGGCAGCAGCTTGCAGATCGCACTCTTCGTAGCTCCTGTACTGATTTTTGTCAGCTACTTCACAGGCAGAACCATGGATATCGTATTTACAACGATTGAGTTGGTCGCCATCGGCGTATCCGTATTTATTGCAAAGTCCATTACCCAAGATGGTTCAACGAATTGGTACGAAGGTTTACTCCTGCTCGTGGTATATATCATACTCGGTGTATCCTTCTTCCTTGTGTAACCAGGCCCTCACATAGCGATTAAAATAAATAAGCCACAGAGGCAGCCCGAATTTACCTTCGGTGCTGTCTCTTTGCTTGTATACGCCTTCCGGCTGGCTTGTATCCCCATCCCGTTCAGACGCACAAAAAAAGCATGCATAAACGCCTGCATGCCTTCTATTCTGACCCGCGCATTTGCAGGCTATTGCTCATTCTTTTTGTTCAAGGCTTCATATAAAATTGCCAAATTCCGCTCAAGCGCGCTAACCAGCTGCTTACCTGCACCTTCTGGAAGGAGCCCTGCACGAACAGCAAAATCAACTTCTTTGGAGAACCCATACATCTGTGTATCCAATACTTCCTCATAGAGAGGGCAGTAGCGGGTAGCCAGATTCTCCATCTGTACTTCAATAAGCTTCTGTATTTTATCTGCATCTTCTTGAAGAAGACTGATCGCTTTCAAATTCAGCTGGTCCTGCAGATCAGATGAAGTCATGCATTTTTCCCCCCTATGTCCCAAAAATCGCGTAAAGACGTTCTACCTCTAATATTAGACGAAATGAAGAGCTAATACAAGAACCTCACCAAAATAAGCCCGCAAAGTTAAGCCTTTTGTTGAAGCTTAATCCACCTGTTCCAGCCACGTCCAGACGAGGATTCAGATCATTCCATGCCAAAAAACACCCCTGCCATAAAAGGCAAAGGTGCTTCTTGAGAGCTATTACTCAGATGCGATGCTTACATTCAGTCCATGCTTGGCAAATACTTCTGACATGGCTGCTTTTGCTTCAACTGCATCTGGACCATGAACATGCAGTTCATAGCTGTGCGTGCTGATCAGCGTTGTAAACAATCCGAGAATACTTTTCACATCGATATACTTGTTCTCCGAATGAAGCACGATTGAAGAAGTAAACTTGCCTGCTGTTTGAGCAATTTCTACTACAGCCGCGTTATTACTCGACATAGGAATCCCTCCGTCTTTTTACTATTGGTATCATCTATTAATTACCACTACATGATACCGTGAATCCGCTTTCCTAGCAACAGCAAAATCCTGTTCCTACTTCAAACGGTCCGGATTCAGGCATTCCAGCTCAGGAATGACAAAGATACCGTCTTTACGAATCAGCACATCGTCAAAATAAATCTCCCCGCCGCCATAATCTGAACGCTGGATCAATACGAGATCCCAGTGGATGGACGAGCGGTTGCCATTGTCAGTTTCTTCATACGCCTGACCTGGCGTAAAGTGCAAGCTGCCTGCGATTTTTTCATCGAACAGGATATCTTTCATCGGATGAAGAATATGCGGGTTAAAGCCAATCGCGAATTCACCAATATGACGAGCACCCTCATCCGAATTCAGGATTTCATTCAAACGCTCTGTATCGTTACTTGTCGCTTCGACGATTTTGCCATCCTTGAACGTGAACTTGATATTTTCAAAAGTCACTCCATTGTACAGGGTTGGTGAGTTATAACTAATCGTTCCGTTCACGGAATTACGCACAGGGGCACTGTACACTTCTCCATCCGGGATATTTTTTTGGCCAGAACATTTCTCTGCACCGATATCTTTAATGGAGAAGCTCAGCTCTGTTCCTGGTCCGGTGATACGAACTTTGTCCGTCCGCTTCATCAGGTTAGCGAGCGAGTCCTGCGCCTTGTCCATTTTGGCGTAATCCAGGTTACATACGTCGAAGTAGAAATCTTCAAACGCTTCTGTACTTGTATTGGCAAGTTGCGCCATACTTGCGTTAGGGTAACGAAGTACAACCCATTTCGTATGTTTGACACGTTGTTCACTATGTACCGGGTGGGAGTACAATGAATTGTACATTTTCATTTTTTCTTCCGGCACATCGGACAGATCATTCACATTTTCTCCCGCACGAATACCGATATAACAATCCATCTGTTTCATACGGTTCAGATCAATCTCTGCCCATGTTTTCATCATTTCTTCTGTGGCATTTTTCAGCATCGCACGCTGTACGGTTTTATCAGTCAACTGTACAAAGACGTTACCACCTTTTTTTCCTACCTCTTCAATAATGGCGTTAATCAGATCACGTTCCGATCCAATCATTTCAACCAATACATTTTCACCAGGCTGTACATCTACTGAATAGCCCACTAGGTTTGCTGCAAGCTTTTGAATTCTTGGGTCTTTCATCTTGGTAAAATCCTCCTGTCATCTGCCATACTTGAATTGAACAACGGTAAATTACGATACTATTGTAGCACGCGAACAGTCATCCCGTCAGCAGGCAGTCCTTCACTTCGTTTATTGATATGACTTGAAGTTAACATCGGTGACAAGGGCTTCTTTGTTACTTTTACGGTTGTTGTCTGTATAACTCATCTGACTTTCAGAGGATAAGCGAAGAGGCAGACTGCTCTTCCGATCTACCGTGAGATGATATACCGTCTGCACGCTCGCTTGTTTCATCATCTGTTGCATCGTTGTTTCGCCCTGTTTCCAAACTTTCTCCAGATCCTTCTCAAGCTTCTCCTTACGCGCCCCTTTCACCGTAGCTGCCTTATGCATATATTCTGCCCGAATGGCGTTCATCTCGTCGTTTAGCTGGGTTACAGCCCATGATTTGGCGTCTTCCGGTGCAAGTTCAATCCGTAATGTTCTGGTTCGACGACCAGCGCCATACTCCGATTGAATGGTTTTGTGCATCCCATCGATCTTCTCCAATTGGGCAATTGGGTTAAAACGAGAAAGAGACCCACGCAGCGGCTCATGCTGCGCTGACAATGCCATCCATTGCCCTTGTTTTCGCTCGAAAGAGGCGCTAAACCCACTGGGCTGTCCATTATTTTTTACGGCAGTTGTTTGAATGCCTGTCCCCACAGCAGTTACTTCTCCAGGTAATCGGGTCTGAAGGGTCAGACGATCATGATTCTCCAGCTTGCCTTCGAATTTGAACTGATTCTCGAACAGCCCACTGTTCTCCCGTCGAAGTCCTGCCTCTCCTTCAAAACTCAACGTTTCTTTTCCCGCTATCCCGGATAAAGCCAAGGAAAAAACCTCCTCAGGCGTTTGATCTCGCTGGATTAATCCACAACCCGGAACACCAATAATCACGATGCTCACAAATAACCATAATGTACGTACCGAATGGCGGTTAAACATGTCTATCTTCACCCTTCCGTGAACTTTCTCCATAGATTGCCCTGCCCGTATACGCTTATACTTCCTGCTATACACAACTTGATCTCCGATGCACAAAAAAAAAGAGAACGACTCCGCAATTGGAATTGTTCTCTCTTAACGTGTTACATCCTGTTCCTCTACAACGATTCTGTTCCGGCCACCATTCTTGGCGCTGTACAAAGCCATATCAGCCCGATAAAACAAGGACTCTACACTGACCTTTTCATCCATCCAATTCCACTCTGCGATGCCACTGGATACCGTAACGGGTGGTCTGGTCTCTTCTGCGACTCTCTTTCGAATCACTTCCGCATAATCTAACGCCTGCCTTACACTCACCTGTGGCATATAGATCGCCAGTTCTTCTCCACCCCATCTGGCGCAGACATCCTCCGAGCGAACAGAGCTGGTGACGATCTCACTCACTTGCTTCAATACTTGATCCCCCGTCTGGTGTCCGAAGGTATCATTCACCTGTTTGAACTGATCAATATCCACCACAATGAGGGATCCACAGAATTCATGAGCCTGTCGCTCGTGAATCACACTGTCCAGATAATGCCTCACGTACAGACCTGTCAACATATCCAGATTAGCCAAGCGCCGAACCTCGGCATGCAGCGTGGCATTTGACAGGGCAAGCCCGATATGAATGGATAACATCTGCAAGAGCCGATAGTTATCATATGAAAAGTAGTGCTCTCTACTATGTCCCAGCAAAATGGCACCCTTCACTTCACCATTGACTCGGATCGGTGATGCAATCAGTGACATGGATCCCGTATCTTCCATGAAAAAGGAGGACACTTTATCAAATTGCGCATAATTGGCTATAATAAGTGGTTCCTCTGTTCGATACACCAAACCTGCGATACCATAGTCTACAGAAAAGGATTGGTGAAAAACATCTTTCACGTTAGATGACATGACTTCGAAGTCATTGGTACTGTCATTGAGTTGAAGAATGCAACACGTTTCAGCCTGGAATATTTCCTTTAACTCTTGCTCGGATAGTTGATAAATCTCCGAAAGATGCAGACTCTTGTTCAACCGCTGTGTAAGATCATTAATTAAACGAAGTTCCTGAATTAACATATTGGATTGTTCATGCAACTTGGCGTTCTCAAAGGCCGTCCCTGCAGTGTCTACCATCATCGTAATCAATTGCAAGTCCGATTCTTCCATAATCTCTTCATTCATTTCGATATGGAACACACCGTATATGCCTTGTTTGCCTTTCAGCGGAATCCCTACATCTACAATGCGGTTCTCTGCATCATGTGAGCGAGCTACGATCAGCTTACCTTCCATAAATGAACGCACACAAATATCTTCTCCTCGCTCGTGGACAAGCAACGGTTTAATCCGTGGATCAGAGTTGCTCTGATCCTGAGACATATACAATTTGATATAAGTGGCCGGGTACAAGTAATCCATACTGTCAAATACCTCATCCAATATGGCCTCGACATCCATTTTGTCATGCATCCGCTGAACAATCTGAAAGAGGATGGACCTCCGGTGTTCCTCACGGGCTGTTTGTTCATGAGCATGTAACAGGTCCGTCATAAATATGTATTCGAATCTTCGGTAAAAGCAGGTGTGATAATGCAATGCCTCAGATTGAACCACAGCTTCAGACGTTTCATATCCATTGGATTCATAGACCACAGCAGTGAATACGGCAAACATATCCTTGTTAGTTCTGGAGAATAAGGGATGTGTTATTATAAGATATTCTCCGTGTTCGCTTGTCCCTTTAAGGGACAGGACCTGTCTCTTATCCAAACATTCCAATACCAGCCTGCGTGCATTTACGCCCGAATCAGCTTCATGATCGCTATCGTATCCTATGCAATCACCTTCCGTGTTCCACACGCTGTAAAAGGTTGATGTTCTGGCCAGCCTTGAACCCACTTTGGAGTTCCAGTCACTGTATGCCTGCTCTAGCAAGCTACCTAAATATGAAAAATCAAAAGGTGTGATATCCATTTTTTGCATCCACAACACATGCTCTTCATGAGAATGAGGAGCGGCAAAAGATGCGGAATCGCCCGAACTTCGTGAATTCAAGCTGGCAGGTAAACTTCTTAGATGTTCTAACATGTCAGGCGCTCCTTTGCACCGTTTTTGCATCCACCAGGATGCATTAATCTGCAGACGTTATCGCAAACCTGCAAATCCGTAGCGATAACCTTGTTACATAAAGATGATTTAAAGTTAAGATACAATCTATTTTACTCTGTTTAAAGCTTTTTTGCATCCATATTTCAGAAAATTGTCCCATTATTTTAGGCCCAATGACCTATCGACAAATTTAGACGTTTTTTTGCTTTTATTCTACGCTTGACTTTGTTTCTCTTAAACTGTAATATAAATTGTTGATGAAGACTACTAATGGGTCTTTAAATTTGGGCATTACCGGTTGTGTCACCCTCATTCTTTTTGTTGCTTTCAGGACAGCGGCTGAACTTTCCTGATCGTTCTATGCGAGGCCAAGCCCGCATCAACAAATTGGAGCGCAAACAGAGCCCTAATATGAACTTTAACTAAAAAGGAGCTACTTTAAACATGGCACGTTACACTGGTCCTAAATTTAAATTGAGCCGTCGCCTCGGCATTTCCCTTAGCGGAACAGGCAAAGAATTGAAACGCCCTTTCCCTCCAGGTCAGCACGGAGCTAACCAACGCAGAAAAATGAGCAACTACGGTATGCAATTGCAAGAAAAACAAAAATTGCGCCACATGTACGGTTTGGGCGAGAAGCAATTCCGCACACTGTTCTCTAAAGCTCAAAAAATGCAAGGTATTGCCGGTGAGAACTTCATGTTCTTGCTTGAGTGCCGCCTTGACAACCTCGTTTACCGCCTTGGGTTTGCTAACTCCCGCGCTGGAGCGCGTCAGTTGGTAGCACACGGTCACGTAACTGTAAACGGCAAAAAAGTCGATATCGCTTCTTACCAAGTAAGCACTGGCGATGTAATCGGCTTGCGTGAGAAGAGCCGCGCTCTTTCTTCCATTAAAGAAGCTTTGGAAGGCCGTTCGCATCTTCCAGCATACGTTGAATACAACGAAGCAGCTGTAGAAGGTAAATTCATCCGCTTGCCTGAGCGTGCTGAATTGTCCCAAGACATCGATGAAAAACAAATCGTCGAGTTCTACAACCGTTAATCGTTGCAATCACATTAAAGTTTCACTCCAAACAGCTGTCGAGATTTTCTCGGCAGCTGTTTTTCTATGCTTTTTTTTAATTATCTTCATTATAGGAACGTAAATAACGATATAAAATATAGACTCCCTTCAGGAGAAGCACACATCCATATATACATCACAAGAATGACATCGAGGGGGATTAAAACATGCATTTTTTTCGCAATCGCAAGCTCGCTGTTAAGCTTGGACTTTTACTCGGGATCGTATTACTTTGTTGTATTGGAGCCCTAATTGCATTTAATACCAAATCCATTTACGACAAAAGCCTCCAGTACGGCGAAACCGTTGCGGGACAGGCAGCAAACCGGGCTACGAATGAGTTTATGACTGACATTAATCAGGTGAAAAACACGTTGGACACCATGAGTACTACGTTACTGGATGCCGCTCAGAACGGATCACTCAACCGTGAAGAAATCGTCAGACTTCTTGAACAGTATCTGAAAAAGGACGAGAAAGTTTTTGGCTTTTATACGGGCTGGGAACCAAATGCCTTTGATGGAAACGATGCGGAGCACATCAACAAAAAAGAATATGATGATGCTACGGGGCGATTCGTTCCATACGTTATACGCGATGGTAACTCCCTGCATTTTGAGCCTATGCCTACTTATGAGGGAAGCGGTGAAACTAGTACTTACTATCAGCAGCCAAAGAAAACCAAATCCATCTATTGGTCTGAGCCTGTTACCTACACGGTTGGCGGAAAAGAAACACTCCTTGTTTCGATTGTCCTCCCTCTATTAGATGAAAACAAAAATTTTCTCGGCATTGTTGGGGCCGATTTTACCATTGATCGTTTTCAGCAAAATATAGCATCACTTAATCCGGATCAGGGTTATGCCATGCTTATTACTAGTGAAGGACAGATTGCTGCACACGGCTCCAAACCGGAACTGGCTAATGAAGGAGCCGTAATTCCATCTGAGATGAAGACAGTCATTCAGCGTATACAGTCTGGCGAGTCTCAGTTTTACGCTACGGACCCTGAAGTAGGTGAAGAACTGTTTATTGCCGAGCCTGCCAAGTTACAAGGAACAGATTCAAACTGGTACCTTGTATCGGCGCTGCCAAAGAGCCATATCCTTCAACCTTTCTACGACAGCTTGAATTGGTCCATACTGATTGCCGCATTGGCTGTACTTCTGCTTGCAGGCGTGGTTACCTACACCATCATCTCCATTGTAAGACAGCTGAATCAAGTCAATATCGTCGCTGGACAGCTGGCTGACGGAGATTTAACACAAAAGTTACCGGTACGATCCAAAGATGAATTTGGTGTCATGGCGGGTCATATGAATCAGATGATGGATACACTGCGTCATACCATATCGGTTATATCCGAACACGCTCTATCTGTGGGCTCTACCTCTCAACAGTTGACCGCAGGTGCTGAAGAAACAGGTAAAGCTGCAGAACTGATTGCATTAACAGGAGTGGAACTTGCAGATAAAGCAGGTAAACAGGTGCAGGAGCTCCAAGAGTCCTCCCGTTCCATGAATGAAATATCTGCAGGGATCGGAAGAATTGCAAAGGCCGCCTCCGATGTATCCGATTCATCGCGAGCTGTGGCTGAGCGAACAACGGTTGGAACCGATAAGGTTCAGTCCGCCATGCGTATGGTCGATAGTGCCACCTCTTCTGTGCAGACGTCCATGACCGCACTGGAGAATTTCCGCCAACGTTCTGAAGAGATAGGTCATATTACAGGCATGATCTCGGAAGTTAGCCGTCAAACCAATCTTCTTGCCCTTAATGCTTCCATTGAAGCATCGCGAGCAGGAGAACACGGACGCGGGTTCGGTGTTGTTGCTTCCGAGATTCGTAATCTGGCGGAACAATCCAGAATATCAGCAGCGCAGATTGCAGCATTGATTCATAACGTTCAGCAAGAGGTCCTTTCTCTCGTTGAAAATATGGAACAGGGGAATGCAGAGGTAAGCCATATAGCGGAAGTCATTCATGAAAGTGGTGAACTATTCCTCTCCATTTCATCACAGATTTCAGATGTTAATGAGCAGATTGAGCATGTCTCAGCCATTGCCCAGCAGATGTCAGCTGGATCACAGCAGGTTGATGCCACATTAGTGCAACTCAAAACCATTGGTCATGAGACAGCAGATCATGCAACTCGTGTTGCATCTGCCTCTGAAGAACAACTCGCATCCATGGAAGAGATTACGGCGGCATCCGCCTCACTGGCTAATCTTACCCAGGAATTATTAGAGCTGATTCAACGCTTCAAAACCTAATGTAGAAGACCTCCAATACGACTAATTATTCAGGTCACCCTATGCACCTCAGCATGGAGGTGGCCTGCTTATTTTGGCTTACAACTCATGAAATGTGCTTCAATATCGCATGATATATAGCATAATGCATGGCAGAATGGCAAATTTCGACCATTACTTGTATTTCTCAGGCATGCAAACCCGCCTTTTTATGCTATAATAAGTGCTGTTAAAAGGAGGAAGACACTGAATGGTTGATGTTAATAAGAAAAAGCCCGATGAACAGCCTGTACGCAAACGTAGCTTTGCCCGCAGACTGGGAAGTTTCGTCAAATGGATGGTTGTCCTTGGATTTATGGGGGCACTATTTGTAGGCGGTGCTTTGATGGGATACGTCAGTTCCATTGTGAAAGACGAGCCTGTCCGTTCAAGGGCCCTGATTGAACAAAAAGTCAGCGAAAACTCCATCACAGGCTTTGCTTACTTTGCCGACGGCAGTCCGATCGGTCAATTACGTACGGAAGAAGACAGGCGTCCGGTCACTACGGACCAGATCCCACAAAAGGTTATTGATGCTGTCATTTCGATTGAAGACAATCATTTTTACGAACATAAAGGTGTAGACATGAGCGGAACTCTACGTGCCGTGAAACAGAAAGTGCTGAAAGAATCAGTACAAACCGGCGGTAGTACACTGACTCAGCAATTGGCGCGTCGTGTGTTTTTGAATCTGGATCGCACGGAAGATCGGAAAGTGAAAGAAATTTTGCTCTCACTCCGACTCGAACGTTTCCTGACCAAAGACGAGATCATGACTGCCTATCTGAACAAAGTTCCTTTTGGTAATGGTTCCAGCGGATACAACGTTTACGGAATCAAAGCCGCCGCCAAAGGATTGTTCAATATTAACGATCTAGAAAAAATCAACATCGCTCAGGCTGCTTATCTTGCTGGATTGCCGCAGCTACCCTCCTCTTACTCTGCCTTTAACGGTAAAGGCGATTTTGTAGAGGAAAATTTTGACCGCGCAATCAACCGTCAGCATCTGGTATTACGCCGTATGCTTGAATTGGGCAAAATCAATCAGTCCGAGCATGACGAAGCTCTAGCTTTTGATATCAAAAGCTCACTCGCTCCGAAGACCATCAAGGCTTACAACACTTATCCATATCTTATGATGGAAACGGAACGACAAGCTGCGCAGATTTTGATGAAACAGTTGAATTCCGACACAGCTGAATCTACAGACAAAGCTACGGATGCAGACACACCTCAGAAGGAAAGCAGTGCATTATTAGAGGAAGCTCAGACGCAACTGCGGACAGGTGGATATCGTATATACACGACCATCAACAAAAGTATCTACAAGACGATGCGTACCATTGCGGAAGATGACAGCAATTTCTCAGCAGATGATCCTGTCAAAGGAAAAGAACAAACTGCTGCCATGCTGATTAATCACAAAACCGGTGCAATCCTGGGGATGATTGAGGGTCGGGATTTCCAGGATGAACAGATGAACTACGCAACGCAGATGATACGCCAGCCAGGTTCAACGATGAAACCTATAGCCGCTTATCTGCCAGCTCTGGATGAGGGTCTGGTCCAGCCCGCTTCTATTATTGATGACTCACCGATCATTCTCAAGAATGGTCCGAGCGGCTACCACATTGCCAAGAATGCCAACAACCGGTATCAGGGACTGGTCACTGCCCGCAGAGCACTCAATTATTCTCTTAATATACCGGCTCTGAAGTTGTTCAATGAAGAAGTAGGGATCGAGAAGGCTTGGACCTTCGCCAAGAAACTAGGGATTACCACCATTCAGAAGGAAGACTATCAGGCTCAGACTGGTGTTCTCGGAGGTCTCCAATACGGTGTAACCGTTGAAGAATTAACCAGTGCCTATGGTGCTATCGCCAATAATGGTGTATATAACGATTCTTACATGATTAGCAAAATTGTAGATTCCAAAGGAAACATCGTTTATAAACATGATACTGAACCTGTCCAAACCTTCTCGGAGCAGACAGCATACCTGATGACCGATATGCTGCGGACCGTTATTACAGAAGGAACGGCAGATAAAGTACGTGAAAATTACAAATATTCCAAGAGTGTGCCAATCGTAGGTAAAACGGGTTCAACTCAAAACTACGCAGATGTCTGGTTTGAAGGTTATACACCAGATGTCACACTTGGCGTGTGGGTTGGATACAAACAGCCCGTGAATACGCTGGAAAGTAAATCACAGAGAAAACGTGCGCAGCAACTGTGGTCGAAAATCCTGAACGAAGTGATCGATACGCAAAAAGATCTGTTCGTCACGGATTCGTTCAAAAAACCATCTGGCATCGAAACGCGCACGGTGTCGGCATACAGTGGCAAGTTGCCAACATCCATGACTGATAAATTTGTTACGGATATTTTCAATAGCAAGTTTGTTCCGAAGGATAGCGATGACGGTGTAGCCAAAGCCAAGTACATTACTTACAATGGTGTAAACTATATTCCGCGTGATGGAACACCTTCGGACATGTTGAAGGAAAAAACAGTAATTAAGCGTAAAAAACCAATCTCGGATCTCATCAAAGAATTGCAAAATGCATTCTCACGTATGAGTCGACATGAGTCACTTGCTTATTATCTTCCTGAAGATGCTGGTGCAGACATGCCAACACAGATTGATCCAAGGACAGATAACGGCAAAGCTCCTGATGCACCAGGCAACGTACGCATCTCAACCTCAGGTGACAGAGCTGTCATTACATTTAATGCCACACCTGAAAATGATGTCGTGGGTTATCGTTTGTACCGTTCTGTAAACGGTGGAGGATTCCAGAACCAGGGTCAGGTTGTCTTGACTGGTGAATCCAGATCATTCTCTGCATATGCAGCGCAAGGCGGTAACTTCGCCTTCTATGTAACGGCAGTGGATGTTGCTGGCAGAGAATCTGCTCCTAGCGCTACAGTAAATAGTGCTGGTGTAGCTCCTCCTGTGGAAGAAGAGATTGATGAACCGATTGAAGTTCCAGGTACAGTCATTACGCCGGGAGAAACGCAGACCGATAATACAACAACGACAGCCCCGGGCACACCTGGTCAAGTCAGCGTATCTGCCCTAACTCAAGGACTGCGTATTCAATGGGCGGCCAGTCCAAACGCAGATAGTTATACTGTATATTACAGTGAAACAGGCTCGGCTCCTTACACCAAAATTGGAACAACAGCGGGAAATACCATGGATTATGGAGTACCCGCATCGACCAGTGGATGGTTCAAGGTATCTGCCAGCAACAGTGCGGGTGAATCCGAACCTTCTGCAGCCCTACATTTTCAACCCTGATTCAGGCATAGCGTTCCAAACAAGCCGCATCCTCAGACTGTATCTGAGTGTGCGGCTTTTTATTTGTATTTACAGCAGCCAAAAAGCCTGCTTCATGCCATTGGCATAAAGCAGGCTTTTACAATCCATTTTAATGGGTAGAGTCACTGTATTCGGAACCACAGAAGATTAACTTCTTCCCCACTACTCAATGTATCACCATCGATACCAACACATTGATGATCCTTGCACTGTCGCGTTAGTCTTCAATGGTGGATAGATCTCCTGTTGGCAGATCAAGCTCCCAGGCTTTCAGGACACGGCGCATGATCTTGCCGGACCGTGTCTTGGGCAGTTTATCCTTAAACTCAATCTCACGCGGAGCAGCGTGGGCAGACAGGCCCTCTTTGACAAAACGATAGATCTCTTCTTTCAGCTCCGGTGTCGCCTCATATCCTTCACGAAGCGCCACAAAGGCCTTGATGATCTCCCCACGTGTCACATCCGGCTTACCGATTACACCCGCCTCTGCTACCGCAGGATGCTCCACGAGCTTGCTCTCGACCTCAAAGGGGCCGATACGCTCGCCTGACGAATTAATCACATCATCAATACGTCCCTGGAACCAGAAATATCCTTCTTCATCCATATAAGCGGAGTCACCGGATACATACCAACCCGTAAGCCTGAAATACTCCTCGTATTTCACAGGGTTATTCCAGATCTTCGCCATCATGGATGGCCAAGGTGCCCGTATGGCCAGATTACCCATACTGTATGGCGGCAATTCCTGCCCGCGATCATCAATAATTGCTGCTTCGATTCCAGGCAACGGACGTCCCATGGAGCCAGGCTTAATCGGCATTCCGGGATAGTTACAGATCAGCTGAGCGCCTGTTTCCGTCATCCACCATGTATCATGAATTCGTTGACCATAGGCTTTCCACCCCCAACGAACAACCTCCGGATTGAGCGGTTCACCGACAGACATGACATGACGCAGACTGCTCAGATCATGCTGGGCAATGGTCTCTTCTCCCGCTCCCATCAGCATACGGAAGGCCGTTGGTGCACTGTACCAGATCGTGACTTTGTTCTTCTGGATGGTGCTGTACCAATCTTGAGGACTGAAACGCCCACCCCGTATCACATTGGTCACTCCGTTGAGCCATGGAGCAAAGATACCGTAAGAAGTCCCTGTCACCCAACCAGGATCAGCAGTGCACCAGTACACATCATCCTCACGTAAATCTAAGACAACCTTACCTGTATAATAGTGCTGAATCATGGCATTTTGAACATGGTACACCCCTTTGGGTTTACCCGTAGAGCCTGAGGTATAATGAATAAGCAAACCATCCTCACGATTCAGCCACTCTACTTCCATCTCATCCGAAGCGGCAGACATCTCTGCATCAAAATCGATGAGTCCTTCTTCAGTCTGCACGCCCCCACCCACGATAAATATATGTTTGAGTTCGGGCAATTCGGAACGTTTGATGCGTTTCAGTAATTCCGGAGTGGTGACGAGTGCTACTGCTCCGCTATCCTCCAGCCGATCCTTCACAGCCGTTTCCATAAAAGCTTCGAACAACGGGCCCGCGATGGCTCCAGCTTTCAATATGCCCAGGAGACTAAAATACAGCTCAGGACTTCGAGGCATAAAAATAAACACCCGTTCCCCTTTGGCTATGCCATATTTGCGGAGAACGTTCCCGAACCGACTCGACTGTTCACTCAGATCAGCGAAAGTATAGGACTCTTCACGTGAAGCATCGCTATACAATAGAGCGGTTTTCCCGCCCCTTCCTTCCAGTACATGACGATCAATTGCTTCATGCGCCATGTTTACTTTTCCGCTGGCGTGCCACGTAAAGTGCCTTTCCACCGATTCCCAATCGAACCGGCTTCTCGCCTCCGTGTAATCGCCCAGATTAGATTCAGACACAACCGTTTGCAGCATCTCACCATGTGCTTGACTCATGCTTGCCAGCCTCCTTCAACTCGACATTTCGATTCCCATTAGGGGTCAATTCTCATTGCCTTTGTGTTGACTGAACTTCCAGTTAGCGCTTACATTAGTAGAGAGAACTTCTCATCATGTACTTGCTCGGCCAAACAGATGTTAACTATACTGTATTGAATTGTGAACATTTTTTGTCTACGCAATTATAGCAAATCTTTTCAATTGTCGTCTATGGCTTTTCAATTTTTTGGATTTTTGCTATAAGTAGGGGGAGAGGAGCATGAACCATGGAACATATCAAAGAACAACATATGCGTTCCATCTTCAAGTCCGGCCACCGAATTACTGTTGAAGGCCCCGTGCAGGTTGAGGAGATAACCCGTCTTGCCTTCCATCCAGATCTGGATGCCTTTCGTCTCCCAACGGAGCAGCAGGAAGCTCTGGCCGAAATCGCAGCATTACCTGAAGGGAGAATTATCATTGCACATGAAAATGAAACGATTATCGGTTATGTAACCTTTCACTATGCGGATGATTGTGAACGCTGGTCCGAGGGTAATATGACTGATCTGATTGAGCTTGGGGCAATCGAGGTTGCGGACGACTATCGCTCGCTTGGTATTGGACGTGAGATGTTGCTTACCGCTTTGGAAGATAAATACATGGAGAACTACATTATTTTCACCACAGAATATTATTGGCATTGGGATCTAAAGGGCAGCGGACTAAACGTATGGGATTATCGCAAAATGATGGAGAGGCTGATGGAAACGATCGACATGACCTGGTATGCAACAGACGACCCCGAAATCTGTTCACATCCTGCGAACTGTTTGATGGTACGTATCGGAAGTCAGGTGCCCATCACATCGGAAGAACAGTTTGATCGTGTACGCTTCCGCCATCGGTTCATGTACTAATTCGATGATCTGTTCGAAAAACGATATACATAACAAAAACCGCCTCTCGCAGCGTTGCTCCATACTTCATGGAACAGCTAATCGAAGGGCGGTTTTTCAAGTTACTGTCATTACATATTTTCTAACATATGCTCCACAATACGATGTGAACGCTGGGAAGATTCAACCGTAAATTCAGCAAAGTTAACATGCGCCGAACCATCCGCTTTATCAGACATCCCACGCAGGACAACAAACGGTACACGATTCATGTAACAGACCTGAGCAACTGCTGCCCCTTCCATCTCGGCACATGCACCGTCCATTTCGGTATATAACATGTTAACCGTATCTTTATTTGCAATAAATTGGTCTCCAGATAACACCTTACCGATCAGGTAATTGGCTCCCTGAGCTTTACATGCTTCTTCAGCCAATGTAATAAGCGAAGCCTCGGCTGGGAATGCAGATGTCTCCTGGTAAGGAATAACCCCGCGTGCGAACCCCAGTGGCGTTACATCCATGTCGTGCTGAACACATACAGACGATATAACCATATCTCCAATGTTCAGCTCCGGGTTAACTGCACCCGCAACACCTGTGAAGATAATCCGATTAACCTGAAAACGATCAATCAAGATCTGCGTTGTAACCGCTGCATTTACTTTGCCTACGCCGGATTTGCACACGACAATTTGCTTGCCCAGCCACTCGCCTGCAACGTATGTAATGCCGGTTTGTTTAACCGTCTCAAGCTGCTTCATACCTGCCAGCAAAAGCTCGACTTCCTCATCCATCGCTCCGATAACCCCAATCGTTTCACGCATCTTCCGAATACCTCCTGTTTTCACTTTTAACCTCATTCAGCACAAAAGCTCCGTCTCCGGAGCTTTCGCATATCCACTATGTAGAGAGAATGACTTCTCCCTTACTGTATATAATTCCGATTAAACTACATCTGCGTGACTTACAGACAGACGAAGAATCGTTTCATGCGGCAAAATAACCCGTGGGTTCTCCACATTTTCTTTCTTCATCAACTTGGTCAGCAAACGCATCGCTACTGCGCCAAGGTCGTACATTGGCTGAGCCACTGTTGTCAACTGAGGACGCACCATGGAAGCCATACGGATGTTATCCACACTAATAATGGAGAAGTCATCCGGTACTTTCAGACCGTCATCCTGAATGCTGTGAATGGCACCAATGGCCATTTCATCTGTAGCAGCAAAGATAGCTGATGGTTTTTTCTTGAGTCCAAGGAAATATTTCATTGCTTCCACACCGGATTCATATCGATAGTTACCGATTCGAACAAGATCCTCCTGGTATTCAATCCCTGCTGCTTCCAGTGCTTTTTTGTATCCTTGGAAACGGGCATATCCATTCGCCGGATCTTGCAGTGTACCACTGATCATCGCAATTTCCTTGTGTCCATGACGAATCAGGGTGTTTACCGCGTCAAACGCAGCCGCCTCATGGTCAATATCCACTGAAGGGAATGTGCCCTTCTCATCACTTGTTGCACAAAGTACGATCGGCACAGCAGCAGACTGGAACGCCTGAATGTGTTCGTCCGTTACTGTTCCACCCATGAAGAGCAGTCCGTCAACTTGTTTTTCGAGCAACGTGTTAATAACACGAATTTCTTTTTCTTTCTTCTTATCTGCATTACACAAAATAATATTGTAGTGATACATATTCGCAATATCTTCAATTCCGCGGGCAATCTCCGCGAAGGTTGAGTTCGAAATATCCGGAATAACAACCCCGACCGTGGTTGTCTTCTTGCTTGCCAGACCTCTGGCTACCGCATTCGGACGATATCCCAACCGTTCGATGGCTTCATATACTTTTTTCCGCGTTTGCGGTTTGACATTAGGGTTATTATTAACTACCCGTGATACCGTTGCCATAGACACTCCAGCTTCACGTGCCACATCATAAATGGTTACCGTCACAGTACTTCTCTCCATTACCAGTAAATTTTCATACCATTTTCATTAAGATTTATATTACGACAAATTTTTGCATTAATCAATTAAAATAGGCTTTAGGACTCACTCAAAACATTCGTAAGTGTGGTTCTAGTAATATCTGAATGGGAAGTATGCCATACAGGAATTCCCTTTTTGATCAGGATTGCCTGTGGAGATTCGTGCTTAACACCCAGCTTGTCTGCTGCTTCATTCGATACCGGGCGATCTTCCACAACATAGATGATGCCATATTTCACTTGTTCATTGGCATTGTTAAGCAAATAATCGTTCATCTCCTGATAAGCGTTCGAGCTGATCGGACAGCGCGTGCTGTGCTTAAACAGAAGCAAGGGTTGATCCTTGGTAGCCTCCACTGCGGAGTTTAGCTGTTCAATACTTGTCATTTTAGTCATGTCAGCCATTAGATATACATCCCCCTTTACCAGGAATACCGCTATGTTGAGCGTTTTCACTCTTCGATATCTTAACAAAAAGTGAGCGAAAAAGCCAATTTTCATGAAAACAAGCATTTTACACGTCAAAATTAGACAGCATTTGAGAAGTACTCCTGCCACACAAATCCGGATAATTGACTTAATCTACGCTCCGTGGTCTCAATCCACGCTGCATCACCAGACTTCGTTGCGTAACCCATAATGTCAAGCAGCAGATTGATACGCTCCTCCACTGCTTGCTGCATTCGATATTCCATCTCCCGATCGGTCGCATCCGGCCAGGCCAGCAGTAGCTCATGAAACAGGTCTGCCAATTCATTACGTTCACCAAATGATACGTCTTGCTTCACGGGCTGTTCACCCAATGTGTTTATGCATTCTGTTAAGTCCGGCTTGACCGGCGGAAGCACTTCGTATGATACACAGTCTGTACACGCAAATACGGGTACGTTTCGAATCTCCACTTTTTTGGCGTATACCACTGTTCTTAATTCCAACTCCATTACATGTCCACATCTGCACGACTTGCGCACCACCATCACCTCATTCGTTCTGTACTCTATATAAGTACCATTCGACCTATTTCGGCTCAAATCCTGCTATTAACGAAAGGTTGCACAAATTACCACTCCCTCCAGATGAAGGTTGTCGAATGCGGGCAGTTACTGACTTGTAATCGCTTCCTCCAAACTGAATATGCACTTCCATGAAGTCCCTTGGAGAATCTGTTACAATTAAAGACGCAACAGACCTAATCACCGCAAAAAGGAGAGATGGACATGAGATTAACCGGTAAAAAAGTCATCGCTCTGGTCGATGAAGAATTCGAGGATTTAGAATTGTGGTACCCTGTACATCGGGTTCGAGAAGAAGGTGCAGAAGTGCATCTTGCCGGAGAGAAAAAAGGAAAAACCTATATTGGCAAATATGGTGTGCCTGCTGAAGCCGAATACAGTTTCGATGAACTCGACAGTTCAGATTACGATGGCATTCTCGTGCCAGGCGGCTGGGCGCCGGACAAGCTGCGTCGTTATCCCAAAGTACTGGAGCTTGTAAAGGAAATGAATGCAGACCGGAAACCGATTGGACAGATCTGTCATGCGGGCTGGGTGCTAATTTCTGCCAAAATTCTGGACGGGGTTACAGTAACCTCTACACCAGGTATTCGGGATGACATGGAAAATGCAGGTGCGATCTGGAAAGATGAAGCGGTTGTTGTTGATGGACATATCATCTCAGCACGTCGTCCGCCCGACCTTCCACCTTATGGCAAGGCATTCTGTGATGCACTCGCTAACAAATAAAAACAACCCCATTGTGCTCTCATGCACAGTGGGGTTATTTATATAACAAGTTTTCCAATAAATAATTATCACAAATGTAAATATATTAACTTAAAGGTATTTATATCCAGTTTCCCTAATTACGATGCGTTCGAACCACTTTGTTCATCCGGACTTCCCGTGGAATCATTAAAGACTTGCAGTCGCTCCTCAATATCTCCGCTGGTCCGTAAGGCGAAGCACTTTCGCGCTTCTTCTTTGGCGGCCGATGCTGTTGTGTTCAGCACTCTGTGCTTCACACGTAACAGGGATTGCGGAGACATACTCAAGTGGCGAATGCCAAGCTCCAACCAAAGCGGAATGGCACGTTCGTCCCCTGCCATCTCTCCGCACACACTGACATCAATTCCAGCCGTATGAGCCGCATCTGCTGTCGCACGAAGCATCCGCAGAACAGCCGGATGATAGGGGTGATACATATGAGCGATCTGCTCATTCATTCGATCTACTGCAAGTACATATTGAACCAGATCGTTCGTACCAATACTGAAGAAATCAGCTTCCTCTGCGAGCAGATCAGCAATCATCACCGCTGCAGGAACTTCAATCATAATTCCCACCTGAATGTGAGGGTCGTATGATAATCCCCGCTCGTCCAGATCGGACATCGCCTCACGAAGAATCTCATTGGCCTGCTGAAGTTCTTCCACCGAAGAGATCATCGGGTACATGATTTTGACATTTCCGGCAGCGCTGGCACGCAGAATGGCTGTAAGCTGTGTTTTGAACAGATCCTTGCGGTCCAGACTAATCCGAATGGCACGGTACCCCAGAAACGGATTGTCTTCCTCCGGCAATTCAAAGTAATCGAGTTGCTTGTCACCACCGATATCCAGTGTACGAATAACAACAGATTGTCCTGCTGTTTTCTCTGCCACAAGACGGTACACCTCATACTGTTCTTGCTCACCAGGGAAAGTAGCACGGTCCATATACAAAAACTCTGTTCGGAACAAGCCTACCCCTTTGGCTCCTTGTTTCAAAGCAAGGTCCAATTCCTTCACAGAACTAATATTGGAAGCCAAGTGCAAAACGGCTCCATCTTTGGTTACGGCATCCACGGTAGCAAGGACTTGAAGTTGTTCCTTTTTCTTCAGTTGCTTGCTGCGAAGCATGGTATACCGTTCAATCGTCTTGCGATCCGGGTCCGTAAATACCAAGCCATTGTCACCATCCACCACAAGCATATCCCCTGTCTCTACCGGCATGCCAAGACTCGCTTCCAGACCGGAAACGAGAGGAATACCAAGGGCACGAGCCATAATCGCAGAATGTGATGTTTTCCCGCCAATCAAGGTCACAATGCCTAGTACATGGGTGGGATTCAGATGCGCCAGTTGAGATGGCGACAATTCTTTGGCAACGAGTACATACGGCTGGGTATCCGAAGGAAGTGTAATCTCCGGTGCACCGAGCAAATGCTTGAGCAGACGGTTACCCACATCCTTGATGTCAATGGCCCGCTCCTTCATATACTCGTCTTCCAGCAAGTCAAACATCGTGACAAAGTGGTCAATGGCTTCTTTGACCGCCACTTCTGCCGCCTTGTACTGACGTTCGATAATACCGCGAATTTCGTTCATGAATACCGGATCTTCGAGGATCGCCAGATGTGCATCAAAGATACTGGACTCCTCTGGACCAACGACTTCCTTGAACTCATTTTTGATATATTCGATCTCATCCTTTGATGTCCGTATGCCCTCATACAGCCGTTCGAACTCTTGGGCGAGATCCACCGAATCCATCTTCTGATCCGGCAGATCCCATTCCCAACTGGGCAGGACAAATGCTTTGCCGATGGCTATGCCTGCAGCTCCGTTGATGCCTTGTATCTTCATTCTACCCCTCCAACGTTCCTGTCATAGAGCACCACGGACATAACGGATGCCTGACCTTTCTTAACTTGCTTAAATGGAGCAAAACTCCATGATTTTACACGATCCGGATTCGTAATTACCATTGGTGTTGTCAGTGACGCCGCTTGCTCGCGGAGTACTGCCAGATCAAACTTGATCAACAACTGCCCTGGCTCCACCGTATCGCCCTCCTGAACAAAAGCTTCAAAATGGCCTTTCAACTGAGAGGTATCGATGCCGATATGCAGTAACACTTCAAGCCCCTCACGGGTAGATATACCCAAGGCATGCATGGTCGGGTACAAGTGCATAATCGTTCCGTACACGGGTGAGACCAGCTCTCCCTTTTCCGGAACAAAGGCTACACCATCACCGACAAGCTTGGCTGCAAAGATCTGATCCGGCACCTCTTCAATCGGGAGCATTTTCCCCTGAACGGGGGCACAGAACAGCACCTGTTGCAGATCTCTTTCCAGCAGCTTCGCGATTTCTTCCCGAATCAATTCCGAGTAGGTCCCGAATACCACCTGTACGTTACCGCCACCCAGCTTGATCAGTCCAGCGGACCCCATACTCTTCATGGCACCCGTGTCGATCAGGCGGTCATCATGCACAGTGAGTCGTAGACGTGTAATACATGCTTCAACCTGTACAATGTTACTCTTCCCACCCAATGCTTCGAGGATTAAAGGTGCCTGATAAGGAATGTTACCTACCCAATCTTCCAGCATGGAGCCCTCTTCTCGTCCTGGTGTTGGAATCTTGAACGTACGAATCGCCCATCGGAACAGGAAGTAGTAAACCAGCCCATATAGTATGCCAATCGGAATGAGCTTCCAAGCATTCTCCGATAGATGGAAATTGAGTATGTAATCAATAATACCTGCGGAGTAAGAAAATCCATGCCGGATATCAAGCCAGTAACTAATCCACATGGCAACGCCGGACATCACTGCATGCACGATGAACAGATAAGGTGCTGCGAACAAAAAAGCAAACTCAATCTGTTCCGATACCCCGGTTAGAAAACAAACGAGTGCCGATGTCAGAAAAGTTTTCTTGATTTTTGGTTTCAGATCTTCCCTGGCTTCCTGAATAATAGCAAAGGCTATTGCCGGAATGGCAAACATCATGATGGGAAACAAACCCGCCATAAAGAATCCTGCTGTTGGATCACCTGCAAAAAATCGGGGCAAATCCCCTTGCACAATGTTACCATCAGGCGTCTCAAACGTCCCTAACTGGAACCAAAACACATTGTTAAGCAGGTGATGAAGCCCAAAAGCAACCAGCACCCTGTATAACACTCCGTAGATGAACAGTCCAAAACCCCCGAGACTGTATTCCCAGGTAGCAATGCCATTCAATCCATGCTGTAGGATCGGAGCGAGCCATAACATAAAACAGGAGAACAATGCCGAACAAAGTCCGACGATGAGCAAAACAAACCTTGAACCTCCAAAAAATTGTAAAATTTCAGGCAGTTTAATGCTTTTAAACCGATTATGCATCCCACCGGCAAGCGCGCCGAGTATGATTCCGATTAAGGAAGCGGGCTGAACGGTGCCATCCCCGAAGTTCCGAGTCACCTGATCATATATCACGATACCAGCCAGAGCAGCAAGTCCCGCTTGTCCGGCCTGGTTGGAGAGTCCCAGTGCTACACCGACAGCGAACAGATACGGTAAGAAATAAAAAATACCGTGTCCGGCCACGGTAGACACTTCACCGACAATATCCAATCCCCAGGCGTCCCAAGGCAGACTGCCAACACTGAGCAAAATTGCGGCGGCGGGCAGGACCATTGTAGGCAGCATTACCGCTCGTCCGAGCTGCTGCAAGGATCCGAGCCAATTCATGGCGACCTCTCCTTTCTATCCTAGATGGTAAGCTTTACGCAACGTTTTGTCAAAGCAAAACAGTAACCAATTGGTAATTAATACGGCAAAAATAGAGCAGAAAAAATCCCGTCAACTTCAAGTTAACGGGATTCATCCTGTGTTCATTCAATTGGGACAGATCAGGAGATCATTCGATCACAGGTGAACGAGCCTCTCAGCCGCGTCCAGCGCCGCGCAGAACGATGGAATCCTCTACCTTGATACAACGATTCGTTACCGCTGTCATGCCGTTCTCTGCAGCAATCTGGACCGCTTCATCACTATGGATGCCAAGTTGCAGCCATAGCACATTGGCTTTGATGGCAGCGGCGTCACGAGCGACATCCGCGCAAAACTCTTCGCGACGAAACACATTGACAATGTCTACCGGCTCTGGAATATCCGCGAGTGTGGCATATACCGTCTCGCCAAGGATTTCACCTTGCACCTGTGGATTAACCGGGATGATGCGATAACCTCTGCTCTGCATGGCTTCTGCCACCATATAGGAAGTGCGATCTGATTTGTCTGATAAGCCGACGACTGCGATGTTGCCTGCCTTGCGCAAAAGTTGTCCAATTTCTTCACGAGTAGGGTTGTTAAATTCCATGTTCAAGCACCATCCTTTTCTGATTAAAGTGCGTGTTCAAAAAACAGGTTTTCAGTTATTTACTCTTTTACCCATTGAACCGAGGCGCCAAGCGCCTGCAAATGATCGAAATATTGCGGATAAGACTTGGCTACATGGTGTGCATCCCGAATACGAAGCGGCTCCTTGGAACGCAGACCAACGACAGTGAGCGCCATAATTACGCGATGATCGTAGTGAGCGTTAATCTCAACGCCGCCTTCAACGCCTTCTGGACGTCCATGTACGATAATCTCAGCTTGACGCTCTTCAACGTTCGCTCCTGCCTTCCGCAGTTCGTTCAAATAATCGGTGATTCGGTCACATTCCTTGTAACGCAGGTTCTCTACATTATAGAACCGTGACGTGCCTTCCGCAAACACAGCTGCGGCTACCATAGCCAAAACGGCGTCCGTCGCGGCATCCCCGTCGAATTCGATCGCTTTCAGTCTGCCATTACCTTGAACGTGTACAACATCGTTCTCATGTGTCAAGGGCACTTCCATCATGCGCAGAACGTCAACGATGGCACGTTCACCCTGTTTGCTCTGCTCCATCAGGCGCAGAATTTTCACATCAGACTGTGTAACCGCTGCTGCGGCAAGAACGGCTGCCGAGCCCGGATAGTCCCCTTGAACCGTGTAGGTCGTTGGCTGGTAAGCCTGTCCACCTGGTACACGGAAGGACATGTAATCATCACTTGCATGGATAACGATGCCTGCCTGCTCCAGCACTTCCAGCGTCTGTCCGATAACGACCTTGGACTTCAGGTCATTCAGTACTTCAATGGTGCTGTCTTCTGCAAGCAACGGCGTAACAAACAACAATGCACTCAGATATTGGGAGCTGACGGAGCCGGATACACGAATGTGTCCACCTTTGGCATTGCCACCTTTGATTGTAATCGGCAAGCGTCCTTGTTCGTGCTGTACTTCTACACCTAATTGGCCAAGCGCATCGATCAGGTCATCATGGGGGCGTTTGCCCAGTGAATCCGGGTACGTATTCACAAATGTAACGTCAGGGCAGAGCGCTGTAACGCCCATCAGGAAACGAAGTACAGCACCCGCATTCCCAACATTTAATTCACGCACATCACGGGGATGACTGCCAAAGCCCTGGATCACAATCTTACTGTCGTCTTCTTCAAGTACTGCCCCCAGATCACGAATACATCTGCGCATGGCATCACTGTCTTCACTGTGTGCCGGGAAATGGATGGTACTTGTGCCTTCTGCCAGCGCAGCAGCCAGCAAATAGCGAGTAGTGTAGTTTTTGGAGGACAGAGCCCCGATTTCCCCGTTCAGCGTGGGGGTTGGTTTAACAATAACGTCCATGGATGAAATTCTCCTTCATTGATTATATTGTGGCCAAATTGACATTCCGTGCATCGCTTGGGTATCATTATAGCGTTAAGTCCATACAGAAAAGAGGACCTGAATATGACACAAATAGCTGAAATTGAAACGTCTGAGCTGCGCCGCCGTTTACAGGCGGGAGAGAAGCTGCAGATGATAGACGTCCGCGAGGACGATGAAGTCGCGCAAGGCATGATCGAAGGAGCCAAGCATATTCCGCTTGGACAGATTCCAGACCGGCTGTCCGAGATTGAGAAATCAGGCGAGATCGTGATCATCTGTCGCAGCGGTTACCGCAGTGAGCGTGCATGTGAATATCTGCAGCAACTGGGATATGAAGGCTGTACAAACATGGTCGGCGGTATGCTTCAGTGGCAACAGGAAGACTAGAGAAACCCGGAGAGAAGCGAAGCATTTGTAACCTTGTGACTTTTGCTCTGCTCCACTCCTAGAAACGGGCCTATATGGCCCGTTTTGTTATATCTGCCACCACCTATCAACTATTAAACTTCCATGATAACAAGCTTAGACGCGGTAATGCGCTAAAATTAAACGAGTCACTTCAGCAGCGGATAACTCAGTTGTATCCACCGTATAATGTGCGAACCGATATGCGTCTTTCCGTTCTTCCATAATCGTCTTGATGCGTTCCTCTGCATTGCCTGCAAGAAGCGGACGATTGTCACAGCCGCTAACACGTTCTACAATCACTGCCGGGTCAGCAGTCAGGGCAACAACCCAACCATTCTTCGACATTACGTCACAATTATCCGAACGCAGCACCACGCCACCTCCGGTCGCTATGACCTGTGACTTTTTCTCCAGCACCGAGCATAACATGCGGCTCTCGGCATCACGGAAATACGTCTCTCCCTTGCCAGTGAACAGTTCCGGAATCGTACAGCCTTCCTCTTTTTCCACCGCGGTGTCCACATCAATCAATCGATAACCAAGCTCGCGTGCAAGCATGTCAGCGACGGTTGATTTGCCGGTTCCCATCATACCAATGAGAATAATATTGTTAGACTTGCTCAAGGTGTACACTCCTTTAATTAAAGCAATTCGTGAGCACTTTTGTCCTATCATAACACAGCCCTGCGGACTGGGAAAGACCATCTCCTCACCGACTTCCTTTCGTCCATCCGCAAGTACTTCCAAGACAGATTAAGTAACTCCCGGCATCTAAGCCTACGTCAGATCACCCTCAAGCAGTTTTGAGCCCCAAACATCTCAATCAGTAATCATCCAGCAACCTAACGAACTCCAATGAGCTTATTTACAGTAAAAAAGAGGCCCAGCGTTAACCGGCAATCACCGGAACGCCAAACCTCTTTTGAGCCCCTTAGCAGGCCAAACCTGCCACTTAAAGGGGCACTTTGACCAAATCTAATAGACTTGTATATGTGGTACTACTCCATCCAGTTGTGGTGGAAGCTGCCTTCTTTGTCCACACGTTTGAACGTGTGAGCACCGAAGTAGTCACGTTGAGCTTGCAGCAAGTTTGCTGGCAAACGCTCTGTACGGTAGCTGTCGTAGTAAGAAAGAGCGCTGGAGAAGCCAGGTACCGGAACACCTTGTTTTACAGCAGCCGCTACAACTTCACGCCATGCGCCTTGATAAGACTCAACGATGTTTTGGAAGTAAGGGTCCAAGAGCAGGTTTTTCAGTGCTGCGTCTTTATCATAAGCTTCCTTGATGTTTTGCAGGAACTGCGAACGGATGATGCAGCCACCACGGAAGATCATGGCAATGTTACCGTATTTCAGATCCCAGCCATACTCGTCGGAAGCCGCACGCATTTGTGCAAATCCTTGTGCGTAGGATACGATTTTACTTGCGAAGAGGGCTTTACGAACGCTCTCGATGAACGCTTTTTTGTCACCGGAGAACGCTTCAATTGCTGGTCCATTCAGGATTTTGCTAGCTGCTACACGCTCGTCCTTCATGGCAGACAGGAAACGGGAGAATACGGATTCCGTAATCATGGACAATGGTACGCCGAGATCCAGCGCGCTTTGGCTTGTCCATTTACCTGTTCCTTTTTGTCCAGCCGCGTCCAGAATGACGTCAACCATTGGTTTGCCTGTTTCCGGATCGTATTTGGAGAAGATATCTGCAGTGATTTCGATCAGGTAGCTATCCAGCTCTCCTTGATTCCATTCCGTAAAGATCGCGTGCAGCTCTTCAACAGAAACGTTCAATACGGATTTGAGCAAGTGGTACGCTTCACCAATCAACTGCATATCTCCGTACTCGATACCGTTATGCACCATTTTCACATAGTGTCCGGCACCATCAGGTCCAATATATGTACAACATGGATCGTCACCGACTTTGGCCGAGATCGCCGTCAGGATCGGTTCAACCAGTTTATAAGCACTTTCCTGTCCACCTGGCATGATGGAAGGGCCTTTCAGTGCGCCTTCTTCACCACCGGATACACCTGTACCGATGAAACGAATGCCTTTGTCTTCCAACTCTTTGCTGCGACGTTGCGTGTCAGGGAAGTATGCGTTCCCTCCGTCAATGATGATGTCGCCCTCATCCAGGTGAGGAAGCAGTTGTTCAATAGTAGCGTCGGTCGCTTTGCCGGCTTGTACCATGATCAAAATTTTGCGCGGGGATTCCAGGGATGCTACGAACTCTTCAATGGAGAATGAGCCTGTCAGGTTTTTACCCTCAGCTTCTTTCAGAAGATCATTGGTTTTCTCCGGGGAACGGTTAAATACCGATACTGAGAAACCTTTGCTTTCAATGTTAAGGGCCAAATTTTTGCCCATGACAGCCAGGCCAATTACGCCAATTTGTTGTTTTGTCATCTGGTCCTCCATCCTTTGCTCCAATTAATTTTATTGAAATAAATTCTCAACAATACTCCCATTTTAACGGTTTTATGTATAGAAGTGAACCCCGTGGCACAGCTACGCAACGAGAAAACACCCCAATCTGCTGAGGTGTTCATCGTATTTTCATAAATAGAACCGTGAAGACAATAGATCATGCCAAAGTAATCCTATTAATCCAATATTGTATTGTACAATGTTATAATTATATCCAATGAAATTCGAACAAAAAGGAGGAGTGTACATAATGGCCTTAGAGCAGCTCTCAAAAGAGGAACGGTTTTCCCTGGATATTCGAAGAACATTTCTTCTAGGGGCGTATATGAATGAATGGGGGGTGCCAAAGCTCAGGATCGTTCTTTCGAAGCCAGAAAGAAACATTCATGTAGAAATCTATTATTTTCCTGCCACAATTCAATCTGGCATCGCAAGATTCGTGACGGTTGGGTTGTCTCAGGCAATGCGGCCCTCAGGAGAGCTTGTAGCTGCTGAATGGATGCTTGCGCTGCAACCGGATCTTGGCGGTGAAGAGGTCGAGCGTGTCAACACCTACCTGGTCGATCTGATCTCCCATCACATCGAAAATGTGCCGGATTCAACGGTTCCCCGTGTGATGGAATCAAGCGAATTAGCACCAGCCCGATGGAATGCGACTGCCTTTCTCATTGATGAATTGCGGGGAGAAAAAGAATCCCTCGAACAGATTCATGTGGGTCATGAAACGATAGCATTACTGTGGGCAGTACCCATCACTTCTTTTGAAGCCAACCTGTTGCTCACCAAAGGATTGGATGAATTTGATGCCTGGATTGAAAGCTCGCAATATTCCATCATCAACCCCTGTCGTCCGTGATGCCCGTCAGGCACAAAAATAGAGCCCTGGCTTGCGCCGGGGCTCTAATGTAGATGACTTTCAAAAGCGATATTCATCAACCTTCCAGCATTAACAGATGTCCGGACAACTGTTTCAATGCTTCGCGGCAGGCGTTTGCCTTTTCTGTATTATTCAGCTGAACTGCCGTATGCAGGCGTTCCAGTTCATCGTCCACTTCCATGCGCAACAACATGAGCCTTTCCTCGCCTTCACGCGAGAGGAACATTTCTTCCATCTCTTCCGCCGTCGGCGCAGGTTCCTTTTGAAAAATGACACGCTGTTTGAATCCGGAAACTTCCACGAGCCGAATCACTTCACCGAATAAAATGTTCTCCACGGTCATCTGCTGATCCTTGAACCGCTTCACAACCGCATGCCCGCGTGTATCTCCAATCAGCTTCTCCAGCCACTCTGCAAGTTTTGCATCCTTAATGATATAATCTCCAGTCATCTTGTAGTTCCCCGTGCGTGTCTGTTGAAAGCGGAGCTTTACCAGCTTGCGGCCGGTCCGGACTGACAGGATAAAAAAGGATTCGTCCTCGCTCCAATATAGTGAATATCCCTCACGAATAAGGTCTCTGATCAAATTTTGGATATGCCGACGGTTGAACCGCAGCTCCAGATTGCAATATTCAACTTCATAACTCTTATTCACGGCACTCCCTCCATCTGTACCGGATCAACTCCGGCCCTCGTCTTCAATCGCTTCTACTCAATCGGCTTACCCTATTTTATACTTCATTTTATGTAAGGGTACTTGGTTATTTGACTATTTTTCACCGAAAGGACCGCCGGATTGCAGCTTTCCGCAGACGCACAGGGGCAAGCCCCCGATTATCGTGATATAACGGACGCAAAAAAGGGAGCTCCACAACCAAGATGGTTGGTGGAACTCCCTTTTCTTTTGCTTATTTGGCCGGAGCGGTGCGAAACGGATTGCGGGATAACACAAAGTGCACTACGGCAAGTCCTGCCATAACAATGGCACTGCCGATGAATGGAGCCGGATGGCTCACGTGGTCCCACAGCAGTCCAGAAACAATAGGTCCTACAACCATGCCTGATCCCTGCAATGTAAGGAAGAATCCCCAGATCGCACCCCGCTCTCCTTTGGGAATCAGTGTGGCTACAAAAGCATTCCAGGCGGGCAAAATCATGGCATAACTGATGCCCACCAGCATGACAATACCAAACACCACTGGAATGGATGTTATGGAGGAGAATGCAAACAGACTGGCCGCCGCCATCAAAAAACCAATGTTCAGGAACGGTTTCGTGCCAAACCTGTCTACCATTTTACCTACAGGCAGTAAAGCAATAACAGTTATTCCACCACCCGCAATCAGCAACAAACTGTAAAGGTTCGGCGAGATGTGCAGATCTGTGCGTGTATATAGCGTGATTACTGGACTGAGCAGCCCGATGACAAACGACTGCATAAACAAGGCAGGATACACCAGTGGATTAACATTAAGCGTGCTGCGTACCCGTTGCAGTGTGCCCTTCACACTCTTTTGCAGCCGGATGAACGGCGTGAGCAAATTCGGTTTGGCTGGATATTTCACATCACTATTCTTCGCTGCTTGCTCGGCATGCTCTCCTTCAACAATGACACGTCCAGGAAGAATCATGGCCACCAGAATAACGAGAATGGCACACCCCATTAATACAAGAAAAATGGTGCGATAATCATGATGCGTGCGCTCCAGCAGCCAGTTCATGCCTATAGGTCCAAGCCCTGTACCACCCAGAGCAGCCATCTCCAGCGCACCCATTGCTGTACCATTCTTGTTCTGTGGGCCTGACATCGCCGTCACGCCTGTCATGGCGCAAGGCCAGAGCGGTGACGTACCAATGCCAAGAATCAGACAGGCCATGGCCAGTCCAACGGCACTTTTGAGAAAAAGGATCATAATAACAGCGATTAAGGTACAGATTAATGCTGTAACCATCGTTGCGCGGAACCCGATCCGTTCTGCTGCCCAGCCGGAAGGCGCCCGGAACAGATTATCTCCCAAATATTGAAGAGCAAATGCCACACCAATAACGCCTGCGGACAGACCCAGAATATTATCCATATACACGGGCAAAACAGCTACCAACAGAGCCCCTTTGATAATTTCAACTAGAAAAAGTGTCAACCACATCGCGATAAAAAATGGTGATCGCAAAATTTTGGCTGGTTTTGTATCGGTTTGCATTCTTTTTCCCCTTTCGGTGTTCATTTGCCTATTCCCTATCCTTAGTGTAACCGTGGGGAATGTGCCCAAATCTCGGCAATTTAAAAAATTGTCGATTTATACTGTTGCATTCGGTTCTTAATTTGCTATACTCATCTTTGTTTACCAATTTTATTAGGAAGGGTTGTGACAGCACTGATGAATCACCACCGTACGCCGCTGTTTACCGCTTTAAAAAATCATGCGGCACTCAATCCGGTACAGTTTCATATTCCGGGCCATAAAAAAGGATTGGGAGCGGATACCGAATTCCGTGAATTTATTGGCGATAATGCCTTCTCCATAGATTTGATTAACATCGCACCGTTGGATGACTTGCATCAGCCAACCGGTGTCATTCAGGAAGCACAGATTTTGGCAGCAGATGCCTTCGGAGCCGATTATACCTATTTTAGTGTACAAGGCACAAGCAGTGCCATTATGACCATGATTCTGTCTGTATGTTCACCAGGTGACAAAATTATTGTGCCCCGTAATGTGCATAAATCGGTTCTGTCCGCCATTATTTTCTCAGGCGCCAAACCCGTATTTGTTTCTCCTTCACAAGATGCCAATCTGGGCATTGACCATGGAGTGACTACACAGTCTATCCGTCGCGCACTTGAGCGTCATCCAGATGCCAAGGCATTGCTTGTAATTAACCCGACCTATTACGGCGTGGTTACCGATCTTAAAGAGATTGTTGAGCTGGCACACAGCTACCAAGTCCCAGTACTTGTTGATGAAGCACATGGCGTACTCATTCATTTCCATGAGGATCTGCCGTTGTCTGCGATGGCAGCAGGTGCCGATATGGCTGCAACCAGTGTTCACAAGCTTGGTGGCTCCATGACACAAAGTTCCGTACTCAACTTGAACACAAAGAATGGGTTCGTGAATCCACAGCGTGTACAGACGATCCTGAGTCTGCTCACCTCAACATCAACTTCATACATTTTGCTTGCTTCACTCGATACATCAAGACGCAACCTGGCACTCCACGGTCGTGAGATTGCACAGAAGGCGATTGAACTAGCTGAGTTTGCCAGACGTTCGATTAACGATATGGATGGCCTGTATTGCTTCGGTAGAGAGCTGCTGGGTACAGAAGCGACCTTCAATTATGATCCAACCAAAGTAACGATCCATGTTCGCCATCTGGGTATTACAGGGTATGAGACAGAGAACTGGCTGCGTGAACATTACAACATCGAGGTTGAACTTAGTGATATGTACAATATTTTGTGTCTCATTACACCAGGAGATACGGATAATAGTGTAGATATCTTGCTGAACGCTTTGCAGGATCTCTCCCGTACCTATTATCAAGTGAACCCGGCCCATGAACTGGTAGTAAAAGTTCCGGATATTCCACAGTTGATGCTGACTCCACGTGATGCATTCTACGGTGATACCGAAGTGATTCCGTTTAAGGAATCCGCAGGACGTATTATCTCGGAATTCATCTATGTCTATCCGCCAGGAATTCCGATCCTATTGCCGGGTGAGGTTATCACCCAGGAAAATATCGACTACATCATCGATCATGTCGAAGTTGGATTACCCGTCAAAGGACCCGAAGATCGCAGCGTAACCAACGTTAAAGTGATCGTGGAAGCCGATGCCATTTTCTAAAACAACCCCCTTGCGCTGTGCATGGGATAAACTTAAAGGACCAAGCCCTAGCTTGGTCCTTTTTTTATTTTATGGGACAAGCGAGTTTGCATTTTCCCGTCTATTTCGTCGTTCAAACCGGTGGTGTAAATGCTCGTATACCTCTTAAAAAACAAACAAAAGGCCCCCTGAGATCAAGGAGCCTTCATGTTATGTTCCAAAAGAATGACTATTCTTGTGATGCAACGAGTTCGTTGTAAGCCGCTTCAACGCGGTTCCACTCTTCTTCGTCTTCAATATTGTAGAGCACCATTTCCTCGTCTTCTTCTTCCATACGCAGGATGATGCCGTCAGCTTCAGGATTGTTACGTTCCAGCAGGAGCGCATAAACATGCTTCTCCACGTCAAACGTCTCCACCAAAACCATCTCCACGTCTTGGCCGTTCTCGTCTGTTAATGTGAGAAGGACTTCTTCATGCTCGTGGTCGTGGTCGTGGTCTTGCCCGCATCCGCAGCCATCGCCGTGTTCATGTGTGTGATCGCTCATTGAAATACCTCGCTTTATAAATAGAAATTGTGTAACCTTGCATATCGTAACATGTTCAATGACCCAGGTCAATTTAACTCACAGGGTAATTTTCGCTTCAATCGTTCAGCGCTGTAATGATTTTCTCCGCTACCAGGACGTAGCTGCTGTTTGCATTTTCTTTAATATGAAAGCCGACCTGATACTTGCCGGCACGACTGAAATCGTACGTAAAATCATATGTGCGGAACCAGAAGTTATCCTTCTGGGTTGTAAGCTCCTGCGACTGGATATCCTTCACCTGACCGCTTGGATTGGTAATCGTTACTTTCACCGCAGCTACATCTGCTGTCAGACTGTCCACTTGTGAAAATACATTAAATTTCAGCTTACCTACGTTAACGTTGCCAAATACAGTGTCTCCCTTGAAGAGAAAAATATGTACATTCGGTTTGATCACCGTTACTCTCTTGTTACTGCTGTCCCATTTGACGACGCCTCCGGCTTCCCTTACAGGTACATAGGTCGTTCCATCAATGAGATAACCTCCATCAGCTGCTTCCTTGCCGTTAATGAGAACACGAATCTTCTCGTTCACCGAATCAGCAAACAATAAAGACCCGCCGAGCAAGGAGAATACCGTGACACAAAGCAATATTCGTTTCCATTTCATCCCGTCAATATTCCCTCCCCTGCTGCTAGCTGTTGTACATTTATACTGCAGATTCATCCACAAAGTTGCGCTGTTTTTCATCATTTTTCATTTTTTATCCAGAATTTTTTCCACCCCTTGGAATGCACAAAAAGAGGCGATCCTCATTAAAGGATGCCCCTGATCTATAATTGTTATATATACGGGATTATACGAAGAGTTTATGAAGAAGTATGGCGGGTCAATATACAGGGAACGCCCTTGCCTAAAGCCCCTTCAATTCTCATACGTGCAGCGTAATCCATGCCTCGTGTACATGGTGTCTTACATCTCTCACATACATCCGATGTGACCAACTTCATGGATACACGTATTTTATCACTCTTTAATGCGGGAGCTTTCTTACCCTTTGCTTTTGCCATCCCGGATTCCCCATTTCCCCAAGTGCTTACTGATGTAATGCATCATATGGGGATTCGCCCGGTTGTGTGTCTATTTAGAAAACGTATTTAAATAATAAAAATATGACAAGGAGGATACCTCCGAGAATGAGCCAGTTGCTGATTTCATACCAAATGCTCTTGCCTCCGGACAGGTATTTCTGTTCATTCTCCTGATGACGCTGACGGTGGGTATCGGTCTCAGAGCCATGGGGTGGTTTGCCAAAATCCATCATAAGTACATTCCCCTTTCAGCAGTTTTGTGTAAACTTACTACCATTATAACCCACAATTGAGTGTGAAATTGATTTTTATGCACAAAACACCAAAAAAACCTCCGATTTCTCGGAGGCTTCTTATCAACAACAAATAGTATCAGTGATTACGCCAGTTCCACGTTAACATTCACGTTTCCTTTGATTCCTTTGGAATATGGGCAGTAGTCATGGGCAAGTTTCACAAACTTCTGTGCTGTCTCCTCATCCAGACCAAGAATTTTAACTTCCAAATCTACTTGAAGCTTCACGCCGTTATCCTCAGAGTCCGTCACCAGCATTACGGTTGCAGCTACGGTACTTCTTTCAATTTCAACTTTGTGTTTCTTCAATTGAAACTCCAGTGCGGAGTTAAAACAAGCACTATACCCTGCTGCAAACAACTGCTCCGGATTGGTAGCTGTCGTCACTTGTCCTCCGAGTTCAGGTGGTGCAGCAACATCCAACATAAACACGTTATCTGGGGATTGTACGATGCCTTGACGTCCACCTGTATTGATGACTGTTGTTTCATATAATGTTTTCATTTGTGAAAACTCCTTTAGTTGATTAGATTTATTTTGACTTAATTTTGACTTCTGTTGTATCGCTAACAATTACATTGTACACAATTTAATTGTGTATGTAAATAGTTAATATAAAAAAAAATATAGTTTAAAACACGTTTGGAGAATAATTCATCTCTAACCCCGGACAGCCCAAACATAGAGTCAGAGCACTTTCTGAGGCGTTCGCTGTATCCACCAAACTTGGCCTGATTTCATTCTCTAAATAAAAATGGTACCCAAACACTGCACTTCATTTTCAAAGTGTCCGTGTTTAGGTACCAAATTACTGCACGTATGTCTTTTATTGATCCATGCAGATAATCTATCTATTCTCGTCGTCATTCCAATACAAATCATGTACCTTGTTCATCTTCAGACATCTTCCCAGTTTGATTAATTACTCCAGATATCCACTTTCATCTGTGCACATTTGAAATACTTGGCCTCGGCCTTACTTGTAGTCAGTTTTAAAAGACATTGCAGTTCTCCATGTTGGAACACCCCACCGCTAAGGTCAGCAGCAACACCGCCATATTGATCATCCGCACCAAGCCATACGGACGGTCTCTCGAACCCAGCTGAGAACTGTAACCCTGTACAGAGCAGCACAGTGAGATTCTTACGGTTCTGTGCTTCATCTCCTGCTACGCCATGTGTGGTGAAGAACACCATGTTTTGATTAAAATCCGTGTACGTTCCATCTGCTTTATAGGCACGGACCATACCATACTTCTGATTTACGTTTTGAAAAAAGGTGATTCCGGCCTTGCTATCCTTTGATTTAATGCCAACCTGAACTGAGATTCCAATGTTCCCGTTTAATTGTAGCGCTTCCAAAGTGATTGCAATTGCGGTTACTTTCGAGCTGTCAATCAGATGTTTCATTTTCAACTCTGCCGTGGCTCCTGCTGTTGTCGGTGTTGTAACGGTTATGGTTCCTCTGTCGGGCAAAGGCTCAAACGTAGGGTTGCCCACCACCTCCACCCAATCCGGTAACGTTCCGTAAAGAAAATCGGCCACAAGCTGTTTGTGGACCTTTCCAAAGGGCACGATCTGACCCGCTGCATCACGTATAATCATCTCTACACCCCCACCGAATAGGCTACACCGATATTATGATCGGTATTATAATACACGTACACTACACCGTCCATAACGGACACCATCAAGGATTGCATGTTGGTCGTTTCCCAAGTCAATGCCGGAAAATATATATCTGTAGGTTTGTCCAGCAGTTGACGAAAGTCTGCGCTGATCTTGGCAATGGCAGGCCGAGCTACAGTCGTAACCCCACCGGAAGCATAAGCCGATAACATGCCCAGCCACCACATGCTCCCTTTGTACATAAATACACCAGCATTGGGTCTCGAAATGTTTTCTCCTGCACTTAAAGTGGCATCATTCCCACCCATTAATGGTCTTGGATCAGCTAACCAGCTACGTCCGTCATGCGAATGCCAGATACATTTACGACCAAAGTCCCCACCGCCCATCACTGAGAAACCGATCCATTTGCCACCATTTCTGAAACACGAGAAATATCCGGTATGACCATCACCTGGGAACCCGGGAGGTTTGTCCAAAATCAAACCCACTCTTGTCCAGTTAATCATGTCTACAGAGGTCGCAAGTGCCGTTGATTGATTGATCCCCAGTCCGTTTTGTTGATAATACATAAAGAACAATTGTTCTTCATCGTTCCAGATCACAAATGGAGTTTCCGTCGAATTCCCAACCACAGTATCGAGATACACCTGTCCGTGTTTGGTCCATGGTCCTGTCGGGCTGTTCGAGTAGGCTAGTCCAATTCCTCCGATGTGATTATGGTTGGTAGAATACGTAGCATAATAATCTGCTTTTGCATCAGGGATAAGCCCCTTTACTTTGATCGCCCGAAACCAATAGATCGATTGAAGACCCGCCATTGCAGCGGTATACATAGGATTGTCCATTTTTTTATCAAATTGAGGCGTGTACATCCGTCTGGTTTCTGCATCGCAATAATCATAAGGCGCAACGGCCCTGTTTGCCTTCATCGCTGCGTCGAGTGCTGCCTGAGCAATATTTTCAGTCATAGACATGGGAACTCAACTCCTTCGTGAGCAGGGTATTACCATTTACCGGTCGCGAATATAGAACATCCGAAGTGTCCTTTAATAGGATTGAAAAATCAACAACATTACCCTCATTCGCAGTCGGCTCCTGAGTAATACAAATGATAGGACAAATTCTAGCATTATATGAATACGCTTTCATTTTGTTCATTCCTTTATTTCCTTTACAGTTGTAATCAGCAACTGTCCCTTTCATTGGTACGCCCGGATAATGTTGATCCTTCATATTAATCCCTCCTATTGTTTTCTCCCGATAAGTATATTCATGAAGTTGCCTTTGTGTTAAAGCATTATGCCCATCTTCCAGCCTATTATTCTAAGACTGATTTTTCATATAAAACATAAACAGGCTAACCAATACAAATTGGCTAACCTGTTTGAACGAAGAAACTGCAAAACCAATTCCTTATTACTCCGCAAAAAGTGAAGATATGGGATTCGCAACTTTTTTATTGGATTTCTCCTTGCCTTGGTTATCCAATACATAGTACTGGTAAAAGTCGTTAGTGAATCCGATAGACTCCTGTATTTTCAGCTTAAAAGCTTCAAGTGCCGCATCACTCAGATGATCCTCATTCCAGAAATAATGAAGCATCAATCGATTCTGGTTATAGGGATGTTTGATAACATATACACCCGCGGCGAGAGATTGATTCATGGTATTTTTCCAAGGAAAACCCGTCTGTTTCGTTCGATCAATAATGTTAAATTTTAAAGCCTGCACGAATCCGTTTGACTTGGCATTGCCAATGACAATAAGGTTGCTGTTGCCGATCTCTTTTTTCATCTTTTGCTTCAGTTCCTTACGATCCCTTATAATGTCGTATCTCATACCGGTCATATCAAGGAATCCGGTCAACTGATTAACCATATCTTCCTGCTGTTTAGTTGCAAGTTCACTCACCTGATCGCTGAGCACAATGGTCAATTCCTCGCCTTGAAGGACTCTGTCCATCAATCGATTCATCACTTCATAAGGCAGATTGGGAACCATACCCATGACAGTCTGATATTGCACTTGTAAGATGTCATGCACATAGGCGGCGGTCTCTTCCTGTGATAATTGGTATTCCGGCTTTAAGACAAAGTTAGGCTGATATAGGGCCATCTGCATTTCTGAACGTACTTCTTTACCAAGCACATCTTCAATGGTTTGAAGCAGCCCCTCTACCGTTGCATTTTGGTACACGTAGCGTTTGAAATATGTTCTCATCAACTCGTCAAATTTCTCTTCTCCGACGGAACGGTAAAGCTGATAGATCGCTTGTCTTCCCTTCTGATAATACACCAAACCTGCCAAATCCCCAGCTTCATCGTTTGTTGACGCAATCGCCATATCTACGGGCGCAGTATCAAACTGTATGGATCTGAACCCATTTAGCTTGTCTCCCTGTTTCTCGGCAAAATACACCATGGAGAAATCGGCAAAGCCTTCATCCAGGAAGGATTCTGTCTCCGAGTTATTACCGATCAATGCATGGAACCACTGATGCGCTATTTCATGAACAAATGTTGTGTCTTCTTCTGGAATAGCACCATTTTGAATCTGTCCCATCTGGATGAGCCTCGCGTACTCCACGGCAACGCCTTGTACATACGTCTCGACAATTCGGAACTCTGGATAGGGATACTTGCCATATTTCTCACTATAAAAATCGATGACCTTGAATGCCTGATTAATGTAGCGGTCAACTATCTTTTTCTTGGATGGATCATCGTTGTAATAATAGTATTCCACCGTCAGACCGTTACGGGTAGCACGTTCCACTTGAAGATTAGGACTTGCAAAGAATACAAACTCCCTCGTATTCTCGGCTACAGCAGACAGAATCTTACGTCCATGTTCTGTACTGTTTTGAGTGGTGATCATACCCGGCATGGCTACCTGATACTCATCAGGAACATTGAATTGAACTTCAAAGTCCGATGAGGTGTAATAATCGCTCTCAAATGTTCGACTATACGGCGCCTTGTTCCATTGATGCTTAACCTCGTCATATACAGACATCACCGGGAACCAGTGTGCACCATTGATCATGTCCTTGTAGTAGGAAACTCGCTGTGAGCCATAGGGTATATTCAACTGAAACTCCAGTTGGAATGATACTGATTCGCCTGGTTGTACGGGCTTTTTCAACTGCACGGTCAACGCTTGGTTTTCCTTATGGAAGTCCAGCGATTGGCTATCTGCGCTTACAGCCTGAATATCGATGCCACCCAGAAAGTCCTCCGCTGTCTTCTCCGGGTGATCTTCACTAATCTTCTCATTATGCTGTTGGTACATGCTCGCCTGTGTAGACTTGGAGAGGTTTGCATCAGCATATGTATGAAGAACCAGCTGCTGGAGTGCATCCTTGCTTGTGTTGCGGTACGTTACCTTCTCGCTCCCCTGGATCGTCATGTCCTTCTCATTTAATCGAGCCTGGATCTGGTATTGAATCGGGGTCTGCTCTAAAGAGTCTTTAGGTGTGTTATATATCTTCGTAGATACAGGTGCTGGGCCTGCTTCCGCGGCAACAACCCCCATGTTGGCAAGTGGGCTTGCTGCCAGTATTAAAGCCAGTGTACCCGCGATCCCTACTCTGGCTAACTTTGATGTAAATGGGTTTGAATAATTCATAAGTTCTCTCCTCTTTGTCGTGTCTGTTGACGTCAGAACCAAGTATAGGAGACAAACCTTACGTTGAATTTATGTTTTATTTAAGTTTTGTTTAAAAAGAGGAGAGCAAATGAAGCTATCGCAAATCGCATTCATGTTTGTATGTAAAAAAAGAAAAGAAGCCTTACACTGTAAGACTTCTCGTGTATGATCTGTAGTGGGCTCGAACCACTGACCCCTACCCTGTCAAATAAGTGAGCTCTTGATATCCTTACTCTCTCTGTATAGATGACCGAGTAATTCTTTTATTCCACCCTTGATTTCAACCAATATTTTATCTTTGCTAATGTAGACCACCTCTAGCAATGTGCTTAACATCATTTTCTTCTTTTCTGTAGATGCATTTGTAAATATCTCCCCCCAAACTGGGAGATCATCTTTTAGAGCCTCCATCTCTGATATCTCCATTTTTTTGGAGGATAACAATTGCTCTATTCCCTTAATGTCTTCAGTAGTTTTCTGAATTTCGTTTTCTTTTTTCTCGATAAGACCATTGAGCATTTCTGGTTTGAATGCGCTCTTACCCATTATAGATTTTGGAACCTCAGCGTTTAATGTCACAAGCTCCTCGTAGTTCTCTTCCAGTAAATTTTGCATTGTTTTTATTTTTTCCTCTTCTTCATTAGAAACCTTCTTTTTTAATGATTCAATTTCTGATTGGAAATCTATTGTTCTGAGTTGACTTAAGTATACATCCACTCTTTCTAAGACTTGTCTCTCTACCATCTTTGAAGAAAATGTTGCCTGTCCGTTACAATCCGTCTTTCCTTGCAATTTCCCACTACAACGGTAACTTTTATTCTGATTGTATCTGACTATTTCTCCATTAGCTGCTTTGTATTTATTTACAAATGTAGTCGTGGTCAATCTAGAATTACAACAACCGCATCTGGCTATTCCAGTTAAAAGTAAACTTCCTTTAGTGCTTATGGGAATGGAATTTTCATTTCTTTTTGGATTCTTAGGGTTCTTTTTATCCCTTATATCCTGTACACTATTCCAATCCTCTTCTGAAACTATCATTAATTCAGGGATTGGTTTTGAAAATATATCGTCTCCTTTTTCTTTTCTGTATCTCATTACTCCTTTGTAAATTGGATTCTTAAGTATAACGTTTACAGTAGGAGCACCCCATTGTTTTGCTTTTCTTGTCGGAACATTTTTTTCGTTTAGAAGTTTAGCTATTCTTAATTGTCCGTAACCTTCTTCAAGCACTAGTCGGAATATTTCTTGTACGATCTTTGACTCTTCTTCGTGCTTGCACAGTTTTTGCAGTGCTTTTCCTTTTTTATTTACATTACCGGAATCAACACTTTTATACCCGTAGGGAATACCTCCTCCCCTAAAAATACCATCTTCGACCATCTGTATATGTTTTTCGTTGACTCGTTCAGAGGTCTTCCTACTTTCATCACTTGACTGCCAAAATCTCAAGTAGTTGACCATCCGATCGGTGTATGCTTCAATTTTTTGCTGACCTTCTATTACAGACCACATTTCTACCCCTTTGTTTACAAACCACTCAAGTACAAAGGGAGTCTCATCATCTTTTCTTCCAAGCCTATCAAACATAAATACCAACAAGACATCGAATAAACCATTCTCTGCATCCTCTTTAGCCTTTTGGATAACATCACGCTTCGAGGCAGGTACTTTAAAACCTGATACCCCTTTTTCGGTATATTCCTTAACTAGCTTCCATCCCTCTTGTTTCTCTACCATCTTCCTGCATGCTCGTTGTTGCATTGGAATATCGTTCCCGTCCATCTGACCTTTTGTGGACACTCGATATAGTGCCGCAACACGCTTTATTTGTCCCATTCCATCAATCACCATATCTTTTTTCTGTATTATTTTTATCGATAGTCGTAACTACTTTAACTGCTTAGTTTTATCCAAATTGTACCATTAAGTATATTTATTATCAACAAAAACCACCTACACATATTATTGGAGGTAGCCATATTATTATATAAAAAAACAACTCCTCTTGAGATATAATTCTCAAAAGAAGTTGCCTTTAATTTTAAATATAGGACGAGTGGGGATCGAACCCACGACCCTTACCCTGTCAAGATAATGCTCTCCCGCTGAGCTATCGCCCTGTAATAATTAAGATGTATCCATTACGGTCATACTACTATCTTTAGCTGAGCTAACAGATCATGATATATAATTGTTTCCCAATCAAGTAACAGTATCATATCAAGTAACCGTGTTCATTGTCAATGATTTATTTGGTTATAATTCACCCGAAATGGTGCACAATAAAGGAAAGATTACCATTTCTATAGCGAGGTGATTTCCCTATGAGAAACTTAACAAAACGGTCAAAATCCAATAAATATACATTTACCAAATGCTTCTTTCTCTTTGCTGGGCTTATGATTCTCATTACTACCGTTACAGGTTGCGGCTTGGAGAGGGATGAACATACGGTACAATTCCAACAATTACAACAGCCTAATGAAAATGGTGAGTCTCTGCCCGTCTGGCTGGACGTATACTCCAAATCTGTAATTCAAGATGTGTATTCTCCGCGAGGAAGCAGTGAAGTCTTGCCGTGAAGGTTAACAGGTGAATCACTCGTCTTCATCCCACTTGCGTGAGTATGCTTTCTTGGTCACGTAATACAACAGAGTAATCATTCCCGCCGACATTAGCAATGTAATTACCATGATGCCTGTCATGCCCATCACTACCCCCTCCTCTCCCAATATGTTCCAGACTTCACTATACAGGAAAAACATTTTTTTGTATAATTCAGTCTGATATGTCGCGCAAGAGCAGAAAGAAGGAATGGAATTGGCAGCTGAGATTAGTTATGTATCGACAGAAGAACAACTGGAGCAAGCCCTGGGAATTCGCCATCACGTTTTTGTGATCGAGCAACAGGTGCCTGCCGAGATTGAGATTGATCAATATGATGTCATCAGTCCGGATGTGCATCATGTATTGTTAAGCACGGATGGCCAAGCTGTAGCTACAGGACGTCTGATCTATTACAGCAAGGATACGGCCAAAATGCAGCGGATCGCGGTGCTTGAATCTCATCGTTCATTTGGTTATGGACGTGTGCTTCTACTCGCGATGGAGGAGCTGGCACGTGAACTCGGCTTAACCTATTCTGTACTGGATGCGCAGTGTCAGGCACAGAAATTCTATGAAAAACTGGGTTATGAAGTGATTTCGGAAGAACCTTTTTATGATGCAGATATTCTGCATGTTCGTATGAAAAAGGGCTTGTAAAACCTCGGCGTTGGCAGGTCTTATCAGCATATGGTGCATACTTCCGATGAATTCGGATAGGCTAATCAGGTAAGCAGATTCCTATCTCGTCATATAAGGAGAGTGTGACATCATGGATCAAACAACACGCGAGAGTTTCACAGCCGTACAGAAAAATGGTGACGGTGACCTGACAGCCTTTCAGACCTCAGCAGGACGTGTACTGGATTACCAACAGGCACTTGCAGAAGTAAAAGCAGGAGCTATTGCTGGAGTGAATGTATTTAAGGGCAAGGATGGAGAAATGTACATTCGCGGCGATGCCGACGGTGACCCAACCAACAACCTGGACCAACTTCCCCATTTCTAAATAGATGCACATGTCGTATGTGTGACACAGTAAGCGCCGATCCGGATATCCGGGTTGGCGTTTTCTTATTAGAATTAATAGTCCGTAAAATATTTTACGGAATCACCGGAAGGTTGGCTTTTGCGAATCGGCTGTTGTACCTGTTCCCATGCCTGCAAAATCTGTATCCCTTCCAGAGTAGACCGGTTCTCCCACGCAATGTGCCCGGTGCGTTCAAGCTCCAGCAATGACTCATGAATGAATGCTTTGCTTCGTCCCGTCTTGTTCTCCAGTTCATCCATACGCGGCAGCCTGCGCCGTTGTCCTGCGTAGTTCACCATAATACGTAAAATCTTGCGTTCAAAGTCGTTCAGCATACTTTACCTCCCCATTCAGGTCCTTAACAGGACGCCATGCCAGAATACCTTGCTCCAGAAAGGTTCGGGGTGAGCCTTCTTTTCCCGCTGATGCTCTAATCATCCCGCCACGTACACTGTTAATTCGAATCTGTCGCTGCGTTATCTGCCCTGCACGATCCATGTAGACAAGCTCCACCATCTGGCCAATATATTTCCCTAGCATAATCATCCCTCCGATAAGAACGTTTGTTTGTATTTCATATTATATGCGAACATAAGTTCTTTATTCAATAGTAAAAAAAGGATTTTGTAAAATAAAAAAACCAGACTTTCACCTTAATGATTAAGGCAGTCTGGTTTCTCTAATAATGCTGCTCATATAACTACGTGACTTGTAATGACCTAGTTCAGTAGCGGATCAGTGTCGATCCGATTCCGAAAATTGTACTTTCTTTAATTGCTGTGTAGATGGATTAAAATCGACATTCACATAAACTGCAAATTGCTTGCCGTCTTTAGCACGAACCCATAGCTTGAACTGTTCCCGTGATTGATCCGCTGTTAGAGAGGTACGACCGATATGCTTATAGTCCAGAATATCCACATTATACTTGGTCTGTGTTTCTTTGACCGCAATAATTCCCCACTTCGCATAATCAGGGATGGCGGCGCCTGTGCCTGATGTAATTCCCGCTAAACTCAGAACTACCGACATGACGGTAACGATGAGCATTCTCATTTCACTCACTCCTTGGGACAATATGTTTCTGTTATATTGCCCGTCCGGGTTTCATTTTACACGAATAAACGAAAGATCCAGGCCAGTGGCCGTAGGGAAAAAGGAACCACATGAACAAGCCGATCAAACGAATCAGGAGGCTCCGTCCGGAAACTCATTCCCCAGTCACCCGAGAAAAAGTGTTGTTGTGTCTTCGGCTCCTCAGGACGTTCCAACCCATATTTCTTTTCAAGCCTTTGCCTCGTTTGTTCATCCACCTGAACCTCGTTCGTAACATCATATGCTGTGGCAAGCTCGCTGCTTATGTACGTCTGAATCATTAGAAACATCACAATCCCAACTATTTGTATCCAACGCTTGTTCATCTCTTACTCCTTTATGGATTCATGACTCTCTTCTCTTGTACGTGAAGACTCATTTGAATGTTTGATTATACATAAATTTGACCGTATTGGAAATAACAAATGGGAGAAGAGTTGGGGCATGCGTTATGCGACGCTTAAGTCCCATTTGGTTGATTTTTTGTTTAAAAAACCCAACAGACGTGTAATAGGCCATGACAGAGTGACTTCACGATTTGAAACCCTACACGATCTGCAATACCAATTTGAGGAGGTTACACCCGAATGTTCAAACGCTTGGATGAAATCCTGATTGAGATTCCCAATGTCGAGAAGCCAGATCCGAATGCTGCGGCAGCCATACAAGAATTACTCGGCGGCAAATTCGGAGAAATGTCAACGTTGAACAACTACCTCTATCAATCGTTTAATTTTCGATCCAAAGAAAAGTTGAAGCCCTTCTATGACCTCGTCATGAGCATTACGGCCGAAGAATTGGGTCATGTTGAGCTCGTGTCTCATGGCATCAATCACTGTCTGAGGGGTTCTACAGAATACAAAGAACCGGACGATACACCGCTGGGTTCGGTCAAAGACGCGCGTCTCTCCTATCACTATCTTGCAGGAGCACAAGGCGCAATGCCTTTCGACTCTATGGGTAATCCCTGGACGGGAGCAAACGTCTTCAACAGTGGCAACTTGGTCGAGGACCTGCTGCATAACTTCTTCCTAGAATGTGGCGCTCGTACCCATAAAATGAAAGTGTATGAAATGACGGATCATCCGGCCGCCCGGGAAGTGGTTGGTTACCTGCTTGTTCGCGGTGGTGTGCATGTGGTTGCTTATGCAAAGGCGCTTGAGATTGCAACTGGCGTAAATGTGACCAAGCTGGTTCCTATTCCTTCACTGAACAACAAAGCCTTCAACGAGGCTCGCAAATATGAAGAAAAAGGGGTACACACCAAGCTGTACACCTATAGTGATAAAGATTTCAACACGATCGGTCAGATCTGGAAAGGAACTCACCCCGAAGATGGACAACCTCTTGAAGTCATCCAAGGGATACCTGAAGGATTCCCGATTCCGGAAGCCCCTGCGGTCGAGGAAGAATTCGCACCAGGTATATCGCAAGAAGACTTCAAAGAGATTGCACGTCGTCTGAAGATGGCGGGGAATATTGCGGATTAAGGAACAATTTGTTTAACAGGTTCTTTCCGTATATATATTGTTAACTCTATGTTTAAGTGAAGCCCTTGAACCCTGCTGCTGAATGCAGAGAGGATTCGAGGGCTTTGTTATACTAAATTTTTGATACAATTTTATGATGCAAAATAAGTATGTTGGATGCACGTCATTTCCTGAGAATTTAGCTGTAAAAGTAAACCGAATCTCTGCTCACATCGTTAAACTTAGTTAAACTCCAACACCGATTCCTCCCGCTGACTCATGACTTCAATCAACATATTGGCACCCAGGCGAAAACCTTGTGCAAACGCTGCTTCCGTATGCATGCCCTCACATCTGCCACACAAGTCAAATAACTGTTCAAGCTCAAGAAATTCTTTCTCGCTCAATCGATTCTTCCATTGCTCTGTCAGAGCTGCAATCTGCCGCCCTAACGCTTGGTATTCAGGATGTGTCGGCATCATTATCTCATCCGGTCGAAGTCGTCCATTATATAATGCTTCTAATATCGAATTCATGTGCATCCTCCTGTATATCAATTCGCACCTCACTTGAATGAACGTTCTGCACATGGTAGGATATTTATGCAGTCGCTCATTCAACAAGTGATTGCGGGATAGGAAGCAGCGTGTTCTTCGTGGGACTAGCGCTGCTTCCTTTTTATTTTTGGAGCTCGTCGTAAATCTTCTCAATCCCTTTGCGAACGATGTCTGATCGATTCGTATTCAGCTTTTCTGCCGCAGCATCCAGCTTACTCAGAATTTCCTCATTGACACGAATCTCAATCGTTTTGCTCTTCGGATTATCAGATTTAGGCCGCCCCATCTTTTTGGTGGACATTGCTTCACCTCTTTTTTTGTCCTGACAACAACATATTATTGCCAGGACAAAAAGTCAATGTATTTGTAAAACATACGTTCGTTTTTGTGACAGCAGATTCATAGATAAATCTGTAGTCTGTAATCCGTTTGAATGATAAAAAACAACCTTGAACGGCTAGGCGCTCAAGGTTGTTAGAGTACTATTATTGATTAACCATTAAGATTCAGGAGACACGCAAACAAGTACGAAGAAGAATTTGGTGTTTTAGCATTTTCATCACTACATATTCAATATTTTTATCTCGAAAACCGTTTTACTTGTCCATTGGCTTTCCATATCTCACCAAGACATGCCAGAGTAATTTTAATTCTTGTAGAACTTCTTTGTAGGTTCCTCTATCGCTCCAATGGCTTGGGTTTCGTTTCAAGTCCATAGCTGCAGAACCAATGATATTTGCATCAATAAAATCACTTTTTGCAATTCTCTTGGCTAGTGAAGGCATCGAAGGACCTCTAAAATCCATAGGAACGTCATCAACTAATAGTGTAAAGCCCATGTGCCAGTGGAGATCAATTGAATACTTTAAACATATCTGCTCTAAGATTCGTCCAGTATGTGTGCCTTTAAATGATGGATCGGCAACAAACATCTTGACATCTTTTTCAAGGGAAATATCACCATGAACCTGAGCTTCGATATAATGGTCCAGATTTCGGTTTGGCTCTTGGTTTGATGGATTTTGGAATGGTTTCTCAAGATTGACGAGCATATGGTCGATTAACTTTTGAACCGTTAGATTTCTTTCACCAATGGCAAAATCACTATAGAATACATCCCTCATGAGAGCAGCCAAAACAAGGTCAAATTCCTCATACGTTCCCTTTTCCTCGGGGTCTTGGTGAGAATCCAAATATGTATACGTGCAACGTTGAGAGACCTCAGTGGATAAAAGGAAGTAACATGATCCAAAACGTGGAGCAGGTCCATCGGGATGTAACATGACATTGAGTGCCCCATACTTGGGACGTTCGCTATTGGTTGAGCCATTTATTTGGTACGCTCCGCCAAACATTTTATTCTCCCAAACGTCACGTTCACCGCCTGAAAATGCGGATACACTTCCATTCGATAAGAAAGTTTCAAACTGACTTTTATAAACCCCCTGCTCAAGTAGTGCCTCAGCCACGCTTTTCATATTCGGATCTAATCGATCTGGGTGAAAGTGTAGCGCAATACTTGCATGAGATTTTAGTTTATTGATAGCTTTTTCAAATGTCTTCAGCTCGATGTTGGACATACGAAGGATTTCTCTAATGGTTTGCTCCGCCTCATTTTTGCGGCTTCTTGCATAATTGGTTACATGCTCTTGAGCTAATTGCTGAGACCTTGATAATTCCATGGGCAGAAGATTCCTTTCCATTTTTATAGAATCATAATACATGATGGACAGTGAGGGAAATTACAGGCGTTTCAAAAATCATGATAGCTTGCTTGCAATGAATCTAATCCACATCATCTCTTTCAATTTGAATCATATTCATGTGCAACACGGTTCCTCCACCATCATAAAGCTATGAACCCCTTATTCTCCGCCTTGTGTCTTAACTTTCTCCTCATCCTTCACGGTCACATGAACTACTTGCCCTTCATTCGCTGTCATCGCATCTCGAATAAGAAGGGTCCATGTCCCTGAATCTGCATCAAACCGCTTGTCCTCAATGACTGGAACACGGATGTTCTCTGCACCAGGTGAAAGAAGTCCGCTACGAATCGCATCCGCATCCGTCATATGCGCACCATCCGGTGCCACTGGACAAGATACCGCTATCTTTTCTGCTCTGGCCTGCCCAGGATAGGGTTCATTTTCCGGGCCTCCATCCGTCCAGACTTCAACATAGGAACCGATCTGTGGATCAGGCGCATTGGAGAACCATTTTGCTGGATAATACCGACTGTTTCCTCCATTGGAACTGTAATCTTGAAATACGGGATCAACAACAAGAATGGAATTGTCTTTACGTTCAACCACATAACCAGTGAAACCCTTTTCTGTCGGTGAATTTGCAATAGTTTGTGCTGACTTGCATTCGTTTGATCCGGCACATCCCGTAAGACCTAGTATCCAGATCGAGAGTATTGTACAAACGATACGAAGATTAGACACCTCTTAGTTCCCCCTCTAACAGCGTTCACTTTCTACTTCTTATTGCTGACGTCCCAGATCAGCTTATTGTTGCATAACAATGGAGCCAACTTTGAGTGTTAGATTTACAAATACACCCAAAAGTCCTCTTGTTTTCTCTTGATACAAAACGTATCATTTATATTAGGTAATATAATTAATGAGGGGGAAACCATGTATGATCCAAAGTCCAAAAGGGGTAATTCAATCATTCATGTTATGTATTTTTACTATCTTACTTTACATTACATATGCTGAAACATCTCATGCTGCTGGTCCAGTGGCGTCACCTTCCAATTACGAGGACGATATCAACCTACCGGCTGTTGTTTATGGAAAAATTACGGATAGAGTAGGAAATGTGGTACCCCACGCCAATGTTGAATATGAACTCAATCATCTAGGAGAAATAACGAAATATAGTACAGTAGCAGATGAGAACGGAAATTACCATATTGAGGCTGTTGTACGAGATTCTACAGATATGTATTTGTACGTCAGTGCAGATGGTTTCATCACCTACATTTCATATAATAAATACGATACCTTCACGCTAAGACCTGGTGATGAGGTGGAACATGACATACAGTTATATGAGCCTTCCACAATCATAGGCACGGTAAAAGACCAGACTGGCCAGCCCATCGCTGGTGCTAAAATTGAAGTTACAAGTATCCCATACCTGGTCGAGACAGATGAAAATGGCAGATATACCGTAACGGGTATTGATTACGATTATAGTGCAAACATTGCAATGTGGGTTGAGAGTAACAACTATGTTCCCTACGTGGAAGATCGTATATACATCCGAGCAGGTGAAACGATCCAAATCGACGTAATGTTAGAAGAGGCTGCACATGTAAGGGGACAGGTGGTTGATGAAAACGGGGTACCCATGCCTGGGGTCAGAATAAGTGGTAATCCTACAAGAACAACGACTGATGCTCAAGGATACTTCATTCTCAGACGTACTATGGCAGGTTCAGTCGCACTAGCCGCAGACTTTACAGGGTATCCAAGACACATAGTATTAGTAGATTTGGTCCCAGGAGACCATAACACAGTTAATTTTGTTCTTAAAAAGAATCCATGAACCTTGGGTTCTTTTACAATAACCTTAGCATAACCTCTGAGTAGTCTTCCATGGTCATCTATCGTATTTGTAAAACTGAATTTCCAGTATGTATAATCATAAACTAACCCAAAAGACTCATGATGAATTCTCTATACGAATTCGGTCATGAGCCTTTCCTTATGTCCAAGCATGCAGATGTGACCATCGTAAACAGGTTATTAAACCATTCACTTCTTTATATCCCTTTTGTACACGTACCTTCCCCATACCACCAAAGCCGCACACAACAAGATCACACAATAAGCCCATACAAAAAACATGGCAAGCCCCAACCCGATGTTGGCATCCAGGCGCTTATCAAAGATCTCTGTGTATAGCGAAAAACCGAGTGGCACGGCGCCAACAATGAAAAGTCCAATGGACCATCCACCCCAGCGTTGGAAACCGGACCCCGCACGAGTACTGGAAAGTTTGCGAATCCCTTGAGTCAGTAGCCACCAAATCAGAATAAATAATAGACAGGTTATAAGAATTTTCAGCATATCGTTCAACTGCATATCGTGTACCTCCTACATCTTGCAAGATGATGAACATATCCTACACGTTAAGCGTTCTCTTTACTATATTACCCGTTTCCATATCCATGATCACAGGTAGATAAGAGCACAGTACCCCTGACCCACACCTAATCATAAAAAAGAAAATAACGCCACCGTCCTGACTCCTTCCAAGTCAAGAACGATGGCGTTACTTCTCATATTTACATTGTTACATCCACATAGGATAGGATAGGTTACGCGCCAAACTGCGCATAGTGAAGGCGGCTGTACACCCCACCTGCAGCGAGTAATTCTTCATGACGTCCCTGCTCCGTAATGCCTTGTTCGGCAACGACAATAATGCGGTCTGCATTTTTGATCGTAGCCAATCGGTGGGCGATAACCAGGGTGGTCCGGCCTTCGGACAACTCAGCCAGCGATTGTTGAATGGCTGCTTCCGTTTCTGTATCCAGAGCGGATGTGGCTTCGTCCAGGATCAGAATTGGTGGGTTTTTCAGGAACATACGGGCAATGGACAAACGCTGTTTCTGTCCACCGGACAGCTTCACACCACGTTCACCAATTAACGTATCCAGCCCTTCCGGCATCGATTGAATTAATGGTTCCATCTGTGCACGTCTGGCAGCCATCCAGATTTCTTCTTCGGATGCATCCAGTTTGCCGTAGGCAATATTCTCGCGAATGGTTCCATCGAAGAGGAATACATCCTGTTGTACAATACCGATCTGGCTGCGCAAGGAATCCAGCGTCATGTCCTGTATCTCCTGCCCATCGATCGTGATGCGACCTTCCAGCACATCATAGAACCGCGGCAGCAGACTGCATAGCGTTGTTTTACCTGCCCCCGATGGACCGACAAGGGCTACCGTTTCACCTGCATGTACATTTAGATCAATACCTTTGAGCACAGGCTCCTGATCCGAATAACCAAAGGTCACTTGCTCATAACGGATATCTCCACGCAAATGGGATACCGATACGGCCCCTGGACGATCTTCCACATCCGGTTCCATATCAAGCAACTCCGTATAACGTTTGAAGCCTGCAATCCCTTTGGGATACGTCTCAATAACCGAGTTGATCTTCTGGATCGGTGTCAGGAACACATTGGACAACATAATAAATGCAATGAACTGACCGTAGGTCATACTGCCTTGAATGACAAACCAAGTTCCGCATACCAGGACAAAGAGGGATACCAGCTTCATCAGCATATAACTGACAGAGGAGTTCCAGGCCATGATTTTGTATGCGATCAGTTTGGTCTGACGGAAACGACCGTTGTTCACAGCGAATTGTGCTTTTTCATGCTCTTCATTAGCAAAAGCCTGAACAACACGGATACCTGTAATATTGTTCTCTACACGAGCATTGAAGTCCGCAATATCTCCGAACATTCGACTGAATGCCTTGGACATTTTGCTACCAAAGTAGAGTGACAGATAAATAATCAGCGGCACGATAATAAAGGTTAACACCGCCAGATTCCCGTTAATGCTCATCATGATGCTGAATGCACCAATCAGTGTCATCACCGCGATAAATACATCCTCTGGACCATGATGGGCAATCTCGCCGATATCCATCAGATCGTTAGTCATGCGGGACACGAGGTGTCCTGTTTTTGTATTATCGAAGAAACGGAACGATAACTTCTGCACATGATTAAACAGACTTTTACGCATATCCGTCTCGATGTTAATACCGAGCTTGTGTCCCCAATAGGTAACCACGAAGTTCAAAAATGAATTCAATAAGTAGATGCCGAGCAATGCCAGACATGCCCATAGAATCCAGTCCCAGCGGCCGCCTGGCAGCAGATCATCGACGACCCGGTTGACCGCTAGTGGAAAAGCCAGCTCCAGCAGGGCGACTAAAATCGCACAACTGAAGTCAAGAATAAAGAGCTTTTTGTAAGGCCTGTAATAGGCAAAGAAACGGCGAAGCATGGACTAAAGTCCTCCTTATGCAACCACACAATGATGATTACGTTCTATTTCGTCTTGCTTAAGAGGTACAGGAAGTATGGTGCACCAATAATGGCAACCAGGATCCCCGCAGGAATCTCCGAAGGCTGCAGGATGACACGACCCAGCGTATCTGCAACCAGTACAAGCAATGAACCGATCAGTGCAGATGCGGGTAACAGGAATTGATGTTTTGGACCCACCAGACGACGCGCCAAATGCGGCCCGATTAGACCTACAAAACCGATCCCCCCACTCACAGATACACATGAGCCGGCAAGTCCTACAGCAGCCGCAAGCAAAATCAGTCGCTCACGCTCAACCGGAGTCCCGAGTCCGCTTGCAGTCTGGTCCCCCAGATTCAGTACGTTCAATACACGTGCCTTATACAGAACTAGCGGGACAAGAATAATAAGAAACGGTAGCAATGCCGTTACAAATTTCCAGTTCGAACCCCAGATGCTGCCTGCCATCCAGGTAGCTACAAATTGATACTTTTCCGGACTAAGCCGTAACGTAAGCACGATCATGGCAGAACTGATTCCCGCCGCTACCCCGATCCCTGTAAGCAACATACGCGTAGGCAGGATACCCTCTCCTTTTTTGTAAGAGAGAATGTAGATCAGAAATGCAGCAAAACCGGAACCGATCAGGGCCAGAATTGGCAAAAGAAATACCGGCGCTGCTGTCGTTGTCGGGAAAAAGGAAACAAATAACATGACGACCAGACCAGCACCTGCGTTAATCCCGAGGATCCCCGGATCTGCCAACGCATTCCGAGATACGCCCTGCAAAATACAACCAGATAACGCAAGTCCGGCCCCGACCAGCACCGAAATCACAATACGTGGCAGACGGAATTCAAACAGGATCAATTCCTGTTTCGCCGTGCCTCCACCAAACAGGGTTCGCATCACCTCAAGCGGCGAAAGCTTGGTAAAACCTGTGTTCATGCTCACCACAAAAGCCGTAATAATTAATAGGGCAAGCACAATGAGGACAATCGTGCTCTTGGTTCTCTTCTTGCGCTCTGCTCCAACTATTGTTGAGGATTCCATCGTTACAGAGTCCTCCTTTCTTTACGCGCCAGATACAGGAAGAATGGTACCCCGATGAGGGCAACCAATGCGCCAATTGGCGTCTCGTACGGCGGGTTAATCATACGTGCAGCCAGATCCGCAAATACAAGCAACAGACTGCCCATCACAGCGGAACATGGAATAATCCAGCGATAATCGACCCCAACCAACTTCCGCGTGAGATGGGGAATAATGAGTCCAACAAAACCGACCGCACCCACCACGGATACAGCCGTACCCGCGAGAATCAGTACAACAATCAGGCCTATGAGCTTGATCAGCCCAGTACGTTGCCCCAAGCCCACCGCAATATCTTCTCCGAGACTAAGCAGAGTAATGGAACGGGAGATGAGAAGACCTGCGATCAGTGCCGCGAGTACCCAGGGGAACATGACCTCAAGTTGAGACCACTTCGTTCCGGCTACACCACCGGCTGTCCAGAAAGCCAGATCTTGTCCAATTCTGAAATATAATGCAATCCCTTCACTGAGTGCCGACAACATCGCTGATACAGCCGCACCTGCAAGTACAAGGCGTAGTGGTGTAAGGCCTGATTTGGAAGCTGCACCAAAACCATACACCAACAGGACACCAAGCCCCGCACCAAGGAAGGAATACATGATGATATACATAAATGGCAAGCCAGGGAAGAAGGCAAAACAAACTGCAAGTGCAAATCCAGCTCCCGCATTTAAACCAAGCAGACCTGAATCGGCCAGCGGGTTACGAGTCATGCCCTGCATGATCGCACCAGCTACAGCGAAACATGCACCTACCATTGCTCCTCCAAGGATACGTGGTAATCGAATCTCCCATATGATCTGATGGGGAGTCAGCTCAGGATTGAAGTCAAAGATAGCCTTCCAGACCACACTAAGCTTAATATCAGCAGCGCCAAATGAAATGGACAACGCCATACCCAGAGCGAGTAGCAAAACTCCCCCTGTAAGAATAAGTGTGGCTGCCCACGGACGAGTGTGTATCTTCGCTGTGGGTGAATCCGGATTATGTTTTTCTGGTGAAGCTTGTGAATTCATACGCGCCCACCCTCGTTATGAGTGGAGCTGCTCAAACCTATGTACATAACAATCACCTCTCTATAATACCGAACTTTAATGATATTGATTCTCATTCCCATAGACCATTGTAAGTGAATCCACGGGCTCTGGCAATGGACAAATAGGACATGTTTATTGCATATATGAAGATTTTCACACAATTTTACCCGCAAAAAGGCTGCGCAAGAGCCAAAAAGCTCGAGCACAGCCTTATCATTGCCTATGTAGAACATGTAAAATACAGACTCATTTAACGGGCATGTACCGTAAGTAAGGATGCCAGGACATCCGGAACATCGGTAATGATTCCTTGCACACCCATGTCAATCATGGCCTGCATCTCGGCAGGATCATTCACCGTAAATGGATAGGTAACAATGCCATGTGCCAATGCAGCAGCAACATCTTCTTGTGTGACAGCCAGCTTGTAGGGATGAAGGCCGGAAGCTTCAAGTTTGGCGGCATAATCATAGGGACGGTACAACTTTTCCATATATAGAAGTGCTGTACGAATCTCCGGGGCAAGACGTTTACATCTCACGAGCGAAGCATGATTGAAGCTGGACAGCACGACCTGTTGCTCCAGCTTCCAGTCCCGGATCGCTTGTATAACCTTCTCTTCCATCCCCTTATAACTCACAATACCATTTTTTAATTCCAGATTAAGCAGGATTCCTTTCCCCTGTACCAGCTTGAATAACTCCTCCAGAGAAGGAATACGTTCCCCGGTAAAATCGGTGTGAAACCAGGACCCCGCATCCCGTGTGCGCAATTGATCGTAAGTCGTATCCTTAACCCAACCTTTTACGCCGCCAGTTCGGCTTAACGTCTCATCATGAATCAGTACCAGCCTGCCATCACTCGTCATCTGCACATCGGTTTCAATACCTGTTGCTCCAAGCTCCAGACTTCGTTCAAAAGCGCTCATCGTATTCTCCGGGCATACGGCAGATGCACCACGGTGGGCAATAATCTCCATTTTCCTCATTCCAGCGCCTCCTGAGTTCAAGCTTCACTCTATGATCCTTACTATAAACACCGTTTGTTAGACCTGTATTAACAGAGCGTATAATGGGTTGCCTGTTCCGCTGATACTAGCGACCGGGTTCAACATCTAACGGGCTGGGGATTCACTCATTTTTGCGAACTCAATCTGAAAATCGACATAACATAGTATGAACGATGGAAGCACTGAACTCCGTTATAAGGAGGTTGACTATTGAATCCCTCAAAGAAAAAATCGATACCTACGCGTCCTCACACATCCCAGTTACAGTCGGCTTCCAGGCTTTCCAGATCATCTGTCCATATCAAAAACAAATCCGGCAAGACGGCTAATCAGCGTTCTCTTAACTCCAGTTCACCCAACACACTGGATCAGCTGGCTATTGTTGCAGCAATACTCTCCTTAATTGCAGCCGCCATCGGGCTATATATCGCCTGGAAATCGTTAAGTAATCCGGATCAAACTGCTGTTGTGGTGTAAGCTGCTTGTTGCGCAGCTAATGGCTCAGGAGGCTCTCTCCTGCTTCTGACCTTATTCAGGGGCAGGTTTTTGCTTTTTCAATTATTTACGTATGCTGGAAACGTCAAAAAACCGTTCCCCTGAAACGCCGGCATATACCAGCGTCTCTTTGGAAAGGTCATTTTTTTATTCGGGCGCTGCCTCTGCAGCTTAATCCCCGTCCCGGGATACTGACCGAATTACAGAATGAATGTGCGAGAGATAATAACCAACAGAATGAACAATACCAGAATTGCACCTGTTGATGTCCATGCTCCACCACCGAAGCCTCCGCAATATCCGTAACCTGTACCTTTGAGTTCGCTCATCAGTGACACTCCCCTCTTCATCGAAGTACACTATAGACTATGTCCGATAGCGCAACTTGCTTGGGCAGATCAAAAATTCTCCCGAGGAACGAGTGGGTACAGGCCCGTCTTCTTATACACTCATTTCCCGTTGAGTTGTGACCACTTCTGAGTCAGCTCTGCAGGAATATAGGATGACATTTGTTTGATCAGTTCAGCCGGATCAGCTTCCAGACTCCACAGGCTGAGATGGGAGGTGTTGGAGAATCCTTCCTGTACGCTGTGTTCTACCATCTTCATCAGCGGTCCATAATATCCGTTGACATTCAATAAACCGACAGGCTTACGATGAATACCGATCTGTGCCCAGCACAGTACCTCGAATAGTTCTTCAAATGTACCCATGCCTCCGGGAAGTGCAATGAATCCATCGGATAATTCAGCCATCGTAGCCTTCCGTTCATGCATGGTTCCCACTTCAATCAGTTGTGTGAGCCCTCCGTGAACAACCTCGCCCCGGAACAATCCGGTAGGCATAACCCCGATTACCTCTCCCCCTTGCTCAAGAGCAGCATCGGCTACTGCACCCATCAAGCCCATGCAAGAACCACCATAGACAAGTGCATAACCACTATCAGCAATCTGTTTGCCCAGTTGGACAGCCTTCTCTGTATAATCGGGGTGATTTCCCGGATTGGAGCCTGCAAAAACAGCTATACGTTTCATTGGGTCTCACTCCTTCTCATGATCTATTTTAATAATATATAACATGAATGTAATGGGTATGTACAACAGGTTAACAGAACCAATGGACAAAAAAAACCCGACCGTTTGCAGCCGGTCGGGCTCCCATTTCAATACACATCAATTTAGGAAGGGGTTGTTACTACCTAATATACAGACCAAACATTAAATCCGTATGATCTTTGCATGAAATGAATATTAAATCTTCGTATAACTAACGTATCCCACGGCGTGAACGTACGACAAACATATGCTTGTCTTTACGAAGAACCCGACCATCTGCAAGTTCAACCTGATCCTCGTCATGACGCAGAATCGTCGTGGATAACGCTACAATTTTGGCCCGGCGCCAAATCATAACCTGCGACTTGAAATAGATCGCATTTTCGAACTGTATCGCCTTTTTCATCACATATCCAACCTTGTGCACTTCAGAACGTGCTTTCTTTAAGGGAAGACTCTCTTCGGGAAGAGGTCTGATCATTGCGATATTGTCAAACGATACCTTAATCCGTTTCGGTCCGATCCGCACACATTCCGCTTCTTCATCCCACTCAACCAGCGTTCCCTTCAATGGCTCCCGTATGCCTGTTGCACGATATACCGCTACTTTTCGTCCTATCCAATGTCGCAATGTTCTCACCTCCATCTGTCTAGTTTTCAGGTATCTTCCAATCGATCGGTTCAATACCTTTGGAGGTCAAGAAATCATTGGCTTTGGAAAAGGGACGACTGCCGAGGAATCCACGATGCGCAGCCAGCGGACTGGGATGTGTAGACTCCAGTACCATGTGCTTGTCCCTGTTAATAAATGCACCTTTCTTCTGGGCATGACTGCCCCACAGCATATATACCATCGGCTCTGAACGTTCATTCAGCGTGCGAATGACAGCATCCGTAAATGTCTGCCACCCTAGTGCCTGATGAGAGTTAGGCTGACCTTCACGGACCGTCAGAACAGCATTTAGTAGCAGGACTCCCTGCTGTGCCCAATGAACCAGAGATCCATGATTCGGAATTGGCAAGTCCATATCCGCCTGAAGTTCCTTATATATATTTTTCAGAGAAGGCGGTACACGTACCCCCGGTCTAACCGAAAAACTTAATCCATGAGCTTGTCCCGCTCCGTGATAAGGGTCCTGACCAATAATAACGGCCTTAACCTGATGATATGGCGTCAGCTTCAATGCGGAGAACAGGTCTTCTTTGGGCGGAAAGACCGTCTGTGTTTTGTACTCAGCGGCGAGAGTGTAACGAATCTTGTTAAAATATTCGGCTTCCGTCTCTTCCTGAAGCACCTTGTCCCAATCGTTTCCAAACATATGTATAGGCTCCTTTCCCCTGATGAATGCAGTTTCGTTCAGCCCGACTACTGGGCTCTTCCTTCTGAGAGCCGCATGTCATGCAACTCATAGACTATCCACCATTTTAACATAACCGGGGACAGCAGACCAGAATTGCACATCAGGGTATACGTTCACCTCGAAATAAATCGTATTCTTGCTACATTCAGTATACTCATACAAAAAAGTCACCTCGCTATTGCGTGGTGACTTGATGACTTTATACTTGTACGGGTACCTCTTCGACTTCTTTCACAAGCACACTGCTGATTCTCCGTAATCCTTCCTGAAGAACAGAACGCGGACAAGCCAGATTCAACCGAATACAACCCTCGCCATTCGCTACAAACATATGTCCATCTTCGAGTAGCACACCCGCTTGCTCCGCGAAGAATAAAGGTAGACTTACATTCTTGGGAGCATATGCCGAGATATCAATCCAGGCCAGATACGTGGCATCCGGAATGTGAAAGACAGCGAGTGGCAAATGCTGCTTCACATACTGTTCTACGCAGGCGAAATTGGCGTCGAGATAACCTTTTAATTGTTCCAGCCATTCATCACCCGTTTCGTAAGCCGCTTGAGTGGCAGCGATGCTCAGTGGGTTTTTGAAACCATAATGGCGTGCCTGCCAGATGTCTCGAAGTGCCTTATTCGGAATGATGACATTGGAGAACATCAGACCAGCCATGTTGAATGTTTTGCTCGGAGACATGCATGTAATGATTCGATCCGTTTCCGGGAACAGCTTTGCAAGTGGCGTATGTCTTTTGCCTGTCCGCAGCAGATCACAGTGAATTTCATCCGAAATGACCCATACATTGTTCCTCAGGCAGATTTCACCCACACGCTGTAACTCTTCGGTTGTCCAGACACGTCCAGACGGATTATGGGGGTTGCAGAAAATACATACCCTTACCTTCTCATCCTTGGCCTTGGCTTCAAAATCCTCATAATCAATCGAGTAACGTCCCTGATCGTTGATCATATCCGAACATACCAGTTCAAGATTGTTATGCTCCGCAGCTGACTTGAAGAAACCATAAGACGGGGTCACGATCAGTACTTTCTCATCCGATTGACAGATATATTCCACCAATTCATACAAAGCGGGAATGATCCCGTTCGAGGTCTCCAAATGCTCCTTGGGGAAGGACCAATCATAGTATCTCTTCATCCAATTCGAGACAGCTTCATAGTATGCCGGATCAAACACCTGGGAGTAACCCATAATTCTACGGTCCAGACGCTCCTTAACTGCATCCAGAATCTCGGGAGGTGTGGCGAACTCCATATCTGCAATCCACATGCGAATAAATTCTTCATCCTTGAATGGAAAAGTCATATCTTCTGACGCGTTAAAAATATATTGACGGAAACCATCCGTATTCATGGCATTTGTTCCTGTGCGATCAATAATCTCATCAAAGTTATATTTCATAGCTTCTGCTCCTCTATCTGCTTTACTTTTCATTGTCGTTTCATGTCGTATTACACCTATTATTTCATGACGCAGGAATTGCATCAAATGCAATACAATCTATTCTGACGAAACAAATGAAGTTTATTGTTTCTCCAAAATAGGTATTTCCGTGAAAAAGTGATATATTTCTCATATAACATCATTTTTATGAATGACTTTCATCATTTTCACGTACTCTCAAGAAACATTGCATAAGGAGAACCGGTTATGAACAATATCAATCAGGAAGTTGGCAAGAAAATACGAAACTTTCGGAAGTGGCGGGGGCTGACCATTCAACAGCTTGCGGATCAGATCTTCAAAAGCAAAGGCACTCTATCCAAATATGAGAGCGGAGATATTACACTTGATCTGGTCACGTTACATCATATTGCAAACGCGCTCAACATTCAGGTGGAGCAACTCTTGTACCAAGAACCAAGGCATGCATCTCCCCTGATGAATGCGGTCCCGTCCAGCTTTTTCAAGAACTCCACACGTTTCTATTCTTACTTCTATGATGGGCGTAACAACAGTCTCATTCGTTGTGTCATTGACATGATGGCTCAATCGGATGCCAACCGTTATCGCACCGTGATGTATATGAATGTGAAGGATTTTGAGAACTACCAGGAGTGCGAGAATATGTATTGGGGCCACACCGAGCATTATGATACACTCACCACGCTGATTTTGAAAAATCAGGCCACGCCGCTGGAGAACCTATATATTAATATTCTGGCGTCTTTTCAGGAATCAGAGAAAAAATGGGGACTGATGGCTGGTGTCTCTTTCAGACCTTTCATGCCTATTGCGCTCAAAATGTTATTCTCCAGAACCCCGCTGCCCGAGAATCAGGAGTTATATAATGAATTAAAAATCTCAAAGGAAGATCTGCGGACCCTGAAAATATACAACATGCTTGCTGTCACTTGAACAACGCAGCGTGTCACACATTCTCATATCATATGAGATGGAGACAGTCCCTCCCCACTAGAAAAGGCACTTCTATAAGCTGTTGAACCAGCTCATAAAAGTGCCTTTCGCGTTTGACGCTTATTGGATCGTGGAATAAACGAGACTAACGCTTAGTTTTTAATTAAATCCAGCGTTTCGTCAAACATTTGCTTCTGTTCCTCAATCTTGTTCTCATTACCAATTACGCAGCGCTGTTGCTGTTCAAGTATGGCCGATAAAAGCTCAGCAAAACCGATAATGTCGCTTTCCTTCGTGCTTAACACTTCGTCACGTTCCTGTTGTAGATCCGCTTCAGTCACATTCGACAGATAACACTCCAGCGAGAATGCTCCTTCGCCATAAGGCGTTCTCGGCGTATCGAGATCCTGGATCGCACCAATGATATAACGCGTCATCTCCCGCTCGTCTGCCCGGAAATCGTTCAAATACTGTGGTATTTCTTCATATACTTTGTACGTTTTATCCAGGTTCGGATCACGATACGATGCAACGTAGCTGTCTCCGTTCCGTCTGAAGCCTGACATGCAGCCATAAGCTCCGCCTTTGGCGCGGATATTCGTCCACAAGTAATCCAAAGACAGGATTCCCTGCAAGACCCGTAGTGAACCGGTGTATTGATATCCTTTGTTGATATAATTGCCCGTTTGCACCACGTACTGCACCTCTGAAGGAGAACGGAATCCTTCCTTATGAGTAGCCGGTGTGAATGTAAATTCTTCCTTGGCAACCTCATGTGTGAACAGCTTCGCTTTCAGATCAGATACCTGTTGCTCCAGTCCTTCATATCCCTGCTCATCGGCAGTGTAACTAACAAGCAAGTTCTCCGGTCTGAATATATACCCCGTCAACTCTTGCAGACTGGAAGATAACTCTTCTTTTCTATCCTCAAAATTCGCCTGAAGATCCTCAAGCCACTGGTAAAAGGCAATACCACTCACAGCTTCTCTGAAATTCGCGACCGCTGAATGTTTGGACGAAGACCGGCCAATTCCCGCAGAGTGTCCGCTATTGATCAGATTACGTTGCAGATTACCTTTCATTTGAGAGATGATCTCATACAACCGCTTCGAATTATCGAATTGGGATGTGAACACAATTTCTTTGATCATATCAAAGGCAAATCCAAGCTTGTCATACAACACTTTGGCGTTGAACTCATAGGTAGCCTTGAATTCATTGTGCTTATGCGCGTTAGCATAAGATCCTATCCCGCTATGAATACCACCCGAATGGATATGGATTTCATTGGACAGTTCATTGAACGAGTAGTTTTGAGTATCCACGTAACCCAGCACATTTTTCAGCAATCCTGCATACGGCAGAAGATGACGTGGCACTTCTTTGATATCAAACAGCAGTCTCAGATAACCAATTCCGTTGGTGTAAAGGTTATGATGGAGAATGGTTGTGCCGTCGACCTGTTTCACCGTTTGATGCAACGTAGAGGCCTTCTGTTCAATATCTTCAATCGATAACGTCGGAATGACCTGCTGCTGCTCTTTGGTTGAAGGTGTATTCTGATACTCGGCAAGTGCTTCTGTTTTCTGAATCAACGTCTGAACTTCTTCCTCACTAAGACCAGCCTGAATAGTTTTCAGACGTTCTTTCAACGCTTCTTCTTTGCGTGAATTCAACCCTTTGTCCGGTGTCAGGGCTACAAAGGAAGTATGTGTGTTCTGCAAAATATATTTCTCAATCAGTTGCTCGAAGTAACCTTCGTTCATTTTTGTCCGCAGTTCAGCAAATACGTCATTGGCCTCCAAATGGGTGAAAGGTGCTTCTTCATCGTACAACCAGCTTTGCAGGGAGGAGAATCCGTAGATCAGGCCTTTCGGCATTCTGCCGTAGTCCGCTTCCCTGTGATTGAACTCATATGAGTTAATCCCTGCGAGTAGCGCTTTAGGATCAAAACCTTCTTTTACCACACGCTCAAGCACTTCTTTGACCGTTCCCAGGAAATCCTCTTTGCTAGACAGATTGCTCTTCTTCAGTCCCACAGTGAATACAGGCTGATACAGACTGTCATCATAGGAACCGTAGACGTCCTTCGCAATGCCCTTATCCAGCAACGCCTGCTTCAGTACCGCTCCCGGAGCGTTCAGCAGTGCATATAACAAAATTTGGAACGAGATGTTCAGTTCCTTATCCAGACTTGTGCCGATCACCGCGTTATAGGTTAAGAAGCTGTTATCCACTTCCGATTCCGTACTTCCCGCAGAGTAAGTCTTAACCGTGTCTACCCGTTCTGCAAAAGCAGGTTGAAGTTGAATCGCCGAATCAATCTCAATTCGATCATATGCACTCAGATAGTTTTCATCCAGCCATTGCAGCTTCTCTTCCATATCCATATCCCCGTAGAGATAGATGTAACTGTTGGAAGGATGATAGTATCTCGTGTGGAAATCCAGCAGCCCCTGATACGTTAGATCCAGAATAGCTTCCGGGAATCCGCCAGACTCGGAGGAGTATGTGGTATCCGGGAAAAGGGAGTTCAGCACTTCTCTGCGCACCATTCGTTCCGGTGAAGAAAAGGCACCCTTCATCTCGTTATATACAACTCCGTTGTAGGTTAACTCATCATCTGCCGAGGCCAGATTGTAATTCCAGCCTTCCTGCAGAAATATCTTTTCATTCTCATAAATATTCGTATTCAATACCGCATCCAGATATATATCCATCAGGTTATGGAAATCATGGTCATTACGACTCGCGATCGGGTAGATCGTCTTATCGGGATACGTCATGGCGTTAAGGAATGTATTCAATGAACCTTTCAGCAACTCAACAAAAGAATCCTTGGCCGGAAATTTCTTGGACCCACAGAGCACGGAGTGTTCGAGGATATGGGCTACCCCTGTATCATCTTCCGGAGGTGTGCGGAAACCGATACTGAATACTTTGTTGTCATCCTGATTGGACAAAAGTACAATTTTGGCCCCGGATTTCTGGTGTTCAAGCAGATACGCATCCGATTTCAATTCTTCGATTCTGCGCTCCTGTAACACCTTGTATGGCTTTAGCTGTTTCAACATAAACTTGAGTCCTCCGTCCATAAGATTGTTTTATTGGTTTTGTGACTCTACATAAGTTCAAATATGTTTATTTACACGGGCACTCCGATGACAGAACAACAGCTGTCCTCTCCGTTATCGTGTAAATGTGTAGTTGAACCTATATCGTTCAGCAAGGTAAAGGTAATATATGCCTACGGATAGTATACACCATTGTTCCGTCTCTTCATAAAAGTCAGATAAATGTACCTTCTGATATGTATTATGCAGGGTTTATGTTTATGAGCTGCAGGTGAAGTGGTCAACTATGAAGTGACGTGACATTCATATTAAAGAAGACAAAAAAAGATCGCATGCAGCTTGGTTAACAAGCGTCATACGATCTTTCTTTTTAAGATGCCGAGGACCGGGATCGAACCGGTACGGTAGTCACCTACCGCAGGATTTTAAGTCCTGTGCGTCTGCCAATTCCGCCACCCCGGCAGGATTATGTATTTCTTGGCGACAAGAAATATCTTACCATGAATTAATTAACTTTGCAACACTTTTATTAAAAATAATCTAACTATATAAGTTTAACTAATGATTTACACGATAACGGAGAGGACAGAAAAAACTGAAAAAGCGAAGCGTTCGCCTAAAAGCTTTCTGAAAGAAAGCTACATCGGAAGTATACGCTATCACCGGATTTTTCCCTTCAGAAAAGGGAATCAAAAAATCTGGGGATAACAGCGATTAGAAGTTATTCTGTCATCGGAGTGCCAGTGTAAATAATCTTTAGTTCAAATTATATAAATGAAACAGGCACTGCAAGCGTCAGCTCACAGTGCCTAGAAAGTCCGAGTTGCGGTCCCGGACTTCCGGTAAACCAATCTATATTAAGGGAGGTGTGAGATAAGAATACCTCCCCAACATTAAAGAAACCTAAAATCAGCCTTAAATTAAACTAAAAAAGTAAAATAGGTCGAACACGAGCCGCTTCTTCCTCACTGCACTCCACGATAACCAAGATATGGTCCTTTAACAGCCAATCTTCGTAATACCGCGCATCCTCCTCCGAGATCCCCGCTTCAGTCAGTGTAAGCACCAAATCATCGGTCTCACTCCCAATCTCATTACCAGCGAGTCTGCGCACTGCATTTCCGATCGACATCGTCTGATCCATTCGCTTCCCCAGACCAGCCAATATGCCTTTCAGAGCGCCAAAGGCACCATCTGTTCCAGCACCCTTCAAAGGTTTGGGCAGCCCCGTCTTTTCGCTCACCAGCTCCAGATTGAGCTGTTCCTTCGCCACCGCTCCCAAATATTTATCCTTGATGCCTTCCTCTTTCACCTTATTCAGCATAATTATAGCCTCGTTCTCGGTACGGGCCAGCCCAATAATCAATTGTGTCATTCCGTTCCCCTCCTTTTACCCTAATATAACCCCGTAATCCCCATTCAAAAACGGATCATCCACAGCTAAGACAAATCACCTAGAAGAATGTTGATTTCTCTTCTGGAAATCTATACCTAGTTCTGATAGACTAGATAAAGAAGACAAATTAACCATTGAAAACATTGACATATGGATTTAACATCTCACAATCAGGAGCAATGACTTATGAAAAAAGAGGTAGAAATTGCCATCCGGCGCAAACAACAGATCATGGTTCGTAATACAAGCGGTCAGACGGTAACTGGATTTCCCGAGCGTACCGCTGATACATCCATCCTTTCCTTACGTACGGTTCACGGCAGTCTGTGGATACCGTTTGATGAGGTTGAACATGTTACGCGTCTGTTAAGCATCCGGTCTCATCATTTAAGCGGAATGCAACTCGTTTAGTCGGCTCTGTAATCCTAGAAACTCCAGTTCCCGTATAGATACGTTAACTAGATCTATTTATCTATCACTTTATACCAAAAAACCAGACGCATGCACGTCTGGTTTTTCTCTTCTACTTTTCCTATACCACGCTGCCTCTGACCTCACAACAAAGGCCTTACAATCCTTGTTTCTGCCTAACCATATCCTGTTGTTACTTCACTACAAACTTCACTCGTGTTCCATCCGGATATGTACTTAACTGATTTCCTACCCATGAACCTGCACCACGATTATCTTTCGGGTTAATGTACTGGATATCTGCACCTGTTCCTCCCTCAGCGCACATCGCCATGGGCCACTCGTCACGATCCTTACCTTTTTTGACCGGAACACCCTTAAGTGATAAATCCCGATTGCCTTCCGCTCCATTACGATCAATGGTGCATACATCCGAATGCCCTGCCTTGATAGCAGCTTTAATATGGTTGGCTGTTTCGGGATAACGCTCTGAAGGGAACGTAATGGTATGGTCAACACTCTTATTAGTCACAGCGAATGGATTAGGTATCTCCTCGGGCCATTCGCCCCCAGCCCAGGCATAGAGGGCTACCAGCAGCATCGCTACCAGCGTCAGAACCTGCTTTTTGAAACCTTGTTTACCTTTACGTTTTCTTCTTGTGCGTCTCTTACTCATGCTGTGTCTCCCCCATTCAACACTTGCATTATAACAGAACGCCCGTTCGTAAAACAATCCAATAAAATAAAAAAACAGCCGAGACCGCCCGGCTGTCCTGCTTGATTATTATCCTACATTGGGAATGGCCTGTTGGCGCAGCAAGGGCAGTGTCACCTCAAACTGTGTGCCTTTCCCCTCGGTACTCTCCACAGAAATCTGACCATTCATCAGTTCCAGCAGTTCTTTGCAGATGGTCAGACCAAGACCGCTTCCGCCAAATCGGCGCGCATGGGAGATGTCAGTCTGGGTAAATGCATCAAACAATTGTTCGATCTGATGCTGAGGAATGCCAATTCCCGTATCACGTACAGAGAATACCAATACAACGGTATCCATCAGTTGTTGCCTCACATCCACCTGTAACTGCACTTCACCTTGTTCTGTGAACTTAATTGCATTACTCAGCAAATTATCCAGTACCTGCCGAAGTCTTAGGGGATCACCGATAAGCACATCAGGAACATTCAGATCAGCATGACAGAGCAGACGAATTTGTTTATTCCGTGCCGCAGGCTCATGTGTCTTCACAATCTGTTGAATCAGCTTCAGAGGTTGAAACTCAATGTTTTCAACATCCATTTTGCCTCTGCCCAGTTTCGCCATATCCAGGCTATTGTTAATGATGTTCAGCAGCGCCTCACCTGATTGACGTGCAAGCTCCAGATATTCTGTCTGCTCATCCGTAGTTTCACCCATACTGGCAAGTTCGATCATGCCCATAATGCCGTTAAGCGGGGTACGTAGCTCGTGATTCAGCTTGCCGATGAATTCCAATTGCCCTCTGCTGTTCATCTCAGCCATGGAAGTTGCAAACTTCAACTGCTGTTCGGCATACTTCCGTTCTGAAATATCGTATTGAATGCCTACAAAATATAAACACTCTCCGGATTCATTAAAGATCGGATCAATATTCAGTTCGTTCCAGAACTTCTGACCACTTTTTGTATAATTTAAAATATCAATCTTAATGGATTGTTGTTTCTTTAATGCATCACGAATCTGCATTACCGTTTCGGGGTCTGTATCCTGCCCTTGCAAAAATCGGCAATTGTGTCCGACAGACTCTTCATACGTGTATCCTGTCAGTTGGGTAAAGTGTTCGTTTACATACATGAGCGGAAGCTCAGGCAAGGTAGCATCGACCACCGTCACGGAGGATTTCACTTTCGAGATGATAAATTCCCATTGTAATGAGAGTTGATTATGTTGGCTCATGCCTTCCTCCTTCATCTCACACACATTAATGTTTATATATTCTGCAATCGTACATTATAAGGAGAGAAAACTAACCAAACGGAATGTGTTGATATTAAATCAATATATTTTAATTGTAACATAGTTATTCAAGTCATGTGGTTTATGGGTAATAGTTGATAACTAACATTCCACAATAACCTAACTACTCACCAGGAGGAACATACATGAAATTTCTGTTAATTATCATCATTATTATTTTGATTGTAGTCTTTTTTACCAGACGCAAACGTTAAGATAAGATCCGTTATGTAAGTGAGAAAGGAAGATGGGTATGAGAACCCTCTTTTTTATATTCATGGTACTCTGTATCATTAATCTCTGTTTTCCAAAATTCGGCTGGTATCTGCGCTATGGCTGGATTTCCCGGGGCGAAGCCGAACCCAGCAGGCCTTATATGACTATGGTCAGAACGACCAGCCTGCTGATGTTGCTTATCGCCTTCACACTTGCTATGGCATGAACTATAGGCATTATAAGATGACTGCCCTGTTGGGCAGTTTTTTTGTGGTGAAATGACGGGAAAATGATAACTTTGTTTGTGGTGCAATGATGATAATGCCCGTAATATAGATATATCGTTTCGGAAAGGACATCATTGGCATGAACATCGCATTTTATCCGTACTGGGCCGCCAAAACGCTGCTCTCGCTTATTAATGTCATATATATCATGGTTATTACTACGTTTATTTATAGTCAGACTGGATCGGTACTCTATGCTGCCATGTTTCCGTTCATTCGGATCATCGCACGCATAACAGCAGGATTTACTTTACCATTACTTGTGAAGCGTTTCTCATTCTCCAGACTACTGATCAGTATTCCCGTAGCCAAAGCATTCCTCATGACTGGGATAGCGATTTCGTTGAACCACTTGACCACACAACTGCCACTTTTGTTGATCGGGGTTGTCATTCTATCCTTTTTGGAAGGCTGGGAATCTCCGTTACTGGATACTTTAACGCCACGGTTGGTTCAGGGAGAAGATTTGGTGAAGACCAATAGTCTCCTCTCTTTCTCCAATCAGACGGTGACCATTGTCGGGTTCGCCATGACGGGATTTGCCGTGATGAACTGGGGAGCTTCACAGACCTTCTGGGCAGCTACAAGCCTGTCCTGGGCCGTTCTGATCTTTCTAATTGCCCTTGGATCGCTCACACAGGATATAGAACAACCCGAGAAGTCGATCGTCACACGGAATGTACTGCGAAAAGGCTGGAGCATGCTTTGGAAGAATCCATCCTTACGACTGATCACACTTATGGACATCGCCCAAGCTCTTGCGGGGTCCATCTGGATCGGAGCGATTACGCTGGCCTTTGCGAAAGAAGCTCTGGCACGAGGAGAAGGTTGGTGGGGACTCATGAACTCGAGTTACGCTGCTGGAACCATGCTTGGAGGTATTCTGGCTCTGGCTCTGACCAAACGGATTCAGAAGCACTTGATCGCCAGCATGACCATGGGTTCTCTTCTCCTCAGCCTGATGACCATCGTTTATGGCCTCAACAGCCTGCCATGGCTCGCGCTGGCGTTATGTATACTTATGGGCCCTGTCTACCAGATTCGTGATATGGCTCAACAGACAGCGTTTCAGAGAAGTGTGCCCGCTGAATCCTTGTCCCAGGTATACGCCGCACATGGCGTCCTGATCTCCACGGTTATGAGTGTATCCATCGTCATCTTCGGTCTAGTCGTCGATCTACTAGACGTTCGATGGGTGTACCTTATCGGTGGAGCCTTGTTTATCGTGTCTGCGATATGCTCTATATCGTTGAACCGGGTGCACAGAAACGAGCATATTGTTAAGCATACGAAAAATATGTAAATCAAAAAGACGAGCAACATCTGCTCGTCCCTCACAACCTCAATCCAATCGATAATCTGTCAGCGGCCTGCCTTTTTTATAATACAAATTAGGTGACAATATATTGAAGAAAATATGCACATCCGGCATGTATGCTTCTTCCAAAATAGCTTGCACCGACGATGCAATCCGATTATGAATCTCCTGGTCACGTTGAAACATCAGAATCTCTATAGAAGCCGGAGAAGGTGTTAGCGCTTGTACATCATGACGCTCTGCCTTCATTCTCTCCCTTGGAATATGAGTAATTAGGGCCATCTGCTCTGTAATTTGGGGTACAACTTCCTCTAGCTGAGGACCTGTGAATCCTTTAAAGCGAATAAACGGCATTGCTATCCCTTCAATCTCTGTTAATAGTCTCTTATGTGATTTTAAGCACATTGTTTTCAGTTGTCAAATGTTATGGATGGCATATGTTGCTTCTTATAAATAGGAAAAGCCCCGCTGAAGTCTCAGCGGAGCCACTGTTTGCACGTTTCTATACGTGACTTACAGCCAGAAAGATTTTGTGATGATCACAAGCAGGATGAAAAGCACGAGAATTGCACTTGTGGAAGTCCATCCACCGCCGAATCCACCAACATTGCCACAACCGTATCCAACTTGACTCATTTGATTGGCCTCCTTTGAATTTCAAGGTATGCCATAACATATGCGTATTCTGCGCAAGTGACCGGGCGAATCGGCAAGTTCATCAGCCCATTCATCTGGGATTCATGCCCGGTAACTTAACCAGATGGGGCGATGGAGATTTTCAGTTGTTTTTCTTGTGACTCCTGAGGTGAAGGGTCTGTATTTCCTCTGTCCAGAAGGATTGTACGAGTACGTGTATCACTTCGGGATGCCAGAACAACCTCTCCATCAGGTGTTATACAATAGGCGATCGGAATGGAGATCTCGCTATCACGGTACGAACCATCCGCATGGCTAGTCCCCATGACAATACATTGATGCTTCAAGGCGATCTGCCGAGCCTCTTCGACCCACTCACCGTACTGCTCTTCACTGAACATGCCCACACCAATGGAATGCATCACAATGTCCACATTCCCTATATTCTCATTGCGAAATCCTTGCAGAACCAGCTCATCACACAACAAAGTGCTTATTACCCAACCCTGTTCCTCAACCGTCTCAGCAGGTGTATATTTAGCTTTCTCCAATACAATCTCTCCAGCCGTACTGATGATAATCGATCGGTCCTTTGGACGTTCGTCCAACCTGCGATGACCTGATACAATCATGGTTCCATATTCAGCCGCCAGGCGGCAAGCGTCTTTGACATTCTGGTTCAGATAACCTTCAGGAAAGAGCAATACATCTGCATCCGGGTGTTGCTTGAGTTCGGCTTCAAGCTGCAACAAATCCTGTTCGAGCCTCGGTTGTCCAATGATAATCTTCATCTGGTATCCCCCATTCATAAATAAAAGCCGGTTCATACCTGAATAAGGTACGAAACCGGCTTAAAGGTTGTACGGACAGGTAATATTCCTGCTCAACGTACTTCGCTTCAAGAGTAATTGGTTATCATGTTATTGCTCGACGACACAATTACCTTTACAGTTGAATGATATGTAGTTAGGCATTTCTACGTTCAATACTATCATATATAGCCTGCCCATCATAGCTTCGATCTGTAGCGATATCTTTCACCAATAGGACACTGTTTGCATTTCCAGATAAAATACTCAGTGCCCCCAACACCCAAGCAAGTGGATATAATGCAACGGATAACATTTTCTTCATAGCTCTGTCTCCTTTATGTACTATAGTAATGATTGGTTGAATATCCCATTAATACGATTACACCCCAAATAAGTTTCAATTTTATATACAACCATAACCAAAATTTTACATACAGGAGACAAACTAAAATTGTCCCGTTCAGATCAACTCGAAACTCTGGAGCAACGCTGCTGCCTCTTCATGATCAGGTTCCAGAGCCAGTACTTTATGGGTATATGACAGGGTTTCTTCTTCCAGTTCAAGTTCATAACAGCACACAGCCAAATCGTACAAGACGGCTGGATTATGGTTACTCGGATCTGCAACCAATGATATCTCCAGAAACCGTTTTGCATCCTCATACATATACATCTCATATAATAGCTGCCCTGCCAAAAATGCGAGACCTCCTTGCTGCTCCATCACGTAGTAGGACGACCACATCGTATGAATACCAGACTGAATATCGAGCATTTCCTCATCACTTGCATCAGGAAGAAGACTGGAAATGTGGGTAGCACTGTGAATCAAGAACTCAGCATCATACCCGCCCAGACGCCAAAACGGTAAAATATGCTTTAACTCCATACTCTCTATTCGAGAGTCTACCCATTGTTTCATGCTGAAAAAGTCATCCGGGCCAAAACGTTCAACAAATCGATGGTAGGCCAGACGAGTGTTCACATAACTGATGGGTTCTTCAACCATCAACATGCACCCAACATTCAGATCTTTATAATGATGCGTTGTGAATCGTGTATGGGCACCCTGTTGTTCCAAGACATATTGAATGGCATGGTAGTTAGCTGTTAAAGAAAAACTTCCGTGAAGAACAAATTCAGGAGGCTCTGCGAACTTCCAGTTATCCAGGCGATGATCCCCTTTATCAGCGGTAATCAACACATAACCTGACTGTGACAGCTTATTCAACCGTTCGAGACAGGACAACCCAATTGCAGGGAACAGAATGTGCGAATCCTCCAGTTCCTCTTTGTACAATGTGATAAGTTCTTGATACGGATAGTTATCCGCACTGTATTCCGGCGCTCGGCGATACTCATAACTCAGCGTCATGTTCTTCAGCATCTCAGCAGGCTCAAGATCAAGACGACGATCCGGAGACTGAACAAGCAGATCGCACTCATAGATCTCGCCATCCCCAATGTAGATTAATTCCTGCGGAATGCTGTCAAAAAAGTAATTAGCAATCAACAGCAACGGTTGTTCCAGATCACCGGGCCGAATAACCGTTCCAGCAACGACCAGATTCAATTCCGTATCCGCTACAGCGTCAAAACGTGCAAAATCCACTATACCTTGTTGAATAAAGGATTGCATGGATGGATGCTCCTGCCAACCCAGCACATTCTCCGCTACGAGATCCGTCATCACATATCTGAAAGGCGGTAATTGTATTCCAGCAAATTCCTTTAACTCAAGCAGTTTCAGGAGAATTTGGTGTGCCAAGCGCCCTACACCCGCTCCAAGTTCAAGAATGGTTACGGTCTCGTTGATCTTTCCTTTGTTCGAAAGGTCCTGAAGAAAACCAAAGATCATCTCTGCATACGCCGTGGCAATCATCGGATTACTGGTAATATATTGAGGGACTTGGTTCTCTGTCCAAGCTTGTAGCCCCTTCTGCTCATAATAAGCTCTCTGCCAATCCCATACCGGAGCTTCACTGTAACGAAAACGTTGACTTTCATTTGACGTCATTAAACGGAAACCTGCTTTCTATCACTAATTTCATACGTTTCTCAGATGTTCACGTATTATTTTATGTCCAATACCATTCAATCTCTGTAATGCATTATATCATAGAACCCTACCTACTCGATGAAGTTCAGTTTTCCCCTTCAACAGAAAAAAAACCTGCTTTTGAGGGCAGGTCCTTGAGGCATTTCAATTAAGAAGACTATTGATCTAGTTTACTTAGGCAAGGACACTCAACATTAGTCGGAATACACGGCTCCATCAAAGTTCTCAGGGCCTACACGGATCGTACCGAGCAAGTTGGAACTGATAAATGCAGTGTACGTCAATTGAGGCGTAATAGGCGGGTTGAAGTCATCTGCAGAGAACGTAATAATCTGAGGTGCAAGGACACTCAAGCTAAACGTAGACGTTGCGGAATAGATCACAGGGTCCGTAGCCAAAGTCCCCCTAACAATTGTAATGGTTACACCAACGAGTGCCAAAGGAAGTTGCACAGACACCGTTCCTTTGAATTGTACCCGTGGGTTTGCCCCTGCTCCTGCTGTTTGCAGACCAATCTGACCGAATAATTGTGGTGTATTAATAACCAGGATTGGTATTGCAATAGAGTTAGCCAAACTCGCATTCTGAGATGTTCTTGCATCAAGAAATTGACTCATGAAATCTACCTCCTATGGGTTGGGATAAGGTAGTATATGCGAGATTTGAGTTATGGCATGGACATACATCGTGATTCGAAAAAAAGGGCATACTAGAAAGACACTATTAACAAGATACCTTTTACTTCAGAGCTTACATGCAGACAGAAAAAAACCCTTGCTAGGCAAGGGTTTTAAGAGTATGGGCCCTACAGGACTCGAACCTGTGACCAATCGGTTATGAGCCGACCGCTCTAACCAACTGAGCTAAGGGCCCTAGACATAATGTATAACGTGCAGATGATGGCTGTGAATCATCCAAGTGAAACTAAATTGCGGGGGCAGGATTTGAACCTGCGGCCTTCGGGTTATGAGCCCGACGAGCTACCGGGCTGCTCCACCCCGCGTCAGTAAGAAATATTAAAACAGCGACTTAATTAATATACACCATTCTATCCCAATAAGTCAAGGGGTAATGTCAGGGAATAAAACGTACACCATAACGTCCTTTACGTGATCGATAAACTTCCACTTCCGCTGGTTCATTATGCCCGTAAATCCACCCATCCTGCTCCATACGTTTAGCCAGACATCCTGCCTGAAATTTGGTTGCATACAACTTGCTGAAATATACCCAGTGCATACCGCTCGTCCTTTCCGGAGTCGTCATTTATTCCTGCTTTTTGTAGAATACCCCATTTTCATAAAAATAGCCGCCAAAGATTAAAATCTTCAGCGGCTATCCTTAACTTATAAATATGACTACTTCATCAAATCTCATTGAAACGTAGCTTTAGGATCCTTTTTCAATTTCTCCAGCATCTCGTTTCCTTTAGCTGCCCACTCACCAAGCGCTTCTTTTGGTGTCTTTTTGTTCTCTAGTACTTGGTTGAAATATTCCATACCTTTTTCATTGACTTGCCATAAGCCTGGGGATTTTTGATACATTTTATCCAGATTGGTATTGGTTGGCGGAATCGGCTTCAGCGCATAGAATGCTTGAATGTTATAATCCAGGCCGTCTTTGGGTTTAATGAAGCTCTTCCGTGATACCATCTCATAACTGCTACGTGCTTTGATCTTAGCCCAGTCCTCACTGTTCATGTACTTGATCAGTTCCCACGCATCATCCGGGTTCTGAGCCGCACTATTAATCGCCATGAGGTTGCTCAGGTAGATGCTACCTCCAATTTCAGGAGCTTCCGGGTGAACTGGAGGTGTTACCACATCCCAATCCACTTTCGTAAAGTCTTTCATTTTATCCGCATTTTTATTGGCATCAATTAATTGATTAATATAGCTGTAATCACCAATAACCATGGCTGACTTGCCACTCAGGAATAGGTCACCCTGTACCGGATCATAACGCCCACTCGGATTCTGATCCTGTGGTTCGTCGCCTTTAGGAATAACTTTGTCAATCGCAAGTTTGCTGATAGTGCTCCACACTTTCTCCCATTGAGGAGAATCTACTGTCATCTTCTCTGCTTTGTCATCAAACGTCTTCAGCTGCAACGAGCTGTAGTACTGTTGCATGGAGTAGTACGGCGAACCACCTTGATATGTCGTGAAGGAGAAACCAAATACATGGTCTTTACCCTCACCTTTCGTTAGACGGGTACCCAGATTGAAGATATCGTCCCATGTCATGTTGTCCGTTGGCGGTTCCACGCCTGCTTTTTCAAACATACCCTTGTTATAGAACAAAGCCGATGAGGAGAACGTTGGTGTCAATGCATAAATGCTCTGATCCCCAAGGTCCTTAATTCCCTCCAGTACACTAGGCACGATATCACTGGTATCAAACTTATCTTCCTGCATCAGTGGGTCCAGCTGTTTCACCAGATTCTCCTGAATTAATGATTTCACTGTGGCGGTATCGGCCACGATAACGTCAACCGGGTTATCCCCAGTCATAATCTTCTTCAGACTTTCCATTGTATCAGGAACTTCCGGCTGTTCTTCCGTGTTGCCATACCCATACATACTGCTCTGATCAACAGCAGCTACAATTTCGATGGTTACATTGGGATGTGTCAGTTCAAAAGCATCGGTGAATTGCTGACGGAAGTAACTGTCATCCTGTCCTCCCCACAACGTAGCCACGCGTAATACACGCTGCTCGGTATCCTTGGCCTCACTTGCCGTACAGCCGGCAATCAGCGGCAGTGCTAGCGTCGCAGTAGCGATGACAGCCAGCACACGTTTTCCCCACATACTATTCTTCATTTCCCAGTTCCCCCTCTTAATTATCTTGGCGGTGTAATCACAATACGTTCACCGTCAAATTCCAATGTAGCCCGGTTATCAATGGATAAGGCCTCCAGATACTCTTTTGGCACCTGAAGTCGTCCTGCACGGTCTATAATGACAAATGCTTCATGGATGTCTGGCATACCCGCCTCGGACAAGTTATGCTCATCATCCAGATTCGGGTTGCGCTTCACAAACTCGGTACTGGTCAAGCCGTCCCGGATCGCAACGATCCGGTCTACCTTGCCAGCTAGCGTCAAGTCATGGGTAACGATGACAATTGTAACGCCGAGTTCCTTGTTCATTCTGCGGAAAATGCCCATAATTGTATCACATGTCTCAGAATCGACCGAACCGGTTGGTTCATCTGCAAGCAGAATTTTGGGACGATTGGATAATGAAATCGCTATCGCTACCCGTTGCTGCTCTCCTCCTGACAATTGATGCAATTTGTTATGCATCCGATCCTTAAGGCCTACCCATTCAAGCAACTGTTTCGCGTAAGCACGATCACGCTTGCCTCCCAGAATCATGGGAGTCTCCACATTTTCCAGTGCAGTGAGATAAGGCAGCAAGTTACGACCGTTATTTTGCCAGATAAAACCTACCGTATGACGTTTGTAATCGACCAATTGAGCATCTGTCATCTTGAGCAAATCCCAGTCTCCCACAACCGCGGTACCAGCCGTAGGGCGATCAAGTCCGCCCAGAATATTCAGCAGCGTGGATTTACCACTACCGCTGTTACCGATGATGGCCATCATTTCACCTTGATTAACAGTCAGGTTGAGACCCTGAAGGGCAACGACTTCCACATCGCTGGATTTAAAAATTTTGACAAGTCCTTCGCATTGGATCACGTTTACCTCTCCTCTCCCATTTTGACCGCCTGGTGAACCCGCAGCCTGCGAATCTGCCAGAGCAACATCGTTGCACCAATGACCAGCATCACTACGGTGACCCCATACAGTTGCAACATATCTTGCTGTTCAAACACAATCCGGAACGGAGGTACCTGAGCAGATACATTATCCGTCGTTTGCAGGAATGGCAGGAATAAACGACTGGATACCTGACCAATCCCAATACCTAGCAGGATCGACAGCCCCGCTGTGAATACCTGCTCCAGCAGCAGCATACCGCTCAATTGTGCCCGGGATAACCCCATAGCCCGTAATACACCAAACTGCACGACACGTCCGGACAGGTTGAAGAACCAGTACAGCACGTATCCAATCAACGAGATAATAACCGATACCAGGAAACCAAGGCTCAGAATCCCGAATACGCCACCTCGTGACGGGTGTTTACCCTGAGATACCAATTCTGTGCGGACGTCACGCACAGAAGATAACTCGATACCTTCTGCTGCGAGTTTCTCCATTAATGGAGCCACTTTGGCATCCGGTTCCATTTTCAGCCATACCTCATAAGGAATCAGAGGCACCTGATCATAGATATAATCCAGATTCGCCACGAAAAATGGCATCTGATCCGGATACTGGGCTGGCCAGTAAGGAATGATTCCGAACACGACGAATTCAATCGCCTGTCCCTGTACACCCATGGAGACGAGATCTCCAGTTTTCAACTTGAATTTGTCAGCAAATTTGGAAGAGATCAATACAGCCCCTTCGTATTTACCAAGCAAGTCAAGGTACTTGTAGGGATGTGCCGGGAACAGATCGTTGCGGAACCACGCCACTTGAGCAAAGTCCACATTATCAATTCCGACCAGCATCCCTTGTCCGCCCGATTTACCAGAGACGATAATATTGCCTTTGGTCTGCAGCACGCGTGCTGCATGTTCAACCCCGTCTAATCTGCGGAACACTTCGAATGGAGGTTCGGAGTAGATGACTTTGGATGGCTGCGAAGAACCGCCACCACCTGGAGCACCTCCACCGCCGTTGCCTCCGCCGGAACCCCCACCAGCAGAACCTCCTCCTCCATTGCCACCACCTTGTTGACCTCCACCCGTACCGCCATTCTGTCCGGAACCACCAGGTTTAACCTCTGGTGTTCCTTCCCACACAGTCTGCATAATCACATCAGAACCATAACGGTACAAGGTACGCTCAGTGGAATTCAGATCAATCGTCCGAGCCGCAGCCGAGTTGTACACCCCAAGTCCCAGTGTCAGTACAAGTAGGATCATCAGCGGATAATATGAAGAAGATGAACGCGATAGCTGTGTTAATGTCAGATACAACGGGACCGGGAGAAACTTGCGACCGATCAACTGAATGAGCTTTAATATCCACGGGAACAAGCGCAGGAAGAATAGTCCAAGCGCAAAGATCGCGAGTGCGGGTACAAAGAACAGAAACGGCTGTACCTGCAACTGATCGGTTGTCATTCCGGTCTGGAAGGTCAACATCTGACGTTCATAGAACAGGTAGTATCCATATCCAGCCAGACCCAGCAACACAACATCCAGGAACCAGCGTTGCCATACTGGAGCACGGTCTGTCCGTGCCTGCCGCCGTTTGGCAGATACAATGGTTGCCCGTGCATAGGTTATCGCAGGGATAAGTGATGCGATAATCGCAACAAGGACCGCTGCTACGCCCAGGAGAATAGCTTCTTTTGATACACCGATCGGAATAGACTTCCGATCTACGAACGAGAGAAAACCACTTGCTGAACCGATACTCTTGGCCATAAACCAACCGAGCAACGGCCCAATAACCAGCGCAATAGCGCCCAGAAATATGCCTTCAAGCAGATAGAGAGAGAAGATCTGCCGAGCTGAAGCTCCACGGCTTCGCAATACCGCAATATCACTCTCTTGCTTCTGTAATGACTGTCTGGCGTTCATTGCAATAAAATAAAAGACCATCGCAATCATCGGTGCTGCCAAGGTAAACAACATGGTCTGCAATTGCAGACTTTGACTGCGGAACTGCTTGAGCAGATCACCAAAGGTGATGTCCACTTTTGTATCTTTCAGCCGCTGGTACAGATCGATATCCAGCCTTTCCAGCATGGAAGTCAGACCTGATAACTGGCTGGTTTGAATTTCTTTCAGATCAAAGGCATAATACCAACGTGAATTTTGAAGTGGAATCCCTTTTTCCTTCAGTAAAACATCATTAAAAACCGATTCATCCACATAAAGTCCATTCATCATGCCGTCAAATCCTTGTACCCAGTAAGGGCTGTTCGGATCATCTGCCTTGAAGGACCCCGTAATCTTTACACGTAACGTGATATCAAGGCCGCTATACACCGGATATTCCAGAATGTCACCGATATGCAGATCGTTACGGTACATGCCCTCTTCCAACATGACTGCCTCGATCGTGTCATCTTTGACCTGGTTTCCAGGTTTCACCCCGGCAGAGTAATTCACCTGTGCATCCAGCCCACTCATCGTACCCAGACTCATACTGCGCGCCCTGCTGGCATCCACTTTGGTTGGATCTTCCGGGCTCACCTCTGTGCTGCGAATGGATCTCGAATTCACATACGTATGAAAAGGAAAACCAATATCGCGAGGAACATCCTCACGAATATAACGATCTACTTCGTCCAGCCCCCGTGTATCTGTCTTCACGCCACCAGGTGCCTGATAACTCATAAGCAACGAACCGGCTGGCAACCCTTCACTGTTATCCTGCAGCGTTTGCGCGACGACCCGTTTCAACGCACCATCGGCATACATTGGAATACTGACGGTGAACGCAACCGCCACAATCAATCCGATCAGTGTGCTGAAGGTCATCCAGCGCGTGTTCCACATTTTGCGGAACAACAGCCGAAGCAATGGCAGCCCCATTAGCGTCCCACTACTTTCTCGCCTACGGTCAGACCTTTCAGAATCTCGACATCTGTCGACGTCTGCTGTCCAACTTCAACGTCCACTTCACGCTTGCTGCCATCACTCTCCACGACTTGTACGTACGTTCTTGAACCGATGGAGCGTAAAGCGGATACAGGAATCACAATCGCGTTCTCCGTACGCTGCGTTACAATCGAGACGGATAGTGGTGTGCCACGTTCGACGCCTTTTGGCATTTTTGCAAGTGTAACGATAACATACTTATCCAGCGTTTCCTTGGTTGGAGGCGTACCGCCTTCACCCGTTCCTTCGCCACTGCCGCTTCCCGATGCTTCCGCGATAGGCATAACTTTAATTTTGCCAGCGACTTTACCAGCACCATTAATGTCCACTTCTGCCTTCATCCCGGCTGAGAACTTCTCCAGATCTTCCTTGGCAAAGGTTGCAGCCACAACCAGATTCGATGTATCCGCAATTGTAGCAATCGGATCATACGCTTTCACAGCTGCACCTTTCTCTACCTGCACAGCAATAACGGTGCCGCCAAACGGAGCGGTCAACGTGGCTTTACCCAGTTGTTCTTCCAGATCAGCGAGTTCCTGGCGTAATTCTTCAAAAGCAATCGTTGCTTCTTCGAACTCCACCGGGTCCATCTCATCCTTCTTGCGGAGTGTTTCCTTCATTTGAACTTCGGATTTGCGAATAGCCAGTTTCTTGCCACGGATCTCCTTCTCCACACTCTCCACATCGAGCACCGCGAGAAGTTGACCCTTTTTCACTTTATCCCCTGGTTTAACATTTAACTCTTTGACATGCATGCCATCAAGCGTGAAGTACACCTTCTCTTCCCGCTGACTCATCATCTTGCCACTGCCACTTACTTTTTTCTCCAACGTTTCCGTCCGGACTTCATATTCCGGTTTCTTGGAGATCGTTGGCGGCGTAATTGGTGGAAGCACTTCTTCTTCTGTTTCTGACGGCAGCAATGAGCAGCCGGACATCGTTGCAACCATTATCGCACCGAGTACAATAATTGCTGCGCGTTTCCCCCTCTTCGGAGCGGCCCCTTTACTTGATAAATCTGCCGTCCGCCATTTCATAAACATGGTCCGCAACCTCCAAAATTGTAGGATCGTGTGTAGTCATACATATTGTTACTTGTTCTACTTCAATAATATTGCGGAATACGGCCATGACCTGAGCGCCCATCTTGGAATCCAGTTCCGCTGTAGGCTCATCCGCAAGCAACAATCTGGGTCTATGGGCAATCGCCTTGGCTATAGCCACCCGCTGTTGCTCTCCCCCGGACATCTCGAAAGGTCGGTGCTTCACCCGTTTGGATAGTCCAACCAGATCCAGACAGTGACCAACCCTGTCCTTCCACTCCGCTCGCGGAACGTCCGCCATGCGCAGCGACAGTTCTACATTTTCCCAAGCAGATAATAAGGGCATGAGTGCATACGCCTGGAAAATAAAACCGATCTCTTTGCGCCGCAAAGCGGTCCGCCGCCGGTCTCCCCAATCCTGAAGAGGCTGACCAGAGAACAAAATGTCTCCACTTGAAGGCTGATCCAGTCCACCGAGCATATTCAGTAGTGTTGTTTTGCCTGAGCCCGATCGCCCCTTCAGCATGACCAGTTGTTGCGGATTCACTTCCATATCAATGCCTTTGAGCACATGGATAATGCGACTGCCTGTCTGGAAACTGCGATGCACGTTACGCACCTCCAGTACAGGTCCATCATATGGAGGCAACATATCCTTTTTTGGTTTGATCTTCTTCTGGGGTTCATCAACGGTAGTGGCAGCAGCTGCAGCCACTTCATCTGAAGCGATTTCACTTTCAGGTAACGGAGGTTCACTCGTCGGGTGATCGTGTTCATTGTTGTATGTATTTTCTCCCGAAACCGTCGATGCCTCCAGCTGCGCTTCCCCCTGTTGATATTCATCGCCTGACTGGCTCTTGGCAGGTCTTTTTCTGAGAAATAAATTCTTCATGCCAGCAATCACGCTCATCCTTTCTTGATATCCCGATCATTTCTTCAAAAAACCTAAAATTAGAAATCTGTTCCAACCTACACTGAATTATAAACGACCGATCCCAACTAAAAGTTACAAGCTTTTTACAACGGTAGAGGGAAAAAGTTAATATTTTGATGAACAAACGAAAAAAGCACCCCAAAGTGCGGGATGCCTCTTGCATATTCGATGGTTTTGCCGCTATGACGGCAATCATTACAATTTTGATACCGTTCATTCATGAACATGTTTTCGAGGTATCAATGATATTATTTACCAAATGAAGAAGGATCTTCACGCCAGGATTTGAGCAACTCAAAGTCACTCTCCTGAATTGTTCCCTGAGCCAAAGCCACATCCATCAGCGCCGTGTAATTGGACAACGTCTGAAGTGGAATTCCAGCATCTTCAAATGCTTTAACACCTTTATCCAGCTGGTAGCTGAAAATGGCAAGTACGGCGAGAGGTGTTGCGCCTGCTACACGTACGGCTTCGGCTGCTTTGATCGAGCTTCCACCTGTAGAGATCAGATCTTCGATGACAACCACTTTCTGTCCTTCGGTAATCAGACCTTCGATCAGGTTCTCCTTGCCGTGTCCTTTCGCTTTATCACGAATGTAGGCCATCGGCAGATCCAGCTTCTGAGCCACCCAGGCAGCATGCGGAATACCTGCGGTTGCTGTACCTGCGATGACTTCTGCATCCGGGTACTGGTTCCGAATGATTGTTGCAAATGCTTCAGCGATATCGTTGCGAATCTCCGGATAGGACATCGTTAAGCGGTTATCACAGTATATTGGTGATTTGATGCCGGATGTCCATGTAAATGGCTGCTGCGGACGTAACGCCACGGCTTTAATTTTCAAAAGTTGGGAAGCAATATGATTCGGAATCTCATTCAGTTCGATCATGCGTTCAACATCTCCTTCAAAATGGTTTCTACCGCTTCTCGCGGATTGGGAGCGCCTGTAATGGGTCTGCCTACAACAATGTAATGACTGCCTCTGGCGATGGCTTCACCCGGGGTCAAGACGCGTGTCTGATCTCCCAGACCACTACCCGCTGGACGAATTCCTGGAGTAACGGTGTGAAAAGCACTGCCACACGTTGCCCGAATTGCGGGCACTTCCAGTGGAGAAGCAACAACTCCATCCAGTCCGGCCTCTTGGGCTAGTCCTGCATAACGGACCACAGCAGCTTCCACACTTCCGGGGATGCCAATCTCGTTATTCATCGTTTCCAGACTTGTACTGGTGAGTTGGGTGACTGCAATGATCTCGGGCTTGCTAAGGGAAGGATCGGCAGCGATTGCTGCCTCAGCACCTTCACGTGCAGCACTCATCATAAGGGCTCCACCCGCTGCATGCACATTAAACATGTCTACACCCAGACGTGTGATACTCTCAGCTCCGCCACGAACTGTGTTGGGAATGTCATGCATTTTCACATCCAGAAAAACGGAGTAGCCTTTGGATTTCAGCTCCCGAATAAAGTCAGGTCCTGCTGCGTAGAACAGCTGCATACCCACCTTGAGATAACAGGGAATGCCCTCAAGAGCTTGTACCAATTCTTGAGCTTCTTCCGCTCCAGGATAATCCAGTGCCACCATCAGACGGCCAGCCATTTCATTGAAACTCGCTTGATTCATCACCAGCGCTCCCCTCCACTTGCTCATTTTTTCCGTTTTTGCCCGATATAAAGGACATCCCGCCAGCCCGCAGGCTGACTGATGTCCTTCATCAGAGAGTTATTTATTTTACAAAGACAGGCATTGCTTCCGAAGAGAAGTTGATCGTTTGCAGCATGATCAGCAGCGCACGAATCGTATCCAGTGAAGTCATACATACAATGCCGTTTTCTACCGCTTCACGACGGATACGGAATCCATCACGCTGCGGTGTTTTGCCTTTGGTGAGTGTGTTAAAGACAAAGTTTGCTTCGCCGCTACGGATCATATCCAGAATGTTCGGCGAACCTTCACTTAATTTGTTCACAGTCGTTACCGGAATGTTCGCTGCTTCAAGCGCAGCTGCTGTTCCGCCGGTAGCCATGATTTTGTAACCCAGTCTGTAGAAACCTTCGAGCAAAGGAACCGCTTCGTCTTTGTCTTTGTCTGCTACAGTTACTACGATCGCTCCGGTTGCCGGAATTTTCATTCCTGCACCGATGAGACCTTTGAACAACGCTTTAGCGTAATTCGGGTCACGGCCCATAACCTCACCTGTAGACTTCATCTCAGGTCCGAGGGTTGGTTCTACACGACGCAGCTTCGCGAAGGAGAAGACCGGAACTTTGACAGATACATGGTCCGACTCAGGCCACAGCCCGTCAACATAACCAAGATCTTTCAGTTTCACACCCAGAATGGCTTGTGTTGCCAAGTTCGCCATCGGAATGTTGGTTACTTTGCTCAGGAATGGTACAGTACGGGATGAACGCGGGTTCACCTCGATAATGTACACTTGGCCATCATGGATAACAAACTGGATGTTGACCAAACCTACCGTTTTCAGTTCTTTCGCAATTTTGATTGTAATCTCTACAATTTTCTCTTTCAAATCCTGGGACAGATGTTGAGGAGGATATACCGCGATGGAGTCACCAGAGTGAACCCCTGCACGCTCGATATGTTCCATGATTCCCGGAATCAATACCGTTTCACCATCACAGATGGCGTCAACCTCAACTTCTTTACCCATCATGTAACGGTCGATCAGGACCGGATGCTCCGGATTGATTTTAACCGCCTGTTCCATGTATGTCAGCAATTCAGCATCGGAGTATACAATCTCCATCGCACGACCGCCGAGTACATAAGAAGGACGAACCAAGACAGGGTAGCCCAGACTTTGAGCTGTTTCTACCGCATCATCAACGGAAATGACTGTTTTACCTTTTGGCTGTGCAATCTCCAGACGGGAGAGCAGACGTTCGAACTTCTTACGGTCCTCCGCCTCATCGATGCTTTCCAGATCCGTTCCGAGAATCGTTACGCCTGCATTACGCAATGGTGCTGCCAGGTTGATGGCTGTTTGACCACCGAACTGTACGATAACCCCTACTGGTTTCTCCTGTTCAATCACGTTCATGACATCTTCGAAGAAGAGCGGTTCAAAGTACAGGCGATCCGATGTATTAAAGTCCGTAGACACCGTCTCCGGGTTATTGTTGATAATGACTGCTTCATATCCTGCTTTTTGCAATGCCCATACTGCGTGTACAGTAGAGTAGTCGAACTCGATCCCTTGACCGATCCGGATTGGTCCTGAACCCAGTACCACAACTTTTTTCTTGTCTGAAGGGATCACTTCATTCTCTGTCTCGTAAGTTGAGTAGTAATATGGCGTTGTTGCTTCGAACTCAGCCGCACATGTATCTACCATTTTGTACACTGGGCGCAGGTTCTCTGCTTCCCGACGAGTTCTAACTTCCGCTTCAGTTGTTAATGTGCCTCCTGGTTGACCTTGCGCACGCAGTTCAGCAATGGCACGGTCTGTGAATCCAAGGCGTTTCGCTTGATACAGAATGTCGGAAGACAATTCGGATTCTTCGCGAATGCGATCTTCGAATGCGATCAGACCTTCGATTTTGTCCAGGAACCACCAGTCAATCTTGGTCAGATCCTGTAGCTGTTGCAACGTATAACCTCTGCGGAATGCTTCGGCAATCAGGAAGATACGCTCATCATCTGCTTTGATCAGACGCTCGTTCAGGGTAGCTTCGTCCAGCGTTTCTGCATCCTTCAGGTACAGGCGATGTACGCCAATTTCCAGGGAACGAACTGCTTTGTGAATCGACTCTTCGAATGTCCGGCCAATAGCCATTACTTCGCCTGTTGCTTTCATCTGAGTTCCCAGTTTACGGTTCGCCGAGATAAACTTGTCGAACGGCCAGCGTGGGATTTTGCTCACGATATAATCCAGCGTAGGCTCGAAACAAGCATACGTTTGGCCCGTTACCGGGTTCACGATTTCATCCAACGTGTAACCCATCGCAATTTTCGCAGCCATTTTGGCAATCGGATAACCCGTTGCTTTGGAAGCCAGGGCGGATGAACGGCTTACCCGTGGATTTACTTCGATAACGTAGTATTGGAAGCTGTGTGGATCCAGTGCAAACTGTACGTTACATCCACCCTCAATGTTCAGGGCACGGATGATTTTCAGGGAAGCTGAACGCAGCATTTGATATTCACGATCCGACAATGTTTGGCTTGGTGCTACAACGATACTGTCGCCTGTATGAACACCTACCGGGTCAAAGTTTTCCATGTTGCAGACAACGATACAGTTATCGTTTTTGTCCCGCATAACCTCATACTCGACTTCTTTCATACCTGCAATGCTCTTCTCGACCAGACATTGCCCAATTGGGCTGTAACGAATTCCCGCTGCCACCGTCTCACGCAGCTCTTCTTCGTTCGCACAGATTCCGCCGCCTGTTCCGCCCAGTGTATAGGCTGGACGTACGATGATTGGATAACCAATCTCATTCGCAAATTCAAGTGATTCTTCAAGTGTCGTTACGATGACACTCTCTGGTACAGGTTGTTCCAATTCACGCATCAGGTCACGGAACAGATCACGATCTTCCGCTTTCTCGATAGATGTCAGCTGTGTTCCGAGCAATTTCACATTTTCACGTTCCAGCACGCCTGCACGAGCCAGCTCTACAGCCATGTTCAGACCTGTCTGACCACCCAGTGTTGGCAACAAGCCATCTGGACGCTCTTGACGAATGATTTGCGTTACAAAATCCAGTGTAATTGGCTCAATGTAGACTTTGTCAGCCATGTTTGTATCCGTCATAATGGTCGCCGGGTTGCTGTTGATAAGTACAACTTCCACGCCTTCTTCTTTCAGAGCCTGGCAAGCTTGTGTACCGGCATAGTCGAACTCGGCCGCTTGACCGATGACGATTGGACCGGAACCAATCACCAGGATTTTTTTGAGATCTTTGTTAATCGGCATGTTATTGTGCTCCTTTCACTGCGGCTGCCAATACGGCTTGACGCGGCTTTTGCGGGTTAGTGATCTTGTGCTCGCGAATCATCTCAATGAAGCGGTCGAACAGATAGCTGTTGTCGTACGGACCCGGGGCTGCTTCAGGGTGATATTGAACCGAGAATGCCGGGAATGATTTATGTTTCAGACCTTCAATGGTCTTATCGTTATTGTTGATATGTGTAACTTCCAGATCTGTACTCTTCACAGATTCTTCGTTTACGGTAAATCCATGGTTCTGGGATGTGATGAAGCAACGTCCGCTCTCCAGTTCTTTCACCGGGTGGTTTCCTCCGCGATGTCCAAACTTAAGTTTTTCGGTGTCTGCTCCTGCTGCAAGTGCGAACAACTGGTGACCCAGGCAGATACCGAAGATCGGGTATTCGCCAAGCAGTTCACTGATCATGTTAACTGCGTGAGGTACGTCTTTCGGGTCCCCAGGGCCGTTGGACAGTTGAATGCCATCCGGGTTCAGGCGACGAATCTCGTCTGCTGTTACATCGTGTGGAACAACAACAACGTCACAGTTACGTTTGCTAAGTTCGCGCAAGATTCCTGTTTTAGCACCATAATCCACAAGCACAATACGTTCAGCCGTTCCCGGGCTGTTGTAGACATGCTCTGTAGAAGTCATAGGCACCTGGTTACGCAGCTCGGCAATGGTAGTGTCTCCCATCATCTCCAGCAGTTCTTCCACAGGCTTCGATCCTGTTGTGAGAATTCCCTTCATTGTGCCGTGGTGACGAATCCGGCGAGTCAACATGCGTGTATCAATTTCGCTGATTCCTACGATGCCGTATTCTTTGAGCAGATTGTCTACGCTGTATTCCGCACGCCAGTTACTCGGCGTTGGCTCATGACGACGCACAACAAAACCGTGTACGTATGGACGAATCGACTCAAAGTCATCACGCGTAATGCCGTAGTTTCCGATCAGCGGATACGTCATGGTTACGATTTGACCGCAATAGGAAGGATCCGAAAGCACCTCTTGATAGCCTGTAATTCCCGTATTAAAAACGACCTCACCTGTAGTTTCACCTTCAGCACCAAATGCTTTCCCGGTGAACAGTGTGCCGTCTTCCAACAATAATCTTGCCTGTGCCTGCATCCCATTTCACTCCTCTGTGTTTATCAACGTTGAATGGCATTTGGGTTGAACATGGGGACGTTACGATTGTGCGGCTCCGCGTACAGAAAACCCTTTGATCGCTGTTATCACCGGATTACTTTTATCATTTTTCAAATGATGTATCCGGTGATAAAGGCGAACGCTTTGCTTCTTCGGGTCTTTTCTGTCCGCTCCGCAGTTACGTTGGTGTCCAAGTTCAAAATCATGACATTCAACTTTGCTTTGTTTCGTATGTTTAAACTCTTGGCATAATCTGCCTCGAGTTAGTTGTAAAGATGTTACTGTGTAGAAGTTGTAAATTTAGAGTTATAATGACTTGTTGATTAAAGAGTTAAGAATTACTGTTACTGATTTAAAGAGTTGAAAATATAGAGTTACTGTTTTATAAATTTGCTGAGTTACCGTTTTATTGTTGTACAGTGTTGCTCCATACGCTTTTGCCATCCACCCAAGTTTGTACGGCCCAGCCTTTCAGCTTCCAGCCTGTGAATGGTGTGTTTCTTCCTTTAGTTGCAAACGTTGCAGGATCAACCGCTTTTTCCTCGTTCAGGTCAATCATCGTGATATCGGCTGGTGCTCCCTCTTCAAGTTTGCCTGTATCCAGTCGGAATACACGTGCCGGATCAGCTGTCATGCGTTTCACCAGGAAGTCCAAGCTCCACAATCCTGTTTCCACAAACTTGGTGTACAGCAGCGGGAAGGCTGTTTCAAATCCTACGATTCCAAAAGGTGCCAGCTCCATGCCTTTGGCTTTCTCTTCTTCACTGTGTGGCGCGTGATCGGTTACGATCATATCCAGCGTCCCGTCTAGCAAGCCTTCAATACAAGCCTGCACATCGCGTGGTGAGCGCAGCGGCGGGTTCATTTTCCAGTTGGCGTCCATTCCCGGGATATCTTCATCCGACAACACCAGATGGTGCGGACACACCTCAGCAGTTACTTTAATGCCGATGGACTTCGCTAAACGAATCAGTCGAACCGATTGCTCTGTACTTACGTGACAGACATGGTAGTGAACTCCTGTTGCTTCTGCGAGCAAGATATCACGGCCAACGTGGATAGCTTCGGATTCATTTGGAATCCCTTTGATGCCGTGACGCTTCGAAAACTCACCTTCCGTCACAAATCCACCAACAACCAGTGAGTCATCTTCACAGTGAGCGATCACTGGCATATCCATACTTGCCGCGAGGCTCATGGCATCTTTCATCATTTGAGCGTTTTGTACGCCTACACCGTCATCTGTGAATCCAATAGCGCCTGCTTCTTTTAATGCGGCAAAATCGGTAAGTTCACGACCCAGTTCGTTTTTTGTAATGGCTGCATAAGGCAACACTTTAACCAGATCAGCTTCTTTGGCCTTATCCAGTACCAGTTTCACAACTTCCGCTGTATCTGTAACTGGTCTCGTGTTCGGCATGCAAGCGATCGTTGTAAAACCACCTTGTGCTGCTGAACGGGCACCTGTCTCGATCGTCTCTTTGTGTTCGAATCCAGGTTCACGCAGATGCACGTGCATATCGATCAATCCCGGAATGACCAGTTTGCCTGATGCGTCTGTCACACTTTGCGCTGACTTTTCGGCATCCATTACGGCTTGGTCTTCCAGACCAGCGATCTTTTTAATTTTACCCTCATCTATAATGATGGTTTTCCGTTCAAGTTCCCCTTTTTGGTTCAAGACGTTCGCGTTTTTTATAATCTGTAGCATAATTGCCCTCCGCTTCGGTTCTGTCCGGCTTACCAGGCAAGCCGGATGATTTTCTTTATCGTGTACTCTCTTATTGCTCTATAAGAACTACCGTACCGTCAGCCTATGACCCACAGCCAGACCCTGTTACAGTTTCATCGCACGTTCCATAACCGCCATGCGGATTGGAACGCCGTTTGCCATCTGCGGGAAGATCCGCGATGCTTCACTTTCCACAACCGCGTCATCTACCTCGACGTTGCGATTCACTGGAGCAGGGTGCATGATAATGGTGCTTGGTTTTAGGCGTGATGCCCGTTCTTCCGTCAATCCGTAGTGTTCGCGATAATCCTCAGCTGAAGTAATTAAGCCATGTTGATGACGTTCCAGTTGAACACGGAGCATCATGACTACATCTGCATCCAGCGCTTCTTCAAGACCGACATAAGGAGCATGCTCTGCGAGTTCCGGTGCCTGCATCGTTTGTGGTGCACAGAAGCGTACATCTGCACCAAACTTTTGCAGTGCCCACAGGTTGGAACGAGCTACACGGCTATGCAGGATGTCACCAATGATGGAAACACGCAAGCCTTTCAGTTCGCCAAATGTTTTCCTCATCGTGTAGAGATCCAGCAACGCCTGTGTGGGATGCTCATTGTTGCCGTCTCCGGCGTTAACAAGTGGTACATTCACTTTCTGAGCCAGTTGTTGCAGAACCCCTGCCGGTTTCAACCGGATCACGCCTGCATCAATGCCCATCGACTCAAGTGTTCGTACCGTATCGTAGATGGACTCTCCTTTTTCTACACTGGATGCAGCTGCCGTAAAGTTCAGCACTTGTGCGCCCAGGCGTTTCTCTGCCATTTCGAAGGAGAAACGGGTACGTGTGCTGTTCTCGAAGAACATGTTTGCAACGAAGCGTGATTCCAGTACAGGAACCAGTTTCTCTTTCTGCGCTTCCCAGTGAGCCGCTCTGTTTAGAATGGACTCGATTTCTCCTCGACTAAGTTCCTTCAGTCCAAGCAAGCTTCGGTCTCTCAATGCTGTCTGTGTAATCATTATGCTTGCTCCCCCCGGTTCTGAGTGATCTTGACTTCGTCCTGTCCGTCCGTTTCCATGAGTGCAACTTCGATCTCCTCTGATTTGGAAGTCGGCACATTCTTGCCGATAAAATCAGGTCGAATCGGAAGTTCCCGGTGTCCGCGGTCTGCGAGTACAGCCAGCTGAATGTTCTGCGGTCTTCCACAGTCCATCAGGGCATCCATCGCTGCGCGAATCGTCCGTCCAGTATAGAGCACATCATCGAACAAAATCACTTTTTTGTTATGGATCGAAAGTGATTCAGGTGTCATAATCAACATTTCCTTGCGATTCGCTTTATTTTCGTCCAAGCGGTCATCGCGGTAAGGAGTCACATCCAGTTCTCCCCAGGGGACTTTGGCGCCTTCGATTTCTTCAATCTTCGCGGCAATCCGTTCTGCGAGGTAAACCCCGCGTGTACGGATACCGACCAACACACAATCGTCGATTCCTTTGTTTTTCTCCAATATCTCATGGGCAATCCGTGTTAATGCGCGGCGGATCGCCGTCTCATCCATAATGACATGTGTCTCTGTGCTCATGCGTTCAGCCTCCTCAGGATTTCCCTTCAGCATCATGGCCCCGTGACGAGGAGAACAAAAAAGACTCCTTGCCGTGTTTATTGGCAAGGAGTCTCCGAACTTCAGACCGCTCTGAAGAAAGTTTACTCTCGGGGATGCATCGCTTCATTTGCCGCAGCAAAAAAACGATGTATCGTTCACGTTACCTTGCCAGTCTCACGGGACTGATTTAAAGGTGCTATTCATGTCGTTCATATTGCAGGACCTCACAGGGTTCTGTAATCAATATGTCCGTTTGTCTTCATGAATTATGACAGAAAGACAACCCCCTGTCAACACCTCACCATCGCAGGTGAAAACCCTCTGCTACGTTCTTCTTAGAATCAGCAGTTAGGCTGAAAAACATCCATGCACAATACATCTCATTGGTTACTCATAATTATACAACATTTCTGCATATTTATCCATAGGCAAATGAGAAATTAGATATAACCAAAATAAACCTCTTACTATACTTAAGTAGAGACAAAACACTTCTTTTTAGAACAAACGGTGAGTTTCATTTTACGCAATATATGAAGGCTCTGAATTAGTACCAAGTGAAATGGGTACAGTTTATAAACATGAACCCATTCATAGATGCTGCAATAATGCCGATATACATAAGATTCACAAATATGCGACATAGAAATAAGATACGCCCTACATTTATGTACATTTAGGAGGAAGTCATGCGTCACATTTGGCACGTTTACAAAACAGACTGGTTACATATTCTGAAGGTTCCCACAGGGATATTTCTAATTGTGGCTATTATTCTACTTCCCGGGGTGTATGACTGGGTCAACGTGAAGTCCGTATGGGACCCGTACAGTAATACCCAGGGGATCAAAATTGCAGTGACAAGCGAGGACGCGGGTGCGACTGTTGAAGGAACCAATATTAATATCGGAGACGAACTGGTATCCAGCCTCAAAAACAACGAAAAGCTGGGCTGGACTTTTGTAGATCGAGCTGAAGCTAGTCGGGGTGTACAAACAGGGGAATATTATGCCAGCCTACTCATTCCGGGAGACTTTTCGTCCAAAATTACAGGTATCGTTGACGGAAAGCTGGAACGCCCAGAGGTGATCTATACCGTTAATGAGAAAGTGAATGCCATTGCTCCAAAAATCACAGGCTCCGGTGTATCTGCGATAACAACGCAAATCAATGAGAATTTCACTGAAGCCGTCAGTGAGGCCGTTCTGACCAAGTTGAAGGAAGCCGGGGTTGAGATTAATTACCAGCTTCCAACATTACGCAAAATGGAAAATGGCATTTTTACGCTGGAGAAAAATCTTCCGGCTATTCAAGCCGCAGGTCAAAAGGTTCTGGAAGTGGAAAAAGCCATGCCCGAGATTGTAAAAGATGCTCAAAAGATCGTTGAAATCGAGAAAAAACTGCCTGAAATCAATGAAGCAGCACAGTATGTGCTCAAGGTGCAGGAGTATTGGCCACAAATTAATGATGCGGCTTCCGAAGTGCTCACTATCCAAGGGCGGATACCGGATATACAAAAAGCGGTAGAACGCATTCGAGAAGTGGATGAAAACTTTGGTCAGGTATCGGGTGTCATCCAAACGGCACTGGATAAAACCAACAAAGCGCTGTCTATCGTAACGGCAGCAGAGCAAGATTTGGACAAAGTATCACAAATCGCTGGCAACGGGATTGAGCTGGCCCAAGGCTTGAATCAATTTGTAGATTCTAGTGAAGAAGCGTTTCAGGCTATTGGCCCAACGATCCGCCAAAATCTGCTGCTGGTGCAGCAGATTACTAACGCTGCTGGAGACGTATTTGCACAATTGCAAAATTCGGATCTTGAAAACCTTCCTACAGCAGAAGATCTCGACCGGATTGCTTCGCGTTTAGGGATTGCGGTAAAACTCGTTGACAGTATGGCAGAACTACTGGGCAAAATAGACAACTTGCTCCCAAGCCATCCACTTGCTGATAAAATTACGCAGCTGAACTCCGTTTCAGATAAACTTCAGTTGCAAATCCGTCTGGCTGGGATCATGAGTGATGCCATTCGTCGCAATACAACTCCGCCGACAGACGTCATCGCTCAGTTAAATGCTCTCTCGAAGGACATTAGCAGCGGGATTGGCAATATCTTAAACACCTATGAAAGTGAAATATCGCCTGCACTTGCAGCTGGTGCGGATAAGCTCAGGTCTATCCTCTCCACTTCAGCAGAAACTCTACAAGGTGCAAAAGATCGAATTCCTGATATTGCGGACATTCTTGCATCGGCCAAAGAAGGGATTACGTTTGGGCAGACCGAGTTGACAAAAATCCAGAGCGACTTGCCTCAAATACAATCTAAGATCCATGAGATATCAGAAACACTCGCGAACAAAAGTGAAGGTTTTATCCAAGCTTTGAACACCGTGTCTTCATTAATTCGAAATGATCTGCCCAAGCTGGGAAACAAACTGAACGAAGCGGCTGACTTTGTTCGTAATGATCTGCCTAATGCCGAGAAACAGATAGGCAAGGCATCCGATTTTGTTCAGAACCAGCTTCCGGAGGTCGAAAAAGGAGTACATCGTGTTGCCACGCTGGTACGTGATGATCTGCCAGCATTGGAAAGTGCCATCAGCAAGGCTGCAGACAAACTTAGGGAAGTCGAAGGTAATAACCAGTTTGCCGAGCTTGCCAAGCTTCTGCGCGGCGATATCGAAGAAGAGAGTGCTTTCCTTGCAAGCCCGGTGAAAATCAAGGAACAACAGCTTTACCCGATTCCGAATTATGGATCGGCCATGTCGCCATTTTATGGCGTGCTGTCCTTGTGGGTTGGCTCAACACTGCTGATTTCTCTGCTTCGTGCCGAAGCTGAGAATCCAGAGGGCAAGTTCCGAGGATATGAGTTATATCTTGGACGTCTCGCTACTTTTCTGACCATTGGGTTACTTCAGGCGATATGCGTCACCCTGGGAGATATCTTAATCCTGGGTACCTATGTTGCGGATAAACTGTGGTTTGTCCTGTTTGCCATGCTGGTGAGTGCCGTATTTGTCACCATAACGTACACCCTGCTGTCCGTTTTTGGGAATATCGGAAAAGGGATCGCCATCATCTTCATGGTGTTTCAGTTCTCCAGCTCCGGCGGTACGTTCCCAATCAGCATGACATCACCTTTTTTCCAGGCATTGAATCCGTTCATGCCCTTCACGTATGCGATCAGTCTGCTGCGTGAGTCGGTCGGCGGCATATTGTGGTCTACTGCCATCAAGGATATTCTGTGGTTGTGTATGTTCATCGCGCTGAGTCTCATTGTTGCTCTCGCTTTGAAACGTCCACTCAGCAGTCTCACCAAACGTTCAGCCGAGAATGCCAAGAAGACCAAAATTATTGCTTAACTCTTTTGCTGGACACTAAATAAGAAAAGGCCATTGGACTTTCCATCCAATGGCCTTTTCTTATTTCATTATATGAATCGATACATTTTGATTATTTCACTGAGCGTTCCTGTTCCAACTGATCATAAGATTGCTTGATTGTTGTTAATGTTTCGACATGGCGATAGATGTTGTTACTTGCCGTAACGATAACACATAACATGATCAAGCCTATAACCACTTTTTTCCCCAATCCCGGACGAAGGCTGATGACGAAACCTCCACCCAACAGGAAGAACACAAATAGATAATGCCCCGCATACAGGTACATATCATATTGAAATACAGCCAGACCAAAGCCCACGACGACATGAAGCAAAAAGGCAAACAAAATGTATGGCACAAGGGTCCACACTTCACGTTCACGAATGCCCTTAATGAAGCCCATGAATGCCAACAGTAAAATAAAGATACCTGTAATCTGCACATAGATTGGATTGGAACGGGATATATCCGTAACAAAGGCTGCCATACCCGGGTCCAGTAAATGCATCTTCGGTGTCAGCATTGGATTTATCGTTAGCATGTTCAATGCTTTCCAGTGAACAGCGAACTGGAATGGCGTTGCATAGCTGGTTCCACCATTTTGAATGCCCAACAGCCAGTTACTTACCCAACTGCGACCTCCAAAGGCAACATACTGAATGCCAGTTAATACGACGATGATCAGAACCGCCAATGCCATGATGCCGATGTATTTTTTCAAATTCGCCTTATTGCGCCATACATGCATATTGAAGAATGTGGCAGCAGCAAATGGTACGATATTGGTCGAGGTTAGTCCAAAGTTAATCGATGCAAGCAATGCATTGGGTACATAACGTACGTCCTGACGCTCACGAGTATACTGCATGTAAACCACCGACAACAGAATAACGAACTGTACATAAGGATACGAATCCGGGATCAACGCGGTATACATCAGGTAGGAACTGAAACCAAAAAGTAAGGCGAACAACAGCGGTACAATGGTCGGCTTGTCTTCTTTTTGACTCAGGAATAGATACGCCAGCACCACTGAACCCGCATTCACCAGCGATTGCAGGATTAGAAAGAACCAGTTGCCTCCCAGCAGTTTCGCTACAGCCGCAAGGGTGACTGCGAGAAAGGAAATCAGCGGATGAATCACGGAAGAACTGTTGTCTCCATAATACATTGAAGGATCAAAGTTGAATAAGTTGATTGGAAACAGCGTTGTATTAAATGGGCTATACGCCCCAAGCAGTTCTGCATTATTTTCTATGTACAGAACATACGAGCCGTTCATTAAACCATAGAACAGAGCAAATCCCGCAAACAGGTAAAAGGCTGTCCAGTTGGCTCTTCGATTATAAAATAAGTAATCTAAAAAGTTCATGCTTTCATTTCACATCCAATAAATTTTATAGTGCTCGTGTAAATAATCTTTTAGTTCAACTTAGAACACCAATAAACATAGGCCACCCATAATACATGCCACACCTATCCAGCGTAAAGGGCCCACCGTCTCTTTAAATACCAAGATCGCAATGATTAGGGTCCAGACATACGTTAACGCGTTCGCAGGCAGGACAACGGTTAACGGAAGAAACTTCAACAATACAATATTCAGCAACGCACCCGTTCCGTAGAATCCCAGCCCCATGAGTACATGCAGACGATTGCGACTAGTAGCATAAGCTTTCAGTCCGGCCCCGCCCAGTGCACCACACAACGTCATGACAATTAATACGGCAACCATCCAGCTATCGATCAACACTGGTTAATGTCACCCCGATTCCAAGCAACACAACTGCCGCCAGCTTCTGCACCGTAATTTCTTCCCCAAGCAAAAAATATCCATAGATTAAGGCAAACACGTAACTGGCACACATCAACGGATAAGCAACAGAGAGTTTTTCCAGAGCAAAAGCTTTAATCATCAAAATCGCTCCAAGTCCATAACACAAAAAACCAACACCAAGGTAGACCCACTCGGTTAGTCCCCATTTCCAGAACAATTGACCCGTTGCTGTCAGAAAAGCGGAAACGAGCATCAACCATTTACCGGTATGACGCGATTTTATTTCCCCCACGTTAATGCCTCCATGTCCGGAACACGCTTGTTAATAAAGTATCGTTGACTTACAAGCTGCATGACTGGAAGGTCGGATAAGGAGTCCGAGTAGGAACATGACTGGTCATAATCAATGACCATATTCTTCTCACTCAGATAAGCCTGAATTCGGCGTACCTTCTCTTCCCCTTTACAATTGCTGCCATCAACTCTGCATGTGTAACCATTCTCATGACGGACAAGTTCAGTTCCTATCACATGATCCACCCAGGGAAAATTATTAAAGTATTTCATATAGGCATGCGGAGATGCAGTTACCAGCAAGACATGATAACCTGCTTCTTTGCGGTGTTGCATCTCTACACTGGCCTCGGCAAAAATGGACGTACGCAAACGAGTATCAAAGAAATGTTCGAGATCTTTTTCAGACATACGCTCAATTTCTTGAAAGTAGGATCGTTTGACTTGTTCAACCGTCATGAAACCTGCCTTGAATAACACGGTATGTAATGCGATGACAGGTAATCTCCATACCTGCCACGGGTAACGGCGAACACCGTAATGCACAAATTGAAACATGGAATCACTGCGTATGATCGTTTTATCAATATCAAAAATGGCGACTTTCGTGCTTTTCACCCTGATCCCCCTCAGCCTTTATTCAAAGATAGCAAAGATTGTAACAACACTTATCACATACAACATAACCGTAATTAATATGGGCTTGTCCTCAAACAGCACCCGATCGGGCGAACCTCCCTGGTTCTTCATGTGGATCAGATACAGGTAACGGAACATGCCGTAAATGACCAATGGAATCGTCCACATGAGATGAATGGTTCGATCTGAAGTGAATGTGAACAGGGAATAACTGATAATCGTAGCTGTCGTCACAATCGTATTGAATTGATCCAGTAATGTAATGGAGTAGTTATCCAAAACCTTACGGTGTGAGCCTGTATTTCCCTCAAGCAACGTAAGTTCATTTCTGCGTTTGCCAATGGCCAAAAACAACGACAACAACATTGTACAGATCAAAAACCACGGTGTGAACGGCACATGGATCAGCACACCACCTGCAATAGCACGAAGTACAAAGCCGGCTGCAATGGTCATCATGTCCAGGATAACGAGATGTTTCAGTACAAATGAATACGAGACATTTAATAAGAAATAGACGATACATAACACCCCAAATAGAGGGTTCATCATGAAGGCCGTTCCTACGGAAAGGATTAATAGAATAATGCCAAACAACAACGCATGACTCGGATTCACCTGCCCAGAAGCCATAGGACGATACTTTTTCACCGGATGCTGTCGATCCCTGTCCCGGTCTACAAAGTCATTCAAAATATAAACACAGCCTGCAACAAGGCTAAATAGAATAAAACCAAGCAACGTCGCAAGAATGGTTTCCGTCCGAATCTCCTCAAAAGAGAATAGTAACGCAGCAAATAACAGCAGATTTTTGGTCCACTGTTTGGGTCTTAACAATCTGATTAATCCTGACACTGTACTGCCTGTTCCTGTAGCCGGTGAGGACACCGTACTTGTTCGTGATGATAACAATTGTAATAACTCCCTTCAAAAACAACTTCTGTATATAACAAATAACGTAAAGATCTAATCATATGTTGCTTGTATAATTTTGTAAAGGGAGTAAATGAAAAAAATCTAATATGGGCATAAAAAAAGAGACCGTTTCCGGTCTCTTCGTTAGTACAAGTTTAATCTATGTGTACAACAATTAAAATTCGAATTGCACGTCGCTCAGACGACGTTTGATCTCAGCAATAACACGTTTCTCTTCCTCTTCACCCTTCGCTTCAAAGGTTACGGAGAAACGAACAAAGTTACCAGCATCATCCCAAGGTACGGATGAGATCAATTTCTCACGGATCAGGAATTGGGAGAAATCTTCGCCAGATTCGAAACGACGTCCACCAACCACACCTTTTGGTGCTTCAACATACAGGAAGAATGAACCTTTAGGTTTTTCAGCCTGGAAGCCCAGTTCGTTCAATGCGGCAACGAGCATGTCGTGACGACGGGAATATTTCTCTGCAATTTTTTCCGTAATTTCAGGGTGATTCAATCCGTAAGCAGCAGCCTTTTGAATCGCGATGAACTGACCGGAGTCATTGTTGTCCTTCACGTCACTGAATGCTTTGACTACAAGCGGGTTACCCGCTACGAATCCGATTCTCCAACCCGTCATGTTGTAGGACTTGGACAGAGAGTGCAGCTCTACGCCAACATCCTTCGCACCAGGTACCGACAGGAAGCTGAACGGTTTTTTGCCATCATACGTCAATGCTGCATATGGAGCATCATGTACAACCACAACATTGTATTTCTTAGCCCATTCCACAACTTCAGTGAAGAACTCCACCGTCGCGCTTGCGCCTGTTGGGTTGTTCGGATAGTTCAGGTAGAGCAACTTCGCACGTTTTGCGATGTCTTCCGGGATAGCCGTCAGATCAGGCAAGAAGTTGTTCTCTTTCGTCAACTGGATGTTGAACACTTCTCCACCCAGATACTTCGTATGTGTACCCATAACCGGGTAACCTGGAACGGTCATAATCGTCACATCACCCGGATTGATGAAGCATGAAGGCATCATCGCCAAAGCCGGTTTGGAACCAATGGAGTGTACGATTTCAGTATCTGCATCAATACCTTCTACGTTGAATACGTTTTTCAGGTAAGAAGCAGCAGCAGCCTTGAATTCAGGAATACCATTGTCGGCATAACCACGGTTCTCAGGTCTGGAAGCTTCTTCTGCGAGTGCAGCCACAATGCCTGCATCCGCCATTTCGTCCGGTTCACCTACACCAAGGTCGATCAGTTCCACATCGGGAAAATCTTTTTTGGCCGAAGCTTTGGCACGTTTGATTTTCTCGAATTTATAAATGTTCGTGTCTTTACCATAGTTGGAGCCACCGATACGGTCGGCAAAATTAGTCTGAATGTAAGTTTCTTGATATTTATCGATACTCATAACGTTGTTCATCTCCTCATTTGACGCAAATTTCTACACTTTAATATGAAGCATTTGCGTGATCAAAGCCATGGACAAAGTATCCGAACATTTGTACTTTCTTGGAACTGTTAACGACTGCGTAGCGAGGCAAGCACGTCTTCCATATCTTGCGGAATCGGAGCTGAAAATTCAAGGTATTCTCCCGTTGTTGGATGCACAAATCCAAGAATAGCCGCATGAAGAGCCTGTCCTTGCATTTTGATGCCTTTATTCCGTCCATAAGTTGGATCTCCTACAAGCGGGTGACCAATAAATTTCATGTGAACCCGAATCTGGTGAGTACGTCCTGTCTCCAGTTTCAATTCCAGCAAGGTGTAATCATTAATTCGCTCTGTAACGGTAAAATGCGTAACGGCATGTTTACTGTTACGTTCTGTGACCGTATACATTTTGCGGTCATTGGTATCGCGTCCAATCGGTGCATCAATGGTGCCTTGATCATGATTAAGATGACCATGAACGAGCGCAATATACCGTCTGTTCACCGTATGTTCCTTCAACTGAGCAGCCAGTGATGCATGAGCACGATCGTTCTTGGCAGCCATGATCAGACCGGATGTATCCTTATCAATACGATGCACAATACCAGGACGCAACTCCCCATTAATACCCGAGAGGTCTTTGCAGTGATGCATAAGTGCATTAACGAGCGTACCCGACGTATGTCCTGGTGCCGGATGCACCACAAGGCCACGCTGTTTGTTAATCACGATCAGGTCGCTGTCTTCATATACCACTTCCAGCGGAATATCTTCGGCAACGATCTCAACGGCAGCCGGTTCAGGAATCTGTAGTTCAACAAGATCACCTTCGGATAACTTGGCATTGGCTTTGACAACAGCACCATTTACCGTAACCATCCCGTCTCCGATCCACAATTGAACCTGGGAGCGAGATACGTTATCCACAGCTTCCGTAATATATTTGTCAATTCGTTCTTTTTTATGTTCAGCGGCAACGGTCCATTCCATACGTTCATTGCCATTCATTAGTTCTTCGTCGTTAATCTGTTCCTTATTCGGATTACTCATGATGTTCATTCCCTTCAATCTTCGCGGCTGCTTTTTCGCGCCGTCCTTCAAGCAACGTCTCCACAATGATCAACGCTACACCGATGCAGATTGCTGAATCAGCGATGTTGAAAATGGGGAACGTGTAACTTCCGAAATTAAGTTGTACAAAATCTACAACTTCTCCGGTCAATGCCCGGTCAAGGAAGTTGCCAATTGCTCCACCAAGCACCAAACTAAGCGCCACAGGCAGCAATTTGTGCGGGGTATCTTTTACCTTTTGCAAATACCAAATCAAGGCAACGACCACAATCAACGTAACCACGATAAAGAACCAACGCTGGTCTTGCAGAATGCCAAAAGCTGCTCCTGAGTTACGATGTGATGTGATGACAAAGAAATTGCCGATGACCGGAATTTCTTCTCTGAGTTCCATCCGGGTTGCAATCAGATACTTGGTTCCCTGATCCAATAAAAATACGATAATAGCGAGGATATAATACACCACGTTTGTTTGTCACTCCGTTCTTGTCTTTTCCAAACGATACCAGGCTTACGCCAGACTTGTTTATTGTAGCACAGCTGTTTGGAAATCGTCCACGACGCGCTACATCGCAATCCTTATGGCAAAAACGATAACATTTCCCTTCTGTAATCTTGCCCTTAATGGCACATCCTACAATAGAGTCAAAATCCGGATTCCAGCATGTAAGCAGAAAGGGGAAAATCATGTCACATTTTACTAACGAACAACTGCAATTTTTACGTTCCCAACTGATGTCCGATAAGCGCGATATTGAACATAGACTTTCGGAAAACGAGCATTATGGCCTTGGAGATTCCCTTAAACTACAGACAGGTGAATTATCACCGATTGATAACCATCCTGGTGACATAGCTACGGAGGTGTATGAACGCGAGAAAGATATTTCCCTGCTGGAACATGATGAATTCCAATTGGAACGAATCGATTCTGCACTGCACTCCATCGAAGAAGGACATTACGGTACATGTGCGGTCTGTCAGCAACCCATCCCTTATGAACGCATGGAAGCTGTTCCCTACACGAAATATTGCAAAAAACATCAACCGGAAACCGTTGTCTCCGAAAACCGTCCTGTAGAGGAGGAATTCCTTGCCCCGGCATTTGGTCGAACCAGTCTGGACGAGCGTGATGATCAAAATGGCTTCGATGGTGAAGACACCTGGCAGATTGTTGAAAGCTGGGGCACATCGAACTCACCAGCCATGGCTGAAGGACGCGATATCGACAGCTATGATGTTATGGCGATTGAAGCCACCGATGAAGTGGAAGGCTGCGTTGAAGCGTACGAAAGCTTTGTTGCCACGGACATCTATGGTCATGACGTCTCCATCGTGCGTAATCGGCAATATCGCAAGTACCTGGAGAACCGTGAAGGCGATGGTCTGTTAGAACCGGATATGGAGACGGATGACACGTATTAATTGTATTTTAATATCATTTGCTTTAAATCGCTAATCGCTTAGTAAGTGTTCATATCAAGCTGACGCTGGACAATGCGCACAATATCAGCGATGTAGTCTCCAACAATGGGAAGATTGAGCGCCCCAAGTAGCTGCAAAACGTAAATGATCGTTGCTGCGAAAAAGGTAAACCCAATCGCAATCCCCACACCCCGTGCGGCTCCTGACAACAGGTTAAGTCCGATCAATTTCCATGGTCTGTTCAGCAATTCTGTGTATTGCGCTATTCGTGAACGTTCCAGTTCATTCGCCAGACGGTTCGTCAGGGTATGTAACTCTTCAATTTTGTCATGGGAATTCAGATTATCTGATGTTGATTGTTGTGAAGTGGATGCGGTTTGCTTGTCATGTTCGCTCATGTTTTGGTCAGTTCCTTTGATCAATATAGATTGACTGCACTATAGAATCATTGCCTTATTGCCTAAAAAACAAACGAGCCCAGATACAGGGAATATGTCCCTGCCTCTGCGGCTCGTTTGTTTATACTCTATATTCTGTCCTAATTGAATGGGACATGCTCCGAATTACGCTTCGATGTAAATACCGATCGATTTGCCTCCGGCTTCAACGCGTTCCATGGACTCATTCGAGCCAAATGTCACTTCGGTTACGAGAACATTTTCACGCAACACATCATCAAACGCCTGAATAGCTTCCTGAAGGGATGCATCCACATCCAGCGTCAAACGGACTCTTTTCTCAATCGGCAAGTCCAGTCGTTTCCGGGTATCCTGCACAGCACGAACCACTTCACGGACCCAGCCTTCCTGTTCCAATGCTGGCGTGATTTCGGTATTGAGCGCAACCGTCAGACCGTAACCTGATGCAGAAGCAAAGCCTGATTTGGCCTGTTTATCAACCAATAATTCTTCGCTCGTCACTTGCAGCTCTTCGCCTTCCGGTGAAACGATGTTCAGCACACCCTCCGAAACCACTTTACGTGTCTCATCGGCCGACATTCCCTTGAAGAAGTTTTGCAGGAATCCTACGTTTTTACCGTATTTCTTACCTGCAACTTTCAGGTTCAGCTTCAATGTAAAGTCAACGAATTCCGCATCATTATGCTCCGTACGGATTCCTTTTACATTGATCTCTTCCTTGATGATATCTTCATAACTTGCCAGGTCAAACCCTTTATCCAAAGAAACGATCAATTCGGACAGCGGCTGACGTGTCTTGATGCCTGTTTCGTTACGAACGTTACGGGCAAGTTCAACCACGCGGCGAGCCGTCTCCATATCCTGTTCCAGTCCTGCATCAATCAGCGCTTCATTGGCTACCGGATAGTCTTCCATGTGCACACTCTCACCTGTTGCAAGGTTCAGATAGATGTCTTCTGCCAGCATCGGTGTGAACGGAGCAACCAACTTCGCAGTAGTCACCAGTACTTCAGTCAATGTACGGTAAGCGTCCAATTTATCGTCTGTCAGGCCACTTCCCCAGAAACGGTCACGGGAACGACGGATGTACCAGTTACTCAACTCATCAACAAATGCTTCAATCGCTTTGGAAGAGTTCAGATAGTCGTTAACCAGCAACGCTTTTTCTACAACCAGGATCAGGCTGTTCAGTCTCGACAGAATCCAGCGATCCAGCTTGTGTGCGGACAGTTGGAACGGGTGCTCCTGTGGATCAAATCCATCAATGGTAGCGTAAAGTGTCAGGAATGCATGGGTGTTGACCAGCGTATCCACCATTTTGGATTTTGCTTCGCCTACGATACCTTTGGAGAAACGTTTGCTGTTCCACGGTGCACTGTCAGACAACAAAGCCCAGCGGAATGCATCTGTACCGTATTCTTCAATGACTTCCCAAGGATCGATAACGTTACCTTTGGATTTGGACATCTTCTGTCCGTTCTCATCGAGAACGTGTCCTGTAGCCATAACCGCTTTGTAAGGCGCTTTGCCTGTCAAAAGGGTAGAAACCGCAAGCAAGCTGTAGAACCAGCCACGTGTCTGGTCAATCCCCTCACAGATCATATCAGCAGGATACTGCTGTTCGAATACTTCTTTATTTTCAAATGGATAATGCTGTTGGGCAAACGGCATGGAGCCGCTGTCGAACCAGACATCGATCACTTCCGGTGTACGTTTCATCTCATATTTGCCGCAAGAGCTCATGACTTTAACGTCATCCACATATGGTTTATGCAATTCAAGATTCTCAGGCACATCACCTACCGCACGGGCACGCAGTTCTGCAATGCTGTGTGGAGCAAATTGTTCACCAGTCTCCTCGCACACCCAGATGTTCAGCGGAGTTCCCCAATAACGATCACGGCTGATGTTCCAATCCACCAGATCCTCGAGGAATTTCCCGAAGCGACCTTCTCGAATGTGACCCGGGTACCAATCCACTTCACTGTTGTTGGCAATCAATTGGTCCTTGATGGCTGTTGTTTGGATAAACCAACTGTCCATTGCATAGTACAAAAGCGGTGTATCACAACGCCAGCAGAATGGATAGCTGTGCTCATATTTTTCTTTGCTGAACAAACGTCCATTTTCGGACAGATAGCGAACGATATCAATATCACAATCCTTCACGAAACGTCCGGCAAAGTCAGTAACCTCAGCGACAAATTTACCTTCCAAGTCCACCATGTTTACAAAGCTGATCCCATTCTCACGACATACACGGTAGTCATCTTCACCATGGGCAGGAGCCATGTGTACGATACCCGTACCACTTGCATCCGTTACAAAGCCTGCACCCAGAATGATGTTGGCCTTCTCAGCCTGTACGTAGTTGAACGGAGGATCATACGTTTTGCCAACCAGGTCAGCACCTCTCAGTGCACCAATGATTTCATACTCACCCTTGGTATCTTTCATGACTTTCTCAACCAAATTGGTTGCCATGATGTACACTTCATCACCTTGACGAACTCGGGAGTAGTCCATATCCGGATTCACGGCAAGTGCGACGTGTGAAGGCAGTGTCCAAGGTGTTGTCGTCCAAGCGAGTACAAATTCTCCGCTGTCATTCAGTTTGAATTTCGCTGTAGCACTCAGATCTTTGACGTCTTTGTACCCTTGTGCAACTTCATGGGAACTCAGTGTTGTCTGACAAGATGGACAATACGGGCTCACACGGTGACCACGATACAGGAGTCCTTTCTCATGAATCGTCGCCAGGATGTTCCATACACTCTCGATGTAGTTGTTATCAAGGGTGATATACGGGTTATTCATATCCGTCCAATATCCGATGCCTTCTGTCAAATCACGCCATTGTTGCTCGTACTCGAATACGCTCGCTTTACATTCGTTAATGAATTTCTCCACGCCGTAATCTTCGATTTCCCACTTGTGGGAAATGCCAAGCTTCTTCTGTACACCCAGTTCTACAGGCAGACCATGTGTATCCCAACCTGCTTTACGAACGACACGGTAGCCCTTCATCGTGTTATACCGTCCAACAAAATCCTTGATTACCCGTCCCAGCACGTGACCGATATGCGGTTTACCGTTTGCTGTAGGCGGCCCTTCATAAAATACGAAGTTTGGCTTGCCCTCCCGGTTTTCGATGGATCTTTTGAATGTATTCTCCGTTTTCCATTTATCTAACACGCGTAATTCTCTGGCGCGTGCCTTCTCTTTGACGTCAACTCGTTGCATGATGATTATCTTCCCTTTCTTTGGTTGGATTGTGGACCGTCCACAAAAAGCGTTTCAATCCCCCTAAATCCCCCTTGCCAAGGGGGACCCCATAGGCGCTCCGCCCTCTGGACACCCGGGATGGGTTGTCGTTGGTGGAACAGTGGCGCTTATGGGCGAGGGTTTATGTGCGTAGTGGCGGCCATTTTGCGGCTGTTCCCTGCGTGAACGCCGCATGGCCTTACCGCGAGGCGGGTGTTGCCGGGTGCTTCGCTTTCCCGGCGAGCGGCTCTCTCCCTGAGGTCCCTGCGGGCCTCATGAACGTTCGCCTTGGCGAAACCCGTGTGCCGGGCGCTTCGCTCCCCCGGCGGGTGGCTCTCTCCTTGAGGTCCCTTCGGGCCTCATGAACGTTCGCCTTGGCGAAATCCGTGTGCCGGGTGCTTCGCTCCCCCGGCAGGTGGCTCTCTCCCTGAGGTCCCTGCGGGCCTCATGAACGTTCGCCTTAGCGAAACCCGTGTGCCGGGTGCTCCGCTCTCCCGGCGGTTGGCTCTCTCCCTGAGGTCCCTTCGGGCCTCATGAACGTTCGCCTTAGCGAAACCCGTGTGCCGGGTGCTTCGCTTTCCCGGCGGGTGGCTCTCTCCTTGAGGTCCCTTCGGGCCTCATGAACGTTCGCCTTTTTTGGACACAAAAAAGCCCCGTCCCTGGAAAGGGACGAGGCTATACTCGCGTTACCACCCTAATTCTGTTCATCACAAACCACATCCAGGCAAGCCTGGGTATGCTCTGTCATCAACAGCGCTTATGCCCCGCTATACTACCGCAGGGTGCCGTTATAACGTACGGCTTACGGTTCGGCTTACACACGGCAATCAAGATCACCGCTTCAGCGTCACTTCTCCGGGGAGATATTCGGCTATAACTCATCCATTGGTTTGCACCAACCACCAACTCTCTGAGGGATGAGATCATAACGTACTGAACCCGTCATGGAATCACTATTCATTATGAATATAGTTATAGCCTCTTTGCAGACAAAAGTCAACCAGGCGACAGACTAATAAATTTCTTTCATCTCCCGCTCACGGTCACGCACTTCCTGCTCCCGGCTCTCCAGCACTTCCCAACCATCCTGAGTCAACAGTTCAAGCTGCGCTTCAACAAGCGTGCGGAAACGGGCACGATAAATCGAGGCCTGCTTTTTCAGTTCTTCCACTTCCAAAGCAATTTTGCGAGATTTGCCCAACGATTCGTTCACGATCCGGTCTGCATTTTTCTCTGCTTCCTTCACGATCAACTGCGCTTCTTTCTTCGCATTACCCTTCACATCATCAGCAGCTTCCTGCGCAATGATGATCGTTTTGCTAAGCGTCTCTTCAATTGTAGAAAAATGATCCAGTTTCTCCTGAACGGACAGCAACTGATTGCTCAGCTCTTTGTTCTCGCGAATGACGCCTTCGTAATCTTTGATGACTTGATCCAGGAATTCATTGACTTCATCCTCGTCATACCCGCGCAAACGTCGGGAAAATTCCTTGTTGTGTATGTCCAGCGGCGTTAATGGCATGCTGTCCACCTCCTGTTAAAGTTCCTTCCCGTCCAGAGAAGGTTTGCAGCATATGGGTACCACCCAAGGGGCCGTATCGTTGATGCCTAACCTTGGCAACGTATACGGAATGCAGGATCAGAATTGCATCCTCCAACGTTCATGTAAAGCTTTGACTTAATGTATATCGGATACACCGCGTTTTTTCTACACCTTTATGATAAACATTTCGACAAGAAAGCGGATTTTCCTGCAACAGACTCAGGCAAATTTGCCGATTTTCACTCGGCAGCGCCCTTTTTTAGTCATTCCATCCTGTTCCATAACCTTGAAACGGCCAAATCCCTGAATGGATACGACATCACCCGCTTTTAGCGATTTGGAGGGATCTTCCTCAACTTTCCAGTTCACACGGCAGCGACCAGCTTTGATCGGCACCAGCACTTTACTGCGACTAAGCCGATACACATCTGCGCAGATTCCATCCAAACGAAGAGAAGCAACCGTAATGTCCATCGTCTCCAGTTTGCTCTCTGACCATCGCATCTGATCCAAAGGAAGTAACTCTGTGAACACATGTAACCGATGCACCTGATTCAGTTGAAGCGATAAAAAAGCGCCGGTTTCCGCCGCCACCACTGTATGGCAACCGTCCTCCAGCACTTGGATATCTCCGATCTTTCCACGTTTCATCCCAAGCCCGAGCAGGGAACCCATATAGTCCCCATGCTCCAGCTCCGAGATTTTCTGATCATCAGACGTAATACTGAGCACCTGCATACCCATATCCTCATCATCCAGATACATATAATCAGGTGCAACCAGCGCACGCTTGCGTTCAGCAGCCTCGTAACCACCATCCAGACGAATCTGAACGTCGTTACGGCGATTGGCAAGAGTCTGTAAGATAAAAACCTGTCTTGGATCAAGGAAGTCAGTTAGCTTCATGTCATGATACTTACCTGCTCGCTCAACCCAATCCGAAGCTTTATCTACAAAATCCCGCTCATCATGGCTAAAATGTTCGTAAATTTCACCGCTCATCTATGTCACCCTACCCTAATAGTCCGTGTTCAAAAAGACCGGTTTTCAGTACCGAGAAGATGGGATAAAGCTAGAAATGGAGTAGCGGAGCGTAGAAAAAACTACGTGAGCAACTACAATGTTTCCGAAGGAAACATACTTCGTAAGCCTCCCGCTTATTTCGGCTGAATTCCATATTCGATGCTGACGATGCCACTAGGCATCCTTCGTAATCAAAAGCGGACTTTTTGAACAACCTCTAATATGCAAAATACCGGAGTATGGAGATCAGCCCATTAAGCGCAAGTTGCAGAACGATCAGCGCCACAATCGGGGAAATATCCAGCACACCGAACAAAGGCGGTATAAATCGGCGAAACGGTCTTAAATATGGTTCCACTAATTTGCCCAGCCATTCACCGATGAAGCTTTCCCGCGCATTGGGAAGCCAAGACATCAATATGTAGACAATGACCATGTAAAAGTAAATCTGGTATAACGTGTACAACACGCTTTCAATCTGATACAAAAGTGGCTCACCTCATTCTGTTATAATCTTGCTCGCTGTCAGCCAGTATTTCCGTAATTGATCCCTGAATTTCAACCGTATCTGGCGTACAGAGAAAAATGTTTCCGCCGATTTTGGAAATACCGCCACCCAATGCATATACCGTGCCACTCAAAAAATCAATAACGCGCAACGCTTGGTCCTGGCGAATTCGTTGCAAGTTCACCACAACGGTACGATGCGAACGCAGATGGTCGGCAATTTCCTGAGCCTCGTCATAAGAACGCGGTTCATACAGGACAACTTTAACATTTTTCTGGGAATGAATGCTCACCACATTATTCCCCCTTTGGTTTCTACGTTTATCGAGACTGGAGGTTTCAGCTTCCTGATGTTCAGCCTCATTTTCCTCCTGCGCAGCCATTCGTTCACGTTCCACAATCTCTTCCTCTTCCTGAAGTCCGAGGAAATTCATAAATTTATTCATTACGCCCATCGTGAACCCTCCTCTTTTCCTACGAGAATCGATCCTAGCCGTACCCAGGTTGCCCCTTCTTCAATGGCCACTTCAAAATCATTGGACATTCCCATCGACAGCTCAGTCAATGGCTCTGCTGTAAGGGCTTGTCCATTCAATTGATCTCTCAGCTCACGCAATCCACGAAATACGGGACGCGTCAGCTCCGGATCTTCCTCATGAGGTGCCATAGTCATTAGGCCAACGACCTTGAGATTGTTGAACGAACGAATATCACGCAAAAAAGAACTTGCCTGTTCAGGCTGTAAGCCATACTTGCTCTCTTCACCCGAAATATTCACCTGCAAAAACGTTTCCACTTGGATGCCAAGTGAAGCTGCTTTTTTATCCAACTCCTTCGCCAATGACAAACGATCCAGTGAATGTATGTAACGAAACTTGCCAATCACGTCTTTCACCTTGTTTGTCTGCAAATGACCGATAAAATGCCAGGCACCCTGCTGACCAAAAGCTTCCCATTTGGCCTGTGCATCCTGCCACCGGTTTTCTCCAATATGCTCAAGACCATGATCCAGCACCGATCCCGTTGTTTCAAGTGAGACATATTTCGTGACCGCAATCACATTCACATCATCACGATGACGGTTACTGCGCCGACATGCATCCTCGATCTTCTGATTTACCTGTTGAATACGCTCCTCCAATGACACAGAGGGTCACCTCTCTTCCAGCCCAATCCAGCTCGCCATCCGTCCTGTAACACCATTTTCCTTCCGATAGGAGAAAAATAGTTCGGGATGACAACTTGTACACCATGTTGTACATTCGATATGATCCGGCATTATTCCTGCTTTCATCATAATGTGTCGATTACATTCTTTCAAGTTTAACATCGTTTTACCGTTATTCACGGCTCGATATGCTTGTTTAGAAGCAGAATCCTTGTATTTATCATTAACCGGGGAATCATCAAACCAAACCCGTACATGCTGCATGACCGCCTCATCCACTTCATAACAGCAATCCCCGATCGACGGACCGATTGCAGCTCGAATGTCCTGCCTACGGCTGCCATACTCCCGTTCCATCGTCTCCACCATGGATACAGCGATACCCGCGACTGTACCTTTCCAGCCGGCATGAGCAAGACCTACCGCCTGCTGCACCGGGTCATAGAAATAAAGCGGAACACAGTCTGCGTAGAAAGAAGTTAACAGCACACCAGGCACATTCGTGACCAATCCATCCGTATCCTGCAATGCAGATTGACGATCAAGTAATCCTCTGCTCCGATCTTCAGCGGTAATTACAACCACATGTTTGCCATGCACCTGCTCTCCACAGGTCCATGCTTCTGCTGCAAAACCAAGCTTCTCAGTTACAAGCCTGCGGTTGTTAAGTACAACTTCAGGGTCATCCCCCACATGATAAGCACAATTGAGCGTAGCATACGGAACTTTTCCAACTCCACCATGTCTCGTCGTAAACCCGACTGACAGCTGTTCAAATTGCTGTGTCCAAGGCTCAACATATAATAATAACGGATCAGGACCGAAATCTGAATTTGGGTTCTTTGTCCGTTCAAGTAATTCTTTATCCAATACAAAGGGTTCCATTATCTCACCTCACCACTTCCAGTGTACCAAATGAGCCACATTCTGTCTCATTTATATCGTTCGACGCTGATTACGTTCCGACCGTTCAATGCGTTCCACTCGCTCTGTGCGGTTATGCTGTTGTTCATCATACAGGCGCGCTTCGCGATCACGCTCGTCATACGTATTTTCCTTCACCTCATCCATCTTCACCAGTATCACATCTGAACCAATCTTCACAATGTTTCTCCAGGGAATCACCAGATCCGTTCCCCCGCCAAAAAGACCCATAAAACGGCTGTACCCTGGCACAACAATCGCTTCAATTCGTCCCTGCTTCAGATCCAGCTCCAAATCACTGATCTGACCGAGGCGTTTACCATCCGTAATGTTAATGACATCCTTTGTCTGAAAGTCCGAGATTTTCATGCCTCGTGCCGCTACTTCGCTCGTATTTACTTTCATTCATTCCCGCCCCCTGTTATTCCTCTTCTGCCCGTTCTTCACGCTTCTATACAATATATGTTTCAGGGGCGAAAAATGTCCTGTTTTTCATCAAATGTGGAAACGGTCCAAAACAAAAAGACGACCAACGGTATACACTGCCCCGATTGATCGTCCTTCTGCCTTTGCATCGTGTTATGACTTTACATGTTTTTGCATCTGCTGTATCGCTGATTTCTCCAGACGTGATACCTGAGCCTGGGAAATACCAATTTCATCAGCCACTTCCATCTGGGTTTTCCCTTCGAAAAACCGCATCGACAGAATCATTTTTTCCCGCTGACCAAGACGATGCATCGCTTCACGGAGTGCAATTTCCTCGATCCATGACACATCTTTGTTTCTGTCATCACTGATCTGATCCATAACATAGATCGGATCTCCACCATCATGATAAATCGGTTCGAAGAGCGAGACCGGGTCCTGAATGGCGTCCAATGCAAAAACAACATCTTCCTTCGGCACATTCAGTACTTCCGCAATTTCGAATATCGTCGGTTCCCGGGAATTTTTATTCGTCAGGCTGTCACGGACCTGAAGTGCTTTGTAAGCAATGTCCCTCAAGGAGCGAGATACCCGAATTGGGTTATTATCACGCAGGTATCGACGGATTTCACCGATAATCATCGGCACCGCGTAGGTTGAAAATTTGACATTCTGGGATAAATCAAAATTATCAATGGCTTTCATCAGGCCGATGCAACCAACCTGGAACAGATCATCGACAAACTCCCCCCGATTGTTAAAACGCTGAATGACACTGAGTACCAGACGCAGGTTGCCATTCACTAATTTCTCTCTTGCTGAGCGATCATGGTGTTGCTGAAGGGAATGAAACAATTCCCGCATTTCAGTGTTGGTGAGGACAGGCAATTTTGCGGTGTCCACGCCACAAATCTCGACTTTGTTTCGGGTCATCGTGATTTACCTCCCAAGGAGAAACATTAATGTACATTATCTCCGGGGCAGGCTTTTTTATTCGTACTTGGCACCCTTGCCAGTAATACCCATTCTGACCAAAGATGTATTTCAGACCATTTTATTGAACTCCTTGCGAAGTCTTTTAATGATTCTTTTTTCGAGTCGAGAGATGTAGGATTGGGAGATTCCTAGGAGATCGGCTACATCTTTTTGTGTCTTTTCTTCCCCATCCGTCAGGCCAAAACGAAGCTCCATAATCATTCGCTCGCGCTCCGTTAATTTTTCCAGTGCCTTGTGCAAAAGTTTCCGGTCTACCTGCTCTTCAATATTCCGATAGATTGTATCGTTTTCTGTACCCAATACATCAGATAATAATAGTTCATTTCCATCCCAATCAATGTTGAGCGGTTCATCAAAAGAAACTTCAGTTCGGATCTTACTATTACGTCTCAAGTACATCAAAATTTCATTTTCGATACAACGTGAAGCATAGGTTGCCAGTTTGATTTTCTTTTCCGGGTCAAATGTATTAACTGCCTTGATCAATCCGATGGCTCCAATGGAGACCAAATCTTCAATATTGATTCCTGTGTTTTCAAACTTTCGTGCAATGTACACCACCAGACGCAGGTTGCGCTCAATGAGCATCGCGCGAATTGCCGAGTCTCCCGAGGATAATTTTTGCAGCAAAAATTCTTCCTCTTCCCTTGTCAATGGTGGCGGAAGTGCCTCACTTCCCCCAATGTAATAAATCTCTTCACTCTTGAGTCCCAACAAAAATAACAGACGGTAATATTGCAGCTGCGCCACCAGTTTCCATTTCACAAGCATGTACGTTCCTCCTATACCACATTCAGCGGCTTTTCTGTTGCTCCCGTAGAGAGAGCCGTAGACTGCGCAGAAGCAGCGTCTTGCACAAGTTCAGGATGAATCACGGCCTGGTATTTCCCATCCGACGACAAAACTCCTCCATCCAGCCCAATAAGTACCCTTGTCGTCTCATAACATGTTTCCTCCATCGTCACCTTCACCCGGTCCGGCTTCATTGCCAGCATAAACGCAGTCCCTTTGTTAATGCCTCGATAAGGCACCAGCCGCAGTCGATCCTGCCACTGAAAACTTTCCTGATCCAGCTCCAGAATAAGGTTGTCCGGCGCCTCGTCCTTGAGTCTACCCTTCCATGAAGCGGGTAACATGTCTTGCCATAACGAAACCTCCATCACCATGACCGGCATGCGCGATAAGGGATCTGTAAGTTGATTGCCCGTATCCAGAAGGCCTGTACAAGAAATGACTACCTCATCGATGCAGACCTCAACTTTACCCAAATAGGTCGTCATGCGATCCGTTTTCCGTTTTGAGCTCTGCACAGCTTTGAATAAAAACAGGACAGCAAAAAATACGATAAACGTGAACCAGAAAGCAATTTTCAGATCAAATGACATACCGCCAGAAGCCGTGAACCAAATGCCGTTAAACAACTCACCGGAGCTCTGAAGCATGTAATGCACACCCAGAATACCTCCGGCAGCGACAAAATTAATCACATAGAAGGTACCGAGCGTCCTCGCAAAAGCCTGCAGACCTTTAAAACCAAAAGCAATCGTAAGCATGACCAGCGAGAACCCGAACTTGATCAGAAAGGTGAACATAAAATCAAACTCCGGTACAAACATCATGACCACGTATAATGCACCCACAATGGCTGACAGCAACCATCGCCACCAAACCAGCTTTGTCTTGCGCATCCAGGCGGTCATTCCGATGAGTGCACCGTCAATACACAGGTTTGTCAAAAAAATCAGATCCACATAAACAACCAAAGTCTTCACCTGCCTGCGCGCAACATATCGAAATACCGGTACCCGATATCCTGATATTCATGAGCATATTCACAAGTATACGGAGCCCCCTGTTCAAAGTCTGTCTAATCATGGGGGTGTGGTTCCAACTTTTTTTGTCGGAATTGCTCAGGCCCTTTGTTCAGAATTTGTTCATTGCTGTATGCTATGATATCTAAATAAACAGAAAAAACCCGGTCGCTCCATAAGGAGTACCGGGTTTCCAATAAATTGATGTGCGTATTAATCGTTGTTATTATTGCGTGAACGATTGCGTAAAAATGTCGGAATGTCCAGCTGATCATTGCTCGGCTGATTTCCAAAAGGACGCAGGTTCGGCGAACGTGTATCTGTCGTCTCCGCTGTTGCTGGAGCTGGCTTACGTCCTGGTGGTGGTGGAGCAGGTTTATCTTCAAAACCAGTTGCAATAACTGTAACCTTAATTTCCTCTTTCAAGTCTTCGTCAATGATGGCACCAAAGATCATATTCACTTCCGGGTCGGAAGCAGAAGTTACGATCTCTGCCGCTTCGTTCACTTCATACAGGGACAGATTAACGCCACCCGTAATGTTCATGATTACGCCGCGAGCACCTTCAATAGAAGTTTCAAGCAAAGGACTCATAATGGCTTTCCGTGCTGCTTCTGCGGCACGATTCTCACCAGTTGATTCACCAATCCCCATAAGGGCTGAACCACGTTCGTGCATAATCGTTTTGACGTCAGCAAAGTCAAGGTTGATCAGACCCGGTACAGCGATCAAATCAGAGATACCTTGTACCGCTTGACGAAGTACGTTATCCGCTTGACGGAATGCTTCAAGCATAGGAGTCTTTTTGTCTACGATCTCGAGCAAACGATCATTAGGAATCACGATAAGTGTGTCGACTTTTTCTTTGAGAGCTTCAATACCTTGCTCTGCATGGCTGGAACGCTTGCGTCCTTCAAATGTAAATGGACGAGTTACGACACCAACGGTAAGTGCACCACACTCTTTAGCGATTTCGGCAATAACCGGAGCCGCACCTGTACCTGTACCACCGCCCATACCGGCTGTAACAAATACCATGTCTGCACCTTTCAACGTGTTCATGATCAGATCGCGGGACTCTTCCGCTGCTTTTTTACCTACATCCGGGTTGGCGCCAGCACCAAGACCACGAGTCAATTTATCACCGATTTGCAATTTATGCTCGGATTTCGCCAGGTGTAACGCCTGAGCATCCGTATTCACCGTAATAAATTCAACACCTTGTACACCATTTTCAATCATACGGTTGACTGCATTGCTTCCGCCGCCGCCTACACCGATGACTTTAATTTGAGCCAAGCTCTCCATCTCGAAATCAAATTCCAACATATTATTCCATCTCCCCCTCAATGTGCATGGATGGCCCGTCCAATTTTTGATTTGAACCGAATCAATTTCATATATCGACGAACGAAAGCGTTTATTTTAGTACCGGCGCATTCAGACGGCTTCAAGAATGTATGAAATGGATCCAACCTGTTATATAAATTCGCTGAACATATTCTTCAGCCGCTCGAACAGACCGGGTTTTTGCTCCGATTCCTGTGCCGTATTTGGCTTCGGACGGTTGGTCGGTTTCTTGTTGTTATTATTGTTGTTGTTGTTATTTCCACCGCCGTTATTGATCGAGGGACGAATGCGCAAACTGCGAATTACACTGTGCAATATGCCAACTCCGCTTGTAAACCCGGGGTCACGCACACCAATATAATCCGGAACTGCAACTCGTACCGAAGCAGCAAGCTCATGCTGAGCGACCTGCAGAACCCCCGGCATAGAGACCGTACCTCCCGTAAGTATATAACCTCCAGGAAGCTCGTTGTAACCAAGACGCTTCACTTCTTGGGATATCATCTGGAATATTTCTTGAACCCTAGGTTCAATAATTGCTGCCAGATCCTCCTGTGAAAACTCCTTGTCTACATTACTGCCAATTCGGGTGACTTTGAACATCACATCCGCAGCAGCATCATCCAACCAGGCGCAGCCATATTTCAGTTTCACTTTCTCTGCCTGATCCGTTAACGTGCGTAAGCCATAGGCGATATCATTTGTTACAAATTCCCCACCTATTGGCAACGTTGATGTTGCAACAAGACTGTCTTCTTCAAAAATGGCGATGGTTGTTGCACCTGCTCCAATATCAACAAGCACTGAACCCATCGTTTTTTCATCTTTGGACAAAGCCAGTTGACCCGCTCCAAGCGACATGAGAACCAGATCGCTTACTTTCAGACCCGCTTTTTCCACGCAGCGCAAAAGATTATGTATCGCGGTTTTTGCACCCGTAATGATCGTTGCTTCAACTTCCAGACGAACACCAATCATACCACGGGGGTCCTGTATGCCCTCCAAGCCATCTACAACATATTGCTTGGCGACAACATCAATAATTTCCCGTTCCGGCGGAACTGCAATGACTTCGGCTGCTTTCAACACCCGTTCCATGTCTTCTTCTCCGATTTCACGATCCTCGTTAGACACAGCCACGACGCCGTGACTGCTCATCAGTCCGATATGATTTCCCGAGATTCCAACATACACTTCGGATATTTGAATACCTACCATACGTTCTGCATGATCCACTGCGTTGCGAATCGACTGCACCGTCTGATCGATATCTACGATTACACCTTTGCGAATTCCCTCCGAGTCGGCAGATCCAACTCCTATAATATTAAAGGTTCCATTGTTCATTTCCCCAATAATAGCGCGAATTTTGGATGTACCGATGTCCAAACTAACAATGATGTCATTGTTGCTCAAGTCTGTGGCACCTCCTGACTCCAATAGTAAATTACGTTCGAATTTAAACACTCTTAAAACATATTCAACACACTTCAGGCTTTCCCTCTTTTTTCTACAATGTTTTTGGGTGTCAAAATCTGGTTGCCAGACATAAAACATTGAAGAAAAAAGAAGGAGGCAACTCATGTGCCATAAGTTCAAGTGTATCATTTTTTCTTCATCTCAGAAAGAACAAGTTTCATTGCTCTGACGGGGTCAAACCCCGACCTGCCTAGGCTTTCATATTCAGTCCAGCCTCATCATGGCAAAGATCAGGGGCTTGCTCCTGGTTCAGCATCATCTTCCGGGTCATCCGGGATGAAAGGGACATAGGTATCTGCCTCAAGCATGGTGATTTTCCCAGGCCGTTCGGTCTCAATCACCTGATTCAGATACTCCACTTTATCCGATAAAAGAGAGACGGTTGTAATCACTTCAAACTGCGATTTGGTATACATCCGAATCTGATCCGGAAATGAAGGCGTTGGATTCGGAATAATTTCCGAAATATCCGTCGTTAATTCATTCGGAATTTTAGCCAGTGTCTGGCTCAGTTTGGCTTTGAGTGGATCATCAGCCTTCCATTGGGTCAATATGGGCTTCTCCACAGCAACACCAATTGTTGCCGGAACCGTCAAACTTGTCCCACTGGCTAATATCGCTTTTAGCGTACCGTCAGAACCAAGCTCATAAGCAACCGTGGCATATTCCTGAACCTTGATATGGATAATCCCCGGAAATTGCTTGTCCACGGTAACGGTGGAAATCGCCTTGATGGTCTTGAGACGCTCAATAACCTCGGCAGTACTTGTCCCAAAAAATTGTTCGCCTTCTTTCAGTCCGCTTTTCTCCAGCAGTTCTGAAGTTGCTGTATATACATTACCCGTAATTTCAATTGCCGAAATCCGACTCATGGAAGAACGAAAGAATAATACAGCGAGCAATACAATAAATAATAATAAGAGAATAATTACAATTTTGCGGCTTGTGTTTCCTTTTGGCCGATTCTTCTTCAGAACCGGAATTTGACTTTTAGGCATAAGTAGCGCTCCACAAAGCCTCAGGTCCCCTCCCTTCAAGAAGGGGACGCCAAGGACGTTAATTGGCAAAATCCAACTGTTTCGAAACGGGCGACTGTCGCTCAACCGATGCTCCAAGACTTTGGAATAACTTCTCGATCTGATCGTAGCCCCGGTCAATATGATGCACTTGCTCCACAACCGTTTTGCCTTGAGCAGCCAGACCAGCAATGACTAGGGCTGCACCTGCACGAAGATCGGTTGCTTCTACTGTAGCCCCGTACAGACGGGGAACACCACGGATAAATGCTGCGTTCAGATCGACTGAAATATCAGCCCCCATCACATTCAGTTCATCCACATGTTTGAACCGACCCTCGAATACCGTTTCCTTCATCACACTGAATCCGTCTGCCAAACTGAGCAGCACCATGATTTGCGATTGCAAATCTGTCGGAAACGAAGGATACGGAGAAGTCACAATACGGTCTACTGATTTGGGACGGCTCATACAGCTCACCGTCATTATATCATTGCAGACTGTGATTTGAACACCAGTGCGCTTCAATACATGTATAAGTGAAGTAAGATGAGCAGGATTGCAGTGTGTAAGCGTAACATTGCCTCGTGTTGCTGCTGCTGCAATCATCACGGTCCCGGCAACGATTCGATCCGGTATAATCTCATAGGAACAAGGTTTCAGTCTCTCAACGCCATTGATCGTGATTGTATCCGTTCCTGCACCAATAATGCTTGCACCCATAGCATTCAAAAAGTGTTGCAGGTCCTGGATTTCAGGTTCTCTTGCGGCGTTGCAGATGGTTGTCGTCCCTTTAGCCATAACAGCTGCCATCATGATATTCTCGGTCGCTCCCACACTTGGGAAATCCAAATGAATATCTGTACCCACCAGATTGTGCCCATGACAGATAATCTGTTGGTCCTGCTCTTCAATCAAAGCTCCGAGCGCTTCCAGGCCCCGGAGGTGAAGATCAATTTTGCGTTCTCCAATGGCACAGCCTCCTGGCTGATACACTGACACTTGCCCAAACTTAGCCAGCAATGGTCCCATCAAAAAAATGGAAGAGCGCATCTGCTTCATTAGATCTTCTGGCACATCATATGACCGGATAGACGAGGTATTAATCGTCACTGTTCCCTGTTCATGCCGACACGTGCATCCAAGCCGTTCCAGGATATACAGCATCACTTCAATGTCCAGCAAGTGTGGAACGTTATGCAGTGTAACTTCTCCATCTGCCAACAAACTTGCGGCCATAATCGGTAAAGCGGCATTTTTTGCTCCATGGATGCGTATGGATCCTGAGAGGGGTTTCCCGCCTTCAATCACCAATTTGTCCAATGTATCACCTCCGGGGTTTACCGCTCACCCACTACGAAGACTTCCGGTACCAGGTTAATACCGTTTTGAGATGATATAGTGCTCTGTATCTGCTGCATTAGGGTGATAACGTCCTCTGCTGTTGCTTGGCCTGTATTAACAATGAAATTGGCATGCATGGTGGATACCTGTGCGCCTCCCTGGGTCATTCCTTTTAGCCCTGCTGCTTCAATCAGGCGGGCTGCATGATCACCCGGTGGATTTCGGAATACACTACCTGCACATGCCATCTGCAGTGGCTGTGTGCGGCGCCGGCGATCTTTGTAAGCCGCCATCGTTTCCGAAATGACGTTGCGCTCTCCATGCTGGAGTTCAAATGTAGCTTCCAGCACGATGCCTCTCCGATCATGCAGAACAGAGTGGCGATAGGCAAAATCCATGTCCTCCTTGCTGTAACGTACCAATTCCCCTGTCTCCAGTACAATCTCAGCGAATTTGAATATCCGTGACACATCCGATCCATGCGCGCCTGCATTCATGTATACGGCTCCACCGACAGTGCCGGGGATACCGCTGCCGAATTCCAGACCGGTCCATTCCTTTTTGGCAGCAACCACACTGAGTTTAACAAAAGAATGCGCCGCTCCGGCGGTTACACCGCCTTCGTGAAATTCGGCATAATCAAAGCCCTCGCCTGGTTTCACCACAACACCACGTATTCCTTTGTCTGACACCAGCATGTTTGAGCCCCGTCCAAGTTGCATCCACGGAATCTGATACGTGTGAAGCAATTGAACGAGATTCATCATCTGCTCTTTATTCTCGGGAATGACCAGTGCATCCGCAGGACCGCCGATCTTCCATGTGGTGTATTTGGCTAGCGATTCGTTTTCAAGAACTCTGCCAACATTATTCTGGGATAGTAACGATATCCACTGATGCATGTTTGCTTCCTCCTTTGCTTCAAAACCGATGAGCACGGTATGTTCTGTTGTTACAGACCGTGTTCTGGCGCCATGGAACGATGGTCACGATTTATACGGTATCTTATGTCAGCCCCGTCTTGTGTGTGACAATCGCCCACAATCACACTTTATCGGCGTGCAGCAAGACGCTGAATTTCATGAACAAGCACTTCAGCTGCATCGGGTTTCCCCAGTTTCCGGGAGGCTTCAGCCATTCGTTTGCGTCCCGATTCATCATTCATAATCTTGGCGATGGCTTCATACAGGACTTTGCCTGTAAGATCCTTCTCCAGCATCGTGAGTGATGCGCCTCCACCTTCTAGCGTGCGTGCATTGGCTTCCTGATGATTATTAGTCACGTTAGGTGACGGAATCAGAATCGAAGGAATACCCAGTGATGTAATCTCCGCAAGGAATGATGCACCTGCGCGGTTTACAATCAAGGATGTGCAGGCAAGCACCTCAGGCATATTATGCACGTAAGGCAGGACATGCAGGTGGTTTGGCATCGTACCCAATGAGCTGCGAATGGCTTCACGCGTTTCATCAAAATAGGTATCCCCTGTCACGTAAACGACATGTACATCATCCAGTTGTTCCAGCATTGGAGCCATGTCCACCATGGCCTGATTGATTGCTTTTGCCCCGCGACTGCCACCAACCACAAGAACAACACGGCTGTTCATCGGTACACCTAACGTGGCAAAACCACGATCACGGCTAGCCTGGGCTACCGTAGTCGCTCGCGGATTACCGGTGTAGATCACCTTTTTTGCGCCGGAAAACGATTTTTCAGAACCTTCAAAGCTAACGGCAACCGTGTCCACATAACGCATCAAAAATTTGTTCGTCAGACCAGGGATGGCGTTCTGTTCATGAATTATACTCGGAATTCCCAGTTTTGTTGCTGCATATACCACAGGTCCACATACATATCCCCCTGTACCAATCACAACATCCGGTTTGAATTCCTTCAGCATTTTTTTGGACTTGCGTACTCCTTGAATGAAACGCATGACCGTTTTCAGGTTTTCGATGGACAATTTCCGTCGAAAGCCTGTAATATCAATGGATTTAAAAGGAATATTTTCTTGGGGAACCAGTTTGCTTTCCAGCCCTCTGGTTCCTCCGATGTATAGAAATGTCGAGTCCGGGTTCTCCGCCTCGCATTGTCTTGCTATGGCAACGGCCGGATAGATATGTCCACCCGTACCGCCACCGCTTAGAACGACTCGCATCGCATAGTCACCTCGCATAACGGGATAAATTTACTAAAATGCCCAGTGCTGTGAGCATGAGGGTCAATGATGATCCGCCGTAACTGATCAGAGGCAATGTAATGCCCGTAACAGGCATCATGCCAATGACAACACCAATGTTAATAATGACCTGTACGGCGACCATACCTACGATACCAACACCAAGCAGACTGCCGAAGGCATCCGGAACGGTCATGGCTACACGCATCCCTCTCCACACCAGCACCAGAAACAACAATAATACAATCATTCCACCTATAAAGCCGAGTTCTTCGGCCAAAATACTAAAAATAAAGTCCGTTTGCGGTTCAGGTACATAACTGTACTTCTGCCGGCTCATACCCAGTCCCAATCCGGCCAGTCCACCAGGACCAATCGCGTATAAGGATTGAATGATCTGATATCCGGCACCCAGCGGATCGGACCACGGGTCCAAAAACGCTGTGATACGCTGCAACCGATAGGGTGCTGCTGCAATCAAAGCTGCAAACCCCGCTACGCCGCCAAGAGCAAGCAGGCTCAGATGTTTCATTCGCGCTCCGGCTGTGAAAATAATAAGCATCGATGCGCCCATCATCACGGTGCCAGTCCCCAAATCAGGTTGCAGCATAATAATCCCAAAAGCCAACCCGATCAATCCCAGCGGTGGCAGAAGCCCCGATGTGAAGGTTTTGATTTTACCCGGTTGCTTGCTCAGCCAGTGAGCGAGAAACAGAATCATGCCCAGCTTCATGAATTCTGAGGGCTGAATACCGAACGAACCAATGCCCAGCCAACTTCGTGCACCACCGCGAACCACACCAATTCCAGGAATGAGCACCGCAATGAGCATAATAAAACAGGCAATCAATATAGGCTTGGCATATTTCCTCCACACCCGGTAGTCTACATTAGCAGTTACGAACATGGCCACAAGCCCAAGCACCGCAAACAGGGCCTGTCTTTTTACAAAATAAAATGAATCGCCATAGTCATGAAAGGCAAGCACCGAGCCCGCACTATATACCATAATAATGCCGATGGCAAGCAATGCCAAAATACAAATCAGCAACCAAATATCTGGTGCCGGTCGCGTCTGTTTCATCAGGAGGCCACCCCTTGCATGGAAGTAGGGGCTTTTCCACCCCCCTACTTACAAGTTATGCGCCGCCTCTTTAAAAATGCGTCCCCGCTCTTCATAGGAAGCGAACATGTCCCAACTTGCACATGCCGGGGATAACAAAACGACATCACCGGCACTGGCAAGCTTCGATGCTTCCTGCACAGCAACGGTTAACGTCCGGGCAGCGTCCTCCTCATTATCGACGACCTTAATTTGCTTTAATCCGGCAAGTTCCGCGACCTTGGCAATTTTTGTCCGTGTCTCACCAATTGCAACGACAGCTTTTACCCGTTCCTGGAACAAGGGCAACAACTCCATCATGTCTGATCCACGATCCAGCCCTCCTGCAATCAATACGACCGGTTCCTTGAACGAATTCAGGGCCATAACCGTAGCTTTCGAATTGGTCGCTTTGGAGTTGTTGTAGTATGCAGATCCGTTATGCTCCAGGACATATTCAAGTCGGTGTTCAACTCCCTTGAAGTCTGCAAGCGGAGCAGCCAGCACCGCAGGATCAGCTCCTGCCGCTACAGCAATAGCCACAGCAGCCAGTGCATTTTCCACATTAAATCGCCCAGGAAGGCCAATGTCCTCAACGTCGATAATGATATGGTGATCTCCGTTTTCATCCGCGTAGATTACCTGACGCTTCACATCATCCTCTTCTCCATCCACATAAGGGGGATCTGCATACACACCTGTATCCAATTTCTCTGTCACGGAGAAGGGGATCAATCTGCCTTTGATGTAAGGAACCAGACCACGACATACCGCATCATCCCAATTTAGAATGGCTACGTCGTCAGGCTGCTGATTGGCGAACAGTTTCGCTTTGGAAGCCACATAATCATCCATGTTCCCGTGATAATCCAGATGCGTCTCTGCAACGTTAAGCAAGCTGGCAATCCGGGGACGGAAATCAACCGTTCCTTTGAGCTGGAAACTGCTAAGTTCAACAACCATCCAGTTATCTGGAGAAGCTTGCTCTGCCGCTTCACAGAGAGGTGTTCCGATATTACCGGCAACGATCGGGTTGAGGCCGGCATGTTCCAACATTTTACCCACCCAAGTGGTCGTTGTTGTTTTGCCGTTGGAGCCCGTAATCCCAATCATGGGTGCAGCACATAGGTGATAAGCAACCTCTACTTCGGTCACCACTTCAATGCCCAATGCCAAAGCTTGCTGCACAGGAGCTGCATGGTATGGGATACCCGGGTTTTTGACAACCAACTTCACACCACTGTGAATCAGATCATCCGGATGCCCTCCGCATACAACAGAAATTCCCAAAGCCTCCAATTCGGAAGCTTCGGGACATTGATCTCTCTCTTTTTTATCATTTACTGTAACCTTCGCTCCGGCGCGATCCAGCACCTTGGCGACCTGTACGCCGCTTTTGGCCAATCCGAGCACGACTACTTTTTGTCCGTGATATGATTCAGGATGGTTCATGATCTACAACCCCTTGTTGAGATAAAGTCCAAGAGCGGCCAAAATTGCGCCTACCGCCCAAAAGGTAATAACAACCCGCCATTCTGACCAACCACTTAATTCAAAGTGATGGTGAATGGGGCTCATTTTGAATACACGCTTGCCACGAGTCTTGAAAGATACCACTTGAATGATGACAGACAGGATCTCGATAACGAAAATACCACCAATGATGACAAAAAGAAGCTCTGTCTTGGTGACAATGGCAACCGCACCAATCGCACCGCCAATACCCAGAGAACCGGTGTCTCCCATAAACACTTTGGCCGGATGTGCATTGTATACCAGAAAACCGAGTACGGCTCCGATCATCGCTGCTGCACACACTGCTGCCGGCATCGACGTGGCTTGCATCGCCACAATGGCAAACGCGCCAAAGGCAATCGCACTCACCCCTGACAGCAAACCATCGAGACCGTCGGTAAAGTTAACCGCATTGGTAATGGCAAGCATCATGAATACGACAAACGGATAATAGAACCATCCGGTCCAGTCAAACGAGAATGACGTACCCGGAATAGAGATGGCTGTGCTGTGTCCATTCTGGATCAGCAAGAAACACATCACTGCACTGAAGAACAATTGGCCCAGCATTTTTTGTCTGGCCGTCAGTCCCAGTGAACGTTTGAACACAATTTTGATGTAATCATCTAGGAAGCCAATCAGCCCGAATCCCAGCGTAGCCACAAGCAAGACATAAAAGTCTGTATTCTTGACTGCCGAAAATTTCAAAAAGGCCAATGTGAACGCAACTAAAATGACGACTCCACCCATTGTAGGTGTTCCGCTTTTTTTCAAATGGCTCTGAGGCCCATCTTCCCTAACTTGCTGTCCGAATTTCATCCGGCGTAACAGCGGAATCAGGAGCGGTGCGGCAATCACCGCCAGAATAAATGAAACGCCGATTGTTAACAGTAATACCTGAAAATCCATGGGTTCACCCCTCTAGTCTACTCGATTCTGTAATGGTGCTATTTGTAGTGCTTCGACCACGTCCTCCAGCTTCATGCCTCTTGAAGCTTTGAACAAAACAACGTCTCTGGGATGTAGTTTCTCCAGTAGATAACGGGTCATTTCTTCTTTATCTATAAAAGCATGCACAGCCTCTGTAGGCATATGCTTGCTTGCTCCTTCAGCAATCTTGGCTGATAGCGGACCATATACCAGCACCATGTCCATTTTGGCCGATGTGATATACTCTCCGATTCCGTAATGCAGATCCTGCTCTTGGGGACCGAGTTCAAGCATATCACCAAGCACAGCCACTTTCATGCGGTATCCTTTCAGACCTTCTAGTACATCGATTGCGGCCTTCATGGAGGTTGGACTTGCATTGTATGCATCATTCAGCAAGGTTAGACCACTAACGCCTTGCGTAACCTCAATACGCATGCCTGTCAGTTTCAAGCGAGACAATCCCGCGGCAATCTGCTCCGTCGTCACTTTGAAATGACGGGCTACTGCCAAAGCAGCCAGACAGTTAACGACATTATGCGTTCCTAGCAGAGGTAGCGTAAATGCATGTTCTCCAGACTGTTTGGTGGTGAAAACTACCCCGTTCTGCGCATTCATAAGTCCGGTAGGATAGTCATCATTATCGGTTTGCAGACCAAATGTAAACCGCTGCAATCCATCGGGTTGTTTCGTTGCGGGCTCTTCAAGGACTTGTGCAATTAAAGGCTCGTCTCCGTTGTAGATCAGTAACCCGCCAGGCTTCAATCCCGCGGCAATCTCGGCTTTGGCTCTGGCAATCTCCAGTCTGGACCCCAGCTGAAGCAGATGTGATTCACCAATATTGGTAATGACCGCTACATCAGGCTGCGCAATAACCGACAAATCGTTAATTTCCCCGCGACCACTCATACCCATCTCCAAAATGATAATCTCGGTATCCGGGTCCATGCTTAGTACAGTCAGTGGTAAACCAATGTGATTATTGAAGTTGCCTTGCGTCTTATGCACTTTGAACGTCGTCGAGAGAATGGCATCCACGATGTCCTTTGTTGTTGTCTTGCCGTTGCTGCCTGTAATGCCGACTACAGCCGCTTTATTCTCCGTTAGATAAGCAGATGCGAGTGCTTGCAGCGCGACAAGTGTGTCGTCAACAACAATGACAGCTCCTTGTGGCGGAATACCATGATCCTTTTGCCAGATCGCGCCTGCAGCCCCCTTCTCTAAACAGGCTTGCACAAATTCGTGTCCGTCAAACCTTTCACCCACTAGCGGAATAAACAAACTGCCTTCCAGAGGTTTACGCGAATCGGTAAACACCCCTTCGACCATTACATTGCCATGAGCGGCAACATCACTTAATGTTCCTCCACACATCTCGGCCAATTGTGCCAATGTTCTTTTTATCAATTGGATTTGCCCCTTATCGCTTCTTTGGCTATGATTCGGTCATCAAAATCGGTTTTGGTTGTGCCGATAATCTGATAGGTCTCGTGACCCTTGCCCGCAATCAATACTACATCGGCTGGGCTTGCCATTTCAATAGCTTCATGAATCGCCTGGCGTCGATCCACAATCATCGTATAACGTTCAGCAGGAACGGATTCTTCAATCAGGCCCTGTTCAATGTCTTTGAGAATCAGATCCGGATCTTCTGTCCGTGGATTATCGGAAGTAATCAGTACAAAATCACTATAATTCGCAGCAATTTTCCCCATGAGAGGGCGTTTGGTACGGTCCCTGTCACCACCACAGCCAAACACGCAAATTACACGCCCTTCGGCAAATTCCTTCACCGTCCGCAACACATTCTCCAGTCCATCCGGTGTATGGGCATAATCGACAATAACAGCAAATGGCTGTCCTTCGTCCACTCCTTCAACACGTCCATCCACGCCCGGAACCGTCTCCAGACTGCGCTTGATCTCTTCCAGCGGAATACCTTCCACCAGCGCTGCAGAGATGGCTGCCATTGCATTGTACACATTGAATTTGCCTACCATGCGCAAGCGAATATCTGCGCTGCCTGCAAATGTATCCACGTGGAAAGAAGTTCCCTGAGACGTGATTGAAATTTGGGATGCGCGTACATCCGCCTTTTCACCCATGCCATATGTAATCACTTCAGCCGCAGTCACAGAGATGAAATAAGCCGCAGCCGGATCATCTGCATTGATGACAGCGAATTTACGCTGTGAGACATCTTCCGTATAACCGTTACCCAGACGTGCAAAGAACAATCCTTTGGCCCCGCGATATTCCTCCATGGAATGGTGGTAGTCCAAATGATCCTGCGTCAGGTTAGTGAATACCGCAGTACGGAAATTTGTTCCCTTTACTCGCCCTTGTTCCAATGCGTGAGAAGAAACTTCCATAACACAGCAGTCCGTACCCTTCTGAACCATATCATGCAGACTACGCTGCAGATCAAGCGCCTCTGGTGTTGTTCCTGACATCGGGTAGGTGCGACCGTCATACCGCATTTGAATAGTACCGATCAATCCCGTCTTGCGCCCGTAATCACTCATGATTTTTTCAATCAAATAGGTGGTCGTTGTTTTTCCGTTCGTTCCCGTTACACCAATCATATTCATCTTCTGGCTTGGCGAGTCAAAAAAGAAATCTGCCAGAACAGCCATCGCAAATCGGCTGTCCTTCACCAGCAATTGTGGTACAGGCAGATCCAGTTGCCGTTCAACCACCAATGCAACTGCACCGGCATTTACAGCTTTTTCTGCATAATCATGACCATCTACCGTATGTCCCGGAAGACAGATAAACAGATCACCCGGTTTTACCTGCCGGGAATCTGTCTGAAGGTTTTGGCATTCTGTATTTGATTCGCCCACGAGGCGGGCGGTGGTCAGCATCGATGCAAATTGTTTTAAAAGCACATGAATAACCTCACTTTTCCAATTATACTTCTGTTTTAACATATGTCTGTATTTATTAATATCGTCAATACAACCCAATAATGAAACGCACTTGGATGAATTTTGTTGCGCTAGAAGCTTCAAACTACCCCTAAGCCCCGTTATTCATCCTTTGTGTGATCATGTGCATCGTTCAGTACATTCCCCATATAAATGCGGATGGTTGATCCCTGATCTACCCTCGCCCCAGGTTTGGGTGCCTGATTAATCACGTATTTACCACTGCCAGACTTCGCCAGCATAAAATTCATGTTCAGGTCTTCGTACAGATCTTCAACAGTAGCTCCTGTCAGGTCTGGGACTGTCACAATTTTGGTTTCACCATACTTGTATTCTTTGGCGACCTGATCCTTCCGAACAGGGACATTCATATAATGCAAAGCATCTTCAAGGATGTTCTGCACAATCGGGGCGGCAACCACGCCTCCGAACTGAATTCCTTTGGGATTATCAACTGCGGTATAGACCACAATCTGAGGGTCATCTGCCGGTGCAAATCCGATAAAGGATACGATATGCTCAGTCGAGGAATAACGTCCGTTGATAACCTTCTGGGCTGTACCTGTTTTGCCACCGACCCGGTATCCATCAATGAATGCCGGACGCCCGGTACCTTTTGCGACAACACTCTCGAGTGCTTCACGTACTTGTTTGGATGTATTCTCCGAGATCACCTGACGAACCAGTTCCGGCTTGGCTTCTTCCATGACTTCTCCTGTGACCGGATGGACCCACGCTTTCGTAACATAAGGCTTGTAAAGTTTACCCCCATTGATGGCCGCTGACACAGCAGCTACTTGCTGAATGGGCGTTACGGATACACCTTGACCAAAAGCCGTCGTTGCAAGCTCGACAGGTCCCACTCTGGACAGTTTGAACAGAATTCCACTGGCTTCTCCGCTGAGGTCGATCCCTGTCTTGGTGCCGAAACCAAAGTCTTTAATATAGGAGAAGAGCGATTCTTTGCCCAGCCTCTGCCCCAAAGCCACAAAGCCCGGGTTACATGAGTTCTCCACAACTTGTAAGAAGGTCTGACTTCCGTGGCCACCCTTTTTCCAGCAACGCAGACGGGCTCCCCCCACCTCAACATATCCGGGATCAAAAAATTGATCCTGTTGCAGATTGACCTTTTTCTCTTCAAGCGCTGCCGCCAAAGTAATGATCTTAAATGTGGAGCCCGGCTCGTAGGTCATCCAGATCGGTAAATTTCGATTGTATATCTCCGCTGGATATTGCTGATAATCGGCAGGCTCGTATCCCGGCCTGCTGGACATCCCCAAGATTTCACCCGTTTTTGGATTCATCGCTATGGCCAATGCTGAGTTCGCCTGGAACTTCACCATGGCCTGATCCAGTTCTCTCTCCATGATGGACTGAATGGATTTATCAATGGTCAGCTTGAGGTTAAGGCCGTCCTTCGGTTCCACATACTTCTCGGATGAGCCCGGCATTAGCCTTCCGGCCGCATCGGACAAGTAGGACACACTGCCATTCAAACCATTCAGCTTATCATCATATTTCTTCTCGACACCCGTTAAGCCCTGATTATCAATGCCCGTAAAACCAAGAATATGGGCAGCCAAATCATCATAAGGATAAAAACGTTTATTGTCCTCAGCAACAACGATACCCGGAAGCTTCAAATCACGGATGCGCTGAGCTTTCTCCATCGTAATTTTGCGGCCGCCGGGTTGTAGTCGTACAATGAGTTCTCGTTTCTTGATGGTTGCGAGCACTTTTTCTTCCGTCATCCCAAGCAATGGGGCCAGCGCTTTAGCCGTCGTTTCAGCTTCTTTAACCTGAGCCGGAATGGCCATAATGGTCGGTGTTGTCACATTATAGGCCAGAGAGGTTCCATTTCGATCCAGGATCTCCCCCCGCTTGGCTGAGTAAGGAATATTACGCCGCCAGGATTCTTCTGCTTTTGCTGACAATTCAGGGCCTTCCCCGAGCTGTACATAAGCAAGCCTGATCATCAGGGCCGAAAATAACAAAACTAAAATCATTAAACTCCATAGCAACCTGCGCCGCAGATTTACGCTTGATCCCTTCACGAAAAGATCCCCCCACTCGTCCCAAAATCATGACATTCGTTCCATTCATGAATATTCAGGACAACCGGGGGTTAGAACAAGCTGTCAGAGCTCCCTAAGGAAGCGAAGCTCCGTTTGTGGCTGGATCATCAGAGGATTCGGATTCATTGGCAGGAGCCTTGTTGTTATCTGTTTCGTCTGTTCCGTCTGTTTCGTCGGTTTTAGCTTCTCCGGCCGAAGCCTCTTGTTCCTTCACTTCAGCTTCTGACGACGGATCAGAAGAGATTGGAGCCTCATCGGCTATACCTGTCACTGCAGCTTTGGCAGTTTGCAAGTTCAACTGCACAGTTCTCTGCTCACCTGCGACCTGCTCGGTTTGCTTCACGACATAACCCTCGCCCTTGACCGTAACCCCCACTTTCATGAGAGAAAGTACTTCTAGGGCATCACGGAGAGATTCACCTGTTAGATCGGGAATCTTCATCTTGCTGCTTTCTTCCGTTAGCAGATAGATTCGTTGGCCTGGATTCATAGAGGCGCCAGCAACCGGATACTGCCGAATTACATTATCACCTTGACCAAGAGTCACATAAGCAATACCTGCGCTTAGAAGCTGGCTTCTGGCTTGTTTGGCTGTCTTGCCACTTAAGTCAGGAGCCTTGGCTTGCACGACAGAGACTTCTTTTGACTTTTTGTCAGGAGTTCTGGCTGTATCTTTGGGTATTCCCATGTATTGAAGAGTCTGGCTGACAATCTTTTTGAACACCGGCGCAGCTGCGGTTCCTCCCCCAATGTTGGTTCCATCCGGTTGGTCAATGACAACAAGTATAGCAATCTTCGGATTATTCACGGGCGCGAATCCAATAAACGATACAACGTCTTTCGATTTGCTGTATTCTCCGTTCACGACCTTTCTTGCCGTACCTGTCTTACCAGCCACACGGTAACCTTCAATATAGGCGTTACGACCGGTACCAATCGTTTGGTCTGCAACCACTTGTTCCAGATAACCGCTCACCAGTTTAGAAGATTCCTTGGAAATCACCTGACGAACAACTTTGGGTTTGATCACTTCCGCGGTCCCATCATTCGGATTCTTGATCTCCTTCACCAGATGTGGCTCCAACAATTTGCCGCCGTTGGCAATCGCAGAGATGGCTGCGACCTGTTGAATTGGTGTTACCTGTACAAGACCGTGACCGTAGGCAGCGGTAGCAATTTCTGATTTGAAAACCAGTGGTTTAATTGGTGATGCTGCCTCATTCGGCAGATCAATGCCCGTCTTTTTGCCGAAACCGAATTCGTCTATGTAATGACGCAGACGTTCACCGCCAAGCATGTTGTAACCCAGATTAACAAAAGCAATGTTACTGGAGCGTTTTACACCTTCAAGGTAGGATATTCGTCCGTAAGAATGACCGTTATCACTAATCGTATATCCGCCAATATAGGTTGGTTTCGATTCAAAACTTGCATTGGGATCGAAGAGTTTTTCTTCAACAGCCCCTGCTAGCGTAACTATTTTGAATGTACTACCCGGCTCATAGATGGATTGCGTAGCATGGTTGATAAAATTCTTTTGATCAGGTGTACTCCCATACGTATTCGGGTTAAAGGTCGGCCAGTTCGCCATCCCTAGAATCTCCATCGTGTTTGGGTCTGCAGCAATGACCGTCATGCTCAGTGGATTATACTTGGCAACGGCTTCTTTCATTGCATCCTCAATGTAGAACTGGATCGTATCATCGATGGTCAGCGTAAGGTTCTTACCGTTCTGAGGTGGCAGATAGTTATCCTGTGAATCTGGAAGTTTAATGCCTTTGGCATCCTTCTGATAATTCAGATATCCATCTGTGCCTGTCAGTGCTTCATCATATGAGACTTCAAGTCCATTGACAGCTTTCCCATCACGGCTCATATATCCCAAGAGGTGAGAAGCAAGTGTTTCTTCAGGGTAAAAACGCTTCGACTCCTGAGCCATCACAATTGCATTACGAGCCTTGTACTCTTCTTGTAATTCCTCACGCAGTTCGTTGACTTTTTCCGCAAGCTCTGGACTTATCTTATATCCTTCACTGCGTACTTCACGTTGCTGAAAAAAATCGCCATTTTCTTTCTTCGCTGTGACTAGAGCACGCATCTCACTCTCATTTTTCCCAAGAAGGGCAGAGAGCTTCTCCGTAACAACATCCTGAATTCCGAGTTCATTAATTAATAACGGATTAACAGAAACCGTATACGCAGGGGCATCGGTAGCCAAAATATTACCATTTCGATCCGTAATCGTTCCACGTGCAGCCTTAATCGTCTGTTCCCGCTCTACCAAACCGGCTGCCCGTTCCTGCCATTCACCGCCATTCACAACTTGAATGAAAAAGATTCGGGTTACGAGTACAAGAAAAAAGAGGGTAATACATCCCCCTATAAGCAACGTGCGCATCTTTATTCTTTTTATCATCGGAACACCTCTTTACTTACTGCTTGCTGTATTTGAGGACGATTCAGTGCCAGTTGATTTCGTACTTGTTGAGCGAGGTACATAAATGACATCCTTATCGGAAGCTTCAACGTAACCAAGTTGTTTTGCATTTTCGATGACCTGGTTGTTCAATGTTTCTTTTTCCACCTGCAGATCTGCAATCGTCTTTTCATACCCCTTGATATCCGAAATAGTGGACTGCGCCTGCTTGTTCAGATCATAGATATGAGCATAACGAGACATCAAGGCTCCTCCAACAAGGATAACTGCAACCAGGGTAATCAGATACAAAATCTTCTCGCGTGCCGGAAGACCCGTACGTCGGGTCACCACTTTGGTGGTTTCTTTGTATCGTTGCTGGGTCACACGTTCCTGGGACGCTTTTTCTTTTACAGCGAGATTACCACGTGTATATGCCATACTCCGATTCTCTCCTCCACTCTTGATCTACAATTTCTCGGCTACGCGCAGCTTGGCTGAACGAGCACGTGAATTTTCGGTCAATTCCGTTTCCGTTGGAATCAACGGTTTTCTGTTAACTAAACGCAGGGTCCCCTTGCCGCCGCATACACACAACGGAAAATCGGGTGGACATGTACATTTTTCCAGATAACTGCTGAAAATCTGTTTACATATCCGATCCTCAAGGGAGTGGAAGGTAATAACAGATACACGTCCTCCTGGTGCCAGACAACGAACAGCCTGATGCAAGCCTTCTTCGAACGCACCCAACTCATCGTTGACGGCAATGCGTAATGCCTGGAAGCTGCGTTTGGCAGGATGTCCACCAGTACGTCGAGCTGCCGCCGGGATGCCTTCCTTGATCAGTTCCACTAGTTCACCTGTCGTCTCAATGGTAGACTGCGCTCGTTTTCCGACGATAACACGGGCAATTCTTCTCGAAAACTTCTCTTCACCATAGCGATACAAAATTCGAGCAATCTCTTCTTCTGGCCACTCATTCACAATCTCTTTGGCCGTCAGCATTGCATCCTGGTCCATTCGCATATCGAGCGGAGCATCGTGATTGTAACTGAATCCACGTTCTCCTTCATCAAATTGCGGAGATGACACACCCAAGTCGTACAAAATACCGTCGACCTGTGGTACACCATCCTTCATTGGTACATCCAGATCCTTGAGTACCTGTTCCAGATCCCGAAAATTGGTTTTCACCAATGTTACACGTTCTCCATAAGCTGCGAGCTTCTCGCGTGCATTATCCAAAGCCCAATCATCCTGATCAAGTGCGATCAGACGTCCCCCTGGACCGAGCTTGGAAGCAATCACGGAGCTATGTCCGCCCCCGCCTAAAGTGCAGTCCACGTATATACCGTCCTGCTTGATGTTTAATCCCTCTGTTGCCTCTTCTTTGAGTACGGTTATGTGGTGAAACAACCTGCACCCCTCCTGACTTTATAAATCAAAATTAAAATCGACCAGCTTTTCGGCAATGTCGTTGAATGCTTCTTCGGATTGATTGAAATAACTCTCCCATATGCCTTTGCTCCAAATCTCCACCCGGTTCGACACGCCAAGAACAACACAATCCTTGTCCAGCTTGGCATACTCTCTTAAATTGCCCGGCAGATTTACCCTGCCCTGTTTGTCCAGTTCACATTCGGTTGCACCCGAGAAAAAAAACCGGGTAAACGCACGTGCATCAGATTTCATCAATGGCAGTGCTTTGAGCTTCTGTTCCATGACCCCCCACTCCTCCATGGGGTACACGAAAAGACACTGGTCCAAACCCCGTGTGGCAACGAAAGACGGTCCCAGAGATTCGCGGAATTTAGCCGGAATGATAACCCGACCCTTATCATCAATGCTATGTTGGAACTCCCCCATAAACATTGGCCCACTCACTCCTCACCCGTTTCTCCCACTTTGCCCCACTTTCCACCACCTAAGCATAATAGATTCGCACAAAAAAATCAAAACCCTTCTTGCATGACTTGATTTTTTAATTTTTCAGCATAAAAAAAGCGTCCTTGATCCTGTCACTCAGGATCAAAGACGCTTCCCTTAAACGGGCAATCGTATGTCTACCCGCACATGAGCCATATCATCAATAAACCATTCTATACCTATTGAACCATTTCATCAGCTTGTAATTATTGGATAGTGCTTAAAATTTCCAGCTATCCAGGTATTTCTCTTGCTCAGCTGACAAGGAGTCGATGCCAATATTCAGGCTTTCAAGTTTATAGCTGGCAACCTGCTGGTCAATATCATAAGGTACATTAACAACGTTTTTACCCAAGTCTTTATAATTCTCACTTACATAACGCAGACCAAGTGCCTGTAGGGCAAACGTCGTATCCATGATTTCGGCGGGGTGACCATCTGCTGCACCCAGGTTTACAAGACGACCTTCTGCAAGAAGGTACATTTTACGACCGTCTTTGAAACGATATTCCTCAATGTTGCGACGAACTGTGCGAATCGATTCTGAACGTTTAGCCAGTTCAGGTTTATTCACTTCAACATCAAAGTGACCCGCATTACTCAGGATCGCTCCGTCCTTCATCACATCGTAATGCTCACCTGTGATAACATCCTTATTGCCTGTAACTGCGATAAAGAAATCGCCCAATTTGGCGGCTTCTACCATCGTCATGACCCGGAACCCGTCCATGTGTGCTTCTACCGCTTTGATTGGATCGATCTCGGTTACGATCACATTCGCACCAAGACCTTTGGCGCGCATCGCTACACCTTTACCACACCAGCCATAACCTGCTACCACTACGTTTTTACCAGCGATAACCAAGTTAGTTGTACGAATAATCCCGTCGAATGCAGATTGTCCAGTACCATAGCGATTGTCAAACAGATACTTGCAGTATGCGTCATTAACCGCAACCATCGGGAACTTCAATTGTCCTTCTTTCGCCAATGCTTTCAAACGGATAATACCCGTTGTCGTTTCTTCTGCTCCTCCGCGAATTGTTGCTGCGAGGTCAGGGCGCTCGGATGCAATAATGGTTGCAAAGTCTCCACCATCATCAATAATGAGATCAGGCTTCACCTCAAGCGCACGCAGTTGCAGTGATTTGAATTCCGCAGGCTCCGGATTGTACTTCGCATACACCGTAACACCGTCTTCCACCAATGCTGCGCAAACATCATCTTGTGTAGACAATGGATTGCTATGCGTAATCGTTACTTCTGCACCACCCGCTTGGATCACTTTTGCCAAGTAAGCTGTTTTCGCTTCCAGATGAAGACAAATGGCAACCTTCAAACCTTTGAAGGGCAGATCCTGTTCGAACTGGCGACGAATGCGGTTTAGTACCGGCATATGCGCTTCTACCCAATCAATTTTCAGGTGACCCTCTGAAGCGAGTCCCATATCTTTAACAATACTGTTTTGCAATGCAGGTGTAGTCATATCATATCCTCCTCGTTTTGGTGTTTCTTCTATTATAAAGGGCTCTATAGTGCAATAACCTTATGCTCTCCAAGGAATTCGCTTGAGGCCTTAATCAGTTCATCGATCCACTCGGTGCCATAACGATTCAGGTAAAAGAGTGCATTATGTACTCGTTCCTGTGGTTTGCCCGTTGGGAATAAGGAGTTCTGAATGCCGTTCCAGTGCCTTAGACTCACATTATGTTTATCTTCGATAGCTTTGTGAGTCTGTTGTTTCAGATACTGCATTTGCTCGTTGATTTTACTCAAATTGGTGTCACCAATTCGTTCCAACCCCGGATGAATCTCCGCGATCTCATCTAGCAACGGTCCATACAGATCAAGAAACGCCTCCTGAACCTTGTCAAACTGTTCATCTACCTGGAACGTCTCCTGCTGTGCGAGCCACTGCTCCTTCTTTTCTTCCATATGATATTGAACATCCTGAAAAGAAAGTCCATATTGTCTCATATGTTTGTGATGAATATCTTCCATAATGGTGAAAGACAACCGCGGCAACAAAATGGGCATTTGCAGGCCGAACTGACGGAATGCTTCCCGAGTCAAACCCCAATATGCAATTTCACCTTGCCCCAAAATAACAGCAGCTACAGGCAACACGGAATCTTGCATTAATGGTCGTGTCAATACGTTGTTACTGAAGCGCTCCGGATGTTCTCCCAGTTCCTGAAGCAAACGTTCCTCTGTGAAAGAAACCAAACCTTTGCGATCACTATATAAACCGTCCTTCAACAACAAGAGTAGACGCGTACCTTCATGAATGTAGAACAGATTGGCTCCATCCTCCGCTACTTCGGCAGGCATAGCATAACCAGCTTGTTGTACCAGCGAAGCACCTTGTGTGTATGCGCTGCGCAGCACTTCATTTTTTCGTATCAACCGCTCAAACACGGGCTGTTCCAACCTGCGTAAATCTGGATCCGATGCATCCATTAGAACAAGTCCACTACTGGCAAACAAGGCAGATATCATGCGGGCAAATGCATCACTCAGATTTGAACTGGATTGATGGATCTCTGTGATGCATTTCATCAGTCCTGGTTTATGTATCGTATCAGGTAAAAGATGTTCCACCTGTTCGAGTACATTCACCCACTGCTGCGAATCCACATGAACATTACTCACAGAATCCCTTCCTGCGAATCGTCCTTGTAACTTAACCTTCCTCATGTCTCCCTGATGATCAGGTAGATATGTGTGGTTAACCTCATCCCAGTCATGGTCTTCACCGGCAATCCAAAATACTGGGACTACCGGGCGTTGAAGTCTTTCTTCCGCTTCACGCGCAGCTGCCACTACGCTAGCGGCTTTGTATATGACGAACAGTGGTCCGGTGAGCAGACCGCTCTGCTGTCCTCCTGTAACCACTAGTGCATCTTGTTCTGCAAGACGTGTGATGGACGTATGAACCTCTCCATGGTCGTTCACCCGCTTATTATATATACGTAAATACTCTGCCAGATCACGACGATCAATACGTGTGTTTTCCGATTGGTCAAGCCACTCGGCACGCGCCTGAAGTCCTGATTCCCAGCGAATGTCATACTCGTAAAGGCCACGCGCAGCATCTCTTGAACAGATATAATCTTCTGCAAGTCTTGATCCGCTGCGGAGTGCCTCGGTAATACCGTTCATGAGGTCTGCCTCCTATTCTGCTTCAAAGAGCCTTTCTTGATTGTACCGAATTCAAGGCCGCTTCGTCAAAAGAAAGTGATTAAAATACGAAAAAAACCGCCGAACGAGTCGGCGGCATTTAATACATCAATAATAGCATATCGCATTAATATTCCTATTATACGTAAGGTTCTGCAACCCAGTGACCTTTGGAAACCTCAATCAATTGAGCATTTTCCAAGTTGTACGGGTCATTTGCAGGACCACCAGATCCATTTTGAATCGGGCTCATATGCTCTTCCGGCAGCAAGATGCGACGTTTGTTCGCTTCCACTTCCGGATCAGGTACAGGGATTGCTGAGAGCAATGTTTTGGTATAAGGGTGGATAGGGTTCGCATACAGTTCTTCACTTTCTGCGAGTTCAACCACTTTACCCATGTACATTACAGCGACACGGTCACTGATATGTTTAACCATCGACAAGTCATGCGCGATAAACAGGTAAGTCAAGCCGAGACGTTGCTGAAGTTCTTCAAGCAATTTAACGACCTGCGCCTGAATAGATACATCCAGTGCAGACAATGGCTCATCACAGATGATGAATTTAGGGTCTACAGCAAGTGCACGCGCAATCCCGATCCGTTGTCTTTGACCACCGGAGAATTCATGTGGATAACGAAGAGCATGACTTGGATTCAAACCTACCAGATCAAGCAGTTCCTCCACTCGTCTCTTACGCTCTTTAGAGCTGGAAGCCAGACCATGAATATCGAGGGACTCCCCGATAATATCCATAACATTGAAACGCGGGTTAAGAGATGCATATGGATCTTGGAAGATCATCTGCATATCTTTACGCATTTCTTTCATTTTACGCGGGGACAACTTGTAGATATCCGTTCCGTTGAAGTTAACATTTCCGCCAGTTGGCTCATAAAGACGCAGAATGGTACGACCTGTTGTGGATTTACCACAGCCAGACTCGCCTACAACGCCAAGTGTTTCACCTTCAAAGATATCAAAGCTTACGTCATTGACCGCTTTGAGAATGTTACCTTTACCCAAATTAAAGTACTGTTTCAAGTTTTTCACTTGTACCAGAGGCTTATTGCTGCCTTTGATAATACCAGCCGGAGTTGGTTTTTCCTTTTTGGGCTCGTCCAGACGAGGCAAAGCATTCAGCAATTTAATGGTGTATGGATGTTGAGGGTTACTAAAGATTTCAGCAGTTGTTCCTGTTTCAACAACTTCGCCTTCCTTCATAACAACAACACGGTCACACATACCCGCTACGACACCAAGGTCATGCGTAATCAGCATGATCGATGTTCCCAGCTTTTGCTGCATGTCTTTCATGACATCCAGAATTTGAGCCTGAATTGTAACGTCAAGTGCAGTTGTCGGTTCATCCGCAATCAGAAGGGATGGACGACATGCAAGTGCGATCGCAATCATGGCACGCTGACGCATACCACCAGAGAATTGGTGAGGATAATGATTCATGCGAATAGCCGCATTTTTAATACCTACAAGTTCAAGCATCTCCAAAGCCGCTTTATTCGCCGCTTGTTTGGACATGTTCTGATGCTTGCGCAATACTTCGGTAATTTGTTTACCAATTTTAATGGTAGGATTCAATGAAGTCATTGGATCTTGGAAGATCATACCGATATCTTTACCACGAATCGCTTCCATTTGTTTGTCTGTCTTATTCAGCAGGTCTTGCCCGTGAAAAGTAATTTCTCCGCTTTTGACCTTCGAAGGCGGGGAGGGAATCAATTTCATGATGGTTTGGGCGGTAACACTCTTACCACTACCCGATTCACCTACGATCCCCAGCGTCTCTCCTTTGCCAAGTTCAAAACTCACATGTTTAACGGCATCAAATTCACCAGAACGTGTTGAGAACGACACACTCAGGTCTTTGACAGTTAAAATCGGCTCCATAATCCCACCTCCTGTTTCTATTTACGTAATTTCGGATCGAGTGCGTCACGCAGACCGTCTCCGAGCAAGTTAAATGCAAGCATTGTAAGAACCATCAGACCTGCTGGGAACCACATCCGCCACGGGAATAGCGTCCAGCCTGTAAGTGCATCATTGATCATAGAACCAAGTGAAGATCTTGGTGCTGATACACCCAATCCAAGGAAGCTCAGGAACGCTTCAGCAAAGATTGCATTTGGAATAGACAATGTCAATGTTACAAGAATCGGTCCTATTGCATTGGGCAGCAAATGACGGAACAATTGACGGCCTGTGCTTGCTCCCATGGATCTTGCAGCAAGAATAAAGTCTCTGTTTTTGAGTTGCATAATCTCACCACGCACAATCCATGACATGCTGATCCAGCCTGTGATGGTGAGGGCAATGATAATCGTTGTCAGACTTGGTTCCAGTACAACCAGCAACAAAATTACAACAAGCATGTACGGCAAGGAGTAGAGGATTTCGGAAAACTTGTTCATAATTCCATCTACACGTCCACCGTAGAAACCCATGATCGCTCCATAAATAACCCCGATAACAAGGTCAATCAAGGCTGCGGCCAAACCTACAGTAAGGGATACACGTGCTCCTACCCAAGTTCTTACCCACACGTCACGACCAAGCTCGTCCGTACCGAACCAGTGCTCCGCACTCGGCGCTGCATTGGCATTCAACAAATCATTGGAATAATAATTATAACTTGTAAACAAAGAAGTTGGACCAATCAAAGAGAAAATCACGACAAGAACCAATACACCCAGACTTATCATAGCAGCCTTATTGGTTGCAAGTCTGTACATGGCATCTTTAAAAAGGGATACACTTTCTTGCGGTTTAACCGCTGCCTGACTAGTCAGGTTCGTGTTCGCCGTTTCATTCTTTTTATTATTCGTGCCAGACAACGTTATGCCCCCTTCCGGCTTTCCAGCTTAATTCTAGGATCAATCAGCACGTAAGCGATATCCGTAAAGAAACGAGCCAACATCAGGAGGATACCATAGAAAATTGTAATCCCCATGATCATCGTGTAATCACGGTTTGTGATACTCTCTACGAATACTTTACCAATTCCCCCGATGTTAAAGATCTGTTCAATTACAACGGAACCTGTGATGATATTCGCTGTCATTGGACCAACATAAGTTACTACCGGTAGAATACCGTTTCTTACAACGTGTTTAAACATAATTGCAGGCCATTTCAGACCTTTGGCTTTAGCTGTTTTGATATAATCTGCATGTAAGACTTCAAGCATGCTTGAACGCGTCAAACGAGCGATAAAAGCAATCGGAGATGCAGATAGCGCTGCAACCGGAAGAACGTAATCCAATGGACCATCAAAGCCCATAACGTTAAACCAGCCTAATTTAGTAGCAAAGAGATACTGCAATAGTGACGCAAGCAAGAAGCTCGGAACAGCTATACCTATGACAGCAAGGATCATCGTGATATCATCAATGAGTTTACGATGGTAAACTGCAGCAATAAGCCCCAGCAAAACACCCACGATAATGGAGATAACAATTGCAAACACTCCGAGCTTCAGCGAAGCGGTGAATGTTTCGCCGATCATTCCGGCTACATCTCGATTGAGATATTTCATTGAGACTCCGAAATCTCCCTTAAGGATTCCACCCATATACTTCAGGTATTGTTCATACATCGGTTTGTCCAATCCATACTTCTGTTCCAGCAAAACCCGAATTTCAGGAGATACTTTTTTCTCGGATGTAAAAGGGTCACCCGGAATAGCCTTCATCAGGAAGAAGGTTGCAGATGCGAGTATGAAAAGCGATAGCAGCATAAATAATAGTTTTTTCAACACATACTTAACCAACCCTTGCACACCTCCACAAACAATATTTTGTATACAAATCGATTGTAGAATTAGACAGAAATAAAGTCCAATCCATTTATCGGAAATTTCAAGAATTATAAGGAAAATCGGTGCACATACAAAAAATCGGGATATATATGGAATTCCACATATATATCCCGAAGTATTCATATTAGACTTCAGAACAACTTATTTCTCTTCCAGATATGCACGCGTGAAGTCAATAGCTCCACTGAAATCAAGTTGTACGCCTTTCAGGTAAGGCTTGGTCAAAGATACGTTAGTGTAGTAATAGATTGGCATAACGCCCATTTCATCTTGAATCAGGATTTTCTCAGCGTCAGCAAATGCAGCCATACGTGCAGCTGGATCAGCAGATTTTACAGTGTCTTTAACATCTTTGTCATACTGTTCGTTGCTGAATTTGGAATCATTGTTTGTGTTTCCAGTAGTCCACATTTCCAAGAAGTTGTATGGATCGTTGTAGTCAGCAGACCAACCTGCACGAGCTACTTGGAAGTTTTGGTTTTGACGGTTCTCAAGGAATACGCCCCACTCTTGGTTTTCTGTTTTCACATCAACACCAAGATTTTGTTTCCACATGTCAGCAACCGCCAAAGCGATTTTTGCGTGACCATCACTAGTGTTGTAGATCAACGTAACAGCTGGCAATGTAGTGTAACCTTCTTCTTTCATGCCTTCAGCAAGCAATGCTTTAGCTTCTTCAACATTTTCTGTGAAGTAATCGTCTTTGTGCTCATCACGGAATTCGCCGTTTTCACCACGGATACCTGGAGGTACAAAGCCAAATGCTGGAATTTGTCCACCTTGTGTAACTTTGTCAACAATCAGCTGACGCTGAATTGCCATTGCAAATGCTTTACGGATTTTTACGTTGTTAAATGGTGCTTCGTTTACATTGAACTGATAGTAGTACGTACTTGCAATACCAGTAGCTTTGAACTCGTCCGGCAATTCCGCTTTTACAGAAGGAATTTGGTCGGATGGAATTTCACCGTTAGGTGCACCAGTGTAGTCCAATTGTCCTGATTTGTAAGCTTGCAGTTCGGAAGCACTGCTGTTCGTCAGAGACATATCGATTTGAGCCAATTTAATATCGGCAGCTGCATGGTAACCATCGTTTTTCTTCACAACAATTTTTTGACCTTTAGAGTATTGATCCATTACAAATGGTCCGTTAACGATCATGTTTTTGTAGTCTGTGAAGAATTTGTCATTGGTGTCAGCAGATGCATGTACTGGGTAGTACGTGTAGAATGCTGTCAGACCCAAGAAGTAAGGTGTTGGGTTTTCCAACGTCACTTCCAATGTGTGCTCATCAGTAGCTTTAACGCCAACTTGTGAGAAATCTGTGACTTTAGTACCTTTGTATGTTTCATCTTTGCTGAGGTTGTAACCTTCAGCGCCTTTAATATAGTACAATTGGTATGCATATGGAGAAGCTGTTTCCGGTTTCAAAGCACGTTCCCAAGAACGAACAAAGTCTTCGGCAGTGATTGCATCACCGTTGCTCCATTTAGCATCCGGGTTCAGGTTGAAAACATATTTCAAACCATCTTCGGAGATTGTCCAGTCTTTAGCTACGCCTGCTTGTTCTTTACCATCAGCATCGATGCGTACAAGACCTTCATACAAGAATTTCAGAACTGTGTTGGTTTGGCTGTCTTTTGCTTGAGCCGGGTCCAACGTAGGAGGTTCAGCTGACAGGTTGATTTTCAGAATTTGATCTTTCGCAAGACCATTTCCTTCGCTTGCAGAACCAGTATCGGTGTTACCTGTGCCTTCGTTTTTCGATCCGCACGCTGCAAGTACGGTACCGAACGCCAAAATCAGCGTCAAAAGGACTAATAGACTTTTCCTTTTCATCTAACACGTTCCCCCTAAATTGATATGGTTTATATGTTTATAGATTATACAACCACCGGTCAAAAAAATCTACATTACTTTTTCAGAAAGTAATGTTTTTTTCAGTTTTCGACAAAATCGACACATTTTTTGCCTCTTTTGCGTTATGTAACCTTACATCTGTTTCATGAAGTATCTAAATAATCCAAATAAAGTAAACAAAACATACCCGAAACTCATAATGATGAAGGCCATGCGCCATACGGCCCGGAACATTCTCCCCCCATCGACCTTCCCCTTTAGTCGATTTTGCGCACCTCCGATAAATCCAAGTGCTAGTAGTATGAGTAATAATGTCAGATAAAAACCAAAATTCGAATCAAATGTTAAGTTGAATAACGCCGATACTGAAAAAACAAGAAAAAAAGTGGTTACATCCATTGCCATCCGCATGGCGTTCCGTTTGTCTTTTTTCCATACGTACATGCCCCAATAGACAAGAAAGAACGGAAAAAAGGGCAATATGCTCAACACAATAAAAAGTCCCATTAATTCACTCCTTCCGGTTGCATTCCTTCAATCAGATGAAGCAGTATTTCATGTGTAGGTGCAACAAGGTCCAGCTTCTGTGCCATCCTTACAATATGACCGTTAATTGACCTCACTTCTGTACCACGTCCAGTGAGAACATCTGCAAGCATGGAGGAAGTATTCGTGGCAGTAGAACGACAGACCGATATCAGTTGATCCCACATATCCTGATCCAAACATATTCCACTTGCAGAGTAGATTAACAATACTTCATCATATAACTGGCGCATTAGCCTCTTTCGTTCTTCCTTGACGATCAATTCTCCATTAGGGATTCGCCATAGTGCCGTAAGCGGGTTAATGACTGAATTAATCAATAGTTTCCTGTATATCAGCTTATCGATTTCATTCGACACTGTACAGTCAAATCCTGCCTGCTGCAACGATCCCGACAGAGTAAATGTTCTCTCCTCCTCTATAGAGGTAGAAGCTACTATATGTATATTGTACTTCCCCAGCCTGGTTTCACCTGTACCTGCACGAGTTACCTCACTTTGTGTGCGCTTCGCACCTTCTGTTGTAACCGCACTACACAGAAGCGACTTTGGTAAAGCTGCTTGAAGTTTTGCCAGATGGCCCATCCCATTCTGAAAACAAGCGATATTCAGCACGTGATCTTGTAATGGACTAATCTCATGAATGAAATCATCAATGCTTGTCTGCTTAACCATGAGCAGTAACCATTCTCCTGGTGTGTTCTTCCATGTGTCAGTCAGCTCACTTATTGGTTTCGCCTGTATTTGATCCGGTAGAATATGTATCTCCTCGTCTTGTTCAACAATCGTTACTCCATCATGGCTGAGGAGGTCTGCCTGAGCAGTTGTTCTGGTCCAAAATCTGACCTGGTTACCTGACGCCAGCAGTTTCCCGCCATACAAAAGACCCAGTGCCCCCGCTCCTACGATGTCAATGATCATATGATGCACTCCTCTCCGCTTCAGTAGTTACTCTTCTATATATCTATAATAGAACAAAAACACCAAACTAAAAACCCGTCATACCTGCCGTTGTGTAACGGAGGTGTGGCGGGTTCATACCTGGCTTTCACCAATCAAACGTCTGAACTTGTTATTCAATTCGTTCCAGATTCCCGTTGGCATCCATCTTGAAACGTGTCTTAAGTTCCTCTTCTTCTTCGGACAAAAATGCGAGTCTGCGAGCCCGATCCATAATCTGAATCAAAGCTTTATAGTCGTCATTCACCACACGGTAATCCGTCTGTACTTCATTCACTTCCTTGGAGAGACGGTCATTCTCAAGACGTAGTTCAAGCAATTCATCTTCTTTCTCCCGAAGCTCCTTCTCCAGCATCTTGAGTTGACGATTACTCTCCTGCACCGTTCCCTTCCATTGTCGCAGGAAGCGGATTACTGCATCCATCGATAATGAATCGTCTGAGATCCCGTCTGATTTGTACAGATGTTCTTCAGTGTCCAGTGTAGACAATGCTGCAACCTGCGGTCCGAGCATAGCTGGCTGCTTTCTGAGATAACTTCGTTTTTGTCGTTGTGCCTTGGCATTACTGATGGCAGAATCATACTTTTTACGTACACAACTGTTCCAGCGAAAACCGCATGCGGCAGATGTTCTGCCTATTTTTTCGCCCACCTCTTCAAAAGCGGCCAATTGTGTACTGCCTTCCCGAATATGACGCAAAGTAACCTCAGCCAATATCAAATCGTCCTCTGTACTCCAAGCATCCTGTCTCACTGCAGTCATGCTATAATACCCTCCTAACAACATCCTAAAATAACCGTCCGCATTACCGGAAGCCCGGTATGTGAATTAGGTATAAAAGCTGCTTCATTCATTCTTATGCCTCTCATAGAGTTCATAGAATTGATTTCATACTAAAATGTATTTCCACATTCAGGCTTGCTCATACGTGACATACGTAAAACATATCCCTCTATACTTACTTTGAGCAAAAAAAGAATTCGCTTTCATATCCAAATTTGTTTACACGTTTTTCCTTTCCCGGTATAATGTTGTGTAGACAATCTATGAACGTACTTAGGAGAGGAGGATTTACCGTGGCACGCATGTTTCGGGTACTCGGGTTCTTCACGCTTGCAATTGGCCTGATGGCTTTTGCGGGAGATCTGGTCGAAATGGCTTTGCTTTTTTTCCTGCAGACTGCGTTTTTTGTCATTTTGGGATACTTGAAATTTACCGAGCGAACGTACATATTGCTCTTCTGGGGTTATATGATCGTAACATTCACGGGGTTCAGCTACTGGACCGTATTCGAAATGGGGTTGCCGCTCTAATCCACCTGCAGCATCAAAGTGATCCGATATCTGTCGGGTTGCTTTTTTGTTGTGTTCAGATTAAATGAATGCTCATGGTGTTATGTAACCACTAAGGATATTTCACGTATTTGTTTCATATATTGTCTGGAAGACAACAAGCCTGTACGATTGTCATTTAAGAAGTTGAAAGGAGAATGGATCGGTGAAACGTCAATACGGCATTTTCGCCTTTATATTATGCATCATTTTATTCCTCCAGCTACCTTTAGCCCATGCCTATGGAGAGTCTTCACCTGAGGATACACGTGAGATATTGCAAAAAAGTCTATCCATCGTTGAAATCGATCACGAAATCGAACGCATCGCCGAAAGGCAGAAGCAGCTGGCTCAACAATACGAGACATTATCCGTCCAGCTTCAGGAACAGGAAGAGCAGATACATATTCAGCAAGATCGGGCCGGAGCTGTAGTGAGGTCCTACTACACAGGAGAACGCGACAGCCTCCTCATGACGGTCCTGGGAGCCAGGTCATTCAAAGACCTGTTTGTACTGTATGATTATTACCAGATTATTATCGGACGGGATCAGGCTGTGCTGGACAAGTATCAGGACCGTTATCGCAACCTGCAACAGACTTCCACTCAGATTCGTCAGACTACAACAGAATTAACCGAAATGAAGACTAATCTTCAAAACCAGCGGGAACGTGTAGTCACCTTGCAAAAAGAAGTGGATGCCCAAATAGCCACCAGCGGAGATGCGGCAGCGATTCAGAAACTGATGGATGAACTGACCCTTTATTGGGAGAATATCGGCATCTATGAGGTGAAACGATATTTCAAAGCATTGGCATCTGCCATGCAGAACCTGCCTGATTTTATCCAAAAACAAAACGGAGGTATATCCACGACTGGAACAACGTATACGATTCGAATTGGGCAGGATGAGCTTAATGCATTTCTACGTTCCCAAAATCCAATCTTTGAAGACTTTGCCTTTCAGTTTAACCAGGATAAGATTATAGCTTCCGGTCAGCGGGATCAGTTGCAATTAAGCATTGAAGGACATTATACGGTAGAAAATGAACCTCAAAACTCCATTCGTTTTCATGTGGACAAACTTGTATTCAACCAGCTTGAATTACCAGACACCACTCGCCGAATGCTGGAAAGAGAATTTGACCTTGGGTTCTATCCACAGAAAATCCTGTCGTTTGTCAAAGCAACCGACGTTTCAACAAGTGAAGGCATACTGGAAGTAAAACTAGCCATATCATTTTAAAGAGGTTGTTCAAAAAGTCCGCTTTTGATTACGAAGGATGCCTTGTGGCATCATCAGCATCGAAGTTGAAAACCTGACTTTTTGAACACGATCTTAAAGTTAATTCGTCGTTCGAATACTGTCTACGTATTGATTCGCTGTAATTTCTCCCTTTAAGAATTGTTGTACTTTTTGATGAAAACGAGTTATTAGAGCATGACTTTCGGTCGTTGCAGCAGGGACAACTTGGGTGGTCGAGAACCAGGATTGTCCCTTTGTCATGTCGTAACGTCCAATGAGTTTCTCAGACTCCAAATCCAGCTCCTGTTGCTTTGCGGGCAACCGGTTAACCTGTTGGTACCATTTCAGCTGTGTCGTAGCGGACGTCATTCCTTCAATCCATCTACTGGCCTCCTCAGCCTCAACCGAACCTGCAGTAATGACAAGACTTCTGGAGTTTACAGTTTCCAAGGTTTCAAAAGAAATCTGCTCCAAAGAATCTTTATCAACTGTACTCGCTTGATCTGCACTTAAAAATTGAGATAACAATGATACAACCATTGGTGTGCCGTTCTGGTCAATAGTTGGAGAGAACTCTGGATTGGTAGACTCAAGCTTAATAAGGGGCTGAATCTGATTCATCAACTGAATCCCCTGCTGAAGATCCCCCGTTTGCGAATCTATTTGTGTTCGTTTAACTTGATCTGGTGCCATCCTCGGTTCCAAATGATTCAGCCATGCATTTGTCCCGTACATATCATTGATGTTCATTGTAATTATAGGGGTGCCTTCCGCAATGGCTTGTTGAGTAAGTTTGACCCACTGATCTTTATTTCGAGGTAATGACTCCAGACCAGCTCTCTTCAGAAATGAAGATTGGGCTGCCAGAATGTACGGATCAAAATCAAAAGGCATTCCCCACTGATAACCATTCCACTCTGTCAATCCCCGTAACCCAACTACCGTATCTCCTAGCGACTTCGATAATGTTGTTCCGTTTAACGGATACAGGTACCCTTTTTGGGCATAGTATTGCACTTCCTCACTATCCAGCAGAACAACATCACCGTTCTCCCCTAGTGAAAATTCAAGATCCAAAACATGCTTATATGTATCCGGCTTCTCATTCCGAAGATTAATCTCTACCAGCTGAGAAGCAGCAACTTCTTTAGCTATTTTTTGAAAGGCTTGAAACTCTTCATCCGACATGGCCACTACAATCTCCAGCGGAGCTTGAGCATCTTCATTACGGGAAGAAGACCCAGGAAAAGCATCCTTTTCCTGATCGCGTTCTTGATTGAGCAGCGAACCTCTAAAGTCAAAACTCGGTGACAAGATCGTTAACGAAAGCAGCAATACCGCGAACAAAACAACCTGATGTCTACGCTTCATTAACTTCCCTCCCTGTTCACCTAGTTTTTTCCTGCAGCAATTATTGTAACAAATAAGTAGTACTCTTGTCCTACCCTGCCGAAAAACACTTTTTCGGATTTTTGCATAATACGAGCATATCGAGTTCTGTGTAATAACGCTTACTTATTTTTTCAGCAAAAAGCCGACTCCAGGAGCCGGCTTTAATAACAACATTTTCCGGGAAATAAATCCCCTGAATTTTACAATAAATCAGCTGCAAGCTGTGCCAGCTTGGACCGTTCTCCTTTTTCGAGCATGATGTGTCCGCTGATTCCCTCTTGTTTGAACCGTTCCACGATATACGTCAGACCATTACTCGCAGAATCAAGATACGGATGGTCTATCTGTTCGGGGTCTCCCATCAAAATAATCTTACTGCCTTCACCGACCCTGGATACAATGGTCTTCACTTCGTGGCGCGACAGGTTCTGGGCTTCATCAATAATGATAAACTGTCCAGGTATCGATCTTCCACGAATATACGTTAAGGCCTCCACCTGAATACTGCCAAGCCCCATTAGGATTTTATCGATATCTCCGGCTTTTTTGGTGTCAAACAAAAACTCCAGATTATCATAAATCGGCTGCATCCATGGACGAAGTTTTTCTTCCTTCTCACCAGGCAAATAACCGATATCTTTCCCCATCGGAACAACAGGACGAGCAATCAACAATTTTTTGTATTTATGATCATCCTCTACCTTAAGCAGACCTGCTGCAAGTGCCAGCAAGGTTTTCCCTGTTCCAGCTTTACCGGTGATGGTAACAAGCGGGATGTCATCATTCAAAAGCAGTTCCAATGCCATGCGTTGTTGTGCGTTACGTGCGCTAATGCCCCAGACATTGTCATTGCTGAGGAAAAGCGGCTCCAGCTTTGTTCCCTCTGTGTTCACTTTAAGCAAAGCCGATTTATTGGTTCCCATCTCATCCTTGAGAATGACAAATTCATTCGGATACAACGAATAAGACAACTGCAACGGTTTGATTGGTAAAAAACGATATGTGTAAAACTCATCAATCACTGACGGATGAACTTTTAGGGCCGTATAACCTGGATATAACTCACTGAGTCCTGCCGTCCGATCTGATAAGTAATCCTGTGTGAACAGACCAAGTACATCCGCTTTGATACGCACAAGTACATCTTTACTGACAAGCACGACCTGACGTTCGACTACTTCCTTTTCATTCTCCTCAATCTGATAATTCAGTGCGACAGCCAAAATGCGATTATCGTTGGACACTTCACCAAACATTTCCTGAACTTTCACGAAACTCCGATGATTCAGCTCTACTTTCAGGTTACCTCCATTAGCCAAAGGTACCCCACTGTGCAAGTGACCCAGCTCTCGTAATCCATCCAACAGTCTGGATACATTACGGGCATTACGCCCAATTTCATCGGCATTTCTTTTTTTGGAGTCGATCTCCTCCAGTACAACCGCGGGAATGATTACCTCATGTTCCTCAAAGGCAAATATGGCATTGGGGTCATGCAGAAGCACGTTGGTATCCAATACAAAAATCTTTTTCATTCAATCCCCTCCAAAGCGGCGTCGTTAAAGGCATGAATAGTGTGATCTTTCAGCAGCGGCATGGACAATCATGATCCCATACATAAATGTATTCGACTAGGGCAAAATAATTGTCAACCATTCTGAAAAACTCCAAGAAAGGATGAATATTTATGAAAATATGGGTTTGCACGCTGCTTCTGATCTTTATACTTACAGGTTGCAACAGTTCCACACGCAGCGCTTCGCCGAATCAAGGTACACATGCGAAAGGTTACGGAGGAAATGTAACAACTCAGCAAGATCAAGGGAAAGGATCTCACATGCTCAATGCACAGGAAGATCGGATGAATCCTTCACGTTTGGACCGTCTCAATGAGAATACAGGTGAAGTCCATGATACCAACATTGCGGATGATGCACAGAGTGGCCGGATGCCCAATGAAAAACGAATCAATCACCTTAAAGCCCTTGCCAAGCAAGTAGAAGGTGTTGAAGATGCGAACTGCGTCATACTCGGTAATACAGCCGTAGTTGGCATCGATGTTGATGGTGAACTGGAACGTGCTCGAGTTGGTACCATTAAGTACGCTGTTGCCGAAGCACTTCGTAAAGATCCCGAAGGTGTAGATTCCATCGTTACTGCAGATGCAGATGTCACTGAACGAATTAAAGAGATCGGTGAACATATTCGTCAAGGGCACCCAATCTCCGGTTTTGCTTCAGAACTCGCTGACATGGTGGGACGAATTATCCCTCAACTCCCGAAAGACGTCAAAGTCCGTCAAAATCCGGATGAACCCATGAACCAAAAACAACAAATGCAGCAGCTGCATTCATCGGACAAAAGACAACAAAAAGCCCAGTGATCTCTCACTAGGCTTTTTTCATGGCAGCAAAAACCTGCTCATCTAATTTCTCAGCAGCACGCTGATCATATATTTTGACATATTGAGGCACAGAGGACAATTGAGCGCCGTAAAACAGAGCATTCCTCACCGCTTCAATTGTAATGTCGAAACAGCACATATTAAATGGAACGTCCAGCAGCGGATCTTGTCGTACCACAGCACGTCCGTTCACTGCGTACACCGTCTCTTCTCCAAAGACAGTAACCGTAATGAGCGGATTAGTAATCATGTTATTCACTAAACGTGAACGATGATCAATTGCTACACGAAAAGTAGAAGCATTCTCCGCATAAATCCAGGAGATGGCTGTTGAAGTCGGACCTCCGGATTCTACATCCACTGTGCTCAGAAGCACAAAGGTCTCATTCTTGAATTGCTGTAAAAGAGATTCAGTTAATTGTGTGACGGCTTCGGACATTCAACCAGCCCCCTAACCTTCTTTATGCAATTCTTATACTTGATTTATGTTATTATAGCATACCGATTAACGTGCTTCCAATCCCAAAAGAATGAAGGTTATTCGCTTGAAGGCGAAGCAGTTACTTTACCTGAAAGTGTATCTTGTAAAGCCTGCTTGGCATTGGCAAGTTCCGTTTCATTAATATACACATATGGACTTCTCCACTCTCCAGTAACCGGAGTATAATGCACATCCGAAGTGGAAATGTTCCAATACGTCGAGATAAAGTTTTTCATTTGTTCCGATTCCACATCTGTCGTCATATTCTTGTCCACTGCACCAATCACTTTGCTGATCTTTGTAATGCCCCCAAGAGATTTCATCTGATCCAGCATGGAGTTCAGCACTTGGTTTTGACGTTTGTTACGATCAAAGTCATTGGATTCATCAGTCTTTGGATTACAATTGGATTTGCGGTAACGAACAAAATCTAGTGCTGCTTTACCATCGAGATGTTGTGCGCCTGCGACCAGATTGATATCTGTACCATCGGCTGTATCTCTATAACACATATTTTTATCCACAGTCACATCCACGCCACCCACGGCATTGACAGCATCACGGAATGCCTGGAAATTCAGGACGGTTGTATAATTAATATCTACACCCAAATACTTGCCCATCATTTCTTTCATCTGATCCTCTGCATTTTTGCCAGTGGTTTTTTCCTGTGCTTTGAATCTTGGATAATAGGAATTCAGCTTGTTGGATTTGTACCCATCCAATTGAATACGCGTGTCTCGAGGCAAAGATACAATGGTTGCCGTCTTGGTCTCCGGATTCAACGAAGCCACCATAACAACATCCGAGAGATATGTGCCAGTTTCAGGACGGTTATCTGTGCCTAATAACAGCATCGTGATCGGTTTGGTTGTGGCTGACATCCCGGGAGGTACCGGTTTATCGATGCCTGTATCCACGACTTGATTGTATACCCAGTATGCATATCCACCGCCTACCACAATGGCAATAACCAATAGACTTAAAAGGATTCTGCCAAAAGCATTCATTCTCTTTTTCTTCTTAGGCTGCTTGCCCTTGCCATTCTTCGATCCAGAAGCACCGGATTGCGTCGGTGCCTGTCTCCGTGGAGGCAGTCCGTTCGAATTTGAGTTCATATCTTCAACACCTTTATCACATCTGTTTTTGTCTAAATAAAAGACAACCGCTTTCCCTAAGGAAAACGGATGGTCTGTACAAGACAGGATTTATGAGTTTCGAGCGGCAGCTTCCGCTTTTTTCTTTTGACGACCTTCAATAAAATAACGCACTCTCACTAACAACATCAAACCAACCGCGACCAACAAACATTGAATGATGGGCAGCTTGTCGATCTGAAAAATAAGAAGCATGAATGTGCCCATCGCCATCAAAATATAGAGAACGATTTCCTTACCAAGTGGCAATTTCTGACGTACCCGAAACACCTTGTTATATACGTAAGTAATCAATACAAAGATGACGATGTAGGCTACGATCGGGTGTGATGCGAACCATGCTTGCATGCACAGCCAGCTCCTTTCGTGTTCATGCTAGAGTATAAGTTAACTGGTTGATGGAACAACACCAACAACATTAATTACAAAGCTCTGAAATATGACCGTTTCGGATTCGGATCGTTCTTTTGGTCGCTGTTATCCCCAGATTTTTTTGATCCATTTTTCAATGGTAAAATCCGGGGATAAAGGCGAACGCTTCGCTCCTACAGAATCGATTCCGTATCCTCCACTACTTTAGTGGGTTGTAATCAACGCCGATGGTGCATATGTGTTCCATCAAATGCTAACTTATATAGTTTATTTTGTTGTTATTAAGCTTTAGAAGCCATTTTGCGTTGTTTTTCTGCACGCTCACGCTCGGATTTGTTCAGGATCTTCTTACGAAGACGAATGGATTTTGGTGTAATCTCACAAAATTCATCTTCATTCAGATATTCAAGCGCCTGTTCCAACGAGAAGATAATCGGAGTTTTAATTTTAACCGTATCATCTTTACCGGAAGAACGAACGTTAGTCAGTTGTTTTTCTTTGCAGATGTTAACAACGATATCATTGTCACGTGTATGTTCACCAACAATCATACCTTCGTAGATTTCAGTACCTGGCTCCAAGAAGAGCGTACCGCGATCTTCAACGCCCATCATGCCATAGAACGTAGATGTACCTGTTTCAGTTGAAATCAGCACGCCTTGGTGACGTCCACCCACTTGACCAGATACTACTGGAGCGTAGCTGTCAAATGCATGGTTCATTACACCGTAACCACGAGTCAATGTCAGGAAGTTTGTGCTATATCCGATCAAACCACGTGCTGGAATCAGGAACTCCAGACGAACTTGACCACTACCTGTGTTAACCATGTTAACCATCTCTGCTTTACGTGCGCCCAGGCTCTCCATTACGGAACCCATGCTCTCTTCAGGGATATCAATCAACAAGCGCTCAACAGGTTCCATTTTCTTACCGTCAACTTCTCTTACGATAACTTCTGGTTTGGATACTTGAAGCTCATATCCTTCACGACGCATATTTTCAATCAGGATACCCAAGTGAAGCTCACCACGTCCGGAAACGATAAATGCATCAGGGCTATCCGTTTCGTCAACACGTAGGGAAACGTCTGTTTCCAACTCTTTTAACAAACGCTCACGAAGTTTACGGGAAGTTACCCATTTACCTTCACGACCTGCGAATGGACTGTTGTTCACGAGGAACGTCATTTGCAGTGTTGGCTCATCAATTTTCAGAACTGGCAAAGCTTCCGGGTTGTTAGGGTCGGCAATGGTTTCACCAATGTTGATGTCCTTGATCCCTGCAATGGCAACGATGTCACCTGCTCCTGCTTCTTCCGTCTCAATACGTTTGAGACCTTGGAAACCAAACAGTTTCTCGATACGTGCAGTTTTGCTCTTACCATCACGCATAATAACCGTTACCGATTGTCCTTGACGGATCACACCGCGGTTAACACGACCAATGGCAATACGGCCAAGGTATTCATTGTAGTCCATCAAAGTAACGAGGAATTGAAGCGGTTCTTCAACATTTTCGGTAGGGTGTGGGATATGACTAACGATGGTATTGTAGATCGCCATCATGTTGTCATCTTGTTTGGCAGGATCATTATCCATGCTGGATGTTCCGTTCAATGCGGAAGCATATACAACAGGGAATTCGAGTTGTTGATCGTTGGCACCCAGTTCAATGAACAGGTCCAATACTTCATCAATAACCTCAGTCGGACGAGCCGCTGGACGGTCAATTTTGTTTACAACAACGATTGGTGTCAGGTTATGCTCAAGTGCTTTACGAAGTACAAACTTCGTTTGTGGCATACAGCCTTCATAAGCATCAACAACGAGCAATACACCGTCAACCATTTTCATGATACGTTCAACTTCACCACCGAAGTCGGCGTGTCCTGGTGTATCCACAATATTAATCAGGTAATCTTTATAAGTTATAGCCGTGTTTTTGGCCAAAATCGTAATACCGCGTTCACGCTCCAAATCGTTGGAGTCCATTACGCGCTCCTGTACCGTTTCGTGATCTCGGTAAGTACCGGATTGCTGGAGCAACTTGTCAACGAGTGTTGTTTTTCCGTGGTCGACGTGGGCAATAATCGCAATATTGCGAATGTGTTCTCTTGAATGCATGTTTTGTATCCATATCCTTTCCAATTTCAAATCATATCTACTTAAACTTCCCGCAATTTCGCAGGTTACTCACAAAATAAGCGTCGGTGATATCCCGACGCATGTCTATATCCCTTATATTATAGTTTATTATAGGTAAAAATCAAGATATTTCGCACGAAAAGACCACTGGGAATGTTACCAGCCTCTCCCTTGACGTCCTCGTCCAAGTAATAACCAGACTCCACCCAAGATCAAAAGGACAGCAAGTACATAGATTATTCCCGTTTGCAGCAAGGTAAATCCGAATAATATGATGGACACTGCACCAAGGATCAAAGCTGCAGGTAACACATATTCCGGTCTTCGTCGTTCAGCCATTCCATATTCGAGTAACCCTATGGCGATCCCAAGCAAGAATGCTGGCCACAGCCTGCTCATAAGTCCAACGCCCCATGTATTCGTTATACTGAATAAAACACCATACACCGTTAGTATGCCGGCAGGAACGAGTGACCACGATGGTGAAATACGCGCATAATATAACGCATGAAGGGCGATGCCTGGCAGCAGGATCAGCAAAGGCCAGAAATTACGACCAATAAATCCAAACACGCCAAACTTGCCAAGCAGAATAATAATTCCCGCAGCTGCAATAAATAGTCCAATCGCTTTTTCATTTCTCATCCTCATCTAAAATCACCTCTTATACTATGGCTATGTACTTTATTTCTTCATAAACGATAGACATTCCATGTTGACTGTTGATATTCAAACCTATAATCATGCTTCTAGTGTATCCGATGTTTCGGCAAAAAACTATACTTTATGTCGCACTTTGCGTGTGTCCTTTACCTGTATTACCCTAAAATGTGCAACTTATGACCAGCCCAATGGTTGTTGTATTGACAAGCGGATTATCTCACCACAAAACCGCCTAAACCGGACGGTTCAGACGGTCATATGTTCAAGCTTTTATCCAAAATTAAACTATGCGTTCTTCCGCACAAATTTATGTGCGCCTCCAATCGCAACCACAAGACAAGCCATGGCTACGGGTAGCAGCGTATGCACCTCTGATGTCATACCTCCCAGCCATTCTCCTAACTTGGGGTCTTTCATTACCATCTCACCTGCTGTGAAGGCCAGGATGCCTGATCCAACGAATACAAGAATCGGAAATCGCTTCAACAAACCAACAATCAACCCACTCCCCCATACGACGATGGGGATACTGATTGCAATCCCGATGACGATCAGAGCCAAATCTCCATCTGCCAAAGCAGCTATGGCCAAAACATTATCCAAGCTCATTACAAAATCGGCAATCAGAATGGTTTGAATGGCTTTCCAGGTCGTAGAAGCTTCTCGAATATGTACTTCATCCTCATTTTGAAGCAGCAGCTTTACTGCAATCCAGAGTAACAGCAGCCCACCTGCCGCTTGGATAAAGGGAATTCCCAGCAATAATACCGCTACAAAGGTTAACACACAACGCAGCAGCACCGCACCAAAAGCTCCCCACCATACCGCTTTTTTGCGTTGTATTGGTGGCAGATCCTTGCTGGCAAGTGCAATAACAACCGCATTATCTCCACTTAATACCAGATTGATCATTAAAATTTCAGTTAACAGCCATAGTGTATCCATGTCCTCATCCCCCCACATTAACTTGTATGTCGGAGTTGTCCATGCTATTCTTAATGATTGAACCGTATATAAGGAGTGACATATCTCATGGAGCTATTTAGTCCCACATTCTGGCTGGCTTTGCTGAACGTTGTCTTTATTGATCTAATTCTGGCTGGGGATAATGCCATCGTCATTGGTCTCGCAGCTCGAAATTTGCACCCTTCCGTGCAGAAAAAGGCGATTCTATATGGAACTGGCGGCGCACTTTTGATTCGAATTTTAGCAACAGTTGTTGTTTTATGGTTGCTTAAAGTTCCGTGGCTCTTGCTTGTGGGAGGCATACTCCTGATCTGGATTGCCTATAAATTATTGGCGGATCAGGGAGATGAACACAATGATGTCCAAGCGGGAACTTCCTTGTGGACTGCTATTCGTACCATTGTGATCGCGGATGCAGCCATGGGATTAGATAACGTGATTGCAGTTGCTGGAGCAGCGCAGCAGCATCTCGTGCTTGTCATCCTTGGACTCCTGATTAGTGTACCTATTATCGTCTGGGGCAGTACCCTGTTTATCAAGCTAATTAATCACTTTCCTTGGATCATCTATGTCGGAGCCATTGTTCTCGGGTATACGGCTTCCAATATGATCACTGAGGAACAGCGACTCTTGCCTTACTTTACTGAACATCCGGCATTGCGCATTCTCTTTATCGTTGTAGTTATTGCAGGTGTAGTCTTTGCAGGTTATCGCAAACGCTCCAGCAGTTCCAGCCACAAGGGATCTGGTGGGGAACAGCAGCGCTCCTATTCGTAGGCTAATTTAAACTAAAAATTTCATCTGAATACAGCAAAGGACTGAACGATATTTCATCGGACAGTCCTTTTTTGCAGTTAACATAGCCCTTATTATGTCAGCCATGCTAATTTTTATTGAGTTTAGAACCAGTCATCCTTCATGCCATTGTCTCCTGTTGGATTCGTTACCACAGAAGTTTCACCGGCGTGCAGTGTGATCGTTTCAGTTTGTTCCACCGCCTGATCCACCCATTCTGACAGATGGCTCATTGTTGATTCTATTTTATCCACAATTCGAAGATTTGGATTGGTTGAAGGTGACTTTGGCACAAAGAGAGTACAGCAATCCTCATAAGGCAAAATAGAAATGTCATACGTTCCGATCTGTTTGGACAAGGTAATGATCTCCTGTTTATCCATCATAACCAGTGGTCGCAACAGTGGCAGATCCGTCGCACGACCAATGACATTCATACTCGGAAGAGTCTGACTCGCTACTTGGCCCAGGCTATCCCCGGTGATCAGTGCTAATGCCCGCTCACGCTCAGCAAGTTTGGAGGCAATTCGCAGCATTGAACGTCGCATCAGCGTAATAATCAGATTATCCTGACCCAGCTGGGTAAATGCCGTTTGGATCTCCGTAAACGGAACCAGATGCAGCTTGATTGTTCCTGCATGATCAGCAAGGGCACGTGCCAAATCAATGACTTTCTCTTTGGCGCGCTCGCTTGTGAACGGGTAACTGTAAAAATGTACACATTCTACTTCAAGTCCACGGCGCATGGAAGACCAAGCTGCCACCGGGCTGTCTATTCCACCTGATAGCAGTACCATTGCTTTGCCATTCGTGCCCAGCGGAAAGCCACCTACTGCCGGAATGGTTTCGTTGAAAATATAGGTACCCTGATCCCGAATTTCCACTCGCAGTTCAATATCAGGTTGGCGAACATCAACACTTAATTGCTGGAACTTCCGAAGGATCGGGGAACCAACCAAATGGTTCATTTCATGGGAAGAGTTCGGGAACTCTTTCCAAACCCGTCTTACATTTACCTTAAATGTGGTGCCTTCCTTGAATTCGTCTTCCCTTTCGTCCATAAACGCAACTGCAGTTTTCACAATCTCATCAAGCTCGGATGGAGTAACTTTAACCGGACTAATCGACATCACACCGAATACCCGCTTCAGCACCTTAATCAGTTCAGTATGTGATTCACCGCCAAGATCCACATAGACACGGCCATATTCTTTGCGAAGGCTCGCTCCTGGATAAGGTTTAAGCAAAGCTTTCACCTGTGTAATGATCGTTTTCTCAAATCGGGCACGATTTTTTCCTTTTAACATAAACTCTCCGAAACGGAGAAGCAGCATATCATATTTCATATCCATTACATCCGCCTTTCGAGGGGCCGCAACTGCGCCACCATCTGATGTAAAGCCTGTTCAAGCAAGGCTACATCTTCTTCTCTATGTTCATCTCCAAGACTAATACGCAATCCACCAGCAGCACAAGCTGCATCTCTGCCCATCGCAAGTAGAGTCCGACTCGGTTCAGCCGAACGCGAAGAGCAGGCAGATTGGGTCGATATGGTTACGCCAAGTTGCTCCAAGGTGTGCAGCGCTACTTCTGCCTTCATCCCGGGATAGGAGAAGTGTACAATATGAGGTGCACCCTCTGTGCGACTGTTTAATTCAAATTCAGGAATAACACGTATCGTTTCCATCAATCGATCACGGAGCACCGTTGAACGCCGGGCAAAATCAACCTGATCTTCTGCTGCCATTCGCATGGCCTTTGCCATACCTACCAGCAAAGCCACGTTCTCTGTGCCTGCTCTTAGTCCCTGCTCCTGTGATCCTCCTGACAATAGCGGCGTAAGCTCCACTCCACTACGCACATACAAGAGACCTGCTCCCTTCGGCCCACGAATCTTGTGAGCAGACAGACTGTACAGATCTGCACCCCAATCGGCAGGTCTCGCCTCCATTTTCCCAAAGCCCTGAACACCATCTACATGGAAAAGCACGCGTGATGCTTTCTTTTTGAGCTGTTTGCCGATCTCTGCAATCGGATGGATGGCTCCTGTTTCATTATTTACATGCATCAGACTCACAAGCACCGTGTCGGGCCTGATCGCGTCTACAACCTGCTGAGCGTTGACCTCTCCATCGGAATTCACGGGAACTAATGTCACTTCCCATCCCCACTGCTGCAATTGCATAACACTTTCGTACACAGAGGCATGCTCGGTAGCTGTTGTGATGATGTGTCTGCCTCGTGACTGATAACGTAATGCCGAACCTTTTATCGCAAGATTATTACTCTCGGTGGCACCGGAAGTAAATACAATCTCTTCTGGCTTAACGCCGATTGCCGCAGCACATCCAGATCGAGCACGACGCAGCAACTGATCGGCACGCTCTCCATACCCATGGATGGAGGACGGATTACCGAATTGTGTCTCCATAATTTCGGCCATCGTACGAATCACATCAGGATGGGGAGGTGTGGTCGCAGCATAATCAAAATATTTCAAATGAGGTTAGACCTCCCTTATCTCTTCGTTCTTGAACCTACAGTGAGCATTGTAACACGATACCCATACAACACAAAAAGACCAACCGGGAACAGGCGTTTCAAGCGCTACTGCTCCCACATTTGATCTCATCCTGCCTATCATGTGTTTTCACAAATGTCTATCTGTGAGTTTAGATCACATATTTCGACTGTGCCTTCTCTACCTTGGAGATATAATTCTGAGTTTCTGAAGGCAGACGGTTAAGTACACTCATCAGTTCGCTATCACTCGACACGCCCAGACGTGAAACACGACCTGGTCCTGCATTATATGCAGCAAGTGCCATCTTCACTTCTCCACCAAAACGCTGGAGCTGAAGGGAAAGATACTTCGTACCCGCATCAATGTTCTGGGCAGGATCAAATGAATTACTCACACCCAGCCCTGCAGCCGTGCCATCCATTAATTGCATGAGCCCTTTGGCACCGGCAGAGGACACGACATTTGGGTTAAAATTGGACTCTGTGTCAATGACGGCCTTGATCAATGATTCAGGAACACCGTACTTCGCACTTGCCTCAGCAATCAAAGATTCATAATCCGTAGGTACAGATGCACCGGAATTCACGATTCCTGTATTGGATGAAGATAATAAAGACTCAACGATGTTATTGGAGACAGAGGACGATCCTGCCGTATTTATATCCGGATTGTACGTGCTTCCGAGTTGCAGCCACAACAAACCATCACTGGATCTTTTGGAGACCGTCGCGGTGGAATCTGTATTGCTCGTCGAATTGGCACCCGTACCTAACAGCCCGTCCATCACATTGGCGAAATCCACTGTTGAACCAGCATCCGATGGTGATCCACTGGTTTGGTTATTCACATTGGACAATTGCAGTTCCAACAACTGCCGCGATCCGCTTGGATCAATCTGCATGAGTTATACCCACTCCCGTATAATTAAGCGTATTATGACCTTATTCTACATCGTTTTACAGCAAGGTTCCATTGTTTTCATAAAAATATATGAATCTACCCACCTAGCCTGCGCATATACGAAAAAAACCTTCTGTAATTCACCGCATTTGGGTGAGAACAGAAGGCTTTTGAATGAATCATTTTACACGTTAACGAGCGAATGGAATCATGAAAAAATAACTCAGCGTAGCTACAACACCCAGTCCAATGGACCAGGCTCCCGCTGTCTTCCGACCATTCACATATGCATAGTAACCCAGTACAGCTGCGGCCGGTCCAAGTACGATTGACCACATGAACAAAGACGCGATCCCGAAGGCAAGTCCCATGTAACCCGCAACCTTGCCTGTTGATTCCATGACCCGGTCTGCCTCATGCTTCTCAGGTACAGGCTCTGCCCGTTCGGTATCTCCAGTTCTTACGACAGTCGGAGGAGCGACCTCTGCCCCGTATTCTTCCCGATGTGCTTTTCTGGGATAATCGACGCGCATACGCTGTTTTTCACCGTCAACATTGATTTTAGGGCGATCCTGAAAATTAAACTTATTATCGTCATTTTTCATTGGGAAGCACCTCCGTTATGAATAGGGATGACTGCTCACTTGGGTTTGAACGTGTGACAGCATGTTGCAGAGGATGTGCGTGCATGATCATGATGATCGGAGTCAAATGTCTCACCGGCAAATTCCTCATGCAGACGACGGGTGGCATGTTGGTCAATGTCAATCATGATGGCATCAGCGTGGCAGAAGTTGTTCTCTCCCCAAAAGTTGCAGTTGGAGACGCTGCATTTGACAATTGGTTTGTCTTGGCTCATTTTTTATCACCTCGACTATTATTGTCTCCCCGCCACAAACCTGATATTCCCCGTCAAAATGCCAGATGATGACATGATCACACTTCGTCTGATTCTCACTAAAAACACAAAAAAACCGCCACAAGGGCGGTTTCGTCCAATTTCATATTCAGGTTTAAACGTTAATTAGGCGTGATTCCGTTGATTTTGCATACGGCGCTGAGTCAGGTAATCACTTTCATAATATGCCAGATCATCGCGCAATTCTTCGTACGTTTTGGAAACCTCAAGAATGACATCCCGTACTGCACGGATTGGCTTGTCACGGAAACGAATGGCATCTTGTCCTGTGTAAGCGTATCTTCCGTCTTCGGAATAACATTCATTTTTGGGATAGAAAAAGCTGTTTACGCATTGGTGATACGTATTATAAAGAGCCTTTTCGGCAAAATCGACATCAAAGTTGGCACGACGCAGCACAACGCCAAGTTTTTCGTAAGAAACTTCAGAAAAAACGAGCAAATGACGGAGATCTGAAAGAAATCCTTTGTAGAAGGCTGTTGATTCTTCCGTCTGATTCTGATCCAGTTCAGGCAAAGCATTCTCATTCAAAAATTTTTCAATCCGATCGATAGCCGGTTTTAACTTTTCCCTAGTTGACTCACATGTTTTCTGTACATTGGCTGCTGACATAAAGGTAGCTCCCCCTTAAATAAGTCCTTACATATAGGTCGGCCAACGGTGGTTTTCCCCTGACCTTTGAATTCTCAGCTATAATCCTACCATAAAAAGATGACGAGCGGTATCCCTTAATCATGCTTTCCGCTTCTGCCGTTAAACATGCCTATTATACGCAGTTAGACTCGAACCCGCCTGCATAAAAATATCCGCTTTTTCTAACGATAGATATAACCAGTGACAACGACGAAGCACTGTTAATGATTGTCCAAAATGAACGAAGGAGGTTCCATCCACCATGTCCAGACCGAAATGGATTAACTGGGCCCTTGCAGCTGGTGCAGGAGCACTCGCTCTGACGCTCCTGCTTCCAACATCCAATCGTCCCGAACCTAAGCCAGGTGCCCTGTCTGACTCTGCTCATGAGGAACACACGAGTAAGCAGCGTCTAAAAGTGCAGGATGTCAAAGCAACCGATCTTCTGACCCGTATGGATGCCAAGCAACATCTCAGTATCATGCTGGAGAAAACCGCCACAATGAATGCTGCGCAGGTTAGCCGATATGTGAATGATCTCCAAAGTTCACATGAACATATCAGATCCATTCATCTCATGAATACCAATGGCTCTTTTAACAAGCCCTTTGATCACGCCTCCACACAAGGAAGCAAGTTGGAACAACAGAAGCTTCAACATTCGCTCAACCTTGCCAAAAAAGCGGTAAACAAACATCAAAGTTTTGAATCCTCATCTTTTCCTTTGGGAAAAGAAAAATACTTTGTTATGGGGCAACCCTCCAAAGATGGCAAAAGAGCTGTAATTGCCTTGTTCAGTCAGAACGTATTAAATGCTGTTGAACAACATCAGCGCAAAAATCTGCGCATGATCCCTTATCCGCGTGAGGGTAAATTCAAAATTGAGTCTGTTCACCCGGATACGCTTAACGAAATCACAGTGAAGACCGGACATGATAATGCCAATGCCAGTCATTTTTATGAAAATGAAATCGTCATCCGTTTTCGCCAAGATCCCGGTGAACGGGATATGCGTATCATTAAATCCGATCTAAGAGCGCAATCTGCGCGCAAGCTGGGATACACATATGTTTTTCGATCAGAACACATGAGTTACAAACAATTGCATAGTTATTTCGAAAGCAAATGGAATCCACTCTATATGGAGCCCCACTATATGTATTTAACCAATGATACTGTAACTGAACAAACAGATGTAACGATACCCAATGACATTTTGTTCTCCGATTATCAGTGGAACCTGCCTGCAATTGAGACAAACAGAGGTTGGAATATTACCAAGGGAAACAAAGATGTCATCGTTGCGGTGGTCGACACGGGGGTTGATATGAATCATCCCGACCTGAAGGGCAAGCTCCTTGAGGGTTATAATGTGGTCGAGCCGGGAAGCAAACCGATGGATGATGTGGGACATGGGACACACGTCGCAGGCATTATCGGCGCTATTGTCAACAATAATGAAGGCGTGGCAGGCATGAGCTGGTATAACAAGGTACTACCGGTTAAAGTACTCGACAACTCAGGTTCTGGTACCACATATGCCGTTGCCGAAGGCATCATCTGGGCAGCCGATCATGGAGCCAAAGTGATCAACATGAGTCTCGGCAATTATGCTGATGCGCAATTTCTTCATGATGCCATTAAATACGCTTTTGACCGGGATATCGTCCTGATTGCAGCCACGGGGAACGATAATACCGAGCGTCCAGGATACCCTGCTGCTTATCCGGAAGTATTTGCCGTATCTGCTACGGACCCGGATATGAGCAAAGCTTCCTATTCCAACTACGGGGACTATGTGGATGTGATGGCTCCAGGGTCCAGTATCGCCAGTACCTATCCAAACAATCAGTATGCGGCCTTGTCTGGAACGTCCATGGCTAGCCCTCATGTAGCCGCACTTGCAGGTTTAATTCGTTCGTTGAACCCGGACTTGACCAACACGGAAGTGATGGATTTGATGCGCCAAAGTGTTATTGACCTCGGTGATCCGGGTCACGACAAGTATTTTGGCTATGGGCAAATCGATGTCTATAAGGCACTGCAAGCCGCATCAGGCAACAGCGCTCCTTTGCAGTTCTGGCCGCAACATGTCAGACAACAAATGGATAATACGATGAAAAAGTATACGCAGTAAGCGTAATGAGGATAATCTGTAAAAAATACAAAAGCAGCTGCGCCCCGGGGCGTACGCTGCTCTTTTTGGTTTATATCCAATTCCCCGGGGCACCCGCTGCGATTAGCGTTTGCGAGAAGATGTGCGGGCTTTGCTTGATTTTTTCACGGATTTTTTCTTCGGATTATGGCTGGATACATAACAAGGGTCTTCTTCTTTGACAACAACAGGATACATGTGATGATGAATCGGAACACAGTGATGTTTTTTGATCACTTCAATCGGGTGAATTACAGGCACGATTTGTGGGATGTAATAATCCTCAACAACCTGGATCGGGTCACAGACAATCGGGCAAAGCGGTGGACAGTAATGGTTCATTTCAAAACCAACTCCCTTTCTGGTGATACTATAACCTATTGCAACAGATCGAAAGTGGATTGGATGTATGTCCATAGTCCGAAAAATTAAATGAGCGGTAGCCTGTCCGCCACTGTCCCACCCTGCCCAGGTGTTACTCTGTCAATGACTTGGCATAGTACACGAAGTCCTGCACACAAAAGCTCAACGTTTGTTACCGTGAAGCAGATACGCAGACTTGGTGTATCCATCTCCCCTACATAACAGGCTGAACCGGGGAGGAAAGAGACCCCTGCAGCAAGTGACTGATGATGCAACTCACGCATATCCAAGTTACTCGGAAGTTGGAGCCACAGATTGAGTCCTCCCTCTGGCAAGCGCCATTGCATGCCCATAGTAGCATGCTCTTCCAGCACTTCAGATGCTGCGCACAAGCGAGAATACAATTCATCCCTCAATCGGGATACATAGGCACCGTACTGATTCTGAATGAAAGATTGCAGTGCCTTTTGTGTAAGCAGCGGACTCCCCAGATCCGCCGTAGATTTCGCGGCCACAAGCCGGGTCAATACACTTCCGTCTGCGATGGCGCAGGCTATACGGCAACCGGGAGACAACACCTTGCTGAAGCTTTTGATATATACGACATGACCTGTCCCATCCATCGATTTAATGGAAGCCGGGGGAGGGTCCCGAAAATAAAGATCTGCAAACGGGTCATCCTCCAGAATGAGGCAGTGGTAACTTTGCGCGAGATTAAGAAGCTGTGCTCGTCTTCTTGCACTCATCGTGATACCTGTTGGATTGTGATAGGTCGGGATCGTATAGATCAGCTTGGGTGGATAGGTATCACATAATCGGGTCAACAGATCAATACGCATGCCTTCGTCATCCATCGGGACCGTAATGATCTTCGCGCCTCTACTTGTAAATACATCAATGGCCCCGGTATAGCTTGGTGCCTCCATGTATACAACATCCCCAGGTCCGACAAAAGTTCGTGCCACAAGATCGATCCCCTGCTGAGCACCACTTGTAATTAACATCCGTTCAGGTGCAGCCTGTAGTCCACGCTCGGCAAAATGTTCGGCAAAGATCTGTCTAAGCTCCCGATCCCCCTGAAAAGATCCGTAAGCTGCCATACGCTCTGTATGATCAGAGGAGAGTCGGTAGGCGCTGTCGATAATCTCCCGTGTAGGCAACAGTTCAGGCTGAATTGCTGACATATGAAGTTCATACCGCACTTGAGGTGACGTATCAAAATGTCTCCAGAGCTGGGCTCGCGGTAAATAATCCACCAGTGCCATCTGCCAATTCCATGACGTACTGAATTCATCGTTGGCATTGTTTCGCTGCGTTCGGTCCACATCCTCCATCTGATCCACGTTCAATGTACCTCTCACATAACAACCTTTCCCCTGGGAGCAGGTGATCAATTGAATCGCTTCAAGTTCAGCATACGCTTTGGATACAGTGACCAGACTGACACCCAAATCCGCGGTCATTTTACGAACAGAAGGAAGTCGGGTTCCAGGTTCAATGAGTCCTGATCTGATGCGATCGGCAATCGTTAGCGCAATCTGCACGTACAATTTGGTACTGCTTCCCCGCTTTAATTCAATATGCATATGTGCTCCCCCAACTGTTATGATCTTCATTTTACTGTTATAGTGTAGTCCGTCTATTATAGTTTATAATATCAGTATAACAGTGAATAACAGGAGATGAGAATAACATGAGTATCCCTTGGTCCAAAATGGCACAAAACACCCCGTCCTCTGTCGTTCGCGACATGCTCCAGGCCGCTCAGGCACCTGGAATGATCTCACTAGCCGGTGGATTACCAGCCCAGACTTCATTCCCGCTGGAAGCCATCCGCGTTGCATATGAAAAAGTATTTATGAGCGGAGCAGCCGCTCTTCAATATGCGGAGACTGAGGGTTACCGTCCTCTTCGCGCCAAAATCGCCGAACGTCTTGAATCCAAGGGCATTCCCGCTTCACCCGATCACATGCTTCTCACTACGGGTTCACAGCAATCCATTGACTTGGTTTGCCGCATCCTTCTCGACCCGGGTGACCGTGTACTGGTTGAATCACCAACCTACCTCGCTGCTCTGCAAGTGATTCATTCCTATCAGGCTGAATCTCACGGCGTAGCCTGTGATGATCACGGCATGTTGCCTGAATCTCTGGAGGAACAGCTCCAGTTGCATCGTCCAAAACTTGTTTATATTAATCCCACGTTCTCCAATCCTACGGGAAAAGTATGGTCGCGAGAAAGAAGACAGCAGGCTGTGGATCTGTGCCGCAAGTATGGTGTACTCATTCTGGAAGATGATCCCTATGGTGAAATTCGGTTTAATCCAGAGCAATTGGATGTCCCTGCTCTCGCAGAACTGGATGCAGTATCCTATGACGGCCCTTCCAACGTTATCTACACCAGTACATTCTCCAAAACGGTAGCACCTGGCCTTCGTACGGGCTGGATACTGGCTGCTCCCGATATTATCAAAATGGCAGCACGAGCCAAACAAGGTGCCGACTTGCACTCCAGTAGCATTGACCAAAGAGCGCTTCATGCACTGCTTGAATCTTTCGATCTGGATGCGCATATCCGCCATATTTCAGAGGATTACGAACAACGCATGAAAACACTGACTACTCTTATGGCAGCCAAAGCATGGGAAGGTATCTCGTGGAATTCACCACAAGGTGGCATGTTCTTGTGGCTGCAATTGCCTGAAGGCATGCTTGCAAGCAATCTGTTCACTTATGGTATCCAGGAGAAAGTGTGCATTGTGCCAGGTGATTCTTTCTATGCAGGTACACCGGAGTTAAACCGCATGCGGATCAACTTTACTCATACGGACCCTGAGCTCCTTCCGGAAGCCGTGGAAAGAATGGATCGTGCCATCCAACGTTGGCATGCTTCCTTAACATCCGACAGTGTTGTTACACTGTAATGAACTGTCATAAACGTTTCGCGATTCTTTAGCGTATGAGATTGATTAGGACGTGTCTGATAACACCAGACACGTCCTAACTTGAGATGAGAAATAAAAATAAGGCGGCAGGCCCGAGAATCTCGGAACTGCCGCCTTATTTTTATAGAACCTGTTATCAACAGGAGTTATGTTTTTTTAGATGTTCATGGGTCCTTCTGATCAGTCAGGCCATCGGATGATTCATACGAGTTGTCCTCGACTGATAGGTGGACTACATTGTGTTGCAATAGTGTTGTTGTTGCAGTTAGGAAAGCTTACCGTAAGCCGGGTTCTGTGCTCTTCGTGGTTCATACGGGAACTACCCTCCCACCAGAAGCGACAATCATCTATCTAGGCCATACATTGCTGCACAGCTCAAGCGACCAACCTAGACACACCTCGGGCTAAGGTTGCCTCCTCCGAAGAGGCGGCTGTGTCCCATTAGGTCTTGCTCCAGATGGGGTTTACCAGGAACGAAGTCACCAGCGTTCCTCGGGGTCTCTTACACCTCGGTTCCATCCTTGCCTGTGCCGGAAAATCCGGCCATCGGCGGTCCATTTCTGTGGCACTATCCTTCAACTCGCGCTGACTGGACGTTATCCAGCATCCTGCCCTGTGGAGCCCGGACTTTCCTCTCGTGGCAACAAAGGCCACCAGCGATTGTCTGTCAAGCTTTCCGAACAACATTACATAGTATACAGGCATTTAGGTTCCCAGACAAGCTTAATATTACTGGGAGCTGCACATCAGCGGTCTTTTTAGATAAACTGGAATACTTCCGTATTTACCTCTGAAGCTGTAACTTGCGTATCATATCGTTTTTCTTCCAAACGGGAACGAAGCCAATCCGCTGTTTTTGGTTTCATGATCTTCTCGGAATTATGTCCCGGGTCGATGATACACATACCTGCCATTAACGCATCATGAGCCGTGTGATAATCAATATCTCCGGTCACAATAACATCCGCACCTTTGAAGCGGGCAGTGAGCGCGTAACGGCTGCCAGAGCCGCCAAGAACCGCTGCTTTTTTGATCTGCTTGTTCAGATCTCCTACCACACGTACATGAGGCACATTGAATTGGGTCTTCACAACCTCCACAAGCTCACCTAATGTCTTAGGCTCCCTAAGGGGTCCCAAGCGTCCCAGACCGAGCGTACGGCCCTTTAAATCCATGGCATAGAGGTCATAGGCCACTTCCTCATACGGATGAGCCTTAAGCATCGCCTGAACGACCTTACTTCTCAGACTTTGGGGTACGATGGTCTCAATCCGCATTTCTTCCACACGTTCCATCTGCCCTTGGGTACCGATAAACGGTTGAGTCCCTTCACCAGGCACAAACGTTCCTGTACCTTCCGTGTTAAAGCTGCACTTATTGTATTGACCGATACTCCCCGCTCCGGCTTCCAGGATGGCCTGAAGAACCTGCTCATGATGGGTACGAGGCACAAAGACAGCCAGCTTGTACAGATGATCTGTGTGTACATCTTCCAGCGATTCTTTACTCTCGATGCCAAGTGCCTCGGCCATCCAGTCATTCATACCACCCTCGGCCACATCCAGGTTTGTATGACTGATATAAACAGCAATATCATGTTTAATCAGCTTTTCATACAATTTACCCATAGGTGTATCTGTACTCAGTGATTTAACTGGACGAAAAATGATAGCGTGATGAGCGATAATCAGGTTGGCACCAATACGAATCGCTTCGTCCACCACTTCATCCGTCACATCCAAAGCAATTAACACGTGACTGATTTCTTTTTGCAAACTGCCGAGCTGGAGACCAATGCGGTCATCCGGTACAGCCAGATGTTTGGGAGCGAGTTGCTCCATCAGTTGAATTACAGTTTGACCTTTGGCAAACATGCCAAAACCTCCTTCAAGTTTGCGATAAGGCGCTCTACCTCAGCCGCTTTGTCCCGGGAAGAATCCTGATCGGATTTGGAGATGGAGTTAACAACCCCTTGCAGTTTGATGATCTCACTTTCCCATTTGGCAAAAAATACATCCGATGGACGATCCACCAAATAAGGTCCCATCCGCAGCAGCAAATCTTCCGTTAATTCTGCCCCGCCTTGAAGCGGACGTGCACGATACACCTCTACATTGGCAATCGGGCTTACGGATTGTGGCATCGCCGTTATAATCTCATAAATCTTGCCATCTTCTTCGAGCAACTGTTCTGCTACAACCACCCAGTGATGCTCCAGTAACCAGCGTCTGAGGATATCCTCACCCACATTTGGTTGCAAAATAAGTAACTGGACCCCTTCCAGTTTGGATAAACCTCTGTCCAAAATAGAAGCAATCAAGGCACCGCCCATGCCTGCGATGGTGATGACATCCACTTCACCCGCAGAGATCACATCAAGACCGTCTCCACGACGCACCGTGATTTTTTCTTTCAGGCCAGCATCGCTGACTTGTTTGCATGCAGCATCATAAGGGCCAGGATTGACTTCCCCGGCTACTGCATTTGCAGCTTTCCCACTGCGGATTGCGGCTACTGGCAGCAACGCGTGGTCTGAACCGATATCAGCCATGCGGCTGCCATCGGGAATTTGATCATGTATTCGCTGTAATCGATTCGAAAGTTTCATGAAGCACCTACACCATTCATTTAATTTATTGATTTGCATTGAACAAGGAAAAGCGATAAAATAAAATCCAATAAAACATTTCAAGGATGAATTTCCAAAACCAAGAAATCAAGACGTTTAAATTAAAAATAAAGGAGACCCCGCCGCCGCTAAAGCGTCTTGCGGAAAGTCTCCCATAGTTCGATTATTCGAGGAAATCCTTGAGTCGTTTACTACGACTCGGGTGACGCAACTTACGAAGAGCCTTGGCTTCGATCTGACGAATACGCTCACGCGTAACACCAAATACCTTGCCGACTTCCTCCAGCGTTCTCGTCCGTCCATCGTCCAGACCAAAACGTAGACGAAGCACGTTCTCTTCACGTTCAGTCAATGTATCCAATACATCTTCGAGCTGTTCTTTCAGCAACTCATACGCAGCAGCATCCGCCGGAGCAAGTGCTTCCTGATCCTCAATGAAGTCACCCAGATGGGAATCATCTTCCTCACCAATTGGTGTTTCCAGAGAAACCGGTTCCTGTGCAATCTTCGTAATTTCACGAACTTTCTCTACACTCAGATCCATCTCAGCAGCGATTTCTTCTGGTGTCGGTTCACGCCCAAGTTCCTGCAACAGCTGACGGGATACCCGGATCAGCTTATTAATCGTCTCCACCATGTGCACAGGGATACGAATTGTACGCGCCTGGTCAGCAATAGCACGAGTGATCGCTTGGCGGATCCACCATGTTGCATACGTACTGAACTTGTATCCTTTTTTGTGGTCGAACTTCTCAACCGCTTTGATCAGACCCATATTACCTTCCTGAATCAAATCAAGGAACAACATTCCACGTCCAACGTAACGCTTGGCGATACTGACAACGAGCCGTAAGTTAGCTTCAGCCAGACGACGCTTGGCTTCTTCATCCCCGTTCTCAATCCGTTTAGCCAGTTGTACTTCATCATCTGCGGACAACAGTGGCACACGACCAATTTCCTTGAGGTACATACGGACAGGGTCATTGATTTTGATACCTGGCGGCAAGCTCAGATCATCATCAAAGTGGAATTCGTCCTCTCCCTCTCTGGTGTTGTTCTCGGAATCTTCACTAGGACGAAGTGTAACCTCTTCATTGTTTTCATTCACTACATCGATACCCAGATCGCTCAGTTGCTCATAGAACTCATCCATTTGCTCTGCATCCTGCTCAAAAGGAGAGAGTTTCTCTATAATTTCCTTGTAATTCAGCGAAGCTCTTTTTTTACCTGATTCAATCAATTGATCTTTAACCTGATCCAGTGTCAATTCTGTTTCTAGTTCAGTATGCTGATCATTCGCCATAATTCGACTCCCTCCTCCCTAGAAACATCTAATCATCAGACGTTCACTGTCTCTCTAGGGCAATCATTTCAATTGCAATCTGTGCCGCGCGTACAGAATCACCTGCCCGCTCTGCAGCAATCATTTCTTCTTTTTTCAAATCGTACTCTTTCTTACGCGGATGCTTCAGCACTTCCCTGATGCAATCATCGAGCATTTGAATACTCCATTCACCTGGACCATCCATCATCGAGATTGAACTGACCGTTTTTTCCAGGCGATCGTCATGCAGTGAAGACATAAAACGGCTTGTATCCGACGGTTTGCCTTGCGCATAGTAGGCATATAGATAAGCAGCAATAGCTGCATGATCATCCAAGTTAAAAGCTTCACCAAGATGCTCATTCACGTACTGGGCAGCCTCATCATCCTGCAACATCCAGGCGATCAGTTTGCGTTCAGCTGCGTGGTAAGCCGGCAACAGATTGGGTGTAGGCACCTGCCTATTTTGTTGCCTACCATTATTCCACCTTTTCGGGTTATTATCCCCAAACTGGAGGTTATTTTTCATCGCCTCCCGTTCTTCATTACACTCCTGCTTCAATGTTTCGAAGGATACGTCCACTTCTGCAGCCAGTTCACGAAGATACACTTCCCTTTCTGTTGGAGAAGGTAAGGGGGCAATCAACTTTACTGCTTCTTTCGAATAGGCGATTTGTCCGCCACCCTCTAGCAGTATATGGCTTTTTTTTAAGTTTATAAGTTTAAATTTTGTAGTTGTCACGGCGCCGTCCACAATCTGGTTTCGGAACCGTTCACCACCATGCTTCCGGATAAAATCATCCGGGTCAAGTCCCTCAGGAATGAGAGCCACTTTGACCTGCAATCCAGCTTCCTCAAGAATAGGGAAGTTTTTGAGTGCAGCAGCCTGTCCTGCTTTGTCGCCGTCATAACATATGATGACTTCGTCGCACATCCCTTTGAGCATTAGTGCCTGATTCTCGGTTAACGCAGTACCCATTGCCGCTACACCATTCTGGATATCCTGATCCCATGCGGAGATGACATCACCATATCCCTCGAACAAAATGGCTTGTCTTTGTTTGCGAATTGCATTTTTGGCATGATGCAGATTATAGAGAACACGGCTTTTGTTAAATAACCGGGTTTCCGGTGAATTTAGATACTTCGGTTGCCCATCTCCCAATATGCGTCCTGCAAATGCAATCGGCTTACCGCTCCTGCCATTAATCGGGAACATAATCCGGTCTCGGAATCGATCCACATATCCCTGACCTTCATTTCGCGGTGACAGAAGTCCACCCTTTTCCATCTCTTCGAGCGGATAGTTACGTTTCTCAAGAAATTGTACCAGTGTGTCCCAACGATTTGGTGCAAAACCAATCTGGAACTGGTCGATTAACTTGTCGCCAAAACCTCTTGAGCGTAAATACTCCATGGCTGACTTGCCGTGCTCTGTATTTTTCAACAAAAAATGATACAGCTTCGCGGTAAGCTCATAAGCCTCCAACAGACGTTCCGTCTCCGGATTCACATGAGCAGATTCACGCCCTTGCCAGTCCCCCATAGAGATGTGACTTTCTTCCGCCATCGTTTTGACAGCCTCGGGAAAGGATAACCCTTCGATTTCCATCCTGAATTTGATGGCATTTCCACCCGTGCCGCAACCGTAGCAGTAGAAAATTTGTTTCTCAGGTGTAACGGTGAACGAAGGCGTCTTCTCGGAATGAAAAGGACAGAGGCCTTTCATATACTTCCCCTGTTTGGTCAGATGCACAAATCGGCTCACCGTATCGACAATATCATTCTGCTGTAACACCGATTCAATAATACTTTCGGGTATACCGCCTTGTCCGGTACTCATCTCTGGCCACCTTCATCTCTTCAACACGTAAATATAATTCGATAAACTTACACATTCTCCTGCAAATCTTTTAAAAGTTTTGTCAGTTTATGTTGAAACATTTCTCGATCCTGCTCTGTGAAAGGCTTTGGGCCTTTCCCATAATGGCCTCTTTTTCGCGCTTTGGCCGCAGTATGACGAGAATCCAACATGAAATCAATGTCACGATCGTTGAACTCACGACCACGAAAGGACAAAACATAACAACGTTTGCCAAGCGCAAGTGCCGCAAGTCCATAGTCCTGAGTGATAACCACATCATATGGCTTAATATGATTAGCAATATACAGGTCTGCGCTCTGATCACTGCGATCCACCTGCACGGTTCGCACCCCTTCTCCTCCTTGAAGCAGATGATCAAATGAAGAGACTAACAGTACAGGGATGTTGAAAAGGCGAGCGGTTTGCGCAATCTCGGTTTTGACCGGGCAAGCATCACCATCCACAACAATGTGGCGTATATTTAACTCACTCAAACCCAGACCACCCGGTTTCATAAAATAGCTGCATATTGTTATATACGACCCCGGCCAGGCAAAATCCTTCTGCCGGAACGAGGGAAATCAAAGGCTAAAATACGGAGCGGTTGTCAAAAATACATTTCACAACCCGTTCCGTATATTTATACCCTCATATATCCTTCTTTAATACTGAATTTTAGCTTTGCGCCAAGTCTGTGAAAAACGACTCATGAAATCCGCCCAATTACCAAACCAACTTGGAAAAATCAGCAAATCCTTTCAAGTCACGATCAATAGCCGCGAGCAAGGCAAGTCGGTTCGCCCGAACAGCCTCATCTTCGGCCATAACCATGACCGAATCGAAGAATGAGGTAATACCATCCTTCCAGGCAGATGCAATAGCCAGTGCTTCAGCAGCATGATGCTGAGTCAACGCCTGACGATATTCTGCATTCGTTTTGCTCCATGCCTCATGTAACTGACGTTCTCCATCTTCTGTGAACAGTTCTGGATGTACGGAAGCATTGGATGCTTTGGCAGCCAGATTGCCCACACGGTTGAACGATTCAACCGTTGTTTTGAATGCGTCTCCTGTCAGAACAGCCGCCATCAACGCTTCACCTTTTGGCACCACAGCGCTGATATCATCGAATCCGGAAGAAATTACGGCATCCACTACGTCGTAGCGGACGGTTTCGGACAACAATTTTTTCACACGAAGACCAAAGAAGTCTTGCAGATCTTTACGAACCTCTTCATCTGCACGTTTCAACAGGTTCATCTGGGCATGTACTTGAAGTGCTACTCCGAACACGTCAGACAATGTCAGCGGAAGCTTGTGATCCAGCAAAATCTGTACAATACCTGCAGCCTGACGGCGCAGCGCATACGGATCCTGAGAACCCGTTGGAATAATGTTGATGGAGAAACAACCCACGATTGTATCCATTTTGTCCGCAGCACTCACAATGGCACCAACAAGAGAAGCAGGGGATTGATCTCCAGCGAAACGTGGCTGATAGTGTTCAAATACCGCTTTGGACACCTCTTCTTTTTCGCCAGCTTTACGAGCGTAATCCTCACCCATCACACCTTGCAGTTCCGGGAATTCTCCCACCATCAGTGTCACCAGATCGAATTTGCAGATATCTGCTGAACGGCTAACGGATTCAGCAACATCACCGGATACTTGTAGTTTGGCAGCAAGTCCATCGGCAATCTTGCGAATACGACGCACTTTATCTCCAACCGTTCCCAATTCTTCCTGGAAGACGATACTTTCCAGCTTCGACAATGCATCCTTAATCTGTAGCTTCTGATCTTCCTCATAGAAGAACTTGGCATCAGACAGACGTGCACGCAGAACTTTTTCATTCCCTCTGGCAATAACGTCCAGTGAATCACTTCCACCGTTACGTACCGTCACGAAGAATGGCAACAATTGTCCTTCACTGTCCAGTACAGGGAAATAACGCTGATGCTCACGCATGGAAGTAATCAATACTTCTTGTGGAATATTCAAGAATGAGGAGTCAAATGTCCCGAACAATACGGTAGGTGTTTCCACCAGGAACAGAACTTCCTCCAGCAAGTCTTCCTTAATCGCAATATCCCATTTTTTCTCCGCAGCCAGTGCCTGAATCTGGGATACAATCATCTGTTCACGTTCTTGGATATCAGCAATGACATGTTCGGAACGCAACACTTCCACGTATGAAGACGGAGTGGAGATCACAGCTTCCTTACCGAGGAAACGATGTCCGCGAGTTACATTACCCGACTTAACACCTGTCACTTCCAGATCGATAACATCACTGCCGAGCATAGCCACAATCCAGCGGATTGGACGTACAAATTTGAAATCATAGGAAGCCCAACGCATAAATTTTGGGAACGTCATGGCATGTAATACAGAAAGTAATCCTTCGCCAACCACAGAAGCCGTCTCCACACCTTTGCTGCTCTTCGTTGCATAGATATATTCGACACCGTTCAGTTCCTTGAACGTGAACTGGTCCGGTTCAACACCTTGACTGCGGGCGAATCCGAGTGCAGCCTTGCTCCAATTGCCACTGTCGTCCAGGGCAATTTTGCGTGAAGGACCTTTCACTTCTTCCTCGATATCTTCCTGCTTTTCAGCCACATTCTGAATCAAAACAGCCAGACGGCGCGGTGTAGCATATGCATTCACTTCACCATAAGCAATGCGGGATGCGTCAAGCCATTTCACGACACGCTCTTGCAGCTGTGCGATTGCTGCGCGCATAAAGCGTGCAGGTACTTCTTCCAGCCCGATTTCAAACAACAGATCCTTAGACATGCTCGGCTCCCCCTTTCTTGATCAGCGGGAAGCCTAGCTTCTCACGCTCTTCCATATATGTTGCAGCGACTTGGCGAGCCAGATTACGAACACGTGTGATGTAACCCGTACGTTCTGTTACACTGATGGCTCCACGTGCATCCAACAGGTTAAACGTATGGGAACATTTCAGCACATAGTCATATGCCGGGAATACCAGATGCTGCGCCATGGCCTTGTTTGCTTCTTCTTCATGCATGTTGAAGAGTGTAAACAGCATTTTGACATCAGATACTTCAAACGTATATTTAGAGTGTTCGAATTCTGGCTGACGGAATACATCACCATAAGTGATACCTTCCACCCATTCCAGATCAAACACATTCTCTTTATCCTGAATGTAAGAAGCCAAACGCTCCATACCATACGTAATTTCAACAGCTACCGGATTTGTCTCGATTCCACCAACCTGTTGGAAATACGTAAATTGTGTAATTTCCATTCCGTCCAACCATACTTCCCAACCAAGACCTGCACAACCAAGGGAAGGATTCTCCCAGTTATCTTCAACAAACCGAATATCATGTTTGAGCGGATCAATGCCCAGACGCTTTAGACTTTCCAGGTAAATTTCCTGAATATTGTCCGGAGAAGGCTTGATGATTACCTGGAACTGATGATGCTGGTACAGCCGGTTAGGGTTCTCACCATAACGTCCGTCCGAAGGACGACGGGAAGGCTCCACATAGGCCACTTTCCAAGGTTCGGGTCCAAGCGAACGCAAAAAGGTCATCGGGTTCATCGTACCTGCCCCTTTTTCCGTATCGTATGGCTGGACAATAATACAGTTATGCTCGGCCCAGAATTGTTGCAGCGTTAGAATCATCTGCTGAAAATTCATAATCATGCTCCTTTTCAATGGTTTGTTAGCAAGCTTAGGACGGTGAAGACAACAATAAATAGCCCCCGTCCTACGCCTGTTGTACAGACGTAGGGACGAGAGCTATTCCCGCGGTTCCACCCTACTTGGCTTAGATCAAACAAGATGATCCTGTTCGTTCCAGCCCACTTTTCCGTGTCCATTCATGCTCCCGAGTGCCGTTTCAAAAACCGATTCAGCCAGGCTCCCACCATCCCCGACTCGCTCATTCATGATTCGCAAGTGTTATACAACGACTTGTCTCCATAAATGCAATAAATCCAGTCTTTTACTTTCTCGTTCAATGCATGTCTCATAAAGAGAAATTATATTTCATAATATATAAAATCTAGTATGAAGTCAAGATATAGTTTCACTTCCACCAAAACGCCTCAAATCCCGTACTTCTCCATCTGATCGAGGAAAGAACGGGATTTAAGATTCAGACCAAGCTGATGATCCATAAAGGCACGCATCAATTTTTTGATCTCATCACGGGTAGATTCACTCACTGATATATTCCCCAAGCGCTGCAGATCCAACTGTGCGAACAAACGTAACAACTTCAGAGCCTTTGGACTAACCGACATCGCTGGAGGATCAAAGTGTTTGCATGCTCGACACAAGACGCCACCAAGTCTGGGACTTATAAACAACTGCTCATCTGGTCGCTCCTGGTTGCAGGAGATGCACTCATCGAACTGTGGACCATATCCGGATGCCTGTAATATTTTCATTTCATACAGACTTGTAATAACAACCGGATCTTTCTCTTCCTTCAGCGCCTGCAAACACGCCTTTAACTGTTTGAACCAAAATGTACCTGTCTCTTCATCCTGAAGCACCCGATCCAATAGCTCACACGCATAAGAGGCATAAGAGGCCTTGACCAGATCTTCACGCAACTCATGATAGGATTCAACAATTTCTCCAGCGTTCAGTGTACCTAGACCTGTATTGCGAAAATATACATATTGACCATACGTAAACGGCTGCACCAGTGCAGCATGTCGGCTCTTGGGCTTTTTGGCACCGCGGACGAGTACCCCTACTTTCCCGCCGCTTTCGGTGCAAAGCGTAATGATTTTGTTCCCTTCGCCGTAGTCCATGCTGCGGATGACAATCCCTTCCACCCTGTATAGCATGCCTCGTCACCTAACCATTCCCGAATCAGCCAGTTATCCTTCGGCTTCTTCATCTTCAATCACTTCCCTTGCATTATCCGACTCCTGTCCTAACGAGTTACACGCCTCGGTATATAACAAATAGGACTCCACATCCCCCGTCATTGCAAAAACCTTCCACGAAAAATCTCGCATCGGAATTTCATCCTCTCTTCGGAAATGACGTCTGCATCTACCAAATAGGATGGAGTCTTGCAAGGTAAACTATGTGTTGCAATTACTGGATACAATTCCGACGATCAGTCGCGGCCAAAGCCAAGGTCACGCAGAACTCTATCCTGATTTCTCCAGTCTTTTTTCACTTTAACCCACAGGTCCATGAAAATTTTGGAGCCGAGCAAGTTCTGAATGTCGTGTCGAGCTCGTTTACCCACTTCTTTCAGAAGGGCACCTTGCTTCCCGATAATGATCCCTTTTTGGGAATCCCGTTCCACAAAAATGACGGCTGAGATATAAACGACACCATTATCTTGCACTTTCATATCTTCGATCGTTACAGCAATGGAGTGAGGCACTTCTTCACGAGTCATTTGCAGAATTTTCTCACGAATCAACTCGGCACATACAAACTGCTCCGGATGGTCAGTAACCTGGTCATCAGGATAGTACTGTGGACCTTCTGGCAAATACTTGCCGAGCTGTTCCAGCAACGTGCTGACATTGCTGCCAAGCATGGCAGAGACAGGAACGATTTCAGCGAAATCGTGAAGCTTGCGATACGTCTCAATGAGTGGCAGCAGTGCTTCCGGCTCAATTTTGTCAATTTTATTCATGACAAGAATGACAGGTGTACGGATATTTTTCAACTGTTCAGCAATATAACGGTCACCGCCACCCAAGCCTTCCGAAGCGTCAATTAGGAACAGTGCTGCTTCCACTTCTCCGAGCGTATTCAGAGCAGTCTGGTTCATGTAATCGCCAAGTTTGGATTGACGTTTGTGAATACCCGGTGTGTCCAGGAATACGATTTGCTGATGTTCGGATGTATACACCCCATGAATTTTATTACGTGTGGTTTGTGGCTTGTCCGACATAATCGCAATTTTCTGTCCGATCACTTGGTTCATCAGTGTGGATTTACCTACGTTTGGACGTCCAATAATGGCTACAAAACCGGATTTAAAAGCTTGTTTTTTCATATGTTCCTCCTCAGGCGCCTAGGCCTGGAATATTGGTTTATTTTTTGGCAGAATTCAGATCAGAAGGCCCAAAAGCCCAAGGTAACAGTTCAGCAACGGTGGTCTCTTGCAGATCACCTTTCAAGTTCCCCAAGATGACTTTCATATCAGGTTCACACAGTTCGTACATGACCTGACGACATACGCCACATGGAGCAATCGGACCATCCGTGTCTCCCACAATGGCAATCGCTGTGAAGCTGCGAGGCTTCTGCCCACCTGCAATGGCACTAAACATCGCTGTACGTTCAGCACAGTTACCTGGGGTATACGCAGCATTCTCAATATTACAACCATGATGCACATGACCTTCACTGTCAAGCAAAGCCGCGCCAACACCAAAATGGGAGTAAGGCGTATACGCCTTCGTTCGTGCCTTAATTGCTTCTTGCATTAACAAACTGTTATCCATTCATATTCTCTCCCTTAGGGTGCAATATAAAGTTAGTACCTACGAATTAAGTTCAACCAAAGCCAAATTTACACTAGTCACTCCGTGTCCAGAATAACCCTTCGATCGCTGTTACCCCCAGATTTTTTGATTCACTTTTTCAATGTGAAAATCCGGGGATAAAGGCGAACGCTTCGCTTCTACAGGTTTATTTCTGTCCTCTTCGTTATCGTGTAATGTCAACAAGTTCAACTAAAAAAACGGTCTAACTTCACAAATTTGTGTAGTATTAAAATCAAACAAAACGAATCAAAACAAGGTTAATACAAAATCAGTACAAACCCAGCCAGCTCATCACCGGCTTAATAAAAACGATACAACCGATGATGACGGCGAATACCGCAGCCAGCAGAACTGCCCCGGCCGCGGTATCCTTTGCCGCTTTTGCCAGCGGATGGATATGGGGGTGTGCCAAGTCAACCGCTGCCTCTACAGCCGTGTTCATCAATTCAGTCACCAGGACCAAAAAGACAGCGGTCAGCACAAACATCCAATCCGTTCTTGAGATTCTGAAAAAAAAGCCGGCTACACACATCAAAATAGCCACTCCCGTGTGAACTCTCACATTACGCTGAGTCCGCAACCCATATGCGATTCCTTCCGCAGCATTGCGGAATACCAGACCCCAGGAGCGTCTTTTCATTATCGTGTCAACCCGGCCTGGGCCAATACCGCTTCTTGTTTGCCCATCATTTCAGCCTCACTTGCTTCATCCTGATGGTCGTATCCGAGCAGGTGCAAGAAACCATGGACAAACAGAAAACCAAGTTCACGTTCAAATGAGTGTCCATACTCTTCACTTTGCAGGATGGTCCGTGGTACGGAAATGATGATGTCTCCAAGAACATCCGGCATTTCTTCCATTTCTTCATCTTCGTCCAGCTCATAGATAATATCGAGCTCTTCATCTACCGTTTCGTTCATCGCAAAAGACAGTACATCCGTAGGACGGTCAATGCCGCGATAATCACGGTTCAACTCATGGATCTGCTCATCATTCACAAAAGTCAGAGCCACTTCCCCGGCTGCAACACCTTCCGCTTCTCCGGCGAGATTCAGCAACTGTTCCAGCATTGCAATCATCGGTTCTGTAATTTCTTTATCCTGTTGTTCATTATTCCATGCCAGATTAAGACTCATTCCTTCATAACTCCTGTCTACTAATATTTGAGGTTGTTCAAAAAGCCCGCTTTTGATTACGAATGATACCTAAGGGCATCGTCAGCATCGAATATGGAATTCAGCCGAAATGTCCGTTGCTCACGTAGTTTTCCCTACGCTCCGCTACTCCATTTCTAACTTCATCCCATCTTCTCGGTACTGAAAACCAACCTTTTTGAACACGAACTATTATTGAATTAGCCCGCTTCGGGTGAAGTTGGCTTTGGTTTCTTAATCTCCTCCGGATATTCTATCCTGGAGTGGAAGATACCCATCACCGTTTCCTTCAATGTTCTGGCGACGATATCCAGTTCACGCATCGTAAGGTCACAATCATTGAATTGATGATCGTCCAATCGTCCTTTAATAATCTTCTCAATCATGGACTCCACTTGTTCCACTGTCGGTTTGCGCAAAGATCTCACAGCAGCCTCTACACTATCAGCAATGCCAACAATAGCCGATTCCTTGGACTGAGCCTTCGGCCCAGGGTAACGGAAATCTTCTTCCGTGAAATCAGGCTCAACGCCTGCTTCTTCCGCCTGGCGCAGTGCTTTGTGATAGAAATAGTGGAGAAATGTCGTGCCGTGATGCTGTTCCGCAATATCCCGAATAGGTCTGGGCAGCTTATAATCCTTCTGCATTTCTACCCCATCGCGCGCATGGGCAACGATAATGGATTTGCTCAGTTTCGGATCAATTGAATCATGCGGATTCTCCATATTGTTCTGATTCTCAATAAAATAGATGGGCCGCTTCGTCTTGCCAATATCATGATAATACGAACCCACTCGGCAGAGCAATCCGTTAGCTCCTATGGCTTCTGCTGCTGCTTCAGACAGATTCCCTACCATAACGCTATGATGATAGGTACCCGGTGTCTCCGTCAGCAACTTGCGTAGAAGCGGATGGTTCGGATTAGATAGTTCTACCAGTTTGAGCGCTGACAAAATGCCAAATGAAGTTTCAAAAAATGGCATCAGCCCAATAACCAGAATCGCAGTCAGTACGCCACCAGCAAATGCAAACCCAACGCCATACAGTGTCGTGGTTCGATTCCAATCGCCCGAGTCAATCAAAGCCAAGGTGAAGACGGCTATGGACCCGAACAGACAGACCATAATGGCTCCTTTCAGGATCGTGGATCGCTGGCTAGCCTTATGAGTTGCGAAGATCGCAACAAATGAAACCAATACAGCAAAGAAACCTAGTTCGAAGTCAAAAAGTTGACCCTGATGCGTATTCAAAATAATGCTGGACAACATACCGATCAAAATCGAACATACAAAGGCAAGCGACGTATCCAGCAACAGCGCAATTAACATCGCCCCTACCGCAACAGGTGCAAGGAAGCCTACATAAGACCTCTCATTGGTTTGGATAATCGCTGTCACATGCATAACTACAATCGTAATAATAAAAATGAGAACAAGCATCAACAGCTGCGCATTATTATATTTGAAATGCGTACCGCTGCCTTGCTGAATATACATCAGAATGGCTGCCGACAACAGGCAGGAAAACATAAGAAGTCCAAGCTGCGGCCAGTAGTTCACTTCATTTTTCAGCAAATCATTCTCATCCAGCAAAGTATACATCTCCGGGGTGATCATCTCACCCTTGGCAACTAATGTGTCCCCTTGCTTGATAAAGACGGTTTGCGTGTTCTCACGAGCCTGAACTTTCGCTTCCTTGGTTCCCTCTTCGTCGTAGAAACGATTAGCGGTCACCACGAGGCGAGCAAGCTCTTGCACGACCTCACGTTGCGTTCGCTTACCAAGAGAGCTGACACTCACCATCTCAGCTACTTTGGCACGGGCAGTGGTTGCATCGCTGATCTGATCCGTCATTAACCGGGCAACAATATCCCTCGCAACCGGTTTCATCTCCTGGATATCATCCGATGTCAGACGTGAGATTTTGATGTAAGTTTCTTCAGGAATACGGTAGCTTTGCTCCTGTACCACATTTCTGATCTCTTCCAAAAGAGTCTCGGAGTATGTACCGGCTTTCCGATTATTATTGATATAGTTGGTCACAAAGTCCTTCTGGCGCTGCGGAATTTCATCCCGATATATATCAATCTTGTCCTGACTTGAGATCTGATCATCCTGATTTAATCGATCTACACGATCAAGCAGGGTAGTCATCAAATTTTCGTTTCGCAACTGGACAATCTGAAATATCGGCTGTACCCGTTCAGCAGCTTCTTCCTGTGCTTTGAGTGTGGCCTTGTTATTCGGAATCTGCATGGGCGCAGCAATATCCACTTCACTCCGTGTACCTTCCTGAATATCATACCGCTCAGGGAGCAGCTTGGAAGCCAGACTCACGTAGAAAAGAATCACCAGAAACAAAAACAGAAGATAGCGTGCCCACACGCTATACTTCCATCCTGTAGCCTTATTCTGAAAAGATTTGCCTTTTGACGGTTCCTTCGAGGTCACTTTAGACAATCCCTTTCTATGCTTGATTTTCTGCGGCGTGGTTGTAAGCCACGATAATTTTCTGGACAAGGGAATGCCGTACAACATCTTGCTCGGCAAAATAGACAAATCCAATCTCGTTAACTTCATTCAAGATCGTATTCGCTTCCACAAGCCCGGATTTCTTACCACGCGGTAAATCAATCTGTGTAACGTCTCCGGTGATGACCATTTTGGAGCCAAAACCAAGACGGGTCAGAAACATCTTCATCTGTTCCGGCGTTGTGTTCTGTGCTTCATCGAGAATGATGAACGAGTCATCCAAGGTACGCCCCCGCATGTAGGCGAGTGGCGCAATTTCGATTAACCCACGCTCCAGTGCCTTAGCGGTCTGTTCCTGTCCCATAACGTCATATAGGGCATCGTACAGCGGTCTCAGATACGGGTCTACCTTCTCTTGAAGATCACCTGGCAAAAACCCAAGACTCTCTCCTGCTTCAACAGCAGGCCGTGTGAGCACAATGCGTTTGACGCTGCCTTCTTTAATTGCGGCAACAGCCAGTACAACAGCAAGGTAGGTTTTACCCGTACCGGCAGGACCAATGCCAAATACAATATCACGTTTTTTAATTGTAGTTACATAGTGCTTCTGTCCAATGGTTTTAACACGGATTGGTTTACCTCGGTATGTCGTTGTAATCTCGCCCTTGAACAGATCCAATAGCTGGTCTGCCCGCATATCCTTGGCAAGTTCAATCGCATACTTCACATCTCTCTCGGTTAACACATATCCATTGCGTATCAATTGCAGTAACACATCAAATAATTGTTCAAGCGATTCCACCTGCTGTGCATTGCCAAAAATCACAATCTCCGCTTCACGGGATGCAATCTGGGCGGGAATCTCGGATTCAATCAGTTTAAGAAAAGTATCTTGGGGTCCAAAAAGAGATTGGCCCTCTCCCGCACTCTGGAGGGAGATTTGTATGCTGCGTGTTTGCTCTGACAAATATCCTCATTCTCCTTGACTATGGACTAGCGGAAGTTCTTCCGCAATGCTTTCTTCTACTTCAAATAAGACTTTCATATAAACTTTACCATTCTCTTTCTTCTCATGCAAAATTTTTTCACTTATAATTTTTGTTCCTTTGCCGTTTTTGGCGATAATATCGTTCCTTGCTCCTTCCAATCCTTTCGTTCTGGCCCATTCTACCGTCTGTTGTTGCTCATGCTCTTGGGTCTCCAGATCTTTCTCTGTCAGCCAACCCATAGGAAGTGTAAAGGATCGCCACGTCAATGGTTTATGATTACTCTCGGTATCAAATGAAGCGAATGGTGTACTTCCGTACCCCCACAGCTGGATCGCCCAATTCCCCAGCACCATGTAAAAACGTTCTTTGCTCTCACCTGTCATTGTATTATGTTTTTGCACCAGCGGAACCTCTACCTGATACTCACGCCATACCAGACCACGAACTTCGCCTTTGGCAACGATGGTTTTGGTGTTCTCCTCATCCCCGAGAATCCCCGAGATCAATACCTGACCCTTTTTGACACGCATGTCCTTCTGAACAACAGGGCGTCCCTGCTCCGCATAGATTTGAGTGACCACAGCATCTGACTTACTGATCAGATGCCTGGGATTCAGCAATGGTTCGCGCTTTGGTTGCGCCGATTCTACGACCTGAATGGTAATGGTTGTCCCTTCTTTGCTCACGCCAATCCAGGTTACATCCGGCAGAGCGAGTGCAAGCTGCCTGGAGAGCTTGTCTTGGCTTTGCAGACGGAATCCCCATTGCAAAGGATATATACCCTCTTTCTTCGCTGCTGCAAGCACCTCGTCGGTGGGAATGGTGACGTTACCCTTGACCTCCACACTCCATACCATGGACGACAACGCAAACAAAGCTGCCACAAAAAACAGCATACCCCCAAGAAAGAACTTCCTCCGCAATAATCGGGCCGCAAAAAAAGGGAAACCGCTACGATGGGTTACTTTCACCCTGCAGCCTGTCCGTTTCAACACAGGACGCAACCTGAAAAAATGCGGCAGCAGAATGTTCATCTCTGCCACGCGTCCATCGTGAGCACGCAGGTTCCACACTTCCAGTCCCTGCTCTGCCACCGTGTTGATCAATGTTTCAATGTCTCCCCCAGTGACCGTGATTCGGACTGCTCCCCGCAGTTTGTACAGACTGGGCTGCTTCATCCGTTCCCCTCCACTCCATTCATATGAATATCCAGAATCGTTCCTTCAACAGCTACTTCATCCGGCAAAATGTTACGTATCACCAAGGCAGTTCCTTTGATCTCTAACTGGCCTTGGGAAAGAGCCAACACGATACGATCCGGCGTGAAATGGATGACACCGCGATGATTCTCTATATACAGTTGCTTACTGCCGATCAGGGTTAACCGTGGCATATCATAAAGCACATCCTGCGGCAGATCCAACACTTCACTGGTCCATCTGCGCAGCTTGCGGCTGATCCGGGTCATTCGAAGGTCTTCCCCCTTCCTCTACAGTTCAACTTATGCGCAGATTCATGAAATTATGAAAATTCCGGGGCGTGTTAGGGACGAATGTTGAGAAAAAAGGATAGAACACAGAAAAAGCCATCTCCGGCGGCTTTATGCTCACCAGAGACGGCTTTATTTCCGTCCAGCAATTTAATTATTTACAGTTTCCCTCTTGTGCCAAACGGCTGTTTGGAACGAGGGGAACCCAGTACTTCTGCCCACAGGACACCTGTACGAATATCAGCAGGACGAAGCGGGGACGCTCCCGATTCATCGGTGCTGGTCTCATCCCAACTGGAATCAGACACAACTGGCCGATTCGCAGAAGAGATGCGATTCAAGCGTTCTTCAATCAAGCGCTGCTGTTCTTCCATACCTCTCATCTGTTCCTCAAGTGAATTTTCCATGGCACTCATCGTGCCCTCACTTCTGTAGTCAGTTGCGGGGCGAGAAGATGCAGCAGGCTCCGAATACGGCTGATCATACTGATTCTCATATTGCACGTCATCATACCGATCGTCATACTGTTCATCATAGCGGGGGTCTGTAGGTCCGGAAGACTGCTGCGGAGATGAATTGTCTCTTGAACGTTCATCCCGGCCTGAATCACCACTGCCTCCAAATGTAGGCATCCCGTTGGCAGGACGCTTTTTGTTCGGATCAGCCGATTTGGCAGCTTTCCCCAAGAAGGAGAAGAGTGCAAAACCGATGACGGCCACAATATACAGATTATCAAAAATCCATTCAAATAGGCCCATATGCACTCACCGCCTATCTTCCGTTTTTGGAATCACCCTGATCGTTGGAATTCGAACCTTCACCAGGTTTTCCCAATGTGTTACGCATTTGAGTATCCGCTTCAATGTTCTTCAGGTTCATATAATCCATCACACCGATTTTACCGTTACGAAGTGCCTCAGCCATTGCCAAAGGTACTTGGGATTCGGATTCAACAACGCGTGCTCTCATTTCCACTACGCGTGCTTTCATCTCTTGCTCTTGGGCTACGGCCATTGCACGACGCTCTTCCGCTTTTGCCTGAGCGATACGTTTGTCAGCTTCTGCTTGCTCTGTTTGCAAGAAGGCACCAATGTTTTTACCTACATCAACGTCCGCAATATCAATGGACAGGATTTCAAATGCAGTACCTGCGTCCAGACCTTTGGACAATACGGTACGGGAGATCAGGTCCGGATTTTCCAGGACGTCTTTGTGAGAATTGGAGGAACCGTTCGTACTTACGATACCTTCACCAACACGGGCGATGATCGTTTCTTCACCAGCACCACCGACGAGTCGGTCAATGTTGGCACGAACCGTAACCCGCGCTCTAACTTTAACTTCAATACCATCTTTGGCTACCGCAGAGACAATCGGTGTTTCGATAACTCGTGGGTTAACGCTCATCTGTACGGCTTGTAATACGTCACGACCTGCGAGGTCAATCGCAGCAGCACGTTCAAATTCGAGTGGAATGTTGGCACGTTGTGCAGCAATCAGAGCGTTTACAACACGGTCAACGTTACCACCGGCCAAGAAGTGACTTTCCAGTTGGTTCATTGAAAGTTTAAGACCGGCTTTAGTTGCTTTAATCATTGGATTAACGATACGGCTAGGCGTTACACGTCTCAGTCTCATCGCTACCAGTGTAATAATACTTACGCGTACGCCGGATGCAATCGCTGAAACCCAGAGCATAACCGGGAAAAAGCTGAAGAATACGCTCAATACGATAATACCTACTACCGCAATGAGCAAAATCGTAATCATAGATGTGTCCATTGTTTAATTTCCTCCATTTGCAATTTGAATTTGATGAAAATGTTTTAGAAGACACTCATGAGTCCGCTGCTAAATGAAAGAATGCACCACCTCGCTGGCAGCTTCAGCACGTGGTTATGTACATTGCCGAAGCGTTGATCCGCTTCGACAACAGAGCGAGTTACACCGGCAAAGCTTGCTGAACCACAATCCGGGTACCTTCCGCTTTAATCACAATAATCGGTGTATCAATGGGAATAAAATCTCCGTCGGTCACAACGTCAATTCGTTCCCCTTCAAACATCGCTGTTCCAGAAGGACGAAGTGGTGTCAGACTGATTCCTTGCAGACCAACCAGCTCTTTGCGTTCTGTGGCTGATGAATAACCCCGATCCGCAGACATGCTATCACTCAGTATGAAGCGATTCCATATCCCTCGATCCTTAAAGATAATTGAGATGATCGCAATGACTACCAGTGCTGCTCCAAAAGCGATACCCAGAGATACAAATGCATCACTCGTATCATAAGCAGCCCTTACAACACCGGCCACAAGCGCAATTGATCCCAAAATCCCCAGAATACCAAAGCTCGGAATAAACATCTCCAGAATCATCATGATGAGTCCGACGGTAAATAGCACCCATGTCTCTGCTCCGGCAAATCCCGCAATGTAATTACCCGAGAAATACAACACGAAACACACGATACCTACAATACCAGGAACTCCAAAACCAGGAACAATCAATTCAATGATCACACCCGCGATTCCGAGGAACAATAACACAGTCATAACAACCGGATTGGTAAGAAAAGAGGAGATATTCTCCGCTGTTGTTCGTTCTACCTTAAATACGTCATCCTGACTGTAACCGAGCCAAGCTGCCGCTTCTTCCGGTGTGTTGCTGATGTGGTCGGCATAACCAACTTTCAGCGCTTCTTCAGCCGAGAGAGCAATAATTTCACCTTTTTGTTTGGTTTTATTGATCTCTGGCATTTCAACAACGATGTTAACATCCGTCATTCCAGCTGCAATCTTGCCATCACGACCACTGATTTCAGCCGCTCCCTGCATTTTGCTTTTCCAGAATGCAACAAGCTTTGGATCATCAACATGTTTACCCGTACTGTCCACCATTGCTGCCGCACCAATCATACTGCCTGGTGACATTACGATCTTATCTGCATTCAGAGCCAGAAAACTCCCGGCTGAAGCAGCATCTCCACGAACAAATGCAACAGTCTCAATCGGACTGTCCTTAATTAGGGTACCCAATGCTTCTGCAGTGTCGACACGGCCTCCCGGCGTATTGATATCAAGAACGATCAGGCCAGCATTCATCTCTTCTGCTTGCTTGAACCCGCGTTCCATGAACTTGCCAAGTCCCTGCTCGATTGGTTTATCAACCGGAATAATATATACGGCACCACTCTTCTCAGCTGCATGCGCTGACGGTGATCCAATCCAGACAGGAAGCAACAGCGTCAGCAGCATTAAGAGCATCAATGGCCCCGTAAGCTTCTTCCGGCGCTTTCCCTTCACAATAGTCCCCCCTTTTCCATTAATGTTATACTGTCCAGCTTATGGTATTTATTACGTGCAATGCAACATTTCGTTTCAAAATCTTAAAATTATATTTGAAAACTCGATCAATTGCAAGAATAAAAATCCATAATAATATATATTAACCATTAAAAAGAAATTTCGTCATCCCAAGGACATCATGTCTTCTGATAAATGGAAAAAACACCTCCTGACAAGTCAGAAGGTGTTTATTGATTTGCTTTATTGCAGAAATTGTTGAACTGCTTGATTTACCAGTTTGCCGTCCGCTTTGCCTTTAACTTTCGGCATAAGGGCCGCCATGACTTTCCCCATCTCGGCTTTCGAAGAAGCACCGGTTTCCTGGATGGTCTGCTGTACAATAACTTTAATTTCTTCTTCGGTAAGCTGTGTGGGAAGGTACTGGATGAGTACTTCAATTTCCGCTTTTGCATTTGCCGCGAGATCTTCACGGCCCGCTTTGTCAAATTCTTGGAGGGCATCTTTGCGCTGTTTGATTTCACGACTCAGGATATCAAGCACTTCGTTGTCATCCAAATCTCTTTTCAAATCTATTTCAAGATTCTTGATCGTCGAACGAATCAACCGAATGTTGGAGAGTCTGAACTTGTCCTTACTCTTCATCGCTTGCTTCATATCTTCGTTCAATCGTTCGCTAAGATTCATGTAATTAAAATCCTCCTAAAACTTTCTCTTACGAGCAGCCTCGGACTTTTTCTTGCGCTTTACGCTTGGCTTCTCATAATGCTTACGTTTCTTCACCTCAGCCAATACGCCATCTTTAGCGATGGAGCGTTTAAAACGACGAAGTGCAGCATCAATAGTCTCGTTTTTGCGAACTTTAGTTTCAGACACCAGTTTTCCCTCCCTCCGACCAGACCGTCCAAGAGCAATAACACGGTTCATCATCTTACATTATAGGCGAAAGATAATAAAGGTGTCAACCTCAATGTAATGATCACTTATTTGAATCCATTTTATAACTCAAAGGTATTATGAAATGAATTCATTATATAAGCATTTGGTCACACATTCGTGGATTTAATGCATATGACTAAATCCTCAATATTAGTACCCATTAGCTCGTTTATTTGTGAGAATCGGACAGACTTGTCAACACGCCAAGTCTGGTACCACCCAACAAATGGTAATGCAGATGATGAACGGTTTGTTCTCCATCCTTACCACAATTGTTGATTAATCGATATCCTGTTTCCTCCACGCCAAGACGCTTCGCCGCTTCTTGAGCAGCCAGATGAATCTCGCCGATCAATGGCAGATCTTCTGCAGTAACTTCATTCATGGAAGCAATATGTTTCTTCGGAATGACAAGAACATGTGTCGGTGCAGCGGGCTGGATGTCATGAAAAACGATAACATGGTCATTCTCCAGTACTTTATTGGAGGGAATGCTGCCCTCTACAATTTTGCAAAATAAGCAATCCATAGTTCATACCCTCCTTTGTATTCCAGTGTATGTATTCCCCTCTATCATACTAAAAGTAAAAACCCACGTCCAATCTTTAGACACACAACCAGGTATTCTAGGTCAACTCTCCATCTATCATCGAGCCGAACACTATACGACATTGAATGTATACCAAGCTCTTTTATCGAAATATGGTTTTATCACGCACTTTTCCCAATTAAACAAATATGTATGGTTAATGACACACAAAAGGAGATTGGTTAATTTGACCGTTTATCAACATGTACAGGAACTTATAGGTAATACACCTCTGCTTGAATTAACTCGTTATCCATTACCGGAAGGAATCCGCCTGTTCGCCAAACTGGAATTCATGAATCCCGGAGGAAGTGTGAAAGACCGGATCGGCAAGTTTTTATTGGAGAAGGCCTTGGCAAGAGGAGATGTTAAGCCAGGTGGAACGGTGATCGAAGCTACCGCAGGCAACACAGGAATTGGTCTTGCAATGGCGGCTGTTGGCCTGAATTTAAAGGTCATTTTCACGGTACCTCAGAAGTTCAGCGTTGAGAAGCAGCAGTTGATGAAAGCCCTTGGGGCTACGGTCGTCAACACACCCACATCCGAAGGAATCACTGGTGCCATACGCAAGGCGGAATCGCTGGCGAAAGAAATACCGGGTTCGTATATTCCAGGTCAGTTCTCCAATGTGGATAACCCACTCGCACATTATGAACATCTGGGCCCTGAGATTTGGCGTGATCTGAACGGGCAGGTGGATGTATATATCGCCGGAGCCGGGTCTGGCGGAACTTTCATGGGAGTATCTCGCTATTTGAAGGAGCAAAACCCGTCAATTAAAACATGTATCGTAGAACCCGAAGGTTCGATTCTCGGAGGAGGTCCATCGGGACCACATCGTACAGAAGGAATAGGGGTCGAAACGTTATCTTCTTTTATGGATGTGAGTTACTTTGATGCCATTCATACGATCTCAGATGAAGATGCCTTTGAGCGGGTCAAGGATCTGGCCTTGTTGGAAGGCTTACTGGTAGGAAGTTCCTCAGGTGCAACTATGCAAGCCGCATTAAACGAGGCCGTTCACGCAGCTCCCGGAAGTAACATCGTCGTTATTTTCCCGGATAGCAGCGAACGATATTTAAGCCAAAATATCTATAATGGAGGTCAATGAAATGAGACCAAAAACCAAGCTGATTCATGCAGGTATTGTTGGTGATCCACACACTGGAGCAGTGAGTGTACCGATCTATCAAGTAAGCACGTATGAGCAGGAATCGGTTGGCGTACACAAAGGATACGAGTATTCACGAACAGGCAACCCTACCCGTCATGCGTTGGAAGAAGTCATTAAAGAGCTGGAGGATGGCGTTCGAGGTTTTGCTTTTAGTTCGGGAATGGCTGCAATTCATGCTGTACTGTCTCTGTTGAAAACAGGAGATCACGTCATTCTGACGGATGACGTATACGGCGGGACTTACCGCATTTTCACCAAGGTGCTGAATCGTCTGGGGATCGAGTCTACCTTTGTAGATACCACCTCACTACAAGCACTGGAGCAGGCTTTGCAATCCAATACAAAGGCCATCTATGTAGAAACACCTACCAATCCGTTACTCAAGGTCACCGATATTGCTGCTGTAGCGAAGTGGTCGAAACAACATGAATTGTTATTCATTGTGGACAACACGTTTAGTACGCCTTATTGGCAGACCCCGCTGGCTCTGGGGGCAGATATTGTACTGCATTCTGCAACAAAATATATCGGTGGTCATAGTGATGTCGTGGCAGGACTTGCGGTTGTCAACAGCGAGCAACTTGGTGAAGATCTGCATTTTATTCAAAATGCAATTGGCGCAATTCTCGGACCTATGGATTCCTGGCTGTTAATGCGAGGTCTTAAAACATTGGGATTGCGGATGGAAGCGCAAGAACGCAATACAGAGCAGCTTGTGGCATTTTTGAATCAACATCCAACGGTGAGCAAAGTCTATTATCCTGGGTTGCCCGACCATCCACAGCACAAGCTCGCTTCCAGGCAAGCGAGAGGATATGGCGGTATGGTTTCCTTTGATGTAGGCAGTGCTGAAAAAGTAGATGACGTGTTAAGCAAAGTTCGTTATTTCACATTGGCTGAAAGTCTGGGCGCGGTGGAAAGTTTAATTTCTGTACCTGCCCGAATGACGCATGCCTCCATTCCTTATGAACGTCGGCAAGAATTGGGGATCACGGATGGTTTGATTCGTATCTCCGTTGGGATCGAGGATGTTGAAGATTTACTTGAGGATTTGAAATCTGCTTTAAATTGAGGGCATTTTGAAGTCCATGCTTGCTGATGCTCGCAAATGGGTAGTTGACGATTTTCTAAGGAACACAGGACGTCTTATTTGGCGTTCAGACCCACATTTGAAATTATAAGGAACAGCAGGCACTTTATTTCCCGAAACAACCTCAAAAAAATGCTGAAAGCGGCTCTTTATTCGGTTATAACGTGTCTCTGATTCCTTAAAATTCTGCGGGCGCTTCAGAGCCTTGAATAAGATGCCTCAGATTCGTCAGCGCTCACATCATGCTCTGCTCCTCTAACCGTGGGCAAGAGAACAGCATCAATTCCACCCGAAGCGAAACTTTTTATAAGAATAGAGAATTAAAGCTTTCCGGTGTCCTGATCGTTTGCTCTCACATAGGCACGTTCTCGCATATTCAGGATGCGGTACGCCTCTGCTGCGGATACGTTCAGGTCAGGTTCTGCTTTCAGCAAGTTTGAATACAGGTTATGTGCCATCCGTTCATCATTGACCTTATACTAATTAGGTTCAAAAAAAGTCATGCCTTACAGAAGTTCGCTTCTGCACAGGCATGACTTTTTTGGATATTCGGTATGTTGCCCAGTTGTATTGCAATGAGTACCGCGATACATCAGGCTGAGACTCTGTATGTGATAAGACCTCTGTATTTCATTCTGTACGGTACCATGAATGAAACATCCATCCTCAGCTTGTTATTTTCAAGATTTTCATAGGATGCCCATAGGGTACATAAGAATGTGTCACTTGCAGTTATGACTGTTTTTTCTAATTTCAATAGTACGGTAAAAGAGTTAACGCTGTAAGCGCAAATAACGGGAGCACCAGCCGATTAAAACGTCTACGGCCATAACCATAATACGGATAAGGTGTAGGGTAGCCGTAACCTGGATAAAATCCGCGAGTATGACCTATCGGATAGTTTGCTCCAGGCATTGCATTTGGAGCCCAGTTCGCATGATTCACCATGGCTTCCGGTCCAACGGGAACAGCCAGGTAGATCATTTCGTCATCCACATTTTCCATAATACCATCATAGTGCATACCGTCATTCATCTGTACACATACATAACGGTGCATGTGTTCCTTACATATTTTCTTTGCTTCCACTTTTTCCACTTGCCAACGCCTCCCTGATTCAGCTCTTGATCACCTTTTCATGGTATTCAGAACTGGGCGAATTGACACTACTGACGAAAAAACACAAAAAAAGAAGCACCCCGTGAGCGGCTTCCTTGGAAGTCTGCTGCGCGGACATCTATTCAGGAAACGTCCTGATCAGATGTCCGCCGGGGTACTTAAATAAAGTTTGTCGGCTTAACTGTAGTATAACAGCGGGATGAACCTGTATCTGTGATGTAACTCACTCCGCTAAGTTATAAAAGCAAGAAAAGAAATATTTTTACAAAAATAACATTCCGTAATAGTGCGTGTTTAAAAAGGGCGGTTTTCAGTACCAAAAAGACGGGATAAAGCTAGAAATGGAGTAGCGGAGCATAGATAGAGCTACGTGAGCAACCGCAATGTTTCCGAAGGAAACAACCTTCGTAAGCCCCTACTTATTTCGGCTGAATTCCATATTAGATGTTGATGATGCCGCTAGGCACCATTCGTAATCAAAAGCGGACTTTTTGAACAACCTCTAATATTCATTTTGCTTGGACTATTAGAGACGCTTCTATGATCTATATTGCTTACACGTTTCCCTCTACAGGGTCTCCAAGACCACCCGTGAGCCGTTTCCGGCCTCACCTGCCGGAATCACCACAAGTTTGCGCGGCAAGCGTGCACGCAGTTCAGGCACGTGACTGATTACACCAACAGCCAATCGGTCGTCATGCAATTTTTCCAAAGACGTAATGACGGTATCCAACAGCTCAGGGTCAAGTGTACCAAACCCTTCATCCAGGAAGAAGAATTGGAGTGGGTACTGACCTCGCAGCTGAATCTGGGCCGACAGTGCCAAGGCCAGTGACAACGAAGTCAAAAAGGTCTCGCCACCTGACAACGTTGATACCGGTCGTTTGACTCCCCCGTTGGCATCATCACAGATTACAAAACCACCGCCGGAATCCACCTCCAGTGAATAACGCTGTTTGGTCAGGAAGCGCAGACGCTGAGATGCCGCATGACTAACCTGCATCAGTTGTTCTTCGGCAATATACTCGACAAAAGCATTGCCTCTGAACGCGGATTGCAGCTTGCTGAGCAGTTCGCCTTGACGGCTTACCTCCACCCGCTTGTTCTCCAGTTCGGTCCAGCGAACATGTCGCTGCTCCACATCCTCCAAATCACGTTCTGCACGTGCTTTGGCACGAAGGGCAGCCTCATCCTCAATTCGGACCTGCTGCAAACGTTCGGTGCAGGCTAACCACTGTTCCTCCGATACGACAGCACCACCCAGCTTTTGTTCCAGTTCACGCAACTGGGATGCCAGTTCACGCTCACGTTCACGGTGCTGCTGGATCTCTCCTGCCAGTCGTTCTGCTTCATGTGAAGGAATTGCCGCGGATACAACAGCATCATCCGAGTCAAACGGGGATTTTTCCAGTAATTGCTTCCACCGTTCCTGTGCCTGTTGCAGATGTTCTGTGGCCGAGGCGGCTGCCTGCTGAGCCATGACGTCTTTCTTGGCTGATTCCTGCTTCAGCGTGTCCGCTTCTTTGAAGCGTTGTGCCGAGTCCGAAGCTGTTTTCCGCAGTCCATCCAGACGAGCCTGAGCCGCAGTAATCAGATCTTCTACCCGCTGCTCCCCAACCCACTGGCGCAAGCGTTCTTCCTTCTCGGCCAGCTGTTTGCTATTGCCCTGCCACTCCGTTTGCCACTGAATCAGTTGTTTGTCCAATTCCACCAGCTTCTGCTGGAGAGATTGAATGATTTGGTCTTTTTCCTCAAGGAACGTCACGCTTTTGTTCAGACGTTCCTTGATGTCTTCGGCGCGCGCATCGCGCTCCTGCATCGCCTGATAGAGGGCCTTGGCCTCCTCCTGAGCGATGCCCGGCAGTTCTGTGGCCCAGCGGCCACGCAAGACAGCCGCTGCAGCCTCGCTCTCTGCCAGCTTGCGCTCCGCCTGGGTGAGCCCGGCACGGCCGGCCTCTTGCGCAGCTGCCGCTTCCATGCGGCGCTGCTGCGCGCCTACAGCCGCCTGCTGCAACGCGGCGGCTTCGGCATGGAGCGGCGCTGCTGCGGCAGCCAGCGCCTGCGCGGCTTCGCGCAGCGCAGCGGCACGCGATGCCCAGCCTGCCGGGGAGCGCCCGTGTTCGGGCGACCCGGCGGGCTCGGGCTCCGCTGCCGCAGGCGCGGCCTCGGCTGCGGCCGGAGCTTCGCCGGCCGCAGCGCCAAGCTGCGTCAGCAGGCTGCGACGTTCGTGCAGCTGCTGGCGCAGCCCAAAGCGCAGCTCCTGCAGCTCCGCGTGCAGGCTGCGCAGCAGTTCCAGGTCCGCATCGCCTGCGTGCGGACCTTCTCCCGGCGGCGCAGCCGGGAGTGGGTGATGCGGCGAGCCGCACACCGGGCATGGCTCGCCGTCACGCAGCTCGGCTCGCAAGGCGGAGGACAGTCGGTGCAGCTCCTGCTCACGCATCATGCCACGCAGCTGTTCCTCCGCAAGGGCCAGCAGGCTTTGTTCGCGGCTAATATCCTGCTCACAGGCAAGCAATGCCTCAAGGCCTGCTGACGCCTGTTCTACCAGATGCTGACGCTGATCACTCAGGCGTTTTTCTTCCTCAGCCGCCGCCTTCAGCTTGTCGGCTCCCTGTTCTGCCGACTGCTTATAGGCTTGCATGTCAGCCTTGTTTTGCTGCAGCTGCTCCGCGGCAGTATCCACACGATGCTTCAGTTCAAGCGCAGCCTGCAGCTGTCTGCGTTCCTCTGACTTCACTTCATTTGGCTTGAGGCTCTCCTGTAGTTCCTCACGCCGTTTGCGTCCACGCTGTTGTAATTCCTTTTCTTTCTCAAGCTGCTGTCCCAGCGCATTCTGTTCGCCCTGCCCCTGTTCCAGCAGCTGCGCGAGGCGCGAGCAATCGGCTTGAAGCCCGTCCCGTTCCCGTTGTAGCTCTTTTGCCTGTTCGAGTTGCTCCAAGCGCAGCAAAAGTTTCGGTTCTTCCTCAGTCATTTGCTTGCGTGCCGTCTCAGCCTTCTCCGCTTCCTGAACAGCCAGACGCTCATGTTCCAGTGCTTGCTGATGAGCTGTCTCGGCGATATCCTGCCGCTGCTTCTGTGTAGCCGTGGCATCTCGAACCGTCTGCAACGCAGGCAGTATCGCATCTGCCGCAACGGATTGTTTCAGCCGTTGTTCGCCTGCCTCTATCTGTGGTTCCAGTGCTTTCAGCTTCTGCTGTTCATCTGACCGAGCCTGCCGTTCGTTACTTAACTCACGAATTTTGCCCAGTTGTTCAGCTTCCTTCGCAGCTTCATCCAGCGCTTTGCGGGACAATTCAGACTGCTGAACAGCGGTTTGAAGTAGACGTTTCGTTTCTTCCAGCGTCTCCTTGCTGGCATTGCCCAGTCCCTGTTGCTCCGCAGCAAGAGATTGGTGAACCATATCATTATCCTTGACCCGCCGACTTAATTTGATGGCCAACTGGTCCCCATACTTCTCCAGATGGAATAATCGTTGCAGCATCTGGCGGCGTTCACTGCCTTTGAGTGACAAAAACTCGGCAAACTTCCCTTGCGGAAGAACCACTGCCCGTGTGAAATCATCCATCTTTAAACCGATCACATCTTCAACACAGCGATTCACATCTGCCAATTTGTCGGCAAGTACCTGTTCTTCGCCATTGACCGTCTCTATGAATTTGCTGATCGTGTTACTCACCGAAACTTCATTATTTCGTTTGAAACGTCGCTCTACCCGGAACCTCCGAGTGCCTTCCGCCGACATCAGTTCAAATGTAAAAGCAACCGACAACGAATCCTCTGCATGATTCATAATGCCTTGTGTCCCGTTCACCGCGCGTTCCACTTTTCCGTACATGGCAAGTGTGATGGCATCGAGCAAGGAAGATTTACCACTACCCGTTGGACCGAAAATACCGAATAGTCCCGTCTCCGTCAGCACGGTAAAATCAATCTCCTGCATCTCCCGATAACTTTGCAGTCCGGCAACTTTTAATAGAATTGGCTTCATCTTTCCTCGACCTCCTCACGCACTCCCGGCTCATCTTCATCCACAAGTTCCAGGAAAAGCTGTACCAGGCTGTCTTCCGGCTGTGCACCACCCGTCTGACGCTGATAGAATTTACGGAACAGTTCATGTACAGGTAGCTCGGATCGTTGCTCCAAAAGTCCTGCTGCAGCCATCTCGGGATAAACCGGGCGAATATGAATAATACCCTCATGTGATTTTCGCAGCTGCTGAATCTCCTTCAGGGACATCGCCTCATCCAGCCACACTTCCATGTCGATAAAAGCCTGCGGATCACGTCCCTCATCCAGCCAGCGATATACTTCTGCCAGACCACCACGGGCCTGCCAACGCACAAGCGGACGCCCGGACGTTAACAAAACTTCCTCTACCTGTGCAGCTCCGCCCGGTGTCAGATCAACCATCGTGACAGACTTGCTCTGCCCTGCTTCCGAGAAGCTGTAGGCGAGAGGAGAACCGCTATATCGAATCACACCGTCTCCTTTGACAGCCTGTGCACGATGAAGATGCCCAAGCGCCGTGTATTGCGCACCAGTCGATAAAGATGAAGGGTCTACCGTGTAGGCCCCACCGATCTGAATCGGACGTTCCGAATCACTCTCAAGTCCGCCGAGCACATAGATGTGACTCATGGCCAAGTTCACGGTATCCGGGCGGAAAGAAGCTGCCAGACGCTGCATTAACATGCCCACCCGGTGACTGTATGCCTGACGAAGCACATTTTCGTCCCCATCTGTTGTCAGCAGTTCATTCAATCTGGCTTCAGAAGGATAAGGTAATGCGGCAATCTGTGCAATTTCTCCGGTTCGCTTTGCATGGATGGTTACCGCTTCTGAAGTAGGCATTCCTACGAGTGTAATGCCCTGTCTATTCACAAGTGGAGTTACAGAAGCTACACGTTCTGGCTGATCATGATTTCCTGCAATCACCACAAGAGGTCTTCCATGCTCCGTCAGACGTGCTGCCGCTTCATAAAAAAGCTGTTCCGCCGCTGCGGGAGGATTCACCGAATCATACACATCTCCGGCCATCAATATGGCATCCGCCTGCTGCTCATCAGCCACCCTGACGAGTTCATCAACAAAATCTTCCTGTTCACGCAGTCGGCTTCGTCCTTCCAGCGTTTTTCCCAAATGCCAGTCCCCTGTATGCAAAATACGCATCGTCCGTTCCACCCCTCTCCCATATGAAATCCATAGTTTTGAACTCCAATCCAGTTCTTTTACACTTCCACTGCATGTCCACCATCAAAAAAGTACAGCCATTTCCGGTCAACTTTCCGACCTAATATATCTTCAATAGCCCGTCCATACAGATCTAGCTGGAAGCGATAATTTTTGGTGAGTTCATCCAAACCACCACGATGCTCCAACACCCGATCCGTCTTGTAATCAAGCAAGACAAGCTCGCCGTCCACCTCATACAGACAATCGATAATCCCCTGTACAAGCACGGTTTCATTTTCAATCGTTGACTGCATTTTGCTATCTTCATTTAGCATCTGTATATCTGAGTTCGCCGCCTGTTGATGTAGCCATTCCACTGGAGACTGATGTGCCGGAAGTCCATACACAAACGGAATTTCCCGTTTCACCCATGCTGCACGCAATAATTCTTTCCCTGGTTCTGTATTGAAAAATCCGGCCAGTTCTTCAGGTTCGATAGCCGCAGCATGATGGGGCAGTAAAATCTGAAGCTTAATCAACCGCTCAATCGTCTGTTCAATAAGCTGTGAATCAACAGATGATCCATCTATAGGAAGATGCTGCATCAACGTATGATACACGTTCCCCCGTTCTGCCCCTGTCAGCTGCGTTGCCTCCATGAATTTGGGACGACGCAGGTGCAGTTTGAAAGACGTACCCGCAGATCCCGCATCCGGAAGGTTCACCGTACCGTTTGAATCTGCCCCTGATCCAGTCTCGCGCTCGTTAGATTCATCGGGTACGCGACGTAGTACATGGCCTGCTTCATCTTTGGTGTAATTGCTTCCTGGGGTGTTGTGTTCCAATAATGTCTCGGACTGCTCTCCCAGTTCCTCCATCACCTCTACGGACTGGATATCCTGCATCGCAAGTAACGTTTTCAACTCCGTGACAGATGTACTGGCTGCTACTTGAGTTGCTGCTTCATAGGGGTACGTCCATGAAAGTCGTTGATCAACCTCGTTGATCAGCCGTGTCTCCTCTTGTTGAAGAGCTACTGTGTCTGCACCTTCATCTCCAATGTTTTGGTTAGCCGTATCTTGTGCACTCTTCGTCAGCTCTTCTACAGTTGAAGATGTAACCAACTTCACGGGTTGGACGGCTTTTAGTGCAGCAATTCGTTCTTTCCGTACCTCATTTATCCCGTCTTCTTCTCCGAGTGTCTGATCCACCACATGGTCACGGGATACCTGATCGGCGGAAATAATAGAGATCGCCCATCGTGATTGATCATCTGCAAGACAGGCTGAGAACGAATCATTGCTTCCAGCAAGTTCACGCAGCACGGCCGCATCTGGATGTCTCATCAAGGAAGGCCCAATCCAGTCCAGGTAACTCCGTCCTGCAGCCAGCAGATAGTCTGGTAATGCCACTTCAGGGCTATCCTTGACCTGAGACCACGCGAGCGCTTTTTTCGCGGCATCTTTTACAGTACCCAGCAGAATCATTTTCTCTTTGGGACGGGTCAACGCAACATACAGCACACGCATCTCTTCAGCAAGCAATTCAAATTGCGCACGACGACGAATCGCCAGATTGGCTAATGTAGGATAGGCAACCCGGTTCTCACGATCCACAAACCTCGGGCCAAACCCCAGTTCCTTATGCATTAGAAACGGTGCATTCAAGTCCTGCTGATTAAACATCTTGGATATGCCACCGACAAAGACAATTGGAAACTCCAAACCTTTACTCCGGTGAATCGTCATGATACGTACGGCGTTGTCCTGCTCACCAGAACTACCTGCTACAGTCCCGAGGTCTCCCCCGTTTTCCCGCAGTCTGGAGACATAGGTCAGGAAACGGAACAAGCCGCGATTCGCAGTTGATTCCTCATATTGTCGTGCGCGATCGTACAAAGCCTTAAGATTACTTTGACGTTGCAGTCCTCCTGGAAGACCACCAACCCAATCCAAATAACCGGTTTCCCGATACATACGCCAGATCAGTTCACTTAGACTGCCTTGTCTTGCCTCAAGTCTCCACTGCTGCAATTGACGCATAAAACGAATTAACTTTTGCTGCAACTCCGAGCCTGAGATCTCCGTTATACCCAGATCCTCACTTGCATGTCCCGCAACACCAGCATCTTGCATTCCATCTGTCTGTACTGTACGCACATCGAATTCATGTACATCGTCCAGAATCTCTGCCTCAACTGAAGCTGCTGTTTCCCGCTCCCCCTGTTCCATCTCTGACCAGGCTTCCGGCCACTGCAACTGGACGATATTGGAATCAGGATGATTATCCTGCCGGGATTGTTGTACAGCATTAGTGGAGGAATCGCTCCAATCTCCCGCAGCCGATATAACCGCATCATAGAATGACTGTCTTTTTTCACCAAGCCGAATCTGTGCCAGTTCTTCTTCATCCAGTCCGACAATCGGGGAACGAAGCACGGAAGCAAGCGGAATATCCTGTCTTGGATTATCAACAAGCTGAAGCAGAGACATCATGATTTCCACTTCTGTAGCCTGAAAATAACCCTTGCTCTGTTCTCCTCCAGCAGGAATTCCCTGCTGTCTGAATTCCTCAATCATGAGCGGGGCCCACATCAAGGTTGAACGCAGCAAGATGACCATGTCACCGTAACGTGCCGGGCGCATCGTTTGCAGAGCTTTGTCATATACATGGAGGGCAGGTTTGTCCGTATCCCCAACCATCTCACGAATACGCCTTGCGATCGCCCTCGCTTCCAACTGGGCTGTTTCGAGTTCGGCACTCTCCAGTTCTGCGGAGACCGATACATCCCCATTCTCATCCGTGCTCTCTGTCAGATCAGGACCACCACCCTGACGATCGATCAGCATGAGTTCAGGTGTATACGCCTCATCACCAAGTGTTTCTGACGGGAACGTAGCCCCATATGCCAGTTGAGCTCGTTCATCGTAAGCAATCTCTGCCACACCTTCGTTCATGAGTTGCCGGAATATCATATTGACCGAATGCACAACTTCTGCTCGACTACGAAAATTCCGCGCAAGATCAATACGTTGACCTGTACGATGCAGACGTTCTTCCAGCATTCCGTCCTCATTTGTGCTCGCTCCATACTGGCGATACTTGTTCATAAACAGGCCTGGCTCAGCCAACCGGAAACGGTAGATACTCTGTTTGACATCACCGACCATGAATCGGTTACCCGGGTTTTCTCTGGAGATCAGTTTCACGATATCTTCCTGAACCGTATTGGTATCCTGATATTCATCAAGCAACACTTCATCGAATCGCGAACGGTACTCCATAGCCGCATCGGAAGGCATCGACAGTTCAGGCGTTGAATCCTCATGTCGCAAAATGTGAAGACAGTAATGCTCCAGATCACTGAAGTCAACTTGCCCACGTTCCTGTTTGGCCTGTCGATAACGTTCTCCAAATGTACTAACCAACCTCGACAACTCCTGCATGAGTGGTGCCGCTTGCTCCAACTCCTGCCAGAACGCAAACGCACTTCTTCCGAACAATGAACCTTTCAGGTCGGTAACTGCCTTTTTCGCGGCCTCACGGAGTTCCTTCACCTGATCCTGTAAAGCCGGGTCCGTCTGATCTTTTTTGCAGGGTTTCAGTTTGCCAAATGCAGCGGGTTGAAACACTTCAGGCAACCTTTCCCATGGCATAACCTGGGCCGCAGACAGCAGCTCTTCTACCATCACCAGGTCTTCTTTTAACGTATCCGCATAAGGTGCCGGTCCTTCAGGCTGCATGGAAATATGGATGCCTTGACGAAGCAGTCCTGCTGCACCACTCAAAGCAAGAGCCGCATCACGCAAAATACTCTGAACCCATGCTGAATGTCCAAGTGCCTCCACACTTTCCACCTGAAAAGCAGATGCCATCTCTGAGAGCCAATGATCCGGCCAGGAGTGACTGCGGGAGAAATCATACAATCGTTGCACCAGTCGATGCATCGCATCATCATTTCGTTCTCCACTGAACCAGTCCACCAATTCGCGGAATGTACTCCCTTCATCTTCTTCGCCATACTTTTCCTCAAATAGTTCTTCGAGCAGTTCCTGCCGCATGATTTCCGCTTCATTTTCATTCAGGATACGGAAAGCCGGGTTCAACGGAATTTGCTGATAATAACGGCGAATGACTTCCATACAGAATGAATGCAACGTTGTAATAGATGCCCGCCCAAGCAGGGACAGCTGCTTACGCAAATGTTCTTCTCCAGGCTGTTCTTCAAGCGCACGTTCCAGCGCTTCCCGAATCCGTTGTTTCATCTCGGCGGCGGCCGCTTTGGTAAACGTAGCTACAAGTAATCGATCTACACTGAATCCTTGGGAGGGATCTGCGATCTTACGAATAATTCGTTCAACCAGCACGGCTGTCTTGCCTGATCCCGCCGCTGCGGCAACCAGTATGTCTTCTCCGCTTTCGGAAATCGCACTCCACTGGTCATCACTCCAGAAGCTTCCTTCCGGTTTTGGCATATTCGTCATGATGTTTCCCCTCCCTTGGTGTGAGATAACATATCCCAGATTTGCTGTTTGCCCGGTTTGGACAACAGGTTATACTCATTTCCTTCTATATTCTCATCAAACTGACAAACAGGTTTATACGGACAGAACGTGCAAGCCACTTCCTGCTGAATACGATAAGGCTCAATGGCCACATCCCCATCCGTAATTCGGGTACCAATCTCACGGATATTACTGCGAACCGAAGCAAGCAACGTATCCCATTGCTCTGGCGTAGCTACAGCAGCACTACTATAAAAGCTTCCGTCTGCCTTAAGGGCAACCGGAATAATGGCTGAATATCCCTTATCCAGGGTGTTGTCCATTTGAGCGATTGCGTCCCGATCCGCCAGCAGCAAACCTTTCATTTTGAACCGTTTCAGCAGTTCTTGTCCGGCCTGTTCTGATGTCATGCCGTTTGCGGATTGCAACAGCGGGTTATGCACATGGAAATACAACGTTCCTCCCGGCATCGCCGTTTCCCCAAGCCATTCCTCGGCAGCACTAAGCAGCACCTCCAGATAGGTGAGCATTTGCAATGACAGACCATAGTACACTTCATGTAACTTGAGGTCCGTCTGGCTTGATTTATAGTCAATGACACGCAGGAGCAGACCATTCTCTCCTTCTGCAACATCTACACGGTCAATACGACCCACGATCTCCATCACACAGCCGTTCTCCAGTTCAAAACGTAGTGGCGGCAGTGTTTTATCCGGTCCAAAATCAAGCTCCAGCCCAATCGGTTCAAAACTTCCACGTCTGGACTGTTCACCCAGAATAACGGATGCCCGACTAACAATGTCCTTCAATTTGCGGAAAATATAACCGTATCGCTTGGTGCTTAGCAAAATCTCCCCTTGCAGCTGTGGTGCAATCTGCTCCACCGTTTGCTCGGCTTCCTGACGGCATTGGTCTGGAGTCAAACTGCCCCAACTACGATTTTCTTCGCGCAACCGCATAGCCAGCTGGCTTAGTGCAGCATGAAACAGCTGCCCGATATCAGGAGCCTGAAGGCGGTACAATTGCCGTTCTTTGAGGCGTAACCCGTGCGAAGCAAAATGGGAGAACGGACAAGCAACGAACCGCTCCATTCGTGAGACACTCGTCCTCACCTCTGTACCATACAGTCTGCGACTGGTAGCTGTACGTAGTGGTAATGCTCTATTACGATAAAAGATCGATCCCATCAACCGCTCCAGCTGAGGTCTGCTTGTCTCCCGAGATACATGCCAATTGTAGACCGCCCACCACATTTCAGGGATGTCTTCTCCGCGACGCCATTTGCGCAATTGTCCAATGAGCGTTGACAGACTCTGACCCGGATGGGTGACATAGGACCAATGCGCTTCTTCCGAGTTCGCAACCGGTGGTTGAGCGAACAATGGCTGTTCTTGTAGACCAAACATCTTCCGTACATGGCGGACAATCTCGGAAGGAAGCAGTGCTTTCCCCTCATCATCAGCAACCGGGTAACTCAGCCACAACTGGCTGCTTGCCGCTGTAAGTGCCGTATAGATCAGAAAACGTTCATCCAGCATCTGTCTTGTTGCACCTGGTCCAAGCGCCATGCCTCTTTCCGTCAGTAACGCTCTCTCCAGTTCCGTTAATACGCCATCATCCTGAGGTACGGCGGGTAATTCACCATCAACAGCGCCAAGGATAAATACGTATTTGATGTCCTGAAGGCGTGTACGGTCCATAGAACCCATCAAAACCTGATCAAGTGCTGGTGGTACCAGACCCAGCTTCAGTTCCGTCAATCCGGTCTCAATCATCCCGGCAAACAGCGTGATATCCAGCCGTTCATTCCCCATCATATCGACCATCTGATCCAATAAATCCAGCACAGCTCCCCACATCTGCCGATGTTCTCTCGACCGTTCGGGGTCACCTTGTGCCTTAGCTTCAGCAGACATGTTCTCCAGCTTCCATGCGATCTCAGCATCTTCCAGCAGTCTGTATAGTGCCTCGCACTGGGCTTTGGCTGTCTTTGCCTTTTTCATTCGTTTCTCAAAAACACCCAAGGAATCTGTAATGACCGTTCGGCAGCTCTCCATTAAAGAAAGCATCTGGTCCCGTCCTCGACTACGGCCATCCTGACCGTTATCTTCCAGTGATAAGCTAGGTACATACTTCCACGGTTTGCCGTCAGTCCAGCGATACCCTTGAATACCACAAGCCAGTACATAATTCTCAAGCTGGTCCATATCTTCACGAGTGATGGAACCATCACGCGGAAGCAGCAAATCCGTTTTGACACAGCGAAATACATCCTCGTAGCGCCAGTGGCGCCGAACAATATCCAGTGCGGAACGGATAAACTCAGATAATGGATGATGAAGTTCATTTCTTCTGCGGTCCAGAAAGACGGGTACGTCATAATCCCTGAATAACGGTTCAGCTATATCAGCGTAGGTATCCAACTGACGAACAAGTACCGCCATATCCCGATAACGTGCACCTTCGTTTTGTGCCAGGCGCCGCATCTCACGCAGTGCCCCCTCCATCTCAGCTCGTCGGTTCTCCGCTGCAACCAGTCGGATTCCGGAATCAAGGCCATCACTTTTCCAACGAATTCGGCGGTCGAAACCAACCTCCAGATGAGCAAGCCCCGGACGATCCTTGTATCTCGGTGGAATCTCCGAATCTAGCACAGTTATATCGCTCGGTATACCCAGTTCATCAGCCATCCCTTTCAGGCGCGCGTAGGCACTTGCCGTGGGATAAAACAATTCAAGTTCTCCAGGCAGTGCGCCGTGATCATAAGGACGATCCAATGTCAGTGCAATCGTCACGGAAGAGGACTGCAACATCAGCCGACCGATCACACTCATCTCCTGTGGTGTGAATCCCTGAAAACCATCAATCCAGATCTGGGCATCCTGCAGCAATGCACTTTCCGACAAACGATCTGTCAGCTCGGTCAACGTGTCTTCATCATCAATATATAAATTGGTCAATTCCTGTTCATAGTCACGATATATCAGATTCAAGTCATGCAACTTGTCCTCCAGAATCGGCGAAGTGGATGATCTATTCCCTCCAGACAGCCCGTCTTCCAGCAATGATGGATCAACTTCATAACGTTTAAATTCACTATATAAGTCATTTAATTCCCCTATAAAACCCATCTGGCTGCCGGATGCACCAAACAGCTTCAATTCTTCCTTACGGCGCTGGATTACTTTGTAGAGCAGCATCTTTTTGCCTTCGGCTCCGATCGGAATACGAGCAGAACCGCCTGCTTCCTGCATTACACGATAGGCTAGACGGCGAAAGCCGAGCACTTCTGCACGCATGGTACCTTTAATTGCTCCAGAAGACACCAATGCCTGCTCTGTTCGAAAAGAACTCTGTTCGGGAACGAGTAAAATCAAAGGTGTGCCTTGCGGCTCCTTTTGAAGCAGGGATGTAATTTCCCGGGTAATCAGCGAGCTTTTTCCGCTGCCTGCCCGGCCAATAACAAAACGAACGGACATATCTAATCCTCCAAACCACACGTACAAGATTTTAATTCCCAGTATAACATATCTGACTTGGTTCGGAACATACGTTTGCCACTATCCGGTAAAACCGGAGATCATCTCCGTTAACACAGCAAAACAGCAAAAAGCCCGCAGCTATCACACTGTGGACTTTTGACTTGATCTATACTTGATTGGAACGAAAATCATACGATTAATTCTTTTTACTGCGCACTTCGAAAATAGCAAATTTCAGGTAATGTCCTTCATCCACGCCCAAAATTTGTGGGTGATCCTTACCGGCTGCTTTCCAGTCGATCAAACGAAGCACTTTGCCTGCATCTTCCGCTGCATCGGCAATCGTATCCAGGAAGAGGTCTGGACGCATGTGATACGAACAGCTGGCTGTTACCAAATATCCACCCTCATTGACCAGTTTCATTCCTTGCAGATTGATATCTTTATAACCGCGACATGCACCTTTAACTGCTGATTTCGTTTTGGCAAATGCAGGAGGATCAAGGATGACCACATCAAATGTTTTACCGCCAGCTGCAAGCGCTTTGGATGTATCTACTTTCTGTTCGCCTGCACGTGCACGTGCGGTACGTTCATCCAGCCCTTTCACTTGTTCACGCAAGTACTGGAATGCATCAGCAACTACGAACTCGACCCGGTCAGTGAAACCGTTCAGCTCCACATTTGTTCGTGCACTCTCAATGGCATGCTCCGAAATATCAAGACAAGTCACTTTTTTGGCTCCATACTTGCAAGCATTCAACGTAAAGCTGCCCGTGTGTGAGAAACACTCCAGTACAGTGGCACCATCCCAATATGGGAATGTAACTACCTTACCGCTTTTATTCACAGGCAAGAGCTGCTCTGTGCCATCCTGCTCAGTCGTTTGAAGTGTGATTCCACTCTTGTAGCCCCAACCCTTCATAAGCGGTTCGATGGCTGCACGATTCTCACGTTGGTCGAAGAAGTAACCTGTCTTCTGCCCTTCCACGATATCCACTTTAATGAGTAGTCCATTCTCTGTAACGGTGACATGCCGTGGGCACTCTCCGTACAGTGGACCTTTGGTCTGCTCCAAACCTTCCAGTTCACGAATTGAGACATCACTGCGCTCATATATGCCTTCCGGCTGCATAACTTCAATGAGTGCCTGTACAATGGCTTCACGGCAACGATCCATGCCAAGTGTAAGCAACTGTACAACGAGGATGCTGCCGAATCGGTCAACGATCAAGCCTGGTAGAAAATCTGCTTCGCCGTAAACGAGACGGTATGCTTCTCCATCCTGGATAAAACGTTCCCGGTGACGCAAGCAATCGCGGAAACGCGCTGCAAAGAACGCGATGTCCATCTGTTCGGACTCCAGCGGTTGATACGCTACAACTCTTACAGTGATCTGAGATGCGGGATTGTAATATCCTGTCGCCAGATAGCGACCTTGATGATTCAATACATTGACCAGATCTCCCGGCCCAGGGTTTCCGTCAACAGAGGCAATTTCATTGTTAAATATCCATGGATGTGCATGTTCAAGCCGCTTTTTGCGACTGCGTTCGAGTGTAACTGATGGCAAGGTAGATCCACTTCTTTCATAGTTAGTTGAAAAGATAGGTTTAGTGCAAAGGAGACGCTACGGCGACGAATTGTTCCTCTGATCGCTGTTATCCCCAGATTTTTTTGATTCCCTTTCTTAAAGGGAAAATCCGGGGATAAAGGCGAGCGCTTCGCTTCTTCGGTAACAATTTCGTCTTCTTCGCTACGTTTGCACGAATCACCGTATCTTTCGAATTGGGGTGCGGCAATTGAGTGCATTTCGGCACTAAGTTGTTATTTTAAGCGCTGTATGAGTGACACTACGGCGACGAATTGTTCCTCTGATCGCTGTTGTCTCCAGATTTTTTTGATTCCCTTTCTTAAAGGGAAAATCCGGTGACAGCATATGCTCCCGATGTAGCTTTCTTTCAGAAAGCTTTTAGGCGCACGCTTCGCTTCTTAGATTCGATTTCGTCCCCTCCACTACGTTTGCACGAATACCGTATCTTTCGAATTGGGGTGGGGTAATTTAGGTCACTTCCCTCTGAATTCCTTTAGGCTTGTCATGGTTGTCTTTTCTTACTCATAGGATGAGTTAAGGAACCGGACGGAAGGAATGATGTTTCTATGTTTAGAGATGTGATATTGCCCTTACTCTGTGGGCTTATTATCTTTTTTGGTGGCATGAAGCTGATGGAAACGGCCTTGCAGCGCATGGCTGGGCCCATGTTGGCAGGTTGGCTCAATCGGGCTACCTCAGCTCCATGGAAAGGCATGGCCTTCAGTGCGGGCGCAACGGCCCTGTTACAGAGCAGTACTGCTGTCACCGTACTCACCATTGGACTGGCTAATGCCAGATTAATTACCAATGGACGCACCCTCGGCATCATCCTCGGCACCAACATCGGGACATGTCTGACGACGGAGCTAGTGGGACTACAGATCGGACGTGCTTCCCTGCCGCTACTCGTCCTGTCGCTAACGGGCTGGGCCATGTTTGTTGTTCTTGGTGAACGCAATCTGGCCGCTCCTGAACGCACGCGCCAGACTCTGTTTAACATCCAGTACAGCTTCCTCGCAGCTGCGGGATTTGCACTTGTTATGACAGGCATTCAGGTGATGCAATCCATTGCCTTGCCCTTGCGGAGCATGGGCGTATTTCAATGGTTTCTCGACCGCTCGGCCGACAGCTTGTGGTGGGGCTTCCTGGCAGGTGCCTGTCTGACAGCGCTCATTCACAGCAGCGCAGCTGTCATTAGCATGGCGATTACGCTCGCAGCCACAGGGGTATTACCTGTGGAGATCGGCATCGCCATTGTGATTGGGTCCAATGTGGGGACCTGCATCACCGCTGTGATTGCTGCCGCGGGCGGAGCATCCGCAGGCAAATTTGTCGCAGCCTCCCATGTTGTATTAAACATTGCGGGAGCGCTGCTGTTTATGCCGCTGATCGGCCAGCTGCATGCAGCTTCGGCCTGGCTGTCAGCGGACAACGGGGCACAGATTGCGCATGCCCAGACCCTTTTTAACATCACCAGTTCACTGCTTGCTTTGCCATTCTGTTACTTGCCAATCTGGCACAAAAAACCACCGGTCAACGCCCCCGCGGCGAAGTCACCCGTGGCTTGATGATCTGCCTATCCAGACCCACAGAGCGCGCGGCTAACTGACTCGAACAATAGTGCGTTATACGTTAATGCCTAACTTGTTCAGGGCTACACGCAAGATATCATCGTTATTATCATATCCGCTCTGCTGCTGTAAGGACCATGCTTCTTCCGGAGCATACCAATCCACACCCTTGATTTCTTCAATCTGAGGCTGTAGATCACCACTCTCGGCTTCAACGAGATAATAATGAACTTCCTTGTCCACTGGACCAAAATCTGCATGTTGGTACGTGTAAGCAATGATATCAACCGGCTCTACAATGCGGCCCACCATACCTGTCTCCTCCAAAATCTCGCGCAGTGCCGTCTGTTCAATTGTTTCTCCATCTTCCATTTTGCCCTTGGCGAGAGTTGTTTTACCATAACGATCTACGATAAGCTGAATTTGAAGACGTCCGTCTTCCCCTGTTCTATAAACAACTCCGCCTGCTGAAATTTCTTTTTTGTTCATCATGCTCTCCCCCATCAACTTCGGTATCTATATCTTATTTTTTGCAAAAGAAGGACCTCATCTCCCCGGGTAAGCTCCCCAAGGAAATGAAATCCTTGTTTCTGACGCCTCGATCTACATCGCGGCGGACTTAAGATTCTCTTCCAACACACGTACCAGCGTAGCCTGACTCTCGTTGACGCCAGCTTCAACAACTTTAACTCGGCACACTTTACCGACCATATCCATCGTTCCATCAAAGACCAGTTGAATGTAGTTGTCGCTATAACCATGCAGCTTGCCACTTCCCTCGCGGCCTTTGGCTTCACCTTCGGGAATAACATCCAGTACCTGTCCAACAAACTGCTCAGCGTACTCCAGCTGCATCTGCTCAGACAAGTCAATCAGTTCATGCACACGTGCATTTTTGACCTCTTCGTCCACCTGATCTTCCATTCGTGCTGCTGGCGTGCCCGTACGCTTGGAATAAGGGAATACGTGCATTTCGGAAAAACCGATCTTCCGCATCAACTCATAGCCATTACGGTACATCTCATCCGTCTCACCTGGAAATCCAACAATGATGTCTGTTGTAATCGCTACATCAGGCATTGCTTCCCGAATGCGAAGCATTTTGTTGTAAAACTCTTCTGTCGTATATTTACGGCGCATGCGTTTTAACACCGTATCATCACCCGCTTGCAGCGGAATATGGAAGTGACGAACAAGTTTATCCGAACGTTTGATCACGTCGAGCATACGGTCATCGATCTGACTGGCTTCAATCGAGCTGATTCGAATACGCTCCAAACCCTCTACCTTATCCAAATCCCACAGCAGGTCGGTCAGATCATAGTTCTCCATGTCATCTCCATACCCACCTGTATGAATACCGGTCAGAACAATCTCCTTGTATCCGGCGTGTACGAGTTGATGCGCCTGTTGAATAATGCTGTTCGCCTCACGACTGCGTGAGAGACCACGAGACCACGGAATGATGCAGAACGTGCAAAAGTTATTGCATCCATCCTGAATTTTCAGGAATGCGCGGGTACGGTCAGCAAAATCCGGTACGTCCATTTCTTCAAACACACGGGTTTTCATAATATTACGCACCGCGTTAACGGGTTGACGCGACTCCTGAATTTCATTAACATATGGCAAAATCTTGTCACGGTCCTGTGTACCGATAACCAGATCCACCCCTGGGATGTCCAGAATCTCTGCCGGAGAAGTCTGCGCGTAGCAGCCTGTAACGGCCACAATCGCCTCCGGGTTGCGCCGAATGGCACGACGAATAATTTGACGGCTCTTTTTGTCGCCGGTATTGGTTACTGTACAAGTATTAATCAAGTATACATCCGCTGTCTGTTCATCAAAGTCCACTTGATCGTAACCTTCGTTTTTGAACAATTGCCAAATCGCCTCTGTATCATAGAAATTAACTTTGCAGCCTAAGGTGTAAAACGCCACGGATGGCATAATTACATTCCTCCCATTTCTCCGGATTCATATAGCACGCAAGTTAGTGCTGCCATTCCAGCTGTCTCAGCACGCAAAATGCGTTTGCCCAGTCCAACAGATACAGCACCTGCCTGATCAGCCTCTGCCGTCTCCTTCTCAGAAAATCCACCTTCCGGTCCAACCACGATCAAAACTTCTGCACTTGCATCAGGTGCAAGCTGCTCTATAAACGGTTTCAGTGCATCTCTCAGCTGTTTACCGTTTTCTTTCTCATAACAATAACATACCAGGCTATAGCCCTCAAAAGAAGATAACAGCCCTTTCCAGGAAAGCGGCTGCTCGACGGATGGAATGCGATTCCGGTGACTCTGTTCGGCAGCTTCCTTGGCAATTTTCCGCCACCGCTCCAACCGTTTGCTTTCTTTCTTAGCATCATACTGCACAATCGTACGTTCTGATAGGAAGGGTACAAATGATACCGCCCCAATCTCAGTACATCTCTGGATCACTGTTTCCATCTTGTCACCCTTGGGCAAACTCTGTGCCACGGTTACACGAATCCGTGCTTCATGGTCCATCTCGAGAGGTTCCACAATATTGGCAGTAACTTGGCCAACTTCAATGGTCTCAATTTCCACGAGTGCTTCTCTGGAGTTTCCGTCACTGACAATCAGTTTATCTCCAGGTTTACCACGCATGACCTTGCCAATATGGCGTGCATCATCACCTGTGATAATCACAGCGTGTTCATTAAACTGTTCTGCAGATACAAAATATCGCTGCATTAGTCAATCCACCCATTCTGTCCTGTTATGATTGAAATTCACCCCGACTGTTCGCAGGCGTGAATCCAATCGCCACAGATGATCATACAACTTTTACGTGTTTCTGACCAGTATTCCGGTCCATAAACAATGCGCTTTTAGCGATATAATTCGATAATCACCTTTGCCAGATCCACATACATCGTTTGCGCAAACTCATACAAAGGTTGAATCGTCACATTTTGCAACGGAGGTATAACAAGAATCAATAGGAAGATAAAAATAGACCATTGCTCCACCCCTTGCAGCTTGCGGCTGATTGAAGGTGGCACTACATCTTCCAGAATCCGATAACCATCCAGTGGTGGCAACGGAATCAAGTTAAACAGGAACAGGAAAAAGTTGGTTAAGTTAAAGATAGCGAAGAACGTTGTGATTGCTGTCAGCAGCCGCTCATTATCAATGCCGCCGAGAGCTCCCGAACCAACCAGTGAAGCATAGATGATTGTACCGATGATCGCGAGCAAAAGATTACTCAGAGGCCCTGCTGCAGATACGATGATGCCCATCAATCTAGGTTTGTCGAAGTTAGCCCGATTAACCGGAACTGGACGTGCCCAACCAAAGCCGGCAATAATGAGCAGCAGCACACCAAACAAGTCAAAGTGTACAACCGGATTCAGCGTGACCCGACCCAACAGCTTCGCTGTCGGATCACCAAATTTGTTGGCAAAATACGCATGCGAGAATTCATGCACCGTAAATGCGATCAGAATGGTCAGCAGGAAAAACGGAAGCTGATCAATCGGATAACGAAAGAACGAATTCCAAAAGTCCATACGTTACCCCTTTCTGGCTACAAACGCCAGCCAATCCTCATCACGGTGGATCGCACTCACTTCAAATCCGGAGGCTACCAGTGCATCATGCACAACCTGCTCTTTGTTCTTCCAAATGCCGGATACAATATAGGTGCCACCAGACTCAAGCGCATGATAGACATCGTCTACGAACAACAAAATGATCTCAGCCAGAATGTTAGCCACGACAACCTTAACCGGCAGTTGTACACCAAGTGCAGGGTCCTGACTCCCAAGGACGGACAACAGATCACTCTCTTTAACCGTAATTTGTTGCTCCAGCCCATTCAGTTCCACATTCTCCCTGGCACTAATTACGGCAACTGGATCAAGATCGAGCGCCAGTACATGTTTTGCCCCAAGCTTAATCGCTCCAATAGCCAAAATACCAGAACCTGTACCTACGTCAATAACTTCCTCGCCGCCCTGAATAACCGTTTCCAGTGTGCGCAAGCAGAGGGAGGTCGTTGGGTGGGTTCCTGTACCAAAAGCCATGCCTGGATCAAGCTCAATAATTTTCTCATCCGGACTTTCTGGCGTATACTCTTCCCACGTTGGCTTGATCGTCAGACGTTCCGATACACGTACCGGCTTGAAATATTGTTTCCAGGCTGTTGCCCAGTCATCTTCATCCACTGTACGCGTCTCATAACGAACCTCACCTGTATCAATTCCGAATTCGGAGAGTTCCTCAATTCTCGGATTAACTTCAGACTGTAGTGCAACCATGTCCGTACCTTCGGAGAAGTACCCTTTGATGACTGCAAAGCCTTCCGGAATATCATTCAAAGGAACGTCGTATAACTCACCATATGTCGTGTCCCGTTTTTTATTTAAAGTACCGGACTCTTCAATCGAAACCCCTCCAGCACCCGCTTCATGTAAAAAATTCGAAATCATCTCCACAGATTCTTCTGTGGTATGTATTGTTAGTTCATGCCATAACATACTTGGTTTTTCCTCCTCATTTTTCAAACATCCCAACTATTGTACTACACAAGCTAGCCAGAGCACAAAGCCGCACCAGTAAAAGAAAAACAAAACAGGATATCCGCAGCCTGACTGCTCGAATATCCTGTCATCTATTCAACCATATCTGTTTCATTTACTTCAGCATTTTACATAATTTGAATCTCACTTAGCAAAAACGCCCACCATTCTGCGTGATCATCTCTGCGGCTTGCGGGAGCGAATCGTTGGATACGGACACGGTCAGCAAAATTTCTTGTTTTAGCCTGTTTGCCGAGTCCTCTTTAGGTGTATCATACACCTGACCATTGGACAACATTTCCGTTTCATCACTAATCAGGGCAAGTACATTCAGTTCGCCACTAAATCCTCCGACAACAGCCGTAGGAGAATTATCGGAGCCCGTAACATCGTTTGAGTCCAATGCAGACGCTTCATTGCCAAGGCTCTCAATACTCAATTGGTTCGGGTGTAACAATTCCAGGGCTCTGCGTGCAGACTCGGCCTCAGTCCAGCTTGTAAAAACAGCTTCGAGGGTCACTGCCGAGCGATCTTCAGTCATGAAGCTCCCGTCCCTGACGTCTATCAGCCGCTTCACTGCGGCGTAGTGCTTCTATATCTTCATGATCCGCAGCTTCAGCGCTGAATTCCACGTCCTCATTTTTTGCGGATTGCATACGTTTCATCTTTTCCGTTTTCGTTAAAATCTTGCCTGGACGTTCATGTTCTGCCATTGTAATGCTCCTCCTTCATATTGTATAAGTTCAACTAAATCGTATTTACACTGACACTCCGATGACAGAACAACCTTCCGATCGCTGTTATCCCCAGATTTTTTTAATTCCCATTCTCAAAGGGAAAATCCGGGGATAGCGTATGCTTACGACGTAGCTTTCTTGCGAAAGCTTTTAGGCGAACGCTTCGCTTCTTCAGGTTTTTTCTGTCCTCTCCGTTATTGTGTAAATATTTAGATTGAATCTTATAATGTTGGTCTAACTATGGATTTCTTGAAACTAGATCATTCCACCGGCTTGTTCGATTATAGACATAGCGCGGTGATGTACCGATTCATCTACGATGACAGTTAGTAATACATCTCTTCCTGTAGGTCCACCCTGTCCACCATCACTCATGCCGCTTGCAGAAGGGTCCGCTGCAGCCATGATTCCAGCACTGGCATTTGTTTGCATCGAATCGGGCACCCATGATGAAAAACTACCGGAAACGCCCGGCTTGTAGGAAGCTCCGCTTGGTCCTACACCCGCATATCGGCTGAATCGATTAATTGACAGGTCCTCCACTCGCAATGCCTCCAGTTTTTTGGCTGCCCCCTGAGCCTGCTCCGGGCTGTGAAAGTACGCCAAAATATTTTTCTCGGTCATCCGCTTCACCTGCTTTCCTAATTTCTCGCATATCAGCTATGCATATCATTCTCGCCATGCTATCTTTCCGCAAGTTAGTTCAGAATATACCGAAATGCTCCCACAAATTGCTGTCGTGCTTCGTAGCATAAATCCATGGATTTTTCGAAAACCACTCAATCAGTAAAAAAAGGCGTACAAAAAAAGGACACCCTGCGGTAAAAACCGCTGTGGTGTCCTTTTGAACTTGCTTTATTTTATTCTCAGTCGCCGCGGAAGGCGCGTTTCACTCTATCAAAGAAAGATTGTTCATGCTCATGTGTTTGCTCTCCATCCAGCGAAGCAATTTGGCGAAGCAGATCTTTCTGCTCGTCATTCAGCTTACTAGGTGTAACCACAACCACTTTCACATGCTGATCCCCTTGCCCCATACCGCGCAGGCGTGGTACACCTTTGCCTTTGAGTCGGAAATACGTTCCCGTTTGTGTACCAGCTGGTACTTTCAACTTCACTTTCTCGGTCAACGTCGGGATCTCAACTTCATCTCCCAGAGCTGCCTGAGCAAAGGTAAGTGGGATTTCGCAATAAATATCGTCTCCTTCACGCTCGAAGAAATCATGTGATTTCACGCGAATGACAATATACAGATCTCCCGCCGGTCCGCCACGCAGGCCTCCCTCGCCTTCACCTGTCATACGCAGTTGCGCGCCATCATCTACACCCGCTGGAATGCGAACATGGATTTTACGTTGCTTGCGAACTTTACCGCTGCCACTGCACGTTGTACATTTTTCTTTGATAATTTGGCCCGAACCGCTACAGTTCGAACATGCACGACGATTAACCATACGACCAAACGGTGTATTTTGCACGACTTCCTGCTGACCGCTACCTTGGCAGACCGAGCAGGTTTCCGGTTTCGTTCCAGGTTTGGCACCTGAGCCATGACAAGTATCACAGCCTTCGGTACGCGGAATCGTAATATCAGTTTCTTTACCAAATACAGCTTCCTTGAACTCAATCGTCATCGTGTACTGCAGATCATTCCCCCGTTGCGGAGCATTTGGATCACGTCGTCCACCGCCACCGCCGCCAAAGAACATGTCGAAGATGTCGCCAAATCCGCCGCCGCCAAAATCACCGCCACCACCGAATCCACCTTGATTCGGATCGACATGACCATATTGATCATATTGTGCACGCTTCTGACCGTCACTCACTACGTCGTAAGCTTCTTTAACTTCTTTAAATTTAGCTTCCGCATCAGCAGCCTTGTTTACGTCAGGGTGATACTGACGGGCAAGCTTACGGTAAGCCTTTTTAATCTCATCGTCGTTAGCCGTTTTACTAACGCCAAGCACCTCATAATAATCACGCTTTTCAGCCACTCTTCCACCCCCATATCATTCACCATATCGCACATCGTGACAAAAGGAAAGCCAAAGCGCGGGAGCCCCGGCTATGACTTTCCCTCTAATTCGAACGTCACCGATGTTTAATTCGCATAGAACTACGAATTAGTTTTGTTTTTTATCTTCATCCACAACTTCGTAATCAGCGTCTACGACGTTGTCACGTTTAGCGGAACCTTGTTGCTCTTCAGCACCTTGTGCTTCTTGCTCTTGCGCCTGAGCTTGCTCATACAGTTTCACAGACAGTTGTTGAACGATCTCTGTCAGTTCTTCTGTAGCAGCTTTGATATCTTCCAGGTTGTCGGAAGCCAGAACGCCTTGCAGTTTTTCTTTGGCAGCATTTGCTTTTTCAACTTCGCCAGCATCTGCTTTTTCACCAAGATCTTTAATCGTTTTGTCAACAGAGTAGATCAATTGATCTGCACTGTTTTTCGCTTCAACGAGTTCTCTGCGTTTTTTATCTTCTTCAGCGTGCAGCTCAGCATCTTTCATCATTTGCTCAACTTCAGCATCGCTCAAACCGCTGGAAGAAGTGATTGTGATTTTTTGAGTTTTGTTCGTACCTTTATCTGTTGCAGATACATTAACGATACCGTTGGCATCAATATCGAAGCTAACTTCGATCTGTGGAACGCCACGTGGAGCTGGTGGAATATCACCCAACATGAAACGTCCAAGCGATTTGTTACCCGCTGCCATCTCACGCTCACCTTGCAGAACATGAATCTCAACGCTTGGTTGATTGTCTGCATATGTGGAGAACACTTGAGATTTGCTTGTAGGGATCGTTGTGTTACGCTCGATCATTTTAGTGAATACGCCACCTGCAGTTTCGATACCCAGGGACAGTGGAGTTACGTCGAGCAATACAACGTCTTTCACATCACCTGTCAGTACGCCCGCTTGTACAGCAGCACCCAAAGCTACAACTTCATCCGGGTTAACACCTTTGTGAGGCTCTTTACCCGTCAGTTTTTTGATTGCTTCTTGGACTGCAGGAATACGTGTGGAACCACCAACCAATACGATCTTGTCGATGTCGTTAGCTGTCATACCCGCATCACTCAATGCACGACGAGTTGGTTCAAGCGTACGCTCAACCAGACCTGCAGAGATTTCTTCAAATTTCGCACGGCTCAGGTTCAACTCCAAATGCTGTGGAACGCCATCAGCAACCGTGATGAACGGCAAGGAGATCGTTGTAGTCAATACGCCGGAAAGTTCTTTTTTCGCTTTTTCCGCTGCATCTTTCAAACGTTGAACCGCTGCCTTATCTTTACTCAAGTCAATGCCTTGATCTTTTTTGAATTCACTTACGAGATAATCAATGATTACTTGGTCAAAGTCATCCCCGCCCAGTTGGTTGTCCCCGCTAGTTGCTTTAACTTCGAAGAAGCCGTCACCCAGTTCAAGAATGGATACGTCGAACGTACCGCCACCCAGGTCATATACGAGAATCGTTTGGTCTTCGGATTTCTCCATACCGTATGCCAAAGCTGCTGCTGTAGGCTCGTTGACGATACGCAGAACTTCCAAACCTGCAATTTTACCTGCATCTTTAGTCGCTTGACGCTGACTGTCATTGAAGTAAGCTGGTACAGTGATAACTGCTTGAGTTACCGTTTGACCCAGATAAGCTTCAGCATCAGTTTTCAATTTTTGCAGGATGATTGCAGAGATCTCTTGTGCGGAGTAGTCTTTGCTATCGATTGTTTCCTTATGGGAAGTACCCATGTGACGTTTGATCGACATGATGGTACGATCCGGATTGGTGATGGCTTGACGTTTTGCTGTTTCACCAACAACGCGCTCTCCATCCTTTTTGAAACCAACTACGGATGGAGTTGTACGTGCGCCCTCCGGATTTGGAATTACGACAGCCTCGCCGCCTTCCATTACTGCTACGCATGAGTTTGTTGTTCCTAAGTCAATACCAATTACTTTGCTCATCCGAAAATTTCCTCCCTCAACAATTTAAAATGAATGGGTCTGATCTGACCCTTATTTAGATGTTCATGTTGCTAATCGTGCTCTATGTGTACAAACCTTTATATTAAACTTCGCCCACATTGTTCAACCATGGAGCCGACTCATTCCTTCCTATAAGGAAATTATGAGCTGACTTTAACCATAGCTGGACGAAGCACTTTATCTTTCAGCATGTAGCCTTTTTGGACTTCCTCAACAACGATACCTTCTTCGTACTCGTCGCTCTCCACTTGCATAATTGCTTGGTGGAATTCAGGATTGAACGGTTGTCCTACCGATTCCATAGCCGTCAGACCTTCATTATTCATCACGGTTTCCAATTGACGGAAAATCATTTGGATGCCCTTGGAGAAAGATTCGACCTCTGCTCCTTCCGGTACAGTAGCCATGGCGCGCTCGAAGTTATCAATAACCGGTACCAGTTCGGTGACCAGCTTCATCGAAGCGTATTTAGCCAATTCTTCTTTTTCCTTCTGCGTACGACGACGGAAGTTATCAAAATCAGCCTGTGCACGGACATAACGCTGCTGTTGCTCCTCAGCTTCTGCCTTCAGACGTGCAAGCTCATCCTGCTCCTGACCAGCCATCTCTTCAGCTTGTGCTTCTGCAGCGCCAGCTTCATTAATAGGCTCCTGCTCAGCTGCCGTTACCTCTTGTTCTTCTGTAAATGATTGCTCCTCTTTCAAGATGTTCACCTCCTTATACGAATGAAATGGTTCATTCCCGAATCTTATTTGAAACGATGTGTCAGCATCGCCGTCAAGTCACGGGATAGTGTATTTAGAATATGAATGACACGTGCATAATCCATCCGCGTGGGTCCTAGAATACCGATCGAACCCAAAGCCTCACCGTCCAATGAATAGGAAGCTGTAATCAGGCTGCAGTTGGCAAAGGCTTCATGATCATTCTCAGTGCCGATTCGCACTTGAATACCAGATCCACCCGGCACGGGCATCATCAATTTCATGAGTGTTGGTGTCTCTTCCAGCAGGTCAAGAATATCTTTTACCTTTTCGATATCTTTAAACTCCGGTTGAGTCAACATATTGGTGGCACCACTGAGGAACAGACGATTATCATGTTCATTGTCAAAGGCACTGTTCAGCACCTGCATAACTTCCTCATAACGTGTAATATGCCGTTCCATCTCTTGCCCAAGTTCGGTATAAAGACGGGATTTCAATTTGTAGATTGGTACGCCCACAAGCTTGGTATTTAACAAGCGAACCACATTTTCCATCTCGGCTACCGAGATTTCTGGTGGAATCTGGACCGTCTTGTTCTCCACTTGACCTGTATTGGTCACGATGATTGCCACAGCTTCACTTTCATTCAACGGAAGCAATTGGAAGTGACGTAGGGACGTATGGAATACTTCCGGTCCCAGCAGGATCGAAGTATAATTCGTCATATGTGACAAAATATTGGATGCATGCTGAATAACTTGTTCCATGACGTTCAGCTTTTCAGCGAAGAACGACTTGAGATCATCCAACTCCTGAGGCTCCACCTGATTCCAGGGAACCAAATGATCGACATAATATCGATAGCCTTTATGGGATGGAATACGTCCTGCCGATGTATGCGGCTGTTCCAGGAAACCCATATCTTCAAGGTCCGCCATTTCATTACGGATCGTCGCCGGACTGTATCCAACATCTCCCCTTTTGGAAATGCTCCGGGACCCTACGGGCTCAGCTGAACGGATATAGTCATCCACTATAGCGTTCAGAATCATTCGTTGACGCTCTGTTAACATGGTGAGTATTCCCTCCTTCTGACTGTACTGTCCCATGTCGTTAGCACTCCGGTTAGATGAGTGCTAAGCGGTAATACAAAAATACCAAACTGACGTGAACATTGTCAAGTGAGTTTGATGAGTCGGCTCATCTATTTATAGTATAGACCAATGTCAACGAGTCCTAACAACTTTATTGAACATACTTTGAAGTAAAAAAGGACTGCATGTAGGGCAGAGGCTGACTCGGCTCGATCCATGCAGTCCATTCAGTTGTTAGGCTGAAACGTTAAGCTCTTTTAATACCGCGATCTCATCGCAACAATCCTGCTTGCTGCAATGAACACAGTCGGTCCATACTTTCTCAGGGAAAATCTCTTTTTCCACCACGGCAAAGCCGTTTTTGAGGAAGAAGGATACTTCATATGTCAACGCCATAACCTTAGGAATCTGTTGTTTCTCCGCTTCTTCTACCAGTCGGTCCAGCAATCGGGAGCCAATACCGAGCCCTTTGTGTCCTTCCGAGATACCGAGTGATCTGACTTCCACCAAATCATTCCCCAGACGACAAAGCGATCCGCAACCCACCACTTCACCATCAACTTCGGCTACAACAAAGTGCTCCAGCTGTCGGTGCAGTATTTCCCGTGATCGCGGAAGCATGATCCCACGCTCTGCATAGCCCTTAATCATTTCATACAGTGGTTCAACATCTTCCGGCACGGCTTTTCTGCATATTACCGACATCCTGCTCTCCTCCTATTACCAAGCTTTCCAGAGGAAAGCTGACTTCGTAGTTGTTAAATTAACACGCTCTGTAAAATCAATATGAATAAATATACAACAGAGCGTATAGAATTTCAAGCTATGAATTCAGCGATATGGACCCGATAAACTCCGCAAAAACGTCATTTCCGAACAGGATACCCTGCTCGCTCAGTCGGAAGCCGTCTGCCGTCCGCTCAAGCAACCCTGCGTTCAACATTTTGCCCAAAGGCTTCGCAAACACTTCTTCCATGGACTCTCCGAACTGTTCGCTAAAGCGTGAGGCCGAAGCTCCCTCCAACATTCTCAGTCCAACCATCAGATAATCTTCCATAGCTTCCGGGCGAGCAATCTCAAAATGATCCAGACGAGGCAGCCCTGCTCGTGAAGCTTCAACATAAGGATTTATACCTTTAATATTCATATGCCGTTCGCGGCCCACATATCCATGTGCACCTGCACCCAGACCGTAGTAGTCCTCATTACGCCAGTAGGTAATATTGTGACGACTCTCGAAGCCAGGCTTGGCAAAGTTACTGATCTCGTATTGTCCATAACCTGCTTCTTTCATACGTCTCATTAATAGAAGATACATCTCCAGCTCATCATCTTCATGAGGAAGTGGTAACTGGTTCTTCTGATACAGGGTATGGAAAAGTGTATTCTCTTCCACTTTCAGGCTGTAGATGGAGTAATGCGGCAGATCCAGTTCCAGCGCTTTGTCGATACTCTCATTCAACATTTCAACAGTCTGGTTCGGCAAACCAAACATCAGGTCAATGGACAGGTTATTCAAGCCTGCTTTTCGAGCATTCTCCAAACTGCGATATACATCATCCGTATTATGAATACGGCCAATGCCTGTCAGCAGATCATTCTGAAAAGCCTGTACGCCAAAGCTGACACGGTTGACGCCGCCTTCTTTCATCGCAGCGAGTTTCTCCGCATCCGTTGTTCCCGGGTTGGCTTCCATCGAAAATTCAATATCGTCCGCCCAATTTGGGAAATACGTCTTCACGGAACGAAGAAATACTGCCATCTCATCCGGTTTCAAAGCGGTTGGCGTACCCCCACCTACAAATATCGTCTTGATCTCACCCGGTGGATTGGCCTTAACTGTATGTTCCATCTCCCGTTCCAGCGCTTCGAGATATTGCATCACGGGCTGATCTTTCAGAACGTAAGAGTTAAAGTCGCAATAAAAACATTTATTCGTGCAAAAGGGAATGTGAAGATACACCGCTTGGGGCGCACCTGTCTTCCGGCTGTGTGCTGCCAATGTCATGGCAAGTCCCCCTCTATTTGAAAAAAGGAAAGCCATCCGGCTTCCCTTTCAGCTTAGTTATTTAATATTCTGTGTTGTAACCGAAATTAAATTCTCATTAATCTAATTTGAATACACACATTCTGTGTTGTACCTCAAAATAGATTGTTTAATCATCAATTTTCAGTACCGCCATGAATGCCTCTTGTGGCACCTCAACGTTACCAACCTGCTTCATCCGCTTCTTACCTTCCTTCTGCTTCTCAAGCAGTTTCCGTTTCCGCGAGATGTCACCACCATAACACTTGGCAAGTACGTTTTTACGCATTGCTTTTACCGTTTCACGAGCAACAACCTTGGTACCTACAGATGCCTGAATTGGCACCTCGAACATTTGCCGTGGAATCAGCTCGCGCAGTTTCTCACAGACAATGCGTCCGCGATTATAGGCACGGTCACGGTGAACGATGAAGGACAGAGCATCCACCTGTTCGCCATTGAGTACAATATCCATTTTTGCCAGATTGGACTGACGGTAACCGGACAGCTCATAATCCAGGGATGCATATCCTTTGGTACCGGATTTCAACTGGTCGAAGAAGTCATATACAATCTCGGACAACGGAATCTCATAGGTAATGGTAACCCGGGTTGTGTCCAGATATTCCATATTTACATATTCACCGCGTTTAGTCTGACACAGCTCCATAATGGTACCTACATAATCATTCGGTACGATAATATCTGCCTTGACGTATGGTTCCTCTACGTAATCAATCCGTCCTACCTCAGGATAGTTGGATGGGTTGTCGATTTTCATCACTTCACCATTCGTTAAGGTAACGTGATAGATTACACTTGGTGCCGTTGTGATCAACGGAATGTTAAACTCCCGCTCGATCCGCTCCTGGATAACGTCCATGTGAAGCAGTCCAAGGAATCCGCAACGGAATCCAAAACCGAGTGCACTGGATGTTTCCGGTTCAAAGCTCAGAGACGCATCGTTTAACTGCAATTTCTCCAACGCTTCACGCAGATCAACATAGTCCGATGTTTCGATCGGATAGAGACCACAATACACCATTGGGTTAATTTTACGATAACCCGGCAAAGGTTCCGGTGTTGGATTTTTGGCATCCGTTACCGTATCCCCGACTTGTGTATCGCCAACATGCCGAATACCTGCAACGATAAATCCAACATCCCCGACGTTCAGCTCGTCCACGATGGTCATACGAGGTTTGAACGCTCCAACTTCAATGACTTCAAATGATTTACCTGTTGCCATCATTTTGATTTTGGAACCGGATTTGATTTTGCCATCAACAACACGCACATATACGATTACACCTTTATACGGGTCGTAGTGCGAGTCAAAAATCAGCGCTTTCAAAGGCTGGTCAGGATCACCAGTTGGTGCTGGAACACTTTTCACCACTTGCTCCAAAATTTCTTTGATTCCGATTCCTGATTTGGCCGAAGCCAAAACTGCATTACTTGTGTCCAAACCAATAACATCTTCCACTTCCTGCTTCACCCGTTCAGGATCAGCACTCGGAAGGTCAATTTTGTTAATAACCGGTAAAATTTCGAGATTGTTATCCAATGCCAGATACACGTTGGCAAGTGTTTGGGCTTCAATTCCCTGAGCCGCATCCACAACCAGAAGAGCACCTTCACATGCAGCAAGACTGCGTGATACTTCATACGTGAAGTCTACGTGTCCCGGTGTGTCAATCAGATTCAATAAATACTCTTCACCATCATCCGCTTTGTAAGTCAAGGCTACAGCTTGTAGCTTGATCGTTATTCCACGTTCACGTTCAAGGTCCATTTTATCCAGAACTTGTTCCTGCATTTCACGTGAAGTGAGCGCACCTGTGTGCTCCAAGATCCGGTCCGCAAGTGTTGATTTGCCGTGATCTATATGTGCAATAATAGAAAAGTTACGAATTTTACGTTGTCTTGCCCGAATGTCAGTCATTCCTTACCCCCAGAAACAGCCTAGTGTCAATCACTTCATTATAACAGTTGAAGCACAGTGCATCAATCCCGTGATGTCTCAACTTTAGAATAAAGTGTTATCATGCACTCCCAGAGGTTATATTGTACCTTAAAATTATAGTATTTTATTCAGCAACGCCGCTAAAAAGAGAGACCACCCACTTGATTCCACTGTGTGAGAGATTTTGCAATAGTCCAGCCGTTTTGTCTGCCAACACATCAACCGGAGCCTTATTTTGATCCGCCCCAAGTACTTGGCTTGGTGACTGAACAGGTACAAATGGTGGTTCTTTGATTTCCTTTTGGACAGGTGCAGTCGGGACAGATTCGGTAACCTGTGAAGTTGGCTCTATTGTCACAGCGGTTGACGTGCCGTCTGATGAATTACCCATATGAAAGTTGCTGCCAGCCAGCTGCATTCCAAACAGAACACCCAGCAACATTAATACAGCGATGGATAACAGTCTTTTCCCGAATCTGGACATGTGCATTGCCTCCTGTCACTCTCTACTATTTTGTTCTTCATACATATATAGTCCCTATCCACCCTGTGATGACGTTTCTGCACTGGCTTTGTCCACCTTCTGATCTTCCCAATACACTTGGGCAATCATGTCTGCTAGAATCTTAGATGTCCGTTGGAGCTCAGCTCCTGTGTTGTCGATGCCGCCAATCTCAATCAAAATGCTGTTGGGTGAAAGGGTTTGGTTATACTCTCCATTGTTGGCTCCTCCACCATCTTTGCCCCACACACCACGGGATACCCCAGGATACTTGGCTTCCAGTTTCTTATGAATTTTCGCTGCAAAGGCTTCATTCTGCCGCCAATTTGGATTTTCATGTCCAATAATGAAATACACTTTGGCGTAGCCCAGGTCATTAATAGTGGTTGTTGTTTTGCCATGACGTTGTGAATCGCGATGAATGTCTATGAGATACGTCAGATCATCATTTTGAGCGAGTGCCGCTTTTACCGTTTGACGGGAGTATTTATAAGAATAGTTCCAGTTGTAGTCCTTTACTTTAGTGGGGTAATCATCCTTGGCGTGTTCTACGCCGATTCCCAGCTTCTCCAGACTATCTGAGAGGTAGGTTCCCACTTGAAACACATTTCCTGTTGATTTGCCTGATGATGGATTATCACTTTTCGTACCTAGCAGTGGATTGTAGCCTTCCCGTGGATGGGAATGATAGATAAGAATTGACTTTTTGCCTGTTATAGGAGAGCCTGAATTGTCTTTCTCACCATTCTTCGCTGGGGGATCTTCTTTACCTTCTCCATCTCCAGGCTCACTAGACTCAGGTGGATCCGTATTGTCCTGACCTGGTGGAACATGCAGCTCACTACCGGGTTTTCCTCCACCTGCGGAAGCCGTGTCCGTAAGACCGGGACCGGGCTGATAATCTTCGGGTGCCTCGGCTTTTTCGTTACCAGATCCAGGACGGAGCAGAACAGGTTGGTTGGAACCCATGCCCGGCATTTCTCTAGCAATCAAGCTTTTCGGATCTTGAGGATTTACATTCGTTAGTAATTGGAAAACAAATGAGGTGAGATTCTCACCGGATATGGCAGAGGTCTGTTCCTTCTGGGTGAGATGGGGCATCTCCATACCGAGCATATCGACGAAAAAGCGGCTTGATACGGCACTCGCAAATCCTTTCATGGAAGAAACGGGTGAATTATTCAAGCGTTTCTCTGCCATCCCCCCCAGACCCAGTACGACAAAAAACAAGGCAGATATGATCATAAGCAACAACAACGTACGGCCCATGGCCAGCACGTGCAGACATCTTTTTTTCCACTTTCCAATATTCCAGGCCAATATCTTGTTCATTCTGCTGTCTCCTTCCCTGCTGGACAACTCTTATACTTCAACTCTATGAGCCCGCCCAATTTGCTAGAACAGGAAAATGAAAGATTCAAGAAACAAAAAAAAGAAAGTCCGATAGATTCGGACCTTCTTCTCAGCAGTTTTAAGTTTTAATGTGTATACGCAGCTACGTTATCCGGATTCACTGCATCATGGAGTGCGGCGTTAAGTCCTGTAGCGATAACATTGGCAATTCCCTCAATAAACTCATCAATTTCCTTCGGGGTAACAATTAGGTCATGACCTAGTGGCTCCAGTACCTCTTTCACCAGACTCAAGCGATCTTGTTCACCGATGTCGTCCAGCATACCCATGATCTGTTTGGTCTGATCCGTTTCCTGGCGGAAGTGTGAGCGCATCATCTCAATCACATTGTTCACAATGGTGGACGCATAACATACGGTTGGTACTCCGATGGCGATGCAAGGCACACCTAATATCTCACGGGTCAGGCCACGCCGTTTGTTCCCAATACCGGACCCCGGATGAATACCAATGTCCGCTACCTGAATCGTTGTATTTACACGTTCCAAGGAACGGGAGGCCAGGGCATCAATCGCAATAATGGCATCCGGCTTGGTCCGGTCTACAATCCCCTGTACGATGTCACTGGATTCAATGCCCGTTGTACCTAACACGCCGGGAGCAATCGCGCTGACTTCCCGATACCCTGGCGCAACCTGATCTGGCACCAATTCGAAATACTGACGCGTCACCATCAGATTTTCCACAACAAGTGGACCGAGTGAATCCGGGGTGACATTTAAGTTACCCAAGCCAACAATCAAGACCTTGGATGTTTTGTTAATTCCGGCCTTAACCATAAAATCTTCCATTTCACGTGTGAACTCGGCAGCAACTCGCTCCTGTAACTCGGTATCACCATTCCGTAGTGAAGGTACTTCCAAGGTGACATAGTGGCCTTTTACCCGACCAATGGCCGTGGCTGCTTCTTCATTCAGGACATCAATACGTGTAATCGTAATACCCTCTTTTTTCTCCACATCTTCCCGCAGTCCGGGAATCGTCTGTTTCTGTCCACCTTGCGCCATTTCCTTGGAGTCGATCGCCAAATCGGTACGAACTGTATAGTTTTGCAAATCCAGTGTCATTCTGTCCCTGCCTCCCTTACCGCATTTGAGCATATTGTGTGGGAAAAAGGGGTTCTTTATACAGCATGTCGAACATCGTAGGAATATCTGTTGCATTTTACATGCTAGCGTGATAGAATATTTTAAGTTGTGAAACGTTTGTATTCATGCAAATGCCTTACAGGAGGTGAATGTAATGCCAAACATCAAATCCGCTGTTAAACGCGTAAAAACGAGCGACAAGCGCCGCGCACTCAACGCTTCCCAGAAGTCTGCACTCCGTACAGCTGTTAAAGCTGCTGATGCTGCTCTGGTAAGTAACGAAGTTGATACTGCAAAAGCTGCGATTCAAGCTGCTTCCAAAAAGCTGGACAAGGCTGTAACTAAAGGTCTGGTTCATAAAAATGCTGCAGCACGCAAAAAGTCTCGCTTGGCGAAAAAACTGAACGCTCTTTCCGCACAAGCGTAAGAAGCGTTACTTATACGATCCAATGGAAAAATCCTGAACAGCATAGGCTTTCAGGATTTTTTAGTATCTGATTCGATAAGTATAAGACAAAGATAAAGCGACCTTTATTCCGATGATTTAACCATCATGGAGCAAAGGTCGCTTTGTTTGTTATTCACACTAGTAATCTATTACATCTATTTGTCTATTCATGCACCAAGTCTCAATAAGAACAGCTCCAGACCAAGTACTTTATCCACCGCTCCTGTTTTCATCTGGTAATCCAGTTCGCTGAGGTGACTCAGAATCATTCTCAGACGTTCCGGTTGAAATTTACGAGCTTGTTCACCCGCAATCTTAACGGCATATGGATGCAGACCAAGCTGACTGGCAATCTGCTGCTGGGAGTAACTTTGTTGGCCCAACTCTTTCACCTGGATCATGATCCGAAACTGACGTGCGATTAAAGCCGCAATTTTAATCGGTTCTTCCCGCTGCTTCAGCAACTCATAGAAAAGAGCCAACGCTTTCTCCAGTCGCAAATTAGCGAGTTCTTCCACCAGCGAAAATACATTCTGCTCTGTACTACGGGCAACCAGTGACTCGATATCAGCACGCTTGATTGTCCCCCCATTACCCGCAAACAAACATAACTTGTCTACTTCAGCAGACAGGGTCTGAAGACCTGTTCCTGCATAGCTGATCAACGTTTCCGCTGCTCCCGTCTCCAAGGAAACATCCCGCTGCTTCGCCAGTTTCGCTATCCAACTCAACAGCTCATCTCCACTAAGTGGAGCAAAAGCAAGAACGACCGCCTGTTTCTTGACAGCCTTCACCAGCTTCTTACGCTCATCCAGCTTATCCCCTTGGGCCAGGAAAACAATCGTACTGTAATCTGCCGGATTTTCCATATATGTAAGCAGACGATCAACCTGATGTTCAATCTTGGATTCTTTACCTGCGGTGAACAGGCTCGCGTCCCTTACAATAATTAATTTGCGCGGAACCAGAAAAGGTACGGTCTCTGCTTCTTCAATAACGACCTCCACAGCCGTTTCAGACAAATCATATGGAATAATCGCAAAATCACGATGTTCTTCTTCAATAACCTGTTCTTTTAACATATCCGTAAATTGCTGTATCTGATACTTTTCCGTTCCATACAGCACATAGATCGGAGCCGGTTCTCCACTACGTATTGCCTTTGTTGCACTTTTTACATCCATTCACGGTGCCTCCTTATCCCTCTTATCCTACCAGAAAAAGTGCAAGACAACAAAGGGACCTTACATCCAGTTTACGGATGAAGGTCCCCTGTCCTACATCTATATAAACGCAGACACCAGCAGTTCTAGAAAAAGCCGGTGCGCGGTCATACGACGTCAGTTGTTTGAACTGAGATAGGACGTTTTGTTAATTCCACTATATGCTTGTCATACTGAAAATGTTCTTTCGTTTAGAGAAGCGCACTCCCCATTTTTTAATTATTTCGCAGGAGCTCCACTTGGAACGGCAGGTACATTAAACGAGTTCTTCGCCGTTGTTCCGTCCTTGTCCGTCTCGTAATTAAATAGGGTACCATCCTTGGACCAACTCGCTGACTTCAGTGTCCCCTCTATACTGCGTTGTTCAACCAAATTCAGAACATCCGGTTCATTGGCAGGTTTGGAGTATATGCTGAGTTGATCACCAATAAGCATAACTACATAGGAGCCGTCAGGTGACTTCCATTCTTTTGGTGCTGCCGTTGTAGTCATTCCCTGATCCGGTCCTGCTGCGAAACCTTTGTTTCCTCCAGATGCGTCTGTACCTGCACCGGAATCAGGTACAGTGTTACCTTCAACCGGAACATCTTCAGTTATATTAGGTGTTGTATCCTGAGAAGTGAAGGATTGGGCATCTCCATTTTCTGTTTCTGTTACTCCATTCTCTTCCCCATCTGCAGAAGATTTAGGAGAATCTCCTGATCCCTGAATTCTCTGCTCAGAATCTTGGTTTTGAGCCGGATTCTTCTGATTATCGGTCGAAGGAGTTCTGGACGAATTATCCTGCGGTCCTTTATTCGGAGCAGGCGTTGATTCAGTAGCCGGTTGTTTAGGTGTCGGATCTGACTGAACTTCAGGCTCCTGTACCTCATCTCCACCGTTCTCTTCAGGCATTGTTTCTACGTCTTGGTTATCTGGTTTAGTTGGTGAATCATTCGATTGACCTACAAACACATCGTTGCTGCTTGGTTGGGACGAAGTGGCAGGATCATAATTTTCAATATTCTTGCTTAATGAATTCTCATCCAAATTGCCGCTCTCTTGAGAAGCTCCAGAGCTCATCAGCATGGAATCGGCATTCTCAATCTGTTCAGGCGGATTCCCCCAGATGGCGAATCCCAATATAACTGCCGCAGCCGCTGCACCCATGGACATACGTCCTGCCATCGAGTTAAGCCATTTTTGCTTCGTTTTCCGCTCACTTGAACGTTGTAAATTCTCAAATGCAGCGGGGACAGGATTCATTTCCTGTATGGTGCTACTTTGTTCCTTCCGCGCTTCGTCAATGGCATCAAGCTGTGGCATAATCGCATCAACCAGACTAAATTTCGGGCTTACTTGCGGTAATTCTTCCAGTTCTCTGGAAAGAGCTCTGAGTAAACTAAAATTTTCGGCGCACTCCGGACACTTTGCCACATGCTGTAGCATCTGCGCGGTTTCCGCCTCGCCCAGATCATGATCCAGATAGCGGTGCATCCATTCCACCACCTCTTCGCATTTCATCCTGTCACACCACCTTTCTGATATTCCTGTAGTAGATTCTGTAATTGCTGTCTGGCTCTAAATAAATAAGATTTCACCGTATTCAACGGAAGATCGAGACAATCCGCAATTTCATTGTAGGATAAGTCCTGCAAATATCTTAGAACAATAACGGTACGATGATGCTCGGGAAGCTTGTTGATCGCATCCTGAATGTCTTGGGCCACATATGTAGACATGACCTCGTACTCCACATCCTGATTATCCTGAAAAACCATGTCATGTTCGTCAATGGAGACGGACGGTTTGGTTCTTCTGAATTTATCAATACAGATGTTTGTGACGATGCGTTGTACCCATGTTTTGAATTGGGCCTTTTCTTCGTATGAATTGATTTTGGTGTAAATTCGGATCAACGCTTCCTGAGCAGCATCCAAAGCGTCCTGTTCATTATTTAGAATGTAATATGCGGTCCGATAGACATGTTGTTCAATCTCCCGCAATAGGGTAATTAGAGCGTCGCGATCGCCCGATTGAGCGGCTCTGATGAGTTCCGGCTCTACCACAAAGGATCCCCCTCTCCCTGCAACCTTACAGACGTGATCATCAATAAAATTGTTGCAAAGTTAAGTATTTTTTTAATTTGCCATAACAAAATAACGGCGTATGTATTAGGGCCGCTGAAATCTTCTCTTAGAATAACAGAAATTGCATAATGAGTCACCAAACGTATCCAAAAGGGATTCCATTACTTACACGACTCAATTCAAATGCAATGGCATACATTATAGCTAAGCACTTTTTTGGTTCTGAAAATAAAAAAAGTCGAAATTTGTCCAAATTTAAGCTATTTTTAATGCAATTTTCATGAAAATGGTGTATTGTAAATTTACATTCATAAACACGAGGTGATGAGCATGCCAGCTCTAGCGAAAATTCAAGCTTTAAAAGAACAAATGCCCAAAGAATACCAAAGCATTTCCCATTTTGTAGAACATGCATTGGAGTCCATTGATACTCTGGTCGAGGAACATCGGAAGTACGTAGCTGCACAGGCATTATACGGTGATAAAATCGTTGGATCGGAAGAACGTTTGTACAGAGAAACCGTACTTGATGTCAGAGCACAGCTGTTGATGACTCTTGAGAAAACGGTAGAAGATCTGTTGCACAAAGGCGACAAACACTGGAACAAACACTTTAAGGATGGCGTGGAGTAGTTCTAATATTTCTTCTACCATTTGAAAAAATGGCCCGTTTTCCGATATTCTCCTTCTTGGAGTGTAACGGAAAGCGGGCTTTTTTTGTGCTGTGACTTGCAATCAAATGAAACAGCAAGGAATGATTTTTAAATCCAAATAAATGAAGGTCGGTTTATATAGGATAGTACAAATCCATTCCTATAGAAGAGTACAAACCTTAGAAAAACAAAGGTTTGTACCTCTTTTGGTGTGATGAACTTATCGATTATAATAAGGGCCATTTCCTGTGGATTTATTCAAGGACAACAACTGAGACACCGTTACGAATTGGTAGCCTTGCTTTTTTAGTGATTTAAGCATTTGGGGCAGCGCATCAGCTGTAGAAGCGTGAATATCATGCATAAGTACAATCGAACCTGATCTGATGTTTTTAGCAACCTCTTATTTACGACTTGAGCGTTCCGGCTTTTCCAATCCAGCGAATCCACAGACCATAAAATAATGGGTGTTTTCTGTTCTTTGGTGACTTTTTTGACTGATCCATTCATAGCACCATAAGGCGGACGGAATAGGGTAGGTTTTTCTCCAGTCGCATCTTCGATTCGGTCCGATGATTCTTTGATTTGTTTGCGTACCTCACTCAGGCTCATATTCGCCAGATTCGGATGACTCTTGGAGTGATTGCCGATCTCGTGGCCAGCCTCAGCAACCTTTTTAGCCATATCAGGATAATACTCTACTTGTACGCCCAGCATGAAGAAAGTAGCCTTCGCGTTGTACTCCTTCAAAGTCTTTAGAACTCTAGGGGTCACCTTTGGGTGAGGCCCGTCATCAAAGGTAAGAGCCACATATTTCCCTTTAGGATCAAGCGGAGGCTGAGTCGGCTTCTTCCCTTTTGGCTCATCATTATTTTCATAAGTGATATTCCATTTTTTGGTGAGTTCCTTTTTCAAGTAGGAATGCAAGGATTTCAGTGGAATGTTCACTTGGATCGTTCCGGCTGCACCAGCAGCGATCTCGTATTTATTAAAGTATAAAGTAAAGACTCCGTTACCTATGGACCATTTCCATTCAGATGGATTTTTTATAGATTTTTGAAGTTCTGCTTCGAATACATAAGAGTGGACGTTTTTCTGTTTCTTCAATTCTTCCTTCACGATTGACATAATATGATCAACAGCTGCTTTGTCATAAGTCATGATATCGGATAAATTCAAAATTTTATTTTCAGCTGTGTCGATATTAAAAGATTTTATTATCGATTGTCCATTAGCACCGCCTTTGGTGATTTGATAGGAAGTGAACACTAAACTATATAAATGGTCATTAATTTTATTCGTATCTACTGTAATATTCAATTCAGCACGATGATCGCCTTGAAGCGTTTTTGCACCGGTCCCAACCTGGGTTAAGAATTTCTTTTCCTGATCATTGACCCACGTCTGAATAGGAGTATTAATCTCCTTGCTATTTGTGAGGACGTTGCTAATCGACAATATATAATGCTTCGTATTCTTCGTCCTTGTTTCGATATTTAAGCCTGGGTATGCACTGGGCGACACTTCAACGTACTCTGTAGCGCTGTTGTTTCCAGCTAGAACATTTTGCACCATTAGATTGATTCCTAGAATCCCGCCAGCTAATACAATAAATCCAACCAGCCAAACGGACCACCGTGTTTTCTTCCTTTTGTTCATTTCAAATCATCCTTATCTTTATTCTAGTCATAAAACTGCAAGTCATTGTCTATCATTTCTTCCGTTATTCACATAAAACATCGATGACAGAAAAGCACCACTGAGTACCTTCACTCTCGACAGATCGATAATGAGGAGCCACGCAAATCCCCCTGAGCCCATTTGATATTAAGATGGTAGGCCATGACAGCCATGACGGATAATGCCCTTAAGCCATCAAGTCCTGGTATATAACGTTTACCATCGCCTCGTACCGGTGCAAAGTTCCGGATTAAACTTCCGAAATGATTCGTGTTGTCGTGCATTTCGCTTTCGTCCCTATCCTTTTTGATTTGTCGCTCATAGGCAGGACGCCGAGCTTATGAAAAAAGTTTTCTCCAATTAATGTAATCAATGAAGAGAACAAAACATTTTCATGGAACTTCTACCTTTAGAACTAAAAAAAGCATCCCGTAAGAAGAGAGTCTTCGGGATGCCACATTCAGAATAATCGTCATGTTTCCAGCATAAGACTTGAATTAATGTTGTACTTGTACATTTAGAATGTCGGACACAAATTGGATTGCACGTAAAACTGATTTTTATGAATCGAAGTGGCTACGCCGAGCGCTTTGGGAGCCATTCTCGAGAAGAAGCAAGCTGCCACCTTTTTCAGATCCAACTTTACTGCGACTTCTGGCTTCATATCATTCGGCTTTGCCTCAGAGGCTGGCATTCTTCAAATTGAAACGGAACTCCGGTGAACCCACATATCCCGGCGCGATACTGTATTTCGGGAAGACGATAACCAGTTCGCCTTTTTCAATATAAAACGACTGTTCCGTGAACGTCCCTTTGAATTCTTCCAGGAAGTACTGATCGGGATCCTTTCTTATTTGCGCAAGAATATCTGCATCAAGCTTTTCTTTATAGTTAGAACCGAGGATATCCTCCAGTGTCACGCGCTGAGCCGCAGAGGCATTTTTCAAGTTGTAGGTATCGATCCGGGGCATGCTCGTTCCACCCCTGTAACCTTCCGTGATTACTTCAAGCGAAACTACTTCTGCCGGCTTTCCAGTTCCGTCCGACTTTAGCTTATAGCTGACGTAAAATTCATAGGGGTGGAACTTCTGGTGATTTACTTTTGCCTTTTTGGCCGTTTCTGCGGCATCCTTCTCCCACTGAGCAAGATCCTTTTGCGCACGGGATAAAAGGATGCCATTCAGTTCATTCTGGTATCTGGTGTCCAGCATGCCGTCCAGCTGCGGTACCTTGATGTTCACAATAAGGTTCTTGCTTGTTGTGCTCAGTACCTTCTCCACGATTTTTACTCCTTTAGCCGAAGGGACGGTTGCATGTACCTTAGAGCTGACAGTTACGTTCGCTGAAACAGGTGCCGAGGCCAGCGCATTTTCAGATAAGCTCGCTGCGCCGACGCCGAGTATGGCTACACAGCCCATGGCCCCCATCTTCATGTATTTTATCGTTTTCTTTTTCATAGCTTTCATCCTCCATCTCTTTGTATGAGTGTCTAATCACGCACACTCATTGGCTAGACGCATGAGATGGTACAGAAAGTTTTGGAAAATCAAAAATAGAACAATGTCTCTTCGACCAAAGTACTAACAAAAAAAACCGGCGCGGGGTACCCGCTCACCGATCTCTTCCATTACTTAATGTATTTGTTGTTAATCAGAACGTCTTTCAACACATCCGTGGGAATGACGAATTCCACAGAACCCATATAGCCTGGCGTGACGTCATATTCGTTGAAAGCAATCACCAGCTTGCCGTCGTTGTTGATATAGAAGCCTTGATCCTTCGCGATGCTCTGGAACTCACTGGTGATCGGCACGTCGGTAGCTCCCCGAGTCCAGTAAATCTTATTAGGGTCCGCTCTCATTTGCACCTGCATCTGCTCTTTAACGTTGTCGCTGATGAGCCGCACATAACGATCGTCCTTGAACAGCATCGGCAGAGTTATGAGGATTTGGTTTCTCTTATCGATCGTATCAAACTGAAACTCCTCCGAGGATGAAGCGGCGGTCTTGACCACGTATCTTTGTATAGATAAAATCTCGTCGTTGTCCGTCTTTACTTCATATCCGACATCAAGTCCCAGATGGCCTCCGCCTTGCTTCTTCAATTCGCTGATTTCCGCCTGGAACTTTTCGTAAAGCGCTTTGTTCTCCTTCATATATTTCTCGTTCAACCCGCTTTGCAACTGCTCATTCTCCATATCGGTAATGGAAGGCACTTTAATATTCGCATTGTAATTAGACTCGTCAACCACGTATTCCTTGAACGTGAGTACCTGAATAACCCGGTCCACACCCGGTATGGATGACAAGGCTTTCGCTACAGGAGGACTGACATTGATCGCAACAAGGAACATGAACGCAGCCGCACTGGAAACGGCTAACCATCTGTACTTTGAGCCGCGGCCCCTCCTTCCCTCCTTAGAGAATTTATGAATCGATTGGTTTACAATGCTATCCAATTCATCTGGAATGGGTATTTCTTGATATTCTTTTCGCAGCTGTTCCATGTTATTGTTCATCTTACTCGACTCCTTTGGTTGTTTCATCATTCATTTTGATTCGCAATAGCTGATGCGCCTGATACAGCCTTGTTTTAATCGTATTCACATTTTCATCCAGTACAGCAGCAACTTCTTCGATCTTCATATCTTCAAAATATCTCAGTATAATGACGCTCTTGTATTTATCCGGCAAGGATTCGAGCGTTTGCTTCAAATCAATGTCCGTATACGTATCTTCTGTCCCGGGGCTGTAGGTTTCGATCATTTCATGATCCATCGCCTGAACCTTTTTGTTACTGCGCAGAAAATCCAGGGCGGTATTCACCACAATCCGGTAAAACCAGCTTTTTACCGCATCTGGGTTCTTCAAACGTTCGAGATGCGTCATCGCTTTGTATATGGAGTCTTGTACGATATCTAGGGCATCATCCTTATTTTTGACATAGCTATAAGCAAGTCGGTATACGTTCTCCTTATGCTCGGTAATACAGTGTGTAAGAATTTTTTCAGTTTTCCTATTAAACATGGTCGATTATCCCTTTTCTATATAAATCTTTGTCGTAACAAGAAGTAAGACGTATACGGGTTCCCAAAAAGTTTTCGCATCCAAAATTTTTTTTACTTCTGCAAATCGTTCAAGGCCCTCACAAGCAGCTCAGCGTAAACCTTGGCGCCTCTATTAAATGTACCTCGTCCTTTTAAAAATAATCTTCCCTTCCCTTGCTTGCCGAATACCAGTCTACTACCGATGACCGAATTCATTTGAAACTTTTGTAATGTTCTCATTGACGGTATCCTGCTATTTCCAGCATGAAATATTTCAATTCCTCTTCAGTGGTTAGGCCTTCTCCGCTATAGAACCGGTAGAAGCCGGTAAACTGAAATTCTCACCGGCTGTATGGATCTAAGCCTGTACCATCTTCTTTGTGTGAATGTGCCGTGAATGCTGACAATCTCACTAGGCTGAAGCCTACCGGATTTTATAAGTCGTTTGGTAGTCTGCAGCGCCTTTGTCGTTGTAGGCTTTCTATAGTAACGATATTTCATGTTTTTAATCCGTCTCCTTCTGATCTGCGCCGGTGGAACCACGCATCCCCTCCCTCATTTCCTACCCTGCCACTACCAAAAAAGCATGTCACCACCATGCAATTAAGAAAAAAGTCGTTACGCAGCGAAACGACTTTTTCTTTTATAGGTCAACTCAGTGCTTTTTTTCTCTGTTTCCCACTTTTCCTCAACATGTGTATGTTAAAATATAGTAACTCCCTTAGCCTATCCTCTTGTTGAATATAGTTATTTAAGATGGAGGTTAATATTTAAATGACAAAAACCCATAGAATCAATAGGCCGCGCGGAAAAATACTTGCAGCTGTATTAACTGCAGTTCTCATTTCACTTGCAATGGGGATATATCACTATGTCCCTATAGATGAAAGATTAGAGAATACTTACTATTATTCATTCTGGTATAAATTTGCGGTTGGATTATTGATTAACCTCGCTATTTTACTTTTCTTAATTACGCCACTCTCTATATTAGTGGATGGATTACTTTTATACAGAAAAAAAGATAATACGTATATGAGATTGCTCGTTGCTATTGCCGCATATGGTCTATTAGGCTTCATAGGTGGGATCATCTACTCGATATTTATACTTAACTTTACTACTTTTTCTGCTCAAACTATCCACATTGTTGTATGTTCTCTTGTCTTTTTAACCTTCCAGTTGGTATTAAATCGGAGTTTTCTTCACTCATCTTCACACCGATAAATAGATTGCCCGCCTTCACTCAACCCCGACCAACTTGTACCGGATATCAATCTTCCCATCTTTCACCCTCATCTGAACCTCGCCCATCTGATCTGTCCGATAAATATCTGACCCGGTAGCCTCCAGACGTTCCATCACTCCCGGATTGGGATGCCCATATGTATTGTTAACTCCTGCAGATATCACAGCGGTTTTGGCGCTCCAGTATTGGAGCCAGGCTTCGGTGGACGACGTTTTACTACCATGATGAGCGACCTTTAGAACGTCAATGGAGACAGATGCTGAAGCATCTTTTGAATCAACCTGCAACGGTCGTGTAAGTACCCTTTGTACAAAGCCCTCTGTAACTCCAATATCTGCACCTTTCTGTTCAAACTGGGCAGCCAATGAGCCATCCTGAATCATATAGAGCAGGTCCTGCTCGGCTGCCGCATCCATATCTCCGGTGAACAACATGGAAGCCCCGGCCATTTCCAGCAAAAAGACAACCGAATCATGATTCTGATGTTCAGATACAGGCAAATTGCCTGATGCATTTACATCCATATGTGCTAGATCCGGAGCTATAAAATGTAAACTTGTCTCTTTGTCAGCTTTATAGGACATACCCTGCCGAATGGCGTATAAAGGAATTTTCCGTTCCATGGCTGTATTCAGCAACTTATCAAAGTTATCCTTACCGCTGGTCGTTCCATTAAACATGAAACGTTTAACCGGAATCTGTTCCAGCACAGCCTGTAGTCCTCCGGCATGATCCTGGTCAGCATGCGTTACAATGACAGCGTCCAGTTGATGGATACCTCTTTTTTTCAATAGAGGAACAACCACCTTGGCACCTACCTCATACGGATCACGTCTTGTTTTCCACGATTGTTCGGTGTTCACAAAACTAACCGTTCCCCCGCCATCCACCAGAATATGTTTGCCTTCCGGGGTTGTAATCAATGTGCTGTCTCCCTGACCAATATCCAAAAACTGCACGATGCCAGCTCCAGCAGGCTTGGGAGTCTGATATGCCCACCATAATCCAGCAATAAAGCTGATTGCGAGCAACCCACACAACCATTGCTGAGCTATACTCATTCGTTCATGGGCATAATATCCTGCACCTCGTGCGGTAAATGCACTTGTATATTCCGGCCAGGCAATACTGGCTCCTAATGTCGTTAATGAAGTTTCTTTTCCATCTACACGATTCTTACCTTGATTCTGTACCACGGTAGACATCGAAGAGCGAATGCCCATATTCGCCATTGAAACTGAAGGTTGTCGTCTCACAAGAGGAGCCGTCTCTTCCTCAACAAACGTTGTTTCTTGCTGCTCACCATTGCCACGATGCAACAGGTAGAGTAAGGCATACAACACAGCATAATATGCGGCGATCCATAACAAGGGCGGTGTTACCCAGATCAATACAAAACCTGGCAAACTGTTCATCCACTCCACGCTTACAAATGTCAGTTGATTCAGTTGCATCGCAATCCATGCGAGAGGTTTCGCCAAGGGAACCCATATGAATGACAATAACATGGCGACCGTCCCCAGAGGTAATACAATGGCACTGATCAAAGAAACCAGCAGAAAGTTAGCTACAAATGAGAGTAGTGAGAACTGGTTGAAATACAAAATGGTTACTGGGAACGAAATCAGCTGAGCGGTCACGGTAACGGATGCCGTTGCTGCCAGAGATTTCGGCCAGCCGCTGAACAGCCGGTTAATCAATGGCATGTAGATCATCAAACCTGCGGTCACGAGAAAGGATAACTGGAAGCTCACGCTCAGCAAAAAGTACGGGTCCCACCACATCATCAGCAACGCTGCTGCACTAATCATCTGAAGACCGTCTCTCGCGAGGCCACGGCGTGCCATGTACAACCCAATCATGGACATAATTCCTGCCCGAATCACTGAAGGTGATCCACCGGATAAAAGTACATAAGCTGGCACCAGGATCAGAACAATCGTGAGTGCCGTCTCTCTGGTAAGCCTTAACCAGGATAGAATAAGGAGAAGAGAAGCTACATATACAGCGACATGGGTCCCGGAGATTGCCAGGATATGCGTTAGACCCAGTTGTGAAAACTGGCCATAAGTGCCAGGATCGATATCAGTAGCCATCCCGATAATAAGCCCCTTCATATATCCTGCATGAGGCTCTGGAAATAACTGATCAACCGCCGAGCCCAACTTATCCCTAGTCCAATCCGTCCACCGTAGTACGTTATATTGTCCAAGTCCCTCAGGAGCAACTGCTGTTACCGAACTGGCTCCCTTCACTTTGAACAACCAGTGGATATGCAGGGTGCGCAAGTAACTGCGATAATCAAACCCACCAAAGTTCCTGGCTTCACCAGGAAGGACAAAAGAACCATTAAGCGTAATCAAATCGCCCCTCTTCCAGCCCGCTGCTATCTGTTGTTCTTCTTCCTCCAACAGTCTGACTTGTACCATCAATTGTTCATCTATGTTGAATGCAGATGATGCTGTTGCCAGATCTGTATCTGCTAACGAATCCAATGTTGCCAATATTGAAGACATCTGAATCTTAAAGTCAGCCCGATCTCCATCAATACGTATATCTGACACCAGCTCACCCTGAATTTCAGCTGACCATCCGTCCAACTCATGAGTAGCGATATGCATGGTCTCCGGCAGACTGCTATGATTGCGTGTGTCATTCCACTCCCAATGCGCAGCGCCTCCAATAAAGGCAGCGAGTAAAAATAAAACAGACCATCCACGCACATCCATAAAACGAAGTAAAAGTGGCAAACATGCCAGAGCTCCAATTAACCCCCAGATTAACGTCCAGCCTGTTAACGCGCATGCTATCGCACTCCCGCATAACCAACAAATCGTAAAACTTAGTAACGGTCTGCCTTTCATTTCTACCCCTCCTTCATTTCACCCGTTGAACGCAGAAAAACCTCCGGAAAGCCAATTCAGGCTTGCCGGAGGTTCTCCCTCGCGTATTCGACCATATTCACATTAATTGCTCACAGTCATCATCGTTTCCCGCGGGGGCTGGTAATTCTCCAGCCTGCGGAACGTTATTCCCTTCTGTTCCATCATATTGGTAACCTTGCCGGTATCTTTAGGATAAGAACGATGAAACACGATTTCTGTAATCCCGCTATTCGCCAACATATTGGCACATGTCCAGCACGGTTCGTCGGTCACATACACGGACGAGCCTTCGCGGTCGATTCGATCTGTGAATAAAAGTAAATTTTGCTCCGCATGAATTGTGCGAATGCATCGTTGCTTTTTGACCATTTCTTCTTGCCCATCGGTCACGACCAACTCATACTCTTCCGATATCATGCAACCTGCCTCAGAACAATCCGGGACGCCGGTGGGTGCACCATTATAGGCTGTTCCCAGCAGTTTCTTTCCCTGAACAAGAACGGCACCCACATGACGACGCGAACAGCGGGAACGGGTGGAAACCATATACGCGATGTCCATAAAATACGTATCCCAGTCCTTGCGTACCTCTACTGTACTCATGCTGCTTTCCTCCCGCTCAACACATTTTTTATTCTAATATTACCGGATCTGCACATAAGGTGCCATCTTCTCCAGCATCTTCATGCCGATCCCTTTGACCTTTGTCAGATCACTGACTTTTGCAAAAGGACCATGTGCATTCCGATAATCCACAATAGCCTGAGCTTTCTTCTCTCCGATTCCGGGAAGCTCCGTAAGCTTGGAGACAGGCGCAGTATTCACATCAATCTTGCCATTGTCGCTGGCTTCCTCACGAACTACAGGTGGATTACTGTTCGAGCCCGTCTCGGAAGTAACCGAAGGATTCGAATTCGTACCCTGCACAACTGGTTCAGTCGAATTTGAGGTGGCCGGTGGATTATCATTCGTCTGACTTGTAGTTTGAACAACTGAATCACCTTCAACCCCAAAGCTCGCAAGCTCTTTAGACTCTTCTGCCTTTGCCTCATTCCCAGTCTGCATCCCACTTGCATCCGCTCCCGAAGATGCTCCTGTATTGCCCTGAACCGAAGTAGCCGACTGTACAGCAGGGAGTTCCTGCTCTATCGTCGGCTTCTCGGTGCCGAGCTGCAAGGGTTCCCAGCCACTAGGTGGTTGTTCACTTTTGCCCGACCATAATATAAGTATACTTCCAACCACCGCAGCAGCAATGGTCATCCCTTTGTTCCATCTCATTCTTCCACACCTCTCCCTGAATTCAAAATCATTCATTTCGAACACGGGCGGTGCTTCCGAACCGTTGAACTTTCCTGATGAAACAAGTTGTGCATTTTTCATGTCATGTGAAACAGGTCCTCACGCATAGAATAGAGGGAATGAACTGCGCCAGTACCGTAAAGCATGAAAGGAGGCCTGAAACAATGAAGGTTGGATTTATCGGAACCGGCAGCATGGGCAGCCTGCTAATCTATGCCCTGATCCAATCGGGTGCACTTGAGCCCCGGCAGATCGCGGCCAGCAATCGAACCCCGTCCAAAGTACGTCAGTTATCCCTCCGTTACCCCGGTCTGCATGAATCCCAGAGCAATCGAGAAACGGTGATCCGAAGTAATATCATCTTCCTGTGCGTGAAGCCGCTTGAATTCAAACATGTTATTGACGACATCCTGCCTGTCGTGAATCCCAATCATATAATTGTCTCGATCACCAGTCCCGTGCAGCTGCGACATCTGGAATCTTCACTTCCTTGCAAAGTCTCCAAGGTAATTCCCAGCGTCACACATCAAGTCGGCAGTGGAGCATCCCTCTGCATACATGGCGAACGAATGACCAGTGAAGACCGCGCTGTGTTGGAAAGTATGCTCAGTCATATAGGCAGGCCGTACCAAGTGGATGAAGCCTGTACACGAATCACATCCGACTTCTCCAGCTGCGGACCTGCATTCATATCGTTCTTTTTGGAACAGTGGATCGAAAGTGCAGTGAAGCTGACAGGTATCAAAAGGGCAGATGCCTGCGCTCTGGCTGGCGAAATGCTCCTGGGAACAGGCAAGCTGCTCACCGAAGGAGGATACACCCCGCAAGAGCTTCAGGCTCGTGTCGCTGTACCTGGCGGTATTACCGCTCAGGCACTTGCACTGCTGAAGGTTAGTCTTGACGGCGTTTTCGACAGCCTGATCCACACGACACATGACAAATATGATGAAGATTTGTTAAAGCTGGATGAACTATTCCGAGCCGGTGAGATTAACCGGCAACAATATTAACGAGTTTGCCTGGAACGGCAATGACCTTGCGAATGGTCTTGCCTTCCAGCGCCTGCTTAACAGGTGCCAGCTCCATCGTAAAGTCCTGCATACCCTGTGCATCCAGATCCTTCGCGATCGTAGCACGAGTTACAATTTTACCGTTTACCTGAACAACGATTTCTACTTCCGCATCCACTGTCATGGACTCATCATATTCAGGCCAAGCCACGTAAGAGATTCCACCTTCATGACCCAAACGACTCCACAGTTCCTCTGCCATATGTGGTGCCAGTGGTGACAACAGCTGCACAAATTTCTCCATCGCTTCACGAGGCAGTGTGTCCGCTTTGTATGCATCGTTGATGAAAATCATCAGCTGGCTGATGGATGTGTTGAAGCGCAGATGTTCCAGATCTTCCGTAACTTTTTTGATCGTTTTGTGAGCAGTCCGTTTGAACTCATCCGTTCCACCGTCCACCGTAATCTTGTCATTGATGGCTCCTGTGTCTTCATTAATGAAGAGACGCCATACACGTGACAGGAAGCGGTGCATGCCTTCAACCCCGTTTGCATTCCACGGTTTTGTCGCTTCCAATGGTCCCATGAACATCTCGTACAGACGCAATGTATCTGCACCGAATTCATTGACGATTTCATCCGGGTTAATGACATTACCACGGGATTTACTCATTTTCTCATTATTGGTACCCAGGATCATACCTTGGTTCACCAGTTTGTGGAAAGGCTCTTTGGTCTCCACAACACCCAGATCATACAGCACTTTGTGCCAGAAACGAGCGTACAGCAAGTGAAGCACCGCGTGCTCTGCTCCGCCAATGTACAGATCAACCGGCAGCCACTGTTGCTGTTTCTCCTTGGAGATCAGTTCCTTGTCATTGTGCGGATCGATAAAGCGCAGGTAATACCAGCAGCTACCCGCCCATTGTGGCATGGTGTTGGTCTCACGACGTGCCTTCATTCCCGTTTCCGGATCTACCGTATTCACCCACTCCGTAACATTCGCCAGTGGTGATTCTCCTGTACCCGAAGGTTTGATCTGGTCGATATCAGGCAGCAGCAGTGGAAGTTGATCCTCCGGTACTGTCTTCATCGTTCCGTCTTCCAGATGCAGAATCGGGATTGGCTCACCCCAGTAACGCTGACGGCTGAACAGCCAATCGCGCAGACGATAGGTTACTTTACCTTGTCCTTTACCGTTCTCTTCCAACCAAGCAATCATCTTGGCAACCGCTTCTTCATTATTCAGTCCGTTCAAGAAATCTGAATTCACATGCGCGCCATCACCCGAATACGCCTCTTGTGTAACGTCTCCACCTTGAATAACTTCGATGATATCCAGACCGAACTGCTTCGCAAATTCCCAGTCACGTGCATCATGACCCGGAACAGCCATAACCGCACCTGTACCGTAACCTGCAAGAACGTAATCAGCAATCCAGATCGGCAGTTTTGCACCATTAACGGGATTGATTGCATAAGCGCCAGTGAATACACCTGTTTTGTCTTTGGCCAAATCTGTACGTTCCAGATCACTCTTACGAGAAGCCTGCTCCTGATAAGCCTGAATAGCTTCACGTTGGTCATCGGTTGTAATTGCTTCTACCAATTCATGTTCCGGAGCAAGTACTGCAAAGCTCGCACCGAACAATGTGTCCGCACGGGTAGTGAACACCTTGATGACTTCCTCGCGACCCTCAATGGCAAATACAACTTCCGCACCTGTCGATTTACCGATCCAGTTGCGCTGCATATCCTTGATGCTTTCAGACCAATCCAGCTCTTCCAAGTCTTCCAACAGACGCTCTGCATACTCGGTAATTCTCAGAACCCATTGACGCATCGGTTTGCGTACAACCGGATGTCCTCCACGTTCACTCTTGCCATCAATAACCTCTTCATTAGCAAGTACCGTTCCAAGGGCTTCACACCAGTTAACTGCAACTTCATCCACATAAGCCAGACCTTTGTTGTACAGCTGAATAAAGATCCATTGTGTCCATTTATAGTATTCAGGGTCCGTTGTGCTGATCTCACGATCCCAGTCATAGGAGAAACCAAGCGATTTGATCTGGCGACGGAAATTGTCAATATTACGGAATGTAATATCTCGTGGATGTTCACCTGTATCCAGTGCATGCTGCTCAGCAGGCAGACCGAAAGCATCCCAACCCATTGGGTGCAATACATTGTAACCGCGCATACGTTTGTATCGGGAAACGATATCCGTTGCCGTATATCCTTCTGGATGGCCTACGTGCAGACCTGAACCGGATGGATAAGGGAACATATCCAGTGCATAAAATTTCGGTTTAGCAGGGTCCTCACCGGTTTTAAACGTTTTATTTGCATCCCAGTATTGCTGCCAACTTTTTTCCATGACTTGTGGCTGATAGCCGTGTTTCGGCTGGTTATTCTCACTCATCTATTGTTCCTCCTTCAGGTTATTCGCTTTAGCTTTAATTGCAACAAAAAAACCTCAGCATCCCGTAGCGTTTGCAGCGCTAGGGACGAGAGGTTGAATTCCCGTGGTACCACCCTAGTTAGCGGACGAACGTGCTTCGTCATCCACTCCCTTTGGACCTGTAACGGCGGTTAACCGATGCGGATTTCCATTCCTGAACCCAAGCTTTATACAAGCAGGTTAAACAGAATGGTGTAATCACCGCATTTCTCCAAGGCGAGTTCGCAAATCACTGTCAACCGGCTTGCACCAACCGCCGGCTCTCTGTTATGTACAGGAATTACTACTGATCCTTATCATCGAAATATGTATACAATATCGGGACCATTATATAAAAAAGCAAGCCCAAAGTCAATATTACACGTTATAATCGCTATCTTGAAGTCTACGCTTCGTACCGTTCATAACGCTGGTTTCTTTTCAAGATAAACGAAAACGCTCAATGCCTTCCTCCAGATTATGAATGGTCCAATTCACATGTTCCTGATTATCATATTGACGATAAGCGCACTCAATGCGCAGCACCAGATCAAAGTACAAGTCATAGAGACTTCTTCTTTTCAGCTCACTTTCAGTCGTAATCGCATGCCCATAGCCTTTCACAAAACCAGGCGTATAGTTAAAATGACTGAAATAATGCTCCATCAAAGGATCTGCCCACAGTGAACGTTCAAAATCAATAATCGCTGTGATGCGACCTTTATCTACTAACACATTGCCGTCCCACAGATCCCAACTCACAAGCACAGGTTCTTTTACATCGTCCAGCACATTCGATTTTTCTCCAATCAAGCGTCTCAATTCAGGATAATCTATTGAAAATGTAACCCCGGCTTCTTCCCCGTCGGTAAGAATATCCTTCATCAGATTCATAAATGCTTCTTTCCATGTGGAATATCGCTGTTTTTGCTCCGAGAAATATCCAAACTTCTCGCCCTTGATTTCATTAATTCGACGATTGTACCGACCGAGCTCGTGTTCAATGGCTTCCTGCTCTTCCGCAGAATATTGATCCTTGACCTGATTATAGGGTGTTCCAGACATGTACTCCATGATAAAATAACGCGCTGAAGCCATAGTTAACGAATCGTCATAAGCCAACACTTGGGGTACAGGAATATCCTGTAGCTCCGTGATGAGGCGTAGTGCCTCAACCTCAGCAATCATGAGATCCTGCTCACAGCGCATCAGATTTGTCGAAGCCGACGGTGCAATTTTGAGTACCACTCGCTGTGCGTCACTCAGTGTAATGAGATATGCATGATTGGCCCAGCCATCCACCATTTCCTTGTAGTCCTGTATACTTGCAGAGAAATGCTGCTCTATTATGGCATTCAACTGTTCTGACGAAAGTCTTGTTTTATATGTACTTTCCACTTCTACACCTCACATTGACATTTGATTTATTTCTCGGAAAACGCTTTCTATCCGACTATTATCGCCTCCTTTACTTTAACTGGCAATACTTTTTGTCACGCTCGTGAGTCTTTTCTTGCATCCCTTTACCCTATTTAAGACTACTACTATTCATTCTCCATAAAAAATCAAACAAAAAACTGCCCTTATGCACCATACATAAGGACAGTTCTCATTATTTGCTCTTACTTCACAGCCACGTAGAACAAGCGCTGCGCGCTGTCTCCGGCCTCTTTCCATTCAAAATCCGCATATACCTTCACGTCTCTAAAACCTGCCTTGGATAACTCCAGCTTCATCCAGTCCGGATTATATGCACGCTGGACATGAACTTCTTCAAACCGCTGGTACATATCCTTGCTACCATCATCCACACGCGAAAAAATACTGAGATGATGCTCAATCTCACAGCGATCCTGGTCCAGATCACAAGTCCAAATATACGATACGGAGCGCTCATCCAATACAAAAGGCTGCTCTTCATCATAACGAATAAGGGTATTGGGATGATGCACATCAAACAGGAACGTACCATCAGGCTTCAGCATCTCGTATGTCCGCTGGAATGTTCGAATGACATCTTCTTGTTCAAGCAAATAATTGACACAATCACAGAAAGATATCACCGAATCCACAGGTTCTGGAACTCGCCATTCCCGCATATCCTGCTGCACCCAACGGACACTGCCCTCGCGATACAAGCGATGACCCTGAGGCGTAGCCTCCATCTTGCTGCGTGCAACCGACAGCATATCTGATGAGAGGTCAATGCCTGTAACTTCGAAACCGGAGTTCACGAGCGGGATCGTAATGGAGCCCGTTCCACAGCCAAGTTCAGCGACACTTTTGGGCATTCCATGCTTTTCCCATGCTGTTCTTGCAAACCTTATCCAGTCCGGATAAGGCATATCTTCCATTAATTCATCATACACATAGGCAAATTTCCGGTAAGACATGTCAGGCACCGCACTTTCAATTTCATTTTCGAATTGATCTATATAAGTTGAACTAAAGAATATTTACACTGTACACTCCAATGACAGAACAACCTTCCGATCGCTGTTATCCCCAGATTTTTTTGATTCCTTTTATAAAGGATTAAATCCGGGGATAAAGGCGAAGTGTATGCTTTCGAAGTAGCTTTCTTGCAGAAAGCTTTTAGCTCCGCTTCTTCAGGTTCTTTCTGTCCTCTCCGTTTCGTGTAAATGTTTAGTTCAATTTATATAACAAAAGAAAAAGCAGGGGCATCCGGTGTTTACCCAGCCTATCCCTGCCTTATCCGAGTTCCATATTACAACTATTTAATCAGGAAGATTACTTGTTTTCACTTTGATCCGCAGGAGCAGATTCGGACAGATACGTCCAGCTTTCCTTTTGGACCACCAATCCGTCTTTCATCAATTTGCCCAAGGCACGCTTGAAAGCAGACTTACTGATGCCAAAGCGCTGCTTGATGATATCCGGCGGAGTTGCATCCGAGTAAGGCATGCCGCCCATAGGACGCTCTTTCATAAAGGCGAGCAGCTTGTCTGCATCTTCGTTACGTCCAACTTGTTTGAGTTGAGTCATGGCCAGATTCACACGTCCGTCTTCACGTACCAGTGTCACCCGACATTTCACTTTCTCACCAAGACGCAGCATATGACTGCGTTCGGATGAATGAATCATACCAATTGCGCCAAAGCCCAGTACACCGCCCTCTACAAGTACAAAAGTACCCATCTGCAGTGGCTTGTATACCGTCGCTTCAACCCACTCGTTTAACCATGAAGTTGGCGCATGGAAAGACAATGGTGAAAGCTCACGTTCCCCGGCCAATTTGGCACGCAGACGTCCCTGCTTGTCATGTTCCATGATTACAAAGACTTCATCCCCCACTTGAGGACGCAGTTCTTCCAGTTCAGGCAATTCACGAATAGGAAGCAGCAATTGCCGTCCAAGTCCCATTTCAAGGAAACAGCCCAGTCGTGGGTGAACATCAGCCACAACCAGTCGTGCCATTTCGCCGAGCATGAGATAAGGCTTTTTCATCGTTACCGCCAGACGATCTTCGGTATCAAAGAATACAAATACCTCAAGCGTCTCACCAATCTTAATATCCCGCGTTAACTCGGTGTAGTGAAGCAGTACATCTTCCGATCCTGTCGTCAAAAAGAAGCCAAACGGAGACACTTCACGTGAAACCGGCAAAGAGACGACTGTTCCAGCAATCAAACTCATACAGTTTCCACCACTTTGGCATCAGACCATAGTCGTTCAATGTTGTAGTATTCACGCTCGTCACGGTGGAAGATATGAACAACAACATCGCCCATGTCCATCAGTACCCAACGTGCGGAATCCATACCTTCGATACCTTTGATCGTCGCTCCGGCTGCATGAGCCTGTTTGCGAATTTCAGTGGCAATGGCTTGTACCTGTGTATCGGAATTCCCGTGACAAATAACAAAATAATCTGCCACCAGAGAAACATTAATCAGATCCAACGCTACAATGTTGGATGCCTTTTTGTCGTCAGCGGCAGCAACCGCCATATTCATAAGTTCTTTCGATGATACTGTCATGAACCAACCTCCATAATCTATAATTGTGTGTTCAAAAAGATCAGTTTTCAGTACCGAGAAGATGGAATAAAGCTAGAAATGGAGTAGCGGAGCGTAGGCAAACTACGTGAGCAACGGACATTTCAGCTGAATTTCATCTTCGATGCTGATGATGCCGCTAGGCATCCTTCGTAAGCTTTTTGAACAACCTCTATAATTGTGCAATTAAGTCATTCCGCGACAGCATAGTCAAAGGATAAATGACACGGCGCTGCGAGATCAGCAAGCTGATCGTCGAATCGAATCCGGCAATTAAACCTTCCTCCAGACTACGTTCAGCCTGTTCGCGAATGTGATCTACTCCCGGGAAATCTCGTCCCGGTTCAATGTAATCGGCAAGACATACCACTTTGTCCAGCAAGCTCATGCCTACACGACCCGAGGTATGCCACCGGATGGCATTAATAACTTCGGAATCTTCCACACCGTAATCACGCTTGGCTACAAAAGCACCGACTTCGGAATGCCAGAGTTGTTTGTCATGCTGCAGAAGTTCCTGGTTTAATCCGTTATCACGGATGACCGCTTCCATCTCGGCTACGGGCCAGTACTTCGCCACATCATGCAATATCGCTGCCAAATCTGCTTTCACAGGATCAGCCCCGTATTTTTCAGCCAACATCACTGCAGATTCCATCACACCCAGTGTATGCTTCCAGCGTTTTTCCGGCATTTGTCCGGATACGGCTTGAATCAGTTCATCACGGCTTAGTGCCATATAAACCGCTCCTTACAATGTATTGGTGCACTTCATCAGGAATCATGAAGCGTACCGAATGTCCTTTGGCCAGACGTCTGCGTACGGCTGTCGATGAAATATCGACCAAGGGCATCTCGGCCAGCAGAACCCGATCCTGTAACTCGTCTGGTAAATCATCCAGATGTAACTGGAAGCCCGGCCGACCAACTCCGATAAAGGTTAAGCGTTCTGCAAGCTCTTCAATCTGCTCCCATTTGGGAAGATAGTACACCATATCCGCCCCGATAATGAAATAAAATTCATGTTCAGGATGGCGACGCCACAGTTCCTTCATCGTATCGATGGTATAAGACACTCCGCCCAATTCCATCTCGATACCCAGCACCTCATATTGCTGCACACCCTTCACAGCCGCTTCCGTCATATCAAGACGTTGCTGTCCCGAAGCTCCGGCTCCGCGTTTGTGAGGTGGAACATGGGAAGGCATGAACCAGATCTCATCCAGTGCATGTGAGTCCCTTGCCGCTTCAGCTGCCAGGAGGTGTCCCATGTGGATCGGATCAAACGTACCACCCATGATACCGATCTTCACCTACGTCACGCTCCCTTATCTAGGTAGTTCGATTTGTTTGTTATCGCGAGATTCTTTGTACAGGATGATTGTGTTACCGATGAGTTGTACAAGCTCACTTCCCGTTTCACGGGCAACTTCTTCTGCCATCTCTTTTCTGTCCTCATCATTGTTGTTCAACACTTGCACTTTCATCAATTCGCGCTTCTCAATCGCATCTTCGATGTGACGGAACAGGTGCTCGTTGGTTCCACCTTTACCAATCTGAAATACAGGGGTCAGGTGATGTGCCTGTGACCGCAAAAAGCGCTTTTGTTTACCGTTTAACATGAATACTCCATACTCCTTATGTTGAGCAGGCCCTGATCGACAGCGCAAAAACTGTCCGGACCTGACCATTCAATTATTATTTTTCAATGGTGAAAATGATCACTGAGTACACAAGGTGACTCCGATTGCATGTACTCTTGATATCATTTTCACACTTCAAAACTGTTTAGTACCGCTCGTCTCATCGTCTCCACAGGAGCCGGGATGCCAAGCCAATATTCAAAGGCCACTGCGCCTTGGTATACAAACATACCCAGACCACCGTGCACCGTGCATCCTCGCATCCGCGACTCTCGAAGCAGACGGGTCTCCAGCGGATTGTAGATCAGATCACTCACCGCCGCTCCTTCACGGATCAGTGTGGGATCAACCGGTACGTCATCAACATACGGGTGCATTCCTGCAGCGGTTGTGTTAATCACGATATCAGCCGTAGCCAGTACCGTCGCAACGTCTTCCATGCCACTGCCCGAGATTTCTCCCAAGCCATGCCCCCGCAAATCCGAAGCAAGTGCAATAGCCCTGTCCGCTGTACGGTTTAGGATATGGATCCGCTCAGGCTTCTCCAGTGCAAGTGCATATATGACACCTCTCGCTGCTCCTCCTGCTCCGAGTACAGCAATACGTTTACCAGCAAGCTCAGGCACAGCCTCTTCCTTCAGCGATCGGACATAACCAATACCATCCGTATTGTACCCTGTCAGTGTTCCACCTTCATTGACGATGGTATTCACCGCACCAATCAGGCGAGCACTTTCATCGATCACATCCAGATACTGCATCACCTGCTCTTTGTGCGGGATGGTGACATTAACACCACGATAGCCCAGTGCCACAATTCCCCGAACTGCCGCTTCCAGTTGATCCGGATGAACATGCAGTGGCATATACATTCCATTCACTCCTGCAGCCTGCAGAGCCGCATTGTGCATTGCCGGAGACTTGGAGTGAGCAATAGGATCACCCATAACACCAAGCAGCACGGGAAGTGAAGAGTTGAATTTGTTCTGCTCAGACATAGGTCCGCCTCCAATCCATCTGATGTACAGCTTCTGAGATTACTAGATCAATGATGGGCGGATCTGTACACGAATGCCTTTTGGAGCATGAACAGCAACAAGCGCTCCAATATCGCCATTAACCTTAATCCAGCCCAGACCCGAGATGAATACATCCGATTGACTGCCGCGTTTGATGCGGAATTCATGTCTGGTCCATTCAGCCATCTCTGCTGCATCCTCACGGGTTGGCGGAGACAACAATTCTCCCAGATGGTCGCGGTACAGATCATCTGCACGCTCCAGCTTCGTCCGGTGGATATCAAGCGCAGTGCTGATAAAACAAGTGAACGACTGGCGATCACCTTCCACAAAGTCAAATCGAGCCATGCCGCCGAAGAACAGCGTCTGACCGGAATTCAACTGATACACAGCCGGTTTAAGCGGTTTTTCCGGCATGATGGCAGCGAGATCCTTACGTGAAACAATCTCGCTGAAACGCCATGGATACACGATTCCAGGCGTATCAATGATATATTTTCCATCATCCAGCGGAATGTTTACCATATCCAGCGTCGTTCCCGGATAACGGGACGTGGTCAGTTCTTGCTCCAGATCGCTGTAATCACGGATCAGACGGTTAATCAGTGTGGATTTACCCACATTGGTACCGCCAACCACGTACACGTCACGATCTTCGCGATACGTTCCCACGAGCTCAAGCAGTCGGTCGAAGCCCTGATTTTGCTTCGCACTGCACAAGACTACATCCACTGTGCGCAAACCTTGTTCTTTGGCTTGCTTTTGTACCCAATTGCGAACCTTGTTCCAGTTGGTTACCTTCGGAAGCAAATCCGTTTTGTTCACAGCAAGCAATACTGGATTGTTACCTACAAAACGCTGCAGACCGGAGATAATACTGCCATCAAAGTCAAACAAATCAACGATATGGATGACAAGTGCATCCTTATCCCCGATTTTGCTAAGCAGCGCCAGGAATTCGTCCTGATCCACCGTAACGGATGATGACTCATTGTAGTTTTTGATGCGGAAACAGCGCTGGCATATAACCGGTTCACGATCCAACGCCTTCTCGGGGATAAACCCTGGTAATTCCGAATTTTCTGTTTGCAGATGCACGCCGCATCCGCTGCACCTTACGGCAAGATTGCCGTTATGCGGTTCTGTCATTTCTTCTTTTCCTCCTCAAGCCATAAGCCTTTCCTGCGTAAACTCGTTAGAGCAATCCGTTCCACGCGTCGATTGAAGCGGGTCATAAAACCTTCGTCCCCAATGGAGATTGGCAGTACCAGAACGGTATATAACCCCATTCGGTTCCCTCCATAAACGTCCGTAAGCATCTGATCGCCTACAACAATCGTGTTTTCAGGAGATAACTCCATCATTTTCATTGCTCTACGAAACGGTACATTCGATGGTTTGCGTGCACTATGCACAAACTGGATATCCAGCGGGGTCGCAAACAGGGATACACGATTCAAATTGTTATTGGACACAATCATCAGCTTGAAACCTGCCTCTTTCACACGTGCAAACCATTCAATCAGTTCGGGCGTGGCGTCAGGGGCTTTGGCTCCAACGAGTGTGTTATCCAGATCAGTTATAATTCCACGGTAGCCTTGAGCGTACAGCTCTTCCAGATTAATGTCAAAAACCGTGTCTACACGCAGCTTGGGCATTAACATTTTAAACAAAGAAGTCACCTCAGTTTCATACGACACACTATATCACAAATCCGTCTTTCCTGAAAATGCATACAGCGCCTGATGGCATAGGAAAAAAGGAAAAACGGGACGGGCAACAACTATGCCCGTTCCGCTTTCAGTTCCTTCCGCAGCTTCAAGGCAGTCTGATAGACGGCCTTCCAGTCGTCGGCTTTTACGGACGCCGGACTGTAACGAGTCTGTTCAAACTTCGTGAGAAGCTCATGCAATGTAGCTTCTGCAGCAGGTTTTGCCTGGCTCCAGCGGGCTACCGATTCACGAAGTGTCTCGTCTCCGCTCCGGGTCAACCCTTTGCGTTTCACATACTGAATCCAACGCTCGGTCTCTGCCACTACCTTCTGTTCAGGGGTGAGCGGTCCACCTGTCCGTAGACGAAGCAGGAAGAATCGCATGGAGAAACGATTACGCCAGAACATATAGGCTACCCACAATACAATAATGGCTCCTGCAGCCCAGATAACAAAAGTCGGGATGGCAGACGATGTCTGCTCAGGTGCAGGGGTCTGCTCTTCCTCTTGTACCGGCTCCTCTTCTGGCTCTTCTTCTGGCTCATCTACAGGCTGTACATCAGGCTGTTCCGTTAGCAGCGGCATATCAAAGCCCGGCGTTGCTTCAACAGGAATCCATCCATACTCACCAAAGTAAACCTCTGCCCAGGAGTGTGCATCTGCATTGGTAACGGTGTAGGTCGTCTCAATCTCCGCGCCAGGTTGACGTGGAGCCTGCATGTCCGAATTCAGGGACAGTTGTCCAGGCGCATAACCTTTAACCCACCTTGCAGGAATGCCCTCCGAGCGCGCCATCATCACCAGCGCAGTGGAGAAGTAATCACAGTAGCCTTCCATAATATCGAACAGGAAACCTTCCACAAAGTCGCCGCTTACTTTTCGAGATAAATCCGGATTGTTCGTGTATTCAAAATTAGTTTGTAAATAGTTTTGCAGTAATGCCACTTTTTCATACGGAGTATTCGCAGATGCCGTTATCTCGGCTGCCAGATCCGAAACCCGGTCAGGGAAACGGGATGGTAACTGCAAGTACATATCATCTGCCGGATTACTGTTATACAGATCTTCAAATGACTTTGTACGAAGCTCATCTTCCACAATCACAGGGGCTTCCGATACGATAGTATATGTCTTGGGATACTGTGGTTGCTGACGGTCTGTCACCACATGCAGTTCAGCCTGTTCGGCATTCCACAACATCCGATCCGTTCTGTCTTCACCATTAATCGAGCTAACTTCCGAGATTGAATAAGCACCAAAGAGAATCGGATAGACATTATCATTCAGCATCGTTACGTTCTGAGTCACTTGTTTGGTATTCACATTACCGGATTCTTGGTTCTCCAGAGGCTGTCCGGCTTCAACATTCTCTGTCGCACCCCGTCCACGGTCATCCCAGCCTGTGCCTGTATACTCTGCACGTGTCTCACCACGCCAGTAACTGCGCTCATTGGTCGTGACAGACATGACAGGGGTATAGTCGAAGTTAAAACCTCCACCCAGCTGATTGTCTTCCCTGCTGTATCCCGATTCGGTAGCCGCGGGAATATCAAGGTTTCCGTTACCAGCCTGACTTGTGGAAGTTCCGGTATAGTTACGCCACGCCGTGTATGGGTCCGTCAAGGTGGGTGGAATCTCCGGCATATTAACGCTGGCTACAATAATCAAAGAAAAGATAATAGCAATATTGGCCAGGACTTTATAAGGATACCGGATGATCCGTTTCCAACCTTGAGGATACTGTAGCTGATAGTTACGGAAATGCTGACATACGAGCCATCCCATCCCCGCAAACATCACCCACGCGATTTCAATCCAGAGTGGAATCTGGGTGAAAGAATCGAGAATCCCCATCGAAATGATGTTAACACCCAGAAAAACAAGAATGCGACGTGTTGTGGTCACGAGTCGAAGCGCAGCTTCAAGCATCACCCATGCACACAAGGAGAACCAGATGTACGGCGTCATGTGTAATATGAATTGCTCCGCTCGGTCTGTTAAAGAGCCATAAGGGATGTACACCGTATAATCGATCAGCGTTTTATGCAAAATGTAACCAACAACGACCGCCTTGATAATCGCGCGATATATCGTTTTGAAGGGCAGAATGACCTCCAGCACACTGACTGCTGCAAGTGTCCATAACACCAGAGAAGTGGTCTCCGTGTACCACGATTCCTGCGTAAATGAAATCCACTGCATTCCAATCAGGAAAATCCAGAGCAATGACGCTGCATGATACCAGGATCGTTTGCCTGTAACACTTTCAATTCCTTTTGTACTCATACAGAACCTCCCCCCATCACCGTTGGAAGCTCCTGCAAGTGAGAAACAGTGAATGACCTCGTGCCTCTTCCACGCAACATGGCATTCCACTCGGCACTCCGGCGGGATTCACTGGTATCGATCAGAATATGACATGGAGTCATGCCCCGCGTATCGGCCCAGCGCAACAGTTCCATTATTTTTTCATCCTTCTGGGGAGAAATCACGACAAAGTAAGCTCCCTGAGGCAGTTGACGTGCAATTCTTTCCACGCCGGGCAACAGATGGGTATCCTGACCGTTATATTGAATATCCACCAGATGATGCATCATCTTCTGTCGTTCCATCAGACTTTCACTGGGGGCCATGAAGGATGTCTGGTCTGACAATGTCAACAACCCCATCCCCATTCGTTCCCTTACACCATACTCCAGCAGAGAGGCAGCCGTGGAAACGGCAATTTCGAATGCATCCCCATGTTCATAACTTGATGCCAGCGCATCCAAAACCAGAACGGTTTTGGGCACAGACTCATGTTCAAACTCCTTGGACTTCCAGTTCCCTGTCTTTGCCGTTGCATTCCAGTGAATGCGGGAAAGTCGATCTCCGTATACGTAGTCACGTACACCATTGATCTGAGTGGTCTCTCTCCGTGAACGGGTTAACGCCGTCTGAGGACCGGATAACCGTGATTTGCGGTCGTAGAGCTGCCAATATGGAATAAATACCGTTCTTGGCAGTACGCGAAACTCACCTTTGGCCTTAAACTTTCCTCGATGTTCAATCAGTCCAAATATGTCCTCGCTGGCACATTCCGTTTCTGAAAAAACATACTTCCCCCGCTCAAGTGGCGGCGTCTGAAATGACAGCTCCCCATTACCTCGCATATTGGGAATCAAACTTTCCTTGAACGACCACGATTCTCCGTTATGCCGATGCAGCATTTCACGCACAACAACATAGGGAAGCGGGAGGAATCCCGGAATCGTCAGACTCAGCTGTACTTGAACCTGGTCACCCGCATGCAGCAATTCTTCGTGGTCTGGACCAGAAGATAACCTACGAACTCCTTGAGCACGTCTTACCCCGCTAAATCCAGCAATGGCAAGGTACACACAGAGCAGGGTCACCATCGACAGCAACATAAGGGATGTCTTCCCGCCCTGAAACAAAACATAAGCCAGACAGCACATCCACACCATAGCGATGCTCCATACGCGTGGGTGGCGTAACCCTCTATTGACTGTTCTCAAAAGCGGCTTCATGAACTATTGCCCCATGGAGACGGGCACGCGTACTTGCTGGAGTACGGCATTCAAAACGGCCTCGGAACTCATACTGTCCAGTCTCGATTCGGGACGAAGCACAATACGATGAGAGATCACATAAGGGGCCATCGTTTTCACATCATCCGGAAGCACATAATCACGTTCCTGCAAGAAAGCAAAGGCTTTTACGGCCATCATGAACGATATGGCTGCCCGTGGGCTGGCACCCAGCAATACAGATGGGTGGGAGCGAGTTTGACGAACAACATCCAGCAAATAGTCCATAACCGGATCACCGATAAAGACCTCTTTAATCTCCTGCTGGATTGCCGAGATCTGGTCCATATGAGTCACGGATTCAAGGCGATCTACAGGCTGACCGAGCTGATGCTGTTTCAATAGGATTTTCTCAATTTCTTTATCGGGATAACCTAGACTTATTTTCAACATAAACCGGTCGAGTTGGGCTTCCGGCAAAGTATACGTACCTTCAAAATCAATCGGATTCTGAGTTGCACAGAGCATGAATGGATGTGGCAGATCATACGTATCGCCATCAACGGTTACGCTGCGCTCCTCCATCACTTCGAGCAGAGCCGATTGGGTTTTTGTTGTGGCCCGGTTAATCTCATCAGCTAGCAAAATGTTGGTCATCACAGGACCTGGCCGGAAATAAAAACGCTCATCCTTCGGATGGAACACAGATACGCCCGTAATATCACTAGGTAAAATATCAGGATTACATTGAATACGCCGGTACTCACCACGCATAGATTTCGATAATGCCTTGATTAACTGCGTTTTGCCAGTTCCCGGTACGTCTTCAATCAGAACGTGCCCGCCTGCAAGCAAAGCTGTAAGTAAAAGTTGAATTTCAAAGGATTTCCCCATAATACAGGATTCCAGATTAGAACGAACTGCGGATATGATTTGGATCGACTCTTTGCGCACAGGCATGTGGTCTAACCTCCTAAAAAAGCATACAGATTTCCTTTTATTGTACATGATCCAGAGTCACGAGTACACTCGAAGGAACTCACAATTTGTTTCCAGCCCGTCAGATTCACCGCAGTTCTCGCATGAATACGACAAAAAAGCCCCGGATAAAAGTTATCCGAAGCCTCTGCTGAATCGCAATATGTTTAAGTAGATTTCTCATTCTATGTTAGCCTTTTGGTCTAACGACCAATGCCGCGAGAAAAGAAAAGATGATCGCTGACGATATTCCCGCCGCAGTCAGGTCAAAAATCCCTGTAATCACACCCAGCCATCCCTCTTTTTCCAGCTCCGTCAATGCCCCGTGCACCAAGGAATTACCGAAACTTGTGATGGGGATGGTAGCACCCGCACCTGCAAATTTAACCAAGGGGTCATACACGCCAAATGCATCCGCAAGCGCACCTGTTACAACAAGTGTACTCATGGTATGAGCTGGCGTCAGTTTAACCCCATCCATTAGAAGCTGTCCGATAACACAGATTAAACCGCCAACAATAAATGCCCACAAGAACTGCATTACCTTTATCCCTCCATTTCTATGGCTACGGCATGTGCGATACAAGGAATACTTTCACCCTGCTGGTACGATATTGGAGACAACAGTGCCCCGGTAGCTACGACGAGCACCCGTTTAAGATCACCCTTCTGCATTCGGTTCAAAATGTGACCATAGGTGACGGTGGCAGAACATCCGCAGCCACTTCCCCCGGCAACCACATAAGGCTGTTTCTCCCGATCATAGATCATCAGGCCGCAGTCATTAAATACCGTCTGTTCCATGGGAATGCCTTCTTTTTGCAAAAGCTCTTTTGTAATAGGCAGACCGACGGAAGCCAGATCCCCAGTCACAATGAGATCATAATAGCCGGGTTCCAATCCCGTATCCCTGAAATGAGAGATTATAGTGTCGGCTGCTGCTGGCGCCATGGCTGAACCCATATTAAAGGGATCCTTGATGCCCAAGTCCATAATGCGTCCAATGGTGGCTTTGGTAACAACGGGACCATCACCAGTACGGGAGACCACACCACACCCTGCTCCTGTGACGGTATATTGCGCATAAGGCGGCTTTTGGGAGCCATACTCCGTCGGATACCGAAATTGTTTCTCCACCGTACAGTTATGGCTCACCGTTCCTGCAAGGACATAATCTCCAGCTCCGGAGTCAACAATCATGGAGGCCAGAGCTAATGTTTCCATGGATGTGGAGCAAGCACCAAAGACACCCAGGTAAGGTACACCCAGTTTTCGTGCTGAAAAGGAACTGCTGATAATCTGATTCATCAGATCTCCACCAACAAAAAATTGAAGCTCTTCCTTGGTGATATTTGCATTAACCAAAGCCAGTTGGGAGGCCTGTTCGAGCAGTTTGCGTTCTCCCTTTTCCCACGTTTTCTCGCCGATCTCGAGGTTGTCGTAGACATAATCGAAATCAGATGACAGTGGACCCTCGCCTTCTTCTGGTCCTACAACTGCGGCTTTACCGATGATCCGCGGACGATTTTCAAACTGCCATGTCTGGCGACCCAATCGCTTCATAGGTGCCCACCTCCAAATCCTAAAAAGGCGTAAACAATCCCTACGACAAATGCTGCCACGACACCAAACACAATAACGGAACCAGCAAGTTTAAACATGTTGGCCCCTACACCGAGCACCAATCCTTCAGCACGATGTTCCAGTGCAGCGGAACACATGGAATTGGCAAAGCCGGTAACCGGCACAGCAGTTCCTGCTCCTGCCCATTGAGCCATTTTATCGTAAACGCCGAGACACGTTAGAATAACCGATATGAGAATCATGACCGCTACCGTAGGACTGGAAGCTTCCTTCGATGTCATGTCGAAACCGGCCATAAAAGCCTCTTGAATGGCCTGTCCAATCAAACAGACGGTACCCCCAACCAGAAATGCTTTGAGGCAATTTTTCAGGATTGGACGAGGCGGCTCATGTTTTTTTGCGACTTTTTTGTACTCCTTTTCATCCATGGACAGGGACGACGATTTTTTTTCGCTTCCGGATGCAGATTGAGCTGGCAAGATACAAGACCTCCTCTATGTGAAAATGGTTCAAAGCTACGGCTGAATGCCAATGTGTGTAATCCTATATTCATTGTTTGTTAATAATCGGAAGGTTATGTATCCGGCGACAGACAGCATATGTTTCCAACAAGATCATGTTGTGAAAGCAAGATGGGAACACGCCGGATCTGAGGACCTTTAGATACGTCTATAAATAAAGAAGAACAATCACGAGCAAGATAAAAAGAACGATAAACAGTACTTTTTCCGTGCCCTCTTCTGGAGGCTTCATTGGATATTTAGCTCCTTCCTGTAGACAGAAAAACAAATATTGAAATATAGAACTTCACAAAATGATGACATCTCCTCCATATATTCATATTCATTGAAGTGGCATCAGGACTGCGACTACAGCGGATAGAGTCATGAAACTTGGACACGGTAAGCGCCCAAAATATGCCTTAAATACGTGACATAAACATGGACAATCACTTGCGCAAGGTTCATACTGTAATGTGACCAGTGGTTAAATAACAAGTCCTCAGCATATTAAAGTGCATGTTCAAAAAGTCTAGTTTTCAGTACCAAGAAGATGGGATGAAGATAGAAATGGAGTAGCGGAGCGTAGGCAAACTACGTGAGCAACGGACATTTCGGCTGAATTTCATATTCGATGCTGATCATGCCGTTAGGCATGATTCGTAATCAAAAGTGGACTTTTTGAATTACATCTTAAAAGGACAACAGGCGGGTAGCCGTTCTACTGTGACCTGAAATACATACCAACAGAGGAGTTGTTGACACATGAATGAAAAAACGATGGATATGTTCCGTACGTTGACGGAATTTCCTTCCGCATCCGGTTTTGAACGTGAGCTTCGCGGCTGGATGAAAGATAAGCTTTCCGCTTATACCGATGAGTTCGTCCAGGATCGCCTGGGGAGTCTATTTGGTGTATTACGCGGGGAGGAATCCGGTCCTAAAGTTATGGTAGCCGGACACTTTGACGAAGTAGGTTTCATGACTACAGGCATTACGGAAACGGGTATGGTCAAATTCCGTCCACTGGGTGGGTGGTGGAGTCAGGCTGTACTGTCTCAGCGACTGGAAATCATCACACCTGATCGTCGGATTACCGGAGTTGTAGGTTCTACTCCTACACACTTGCTGGACGAGTCCCAGCGGAACAAACCTGTTGATTTGAATTCCATGTATCTCGATATTGGAGCAGACAACCGTGAAGAAGCAGAATCTTGGGGCATTCATCCAGGGATGCAGATCGTACCAATCTGTGAATTCACGCCGATGGCGAACCCGAAGAAAATTATGGCTAAAGCGTGGGATAATCGTTACGGCGTAGGACTTGCACTTGAACTGGTTGAAGCGCTGCACAAGGAAAAACTACCTAACACACTTTACGCTGGTGCAACGGTTCAGGAAGAACTGGGGCTTCGCGGTGCACGTACGGCGGCCAATCTGATTCAGCCTGATATCTTCTTTGCACTTGACTGTAGCGCGGCGAATGATATGACAGGTGACAAACAGTCATTTGGACATATCGGAGAAGGCGCATTGCTTCGTATTTTTGACCCGGGCATGTTCACCCATCGCGGAATGGTGGAATATGTTCAAGATACGGCTTCATCCAATCAGATCAAAATGCAATATTTCATCTCACCAGGTGGTACCGATGCAGGTCAAGTACACCTGAGTGGAATTGGTGTACCATCAACAGTTATTGGTATCTGCGCTCGTTATATCCACACCTCTTCTTCCATCATTCATACGGATGACTACGATGCGGCCAAAGAGCTGATTGTGAAGCTGGTCAAAGGTCTGGATCGGACAACGATGAATACCATAATTAATAACGCGTAACAGTTGACAAGAGACCTCCTAACTATATCGGGAGGTCTCTTTTTTATATCCACAACTATATCAGTTGGACACATTTACACGAGAAAGGTTATTCTGTCATTCGGAGTGGAAAGTGAAAATATTTTTTAGTTCAACGTACGTAGATTAATAGGCCGAACATTATATGGGATTACACATAAGATACAATAACGGAAGATGAATTAAACACCAAACAGCGGGGGACCTGTTATGGCAGTGAGAAGGAATGGAAAATCGAATAAAGGTTCCAAAAAAACAAATGCCGCAAACACCCTTCTCAATGGCAACCTTAAAGGAAGAAATCTGGAACTTATCGTTGCAGCATTACTGGTAAGTGGGAAGTTAAGAGTGGATGCGGTCACGTTGTTTCGAGAAGCTACACTGGTCGTTGAACTGGTCGGGCAGTATAAATCGCTACAAAATATTACACCCTCGAATCAAGATAAACTGGTGCAATTCCTCGATGAGATCGGTGGCGATATGACGTTGAATGACGTTATACGGGCTTTCCAACAGAGAATCAATTCCTAAACGCTAAGAAATGAGGTTGAAGTGATGTCTGACTTTGACGGAAATGGGTTCGCTGAACTACTGATCATTGTCATTCTTGTTGTTTTATTTGTATTCGGTTCTTCCGATATTGACGACCTGACTGATTCTCCTTCTCAATCCTGAATTGGCTAGGTTATTACGATTTATTCATTATGAAATCCATACCTGTAAACGCCAGCCCAAAATATGCGGGCTGGCGTTTTTGGATGGCTATAGAAATAGCGGTGAGAATGCAATCCAGGCCAAAATAAGAGTAAGCACAATGCAGACATTCTCTACAACGGCCCCACGCTTGGTCCCTGTACTCATCAGATTCACCCGTATGCGCCACTTGAGCGGTGGTAACGGACGAATACCCCGATTGGTTAGTGAATCGGCCAACAGATGCATCGCATATGCCGTGCCTCCCGCTACCCAAATCTCCGGTCCCTGCTGCTGGGTCGTGCTGTACAACAAGCCCGCCCATATTGCGGTTCCGTATAGGGTATGTGTCAGTCCCCTATGAGTCAGTGTGGTGCAGAGCATTAACAAACTGCCCGCAATCAAGTTCCACGGTGCGAACGCGTGACCATAGAAGACCAGCCCAAGTCCAATCGCAAACATCAACACTTTGCGAAGCGAACGTGAAGGCAGGAATGACACGAGCGCAATGAGGATCGCAAGCAACAGGTTCCATGGTTTGGCATGAACATAGAAGTACACAAATACAGCTGTGGGCAACAGAATCGTCTGTAACAACCTGATCAGACTGTTAGGCAAGGCTCTGGATACCAGCAGCGAATTTGGCTCATCAATGTCAGGCAATAACGAACCAATCAGAGCAACCGTAACTGCCGGTGCAGTCACCGGCATACCGGCCAACTGCAGAACAGAAAGCGACACGCCTGTCCCGATAATAAGGTGGGATCTTCCCATCATGATGCAAAAACGTCCTTTCGAAGAAATCGGGAACAATACGGCCCAGTTCCGATTTTACAACGAAAACAAAATAAGAACAATAGTTCGCATTTCTTATTTGTATGAAAATAAATATAACTTTCTGTGATAGGGCTCACACTATTATATTAATGACTCTTCTATCTTTATTAGTGAATTAAATCACATAAACTGTCGTCAACTACTTGTATAATTTCAAATATAAACCACTAAAATTGTTGGTAATGTACAGCGTCTATCCAAGGAGGCATACACACATGAACGGAAAAAAAGAGAAACTCGTTATCATAGGTAACGGAATGGCAGGAATCAGTACCGTAGAACAAATTTTGAAATTAACATCGCGATTTGATATTACCGTTTTTGGCACAGAGCCCCACCCTAACTACAACCGCATTATGTTGTCCTATGTATTGGAAGGAAGCAAAACACTGGATGACATCGTGCTGAACGACCTTCACTGGTATGAAGATTACGGCATTACGCTGCACACAGGCACAACGGTTACACGAATCGATGCCGAGACACACGAAGTTGTGACTGAAGATGGAACTCGCGTTCCTTATGACAAAATTATCATTGCAACAGGCTCCAACTCCTTCATTCTCCCCGTACCGGGACACGACAAAGAGGGTGTTGTCGGTTTCCGCGATATCGCTGATTGTAATGTGATGCTCGACGCTGCCAAACAGTACAAAAGAGCGGCCGTCATCGGGGGCGGACTGCTGGGGCTTGAAGCTGCCAAAGGTTTGGTACAACTCGGCATGGAAGTTACCGTAGTGCACTTGATGCAGGATTTGATGGAGCGTCAGCTTGATCCACAAGCTTCAGCCATGTTAAAAGCTGAATTGGAACGTCAGGGTATCCGGTTCAAGATGGGTGCGCAGACTTCCGAACTGCTGGGCGGCGAACGCGTTGAAGGGATTCGTTTTGCAGATGATACGGTTCTGAATGTTGATTTTGTGGTCATGGCTGTAGGCATTAAACCCAATACGGCTGTGGCCCGCGAAAGCGGTATGGAAGTGAACCGGGGTATTGTCGTGGATGACTATATGCAGACTTCATTTGAGAATGTGTACTCGGTCGGGGAATGTACAGAGCACCGCGGGGTATGTTACGGCCTCGTTGCCCCATTGTTCGAGCAAGGTATGATTCTGGCGAAACATATCTGCGGTGTGGAGACCGCTCCATATGAAGGTTCTGTAGTATCTACGAAATTGAAAATTTCGGGTGTAGACGTCTTTTCAACCGGTGAATTCATCGACAGTCCAGAGCACACCGTCATTTCGCACAAAGATGACTGGAAACGGACCTACAAAAAAATTCTGCTTCGTGATAATAAAATGGTCGGCGCTGTTCTCTTCGGTGACATTACGGATTCTGCCGAATTGCAAAAACTGATTAAAAATCAAACCGAAATGACCGAAGAATTGTATGGTTCACTCATGGGTACAGGCTGCGGCGGTCATAAGAAAACCACCTCTGTAGAAACGATGGCGGAAGACGAGATTGTTTGTGGATGTAACGGTGTAACTAAAGGAACCATTGTTGATGTCATTACAAATCAAGGACTTACCAGCGTAGATGAAATCAAAGCCTGTACCGGTGCAACACGCTCTTGTGGTGGGTGTAAACCGGTTGTGGAACAGATTCTGCAATATGTACTTGGAGACAGTTTCAGTACTGGAGGCAAACAGGGCATCTGCGGATGTACTTCCATGGGACGGGATGAAATCGTAGCCGAGATTCGTGAAAAAGGATTACAAACAACCAAAGAGGTCATGAATGTACTGGGTTGGAGTCAACCTGAAGGTTGTTCCAAATGTCGTCCGGCGATCAACTATTACCTTGGCATGATTGCACCAGATACTCACGAAGATGAGAAAGAATCCCGTTTTGTTAACGAACGTATGAACGCGAATATTCAAAAGGATGGAACGTATACGGTTGTACCTCGAATGTATGGCGGGGTGACTACACCAGCGGACCTCAAACGTATCGCTGACGTTTCAGTCAAATATGATGTGAAAGCAGTCAAAGTTACCGGTGGTCAGCGTCTCGACTTGATTGGTGTTAAAAAAGAAGATCTGACTAAAGTCTGGGCTGAACTGGATATGCCTTCAGGGTATGCATACGCCAAATCGCTGCGTACGGTCAAAACATGTGTCGGCTCCCAATTCTGCCGATTCGGTACACAGGATTCCATGGCCATGGGTGCTCGCATTGAACGTAAATTCGAACGTCTTGATCTGCCAGCCAAGTTTAAATATGCCGTCAACGGTTGTCCGCGAAACTGTGCAGAGGCGTGTACCAAAGATATCGGTATCGTTGGTAACGACGGAGGCTGGGAAATCTTCATCGGTGGTAACGGCGGTATTAAAGCTAGACTGGCTGATTCCTTATGCAAAGTGAAAACAGATGAAGAGTTGATTGAACTGTGCGGAGCCATCATGCAATATTACCGCGAGACAGGTAACTATCTGGAACGGACTTCCGAGTGGGTGGAACGCATGGGTCTGGAGCATATTCGTTCGGTTGTCGTGGATAACCTTGAGGAACGTAAAGCGTTGATGCAGCGGATTGAATTTGCACTTGAGCATGTTGAAGAACCTTGGCAAAAAGCGATTCGCAATGAGGAAGGCCAAAGCAAAATGTTCCATGGTATCGAAGTATCGGCTCGTCCATAAGCAAGCTTGCAGGATTAATACTGGAGAATGTTAAATAGATAAGGAGTGGTTTAAGATGACGACAAAACAATCAGGCATCTACTTCCCCGCCGGAGTAGTTGAAGAATTCCTGCCACGAATCGGAAGAGTAGTTGAGATTCGGGACCATCAGCTTGCTGTCTTTCGTGCATCGGATGGCACCATCTTCGCCGCTGATAATCACAACCCCCATCCCAAGGGTGGGCCGCTGGCTGAAGGCATCGTGTCCGGGCATTATCTGTACGATCCGCTGTATGATTGGAAAATTGACCTGACTACCGGTGTTGTGCAAGCACCCGACAATGGGCAAGTGCAAATGTATCCGGTGAAGGTAGAGAACGGCCAAGTCTGGATTGAAATATAGCTCCATCGAAACGTTCAAAGATTGATGCAAAATAATGGGGGAAACCGTGATGTATACACCAAGTGTTGAGGGAATTATTGAAGCTGCGGTTAAAAAACGGGATCAGATGAACTCAAATCTTTCACGCTACATGGTTGCCGCCTTAATGGCGGGTGCCTATGTAGGGCTTGGCATCGTACTGATCTTCAGTATTGGTGCCCCGCTCCTAGCGGCACAGTCACCACTGCAAACCATGTTGATGGGCATGTCCTTCGGACTCGCCCTCACGCTAGTCATTTTTGCCGGATCGGAACTATTTACAGGCAACAACATGTTTTTCACCATGAGCACGCTCGCAGGCCGGACCACAGTTAAAGATACACTGAAAAACTGGGGACTCGTTTTCCTCGGCAATCTGTTAGGTGCGATCCTGCTCAGCCTGCTTATTGTAGGCAGCGGTCTGTTCAAAACGGCTGCGCCCGAACATCTTCTATTTGTCGCTTCTGCCAAAAAGATGGCTGCTCCCGTATCGGAGTTATTCTTCCGCGGCATTCTCTGTAACTGGCTTGTCTGTCTGGCGATCTGGATGGCTGCTCGCACAAAAGAGGATATCGCCAAAATTGCTCTCATCTGGTGGTGTCTATACGCCTTTATTGCAAGTGGATATGAGCACAGTGTTGCCAATATGACTTTGCTGTCTTTATCCTGGCTGCTGCCAAACCACCCGGATACCATTACTCTGGCAGGCTGGTTTCATAACATGATCCCGGTGACGCTTGGTAATATCATCGGCGGTGCCCTCTTTGTTGGAATGGCGTACTGGTATACTTCTCCGGTACGTAAAAAGTCATAATGCTTGATTCAACTGTACTTATGTAGCGCTAGAGCACAACATCTACACACTGAAGCCACGATGGATGCCGAACTCACGTTCAGTCACACATCGTGGCTTTTTATTGTTTGTCGATAAGCTGCGTACTTTCTCCTACGTCTCCCTTTCATCCTCTCGTCCTTCTATAGAGAATTAAAACTTCATTTTACCTTCGGCGCTATCCGCGTTAATCCACAGTTGACATAACTGGCGTATAGTCGATGGATACTCACACTTATACTCAATCAGCAAAGGATGAACGCTTATATGGGAATTCACACGTACTTCAGGTCACTGAATGATCTTGAACGTATTATTCGTACACCTGGCAAATTCAAATTCGAAGAACACAGCGTATCCGCTCATTCCTGGAAAGTGGTACAGTACGCCAAAACGCTCGCAGATATTGAGGAGCAACATGGAGTCACCATTGATTGGAAGAAGTTATACGAAATTACGAGCAGTCATGATTATGGCGAAATCTTCATCGGTGATATCAAAACACCCGTGAAACATTATTCACTGGAGCTGCGTTCGATGCTGCAAAAGGTGGAAGAAGGCATGGTTGAACATTTTATTAATGAAAATATTCCTGAAGAGTTCCAGCCTATCTTCCGCAGACAGCTGCGTGAGGGCAAAGACCAATCGGTTGAAGGACTGATTCTCGAAGTCGCAGACAAGATGGATCAGGTATATGAAGCCTTTGCTGAGCTCCAACGTGGCAATACGGAGAAAGAATTTATCGTTATGTACCGTTATGCCTTGGTCAAAATCAAAAATATCGACCTCCACTGTGTGCAGTATTTCCTGGAACAGATTCTCCCCGACATGATCGAAGAAGGCATCCGCTCCCCGTTTGATATTCGCAAAATAACCGAAGAAGCTCTGGCCCAGTAATCAGCTCAAGTCAACATGGTTCTCATCATCCATGGACAGGGCTTTTTTTCGTTCCTGCAGTTGCAGTCGGTACTCGCTGGGGTACATGCCCGTTTTGTTTTTGAAAATCCGGCTGAAATAGTGGGAATCACTATACCCTACCGCTCCACCAATGGTCTTGATATCCATATTCTCATGAGTAACGAGCATGCGTTTTGCTTCATTAATCCGAAGACCTGTCATATATTTCAACGGGGTCTCACCCGTTACTTTCTTAAAACACTTCCCCAGATAGTCCACACTAAAATGCATCTGTCCCGCCATGTCCTGGAGTGTAATCTCATGCATGTAATTCTGCTTCAAATACAACTTAACGGCCTCTGCGATATCCTCCGGCTTCACCTGTTCATCCAGCACGGCACTGACATGGGCAAGCGAATCCACAGCGCTCCCAAGCTTCAATTCCATCGCATCCAGCAGTGTACGAAGCTGTTCTTCCGATAATGGTTTGAGCAGATAATCCTCCACCTTGTAACTGATCGCCTGTCGTGCATATTCGAATTCATGATAACCACTCAGAATGACAATTTTCACATGCGGATAGGCAAAATACAGATGTTTGGCGAGTTCCAATCCGTTCATCACCGGCATCTGAATATCGGTTACAACCAGATCAGGAACGGAATGTTCGATCAGCTGTAACGCTTCCTGACCGTTCCTCGCCTCACCGATCACCTCGAACCGGGTGCCCAACTCTCTGAATTTGCGTGAGACATTCCGGCGAATCAGGGCTTCATCTTCCACAATAATCGTTCTATATTTGATTGTCATGGGTTCAGTCATGCTCCTTTCGAATGGAACCACCTATGGTAATCTGGACACCGCCGGAAGGCTTGTTCGTAATCTGCATGTGGGCTGCCGTGCCATACCATAATTTCAATCGGACCCATATATTCTTGAGTCCCATACCGTTAATTTCGAGGTCAGGCATCCGCTCCCACTCCTGTGACTGTTCAATGTAATGCATGATCTTGGCAAGTGCCTCGGGTTCCATGCCAGGTCCGTTGTCTTCCACGTGGATCTGCCAGGTTTGCTGTACTGCATCCATATCTCCAGTGATATTTAGTTTCCATGGAGGGGTATCACCTAGTCCATATTTCATGGCATTTTCGAGTAGTGGTTGTACCATCAGCATCGGAACCTGGATATGTTGCATTTCATCCGGAATATGAAACTCGTAGTGCAGATCATCTTCAAACCGGATCTTCATACACTCCAGATACCGCTCGCAATAATCCAGTTCCTGAGACAGTGGAACCCCGTTCTTACCCGGAGTAGAAATATAACGGAGCATGGATGCAATATGACCACAAAACGCGACAATCTGCTCATTCATGCCTTCTTCCGCCATGATGCTAATATTCGTGATGTTGTTGTAGAGAAAATGCGGGTTCATCTGGGATTGTAACGCCAGTAATCTCGCTTCTGTCTCCTGAGATTTCATCGCCAGCCTGTCCTGAAACGATTGCACAAGCTGTTGATTCAGCCGGATAAACGTATCATTCAGCTCATCCATCTCCCGAATAGAACCGGGATGCTCCAGCTTGAACAACTGACCGGAATCCTGACCCGATACCAGATCATTCTCACCCGTTTTCTGAATAATGCGCTGCAAGCGATGCAGCGGCAAAGTAACCCGTTTGGAGATCAGATACGAGAGAACCAGAATTAACATGAGAGTAGCTAACGTGGCACCAATAAACATCACAGCCATCCGGTTGAGACTCTCAAAAAGAGACTGTTTGGACTGCATGACAATAACGGTCCATCCCGTCTCCTGTGACGTCATGTACGTCATCATTTGTTTGGACTGACTCAAAGGATCGGTGATCTCCTGCATCGTATCAGGCGGAAATGAAAGATTTTGAATCAAGTCCACATCATCGAAATGGCCTGCTTGAGGAGCATCGGCATCCGAAGAAAGTGGATACAACCGTGTATTTTGTTCATCCACTACATAGATTCGAAGATCGTTGTTACTCGCCTGCAAATCATTCAAATGCTGAAACAGGGTTCCGGCATCCTGCAAAATCTCAACGACGCCCTGGCTGACATAATTGCCATCTTTGTATACCCGGGTAAGGGAAATATAGGGTTGCTCCGATTTCCCCTCGCCGGTCGGCATGGGCAAAGCTCCCCCCTCTAACAATTGGATCACCCGCCATCCACTCCGCTCCCAGGTTTCCTTGTACCACGGTCGCTGAGTCAGGTCTACCGACAGTTGACCGTTGAATGCACCCGCTCCCAGCATCTTGCCATTCACATCATAGATATTGGCCTGCTTGGCTGTATTGGAGCTGCTGATGATCGCGAGAATAACATCAATTAGTGTGGTTGTATCCTTATACAATGCCGGATCACTCGTCATCGTCTGCTCGCTATCCTCCGCTGGTGCCAAGTAGTGACTGAAGTGTTCTTTGACCAGATTGGAATACACAATATTCATGGAAAAGTTGTTCATTTTCACCACTTCCTGATCCAAGTTACTGACGATTGATACCCCCAGTTGTCTCTGCTGTTCTTCACTTCGCTGACGAATGTCACTTGCAAGGAAAACATACAGAAGCCCCGCCACAATCAGCGAAAAGATAATAAATACCGCAGAGTAATAGGCAAACAGACTTTGCTGAAGCGTTCCAAATCGATATCGCAATCCCCACACACCTCGTCCTATGATGATATCTGTCACACCATTCGAAAATGTCCACCCAACAGAACGCTTTTGTCTATTGAGCACATCCGCTGTTCACAGTAAAGTTATCCACATAAGAATACGCTTACATTAAGCGTTTCGGCAAGTGACAATTTTCTTTATATTCCGGGAGGTTCAATGATGAGAAAACGATTTCTATTTTCGCTTGCAAGTGTGCTCCTGCTTTCCGCTCTGCTGCTTGCCGGGTGCAACTCAGGCAAAAGTACGGAAGGTTCGGGTAAGGTGACACTCACGTTTGGAACAAGCCAATCCGGTATTCCGCGTACAGGCATCATGCAGACGATGGCCAAGGAATATGAGCAGGAGACGGGTGTCAAAATTGACTTCCAGGTCGTCCCTGACGCACAGTGGCGTGACCTGATCAAGGTGAAGCTGGCCTCTGGCGAAGCACCTGATATTTTCAATGTCGATGTGGACCCACTGAGCATGCCGGCTAACGTAAGACCGGAGGAAAATGCCATTGACTTGACCAATGAGGAATTCACAGGTCGGATGTCTGAAGAGATTTTGCCAACCGTTAGTCACAATGACAAGGTGTACGGGGTTTCTTTTGCGCCAACGAAAATTTGGTATGTGTACTATAACAAACGTATCTTCCAAGAGCTCGGCATAGAACCTCCTACATCCTATGCCGAATTCAAGGCAATCAGCCAGAAAATTAAGGATAAAGACATTATTCCGTTCTATCAAGCACCTGCCAGCGGGTGGTATCAGGTTCTGCCTTTGTTTGAAACGGGGCCTAACTATGAGCAAACAACAGCAGGAACCTACGAAAAATTAAATAACAATGAGATGAAAGTCGCAGATATGACGCAACTCAAGACGGTCATTGAACAATTGAAGGAATTTGCGGATCTCGGTTATTTCGGCAAAGACTTCTTGTCCAATACGGTAGAAGCGGGAATTGAAGCGTTTGGTCAGGAGAAAGCAGCGATGTTGCTGCGGGTTCCAGGGACGGAAAAGGAAGTGTCCGAAGCGTATCCGGAAATGGAAGACAATATGGGATTCTTCGTCATGCCGTGGGGAGATAATCAGACGATTGGTGTGAATCCGGGCGGATCGGCTGCGATGTTTGGTAACAAAAACAGTAAACATCCCGAAGAAGTGCTGAAATTCTTCCGCTGGATTACCGAGCATGATCACTTGCAACGTGTGTTCGATGAAGGTGAAGGTAACCTGACGATCTGCTGGCCGGAAATCGAACCGAAGCTGACACAGGACTACATCGACTATGAGAAAGATCATGAAAAAGGTACGGTTATGCAGGCCGCTGTGAAATACATTGATCCACAATGGATGGATATTGGCAAAGACTTGTCAGGCATGTTCGCTGGCGCAATGACACCGGATCAGATTTTGCAAAATATTGATAAACGTCGGGCTGAACAAGCCAAAGTGCTGAAAGATGAGAAGTGGCAGTAAAAGCGCGTATTTCAAGTAAATATAAACGCTGAACAACCTTACATGCAGCGGGCATTTGCCCGCTTGTGTATTTTGGCAGGAAGGAAAGGTGTTACGGATTATGAATGCAAACAAAATCTATCCATGGTATTTCTCATCTGGAGCGATTGTATTATATCTGCTGTTCATTGTCGCTCCCGCCCTGCTGGGCATCTATTATTCCTTCACCGACTGGAACAGCTATAGTTCGGAGAAGAACTTTATCGGTCTGGAGCATTTCCGCACTATTCTGGCGGGTGATCCGACCTATCTGCTTTTTATCAAAAACACAGTCCTCTTCACCCTGGTTACATCCATCGCCAAGACGGTTCTCGGCTTGTTTCTGGCCCTGCTGCTGGTCAGCGGTGTAAAGGCCGCGAATCTGCACCGGATGATCATTTTCTCCCCGCAGGTGCTGTCGTTCCTGATTGTTGGGCTTGTGTTCAAAAGTCTGCTTGACCCCAACAACGGGTTCGTAAACGTAACCCTGCGTTCCATGGGACTGGACGTTCTCGCCCAGAATTGGCTGGGTTCCCTGACCTGGGCCATGCCATCCATCATGGCAGTGGACACGTGGAAAGGCATGGGGTACATCATGGTGCTGTTCATCGCCGGACTGCTCGCCATCCCCCGCGATTATTACGAAGCAGCGTCCATAGACGGCGCCGGATTCGGACAGAAGCTGTTCAGGATCACCATTCCGATGCTGATGCCTACCATTACCATTGCCACGGTGCTTAATATTACATACGGGCTGAGAGTATTCGATGCCGTATACGTGTTAACCAATGGTGGCCCCGGTAACGCGACAGATGTGATTAATACGGCTGTCTATTCCTCTTTTGCCAAAGGATATTGGGGACTGGGGAGTGCGCTATCCACCATTCTGTTTGTCATCATGGCGATCATCTCCTTTTTCATCATTCGTTTGATGAACCGAAAGGTGGAATACTAACATGCGTTTGAGAAAAAGACTCGCTTCCATTGGGTTAAATGCACTCGCCTGGCTGCTTAGCCTGGTGGTCTTGATTCCTTTTGTCGTCATTGTACTGAATTCATTCAAGTCGGACGCCGAGGCCAAAGTGCTAAAACTGACGCTGCCCGAGAAGTTTATTTTCGAAAATTACAAAATCGTCTATGAACAGGGACATTTAGGCGGTTCCTTTTTCAACAGTCTGCTGCATTCCGGGGCTTCTTCCCTGCTACTGGTGTTTGTTGTGGCCTTCTCGGCCTTCACGTTATCACGCAACCATTCGAGGCTCAGCAAGTTTCTGTACTTCTTCCTGATTCTTGGTATCACACTGCCGCTCAACTACATTCCGCTGATGGAAGTCATGAAGTCCATGGGCATGATCAATTCACATGTCGGCATGATTCTGCTCTACACGGCTATGGGTATTCCAATCTCGCTGTTCATTACGTATGCGTTTGTGTCTAACATCCCGAAGGAGCTGGACGAAGCGGCCATTATGGACGGGTGTAACGGGATCAAGCTGTTCCTGAGAATCATTGTACCTTTGTTAACCTCGGTGCTGGTAACGGTATTTGTTCTTAATTTCCTGAGTGTCTGGAATGAGTTTACTGCCCCACTCTATATGCTGAATACAGTGGAGATGTGGCCGATGACGCTGGCTGTATATAACTTCTTCGGGCAATTCAGTGCTCAGTGGAATCTGGTTAGCGCGGATATTGTGCTCACGTCATTGCCTGTGTTAATTGTGTTCCTCATTGGGCAAAAGTATATTGTAGGAGGACTAACTTCAGGGGCGGTTAAAGGGTAAGCTCCACCGACAATCCAAATACACAAACATTCTTGTCTAAGTACATCTTCTGACTCCTCAGCACAAAAAAGCCCTTGTCTGCTTCATCGTGTGAACAACTTCTTCGTACAGAAGAAGTATCACACGCTGCTGCGGACAAGGGCTTACGCTGTTGGATTCGAATTAATCGTGCGCCAACCCGCCAACATCAGATGGAGCTGTTATATCTGGGCTCTGTTCCAGAGATTTGATCATTTTCAAACGGGATGTGATTATTGCGATCAGAATAACAAACAGACCCGCGATGATAAACAGAAAGGCAATACCTCTGCCTGGCCCAGTTCCAATAATTTGACCAACAGACGAAGCCAGTGCTCCCCCCTCCATCAGCAACGGATTAAACACATGGTCGGCCAGAAATCCAGCTAAACTGTACGCGATAATAAACCCGAGTTGTGACAGAATACCAATGATTCCCCATACCCTACCCTGCTTATCGTTGGCGATATTGTTTCGCACCAGCACATCTGCGCTCATATTGACAAACGGCAGTGATGACAGGAACAGAAAACCTGCGAAGATAATAAAATAAATGTTGGTGGATATCCCCAGAAGCGAGAAAGACAAGCCGCACAAAATTAGACCCATCACAAGCACACTTGCATATCTCTTTGTTATTGTAAATATGCCGATGCACAAGCTGCTAATCAGCATGCCGATGGCGCTAACAGACTGAAACGTTCCAAGTGTCTTTGCATCCGTGAATGACAGAAGCATCGGACCAATGAGTGTCTCCAGGAATCCCAGATAAAAGGTGACAAGTGAAATAATCACCACCAGCAACAGTACTCCCTTGTTGGTTACAACTTCTCTCCAGCCCTCTTGAATATCGGTGATCCAGTTTTTTCCTTCTCGATCCTCTCGCTCCACCTTCATGCTCTTCCGAATAACCAGCACAGCCAGAATGGCAACCAGGAATGTCAGAATATTAATGACCAGAATGACTTCAATGGTTGTTATACTAAGCAGAATGCCCGCAATGATGGGTGAAAACAGAAACTTCGAGGATTCAGCCAGTTGTACAAGACCGCTTCCTTTCGAGAACTGATCCTTATCCAGCAGGTCCGTAGCAGAGGCCTTATATGCCGGGCTCTGCAACGCAGAAAACACGGAACTAAAGGCTACTCCCACATAGATATGCCATAATTGGATATCACCTGTGAGCATAATGGACAGAATGAAAATCAAACCGGCTGCCGACCCCAGGTCGCCGATAATCATCATCGTTCGACGGTCGAATCGGTCTGCCAGTACCCCTCCAATAGGTCGAAGCAGGATATTCGGCAGAAACGTGAATAAGGTAATCAATGCAACACTTGTTGCCGTATTCGTTTTTTCGAAGGCATACACCCCCAGGGAGAAGGCAGTAAGTCCAATCCCAATCATGGAGATGAGCTGACCGAACCATACTACCAGAAACTTTTTAAATGATTTTTGAACGGTATGTTCCATGGATGATACTCCTTTCTCGGCTAACCTTGATTCGGAAAATAAAGACGAGTGACGTAGGCGAAGCTTCCTTGTTCTGCTCCCAGCACACGTTCCATAATATGTGTGAATGCTTCAACCTTTTTTTGGAGTTCTTCCTCCTCCCATTGAAAGATGCCTCGATCCAGCAAAAATTGTGACGATACGAGCAGGAATTCGATGGATTCCTTTGGGTTAGGTGTATGAAAAACCCCCTCCTGAATGCCCTGCTCTACCACCTCGGCCAAGATGGGACTTAATCGAATTACCGTCTCTACAAGACTCTTTTGGTGCATCTCCACATTATGAACACTGTGCAATTGCTCGATGAGATCATGTTTTCTGCCGTCAGGCTGATTCTGCGCCATCATGATGCGAAAAATTTTGTCATGGGCGTTCAGTTTGGGGTCGGACACCACGTGCCTGGCCGATGCCTCCCCACTCAGAATAAAACGCATCACGATGGCGTTCATAACCTCTTCCTTGGACTGAAAATAATAATAAAATGTACCCTTGGCAATGTTGCACGCCTGAAGGATATCCATGACCGTAGCTTTGGTGTACCCCTTTGTTATGAACAGAATCTCGGCGGCATCCAAAATCTCGTTCCTGCGTTCTTCCGGGTTTTTTATCAGTCTCATATCCTGGCCTCCGATACGTTCGACCGACTGTCGGTCTATTGTAGTCATGGAGTTCTTTTTTTAGAACCCCATTTCAGTCAACCATTGCGCCAAATGGCTTTCCCTTGTTTTCAGATCCTGACGCTCTCTTGCATATTTTCCAATATTTCTGTCTGCAACCAGCTTACCGTCCATCATAAACAGTACACGTTCCGATCTGGCAGCGACTTTCACATCATGGGTCACCAGCAGAATGGTTGTACCGGTTGCATTAATATCGCCCAGAATATCCATGATTTCATACGTTGATTTGGAATTCAGCGCCCCCGTTGGTTCATCGCCGAATAAAATATCTGGATTATTGATCAGCGCACGGCAGATGGCAATCCGTTGAAGCTGTCCGCCTGAGGCTTGGGTGATGTTATGCCCAGCAAGCTCATCAATCCCCATTTTTTTCATTAATGACATTGCCCGTGTATTAATCGTTTCTCTGCTGCTATTCTTGGCCAGATACGCGGAAAGTACGATATTGTCTAATAGATTCAGATTCTTGAGCAGATGAATATTCTGAAAGATGAATCCCATCTTGGTCAAACGTAGACTTGCCAGATCCCTCTCCTCAAATGCCGATATTTTTTTGCCATTAAAATAGACACTTCCAGCACTAATCTGATCCATACCACTTATGTTGTACAGTAAGGTAGACTTGCCTGAGCCAGATGGCCCCATGATGGAAACAAATTCTCCCTTTTTTAATTGAAGGTTGATATCTTTCAAGATGTTATGTTCTTCATTCTCGCCGATCGCTACCGATTTATTCACGTCTTTAGCCTCAAGTATAGTTGTCATCGTTGATCCTCCCTATTCGACAATCATTTTGGATATGCTCGTTTCCTTGATCGATTGGATACTAATCCATGCTGTCAGTACAATCGTGCCCGCAAGTAACAATGGACACAAAATATATGCCTGTAACGGGTTAACAACAAAAACAATATTGGAAGCTCCGAACGTCGACATAATGGCACTAACCAGCAACGGACCCAACGTATTGGACAATATCGTTCCAGTAACAACCCCTAAGATTAATATGACAAGTGACATCACGACATACTTGAACTTGATTTTAGACAAGGCAAACCCAAGGCTTCTTAGTACAGCAATGTCGTTGTTGTCCTTGGCTACTAACATCTGAAGGAACAGTGCTGTAATTAAAATAGATATGAAGACACCGATGACCAAGGCCAGCATCGTCACCAATTTCAATTGTTGGATGGTTCCGCCTAACGTCTGATCCAGATAACCTTGAAGATCGGTTACTTTGGCTGGCGAGAAAGCCGCCTCATATTCAGCAATTTTGGTAGCCATGTCCCCGCGATTATTCAGATCCAAACTGACCACATACCACAACACACTATCCTTGTTGTAAGGCAATAAGGCCTTCGCCGTTTTCCCACCATTCGTAACGTCCTGGTATATTCCGCTGACCGTCATCATTTGGTCCTTGCCATTAACCAGCAAGGTAAGTTGCTCACCAGTCTTCAGGCGCAGCTCGCTACTGTTGGCATCAGATAACGCAATTTCATTCTCGGTTGTTGGCGCATTACCGCTAACATAAGACAATGGGAAAATACTGAAATCCCCAGTTTCTACACTCAGATTGTCGTAACTTCCTTCCGCATTTTTAATCTTGAACTGGCTTGTTACTAATGGGGAATACGTTTTGATGTCTTTATCATTTTGGATCTGGGCAACCAGATTGTCATAACGCTGCTCCACATCATCTGTGTGCCTCAAGTCAATGCGAATATCACTTTGTCCAACACCCATATAAGAAATAAAACTTGGCGCCTGCAAAGTGTTCAGGAAGTTGACCGGCACAATCATGATAAATGAACTGACTACAAAGACGAACAACAATAATCGGAACATCTTGATTCGCTGTATGACTTCCTTCAGACCAAGAAAGACAGGTACGGAAGACCAGCGATTGCGGGACAAACTAAGCCGGTTTCGAATGATCTGTGTATCTCCCAGGCTCCCGGTACGGAGAGCATCCACCGCGGAGATGGAACGAAAACGCCGCAGTACCGTTCGACAGAACAGAACAACCATCGCAAATATGATTCCAGCGGCTAATAACGGAATCGCGAAATGCAACAGGGTTGCAGGTGCTTTTCCCATATACAACATGATGTTGGAAACAAATAATCTGTTAACGCCAAGTGATGCAATGTAACCAAGCACGGATGCAAATCCCGCCATAAATACATACTTCATCAGATACAGTCTCTTAATATCCTTCTCTGCGATCCCTATCGCTTTCATGACACTAATCTCACGATAATCCTCTTCGATGGTCGCAAGCATCGTGAATCGGATGCAGAGCATGGCAATCAGAATCAGCACAAGACTGACCAAAATAATAACGGCTGCAATGACTCCGTCGGTCATGGCATTCAATACCTGGAACAGCCCATAGGTTACGACTGGACCCGCGTTGGGAAGTCCGGCATTTTGGTAAGCCTGGGTAAATTCACTCGTCAGTCCGGGATCCGTCAACCGGAATTCAATGAGATACTCCATCTCTCCCACGCTCTGCTTCAGTTCCTGCAAATTCCCTTCACTCACGATAAAACGTTTGGAGTGCACAACCGATGGATTCATCTGAGCATCACGGACAAAATCAACGATGGTGTAAGAACGCTCAAATTGACCATTATCGATCCGAACCTGGTCGCCCACGCTCAATTTTTTTTGCTGCATGTAATATACCGGAACCGCGATCTCGCCATCGTTCACCTGAATAATCTCACTGTCCAGATTCAACAAATAGTCGAAACCCTGATTCTGTGTAACAAAGTCAATGTCCATAACGCTGTTCTTTTCGGACTCTGCTCCGAGAAACAGATTAGAGCCGTCAATGTTGACCATTTCCACAATCTGATGCTGCTGGACCATGGCATTTTCTTCAGCCCATGTGTTCACTTTGACCTGATCAAGTTCTCCGGCATGCATTTGCACAAAGTGTGGTGTTTTGGATTCAGAAAATAGATATTGGATGGAACTCGTCAGTTCCATAATCATTCGTGACCCCGAAGATACCAGCAAGGCGGCCAGCAGTACAAAAATAAATAACGCAGCGGTAATCCCTTTTTTTCTCGTTATATCGTTTCTCAGCATTCGTAGCAGCATAAACGAACATGGCTCCTCTCATCTACAAGTTGTTCCTATTTATCTGGAGTCATAAAGCTTGTCAGACAATGCGCCACCGTTGAAGGTTGATGCATCATGAACATGTGAGCACCCTCTTTGATGGTTTGAAGCTTCATGGATGTGCCAAAATATCGGCCCCATCTCAACGCTGATTGAAGGGTAACGGTACGATCCCGTTCTCCCCACAGATACAATACCGGCAAAGAGAGCGGCTCATATTCAAGCGTTGCTGCAGATTCCAGCATCCTGAAATCCGCCCGGATGACGGGCAGAAAATAATTCAACAATTCTTTTTCATGTATCAGTTCTTGCGGAAGAGCTTCATAGGAAAACAGATGATCAATCAGATTTTCGTCTGACATCCGATCATAATTCTGCATCCCGCATTCGTCAGGCGTGTTGCAGGCAGATAACACAAGCCGTAGCGTTTTAGCTACATCTGGACGTTCCTGACATAAGCGCTGCGCAACGAAGTAGGCTGTAATTCCTCCCAGACTATGTCCAAATAACAGACTGCCGGGCTGTATAACATCCAGCAGCTTGCTGGTATACAGTTCTACGAGTTGCTGCATATGCTCCAGGGGAGTTTCGGTGTTCAGACCATGACCCGGGGGCGTAAACGCCCAAATTTCCGTGTCAGGAAGGTACGGCACTAGGGGCTGAAAACTGTTGGAGTTGCCACCGAGATAAGGAAAACAGACCATTTGTCTGTTTCCCTCCCCCTTTTGTAGCTGCTCCAAATAGATCGGTTCCATCACTTATCCACCACCATAACCAGGCTTACTTTCTTTCCAGAACATATGCAGGGAATGTCTGAAGTGAAGTATCCACATTTTTACGCTTGAAAATGACATGTATGACAATAGCCGATATTGCAAAAAAGAAGAATTGCATAATCTGAACTTGCGGATTAAAGTAGTACAAATCAATTTGACTTCCTGTGGCTACAAGCCAGAATGCAAGCAGATAAAACAGAAGTGTACCTTTGGTTGCATTGAAGATATAACTTTGGAACACGATAAATGCCATAAGCTGAACAACGTAGTATATGTAAGTGGTTGATGTGCCAAAAGAGGAAATCAAGTATCCCGGAAGCACCCATAATCCGAACAACAGGCCGGTAATCAGACCACTTGTTATATTATTTTTTAACTTCCCTTGCAAGAATGGAAGCAAAAATCCGATCCAACCAAACAGCCCACCAATCAGCCCCGTCTCCTTGATCAGATTCACAATCCCCAACCAGATCATTTCAGGTACACTATATGTCAACTCAGGGACCGGTATGCCGAATAACAAGGAACCAAAGTGCATTGTTGATGCAAAGATGATGGAAATTCCAATAATGAGCGGTATCCAGAACAGGTCCTGTCTGCGCGGAACCAGCTTCATAAACATTCCTTTTAGTGCTTCCGTTCCGCCCATCACATAACATGTAATTAATCCGGCAATGGAAGGTGAATACAGAGCAACGATCGCAAGTGGATGCATCAAGGTTAACTCACCTGTTATGGGTACAATAAAATCCGCAAAGAACATGAACAAACTTGCGATTCCATAACATGTGCCAAAGGAAATTCCCAAAAACAAATACATATATTTGTTGGACGGGCTGGTTGCCGGACTTGTGACTGGACGAATGGATGCCTGATTAGCTGTAATCATAGTGCCGCCTCCTTCTCAGTCAACTTTCTCTCAATAAGATCATGCAAACGGTTAATCGTGCAGAAATTAGCCAAATCCAGATCTTCATTTGCTATCTCAATCTGGAATCTACGCTCTACAAAGTCCACCAAACGCATCGCAAAGAGCGAATTGACGAACCGTTGCTCAAAATAATTGTCATTATCATTAATTTGAGTGTCCTCATGATCCATGGTGAGGTTGTTCCCGATAAACTCCCGAATTTCCTGACGATAATCCACTGCCCTTCCCCCTTGTTATTGATGTTGCCCCTCGGGCACTAAAACCTCAATGTAGTCTGGAAACTCTACAGCTTGCTGCAAATCATGATAAAACAGTACTCTTCCTTCCTGATCTGCAGATTGTTGCTTGAAACCGGCAAAGCGATAGCTGATATTCATCATTCGGTTCCTTCCGGTATCCCTGAAGTCCGCAAGCATCTGTTTGCCCTGCTTCTGAGCTTCACGCATGATATACGTTAGCAGCACACTCCCTGCTCCCCTGGACATCACTCTGCAAGACATCAGAAGCATGTTTAACCGCCATACTTTCTGCTGCATGTGAATTAGTGCGAGCCCAATTTTGCCATACGTTCCGTATTTGTCTTCGAGTTCACACACCAATAACATATGGTCCTGCGAGGTCATCAGTTGATGCAGCTCCTCGTAACTGTAGGTAATTCCCGTTGCATTTAGCTGATTGGTACGAACGGTAAGTTCCTCTGCACGTTGAAGATCATCCTCAGTAGCCTCGTAGATGGAAAATTTCATGCCGAGCGTAGCCAGAAATTGTTCTGAAGGTCCTTCATACTGTTCCTCAGCCTGTTTACGGAGCGTATCCGCCTGATACATCTGCCTTCTGCACGCAGAGTCGGCTGTAATGAATCGTGGCATCAGCCTTGGGTCATCAAGCATGGTTTCATATTGATCCGCATGAAGTACCTGAATGTCAGCATGTACACTTTGTACTTCTTCCAGTTCAAAAGGTTGATCATCCACAAACAAAATGGCATCCATGCCGATATTAATGTTCTGCTGAATCCGCTGAACAGAGACGGACTTCGCATCCCAATGGATTTCGGGATATAGAAAATATTCGGCGATGCCCAGTTCGTTTAGTTTCGCCCAAGCCAGCTCTGCATCATTTTTACTGGCAACAGAATGCAAAATACCTCGCTGGTCCAGTTTTTCAATCACCTCCTTTAAGCCCGGCTTCAGTTGCACATCCGAAGATTCAAGCAAAACCCCATCCCATATGGTGTGGTCCAGATCCCAAACGATACACTTGATATCCTTGAGCTTTTCCATGGTCATGCCACCCTTCATCTTAGTAGGCGTAGAATCCTTGACCCGTCTTCCGCCCCCACTGTCCTGCATCAACCATTTTCTGCAACATCGGACAGCATCGGAATTTAGGGTCCTGATAGCTGTCGTACAATACTTTCAATGAATGCACGACCGTATCCAGACCAATCAGATCCGCCGTCTCCAGCGGCCCCATCTGATAATTGAAGCCCTTCTTCATAATGGCGTCCACCTGCTCGGGTGTAGCGATTCCATCCTGTACAATGTACGCCGCTTCATTCATTAACAAGTGTGAGAGGCGATTAGAGACAAACCCGGGCAGATCCTCTATGACAACTGGACTTTTATCAAGAGTTTCCAAAAACGCTACCATCTCATGTTCCGTACCCTGTGTTGTATGATGTCCTTTGATCACCTCCACCATGGATTTAACGGGAACCGGATTCATCAGATGCACCCCAATGACTCGACCTGGGTCAGGTAAAAATGAAGCGAGCTTTGTCACGGAAATACAGCTTGTATTTAGCGCAAATAAAACATCCGGACGAGCCCTGTGGTATAGTCGTGCATAAACTTCCTTTTTCAACTCCAGGTTTTCGGTTACATTTTCAATAATGATACTTGCCTCTTCCACACCTTCATCTTGTGTCTGGAAGGAGATTCGTTCCATGATCTGATCCAGGGGCACCTGACCGTACCCTTGCTTCAGAAAGCAAGCTGAACGATATTCACGACGTATAACATCAGGAGCGTGCTCAATGACAGACGCCGAAATATCCTGCAAAATTACACGATAACCAGCCCTCGCGACATCCAGTGCCGTAGCGCATCCCATCACCCCTGCGCCAATGATTGCAATGAGTCGATTATGCATACCTAATCACCTCCATATTGAGCTACCATCAGATCAGCTCGTCGTAGATCTCTTTCATTTCTGCAAGTGCTGCAGGGACACGCTCACCGAACCAGGCGACATCCTGCATATCAAGCAGGATATTCGGATACATCCGCGAGAGCGTAGATACCAGAACACCGTGCTCAGCAAGCTTGCTATTCAACAAAATATCAAAAGACATCAATTCAAACGTATAATCAGCCGTATCCGTAAGCGGCTCCGTGCAGCAGTGATAAGAAGCACAGCCAGACGGCCCTTGAACAATTAAAGGCAGACCTACCTTCACTGCTTCCTGGCAGAGTATGTCATGCATCATCCCAGCGTGGCGGTTCATGCTGTGCATCGCCTGTCCTCCATTGCGTCCCAACATTTCCAGCGTAGCTTTTACAGCAGCTGTACCTAATGGATAGCCATTAAACGTACCCGCATGAATTACTTTTTTGTCTACAAGCAACTTCATGATATCCGCTCGGCCAACCAAGGCTGACACCGGAACTCCGCCACCCGCGATTGCCTTTCCAAGTGTAGTCAGATCGGGCGTTACACCGAATAACTGTTGGGCACCACCGAGACCCATACGGAATCCTGTTATAATCTCATCAAAAATGAGCACGACCTGGTACTGATCACATAACTGTCTGACTTTTTGCAGATAACCCGGAACAGGCATGACTCCGCCCCCATTTACACAAACCGGCTCCATGATTACTGCTGCAATGTCGTCTCCATGCTGGCGAAATAGTTCCTCCAGGCGGGGTGCGTCATTCCATGGCAGGAGATAGGATTGAGATTCCATGGCATCCCTTGCTCTCCCCTTTGTTCCTTTCATGTCACCAGGATAGTCTGAAGGTACAGGCAGACCTGTACGTGCAGTCTTGCCACCCATAATATTGTCCGCATTGCCATGATAATGGCCTTCAAAACGTACAAAGCGATTTTTACCTGTCCACGCCCGGGCAAGACGAAGTGCATTCTGGACAATCTCCGTGCCTGACAACCCAAAACGAATCATCTCTGCTGAGGGTACATATTGATGGATCAGTTCCAGAGCCTCTGCATCCAGATCGCAATGACTTACGGAAAGAACACGGTCAATGGTATCCTTCAAACACTCGTTATACTCCTCGTTGCCGTGGCCAACAATGAGGGCACCAAAGCGGGCATATAGATCCAAATACTCGTTGCCGTTCATGTCCGTCACTCTGCTTCGGGAAGCATGCTTGAAATGGAGCGGTGTCTCTTCCCAAGGAAGGTGAAAATTATAGTGCACACCGCCAGGCAGCCATTGTTTCACCCGCTGATTGTACTGCATCATCTCCGTGATCATCCCTTATCGCCTCCCCCACTTGTCTGGTTTACTGCTTCATATCGCTCCAGTAACCTGGACCGATCTTGCGGATCATCCAGCGAATAGGCTGCAGGCAAGGTCTTATTCTCAGCCAGCATATTTCTTACGCTCTGGCCTGGACCGATATCGATCCATACCGTCGCTCCCAGATTTTGAACACGTGCCAATGCCTGATTCCAGCGAATGGGTTGCAAAAGCTGGCTGCTCAGCAGCTTAGGAATGTCCTCGGCTCCGCGAATGAACTCACCATGTACTGTAGAGCAGATGGGAAACACCGGTGCAGAGAAGGAAATCCCTGCAAGCATCTCTTCAAGCTCAGGCTGAATGAACTGCATCAACTCGCTATGATAAGGTGCATCGGCCTTCATTGGCATCATGCGAAAAGGAATGAATTCCCCACCGTAGCCATCCACCTGATCATCCAGCAGTTGAAGACCCTTCGCAGTACCTGCGACGACAAACTGTCCCGGTGAATTATAACCGGAGATCGTCACATACTCGTTCTGACGAATATTCCCGACTAATTCTTCAAGCGCTTCTTGGGTTACATCAACGACAATACCCGCTCTTCCTTTTTGCTCCTGAATGGAGCGATGCATCAATGCACCACGCTGAGCTGTAAAACGGATCCCATCAGCAAATCGCAATGCTCCCGCCGCTACTAAAGCCGAAATCTCCCCCAAACTGTGACCTACTGCATAATCTGGAGTCATTCCAGTCCGCCGAACAAATGAGTCAAATAAAACGTAGCTTGCCGTCAGTACAGCAGGCTGAGCATATTCAGAGACCGTCAATTGATCCAGGGTCCCTTCCATAACCAGTGCCTTCAGATCAAATCCGATCACCTCGCTCGCTTCCGCAAAGATCTGATTCGCCTCCGGCTCACTGTCCAACAACTCGCTGCACATTCCGATATACTGGCTTCCCTGGCCGGGAAATAGCGCACAGAACGTCATACGCTGCCGCCACGCTTGTAATAGGCTTTTAATCCGTAATGCGAGATCATCTCCTGCTGCATCTGAGAAGAACCTTCAATAATCTCCAGAATTTTGGCTTCCTTATACAGCCTGGCAACAGGATATTGGTTACTAATTCCGTTCGCACCATGAACCTGTAGCGCATCACTTGCAACTTCAACAGCAATTTTGGACGTAAAATATTTGGCGATCGTTGTCTCCATGGCGGCCTGCGGGTCCTTGGCTTCTCTCAGCTCGGCTGCCCGTAAACATAATGCTCGTGCTGCATGGACTTTTGTCACCGCATCTCCAATCATGCCGCGAATCAGCTGAAAATGACTCAGCTTCTGATCAAATTGCTTCCGCTTCCTTGAGTAAGTCACCATGGCATCCAGCGCTTCCTGCGCAATCGCCAGCCCTGCCCAGGCTATGCTATATCTGCCCTGGTCCAGCGCCCCGGTTACGATGTACTCAAAACCTTCATTCAGACGTCCAATAATGTGATTCTTTGGTACACGCACCTCATGGAGATCAATCTCAGCTATACCTGTCTCTCCCGCAACCATGACACCTTCAATAGGTTTGGTCTGTACCCCCTCAAACTGGCGTTCGACCCAAAAAGCAGTGCTTCGTCCCTGATTCGAGGCAATAATGATAAATACATCTGCCAAATGTCCAAACGTAATCCACTTCTTTTTTCCATTCAAAACATAACAGTCCGATTCTTCTCTCCACTCGGTCTTTACACTTTTCGCATCCGAACCAACTTCCGGTTCAGTCAAGCCAAAGGCAGCAATCCACTCTCCCTTCACCAACTTGGGCAGCCAGGACGATTTTTGCTCAGGCGTTCCGAAACGTACCAAAGTTTCACTTACAAGTGAAGTATGTACCGTTAACAAGCTGCGAACGGCTGGAAGGGCCTTGCCAAATACTTCAGTCAACAGCCCGTACGCCTTAGGGCCGAGACCCATGCCGCCATATTCAGCCGGGATCGAGGCGGCCAAGTAACCTTTTTCAGCCATGGCATGGATCAATGTTCTGGGAATGGCTTGCTGCTCTTGAATCTGTTGAGCATAAGGACGAATTTCACGGGCAGCAAACAATTCAGCTTCATGAATGATCTCTTGCTCTATATCCGCTTCAATCATTCGGCAACCCCCTCTTGAAGAAGAGATTCATTGAGATAAGCGGCGAACTCGGCAATTGTTTTGTATTCAAACAACGCAACCGGACTGATGTCAACTTGAAGATGCTTACGCGCACGGTTAATGATCTTGAGCGCCTGCACAGATGAGACGCCAATTTTCAAAAAATTCATCTCTTCATCGATGTCCTCTGGCTCCTGATTCAACGCTGCAGCAATCTCGCTTTTGAGAAAAAGCTCAATTTCTTCTTTTGTCATATCATGACCTCCGTTCCCTGATTCACATCTATCCAATGTACATACGGCTCGAATGGGTGTGCTGGCAGATGTACGATCTGGCCAGAGCCATTCGGATGTAACTGTTCCCAATCCAGCGCAGCACCACGTACATAAAGCTGTCCCAGTAATAAAGCAAGCTGATCCTCCATGGTAAGTGTCGGCTCGGCAGACAGGCGGATGAAGCTCTCCTTGCCACTGTATTCAAGCTGCTGCACTGTCTGATCTGCAGCAATTATAATTACAATGTCCGCGTTTGCCATCTTGCCAGGTGTGTCTTGCAGACTGTCTAACGTCACTCTGTTGTTCACTGGAATGGATTGGCTTGCATGAGCGCTGTGATGTTCCTCGCCATCCAGATGTAAACTGGATACAAGTTCCTCTCCTGCAGCTATTCCACGAATCTCCTGAATGGAAGGGACCAGACGTACAAGTGTCTCAAGCAAGGTCACCCAGTAGTTCAAGGTTGATACGGTATTCTCATTAGAATCCTCTGGCCTGAGTACCTTATGAGCTTGAGCTTCATCTTCTCCGCGAATCTCATGCCCCCCAACCACAATATTGACACGAGCAGCTCGGTTTCTAGGCTTGAAGCCAAATTCCATCTCTTCGATGTTCCACTCTCCGGTTGAGCTGACAGCTACTGCTGCACGATACCGATAATGTTTTCTATATCTGTTCCGGGTAAAACAAAGATCCTCTAGTGCCAGGTCCGCATGTTTCTTCACATATTGCTCCGTGTTATCAATCAGCTTTTTTAAAGCCTGCTCTGATTTGGCAGAGAACGTTAACAACTGGCCGCGTGCCGGGGCATCTGCACGGACAGGGGCTTTCCATTCTTCCAGCACAATGTGGGCGTTCGTACCTCCCAGGCCAAATGAACTAATGCCTGCCTTCCGTGTTTTTCCTTCAGGTACATCCCACGTTTTATGCTCGCTAACGATATGGAACGGCGATTGCTCCAGTCGGAGGGCCGGATTCGGATTATCCATATGCAGACTTGGTGCCAGTTCCCCATGCTGCATACTGAGCAGAACCTTGGCAAGACTGGCTCCACTGGAGGCTGCAAATAAATGACCAATATTGGTTTTGACTGAACCTAATCCAATCGAATTATCGCTTGTATATCCCTTTTCCCGGAATAGTCGGAGCAAGGCATTCACCTCAATTGGATCTCCAATCCTTGTCCCCGATCCATGTGCTTCAATATAAGAAATCTCGCTGGGGTTTAGGTTGGCATCGCGATAAGCGGCACGGAGTACCTCATATTGCCCCTGAGGGTTGGGTGCCATAATGCCAAGGGAATATCCGTCGTTATTCACCGCTGTCCCGCGAATCACACCATAAACATGCTTATTGTTGCGAATTGCCTCTGTTAGCGGCTCCAGATATACAACAACAGCACCTTCTCCCAAGACTGAACCATCTGCTTCCCGGTCAAATACCTTCGTATGTTGAGTGGAAGAACAGATTCCAGCATTGCGTGATAGTTGATGAACATGCGGTGTAGCCAAAATGTTCGCTCCACCTACAACTGCTCCAGAGATACGCTTGTCCTGAATGGCCGCCACAGCTTGTGTCAGTGCTACCAGAAAAGAAGAACATGCTGTATCTATCGACAGTGCCGGCCCTGTGAAATTGTACATGTGTGAAATGGAGGCCGCTGCTATATTAGACATATTGCCTACCATAGCGTGAGAATGAACAGCCTTTCCAAGACTCCGGTTCATATATTCAATAACCAGATCGAAGTATGTGCTGGGGTTAATCCCTACATACACACCCACATCACGCTTATCCTCATGATCCACGAGCATACCCGCATCCTCCAGCGCCTCATGAGCAACTTCCAGCAGCTTCCGATGTTGCGGATCCATAAATGCAGCTTGTTCAGACGGGATTTCAAAGAACTCATGATCAAACGTATCCGGTTGCTTCAGTTCCCCAATCCAGTCATCCCAACCGGGTTGCTTGGAACGTGTTGCACGCTCTAAGCTAACCCGGTCAACACTATCTAACCCGTTAACCAGATTGCTCCAGAACTGCTCTTGGGTGTCGGCATCAGGCAGACGCAGAGACAGTCCGGTAATAGCAATAGCACGATGTACATTCAGGTGATTATCTGTTGTTTCAGCTTGTTCAAAGTCCTTCGTTTCTGCTGGAAGTTCCTGCAGATATTCCACCATCTCACGTACTGTACTGCAAAAAACAAGCAGTTCTTGTCCTAATTCACGTCCCATATGCGCAGACAGCTTGTCAAGTAATTGATAAGAGAGAATGGAATTGCCTCCAAGTGCGAGAAAAGAAGTATCCATCTCAATCTTTCCTGCGGGCAATTGAAGAATTTCGGCCCAGGCTTTACGTACGGTATATTCCAAAGACGATGCGGAAACCGTCTCGTGTCGTTGCTGTTGTGTGTTTTCGCGAATCACCTCTTCAATGGCATCGATTTCCTTGGTAAATACTCCACGCTCATATTCGTTTCTCAGCATGAAGCGCTGGACCTTGCCACTCGTCGTTTTGGGAATAACCTTGATTGGGAGAACATGGGTGATCTCAATACCCAATCCAGCCCTCATACGTTGGATCAGATCCTGTCGTACATCCAGAAACTGTGTAGTGCCCGATTTGTATTTAACAAATACAAGCAGCTCCTCTACTTGTTTGAGGCTGTTAAAGTGCCCGACTACCGTCAGATTCCCTCTCGGAATGCTGCTATTCTGGTACAAAATTTCTTCAAGATCATGCGCATAATGGTTCTGTCCCCGAATAAACACAATGTCCTTGATTCGTCCGCTTACAACCAGGGAGCCATCAGCCATATACCCCAAGTCTCCAGTGCGAAGCCACCCATCCACATACATTTCACGATTGATTTCCGGGAGACTGTAATATCCGGAGGTTACCGATTCCCCACGGATCTGGATTTCGCCAACGACCCGCTCATCCAGCACTTCACCCTGTTCATCCGCAATCCGGATCTGAATCCCTGTCATGGGGTATCCTTCATGGACAAATTCGATCACATCCGAAGTATGGCTATCACTGCTAGGCAGCTGGACTGGCACAGCCAGTCCTTCCTGCACCAGCCGTGAACGCGAAATACGTTCAATTCGCGGTTCTTCCCCCAGTCTGGAGGTACATACACCTACTGTCGCTTCTGCCATGCCATACGCAGGAAACATCATATTGGGACGATAGCCACAAGAGCTAAATTTTTTGACAAATCGCTCGATTACAGACGTTGATATAGGCTCTGCACCATTCAAGGTCATACGCAGTGAAGACAGATCAAGCGTTGAGAGCTTGGAATCCGGGATCTTCTGAACCATCCATTCGAATCCGAAATTGGTACAGCAAAACCATTTTCCCTGATGCTCCGTAATCTTGCGCAAAAACAGATAAGGGGACCGTACGAAGGTATAAGGTGACATCACCATAATGTTGGCTCCACTCAGGACGGGTGTCAGATGCTGTCCAAATATCCCCATATCATGCGTATGCGGCAACCAGGTAAACACATTATCTCCTTCTTCAGCTCCAAGAAAAGTCTTGCATGCAATACTGTTGGCGATAATATTGTGATTTGTTAACTGCACACCTTTGGGAATTCCCGTGCTTCCTGATGAGAATTGCAGGAACACAATGTCATCAGGAGAGGTTGGGCATAGATCAGCCATCTGCTGGCCTGCTTGAAGCTGGCTCACGCTAATCAACATAAGACCTTTGAATACCGGACTTTCCGCAAGCTGCTTATACTTGGACATGTAGGCTTCCTCGACGATAACGACCGGACGCCCGAGTACCTCCCACACTTTCGTGAATTTCTCCAGACCGGCTGAGCCTGGTTCCCAGGCAGCCGGAGGACTAACCGGGGCGACAATAATGCCCCCCAGCATACAAGCCCAAAAGGTACGGTAAAATTCCTGTGACTGGTCAATTTCCAAAATAACGACCTGTCCTTGTTGAATGCCTTGCTCCTGAAGAGACTGCAGGTACTTGCGCGCCTGCATCAGTAATTCAGGATATGATTCAAACTGTTCGTCACCTGAAGAGCTGATATAGGTCATTCCCTTTTCTGGATGAGTATCTGCAATGTAGATTAGCATCTCAGCCACTGTTGAATAATGTTCTGGCACAATCAGCTCGGGTCCTCGCTGTATGGATTTACTGGACATGTTGCACCTCCATTGCCTCATTGTGAACTACCACTTTCACATCGCTACCAAGCTTGTCATCGATCAGCTGTTTCATACGTTTGATGTCCAGACCAGCCTGACAGGCCAGATGTACGTACAGAAACTCTTCGTCGTAACGAATAACCCATTCGAATTGGGCGAGTCCCGAATTCGAATCTTGGTCATCCGACGACTGAGACGACATTGGGATCGCTTCGCTGCTGGAGATGAAGCCTTGATAATTAAACAGAATCATCTGACGCGGCTCCTGTTCTGCTTGCCTGTAGGCAGTTCCCAATTGTTCCTGTATGCCATCATATTGTGCCGAGAGGGAAGAATCATGTGTAAGTGCCATAAAGTTAATGCTGTGTTGCTTCGTAAATTCAAGACGTTCCAACAGATCTTCCTGTGTGAATTCACTGTCTACCAGCACTGGAATCAGATCAAGGAATTCTCCCACAAAATCGTAGTAGGATTCTTCGCCATACTCCCTTCCGTAATGCACCAGGGCTATTGGCAATTGGCTTATGTTTAGATAAGCCGCAATGATGTTGGAAAAAGTTTCAAAGCATGTCCACCAAACATCTGCAGGCTCCTTCCCTGCAAGGGACAACTCGGCAGTCATGGCTGAAGGCGACAATGTTTCTGTTTCCTTCAACTTGTTCATGACGATGGTGTTACAACTATGCCATGCCTGAAGCGAAAATTGTTTCTCTATTGCATCTTCTGATACCCCTATGGGGCCTTGAGACAGAAAACTTACATAATCCTCATAATTTCGTACTTGGTACAGAAGATCACTCTCTGTCCCTACACCTTGCGGTCTATATAATGCCTTCGACTCAAGTTGCTGCTTGATGATTTGGGCACTCATACCATCAAACGCAAGGTGATCAAAACTCCAAATCAGCTTATGCTCTGTGGCTCCTGTACGCAAAATACACAGACGCCAAGGCAGTTCCTTCAACGTATACGTTTTGTGTAACAGAGACTGAACCAGTTTGTACTCCAACTGCTCAATCGTAGCCGAAGCATAATGACGAATATCAAGATATGGGATAAGCTGTTGCAGCATGTCCGCCGCTAACGATATATCACATGGATGCCAATACAATTGTTCTTCCTCATATATCATGCTGTGCATCAACTGATGCTGGGATATAACCCCAAGAATCAGGTGTTTTACAGCTTGTTCATTCAATTCGCCTTCCAGCGTTGTTGTAAATCCGCTTGCTCGTGAAGTCGTAGAAGCATGAGCTTGTTGAATTGGAGATAGTGGGAATTGACCCATAGGGGTCATGCCCGCCATAAAAGATGAAACCTGATTACAGCTGTTTAAGACATGCAGGACCAGGCTGTCCAGTTGTATCTCATGAAGTGTTATGTCCTGTGGTATGACTATCGGGGACTGAATATGCAGGCTATCTTCGGACCAGACTGACGCCGGAGGATTAATGTCTACCAATTTGGCAAGTCCTCTAACTGTCGGATATTGGAATAATTCGTTCACATTGATGGCAATTCCTTCTTTTGCCAAAATTTGAGTGAATGCAATCGCTTTGAGCGAATGCCCCCCATTTTGAAAGAAGTGATCTTCCACACCAATGCCCGGATTACCCAGGATCTGTCGCATGGCGGCAAGAATAACACGCTCCGTTTTTGTCCGAGGTGAACTCATCTCCAGAGACCTCTGCTGCTCTTCAACCAAATGCTCGGACAATGCTCTTCGGTCCACTTTGCCATTGGCATTAATCGGAAGATGATCCATTCGAATAATTCGTGCAGGCACCATGTACTCTGGCAGCTGCTGGTGAAGTTCTCTTCGAATATACTCAGTATCTGCTCCAGTATCGGTTGTATAAAAAGCGGCAATGTATAGACTGCCTGATGGTTCTGTAACTGTCATGACAAAGGCATCACGAACTCCCGAAAGACGCTCCATGCAATTGCCTATCTCCGATAACTCAATGCGGAAACCTCTAATCTTGACCTGGAAATCCGAACGTTCAATAAAAATCAGACTGCCGTCAATCAGACGTTTAACGATGTCACCTGTCCGATACATTCGTTCTCCCTTGCGGAAGGGATCATCAAGAAAGTGTTTTCGGGTAAGATCCTCACGGTTAAGATATCCAATACCCACCGCATCCCCACTGATATACAGTTCACCTGGAACGTTCGGTGGCACAGGCTTCAGCTCATCATCCAGAACATACAAGGCTGTGTTAGACAGGGGGTAACCTATAGGCAGTGAGCCAGTATAAGGCTCTGTTTGCTGTAATAAGTGGTAGGAGGCAAAAAAGGTTGCTTCCGTTGGCCCATATCCATTTAACAGTCTGCCCGGCCCCACGCATGCAAGCGCTTTGTTGGCATGACTCACCGATGCAGCTTCACCACCAAACATCACTCTACGCACATTCTTCAAGCATTCAGCATCCCAATCCACCAGCATATTAAACAAGGATGTCGGAATATAAAATACTGAAATCCGTTGCTGTCGGATGACATCCGCCAAACGAGCCATATCCAAAATGGTCTCTTTCGAGATTAATACAAGAGTAGCGCCATTTATTAATGAAGCAAAAATATCAAAAATGGAACCGTCAAACGCATAGTTAGAAATTTGCAGGATACGATCCTCTGGCACGACGGTGACAAAATTGCTATTTTTCATGACTTTGGTCACATTGCGATGACTCATCACAGTCCCTTTTGGGGTTCCTGTTGACCCTGATGTATAAATGATATAAGCCGGGTCAAGAGCAGTCTTGTTCATATGTTCAACGGGCTCCTGCATGTCTCCTGAATCAAATGCTGCCAGTTCATCTGCCGGCACGATACAAGGAACTACAGATTGCCATGTGGAGGCATACGCCGATTCAGTCAATAACACAGCCGCATCGCAATCTTGCAAAATAAATTCAATTCTCGATGGCGGCGAAGCCGGGTCGATCGGGACATAACTGCAACCCACTTGGAGTGTAGCAAGAATACTGATCATCTGGATCGGTCCGCGGTCCAGAATAAGAGCAATACTGGAGCCTGATTTTACCCCTTGTCCAAGCAACCTGAACGCCAGCCACTGAACACGTTCATACAGATCCGCATAGCTCCATTCACCGTCTTCCCAGACCAATGCTGTCTTCTGTGCATGCACATGAACTTGTTCCTCGAATAATTGGGAAATGGTCGCATCTCGCGGATACTGAGCGGCATTATCGTTGACTCCGTACAGCAGCCATTCCTCTTCCTCCGGTGTAGTGAGCTTAATCTGAGCAATTCGTTCATTATGCCCTGTTGTGATCTGAGACAGGATATACCGGAATTTATCCAGCATCAGTTCCATGGACTCCGCTTTAAACAAACCTGAACGATAGTCAAGTTCAACCATGTAACATTGCTTATGCTCGACCAGTGTCCAAGTCAGATCAAATTTGGCATCCACCTTACCTTCGACCCATGGTTCAAGCACTAGTTCCCCGGCTTCAGGATCATCGGTTCCCATATTAATGTAATTTAACACCACATCAAATAGGGGGTTGCGGCTTAAATCACCGAATAGACCAAGTTGTTCCACCAGTGCTTCATAAGGATAATGCTGATGCTCATAACAGGATAACAGCTTACCACGCATCTCATTCAAATACGTCTCTGTGGACCATTCTCTGTCCATGCTAGTGCGAATGGCAAGCATGTTCACGAACATCCCCATAACGTTATTGAGTTCTGGCTTCTCACGCCCCGCAACCGCTGTACCTACGACCAAGTCGTCTTGACCTGTGTACTTCCAGATTAATAAATTCAAAGTTGCCATGAACAACATATAGGGTGTAAGCCCTTGTTGAGTACAGAAATCATTGACCTGTGTGCTTAACGACTCACCAAGTTCAATGGAACGTCTGTCTCCGCTGTAGGATGACGCGCCATGTCTTGGGAAGTCTGTAAGCAATTCAACCGGTGCAGGCATGTCCTCGAATTCCCGTATCCAAAACTCGGCGTCTTCAACAGATTGTCCATGTGACGCAGCTTCATCACGCCATTCCGCATAATCCTTATACTGAATATCAAGAGATTGCAATATTTCTCCTCTGTACATGCGAGCAAAATCCTGCATCAGGATAGCAATGGAACTCTGATCCGAAATGATATGATGCATGTCGATGAATAAGATGTGTTCCTCTTCAGAAAGGCGAATGAGCTTAACACGAACCAATGGTGCGCTGGTCAGATCAAAAGGCTTGATCCATTCCATGACCTGTTCTAACCCTGCCGTTTCTAATTCCAGCAACTCCACCACGCTTGGAACCTGATCCTCCACAATTTGGAAAAGCTCACCGTCAATCATTTCAAATCTGGTACGGAATGCTTCATGTCTCTCTACCAGTGCATCCATTATTACTCTGAATTGCGTAGGGTCAAGTTTTCCCCTTACCCTATAAGAGCTGGCGAGATTGTACGCCGTACTCTCACCTTTCATCCACTCATGCACCACATACATTCTTCGCTGTGCAGAAGTGGTCTTGTATTTCTCTTTCTTAGTAACAGGCAAGATTGGGTTCACTGAGTCAGAGTCACTTGTAGCCTGATGTTCAGCAATCCATTGAACCATGTGTTCAAACACTGAATGATCAAAAACCTCTTCCAGCCCCAAATTTAATCCAAACATTTCTTTAATCCTCGATGCCAAGGAAATCGCTTTTAATGAATGACCCCCAAGCTCAAAGAAATCATCTTCAAGACCGACTGCTCCATTACCAAGCAACTCCTGCCACAATTGCGATAATACATGCCTTATCTCATCATCAGTCCGTTGAACCCTGACTTTCCCAGATGGAGATTGGTCTAATGCTGCGATAGAACCCGCTGCAACCTGCGACATACCTGCAAGCTGATACAACGCAACATCATGTTGATGAACAATGGGGTCAAAGGAATACGTCGGCAACGAGATTTTTTGCCTACGCCCCGTTCCGTTTAACTGTTCCCAATCCAACTCCATGCCAGAGCACCAGCAAAAAGCAAGTACTTTCATTAAATACACGTCTGCCTCAAGCAAGCTCTGACGATCTCCAGTAAGAGCAATGATGTTTGGCTCTGATAATGAATCCGGGGTTATTAGTTCTGTATCTTGCTGCTGATTCGAAACGATCCACAACGTATGCCCATCAGATTCAGAAAGCGTCTTGCGATTTAGCAGCGTAAACAGGAAATTTGGAGATAACAGTGGTGCAATACTCGACGCATGGTCTGTTACAGTTGCATCTGTCATCCTTCCTGTCAAAGCATCTGACAATGCTCCTTCTTCTAGTGACCAATGCTCCAAATTGTATAAAAGCCCCACGGCATGTACTGGATCAAGTGCATCACTAATAACCAACCCCACCAGTTCGCCAACGCCTTGCCCACAGACAGCATCTGGCTTGATACCAAGCTGCATCACGGTTTTATAAAGAGCATATTGCACAACAAAGCACTGCATGCGCTCAAGCCTTGAATCAGTTAACGATCGCCCTATGCCTTGGCGAATGGCATACTGTTCCTTGGACTCAAAGAGGTTCAGTATCTCTTCAAAGTGCTGTTTGAATATCTCTGAGACCTGGCTGCGATACACAGAAGCATATAGTTCCCGAGTCTTGCGCGCTTCCCAACTTGCATTTCCGCTGAGGTAAAACATGACCTTAGGCTTCCCATTCATCACACTTGCCTGTGTCTCGAACTCTACAGACTGCTCGCTTGGCGGAATATAACCGTCTACAACGATTAGTGCTTTACGATGAATGAATCTGCTTCTTCCCTTCTGTAGCGTCCACGCAGCATTGGGCAACTGCTCCGGCAATACATGAATCGCCTGTAGAACCGAATCGTACGTGCGTTCCAGCGCAGATTCACTTTTGGCCGAGAAGGGCAGCAGAAGCAAAGATTCATAATTGGCTTGGCTCTCTTGGACGGGCGGCTGCTCCAGAATGACGTGAGCATTGGTCCCCCCGATCCCAAACGAACTGACACCTGCTCGCAGGATGCGCTTCGCGTCTTCTAATGGCTGTGGCTCCCTGTTGATATAGAAGGGACTATGCTCCAACTCCAACATCGGATTTGTCCGATTCATGTGAATCTGTGGCGGAACCACCCGGTGATAAAGCGTCAGTACGGTTTTAATAAAACCGGCGACACCCGCTGCCGCATCAAGATGCCCAATATTGGCTTTCACAGAACCTAGAGCACAATAATTTCTACGATCTGTTCCCCATGACTGCCTGAGCGCTTCAATTTCAATCGGGTCCCCCAGTTTTGTTCCTGTTCCATGCGCCTCCAGATAGGAGATCTCTTTTGGAGACACTCCCGAACGATGAAGGGCTGATTGAATAACCTTGACCTGCCCGGCCACACTCGGTGCCGTATATCCAATTTTGTCCATGCCATCATTATTAATCGCCGAACCTTTAATGACTGCATAGATATGATCTCCATCTCTCTGCGCGTCGCGAAGTGACTTGAGCACAACCATTCCGCATCCATTACCAGACACAGTACCAGATGCCTGCTCATCAAACGGTCTGCAATGACCATCCTTTGAATAAATCATGCCTTCATGCCAGTGATAACCTTCTTTGAGCGGATAGGAGATAGAGACACCTCCCGCAAGTGCCACATCACACTCCCCCCGAATCAGCGATTCAGCAGCTTGGTGGATAGCGACCAAAGAAGTCGAACATGCGGTCTGTACGGCCATACTCGGCCCTCTCAGATTTAATTTGTGAGATACTCGGGTTGTAATATAGTCCTTTTCATTCAAAGTCATGGCTTCAAAAGCCTGTAGCAAATTACCGGAACGACCTAGAAATTGCACCATCCATGGTAAGCTCAGTCCACTTCCGGCAAACAATCCTATAGCTCCCTCATAACTGTAAGGATCACACCCGGCATGCTCAAGCGCCTCCCATGAGCACTGATGCAGCAGCCGTATTTGCGGATCCATCATATTGGATTCCTGATGCGGATATTCGAAAAATCCGGAGTCAAAATACTCAGTATCTTGCAGTACACCTTTGGCCCGTACATAATCAGGATGTTTGAAGTCTTCCGGTCGTACACCCGCAGCGGTTAGATCCTCCTCATTCAGACGGGTGATACCATCCTTACCTGCCATTAGGTTATCCCAGAACTCATCAATATTTCTTGAGCCGGGAAAATGCCCTGCCATGCCAATGACTGCGATATCCGTCGAAGTAGAAATTCTGCTACTGTGTTCTGAAGCAAACGGGATACTCTGTTCCGGTCTGCTCTGCTCTACTTTGCTGTGTTCAACTGTGCTCCTCACATACTCTTTTGGAGCTGTTGTCGTGTCCTGGTTCGTAACAGGATATCCAGCTGAAGCAATATGCCCGCTCTCCTCTTGAACCTGTTGTGTAACTGTCGGCAGCATCTGCTCAGCCACCAGATGATTAACCAGTGATGCAATGGAGGAATGCTCAAACAGTTGCACCAGCGGAACGCTTTTATCCAGATAGGCATTCAGCCGATTATTGATCAGAATAAGCCCCAGCGAGTTGCCTCCGATGTCAAAAAAGTGATCATGGATATTAACCGTATCCAGATTCAATATTTCCTTCCACGCTGCAATGAGCATCTGCTCCAGATCAACTTTTGCCCGCTCCATTCCTTGAATCGATGAGCCATAAACCAGAGCCGGATTAGCATTCTCTCCCGTTTCAAAATCAGCCAGACGAAGGGCATTGCGATTCAGCTTGCCATTAGGCAGCACAGGCAGATTTTCCAGACGAATCAAGCGAGAAGGCATCATGTACTGTGGAAGCCGCTGCTTTAACCAGGTCCGAAGCTGTACGTCTTCATCTCCCATAACGGAAGGCCCAATCCCAGGCTTCAGACTGTAGAAAAGGATTAATTGCAATGAATGTTGCTCGGCCCCTTCTACCTTAACGACAGCTTCTCTTACACGTTCATAATTCATCACTGCCTGCTCAATCTCGTTCAGTTCAATCCGGTAGCCCCGAATCTTCACCTGCTGATCTAACCGTCCCATTAACTCAACATCCCCATCCGGCAGTATACGGGCCAGATCGCCAGTTCGGTACAAACGGCCTCCCAAAACATTGGGGTTTGCAATGAATCGGGCATCGGTCTCAGCTGCATTGTGCAGATAACCGCGGGATAATCCTTTTCCTGCAATGCACAGCTCTCCATAACTTCCAGGTGGCAGTATTTCACCTTCATCATTCAGAATATAAATCTCTGTATTGGTAATGGGCTTGCCAATGGTGATCGCGGCTGTGTCATTCAATTCTTTGGTCGTTGACCAGATCGTAGTTTCCGTTGGTCCATACATATTAAAGACTCGAGCGGGTGTAAGCCGCTTCAGATCGGCGAGTAGTCCCACAGGGACATTTTCCCCTCCGGTAAGTACACACCGCAGATTGCCCAGCGCCTGAGCGAATTCCGGATTTTCGACAAATGCCTTAATGCGTGAGACCGTGCTAAGAATGTGTGTAACACCATGTTCACGTATTCGACGTGAAGCAAGAGCCGGGTCAAGCTGCTCCTGCTCATTGGCCAGATACAGCGAATATCCGGTGCACAATGGTGCCCACACTTCAAATCCGAAAATATCAAAAGATATGGTCGTTACACTGATGATGCGATCTGTCTCATGTGCAAAAATATGTCGGTGCCTGATGTCCTCAACAAAATTGACCATCGCCTCATGAGTAATCATGACCCCTTTGGGACGACCCGTCGATCCTGAGGTGAAAATCACACAGGATAGGTCCGAAGACAGGAAGTTTACGTCCGGGTTAACGGATGAGCGCACATCCTGGGCAATTGGATCATACACGAATTGCTCTCCGCTAAAAGTCACTGTGCCTTCTTCATCAGGCGTACACAGCAATACGTTCATTCGGCTATCTTCGATCATATTCACTATGCGCTGCGGCGGAAAAGCAGGGTCCAGAGGCACATAAGCCGCCCCAGCTTTCAGCACCGCCAATAGCATAATGATCAACGATTCATCTCGTCTGGATAATATGCCTACAGGTTCATCCCGGCGCACACCTTGATCAATTAGCTTCCAAGCCAGCGTATTAGCTTTTTCATTAAGCTCCCTGTAGGTAAAAGAGGCTCCGGATGATACAAGGAGAGCTTTCTTGTCTGGTGTGTGTTCTGCCTGCAGCTCGAACAGCCGATGCAGACCCCCCGCAGAATTGTAATCCAGACGTGGACCAGCAAGACGATGGACTGGGTGCTCATGAGAACGTTCGTTTCTCTCAAACAGTTCGCTCAGAGACAGGTCAGGCTGTTGTACAACCTCTTGGCAGAGTCCGATAAACTCCTGCATCATACCTTCAACTGTGTCCTGGCGGAACAGATCCAGCGAGTATTCGATATATCCTTCAATGACCTGCTTCTCCCTGTTTTCTTGACAGGTCATTAACAGATCATAAGTAGACGTACCCGTCTCCACCGGAAAAGAACTGAATTGCAACCCATGAAGTTCAAGCCCATGCAAATCCATGTTCTGATAATCAAAACAAACATCAAATACCGGATTTCGGTTCAACTCACGTGTAACGCCCAGTTGTGCCACAAGCTCATTAAACGGATACTCCTGATACGCAAAAGCATCGAGTGTATGTTGCTTAAGTTCGCGTAAAAAATCAGTGTACGTACGATCAAACGTTGGAAAATTCCGCATCGCAATCATATTGACAAACATGCCTACCGTCTCTTTCCACTCCTCTTGCATCCTTCCTGCAACAGGCGTTCCTACCACAATGTCCTGCTGACCTGAGCGGTGTGCAAGAAGAAGATTCCACAAACTTAGCATTACCATATACATGGATGCTTCCGATGAGGAAGCCAGCTCGTGCAACTGTTGTGTTAACGAACGATTCAACGTGAAATGGAGACGTCCCCCTTGCATGGATCGCTGTGATGGACGCTCCTGGTCAAGTGGAAGCTCCAGCACAGGTAAAGAAGGGCCAAGATGGTCCAGCCAGTATGTTTGATGTGAAATGTATTCCTGTGAAGCGAGACGCTGCTGCTGCCATACCGCGTAATCTTTGTACTGCAATCGGACTGCTTGCTCTTTGCCAAAATATAAATCATTGAAGTCACGAGTGATGATTTCGACAGATGTACCATCCGCGATAATATGGTGAATATCAAAGAATAACAGGTGCTTGCGCTCGCCTATTTTAATCAGTTCAACCCGCATAAGCGGAGCACTCCCCAGATCAAAAGGACGAATCAATGTCTCGATCATCGCAGGCAACTCTTGGTCATCTGCCACATGCTGCTCTGCATAGCCCATACTTAGGCGAATCGAAGGTTGGATGATCTGAACGATCTGACCACCCCGTATCTCAAACGATGTTCTGAGCGCCTCATGATGCTGCATCAACTTCTGCAAAGCAGCCTCAACTCTTATACGGTCCAATTCACCTTCAATAATGGTTGCAGACGGTAGGTTGTATGCCGTATTGCCTGGATCAAGCATCGCTTGTGTGAACATACGCATCTGTGCAGAAGAGATTGGATAAGCATCCATAGTGGGTGCAGATTGTATCGTCTGTTGGTCCACTTTTGGTTTCGCTATGACATAGAGATGCTCCGCCAGTTGAATAGGCGTTGAATGATTGAAAATATCTGCTACCTCAGGCTGAATTCCTAAATGAGACCGGATCCATGCAGACAAGCTGACTGCTTTGAGCGAATCTCCTCCGACCGCAAAGAAATTAACCTCTTCATCTAGATCATCGATGCCAAAAATCGTTCGATATGCGTCCAGGACAATCTGTTTCAGTTGGTCTGAACCGCCAGTATAAACTGTCCCTTTTATTAGAGTAGAGCCACTTCCCTTACCCTGCTCTGCATGCTGCCTATCATCCCCCGTACCCATTCCTTCCGCTGCTGATGAGCCAGAAAGAGAAACACTGACAGGATAGGATTGTTTGTTGAAAACATAAGTAGGCAGAGAGCATTTGCGTCGTACCGTCTGCCCTTTGAGCACCTTCCAGTCCGGTTCAATGCCTTCGCACCATAACTCCGCAAGTCTGCGGTTCACATAGATACTGTCCTGCTCCGTCTCCCTTACGTGACGTAGCATATTCAGTACCGTCTGGGAATCTCTTGATAGACCGTGCTGTCTGGCAAAGGAGCTTAGCGTTCTTCCTGCACCTACTTCAATTAATACAGCCCGCTCATCCTTCAACACTTCAGCCAGGTTTGATTCAAACAACACCGGCTGTAAAATATGACGGGACCAATAGTCAGGTTGTGTGATTTCATCTCCAAGCGCCCATGTTCCACTGGTGTTGGACAGTAAAGGGATCTGTGGCGTATGAAGTGAATGCTCTGCTAAATAACGTCTAAATTCCTCGGCGGCCTGATTCATCATTGGCGTATGGAATGCATGGGAAGTCTTCACACGAATGCACTTCCAGCCCAGTCCCTCAGCCTTGGCTTCCATCCGTGAAATGGCTACAGCTGTCCCACCAATTACACTGGAACCTGTAGTATTCACCAAGGCAAGCCACATGTCTTCCTCCAGTTGTGACTTCACCTGCTGTGCATCCGCCATAATGGCAAGCATGACCCCAGGTTGTTGTTGCTGCATCAGACGTCCGCGAAGCCGAACTAACTTGACAGCATCTCCGAGTTCGAATACACCCGCTACCGCTGCGGCAGCCAATTCACCAATGCTATGCCCGATCATGCCATCTGGCTTGATGCCCAGATCCAGCAGCGACTTGGCCAGCGCATAACTTGTCATGAACAGTGCGAATTGGCTGTACTCTGTCTGATTTATTCGCTCAGGCTGCTGATCCCCGTATACAACAGACAGCATATCTTCTCGTTCTTCAGCAGGCAGAAGGTCCAATATTTCCTGAATATAACTTCTGAAGATTGGAGCCAGGCCTGCTTGCTCTGTAGATCTGTATAGTTCTGCACCCATTCCCTGATACTGACTGCCCTGTCCGGGGAACATAAAGTATACGGGACGAGTGCCTTGAGCTGAATGGTATACGCGTGCTTTCCCCAGCTGCTGTATCAGCTTGTCCGGATTATCCTTCCATGTCTTATCCAGAATGAGTGCCTTACGATACGCAAAAACAGATCTACCTGACTGCAAGGTCCACGCTGCGTTCGACACAGATTGCTCCGGCTGCTGAGTCAGATGTTCCATAATCCGTTCAGCGGTGCGGTTCAGCGAGTACTCTGTTTTGGCGGAAAAAAGCAATATATTTACGTCATCATCCGGACTGCACTTCTCCATCATGGGAGCCTCCTCCAATACCATGTGAGCATTCGTGCCCCCCACACCAAATGAATTGATTCCTGCGCGCATGACTCCAACATTGCCCTGTTTCCAGTCCACCCCTTGTGCATTAACTTTAAAAGGCGTATTCAAAAAATCAATCTTGGGATTAGGCTGCTCATAATTCGCTGTTCCAGGAATATAACCTTGTGCAAGACTGAGCGCTACCTTGATTAAACCAACCACACCTGCGGCTGTATCCATATGTCCCACATTGCCTTTGACCGAACCCAGATAACAAAATTGCTTTTGGTCGGAAGCAAAGGCCCGAGTTAACGAGTTTACTTCAATTGGATCACCAAGCAACGTTCCCGTACCATGTGCTTCGATATAACTCACCGTTTCCGGGTCTACTCCAGCTACCTTATAAGCATCCTGAATGACTTCAGCCTGTCCGCTTACGCTAGGAGCAAGAAAACTGAGTTTCTCTTGTCCGTCATTGTTAATTGCTGAGCCTTTGATGACCCCGTAGATATGATCTCCATCCCGCAGAGCATCGGTTACCCGCTTCAGCACCACAATTCCCATACCATTGGAGAAGACGGTTCCACTGGCTGCCGCATCAAATGGACGACAGTGTCCATCTATGGAGAACATCATGCCATCCTCAAATATGTAACCCCCTTCATTGGGCAACTCCACGGTGATCCCACCAGCCACGGCCACATCACATTCTCCAACGATCAAAGATTGACATGCCAGATGAGGTGTAACCAGTGAAGTAGAACATCCCGTCAGAGCGGTATAGGCCGGCCCTTTTAAGTTAAGCTTATAAGCCATTCGGGTAGCGAGAAAATGATTGGTGCTGAGGGTAAATGCTTCGTATTTACTGCTATAGTTAGCATCGTTAAAAAGCACTTGACGGTACCATTCGAAGTCATCGGACCCGCCAAGGAACACACCCACCTTACCCGCTTCATCCGGTCTGCAGCCTGCATCCTCCAGCGCTTCCCATATTCCCTGATACAAAAGTCTGAATTGGGGAGACATCATTTTGGCTTCACCGGGAGTATAGTCAAAGAACCCTGCGTCAAACTCATCGATGCCGTTGGCACGTCCTTTTGCCTTGACATAACGAGGTGAACGCAGCAGCGCTTCCTCCACGCCAAGCTCCCTCAATTCATCATCACTATAAAAGTGAATGCTTTCCCGCCGTTCAACAAGGTTACTCCAGAACCCTCTTATATCCTCAGCGCCCGGCACATTCACCGCCATGCCCACAATTGCAATGTCCTCACGCATAATGCCGTCTTTTCGTTGAAACAATTGTTCCCTTTCAGTCGATATCTGAACTCCCTCATCTTTCGGTCCCAGCGCGGCAAATTGACGCAATGTCGGGCATTCGAAAAAACGAGGAACAGGGAACTCCACATCGGTATAATGCTTTAGTTTATTGTGAGCCTGAATGACAGAAAATGAATTTCCGCCCAATTCAAAGAAATGGTCATCGCGCCCTACTCTCTCAACACCGAGCACTTCGGCCCACACTTCGGCTATAACCTTCTCAAGCTCAGAAGACGGAGCGGTATAGAACGTACTGGAAGTGTGAGCATGCGTGATATCTGCCATGAGTGCCTTCCGGTCAATCTTCCCACTGCTATTCAATGGAAATTCGGATTTATGTACAAAAACGGATGGTATCATATATGCCGGTAACAAACGAGACAGGTGCTCTCTCAATTCGACAGAAGGCAGCTCCTGCTCTGACAGATAGTAGGCATACAGCAAGCCGGACCTACCTTCAAATGATTTCATGACTACCACGGTCTGGATGACACCCGGATAGGATGACAGGGTATTCTCAATTTCGCCTGTCTCCAGTCTGGCTCCTTGAATTTTAACCTGAAAATCAATGCGCCCCAGATATTCGATCGTACCGCTTGGGAGTGAACGTACCAGATCCCCTGTGCGGTACATGTACCTGAAATGCTCGGCGTCCTGTCCTTCTTGAAAGAAAGGATTAGGGACAAACTTCTCTCGGGTCATCTGTTCCAGATTCAGATATCCACGTGCAAGCCCAACACCGCTAAGACAAAGCTCCCCTGGAATACCTAACGGCTGAAGCTCATCATGATTTCCGACGACATACCATCTGGACTCATTGAGCGGGTAGCCAATCGGTACATTGCCCAAGCCTTCGTAATGGCTTAATGGATAATGAGAAACCCATATGGTGCATTCGGTTGGACCATAAACATTTTCAAGACTTGCTCTAATGCCTAACCTGTTAAATTTCTCAATGATGTCTGGCGTAACTGCCTCTCCGCCAACAAACATCCATTTCAGCGTTTCCAATGCTGACAGATCGGAGCGAAGCTCCATCGTTTCCAGAAAAAGACGGAATAACGTTGGAACAAAGTTGATGTGGGTCACTTTATGTGATGCCACCGTAGACACAATACGAGCAGGGTCTTTTTCTGCTCCAGGCTCAAGAATACTTAGTGCGCCTTCACCCATGAACCAGCCGAAAAGTTCCGTGGCGGACACATCAAAGGTATATGCCGTTTTCAGCAAGTAAACATCCTGCGCCTGCATTGGAAAACGACGCTCCAGATCAAGCAGTGTATTAACTACGCTATGATTTTCAACCATGACTCCTTTGGGCTTGCCTGTTGATCCGGACGTGTACATGATATAGGCAAGGCTATGCGGATTCAGCGCCTCTTCGAGATTTGAGACATCCCCCGTATAAGCCCGATCGCCCTCAACGTAGATGTACTGGACATCCAGAGTCTCGTCATCTTTTTCGGGTTGCATAGCCAGCACTATGGATATGTCTGCATCCGATATAATATAGTCCTTTCTGGACAAAGGATAGGAAGGGTCTACAGGCACAAAAGCACATCCGGCTTTTAATACAGCCAATAGGGCAATGACCATATCCGAGGAACGTGACATTTGCACGCCAACTGCCGCGTTATCACTTTTTTTACTCGCAACAATCTGCCTAGCCAATTGGTTCGCTTTTGCGTTGACTTGCGCATAGGTCTGATGCTGATTCCCTTCCATTAGAGCTACCCGCTCCGGGAAACGTGCTACTTTATCGTGAAATATATCCATAATATGTTGTGGGGTGTAGGGAAAATAAGAAGTTTGATTGAATCGGTACAGTAGGTTTTCTTTCTCATCCTGCATCAGGAGGCTGAACTCACTGATTTTTTGATCAGAATTGGTTACTAGTTGATTCAGCAAGTATAGAAATCGTTGGCCCATTCGCTCCATTGAATCTTCACGGAACAAGCTCGGTTTATATTGCAGCTTCAACTGAGCACCTTGCGGTAAACGACTCAACACCACCATTAGATCTCCTGGAAACGTAACCTTATCCTGATCCAGAATACGAGTTCCGAGCATATCTTCCTCATAGGAATCATAAACAAAGGAGATATCAAACAACGATGGTGATCCGGGTTGAGCCTGTAACATGCTGTCTCTGACAATGAGGTTATTGGGATATCCGATGTTCCTGTACGTATCCATCCAGGTTGTGGCTACTTGTTGCAGCAGAGGTTTTAGAGTTGATTCGAGGTCAATATGGAATCGCATGGGCAACATATGGACAAAACATCCAATCGTTTCTTCCAAGTCCATACCGGGACGATGAGAATATGGGGAGGCAAAGGTGATATCGTCTGTACCGACATATTTACTCATAAGAATGCCAAAGGCACCCATAAAGAACATAAAAACGGTTACTTCATTATCTTTGGACATCTGTGTAATATCAGCCATTAACGATTCCGAAATATCAAATCGCAGTTCATGACCAATACCTTCTTGTACAGAACCTGCTGGAAAGTCGTGCTTTAGAGAAAGAGGTTCCGCTCCCTTCATTTTGTTTAACCAGTATTCCCGCTCTTTCGAGTACTTGTTTTCGTGCAGTTTCTTGTTCTCTGCCTCAACATAAGAGATGAACCCTTCATCCAGCTTGACATCCACAGGCTGATCTTCAAGAAGACATGTATATGACTGGATAAGTTTGTTTTTCATCAGTTCAAGCGACAAGCCATCACATATTAAATGATGAATACATAAGGTCAGAATATATCGGCTTTTATCCATCTGAACAATCATTATACGGAACAGAGGACCTTTCTCCAGCTCAAAAGGTGTCCCGATGCATTCATCCACCAATGCTTCTAACTGTTGTTCCTTTGGATTCTCCTGATTCTCGCTACTTAGGTCCCACAAGGCAAGTGAGTAATCCATATCTTCATGAACGGATAACACGGGTACATCATTTTGAATCTCAATCCGAGTACGCAGCACCACTTGCTCATACATAAGCAATTCGATGGCCTGGCGAAATATCTCCATATGAAGATGATCAAATTGCATTGAAGCTGAGATGTTATACGAAGTGGGATCATTCACCTGACAATCAAAATAGATTCCCTTTTGTGTTTCGGAAAGTTCAACGGTTTTTTGTACCATCACGACCACACCTCATCGTTTAATTGAGATTCAAGCTGTGTAAGGCAAAAAATCAGTTACAGCTTACTGCATTACCCAGATTCCACCAGCCAATACGGAGAGAACCGTGATAAACGTTTGATACACCACATCCATAATGAGATTCCCGATACTGTCTCCATCTGCCTTGCGATTTTTAATCATGACATAAGTATGTGACCAAAGACCACTTAATCCGTATATGTACATCGTTACCAATACACCAACCCAAAAGTTCCCTTGGAACCAGATGGCCATAATCCCCATAACTCCAAGCCCTACCTGGGAAAAACCGTATTTAACCTGAAATGGTCCACCAGGCCATCCTAACATTTTGGCTGTCTGATCCGCTCTGGCAATGTTGACAACATAACCAATCACTCCAACCAATCCAAACGTAACCACAAACTGATGAAGCAGTAACACTCTGCTAATCTCGCTCATTTCCCCGGGAAAACCTAACACATATAGGTGTACTCCCCCTGAAATTAGACCTAACAACCATAGAACCAAAAACCACATGCCTGTCCCACTCCCGCCGTTTGTTATTTGGAATCATTTGTAACTAAATGTACAATCTTGTAGTTAAACACATTATATAATCGCTTTTACATTTGTCAATTCATACATAATTTTCTATTTTGTCGAAGCTTTTGTCATTTTTCTTCTTCTGTACGCAAACAAGAAAACCATATAGTTCCATTTAACTTGAAAATAATAGTAATTTAGCCCTATTATTACATTAAAAGGTTTGAAACCTACTTCTTTCTTAACGCTTCAAAAGAACCACAACTCATTTATTTGACATAGGTGATAGTTCAATTATCATCTGTTTGATCATCTACGATTACAGGATAACAGCAACTATCCATTAAAATATAATATAAAGGAATTGACATCCGATCGCTTTGTAACTATTATAGTTACAACGGTGGTGATTATCCCATGAGACAAATCAGCAGTCGCTTTTCCATTGCGGTTCATACCCTGTCCCTGATCGCTGTTATGCCCAATGAATGCACCGGAGATATGATCGCGCAGAGTGTGAATACAAATCCCGTGATTATTCGGCGGATTATGTCCAAGCTGAAACAGGCTGGTCTGATTGACGTCAGACCCGGTGTGGGTGGTGCTTCCTTGTTGAAAGATCCGGCGAACATTACCCTTCTCGATGTATATCGAGCGCTAGAGGTCGTGGAGGATGGGGAATTGTTTAACTTTCACAAACATCCGAATCCGAAATGTCCGGTCGGCAACATGATTGAACACACCTTGCGTGCCGAACTCATTGAGGCTCAGACAGCCATGGAACAGCGCTTGAATCGTGTAACCATACAGCAGATGATGGATCAGATTCATGTCTCTGAATAAAAAAGCTCATAATGAGCTTTTTTTAACCCCTTCGTTGTAATCACACCTGTTATAACATTTTTGATTACATCCATATGCAACCAACAACACATATCCTAGGAGGAAAAGAAAATGAAAATTTTGGTTACTGGCGCAACAGGTCATTTGGGTTCACTGGTTGTAGAGGCATTGTTAAAAACGGATTCTGCCAAAGATGTGGCAGTAAGTGTACGTAATCCAGAGAAAGCGGAAGCACTCCGCACTCAAGGCGTTGACGTGCGTCACGGTGATTTCGATCAACCGGAGACGTTGGAGAAAGCTTTTGCCGGTGTAGACCGTCTGTTGCTCATCTCCACTGATGGTGACAATGAAACGCGTATTCGCCAACATCAGGCTGCCATTGACGCTGCCAAGAACGCAGGCGTGGGTTTCATCGCTTATACAAGCGTTGTGAATGCAGAGAAAAATTCCCTTTCCCTGGCGGAAGTTCACCGCGCTACAGAAAAAGCTATTCGTGAATCCGGCATTCCGTATTCCTTCCTGCGCAACAACTGGTACCTGGAAAATGAAGCAGGCAGTGTGCAAGCCGCTACGCAAGGCGCACCTTGGGTTCATGCCACCAATGACAGCCAAGTAGGCTGGGCTACCCGCAGTGACTACGCCCATGCTGCTGCAGCTGTACTCGCAGGTGAAGGACATGAGAATACTGTATATGAATTGTCCGGCAAACTACGCACGCAAGCTGAACTGGCTGCCATTGTTGGTGAAGTGCTTGGACAGGAAATCAACGTGCAAAACGTGGACGATGCCGCTTACGCTGACATCATGAAAGGGGCAGGTCTACCGGACTTTGTCGTATCGATGCTTGTTGATATGCAAAGTGCCATCCGTGAAGGCGCATTGGCTGTAGAAAGTGATACTTTAGAGAAATTGCTTGGCAGTCCGGCTCAGCCACTTAGCGAAGGTATTAAAGCAATTGTAGGCAAGTAAGTTTTGGATATGAGAAAGGGACACACCAACGAATGTTGGATGCGTCCCTTTTTTTTGGTGTAGCTAACGATCAATACAACGATATACCTATTGAACGGATGACCGTACACCACCCGTTGATTGCGACTGCTGCAATTGGAAATAGGCATTTATGCTGTCCACAACAGTTAATCACTCACTGCTCAAGAATATAACGTGCGGGAATATGATCGGCCAGCCAGATATTTTCGTTTCCATGATAAAAAAGGATTCCGTCTGTGGCCGCTTGAGCAGCATTGATTCTCAAAATGACAGGCTGATCATCCCGTCTTCGTCCCACCTGATTGGCCGTATTGATATCTGCGGACAGATGTACATATTGCCTTTGCCGCGGCTGTAAGCCATGTTCCATAATAGAATTCACTGCGCGTGCCGGAGTCCCATGGTACAGGGTTTCCGGTGGCTCAGCAGATAACTTCGATATTTTATGGGGTGTCGAATGTCCATACAATGCCCGGATGCGGCCTGAACGGATTTCATGTCTCTTTTTCTCCGAGGTCTGAATCATCTGCTCCAGATCGGCTTGCGTGACTTCCTTCCACTGCGGACTTTCATGTAAAGCCACCAGCAATTGCGAGATTTCCACCCAACCCTCTTCGTCCAGTTCCAGTTCATACTCCCATGGTGCATGTCGGAGAGCGTACGAGAGTTCCTTGCTTAATTTCATCAGATCCAATGCAATCATCTCCCACATCTAATAAAACCGTCTATTTTTGCGATTGAACCGCTGTTAAAATCTCCTGAATGTTACGTTCCAATCCTTCATCATCTTCCTGATTGAATTGGCGGTGTCCATCAATCCCACGTTGGATTATCGTATTCATCACCGGATGAACCTCACGATCGGAAGCCACCCGAATCAGATCATCGGCAAAATCAACCGCCTGCTGTTCACTGTAATTAAACGGTTTAATCAGCATCCGAATGCTCAAGGCATGGGCCTGCGGCTCCGCTAGCTGATCCCGATGAGTGATGCCATACACCGCGCCAAAACCAAAAGCAGCCATGACCTGACGCTCCAGTTCTGTCGTCTGTTCCAATGGCGTGCCAATCAGCTCACACATTTTGTCCACCATCTGCTCCAGCTCGTTTGCTGCCGCAGCCAGAATTACGTCATTAATATCGTCAGCGTTGATAAAATCAGTCATATTGGTTTTCTCCATTTCTGCACCGTATTTGATCCATTCTCTCAGACTCTATGAGAACATTGTATCGGAGTTGGGGTGTTCGTTTCAAATCTTATATAAGTGAAGTCAATTGTGATTCGAAACGATTTTTTGCGAGCCTGAGCGCCTTGTCCTTTTTACCATGATCCATATAGTATTGAAACAATATCCCTTCATAACGTTCAGCAAGATACTGGGAACCAAGTTCACGATAATAAGGAAGAATTCGCTCTTCTATCATTTCATAATACGCTTGCTCCTGCCCTTGTAAAATGACAGACTGGAGTTCCAATTCCATATAACTTGCGTCTGAAAAAAGTTTAGAATTGTGCAAGGCTTCCAGAGACATGTCCAACAGTTTGTTTGCAGGAATGAGGTTCCCTAGCCTATTCGATTCTATGTAATTATTGAGTACCATCAGGTATAACGGTTGTTTCTCCGGAATCATATCAAGCGCTTGTCTGTACCAGTAAGCAGCATCCTCATATTGCTTCCGCCGGTTATATTCATAACCCAGATTGTTCAACAGCTTTGCTTTTCGGTCAGGTAGCCCACAATCATCACTAATCCGAATCAGATTCTCATATCTGCGTTTCGTCTCAGGAAAATCATGATACTCACGGGAATTGAGCTGAACCAGCATAATGGTTTCAGTGTCAATGATCCGCACCATATTGAGCGTTTTCCGAAAATGCTGGATAGCCTTCTCGGCGTAGTAGTAAGACGTAATATTCGAATATATCGAGTGATATGCCAGAGACAAATGATAGAAGTACTCATGATTCGTATATTTGGACTGATTGATTGAAGTTAACGTCTGGATGGACTTGCGATAATGTCCTGTAAGGAAATAATAAATCCCCATCACATGGTGATAAAAATAATGTTCATATGAATGCTCCGATTCATCAGGAATCTCAACTTCGGCTATAAGTCTCTCGGCTTCATTGATATTATTCATAAACAAGTAAAATCGGATCCGCAGCAAGTCATAGGATAAACGCAAATCAGGTATACCTTTTAACGGTTCCACTTCCAACTTGTCTTTGAGACGAATAGCTTCAGCTGTTCTCTGCATAATAATGGCCTCTTGCCATGAATCCAGCAGATCGTTCATTTGATGATATCTTGCTACTTCCCTTGCCATATCAATACATAGTCGATCACAGAGCATGTCCATAATTTCTTGTGAATACTCTGTCATTCCCCGTTCAATTTTGCTCAGATGTGTGACTGAACAGATCCCTTTCACCAGTTCGCCTTGAGTTCGTCTATTCTTCTCCCGGTAAAATTTAATAATCTTCCCTTCAATCATCACTACACCTCGTTTTAATCCATCATTTTATTCCTAATTATAGGGTTCGAATATGGACTCTGCCAGTTATATATTGGAGTCTGATGTACTTGGGAAGAGAATTTCAGAAGCTCAACGAAGTAAAATAACAAAAAAAGAGGACCTCCTAAAACTGGAGGAACCTCTTATCCTTGTACTTCTTATTTCAGCAACGAAAGTAAATTGTGAACCGTTTGGGCCGTTTCGGCACGTGTAGCACTATTTTTCGGTTTGAATTGCCCACCAGTAGAACCGTTCATTACACCAAGCTCGGAAGCTTTCGCCACAGCTTCTTTTGCCCAAGATGCAATGTTTGCTTCATCCGTATAACCGGCAACAGCCGACTGGGTATCGTTTGATTGGGATTGATATTTGTATGCTCTCATCATGAGCACTGCCATTTCTTCACGTGAAATGGTTTGGGTCGGAGCAAACTTATCATTCGCTATTCCCTGAACCAAACCTGCTTGATATGCCGCAGCCACACTGTCTGCATACCAGGCATCCTTACTCACATCACCAAATGGCAATTCGTTACCTTTCACCTCTAAACCAAGGGTTCTCACGATTAAAGCAGCGAATTCGGCACGAGTCGTTTGACCTTGTGGATTAAACGCAGTCTCTGTTTTGCCTGTCAGCACATGTTTCGCCGAAAGAGACTTGATTGCATCACTTGCCCAATGCGTTGGTGCCACGTCTTCGAAGGATTTATCGTAAACGAACGGTGCATACGTGCCCATATCAGACAATTGGGAAGTAACGGTACCCTTCTCTTCATCAACGATCCCACCTGCGTAATCCCATTGATCCGCAGATGAATGTTCATTGTACATTCCAATCAGATCGCTGTTTAACGTTCTGTCGTAAAAGAGTGTCAGCGTAACATCTTCAGGAAGCGAGGACAGAGATAATTTCTCACTGGAGACCTGGAGATACAGTTCAACGTCATAAGCAGCACCTGCGGTTGTCCATGTGAGACCTTGTTTTGTTTCTGGTGCTTTCACATCTTGTTTCATTATATCCAAAATGATCTTGCCACCAGCAGCACCAGAACCTCCTTTGGTTTGCAGTTCTTTCAATACGCCAGAAGGAATGATGAGCGATAGTACACCTTGCTGAGAAAGTGTGAGTGAATTTGCACCCAACAAATCCCCGGCATTGACAGGCAGCTCAATCTTCTTATCGACCGTAATATCCACATTCGCGGTACCGTTTGTCACAGCTTTTAACTCTTTTTCTGTAATGACCTGATTTTGGCTTGGATCTGGGTCTGTGGTTGGTGCAGGTGTTGGGGCAGGTGCAGGGGTCGTAGAAGATCCGCCGCCACCGTTATTTCCCGAACCGCCCCCATTATTACCAGAACCACCATTGTTCATTTCCTGAATTTTATTGAGGAAGTACCCTAAGTCTTTGTCCCCAATTTGCAAAACAGGCTTCTTCGTAGAATAGTTAGCAGTCATTCCAAAGTTATTCGTAATATAATTCACTTCGGCGTCTCCTACAGAGCCATCCTGGTCAATATCGGCGATCTCATCCGTAGTATGATAATGTTTCGTTACAAGCTCCATGTCATAGATATCGATGACTCCATCCCCATTAATATCTCCTGCATACGTAAAGTCGGACGAATTCAGTTGATTGATGCCATAATATTCGCCATCAATCGTCTTGCTCAGAACCACTGCCAGCTTGGAAGGTAAATGACCCGGAACTCGTGTGTAGATGGTCGTCATTTCTCCTGTTGCCGGAATCCCATCGATCAGGAACTCACCATAATTTTGCACAGTCCCCTCATATTTCTCACCGGAAGCCGTCTCGGCATAAACTTCAATGGCCATTGCCGAATAGTCATTTTCAAAATCCAGATACTCTCCATCGACCATAAAAGCTTCAGGACGTACAAAACCATATGTTCTTGAAGATTTGGAGATTACTTCATAGCTGTCTGTGTTAAACGCGGCTAATGCCAATTTCTCTTCGTTCTCTTTCATGCCAACCGTCGTGTATTTCGCTTCAAGAAATGGTACGTCGCTTTTCTTAAAATAGAATTCATCCTTGGGTACATCAAAGACAACCTGGAACAAATCAAGATCCCCTGTGATTCCTTCAAAGGCCCCCCCTGAGATGGATGCCTCAAAGCTGATTTCTCTTTGGTCCACTACAGGTTCACTGAATTTCACTTCAGCACCTGTGTCATCCAGTAATGCCTTCAGCTCAGGCGTTGGTTCAATCCGGTTAAATTGTTTGTAGTCATACATCGATTCCAGGGTAAACGAAATACCGTTTAACTTCTCCACATTGTTAAATTGAATGGTCTGGGTAATCGTATCTCCTTTACGCACTTCGTCTTTGTCATATGTGCTGGTCAGATAAGGTTTGCCTTCGGAAATAAACCCATAGCGATGGTCCTTAACGGCATTTGCCGCTGTACCCACATCCATTCCAAAGAGTCGAAGTTCGTAACCATTGTCATATTCTTCTTTGGTAATACCAAATGATATGTTTCCTTCTTTGGAAACAGGCAAATCACCGGAATAGAAGGGACTGCCATTCTCGTAGAAAATGACACGATTGGATGATTGATCATAAGCCGTAATCCCATTATCAACAAAGGTTTGGACTGTTGAATCGATAGCTGTGCCATCATACCAAACGCCTTGTCCACCCTCCCTTTCCGTGAGCATACTATCATTGAGCTCGTATACCCCAGGCTCTATTCCCAAATCAATCTCTGGGGCTGTATTATCCACAACTACCAATCTTTCGTATGAATACTGCTGAGAGTCCGAGTCAGTCCCGATGAATTCAAGTGTGTAGCTGCCCTCAGGGACAAATCGTGCAACGTTGGAAATCTCCCCGTTTTCAATCGGAAATGCATAACCTCTAAACACATTCAGGATCAGATATTCCACTCCCGGAAGCATGGACTGCGAATTCAAGGTACCTACAAACCCAATTTCCTCGCCAGTTTCGCGATCCTTCAGCAATACATCCACAGAATCAATGGGACTGCCCAATTGAATGGCACTCAGTGTCATCCGGTTCAGGAACTGATGGAATGGGGTATCGTTTGTAACGGATGGTGGAATCATCTCCACCGTAGTAATCCCCTTTTCACTAATACGGATGGAGAATGGGATCTGAATATGATCCGCCGCATTTTCCGTATCCAGATATACATATCCTTCATATCGACCACTTGGCGTGTCCTGTGGTATATCCACGGAAACAGTCATCTCTTCCGTACTACCGCCAGTTACAGTAATCGATTCTGGAAGATCTACATTTAGATTCATTTCGTTTAACAGCTTGATGGAAGTATTATACGTTTTGGCACGGTCCCCTTTATTCTCGATCTTAACTGTCCGGCTGTCCGATACGATTTCCCGGCCGTTTTCTTCCAGATATGCACTATCAAATACGATGGAACCTGTAATTTCATCAATCAGGATGGATTCGTCATTCGAGAAGTGAATCGTTTTATCCTGAACTTTGGCAAATACGGATGTGTGGACTGCCCGGTAAGGATCTACTCGGCCTGCACCTACTTCATACACGGAATAATTCCCTTCCAGATCGACAGCTGTATTCATAAGAGCAGTTTTCACATCAAAAGGTGTATATTCTTCATGTGCCTCGAGCATAAGTGCAGCAATACCCGCCATATGCGGGGTTGCCATGGAAGTACCCGAAATTCGTGCATAGGCAATATTATAATTCTCACCCGCATGATCATTCACAAATACAGGATAGGTTGAAAAAACAGCTACACCCGGGGCTACGATATCGGGTTTAATATCATCATTCACGGAAGCTGGACCTCGGGAACTGAAATCCGCCAGTTTATTTCCTTCCGTAACAGTTTGACCTCCTGCGCCAAAGGTGACTGTCACACCGTTTAACTCTTTTAATTTTTCTCCAAGCTCTCTCATCATTTGGAATGTAGGAATATACCCGTTCATTTCACCCAAATAATTAGGGATTGTTCCTTCAACATTATTATATATAATTGCTGCTGCCGCCCCTGCTTTTCTTGCGTTGACAATCTTGGCATCGAGTGCAATATCTCCCCGAGCGATTAGGGCCACTTTGCCTTGTACATCAATACCTTCAAAATCAAAAGCATTACCAAGCCCTGCATACACAAGTTCGTAGGTTTTGCCTTCAAGCGTGGTCAGATCGTCAGTAAAATCTTTACCAAACAAAGGTAACACCTCAGTATAAGTTGCAGCAGGTGTTTCTTGCGTTGGCGCTTCTTCTCCTACTACAGGTGTTTCATATTCTTCTGCTGGCGCTTCCTCTTCTACTACAGGTGTTTCTGCTGCTGCTGGTGGTGCTTCTACTTCTACATCAGGTGCATCTTCTACTGATAGTGGAGTTTCTACATCTGCTGCTGGTGTCTCTTCTTCTGTTGCCGATGCTTCTTCCTCTGCTGCAGATGGTTCTGCTGCTGTTGGTGGCACTTCTTCTTCCTCTTCTACTACAGATGTTTCCTCACCCTCAGCAGGTGCTTCTTCCTCTGCGGATGTTCCTTCATCCATTACAGGTGTTTCCTCTGCCTCTCCCCCATCTGGATTGTTATACACATCCAGAGTCACGGTAACCGTAGGTATAGTTAACGGAACATCGGAAGCACCAATCGTAATGGCCAGCGCGCTCGCGCCTGGTGTACCTAACGTACCTTCATTTGGTCCATCATTACCTGCCGCAACCATACTCACCACGCCTTGCAGCATCGCATTATTCAGTGCAATTGAAGAAGGATCGAGCGGATCATTCGTGGCGGCCCCTAAGGATAGATTGATAACATCAAGTTCATCTTCAATAGCCTTGTCAATTCCGGCAATAATGCCACTCATCTCACCACTTCCACCAGGGCCAAGTACACGGTACACATATAAGTCTACGTCTGGAGCAACACCTTTTACCGCATACCCCACGTCATTTTTGGCCTGCCCAGCGATGGTTCCCGATACGTGTGTTCCATGGGAAGTATAATAAGCTTCTGCTAAAACACCTTGCTCCTTATAACCTGAATTTTCCCAATCTTCATAGGTCGTCTCCATTGGGTCAGCATCGTTATCAACAAAGTCCCATCCTTTTACCGTAGCCGGGTCTACTTGCTTTGGATCCTCACCCGCATGAGCGCGATACCCTTTATACGCCCCTGTTAAATCTGGATGATTATAATCAATTCCGGTGTCCAGTACACCCACTTTGATTCCCTTACCAGTGATGCCCTCTTCATGAAGGTTATCTATACCAAGATATGGCACACTATCAGCCATGCGAGGTTGCATTCCGGATGCAGATGCAAATTCACTTGATGTGTCTGTCTCTGGCAGATCAAGTACCACTTCCTGGTCAGCCCATACTTTTTTCACAACTCCGGATTTCATCAGATCTTCTACGGCTACGCCAGGTACTGTTAACGCAACACCATTTAGTGCGGTTTCATACTCCTGAGTGATTTGGATCGAGGCAGCATCATAAGATAGCCCTCTCTTCTGTTGCAAAGACTTAATGTGTTGTTTGAATTGCTGATGATTTTGTTTTACTCTGCTTGCGGCCGTAAGCTCTGACAACTTCTCATTTACTAGTCTAGCCCGTTTCAATGCAACGGCAGCCGGTTCGCTTTTGAATTGGATGATCACTTGGACCAAATCATTACTTTTGGTATTCACCTTGGAGTCGATCACTTCACCATCCATGACTTGAAGCTGGTTCAAAGCTTGTCTTTCTTCTGGCGTCAGTGATTGAAGAATAGACTTAGCGCTTTCACTCTGCTGTAGGGGACCATAAGAAGGTGCTGCGTAAGCAGGTAAGGAGAACATAGAAGACAACATGACTCCTGCTGCTACTAAACCGGATAACCATCGGGTTGATTTTCGTTTCATTTTATACCTCCTGCGATTTACGATCAGATTAGGCTTATCGTATTCCGCAGCGTAGGGGATGTAAATTGGGGTAATTGAGTATGTAAATAGATGAATCACTCTGTTACCCTTCGGAAAAATTTACATATAAATAGACCGAATTATCTAATTTAGTGGCTTTATTTAACGAATTCAGGATTCTATCCTTTTATTCACAACTTAAACTGATAAACAAGTTTCTTTAGACCTAAAATCACTTTCGAAAATGAAGAGTTTTTTCAAAAATAAATTACTTTTTTTGTTATTTTTTGATTGGATTCAATTTAAAATCTTTATAAAAAACGCAAAAAAGCTCACACCATTGTTTTAAACAGAACGATCAATGTGAGATTTTTTAACATTCCACTCGAATGGATGGCATGGGTAAACGATGAGGTATTCTATAAGCTATAAAAGAAACAAGCCAGTTCGCCCCATAAGTAAGGGTACGAACTGGCTTGTTTATATTTTACACCTATTTAACGGTTATGCTTTCATTTAAGCGTATCTACTTTAGTAACATAGGTCATAACTGCTTACGCCGTCTCATGTTGCTTTTTCGACTCCACTTCATAGACCTGCGTATGCTCATTCTCGGCCAAAGACCATTCCACTGTACCTGGCTTGCGCACTTTCCATACCCAAGCTTGAACTCGCAGCGAGCTTCTGACCCAAGCTAAGGAAGCACAGCGTTTCTCAGAACGAACCGTCAAACCCCAATGAATAACACGAGCAAGCCAAGGATTCACATACTCATTATGTGAGCGGACAGATGGCAATTCATCCTGGAACAACCGCTGCTTCACGTCCATAGGGGGTTGCCCGCATGTCCAATAATGGAGCAGAGCTGCCAAACTATAGATATCCGACATCGGTCCTTGACTGGATTTCTCCGAATAAAACTCCAGCGGAGAATAACCTGCCGATGTAAATATCACCTGTTTCTCTCCGGATTGCATAGGCCAACGGGTAGCTGAGCCAAAGTCCAAAAGTTTGGGTGTACCATCCTCCATAACCATAATGTTGGAAGGTTTCACATCCCGGTGAAGAATGCCTTGCTTATGTATGTAATCCAATGTATCCACCAGTGGAAGCAGCGTCTCCGTTATGAAGGCAGCATCGAGAGCATGATTATGTTCATTCAAATACTCGGTTAATGTGATTCCCGTGCAGTATTCCATAACCAGATACCCCGTACCATTCGCTTCAAAATGATCCAAATACGAAACAATATGAGGATGATCCAGCTTCGATAACAGTTCACCTTCGAGCAGAAATGCAGCCAGTAACTCCTGATATTGCCCACCGTATCCTCGTGAAGAGCAGAACACCCCTCGCTTGTCTGCCTGCCGTTCAGCCATTCTCTGTGGGTAAAATTCCTTAATGGCTACTTTGGCACCTGTGTTACGATCTCGCCCTGCATATACAATAGCCAACTCACTGCTGGCTAGTACCTGTCTTACCTGATATGTATCATTTATAATCACATTGCGCTGCAATGCCATTTTACAATTGTCTTTTCTCATAACAGACCTCTTTTCAACCTTGTCGATCGGAAGACTTTCCGCGTAAATGCATCATTTGGTTCAACCAGTCAGCAATTCATCGCCAACTATACATATAAACCAAATGATGCAATTTGAAACACCTTAACGCGAAATATTTAAATATTAATGATATCAGGCCTTCTACGATCTACTGCTAATCCCTATCCACACTATTCTATAGAAGAGAAGCATTCTCTTATATAGAGTATCGACAGATGGATGTAATTACTTTATTAAACTGGAGAAAAACATTTCTCATCCTTCATTTACAGCTTTTATTAATAATTCTTCTGTAAAAATCGCCCGATTTCCTCGTTCATCTGAACCAATACGTCCTGTGAAGGAAAATGTCCTGTATCATACTTGATGGCTTCTACATTCGTAATAATCTTTTGAGCTCGCTCAATACACTTATCCGCTGGGAAAAAGACATCCTTCTCCCCTACCAATAACAAGGTTGGTGACGTATAATTCACCAGTTCTTCCCGCTCCGTAAGCTTGGGCAGATCCTGATCTATGCTGACGTATTTAAAAAGTTTGCCGATAATGTTTTTATCCATTTCTTTCATGCAGTTGCACGACATGTTGTCCGTAATTTTTTGCAAAGAAGATGGTGAAGACGTCATACGATACTTGACGAGTGGCAGCGTGATATCCTGAGCTGTTTTAATTTTGGAATTGACCGCAAGACCCGCAGGAGCAACCAATACGGCACACGAGATGCGTTCTGGAATATAGGTAGCCAGTCTGAGGATAATGCCTCCTCCAAACGATGGACCGATAAATGCACTCTTTTCAATATCATAGTGATCTAACAGATCCGATACCCATAATGCCAAGCTATCAAACCGTGTCGAGATACTCGCTTCCTCACTATAACCAGGATGACCAATCGTATCAGGAGCAATAATCCGGTATTCTTTAAATAAAGAAGAGAACCATGACAACGTCATCGGATTCACACAATTACCGCCTTGGAGAATAAATAACGGCTTGCCATCTAGAGGACCCGTCAGTAAAACATGCGTCTTGCCAAAACGCGTCTCTACATACTCCCGAGTAAATTTCTCACCCAACTCGTTCAAATAAATCTCATACTCTTCAAGTATGCTGCTCTTGCCTTCTTCACTTCTATAAATGGAACTCATGTCTGCCTCCTGCAATATATACTCAAATACCCCATTCTATTGAATGGACTTGCTAATCAGTGGACCAAAAAGATAAAGAGGGCCTGCAGATGACAGGCTCCTCCATATGTTTAACTAATCATATTCAGATGATTATAGAGCGGAAACTGGAAATTGTAAATAACGATTCTAATAGACCAGAAATAAAGGAGGCATCCTTTGGAAAAATCAATTTCATAACTCACTGAAAATGGATTTTTGTAACTAGATATAGACAAATTAAACCGCTTTGATCTATATCTAGCCTTGATTAAAGCAGCGAAAGGTATTATGAAATTGATACGGATAAATACCTACTTCCGGCCGTAATCTGCCTTGATTTCGCCCCACTGCTTGGTCTGCCATTTTAGCACTTTATTGCTGTACGTATTCGTCTGGAGCCACTGCTCCGCACGATCAATCATCAACCAGATCTCTTCCGTGGAGTTGTCTCTTGGTAACGTTGTGGCTACTTTTTTCTGCTTTAGCCATTTCATGGCATTGACCGAGTCGGTATAGACCGTTTTGGTACTGCCTTCTTTCTTCAGATGTGCGAGGGCATGTACAATGGCCAAAAATTCGCCCAGATTGTTCGTGCCTTTGGAGATCGGTCCGACGGAGAAAATAATCTCACCTGTACGGGTGTCTACCCCTTTGTATTCTACAGGTCCGGGGTTACCACGTGTGCCCACATCAACAGAGATGCTGTCGTAATCCACTTCCTCCGACGTTTCCATGCCTGCACTTCTTCCGCTACTAGCCGACTTCGTCTTCGACGCTCCGCCTGCACTTGAACCCCAGTTCCCTTTCCATCCAGCACGATACGCTTCTTCTGCGGCTGCTTTGGACTCATAGGATTTATATTTTGCTCCAGTATAATGATCTGTCTGCGCTTTGCATTCCGCCCATGTGTTATACACACCAGGCTTCTTGCCTTCCCAGACAACATAGTATTTCTGTTTTGCCACTGTAACCCGCTCCTTTGTTCACTTCATCAATACCCTATTGTAAACGATCTGGTGGGCGGAATGAAAGCTATGGATTTGGCCAACTGCATAATTCCTCCAACTCCAGAACAGCCTAAGAAGCAAAGCGCATACTGAAATAGAAAGGAATATACGTATGGACTGGATATGGAAGTCTGTTTTACTTGTACTTATCGGCATGATTCTGCTGCGAATTGCAGGACGCAAGTCGATCTCTCAGATGAGTGTCGCCACAACGGTCATCATGATCTCCATCGGAACAACGATTGTACAACCCATCGCAAATCATAAGCTTGGCAAAGCGATTGGATCAGCATCGGTCTTCATTTTGACATTGCTTGTAGTGGAACAACTGCAATTGAAATTTAATATTTTTGAACGGTTAATGAGTGGCAGTTCCAAAATGGTTGTAGAGGACGGAAAGGTCATTATCCCGAATCTGAAACGTATGCGTTATACGATGGATCAGCTTGAGATGCATATGCGACAGCACGGAATTACAAGTGTAGACGATCTGGAGACGGCGACGGTGGAACCCAATGGCCAACTCGGTTATGTCCTGAAACGACATGCTCGTCCCGTGACGATTGGAGATCTGGAAGATATCCTACGAAGTTATGCAATTACAGGTAGTAGCCCAGCAACGGGAGAACACTCCCAACAAGATAACAGCAGCAAGTCTTCAACGCATAGCGATAACTCCACAGACATTTTCCAAGAAGTTAGCAAAGGTGCTCATGCTCATCCCGTTGATCCTAAGCTTCAATAGTTGATCCCTACCCCCACCTAAAAAACAAAAGACCGGCCCTGTGAGCACCAACAACATCGCTTCAACAGGTACGGTCTATGTTCACTTCAATTGATTATTTCGAAGATTTCTCCACGTCATCCCAACAAAGATATAGTCCCAATCAACGTGTACTCAGGTAAGCGATGCCCAGGCCGCCCGTAACTGGATTTGTATAAATTTCACAATCTACATCAAATACCTCACCAATCATCTCACGAGTCAGAATATCAGCCGGTTTGCCATGGACCACAATCTGGCCCTTTTTCACCACATAGAGATAATCGCAATATTCTGCGGCGAGTTCGAGATCATGCAGCGCTGCCAATATGCCAATGCCGAGTCCACGGACAATATTTAGAATCTGAAGTTGGTATTTGATGTCCAAATGGTTCGTCGGCTCGTCCAGGATCAGGAATTGGGGTTGCTGTGCCAGGACACGCGCCAATACGACACGCTGTTTCTCTCCACCAGACAGAGACACGTAATTGCGGTCTGCATGTCCAGTCAGATGTACTTTTTCCAAAGCCTGCTCGACGATTTCGTGATCCCGTTCATTATCCGTCTCCAGCATTTTTTTGTGTGGGGTACGGCCCATCATAACCATCTCGCGCACCGTAAAATCAAAACTCAATTCATTAAACTGGCCAACAACGCCCATGTGTCTGGAAACAAGCTTTGGACTGGATTTGAGAATATCGGTACTGTCCAGAAAAACCTTGCCTTGCTGCGGTTTGATCACTTTATAAATGCTCTTGAGCAGCGTTGACTTGCCACAACCATTGGGTCCGATCAGTCCGACGAACTGTTTACCGTTCACCTGCAATGAAATATCCTTGATGATGTCCGTGTTCAGCACAGAGATGGATACATTTTCTACGTTCAGTTTCATGTTTAATTTCCTCCAAAACCGTAGCCTTTTTTGACCAGCATATACATAAACATTGGTGCACCAATCATGGCCGTAATAATACCGATTGGCAACTCCACGCTGGATATGAGGGATCGTGCAATAACATCCGTCCAGATGAGGAAAATAGCTCCAAACAGCACGGATACAGGCATCACTTTACGATGGTCGGAACCCACGAGACCTCTGACAATATGCGGAATAATGAGTCCGACAAAACCAATCATGCCACAGCTCGCCACCATAACGCCTGTCACCAAAGCGGTTAACAGCATGTACACCCTGCGGTACACACTCAGATTAATGCCCAGTGTAACGGCTGCTTCATCCCCCAATAACATCGTATTAAGAACTCTGGACTGTAAAAGGAAAAATAGAATCGCCACCAGCACGACGATACCCACGAGTGGGAGCTTGTTCCATCCGGAAGCCGCCAGGCTGCCCATGGTCCAGAACGTCACCGTTTTGATGCCCTCAGCATTGTTGGCAAAATAAATAATAAAGTTCGAAAAAGCGCTGCATAACGCGTTAATCACCATTCCGGCAAGCACCAGCTTGACCGACGTCATTTTCCCCCGAATCCCTGCCAAAGTCAGGACCAGTAAGGACGCACCCATCGCACCGGCAAAGGCCCAGAAAGCCACCCCCGTCTGACCAAGCCACCCAATCGCACCGAATCCAATAAGAATTGCAAAGGTTGCTCCAAGTGAAGCGCCTGAGGATATACCCAGTATGTAAGGATCAGCGAGCGGATTCTGCACAGCAGCCTGCATAACAGCACCGCACAAGGCCAAGCCTGCACCGATAAACATCGCCATCAGCACACGCGGGAAACGAATCTGCCAAATGATATCGGTAAAGGAACCTGTCTCAATCGGTGTTGTCCCCCACTGAAATCCCGTTAATTTGTATAAAAGAATACGATATGACTCCGCCAGCGGGATACGAACCTGTCCAATGGAAACTGCAATACCTACGGATATAAGCGTAATCATGATTAAAGCTGCAATCAGTAAAGCAAACCCGGATTTACTATGAATCAGAGACTCTCTTTTCCCCATACGCTGTGTCTGAACCTGAACCGTCTGTGCCATCTCTTCCCCCATCAATTCGCGTAAAATGTAGAACAAATTAAATTTAGCTATTTACAATGTGTTTTCTCGGATTATAATTGAGAATGATTATCTTTGTCAATTTAAAACACATAGAAAAGGGGTTCATCATTTAATGAAATTCACATCCAGAACCATTGGCTTCGCTGCTCTAAGTCTCCTGTTACTGCTGCTTGCAGCCTGTTCGAATGCATCAACTTCTTCCCCTGCCGAAGAAACAACTTCAACAACTAACACGACAGAAACTTCAGCTCCTGCTGAGAATACAAATAAAACGACGTACCCGCTCACCATTGAGAATTTCACGATCTCGGGTGAAGGCGGCGAGTGGAAACCCAAAGTGCAAGTATTCGATAAAGCACCTGAACGTGTTGTTGCGAATACCCAATCTGCGGCTGAGATGCTCATCAAATTAGGTCTGACCGATAAAATGGTCGGTGTTGCTGCTCTATACGGTTCCGTTACACCGGATGTGGCTGATGATTTCGCCCAAATTCCGGTATTGTCCAAGGATTATGTAGGTAAAGAGCTGGTTGTAGGTGCAAGCCCGGATCTGGTACTCGGACGAGGCGACCTTTTCGCTGATGCAGACTGGGGCGTGGGTACCGTCGATGGATTGAATGACATGAATATCCGTACGTTCCTGCAAACGACGAATCACAAAGGCTCACTTGATAGCCTATATAGCGATATTGCACAACTTGGGCAGATCTTCGATGTTCAAGATAATGCCGCAACATTCACGGAAAGTCTGAAGACTCGTGTTGCAGCCATTAAGGCAAGTGTAGCCGATCAGCCTGAGCATAGTTTTGCTTATATCGTACCCGCTACAGAAGACACCATTACGGTAAGCAGCATGCAGAACGATACGTATCAGCTTGATGCACTTGGCCTGTTGAAGCTGAAAAATACGTTTGATGGTGTGCAAGGCGAGGTAAGTGTTGAGCAATTGATCACAGCGAACCCGGACTACCTGCTCTTGTCCGCGTATGCCGGTTCACCGGATATCGATAAACTGATTCAAAATCTGTATGCGAACCCTGCCCTGCAAAGTATGAACGCAATCAAAAACAAACAGATCTATGTCACAGATTTCAGCCAGTTCTGGGGCTATGGATATCAAATTCTGGATGGTATTGAGAAAATGGGACAGGAAATGAAAGCTAATCCAATCAAGTAGTGACTTGAGCAAAGGAGCAGGAGAAGAAGTTCTCACTGCTCTTTTTTTTCAGTCCACTTTGGAACATATTAAATTAACGGATAAACTTACAAATTAAATTAAATATCATGTTAAAACCTCCTTCTTACCTTTAATCCTGTATGCAAAAGTTTGATTTTTTCAGATAAGCTTATATGCATAGTTCTGGATAGGATTAAACGATAAGAAAAGAGGTTTTTATTCATGGCCATTAACACATCCCTCCCCAAACAAAGGGAGCTGCCTTCCATATCTTCAGAGCGCCTTCCGTGGGCGGGGCTACTTGCTTTAGCCATGGCTGGATTCATATGCATCCTCACTGAAAGCCTACCTGCGGGACTGCTGCCGCAAATTGCAAAAGACTTGGGGATCACAGAAGCCCTCACCGGACAGTTGGTGACTCTTTATGCCATTGGATCACTTGTTGCTGCCATTCCCTTGACTGCTGCTACACGCGGATGGAGACGCCGACCTCTACTGTTAGTATGCATTAGTGGTTTTCTTGTCTTTAATACCGTTACCGCCTTATCTTCGGATTATATCCTGACACTTGCTGCTCGTTTCATGGCTGGAGTCTCTGCGGGTGTGTTATGGGGCATGACAGCTGGTTATGCTCGTCGAATGGTCCCGGATTCGCTAAAAGGTAAAGCCATGGCCGTGGCTATGGTCGGCACACCCGTAGCATTAGCCCTGGGTGTTCCAATCGGTAGTTTTCTCAGTTCTTATGTCGGCTGGCGCCTCATCTTCGGGATGGTATCTCTTCTAACCGTAGCTTTAATCGTATGGGTTCTCTGGAAAATGCCGGATTTTGCCGGAGAGCCAGCTGGTGAACGTCTTCCGCTGCATAAGGTGTTTTTAATTCCGGGAGTTAGGCCTATTCTGTTTGTTGTTCTGGCCTGGATGCTTGCCCATAACATCCTATATACCTATATTTCTCCCTACCTTGCCCAGACCGTATTTGCTAACAGAGTCGACTTGATTTTGCTCATTTTCGGTTTTACTTCCATTGTTGGAATTTGGTTAACCGGAATGCTCATTGACCGATTTTTGAGGAGATTGGTTATCATTAGCTTGGCATCATTCGCTCTGGCCTCTGTCGTGATGGGAATCGCTACTCATCAACCTGTGATTATTATCCTTGGCGTCATGATCTGGGGACTTACGTTTGGCGGAGCCGCGACACTGTTACAGACTGCCATTGCTCAAGCCGGAGGCAAAAGTGCAGATGTCGCCCAATCGATGCTGGTTACAGCATGGAATCTGGCAATTGGCGGAGGAGGCATCATCGGGGGCATCCTTCTTGAAGTATTTGGAGCAGGATACCTTGCCGGATCGCTGTTTATCCTGCTCATACCTGCATTGCTCGTAGCTATACGGTCTTATAAATATGGATTTCCGAAAGTAACGTAACAGGAAGGCATTTTCATGAGACACACGCAGGACGAAAGAGGAGTTCACTTGATGTGAACTCCTCTTCTGCATTTCATTTTAAAGTTTTCTAGACTGCGCTTTTATTCTGTTTGTGTCAGGAGATTCGGTCCTTCCATGAGATTTTTGTGTGCAATCGGAGAAGACATCGTTATTAAGGTCATGTACGTACCGTACGGGTCGCACTTGTTCTCGAACTCTTCGAGTCCCTGGATCGTGTCTGTAAGGATTTTCAGCAAATAGTTATACTCCCCACTTATCCGATAACATTCCACGACTTCAGGTGACGAACGGCAGAAATCCAGAAAGGGATAACAATCCCGTGTACGAAAAAGAACATATGCCGTACTCTGCTTGCCTAATTTGGATGGGGAAATCACCGTCCGATATTCCTCGATAACCCCTTTTTCTTCCATTCGTTTAACTCGTTCAGTAACAGCCGGTTGAGATAATCCCACCAGTTTTCCTAGTTCGGTCATGGATAATCTCGCCTGATTCTCCAAGTGAAACAGAATATGCTGATCAATTTCGTCCATGTAATGCACTCCTTTAAAACTATAAGATATGCTTAAATATTACATTAAATATATTCGCTAATTAATCATAATACCTTTAACACCTTATGTGATACAAGGTAAATCATTTATATAATAAACACAGTTATCACGAGAAATCAAATACATCAATTGATGAGAGGAAGATAAACATGGGAAAAGAAGACATGACAACATTGCATACTTATGTGGATAAAGCTATTGACCGCGCTATAAGCGATAAAAGAATCGTAGGAACGGTTGTACAAGTTGCTTTAAGAGGGGAACTGATATACAGCCGGGCTGCTGGTTTCGCGGACAGGGAGCAAAAACGAACCATGTCGGAAAACGCTCTGTTTCGACTTGCTTCGGTAACCAAACCTATTGTATCAACAGCAGCTCTGGCATTGATCTCACAAGGAAAGCTTAGACTACATGATCCGTTGACTCGCTGGCTGCCTACATTCCTTCCCAAACTTGCTAATGGTCAAGAAGCCCCAATAACGATTTATCAGTTGATGACGCACACCGCTGGCTTGACCTATCGTTTCTTCCAAGAAGATCAAGGAACCTATGAACGTGCTGGAATCTCGGATGGAATGGATTTGTCTGGAATTAGTCTGGAGGAGAATCTCCATAGGTTAGCTTCTGTTCCTCTTCTGTATGAGCCAGGAAACATGTGGAGATATTCCATTGCGACGGATGTACTCGGAGCCGTTATTGAAAAGGTAACCAGAATGTCATTAAGAGAAGCTGTTCAAATACTGGTTACTCATCCACTTCACATGACGGACACTGATTTTGTTGCGGTGGATTCGAATCGGTTAACGGCTGCATATGCAGATGGTTCTGATGAACCTCGTCTTCTTCATAACCAGTTGGAGCAGGTCCCTTTTATTGAAGGTACTGCCGGGTTCCGGCTTGCCCCCAACCGTGCGAATAATACTTCCGCCTATTCATCAGGCGGAGCGGGGATGGTTGGAAGTACCGGAGATTTTCTGACTCTACTTGAGACATTGCGGCAAGGTGGAAAGCCCATTCTTACGGAAACGGTTGTCGCCGAGATGTCCGAGAATCAAATCGGTGAACTCGTGATGCCGTATTGGCCGGGAAGAGGATTTGGCCTTGGTTTTACAGTCCTTAAAGATCCTGTCGCAGCCGGTACACCGGAATCCGCGGGTACGTGGCGAATGGGCGGAACCTATGGTCATTCTTGGTTTGTCGATCCAAAAGAAGAACTTAGTGTTGCAGCATTCACCAATACGGCACTTGAAGGGATGTCGGGCCAGTACACCACCGATATCTGTGATGCCATCTACGCAGGCATTCGTGAAAGCAAAGAAGCTGCAAAAATGTGAATACAAATAACCGCCCAAGCTCATTGGGCGGCTTTATTTCGCAACGAAGGTAAGACCTACTGTCTGGTATTGCTCAAGTTTCTCTTTTTGAGAAGGTAGATGACAGCAACTAGGATAAACCACACCGGAGTGACGAACAGCGCCACACGTGTGTCCTCAGCCAATGCCAGAACAACCAATACAAACGCCAGAAAAGCCAAAATCAGATAATTCGAGAACGGATATAGTGGCAGTTTGAAGCGACTACGACTCGCCAGTTCCGGCTGAGTACGACGATATCTGAGATGACAGATCACCATGATGCCCCAGACAAAGATGAAGCACACAGTAGACACGCTCGTGATCAGCGTAAATACACCCTCTGGCATAATATAGTTCAAAACAATCGCGATCAAAATAACGATCGTGGAGAAAAACAGCGCGTTGGAAGGAACTTTCCTTTTATTCAGTCGTGCAAATGACTCAGGCGCGTTGTGATCTTTTGCCATGGAGAACACCATACGGCTTGTACTGAAAATGGCACTGTTACACGCTGACGCTGCGGAAGTCAATACCACGAAGTTCACAATGCCAGCGGCGGCCGCAATACCTACAGCTGCAAACACCTGTACAAACGGACTCTCAGTGGGCACTATGGCGTTCCACGGGTAGATGCTCATAATAATCAGCAATGCGCCAACATAGAAGAGTAAGACCCGAATCGGAATCTGGTTAATCGCTCTCGGAATAACCTTCTCCGGGTTCTCGGTTTCCCCCGCTGTCAGTCCCACCAATTCCATGCCTACAAAGGCGAATACCACCATCTGGAACGATATGATGAATCCATGCAGTCCATTCGGGAACCATCCCCCATGACTCCACAGATTGGTGAAGCTCGCTGGACCTTGATCCGTGGTAAAACCTTTGAATATCATATATAAACCAACAACAATGAGTGCCAGAATGGCCACAACTTTAATCAGAGCAAACCAAAATTCCATCTCACCAAACAGTTTGACCGTTGCCAAGTTCATGATTAGCAAGATGACCAACGCAATTAACCCTGGCATCCACTGAGGTACATTCGGAAACCAAAACTGCGTATACAAACCAACGGCCGTAATATCAGCCATGGCAATGGAGATCCAGCAGAACCAATAGGTCCAGCCTGTAATAAATGCCGCCATATTTCCCAGGTAATCACGCACAAAATCGACAAAGGAATGATACTGCAAGTTGCTTAACAGCAGCTCCCCCAATGCACGCATGATCAGGAACAACACAACACCCGTAATAATGTAGGCCAGCAAGATGGATGGCCCTGTCAGCTGGATCGTTTTGCCTGCTCCGAGAAACAGACCTGTACCGATCGCACCTCCGATCGCCATCAACTGCACATGCCTGTTCTTTAATCCCCTTGTTAACGTTTCTTGCTGCATGATCAACCACCACTCTCTTTCTGTACATGCTCTCTACGATGAAAAATATTATTACTCATCATATAATAATCTGCCCAGAATACATATCCCTCTCTTATATATTTTTTTGCACAGCAAAGAGGCCACCTTTGTAAGAGGTGACCTATTGATACGCTCGTATTTCATGCCCTTGGCTTTTATAATCTTGAGTTGCATCCGATCCGTACTATTATCAGCCTATGTACATTCCTTTGTTATTCTCATGTCATGCTGATTATACATATCTATAGAAGTATACTAAAATATAAGCCAAGCATAGAGCGGCGACGACTAAAAAGGTAATTGCTAACGAACGTTCATTTTTCCAAATTCGAATAGCATTAGCAACACTAATCATCAATAACGCAACAAAGTTAATAACACTCGAATACGATTGAAACGAGTTGAAAACGATCATCATAAATCCTACGATCCAGATTAACAAAAACCACAGTGGAGTTTTCCGAAAAAGCTGCTTCATTATGATTTACTCCTTATATATTAGATTGGTCTATTTACAAGATATTCTTCAACAGGAATGGAAATTCCTTTATTTAGGTCATATTCCCAAAAAATTAATACTATATAGACCAATTTTAAGCATCTTCACAGTAAAAAGGGCTCCCGATAAAGGTGCCCTCTGGTCTGTTAATCTATTCCTTTTTCTTTTCCACTCTGTTCTGAGGATATCAATTAGTGTAATTTCATTGCCCTCTTTGTCCGTACCATTTTTAGAGAGCGCGGTGTATCAAATTTTCGATCTTAATGCATCTCGCTACAAATATGGAAGGTTCAGAAAGCACCATCTTTTTAACGAAAAGTGCTATCGAACCAGCAACTACTTTTGCTTATAAAACTCGTGGTACAGCTTCATTAACGCTCGTTTCTCAATCCGTGATACATAAGAACGTGAGATGCCTAGTTCCTTCGCAATTTCGCGTTGAGTTCGTTCCTCCCCGCCTGCTTCCAGGCCAAATCGACCGATTACAACTTCCTTCTCCCGATCATCCAGGATGTCTAGATTGCGATAAATTTTGCTTTTTTCAATCTTGAGCTGTACCCGATCTACAACATCATCAGCTTCTGTGCCAAGGATATCGATTAATGTAATTTCATTGCCTTCTTTGTCCGTACCGATAGGGTCGTGCAGGGATACATCTTTGCGTGTTTTCTTCAGGGAACGCAGATGCATAAGTATCTCGTTTTCAATACATCTCGCCGCAAATGTGGCAAGCTTCGTACCTTTGCCTTGTTGAAAACTTTCGATGGCTTTGATCAAACCAATGGTTCCGATGGAAATCAGGTCTTCCTGATCTTCACCCGTATTGTCGAACTTCTTGACGATATGCGCGACGAGGCGCAGATTGTGTTCAATGAGCAGATTGCGGGAGTGAGCATTGCCTTCAGCCATAAGGCGTAAATGTTTGGCTTCATCACCCTCAGCCAGTGGCTGGGGGAACGCATTATTTTTGACATACGAGACGAGTAACGTTAACTCTTTAATGAATAGAGCAATTGCGGTAAACAATCCGGGCACAGATGACACCTCCTGCAGTTTTACAACGATCTGGCCTGAGCACGTGTGGGAACAGGGTCGATCTATTGTATGTAGGCAGAGGCCCAGAAGTGCATGTACGGGGAAATAGGTACGGGCTATAAAGCTTTAAAAAATATTGTTTTATGTAAATGGAGTGTGTAGCATATCCACTCCATTGTTTTCAATTCCCTCTCAATCCCATCGGAATCAACCTTGTATAGTTCGCTCCTGCTTTGCGTAGTTTTGTAATTACAGTTTGTTGTAAGGTGAATACGTCCCAAAGTTTAGTTTCATCATTTGAAGTACATACTGTTTCTCCTTCTTCTGCTGTGTAAGTCAGTTTACATCTCTCTTGCTTATTCTTAAAATATTCTTCTCCAGAAATCTCTTTCGTTGTTACTTTTCTGCATCTCAAACATCTACTTAAAAATTCTGACTCATAAATTCCTCCATCACATTTAATGCATTTGTCATTCAATATCTAAATCACCTTTCCCAAGAAAGTTAAATTTACCAGTCTTGATCGTTATATTCCTCTAAAATTTCGATTGCATAATTCAAATCATAAATCTGATGCTTTACCTTTGTGATAGTTCTAGCAACGGAACTGTCTTCGGTATCCTCTAGTTGCTTCACTTCTGCTCTCGTTTTTCTCAATTCAGCCTTCATTACATAATATTGCAAATGCACCATTCATAATATCTGCCTCTTTCCTTATTTTAGCTATACCATTCTACATTCATCACATTTACTTTTCCGTTCATGTCTTCATTCTGAAAATATATAAATCGGTGCTCATTGCCCTTGAGGCATTTTTGAAAACTATTGCTCAATCTTCTCTTTGTCTGCGATATGAACCATCTTTACTCTGAGCTCTTCTACTACTTCCTCGAAAATTGAGCAATTACGCAGAATGCTTCCATTTTTTAAACTAATATCTATATTAAACACTATCCCCCTCCTTCCCCTCTAAAGATACAAAACGACATAATCCCTTAGATTAAGCAAGAAATTCAATAATAAAATGGTCCTAATCCTCAAGAGATATATTCCATAATATGTTAATTTTGAATTATACCAAATTTAAGGAGGAATTAAATTATGAAATTCAAATCTTTGACAATATGTGCTCTGTTAGGGGTATCTATGTTACTTGGAAGTGTGAGTGCTAGTGCTGCACCTGTTGATACAAACTCTGTATCTCCATTTGCCAACCAAAGTTTAGTCTTACGCGTCGGTGAAATCCATAATTTTAACGGCACAATCTCCATGGTTGATAATATACAGAATGTGATAGCCGTGACATATCCAACGACTATTAGAGGAATCAAGCCGGGACAAGCCAAACTTAGAGTATACAGTAATGGAGTATATACATATTATGATATCCTCGTTAAAAGCAGCATTTGAATAAATTTCTGATCCATAATTGTCACATAATATCACTAGGGCACTGCGCTATTCTCTTGCGTAGTGTTTTAGTGTTTATTTGCATTCTTCACACTCTTCTTGTTTTCGGTTCACTCTCCTTTTTTCAAAGAAAGATCGATTTCATCTGATCCTGGTCATATATGTATTCGAGTTCAAATTCCAAACCTAATGCCTCTAATAAATTCCTTACAACATCCATGTCAACATCTGTATATGTACCAACTTTTCATTAACAATTAACTCTGTTCCCCATTCACCACAACAACCATCTGAGCAGCTATAGTAGTACTCTCGGACTACAATTTTGTTCAACCGATCAGCTTCTTTCTGTACTTATCTAATGGAGTCCCCATATGTACTTTCCCCACTGAGGTTCAAGTAAAGAAAACACCTCTTCGCTCACCATACATTCTGAAAAGTCACCATCTTCGTAGTTGTACTGTCCCAACTTAATTCCAAATCGCCCAAGTTCATCTCTATCCTCTACATCAGCGCATATCCAACCTTTTAATATTGTCATTCTCCTTTCTTAATGAATTATCAATTTTATTAAGATACGATAAAAGAAATTTATTCCATTAAAGATGTAAACATGCTAACATAATAAAGCACTACTTTTTGACTAGTAAAAAATAGTACATAAGACTCAGGAGGTTGTTATGGGAACCGTATCACAACAGAAAGCGAAAAAGGAAATCAAGAAAGTAGACAGACTTGGCAGAGCAGTAGTATCCTTTATATTTAGTTTTATTGGATTAGCCTCCCTAGCTTTATTCCATATGGCAATGGAAGCAAATAAAAGCTACAATACAAATGGAAACGGAATAATGATCACAATGGCATTGGTTTTATTAATTAACGCAACTAGTTTTTTTCTTGGCATGAGTGCTAGACGCTCAACATCGGGAAGAGGGTTGGCTATTGCGGCGATTACTATAAGCGCAATCCCACTGGCTCTTATGCTTCTATTAATAATAGCTACATTACTTGCGATGCTTTTAATGAACTAAGCCCTCACTGGGCTTATATTTATTTCATCAGCACTATTGTCAAGTGGCTAGATCCCAGTACACCATTATAAGTGGTGTTAGATTCCTTAAGTCACATCTGATTATACTTCTTTTGGGATTATACTTTTATCTACTCTTTTGGTTACATAAATAAGACTTGTTGTTTTCGTGAATAAATTTATTTTTCATCTCTATCCCCCTTCAATCTAAATGTCTATTTTCAAGAAAACTTAAAAAAAAAACGACACCCTAGGGCCATCTCACACTAAATAAATTTTCATAAGATCTTGCGAAGATTTCACAGACTCACAGAAACTATGGAGCCCACCCGCTGAAGCAGGAGAAATTCTTTTTCCACACTTTCGATAAAATATGTTTTCTCCCCAAATATAACAACATCGTTCTCCGTTAAGGGAACCTCGCTTTTGAAATAAATCACATTGTCAGTTTCCCGGAATGCACCTTTGTAATAGAACATCCTATTTCTCTCCTTCATGTATCTACCTATGTAATTAACTACCCGCTCCATGTGGATCTGCTTCCTTCATGCTAACATATTCTCTCTCATTCATCATGTCATATTCGCACACTAACCAACATACAGCCCCAGCCCTGTGCAGAACAGAACTGAGGCTACATATCGATATGAATTCCTGTTTCTCCTGTCGATTGCTTCAAGAAGCTAATTCAAATTAAATCACTTGAAGATTCGTTGTGAGAACTGATACAGGCCGCTGTTCCAGACAGATGGTTCGTGTCCACCTACATCCAGATAAAAGGTATGCGGAATGTTCATGCTGCTCAAGCCATTTTTGAAATTCTGGCTGACCCATAACAGACCATCACTCGATCCACAGGAGATCCACAACAATTTGAGTTGGCTAGCGACTTGTCCCGGGTTGGAAACCAGCTGCGATACAGATTGCGTATTCGGTGCAGCCGAGAAGGCCCCTACCCAAGCGAAGGTATTCAGATTTTTCAATCCGAAGTTAAGCGACTGCCCACCACCCATGGACAGTCCGGCTAGCGCACGACTATTCTTGTCTTTGTACACCGGATAATTGGCCTCGATATGAGGAATCAGATCCTTGAGCAGGTCTTGCTCAAACCGTTCAAATGCAGCCACTTTGTCCGGAGCAAAAATGTCACCTACTGGACGATCGTCCTTCATGGCACGGCCATTCGGCATGACAACGATCATCTGGGACAGCTTACCTTCAGAATACAGGTTGTCCAGAATGTTCTTTGGTTTCATTGCATTAACCCACTCATACTCATCTCCGCCGATGCCGTGCAGGAGATACAGGACGTTATACTTTTTATTCGGAGAATATCCTGGCGGTGTATACACCGTCGCTTTCCGTGTATTGCCTACCGTTGTGGAGTAATAGGATATCAGATTGGTATTTCCGTGCGGAATATTGTTTCGATAGCCATCATAACCCGGTGGTGCAGGCACAACCGGAGTGTTAGCCAGCGCATTTTGCCCGGTATTATCCATGGTGCCGGTCGCTCCCTGATCTACAACCGCCTGGATGGGGGTTGGAGCTGCAGTTTCCTGCATATCGGCTGCAGACGCGATCGTTGGTACAAGAAGTGCTGCTGTGATGGAGAGACTCAGAATTTTGGACAGACGTTTTTTCATTAATATCAATCTCCTTTGGAATATGATTTTAAACCGTGTACGAACCTCATAACAGGTCTTTCAGATACACACAAACCCCAATTGAAAGCCCTTACATTTAAAAACGAAGTTCCTCCTTTCCACGCATGAATACGGACCGCTATCCTTCACCTTTCCCAATAAGGAAGTAAACATCCGCGATCCATAATTTACAATCAATTCCAATTACATCTTTATTATATCACCTCACAAGGCCTGTACATCATCAAAAAACTTAAATAACTATATCTTATAGTTTAAAAAGTATACTTCTTCACCCCACCAGACCGTCTATTCGCTCCCCTACTCTGGATCTCATCATGATATAAAAAAGCCTCAACTCTCCGTGTTCAACGAAAGAATTGAGGCGAAACGATTCCATATTCAGCTTGCCGACGCTGCCTCTGCAACCTGGGCAACCTCTGGCCCATGATGTTTACGCTCCATGAACAGACTGAAGAGCAGTCCTAGCAAACCTAATCCGGCAATAACTGCGGCATACAAAGGCACTGAGATAAGTCCTGTATGCGTAATTGCATACCCACCCATATAGGCACCAGCGGCATTTCCCAGGTTAAATGCCGAATGACTTGAGGTTGTCGCCAGCAGCGGCGCTTCGCGGGTCATATTCATAATCCGAATCTGAAGTCCCGGCATAATACCAAACGCGGCTACACCCCAGAAGAATATGGTGATTACCGCAAGATAAGGATTCTCTAGTGTAATCGTAAGTGCAGCTAACAGAACAGCTAAGATCCCAAAGTTGACGATTAACGAAGGCATCAGCTTCCAGTCTGCCAGACGGCCGCCAACCAAATTGCCCAAGGTTACACCGAAGCCAAACAACACCAGAATCCAGGTCACACTTTGCTCTGCAAAGCCGCTAATATCCACAAGCATCGGTGTAATATAGGTGAAGACTGTAAACAAACTTCCGCACCCCAACGCCCCAATAAGCAGAACCAGCAACACTTGTGGACGAACCAGATTCCGAAATTGCTGTCCGAGGTTCGCTGGTGCTCCTTGCGGGAGGACGGGAATGAAACGAATGATACCAATCAACGAAATGATGCCCAAGATCGTAATCGCCCCGAAAGATGACCGCCATCCAAGCTGTTGCCCGATAAACGTACCAAACGGAACGCCAATAATGTTGGCAATCGTTAGCCCCGCGAGAACAACCGATACCGCTCCTGCCCTTCTCTCGGGCGCAACAAGCCGCGTTGCCATAATTGAACCTACACCAAGGAACGTACCATGAGCAAATGCCGTTAATATCCGTGCTGAGATTAACAACCCATAGGTGGGAGCAATAACGGACAATGCGTTCCCGATAATGAAAATGCACATCAGCAGTACCAGCAGTTTTTTCTGCGGAATCTTGTGTGTAAATACGGTCAATATCGGCGCACCTACCGCTACACCAAGCGCATATCCCGTAATGAGTTGTCCAGCCTGCGGAATACTTACATTCAGGTCTGTTGCCACATTAGGCAGCAGGCCCATAATAATAAATTCAGTCATACCAATCGCAAAAGCCCCTATCGTCAGGCATAACAGGGATAATGGAAACGCCCCTCGTTTACCTGACGGTGAAACCTGTGGTTGTACTGTGTGTCCAGTCGTGCTCATAGATGTTCTCTTCTCCTGTCTCTTAATCAACGATTTTCTGTCGCCTTCAACCACAAGGCATCTGTTAGTTGTTCGAACGTTTCACGCATAGCCAGCTTGTCCCGCCAGTGTGCCGGAATACCACTCAATCCATAATAAGCACCTGCGATCTGCCCATACACCGCACCTGTAGTGTCCGCATCATCACCCAGATTAACAGCTAACAACGCGCCTTCTTCAAAGCTTGATGACTTATGAAACGCCCATAGTGCTGCTTCAAGTGAACGAACCACATAACCACTGCCCTTAATTTCGGGAGGTTCTTTTCTCTGATAAGAACCCAAAACAACCTCTTCAATTGCAGGCGAAAAAGTAGGTTCTTCCCTCCATTGTCTGCATGTCTCCGTCATCAGCATGACGCTCTTGTTCGCTCCGCGCAGACCGGCAACAATTATGGCGGCCAGCACTTCACATGCTTCCACACTTTCCGTTGCAGCATGTGTTGTCCGGGAGCTCAGCCCGGCATAACGAACCGCCGCGTTTGGTTGATTAGCATAAGCCATCGCGACAGGTGCGAGCCTCATGATAGAGCCATTGCCCGCCGTCATCGGGTCAGTTGATCCGCTGTAGGCTTCTCCAGTTATCTCAAACCTCTCCAAGGCACTTCGCGTGGCCCCACCGATATCAAAGCAATCGCCTGTGCTGCTCATATACCCGACCTTGTACCAATTGGTGTATCTTCGCATCTGATCCGCAGGATCAAAGTCTGCCTTACGCACCAAACTTTCTGCCAGACACAGAGCCATGGATGTATCATCTGTCCACTGCCCTGCCTCCAGCCCGAATACACCGCCACCCACGATATCCGTTACGGGTTCAAATGTGCCCGGGCTGCTGAATTCCACGGTAGTTCCCAACGCATCACCCGCTGCAAGCCCGATGAAGCAACCATTGAAACGGTCCTTTTGCAACATGCTTGTCTTCCTCCCTTACTCCATATAATTTCAGAATCTTTCTTCCATTCTCCCACAGGGCCTGATCTGGCGTAAAGCTAATAAAATCCAATAAATTCAGCTCCATTTCTTCTATTATAAAAGTGTCGAAAGCTGTTGAACGGCCAGACTATCCAATTTTCATAAAAAAAGTTTTATTTTTTCGAGCTGTAAAAACAGTTTATTCAGTACACCGCTTACATGCAAAAGGGTTAACGGTTTGCAACGTTCATCATTTTCTGAAAACAAATCATACATGTGAAAATTTTCAATGTAAACAATCATGACGCGCTTGACCCTTCGGTTTGTCCTATGTTACGGTTCTATTAGCTTCAAACGCATATTTTTTCCCAAATTAATATTCATTTTCGGTTTGTTGCGTCAACTAATATCCCGCAGGTTAATGAATACAGGGAATGAATTTGCAGAAAATTTTCATTTTTCGTTTTATCCCCAAACTAATTCTGAAACAGGAGGAACAAATTTATGATTAAGGCACTGGTGTTTGATTTCGACGGAACGATTATTGATACAGAGACAGCATGGTATATTGCTTTTCGTGATGCTTACAAGGAACACGGCGTAGATTTAACCCTGGAGATGTATTCACAATGCATCGGTACCAGTCTGAAAACATTTAATCCGTATGAGTACCTCATCACAGATTTGAATCTTCCGATCGATCGGGAAGCGTTCAGGGAATCCGTTCAGTTGCAGCACGCTGCATTGATGAACAAAGAAAAGGTGCGTCCTGGTATTCAGGAATATCTTGAACAAGCACGTGAAGCCGGACTAAAACTGGCTGTAGCATCCAGCTCCAAACGGGAGTGGGTTGAACAGCATCTGGAACAACTGAAACTGAAAGATTATTTTGAAGTCATCCGTACCGCAGATGATGTTGCAAATGTGAAGCCTGACCCGGAACTCTATACTCAAGCGCTTGAAGCCCTTGGAGTAACTGCAGACGAAGCCGTAGCGATTGAGGATTCACCTAACGGCGCGCGTGCAGCTGCTGCGGCTGGTATGCACTGCGTAGTCATCTCGAATACCATCACAGGAACACTGGAATTCGATATGCCTCACCAACGGCTGTCTTGCTTGACCGACCTTGCATTTAACGATTTGATTTCGAAGCCACTCGTCACTACCGTCTAAGGTCTGCACGAATTTCGCGATTTAATCCTTAAAGGGGGAGTTCACACATGAAAGCTGTACATTTTGGTGCGGGCAATATAGGCCGCGGTTTTATCGGTCATATGTTGTCCGCTTCCGACTACGAAGTCTGCTTTGTCGCACGTAACCCGAAGAAAATCTCCATGCTTCAAGAGAGACAGGAATATCCGATTACACTTGCCAATAGAGATCAGGACACTACGATTGTCAACAACGTGACGGCTATCAATGTGAGTGAGCAGAATCTCGTTGCTGAAGAGATCGCTTCAGCCGATGTGATCACAACCGCGGTGGGTGTATCTGCACTCGGAGATATCGCCGAACCTATCGCCAAAGGCATTCAACTTCGCATGAAAAATAATAATCAGGCTCCACTGCATATTATCGCTTGCGAAAATGCCATCGGTGGTAGCACCAGGTTGAAGAAACGCATCTATCCATTTTTGGATGAACAAACTCGCAAAAAAGCCGAACGTTATGTTTCTTTCCCCAATGCAGCTGTGGACCGGATTGTTCCGGCTCAAAACCACAAAGACCCGCTGCAGGTCACTGTTGAACCTTTTTACGAATGGGTCGTTCATCGTCCAGCACTTCTGGATGGATTTAAGAAAATAGATGGCGTCCATTATGTGGATTCGCTTGAACCTTATATTGAGCGTAAAATGTTTACGGTCAATACAGGCCACTGTGTCGCCGCTTACTTCGGCTATCTCGAAGGATTCAAGACGATCCGCCAGGTGATGAGTAACTCTACCCTGCGGGCCAAAGTGCGCCATGTTATGGAAGAGACCGGTCAGATGCTCATCCAGAAGCACGGATTCAACGCTCAGAAGCATAACAAATATATCGACACCATACTGGAACGCTTCGCCAATCCCAACCTGACGGATCAGGTCACCCGGGTTGGACGTTCCCCCCTTCGCAAGCTTTCGCCTCATGATCGGCTTGTTCGCCCAGCGATGCAGGCCCGTGAATTCGGAATTGAAATTCCTCATTTAACTTCTGCTATGGCGGCCGCAATGCTGTTTAATGACAAACGCGACGAGGAAGCCATGAAGCTACAACACATGATTAGCGAAGATGGCGTCTCCGCCTTCATCCGTGAACGCATGGGAATTCCCGACGAACATCCCGTTCATCAGAATGTAATCGCCCGTTATCAAGAACTCAGAGGGCGCAAGGAATCGACTATACTAACCTGAGTAACGATCAGGGCATGGGTTCGATCCTGCAAACTGAATAGAAGCACGGCCAAGAAGCCGGGAGGAACCTATGCAGCTGCATCGCTCCTTCCGGCTATTTGTCTATGCACGGCACGGTACATTCTATCTATATTGTAGTAACTTTAATAAAACAGCGCATCTCCTCTCTCAAGGAAACACGCTGTTTAGGGAATCTTTTTAATTTACTACATCGTTTGGCTTAGCCGAGTGTCTCATCCCTTTTCTACTCATTCATAATGGAATTGAGGGATGCATATGCCATTGGCAGGAAACCTTCCGAAGGTTCACCAATAGGTGCTTGGATGTGGAAAATGAAACCATTACCGTCCAGTTCTTTCACGATAAAATACTCTGTTTTCTTATCATTCTGGGACATCATGTATAATCTTGCATCCTTCATCGGGCCGTTGCTGAGTTGTTCAGCCGTTAACTGCTTCACTTCTCCGGTCTCGGACACCTCTTCCTTGGCATCCATCTTCAGTGCATCCAGATTGTAATTCGCCGGCAGCTTCTCAATCTCTACCTCATAATCCGGATCAATCTTCATTGTTAATTCATGGTCTTCGGCGTCAAAAGCCATCGGTTCAAACACATAAAGTGAATAACCTTTCGCTTGTGCCAATGTCACTGGGCGTTTCTCGGTCATTCCTTCTACCGTCACTTCCAGCTCTGATGTCTTCGGACGATCGGACGTTACTGTACCGCCTGCATTGGAACCGTTATTGTCATCACTCGATTCAATCTTTGCAATCTCTGTAAGTACCAACTGTTTCGTTGTTGCATCAATCGTTTTCTCTACATATTTGAAACGAACGGAATCTTCGTCATCGATATCATCCAGAGACTTCTGCAGATCTTCGCTCACCTGGAATGACATCGGCTTCTCATTCACTCGAATCTCAACGGTATGCGGATCAGCCCATCCAGTCAGAATACCTTCTGCTTCTATTGCAGCACTTTCATTTGGTTGTTGCTCCGGTGCTGGTGACTGTTCTTCCGTATTATTCACTGGTGGCTGTGCAGCAGGATTACTGTTCCCACAGGCCACAAGCGAGAATCCCATAAGTAAAACCAGGAGTGATGCACTGACTTTCATTGTATTTCCTTTTCGCATATGAACACCTCCGTTAGCTTATACGCAATGATGCTTGTCCATGTTGCTTCTCATCCATTGGCTTGGCTGTATACTAGTACTTACACGGGAGACAGGCAGCTCAATCATGCAAAATGTCTGAATGGTTGCTCAGATCCTCTGCTCAGCTGGCCTGATCCAGCTGTACCAGTTTGGCATTGGCTCCGTTAAACGCTTTTGTCTGGAGGTTAAATTGCTTTCGGAATTCAGCAAGCTTCGCATATTCGCTATTCCGTACCCGAATGGCTCGCTTAATCTTAACCAGATTAGGTTCTGCATGTTCTCTCATCAGATCATACAACTGCTCATCGGCACTCAGACTCAACTGATACGAAGCAATAAAATTTTCCAATGCACGTGCTCTTGCTTCATATTGATCCAGCACCTTTTCAGCCTGTGCCAACGTTTCTTCTTTTTCAAATGATAGTTCTTTCAATGAACTGCGCAGGGCCACCGTCTTCTCGTTGGTCTGTTTCATGGCCTCTTCCGCCTGTTTCAACAACGTTCTTCGTTCATGAATATGACCTACTGCCTGATCCAGCAGTGCTTCGAGATCACTGTTTTTGTTCTTGCCTTTGTCTAAAATAGACTTGTATAACTTCATATCTTCCTGCTCATGACTGGTCAGCGTCTTCAAACTCTGATCGATCTCCTGACCGCTGAGCACCAATTGGTTTATCTGATTTGCCGCAGGCTCCTGCGGATCTCCACAACCACTCACCAGCAGAATTAGCAATACACTAACTGCCGCAAGCGCCACTTTTTTACTCGTTAGCACCCAAGTCCTTCCTCTCTTGCATCATCTTGTTGTTATATTACAAGCGGGTATCTCCGCTAAAATTGGCTACCCAGTGTGCATCCGGATCGTATACTTCGAACTCGTAACCCCGATCTTCGAGTAACTTCAGAATGCGTGGTAAAGCCTGCACCGTCTGCTCCCGCTCATGCATCAGAATCACTTCCTTATCCCGATGTACACTTTTGCTCACCCGGGCCACAATCTTGTCCGGCTGACCGGGAAGATTCCAATCGAGTGAATCTGTCGTCCAGTCCCACATCTTGAATCCGGCCGCTGCAATGTCACCTCTGAACTTTTCACCGATCTGTGGACTGCTGCCATAAGGTGCACGAATAAGATGAGGCGTAAAACCAATCAGGTCTTGCACCATCTTCTGCTCTTTCTTGAACTCTTTCACAAAGTTCGCAGAGCTGCCACTCTTATAGAGCTTTTTATAGTTATGCGTCATGCTGTGAAGCCCAGGATAACTGCCTTCCTTCAACAGCCGTTTCACTGCTTCCGGATGCTGATTCAACTGACGTCCGATCATAAAAAAGGTAGCTTTCGCCTCATGCTGCTTCAATATATCCAGCAGTTGTTCTGTATATTCAGTTGGCCCATCATCAAACGTTATGTAAGCCAATTTGCGAACCTGGCCCTGGAACCGTGCCGGCTCCTCCTTCGCATCAGGGGTAACTTGTATCATGCCAAGCTTGGCCGGCTGTTCGATTACAGTAATCGGAGGCGGCGCCACAACGCTTTTGATCCAATGCGTCATGCCAAAGAATACATATGTAATACCGGTAACGAACAGTACCAGGAGCATTAGAGCTATGATTACCCTTCCATACCGGATTTTTCTTCGTTTATGTGTTTTCGTGCGACTTGTGCTAGGCGGAATACTGCCACGTTCTCCCGCTCTCTCTTGTTGAACTCTCACTGTCATGCCACTTCCTTACTTTCATTTTTTCCCGATTATTGGTATATTATCTCGTTTCATGTCTCTATATAGAAGATTAATAGAAAAATGGATCGGGAGAATGACAGAATAGTTACAAGCCCGGTTACAATCTACTTATCTCTTCGTTCTCTTTATCTTTCCTGCGGTTGTCTTCTCCTGTATAATGAAGTGATTTACGCTATCAGACTTCAAGAAGGAGCTACACCCATGACAAGCTTGAACCGTGCCGGCAGATCCATCTATCTGTTATTCTTTGTCGGCATTATCGCCATTTCTTTTTCTTCGATCTTTGTACGCTGGTCTACCGCAGATGTTGCGGTCATTGCCATGTACCGTCTATTTTTGACCAATCTGCTAATGCTCCCGTTTGTCTGGAAATACAGACATGAGATGATGCGTCTGAGCTTACGGCAGTGGGGCTTGCTGCTTGCATCCGGTGTGATGCTGTCCCTTCATTTTCTGCTCTGGATGGGTTCGCTGCGGCTCACCAGTGTTGCCAGTTCCACAGTTATTCTCGCGCTGGAGCCTATACTGATTCTTGCCGGTTCGGTATGGCTGTTCAAAGCCAAAATTAACCGCATGATGATCATCGGCATGGGCATCGCCCTGCTTGGATCAATCGTCATTGGCGCAGGAGATTTCCAGTTGGCAGGTACTGCTCTGCAAGGTGATGTCCTGTCTTTGCTTGGCACAATCGCAGTCGCCGTTCATATGCTGCTGGGTCAATTTTTGCGTGCGGGACTTAGTGCATTTTCGTATAACTTCTGGGTGTTCTTCGTAGCCGCTTGCACGCTGGCGGTATATAATCTGATCATGGGCCACCCGTTCGGAGGTTACGCTGCGTCAGAGTGGGGAATCTTCCTGCTGCTCGCCATTGTGCCAACGATCTTTGGACATTATCTCTTCAACTGGCTGCTTCAATATATGAATGCCACGACGGTATCCATGGGCGTACTGGGGGAACCCGTATTTTCTTCATTGCTGGCCTGGATGCTGCTCGGCGAATCCCTCAGTGCATTACAGATGTCTGCCGGGGTTGTCATTATATTCGGGGTATGGATCTTCATTCGATATGGCAAAACCAAACCTCAACCCATTCCTGCTGATGCTCCTATCGCTGGCAAAGGGCCTGTTGAACCTACAACGGTATAACGTATTTTTTCGTAAATCATAGTAATAAAAGACTCTACCACTCTCATAAGGCGGTGTATTTTGATGAAAAATATTGTATCCATGCGCTGGCTGCTCGCCAGAATGTATGAACCGGATGTAGTTATTGCAGATTGCCGATTCTTGCTCGGTCAGCCGGAGGCTGGAAGACAAGCCTATGAAGCTGGACATATTCCAGGAGCTGTCTATCTCGATTTGGAAAAAGACCTGTCTTCTCCTGTATCAGCGCACGGAGGACGTCATCCGCTTCCTGATCCAGCTGTGCTCGCAAGTCGTCTCTCCAAAGCTGGCATCGGCTCCAATAGTCGTATTGTTGCTTATGACGATCAGGGCGGCATGAATGCATCTCGTCTTTGGTGGCTGCTTCGCTATATCGGTCATGAACAGGTATATATCATGGACGAAGGTTTCTCCGCTTGGCAAAACGCCAAGTTCCCGGTGACCACGGATGTGCCAGTTCAGATCCCCTCTTCCTTTGATGTGAACGTACAGCCAGCCATGCTGGCAAGTGTTGAGGATGTGCAACAAGCCTCGGCAAGTGGCAGCTCTGTGTTAATTGACTCTCGCGATGCTCGCCGCTATGCGGGTCTGGAGGAACCGATTGATGCCAAGGCCGGACATATTCCGGGTGCGGTGAATTATTTTTGGAAAGATGTGTTGGATTGGGATGGACGTTGGACAGATACTGGGGTGTTAGAAGAGCGTTTCAGTAAGCTGGACAAGGATGGTGCGATTATCGTGTACTGCGGATCAGGCGTGTCGGCTTGCCCGAACGTGATTGCACTGGAAGAAGCGGGATATACGAATGTGAAGCTGTATTCCGGGAGCTGGAGCGACTGGATTAGTTATGAGGAGAATCCGGTGGCGACGGGGGAAGAAGACTAATTTTTATTCAGAATACGGAGCTACTTGAATCGTCGAGCCTTGTTTGGCTTGCTAAGGAATATCGCTTTATACTTCAATATCGCCACAATTGCTCTGGCTGCACTCGTACTGCAATTTAATCTTCAGCAAAAGGTACCAAGATATTAATATCTTTTGTAGTTATGTTAGTTGCAATTTGAGGAAAAAGTGAAGAACCTGTCTGAATTGACTTCGGCTTCTCCAACCCATTTTCATAACGGGCTGGAGAAGCCGAATATACGAATTTAAAGCTGTATATCATTAGCTAGTGTTTGAGCCATCGTAACATGTCCGCTTTTTAATGTTTATCCAGAGGGACAGTTAAATTCGACTAAATCAAAGGCCATACATTATGCGAATCAGGATACATAGCTTCAAAAAGCTGGCTCATTTGTATTATAAGCGATTACTTCTCATTTCTAATGATGGCTCTTAATACTTCGCGGTTTGGGAGAAAATCAATCTAAATCAGAAATAGTTTTATTCAATAAGTTGGCTATTTGGAGACGTCTCTGAAAAAATTAATGAGCTTTCAATGAGATTCTTTATTTTTTTTCGCTGTTCTTCAATTACTATGACCTCTTTTGAAAGTTCATTGAAAAAAGAATCATGACTTTTGACTCCTAACATTATTAAATATGAAGCTCCTTCAGATAGGCTGTTTACATGTCCACTTGTCATTAAATCATCGATAATATTCATAACATCATCTGAAATAGGAATTGGAACGACATTTTTTCTAATTTCTTTATTTAGATCATTTTTTTGAGCTAATAAACGCTGAGCAGCCTCTTCGGTAAGTAATTTTTTTTGTATAAGACCTTCAAGCATAGTTTCATCAATCGGAACTCCAATTTGCATTTTACGTTCAAGCTTTTCTTCCGTAGCTTTTTGAATATCCATTTTTTCACACTCCCTCACATCGACATTACATTATTACACATAATTTATAAAGTCATTAGGTCGCGTTTCTCCCCCAAAAATCGAGTGAAGTTCTTCGCAAGTTGATTCCTGTGTTGTTTGTTCCTATAGCACGAAAAGAAAACATTTTATTGCTATCGGACCGTAATCCCAATTCAGCATTTCATAGTTGCACACCACACTTACCTCATGTAGGACATATGTCTCCTTTTCTACGAAAACGATTAAAAAATCTTTATAATCCACACAAAATGTTCGATATACAACAAATGAACATCCGCATATCCCATGTATGCATCCTGAAATCTACCTCAGAAATGTGGCACGGGAGAACAGAACAATACATATAACAGGTGGTTAGGAAACAGAGAAAGTTCTGTCTGGTTGAAAGGCAGGAACTAACAAAGGAGAGAAGATATGAAGGGACGAACGAGTCACAAACGAAACACACGCAGCATCTGCGTGCACTTGCTGTTATCCATGCTATTGTTGGTCAGCAGCTTGCAGCTATGGCCTAGCAAGGCAGCAAACGCTGCTGCAGAAGAGTCATATCTCTTATCCCTGAACAGACCGGTGTATAGCTCCTCATCCCTTGGTGGGAATACAGCCGATCATGCCGTGGATGGCAACAAAAATACCCGATGGGAAAGTGTGTGGCAACAGGACCCTCAGTGGATCTATGTTGATCTGGGTGCAGTTGCTTCCATCTCCAACATCTCGATTGAGTGGGAAAATGCCTATGCTTCCGCCTTCGACCTTGAAGTGTCGGATGACGAAGTCAACTGGAAGCAAGTGTACTCCACAACGAAGGGTCTAGGCGGTCTGACAGAAGTGGAGGTTTCCGTCAATGCACGATATGTGCGTTTGTTCAGTCATGAACGGGCGCAGCAAGCCTATGGTATTTCTCTGTACGCGTTCGATGTGTATGGAACGGGTGGAGCAAACCCACCTCCAAAACCAACTGCCGCCAACCTTGCTCTTGGTAAATCGGTTATAGCGTCGTCGGAAGAGATTGACGAACCTAGCCGCTCCGCCGAAGACAAGGCCAAGATGGAGAAGCGCGATTATGAAGCGCGCAATGTGACAGATGGCGATCCAGGTACACGCTGGTCTTCCATATACAAGGATCAGGAATGGATTGTTGTGGACCTTGGTCAACGTCAGGAAATCGGAGAAATTTCTCTGCAATGGGAAAATGCGTTTGGACGTGCTTACGACATTCAGGTATCCGACGACGCAAAGCAATGGACTACGCTGTATCGGGAGTTACACAGCAATGGAGGACGGGATGAAATTCCTGTATATTCAGAAGCCAGATATGTCAAGCTCGCAGGTCATGGCCGAGGTACAACCAACGGTTATTCACTCTATGCCTTTGATGTATATGAGTATATTCAAGGAGATGAAAAACCGGTCTACACCATTCCGTCTATCCCGGAGATGAGCTCGGCACAAGTCGGAGCTGGCAGTTATGCCATTAATGACATCACGATGCTGCAGCCGAAAAACCCTAAAAATCGCACAGCTGACATCACCGCCCCGATTCCATCCAATGACTGGTGGCAATCGATTCTCGTCTCGGATTTAGGAGATGGAAACAGTCTGGTCACGCTCCCATTCAAAAATCGATACACCAAACAGGGGCTTCATATTTTGAATCCTGGTGCTGGATACGTTTCTGCTGATGGCAACTCGATGGATGCAGACGGTGAAGCAGACCTCATCCTGACAACAAGCGATATGAACCCAGCCAAGGTCAATACCAAGATCGCAGGATACGGGGATTACTCCGCTAACATCATCATGAGTGATGATGACACGGCAAAGGTCAATACAACCTTTGTAAAAGGCTCCCCTTTCCTGTACAACACGTTTGAGAACCCGGACACCATCCTGATTCGTTCACCGAACATTACACGTCTCTTTGATGATCAAAACCGTGAGATTGTGTTGCAGGATGGGGAATCATGGACAGGAGATCATATCGGTGTAGAAGTCACCAATCAGGACAGAGCGCCTTCGCCGCAAACTTTTACAAGAAACTATGGTCTTTATGCACCTGAAGGAACCACATTTATAAAGCTGGGCAATACACTTAAGATTAAGCTGGGATCAAGCGAAAATTATTTGTCGCTCGCTACCCTGCCATCTGCATCAGAATTAGCATACTATTACCAACACGCCTATGCTTTTGTAACGGATACGAAGGTCGATTACGACTATAACGAGAGCACTTCACAAGTTACAACGACCTTTAACTCCGTTACACAAACGAAGCGTGCCAACTTTTCCGCCGACACATTAATGGCTTTGTTCCCGCACCAGTGGAAACTTGCAACAACTCCACTCACGGAGCTCGCTTATCCTTCTATTCGTGGAATGATGAAAGTGAGCGAAGGCAACAGCTTTACGACACAGGATCGTTTCTACGGCATTATTCCGCAATTTGTGGAGCCGGATGATCCGACATACTCACGCGCGCAATTAATCAGTTATCTGGATCAGCTTGATGCAGATACGTCAGGCAATTTAATGAGCGAAGATCCCTACTGGCAGGGGAAAAAGCTTCATCCGCTTGCACTAGGTGTGCTCATTAGCGATCAGCTTGGAGATCAGGAACGCCGGGACCACTACCTGTCCCTGTTAAGAAGCATTTTGACCGACTGGTACACCTATTCACCTGATGAACGTCTGCACTCCTATTATTTCTATTACTCGGAGCAATGGGGAACAATCTTCCCTTATGGAAGCGGGTTCGGGGTCAATACCGGACTGACGGATCATCATTTTACGTATGGCTATTACGTCTTTGCATCTGCGGTGCTGGCTATGTATGATCCAACTTTTGTACAGGATTATGGCGATATGGTTGAACTGCTGATCCGGGATTATGCCAATCCTTCACACACAGACGATCAATTCCCATGGATGCGTAATTTTGATCCTTATTCTGGTCATTCCTGGGCGGGCGGTTATGCCGACAATCGCAGCGGAAACAATCAGGAAGCTGCAGGCGAAGCTCTGTTCAGTTGGGTCGGACAATATATGTGGGGCGAAGTAACGGGGAAGAAAGCCTATCGCGATGCAGGCATCTGGGGCTTCGTCACCGAGGAAAAAGCGGCCGAGCAATATTGGTTCAACTACGATGGGGACAACTGGCTGGAAGGATACAAACACGCTACCGTAGGGCATGTATACGGCAGTGCTTACCTGTATGGCACGTACTTCTCCAACGAGGCCGAGCATATTTATGGCATTCACTGGCTGCCGCCCGCAGAGTGGATGACCTATTATGGTCGTGATCCGAAGAATACCGCGGCACTATACAAAGGTCTGATCAAGGATCTTGGTGGTCAGCAGGAGCACACATGGCAGCACATCATCTGGCCATTCCAATCCATCGGGGACCCGGAGACTGCTCTTGCAAAGTGGGATACAAAAGAGATGCAGCAAAACGAAGTCTTTAACGCCTACTGGTTCATGCATAGCATGGCATCCACAGGAACACGTACCATGGATATTTGGGCAGATTCTCCCGCAGCAACCGTATACGAAAAGGACGGTGTCTACACGGCGCAAATCTGGAATCCGTCAGACACCGCCAAAACGGTTCGTTTTTATAATGCAAGCGGAGCTTTGGGTTCAACTACCGTCTATGCGAAAGCTCAAGTGAAAGTCAATCCATTGGAGCATACAGTAGTCAAGCAGCCAGATGCCTCACAAGGCGTCACCTATCTGGATCGCAGCGAATGGACGATTACCGCCTCTTCCAGTTCGGAAGCAGTCGAACGCATGATTGACGGAGATTTGACTACCCGCTGGTCATCTGGACAAACGCAACAGCCTGGAGACTGGCTCCATATTGATCTGGGCAACGAGCAGATGATGGACACACTTTTCATGAACTCCGGCAACAGCGGAGGTGATTATGCCCACGGGTATGAAGTTTACGTTTCGAAGGACGATGAAAACTGGAGTAAGCCAATTGCACAGGGAACAGGCTCATCTCCAAGCCTGTCCGTCGATTTGGGTATGCAGACGGCGCGTTATATCAAAATTGTATTGACTGCTCCCGCAGACAGTTGGTGGTCCATCTCGGAACTCAAGCTCGCCCGATTTGGAAAATTGCCTCAGACCCCTGAGTATCCAAATCCAGCTCCGTCGTCCGATCGCTCAAACTGGATCGTGACCGCTTCCTCCACGCAAGGAACGGATGTCACGGCTCACATGCTTGATGGAAATAAAGACACAATATGGACGAACGGGCGAAAGCAAACGAGCGGACAGTGGATTACGATTGATCTTGGGGAAACGAGTGCTTTTGACGCAGTAGAGCTGGACCCGGGGAACGCGAAGGATGACTATCCGCGGCAATATCGCATTTTCGTTTCCGATGACGGGCAAAACTGGGGAACCTCTATTGCTGGAGGCGAAGGCGTGTCAGGACGTCTCTCCATCACCTTCCCTGAGCAGCAGGCTCGTTATGTGAAGATCATGCAGATGGGTGAATCCGATCAATGGTGGTCGGTCTCCGAGCTATTTGTTAATCACTATGGAACAGGAAAACAAAAACGTCTGCTTTCAGATGCATGGTCCGTCACAGCGTCTTCCGATGAGGAAGCTGCAACGGTGATACTGGATGGCTCGAACCAAACACGCTGGACTTCCGGTCAGGCACAAACAGGCGGTGAGTGGCTTCAACTGGATCTGGGCAATTCAGAGACAGTGAACCGGATTGTATTGGATAGTGCACACAACAGTGAGGATTATGCTCGCGGTTATGAAGTATACACCTCTCTGGATGGCATGGATTGGGGTAAAGCTGTGGCTACGGGTGAAGGGAAAAATGCCTTGCTCTTCATTTCATTCCCTGCTCATGAGGCCCGCTATATCAAAATAGTTCAGACCGGAACGGATTCTCACTGGTGGTCTGTAGCTGAAATCGCAGTTTATACTGCCGATCAGACACCATGGACACCCGGGGAACAGGATGATCTGCTGCCTACCGAACTGGATCGGACATCTTGGACAGCTACAGCTTCCACGTCTGAAGACGTTGGTGCACTGCTGGATGATGATCTGAACTCACGCTGGACCTCTGCATCCGGACAACAAGCAGACCAGTGGATTCAGATCGATCTGGGAAGCATTCAGAATTTCAGCCGGTTAACTATGGACTCAGGCAGCAGTACCAATGACTATGCCCGCAGTTTTACAATCGTCACTTCAACGGATGGCGAGCATTGGAATTCGGTTTCAGAAGCTGTGGGAACAGATTCTTTAATCTCAGCGACATTCACCAACCAGAAGGCACGATATGTCAAAATTGCTTTGACTACGGACAATGCTGAGTGGTGGTGGTCTATTGCTGAATTGAAGCTGTACCATTGATACGAAAATTAAAAAACCATCAATTTTACGCAACATTAAAAAATCATTAATCTAAGGAATTAAATATCGTTCATCCAGCCACCTCTCTCCCTCAATTTTGCGGGACAGGGGTGGTTTTTTGGTAATCACCCGCTTCTAGATGTAATAAGCAGTTATCTCGAATTAAATACTAATTTCCAATCACGAATACAAACGGCGGTAAAACACACTGAATATCCGCCTAAACAACTTTAGAGACCAGCATATGCTTCTTTGCGCTGTTCCCGAAATCAAAATATTGGGAAATTGAGGATTGACAGCGCAAGTTATCCAATTTAATATAATCATAGCGGAAAACTATGAATAAATTCAGTATCAATAAACCCACTAAAGGAGACTAGAAAATGGCTGCCCTCCAAACGTTTAAAGCATCTGCTCATCTGCAAAACGGAGTTCAAGTGAAAGTAACATCTCGAAACTTCGAGTTTATTATCGACGAGCCCAAAAACTTGGGTGGAACCGATACCGGCATGAATCCGGTGGAAGCTTTACTCGCCTCACTGGGAGCATGTCAGTCGATCGTAGCTAGGGTATATGCACCTAAATTTGGGGTGAATCTCAAGGATTTCTTTGTGGATGTAGAAGGCGATATTGACCTGGATGGCTTTTTCGACAAATCAGAGGTGCGTCCGGGCTATTCCGATATTCGGTATACATTCCGTATCAAAACAGATTCTCCCCAAGAGCAGGTTGAAGCATTTGTACAATTCCTGGAGAGCAAGTGCCCGGTTGGAGATACGTTGGCACATCCGGTTAATCTCAAGTTGGACAGAATTATCATCGAAAACTAAGCAGCCTATAAATACCGCGAGACCGGACTGATATTGAATTCCTACCGTACAACATATTTAGATATAACAAAAGCCCGCGTTTTTCGCGGGCTTCTGGTCATAACCTAATAAACTCGGCTATAAACTTCGTTTGGTCCTTTGAGAAAATATCCTGTTCGAATTAAAGACACTCTCCATTGAAAGCAATCATAGATACTATAGAACTGGCGATCGACACTCTCCTTATTTGTTTCCAGCAAGCGCCTTTCTGTACGAAGTAGATATAAAGTGGCAGCTTTTTTTGATTCATGATAATAAAAAACCGTGATGGACACCTGTCCACCACGGTTGAATAATGAAATCTATTATTGCTTTTTACTTAACGATACATTAGCTGTTAACGTCTTGTCGATCGTCGTCCAGTTGACATAAGCGCCTAGTATTTCATTAATAACAGAAACCGGAACTACAGTTTCGCCATTTAAAAGCTTTGGTACGTTACTATTGAACACTAGTTTATCGTTAATTGAATACACATCTGAACCAATTTGAGCACTTATATTTTTCGTGCCTAATTTGATTTGCGTAGTACGCGTCTTATTATCCCATTCTACTGTGCCGCCCAATAGCTCCGACATTTTTCGAATCGGTACGTAGAACTCATCGTTATGAACAACCGGTTTGATTGTCGTACCACCTACATTCATGGCAACGTCAACATATTCAAGGAAATCGGTCTTTCGAATGAGTCCATGAACGCCTTTCGTTCGGTCCACGACCTGAGATACTTCGTAATCCGTTGCGGCCGATAGGTACGCATAAGCTACACTTCTATCCATATCAAGCTTATCGGATAAGAATTGAATCGATTCACGTACGGATTCTTTCATTGCTTCATCCAAATCAGTGTCCAATCCAATTGGAATCCAATAATCCTCTGTTTCAGCAAAAGGTTGCGTGAATTCTCCACTATGCGGTAGTGATGGGTCACCTTTCTTCAACACCGTTAACCGAACTGTGCCCCTCAAGGAAGCTTCCAATGCAGTTAATGCAACTTCTCCATCTCCTTGAGCAAAGTGTGGATCTCCAGTATAGAATAGCCCGCCTTTAACTTGAATCGGATAATAGATAGTTGCACCAACACCCAACTCATTAATATCCATATTCCCTCCTGTTTCAATAGGTGGGATCGAACTCACAACCTCGCTGGTGTTAGGTGCAACCCCCATAACACCTAGAAACGAGTTAATTGGGAAACGTACATTTTTTCCAGTTTTTGTTGGTAATACCCCATACCAATTACCGTTGATCTCTTCAATAGGCGTAAATATAGATACATTATTATATAATTCCGGTTTTGTTGCGCTAGCTCCCTCTTGTGGGCCTGTATTTTCTGGAAATTCGTTAGGAAGGGCACCTTTACCATGGCGGTTAGAAATGACACCATACGGAACTCGAGTCTGCAATGAAAGGACTTCTACTTTAAGAACATCTCCTGGCTCCGCTCCCTCAACCGCTACTGGCCCAGTGATAATATGAGGTCCGTCTTTTACATAATCATGCTTAATGCCAGAAGCCGCAATTACCTTCGCATCATCCAACACTCCATCGGGTGAGATACCGAATTTGCCGAAGTACTCCACTGGATTTCTCCCTTGATCCTCGATCAGTCCCTCATGCGATACCGTATCAAATGTTACAGCACTTCCTGATGGTACAGTAAGAATCGGAGAGCTGTCTCGATTAGGCAGTGATCCCCAGCGAATGTTCTCAATCGCAGACGTTACATAATAATCACCTTCTACCTTATCGATGGTTGTTGGTTGCAGCGGCATACTAAAGCCCACTGAAGGTAGAGCAAATGTAAACATACTTATAATCCCTACTGAAACTCCAAATTTCCTAATCGTTCGGTTAATAAACATTACGCTCCCCCTCTACGATATGTAATATTTTCTAACACAAATAAACACTAACATATAAATATATTTACAACAATATTTTTTTGTTAACAAACATAACATTATAGAGATAAATATCAAGAATAAACTTATAAACAGAAAAAAAACGTGTCAATATACTTATCATATGAAAGACGTGTAAAACTAAAATACTTCTAGTAACTTGAGGATTCTCCTTCAGAGATTTGAACAAACGAAATTAAGTTGCATGGAAATTATGTATGTCTTTCATGTTTCTGAACCCGCGCAGGTATACTACTACACTCTCCGTTTCAGGCTCGATCACCTGTCCGCACGTGATTGCACTGGAAGAAGGCGGATTCTCGAATGTGAAGTTGTATCCCGGAGACTGGAGCGACTGGATTAGCTATGAGGGGAAGTCGGTGGCTACCGGGGAAAAGTAGTACGGAGCAGAAGTCTTACAGTATCTCAAAGACAAATACACCGCCATACAGGCTGATGCCTGGGGCGATGTATTTTCAGTGCCTGAGCGTCACCCGGGAATATGGGAGAGATAGAGGCATGTTTCACGGGAAGACTGATCCAACCCAATCCTTTCTCGCTCAATGAAACAGGATCTGCAAAAGAAAATGAGGAGAAGCATTCATGAGTCCATGAATCAAGATAATCACCCATATTTTACGATAGCGGGCCCATAAATAACCAAGAAACAGACCTGTAACCCCATGATTTGCAATTACTGTTGCCACATCAATATCCCACTGACCATTTCCTTGAATGGCGACATGCCAAGTGGACCATAGTATTGAAACTAGTAGTATGGCGGGCCATCTTCCAAGCAACGTCTCCAATCGGGTCTGCAGCCATACCCGATAAAAAACTTCCTCCAATACGCTATTGATCATAAAACCAATCAACACCAAGAGAAGTAATTCTTTCATATCGGTTGCTACGATTTCTCCTTCTGGTTGTGCAATTGGAGAATAGAACTTTAGATAATCCCAGACCACAATAACGATTAGTGGTACGATGACGTGTCTGCGAGTGCGAGGTTTTACCGAGATAATGTCTTGATGCCCGCCAGCCATTTTGCGATAAATCAGAAATAAAATCAACGGAGTGAACAATAATGTCGTTAACTTGAACGCCAAATAATATAGCTGGAAATGTAATCCTTGCTGGTCTATCGTTATCAGAGAAACCGTAAATAAAACGCCTGACAGCAATAATACAATCGATTGAACGACCAAGTGCTATTTCTCCATTTGTTGGAAAATCGAGGAATCATGACTTTGATAAGGAATCATATGGATTAGAAAAATACCAAGGAATGCCGGTAACATACTATGCCATATTGGAATCACTTCCTCATGATCAGCCGTGTACCTTATATTCAAGTTTCCGGTCCACACTAACCACAATACAGCAGCAAATATAATGATCATACATAATAAGCCGGTTGCCTTTCCCCATGCTGGAAGCATTACTTTGAATTGCTGATTCATTCCAATTCCCCTCCTTTGAGTGGTATATTTCCTTAGTTTTTTAATTCAGTTGAGTTAAATAAACTCTAGCACATCCCATCTTCAACGTCTATTTATTTCAGTTGAGTTAAATAATATGATATTCTGTGTGTATGCCAAAAATCGTGGACCATGAGAAAATGAAGAATATTATTGCTGAAGCAACTTGGAAAATCATTAGTGAGCAAGGCATTCATCATGCAACGTCAAGAACGATTGCGAAGGAAGCCGGACTTTCACAAGGAGCCTTAAGACATTACTTTTCAAAACAAGAGAGCCTACTGGCGTTTGCAATGGAGTTAGTTAAAGAGAAGGTACTTACTCGGCTGAGCAATCTGAATGCAAGAGAACTGGCGCCTCAAGAAAGAATTGTTGAATACTTGCTCGAGCTAGTGCCGACTGATGAACAAACATTATTGGAAATGGAGGTTTGGTTTGCATTTGTAAGCTATGGAAAAACGCAAAAAGGGTTGGATGCCAATTATGAGGACCTGCAAAACGCAATCAAGAACTGCATCATGTACTTGAAAAATGAAGGTCTTCTTCGTACAACCGATGAAGAGAAGGAACAAGAAAAACTATATGCCTTTATGAATGGGATGGCTCTCAATTTGTATCTCGAGCCGCATAAGATAAATCGAACACGAAGCAAAGAAATGATACAAGACTATATCAATTGGATTATACGTTGAAGGAAAGCATGACACACAGATCGGGGAGTTAAGTTAGCTTGCCAAAGCGTAGCAGAATCCAATCTGCAGCAGGAGCGACTGAATAAGTTATGAGGAGAATCCGGTGGCTACCGGGGAAAAATAAAGATTAAGAACCCGCGTCTGACGCGGGCTTCTTTGTGCTTTCTTTGTAACCATATCCATGCATTTTAGGAGCTTACCTCTCCGACTTCTGTAACGTTTAGATTCAGCTTATGTTTTCGGCATACTTCGTAAAAATCTTCTGAAACAATGGGTTTGAAGATATTTATATAATCCAGCATAAAAAATTCATGCTCGCCAATTCGCTCTTCATGAAGGCAGATTTGAGATACAACTTTGACGATCTTACGTGGAGGCTGTTGTACAGATGCAGCAATGACCGCTTTGCGCCCATATTCCGAACGTTCATAATCGAAAACATCCAAATGATCAAGCTGATGTGCAGTCCAATAGGTTTTTTCAACCGAACGACCATCGTGGTAATACACCGTTGTCGGAATAAACTGTGTGTTTGTATTCGTTTCCTCCAACAGTTTTTTAAAACGATCTGATACGTGTCTCGTTCCTGTGATCGTCTCAAAATAATCTACGTTCAGGTTGCGCACCGTAGACAGTAGCTCAACCTCTGCTGTTGTCCCCTCGGGCAACGGATTCTCTATCGCCAAATAATTCATATCCAATTGGGGAGTGAAGGTTGTTCCGCCACTAATAAACCCTCTACGTGGATATTGAGATTCCAGAAAATAATAGTTCAAAAGAATGATGTCTCCTTTCCAAATAAAGTGCCTTTCAATCAATTATACAGGTTAAGCGGCCCCTCCAATTACTCCGCGGTTTTAAGCAAGTTATCCACAATAAAATCAAGCTGTTTGTCTAACGAATAAATATCATTGTAGAAAAATAAACCAAAGCTCATATCAATCAGACGTCCTTCTTTGACTGCGGGGATGTTATTCCAAATTGAATTGTCTGACAGATCAACCATTCCTTCAAAGGAAGAACGGAATATATAATCACCCACATATTCAGGTAATACTTCATAAGAAACGTCCTTGCTTGTTGCATCGTTTCTTGCATTTTCAATTTCACGTTGCAAGACCTCAGGTGCTTTCATCCCTAAATACTGATAAATAATCTGCGACCCCCGGCCATAACCCAAGCCTGTCATTACAGCCATTGAACCTTTGTTGCTTTCCATAATTGTGACGGTTTTATCCAAAATACCTGCTTGTTCAAGTTTTTCCTTGCTTTGCTCAACCTTTTTGTGAAGGTTATCTAACATTTCCTGAGCTTGTCCCTCTTTACCCAGAATTTCTCCAAGCAAATTCATACGTTCTTCTACTGGCAGGTCATAAGGAATATATACTGTAGGGGCAATCATTTTAAGTCCTTCATATATTTCTTCATTGGTAACAATAATGAGATCGGGATTAAGCGCAGTTACTGCTTCCGGGTCCGGCTTAAATGCTCCTAATGAAGTGGCACCTTCCAGTTCGCTCGCAAAAGCCGCTCCTTCTTCTATAGAAGAAATCCCCACAGGATTTACGCCTAAAGCAAGCAAATCACCCATTAGATACAGGACAACCACTCGTTGTGGATTAACCGGTACTTCAATATCACCTTTTATGGTGGTTACGGTCTTCATTTGAGATTGTGTATCTGTGTTGTTAGCGTTGTTGGCCGATACCTGATTCGTTGGCTTCTGAGAACCTTCATTGGCTGCCGGACTTCCTGCCCCACCAGTTGAACAAGCACTAAGCAATAGGCTTAAACAAAGTAATAATGTGATAGCCAAGGGTGTCTTTCTACTTCTGTACATCAATAATTCCTCCTCAAATATATGCTGATTATGATAATCATTATCAATATATAAGGAAGTTAGATCCTGTACAATGCCTAATCGTGCCACATTCGATGGTACATTAGGACTTTCATGCTGCTTTCGATAACGAATAGGTGCAATCCCCATATATTTTTTAAATATTTTAGCAAGATAATAACCATCCGGATAACCAACAGCCTTGGCAATCTCCTGTAAAGTAGCATCTGTAGCAAGCAGCAGTTCCTTCGCTTTGTTCATCCGGATTTGAATGACAAAATCAATCGGACTATAACCAGTCTGGCGTTTGAATAACCTTGATAAATGACGTGGACTGCTGTCCATTAGCTCTGCTAACAAGTCCATTGTAATGGGTTCAGCATAGTGTTCCTGCATATAATATTTCATTTGTGCTACCAGGTCTGGCTTTATTGTTGGCACGCGCCCATTGTGGATTTGCCATAACAACTCGTATACAAATTGATAAAATAATGACTTAACATGGAACTGTTCCAGTGCCTCTTGCTCTTCCCAAGCTGTCATCATATATTGTACTTTGCTTAACAAGGAAACAGGCTGATCAGGTGCAAAGCCGTATTGAAGCTTGAAGGGATTACGGTGCTCCATCAAGGCCAGAATATCCTGACGTTCAGGCAGCGGGATGATGGCTTTGTAATAAATCATATAATATTCAAGGACCTCTTCAACAGGCAAAATGTTCAGACAACAGCCCTTCCCACCATGTAAAACATGGAATCGCGAGACCTGATGATCTTTTCCATCCAACTGGATAACAGCATTGCCACGCACCGTGTATAAGAAACAGCTCGCAGGGAATCGATAGGAGTGAAGTCCCTCCTTCCTTTGCATAGTTATATGGCGAATATCCATTATTTTAATAGATGCCCTGTTCCATAATAAAAGATGTTCATTGAAATGTAAGATGGCTTCCCAGCTCCTTAAAATCATTGGTCATATATAATCTAGTGAAATTAGTATGCGTAGGGCATACAAAAAATCGATTGACAGAAATACCGCTTGAGATAACTTCAGGCGGTATTTGCTTTCAATTTTTACGGTTGACTACTCGTGAAGTAATGCTCTAAACGGGATTTTGTTGCTGGATGAGGCATATAAATCATGATTCGCTGATCTGGTTCATTTGGAAATTGAAGGGTGACATGCTCAAATTCAATAACTCCAAAAGTGGGGTGCAACAGCCTCTTATAGCCGTCAAGGGAGCTTGGCACTTCATGATACTGCCACATCCTTGTAAAATCAGCACTTGTCCTCTTCAAATCTTCGATTAACTTGTCGAATGAATCATCGTTCAGATAGCGTGCTCTTGACGTTCTAAACTCGGCAATCATTCTCCGTGAAACACTTTCCCAATCCTCCGATCCCTCTTTCCACACAGGATCGGTAAATTGGCGCCACATCAAATTATAATCATGCGGAGGTGATACCTTATTAATCGTAAATACAGCATCTGCCGCTTTATTCCAAGCGAGAAAATCCCACTTTTTCCCGATTACATAGGCCGGATTAGGATTCAATTCATTCAGCATGTCCTGAATGGATGGGCTGATTTTCTCTTCAACAATAGACGATTGAGGAGGCAATGATTCTCCAGCAAGCAGAAAGAGATGTCTTCGCTCATTGGGTGTCAGCTTGAGCGCCGAAGCCAAGCTTTCCAATACACCTACCGATGGACGGATATCACGACCTTGTTCAAGGCGTGTATACCATGAGAGCCCTATGTTGGCGATCCCAGCGACTTCTTCTCGCCGCAAACCTCGTGTGCGACGACGATTGCCAGGCAAAAGGCCGACATCAAGGGGAGAAAGTGAGGAGCGTAAATCTCTTAAGAAATTACCTAGCGCTAAACGGCGCTCACTGTCGTTCAAGTAAAACCTCCCCCTTATCCTATCACTCGTAAACCCACCATCAAGCAGGTTCTCGTGACCATTTAATAGTCAAAGTATACTTAAGCCAGTTGATGAGATCAACAATTCCAGGCAAGGAGAATGAATATGACAACCATTGCAGGACAAATGTTGGCGAGCAAGGTAGTAATGATTACAGGTGCAGGGCGAGGCATTGGAGCTGAGGCAGCAAAGCTGTTTGTACAACAAGGAGCTTCTGTAATGCTCGTCGCAAGAACAGAGTCTGAGTTGCGTAAAGTCAGGGATGAAATTGTGACGTCGGGCGGAGATGCTGCATATTTTACAGCCGATCTGTCAGATGTAAGCAATGTTGAAGAAGCTGTTAAGGCTACAGTGGAACGATATGGTCGTCTTGATGCTGCTTTTAATAACGCAGGCGTCGGAGTTACTGTATCATCGCTGGTGGATGAAAGAGAAGAAGACTTCGATCTGATTCAGTCAGTAAATTATAAAGGCGTCTGGCTGTGCATGAAAGCCCAGATTAAAGCTATGATGGAGACTTCGGGGTCAGGCTCTATTGTTAATACCAGCAGCGTGGGTAGTCTGAAAGGGAATCCGGGATTGGGTGCTTACGGGGCATCTAAACGAGCGGTAAACAGTCTGACTCAAACGGCTGCGGTCGAATATGGGCCAGCGGGTATCCGTGTCAATGCCATTGCTCCGGGAACCACAATGACGGATATGATTCAGCAATGGGTTTCTATTAACCCCGACATTATTGAACAAATTAGTGCTAAGACACCTCTTCGACGTCCGGCTGAACCTATAGAGATTGCTAACGCAGCCGCTTGGTTGCTTAGTGATTATTCCTCTTTTGTTACCGGGGTCGTTTTGCCTGTAGACGGTGGACTTAGTGTATAGAATTCGTGGCTACGGTCGAAGTGTAAAAGGCTTATTCGGTATAAACCCATAACTCAGATCTGACTAGGTGTAACGAAAAAAGATACCTTGCAACATAATATCCGTGTCTTAATTGATGTCAATAGAGAGTCAACTTGCATGCAAAATAGGGGCCGGATCACCCACTAACGTGAGTACCCGACCCCTTGCTTTGATGTACATATGAATATACAGACCTTAATCAACACTTTAACAGATCGAAAAGAAACAGTCTATATTTTTGGGAAAATATTCTATATATTCAGGTAGCTGGCCGGCAAAATACAGATGAAACGGAGCATACATCAATGATGTCCAACAACCATCTTACTCGTGAAGAATTACAGGATTATGTGTACAATGTATTTGGTGCCGGTTACCACATAACGCAGAGCGCAAGAACTCATGGAGGCGCACAAAAAGTCATTTACAAAATTGACTGCACGAATGGTTTCACTTGTATGCTGTACGTTTGGGATATTTCCAGCAACTATTTTCAGGAAGAGATCTTGAATGAACCCACTTTCCACAGTTCCTATGGCAGCGAACTTTTCTCTTTGAATACTCGCTTTCTCGCTCAACATGGAATTCGAACACCAATCTTGTATGATCTAAATAACGATAGAGACCAGCACTCTTATGATTTTGCTCTTGTTGAGTATGTGGATGGACAGAAAGCCGAAACCTATTTCAAGCATAAAAATCACAAAGATCGGGATGAGATGTTTCAACGGATCAGGAATATGTTGTCTAATATGCATGGAATCCAAAGAAATACTTATGGAAACGCCAACGATAACAGTAAAAAGGCTGGGCCTTGCTACCAAGTTCAGCGGTTGGATGCCGAAACAGCCTTATCCTATGCATCCAAACACATGACAGATATAAGGAATAATGACAAAAGGTTGCTTGAGAAACTTTACGAATTGGAAGCAGCCATTCAACCCAGAGATCTCTATAGTTTCATTCATGGAGAGTTAGGTCCGGATCATATATGGATAGATCATGCTATGCAACCATGCCTTATTGATATTGAGGGCGCAGGATTCTTCGATCTCGAACATGAGCATAGCTTTCTGGAGTTTCGATTTGGAGACTTTTATCACTACTTAAAAAATAACGATCTCGACCCGGAGCGGATGACATTTTATCGATTTTGCCATCATTTGTCCTTGATATCCGGAGGACTGAAACTGCTTCACAGACAATTCCCCGATCAGCAATTCGCTAGGGGTCTTGCAGAGTATCATGCCAGATGTGCAGTTCAGATGCTTTCCTGAATATGGATATAAGCCTGGAAGGAGATTTGAGCATGGAGTTTATTCACGAAGATGAAAAACTTGCAGTGAGCGTTATTCAAGCCATTCACACTGGAGATATTCCAACGTTAGAGCAACTGCTGGCAGAGAATCCGGGATTGGCAAACATAAGAATATTGGAAAGAAAGCCTGACAACGTAGATGCAGACTCCAGTATCTCTCGAACGCTGCTGCACGTGGTGACGGATTGGCCTGGGCACTTCCCTAATGGAGCGGATGCCGTGCGAGTATTGACCAAGTTCGGTGCGGAAGTGAACGCTCCTTTTGTCGGTCCAAACATCGAGACACCTTTGCATTGGGCTGCAAGCTCCAATGACGTTCAAGTGCTCGATGCCCTCCTTGATGCTGGCGCAGACATTGAAACGCCTGGCGCGGTGATCGCCAGTGGCACGCCGCTGGACGATGCTATTGCTTTCGCACAATGGGATACAGCACGACGCTTGGTTGAGCGCGGCGCGATCTTTGCCCTTTGGCATGCAGCCGCCCTTGGAGATATTCACGCCCTACAAGAACATTTTAAAGGAGCCAAACTCCCGGAACGTTATCCTTGGGGAACAAGCACCTCCCCTTCTCCTCCCGATGCAGTAACCGTTGCCTTCTGGTGTGCTTGCCATGGAGGTCAAAGAGAAACAGCCGAATGCCTTCTTGACCAAGGCGCCGAACTGAACTGGATAGCCAGCTGGGATGGAATGACTCCACTGGATACAGCAAAACGTAATTTTTCAGCCGAACTGATCCCGTGGCTTGAAAGTCAAGGTGCCAAATCCGCTAGCGAGATTCACAGGTAGATGAATGGCTAGCATAGAATTGCCAATCGCCAGCGGCTGCGAATACAGTTATGAGGAGAATCCGGTGGCCACTGGGGAAGTGTAGAAGACTCCAACAAATATACACAACGAAAAGGACATCGCCACTTGAGCGATGTCCTTTTCGTTGTGTGGTGATTCTAAAACCGGGAGAGGCGACAAGGGTCTAATTCATTTCTTGATTTGCCATCAATAATTTCACTTGCAGCCAGATTCGCAATCAGCGGCGCCAGCGTAATTGCAGAATGCATTAGCGTCAGATAAAGTCCATTCATGTGATCATGGAAGCCCACAATCGGATAACCGTCATCAGGCATGGGTCTCCATCCAACTTTTATGCTCTCCAGTTCCAGTTGATTACCGTGCTTGAGACTGCGACGCAATGTGTCGTAAGCTCGCTTACCGACCGCCTGTGGTCCGTTTTCCTCCGACTCGTCGATATAGTCTTCCGCAGCCAGCAGTGTATAATCTGTCAGTTGACGCGCTTCAAATTGCGCATTGGAGATTAATGTGTGTATCAGTTTATTAGCAGTTTTCATCCGAATCAGAATCGAAGGTGACGAAGTTACCGGCACGTGACAACCTAACGGGTTACAAAGTTCGGGTGTACCTGTTCCTGCCGCCAATACCACAACATCCGACTCCACAAAACCCTTGGTTGTATGAACACCAACCAGACGGGAACCCTCTTGCTTCAGCTGTGTAACGTTGGTGTCGTACTGAATCTTTGCTCCGTACTCTTGGGCTTTGCTCAACAACAGCTCCGTTACCGCAATAGGGTCCACCGCACCTTCTTCGCTGACAAACATGGCTTCATGCGGATATTCCTTCAGACTGGGCTCCAATGCCTCAAGCTGCTCCCGGTTTAATTTTTGAAAGTGTTGATCCCTTAGAGGCGGAGTGTCCCAAGTTAGCGCACCATGCCAATGAATGTTCAGTTCGGACAACTCTTGCTGAAGTGTGTGATATTCTTCCACAGCTGCATCGTACAAATGCCAGTATTCAGGAGCCACTCTATGCGTCGTATGTATCCAGGCAAATGATTTTTCTGTGACTTCACGCGCCGCGGCTGAGTGTCGTTCAATAACAGTTACATCTTGATTTCGTTTGGCTAGATGATAGGCCATACACGCCCCAACAATCCCTGCACCAATGATCACAATTTTTTGTTTATTCAAAACTAACTCTCCCTTGTCACCCTATCACTCCAAGGAATTAATTTTCCGAAGTTCGGATGGGTTTGCTCTTTTTTCGTCTTCTTCGCTGTACAGCTTCTCCATATGCTGCATATGGCCGGCTCCCCAGTCGCTCATTGTCTGGAGCACAGGTTTCATCAGCTGTCCGTACTCCGTAATCGAGTATTCTACCTTAGGCGGGATCTGGGCATATACTTCGCGATGCACAATATCGTGATACTCCAGTTCTTTTAACTGCTGGGTCAGCATCTTTTTCGAAATATCTGGAATGGCTTTTTGTAATTCGCTGAACCGCATTGTACCGTTGCTCAGCAGGCGTAGAAGAATCAAAGATTTCCATTTACCCGTAAGGATATCCAAGGCCGTTCCGAATTTGCAATATACCGTCATTCTTATTCCTCACTTTCTGACCATATCCGGGTATACTTTTGGTTACCTGGTTAGGTTTAAGTGCCTACTTCCAGATTGGGCCTTCTCACTTTAGTATAGAGGCAGATATTAAAATCGAGCAAGTGAGGGGATAAGAAAAGATGAATGTAACGTTATGGATCGTACAACTTATATTGGCGCTAGGTTTCATATATTCAGGATCGATGAAAACCATTCGTATCGAGTCGTCAAAAAAGACCTGGGCCTGGGTCAATGATGTGCCGAAAAGTCTAGTTATTTTGATCGGTAGCGCGGAGCTGCTCGGAGCGCTTGGCCTTGTTTTTCCTTGGGCGCTGAACATCACTCCGGTGCTTACGCCGATCGCGGCAATCGCTTTGGCTACGGTCACCCTGTTCGGGATGCTGTTTCATATTCGGCGTAAAGAGTACCAGGAGCTCGGCGTGAATATCTTTTTTATAGTTCTGGCATTGATCATAGTTTTTGGAAGACTATAAAGGAAACGGTGGACTGATCCGATGTACTGCGTAATACGAACCCCATGTTTCGGGTGCCTAGTTTCCGTTGAACGAACCGCTAGCGGCCTGTGTACCACAGCGCATAATAAAGACCATGTACATGGAGAATTCGGCGATTTTCTTTAGATCATGGAGAGGACATGACATCAAACATTTCTCGCTTTTATACTCGAAAGTTATGAGAAGAATCTGGCACTACCGGGGAACGTTTTGGAAAGTGACAAAAAGTCACTAATATTATTATATAATAACCTCACCACATAAAAGGCTGGCTTCAACAGCTCATGGAAGGAAGACAACTCTCTATTGAAAGCAACCTTGAATGTACAAGAACACATACTCATCTGGAATTGTGCATCGCTCAAAATCATGGATGTACGACATATTGTCATACAGGCCGACGAGTGCGTACGTCCTTACCTGTTCCCTGCCAGCGCCTTTTTGTACGTAACGAATGGCAATGCAACCGTGATCTTAGACGGAAATGAGCATGCTACCAAACCATTTTATATGCTTCATGGGGGCAAAAACACCCGTCTGGACATCATCCCAACGAACGAATCCTTTCATTATTACCTGATTTTCTACAAAGCCTCCTTACCGCTACCTGGCAAGCAGCATACACTTCAACAACCGGATCAACCATTGCCATTCCATCTCCAGTACGGTTTTATTCCATATCATCCTGCCATCTTCTACGAAATCACTGAGCGAATGCTGGGCGAGTGGAATAAACCGGGACGCTTGGAGCGACTCCATACCAAAACACTATTCTATCAATTTGTATATGAATTGCTCAGACAAATGGATCAACAGCAGGTCAGCATTGTTAGGCCTAACCTTGCTTCTCAGCTTATTCGCTATATGCAGGAGCACTACGCCCAGCCGCTGACCCGGGAAACCCTCGCTCGTACATTCCATTACAGCGTCCCTTATCTGTCCAAGTACTTCCGACGTGAAACTGGCGCAAGTCTAATCGATTACTTAATCGGTATTAGGATGAACAAAGCAGTGACGCTGCTGCAAAAGACCGAGTTATCTCTGCAAGAAGTCGCTGTAAGCGTCGGATATGCTGATGTATCCTATTTTATAAGAATGTTCAAAAAGCATACAGGAGTCACACCAAAGCAATTCAAGGATGAGTCCGGACAAGTGACGAGAGATTCTTATCGTCCTATCCTTAGGCTTCGATCATCCATTGCTCCGCGTAAACTCCGTCGTTATATTGATATCAGAGATGATAATCATTATCAACATAGCGAAAAAGGAGATTTACGGATGTATAGAAGCAAACTACCTGTAGGAATTACCCTACTGTTGTGCCTAACTCTATTGGTTAGCGCATGTTCCAGGCCAGCAAACACGAATGGAAGCACTGGCAGTACGCAAAGTCCCACTGTAGGTGCAGAGAGTAATATCAGTAACACCACAACCGGCAGCTCGGAGATGGTAACCTATTCTGCGGTTAACGGTGAAGTACAAATCCCCAAAAAACCTCAAAGGGTCGTAATGGTTGCAGGAGCCTTTACCGGTCATTTGCTAGCTCTTGGCCTTAAGCCTGTTGGAACTGGTGATGAGTCCTTTAACAGTTATACAGAAGGAAAGCTCGATGACGTTGTCAACATCGGTAACGATGTACCCTACGAGAAAATCATGGAGTTGCAGCCGGATTTAATTGTCGTTTGGAATGACCCTGAAACGATCGAAAAGCTGTCCAAAATTGCGCCGACCGTCGCTGTTGAATATGGAATACCTCTGCGGCAGCAATTGATGGATTTTGGCAAGATGACTGGTAGAGAAGAGCAAGCGAAGGCCTGGATCGCAGAGTGGGACGCTAAAATCACTGAATATAAACCACTCGTGGAGCAAGCGGTAGGTGATCGCACTGTTTCGATTTTTGATACGGGAAGTGCCAAAGAATTTTATGCCTACGGGAGCTTTGGTAGAGGTGGAGATATTATTTATGGCGAGTTCGGCCTGAAGGCACCGCCGATAATCCAGAAGGAAGCCATCGACAGCGGCAAAGGTTGGGCCAAGTTATCACTTGAATTGTTACCACAATATGCAGGAGATTATATCTTTATTAGTGGATGGACAGGTGATGAGAGTGGGGATTCCGTTTTTGAAGGTCCTATCTGGGATAACCTCCCTGCTGTCCAGAATAACCACGTTTATCGCGAGGAAAGCCGTGGCTTCGTGTTTAGTGACCCAATTTCGTTGGAAGCCCAACTTAAATTTGTCGTAGACAGCCTAACCAAAACGGAGTGAAATTGAGTAGACCACGGTATGTACGAGGCGAGGAGCATTCCTCGCCTTTTTATGTTTTTGTATAGTCCTTATCTTTCATTTGAAAAGAATTTGAAAACAAAAGCACACACATAAACAGGGACCACTCACCATGATCGCAAGGGGTCACTGTTTATGAACTTGTTATAGAGCTAAATTTCCGTTAAGTGATGGTAAGGCCGCCGCTTGCATATCCGGCTACGGTTGTAGCCACATCAATTCCGGCTGTTACTGATGCTGAGAATACCATAAGCAGGCGATCACCGGCAGATACCGGAATACTCAGCCCTGTAGTCACCCCGCTGGATATTGTGCCCAGTGCCAAAATGCCGGTCAGTGGAGGAGCTAAGGTTACCAATGCACCCGGTACAGCTGTAAAGGAGTTATTAGGTGTAGTGGATCGGAATAATTGTGCAGTTAGGGTTACTGTAGATCCAACCAAACTAAGTCCGGCTGTTGTGCTGAAATAAGCGGCCAGTGAAGTAATCGTTCCTGCGCGCGATGCTGAGAAAGCAAAGTTAAGCAATGTGCCTGCAGCGCCTGTGAGATCAATAATTCCTCCGTTAACACTTACTCCGGTAGAACTGTTACCAAAACCAACTAAACTGGAAGTATTCAAAAGTCCACCCAAAACTGTAGTCAACACAACGGGAAGTCCTGATGCATAAGGAATAATTGTTCCAGAACCAGTCGCACCCGTAGCCCCGGTTGTACCTGCTGTGCCTGTTGCTCCTGTTACACCCGTTGTACCTGATGCGCCTGTCGCTCCTGTTGCTCCAGTTGTACCTGCTGCGCCTGTTGCTCCCGTTACTCCCGTTGTCCCTGCTGTGCCTGTTGCTCCCGTTACTCCGGTTGTACCTGTTGCTCCTGTTGCTCCTGTTGCTCCTGTTACTCCAGTTGTACCTGTTGTACCTGTCGCTCCTGTTGTACCTGTCGCTCCTGTTGTACCTGTCGCTCCTGTTACTCCAGTTGTACCTGCTGTGCCTGTCACTCCTGTTGCTCCGGTTGTACCTGTTGCGCCTGTTGCTCCCGTTACTCCGGTTGTCCCTGCTGCGCCTGTTGCTCCCGTTACTCCGGTTGTACCTGCTGTGCCTGTTGCTCCTGTTACTCCGGTTGTACCTGCTGTGCCTGTTGCTCCCGTTACTCCGGTTGCACCCGTTGTACCTGCCGTGCCCGTTGCTCCGGTTGCACCCGTTGTACCTGCCGTGCCTGTCGCTCCGGTTACACCCGTTGTACCTGCCGTGCCTGTCGCTCCCGTTGCTCCGGTTGCACCTGCTGTGCCTGTTGCTCCTGTTACTCCGGTTGTACCTGCTGTGCCTGTAGATCCCGTTACTCCGGTTACACCCGTTGTACCTGCCGTGCCTGTCGCTCCCGTTGCTCCGGTTACACCTGTTGTACCTGCTGTGCCTGTTGCTCCAGTTACACCTGTTGTACCTGCTGTGCCTGTCGCTCCTGTTGCTCCGGTTGCACCTGTGACTCCAGTGATGCTTGGGATGTCACCCAGCAATTCGGAAGAAACCAAACGATGGGCTGTTACCAATGCGCCTGTGCTGCTCTTACCCCATACGGATACTTGAACAGGATCATTAACCGTCGCTGTTGTTGTAAAAGTAAACTCGAAGGCATCTAAATTGGCAAAATAGTTGTTGGTTACTATTTGATTAGGTGCGATGTCAAAAGACTCACTGACATACAGAATCCTCATTCCACCACTCATGTAATAGCCTTGTATTTGTATGGTTGAGGTACTCACATCACTGCGGTTATCAATTTTGACTGTAACTGTCTGAGTCGGCCTTACACCGCTAACAGCATTATTTTCTATTGGCCCTGTTGATAAAAAGCTCATCGCTACATCTCCTCTTTTGGGGATTTCTGATCTCCTAGATGTCATTAACTGTTTTTTCGTGCTCCACCACCCGGTGTGCATCTACCAATTGCCCAGAGGCTTGTTTGCCCCACACTGAAATCCCTACTTCCTCCACACCTTCCACGTCTGTTCCAAAAACAAACTCAAAAGCATCTAAATCTGCAAAATAAGTTCTAGTCACTGCTTCATTAGGAGCAATACTGATCACTTCACTCACATATAGCGTTCTTGTTGTGCTTAGCACATAACCCTGAATGGACACTGTTACAGAATCCACCTCAGCCCGACTTGCCAATCTAATCGTTACCTGTTGGGTCGGTCTAACCCCGGAAACCGGATTGTTTTCAATCGGCCCAGTTGACAAAATAGCCATTTTCCCATCCCACCTTTTATGAACCTCTGACTCTAGCAGTATTTGGCATAAGCTCACTCGATAGTAATATTCAAACACTCAACCAACGGTGTGGACAAAACACAGGGGGCACTCCACCATTATCACTTAACAACCTTCTACGCTCAGGGCTTTAGGTATACAAAAACTGGAATATGTACAACATGGGCAGAAATTTATGCTAGTGCAAGTTGAACAACAAGTAAGAGTAGATTTTGTTATATAACCAGGATCGATTCCAGAAAAAAACGAAAATAACCGTTCCCCCGGTAGATTCCAGGGAAACGGTCGCAGCTTAAGATGTCTTTTTCTCGTATCTATTTGGTGGGCGGGTAGAGCTGTGCTTGAAAGTGTAGTCTTATAGAATACGAGATCGTATTTTGTCATCAAGCCCAATGTTAAACACATAGAATAATGATCTTCTTCATCCTCTACTAAAAAATAGAAAAAGATTGTATTATCTTAAAATTGTGATATGATATCGTCAAGTTAATAAACATTTAAAAGAAAATATGAAAAATAATTACATTTAAGTGTGACCAAATCTCTTTCTTCGCCAAATTTCAGTGTTCTAACTCATTTTATTGAAAGCGATTACAAAAAGAAACCTGACAGATTATAGCTTTTCTAATCGCACCCACAGATCCAGGCTTACTTCGGGTTATAGCCACTCCCCTTGCTGCCGTGACCACGTACCCGGTGCACAGGTTGTCTGGCTTAAACCATATATGACAACATGAAGACTTATCCTAACAGCCAACCTAACCATTATTTCAAGAAGGGGGTGACATGAGGGAAATCTCTTCTTTTTTTTCGGCATTTCATCATCTCAGCTATTCTGAATTTCAGCTCACCAACTAATCCAATCTCATGGAGGCGAAACGTATGATTCGTAAACCGCTAGTTTTGTTGTTGTCGTGTCTGCTAATCTTTGTCACCCTGCCCGTTGAATCGAGCCATGCAGCCAATGCAGCCGTTGCCAAACTTCCTGGAAACTCTAATCCCCTCATCGATCATAAACTGGGAGCCGATCCTTATGTGCTCGTCCATAACAATCGGGTCTATGTCTACATGACAGGTGATGCATATCTGTACAACAGCGACGGCTCTGTCCGAGAGAACCAGTACAGCACGATCGGGAAAATTAACGTCATCTCTTCAGCTGACATGGTGAACTGGACAGACCATGGTTCCATCCCGGTAGCGGGTGCGAATAATGCCAATAATGGACAAGGGATTGCCAAATGGGCTACCCAATCCTGGGCTCCTGCCATGGCGAAGAAAACCATTGCTGGCAAAGAAAAATTTTTCCTGTATTTTGCCAACTCGGGCGGAGGTATTGGGGTACTAACAGCGGATTCTCCCATCGGTCCTTGGTCCGACCCAATTGGACGTGCCCTCCTGACACACGGAACACCGGGTATGTCCGGCGTAACCTGGCTCTTTGATCCGGCTGTACTTGTCGATGATGATGGCTCTGCTTACTTGTATGCTGGAGGCGGCATTCCGAACGATACCAACGCTGCTTCCATTGCCAATCCCAAAACAGCTCGGGTCATTCGTCTCGGTGCCGACATGACCAGTGTGGTGGGCAGTGCTGTGACTATTGATTCTCCTTATATGTTCGAAGATTCTGGCATCCACAAGTATAACGGCAAATATTATTACTCCTACTGTATCAACTTCGCGGGAACACATCCCACTGCATATCCAAAAGGTGAGATCGGATACATGGTCAGCGACAGCCCGATGGGGCCTTTCACGTATAAAGGGCACTTTCTGAAAAATCCCGGCACGTTCTTCGGCGTAGGCGGCAATAACCACCATGCCGTGTTCCAGTTCAACAACGAATGGTATGTGGCGTACCATGCACAAACGGTGAGTAAGGCATTCCTCGGTGATGGTAAAGGGTACCGTTCCACCCACATCAACAAACTGACCCACAACGCGGATGGCTCCATCCAGGAAGTGCAAGGTAACATGACTGGTGTATCCCAAACGTCCAACCTCAACCCGTATGTCCGGGTGGAAGCTGAAACCATTGGCTGGCAAGCAGGAATTAACACTGAACCGAGTCAAGCGAGCGGTGGACCTGTAGCCAATCAGAATGTCACTAATATTCATAATGGGGATTGGATCGCGGTCGGCAATGTTGATTTTGGCTCAGCTGGAGCCTCCAAATTCAAGGCCAATGTCGCTTCTACCGGAAATGGCAACATCGAGGTACGACTGGACAGTCCGACAGGTCCTCTGGCTGGAACACTTAATGTAAGCTCAACCGGCGGTTCGCAAACTTGGCGCGAGATGGAGACGAATGTAACCAACGCAACGGGTGTACATCGTTTGTATCTGGTGTTTACAGGCTCAGGCAATGGAAATCTGTTCAAACTGGACTACTGGCAATTCACATCCGGTTCGGGCGGCAACCCTAACCCAAATCCTAATCCTAATCCAAACGTTACCCGTTACGAAGCCGAGAATATGACGCTTGGCGGCCAATACGCTGGCGTAATCAGTTCCCCTTTTAATGGAGTCGCTCTTTACGGGAACAATGATTATGCAGCATACAATCAATATTTTGCATTCCCAACCCATCAATTCTCTGTTCGCGGCGCTTCCAACAACAATAATACAGCTCGTGTTGATCTGGTCATCGGGGGTGTAACCGCTGGTTCTTTCTACTTCACGGGAACGGAGCCGACCGTTCAAACCCTCACCGGCATCACTCACGCTACAGGCAATCAGGAAATCAAGCTGGTCGTAACAACGGATAATGGCACTTGGGATGCTTACATTGATTATCTGGAGTACTCGCTTTAATTCATAGGACATGATCGATTGGGAGGATAGAATATGTGGAAAAAAATCAGTACTCTTCTACTCGCTCTTCCTTTGCTTATAACATCATTCCCTTGGACAAGTCCCGCTGCTTCAGCCGCAACGTTCAATAATCCGGTTATTTACGCGGATGTTCCTGACAGTGACGTCATTCGGGTGGGCAATGCATTTTATATGACAAGCACAACGATGCATATGAATCCGGGAGTCCCGGTCATGAAGTCTTATGATCTGGTCAACTGGAGCATCGTAAACTATGTATACGATACGCTTGGGAACGGGGACATACAGAATCTGAACAATGGACAAAACGAGTATGGGCGTGGTTCCTGGGCGAGTAGCTTGCGGTACAACAACGGTATATATTATGTGGCCTTTGGCTCGCTTTCCACGGGCAAGACGTATATTTACCAAACCAGCAATATTGAAACAGGACCATGGACACCTTACACATTGAACAGTTATTACCATGACCCCTCCCTTTTGTTTGACGGGAATCGGACCTTTCTTGTTCACGGTAGTGATAACATCAGTATCGTTGAACTAACATCTGATGCCAAGGCCGTCAAGTCCGGCGGTCTCAATCAGGTCCTGATTCCAAACGCAAGCAGTGTTGCCGGCTCCAACATGATTGTAAAGGCAGAAGGAGCACACATTCAGAAGATCAATGGCATGTACTATGTATTCCTGATTGCATGGCCTTCGGGTGATGGTCGCATTCAGCTTGCCTATCGTGCAAACACATTGACTGGTCCATACACAGGTAAAGTTGTACTCAGAGACTCGGGAATCGCCCAAGGAGGCATCGTGGATACCGCATCCGGCGCTTGGTACGGCTTGCTGTTTCGTGATAGCGGGGCCATTGGACGCATCCCCTATCTCGTTCCTGTGACGTGGTCGGATAACTGGCCTGTGTTTGGAGTGAACGGCAAGGTTCCCCTTACCATGAATATGCCCGTTGAAGGTCAGCCTGCTGCCAAAATCTACGGGTCCGATGAGTTCAATGCAACCACATCAGGTACACCCTCAGAAACGCAACTGTTAGTGAACGGCGGCTTTGAGGAAAGCAGCACTCAGCCGTGGACCAGCAACAATACGGCGAACATCACCGTAACAAATGCCGAAGCGTTCAGCGGTACAAAAAGTCTGCTCGTCAGCGGCAGACAGCAGACAGCAGGCGGAGCCAAACAGATGGTTACAGGCAAGCTGGTACCAGGAGGAACATACTCTTTTTCGGCAAAGATCAAATACACTACTGGTCCTGCAACCAAAACGTTCAATCTTAGCATCCAGAACGGTGCAAGTTATACCGGAATTACCATTATGGGCAGTGCGACGTTAACCCGCGGACAGTGGGGTACCATTCAAGGTACGTATACCGTTCCGTCGAATGCAGACCTGTCCCAAAGCTTTATTTTTGTGGAAACACCGTATAACTCGAATCCGGACCCGACCAATGATCTGATGGCGTTTTATGTGGATGACGTCTCCTTGACGAGCAATTCATCTTCCGGTACATCCAGTCTCGCTACTTTCTGGCAGTGGAATCATAACCCTGATGCTGCCAACTGGTCCCTGCTCCAGCGGCCCGGTTTCATGCGGTTAACCGCAGGCAAACTCAGCAAAAACCTGTTAGAAGCCCGCAACACGCTGACACAACGAACCTTTGGTCCAAAAAGCACAGGGATTACCGCTTTGGATACAGCAGGCATGAAGGATGGTGATTATGCTGGACTCGCTGCTTTTCAGGCCAAATATGGTTTTGTCGGCGTAAAAATGACGGGCAGCACCAAATCCATCGTTATGACTAATGCCAGTTCCGGCACCATGACTGAAGTAGCAACTGTGCCATTAAACCAGAACAGAATCTATCTCCGCCTCATCTGTGATTTTACGAACCAGACCGACAAAGCCTACTTTGCTTATAGCCTGAATGGCAGCAACTGGACAACCATTGGCAATACACTTCAAATGTCTTACACCCTGCCACACTTTATGGGATACCGGTTTGCACTATTCAATTATGCAACGAAGTCTACCGGAGGATATGCAGATTTCGATTATTTCCGCGTAGAATAAATGTAGTTTTATTCGGTTATTAATTTTTCGTTTATTGATCAGGACCTGGACTTCACCATGTGTGGAGCCAGGTCCTTTCAGTACATTTTATGAAGAGCTTCACCTTTTAACTTCATAAATCCCGAATCTTGATAAGGATGAAGCATAACTCATGTAAACTTCATGTTCCATATATCACCTCTATAGTAAGATATAGATTAATGTAAATACTTAATCATTTCTAATCTGTAAGGAGGGTTTCATGTGAAAAATATAATTGTCTTCGGTGCAAGTAAAGGATTGGGCGATGCATTCGTCCGAGGTGTGCCACAGTCTGGTGATAAAGTCTGGGTGGTCTCCCGCAGCAAGCCGGAAAGTCTGTCCGTGGAGGATGGCGTCCAGCGAATATGGATTCAAGCTGATCTTTCCGAGCTTCAGGCCGCGGAGCAAGTTGCCAGCCAACTTCAAGGTGAGACGTTGGATGTGCTTATTTATAACGTGGGGATCTGGGAAAAGGAAGGATTTGAAGAGCACTACACGTTTGATAAGGATGAACCCGCAGATATCAGTCAGCTGATCCATGTGAATGTGACTTCTACAATTGTATGTATACAGGCTTTACTGCCTCAGCTCCGCCAGTCTGAAGCAGGGAAGATTATCCTGATTGGTTCAACAGCCGGTTTGAGCAATGCAGGCAGCAGCCAGGTTTCTTTTGTCGCCTCCAAATTTGCCATACGGGGTATTACGGAAGCTCTAAGAGAACATACGAGAAATGACCGCATCGCGGTGACATGCATCAACCCGGGAGAACTGGCGGCAGAAATTCCGTATGAAGACGGGATGGAACGTGCACTGGCCGAGTATGATGGGACCCGCATTCCCCTGCAGGATATGGTCGCCATCGTTCGATGTATCATCAGCTTGTCCAAAGCGGCCTGCGTGAAAGAGATCAACATACCCGCATTAACGGATACGAACACCTAGATAGCAATGACATCTACACGCCTCAATCGGTCCGTTCACCGGAGTGCGCTCTGTATACACATGCTGGACAGAAGTTCGTTTACATTAATACATGCGACAAGTGTGTAATACCTATGGAATTCAGGCGTTCATGCTCAGGGATATTTTCATATAACAAATGGGATTTTCCGGCCTTGTCCAGGTGATCACGCATAGCTGCAATCCGTCCTTTGTTAACATCAATAAAACGAAAATCAATTTGGCGCAACTGCTCCATCCCGGTTAGCCCAGCAAACGAATCCGCCTTGAGCGCCGTATTCATCTCTTTCAGTTCAAGAGACTCCAAAGCACGGGCTGTCCATAGATGTGTGGTATCCCGTAACGATTTCATATAGTCCAGTTCGAGCTGTCTGAGAGAGGTGAGATGGGAAAAGTCACATAATTGCTCCAGCTTGGGCAAGGACAGATGCAGATATTCCAGCCCGCGCATCTGTTCGAGTCCCTGAATACTCGTCAGCTTGCGAACAGAGCTTAGCTTCAACATCGATATGGTCGACTGTGTCAATGCATCCAGTCCCCCTTTTAACTCACAGTGATCCAGGGACAGATACTGAAGCATAGGCAGTTCCGCCAACACATCAGCACTTTCGACCGTGCAGTTCAGAATGAGCGTATGCAGTTGGAGACATGCCGCAATGGAGTCAAATCCGTTGAATTTGCCACGCAGTTCAAGAAAGGTCAATCGTTTGTAGTGTTTAATAAAATCGAGCACGGTCGCCTTTGCAGGTGAATTCAATCTTAGAAACTGCAGTTGCTCCATCGCACCCAGAATCGTCAAATCCTGTGCCTGTGAAAGATCAAGCTGCAAGGCAGACACATGTTTCAACTGTGCCAGTCGCCCCAAAAATCCGGATGAATATACCCCTTTAGGGTCCATATGTGATATGTGTAGAATCAGATCCGGCCGGGCAAAGAATACTTTGGCATCGAGCTCGGCAAGGTCCTCGTATGTATCCGCGTCAACGCGAAAATGAACCGTTGCTCTACGACGCAACAGATGCACCGCCTGGTGCATCTTTTCGGCATTCCATGGAACCCCCTGTATTGAAGCATGCCATAACTCACTCACAGATAATCCCCCTTTTCCACCCATAGTTCCAATTCATTCCATTATAAACAAGATCGCCTGGATGAACCACTACCGATCCCCGTTTTTTCATTCCTTTCCTCTTTTTTCATCCCTCCCTTTCATCCTTCTCATACTCATACCTTTCCTTTCCGTGCTTTCAGGATTATTCGACAGAAATCTACATAAAACTATAGATCATGCCGACATATAACTTAGACGTTTTGAGCTTTTTATTACTCATCTGGGGAGATGGAATATGTCGAACATGTTGAAGAAGTGGGGGAAAACGGGAGCACGGACATCCAGTATGGCAAATACGTTGTCCATTGTGCTGCTGGTCATTATCGTAGTTGTATTTACCGTGCTGGGGACATTTATGTTTGCAAGCACACGAAACATTCTGGTGAAACAGCAGGAATCCATGCTCGAGACCAAGACACAAGCCATTGTTAGTGAATTTGATGCACTATTCAAGGAAAAGGGCGCGCTGGTCAAGCAAATGTCCACCAACACATTATTTAGGCAATACATAGAAACAACAGCATCTGCAACAGATGCCGCAAGTTCAACCTACGCTGCAGAGACACAGGCGACACTGGCCGCTATCGTTAAGGCAGAGCCTTCGTTTGCCGATGCCTGGGTGGCGGGTCTGGATGGAAAAGGGTTTTGGATTCAAAATGATGGTGTTGTATCTGCACCGGACTTTGATATCCAGTCACGTCCATACTACAAGCCGGTTACCGCCGCAGACGGACTTTATTTCTCCGATCCGTACATTGATATTGCAGCAGGCGATGTACTCATGGGTATCTTTTATCCGATCAAAGACGACAACAATAACACGATCGGCTTTGCCGCAGCGGATATTGCATTCAAGGATATTCCAGCGATTATGGAGAGTTATTCCCTTGGAAGCACGGGCTATTCCATGTTGCTGTCCAAGAGCGGGGAAATTCTGTACCATCCGGATCAAGAGAAGGTATTGAAGGAGAACATCCTGGACAGTACGGGGGACATGGGGGACATCGGCAAGAAAATGCTTGCCGGTGAAAACGGCGTACAGCTTATGAACGACAATGGGGAACGTCGTTATATCGGCTACGCTACCAGCAAGGATACGGGATGGTCCGTTGGTCTGACCATATCCGAAGAAGAAGTTCTCGCGGAATTAAAAACGTTCACGTGGATTACGCTTGGCGGTTTTGCTGCAGCCACCCTTCTACTTGTGATTATCTGTTACATTACCCTTCGCCGTCTGTTACGCTCCATACCACAGCTGCTGGCCAAGATTAAACAGATTGAACAAGGTGACCTGACTGTCCAACTGGATATCAAATCCAATAATGAAATTGGACAGATCGCTACAGGCTTGAATTCCATGGTGCAGAAAATTCAGAGCATGCTGCAAATGGTCGGCAGCTCGGCGCAAATCCTGAACCAGTCGTCGAATGATCTGCAGGCCATCTCCTCACGAACGGCTGTGACCATGAATGACACATCAACAGCCATCAACGAGATTGCCAATGCAACGAATTATCAGTCCATCGAAACGGAAAATATCTTACGTAAAACAGGCTCGTTATCCAGCCAAATTGACGAAATTGCAACCGATGCGCAGGCTATGGGAACGGTCGTGCAGACATCTGCTGATCAGAGTAGCCAAGGACTTGCGGTCGTGGAACAATTATCGAAATGGTCTGAGGAAAACCATCAGTCCACCCAAGCAATGTCCTCTATTATCCAGGAGATTGACCTGAGTCGGAATGAAATATCCAGTTTTGTGGATACAGTCAAACAGATTGCCTCTCAAACGAACCTGCTCGCCCTGAATGCCTCCATTGAGGCTGCACGTGCTGGCGAACATGGAAGAGGATTTGCCGTCGTTGCCGAAGAGGTCCGCAAACTTGCAGAACAGACGGCTCAGGCAACAGAGGAAATCAACAAAAAAGTGAATGTGATTGAAGAGAAAACAACCCTGTCGGTTGAACATACCATGCGCGGTATGAAGATTGCGGAGGAGAATGCCAAATCCGTAGAAGATACCAAACATGTATTCTTCAGTATTAACCAAGACCTGAAAGATCTACAACAACGTATGATGCAGATTACTACTAATACCGCCAATGTACACAAACACAAAGATGAGATATTCCAGGCACTGGAGATTATCTCCTCCACCACAGAGGAGAACTCGGCATCGACGGAAGAAGTAAGCGCCAGCACGCAGGATCAGCTGGATAGTATCGAACAGGTAGCGGATCTGTCGAAACAGTTGAACCAGCTATCTGGCAAACTGCAAGACGAACTAAGCCAGTTTAAAGTAAAGTCATGATCCGCAAGCTTTCCCCTGCTCTTCTCTTTTAGTCGCTGTCCATTTATTATTAATGAATATGCGTACGAAGAGGATTGGAGGCTGAATCATCATCATGAACTTTGCCAAACGAATGGATCATTTCAACGAAGGAATTTTCACCCGGTTGCTGGAGATCAAACGCCGCAGACTGGAGAACGGGCAGCCCGTTATTGATCTCAGTGTGGGTACGCCGAATATCCCACCTGCGCAGCATATTATAACTGCACTATGCGAGGCCGCTGCTGATCCGGCTAATTATATATATGCTGTGAATGATCAGAGTGAGTTGCTGCAAGCTACAAGCGATTGGTACAAGCAGCGCTATCAGGTCGAATTAGACCCGGCAACACAAATCTGTTCCTTGCTTGGTTCACAGGAAGGACTCGCACATATATCCCTCTCCATTGTAGATGAAGGTGATCTGGTGCTTGTCCCTGACCCCTGCTATCCCGTCTTCGCGGATGGACCGCTACTGGCAGGTGCAGAACTCTATTATATGCCGCAAAAAGAAGAAAACGGGTATGTTATTCAGCTTCAGGATATTCCGGAAGATATCGCTCATCGAGCAAAATTCATGCTGGTCTCTTATCCCAACAATCCAACAACTGCGATGGCACCAGATCAGTTCTATGTCGACCTGATTGCCTTTGCCAAGAAGTATGATATTATCGTGCTTCACGATAATGCGTACAGTGAACTCGTATTTGACGGAAAGTCATGTGGAAGCTTCCTCGCATTCCCTGGTGCCATGGACGTCGGTGTGGAATTCAATTCCTTATCCAAAACCTATGGCCTGGCGGGAGCCCGAATCGGCTTCTGTGTGGGCAATACAACCATGGTCTCCATGCTGAAAAAGCTAAAATCCAATATGGATTACGGGATGTTTCTGCCCATCCAAAAAGCAGCAATTGCCGCCATTACCGGAAATCAATCCGAGGTTGAACGGGTCCGAGCTATCTATGAACAGCGCAGAGACATCCTCTGTGAGGGCTTCAGCAGTCTGGGTTGGCCGATTGCCAAACCTGAAGCAACGATGTTTGTCTGGAGCCGTATTCCCGCTCACTACGACAGCTCAGAGCAATTTACCATGGATCTGGTTACACATGCAGGAGTCATCGCAACGCCAGGCAGTGCCTTCGGTCCTTCAGGTGAAGGGTATGTGCGCTTCGCCCTCGTTCAGGATAATGAAATATTGCAACAGGCGGTACAATCCGTCGATGACAGCGGGATTTTGAGATCCAGCTAACCGGAGTACGATTCGAATGTGCTCTAGCAAATATCCCCTCAAGGTCCACAGGGAGTAAGAGTTTCACGTTTTATAACGTGGTCTCTACTTCTTGTAGACGTGAGGGGATTTTGTCATTTGGTGCGGGAGTAGACATTCATTGGGTGAGGTTATCTGTGGGTACCACGTCAGGTCCAATGATCCAATATATATGCAACCAGGTTAAACAGGAACATAAGATCATGGCTGGAGGGCATACCGTGACAGCAAAAAACCTGCTCGGGGAGCAGGCTTTTTGTTTGAACTTTTTATACAGACTTGCGCCAGTTGGAACGATACATCAGATACAGGAAGTACGGTGTTCCAATAATCGCAATGAGTATGCCTGATGGAATCTCTGTCGGTGCCATGACGGTTCTGCCGATTGTGTCGGCGAGCACCAGCATGACTGCACCCGCTAATGCGGATAAAAAAATCGAACGTCTTAACTTATTCCCCGTCAGTAACCGTACCATATGTGGTGCAATCAGACCGATAAAACCGACGGTTCCTACACAAGCAACAGCACCTGCTGCAAGTAACACACCCACTGTCATGGCTAATAATCGTGTACGACGTACCCCGAGACCAAGCCCGGATGCACTATTGTCGTCAAATACCAGCAGTTCGAATCTTCGTGCCAGCCACCAAGCCACCGGTACCAGAATAACTAAAAATAATCCGATAACCCTCACCTGTTCCCAGGTACGAGCATAGGTGCTTCCTGTCAGCCAGATATATCCGCTGCTACCGTATACCGCACCACGGACAATCAGAATCTGAATACCTGCTCCAGCAATGGCAGACATTGCAATCCCCAGCAACACAACCGCCGAAGGGTTCAGTCCTTTCTTCCAGGCGAGGGAGAACACCACCACTGCAGCAATGGCTGCACCGATGATTGCCGCAATTGGCAGCAAGTATATCGGAAGACCCGGCCATAAGATGATGACCATCATCGCTCCAAGCCCTGCACCTGAGGACACACCAACAATTGAAGCATCTGCCAGCGGGTTACGTACCGCCATCTGAATGAGCACACCACTGATTGCCAGTGCAGCTCCTGCACCTGCGGCAACAAGTGTACGCGGAATCCGAAGCTGAATCAGCGCGGAGAACAATCCATCGGATTGGAACAGACTTGGTAACCAATCGGCCAGCGGAATTCGCATACCGCCAAACATCGTACTGAGCAAGATAAGCACGACCGTTATGACTGAAAATAATACAGCCATCGGGCCAAATGCAAAACGACGCGCAGCTCCTCCTGTGCTCATTGAAGTTGACATGCCTGATCCGTTTGCAGCCTTCATGCGAGTAAGAACAAGCCAGATGAGCCACGGTGCACCAATGATCGCCATAACGGCACCCGTTGGCAGTTCCATGCTGGAGTTATGCACCATCTTGGCGAGGACATCTGCTCCAACCAGGAGCGCTGCGCCCCATATGAACACACCAGGTAATAGTAATCGGTTAGAACGTACACCACTCAATCGAACCAGATGTGGTGCGACCAGTCCCACGAAGCCAATCGGTCCGATTACACTGACAATCACAGCAGCCAGCAATACAGCGAGAATTAACCCTACTGCACGAGCCAATGTAACCTTTTGTCCCAAGGAAGAAGCCGTTGATTCATCCAACTCCAGCATATCCCACTGTCTGGACAGGATTAACGCAAGAAGGGTAATACCAACCACCCAAGGCAAAGCATAAAACACACCACTCCAGTCATTCTGGACAAGTGTTCCGGAACCCCAAAGGAACAACCCTTGTGTCTCCATGGAGAAAAAAATATGTAATGCACTTGTAAATGAACCAAGCACCATCGATACAATCATACCGGACAACGCAAGTCGAACCGGGCTTGATGTTCGTCCGCCGCCCATGAAATAAGCCGCAAATGCTGCCAGCAAACCACCTAGGGCTGCGAAAAGAAAAGGCGACTGACTTAATAGACCTGGAAAAGCGATAGCTCCCAGCACCACCACAAAGTATGCTCCCGCATTAATGCCCAGCGTATCTGAAGCAGCCAATGGATTACGGGTAATCGTTTGCAGCAAAGCGCCCGCAACAGCCAGTGCGCCACCCGCCAGAATACCAATCACTGTACGCGGCATGCGCAAGTCCCAGACCATATTGTGCTCTAATGAATCCTGTCTGCCTGTAAGAGCGTCCCAAACGACATGCAAAGGAATGGAAGCTTCTCCATAACACAGACTTACAAAAAAAAGCACGATGAGAGCGGTTAGACCGCCCCCATATATGCTTATTGTGCGCCAATTCATAGCTGGCTTAGATCCTTGAACCGAACTCATTTGGTAATCGCCTCGACTACCCCATCAACCAATACTTTGGAGGAGATCGGTCCACCAAATGTCCATGTTGTGCTATCGAGTTGATATGTGCGTTTTTCCTTCACAAAGTTCAGTCCGTTCCATACCGAGTTATCTTTCATGGCTGTGCCAAAGACGTCATCGTCTGGTTGTGTAATGTAAATGAAGTTACTGTCCTTCACATCGGTTAAGGACTCAATGCCTACTGTAGAGAAGCCATAGTTTTCAACTTTGTCCGGCTTCCAGTCGTTAACCAGTCCGATTTTGTCCAAAGTACCAATCACAACCGAGTTATCGGTAAACATACGCAGGCTGACTGCATTTTGATATGTGAACGCTTGTGTCAGTGCAAAGTTGAAGTTTTCTTTCCCAGCAGCAGCCAGTTTTTCTTTGGCTTCTACATAGTGCTGATCGAGATCACTCAGAACTTCTTTTGCTTTGTCTTCTTTACCGAGAGCTGTTGCAATGTTATTAAAGATCTCTGTCATCTTGTCATAATCATAGCCGTCACCATCATACGGATCATATTCAATCGTTGGAGCAATCGCGTTAAGCTGATCGTAGACCGCCGTGTTATTATCTGCATTAGCAATGATGAGATCTGGCTTCAATGCAGCAATAGCTTCCAGATTTGGTTCACTGCGTGTTCCGATATCCGTTACACTGTCATCCAGTGCTGCTTCGGATGTTACCCACACTTTATAGTTAGCATTATCTGCGTTACCTACTGGTTGAACACCCAGAGCAACGACATCTTCCGTATATGTCCATTCAAGCGTAACGACACGTTCTGCTGGCTTGTCCAGCTTAAGCTCTCCACGTTTATGCTTCACGGTAACAGGACCTGCTGTCTCTTCAGCCGGAGCACTACCGGAGTCACTACCTTGACTTGTATCTGTTGTAGTCGTGGTTTTACCACAACCCGCCAAAACCAGCACAAAGGCCAGCATAATCAACAGTCCATTCAACCCTTTTTTCATATCTCTTTTCTCCCCTGTTAATATGTATTTATATGATAACAATTATCATTATCACTATTGGATTATGCCGTAGGAATGGATTTTTGTCAATGGAAAGTACCTTATTCCCATTCTTTTATGAAATAAAAAAAGGAAAGGGATAGCTTAACGGCCATCCTTCCCTTCTATTGATTGCTGTTTGCATTAACTCAACTGCATTGTAGTGATGCATGTATTATCATCTTCGTATGTAGACAATTGCGTTTCTGCAACCTTTCCATCTCCAACAATACGAATCAGATAGGTTCTGTCTCTAGGCACCCAAAAATCCATAAATCCGTTCGCACCAGACTTCATTACTTCATCTTTCACAAAAGTGTTGCCTTGAGAATCGTGAATGGTAACGCTAAATTCCTTATTGCTCATTTCCCCCTGACAACCGGTCAAGCTATGAATTGCACAGGGATGGGTCTGGTCCACATAGGGTGCAATGGAAAGGAAAAATTCATTTTCAGGCAAATCATATGTAATGGTCTTTTTATCTTGATCGGTGACGATTAACTGTCTGGCATTGATGGAAGCAGATTCCGGTGTCTCTTTTCCTGTGCTGATATCTTCCACCAATTTTCGGATGTTGGGCGCATTGGCTGTACCCGCCTCTTCCTTACCCGTATTGTTTGCAAACAGATAGGTTCCAATTACAATTACAACTGCAACACTTGCAATGATCCACATTTGTTTTTTCATCTGGAGTCCATCTCCTCGTCCGTTTTGGTTTATTATAAGGGAGAACACAGTGATACGGACAGTTTACGACACCAAATTCACCATATATTCACATTTTTGTATTGTAGCAAGTGTAATCTGCTGCCTGTGCACTGTATCATTGATAAGTAAGGGAGGTTGTGTATATGTTTAAGTCTCCATCTGTATCTGACACCGATCGAAGAGTACACAAATCCAAACTGGCTCTGAAGACAGCCCTTCTGGAATGGATGTCCCGTAAGCCATTGGACAGTATAACCATCTCCGATATTGTCAAATCCGCCGATTTGAACCGCAGCACATTTTACAAGCATTATGTATACAAAGAAGACCTGTTTGATGAATTGTTAAATGACGTGATTGACGATCTAAAATTAGCCTATCGAGCACCCTATCAGCATTTCCGAGATTTCGATATTAAGGACCTTAACGCCTCAGCAATTCAAATTTTTGACCATGTGCTGGCTCATGCCTCCTTCTATACATTGCTGGTTCATTCAAACGTGCTACTGGATTTCAGGGATACACTCTATATAACACTTAAGAACTTGTATCTGGAGGATGTAACCGATCTGTCGCCTGATCCACGGTTGGATAAGGAACTTCTCGCCTGTTATCAGGCTAATGCCGTTCTTGGTTTAGTTACGGGTTGGGTGCAAAGCAACTTCAAATACAGCGCCTCCTATATGGCTGAACAACTGTTGGAATTCACACGCATGAACCGATCCCAAGAGATTTATCGGTCTAATCTCCATTCTGCAACGAGTCCATCAAGATAAAGTTACGCCATAACTCTGTAGTGGGATCTGCTCAAAAAAAGAGGTACTGTCTCCCCTGAAGCTTGAGATACAGTACCTCTTTAGTATGTCGAATTTATTTTAATTAGTTGCTGATCCAGCCACCATCTACAGGCAACTCAACACCTGTAATGAATTTGGATTCATCAGATGCCAAGAACAGGTAGGCGTAAGCAATATCCATAGATTCACCAGCATGTGGAGGCAATGGAGCAAGATTTTTGTAATTCTCCCCCATCTCCACCTGGGATTTGATGCCTGCTTTCTCCACCATACCCGTAAACACAGCACCCGGATGTACGGAGTTCACACGAATATTGTCTTTGGCAAACCACTGTGCCCCGTGTTTGGTCAATGAACGTACAGATCCCTTGGAAGCACTATAAGCCGCGCCCTGAGCATCCGCTATTCCACCAATGATTGCTGCAATGGAAGAGGTATTAACGATGGAACCTTGTCCATTCTTCTGCATATAAGGAATGACCGCCTTCATGCCGAGCCATACACCTGTACCATTAATGGACATAACCTTGTCCCAGTCCTCTAGCTCAGCTTCCAAAATACCTTTGGCCATATGAATTCCGGCATTATTGACCAGAATATCTACTTTGCCGTATTTCGATACGGTTTCTTCCACAACAGCGTTCCAAGATTCTGGGCTGGATACATCCAGCTTCAACGCAATGGCTTCTCCCCCATTGGCTACGATCTGTTTAACCTGTTCCTCCAAAGCTTCGACTGCCACATCGGTTGCCACTACCTTGGCTCCTTCTTTTGCAAATAATTGAATACCTGCCAATCCCATGCCACTTGCGGCACCGGTTATAATTGCAACTTTTCCAGTTAATCTGCCCATTTCATATCATCCTTTCCTATTACGATGAATGCCTCATTATGACACCCAACCTGTTAATACCTTTAGTATAGGGATGAAATGAAAGCTCTTTCAATCAGCAAATAAACAGCCTTTTGTGGGATAACCGATAGGCTGAACCTCCTAATGTCTGTTATGTCAAAGTTAATCCACAAATCTAAGCCAATCTGTTGTTTTCTCCTCTCATACTGTATTCCATCTCAACGTGCGATAATCCGTTCCGCCATTTCCTCGGCTTGCAGCACCGCAGACAACGGGTCGGAGAGGAAATATCTATTCCAGTCAAGGCTAATAATCCGACAGTGATCTGTCTCGATGGACTTCTGCCATGGTTTGCCTGAAGCTTGATCAAGCTCATGTCTTGGACCATTATCCAACACCAACAGGTAGTCCTCCAGGTACCCACCTACCGCACTCCGCGCAATATCCAGGTATTCCAGGCCCGGCTCCAATAGTTCCTGGCGAACCTTGCCTGCTGGCTTCAAGTTCAGTAACCCATAGGCTGCCTTACCTCCACGAGTTCCCGTATTTCCCACAAGGGTAATATGTTCTCCCCAGTTCGGATCAATGACGGTAAATGTCTTCTCTGCGGAGACTTTGCCCGTGATGGTTTGCTGCAATGTATGTAATCTCCGCCCGTATTCCTTAATCCATGTTTCGGCTTCTGTATGGCGATTCAGAATACGTCCCATCTCACGGATCTCCTCCGCGACAGAGCCGTAACCAGTCCCTCCATAGACCACCGTAGGTGCAATCCGGGCATAGGAAGCATAGGCAGCAGGATTCCAGGTGATGATCAAATCGGGCTCCAGTTCAAGCACTTTTTCGAGCGAGATAAAATTATGATTGCCGATATCCTGTACTTGATCATAGATATAAGGCTCCAGCATTTGGTTACTTTCAATGAGTGAATGCGGCGCTCCGAGAGGCGTCACTCCCAATGCCAGTACTTCTCCCAAATTCCAGTCGACGACAACACGGCTAGGCTTGTTAGGTACCGTAATCTCGCCCATGCTTGTGGCAAGTTTTCGAGTTCTGGCTCTTGGCAACGCGGGCGCTAGGGGTTTCCTCACATGGACTCCTTGTAGATCTATAATCTTCTGTTTTGGCTGGTTTTTGTCAGCTTCAACTATAGGTACCGTTCGTTCGCTCCATCCCGAATAATGACTTTCCAGAACGGCAAGTGGTTGGAATGTTTGCAGGGCTACATCTGGAGCACTGCACTCTCGACGCTTTCTGTAAAACTCAGGAGATACACCATAATGTTTCTTGAAATAACGACTTAGCGTGTAGCCGTTCTCATAGCCTACTCTCTCCGCGATTTCCTGTAAGGTCCCATTCGTGCTCACCAGTAGTTTTAATGCCTGTTCCATCCGAATCTGTGACAGCACACGGCTGGGACTCGTATTTAATTGAAGCTGAAACAATTGGTTCAGATACCTTGGACTACAATTCAGCATTTCAGCTACCTGTTCTATCTTGAGTGGTTCCCCGTAGTGACGTTTCATATAATGCACCGCTTGATCTACCCGATCCAGCTTAGCATCGTTAAACCTTTGCTCCTGCATTTGTTTCAGCATCTCGGCGAGCCATTGGTAGAACAACGCCTTGGTTTGAATTCGGCCTGCTGACTGTAGTTCATTCCATTGTCTGTATATCAACTGCATGATTTCAATTAATGGCAATGGACACGCTGGTTCAAAACCAAAACTGAATTGCAGAGACTCCACCCCAGTATATGTTTGGGATCTTTCAGTATTTGGCTTCTCTGACTCTGGTGACGAATAAGACAACATATGTATTTCCATCGGCTTCTTAGCCAGACAATCCAGGCGCGTTCCTTTGGAGGCGTGCAGAATATATGTCCCTTTAATGTGATGCATCGCCTGACCAAGCCAGATCTGCCCCTTGCCATCCGTTATTAATAAAAAAGCATTCGAGGGAAGCGTCCACGTATTAGGATCTTCACTGATGTTAACGGTAATGATTCGAATATCCAGTAATCGGATTGTTATATGCTCCCATAATGCCCCGTATTCTTCTATGTTCATCGTCATGGACCTTTCTTTGTGTTTCCTCGTTACTACATCCAAAGCTTCGCCTCATCATATATGATAATCATTCTCAATTCAACCTGTACATCTGTTCTGAAATGGTTATGCTTTCGCTTCCGAATCGGTTATTGTGCAATCGTCAGATTGCCTCTAGAGTTATATTAAATGAAAATCATTATCAATTAGAAAGAGGGTTCGTCATGTTGTTTAAGAAAGCTTGGTATCGTATCACCCTGCCTGTTTTGCTGATCATGGCCGTATTCATTAGTGGTTGTACCCAGAAAGAGACCGTGAAACCTGGGGCGACAGAAACAGGAAACACCGCACCGCAAACAAGAACACTCTCCACGATGATGGGAGACGTTACAGTCCCCCTCAACCCGGAGCGGGTTGTCGTTGATTGGAATATAGGACATGTTCTGGCTGTCGGCGTAACACCCGTTGGTGTGCCGAGTAGCCTGCTGGATTATGGAGTATTCCTGCGTGACAAACTTGTGGATAGCGCGGATTTGGGTAACCACAGTGAGGTTTCACTTGAGAAAATGGTAGAGTTGGAACCGGACCTGATTATCACATGGGACCAGGAGAAATTTCAGACCTATTCCAAAATCGCTCCGACTGTCGTATTCGTACCCGATCAGTATGATTCCATGGAAGCCGAAGTGACAGCCATGGGCGAGATTCTGAATCGCGAAGCAGAAGCCATAGCGTGGAACGAATCGTTTAAACAGCGGATCGTAGCTGCTCAGGCCAAAATCAAAGATGTGATTCCGGACGGTGCCACATTCACCGTTGCCGATTTTAACTTTTTGAAGAACCCAGCCATTATCGGCAACAGCGCCAATCGTGGTGGAAGAGCAGCCTACGAATTGCTTGGACTAACTCCGGCACCCAAGGTAAAATCAGATCTTCTGGACCAAGGCAAAGAAAATCTGGAAGCTAGCGCGGAGGTCTTTGGAGAGTATGTAGGTGATTACCTGCTGATGATGGTTACAGAAGGCACGAAAGATCACTCCCTGTTGCCTAACGTCTGGGACAATCTGCCTGCGGTGCAGAACGACCATATCTACAAACTGGATATTCATAAATATTTCACTGCTGATCCCTATACCTCCATTCTACAAGCCGAAGAGATCGCAGATCGACTCGCAAGTGGACAGACCGAGCTGAAATAGAACAAGTCTTAAATCTAATGAAACCAGCAAACCTGAACGTGTCTGGAACAGGCAAGCGCACTGAATCCTGAATGTATGAGAACGTGCCCTTCAAGTGCGAGCAAGCGATTGAGACGTCGTAAAAGTAGATTTTCTCCCTTACAATGAAAAGCTTCGCTTTGGGCGGAATTCAGGGCAGGATTCAGGATCGTCCTCTAGGCTCGCCGCCGGTTGGATCAAAGTATGAAGCAAGCACTAACGAATCTGAGGCGTCTTATTCAAGGGTTTGAAGCGCATACAGAAATCTAAGGAACCTGAGACACTCTATATCAGATTAAAAGGCCGTTTTCAGTGTTTTTACTAGGGAGTTTTCATTGATAACGTGTCTGGTGTTCCTTAGAATTTGAAAAGAGGTTCCGAAGGCCCATTAAGATGTCCTGAGTTCCTTAGAAAATCATCTATCCATTCGCCAAGATCGGCAGTCTGGTGATTCAAGACTCTTTATCCATCTCGGTGTATCCTTATTGATAATAGTGACATGTTTAAACCAAATAAAACAGCGCCACCTGAATCGCTCTGGTGGGCGCTGTTTGTGTAAACTTTTTTTGAAGCCCGACAGAATTTCGAGGAGATCTCGAAATTCTGTCGGGCTCTTCAGATGGCCTTCCCTCCGTGCAAACCTACTTACGTATTGGAGAGCGCTTTGTTTTTCTCATAAAACCGGGCATTGTGAGAGGATACACCCGCCATGTCGGAAGCAGCAGGTTCCAGATACGTCTTGGCACTGTTGACTGCGAGCACCGCATCGTTAAAAGCACCTGCGATCAGCCTGACTTTGCTTCCATATGTGATGAAATCACCCGCTCCGAATATGCCTGGAATGTTGGTACGCATGCGCTGATCAACGGATACGCCGTAATCTTCCCGCGCCAGTCCCCATTGCACAAGGTTACCAAAATCACGATCATACCCATGGCTTACGACAACTTCATCCACTTCAACATGTGTGATCTCACCAGTTTCTACATGGACCAGCTCGACACGATCGATTTTGTCACCTGTACCGTATAAGCGTGAGATGCTAAATGGCGTCATGACGTTGGCCTGAGCTTTCATCTGAGCAACTGGCGACTCGTGTCCGGTAAATTCATGACGTCTGTGTGCCACCGTAACTTCACTTGCTATTTTGCCCATTTCATTCGCCCAGTCGACTGCGGAATCGCCGCCACCCGAGATCAGAACACGCTTCCCGGCAAATCGGGACAAGTCGGTTACGGTATAGTGCAGATTTGTCAGCTCATACCGATTGGCACCCTCGACATCCAGCTTCTGCACCTGAGTCATCCCTCTGCCCGCACATAACAGGATGGTACGTGTGTAATGACGCTCCCCTGTTTTGGAAATGAGTATAAATACACCGTCCTCACGTCGTTCCAGCTCTGCAATTTCCTGACCAAATACAATCGTTGGATCGAACGTTCTCGCCTGTCTCTCCAGCGATTCAATCAGCTTCTCACAGCGAATCGGGTCAACCCCGCCCACATCCCAGATCAGCTTCTCCGGGTATGTACGCATGAATCCGCCGAGTTCCTGTTTGGCTTCGATGATCTTGGTACGCATGGCTCTCATACCACTATAAAATGAAGCATACATTCCAGCAGGCCCACCACCAATAATCGTAATATCGTAGATGTCCAATTGTGTCTCCGTTGTCATTTAAGGCACCAACTTTTCAACAACATAGTCCATCAATTTTACAGATCCAATCGGACCCACACCGGATACGAATTGGCTTGTCTTCAACGGGAAGACATGATCATTCTTCACAGCCTCCAGATTTGACCACACTTGGCTTGCCTTCAGATCTTCCATGGATTTCTTCGTGTCATAACCTACGAGGGTTCTGTCTTCCAGGAAAATATAATCCGGATTCATCTCAGGCAAGAATTCCAGGGAGAACTGGCTAAACCAATCTGTAGAGTCTTTGATCGCTTCAGGACTATTCAGACCCAGGATATCATAGAAGAAAACACTGCTACTTCCTCCTTTGGGACCCATGAAACGGTAACGATTGTGCTCTACCCGGAGAACCAATACGGTCTTGTCTCCCAGGGCTGCCGCAATTTTCTCTTTCGCTTGTGAGGCCTTCTCATCAAATTCAGCCAGTACTTTGGCAGATTCTTCGGTCTTATCGAATATGGCAGCCAGCTTTGGCATAGCACGTTTCATTTCACTGTTGGCATCCAGTGCCACTGTAGGAGCAATTTTGGACAATTCATCATATACGCCCTGTTCCATACCTTCGCCAGCTGCAAGGATCATATCCGGTGACAACGCAAGCAACTGCTCATAATTATATTGATATTGCTCGACTTCAATGATTTGGACCCCGTGTTCTTTCAAATAATCAGGGCGGTATTCCGCTTCAACTTCTGGAGTTAACAAAACGATTTGGGGTGTAACACCCATTTCAATCAGATACTCGGCATAAATCGAATCAAACACAACCAGATTTTGAGGATGAGTTGGAATCGTTACTTCTCCAAACTGATCCTTCACCACCTTAGTCCCACTTTCAGTCGCTGTTTCATTTGCAGTGCTCGTTGCTCCTTCAGTTGGAGCACCTGCTGTTCCAGCTGTAGCGCTCTCTTCCTTGGTTCCACCGGAACATGCCGCCAGCATCATACTGATCACCAACAGCATAATGCCCAATCCTTTAAATCTTCGTGACATGATATACTTCGCCCCTTATGTATATTGATAATGATAATTATTATCAAATAGTATCAAATAAGAAGTATTGCTTCCATAGCATATCGTGCGTATTCAGTTGGATTATTGTGCTCTCTCATAAAAAGGTTCCGTAAGATTGCGAACGATCTGATTGAGAATCAGAGTGTGTCCCGTAATTCCGTGACCGTCTACCCACAGGTGAGTATCTACGTAAAATACCCGATTATTTTTCACAGCCTTGAGGTCATTCCATTGCGGACTCTCCCATAGTTTCCTCATATTCTCTTCAGCACTGAAGTGCTGCATGATCCGCTTCTCAACAAAGAGGTAATCGGGATTGGCCTGTGTGAGCAGTTCAAGCGAACAAGGGTTAAACCATGCTGTACCTGAATCGAGTGCTTCCGGCAGTGTTAATGCAAGCTGTTCATATAACAAGTGTGATACCCCGTGTGAATGCCCACCCAGATATCGATAACCAAACGCTTCTACCCTCAGTAGCATGACAGTGGACGCGGATTGGATGATGGGTTGCAACTGTCGCTTAGCTACGCTGACTTCATGTTTCAACTGCTGATGCAGTCTACAAGCCTCTTCTTCTTTGAGAAACCAGACTGCCAATTGATTGAGCATGGGTTCTACATCTTGATGAAGTCCGGTTAGAATCGGTGCAATTGTGCGCAGCTCCCTTTTGACCTCTTCCGTCAATACGTTTCCTATCAACATCTCCGGTTGAACCTGTCGAACAAGTTCTATCTCCACCTCATACTGTGTTATCTCCAGCATCTCTACTCCATGCGCTGTAAATTGTTCATGGTGATGTGGGGACAACAGGATTGGGGTGACCACTACGGCATAGGGGATGACACCCAGATGAATCATAATTTCTGCACAGATTGGAGAAAGTGATACGATCTTGCGCTGCGTCATCGTTTGCCTATATATCTTAGGTGATACGCCAGTCAGTTGTTTGAAGCGTCGGCTAAAATAATGAGCATCTTCAAATCCAGTCTTTTTGGCAATATCCTGTGAGGTTGCAGCGGTTAATATCAATTCTTCCTGCGCACGGTAGATCCGATAGTGGGCCAGATAATCCAGAGGTGGCTTACCATATAGCTCACTAAATTTGCGGGAATAATGCCATGGACTAATACCGGCGATCTGAGCTAACTGTGTACGTGTAATGACCTGATCATAATGCTGTTGCATGTAGTCAATGGAGCGAAGTATACCGTGTTCTGGCTTCAACTCGTCATCCGGCTGTTTCCGATATAGATTACTTAACAACTCATATAACAAATGCTGATTGCCAACCCTTTCTGCACTCTGATCCTGTGTATGCACTTCACTCCAATGCTGAATGATACTTGCCAGAGCTCCACCGGACAGTTGCACTTTCTGATACGCCTCTCCTGACGGTAACCGCCATTCGAACTTCTCAGCTTCCCGTCTATCATGCAGCACCGAATATGTATCGAACTGAACATGCCATCCTGCCAGATCCAGGTTGCCACCTTCAATGACCTCCATTACGGAATTCTCTTCAAGCGCAATTAATTCTCCATAGGAAACGTGAACTCGGTGTCCATTTATATTCCAGATCGCTTTTCCATCAATGATAAATATCAAAGTGTGACTGAAAAAGTGATGCAGCTCGCCTTTTGTTATCCAAGCGTTGCTTAGTGTATTCGTTGACTTCCATTGAGCAATCCATTCCGTGTTGTCAGACATAGGTTATCCTTTCAAAGGGATTAGTAATCCAGATTTATAGGTTTCACTATATCAAAATACATGACAACGCCATAACCAACAAGCTATGGCTTGAATAAAATGGAGGACAGCTACTGAGCATTTCATACTTGTATTATTCAGATAAAAATCAAAAAAGCCCGTACCATCAGGTACAAGCTCTTTCTTACAACTTTAACACTACTTTTTCAAAAGTACGTTCTACGTATTACTCAATGCTAGCTTTCGGTGCTGCCTGTCCCGATTTCTGTCCTTTTCCTGCCATCCAATACGTCAGTCCACCTGACACACCGAATGCAATAACCACACCAATGCAAGTATGCAACAGATTCAAGCTACCCTCTTCGTTGAAGAGCGGGAGGCTGATCAAGTTCGGATTCCCCACCATAGCAAATGCCTTGACAGATAACAATCCGAAATATAGTCCACCCACAGCTCCACCCAGCAATGCCGCGTAGAAAGAGGATCTTTTTCTCATGTTGACCGTATACAATGCAGGCTCTACAACTCCAAGGAGGGCAGTTCCCGTTGCCCAGAAAGCAAGCCTTCTGGATGTTGGCTCTTTCGAGTGGATTCCGTTTGCAAGCGCAGCCCCTGCTTGTCCAACAATCGCCACTAACATGGCAGCAATCACCACAGAACCACCATTCATAACCATTTCATTAATGATGAGGGCAATAATCCCATAACTAACATCAGTGAGAAGACTGCTCCCAGTAACATCACCGACAACACTGGAGCATTAGCTACTAGTGAATCCAATGCCTCCGGCAGATATTCATCAATCCAGGTACCGATAGGACCAAGTATCATCAATACTAGCGGAACAAGAATCAGTAACGTCAGGAATGGAGCTAACATCCCTTTGGAGAATTTTGGAATCCATCGTTCAACGACTCTTTCCAGGTAGGCCGCTGCACAGATTGCAAGAATGACCCAGATGGGCGTAGAGTAAAAAGCAGGCTGGGACACAAGTGGCAAACCCAGGAAATGCACCTCTTTTTCCCCTGACATCAGCATGGTCATCTCCGGATAAAACATGAGTCCGCCAATCGATGCTGCAACATAGATATTGCTCTTCAACCGATAAGCTGTGCTGATTGCTACCAATACAGGTAATACATAAAATACACTGTCTCCAATGATCCTGAAGATCATAAAGGTCTGGCTGTCCATCAACGCAGAAGAGTCCGCAGAACTGTACGTATCCATTAATGCAATAATGGCGACTATAATTTTAATAACAGCGGCTCCGAGAATAGCAGGCATCAAGGGCCTGAACACATCGGATACAAAATGTAAGATCGAGAATCTGTTCTTCTTCGTGTGTCCTTCTTCCTGCAACGCTGTCCCTGTCGAATCCCAAGCATCCATACCCAGTAACGTATTGTAGATTAGTGAAGATTCATCTCTTATTACCAGATGACACTGCTCACCTGTTACCCGAATATCTGCTACAACATCTGCGGAGGCAAGAACCGACATGTTCAATTGTGTACTGTCCTTCAGTACCAGCGTCGTTGTGCCCTTATCGTGTTCTACGAGCTTGATGTTCTCCTTGCCACCTGCGAGTTTCAACCAATCTTCAATCTGTGTGTCATGCATTATGTACGATCTCCTCATATTACGGTAAACCCGTGTTTTGTGATGTGTTATGATCTAATATGCCTCTATCTATATACACATTTCCATGAAAAAACTTCAATAGGATAAAAAAACTAATTTCCCTGACATTGCATGTTCATTTATACAAGGTATATAGACCTATGACATTGTTTACGTAGCAAAAAAGCCTACTCTTATGTAGGCTCTTATCCATCTGTACTTATGAGTCATACTCTTCATACTCACAACCGACATTCGCAGTCATCAGAGGGCGATACACGTAAATATACACCCTTCATCCTATGACAGTGCCAACATCGCGTTCATATCTTCTTCTGCCGTTGTAATTAACTTTAGACCAAACATATCCACGAGTACATCCAAGACACCTTCCGATATGAACTCAGGCGGTTTTGGTCCAATACGAATGTCCTGAATGCCAAGGCTGAACAGGCCAAGCAGGATCGCAACTGCTTTTTGCTCAAACCAGGACAGCACAATGCTGACAGGTAACTCGTTCACGGTACAGCCAAAAGCATCCGCCAAAGCCATTGCAATTTTCACCGTAGAACCGGAATTATTGCATTGACCCAGATCGATATAACGGGGTATACCCGTGTCTCCAACCGTACCATAATCCACATCGTTGAAGCGGAACTTACCACAGGAGGTTGTCAGAATTACAGTATCATTAGGCAAGGATGTCGCGAGTTCACGATAATAGTTACCGCCTTTGCCTGGCGCATCACAACCTGCAATAACGAAGAATCGACGGATATGACCGTCTTTTACCGCTTGAATAATCTCGGGCGCAAGCCCAATCACAGTCTCATGATGATATCCTGTCGTTAAGACTTGCTCCGATTGTACATTAGCCGCAGGTAGAGACAATGCACGTTCAATCAGCGGTGAGAAGTCATCATCCATAATCTTGGCAACACCCTCCAGCCCCGCCACTTCGTAGGAGAAAAAGCGGTCTGCATATGTGCCTTTGATCGGCATGACACAGTTAGTTGTTGCAAGAATAGCACCCGGGAATTGTTCGAACAGTCTTCTTTGATCGTACCAGGCTTTGCCGATATTACCCTTGAGATGGGCGTATTTCTTCAACGCCGGATAACCGTGCGCAGGCAACATTTCCGAGTGCGTATAGATGTTAATTCCTTTGCCTTCAGTTTGACGAAGCAACTCCTCCAATGCATACAGATTATGTCCCGTCACCACAATGCACTGTCCTTCAATCTGGTTCTGGCTAACCGTAATCGGTTGCGGTACACCAAAGCGGTCCGTATGCGCACGATCCAACACATCCATAATGCGGATTGCTGCATTTCCTACCTTCATCGCCATCTCCAGATGTTCCTGTACATTAAAATTCGAGTTCGTTAATGTCATATATAATGCCTCATGTGTAATCCGATCCACCTCAGGATCAGAATATCCCAACTGGCGTGCATGTGTCGCATAAGCAGAGATGCCTTTTAACGCAAAAATCATCGTATCCTGCAAACTTGCGATTGTTTCGTTTTTGCCGCATACCCCTACTACGGTACACCCGCCACTGGGCGTCTGTTCGCACTGATAACAAAACATATGGTTTCCCCTCCAAACTTAGATTAAACGCAGTTCGTTATGTAATAGCGTAACAGACCCTGATATGAGCTAGTGTGATGGTGCACACAGTTTCTGATCCAACATCTATATTCGGTTCTCCAGACTATCATCCAAACTGGAAATAATAACATTCAAAAAAAGGCATATCTCGGATCATTATGAAAAATACTGTGTACAGCTAAAAACGTATAAATCCATAATCTTAAAAAAATACGAAAATGAAACGATTCTAGATTTTGCCCGTAAGGGTAATACACAGAGAAATCTAATATTCAAGGAGCTGGTCAATTGCAACATTACAGACACAGTGCGGAGGAAACCCTTCAGGATGTACAGAGTTCCTCCAAGGGACTCACGACCTCCGAAGCTGCCAAGAGAATTGAAACGGAAGGATATAACGAGTTAAAGGGTAAAGATGCAACACCCGTCTGGAAATTGTTCCTCGAAAATTTCAAAGATCCGATGGTCATCGTGCTGCTGATTGCAGCCGCGGTACAGGTTGTACTTGGACACCTGATTGAATCGTTGATCATATTCCTGGTTATTTTGCTCAACGCAGTGATCAGTGTAGTTCAGACCAAAAAAGCCGAGAGTTCGCTTGACGCGCTGAAACAAATGTCTGCACCCGAAGCCAAAGTCATTCGTGACGGCCAGAAAAAGACCATTCCAGCAAGGGAACTTGTTCCTGGTGATATTGTTATGCTGGATGCAGGTGATTATGTCCCGGCAGACGGGCGTATCCTGGAATCAGGAAGTCTGAAAATCAACGAAGGCATGCTGACCGGAGAATCCGAAGCTGCGGAGAAACACGCCGATGCCATTCCGGATGAAGCGCCTATTGGAGATCGTCGCAATATGGCCTTCAGTGGCTCACTGGTCGTATATGGACGGGGCATGCTTGTCATTACAGGTACGGCTCTCAAAACCGAAATCGGCAAAATTGCCGAACTGATTGAAAATGCCGAAGCCAAAAACACGCCATTACAGCGCAAGTTGGAATCATTCAGCAAAAAACTGGGCTTTTTCATCCTAGGCTTGTCGATTCTCATCTTTGGCATTGAAGCCGGTCGTGTATGGTTGACCGAAGGTACGGAGAATATCGGGCCTTCCATCGTAAATGCACTGATGTTTGCTGTAGCTGTTGCGGTTGCTGCCATTCCTGAGGCGTTATCCTCCATTGTGACTATCGTATTGTCACTCGGAACGAATAAGATGGCCAAACAACATGCGATCATTCGCAGACTGCCTGCAGTTGAGGCGCTCGGCTCTGCCAGTATCATCTGTACGGATAAAACAGGAACACTAACTCAGAATAAGATGACTGTCGTGGATTATTACATTCCCCATGGCACCAAGGACGAATTCCCGGATGATCCCGATCAGTGGTCGGAAGAGGAACGACGTTTGTTACATATTGCAGTGCTCTGCAATGATTCAAATATTAACCAGGAAGGCAAGGAACTAGGTGACCCAACCGAAGTGGCCCTAATTGCCTTCAGCAACCGGGTGAACAAGGATTACAATGAAATCCGTGACCAGTTCCCGCGTGAAGCTGAGCTTCCTTTTGACTCGGATCGAAAACTCATGAGTACGGTGCATACCTTCGAGGGACAGACGGCTTTGCTGACCAAAGGTGGACCGGATGTGCTGTTCAGCCGCTGTAGTCATGTGTTTATCAACGGTGAGGTTCAGCCCCTCACACCCGAGATTCGCATACAATTTGAAGAAAAAAATGAGGCCTTCTCCAAACGTGCCTTCCGTGTGCTAGCCTACGCGTACAAAAAATTCGATGATAAAAACCAGGTCACCATTGATGACGAGCATGATCTGACACTGGTTGGTTTGACAGCGATGATTGACCCACCGCGTGAAGCGGTATACGGTTCTATTGAAGAGTCCAAAAAAGCGGGCATTCGCACCATCATGATCACTGGAGATCACAAAACGACGGCTCAGGCGATCGGTGTGGATATCGGCCTTGCCGAACCGGATGATCTCGCCATTACAGGTGCTGAACTGGACAAAATGTCTGATGAAGAGCTGGATCAACAACTCGAACACATCTCGGTTTACGCAAGGGTATCACCTGAGAACAAAATCAGGATTGTACGTGCATGGCAGCGTAAAGGCAAAGTTGCAGCTATGACCGGAGATGGAGTTAATGACGCACCAGCGCTGAAACAGGCCGATATTGGTGTAGCGATGGGTAGCGGAACAGATGTCGCCAAGGATGCGGCTGCCATGATTCTGACGGATGATAACTTTGTCTCCATTGTAAATGCGGTCAGTGTTGGACGGATGGTATTTGATAACATCAAAAAAGCCATCGCATACCTGTTCGCCGGTAACCTCGGCGCGATTATCGCCATTTTGTTTGCCTTGATCGTCGGCTGGGTTAATCCATTTACGGCCCTTCAGCTGCTGTTCATCAATCTGGTGAACGACTCCCTACCTGCCATTGCCTTGGGTACCGAAAAGCCCGAACCAGATGTCATGCGACGCAAGCCGCGTGATATTAACGAAGGCATCTTCGCAGGCGGAACCCTGCAAGCTGTGATTACACGCGGTGTCCTGATTGGTGCAGCTGTTATCGTATCCCAATATATTGGACTTGGTATTTCGGAGGAAATCAGTGTGGCTATGGCCTTCACAACCCTGATTCTGGCACGCAGTCTGCAAACTTTTGCAGCACGTTCCAATACACAAACCATCTTCCAAGTGGGCTTTATGACCAATAAATTCGTGCTTGGCTCCATTCTGGTATGTCTCTGTCTCTATGCAATTACACTGATTCCAGGTGTTCGCGGCGTCTTCGCCATCCCGGATACTTTCGGCTGGAATGAGTTCCTGATTGCAGGCGGACTTGCTCTTGCTGCCGTCATTCTGATGGATGTCATCAAGTGGATTCGCAATCGCGGCAAACAAGTTACTGCGGCGTAAGATCTGCAGTTATAACATGCACAAACAGGCGCCCGTTATCGGAGCGCCTGTTTCTGTATCTAATTATCCCTGTTTGATGCCAAAAGCGATCCATCGTCCATCAATATCCTCGATTACAAACTCCTTGTTATTATAGTCTGTATGATTGAGGGCACGTACGATGTTCACATCTGCGTTGATCAATTCCTGTTGAAGCTCTTCCTGGTTCTGGGTAATAAAATATGCATCATATCCATAGCCATATAATTCTCTGTTGGGTATAACTTTCTGTCCATTGCTTTGGGTCAAAATAATCTCGGTAAGATCACGATACAGGCAGATATGAGGTTCCGCGGCATCGAGATATTTGATAACCCGAAAGCCCATCTTTTCTTCATAAAACTGCGCGGTGCGCTTCATATCCAGCGTCGGAAATACGCTGTGGGACATTAATAATGCATGAGTCATGGGTATAATCTCCTTCATTTTCAACATGCTAATTACTTACATATCTAGTTACCTAACCGCTGATCCATCTGCTTATGTATGCTTCCATGATCATTTTAGTTAAATTCAGGAAATCCGTCTATTGTTTATTATTAATATCTTTCTATGCTCATCACATCCGAACGAATTAGTATGACATTATTGCCATATGATAAATTTGAGTGTAAAATGATATATTGCTTTTCATCACATTTTCATCAAAGCTCAATCCGAATTCATATTTATACCCAAGACAGGAATGGTACCGTGAAAGATAAAATTGTCATGCCACTCTGGACATGTTGCCTGTTCATCGTTGTGATGAATACCACCATGTTCAATGTTTCTTTGCCAGTCATTATTCATGATCTGCAGATTACCTCGGACCTGGGGTCTTGGGTCATCTCAAGTTATTCGATTGGTTACGCCCTGTCGACGGTGATTTACAGTCGATTGTCAGACCGTATCCCGGTACGCAAACTGTTAACGGTTGGGCTTCTGATCCTGGGGTTATCTTCATTGCTGGGGTTGTTCGCGCATAACTTTGCGATCCTGTTACTGACACGTATTCTGCAATCTGCGGGTGCAGGAGTTATGGCCGGGCTGGGTCTCGTCATTGCAAGTCGTTACATCCCGGTGGAACGACGCGGAGCTGCCATCGCGCTGATCTCATCAGGTAGCGCCATGGCTTTTGGACTTGGCCCCATTGTCGGCGGACTCATTAGTGAGTACTGGGGCTGGAACGGACTTTTTGCCATAACCGTGCTTGTCTTGCTCGCCCTGCCTGTATTGCCCTATTTTCTCCCACGTGAATCCGTCAAAACAGATCAGCCGTTCGATGTTATTGGTGCCATATTAACCGTCATTAACGCCACTACACTTCTGATCGCGATCACCCAGCAGTCCTGGTTGTGGTTCGCCATAGGCGTTATCTCGCTTATTGCACATCTCCTGTATATTCGGAAAGCGAATCTGCCGTTTGTGAATCCACAAGTATTCCAAACGCCAGGATACACCCGGTTAATCCTTATCGGATTCTGCGTATTGGTCGTGAATCTGGGCAATCTGTTTTTGATGCCGCTTGTGCTCGCTGATCTATATGGACGCTCTTCGCTCGCCATTGGTTTGTTGATTGCTCCTGGGGCAATCGTTGCAGCATTCTGCACCCGTTTCGTTGGACGGTGGATCGACCGTTATGGCAATATGCGATTTATGATCATCGGACACATTCTGCTCGCAGCTGTACTTGCCCTATTCATGCTCGGACTTGATCAGTCCGCCTTGATCATTACCAGTGGTTATCTCTTTTTCTCACCGGCACTCTCAGCATCTATGGCTTCCTTGAATAATGAAGCGTCACGTGTGCTTCCCAAAGCCCAGATTGGTTCAGGTATGGGCATGTTACAATTGATTCAGTTCTTCGGTGGTTCGGTGTCTGTAGCCGTGTGTGGGCTGCTGCTACACAGTATTCCGGGAGTCTCGGTTGAGGAAGCTTATCATGTTGTCTATGCATGTCTGTTGTTTGTCTGCGTTGTTTCACTCGGGTTGACCGTCTGGCATAGCAGAGCTTCACGCTCAGGCATTAAACCTGTTACATTGGACAATTGATAATTGATGTTTAAAGTTCAGAACCAAAAAGGCCCGCGCCAAGCGCGAGCCTTTTTTAGTTTGGAACAGAAATGCCGTTTTTCTCAAAGTAGATCACTCAATGAACTTGAACTTACCGGTTACTTTCCTGATTTCATCCTACAGCAGCATGCCAACTATTTTCCGTCCAGTGCGAACTTCCAGGCCTCCATTATGCTAATTGGGGCTTTACTGCTGCTCTCGCCGCCACCTTCCTGCGTCCAAAGTGGTGGGTAATACGCGAATACTTGACCTGTCTGTAGCTGAGACATATCCTCTTGCCAGCCTTTCCAGCGAAAGGTCTGATAGAACTGCTCCAGATCGCCATTCGCCAGCCAGTTGATGAAACCTGAGTATGTCAGTTCTGTTGATTCCCATTCGAGTGTATCCGGTGCAAAATAATAAATCTGTCCCGTACGACCATACTTGCCTGTATCCATTCCGAAGAAACCGCCTGCCGCATCATATGCAACGACCATCATACCTTCCAGTACATCTACCCAAGGTTGCTCACTCACACCATTCCAACTGGTGAGACTCCCAGATGTACTGTCACCACCCGCACCAAGCAGCGTGATCCAGCCATGGTCCAGTACAATACCTTCTGTCTCATAAGCAACAGCCCCCAAATAGGATTTGGTGCTTATTTGCAGACGATAGAGGGTATCCTCTCCAGCCTCTTGTTTTGCTGGAACATACACATATGTATTTTGCCCGCTATCCAGGAGTTCCTTGAGTTCTTCCCATGCGTGATTCTCCCGATCTACTAATTCAGCTATCGTTAATGTATTCATGAGCAGTCTCCTCGCTGATTTTATAAGAGCATATCATGGCTTATTAACCCGTTCAAATCTGCTATAATCTATCTTCAAAGCTAAATTCAAGGGGGAAACGATTTGATTCGCGTAGTTATACTTATAATTCCGATTCTGATGGTGCTCGTATCCGGTTGTCAGAATCATACATCTTCCATGAAGGAACCTGTTTCTGTTCAAAAGTCCGATCCCCAGGTCATCCATTACATATCACCCCAAGGAAATGACTCGAATAAAGGAACCATTCAATCTCCATGGAAAACGTTACAGCACGCTGCCGACCATGCTTCACCAGGAAGCACGATCTATTTGCGTGAAGGGGTCTATCATCAGAAAGTCAAAATCACCAGGAGCGGTAATTCTTCCGCTAATCCAACCCTATTTTCAAGTTATCCTCAGGAGCAGGTTATCATTGATGGTAAAGGTTTATCCGTTCGGGGGATTGAAGGGTTGATTGAAATTGAAAATGCCAGTTATATCACGATTCAGAATCTCGAAATTGGTAACTTCACGACCACACTTGGGGGCCAAGTTCCAGCCGGGATCTATGTCCACGGAGCAGGTGAGCATATTCAGCTGTTAGGCAACACCATACACGCGATCGCTAGTTACGCAACTCCTGAAGGTCCCGATTTGCGGGGCAGGGATGCCCACGGTATTGCCATTTATGGCACAGAGCACCCCCAAGCATTACGCGATATCATTATCAAGGATAATGAATTGTATGATCTTATACTTGGTTCAAGCGAGTCACTTGCAGTCAACGGCAATGTCGATACCTTTGCCATACAGAATAATGTCATCCATGATGCCGACAACATTGGTATTGATCTGATCGGGTACGAGGGTACGTCCGAGGACGACACGTACGATCAGGCCCGAAATGGCATTGTACGAGGCAACGAAGTATACGATATTACGTCCAATAACAATCCCTCCTATGGAACAGACCTGCCCAATGATACCAACTCAGCCGGTGGCATCTATGTAGATGGCGGGAAAGATCATATCATCGACCAGAACCGGGTATATCGGAGCGATATCGGAATTGAGATTGCCTCAGAGCATGCCGGACGTTCAACCAGCAACATTACCTTGCGGGATAACCTGATTTATTCCAACAGATTGACGGGTATTGCCATGGGAGGTTATGACGAGGAACGAGGAGCTACCGAGGATAGCAAGATTATGTACAATACACTTGTGGGGAATGATACCCTGAATGCTGGCAATGGACAGTTATTCATGCAGTCACGGACAAAGAACAATACGTTCATGCATAACATTCTCGTATCGAGCAGCTCGGAAGTACTGATATACAATGAATATACCAGCAATACCGGCAATGTGTTTGACCATAACGTCTATTACTCTCCAGGTGAGCAGGGAGATGCCCTGTGGGTTTGGAAAAATAAAGCCTACTCCGGCATCGCCGCCTACATCAAGGGATCTGGCAATGATGCACACTCCATATATGTGAACCCGGCATTTATGGATGAACTGAGCGAAGATTTTCGTCCTCAGGCCAACTCTCCGGCTAAGGCGTATGGTTACCTTGCTCCGCGATAAAGTTAATCTGATGTTACTCAAGTGGAATTAGCCCTGCCTATTTCCATACAAATAAAAGGAGCCTGTGCTATGTGGGATCATCTCCCTCACATTGCACAGGCTCCTTTTCGCTTTCTTTTGATGTAATTCAATTCTTAACTTTTTACCATCTGAGCTGCATGTGTCACCCGGTTTCGTCCTCCGGTTTTGGAGGCATACAGGGCGTTGTCCGCTCTTTGGAACAAGGACTTTTCCGTATCTTCCTCTACTACAGTGGCCGCACCGATACTCACCGTAATGTTATATTCACCCCAGTCGGCTGAAGCAACCTGTGAACGATATCGTTCTGCAATACCAATCGCCTGCTCCTCTTCACAATCTGGAAGAATGACAACAAATTCCTCTCCACCGTAACGTGCAACCACATCCGTACTTCGCGACAACGATTGCAGCAGCCCTGCCAGATTGCCGAGTACCAGATCTCCGATCGGATGTCCGTACGTATCATTAATGCTTTTGAAATGATCAATGTCCACAACAAGAAGGGAGAAATTACGTTGTTTCTGCTGGAACACCATCAAGCTTTCAACCATTTTTTCCTGGAAAAACCTGCGGTTCTTCAATCCTGTCAACAAGTCGGTGGAGGCCAGTGTCTCCAACTGATCATTCACTTTGATTAACGCCTGCTCTTTAATTTTATATTCCTCATGCAGTCGTTCAAGCTCCTTGTTCGCTTCTTGCGTCGCTTGATACAACTCCTGTAGTTTGGTTTTGGTATGCAAAATATCCTTCTCATGTTCAATTCGCTTACGCATGACAACAACAACACAATCCACAATGCTTTCCCCGTTACGGGTCTGACGAACACCGTTAAGCAGAACAGGAACAGCCTGCTGATCACGGGTACGGAACGTGAAGTACATCTCGTCCACATGTCCATATAACTGGATATAGGGATAGAAATACGTATGGAAAAACACCTTGTTGCTCACCGACATGGTCGATTCAATATGTTGCCCTATCAGCTCATCACGTTCATATCCAAGCATCGTAAGAAAAGTTTGATTAATCGACTGTACGACGCCCGAATCAGAGATAGAGAAGTATCCACAGGGAGCCAGATCTAATTGTATATCCATGGAATAACTGCCTTTCTTCCGCGTTTTATGCGCTCGTTAAATAATCCTTAATCATTCGGATGGTTTCTTCCGGTTGACTTAGATGTGGATAATGTCCCTTAGCCGTCATCTGTTGCAACCGGCTATTCTTCAGATGAGCGTGTAGATAATCCCCTACCTCTACCGGGGCAATGCTGTCATCCGAGCACTGAAGAATCAATGTTGGCACAGTTGCCTGCTCCAAATCAATACGACAGTCAGATAAAAACGTCACTTCGGCAAATTGTCTCGCAATATGCGGATCTCTGGAGCAGAAGCTTTTCTCCAACTCTTCCGTCAGCTCTTTCCGTTCCGGATTGTTCATCACAATGGGTGCCAGATAACTCGCCCACCCAATAAAATTCATCTGCATCATCTCAAGTAATTCATCGATATCATTCCGATCAAAACCTCCATAATAATTCGGCAGATCATTCACGTAACGTGGGGAGGGCCCTAACATTATAATTTTTTTGAAATATTTGGGGTTCTGAATCGATGCCAGCATACCAATCATACTACTGACGGAATGCCCGACAAATATGGTGTCCTTTAGCTCGAGCGCTTCCATAACTTCCAGCACATCCTGGGCGTATCCTTGAAGGTTGCTATATTTGATAGCATCATAATAGTTAATTTGAGAATCGCCAGATCCAACATAATCAAACAACACCACACGGTAGTTCTCCATAAAACCTGGAATAATGTAACGCCACATATCCTGATCGCATCCAAAACCATGAGCAAATACAATCGTTTGGCTACCCGAGCCAAGTACCTTAACATTATTTCTTACAAGTATATCAACCGTCATTGCATATCACCTCTCCGAGGTAGTATTCGCTTGAATCATTTTATCTGATTATTATACCGGAAAATGTTGGGATATGAATTAAAAATGTTTAATAATTTCTCTCATCCACCAAAAAATCATGACCCTCTGCTCTGAATACGCGCTTTACAATCTGACCATCGTCAGGTAAAATCAGTTCAACATGTCGCGCGACAGAGATCAACATTACGGAGGAAAACCATGAGTACTTCAACACATAGCTCTACACCTCAGCAACTCTGGGGAAGATCATTCCTATTTATCATGTTAGCCAACGCATTATTGTTTATGGCATTTGAAATGTTGCTTCCCACCTTGCCTTTGTTTGTCTCAAGTCTTGGTGGCGAAGCCTCCCAGATTGGGCTGGTTACCGGCGTATTTATGTTTTCTGCCATCTTGATTCGACCCTTCACATCTGTTTTGGCAGCTCGAATAGACAAAAAATATCTATTGATTATCGGCATCACTATCTGTGCATTAATGACAGGCGCATACTACCTATCGTCAGGTATTTGGATGATTCTTGTATTTCGAGTGATCCACGGATTCGGATTTGGTTTGGCAACGACATATTTTGCAACGATTGCCACTGAAAACATACCAAGGGATCGCCGGGGAGAAGGTATGGGGTATTTCGGCGTAGGGGAGACGGTCGCTATATCCATCGGTCCATTGATTGGAACAAGCCTGTTGTTTAGGTACGACTACCAGAGCCTGTTTATGGGAGGTATGTGTATTTTGCTGTTAGCTCTCCTGATGACAGTGTTTGTATCCAGAAAGCCGAAAACAGGAGGTAGTAGCGAGTCTATGCAAACTCATGTCCCTTCGGTGAAACTGATTGAAAAGAAGGTACTCTTCCCTTCCCTTCTCATTATGCTCGTTGGCATTGCAGCGGGTTCAATCATGTCCTTTGTAGCTTTATTCGCCGCCGAAAGAGGGTTCGAGAATATAGCCTGGTTTTTCTTCATCGTCGCCATCGCAAGCTTCGCCGTTCGACTGTTCTCGGGGAAAATGTTTGATCGATGGGGACCAGGTTCCGTGTTGTTACCTTCTGCCGTGTTCGCAATCGCGGGGCTACTGGTTCTGATTATCGCCCAGAGTGATGTGCAATTCCTGATCGCTGGTGCGTTATACGGCTTTGGTTTTGGTGCCATATTCCCGGCGATTCAGACCTGGTGTGTGAATCTTGTAGAAGAACATGAGCATGAAAATGCGATGGCTTCCTTCTTTAATTTTTTTGACCTCGGAATTGGTGGGGGTTCGTTGATTCTGGGCGTGGTGGCTTCTGCATTTTCCTATACGGTGGTGTATGCTATCTCTATAGGCATTTTTGTGGTATATATCTTGTTATATTTGGTATACTCCCAAAAACAACAGAGGTATTCAGCTCGCCAACTGGAGGTAGACATTGAGTAAAAAACGAATCAAGGAAATTGCCATTCAACATTTTAATCGTCTGGGTTACGAGGGGACCAAGATGGCGCAAATTGCCGAAGAGGCAGGCATTCGCAAGCAATCCCTGGCTTATCATTATTCATCCAAAAAAGCGTTATTGCTGGAGTTATATGAGGAAGTTGTGCAGGAGGAACAGCAGTTTGTACGCCAATTTTTCAGTGAGTCTGTTACCCAAACTCTGGATCAGCAGCTATATGCCTTTTTGCATGAACACAAAAATCGCTTTCTGACTCATCCAAACGTCGCTTTTATGTATATCCTGTCCTTTATCACACCGCTGGAGGTGCATGATTTTGTGCTGGCCCAATATCGAACGTACCTCGGGACACTGAAGGAAGAGCTGGCAGCCGTATTTACCAGACATTCCGATATACGCCTGAGTCCGGAAGAAGCCACCGTAGCTTTTGTCACCGTGATGGATGGATTGGATGTACAGCTCGTGTATGAGACACGGCAATCCTATGAACAAGCTTTGGCAATCACCTGGAATGTCTTCTGGTCAGGCATCCAGCGTTAACGGATCAATTACGATCAGACTACACAAATAAGAGGGGTGTCCCGCCAGCCATGTTGATGACTTTTGGGACTGCCCCTCTATTTCTTTATTTCACGGTTAGGATCACACGTTGATAATGCTTCAACTGATGCTCTCCATCATCCTGTACTTCGGCAACGATATGAAGAGTATCACCCGATTTGGCATCGTCAGGAACGGTAAATGTCACCGCTTCGGTGTCACTGCCCTGCAATTTTATCGTATCCACCTGCTCATCCTTGGCAAGTTCACGATGTATTCCAAGCTGCAGATCACCCGCCATTTCAGGCTGAACTTTATTCGGTGTTACTTTGGAATCCTCATAAGTGTCCGCTTCGAAATATCTCCACCACGTATACGTCAGTTGATCTCCATCCGGGTCTTTACCCTCCGCGTGAAGAGTCACTTCCTCCCCAGGACTAACACTTAGATCCACCCCTTCCTTAATCGTTAAAGACGGATTATGGTTGGCACCTTCGTAAGTGTCTGCAACTGCCCAGTCTGCACGTGCTGCAAAATCATCCTGCACATCGTCAAACCATCTCATCAGAGAGTATTCGGCTTCATAGCGTTTGGTGTAGGGATCGTAATCAAGCACATTGTTTCTAAACAGCTTGTCGTTCACAACGCCAAAGCGTCCACCCCAACCGCCGTAAGAAGGGTCTTCCATACTGCGCAGCCCATTATCGATCAGATAGAAGAAGGATGGAGAATCTCCCTCAGATATAAAATCGTATTTGTCATATTGCGGATTGTTCTTGAGATATTCGGCACTTCCGCGCTGTTCTTCGGCCAGTTCGCCTTCGATCATCTTGCCGTCACCCATCGACGCATACATATCCATCAGCTTGCCATGTCCATTCAGAATGTTCTTGACCATCCAGTCGCCATGAAGCTTACTGTTCACTTCTTCAGCATGCATCTTCCATGCATAGGCAAAATGCCAGAAGTTCGATTGGTCATTGAGAATGCGGATATCCGGCCAATTCTTCGCAATGTATTCGTTGTAGCTGTCATCCTGATCGAGGATGATGTACAGGACCAGTTTGTCACTGACTTTTTTGCGAATCGTATCCCACTCGGCCGTGTCTTTATACTGTTCCTCAATCGATTTTAGCGCTCTGGCCGTAGTATTGGTGCCACCCCATGTCTGAACAATCAGGTCTCGGGAATCATCATCGAGGAAAAGAGTTTCGAGGAATTCGGAACCTTCGGTTTCCTTCTCCATCTCCCCTTTATCGGAAATATTACCGATCTTGGTCATCGCTCGAAGCTGTTCCGGCTCCGGGTACCCATCCGCATGTTTGGACAAGTTCGGGTAAATCTCGCCATAGGCATCGATCATGTCGTACACCCACTGTGTGCCTGTCCAGCGGAACGGTTTGATCCCTGCTTCCTCGTCTCCAGCATAATGATACACCGAGCTGGTCAGTACAATTCCGGCGAGATCCATCTCATTCGAATACAAGAGGAAACGAATGACGGAGTTCATATCATCCACTTCACCGTCGGTTGTAATCACTGTTCTGCCTTTGGCAGCTTGGTTGTTTGCGGGTTCCTGTGTTTCATTCTCTGTCTGTTCTGTCGCCTGATTTGGTGTGTCACTCGCGGTTTGTGGCGCTTTGGATGCGCATCCACTAATCACCAGGATGATACTGAGACAACCTGCGGCAAAACCGTTTAACCATTTTCTCTTGTTCATAATGCTCCCCTTTCTTCTGTACAGCGTGATGTTAGTTGGGTTGGAAATAAGTACGTCCTCTGTTTTTCTATCCTTAATATGGACCGTAGAATGCAAAAAAACCCGAACAACATTATGAATGGAACAACGTCCACGCATAGTGATGTTCAGGTTTTGCCTGCCCGAAGCAGTAACAATCCTTATTTGAGTGAAAGTATATCATGTCCACTCATGAATGTAAACGTATTCAATTTTTTTTTTGAATTTATCTTTGATATAGTATAATGCTTATAGTCAAGAATCAAATGGATCGGCGTAGTATTAAACCAATGTTACCAGGAGGAATCAGACACTATGCAACAACTGGATGCGGCCTTGACCCGTTTTGTGGAACAGCAGGATTTATATAATGAAGCTTATGGACTTTTCAAAAATCATGATCTGCGTCCCCGCGAACAACATCACCAGCCGGAAGTGGATACACGAATACCTCTTTCTCCAGAACTTCAGTATCTGTACAGTCATTATGAAATGATGGATGCGGATGCGGAAGGTACACTCAAAATGAAAAATGCCGCCGTCGAAATCGGTGATGCCGCACTTATTTCCTTTGTCGCACCTGAACATCTGCTTCGTCAGCAACTGGGGTTCCGCTGGATTGGCATGAATGAACCTTATGAGGAGTCCTCCACTTGGCCAAAAAATCACGTCGTCATCGCAAACTTTAACGATGATCCGTTAATTGTAGATGTGGAGGCACCAAACTCTCCCGTATATGCCGCTTTTACAGGTGGAGAACCAAACCGTGTTGCTGATTCGCTGTCAGACTTTTTCAGTGCACTAGCCATCCTGATTGAGGCAGCGCGCACCTATGCCGGGGAAGTGAAAGATGAAGAAACCTATGAAACCAAACCCGAGTATCTGGAGCAAGTGGAACCTTTATTGCAAGATCTGTTGGGAGAAGAGTATACTGCTCACCTTTTCGAGTATCTGTCCTTTTGTTAACACGGTGAATTAAAGGGAATTGGAGGGTCATCCAGATGATATATGTAGCCTTATTACGAGGCATTAATGTAGGCGGGAACAATAAAATCAATATGAAGCAGCTGAAAGAAACATTTGAACAAGCAGGCATGCTGGACGTCGTTACCTATATCAACTCTGGCAATATTATTTTTGCCGATCATCAGGTACGTGCCGATGCGAATAGGGAGATATCCCATGTGGTAGAACAGGCCATCGCCGCCGATTTTGGCTTACAGATCAGGGTAATGGTGCGGAATATGGATGAAATCTATAGCGTTATTCAGGCGCTGCCAGAAGAATGGGTTAATGATGACACAGCCAAAAGTGATGTGATGTTCCTCTGGGATGAGATCAATGAGCCCTCCGTGCTGGACCAGCTGCCCATCAAACCGGAAATTGGTACACTGATCTATGTTCCTGGAGCGATTTTATATTCAGTCAGCAGAGAAGATGCATCCAAAAGTGGCATGAACAAGCTTGTGGGATCCAAAGTATATGCCTATATGACGGTTAGAAATGTGAATACCACACGTAAGATATATGCCCTGATGCAAGCAACAGCAGAGAAATAACTCGGTACCAGCACAATGGATAGTCAGTTATGCATCGTCCAATTCATATGAAAAATAAAGCATGCAGAAAACATCCTTATGGATGTCTCCTGCATGCTTTTTGCCGTGTTAGGAAACTATTTTTTCCACTGTATATTAGTCAATTTGAATGCGTCTGCGAGATTGATCATCACCAGGACGTTTCGGAATCTCGAGCTTCAGCACACCTTCTTCCAATTTGGCCTTAATGTGCTCCTCATCAATATGATCAACATAGAATCGCCGGATAAACTCGCCGGAACGGCGTTCCTGCCGTATGATTCGATTGGAGTCATCCTTCTGCTCCACTACATCATTGCGTTTGGCACGAATAATCAATTCATTACCTTGAACCTGAATCTCTATGTCCTCTTTGGCGATGCCCGGAAGCTCGGCTTCTACCGAATATTTGTCTTCTTCCTCACGAATGTCGGTCCGGAATGGCTGGGAGCCAGTTCCAAAAGGGGAGAGGAATGAGTTCTCAACCATGTCATTGAAGGATTTCAACATGTGTCCGAACGGGTCTTCATTTCGTTTACGAAACGGAATCAGATCAAACATGAAAATCAGCTCCTTTTGTGTGGTTGGTTTATTGGTGTTGCTTACATTGATTATTATAATACCCTTGCAAATAAGGCTCAAAGTCCGTAAAAGACGAAAAAAGACGATTTTCTTTCATCATGGTTCACTATTTTAAAATAGATCCTTTTTTCTTTTATTTTGACCTTATTTGATCTTCTGACTTTGTCTGACTATAACGAATGAATGGGGTCCGTTACAGTATTGGATTCATTTTTCCGCATTCCCAGCATCATGATTGCCAGCAAGACAACCAGAACAGCTACGAGCATAAACGGAACATGTTCGTCCACCTGATAAAGTGTCGTTGTAAGTAAAGGCGTAATGACGGCGGATATCCCCTGAATCGCTGCTACCAATCCCGCTGCCCCTCCCTGCTGTTCTTTGCTAACTGCCAGCGAAGCACCTGCCATGAACCCCGGCATCATCAGACCCGAACCCATGCCAAACAGGAAAAACGAGAAATAATACATGGATAACACATTGAAGACCAAAAACAGGATCATGCTTGCGATCAGGAAAAGGGACCCGAGCAAAATCATCGGGCGTGGCTGCCATTTCAACCATTTCATCTGAATGACCTGCATGATCAACATCGCTGCTCCAGAGAACATGAGTCCAAACGAAACCATTCGGGCCGTCGCCGCTGAGGATAGAGCCAGTTGATCCTGAAAATAAAATCCCCCGACAACCTGTAGTGTCATGATACCCATCATCGTGACCAAGCCGGCAACAAGGTACATTCGTAAACCACGTTGGAACGGGTTGACTTTAGGCGGTTTTGCCTGAATGACCGGTTTGGCTGACGGGATTAACAACAAGGCAATAATAAACGCAGCTATCGCTATAAAAATGCCAAAATAAAGCGGCCAGAGCAGACCGATAAGGGTAAATGCTCCTGCAATCGCAGGTCCGAATACTAGGCCAAGTCCATTCGCAGCACTGATAATCGCCATCCCACTTCCCCGCTCTTCCCCTTCTGTCACATCACCCATATAGGCCTGGGCAGACGACAGCACCGCCGGAATGAACATACCGATCAGACTGCGCGTCACAATTAGAAGGGTTAACAGGAGCCCCCCTCCGATCCAAGCATTCAATCCACCGTACAATGCCAGTGCAAATAATGCACAGCTCACAGACATACCTATAAATCCAATCAATATGATGGGTTTTCTTCCTCTTATATCACTCCATCTGCCCCATACCGGAGCCATGACAGCCATCATAATGGACCCAAGCGAGATAATAAGACCGGAATGGCTTTCTTTCATGCCCAACTCGCGAATAAGCGGCGGCATAATGGGTGCAATTAGCATCAGACCCAACATGGCTGCAAATACGCTAAAAAAAATACTTCCTCTGATTCTATTCATGTTTGTACACTCCTCTATATTTCAGTACAGTACCCACTGTACCTGGAGTATACAAGGCTGAGAGAATCCCCACTGCCTCTATACGGAACAATTCACGGCAAGACGGATTATTAATTTTATTTTAAATAAGTTCAACCCATAAAATGTTACACCAGACCACTACGATTGCAGTACCATCTTCCGATCGCTGTTATCACCGGATTTCTGTGATTCCCTTCTATTAAAGGGAGAAATCCGTTGATAAAGGCGAACGCTCTGCTTCTCCAGACTGGTTCTGCACTCTTCGTTCTTGTGTAATGTTTCAGTTCATCTTATTTAATAAATCTTTTTCATTTCAGAGGGCTTCACGCCGAATTTGCGATAAAATTGCTGCGAAAAGGCACTGACATTACTGTAACCAACCGCAATCGCGGCCTCGGTGACGTTGTTATTCTGATTGCGCAGCAACTTCATGGCGTTGTCGAGACGAACCTGACGCAAATATTCGAAGACCGTGCTTCCGTAAAGGGCCTTGAATCCTTTTTTTAATTTAAAATCGTTAAGACCTACTTGTCTGGACAATGCTAGCAAAGATGGAGGATCTACCATACAGGCCTCCATAATCTCCCGTGCCGTATGTAACTTCCGGATGTCCTCTCTGGAGAATCCCGCGGGGATTGGCGCCAAATCAAACAATTGGATCATAAATCGATTCAAGATTTCCAACGCTGTCGCTTCCATCATTAAGGATGATCGATAACTATTGTTTAATTCCACAATCAAATTGTCGATCATCGTTCGTATCCGGTTATCCAATTGAAATACAATTGGCTTGAACACCTTTCGCCCCAATACCTGATTAAACGCAATCGACTTGAAACCGCCCAGTTGCGCCGCAGCATAATTGAACAGAGAAACTGGAATCCCCAGCGAAAAGGACGTATACAGCTCCCTTGCCGGAGGATGGAACCACGCTTCGAAATCATGCATAAAAATAAGGGCCCCTTGCCCTATCGATAATGAATAGTCCTGACCGGATATATCCACATGTCGCTCTCCTGACAAGGCAAATTGCAATTCCACAATGGGTGTATCGGACGCAAAATACGTAGGATAAGGCTGATGATATTCAACCTGGGAATATAAAATCTCAATGCCACTGTAAGTTGTCACTCTTTTGACCTTACCGCTACCCGCCTTGGGAGAGAGCAGATACGTGTGTTCATCTTGCTGACTGTAAGGTTCCTGGGTCAGGTAATGCTGATATACTACGCCTAATGCATCATCCGTGCGCATGGTATTCACCTCGCCTATATCTTGATCAGACTTGTCAGTAAAGAAAGTCCGAATTAATTGATAATGATTCTCAATTATAATTCTAGCGTATTTTCTCCCGTTCGACCAGTCCTATATATATGAAGGTTCACGTCTGCTTTTTTCTTCATGTGGCAACATCATTTTATACACTAACTTACATATCCAATTTGGAAAAATATCTCTTATCTAACCTTTTACACAAATCGCAGACTTCTCTTACCTCTCCTTAACATTAGCTCCCTATACTAAAACAATTGTACACACCATCACACACGAAACGATAAAGGGGATCTGGAACTTTGAAAAAGAGAAATCAATGGCTTGCCGTTCTGTCGATGACAGCCATTCTTAGCGCAGGAGCAACCAGCTACACATCAATGGTCCATGCCGCTGACGCAACTAAACCCGCCAACGATCATGTCGTACTGCGCACAGCCATCCAAAATATGCAGGGTACGGTCACATGGAACGGAAGCAGTCGCAGTGTTGATATCCAGATCGCAGATACTAAAGTACAACTTCCTATAGGAACGTCATCAGCCACCATCAACGGTGTGAAAACTCCTTTGGACAGTAAAAGCTACATCACCAAAGGTACAACGTATGTATCTCCACAAACGCTAAAATTAATTACGGATCAACTGATCCTGAAACAAAATAAAACCGGTTTTGAACAGACCGCATCGTTTCAGATGCCTGGAGGAAAAGCAGAAATATCAGCCTCTACGCCAGATGGACAGCGCCTGCTCGTAACCGAAGCAGACAATGGCAGCATTTCCGTACTGGACATTGCTGACTTGAAAAACATCAACGTATTGAAGACGGTCAGCTTCCATGACCTTTCCGCCAAAGCTGAAGTTACAAGCGTAACCGTGTCCAAAGATGGTAAATACGGTCTTGCTGTTATTCGTACAGGGGATACAGACAGTGAAGCAAACAAAGGGTTGCTTGCCATTGTGGATCTGACAACCTACAAAACCGTCAAAACGTATGAACTGGGCATTGGTCCTGACTCGATTGCACTGTCACCAGACGGTCAGCATGCAGTGATCGCCATAGAGGATGAAGAGCTGAATAAAGCTGCGGATGAAATTGACTATGCCAACACCAAACGTCCGGGTAGCATTATGGTTGTATCTTTTGCTGGCGGGAACGTATTGGAGGGTGAGATCACCAACTTGCCAGTATCTCTGGACAATGTAAAAGGTGCCATCTATCCGCATGATCCACAACCGGAGTATGTTGCCATTAGTCCAGATAGTAAAACAGCAGCCATCACGTTACAGGAAAACAATGTCGTTGCCATCGTAGATCTGGAGACAAAAAAGATCAGCTCAATCTTCGCTCTAGGTACTACTTCACATCAAGCGGATCTGAAAGATGACGGTATCGTTCAGTTTAAAGAGACGTTGACCGCTCGTTATGAACCGGATGGAATTGCTTTCTCGGCAGATGGTAAATACCTGCTGACAGCTAACGAAGGGGACTTGGGCAAGAATGAATTTGAGGATGGTGTAAAAGCAGGCGGACGTAATATTGCTGTCTGGGATCTGCAAGGCCAGCGGATCTACGATAGCCAGAACCTTATTGACGAGGCAACTGCCATGGTTGGCTTGTATCCCGATGATCGCAGTCCCAACAAAGGCAGCGAAGTCGAGAACCTGACCGTTGCTACTGTAGACGGCACTACGTATGCAGCCGTAGCTTCCGAACGGGCAGATGCCATTTTGTTCTTTGATCTTGCTGATCCGGTCAATCCGGACTACCTAGGTCTGATTCCTACAGCCGGAGAATCACCAGAGGGAATTCATCGTGTTAACGGACGCAGCCTGTTTGTGAGTGCAGATGAAAGCACGGGAACACTTAGTTTTTTTTCCAAGAAATAGTTCGAGTGCCCTCGGTATGTAAAGGCTGAATGAGCGGTGTCACGTTGTATTGAGTAGGTGGGGGCGAAAAGCCCCTATCCTCTCATAATATGGTACGCGCTATTCCACGTACCCACATATAATGCTGCAAAGGTTATCGACGCTTCATATTTTCCAATTCCCGCCTGTTCCGCTCTACTTCCTCTTGTAACACTCGTACTTCCATCCTCAATGCGGATACTTCCTCTTTGGCGCCAAACCGCTTCATCACAAGATAGAAAACCAGATATACTACAAGACCAATCATAATAAAGAAAATTAATAGCGTTATAATACCTGCAATACCAAAATTACTAACTCCATCCATAATGTACGTTTCCCCTTTCCGACATTCTATTAATTTATATTTACAACAATACCATATTTAAGTATGACGAACAGTACAAAAAGCCAAGAGAGCACGCTCCCTTGGCTTTCAATTTATCTATATACCTTCCTATCCGGTGATCCTTATTCCCAGAAGAAACGACCTGCGAACACTTTTTCCGTCAACAGTTTATACGTTTCTTCAGGCAATTCTTTTTTCATCTTTGCCATAACGGCGTCTTTGCCTTGATTATATTGTGTGGACATGCCAATCTCTGCCGTTGTATTGCTTGCATCCAGACGCATGATTGGGGCTTGGGCATCTTTCGTCCAAGGTGTCCATGCCGCCAGATCAGGTGATCCACCCGTACCTGGATTGCCTGTGTACAGGAACTGCTTCAGATATGCTGCCATCGCGGCGGACAACTGATCACGTCCTGGTTTGTTTGTATCGCTAAAGTACCCATCAGGGAAATAAGCAGCAATTCCGTCTGCGTGTCCTGTATAGAAGTCCATATCCGCACCATGTGGTGCGCCCAGTAATGTAAGCAAACGCTCAGAGATGACCCCAGGTTGTGTGCCCCATGCAAAACGATACGCATATACCGGCGGCTGACCTGCTTCCCTTGTCAATTGTTCTGCTACACGCTCTGCATTAAAGCCTGCATAAGCTTCGCTACCGTATTTCAACGCAGCAGCATATTGCTCCGCCTTGGTTTTGTCAGTAAACAGGGTTCCATCCGTAATCGATGGAGAGAAGTTTGGATCACCGAAAGCAAATCCGGAGAACTCCGTTTCCAGGCTGCCGAGCAATAAAGGAACTTTTGTGTAATTGCCATTATTGATGGCGTCAAATCCTTCTTTTGGAATCACTGTACCATCCCGGAACAGATGCGGGAATGGTTCCATACGGATTGCGGTTGCACCAAATGCTGTGACCAACTTGTCCGCAGGCAGTGCACGCAGGTAACTCTCCAGCTGTGCCTGAGATTGCTTGCCAATCCATGTTTTGGCTTCTTCTGCATTAGCCGCTTTCCCCTCTTGCACGAGTAGCTTCACAAGTACATCCTCGGATTTTTGCTCGCCTTCTTCCGGTGATGCTGTCGTCAATCCTCCGCTGAAAGCAACTGCTTTTTGATACAATCCTTTGCTAAGTGGAGAGATCAGGGTTGCCAGCACATCACGTGCACCAGCAGATTGTCCGGCTAATGTAACATTGCCTGTATCTCCGCCAAAACCTTCGATATTATCCTGTACCCACTCCAGTGCACGGAATGCGTCGAGCAGACCGTAGTTACCTGAGTCATCCAGGGCATTGCCTGTTTTCAGCGCTGCATTCTCGAAGAATCCGAGAGCTCCCAAACGGTAGTTCACCGAGATAATGATGCTGTTGGTGCTCCGTGCAAGCTGTTCACCCTGAAAATCTTTTCCTGATCCGGTCATATTCCCGCCGCCGTGCAGGAACACCATAACCGGAAGTTTTGAACTGGTTGTGTCGGGACGCCAGATATTGAGATACAAAGAATCCTCGCTGCCTACTGTATTTTTACCGGAGATCTGCAAGCTGTTCGCTGCAAATTCCTTAGCCGATCTGGTTCCTGTCCATGATTCCGGTTCTTGCGGGGCTTTCCAGCGCAGTTCCCCTACCGGAGGTGCCGCATAAGGAACACCGAGCCAGCCGAGCGTGCCATATTGCTTATAGGTTTTGCCATCAATCGCGCCATACTTGGTCTGTTGCACCGTTTGAGGTCGGAACGCCCCAGCTTCTTTATGTTTCAACCAGCTCTGTTCCAAGGTTCCACTGCCATTCTTGAGCTGTGTCTGCAAAGCTTGTGCGGTTGCCTCGGCCATCAGACGGTTGGTAAGTTGACTCGCGCCCTTCCCTTGAAGTGCCTTGATTCCTTTCCCAGCCGCATAGGTGGAAGCCGCTCCCTGTTCATAATCTGTACCTGCTTCATATCCTAGCACCTTCAGCAGCATTTCGGCATATCCTTCCGCTGTAAGTGGCGCATTAGGTTCAAACTTCTCCGTTCCTGTTACGATCTCAGCCACATACGGATGCTGCTTCAAGTAACCAACGACCGGTTGCAATACTTTGCCTGCCTGAGCCGCATCGTCGTACGTTTCCGATCCCTGATAAGCGAGTGCTTCTTTCTCCAATCCGGACAAACGCAAGTAAAGTACTGCGGCCTGAATGCGTGTAGCCTTTTTGTTCAGATAAGCTGCATTAACACCTTGACCGCTGCCGCGAATAAGCTCGGATTGGATCAGCTTGTCCATCGCTGCTGAAGAAGAGGTTGCTGTATTGCCTGCTGCATAAGCTGGTAGAGCGGATACACATAACCCCAAAATTGTTGCTACGGCAATCGAACGTTTAATGGTTTTCATGTCATAAATCTCCTCGCTGTCGAATAGTGTGTGATGGGATAAGTTCATTGGAAATGCGCATCTTTTCAGTATTCCAATGTCTGGATGACTCTATATCTCTTTTTATGATAAATTAAATCTGCTGCGCTCCTTTCTGCTCGAAATATCTGCTACGGCGCTTGCGGTCATGCCATCAGGCATTTTTCTTATATAAAAAAACCTGAACCGAAGGCAAACAGACATCGCTTTAGCGTGGTCTACTGCCCTCAATTCAGGTTTTGCCTGCAATCAGTAACAACCCTGAGGAATGAGGCTCATTCCATATGAAAATGTAAACGCAATCAATCGATTGATAACTAAAAAACCAACGAATGAACTGACACAGGTATTGCCCTAAACACGGTTACAATCCTGTTGTTATGGTGATGTTAGCACATAATGTAAGCGTTCGCAATATCTTTTTTTAGAACGTCATCATAGAACTCCTGACAGAGGTAACATTAAAAATAAGCTCTGCAAGTTCCATACCACATCGAATCAGAACCGACGATATAACAAAACAGGCCATAGGCGCATCCACCTATGAACCTGCTCTGATATGACGTGATTTGCGTCAAATTTGTAGAATGAAATGTTTTTTTATTCCTGTAGCTTGCTCACTTGCTCAATCAGGCTATCTAGCCCCTTGTCGACCAGATACGGTCCATAATTCCAATAGTTGCGAGATACATTAATAATCCGATTATTTTTGATCGCAGGAATACTCTGATACACCGGCTCATTGAATAGCTCCATCATCTGCTCCATCTCTTCATCATCCATCTGGGTGAAGAAGTAGTCTGCAGGTTTATCCGCCAGCTTCTCCAATGAGAGCACGGTTCCACCATCTGCATAGGCTTTGTACTGTTCAGGCATGTCAAATCCGAAATCCTGGTATATCAGCTTGCCCAATGTGCCACCTTCTCCCCCAAGTAATACCTCCTTGTTATAGATGACGAAGGACATGGCCGTGGTTCCCGGTTCAATATTGATGTTCAGTTCATCCCGAATTCCCTTCAATTTATCTTCAAAAGTAGCAATCCATCGCTCTGCTTCCTCTTTCCGATCCATAATCTCACCCATCGTTCTCAGGGTGTTGATGACATCCGGGTCACCGCCCCAAGCTACCGTAATCGTGGGCGCAATTTTCTCATAGGTACCGATCACTTCCGTGCTTGTATAATCAGGTACGATGATCAGATCTGGCTCCAGATCCGAGACCACTTCTACGTTCCCCGTTCCTGAGCCGATATCCGGTACATTAGCCATCTCTTCCGGGTACAGATCCAGTGTTTCCTTGTTGGCACCCGCCGGCTTCATTCCGAGTGGCAGCAAATACCCACCATATGTGATCACAACCGGTTTGGCAGATTGAGCTGGAATCTCAACCGTTCTCCCCGATGCGTCGGTATACATTTTGGTTGCAGGCAGTGAAGCATCTTCAATTGCTGTTGACTGTGGATCAGCTCCTCCCCCGCAAGCTGCTAACAGCAGGGATAAACTGAATAATAAACTGACCGCCAAAGTAGGCTTAAAACGAACATTCAAGTCATTCACGCTCCAAGTGTTGTATTGATAATGATTATCGTTATTATCAATATAGCGTTGTGTGAGTTCTCCAGCAATGAACGATTCCGACTTCTTATTGGTACGATTGGAACCTTTAAGCAGATGACTGTGCATTTTATATTGAGCGGGAGTTTCTCCCATCATTCGTTTGAAGATTCGGCTAAAGTAGTACAAATCTTTATATCCAACGCTCTCAGCCACATCACGAATCTGAGCCTCTGTCTCTGTTAGCAATACTTTGGCTTGGTTCATCCGGGTTTGGATGACGTAATCCATCGGACTGCATCCGAACCTGCGCTTGAATACCCGTGCCAGATAATGACTGCTGTAATGAAATTGGGCCGCCATCTCCTCCATGGACACGGGATGTGCGTAGTGCTCCTGAATGTATGCTGCAATCTGCTCGGCTAATTCTGGAGGATCAGCTACCTGATCACTCGCCTGCTTCCATTGGCGAAACTGTTCGTATACAAACTGATACAACAGTCCTGTAACCTGCAACCTGTCCAATTCTTCGCAGCTTGCCCAGCATTCATGCATTCTCTCCATTATGGGAATTAGCGACAGCGGATATGTTGCTGCAAAATGATACTGCTGCGGGGAAAATTTATACTCCTGTTGTACGTTTTCCGCTCTCGACGGGTCAGTACCAGTGAAGCCTGGCTGGGATTTATATAAAATAAGATAATATTCCAAGGGGAGATCCAGACAATGGATATGTATAGTTGTGCCTTTGACACCATGCAGAACCTGCGTCTGGGTGGACCTGAGCTTTTCTTTGCCCATATGAACAATGGCTTCTCCTCTGACCATCAGCAAAAAAGCATGGGCTGGCAAAACATACGGCTTAATTGCCTGTCCCGGCTTCAAGACCAGATGACGAATGTCCATGAGCTTCACCTGATTTTTATTCCACCACTGAATGGCTTCTGACCATTCTTTCATTACAAACCACCTCAAAGCCGATCATTAGACGAGGTTCATTCCCTAGTCCGATTTTCTCCTTAACATACAAGAGTGGTCCTCACTTTGTCCAGTTCACCGGAATTCCAGCACCCTTCACTAATCGTAAATTTTACATATAGTTAACCCATTTCATACGTTAGTTTAGCAATTGTTGTATACACTTGGTTTGGGATACCAACTATACATATATTCTAGGAGGATGCATTCATGTTAAACCGGTTTAATGTCCGTGCAGCCAAAATGATGCTCGCGGTGACAACAATTGTTACGGCTACACTCGGAGGTAGCAGTGCAGCGTGGGCTGTGGAAGACACCACCTCAACGACATCTGCATCACCGATTAAAAATGTGATCATTCTGATTCCTGACGGTATGGCTAACGATGCTACCGCTCTGGCTCGTTGGTATAAGGGCTCGTCCCTGACACTGGACTCCATGGCAAGCGGCATGGTTCGAACACACTCCGCCGATGCGCCGATTGCCGACTCGGCCCCTGCCGGAACCGCTTTTGCTACAGGTTATAAATCTCATACCGGATTTGTCGGTGTACTGCCGGACAAAGCTACTATGCCTGGACAGAAGGCTATTGCGCCTGGAGACGAAAGAAAACCTGTTGCTTCCGTGCTGGAAGCATCCAAACTGGCGGGTAAAGCAACTGGCATTATCGCTACATCCGAGATTATGCACGCCACACCAGCGGACTTCTCCTCTCACTATCCGGACCGCAAAAACTATGATGCACTCAGCAAACAACAAGTCTACAATGGCATGGATGTTGTGTTGGGTGGAGGTAGCAAATATCTTGAGCCAGCCGGACGTAAAGACGGCGAGAATCTGATTTCGTCCATCAAGGCACTGGGTTACGATTACGTCACTACACCAGATGGAATGAAAGCATCCGATTCGAACAAACTGTGGGGTATGTTTGCACCCGCAGGTATGGCTTACAATATGGACCGTGATCCTGCGAAGCAGCCAAGCCTTGCCGAGATGACATCCAAAGCCATTGAAGTTCTGTCCAAAGACGAAGACGGCTTCTTCCTGATGGTCGAAGGCAGTAAAGTGGACTGGGCAGCTCACGCCAATGATCCGATTGGTATTATCAGTGACGTGCTGGCTTTTGATGATGCCGTAAAAGTAGCCATGGATTTTGCCAAAGCAGATGGAGAAACTGCCGTTGTGGCTGTAACTGACCATCAGAACGGTGGACTCACGATCGGTAATGCCTCCACAACTGGCACTTATGACAAAGAGCCGTTGTCCACATTTATCGGACCTTTGAAAAAGGCCAAGCTGACTGGTGAGGGCGTTGAAGCGAAGTTGAATGCCAAGCGCACAAACATCAAAGCAGTGATGAAACAATATTATGGTATTACCGATCTGACTTCCGAGGAGGTTGCCACCATTAAAGCGGCTGAGCCGGGCAGTCTTAACTATGCAATCGGTCCAATGATCAGCAAACGTGCAGGGATCGGTTGGACAACCGGTGGTCATACAGGTGGAGATGTCGTCTTGTACACATATGCTCCGAACAATGACCGTCCATTCGGTGTAATTGATAACACGGATGTCGCCAAATATATGGCACGAGTACTGGATCTGGATCTCGACAGCGTGAGCAAACAATTGTTTGTACCTGCCAAACAGGCATTTACAGCCAAAGGTGCGACGTACAAACTGGACCTGACTGACGCTAAAAATCCGAAGATCCTCGTAACAAAAGGCAACACCAAGCTGGAACTGCAAATCTACAAAAATATTGCACTGGTAAACGGCAAAAAGACAACTTTGGAGGGTGTCATTGTTTATAACGGTGTAGAGGCATTTGTACCACAAACGGCCGTTGATCTGATTCAATAATTCGTTAAAATGACCGGAGATTACACCATCTGGCTGCCGAATATTTCGGCAGCTATTTTATTGTTTACTGATAAGGAGTAGGTTCCTGCTAACGCCTATCGTATAATGAACGTAACAAAAATACATATCATGTAAGAAAAAGGAGAGATTCACCCATGTTGATCAAATTAAACTGGATCACGCTGAGGGTCAGTAATTTGGAAGCTTCACTCGGGTTCTACCACGACATGCTTGGACTTCCCATTCAGCGCAGATTCGAAAGCCGTGGACGGCAGATTGCCATGCTGGGCAAGGAGAATGAAGCTAAGCTGGAACTAATTGAGGGCAGTGAATCCATTCTTAAACCAGAGGCCGGCGTGTCAATCGGCTATGAGGTGAACTCGCTGGATGAAGCCATGGAACGACTGGCAGAGCTGAATATTCCGATTGTGCGCGGCCCCATCCAGCCCAATCCTCATCTGCGGTTTATTTACATTACAGATCCAGATGGCTTCGAGGTGCAACTCGCAGAGCATTTCTAATTAGGCGAGTGTGAAATGAGTGTGCGTATCACTATGACCAGTTTGGTGTGCATGTGTGAAGCTAAAACTGCATACATGCACACACTACCTCAAAATGGTGTGGTATCGGTAAGCTTTATGTCTGTTTACAGCTTCATGCGGCGCATCAGCGGCACACCTATGCGATTCAACAACCGATCAAGCAGCAGCCAGCACCAGCGTCTGCCCCATGGAAGGTGGCGCTCATACACAGCCGAATACTCAAAATCCGCCACAGCACCGCGATTGCGTTTGAACTGCGCAGCCCCGGCGCTCTCATGTAACAGATTGCCGTTCTCGCGAGCCTGTCCGATCAGACAAACCGATAACATGCGGTATAGTCCGACGGACTGAGACACCGCCGTATCGTAACCAAACAGCGGGGTTGTCATGATTCCATTTCGGCAGAAATAACCCATCACCGCGTCCAGGCGCCCCTCCTTTCGCAGTCCATAGAGTCTGAGTGTTCCTGATGCCATCGCAGTAGCAATGAACCGCTCGGTAAACTGCGGATTGTGATAGGAGTATTTTTCAAGGTATAACAGCTTGTATAGCTCCACAATTCGCGGAATATCTGCATCCGTCATATCTGACTCGGAAACGAATTCGTAATCGTGCTTGGCCAATAATTCGAAATCCCGCTTCAGCAACCAGCGCGACTTCGAGTTGCCAAAATTCGGATCATGCGCTTGGTACAGGTAGATTTGTCGGCTCGGAATCAGTCGACACCCCGCTTCCGTTAGCCTCGCTGTCAGATCGGGATGAAGTCCCGGGCACAAGGAGCGAAACACAATGACATGTTCAGGGTATCGCTCTTGTAGCGTTTCAAGCAAACAAGCTGCCTGTTCACCAGACATGGCTGGATACAGATTCGTAGACAACAACCAGTTGTTCACATGCACAACTTTGTTGATCTGTGATTGCTTCATTCCCCAACCTATTAGACTGAGCAGCGTAGAAAGAGCTTTTTCCAACATGGGCTTCTGCAACATGCTTAATTCCTGCTTGGCGTAGCTCACGTAATGCGTGTATGGCGAACAGACATAAGCATTATCATACTCTTTATCGTTCACGGTCAGCGGAAAAACGAGATCATCAATCCGGGCGAGCAGCAATGTCGTTTCCACGTTGGACACAAAGCTTTGGGTCCCGTCCAGCATCATAGGTTCCAGATAAGCCCTGGCATATCTGCCGTCCTCTGTATCGGGCCAGTCCATGTCTTTGAACGAATGCTGATCATAAAGACGCACGCGTTCAGTGTTATTATCATTCCTAACCTCATATGTACGGTCATCACAGTCCAATCTATCTTTCATTCCTTTATTCTTCAAGCTTTTACTCCCCCATGAGGTAACATCTTCTTTTAACTACCATTTACATTTTTAGTTCTACGCTCTTCATACTCTACACAACACTGTATAGGAAAAAAATGCCGGTATCAAGCTGTATTCTAGACGAAAAAAAGCCCGTCTAGCACGATAAATACGCACCGACAGGCTCCCAACTATTAATTATTAATTTTTGTTCGCAACGGAAGAAGCCTGATGATCCGAGACTAACTCATTCAGGTTCACAATCAGTTGCTCCAATTCTCCAAAGCTCTCTACCATCTTCTGTGTCAGGTTACGTTGTTCTTCCATGCTCGCCAGAATCTCTTCTGTCGCTGCACTGGATTGCTCCGTTACACTTGAAATCTCGGAAACCTCATTCACTACTCTGGTGGAAGATTCCTTCATTGTAGCCGAACTAATCTCAATATCTGTCGCTTGATTCAACACATGCTGAGAGTTGCTGTTGATCGTACGGAACACTTCATCTGCCGTTTGCACACTGTCTCTTCCGTGCTGTAACGATAGACGAATACGTTCGAATCGATCTGTCAGTGCCTGCGTTTGTCCTTTTAATCGAGACAGAATGGTTGAAATATCGTTCGCAGACTTACCCGAGCTCTCGGCCAGCTTGCGTACTTCCTCTGATACAACGGCAAACCCGCGTCCATGCTCGCCTGCACGAGCCGCTTCAATGGCTGCATTAAGTGCGAGCAGGTTGGTCTGAGTTGCAATATCCGCTATGCTGTTCAGCATAAGCGTCATGGATTCACTTTCCTCATTGAACTTTCGCATATCATTTGCAGTTGTATTGATCGTTTCATATAGATCTTGCATCTGAATATTCAGTTGGTCCATATGTTCGCTTCCTGTTTGCGTGCTCGTTGCCATACTTGCAGACAACTCTTTCATCTGTTGGGAATACAACGCAACGTCCTTAATATGCTGATCCGATACAGCTAAGGATTCCGAAATGTCGGCGACACTGGTTGCCTGGAACTCCACGCCTTTGGCAACTTCACTGAATCCCAGGGTCACTTCATGGGTAATGGAACCTGTTGAATCCACCTTTTGCTTCAATTGATCCGTATAACGAGATAGTCCGCCAACAGACTCCTTGACCCGTTCCAGCATCGTTTCCACGCGGGTCCGCGACGCTTCGACCTCGCTCCATCTTTTTTCACTTTCATGAAAGAGCTTTTGGTTCAGATAGGACACCATGAACAAGATTCCGCCCGTAACGGCGAACATTCCTAAATTGATTGCATTAGTCACAAACTGATCCTGAGTTGTTGTAGGAATAATCACAAGTTGAAGAATGTTGTTTGCGAGCATAACCGAAAATCCGATGACAAACAATTTTTTGTTTGGATAAATAAGCAAGATCGAAGAGATGAGAATGGCCAGCAGCGGTTCAACACTTCCCCATCCGGCGAATACCCCACACAACGAGATCAGCACGGTGTTCACCCAAGGAATGAGATGAATGTGCTTCTTTTTGGCGTTTGCATAAGCGAGCCAGATTCCATACAAGACCACAACACCATTGGAAATAAATAACTTGGGCTCAATTAAAGCTACAGAAAATCCTACAATTAATACAACCCATAGAATGATGCTGATGATCTTGTTCCGTTTCCATATAATTTCGTCAATACGATTCATGCATACCCCGTCCTTTAGATAAAATAACTTACGATTGTAGGGCATACTCGCACTCACATCGGCCTCTTTAAGGTTTGCTCTCGTGCATATTTCAACGCAACGCTCAGGCCACCGCCATAGTACAATGTTACTTCACAAACATGAAAGCAGCGCTACATTATGTATATCGGTATTCCGGATACAAAATTAAATATTAACTGTCAATTAATATACTCCCATATCAAATAAAACAAAAAAAGCCCGTCTTATACGCTGTTACGTACAAGAAAGGCTTCTTGGTTACGCCAATAAACATGAATACAAGGTCTTATTTTCCGAATACAAGTGTCGTATTGGAGGAGCCTGCATACTTGGTGACGAACTCACGCGCGTAGCTGGCACTCTCTACTTGATAACTGTAATTGGAGCTTGGTCTCCAGTTCGTTTTAGGAGAAGTCGGACTATTAAGCGCTGGTGTACTTCCTGTATCCGTAAACTCACCTTTTCCTTTGTCATCCAGGATGCCACCCTTTTCAGCGCCAGCACCAAAGTAATTGTTTTCGGAATAAATTCGTGCTTTTTCACCAATTGTGATGGCCTGATTAAAGTTGTTTGCATAGTTGTTTTTGAGATGGAAGTAACCATATCTTAAAAGTCCAGGACCACGTACATATAAATTTTCAAAATAATTGTTGGACATCGTCACATGAGGTACTCCATTGTAACTGCTGTTACCATCATTCGGATGACCGAGGATGACGCCATACTTATGGTTCGCAAATTTGGAATTGCTAATCGTAATATAGTCGGCGCGATCGCCAATATACAGAAGTTTGTCCAGATCACTACCGCCAGAGCTGTAGCTGTGACCAGCAAACGTCACATGATCAATCCAGTAATTGGAGCCTGAAGTGATATACATCTGGATATCATCATTGGCATTAATATTGGAAGCGTGTTCAAAAGTCAGATTCTGAAAAATCACATTGCTTGAACTGCTTGTGGATCTGAAATGAATATTCGTTAATGTATGTTTGCCAAAGGAACCTACAAGTGTCTTGTTCGCTCCAAATTCAACCTTTTGTAGCGTGGAGGAAGAAATATTCTGTTCAACGACGACAATCTTGGCTGTAGAGCCCGCCATATGTGTTCTCAAGTCATTGAGATTACTAACGTAAACCACCTGACCGTTCTTACCACCTGTCGTAGCTGACTTGGATACACCATTTTCATTCTTGGCACTGCCTGCAAAACCAGTCAACCCGTTCGTACCTGTGTTTGGATAACTGGCCGCACCATATGTAGACGGGGCTGTGGAGACAGTTAACAACAATAGAGTTAGAGCGAGTAAAAGCATCGAAAATTTCTTCAAAATTTCACCATCCTTTATAATATTATCCTCAAAGACAACTCGATTATATCGTGTAACTTTGGCTGTGACAATACAAAAATTGCAAAAAGACAACAATTATCATTTTTATGCAACAGCAGATCAGATATAGTGAAAAAACATAAAACCAGGCCATTCGTTCACACAAAATTGAGCCGCTAATTAGCGGCTCTATTAACGAGTACTATGTGATCCAACTTGGAACTGATCCACCCTTGGATCAGTTCCTAAAGCCTCTGACGAAAAACCATCCGCTTGCGGATAATAATATGTCACGACTTCTGATAGCTGCGGCGGAAGGCGCCAGGTGTGATTCGTTCCAGCTTCTTGAAGATGGCTCCATAATAGCTGGTCGATTCGAAACCGACTTGACGAGCGATATCCTCCATCCCGCGTTGCACATTATCGAGCAGCAGTTCCTTGCTCTTGTTGACTCTTACCTGATTAACATAGCTGATGGGACGAATACCTGTCGTTTTCTTAAACAAATGACAGAAATATTCTGGTGTGACACAGATCAATCCGGCAAGCGTTGGCAAAGTAATCTCTTCAGCATAATGTTGTTCAATATAGTCCAGAACCGGCTTTATTCGCTCATACTGCTGTCCGACGGTATCGCTGCCCTCAACAGATACGCGTTGAATAATCTCTGTCAATAAGGTATAGAGGACAGCGGAGCAGGCGTAATTGCTTAATGTCTGCTCTTGTGGTGTTAAGGCAGCTTGTAGCAGCTCCCGCATTCGGGATAGAAGGTATTCAGGCTGTGCAAGCGTGTATACGCATGTGTCGACAATGCCAACGGTTTCAAACAAGCTTGCTGTCCCGTTGCCATCGAAAATGATCCAGTCGACTTCCCAACTGCCGGATAGCGCATAGTATTCGTGCTTCTGTCCAGGGAATAACAGCATGCCCACACCTGGCTTGACAATATGTTCCGTTTCACTGAGCTTGAGCTTACCCACACCGCTGCGGCATTGTATCCACTGATAATCCTCAATGCCTTGGTCTCGGCGGATATGCTCCTGTTCATGATGCAGGCCGATGCCAAGTAAATAAAAAGGGAGCAACTTGTCTCGGGCAGATAACACCGGAAAATTACGATTGGGATGAGGCATACGACTAACTCTCCTGATCTTAATATTGTTATATCATATTAATTATTTAAGATATTCACTCGAATTAATATAACATATAATCGCAATATATTGATAAATAAAGGAGATCACAGGATGACAATTAAGATCGGAATTGATTATTATCCAGAGCAATGGACCCCGGAGTTATGGGAGAAAGATGCCGTACTTATGCAAGAGACAGGGGTTGCAGTTGTGCGAATGGCGGAGTTCGCCTGGAGCCGAATGGAACCGACTGAGGGTAATTATCAGTTTGAATGGCTGGATGCGGCTATAGAAGTATTCGCTTCGCGTGGTATGGAAATTGTGTTATGCACCCCCACCAATACCCCGCCAAACTGGATGACTACCCGTTATCCGGATGTGCTGCCCATGGATGAGCAACGCCACATCATTCGGCCAGGTGTGCGTGGACATCGTTGCAACAACAGCCCTTCCTTGAGAATGCTGGGCTCCAAATTTGTGGAAGCGATATCACAGCGCTATGGTAAGCATCCCGCCGTCATAGGCTGGCAAATCGATAACGAGATGCACTACCAGGAGTGCCATTGTGATACATGTAATCGTGCATTTGTCGCTTGGCTGCAAAAGCGTTATTCCAATCTGGAGGAATTGAACCGGGAGTGGGGTACAGTCGTCTGGAGTGGTGAGTACAGCAGCTGGGCTGAGGTAACAACACCACTCGGTGCCAGCAAACCGATGAATCCTTCCTATCTTCTGGAGTACAAGCGATTTTGTTCTGACAGCGTAGGCTATCTGCTGGGATGGCAGCTTGAGATTTTACGCCGTAACTGTCCAGGCCAATTCGTGACGCATAACATGTGGCAATATCCGAATAGCCTGGACTATTATGATATGCACAACGAATTGGACTTCGTCTCTGTCGATTATTATCCGAATGAGCTGTATCGCGATTATGGCGATCGGTTTCCGAGAAACGGAGCGCTTACGCTGGACTTGGTTCGTGGCATCAAACGCCGGAATTTCTGGGTAATGGAACAGCTCAGCGGAGCGCAGGGCGCCTGGATGCCGATTCAGCGCACCCCGTATCCTGGACTGATCCGAGCTCGCTCCTGGCAGACAATCGCCCGCGGTGCGGATATGGTCGTGCATTTCCGCTGGCGGAGTGCTACCGTGGGAGCAGAGCAGTTTTGGCATGGACTGATCGACCACAGCAATGTTCCTGGACGCAGGTTCAGGGAGTTCGCGGAGCTTACTCGCGAGGTGAACCAGTTAGGAGAAATGCTGGCCGACTCGACCATTGTTACCCAAGTTGCGATTCTGCATTCGCATGATCAGCACACGGCGCTTTCCCTTCAGCCGCAGGCGGAAGGGGGAATGCACTATATAGACAACCTGTCCTCAATGCATAATGCATTTCTTAAAATGGGCGTAGGTACAGACGTTATCAATTGGACCGAGGAGCTCGATGGGTACAAGCTGGTCGTTGTCCCTTCCCTCTTCCTGTTAAGTGAAGAAGTAGCACAACAACTGGAGCGATTCGCAGCCAAGGGCGGTACGGTTGTCCTCACCAATCGGACTGGCGTGAAGAACATGAGGAATGTATGTGAGATGTTGCCTCTGCCTGGGCTACTGGCTGAAGCGGCGGGTATTGTCGTAAGTGAATATGATGCCATCGGCAACAGTGAGCATCGGATACGGAACGCGGAGGGCAAGACATTCGCTACAAAGCAATGGTGTGATCTACTGGAACTGCGAGGGGCAGAGCCGATCGCCTGGTATGACAACGACTTTTATGAGGGTGTACCGGCGGTTACTGTCAATAAGCTTGGTGAAGGTGAAGTGTATTATGTCGGCACTTGGCCCGAGCCATCTTATTTCTATCAGCTGTTTGAAGGCATATTGAAGGAAAAGGATTTGGCGCCCAAAATCCAGTTGCCGGAAGGTGTCGAGCTGTCGATTCGAACGAAGGGGGAGCAAAATTTCCTCTTCCTGATCAATTTGATGAATGAGCAACGAGAGATTACGCTGGACGTTCCTTATCGCAGCTTGTTGACTAACGAGAGATTGGATCAGAAGTTGACTCTTCCAGCTCTGGGAGTAGATATTATAACTGTATAAGATCAGCAGCTTTTCTTATTTAAGAAGGGATGTCTCACAAGGCTTACAACCTTGAGGGACATCCCTTCTCTGCTTTCACTAACATCCACCTAATCTGAATAAGAGTATTGCCAGTTAGTTCATCTTATTTGATTTTGATTTCCAGTTCATCCTTCTTGGCTTCCTGCAAATCATCATAGACCTTATCTGGTTTACCACGAAGTTTTAATACCATGGACTCCGGATGGTCCAACAGATTGCTACTGAAAGAATACATCATTCCGTCTTCCGTTCCGCTCCCGCCTACCATGGATAACTTGGTCTGTTTCCCGTTTTTAGTGGTAGTTACAATCTCAAGAGGCTGAACGACTTCACTGATCGACAACTTCGTTTTGTAATCGATCTCTTGCTCCGGCTCAAAAACAATTCTAACCCGAGTCATAAGCGGTGATAATTCCACTTCGGACAACGTAACTTCATGACCCCCAACGGTAAAGGTCCGATTAACGTTGATGATTTCCGTTTTGGGGATAGAGAACTTGGGATCCAGTGCAAAAGAAAGATTCATTTTTTTGGAATATTTATATTTTCGTTCCTTTTCCCCTTTTTCTGAATTTCCCACCACATCTGGAACAACGGAAGAAAGCTGGAATTGAAGATTCACTTGCTCAGGCAGTGGTTTATTTCGATTACGCTCAATTGTATTCCGGCCATAAATGGTATGTTTATCATTCGAAAAATGCATACCTCCTATATTTCCGTTATCAAGGACATAACCTGTTTTTGCATCCGTCATCTTGGTATTGACTATCGAATAAATCTCTTGCGAAGCATCCGTTCTGGCGGTATACAATACGGTTATCCTGTTCTCATCCGCCATAACCGCGTTCACGGTAAACTGATATATTCCTGATGTCACCGTCCGATCCACGAGTTGCACATAACCATTATTGAGCGTTGAAGTAATCGTTGCACGGTCCATATCCGAAGTTGCCAACTCACGAAAGGGTTCAAGTACTCCCCAATGGGTCACAGGCTCAGTATATGTTGCCGGTTGTTGCCCATAGTTTCCAAGCGGGCCTATAAGAAACCAACCCGCAGCCAGAACCGTGACTAGCACTGCCGTGATCCATTTGATACGAACAGTCCTACCTGATCGTTTTGTTCTGGCCTTTGCGAGACCACGTTGAATTGCGGCAGTCGTGTCCGCCGGATTCCAGTGCTGTTTCTCTCTTTTCACCTGATATGCGTCTGCAAGAAGTGCTTTCTCCTCCGGGTTAGTGGTCATGCCAATCCCTCCTATTCCTCATCAACTTGCGCAACTGTTGGAGTCCCTTGTGCTGCCAGGTCTTGATCGTACCTTCCGGTTTGCCGAGGATGGAGGCAATATCCGTCAGTGTCATGTCGTTATAATATTTCAGCAATAATACATGGCGATATTTTGGTTTCACCTTTTGCAAAAGAGATTCCATAGCGATTCGATTATCATCTACACTGATCATCCAAGACGCCGGAATGCTGTCCTCCAGATTCTCCTTGGCCAGAGGTGTCGCCCGCTTGCGGCGCCTCTGTTCATCGATGCAGACATAGATGAGAATCCGAATGATCCACGACTTGAACGCCTTCTCATTATTCAGCGTACGACGTTTGATCCAAGCCCGGCACGTCATCTCCTGCACAGCTTCCAGCGCATCTTGCCGATTACGCAGGTAACTGTAGGCGATGGAAATGAGCGTATCTTGATGTTCCATAATGGATTGCACAAATGCCGTCTCGTCTTCAGTCTGTACATATATCCTCTGGTTCATCTCTGCTTTTGTTTCCACCCCGCATCCCTCCTTCTCTCTCTTTCTGTGGTATAAGACGGGTGAGTGAAGCAAACGGTTTTTAATATTTGTTCATCAAAAAAGCTCCGCCATCATTATGAGGGAGCTTGATTACATAGCACTTCGGCCGCCGGTATACTGAATTACGTACACGAATGAACAATCCAAGATCAACTAACTTACAAATTGCCGGTGACTTCGATCCCGTCGGCCAATTGCAGATGGTTTTTCACCCAAGCTGTAAACTGATTCAAAAAGTTCCGTAATTCAGGCTCTGCAACCACCTGTTGATCCAGCTCTGATAAAATCCCCACCCACACATCCTTCGTAATCGGATTCTCCCAGCAGGAATCAAGTGCCTTCATCTCTTCTCCAGTTCGCGGGTCAATTAAGGGAAATGTACGATCCAATGCAGGACGAATATAGTCAAAGTCTTCATTATATATGAACAGCATGTCTTCCATCTCTACTTCAACCGATTCTTCTATGTATAAAGCGGATAAAACAAAACCCACATTCCGCTGTGGACCTTGATACTGGTATATGAGCGTAGGAATATTCCTCTTTGATTTTTAGCCATATAGAATCCTCCTGTTTCAGGCAAATCTACTACCGTTCAGAGTTCAAACCAGATTAAACCATCATCAACCTGCCTGGTTTCCTGCTCCATCTGTTGCATCCAGCCCCGCGCCTCCTCACCCCAGATATGAAACAAACAGTAGATATATGACTCCCCATCCACAACCTCTTCTAACCCGGAAGCCTCTTCTATCCACACTTCAAGGGCTCTAGGCCAGGAAGGATCTTCACGTTTCAATACAAAGCCGTTGGCATGGTGTTCTAAGCTGTACATGTTGGTAAACGTTAATGCACTTGTCAGACGCTTCACGACTTCCGGTAAAATTGCAGGCTCCGTTGTTCCGATCCCATATTCCCAGCCCATATGTACAACCTCCTCCTTCAGACTTCGTTCGCTCCAGATTGTTGCTTTTGTTCGTGGATTTGATGGATTGAATGATCCAACCATAATTCGTACCAGTCCAGAAAATGTAGTCGATTCGTATTGCCCCAATACTGATCAGGATATATTCCATTGCGGTTGGCCCGGTCATCAACCCATATTTCTCCGTAGGAGGCTCCCTTAACGATCAGATTCATGGAAATAGCACAACCAAAATCACTAATGCGCAGCATCCCTGCTGACCATTTCGGATCAAGATATTCATGTTCCAGCACATCCCATTCCTCTTCTTTCTTGCTGTCATCAAACCAATCATAGTTCCAGTTCCATGCTTCCGTGAATTGAAAAGGGTCCGAGATCGCATTCAGCTCATCATCATAACCAAGCACAGCGTATACACCGTCATTCGGGTTTTCCAGACCATAATAGGGTCCTACACCACCCGTTCCCATATGAAGAAGCCATACCTTATACTCCTCCGGCAACTTAATTCGCCATTTCTGTTCAAATTGCGTGATATCCTCCTGCGTCCACACAGGCTCCAATTCATATTCATGGTTTTCTGCACCGAACAGGTCCAGATCCAGGTCCAGACTTCGGAGAGTGATCAACTTTTCACGCATACGTTCCAATTGCATCTTGTACATGGCTTCCCCATCTCCCTTAGCTACTCTTTTACGTTTGTCCCACGGCGTACCCGCGTTGCTGTAACTCATCCAGTGCTGCTGCCACATCTCGCTCAGGACACAACTGCTTAATCAAGCTGGCGGTCACCGGTTTTTCTTCATATATTTCAGCTACGGCTTCCAACGGAAGATCCTGCAAGTCGTAGTACCCTTTGGCCCAATCAACGTAATCTTCCGAGTTCTTCTCTATATATCCAAGTAAAAATTCCGCACCACCTCTGGCGTCCGCTTTGTCTTCCTCGGTCATCGCCAGCTGAATCCAGTTACCAACCTTCCATGACAAGTCGTTCCCTTCCTGCCATAGGCAAAAGGTCACATCCTCCATATCCAACGTTTCCTCATGATCTCGCAGTACAGCCATCAAGGCCTCTGGTACTTCATCGTACATGCCCGGGTAGATTTCTCCGTCCTCACGAGCATGTGGGCTCAAGGGTGACTCATGATCAAATCCTTTGATCAACGTGCCTGAGTTCGTAAACAAGACATGCAGATGATCACCTGCGCCGTTATTGATGTTTCCCCATGCCAGACCTGGCTGAAGTTTATCTTCATAATGATGAACGCGTAGCCATTCTTCCTCCGAAAAAATGATATCCAATGCAGCAAGTATTCTCATTCGTTTACGCAGGGCATCTGCATTCATCATCGTTATCTCGTTCCAATCCTGCATATCAATCCCTCCTGTTTGTATATGTACACTATATCCGGATTAATTCATCCAGCGTGTTATTTCCCTGAATACTTGGTGTCATGACAATGGTGATCCGACTGGCTTCTCTGGAGACGATACACGCATAATTTCCGGGTTTTAACTGAAACAGAACCCCTTCACACGTCTCATCCGGCTCCAATTCACCGCCAGTGACATCATCCGCCGCTCCCAGATAGACGTGCCCAGACGGAACTTGCAGATGATACACCTTTTCCCGTTCCGCTGCGTGATCTGGATCTGAATCCTCCTCTACATCCTCCAAGCTCCATTCCACCTCATACACTCCATCCGCACCCAGATTCAAGAACAGACAATGACCTGCATTCACCTCAGCCAGCTCATCCACTGGAATGGACCACCAGTCCGAAGTATCCTCAAGCCGATGTTTTAACGCTGCCAGATCATACAGGCACAATGTTGCCGTATCTGTAACCATTTGAAATGTTCCTCTCATATTCGCCCGTCCCTTCTGCCTGATCCAGGTCTGACCTCAGAAATATATTCCATCATTATATCAAGCCTGATACACGTGTAAAAGGAACCCATGGACCATCTCTGCTTGCGCAACTCTTCATTTCTCGCTCCAAATGGTCGATATAAGCATAACTGACTTTTTTTGAACCTGATGGAGGAAGCCAAGCCATGTCAATTAACAATAGAAAAGAACCCTTTCGCTACACATTGAAGGAACCGATCCACTTTGAGATCTATATTCTCAGCATCAACGGGGTTAACGCACCAGCCAAACCCATTCAGGCCGAACTCTGCGATATCAGTCGATCCGGCTGTCAGCTGTCATTTCCGCTGTCCCTTCCTGTAGAGAATAACGATATTCGGATTGGAATGAATATGCTGCTCTTTGAAGACCCTCTATATATGGAAGGCACTCTCCGCTGGGGTCGAGAAAAAAATACCTCATGGCATTATGGTGTTCAACTCGAAATGCAGGATGGGAACCAGGACCGTCTTTCCCGAGAGATGCGAATGCTTGCAGGACAAGGTAAAATCATCGTGAAATAGTGAACTAGCCATATAACCTGATAACAAAAAGAACAACAAAAAAACAGCCCAATCAAATTGGACTGTCGCAAGATGAAACTCTTTAAGCTGCTTTACTAACTGTCACTGGTTGTTCCATTTTGGACCAGTTCACGGTTTTTTCGAGAACGAGTGAGACCAATACCCCAATGACTAGACCGTTGCTTATGATTGGAATAAGATACATGGGCAAGGTTTGAAAGGCCTCAGCAGGAATATTCATGACCGCAACTCCCGTGAGGACCGGCAGCGCTACACGATAGATCGTTTTAGAATTAAACGTCGTACCTTCAAGCGTTCTAAGTGCCGTGCCGAACATCTGAAGATAAGCCACGAACAGAACAGCACTGCCGACGCTTGGTGGTATTTGTGCAAAAAATGCTGTTACTGAAGGTGTAAGACCTATCACACATAATATCCCCGCTCCAATAATCAAGGCAGCACGACGCAGAATGCGAGTACTCTCCAGGAACCCGATCGATGATGCAAATAAACCAAAGGGCAGCACACCTACACAGGCTGACAACATCGTGAACAGACCCGTTAGTGCATAGGAATGCCTATACTGACGGCTTGTTGTTTCTGTCCGGTATAGTTTCTCAACTGTGCTTAATGTGGTGATCGAATTCGTCATGTTCACCAGCCCTACGAAGAAAGCAGTAATGACAATGCCCGGTTCCCATCTGGGTGCTCCCCATGGAAACAGCGTTAGGCCTGTTGTTGTCTGATTCGGCTGTCCGCTATGCTGTCCAGGGAACAATAGACTATACGCGATCCAGCCTGCCACAATCCCAATCAAGATTGCGTAGTTCCCCAGTTTCCCCCTGCCCTTCAATTGAATCCATGCCACCAAAAATGCAATGACAACGGACAATGCGGCAACAGGCAGATCGAAGCGGCCAAACTCCGTATATCCAATCATACCTTTGAAAAAATTCATGGTTAATTGAATCGTCATTAGGAACAACATGGCACTCTTCACCATAGGTGTGAACAGCTTTTGCAGCACTTGCGCTGCTCCCAGCCAACCCAGAATCACCATCGTTAGTCCCGCTAACAGAAAACCTGCAGCCAGTCCACCGCCAATACGCTCCAGACTCATACCGGCCGATGAAGCAGATACCGTCAAACTTAGGGTCAATCCCCACCATAATCCTGACGGACCATCCATAATCGCATATCGATGACCGAATACAGCTTGAAGAATACACACTGCTCCGGTAAGGATAAATGCGTGCTGCATGGAGGCAGCGATGGCATCCGGAGACAGATGAAAATTATGTCCAATGGATAGCGGAACAACAACGGTATTGGTAAACAGGAAGAAAAACCACTGTATACCTGCCAAAATCAGTGAAGATACGTCCTTCATATTCTTTTGTAAAAAATGCTCTTGATGTCTGTTCATTCGTTTGGAATATCCTTTCACTGTTCTGTATCATAAATGTATAAGTCTCTTCAGACTTGGGTTAATAGTCGTTCCATCTCGGTATATTGATTCTTGCGCGCATGTGCAAGCGGTGTAATCCCGTCCCGATTCGCGATCTTTGGATCTGCACCATATTGCAAAAGCAAAGCAACAATCTGTTGGTGACGCGGCCCACCATCTCCCAAAATGACCGCTTCCAGCAAGGCTGTCCACCCCAGGTTGTTGATATGGTTCACATCCACATCACTGCGTGTCAGCAGAAGCTCCACAATGTCCACATGACCCCGATCCGCTGCTGGGATAAGGGCTGTGCCGCCAAAACGATTTGTTAACCTCGTATCTGCACCTGCTGTAATCGCCAATTCGACCATGTCATACATACCCTCAGCACTCGCGTATAACAGCAGGTTGTCCAATCGTGCATCCCGAAGATTAATGTCGGCTCCGGCGTCCACTAACATCCTTGCCGTGTCTATCTTGTTACCATGCACCGCAGCCAGCAGAGGTGTCCGCCCCAATGCATCACGTTCGTTCAACCGGCTACCCTGTTGTGTAATAAATCGAATGACCTCATCGGTATGGCCCGCTTGAGCAGCATCATGTATTGTTCTAACCACGTTGTTTTATCCTCCAATTCAAGGTCTTTCTCATACAGTAATATTCATATAGAAACCAAACCCTGTTAGTCAGGTATGCAAATCTAATGTATGGTAACATAAGATCGTAGTATATTAAAAATACATGTTTTGTTGCCTTTCCATACGAATTACATATACATTGCAGGCGAAGGAGAACAACCACTTGGATATCAAACAATGTCGCTATTTCATTGCCATTGCTGAGGAGAAACAGATTACAGCAGCAGCCCGAAGACTTCACATGGCTCAGCCACCCTTAAGTCAGCAGCTTAAGTTAATGGAGGAAGAACTTGGCGTAATCTTGTTTGAACGCAAAGGGCGTATGATGGAGCTAACGCAGGCGGGTCGCAGCTTCTATGATTATGCGGTTACCTTGACCAAATATATGGAGGAAGCTGTAATGGAGATGCAAAGTTTCCGTCACGGCATACGGGGCAAACTCGCCATCGGCATCAATACCATATCGGATCGCCTGATCCCGCAAGCACTGCAACAGTTTCGCACCACCCACCCACAGGTTACCTATAAAATTCAACAAAATGAATCTGCGCAATTATGCCGATTGCTGGAAGATGGCAAAGTTGAACTTGCCTGTGTACGCATGCCTGTCCAGACTGAACGTTATGAGGTGCTACATCTGCCACAGGAGCCCCTTTTCTATATTTCTTCAACACCGCTGGATAGCCCGACAGAGATGGGCGTAGGAGCAGAGATGGGGACTTATTTTGAGCAGCTTACAGGCATCCCTCTACTACTTCCAAGTACAGAAGGACTCGGCATGTTCGAGTTGATTCTGGACAAGTTCCGGGAGCACCAGGTTACCCCCTCCATCATGGGCGAATGCTCGGACATTAATATGTTGCTGGAGCTAGTCCGACTCGGCTTCGCCAGTTCCATCGTGCCTCATACGGTACTACAGCTATATCACGAGCACCCATTTCACGTATATCGCATTCAGGACCAGCATTCCACGGTTGGCTCGGCGCTGGTCTGGCTGCAGAACCGTTATCTGTCCAAGCCTGCACAACACTTTGTGCAACTGGTGCAGGGTATGCTTCCCGTGTAAAAGGCTATAAGCAAAAAAAACAGCAGCTTTACCGGATTACATTCCGGTGAAGCTGCTGTTTCATTTTTATGGTTAAGCTTTAGCTGTGAACAACAAGTCTTTTTCTTTGATCGTAGTGCGACCAGCAGACTCGATGGACTCATACTGATGCATGTTTGTAATAATGACTGGTGTAATCGTTGTATAACCGGCTTTTTCGATCTGTTCCCGGTCAAACTCCATCAGTACATCACCTACGGCAACCTTCGCACCTGCTTGAACTTTAGGAGAGAAGAATTGACCTTTCAGCTTCACGGTATCAATTCCGATATGAATCAACATCTCTGCGCCTGTATCACTTACCAGACCAATAGCATGTCCGCTCTTCGATAACGAGAACACAGTACCGTTAATTGGAGAAACCACACGTCCTTCAGATGGTTGAATCGCAAATCCTTTACCCATAATCTCTTCAGAGAACGCAGGGTCCGGCACTTCGCTCAGCGGTTTAACTTCACCTGTGATTGGGCTGAAGATTTGCTCATCTTGTGCTTTTGCTTCTTCAGTTACAACAGCAGAAGTTGTTGTTGCTGCTGGTGCAGGCTCTGCTGCTGGTGCTACCGGTTGGGATTCACTTTCTTCCTGGAAGCCCAAGATATACGTAATGATTGCCGCAACTACGATGGCAATCAAACCGCCGGCCAACGCATAGAGCAATGTGCTAATTGCCGGACTGATAAATGCTGCCACACTCGGCAGACCTGCAAGTCCTGTAATAACGTACGATTTAACATTGAAGATACCCATGAACCCACCGGCAACCGCTCCCCCGATAAGGGCTGCAATAAACGGTTTTTTGAACTTCATGTTGATACCGTACATCGCTGGTTCTGTAATCCCCATGATAGCTGTAAGACCTGTGGAATAAGCAAGGGATTTAGTTTTGCCATTTCTCGATCTAAGACCTACACCAAATGCCGCGCCACCTTGAGCCAAGTTAGCTGCAAACATCAATGGAATGATAAAGTCGTAACCCAGTGTTGTCATTGAACCAACAACGATTGGCAGCAACGCATAGTGCATACCTGTAATGATCAGCAGTGACATCGTACCACCAATCAGAATACTTGCGAAGATGGACATGTTATCGAACAACCATGAAATACCACCGGACAAACCATTACCAAGAACTGTACCCAATGGACCTACTGTCATCAATGTCAGTGGAACCATAATTAACAGTGTTACTGTTGGAACAACCAAGAGTTTAAGTGAAGCATGTGTTACACGATCAACGGCTTTCTCTACATAAGAAGCAATCCAGATGGCGAGAATGATCGGAATTACTGTGGAGGAATAAGTTGCGGCAATGACTTTAATGCCTGCGAATGTCGAATCCCCTTCCGCAAGTAACGCGGTAATCGTTGGATGCATAATACCCGCGGCGAGTGCTGCCCCAATGTACATATTGCTACCCAGTTTACGTGCAGCACTGATCGCCAGAATGATTGGCAGGAAGTAGAATGCACCGTCACCGATTGCTGACAAAATAATGTAGGTCGAGCTGGTATCGGACAACCATCCCAGTGCTACCAGGATAGCCACGATCCCTTTGATCATACCAGCACCTGTAATCGCTGGCAGAATCGGCGTAAATATACCTGAAATGAAATCGAATAACGCACTTACCGGATTTCTCTTTTTCTTCTCCCCAGTTGAAGCGCTTGAGGTTGCATTATCTGCGTTTGGTGATTTGGACATGTTGCCAACAAGTGCGTTATACACGATAGGCACATCGTTACCGATGATAACCTGGAACTGTCCACCGTTCTCCATCACGCCCATAACGCCTGGTGTATTTTTCAGCGTCGCTTTGTCCGCTTTTTGGTTGTCATTCAGGTTAAATCTGAGTCTTGTCATACAGTGTGTGACTTGATCGATATTCTCTTCGCCACCAACAAGCTTCAAAATATCCTTGGACAATTGTTGTTTATCCATTGTGTTTTGCTCCTTTTATGTGTAATGAAGGTTAAAAAAAAACCTAAACGTTGAATAATGACAAAGCAGAAAAGCTTATCATTATTCAACGTTTAGGTTTTGCCTTTTTAGCAGTAACAATCCCAACTTTATTCAATTGTTTGTTCATTTCTGACAATTCGTTCAATATGAATGGTCAGATACAGTATTTCTTCCTTGGACAACACCCGATTATAGATCTTACGCGTATAGTCACTGATCCTTACTGCACATGCATGTGCTTCAGGATACTGCTTGCTCACCAAGTCATGAAGCGGATTATCTACTTCTTTATCTTCAATCGCCGTTCCTTGCAACACACGTTGGGCAAAGAACTTCAGATGAGTTAAAAATCGATAATAACTCAATGAATCTTCATCAAGTTCAATCACAAAGCTACGTCTTACGATGTTAAGTATGTCCTTAACAATGTTCGTAATACTGATCGTTTCCCTCATCTCACCGTTCATCTGGGCATTAACCAGATGCATTGCAATGAATGCGCATTCGTCTTCGGGTAGCAGGACACCTAATGTTTCCTCAATAATCTGTAGCGCCTTGAGTCCAATGGCATATTCCTTCCGGTACATGCGCTTGATCTCCCAGAACAATGCGTTACGGATCTGCAATCCTTGACGATGTCGATCAATGGCAAAATGAATATGATCCGTCAGTGAAATGTAGATGCTCTCATGCAGCTTCTCACCTAACACCGTCTCGGCATAACGGATAATCTCATCCGAGCACTCGACATATTCAACCGGGATATCAGACAGAAGTGTTTTAAGTTTCTGTGATACTTCCTTACTTTCAAGCGAGAATATTTTTTCGACGAGACTTTCGTCAATCGATTCACCAGTATGCTTTTTGAAGGCAATTCCACGTCCCATAACGACCAGTTCGTTTCCTCCCGGATCAATTACGGTAACTACGTTGTTGTTGAGCACCTTCTCAATTTTCATTTCTTCACATCACCTTGCACCGTCAAAGTAGTAAAAGGCAAAACCAAAGCAGATCACGAAATATGCCCTGCTTCTGGTTTTGCCTGATTGAACAGTAACAATCCAGTATTCATTAGCCTTAGGCCCATCTTACCATATAATTATCCATATGACAATGTTTTTGTGAAAGCGGTTAATGTGCGTTAATGTGACAGATGAAGGTGCTTGTAGAACTAAGCTCTAAGAACTAGTATTTACTCATTGTTGTTCTTAAGACTTGCGCCATTGGTACTAATAACTTCCTTGTACCAATGGAATGATTTTTTCTTGTAACGATCCAATGTTCCTGACCCGTCATTGTTGCGGTCTACATAGATGAAACCATAACGTTTCTTCATCTCTGCTGTTGAAGCACTTACCAGGTCAATACAGCCCCATGACGTATACCCCATCACTTCTACGCCATCCTCAAGAGCTTCGCCCACCTGTACCAGATGGTCATTCAAGTATTGAATACGGTAATCATCGTTCACCGTTTTATTGCCATTTTCGTCCGTGATCAGCTCATCTACTGCACCCAGACCATTTTCGACAATAAACAATGGTTTTTGATAACGGTCCCAGTATTTGTTCAAGGTTACGCGCAGTCCTTGCGGATCGATTTGCCAGCCCCACTCACTCGCTTTGAGATAAGGGTTTTGCACACCCGCGAACAAGTTTCCTTTTCCTTCGATACGTTTCTCGGGATCACCTGTCTCACAGATACTTACATAATAACTGAACGAGATAAAGTCTACGGTATGCTTAAGAATTTCAGCATCGCCGTCTTCAAACTTGATATTGATATTATTCGCTTTGAAATAACGATTAATGTATTTTGGATAGTAACCACGTGCATGGATATCAGCAAAGATATCATTGCGCTGTTCCGCATGCATTGCTGCAACCACATCATCCGGGTTAGGAGTCAGCGGATACGTAGGCATGCTCAATACCATACAGCCGATTTTGGCTTCAGGCATAATTTCATGACCCAGTTTCACTGCGAGCGCACTGGCTACCAATTCATGATGGATCGCTTGGTACAGATCCTGTTTGGACAGTTCTGCTTTTGGCGTATAGATCCCGCCGCTCATGAATGGCTCCTCCAGAATGGAGTTAATCTCATTGAATGTCAGCCAGTATTTAACTTTGCCTTTGAAACGGTTGAACAGAACTGTTACATAACGCTCGTAGAAATCGATCATTTTACGGTTAACCCAGCCATCATACGTTTTGGACAAATGCAGCGGTGTCTCATAGTGAGAGATCGTTACGAGTGGTTCAATCCCGTATTTGTGGCACTCATCGAACAGGTCATCGTAGAATTGCAGACCTTTCTCATTTGGCTCCAATTCATCACCTTTAGGGAAGATACGGGACCAAGCGATAGATGTACGGAATACTTTGAAGCCCATTTCAGCAAACAGTTTAACATCCTCTTTGTAACGGTTATAGAAGTCAATTCCAATCAGTTTCAGGTTATCTTCTGTAGGTGCTTCCGTTCTAGGCGTTGTAATCCCGTGTGGCATTACATCTTGAACAGACAGACCTTTGCCATCTGTATTATAAGCTCCTTCAAGTTGGTTGGCTGCTACAGCGCCGCCCCATAGGAAGTCTTTCGGAAATGGTGTAGTCATGTCAATCATTCCTCTCATTATTTAGTCTTCTAAGTGTCGATTCGCCTTTGTCAGATACAAGCGGTCCATAATATCATGAAATTCTTCTCCATCAACCACATCATTAGGTGCAAAAAGTTGTGCCTCTTTGCCACCCATAATATCGTATTGTGAGCTGTTTCGTATTGCTTCATATGCCCAATGAGTCGGAGGTACGTCATCAAACATAGCCGCCTCTGATTGATCAGGTTCTATACCCAAGTTTTTCTTCATTTTGTCCAAAATAACCGCTAATTGAGCTCGTGTTATATCACCTAAAGGGGAAAATTTATTATTCCCCGTTCCTTGCATTACACCTGCTTCTGTAACCTGCGAGATAGCCTTTTGAGACCATCGTTCAAACGTATCGCTATAACTCTCTTCATATTGAGGATTTGGGAGTTTCAAAAAATCAGCAATCCATACGGCAAGCTGAGTCCGATCCACAATTTCATGCGCTTTAATTCTTCGGTCCATCCGGGTATATATATCGACATCAGATATTCCTTTGTCTTGATTAAACAAAAAGTCAGGTGTCTGATAACTTGCCAAAGCAGGAACCCATGACCAATGTTTCAATCCACCATAGAGATTATTTCCTTCCATGAAATCATCATCGTATACGAAAATGTCCGGATCACTCCCTAGTTCCAACAACGCTTCATACGCAAGTATACTCGTACGACTATCTGTTGTAGGATCACCCTTAGCATGGTGAAGCCAAATAGGAACATTCACAATATCTTTAAGTGCATCTTTAAATCCATCCACTGACCCCGTATAATCTGCAACTGTATCCTTGGCCGCAATGACAACAGCTCCTGCAAACAGATCCGGATATTGCATCATAAACCGAAGGGCTCCGCCACCCCCACTAGATACACCAGCCAAATAAATCCGATCCGGATCAACCTCCCCTTCAGCTACAAGCTTCTGGATCAGCTCATACTGTGCAACAAAATATGCTTGCATTTTAGCCAGTTGTTCAGGGTTATCGTAAATTTTGAAACTGTAATTCTCGGGATACTGTACAGCAAGCACGGAAGTATCATACCCCGATTCTGTCCAGACTACTGCTCCACGATTAGCCGTAAGATGACTTCTACCATCCGTACCTACTTCTCCCCCGCCATGAAGCCATACGACAAGCGGTTGTGCGTTGGTGGAAGGACTACGCTTCAGACGGTAAGACAACGCTTCACCGTTGCTGCCCGTGTACGTACCTTTTTCAAAATCATCGACGGTTCGGGTAACAACCTTATCCACATTGGTCTCATCAAAAGATAGCTCTGGATACGTTTTGTTCGTTACCTTAAATTTTGAAATCATACCTCCAGGATATTTAAACGGCTCGACCTCCATATGGATGGTATGATCCTGAATCGTCAATTTTATCCCGTCGTCTTCATACTCATTTTGTATGATCTCTTCCGCTTCATTTAAAGGATAGCCATCATAATTGCCAGTAATTTCGAAGTCTGAAGCTTTCAGATTCTGATATTTCTCTGGATTCGCTACAGTAATGTCAAAGGACTCTACCATCTCTCCAGGATCACCAACATAGGTATTGGCCTGAATCCGACTGACCTCAATACTTTCCGCAATCGCTGCTGTAGGCCAGATTGTGGTTAGGCACAGGGTTAATGCTAGCATCCATCTCGTACTCTGTGTGCTCATGTTCCATCTTCTCAAACGACAATCCCTCCAATGTAATGTTGGGCAACACATGAAAAAGCGGACAAGCACTAACCAAAAGGGCTCTCAAAACCATGAAGTTCATTGAGATACCTACTTTCGTGTTAGGTTTTGCCCGCTTTTTATGCGGTAACAATCCTGGAAATGAGAGAACTACAGTTGCTCACCATTACTGGAGATTACGTTTTTGTACCAGTCGAATGAATCCTTTTTGGAACGTTTGAGAGTTCCGTTACCTTCGTCATCCAGATCCACGTAGATGAAACCATAACGTTTGGACATTTCGGAAGTGGACATGCTCACAAGGTCAATCGGGCCCCATGCTGTAAATCCAATCAGATCGACGCCATCTTTGATGGCTTCTTTCATTTGTTCAATGTGTTTTTTCAGGTAATCCACACGATAGGAGTCATGGATCGAACCATCTTCTTCAACACGGTCATATGCACCCAGACCATTTTCTACGATGAACAATGGTTTCTGGTAACGGTCCCAGAAGTTGTTCAAGGTTACGCGCAGACCGATCGGATCGATCTCCCAGCCCCAGTCGGATGCTTCCAGATAAGGGTTTTTCACGCCGCCAGTCAGGTTACCCGATGTTTCTTCCTTGTCTGCGGATGCAGATTTGGTTACGGACATGTAGTAGCTGAAGGAGATGAAATCAACGGTATTGTTCAGCAAGATCTCGTCATCGCCTGCTTCTTTTTGGATCACGATGTCGTTTTCTTCAAAATAACGAGCCATGTAGTTCGGGTACTTACCACGAGCATGCATGTCCGTGAAGAAGAGGTTGATCTGATTCTCGTGTTGAGCCAGACGAACATCTACCGGATTACATGTTGCTGCATAGGTTTCCATACGAGCAAGCATACAACCCACTTGGGAACCAGGGATAATTTCGTGTGCAAGCTTCGTTACCAATGCACTTGCTACAAATTGGTGATGCAGCGCTTGATAAGTGGTTTGCAGCTTGTTGTCCACTTTATCGATCAGAATGCCGCCGCCAGTGTACGGGCTGAACAGCATGACGTTAATTTCATTAAACGTCAGCCAGTATTTCACTTTATTTTTATAACGGTTGAACACCGTTTCTGCATACCGAACATAGTGCTGGATTACTTCACGGCCAGCCCAGCCGTTATATTTTTGCGTCAAGCCAAGCGGTGTCTCATAGTGAGACAATGTAACGAGCGGCTCGATGCCATATTTCAACAATTCGTCGAATACTTCATCATAGAATTTCAAGCCTGCTTCATTTGGCTCTTGATCATAACCGTTCGGGAAAATACGTGCCCAGTGAATGGACAAACGGAATACTTTGAAGCCCATTTCAGCGAACAATGCAATATCTTCTCTAAAGTGATGGTAGAAATCGATACCAAAACGTTTCGGGAAACGTTCTTCGATTTTGCCGGAGAGGATCTCTTCAATTCGGGAAGAGGAGATTTCCATGGCATGTCCGCCTGTACGCTTCTCTTTAGGAACATGAGCGATCATGTCCGCTGTGGAGAGGCCTTTGCCATCCTTATCGAATGCACCCTCCAATTGATTGGCAGCTGTAGCGCCACCCCATAGGAAGTTTTCGGGGAATCCTTTTTTTGCCGTGGTCATGAATAACAACCTCTTTTCGAAATTTATTTTGGTTTTTCCAGGTAAAAAACTGTAATTTAGAGCAGAAAACAAGAAAAACCTAAACTCAAGGTAAAATAGCACCAAAAAAGGAGCTTTCATTTCACCATCAGTTTAGGTTTTGCCTGTCTTCACAGTTACAATCCATCAAAAGATGTTATTGCATATTCTGTTGTATTTGCTCTTGTAATGTAAGCGTAACATATCTATTTTGCAAAATCAACTTCACTGGATCATATGATCGTTCGCACACTCTCACCATCGAAAAAATTAACGCGGCATACGCATAATCGCTGTCCTTAATGCCTGCTCTCCCTCCTCCGTTTCCAGGTAAACAGCGGGACTTTGGTCCCCTAAAGCCGGGATATCTTTCGCCATCCATTCAAAAGCGTACTCCCCCATTTCACACAAAAGCACCCGACTTATATCCGGCGGAATCCCTTGTAATCGCGCTCGTTCTACCCACGCGGGGTCCATCTTTTGTCCAAGTTCTTCGAACAATTCGGAAAATGAGTCCCAGCTTGCCTGATTAAACTCCTTTAAATAGATACCTTTCATACTCATGTAATTTCACTCCCCATATCGCCATTTGTAACCCTGTGGTCCTATCTGACACAATTCATCCTTAAGCCGCTTGAATCCGTTTCTGTAACAGGTAGACTTAATTTTAAATGTTTTTCGGGGGAAAGAACAGTCTAGGAGGATTCAATAATGACTCAGGAAGATAACACATCCGGTTGGGATGCGATTGATCAAACCATGCGTGAATTGTATGGGGAACAAGAGCCAAAACACTATGGCACTGCCCTTCCGTATATGCTCGGAGGTCCCGATCCACTCGATGGCATTAGCGTTTATGAGGTGAACACACCTATGCCTCACTGGCATTTTGTTACCTACGGTTTCTCTGAATTATATGAAAAAGAGATGCAGGATGCGTCCAAGAGCGGGTATGGTTTTGAGCTCACCTTTCGCCTTACACGCAGTGAAGCAGAGACTGCTCCGCCAGCCTGGGCGCTGAATCTGCTACAGAATGTAGGGCGTTACGTGTTCAACAGCGGAAATATCTTTCAGCCAGGAGATTACATGGACGCCAATGGCCCCATCTGTCTGGAATCCGATACTTTGCTGACTGCGCTCTCCTTTATAGAAGACCCGGATCTACCCGCAATCTCTACGCCTAATGGTTCAGTGCAATTTATTCAGATGGTAGGCATTACAGGTCGGGAACTGGAAATGATTCAAAGCTGGAATGCTCGTGGATTCCTGTCTGCCTCCTCCATGTTCATGCCCAAATATGTGACGGATCTGATGAGAAATTCGTACGCAGATATTCCTTCGGTTATACAAGCAGTTGAGCATGGAATAGAACAGGACGGGTCCAGCACAGCGTTTTTATTCATACAACAACTGGCTTGGGAGTCTCCTCGCAAAAAATTGCTGCAAAAATCGGTTCCGGCCAAACTCCAGCTTGGAGCCAAACAAGCCGTATTAGTTGGTACCATCCTTCGTAGCCGAATTTCGAAAGGTGCCTCTCTATCCTTGATCGGACCGGAGACTAATATTCTGTTCGAAGCAGGTGAACAGCCAGCCGTATTGGAATCGGACAGACAAGTTACCCTGACGGTGAACAAACAAATTGTTAATGAGCTGGCAGAGAACCTTCGTCCGGTTGAAGGGACATTCGAGATAACTTCATTGGATCATATTCTCGTTCAGATTGTTAGAACAGAAATCAAGGACCAGGAAGGACACGTCATTCAAACGATTGGATGAGAACATTCTCAAGTTCGATATAGGAACTACCTTTCTATTTAACGACTGTGCAGCAAGGAGGAACAACATGCCTGCCATTAGATTTTCTACAAGACACGAAGAGTCCCCGACTTGTTCGCATGCAGCAGGAACGGCTCCGTTCGACTATTTACCAAAATCCAGTCTGGACAGGCTTCATAAAATCAATCATTTCCTGATTCATGCATTCCAGAACAGTATCTCGGTTATCCAAGAGAATTTAACGGGCACTTATCTTTTTCTACTCGCCGATACCAACGGTGTGCTCCTCTCGATGAATTACAGTTCAGATCTTAAAACTGTAGTAGAACATTCCCCCATTCGTCCGGGCATGTTCTTCACTGCACAGAGCTGTGGAGTTAACGCCATATCTGTAACGATGGACAGCAACGAGCCTGTAGTGCTGCTGCCCGAGCAGCATGAAAGTCCTTTTTTTCAAAGCTGGCATTGTTACGCCGCACCTTTGTTCATGGGATCGCAACATGTAGGTTATCTGGATGTGTCCACCATTAATACAGATATGCAAGGTGAACTGATTGCCATTGCCAAGCTAATTCCAGCGTACATGCAGAACTGTTATCAGAGTCAACAGACTGCTGAAGCGTGCGACAAACCGGCGGTGGAGTTCACCGAGCGTCAGTTAACCATTCTGGAGATGATAGCCGGAGGCCTCACGGTAAAAGCCATTGCTTTGAAATTAAAGATCAAGGAATGCACCGTGAATCATCACAAAAAAGTGATTTTTAACAAATTAGGTGTGCAATCCAGCACAGAAGCTGTTTCAATTGCCAGCCGAATGTCTTATGTATAGAAGACCCCTATAGATTCCTATAGGTAGTATATGGGAACGTTTGTGCTACAATTTAGGAAGCAGGCAACATGTAGAGAGAGAAAAACAAACACACACACACATTTCAGGAGGGTAATATGACAATTCCAAAAAAAGCTTCTTTATTCGCCATGCTTATCATGATTATGCTGGTTGCAGCCGCTTGCGGTGACAAAGCAGATAACACAGCCGCAACAGAAGAGCCTACCCCGACAGAAACAACAACTGGAACTGATTCTAATAAAGCGAATACAGAAGAAACAGAGAACACAGAACCAGCAAGCGAAGAGTCCAAGGAAACTGATAATTCCCAAGACGTTGAACTGGGCACTACGGAAAAAGGTTCTTACACCAATGACTATTTCGGCGTATCTCTGAAATTCCCGGAAGCTTGGGAGTTCCAGGATGCTGCAGGTATGAATGAGCTGACAAGTGCTTCATCCGAAGCGATTGCTGGTGATGATGAAACAAAGAAAAAACAAATTGAACTGTCTCAGACCAAAACATTGAATCTGCTTATGGCTTCAAAGTACCCATTGGACGGAGGTCAAGTTGGCCCTTCCGCTATGGCCATTGCTGAGAAAGTAAGCTTGTTGCAAGGCATCCGTACAGGTAAAGACTACCTGGAAGCAACCAAAAAATTCATGGTGGATAGCCAGTTCCCTTACGATTATAAGGAAATGACAACGGAAACCATCGGTGGAAAAGAGATGGATCTAATGCAAATCACGATGGATCCAGGTGACGGTTCAACCGTTACTCAAGATTACTATAGTACAATTATTGAAGGATATGCTTTCAACTTCATCTTCACTTACATGGATGATAAGACCAAAGCCGAGATTGATACCATCAAAAAATCGGTTCAATTCAAATAATCGCTTTTGATTACTGCCATTATACGAAGAACATATAACTCAACCCCGATAACGATCTAAGGAGATCATCGTCGGGGTTCTTTTGTCGTTGAAAAAGACTATATGTTGCACTATCTAACTAGATATGGCTACCCAGTGCCCTTCCGTGACTTCTACCCACTTGGAATGTTCCAGATTATAACGGTCCTCTACTTCAACATTTTCTCTAGCTGTTTCTTTGACAACATGTCTCTTTTTCTTCGCTTCTACCGCCGGATCAGGCACAGGAATAGCAGACAGTAATGCCTTGGTATAGGCATGTTGCGGGTTGGAATAGAGTTCTTCACTCTCAGCCAACTCCACAATTTTCCCGTTATACATGACAGCCACTCGGTCACTGATATGTTTGACCATGGACAAGTCATGCGCGATGAAGAGATACGTCAAACCTAATCGTTGCTGCAACTCTTCAAGTAGCTGTACGATCTGAGCCTGTATCGATACATCCAGTGCAGACAATGGCTCATCACATACGATGAATTCCGGTTCCACAGCCAGAGCTCGTGCAATACCGATCCGCTGTCTCTGTCCACCCGAGAATTCATGTGGATAACGCTGCGCATGGGTGGGATCAAGACCCACCATCTCCAGCAATTCCTCCACACGCTTCTCCCTCTGAGATGCTGTACCTGCAAGTTGATGAATATCAAGGGCTTCTCCAATGATATCCATAATCCTCATTTTGGGATTCAGAGATGCATAGGGGTCTTGGAAGATGATCTGCATATGTCTGCGCATCGTTTTCATCTCCGAAGCCGACAGACGATTAAGCGGAACTCCCTTAAACAGTACATCTCCACCCGTTGGCTCATGCAATCGTAGAATGGCACGGCCCGTGGTTGATTTTCCGCTACCGGATTCCCCTACAACGCCGAGCGTCTCTCCTTGACGAATATGAAAACTGATATCATTAACAGCCTTTAAGGTGCTACCTTTGCCCAGATTAAAATGTTGTCTGAGTGATTTCACCTCAAGCAACGGCTGATCGTCTTCCAGATCTCTCGGGACCAACGATACCGGTTTTGGCTTTTTCTTCTGATCCAATCGTGGTAATGCATTCAGAAGTCTAATCGTATACGGGTGTTTGGGATTAGCAAAAATCTCTGTTGTAGTCCCGGTTTCCACAATCTGTCCTTCTTTCATAACAACAACCCGATCACACATGCCCGCTACTACGCCCAAATCATGCGTAATCAGGATAATAGATGTGCCCAGTTGGTCCTGCATATCTTTCATCAAATTAAGAATTTGTGCCTGAATCGTAACGTCCAGTGCGGTTGTCGGCTCATCGGCAATGAGCAATTCAGGACGACAAGCAAGTGCAATACCAATCATGACCCGCTGACGCATGCCTCCGGAGAATTCGTGTGGATATTGGTTGTAGCGTATTTCACTACGAGTTATCCCCACCCGCTCCATCATGGCAATCGCCTGTTTCTTGGCTTCCCTTTTGGACACCTTCTGGTGTTTGATCAGACTTTCGGAGATCTGTTTACCCACTTTAATGGTCGGATTAAGAGAACTCATCGGGTCCTGAAAGATCATACCAATATCACGCCCACGAATGCTCTCCATCTCTTTCTGCGTTTTATTGGCCAGGTCGACCCCTTTAAATAGAATCTCTCCCTTTTTCATCTGTGAAGGCGGCGATGCAAGCAGCCTCATAATGGAACGTGCGGTTACGCTTTTTCCGCTGCCCGATTCGCCTACAATGCCCAGCGTCTCGCCTTTTCGCACTTCAAAACTCACTTCTCGCACTGCCTGAAACTCACTCTCTCCGGAGTGAAAAGAGACAGATAGATCATTAACTTTCAGTAAAGGTTCCATGTCATCACCAGCTCTCATCCGTTTTTTCACATTCACTCATCTCATATGTATACCATTTAATTCCTTGACAATTGTTTAGACCCTAAATAATATATACTATATCAATCGGAATAATGCAATTTAAACCTGAATGAAAGGAGGCACGCTTGGTTTGAATCTTGCAGAAGGCAGCAGACTCTCGCGGTTGGTGCACAATTTAAGTTTCATTTATGGCAAAATGCTGCTTCATCCTTCCTACCGATATGTTCTGTTCATTCTTGGATTACCGATCAATCTGGTCGTGTTTCTAATATGGCGTTCGAATCGAAAAAATGACGCCTGGGTAGCTGCCAGGCAGACGGCTGAGCAAGAACTGCTTGCTTCTTCCTACCGGAACAAGCTGAAGTTGGAAGTGGAAGAACAGCTGCGTCGCAAACACCGTTTTTTCCAGCAACAGGTCAGTGAGGAAGAATTCAGACGTCAAACAGAGGAATGGTTGGAAGAAACGGTTCAGAAAGAGTTGAAGGAGCGGACGTCTCGCATACTTCAGGAACAGGGAAGTCAACGTCTTACGATGGCCGATACATTCCACACCCTTATCGACAAACCGTGGTTTTTCGCGATATCGATTATTCCTGGCTGTCTGATGTATGGCATCCTCTTTTTGTATGGAAATCCTTATCTAAAGTACATATTTGAAAGAATACTGATGACGGTATTTGTCATTCTGGGCGTAGCAACACTCGTATTTACGATTTTGTATCTGTCTCCGTTCAACCCGGCAGCTAACATTCTCGGAGAGACAGCAACGCAGGAACAGATTGCAGCATTCAATCAGGTGTATGGCTTGGATCAGCCTTATCTTACACAGCTTTGGAACAATATTAAGGGAGTTGCTCTCTTCGATCTTGGCAAGTCTTTTGCAGGAAATGAAGATGTCACAGCAACGATTGCAAGAAAGTTTCCAATTACATTGACGCTGGCGGTCATCTCCCTGCTGTTAGCACTCGTCATTGCATTACCCATCGGTATTATCTCAGCGATTAAGCCTAATTCATGGTTCGATTATACGTTTATGTTCATCGCTCTGATTGGATTATCGATCCCAAATTTCTGGCAAGGACTTATTTTCATTCTGAACTTTTCGATCAAATTGCAGTGGCTTCCCGCCACCTTCAACCCGCAGAACTGGCTGTCGATCATTATGCCAACCATTGTGCTGGGCACGGGACTAACGGCTGCGGTGGCACGGATGACCCGGTCTTCTACACTGGAAGTCATTCATGAGGATTATGTGATGACCGCCCGCGCCAAGGGGTTAAGCGAACGTCAGGTCATGCTGAAACACGCTGTACGTAATGCATTGATTCCAATCGTAACGGTGGTTGGACTTCAATTCGGAGCCATGCTTGGCGGGGCAGCAGTGACGGAGAAAGTGTTTAATATCAGCGGTCTCGGTAGCTATATTGTGGATAAGCAATTTATCCCCGATATTCCGAGTATCATGGGCGGAGTAATCTACACAGCAATTACGATCTCCATTATCAATGTAGCGGTTGATCTGCTGTACGCTTTTATTGATCCAAGAGTGCGCTCCAAGATGAAACAATATTAAAGTGTGTGTTGAACTACCTCTTAAAGCAGGTGTATTATGACAAACTCGTCCTTAACACAAGAAATGCGTTTCCGGCTTAAGTCTTCTCGAGAATACAGTCAGGCCAGCTTCGCCTGGATCACGTCCCTTCTCTTGACTGCCTTGCTGCTATTCAACAGTTATGACTGGAGCGGGCAGACGTTCAAACCATTTCTGCTAACGATACTTGGGATCTATGTATTCTTCACACTGGTCCAAAGTGTCATCACCCTTCGGATTCGAAAAGACTTGATCCGTACGAGTACGATCTCTACTTTGACCCGCAGGTTAGCCTGGGTTCAGCTACTTGCCATCATTTCTGGCAATATATTTATCGTAACGGCAGCCTTTCATCTGATTCGAAAAGCCAGGAATGTGGAGTACACCTTTGCGGTGTATATGCTGTTAACTCAGCTGTTCGTCATCGGTGTATCCGCGTTAAATGTTTTCAAACCCTATGTGGCTGACAACTTTCTTCCGGCCATGGCGGTGCTCATATTTATTCTGGTCATCGACCTGGTCGTACTGATTATCGTATCCCGATATAACGCGACCTCTATCCTCCCTCGCTGGATGATAGGTGTCAGTGTAATACTGATTCTGACCTCAATCACAGGTAATGTATTTGCCCTATTGCTCGGCATTTCCATTATTGGACGCATTCGCAGACAGGGGAAACAAAAATCAAACTTCTGGAATGATCTGTGGGAGCGACTTGCTCCAAATATGACTGCCATGTCCGGTTTGTTTTTTATCATTTTTCTGTTCTCGATATCGATTTGCAGCTTCTTTACCTTTGATTACAGCATGGCTGTGGAAAATAACTACTCCGCTCTGCTTCAACCCCCTTCCCTTGCGTATCCGTTGGGAACGGACGACTTCGGACGATGTTTATTTTCCCGGATTGTATTTGGTGCCCGGATCTCCTTGATCGTAGGTTGCATGTCGACCATCATTCCTGTGTTGATCGGTGGAGTCCTCGGAGCATTCTCCGGTTTCTACGGAAGGCATACGGATAACATCATCATGCGGCTGCTCGATATTCTCTATGCGATTCCAGGGATTCTGCTCGCCATTGCCATTATTGCGGCGTTTGGAGCCAATACGGTCAATCTCATTCTGGCGCTGAGTCTGGGTTCGATTCCAACGTATGCCCGTACCATGAGAGCCAGTGTGCTCTATGTATCTACTTTTGAATTTGTGGAAGCTGCACGTGCACTGGGGTACAACAATCGTACGATTATTTTCAAACACATTATTCCCAACTCCCTTGCGCCCATGATTATCAAATCCACACTCACGATTGGTGGAGCTGTTATCGCTACCAGCAGTTTGAGTTATCTGGGGCTCGGCGTGGAGCCGCATATTCCGGAATGGGGTAACATTCTGAAGCTCGGCAGTACATACCTGGAAACCCACTCTTATCTGGCGGTTTATCCAGGCTTGGCTATTATTCTGCTGGTTCTTTCGTTTAACTTTCTCGGTGACGGTCTACGTGATGCGCTTGATCCCAAGCTGGAGAAGGCCTAAATGAGTTGTTGAAATGAACGATATAGAAAAAAGAATTCACACATCACACATTCAAGATATGGAGGGTAATCCCATGAAAAAACGTACACTGATCTCATTGCTATTAATTCTCGTCATTGTGATTTCCGGCTGCAGTGTAAAAACGAAAACCGAATCCCAGGCGGAGACCGCACCAGCGGACACAACAGAAACTGCACAAAAACCGGCTGACATTGAACTGCTCGCCATGAGTTCTTCCGAAAATGATGTAAACATTGTCCGCGACCAGCTGACTAAAAACGGCTTCAATGTGAAGCTGAACCTGCAGCCGGATTACGGTAGCTTCAAATCCCAGCAGGATGCAGGGAATTATGACATTGCCTTGTCCAGCTGGACAACGGTAACGGGAAATCCCGATTATGCAGTGCGTTCCCTTTTCAAAACAGGTGGAGATTACAGTATCCTTGCAGATGGGGAACTTGATAAACTCATCGATCAGGCAGCTACTCAAACTCCAGATGAGTACAAAGACACGTACAAACAATTGGAAGATCGCTTGGTAACGGATCAGGCGTATATCGCTCCTTTGTACATTTCCCTGAAAAGTCAGGCTGTGAACAAAGACATTCTGAATGTCGACACCGTTCGTCTCTCCAAATCCCGCGCCATGGCTTGGGAACCGATTGAGTTCAAGGACAGCTCCAAAAATGCCACAGACCCGTTGATTCTGACGCAAAGTGCATCCGTACTGACTTCCCTTGATCCAATCAAAGGAAACGACGGCTCCATCAACCAGTTGAATACCAATATGTATGTACGTCTCGTTAACTTGACAGATGATGATCAGCTGACAGCAGATGGATCACTGTCCCATAACTTCAGTATTGCTGAAGGTAATTCGGACTACTACTTCATTCTCAGAGACGATATCAACTTTGCGAAGATTGATAACAAAAAAGCTGTAGATACAGGAGAACGTGTCGGTGCAGATGATGTGATCTTCTCCCTGGATCGTGCTAAAAATAAAGATTCCGTTCCGGATCACCGGACATACAGTCTGCATGAACACATCAAAGAAGCTGAGGTTGTAACGGATCTGAGTGCATTGCAATCCATCAAACAATCCAGCGGTAACGGCACAATCCTCGAAGCATTGGAACAAGGATTGGGCAGCAAAATTACAGAACTCGTGACGGACAAAACCAAAGCAGATAATAGCGCAGGTAAATATCAGGTCGTTAAACTGACAACAACTGAACCTTTCCCGCAAGTACTGAACTATTTGGCTCACCAATCTGCGGGTATCGTGTCCAAAAAACAGGTGGAGAGCATCAACACATATGATGTAGCTTCCTTTGACGTCAACAAAGATATTCCTTACGGTGACCAGAACACGGTGACTGAAGGCGCAGCATACAATAACACCCTTTATACTAGCGGACCTTATATTTTGTCTTATAAAAATGACTATGAAGGTGTATTCTTAAAAAATCCGGGTTACCGTAAAGGCACGGAAGATGAGCCAAAAATTGCTCAGGTTAACGTCCGATTCATCGCGGATGCAGACAGCGCCCTCTCTGCTCTTCGCAGCAGTGAAATTCACTTATACTACGGTGTACCTGAAACCAAGTATGACATCATCGAAAATGACAGCAAACTGAAACTGCAAAGTCTGCCAAGTAACGCTGTCTCCTATCTGTTGTTCAATACGGCCAATCGTGAAGTCGCCAAGAGCAGTGATCTGAGAAAAGCCGTGCTGTACTCCATTAATCAGGATGAGATTTTGAGTTTCTACAAGAACAACAAACTCAAAGCATACTCTACAGTAAGCCCGCTCGTTCAGACCGGGAATGAATTGAAAGCTGATCCTGCAAAAGTAAAAGAATTCTTGAGTAACTACAACGCCTCCAAGTAAACGCATAACAAAAAAAGGTTGTCACCAGGATCATCTATTTGATCCTGATGGCAGCCTTTTTATTCTTCCAGCACACGGCAATCTGCCAGAACATCGGGATAATTTCGCATGCTGTCCGCATCAGTAATTTTGCGAATAACTTTGCACGGTACGCCTGCTGCAAAAGAATGCGGTGGAATATCACGCGTCACCACGCTACCTGCTCCGATCACACAGCCGTCTCCAATCGTTACGCCCCCGCATACTGTAACGTTTGCCGAGATCCATACATCGTTACCAATCGTGACCGGTTTGGCATAACATAGCGACTTCACATCACCATTCTGGTCCATCATCTGTCTTCGTTCGCTGGCAATCATGGGATGAGTGGGGGTAACAATCGTAACGTTGGGTCCAAAACTGGTATAGTCCCCGATCGTCACTTGCGCGTCGTCTTGTATCGTCAGATTGTAATTACCGAAGAAATGCTCGCCTATCCGGGTATGCACACCATAATGAAAAAAGATGGGACCTTGCATGAATCCACCTTCACCGATCTGCCCCAGTAACTGTTGTAATATCTGATTCCTTTCCTCAGTCTGTTCTTCAAAGGTCTGACTGTAACGCTGACTGAGATTATGGGCTCGCCTTTTGATGGCTTTTAATTCCGGATCACTTGGACTGAACAATACGCCCTTCATGATTCTCTCTTCTTCACGCATTATGAATCCTCCTTTACAAGAGTTAGCTTATAAAATAAAAGCCACAGACATGAACTGTGGGTTATAAGGCTTCTGATAGAATGCCTGACTTCAATGCCTGAAGCACCATTCCTCGTAACCCAGCATCAAAATCATGTTGGAACGAATCCTGATGTACGATCTCGGGCAACGACGGCATGGGGTGATCCTTCCCGTACTGTTTCCACGCCAAATCAAGTTCTTCTCTCTCCACACGTTCCTGATAAATAACAATCTGGTGCGGAGCAACAACAGCATTAATCGTTTGCAAGATATGACATACCTGTACTACAAAATCATCTTTGCTCATGTCACGTTTCCAATCAGGTGAATAAGGAAGATACTTGATCTCACCAAACATCCCGTTTTTCCCACGGATCATCTGTCCATTCAACATCATGCCCATACCCGGCGGGTATCGGTTCGGAAAATAAATTCCCGCTACACTCTGTTCCTTCATATCCGCATGCTGTGTACAGTATCCGCTAATCGCTGCATTAACATCATTCTCCACGAGAACGTTCAGTTGGAACTCGCTCTCGATCTCCCGTATCAGATGTGAGTGGATAAGCTCTTCATGACTGCTCACCGTGATGTCCCCATCTACGGCTTGCCCCGGAATACCGATGCCGATCATATCAATGGCGGGGTACTCCGTAACGAAACGCGCGATAAGTTGCAGCACATGCTGTTTATCGAAAGCAGGCAAAATGCTCTCTTCCTTCAACACAACCTTATTCTCCAGATTCATGACCGTTGCCGAAATCAACTCCTGGCCTTTCATCTCTTTGATGTAAAGAACCAAAGCAAGCTTGAAGTTATAATTATATCGATATGCCTGAGCAGGACGACCGCCGTTAGAGGGAACCACTTTATCCTGGAACAACTCTCCGCCATCACATAATTCCTGGATCAGGGCATTAATGGTCACAACACTAAGATTGGTGAGTGAAGCTAATTGCGGTTTGGTCGCCGTCTCGAGCTGCTGCATGACTTCACGCACATTATTCAGATTGATGTATTTCATCATTGTAGCATTGGCTTTTTTCATAACCCTCTCGTTTCTACTCTGGTTCAATTGAGCCAAAGCAATGGTATGGATGCATTTCACACCATATCATAACATAATGCCTTACCCGAACACATGAGTTCCATCGTGCTGGCAATGGATCGAAATCGGCAGAGCTACTTTGTTCACTCAAACAAATCATCCATCGATTTCACAGGTTTCACTTCCATCGGCTGATTTGACAAGGCCATACTTGCATAGGTACCTGCCCAAATTATAACTGCCATAATAACGTAGACCATCCATACTTACCTCCCTGTTTCATGCGGATTATGATTTTGCGATACTTACCACATGTGACTATTTCTTTAGTTAATAAACAAGCTTTATAAAGTATATTACGTAAGTATGCGAGAATAATGGTTCTTTGTCAATATGATTTAGATTTATCCGAGCCCTTTTCAGTCCAAGGAACATGTGGACAACATGACTACAACAACACGTATTATCTCGATGCTTATAAAAAATAACTGCCGAAAGAATCATTCAACGATTCTTTCGGCAGCCGTTTGTTCAATATACAAGCAGTTTATTTCGAATAGATTCGCTGTACCCCGGGCAATAAGGTCACAACTTGAATACCCAATCCCCATGCAAAATAGACCAAGTGAATGATAGAGACATCCTGAATCCAGTACACCTGCGCCATAATCCAGATGATGAGAGCAAACCCCGTGTACAAGGAAAAAGTCCAAGCCCAATAGCGGTCAGGATAGAGATTCAGTCTCTCACCCAGCCCCCAATGAACGTAGCGGATGAGCGAAATAGCAATCATTGTAGGCATCACGCCAAGAACCAGCACTAGGATGATCCCCGGGAACAAAAAACTGGAAAACGGAGAATTCTCCAACAAAGATGCGGGCAAATTCACCATACTTCCGGATGGGTCGATGATTAAAATGACGCCTCCAACAATCGCCCCAATCCCCAGCATTCCATGCATCAACATGAGTAACCACGATCTGCCTATACGCTGCTTCATCATGAATTTCTCCTTCCGTTCTCTCGTTTCTCAATCTCATATATGGACGATTATGCTCAAGCCCTTTAGTACCATTCTCACACATGCCACGTATTGTTCCTGTGCTTCTTTTCACTATATAGATCTCGAAAATCATTCGTAATGGAAAAACTTGATAAAAGAACGTACGTTCGGTATAATGGGATTATCCTGAATAAGCGAGAGGCAGATATGGACGACAAATTTATTAAGGAATTACGCGAGATTAGTCGGGATGACAGACGAAGATCGGAATTTATGATTCAAGGTTTGAAGGAAACACTGCAAGAACGCAAAGAAGAAGGCATACTCAAGCGCTGGATACGGCGTAAGAAAACAGAGAAAAAAATCTCTCAAAGATTTAATCAAGATCCTCACTCGGATCAAAAGTAACAACATAAAAAGGAGGCGGAATACGCCTCCCTTGCTATTTACATAAGTGAATTATTTAGAATTCATTAGTTGTGACTTAACCCATAAGTTTGCCAAAGCACACATTTATGCTTCTAAATAAATCAAATCCTAGCTGAACTTGGTTCCTCATAAGCTTACTTGCCTCTTGCCAGTTAGCTAAATGAAAAAAGAGCAGCCTGCCATCCTGCAGTCTGCCCCGTGCTTTATGAACTAACGTTTCCCGTTAGCTTATAAGTAAGGGTCTCTATAGCTCTTTTACCATCTTCACAACTTCAATTTCATAATTTAAATGCTTATAGAAATTTACGGCACGAAGGTTATTGTTAAAGACATTCAGTATAAGCTGTCGATAGCCTTTTTGCTTTGACCACTCTTCTGCTTTGGTCATGAGTCCCTTGCCGACCCCTTTTCCTTCTCCTTGTGGAGAAACCGCAATCGCCACAATATAGCCTTGTTCTATATCGTTCAATTTATCTTTATGCGGCTGTACTTCAAGGAAACCCAGTAGCTCTCCTGTTTCATCTTCCGCCACAAAAATCTCCGTACCAGGAGAAAGATTGTCTACTGATTCTTGGGCTAGGCTGAGCTGTGATTCTTCCATTTTGTCTGGATCACGCCAGCTCATCAGCTCAAAGTCCATAAATCGTAAAGCCAGACTTACAATGAAATCTTTATCGGACTCTTGAAAAGCTCTAATCTGCATACACTTACCCCTTATATATAATATAAATTATGGAATACCTGTTCTAATCTTAAAATTAATGCCGTTATTTCTCCCAAAGCTCGACCAGTCGACCTTCAGGAACTTCATTCAAAATAAACTTTCCAAATTCACTAATCTCTTTTTTCTTTGCAAGAAGTACACTAATCTGTTCAAGATGCTTCATAGTCTCGTTTAGATTATGTACTTGGAAATTTAACATCACTTGTTGTTCTGTTGGAAAATAACTGTCATTCTCGATAAAGACTGTACCTTTTTTTATAACTTCAAGATTCTTAGTTCTCCAAAATACTCCTAACCTTTATCATCGTATCTAAGTCCTGTTTATCATCAAATTTTTAGCTATCCGATTACATTAAATATTCGAGGTTTAAATTAAAATACCTTTTTCAACTATTCTGCCCGTTAGTTGAACAAAAGCAGCCGATCACGTTGGTCAGATGCTTTGTTGGATTTATTGAGCTATCGTTTCCCGTTAGTGTAACGTTCTGTACTTCTACCTATGATACGGATCACCGTAATGAATCAAAACATAAAGTATCTTTTAATCACAAGATATACATATCAACATAAACAAAATCCCACTCCATGGCCGAGTGGGATTTTGAATAGAACTTCTCTTTTGTGGAACTATCGTTCCGCTAAATCAAGGAAGAGTAGTATTTCTAACATACTTCATTCCAACTCTAAAATTGATTCGCCACTAATTATCGTACCATTATTCTTACCCTCACAGATTTCTTTCATCGAACCTGGTTTATCGAAGTTAAACACATGCATTGGCAAATTGTAGTCTCTTGCCAAAATGAAAGCTGATTGGTCCATTACCTTTAAGTTGTGTTCTAAAACGTCGTTGTAATGAAGCGAACGAAATTTCTTTGCATTTTTATCAAATTTAGGGTCTGCATTAAGAACACCATCAACACCTTGCTTTGCAACTAATAAAGCGTCACAATTAACCTCGATGGCTCTTTGTACTGAAGGATAGTCTGTTGTAACGTAAGGTTGACCGTTCCCTCCTGCAAAAATTACAACATAACCTTTTTCTAGGTGGTGAATTGCTTTTAGACGGATGTATGGTTCTGCAACTGAAGTAATAGGTATAGCGGTCATTACCCGTACTTCCTTTTTGGTCTTGGCTTTAAGAACTCCACGAAGCATTAAACTATTTACTACAGTCGCAAGTGTTCCAATGTTGTCAGCTTCTGCCCTCTCTATCCCCCAGCTTTCCGCCATATTACCTCGAAAAATATTACCCCCACCAATAACTAATGATACTTCAACTCCTAAGTTTACTATTGACATAATTTCATCAGCGATTTGGTCCAATCTTTCCGGCTCAAAACCAAATTCAGAGTTTCCGGCTACTGCTCCGCCACTTAGCTTAACGAGAACTCTTTTATACCTTGACAATTAATACACCCCCATAAAATAAAAACACTAAAGCAATAAATGCTTTAGTGTCCTAATGGAATGGAAATATGAAATTACACAAGCCGACTGAATATAAGTCTTACTTTTCCACCTCATACCCCCACCCCTTCCATGTTTTTCCGTTAAGTAATTTTACATTACGTGAGGCTAAATTGCAATTACCATCAATATTAAATCTGCAAGCAATTTCAAAAAGTTATAGAATGATTTACGATGAGCCGTATCAAAGAGCTACCTTGCCACTATCCTGCCCGTTAGCTTAACTGAAAACAGCCGGCTATTTAGCCGGCTGTCTGCTTGAGTATCATTCTGAGTTCTGTGCCTTATTTATCTTATAGATTTTGATCTCCCCCGTTTTACGGCAAAATGGCAAAAGACCGGACTGGAAAACCAGAAGCTTTCTCCGCTTTGGGTACAATATTGAAAATAACAGCGCCCTTGGCCGGCACCTGATCCAGGTTTGTTAACAGCTCAACTTGATATGTATCCTGGGCGAGTACATAATATTCTGCCAGAAGTGCTCCATTCTTCTGATAATCCACGGCCGAATCCGTGTCGAAGGTTTCATGTCCAATGGCTTGTACTTTTCTCTCCTCAAATAAAAACATGAGCGCACTAACGGACCATCCAGGCGCATGACTGTTGCCCTCCGCATCCTTGTTATCAAATGCTTCATGGTTAGGCCAGCGTTTGCTCCAATCGGTACGTAAGGCTACGAAACTTCCCGCTTCAATCACGCCATGCTCTCTTTCAAATGCAAGAATATGCTCCACATCCAGTGTGAAATCCGGATTGTTCTCTACTTCGGCGGACTGGTCAATGACCACAAGCGGGAGCACAAGCTCTTTCAAGCCCAGCTCATCCAGATACCGGGTATCCCGAACGAAGTGGATCGGCGCATCAAGATGTGTCCCGTATTGACCCGGGAACTTGAAGCTCTGGGCAAAGAAACCTTGATCGTGATCAAACAGTGTATCGAATTGTGCTGCCTCAAAAGCTGAAAAATGTGGAGAGTCCGGTCCAAACGTATGGGTCAGATCCACCCATTTCTTTTCTTTTAACAATTGAATGGCTTGAATGAGTTCGTTGGACATCCTTATCACCTCATGCACAAAATGGAATAAATTTCTCCTATTATATCTTATTCCACTGCAATTGGGGAGCAGTCCCTATATTGGTTCTTAGGGCTGCTAATTTTCAAATTTAAAAACTTCACTGACCGTAGTTGTCAGTGAAGTTTATTTATAATACAAGAGTAATCCATTCAATCATGAAAACAAAAGGAGCATGTATGATGCAAACGAAGAACGTATATCTATATGTATTTGATACGATGGCAGACTGGGAGGTAGGATATCTAACTGCTGAATTGAACTCGGGAAGGTATTTCAGGAAAGAGATCAAGCCTTTACAGGTCATAACCGTAGGCGTGGATAAACATCCGGTAACTACCATGGGAGGAGTGAACATCCTTCCTCATATTTCTATTGATGAATGTACATTGAAAGGTGACGACCTCATCATTCTGCCAGGAGGAAACACCTGGATGGACACCATCCATGATCCCCTATTGAAAAAAGTTGCTGCCTCTATAGAAGAGGGTACGGTTATTGCGGCGATTTGCGGTGCGACAGTTGCACTTGCAAAAATAGGGATACTGGATTCCAGACAGCATACAAGCAATGATTTAGAATACCTGAAGATGATATGCCCAGATTATACTGGAGAAACCTATTATGTAACGGAGCCTGCAGTAACCGATGGAAATCTAGTTACTGCATCTGGAATAGCTCCGTTAGAATTTACAATGCATGTGTTGAAGCTGTTGAATGTCTATACACCAGAAACCTTACAGGCCTGGTACAATCTATATCAGACTCATGAGTCCAAATACTTCTACGAGTTAATGAATTCTATTGCACCTGAATAACCAGTTTCCCGCGGGTATGATGGGTTTCACTCTTCTCATGTGCTTCCCTTACTCCCTGTTGAGTTAGCGGGTACGTTCCATCAATAACCGATTTGAGCTTGCCTTCCGCAGCCAGTTCAGCCAACTGATCCAGTTGATCCCCTTTGGGCTCCATCATGAAGACATTGGCCGTTACTCCAGCTTCCTTGGCAAGTTTCTCATCCGGTTGTTCCACCAAGGATACCAGATGCCCGCCGGACTTCAACACCTTGAAGCTGTCGCGCTGAATATCACCGCCCATGGTGTCCAGCACAACATCATAACCGGAGAGAATCTCCGAGAAATCTTCTTTTTTATAATTGATAAAATGATCCACACCCAACGAACGAAGCAACGCTTCGTTTGATTCACTCGCCGTGGAAGCCACTTCAGCGCCGAGGGACTTGGCAATCTGAATGGCATACGTTCCCACACCACCTGCACCAGCATGAATAAGTACCTTCTGTCCTTTGCCTAAATGTCCGTGATCCACAAGTGCCTGCCATGCCGTCATCGCCGCTAGCGGGATCGCTGCTGCTTCCTCGAAACTCAGTTGCTCCGGTATACGGGCAATAATATCCGCATCAACAGCAACATATTCTGCATAGGTTCCGAATTGACGCGGACGCGCAAATACCCGATCACCTTCTCTGAACCTCGTGACATTTGAACCTGCTTCAGCCACAATACCGGCAACATCGCCGCCCAGAATTAACGGAAAATTCTCCGCTGCTTCTTTCATATCACCTTGTCTGATTTTGAAGTCTACCGGATTCACCGACGTGGCATACGTTTGGATTAATACCTGATTCACTCCACATGTTGGCTTGGCTACTTCCTGTTCCTTCAATTGTTCCGCTCCACCAAATTCCTCAATCACAATTGCTTTCATTAGAAATCCCAGCCTTTCCATTGATTATCGTTATACTCTCTCTCCCTTCATTACCCTTTCCCAGCGATCACTTGACCTATTCATTCAAAATTGACAGCAATCTGGGATTCACAAGCCCGTTCAACAATCGTGATATAATATCGATTATCGATTACGTTAAATCTTAACCCAATAACTGAACAAGCGAGGTAACACGATGGAAGTAGAAGTAAGTACATTACATGCATTTTCGGACAAGGCTCATGGCGGAAACCCCGCAGGTGTTGTTTTACAAGCAGCGCATTTGTCTGAAACCCAGATGCAGGAGATTGCCAGACAAGTCGGTTTTTCAGAGACTGCGTTTGTCATGCCGTCGGATCAGGCTGATTTCAAAGTGCGTTATTTCACCCCAAGTGATGAAGTTGATCTATGTGGACATGCCACAATTGCTTTATTTTATCTAATGAAGACACAACATCTCGTTGATGTTGGTACATATACACTGGAGACACTGGCCGGAATTCTTAAAGTCGTTATCGAAGTCAATGGAGAAGTCTATCTGTCACAGACGTTGCCGGAGTTTGGGGAGATCGTGGACCGTCAGCAGATTGCTGACTCATTACGCATTTCTATGGAGGATTTACATTCCGAACTACCTGTACAGATTGTGTCTACCGGGTTACCCGATATCATGATAGCTGTTAGAGATGCTGATGTTCTGACCAAAATCGACCCTGACTTCCAGCGTATCACTGAAATATGCAAGGCTCATCATGCCGTAGGTTATCATGTGTTTACACTCGAATCAGATGCTGAGGACGTCCTGGCAGAATGCCGTAATTTTGCACCGCTTTATGATATACCGGAAGAGAGCGCGACGGGCACATCCAATGGTGCAATGCTCTGTTATTTATCCCAGTACAACCAGCTTACAGATCCTCATCTTCACACTTACACGATCAGACAAGGGTATACCATGAACCGCCCCTCTGAGATCCGAGCCAGATTATCTTTGGACAGCTCTAATGAAATCACACAGATCCAGGTTGGCGGTAGCGCAGTTCATATCAAAAACATTCAAATACACCTCCCTTAATGGGAGGTGTATTCCGTACTTAGGATATGTAAACTATCTTATGCGAAGCAGTGTAGTAGCCTGTGGTCATCATTGAATTTGTTGTAAAAATCGTAGTACCGCTACCTCCAACTGGTTCAGTCCTGGCTGCTCTATAGGAAAATGGCCTGCCCCTTCCAAGATCACACATTCCTTGTCCACCATCAGACGATCAAAAAAAGATTGGCTGAACCTGATCGGTGTCATGGGGTCCAGTTCAGGGTGAACCAACAGGACCGGACACTGATTGAACTGTTCCGGGCTTACCTCCGGTTTTTTATTAAGGAATGTTCTTAATAATTCCAACGGAATACGTGTAGCTGCCGCTTGTGGATCATTCATAATAAGCCGGGTTAAGTCCTTGTTATTAGTAATCAGTTGCATTCGGGATACCTGTTTGACCGAAATACGTACATGATCCAGCAGACCTGGGAACAGATCCATCATACGTTTTCCCGCCCGACTCACCAGACGATTCGGCGCAAGTTGGTCACGCATTTTCGGATTACTCGTGTCTACAAATGTAGTTGCGATCAAACCCTTAACACGCTTGCTGCGTGCACTGGTGTGATAGGCAAGCATACCTCCGATGCTACTTCCCAATACAACGATTGGCTTGCCGTCATTCTTGTATTCCCGTTCGATGAGTGAAACAAGTAGCTCTATCCAAAGTTCGTAGTTAATACGTGTACCAGACATTGCGTAACTTAACCCATACGGCGGAAGATCTGGCGATACCACCTCGTATCCATGTCGCTGCAACATGCGGGCATACGGAGCGAGCAACCTGCCATTGCCCCCCGCACCATGAATGAACAGAATTTTGATTGAAGACTCCGGCGCAGGCAAGCGATCGATATGCAGATGAACCCCATTTGACTCCCACCATTCTTCCTCAGGAGCTGTATGCTCCCCTAACCTCACTTCTTCCGGGAAAACGGCCTGATACTGTTTCCAATAGGGATGTGTTGTCTGATATGAAGGCAAACTTTTTTTCATACGGTACATTCTCCTCTTTTCGTATACAAAAAAAGCCGTACAGTGTACGACTTTTCGTTAAGAATACGTCTATGACCATACTTCTTTTTATAACACCTTCGTATATCTGTCAATCGGGAAACTGTACATTGCCCGGTACAATATATGCACCACCTGACCCATCATTAGGCAGAGCCGGGATCGTGTCATTTAATACCTGACCGCGAATATCGGTAATACGAACGTTTAGTTTTTCTTTGCCCAGTCCAGTTCCGAGGAAATGATTATAGTCTTGCTTTTCAAGATTGAGCCACGTGCCATCCTTCTGTTTCACTTCGAACTTCAGCACCGGATATTTGTGATTACGAACCTGAATGGCTGCCCACCACTGACTGCTGCCTTCCTTGATCCGATAGGAGACGTTGCCTTGAATTGGAGCTTTGACCACTTTCCAGCTGATATTGATTTTGCCTGCCTTTGGGTCACCGATCAGGTTAAAGGCATTCGGTGAGAGATCCAGCGCTCCGCTGGCGCCCTCTGGATAGAGGTCTGTTACATAGACGGTTGTTTTGCCTTTAGGACCCTGCACCTCGAGATAGGCTCCCGCTAAAGCGGCTTTGACACCGTTATAATTGAGTTGGAACGGATTAAGTGCAGTAATCTTCATGTCCGCCGGGATGGGATCAAGCAACACTGCACCTCCCGAGTAACCTGAGCCTGTATACGTCGCGTAACCCTGATATGTATCGTTCCATGCAGCAGATGCAGGCAGAGCAAATAATACGAGACTGAGCAACATCCCTGTACCGGCCCATTTTAACCGTTGAAATCTACTTTTCTTGTTCATGAGCTATTCCTCCTCGTCATTCTACCTTCTGTTACATTGAAACATAAGTTGAACTAAAGAATATTTACACTTGCCACTCCGATGACAGAATAACCTTCCGATCACTGTTATCCCCAGATTTTTTGATTCAATTTTACAAAGGTGAAAATCTGTTGATAAAGGCGAAGTACATGCTTACGAAGTAGCTTTCTTCCAGAAAGCTTTTAGCTCCGCTTCTTCAGGCTTCTTCTGTCCTCTACGTTCTCGTGTAAATAATCCTTTCAACTGCTAGATTTGAATATAACATTATTTTACATAATAACTTTTTATTTTCAATCCCTCTCTATCAAATCACATCTATAGTCCTGCCTCTGGACTTCCACATTCACGACCACGCACAAGATATGGATACATACCATAATTTGGTGGAATGAGCATAATTACAAGCCGACATTGGGACGATTCCCAGTAATAAAAAAACGCCACACCCCGGAGTAATTCGCTCTCCAAATGGTGTGACGCCTATTAAACACTCCGATCAGAATACCCGGTCTGTCCAAGGACAGCCAGCGTTTGACTCAACCCGTTTCCCTTCGTTTCATCCGCTTCCTTAGTCGCTCATACGATGCGTAAATCCGCGGAGATTCTTTTGTCAGGATAGGCCCCAGCACAGCCAGAATTAACACATACAACACGGCAAACGATTGGATGGATGCCATCAGCCCTCCGGCCTTGCCGATGTTCGCCATGATAATCGAGAATTCGCCCCGCGAGACCAGGGTAAAGCCCACATTCAATGATGCTTTAGGGCTCATTCCAGCCAGTCTGCCAGCGATCATACCTGCACCATAGTTACTAGCAATCGTCAGAATAACGGCAATAATCGTCATCCCAACAGCTCCGCCAAGTGAAGCCGGCTCGATGGTCAGGCCAAAACTGAAGAAGAAAATTGCACCAAAAAAATCTTTGAAAGGCATGATCTGATGTTCAATCCGACTCACATGTCTTGATTCGCCCAACACAAGCCCCATCATCAATGCTCCAATGGCTTCTGCTACATGCAGTGTCTCTGAGAAACCAGCCACCAGGAAGAGCAGTGTCATGACGGTAAGCAGAAACAACTCTGATGACTTGATATTCAGTGCCTTATCAATATATTTGATGCTTTTCCTGCCAATAATCAGGAACAGCACAATAAACAGCAGGGCAGACAGCGATACTAACAGAACACTTAAGAATGAAGTTGCCCCGCTGAGCACAAGCCCAGTCAGGATAGAGATGTGAATCGCGATGAACAAGTCATCAAACATGATCATGCCCATAATAATCTCTGTTTCAGGGTTTGCCGTGCGTTTCAGATCAACGAGCACTTTGGCTACAATCGCTGTAGAAGAGCTAGTCATGATCCCGCAGACAACAAGTGTCTCCTGAAGGGGCAGATCCATGAACCACCCCAACAGCAATCCAGAGACAAAATTCAGACCAACATAGAACATGCCCCCGGTCAGAATGGCTTTACCAGACTTTAATAAACGAGAGACCGAAAACTCCAGACCCAGATAAAATAGCAAAAACAAAATGCCAAGCCTGCCCATAAATTCAATAAAGGTCGAACTTTCGATAAAACGTAAATCCACTATGCCGATCTGTGGTGCATGTGGTCCAACAGCCATACCAATCAGGATATAGAAAGGAATGACCGAAAATCGTAATCGTGAAGATATCAGCCCAGTAAGTGTAATCAGCGCAACGGCAATTCCCACTTCGAATATGAGCATATCCATAGGCTAAGTCCGTCCATCAGTCAACAATTGTTTGAGATGTTTGATCTGATTCCGTTCACCGGCAACTACAATTGTAGCTCCAGCGGTAAAAGCATAATCCGGGCCTGGATTAAAATGCTTCTCCTTATCCTTGGTCACAACAGCGAGAATTACGGCGCCCGTGGCCTGACGGATATCCAGTTCACCAATCGTCATGCCTACGCTTGCGGCGTGAGGCTCAATTCGCAGCCATTCAATTAACAGCCCTTCAAGCATCACTTCACGCTCATCCTGAAACTTCGGTTTATAGGTCATACCACCAACGATGGCGGCTACCGCCCGGGCTTCATCATCGTCCAGGGTGACAAGAGATACCATATCACCCACCTCTTCAGGCGTATCCCCTGACTCCATATGGAACAAGTCACGTCGCTCGTCGTTATGAATCACAATGACCAAGTGCTCACCACTACGGGTATGCAGCCAGTATTTACGTCCAATCCCTGGTAAGTCCGTCTCTTTAAAGTGCATGATCTGCACCCCCTAGGGCCGGCTCATTCAAGGTTTCGCTCCTCAGCTCAATCCCCGTAATGCGTATTCTCATGGAACCTGATGGTGTATGAACAGACCTAATTTCCCCTACACTACCAAGCAGTAATTGACTGCCTACGGGAGAGAGGAAGGAAATACGGCCCTCATCCGGATCCGTATCTTCTGGCATGACAATCATGAACGAATCAGACGTATGAAAATCGATATATTCAAAATCAATATGACTACCGATCAATACCGCCGAGTCCAGATCTTCATCCGGGCCTAGGAGCAGTTTCTCCACAAACTCCTTATATGCCGACAATTGTTTTTCCAATTGTATCCGCTCTGGATCGCGCACGTCGAAATAGGCGTCGAGAAATGTTCTTTTCTCTTCACCGAATGTAAATAGCTGGCTCACCAGCTTCTCTCTGCAATTATGGCGGGAAGTCCTATGGTTCATAATAGATTTCACCCCCTATACAAGCCTTGTTCTCCATGTTGATTGGCATGTTTCTCTTCATCATCTTGTTTTCCTCCTTCTTTATTATAAAAAGACCCCGGGATACGAGACCTTCTTACCATCTTACCAAAACTAATATTTTAATCCAGTATATTCGTCTAACTTGCTTTTTTATTATCATTTGTGGTCATATCTTCCATTTAATAACTTAATTCTTCACATCATATGATAGATCCATAGAACATTTTAATTACTGCATAAAAAACATTTTATGAATTTTCATCTCGTATTTTTATTTGCTTTCCTGTATATTTAACTACAAACTTTTATTCAATTTATGCAAATAAGCATCTGAAGACTTTAACACAATAAAGGAGTGCATTGAAAAAGTGTCCACGATAACAAAAGAAACTACAGAGTCCGTTCAAGTTACTGCCGCAGAATATGTTCATTCCGTTTATGAGTCGGTTGTCGCCAGAAATCCGCATGAAGACGAGTTCCATCAAGCTGTCAAAGAAATTCTGGATTCCCTTATTCCTGTGATTGAAGCACATCCCAAATACAGGAACCATAGTCTGCTGGAACAGCTTGTTGAGCCGGAACGTGTAATCACATTCCGTGTCCCATGGGTAGATGATCAGGGCAAAGTTCAGGTTAACCGTGGATTCCGGGTGCAATTCAACAGTGCCATTGGCCCTTACAAAGGCGGACTTCGCTTCCACCCTTCTGTATACTCGGGCATCATCAAGTTCCTTGGCTTCGAACAGATTTTCAAAAATGCGTTGACCGGTCTGCCCATTGGCGGTGGTAAAGGCGGTTCTGACTTCGATCCCAAAGGAAAATCGGATCTGGAAGTTATGCGTTTCACGCAAAGCTTCATGACTGAGCTGTACAAATATATCGGTTCCGATACGGATGTACCGGCAGGTGACATTGGTGTAGGCGCACGGGAAATCGGTTACATGTTCGGCCAATACAAACGTATCCATGGCGGGCATGAGGCAGGCGTTTTGACAGGTAAAGGACTGCTGTACGGAGGAAGCTTGGCACGTAAGGAAGCGACTGGCTTCGGCTGTGTGTACTTCGTGAAGGAGATGCTGCAATCCAAGGGGCTCAGCTTCCAAGACAGCACAGTCGTTGTCTCTGGCTCTGGTAATGTGTCCATCTATGCCATTCAGAAGGCACAGGAGCTTGGAGCTACAGTCGTGGCGTGTAGTGACTCAGGTGGCTATATACACGATCCACAAGGCATCAACCTGGATACCGTGAAACGTCTGAAAGAGGTTGATCGTCTTCGCATTAGCGAATACATCAAAGAACACCCGCATGCTACATATACCGAAGGCTGTGAAGGCATTTGGTCTATCCCTTGTGATATTGCTCTTCCATGTGCGACGCAAAATGAGATCGATGAAGAAGCTGCGGCCCTTCTGGTCAAAGGTGGCGTGAAGGCCATTGGCGAAGGCGCAAATATGCCTTCCACCCTGGCTGCCATTGACGTCTTCCATGGCGCAGGCGTGCTGTTTGGTCCAGCCAAAGCGGCGAATGCTGGCGGTGTAGCCGTGTCTGCTCTTGAAATGTCACAGAACAGCATGCGGTTGTCCTGGTCATTTGAAGAAGTAGACGCCAAGCTGCATGACATCATGAAGAACATCTACAACAGCTGTGTAGAAGCCGCTGAAGAGTATGGCTGTGAAGGTAACCTCTTAGCCGGAGCGAATATCGCCGGTTTCCTTAAGGTAGCCGATTCCATGATCGCTCAAGGTGTAGTCTGATTTAAATACGTGATTCTCCACGATCAAAGGGCGTTCCCATCTAATTTGGGTAACTGCCCTTTTTTCCTTGTCTTCAATTGCTCTAATCGCAAGGCAATGGTAAAGTGGTACTGACGTAATTCCATCTATTTGTACTATTATAAGGAAGTGTTTACATTGTCTAACCGACCATTTGCCAGCACTGCGAATCCTCATCTTAGCGCAGACTGTGAGCAATGTTTTGGCCTGTGCTGTGTTGCCTTGCCCTATGGCAAGTCATCTGACTTTGCTTTTGATAAAGCCAGCGGCACACCCTGTTCCAATCTGCGCACGGACAATCGCTGCGGTATCCATACCCAGCTTCGGCAGAAAGGGTTCAAAGGCTGCACGGTATACGACTGTTTCGGAGCTGGACAGAAGCTGTCCCAAGTGACCTACGCGGGCAAAGATTGGCGTGATCATCCAGAGTCTGCAAAGGAGATGTTCGATTGTCTGCCTGCCTTGCGACAACTTCACGAGTTGCTCAGTTATATGAAGGAAATGATGATGAGACCGGAAACGTCATCCCTTCACTCAGCATTCGGTGAGTTATATGAGGAGATTGAGCGCTTGAGCAACCTGGAGCCTGCGGCCCTCCTCCGTCTGGACATCGCCGATTATCGCTCCACTGTGAATCAACTCTTGGTTCAGGCAAGTGAGATGGTACGCGCGAATGTTCCACCCACCGCTCATGGACAAGGAAAGTCGAAGAAGAGTAAAAAACGTACCGGAAGTGACTTTTTTGGTGCCAATTTAAAAGGGGCTGACCTGCGGGGCGCAAGCTTCCGAGGGGCTTTAATGATCGCAGCCGATCTCCGACATGCAGATATACGAAATGCCGATTGGATTGGCGCGGACTTGCGGGATACGGATCTGGGCGATGCAGACCTGAGAGGTGGCATCTTCCTCACGCAATCCCAGATTAATGCGGCCAAAGGTAATGTGAATACCAAGTTGCCGGATCATCTTAACATTCCCTCACACTGGGTGTAGGGTGCCATTTCCACAAGAGCACGAGCAGGGATACAAGCAAGATAGCACCTGCCAATTCATATGAATGTATGAATCGTATACAGCAACAGCAAAAAAACAGCTCGTCCTATACATCCAAGGACGAGCTGTTTGTTATAGTAATCACTGGAACGAATCAGAATTATAACAAGTCGCGGCGAAGATCTTCAGCCGATTTCGGAGACAAGTGACCGAGCGGAATATCAAATACCGTCTTCGCGCCCTTATGTCCTTCCACGCTCAAGCGTTGTGCGGCTCTTGCATACGCCACAAGTACGCTTGCTGTAAATTCAGGATTGCTGTCGAGTTTCAGACCAAATTCAATAATTTGCTTTTGCCCGGCACCTGTAACCCCACTGCGAATTACAAATCCACCATGAGGCATACCTTCATGCTCGGATTTCAATTCTTCTTCGCTAATGAACGTTACAGTTGTATCGTAATCTGCAAAGTAGTTAGGCATCGACACAATCGTTTCACGGATCTCATCCTGATTAGCACCATCTTCTGCTACCACATAACATTGACGCAGATGTTTCTCGCGTGTAGACAGCTCTGGTGTCTCCCCTGCACGAATACGGTTGATTACCTCTTCAACAGGTACAGTATACTGTACACCCGCCTTAACGCCTGGAACACGACGAATAGCATCCGAGTGGCCTTGGCTCACACCTTTGCCCCAGAACGTGTACTCTTTTCCTTCTGGCAGGATGGACTGTGCAAGCAGACGGTTCATGGAGAACAAGCCTGGGTCCCAACCTGTGGAAATGACACTTACGTGACCGCCTTGCTCTGCCGCAGCATTAACTTCTTTGTAGAATTCAGGAATCTTCGCATGTGTATCGAAGCTATCTACCGTATTGAACAACTTGGCGATGGCTGGTGTCTGCTCTGGAAGGTCGGTTGCAGAACCACCACAGAGGATCATAACATCAATCTTGCCTATGTATTGCTCCGCTGCAGAGATATGCTCAAAACGTACTTCTGTGCTTTCAGCGACCATCTGCTCCGGATTACGACGTGTAAACACAGCAATCAGTTCCAGATCCTCGTTCTGGGAAATGGCTTTCTCTACACCTTTACCCAAGTTACCGTAACCAACAATACCCACTCTAATCATGTTCAATCCTCTCCTGTCTTCTTCTATAGTTGTCTATTACTCTGTTTATAATGATATAACATACCATGTAACCTGTCAGGTTTCCAGTTCGAAATAAAAATACCTTGCAGCGGTGCAGCAATAATGCGGCTCCGTATGCAAGGTATTATGGCGTTCATTCGTTATTTTAGGAAGAAAGAAAGCAGGAAAGAAAAATAGCCCTTATCTTCTGCTTATGATTCTGTCCAGGTCAACGTCAGTTCAATGACGCCTTCCTGTCCCGCCAATGTTCCTCCAATCAAGGACCAGACATCCTGCGTCTCCGGATCGGTTCCCTGAATGATAATATTTTTGTCATCGATCGTCTGACCCGCATCCGTCAACTTTTTGGCGTTGAAATAATCTTTATACAGCTCAGATACGGTTTTCATATCTTGTTCAGTGGAGAAAATCACCATGGCTGATTGCTTGCCTTCATTCTCACCAGAATTGGCTAAACGAATCGTTGCATCTTCCGGTAATGGGAAATCACTTGGCAAGTTCTCTGGCAACTCATTGGTTCCAGCAGCGGCTTCCTCACTATTATCCGAGTCCGAGTCGGTTGGTGCAGTCGTACCCTCCGTTTCGGTCACTGCACTTGTTGTTGCTTCGCTTGCACCTTCATCAGTCGCTTGTTCACCAGTTCCAGAGGAAACTTCAGTATCCACCTTCTCAGTATCACTCGGTTCATCTGCCGCGCTGCTGCAAGCACTCAAGGCCACCATCATCGCCAGTGCCGCACAGGCTAATACATATTTCCTTCTCTTCACCATCCATTACCACTCCTTCCTCTTCGTTTTATGTGCTAATCACGTTCAAACGACTGGATTACAGGCACGGCATGAACGTTATTCTTAACCCATATCACAGATACAGATAATACACTTAAAGACAATAGACAACTGGCTACGAGAATGGACAAGAAGCGGGTGATCACTCTAAACTTTTTCATCCATCCCTCCTCCTCATCCTGTTCATCATGTGTTTGTGGGATCATGTTACTCATAGGTCACTGGACGGTGTCACTAATTTCATGATCTCGGCAGCGACAATATCCGGTCGACTGTTGTGGATACTGTGTGTCGCTTGTGGAACCGTCAGCTGTGTTCCGTGTCTTGACCATGAAGCAAAATTCACTTGGTCGGCCTGCCATGCATGACTGTCCTCATCCGACTCCTCCGAACCGGCTGTCAGGATCGTCAGGGGAAAGCCAAACTTCGTTTTGTTCTCAAGCACACACGCTGCATTTGTTCTGGAATTCCGAACCTCCTCCATGACATTGTCATTGTACGCATGTCTCAGCGTGGATATCGTGACGGCTTTTTTCATCGGTTCCGTTACCAGATTTGGGTCAATGACCAGAGATGCCATCATGCGATCCGATTGCAGCAATGTTCGTGCGAGGCCTGTTTTCACCAGAAAACGGGACCAATCCATCATCCATTCTGGTGTATTCAAGTCCGTACGACTGTAATACTCCGGGCTTCCTCCATCGATCATGACCATGCCAGCCACCTCATCAGGATACCTTTGCGCAAACCGCAGTGTCTCCAGCGCACCCAGGGAGTGACCAACCATGATGTAAGGTGGACGTTGACCGGATGTTCGCAGCAATTGGTGGATCTCTTCCGAGATGGTATCAACATCACGAGGGTCATCCGTATAGTCGCTGTATCCGTACCCAAACCGATCATATACCGCAATTTTCACCTGTGATTTCAACTTGTCATATAGCGGACTGAAATCCACATACGGATTAGGTGTACCCCAGCCTGAGGCAAACACCACGGTTACCTCTCCTTTGCCAGCGGTGTAGAGGTGCATGTTGCGACCACTCACTTCATAATACTTGCCTGGCGGGGGATAGGACTTCATATCCTGCGTGGATTGATACGCTTCATACGCTGTACCTGCCAGCAGCAAAAGTCCTGTGGCAAGCATGATGCCTCCCAGCACTTTTAACCCTCTCCGTAACCCCTTCTTCATCTTCTCTACCCCTTATCCCAAAGGTTCATCTATATATGTATGCTTCAATCGTACCCAAGAAATAGCCGGATTGAAACAATCCCGAGTCCAGTCCTTTCCCCAACCAAAGTCCAGTTTCCTTCCCCTACCAGTGACGCAAAAAAACTGCAAATCTCCCATTCAGGAAACTTGCAGTTCATCTATATTAGTATTCTAAAACTCTTACCTCAATCTATCTCACGATGATCCTTACCTATAGTTGCAACGTAAGACCCACCGGGCAATGATCACTGCCCATAACGTGGCAGTCGATATGCGCATCTGCCACCTTAGGTGCCAATTGATTGGATACTAGAAAATAATCAATGCGCCAGCCCACGTTCCGTTCTCTAACCTTCGGCATATAAGACCACCAGCTGTATACATCCGTACGATCCGGATACAGATGACGGAAGCTGTCTACATACCCGGAAGCAAGCAGATCAGTCATCTTGCCACGCTCTTCAAGGGTAAATCCGGAATTGCCCAGATTGGGCTTCGGATTCTTCAGGTCAATCTCCTGATGAGCCACATTCAGGTCACCACAGACGATAACCGGTTTAGTCTGCTCCAATTGCAGAATGTACCCCCGGAATCGATCCTCCCATTCCAGACGATAAGGCAGCCGGGTCAGATCCCGCTTCGCGTTAGGGGTATAGACGTTCACCAGATAAAACTCATCATACTCCAGTGTAATCATCCGTCCTTCCGGCTCGCTGTCCTCCTCCATCCCGTAACGAACGGATAAAGGCTTGATTCGGCTAAATACAGCCGTACCGGAATATCCTTTTTTGATCGCATAATTCCAATATTGATAAACATCTTCCCCCAGGTCCATCTCAATCTGTCCGGCTTGTAATTTGGTCTCCTGAAGGCAGAAAATGTCCGCCTGACTCTCCTGATAATAATCCATGAATCCTTTGGTCACACATGCCCTTAAGCCATTCACATTCCAGGACACCAGCTTCATATCCTCATCTCCTCACATCTCTCCAATATAGCATGGGCTCATTCAGAGGGACAAGCCTTAAGGCTCTGGAATGAGATGGAGTCATTGGAATCCTTATGGGGCGAGCTTGCCTATATTTCGCTTCGTAACTTAGAGAACACCGCAAGGTCAATATATCTGCCTTTCTCAAACTCATGCTGCCGCAGTACACCTTCCTGTTGAAAATCAAGCTTATGTAACAGGCGAATCGACGCCTCGTTCTCCGGTTCAACCTTTGCTTCGATCTTGTTGAGCTGCATGCTTGTGAACCCAAAATGTAACACAGCACGGGCCACTTCAGTCATAACACCGCGGCCCCAGAAAGAGGAACGCAAGTCGTATCCAATCTCTGCACGGTTATGTACATCTTCATAGTTCAGGAACCCACAGGTTCCGATCACTTTACGAGTTTCACGGTCCTCAATCATCCAGCGTAAACCCGTGTGTTCCTTGAAAATCTTCGTATACCAGTTCATCTCACCCTGTGCATCCTCCACGGATTCAAAAGGAGTGAATGGCATATATTGAACCACAGCTTCATCGGAATATAACGCGAGCAGATCATGGCTGTCCCCAGCCTCTGCTGACCGGAGAATGAATCGTTCTGTCTGAATTAATGGAAATAGATCAAACCTAAATTGCTCACTCATACGAGGTCTCCTTTGCAACATTCATTGTAGAAGTCCATTTTACTACACTTGCCTTCATCAAGCTTTTACTATTAATATGTTCTATTAAGGCATTACTGTAGAAAAGGATACATAGGAGAGGACGTGCTATTATCACACAATCATATGACGTTATTATCGTTGGAGCCGGCTCCATGGGCATGAGTGCAGGTTATTATCTATCGCGCAGTGGATGCAAAACTTTATTAATTGATGCCTTTGATCCTCCGCATACGGAAGGAAGTCATCATGGGGATACCAGACTGATGCGCCATGTGTACAGTGGTGGGCCTGACTATATTGCCATGGCATTACTTGCACAGAAGTTATGGCACGAGCTGGAGGAAACGACTGGAGACCAACTTTTTGTTCCATCCGGTGTATTGAATGTAGTCGATCCGGAGATTCACTCCTTCCACAACCGATTGAGCCATGCAGATGATGCAGGCATTCGGTATGAAACGTTGCACGCAGCCGAGGTGATGAAACGCTGGCCAGGTATTACAGTACCTGAACATTACGAGGGCATGTATGAGCCTGATGCGGGTTATTTGTACAGTGAACCCTGTATTCGTGCCTTTCGTAAAGCAGCCGAGGCTCATGGTGCCACCTTGTTAACACACACACGGGTGGAGCATATCGAATACGGACCACATTCCGTGGCAGTTCAGACTTCAAGTGGTGAGACATACCACGCGAATCAAATCATCCTGAGCGCTGGTGCCTGGTTTCAGACATTAAAACCTTTCGTGGATCTCCCCATTCAGGCAGTGCGTAAAACGGTTGGATGGTTTGATGCACCAGAAGCTTTGTATGGTGAGGAACATTTTCCCGGATTCACAATGGCAGGGAAAGAAGGTATATATTATGGATTTCCAAGCATTGGCGGATCAGGTCTGAAGATGGGGCGTCATGATACAGGCCAGGTGTGGACACCAGGAAATACAATGGCTCCTTTTGGTACGGAAGAAACGGACGAGGGGGATCTGCGCAGGTTGCTCGAACTTCATATGCCTCAGGCAGCTGGAGAATTGAAACGTGGTAGTGTGTGCAAGTATGAATTCACTTCGGATGAAGATTTTATTATCGACCGACACCCTGCCCATGAACGTGTCTGGCTCGCAGGCGGTTTCTCCGGTCATGGCTTCAAGTTCGCAAGTGCCATTGGGCAGATTCTATCCGACTTGGTGCAAACGGGGCACACGGATCAGGATATTAGCAGGTTCGCCCTATCCCGTTTTCGTTAAGTACCAGCTGGGTGGATGAATATATGTATGTCTAAAATAGCTACTTTCCTTGAGGGTGCAGTGTTGCTTAGAGCACTGCACCTCCAAGAAAAAAGGACACGTAATAACGTTTAATTCATGCGTACTCACACTAATTAACTTTGACTAGGCTCCATTGCTGATTGGCTCCGCCATTGTCGGCCCACTGAATCGTGGAGGCACCTGCGGTCAGAGAACCCTGATTGATGTCAACTGTCAGGCCACTGTTTCGATTCGCAAGTACCACATATCCTCCCACATCAATGGGCAGCCATTGCTGATTGTTGCCCCCGTTATCCTGCCACTGAATCAGAGCGGCTCCGCCTTGTGTGGAACCCGAATTCACATCCAGCAAAAGCCCACTGCCTACATTGCGAATGTTGTAATATCCGTTACCTGCCGACTCCAGCTTCCATTGCTGGTTAGCTGCTCCATTATCATTCCACTGAATGATTGTTGCCCCACCCGTAGAAGAAGCACCGTTAACATCGAGTGCAAGTCCACTGTTGCGGTTGATTAATTTGTAGATGGCTCCGGATTCATATCCTGTACCGCCAGTATAAGTTGCACCGGAAATGACGTAGGTTGTGACCGAATTGGCCTTGGCCGTAGCGGTAAAGGTTTTGTTTTGCACTGAAATATTGGTCAGTTGCTGCAACTTCTCTGTTGAAGAGGTCCGATATACTTGAGCAGACGTGCCTGTGTTAGTAAAACGACTGAGATCATAGGTTACCGTTGTATCCGTCGATTCCGAATTGGTTGTAACCAGCACTACTTTGCCGGAAGCTGCATCATAAGCTGCAAGGGTATTGGCATCACTCATGCCGATAATCTTGTATCCAGGACGAATAAATTTACTGTAATTGCCCATGACATAATATTTTTGGTTCACGGTGTAACTGGTCGTTTGCGTATTGTTCAACACGTTCTTGAAGAATCCCCATCCTTCTGCACTATCCACGGCTTGCCAATACACCCATCCACTTGCGCCCATATTGCGAATATCCTTGAGGATGGTCCGTGACATCGTAAGTCCGCTTGCATCTCCGTCTCCATATTCCGAGGTCCACAGATGTTTGCCCGCAGACGTCGCTGTGTTGCGCAAAGCAGTACGATTACTTCCTCCATACGTATGGGTGTTGATCTGAGTGATCGCTGATTTAACGGCATTGCTGTAGCTGTTGAACGACACATTGGTATCATCGATACTGTATTCTTCCGGTGCGCTCAGCTTTGTGGACAGGCCCTTCGCATTCAACGAAGCTTGTAGCTGACTCAGAATTGTGTTCTGATCCGCCCGGTCAAAGTGCATGCCCTCCTGGTCATTACCCTGCTTCCACCACGTCGAGATCGGTTCATTCAGCGGAGTTACACTATCAAATGTGATCCCCCAGTTATCCCGAAAATGCTTCACAACCTCAGTTAAGTAATCGGCAAAATCATCGTAGTAATCGGGCTTGAGGTTGTTGCCTCCATTGGCCGAACCGGACACATTGCCACTGATGGTCATCCAGTAAGGTGCGGAATTCGCAAAAGCTTCGATGATATTCACGCCTTGAGCTTTGGCAGCTTGCAGCATATATCGTTGGTTTGCATCTGCATTCCAGTCATACACGCCGGGAGAAGGCTGGTAACCAGGAACGGCTTTGCGATATTCGAGGATATTGGACGATGGATTATCCCCGCCTCCAATGTTGTACCGCAGGATATTCAGCCCCAGTCCGGTATTTGCATTGAACATTTTCTCGACATACTCATCCCGATTGGAATATTCTCCAACCACCTTGCCCCACCACGCGAGAGATGTTCCCCATCCTTCCATCGTCTGATATTGCTTCGATGGATCGGCAACAGCCGTGTAGGCTCCTGCAGCAGATACCTCTGTCCCCACACCCAAACTGCCTGTTAGCAGACTTCCTGCCAGCAGCAGCGAGCTCATTCGTTTTAACCACTTCATCCGCTTCACTCCTTATGAATTTTTCAGTACACGAACACCTATTATTGTGCAACCTCTCGGAAAGTTGCGTCTGACTTATCGAGTGCAGTAACAACAGCTTCCAGTTTCAGCAGATTATTGTAATGTCTCAGGTACAGGTTCGGGTTACTAAACGAGGTATACGATGTCCAACTAGCGTTAGCAAGTCCATTTACACGTTTGAACGTGGCGTCATTTCGGAACGTAGCGCTGTTGTCATTTTTCACGAGCGTGATGTTGCCATTATTATTGCGCAGGAAATAACCCGGATAATTCATAGACTCAAACGAAATGCCTGTTGCATTTGACAGCCCGGGAACGATACGGAACTGCGCATCCTCCGCTGGACTGACACTCGCATCAATCCGTGCCTGATAGTTATAGTGACGAATGAAGCTGCCAGGCACATTGAATGACTCCAGCTTGCGGATATCCCCCGGTTGTCCGGACTCTTTCAATACGGTCATATGCCGGACGAGTCCGGTAAGACCTGCAATCTCTTGTTTGGCACCCCAAGTCTGGAAGTTGTCAGCAGAGTCGCTGTAATAATATTTTTGTGTTGCATAGCCGTCAAAGTAGATTCGCCATGAACCATTATCCAGCTGAACAAGCGCCGGACCTTCCACCCAAGAACCCCAACCTGCCCAATCCCCTGTGCCTTTAAAGGTATAAGGACCCGTTAGCGAAGTGGATGTCGCATATTCAATGTATTTGGTGGTCTCGTTTTTGGTAAAAGCATGATAGGTTGAGCCTGTCTTCACGATAAACGTATCAATATAATTGGGAGCAATGCCTGCCAGTTCAGTAGGTGCAGACCATGAGGTAGATGTTAGATTGCTACCTGAAGCTGTGAGGACATAAGGTTTGAAATTCTGATAGTTGCCTGGTGAGAGGGACACGATAATGTTCAGACTGCCGTTGCTGTCTTTGAACCATTCTGGTGCCCAGGTGTGTGCAATTGTGGTAGGTGTGGATAATGTAATGTTACGGACAAATGTCCAGTTTACCTTATCCGAACTGGAGGCGATGCCAATGGTGTTACCTGACCAGTTCGTGGTGTAAACAACGTAATATAGACCATCTGTGTGCTTAATGATGCTGGGATCACGGATCAGATTGGCCGGAGGTGTATAGGCTGGCCCTTTTAGCAAACCATAGTGGGTTGCATTATACGATTCATAGATGTACATATTGGACTCACTTGTGTTCGTAAAAGCGGATATCGTATATACACTTGTCGCTGCTCTGGCTGTATTGGGGAATAACATCGTTAATAGAAGTAATGTTCCAAGCAGCAGAATCATTCCGGCCTTGAAACCTTTGGACTTTCCTACTCCTACTCCTACTCCTACTCCTACTCCTATTCCTTCTTCCTTCTTCGTCAACATTGGGTCATCTCCTTATCCATGAGTGATGAACAGAGGAATACCTTACTGTATTACCAAAGAAAAAGCGTACCTGGGACTGCCTCTGAAGATCAACACCTCACGACTACCTGTTCAAATTCCAATTACATGAAGCATCACTCCCTTCACAGATCATGGATGAACACTTTTTATTTATGTAAACGGTTACAATCACTTAAATTACAAGTGTTACCTTAGTTCATTGTACCAACCTGATCACCACAGTTTCCCCATTCCCTTAGCCTAATTCACTCCGCAAAACTGAATCCGAAAGATTCACAAGCTAGGGTTATTTGACTAAGAAAATGAGGTAGTGTGACTGTGGTAAAAGGTGAAATGTTGCGTGCGACTCAAACTATCTCGATCCAGTTATTGTTCCCAACCATAGTTGGATCGGTAAGACAGCTAACGATCCATACATGAACTATTCCACCACAACCCACGGATAACGGGATAACGCATCCAACAGGAATCGTACACGTTCTGGCGTTCTGCCTTCTTCATCGAACAAAAGTAATTCATTCTCTTCCTGTAGCCATGCTACTGGAATTTTGTAATCCTCTTGCGGACCAATCTGCCAGTAACGGCCCAGATGATGTCCGTTCAGGTGAATCGTTCCTTTGCTCATCCCGGTCAGGCGAAGCATCAGGTTCACTTTATGATGCTCCGAAACCGCAGGCTTCGCGAAACGCCAGCGGTACCAGACCGGCTGACCATACGATCCTCGGACTGGAGTATGATTGGATACAGGGTGAGACTTCTCACTCAATGTAGCACGATTAACCGATTCATTCGTGGTGTCGGGCACCAGATTGGCAGTACAATTGCCACCTGCGGCGATACCAGGCTGTCCTGCACGCTGGATTGACCCCTGTGCTCCAGGATGGATCGATTCCGGTTCTACCTCGTAGCTCTCCCATTGTTGCGGAAGCAATGCATCCGTCCCTTCCATATGCCAATCCTTCAGTTCTCCCTGACTCGGATATGTGATCAGTTCCAGTCGATTCAGCGAAGAGCGGCTATACGGCATTTCCAGTGTATTTGTCTCTCCGGTCTTGATATACAAGGATATGTCTAACGTCTGGAAGGCAAACCAATCCTGATATCCTTCCATCGGAACTTCGATACCATTGATACGAAAACCTTTACTCAAGGCACCCACAAGAATCGCCCGATCCATGCCATCCAGCGTAAAACTTCTGCTCAGAAGTGGCGATCCTTGGAGAGAGTTCACCTCATCGAGATGCACAAGTCCACTCTCCATAACCCAATCCCGACGAATATCCTGAACCTTGCCATCCAGATACACAGCACCAGCCAGACCTTTGCTCTCACCCAAATACGGAGAGAAGTTCAATCTGCCCATATGTTGTACCAGAATTTGAAGTGTATTTTTCCCTTGGTCCAACTGCAACTGCACACCTGCTGCCCCTACCTGACGCACTAATGCCTGCTGAACACCATTAACAATGATTCTGGCAGTATCCTGGATATCCGGCAAAATGAGGTTAGTGACCCCTTCGGTTGGACTCTCGAAATCACATTCGTACAATAAATAACCAAAATCTTGTCCATACCGGGAAAAGTCTTCCGGTTGTCCACTCGCCGAGCGTTGCTTCGCAGTTAACGTAATACGTGACAGCTCAGGAGAATCAGACAATGTCGGCGCACTCGGTAATGTCCACGGAAGCTGCTGCTGTTTGCCTGCAATAGGCTTCTCGCTGGCACAGAACTCGTGACCTGTTAACGTCCGTTCTCCATCGGTCCAGTCACCAAGCAGCGTAATTGTGCGATCTGGGTCAGTAATCATGCCCTTGACCTGACCAGATGGCAATACATCTACGTCATCGAAGCCGATCGCATAACGAAGTCCTTTCTGGTCTGTTGCTTCCAATCGCCATGTTCGATTCATCGTTTCTTGATCCAGAATAACGAAACGGATCGGTGTGCCATTTGCTTCCAATCGGATCATTCCCAGCTCTTGGAAATGGAACAGATCGAAGCGGAATACGTTCCTTGCTGAATCATGCTCAACCAGCACTTGCATCGTACTGTCCGTGACTTTTAGTGCCCCTGCTTCCAGTTCAACAACAGAACGCTGCCCGGCAGCGGCCACGATGAACAGGTTCAATTCTCCGTTTATCATTTCATTGCCCGTAATCATCGTACCCGCAGTCAGGTATACGTGTTCAGCAATCTGTACTCGATCCAGCAACGGAACAATCTGTCCTGGATTCAGAGATACGGGAAGAGTACGGCCTTCTTCCAGTGTAATATGCATCGTTTCGCGTTCATCCTTGTGACTCTCCAGGAACCAAATCTTCTGGTTGTTAGCTTGTCTGCCTCGTACAGATATGCCTTCAGGATGACGTACAACGATCTGTTCTTCTGGAATTTCCTCTGTTTCCATCAGAAGGGCCCCGAAAGCATGGACGAAATAGGACAAATTCTTGGTTACTGCATATTTCGGTGTCACCCGTCCATGTTCGTTCAGTGGTGCATCATAGTCATAGGACGTAATCATGAAAATGTCACTGCTACCCATCGTTCTGCCGCCATATCCACCAAAGTTCGTGCCGCCATAGAACATGTAGTGACTGATTCCGGTATACCCGGCACGCAAAATCTCCATGATACGTTTCTCCAGCAAAGGCGCCGTCTTCTGAATAGCCGAAGGCCCTCCCCAATTCTCGAACCATCCGGTCCAGAATTCCGTGACCATCTTCGGGGTGTCCGGCTGTTTGACTCGAAGTTTCTCATAATGCCCGTCAGCACCTGACCAGAAATTAGCCCCTTCAATCGTGCCTTCCGCGCCGCCAACGCAAGTGATCAGTGTAGCGTCAATGCCACGTTGCAACAACCCATCTCTCAGCGTATTCATATGGTCACTTGCAGCAGCGTCATCCATCAGATACCCGTATTCATTCTCCACCTGCACAAGAATGACCGTACCCCCAGCCGATAACTGGCGCTCCCGAATAATCGGCACAATCCGGTCAAAGTACAGGTTCACATAGTGCAGATACGTCTCATTATTTTCCCGGAATTTCACGCCGTCCTTCGTACCAAGCCAGTATGGAAAACCGCCAAAATCCCATTCCGCACAGATAAACGGACCTGGACGCGCAATGACCCACATGCCCAGTTCTGCACACAAATCCAGAAATTCTCCGCAATCGTTGTCCCCTTCAAAGGACCACTGTCCTTCTTCCGGTTCATGCACATTCCATGCAAAGTAGGTGTCGATGCAGTTCATACCTGCCAGCTTCGCCTTCAGCAGAACCTCACGCCATTCCTCCTTTGGCATACGGAAATAATGGATCGTGGCACTGTTCAGAAATATACGCTCTCCGTTTAGGAAAAAACTGCGTGCATCGTATGTTAATTCAGATAGAACACCATTCTCAGCCCTCGCGATGTTCTTCTCCTGTTCCTGCAGCAAAAGGGATGCTTTCTCTGTCAAAGTAATCCCCTCCTTCTCTTTATTTAGGTTCATATGTCCTGTAACTAATTTAAGGTGAACCATATCCGTTAAACTAAAAGCCATTTACACGGGTACTACGATTACAGAACAACTTTCCGATCGCTGTTATCCCCAGATTTTTTTGATTCCCTTTTCTCAAAGGGAAAATCCGGGGATAAAGGCGCACGCTCCGCTTCTTCAAGTTATTTCTGTCCTCTTCGTTTCTGTGTAAATGATTAGTTCAATTTATATTGTTCATATTCACACCGGCACTACGATGACAAAATCCTTCCGAGTGCTGCTATCAGTTCGCCTGCAACGTCACGCCTTCCAGTACAACCGTTGTGATAGAATTGTCGGCCGTAGGTACTTCCAGTCCGTTGGCATACACCGAAATGTCTTCAAGCTGTTCCATGTTCCGGTCCGGTGAAGTCTGATAGACCTGCGCAGTGGCTGATTTTCCATACGTATACCCTTCCAGTTCAAACGCCGTTGTTCCCGCTGACAATTCGTTACGAATCACCAGCACCAGTCTCTGACGTTCCGCGTCATAGGCAGCCAGTGTGCGTCCACCATCGGTTGGAATAATCGTCGCGCCGGGACGAATGAACTTTGTAAACTGGGCCATGCCATAATACTGTTTGGTCATCTCATACTGCTCTTCACCGTTAAAGTTGGCGTGAATGAAGCCCCAATTGTTATTGGCGCCTTCATCTTCAACGGCCTGCCAGTATACCCAGGCGGATGGCTGCATGATTTTAAGATCAAACATGATCCGCTCCGCTAATTCTTGCACCGAGGTCATATCCTCATGACTGTGCGGCTCGCTGCCGCCGGTTCCGTACTCGGACATCCACAGCTTCTTGCCATGGCGTTCTGCCAATGTGCGCAGCTCTTCCATTTTGCTACCATTATAGGAGTGGGTATTGATCTGCTGGATTACGTCCAGCGTGTCCTGATCATAAAGGTTGAAATTAAACACCGTCTCATCAATGCTGTTATCGTCCGCTGCACTAATGACGGTTCCATCCAGTCCTTTGCTCTTCAACGACGCAGCAACTTTCTTGATAATCTCGGCCTGTTTCTCATTCGTAAAATGACTGCCTTCCTGCATATTGCCCTTCTTCCACCAATCGGAGGAAGGTTCATTGAGCGGATTCAGTGTGCGGAAGGTGATCCCCCACTCGTCCCGATAATGCTTCACGACTTCAGTTAGATAATCTGCAAACGCATCATACTGATCGTCACGCAGATTATTGCTGCCATCCACGGCTCCGGTCACCGATCCACTGATCGTCATCCAGTAAGGTGGTGAATTGGAGAATGCTTCGGCAATATTCACGCCGCGCTCCATCGAGCCTTGTAATACAGCACGCTGACCTGCATCAGCATCCCAGTCCCACTCTCCAGGTTCAGGTTGGAAGCCTGGTATATCCCCGCCGGGGCGAAGAGCTTTCATCTCCGGATTCTCCTCACCGCCAATATTGTAACGAACGATGTTAAGACCTAATCCTTTCTCCGAGTCAAAGACCAGATCCATCACTTCACTCACCTTCGCCTGATCCTTCCATCCTCCAAGATCGTTGGCCCACCAGGCAAGTGATGTGCCCCAACCTTCAAAATGATCATAGGATTGGTCCATCTTTAGACGTACCGGTTCCCCTTGGAACTCAAGTGTTTTGGATGATTCATTGGCAAAATGATTGATAACAATTCCTCCTCCTGCCAGCAGAGCAATCAGAGCGACACCCATGAGGATATAACTCCGTTTGCCTCTGCTGCGTTGTTCTTTATGCGCCATGGGCTATACAATCCTTTCTCCATGTACGTTGATTACTCCGTTGACCTTGAACATCAAGTTCAGTACATACAATCACTACAGACACTTCGGTTACTTGATTCCGCTGCTTCCGCCGCTAATGTTGGCTTCATAGACATAACGTTGTCCGAACAGATATACCAACACCATCGGAATGGTGAGGAACAGGGAAGCGATCATCACAAGGTTCCATGGCGGCATCTGCCCGCCACCTACCGTAGTCAACAGCTGCACCCCAAGTGCCAGCGGCATTTTCTCCGGATCATTGATATAGATGAGCGGCCCCATGAAGTTGCCCCAGTTATAGGAGAATGAGAAGATCGCAATGGCCGCAAGTATCGGATAAGTCAGTGGCATGATGATCTTCCAGTAGATTCCCGGGTGTCCCATACCATCGATCATGGCGGCTTCATCCAGTGATTTTGGAATACTCATGACGAACTGCCGGATCAGGAATACGTTGAACGCACCGGCGAAGAAGCTCGGTACGATCAGCGGGTAAAATGTATTAATCCAGTCCAGATGACGGAAAATGATGAACTGCGGTACCATCGTCACCTCACCCGGAATCATCATCGTACTGAGCAACACAATAAACAGGAAACGGCTGCCTTTTGCCTTGATTCGGGCAAAGCCGTAGGAGACGATCGAAGCTGACAATACCGATCCGACAATCGTAAAGACGGTAATGATAACCGAGTTTTTGAGATACGTACCAAGATTGTTATTCGTAAAAATCGTATAAAAGTTCGACCATTGGAATTCCATTGGAACGAAGGTAAAAGCTGATTTGACGGTTGTTGCGTCACTTGCCAGTGCAATGGAGATCATGTACAGGAAAGGCGAAGCAAGCAGCACCCCGACCAGAATCAGAAAAATGTAGGATATCGTCTTCTCCACAGTCGATGGATTACTCATTGGCTTTTCCCTCCTCGTAGTGCACCCATAGCGCCGATGAACGGAATACAACGAGTGTCAACGCCATGATGATGATGAATAGTACCCAGGCAATCGCCGATGCATATCCCATTTTGTAGAATTGGAACGCATTCTGGAACAAGTAGGGCACAACCATCTGACTTGAATTGTCAGGCCCCCCGGCAGTAACAATGAATACCTGAGCGAAGGTCTGGAGCGCTCCGATCATGCCAGTTACGAGATTGAAGAAAATGACGGGAGTCAGCATTGGGAATGTAATATGGAAGAACGATTGTGTACTTTTCGCCCCATCAATGGCAGCGGCCTCGTAGAGCTCCTGTGGAATGCCTTTCATCCCTGCAAGCAGCAATACCACGCCACCACCCACACCCCATAAGGACATGAGAATCAATGCAGGCTTAACCCAGTTGGGATCAAGAAGCCAGGCAGGACCCTGAATACCGAAGATCGCAAGTGCCTGGTTGATCAGCCCTTCCGTCGGCGCAAGCAAGTGGATGAAGAGCAATGAACTCGCAACCACCGGAACAACCGACGGCAGATAGAACAGAATACGGAAGAAGGTGATCCCTTTGATTTTTTTGTTGAGGTAATATGCAATCCAGAGCGAGATCGACATGCCCAGCGGAATGGATATCAGTGCATAGAAGAATGTATTGCCGACGGATTTCCAGAAGATCGGATCATCGGTCAGTAACGTTTTGTAATTGTCGATACCGATGAATTCAGGGGACTGGAACAGATCCCAATTCGTGAAGCTCATATAGATGGAAAACAGGATCGGACCCAGAGTCAGCCCCAGAAATCCGATCAGCCAAGGCGAGATGAAGATGTAGAACCATTTCCCGTCCTTTTTTCTCACGTTAAGCCCTCCCATGACGCAGAGAGCAGATGGAACCCGCATTCACGCCGATTCCACCTGTCCTGCTGTCGCTGCTATTTGTGCATGTTCAGAAAAATCCTCTATTTGTAGAGTCTTTCCAGTCCACTCTGAATTTCGGTTACGGTATCATCAAGCGAGGCTTTGTTGTTGAAATACACACCCAGCTTATCGTTAATGAGCTTCATCATTTCATTCCATTGCGGGTTGAATGGTTCCGCATAGATCGTCGATTCACTGAACGCAGCCATGTTGATTTTTTTGCCGCCGTATTCAGCATTGAGGAATTCATCACTGGACAAACCTGCTTTGGTTGCAGGAGCATCCTGACCGGCTTTGACCATTGGCATCTGTGCTTCCGGTGTGGTCAGTGCTTCGATGACTTTGAAAGCTTCTTCCTTGTGTTTGGAAGCGTTGGTAATCGTTAACCCGTTAAAGAATGCGTTTGTTTCGCCCCATACCGGAGAGATATCCCAATTAATGCCTTCCACCTTGGCAAGTGAACCGATGTTCCAGAACCCTGTCGTTTCCATGGCGATCTTGCCTTGAGCGAACAACGGATCGGCTCCGATATTCCCCATGTCGGCAATCTCGGTTGGCGTTGGTCCCGCACCGTGTGTGAAAGTCAGGTCATTCATGAATTGTAATGCTTTACGCACAGGCTCTGTATTGAAGGTTGGTTTGCCACTCTCATCGAACAGTGAGCCACCGTTCTGGTAGATCAGCTGCATCCATTGCGGCCACCAGCTACCCGGGTAGTAACCCCATTGAACCGTTTTGCCATTCTCCTTCACCGTCAGCTTCTGAGCTGCCGCCATCAGATCATCCTGCGTCCAATCTTTGGTTGGGTATTCCACCCCAGCCTTGTCGAACAGATCTTTGTTATAAAAGAGGACCATCGCACCTGCCCGATCCGGCAAACCAAATTGTTTGCCATCATACTTCATGAGGTTGGCAATATCATCGGAATAACGCTCGGACATGTTCACATTGTTCGCCTGAATCATGTCATCCAACGGTATAATCTGATTCTTGGAGGCGTAAGCCTGATAGTTCTCGGCAATCATCATGATGTCCGGCGCCGTTCCCCCGGCGATCATGGTCTGTACCTTCTGGTCATAATCCCCTGCAACCACGTTCAGCTTCACGTTAATATCGGGATACGTCTGTTTCACAATGTCGAGTCGTTCCTGATAAATCTTCTTCTCATCCTCCGAGCCCCAGATCGTCATGCTCAAATCAACCTTGCCATCGGACTCGCCGGAAGAACCGTTTTTACTCCCGCTGCTACAGGCTGTCAGACCCATTACCATGACCAGCATCAATAACGAAATGACCTTTAAACTTCTTCTCATACGTTACGCCCCCTTGATATAATGAATGGATGACTACACTGAAACCCGTTTCATGAAATGGGTTTCATTAAGCTGAAACATAAAACCCGTTCCACTTTATGAAAGGGGTTTCATTCACGCACTCATTATATTTCACCCTTCGAGGAAATGTCAACGCTTTCTTTTTCAATTACAGGCCCTTTATCTTGCAGCAGGTCCTGTACTTTGACGCACAATTAGCTCCGGTTGCAGAACGATCTGCTTCTTCGGTTTGCCTTGGTTAATCAACTCATGCAGCACATCCACAGCCTGTTTGCCAAGCTGATATGTGTTCTGGGACACGGTTGTCAGTTCCGGTATAACGGCACTGGCGAGCGGCGTATCATCAAAACCCACAATGGATATATCCTTCGGAATCGAGAGTCCATGCTCAATCGTTGACTTGATGGCACCAATCGCTGTGTTGTCATTAACGCAGATGACTGCGGTGGGTGGATTGTCACGATCCAGTAGTTTGGACATCTCCCGTTTGCCGTCGTCGATGGAGAAGCTGCCGAGCAGTTGCCGTTCTTTTGGTATTTCGAGCCCATGCTCCCGAAGTTTCTTCTGCACAGCTCTGACCTTAACCATTGTGGTGGACAACTCTTTAAGGCCGCCAACAAAGGCGATATCGCGATGCCCCAGTTCAAGCAAATGCTCAGCTGCAAGGGCTGCCCCTGCCCCCTCATCCGTATATACCCGGTGGAACCCGCCTTTGGCAATATTGCCATTGACCAGCACGATTGGCATACGTTTCCCCATATCAATCAATTCCTGAGCCATGTCATCCGGACAGACCTGCATGTTGATTCGCCCGCCGAGGAAAATAATCCCGTCTACCCGCTTCTCTCGCAGGATGGACAAATATTCAGATTCCCTGTTGTAGTCGCCTGCGGTATTGCATAGAAAGAAGGTATACCCCAATCCGCGAGCCTCATTCTCGGCACCCCAGAACACTTCCGGGAAGAAGGGATTCGTAATGTCAGGCAGGATGATGGCAATGGTGCCCGTCTCTTTCTTGATCAGACTGCGCGCCTGCGCATTGGGCTGAAACTGGTGTTTTTCAATGATGGACATAATCTTCTCTCGGGTGCTTGCACGCACAGGTGCCGTATCATTCAGTACCCGGGAGACCGTCGCTACAGATACATTTGCTTCTTTGGCGATGTCGTATATGGTGATCGGTGTCATAGCGGAACCTTCCTTTTTCTCTAATTTTCCCTATTTTCCCTGCTTATCATACCAGATAAGGAATGCCGATGAAATGGGTTTCAGTGACGGACGAATGATTTCACACTGAACCCATAGAAGTTCCGGGTATGACATTCATACATGAATGGTTCGTTGCATTACGCATTAGCGTCAATATTTTTACAGGACATGTTTGCTTTTCTTTATTTCACCTTCTAATCTGCGTTTATGGTCCATATATTAAAATGTAAGCGAATTCAATGGAGATTAGGGGAGTGTGAACAACGTCATGATCATTCAAGTCAGTCCGCTGGCAGAAGCAAGACTTACTGAAAAGCTGGGAGATCGACCAGGCTATTTCAAATTGTTTTATGATACCGATGGATGCGGTTGTGACGGAATTGCGGTACTTCTGATCTTAAACGAACCGGATAGCGATGATGTTACCGTAGAAGCGGGGTCGCTTCCCTTTGTAATCAACAAACAGCAGCAGATTTACTTTGAACCCTCTCTGCGTCTGCAATCCGAGCACAGTTTCCCTTCATTCCGATTGAGTAGTGATTCCATGATCTATGGCAGTAATGTCAAAGTCCATGATTTACGAGATACCGCAGACGTAGCCCCTCAGCCCACTGGATGGTTTGTACGATAAACGTTGAATTAGCACTATAATCAAAACCTCCCAAGCCCAGAAGTTATGTGGGTCGGGAGGTTTTTTATCAATTCTAAAGGCGACGAAGCCAGACCAGAATTTTGTGACCGGCGTTAAGCAATACCGAATTGATAAGCGCTGGTTGTACCTTTCACTAGTAAAGACTTATATAACAACGTAATTGTCGTTTACCGGATCGAGGAACGAAACGTTAATGAGCTTTTATATCACAGACTTTTGCCAGAGCATTTGCCAAAAAAAGACGTGATTAAATTTGTCGTTCACAGCGACAAATTTAATCACGTTTATCAAGACATGCTATCAAAAGGATTGCGTCTAGATCCAGCTTGTCTCGTCGGGCTAACTGCCCGGCCAACGAACACCTTCTCGCATCTTAAAACGAAAGTGCCCTCCCTAATTCAGTCATCTCTAGCATTCGCTCTTGTGGGGTTGTTATAGATCACTAGAGTTCTAAAAGGATTGAATTTTCTTTCCCTATTTCCGTTTATGTTCCAGTATCCGGCAATCCGAACATCTCATGATGCGGGAACTATCGATCCAATCGGTGATTCGCAGGAAGCGAAAGAAGTCTTTCTATACGCCATCTGTCATCTATCCAAATCGCCTGAAGCGTAAATTCCATGCCACAGCACCTCAGCAAAAAATGGTGACGGATATTACGTATATTTCGGATGGAAACACGTTTGTTTACCTGTCCGTGATTCAAGACTTGTTCAACAACGAAATTGTAGCTTGGCAGTTGTCTAAACGGAACGATGTTCAGCTCGTATTGGATACGGTAGAACAATGGACACAAAGAAGAGACGTTTCGGAAGCCGTGCTCCATTTGGATCAGGGCTTCCAGTATACGTCTCAGGCGTACAACACACGATTAGAAGAATTTGGCGTCAAGGGCAGCCACTCTCGCAAAGCAACCTGCCTGGATAACGCATGCATCGAATCCTTCTTTTCACATCTCAAGACAGAGAAGCTGTACCTTAACCAGTGTAATTCAGAAGCAGAGATTCGACAAGCCGTGGAAGATTACATGTACAATTACAACTACCGACGATTTCAAGCCAAACTCAAACAGCGCGAACCGATTGAATATCGATGCGCGCTGGCAGCATAGCTTTTTTCATCTGTCTACTTGACAGGGGTATGACCATGTATGACATGGTTTTTTGTTTATTCATTTACTCCTGATAGACAACTATACTTACATTAGAATTGTTATCTTCTGGCGTACTTGCTGTAAAAATGACATTATGATCCATCGTGGTGACATTCCACCCAGCCATTGAATTCTCAAATGCAGAACCAATTTTCTCAGCCAGTCCATTTAATGTCTCTGTTCCTGACAATCTTAAACGTTTGGAAACTTCATTCGTACCGTCTCGAAATACAACCTTAATAATCCCTGGCGCGCTGGGGCCAGAATCAATTTTTAAACTTACAGCTTGCTTTACGCCTGCAAACGTCTCCGATCCTGGTGTAGTAATCGAGCTTGATACCAATCCAATACCTGTTGTCGCTTCCACGATTGCCACGGATAGTTTAGGATTATTATCCGAAGGTGCTCGGGCTGTAAATATAACATTTCTATCATTTGACGTAGCGTTCCAATCAACTAAAGACGTGTTCAATGCCCAAGCTATCTTCGTTGCTACTTCGGCAGCAGTTTCTGTACCTATTAATTCAATATCTTTAAGAATGGTTGTGGTACCGTCTGTAAATGTAGCAGTAATCGTTCCGGCAGCTGTAGCCCCTGAATCTATCACTAAGGTAGCCACTTGTGCTTCGCCAGTAGGGTATGGAGCTCCTACGGTCGTTATTGTACTATCTGGCATGCCAATTCCTGTGTTTAATCCCGAAAGTCTCGCCATAGCTTTTATGTTATTCTCTGCCGGAAACTCGGCTGTAAAAATTACATCTGAGCCCCGTGACGAAACGATCCAATTCGGAATCATGCTCCCGAATGCTGCTGCTATCTTGTTAGCAAGATCACTTCCTGTTTCAGGACTTCCCATCATAGACACATAGGCTGTCCACGAGGAGACTCCATCCGTGAATTTGACGCCTATCGGCCCATGATCACTTTCTGAATTGGGAAGACGCAGCGTAATCACTTGGGATGTGTTATTCGTAAGATTTCCTGAAACTTCAAGTGTACTTGAAGGCGCCCCTACTCCAGATGCTTCCAAAGCGTATATTCGAACATTTTCATTATTAGTACCTGGCGTTTGCGATTTGAAATGTATTCGACTCCCATCAGCTTCTGCACCCCAACCAGCTACAGATGTTCCAAATGCGGCTGCTATTTTAGATGCTACTTCAGCCGCTGTTTCTGTTCCCAAGATGTAGATATTTTTTTGAACTGGCACTCCTCCATCTGTAAAATAAACATAATATGAACCCGGAGCCGTTGCACCGTTCTCTATCACTAGTGTTGCTATTTGTGCTGTACCCTGTAACGGTGCTGTTCCTACAGATGTAATCGAACTATCTGGCATACCAATCCCTGTGTTTAATCCCGAAAGTCTCGCCATAGCCTTTATGTTATTCTCTGCCGGAAACTTGGCTGTAAAAATCACTTCTGAGCCCCTTGACGAAACGATCCAATCCGGAATCGTGCTCCCGAATGCGGATACTATCTTGTCAGCAAGATCACTTCCTGTTTCAGGACTTCCCATCATAGACACATAGGCTGTCCACGAGGAGATTCCATCCGTGAATTTGATGCCTATCGGCCCATGATCACTCTCTGAATTGGGAAGACGCAGCGTAATCACTTGGGATGTGTTGGTCGCAGGATTTCCTGGAACTTCAAGTGTACTTGAAGGTGCCCCTACTCCTGATGCTTCCAAAGCGTATATTCGAACATTTTCGTTATTAGTACCTGGCGTTTGCGATGTGAAATGTACTCGACTCCCATCAGCTTCTGCACCCCAACCCGCTACGGATGTTCCATACGCGACTGCTATTTTAGATGCTACTTCAGCCGCTGTTTCTGTTCCCAAGATGTAGATATTTTTTTGAACTGGCACTCCTCCATCTGTAAAATAAACATAATATGAACCCGGAGCCGTTGCACCGTTCTCTATCACTAGTGTTGCTACCTGAGCCGTACCTACATTGTTATAAATACTACCTGGGACAGTTATGACACTTCCACTCGAAACCACACCTGTCATAATGCTTTCAACGGTGGCTTTAACATGATCGTTGTTAACAGCTGGATTTAATGATGTAAAATAAATGTTTGCACGCTCAGCATCCACATTCCATCCTGTTAGTGCATTATCAAACGCTTGTACGATTTTAGCAGCTACCTCAGTATCCAATTCAGTTCCATCAAGCTCTACGTAAACGGTCACTGGATTGACTCCATCCGTAAATGTGGCACGCAATGAACCTGCCGTATCTGCACCACTTGTTATTGTCAGAGTGGCAACTTGAGATATACCTTGAACGGCTTTGACTCCTTCAGTGGCGATTAATGTGGAGGTCTTCACTCCAGTAGTAATCGAAGGTGAACCGGATCCATTAGATGTAGTGTTTGAATCTGAATTTAAACTCGCAGTAGGTATAGATGGTGAAGGTATATTATCTTTATCTTCACTTTCTGTCTCTTGTTCTTGTTCTTGTTCTTGAATCAAGCTTATCGCTTTATCCAACATCACAACTGCCTCAGCTCGCGTAATTGGAGATGCCGGTTTGAATGAACCATTTGTATAACCAGTAAAGATATATTTTGAGAATGTAGCACCTATGGCACCCTTACTCCAATATGTAAACTCTGAAGAATCCTTAAATGCTAAAGCTGCTTTTTCATTACTAGGTAATTTCAGTAAGTCTGCTACAATAACTGCAGCTTCTTGACGGCTTATCGGTTTAGAAGTACGTATAGTTTGATCTTTATAACCTTGTATGTAACCTGCTTTTACCGCTTTTTGCACTTCTAGATAGCTCCAATTTGAAGACGACAAGTCAGTGAAATGTAGTTCTTCTACCTCATTAAAATCAAACTGACGATTAACCAATGCCATAAATTCTCCACGTGTAATTACATCGTTGGGTTTAAGTGTTTGGTCGGAATATCCTTTAAGCAACCCTTCTGAGAGCCATTTGTTAAGGGTATACTCGGCCCAATGTCCTTCAATATCTAAATTGGTTTTCTGACCATATGCTACCCCACTCAAGACGGATACCAAACTGGTTGCTAATATGAATGTGCTTACTTTTTGAATCACTTTTCTATAAAACATATACTTCCTCCAGTTCAAATATAAAGCTATTTATTTACTCAATAGAATAGATTAGTCTGTGCCTCCCCTCCAGTTACTCTTCCTTAAAGCGAATTTGAATTAAGGTATAAGCTTCAACCATCCGCCTTTTTCTTAATGCTATCTTATTATATCGGTTTACACTAGTTCACGAGTTATACTTATTACTTATGTTCTTTTACTCAGCACTATTTTTTTTCTGAATTAAGCGAGCCTTGTACTCAAATTTGCATTCTTGTAATGAGCTATCTATAGGGTGGTATCAACCGCCCCGGCATTCGTGATGATTAATTTCTTGGCTGAAGGTTACCCATAACCAACCGTTACCGGTGAAAATAATGGAGCGACAATACTTAAAAAAGGTATCGTTTCTGAAACATCTTCGAACTCTGCGCTAATGGCGACATCCCCGCTTGGCATGATGTAAGTTTCACCCGCGATCGGATAGCCCACAGGATTAAAGATACACTTCAGCGATCCTATTTTTACTCTCTTCCCGAAATTCGGTAGAATGTTCAAGCTAATTAAGTTACCGGTTGGGGAGATTGTTGGGGTAGCAATAACATGCCACCTACCAAATTGTTTATCCTTACAGTGTATTATTCTATTTTAGTAACTACGTTAATTGTAGTGTTGCCCGACTTACTGCCGTTGGCCGTTGAGATCGCGGTGATCGTATAAGGACCAGGTCGGGTATTTGCTGCTAATGCTTGATGAAATTGTAACAAGATCAATTTTATTTTTGAAATCCTCAGATCCATTTAACTCTATTTTTAATCTTTCTAAAACTATGATGACATCGTCTACTGATAGTGAATTAGATTCAATTCTACGTAAAAACATTATTGTAAGCTCTCTCACTTCTTTTAAGGCAATATCATTTCTGTTTTTTGATGCATACTTGCTTAGGTAATGTAAATCAACGTTCACCTTGGTTATCTTTATAAAGGGATTGTTACTGTTTGCAGTTCTCCAATCTCTCATCAAATTTAAAACAACACCTAATGAATAATAAATCTCTGTGAGTTTTTTTTAATCTTTTCTTCTCCCACTTCTCCCTGTATATTTGGCCTACAGTATCAAATATAATGAAAGTCAAAAATGCTTCCTTGATTTTAGGTAAGAACTCTATGTACATATTGTATTGATTTAATGTGTATTCCTGTCCTATCATCATACTAACCCAGCGGATAGGGTTATAAAAAATATTTGAAAAGATTGCTGATGTAAAACCACCTTATTGGAAAGTTTTTATATTTATGAGAAATTTGTTTACATCTATCTTTCAGCCTCTTTATCCAAACTCTTCTTTACGCCCACTCCACTTAATGTTAGATTTTATAACATATCATTATGAAAGCGAGTGGGTTGAAGATGGATCTGCAACAGTTATTGACTATCCCCATTCTCTCCAAAGCAAAGGTTATTGCCGGACATCGCGGACTAGATCGCTTGGTGCAATCGATTAATATTATGGACGCACCAGATATTGTCCAATTCCTGAAGCCGGGAGATATGCTGCTGACCAACGGTTATATCCTCAAAGACCGCCCAGATGCTCATCTTGGATTCATTACAGACATGCATGCCATTGGTTGTGCAGCGCTTGCTGTCAAGACACAGCGTTTCTCTCTTGAGTTATCTCCGCAGCTGCTTGAGACGGCCGACAAGCTGGGCTTCCCAATCATCGAGCTGTCTGAGATAGACAATACACTTGGTGAAATATTTCAACATTCAATCAGTGCCATCCTTCAGAACAAAACCCATGAGCTCCACTACGCCTTATCTATTCACAAGCAATTTTCCACGATGGTGATGCAGGGAAAAGGCATACCATCCATCGTAGATACGTTGTCTCAGTTGCTATCCTCACCTGTACTTCTGCTTGGTTCGAAGAAGCAGATTACGGCAAGCTCCCATTATGCACAACAGATGGATCACCAGTCTCTCGCCGCGCCCTTACTGACTTTTATAGATGAGCACCCTTCCTTCCATACCGCAATCTCGATCTGCCTGCTTACTGCTGATAAATATCGACATGCCGAGCTTCATCCCATCTTCACGGATCGGCACGAGGGTTATTTGATCGCACTATACGACAGTTCCACAAGCTCTAAGCTCTCCACTCTGGCACTGGAACAAGCGGTCAATGTGATCGGTCTGGAGTTAACCAAGAAGCAAGCCGTCAAGGAGCGCTCCCGCCGTTACAAAAATGAATATTTCTCCGATCTCATTCAGGGCTTCATTCGTTCGGAACAAGAAGCGCTGCATCGCGGCAAGAAATATGGGCTGCAAGCCAAAGGAAGTTCTGTTCTGATCATCGCCAAAAAGGATGAATCCTTAGCGGGCATACCTAAGCAGAACTCTACTCCCTCCGGGGAAGAGCGGTTCATCTCGGAACGAGACGCTAATTACGAGTTGATTAAACAGGAATTCGCCAGAATGGATCTTTCCTTTGTCATGTTCACCAAGAACGACCAGTTCGGCATACTTGTCTTTTTGGCCGAAACGTCTTGGGACGAACACACCGTTGTTCAGCAGCTTGAACGGATGGCGAGCAATCTGTATACAGAGTCGCAGCTCAGCCTATCCTTCGGAATAGGTAATCCCTACACCAATGTATTGGATATTGGACTCTCCTATAAGGAGGCAGTCAAGGCGCTCCAATCCGGTTATCAGATGCGTAAGACACGCTTCGCTCATTCCTATCAAACCATGGATATAAGCCGTCTGCTGCGCATGATCCCCCACGATGAGATGATGCAGTTCCATCAAGAAACCTTTAAGCCCTTCAACGACCGAGATGCAAACGAGCGTAACGAGCTTATGAAAACCTTGTCCTCCTTCTATGAGAATCATTGCCAGATCGTCGATACAGCGAAAGAGCTGTTCGTACATCGCAATACAGTGATCTACAGATTGGAAAAATGCGAGAAACTGACCGGCAGGAACATTAAGGACCCGATGGAGAGCCTGCGCTTCCGACTTGCCTTCGCGCTTGAGTCCCTTTTGAATGTTAATCCAGCTCCTAGTGAAGCTAATCATACGTCTTAAACCGAGAATGTGTCATGTATAATGACACGTTCTTTTGTTTTCTTCTCATATTCAATTCATGTTCAATCTTCATTTGTGCATTTTAACTGATTTAATTCTATTTTTATGTTCAGAGTAACTAATGACAATTATGCAAACAGTCTATATGATTAGGAATATATTCATTAATGTCATGTTAATTAACATCAATTCACATCAAGAAACGAACTACCATCAGGCTGTAGGAAAGGGGCTACCTATCATGGCTATACAGATACAAGGCGTATCCAAATCATTTGTCAGTGCAACCGGAGAAGATATTCAGGTCCTGGCTGAGGTTTCGATGCAAATCAAGAAACAGGAGTTCTTCAGTATCGTGGGACCGAGCGGTTGCGGCAAGAGTACGATTTTCAACATTATCGCAGGTCTGCTTAAGCCAACAAATGGCAAGGTTATCGTCTGTGGCGAAGAGATCGATCAGACCACCGGACATGTCGGTTATATGATGCAGAAGGACTTGTTACTTCCTTGGAGAAGCATCCTGGACAATGTCACGTTAGGCTTGGAAGTGAAGGGCATGTCCAAAAAGGATCGCAGCGATATTGCCATGGATTACTTGGATCGTTATGGCCTGGCTTCATTCGCAGAAGCCTATCCTTCCACACTATCAGGCGGTATGCGCCAACGTGTAGCCCTCATACGTACCCTCGTTACCCAGCCCGATATTATATTACTGGACGAACCCTTCTCCGCACTTGATTATCAGACCAGACTCATTCTGGAAGATGAAATCTTATCCATTCTCAAATCCGAGGGCAAGACAGGCGTCCTGATAACGCATGACATTGAGGAAGCCATCGCCATCTCCGACCGCATTGCCGTTATGAGTAAAAGGCCAACAACCGTGAAACAGGTCTACGATATTGGTCTCGCTTCGCAGTATGGCTCAGCACTGAAAGCCCGCTCCGACCACAAGTTCAAGCAGTATTTTGAATCGATCTGGTCAGAGCTTGATATCCAGATGGGGAGGATCAGCTAATGAAGAGCACATCACCTGAAATTACCCTTGCCGGAAAACCTGCTGGAGTTGTGAAGAGCAAACGCAGACAATCTACCTTCTCCAAAGAATGGCTGACGACGATGCTATGGCGGTTCATTATTGTTGCAGTCATCCTGGTGATATGGGAATCCGCTGTTCGTTTGGAGCTCGTTAACGGATTCCTCATGGGATCACCAAGCGCCATTCTCGATGCCGCCATCACGATGGCTAGCTCAGGGCAACTGCTTACAGACGCGTTCGCAACGGTAAATGCCACTGTTATCGGCTTTGTAGCCGGAAGCTTAATCGGCTCATTGGCAGGACTGCTCATGTGGTATTCCAAGTCCGTTGCCCGTGTGCTTGATCCATTCATTGTAGCCATGAACGGCATCCCGAAGATCGCCCTCGCTCCCATGATTATCATCTGGTTTGGTTCAGGCATCTTCTCCAAGATTGCTCTGGCCTCCGTAGCAACATTTATCGTAGCGCTATTATCCGCCTATCAAGCGACTCATCAAATCGACGAATCCCAGACTAATCTGATGAAATCCTTCGGTGCGAAGAAATCACAAATTTTCCGCAAAATTATCGTTCCTTCCTCTCTGCCATGGATCATCTCGGCCTTCCGGATCAATATCGGTTTGGCATTGGTGTCTGTTGTAGGTGGAGAATTCATCTCTTCTGACAAAGGACTCGGACATATGGTATTCGTCGAAGGTAACCTGTTCAACCTTCCGGCCGTATGGGTTGGCGTGTTCATGCTAATGCTGGTCGCCATGCTCCTCTACACCTGTGTCGGTTATATCGAATCCCGTCTCCTTCCATGGAATGACAACAAGACTAGCAGCAAATCCACATCTGTATAGCTGACCTACAACGATTAAAGGGGACTGATGACTAATGCGTACATTCAAAAAAATAGCTTTTCTAGCAACGATGACGGTTATATTGACCACACTGCTCAGTGCGTGCGGCAGCAATGCCACAACACCTGCGAGTGGCGAAGGTGCATCTGATAGCGGGGGGCAAGCAAATACGCAGGTGGACAAAATTATGGTCTCCGAGGTGTATCACAACCTGCTCTACCTTCCCTTGTATGTAGCGAACAACCAAGGTTTTCTAAAGGAGAATCGCATTGAGCTATCTTCCATCCGTGCTGCCGGAAGCGGTCCAACAGCATTGTCTTCGGTGATCTCAGGCGAGTCGGCGTTCTCCTTCCACGGTCCTGAGCATGTCGCATTCGCTAATGCAAAGGGCGGAGATGCTCGCTCACTGGTCCTTCTATCGGGCAGCGCTCCAGTATGGGCAGTTGCGCGAGAAGGAGTAACCGTAAATTCGACAGAGGATTTCAAAGGCAAAACCATCGTTGTCGGCTTGGCACCTACAAGCTCGAACAGCTTACTACGGAAACTATTCTCTGACAACAACATTGATATCGACAAAGATGTGACGATCACCGAGGTTCAGAATGGCTCCGAGCTAGGTGCTGTATTAGCCGGCAAAGCCGATATTGCTATCGTTTACGAACCTCAACTGGATCAAGGCATTGCTGAGGGACTGCATATTGTCCATGATTTTACGAAGGATTATCCTGACTTTGCCTTTGCAACGATGAATACAACCGCAAGCTTCATTGAAAAGAATCCTGATCTCACCCAGCGCTTTGTCACCTCTATTGAGCAAGCCCTGGATTACATTCAATCGAATCCTGAAGGCGCAAAAGCAGTTGCCGTGAAGGAATTCCCGAATCTGGACAAAAACGTCGTGGAGCAAGCGGTACAACGTATGATCGACAGCAAAGTATATCCTGCCGAGGGAATCATCAATGAATCAGCTTTCAAGACCGCAATCGATATGCAACGCTTCATCGGCAATCTGAAGGAAGACCTCACTTACGAGGACATTATCGATTCAAGCTTCACCACCAAATAGAGAGAGAAAGGGTGATTACTCTGAACCAGGACGACTATCTCACACACCGCCTTACAGAAAGCGCCAAATATGCGGACGGAGTTATTACAAGCGAGGAGCTTGCCCTATTTACAGCCGACTTGGAGCTAATTAGAAGCTTCAAGTTGCCAGAAGAAGTTGGACCCAATTCCCCGCATAGGAGAGTGCCTCTGCGATGATTACCAAACCACTGAACGAGCTGACGATTGCCGAAGCCGCAAAACTGATTAAAAATAAGTTGATATCTCCTGTCGAGCTTACGAAATCCTATTTGAATCGCATTGAGAAAATAGAGCCTGCTGTGCAAGCCTTCGTTACAGTCACCGCCGAACAGGCTTTGCAGGCCGCAAGAGAGTCTGAACAAAAACTGATGAATGGCGAATATCTCGGTCCTCTGCACGGCATTCCATATGGAGCCAAAGACATTATCCATACCGCTGGCATACGCACCTCGGCCGGATCAAGTACCTTTCCAGACTTCGTACCCGGAACGAATGCAACTGTGATTAATAAGTTGCAAGCTGCAGGCGCTATCCTGCTCGGCAAGACAACAACGACGGAATATGCCTTTCAGGGAGGAGAACCGCCAACACGCAACCCATGGAATCTAGAACATACCCCAGGCGGTTCCAGCTCCGGCTCCGCCGCTGCAGTAGCGACTGGCATGGCTTCCTTCACACTCGGAACACAGACTTTCGGCTCTCTGCTTAGACCCGCAGCTTACAACGGATTAACCTGTATGAAACCCACTTACGGCAGGGTTAGCCGTAATGGTGTCATCACAGCCAGTTGGAGCCTGGATCATATTGGCGCCTTCACTCGATCCGCCCAAGATAACGCAATCGTTCTGGAAGCGATGGCCGGGCAGGATGAGCTGGACTCCTTCACGCTTCCTTATGGCAAGCCAGACTTAACAAATGCTCTTGAGCATCCTATTTCAGGAATGGTAATCGGTCTGCCGAGCAGCTTCTTCCAGACTGATGAACCGGCGATCTTGTTAGCGGTAGAGTCGGCAATCGCTGTGCTTGAGAAGCTGGGCATGCAATGGAAGAAAGTTGACCTGCCTTCTTATATAGAAGAGACCATTGCTGCTCATCGTACGGTTATGCGGGCAGAAGCTGCCGCCTTCCATCAGGAACGCTTCGCGGAAGCCTCTGATCGTTACGGCCACACGATGCGAGAGCAGCTTGAGCTTGGCTATCAGACGAGTGCCGTTGATTATTTGCAGGCACAGCGCATCCGAACGATATTCCGAAGCAAGATGATGTTGTTGTTCGATGAAGTGGATGTGTTATTGACTCCATCAACACCCTATGTGGCCCCACATGGCTACAAGACAGGCAGCCCGATTTTCAACGGACCGTTCACCAATACAGGTCTACCGTCGATCACCGTACCCATCGGGTTCGATACCACTTCAGGGAAGCCATTACCTATCGGCATGCAGCTTGCCGGTCCACTCATGAGAGAAGACCGCTTGTTGTCCATCGCTCATCATTATCAGCAGGCTACGAACTGGAATAAGTTAACACCGAATATACACACCCATTAGGAAAGGAATGACAGCTACGATGTCTACCATCATACATGCAAGTGCAGCACCCAAGTTCCCGCTTCCTTTCTCCCATGCTGTCCGCGCAGGAGATTTGGTCTACGTTGCAGGTCAGGTAGGCGTTGATCCACAGACGCTTGAGCCTATCGGCGGCATTAAGGAGCAGACTGAGCAGTGCATTCGTAATATTGAGGTGATCCTGCAAGAAGCCGGACTTACACTCGATCATATTGTGAAGGTAACCACTCATCTGGCCCGAGTCGAGGATCAGCCCGAATACAACGAAGTGTATGCGCGAATGATTAAACAACCCTATCCCGCCCGTATTACCGTATTCAGCGGGTTAGGCCCATATTTAATTGAAATGGAAGTGCTGGCGTATGCGCCTTCCATTCGAGGAGAGTAACACATCACCAAAGAGCACCTGTAGCCATAGATGGGTACAGGTGCTCTCTTTGTCTAGAAACCCGGTTCTCTTTTGAGAAACGGGTTTCTTATCGTATTCCTATTTTGTTTTAAAGCGAGATGATTCCTCGGCAAGTTGTTTGGTCAGTTCATCAATTCTCTGCACCATATCTGTCAAATGTTCCGTCATGCCGGACTGTTCCTGCATTGTTGCTGTGACTTCCTCAACAGAAGCCGACACCTCTTCACCGGAAGCAGACAAGTTCTGTGCAGCTCCAATGACGTCATCCTTATCACGTTCAATGGATTCGATCTCCGTGGCAATAGCCTGAACCTGGCTCATCATCTCATTCATATTCTCTGTGACAAAATTGAATGTCTCCTTGGTCTGGCTAACACTGCTCTTATGCTGTTCCGCAATCGCTTCAATAGCCTGAACACTTCGGTTATTCTGCTCCACGTGATCAATGGTCTGCATCACGATTCGGTTGATATCCTCCGATTGAGCTGTCGTCTGCTCTGCCAACTTGCGAATCTCAGAAGCAACCACGGCGAAGCCTCGACCTTGCTCACCTGCTCTTGCGGCCTCAATCGAAGCATTCAACGCAAGTAATTTCGTCTGATTTGCGATTTCAGCAATCGTACCCGTGATCTGGTGAATGCCCGAGGAGCTTTCGGCGAGTTGCACTGTAATTTTGGAGATATTGCCCACTTCAATCTCATTCTGCCCGTTCACCGCAATGAGTGCATCAATAACTTCATGATTATTTTTGAATGCATCCGTAATTTCATCTGCCTTGAACTTCACTGCCTGCGACATTCCATTCACGTTGGCAATCTTGTTACCCACATTCATGAATTTGTCCACAATGGCTCCCGTATCGTTCGCCTGGGACTCCATCGCTCGTGAAATCTCAAATGCTGTTGTCGTTGTTTCGGCAATCGTGGTCGAAGTTTGCTGAGTAGACTGTTCCAGCTCGGATGTACTAGTTTTCAGGATGCCGATGGAATGGTTCATGCTGGAGATCAGCTGTTTATTGCCTGCTGCCATGGTATTGAAGCTGTCCACCAATTGTTTGAATTCTCCGCTATATTTACCTTGAGCCTGCACCGTCAGATCGCCGTCAGCAAGCTGTCTGAACAACACAGTTAGTCTTGTAATTGGTCTGGTTACCAGCAAAGAGATCAGAATACCCGCTACGACGGAAACCGCAATAGCACTAAACAAAACAATATACATCTGTTTTGCCATCGCACGCAAAGGCTTCTGCACATCGCTCATTTTATCTTCTACAACGACGGTCCAGTCGGATCTTGGGATTTTGGAGTAATACGCCACTTTCTCATCTGTACTAATATCACCTTGCTGTAGTTCAGCGCCAGGAGCAAGATCTATCAATGATTGGTATTCGCCGGACTCCATCTTCTGGCCTGCCAACTTCTCATCCGCTGAATCGTAGATGACCGTACCTACACGGTCCAGAATGATCACTTTTCCCTCATCATTAATATTGATATTTTGTAGCTGATTAACGAAGAACGAGGTGGACGCCGCAGATACGAGCACTCCCTGTACTTCTTGATTCTCATTGTAAATTGGCATGGCAAAAGCCGTACCAAGTTGTCCTGAGGACTTGGCTACAATCCCTTCACTAATCACGTTTTTACCCTGAATCGCTTCTTGGAAATATGCCCGATCTCCGCGTTCTGCCTTGATAACTGCCGGATCATTCGCTGCAATAATAATGCCATTCCGATCCAACAAAATCAGACTGTTGTTCCCTTCCATACCTGCCAGACTGTCCGCGAGAATACCACTCGCCTTATCCAGCAGCTCATTGTTTTCCGAGAAAAAGTTCTCACCTTCCTGCCCAGTCGTATTACGAATCTCCAGCAAATCCTGGAAGGTACGATGTGTTGTAATCAGAAAGGTGGACTGTTCTTCCAAACTTAGTGAAGCATACAAACCTGCCCCCACCCGGTCCGAGGTTGCCTTAATTTCATCTTTGCTTTTGTCGAGTGTAATAACTGCCGCTACGCTGTAACACACTACCGCGGTTACCGCCAGTACGATACACACCAGCAGACTGATCATGAGTGGCAGTTTGACTCTGAACGACATGTTGCGCATGCGTTCTCTTGCCTTGCTAAATACCATGATTACATTCACCATCCATTTTCATTTTCATCATTATGAAGTCCAAATTCTATGTATCTACTTTATATCGGTCGATATCAAATAATCTGTAAGCTGTTTCCCCAGTTATACTAGGTCAAAGGCCACTGCAAACGATTGGAAAATGAAGACTTTGGGTTAATACAAAATATGACATCAACATCGTATAATATATGAAATACATATCGTGCAGGAAGAGGGACAACGCATTGAATCCGAAAATGCCTACTTTATTAAATGCCGAATAGGAGAAGTGATATGGCAAAAACAGCATTACCTACGCTATTAAATGTCGTGCGCATTTTATTGAGTGTGAAACTGATCTACGTGATTGTGTCCTTTATCGTGTTCCTCATTGACTTCAACCAGAACATGGAGGCCTATCTGGGTTTCTTACGCAAAGGAGATGATCTGGCTTACGCCTCTGGCGTAATCTTAGCCAGAATGTTGTTTATCATCGGTCCCAGCCTGCTCGCTGTTATATTCATCACGAAGAGAAAGTTCAAGCTCACTGTGACGTTTCTGAGTCTGGCACTATTCGTTGCCATTCCGAATGAGAGTAACCTGTTCACCCTGATTCATCTCTTCGCCCTGCTTATCGTGCTTTTGCACCGTCCAAGCAAGATGTATCTGAAACGAAAGGATACCCCTGTCAATGAAGCCGTAGTTGAACCGAAGGATTAATTCGAAAAGGGGATCACATGACATTGAAGTCCAGATACACGGTGGAGCGCACAAGATATGATGTCATAATAAAAACAAGGACGTTCCTTAGTATTAAAGGAAGGTCCTTGTTTAATGTGACTCACTATTCAAAGCGATTGTAAGATTTACAATTACAGTGCAGCTTGATAAATTTGTACTACATCTTCACGCTGCAAGTTTTTGAAGAATCCGAACGGACCAAAGCGCATCGCTTTATCAGCCATCACATCAATCTGACTGTCGTCAATGTCATAGTCAGCCAAACGGCTAGGGGCACCAATCGAAGTCCAGAATGTACGCAGCGCTTCAATGCCTTCTTCAGCCACTTGTTTGTCCGACTTTCCAGTAGGATTAATATCAAATACATTAACGGCCATACGTTTGAATCGATCTACATCCACATCCAGATTATGCTTCATCCAGTGTGGGAAGAGGATTGCAAGGCCTCCCCCATGAGGAATGTCATACACAGCCGACACGGCATGTTCAATATTGTGAGAAGCCCAATCTCCGGCAAGACCCATATTCAGGACATCGTTAAGCGCCATTGTTCCGCAGTAAAGAATGGTTTCACGCAGTTCATAGTTTTCTGGATCTTTGATCAGGCGAGGGGCCGTATCAATGACGGTACGTAGAATCGTCTCACAGAATCCAAGCTGAACCGGTGTATTCGTATCCAGATGGAAATAATGTTCAAACACATGAGACATCATGTCTACCATGCCGTATACAGTCTGATCCAGTGGTACGGTGTATGTGTACTCCGGATCGAGAATGGAGAACGCTGGGAAAGAATACTCGCTGAACCATGCCCATTTTTCCTGCGTGTCCTGATTGGTTATTACTGAACCGTTGTTCATCTCGGAGCCTGTCGCTGCCATCGTTAGAATTGTACCCAGTGGAAGTCCGCCTTCCGGGGTTGCTTCGCGCACAACAACATCCCACATGTCTCCATCGTATTTGGCTCCTACTGCGATGGCTTTCCCGCAGTCTAGTACACTGCCGCCGCCAACCGCAAGAACCAGATCAATGTTATGTGTTCTGCATAGTTCTACACCCTTATGAACCGTAGACAGACGAGGGTTCGGTTCCACACCAGCCAGTTCCGTAACCTCTGCTCCAATTTCATTCAACTGGCTGATTACCTGATCGTACAGCCCGCTACGTTTGATGCTTCCACCACCATATACAAGCAAAATACGTTTTCCGTATTTTGGAACTTCGGTTTGTAGTGCTTGAAGTTGCCCTTTGCCAAAAATCAGCCGGGTCGGATTATAAAACTGAAAAGATCTCATAACGTATGTTCCTCCAAAGAAGTCTGAAATTTTGTGCATCCACCATTATAGTTCTCTTTATTCGTAAAAACAAATACAGGCAAGAAGGAGATAACAGATGAGTATGGAGTCTGTCACATTACAACAATTAATAAAACAAACCATTAATCAATATGTATCCTCGGATATTCACATTCTAAGTATCAAAAGTAACCCAATCGGTGCAGGATCTCAAGCCATTGAATTGCTTCGACATCATATTGAATTCCTTATAAATGGAGTGAAAAATGATATTTCTTACGTAACAAAGAAGGCCACATTCATTGAACGCTCTGCCTTGTCCAGATTATTTTTACAGGGAGCCAATGTACCCTATACTCTATCAAATGAAGTTCATACTCAAGATCGCAGTCTGATCTGCATTCAGGATGTGGACTACCAAACCAACTATAGTCATCTGGATATAGACCTGCTTCAGAATAAAGAATTACAAGCACTGGCTTACATACATGGAACGAATATGGGGTTGAAAAAAGAACTGCCATGGATACCTATTGTGAATCGATCTCATATCATCGAAATGATGGAAAGACGCTGGAGACCTTTGTGGAACACCGCCATAGAACGTCCATCATTCATTGAGGAATTTGGATCACCGCTCATTTCGGAAATTGAAACTGTAGCAAGTCATATTGTAGATGATCTTGAAATTCTCATTAAGGACGAACACACACATACGATGATTCATAATGATCTGAATCCTGGCAATGTATTAGTACACAACAATGAGGATGTTTATTTTATTGATTGGGAGGAAGCAAGGTATGGCTCCCTGTTCTTTGATATCCCTCTGCGCTGTACACATTTGGGACAAGTTGAGATCTATCGGGAGTTCCTAAGTTCTCACGGATACGATATTCCACAACATCAATTCGAAAAGTACTTCTCCTTGGCATCTCGATATCTCGGCATCCGTTATATGAGTTGGAACCTTGGGGTTTGGGAACAATACCCACATGCAAAAGACGACTTGAAAAAGTATATGAAAATGGTTACTCAACCTTTGTTCTCCTGATCCCTCATTCCACATTAGTAAGACGAATTCACTGTTTTCCTGGACAAAAAAGCTCCTGCCAGCAAAGTGGCAGGAGCTTACATCACAGGGATTCAATATAACCATCGCATGCTTCCATGACATGCATGGTCTACATCTCCTCAGATATTAAGAATTCGGTACTTAGGTTCTAACCCAGATTGGCAATCCGCTGTCCAATACGTGGAAACAGCCCAAAGGCATTCTCGTAGAAGACTTTATCATGATGCTGTTCCGGTACAAGTCGACGGACAAATTCGGCATACAGATCGATGGGCGCAAGCGGCCAGTCGGTGCCAAACAGCATTTTCTCGTAATGATCCGAATAGACCAAAGCCCGGCGGAAATGATCCATGAACAGAGGCTCGTTCATGAACCGTTCAAAATGAGGCCCATCCCCCACCACAAGACCAGACAAATCCGCATACACATTAGGATTCTTCGCCACCACTTCAGCTGCATCCATCACCCAGGGATCACCCAGATGACAGATCATGAAGTTCACACCGCGTTGCTGCAAGGCTAATTCATCCACCGTCAGTGGATGCGAATATTTGAGCAACCCATTCATGGAATACGTGTCTCCCGTATGGATGACAACAGGCAAGTTGTACTTGGCTGCGAGTTCATAGACCGGGGTATAGATTTTGTCATACACATAGTGATGATAGTATCCGGCATAGAGTTTGATTCCGGCTACCTCCGGGGATTGCAGTCTAGCTTCAATCCGGTCAAGCTCGTCCTGAGCGTTTTTACCGTCTAGCGCATTGGGATTGATGCCCACGCATTCCATGAGGAATGATGGGACCTTCTCTTCCAGATCAAGCCCCATCGGGTTAGGGGAACTGGAATCCGGGAACGCTCCCTTCGTCTGCTCCGTAACCCCCATTCCGATACCCATAATGACGTCGTTCTTATCAAACTCCGCTTTAAGACCAGCGGCAGAGTAATCCACTTTAGACAGATCAATCGCTGTTCGGTGAAAGCTGTCGATGTCCGACAGGTGAATATGAATATCAATAATCGGCATGTGAAGCCTCCTTTTCATTGGTAGAAGTTGCAAAATTCAGTTTTAGAAGGTCATGCACATCCGCTGAACTCAGCGGGATTGGTCCCAGAACCAGATATGTCGGCTCCGTCCAGACCGTCTCCCCCTGCTGGAGTGTCAGATGATGATGTACGTTCAGACCCGTCACCTGATTATTGGCAAAACCCCATGCACCCTGATTCGGGTAACGATGTACCGCATGCAGCATGTTTTCACGCGAAACCGATCCTACTCGCAAAAGGTCTTCAAGTGGCAGGCCCAAATCCACCTTGCCCAGCGGGAATCGATCTTTACCCGGTTGCTCTATCCAACCTTCCGCAAATACAGATGAAGGCTGGAGGAAACGTTCCTCCGCAAGCGAGTAATCCGTCAGCGTCAGGCCGCTTTCGTTGGTCACGGAAAGTAGCGTGCACAGTACAGGGACACCCGGCAGCATCAGATAATGCTGGTTGATCGTGATTCCACGATTCGCTTCATGCTTTTCAATCCGGGTGGTCAGCTTTATACCCTTCCAGACGTTGCCGTATTGATCTTTGTGCTCTGTCCAGGAAGCGGCTCTCTGTTCCAACTGGCGGCTGAAACCATTCATGCCCGGAACCCCTACACCCAGTCCGCCATACCACGGATTCCACCACGAGCGTGGAGCCGGTTCAGGGTACGAGCTGTCCAGCCATTCTTCTCCTGCAACTTTCAGAGAGTGTACTACGCTCCCGAATTCAGGAGCAACGGCGATTGACAATACTCCATTATCTACGGTGTACACTGGTCCAAATGAACTTTCTTCAATCATCTGCTTAACCTCTGTTCCACTCTGCGGGAACCAAAGGGCAGTTCGCTCCTGAATCCGATCTTCGCCACGGTATAGCCCACGAACTTTCCAACCACTCACGTGCTGGTCTCGGTCCGCTTCGTCTGGTGAAAATGTCAGCTTGGCGGAGTTTAGATTCTGCTCCGGATTGAATTCCTTAGCATTGGCCATAACCTCCGGTTTGCCACCCTGCTGCACATATAGCTCCAGCTTGCCCGCAAGCGGAACCAGTTTATGTTCAGTCAACGTTGCTTGCAGCACGTCCGGGGCAAATGGATTCCCCTCACTCAGTGTCAGATCCAGATGACTGTCCAGCAACGGAATGACCGGGTTACGCTGCTTCCGTGCAAACGCACGGAAATCATGCCATTTGGCAAACGTGTTCAAAGCATATACAGTTGCTTTGGTCCGCACAACGGCTCCTGCGGCAATACGGCCAAGCTCATGCTGCAACCCCAGCGTGTATTCCGGGCGAAGCAGCTTCAGAGAAGGGTCCCAATAGATACCGCTGGCACCATACTCTTCTTTGCAGAACAGCCAGTTCTCCGTAATCTGTGAGCTATTCCAATGGCTCGGATCGCCAGCGTAAGAATCCCCCATATCCACAAAACGACCTTGGTAAGGGAGGATTAGCTGGTTTCCGTAGAAACCGAAGTTATTCATCAGAAACAGGTCTTCTTCCCAGGCGGTGTCTCGTGTATTTTCAACCTCGTGGTGGAATTCGGCGACTCCATTCGCAGACAGCTTGACCACGGACTTGATCTGCAAGCCAGGGAAATCCTCCGAGTCATACAGTGCTTCAAGAACCTGACGTTCCCCTTCGGCATAAATATTCACTTCTTTTGCTTGTTTCTTGGATAACTCTTCGGCAAACGGCTTACCCAGCTTCGGATAAGTCCACCAGAATGAATGACGGGAACCGGGATATTCAATCCACATGTTATTATCTTGCTTGCTCATATGAAGAGAGAATGCGCCATTAACAGCCACCCATTGATCCTCAATCTGCCCACCATATTTTCCTTCGATTCCCTTCATCAGTACAGAGATTTTGCTTGTAAAAGAGATCGCATGGTTCCCCACTGGGACAGCCGTCACTTCTACTTCTTGGGAATAGAGACCATACGAACGCAAGGTGAATGGCACTGGCACAGACATTTTACCTTTGGCAGGCACCGTAAAGCGCACCGCACGCTCCGCCCATTCAAGGAATTCATCCTCTGGCAGGTCCAAGCTGAACTCCGTTTCTGCATCCACATTATTTTCCACGTTCAGAACCAACTCAGCCGAGACGCCTGGATAAAGCTCCTTCACAGGCAGGATGGTCTTGATCTTGGCCGGGAATTTCGGGGCGATACCCAACCTGAACTCCGCTTTCTTACCGCCGATCAACCAGGTGCTGGCAACCACGGGATGAGTCTTATTGTTATTCTGTTCCTCTGTAATTGGATCAACGTGAAACTCACCTTCCACGGTGATGGTTTCTCCCGGAGCGACTGCTCGTGCAACGTCCAGCGCAAATCGAATGTTTTTGTTATCCTCACCCTTGATCTCAACCGCCAGTTCGGACGCAGAAGTGTTCTTAATGCGATAGCGAACCTTATAGCTGGAACCGAAAACCAGATCATGATCGTCAACCTCTGTTGAGATCTCGTAATCCGGTGTTTCGAGGGCAGTCAGCCCGCGACCGGACTTTTCAAATTCAGCCCGCAGGGAGACATCTCCCTTTTTCCACGTATAGTCAAAGAAATCAAAACCACGCTCCCGTCGGCCATCCGGCTCGATCACGAGTTCACGCGTGCTGTCTGCATACCAATCCAACTCCTCAAAATAAGGAGCGAGTGCTTCGGTCTGCAAGATGGTAGGGATGAAATTCATCAGATGCACATTATCATCTTTTTTCTCCCAGAAGAATCCACATTTCTTGTACATCGGTACAGCCTTCGTATTCCCTGCCCATGTGAACAGATCCAGGCGAGGCCATCCGGCCTCTACGGTCTTGCGCACAGCATTCAGGATCAGATTACGTCCAACCTTGTAACCGTGATAGTCGGGGCGTACGTTAAGCAGCGGTACATATAGCGCTCTCTCGTCATAGCGGTAGTGGGCAAAACTGCAGAAGCCAACAACCTCTTTCTCATGAACAGCTAAAAATGCATAAAGATTGGACGAACTCTCCATCTCGCGGCGAACCGTTTCCTCTGTTCTAAGGTTGGTGCCACCTCCCCAGCTTTCGTTACTGCGGTTCCACATATCCGCGAGTGCGGCAGCGTAAGAGGGGTCGTATTCAATAATATGGATTTGGTCGATAATCGAAGTTACGGTCATGTTCTGATCTCCTTATCTTTATCTATAGGATGGTCTTTGTGAACTTTCGATATGGCCTTTGCCCGATAGCCGCAGAGATAATACAGGCCATGTTTGAAGAAGCTAGCGATAGTCTTATCATACTATAAATGGAAGCATTTTCAGAGAATTAAAAATCTTTCTTTCCAACTTATATGTGCCTTTCGGAAGCTCTTGTTAGAAGCGTCAAGGATGGACGAATCTATTTAGGCATGAAAGAAAAATCCACGTCTTTTAGTTAGACGTGGATTTAGGAATATGATCAGCTACTAATTTTCAATTATGCCAATATAGAACGGACATTGCGTAGAACTGATTTCATAAATTCAGAGGTTGGTTCGGCATGCCCCGCAATTTGGATACGTCGTTGCCGCACATCAAGACTCTTCAACTGATCCGTTAAAACAACACCTGAAAATGGCAGCTCTTCTGGTAGTGTAACTTCAAAAGGATAATCCTTGGCTTGGCTCGTTATGTGACATACAACGGCAAAACCCGTTATTTCGTTGAATTCAAGTTCCGATAGAACAATAGCCGGTCGTCTCCCGGCTTGCTCATGACCTGCTTGAGGATCAAAGTCAAGCCATATCAGATCGCCTCGCTTGGGAATAATCAAAGTAACTCGTTCCCTTCAGTGCCAAAGTCTATTTCTTCATGTCTTGTATCCTGTTTCACTTTAGAGAGCAAAGTCTTTAGATGGTTACGTAGTTCATCATTGGATTCTACAGGCTTGGTTTTTGGACGCAACAACAATTCATTATCTTCCGTCACCAAAATCTCGATTTCCGAGCCTTCTTCCAGATTAAGACGCTTAAGCAATTGGTTAGGAATGCGAATTGCACTGCTATTTCCCCATTTGCTAAGTGTGGCTGTAGTCATGGCAATCCCACGCCTTTCGTTTGATTGATGCTCCAATTATACCTCAACTCCCTACAGTTGTATATCTATATGATATACATGAAACAATAAAAGGATACATTGTATTCAACCATAAAATAATGATTGTACAGCCTATGATTACGAATAGATATACCATTGCTATAAAGCAAAATGAGCATATAAAAACCCTCGTTTGGTCGAAACGAGGGTTCCCCGTCAGATCATCCCCAACAATGAAAAACAGCTGGTATCCACTTCTGTATGAAGTGTCAATGAATCCAGGCCTTATGTACGGGTAAACATATTGCCGCAGTGTGTCCTGAAATGGACATACATGTGAACTTTGACAAGCTCTATTCGCTATTGTTACTCTTTGTACAGGAGTGTTTCTTTTATATATAAAAAAGATAGATTCATGGAGGGAAAGCATGACAGAATGGATCACGCAATTTATACTCTTTTTTAAAGATTTGTCATACGCAGGTCTGGTCATTGCCTTGTCGTTTGAATTCGTACCTGCTGAACTTGTGCTGCCCATGGCGGGATATTGGGTGTATCTTGGGGATATGAAGCTTTGGCTGGCTATACTCGCTGGTACCGTAGGGGGAACGTTTGGACCTCTGACGTTGTATGCCCTGGGACGATACGGCGGCAGACCGATGGTCGAAAAATTCGGCAAGTATTTCTTGATTCGCCCCCACCATCTGGACGCTTCCGATAAGTTCTTCGAGAAATATGGTAGCGGTGTAGCTTTCTATGGACGTTTTGTCCCCGGTATTCGGACAGTGATCTCCATCCCTTGTGGAATGGCGAAGATGAATGTGTTTAAATTCAGTATCTTTACATTCTTGGCCATGCTTCCGATCACATCATTGTACATTTACTTAGGCTTCAAATTAGGCTCTCAATGGGAGCATGTGGATGAGATTGTTAAACCTTATATCGTTCCGGCAGCGGTGGTTTTCTTAGGCGCATTTGGATTGTACGTGCTTTTGAAACGTTGGAAAAGAAGAACGGCTTTGAACAAGTCATAGGTTTGTTAAGTAAGGAAAAGAGATGCGCAGATTGATGTTTTTTTTGAAATAAGTCGTATGCTAAAATTCATCTGATTATATGTAAGACCCCACTCGATCCTAAGGATCAGTGGGGTTTTATCGGTTTAATGACTATCTAACTAATAAGATACTGATAGAAAAATTAATTTCTATTTTATGTCCCTTTTAGAATTATTTTTAAGTCTTTTATAGACTGACTTGATAGCTCATAAGCATAATTACTGTCAGATTCCATTACGACCATACCAACACTCTTATCAAAATCGATGTACAGATCAAAAATTTTGATAACATTGCTACTGTAATTAACAACTATTTTTTCGTCTGTTTTCCCTACATCAATAACCTTCTTGTTCTTTTGAGCAGATTCTAAAATATTTAGAATTTGATTAACAGTGTCTCTTTGAGTGATTTTGATTACATTTCCTTCCTTATGATATTCTATCTCTGCCACAACATCGTCATTGTTTTTTTGATTACAAGCTACAATGATAAGGAGACATAAACAAATTAAAAACAATAATCCCATCCTTTTCATTTTGCACTTCCTTCCTTGTTCATAAAAAAACTCTTTTCCCACTCTAATGTTTAAGTGAGAAAAGAGCCATTAAAAATTATTTATTGCTTTGGTTTATAAGTATTTAAATCAGTTCCTGCCTTCTTTTCAAATACACGTACAACACTACGCCAGATGCCGCACAGATCACAGCACATAGACCAATGAATCCATATCCCGCCTGAAGTCCGCGCAGCAGTCCCAACTGAGTCGTTGAACCGTACAGATTCTTCACACCTTCAATCACCCAACCAATTACATAGTTACCAATGACACTACCAACCCCCATCAAGGTAACCGTGAATGTGATCGCGGTGTCACTGCCGTTCGGATATCTACGTGCGATAAACGCCATCACTGTTGGATAGATCATCGCTATTCCCGCGCCAGATATCGCAAAGAAAATTGCAAGACGCTCTCCCCCTGCCAGCGCTACGAATGTACATACTCCCGAGAAAGCCGAGAACATAATCAGTGACAATACAAATCCGATCCGGTCCGTCAATGGTCCAAGCAGCAGACGTCCCAGCGAGAACGTGAGGAAGAACGCAGATAATAACCCGGAGGCTTGGACCGTGTCCCACTTGTAGGCTTTTTCCAGGAAATTAACCAGCCAACCCCCAACCGCCAGCTCCGATACCACGCCAAAAGAAAGAATGAGCACCATCAGCCAAAGGGCAGGATCACGTGTTAACGTCCTCAGTGAAGTCCGATCTTCATGAGGAAGATCATCCCCCGGAAATTTGCTGCGCAGCGCAGCAATGATCGGCAGCAGACAGAGTGACAACATCACCAGATACATGCCGCGCCAGTCCAGTTCGTGTCCAAACACGCTCAAAGACATCACACCCGTCGCCAGCAAAGGCGCTACCGTTGAACTCAGTCCATAGAAGAAATGGGACAGGTTCATCATCGTACCTGTGTTTTTCACAAAAATCCTCGCACCCAGAATCGCCAAAGCAATCTCCAGCATGCCGTTACCGATGTACATGAAGAAGTATGATGATGCAAAGAGTGGATAGGTATGAGACACATAAATGAACACTCCCGATAGGATCATCGATGCAAATGATATGATGCTAACCGCCTTGATGCCCCATTTGCGAACCAGAATAGCCGTGAAGGAGCATGCGATCAGGTACCCCAGTGCATTCAGGGACAATAACGTCCCGAGCTGTTTCTCATCCAGATTGAAGTCGAATTGAATTCGCGGAATGGCCGGCCCCTTAATATTTTCCGATATGCCAAATACGATAAATCCCAGAAAGATTGTTGCCAGTTGCATGGCGTACAGCTTGTTGAACTTTCGTTTGTTCCCTTGCGTACCTGCTTGCTGATTCAAAATAAGTTCCTCCATTGTGTTCAGAAAAATGATTGCCCGTTATAACTACGATTGCAGTACCATCTTCCGACCGCTGTTATCCCTGTATTTTTTTGAATCGTTCCTAAAGGTGAAAATACAGTGATAAAGGCGTTCTTCAGATTGGTTCTGCCCTCTCCGTTATCGTGTCAATAATTTGTACATTTGAAATAGGAAACATGGTTAAGCTTTATTCCTAAAAATAGAATACTCGAAAAAGCTCCTTTTTCCTTTACCACTGCTTCTCAACCACCTGAATGCGGTAGGTCAGGCTCTCCAGCGTCACCGCGACCAGCCCAGTCACATATTCGCGCCGAGTGTCTCTTTGGATGATCAACTCCGGCATATGCTCCAATGGAATCATTCGATCCAAACAACCTTGCGTCAGGTCATCCCGCATCGC